>OX638355.1:0-427500 GCA_951813285.1 Terriglobia bacterium
GCTACAAGGGCCTGACGCGGGTGGAGCAGGCCTTCCGGTCTCTGAAGAGTGTCGACCTGCAGATCCGTCCCATCCGTCACCGGGTGGAGACGCGGGTGAGCGCTCACCTGTTCCTGTGCCTGCCAGCCTATTACGTCCAGTGGCATCTGCGGAAGACGCTGGCTCCCTTGCTGTTCGATGACGAGGAGCTGGAAACGGAGCGGGCTCGGCGAGACCCGGTGCTGGCAGCCCAACCGTCAGACTCAGCCAAACTAAAGAAGAGCAAACGCATCACTGAGGACCGGTTGCCGCTGCACAGTCTGGAGACGCTGTTGGCGGCAATGGGAACCCGGGCCGGCCACCGGTGCCGATTGCCCTCGGAACCGGACGCGCCCTACGTCCAGCGATTGACCGAGCCGACCCCGCTACAGCAACGAGCCCTGGAGCTGGTCAGGATGTTCCCAGGCAAGAAAACCTGAGAGTCCTGGTTGGTGATTGAAGATAAAGGAGTTATTTTGTCAGTGAGTCGGGAATTTCGGATTAGATCCTCATATCGTAAGCTCTTGCAGTCAGCACCCTTTGCCATTTCCCCCATCTGCCGAAGCGTGTCCAGTCGCCGTCCGTTGTGACGGCCCTCAAACTCAGCAACATAGCGGTGGTGATGGGCGGGGATCATTTTGTGGTAGGTTCCGTAGTATCCCCGCTTCAGTAGGGACCAGAAGGACCCAATCCCACTGGTGTGCGCCTGTCCCTTGACGTACTCGCTGACCGAGTGCTTCACGCTTTGCCGATTCAGCAAGCCCTCATAGGCACGGTGCTCATCAGTGCAAATCTTGGCATCCGGCTTGACTTGACTATGGATGAATCCGTGCAGGGGTTCCTTGTTGGTCTGGCGGTCCCTCATTCCCACGACCGCAACCTTTCCCACAGCACCACGGCCATCATTCAGTTTCGTGCTGGCGCGCTTGTTGGTTTCCTTAGCCGCCAAAATAAGTCTCATCCACTTCTACCGGGCCGGAGTAAGGGTTCTGCTGATCGCGCCAGGTTTTTCCAATCCGATGGGATAGATGCCAAGCCGACTTCTGGGTGATCTCAAGATCACGGTGTAGCTTCATGCTGGAGGTGCCCTTGATGGCAGTGGACATGAGGTAGTAGGCAATGGCCCAAGTCTGATAGCCAAGGTTTGAGCTATGCGTCAAGGTATCAGTCTTGACAGAGAAGAATTTGCGGCAGTCCTTGCAGCGGGGGACTTCCTAACATGGAGCGCACTCTGAGTCACTGTAGCTGCCCGGACTTACTGACAGAGGATACGGGAGCTAAGGGTCACTCCCGACAACATCCGAGAGATGATCAAGCGCGTTCACTCCTGGGATGCTATCGAAACGCGGCCGAGATGCGCATCATAGTTATGCTCACGCCTTAAGAACATCGAGTCCCAAGAAGAGCTATTACATGGAGGAGGACGTATTTCGGGAAAGGTAATTGTTACTATTGTGAGGCATTTGCTGGCGAATTATTCCGGGCCTTCCATTCTGAGTCGTCTATCCCATAATCTGCCGGCAATCGAAAAACCGACGCATCTGGTTCATCGAATTGAATGTCGTAGAGTTCCCAAACTCTCCGAACTAGGCCTCGGGCATGCTCCGTCTTGACCATCAAGTAATTTTCTAGCGACCACCAAGTTTTTCCGTTGCGGGTCTTGGTCCCATAGTTTAACGAGAAACTAGGAACTGCCACGCAATTCAGGCTGCCAATAACAGCCTTTCCAATAATCTCCGAGGGGGATGGATACCGATCAGGGGGAGAAAACGGCGTCGGCCTGACCTGTTTGAGCGTAGCCTTTTTGATATCGTGGTCCAGCAAATGGATTTTTCCCGTTTTGGAATCGGTGTAAACTGATTGTCCCTTACCCAGCTTCTCACCGTTCTCAATGGGGAACTCGGTTTGCATTACAGAACCAGAGGAAGAACGGAAGTAGGTCCCTTCCACTCGCCTCCCCACTATTTCAGAACCATCGGACTGCGTCAGATAGATCACAGTCCTATGATTGGCGATTACAGGCTTGAATTGCGCCAGTGAGTCCAAAGCACTGATGAACACAAGGACCGGTATCGCGAGCAGAGTGGTAGTTATCATGCTGAATACGCTGAAGCGCCACCGTTTAGGAATCATATCACCCATGCTTATCTTCTGCAGTTACAGCCTCTTCGAACCCAGACGGTATCCCACCCGTTTGTATATGTTTCGTATAGGCAATCTCGCTCACCACAAGCCAACATATAGTGACAAGAATATCCGATATAGAAATACCCTAGGGGTGGGATCTGAACTGGGCAAAAGGCGTCAATCGCCGTTGGCACCCATAACAGCGCCGCTATCAAAACGACTCCACAAAGCAAAGTTGTCTTCCTCATCGCTTAGTTCTCCTTTCGCTGGAGCAGCTATTCTTCTCTCAAAAGAGATGGAATATTGTGTGAGCGTATAATTAACTTGTATCACGTCTGCAGCAATCACGTCTAGCTTGTTTCCATCTTTTGGTGTCAAAGTGTTGTTTTTGAGTGGTCCAGGATCCCGTGGCGACGGCATCTTGTGCGGCGAGTTCGCCTACGTCGACGGAGCCAAGGCGTTTAGCCCGCATTTTTCACCAGAGGTAGGAAGCATCGGTTCTCAGAATCTGTTAAAATACTCTTACCACAAGAGTTAACTAGATTCTTGTAAGGAGAACCGATGCCGACACAGTGTAACACCAAACCCCTGGAGTTTGAACCCCACGGCCGCCGCCGCGTGGTGGCTGATTTCGACGGCGGTCCCATCACTTCCGATGCCGGCTCCCTGCTGTTGCGCCAGGTCGATCGGCGCTTATCTCTCTCCGACCAGGTGGCCGACTGTTTCACCGATCACCGCGACCCCAAGCGGACCCAATACAGCCTGCGCACCCTCATTGCTCAGCGCATCCGTGGCATCGCCCTCGGCTACGAGGATCTCATCGACCACGACCAACTCCGTCACGATCCCCTCATGGCCTTGGTCTCAGAGAAAGGCCGTCGTGGCGACTCGCCTCCCCTGGCAGGCAAGAGCACCCTCAACCGACTCGAACACGCCCCCACCCAAGGCCCCACCCGCTACCACAAGATCGACCACGACCCCGAGGCCTTGCAAGCCCTCCTGGTGAAACTGTTTCTGCAAGCCCATCCCCATCCCCCCGATGAGATCATCCTCGACCTCGACGCCACTGACGATCCCCTCCACGGGGAACAAGAGGACCGCTTCTTCCACGGCTACTACCGAGGCTACTGCTACCTGCCCCTCTACATCTTCTCGGGCCGCCATCTGCTCTCGGCCCTGCTCAGACCCGCCAACATCGATGCCTCCGCCGGCGCTCTGGAGCAGGTCCAGCGCATCGTCTCCCGCCTACGGGGTGTCTGGCCTCAGGTCAAGATTCTGCTGCGGGCCGACTCCGGCTTTGCCCGTGAGGAACTGATGGGGTGGTGTGGGCAGCATCAGGTCGACTATCTCTTCGGCCTGGCCCGCAACTCCCGCCTCCAAGACGCCATCGCCCCCGAGTTGGCTCAGGCCCAGGCCCTCTCAGACCAGCAACAGCAGCCCGCCCGACTCTTCACCGACCTCTCCTACCGCACTCACAAGAGCTGGTCCCACGAGCGCCGCGTGGTCGCCAAAGCCGAGGTCCTGCCCCGTGGACCCAACCCCCGCTTCGTCGTCACCTCTCTGTCGGTCCAGGACTACCCCGCTCAGTTCCTCTATGAGAAGATCTACTGTGCCCGCGGTGAGATGGAAAACCGCATCAAGGAACAGCAACTCGACCTGTTCGCCGATCGCACCTCCACCCACTCCTTCCGGGCGAATCAGCTCCGGCTCTTCATGACGTCTTTCGCCTATGTGCTGGTGGAGGGCTTGCGCCGGCGGGCGCTGCAATCCACCTGCCTGGCCCGGGCCACCGTCGGTTCCATCCGACTCAAACTGCTCAAGATCGGCGCACAGGTCACCACCTCGGTCCGCCGCATCAAGGTCGCCATGGCTTCCGGCTGTCCCTACCAGAGGGAGTTCCGCATCGCCTGGGCTCACCTGCCGCCCTGAGGGGCCCTGACCGGACCGTTACTCCTTGTCCTTCAAGACGCGGCCACCGGGGTCGTTGGCAGAGGTGTCGCTGCTTTCGGGGGAAAATGCTGCTTGAGGGTCTTCCGAGCGGCTCAGAAGCCTCCGCTGTTGGCCTTGGCCTACCGATCCAGCCACCAACCTTGTTAAACTCGGCCTCATACGCCTCGATGGCCCCTCTTACCGCTCTTTTGCGAACTCTGGTGAGAAATGCGGGTTAGAACCAGACGATGGTCAGCGAGAGACCTTTGAATCTCGACCTTGAGACAGTCCCGCGCAAAGCAACTGTTGGCGATTTCGGCCAGTCGCCACGGCCGACCACAACAGCCAGTGACTGCCGCGATTGAACCGGCGCAAATGAGAAGCGCTTCGTCGCTGTATCGCAAACCGCCACCTCAATCGCCTTCTCCACAAACCCTCGACCCATCCGATGCGTGAGGTGGATGACCGCAACGATCCCGTCGGCGACGATCCTGCAGGTGACCTCCCAGGGAAGCGCTCCGTTGTCGTTGTCCTGCATAGCGCAGTTGGCAAGCCGCCAGAGCGCCGCTTCGGCGTTGTTGGCGTGGATGGTGAGCGATCCGCTGTGGCCCATATTGAGAGCCTAGAGCAGATCGGCGGCTTCTCTCCTCCTCGGACTCCCCCCGCGATATGATCGGGCTGGTGACGAAAAGCGTGGCGGTAAAGAGTAAAGATGTAGGAGTCATTTTGTCTATGGGCCGCGGGCCGCCAGAAACTTCGAGCAAAGTAGTCTGCAATTCCGCTTAAGGTCAATTCATGTTTGGTGCCGGCACTGCCACCAAAGGTTTTTCCGAAATCTGGTTGGGCGAAAGATCGATCCGCTCAGAATCCCTTTCCAGACTTTTCAGGTATTCGAGATCCATCTCGCGCCCAGCCTCGTGATCGACGAGAGCACACAGAAAGTACTCAGTAGGGACTATGCCGTTCAAGGAAAACCGTCCGCTCTGGTCCGTTTGAGTCGTTTTTGTAAAGCGTGAGTAGCGTCCCCTAAATTGGGGATCAGTGGAAAAGACGACGACGGATGCCCCATCCACCCTCTCTTGGGTATCTTCCTGTTCGACCACTCCACTGATTTGTGCTCCTTCTGACGACACGTGAATCTCCACCCCCTCCAACCGGTCATTGTTTCGCGTTTCTATTGAACGATCAATGACTTCCTGACCCTGCACACGGATGGACTTGACATAATGATTCCCTGGAGGGAGCCTGACGGAAAAGCGATATAGTCCTTCGGATATTCCCGATATCCTAAATGTAAAATCCTCTTCGACTTGGCCACCTCTTGCACTGGAAAAAAGTAGGTTGACATTACTAACCAACCTCATAGACAACAGGATCCTGCGCCAATCCAGACTTGAGTTCTGGTTTTCAACCACGATCCTTCCGGAGACCTCCGCACCTGCCCCAAGAAACAACGTTAATCCGCTAAGATCCTGGTCCGCCACGTCCACCGTCGTGCCGGCCATCTGCATAGCATCGCCCTCCCCGGAGCGAGCGAAAAAACGATGTCGTCCGGGAACAAGCCCCGAAATCGTGAATTCTCCCTGCAAATCCGTGTTCGTAGTCGGTCCCATCATTGAACCCATGTCGCCGCCGGAGTCCTTGGTGGACACGATCCAAACCGAGTGTGCCGGTCTGCCCGCCGGGGTAAGCACCCGACCACTAACGCTGTAGCTGACCGCCTCGATCAAGGTGATATCAAAACCTGCAACTTCCGCTCCCGCCGCCACCTGAACTGTAGTCGCTTCCTCTACACTCTGGACTCCAGGGTAGTAAGTGGGCGGGAACGATGTAGTCTCAATTCTCCCTTGGTCAGTGGCGGACCGTTGAGAGGCGCTCAGGTAGTAGCTCCCCGGAGGAAGGTCGAAAATCCGGAACTGTCCCCGGTCATCAGTCTGGTCCCTGCCGATGGGAAGCAGTCGACGAGCACCTCCCAAAATCCGATAGCCACTCATCCTAACAGAGACCCGCGAGATCGGTTCGTTCTCTTGATCTACCACTCTTCCTTCCACGACACCGCCTCGTATGAGATTGAAGTCGACGCCTTCTAATACCTCCCCGGATCTGATCGACAGTGCGGTTCCCGCTCCTTGTCTTCCAAAGGCGTGCATCGTTTTCTGGCCGTAATACCGAGGAATGTAGCCATTTCGACTCGCCCTAAGCACATATGTGCCCCGGTCAAGGTTTGTGATTTCATATGCTCCTCTGCTGTCGGTGCGAGCCGTCTGAGGTCTGTCTTGGGGACGTGCACTACTCGAACGGAGTGTTAGAGTAACTTTCGAGAGTGGATGGCCCCCATCATCGGTAAACACCCTTCCCCGGATCACTCCGAGTTTCTCGTCGGTCTGAACTCGATCAACGTCGCCTGGGTTTTGAATGAGTGGATGGTGGCCAAGGCCTATAAAGCCAATCAAAGGGTAGACGGCCATACCCACTATCCAGATTTTTGTTCTCATTCCATCCTCCTGTGTTTCTGTATGCCCTTGCTAACGATGTTGACATAGCCCCCAGCCCCGGCTAAACCGTATATCAAGTAAGCTCTAGTATGGGCGGTCACGGCGTTGGAATTAGAACTCGTCTTACTATGGCCGGTTCTGCGAAAGCCGGTGTCGCTGGGTTTCTTGTGGCGCAATTGATTGCCCCAGATATCGTGTCTTTGGAGACAGGAGAAGCCACCCTGGAAAGTGATTTTTGTGTACGCGTGCTCGTATCACTCGCTAGGAGTCTGCGCCGCAGAAAACCCGTCGGGGCTGAATGATACAATAACGGGCACAGAGAGAACATTGGAGGTGGTGGATGGGGACAAGGTTTCGCCCGTATCAACCGAAGCAGCTTTTGATGTTGCCGCCGGACCTGGGGGAGTGGGTACCGGAAGGGCACTTGGCGCATCAGGTGAGTGAGTTGGTGGATGGGCTGGAGTTGAGAGCGTTTTACCGGCCCTATGAAGAGGACGGGAGGCGCAACTCGCCCTACGAGCCGCGGATGATGGTGAAGGTGTTGATTTATGCCTATGCGACGGGGGTGTTCTCGTCGCGCAAGATCGCAAAGAAGCTGGAAGAAGACGTGGCGTTTCGGATGCTGGCGGCGGGGAACTTTCCGCAGCATCGGACGCTGAGCGAGTTTCGCCGCCGACACTTGAAGGACTTCAAGAAGCTGTTCGTACAGGTGGTGAGCTTGGCACGGGAGATGGGGATGGTGGGATTGGGGCGTTTGGGGATCGATGGGACGAAAGTGCGGGCGAACGCGAGCCGGCGCAAGGCGGTGAGCTATGGTCGGATGCGGGAGCGGGAGCGGCAACTGAGGGAAGAGATCCATGAGTTGTTGAAGAAGGCGCGGCGGGAGGACAGGGAGGAAGATGAGCGCTACGGGGAAGACCGGCGTGGGGACGAGTTGCCGGAGGAGTTGCGTCGGCGGGAAGACCGGCTGGCGGCGACCGAGGCGGCCAAGCAGCGGCTGGAGGCGGCGCAGCGAGAGGCTGATGAGGAGCGGGGGCGCAAACCGGGACAGGACCGCAACCCGAAAGCACGACGGCCCTACAAGCGGGCCTACGGAGAACCGGAGGAGAAGGCGCAGAGCAACTTCACCGATCCGGAGAGCCGGATCATGAAGACCAGCACGGAGGGGTTCCAGCAGTGCTACAACGCGCAGGTGGCGGTGGACGGAGAGCAGCAGATCATTGTGGCCACCGAGGTAACGGCGCAGGCGAGCGATCAGGGGCAGATGATGGAGTTGCTGGAGGAGGTGGAGGAGAGCTTCCAGGAGATACCGAAACAGGTGCTGGCGGATGCGGGCTACTGCAATGAGGCGGACTTGCAGGCCCTGGAAGCGAGGGGAGTGGACGGTTACGTGGCGCTGGGGCGTGAGGGGAAGCGGGCGGTGGACGTCAATCCCGGCCGGTATCCGGCCAGGAGTCGTATGAGGAAGAAGCTGGCGAGTCTGGCCGGTCAGGTAGCCTATGCCCGGCGGAAGTGGATTGCCGAAGCCCCCCACGGGTGGATCAAGGAGGGGCTGGGATTTCGACGGTTCAGTCTGCGGGGCTTGCAGTCAGTGCAAGGGGAGTGGGACTTGGTGTGTCTGGCTCTCAACATCAAGAGGATGAGTGCGTTGATGGCGGCCTGAAGCGAGGGATTTCTACCCGAAACCGAGAACCAGGGCGATCCTCAACCTCCAATGTCGGGAGCCCACAGGTGGCTTGAGACTCTATCGACCCCATAGCGGCTCCCAAGCACTCCTTCGAACAGTTCTTCGACAAGATTCTCTCGCTCTCCCACCTTCCGAAATCGTCCTGCGGCGCAGACTCCTAATTGACTATAACAGATCTAGGCAAACCCACTACCAGATTCAGTCAGGACTTTCCCACGCTAATTTTTCTCTCTCCGGGAGGGCTAATTGTGGTCGATTTGGGTGATTTGCAAGCGGTTCGTGCATGGGAAATGGGCGTGATTCGGGCGTTCTGACTTACAAGTCGCCACAAATCCGGTAGCGTGGGATCACCCTGCAGATTCAGTAGTGCCCGGCGGCACGCCGACCCGCATTTGCGCAGTAGAAAAAGCGCTGACGCTCCGAGGATCTTTGCATTCTCCGCACTCGCCACCGAGGCCAAGTCCCTCCCCTGCGACCGACACCATCCACAAACTTCTGCAAACCCCCCTTCCTCGGCGAACGTCTCCTGATCCGTCTCAACCCCAGACTACGCCTGAAACGCGCCTACACGCGCGAGCACATACAGCAGGCCTCCGAAGCCAGGCTCGCCTTGGTTTATTTGAAACAATGCCCGGTGCCGGGTATCGGGGAAGCCGGTTCAAAGCCGAGCATGAGTAAATGGTTTACTAACATGAGCCTTTTGCAAAATTCGGGCAACAGTGGGATTTTGATATTGAGAGAGGTGGAGGAGGATAGATGAGTCGAGGGACAAGACCACACTCTGTTGTATCATGAAGGTGCCAAAACCACATGATGAACTGAGGTAGACCTTGTCCCTTAAACAAACCCTATCACGACACTGGTTGACCTTTCAACGGGAGCTGTTCCCTTGGCTGGAGGAGGCCGTGGGGCCGCTGGGCGAGCGCTACCAGCGGCTGGTGCGGGTCTTGGAACTGGTGCGGGTGGAGGAGTGGGTGCCCTACCAGAGGGGCTGGCGGGGCCGGCCGCAGGAGGATAGGGCGGCGCTGGCGCGGGCTTTCCTGGCGAAGGCGGTGCTGGACCTGGCGTCCACCCGTGCGTTGGTGGAGCGGCTGAGAGTGGAGGCGACCCTGCTCCGGTTGTGCGGCTGGGAGGGGGCAGAGAGTGTGCCGAGCGAGTCGACCTTCTCGCGCGCCTTTGCGGAGTTCACTGACGCCGACCTGGCGGGGCGTTTGCATGAGGCGCTGCTGGAGAGGACGGTGGAGGGCCACTTGGCAGGCCATGTTTCGAGGGACTCGACGGCCATTGCGGGGCGTGAGAAGTCGGCGCCCAAGGCGGCCCCGGCGGCGAAGCCGAAGCGCCGGGTGGGCCGGCCGCCGAAGGGCGAGCAACGGCCCAAGGAGTTGAGCCGTCTGGAGCGGCAGGCCTCCATGACGTTGGACGAGATGCTGAAGGAGTTGCCCAAGGCCTGCGACATCGGCGTCAAGTCCACCGGGAAGGGGTATCTGGAGAGATGGACCGGCTACAAGCTGCATCTCGACGCCATCGACGGGGGGATTCCCATCAGCTGCCTGCTGACCTCGGCCTCGGTGCATGACTCTAAGGCGGGCATCCCGCTGGCGACGCTGACCGCCAGGCGGGTCACCAGCCTCTACGACTTGCCTACGATGCTCCTGAGATCCGGGCCTTCAGCCAGAAGCTGGGCCATGTGCCGATCATTGACGTCAACCCCCGCAGGCGAGCCGAGCTGAAAGCCGAGCGGAAGCGGGAGGCGCTGGCCGAGGGCTACAACGGCCACCTGTCTCCCCAGGCGCGGCGCTACCGGGAACGCTCGACCGTGGAGCGGGTCAACGGACGGCTCAAGGAGGAGTTTGGCGGACGCCACGTCAGGGCACGCGGCCCCGACAAGGTGATGTGCCACCTGATGTTCGGCATTCTGGCGCTGACGGTGGAGCAGTTGATGCGCCTGACGCCTTGAGAGGGTCGCCACAGATTCCCGACAGGGCCGGATAACACCCGCCTCAGGGCAGGGAGAGGGGAAGCTGTGCCCGCGTTCTGCAAGAACCTGCGATCCAGCCTTCAGATCCTGGGATTTGCGTTCAAAAGGGCGCTTGCTGTCAGGTAGTCACGCGTCGCACATCACGTCTCACCGCTAACAAACCTGCCCTACGGTGAATTTTGCAAAAGGCTCTCTTGACAGTAGGTTTTGCGTGCCTTCTCCATACAGCCGTCATAGTCAGCTTCGGCGGCAAGCGAACACCAGAACAAATATTGGTTTGACGGGCCAGCCTCATTTTCACAACGCTCCAGATCATCACCATAGGTGTGCCAAATCGCTACGAATTGCCGACCGGGCCGCATTGCCAGGTGCTAAGCACACCGTGGCACCCCAGAAACTGTTGCAAGTACCACTGCTCAGGAAGTCCGCTGCTTGAATCGATAGTGCGACACCCACCACTCCTGTCCCCCATGACAACCCCACAATTCGGAGCAGGCCATGAAGAAGATGCGCCAGCGCTGCAGCCACCTCCGTTTCTCGACGGCGCCGTAGCGTCCCTCCAGAACCGCAAGAGCCTCCCTTTTCCGGGCGTCGAGATTGGCCAGCCAGCGGTCGGCAGTGCGGGCGTAGTGCCGGCCGTCGATCCGCCACTGGGCATCCAGAATCAGGTCGTTCTGAAAGTGGTGCAGCAGATCGTCGGAGGGCATCATGCCTCCGGTGAAA
This sequence comes from Terriglobia bacterium, assembly GCA_951813285.1. Lineage (GTDB taxonomy): Bacteria > Acidobacteriota > Terriglobia > Versatilivoradales > Versatilivoraceae > Versatilivorator. Next base: position 10,958 of record OX638355.1, read on the forward strand.
AAGTGGCGGCCCATCCAGTTCGTCGCTCCATCGGTCTCAAAGGCATAGGCGTAGAGGCGGTGGACAAAAACATGAGTGAAGAGCAGCCCTCCGGGATCGAGCCAGCCGGCGATGCGTCTCATCAGCGCGCGGTAGTTTCGCATATGCTCGAACATCTCTACCGAAAGCACCCGGTCGTAGCGCCGGGGCGTTTCGAATCGATTGATGTCGTCGACGAGGACCGCCGCGTTGTTCAGCCCCAAGGCCCGGCAGCGGCCTCGAATGAAATCACCTTGCTGGGATGAATTGGTGAGGGCCGTAATGCGGCTTTCGGGATAGCGCTGCGCCATCCATACCGTCAGAGAGCCCCAGCCGCAGCCCAGTTCCAGGATGTTCTGGCCATCTCGCAGCTCTGCGCGCCGGCAGGTGAGATCGAGCATGGCCGCCTCGGCCTGGTCGAGCCCGGCGGTTGGGGAGGTGAAGTACCCGCAACTGTACTTGAGATGGCTGCCCAAAACGAGCTTGAAAAACTCCGGAGGCAACTCGTAGTGCTGCTGGTTGGCACTTGGGGTATGCAGTGCAATGGGAGCCTGATCCATCAAGGCGATGAAATGTCGTTTGGCCTCCAGTTCGGCCTCGCAGTCGGCGCCCCGCTCCAGCTTCAGGCGGAGGCGGTTGAGGCGGCGGATCCCCCGGCGGATCACGGCGTCGGGCAGCAGTCCCCGTTCGGCCAAGTCGATCAGGTTCACGCCTTTTCCTTATTTCTGAGACAGAACACTTGTGGGTTCAGGGCCCTGCCTGAGCCCGGTCGGGCCCGATCCCGGCCGACAGGCACGATTGCCGGTAGGCGGGCCGAGCCAGCAGCATCTGAACGTCGGAAATGTAGCACTCCTCGAATCCGCCGATGCAATAGCAGAAGTAGAAGTCCCACATGCGGATGAATTCCCGGCTGAACCCCAGTTGCCGTACCTGCTGCGTCGCCGCCGTCAAACGTGTCCTCCAAGCCCTCAGCGTGCGGGCATAATGGAAACCGAGGTCCTCCAGCTGCAGCAGCCGCATGTCGGTGGATGCCGCCAGCGAGCGGCTGAGGGCCGCCACCGACGGCAGGCAGCTTCCGGGGAAAATATAGGCCTTGATGAAGTCGACCGAGCGCCGCGCCCGCTCGTAAGCCCGGTCGGCAATGACGATGGACTGCAGCAGCATCAATCCCTCGGACTTGAGCAGGCGGGTGCAGCAGGCAAAATAGGTGTCCCAGTACTGGTGCCCAACGGCTTCGATCATTTCAATGGAAACCAGCTTGTCGTAGGTTCCGCGCAAGTGGCGGTAATCGCTCAGGATTACCTCGATCCGTCCGGCCAGGCCCGCCTCCCGGACCCGCAGGCGGGCCGCCTCGTATTGCTCGCCTGAAATGGTGGCCGTGGTGACCCGGCAACCGTACTCGCGGGCGGCGTGCAAGGCAAATCCACCCCAACCCGTCCCGATTTCCAGGAGATGGTCTTGGGGCACGAGGCGGAGTTTCCGGCAGATGCGGTCCACCTTGAAGCGGGAGGCCTCTTCCAGAGAACTGTCGGGCCGCGGAAAGAGGGCGCAGGAATACATCAGGTTGCTGTCGAGAAAGAGGCGGAAAAAGTCATTCCCCAAATCGTAGTGTGCCGCGATGTTGCGCCGGCTGCCTCGATGGGTATTGCGCCTGAGGGCGTGCTCCAGCCATCGGGCTGGGGCCGCCAACCCGGCCCAGCCCCCGCCCATGCGCTGCATCCACTCCCGGTTGGCCACCATCAGGCGACAAAGGCCCGGCAGGTCGTTGCAGTCCCACCACCCCTGCATGTAAGCCTCCGCGGCGCCGATCGCGCCTCCCAGGGCCAGAGCTCGGAAGAAGCGCGCATCCCGGATTTCTACCCGAGGTCCGTGCTCCTCGCCTCCTTTGCCGAAGGTGTGGCGCCGCTCCCCTTCGACCAGACTGAGGCGTCCCTGCCTCAGGCCGCGCAATTGCTCCAGCACCAGCTTGCGGCACCACCGCTCCAGCCAGCCGCCCGGACCGAGGGACTGCCGTTTGACCGGGAAGGTGAGAGGAACCTGGGACATGGTCACTTCCTCCCGGGCGAAACCCGGGGATGGGGGTAGACCGGACAGCGCTTGAGCCAAAGCCTGAAGGCCTGCCAGTGAATGGCGCCAATGACATTGGCGGTCATGAGGGGATACTGCAGCAGTACTCGCGCCAGCGAGCCGGCCCCGATTCCCCTCCGCCTCAGCATCAGGGTGGCGTCAAACAGCCGGTCGCCGTTCTCCCAGTTGTCCATATGCACCCAGAGCCTGTCCCCGGGCGCCGTGAATCGCCAGGTGTAGTCCTGTTTCATCCCCATGAAGGGGGAGACGTGAAAGGCCTTGGGGAATCGGTAAGACTTGCGCGGCGAGGATCCTTTGTCCATCCCCCGGTGCAGGACATAGCAATGCTGTTCGCCCCAGGGGGTATTGTTGACCTCCCCCACCACCGTCTCCAGGACGCGGTCGGCCCGGTCGAAGCAGAAGTAAAAGCTGACCGGATTGAACCCGTAGCCCCAGTAGCGCAAGTGGGTCAGCAGCCGAATGGGTCCTGGCGGACGGCGACCGGTTCGGTCCCCGACCAATTGCCGCACGCACTCGTCCAGGGGCAGGCGGGGATCCCCAAGATGGTCGGCCCGCCGGAAACTGGCGAGATTGGGGCGTCGGGCCGACCACAGCCATCGCCGGTCGAACAGCGAAGGAAGTTCATCCAGATCCAGGTACATCATGAAAAGCCGGTACCCGAAGCGGTGACGCGCCGGCCGAAAGCGGCGATGCCGCACCCAGCCTTCGTAGATGGCGCTGTGTCGGCTCACAGCTCGCTCCCGAAGCGCCGGGTCACTTCCAGCGCGCTCAAGACGCCGTCTTCGTGGAAACCATAGCCCCAATAGGCCCCGCAATAGTGAATGCGGTCGATTCCGTCGATCCGGCGCCGCTGCTTCTGGGCCGTCGCCGACGCCGGCGAATGGACCGGGTGGTGATAGGTCATCCGGGCCAGGATCCTCCCCGGAGAGATGTCCGACGTGCGGTTGAGGCTGACGCAAAAGGGCAGGCGGCTCTCCAGACCCTGGAGGATGTTCATGTTGTAAGTCACGGTGGCGCGTCCACCCTCATCAGGGGGGATGTAGTAATTCCAACTCGCCCAGGCCCGTCGGCGCCGGGGCAGCAGCGCGGGGTCGGTGTGGAGTACCGCGTCATTGGCCTGGTAAGGCATTGCTTCCAGGATCTGCCGTTCGGCCGGAGTGGGGTCGGCCAGCAGATTCAGGGCTTGGTCGCTGTGAACGGCCAGTATGGCCTGGTCGAAGCGCTCGGGCTCTCCGGACCGGGTGCGCACTTCTACGCCTTGGTCCAGGCGCCGCAAGGATACCACCGGGCAGTTGATTCGGATGCGATCCCGGAACGGGTGGGTCAGCGCCTCGACATAGCGCCTGGAGCCCCCTTCGATCACGCGCCAGGACGGCCGGCCCCAGAGCTGTAGGAAGGCGTGATTGGCGAAGAATTGGACGAAGCGGCTCGCCGGGAATTCCTGGATGCGTTCCGGCCGGGCCGACCACAAGGCCGATCCCAGAGGAATGATGTGATGGTCGATAAAGGTCCTCGAATAGCCATTGTCGAGCAGGTAGTCTCCCAGCGCGGTCGAGTCGTCGGGGTGACGCAACAATGAGGGGGCGGTACGGTTGAAGCGCAGGATATCCACCAGCATGCGGTAGAAGGACGGCCTTATCACATTGCGCCGTTGGGCGAACAGGCTGGTGAGCGGCGTGCTGGCGTATTCCAGACCGGTACGGGCGCACTGGACGCTGAACCCCATCTGGGTTGGCCGGGAGGCCACCCTCAAACGCTGCAGCAGCCGGTTGAAATAGGGGTAGTTGGGCTCGTTGAAGACGATGAAGCCGGTATCCACTTCATAGGAGCGTCCGTCCTGCTCGACATCCAACGTGTGGGTATGACCTCCGATGTAATCATTGGCCTCGTAGAGCACGATCCGGTGGCAACTGTGCAGCAGATAGGCCGCCACCAGACCGGAAATACCGCTCCCCACCACGGCGATGCGCTGACCGGGCGGTATCATCTCTCCCCCCTGGAACGGTTGTAGACCGTCACGGGCACGGGCCTCAGATCGCTGACCAGACCGATCCAGCAGAGCAGTTTCAGCACGTAGTAGGTAGGATCCAGCTCCCACCAGTAAAACCCCTGACGGGTCGAGCCGGGATAGCGGTGGTGATTGTTGTGCCAGCCCTCGCCCATGGTGATAAGAGCCAGCCAGAGATTGTTGCGACTGTTGTCACGGGTGGGGAAGCGACGGCTGCCGAACAGATGAGCGAGCGAATTGATCGTGCAGGTGGCGTGGAACAGCAGGATGGTGGAAATAGAGAAGCCCCAGACAAGCATCTGCCCGCCGCTGGTTCCGGACTCGGGGAATCGGGCGGCGCAGTAGTCTCCCAGGGCGTACATGGCCATCGCCAGCAAGAGAGGCACGACGAAATCGAAGCGGTCCAGAAAGCGCAACTCGGGAAAGCGGGCGAAGTCGCTCACGTTGTAGAGGCGGGTGGGGAAATTCGACCGGGAGGTGATCCAAAGCATGTGGCTCCACCAGAAACCGTGCTCCCTGGGGGAATGCAAGTCGCAGTGGGTATCGGAGTGGCGATGGTGATGACGGTGGTGCCCGGCCCACCACAAAGGTCCTCGCTGCGCCGCCGCACTGCCGAGGATCGCGAAGAGAAACTGCAGCAGGCGCGAGGTTCTGAAGGTTCGGTGGGAAAAATAGCGGTGGTAGAAAGCGGTCACGGCGAACATCCGCACCCAGTAGGCGGGTACTGACACCGCGACGGCCAGAGGGCTCCAGCCGACCCAAAGGACCCCCAGGCAACTCAGGTGGAGCAACGCAAACGGCAGGACGCGCAGCCAATCGATTTGCCGCTCGCCTTCGGGGGCGCTTTCGAGGGTGTTTTCGTCCCCTTTGAACCAGCCTAGGAACGCCTGTCGCCAGGCCGCCAGCGGCTGGGTTTTGCCGTCGATACGCATCCTATTCATGTCGGTGCCGGGAATGGTGTCCGGAGGTTCCCCAGGCAGCCAGCGACCCGCTGGGAGATGCGGGCTAGGTTTGTGCAGGAATCCCCCGGTGCATGAGACTCAGGAAGTTGAACAAATCGCCTAAGGAATTCAGGGTCACAGCACTTGCCTGCTCGAGAGAGCGCGAATAGCCGCGGGCGGCCCGGCCTCCCGCCAGCAGGATGACGTCCGGGCCCAGCAGACGGCGCAGTGTGACCAGCTCGCTGCCCAGCCGGGGATCGTCCTCGGGATGAACGATGCTGAGGAGGACGGCTTTGGCTCCCTTTTTGGCAGCGGCCCCGGCAATTTCCTCGGCCGGCAGGTTCGGCCCCAGATAGATAGGATTCCAGCCCTCTGCCGCGGCGACGGCCGAAGCCAGCAGGGCGCCTATCTCGTGCATTTGGCCTTCGGGAGTCGTCGCCAGGACATGAGGAGCCGCGTCCGGCACCCGGCAGGTGGCTATTGTGTTGCCGATAAAGCTGCGCACAACCGCCGTGGCCATATGCTCATCGGCAATCCTCAAGGTTCCCTGGTGCCACAGGTCTCCAATTCGTTCCATCAGCGGATGGACCACTTCCTCCAGCAGACGCCGCCGGCTCATCTGAATGGATGTGCGCAGCAACTGCTCTTCCAGCATGACCGGATTCAGAGCGATCACGGTTTCCAGAGCCCGTTCAAGAAGGACTGCCGGTTCCCCCTCGTCTTTGTCGGCGTCGGGTTCGGTTGCCGGCCTATCGGCGTCAGGCACGGACACACCTTGGGCATTCACAAGTTTCACCAGCTCCTCATTGGAGCGATGGGCGATTCCACCGATTCTCCTCCCGGCGCGCACCGCCTGCTGCAGCCACCACAGGCGCATGATGTCCTCATCCGAATACAGCCGCCGATTGGTTGGGCTACGGGTCGGAACCACGGCCTGATAGCGCTTTTCCCAAACACGGATGACGTGAGCGGAAAGTCCCGTCCGTCGCACGGCTACTCTGATGGGATGTCCCTGGACCAATTCCATATCTTGAATATAGACAATACAAAACCTTTGTCAAGTTATGAAATATTATTGTCTAGAATAAATCAGATTAATATTGACAAATAGACAGCACACTCCCATTATTGTCCAAGGGGCGGAGGTCGTGTATGCCACGCAGCATCGATCCGACCAGACGTTATTCTGCCGAAACATCCTCTCACCCAGGACCACCGCAAAAAACATTCTGCCCGCGACGGCCGGGACGGGATGAGGTGGCCTCCCTTCAGTGGCTATCTCCTGCCGTTCTCACGGCCTCAGCCCCTGCAATCGATGTCACATGTGAGAAATGCGGAGTCGTGTTCGGTCTCAGAAGTAGGGTTGCCATCTTTCGGAGCGCAACGGCGCCGGATTCCAGGAGCGACGACAAAGACGGCGCCGTTCTGCCCGAACCACGGGGGCTGATGGAGGTTCCGGAGAGGGGGAGCAGGACGGTGCCCTTTGGCTGAATCGCCAAGGGCCTTTCGAATCGACCGTTTCCCGGTGGAACCTCCGTCGGAGATGGTTATCCTATTTTGAGACAGGACACTAGCGGCGTGGAGGCCAGGGAACGAAGATGCTGGTGGTTCTCTGGTATTCCCGGTAGGCGCTACCGCGACTGGCAAGGGCTTGTCGTTCGGTCGGGCGAATACCGGTGATCTTGAACAGGAAGAGGATCATCAGCAACGGTCCCGCCAGAGTCAGCCAACCCTGCGGTCCGGACCAGCCCAACAGCACGTAGGCCCACCAGTGGAGCCATTCGAAGAAGTAATTCGGATGCCGGGAGTACCGCCAAAGGCCCTCCTGACAGACCGTGCCAGCGGTGCCTGGTCTTTTACGGAAGGAGGCAAGCTGTCTGTCCGCCAATACCTCGCCGGAGAGGGCAATGGCCCAGACCAGCACGCCGGCGAAGTCTTGGGGGCTGACCGGGTGAGGATTCATGGAGGCCACCAGCATTGGCAGGGAAAACAACACGGCCCATAATGCCTGAACCTGAAAGAAGAGAAACAGGTAGAGGTTGGCTTTGGTCCCCCATTGGTGGCGAAGTGTCCGGTATCGACCATCCTCCCGTTCCCCGAACACTCGAACCAGCAGGTGGCCTGCCAGCCTCCCTCCCCAGAGACCGGCCATGGCCCCGACCAATTGCCTTCTCATTGGGTCGCCCTCGGCAAAGACCGCAAACAGGACCGAGACTGCTCCGATGCCGGCTGCCCAGGCGGCGTCCACCATCGCGGCTTTTCCCAGACGACGCTGCAACTCCCACAGGATGGACATCAGCAAGGCCATCGCTGCCCAAGAGACGGCGATCAGGGTCCCGGGATTCACGATTCACCTCCATTCGTCAGGGAACCTTCGCTGGAAGCCACGTGGACACCTTGCCTCGGTTCAGGGGAAAGGCGAGCGTCGAGAAAGAGGAGCAACGGCATCGCAATGGCCCACTCGGCGGCGATAGCTGCAAAGCTCACGACCAGAGGATCGGCCAAATCGATGGCTCCGAGCTGACGCCCGGCAAAGTAGGCCATGGGTCCGCCGATCACGCCCGCCACACATCCCAGAAAGTACCTCTTTCTTAAGTAACCAAGACACCCGCCCAGGGCTCCCGCCAGATTGGGCCAGAGACACACCAGCCACAATGGGGCAGGCCAGCCAAAAGAGTCCTGGGCTGTTTCCAGGAGCATGCCTGAGAGGAAAAGCGTGGAATCCAGCGCATACCCAACGATTGCGGCCAGCAGGATCAGGAGAGCCTCCCCCGATCTTGTCCGCGTTCCAGTCACCCTCCATACAAACCATACGGACACATATAGCGGTCCTAGCCAGGGGAAGCCGTAGGCTGCCCCGAGAACACAGCAGAACCACCCGCAATTGAATAGGGCCAGACTCAGCAGGAAGGACATCCGGGAAGAAGCCACGGTTCGGGAAGATATTTGTGCCGGGAGAGTTCCCGATTGACCAACGTGACTATGTTGCATCACCCGCGGAGGATTTCCCACCGGTAAGTTCGTCTTTCCCCTGGTGAGAGGCGGGGCGAACTGTCTCCGTGCTGATGTTCCCAGTAAGTGAGCCTTTTCAAGACTGCATGCGTTTTTCACCGCAACTCGGAAGTCAGCCCCGCAAATGCTGATCTCCCTACATATTTCATAGAGCCGGCAACATTCATGTGCGCGGGACGACAGTCCATGCAACCTTCTGGCCGCTGTCCTCGGCCACACAATCCTGAGTGCGGGCCGATTCATGATACGGGCGCCTCGAGCGTCGTTGACGCCTCACGGGCGCCCGCCAGCGCTTCTCCTCTCACCCATATCAATACGACTCAGGGAGGAGTCGGCCTGCCATGCGGAGCCCGATCTCGCTCGGCCGGCTTGGCCCCCGGCCGCCTGGCGGTGCCCTGGATACGACGGCCACTTTCGCCGTCCCTTTCAGCACGGTATGTAGTTTATGGGGAGTTTTTGACTCGCTTGGCTTGCAAGACCTAAAACGCCGGCTGCCTGGAAGAGCCGAATTGAACGTGCACCAAGCTGTCGGAGCAACAAAAAGAACGCTTTCTTGCAGACCCTCACCATATTGTCACCACAATCGTGTTCGCCATCACCCTGAAATCACTTGTATCGTCTATTCACTAGTGTCTCGTTAAAAGTCCAATAGAATCAAGTGTTTACGCAAGCTTCACCTCTCAGATCTGTGCGAACAGAGGCAATTGATCTGGCAGCGGCCTGTCTGCAGACCTGGATTCAGATTTTGTAAGGACTTCATAGAGTGGGACTTGTTCAAACGGCAGGACCGACAGGATCTGGAGTATCGCGTAGAGTGGGGTCTCGATTCCGAGTTGTTTGCGAATCGTCGCCACGAGCACGTAGACCGAGACGGCCACCCAGAGTTGAGACTTGACGGCATTCTCCGAGGTGCCGAAGAAACGCTTGATCCTCAGGTGCTGTTTGATCCACTTGAAGAACAGCTCTACCTGCCAGCGGCTCTTGTACAGGTCGCAGACGGTGAGCGCATCCAGGTCGGCGCGGTTGGTGAGGAACACCAGAGTCTTGCCGCTGGCCGGGTCGCGATAACGGATGCGTCGCAAGTGGGCGGGATAGCGTCGTCGGCTCGCAGGGCCATCGAGAGCGATGGTTTGGTCGGCTAAGACACCGCCTTCGCGGTCCTTGTGCGCAGAGTAGACGCGGTGGGCGCGAAGGTTCTTCTTGGCCCGGGTGAGGAAGAAGGCACCGATTTGGTGCATCAGGTACAGGCGCTCGAAGTCCAGGTAGGCACGGTCCATGACGTAGATGGCTCCCGGTTCTGGAGCGAGGATATCGAGCACGTTGACGTCGTGGAACTTGCCAGGGGTCGTCCAAGGAAGGAAGCTCATGACTTGAGCGAAGAGAGTTTTGCCAGTGTACATCCGGATAGACTATGAAATCAGCCTATGCTCGGCAATTCGACTGGCAGGTGGCAGGTCCGCTGAAAATGGCCCGACCCTAAGGCAGATTCAAGTCGCCACCACCTCAAATCGTCTCTATGTCATTTATAGCGTAGATTCGTTGGGATGCTTGGGGTTCCACCAAAGTTCCTGTTTATCTGCGACAAACGAACTGATGCGGCGGTAGTTAGACTCACCCTGGTAGATCAGCGTCACGCTGGCGCTGAAAAGTCGGTCCATCTGATCCCGCACTCGTGTCATTTCTCCACGCTTTCCGCCACTGTCGCTGGTGATGCCTAGCTGCCGCATGAACCGCGACAAGGACCGCCCTAAGGTCAACTCTCGGCTTTGGGTCTTCACGGCCTCGGTGCACACCCAGGCCAGCAGCAGACGAGGCAGATTGCCGTAGGGAAGCTGTTTGAGAGCTCCGGCGCTCATGACGAGAGAATAAGGTCCGTTGTGGCGGGCGTACTCCTTCCGGCTGCCCGGATTAGTCCGGGGCAGGGGGCATAGCGCAATCAGCCGCGCCATGAAGCCTACATCGGGCTCCTCTTCGCTGGCCTCGACCAACTGGTCCACCTGGGCGAGGCGGGTGAAATGGTAAGCCGCTTGGGGAGAGACCTCCTGGGGCTCCTGCTCCAGACCGCCTTGTCCGGAGAAAACTCCTCTGATCGGAAACCATCCGTCCTTGTCTTGCTTCCGCTTTATGGATTCCATTCCTAGCCGGATACAGTCCGTCCGGTGATGGCTTCGCGAAGGCCCTCCAGCAATCCTTCGAGCTTGGCTTGACCATGTTCCAGCCGCGCCACACGGTCCCCCAGTTGCTTCAGGTCCCCTCTCATCTGGCTCATATCCTCCCGCAGCCGTGTTTCCATTTGAGCCATATCCTGTTTGAGTCCGCGATTGCTGGTCAGGATTAACCCGCCCAGGGTGACGCTGACCGCAATCACCGCCACCAGGATGCCCATCAGCTCGTTAGTCATGCGTTACCCTCTTCTCCCCCGGCGTGAAGCGCCTTGCCGGTCAGGCTGCCGTTTCTTGATTCCTAGGGCCCTATAGTACTCGAACCCCTCCAAAATTGCAGCACAGGGCAACTGTGGGCCTTGTTTTTGCGCTGACCACCCCTGCAATCACACCCATGTCCCTGATTGGCCTCAAGTTTCCAGTATAGCTCAGATCCCCCGGAGCGCCCCCACAGAAGGAGTGCTGCGCCCTTTGAGAGAACCTGTCGGCCGAGGTTGAAACCCCTGCCCCGTTCTCGCCTCCGCTACGGCCCGTCTGGGGCATCAGCTCCAGCGACGGGGCAAGATCCCGGCCCTTGATCCTCACAGACCCCCCTAAAGAGCGGAACGATCAGAAACGACCAAGGCATGCGGGCTTTGTGTGATCAGATCCGGCAGACCGCCTTCGACCTGCATGGATATCTTCGCAACGGGCATCTCGAGTCGGATCGTCAAGACTCGAAATCAGAAAATTCGTTTTGTGACTTTTGTGCTTTTTGTGATGAACCCGCATTGCTCACAGGTCGCACCCAATACTGAAAAAGGCAGAACATCACGATTGCCGGCAAAATAACCTGCCCCGTTGCGGATTTTGCAAAAAGCTCCCCTTACAAGTCCTTTAGCGCCCGTGGCGGATCCCTCTTGAGCCGTCTCCAACGCCTTAGTGGCCCTTCGTTGTTCTTCGGTAGAGTCGAGGGGAGGCGCGCCGGCCTTAGATCGAGGGAGTCGCTGTTGCCGGCGGCTTTCGCCACTTGCCGGTGCCTCAATCTCGTTCCTCGCTGCGTTTCCTCGCCCCCGCTCATCAAACCGGACGTGCGGTTTTCCCGCATCCGGCTTTCAGTCAAGATCATGCCTTCGCCCTCGGAAGGCTCTGTGGCTTCGCCCCCAGGCAAGTGAGTCCATAGGTTTTCCATAGTCTCTCGTCCGAGAAGCGCACACTCCCCCCGGTCCTCACCTTGTGCTTCCGACAGAGCCACTGACGCAGCCGCCCGCCCGCGTGGCGGTCGATCGCTCGGTAGGCCGGGCTCACCTGCCCCAGAACGAAGTAGTTCGCCCACCCGGTCATCGCCCGGTTCAGGTGTTCTACCATCTGTCCTCGAAGCAGCGTCCCGTTCCTCGGCGCCGTCCACTCGCTGATCTTGCGGCAGATGCTCTGGACGCTCGCCTTGCTGGGTCGAGTGCCGATGTAGGCTCCTTTCCCTTTGGGGCGATAGTTGCGTCCGATGCGATATCCCAGAAACCCCATCGGTTCCTCGGGACACCGCAAGCATCGGGTCTTCCGCTCGTTGACCGGTAGCTTCAGCTCCTCCATGATCCGCTTGACCGCCGTCAGCATCTCTGCCGCCGGTGCCTTGCCGAGTACACGGAAGTCATCCGCATAGTTGACGATCTCCGCACAGAAGCGCCGGGCATAACCCAGCACCTTCCAGCCCAAAACGAAGCGCCGCATGTAGAGATTGCTGAGCAAGGGTGAGATCGGGGCTCCTTGCGGTGTCCCCTTCCGCTCCCGGCGCCCTCGGTTCGTGCGGCCTCTGCCACCCTTCCCGTCGTCCTCCTCCACCGGCATCTCCAGCCATGCTTTGATGAGCTTGAGCATCCTCCCGTCACTCACGCGCCGGGCAATGCTCTTCATCAGCTCCGCATGCGGAATCTCGCCGAAGTAGTTGGACAGGTCGCCGTCAACCACCTCCTGGTAACCCCTTTGCAGGAGTTCATGCACGCGTTTGACCGCGTCGTTGGCACTCCGCCCCCGCCGATAGCCATACTGCTCCGGTTCCAGGTCCGCTTCGAAGATCGGCTCCAACACCAGCAAAGCCGCCGTCTGCGCTACCCGGTCCCGTATGCAGGGTATGCCCAATGGCCGGAACTTGCCGGGCTGTTTCTTCGGGATCAGCACCTGCCGCACCGGCTTCGGTACGTAGGTCCCTTCCCTCAGGTCCCGCGCCAGTTCCCCCAGCCAGCCCTCCACCCCATACGCCTCGATGTCCTTGATGCCCTCCCCGTCCACCCCGGCCGACCCGCCGTTTCGGCCTACCTGCTCCCAGGCTTCCTGTAGAAAGTCCTCTCGCCACACCTTGTCGCACAAAGCATGAAACCGCCGCTTGGGGTCCTCCTTCGCTTTCGCATGTAGCATGGTCTGGAATTTCCGAACCCCCTCTGACCCTGTTAGACTCTTGTCAGTGGCCACGCCTTGCCTCCTTTCCATGCTGCTCTCAACTCAGGGTCCCTTCCCTCCGCCGGCGTTACCCGGCTTCTCCGGTACTACGGACCCTTCCGCCACCCTGACGGCCCGGCCTGCCCCTCGCGGGGTCCCGGTTGATGTGTGCCACATCTCCCCCAGGGCTTCCCGTGTTGCTGCCTTCTTCTCCTTCCATGCGTGCCAGCGTCACTACCCCGACGGAAGCGGATCGGTGCCCGCGTCGCTCTCTTCCCCATCCGCCATCGGCCTTCCCCTAAAGACAGGAGGGTCGGCTTCCGTATTGTCCGTTTCGAGGCCTGCTCGACGTTCACTCGCGTTCCGGCCCGCATGCTTGCTGAGCCGCCCTTGGCGGCCTTTGACACCAGAGTGCTTCAGACCATTTCGTTACCTCCATGATCCGCCCTGGCTGCTACCAACCGGAGCGACAGTTGTTGGGCGGGATTCGCACCCGCTAGAAGAAGGCGCCTTTCCACGGCGCACTGCCCCTTCGTGGATAACTCCTTTTTTTTCAGGTACAGGCTTAGGCAGCCGATTGCGGCTTGCTCTGCCACCAGAGGCGCTTGAGCCATCCGGCCAGGTCGTCGAAGAGCGTGTAGTAGGCGGGCAGGACCACCAGGGTGAGGAGGGTCGAGGAGATCAGGCCTCCCATGACGGTGCGGGCCAGCGGGAAATAGCGAAGCTGGAACATTCCGGTGGTGCCCAGCGCCAGGGGAATGAGCCCCACCACGGTGGTGGCCGCCGTCATGAGAATGGGGCGGAACCGCTCCCGGCACCCGGTGAGGATGGCCTCGGACCGCCCCAACCCCTGGCGGCGAAGGTTGTTGATGTGGGCGATGAGCACGATGCCGTTGTTCACCACGACCCCCAGGAGAACCATCAGGCCGATCTGGGACATCAGGTTGAAAGGGGTCCCGGTCAGGAAGAGAAACCAGGTAACTCCCACCAGGGCGAAGGGAAGGGAGAACATGATGGCGAAGGGGTGGGCCAGGGACTCGAACAGGGAAGCCATCACGAAGTAGACCATCAGGAAGGCCAGCAGCAGATTCAGAATGAAGTCCACATTGTCCTGCTCCTGCCGCTGCGTCCAGAACCCGTAGGTCCATCCGTAGCCGGCGGGGTATTCCAGGCTGTCCATCACCTCGCTCATCAGTTTCTTCCCCTCATCCGACTTGCCACCCGAGTAGCTCACGCCGATCTCCGTATAGGTGCGACGATTTTCCCGGCGAAGGACGGAAGGCGTGTCGATGCGGCGGAACTCGGCCACCTGGGAGAGCAGGATCTCCTGGCCCTCGGGTCCGTTCCCCACCGCCACCGACTTCAGGTCTTCCATATCTTCCCGGTCCCCGGGCCGAAGCCAGAGCCAGATCTCCACTTCTCCCTCGGACGTGCGGTAGCCCCGGATCTCCCGTCCGCGGATGACAATTCCCAGGAGTCGGGCCACTGACTGGGGAGAGACCCCGTAGCGGCGAGCCAGGTCCCGCTTCAGGACAATCTGGACCTCCTCGCGGGCACGTTCGTTCCCGGCCTGGATTTCGCTAAAGACTCCCTTGTCCCTCAGCCGGCGCCGGGCCTCCCGGGCCAGCGCCTGAAGCCGCACGTTTTCGTCCCCGTACATGTTCACACTGATAAAGGTCTGAGACTCGGCCCCTGCCTGCCGCCCCAGCTCGATCTCGGCGCCCGGAATTTCCGGCAGCCGATCCTGAATCTCCTGCCGGATATCGAGCAACTCTTCCAGGGTCAACTTCTCGTTGTCGAAATAGACCTGGGTGGAAGCGTTGTTGTTGCTGAAGCTGCTGGAGACGTTCGAGATCTTGAAGGGCTCCCGGTTGGCCATCAGGAAGTCTTCGACCGGCCCCAGGAAGTCCCTTTCGATCTTGGCGTAGTGGTAGTTCTCGGTGAAGTCGTAGCGAATATCCAGGTTCTGCAGGTCCCGGGCCTCGGGCGAACTGTCGGGGACCCAGTGAATGAGAGCCATCAGCGAACCGACAACTATCAGAGGCACGATACACAGACCCACCAGGAAACGATGCCGCAGAGGCCAGCTCATCAGCCTCAGGTATTTCTCCACCACCGTCTCCCCCCAATTCGACAGCTTCGGTCGGGAATCGGCCGGCGGGGCGTTCTTTCCCGCTGAGGCCGGATCTCCTCCGCCACTGGCCGAACCCGCCGCAGGGGCCGGCCCGGGATTGCGAGCGGACCGGACACCGAACAGCCTGGCCGCCCCCAGGGGAATGAGAGTCAGCGAGATAATCAGGGAACACACCAGAGCGATCATGATGGCGGCCCCCACGTCGGCCAGCCAGATCGAGTAGGCGCTGGTCTTGCCGAATACCAGGGGCACAAAGATGATGATGGAGGTCAGGGTGGCGGCCAGCACCGCCATGGCCACCGCCTGGGTCCCGCGGCTGGCGGCTTTCACCCGATCGTAGCCCTTTTCCAGCCACTGGTAGATGGACTCCAGCACCACTACGGCGTTGTCCACCAGCATCCCGGCGGCCAGCATCAGACCCATCATGGAAAGGACGTTGAGGGTCTTGCCGAACAGGTAGAGAAATCCAATGGTGGCCACAATGGAGAAAGGAATGGCGAAGCCGATGGTCAGCGTGGCTCCCAACCGTCTCAGAAACAGGTAGAGGACCCCCATGGCCAACAGGGCTCCCAGCGTGCCCGCATTCAGCAGCCCCGTCAGCGCCCGAACAATCTCCTTTCCGGCATTGTGCCAGACCTGGACCTCGATGCCTTCCAGGGCCGAATCCCGGCTCAGCCGATCCAATACCGCCATGACCCCGTTGACCGTTTCCACCGTATTGGCCTCGGAGGTCTTGCGGATCTGCAGCTCAACCGCCTGTTCCCCGTTCAGGTGCTTGCCGGAGTTTACGGGGCGACTGCCGTAATAGATGTCGGCGACCTCTCGCAGCCGCAGCCCCCGCTGATTGACCGGGAAGTCGGCAATCTGTTGCATCGAGGTCAGGGAACCCCGGGCCGTGGCGCCGTAGCGGGTGCTGCCGTCCTGCATTCGACCCAGGGAAAGGTTGATATTGGCGCCGTCCATGCGCTGGAACATCTGCGCCACGTCGACCCGATAGCGCTTGATGTCGTCCAGCCGGAGGTAAATGTTGACCTCCTGGCGGCCGGCGCCGCTGATTTCGGCTTCGGCCACTCCCGGGAGGCGCTCCAGCGGAGTTCGGATCCTGGCATCCAGGAAATCGAAGGAGCCGCGAAGGTCTCGACCGGAGGAGATCTGGCCCCGGATGATGGGAAAATCGGTGGTGCTGAAATTATTCACCAGAATCCGTTCCACGTCGTCCGGAAGCTCGGAGCGCACCTGTTCCACCTTTTCCCGGACCTCCGACCGCAGCAAATCCACGTTGCTCGCCCAACCGAAGAACATCTGGATCATGGCCTGATCGGCGGAAGAGCGGGACACCATCCGCTGCACGTCGGGAATGGTCGCCAGCACCTCCTCCAGCGGTCGGGTAATCGACTCCTGCACCTGACCCGGAGTGGCATTGGCGTAGGGGACATGCACGAAGACGCCGGGAAAATCGATGTCGGGGGTCAGCACCAGCGGGATCCGGGTCAGAGAGATGCCTCCCAGAACCAGCAGACACAGGCACAACATGAGGACGGTCACCGGGTAGCGAATGGAAAAGTCCGCCAGCCTCATTCCGGACCCGGCGGGGCCGTTGGAGGAACGGTTCGACCCTTCAGTCTCTTTCACGGCCATTCTCTCTCTCCTCGACCAGGCTTCGGGGCAATGCCCACTCCTCCCCGAGCCTCCTCACCCCGTTTCGTTCACGCCCGCTCCGGCCCCGAGGGCGGCAGGGGCCTCGGCCCGCAGGTCCCGTCGATCCACCAGCTCGTAGACCACCGGAATGAAGAAGAGGGTCAACAGAGCCGAGAACAGCAATCCCCCCATGACCGCGATGGCCATGGGAGACCGAATCTCAGCTCCTTCTCCCCAACCGAGGGCCATGGGGATGAGCCCCAGGGCGGTGGTGAGGGTGGTCATCAGGATGGGCCTCAGCCTGACCCGACCGGCCTGCAGCAGGGCGGCGCGCCTGGCCTGTCCGCCCCGGCGGAGCTTGTTGGTGTAGTCCACCAGGAGTATGGCGTTGTTGACCATGATCCCCGACAGGATGATCAATCCCAGCATCACCACCACGCTGACCGCGGTGGCCGTCAGCACCAGGGCCAGGACCACCCCGACCAGACCGAGAGGAACCGTAAACATGATAATCAGAGGATGAATGAAGGATTCGAACTGGGAGGCCATCACCAGGTAGACCAGGAACACGGCCAGGGCCAGAGCCATGAACAGGCTTCGATAGGAGGTCGCCAACTCCCGGTTCTGTCCGGCCAAAGACAGGCTGACAGTCGCCGGAAGCCGCCCGCGAAGGTCGCCCAGCTCGGCCTGGATCGCCCGGGACGCGCGGCTGAGATCCATTCCGCTCAGATTGGCCGACACCACCGCCGCCCGCTGGGAACTGATGCGCCTCACTTCGCCGGGGCCCCTGCCGATGTCGATGTCCGCCACCGAGTTCAAGCGGATGGGTACGGTTCGGGCGGCCTCGGAGTCCCCATCGGCAGTTTGAACGGCTGCGCCCTCGGCGCCGGACCCGGACCCCTGGCTGGAGCCGCCGCCCGCGGCAGTCCCCGAGCTCGATTCGCCGCCCGCGCCCGAAAAGGCCCTCGAACCCATGTTGATGACCAGTTCCTTCAGATCCTGGATGGCGTCCCGATCCGATTCGGCCGCTCGGACCAGAATATCGATCTGCTTGTCCTCTTCGCGGTAGCGCGAGGCCACCTCTCCGCGAATCTTGTTTCTCAGAATACTGGCAATCGAATTCTCGTCCAGATTGAGGCGGGCCAGCCGTTCCCGATCGAAACGCACCTGGATCTCAGGATTCCCCAGACGGGTCGTGGTCTTGACATCCTTGAGGCCGGCGATCCCTTCCATGCGTGCGGCGACCTGGTTGGCCGCTGCTTGCAGCTCGCCCAGGTCGTAGCCGTATATCTCCACTTCGATCGGGGTCTTGAAGCTGAACAGAGTGGGCCGGCGAAAAGTGTAGGTCAGTTCCGGGAATTGGCTCAGCCGGCCACGGAGGCGCTCGATGACCTCGAACTCCGCCTGCCTGTCCCGCCGGTTCTCCATGACCACGTGAAGCTGGCCGACGTGCTCCTCCTCGAGCTGCCGGGCGAACTGGTTCTGGTTGCTGCCTCCGGCACTGGAGAAGACCGTTTCAACCCCCTCGAATTCAGCCACCTGCCTTTCGACCTCTTTCAGAAGCCGGTCCGTCCGGGCCAGCGGCGTCCCCTCGGGCAAGCGAACTTCGAAGGCGAACTCTCCCTGGGTCAGGGATGGGATCAATTCGGCTCCCAGCCGGAAAGAGGCAACCACGGCCAGGGAGACCAGCAGACCGGTTGCCGCCAGGACCCGTCCCTTGTGGTCGAGCGCCAGCTCGAGCCAGCCGGGATACCGGCGCCTCACCGCCTCCAGGACCGCCTCGAAGGCGCTCAGGCCCGGGGCCAACAGCCGCAGCAGGCCTCGGCCCAGCCATTGCAGCCCAACCCGAACGTCCACCAGCACCACGGTAAGCAGGTCCACAAACACAAAGGCAACTACCCGGCCAAGGACTTTGCGGCAAATTAAAAGGACGCGGCCGGCGGCTCCCCTGGACCCGGGGGCGAGGGTCTTGGGCTCGGGCTCCGGAAGGGCTTTCCCCGAAGCCGGGGGAGGCGGCTGTATCTGCAGCGCCAGCACCATGGGAATGAAGGTCAATGCCACCAGCAGCGAGGCCGAAAGAGAAAAGATAATGGTGAGGGCCTGGTCCTTGAACAGTTGCCCGGCGATGCCTTCTACAAAGACCAGCGGCAGAAACACCGCCAAGGTGGTCAGCGTGGAAGCTGTGACCGCGGTTCCGACCTCCCGAGTCCCCCGGTAGACGGCTTCCGGCAGGCTGGTTCGGGAGCGGTCCTGGCGATGCACCGCCTCCAGAACCACGATGGAGTTGTCCACCAGCATGCCCACGCCCAGCGCAATCCCGCCCAGGGACATGATGTTCAGGGACACATCCATCTGGTACATCAGGGCGAAAGTCGCCAGGACGGAAATGGGAATGGAAAAAGCCACCAGGAGGGTGCTCCTGAGGTGGCGCAGGAACAGGTAGAGCACCAGGGTGGCCAGGACCGCTCCCAGCACCGCCGACCAGAGCACGTTGTCCACGGCCTGCTGAATGAAGCGGGCCTGATTGAAAACGGTGCGGACCTGGAGATTCCCCGAAAGGACCCCGTCCTTGCGCAGCTTCTCCAGCTTTGCCTCCACGGCCCGGGCCACCATCACCGTATTGGCGTCGCCCTCCTTGTAGACCGCCAGTTCCACGCTCTCCCGGCCGTCGATGCGGGCAATCACCTCCCGGTCCTTGGAGCCCCGCCAGACGTCGGCCACCTCGCCCAGGACGACCCGCTTGCCATCCGAATCCCGCAGGATGATCCGGTCGATCTCTTCCACCGAGCGAAACTGGTTCAACATGCGAACCATGTAGTTGGCATCCAGGTCATAAAGGCTCCCGGAAGCCTGATTCAGGTTCTCCCGGGTAAGCACCTGGGTCACTTCCGTGATGGGAATCCTCAGCTCCGCCAGCCGTTTCTCGTCGATTTCAATGCGGATCTGCTCCTCCAGGCCGCCCACCACCTTGATGGCCGCCACGCCTTCGGTGGACTCCAGGCTCTTCTTCAGTTCCTCGTCGGCCAGATATCGAACGCGGCTGAGGCTGACATCACCCCAGAACTGAAGCCGCATGACGGGATCGTAGGAAGGATCGAAGCGCAACAGCACCGGCCGCTCGACGTCCCGGGGCAACTGCAGCAGATCCAGCTTCTCCCTGACTTCCAGGGTGGCCACATCCATGTTGGTCCGCCAGGTAAACTCCAGAACGACTTCCGACTGACCCGATCGCGACACCGACTCCACCCTGGTCAGGCCTCCCACCACGCCGACCACCTCCTCGATGGGACGGGTGATCAGGTTTTCAATCTCTTCGGGAGCCGCGTCCTCGTAGTCGGTCAGGATGGTGAGTGCGGGATAGGCGATTTCCGGCAGCAGGTTGAGGGCCATCCGCTGCAGGGAGACCAGGCCGAAAAGGGCCACCGCCACCACGAACATGGAGACGGTGACGGGACGCCGAATGGCAAGCTGAATCATGGCTCAGGAGGCTTGAAGGCCGAAGCCGGAATCGGCAAGATATGCGGGAGCATTCCGGCAGGGGCGCGGGTCAGGATGACGGGGCGGGATGAGGCCAGGGCCGGTTCCCCGCCATGCAACCCGGACTGACAGGGGAATGCCGGCGCCCTGGGCGGCGCGGGTGTCAGGTGGCTCCTTCAGGCACGCCGTTGGCAGAGTCTTCCCCCACCTTCCTGATCTCGGACCCATCCTCCAAGGCGCCCTGTCCGGCGACCACCACTCGATCCCCGGCGGAAATTCCCTGCAGGATCTGGACATTGCCAGCCTCTTCATAACCCAGTTGCACGGGCACCCGCCGCGCCACGCCATTGTCGGCCAGA
The DNA here is from genome assembly GCA_951813285.1 of Terriglobia bacterium. Classification (GTDB taxonomy): domain Bacteria; phylum Acidobacteriota; class Terriglobia; order Versatilivoradales; family Versatilivoraceae; genus Versatilivorator. Next base: position 31,207 of record OX638355.1, read on the forward strand.
AAGAGGAAGGTCTCCCCGTCCCGTTCCATCACGGCCCGCTTGGGAACCAGGATGGCATCGGGCCGCACGTCGGTCTGAATGGCCACCCTGACAAAACCGCCCGGCATGAATCCCTCGGTTTCGGGTGTGAGTTCCACCGTAACCTTGATGGTTCCGCTGGAAGTGTCGACCACCGGACTGACCCGCACCACCCGTCCCACGCCCTCAACGGCTTCATCCGCACCCGGGCGCACCGAGGCCTCCTGTCCGGGGCGTACCCGGCGGGCCTCCCGTTCCGAAAGGAAGACGTCGGCATACAGAGGAGAAAAGGCTCCCAGCTTGAACAGCTTGTCGGCACTGCGAACATTTTTCCCCAGCTCCATGGTGCGTTCGGTAATCCGTCCGCCGAAGGGAGCCGTGATCCGGGTATGGGAGATCTCGAGTTCCGATTTACGGATCTCCGCTTCCAGCTCCTGCACGCGGTGAACCAGCTCCCGGCTCTCCGAAGCCGAGACCCGCTCGTCGTGGCCCAGTTCGTCCAGCTGATACCGCACCTGGTCATACTCCCGCTCGCTGATCAACTGCTCTTCGTAGGCCTCCTGCAGCCGCTGGCGTTCATTCTCGGTGTTGGCGATCTGCACCTTGGCCTTTTCCCGGCGGATGCGGGCTTTTTCCAACTGCAACTTCGCCTGGGCCAGCTTTTCCCGCGTCAGATCCAACTGGATTCGGAGCGATCGGTCATCCAGGCGACCCAGGAGCTGCCCCCGCCTGACGAAGTCCCCTTCCTCCACCAGCAGGCTTTGGACGATTCCCCCGGTTTGGGCCGTGACCTCGACTTCCCTCAAAGGCCTCAGATTGGAAGTGGAGGAGAGTTGGTGTGTGATCCGGTCCCGTCTGGCCAAGGCCAGCTCCACCGGGGCGGCCGCGGCGCCGTTCTCGCCGGCGCCGGAGCCTGACGCGGACCCTTTAGCGGAATCGGCCGGGTTTGCGGGCTTCTGTCTGAGAAAGTGGGCTCCGCCGGCCAAGACCGCCAGAAGAATCAGGAACCCGTAGACTTTGGTCCGTTTGTTCATGGGGAGCATGGCCTCGGGCCATGACCGCCCGGGATGTACCAAGGGGCGGAAGGGTGGACCGGACAAGCGCGAACCGACGGCCGGCCCGGGCGCTTGCAATGGCGGTTATGTCCCAGTTGCTGCCGGTTTCCTGAGAGGAGGGTGAAACTGGTGACCTTCCGGCGCCTTCAGACATCAGTTCCCAGCCGGTTCCAAATCAAGGTTAGCATGAAACAGCAGTTCGGGTCGGAAAAGGTCGGGGCGAGTGGGACGGAGCGGCAAGCTCCCGGCATGCCTCTGTTTACATTGGAACGGGGATGGAGTAGATTTTTCCCCACACGGGTCCGGTTAGGGATCGGTTCATGAGGACGTCGCGCATTCAGCAGTTGGGGCTCTGCATCCTGGCGACGCTCCTGTTTGCCTACCTGGCCCTTCGTATCTGGCTCTGGTCTTGACGAATCCACCCCTCATCGCCGTCCTGGGACCCACCGCAAGCGGGAAATCCGGCCTGGCGCTCCGCCTCGCCCGTCGAATCCGGGGCGAGATCGTGGGTTGCGATTCGGTGCAGGTCTACCGGTTTCTGGACATCGGCACCTCCAAGGTTCTCAAGCCCGAGCAGGCCGGCATCCCTCACCATCTGATCGATTTTCTCGATCCGGACCAGCAGTACACCGCTGGACAGTACATGGTTCAAAGCCGAAGGGTCTTGTCGGAAATCAGAGGGAGGGGAAACATGCCGATAGTGGCTGGCGGCACGGGGCTCTACCTCCGCGCACTGCTCAACGGCCTCTTCGACGGGCCCTCCCGCTGCCAATCGCTGAGACAACACCTGCAAGAGCAGGCCGGGCGCAAGGGGGACGCTTACCTCCACCGCCTGCTGGCGAGAGTCGACCCGGATTCGGCCCGGCGCATCTCGCCCAGGGACCGGCACAAGGTCATACGGGCCCTGGAGGTCTATTTTCTGACTGCCAAGCCCCTCTCGGTTCACTTCCGGACCGCCACCGAAAAACTGCAGGGGTACCGGCTGCTGAAGATCGGACTCACCCCCCCGCGGGACCGGCTCTACCAACGCATCGAAGAGCGCGTCGACCGCATGTTCGCCGGTGGACTGGTGGAGGAGGTCAGGTCGATCCTGGCCAAGGAGTATTCTCCCGACTGCAAGCCCCTCCAATCGCTCGGTTACCTTCAGGCGGTGCGGTTTCTGCGCGGAGAGATGTCCCTGCAGTCAGCGGTTGAGGCCACCAAACAGGCCACACGTAATTACGCCAAGCGCCAGTTGACCTGGTTTCGCAAGGAAGAGAAGGTGATCTGGTTTCCGGGATTCGGGGATGACGATTCCCTCGGGTCGGATGTTGAAGCCTGCGTGGCGGATTTCATCCAGGCCGGGACAAGACAGCCTTCGGGGAGGTTGACTCATCCCGTGCTTTCGTCCTCCCCCTAAGACTGTTTCACGGTAACGGCCCGGACAGCGTACAGGAGAATCGGGGAATCCATGGAAAAGCAACCACACAATATTCAGGATGTCTTTCTCAACCAACTTCGCCGCGAGAAGCTGGCGGTAACCCTCTTCCTGATGAGCGGCGTCAAGTTGACCGGCCGGATCAAGAGCTTCGACAAGTACGCGGTCATTCTGGAGTCCGGCCAACGGGACCAGCTCATCTTCAAACATGCCATCTCGACCGTTGTGACGACCAAGTCGGCCGCCGTCGCTTCGGCTTCGCCCTCACCGCCTTCGGAATCTGCCTCTCCGCCATCCAAGGCATCCAAGCCGGAGCCTAAGAACTGACATGGACGTCGCCACCCCGGACAGAGAAAACGTCATCCTGGTGGGATGCGAGCTGAAGCGGTCCGTCACCGCGGCTGCCGCCAGGGGAGCCGGCCTGAACCTGGAGGAATCGCTGGATGAGCTGGCTGCCCTGGCTTCCGCCGCCCGAGCCAGGGTGGCCGCCCGACTGCTGCAGCAACGGTCCCGCTATGACCCGGCATTTCTGATCGGCAAAGGGAAGCTGGATCTCCTGAAGGGACTGCTGGATCGGCACCGGGCCGACACCGTGATCTTCGACGACAACCTTTCCCCGGCCCAGCAACGCAACATCGAGCGCGCCCTCGACTGCAAGGTCGTCGACCGAACCCAGCTCATCCTGGATATCTTCGCCAGCCGTGCGCGAACCCGGGAGGGAAAGCTGCAGGTCGAGCTGGCCCAGCTCGACTACTGGCTGCCTCGATTGGGGGGACGGGGAGTGGAACTGTCCCGCCTGGGTGGGGGAATCGGGACGCGCGGTCCGGGAGAAACCAAGCTGGAGACGGACCAACGCAAGATTCACCAGAGAATTCACAAGATCAAACGGGATCTGAAGCGGGTGAGGGGGCACCGGCAACTGCACCGCTCCTTTCGCCAATCCGTTCCCGTTCCCACCGTCTCGCTGGTCGGATATACCAATGCCGGCAAATCCACGCTCTTCAACGCCCTCACCCAATCGGACACCCTGGCCTCCCGCCAACTCTTCGCCACCCTGGATCCCCTGCTGCGCCGCATTCGGCTGCCCTCCAAGCGGGAGGTGATTCTGTCCGACACGGTCGGCTTCATCAGCAAGCTTCCCGCCACCCTGGTCTCGGCCTTCCGGGCCACCCTGGAGGAAATCGGAGAAGCGCAGCTGCTGCTGCACGTGATCGATTGCTCCAGCCCCCGGGCCGAGCACCAGCGAGACTCGGTGCACAAGGTCCTGGAGGAGCTGGGGGATTCGGGCAAACCGATCCTCGAGGTCTACAACAAGACCGACCTGCTGGAGCAACCGCCAAGGCTTCCCACGGGGGACAATGCCCTCCGGGTATCGGCGCTCCGGCGCCAGGGAATCCCCAGGCTCCTGGAGAGGATCGATGAGTCCATCGACGGAGATCCACTGGTGAGGGCGCAGTTCCGGGTGGGGGCTCACCAGGGGGACCTGCTTGCCCAGATCCATGCCGGCGGCCGGCTGGTAAGCCGGCAGGATCGGGGCAGCCGGATCCTGCTGGAAGTGGAAGCCCCGCGCTCGGTAGTCGAGAAGCTCAGGCAGCTCGCCAGTCCGTCGCGGGAGCCGGGTTAGGAATTCTGGTGGATGCGCAAACATGTTAAAATGCGCGCGACCCGGTAGAATGGCCCATGTGGCCGTGTATCCGGTCGAGCCCACCTCGAGGACGGAGCCACCCGCCACCGCCGATTGATGACAGCCCTCAAGTTAATCTTCACAAACGTCATACACCGCCCGGTCCGGGCTTTCGTCGGCATTCTGGCCATCAGCCTCGAAGTCACGTTGATTCTGTTGGTGATCGGTATCTCCAACGGCATGATTCAAGACAATGCCGACCGCCAAGAGAACATCGGCGCCGACATCATCGTTCGGCCGGCCAATGCGCCCCCGCTCTTTTTCACCACCGGCAGCACCATCATCCCCGAGTCCATGGGCGAGACCCTGCGCCGGCTGGAGTCGGTGCGGGAGGTGACACCCATACTCTTCCTGGCTCAGTTGCGGGGAAGTTGGAGGGCCGTCTACGGTATCGACCTCCCCAGCTTCGAGGTCGTGGCCGGCAGCCTGGAGTTCCTCGAGGGCCGCGGCTTCAGCGGTCCCCAAGCCCCGGAAGCCATCATCGACGATCTGCACGCCAGATCGAAGGACCTGGCCGTGGGCGATCGCTTCGACTTGAAGGGAGAGTCGTTCCAGGTGGTGGGCATTTACCGCAATGGCATCGGCGGCCGTGTCTACCTTCCCATCCGCAGTCTGCAGGCCATCACCAACAAGGCCGGTCAGGCTTCGACCTTTCTGGTGAAGCTCTACGATTCCGAGCAGATCCAGGCAGCCATGGCCCAGATGCAGGGCCTGGTTCCCAACATCAGCATCGCCTCCATGCGGGAGTGGGTTTCGCTGCTGAGAAACGGCAGACCTCCGGCTTACGACACCTTCATCAGCGGGGTCGTGGGTGTGGCCATCTCCATCGGTTCGTTCGCCTGCTTTCTGTCCATGTACACCACCATCGCGGAACGAACCCGGGAAATCGGCATCCTGAAATCCCTGGGAGCCCGGAAGGGCTACATCGTCAAGCTGGTGCTGATGGAAGTACTGGTGCTCTGCCTGAGCGGACTGCTGGCCGGATTCCTGCTGACCTTCCTGGGGCAGCAGCTCCTCCAGTTCCTTTTCCCCGCTCAGATACTTCTGATTCCACCTGTCTGGATCCTGTATGCCGTACTATTCGTCTCGGTCAGCGGGATCATCGGGGGACTCTACCCGGCACTCAAGGCAGCGGGCAGCGATCCCGTCAAGGCGCTCTCTTACGAATAGGATGTCGGGACAGTGCGCCCGGCCCTCTGCTCGGAGCCAACACCCCCCGGCGGGCGGCTGTTCCCGGGCGCGGGCTACGTCCCCCAAAATCGGTGCCGCGGGCTTGATGCGCCGGTGGCTTGGGCCTATACTGCTTATCCGATTCCCAACCTTACAAGAGACGGAGGACCACCATGCACGGCACCGCCACTCGCCGGCAAATACTTCAGGGGATGGGCGCTCTGGCCGTAGGGCTGGTCTCCGGCCCTCCATCGGCGGCTCTTGCCGGCGCCCGCGTTCACTCCAAGCGGGTGATCAGCATGCAACCCCGGCTCTATCACGGCTGGCCCACCCTGGCCAGGCGCCGTAACGGCGAACTGCTGCTGGTGTGCTCGGGCGGGCGGGAATCGCATGTCTGCCCCTTCGGCCGGGTGGAGCTGATGCGCTCCCGGGACGAGGGGCGGCACTGGAGTTTTCCGCGGGTGCTGATCGACGGTCCCATCGACGACCGGGATGCGGGCGTGGTGGAGACCGCCGACGGATCGCTGCTGGTCACCACCTTCACCTCGATCGGCTATGCCGACATCCTGGCCCGCGCCGAAGAGCTGGAATCGAAGGGAAAAGGCAAGTGGGTCCGAGAGAAACTGAAGCGCTGGCAGGCCATTCACCGCCGCATCACGGCCGCCGAGCGGGAAATCGAGCTGGGCAGCTGGATGATCCGATCCACCGACGGGGGCCGGAGCTGGTCGTCTCCCTACCGCTGCCCGGTCAACAGCCCCCACGGTCCCATTCAACTCTCCGACGGGCGCCTGCTCTACGCCGGCAAGATCTTCTGGTACGGCCCCAGCGGACAGTCCCAGGGGCGCATCGGGGTTTGCGAGTCCACCGACGACGGCCAGAGCTGGCGCTGGCTGGCGGAAATCCCCACCCGAAAGGGCGACGACCTGGACGGCTATCATGAGCTGCATGCGGTGGAAACAACCGAAGGAACCCTGATCGCCCATATCCGCAACCACAACACCGCCAACGAAAGGGAGACGCTGCAGAGCCGATCCACCGACGGAGGGAAGACCTGGTCGGTGCCCCGCGCCATCGGGGTGTGGGGACTGCCTTCCCACCTGCTGAGGCTGCGCGACGGGCGGCTCGTGATGTCCTACGGCTATCGCCGCCCGCCTTATGGAAACCAGGCCCGCGTCAGCGAGGACCAGGGCCGCACCTGGTCCGGCGCCATCACCATCTCCGGGGACGGAATCTCCAGCGACCTGGGCTACCCTTCCACGGTAGAGTTGAACGACGGTTCCCTGCTGACGGCCTGGTATGAAGTGATGGATAATCCTGTGCCAAAGGCACCACCCTCCCAGGAACGTGTCCAGCGGCACCTGGAGATGGCCTCCCGCCCCGATCTCGCCGTGCTGCGACAGGCCCGCTGGACCCTCGACTGAAGGGCGGGGGCGGACCGCTAAGGGATTTCTCCGTTAACCCATGCCTGACCGTTTCCTGCCTGCCGTCACTCCTCCCGAGGACCTTCGGGCGCCCGCCTGGTGGTTCGCCTTCCGTGGAGATCTCCTCCTGGTCCAGGTCCGCAACGGCTCGGCCTCCATCCCCCTTCTGCACCACCCCCGGGACCTGAGCCTGCGTTGCCTGCGGAGTCAGTACCTGGGCGTTCTGGACGGCAGACACTGTTTCTCGGCGGAATTGCATCAGGAGAGCCAACCGGCTTCCGGGATGGCCTTTGACAACCTGCGCGCCCTCTATCCCTCCCTGGGAGACCAACTTTTCGCCCTGGCGGGCCGCGCCAAGCAGATCGTGGACTGGGACCGGAACCACCAGTTCTGCGGGCGGTGCGGATCGGCCACGGTTGCTCACGAGCGGGACCGCTCCCGGATCTGTCCGGGCTGCGGACTGGAGAGTTTCCCCCGCCTGTCTCCGGCTGTCATCGTGCTCATCGCCCGAGGGGAGGAGCTGCTTCTGAGCCGTTCTCCCCATTTCCCGGCCGGCGTGTACAGCATTCTGGCCGGCTTTGTCGAGCCGGGGGAAACCCTGGAGGAGGCGGTTGAACGGGAAATCGCGGAAGAGGTGGGCCTTCGGGTCAGGGACATCCGCTACGTGGCCAGCCAGCCCTGGCCCTTCCCCAACTCGTTGATGCTGGGCTTTCGGGCGGAATACGCCGGAGGAGAGCTGAAGATGGACCCGGAGGAGCTGGAGGACGCCCTTTGGTGCCGTCCTCCCGACCTGCCCGGGCTCCCCTCCGCCGCCAGCATCGCCCGCCGGCTGATCGACGGGTTCCTGCGGGAACAGGGCCACGTTTCCTGAGGAGCGTGCGGGAGGATGGCGCTTTCGGGAGCCGGCTTTCCTCCCCCCATCGCATCAGCCTTCGCCTGGCGGCTCGGCTTGTGCGACTCCCCCTCGAGCGGGGGAAGTGATACCTGAGTCTTTTAACGAGGTCCGTTCCATGCCAAACGCGTCCGTCACCATCCTGGGAGGAGGCAACACCGCCTTCGCGACCGCCGCCAGCCTCACCCTGCGCGGGTTCGAGGTGACCCTGTTCGAGATCGAGGGCTTTGAGGCCAGCCTGGATCCCGTCAGCCGGTCGGGCATCATCCACCTGCTGGGGGAATGCGGCCAGGGTCCTGCCAAAATCCGGTGTCTGACGACCGACATCGAGGAGGCCCTGGCGGCGGCCGAGCTGGTTCTGCTGATTGTCCCGGCCTACGCCCACAAGCCCTTCGCGGAGGTCTGCGCTCCCCACCTCAACTCCCGCCACACGGTGGTTGTGATGCCGGGCACCCTGGGCGCGCTGGAGTGGTCGCAGATCCTGCGCCGCCGGGGAGCAGCCCAGGTCACCCTGGCCGAGGTGGACACCGCCCCCTATGTCTGCCGCAAGACGGCGCCCGACACGGCCACCATCTGGGGCGCGGTGAGCGGCCTGGGGCTGGGCGTGCTGCCGGCGTCGGAAACCGCCAGGGTCCGGGAGGCGCTGGAGCCGCTCTTCCCCGGCATGCAGACCTATCCCGACGTGATGGCCTGCGGTCTGGCCGCCATGAATCCGGTGGTCCATCCCGCCGGCGTGCTTCTCAACGCCGGGAGAGTGGAATACTCCAAGGGGGACTTCTACTTCTATGAAGAGGGCGTCACGCCCTCGGTGGTCAAGGTGATTCGGCAGGTGGACGAAGAGCGCCGCGCGGTGGCCAAGGCCTTGGGCTATGACCTCTGTCCCGTGGAGGAGGCCTTTCACCAGGCCGGCTTCGGACCCAAGGGCGACCTGTGGGCCGCCATCAACGGAAGCTGGATGCTGACCCGCCTCAAGGCCCCCGGGACCCTGGAGAGCCGCTGGCTGACCGAAGACATCCCCTACGGCCTGGCCGCCTGGGCATCGGTGGGAGGCCAGTTCGGGGTGCCGACACCCACCCTGCGCAGCCTGGTCGACATCGGATCCATCGTCATGGGCTTCGACGCCTGGAAGGAGGGACGCGGGGTCGACCGACTGGGGATCTCCGGGATGAGCAAGGAGGGTCTCCGGGGCTTCCTAGGATCCAGCAAGGTGCATGGGTGACCGACGGCCTCTCCGTTAACTCGTTCCATGTTGTGGACTCGGTAATAACTTCGAACTACGTAGAGTCCTACAAGTGGGTCAAGTTGGTGGCCTCGAAAGATCGCAGGCTGGCTAGAAAAGTGCTTCCCCTCGTCGCTGCAAAATTGACTCAAGAGCAGCTGGCCGAGGGGTAAACGTCTCGTTCGGGAGTGGAAGCGGCAGTGGAAGCGGAAGGGAAAACGCGAGTGGAAGCGGAAGAGGCAAGAAAGGCGCAGACAATTCTCAGATTCGATACGATGCGAGTGGTGAAAGCACGACCTGTCCCAAGATATACACAACTCGAACCACTTGCCTGAAACAACCTCTGGCGCCCAGGCCGCCTCAGACCGTGGAACCAATTGAAACCATGAGACTTGGAGACATTTTTCTTGAAACACAATTTGTTTCCCACTCGGATGATCTGCCCCGTCGTGGGGGGCAGGGGCGCCACTTGCCTGAAACAAAGGAAAAAAGACAAAAGAAAAAGAGTGATCCACGAAGAGGCACGAAGAACGACGAAGGGTCACTAAGGCATTGAGGTGACCGCGACGGGATACCAAGGTCGCGAAGGAATGGTCGATTTCTGATTGTTTCACTCTCGTATGATCCACACACCAGGGCGGGGGCCGGACTTACCTGAGAATATGCTGCTTTAGCCGGCTTCCTTGAGAGCGGCGAAGCCGCGGCAGCACTTAGCCGTGGGCGTCAGCCCATGGGAAACATCGCCTATGGGTGTCGAGCCGCGTAGGCGGCGGCAGCAAATGCCGGTGAGCCCAAGTGAAGCACAAGCCGACGCAAGGATGAGCCTTTTACAAAATTCGGCAGCGTGACCTTTGCCGGGGATGGCCACAAAAGGCACAAAAAGAGCAGAACACTGAAAGCCTGCAAGACGTTGACTCCCGAACCCGTCGCACAAGTTCCGTGCTATCTGCATACATCCGGTCAACGCGTCGCCATGGGGATCAACTTCGGATTGCCAAGACTCGAAATCACGAAATCCGTTTTGTGACTTTTGTGCTTTTTGTGGTGAACTCCCCTTTTTCACCAGGTCGCACCCGACTATTGAAATAGGCAGAACATCACGATTGCCGGCAAAATGACCTGTCCCACTGCCAATATTGCAAGAGGCTCTCTTGCATGATCTGCACGGCAGGGCTGCGGCCCGGCAACCCGACACGCTCTCTTGAGGAGCAAGAGTGAATGGGAGAATGCCCACCCGGGAGCGCGGGCGTCTCGCCCGCATAGGACTTGGCACCATAGTAGCGAACCCTGCAAAGGCCGGTTTGGTGCACTGTTCGAGGGAATGCCCCTGGATCGCAGGCTGCTTGCACGAATAAGGTTGCGGGCGGGACGCCCGCGCTCCCGGGTGGCTCCCTCCCATGACGCCGGGATATCAAGGTCACGATTTCGCAGATACATTCGGGCGCGGTTGGTCATTGAAGGGGGTCCATCCCTATTCGTGTCCATTCGTGGTTCGTCTTTGAAAACGATCGGCAGTTTCTTCCTCGTATGATCCGCCCCGTCGTCGGGGGCCCGGCTTGCCTGAATTTCCCGTTTTGGCCCCTGTCGCTCATCCAGGGCACGATGGCGTTTCAGGGCTTCTGCCAGATCTTCTGGGAATAGGTGGGCACCCCCTCCTCCCCCACCTCCAGCTTCCAGATGGCTCCGGTCTGGCCTTCGCAGACCAGCAGGGAACGCCCCGCGAAGATGACGTTGGTCGGGAACAGGCCCGGCACTCGCAGGCGGTCGATCACCCGGCCTTCTGGGCTCACCACCGCCACCTGGCCCCGCCCGAAGAGAGTCACGTAGAGGTTGCCGCTGGCGGCAAAACGAATCCCGTCGGGTCCGACGCTGCCCTCGAAGCGAACGAATTCGCGCAGAGGCCCGGCCAGGGTCCCGTCGGCGGCCAGTGCCGCCCGCAGCACTTTCCCGGTGGTCGTTTCCACCACGCAGATCTCCCTGCCGTCCGGGGTGAAGTCCAATCCGTTGGTGAACTCCAGACCCTCCTCCAGCAGCTCGGCCCGACCCGACCCATCCACCCGGGAGAGCGCGCCCTCCGGCCGGCCGCGCCAGGCCCTACCGGGGTCGGTGAAGTAGATCCGCCCATCGGGGCCCAGGGCGATCTCGTTGGGCCCCCGCAGCCGGCTGCCGTCCCGGTAACGGCCGCAGAACTCTTCCAGCCGGCCGCCGGCATCGGCCCGGAAGATCATGCGTTTTTGATTGTCGCTGATGAACAGGCGTTCGTCGGGGGCGACCACCACCCCCTGAGGCTTTCCTCCCGTGGAGAGGAAGTGGCTGACTTCCCCTTCGGGGGAAATCCTGGAGAGATGGCGGGCCCGGCAGTTGGCCACGAACAGATGACCCTGGCGGTCGAAGGCCGGACCCTCGGCCATGGAGAGGCCCCGGGCGAAGAGCGTCGGCTCCGCCATTTCCCGGGTCAAGGAAGGTGTTCCCAACCACTCTTGCCGGGCCTGCACCCGGGGGAGGGGAAGCTGCACCTGCCTGCCGCTGTAGGCCGAGAGTTGGGCCGCCTCCATGATCTCGACGCAGCGCAGGCCGTCCCACCCGGTCAGCACCGGCTCGGCATCGCGACTTACCCAGGCGGCGAAGCTCTCCAACTCGGTGCGGTAGGCCTGCTCAAAGCCGGCCTGGTTGTCGAAATGAAACTGTTGCGAAGGCTCGCCCCGGCCCTGCACGGTCACGGTTGTCTCAGCCGGATCGTAAATGAGATCCCCCCGCTCCAGCACGAAGTGGACCCCAAAGGCCTGGCGGAAAGTCCGTTGAGGAGAGAAGGGACTCACCTGAAGGGTGGCCACCGTGCCCGATTCGAACTGAATCAGCAGCGCCAGGGCGTCCTCGAAATCGGTGCCGTGGTCGGTCTTGACCGGACTGCGGGCAAAGACGGTTCCAACCTCGCCGCAGGCGTGCCGCAGGAAATCCAGGTCGTGGACCCCCGCGTGAAACAGCAGTCCCCCACCCGTCTCCCTCCGCGTCCACCAGTCCCAGAGCTCACGGCCGTAGAACCCGTTGACCTGCACCGCCAGGGGCCTGCCGTAACGCAGGCCGCGCACAATCTCGGCCATCTTGGCGTACTGGGGGCGCAGTCGCCGCTTGTGGCCCACCATCAGCTTTACCCCGTTGGCCTCGGCCGCCTCGATCATGGCGTAGCACTCGGCCACGTTCATGGCCATGGGCTTTTCGCAGAAGATGTGCTTCCCGGCTTCGGCCGCGGCGATGGCCATGGGGGCGTGCAGGTGGTTGGGAGTGAACAGGGCCACCGCCGCCGCCCGGCTTTCCTCCAGGCAACGCTGGAAAGAGACATAGGCCGGAACTCCGAGGTCCCGGGCCAAGGGCTGGGATTTCTCCGCATCCGGATCGCAGACGGCAGTAATGTTCAGGCCGGGCAGCCTTTCCAGCAGGTCCGCCATATGCCGCCCGAAGCTGCCGCATCCCACGATCGCAATCGACAGGCTTTTCATGACCTTAATTTGAGGTAGGCGAGGCTGCGTCAGGCTCGGTGCGGGCGGGACGCCCGCGCTCCCGGGAAGTCCTCCTTCCATGACATCCCTTTATTGACTTGCCTCCGGACAGCATCAATAATGAGTGGCCCCGTATGCAAGTGTCAACCGACTGCCGGGCGAGACCTTCACCGATGGGTCCGTCACCGCCGGAAGGGGCCGTCGGTGTGAAGTAAAGTATCCAATTTGGGAGTCGACCATGAACCTTAGAAGGCTGGGAGCCAGTGGCGTTTCGGTTTCACCCATCTGCTTCGGGACCATGCTTTTCGGGAACCCGACCACGGAGATAGAGGCCACCCGGCTGATGCACCATGCCATCGACCGGGGCGTCACCCTCATCGACACGGCCAGTTCCTACGAGGGCTACGACCGCAGCGTCGGAACTCCGGGGGGCGTGGCCGAGGAGTACCTGGGAAGGATACTCAAGGGCAAGCGCGACCAGGTGGTGCTGTTGACCAAGATCGCCAATGCTCTGGGGCCCGGTCCTCACCAGCAAGGCGGGTCCAGAATTCACCTCCAGACCACACTGGAGAATTGCCTGCGGCGGCTCCAGACCGACTGCGTGGATATCCTGATGCTCCACTGGCCCGACCTGGAGACTCCCTTCGAAGAGAGCCTGCGAACCCTGGATCTGTTCGTGAAACAGGGCAAGATCCGTTACTTCGGCGTCTCGAACTATCTGGCCTGGCAGATGTGCGAGCTGCTCTGGCTGAGCGACCGCAACGCCCTGGAACGGATGATCGCCTACGAACCGCCCTACAGCATGCTGCGGCGCGATATCGAAATCTCCGAAATCGGTTTCTGCAAGAAATTCGGGGTCGGCATCACCCCCTACCAGGTGCTTCACGGCGGCTGGCTGAGCGGCAAGTACCGGCCGGGGGAAACTCCTACCGGCAGCCGGCTGGCGGAAAACCCCGGTTGGATGCGGCCGCTTTCAGGCGCCATCTGGGAGAGGATCGACGTGGTCAAGGGCCTGGCGGCCGAACTGGGGGTCAGCCTGGCCGAATACTCCATCGGCTGGGCCTTGAGGCATCCCGAGATCAGCTCGGTGATCCTGGGCATCCGCAACCAGAAGCAGCTCGAAAGTTCGATCCGCGGGGCCGAGGTGGAAATTCCCCAGGAGCACCTGGACAAGATCGACGAGCTCTTCCCGCTGGCCATGGACCTGCGATGGGACTTCGGGGGGCCCAAGGTAAGAGCCTGGGTGTAGCGTCGAGCGGAAACAAGGATTCTTGACAAATAGTCCCCGGGCGCCAGCCCGGGGGTTCCCGTAAGCCGCGAAGGCGGCGTCAACAGGTAGCCGTGGGCGTAAGCCCATGGGGGGTCAGTTCATGCAAACACTGAAAATTGCAGCGGTGGCCATGAACGGGCTGCTGGGCCAGGCGAAAGAAAATCTGCGCTCCATCGACCGGTGGGCGGCCCAAGCCAAGGACTCCGGGGCCGACCTGGTATTGTTCCCCGAGCTGGTGGTGCACGGCCACAACGATCCAAATACCTGGTACGCGGCCGAAGCCGTGCCAGACGGACCCAGCGTCGAACACCTCTGCCTGCTGGCTCAGGCCCTGGATCTGTACCTAAGCGTGGGCCTCAGCGAAAAGGAACGCGACATCGTCTACAACACCCAGGTGCTGGTGGGCCCGCAGGGCTACATCGGGGCCCAGAGAAAAATCCACCTCTCCCGGGACGAGGTCATCCACTACGAGGGCGGCTCCGAGATGCTCGTCTTCGACATCGGCAAGTGCCGGGTGGGAACCATCATCTGCTACGACAACTCCCTTCCCGAGGTCCCCCGAATTCTGGCTCTGAAGGGAGCCGATGTGCTTCTGATGCCCCACGCCGCCCGGCTGAAGACGTGGACCGACGATCCGGAATCGGAGAAGCAGGCGGCCGCCTATTCGGGCCGCTACTTCCACATGATGGCTTCCGCCCGGGCCTATGAAAACAGTTGCTATACCGTCCTCTGCAATCAGGCCGGACGGGCCGGGATCGTCGACACCTACCCCAAGGACAGCCCCAATCAACCCAACCATGCCGGCGGCTGCATCGTGGTGGACCCGCTGGGCCAGGTTGCTGCCCGGACCTCGTTCGAGAGGATCGAAGAGGAAATGGTGGTGGCCGATCTGCTGCCCGAGAAGCTTTGGGAAGCCCGCAGCCAACCCAACTACACCCTGCGCCAGAGGCGCCCCGAGCTGTTTGGGGCGCTGGTGGAGTAGAGGCAGTGGTTAGTGGTTAGTGGTGGTTAGCCGAATCCGTTCCCGACCCTTGACGGATCCCTCTTGAACCTTCTCCACTCCTTGGTGGCCCTTCGTCGTCCTTCGTGACCCTTCGTGGATATCTATTCTTATCCCTTGGCGGCGATTCGTTGATCCACTCTACGGCATCAGCATCCCGCCGTTGACTTCCACAATCTGCCCGGTGATGAAGGAAGCGTCCCGGCTGGCCAGGAACAGGGCCGCCCCCACGCAATCCTCCGGCTGGCCGTCGCGGCCCAGGGGGATGCGCTCGATCAGGCCCCGGTAGGCCTCCGGAGGCGTGCGCTGCTGGTGGATGCGGGTCCAGATGACCCCCGGAGAGATGGCGTTGACGGTGATGCGGCGCGGAGCATACTCCTTGGCCCAACCCCGCACCAGGTTGTTCAGGGCTCCCTTGGCGGCCGTATAGGTGATGGTTCCCGGACCGCCGCCGCTGCGGGCGCTGATGGAGGAGGTAATCAGGATCCGTCCCCGGCCGTCCGGCAGGTGGGGCGCGGCGTGCTTGACGCACAGGAAGACCGACTTGCAATTCAGGTTCAACCCCGCGTCCCAGTCCTGGCTGGAGAGGTCGGCGGTGGAGCAGCTCTCGGTAGGCCCCCCGGCGTTTGCCATCAGGATGTCCACCCCGCCGTAAGTCTGCACCGCGGTCGCGACGGCCCGCCTGACCTGATCCTCATCGGTTACGTCGGCGCGAAAGGCCAGGGCCTGCCCCCCTTGGGTCGCGATTTCGTCCACGGTGGACTCCGCCTCCGCTGCGCTCCGGGAATAGTTCACCACCACCCGGGCGCCGCAGCGGGCCAATCCCAGGGAGATGGCCCGGCCTATCCCCGTGCCGCCGCCGGTCACCAGGGCAGTGAGTCCCTCCAGATCCACCGTCAATCGCCGTGTCATGAAGCCAACTCCTCATCCAGGACAGCCGCAATCACCCCCACGGCTTCCTCCAATGCCTCCCGTTCGATCGTCAGGGGAGGCACGATCTTGAGGAAGCCCCGCCCCGTGACAAACAGCAGGACACCCCGGCGAACGCACTCCAGGGCCACCCGATCGGCCATCTCCACCCCGGGATGCCCCGTGTCCGGATTCCTCAGGTGGATGGAATAAAACAATCCCTTGCCGTTGACCTGGCCGATCGAACCGGCATGCCTCTGCGCGAGCGGGGCCAACCACTGCTCCAGCCGCTCTCCCAGCTCAGCCGCCCGCTGGACCAGCCCTTCCTCTTCCATCAACTCCAGGTTGGCCTCGGCGGCGGCGGCGCAGACCGGATTGCCGCCGAAAGTGCTGGACATTTCCCCTGGAGGAGCCAGGTCCATCACCTCCCTGGCCCCGATCACGGCCGAGACCGGCAGGCTGGAGCTCAGCCCCTTGCCGCAGGTAATCAGGTCGGGCGCAACGCCATAGTGTTCAATGGCGAACATCTTCCCGGTCCGCCCCATCCCGCACTGGATCTCGTCCACGGCCATCAGCGCCCCATGGCGGGTCGCCCAGGCCCTCAGCTCCCGTATGTATTCCAGGGGATGGCAGGCAGTGGTGACCCCGGGAATGGATTCCAGGATGATGCCCGCGACGTCTACCGGCTCCAGGCCGCAGGACCGCAGATCGGCGGCGAATCCGTTTTTCCCGGGAGGGGGAAGCAGAAAATGGCGCAGCTGGTCCCGAGGAATGCCATCCACCCGGGCTTCCCCCCCGCTGGCCGCCTTGGCCGCCAGCGTGCGTCCATGGTAGTTGCCCTCCAGAGACAGAATCGCCGTCTTTCGAGGCGAGATCCGCTGGCCGTGCCGGCGCATCAGCGTGATGGCGCACTCGTTGGCTTCGGTTCCCGATGAAAACAGGATGGCCTTGTCCAGCCTGGGTGGCGCCAGCCTGACCAAGCGCTCCAGCAGTCGCTGCCGGACTTCGCCCGGATAGGCATAAGTGAACAGCAGCGGCGAGTCCGTCTGCCTCCGGATGGCTTCCAGGACGCGGGGATGGGCATGGCCGCTGTTGGCCATGACGATGCCGCTGCTCAAGTCGATCCACTGATTGCCGTAGGGGTCGCACACCTGGAACCCCTGGGCCCGATGCCAGACAATGGGCACCATGCCCGCCATGGACCGCGGCTCCACTTCCCGCAGGCGCCGGATCAGGTCAATGGATTGGGGAACAGGAATAGGGGTAACAATACGGCGGAATCGGGTCTTGACCGGGCGGGTGGGTGCAGGCGTCAGATCCAAAACGCTCATTGCCATGGGACCCAGCTCCTGAGTGGAGGGATGCCGCAAGCGGGAGAACAGACCCGTGGTTTCGAGTCAGCAGGAACCCTGCATCTCCTTGACTTTTGCGGCATATTCGTCGGCTTGAGCCACGATGTCCACGCCGACCGTCTCGCTGAAGGCCGCGATGAGCTTGCCGGTCAGCCGTCCCGGCTTCCCATCGCCCACCGGCATCCCGTTGATGCGGGTGCAGGGCATGACGGCGAAGGTGGTGGCGGTGTGAAACGCCTCGTCGGCGTTGACGACTTCGTAGGCCCCGAAGTCTTCCTCCGACCAGGGCACCGACATGGCGGTCAGCAGGTCCAGCACGGCGTTGCGTGACACGCCCACCAGAATGTTGTGGCTCTTGGCGGTGAGCACCCGCCCCTGGCGCACGATGAAGAAGTTGGAGCCGCTGCCTTCGGTGATGAAGCCCTGATCGTCGGTCAACAGGGGAAGGGCATGGGAGTCCACCCTGTGGGCCTGCAGGTTGGCCATCTGGTAGTGGATACGGCTTCTGTTCTTGACCTTGGGATCGATCAGGTAAGCGGGCACCGATCTCTGGGGAACGATCACCGAGTGGACCCCCGAGCGGTAGAGGGGGCCGTTGACGGCCAGGTGCCACCACAGGGGCCAGCAGTTGATGGAGACGGTGGGTTCGACGGCGCCGCCGAACACGCTCTTGTAGACGGGCAGAGGACCTCGGGAAACGTCGTGCATGATCTGAAGATCGGCCCCGTCCACGACGGCCAGGTTCCTTTCCAGGGTCTCCAGGGTGGCCCGCTCCATCTCCTCCAGAGTCAAGCCGCAATCGATTTCCAGGTACTTGAGCCCGGCATAGATCCGCTCCAGATGCTCCTTGAGCCTGAAGGGCTTTTGGCCGTAGGTCCGGGTCATGTCGAACACCATGTCCCCGAACATGAGGGCCGAATCGAAAATGGAGACCCGAGCCTCCTGCTCGGTCACGAACTCTCCGTTGAAGTAAACTGTTCTGGAAGCCATGTCTGTTTCCTCGAATTCCCCGGCCCATCCCCGGGGGTGTTGGGGCAGGAAGTGTGCCGCCCGCCTCCAGCGGCGATTCACGGAACGCCGGGGCGGCAAGCATGCCGAGTACCCAGAGCTAGCCGTCCCACAATCTTTGCACGGCCGCGCGAATGCTGTCGGCCATGTAGCGCAAGGTCTCCTCCGGCATATCCGACCAGAAGCTGTTGCGGATCGTCTCCATGACCACGGCCTCTTCCTCGGCGTTGAGCCGGGTTTGAACCGCGGGAAAATCCACACGGAGCCGCGGGGAGAGGGTCGCGGGCATACTCGATATCCTCGCCTTGTCGGTGGGGGTCGATTCCTGAAACCGCATTATCCTATGGAAAGCCGATGGAACCTGTCAAATGCAATGCAGGAGGAGCATGAGAGGATCTCACGAAACATGAAAAGACCGGTTGACCCGGGGCAACCAGATTTGCTATATTTTTCGACGACTGCGGTTCATAAGCAGGAATCTGGCACCCGATAGCGCCGTTTCCTCCCTCACTTCAGAGAATCGCGTGAAGTCATACTCCTACCGCCCCCTTGAAGGTCGCCGACCGATCCGGTACCCGGGATTAGTGGCGACAGCGGCGTTGCTCAGCTTGTTCGGTGTGGTGGCTCTGACGACCCGGGCGGTGGACGTCGCCCGCAACACCGACCGTTTGTTGGACCTTGAGCGGCTTCGCAGCGAACTCCGCCATTCCAGGCAGGAAAATCAACACCTGAGAAAGACGCTGCAGCGGGTGGGAGACAGACTCTCCTCGCTGGAGTTGCTGGCCGAAGAAGTCCAGGCAATTGCGCGACTAGGCGCCAGGCGGGGGCGGAACGGGAGCCCTTCCCACGTCTATTTCAGCCGGCTCACCGTGTCCGAGGCCGGCGACCCACCGTTGCCGGCACGATCGGAGGCCTTTGGCAGCCTGTTCCAGGATGTCGACCGGCAAATCGACGACCTCGCCCAACTCTACCGCCAGCGGCATTTACGGCTGAGCTACACTCCCAGCACTTGGCCGGCAGAGGGAATTCTGGGGGACCGCTTCGGTTTCATCCTGAACCGGTTCGGCCCGGGACTGTCCCACTTTCATCGGGGCATCGACATCGTCAACCGCTCCGGCAGCCAGGTGGTGGCCTCGGCCGACGGGATCGTTCAGTCCGCCAAGCGGCGCTCCGCCTATGGCAAGACGATCGTCCTGAAACACCACTTCGGACTCTCCACCGTTTATGCCCACCTTTCAGGCTACAACGTGGTACCGGGCGAATCGGTCCGGCGGGGCCAGGTGATCGGCTTCGTGGGGAACACCGGCCGATCCACCGGTCCCCATCTCCACTACGAAGTTCGAATCGGGGACATGCCGGTCAACCCCCTGAGGTATCTCTCCAACCAGGCTCGTATCACGCTGCCTAAGCTGGAGGGAGTCACTGTCGCCATTGCCAGGTAACCTTCGTGCCGCGTGTTTTTCAGGCCCCATTCTTGTAATCGGCACACCCTTTGCCTGCAGCCGGTCCCGCACTTGAATTCACGCCTTACAGTTGCAAGAATCCCCAGCCGCTTTCGCCAGGACTCTGGCGGTATCCCGGAGGTTGACCCCCATGCCGATTTATGAATATGGCTGCGATGCCTGCGGCAAGGTCATTGAGGTCATGCAGAAATTCTCCGACGAGCCGCTCAAGACTTGTCCCGACTGTAGCGGCCAATTGACCAAGCTGATCTCCAGGACTTCCTTCCAGTTCAAGGGCACTGGCTGGTATGTCACCGACTATGCCCGCAAGCCGGAATCCAAGGCCAAGTCCGAGGCCGAATCCAAGCCTGCCGCCGATTCCAAGTCCGGCGCTGACACAAAAGCCGGCGCCGAGTCCAAGTCCTCCGGCGAATCCTCCGGTTCCGGCAATGGCGGCAAGCCATCCGACGCCGGAACCAAGAGCGCAAAAACTCCCTCCTCTCCAAAACGCTGAGCTGCTGTTTCCAAGGCGGAGATCGCGTCAGCTCTTCCAGAAAGCGTGGACCGTGTCGGCGACCCGGTCCGTCTCCTCCGATGTCAGTTCCGGATAAACCGGCAGGGAAAGGATCTCTCCGGCCAGGGCTTCGGCATGGGGAAAGGACCCCTCCCCCTCTGCCCAACGCCGGTAGGCCGGCTGGAGATGGAGCGGCAGGGGGTAGTGAATGGCGCAATCCACGCCTCCGGCCCGGAGAAACTCGGCCAGCCGGTCACGGCGGGGGGAGCGGATGGAGTACTGGTTGTAGACGTGCCTGACCTCCGGAGCACGGTAGGGCGACGTTGGCTGGAGAGTCTCCAGGGCTCGGTCGTAAGCTTCTGCAATCCGTATCCGACGCTCGACCCAGGACTCCAGATGGGAAAGCTTGACCTTGAGGATGGCTGCCTGCAGGGAATCCAGCCGGCTGTTGAGGCCGAGGAACTCATGCCGGTACCGCTTATCGGCGCCATGCAGGCTGATCATGCGGCACTTTCGGGCGAGATCGGGATCGTTGGCCAGCAGTGCTCCTGCGTCTCCGCAAGCGCCCAGATGCTTGGCTGGATAGAAGCTGAGACAGCCGATATCGCCCAGGGTCCCGGCGAATTGCCCCCGATAGCGGGCTCCGACGGCCTGGGCGGCGTCTTCAATGACCCGCAATCGCCTCTCCCGGGCAAGCGCCAGGATGGGCGCCATATCGGCGGGATGGCCGAAGAGGTGCACCGGCAGGATGGCCTTGGTCCGGGAGGTGATCCGTTCCTCGATACGGCCGGGGTCCAGGTTGTAGGTCCGGGGATCGATATCCGCGAATACTGGACGTGCCCCTTGAAGCACGATGGCTTCGACCGTGGCGGCAAAGGTGAAGGGAGTGGTGACGACCTCGTCGCCCGGGCCGATCTCCAGGGCCATCAGCGCAATCCGCAGAGCGTCGGTGCCGGAGCCGCATCCCACCGCAAAGCCGGCCCCCAGATAACGGCTCAGTTCGGCCTCGAACTCGGCCACGGCCCGGCCCATCACGAAGTCGCAATCTTCCAAGACCTGCCGGACGGCGGCCTCGATGGGCTCCCTGAGGCTGCTGTGCTGGCGTTGCAGATCCACCATCCGGATGGGCGGCATGGCTGGAATCCTTTCCGAAGCGGCCCCCTTGCTGTAAAGCCGGTCTCCGATCCCATCCTAGAGAGATCAGGAGGCGTTTCCAAGGGTTATTTTGCCGATTCCCCTTCCTCCCCAACCCCGCCGGAGATAACATCTGCAGGCGGTCTGGCGGATCCCGCCGGCTCCACGAGCTGCTCGACCAGAATGGAGGTTTCCATGTCCGCGACTTCTCCCCGAACGGCCAGTGGCTGCCCGCGTCTCTCCCGGACAACCCTCTCTCGGCTTCGGAATCTTGTCCTGGCAGCCACCGCGGCAACGGCGGTGGCGACGGGAGGATGCGGTCCCGGGGCTCTACAGCCTGCCGACCCGGTCCAGGTAGTGAATCCCAACGCTATCGGAAAGACCCGGCTGGTTTCGGAGCGGGTTCGCATCGGCATCCCGGAGGATTACAAGCCCTGCATCGCCCGGCTGCCCGACGGGCAACTGCTGCTGGTGGCCTTCCACGCGCCCCGGGAGGGCGGAGTCCCTGAAGAGTACGCCTTCCTCTACCGCTCCCGAGACGGGGGCCGCAACTGGTCGCGGCGCCGGAGACTGGAGGTGCTGGGACGGGAACCCTATCTGTCGGTCACCTCGGACGGCACCATTTTCCTCAGCACCCATCTCCTGCCCCGGGCCAGGGGAAACCGGGAAGGCTATACCCAAAGCTTTCTCTACCGGTCCACCGACGGCGGAGACCGTTGGGAGGGACAGCGAATCGGCTTCCAGGACCTGAAGGGGATGGAGGGTCCGGGTACGGTAGTGACCGGCCGTAACGTTCTGGAGCTGGACAGCGGAGCGCTGGTCTTCGCGGTCGGGGGCAAGGGAGGCCACGAATTCCTGTGGAGATCGGACGACGGCGGCGAGACCTGGGACAAGTCCCTGGCTTGCAGCTTTGAAGGCGTGGATCAAAGTACTCTGCCTTTCCCCATCCTGGGAGAAGCCTTTCTCTGGCAGGCGCCCGCCGGCGACCTGCTGGCCGTCTGCCGGATCACTCCCAAGTACTTTCCACCCCTGCCGGGAACGGAAATCCCCGCCGAGACGATCGACCATTACGAGAGGATGGTCCTCTACCGCTCTCGAGACGGCGGGCGCCATTGGTCGCTGGAGGAGTTCGGCAGCTATTACGGAGAGATGTACCCCGCCCTGATGCGCTTGCGGGACGGCCGCCTGCTGTTCACCTTCACCCTGAGGGCAGCCGTGCCTCCCAACACCCCGCCCCTGGGCGTTCGGGCGGTGCTGGGCCGGGAAGTTCCCGAGGGCTTCCAATTGGACTTCCGCAATGACCGCATCGTTCTGGACGCCAAGAACCCCATCGGGATGCTCAGCGGCGGCGGCTTCGGGCCGACGGTGCAACTGGATGACGGAACGCTGGTCACCAGCTACTCCTACCGCACCCCGGACGAGAAGACTCACCTGGAGATCGTGCGCTGGCAGTTGCCGAATGCTGGAAACTAAGACACGCCCTCAGTACCGGCCGTACTTGGCCAGGGCCTTGAGCATGGACTTGGTCTCCTTGATCAAGGGGATCATGGCGCTCTCCTTCTCATCGTATTCCCGGATCAGGGCCAGCACATCCTCGGCCCTGTCGGCGGGCACGACCACTACGCCATCGCTGTCCCCCACGATGTAGTCGCCCGGCCGCACCGGCACACCGGCGCAGATCACGGGTTGCTGCATGGAAACGCTCACGTAGCGCCCGACCACCGTGGCGGGACTGACCGCTCGGCTGTAGACCGGAAAGCCGATGCGTTCGATCTCCTCGATGTCCCTGGCGGCTCCGTCGATCACCGCTCCCGCCAGACCCCGGACCGTGGCGGTGGTGGCCATGAGGTTGCCGATGCCGGAAACGTGCAGGCCGTTTTCCAGGACATAGACCAGAACGCTCCCCGCCGGGGCCTCGTCCAGCACCTGGAGGTGGTAGTTGGGATACTTGCGTTTGTCGGTGGTCAGTATCGGCCTCAACAGCGCCGTAGCCGCCGGACCCACCACCTTGGCCCTAAAGATGGGCTTCATATCGTGGGTCATGAATCCGGCCCTACCGGTAGCGGTCTCGATGGCATCCGCCAGGTTGCCGGTGCTGGCTTTCTTGAGGGCCTCGATGATCTGGGCCTGGGTGAGGCCTTCGACCCCCGGCTGTGCGGCGGCTCCCGAAGCGGGGCCGAGCCGTGACAGCAGAACGAGAACCAGGCAGAGTCCGACCGCCAGGGAAGGAAGCAGGATGGATAGGCGTTTCATGAGAACTCCTTTACAAGGTGTGAGTATCGAGGCAGCAGTTTCCTTTCTCAAAGGACTCATTTCTGAGGACGCTTGTGTTATGTCGCATCTGTCTATATGGCGTTACCGGGGAGGAACTTACTGGGAACTGCCTTCACCAGACCTCACGGAATATGGACAATTATATCGCTGCCGAACTTGATCCCAGCCACATCGCAGGCTGCCTTGATCCAGTCCTTTTTCTGCGCATTGTTGGAGTGAGTATCGATCCACCACCCACCAGGAAGTTCGGCAGCAGCTCGTATGCGTTCGGGATGTCGTGGATATAGATCCTCTCGGATCTTCGCAAGGATATTTCGCCTGCGTCCAGGTATCCGCTCCCTAAACCGCTGGCAAAAGGTGTGGTCCTGCTTCGCAAGTTCGGAAAAGACCCCAATAAGAACTTCCTTTGCGTTCTTGCAGGTCCTCTTTCTCCCATTGAGCTCGAACCAATGACTGGGGTCATTTACGGTTGGTGGAGGAGGTGGAGGAGACGGCCCGCTCCCGGTACCTCCGGTGGTGTAATTCTTTCTCCCTGCTTGCTCTGCAAGGAACTTGACCACACATTGTCTGTCAGGTCGAACCCCACTCGCGGTTGCAACTGCCTCCTCGAACAAGTCCAAGAGGATTGAATCCGGCTCGTGGAGAAGTTTGTTCCAAACCAAAGGGAACTTTCGCATCGCTTTGAGCTGGAGGCGGGACGCCTCATAGTCCTTCTGAGCACGTCTGCGGGCTTCACCTGACTTGACAGCGTCGTAGGTGAGATATCGAGTCAGGCCGTTGGCAACCTCAGTTTCGTCCCCGTCAGTAAGATTCATTTCCAGAAGGAGCCTCTCCTTGTAGCTTCCCTCCCCAGCCGGATAGAACAGCTTCCAGGTACGACCGTCTGTGAGGACAGCGATGGGTACTCCCTGATGAAAGCAGTACTCGAAAAGCTGTTGTGTCGCTTGCTCGTCGGCCTTGTCCTCAGCCTTTACTTCTATAAGCACGATCGGTTTGCCATTGGGATGACAAAGCGCAAAGTCAACTTTCCTTGTTTTGATAGGGAACTGAGGGAACACGACCTGCGCGTTATAGCGCGGCCAGCCCAGACCATTGAAGAGGCGCCTCACAACGTAGTCGCTGATCGCGACTTCACTTTGGTAGTCCCCCCGAATCAGCGCACTGCGGATTTCGAGGACCTCGGCAATAAGCTGTTCGGTATTCAACAAGGAAAGCCACTCATTCGATGCATTCGACGCTCTTGCCGCGTCCAAAGGATTTTGGACATCGGCTGTAGGAGCGCTTTGGCCCAACAATCAAGTCGCGCAACCATTTCACTTTCACCTCCACCCCGGCATTATTGGAAAAATTGAGCACAAAGCCGCTTTCCACAGCGAACACGTTGTCGATGATCCGCATGCTCATGCTGTGGATCTTGTCTTTCCACATCCATCCCAAGGATCACCTAAATCCAAGCCCTATGAGCCAAGCTCCAACCTGTCCGAAGGCGTCCTGCTGCCATTGATCCGGAGTGCGATCGCCCAGGGCTTCGGAACCTTCCACGAATTGCCGCACGCCGGTTGGCCCGAAATCATCTACGCTGCGGAACTTCTCCGATATCAGACGGTAGCCCTTCCTCGCGGTTTCGAACTCAAGGAGCGCCATCGTCGCCGTGACGAGAGCGTCGACGCCACCCGGAAAATTGCGAACGCAGTAATAAATGTCGTAAGCATCCTTGCGTTTATGACGGTTGGTGATGGCGTAGCCCTTCATCGCCAAGAATGCGGGAATCGACGCCACGGCAATGCAAACGCGGTTTCTCCCTCCATCGGGCATATAGCCGTCGATGGCGACCATCTGATAAAACCTGAGCGCAAGGTCGGCACCGTCGGCGCGTTGTACTGCAAAGTTGCTTATAAGTGGCATCGTGTTCTTCTCGATCTCGGCATCGTGAGGCATTAGAAAATCGACGATAACGTCGATATCAGGCCCGCCGTCGCCAACCGGCAAGGTACGTACGAGTTGAAAGCGGCGCAAGTTTTCTCGTTGGTGATAGCCTTGCTCCCGAAGGACATCGACAAGCTGGGCGTATTCGCCACCGCCGAGAGCTTCGGAATCGAGAGCCAGATCCACGTCTCCAGTCCCTATATGGGGCATTTCGGCTTCGCTCAACAAAAGCCAGGGAACGCCGCCGCCGACCACCGCGAACTTTCCCTTAAAGCTGCCGAGGACTTGGCCGATCTCAACCAATACGGACTTGACCGCCGCAGTGGTGCGGTCGTCGTAATCAGCAGCGTGTTGGGCTTCTATCTTAGCCATGGAAAACACTCCCTGGCCAAATATTCCGCAGATTCGCGGTCACGGTCATTGCCATTCCACAGATCGAGATAGGTGGTGATCGGACCTGTGCAAAATATGCCAGGCCGTGGCTGGATAGCGTCGTCAAACGGACTCTCATCAATTGGGACGCGCAGGATGACGTTCGCTCCCTTTGCGGCAGGCGTCAGCTTCAAAGTCTCCCTCAACAATTGCGCTCCCGGTTCATCGGCGTAGAAAGAATATGTGCCCCCCCGGCCATAGGCCGCGAGCCATTGCGCGGCAGAATTCAGCGAGTATATCGCACGGGGACGCTCTGGATCCGAATTGAGTTCTCCCGACATTCGATCGTCGAGTTGCTTCCCGTGAAGATGCGTGTAGCCGCTTATGCGCCGGCCAGTTGGCCGGTGATAGCTCTCTCGCCACGTCTTCAATAGCACGTCCGGCTGGATCAGGACGACTCCGCCATCCTGACTCTCAATCCATTCCCTTGCGAGCAGTATCTTACGAACATTGCTCACATGACCAAGGCTCGCATTGGCTTGTTTGGCGAGGTCGGTGACGCGCCAAGCACGGTCGGGTTCGCGCAACATGACGCGCACGATGGCGGCCGCCTTCCGGGTGAATATCGAGCGCAGCGCTCGACTTTCGGACTTGGGTTTACCTGCGACGGCTCGATCGATGTAGACATCGCCGAAAGCGAGGTGCGCGTTCCCGACAAGATCTAGATAAGCGATATTGTGATCCTTGCAGATAGTCCGAGACTCTGGTGACAGATAGGGACTGATAAGCATCGGGATCAAACGTTGGCCTCCATCCACGTCGTCGGATTGACGTAAATGCGCTAGATAGCTCTGCAGCTGATACACCCCGTAACGGACAAAGCGAGGAGCCCCATTTAATTTCACCTCGATGATGAGCTCATAACCAATTTCGCCGTGGCTAAAGCCGATACGTGCATCAATGCGGTAGTCTCGACCGATCTTTTCCTCGTAGCCAATCGACCCGATCTCCAGGGTCGGCACATGGCCCAGCAGCTCGCGGACAGCCTCCAATACCAGGACGTCTAGATTTTTCGGTGTTTTGCCCACTTTCATCACCCACCGAATTTACCAGTTATAGTGAAAAAGTCAAGTTTGATTTCACTATATATAGCTTTTCATGAGAAGATGAAGTCAGCTGATCTGATGAAACACATTACGTCCCAAGAGTGAGACACGTGCTTGTAGCAGAAGGCGTTTCGCGGGTGCACGCTCCAAACCCATCCCTGCATTCTTCCCTATGGTACAGACTCTCCCAGGAACTCTTACAATGGCCGTCTCGCCTGGAGATGAGCGACAACAAAAGTATTGAGGACACTTTGATGGGGCTTTAAACTAGCGGGGGTTTGGCCCCCCGGGAGGAATAACATGAGTCGCCGGTTGCCTGTTCCAGGCCGGAAAGCCTTCGGTTTCCAGCGGAGGCGGTGGTGTTTCGCGACCTTGAGCATGATCCTGGCGCTCGGGATGGCGGCGAGCGGCCTGCGAGCGGAGGAGCCCACCCTGGCCCAACTGCTGTCGCAAGCCCGCAGCGCCTATAGAAGCGGGGACCCTGCCCGGGCCGTGTCCCTGGCGACCCGAGCCGTTGAACGGGATCCTCAGAATCCGCGGGGTTTTTATGTCCGCGGGTGGCTCCATGAGATGCAGGGACGACACCGCCGGGCCATTGCCGACTACGATGCCGTGGTGAAGCTCGATCCCAACGCAGTGGAGGTCTACAACCGTCGCGGCAGCGAGCACTTCAAGCTGGGCCACATCGAGTCCTCCATCGCCGATTTCGACCGCGCCATCGAACTCGAGCCCAATCAGGAACCCTACCATTGGCAGCGCGGCATCTCCTATTACTACGCCGGTCTCTATCGCAAGGGCCGGGCTCAGTTCCAATCCCATCAGCAGGTCAACGCTAACGACGTGGAGAACGCCGTGTGGCACTTTCTCTGCGGCGCCCGCCTGGACGGGGTGGGACAGGCGCGCCAAGCTCTCCTGAACATCCAGGGGGACCCGAGGGTGCCCATGATGGAGATCTATCGTCTGTTCAAGGGAGAGGGAACCATCAATGAAGTCATCCGGGCGGCCCGGAGCGGAGACAGCGACCCCGAGGTTCGCCACCGGCAGCTCTTCTATGCCCACCTCTACCTGGGGTTGTACCATGAGGCCATGGGAGACGAGGCCGAGGCCCGCCGAAACCTGGTTCTGGCCGCCGAGCGCTATCCCGTCAAGCACTACATGGGGGACGTGGCCCGAGTCCACGCCGACAGACTGAGACAACCCTGAAACCCCCTTGGATTTCGGGCGGCATCGCAAGGCGGGAGTTTCCCGCCGACATGGAGGTGTGAAATGGCCAAAAGCATCAGCCGTAGACATCTGTTGCAGGGAAGCGCCGCCCTGGCCGGATGGGCCGCCTCGGCGATTCCTACACTGGGGCTGCCTCCCCTGGAGGCGGACGAGACGGTGGTCCCCTTCACCGATTTCCCGGCCGATTTCAATCCCAATCCCCGGCCCGGCGTTCGCTATCTGGACACGCGCAAGATTAAGAGCTTTCTGACTCCCGCCAACCGGTTCTTCACCGTCCAGCATTACGGCCAGCCGGCAGTGGACCCGGCCGGCTACCGTCTCCGCATCGACGGGCTGGTGGATTCCCCCCGGGAACTGACTCTGGAGGAGCTGAGGGGGCGGCCGCGGTCCACCCACACGGCCGGGTTCGAGTGCTCCGGGAACAGCCCCCGCAGAATCAACGGGCTGGTGGGCAACGCCCGCTGGGTTGGGGTCAGCCTGAGCAGCCTGCTCAAGGAGGCGGGAATCAAGGCCTACGCCCGAGAAGTCGTTTTTTGGGGGGCGGACAAGGGGACCGAGGAGATCTATCACGGCGGAACCACGGTCAACGTGGAGCAATCCTTCGGAAGGAGCCTGGCCCTGACGGACGCCATGAAATCGGAAGTGCTGGTGGCCTACGAGATGAACGGCGAACCGCTCTCCCACTATCAGGGCGCCCCGGCCCGCCTGATCGTGCCCGGCTGGTACGGAGTGGCCAACGTCAAGTGGCTGACCCACATCCACGTGCAGGACCGCCGCTTCATGGGAAAGTACATGGCCCGCGAGTATGTCACCCTGCGAGGTATGCCTGACGGGAAAGGCACCATCTGGAACGAAACCTCGGTCAGCCGCATGCGCCTGAAGTCCATGGTGGCCCGGGTGACCCGCAGCGGCTCCCGCTGCAGGATCCGGGGGTTCGCGCTCAACGACGGCACACCCCTGAAGGCCGTTGAGGTCAAGATCGACGGGGGCCCCTGGAGACCGGCCGCCGTCGACCGGCATTCCACGGCCCATTCCTGGAAACTCTTCACCTGCCTTTGGGAAGACGTCACCCCGGGAACCCACACCATCGTGTCGAGGGCCATCGACGCCTACGGCAGGGTTCAGCCCGAAGCCGGAGATCTGGAGCTGAAGAAGACTTACTGGGAGGACAACTCCCAGTTCGCGCGGACCGTGATGATTTCCTGAGTTGACGCCCCGAAGGAGCGCACCCCGGATAACTTCATGCCCTTTGGATTGCTACGATTCGGAATGAGCCGGCGCTATCCGGAACCGCGCATGTTCCGTTGCCCCGACCGGCTGAAGCCCCACTACGATGCCGTCATCATCGGGGCCGGCGGACATGGCCTGGCGGCCGCCTACTACCTGGCCCGGGACCACGGGATCCGGGAGGTGGCCGTCCTGGAGAAGAGCTACCTGGGAGCCGGCGGAACCGGGCGCAACACCGCCATCATCCGTTCCAACTACCTGACAGCCGAGGGCGTCCGGTTCTACGACGAGAGCCTGCGCCTGTTTCACGACCTGTCGGCCGACCTGGACCTGAACCTGTTCTACTCCCGGAGGGGGCATTTCACCCTGGCCCACAGCGACGCCACCCTGCGGACCATGCGCTGGCGGGCCGAGGTCAACAAGCACCTGGGGGTGGACAGCGAACTGGTGGGGCCGGAGGTGATCCGCCGGGAATGCCCTCAACTGGACCTCAGCTGCGGAGGGCATACCCCGGTGCTGGGAGCCCTCTACCACCCTCCCGGAGCCATCGCACGCCACGATGCGGTGGCCTGGGGGTATGGCCGCGCCGCCAGCCAAAGAGGCGTCGAGATCCACCAGCAGACCGAGGTCACGGGAATCCGCGTCCAGGGCGGGCAAGTGGCCGGGGTGGAAACCAATCGGGGCTTTGTCGAAACCGGCAAGGTCCTCTCGGCCGTGGCCGGATACACGCCGGCGGTGATGGAGATGGTGGGCGTTCGCACGCCGCTGGAGGTGCACCCCCTGCAGGCCTGCGTGAGCGAGCCCCTGAAGCCCTGGCTGGACACCATCATCGTCTCGGCCAACCTGCACCTCTACGTCAGCCAGTCGTCCCGAGGCGAGCTGGTCATGGGGGCGGCGCTGGACCCCTATGAGCTGCACTCCACCCGCTCGACCCTGGATTTCGTGGAGGGCTTGGCGGGACACCTGCTGGAACTGTTCCCCTTCCTGGGCCAGGTGCGGGTGCTGCGCCAGTGGGCCGGGCTGGCCGACATGACCCCCGATTTCTCCCCCATCATGGGGAAGACTCCTGTAGAAGGTCTCTACCTGGACGCCGGCTGGGGCACCTGGGGATTCAAGGCGACCCCGGTGTGCGGCAAGACCATGGCCCATACTCTGGCCACCGACCGGCCTCACCCCCTGATCGTACCCTTTCGACTCTCCCGATTCGATGAGTTCGATCTGGTAGGCGAAAAGGGAGCGGCGTCGGTCGGGCACTGACGGAATCGATCAGACCTGAGGATCACGGCAGATGAAGCTGATGCGTTGCCCCGTCAACGGCTGGCGGCCCGTTCAGGAATTTTCCTACGGCGGTACCGTCCGGCCCATGCCCCCGCCCGGCGAATGCTCCGACCGGCAGTGGGCCGACTACGTGTTCCACCGCTCCGGGGCCGCCGCCGTCAAGAAGGAGTGGTGGTGCCACCTGGCCAGCGGCGTCTGGTTCATCGCCGAACGCAACACCTCCACCGACGAGATCCTGCGGACCTACCTCTATGGGGAAGACGACCACCATGAGTGAACGCCTCGGGCCCCAGCCCGGTGAACGGATCGATCGGGAGCAGCCGGTCGGCTTCTCCTTTGAAGGCCGCCGCTACCGGGGGTTTCGGGGGGACACCCTCAGCACGGCCCTGTGGGCCTCGGGCGTGCGGGTGCTGGGACGCAGCTTCAAGTACCATCGACCCCGCGGCATCTTCAGCCTGTGCGGTCTGGACTGCAACGCCCTGGCCGAAAGTCCGGACTCGACCAACCTGAGGATGGACACCACCCCCATCCAGCCGGGGCTGAAGGTGAGGGCGGTCAATACCTGGGGAGGCGTGCAGTCGGACCTCTACCGCTTTACCGAGCTCTTTTCAACCTTCCTTCCGGTTGGCTTCTACTACAAGGCCTTCCACCGACCCCGCGCACTCTTTCCCTTTTTCGAGCGCCGCATGCGCCGGATTGCCGGGTTGGGCAACATCCAGCCGGATCAGCCGCTGGAGCCGACCCCCAAGCGCTACGACTTCTGCGATCTGCTGGTGGTGGGCTCCGGCCCCGCCGGCCTCTCGGCGGCCATTGCGGCGGCCGAGTTGGGGTTGAAGGTCCTGTTGGTGGAAGAGGATCGCCTGCCGGGCGGGACCCTGGCGTTCCAGTTGCCTGGAGAGCCGAAAGCCGGGGGCCTGTTGGCAGAGCTCCTGGGCAAGGCCGCCGCCCTGCCCAACCTGGAAATTCGCACGGGAACCGCGGCGGCCGGCTGCTACGCCGACCGCTGGGCGGCGCTGATCGACTCGCGGCGACTCACCAAGCTGCGGGCCCGCAGCCTGGTGGTGGCGGCCGGTGCCTACGACCAACCCGCCGTGTTTCGCAACAACGACCTCCCCGGAGTCATGCTGGCCTCGGCGGCACAGCGGCTGATCCACCAGTATGCCGTGAAGCCCTTCCAACAAGCGCTGGTGTTGGCCGCCAACACCGACGGATACCGGGCGGCGGTCGACCTGCACCGGGCCGGGGTGAGGGTGGCGCTGGTCTCCGACCTGCGGCCTCAAGGAGAAGCGTCAGTCTGGCGAGAGGAGGTGGCCGGGCGCCGGATCCCCATACTAACGGGCACCGCCGTCCATGAAGCCCTGCCGGCTCCCGGCAAGCGAGCCATCCGCGGGGCCCTGCTCTGTCCTCTGGACGGCCGCGGCGAGGCCCTGCCCGAAGAGTCCGAGCCCATCGCCTGCGACGGCATCGCCATGAGCGTGGGATGGGCCCCTACGGACGGCATCCTCCGGCAGGCGGGAGCCCGCATGGCCTACGATGAGCGTCTGGAACAGTATGTCCCGGACCAACTGCCCGCCGGGGTCTTTGCCGCCGGACGGGTCAACGGGGTCTATGCCCTGGAAGACCAGCTTGAGGACGGCCGCCGCGCCGGCCGCCAGGCGGCAACCTTTTTGCGGAAAGCCGGTTCCGAAGCGTCGGCACAGTCGCCGCGCCGGGGGTTGGCCTTCAGCCACCCCTACCCGGTGGTTCCCCACCCTCGGGGCAAGAATTTCGTGGACCTGGACGAGGACATTCAACTGGATGACATCCGCCACAGCCTGCAGGAGGGATTCGACAGCGCCGAGCTGCTGAAACGCTACTCGACCCTGGGCATGGGACCCAGCCAGGGCAAGCATTCCAACCTCAATGGCAGCCGCATCCTGGCCCGGCTCAAGGGGAAGTCGCTGGCTGCGACCGGACTGACCACGGCCCGGCCCTTCACCAGCCCGGTGCCCTTGAGCCACCTGGCCGGGCGCATCTTCAGCCCCCAGCGCCGAACCCCCATCCATGCACGCCACCGGCAACTGGGCGCACGATTCATGGTTGCGGGAAGCTGGCTGCGGCCGGAATACTACGAGGTTCGGGGAAGCGACCGGAGGGCGGCCATACAGGCGGAAGCCGAGGCCGTTCGCGGCCGCGTGGGCCTGGTGGACGTGGGCACCCTGGGCAAGCTGGAAATCTGCGGCCCGGACGCCGTAGCCTTCATTGAGAGGATGTACACGGGTCGGTTTGCCAAGCTGAAGGAAGGCAGAAGCCGCTACCTCCTGATGTGCGACGAGAGCGGCATGATGGTGGACGACGGGGTGGCGGCCCGGCTGGCCTCCGACCGCTTCTACGTCACCACCACCAGCGGGGCCTCCGACGCGGTAGCTCGGGAGATGACCCGGTGGGCCTTGATCTGGTCGCTGCAGGTGATGGTTCTCAACCTGACGGGGGCCTACGGGGCCATGAACCTGGCAGGCCCCCGATCCATCGAGGTCTTGCAACCGTTGACCGACATCGACCTGGATCCGCAGGCCTTCCCCTACCTGGGCGTTCGCCAGGGCCGAGTGGCCGGGGCGCCGGCCCGCGTCCTGCGAGTCGGATTCGTGGGCGAGTGGGGCTACGAGATCCACGTGCCCGCCGATACCGCCGTGGGGGTCTGGGACCGGATCCTGGAGGCCGGGCGGGGCGCCGGCATTCGTCCCTTCGGCGTGGAGGCCCAACGCCTGCTGCGGCTGGAGAAGGGGCACCTGATCATGGGCCAGGATTCGGACGGGCTTTCCTATCCGGCCGAGGCGGGGATGGACTGGGCGGTCAAGGGCGACAAACCCTTCTTTCTGGGCCAGCGCAGCCTCTCCATTCTGAAGACCAGGCCCCTCAAACGCCGTTTGGTGGGGTTTGCGTTCCCCGAGGCCTATGGGGGCCCGGTGCCCCGGGAATGCGAGCTGGTGATCCATGGGGGAGAGATTGCCGGCCGGGTCACCAGCGCCGCTTTCAGCCCCACACTGAAGCAGGTCATCGGCATGGCCTATGTTCAGCCGGAACTGTCCGCGCCCGGCACGCCCGTCCGCATCCGAACCGGAGGCCGCTGGCTGTTTACGGCCCGGGTGGTGGAGTTGCCTTTTTACGATCCCGGGAACCTGCGGCAGAAAGAGCGGATTGTCTGAAACAACAGAAAAAAAGAGTTATCCACTAAGACACACGAAGGACGACGAAGGGCCACGAAGAAAACAGGAAGGGGAAAAAGAAATCCACGAACAACACGAAGTGACGCCCTTCAAGTTCCGGCGTTTGGTCTCGGCCCCGAGCGCAAAAAGAGTTATTTAACATGGATGCACAGGATTTACAGGATTGTCGTCCTCAACCGCCTTGCCCCGATTGCGGGCATCCTGCGTCTCGTTTCGCGCCAGTCAGCTTCCTCTGCAGCAGCGTTTCGTCCTCTATGTCCTGTTCATCCTGTCTATCCATGTTCCCTCATGCAGCCGACCGGTTTGACGGAACATTTCCCTGTTGCCGAAACCTGATGATGTTGGGTTGTTTCACCCTCGAATGATCCGCCCCGTCGGGGGGCCACGCCACTCCATGAATCTTTCGATCCCAAGACTCGCCAGGCGAAGTCCGGTCCATGACCTGCTGGAACCGATGCATCCCGTCTGGACCGAGGTTCAAGGCATGGCCGCGGCTCTCCGATTCACCGGCCCCGAGCAGGAAGACCAGCTCAAGCAGCGCCTCGCCCTGGCCGACCTGAGCTGCCTGCCCCGACTGGGGCTGAAGGGAGCAGGCGTCCTGGCCTGGCTCCGGGAGAACGGCCTGCAGACGGCCGGGGCCCTTTATGCGGTCACACCCATTGAAGGCCATGGGATACTGGTCCGCATCGACCGGGAAGAAGTGTTCCTCGAAGACGGGCTGCGAGGACAAGTGGTCTCCCGCATCCAGGACCGGCTCTCGGCCAACCCCCCGGGGGTCTACCGGGTGGAGCGCCGGGAGGCCTCGTTTCTGCTGATCGGGTCCCGGACCGACGAGGTTCTCAGCCAGACCTGCGGCCACGAATTTCGGGAATCGGAGCGACAGGTGGTCTTGAGCCGGGTGGCGGGAGTCTCATGCCGGCTGCTGCGGGTGGAGGCGTCCGGCATCGCCGGGCTTCGGATTTGGCTGGACCCGAGCTATAGTGTGTATCTTTGGGAAACGCTGCTGGGCATCGTCCGGGAAGACGGCGGCGATGCGGTGGGGCTGGGTTGCCTCTATCCCGGTCTTTTCTCGGCAAGCTCACAGAAAGGATAGTGTCCATGAACCTCAACCAAGCCCAGACCTTACTGAAGGAAAACGATGTCAAGTTCGTGCTGGCTCAGTTTGTGGACGTCCACGGAGTGGCCAAGACCAAGTCGGTTCCGGTCAGCCACTTCGAGGATATCCTGACCGACGGCGCCGGGTTCGCCGGGTTCGCCGTGTGGGGCCTGGGCCAAGAGCCACATGATCCCGACTTCATGGCCGTGGGGGATCTGGACACCCTGACGCTGGTGCCCTGGCAGCCCGGCTATGCCCGGATCGTCTGCACCGGCCGGGTGAACGGAGAGCCCTACCCTTTCGACACCCGCCACATTCTCCAGCAGCAGGTGAAGCGCCTGGAACAAAGGGGCTGGACCTTGAATACCGGCCTGGAACCCGAGTTCATGCTGCTGAGCCGAAATCCGGACGGTTCCATCCGGCCCGCCGACGATACCGACACCCTGGCGAAACCCTGCTACGACTACAAGGGACTCTCGCGAAGCCGAGCCTTCCTGGAGAAGCTAGTGGGCTCGCTGCAGTCGATCGGATTCGACATCTACCAGATCGACCACGAGGACGCTAACGGCCAGTTCGAGATCAATTTTGCGTTCTCGACGGCCCTCACCTCGGCGGACCGCTACGTGCTGTTCCGGATGGCCGCCGGAGAGATCGCCCGTGAATTCGGAGTGATCTGCTCCTTCATGCCCAAGCCCATGTCCAACCGCACCGGGACCGGCAGCCATATCCACATGTCGATCTGGGACAGCCAGGGCAACGACCTTTTCCAGGACGACTCCGACCAGAACCGACTGGGTCTGTCGCAACTGGCCTACCACTTCCTGGGAGGGCTGCTGGCCCACGGGCCGGCCCTGACCGCCCTGGTGGCCCCTTCGGTCAACTCCTACAAACGACTGGTGGTGGGCCGATCGCTGTCGGGAGCCACCTGGGCCCCCGCCTACATCTCCTATGGGGACAACAACCGGACCTCGATGGTGCGGGTCCCCTACGGGCGGCTGGAATTGAGGCTGTGCGACTCCAGCTGCAACCCCTATCTGGCCACGGCGGCGGTGATAGCGGCCGGCCTGGACGGCATCGAGCGCAAGCTGGACCCCGGGCCGCCCCACAACATCAACCACTACCGCTACACCCCGGACGCTCTGCGGGACATGGGAATCGGAGTGCTCCCCCAATCCCTGAAGGAAGCCCTGGACGCCCTCAAGGCCGATTCGCTGTTTGCCGAACAACTGGGAGAGGCGTTTCTGCAGGAGTTCATGGATCTGAAGGAGATGGAGTGGATCGAGTACCAGCGTCACGTCTCCGATTGGGAAGTCCAGCGGTACCTGGAGTTCTACTAGCGTCGAGGCCGGGCGGGGGCCCGGCTTGCCTGAATCAAACGACAAAAGACAAAAGAGTTATCCACGAAGGGACACGAAGAACGACGAAGGGCCACTAAGGCATTGAGGTAAATCGCGACGGGATGCCAAGGTCACTTACCGGAGGATCCGCATGTGCGGCATTATCGGATTGCTGATCAAGCCCGAGTCCAAGCGGGACCGGTTGGGTGAGTGGGTTACCCCCATGATGGAATGCATGGGGGATCGCGGGCCCGATTCGGCCGGTCTGGCGGTCTTTGTCCCGGTCGGAGACGGCCCGTTGCGGCGATTCAGCCTGTTCTGCGGCCAGCCGGGGTTCGATTGGCAGGAACTGGGGCAGGCCTTCCAGCGGGACACCGCTTGCCAGGGCGATCTGAGCTGGATCGAAAATCATGGACGGCTGATTTCCTCGATCGCGCCCCGGAGCCTGGAGGAGTGGCTGTCCCGGGAGTTCCCCTCCGTGCATCTGCTCTCGACCGGGCGGTCCATCGAGGTCTACAAGGATATGGGCCATCCCGCCGAGATCGCCCGGCGTTACGGGTTCGCGGACATAGCGGCCAGCCACTGCGTCGGTCACACCCGCATGGCCACCGAATCGGCGGTCTCGCCCGCTCATGCCCATCCCTTCACCGCCGGCCAGGATTTCTGCCTGGTGCACAACGGGTCCCTCTCCAACCCCTGGAGCTTGCGTCGGCGCCTGGAGAA
This sequence comes from Terriglobia bacterium, assembly GCA_951813285.1. Classification (GTDB taxonomy): domain Bacteria; phylum Acidobacteriota; class Terriglobia; order Versatilivoradales; family Versatilivoraceae; genus Versatilivorator. Next base: position 67,978 of record OX638355.1, read on the forward strand.
GCGGGGCGTCGATTTCGAGACCGACAACGACACCGAAGCCGCCTGTCGCTTCCTGGAATGGAGGATGAGGGAGGGAGAATCCCTGGAGGATGCCTTGAAGGCAGCCTTCATCCAACTCGACGGGTTCTACACGCTGCTGATGGCCACGGCCGAGAAGCTGGTCCTGGTCCGGGACGCCTTTGCCTGCAAGCCGGCGGTGGTCGCGGAGACCGAGGATTACGTGGCCGTGAGCTCCGAGTTCCGCTCCCTGGCCCACCTGCCGGGCATCCGGTCGGCGGAGCTGTTCGAGCCGGTGCCGGAGGAGATCTACTCATGGAGTCTGTAGCCCTGGAGTCTATCGATCTCCAGAAGCTGTCGGTCCGCCAGCTCAACCAGTTCCTCCATCATGAAATCGGGACCCAGTCTCTTTCCCGGGTCGAGATCCTCAACCCCAAGGGGCTTCACAACATCGCCGTGGGCCTGGATGCGCCAATACGGGTGGATGTCCGCGGCCACGGCGGTTACTTCCTGGGGGGCATGAACCGGCAAGCCCGGATCGTGGTCCACGGGAACGTGGGCTGGAGCGTCGCCGAGAACATGATGTCGGGAGAGGTGCGGGTCAAGGGATTCGCCTCCCAGTGCGCCGGGGCCTCGGCCCACGGGGGCCTGCTCTTCATCGAGGGAAGCGCCTCCTCCCGCTGCGGTATTTCACTGAAGGGCGGCGACATCGTGGTGGGAGGCCACGTGGGCCACATGTCCGCCTTCATGGCTCAGGCCGGCCACCTGGTGGTTTGCGGCGATGCAGGGGCCGGGCTGGGCGACTCGCTCTATGAAGCCGTGATCTATGTCCGGGGGCGCATTCACTCGCTGGGGGCCGACGCCCGGGAAGAGCCCATGGCCGAGGAGGACTACGCCACCGTCGGACAACTGCTGAACCGGACGGGGCTGGACTATTCTCCCCGGGATTTCAAGCGGGTAGCCTCGGCCAAGACTCTCTATCACTGGAACGTGGACGCCGATCAGCAGTATTAGCGGGAGCAGACTGCCCGAGTCAGACATTACCGACAGGCCCTTGGGTCGCGTTGAGCCATGACCAAGAAGATCGATCTGGAAGAAAGTTTTCTCTACGACCGGCACTTGCTGGAGTACATCCATCGGGCCTCCGAGCACGGCCTCTACGACATTCGGGGTTTGGGCGCCAAGAGAAAGGTGCCCAACTTCGACGACCTGGTCTTCCTGACGGCCTCGGCTTCCCGCTATCCCCTGGAGGGCTACCGGGAGAAGTGCCTCACCCGGACCGTCCTCGGCACCCGACGGGCCAAGAAGCCCATCACGCTGGACATTCCCATCACCATCGCCGGCATGAGCTTCGGCTCGCTATCGGCCAACGTCAAAGAAGCTATCGGCCGGGCGGCCTCGGAGGTGGGCACCTCCACCACCACCGGCGACGGGGGCATGACCCGGGAGGAGCGGGCTTCCTCCAAGACGCTGGTCTACCAGTGCCTGCCCTCCCGCTACGGGTTCAATCCCCAGGATCTGAAGCAGGCCGACGCCATCGAGATGGTGATCGGCCAGGGGGCCAAGCCCGGAGGAGGCGGCATGCTGCTGGGGCTCAAGGTCAGCCCGCGGGTGGCCCGAATGCGGACCTTGCCCGAGGGCATCGACCAGCGTTCGGCCTGTCGCCACCCCGATTGGACCGGGCCCGACGACCTCACCATCAAGATCAACGAGCTGCGGGAAATCACCGACTGGCAAATCCCCATCTACGTCAAGCTGGGAGCCACCCGGGTGCGGGACGACGTCAAGCTGGCGGTCAAGGCCGGCGCCGACGTAGTGGTGGTGGACGGCATGCAGGGAGGCACGGCGGCCACCCAGCAGGTGTTTATCGAGCACGCCGGGATCCCCACCCTGCCGGCCGTGCGGCAGGCCGTGGAGGCGCTGGATGAGATGGATGTCCTGGGCGAGGTGCAACTGGTGGTTTCCGGGGGGATTCGCACCGGGGCCGACGTGGCCAAGGCCCTGGCCATGGGGGCGGACGCCGTGTCTCTGGGCCAGGCCGTGCTGATGGCGCTGGGCTGCAACAGCCCCTCGTACTTCGATGGGCAGGAGTCGGTGGACGTCAGCGATGAGTACGCCAAGCTGGGTACCGGGCCCGGCTACTGCCACCATTGTCACACGGGGCTGTGCCCGGTGGGGGTAACCACCCAGATCCCCGAGCTGGAAAAGAGATTGCAGCCCGATTGGGGGGCACGGCGCTTGAAGAACTACCTGCAGACCCTGACCATGGAGTTGACGACCCTGGCCAGGGCCTGCGGCAAATCCAACGTCCACCACCTGGAGCGTGAAGACCTGGTCGCACTCACGGTGGAAGCCGCCGCCATGGCCAAGCTCCCCCTGGCCGGAACCGACTGGATTCCGGGAGACGGGCGACGATAGAACACAGAGCTCAGATACGGTACAAAGCCATTTTGGCGTGTTCGCGAAGCACACGGTTGATTTCAGTCTGGTACCCCCGCCCACCAGGGGCGTTGGTCTTGAACCACGCCACCACGTCGGCATCCAGCCTTAGCGGTATCGGAAGTCTCACACCTGCATGACCCCCACCTTCACGGAACGATAGAAGCTCTGGCCCGTCTGAGGCTCTTGACCTCGTCGGCAGGAGGCTTCTGCCAAGTGCCGAAACGACTCAAGACGGGCAATCCCACCCGCTTGGCTTCCACCATGAACTCGGTGTATTTGAGGCCCACCAGCACGGGATCGATGATGGGAGCTCCCAGTGAATCGTCCACCCCTGTGACCGTCAGCGGGCAACTTTGCAGCGTGCACCCCATGAGGATGGCCTCGGCGCCGTCCTCCTCCACGCATTTCTGAGCTACCTCAAGGATCCGGGCAACCACCTCCTGGGGATTGGTGCGGTCCGGATAGGACTCCCTGGCCGACAGGTGGATGTGCCTCACCGAGGCCAGCTTGGAGCCGGTCCCGTAGAGTTGCGCCATCTCGCGGTAGCAGTGGACGGTCTTGTATTCGGTGGCGATGACCGAGTACCTCTGAGAGATGGCGTTGGCGTAGTGGCATCCGGCCTCGAAGGCCGCCGTCACCGGAATGTCCACCAACTCGCGGGCTTCCCACAGTCCCGGATCGTAGCAGCAACAGATGAAGAGGGCGTCGAAGCCCTCATCCTGGGCCCGGCAGGCCCGCTCGGCCACGGCGTCGGCGCAGCGGTGGCGATAGTAGATGTAGGTGACGTAGTTCAGGGGATAGACGTCGGAAATGTCTTCGAACACGATTTCGGTGTTCGGTCCCGCCACCTGCCGGCACCGCTCCAGCTCCTGCATACCGCCTGCAAACGGATTCAAAACCAGGATTTTCATGGTCTCCCTTCCCGTCATCCACGACGGGCCCTCTCCTCGGCGGTGGCCTGCGAGTCTAGCGACAGATCGTCATTGAGAACGACGCCGTAGATCTTCAGAGCCGACTCCCTCGAGAGCAACTCCTGAACGACGTCCTGACGGACCTTTTCGGCAGGGCGTTGGCAAGGTTCTCCCCATCCTCCGCCCCCCGGAGTGGTGCTGATCAGTCGGGACCCCCTGGTCAGGACCCGGGTCACTTTGGAGGGGAGCTGCTCCACGGATCCGTCGGGCAGCACCACCTTGCAGTCCCCGGTGGAAGCGCTGAGGCCGCCGAAGATACCCCAGGGAGCCAGCTCGAATCGATCCGAGCTGAGGGTGACCGTCACCCTCTCCGCTTCGATCTCGAACTCGCGCCGCATGCCGTAGCCTCCCCTGAACTCCCCGGCCCCGGCGCTCTCCGAAACCAGCCCATAGCCGCGGATGAAGAAAGGATAGGTCGATTCGATCACCTCCACCGGGGCGTTGCGGGTGTTGGTCATGTGCATCTGCACCGCCGAGGTTCCGTCGCGGTCCACCAGGGCTCCCTGGCCGCCGCCGTAGGTCTCGATGTAGTTGAAGAGGGCCCCGCTGCGGGGGTCTCGGCCTCCGATGTTCAACAGGTTCATGGTCCCCGAGCAGGCGGCCGCGGCCCGCTCGGGAATGATCTGGAGAAAGGCGCCCATGAGGGCATCCACGATTCTCTGGGTGGTCACGATGTTGGCGTTGCAGAGAGCCCCGGGAAACTGAACCTCCATGAGCGTGCCGGGTTTGGTCAGCACCCGGATTGGGCGGAAGGCTCCGGAGTTGGGGGGAAGGCCCGGGTCCAGCAGGGCCTTGGCCAGATAGTAGGCGCAGGCTTTCACCGAGGGCGGACGGCAGTTGATGGGACCCAGGGCCTGAGGATCGCTCTCCCGGAAGTCGGCCACCAGCTCCGACCCCTCAACGGTGACCGTCACCCGAATGGCGATTTTCTCGGTGGAGATCCCGTCCCCTTCCAGATAGTCCTGCGAGGAAAAGGAACCCTGGGGCAGTTGCCCGATGGCCGCCGAAAGCCGCCGCTCCGAATAATCCATGATCTCGTTCATGTAGTGGAGCACTGTCTCCCGGCCGTACTTTCGCATGAGGCCCTGGAGCCGCTCCTCGCCCACGTTGTTGGCTGCGATCTGGGCCGCCAGATCGCCCCGGAACTCCACCGGGGTCCGCAGGTTGGCGGTGATGAGGCGCACCAGGTCCTCATCGATGCGCCCCCGCTTGACCAGCTTCAGCGGGGGAATCTGCAAGCCCTCCTGAAAGTGCTCCCAGACACCGAAGGCCATGCTGCCGGGAGCAAAGCCGCCCACGTCCACGTGGTGGGACATGTTGGCCACGTAGGCCACCAGGTGAGGGCCGTCGAAGACGGGTGAGACCAGGGTGACATCGTTGAGATGGCCGGGGCCTTCGGGGTAGGGAGTGTTGACGATGATGTCGTCTTCGGGCTCCAGGGTCTCGGGGGGCACGGCGGCGATGGCGGTCTGAACCGCCGGCAGCATGACTCCCAGATGGAGGGGTGTGCCCACTTCGCCCTGGGCCACCAGTTGTCCGTCCCGGGTGAAGACGGCCCCGCTGCAGTCCCTGCGGTCCTTGATATTGGTGGAGAAAGAAGTCCGAATCAGAGCCGCCACCATTTCATCCGCCACCGAGTAGATGGCATTGGTCATGACCTGCAGGGTGACGGGGTCGGTGCTGACTTGGGAACTCGGATTTCCGGCGGTCATTGGCGGTTCTCCCAGGCGATCATCAAATTGCCGAATTCATCGGTTTCGGCCCGCTGGCCGGGCAGGATGAGGGTGGTGGAGTCCAGTTGCTCCACGATGGCCGGCCCGGTCACCACCGAGCCCCACCCCAACCCGGAGCGCCGGTAGACCTCGGCGTCGGTGAATCGGCCTTCCACGTAGATCTTCCTGGTTCCCTCCAGGGCCGGGCCCGGATCGGGTTGCCTCCGGGGGAGTTGAGCCAGGGTGGCCGGCGCGAGTCGTCCGATGGCCGCCAGCCGCAGGTTGACTACTTCGGTGGTGGCCTGCCGGTCGTGGTATCCGTAGGTCTCCTGGTGCCGCTGGTGGAATCGCCGGATCAGCGGAGCCAGGTCGTTCCAACCCGAGAGTTCCTCCAGGTCGAAGGAAACAGGAAGGGAGAACCCCTGCCCTTCATAGCGGAGGTCGGAGGCGGCGACAAAGACCACCAGGTCCGAGGCAACACCTTCCTTTTTCATCTGGGCCAGGGCCGCCGCCTGCATTTCTCCCAACTGGGCCTTGAATTGGTCCAGGGAGGCCTGCTGCTGCTTCCATAGCACCGTGCGCACGTAATCGTGGCGAAAGTCGGCCGTGATCAGGCCCAGGGCGGAACTGACCCCGGGAACCGGCGGCACCAGCACTCGGGGGATCTGCAGGTCGGCAGCCAGCTCGACCGCATGCAGGGGGCCTCCGCCCCCGAAGCTGACCAGGGTGAACTCCCTGGGATCGTAGCCCTTCTCCACCGAGAGCCGCCGAATGGCCTTGGCCATGACGGCATTGATCACCCGAATGATCCCTTCGGCCGCCTCCACCAGCTCCAGGCCCAGGGGAGCGGCAATGCCCTCCCCGATGGCCTTTGCGGAGAGTTCCGCATCGATGGCCATCTCGCCCCCCAGCAAATGGCTGGCATTCAAGCGTCCCAGGACCACGTTGGCGTCGGTAACGGTGGGCCGGCTGCCTCCCCGCCGGTAGCAGGCGGGTCCCGGATGGGCGCCGGCGCTCTGGGGTCCGACCTGCAGGGCTCCTCCGGAATCGACCCAGGCGATGCTGCCGCCGCCGGCGCCGACCGTATTGATTTCAATGGCCGGAATCTTGAGGATCTGCCCGGCGATCTCGCTTTCTTCGGCAAAGTGAAGGTTGCCGTCACGGGCTACGGCCACGTCGGCGCTGGTGCCCCCCACGTCGATGGAAATGATGTGGTCCAGTCCGGCCTTCCGTCCCAGGACCAGGCCGCTCAGGGCTCCGGCGGCCGGGCCTGACAGCACCATGTGCACGCAGTGGCTCTGGGCGGTCTCGGAGGTCATGATGCCGCCGTTGGACTGCATGATATGGAGTCCCGAGGGAATTTTGAGAGAGTCCAGACCCTCCTCCAGCCGCTGGAGATAGCTGCCTACCGAGGGCAGCACGTAGGCGTTGACGGCCGTGGTGCTCAACCTCTCGAACTCCTTGAACTCGGGCAGGATGTCCGAAGAGAGCGAGACCCGGGCTTCCGGGATCTCCTGCCGGATCCAGTCCCGGAGCGACCTTTCGTGAGAAGGGTTCACGTAGGAGTGCAGCAGGCACACGGCGATGTCCCGGATTTCCAGACCATTCAGCCGGCGCAGCAGTTGTCTGGTAGGCCCCTCCTGCAGCGGCCGGCTGACTTGTCCGGTGTAGAGCATGCGCTCCGGGACTTCGAAGCGGCGTTCTCGCGGGATCAGGGGCTGGGGACGTTGCTGGAAGTAGTCGTAGAGGCGGGGCCGGTCCTGCCGCATGATGTAGGGCACGTCCCGGAAGCCGGCCGTGACCAGCAGGGCCACCTCGGCCCCCTTGCGCTCCAGGATGGTGTTGGTGGCCACGGTGGTGCCGTGAATGAAGAACCCCACCGACTCGGCGGGAACCTCGAACTGGCTCAGGACCCGACGGGTTCCCTCGACGACGGCCGTGCTGGGCCGATCGGGCGTGCTGGGGACCTTCAGCAGCCTGAAGTCTCCTGCTTGCTCGTCAAAGCAGACGATGTCGGTAAAGGTTCCCCCGACGTCGACGCCGATTCGGACGGACATGATTCTCCAATGGCGGTGGTGTATGACCGACCGAAGCCACCGGCCGGCGGCTGCCTTTCGGAGGGAGCGGACCCCCTGAGGCAAGAAGCTCCCTATTGTAAGATCGCAAATTCATGGTTCAGGAGTCTTCCAGGTCGAACAGTGAGATGTTCATGGCGCGGGCGATAGCGATCATCCGTCGGTCGTAGCTGGCCAGTGCGATCGACTGGCCCTGGTTGCGCAAATAGTCGCATGACGCCAGATGCAAGGCATCGAGTGTGCGTACGGCAACAGACCCGGGAAAGGGCTCACGGGCACGCGCCAGCACGGGTGGAGAAAGCTCCAGAAACGCGACTCGTCCGATGAGACCGCGAGCCGCCTCGCCATGGGAATCGGCAAGCCGGCGCGCGTGCAGCCGAGTCCAGACCTCGTACTCCATCAACCGGCTGGCCACCAGGGCCTGACTCCAAAGCGAGGCGGGCGGACGGCAATCTTCTGCCAGGAGCTGGGCGAGTGCAACCGAGGTGTCGAGGTAGATCACCGTTCGCTTCGATCACTCTCCAATTCGGAGAGAAGGTCGCGGAGTGGCGCCACCGGCCCCGGTGTCTGAGGCTCCCCGACAACCGGCAGCAGGGGTGGCGTCAACCATCCCTTGCGCACCGCCTCGGCCAGCAGCGCGTCGGCAAGAACCGGGCTCCTGGTTGATTTCGGAGGACCGATCTCCGCGACGACCCGGTCTCGGTCTGTCACCAGAACGGTTTCTCCCGAAGCTGCCAGGCGCACGTACTCGCTCAGGCGGTTGTTCAGCATTTTGATTCCGACTGATCTCATACACCACAAGGTAGCAACTGGTTGCTACGATATTCAAGGCGAAAATGACGTAGTGTCAGAAAGTATGGCCTCTCCTCCCCTTCCAATGGACCCAGGACTGGACCGCTGTCGTCAACACCACCACCAGGGCCACTGTCTGGTAAGGGGCCCTGGGCCCCAGCCACAGGCTCACCAGACCCCCGCCCAGGGAGCCCGCGGCGAAGCCCACCGCCAGGCTGGCTTCGTGCATTCCGCTGAACAGTCCCTGCCGCTGCCGGTCGAAGGTGGTGGTGCTGTAGAAAATGCTGGAAAAGTAATTGTAGCCCGACAGCAGCGCAAACAGGATCAGGCCCAGGGTCAGAAACGAGACGGTTCGACTGTAAGTCAGCAGCGTCAGTCCGGCCAGGGCGCACAGTTGCGCCAGCAGGGCGGCGGAAAAACGGTAACGCCAGAAAGTCAACCAGAACATCAACGAATAGGTGATGATGATCACCGACCGGTTGGTGGCCACCATCAGGCCGTGGATGGGAGCACCGATCTCCAGTTCGGTGGCCAGATGGGGAAAGAGGTGGATGATGACGCTCACCCCCATGGCGCTGGCCACGTTGGCCAGCCAGCCCAGGTAGACGAAGGTGCGGGCTGACTCGGGAACCGCGGTCACCTCCCGCTCGGAGGGTGGCAAGGCGGCGGGAGTGGGAGCAGCGATCGGGAAACCGGTCCGAACCAGCACGCCCAGCATCAGCACCACCCCCACCAGCAGGGGCAGGGTGGGACCGGACGGATAGAGCCAGCCTCCTGCGGCCTGCCCCGCGATCATTCCCAGGTTCCAGGACAGACAGAACCGGAAGAGCCGCCGGCCCTGCAGCCTGGGGCCAAGCTGCTCCAGTCCTCCCCGGGTCAACCAGGCGATGACCGGGGGAAGCATCACCCCGACCGAGGCTCCTGAAATCGGCGCATACAGGTAGAACCATTGATGGTCGGAATGCCATAGGATGCACGCCAGCAGGACCAATGCCTGGGCGGCGGCGCCGACGGCGATGACGCGGCGCCCTCCCCAGACGTCGGACGCCCAGCCTCCGATCGGAGCCCCCAGGCCGAAGCCAAGCGAGGAGACGGCCCCCAGGATTCCCAGAGACATCAGGCTGGCCTGATTTTCCGCCATCAACCGAGTCACCGTGAAGACGAACAACATGTAGGCGAAGTCCGACGACAGGGCGATCCAGTAGAATTTCAGCTCGCGTCGAAGCATGAACGATGCAGAGGATTGTCCACGAAGGACCAAAACTAGAGTTATCCACGAAGGGACACGAAGGACAACGAAGGGCCACGAAGAAGGCTTGCCCTCCTTCAACGAAAAGCGGCTCCAGAATGGCTCTGCTCATTCTTGACGTTGGTCGGTAGTCCCTCAAAGGGAAATTTCTGTGCCAAGAAAGAAAATTCCCGAATTAGCGTGTTCAATGGGGAGTCCCGCAGGGCAGGACTCGTAGGACTGGAAAGGACCGCTGCCGCCGGTGGCGGCAATCATGATACAAACTCAGTGAACCCGGAGGAGCGTGTGTCATTACTCAGGGCCGAGGGCATCGGCAAGACCTACACCCATGGAGAAGCTCCCGTAGTGGCCGTGAGGGAGGTAGACCTGTCCCTGGAAAAAGGAGAGTTCGTGGCCCTGACGGGACCCTCGGGATGCGGCAAGTCTACCCTGCTTCATCTTTGCGGGGGCATGGATTATCCCACCCGGGGACGCATTTGGCTGGACGGTTGCGACCTCGGGAGCCTGGACGACGGCAGCCTGACCCGGATCCGCCGCCGGCAGATCGGATTTGTCTTTCAAACCTTCAATCTACTGCCCACCCTCACCGCCGTGGAAAACACGGCGCTGCCCCTCATGCTGGAGGGGGTGTCCCCGGACGTCGCCAGACACAAAGCCACCGGTCTGCTCGAACGCGTCGGCCTGGGTCATCGCCTGGGCCACTACCCCCAGCAGCTCTCGGGAGGAGAGATGCAGCGGGTCGGCATCGCCCGGGCGGTGTGCCACCAGCCCTTGCTGCTTCTGGCGGACGAGCCTACCGGGAACCTGGATTCCGCCAACGGCGCCGGCGTGCTGAAACTCCTGCAAGAGCTGAACCAGTCCCTGGGAATCTCGGTGCTGCTGGCCACCCACTCCGCCGAGATGGCGGCTGCAGGCCAGCGAGTGTTGCACATGGTGGATGGCAGGATCGAGTCCGAACTGCGGTCACGGCGGCCCATCGTCCGAACCGATGCCCACGATGAAAGGGGATGAGCCCCCCGCCCGCACTCCGCCGCTCTCCTCAGCCGAAGCCCCTAATGTTCCTTTTCCGGACATTCATCCTGCGCCGACTGCGAGAGGAAAAGGTGCGCTCCCTGGCCACGGTGTTGGGTGTCGCCCTGGGCATTGCCGTGGTTTTGGCGGTTCAGATGGCCAATCAGAGCTCGGTCCGGAGCTTCGAGACGGCTCTGGAAATGGTGGCCGGCAAGACTTCTCTGGAGATTGTGGGGGCAGGCCCCGGTCTGAGGGAAGAGCGGCTGCTGGAACTGGACTGGCTGGAGCAGTTCGGACAGATCAGCCCCATCATCGAAGGCGAAGCCCGGGCACAATTCCCCTCAGGCGACAGGGAGTGGCTAAGAATTCTGGGGGTCGACATTCTCAGGGACGAGAGTTTTCGCGACTACCGGCTGGTGCGGTTCGCCGGCCAGTCGCAATCCCCCGGCCCCCGCGAGTTTTTGCAACTGCTCAGCGACCCCAACGCCATCCTGCTGACACAGAAGTTGGCCCGCCGCCACGGCCTGGACCCGGACTCCAGCCTCGACCTCGACGTCGGGGATCGGCGGGAAACCCTGACGGTGCGCGGACTGCTTCTGGACAAGGGGCCGGCCCGGGCCCTGAACGGGACCTTTGCCCTGATGGACATCGCGGCCGCCCAGTGGCTTCTGGGGCGCCTGGGTCGGATCGACCGCGTCGACCTGCGATTGAATCCAGAGTTCTCTATCGATCAGGCCGAAGCCGCCATCGCCGCCCGGCTGCCCGCGGATCTGACCGTTCAACGACCCTCCCGGCGCGGGCGGCAAGTGGAGAAGATGCTGGAGGCCTTCCACTTCAACCTGACCGCCCTTTCCCACATAGCCCTGCTGGTCGGCCTGTTTCTCATCTACAACACGGTGTCGCTCTCGGTCATCACCCGGCGCCGGGAAGTCGGGATCCTGCGGGCCGTGGGCGGCTCGCGGCGGCAGGTAGCGGGTTTGTTCCTGGCGGAAGCCGGCCTGCTGGCGACCCTGGGGTGTGCTCTCGGCATCCTGCTGGGAGGCGGGCTGGCCCGCGGCGCCCTGAGTCTGACAAGCTCAACCCTGGATCGGCTCTACATCAGATCGGCCGCCGAACCGGTGCCTGTAGGCGTGGAACATCTGGTCCTGGCGTTTGCGGTGGGCATCCCCCTGGCCTTGCTGGCGGCACTGGTTCCCGCCCTGGAGGCTTCAAGGGTGGCGCCTACGGAAGCGGTCCGTGGCTTCGACCGGCTCGAAAGCCGTTACCGCCTGAGTTGGAGGCAACGCTGGCTTCCCCCGATCCTGGCGGTCCTGGCCGTGGGGTTCGCCTGCCTGGATTCGGTCGAAGGCATCCCCCTCTTCGGCTACGCGGCCTGCCTGGCCACCGTCTTCGCGGTGGCTTTTCTGGTTCCGGCGGTGCTGCATGTCTCGGGGCGGGCCGGCTCCCGGCTCACCAGGCGATGGACGGGGGTGGAGGCACTGCTGGCCAACGCCAATCTCAGCGGATCCATTTCCCGCATATCGATCTCGGTGGCGGCCCTGGCGGTGAGCCTTTCCATGCTCACGGCCATTGCCGTCATGATCGGCAGCTTCCGGGAGACGGTTCAGTACTGGGTGCAGCAGACGCTGCAGGCCGACCTCTATCTGGCGCCGGCCACCCGTTCCAACATCTATTCGAAGTCGAGCGTTTCTCCCGAGGTGGTGCGGCAGGTGGCTGCAAACCCCGGGGTGGCCGCCGTCGACAGCTTCACCAGCTTCACCGTCGACTACCAGGGCCGCCAAGCGCTCCTGGGATCAGGCGACTTCGCGGTCCAGTTGGATCGCGCGGGACTGCTGTTCAAAGCCCCACGGGATGGGAGATCGGCCGTGAGAGCAGCCATCGGACAGGATGCGGCGGTGGTTTCGGAGAGTTTCGCGCTCCGGCACCGGAAGACGGTGGGGGACGCAGTGGTGCTCAACACGCCCCGGGGGCAGCGTGCCTTTCGGGTCGCCGCCGTCTATTACGACTACTCGAGCGATCAGGGCATTGTGGTTCTGGACCGCAGCACCTTCCGGAAATATTACGGAGACCAGCCTCCCCGCAGCCTGGCGGTCTATCTGAAGGAAGGACTCGACCCGGAACGGGTCCGCTCGGGAATCCTTGCGGGACTCCCGCCCCAATCACGTGTTTTCGTGCATACCAACGCTTCTCTGAAAAGGGAAGTCCTTAGAATTTTCGACAATACCTTTACGATTACCTATGCTCTGGAGATCATCGCCGTGGCCGTGGCCATTCTCGGCGTGGCCGCCACCCTTATCACCCTGATCCTGGATCGCAAACCGGAATTGGCGTTGCTGCGCTGGACCGGAGCGGAACAGCGGCAAATCCGGAAGATGGTGGTCATCGAGGCAGCGCTGTTGGGTGCGATAAGCCAGGGCCTGGGAGTGGCGGCCGGGATTCTGCTCTCTCTGATTCTCATTTTTGTGATCAACGTCCAGAGTTTCGGCTGGACCATCCAGTATCACCTGCCCGCGGGCTTCCTGCTGCAGTCATCGCTTCTGATCCTGCTGGCCACGGCCCTCTCGGGCATCTATCCCGCCTACCGGGCCGGACGGGTGCCGCCGTCTCGGGAAGCCTGAGAGTCAAGGAAGGGAAATCGTGTTCATGCTGCGCCGGCGTCCAGGTGAGCGGTTCGGGCCGAGTCGAGGTCCCGGTAAGGAACTCCGTCGCCGAGCGAAACTTCCGGTCTGGCCGCGTTGCCGGCCGCGGCTCCTGCCGGCGGCGCTGCTGGTTCCCTGCCTGCTGGCAACCATAGGCTGGTCCCAAACCTGGCGGCAGGCCAATCTTGGATACCGCCTGCAGTTTCCCCGTGACCACGCCAGCCACCCCGAGTACCGGATCGAGTGGTGGTACTACACCGGGAACCTGGCGGACAGCAGCTCGCGGCGGTTCGGCTTCCAACTCACCTTCTTTCGGGCCGGGGTCCGAACCCGTCCGGAAAACCCCTCCCGCTGGGCGGTCCGCGACCTTTTCATGGCCCACCTGGCGCTGAGCGACCTCGAGACCGGCCGTTTCCACTTTGCCGAACGGTTGAACCGCGCCGGACCGGGATGGGCCGGAGCCTCTACCGAAACCTACCGCGTCTGGAACCAGAGCTGGGAAGCCGGGCTCGACAGCGACGGCCGCCACCGGCTCCGGGCTCGGGACGGGGATTTCGGAATCGACCTGGTACTGGAGCCCGGCCGGCAACCCCTCCTGCACGGCCGGGCCGGACTCAGCCAGAAAGGGTCGCAGGAGGGAAATGCCTCTCACTACTATTCTCTGACGCGCATGCCCACCCGAGGCAGCATCCGGGTTGACGGCCGGGAATTCGAAGTCGCCGGCTCGAGCTGGATGGACCATGAATTCGGCACCAGCTTCCTGGAACAGGAACAGATCGGTTGGGACTGGTTCGCCCTCCAGTTGGACGGTGGCCAGGATCTGATGGTGTTCCAACTGCGCCGGTCCGACGGACGGCGCGATCCCAATTCCAGCGGTACGCTGTTGGACGCCTCCGGAAAACGACAAGGCCTGGGCAGGTCCGACTTCAGTCTGGAACCGGTGCGGACCTGGCGGTCGCCTCACAGCGGAGCCCGTTACCCCATCCAATGGCGCCTGAGCCTTCCCCGCCGGGGACTGAGCCTGACGGTGACCGCCGCCCAACCGGACCAGGAGCTGCGTACCCGGTGGTCCACCGGAGTGACCTACTGGGAGGGAGCGGTGGTGGTGACGGGCACCCGGGGGACCGATCCGGTTTCAGGCCGGGGATACCTGGAGATGACCGGTTACGCCGGCCAGTCGATGGGCGACGTTTTTCGGTGAGGCAGTTGTTAGTGGGGAGTGGAGAGTGGACACAGGCAAGCCGGGACCTGACCTCCCCTGAGGATCTTTCGAGGGGAAACCGGCGGACGTCTATGAATGTGAACGACAACCGTCCCATCCTGCAGGTGGTGAATGTCCGGCGGACCTTTCCGGGGGTCGTGGCCCTCGGTGGGGTGTCCCTGGATCTCCATCCGGGCGAAGTCCATGCCCTGGTAGGCGAGAACGGCGCCGGCAAGAGCACCCTGATCAAGATCATCTGTGGAGCGTTGGCTCCCGACTCCGGAGAGCTGTTCTTCCAGGGCCGCGAGGTGCGTTGGCCCACGCCGGTCGCCGCCCGCGCCCAGGGAATGGTCACGGTCCACCAGGAAGTGGAGCTATTCCCCACCCTTTCGGTTGCGGAGAACATGGCGCTGGCCGCCGGGCTCCCCATGCAGCGCACGGGATTGGTGGATTGGAACCGGGTGCACCGCCAGGCCCGGGAGACGGTTCGGCAGATCGGAGAGACTATCGACGTCCGCCAGCCCGCCTCCCGGCTCAGCGTGGCTCACCGCCAGATGATCCAGGTGGCGGCGGCCATCCTGCAGAACGCCAGGGTGGTGGTGCTGGACGAGCCCACCAGCGCCTTGAGCGGGGAGGAGGCCCGCTGGCTGTTCCAGCAGATCGCTCGCCTGAAGGCGGACGGCGCCGGCATCCTCTATATCTCCCATCGCCAGGAAGAGATCTTTCGCCTGGCCGATCGCATTACGGTATTGCGGGACGGCCTCAAGGTGTGGACCCGGTCCAGGCAGTCCGTGGGTCCCGAGGAGACCATCGAGGCCATGGTGGGACGCCCGGCCTCGACTCTGGAGGCGGCTCCCTCCATCCGGGCAAGCGCCCCCATCGCCCGGGAAGCGCCCCTTCGCTTCCAGGTCAGCGGGTTCACCGACGGGGGCGGCCGCTTTCGCCAGCTCGATCTCGAGGCCGGATCGGGTGAAATCGTGGGAATTTATGGGCTGGTGGGCGCCGGACGCAGCGAGTTTGCCCGGGCGGTGTTCGGTCTGAGGCCCGCCGAGGGACTGGTCCGAATAGACGGCAACCAGTGCGAAATCGGCCGGCCTCGGGAGGCTCTCAACGCCGGAATCGCCTATGTTCCCGAGGATCGCCTGAGCCAGGGACTCTGCCTGGGTCTGCCCGTCCGCTCCAACGCGGTGCTCTCGACGCTGCGCCGCTGGACCCGGGGCCTCCTGGCCAGCAGGACCCGGGAACAGCAGGCGACCCGCCAGGTCGCCGGCCGGCTGGAGGTGCGATACCGATCCACCGAACAGCCGGTCCAACAACTGTCGGGCGGCAACCAGCAGAAAGTGGTCCTGGGGCGCTGGCTGCTGGCCCAACCCAGGGTACTCATCCTGGACGAGCCCACCCGCGGCGTGGACGTGGGCGCCAAGGCCGAGATCCACCGGCACCTGCGCCACCTGGCCCGCGAGGGTTGCGCCATCCTCCTGATCTCTTCGGAACTGCCCGAGGTTATGGAACACTCCGACCGGGTGGTGGTCTTTCGCGAGGGGGAGATCGCCGGGGAGTTCGACCCCGGCCAGGCCGGCCCTGCCCGCATTGCAGCCGCGGCCCTGCCCCGGCAGGGCTCCGAAGAAGCGTACGCCGGCCGGCTCCGGTCCAGCGCCTCCCGGTTTCAGGGACGGTCCTTCAACGAGCTGGCTCTGCTGCTGTGCGTGGCCGGGCTGGGTCTGTGGCTGACGGTTTCCACCGAGGGGTTCAGCCTGTTGAACCTGCTGACCCACGCTTCCCTCTGGGCCATTCTGGGCCTGGCGGCCGCCTCGGTTATCGTGGGCCGGGGAATCGACATTTCCATCGGCTCGATGGTGGCCCTGTCGGCGACCTCCACCGCCATGGTGCTGAAGCTGCCCTATTCGCCCGAGCTTCTGATTCCCGTCGCAATCCTGGCCGGACTTCTGGCGGGAACCGCGGCAGGGGCTCTGAACGCGGTTCTGTCGCTGCTGGGAGGACTTCATCCGATTGTGGTGACCCTGGGGACCCTGACCATCTACCGCGGACTGGTGATCGCCATGCTGGGAGGGAAGCCCATGACCGGACTGCCGCCCGAGTTCGGACGGCTGGCCATCGATCCGGCAACCGGTTTCCGCGGCGCGGTGGCGGTGGCTGCCCTGGTGGTTCTACTGGTTTATCTCTGGATGGCGCACACCCGCAGCGGCCGTCATGTCTACGCGTTGGGCTCGGCTCCCCGAGCCGCCGAGCTGCTGGGTCTTTCCAGGGCACGTCTCTGGCCGGTCACCTTCGGCCTGGGCGGGCTGCTGGCCGGACTGGCGGGAGTCCTCCAGCTCTCCATGGGCCAACAGATGCAAGCCCGCCTGGGAGCCGGCTGGGAACTGAGCGCCATCGCCGTGGCCGTCATCGGCGGCGTGGGCATCACCGGCGGCCGGGGTACGGTGCTGGGCGTGGTGCTGGGGGCTCTCCTTCTGCGGCTGGTCAACAGCGCCCTGGTGCGGTGGGGAATCTCGGATCAACAGACCGACCTGGTGGTGGGCAGCCTGATCCTGGCGGCTCTGCTGCTGGATCTGGCCTGGCGAGGGTGGAAGCGATGAGCCGACCAAGACAGGAAAGCACGGCAGCCGCGCCCGCCCCGCCGGGCGAGCGCTCCAACCGCCGGTTGTTCGGCCTGCTTCCCTGGGGTCTGCTGGCCCTGGCCCTGATGCTGGTCTTCTCCCAGGTCCGGCGGCCGGAACTGCTGGTGGAGGTCTGGGTTCCATGGATCGAAGTGGGAATCCTGGCCTTCGTCATGACGGCCATCATCCTCACCGGTGGCATCGACCTCTCGGTGGGGTCCATGGTGGCCCTCACCGGCATGGTTCAAGCCATCCTGTGGCAGGATTGGGGTTGGCCCATTGAAGCCGCAGCCGGGGGCGCCCTGCTGGCCGGTGCTCTGGCCGGGGGATTGAACGGCCTGCTGGTGGTGGCCGGCCTCTCTCCCCTGGTGGCGACCCTGGCCACCATGGCTCTCTATCGTGGACTGGCCATCACCGTCGCCGGCGGCGACCGCATCGTCGGCTTTCCCCAGTCCTTCCTGGATTTGGGCCGGCTCCTGGGGGTGCCGAGCCAGTTCTGGCTGGCCGGGCTGGTTTTCCTGGGCATGGTTCTGCTGGTGCACCACACTCGCTTCGGGCGCTGGTGCTACGCCGTGGGTGACAACCGCCAGGCTGCGCGCTTTGCCGCCGTTCCCGTCAACAAAGTCGACGGTGTTCTGTATACTATCAACGGTCTGGTTGCCGCCTCGGTAGCCATTCTGGGAGCCATGCGGCACGACGCGTCCATCCCGGACGCCCACATCGGAACCGAGCTGCAGGTGATTGCCTGCGTGGTGGTGGGAGGCACTCTGATCACCGGCGGCCGCGGCAGCGTGCCCCGCTCGTTGCTGGGACTGGCCGTCATCTCCCATCTGGACGTGGGCCTTCAGTTCCTCAGCTCCAGGCTGTCCTGGTTGACTGCCGAATCCCGGCTGATCGTCATCGGCATCCTGCTCATCCTGGTTGCCGTCTGGAACCAAAAGAGCCAGAAGGAAAGCTAACTCGCTGTTATTACGGGGCCGGCGGGAGGGGGGGCAATGAAGCGCGGAACCATCATCGGTGGCAGGAGATCCGGGCGCTTTGTGTTAGCCGTCCTGCTGGCCGCCCTGGGCCTCCAGTGCGCCGGACCCGATCGGGATGCAACCCTGCGGATCGCCATGATCCCCAAGCTGGTGGGGATCGGCTATTTCGAAGCGACCGAGCGGGGCGCCCGGGAAGCGGCCCGGGAGCTGAATGTCGAGCTTGTCTACGACGGCCCCACCGATGCCCGGACCGAGGACCAGATCAAGATGATCGACGGGTGGATGGCCCAGGGGTTCGACGTGATCGCGGTGGCCCCCAACGACCCCGAGGCCATCTCCCGGACGCTGCGCAGCGCCGGGGAGAGAGGAGCCCTGGTCCTCACCTGGGACACCGATGCCAATCCCGAGCTCTCGCGGCGGTCCGTCTTCGTGAACCAGGCCCCCAATCGGGCCATCGGCCATACCCTGGTGGATCTGATGGCCGAAGGGGTGCGGGCTCAGGGCGCCTCTCTGCCGGGCGACTACCTCATCGTCAGCGGCACTCCCACGGCCTCCAACCAGAACACCTGGATGAAGTACATGCGAGAGCGGATTCGAGAGAAATATCCCGAGATGCATCTGCTCCAGCATCTGACCCCCGGGGAGGACCAGCAGAAATGCCAGGAGCAGACGGCCGAAGCCCTCAGCGCCTACCCGAATCTGAAAGGCATCTGGGGCATCACTTCCGTCTCCTTTCCCGCCGTGGCCAAGGCCGTGCGCGATGCCAACAAGGTGGGGCAGATCGAGGTGACAGGGCTGGGCATGCCCGAGCAGATGCGGGAATTTGTCAAGGACGGCACCGTCCGGAAGTTCTGCCTCTGGGATCCGGTCGATCTGGGTTATCTGACCATTCGGGTGGCTCACCGGCTCAAGCAGGGGACGCTGCCTCCGGGACGCTACGACTTCGGCAGGCTCAAGGGGGTGGAGGTGCGGGAGGGGGAAGTCCTGCTGGGCCCGCCGCTCAATTTCGACGCCGACAATATCGACAACTACAACTTCTAAAGCCTGGTGAAGGGTTCCGTTGCCGGGGAGCTTTCCCGGTCCGGGCGGGTGCGAATCGGGTACGGCTCTTCCGGTTTCGCTGAGGATCGAGGCCATGCGTCATTCAAGAATTCACCTCTGCTTGCTGGCGGTGCTGCTGGCAGTGGTCGCGTCTGCCGGCTGTGGCCCCGAGGAGCCGGCTACTCCCGATAAGACCCGCCTGCTGCTGATCGGCCAGGGGCCTGACGGCCATCCCCCCGGGACCCACGAGTTCCTGCCGGGGGTGCGGATCCTGGATCACTGCCTGAAGCAGTTTCCGGACCTGGAGGCGGAAGTGGTCGCGGCCGACGAGCCCTGGAGCGAAGGTCCTGCCTTGCTGGATTCGGCCGACGGCCTGGTGCTCTTCGTCTCGGAGGGGGCCAAGTGGCTGAGCAACGACCCCGACCGTCTGGCGGCCATGCAGCGATTCGCCCGCAAAGGCGGGGCAATGGTAGTGCTTCATTGGGGCATGGGCACGGTCGAGGCAAAGAACATCGCCGCTTTCGTCAAGCTGTTCGGCGGCTGCCATGGCGGACCGGACCGCAAGCACGACACACTGGAGGTGACGGCCAGGATCCCGGCGCCCAACCACCCGGTCACCCACGGCATTTCCGACTTTGCCGTGCACGACGAGTTCTACTACCGACTCAAGTTCGTGCAGCCCACCTCGAGCATCTTCCCGCTGGTGCAGGCGGACATCGAGGAGCAGCGGGAGACCGTTGCCTGGGCCTGGGAACGCGGCGACGGGGGGCGCTCGTTCGGCTTCAGCGGCTTGCACTTCCACAGGAACTGGCGACTGGAGCCCTACCGCCGGCTGGCGGTCCAGGCCGTGCTCTGGGCGCTGCGACTGCCGGCCCCGGAGGGCGGAGTCGACCTGGATGTCCCCGAGGAACTGCTGAGCTTGCCTTCGAGCTGAATTGCCTCACCTTAAATCCAATCCGCCGGGGACTGAGCCAGCAGGAACCTGACTGGGATGAAAATCTGGTTCTACCGCTTCACTGCGATCCATTTCTGCCTGACCGCGCTCAGCGGACTGATTCTCTACTTCCGCCCACACAACGAAAGTGAGGGCTGGTACTCCGAACAGACCAAGGAGTGGCTGGTGGGCCTGCACAACGGAGAGCTCTGGAGCGATCTCCTGCTCGGCAACGGTCTCCTTTCCGGGATAGCGATCGGCCTGGTGCTGTCAATCACCCTTATCCTCTTCTCGGTCAGGAGTCTCAGGGGTCAGCGGCGAAAGGGCCCCGGACAGGGAAACGGGTGACCCCGTGACGCTCAAGCAGCCGTGGACCCTCGGTACGGCCCTGCTCTTTCTGGCCTCCAGCCTGTTTCCAGCGTGTTCCCCAACGCCCGGCACCGCCCCCGAAGAGGCGCCGGCCCTGGGCAACCGGCGGCAACTCTTCCTCAACGACACCCTCACCCAATCGATGACCGGGCTTTCCCGCGTTTTGCATCAACCGGAAAAGGTCTCCGGCAACCCCCTGCTGTCTCGAATTCCCAAGGAGAGCACCGCCTGGGATGCCGGCATGTTCATCGGGTTTTCCAGCGTCCTCTACGACCAGCGGGAGGGCCTGTTCAAGATCTGGTACAGCCTGCATCCCGGAGAGGGAGGGGACGAACTGGCCCGGCTCTGCTACGCCACCAGCCGGGACGGTATCCACTGGCAGAAGCCCCCGCTGGGAAGGGTGGAATCGGGCGGCAGCAAGGACAACAACATCGTGATGCCCCACAGTGGGGTGACGAGCGGGGTTTTCCTCGACGAAAGGGAGCCCGATCCCGACCGGCGGTACAAGATGCTGCACATGTGGCAGGGATACAAGGTCTACGCCTCTCACTCGGCCGACGGCTTGAACTGGACCCCCTACAGCCAGGGGAATCCGGTGCTGTTCGTTCCACCCGGCCACGACAGCCACATGGTGTCCTATTGGGACGGGCTGCTCGGCAAGTACGTGGCCATCGTGCGGGACCGCACCGGACGCATCGCGGAGGTGCGGCCCCGCCTGGCCACCGACCCGGAGGCGGTCGAGACCTGGCGGCAGCTTTGGGACCCGCGGCGCGAGCGCCATCCCCGCAATCACAGCCTGCGTCGAGTGGGCCAGGCGCTCAGCCGGGATTTCATCCACTGGACCGACTACCGCCCCATCCTGGGAGCGGACGCCCAAGACCCCCTCAATCGGGACCAGTTCTACAACATGGAGGTCCTGGCCTACGACGGCCTGCGCCTGGGCCTGATGACGGTCTTCAGCTACGACCCCGAGTATTGCCGGGGAGCGGTGCAGCTCACCTACAGCCTGGACGGCAGGCACTGGCTGCGGCCCGGCGACCGCCAGGTGTTCCTGCCGCTCTCCCAAAGGCCGGGAGACTTCGACTGGGGCAGCATCTATCCCCTGCAGGCGCCGCTGCTGGTGGGAGACGAGATCTGGATCTACTACACCGGCTTCGGGGTGGACCACAACCACAGGCTCCCGACCGGAGTGTCTCGCGTGGCCAACGGCATCGGTCTGGCCAAGCTCAGGATGGACGGATTCATGTCACTCCAAGCCGGAACGACCGAGGGAAGCCTCACTACCAAGCCTTTCACCTTCGAAGGGAAACGCCTGACCATCAACGCCGCCGCCCCTCGAGGACGGGTCCAGGTGGAGATCCTCGGCAGCAACGGCCTTCCCCTGAAGGGCTACGGCAAGGCCGATTGCCTGATGGAGCGCTTCGATCGGACCCGCCAGGTGGTGCATTGGAACGGACGTGAAAGCCTCGGGCGCCTGCAGGGACAGGTCATTCGATTGAGGTTCACCCTGCAGCAGGCCCGGCTCTATTCGTTTGGGTTCGGCCCGGCCGAATGAGAGCCATGGCGTCGGGTCCGGTCGATCCGGGTGGAGAAGATCGCCGAGGCTGTGCCAGGATTCGTGCGGGCGGGACGCCCGCGCTCCCGGGGGGGCTTCCTCCCATGACGTCGTCGCACCAACGTCACAAAATTGCTGCAGCATTCGGGTGCCGCTCGTCATTGAAGGAGCTCCATCCGCATTCGTGCTTATTCGTGTTCATTCGTGGTTCGTCCTTATTGGCGGTCGACTGTTCCTCCTCTGCATGATCCCCGGAGCGGGGGGCGGACCGGCCTGAAATACGGGGGCCAACCAAGGCAGGTCATTCCTCGGGGGTCGAAAACAAGCGGAGCGATCATGTTTCGGTTAATTCCCGAATCCGTGGAAAGCGTGGTTCTTACTGCGCTGTTCGCGGTCCTGTGCGCCGCTGGTGCAGGCTGCGGCCCTCGGGCCGAGGACCATCGGGTCCGCGTCGAGATCGAGGGGGAGGTGGAAATCGTTCCTCCTGGAAGCGGGCAGGGGCGGGGGATGCTGGGAATCGTCCGGCACCCCGACGGGACGATCTTTGTCAATACCCAGACCCGCGGCTTGGTCAGGAGTACCGACAACGGCCGGACCTGGGAGGCGATCGAGGCGGAGAATGCCTTCGCTCTGGGAGTCACCCGAGACGGCCGGCTGTGGCTGGCCGGTCAGACGGCTCAGGATGCGGTTTCGGTTTCCTGGTCGGGGGACCGGGGCCGGAGCTGGACGGCCGCCCCGGTGGACGGTGCCGCTCTGGCCCCGTCTTCAAAGCAGCCCTACAACTGGGTGGGAGACGACTACAACACCTTCCTGGAAAGTCCCGACGGCACCTTGACGCTGGGCGTGGGCGCCCGCTATCTGCCCTGGTACTATCGGGACCCCGACCTCATGCAGGATGGCCTGGTCCGGCCTGACGCGGACATCGGCGGCCTGTTTCTGATTCGCAGCACCGACGGCGGGGCCAGTTGGGGAGACCCGACCCTGATGCATCCCTTCGTCTGTGAAGTCGGTCTGGCAGCCGACCCCTTCGACCCCGACCATCTGCTGGCCATGACCCGCATCCAGCGGCCGCTGCTGGCCGGAGAGGATCGAAAAAGCACACTGGAGAAAACGGGATGTCCTGCCGAGGTGCCTTCCCCTGAGCCCTCCATCTACAAGAACGGCCTCCTTCTGGAGTCCCACGACCGCGGCCGCACCTTCCAGGAGGTGCCCGGCAGCCTCACCGGCTACTACGAGCACCGGGGGACCATTCTTTGGACCGGCAACAACGTGGTGGTGGTGACCCACCAGGCCGGCAACTGGAGTCCGCGTTACGGGGCACTATTCGCACGGATCAGCCTGGACGGAGGGAAGACCTGGGCGGACCGGACCCCGTCAGGGACGTCGCAGATGAATCAATCCACTCGCTTCGAGCTGGTTCCCAAGCCTCCCGGACACTCCTTTACCGCCCCCACCCTGGAACTGTCCCGGGACCGGTTCCTGACCCCCTATCTCCACGGGAGCATCGCTGCCGGCACGGCAACCGTCACCGGCGTCTTCTGGCGTCTCGAGCGGCAATAGGGGGAAAGCGGGGGACGTTTTCCAATAAGTCGAGCTTTCATCCTTTCCACAAGCGATCTCTTATGGCATTCGGGGTGAGGATCGGAACCGAAAACACCGATGCCAGGGCAAGCAGATCGCCGTCGCCGGTCACCAAGGCATCGGCTTGCCCCGCCAGCGCAAGTTCGAGGAAAGGCCTGTCGGAAGGATCGCGGCATTCCGGCACGGCCGGAGGCTTCGACACGATGACCGTCTCGCACCAGGGCAAATAATCCGACAGCAGGTCTCCTCGCTCGTTGCCGGTCAGGCAGAACTTCGGATAGTGCAGAACTCGGAGCAGTTCCACCGTCGTATCACGGCTTGCCAGTGGGAGTATGGCTTCCGACTGCCAGGCATGGCGCAACCAGGACAACGATCCGGCGGGGAACAGCAGGGCCGACAGCAGCACATTGGTGTCGAGCACCAGGCGCAGCCCGGTCATGGCGCCCGACGAGCCCATGCCACGGCCTCGGCCACATCGACCTCGGACATGCCGAGTTCAGCCAACTTGGCGCGCACTGCATCGGCACGGTTCAGCCGCACGGGCGTCAGCACGATGCGGCCATTCTCCTTGGTTACATCGAAATACTCGGAGCCTTGGAAGTCGGCGACCACGGCTTTGGGCAGGGTCAACTGGTTCTTGGACGTCAGCTTGGCAAGCATGGTACACGCTTCGCAGTGAGGGT
Source organism: Terriglobia bacterium (assembly GCA_951813285.1). Lineage (GTDB taxonomy): Bacteria > Acidobacteriota > Terriglobia > Versatilivoradales > Versatilivoraceae > Versatilivorator. The sequence goes on from OX638355.1 coordinate 91,828, forward strand.
AAGGAAACAAGGACAGGATACTTCCTTTCAACGGCAATTGCAATATGGTGAGTCTTGTCTTTCCAAGAAACCAGGGGAGGCGGAGGGGTGCCTGGCTCTGCCCCCTCAGGCGGTGACGATGCCCAGGGGCTGTCTCTTCTTCCAGGCGCCGCGGGTGAAATCGGGAAAATGGACCGGTTGGTTCCGGCTGGCGATGGAGCGCTCGCTCAGGGGGGATACGGCGCTCCAGGCCGCGGCGTCGTACACGTCCATGTCGAGCGGCGTGCCCCGGCGCAGGCACTGGATCAGACGGTAGTCCTCGATATAGTCCATGCCTCCGTGGCCGGCTCCGCTGGACTGTTCTTGCATAGCCTTCCACAAGGGGTGCTCAAACTCCGGGCCATAGTTGGAAAGCGGTTCCCACTGGTGCTCCGGGGAGCGTCCCTCGATGTAGATCTTCTCCTCGGGATACTTTCGGACCAGGCCCCGGGTCCCCTGCACGTTGATATCCCGGCTGTAGGGCCGGGGGGAATCGGTATCGTGTTGCACCACGATGGTCTGTCCCCCGACAGTCTGGATCAGGGTGGTGACCACGTCCCCAAGCGCATACTGTTTTCGGGCCTCCGGGCTCCCCGGGCCGAACTTCTTTTCCGCAAACAGATTGAGTCCCCGTGAGGGGCTGCTCATGGAAACCAGGCGAGCGAACTGGTTGCCGCGGTTGATGTTCATGCACTGAGCCACCGGCCCCAGCCCATGAGTCGGATAGAGGTCCCCGTTACGCGTCACCGAATGGGCCAGCCGCCACAGGCCCTCCCCTTCGTCGCTGAACTTGATGTCGCGCAGGTCGTGCAGATAACCGCACTCGGCGTGGAGCAACTCTCCCAGCAGTCCCTGGCGAACCATGTTCAGGATCATCAGCTCCGCCCGATCGTAGCAGCAGTTCTCCATCATGACGCAGTGCCTGCCGGTACTCTCCGAGGTCTCCACCAGCTGCCAACACTCCTCCAGCGTGACCGCCGCCGGCACTTCGGTGGCGGCATGCTTGCCGTTCTTCATGGCGGCAACACAGACCGGGACATGCCAGCGCCAGGGTGTTGCGGTGTAGACCAGGTCCAGGTCTTCCTCGGCGCACAAACGCTCGAAATCGCGCTCGCCGCCGGTATAGAGCCTGGGCGCCGGCTGCCCGGCCTGCTGCACCAGGGCGGCGGCCCGCCTGGCGTGCTCTTCCCGGAGGTCGCAGATGGCCGTGATTGAGGCACTCTCGATGCGGACCAGGTTCCGGATATGCCCGGTCCCCATGCCGCCCACGCCCACGAATCCCACCCGGACCCTATCCATGGAGGGTTGGTGGGCTATGGCCCGATGTCCGGCTGCCAGGCCAAGTCCGGCGACCGCGCCGGATTTCACGAAGTCTCGCCGGTTGACGATTGCGCCGAGGGACTGGTTTTCCATGCTCATGGGGTTTCCTTTCCTGCAGGCAGAGTTCTGGTCCCTGCCTTTCCTGGGAGGTAGCTGTTTACAGGTTTCAATTATATGCCAGCCGCGAGGTTTGACTGCTGATCGTTCATGAAAACGAACCACGAATGGACACGAATAGGCACGAATACGGATGGAGCTCCTTCAATGACGAGCGGTGCCCGAATGCTTCTGCAATATTGTGACGTTGGTATCGCGGCGTCATGGGAGAATGCCCACCCGGGAGCGCGGCGCAAACGAACTGGCTGGATGGTCGCCTTAAATCCCGATTTGACAATGCCTTAGTGGCCTTCGTTGTCCTTCGTGTCACTTCGTCGATCACTCTTTTTTTCGTTTGTTTCAAAAAAGTCCGGCCCCCGCCCTGCCGGACGGATCATTCGGGCGTGAAACAATCAGAAGTCGACCATCCCTTCGCGACCTTGGCATCCCGTCGCGGTTAACCTCAACGCCTTAGTGGCCCTTCGTCGTTCTTCGTGGCCCTTCGTGGATTCCTCTTTTTTCTTTTTTTCTTTTGTTTCAATGAAGCCTACCGACATTAAGCCTACAGACCTTCGCCAGTCCGGCCAAAACGTTGTATCCTTGCCGGAAATCAATCCATCAGGACAGGATCGGCTCGCCATCGATGGCCGGCCGACGAAAAGGCAGGCAAAAAAGGAAAGGTCGACATGAACGGTTACCAGGCACTGCTATTGCTGTCTCTCTGGCCCCTCCTGCAGGGATGCGGGGCCAAGCAGGAGATCACCCACGTGGATGTTTTCACCTCGGGGCAGGACGGCTATCACACCTACCGCATTCCCGCTATCGAGACCGCCCCGGACGGATCGCTGCTGGTGTTCACGGAAGCTCGCAAGTACAACCGCCACGATCCCGGGACGCACGGCAACGACATCGACCTGGTCTGCAAGCGGAGCACGGACGGGGGCAAGAACTGGTCGGAGATGATAGTGCTGGACGACCCCGGGGAGCGCTGGGCCTCCTGCAACCCGGTCACCCTGGTGGATCGGGCTACCAAGCGGGTGTGGCTGTTCCACAACCGCACCAAGCCGGACCGCAGCAGTTCCAGCGCCAGGGTCGGGACCGACGACTCCCAGGCCTGGGCGCGCTACAGCCAGGACAACGGGGTCACCTGGTCGGAGCCCATGGACCTTACCGCAATCGCCCGCGACGTCGAGCTCTGGGGAAGCACTTTCTTCGGTCCGGGTGGCGCCGTTCAGAACTCCAAGGGGCGCCTGATCGTTCCGGTCTCCCAGACAACCGGAAAGGGCGACGGCGACGAAAGGACCACTCCCACCGCCTGGACGGCGTTCACCATTTACAGCGACGACCACGGCGAGACCTGGACTCGGGGCCAGTTGGCCTCCTCTGCCAGCAGCGAGAACCAACTGGTCGAGTTGGCAGACGGCAGCCTCCTGATGGACGCCCGCCAGGACGAGGGTTCGACCCGGTGGATCTTCCTCAGCAGCGACGGCGGCGAAACCTGGTCTCCCCCCAAGACCGGGCAGGTGGTGCCGCCCATCGCCTCCGCCATCGAGCGTTACTCCCTGGCGTCGTCCGCTGACGACCGAAACCGGATCCTCTGGACCGGGCCCAAGGGCCCCGGGCGGCAGACCCTGGTTCTGCGCCTCAGCTATGACGAAGGAGAGACCTTCACAAACGAACGGATCATTTCGGAAGAGAAGGCGGCCTATTCCGACCTCACCCTGCTGGCTGACCGGAGCATCGGAGTCATCTGGGAGCGCGGCGGTTACGCTTTCCTGACCTTCTCGCGCTTCGACCTGGGATTTGCCGAGTAGGCGCGCCCCTTGTGGACGCCCAACGCGGGGATGACCGGGCGAACGGGAACAACCGGGCAACCACAGGGGTTGCCCCTGCGGTTCGGGAGTTCAGCGTACGATGGCCGGTTCCCCGCCGCGGCGTCCTTGCCCCGTCCGTGTAGGGAGGTTAGAATCTTCCCGTTGGTTGGATTGGATTCGGAGAAGAAGCGGTCGAACCTGAAATCGAAAATCGAGGGTCTCATGCGTGGAACAGTCGTGCTTGCCGGAATGCTTTGGGCGGCGGTCGGTGGCGCCACCCTGGCTGTCGCAGAGGAAGGGTCCAACAAGGAGAACGGGTTTCGAGACTCCTATGCCAGCCTCAAACGAACCCTGTGGACCACCTCTCGCGTCAAGGGATCTCCCGATCCCCCCAACCCCTTCCGCACCGAGGTGGCCTTCCCCCACCTGAAGTTCGAGCAGCCGCTGGAGTTGACCATTGCTCCCGGCAGCGATCGCCTGTTCGTGGTGGAGCGTTTCGGAAAGATTTTTTCCTTTGAAGTGAATCGCGAAACCGCCGAGGCAGAGCTGCTGATCGACTTGAAGAAGACCACCTACGGGTTGGCGTTCCACCCCCGGTTCCAGGACAACGGCTACTTCTACGTTACCTACGTGCTGGACCCCCTCAAGACCCTCCCCAAGGGCACTCGGATTTCACGCTTCCAGGTTCGGCCCGAGAACCGCTACCAGGCGGATCCCGCCTCGGAATCCATCATCTTTGAATGGCCTTCCGGCGGACACAACGCGGGGTGTCTCAGGTTCGGGCCCGACGGCTATCTCTATATCGCCACGGGGGACGGCAGCGGCATCGCCGACGAGCGTGACACCGGACAGGATGTCTCCGACCTGCTGGCCTCCATTTTGAGGATCGACGTCGACCGTCCCGATCCCGGCAGGAAATATGGGATTCCCAAGGACAACCCCTTCGTGGGCCGAAAGGGCGCCCGTCCGGAGATCTGGGCTTACGGACTGCGCCAGATCTGGAAGATGAACTTCGACCGCCAGACCGGAAATCTCTGGGCCGGAGAAGTGGGCCAGGACCTGTGGGAAATGATCTATCTGATCCAACGAGGAGGCAACTACGGTTGGAGCGTCCAGGAAGGCAGCCACCCCTTCCGGCCCGAGCGGCGCCTGGGGCCGTCGCCCATTCTGAAGCCCGTTGTCGAGCACGGCCACTCCGATTTCCGTTCCATCACCGGAGGCTTTGTGTATCGCGGCGAGCGGCTGCCGGAAATCGCCGGCACCTACGTCTACGGAGACTACGACACCGGACGCATCTGGGGGTTCCGCCATGACGGGGACCAGGTCAGCGAACACCGAGAGCTGGTCGACACCTCCTTCCGCATCATCGATTTCGGACAGAGCCACCAGGGCGCACTCTACGTGATGGACTTCATCGGCGGCCAGATCCATCGACTGGTCCGCTCTCCGGTCGTGCACCAACCCAATCAGTTTCCCCTTCGTCTCAGTCAGACGGGGCTCTTCTCCTCGGTGCGGGAGCACAAGCCCGCCCCCGGCCTGATTCCCTACTCGGTGAACTCGGAGCTCTGGTCCGACGACGCCGTCAAGGAGCGCTGGATCGCCATCCCCGGAGACTCCCAGGTGGAATTCGACACCGTCGAGTACCCCCAACCTGCGCCCGGCGCCCCTTTTGGCTGGCGCTTCCCCGACGGCACGGTGATCGTCAAGACCTTCTCCCTGGAACTGGAGGCGGGAAACCCGGACAGCCTCCACCGGGTGGAGACCCGCCTGCTCCACCAGGAGGCCCTGGGGGGAACCGAGGAAGTGGGAGACCAGTACTGGAAGGGATACTCCTACGTCTGGAACGAGGACCAGACCGACGCCACTCTGGTCGAGACACGGGGCCTGAATCGAACCTACACCATTGACGACCCCGAAGTCCCCGGCGGAAAGCGCGAGCAGGTCTGGCGGTTTCCCAGCCGTGCCGAATGCACCCTCTGCCACACCGTCCCCGCCAAGTACGTCCTGGGCTTGAACACCCTGCAGTTGAACAAGGAGCACGACTACGGATGGACCACGGCCAACCAGCTGGAGGTACTGCACCGGTTGGGGGTGTTCACCGAGCCGTTGCCCAAGTCGCCGGCGGAGCTTCCCAGAATCTACAATCACCTTGACCCGAGCCGTTCTCTGGACGAGCGGGCCCGGGCCTACCTGCACTCCAACTGCGCCCACTGCCACCAGAAATGGGGAGGCGGCAACGCCGACTTTCTACTGCACGCAACGATCTCCCTGAAAGAGACCAAGACATTGAGCTTGACACCCGGCCACGGAGATTTCGGTATCGCAAACGGCCGCTTGCTGGCTCCGGGAGACCCGGAGCGGTCCCTGATCCTCTACCGCATGACCAAGCTGGGTCTGGGCCGCATGCCGCACATTGCCTCCAACGTGGTTGACCGAGAGGCCGTGGAGCTGATCCGGGAGTGGATCTCCAGCCTGCCGGCTGAAGCTGAAGTCGCCTCCAACCAGCCCTGAAGGCGCGGCCCGGCCTTCCCCGAAACTGACCATGAGGCCATTCGTCAAGACCCTCCGCTGGCCGAACCTGGTCATGGCATTGCTGTACCTTTTTTGCCTGGCCGTCCAGTACAACGATCCCGACCCCTGGCGCTGGGCCGGACTCTACGGCCTGGCCGCCCTGAGCTGCTGGCTGGCCACCAAGGGACGACTACCTCGAATCATTCCCCTGGTATTGGCCCTGGGGTCCCTGGGCTGGGCCGGGATGCTGGCTGCACGGGTATCCGGCGCGTTGCCGGCCTGGGAGCTGCTGGCCACCTTCGAGATGGCGAACCTGGAGGTGGAGGAAAGCCGGGAGATGGTCGGCCTGATACTGGTCGGACTGTGGATGGCCGTCCTGACGCTCTTTTCCGGGCGCAGGTTTCCGTACTGAAAGACAGAACAGGCCAGCTCCGGTGAACGCGGGCGAACGGAAGTATCGTCAAGGAGGATTTCCGTCGTGGGACGCGGGCAAGTCGGGGTTCGGAATCCCAACCCTAGCCGGGTCCGTGCGTGTATGCCGTTCGGGTACGACCCCGCACTGCCCTGCGTCCTTGCCGGAAAAAATACAGCCGGACCAGCGGTCAAGGAACGCTGGTCCGGCGGGTGGCTTCCTTTGAGTATAAGGGTCAGCCCTTGATGCGGTTGATCGTCCTTACTGCCAGAACGGTGGCGACTGAGGCGGTCAGTGCCATGCTGATCTGATCGATGATGGCGTCCAGATAACCGCCGATCCCGGGGATGGCACCCAGCACGTCGGCTCCTGCTGCAACCGAGGCCGCGACGGCAACCACCAGGTAGTCGGTGGCATCCTCGGCGTTAACGGCCGTGGCGCCATAAACCAAGCCCGCAAGGACCAGAATGATCCCAAGAGCACCTTGATCCTCCAAGTTGGGGGCAAAGGCTTTCACGATCGCCACGACTGTCACTATAGCAACGAGAATCCTAGTTAGCATTTTCTTCTCCCCTTGTATTCACAAGTATATGTCACCGCACACCACCGACCTCCCGCAATGAAGACAAGCCCCCCATCAGCAATGGAAACCAGCCGCCATCAAGGGCCTTCAAGTGAATGTTGCGCAGCGTGAGTGGGGAGATATATATCAGGGCTTCATCGATTTGAATAGAAAAAAATGAAAGAAAAAAAAGCCCCCAGGAGAGAGGCTTGAAGAGTTGTGTTGGCGGACCTCGTGAAATCCGCGAAACACCGCGCCGGGAGTGCGATTCCGGCCATCCTCCATCCCCGCCGGATCGGGGTTTCCACCGCCTTGAGCCAATGGCGTATTGCCGGCGCTCGCGAGGAAATCTTACAGATGGAGTTTCATGGTTCACCCTGAGGGCTCATCGCCAAGCCGCAACCCCCCAAGATCTCGACACGGATGGGGACAACTTCCCGAAGCGAATCGAAGGACGGAACCAAAGTAACAGAGTTCTATTGACTGTTAGTGACTAGTCACATAATCTAGTCACATGGAAACCATCAATGCATCCGATTTCAAAGCCCGCTGCCTGGCGATCCTCGACCGCGTTCAGGCGACCGGCGAGCCCGTGGTCATCCTGAAGCGTGGGCGGCCTGTTGCCGAGCTCTTTCCCGCAAGCGGAAGTCCTTCCAAGTACCCTCAGTTGGAACTGGCCGGAACGGTCCGCGAGGTCGGCGACGTCGTCGGCCCGGTGTTTCCTGATGAGGATTGGGAAAGCCTGCGGCCATGAGGTTACTGCTCGACACCCACGTGCTGCTCTGGTGGCTCAACGATTCAGGCCGACTCTCAGCCGGCCAACGGGAGGCCCTCGGGCTGGCTGGCGAAAAATCGCCCTTGCTGGTGTCGGACATTTCGCTCTGGGAAGTGGCCATGTTGCACAACCTGGACAGAATCAGGCTGGCGATGCCGCTGAGAGAGTGGCTGAGTAAGGCAGTAGCGCCTCCGCTGGTCAAGACCCAGAGCATCACTCCGGCAATTGCGACGGAGGTGGCCGCACTTCCGGACTCCTTCCACCGTGACCCGGCAGACCGGATAATCGTGGCCACCGCCCGGGTTCTGGGGGCGACCCTGTTGACTCAGGACCGAAGAATCGTGGACGCGGGGCTTGTGGACACCCTGAACTGACCGAGCCCCCCGCGGTCGTCCGGATCGGTGAAACACCGCATTCCCGGCTCTCTTCCCTTCAGTCGATGAAAGGCCCCCCTTCAGCGTCTGTTATTGGGGGACTCTCCCGGGATTCCGGTTCGCTCCCGGAAACGCCATCATCCACCCCTCAATCCCTGGTGATCGGTCTCAGCAGTTCCTGGTAGAGATCGGGGCGGCGCTTGCGCAGGGTAAAGTTGGTATTGGCGCGGGCCTTGGCAAAGGATTCGGCCGTCAGGTCGGCCACGGCCATGTCGGCTTCGATCTTCCGGGTCCGGGACTCCGCCAGCAGTTTGCCGTCCGGAGCAAAGATCAGCGATCCACCGGCGTGGTAGGGCTGGCGGCGATATTCGGGACGATAGAACTCCACCGTCCCCGCCGCCCCGGCCTGATTGGTGATCACGGCGAAGACTCCGTTCTCGACGGCTCGGAAGCGATAGAGGCTGAGCTGTTCCTTGGTCCGGCGTGCGACCGCCTCCTCGGTGTCTTCGGTCCAGGGGCCGCTGCGGCCGGCGCTCGCCATCAGGAGGACTTCAGCCCCCTTGAGAGTCACGACGCGGGCAACCTCGGGGTACATGGCGTCGTAACAGACGATGACACCCACCTTGCATTTCCCCACGTCGTGCACGGGCAGGGCGCCGCCGCCCACGTACATCAGACCCTCGTCCTCGGACATGTGGACCTTGCGGGATTTGCCCAGATAGCCATCGGGGCCGACCAGGACCTGGCAGTTGTAGACCAGATCCCTTTCCTTTTCGGACATGCCCACCGCCAGCACCATGCGGAACTCGCGGGCGATCTGCTCCAGGCGTCGGACGCTGGGGCCTCCCGGCACCGGCTCGGCCGACGACCAGCACTCCTCCGCCATCCAGTGGCCGTGGATGGCCAGCTCCGGGAAGAGAGCCATCTCCACGCCCTGATCGGCAGCCTTGCGGGTCCAGCGTTCCACCTCGGCCAGGTTCCGCTCGGCCTGCCCAAGGTATCCATTCATTTGAATTGCGGCCACTCTGACGGTCTGCAAAGCGTCCTCCTTTCCTGATCTGAAACAAAAGAAAAAAGAGTTAACCACGAAGGGCCACTAAGGCGTTGAGGTGAACCGCGACAGGATGCCAAGGTCGCGAAGGGATGATCGATTTCCGATTGTTTCACTCTCGAATGATCCCGGGGGGCCGGCTATTCAGGATTCGGGCTAGAACCGAATACTCCAAGTCCCAGACTCCAGGTAGACGTCCAGGGCCACGCCCTTGAGATAGTCGAAGCAAAAATAGTTGAGGGCGCCCAGGGCGCCCAGGTCGGAGGGATCCCGGACCGCCCCGGCCCAGTGTTGGATGGCCGACTTCAGCAAGGCCAAGGCTTTCTCCAAGCGGCCATTGGTCTCGTTCATGGCTTTTTCGTAGGCCGGAGCATCCTTGCCGGCCAGCGCTTTCCTGGATTGCAGGTAGGACAGCCTGGCCCGGCGCACTTCCTGCACGGCGGCGATGTAGTCGGCGCCGAAATTCAACTGTCCCAACAGCTGCCGCGCGTAGCTCTTCCCCTGGGGACGGCTCTTTTGCAGGGCCGTTTCCACCAGCGGGGCCGCCTTGAGATAGTGGGCGCGCAACTCCTCCCATCCCGGGTTGGGCCCCGAATCGGAATTCCAGTGCTTGCGCATCATGGTGGTGACCGGGAAGAGGAATCCCATGGCCACCCGGTCTCCGGTGAGAGTGGCCTCTTCCAGGATGCGGTAGACCTCCAGCATGTCGGAGACGGCCGCTTCCCCGCACACCTGCCTTACCTGGTCCCGGTAGACCGACTCGGGGGTGACCCTGGAGGACCAGGAGGCCTGAGCCATGTAGGCCGTTCCCGCCTCCAGCTTGGTGACCAGGAACTGCCGGCCGAAGTAGCCGACGACGTTATAGCGCTCCATGGCCTGGAAGATGCGATGGAGCGGCTGGGTGGGCAACTGGGGGAGGATGCCGATGTTGTCGTCGGCCAGGGTGGCCAGGACCGCTACCTTCATGGGGCTGTGCTCGGCGAAGGCCAGCATTTCGGTGCGCTCGGCAGCCAGCGAGGTCAGGTAGTCCATGGGCACCATCAACATGACCCGACCCGGGAAGATCCTGGGCATGACCGGATAGAACTCGTCGCTGAAAGTGCTCACCACCACCGTGGCCTCGGGATTGGCCGTCCCTTTGAGGACCTCACCCTCGTTGAGCAGCTTGTCCAGCGAATCGGCGTTGGCCAGGGCCCCCTTGAGCTCCTCCACCGGCCGGTCCCCCTTGCGGACGCCCACCGGCAGGGTGTTGGCCTTGGCCGACTCCAGCATCCGTTCCAGGCTGAACTCAGGCTCCAGCCGGAACTTGCGGTTCAAGCGGTCCCACATCTCCCGGTACTTCTCTCCGCCTCCCGGCAGCTCCGGCTGGGTCAACCCGTAGAAGTCCGCTTTCGGATAAGTGTTGACGTGAGCCCGGATGATGGTCTTGTTCAGCTCCATGACGGCGGGGTTGTCGGGCGTCATGTAGGGAAACGCCTGCGGATCCACGGCGTACTCCGAGATTCCCAGGCGGGCGTTGCGCGCACCCTTCATGGCCTCCTCGCGGATGTACTTGCGCTCCGACCACTGGGGCAGCTTCCAGTTGAACTCGTTGGTGAACTGGTTGATCCTGAAGTTCAGCCCGGTCTGCATGCCGCGGCGCTTGGCATAGGCAAACAGTTCGTGCAGCAGTCCCTGGGCGGCTCGCACCCGTTCCCGGTAGGTGGCGGCGCCGGCCAGTTCCGGGTTCACCAGCTGGCTTCGCCCGTCGAACAGCTCCCGGCCGATGGTCTCCGCATGAATGGGGACCTTCCAACCGTAGTGGAGCACGCCGGTGGATTTGGGCTGGTCCCTCATCCGGTAGTGAACGAAGGGCTGGTGCGGATAGATCTGCGCGTAGAGGACATTGAACTTCATCTTGGCCAACTGGTCGATCAGGTGTCGGTAGTCCTTCATTCCGTAAAAGATCAGAGAGGTGGCCAGGTTGTTGATGGCGCGGTAGGAACGAAAGCGGAAGCGGGGCTCCCGCACCAGGTCCAGTTGGCGGGGCGGGAACGGCTCCGCAACTTCGGGGAAGACGTCTTTCTCCAGCAGGAAACGGACGCCCGAGCGCTCCACCAGCTCGTAGACCGCCCACAGGGTCGCCGCCGGGCTGCCTCCCCCCAGGACGAGCAGATCCCTGTCTCCGGCGCTCACCCGCTTCAGGACGATGCCCTGGTCGCTCACCCGCGGCCAGGTGTGATGAGCCGAGATGGCTTGAAGAGCGGGATTGGTTTGGGGATTCCCCAGGAGGATGCCGAGTTCCGAACCGGTTCCCAGGTCCCGGACCAGTTCCGACCGCATGCCGTAGAGCTCTCTCAGATAGCGGACCAGCTCATGGGCGGCAAAGACTTCCAGGTCGGGCGCTTCGGGACCCAGGACAACGGAGCAGCGAAGGGACTGATCCCGGGTCGAAGCCTCCTTGACCGCGGGAACGGTCGAGGCCCTCGCCGGGCTCAGGCAAAAGGCCGCCGCCAGTAAAAACAGCAGCACAGGCCCGCACCGGTGAACGCGAAGGAATGTCCCTTCCATGGGGCCTCCCGGGGCGGGGCCGATCCACCGGCGCGCAAACCCTGCCGGACGGATCATTCGAGGGTGAAACACCAAATCTTCCTGACCTATCGGGTACAAGGACCCTGTCCCGTGAATCCGGATTGCCGGATTATTGAACATGGATGCACAGGATTAACAGGACGAGCGGCCGGCTCACAGGACGCCGACTGGCTGAATATCGTGACCTCGATATCACGACCTCATGGGAGGAAGCCCACCCGGGAGCGCGGGCGTCCCGCCCGCAACCTTATTCGTGCAAGCAGCCTGCGATCCAGAGGCATTCCCTCGAACAGTGCACCAAACCCGCCTTTGCAGGGTTCGCTACTTTGGTGCCAAGTCCTATGCGGGCGAGACGCCCGCGCTCCCGGGTGGGCGTTCTCCCATTCACTCTTGCTCCTCACGAGAGCGTGTCGGGTTGCCGGGCCGCAGCCCTGCCGTGCAGATCATGCGAGAGATCCTCTTGCAATATCGGCAGTGGGACAGGTCATTTTGCCGGCAATCGTGATGTTCTGCCTATTTCAATAGTCGGGGGCGACCTGGTGGAAAAGGGAGTTCACCACAAAAAGCACAAAAGTTTCCCATGGGCTGACGCCCACGGCTAAGTGCTGCCGCGGCTTCGCCGCTCTCAAGGAAGCCGGCCAATGCAGCATACTCTCAGGTAAGTCCGGCCCCCGCCCTAGTGTGTGGATCATACGAGAGTGAAATAATCAGAAATCGACCATTCCTTCGCGAGCGTGGTGTCCCGTCACGGTTAACCTCAGCGCCTTAGTGGCCCTTCGTCGTTCTTCGTGTCCCTTCGTGGATTCCTCTTTTTTCGGTTGTTTCAGACGTGGCATGGCTACCGCGGGTGCTGCCGACTACGGCTGGCAGGCTCGGTGGTAGTCGGCCAGTCGCTCCGCCACGAATCCCTCCAGGTTGACCGACTCGAAGAAGCGGGCGCCCTTGTCGTAGAGCTGCTTGACATGCTCTTCGCTCTCGGGCGAGACGCCCACATGGATGCCGTGCCGCCTGCCGACTTCCAGGGCCTTGTCCAGGGCCTGCAGCACCAGGGGATGTCGGGTCTCGATGGGGTGTCCATAGGCGGTGGACAGATCCCAGGGGCCCATGTTGAAGATGTCGATGCCGGGAACGGCGCCAATGACCTCCAGTTGCTCGACGGCAGCCGGCTCCTCCAGCATGAGCGCCACCAGGACCTGATCGTTGGCCTGATCCAGGTAGGCGCGGGCGTCCTCCAGTCCATAGCCGATGGGGCGTCCGGGCCCGGCGCCGCGCCTTCCCTGCGGAGGGTACTTGCAGAGCGATACCGCCGCCCTGGCATCTTCGACGCTGCGGATATGGGGAAAGAGGATGCCGTCGGCTCCATGGTCCAGGGCCTGCTTGACCAGCGTCCGTTCCACTCCCGGCACCCGTACGATGGGTGTCGCCCCCGTGGCCCGCACGGCCAGAATCATGGCGTCCAGGGTGTCGCTGCTGATGGTTCCATGCTCGGCGTCCAGCATGATGCACTCGTACCCGGCCAGACCGGCGATCTCGGCCAGGTTGGGATGAGGGGTTCTAATGGTGCAGGAAAAGACGGCCTTGCCCTGACGCAGCAAGGCCTTCATTCGGTTTTGCATGAGATCACCCAATCAGTTCAGTCCCTCGGGATACCGGAATCCCTTCACCTTGGTCTGGATGGACCAGACCGAGGACTGCCCCACCATGTAGAGCACGTCGTAGTTCTCGCCACCGAAGGTCAGGCTGACCGGAAACTGCGGGCACCAGATGGTTCCCACGTAGTTGCCGTCGGCGTCGAAGATCTGCGCTCCCGACAGGGTGGCCACATAAATGCGGCCGTCCATGTCCACCGCCATGCCGTCGGCCTGGGAGTTGAAGCGGTCCTTCACTTCCTCGGCATCCAGCACGTCCGGTCCCAGGTTCAGACTGGCGAACCTGCGCTTGTTGGTGAGCGAACCGTCCTCCTGGACGTCGTAGGCCCAGACGAAATTTTCTCCGGGCTGCAGCCAGGTGTTGTTGACATAAAAGGTCTTGCCGTCGGGAGAAATCTCCACCCCGTTGGGCATGGCGTACTCGCCCGCCGGGATCACCACCTTGCTCCTGCCCTTGGCGTCGCGGTAGTAGACCTGGGTCCCCGGCATCTTCTTGGCGTCCGGGATGAACTGGGGATCGGTGACGTAGATGCCGCCTTTCAGATCCATCACGATATCGTTGGGACCGTCGATGCGGGTACCGCCGACCCTGGAGAGCACCGTCTTCAGGATCCTGCCGTTGTGGCGACTCATCTCGATGACTCGATGGCCGAACATGTCGCAGACCAGCAGATGCCCGCGCCTGGAGGCAATGGTTCCATTGGTCTGCATCCCCCGGGCGATCGCCTTCCATTTGCCGTCGGGCGACATGCGAATGGTTCGACTCTTGCTGACATCGGCCGACCAATCGGCGCGGAAGTGCATGTCGGAGAAATAGAGGTTCCCCTTCAGCCAGGTGGGGCCCTCGGTAAAGACGAATCCCTCCGCCAGCTTGACGGGCTTGACCCCCGGGTCGATGACATCCCGGTAGAGAGCGTTCTGCTTCTCCGCATAGGAAATGTAGTCGGGCCGGACCGGCCAGAAGATGTCCAGGGCATCGGCTCCATGCTCTCCCATGTGGCCCGAGTGGACCATCCCGCCCGGCAGCAGGTGCGTGTGCTGCTCCTTGCCGTTAATGGGGTGGCGGGCATCCAGGATGCCCTGCTCCAGCGAACCCCGCAGGGTGACCATCAACTGATCCTCGGGATGGATGTGGAGGGGAAAATTGGAGTTGGGGTCCATGCGAATCCAGCTCAGCATGACGTTCTTCCCCCAGATCAGCCGGGAGAGGGCCTCTCTGCGCTTGTAGGTCTTGTCCTTGGCCGGAGGAGTCAGGCCCGTCCACTGGATCTCGTTGAGATTGTAGACCTTGTTGGGCTCGATGGACGGGGTCACGCCCTGGTCCGGGAACGAAACCCGAGTGTCGTCGGCGTGCGGTTTTCCGGCCAGGCTCAAATGGTCCAGCCGAACCGGAGAGAAGACCTCAATGGCCTTGAGTCCCTTGTCGCCCGCCTTGAGGGAACGCTTGCTGCCAGGCGTCAGGTAGAGCAGGCTGTCCTTGGTCAACTCGAAGGTTTTCTCCCCGACCGTGCAGGTCGCGGAGCCCGCCTCCACCAGCGTGATCACCTCTTCAGCCAGCGCCTGTTCGGGATAGCTGCTGCCTGCCTCCATGCTGAGGCGCTCCATCAGGACTCCCTCTCCCCAGGCGACGCTGGCCTGTACGCCTTCGGCGATCCGGATCACGGGAAGTTCAGACGTGGGGGCGGTCTTGCCCGCCTCCAGGCTGGGAGTAACCTCAGTATGGGGGATATCCCGCTCCCGTCCCTTGATATTGTTTTCCTCGACGACCTTCCGGTTGAGGGCCCGCCACCCGTTTCCGGCGGTGCAACCGGCAAGGCCGGAGATCAGCACCCCGCAGACCAGCAGAACCAACAATGGTGAATCTCGGTGTACCCGCTTCATAGTGGAAACTCCTTCTTTAATCGGAATCGAAGCAACACTCAAATGAACACTTCCGGGGCGCCCTCTAATTCCCGGTTGCGCGAAGGGGGCCCTGGAATGGAACTGTTTACCCGCGGCGATAGCTCAGGTGGATCTCTACGCTCTGCACCGTCAGTGGCGGTCGGATGCGGGGATCGCGCTTCAGCAGCCGCACCCGGACGTGGTGGACACCCCGGCCGGCCTGATCCGGCGACAGCCGCCACACCAGCCAACTGTTTTCGGCCACGTCGGAGGGATTGTTCGGGTCTTCGGCGGCCACGTTTCGTATCTCGGGCTTGGGAAGCAGGTTCCCATCCAGCTTCACCTCGACGCGGTCGTTGACCGAACGGTTCTTGAGCTCCAACTGCAACTCGATCTTGTCCAGATTCCCGGCCTGCGCCTCCTTCCGGGTGTCGTCGTAGACCCCCACCTGAAAGCCGGGGCCCTCCTCGGTCAGGGTGGGATAGAGCTTGACCGGAGTCTCTCCGTAGATGCGGTCGTGCAGATCGGCTCCGGCCCAGGCTCCCTCCTTGGGTTCGCTGAAGGGCCAGCCTCCGACGTATCGGTGGAGGGTGGCGTACACCTTGTCGGTCCGCTTCAGGGTCTCCGGGGCTCCGATGGTGGTGAGCAGGGGCCGCCGGGTCTTCTCGTTGGCATGCCAGTTGAAGACGTACATGCCGTCGGCTCCCCGTTCCCAGTAGGCACTGGCGGCCGCTCGCACCATGGCGGTATTCCACCGCTGCCGGGGCAGCAGGCTCTCGTGGGAACCCCAGAAACCGGAGTCGAACCCCGGGTAGAATGGAATCCCCGAATCCTTGAGCAAGTCCTGGAAAGCCTCCACCTCGACGCCGTAGTCGGTGCCGGCTCCTCCCCCGGCAATGACCAGATCGCAAAGCCCCTCCTTGACCCAGACCGGCAGGTCATAGCCGATCCGCCCGCAGGATTCCAGGGTGGTGGCCACCCGGACCGCCACCTGAAAGGGTCTGCCCCGCTCCCGTCCCACCTGCTCGGTCATGCGGCGCAGCGCCCGCTGCAGGTCGGTGAGGGTATAGCGCAGCCGGTAGGCGTCGTCCAGGGGCAGGTGAAAGGCATGCCGCTGCCAGTCCAGCTCCACGCCGTCCCAATCGGCCAGGCGGCAGACCTCGGTCACGTGGCGCAAGCGGTGCTCCCGCACCTCGGGGATGGCGAAATTCCAGGAAGCCGCGAACCACTTGGGGGCCTGGCGTGGCCCCAGGCACCACTCCGGATGATCACGCCGCAATTGGGTCAGTCCCTGCATACGCGTTCCCGCCATCTCGGAGACCTGCAGACCCCGAAAGTGGTTGTCGTTCATTCGGATGGAGGCATAGACCTGCATCCCCAGCTCGTGTCCCCGGTCCACCACCGCCTGGTAAGGGTTCTCGCCCCGCTCGAGCATGGCCCGCACCCCTTCGCTGTGTCGCATGGACCCGACCCTGTCGTAGACCCGATCTACGGTGTCACCCACCATCTCCATGGATTGGGACGCCCACTTGGCCTCATGGGTGCCCAGACACCAGAAGTGGGCTCCCACCTGGGTGTCCTTCATGGGGGCGTAGACCTTGTCCAGGAACTGGTCCAGCGACTGGGGAAATTCCGAGTAGTTGTGGGGGGCTCCGTCCCAGTTGTAGATGATGCGGTAAGCGGGAGGCTTGGAGCGGCCGGCACCACCCGGACGGGAGGTCGGTTTTGTGCCGGAGGCCGCTGCAGGGGCAGCCAGCGCATTTCCGAGAGCAGCCGCTCCCAGCGCACCGGCGCCCAAAAAAGTCCGTCGGGTGTGCTCCATTTCCAATCTCCCTTCCGGTCGAAACTGGAGACCCGACCAGGAAACGCGTCCCCGCCAAGGGGTTCAGGCCCTGCAGAAATGAGAGCCTTCCGGCGGCTGGTAACTGATCTGCAGCTCGGGAGTCTCCAGCTTGCGGTTGCCCTGGACTTTGGATTCCAGGCAGTGGTCGAGGATCCCGCTGACGATCAGGGTCCGCTCCGCCGGAAAGGGGGCCCGGCCCGTCTCGATCATCTCCTCGATCTTTTCCGCCAGGCAGGCGGAATAGGTGACGTTGGGCACGGGCGGCAGTTGGAACAGCAGCGCCTGCGGCTCCGCCATCCCTTGCAGCTTGGCGGCGAAGGTCCGGTCCTGCACGCCGCCGTTCAGCATGAGCAGGGTGGACTGCAGGCCGTCGGCATGCTCGATGAAGTAGGCTGCCGGTTCCTCGACGATCTTGGGCAACTGACCGTTGTTGGCCAGGTCCTGGGGCCGGGCATCGATCAGGGTGTCTCCCAGCAGTTTGTTGGATCGCGACAGGGCCGCCTCCAGCAGCCTCTTGGACCAACGGCCCTCCTCACCGGCCTTCCACACGGCGTCGCCCTGGATCAGTTGCACCGACTTGACACCCGACTCTCCTCCCCGACGCCGCTCCACCATGGACTGCATGGCCTCCAGAGCGTGGTAGTCGCTGGCGTCGGAAGAGCCGACGCCCACCATCAGGGCTTCCTCGATGACGCAGTCCAGGGGGAACTCGATGGCCGGGACTCTCCAGGTCACCGGCAGGGACGATCCGGCCAGCAGGGGGAACTCCAACCGCTTGGAATCGGCCACCATCTTCTTGGCCTTGGCCGTGTCGTAGGAGAGGTGCTTGTCGTTGAACACCGGAACGGCGCGCCCGTCCTGTTCGAAGACTTCCACCACCTGCTGGAAGAGCTCATAGCGGGGATAGAGCACCTGCCCCTTGGCGTTGCGGGGATAGTCCCCGTGCTCGATGATCAGCAATACGGCATCCACCGCCAGCTTGTCCCCGCCGCACCTCAAGGCCTCCTGCACGGTGGGGTAGACCTGAAAGCCGAACTCGTCGGCCCGGGCCTGGCTCTGATCTCCCTCGGGCTTCTGGTCGACATACAGGGAGACCACGTCCATTTCCGGGTGATGCCATTGGCCCTTGCGGGGGTATCCCACCAGAAAGCGGTCCCCGAAATGCTGCGCATGGGAGAGGTACTTCCAGATGGAGGCGATGATGGCGAGCTTCTTCCGCTTCTTGGCAGAAGGACCTCCGGAGCAGCCCAGATGGGCCGCCAGTCCGGAGGCCGCGGCGATTTCCAGAAATGTCCGTCTGCTGAGCATCAACTCCTCCAGAAAGTGGACTCTTGATTCGGTTGGTAGCGGATGTTCAGATGGGGTGTCTCCAGGCGCTTCTGCCCCTGCCAGACGGAGTCGACTCCGGCCGCCGTCAGGCCGGTGGTCAGCAGGGTGCGTTCCACCGGGTAGCCGGCCTTCCCCGTCAGGAACATCTGCTCCACGTGATAACACTGCGGATTGAAGAAGTTGCACACCTCGCGGGGCGGCAGAAACATCTGGGTGGAGATCACCTCGCCCCCTTTGAGGCGGGCGGCGAAGGTGAAGTCCATCACCAGTCCTTCCATCAGCAGGATGGTGCCCTTGAGGCCATCCAGATATTCGAAGCGATAGGCAACCGGCGTGTGCTCAGGGATCAGCCGCGGGACCTCCTCCAAGCTGGGCAGGACATGGTTGAACCCCTTGCGGCTGGGAGTCAGGCTGTGGCTGCGGCAGAGACAGGCCTGGAACAGCTCCGGATCCCACCCGCCCGCCTGCCAGGATCCGGCCTTCATGGCCTGGTAGACGGGATCTCCCTTGAGGGCGTGGATGGATGCCGCCCCGATTTCGCCCCCGCGCCGGCGCTCGACCATGCACTGCAGCCCTTCCAGGGCATGGATGTCGTATCCGTCCATCCCTCCCACGGCCAGGCAGAGCGCCTCCTCAATCTCCACTCCCAGGGGCATGTCGATGGAAGGCAGCCGGGGCGCCACCGGCACCGAAGAACCGGCCAGGAAGGCAAAGTCCAACTCCCTGGAGATGTCCACCATCTCCTTGGCCCATTCCCACTTCCAGGAAAGGTGCTTGTCGTTGAACACGGGGACGCTCCTCCCGCTGTCGCGGAAGACCCGGGCGATTTCCTTGAACCACTCGTAGCGGGGATAGAGGGTCTGTCCCTTCTCGTTCTTGGGGTACTTGCCGTGCTCGCCGATCAGCAGCACACCGTCCACGGCCAACCGGCTCCCTCCTTGAGTCAGAGCCTCGGCAATGGTGGGGTACTTCTTCATCTTCGGGAATCGCCGCATGCGGTCGTGGATGAGGGTGTTCTCCGGAGTTTGATCCACGTACACCGAGACCACGTCCATGGGAGGGCGATGGTGGCGGTTGCCCCAACCGTAACCCCACAGGAATCGATCCACGATGTGCTGGGCGTGAGAGTAGCGGCGGTATTCGCTGACCACCGCGGCAATGCGGGGCCTCTTTCGGGAGGGAAAAGCGGCGGACATTCCTCCGGCGGCCGCCAGCGGCGCGGCCGAAAGGAAGTTCCTTCGAGAAAATCCAGGTGAGGGTGCCCGGAGCATGGTTTGGACTCCTGGAAGCGCAAAACAAAGACTGAAAAGGACCTTTCGCAGGGCTACAAAGCATAATCAAGCGGTTCGAAAGAAGCAACTGCTTTCCTGGCAGGGCCGGGGGCTCCATCGGGGAGACGGCTCTGTCGGCATATCCCCCGGCTTTGACTGAGGGAAGGGGCTTCCCTACAATCTTCGCCCGGAACAACAAAAAAAGGGGAATTCACACCAATGGACTCGAATGATGTCGTGGAACCAGCAGTTCCCATTCACGTTGTGGACGTTTGAAATCAAGGATCGATCCGACTCCGAGTCGCGTAATCTTCGGGTACTACAACAGCAATTTGTGTTCATTCGTGTCCATTGGTGGTTCGTCTTTGTTGACGATCAACCGTTTTTCCTAGAATGATCCGGCAGGCAGGGCGGGAGCCCGGGTGAATACGTACGGCCGCCTGTCGGGAACCGGATGCCTGTTTCCATGGTCGCTCTCCCCGATATATCCAGGATCCTGGTCATTCGCTACGGACGACTGGGCGACCTGGTGCTGCTGATTCCCGCCTTGCGGGCCCTGCGCCGGCAGTACCCCGCGGCCCACATCTCCGCCCTGGTGGATCAACGCTACGCTCCCGTTCCGGAGATGTGCTCCGCCGTCGACAGGGTGATTGCATCCGATCGCATCGGCATGCGCGACAGCCCCTGGTGGTCGGGAGCGCTCGGTGCGCTCCGGTCGGCCGAGGAACTTCGCAAAGCCCGCTACGACCTGGTGGTCGACTTTCACGGCTTTCGGGAAACCAACCTGCTGGCCTGGTACAGCCGGGCCCCCTGGCGGATCGGCCTCGAGAGGAACGAGCCCTCCTATCTGCCCTTCTGCTTCAACCTGGACCCGGTGCCGGAAGACCAGAACCTGCACGTGGCCGATCGGTTCGATTCCCTGGTGGAAACCTTGGGGCTGAGCCCCGGCGCCCGGGACATTCGGCTGGAGGTCCCCGCCGAAAGCCGCACCAAGGCGGAACGATTATTGCGAGAAAAGGGGATGGACGGATGTCCCTGCCTGATCGGAATGAACCTAGGAGCCAGTGCCGCCGACAAGATGTGGCCGGCGGATCGCTTTGCGGCCCTGGCAGACCAGATGGCCGGCCGGTTCGACCTGGGCGTCCTCTTTCTCTGCGGGCCCGGAGAAGAGGACCTGCTCAGGCAAGCCCAGTCTTCCCTGAAAACCGCCCGCTACGCCCTGGCCGGTCAACTTGGACTCAAGGACCTGGCCGCGGTGATCAGCCAATGCCACCTGCTGGTGAGCAACGACTCCGGCCCCATGCACTTCGGCCCCGCCCTAGGCGTTCCGACCTTGGGCCTGTTCAGCCTGAGCGATCCCCTGCACTACCGGCCGCTGGGAGACGAGAGCCGGATCATCAGGAAAATCCCGGTCGGGGAGATCGAGGTGGAGGAAGTTATTGAACAGGTCTCGGAGATGCTGGCGCTGAGCTAGTGATACGCGGGACACTCGCCACAAGATCCTTGTCGGTGAAAACAGGGGACGTTGTTGAATTAGCGGTGAAAACAGGGGACGTTGTTGAATTAGGGTGAAAACAGGGGACGTTGTTGAATTAGGGTGAAAACAGGGGACGTTGTTGAATTAGTGGAATAAGTGGAAAGACTGGGAGGGGCGATTCTGTGATGCCTTGGATACGGGCTCAAGGACTCGATACCGCGCCGTGTGACAGGGTGTGCTGCAAACCAACGCTGTCCCGCTGGACATTTCGGAGCCTCGGCTGCTCGTTATCCGCCAGCCAAGACGTAAAAGCCGGAACAAAGTTTTTACGGTGATTCAACAACGTCGCCTTATTTTTCCCCGACCAAAATCGACTTGGCTCACGACGTGAGAATCTTGTAAAGCAGGCCAAGCATGGGAATGGCCAGCAAGCTGACGAGCGTCCAGGTGAACTTGTTCAGGGCGTTCATCTCCGTCCGGAGCGCGGTGAATTCAGTCCGCATCTCCGCCCGAAGATCGGTGATCTGAGTTTGCACTTCGGACCGAAGCTCGGTGATCTGAGCTCCGATGGCGGTGATGACGTTCTGCCCACTCAAGTGATGTATCTCCTCGATGGCGGGATGAATCAGCTTGGGGTCCGCACCGCTGTCGATCAGGACCCGATGGATTGCGCTGGTTTCAGGCTTGGACGAGGTCGGCATCAACTTTCTCCCTTTCCGGATGGGGTGATTTCCCTCACCCAACCCGTGGAAACGATTCAATCGAAGAGGGAGAAAGGTGCGGCCACGCCGGGGACGGCCAGGGCCTATCGGCACCGGCGAAACCATACCTTGAAGAGTATACCCTGACAGGCTCGCTCTTGCCGCCGCGAATCCTTGCCCGGCGGCTCCGACTCAGTCCCCATGCCACCGTGAACAACCGGGCAACCGCAAGGGTTGCCTCTACGTCAGGGGGACTGCGCGAGATGGCCCGGGAAAAAGCGGGGAGGGCGAGTCTGAAGTGCTCTGGATCTGGCGAGACGGACTCGTTCCATACAATGTGATAGGGCGTGCCGCGGACCGGGACCGCTCAGCCGGGTTTGACCTGGCGTCGGCTGCCGGTTTTCCGCAAGCCAAGGCGCGGAAGTGAGAAACAAGTTATTCCAGTAATTCAACAACGTCCCCCTTACTTTCCCTCTCCACTCTCCACTGTCTATTCACTGGCCGGCGGCAGAGCCTTCATATAGTCGACGATGGCCTTCATGTCGTCGGGGGGGAAATCGTAGGGGGGCATGACGCTTTGGGGGTCGAACTTCTGGGGGTCGCGGAAGTGGTCCTCCAGCCATTGGGCCGTGCGGCGCTGGCCCACTCCGTTGAGAGGGGGACCGCTCTCTTCTCCGCTTCCATTGACGACGTGGCAGGAGGCGCATTGGCTTTCGTGGTAGATCACAGCCCCGCGCATGGCGTAGTCGGGTACGACCTCCAGAGCGGTGGCGTTGCCCGGAGTCAGCTTCAGCACAAAGGCTGCCAGACAGGTCAATTCGTCGTCGGAAATGGTCATGGTCGGCATGGGACTGCCCGGCACCACTTCGGACGGATTCTTGAAGTGCTCCATGAGCCATTCGGCCGACTTTCGATGGGAAACCGTGGCCAGGGTGGGTCCCATCTTGGGCTCGCCCTCGGCCAGGTTGTGGCAACCGGCGCATTTCTCCCGCTGGAAGTAGGCTCGGCCGGCCAGCTCGACCGGCGTCAGGAACCGCCAGTCCGCGGCAGGCGGACTCGTCTCCCGAGCGGATTCCACCGGCTCGGGGGTGGTCAAGAACGCGGCCACCGTCAGGGCCAGCCAACCGGCCAATACCAGGCCCACCACGGCGAAGGCCAGCGTCCGCTGCTGGATGCGCTTGACCTTGGCGCGATCCAGAAAAGGGACGGCCAGCAAGGCAAGGACGGCCAGGGTGGGCAGGATCACCGCCCCAACCACTTCCCAGCGGCCTTCGAAGAACTTGAGCGTCTGGAAAAGAAAGAGGAAGTACCACTCCGGACGGGGGACATAGGTGCTGTCGCTGGGGTCGGCCAAGCCCTCCAGGGGCACGTCCACCGTGGCTGCCAGAACAAACAGGAGGATGAAGACGGCGAAAAAGGCCATCAGGTCCTTGAAGGCCTGCCCGGGATAGAATTTCTTCTTGGGCTGCCCGATCGCCCGGGGAGACGGAGTTACCCCGTGCTTTCGCACCAGGTGGATGTGGAGCATCATCAGGAGCACGGTCAAGGCCGGCAGCATCAGGACGTGCAGGGTGTAAAAACGGGTGAAGGTGGAAACGCCCACGCCCTCGGCGCCGCCCAGAAACTCCAGAATGTACTCCCCGAACAGCGGCACCAGGCCGGCAATCTGGATGGTCACCACCGTGGCCCAGTAGGCCCGGTTGTCCCAGGGAAGCAGGTAGCCGGTCAGCCCGAAGGCCAGCACCAGCAACAGCAGCAACACCCCCAGAATCCAGGTCGCCTCCCGCGGTTTCTTGTAGGCTCCCCACAAGGCCACCTGGATCATGTGCAGCCCCACCACCACTACCATGAGGCTGGACCCCCAGTGGTGGAGCCCCCGGATCAGACGTCCGCCGGTGATCTCACTTACAATGTATTGGAGACTGTGGTAGGCATCCCCGGGCTGGGGGGCGTAGTTGAAGGCCAGCAGAACGCCGGTAAAGGCCTGGACGAAGAAGAGGAAGAGGGCAATGCTGCCGAAGACCTGGTGCCAGCCGCTGGAAGCGGGGATGTCCTCGTAGAGGAAGTTCTTGACGGCCGTCTCGAACCCGGTGCGATGGTCCACCCAATCCAGGATTCTTCGAATCAGGTCCCTCATTGGCCGCCGTTCTCCGAAATGGGACGAACCCCACCGAGCCAGAGGCGGTTCCCTTCCGTACGAGTTTCAAAACGGTCCAGGGGTCGTGGGGCGGGTCCCTCCAGCACCTCTCCCGTCATGGAAAAGCCGGAGGTGTGGCAGGGGCAGACAAACCGATCGCTGTCGGTTTCCCAGTGGTAGCCGCATCCCAGGTGGGTGCATCGGGGAGAAAAGGCGATCAACTCCCGCTCGGTCCTGACCACCCAGGCGGTGGACCGCTCGGTGGAGGTCTTCCAACCGTCAACCCGCTTGCGCTGGAAAGCGAGTTCGCGGGGTTCATTCAGGGGAAGAGCCGAAACATCGCCCGCGTCTGTCCAGCCTTTTTGGCCGTCACCCTTCCTTCGAGACGGAAACAGGTAGCCGACGGCAGGAATTGTCAGCGAGGCCGCGATCAGGCTGCTCACGCCGTAGATCATCCGCTGATAGAAGGTTCTGCGCGAGCTGGACTGTGGGTCCTTTCCCATACCTTGAGTTCCTCGGGAGCATCGAGACAGAGGCAGGCAGCCAAACCGGCGCCTATTATGACAGACCTGGAGGATCGATCTGAAGGACAAAAAGCCTCAGGTATGAAGCTATCGCCTGGCGGCGAGTTGCGCCAATGGCTGAATCCTCGGCACTCTTCTCAAGAGTGCAACCCCCGCGGACAAGCATTACCGGGCCGGCCGTTCCCAAAGAAATTCATCGCCACCCTGAAAAGAGTTTTTGGAATTCGAACCCATTCAGTTGTACTCTAATAGCGCTATGCACCGATTGACTTGGCCGTGGGTTCTGACAGGGCTCCTGCTCGTCACCCCTCCCGCCCTGGCCCAGGCCCAATCCCCGACCTTCTCCCTCACACAGATCTCGCACCAGTTTCCCTCCCGGGGATATGAGCCCCGGGTCGCCTTCTGGCGGGCTGTGTTCACCCAGTATGGCGCCAACCAGGTCATCCTTCACGACACCGACGACTTGAGGCTGATTTACGAGGTGGTCGAGTTCAAGGAGGGTGTCGGCCGCAGCAGAGCCGCCTCCAGACGCCACCGGAGGACAGTGCGCGCCCGCATTCACCGCCTGTCGGTTGCCATGAACCGCTTGCGGACCCACGGCCCCGATCCCGAGAATCCCGACGCGGTGCAACGGAGCATCCTGAAGGTAGTGCGCTCCGCGGGCCTGCAACCCACCCGCGCCCTCTTTGGAAAGCTGCGCCACAACATCCATGCCCAGAGAGGCGTGAAGGAGAGGTTCCGGAAGGGCATCATTCGCTCCGGTCGCTACCTGGAGACCATGGAAGCCATCTTCGAGCGCCACGGGCTTCCCAAAGAACTGGTGCGCCTCCCTCACGTGGAATCCTCCTTCAACTATGCTTCCCGCTCCAGCAAGGGCGCCGCCGGCATCTGGCAGTTCATGCCCAGGACAGGCAGGGCCTACAAGCTCCGGGTAGGCCGAAACGTCGACGAACGCCTGGACCCCATCGCCGCTACCGACGGCGCCGCCCGCTATCTGAAGGACGCCTATCGGAAACTGGGCAACTGGCCCCTGGCCATTACCTCCTACAACCATGGCCAGGCCGGGATGGCCCGCGCCAAACGCCGTCACGGTCCCAACCTCCTCAACATCATCGACAAGTACCAGTCCAGGTCGTTCCGCTATGCCAGCAAGAACTTCTACCCCGAGTTTCTGGCTGCCGTCGAGGTCTCCGAGAACTATCGCACCTACTTCGGGCCGCTGGAGCTGTTGGAGCCCCACCGGTATCAGGAAATCTACCTGGAAAATTCGGTTCGTGTGAGGACCTTCACAGCCATTGAAGGTCTTTCCCAGGACCTCCTGCGGGAATACAACCCGCAGTTCAAGCGCCGCCTCTGGACCCGTTCCGGGGTTCTGCCGGCGGGTTTCAAACTCCGCGTCCCGGCAGGCAAAGCGGCCGAGGCTCGGCTGGCCCTGGCCAAGGCCCCGGCCGTCCGCTGGCGCGGCGCCCCCGCCAAGGTGCCCCCGGACGGCTATCGGGTACGATCGGGGGACTCGTTGACGGTCATTGCGCGACGCTTCGGGACATCCGTGAAGGCCGTTCAACGGTTGAACGACCTGGAGGGGACCCGGATCTATGCCGGCCAGGTCTTGAGAATCCCCGGTTTGCCCCGAGCCTCGGCCGGCCAGGGCGGCTCCCCCCGGTCACAGTCGGCGGCACGGGCCGCGCCCGCTTCGGCGGCATCCGCGCCTGAGAGCTATCGAGTCCGGCGGGGCGACTCCCTGAGCGTGATCGCCCGACGGTTCGGCACCACCGTAGGGGCAATCAAGCGAATGAACGGTCTCAGGGGATCCCGCATTCACCCGGGCCAGGTGCTGAAGCTGTCCGATTCGCCTCAAGTTCCGAAGCAGCCCGCCAATCCCAGGCCGACGGCCTCGGCCAAAGCCCAAGCTCCGCCCGGTTCGCCGCAGCCGCCGGCATCCCAGCCCAAGCTGTATCGCGTCAGGCGAGGCGATTCACTGACTATCATCGCCCGGCGTTTCGGGACTTCGGTAGGCGAAATTCGGCGGGCCAACCGGCTGAAAGGGTCCCGCATTCTGGCGGGTCAGAAGCTGAAGATTCCCGTCCGGGCGGCGGCGAACGGCAATCGACAGACCGGCACCGCCAATGGCCGGTACCGGGTGCGCCGCGGAGACTCCCTGGGCTCCATTGCCAGGAAATTCGGAGTCTCGGTCCGACAGCTCAGGACTGCCAACGCCATCCGCGGCCATCTGATCCATCCGGGCCAGACCCTGATCGTTCCCACGAACGCCACCACCCCGAAGGCCGACAAACAGTAACGCGACCCTGCCCGGGCTCGCTCCGGTCGTTTTTCCCAAGGGAGCGGCCGCTTCCCAAACCTTCCGTCACGGCCGCCCGGGCGCCTTCCAGATTCCATGAAATCCAACCCCATCAGCAAGTTTGTTGGACGTCACTTCCGCCACTTCAATGCGGCGGCCTTGTCCGATGCGGCTGACGAGTACCGGGAACTGATCGCATCGGGGGGCCGCATGCTGGTGACCCTGGCCGGGGCCATGAGCACCGCCGAGATCGGGGTCAGCCTGGCGGAGATGATTCGGCAGGACAAGATCCACGCCATCAGTTGCACCGGAGCCAACCTGGAGGAGGACCTCTTCAACCTGGTGGCTCACGACGAGTATCTCCGCATCCCCAACTATCGAGACCTGACCCCGGAGGCCGAACAGGATCTCTTCAGCCGGTCCTTCAATCGAGTGACCGACACCTGCATTCCGGAAAAGGCCGCCATGCTGAAGCTGGATCACGCCATCCGGGAACTCTGGTACCAGGCCGAAGCCGAGGGAAAGAGCTATCTCCCGCACGAGTATGTCTATCAACTGCTGCGCAGCCGGGCTCTGGACGACTCCTATCAGATCGATCCCAGGGACAGTTGGGTGGTGGCGGCCTGTGAAAAGGATCTGCCCCTGTTCGTGCCGGGCTGGGAGGATTCGACCCTGGGGAACGTCTTTGCCTCCTACTGCATCAAGGGCACCATCAAGAACCCCCAAACCGTGCGCGGCGGCATTGAATACATGGTGTCGCTGGCGGACTGGTATCGAGAGACTTCACGCCAGGGCCCTATCGGCTTCTTCCAGATTGGCGGAGGTATCGCCGGCGACTTCGCCATCTGCGTGGTTCCCATGCTCAAGCTGGATCTGAAGTTGGAGGACACCCCGCTCTGGAGCTATTTCTGCCAGATCAGCGATTCGGTCACCAGCTTCGGCTCCTACTCGGGCGCCGTCCCCAACGAAAAGATCACCTGGGGCAAGCTGGCAGTGGACACCCCCCGCTACGTGATCGAATCGGATGCCACCATCGTAGCGCCGCTGATCTTTGCCTGCGTGCTGGAAAAGTGATCCTCTTACAGCTTCATCGGAGGCCGCCCCCAAAGGGTGAGTTCCGGCCTCGCCCGAGGACCCGAGGTAAGGTGGCTGGCCACATAGCCCAGGCCGAAGCTGATGCCGAAGGCGATGGGGAAATAGTGGATGAAGTGCACCTCGGTCCAGTTCTGCAGCCAGACCGAGACTCCCAACGAAGGCAGCGTACCCAGCATCCACCCCCGGAAATGGGCCCGCCGGGTCAACATCCCCAGCAGGAACAGCGATAGCACCGGACCGCCGAAGAGACTCAGAAAGGCCGAGGCGGCCTTGAGAATCTCGCCGATCCGCACCGTATAGCAGGCGGCGCCGATGGCGAAGATACCCAGGACCAGGGTCAGGGTCCGAGCCAGCTTGACCTCCGACAGGCTGGAGACCGTCCGGCGCCGGAAGGGCTTGATGAAGTCGTTCATGATGACCGAGGAGAGCGAGTTGATTCCCGAATCCAGGCTCGACATGGCCGCCGCCAGGATGGCCGTGATCAACAGCCCGGAGACGCCGTCGGGAAGGGCGTGGATTATGTAGTAGGCCAGAATCCCGTCACCCGTCACCCCCTCGGCCAGCCGTTCCGGGAACGACTGAAAGTAGGCGAACAGGCCCACTCCCACGAACAGCAGCACGTTCATCAGGACGAGATCGATCAGGGAATTCAGGATGGCCGCCTTGGCCATGCCGCGGGCGTCCCGGACCGACAGGAGGCGCTGCACCGAAACCTGGTCGGTGCCGTAGTCCTGCATCAACTGAAACAGGTAGGAGAGAGCCGCACCCAAAGCCGTCATCTCGAACCAGTTCAACTGCCACTGCCAGACGTCCAGGCGGCCCGTCTCGCCGGCCACGGCCATGATTTGCGCCACCCCGCCCGGCACGCCGTGCATCAGAGCCAGGGCCACCCACAGAGCGCCGCCAGCCAGCAGGGCAAACTGGAGCACGTCGGTCCAGATTACCGCCGACAGTCCCCCTGCCGTGGCATAGGCCGTGGCGATAATCCCCATCAGGAAAATGGCGGGATAGAGGCCGATGCCGGTCATGACCGAGAGGGCCAGGGCCGGAGAGTAGATGACCACTCCCAACCAGCCCATGCGGGCCAGGCAGAACAATCCGGCCACGCACAAGCGCGCCGCCCGGCCGTAGCGCAGATCCACGTACTCGTAAGCGGTGATGACCTGCAACTGGCGGTAGAAGGGATAGAAGATCAGGATCAGCAGAGGGGCCACCAGCGGGCTCACCAGGCCGAGCACCACCATCGAGATGTTTTCGCGAAAGGCAATGCCGGGGACACCCAGGAAGGAAGATGCGCTGGTGAGGGAGGCGAACATGCTGACTCCGACCGCGAGCCAGGGCATGCGGCGTCCGCCCAGGAAGAAATCCTCAGTGCTCCGCTGCTTTCCCGCCAGTCTCAGGCCGATCCAGACCAGGGCCGACAGGTAGACCACCAGCACCAGCAGGTTCAACCGGCTGAATTCGACTGCCTCCATTGTTCCCCTCTGCCGACCGACACTCGGATCTCAATAAGCGACGGCAAGCCCCATCCAGTCCGTATCGAGGCGGAGCACCCGGACTTGCCGGCCCACTTTCTCGAAAAGAATAGCAAGCATACCATGCCGCAATTTGCTCACTCGGTCGCTGCGGTGGCCGCCTAAAAACGGATGCCGAAGGCACTCACCAGCCCAAAGTCGTTCCGTTGCACCCTCACCGGAGGTCGGTGGGCATATCGATCATAGAAGCTGAGGCTCCAGCTAAGATTCTTCGAGAGCGGCATTCGCATGGTGCCGTCGTATTCAAGGCGGTAGTCTTCTGCATCCCTCAGGTTGGGATGGGTGGTCAGCTTGCTGGTAAATTCAATCCAGTCGAACAGATCCACCTTCCATTCAACTCCCGCCAAACCCTCCCCGCTACGTATGTTGGGCGGGGCGGCCGCCCCTTCGTCCATGCGAAATCTTTCCCCGGTAAAAGTGAGACCGCCCATCAGGGAGAATTCCGCCTTCTTGTTCTTGATCAAGGTCCAACCGAGACCGCTTCCCAGAAGGGTGCGGTAATTGAGCCTCTGCCGGTCATTGCGCTCGAAGTTGCCGAGGGAAAAATAGAAGAGATGAGGACTGATGAATCGGTCGAGGCGGATCCTCGCAGTCTGTCGGCTGGTGGGGTCAGTATCCTCGTGTCGGCTGAGGATCGAAGAGAGGTCGCCCGAGATCTTGTAATGGCCCTGATCGTACTCGGCTCTTGCCAGCAACGATGATTGATGGAGACGGGAATGGCCGCGGGTCAGATTGTAGCCCAGGTCCAGGGTCCCCTCCACCTCCCTCCACAGGTTTCCTCCTTCCTTCTCGGCCTTGGGAGCCAGACCCACCACCCGGTCCTTCTCGACAGAAACCGTCTCTTTGGCGGTTGCGACCGTGAGCTTCCCCTCAGCCAGGACCAGCTTGCCCCGGTACTTGCGCCCGCGTTCGACCTCCACTTCGAACCGGCGGTCGCTGCTGAAGCCCTCCAGCTTCAGCCAGTCGATCTGAATGGTGCCGGCATAGGCGGTTTTCAGGAAAACCCTGTGGCCGGTCACCTTATTCACCTGGCCGGTCAGGCGGTCGCCGTTCTCCATGGTCAGAACGTCCGCCGCAAGACCGGTGGCGGAACCGCTGGCCAGGAGCAGCCACAAGAAGAAAAACGCGGTACGGATGTTGTCGACCAGGCGCACGAGGCACTCCTTAGGGGTTGGGTCCGGATGAGGGGTTTGTCCCCACGGTGAATACTTTCCGGGTGGCATCGATGGCCAGCCAGCACAATCCCGCAAAAACGTAGGCTCCGGCAATGGTTTGAAAGAGAATCGACCAGCCCAGCCGTTGCTTGATCCAGCCCAGGACGGGTCCCGACACGAAGGCCCCCACCGAACCGGCCATGTTGACGGCTCCGAAGACCCGGCCCGAGGCCGGACCGGAAATGTCGGTAATGGTTCCCCAGACCGTGGGCTGGCTCCAGTCGGTCAGAAACTTGGCTCCCGCCAGCAGCACCATGATCAAGCGGCCATCCTCCAGGTCGAGGCTGATCAGGACCAGGACGGAAGCCAGCACCTTGCCCGTCAGCCCTACGGCTTTCCTGGCGAACTTGCGTCCCTTGAGACGGATCAGCCGGTCGTTGAGCACCCCGGCAAAGGCCCCGCCGGCCGCTCCGCCCCAGAGGGGCAGACTGGCGAAGATCCCCATTTGAACGGGGTCGAACCCCTTGGCCTCGCTCAGGAAGAGCGGGATCCAGTAGACGTAGAGCATGTCGGCGCCGGCGCTGGCCACCCCATGAAGCATGAGCATGGCGAGGTTGGCCAAGGCAGGCGGGCTGCGGTCCAGGCGGGGCGCGGCTCTGGATGCGGGCGGCTGGACCGGCTCTTCCCCGTCTACCAGCGCCTGTTCCGCCGAATTGGCCCAGGGGTGGCCGGCCGGTGTGTCGGTGAACAGGATTCGAAAGGCAACGGCAAAGCAGATCCCCGCCAGCGCCAGCCACCACATGGCCGCTTGCCACCCCATTTGCAGCCAGCCGAGCAGCAGGGTGCCCACAACCAGGGCGGCGCTGGCCCCGCCGGCCCGTCCGGAAAAAGATCCGATCAGCCCCTGGGCGGTGGTGCGCACCGACAAGGGGAACCAACTGCGGGTCACCTTGGAGAGATTGGAATAGGCCCCGGCCTGGGTCAGGCCGAACAGGGTGCGCACGGCGGCAAAGGACCAGGCCTGCCCCACCATGGCGGTGCCGGCCACGCAACCGGACCAGGCGAAGATGATGACCGGCAACACCAGCGCCGGCCCCAGCAAATCCCCCAGCAGGCCGCCGGGAACCTGGAACAGGGCATAGGAGAGGTTGAAGGCGGAGTCCAGCCACCCCAACTGGGTGTCCGAAAATCCGAATTCCGACTTGACCTCCGGCTTGATGACGCCCCAGGAGTACCGGTGCAGGTAGAGGAACCAACTGGTCACGCAAGCCAGGGCCAGCACCAGCCAGCGGATGCGAGTGGGCCGGGCGGCGGCGGTGGAGGGCTGCTCACTCATGGCGAGGCGCCTTTTCTATTTGCGGGGAGTTTCCGGATTCCATCGGCTCGACCGCGGGGGCCGCCCGCGCCTCGCCGACTCCCTCTCAAGGGGCGAGTGACGTTGAGGAGCTGACCGGGTGTGCAGTGGTCTTGTGTGCTAATGGGCTTGCAGAAAAGGAACAGATGGAGCGGGAGACGGGGATCGAACCCGCGACGTCCAGCTTGGGAAGCTGGCATTCTACCGCTGAATTACTCCCGCTTGCTCCTGCCCTACCCTAAGGCGGTGCGGCAACCCTCAATATAGTCGGTCCGCTTCCCGCTTGCAAGGGCTCGCCTGGCAAGCCCCGCCCCGGGCCGTCCGCTGCCGGAGCGGAGGTGGCTCAAGTGAAGACAGGCTCGGCCAGCTTGGACAGCAGAATTGAGGAGGCGTTGTGCACGTCGGCGTGCAGGGAATTGCCGTGGGAATCCATGGTGACGATGGCCGGCAGGTCCTTGACCCGCAGGTGCCACATGGCTTCGGGAATCCCGAATTCCAGCAGGTGGACGCCCTTCACCTCCTCGATGCAGCGGGAATAGTACTGGGCCGCCCCACCGATGGCGTTCAGGTAGACGGCGCCCGATGCCTTCAGCCCCGCCAGCGTCCTGGATCCCATGCCTCCTTTTCCCATCACGGCCCGAATGCCGAACCGCTCGATGATATCGGCCTGGTAGGGTTCCTCGCGAATGCTGGTGGTGGGTCCGGCCGCCGTGATCCGGTAATGGCCGTTGTCTTTCAGGACCACCGGACCGCAGTGGTAGAGCACGCTCCCCTGCAGCTTCACCGGGGCATCGTTCTTCATCAGATAGGCGTGGACGGCATCCCTGCCGGTGTAGATCTCGCCGTTGACCAGCACCACGTCGCCCATCTTGAGCCCGCGCACCTGTTCGGCGGAGATGGGAGCCTGCAGCCGAACTTCCCTGCCCGTGCTCGGAAATCCCTCGCCGGCCGCCATCGGAGCCGCAGGCTTGTCTTCCCGGTAGAGCCAGCGCTTCAGAGCCCCGGTCCGGGCATCCAGGATGACCCCCAGCCGCCGGAAGGCCCAGCAATCATAGGCCACCGACACGAAGAAGCAGGCCGGCAGGCGGTTGAGGACCCCGACTTTGCAACCGATCAGCGTCACCTCTCCCCCGAAGCCCATGGTGCCGATCCCCAGGGTGTTGCCGGCCTTCATGATGTAGTCTTCCAGCGCGGCCAGTTGGGGGTTGGGGTTGGTGTCGTCCAGGGTCCGGAATAGCTGCTCCTTGGCGTGAGTGTATCCGGAGGTGCGGTCGCCTCCGATGCAGACGCCCACGGCCCCCGCGCTGCACCCCTGCCCCTGGGCCTGCCACACGGCATGCAGGATGCACTTGCGAACCCCGTCCAGGGTCCGATCGGCTCTGCCCAGGTGGGACAGCTCGCAGGGGACGGAGTACTGGATGTTCTTGTTTTCGCAGCCTCCTCCCTTGAGGATCAGCTTGATCTCGATCTCCTCGGTGTTCTCCCACTGCTCGAAATGGACGATGGGGGTGCCGGCGCCCAGGTTGTCGCCGCTGTTCTTGCCCGTCAGCGAGTCCACCGAGTTGGGGCGGAGCTTGCCCCTCCGGGTGGCCTCGACAATGGCCTGGTGGAGGTCCTGCCGTAGCGCCAGTTGGTTCGTGCCCACCGGGGTCTTGATCTTGAAGGTGGGCATCCCGGTGTCCTGGCAGATGGGGCCCTCGTCCTCGGTAGCCATGTCGATGTTGGTGGCGATGACGTTGAGGGCTTGGGAAGCCTGGGTGGCGGGCGTCTCGGCTTGCAGGCCGTCGGCCATGGCACGCCGCACGTCCGGAGGCAGGTTGGTGGAGGTCTCGGTGATAAGTGCGAGAATACTCTCTTGAAACAACGACATGATCACTCCTTGAAAGCCCGTCCTGGAATCGATAAACGCCGGGAGCAGGAGCCCCCTTAGGATACTCCCGAATTATAGCGGAGTTGCGTTCCCCTCGCTCTGAAACCGGACGGTACCCCCCGGGAGCGCGGGCGTCCCGCCCGCATCCTTATTCCTGACAAAACGTATCCCGTGCCGGATCATCGCTCGAGTGTGCTTCGCCTGCAGCGACTTCCCTTCCTGTGAATCCTGTCCATCCTGTCTATCGATGTTTTTTGATTCACATGGATGAACAGGATATACAGGATTTGGTTATGGGAGTCTGGTGTCAAATAACACAAAGCCCGCATGCCTTGGTCGTTTCTCATCGTTGCGCTCTTTTTGTATTTTTGTGCCTTCTGTGGCCATTCCTGGCAACGATCCCGCTACTGAATTTTACAAACGCCTCGGGGAGCAATGGCGCCGTTTCTGGCTGATAGCAGTCGGGGAAAAAGCCGAACCTGTGCCAAGTCTTGTGCGGGCGGGACGCCCGCGCTCCCGAGAAGTCGTCGACGGCCGGAATGGACCGGCAGAAGGGGCACGCTTGCGGTCGCGGCCTGCTATAATCCACGGGGTTCGCCATGATCAAGCCCAAACTCCTCATCACCGGCATCAACGGTCTCATCGGAAGGGTCATCCGGGGCCCCGTGGGGAAATCCTTCGAGGTCTACGGGATGGACCTCACGCCGCCATTTTCCGACCGGGTCTTCCAGGCCGATATCGCCGACGCCAAGCAGGTGTCGCAAGTCCTCGCCAAGCTGGCGCCGGTCCAATACGTTATCCATCTGGCGGCCCAGGTCGCGGTGGCGACCGCCTGGGAGCCCGTGCTCCGGGTGAACATCGAGGGAACCCGCAACCTCTATGAGGCTGCCCGGGTGTCGGGGGTAAAACGGGTGGTCTTCGCCAGCTCGAACCATGTGACCGGCGCCTACGAGGGCTTCGCGCCCCACCTGCATCTCCACACGCAGGCGGAACCGGTTCCCATCTCGGTGAACCACCCCATGCGCCCGGACAGCGACTACGGCGTGAGCAAGGCCTTCGGCGAGATTCTGGCCCGCTACTACTGCGCCCGCTGGGGAATGGAATCGATTTGTCTCAGGATCGGCTCGGTGCGAGCGGACGACGATCCCACCACCGATCCCAGGTTTCTGCGCACCTGGCTGAGCCACCGCGACCTGGTTCACCTGGTGGAGTGCGGTCTGCGCGCCAATGTCACCTACGGCGTCTACTACGGCATCTCCAACAACAAGGGAGCCTTCTGGGATCTCTCCAATGCCCGCGCCGAACTGGGCTATGCTCCCCGGGACGACGCCTCGCGGCGGGTTTCCGGGTAGTTGCACCCCCGTCCTGTCGTGTGGATCATTCAATAAAGAGGAACCACGAATGGACACCAATGAACACGAATAGACAGGGAGACAGATGGATCTCCTTCAAGGACAAGCGGCACCAAGATGCTTCTGCGTTGTTGTGCCCTTGGTGTGACTTCGTGTCTTTGGTGGATGCACACCTCCAATGGCTGCAGACGAGGGCGCAGCCGGCCATGCCTATCACAATCTTGACCCCCGACCTGCCCGCCTTCCGATCCCGATGGGACTTGGTACAGTCCCAGAGGCAAAGGGTCGGAATCCCGGCGGGCCGGCCAGGGGATAAGGAGGAGCCATGCCGTTGAAAAACCGCTTGTTGGGCCGCCGCCGTTTCCTGTCGGGAGCGGCCTGGCTATCGACGTCTCCGACCCTACTGGCCGCCGCCGGACTTGAACGGACAGCGGCCTCACCTCGAAAAACGGAAGACAATGTCTACAGCCGCCTGGGGGTGCCCACCTACATCAACGCCTTGGGGACCGTCACCCGCCTGGGAGGGACTATCATGCCGCCCGAGGTGGTCCGGGCCATGGACGAGGCCGCACAGCACTTCGTCCCTCTGGCCGATCTCCACGAGAAAGTGGGCGAGCGCCTCGCCCGGCTGATTGGAGTGGAGGCCGCCACCGTCACCAGCGGGGCCGCCGGCGCCATTACCCAGGGAACCGCGGCCTGCGTCACCCGGGGAAACCCGGACAAGACGGCCCAACTGCCCGACACCACCGGCATGCCCAACCAGGTCATCATCCAGAAATCACACCGGGAAGCCTACGAAGCCCAGATCAAGCTGGTGGGCACCCGGGTCGTGGAAGTCGAAACCACCGCCCAGTTGGAAGCCGCCATCAATCCCGGGACGGCCATGCTCTTCTTTATCAACACCTTCAACCCCAAGGGCCGGATCGATCGGCAAACCTGGGTTGCCATGGGAAGGAAGCATGGGGTTCCCACTTTCAACGACGCCGCCGCCGACGTTCCTCCCAAGGGGCGGCTGTCCGAGTATGTCAGTATGGGATTCGACCTGGTGGCCTTCAGCGGCGGCAAGGGCTTGCTGGGGCCCCAGTGTTCCGGCCTCCTGCTGGGCCGCAGGGACCTGGTGATGGCCGCCAGGCGGTGCGGAAGCCCCTGGGGCGGCATTGGCCGGGGCATGAAGGTGGGCAAGGAGGAGATGATCGGCCTGCTGGCGGCGGTGGAGCGCTATCTCAAGATAGACCACCAGGCAGAGAAACGCCTCCTCCAGTCCCGGGTGGACACCATTGCCGCCGCCCTGGCCTCCATCCCGGGGGTCCTGGCGGAACCGTTTGTGCCGGAGATCGCCAACCACGTTCCCCACCTCAGCCTGGAGTGGGACTACGACCGCATCCCCATCACCACTGCCGAGGCCTCGGGACAGCTCAAGCAGGGCCATCCGCCCATCGAAGTGGGCGGCCACCACTGGATGCGGCCCAACCGCCAAACCCCCGACACTATGCAGGGCTTGACCGTTTCCGTATGGATGTTGCGACCCGGAGAGGACCGGATCGTGGCCGAGCGCCTGAAATCGCTGCTGGCCGGCTAGAGAGAGGAATCCCAAGATGCTTCATCAACGACTGGCTGACCTGGAGAGAGAAGGGCGTCCGATCCAGGTCGGGATCATCGGCGCCGGAACCTTCGGAACTCAAATCGTGGCTCAAACCTGCCGCATCAAAGGCATGCGAGTCGCGGCCGTTGCCGATCTCAAGCCGGAAAGGGCGGTCCGGGCCCTGAGCCTAGGGGGGGTCTCCCGCGAGGACGTCCAGGTCGCCAAAACGGCCGGCGATATCGACCGGGCCATGGATCTGGATCGCCCGGCCGTGACCGCCGGGGCCGAGGAGCTGCTCGGCAGCCGGGTAGACGTGGTGGTGGAAGCCACCGGCATCCCCGAGGTCGGCGCCGCCAACGGCTATGCAGCCATCCAACAGAAGAAGAACCTGGTCATGGTGACGGTGGAAGCCGACATCCTGGTGGGGACCCTGCTGAAACGGATGGCCGACCGGGCGGGCGTGCTCTACAGCATGGCCTATGGAGACGAGCCTGCCCTGGCCGCCGAGCTCTGCGACTGGGCGCGGACGCTGGGATTCAAGCTGATCGCCTCCGGCAAGGGCACCCGCTTCAAGCTGGCCTTCCGCAAGGCCAATCCCGACGATGTCCCCAGGATGTACGGCTTCAAGGGCAAGGACTACAACGCCAGCATGTTCTGCTCTTTCCTGGACGGCACCAAGCACTCCATCGAGATGGCCGCCCTCTCCAATGCCACCGGCCTGGTCCCCGACATCCGCGGGATGCACTTTCCTACAGCCGATTTGCGAGAGATCCCCGAAAGGCTCTGCCTCAAGGAGCGTGGCGGCATTCTGGAGACAGAGGGGGTGGTGGAGGCCGTCAGCTCCATTTATCCCGACGACACCCCGGTAGAGCGCAGCCTGCGGGGCGGCCTCTATGCGGTGGTTGAAGGCCAGGACGACTTCCCGGTGGAGTCGATGGCTTCCTACGGAGAAATTACCGGCATGATCATCGGCGCCAGAAGCAAGCATGCCATGATCTACCGCCCCCAACACTTCATCGGGCACGAAGTCCCCATCGGGATCGCCCGCATGATGATCCACCGGGAACCGGTAGCCTCGGTGATCGGACAGATTTCCGAGGTGGTGGCGGCAGCCAAGAAGCCCTTGAAGGCGGGAACCGTTCTGGACGGAGAGGGGGGCTACGCCACCTACGGAATGGTGGAACGGGCGGAGATAGCCCGGGAGGAGCGATTGGTTCCCATCGGCCTGACCCACGGCGCCGAAGTGATCGAGGACATCCCGGAAGAAGGGATGATCACTTACGACAACGTGAGGCTGGTGGATTCGGAGCTGCTGGAGCTCAGAAAGAAGCAGGATGAACTGAGGGGCTAAACGCCCGTCGCCGAGTAGCTGGTACTCCTCCCGCCTCCCGGATCCTTCTTGAGGACGCCGTGCGCCACCAGATCCTGAATGTCTCGGATTGCCGTGTCCTGGGAACACTTCGCAATCTTGGCCCACTTTGACGAGGTCAGTTTTCCGTCGAATCCGTCCAGCATCTTATTGAGAAACAGACGCTGGCGGTCGTTGATGTTGACGCCAGCGTGTTTCTGCCAGAACCGAGCCTTGTGAAGCACAGTGGCCAGCGTTGCCTCGGCTCCTTTGAACGCAGCTCCCAGGCAGACCAGAAACCACGCCATCCACGGCGTGACATCCAGCGTTCCCTTCTGCGTCCTTTCCAGAATCTTGTAATAAGCATCCCGTTCTTGGCGGATCTGCGAAGACATGCTGTAGAAGCGCTGCGGGCTCTTCTCGGATCGCGCCAGCGCCCAGTCGGCAATCGCCCGTGCGATGCGGCCGTTGCCATCGTCAATCGGGTGAATTGTGACAAACCACAGGTGCGCCAGTGCCGCCCGGAGTACGGGATCGGTACCGTCAGACTCATTGGCCCAATCGAAGAACCGAGCCATCTCGTTAACCAGAAGTGGAGCGGCCGGCGCTTCGTAGTGAACGCGTTCCTTGCCTATGGGACCGGAGACCACTTCCATCGGTCCATCCGCGTCGTCGCGCCACGCACCGACTATGATCTTGCGCATGCCGCTACGCCCTGTAGGAAACAACGCCGCATGCCACGCAAAGAGGCGGTCGTCTGTGAGGGGCTTGTCAAAGTTCTGGGTGGCATCGAGCGTCATTTCAACAACACCCTCAACGTTCCGGTTTGCGGGAATCGCTCCGGCAATGTCCATGCCTAACCGCCGGGCGACGGACGAACGCACCTCATCCGTGTTCAGGTTCTCGCCTTCGATTTCACTGGAGGTGACGACATCCAATGTCAGTGTCTCCAGTTTGGCTTCTTGCTGGAGAGAGAAGCCGAGCCCCTCCATCCGACCCAACAAGCGCCCTTGCCGGTGACGGATATCGGCCAACAGGGCAGCCAGGGCATCATGGTCCCATGTAAATTTGGGCCATTCAGTGAGTTGGTGAATATAGCGAGTCATTCTACGCACTCCATGCGTAGATTATGTCCATTATATTCCGCATCGTCAAACCTGTTCTCTGCACGCAATGCGAAGAATGGGCTCGATATCCTCTGCAATCCGGAACTCCATGATTCTTGGAGGCGCTTGAGACCCCATTCCAAAAAGGCTATAGTTCCAAGTAGTTGAGTCTTGGCGAGATGCCGGATTTCGATTGGCGGGCGTGGCTTCCAGCCGGACGCGGCTCCCCAATACCATGGAGTCTATTATGAACAAGCGTCTCTACACCTCCATCCGCCGTCATTGGCCCAAGCGGGGGTCGGTGCTGCTAGCGCTGTTTCTGCTGACGGTGATGGTCGGCTCCTACCAAGCCCCGGCAACCGTCACTGTCCCGCAGGAAGGCCGGCCGGCCCCGCAGGAACCCACCGCTGAAACCCCTCGATTCACCTACCGGGGCGAACAGGGATGCGCCGACGGCGCTGGGCTTCAAGGACTCAATCCCGATTTTCGGGGAGAGTGCGGCGACCTCCGCAAGGCAGATCTGTTCAAGACCGACTTGCAGGGAAGAAACCTCTCCGGCGCCAATCTCTCGGGGGCATCCCTCACCGACGTCAATCTCCAGGGAGCGACGCTGGTTGGAGTCAGACTCATCGAGGCCACCCTCACCCGAACCGACCTGCGTGAGGCCGACCTGAGCGGCGCCGATCTGACGGCCGCCCACCTTTCGAGAGCCCAGCTACAGGGAGCCAAGCTCAATCGAGCCAACCTGAGTGAGGCCGTCATCCGCAACACCGACCTACGGGGCGCCGAGTTCGACCGGGCGCTCTTCACCCGGATGATCCTGTTCGGGGTCAATCTCAGCGGAGTGGACCTGAGCGGGCGGAACTGGGAGGGAGTGGAAGTCTCTTCCTCCGACCTCAGCCAGGCAGTGCTCACCGGGCTCAACTTTCGAAACGGGTTTTCCGACAAGGTGGACTTCATGCAGGCCGATCTCGGTCAGGCCGACTTCACCAAGGCGGAAGTGTACCGCGGCAACTTCATCGGCGCCAATCTTCAGGAAGCCAAACTCTCCCAGAGCCTGCTGACTCAGGCCAATCTGACCGGGGCCCAGTTGGAGCAGGCCGATCTCAGCCAGGCCGACCTGACCCAGGCCGACCTGAGCGACGCCTCCCTGGCCCGGGCAAACCTGAGCAAAGCCATCCTGGACGAGGCGCTGCTGACAGGAGCCGATCTGCAGAATGCCGACCTGTCGGGGGCCTCTTTGTCGGGGAGCGACCTCAAGGAGACCGACCTG
Organism: Terriglobia bacterium; assembly: GCA_951813285.1. Classification (GTDB taxonomy): domain Bacteria; phylum Acidobacteriota; class Terriglobia; order Versatilivoradales; family Versatilivoraceae; genus Versatilivorator. The sequence goes on from OX638355.1 coordinate 132,112, forward strand.
CGGGGAGCCAATCTGACCGGGGCGGTGGTGGGAGATGAGGGACGGGTCTTGGCCACCGGCAACCCGGACGCCCCCCTGCTGCGGCCGACCGAAGTGGCGGGGGCCACCTGCGATCAGGCAAGCCAACTCCCGGACAAGTTGCTGTGCAAGAAACAGGTCGTGGAATTCGTGGCCTCGGCCCGGGTGGTCAAGGTCGCCCGCAAAAAACGCCCCCGGCGCGTCGCCAGCAAAGCGTCAGACCTCATGAAGCCGGGCACCAGGCCCACCAGCAAGAACTGGCCGCTGTTCCTCAAGACCGTTCGCGCCAAGACCTTCGACTACGAGCGTAAACTGCCCGAATTCGTCTGCAACCAAACCACCCGCCGATACCGCCAGATTGGTCGGGGGGGATGGAAGCAGGAGGATTTCCTGGCTCACCAACTCTCCTATCACACCAAGCAGAAGCATTACAAGAACGTGGGCGCCAGCAGCGCTCCTCCCCAGACGGCAGGGGAGTTCGGTCCCGCCATCGCAGAACTCTTCTCCCCGGAATCCCAAGCCACCCTGGAACTGGAACGCCTGGAGAAGATCAACGGCCGCGAAGTGGCGCGGGTCCGCTTTAGTGTCCCGGCCGAGCATTCCAAGCGAACCCTCCGCGTTAGTGAAAAGACGTCTGTCACCTACGGGTATGAGGGGCATTGCTGGATCGACCTGAAGGAATTCCAGGTGGTGCGGTTTCGCGCCAAGGACACCGAGATCCCCAAGGAGTCTCCCATCAAGGCCTACGAGCTCACCATCGACTACAAGAAGATTGGAATCGGCAAGCGATCCTACTACCTTCCGTCCAGAATGCAGGAGACGGTGAGAACCAGCTTCATAGGAAACAGAAATCTCGGCCTGATTGCTTCCGCGGCAGGCCCGGGGTCCCCGGTGCAGTCGAGAAATTTCGACTCCATCTCCACCAGGTTCGTGACTCACTTCGGCAAGTACCGGGACTATGCGCAGCGTGCGAAGGCCAATTGACCCTCTCCCCGGCCGGTAACGGCGGGGTCAACCCGACAGATCCGCAGCCGCTCTCCTGGGCAGAGATCCCTGCCGCGAGAAACGCCCGCCCAGAGTCGACAATGCAGTGAACAAAGCCGCCGACGCCAGCGAGATCGCCCCGGGCGCCGGAATGGAAGCCCCCGTGCAGACCGTTGCCGGGATGGCCATGGCCTCGTTCAAGGCCATCTTGCCAGAGGTCCCTTTTCGTCGGTGGTGTCAACCCATTGGGACCACTTCCGGGTCTTGCGCACCTGACTGGGCTGCTGCGTTTTGGAAGATTTCAACGATCGTCGGATGGCAGGTGAATACCAGCACCTGGTTGGTCTGAGACAACTCTACGAAAGCGCGGGCGGCCCGCAGTCCCCGGTCGGGATCGAAGTTCACCAACGCCTCGTCCACGATCACCGGAATCCGCTCCGACCGCTGGCCCAACTCGCGGACCAGCCCGAACCGCAGGGACAGGAATAACTGCTCCCGCGTACCGCGGCTGAGCTGGTTGGGCTGTTTGGAGATGCCCGAGGAATCCGTTACCTGTATCTCCGAACTGCCGAGCGGAGAAAACACCGTCTGGTAACGCCCCTCGGTGATGTCATTGAAGAACGATTCGGCATGTCGGACGACACCCGGCTGCCGCTCTTTCTCGAACTTGCCCTGGGCCTCCTTGAGAAGGTTCTCGGCGATGGTGCGAACAGCCCACTCCCGCGCATGGCCGCGCATCTCCTCCAACAGCCGGTGCCGATCCAATCGCCACGTTGACGACTCCTCTTCACCGACCAGTCTCTTGAGCTCGGTTTGGATCGATCCTTGCTTGGTGGACAATTCACTTATCCTGGCATCAGCCTTCTCAATTTCTTCCTCGACCAGGCGCTCCTTGTCTCGGATATCCTGAATATCCGTGCCGCCGAGTTGTTTTTTCAGGGCTTTGAGCGGCTCTCCAGGGCCGCTGAGGCCCTGCAGACGCCCGAGTGCGCCGCGCCGCTTCTCTTCCAGATCCGTTCGCCGACACACGGTCTCTGCCCGCTTGCGAAAGTCCTCGACGTCGGAGGCGCCGCCGGATTGGATCAGACCCTTCATCTCCTCCCTTGCCTTCCGCAGTTCACTCGCGCGCGCCTTCAACTGGTGCTTGGCCTTCCTTAAATCGGCCTTTGCGTCGGTCCGATCTCTGACTCTCTGCCCGACTTCGGTGTGCATCTCGATCAGCCTGTCGGCCGCGGCGGCGACGGTACTCGAATCGTTCCTGTCGAAGGGAACGCCGAAGTTCGAGGCCAGAGGCGCAGCTATTGCAACGTAGTCGTGGATATCCTTCTGAATCGCCGCAATACGCTGCCTCAGACTTCGCCGGTCGCGAAGTTGAATGAGTCCAAGCTCGACCTTACCTCGAAGCTCTCCTACGGTTTGCGGGGAGAACGTCTCCCGCAGGCCGCGATCTGCCAGCCACTGCCGCCATTCCCGCTGGACGGCCTCAAGTTGCGCCTCCGCCTCCTTGACGGCTTCCATTGACTTCTCCTTCTGGCTCTTCCGCTGCCTGGTCCTACGCTTCATACCGTCAAGGTTGTCCGATAGACGTGTCCATTCATAAACCCGTGTCTGCTCTTCGTCCAAAGCACCGTCTGCGGTGATTAGGGAAAGCTCGTCGATCGTTTCCAGGCCAAGGGGCACGGCCTCTTCTTCGAGCGCCGACTGGAGGTCCTTCAACTCGGTCTCGGCCTTGCGGAGCGACTCGCGGATCGGAACGGCGAGGGGAGACTCGGCAGCCGCTCCGGGAGAGGACGGGCCGGAGGCGAACAGGTAGGCTGCGATACCGACAAGTGCGGCACCGCCGATTATTCCGACGGGTAGAACGGGTCCACCGAGTAAGCCCCCTGCGAGCAGGAGTGCGATTCCGACCACCAAGCTGACGGTTGCGGCCATCCTGCTACCGCCCGGCCCGCGGGCCGGAGGCACGGCGCTCTTGAGGCTGTCGAGCTGGCTTTGCAGATCGTAGACTCGCTGATTGACACGGGAAATATTGTCGAGGCGCGAGTTCGCACGACGAATCAAATCCCGCTGCTGTCGTATCTGATTGGAGTCGAGGTCTGGTTTCACGGAAGTGCCAAAATCCCGGTCAGCCTTGTTCTCCGCTTCCTCGGCCTCCTTCAGCGCCTTCCCATCTTGATCGAGAGCAGCTTCGCTCCGCTTCAGCGCCTCGCTGGCCTCTTGCAGCCGTTCCTGATATCGCAAGATCTCCTCGCGGACGGACAACGACAGGTCGAAATTCTCCAGTCGGGCTTCGTCCCAGTCAGGCCCCAGGTCCTTCAGGGCCGCGGTCAAAGATTTGTCATGATCCAGGAGTTCAGACTCGCGCTTCGGCAAGTCGCGGACGGAGTTGTCAAAGGAAGTTCGGCCCCGTTCCAGTTTTCGGATGTGGGATGAATGGCTGAGGATGGCCTCTTGCTCGACCGCCGCCTCCGCCCTGGCTTTGACTTCACCCACCTCCTCGTCAACGGAGTCGTATTCTTTCTGCGCAGTCCCGATCCGCTCCTCCAGTTTTTCCAGGCGGCTGACGCCGTTGACGGGAAAGTCGTCGATGGCCGGCAACTCGGCCAGTTGTACTTCGGCCTGGTTGAGGCCGTTCCAGTCGTCCCAGGCGTTCCTCAAAAGCCTTTGGTGGTCGAGCTGCTTCCGGCGGGAATGACGGCTCCGGCTGACCTCTTGCAGGTTCGTCTCGACGTTTTCCAGTTCGTCCGTCATCCTCCCGTATTCCGCAGCGAGACTCTCCACATCCCTAAGAGAGCTCTCTACTCGATCGAACGCTCCCGCGGTATCATGGATTGCGTGTTTGTTGCCGCCTTTCAAGAACAACCTGGTCTTGCCGTTGTACAACGCCTTCCGTGCATCGGGGAGCTTTGACGCACCCATGCCGGCGCTGTAGATCTGGCTGTTGACGCTGTCATCGCTCAGCAATTTCTCGCTGTGGAGCTCGTCGAGGGTGAAGGTGAAGACTTTCTGAAAGACGTCCCTGGAGTGGTAGCCCAGCAATCGCGGCAATTCCACATCGGGGAGCAGTGTGCCGGACTCGGCAGTCAGCCCAACCGTCCCTCCGCCGGAGTAGCGGCGGACATTAACAACTTCTCCGCCATCGCCGAATATAGTGATGCTCCCCCCGTGGCGGCCACCCGCGAGCGGCGGGTAATAGTTATAGCCTGATGGAGTCCTGCCCCTGGCCGTACGAAAACCGAACAACACTCTCCGAACGAACTCCAGCAGCGTGCTCTTACCCGCTTCGTTGGGACCGAGAAAGACGGTGACGGGCCGCTGGAAGGGGCCCAATGCCCGGTCGGAGAACCGCCCGAAGCCGTCGATGTGCAGACTCAATATCTTCATCGGTCGTCGTCCTCGGCAAGCAAGTCCACGGCCATGGCTTCAGCCTCATCGACCAGCGCGGCAAGTTCCTCCTCGTTTGGGGCAAACATGGACAAATATCGGCGAAAGCGGTGGTGCTGGTAGAGGTCGGAAAGCCCGGCGCCGATCCGAGCCAGCAGTTCGGGGTCGGTCTTCGCCCGGTCGGCCGTCCGCAGCACCTCCGCCACAAAATCGGAACCTTTCAGCCTGGCTTCGCGGTCGAACGGAGATGCGCTCGCGTCCTCAATGCGTTCGCACCAGACGAACGGTGACCTTTCGGCCCATTCCCCATTGATTTCTTCGACGAGGTCATCAATGGCGTTCGGCCTGCGGAGAGTTCGGTTCAACTCACCGCGTCCGGTGAGGGTAACGCGAACGACGGCCGACCGGCCGTCGGTGCTGTCCAGCAGACCTTGCATTCCTTCGTGCAATGCGTCCAGCAGTTCCTGTTCCGTCTCGAACGGCGCGATGTCGACCTGGAGCGTTTCCCACCGGACGGTGGCCATTGGGTGGAACGTCGAGTGCACGTTTCCGCCATCGTCCACCTCGACAAGATTGACACCTCGAGCGCCGGTCTCGTTCGGATGCCGGCCCTGTGGGTTGCCGGGATAGACAACCGTCGGTTCCCGCTCGCTCAGAACCTGGCGGGTGTGCACGTGGCCGAGCGCCCAGTAATCAATGCCGGACGTTGCAAGGTCCTCTAGCGAGCAGGGGGCGTAAGCCGCGTGGTTGGGGTCATTGCTCACGTTGGCGTGCAGCAGCCCGATCGAGAACGGGCCGGGATCGACCCTTCCAAGGCGGCGGGCCAGGTTCTCAGTAAACTCGCGCTTCGGGTAGCTGATACCGTGTATGACCGCTCGGTTCGGGTTCTCGAACACCGGCACAGCTTCCCACTCGGTGCCAAAGCGGCGACAGCTTTGCGGATAATCCAGCCGTGCCTGCCAGCCGTCCAACGGGTCGTGATTGCCGTGGCAGACGAAGGAGCGAATGCCCTGGGTGTCCAACTTATTCAGCCCTTCGACGAACTTGAGTTGGGCGCGCAGGCTGCGGTCGGCTCCGTCGTATACGTCTCCCGCGACCAGCAGCGCATCCACCTCTTCGGAAATGCACAGGTTGATGATGTTCTCGTATGCGTCAAAGGTCGCACTGTAGAGCCCGTTCGCTACATGTTCGGGCGCGGCGGCCCTCAAACCGGTGAAGGGGCTGTCCAGGTGCAGGTCGGCGGCATGTACGAAGCGAATCCTCATCGTCTTTCTCTAAATCCGGGTCCAAACAAGGGCGCCAGTATAGCAGAGAGCTCCTGGCTGCACGGCAAGCTGCACCGGCCGGCGAAACAAACCGGAGGGACAGTCCTCAACCGAGGTTGCATCGCTCGACTCCAGGCACTTAAGATAGCATCCTGGAGGCCGGAGCCCACGAAACCCGGTCTTGCTCGAAGGCTGCAAAGGGTAATGCCAGGCGCGCGCCGGCCGTTCACGCCGCCATGGCAGGGATGGTCCGATGGAACGGCGCCTCCACATTGCCGGCCCGAGCGCAAGCCGATTCACCAACTGCCCGCCATGGATGAATTGAAAGGAAGGGTGGCGATCGTTACCGGGGCGGCTTCCGGAATCGGCCGCGGCGTGGCCGAACTCTTCGCCCGGGAAGGAGCGTTCGGCCTGACGCTGGCCGACAACCAGGCGCCCCCCCTGCAAGACCTGGCTTCAGAGCTGCGGAAGCGTTGCGGTTGCGACCTGCTGGTTTCGGAGACCGACGTTTCCGAGCCGGACCAGGTGAACCGCATGGTTCAGGCCACCGCGGAGCGGTTCGGGCGGATCGACATCCTGATCAACAACGCCGGCATCTGCCCCATGGTTCCCTGGGACCGCACCACACTGGAAAGCTGGAATCGAATGCTCTCGGTCAACCTGACCAGCGCCTTCCTTTGCAGCAAGGCGGTGCTGCCCCACATGAGGAAACGGAAGTTCGGCCGGCTGGTCCACATCTCCTCGGTGGGAGCTTTCGTGGGCAGCGTCACCGGTCATGTCGGCTACGGGGTGAGCAAGGCGGGCGTCATCGCGCTGTCCAAGTACCTGGCCAAGCAGTTTGCCTGCGACGGCATCCTCTCCAACGCCATTGCGCCGGGAAGCATCGATACTCCCCTTGCCGAGGCCTTCGGTGAGGAAAACCTGCAAAGGTACGTGGAGGCTTCGCTGGTGAAGCGCCAGGGAACGCCTCGGGAAATTGCCGAGGCGGTCCTGTTCCTGGCCGGTCCCCGGTCGAGCTACGTGACGGGTTCGACCATGCACGTCAACGGAGGCTCGCTCTTGATTTGACTTCCATCCGACGGACGGCGAAAAGGTTCAAGGAGCAGTCGGCTCTCATCCTCCCCCAATCTTCCCCCGGCTTTCCACAAGAAAGGCATCCCCAATGGCACACAATCCAGAATGGGTCCTGGACCCGAAGCACTTCCCTGTCTGGCAGGCTCCCGATAGGTCCCGCCGGGTCAATCTGCTGGTGAGCCCAGAAACCTGCGGCGCCGGCGACATCGCAGCCGGACTCTTCTGGCTGCACCCGGGGCATGAGACCCAGGCCGACATCCACCCCGAGTCGGCCGAAATCTACTACGTGGTGAGCGGCCGGGGGAGACTGGTCATGGACGGTCAGGATTTCAGGGTCGAGAAGGGCATGACCGTCTACATTCCGGCCGGAGTCGAGCACCAGTCCTTCAACGACGGCCACGAAGACCTCTGCTACTTCTACGCCTTCGCTCCGCCGCCCCCGGGTCCCAGCAAGCAGGAGGACCAGGGCTGGAATCGGATGGCTTTCCGGTAGAGGGATTCCGTGGAATCGGCCCTGCTTCCCAGTCTTGTGCGGGAGATCGGGCCAGCCCGGCACTCACCCAAACGTCACCGGGAGCCGCTCCAGGCCACGAAAGACCGTATTTTTCCAGACCAGCTCATCCGTGGCCAGCTCAAGGTTGGGCAGGCGCCGCAGCAGCGCATTGATGGCGATGGGAGCTTCCAGACGCGCCAGCGGAGCACCCACACAGAAGTGCGGACCCTGACCGAAGGAAACATGTCTATTGGGGTGGCGCTCGATATCGAATGAGTCCGGGTTGGGAAATACGGCCGGGTCCCGGCTGGCCGCGCCCAGCATCTGCACCACCAGTTGACCCATCTGAACGAGGTGGCCGTCCAACTCCACCGCCTCGGTGGCGAGGCGGCGGTTGCGCTGGAACGGTCCCTCGTAGCGCAACATCTCTTCCACCGCCGTCCTGGCCTTATCCGGTTCGGCTCTCAGCTTCCGCATCTGTTCCGGGTGTTGAATCAGTGCCAGCACGCCGCTGGAGATCAGGTAGGTGGTGGTCTCGTGCCCGCCGATCAGCAAGGTCACGCAGGTCGAAATGAGTTCCTCTTCGGTCAGACGTTCCCCTTCCTCTTCGGCAGCCACCAGGGCGCTGATGAGATCGTCCCGCGGCTCCAATCGGCGGCGCCTGAAGGTCGATCGAAAGTAGTCCTGCAGAGCCAGCAGAGCCTCCTGGGATGACAAAAGCACTTCGGGCACGGGCTTGGGGGTGGCCATGAACTCGATAATCTTCCCCGACCAGCGCTTGAGCTTGCCGTGGTCAGCCGCCGGGACTCCCAGCAGCCTGGCAATGACCGTGACCGGCAAGGGGTAGGAGAAGTCCCAGATGATGTCCATCCTGCCCCGGGGCCGCACTTCGTCGATCAGCCCCTCGACAATCTCCTCCACGTAACCGGCCATGGCGCCGATGGTGCCGGGCAGGAAGGCCTTATGCACCAGTTTGCGCATACGGGTGTGATCGGGTGGGTCGACGTTGATGAGACCCTGGGAATAGTGGCGCACCAGGGGCTGGACCTGTTCCCGAACGGCTTGCGGGATCTCCATGGTGGCGGTAAGCCTGCCGACGCTGGTGAAGCGCCTGGGATTTTGCAGGGTGCTGACAATTTCCCGATAACGAGTGAGGATCCAACAACCCCAGAGATCGCTCCAGTATATGGGAGCCTCGCGGCGCAGCAGGTGGTAAGTGGGATAGGGACTCTGCGCGAATTCGGGGGAAGTGAGGAGGTGGTCGAACTCGGCCATGGGCGGGTCTCTCTAATCGAATGGGTACCGCACAAGCACCCTGGCTTGAAACCCGCCTGGAAACTGCGGCTCTGCCGACAGGCCTTGTCATGACGGGTGGGACCGCCACATCCTTCGGAATTCTAGCACGGGAATTCCGAAGGCAGCTTCCATCTCGGCTTCTGTAACTTCCCCTCAAGGCAGCAGCCGCTCCGCCTGTATCGATGTGCTGTAGACTCGGCGTCAGGCATTGGCCCCCCTCCGCATCAGCCTTCGCCATTCGGCTCGACTTCTGTGCAAGCCGAACATGGTTTACACAGTAAACCGCAAACATGGTTTACATTCTGCCCAGGAATCGGGCACGGCGCCTCTTGCAAGCCTCAAGTATCACTCCCCCCTTGAGGGGGAGTCGGCGAGACAAGGGCGCCAGCCCGCGGTCGAGCCGGAGGGGGGCCAACGCCCCGTCCCATTCAACCGAATCTGGATCAGTCGATCAGCCCGGCGTATAATCGGACCCTCAACCGAGAGTTTCTTTGACGACCCCGAAGGGAACCATACCAGCCAATACCCTTCCCAGCCTGCCCCGAGGACCCTTCCATGGAATCGACACTGTTCCCCACCACCGTGATTGGCAGCCTGCCCCGTCCCGCCTGGGTGCTGGACCTCATCCTGGACCGCAAGGCCGGCCGCATTTCGGAGGCAGAGGCCGAGCCGCTGCTGGACCGGGCCATCGAGTCCTCCATCGCCCTCCAGGAACGGGCCGGGCTGGAAGAGATCACCGACGGTGAGTGGCGCCGGGAGAGCTACGTCAAGGTATTTGCCGAACGGGTACGAGGCTTCAAGGCCGACCTTCACGACAGCGGAATGCCCTATCCGGCCGTGGTCGCTCCCATCGAGTACTATCGCCCCCTGGTGCTGCACGAGCTGCGCTTTCTGCGGGCCCGCACCCGGCGGCGGGTCAAGATCACGCTGCCGGCGCCCTACATCATCGGTCGGCGCATGTGGCACCCCGACCACTCCCGCAAGGCCTACCCCACTCGGGAAGGATTGATGGAAGCCTGTGTCCCGATCCTGCGCCGGGAAATCGAAGCCCTCCGCGAGGCCGGGGCCGATACCGTCCAGTTGGACGAGCCCTGGCTTTCCACCATGGTGGATCCGACCTTCCGCAAGCGGGAGGGGATCGACAATCCCTCCTACGAAATGGACCGGTGCGTGGACCTGGTCAACCAGGTATTGGACGGCTTCCAGGGCTTGGCCACGGGAATGCACCTCTGCCACGCCCATTTCGACCGCCAACACGGCAGCGAGGGTCCCTACGGGCTCATCATGCCGGCCCTGCAAAAGGTTCGGGTGGGGACCATTTCCATGGAATTTGCCACCCCGGTGGCCGGGGGATTGGATTCGCTGGCGCAGTTCCCGGACAAGGTGCGGCTGGGCCTGGGTTGCATCGACCACTGCGAACCCAGGGTGGAGAGCGTGGAAGAGGTGGTTAGGCGGGTGGAGGAAGCCATGCGCCACCTGGACAAGAGCCGCATCACCCTGCACCCGGACTGCGGGTTCGCGCCCTCGGCCCAGAACCCGATGGACCTGGACGAAGCCTACGGAAAACTCAAGGCGATGTGCCAGGCGGCCCGTGTGCTGAGGGAAAGATATAGCTGACGGTAACCATTGCTTGGAACCAGTCGACGGGGTTATTCAGCAACGACATCCACGGAGGGCGCGAAGGACGGATAAGAGTTATCCGAAAAGGAAAACGACGAACCACGAATGGACACGAATGAACACCAATTAGATGATTGACGATTTGTCGATTAAGGTGTGTGACGACCCATATCGAAGGGTTATTTATAAATGACACGAAGTCATACCACGTTAACAAAGTTGAAGGAGTATTGTGGCGCCGCTTGTCTTTGAAGCAAGTCCACCTGTCTTCGTGTCTATTCGTGTCTATTTGTGTTCATTCGTGGTTCGCCTTTATTGATTATTGGAAGTTTTTCTCGAATGATCCGCCCGTCGTGAGGGGTGGTGGGGCTTGTATCCGGGAAAGGAGACGCCTGAAATGGCAATGTTGTTTGCTGGATTGACACGAAAAACATCGGTTCGGCTGGGGCTGGCCGGGACCGCCCTGGTGCTCCTCTATCTGGGTTGTGTGACGGGCGGCCCGGGGGACTCCGACGGCGAGGCCCGCTGGCTGGCGGGGGATCACCACATCCACAGCCGCTTCAGCGTGGGTTGGAACCGGGACAACGATCCGCCCACCCCGATCATCGGGGGCGACGCCATCTACCCCATCCCCATGAATGCGCTCATGGGAAGGCGCTTCGGACTGTCCTGGACGGTAGCCACCGACCACGGCGGCCCCAACCACAGCAAGGTCAACCTGGAGCGGGCCTATCCCGAGTTGGTGCTCTCGCGGGAGCTGGTCCCCGAGGTGGTCCAGTTCTGGGGCATGGAGTTCAACTCGCCGGGAGCCGACCACAGCAGCCTCATCATTCCCCACGGCCCCGACGAGGCCCGGCGGCTGTACGAGCTGGAGTCGGGATTCGACCGCCACGAGGCCCATCCCTTCGACAAAACTCGGGATACCGAACCCCGGATGATCGAAGCCATTCAATTGATGAACGGTTTGGAGCGCAAACCGGTCCTGATCGCCAACCATCCCTCGCGTTCGGCCTCGGAGACCGGCGAATACGGGGCCTACGACCCGGCCGAGCTGCGGCGGTGGAACGATACGGCCCCCGAGGTGGCGGTGGGCATGGCGGGAGCCCCCGGGCACCAGGCACGGACGCTCAATCCCGACGGCACTCTCAACCCGGAGAGTCCCCGCGGGTCCTATGGCCGCTATCCGACCCGGGGAGGGTTCGATCCCATGACCGCTCGGCTGGGCGGGCTGTGGGACTCGATGCTGGGGGAGGGACGCCGGTGGTGGATCACCGCCAACTCCGATTCCCACGTGCACTACACCGAGGGTGGCAGTGATTTCTGGCCGGGTGAGTACTCCAAGACCTATGTCTTCGCCGAAAAATCGCATGCGGGAATCCTGGAAGGCCTGCGCCGGGGTCGAATCTTCGTGACCACCGGGGATCTCCTCTCCGAGCTCTTCGTGACGGCGCGTTCAAAGGATCAGAGTGCGGAAATCGGGGGCGCCCTCGAGGCCTCCGCCGGAGCTTCCGTCGAGGTCACCATCCGCTTGAGAGATCCCGACACCCCCAACTGGCACGGGGACAACCCGGAGGTCGCCCGGGTAGACCTGATCGTCGGCAGCCAGACAGGTCGGCTGCCCGACCCCGCCCGGGACCGCAACCCCACCGCCCGGGTGGTTCGGCGCTTCGGGCCGGACGACTGGTCCCGCCAGGGAGAGTACCGGACCATGAGCCATACCCTCGCGGGCATTGACGGCAACTGTTACCTCCGGGTTCGGGGCACCAACACCGGGGAGCTGGAACCGGAGCCCGATCCTCGCGGGGAGGATCCCTGGAAGGACCTCTGGTTCTACTCCAATCCGATTTTCATTGAAATGCGTTGAAGACTCCCACTTCGCCTGGAGAGGGTGGAAACGAGCGGACCGTGGGATACTCCACGGAGTGCTCGGACGTTTCCAAGATGGAGGAAGGCTGAATGACCACAGCTGTTGACGTCAACCCGCAGGTATTGCAGTGGGCGCGGAGGCGAGCTGACATGGAGATATCCTCCTTGGTGAATCGTTTTCCACGCTACTGGGAATGGGAAAGAGGCGCCTCGAAACCGACGCTCAAACAACTCGAACGATTGGCCAGGGCGGTGCACGCCTCGGTAGGGTATTTCTTCCTTCCGGAACCGCCGGAGGAGACACTTCCCATCCCGGATTTCCGCACGGTTGGCAATATGCGTTCCGGCCGTCCAAGCGTCAATCTGCTCGACACTGTTTATGTGTGCCAACAACGCCAGGACTGGTATCGAAACTTCGCACGCATAGAAGGCGAAGATCCACTGCCGTTTGTGGGTTCGGCAACGCCTTCCGGTTCTGTGAGATCCACGGCGGAGGAAATGCGGACTGTTCTGAGATTTGACCTCGAAGAACGCCGCAGCACTGCTACATGGACCGATGCGTTACGCCGCTTTATCGAGCAGGCCGATGCACTTGGCGTGCTGGTGATGGTAAACGGCGTGGTCGGCAACAACACCTCTCGAAAGCTGGATCCTGATGAGTTTCGCGGCTTTGCCCTGGCGGACGACCTCGCTCCGCTCGTTTTCATTAACGGGGCAGACACCAAAGCCGCCCAGATGTTTACCTTGGCCCACGAGTTGGCGCACCTTTGGCTCGGAGAATCGGCGCTTTCCGATGTGGAGGCAACCTCAGAGCCGTCGCACACCGTGGAGGCTTGGTGCAATCGCGTGGCGGCAGAGCTTCTCGTTCCCATGGAGTTGCTGCGCCTGGAGTATCGACGAAGCCCGAACTTGGGCGACGAACTCAACCGGCTGGCTCGTCGTTTCAAGGTCAGCACATTAGTGGTTTTGCGTAGGGTATTCGATGCGGGGGAACTCAGCCGTGACGCCTTTACATCCGCTTACCGTCGAGAGCTTGACCGTTTGCGCCGGATACCGAAGAGCGGAGGGGGCAGCTTTCATCCGAACCTCAGAACGCGCGTCGGCCATCGGTTTGGCGTCGCCGTGGCCATGAGCACATTGGGTGGCCGCACTTCTTTCTCCGAATCCTTTCGTCTGCTGGGAATTAGGAAGGCATCGACGCTGCGGGGGTTTGCGGCAAGTTTGCAAGTGAGTTTGTAGTGGCGTATCTACTGGATGCGGACGTATTCATCCGAGCGAAGAACTTGCACTACGGTTTTGACTTCTGTCCCGGTTTCTGGGATTGGCTCGTCCAGGCAAACCATCGGGGACTGATCTTCAGTATCGAGAAAGTCGGTGACGAAATCGAGGCGGGCGATGATGATCTATCGAAGTGGGCAAGAAAGCGAGGCCCAGAGTTCTTCCTCCGACCTACGTCGAGTTCGCCTGCTGCCCTGGGAACCGTCAGCCGTTGGGTGACCAGTCAGCGATACCAACCCACCGCTATTGACACGTTCCTTGGCATTGCCGACTTCTACCTGATCGCCCAGGCGCTTGCTGGCGGTTACGACATCGTTTCCCACGAAATTCCCTCAGATTCGCCCAAGAGGATCAAGATTCCAAATGCCTGTATCGGCCTTGGCATCAAGTGTCTCACTCCCTTTGAGATGCTTCGGCGGGAACGGGCTCAGTTTGTGCTAGCACCCAAAGTCTAGTAGCGGTGGTATTTCCGGGGTTTTTCAATCAACATGGCTTCCGTGAAACCTTCACCGAACGACAGCCGGTGCCGGATCGCCGTTGTGGGCGGCGGCATTGTGGGCGTCTGCTGCGCACTTTACCTGCAGCGGGACGGACATCGCGTCACGGTCATGGATCCGGGCGGACCCGGTGAGGCCTGCAGCAGCGGGAACGCGGGACAGTTCGTGACCGGCTACTGCGTGCCCCTCGGCCTTCCGGGCATCGCCAAGGACGTGCCGGCCATGGTGCTGGATCCCCTGGGGCCCCTGACCATTCGCTGGCCCTACCTGCCGAGTCTGCTCCCCTGGCTGCTGCGCTTCGTGGCTGCCAGCTCCCCCAAGCGCGTCGACGAGATCGCCAGGTCCCTCTACCGGCTCAACAAGGATGCCCTGACCGCCTTTGACCCGCTCCTGGAGCAGGCCGGCGCCGAGCATCTGATCCGGCGCAACGGCAGGCTGGACGTCTACCAGTCCGACCGCGTCTTTGCCAAGGCGCAGGTCAAGTTCGACCTGCTGCGCCGTTGCGGCGTCCAGGTGGAGATGCTGGATCAGAAGGGAATCCGGGAACTGGAGCCGGCGCTGGCGGACCGATGCCGGCAGGGAGCCTTCTACCCCGAGTCGGGTCATACCACCAACCCGCTGGGACTGACCCGCTTGCTGGCCGAGGATTTCGTGCGCCGCGGCGGAGTCATCTTGCGGGAGCGGGTCACCGACTTTCGCAGGGGCGGGGACGGCGCCTGGTCGGTGGCCACCGATGCCGCCCGCCACTCCGCGGATCAAGTGGTGGTGGCGGCCGGGGCCTATTCGCGCCCCCTGGCGGCCAGGCTGGGCAGCCGGCTGCCGCTGGAGGCCGAGCGCGGCTATCACCTCATGCTGCCCCAGGCCGGGATCGAGCTGCAGCGGACCGTGGTCCACGGAGACCGATACTTCGGCCTGACGCCGATGGAGGGGGGACTGCGCCTGGCCGGCACGGTCGAGCTGGCCAGCGTCCACGCCAGGCCGAACTTCGCCCGGGCTCACGCCCTGTTCCAGGCCGCCCACCAGGCCCTGCCCTCATTGAACGGCCGGGGGGCGGTTCCCTGGATGGGCTGCCGGCCCTCCATGCCCGATTCCCTGCCGGTGCTGGGCCGATCACCGGTTCACCGCTCGGTCTATTTCGCCTTCGGGCACGGGCACCTCGGACTCACCGGCGCCGCCACCTCAGCCAAGATCATTGCCGACCTGGTGGCCGAGCGGGCGGAGGACAGCCAGTTCGAAGCCTATCGCGCCGACCGGTTTTAGCACTGTCCGGCTGGGTCCTCAGGCGGAAACGGGCGGCAGGCCGGGAGGAACCATGACCATAACAAGGGTTGGAGTGGTGGGGGCCGGTCTGATGGGTTCCGGCATTGCACAGGTCTCGGCCGCGGGCGGTTATCGGACCGTCGTCCGCGAGGTGTCCCGGGAACTCCTGGATCGAGGTCTCACCAAGATCGCCGCATCCCTGGATCGGTTGGTCAAAAGAGGAAAGGCAACCGTCGAGCAGAAAGAGCAGACTCTGAAGAACCTGTCCGGAACCACGGCTCTGGAGGAGTTGGGCGAATGCGAGCTCGTCATCGAAGCCGTCACCGAAGACATCGCGGTCAAGAAAGAAGTCTTCGGCGCGCTCGACGCGATTTGCAAACCGGAGGCGATTTTCGCCACCAACACTTCATCCTTGACGGTTACCGAGATGGCAGTGGTCACTCGCCGACCGGAACAGTTTGTCGGTCTCCATTTTTTTAATCCCGTTCCCATCATGCAACTGGTGGAAGTGGTTCGAACGATTCAGACGAATCAGGCGACCTTCGACACCGTCTTCAAGTGGGCCCAATCGGTGGGAAAGGTCCCCATTGCCTGCAAGGACAACTCGGGATTTGTGGTCAACCTGCTTCTGGTGCCCTACCTGCTCAGCGCCATTCGAGCCGTGGAAAGAGGCACCGCCTCGATTGAAGATATCGACCGAGGCATGAGCCTGGGCTGCGGACACCCCATGGGTCCGCTCACACTGCTGGATTTCGTCGGGCTCGACACCATCTACTCCATCGCCAACATCATGTTCGACGAATACCGTGAGGCACAGTACGCCCCGCCGCCCTTGCTCAAGCAGATGGTTCAGGCCGGCTTCTACGGCCGCAAATCGGGGAGGGGCTTCTACGACTACGGTCCTGCAGGGCCGGTCCCCGCGGAGCTGGGTCTTTGATCCCGAATCTCATCACCTTAGACCACAACGGGAGTGAACCCCGCGCCGTCAGCCTTGGTTGAGCAAAATCAGGCAAGTTCCGCCCCCGCCCCCCACGACGGGGCGGATCATACGAGAGCGAAACAACGCATCTTCATGGCCTGTCGGGAATAAGGGCCATGACGTGCAAAACCGGTTTTCTACTGATTGAACATGGATGCAAAGGATACACAGGATGAACAGCACGAGAGGCTGTGCCACAGAAGCAGATCCGCTTGATGATCGGGTGGGTGTTGGAAATGATCCAAGAGCCTGGGAGCGGATTTTGGGAAATCCGTGTTGGAACAGAGGCGATGGTTGAACTCATGGCGGTGGAAACTCTCGCCCAATAATCATGTGCATCCTGTGAATCCATGTGAATTAGCCGTCTGACTATGCTGGACTTTGAACGGATGTTCCGCCACCCGGCTCAAGGCGTTGTTTCAAATAAACATCCTTGCGTCGGCTTGTGCGTCACTTGGGCTCACCGGCATTTGCTGCCGCCGCCTAGGCGGCTCGACACCCATAGGCGATGTTTCCCATGGGCTGACGCCCACGGCTAAGTGCTGCCGCGGCTTCGCCGCTCTCACGGAAACCGGCTAAAGCAGCAACTTCTCAGGTAAGTCCGGCCCCTGCCCGGGTGTGCGGATCATACGAGAGTGAAACAATCGGAAATCGACCAATCCCTTCGTGACCTTGGTATCCCGTTACGGTTCACCTCAACGCCTTAGTGGCCCTTCGTCGTTCTTCGTGGCCCTTCGTGGATCACTCTTTTTCTTGTTTCAGGCAGGACGGGAGCGCCTGGTGCAATAGCTGACCCGGCCAACCCGACCTGACGGAGACCTGCCCCCACATGCTTCTGAGAAGACCAAGCTACCAGGAGACCTATGACGCATTCCGCTGGGAGATTCCGCAAGACTACAACATTGCGGTCGACGTCTGCGACAGGCACGCCACCGGAAGGGCCAGGCGCGCCCTGATCTACCACCAGGAAGAGACCGACACCACCACCGAGTTTTCATTCCATCAGCTCAGAAAATGGAGCAACCGGTTGGCCGCCGCTCTCAGGTCCCTGGGCATCGAAAGAGGGGACCGCATCGCCATCGTGCTGCCGCAGAGCCCGGAAATCGCACTGACCCACCTGGCCTCCTGCAAGCTGGGAGCCGTCGCGGTTCCCCTGTTCTGCCTGTTCGGCCCCGACGCCCTCCAATACCGGCTGAATGACAGCGGCGCCAGGGCCGTGTTTGTGAATGCCGAGAACCTGGAAAAGATCATCGCCATACGAAGCCGGTTGCCGTCGTTGAAGTTGATTGTTGTTGTGACCCAGGACAGTGCCGGCGAGTTTCACCGCTTCGACGAGTTGCTGGCCGGGGCAAGGAGCTCCTTCACGCCGGTGCGGACCAGGGCCGAAGACCCCGCTTTGCTGATCTATACCTCCGGAACCACGGGCCCGCCTAAAGGTGCTCTGCACGCCCACCGCGCGCTGCTGGGCCATCTGCCCGGCGTCGAATTCTCCAACAACTTCGCTCCTCAGCCGGAAGACTGCTTTTGGACTCCGGCGGATTGGTCCTGGGTGGCCGGCCTCATGGACGTGTTGCTGCCGGCCTGGCATCACGGACTCCCGGTTGTTGCCGGGAGCTTCCGGAAATTCGATCCTGAACGCGCTTTCGCCCTGTTGGGACAGCACCGGATTCGCAATGCCCTCATTCCTCCGACGGCTCTGAAAATGATGCGCGAGGTCCCCGAACCGCGGAACCGATACCGTTTCAGCCTGAGATCGATTTTCAGCGGCGGAGAGCCTCTCGGAGCCGAGGTTCTTGAATGGGCCAAGGGAACTCTGGGCGTGACCATCAACGAAGTTTACGGTCAGACCGAGGCCAACATGGTGGTCGGCAGTTGTCACGAGGTGATGGGAATCAAGCCGGGATCCATGGGTCGGCCGATCCCCGGACACCAGGTCGAGGTGATTGGCCAGGACGGGAATCCTGCCCCGGCCGGCGACCGGACCCGGTCATGTTCCTGGAGTACTGGAAGAATCCGCGGGCCACCGAGGAGAAATTCAAGGGAGATTGGGCTCGCACCGGCGACCTGGCCCGGAAGGACAACGACGGTTATATCTGGTTCGTGGGACGCAGTGACGATCTCATCACCAGCAGCGGATATCGGATCGGCCCTGCGGAAGTGGAAGAGTCGATACTCAAGCACCCGGACGTATCCATGGCGGCTGTCATCGGCGTGCCCCATTCGATCCGTGGCGCCATCGTCAAGGCCTTCGTCAAACCCAAGCCCCAATGCTGTCCGACCCCGGAACTCCGGAAATCCATTCAGGAATTCGTCAAGACCCGATTGGGTTCCCACGAATACCCGAGAGAAATCTCTTTTGTCGAATCCTTCCCCATGACGACCTCCGGAAAGATCCTGCGTCGCGAACTGCAGAAACAGGAGGAAGAAAGACGTCGAAGCCAGGGCGACTAGCTGAACCATCTCGAGGTCCGGCGACCCGTAGCGCCTGAAAAAACCGGGGCGAGAATCACAACGGACCTCCTTGCCGTGATAGAATCGAACTATCATGAATACCGAAACTGTCACCCTCATTGGCATCGGAGTTGCCTTGCTCAGCGCTTTGGTGCTCCTGTTTCGCTGGCTGCGCCAAGACATCCAGGCCTTGCGTCAGGACATGAGGGACATGGAAGCTCGGCTCAATTCTCGAATCGACGCCTTGAGCTCGCGGATCGACGCCGTCAACTCCCGGATCGACTCACTCTTCTCTCGAACTGGAAGCGCCGCTTAACACTCCCTGACAAAGTCCTGAACAGACGACATCTCCGGCGCCCCGAAATTCACCCCGATAAAGACGATTGTGGACTGCCGTGGACGACGAAATAGGTCGTTGGAATTTGTATGACTGTTGCGGCAGCGCCTGAAGTCAGCCATTGGCCCAAGCCAATGGAAACCTGGACTCCGCCCGTTTGGCGGGGATTGGTACGCCCGGCAGGATTCGAACCTGCGACCCCCTGCTTAGAAGGCAGGTGCTCTATCCAACTGAGCTACGGGCGCTTGTCTTGAAGAATATAGTGCCTTTCCCGGTGCACGACAAGTCCATGGCGCACTGTGGAAAGGTGTCCCCCTCGAGCCCAGGCGATCCAACCGAGTCGCCAATGACACCCCCACACCTCACGAAGAAAATCACTCCCCTTTGAGAGGGAGTCGGCCAGACCAGCGCCGAGCCCGCAGTCGAGCCGGTGGAAGGCACTTTCCCCGGCCTCGTGAGTTACAGGGATTGTTCACATCGATGGCCAGGACATACGGGATAGCAAGGTGTAACCCATGTTCGGCTTGCACGGGAGCGCCGGCGGCACCGATCAACGCTTCTCCGGATAGATCCGCATCACGTGGCCCCCGCCAGGGGCCAGCCGGGCCGTCACCACGTCGGTGGAGCGGACTCTGAGCTGTTTCCGGCGGACTCCGGTCGGATCCCCCTCGACATCCGCATAGACCTCGGCCAGGTAGGAGCCCGACCCCAGGAATCGCAGGGGAATGCTCAGCTCACGCGCCTCCCAGTTGGTCATGCTGCCCACGTACCACTCCGTCCCGCTCCTGCGGGCCACCGTGATGAATTCTCCCACGCCGCCATCCAGGACCCGGGTCGCGTCCCAAGTGGTGGGGACCCTGCCAAGGAACTCGATTCCCGGCTGCCCCCGATAGGCGGCGGGATAGTCCACCAGCATCTGCAGCGGACTCTCGTAGACCACGTACATGGCCAGTTGATGACCACGGGTCCCCTGGGCAAGGGGTTCCCGCGCCCGGGGCTGGAAGTCTTTCCGAAGTACGGTTCGGAAAGCTCCGGGCGTGTAGTCCATGGGTCCGGCCAGCATGCGGGTGAAGGGCAGGGTCAAGTCGTGGGTGGGGCTGCAGCGGGTGCCCAGCCGATTCCACTCCAGGCCCAGAACGGCTTCGCGGGTAATGATATTGGGCCAGGTGCGGCGCAGGCCGTCGGGCTTGTAGGCTCCGTGGAAGTTGACCAGCAGGCGGTGGCTTGCAGCGCGGCGAGCCACCTGGTGGTAAAAACCGACCATCTCCTGGTCGTCGCGGTCCATGAAATCGATCTTGACGCCGGAAACCCCCCAGTCCTCATAGAGTCTGAAGGCCTCTTCCATCTGCGCCCGGGCCCTCTTCCAGTGCAGCCACAGCAGGATGCCCACTCCCCGCTCCCGCGCATACCCGATCAGGTGAGGGAGATCGATCTCGGGCCGGCTTCGGGTGATGTCCCCCTCCTCCTCGGTTCCCTGGTGCCAGCCGGCATCGATCTGGAGATACTCCAGGCCGTGGTCGGCGGCGAAGTCCAGATAGTGCTTCATGGTCGCCGTGTTCATTCCCGGCTCGAATTCGACCCCTTTGGCGCTGGTGCCGTTCCACCAGTGCCAGGCGGCCTTGCCGGCTCGGATCCAGGAGGTATCGGCAATCCGGGTCGGCTCGTTGAGATGCAGCAGCAGCACGTTGTTCTCGATCAGTTTGCCCGGGGTCCTGCCCAAGAGGAAAACGCGCCAGGGCGACTGCAGGGGCGCCGCCGTCCGGACCTTCACCCCCGGACGGCTCGGATGGGGCGAGAGGCGGCTTTCCAGCGTTTCCGGAATGCCCGGAACGGGGGTCAGGTACATGCCGGCGTAGTCGGTGAGGTTGGCCTCGGTGACGGCCAGCCAGGATCCCCCGAGGGTCTGCAGCAGCAGCGGCAGGCCGACGATGGCGCCGGGCTGCAGATACCACAGCGGCTGGGGATTGAACTCCGACTCGTAGTTGGTGGCGAAGTCCCGAAGTTGCAGCACCCAGGCGCGGCAACCCTCCGGAAAAAAGAAGGTGGAGTTCTCCTCGACCAGGTCTACGCTCGTCAGGTCGGGCTGGGGAGGAACGCGGTAGCGAAAGGCGGCCCCCTCGTCGTAGGCGCGGAAAATCAGGTCCAGCCGGCGCCCGGCAGGCCCGCTTTCGCGAAGGCGAAGGACCCCCTGGCGGTACGCGTCCCGCAGTTCCGCCCGGGTTCCGTAGGGAAGCCGGTAGCGCTCATCCCCTGTAGAGGCGTCCCAGCCCAGCAGGACGAAATCCCCCCCAAGGGGCGGCCCGCCCTTGAGATGCAGCCCCAGCCAGGAGTCCCGCACCACAGTCTCCCCACTCAGACCGATGCGATAGTAGGGGCGCACACCCTTGGGGTAGGGAGTCCGCAATTCCTTCAGACCGACCGCGACGGTGACCTTGCCGTTGGGAGAGCGAAGCTGGAAGTCACGCGCCAGGACTGCCGAATTGGAGACGGCTTGCAGCGTGCAGAGAATCAAGGCTGCCAGCGTGCTCTTCAGCGGGTCGATCCGCCTAGGGGTCCTGGTCTTGTTGTCATGCATTTGGAGCTTCCGCCTTCGCCGTCCGCTATCCTAGTACAAGTTTGGGACTGCGTTCACAATGTTGAGCCTATTGCAAAATTCTTCGGTAAGCGGAATTGATTACCGGGAAGGGTTGTGATCCCCGGGAGGTGGCGTCTGCCCCCCTCTGGATCGACGGCGGGCGGAGCACTCTCGGGACGCCGCGTTGGCCCCCCTCCGGATCAGCCTTCGCCATTCGGCTCGGCTTCTCCGACTCCCCCTCAAGGGGGGAGTGATACTGAGCGCTGAACCAGGCTCCTTGCCTGATTCCGGGGCATTATGTAAATGATGTTCCCGGTTTAGGGTGTGGAGGATGCCCCCCCGGGAGTGCGGGCGTCCCGCCCGCACCATGTCGGGCACAGCCTTGGCCATCTCCGCCACTCGGATCGACCCGGAACTGCGCCCTGGGTCTGC
The DNA here is from genome assembly GCA_951813285.1 of Terriglobia bacterium. GTDB lineage: Bacteria > Acidobacteriota > Terriglobia > Versatilivoradales > Versatilivoraceae > Versatilivorator. The sequence goes on from OX638355.1 coordinate 153,921, forward strand.
TTCGGTTTGACCGTTGAGGTTGCCGCCGACAGGCCGGCACCCTTCAGCACCGGACGAAGGCTCAGCGCCAGCCAAAGGAATGGGGCATAAGGATGCAGGCGGGACGCCCGCGCTCCCGGGGGGCTTTTGGGCGACCCGTGCAGATCCGAATTTTGCAAAAGGCTCACTTGTAAGGGTGTTCTCCGATATACTTTCCAAGGCTGCATTTGTTGGAGTTGTCCATGGCTGTATCCCGCATTCCCCGCCGATTGACCGGCTTGCTCTTGCAGGCCATCCTGGCTCCCTGCCTCGCCCTGGGTGCACCCACCGATCCCCTGTTTGAAAAGGACGTCAAACCCCTGTTGCTGGCTCGATGTCAAGCCTGTCACTCCGAGGGAGAACAGACCAGCGGTTTTTCGGTGTCGAGCCTGCATTCGGTGATCTCAGGCGGCAACAAGCACGGCAAGGCGGTGCTGGAGGGCAATGCGGAGGGAAGTCCGCTCGTCCGTCTCCTCAAGGGACAGATCAATCCCCGGATGCCTCTGGGCGGAGTCTTGACCGAGAGCGAGCTCGCACGGGTTGAGAACTGGATTCGCGGACTCCAACCTGCGGAAGGAGCTCAAGCCGAGGCTTGGACTTGGCCTTTCCGCCAACCGGTCAAAACCGTTCCTCCCGAGGTCGAGAACTCCGGCCGGGTGCGCAATCCCATCGACCGATTCATCCTGCACAGGCTGGAGAAGAAAAACGGGCTGTCCCCCGCCCCCCCTGCCTCCAGGCGGACGCTGGCGCGCCGGGTCTATCTGGACCTGGTCGGGATGCCGCCCACGCCCGGGGAAATGCAACGCTTTCTCAACGATCCTTCGCCGAACTCCTACGAAAGACTGGTGGACACCCTGTTGGCCGACGCCAGATATGGCGAGCGTTGGGGACGCCACTGGCTGGACCTGGTCCGCTATGGAGAGTCGGACGGCATGGAAGGAGATATTCTCATCGGGAATGCCTGGCGTTATCGGGACTGGGTGATCGAGGCCTTCAATTCCGATCTGCCCTACGATCGGTTTGTCAGGCTCCAGCTGGCGGGCGGCGACGAGCATAGCCGCAAGGCCTGGTACAATCCGGAAATTCAGGGACACATTCCCGCGGGTTTCCTGCGGCTGGCGCCCTGGGATCTCGGCAACCTGGCCTCCGAACAGCTAAGACAGGACTTCCTGGATGAAGTGACCACGGCGACGGGGTCCATCTTCCTGGGGTTGACCCTCGGATGCGCCCGCTGCCACGACCACAAGTACGATCCCATTCCCGCCAGAGACTACTATCGCTTCCAGGCTTTCTTCAACGCCATCCGGGTCCCCCTGCCCCCCAACACCTCCGGTATTCCGCCTGAAGAATTCATCGTCCCTTACGAGGACCCCCGTTTCAGGACCCTGGCCGAATCCAAGATCGAACAGTACCGGAAGCGCCTCGAAAACGGGCCGGAAAAGCAGGAGTTGGACGCGTTCGAACAGACGCTTCTCGACAAGCTGATCTCAAAGAAGATCTCGGAGGCAACCTCGGACAAGCTCACCGCCAAGGACCTCGAACTCGAGTTTGCGCACGAGGATCAGAGGGTCTTTTCCGCCAAGGAAAAAACAGAATATGACCGCTTGAAGGAGATCGCCGGGCGTACCCTGGAGCAGATCGACCACCAGGCCCTGGCCCGCTATGAAAGATGGCTGCTGGAGAAGCTCACCGCGGCCTATGCCGACCGGGTCGTCGATCCGCCGGGGCGCTTCCGGGCGCTGACGCTGGCGGATGTCCGCGCCGAAGCCCGTCGCGTGAATCAACCCTCGAAGTACTTTACCCGCGAGGAGAAGCAGCGGCACCTTGAACTTTCGGACACCATGGAGGTTCTGCGGCGCCGGCTGTTGCGCTGGAGGCCGCTGGCCCTGACGGTGACCAACGTGATCGGTCCTCCCCTGGGACCGGGAATCCCGGCAACCCGCGTGCTGAAGGGTGGGGATTACCGGCAACCCGGAGAGGCGGTCGATCCTGGATTCCCCAGCGCCATCACCGGGAGCGATGGCGCGGCCGTACTGGAAAAGGACCGCTACCGCCAGTATCCAACCCGAGGCCGGCGCATGACGCTGGCCAAGTGGATCGCCAGCCGAGAGAATCCGCTAACCGCCCGGGTGATGGTCAATCGCATCTGGCAGCAGCACTTCGGACGCGGCATTGTGGGAACTCCCAGCGACTTCGGCAAGAACGGCGACCGCCCCACCCACCCCGAACTGCTGGACTGGCTGGCGGTCCGGTTCGTGGAAAGAGACTGGAGCGTGAAAGCCATACATCGGCTCATGGTGACCAGCAGCACCTACCGCCAGTCGGCGGACAATCCCGGGGTTGGGGGTGCCTCCTCGGACCCGGAGAACCGCCTGTTGTGGCGCTTCAACCGCCGCCGGCTCGAGGCGGAGGCCATCCGAGACAGCATTCTGGCTGCCAGCGACCGGTTGAATCTGGAGCAAAGAGGACCCAGCGTCTTTCCGCCTTTGCCGGATGACATGAAGGATCTGAGCCGTCCCGCCCGGGCCGGGGGCTCGATGTGGGAGCCCAACGAAAGTGAGCGCGACGCCCGGAGACGGTCGGTCTACATCTTTCAGCGACGGTCGCTCCCACTGCCCATGATGGCCTCGTTCGATGCACCGGTCTTCAACGAATCCTGTGAGCGCCGCAGCGTCACCACCACTCCCCTGCAAGCCCTTTCGATGATGAACGGCCGGCTGTTGAACCAGGAAGCGACCCACCTGGCGATCCGCGTGGAACGAGAAGCCGGCGGCCGAAGGAAGGACCAGGTAGTCCGACTATTCGAGATCGTGTTCAACCGCCCGCCCGACCAGGCCGAGCAGCAGCAATTCGTGGAGTACCAGGGGTCTCTGGAAGCCCTTTGCCGCGTCATCCTCAATTCCAACGAGTTATTATTCATAGACTAAGTGAGTTAGAATAGTGTCACGGAACCCGATCCGACGCAGCCCTCAAAGGGATTCCACCATGAACCCTCGACCTTCCCGACGGGAGTTTCTGCAGAAATCGTATCTGGGCCTCGGCAGCCTGGCCCTCATGGACCTGCTGGCGACCAATCTGGGCGCCTCGGCCGGTTCGGCCGACAATCCGCTGCTACCCAAGCCGGCCCACTTGCCGGCCAAGGCCAAACACTGCATCTTTCTCTTCCTGGAAGGTGGAGTGAGCCAGATGGACACCTTCGAGTACCGGCCGGCCCTCGACAAGTATGCAGGGCGGCAGATGCCCTCCGTCCGCGGGACCGACCTGGACGTGGCCAGCCTCGGAACCGCCCACAACCGCATTATTCCTTCGCCGTTCAGCTTCGCTCGGCACGGCCAGTCAGGCCGGTGGATGTCGGAACTGCTGCCCCACCTGTCGACCTGTGTCGACGATATGGCCTTTCTCCACGGTGTCACGGTCGACAGCAGCAATCACGCTCCGGCTGTCTATCATTCCCTGACGGGACAGATCCTTCCCGGCGGAGCGGCCATCGGTGCCTGGATGACCTATGGTCTGGGGAGCGAGAACCGGAATCTGCCGGGCTTTATCGTGCTGGGACAGGGGGCTCCCGCGGTGGGCGGCGCTTCCCAGTGGAGCCACGGTTTCCTGCCTGCCGTCCACCAGGGAACGCTCTTCCGGCCGGGCTCCAATCCCATCGCCGATCTGCACCCGCCGGCCGGGACTTCTCCGGGCAGCCGGCGCAACGAGCTAGACCTGCTGAAATGGCTGAACCGGAGGCACGCCCGCCAGCGTACCCAAACCGGAGAGCTCGAAGCCCGAATCGCCGCCTACGAGATGGCCTTCCAGATGCAGAGCTCGGCGCCGGAGTTGATCGATCTCTCCGGAGAATCGGAAGCCACCAGGAAGCTCTACGGGCTCGACGACCCGGTTGCAGAGACCTTCGGCCGCCAGTGCCTGATGGCCCGCCGCATGGTGGAGCGGGGGGTTCGCTTCGTCAAGCTCCTGCACGGCAAGGGCAAACCCTGGGATCAGCACGGGGACCTGGCCGGTCGCCTGCCGGTCTTGTGCCATGAAGTCGATCGGCCCATTGCCGGCCTGCTGAAGGACCTGAAATCCCGGGGAATGCTGGAAGAGACCCTGGTGGTGTGGGCGTCGGAGATGGGAAGGACGCCTTTCGATTCCAACGTGGTTTCGGACAAACCCGGCCGGGACCACAATCGCTTCGGGCTGGTCATGTGGATGGCGGGTGGAGACGTGCGCCCCGGAGCCACCTTCGGAGAAACCGACGAATTCGCGCTGCGCAGCGCCGGAGAGTCTCTCCCGGTGCGCGACGTGCACGCCACCCTGCTTCGCCTGATGGGCCTGGACCAGCACCAGTTGACCTTCCTCCATGCCGGGCGCTTCAAACGGCTCACCGACATTGGCGGGCGGGTCATCGACGAAATCCTGCTGTAGACCGGTGGACTGGCTGGATCCTGTAGATTCTTGGACCGGGCTGTGTCATGTCCAATCTTCACCTCCCGGTTTCGTGCGTCAGTGTCGGCGGAATGGCGAAAAAGCCTCTACCGCGTCAGCACGAAAGAAAAGAGCTTGGCCCTCTGCAGGACAAACCTCAGACGAACCGATCGCCCGGCCAGGTCTTCCAGCCGGTTCAAACCGTCAAAATGAACCTCGCCGTCGGTCACGCTGCCCTCGACGGGCCGGCTGGTGGCCAAAACCTTCCCTTGGTCACCGATGAGGGCCACGCTCACCCAACCGGATTCCGAGTCCGCCGTCAGGCGCAAGCCACCTCGCCAGGTCACCGCTTTGGTCACTAATGTTGCCTGCCTTCCGGGATCTTACCGGGTCGGCAGTTGAACAGCCGCCGAGCAGGAGGCAGCCGGCTGTCATAAGCATCAGGCCTGCAAGCAGTGGGTGCATTGAGCCGTCAGGAAGCCCCGGTTGGTCAGCCGCGGGTGGGGCCGAACGCCGACCAGCCCAGCAGGTAGCGGGCGTGGGGTGGGTAACGATCCACCACATCGTCAGGAATGCTGCGAGTGTAGTCGGTGAAGGGCTTGATCCAGGCGCAAATGAAGTTCCCCAGCACGGCTCTCCGGGGGGCGTCCGTCAGGTTGGTTCCGGCTCGGTGCCAGGTCTGTGAAAACCACACCGCCAGGCTGCCGGCAGGGGCCGTCAGGGCCACTTCGCCCTCGACCGAATCGTAGGTCCAGGGTGGCTTCCTGCCGCTGAGGTGGGTGCCGGCCACCACTCGGGTGGCGCCGTTTTCCACGGTGAAGTCGTCCAGCATCCAGCCGATGGCGATAGCCATGGGGATGGTGGGAAGGGGCTCGGGGACCATGGTGAACGGCGAATCGACATGCCAGTAGGAGGGCTCCGACTGAGGGCCGATCCGGGTGGCCGCCATATCGGACAGCACGCAATCCTTCCCAAGCAATTCACCCATGAGCTGCCGAAGAATGGGATGGTCGAACAGGCGGTCGCAACCGATCAGCTTGGCGGGAAGGTTGAAACAGCGCTGCAGGCGTCCTTCGTCCAGGAGCAGGGGGATGTGGAGAAAATTGTGGTTCACCTGCTCTGCCGGCACCGGCCAGGGAGTATCGTGATTACGGGCCCGGGTATGGCGGATCCTCTTCATGACCCGTCTCAGCTCGACCGGGTCCACCTTGTAGGTTCTGGCCAGATAAGCCTCTATTTCAGCGTCGTCGGGGGATTCGGGTCCGTCGCCCGGATCGAAGTGAAATTCGCGCTCCCTGGCCATCAGGCGGTCGCAATCGGTGACGATCTGCTGCAGTTCCTTTCCTCGAAAGACCCTGTCGAATATCACGTACCCCTGCTGCTTCAGGAATTCACAGGCCTCCTGACTGTCTTCGGGATCAAAGACTTTGCCAGCATCCATTGTCATGCCTCCCTTCGAACTTCCCGGGCCATATTGGCAGAGCTATCATACTCCTTCCAACGGAACCGGAAATGGCAAATCGTGTGCTTGCCGGCCCGAATTCGAATAAATGCGCGAACCTCTCAGGGTCGACAATACCCCTGGTAAGATGTTACCTTACTTGACATGAAAACCGTAATCTCTACGAAGGGCCAGATCGTCATACCGGTCGAACTGCGCAAGCACGACAACATCCAACCCGGCCAGGCGTTTGATATCGAACGGGTGGATAAGGGTGAATATCGTCTTGTGCTCGCCGAACCCCCGAAGAACCAGGGACTGGTGGATACACTCCTCGCTTGTCCCGTGAAGGGCTGGTTCGTGTCTATCGAATCGGAGTCCACCGATTCACTCGATCTCTCACCATGACTTTATTGGTCGATGCCAACGTGCTGTGCGAGGCTACCAAGCCCAGTCCGGATCCGAAAGTGATCACCTGGCTGAGACAAAACGAGCGGTACTTGGTCATCGATCCGGTGATTCTGGGGGAGATTCGTCTAGGTATTTTTCTGCTTCCGTCCGGACGGCGCCGGCGGCGTCTCTTGAGTTGGTTCGACGAGGTCGTCTGCCGCATTCACTGTGTTCCCTGGGATGCCGAAACGGGATTGCGCTGGTCGGAACTCCTGGCGCGTCTTCGCACCACCGGCCGGTCAATGCCGATCAAGGACAGCCTGATTGCAGCGACCGCGCTGACCCATGGTTTTCAGCTTGCAACCCGAAATCGGCGACACTTCGAGGCCTGTGGGCTGGAACTTGTCGACCCGTTTACTTGATGGCGCTTCACTCACTTCGAACCTGATTCCCACTATCGGCGACAGCTGAACTAAAGTGCCGTTAGATTCTGTGCCGAACCACTGAAGTGAAGGCGGCCGGCCATTCAGGAGCATAGACGATGGAGAACGAAGCCAAACGATCCCCAGGTCAAGGCCGGGCTCCAGGCGGTCAAAGCCGGCGGGACTTCCTGAAGTCCGGAACTCTGGCGGGGGCCGCCGGGCTTCTGACCCCTGGCTGCGGGTTGGAGAGGGGCGGAACGCGGGTTGCGACCGCCGGGAAGCCGGCAATTCCGGGACCTGACGACATCGTCCTGGAAAACCGGCAAGCCCGCTTGATCATCGGGCCCGAAGGCACCGCCCGCAGCCTCTGGCACAAGGGGACCGGCCAGGAATGCCTGGCTCCGGGGACCGCGACCCCCGTTTTTTCGGTAACCCAGTACCGCCCCTACGAAAACGAGCTGCAGCTCCGATACCCCGCCAAATCGAGGACCTTCCCTGCCCGTTCGGTTCGCCGCCAAGGAGATCGGCTGGTGCTGGAGTTCGAGCTGGTCGACCATGAAGTGACCCTCAAGACCCGGGTCACCGAGGACTACTTCAGCTTTGCGGTGGAGAAGATCGAGTCGGCCGGAAAGCCGGGGTTCCGCCAGAAACGGCCGACGCCGCTAGACGAAGTATGCCTGCTTCAGCTTCCGGTGCGGGACCGCACGCATTTCGGGGAGTGGCTGAACGTCCAGTGGGACGACTCGGTGGCCGTCTGCCTGTTGGGATCCGACCCCTACCCGCGCATCGACGGACTGGAGCGGGACGGTTACCACCTGATGCAGGCCGCGGCCATACGGGAGGTCAAGCTGGAGGGGGTGGGAGCGGCGCTTGTCGTGACCGGCGCCGACCGGATCCTGGACGGGGTGGCGCAGGTGGAAAGAGACTTCGATCTGCCTCCCGGTGTGGAGAGTCGGCGGCGCAGGGAATACCCCTACTCCTACTACTGGGTCAGCGACGTCACTCCCGGAAACATCGACCGCCACCTGGAATACGCCAGGCGGGGCGGATTCCGAACCTTCATGATCTACTACACCGCCTTCGCCCCGAACCCGGGCCACTACCGCTTTCGAAAGGACCGCTTCCCCCGGGGCATCCGGGATCTGCAGCAGATCGTCCGCAAGATCACGGATGCCGGCCTGATTCCGGGACTCCATCACCACTACAACAAGGCCATCGGGCAGGATCCCTATATCACTCCCCGACCCGATCCTCGCCTGAACCTGAAGCGTACTTTTACCTTGGCCGGCGCCATGAATGCCGCCCAGACCACAATCGACGTCGAGGAAAACCCCGAGGGCTGCGACCTCGACTCCGCGGTCAAGGTGCTGAAACTGGAGGACGAGTTGATGGAGTACGGCTCCTACACTACCGAGCGGCCCTACCGCTTCCTGGGATGCCGCAGGGGAGCCCTGGGAACCCGGGCCCGACCGCACCGGTCCGGCCGCAAGTTCGGCCTTCTGGGAGAGGTAGCCGGGGTGGTGGGTGTCTACGATCAGAAGACCGGCATCCAGGAGGAGGTGGCCCGACGCCTGGGGAAGCTCTATGGACAAGCCGGCTTCCGGTTCGCCTACTTCGACGGCGCCGAGGACGTCCCCCCGCCCTACTGGTTCAACGTCTCCCGGGCCCAGTGGCTCACCTGGAATCAGTTGAAACCGCGACCCTTGTTTGCGGAAGGAGCCTGCAAGTCCCACTTCAGCTGGCACATCCTCACCCGGGGCAACGCCTTCGACATCTTTCGGCCGGAAGTCATGAAGGATGCCACCCGGGCCCATCCCGGCGAGGAAGCGCCCCGCATCGCCAAGGACTTCACCGGCCTCAACTACGGGTGGATCGACTACTGGGAACCCTCTGCGGAAACCATCGGGACCCAGCCCGACATGCTGGAATTCGTCACCAGCCGGGCCGCCGCCTGGGACTGCCCCATTTCCTTTCGGGGGCGGCTGGAACTGTTTTCGAGACACCCCAGGACGCCGGACAACCTGGAGGTGCTGCGAAGGTGGGAAGAGGTGAGGGTGAGCCGCTGGCTGACGCCGGCCCGCCGGGAGGCTCTCAAGAACCTCGATCAGGAACACACCCTGCTGCTGACGGCGGCCGGCGAATTCGAGCTGGCGCCCTGCTGGCAGATCGAGCGCGGCGGGAGGGGCGACGACCGGTTGCGCGCCTTCTTCTTCGAGCACCGGGGGACCTCCTGGGTCCTCTACTGGCACACCGCGGGCAGAGGGCGGGCCGAGCTGGAATTGTCGGGAGAAGGCCTGCAATTGTGGGAGGATCCGGGAAAGCGGTCGGTGGAGTTTCAGTCCATGGGAAGCCGAGTGGTGCTTCCGGTTGAGGGCCGCCGCTACCTGGAGTGCCCCGGACTCTCCCGGGAGCAGGTGAGCCGTGCATTTCGGGAAGCACGGCTTGCCTGAAACAACCGAAAAAAGACAAAAGAAAAAGAGCTATCCACGAAGGGGCACGAAGGACGACGAAGGGCCACTAAGGCGTTGAGGTGAACCGTAACGGGATACCAAGCTCGCGAAGGGATTGGTCGATTTCTGATTGTTACACTCTCGTATGATCCGCACGGCAGGGCGGGGGCGACACTTGTCTGAGATCGAATACCCGGGGAAATTGCTGTCGCCGCCTACGCGGCTCAACTCTTAGAGAGCACGTGGTCCATGGGCTGACGCCCACGGCTAAGTGCTATCGCCGCCTTGGCGGCTGCCTGGAACCCCGCGCTGACGCCCGGGAGATGATCACTTAAATAAGCATCCCGCGCTCGAGCAGTGTCTTGACTTCGGAGAGAGCGGCGAAGTCGCGGTTGACCCAGGTCTGGGGAGGAAACCTCTCCTACAGACCTTCCTTAAAAAGCGGCGAAGCCGCGGCAGCACTTAGCCGTGGGCGTCAGCCCATGGGAAACATCGCCTATGGGTGTCGAGCCGCGTAGGCGGCGGCAGCAAATGCCGGTGAGCCCACGTGAAGCACAAGCCGACGCAAGGATGAGCCTTTTGCAAAATTCGGGAGCGTGACCTTTGCCGGGAAGGGCCACAAAAGGCACAAGAACACAAAAAGAGCAGAACACTGACAGCCTGCAAGACGTTGACTCCCGAACCCGTCGCACAAGTTCCGCGCTATCTGCATACATTCGGTCAACCCGTCGCCATGGGGATCAACTTCGGATTGCCAAGACTCGAAATCACGAAATTCGTTTTGTGACTTTTGTGCTTTTTGTGGTGAACTCCCTTTTCCACCAGGTCGCACCCGACTATTGAAATAGGCAGAACATCGCGATTGCCGGCAAAACGACCTGTCCCACTGCCAATATTGCAAGAGGCTCTCTCGCATGATCTGCACGGCAGGGCTGCGGCCCGGCAACCCGACACGCTCTCTTGAGGAGCAAGAGTGAATGGGAGAACGCCCACCCGGGAGCGCGGGCGTCTCGCCCGCATAGGACTTGGCACCCTAGTAGCGAACCCTGCAAAGGCCGGTTTGGTGCTCTGTTCGAAGGAATGCCCCTGGATCGCAGGCTGCTTGCACGAATAAGGTTGCGAGCGGGACCCACCCGGGAGCGCGGGCGTCTCGCCCGCATAGGACTTGGCACCAAAGTAGCGAACCCTGCAAAGGCCGGTTTGGTGCTCTGTTCGAAGGAATGCCCCTGGATCCCAGGCTGTTTGCACGAATAAGGTTGCGGGCGGGACCCACCCGGGAGCGCGGGCGTCTCGCCCGCATAGGACTTGGCACCAAAGTAGCGAACCCTGCAAAGGCCGGTTTGGTGCTCTGTTCGAAGGAATGCCCCTGGATCGCAGGCTGCTTGCACCAATAGGGTTGCGGGCGGGACCCACCCGGGAGCGCGGGTGTCTCGCCCGCATAGGACTTGGCACCAAAGTAGCGAACCCTGCAAAGGCCGTTTGGTGCTCTGTTCGAGGGAATGCCCCTGGATCGCAGGCTGCTTGCACGAATAGGGTTGCGGGCGGGACCCACCCGGGAGCGCGGGCGTCTCGCCCGCATAGGACTTGGCACCATAGTAGCGAACCCTGTAAAGGCCGGTTTGGTGCTCTGTTCGAAGGAATGCCCCTGGATCGCAGGCTGCTTGCACCAATAAGGTTGCGGGCGGGACGCCCGCGCTCCCGGGTGGCTCCCTCCCATGACGTCGGGATATCAAGGTCACGATATCGCAGATACTTTCGGGCGCGGTTGGTCATTGAAGGGGGTCCATCCCTTGATCCGCATCGCGGGTGGTACGCCAGCGTTCCCAGGAAGCTTTTACCCTGGGATCCTCACACCAAGGGCGCAAAGAGGTCTCAATTGCCATCAACTCGCTCAAACCAGAGCATCCGCTACGAACTGAACGAACCCTGTCCTCCGGTCGTAGCCATTGGGGTCGCAATCCAGGGCATCATGATCGTGCTGGCCCCGACCGTGCTGATCGTGGCCATCACCATGCTGGCCGCCGGCCAGGACAAGCTCCAGCTTTCGTGGGCCGTCTTCGCCACGCTGATCATCGTTGGAGCGGCCACTGCGCTGCAGGCCGCCAAGGTCGGGCGGCTGGGCGGCGGCCACGTGCTCATTACGGGAGTCACGCCCAGCTTCATCGCTCTCTCGGTCTTTGCCCTGGCAGAGGGCGGGCCGGCCATGCTGGCAAGCCTCATCGTCCTTTCGTCGTTCTTTTACCTGGCGCTGGCCTCGTGGCTGCCGCAACTGCGCCGCATCATCACGCCGGTCGTCTCCGGCACGGTCCTTATGCTGATCGCGGCCATGGTCCTGCCCATCGCTTTCGATCGGCTGAAAGAGGTCCCCGAAAGCGCACCACTGGCGGCAGGTCCGTGCGTCGCGGCCGTGACGCTGGCTGTGGCCACGATGGCAATATTGCGGGCTCCCGGGATCTGGAGACCCTGGTCGCTTCTGATCGGAATCGCGGCGGGCTGCCTGGCGGCGGCGCCGTTCGGCCTGTACGACTTCGAGCGCCTGGTCGCGGCTCCCTGGGTCGGAATTCCCGAAAGCGGGTTCCCGGGGCTGAACCTGATTCCGGCCGCGGGTTTCTGGGCACTGCTGCCGATGTTCCTGATTGTCACCCTCGTGCAAGTCATCAAAAGCATCAGCGACGCCGTGGTTGTCCAACAGGTGTCGCGGCGCCGGCCGCGGGCGACTGACTTCCGCCTGATTCAAGGATCAATCTACGCCAACGGGGTGGGTATTCTGATGTCGGGCCTTGCCGGGACACCGCCCACCACCTCCTATTCGTCGCTTACGGTCTCGCTATTCAACCTCACCGGGGTCACCGCACGCAGCGTTGCCTATGTCATGGGATTCCTCCTGGTGGTGCTGGCGTTCTTTCCCAAGGTAACGAGCGTGCTGCTCACCATTCCCAGCCCGGTCATGGGGGGCTTCCTGCTGGTCGCGCTGGGGATGCTTTTCGTGGAAGGAATCCAGACCCTGGTGCGGTCGGGCCTCGACCCGCAGAAGGCCATGGTGGCGGGCTTGGCGTTCTCCATCGGCCTCGGCATGCAACATCAGAATATTCTGGAGGACCTGCTGGGCACTCCCTGGGGCACGCTGCTCGGCAACGGCATGACCGTCGGCACCGCCACTGCGATCGCGCTGACCGCCTTCCTGGAACTGACCCGCCCGCGGCGCCGTCGCCTGGAGGTGCGGTTGGATATCGCCGACCTTCCCCGGATCGATGCCTTCCTCCGGGAGGTTGCAGTCAGGATGGGTTGGGATGCTGCGGCGACCGAGCGGCTGCGTTCCGCGGGTGAGGAGACCCTGGCGAGCTTGTTGCAGCCGGGGAACGCATATCAGGAGGGGGAATCGCCGCGCTTGATCCTGGTGGCGCGTCCCGAGTCCGAGGCGGTGGAACTGGAGTTCCTGGCGGTTTTCGACGAAGAGAACCTGGAAGACCACCTTGCCTATCTGAACGAACAGACCGAGATCTACGACGAAAGGGAGCTATCCTTCCGCCTTTTGCGGCACTACGCCTCTTCGGTTCGGCACCAGAAGTATCACGGACTGGACATCGTTACGGTTCGAGTGAACCGGTAGGAATAGCGAAAGTCACAACCGTGCGTTCCGCTCGATGAATTCGCGCAGTTCGGCCACGCATTCCTCGGGTTGCTCCACTTGCAGAAGGTGGGTCGTCTCGGGCAGGAAATCGTAGTCCACGGTCAATATGTGACTGAGATCGAGCGTCGGCAGATAAGAGTAGGGCAGGGTAGGATCGGCGCCGATGACCTTGATCGGGCAGTGGAAGGCTGAAAAGTCCACCAGCACGGCATAGGGGGCGGCATATTCCGTGACCTGCGCTTCAAATTCTCGCGGGCAGCGAAGCACATACCCCTCCCCACTCTCGCATTCGCGCAGCGTTGTCCTGGCCATCAGATCGAAAAACCCCGGCACGGTACGCTGGAATGTCGGGACATAGGAAAGAACTTCCGTCAACTCTTCTCTGTTCCTGAACCGATGCGCGCGGCGCCGGATCATTGCCGCCAGTCGCTCGGCGGCCTTATCGAATTCCTCATAGCTGGCCCCGCGCTTGCACAGTGGCGGGTCGAACAGAACGTAGCCCGAGTAGCCGCGGCCCTTGGCCGGTGACATCAGCGTTGTCAGAGCTGAAAGCGAATGAAATACGCCTGTTTTCGGTTTCTCCCCGTAGTCACGGTCGATCGCTTCCAGGATACGGTCGTGGTCGTTGACGAAGGTCGGCACATTGTGCTTTTGCTGGGAGCTTACGGCATTCCAACCATGGTTTCTGAGGTCGTAGATCATCAGGTCGAAATCGGCGAGAAGCAGTGACCAGAAGGGAAAATAGAGATCGATCGCCAGACCGTTGCCGTGGCTCAGAACGAGCCGTGGCCCCTCTGGATTTCCATGACGGCGCAGGGTGATGACGGTGTCGTCGTCCACCCGAACATCGCTGGTGGAAAGCGGCTCGGGTATCTCCCAAACGGTTTCTGGAGTCGTTGTCAATGGGGACCCGCGGGCAATTCATGAGCGATGGCGGCCGCGAAGTGCTCGTTGCCAAGATCCTCCAGCCACCATCGGACGGTCGGAATGTGAGGAAACCGAAATACGCTGGCCTTCATGCCGCGGCGCATGGCCGACGGGACCTCGAATCGGGACACATCCAGGGAATGTCCGGTGCCAAGCGCCTTGATCAGTGCTTCCTTGACTGTCCAGAGATCATAGAACAAGTGACGCTTGTGGCTCCCGCGCGCCACGGCCAGCTCGGCTTGTTCGCCAGGCCCCAGTACGCTTCTGATGAGTCCATCGAGATTACGCGTCGTGCTGCGTTCCTCCAGGTCCACCCCCAGCCTTCCCTTGGCGGCAAAGGCAATCAGGCCATGTGCGTTGCCGTGACTGACATTAAAGCCGATGGAGACCGGTTTCCCCTGGACCAACGCATAAGGCTTTCCGTGATGGGAAGCGCCGAAGGCAAGCTGCCGGTTCCGGCAGACCAGCTGACTACAAAGAATGGCTCGGAGCGCCGCGCGGCACAAGGCAAATCGGCGTCTAGCACCGTCGTGCCGAAAGCGCTGCCGCCGCAATCGTTCTTCCCCGTCGAGCCAAGTCAAGGCCGCTGCTTCACGAGCCGCGTCAGGCGCCAGATCGACATACAGCACCGTAGCACTGCCGATTTTCCTGAACGGACGCCACCAACACTCGGCAACAGAGGCAGCCATTACCTGTCGAAGTTTCGCACCAACCCCGCTGCGGCGCTGAAGGCCACCGTCCCTCAAGGCAAGTATCCAACCCCATGCGGCGTCTAGCCGGCTTGGGAATCGATGAAGTCGGCCACTTCCCGAATGCTGTTGAGAGAGGTGCAATGTTCGGGAGCAAAATTGATGTTGAAGTCCTGCGCGACCAACTTCGCGAACGCGACCAGATCTACCGAGGACACACCGGCTTCGAGGAGGCTGATATTCAGATCCTCCGGCACAGCTATGGACTGCCCATCCACTTCGAGGTTGTCGGCAATGAGTGATTTAAGGCGATCACCGGTTGCGGCCATGTTTAGAACCCTTTCACAAGTTCAGAGGGATTGGTTAGAGGGAAAAGAAAAATAGCAAGCGCTGCAGGTTAAGTCAAACCAATTTGCTCAACCCACCGTGCTTGAAACTGTCCGCTTGGGCGGATCGATCCAGTGGCGCCTCCGCTGGAAGGGATAGCCGGGTAGCGAGACCCGGCGCCGCGCCTCCCCGGCGAACAACCCCGCAAAGGACACACCCAGCCCCGCATGGTAGGCTCCCGCAACGGCCTCCAGGAAGTTGTGGTTCCCCCGCGAGTCCCGCCGCAGGCTCGACAGCACAACCGGAGCCCCGGCGCCGCCCGACGACTCCGGCCAAGCCGAGGGAACCATTGGGGCCAGCACCGCGTCCGGGCCGATCTCGACCAACACCTGAACACCCAGATCGGCCACCGGTTCCAGACAGCGTTCGAATGCTGCTGTCCCACGCGCCTGCCGCTGCCAGTAGGCCTGGTCGAGCCCGTCTCCCGACTCTACCAATCGGCCCGTCAGGCTGCTTACGAAAGCGAGCGAGGGCGGAGTAAGCGCGACGTTTTCCGGTTGTTGCTCGGCGCCGCGAGCGACGGCAAGCCGCAGCCCCTCTTCCAAACCGAAGACCCCCGCCGCCTGCGCCGCCGCCAGTTCCCCGAGGCCCTGCCCGACCACCACGCTCGGCCGAATCCCCAGGCTCGACCACAGCGCCGCCAGCGCGCACTCAAGAGCGTAAACGGCCGGCCGCGTCCACCCGGGGTCGTTCAAGACTCCCTCCCCGCCGGACCGACCGAACATCGCGTCCAACAGCGACAAGTCCTGTTCTTCCCGCATTGCCGCGTCGCAGCGATCCAGAATCGCCCTCACCACCGGCTCGCATTGGTACAGCGCCTGCCCCATGCCGACCCACTGGCTGCCTTCCCCGGCGAACGCAAACGCCACCTTGGTCGCCGGCACCGGCCTCGGTCGGTCTTCCATGTCCACGAGTTCCTTCAGCCCATCCCGCAGGGAGGCGGGGTCGTGGAACACCACCCCTGCCCGGTAAGCGAAATGACTCCGCCCCACGCCCGCGGTCCAGGCCATGTCGGCCAGCAGCGACTGGCAGGCACCTCCGGCAGAAAGTTCTTCGGCTCGCTCGTCGAGCCAGGACAGATAAAGCCCCGCCAGTTCCCGAAGCGCGCCGTTCGCCCTCCCCGACAGCGGCAGCAGCCGGGCCCCGCGCTCCCGGAACTCTCCTGCCTCCGTCGTCCCAGGGTCCGCCAGAGGCTCCGGTAGGGAAACGGCTACGGGTCGGGCCGAGCCTCCGGGCAGGGACTCCGCATCCGGTTGGCTTTCCGCTCCGTACCCCTCAACCACCAGGTGGGCGTTGGTTCCCGAAATCCCGAAGGCGCTCACTCCCGCCCGGGCCGGGCGCCCGGGATGGCGCGGCCACTCCGTCAGGGCCGAGACCACCCTTACCGGAAGCCGGTCCCAGTCCACGTGGGGGTTCGGATCCTGGAAGTGCAGAATCTTCGGAATCACCCCCCGATTGATGGCCAGCACGACCTTGATGAGGCTGGCAATTCCGGCAGCCGGCTCCAGGTGGCCGATGCTGGTCTTGACCGAGCCGATCAAGAGCGGTCGGCCGGCGTCGCGTCCCTTGCCGTACACCGCCGCCGCCGCCTGCACCTCGATGGGGTCGCCGAATGCCGAACCCGCCCCGTGCGCCTCCAGGTAGTCCACTTCCCCGGGCGCAATGCTCGCCCGCGCCAGCGCCTCTTCAATCACGCGCTCCTGCGCCGGACCATTGGGCACCGTCGGTCCGGCGCTGGCCCCGTTCTGATTGACCGCCGACCCGCGGATGACTCCCCAGATGCGGTCGCCGTCGGCCTCGGCCTCGCTCAACCGCTTCAGGACGACCATGCCGCATCCTTCGGCGCGCACGAAACCGTCCGCGGAGGCATCGAAGGCCCGACAGCGCCCGCTTGCCGACAACATCCCCAGCTCCACCATTTCACTTGTCAAATTCGGCGAGAGGACCGCGTGCGCGCCTCCCACCAGCGCCATGTCCACTTCGCCGCGCTGCAAGGCAGCGACCGCGTAATGCACCGCGACCAGCGAGGAAGCGCAGTTGAGCTCCACCGGCATGGTCGGCCCCTCCAGACCCAGCGCGAAGGAAGCCCGCCCCAGCGTCATGCTGGCGGCCGTTCCCAGATAACTGAGGCCGTAGTAGGCGCCGGCCATCAGGTCCCGATATTCACTGGCGGCTATGCCGGCGTAGATGCCGGTTCGGCTGCCCCGCAACCCGTCGGGATCCATCCCCGCGTCCTCAAGAGCCAGCCAACTCGTCTCCAGCAGCATCCGCTGCCGCGGGTCCATCATGCGGGCGTCGATGGGCGAAATCCGAAAGAAGCGCGAGTCGAATCGATCCAGCCCCTCCACAAATCCCCCCTGGCGGTACGCGGCGTGCTCCGCCGGCAGGTCTTCGGACAGTTCGCTCCAGGAACCGGAACCACAGCGTCCATCCGTCACACCGTCCTCACCGGCCTCCAGCAGACGCCGAAATGCCGCAAGATCGGGCGCTCCGGGGAACCGGCAGGCCATGCCCACGATTGCTATGGCCTCTTCCTGCCGCTCCATCTTGGGAGCCTGGGCCGGCTCGGCTTGGGCCTGAGGCTCGGGGGCAGCAACGGCCCCACCCAGTTCCCCAGCCAGGTGACGGGCCAGAGCGGCGATGTCGGGGTAGTCGAATACCAGGGTGTTGGGCGCCACGTATTCCCCGGCAAAGGCCCGGTTGAGTCGATTCCGCAACTCCACCGCCATCAGCGAATCCATACCCAGGTCGAAAAATCCCACGGTGGGCTCGGGGAGGGAGGGCATTCTGAGCACCGCCTGTGCCTCTCGCTGCAGGAAGGAGACCAGCAGCTCCTCCCGCGCGGCCGGCGGCGACTCCCTTAGCCCGGACATCAGGTCTTCCGGCGAGGCGGCGGTATCGGCCTCGCCGTTCTCGTCCGGGGAAAGCAGATCCTCCAGCAGGGAGGGACGGGTATCGGCAGCCTCTCCGAATAAGGACCAGTCCATGGCCATCACCACCGAAGTGGCAACGTCCTGGCGCACCAACTGTTCGAAAGCCCGCATACCCTGCTGCGCTGTGAACCAGCCGCTGCCGAATGCCTCCCGTCGCCGGGAGATGCGCTCCCGCTGCTCCTCCGCTTCGCCGAGACCCGACCAGGCGCCCCAGGCGATGGCTTGCCCTGCCAGCCCCAGCGCACGCCGGTGAGCGGCGAGCTGATCGAGGAAGGCATTGGCTGCCGAGTGGTTCGCCTGCCCCGGATTGCCCAAAATGCCGGCGATGCTGGAGAACAGGACGAAGAGATCCAGATCGCGGTTCTCGGTGGCGCGGTGCAAATGCCAGGCGCCCAATACCTTGGGCCACAACACCCGCTGGAACCGTTCCCAGCTCTGGTTCGCCAGCGCCGCATCCGCCAGCACGCCCACACTGTGGATCACCCCCCCGAGCGGCGGCAGCGTCGCGTCCATGTGGGCCAACATGGCGTCCACCCCCTCCGGGTCGGTCACGTCCGCCAGTTCCACCTGCACCGTCACGCCGCGCTCCCGCAGCTTGCCGATGGCCTCCTCGGCCCCGGCGCCGGGGGGGCGCCGGCCGTTGAGCACGATGGCGCTCGCGCCGTGATCCGCCAACCAGTCTGCCACCACCAGGCCGATCCCGCCCATTCCGCCGGTGATCAGGTAGGTCCGGTCGTCGCGCAACCGCCCTCGGGCCAGCGGCGAGTTTGTCAGCACGATCTTGCCGATATGCCGCGCCGCCCGCATGCACTTCATGGCCGGACCCGCCTCCGCCAGGGGCCACCTGGCGTGGAGGAGGGGATTCAACTCGCCGGCCGCCAACCGATCCATCACCCGCCGCAGGATCTCGCCGGCATGAGCCGGCTCCTCTTCCTTCAGGGCATCGATCTTGAGGATGGCGTAGTCCACGTCCGGCCGGACGGCCGCCATCTCCTCCTCGCTCAGGATGTCCACCCTGGCCATTTCCACGAACCGACCCCCGCGCGCCAGGCAGGAGAGACTGGCATCGATGAAGCCCTCGCCGGTCAGGCTGTTCAGCACCATGTCGACCCCGGCGCCTCCCGTAGCTTCGAGAATCTCCTTCCCGAAGGAGGTCGTGCGGCTGTCGAACACCTGTTCTACACCGAGCGAGCGGAGATAATCCCGCTTGCGAGCGCTTGCGGTGGCGAACACCTCCGCGCCGGCTGCCCGCACCAACTGGATGGCTGCCAGTCCGACCCCGCCGGCGCCGGCGTGAATCAGCACGCGGTCACCGGCCTTCAGCCCGCCGAGGTCGAACGATAGCGCCGCCGAAACGAAGGCCGTGGGAATCGTCGCCAGCTCGGTCACGGAAAACCCGGGCGGCGCCGGTGTGACCAGGTCTTCCAGCGTCACCGTTTCCGATGCGAAGGCCCGAAAGGTCATTCCAACCACACGATCGCCCACGGCGACGCTGGAGACGTTGTCTCCGACCTCCAGCACCCGGCCGCAGAATTCCCCGCCCATGAAATCCTCGACCAGGCCGATGGCGATGAAAACGTCCCGAAAATTGAGTCCGAAGGCCTCGATCGAAGCCCGGATCTCGCCCGGCTCGAGCCTGTGCTCCGGCAAGGGCACCACATGAATGCCGTCGAGGGAGCCGCCGGCATCGGGCTGCAGCGCCCAGCCCGGCTCGTCCGGAAGGGTCAGCCGATCGGTGACAGCCGCGGCCCGAACCAGCCTGGCGCCCTGCCGGTGGCCGAACCGATAGGCGATGTGGGATTCGGGATCGGGATAGAGCAGCTCGTTCACGACGTCGTCCAGGGGCGCCTCAGCTCCGGGGTCGAGATCGATCATCCTCGGCTGCAGATGGCCGGCTTCCCGGATCAAGACCCTGCCAAAGCCCCACAGCGTGGCGCCGGCAAGCTGCCCGCCGCGCTCCTGCTCCAGCACCTGCGCGCCGCGCGTGATCATCCAGACACCCTTGGCGGGGATCAGATCGGAGTCGGTCAGGCCCTGGACCAGCGCCAGTGCACCGGCCGCGGCCCGATTGACATCCGCCGCCATCTCCGGGGTGGTCGACCGCGGTCCGTGCCCGTCCAGCCCGGCCAGGTGAACCACCCCGCTGAGCGGCACATCCTGCTCCAGCTCCTGCAGGAGAGATTGCCACGACTCGCGCTGCTGCCTGTCCAGGGTGACACGACGGATTCCGGCGCCGGCCTCCTCGGGCCCTGTATCTTCGGACGCCAGCACCACCCTCTGGTTCCGGGCCGCCAGAGCCTCCGCCAGTTCCGCCGCCACGCCGCCGTTGTCGGCCGCCAGCACCCAGACCCCGGGAGCCTCCATCACCTCGACCGGTCCCTGAGCCACGATGACCCCCCGGTCAGGAGTCCCGGCCGATCCCGATTCATCCACCCCCAGGACCGCAACCTCTCCGAAACCCGCATCCCCCAAGGCCTGTCGCCACACCGCCGGGCTGGCCAGGGCGTGGTGGGGGCGGTAGCTGTCGGCAAATCGCCACCAGCCGTCCAACTGTCCGAACGTCAGATCCAGCCAACCCTGGCCGCGCAGGTTCTCGAGGGCCACCAGTTGCCCGGAGGGGGCCAGAAGCTCCCGGCAGTGGGCCAGCGTCTCCTGCAGGTACCGGGTCGCGTGCAGCACGTTGGAGGCAATCAACAGATCGTAGCCGTGGGAGTCGAAGCCCTGATTCACCGGGTCCTTTTCGACATCCAGCACCCGGTACTGGATGGGGCCTCCGCCGAAGCGCCCCTCGGCCTCGGCAAAGAAGCCGGCCGAGATGTCGGTGTAGGTGTAGTCGAACCTTCCCTCCGGAAGCTCCGGCAGCACCGAGGCGGTTGCCGATCCGGTGCCCGCCCCGATCTCCAGGATCCGCAGCCGCCGCCCCTCCGGCAACCCGGCCGCCAGCTCCCGAATGGCATCGGCCAGCATCCGGTTGGCCGCGCGCGCCACCGGCGCCTTCAGATACAGATCGGCCGCGCTGGGTTCTCCGCTGCTGAACAGGAGCGTGAGCGGGTCCGCCTGGTCGCGAAGCACCTCGGCCAGAGCGCCGCCGGAGCGCCGGAAGAGCCCGATCTCGTTGGAACCGTGGGGGTAGAGCCCGGCCATCCGGGCGGCATCGCCGTCGGGGTCGGCCGGCAGTCCCTCCGGCAGTGGGTCCCCGGAACCCACGGCCACCACAAAGCCATCGCCGGACTCCTCGAGCACCCCCGCCCTGGCCAGCATTTCGAGCATGCGGCGGAAGAGGCGCTTGTGCTCGTCGATGACCTGCAGGCGGCCCCTCAAGGCCTCGGGATCCACGGCCGCACCCGCCTTGCGCTCCCAACCCAGCTTGTCCAGGGTGGCCAGCGCGTAGGACTGCGACAACCGCTCCAGATCCTCCAGCAGGGCCGTCCTGCCCTCGGCTCCGACCCCTTCGGCTGCAAGGTACTGTGCGAACAAGCCCGAGCCTGCCCCAACGGACGCCGGACTCGGGAAGAAGTCCGCCGGCGGCATTCCCGGGGGCAGGGCCTTGTCCCGCCACACCACCTCGTAGAGGAGATCCTTCAATCCTTCGACCGCGGCCAGCAAGGTGGCCCGAGTCGCCCGCTTGACCGTGTAGCCGCTCAATTCGCCAATCAGGACCCCACCGGGATCGTAGATGCGCAGATCCCCGCTCAGGACCTCCAACGGTTCATCGGTTTCCTTCCCGGATGAATGCTCCTTGAGATGCACGTGGCAAATCAGCCGATCCGGCAGCCCGCCGGACAACCACAACCGTTCCCAACCGAAAGGCATATAGGTGGCGCCGTCCTCGCTCCCGCCCGGAGTACGCGCCGCCGCCAGGACCTGAAAGCAACCGTCGAGCAGGAGCGGGTGCAGATCCAGCCCGTTGCGGCCAAGGCCGGCCGGGAACACCACTTCTCCCACCGCCTCGCCGGCCCGGGCCCAGACCCCTTCCAGCGTGCGGAAGGACGCACCCAGCCCGATTCCGACACCGGCCTTGGCGCGGTAGAAGGCTGGCACGTCCACCGGAGACAGCTCCGCCTTCAGACCCTCCAGGTCCAGCGGCGGCGCCTCCCGCGGGCGAAAACCGGGTGCTGACGAAACCCGGGCTTCCGCGTGCAGCGTCCACTCCTCATCCTCTGCACCCTTGCTGAGGATGAGGATCTGGCGCGCCGGCCCGGACTCGGATCCATTCAGCAGCAACTGCACCTTCCGGCCTGCCTCACCGGCATCCTCTCCCGATTCCTCCTCCGGGAAGATCAGGGCGTTTTGCAGTTGCATGTCCTCCACCACCACCGATCCGGCACCCTCGCCGCCCGGGGATGCCGAGGCCGCCATGGCCCCGTAGAGTGCGCCCGGCACCACCAGCCGGCCGAACACCTTGTGATCGTTCAGCCAGTCCGGATCCGAGGGAAACAGTTCCGTTTCGAAAACAACTTCCCCGCTGGCCGATTCGTGCCGATCGCCCAGCAAGGGGTGCCCGGCGCTCACCCGCCGCCGCTTCGGCGCCCCGACCCAGTGGCGCCGGCGCTGGAAGGGATAG
This sequence comes from Terriglobia bacterium, assembly GCA_951813285.1. GTDB lineage: Bacteria > Acidobacteriota > Terriglobia > Versatilivoradales > Versatilivoraceae > Versatilivorator. Next base: position 176,186 of record OX638355.1, read on the forward strand.
CTCGGCAGGGCGATCCGGCGCCGGGTCTCTCCGGCGAACAGTCCCGCGAAGGACAGTGGCAGCCCCGCCTCGTAGGCCTTGGCAACCGCCGCCATGAAGGCGCGGTCGGCTTCCGCCTGCGACACCTTGGAGGAAGGCCGCAACAGGCTCGACAGCGCAACCGGCGGCCCGGAGCCGTCCGAAGACTCCGGCCAGGCCAGGCTTGCCATCGGCCCCAGCACCGCGTTGGGACCGATCTCGACCACCAGATCGACCTTCAAGCGCGCCAGTGTCTCGATTCCCGGGCCGAAGGCCACCGGCTGGCGCGTGTGCCGGCGCCAATACTCTCCGTCCGGCAGTTCTCCGGATTCCACCACCCGCCCCGTCACGTTGCTCACCAGTGTCAAGGCCGGCGGCGCGAATTCGAGCCTTTCGCAGACGGCTTCCAGCTCGTCCAGCATAGGCTCCACCAGGGCGCTGTGGAAGGCGTGCTCTGTGCGCAGGCGGTTGACTCGGATGTCCTGGTCCAGGAAGCGCTCCGAGATGGCCGCAACCATTTCTTCCGGGCCGCTCACTACCTGGTGGGCTCCGTTGTAGGCCGCCATGCTGAGGCCCACCCCAGAGGAGGCCGCGTTCAGCTCATCGATGGCTGCCTCCACCTCCGGCACCTCCGCAAATATCGCCGCCATGGCTCCTCGAGGCAGCTTCGCCGTCAACGCCCCCCTTGCCGCGGCAAACCGCAACCCCTCTTCCAGGCTGAACACTCCCGCCGCCCGGGCCGCGGCAATCTCCCCCAGGCTGTGCCCCAACACCACGGCGGGACGGACGCCCAGGCTCGACCACAGCGCCGTCAGGGCGCACTCCAGCGCATAGACGGCCGGCTGTGTCCAGGACTGGTCCGCCAGATCCGCCTCCGACCCCGACCGTCCGAACATCACATCCAGCAACGAAATTCCACGATCCCGCCGCATCCAGGCGTCACAGCGGTCCAGCACCGCCCGCACCACCGGCTCACTACGGTAGAGGCTCTCACCCATGCCGACCCAGTGGCTACCCTGTCCGGTATAGACGAACGCCACCTTGGAAGGCGATGGCGGCGCCGACCCCGCGCCCGCCGCGGCAAGCGCACTCAGGCCCTCCCGCAGGGACTCGGCGTCCTGGAAGGGCAAACCTCTCCGGTGAGCGAAGTGACTGCGGCCCACCCCCGCCGTCCAGGCCATATCCGCCAGCAGAGCTTCGGCGGCCCTTGGGGAAGCCAACTCGCCGGAGTGCTCCTCGAGCCATGAGAGATAGCGCTGCGCCAGGTCCTTGAGGACCTGGTCCGATCTCCCCGAGAGCGGCAGGCAGCGCGTCTCTCGCGCCGGGTGCGCCGCCGGCACGACAGGCAGTTCCACTACAGGCTCGGGCAGCAACACCGCAACAGGACGCCCGTCACCCGCGGGTGCGCGCATCCCGTTGCTCGGGGCGGAATCGCCGTCCGGGGCGCCATACCCCTCCACCACCACGTGGGCGTTGGTGCCCGACCAGCCGAACCCGCTCATGCCCGCGATCGGGGGACGATCGACATGGCGCGGCCAAGCCGTCGGCTCCGAAGCCACCCGCAGCGGCAGTCGATCCCAGTCCACCTCCGGAGTGGGTTCCCGGAAGTGCAGGTGCTTTGGAATCGCACCCTGCTTCATCGACAGCATGACCTTGATCAAGGCGGCCACCCCCGCTGCCGACTCCAGATGGCCCATGTTGGTCTTCACCGAACCGATCAGCAGCGGTCGATCACCGTCCCGTCCCTTGCCGTACGCAGTCCCGGTCGAGCGCAATTCGATGGGATCGCCCACCAAGGTTCCCGTCCCGTGGGTCTCCACGTAGTCCACTTCCGAGGGTCGCACCCCGGCCCGCGACAACGCCGCTTCGATGACCTTCTCCTGTGCCGCCTGGTTGGGCACCGTAAGGCCGGAGCTGATGCCATCCTGATTGACCGCCGAACCCCGGATCACCCCCCAGATCCGGTCGCCGTCCGCCTCGGCATCGCTCAGCCGCTTCAGGACCACGATGCCGCAGCCTTCGCCGCGCACGTAACCGTTTGCACCCGCATCGAAGGTCTTGCACCGCCCATCCGGCGCCAGCATCCCGGCATTGGCCCGCAGCTCGAACAGCCGCCCGGACAGGATGGCGTGGACGCCTCCTGCAAGGGCCAGATCGGCCTCGCCCCGCTGCAAGGCCGCGGCCGCCTGGTGTACCGCGACCAGCGACGAAGAACAGGCGGTATCGATCGAAAGCGCCGGCCCCTCCAGGCCCATCACGAAGGAGACCCGTCCGATAGCGGTGTTGAAAGAGGTGCCGGTGACCGAATAGAGGCTCTCGGCCGGCTCGGAGGTATTGCTGGAATTCAGGATCAGACCCCGGTATTCGTTGTTGCTGATCCCCGCAAACACCCCCGTGCGGCTGCCCTTCAGTCGCTCCGGATCCATCCCGGCGTCTTCCAGGGCCTGCCAGCTGGTCTCCAGCATCATGCGCTGCTGCGGATCCAGCAGGTCCGCCTCGATCGGCGAAATCCGGAAGAACTCGGCGTCGAACCGGTCGATGCCGTCGATGAAGCCCCCGAACCGGCAGGCCTGACTCTCGACCGTGGGGTCGGGGAAGAGCTCACCCACGCGCCCCACGCCGGATCCGGGAACCCCCTCGGTCACGGCGTTCTTTCCGGCTGCGAGGAGGTTCCAGAAAGCCTCGAGCCCCTCCGCGCCCGGGAACCGGCAGGCCATACCCACCACGGCTATCGGCTCTGCGGTCCCGACCGGTTCGAACACCCGCGCCCGATTCCCAGCCGGACCCGAGGATCGATTGCTTCCCATTGCGGACTCCTCTATTCCAAGTTGTCCGGCCTCCACTCCAATGCGGTAATCCCACCGCATTATACACGGTAGCGGCAGGCAATTGTACCCTCAACTGGCCCGAGACGACAGGCGTCCATTTCCCTACTCCACTTCCTTGTAGAGCAGCAACGACCCCGAGGCGGCCAACTTGAGCTGCAGCCGGATGCGGGCCGCGAAGTCGTCCAGCACCGCCCGGGTCAGGAAGCGGGCGCCGGCCCCCACGATCAGCGTCACCAGGACAACCGCCACCGCCGAGCGAAACAGAAGGTACTGGATCCCAACCGCAATCCCCGCGGCCATGAAGAAAACCATTATCAGTCCCAGGCCCACCACGCTTTGGGTCGGCAATGCTTGTTTGCCGAACGGCACACCATGGATAAACCTGAGACCCACCGCCAGGTAGAAAGAAGCCACCGCCAGGCTGAAAGCGATAAAGAGTAGGGCCTCCTGCACCGGCCAGAACCAGACAAGCACCGGCAGCGAAAGGAGATTGGGAACGGCCGCCAGCAGGAGCCAGAGCGCCGCATGGATTCCCGCCGCAAAGGGGCGGAAGGAAGACTCGGGAGCGGTGAAGAACCAGGCGATGGCCTTGAAATCGTTGCCGTAGGCCAGAAATTGGCAGGTAAGGATCATTGCCAGTCCGAGCAGGTGGGGCAGAAGGTGGATGAAGGCAAATCCCGGCCCGAAGGGAGAGGCCCACCCGGCGCCGGCCAATAGCAAAGGGAAGAAAAGGATCAGGAAAGGAAGGCGGGTGGCTGCTTCTCTGAGAAACTGCCAGTCCCGGAGCATCAGGCAACGCACATATTCAAAACCTGCCCGTCCGGCCTGGCCGCCGGCAAACCGGGCAACCCGGAGACCCACCTGCGACCCCTTGCGCTTGAGCCCCCGCACCCTGCGGCCGGAGTGCATCAATCCGGAGACACGGATCAGGTGGTCGACCGAAAGAGCCCGCAACCCGTGGAGGATAACGACCAACCCGACGGCGCCGCCCGGCACCCCCAACAACACCGGGAGTCCACCCGGCAGGGCATCGGCCGCGGCCAGCCACCCATGGGGCAGTTCGATCGATCCCGCCCAATCCACAAGGTCCCGCCACAACCGGAGCAGAATCTGGAATCCGAACAGGAAGAGCATGGGGACAACCTGCACCAGGCCGGCAGCCGCCTTGAGGCGCCGCACCGGAACGAAGCGAATCAGCCAGCCGATCAAGCTGCAGCAGAGCAGGGCGGCCACCATCCCCACTCCCAGGGCGATCAGAAAGTGCTCCAGAGGATAGAACGGCCAACGAATCCCGTCCCCGTGAGGAAGAAAAAGACCGACCAGCGCCGGCACGCCGTTGACTCCCGCCACGACCCAGACCACCGCCTTGATCAAATGGGTCAGCTTGGCGGCCGACCAGGTGGCTCCGTTCACCGGCTGATGGGCCAGAATCAGTCCTTCGACGGGGTTGACCAGGGTTTCGGCCGCTTCGGGGATCAGGAGTATGCCGAGCTGGAAAACGGTGAGACCGAGAAATACCAAGAGGTACCATTGGGGGTTGGTACCGGTGAATACCATTACCAGGCTGATGAGGCCTGCCAGGAAGAACCAGAAGATCACCAGGAATCGCAGGGAGTAGTCCTGGTTGCCCATCCGGGCCACTTCGCCCCGGCTGCCCAGAGTCTGGAACAGATCGACCAGGAGCCAGTATCGGCGGGGCTCGATGCTGAAGCCTTCCAGCAGCCGGGTAAAGGCCCTGCCGCGAAAGCAGCGCCTTGCGATCGAATCAAGGACCTTCATGACCGGAGACCCTCGATGATTTCGGTGACATCGCTCACCGTTTCCTCGGCATGGGTCAGTTGCCGGAAGACATCCTCCAAGCTGCCCCTCTCGGTGGAAGCCTTCAGCGATTCCAACGACCGGTCCGCAATGAGACGTCCTTCATGGATAATCAGGGCGCGGTCGCAGACGCGCTCCACCACGTCCAGGACGTGGGAGCTGTAGAGAATGGTCTTGCCCTCGGCCGCCAGGGCGGCCACCAGGTCCCGCACCATGAGCCCGGTGTTCACGTCCAGCCCCGAGAGAGGCTCGTCCAACATTAGCAGATTGGGATTGTGCAGCAGGGCCGCGCTCAGCAGCACCTTCTGCCGCATGCCCTTCGAATAGCCGTCCAGACGGCGCCTGCGCTCCTCGGCCAGGTCGAAGTGCTTGAGAAACAGGTCGATTCGGGACTGCAGCGTCGGCTCGGGGACTTCCTGAAGGCGACCCATCAACTCCAGGAACTCCTGGGCCGTCAGGCTGTCGAAGAGCGCGGCCGCCTCCGGCACATATCCGATGCGCTTCTTGGCCTGCACCGCCTCCCCCGGCAGGGAAAAACCGGCGACCCGAACCGATCCCCCGCCGGGGGGCAGGATGCCCGTCAGGACCTTGATGGTGGTGCTCTTGCCAGCGCCGTTGGGACCCAGCAGTCCCACCACCTCGCCCCGCCCCAGGGTAAAGGAAATCCCGTGCAGGACCTGCCGGCTCGCATAGCTGAACGTCAGCCCCTCCACGGTCACGACGGCATCAGGATGATGGGTTTCGCTCAGAAGTCCACCGGTCGGCCTGTGTCTCAATGTCTTCGACCTCACCGCCCGCTTGTGTCCCGTCGATAAAAACAGTTTTCTTGCTGTGCAGCAGAATGTGGGCAGACTCGTGGAACAGGCTGAACCACAAATGGTCGTCCGTCTTATGGCGCGCGCTGAGCGCAATCACCGCCTTCCGACGGTTGAGCCACCAGGCCGCGCCGCTGAGCGCCATCCCGCGGAAGGGCTTGATTGGAGCCAGCGCAACGCCGACTTCATTGCAGAGCTGCTGCGCCTTTTCCAGTGCGCTCGCTACCGGTGCCCGAGTGAGTCCGCGAATCTCCTTTAAAGCCCGCTTGAATCGAGCCGCGTTGTAATCGGCACACTCCTGCTGCTCAGCCTCAATCTCCCCAAGCCGCAGCCAAAGTGTCAGGGCTGCTCGGTCACTCTTGAAGCTGTGCGAATGCCTGTAAGCCACATTCATCTGCTCGTATCGGCCATGCCACACCTGGACCGACCCCACCCCAAAGAAGGCCAGCAGCTTTGACACCGCATCGGACTCAGAAGCGGGCTCTTCGATCTCACCTCGTTTCACCAACTCCGTTACAGGAAAAGTCTTTGCCCAGACAGCAGCCTTTAGTGTCTCTTTCGCCTCGGCCTCACGGGCCTGTTGAAGCCGATAGCGAGCCTGTATTCCCAGCCAAATGCTGGCATCAAGGCCAAGCACTTTCTCAAATTCCAGCGCTGTCTTGGGCTCAACCGGAGCCTTGCCGGCAATGATCCCGCAAATCAGTTTTGCGGAACGGCCACATCGGCGGGCAAGCTCGGCAGGAGAGAGGCTCTGACTCTTCAAGTGCTCCTCCAGGACCCAGCCGGGTGGGACGGCATAGTCGGGCCGGTAGGAATATGTCGATGGCACCATGTCATTTACGTCGCAGCTCGAAGTGGGAGAGATCGAACCAGGCTGCGCCTGGTCTTGGGCGGGCGGGACGCCCGCGCTCCCGGGGGGCCTCCTCCCATCATGCGTGCTTTTGAAAGGGGCGCGCCGGGTTTCAAGGTCGCAACTCGTGCCGATGCGGCAGAGCCGTTCCGCTTGGTGTTCCTTCGTGATCCTTCGCGGCCCTTCGTGGATAACTCTTTCTTGTTTTTTCGGGCAAGCGGCCGCGACTCAGAAATACAAGAGCAGCCCCACCCGGGCGCTGACTCCGCTGGCTTCCAGCGACAGGGGGACCGTCACCCCCACGTCGGTGAAGGGAATAATCCTTGAGGCGCTCCGGTAGTCGGTGTACCTCACTTCGCCCCTTATGGCGATGGCTCCCAGCTTTTTTTCGATTCCGCCGCCGGTGGTCCAGCCGATGAAATTCTCGTCGAAGCGGTCGGTCCCCGAGGTGAACTCGCCGGCCTCGGTACAGGGCACGGGATTCAAGCATCCGGTATAGTCCGACCTGAAACCCGCCTTGAGGTGGCGCAGGCCGACCAGCCCGTAGACACTCGGGCCGAGCCCCGGCCCCACCACCGGGATTCCGGCGCCCAGTCGCAGGGTGAAACCGACGCTTCTGTCCTTGTCGAAGGACCAGTCCTCGGGCCAGACCTCTCCCAGTTGGTTGCGTCCCTCGGAAGTCCCCAGTCCCGGCAAGCGTCCTATCACTGCACCACGGTGAAAGGCCAGGTCGCCCTCGGCGGCCACAAAAACACCGGTGAGGCCGAAAGGCACGCGGTAGCCGGCCAGGAAACCGTAGCCGTAAGCCGCCTTGGTAGCGGAGTCATCGGCTCGAAAAACCTCGCCCGGGTTGAGTGAAAGGTTGCTGGGACTGGTGTTGTCCACGGTCTTGTCGTACAGGACACCCAGACGTTCGCCCGACCCCGTGACACCGACATAGAAGTCTCCTCCTTCAGCCGGCGCTGCGCCCATGGCGATCCAGAGCAATCCGGCTACTACAAGACAGTCCCAGGTTTGGGCTCTTCGAATGGGAGTCATCCGCATAAGGACCTCCGTCATTCCCGCGCAGCGGCAGGCGATTGAAGTGATTGAAAAGGTTACGGGAAGGCGGCAAGAAGACAAGTATCCAGGCTTGCCTTTACGTTTTCAGAAACGAGGACGGGGAGCCCGCGGTCGAGCGGAGCGGCTAGACCTCCAGCAGCCGCTCCTGCGAGTCGCCGAACTCCTTGAGGTGAATGCCGTACTTGTCCAGCATGGACAGGAACAGACTGCACATCTTGCGGTTGGGCTTGTCGAGGTAGTCCAGGATCCGGCCGCCCTTCAACTGCCCCCCGCCGCCGCCCACCAGGACCACCGGCAGTTGCTTGGCGTTGTGGCGGCCCGTCAGCATGCTGGAGCAGATCATCAGCATGGAGTTGTCCAGGGCGGTCCGCTCGCCTTCCTGAATAGAGTCCAGCTTGCGGGCGATGTAGGCCAATTGCTCCACGAAGAACTGGTTCACTTGCAGCCAGGCTTCGTTGTCCTGATGGGAGAGCTCGTGGTGGCCGACCGTGACTCCCAGGTGGCGGAACAGCAGGTAGCTGTGATCGTTGTTGAGCTTGAGCGTGCAGACCCGGGTGGTGTCGGTCTGGAAGCCCAGCACCAGAATGTCGCTCATGAGCCGCATGTGCTCGGGGATGTCCTGCGGCATGCCGTCAGGCGGACGAGGGATGTCGGGCTTGTCCAGGGTGGGGCGCCAACCCTGCACCTCGCCCCGGTTGCCGGCCTGCTCGATGCGCCGCTCCACCTCTCGCACCGAGTTCAGATACTCGTCCAGCTTGTGCTGATCGTTGGAGCTGATGTCTCGGCGCACTCGATGGGCTTCGTCCAGCACCGCATCCAGCACACTCTGGTCTCCGCGCTCGACGCTGTCCTTGAACAACCGGTCGAAAGCAAGGGCGGGATAGACCTCCAGCGGGGTAGGAGCCGTGGGAGAGCTCCAGGAGATGTGCGAGCTGTAGAGCATGGAGTAGTTCTTGTGAATCCCCGGGTTGGACCTTTCGCAACCGACCACCAGACTGGGCACCTTGGTCGAGCGCCCGTAGTTCTGGGCCACCACCTGGTCGAAGCTGGTTCCGGAACGAATCTCGCCACCATTGGCCAGCGGCGCCCCGGAAAGCATGTTGCCGGTCTGGGAACTGTGGATGTTGCCCTTGAGCGCCTCGGCGTTATAGAGCCCGCGGATGAAGAGCATGCGCTCGCGAAAATCGGTCAGGGGTTCCAGCACCCGGCCGAGCTCCATCTGACTCCCGGCTCCCTTGGCCCACCACTCCTTGCTGTGAAACCCGTTGCCGGCAAACAGCACTCCCAGGCGGACCGGGGCCTCATTGGAGGCGCGCAGGCCCGGAGCCGCCAATGCATCCCAAACCGGCAGCGACTCCATCCAGGGCAGCGCCATGGTGACGCCCAGTCCCCGCAGGAATTTTCGTCGAGAAAATTGACGGTCAGTCATGATCGGCCTCACGGCATAAGAGAAAGGGATTGCCCGGCTATTCTACCTCAAATGGCCTCCGAACGCGCCATGAACGTGAATGCCCCCGGTCAAGGGTTCGGATCGGGAACGGTCCCGCCGGAAGACTGCTCCCATAGATCAGGGACCGTCACCCCGGGCCACTTGCACGTCCCGGCCCCGAATCTCCCGGAATTGACGGCTTCGAACGATGGTCTCGATGGCCACCGAGAACCGGTAGTCATTTTCGGCCAGCCGCTGCAGGATCTCGGTGACGAGCGGCTGGTCGGAGAGTTTCAGCTCCCGCCCGATGGCGTACCCCAGCAGCTTGCGGCAGAACTGCCGCAGCACTTCCTCTCGCCGGTGCTCCAACAGGTAGCCACGCAAACCGGCCAAGCCCTCAACCTCGCTTCCGTCGGGCAGCGTGGTCCTGGTATCCAGCGGCCGGCCGGCCATGTCGCGGTCGCGGCGCCGGCCGATGGCGTCAAAGCCCTCCAGCGCAAAGCCGAAGGGATCGATCCTTCGATGGCAGGAGGCGCAACTGGGCTCGCTGGTATGCAGGGCCACCAGTTGGCGCAGGGTCAGCCCCTCGGTAGCGGTCTCATCGGGTGGAAGTTCGGGCACGTCCGGTGGCGGCCTGGGCAGCTTCTCTCCCAGGAGCACTTCGCTGATCCAGTTGCCGCGCAGGATGGGACTGGTCCGGGAGGCGCCCGACTGCTTGCTCAGGGTGGTGCCCAGCGCCAGAATGCCGCCGCGCCCATGCTCCTGCACCTGGATACGCTGCCAGTCCTCGCCCTGAACGCCCTCGATCCCGTAAAACTCCGCCAGTCTCTGGTTGACGAAGGTGTGATCGGCTTTGAACAGCTTCAACAGGGAGGCGTCCCGCTGAAAGAGATCGGTAAAGAACCGGATAGACTCCTCGTACATGTCCCCGCGTATTTTGGCAAACTCGGGGAAGTGCTTCTCGCTTTTTTCCTCGGTCTGGTCGAAGTCGTAGATGTGCAGCCACTGGCAGGCGAACTCGGTGGCAAGCCGCCGCACCCGGGCATCGGCCAGCATGCGCCTGGCCTGCCAGACCAGCACTTCGGGAGCACGCAGCCTGCCCTGTACGGCCAGGGCGCGCAGCTCCCGGTCCGGTTGGGAGGACCACAGGAAGTAGCTCAGACGGCTGGCCAGCTCCCAGTCGGAGACTTCACCCGTGGCTTGGGGCGGCGCCTTCTCCGGCCGGTAGAGGAAGGGGGAGGCGACAAAGACCCGGGCCAGCGTCAAGCGAAAGGCCTCCTCGTGGGAGAGCTCCTGCTCCCGCAGCCGGCGGTACAGCCCGTGCAGCTCCTCCACCTCCAGTTCGGTCAGGGGACGGCGGTAGGCTCGGCCGGCAAACTCGATCAGGGCCGCCAACTGCCGGGGTTCGGCATCGACCAGTTCCCGGCGAAAGGCCTCCGCCCCCCGGTTGATGGGTGGCTGCAGAGGCAGCAGGGCGAGGTACTGGGACCTGTCCCTTCGGCCGTTGCCGACCATGGCTTCCAGAAGCAGATCCAGGGCCGTCACCCGCTCGAAGGGACTGTGGCTGACGAAGCGAAGTTCTTCCCAGAGCCGGTCGAGCCGAGCCCGCTGGCGACTGTCCAGCATCAGCCTGGCCAAGTGGTCATCCTCTCGAAAGAACAGTTGCAGGGTGAGGATCTCGTCGACCGGTACGATCTGGGTGAAGCAGAGTGCCGCCGGAAAGAGGCCGCGGTAGTCGTCCAGCGCCGCCTGGATGCGCTGGCGGGCGCCACCGGCTTCGGCCACCAGGATGGGCCGCGACAAGGAGAGGTCCCTGCGGTCCGAAAATACCTGGCTCACGCTCGAATACAGGACGTTGGTCCGGCTGATCAACAGGCCGGATGTCTCTGCCGCTTCTCCCAGCACCAGCTCCACCTGCACGCTGCCCTGGCTGCCGGATTCCTCATCCAGCACGGCCCGGGCGACCAGGTCGCGTCCGGACGCCAGGGAGGCGGGCAGGCGAATGGGAATCACCGCCGGCGCGCGCACCACCAGCGAGTCGGCATCGATGGCTTTGCCGTTGGGATGCTTGCCGAACATGGCCGGGTCCAGGCCCCACTCGGCTTCTTTCGTAGAGGCTTGCCCCGATTCCGACCCGCGCAGTCCGCGGCTGAGACCGCGAATCTCCCGCAGCAGCACGTCGGGTTGGCCGACCCGAACCAGGCGCGGCCGCTCCAATACCACCAAGTCGTTCTCGTTCCCGTCCCCGGCATCGGTCACCACCAGGGAAACCAGCACTTCTCCGTCTCGCCGGTCTGGCGGCCTGGGCGGAATGGAGGCGCACAGGTGCTGCTGAAAGACCAGGGGGTCGACCGGCTCCATCCACCGCTTGGGTCCTCCGGTCCTGCCGATCAAGCCGACCGGCCCAAAAGTCCAGAGGGCCCGCTGCCAGGCGGCAACCGCCGAGGTCAACGCCCCGGCGTCCGAGGGCCCGGCACCACGCCAGCGGGCACGCAGGTCATCCATCAGGGGAGAGGGGGCGACTCCGTTGAGACTGTTCCACAGCCTGCCGAGGTAGCTGGCATTCAGCCCGTACTGCTTGGCCACGGCAGGGAGCGTCATGCGGCCGGAGCGCAGCGCCTGCCGCTCGGCCAGCGTGGCTGCAAAATATTTCTGCAGCGGCAGGACTCCGGCCAACCCGATGCGGGAGTTGCCGTGGACGTTGACGTTTCCCACCTCCGAACCCACTCCCAGCTTCCGGACCTCGGTGAACCGGCCGTAGAACTGGCGGATCTCGGCCAGTATCTCGTCGGTCCAGTCGCGCCGGGTTCTCTGAGAGGAAAACCGGAAGCCGTCCGGCAGCAGCACGGCGTGTTGGGCAATGGCCTTGCCGGCGTCGAGATACTTCTGCAGCAGGCCGGGAGACATCACCAGGGCGTTGCCGGCATTGGTGAATCCTTCCCCGGCCGCGCTGTCGGTTGGGAACTCCCGAGTTGGGTCCATCTCGACCCCTGTCAGGTCCTGAACGGTGTAGGTGTACTCGGCATTGTTGAGCCGTCTCAGCACCACCGGCCCCGGGTCCCCGGCATTGGCCAGAGACTCCGCCCGCAGATACCCCTTCACCCAGTCCAGCAAAGCCTTTCTCTGCTCGGGCAGCGGTTGGCCGGAACCCTCGGGGGGCATCTCCCCCCGCTCCAGCATGTCGACCGCCTTGACCCAGGCCCCGGCATCCCGACGCACCTCGGCCATGTCGGTGAACCGCTCTAGGTCCAGTTCCCCGGTGCGCAGCGCCGTCGAGTGGCACCCCTGGCAGAACTGCCCGATCAGCGGCCGCACCTCGCGGTCGTAGCGGAGTCCGAGCGCCTCGAAGGACTCGGCCTGTTGGTCGGAGGCCAAAAGCGGCGCACCAGGCACCGCCGCGGCCAGACAGAGCAAGGCCCCAAGAACGGCCGGCGCCAGCACGCCTCCGGCTCTCCCGCGGGTACGAAAAACAGCACCCATCGCAAACCTCCAAGTGTGAGTCACAATGTAGCGCAACCGCCCGGTGGTGTCCATATCCTTTGGGGGTGTGGGGCAGTGTCCTTGGACGCAAAAAGGCCCGTCGCTCACTGCGAGCGACGGGCCTTTAATGAGCCGTTTTAGATTCCGTTTGGCAATCCTGGCGCGGACCACTCGATCCATGGGTCCACTACTTCGCGGACACACTTTTCCATCCTCTCAACGAACATAAAACTCACATTCGACCAATTCAGATCTACTGTCCGCCGAAATCCAGCTTGGTCTCCGCCTGGAACTGGCGAAAGCTGTGAAACTCGGTTTCCGCCAGCGTCGAATGCCTGCGATACCTTGTAAAGACCAAGGATTTCACCGGAAGCAACACCTGCTCGTCACCAATCTTGACGTAGTCGTAGTCGAAAAGCATTCTTCCCGACTGCAAGTCCAGTTCCTCTCCCAAACCAATCGGTTCCTCGGCCACATAACGCAAGACCCGGCCCGAAGCCCGGTCAATAAAGAGTCTGCCGCGGAAACCCACCCAAACCCCTTCTTGATTTCCTTGCCCGGAATAACGGTAGAAGTTCCTCGGGGTCACGGTCTGGAAGACATGCACGCCATGGCCCCTCAACTTCGCGTCCTCAAGCCATTCGAACCGGGTTTGCAACTCCTCTCGAAACAGCTCGTTGAGCCAACCGGCGAAATATCCCCGTCCATAACCCTCACTGCTGCCACGAACCCATTCGTAACTCTCTCCCTTGCCCTGCACCATCCGCACAAGCCACTCTGACTCGTGAATCTTCCTGTGTCCCGGCTTCAAACGCCCCAAGGGCATGTTTGAGGAACTGCTCCTACCGATGCTTTGCGCACCCCTCGTATTCGTTCTGACCCGCTGACGCTCCCAGCGGTGTTGGGACCTCGTCCAACCGGGCAGTTCTTTGGCCCACTTTGCCAGCTTGGGCTTTTTGACGACCGGTCCCACACAGACCCTGTAGGTCTTGCGACAGGTGAAGTTGGGCAGGGATTCCATGTATCCCCGTACCCATTGACGGGTCCGGGAAATGACCGCAGCCGCCGTCTCCCGGCTCATCCCCGACGCCCCCACCACAAGCACCGGGGACGCAATCGCTGTCATCGCCAACCAAAGCATCGAAAGCATCATGGTACCCGAAACCCCACCGATCCTCCGGGGTCTCGGCGGGCGGGCCGAATCCCTTGCTGGCACCAATGAAATTCGATTTGTATACCCCATTTCTTGCCCCTTTATCCTCTCCGGGGCCTGCTTCTGCCACTTTGGCACATGGATTGAATTTTCGGGAATAGAAGGGAGTCTATTGCCTGTTTTGCATCAGTCAACAGTACCTTCGATAACATTGGAGCCTTTTGCAAAATTCGTCGTGCAGCGCTGGGGACGTTGTTGAATTACTGGAATAACTTTAAAGAGCGCTTAGGAGACGTTATTGAATCAAAGCAATTCAGGAGCGGCTGATCGAAGTTATTCCAGTAATTCAACAACGTCCCCTATTCGCGTCCCGAGCGGAACGATCTACTCTACGACCATGATGGTCGTTTGCAAACTTATTGCCTGCCCGCTGGCTGCCGGTGCCCTCGTCAACAACGTCAGCTTGTATTTTCCGGGCTGCACGCTCTTGAAAGAGAGAGCAAAAGCCACATCGACAGTTCCCGACCGTCGGGACTGGGTTTTTCCTTTCCCTAAAGGAATCCGAGGAAACCGGCTGACTCGGCCGCTTTCATCGGCGAGTTGGATATGAGCCGTCATGCCCTCAATGTCGTCGGGATGAGTGAGGTTGTAAAGCCTGTAACAGATCGTGACCGGATAATGGCGATCGATCTGATCATCCATCGGAGGCAGTATCAAGACATCTTGGAAGATTAGCGAGTCGCTGTCCTCCAACAGGCTTTGCCGCAGGTCGGCGCTCAGATCAGCCAGTGGAGTGAGGTGCTGGCTCAGCACCAGATTACTGCTCTCAAGACCATACGGGTCAGAGGAAGGAAGAATGAGACCTTCTTCCACAAAGGCTACGTCGGCGGAATTTGCTTCTGCTCCACCTTCCGGAACGAATCCCTTGTCCACCTTCACAATCTCTGCTTTTTCCATTGAACTTGGGGAGCCTACCTTGCTCTCTGGGATGGGAAGCTCGACCGTTTCTTCACGGGAACCCATCCTGGTCTGATTGCCTTCCCGCACGATGGCCTTGATTCTGTATTGGCCGGCAGCAAGCTCCAGGTCAGTCTTGGAGGTGAATCCATCACGGCGCATCGTGAGATAGCTGGACTCGCTCAGATTGAGTTCCACCTTCTGCTCGGAGCCTTTCAAGTGCTCGTCGTTTTCATCGTAAACCATCACGATCAGATGGAGCAGATTCCGGTGTCGTCCTTCCTGAGAAAGAAATTGCATTCCCTTCATCTTGACGTGGGTCATTACGCTCAAGCGATAGCGATCCTCGTCGAGCCGGGAGGACTCGTAGTCCAATTGCATCGGAATCTCGTTGAATTCGACCGGTGCTTCGAGAGCTAGCTGAAGATCCTTGTTCTTGTGGTTCTCCAAGGAAAGTGTCTCGCGGGGCGCAAAGTAACCCTTGCGGTGTCTGAGTGTCAGGCCGGGCCGGACCACTTCCACTTTGATCCTGTGATATTTGCCGCTGGCCGCCTGATCGGGGGCAGCATAGGAAAGCACATAGTAGAAGGACTGGGCGTTGCGAATCTGCCTGAGTCCCTCCAGGAGATCGTTGCTGCCACGAAAGTAGATGCCTCCGGTGTCCACGGCCAGCTTTTCCAGGTTGCGCTCCAACTCGGCTCGGTAGCGGCCCAGCCTAGATAGGTGGAGGCCTCTAATGTCAACGGTGTTGAGGGTCACTCGGGATCGCAGGGCTTGGTCAATCAACCGATCCAGCCTCCATCGCAGGGCCCGCTGCGGCACAAATCCTTCGGACAACAGGACCAATGTCTTGCTCCCTCTGACATGCTGCAGGAAGAGAAGATGCAGATCCAGACTGGCCAGGAGTCTGCGTATAGCCGCCTGGATCTGCTCTAAGATCGACTCCGGGTCCCCACGGAGTAGGAAAGGACGGGACAACTCCAGTTTTCCCGCCTTGAGATCCTCAAGTTGGTCCTGCAATAGCTTCCGGTCGCTGGTGTAGGGGATGCGGATGTTCCCGGAGGCCGAGAAGATACCGACCTGATCCTGAGGCCCCATTTCTTCCGCAACGAATTTCTTGAGCGCAGAGAGGGTCCAGGCGTAATACCTGGGTGTGAACGACGTCAGGTCGTCGATGAAGCAACTGAAGAGACGGGTTCGCTCACGCCGGGCATCCTGTGTAGATCCCGCCCTCGGAGCCGGCCCTCCGGACTGGCCATTGACCGGATCCTCCGGCTGCGGACCGAAAATCAGCTGGCCAGACTCCATCTCGAAGCTTTGAATCTCTTGAGGTTTGCCATCTTCGTAGAGCTTGAAGTCATCGACGGTTAGATCCGCGACCGGCTTTCCCGCCTTGTCGGTGACGGTCACGTGCACCAACACGGTGTTCACCGGCACTTTGATGGTAAAGGGTGGAGATGACTTCGATTCCTCTGACGGATTCGGGTCGCTTCGAAGCCTTTCTGGAAAGCCGGCCACAGAAGCCGGAGCCGTCAAGATCAGCCAGAAGGCCGCGACGTGGATGGAAACGCGATGGCAGCATCGAAACGGCAGCATCGTTAACGAATGGTTCGAAACAAGAATCCCTCCTCCATTGTAAATGACAAGTAGTTGATCTCAAATCGTCTGGGGGAAAAAGGTATCCCGCCATACCGGTCAGGAATTCGTCGCCTTTCTCGAAGAGCTTCTCCTCGATCAGCCCCGCAACCGGGAAATCCACATATCTTGGACAATATTTCCATTCGCAAGACGGGAACGTTGGGATTCATGCTCCAAATCCCTCTCCACAAGGAGGCACCGTTTGCAAATTGCGCAGATCAGCCCTGTATTGCTGCCTCCCTAATGGTCCAGGGGATTCCGGTTCGTTTAGAGGGATACAATGGGGGATTCTCCACATTAAGTCTTTTATAGTTATTGTTTTAAAGCTGATCGATTTCAGCCGCATAGGCGGCGGATCAATTGCGCCGTCACAAAACACACGGCCTTCCCAGTGCCATGCCGCGCACGTCTGGGGGGCAGCGTGCAACCCCAACCGCACGTCCCCCCAAACGCCTCAGCCAACCCGCGAGCGCTTGCTAAAGGGAAGGGCCGCCAGGAAAACCGCCAGGGCCACACAGACGCCGAACAGGGCCGCGCCCAGGTCGCCGGGCGGGTCCAGCCACAACCAAAGGATGGTGGCTGCCGTAGCAGCCGCCATGGAGGCCACCACGGCGGGAGTACGTTCCGGACGGTACCAGAACAGACCCACCAGAAAAGGCAGCACCATGCCCGGGGCCCAGAAATCGTAGACGAACACCAGCACCGAGATGATGTCCTGGTAGAGGTAGGCCAGCAGGGCGGCCGCCACGCCGGTGCCCAGGGTGGTCCACTCGGCTACCCGTAGCAGGGTCCGGTCCCCGGCCCGAGGATTGATGTAGCGGCGGTAGATGTCCTGCATCACCACGGTGGCGTTGCAGGAGAGCACGCTGTCGGCCGAGGACATGGCGGCGGCCGCCATGGCGGCAATCATGACACCGGCAAAGACCGGGTGAAAGGTCGTTCGAACCAGGGCGGGAAAGACCTGCTGAACCCCTTCCGCGGCCGCCTGCTGCACCTCGGGCTGGACGGCTGCAGAAAGCCCCAGCACGCAGGTGGCGATGGGCAGAAACAGCAGCAGGAAAATGCCGCTTCCGGCAACTCCCAGTCTGGCCTGGCGGGCGTCGCGGGCGATGAAGCAGCGAACCGTGTAGGTGGGGATGAACATCTCTCCCAGCAGAAAAGCCACAAACAGGCTGACGACCCCCGTCACCGACCAGTGGCCCGTAATCTGGAAGTAAGCCGGCCCTAGCTGCTCAGCCAGGGGAAGAAAACCGCCATGCTGGAAAATCAGCATGCCCGAGGCAGCGGCCATTCCGCCCACAAGGATGACGAACTGAAAGACATCGGTAGCCACCACCGCCCGCATACCGCCCACCGTGGAATAGAAAATGGTGACCGTGGCTCCAATCAGCAGGGCGGCGCCGTAGGGTATGCCGGCGGTGGCCGCGGTGATGGTGGCCATGGCCGCCATCTGGGCCACCAGCGCCCCCACCAGGAAGAGGAGGCAGTGGGCCGTGGCCAGGGCTCGGGCCACCCGGCCGAACTTCAGCTCGAAGAAGTCCGATACCGTGACCAGGTTGAGCCCCCGGAGGCGGGGGGCCGCCCACAGTCCGGTAAAGATCAGTTGCAGGTGCCAGGCGCAAGTGACCAGAGCCGCGGCCACACCGATTTCGTAGACGCGGGAGACAGTGCCCACCGAGGCTCCGCCTCCGATCAGGGTGGCCGCGGTGGTGGCCAGCAGCACCACCCAAGGGACGTTTCTTCCCGCCAGGGTGTAGTCGGTCGAAGTGCGGATGCGGCGGGCGCTGCCCAGCCCGATCCACAACAGAACCGCCAGGTAGGCAATCAGGGCGGTCAGCTCAACCATGCGGCTGCTATCGAACATGAAAAGGACAGTCCCCGCCCTGGTGGGCGGATCATACGAGAGTGAAACAACGAATCTTCATGGCCTGCCGGGAACAAGGACCCTGTCCCGCGAATCCGGATTCCCGGATTATTGAACATCGATGCACAGGATGCACAGGATTAACAGGACCAGAGCTTCCTGCACCAGAAGCCAGCTCGGGCGATGACCCGGTGCGGGTTTGCGGATTCCCGAAATTAGTAGCCAGCCGTTTCCTGAAAAATATCATGCGCATCCTGTGCATCGATGTGAATGAGCCGTTTACCCATGCCTGACTTTGAACCGGTTTCCCGCCACCCGGTGCGCAGCCGGCGGAGCGCGCCGGTGAGATTTTTGAGAGGCCGGGCGGGTAGTAAGGAGAACTGAAGCGCTGTTTCGGATCGATCGGGACGAGGGGAGTAGGGACGGGCTGCGCCCGGACTGGGGCGGGAGGGACCCACCCGGGAGCGCGGGCGTCTCGCCCGCATAGGACTTGGCACCAGAGTAGCGAACCCTGCAAAGGCCGGTTTGGTGCACTGTTCGAGGGAATGCCTCTGGATCGCAGGCTGCTTGCACGAATAAGGTTGCGGGCGGGACGCCCGCGCTCCCGGGTGGGCTTCCTCCCATGACGTCGGGATATCAAGGTCACGATGCGGAGTTTTGCAAAGGGCTCTTTTGTCTCTTTTCGGTTGTTTCAGGCAAGCCGTTTCCTGAAAAATATCATGCGCATCCTGTGCATCGATGTGAATGAGCCGTTTACCCATGCCTGACTTTGAACCGGTTTCCCGCCACCCGGTGCGCAGCCGGCGGAGCGCGCCGGTGAGATTTTTGAGAGGCCGGGCGGGTAGTAAGGAGAACTGAAGCGCTGTTTCGGATCGATCGGGACGAGGGGAGTAGGGACGGGCTGCGCCCGGACTGGGGCGGGAGGGACCCACCCGGGAGCGCGGGCGTCTCGCCCGCATAGGACTTGGCACCAGAGTAGCGAACCCTGCAAAGGCCGGTTTGGTGCTCTGTTCGAGGGAATGCCCCCTGAATCGCAGGCTGCTTGCACGAATAAGGTTGCGGGCGGGACGCCCGCGCTCCCGGGTGGGCTTCCTCCCATGACGTCGGGATATCAAGGTCACGATGCGGAGTTTTGCAAAGGGCTCTTTTGTCTCTTTTCGGTTGTTTCAGACAAGCGACGCCCCTGCCCCCCACGACGGGGCAGATCATCCGAGTGGGAAACAAATTGTGTTTCAAGAAAAATGTCTCCAAGTCTCATGGTTTCAATCGGTTCCACGGTCTGAGGCGGCCTGGGAGCCAGGGTTGTTTCAGGCAAGTCCCCGGGGGCGGTGGGTGTTTAGCTTTTGGGGGAGCGGGCGCCAGCCCGGGGTTCCAGTAAGCCGCGAAGCGGCGGCGGCACGGTCCGCAGGCGGCAACCCACGGAGAACTTGGCTTGCAAGGCCGCAGGGCCTAAACTGACGCTGCTGCTATACTCGCCCCTGTTGGCAGGGACCGGGCGTCGGTCTGGGCGCCTGCCGGCGGTCGACAGGTCGCATTTCAGAAAACGGAGGGAGACCGTCGATGGAGTCGTCCCGAAAGGCACACGTCGAGTTCGAAGGCGTCAGCAAGAGCTATGACGGTCGCACCATCGTGGTCCGGGACCTGGACCTGGTGGCTTACGAGGGCGAGTTCCTGACGCTGCTCGGCCCGTCCGGCTCCGGAAAGACCACCTGCCTGATGATGCTGGCGGGCTTTCAGATACCCACCTCGGGCAGCATCCGCATCGGCGGGCGCGCCGTAGACGATCTCCCCCCGCGTAAACGCGACATCGGCGTCGTCTTCCAGAACTATGCCTTGTTTCCCCACATGACCGTCGGGGAAAACCTCTCCTTTCCCCTGGAAGTGCGGGGGATGGACCCGAGCCAGATTCGGGAACGCGTCCGCGGCGCGCTGGAACTGGTGCGCCTGGAAGGGCTGGAAGGCCGGCGGCCGGGCGAGCTTTCCGGCGGGCAGCAGCAGCGGGTGGCCATCGCCCGCGCGCTGGTGTTCGAGCCGGCCCTGGTGCTGATGGACGAACCCCTGGGAGCCCTGGACCGCCGCCTGCGGGAGGAGATGCAATACGAGGTGCGACGCATTCAGCGCAGGCTGGGAGTAACGGTCGTCTACGTCACCCACGACCAGCAGGAGGCCATGGCCATGTCGGATCGGGTGGCCGTCTTCCAGCGGGGCCGAATCGAGCAGGTGGCGCCGCCCGAAGCGCTCTATGAAGAGCCGGAGCGGGAGTTCGTGGCCCGCTTTATCGGAGACAACAACCTGCTGCGTGGAAGAGTCGTCGGGGTCGAAGGCGACTTCTGCCGGGTGGAGACCGGCGGCCGGATCGTCACCGCTTTCCGGGTGGCGCCCTGCCGGGTCGGCGACTCCGTTTCGGTCGCCATCCGCCCGGAACGGGTGGCCGTGGCCCCGGAGCCGGGACTTTATGGCAACGAGTTCGATGCCAGGATCGACGACATCGCCTTCCTGGGCGATCACCTCAGGCTGCGCATGACGGTGTGCGACAGCCCGGACTTCATCGCCAAGATACCCAACATCGTGGGCCACGGAGCCGTGCTGGAGGGAGACCGGGTCCGGGTCGGCTGGACGCTCACCGACGCCCGGGCGCTGGAGCCCGACGAACCCGAGGAAGGCTTGCCTTGAACAAAAGAACAAAAGAAAAAAGAGTGATCCACGAAGGGCCACGAAGGACGACGAAGGGCCACCAAGGCGTTGAGGTGAACCGCGACGGGATACCAAGGTCACGAAGGGATGATCGATTTTTGGTTGTTTCACTCTCGTATGATCCGCCCGGCAGAGCGGGGGCGATACTTGTCTTGAACACTCCTGTTTCGCCCCTTATGAGCCGCCCCGTCGTATGGAATGGCGGCGCAGCCAAGTGGGGAGTGGAGAGTGGAGAGTTTTTTGATCGCCACGTTAAGCATCTACCTGAAACACACTGTTTCACCTTGTAAGATCCGCACGGCAGGGCGGGGGCGGGGCTAACCATGATTCTGAACCGTTCGGGACGCTTCGACCTCGGTCTTCTTGTCCGAGCCCCGGGATCGGAAAGGTGGTGCGGACGGCCGAACCCTGCCGCGCTGCTCCTGCTATTGGCCCTCCTGACCGGGGGGCGCCCCTTGGCGCTGGCCGAATCTCTGACCATGGTTTCCTGGGGCGGTTCCTACGCCCGGGCCTGCGAAAAGGCCTATTACGAGCCTTTCACCAGCCAAACCGGCATCGAGGTGCGGTTGGAGGACTACAACGGCGGACTGGCCCAGATTCGGGCCCAGGTTGAAACCGGCAACGTTTACTGGGACGTGGTGGATATGGAGATGGCGGATGCGGTGCGGGCTTGTGACGAAGGACTGCTGGAACCCATCCACCCCGGCGACCTGGCGCCGGGGCCTGACGGCACGCCTGCCGAGCAGGATTTCTTCTCCGGCTCCCTCACCGAGTGCGGGGTCGGCACGCTCTTCTATTCCACCATCTACGCCTACAACCTGGAAAAATTCCCCGAGGCCAAGCCCTCCACCATCGGCGACTTCTTCGACCTGGAAAAATTCCCGGGGCGCCGAGGCATGCGGCGGACCCCTCATGTCAATCTCGAGTTCGCGCTCATGGCCGACGGGGTGCCGGTGGAGCGCGTGTACGCCATGCTGGACACCCAGGAGGGTCTGGACCGGGCCTTCCGCAAGCTCGACAGCATCAAGGACCACATCGTTTGGTGGGAGGCCGGCGCCCAGCCGCCGCAGATGCTGGCCGATGGCGAAGTGGCCATGACCACGGCCTACAACGGCCGCATCTTCAACGCCCAGGTGCTGGAGAATCAACCCTTTGCCATCGTCTGGGACGGTCAGGTGCTGGACATGGGTCAACTGGTGATCGTCTCGGGAAGCCCGAACCTGGAAGCGGCGCGGAAGTTCCTCTCCTTCGCCACCACGGTCCGATCCATGGTGGCGGTCGGCCGTTATATCTCCTACAGCCCGGCCCGGCAATCGGGAACGGCGCTGATTTCAACCCACCTGGAGACGGGGGTGAACATGAAGCCGCACATGCCCACCACACCTGAAAACGTGACTCGCGGCCTGCACGACGATTGGGAATGGTGGAGCGATCACATCGACGAGATGAACCTGCGATTCATCGCCTGGTTGCTGCGCTGAGAAGTCCCCGCTTGCGTTCGGCGGCGTTGGTGTTGCCCCTGGCGGCCTTCATCGCGGTGACCTTCGTGGCTCCGCTGGTGGTCATGTTGGGGCGCAGCGTCCACGACCCGCTGGTGGCCGACGCGCTTCCCGAGACCCTTGGCCTGCTGCGTAGCTGGGACGGCGAGCGCATCCCGCCTGAGTCGGTCTTCGAGGCCATGGCGGGCGAACTGCTGAAGGCGCGCCAGGAGAAGAGCCTGGGGCGAATTGCCACTCGCGTCAACCGCGTGCAGGCCGGGCTGCGCAGCGCCCTGCTGAGGAGCGTGCGCAAGCTGCGAGGGGCCCCCCGCCCCGACTCCTGGCGCGAGGCCATGATCGCCATCGATCCCAAGTGGGGCCAGACCCGAACCTGGCATGCCATCCGTCGTGCGGGAGAGCGCTTCACCCTGCGCCACTACCTCCACGCCCTGGACCTGGACCAGGCCCCCGGCGGAGGCATCGTCCGGCAACCGCCCGACCTGCGCATCTACCTGCCGCTGCTGAGCCGCACGCTGGGGGTGAGTCTGGGCATCACCCTGCTGTGCCTGCTGTTGGGCTATCCCATCGCCTATCTCATCGCCAATGCTCCGCCCAACCGGGCCAACCTGCTGCTGTTGCTGGTGCTGGTTCCCTTCTGGACGTCGCTGCTGGTCAGGACGACCTCCTGGATCGTGCTGCTGCAGACCCAGGGGGTGATCAACGACCTGCTGGCGGCCGTGGGGCTGATCGGCGATGACCAGAGGATCTCCATGATCTACAACATGACAGGCACCGTGGTGGCGATGACCCATGTGCTGCTGCCCTTCATGGTGCTCCCCCTCTACTCGGTCATGCGCACCATCCCGCCGCTCTACATGAGCGCTGCCGCCTCGCTGGGAGCGAGCTTCCTGCAGGCCTTCCGGCGGGTCTACTGGCCGCAGACACTGCCGGGGGTGGCGGCCGGCTCGCTGCTGGTGTTCATCCTGGCCATCGGCTACTACATCACTCCCGCGCTGGTGGGCGGCCAGAGCGGCCAACTCATCTCCAACATGGTTGCCTACCACATGCAACAGTCTCTCAACTGGGGGCTGGCCGCCGCGCTGGGCGGCGTCCTGCTGGGGGGAGTGTTCTGTCTCTATCTTGTTTTCAACCGACTGGTCGGAGTCGACCGCATGCGATTGGGGTGAGGCGAAGATGTCCGGCAATTCCTGGGGACGAGTTGGACAACTCGGCTACCTGGCCTACTGCTCGGCGGTGTTCCTCTTTCTGACGGCGCCCATTCTGGTGATCGTGCCGCTCAGCTTCAACGTCGAGCCCTACTTCACCTTCACCGAGGGGATGCTGAGCCTGGACCCCCAGGCCTACTCGCTGCGCTGGTACCGCACCGTGGCCGAAGACCCGCAGTGGCTGCGGGCGCTGGCCAACAGCCTGGTCATCGGTTTTGCGGCCACAGCCCTGGCCACGGCGCTGGGCACGCTGGCTGCCCTGGGACTCTCCAACCCCGCCATGCCCGGGCGCTCCCTGGCCATGGGCCTGCTGATCTCGCCCATGGTCACGCCGGTCATCATCTCGGCGGCGGGCATGTTCTTCTTCTATTCCGACCTGGGGCTGGCGCAGACCTACCCGGGGCTGATCCTGGCCCACACGGCGCTGGGCACTCCCTTCGTGGTGATTACCGTCACCGCCACCCTCAGCGGCTTCGATCCCAACCTGACCCGCGCCGCAGCCAGCCTGGGAGCGGGACCGGTTCGGACCTTCCGGCGGATCCAGCTCCCTCTGATCGCGCCCGGGGTGATTTCCGGCGCCCTGTTCGCCTTCGCCACCTCCTTCGACGAAGTGGTCACCGTGCTCTTCATCGGCGGCCTGGACCAGCGCACCATACCGCGCCAGATGTGGGCGGGCATCCGCGAGCAGATCAGCCCGGCCATCCTGGCCGTAGCCACCCTGCTCATCGCCTTCGCCATGCTGTTGATGGTGGTGGTGGAATGGCTGCGCCGACGGGGGAGCGCCAAGCCGGCGTAGGCCCCATTCTGCTACAATGTATGACAATTGGGAGCCGTCTCATGCGCTCGAGAAAACTGGTCACCATTTCCCTGCCGCCGCCCCTGCTGAAGGAGGCGGAAAAGGTCGCCAAGGAAGAGTATCGCAACATGTCCGAGCTCTTCAGGGAAGCGCTCCGCTTCTACATCGAGACCCGCGAAGTGCGGCGGGAGGCCGCCAAGGACGGTCTGTTCGACGTAATCGCCTCCGCCCAGGAGCGTTCCGCCAAAGACTGAAGCCCGGGCTCCTCCCTCGCCCCCACCCCATCCCTTTCACCAACCCTTGACCTGACAGGGAACTGGTGAGACACTTCAGGCATCGTGAAACCTCAACGGGCAGTAGCAGCGGTCGCGGCCCTGATGCTTTGGGTGCAGGGTCTGCCTGCATCGGAGAACCCCTCCGATTTCTTCGAGGAGCGCGTCCGTCCGCTGCTGGTTCAACACTGCTTTGCCTGCCACACCGATTCGCCTCAAAGCGGCCTCCGCCTGGACTCTCGGGAATCGATCCTGAAGGGCGGCCAATCGGGTCCGGCCATCCTTCCGGGCGACCCGGAGGCCAGCTTACTGATCCAGGCGGTTCGGCGCACCCATCCGCGTATCAAGATGCCGCCCGGGAATCCCTTGAAGTCCAGCCAGGTCCGCGACCTGGAGACCTGGGTCCGCACGGGCGCCTTCTGGCCGGAGGCCCAAGACCAGGCGGCGAAGGCGAAGACTGAAAACGGCGACCCTTACCACATCACCCCCGAGCAGCGATCCTTCTGGAGCTTCCAGCCCATCCGCAAGCCGGCGCCGCCCGCGACCGCAGACAGTCAATGGCCCCGATCGGCCATCGATCGATTCATCCTGGCCAGGCTGGAGTCGGAGGGAATGCGGCCGGTGAATCCTGCCGACCGGCGGGTGCTCATACGGCGAGCCGGCTTGGACCTGATCGGCCTGCCCCCCACCCCGGAGCAGGTGGAGACCTTCGTCCGCGACCGCTCGCCGGGGGCCTTCGCCAGGGTGGTCGACCGCCTGCTGGCCTCACCCCACTACGGGGAGCGCTGGGGACGCTACTGGCTGGATCTGGCCCGCTATGCCGACGACCGGCTCAACGACACCAGGGACGATCCCTATCCCAACGCCTATCGCTACCGGGACTGGGTGGTGCGGGTCCTTAACGAAGACCTTCCCTACGATGTCTTCAGCAAGGCCCAGATCGCGGGGGACCTGCTGGAGCCGGAGGATCCGGGGCGATTCGCGGGCGGTCTCGGCCTCTACGGCCTGAGCCCCCGCTTACCGGACGATCGGGTGGACGTCACCGCCCGGACCTTCCTGGGGCTGACGGTGGCCTGCGCCAAGTGCCACGACCACAAGTACGACCCCATCCCCACCCGCGACTTCTATTCGCTGCAGGGCGTCTTTCAGAGCACCCAATCCCACGAGTTCCCCCTGGATCCCGAGGCGGTGGTCTCCAAGTATCAGGAGCAGGCCAAGCGCATCGGCAACCTGGAAACCGACCTCAAGGAGTTCCTGAAGCGGGAGACCCTGCAACTGGGAGACATCCTGGCCAGCCAGACGGCCAGGTACCTGGGGGCTGCCCGCCAAGTGCTGGGTGAATCCCGGTTGCCGGTGGCCGACGCCGCCCGGCAGGCCGGTCTGGACGGCGAGACCCTGCAGCGCTGGATCAAACACCTGGAGACCTGGCCCAAGGAGCATCCCTATCTGAACGACTGGCCCGAGCAGCTCCAGGCATCCGAGGAGAACTTTCGGAATTGGGCGGAGGCGTTTCAGGCCCGGGTGGTCTCGGTAGCACGGGAACGCAAGGAGCTGGATCGCAGGAACCGGAGCGCTCCCAAGGGAAAGCCGCCCGAGGTGATGGAAGCCGACAAGGCCGGCTTCTGGAACGCCTTCTACTTCTCCACCCCCAGACCCGACCTGCCCTATCGCCCTCCGCTGGGCATCTACTACTACGGCGAAGTGAACCAGTATCCCGGAATGGAAAAGAAGGTGATCCCCTTCCTGAAGGGCGAGCGCCGGGACTACGTGGATGGGGTCTTCGAGGAGATCCGAATCCTGAAGGAAAGCCTGCCGGCCAAGTACGCCTTCCTCCACGCCATCCGGGACACGGAAAAGCCTACCGACCTGAAAGTTCACGTCGGCGGCAGCAAGGACAACCTGGGAGAGCTGGCCCCGAGGCGCTTCCTGCAGATCCTGTCGGAAGGAGACCCCCCACCCTTCCAAAAGGGAAGCGGCCGACTGGAACTGGCCGAAGCCATCGCCGATCCCGGCAACCCCCTGACGGCCCGGGTGATGGTCAATCGCCTCTGGCTTCACCACTTCGGACGGGGCATCGTGGGCACCCCCAGCAACTTCGGCCAACTGGGCGACCGACCCACCCATCCCCTACTGCTGGACTACCTGGCTTCCCGTCTCATCTCCAGCGGCTGGTCGCTGAAGTCGCTCCATCGCGAGATCATGCTTTCGGCCACCTATGCCCTCTCCAGCGCCCCCTCGGACTCCAACGCCGGCCTGGACCCCGACAACCGCCTGTACTGGCGCGCGGACCGGCGGCGGCTGGATGCCGAGACGCTGCGAGACAGCCTGCTGTTCGTCTCGGGGAAACTGGATCCAGCCCTGGGAGGCCCCCCTCTTTGGTTGACCGAGAACCTGGCCTGGCGCAAGGGCCCCGACGGGGAGCCCGACAAGTACAGCCAGCCGGCGGAGTGGGTCCTGACCGATTCCAACCGGCGCACCCTCTACGGCTTCGTCAGTCGGCGGCGCCCCGACAAGACCATGACCCTGTTCGACTTCCCCAATCCGACCGCCATCAGTGAAACCCGCTTCGAGACCTCCACGCCCCTGCAGCGGCTGTTCTTTTTGAACAGCGCCTTTCTGACCCGGCTGTCGGAGGCGCTGGTCGCCCGGCTGGACAGTGGGACCGAAGATCCGGCCAGGATCCGCCAACTCTATCGCATCCTCTTCGGCCGCAACCCCACTGCCGAGGAGCTGCAGCTCGGCGGCAAGTTTCTCCGGGGCGACGAGCAGGGCTGGCCCCAATACGCCCGGGTGCTGCTGAGCTCCAACGAGTTTCTTTATGTGAAGTAGGGACGCCGGCGTCTGCCGGTGCGGGAGATTGCCATGAATCGTCGCCAGGCACTGAAGAATCTGGGAAGCGGGTTCGGCCTGCTTTCGCTGGCCCATCTGCTGGCCAGGACAGGCCTTGTCCGGGAGGCCGGGGCCGCTCCAGGGCTTCACTTTCCCGCCAGGGCCAAGCGGATGGTCTACCTGTGCCTCAACGGCGGGCCCTCCCACGTGGACACCTTCGACCCCAAGCCCATGCTCGCCAAGTACGATGGGCAAACCGTTCCCGAAAGCATGAAGCTGGAAAACGCCAAGGGCATCCTGATGAAGTCGCCCTTTCGATTCCAGCGGCACGGCCAAAGCGGACTGGAAGTCAGCGAGATCTTTCCCAAGCTGGCCCGCTTGATCGACGACTGCTGCGTCGTTCGTTCCATGCACGGCGACAGCTCGGGTCACGGCATCAGCCTGCTGCAGATGAACAGCGGTCACCTCACCGCCGGCCATCCCTCCATGGGATCCTGGATCACCTATGGGTTGGGCAGTGACAACCATAACCTGCCCGGATTTATCGTCCTCTGCCCCGGCCTGCCCGTCATGGGAGCCCAGTTGTGGACCTCGGGTTTCCTTCCGGCCATCCACCAGGGGGCTCACCTGCGCAATCGGGACGAGTTGGACCCGGCCAAGCTCATCCACTACATCCAGGGGGCCCGGCCCGACCACCAGGAGCAGCGCCGCCAGCTCGATCTCTTGTCCCGCCTCAACCGGCTGGACATGTCCCGGGAAGGAGAGAACGCCGAACTGGAAACCAGCATCCAGTCCATGGAGCTGGCCTTCCGCATGCAGACCGAGGCCCTGGACGCCTTCGACGTGCGCAAGGAGAGCCAGGCCACCCGGGACCGGTACGGAGACGGCTACTTCTCCCGCGGCTGCCTGATGGCCAGGCGGCTCCTGGAAAGAGGGGTGCGGGTGGTCCAGGTGTTCTTCGGGAACCGCAACCCCTGGGACAGCCACGCCAACATCTTCGACCAACGCGACCTGGCGGCTCTCTCCGACGGGCCCATCGCCTCCCTGATCGGCGACCTCAAGACGCTGGGGCTGCTGGAGGACACCATCGTCATGGTGGGTGGAGAATTCGGCAGATTGCCGACCCGGGACGGGGTCTACTACGGCCGGGGGCACAACAACCGCGGCTTTACGGTCCTGCTGGCCGGCGGGGGCTTCCGCGGAGGCATGGCCTACGGGGCCACCGACGACTTCGGTTTCGCCGCGGCCGACAAACCGGTCCACATGCACGACCTCCACGCCACCCTGCTGCATCAGCTCGGCCTGGACCACACCAAGCTCACCTTCCGCCACAGCGGCCGCGACTTCCGCCTGACCGACGTCGGCGGCAAAGTGGTCAAGGAGATCGTCACCGGGGTCGGCTAAAGGAAAAAGAGAAATCCACGAAGGGGCACGAAGGACGACGAAGGGCCACGAAGAACAACCAAAAAGAAAACCCCGGGCGCCAGCCCGGGGCCTGATAGGTCTCCCTCCCAATAACCACGTCACTCCGGATGGATAGGAATTCTTGAATGATTCCCGGGCGCCAGCCCGGGATCGAGTGGAGCGGCGAAGCCGCGGCAGCACTTAGCCGTGGGCGTAAGCCCATGGATACGAGTGCCCCTCCCCCCGAGCCGCGTAGGCGGCGGCAGCGCGTGGGGCCGCTGCGCCCAATACCCCGACGCCGCGTTCGGTTTCCGCGTCGAGCATGCGTCGATCCCTTATCGACATGAATTCTTTACATGGATGAACAGGATTTACAGGATTATTCCTGGGAGCCGGTTGTCCCCTAATCCTGGGCACCCGCAGTGCTTCGAGCCAGCTTCGCGTGCAGCGGCTTCTCGCCCTGTTTATCCTATCTATCCTGTGTATCCGTGTTTCCTCAGGAAAGAATACTTGATCCCCGGGCCCCAGCCCGGGATCGAGTGGAGCCGCGAAGCGGCGGCAGCAGGTAGCCGTGGGCGTAAGCCCATGGAAAACGGATCCCAACCCCGAGCCGCGTAGGCGGCGTCAGCAATTGTCGATGGAATTCGCTCTCAAACCCGCCGCACCGCGGCCACCCCAATTTGCCCCGGAAGACTCCCCCAAACAGAAAACCCCGGGCGCCAGCACGGGGGATTCCAATCGAGCCGCGAAGCGGCGGCAGCGGGTAGCCGTGGGCGTAAGCCCATGGAAAACGGATCCCAACCCCGAGCCGCGTAGGCGGCGTCAGCAATCATCCGCGGTATTCGATCTCAAACCTGCCGGACCGCGCCCACCCCAGTCTGCACCCTGAAGACTCCCCCAAACAGAAACCCCCTGGGCGCCAGCCCGGGGATTCCAATCGAGCCGCGAAGCGGCGGCAGCAGGTAGCCGTGGGCGTAAGCCCATGGAAAACGGATCCCAACCCCGAGCCGCGTAGGCGGCGTCAGCAATCATCCGCGGTATTCGATCTCAAACCTGCCGGACCGCGCCCACCCCAGTCTGCACCCTGAAGACTCCAAAAAACAAAACCCCCGGCCTGAGCACGGGGGTTCGAGTTGAACCGCAAATGTTTTAGCAGCCTTCAGAAGCCAAACTAGGACTTCTCTTCCTTCTTCTCTTCCGTTTCCTCTTCTTCCGGCACTTCCGATTCCTTCCAGCCGACGTCGATCTTGCAGTCGGGCAGAGCCTTCTGCAGTTTCTCTACTCCCGCCTCGGTCACCTTGGTCTGCCACAAGTAGAGATTCTTGAGCCCCTTCAAACCCTCCAGGTGGGCCAGCCCGGCGTCGGTGATGCCGGTTTGATAGAGGTTGATGTAGGCCAGGTTCTGCAGATCTTTCAGATTCGCCAGGCCGGCGTCCGAAACCTTGGTCCTCTCCAGGTGGAGGCGCGTCAGCGAAGTCAATCCCGCCAGGTGGGGCAATCCTTCGTCGGTCACGTCGGTCCCCCCCAAGTGAAGCCACACCAGGTTCTCTACCTCCTTCAGGACACCCAGCTCCCCGTCCAGGGCCGGAGGCTGGGGCGCTCCGGGCTTGGGAGTTTCGAACTGGCGCAACCCGTCATGGTTGCGGCCCAGGTGGAAATAGACCTCGAGGCCGTCGTCGTTCTGGGCGATCTTCATGACCTTGCCGCCGAGCTGCTCGACTTTCTGGACAATCGCCGGATCAGATCCCCCCTCCTGCTGGGCCGCAGCCGACCCGATCATCGCGAAGGAGATCCAAACCGCCATGGTGATGTTCCGCATGGAAACCTTCCTTTCCTGAACCCGGGATGGGCCTGTGATCTGCTCGACCCCGCCGGCAACTCCATCGTGAACTCGCCCCGACGTGCCTGCGGCGCCGGTCCTGGTTCTCGACCCCTGGAAGCACCGAAACCATCCGGTTCGCCCGAGGCCGCGCTCCATTATACTCCTATAGTCGGTGACAGCAATCCCCGGACCGGTTTGCCGGTCGCAGAGGGTCTCGGCCGTCGATTACGGGCGTTGGGTTGCGCGGCGTTCCCACCACTCTCCGCCTTATGGGGCAAAAGCGACGTCACGGAATGACGCCCCCTGGGAGCGCGGGCGTACCGCCCGCACAAGGCCCGGCACAGCTTCGCCTTTCGCCTCCACTTCGATCAACCCGCAATGGCGCCATTGCTCCCCTTCCGCCCGACTGATGCAATGCCCGACGACAGTATCGCTTCCTGCAGCTTCGATCGCCCGGTTCGCGACGAGAGACATCTCCGACCAGTCAGGCGCATCCCGGCGGAGAACCCCGTTCAAGGACACCCGGTGTGGTCGGCCAGGGGCCGGCGGAGGAGGGCGTCGGCAGGGGCAGGATGCGGGCGGGACGCCCGCGCTCCCGGGGGGATGCCGCCCGGCTGGGCGGAGGGAGTCTGACCTGCAACCCGCCACGCTTCGACGCCTTGTCGGAGCCGGCCTCTTGAAGTAGAATCCCGATCTCGAATTCAGTAAGGGGAAAGCCCAATGGTCGATGCCGCCCAGTTGACTCGCTGGCTGGACAAGCTCAGGAAGGGCACGCTCACCGAACAGGATCTACAGGAAGCCCTGGAGGAGCTCAAACAGCGGGGCAACGGTGCTCCGGCGCCCCAGAAGCTGCTTTACCTCCAGACCCACAGCACCGCCGTGGACTCGCCGGTCAACGGCATGTCCATCGTGGAGGGGGGCGAAGTGCGGCTGCCGCCCGACGACTACGAGGACTGGCCCTACCACACGGTGCTGGATGCCCTGCAGGACGGGTGGCGGGTGGTCAAGTTTCCCGAGCTGTCCCTGCTGTTTGACCATCCCGACGAAGTCGACCGCTGGCTGGGGTGCGAGTTCATCCTGGAGAAATAGGGAGACCGGCCGTGGCGCTGGGAAAATACGACTGCAAGCCGACTCTCACCGACCAGCAGATGATGGATTTCTGCCGCAACGGATACCTGATGCTGGAGGGCGTAGTCTCCGGCGAAATTAACCGCAGGACCATCGAGTTCATGAAGGACCACGACGTGGAGGAGCCGGTTGAGATCCTGGAGGAAGAGTGGTTCGTGGATGCGGTCATCAAGAATCCGCAGGGCGCCGGCGCCGTCCGCTCCCTGCTGGGTCGGGATTTCCTCCTGCCCCTGGTCATGAGCAGCCACCGCATTCAATGCCCCGGCCCGGCCCAGCCCTGGCACCCGGACGCCGGCTCCATCTCAGCCCCGCGGCTGGACTACCTGCAGGTGTTCTACTACCCCAGCGGCGCCACCCGGGAGACGGGGCCCACCGAGCTGATTCCCGGGAGCCATCTCAGCCAGGCCCGCAACGCCTTCCTGGGACGTCTCCGCAGCCTGAAGCCGGCGGTGTCCACGGCCTCACCCCCCGGGTCCATCGTCATCACGGCCTACTCGATCGTCCACCGACGCAGCCCGAGCACCGCCACCGGCGTCCGCGACAACCTGAAGTACAACTACTGGCGCACCACTCCGCCCCAACGCGACTGGGTGGTGGACCCCAACTTCAACTTCTCGTGGCACAAGAACGTACTGCCGCCCTTCAGCGTTTCCGCCGCCCGGATGTTTGCCTGGCTCTGCGGGGAGGACTGGGAGCACACGGGCGGCCAGGCCTGGCCCTGCTTCACCGCCGGCGTCTACGACTTCGACCAAGTCGGTCTGCCCAAGGGCTTGCGCCGTGATCGGGAAGGATAGTTAACAGCGCATTCGTCGTCCCGCTCCGGATCGGCGAGGTCTTTCCACCCCAACCTGTCGGAAGAGGACCGGCAACAGCGCCCGCTCCGACAGGCCACCAACCAGGGCCGACCCCGCGGGGCCTCCCCGACCAACACCTGTACCATGCCATCGGCCGACCACCATCCCGAAGACGAAGTCTCGCGCCGGCGGCGGCGGCTGGCTATCGCCGTCCTGATCATCTTCAACCTCACTTCCTATAACGGGGTCATGGGCGTTTTCAGTCCCCGACTCCGCGAATATTTCTCCCTCACCTATGAGCAGTGGGGAACCATGTCGGGCCTGGGCAGTCTGGGTCAAACGGTGTCCCTGTTGCTGGTGGGCTTCGTGATCGCCCGATTCGGGGTGCGGCGGATCACCGAACTGTCCCTGGGCGGCGTCGGCGCCTGCTTTCTGTTGATCGGCCAAGGCGCCAGCCTGCTCGCCCTGAAAGTCAGCCTGGCCTTTCAGGGATTTTTCGGGGGTTTTTCCAGGTCATCCCTCCCCGCCTACCTGGTGGCTCTCTATCCGTCACACAAACGGCGGATGATTTCGCTCCAGTTGACCTGCGGTTCCGTCATGGGCATCGTCATTCCGCTGTGGGCCAACCAGCTCTTGATCTGGTCTCGAGCGGGGGGGGACGAGGCATTGGCCAGGCTGTTTTTCTCGCCATTCCTGGTCGCCGGGGGCGTGGTCCTCTGCGCTTGGGCCCTGCTGAGTTTCAGCAGGCAGCCGGACTTCCAAAACGTTCAAACCCCCGGCGCACGCCTGCACCTTCGTCCGCTGCTGGGAATCCGTCCGTTGGCCGTCGTGCTGCTGGTGACCCTGCATGCCTCGGCCGACGGAGCCATGTATGAATTCCTTCCCATGTTCATGGACCACCATTTCAAGGAGCTTCCGGTCGCTCCGGCCGTGGCTCTGGTAGGCCATAACGTGGCCTACCTCATCACCCGCTCGCTGCTCTCCCTGCTTCCGGAAGGCACGGGCCAGCGGGCCATTCTGATTCTGTCCGGCCCCATCGGCGGGTCCCTCCTGCTGGTGATGCTCTGGCAGGGCAATGCCCTCAGCGTCCCCCTGATCTACACCCTGGCCAGCCTCTTTTACGCCGCCGAATTCCCGGTGCTTCTCAGCGAGATCTCCTCCCGCTCCATGGCCCACTTCGCCGCGGTCATGTCCGCGGGCTACCTGGTCAGCAACCCCGTCTCCTTTCTGCTGATGAAGGGAACGGGCCGCCTGGTGGACACCACCGGCGACTTCCGGGTAGCCCTGAGCGTAGCCGCCTGCGGCTTCATCCTCTTCGGCCTGGTGGCGGCCGTGGCGGGACTGGGCAAGCGGCCAAACTCCGACAAGCCCGCGGCCGCCTGACAGCAGAGCCTATCCCCAACAACGGCCTCGCTGAGGACCAAAAAGTCAAATCCGTTCCGTGGTCGACTCTGGCCTCCGATATGGTCTATACTGGACTATATTTTGCATCTTGGGGGTACCATGGACAGTCAACATTCCGAGTCCCGCCGAGTCTGGAGAGTCGCGGAAGCCAAGGCGCGTTTGTCCGAAGTCCTGCGTCTCGCGGAAGAGGAGGGACCCCAGCATATCGGTACCAGGAAACCTTTCGTGGTCGTCCCTGCCGCCGACTGGTACGCCAATAGGCCGGCTCGCAAACCCATGGGACAGTGGTTGGTAGACAACATGCCTCGCGGGGTGAATCTGAATGTCCCCGAAACGAGGGGGTCACGGAGAAAAATTCCCTTTGTCACCGGCGAGGCTGAATGAACGGGTTCCTTCTCGATACCAACGTGATCTCGGAGTTGACCAAGGATGCACCGCACCCGCAGGTAACGGCGTTCCTTGCCGCTCAGGAGGAGTTGTGGCTGTCAGCGGTCGTCCTGCACGAACTGGACTTTGGGCTCAACCTGCTACCCCCCGGGCGGCGCCGGGACAGTATCAGTGCCGCATTGGCTGGGTTCGTGACGGGGTACGCGGACCGAGTCTTGCCCGTGGGTCGACCGGAAGCCGCCCAAGCGGCCGCTCTGAGAGCACGAGCCCATCGCTCCGGACGGGTACTCGATCTGGGTGATGCCCTTATCGGCGGGACGGCCATGGCCAATAGGCTCTCGGTTGCAACAAGAAATGTCGGGGATTTTGCCGACCTCGGCTTCGAGGTCGTCAACCCTTGGGAATCATCGTGACCGGTGTGGCATAGGGGACGTTGCTGAATAACTAGTAGTATGATTCCAATATAATATTGCAATTCAGCACCGATCCCTTGTACTCTGGAGTCCTCGACATCCGGTGGCTTCGGAGAGATTTCGGTGCCCTTCACAAGCCGACGAGCCAGTCTGGTCCTCAGTGACGAGGTGCGAGCGAGGCTGGAGGGAATTAGCCGGTCCCGTTCGGAGTCGGCGCAGCATGTGGAACGGGCCAGGATTTTACTGGGCTACGCTGGGCGCCAGACCGTCTCAGCGATTGCTCGCGCGCTGGGCACGAACCGGCCCAAGGTGGAGCGGTGCGTCGACAAGGGTCTGCAACTGGGCGC
This sequence comes from Terriglobia bacterium, assembly GCA_951813285.1. Classification (GTDB taxonomy): domain Bacteria; phylum Acidobacteriota; class Terriglobia; order Versatilivoradales; family Versatilivoraceae; genus Versatilivorator. The sequence continues at coordinate 211,092 of OX638355.1, forward strand.
GCTGGCGGCGCTGGGGGACCTGCCGCGCAAGGGGCGTCCCGGGACCATCTCCTCGGAGGCGCGTGCCTGGGTGGTTTCGCTGGCTTGCGTCAAGCCGAAGGCACTGGGCTACCCGGAGGAGCTATGGACGACCCGTCTGCTGGCAAGTCATGTTCGTGCCCACTGCGAGCAGGCGGGCCACCCGAGTCTGGCGAAGCTGGCACGCGGCACGGTCTCGAAGATACTGGCGGGTCACCGGCTACGGCCGCACAAGATCGAGTATTATCTGGAGAAACGCGATCCGGAATTCGACACGAAGATGGCCCAAGTACTGGTGGTGTACAAACTGGTTGAACTGGCCCGCCAGCGGAAGGACGCCCCGAAGGGCCCGTTGACGGTCTTTGTCTCCTACGACGAGAAGCCGGGCATCCAGGCCATTGGCGGGGTGGCTCCCGACCTGCCGCCCAAGCCGGGCAAACATGTCGGCACGGGGCGTGATTACGAGTACCAGCGGCATGGAACGCTGACGCTGATGGCAGGACTGGATCTGATGACCGGTCAGATACACCGGGCTGTGGTGGAGCGGCACCGGAGCCGGGAGTTCGTGGCCTTCCTGCGGCAGTTGGACCGGGCCTATCCGGCCGGGGCACGCATCCGGCTGGTGCTTGACAACCATTCGGCGCATGTCTCGAAGGAGACGCGGGCTTACTTGGCGACCATGGCGAACCGATTCGAGTTTGTCTTCACACCCAAGCACGGCTCCTGGTTGAACATGGTCGAATCGTTCTTCGCGAAGCTGACCAACACGCTGTTGCGCGGGATGCGGGTGGAGTCCAAGGCGGAGTTGCGGCAACGCATCGAACGCTACATCGACCGGCTGAACGAAGACCCGGTGGTATTCAAGTGGACCTACAAGATGGACGAGATCTCAGTCGTGTAAATGTTGATATGTTATTTAGGAAGCGTCCTACTAGAATTACTGGCTGCGGCGACTCGATGACGTGCCAGCAAGAGTAGATCAAATACCACCGGCTGGCCGATCCCTCCACCAGTCTACTGACGTGTCTTGACTGAATACCTGGTGAAGCCTGTTGGCAACTGTCGGTTGCGTTTGGCGAGGTATCGGTTTCCCTCGAAATATCCACCGGGACTCCGAACCTGAGCACTGTTTTTCCTGTAATTCAACACCCCCCCTTTTCCATGTGACCAGCTTTCGCACTGGAGTCGACGGACAAAGCCTGGCTACCCGGGTCATTCACAAATTTACCAACAGCGGCTACACCACCAACTTCGAAGCCGAAATCTGATCCGACTAATCCGTCCTGCGACAGTATAATGGCCTGACGCACCCGCCAGACTCCGGCCGACTCGTAGCAAAAAATAATAAACTCTCTTCGAACTATCTCAGGGGGAAATTCTCGTTGGGAATCTCGATCTTTAGGCAGCATAGGTGGCTCACGATTCGTCGTGAAATCTAAGTTTAAACAATGGCAAATAAGCACGCAAATCCGTTGAGAAATGGAATCATCGTAACGGTAGTTGGAGGACTAATCCTGTCTACTTTTCTATGGTTACGGGGTTTCTTGTTAGAAGCGATGTCGCAGGCCTGGTCGGGCGTCAAATGGATTTGGTTAGCGCTGATTTCCGACTATTCAGTGCCTGGTTGGGTACTTTTTGTTACCGGAATATTTGCACTAGTTGCGCTTGTTGGACTTGCCGTGCTCTTTTGGATTCTTCGGAACCAGAATGAACCTGCGCATCGGAACTACACTGAAGATATGCTTTACGGAGCGAAATGGTGTTGGTCATGGAATGGTAGCGAAATCTCGAATCTCTGGTGTTTCTGCCCAATCTGTGATTCGCAATTGGTTTACAGCGACAGTTTTGAAAAAACGATTTTCATTTGTGAACGTTGTCTTCCAGATAGAGCAGATCTGCACTACAGATCTCAGGGTCGAGTTGTTGCAACAGTACAGGGCGGTGGTAAGGCCTATGCGGTGGGTGCGGCTACGAGGGAGATCTTGCGACGAATCAGAACTGGTGAGCGTGCGACGTCCAATTGACCTTGAATCAAACGGAACAATCGATTGCGTACGCTCAGGGAAGTTCAGGCATCGCTTTACACTGCCATCCTTAGTACCTAAATGCCCGCCAATTAGTCCGCCCTCAGCGTCCCCCTGATCTACTTAATGCAGTTCTGGGGACGTTGTTGAATTACTGGAATAACTTCGATCAGCTACTTCCGAATAGCTTTGATTCAATAACGTCTCCTACGCATTCTTTACAAGTTATTCCAGTAATTCAACAACGTCCCCAAGTCACGTCCCTATTCAAATCGCGCGGGATCAATGTTGATGCGCAGAAGGGTCCTGGTTGCCTGAGCGATCTTTTGCAAGGCTCCGGTTGAGGGTCGGGTTCGGCCGCTCTCAAGCTGAGCTACGACAGATTGCGTCGTGTTCATTCGTTGCGCAGGTTCAGCTTGCGTGAGCTTGGCCCGCGTGCGGGCCTCAATGAGAGAGCGGGAGATCTCGAACTCCGGACCGAGTCGGTCGTACGCTTTGCGGTATTCCGGGTCCTCGCTCCATTTCTCGTGCAGCTCGGTCACCTTGCTCATTTCGTTATCTCTACGGCGCGCCGCAGCGCCAATTCGATTTCTCGGCGGGGGGTCCAACGAGAATAACTACCTGCGGCGATTCGGTGATGTCTCGGCAAGGGCAAATCACATGCCCCCAGTTGGCACTCCGAACCGCAGCGTAGTGTTTCCAGTAGTTCAACAACGCCCCCTATCCCCCACCTCTGGTTACGCAAGATCCGCCCGCCACAGATGGGCGGCACGCTCGGCGAGTTGACGCTGACGCCTGTCCAGCACCTCCCGTGTCCACTGCTCGGGAGCGATCTCGGGAATGCGTTGGGGCAAGGAGTAGCTGCTCTGGCGATAGGCTGGAAGCTTTTCGGCATAGATGGCGTTGTCAAGCTGGCGGTTGGTGGCTGATTCGAGAAGGGTGAGATTGCCGAGCTTGTAGATGGACTCTTCCCACAGCCCGCTCGGAATGGACTCCTCCCAGGCATCCACCGGATTTTGGGGAAGGATGTGTTCGACAGTGAAGGGATCGGTTTCGTAGTCACAGGCCCGGCCGGAAGCGTCACCTTCGAGACGGGCAAGTATGTAGCGCGTGAGCTTGTCCCAACGCCAGCCATTGTCGACGACCAACAAGGCGAAGTCCTGCTTCATCCTGGAGTCTTCGACGTAGAGGGGCTTGAGGAGCGTGAACACGGCCCCCGGAGTCCTCGCCTTACCGTCCATCACCGCCTTGGCGGCACGGTGATAATTGGGTTCCAGCGGATTGGTGTTTAGTCCGCTGACGACGGTGTAGCGGAACGAAATCACGCCAACGAGTTTGAGAATTCGCACGAAATCGCCTTCCGAGAATCGCTCCCAGGAGGTGAACAGAAGCGGCATCATCTGCTGAACCCGAAACAGGTTGAGCTCACGAATGTAGGGCTTGGCTTCGGGCAATTCGATCCAGTAGCCGTGACCGGAGTCGAGTACTGCCGCAAAGAGCTCCGCGCGGCTTTCCAATTGATCCAGCAGGGCGAACACGTCTTCAGCCGACTTGGTCCGGTCGCGCACCAGCTTGAAGAGCCGTTGACTCCTCACCTTGGGCAGTTCGCACAGCAAGTGGTAGCGGAGAAACCTTGGGAAACGCCCCTGTCCGACGGTGGCGATGAGTTGCTGCCAGCGACGCTGGAGAGCTTCCAGGTCAGCGGTCACGCGGACCCGAGAGAACAGAAAGTTCTTCAGCAGATCGGTCGTGGTCAGCTCCAGGCCGCGCGCATTGAGAGTCTCGAACACGGTATAGGCGTTGAGCTCGTCGTCGACGGTAATCAGGATGAAGACGAGTTGACGTGCGACTGTTTCGGACAGAAGGCTCGCCAATGCCCGGCCGTCGCTCTTCATCGCGTCCATCTCGCCGAGCCGCTCGGTGAAATAGGTAAGACGTTTCCAAAGCAAGCGGTTCGACTTGGTCAGGCCGCGCGGGTTTAACGGCCGCCGCAACTGGACCAGGTAGTCCTGATAGAAGGCGTCGTCCGTGGCGTTCAGGTACAGCCGGCTGGTCTCGGTGAGGGAAGCCGGGTCCTTTTCTCCGACGAAACGGTTGCGCAGGCCCTGGGACCTTTCGGCATTGGCCTCTGAATCCATGCCGGCGTCGGCCATTTCCTTTAACTTGGCGATTACGGCCAGGGCAAACAGGCTAAGCGTGGCGAGCCGCTGCTGGCCATCGATAATCAGGAACTCCCGGTCGTTACTGCCTTCGACCACGAGGGCGCCCATGTAGTGAACGGCTGCGGTGTCAGGTCGCAGCTCGATGATGTCATTCCAGAGATCCTCCCATTCCTCTTCCGACCATGAGTAATCGCGCTGGTAGCGGGGCACCCGGTATGACCTTCCGTTGCCGATCAACTCCAGATAATTGATTGTGCGCGTGTTGAGGATATTGGCTCTAACCATATGTCCTCCATTGTATTTCGGCTCGTCCGTCCGCCCAGTCCTTACCTGTCCTTACCTGAATGGACTGCAAACGGACTCCAAAGGAGAAAACCGGACGGCTGCATATCGGACCCTACTTGGCAGGAGAGACACTCAGGTGAATACCATCACATTACAACCAAGTCAATTATCCCGATAAACCGATTGACACCTCCTGAGTTCGGAATCGGTTGGTCAAGCCTGATTGCCGTTCCATGTGCGATCATCACGCGGAATCGAAGCTGATCCGCAAACGGGTCCTGGTTGCCTGCGCGATCCTTTCGAACGTTCTGGTCGTTTGTCACCAAGGACGAACTTCCTGGCAGTACCCTCGCCGTGGGCCGATGAGGCCAGTTCGGTTGCGTGCTCGACACTGACCGACAATAGGGTCTGATTCAGACCGACTTTTCTCGTTGATGACATCTCGGCCACGGCTGTGATTTATGGAAACAGTATATTTTCTATACTATAATAACCCATGCCATTTGAGTATGATCCCGCCAAAAGCGTCACAAACAAGGCCAAGCACGGCATCGACTTCGACGAAGCCCAGATGCTTTGGAAAGATGCTTGGATGCTGGAGGCACCGGCGAAAACCGATGACGAGCCGCGCTTTCTGGTGATCGGAATGATTGGCGAAAACCACTGGGCCGCCGTCTGCGCTCATCGTGGAGACAATGTGCGGATCATCTCGGTGCGGCGGGCCCGGAGACAGGAGATCGATCACTATGAAAGCAGGTGAGTTCGACAGGAAATTCGATGCAGGCGAGGATGTTAGCGGCCAGGTCGACTGGTCGAAAGCAAAGCGCCCAAAGGAGCAGGTAAAGCGGGTGAATGTGGACTTCCCGGCATGGGTTGTGGCCGGGCTGGATGGTCAGGCGCGGCACCTTGGCGTGACCCGCCAATCGCTCATCAAGTTGTGGATCGCTGAACGGCTGCAGCGAAGCGGCAGCCCAACCTGAAGGCGAACTTGAGCCCGGCGTCCCGATGCCGTTGACGTCGTTAGGGTCGATAATGAGTTCTTGTACCTTCACGACGAACCCCGGATCGAGAAGGCATCGATTTCCCTGTGACTATCCACCGCGACTCCGAACCTGTGCACAGTTTTTCCTGTAATTCAACAACGTCCCCTTTCCATCTCCAGCCCTTCATGGTTGAGGCTCGGAACCCATGCTGACGACAGGCTTTCTTGGGACGCGGGCGGACGCCCTCGTGGACGTCGCGATGGTGTTTTTCGCGGTCGCGCCGTTTCTGATGACCCAGGCGTTGCGCCTGGCGGCGCAACGCCGCTACCGCGCCCACCGCAGGCTTCAGGTGGGGGTGTTGCTCGGAGCGATTGTGGCCGTAGTGCTGCTGGAGGGCAGCATCCGATTCGGGCACGCCGTGGATGCTTTTACCGTGAGCGCGTACTACGGAACGGCGACGCTGACCGGTCTCTTCGCCATACATCTCGCGGTTGCGGTCCCGACGTTCATCGGCTGGTGTGTACTGGCGATCCTGTCGTGGCGCCGCTTTACCAGCGTTTTGCCGGGCTCCTTCAGTCCGCGGCACCGGTTCTGGGGCTGGCTGACCTTCCTGGGCTTGTGGCTAACCTGCCTGACTGGCCTGGGCCTCTACGTGCTGAGCTTCGCGCTCTGAAGTTTCGACGGGCCGCTCGTTCAGCCGGCTGCTCCTGACGGTTCACGAGGGGCCGGCCTCGGACTCGCAGAACTCGAGTGGTTCGTTCGGGCGCGAGAGGGGTGCAGTCCGCAGACGGCTTCGATGGTCCCATGAATTCCCGTTCAACATGTGGGAATCTTGGATTCCGCCGAGTGGCAACGCCAGGGTTCCTGGCAGTTTCAATCCTGCCTGCCGGTCGAAAGAGACCATTGCTTGCACTGGCCAGGGATATTTTAGCTCTGGGACCTGCAGGCGAGTCTATTCGGGAGCTTTTCTTTGGCGCTTGATAGTCAGGGGAGTGGACTGGCCTGACTGCTTCCAGTGGCCCACGATCTCGGACCCGTCCGGGCTGAGGGTTCCTTCGAAGGCTGCGGGCGGCCTGTTGAGCCTGAGCCGAACGGAGTTGTCCTCGAACCGTATCCGGGAGAGCTTCAGCCCCATTGCCCCCTGATCCAGGCTGTCGATCGTCCCGCTGAAATCTCCCTCCTGGTCACGGTCGATCCTGAAGAGCAGCCGCAAACTGATCTGCGCGACCTCCAGGCGACCGAACCAGATCCCGGCCAGACCCTCGCCCGGAACCCCTTCGATGGGTGGCGGTGGCGGCTTCGGGGCCGCGACCGTCGCCGGATCCACCTCACCGGTTCGTTCGAGCTTGAAGGAATCCGTCCAGAGCCAGCAGCAGAAAGCAGAGATAAAGCACCGGCGGCTTTGCAGCAGAGTTCATGGTTGACGTTCCTCGCGCTCAGCTCCAGACGGCGATGACTACCGCCTGCCCCAGAAGGGAAACCGCGTTGAAGCCCAGGCTGAGCCAGAAGAGCCCCGCCTTGCGGCCCTCGTAGGCCCACGCCTGATAGAAAACCGGGAGAACGAAAGCGATCAGGGCCATCAGCGCCAGGTGGACCCCCACCATGGCGTTGCCGGCGCTTCCGGCCATCGAGGAGACACTTCCGGGGCCACCCATCCCGGCGAATAGCTGGGCCAGGATGTAGGCGGTGACCAGCGCCAGCACGAAGCTGGCCCCGTGGGTCTTCCAAGGATTGAAGTTCTTCTGGATCTCCTCGGTGGTGGTTTCCATGAGTTCGAGCCACCGTTTGCCGAACAGCGGGCCGTACCAGAGGAAGCCGACAATCATGGGAATGATTCCGGCCACCAGCACCGCGAGCAAGTTGACTTCATGCATGATTCTGTCCTCCTTGAGTAGTGGGAAACGGCTGAGAATTACAAGGGCAGTATAGATGATTCGGCAAGCGACCGGCCGTTCCTACACCAGCAGCGTGAACAACCGCGAATCCGGCTTCGTTCCACGGTTGGCTGCTGGTACACTACCGGGCAACCACCTGTCACCGAGTCGACACACCATGAACCGTCACCTGAAACCCTTTCTTCCCTTGTGTTTGCTGTGGCTGCCCGCTTGCAGCATCACGGTCACCGACGGCACTTCGCCAACCGATCCTGCCGAACGCGGGCCGCGCACCCAGCCCGGCGCCAGCATGGAGATCTATGCGCCCGAACAGCACGACCTCTATGACGGCCGCTTCATTATCTCGGGAGCTCGCATCCATCAAGTGGGCACGTTGAACGATGAGAGCCCCTGGGACCACATGGGCAATGACGGTTCGAATCTGCGGCCGGTCGAGGGCACGGTCGAGCTGGATGTCGACGAGATCAACAATACGGGAACGTTCCGCGCCGAGCTCGAGCTTCCCGAGGGCAGCTATGTGATCGACTTGGAAGAGTTCAAGGAATTCTCACCCTGTCAGGATGGCGGCATCGCGGCCTGGCTGTTCGAGCACGGCGATTCCGGCTGCGGGGATGCCTATTGGCCCAAGAGCATTCTCTATGTGGCCGGATGGGGTATCGGCTCCGCCACCTTGAACGGAAAGCCGCTCTACCAGGACTACCAGATTCACTTCATGGTCACCCAGGGGATGCGGGATCGGAACCTGGTAGCTCACTATCCTCTCCAAGGGAAAGAGTCTCAGGCCGGCGCCGTCAACCCGGCCCTCCAGCAGCTCGACTTCTACATCCGCAGTCCTGAAACCAACGACGCCAACATTCCCAACCGCGAGGTGTTCGACCACTTCTTCGCGATGGAAGTGACCTGGAAATAGCCGGGCGCCGTTGCGGCCCTGGGCTGTGTCAGGGTTTCTCGGCGATGATCCCGATCATCGGTGGCGCCGACAGGAACGTGCCCGGATCCCGTTCGCGAGCACGCCATTCGGCTTCGAAGGCGCATCGATCCGCCTCCGTCAACAAGCCGGCATCGACCAACCGCGGCACGTAGCCGAAGAAGAACTGCGTCGGCCAGTCCCAGAAGCTTGTGCCGGGTCTGATGAACTTTGCGAGCGGAACCAGGTCGACCAGACGGCACCCGGACTTCACAACCAACCCCGGCAAACGAGCGCCCACGTCCAGATCGCCGCCAGTGGGTTTCCAGCTTTCGCTAACCGCCGCCAGCACGCGATCGAACACCGGGCTCCGCGGCTGGAGGGTGGTGGCGCGGTAGTTCAGATAGTCCCAGATCACCAGGCGACCGCCCGGGCGCAACCCTGACACGACCCGGTCGATGACCGGGACGGGGTCCCGCAGAAAGCAGAAGATCCAGCGCGCGAAGACGCCGTCCAGCGAGGCGGGCTCCAGTTGCAACTCCTGGGCCTTCTCCACCCGTGCCGTGAGCTGCTCTATCCCGAGACGGTCCGCTTCTCTGACCAGATAGGCGATGAAGCGCGGCGATTCGTCCACGGCGAGCACCCGGCCTTCGGACCCGACCCGGGCCGCCAGTTCAAGAGCGGCGAAACCCGGACCGCAGCCGAGATCCAGCAGCCGCGCACCCTTTCCGAACCCGGCGCGGCCCCAGAGGTCACGGGCTGCCTCCGCCCACAAGCGGTGCTGGGTCTGGAGGCGTCTCCCCTCGTCCGGATCGGTGCCGAGCAGGTAGGGTTCCTCCGACTTGCGGCGAGTATGCGTTTCAGGTCTCATGCGGTTTCTTTACACGGATTTAATGCCGGCCCGGCCGAGATGTCAATCAACTCGTCGATCGCTATTCGGGATCTATCGATCAGTGCGACCGGAGGCAATCCTACTGAGTAGACGACTGAACATCGAATGTCAGGTGGTTTCCATACTGTAAGAACCAGCCATCAGTTGAAGCTCGCAATACGGAATGCTCCCCTTGTGGTACGGGGAGAGGAGAGAAGCCGGCTAGGCGGCGGGGTCCCTGTGGCTGAAAAGAGCCTGATAGAGGGCGTCGATCCGGGAGTTGAGCCGGCCTTCCATGGCATCGATCCGGTTGTCTAAAGCATCGATGCGGCCGTTGGTTTCCTTGATGTCTTGGCGCAGGATACGAAACAGGGATACCAGGAGACCAGCCAGTATCCCTAACAGAGTGATGCCCGTTCCGAATACGGCAAGGATGATTTGGGCGGTGTTGCTCATGGCGACAGTCTACCACAGCCATGCCTATCCCAATCTCGGATTCATGGCACGGCGACCGGTAGCACCTGGGATTCCGAATCCAGGCCGGGGGAGACCGGGAAATCGCTGCCGACCCGGCCCAGCTCATGGCTTTAGGGGGATCTGATCAGTCTGTGAATTCGGCTTCAAGCTGGTCGCCGGATATGAATCTCGCGATCTCTCGTATTGCGGAGATACTGGACTTGAACCGCTCTTCGCCTACCTCTTGCTTGTCACGTATCGATCGACCTCTCATACGGAGCACATGATGGAATATCGTATCCGTCTTTTCTGCGTCCCTCACAACGAGGTTTATGAGTGCTCCCAGCTTACGTGTAGCGCTGGGGACGTTGCTGAATTGCTGGAATAACTTGTAAAGAGCGCGTAGGTGACGTTATTGAATCAAAGCAAATCAGGAGTGGCTGATCGTAGTTATTCCAGTAGTTCAACAACGTCCCCTATGCCTCCATTGACTATACTGGTGAGCCGCCGGGGAATCGAACCCCGAACCTACTGATTAAGAGTCAGTTGCTCTGCCAATTGAGCTAGCGGCCCACAAGTTACCCGGGAGGGATTGGGTATGGAGGGCGTTCTGACGGTCGTGCCATGCGTAACGGTTCTCGTCACAACTTCGGGTGAATGTTTCCGGCAGCCGAAAGCCTGACTCCGAACCACTTTCGAATTCTTTCACCCGCCCGACTTCTGACCGGGCATCCCTATGAGCATCAGCCTCACCTGCTTCCGAGATTGCCCGATGCTTCAGGATGCCACGTCTAAGCCTGCTCAAATTAACACGACCGACAAGCGATTGTAAACGACTTGCCGCCCATCTGGACAGGCCCTCCCGCCTGGGTTAGAGTGACAGGCCACTGACGTCCCCTTGACCTCTCCGCCGACGGGGTGCCCTTGCAAGGAAAGAGCCTCCTTTTCACTGCCGGGGTCCTGGCTGCAACCCTGCTGCTGGGGATGTGGCTCCACTCGACCCGAACCCTCCAGGCCCCGGCGGACCACCGGGTCCATCTGCGCCTGGCTGCGCTCTACACCAGCCAGGCGATGGAGAACTACCAGGATCTGGCGGACGACTTCAACCGGCGGAATCCGGACGTGCTGGTGGAGTTGCAGGGCATTCCCGGAAGCTACTACGACAAGCTGCTGGTGATGTTTGCCGGGCGCACCGCACCCGACGTGATGTGGATGGGCAAGGGAATGGCCCAGTTCGCCTCCCGGGGCGCCTTTCTGGACGTGGAGGACGAGTTCCGGATCCCCCCCGGCCACTACTACGAGTCGGTCCTGGACTGCTACCGTTTCAACGGCCGCCTGATGGGGTTTCCCCTGGGGGCCGATTTCGCCGTCATTGTCTACAACCTGGACCTTTTCGAGCAGGCCGGCCTGCCGCCACCCGCTCCGGACTGGACCCTGGAGGATTTCCGGCAGGCGGCCAGGAAGCTGACGGTTCGGGAAGGAGGCCAGGTCCGCCAGTGGGGTTTTTACGGTGAGATCGATCCTGGGGTCTTCGGGGCCGAGTACCTCAGTCCCGACATGTCGGAGGAACGCATCGACCGGCCGGGGTGGAGGAGCTACCTGGACTTTCACCTGAAGCTGATCTTCGAGGACGGTTCCATGCCCTCCCGCCTGGAGATCCCGGGAGCCGGAATCCTGACCAGGCGTCAGGCCTTCTACCGGGGGCAGGCGGCCATGATCTCCGACGGATTCCACTTCCGGACCATGCGGGAAGAGATTTCGGATTTCCGCTGGGACATTGCGCCCGTGCCCTTGGGGGCTCGGCGGGCCTGCGCTTCCAGCACCCAGGGCTTTGCCGTCTCCCGCCACACCCCCCACCGAGCCGAGGCGGTGCGCCTGCTCAAGTACCTGGTGGCTCCCGAGAGCCAGCGGCGCCTGGGGGGCATTCTGGTTCCCTCCCATCGGGAAACCGCCCGGCAGGTGATCGAAGACATGCTCAGCCCGCCGCACAACCGCCAGGTCATCCTGGACAGCATGGAGACCCTCAACCCTTTCCCCCGACATCCCAAGATCAACGAGCTGCAGCAGGCTCTGGCAGAGACCACGCGGCTGGTCCTGACCCGGCAGCAGAGCCCCGAGGCCGGCCTGCAGGAGTGCGCCCGGCAGTTCCGGGAGATCCTGGGGAGGACCCACTGATGAGATCGCGGGCCCTGGGTATCGCCGCCTTGTTTCTGCTGCCCAATCTGCTGGGGTTTCTGGCCTTCACCCTCTTTCCGGTGGTGGCTTCCTTCGCCTTGAGCTTTTGCCGCTGGGACCCGGTGGCCGAGGCGGTCAGCGCCATAGAACCGGTCGGACTCCGCAACTACCTGGACCTGCTCGGCTTCCATGGCCGGACCGACCCCGGGGGGCAGACCTCCTGGGTCGCCAACACTCCCCGCTTCTGGGAATCGCTCTACAACACCGTCTTCATGATGCTGGCCATCCCCTTCAACATGGCGGCCTCGCTGCTGTTGGCGGTCCTGCTGAACCGTAAGATGCGGGGCATGGCGATCTTTCGCACCGCCTTCTTCCTGCCCTCCATCACCGCTGGCGTGGGCACCATGCTCCTCTGGATGTGGATGTTCAACAAGGACCTGGGCAGCATCAACCAGGTGCTGGCCTGGGTGGGCATCCAGGGGCCCGACTGGCTGCAGAGCTACTTCTGGGCCAAGCCGGCCCTGATGCTGATGGCGAGTTGGGCCAGCATCGGCGGGGTCAACATGATCCTCTACCTGGCCGGGCTGCAGCAGATCCCCCGGGAGCTGCACGAGGCGGCCGCCCTGGACGGCGCCGGCCGCTGGCGGCAGCTGCGCCACGTGACCGTGCCCATGCTCATGCCGGTGACTTTCTTCATCTTCATCATCTCCATCATCTCGGGCCTCGAAGGCGGTTTCGACGCCCCATTCGTCATGACCGGCGGCAGCTTCGGGACGACCACCGTCAGCCTCTACCTCTATCGTCAGGGGTTCGAGTTCTTCCGCATGGGCTACGCTTCCGCGGTGGCCTGGGTCCTCTTTCTGATTGTCTTCCTGTTGACCATGATCAACTGGCGCCTGGCCGAGAAACGAGTGGAGTACTGATGCGCAGCCAGTTCAACCGAAGTCGCCTGGTGGTTTTCGGCCTGCTTCTGGTGCTGGCCGCCTCCATGCTGTTCCCTTTCTACTGGATGGCGATCACCTCCCTGAAGGGGAAGGCGGATGTTTTCTCCACCGAGCCCAAGCTGCTTCCCGGAAGGCAACTGGCCGAACGGGTGGTGGACGATCCCCGCTGGTTCTTCCATTCCGAAACCGGCAACTACAGCCAGTTGCTGGCCTGGCAACGCCTGGTGGAATCCGGGCGCGGTCCGCGGGGCTTCAGCCGCTTCGTCCTCAATACGGTCTTCTTCGCCCTGGCCATCACCCTGGGACAGGTGATCACCAGCAGCCTGGCCGCCTTCGCCTTCGCCCGGCTCCGCTTCCCCGGCCGCAAGCAGATCTTCTTCTCCTACCTGGCCACCCTGATGATTCCCGCCACGGTCACCATGATTCCGTCCTATATCCTGCTGCGGGAGCTGGGCTGGGTGAACACCTACCAGGCGGTCATCCTGCCCTCGGTCTTCACCGCCTACGGCACCTTCATGCTGAGGCAGTTCTTCCTGACCATTCCCAGGGAGATCGAGGATGCCGCCCGCATTGACGGTTGCAGCCCGCTGGGCCTCTACTGGCGCATCGCCCTGCCGCTCTCCACTCCGGCCCTGGCCGCCTTGTCCATCGTGGCTTTCGTGGGCTCCTGGAGAACCTTCATGTGGCCGCTGATCGTCAGCAGCTCGGAGGATCTCTTCAATCTTCCCCTGGGACTGACCCTGTTCCGGGGGATGTACACCGATCCGGACTGGCCCTTGCTGATGGCGGGGTCCATGGTCATGACCCTCCCCATGATCCTGGTCTTCGTTGCGGGTCAGCGCTATTTCGTGGAGGGTATCCGCCTGGGCGCCGTGAAGGGCTGACCGCAATTCCCGACGGAAAACCATGGCAGGCAGCAACCGACAGGACAGAGACCGCTGGTTGAGGCGCCGCCGCCAGTTAACCCGACGCTACCGCCGGTGCCTCGGCGTCGGCCCGGAGCGGTGCGACCTTCAGGCCGAGATCATACGGGAGGCGTCCGGGGAGGATTGGGTGGCCCAATGGCTGCGGTTCGACAGCGAGCCCGGCGAGCGTGTCCCGGGACTGCTGGTCCGGCCGAAGACCGCCCGCAAGCCGCCGCCGTTGATCCTGGTGCTTCCGGGGGGACATCGAACCAAGGACCTGGCGATCTTCGGCCACGAGCAGTGGCCGCTGCCCTTCGCCGTCGAGTCTCCCCACCATCGGTTTCCGGTGGAGAAGCTGGGCAACTACGAGCCCCTTCCCCTCACCAGGCTCCTCGCTCAGGGATTTGCCCTCATGAGCATCGACTGCCGCGTCTTCGGAGCCCGGGCCGGCCCGCGCCCGGACAGCGTCGTCGACCGGGCCGCTTTCACCGCGGCTTCCCACGCCCAGTACCACTGGCTGATGCGCCGGGCCCTCATCGACGGCCGCAGCGTGGCCGCCATGGAGGTTTGGGACGTGATCCGAACCCTGGACTACCTGGAGACCCGCGACGACATCGACCCCCGGCGGGTGGGTGTCATGGGCTGGTCGATGGGCGGCAACCTGGCCTGGCAGACCGCCATCGCGGAACCCCGGATCAAGGCCGTCTGCACCGGCAGTTGCCTGATCACCTTCGAGGCAGCCCTGGAGCATGAGCGGGACGCGGGCTGGTATGCCTGGATTCCGGGTGTTCGCCGCTGGACCTCGCGGCAGGAGTTGTTCAGCCTGATGGCTCCCCGGCCCCTGCTGGCCTTTGAAGGAGACAGCGACTTTCCCCGGGAAGGGGTCCAGCCCATGCTGGATGAGGCCAGGGGAAAGTACACCCTGCTGGAGGCCACCGATCGCTTCCGCTCCGTGTGGTACTCTGGGGGCCACGGGGCCTACCTGCGGGACCCGGCCACCCTGGAGGAGATCGGCGGCTGGTTCGCGCGCCACTTGAGATGAGGTGCCAAGGCACCATGACCCGGCTTCTTTTCTTCGACGACACCCAGCTTCTGGAAAAGCAGGGCCTGGAGCGCCGCCTGGGACGGCCCGACCCGGTTCCCGAGGCCACCTACCAGGTGCCGGGGATCGACCTCGCATTCGCCTATCCCACCGTCTTTCCCAGCCCGCAAGCCGGCGGTTGGCGCATGCTCTACCAGGCTCTGACCGGGCTGGGAAAAGGCGCGGGGGCGGCCCATTTCGTCCCCTCGGTGGCGGATTCCAGTGACGGCATCCACTGGAGGATCCCCGACCTGGAGACCTCGCATCCGCTCCCCGACCGGTCGCTGCCCAACCAGGTGGGGGCGGCGCCCCTGAACCGCTTCGGCGAATGGGGCCCCTGCTATTACGACGACCGCGCCCCCGATCCCCGGGGGCGAATCAAGGGGTTTGTCTGCAAGGGCCACGGACCCGGCACCGGCAAGAAGGACTCCTGGATCGTGACCTCCCCCGACGGGCTGACCTGGAACGATGCGGAGGGGACCCTCTGGCATCCCCACGGCAGCGACCCCTCCGTCTGCGCCTTCTGGAACCGCTACCGCGACAGCTACGTGCTGGCCATCCGTCCCAAGAACGGCGACCGGCGCATCGCCCTGATGGAGACCCCGGACTGGAAGGAGTTCTCCCCTGTCGAGCTGGCCCTGTCCCCCGACGGTCTGGACCCCGACCTGGCCGAGCTCTACGGGATGCCCACCTTCCCCTACGCCAACCTGTTCATCGGGTTGCTCTGGGTCTTCCGGACCCCGCCCCGGACCACCCAGCACGGCAAGTTCCTGGGGGGAAGGATCGACTGCCAGTTGGCCTACAGCTACGACGGCTGGCACTTCCAGCGAGGTCCGAGGGAGCCCTTCCTGGCCAATGCCGCCCCGGGCCGGATCGGGGCGGGCTGCATCCTGCCCTGCAGCCTGATTGCAACCGAGAGCGAGATCCGACTCTATTCCTGCGCCACCGCCCAGGAGCATGCCATCTTCGGAGAGCAATCCCCCCAACGGTCGGCCATCCTGATGCACCGCCTGCGGCCGGATGGATTCGTCTACCTGGAAGCCGCCTCCGGGTGGGGCCGGATGAAGACCCGGGCCCTGCTGGTGCAGGGGGACCAGCTCAGCTTCAACGTGAAGGCGCCCGGCGGCCAACTGCTGGTGGGAATCACCGACGCCGACGGCAATCCCATCCCCGGCTACGGCCTGGAGGATTGCAGCCCCTGCAGCGGCGACAACACTGCCTGGGTTCCCCGATGGAAAGACAACACCCGTTTCGGTAGTCTTAAGGGCCGGGCGGTTCTGTTGGAGCTGGAACTCAGCGGAGGGCGGCTCTACGCTGTGAGCGGCGATTTTCAGATGCTGTCCGCCAAGGAGGGGATGCGCTACATGAGGTTCGGCACACCCCCCGACCCGAGCGGCTGGGGGCCGTAGTGGGTTTGCACCAACGGGTCTCGAAGGGGCCGGGCTTGCATGCAACAAACGAAAAAAGACAAAAGAAAAAGAGTTATCCACGAAGGGGCACGAAGAACGACGAAGGGCCACTAAGGCATTGAGGTTAAACGCGACGGGGTGCCAAGGTCACGAAGGGATTGTCGATTTCCGAATGTTTCACTCTATGTATGATCCGCCCGGCAGGGCGGGGGCGACACTTGTTAGCACTTGATAATCCCCGGGCGAACGCCCGGGCGACCCATCGAGCCGCGGAGCGGCGGCAGCAGGTAGCCGTGGGCGTGAGCCGGGCGCGGGCCGGGCTATGCCCGGCACGGGCCATTGGAAAGGGGTAGCTCCACGTCGAGCCGCGTAGGCGGCGGCAGCAAATGCCGGTGAGCCCAAGTGAAGCACAAGCCGACGCAATGATGATTATCCTGTGCATCCATGTTCAACAAATAGAAAACCGGTTAAGCACGACATGGCCCTTGTTCCCGCCAGGCCATGAAGATGCGTTGTTTCACTCTCGTATGATCCGCACGGTAGGGCGAGGCGACCTTCCCTGAGCCACTTGTCCGAGGAGCGGCCATGACTTCACAACCACAGGCACCCACCTCCGACCGGGAACCCTTGCGCCTGATGGTGGTGGTGGCCCATCCCCACGATTTCACCCACTGCGCAGGCACCTGCGGCATTCACAGCTCCCGGGGCGACGCCGTGACCGTGGTGACTCTGACCAACGGGGCCACCAAGCACAACGAACGCCTCTACGACGAGCTGATCAAGCCCGCCGCCGAGCGCGACCCCCGGATCGTCAACCAGACCCGGGAGGACTACGCCCGGGAAAAACTGCGGGAGTTCCGCGCCGTCTGCCGCCACTTCGGCATCAGCGACGTGCGGGTGCACGGGTTTCCGGAGCCCTACCGCATGGAACGCACGCTCGAATCGGTGGAGGCCCTCAAGCAGATCATCCTGGAGGTGAGGCCCGACGTCATGATCTCCCACCGGCGCTACCTGCGGGGGCGCAGCGGCATGGTGTCGGCCTCGCGCAACGAGCACGACGAAGCCGGCTTCGCCACCCATGAGGCCATGCACCTGGCCTCCCTGCCCGACCCCTCCAGCCGGGTCCCTCCCCACACCGTGGCCCTGACCTACTACCTGGGGGTCTTCTTCGAAACCGACGAGATCGACTTCTACGTGGATATCAGCCAGTGGGCCGAAAAGCGGGTCGAGGCCGAGGTTCTGTTCGCCACCCAGGGCCACACCGAGGCCTTTGCCCGCAAGCGCATCGAGATTAGTGCAGGCAGGTCCGGTTGGAACTGTGGGACGCAGTATGCCGAGGGATTCGTCCGCCGCGATCCCGACCTGTTCGACCAGCTTCCGGTTCCGGACCGGGCCCTGCAGAAGGCCAGAGGCAAGCGCATGGACCATTTGCGCCGGATTTCGGGAGAACTGCCCGGGCCTTCCAAACCCTGAGGCGCGCCCCGCGTTCAATCCCTAACCGTCTCCTCTTTACCCATTCAGGAGGACAGAGACCATGAAAATCACCGACGTCAAGGCTTACGTGATCAAGCCCCGGTACCCGGACAACGCCGGCGCCTTCGAGGGGGACTGGACCTTCGTGCGCATCGACACCGATGAAGGCATCCACGGCTGGGGCGAAGCCAGCAACTCTCCCGGGGGCGGCTGCTTCCTGAGCGCCCGAACCATCGAGCTGCTGCGCCAGAGCCTGGTGGGGAAGGACCCGTTTCAGAGCGAGCAGATGTGGCAGCAGAACTACCGGCGTTTCACCTACCTGGGAGCGCGGGGCCTACCGACGGTGGCCCTGAGCGGCGTGGACATGGCCCTTTGGGATATCAAGGGGAAGGCCCTGGGCCTGCCGGTCTACGACCTGCTGGGCGGCAAGCTGCGGGACAGCATCCGGCTCTACGCCAACGGCTGGTTCTTCGGCTGCCACACTCCCGAGCAGTACGGCGCGGCCGCCCAGGCCACCGTCGAGGCCGGCCACGAGGCCCTCAAGCTGGACCCCTTCCTGGAGATGCAGCCCTTCCACACCGCCTATCTCGACGGGCAGATCTCAGCCGAAGGGGAGGAACTGGGCTGCAACATCGTGGAGGCAATTCGGGAAGCCGTGGGAGAAAAGGTGGAAATCCTGATCGACGCCCACGGCCACTACAACGTGCCCACCGCCATCCGCTTGGCCAACCGCCTCTACGAGGAGTCGCAGATCGCCTGGTTCGAGGAGCCGGTGCCCCCCGAAAGCATCGACGCCCTGCGACAGGTCCGAGAGCACGTGACGCCTTCCATCTGCGTGGGTGAGCGCCTCTTCACCCGCTTCGACTTCCTGCCCATCCTGCAGCAGGGGCTGGCCGACTATCTCATGCCTGACGTGCTCTGGACCGGGGGCATCACCGAGCTGCGCAAGATCGCCAGCATGGCCGAAGCCTATTACGTCCCCATGAGCCCCCACAACGCCATGGGACCCCTGCAGATCGTGGCCGGCTCCCACGTGATGATGAACACGCCCAACTTCTACCGGCTGGAGCACAGCACTTTCTTCATCGAAGCCTACAACCGGCTGACCACCGAGCCCATGAACTTCCACGGCGGGGAGTTCAGCCTGAGCGGAAAGCCCGGCCTGGGCGTGGATTTCGACATGGAGGCCCTCCGCTCCCATCTGCATCCGGAGTGGAAGTAAGGCCAGTGGAGGGAGCATCCACGAAGGGGCACGAACGACTACAAAGGGCCACTAAGGGGTTGGAGACGTCTCAAGACGCATCCGGATCCACCCGGGAGCGCGGGCGTCCCGCCCGCATCCGGTTCCTATCCCAGCTTCAATGAGGACAAGCCCAGCACAGCCGCGGCACGGTTGAGCTTGCGGTCGAAACAGGCAAAAAGGACGGTTTCTCCGCTTTGGGCGTGCAGAACGTCGGCTGCCGCCAGGTGAACACTGTCGTAGGCACGCAAGTGAAAGGCTTCGGCGAGATCCGCGGCCCTTTGGATCAGTGATTGGCTGGTTCCCACTTGCAGGTAGTTGTCCCAATCGGCACGGAACTCTCGCTTGACGGCTTCAAGCTGCCCTTCGGTCAGCTTCCCGTCGCTCAGCGCACGGGCGAAAGCCGCGTGCGCTTCCACGTAGGCGAGCCTGTGGCTGGCCACGGCTTCGGCCTCCTGCATTGCCGAAACCACAGGCTCTCGAAAAGGCTCCGTGACGTAGACTTTGACCAGAGCCGAGGTGTCGAGGTAGAGGATCATCCCCGGTCTTCCAGCACGCTCTTCGCCAGGGACTTTCCGCGGATTTCCGGGCAGAGGGTGCCGCCCCGAGGCTTTTTGCCGCTCCAGTGGATCCAGTCAAGCTGCAGCAGGCGTCGAAGGCCTGCATTCTCGATTTCAGGGATGGGCAGCAGCCTCGCCAACGGAGTCCGGTGAGAAGTCACCACCACAGGTTCGCCCCGGCGCACCAACTTGAGGTACTTGGAAAGGTTGTTCTTGAGTTCTCGAACCGAGACCTGCATGGCTTCTCCATAAAAGTAGCTACAAATAAGAGATACTAGTAGCAACATAGTAACATGATCCAGAAAATTATAGCTACAAAGGATCGGAATGGTTTCGAGGGGCGTGATTCCCGGGAGCGCGGGCGTCCCGCCTGCACAAGACCTGGCATGATCGTGGCAATTCGTCTCACAAGGGTTGGTCGGATCACCCTGAGACTTGCACCGGAACAGCACCTTTACAAGATTGCGGGCGAGACGCCCGCGCTCCCGGGTGGACCCCAGGATGTATAATCAGCCTCTCCCGAAACCCCTGTAGAGCGGCAGCGATGGCAATCCCGATCGCCGCCAACCTGCCGCCGAGAAACTCCCACGCATGACTTTGACACCTCATCATTCCCGCTGCCTGGAACCCGGCCCGCGCAACCTCGTGACCGACGTCGCAGGGTTTCTCGTCGGCAATGCCTCCGACGCCGCCCTCAAATCCGGGACGACCGTATTTACTGCGGAGCAACCCTTCACGGTGGCGGTGCACGTCATGGGCGGAGCCCCTGGAACCAGGGAGACCGATCTGCTGGCGCCGGACCGGCTCGTGCAGAAGGTGGATGCGTTGGTTTTGTCCGGTGGGTCGGCTTTCGGTCTGGATGCGGCCTCCGGCGCCACGGACGCCCTGGCGGAAAGCGGACGCGGCTTTCCCGTGGGCGCCGTCCGGGTTCCGATTGTGCCGGCCGCCATCCTGTTCGACCTGCTCAACGGCGGGGACAAGAACTGGAAGGAGAATCCCTACCGAGGGCTTGGCCGGCGGGCGCTGAAGAACGCCGGGGCAGAGTTTGACCTCGGGACAGCCGGGGCCGGCGCCGGAGCAACCACCGCCAATCTCAAGGGAGGTCTGGGTTCGGCTTCCCTGCAACTCGGGAACGGAATCACGGTGGGAGCGCTGGTCGCGGCAAACCCGGTCGGCTCGGTCACCATCCCAGGAAGCTGCAAGTTCTGGGCAGCCCCCTTTGAAATCGGCGATGAGTTCGGGCAGGCGGGTCTCCCCGAGGAGGCACCCGATCTCAAGGCAACATTCCTGGGAAAACACACGGCCCTGGCGCCCGGAGCAAACACCACCATCGCCATTGTCGCTTCCGATGCGGACCTCACCCGGAGCCAGGCGCAGCGCATGGCCATCGCGGCCCACGACGGGTTGGCCAGAGCCATTGTTCCGTCGCACACGCCTTTCGACGGCGACTTGGTGTTCGCCGCGGCCAGCGGAACCGCAAAGCATGCGGTAGAGGACACTGACATGGCCGCCATTTGCCACGCCGCCTCGCTCTGCCTCGCCAGGGCAATCGCCCGCGGAATTCGTTATGCGACTCCCGAACCGGGAGACCTCCTTCCCTGTTGGCCCGGGTCCTGATTCAATCCAGAATCCAGACTCCCCTGAACCACCCGCTCTCGAAAAAAACTTGACTATAATTGATTAGTAGTGCTAACTATATAAACCATGTCCAGAGCCGATGACATCAAGCAGGCTGCCACGGGATTGGCGCAGCTGAGCCTCTACTTGAGAACCAGGCAGTGGAAGGCAGGGGAAGCGCTGGGCCTGACGCCCACCCAGATCACCGTCCTGACCCTGCTCAGGCAGCGGGGATCCAACCGGGTTCGGACCCTGGCCAAGCTGCTGGGCGTTTCCCTGGCCACCGCCAGCCGCGTCATCTCGGCCCTGGAACGCAAGCAGCTTGTCCGAAAATCGATCGATCCTGCGGACGGCCGGGCCACCCTTGTGTCGCTGACGCAGGCGGGGGTTCGAGTCGTTTCGTCACGGACGGAGTTCCCGGAAGCACTGCTCAGCGCCCTGGCCGGGCTCAGCCCACTGGAGAGCCGGGCGCTGCATACGGCCCTCAGCAAGGTCATCCTGGAACTGCAGGAATCCGGGGCCATAGAACCCCAGAGGATGTGTTGCACCTGCCGTTTCTTTCGCCCCTACCGGCATTCGGACCAATCCCGGCCCCACCACTGCGATTTTGTGGACGCCCCCTTCGGAACTGCTTCGTTGCGTCTGGACTGCGGGGACCACCAGCCGGCCGAGGAAGCCGCGAGAAAGGAGCGCTGGCGGCGATTCCTGGCCGCCACTCCCCCGGATTGAGGCGCCTCCATGCCGGCCCAAGCCAGCGGCGGAGCTTTCTTTCAACCAACCCTGATCCCTACAAGGAGGAATCACCATGAAGAAACAAGCCACCTTCTACCATGCCGGCTGTCCGGTCTGCGTGGATGCTGAGACCCAATTCGCGGGGGCTCTCAATCCCGAGAGCTACGCGGTTGAGATCGTTCACCTCGGTACGGCCCCCGACCGCATCGCCGAGGCCGAAGAGGCCGGGGTGAACTCGGTCCCGGCCATGGTCGTGGAGGGGAAGCCCTATCACATCAATTTCGGCGCATCCCTGGCCGATTTGAAGTCTTAGAGATGAGTTTGGCGGCGTGCGCCGCCAGGAAAACCGCTTCTGCGTGGGTCGGGCAATCCGGTTGGGTTCCCGGCCCTTGCAGGACCCGCGGCCTTATACTAGACTAGGTGGCCGGCTGATCGAGGACATGTCGGCCGCTTCCTTCGACGGTGAGTGTAGCTCAGTCGGTAGAGCACTGGATTGTGGCTCCAGCGGTCGTGGGTTCGATCCCCATCACTCACCCCACCCCCCCTTTTCCTTTTCAGAAACACCCCTGTCTCACCCTGTATCAGCCGCCCCCTCGTAAGGGAAGGTTGTGCGACCAGGTAAAAAGTGAAGAGTGGTTAGTGGATAGTTATTAGATCGATACGTTGAGCGTCTTGCCTGCGGCATCCTGTTCCACCCGCCAATCAACAACTCATCAATGAGAGTTTATTGGTGTTCATTCGTGCATTAGTAGGGGACGTTGTTGAAATAGTGGAACTACTCTGTCTGGCGATTCTGTCAACACCTGGAGAGGGAGAAAAATGGAGGGAAAATCCAGGATACAGAAGGAAAACTGCTTCGTTTTACGATAAGGACGCGTTTTGAGAGCGAATGATGGTGTCAGCGCCTGCGAGTATGCCGAAGCGCTGGGAAAGGGATCTGCTTCGCCGTTTCAGTCGGTCAGGAATGGGGAACTGAGACAGTTATTCCAGTAATTCAACAACGTCCCCTATTTTTCCGGCGCTTGGAATCTTCGAAACCACTTACTCAAGGCAGAAAGCGGTGATTTCGTGTAACCTCTTTTTGGGGGGTTCCTTGTTCCGACTCATTGATATGTTCCCCGTTTGTGGTACATTGCCAGCAAACAAGATGGGGAGGTGCCCAAATGGCCAAGACCGAAATGATCCGTGCCCGTGTTGAACCGGAGTTGAAGAGCCAAGCCGAAGAAGTTTTCTCGGGTCTCGGTTTGTCGCCGACCGAAGCGATCACTCTATTTTATCGACAGGTGACGCTGCATCACGGCTTGCCATTCGCTGTTAAGGTTCCCAATGCCGAGACCATCGCGGCGATGCGGCAGGCCCGCACAGGAGAGGGCCTCACCGAATACGCCGACCTGGAGGATCTCAAAATCCGTCACGGTTGATCCATGCGCCTGCTTACTACGAAGCGATTCGAGAAGGATCTAAAGCGTGGTAGGAAGCGCGGCAAGAATCTCGACAAGCTCTGGAGTGTCGTGGAACGGCTCCTGTCGAAACAGCCTCTCGACCCACGACATCGGCAGCATCGATTAGCCGGGGACTGGTCACCTTGCTGGGAATGTCATATCGAACCAGATTGGCTGCTGGTCTGGGACCAGGAGGACGATACTCTCATCCTGGTTCGGACCGGAACGCATACCGATCTGTTCGATTGATTAGCAATGGTGTATGTCTGCCGTCTATGAGCGTCGGAATATAGAAACGATAAAGGGCGCTATGGATAACGTCCTTACAGGTGGTCGTGGAGATCCTCGACATTTCGAAGCGCAGGTTCCTAGACAGCGTCCGACGGCCACGCAAACTTCTGGAGCTTCGACGAACCAACTGCGCATCGACCTTCCACCCATCGGCGCGGTAGGGCCGCATTCAGCTAGCCGTATCAGCGCGGTCTCACTCGCCTCCGCCGAATGGGCTGGGTCCGTCTGTCACACCGAATGGACTTTCCACCAACTATCGCCGTATATCGGAAAGTCGAAGTCCTCCATGGCCGCAGCCTTGGTGAGGGAATTCACCCTACCAGGTCACACCGTCTATGAACCGTTTTCAGGGTGCGGGTCGATTGCGTTTGAAAGCTGGGTGGCCGGCTGCAACGTAATCGCAAATGACCTAAGCCCATATGCGAACCTTCTTACTCGTGCCAAGCTCTTTCCCTATGGATCGCTAGAACTTGCGCTGGACGATCTTCATCGTTCCGCCGCTGCCATCAAAAAGGAGGCCAAGCCAGATCTGCGGTCGGTGCCAAAGTGGGTTCGAGAGTTCTTTCATCCCGATACCCTCCGCGAGATTCTGACCTGGACTGCGGTGCTTCGGCGTCGGCGAAACTGGTTTCTACTGGCGTGCTTGATGGGGATTCTGCATCATCAACGCCCAGGCTTCCTTTCCTTTCCCAGCAGTCACTCGGTGCCGTACTTGCGCTTGCGGAAGTTTCCCCGCGAGCAGTTTCCAGAAATGTACAAGTACAATCAATAAGGGACGTTGTTGAATTAGTGGAATTAACGTGTCTGGCGATTCTGTCGACGGCTAAAGCGGGAGGGAAAAACGGAGAGACAATCCAGGATTCCGATACCGTGGGGGAACTGCTTCGTGCAAAGATTCGGATGAGTTCTGAGGGGGAATCACGGGTTTGAGCCTGCGAGTGTGCCGAAGCGCTCGGGAAGGTATCTGCTTCGCCGTTTCAGTCGGTTTAGGAATAGGAAACTGGGACAGTTAATCCAGTAATTCAACAGCGTCCCCTAATTTTCCCAAATGCGCCGGGCCGTTTCGGCACTTTCTACAAGACTAACGTGGTGATCTCCAACCTCTCCGATCTCAGCTACCCGATCTACGTGACCCTCTATGGGCTCAAGGGCAAAGTCAAAACCAAAACGCTCAAAATGCGGCCAAACTCCTATGCCGGATGGGACAACTTCCTGGAGGGGTTCTTCGAATATAGGGGAACCGGCGCCGTGAGGTTCGATGCCTGGTTCGACCCCCCAGGGGGATCCAGCGACAATGAATTTGCAATAACCGCAGAGGTCTATACGGATTCTCCCAACGGGAGGTATTCCACGCTGGTTGACGACGGGGAGGGAGCCGAAGATATCAGCCTCGGCTATACCAGAGTTGTCGACGAGGGCAGGATTATCGCCAACAGGGGGTTGACCTGAAACGTGGTTACGCGAGTCAACGTGGGCCTTTTCAATAGAGATTCCCGGCCGTGGACGTACGTGGTGGTCGTCGGTGATCGGATGGGCAATCTCGTCCAACGCATCGAACTGGAAGTGCCGGGGTGGGGTTGGATTCAGAAGCCGATCACGGCCAAATTTGAGCACGGCCAGATTCAGTGAGGGTGCCAGCAGGATTCCTGCACGGCCTTCCCATGGGTGGTGTCGGTCGACAACCGCTCCAATGACGGCACCTTGATGCAGCCGATGGTCTGGGATCCTCCAGACGATTCCGTATCGACCGCCTCGTCTCTCACCCTGCAACTGCATCAACACTTGCGGGAGTTGAGGGATCGAGATTACCAGCGATAGGGAGGGCTGGCTGGGAACCTACAACGCGAAAAAACAAAGAGGAGAACTCAATGCTTGCCACCCACGCTGAAGACTACAGACTACAGGGAAGAGTTCAATTCCTACGTGCCAGCTCGGGAGCAGGCGCTCCGCTGCTCCACGGAATGATTTGAAACGGCGGCTCGTGACAAACTCGAAACTCGGGTGTGGCGCGAGCGGCACGATCACGAATTGCGGAAATTTCAGGGAATTGATCATGCAGCGTGTTTAACAATAGAAACAACACTAAAGGAGAGAAAACATGAGTCGAGTAATCCAACCTGCACTTGTGGCACTCATGCTGTTCGCATTGCCAGCTCTGGCGGCAGACCTCCCTCGCGTTTCCATCGAGTCCGCCCACGTGGGGGACGAGAAGGATCGGAATTGGAAGAAAGGTGGCGCGGTGAATCAGGTCGACTTCGGCTCCGCCATTGCGGCGGCGCTTGCGAAGAAAAGGGTTCCCGTGACGGTGGTTACGGACAAGACTAAGTCCCAGTGGACCATCAAGGCCGTCTCGTCTCAGAGGGAAGATTCGACCGTAACGAAAGTGGCCAAGATAGCCCTGATAGGGGTGTTTGCGAGTGGTAGTTTCACGAAGTTCGAGGGGACCTTCCAAGTCATTGACAATGACAGTAGCGCCGTGATTTTCGCATACAACGTGAAGAAGAATAATTTTCAATCGGCGGCGGAGGCGTTCGCCAAGCATTTCAAGAAGGGCTACCTTAAAAAGAGGAGGAAAAATTAACTGACAGGTCCATGTTCCAACCCCTGAGTAATGGAGGTCCCGCAGGTCTGGACCCGCTGAGACCTTTTTGATCGTCTTCAACCTGGTCCGCCTGGTTCTCCCACTTGTAGTGCTCGTATTTATTGGACTCATCTATCTGGAAATCAGGAAGATCCGGATGTGCCACCAACAGAACCAGGATAAATAAGTACATGGCAGAATTAGCGATCGCCGCCGTATTGGTGATTGTGTTTCTCGTTACGTGGGATCCCATGGCTTCTTTAAGGACCTGGTCGTGGAGTGGCCTGGATCGCTCTGGGATGATTGGCGGGAAGCTCGTAAAACAAAGATGTGACAGAGCCGGGGAAGAGGACGGGGGGATTGGGGTGAAAGGCTGTGGTTGGGCGGCGTGATCGCCCTGACCCTCAGCTATCTTTCTCAGCTAAGCCGCTGAATTCGTTCGTGGCTTGAGTGAGGGTGCCTCCGACTCACTCAGGGCCGGGCGGTTCCTTCAACAGCTTCAAACCCTCCCGTGACACCTACGTCTTCAAGATTGGCAAGGTAGTGGCTTTATTTCTTCGTGACGAGGTCAAAAACCCGTGTGTACCGCCCCCGATTTCTTGGACAGATAAAACCCACTTTACGTGCATATCCTGATGTAGCAGCCCCCCTGTGGAGGTCTCTCTCGTGAATTGGCTACCGTGGCCTGTGTTGAAGGCGCTGGCTTGCTATGTAGAAATGGTAGAAGTAGTCACGTTATTGTGCGAGATAATCTTTGGGGCATCTTTGGGGGCAACACGACATCCTAAAAGACGATTATGCATTTAGAAGCAATCATTTGTTGCTATTATGTGGTAGTCATCACTTACCCCACCCCCCTTCCAACGAAGTCCAATAATTTCCATTCGCCAGCGCGAGGCCTAAATCGCTTCTGTCGGGCGCTGTAACGCGATAGTATTTTCACCAAGTTTCTGACGGATTGAGCATGGAGTATGAGAATGGGCGGCCTTTCCCGACGCATCATGGAGCATGCCAGGTCCCTTCCGGAGGCGACGCCGCTGTGTCCGGCCGCCCTGCTTCACCTCGGCAAGCAGGCCGCGGTCCACCAGGCGTTGTCGCGCCTCGCGCGCTCGGGCCATCTCATGCGGATCTGTCAGGGCATCTACGTGCGCCCGATCGAGACCCGCTTCGGCGTTCGAGCGCCCCGGGTCGGCAAGGCGATCGCCGCGCTGTCGCAGATGTGGGGCGAAACGATAGTGCCGTGTGGCGGCGCCGCAGCCAATTGCCTGCGCCTCACCACGCAGAATCCGGTGCGCACCGTCTATCTCACCTCCGGTCCCAACCGCAGGCTGCACTTCGGCAAGTCCTTCGTCGAGTTGCGTCACGCCCCACGCTGGCAACTGGCGGCGCCGCACCGCCGGGCCGGAGACGTCATCCGCGCTCTGGCATGGCTCGGTCCCGAAGAGGTTGAGGACGGCCTTGAAGTAGTTCTGCCGACGCTTTCGGAGGCAGATCGCAACGAGCTAGCAGCCGCCCGGACCGTCATGCCCATCTGGATGGCGGAGCCGTTGAGCACCCGCCTTGCACATGCCTGAGGCGCGATTCCAGGATCTCTTGCCCAACGACAGGCGCGACGCTCTCGAAGTAGTGGAGCGAAGCGGCAGCCACAAGGCACATCTTCTGGAGAAGGACGTCTGGGTCGTCGCGACGCTCGGAATCCTGTTCGAGACCCCGTTCGCAGAAAACCTGACCTTCAAGGGCGGCACATCGCTGTCGAAGGTCTGGCGCGCGAGTCGCCGGTTCTCGGAAGACATCGACATCACATACGATATCCGGACGTTTGCGCCGGATCTGGTTTCCGGCGCCGGCGACGAAGCGTTGCCGCCTACGCTCAGTCAGGAGAAGCGCTGGACGCGAGCCATTCGCTCCCGCCTCGCACAATGGGTCCAGGACGAGGCCTGCCCCATCGTTGAAGAAGGTCTCTCCGACGATTACACGAGAATGTTGGCGGACGGTATGCTGCTCGACGACAACGAGTCGTTCGACATGTTGATGGAACGATGCGCTCTGCTCGAGGTTCGGGCTAACGAGACGAAGGTATGACGGTGCTCTCTCCTGAATCCGGACGCATCGCCCTGGTCCGCCAACGCCGTTACCTCGTCGAGAACGTGACGCCGTCGCCGTCACCCGACGAGGCCATGCTTGTCGATCTGTCGTGCCTTGACGACGACGCGCAGGGCGAGCCGCTGTCTGTATTGTGGGAGCACGAGATCGACGCCCGCATCCTGCAGGACGGCGGCTGGTCCTCTGTGGCGGAAAGGGGTTTCGACGATCCGGCGCTGTTCGCGGCCTATCTCCGCACCCTGTCGTGGAACTGCGTGACCGCGACCGACCCCAATCTCTTTCAGGCACCCTTCCGCGCCGGCATTCGCATCGACGCCTACCAGCTCGACCCTCTGCGCAAGGCGCTTCGGCTGCCGCGGGTCAACCTGTTCATTGCCGACGACGTCGGGCTCGGGAAGACCATCGAGGCCGGGTTGATCGCGCGCGAACTGCTGTTGCGCCGCCGCATTGAACGGGTTGTTGTCGCGTGCCCGCCCGCGATGCTCGATCAGTGGCGGGACGAGATGGAGGCCCGTTTCGGCCTCACTTTCACCATTCTCGACCGGGCGTATGTGACGCGTATGCGCCGCGAGCGCGGATTTTCGGTCAATCCCTGGACCACCCACTCCCGCTTCCTGATCTCTCATCGCCTGCTCATCGACGAAACCTACGCCTCGGGCCTGCGCGACTGGCTTGGAGAGTTCGCGCCGCAGACCCTGCTGATCCTCGACGAGGCGCACAACGCCGCGCCCGCGAGCGGTGCGCGCTACGCGATCGATTCCCAGATCACCCGGGCCGTCCGCGACATTGCGCCGCGTTTCGAACACCGCCTGTTCCTTTCCGCGACGCCGCATAACGGGCATTCGAACAGCTTCTCCGCCCTGCTCGAAATTCTCGATCCACAACGTTTCTGCCGTGGAGTCCGGGTGCTGAAGGGACAGCTCGACGAGGTGCTGGTCCGCCGCCTCAAGTCCGATATCCGGGCGCTCGAGGGCGGCTTTCCGAAGCGGACGGTGACGCCGGTAGAGATCGACGGGCTGCCGGCGGACGCACCCGAACTCGTCTTGCCGAGGATGCTCGACGACTACCGCCTTTTGCGGGAGAAGCGGCTCAAGGACGAGACGCGATCAAAGCAGGCCGCGGGTGCGCTGGCGATCGGCGGGCTGCAAAAGCGCCTGCTGTCGTCCATCGAGGCCTTCGCAAAAACCCTCGCGGTACATCGCAAGAGTGTGGAACGCGTGCTGGATCAAGCCACGGAGGCCATCGAGGTTTCCACCGAGTTGAAGGCCGATCTCGAACGGCTGACCGTCGGCGAGGAACCAAGCTACGGGAGCGTCGATACGACTGATCATGGCGGCGGTATCGATGCCGGCGACGACGTGCCCGACGATCCAGAACGATCCGATCCTTCGGAACTCGACTTCGCCGAATTGATGACGGCAGCGACAGCGGCATCGACCGACAGCCGGCGTGCGGAAACACGGACGGCGCTGATGCGCGAACTGGCTCTCGTCTACGAAATGCGCAAGATCGCCGAGGCAAGTCGCTACGACGCCGATCCGCGCGTGCGCCGGATTGTCGAGTGGATCGACGCCAACATGTGCCCGGTTCGGTCGGCGCTCGGGGCCGTGCCTCCGCGGTGGAACGACCGTCGCCTTCTCATCTTCACCGAATACGAAGACACGCGCCGCTGGCTTGAGCGCTGCCTGAATGAGGCTATCGTTCATTCCGACAAGGCTCACGAACGGATCCAGACCTTCACGGGGACGACCTCCCGGCACAGGCGGGAAGACATCAAGCACGCCTTCAACGCCGAGCCTGGCGACCACCCGCTACGCATTCTCATCGCCACCGACGCGGCGCGGGAGGGCCTCAATCTCCAACGCCACTGTCATGACCTGTGTCATTTCGATCTGCCCTGGAACCCGAGCCGTCTCGACCAGCGCAACGGCCGCATCGACCGCAAGCTGCAGCCCGCCGACGAGGTGTTCTGCCGTTACTTCGTCTTCGTCCAACGGCCGGAAGATCGTGTCCTGCAGGTGCTGGTGAACAAGGTGGAACGCATTCGCGAGGAGCTCGGCAGCGCCGCGAAGGTGGTCGAAGCGCGTGTTGCCAGGACCATTGGCAAGGAAGGCATGCGCCGTGACGGGATCGACGGTCTCGCGGCCTCCATCCGGGACCTTTCGGCCGGAGAACGGCGGCGCACCGTCGAGGACGAGCTCGAGGACGCGCGTCTTCGCCAGGACAGGCTGCGCGAGGAAGTGGATAGACTGCGCACTCGCCTGGAACGGTCGCGAACCCATATCGGCCTCACCGCGCCGCAATTCCGCCAGACCCTGTCGATGAGCCTGAGACTCGCCGGCGCTCACACAATCGCCGAGGCCGATGGGGAAGAGAAGCGGGAGCCGGATACTCCGCGCCGCTTCGTCTTTCCTGCTGAAGACTACGCGCTTGCGAGCAATCCCGGCTGGACCGCGGCACTCGATTCGCTGCGCGCGCGGAGACTGAGAGGGGAGAGCTTCGGCGAGTGGCGCCGTCGGGCGGCCATCCGGCCCGTGGCTTTCGAGGACACCGGACGCCTCGGCGAAAACGCCGTGCACCTGCATCTCGAGCACCGCGTGGCCCGGCGCCTGCTTGGCCGGTTTGCCGCGCAGGGCCTCATCCATCACGACTTGTCCAAGGCCTGTCTTACGGTCGCCCCGGATGCAATCGCGCGCGTTGTGCTGCTCGGCCGGCTCGCCGTGTACGGACCGCGCGCAGCGCGCCTGCACGAGGAGATCGTGCCGGTGACGGCACGCTGGATCGATCCCGTGCGGCGACAGGGCCCGCTCACGCCTTACGGCCGGGCAGGCGAGCAGACGACCCTGGCTTCCCTGCAGACGGCGCTCGACGAAGCAGGGCGGCACAGCGTTCCCGATCCAGTCCGGACGCGTCTCGCTGCTTCCGCGCAAGCCGATATCGCCGATCTGCTTCCGCATCTGGAGCGCCGAGCCGACGAATTCGCCGAGCTTGCAAAGACACGACTTGCCGAACGGTCGAAAACCGAACAGCACAGCATGATCGATTTGCTCGAGCGCCAGAGGAAGAGGATCGCCGAAGCGGCGGGCAAGGACGACCGGCAGATGACGTTCGACTTCGACGAGGCCGAACGACGCCAGCGCGAAGCCGATCGCCGCGCCTGGACCCGGCGGCTCGACGCCATCGAGACCGAGCTCAAGACCGAGCCGGCTCGAATCGCCGATGCGTACCGCGTGCGCGCTGCCCGCGTCGATCCGCTCGGCCTCGTCTATCTCTGGCCGCGGACGGGGTAGTCATGGCAGATCGCGAGCGCCGCAACCTGATCTTCGCCCACCAGGAGTGGCTCGGATTCGTTCAGCCCGTGGGCCTCGTGGTCGCGCCGACCGTCATGGTCGACGCCCAGGTCGTTCCGGACCGCAATATCTCAGGGCGTCAGCGCGCGTTTCGGGCGCTGTTCGACCCGAATGACGAGGCCACAAACGTATCGGGCGTCAGGGAAAAGCATGCAACCTACGGCATCGCTGGGGCGAACGCGTCCGTCCCGGGCCGTGTGTTCCGGGACTGGCTGGGCTGGGAGGACGATGACCTCGTGGACGCGGGCGTCCACCGGGAAACGCTCGAAGTCTCCCTACCGGAGTTGCAGGTCGTGCTCGCACCGACCTGGGCAGTGCCGGCTGACGAAGATGGGAAGGCGGAATGGGCGCTGCTCGTCCGCGTAGAGGACGGGAGCGCGGACCTCGACCAAGCGCCCGACGACGGCGCCGGTTGGAACGCGAGTCGTCATGCCCGGTTCGAACGGCTGCTGCGGGAAACCGGAGTGCCGACGGGACTGCTCTGCACCGACGAGCAAGTCCGCCTGATCCATGCGCCGCCAGGCGAGTCGTCCGGACACATCACCTTCGAGTATGCCCAGATGGCGCTGCCGGCGGGGCGGCCCATCCTGGCCGCATTCGACATGCTGCTGTCTGCGGACGCGCTCTTCGGGAGCGACCCGGAGGCGCGATTGCCCGCGCTATTGGCCAGGAGCCGCGATGCGCAGGCCGAAGTCTCCACGAAGCTTTCCCGGCAGGTGCTTGCCGCCCTCCACGAGCTTATACGAGGGTTCGTCGCGGCAGACAGGCGCGGCGCGGGGACCGCCACGAAGCTGGCGCGGAGCGATCCCGATCGTCTCTACGGCGGCTTGATCACGACGCTGATGCGGCTGGTCTTCGTGCTCTACGCCGAAGACCGCGGCCTCATGCCCGATCACCCCGTCTACCAGCAGCACTATTCCCTTGGCGGCCTGTTCGCCCGGCTGCGCTCCGACGCCGCGGCTTGGCCCGACACCATGGACCAGCGCTTCGGCGCCTGGGCGCAGCTTCTTGCATTGTTCCGTCTGATTCACGGTGGCGGAGGTCATGGCGGGTTCTCGTTCGTCGCGCGCAAGGGTGCGCTGTTCGATCCGGACCGGTTTCCGTTCCTCGAAGGGTGCGGAGCGGACGTCGACCCGGCCATTCCCATGGTCCCCGACGCGACCGTATGGAACCTGCTGCGGTCCCTCATGGTGCTGGACGGCGAGCGCCTGTCCTACCGCACACTCGACGTCGAGCAGATCGGTTCGGTCTACGAGGCCGTCATGGGCTTCCGCGTCGAGCTGACGACCGGGCGCTCCATCGCGGTGGCGTCGCCGAAACGGACTGGCGCCGCGGTGATCCTCGATCTCGACAGCGTCCTCGAACTGGACGGCGGCAAGCGTACGAAGTCGATTCAGGAGCGGGCAGACCGCAAACTGACGGGCAACGCTGCCGCCACACTCCGCGGCGCCTCCACGGCGGAAGATATCGTGGCCGCGTTCGGCCTTGCGGTCGATCGGGATGCAACCCCTGACATCGTGCCTGGCGGAACGCCGGTTCTTCAGCCTACGGACGAGCGCCGACGATCCGGCAGCCATTACACGCCGCGTTCCCTTACCGAGCCGATCGTTTCCGAGGCCCTGAGACCGGTATTCGAACGCTTGGGGCTCGATGCCCGGCCCGAGGACATTCTCGATCTCAAGGTGCTCGACCCGGCGACGGGATCGGGTGCCTTTCTGGTTGAAGCGTGCCGGCAGATCTCGGCGCGGCTGGTCGAATCCTGGAGCCTGCATGGCGGGCCGCCCGAGTTGCCTGCCGACGAAGACGAGCTGCTTCACGCCCGGCGTCTGGTCGCCCAGCAGTGCCTCTATGGCGTCGACCGGAATCCCATGGCCATCGACCTCGCGCGGCTCTCGCTTTGGCTGGTGACGCTCGCCCGGGATCATGAGTTCACATTCATCGACCACGCCCTGCGGCACGGCGATTCCCTGGTCGGCCTGACTCGCAGACAGATCGAGGGGTTCCACTGGGATGCCGAGGCGCCTCGCTTTCAGTTGGGCACAGAAACCATGGAGGTGCAAAGGCAACTGGCGCGGGTCTCCGAGTTGCGCCAACTGATCCGCGAACTCGGCGACGAGGCACCCGAGCACGAGCTTCGGGACCTACTGGACGAAGCGGACCGCGAACTCCGCAACGTTCGCCGCGTCGGCGATCTAGTCTTGGCGGCGTTCTTCGAAGGCGCGAAGCCGAAGGAACGCGAGAGCATGCGGCGCGACTACGCGAGTCTGTTGCTGGAGATAACGGGGCAGGGTGAGAGTGCCGGGGGCGATGCGCCCGCGCCCCCAGTGACGGCGTTCCACTGGGAGTTCGAATTTCCGGAGGTGTTCGAGCGCGAGAACCCGGGTTTCGATGCGGTAGTGGGCAATCCGCCGTTCGCGGGCAAGAACACGGTCGCCGCGGCGCATCCCGCCGCCTATCCTGACTGGCTCAAGCTCCTTCACGCAGAGAGCCACGGCAACTCCGATCTCGTAGCGCATTTTTTTCGCAGGGCGTTCGGGCTCTTGCGAAACAGTGGCTCGCTCGGTCTCATTGCCACCAACACCATCGGACAGGGCGACACACGTTCGACGGGGTTGCGCTGGATCTGCCACCATGGCGGCGAGATCTACCGCGTCCAGCGCCGCCTCAAGTGGCCAGGTGACGCGGCTGTGGTGGTGAGTGTCCTCCACATTGCGAAGGGGAGCTATTCCGGCCCGCGAGCGCTTGACGGGCGGGAGGCCGAAAGGATCACGGCGTTTCTCTTCCATGACGGCGGCCACGACGACCCGGATAGGCTGGAGGCCAATGCCGGCCAGAGCTTCCAGGGCAGCATCGTGCTCGGTATGGGCTTCACGTTCGACGACACGGACAGGAAGGGCGTTGCCACGCCGCTTGCCGAGATGGAACGGCTGGTCGACGAGAACCCGTGTAGCCGGGACGTGATCTTTCCGTACATCGGCGGCGAGGAGGTGAACGCTAGCCCGACCCATACGCATCATCGGTATGTCATCAACTTCCACGACTGGCCGCTGCGCCGCGCTGATTTGGGGACGACATGGCAGGATGCGTCCGACGACCAGCGCCGAAATTGGCGCCGTGACGGGATCGTACCGCTGGACTACCCAGATCCGGTGGCGGCGGACTGGCCAGAGCTACTTGCTATCGTCGAGGCGAAGGTGAAGCCAGAACGATTGGCCCAGAACGACAAGGGCGCGAAGGAGAAGTGGTGGCAGTTCATCCGACCGCGCCCGGAGCTACACACCGCGATAGCCGGGTTGGAGAGGGTGTTGGTGATCACGCAGACGAGTAGGACCGGTGCCTTTTGCTTCCTTCCGGCGCAAATCGTCTATAGCCACAAGCTGAACGTATTCCCTCACTCCTCGTACGCTGCATTCGCGGCACTTCAGTCAGGACCGCATGATCTATGGGCGCGTTTCTTCGGTTCCACAATGAAGGATGACGCTGTCTACACTCCGTCCGATTGCTTCGAGACCTATCCCTTCGCCGAGAACTGGGAAACGCATCCCGCGCTGGAGGCTGCTGGCAAGGCCTACTACGAATTCCGTGCGGCGCTGATGATCGAGAACAACGAGGGTATGACGAAGACCTACAACCGTTTCCACGACCCGGACGAACGCGATCCGCGGATCGCGGAACTGCGCCGGCTTCATGCAGCGATGGACCGTGCCGTTCTCGACGCCTATGGCTGGGACGACATCCCGACCGACTGCGAATTTCTGCTCGACTACGAGATCGACGAGGAGACCTGGGGCAGGAAGAAGAAGCCCTGGCGCTACCGCTGGCCGGATGCCGTCCGCGATGATGTGCTTGCGCGCCTTCTGGCCCTGAACGCCGAGCGCGCGGTCGAGGAACGGATCGCCAAAAGCGATGTTCGCCTCTCGGCCGGCTATAACTGGGCAGCCTCATGAGCTTGGACTCTACCGCCACCTTCGACGAAAGCGCCTCCGTCCGCGACTATCTGGTGGAGGCGTTGCGGCTCGACCTTATCGGTCCGCGCCCCCGCGACGAGGCGCTTCAGCACGAGCGCCTGCCACACGCGCCGTCCCGCTGGTATCTGACCGGCTTCCTGGCGCCCACGGGCGCACCTAACGCGCAGCGGGCCCAGGACGCCGAGGAGGAACTCGACGAGCCGTCCGAGCCAGCGCAAGGAGGCGACGACGCCGGAGCGCCGGAGCGGGGCAGCAGCAAGCGCGTCTTTCTGCCCTCGTCCATGGGGCTCAGCGCTTTGGTGGACGCGGCCGCCAAACGCCTCCGTATCACGCTTTCCTGGGGCGACTACGCGCCCGAAGAAGAAACGGCAAGCGATGCCGCAGACGACAGCGAAGAATCCTTGGGCGAAGCGAGCGCAGGGACAGCCCGGCGTCGATTCGCGCCCTGGGTCCGCCGACCGTGCGAAGCGACCGTCGATATCGGTCTCGAGTCGGTTCAAGTCGGAACGCCGGTTCGGTTCAACGTGCCTGAGAGCGGCGGTCTCGAACTTGTCTGCCTGGTTCGGCCAATCCGGGTACGAGGAACAGAAGGCAATCTCGATACCCGCGCTATTTCCTTGTTCGTCGTCAATCGAAGACCGGCCACTGAGGACGACGATGTGCAGGATACGGCTTTCGCTTTCCAGATCGAAATGACCGTGGAAGCGGACAGGCCCTTCGTCCCGCGCTACGACCCGCGCGGCCTCGACAGCGACGACTGGGACGAGCGTCTCGCCGACCTGCATTACCGGGACACGGCGGAATACGCTGTCGGCCACAACGTTTCGGTGCGCGCCGAAACGTCCGATGGCGAGTGTCGCCGCGTGCACACCGAATGGATGCCCCATGCGGCGGTGGAGCGTGTGGAACCGTCGCATATCCCCGGTGTCGAGTTCGGCATGGAGGCGCTGGGCGCGCTGAACGACGCGGCGGATGCCAAGCGCTCGCTGGACCCGCTGGTCAGCGCCTATAGTGCCTGGATCGAAGACCAGCGCGAACACGCGCAAGCCTTCTCGGGCCGACGAAGGGAGGTCACCGACGAGCTGGTGAGCCGGGCCACCGGTGCGGCGGGTCGTATCCAGGCCGGCATCGACCTGCTTGACGATCCCGATCTGCTGGACGCGTTTCGCATCGCAAACCGCGCCATGGCGGCGGCGGCCCGGCGGCGAAGGGCGCAAGAGGAGGGCATCGCGCCCGAGGCGGCTGACCCGCCTGCGTGGCGTCCCTTCCAGCTCGCCTACATTCTGATGAACCTGCGCGGCATCGCCGAACCCACCCATGTCGAGCGCGAAATCGTCGACCTCCTGTTCTTCCCCACCGGCGGCGGCAAGACGGAAGCCTATCTCGGACTGGCGGCGTTCACGCTGGTCCTTCGCTGGCTGCGCGATCCCGATCCTGTGCATCGCGGCCTCTCGGTGCTGATGCGCTACACGCTTCGGCTCCTGACCCTCGACCAGCTCGGCCGCGCCGCGGCGCTGATCTGCGCGCTCGAACTGGAACGCGAGGCCGCGCCGGACCGGCTCGGCACCTGGCCGTTCGAGATTGCGCTCTGGGTGGGCCGCGCGGCGACGCCTAACTACATGGGCCGGAAGGGCGACCGATCCGACAAGACGGCGCGCGTCAAGACATTGCGGTTCTCCGCGGACAGCTCACGCGACCCGCCTCTGCCCTTGGACCGCTGCCCTTGGTGCGGCACGAAGTTCAGCAAGCATTCCTTCCGACTGACGCCGAACACCGACAGCCCGACCGATCTGCTGGTGCGCTGTGCGAGCCGGCGCTGCGACTTTGCGGGAAAGAAACGCCACTTGCCCATCGTCGCGGTGGACGAGCCAATCTACCGACGCCTGCCTGCCTTCATGATCGCGACCGCCGACAAGTTTGCCGCCATGCCGTGGAGCGGAGAGACGGCGGGGTTCTTCCGGGGCGGCGATCCGAGCGATCCACGCCCGCCCGATCTCATCATCCAGGACGAGCTGCATCTCATCTCGGGGCCCCTCGGCACCATGGCGGGGCTGTACGAGACTGCCGTGGACCATCTCTGTCGACGCCGCATCGAAGGCAGGGAAGTGCGTCCGAAGATCATTGCATCGACCGCGACCGTCCGCCTCGCCCGAAAGCAGATTCGTGCCCTGTTCGGCCGATCCTCGGTGGCGGTGTTTCCAGCGCCAGGCATCGATCGGCGCAATTCATTCTTTGCGGAACAGGCGCCGCAACAGGACGTAGACCCCCGGCTCTATGTCGGCATCGCCGCGCAAGGGCGCGGGCCGAAGGTCATCTTCCTGCGAAGCACGATCACATTGATGGCCGCGGCGCAGGCCGCCTGGGACGCCGCAGCGCAAGGCGGCGGCATCAATCCCGCCGATCCGTACATGACGGCCGTTGCGTACTTCAACGCCCTGCGCGAGCTGGGCAGCGCACGGCGCATCGTCGAGGACGAGATCGGTTCCCGTCTTCTGACCTACGCCAACCGCAAGCGCCTCGACCAGACAGCCGGACTGTTCGCCAACCGACAGATCGCTTTCGAACCGGTCGAGCTCACCTCGCGTGTCGGGACCGCCAACGTCGCCGAAGCCAAGCGGCGGCTCACCCTGGGCTTCGCGGAACGCGACCATGTGGACGTGGCCATGGCCACAAACATGATTTCCGTCGGACTCGATATCACGCGGCTTGGCCTGATGCTTGTCTCCGGCCAGCCGAAGACCACGGCCGAGTATATCCAGGCGACCAGCCGGGTCGGCCGCGACCCGTCACGGCCCGGTATCGTGGTCACCCTCCTGAACATTCACAAGCCGCGCGACCGCTCGCACTACGAGCGCTTCGCCGCCTGGCACGAGTCCTTCTATCGCGGCGTCGAGGCGACCAGCGTCACGCCTTTCTCCCCGCGCGCCATGGACCGCGCTCTGCCGGCAGTCACGGTTGCCCTGGCAAGACTCGGCGTCCCGGAGCTGACCCCGATGCTGGCGGCCGGGAGCGTCGAGAACCACGGCACGGAGACCGCAGCCCTGGCCCGGGCGGTGGGCGAACGGGCGCGCAAGCATGCCGACGGACTTCCCGGCGGTTTCGGTGCTCACGTCGGAAACCGCGTCCAGAGCCTCGTCGACGATTGGGCGAGGCTCGCCCACGAAGCCGGACAGGGCGGGGTGGCGTTCGGCTATGCACGGGGCCGAGACAGCGGCACGTCCACGCCCCTGTTGCGCGAGATGATCGACCCGGACCGCGATTTGCTCAACGACACGCAGCTTCGATTCCGGGCCCCGCGTTCGTTGCGCGACGTCGAACCGGGCGTGCTGCTCGGCATCAAGACTCCCGAAGGTAAGGACATCCCGTAGGCGCCCAATGGCCGACAACATCATTCGCCAGAGCCAGTTGATCACGACCTACGGGCCGGGAGCGATGATCGACCTTCCCGACTATTCGATCATTGTCTCCGGCCTTCAGGACTGGTCCCACCTGCGCCGGGAGAAGGTCGACGAGCCGCGGCTTGCCGCCAAGCTTCGGCGCTTGCTGGACCTCCCCTCGCTTGAACTCTGGACGCCGCCCCGCCACGAGGAGAACGCTCGCCAGGCTGCGCCTGTCGGGGCACGCATCTTCCCGACTTGGTTCATTGTCAAGGACGCCAGACCCTCACCCCGCGACCCGCAGTGGCGCCGCCGACGGCTGGTGCGATGGGACCACTTGGACAGAGGCCGCTTCCGCGACGAGGACGGCAAGCGCAAGCCGGTGGTCCCGGTACGGTTCGTCTGCGGCTGCCGGCGCGGCCATATCGACGACCTGGACTGGCGTCGGTTTGTCCACCACAGCGGGAGGACGTGCGGACGCCCGCTCTGGCTCGAGGAACGCGGCACGGGCGCGGACATCGGCGACACGTTCGGTGTCTGCGATTGTGGCGAGGAGCGCTCGCTCTACGAGGCTTCGAGCCCCGGCACGGGAGCCCTCGGTCACTGCGAGGGCAAGAGGCCGTGGATAGGGCAATTCGCGCGGGAAGCCTGCGGCGAGCCCTATCGTTTGCTCGTGCGCACCGCGAGCAACGCGTATTTCCCGCAGACGATGAGCGTCATCTCGCTGCCGGAATTCGACGCCGGGCTGGCCGCGAAAGTCTCGGCGCACTACGACCGGTTGAAGGCAGCCGATGATCTTGGCGCACTGGCGAACTTCCGGAGGATTCCGGAGCTCGACGCCGCATTCGCCGACACCGCCGACGAAACCGTACTCGCCGAGTACCGCCGCCAACAGGGCCAAGGAGAGCGGGAGGACATTCCGGTCAAGACCGCCGAGTTCGAGATACTCGACAAGGGCGACGACTTCATCGGCGAAGATGATCCGCGTTCCAGGTTCTTTGCCGAAACATTGGTGCGCGCGGCCTGGGATCCGGACAAGGACACCCTGCTAGCGGCTATCGACAAGCTGGTGCTGGTGCACCGACTACGCGAGGTTGTCTCGCTACTCGGGTTTACCCGTTTCGAGGCGGTCAGCCCGGACAAGGACGGCGAGCTCGATCTGGACGTTATCAGGGCCTCGCTCGCCGAAACCATCACCTGGCTGCCCGCGGTCGAGAACCGTGGCGAAGGCGTCTTCATGTCGTTTCGATCAGAAGACGTGACGAGATGGCTCGCGCGGCCCGGCGTCCAGAATCGCGGACGCCAGCTTGTGGAGGGGTGGCGCGCATGGGCCGCAGAGCGCCATCGCCCCGAAGACGGGTTCCCCGGACTGGCCTATGTCATGCTCCACTCTCTATCGCACATGCTGATGACCTCGATCGCACTCGATTGCGGCTACCCGGCCAGCTCTTTGCGCGAACGCGTCTATGCAGGCGACGGAGGCTACGGCATTCTGATCTATACCGGATCGTCGGACTCCGAAGGGACTCTGGGCGGGCTGGTAGAGACAGGCCGGCGGTTCGGCTTCCATCTTCGTCGCGCCGTCGACGACGGCCGATTGTGCTCCAACGACCCGGTGTGCGCGGAACATGGACCGAACTCGGCGCTTGAGGGTCGTTTGCTGCAAGGAGCGGCCTGTCACGGTTGCCTGCTGATCGCCGAAACGAGCTGCGAACAGCGTAACGATTTCCTCGACCGGGCGCTTGTCGTTCCGACAGTCGGTCTCG
Source organism: Terriglobia bacterium (assembly GCA_951813285.1). Taxonomy (GTDB): domain Bacteria; phylum Acidobacteriota; class Terriglobia; order Versatilivoradales; family Versatilivoraceae; genus Versatilivorator. The sequence continues at coordinate 251,707 of OX638355.1, forward strand.
GGGATGCCGCGTTCTTCGATCTTTCCGAGCACGGGTCGTGATGGAATTCGATGCATTGGCGGCGGCCGACCGTCAGGATCTCATCCGGCTGGCCGACCTGCTGGAGACCGGCCTTTTGTCACCGCCCCTGAGTGCGCTGTCGTTGCGCGACCACATCGCCGCCGCACACGCCGACGCGGTGGCGCGGTGCTTCGGAAAACTAACGCAACGGGACATGCCCCCCGGCCACATCGCGCTACTGCTTCGTGCCTTCGCCGCCGGCGCACAATCGGCCGGCGGTTCCTCGTTGCCCGTCGAAGTGGTCGTCAGCGGGCCGGATGCGACTGGCGGCACACGCGATACCGGCGTGGTCATGCGGCAACTGTTCGGCAAAGCGCGTGAGCGAGTGTTGGCCGTCGGTTTCGCGGTCCGTCAGGGAAAATCCGTGTTCAAGTCTCTGGCCGACCGGCTCGACAACGACGAGTCTCTCGAGGCAACCCTGTGCATCGATGCCCGCCGTCAGCACGGCGATACCTCCATCGACCGCGACATCCTACGGCGCTTCGCAAACGAATTCGTGCGCAACGAATGGCCCGGCAATCGTCTGCCTCGCGTCTACTACGATCCTCGGTCCTTGGAACCCGCAAGCCGTACGGCGAGTTCGATGCATGCCAAGTGCGTGGTCATTGATGGTACGGAGGCCCTGGTGACCTCGGCGAACTTCACGGAGGCGGCGCAAGAACGAAACATCGAACTCGGCCTGCTAGTGGATTCACAGTCTGTCGTGCGCCGGATAGAAGAGCATTTCATGTCCCTGATCAAGAATCGATACCTCGTCAGGCTGCCACTATCGTGATCCGCTCTGCCTTAGAATTTGGCAACCCTCATGCGCCGGCCGGGCCACCTTGGGATGATGTATGCGGATACTCCGCCTCAAGCTCTCAAACTTCCGTAGCGTCGCCGACGGTGAAGCTTTATTGACCGCTCACGCGCTTTGCCGAACAGTGCTTGGTTTTGGTCCCGATTGAAGATGCGGTCGAGCTTGTCGAACATGGCAGTCCGGCGGTACTCTTTTTCCATGAGGAGGCCGCGGACGACGATGGGACGGTAGCTTGGCCCAGGCTTGCAGTTACAATGAACACTCTCGGGGCATCTTAGGGGCAATGCTATTGGGAGAGAGAGAACAATATGTTTAGAATCAATCTCTTGTGATTGTCGCGTCCCTCCTTCAAGAAACGCTTCCCGCCAGCGGCTCAGTGTGGCGGCTGTCACACCGTACTTGCGGCTGCTCGCCTCCAGTCCCCGCTCAATAGCTGCAACACCACCATCATTCTGCGAAGGACCGACCACCAGCCCTTCCCTCGACCACCGGCAGGTGCGGCCGCTCCGGTCGCCACACGGGCTCCCTTCGCGCCTCCACCTACGCCATTCCTTCCTCTGGAGCATCAACCTGACCGGAGTATACCGCTGGCCAAGTGCCGACCGACGGGAAACGCGAAACGCTTAGCGTAGGATTTCGCTCCCTCTTGCAAACAACCCGTTACCCTTCGCGGTAATCGGAAGGGAGATCAATTGTAAAAACTACAGCAGCGCTAATCGGCGCGGAACGCTCATATAACAATGACTGTAGGTCAGGGTGGTCAGCTTGGTGGAATTTCCGACCTTCATGGCAACAAAGAAAGGAATCGGCCACGAAGTGTTCGATCCGCCAGCCACGGTGCCGGGAGCGGTCCAGACCATTGATCTCGTCGAAGCTCGGACTACTACCCATTGAAGACACAATCTCATGCACTTCGGTCGACCTGACCACCCGGCATCCGACTTTGTTAACCGTAGGCAAGCCTTCTTCGTACACCTGTGGAGCGATAACCTGGAACGGAATGTCCAAAGGATTGTAGAACGAATAGTACACTGGCATCGAACGCTCTCTGCTGTAGTTGTCAATGTTCCGGACTTGTTGGTCACCAGGCCGGAGTTCCTTATATGTACTCTCACCGCTGAAAGAAAACGGCTGCTGGTGGAACAGCGGCACTGGGAGAGAATTCTGATCGATCACTCTACCAATTCTGAGGAAGTAGTCGTTGTCTTCTGCTTGAGCAATCTCTATCTCTCGGGAATAGAGGCGCTTTGACTGTAAAAGCGCCACTTTACGCCAGACCACTTGGCCGGTGAGGCGGAGGACAGCTACTAGAGCAATATCTGCTATTTCCCATCGCTGCAGGTAGAAGCGTCTCCCACCCAGCCAGTGCGTATCAATCGCAAGAGCTGCTCCCGATATCGGTGAAATGGCTAATGGCACCTTATTCATCGCAAGCACGAGTAGCTGGTCTAGTACTTCTTCGTGAATAGCAGGTTGTCTGCTGATCGCGCGCGTGACTTCATCATTTGCCTTTGAAAAAGCCGCGCGAACAAGATTGCGCACATCCTCTGGAATGTCTACCACCATGAAAGTTCTCTCAATAGTTCTTGGGCTAGTAGAAGCGTCTCTACCTTTGGAGGATAACGATGGAAAGATAAAAAGGCAGATCGTCTTACGCCAGGGGAGCTTGGGGCGTTCGTGAAGGACAGAAGGGCGCTAAGTGCGGCCGGACGAGTAATAGACTATCGAAGAACTACGTGAAGGTCTAGGCCTGACTGCACAAGTCTTGCCTGGCGAGAAGGCGCCTATGGCTTTCCCTGAAGTTCTGATTCCGAGTCGTCGAGTACACCTTCCCACGCGGGTTACTGAGCAAGTCTTTGTTCTTGAAGTCCGCCTGCAAGTCCTTATCGTTGGAATACAACAAACGGGCGCCACTGACTTGGGCCAAAGCAATGACATGTGGATCGTCGGATTTACATAAACCCTGATTTAGCAGTCCGGTCTCTCTTTCTTTCACCCTGATCTCACTTACGGTCGTTATCAATCCTGCGATGATCGCTTGCCGCGCCCACCTGCGAATTGCTGTCTTGTTGAGTTCCTCCAAGAGTTGCCCGCCTACGACTAAGCGACCCTTTCCTGAGGTGATCCAATTAAAGAATTTTTTGTCTGCTTCTCCGTGTTCGGAACTAAACAATTTCCCAGCGACATTTGCATCAACAATCGCGCACATGCCTCAAAATCCTAGAGACTTCTGAGTCTCTTCCATAAAGAACCTGCGGTAGCCGTCGGGAGCCCGACGAATATTGCCCTCTTTGTCCAAACGAAGCGAGTGGATGCGAGTATCCAAATCAGTTCGTTCAAAGAAAAGGATCGACACGTCATCGGGTTGTAGTTGGGTGCTGCGATCACGAACTTCCATGCGCACGCGATCCAGCAAGTAATCACTATGGGTCTCGATTACTAACTGCCTTGTGTTACTTGCAACTGTGCAGAAGAGAGTTCCGAGAGCAGCCTGTGCCCTTGGGTGAAGGTGCACCTCTGGTTGTTGCAACAAGAACATGGGCGGAGCATCATCGCGCAGTAACTCAGTTATCAGCGGTAGGACTTGACTGACCCCGTATCCCACATCTATGAGGTTACGCTTTGGACCTTTTAGCGTGCCTCCAAACTTCCTTACTTGGACCTGAAAGGCTTCACTATCCTTCCTACCCAGAGGCTTGATTGAGATTTCGTCGTAAAGACTTGAAGCCTTCCCAAATGCTTCTAGACGCCTCTTAAGTTCCGCCCACACCGCCCTATTCTGGAAGTATATATGGGCAAGATACATAGGAACATAATCCCCTTCGGGATCCCGTGTAGCACGAGATGGATCATAGGTGCGACGCGGTTTCGAGCGTACCGGAGCACTGGCAAACAGCCTCTGGCTTGTAAGCGACATCCGCGAAGCTGCAAACTTAAAAATGCGCTCGATGTCCTGCTTGGTGACGGCTGGAGAGTCGGATGTCGGTACTAAGTGTTTCCCGGAGGAATCGTTGCCACCTGATTCCGATAAAACGAAACCCAAATAGGACAAATAGGACATCTGCGGCCAAATCGTATCCTCATCAATAAAACGAGCAGCACCCAAAAAGTCGTCCGGCAGTTCCATCTTCCAGGTGCCTCTTTGGGTGCCAACATGAACGACATAAGGGCGTCCTTCTTTGAATGTATCCTGGATCCAGGTACTACCTGCCTTGAAACGTCGTCGCTCAAGGACTGGGATGGTGCCACTTCTTGCAAAAGTGAACTCATAGTCGTTGCCCGTGGCTCCAGACCGCTTTGTTTTTCTGTGAAAACCGACTTGGAAAGTTTGTGCTTGGCTGCCCCTGGCTCCTCGGTGGTGAGCAATGTCGTCAAAACTCCCCAAATCGTATGGATCTTCCTTGAAATCGGGAATTCGCGAACAGTACGCAATATCCCAGAGCGCCCGGATCATCGCCATAAAGGATGTTTTCCCAGTACTGTTCTCGCCCACAAGTAGAGTAAGCGGAGCCAAGCGCGCAGTCTGTCTTTCATGGAAGCAGCGAAAATCTTTGAGCGTAATTTTGTCCATTAAGTCGTGTTTGCCTTGCTTGCCTGGGGAGTGCTAATAGCAGGGCGTCAAGGATACAAGTAGAAAAACACATTGGCAAGAAACGCTATAGGCTGTTCTTTTCATGACGGTCCGAAGATCTCGGAGTCCTTTCTTGGTCCTTTCTTGGGAGCTTAATAGGGGACGTTGTTGAAATAGTGGAATTACTCTGTCTGGCGATTCTGTCAACACCTGGAGAGGGAGAAAAACGGAGAGAAAATCCAGGATACAGACGGAGAACTGCTTCGTGTAACGATTAGGACGCGTTTTGAGGGCGAATGGCGGTGTCAGATCCTGTGAGTGTGTCGAAGCCCTGGGAAAGGGATCTGCTTCGCCGTTTCAGTCGGTTAGGAATGGAGAACTGAGTCAGTTATTCCAGTAATTCAACAACGTCCCCTATTTTTCCTCGGCGGCAGTGAGGGGTTTGGGCACCATTCGATATAATCCCCTTTGTTTTCCCAATGTTTGCTGGCAAAGTGAGTGCCGACAATGGTGCTTATTAGGGTCCCTCTGCTGCTTTGAATTGGGTACATGCCTGCTCGAAAGTCAGGGCATCTTCCCATATATTGCAGCCGATCTGGAAGCGCACCTGCCCACCCGTGATCTCAAGCTCTATTGCACCGTGAGGTTTCCGGGCGATATCGGTAGCCGTCTTGAGCGATTCGTAGCGAGCCAGTGCTGGCCTAAGGTGCTCTCCAATTCCGAATACGACGCGACATCGCTTACGTACCGTTTCACCCGTGGGTGTATCGTCATCAAGAGGGACGACGCAGAGAGCGAATCTTTCGTTTAGTTGGCAAGCCTCCTTCGCTTGAAGAGGTGACATTTTGACTTGGTCAACCCTCGTACTCTTCACCTCGATGAGCGTAGTGGAGTGGCGATTGACCAGTTCAAGCCATAACTCCTTGTCGTCCTCTATATAGTCGCTCTCGATTTCGAAGTCAGACCCTCGTCCTGTACGCCGTACGATCAATCCACAGCCTTCCAGCTCGTGCCGAAGCAACTCCTCGACAAGGAGACCTACATCGTGATTCCGTTGAATCTTCTTGCGGCGTACTTTCTCCTCTTCGATCGACTCAATAATTTCCGGATGCTCGCGAATCTCCTTTGCCAGTTCACGGATACGAGCGAAATCGCGATCTACGGCCTCCGTTAGGTCTTGCATCGAGTGGATCAGCGCTATACGCGTACGTTCGTCGTCGGCCACGACTCGGAGCGCGAGATCAGCACGACTAATACCTAAAGCCCTCATGAGTTCTTCACCGGGCTCACCGGACAATAGTTCCGCTATGTCCGGCGCGTCCGTCAAGAGACCTGCAAGATACTTCGCCGATGCTTGTGCGCCGCGACGCCCGCTGGAGTCAAGTGGCACCCACCTTCGGCGGCAAAGTGGTACGAGCCAAGCAGCACGGTAGATCTTGTGCTCTTGCCCACACTCACAGGCGACACTAACTTTCTCAAAGGCCCGACTGTCCTTCGCGGTCACGAACTCGAGTAGGAAACGAATGAACTCCGTCGCCCGCTTCTTGCTCTTACGGACCGTGTCGATCAACCCTATGTCCGGCTTGTTGAGAAAAGCCAAATCGGACACCCGGGACTTTTGAGTCGCCTTGTGGCCTCCTTTCCCGTCAGCTTCTGGTAGTGGCTCGTCCGGTAGGAAGACATCCATTTCCCGTTCCGCCTCAATGAGAGGAGACATGTTCACGTAGCCGTGCTCCGCCAGCGGCCGCCACTGGTCAGGGTTGCTATCGGCGAAACCCTCTGCCAGGATCTTCCGCTTGGGAAAGAGAGACGCGAAGCGCTGTGCACCATCTGGCCAGATCGCCACCGGTAACATGGGTCTGTCTGATGCTTCGCACCCTGAGTCGAGATACAAAACAATGATTCTGTCCCCGTCCTCGTCTGTCGTCGGCACGGGGAATCCGTTTAGGCGGTCGAGGTAATCTTTCTCGCGTCTCACGATCCACCAGAAGAGCTTGATGACCCAGGGCGCGAGCGGCCGGTCAATTGCCTCATCGCGGCATTTTTCCTTCACGTGTTCGAGGAGCTTATCGAGCGAATCCGGTTCCCGTTCAGCGGGGAAGAGATCCGCTATCCCAGCGAGCTCTACCTGCGTGTTGAGTAGTTCGTTCCGGATATTCAGGTCGAACGCCTCCGCGATGTTTTTCAATTCGTCAGAAATACTCTCGTCGCGCCGCAGATCCAAGCGGCGTCGTAGACGACCAGCTTGGCTTGGCAACAAGTCGTATTCATCGAAGAGACTGGTGTCGTCAGCTTCCTGCAGGAGTCGAAGGAATGCGATGAGCCAATGCAGGCTCTCTCTGTCAACCAGTTGCTGCTGTAGATTCTCAACGCTCTTGGCACTGCTGACGAGCTTAGCAACCGCAACCGTAGTTAGGGCCTCATCCATGGCCGAAGGCGACCTACCCAGCAGTTTTGCCCAACTATTGAGGTTCCGCGACCATGACGCCAAATGATCACGATGTGGAAGCTTCGCCGGTGCATCAATCCATAAAGACATGAGATCCCATAGCCGATCTCTGTGAGCTCGATCGTTCATCACAGGCAGCCACGCGGCTCCTGGCTCGATCCATTCACCGCCCGGAGTCAGCATTAGCGGCAGCGTCCGAGCCTTATCGACCAAGGCCTTGAGTAGGCCGCGAAACCATTGTTGATCTTCTTCTGTATTTGCGACCCAATCAGGCAGATGTGTGGTATCAAATGCCACCAGCCGCTCAGAACCTCTCCACTGTTCCTTGGCACACCATTCCAAGAGTTTTTCCTGATGTTGGACCGATTCTTCCAGCAACTGCCGATTCTCTCGTGCACCGGTCGAATCCCCCAGCAGGACGATTCCATCGCGATCCTCGCGGGGATGGAATCGTTTACTGTTGATAGTGACTGGCAGGCCCACACGCTCGCTCCCAATCAACGGAAACAAGACAAAGAGCTTCGGAACTGATTCTTGCGCCTCATCTACTCGTAGGCCAGAGTCAGCTGGACAAAGTTGGAGCGCCGCGCAGAGTTCGCGTTTGCCTTCTATAACCGCTACAGAATAATCCAGCACGTGATCGTGCTCCTGGTATCGAATCGACAGGACACCACCTTCATCAAATAGCTTCCGATCCCCACGTTGGAGGCTCCATGTGGCGTCAACCGTTTGAACTTCAATGCTGGCAATTTCAGGACAGAACGTCAGAACCAGCGGACCACAACGGTGAAGATCAGATAGCCCTTCCTCAGCTAGTGTAGTGTCCCTTAAATAAATGTAGTATAATGGCAGTATTCCAGCCCGAAAGGAGACTGCCATGCCGCGTGGACGCAAACTGATGCCTCTGACGCTCAACCCACAGCAACAGGACCAACTCAAGGGGGTGGCTGACTCCACCGCGATGCCTCATGGGGTGGTTCTGCGAGCCCGCATGATCCTGGCTTGCGCCGAGGGCCTGACCAACGCGGCCGTCGCCCGGCGGGTCGGCGCCTCGCCGCAAGCGGTCGGCAAGTGGCGCCGCCGCTTCCTCGAGGCCGGTATCGAGGGCCTGCACGACGAACTGCGCCCCGGCCGCCCCCGCACCTATGACGATGAAAAAGTGGCGACCGTCATCAAGCATGCGCTAGAGAAGAAGCCCGAGAAGGCGACCCACTGGAGCCTGCGTGTGATGGGAGAAGCCGAGGGCATCTCCAAGACCACCGTGCATCGCTGGTTCTCCCTGTTCGGCCTCAAGCCCCATCTGGCAAAGACCTTCAAGTTGTCCACCGATCCCTTCTTTATCGAGAAAGTCCGGGATATCACGGGGCTTTACCTGAATCCGCCCGACCATGCGATCGTGCTGTGCGTGGATGAGAAATCCCAGATCCAAGCGCTGGACCGCACCCAGCCGAAACTCCCCTTGAACCTGGGCTATGTCGAAGGCTTCACCCATGACTATGTCCGCCACGGCACCACCACGCTGTTTGCCGCCTTGGACGTGGCCACGGGGCGGGTGATTGCCAAATGCAGGAAGCGGCATCGCCATCAGGACTGGCTTGCCTTCCTGAACCTGATCGACAAGGAAACCCCCGCGGATCTCGACATCCATCTCATCCTTGACAACTATGCCACCCACAAGCATCCCAAGGTCAAGGCCTGGATCGCGAAGCGGCCGCGCTACCACCTGCACTTCACGCCAACCTACGCCTCCTGGCTGAATCAGGTGGAGCGTTGGTTCGGCCTGATCAGCCAGCGAGCCATCAAGCGTGAATCCTTTCGGAGCGTCAAGGAACTGGTGACCCAGATCATGGAGTTCACCGACCAGTACAATACCACCTCGAAGCCGTTCGTCTGGGTCGCCACTGCCCGGTCTATCCTCGATAAGGTGGAACGATTGTCTACACGTATTAACGGGACACTACACTAGCTCACGGCGTTGTTCCGAAACCTTGTAAACAAAGTAGGTATTAGTAGAGAGCTGTGCAGAGGCACTGTGCTGTGCCGACTGCTCAAGCGCCCGCCACGATCTGTCCATCGCAAGACGAAGGTCATTTACGGTTTCACCAGTACGATCCAGCAAGAAGTCGAATTTGCTAGAGTCTTCGAGACATCCCCCTACACGCACCATTCGAGATAGGAGGTGTGTGCTTAGAAATCCCGAACCGAATTGGCCAATGCTCTCAAAGTCCTCGAATTTGGTTGAGCCGTGATACACAAGATGTGTAATTTCCTCATAGGAAAACGGTTTACCGTCGTGCTCGAATCGCAATTCGGACTCGGAGAGACGGATGCGAATGCGGACGCCACATGTGCGTGCCGAGTCGCGAGCGTTTTGAAGCAGTTCCCATACCCAGCGCAGCCCAATTGTCGTGCGATATTGCTCGATGTGGTTGAGATGTTTGAAGACGGCCTGTGCCGTGTTTTCCACGAGAACCCGATCTCTTTCGCTTTTTAGTTTGTCGGTCAAGGTGAATCTCCAAAGGGGAAATGCTTCCCCACTCGCCCGTGACGAGGCCAGTGGTTTCATTACTACTCCTTACGGCAAATCCAATAGCCCTCGACTGGATCACGTTCGCTTTTGGTATGGCTCCTTGGATGGGAGTAGAGGGGAGTCGTACTCCGGGGGGCTACTGCTAAAGTCAACCTTATGGAAAAAGAACTCTGCCGTTATTGTGTGCTGTTATTGCAACTCTCCAACGGGAGAGAGAACGCTGGCAAATCAAGTCTCGATGCACCTCAAAAGACGCGTGCAGTGTATCGACTTCTGTATTCACAGAATCGTCGCGGCGTTGAACGTTGGCGGGATTCGTTCCGTGGGTAGTTGCTGTGGGCACGGAAAGACCAAGGGCAGTGCCATCCTCGAAAATGGACGTGTCTTAATTATCCAGCAGGAACCCGCATCCATGGACGCTTGGAGAAAAGCCATCGCGCTACAGATCAGCAGAACCGGCCCAGGCTACTTCCGAACCTACCACTCCGCCCAATTCGGCGCAACAGAAAACCTGGCTGGCTCCTCACTACGAGACACGGCTGTTGAGAAGAAGGCCGGGGGGGAGCAGATGGAGATCTCTAAGACGATATTAGGGGCAATCACTCAAGCGTTGGAATGCGAGGAAGAGCGGCTCGAACCAGGTTCAGTGCGAGAGCTCTGGCCTTGGATTGTCCGGGAGGGTACTACGAGGATTGGATTCGCTATCTCCTGGTCAGGAAACTCTTTGACCGAATTCCTGAGTGGGAGATGGAGACGGAAGCGAAAGTTGGCGAAGTACCCCAGGCGGGTCTGCTGGTTTGCGGCCGCGCCTCTGTGGAACTGATGGCTTCCCCCCGTATCTGTTCGGTAAGGCCGTGATGTATTGGACCCGGACGAGGTAAAAGGTGCCTGCAATCACAGGCGATCCGTCGGTTCAGCTCGCTACCCCTCCCCCGGACAGCGGATGGACTCCACGGCTTGACCGAACAGTTACACTTTAGGCCCAGCTCAAAAGCGAGGAATTGAACTACCGGTTATTGGGGCAAGTATTGGGGCAACTCTATTCTCTATACTGAACATAACATATGCTACTTCAATAACCTATGAGGAATATTCGGTTGTCGCCCCCCTCACCCCCCTTCGCCTGAAACACCCCTGTTTCACCCTGTATCAGCCGCACAGTAGTATGGGACGGCAATGCGGCTAAGTGAAAAGTGTCTAGTGGATAGTTATTAGATCGACACGTTAAGCATCTTGCCTGCGGCATCCTGTTCCACCCGCCAATCAACAACTCATCAATGAGAGTTTATTGGTGTTCATTCGTGGTTCGTCGTTTTCCTTTGTGAGCACCACCAATCCGTGGTTTCGTTGTCGGACCGAGTCGTGGGAGGTTCACTTGGGCGGAAGGGATTCGGCGAACCTGGCGGCTCTGTCTACCCAGACGGTCAGATCGTTTTCGGATTCAATGCCGGCCGGCTCCACCAGTGCCCATCCCTTCATGACCCGGCCATTCATGTCAGCCGGCTTGGTGTGCGGTTCCGTAAGCGTTCGATCGTGGTTCTTCTTGTCAAGCCGCACGATGAGCGATCCCTTCCATGTGCCGACGCACATGTTTCCGTTGATCATGAAGCAGGCGCCGCCGAACATCTTCCGCTCGGAGACCCTCTCCCGCTTCGACAGGATCTGACGTATCCGCTGGTTCAGGGGCTCGTCGTTCGCCATGTCCTCCCTCCTTCGCCGGGGTTCCGAGCCTACGACCGGCCCCGGTTCCACACCAGACGGTCTCGCTGTTTCTTCAGAAACTCCATCGGGCGCGCAGGGGCGCCGTCCCCGCCAGCCTCCTCGATCCACCGGTCGAACAGTCGAATCCCCTCATCCACCCGTTTCCGATGGATGAAGTCATTGGCCAGCCATTCGTAGAAGACGGGGTTGGAGGGAAACTGGCCGATCATGCGAAACAGCAGGTCGCTGTAGTCGTCGAAGCGGCGTTCGCTGTAGTACACCCCCAACAGGACGATCTTGGCCGTGGTCTGGCCGTACTCGCCCTTTTGCGCCACCGTCTCCAACTGCCTGAGTCCCTCTTCCCGATCCCCTCGAGCTCCGATCAGGAATGCAAAGGGCTTGATGACGGCCGGCAGGGCTCCGCTGAAGTAGTTGAAGCCGCCGATGCCTATCAGGCAGTCGATGTAGTCCGGCCGCAACTCGGCGGCCTGCTGGTTGTGATATCTGCCCTTCAGCGCCGCCAGCATTGCACCCAGGTAGCTTCGACTGACGGTGACCTTGAATCGCGAGCGATTGGCGTAGGCCTTGGCCAGGTAGAGCCAGGCGTAGAAGTCTCCCTCATCCTTTTTCAGCAGAGCCTTGCCCTTGTCGATGGCTTGAGCGGTGTACCGCTCGAACGACCGGGCAAGCCGTTTGTTGCGCTTGTCCAGCAGGGCCTTCCACCAGAAGATTTCCGCCCGGTACACATAGCCGATCGAACGATCCGGATGGTCCTTCACCATTTGGGTGAAGACTCGATCGGCCCGGTCCAGGTGGTATCCGTAGAGAAGCTGGAGACCCTTTCGCAGCTGCTGCCCCAGTTCGGGATGGGTCTCGAGAAGTCCCTCAGAGGCGGCCGGCAGACACAGGCCCAGCAGCCATGCAACGGCGACCAACCCAGCGCCTGACTTTCTGCCCACGGCCCCTCACCTCCGAGTGCATTGTACTGTACCCGCCCCCTCCCCGGCGCTTTACAATCGGTCCGGAAAGGACTAAGTTCTGGAGGTCGCTCAGTCATTCCAGCCCCAATCAACCCCAGAGCCGGCGTGCCCGGAAGCCCCGGTTCGAGGGGGAAGCGGCTTCCAAGCCTGGATCCATCAGGCAGATACCATCTTTGAATCGAGAGGGTGTGCTATGAACCAGCCGGCAAGCGAGGGTCAGCGGCTGTCTCGCCGCGGCTTCATGGTCCAGGCCGGGTCGGCAGGCTTGGCCTTGGGAGTGGCCCCGGACAGCAGCTACGCACAATCAGGAGGTAAAAGCGCCATGAAGATCACCGGGATCCAGACCTACAAATTTTCGGTCCCGACGGGTCAAGAAATTCGCGATCCCAGCACCGGAGAACTCATTTCGAGCACGGCCAAGCCCTGGCTTTGGCTGAAGATCACCACCAATGCCGGCATTGTGGGCTGGGGGGAGGGCAGCGGGGAGTGGCTGGTGCCCTCGGTGGAAGCCACCCTGCACGAGTGGAAGCCGCTGCTGATCGGACAGGATCCGCTGGGCGTGGTCCGGTTGACCGAGGACATCCAGAACCGGCTTCCCTGGAAAGGCGGGGCCACCTTCGGCACGGCTATCGCGGCCATCAACATCGCGCTCTACGATATCGCCGGCAAGGCCTGGGGGGTGCCCATCCACACCATCCTGGGAGGCCGAAAACGCCACAAGGTCAGGGTCTACACCGGGGGCGCCCTGTTCGACAGCCCGGAGACGGCCGTGGCGCAAGCGAAAAAGATGGCCGAGGCCGGCTTCGCCGGGGTCAAGGGCAATCCCCTGGAGACCCGCACCTGGCCCATGGATGAGGCCGCCGTGGCCCACAGCGTGGCCTGCGTGGAGGCCATGCGCAGTGCCATGGGCCCCCACTTCGATATCCTTCTGGATACCCATGGAAGCCCCACCCCGGAGCTAAGCCTCGACTATGCCCGCCGGGTGGCCCCCTACAAGCCCCTCTTTCTGGAAGAACCCGTCAAGGTGGGGTCGATCGATGCCTTGCTGGCGGTCTCCAGGAACAGTCCGGTGCCCATTGCCACCGGAGAGAAGCTCTTCACCCTGAACGACTTCAAGCCCATTATCGACCAGCGGGCCTGCGCGGTGCTGCAGCCGGACACGCTGCACGCTTTCGGCATCACTTCTCTGCTGGAGATCGCCAAGGCAGCCGAGCAGAACCAGATGCTGATGGCCCCCCACATCGGAGGCGGGCCGATCTACTACGGCGCCAGCCTGGCCGCCGATTCGGTGATGAACAATTTCCTGATCCAGGAGACCGGCTATTGGGATCTGTTCGACCGCTTCGTGGAGCACGAATGGCAGATAAAGGACGGATACGTCAACGTGACCGATCTGCCCGGGCTGGGAGTCGAGGTCAAGGAGCAGGACATCGCCAAGATGCCCTACCAGCCGCTGCCTTTCCGGCAATACCGCCACGAGGACGGGAGCTGGAAAGGGTGGTAGGGACGGTGGGGCTCCCCTTCATCCCCCGCTTACTCGAACCGGCTCGGCTCTCTCGGGAGTGACCCGGATGAGCTGGGCCCGCACTCGCGGGTCGGAATACTTGCCGTCATAGATGTAGAGCACCACGTCCGGCTCCACCTCCAGGGAGAAGCCGTTGGCGTAGAAGGGCGTGTCGATCCGGGTGGTCCGCCAGGTCATGCCGTCGTCCCGGCTCACCTGCAGGCCAACCCCGGGGTGGCGCCCGGCGATGACCAGGTAGCCGGAAGCGGTAGAGGTCATGGAGTTGGTGGCCGCATACATGGGGAAGGGTCCCCGGGCGGCCGGACTCCAGCTCTTGCCCCCGTCGGTGGACCAGCTCTCCCACATCCAGGGCGAGGTGTAGGCCCGAGTCAGGGCGACGATGTGCCCCTGGCGGGTTTCGGCGGCCGAGACTTCCGAACCCGTCTCCTTGGCCACCATGAAGTATTGGGGACTGGGATTGGGGCCGTTGACATCGACCGGCGCCGACCAGGTCTTGCCTCCGTCGGTCGAGCGGATGGAGAAGCCGAAATCGGCCTCGGTGATGGGCCCCCAGTAACGAACCCCGCCTTTCTCCATTATGGCGCCGTGCACGCTCTCGTTGGGTCCCACCGCGTAGCCGAAACGCAGCAGGTTCCCGTTCTTCAGTTCCACTATCTTCCCCACGTAGGCGTTTCCCACCTCCAGGCCCTTGGCGAACTTGAGCCGGCCCCGCTCCTCGATGTCCCCCCAGGTCTTGCCGTTGTCGCTGGAGGCGGCGGTCAGAATCCGGAAGGGCGGCTCATGCTGGACCCAGTGCAGCCGTAGCAGGCCGTCGGTACCGGTATGGAAGCTCCCGTTCTTGAGAGCCTCCGGAAGCTTCCAGGGTTCGGACCAGCTTCTTGCGTTGTCGGTGGAGCGGAGCAGCACCTGCACGGCTCCGGGCACCAGGTGCTCCTTGGCCACCGCCAGCTTCATGATCAGGTCGCCGTTGGGAGCACGCCCCAGGCTGGAGGCGTACTGCCACTTGCCCAGAGGGGTGTCGCCCAGGGGGTAGACATAGTTCCGGACCGGCTTGGGTCCAGGGTCCCAGGCCACCGAGCTGTCTTTTCGGCCCCGAATCCTCACGTTTCGAAAGCTGCTGCCCGCGCCGATATTGACTACAGGGTCCCCGTATGGGCCAACGGTGTCGGGGTCCCGGGCGTTAAAGCTCTCCAGGCCCACGAAGCCCGGTCCGGCGTAGGTGTCGTCCCTGACCACCGGCAGCGGGCGGCCATTCACCCAGAGACGAAACTCGGGGCCCTCGACCACCAGTCTGACCGTGTGCCAGATCCCGATCTCGCTGGGCACGCCGTGGACCAGCTCCTTCTGCAGAAATCGCACCCAGCCCGATTCGTCCACCTTGGAGATGGCCGCCCAGAAGTGCTCGGCCCGGTACTGCTGGCCGGTGCAGGGGAAGTGGGCCATGTAGTATTGTTGGGCATCCGTGGCGCGAAACATCAGGCCTGCGCCGCAGTTCTGGATGTTCCAGCGGAAGTCGAACTCGGCCTCGAAGTCGGTATAGGCCCGGCTGGTGTTGAACGCCAGGTGCTCGTTGGCCGCCTTTCTGGGCGGGGTCATCACTCCCTCCCCGCTCTCCTCCCACTCCCCTCCGATGAACTGCCACTGGTCCTTGCCAAGGCTCAGCGACTCGAACTCCGGCGGGGTTGGGCTGGGAAGGGTGCAGCCGGACCCCGCCAGCAGCAGGAGCAGGCAGATGGCCGGCAGCAGCCGGGCTGGATCCTTGCGGGAAAGGGGACTCACGATATTTCTGACTGACCGCATGATTCATTCTCCTTGAGGGGCTTCGGCCGGTATTCTATCGCAGTTGGCGGACCGATTGACAGACCATTCCCCAGGCTGCACAATCGGTGTTTCCCCCCGAATCCTTCAGGGGAAGACGGGATGGCGGGTGTCGGGTACTCGGGGCGCCTGGCGGCATGGGCGGACCTGAAATTCGACTCCTGCTTCGGGCGCAGAAGGTGGCGCAATCCCCCCCGGGCAGCCGGAAACGCGGGCTGAGAGATGCCGAAAACCAAGGTTCCTGCTCCGGGTGTGGCGCAGAGCCGGCGAGGCCGATGGGGCCTGCCTGTCCTGCTGCTGGCGATGCTCTGCCTGGGGACGGCTTGCCAACTGGGGAGCACCCCTCCCAACATCCTGCTCATCATCGCCGACGATCAGGGCTATGGCGACTTCGGCTTCATGGGCAACCCGCTGGTAAGGACCCCTCACATCGACGAGCTGGCCAGCCGCTCGGCCCGATTCGTCAACGGCTACGTACCCAACAGCCTGTGCCGCCCCTCCCTGGCCACCCTGCTGACCGGGCTCTACCCCCATCAGAGCGGAGTCACCTTCAACCGCCCCTATTTCGATCTGCCCCATACCCTGGAGAACCGCCATCGAGCCAGCTACCTAGTGCGCCGGGTGGACACCCTACCCCGCCTACTCTCCCGGGCCGGATACCGGACGCTGCAAACCGGCAAGCACTGGGAAGGCGATTTCGCCAACGCGGGTTTCGATGAGGGAATGACCCTGGCCAAGCCCCATCCAATTGAGAAGGACCCGGCCTTTGCCGCACTGGGCATGAAATCGGGACACGGCAACGGCGACGCCGGATTGACCATCGGACGGCAGACCCTGCAGCCCATCTATGACTTCGTCGACCGGGCGGCCGCGGACGGAAAGCCCTTCTTTGTCTGGTACGCCCCTTTTCTGCCCCACCTGCCCCACAACCCGCCCCGCAGACACCTCCAGCCTTATGCGGAGGATGCCCGCCTGGCCGCCCACCTGGCTCCCTACTACGCCTGCATCAGTTGGCTGGACGAGACCGTGGGAGAACTGCTGGGAGCTTTGCGACAGCGGGGACTGCTGAAGGAAACGCTGGTGGTCTTCGTAGTCGACAACGGCTACGTGGTGGACCCGGAAAATCCCAACCTTTCGGTGCGCAGCAAGAACACCCCCTTCGAGCAGGGCATCCGGACCCCCATCCTGATCGGTTGGAAGGGGCAGACCAGTCCCGGAACCCATGCCGGCCTGGTGAGCACCATCGACCTGGTGCCGACGCTGCTGGCCGCGGCCGGCATCGAGGAGGCGGGCGGGGAGCTTCCGGGGCTGAACCTGTTGCCGGTCGTCAGGGGACGGGCTTCCCTGCCGGCGCGGCCGGTCTTCGGCGAGATCTATCGGGGCTATGCCATGGAGTTGGAACAGCCTGAAGCAGAGGTTGTTTACCGCTGGGTGCGCTGGGGGAACCACAAGTTGATTCTTCCCGAGGGCTCGGATGAAGAGACCATGCTGTTCGATTTGACTGCCGACCCCAATGAGTTGAACAATCTGGCCGGGAGTCCCCAAATGAGGAACCGCCGGCAGGAAATGGAACGGTTGCTGGACGGCTGGTGGAACCCGCGAAAGGAGTAGTTCCGGCTCTAATCCACCGCTCTTGGGAAGGGCGCACGAGCCAAGCAATACCGAGGTGAGTTGTTTCCGTCGAGACGCATCGTGGCGTTACCGCCCTTGGTGAATCCTCCCCCAGGCGCCAGCCCGGGGGTTCCAGTAAGCCGCGAATGCGGCGGCAGCAGGTAGCCGTCGGCGTAAGCCCATGGAAACGGCAACTCCACCCCCGAGCCGCGTAGGCGGCGACAGCAACCAACTCGCGAGGGAAGCTCAACACGTATATGCGGGCCGTCTGCCTGGTTGGTTTGCCCACGGAGGAGTGGGAGGAGGAAACACCGACACCATGAATTTCGACACGGGAGCTTTCCCACGACGGGCCGTCTTCCTTCTGTCGGTCGCTCTGCCACTGCTGGCAGCGTCTCTCTCGGCGGCCCCGGCCAAGGACCGCCCTAACATCCTCTTCATCGCCGCCGACGATCTGCGCCCCCTGCTGGGCTGCTACGGAGAGCAGGCCGTTGAGACCCCCAGCATCGACCGGCTGGCCGCCCGGGGGACCACCTTTCGCCGGGCCTACTGCCAGGCACCCCAATGCAGTCCATCTCGAGTTTCCCTGATGTTCGGACTGCGGCCCGACACCACCGGCCACTACTCCAATCGCCACCCCTTCCATCGCGAACGCTTCCGGGAGAACTCCAGCCTCCCCGAGCACTTCAAGAACCACGGCTATCACACCCAGTCCTTCGGCAAGATCTACCACAACGAAACCGACCATCCGGAGGGCTGGTCCGTGCCCAGCTCGCCGGGGCGGAAGCGGGAGATGTGGGAGACGGTGGATGAAGCAGCCATCGCCGGGGTGGAGTTCGCCCAGCGGGCGCAGGTACCCACCGTCATCCCTCCCAGAAACGATTGTCCGGCCATCCAGGCTCCCGACGTCCCCGACGAAGCCCTCTACGGCGGACGCATGACCGCACAGGCCATCGCGGCCATGGCGGCCGTCAAGGACCGGCCCTTCTTCCTGGCCGTGGGCTACTACCGCCCCCACCTGCCCCTGGTGGCTCCCAAAAAATACTTCGACAAGTACCCGCTCGACCGCATCCGGCTTCCGGAGCACCGCCAGCCCCCGGCCGGCGCGCCTCTCTGGTCGATCTACAACTCGGTGACCTACTGGCACCCCAGGGCTCGGGAAGTCTGGCGCATCGACCTGGATTTCCCCAAGTACCCCTCCACCCGGGAAGAGGCGCTCCGCTTTGCCGGCTGGGAGTTGCGCAGCTACCGGGGAATCCCTCCCGGCGGGCCCATTTCCGACACCCTCCAGGCCAGGGTCTGGCAAGCCTACTTGGCCTGTGTCAGCTACATGGACGCCCAGGTGGGACGGCTGCTGCAGGCACTGGAAACCTACGGGCTCTCCGACAAGACCATCGTGGTGTTCTGGGGAGACCACGGCTGGCACCTGGGCGAGCACGGCACCTGGGCCAAGATGACCCTGTTCGAGTGGGCCACTCGGGTGCCTATGTTGATTGCAGCGCCCGGCCGCTCCCAACCCTCGCGGGTCGAGTCGCTGGTGGAACTGGTGGACCTCTACCCGACCCTCTGCCGGCTGGCCGGTCTGCCCATTCCGAGGCATGTGGAGGGGAGCGACCTGGTTCCCCTGTTGAGTGACCCGGAGCGGCCCTGGAAGCGAGCCGCTTTCAGCCACTTCCCCAGGCACGACCACAGCATGGGTCAATCCATGCGGACCGACCGCTACCGCTACACCGAATGGGTGGGGCTGGACGGCCGCCTCAAGGGCACCGAACTCTACGACCACGACGCCGACCCGCTGGAACTGGTCAACCTGGCGGCCTCCCCGGCCAGCGCCCGGACCGTGGAGCAACTCGCCCGCCAGATGAAGGCCGGATGGCGCGCGGCACGGCCTGCTGGCGGGGAGAATGGGTCCGGGAATAGCGGTCCTGCAGAATGACCCTGGCCACTTGCATCCAAGTGTCCAAGTGACCCCCTGGATTGCGCAGCACCATCCATGCCGTGTTCGGCTGATACCGTGGTACCATCAAAGCACTCCCTCAGCCAGCACCATGCAAGGTAAAGAGAATCAATGATATCCGGCGTTGGTCAACAAGATTGATCGACAAGCCGGACAGTCAACAGGCGAAGGGACCAGGAACAATGAGCAACGAAGAAATCACCCAATTGGAGTTGCGCCTGACCAAGGCCATGGGTGAGATGGAAGTCCGCCTTACTAACGCCATCCATCAGGTCCGCACGGATCTGTCCAGGGAAGTTTCCGACCTCAGATCGGATGTTTCCGGGTTGCAGGGCGGGTTGAAGTATGTGAATGCCTTTCTGGGCGCTATCGGTCTATTTGTTGGGGGCGCTGTCATCAAATATCTGCTGGCCTGAACCTTCGCAAGCCCCCATCTCTCAGCGCGGCCATTGCTGCCGCCGCCTACGCGGCTCAACTCTTACGTCGAACTTTCCCATGGGCTTACGCCCACGGCTAAGTGCTGCCGCCGCATTCGCGGCTACATGGAGGCCCCGGGCTTGCGCCTGGGGGCGTAGGCAGAGTAGCGTCCGGAGTAGGGGACGCGGAGTAGAGGACGTTGTTGAATTACTGGAATAACTTGGATCGGCGGTTTCTGAATTCCTGTTGTTAGACAACGTCCCCTACTCGTTCCCCTCGAGTTATTCCACTAATTCAACAACGTCCCCTGGTGCACCCCAGCCTCAAGACCCTGCTGGACGACCTCGCTACCCTGACCCTCAACCAGGTGACCTTGCCCACCAACCCCGACCAGGGGTTCCCCATGATCGCCCGGGCCACCCCGCTGCAACGCAAGGCCTTTGAACTGCTGGAGGTCGAGCCGGCTAAAATTGTTCCCAGTACGATGCCAGTTTGAATCCGTCTAAATCACGGGTATTGTGGAGGTATTGTTGATTTTGAGAGATGAAGTTCCGTTTGAACAACGTCCCCTACTCGTTCCCCTCGAGTTATTCCACCAATTCAACAACGTCCCCTGGTGCACTCTTGAGGGGGAGTCGGCGAGACCAGGGCGACGCCCGCGGTCGAGCCGGAGGGGGGCAAACGCGGCGCCCCGTCAGTGATTCTCGGTTGCGCTTTGGCGAGAACTGCCGCATCATCCCCCATCCCGGCGCTGCCGGATCTTCCACACCCCGATGGTCAGCACGGGCAGGACGTAGCAGAGAATCACTCCCCAGGTGGCGGTTCCGTAGCCCTGGGCCACCAGGTTTTTCAATCCCAGTGGGGCCATCGACGTGGCCACCAGCAGCAGCAGGAGCGCCACCGCAGGACGGAGATAGGCCGGCAGGACTGCCTTGCGTTCGGCCAGAACGCCCGCCACCCTCTCGTTGAAGGCGTGAATCATCCCGGTTCCGGACTCGATCAGCGTGCCCAACAGGACTACCTGGAAAACAACCTGGAAAGCGGTGGACCCCAGAGCCTCCAGGAGAAAATTGGCGGGAACGGTCTGATCCACCACCGCCGGATACTGGGTGACCATGGCCAGATAAAAGAAAGAGGCCGGGATCATCCCGATGGGCCCCACCAGTATCCCGGCCCCGACCGCTTCCCGGCGTCTCTCGATGTGGCGGGTACAGAACAGAAGGGCCGGGATGGAGACCATGTTGTACCCGGCATACTTGACCCCCGCCAGGAACCAGCCCGGCTTGATTTCCAGCGAGGGCCAGGGCTTGTCTCCAAAGAACTGTGAGAGGCTCCAGACCAGGAAGACCAGGTAGATGGCGTAGAGGACGAAAGACCACAACGCAAAGGACTTCTCGATCACCGTGGTTCCCTTGAAGACCAGGAACCCCACGCAGGCCATGATGCCGATGACCCCGGCGTAGTAAGGGAGGGAGAAGACGGCCTCGACGATGCTGCCGCTGGCGGCGGCGATGACCGCCAGTCCCAGCAGCATCATGACCAGGTAGCAGATCTCGTAGAGGAACCACCAGCGGTGGAGCAACTGTCGGGTGAAGGCGCGGTAGTCATAGGAACGGGTCTGCCGCGCCAGTTCGAAGGTCACCAGGCAGACGGCCGACCAGATGGCCGTCGACAGCCCCATCCCCAACAGCCCGCCCAGGGGACCGAACTGCAGGAAATACTCCACCAGTTCCCGGCCGGTGCCGTAGCCGCCGCCGATGACAATGGACTGAAAGACGAAGCCGGGCAGCAGGTATTTCCTGAAAAAGGGCGCGTCGAGCATAGTCAATCCCAAGTTCGGGTCCCTCTCGCGGGCTCGGCGCCATCGGAGTCCGAGTTCAGGCGCGTTGCCGTCAGATGACGCCCCTCTCCCGGAGCTGGCGTATCCGATCCGGCGTCATCTCGAGATACTCCCGCAGAATCCCGTCGGTGTGCTCCCCCAGCCCGGGGCCCCGGCGGTGGGTCGGGGCGTGGTCGCTGACCTTGATGGAGCCGGCTACCTGACGCACCACACCCAGATCCGGGTGGTCGGTCTCGAGGATCATGCCGCCTTCCCGCACTTGCGGGTCTTGCAGGGCCTCCTCCACCGAGTTGACCGGCGCGCAGGGAACCTGGCCCTTCAGCAGCCGCAGCCACTCGGCGGTGGTGCGGGTCCGGGTGCGTTCTTTCAGAAGGGGCGCCAGGTCCTCACGGTGCTTCAGCCTCCGGGCAAAGGTGTCGAACCGGGGATCCCGGGCCAGCTCCGGAGCTCCCAGGATCCGGACCAGGTTGCGGTAGAACTTTTCCTTGGCGCACATGACCACCAGCCAGCCGTCCCGGGTGGGCAGCAACTGGCTGGGCACCTGGGTCGGATGGGAGGAATCGGGAGTGCGCTCAGGCTGGTAGCCGTTGGTCAGGTGCCAGGCCCCCACGTACCCCAGTTGGGACAGGGCGGTGTCGAACAGGCTGACGTCCACGTCGCAGCCCACACCCGTGCTCCGCGCGCGCATCACGGCGCTCACCAGACCCAGGGCCGCCAGCGCCCCCGCGCCCAGATCCACCAGTGACAGCCCGGCCTTTTGCGGCGGGCCCTGGGGGTCACCGGTCAGACTCATCCAGCCGGCATACCCCTGCATCAGGTAGTCGTACCCGGGGTCGGCGGCCCGCGCGCCGCTGCGACCGAAGGCCGAGAGGGAGGCACAGACGATGGAGCGCTTTACCGGGGCGAGGCTCGGGTAGTCCAGACCCATGCGGGAAGGCAGATCGCCGCGCAGGTTGTTGAAGACGCAGTCGGATCGATCGACCAGGGGATGGAGCACGTCCGACGCCTCGGGATGGTTCAGGTTGAGGGTGATGCTCTTCTTGTTCCGGTTGAAGCTCTGGAAGTAGACGCTGTCGTCGCCTTCGATTTCGGAGGCCACATGGCGGGCGATGTCTCCTCGGCTGAGGGGGTTTTCGATCTTGATCACCTCCGCCCCCAGGTCGGCCAGCAGCATGCTGGACCAGGGCCCGGCGCCGAACTGCTCGACGGCCAGGATGCGAATGCCCTGCAAGGGTGCAGGCGGTTTCATGAGGCTGGATCTCTTGAATCGGAAACAGGGTGACAGATGAGTCGAGAATTGTGGATTGCTGATTGTTGAGCCTTTTGCAAAATTCCGCAGGTAGGAGACGTGAATAGGGGACGTTGTTGAATTACTGGAATAACTTCAATCAGCCGCCCCCGCATTACTTTGATTCAATGGCGTGTCCTACGCATTCTTTATAAGTTATTCCAGTAATTCAACAACGTCCCCAGCGCTGCAACGTCCCCAGCGTTGCACTGATTGCAGATTCTTGATTGGGGCACTATCGGCGGACCCGGTCGCCCAATCAACAATCTACAATTCATACTCTTCAGACTTTGAGGCCTCTGCCATCCGGAGCAGGCGTCTGGCTTTTTCCACGATGGGCCGATCGACCATCTTGCCCTCCACCTGCAGCGTGCCCGCGCCTTCCCGGTGCGCCTGCTCGAAGTGCTGGATCACCTCCCGGGCCTTTTCGACCTGCTCCCGGGAAGGGGCAAGAGACTGGTGAACGCAAGCGATCTGCCGGGGGTGGATGACCCCCTTGCCGCCGAAGCCCAACCGGCGGGCTCGCTTGGTGTCGGCGGCCAGCGGCTCCAGCGTCCGGAACTCGGGAACGATGCGGTCCACGGCCACCAGCCCGCGGCTGGCCGCGGCCACGGCCACCGCCGAACGGGCGTAGAGCATCTCGTCGGGGCCCTCTTCCTCCGATGCGAAGACTCCCAGGTCGAGGGTGAAGTCCTCCGCCCCGAAGAAGAGGCCCACCATTCTGGGAGAGGCAGCCGCAATGGCGGGAGCCGCCAGCAGTCCGCGCGCACTCTCGATCATGGCCAGAATGCGCACGCTTCCCGGCTCCAGTCCTGCCCCGGCCTCCAGGGCGCCAAGTGCGGCGTCCGTCCGGTGCAGAAGGGAGACATCGGACACCTTGGGCAGTACCAACCCGTCCAGGCCGGGACCGACCACCGCCCGTGCATCCTCCAGACCGGGCTCGGGATCGGCCTCGACCCGCACGTAACGCAGCGAGCGACCCGCCGGGGCCTCGAGCGCCTCGGCCACCAGGCGCCGTCCCGAGGCTTTTTCAGCCGAGGGAAGCGCGTCCTCCAGATCGTAGACGATCACGTCGGCCCCCAAGGTGGGAGCCTTTTGGATCATCCGGGGCCGGTTGCCCGGAACGAAGAGCCATGAACGCATCAACTGCATGTCGCCTGCTCGCTGGTTCACTGGATCGGGGGAAACTCCCCTGCTTGGGGGGCATGGCCGCGCCGGTACACCATGACCTGCCGGGTCAGATCGATCACCACCTTGCCGTCCTGATTGACGCCGAGGGAGCGGACGGTGACGATCCCGGCCTCGGGATGGGACTTGGAGACCCTCTTGGCCAGGACTTCCGATTGGCAATAGATGGTGTCGCCGATAAAGACCGGGTTCGGCAGCCGAACCTTCTCCCAGCCGAGATTGGCCATGGCGTTCTGGCTGACGTCGGTGGTGCTCATGCCGGTGACCAGCGCCAGGGTGAAGGTGCTGTTGACCAGAATCCTTCCCCAGCGGGTCTTGCGGGTGTACTGGCTGTCGAAGTGCAGGGGGTTTGTGTTCAGCGTGATATGGCTGAAGAGGGAGTTATCCAACTGGGTGACCGTCCGGCCATGGGGATAGCGGTAGATGTCCCCGATCTGGAAGTCTTCGAAATAGCGCCCCTGCCAGCCTTCCTTGGCGGGGCGTTCGGAATCGGCCATCAGGTGTCTCCACTCATTCCGGACGGCGCGGCCTGTCAGGCACCGGCAGTCCGAATCCGGGTGGGCCTCCTCTCTTCCGGCCTATTGTTCGGCATATCCCGATTGGAGGCAAAGCAAAAACTTCTGTCCGCGGTGTCGGGAGCGATCAGCCGGCGCTCTGCCCGCGCCACTGGTAGCCGCTTACGGGGCGCCGCGTCGGCCCCCCTCCGGATCGACTGCGGGCTGCGCCCTTGTCTCTCCGACTCCCCCTCAAGGGGGGAGTGATACTTGAGGCCTGCACATGGCTCCTTGCCCGATTCCTGGGTACGATGTAAACCATGTTCCCGGTCTACCGCATGAACTCAGTTCCCTCTTCATAACACGGATATCACTCCCCCCTTGAGGGGGAGTCGCAGAAGCCGAGCCGCAGCGAAGGCTGATGCGGTGGGGGGTTCGCACAAGGCGAGCCACAGGCGAGATCTTGTGCGCCGTAGCGGTAAACGCCGGCGTGCGTCGGTTGCGGTGGGGGGAGACGGGCCCTGCGCGGCTCCACTCGCAAATCAGTTGCGCAATCCGCCCCGGCCTGCCGCTTGCCGCCCGGGCTCGCTCTGGTCTAAGATTTCGCTTTTCCAGGCCGGCCTTGCAAGGGAGAGACCCCATGCCGATCCAGCGCAGCCGACTACTCATCGACAAGAGCGAGGTGGCGGTTGCCAACGGCCTGGTGACCGCCATGCACCCGCTGGCCGCCGAAGCCGGGGTTGAGATCCTCCAGCGCGGCGGCAACGCCGCCGACGCCGCCGTGGCGGCAGCATTTGCCGTGGGAGTGGTGGAACCCTTCATGAGCGGAGTGGGAGGAGTCGCCTGCGTGGTGGCCCAGGACGCCGCCAGTGGTCGAACGCTCACGCTGGATGGAGCCGGCGTCCTTCCCCGGGCCGCCCGCGAGGACCTTTTCGAGCTGATGGATCCGGGCCTCAAGGGCGGAGGCATCTACGGCTGGCGCGCCACCCGGGATGAGGCCGCAGAAACGGGGTACCGTTCCGTAGCCGTGCCGGGGGCAGTCGCCACCTATGCCAAGCTGCTGGAAACCATGGGGACTCTGTCGCTGGGCGAGGTCATGGCGCCCGCCATTCGCCTGGCCGAGGACGGGTTCCCGGTGGACTGGTACGTCTTCGCCAACTGCGCGGCCGGGCTGAGACGGCTGCAGCCCTTCCCGCACACCATGGCCGCCTTTTTTCACTCCGACGGGACCCCGCTCAAGACGGCCAACGCCGACGACATCGGGAAAGAGGAGTGGCTGGTCCAGAAAGACCTGGCCCGCACCCTGCGACGGATTGCCGAGGAGGGCCCCGACAGCTTCTACCGGGGAGAGATCGGTCGGACCATCGCCGGCTTCCTGGCCGAGCATGGCGGCCTGCTGACGCCGGAGGACCTGGCCGACTATCGGGTGCGGCTGCGCGACCCCCTGTGGGTGGATTACCGCGGCCGGCGGATCGCACTGGTTTCCACCAACACCGGCGGCCCCACCGTGGCCCAGATGTTCAATATCCTGGCGGGATACGATCTGGCTGCTTCCGGCCACAACACGGCTCCCACCCTGCACTTGCTGGCCGAGGCCCAACGGATGGCCTTTGCCGACCGCTTCACCCATCTCGGGGATCCCGACTTCGATCCCATTCCCCTGGAGGGACTGCATTCGGCGGACTACGCCGCCGGGCGGCGCAGCCACATCCGGCCTGAGGGACCTCCGGTCAGCCAGCCGGCCGGGGACCCCTGGCCCTTCCAGCCGGGGGGCAGGCCGACCGCCATGCGTCCGCCCAGCGGGATCGACGCTGCAGAGCAGCACACCACCCATCTGACCGTGGTGGACAAGCAGCGCAACCTGGTCTCGCTGACGGCCTCCCTGGGCCAGTTGTTCGGTTCGGGCGTGGTCGTTCCCGGCACCGGGATCACCCTGAACAACGGCATGATGTGGTTCGACCCCGAACCGGGGAAGGTCAACTCGATGGCGCCCGGCAAGCGGGCCCTTCACGCCGGCACGCCGGCGCTGGTTTTTGACCAGAGCGGGCCCTACCTGGCAGTGGGCTCCCCGGGCGGACGCAAGGTGCTGACCGCGGTCCAGCAAGTCATCCACAACGTGGTGGATTTCGGGCTGGGGATGCAGGCGGCTGTCAGCGCTCCGCGCATTCACTGCGAAGGCAGCCCGCTTCACCTGGATGCCCGACTGCCGGCCGAGGTGATCGAGGCGGTGCGATCCTTCGGCCACCAGGTCTCGGTGAGGGAAGAGCATTTTCTCAGCTCCTACTTCGCCCGGCCCAACGGCATTCTGATCGATCGCGACTCCGGCCTGCTGCGGAGCGGAGTGGAGCCCTACAAGGCCAGCACCGCCGCCGGCTATTAGCGCGGCCGTGTATGGGTGGATGTCGTCGCCGGCTAATTCCCAAGAGAAGGTGAGAAATGAGCGAAGAAAAGGTTTCACGGCGGGAATCGATTCTGGAGGGCATTCGGCAGGGGCAAATCCAGCGCATCGATTTTCTGGGGGACTCCATCACCCAGGGGTGCGGCTTTGTCTCCCGGCAGCAGGGCTATCCCGATCTCCTTCTGGGCAAAATGAAGCAGTTGGCCGGGCACGACCGGTTCCAGATCTACAACCACGCCGTGGGCGGCGCCACCGCCGCGGGCGGCGCCGGTCGAATTCACTGGTGCGAACGGGGCGCCCCCTCTCCGGACCTGAGCTTCGTCATGTTCGGCCTGAACGACGTCAATCTGTCCGGTTCCCTGGACGACTATGCGCACCACCTCGGGACCATGATGAACCGGCTCAAGCGACTGGGTTCGACAGTGGTGCTGCTGGGGCCCACGCCCTTTCCGGCCAGAGAGGCGGCCGTTCACTCCTTCAGCCTGCGCGCCTCCCGGGAAGCCGGCCGGAGCCGGGTGGACTTTGTGGATTGCCTGAAGCCCTTCTACCAGGGCGGCCGGCTCCCCGAGGGGCTGCTCTGGCCCGATGGAATTCACTTGACCGCCCGGGGACACCGAGTCCTGGCGGATTGGATCTGGATCCAACTCCAGTCGATGTAACCATTATCCCCGGGCGCCGCCGCCACGCCTCCCGGTGTGAAATCCCGTTCGGACCCGCCCGCCGGCAATTCCTCAACCGCTCTCCCGGGACCCACCCCGGGAACTTGCAAACCCTCATGCGAGCCCTGTCGGCGAACCGGTCTTGCAAGCCGACCCCACCACCGATTCCATAGTCCTCCATCTCAACACCACCGATGCACTCTCCATTCCCGTCCGAAAGTGATTAATTAAAATGATAATCATTTTCATTTACATTTAGACAAGTCTGAGATATCTTCCCCTCTGCGTTCGACCTGGAGGTCAATATCCCCTGCTCGCCCAGCCGTCCAGGCGTGTGCATAGGGCCAAGTCGAAGGCGCCGGAGCGGTTGAAGAGTATCAAGGACCGGCAGATTCTTGAGGTCGACCGAAAGTTGAGCGAATTCCGTCGAGTGCTGACGGTTCTAGAAACCAGGAAGACGGCTTCCGGTCGCTACCTGCCGCGACATGTCTTTGCAGTCGTGTTCGATAACGACTCCGGATCGGTCCGCCAGGCCTGGACTTACATCACTCGTTTCCAAGAGGTAGGCGGCAACTATCTTCCTCATTCCCGGCACGTGCTCCAGACAGGCGAGGGGCGAAACAGCACCCTGCTGATTGAATGGCACGACATTGAACTGCTGGAAGAGACAAACGATGGATAACACCGTTTCGTGGCCTCCAAGCTGGCAGCGAACGGAAAAGGAGAACACTTCATGAGGCGAATTAATTTAAACCTGCTACCGGTACTGGCTGTGCTGGCACTGCTGGCTACCGGCCCTCTCAACGCGCTTCCCCAAGACCAAGTCACGCTGGAGGGGGGCGTGTTCGACGTTTCCGGCGCACCCCTCCCAGACGCCACCGTGTTCGTGAAGAACCTGGAGACCGGGCTGGAGGTGTCCCGGCAAGTCGACTCCCAAGGTGAGTTCTCGCTGGATGTCCGGGCGGGGCGCTACCGGGTCAGCGCGGCTGTGAACGACTTCCGGACGGCTTCCGAGACGGTTGACCTGACCGGCGGCGCGAGCGGCCCCCTGGTGCTGAACCTGACTCCGGCGATTCTGACGCAGTCCATTATCGTCACCGGCTCTCGCGAAAAGGAATTGCGGGAGGATTCGGTCACCAAGGTGGATCTGATTGCGCGAAGCCAACTGCTGGATTCGGGATACGAACGCGTGAGCGACATTTTGTCCGAGGAAACGGGAATCGTGACCCGTACCGACAGATCACCGGGCTCTCGGGCCGGGACTCAGATTCAAGGGGTAGATTCCAGACAGTCCCTGATCCTGCTCGACGGATTCCCGATTGTCGGGGCTCGAGGGGTGAAAAGCGGCATCCTCAACATGAATCGGCAGTCGACCAATCGTCTCGACCGGGTAGAGATCGTCAAGGGAGCCTCCTCGGCTCTTTACGGATCGGACGCGATCGCCGGCGTCATCAACATGATCACGCGGGAACCCCGTCAGAAGTTCGATGCCAACCTGAGCAGTTCGATGGGATCCCGCGGCGCCGCCGACCATCGCGCCGACGCGGGTTTTGTCCACGAAGACTGGTCGGGCTTCTTCTCTGCCGAGCGCCACAAGCGGAACCCCTACGACCTGACACCCCAAAATTACGATACGACCGGACCGGGGTACCGCAGGTACGACTACATGGCGAAGATCACACGCGAAATCTCCGATAGCGTGGACCTCAGCCTACTGGCCAACGCATTCGACAACCGCGAGATCAGCGTGTACTCCGGGAGATCCGGAAGTCAGTCCACCACCACCAATGACAGCGCCATCAACTATGGCTTGACCCTGAATGCGGGGTTGTCCCCGTTCACCCAGTTGCAGGCCCGCGGTTACTACGGAAAGTACGACGAGAACTCGGCCGTGGATCTCTTTCGTGTTCCGGGGACCACCAACGACACCGCCAACCTGAACGAACGCCTGTACCGGTTCGACGCCAACCTCTCTCACGTCCTGGGCAGACGCCAACTGCTCCAGGGAGGCATCGACGTGATGAGCAACGAGTACCGCGGATACAACCGTGTGCTTGGCGACAACGCCGGACAGTCGGTCCGCATGGTGGACGCCTGGTTCCAGGATCGCATCCAGGCGCATCCCCGGTTGAGCCTGACGGTCGGGGGCCGACTGACCCACCACTCGGCCTTCGGAACCCACGCGGTTCCCAGAGTCGGCATGTTGTACCGGGCGTCGGACAAGTTCCGCCTGAGAGCTTCCTACGGACACGGCTTCCGTGCTCCGGATCTCGGGCAGCTCTATTACCGCTTTCTCACATCTTCGGGTACTTATCAGATCATCGGCAACCCGTCCCTGGAAGCGGAGTCCTCGTCAACGACCCAAATAGGCTTCGACAGCAACATCACGGAGCGGTTGCAGTTCAGCTCCACCTATTTCCGGAACGGGATCACCAACCTGATCGACACTCAGTTGCTGGGAAGACCGCGGACAGCGGCACAACTCGAGGCGTTGGCATCGGAATTCAACATCGATTCGGCATTCGGTCCGGGATTGAACCGGTTGACCTATCTTTATCGGAACATCGAAAACGTGTACACCACCGGGCTGGAGAACAAGCTCGAGTTCCGGCTGACCAACAACCTGCTGGTTTCCACCGGCTACACCTATCTCGAGGCCAGGGACAAGGAAACCGGGGACTTTTTGAGCCATCGCCACAAACACCACGGGAATTTCCGGGTGTGGTGGTCGACCGACCGGCTGGGAGGTCTTCGCACGAACTTCCGCGGAACCTACCTGGGCAAGTGGCCCATCGTCGGCCGCAGCGCCACCCTGGTGGCCGACGCCTACCAGATGTGGGACTGGTACTTCGCCAAGCCGCTGGGAGCCGGGCTCGAGCTCTTCGGGCTGGTAGACAACATCTTCGACTCGACCGATTCGAACCTCGACAGTCCCAATCCCACCTTCTATCGAGCCGACCCCGGCCGCGGCTTCCGCATCGGGATGCGCTGGAACTTCGGCGTGGAGTAGCCGGATCGGTTCGTAAGCAGGGGCGGTTCACCCAAGAGACGAGGTCGGGACCGTCCCCAATCCCTCACGCACGGCAGTCGGGTGGCGTCTTCGCCGAGCCGTCCATTCGGCTGCCGTCAACCTTCCGTCAACCTTCCTCCAAGCAAGGAGTGGAGCCATTTGCAAAATTCGGCGCCGCGATCTTTACTGGGAATGGCCACAAAAGGCACAAAAACACCAAAAGGCAGAACAACACGTTCGCTGGCACAATGGCCTGCCCCGCTACGAATTTTGCAAAAGGCTCAGTGTTTTTCAGTCCCTTTTTCGCCATAATCGGAGGCATGCGGAGACACCCCGCATTCGCCGGTCTGAAAGGAGGCTGAACCATGAACCCACTATCCACCTTCGCCTGGGACGACGTGAAGCTGGACCCCTGGCCCATTCCGGCCGCCAACATTCTGGGGGGCAGCCCCGATGCCACGGGGGCCCTGGTCTTCATGACCCCGGACAAGACCTCCTGCAGCGGCATCTGGCAGTGTCTGCCCGGCCAGTTTCAATGGGAGTACACCTGGAACGAAACCATCTACGTCCTGGCCGGAAAGGGCGAGATTCGCTCGGCGGACGGGGAGTGCTGCCCGATCGTGCCGGGAAAGATGCTGCACTTCAGCGAAGGGCTCAGCTCGGAGTGGACCATAGAGGAAACGGTGCGCAAGTTCTTCTGCCTGCAGTCCGACCGACCGCTGCAGCTCTGAACCTGTCCGGGGACGCTTGGGGTGAGGGCGCGGTCGCCCCGGCACAAAGGCGGCCCTCAGGCGCCGTAACGGGCCGCCAGCCCTTTCAGTTCGCGCAGATACCGGGGGACGGTAGCGACTGGGTCTTCCTCGCCTTCGTACTCCAGCGCCAGATAGCCCTTGTAGCCGGCGGCGGCCAGAGTCTGGAGGATGCGGCCCCAGTCGGCCGGAACCGGCTTTCCCTCGGGGTTGGTCACCCTGGTCTTGACCTGTACGTTTACCGCGTAGGGCGCGCAGGCTTCGATCTGCCCGTAGGGGTCCTGCAGGAAGTTGCCCGTGTCCAGGTTGATGCCCACCCAGGGCGAGTCCACACGCTCCAGGATTCCAAGCATCGTCTCGGCTCTGGCGGTGATGCCTCCGTGGTTTTCCAGACCCAGGATCACCCCCCGCCTGCCCGATTCCTCGGCCGCCCGGCCCAGCACGGAAACAGCCCAGTCGGCCGCCTGCTCCAGGCTGGCCCCCGGGGGCGTGTCTCCTCCGAAGATTCGAATATGCCCGGCCCCCAGCCTGTGGGCCACCTCGATCCACTTGCGGATCTCCTGAAGCTCGCGAGCCTGCTCCCGCGGCGTGGGGCGGCAGAGGTCGGTCCGAATCGAGATACTGTAGATCTCCACCGCGTTCCGATAGGCCAGCCGCTTGAGGGGCAACAGGAAATCGTCTCCCGTGCTCGGGAACCAGTAGACGGTCAGGTCCAGGCCGTCGATCTCCTGCTCCACTGCCATGTGAACCAGGTCTGCATAGGTCAGAGCTTTCGACTCCAGCGGCGTCCTGAAGGAATAGGCGCAGATGGCGGTCCGCATGCGGGACGCGCCCTTTGTCGCAGTGTGGCCGGGCCGCGCTGCCAGGGAGAATCCCAGCGGGCCGGCAAGCAGGAAAGGCGCGGTTCGTAACAGGTCTCTACGGTGCATGGAGTCCTCCAGGGGAGATGGGCCTGAGTTTATTTCAGCATGGAAAGCAGTACTGTCCGGTTAAGCGTTCGCGACTTTAATGTAACAGGTTTAATGCCATCAGGTTACGAGTGAGAATGAGTGTTTTCGACTTCAATGAGCACAAGGACCCGACTACTAATTCGCCGCATACGCGGCTAGATCGGAGCGGAATTCCAACGACCCCGGGCTCCCGCCTCCGTACCCAAGCGGGTACTGCAATCGTTGCCCAATGCGGCTTCCCCAGGTCCACTCCGGGTTCCCCCGCAAGGCGACCCAAATGCGAGATCTCGTGCGCCGTCGCGGGGTCGCACAGCCCAAGTTACAGGCGATGGCTGCCTTGTGGTATATTTGTATTACGACCTCCGGAGCGGATGGGCCAACAGCCAAATCCCGGAACTGAGGCGCCTTCGGGCGCCTCTTTTTTTGTGCCTTTTGTGGCCATTCAATTTCAGCCGGCGAACGTGCACTCACTCCCCCGACAACCACCGATCGAAGAATGCGTAGGCCGCCCGGCGCACGCCGGGCGGAAACTCGTGACCGACCTCGGGATGCCTGGCCACCAGCCGGTCGCGGCTGTGGAATAGGCGCTCATAGACCGGCAGGGCGGCTTCGATGCATTCCCTGACGCCGGCAACGGCGAAGTTGTGGTCTCCCACCGGGGCCGAGATGAAGACGGGTCGGGGAGCCAGAATGCCCAACACCTCGGTGAAGTCGAAGGGCATGCGGCCGGCGTCGCTCCCGTAGAGTTGGGCGATGCGCGGCATGTACCCCCGGTGGCTCCAGCCCTTCAGGTCGCCCCCGTAGTAGTGGCGGAAGGCATTGAAGCCGCAACTGGTGGCCACCGCCCGCACTCGCGATTCGAAGGCCGAGAGGAAGAGGGCGTTGTGTCCTCCCAGCGAGTGCCCGATGACGCCGATCCTGTCGGGGTCGACTTCCGGCAGCGATTGCAGCAGGTCGATGGCCCGCCGGTGGTTGAGGATGCCTTTCATGGTGGCGCTGGCATAGCCCATGCCGTAGGGATCGATCTTGTAGTCTCCGAACCCCGGGTAGTCGGGCGCCAGGGTGACGTAGCCCCGCCGCGCCAGTTCCAGGGCGTAGTGCAGGTCGGTCTTGCCGCCCACTCCCGCCGGTTCGGCCTTTCCGATGGCGGTGGTCTGGTGGAGGCAGAGCACGGCGGGAGCGGATTTCCCTTCGGGCAGCCCATCGGGAATCAGCAGATAGGCCGGAACGCGGTCCGGTTTTCCCTCCACCACCTGGCTGACAAAGGTGATCTTCCGGCGCTGGACTTGCCGCAGTTTCTCGGTTTGCAGAACCTGAGCCTCCAGCGGGCCGTCGGGAAGCCGGGGAAGAGGCCCCATCACCTTCTGCATGTTCAGCAGGGTGTGGATTCGGCGAATGTCCCAGTGGGTGCGGCTCTCGATGGGATGCGCCCTGCCCTGCCGGTCCAGGTAGTGAAGCAGGTCCCGCTTGTCCGGGTAGACGGGAGCTTCCGGGGCGGCGCAGGCGGCCAGCCAGAGAAAAACCCAGCACAGGGCGAGGCGGCTCGCGACCGCCCGGCCTGGTTGATCCACCAGGTCTTCCATTGATCCTCCCGGCGGGCTCTGCCGGTCAATGCAGGTTGGCCCCCTGCAGGTAGGCGATCAGGTCGGCCATCTGCCGCGGGGTGATGCCGTCCTCGAATCCGTCGGGCATCAAGGACACGCTGGAGGCCCGCACGTCGGCGATAGCGGCCTTCAGCAGGGTGAGATCCTCGGCCTCGGGGCGCCGCAGGGTCAGGCTGTTGGAGGTTTCGTTGACGATGAGTCCGTCCAGCAGCCTCCCGTCCCGGGTTTCCACCAGGTAGTTGGTGTAGGCGCTTTCGATGACCTGGCTGGGATTCAGGATAGACTGCAGCAACTTGACCCGGGTGTCGCTGCTCACCCCCGACAGCGCCGGACCGATGCGGGGTCCGCGCTCGGGCAGATGGCAGGTTTTGCAGTGCTTCTGGAAGACGGCTTTGCCCTCCTCGGCGCTGCCTGCTTGTTCCAACACCGTCGTGTACGCCTGTACCGCTTTGTCACGGTCTCTGCCGGCATCGCCCAGCATCCCGGCGGCGCGGCCCGCCACTTCGGGGTCGGGGTGGCTGAGCAGCTTTTCCCTGCGGGCCCAATCCAGGGCGCCCACCTCGATGGCTCCGGACTCCAGCGACTCCAGCAACAGCTCCAGCCGTTCCTGGCGGTCGAGTAGCAGATCCAGCACCTGATAGCGGGCCTGAACCGGATAAGCCTTCCAGTGCCGCACCAGCAGTTGCCCGGCCGCGCTCCCCTGGAAGGAGTCCAGGGTCTCCAGGGCCGCCTTCAGCAGCCTCGGGTCCAGCGGGGCGGCCAGCAGCCGGTCGAAGAGGGGCGCAGCCTGCCGGAAGGGGTGGTTGCCCAGGGCGTAGATGGCCAGTTCCCGCCGGTTGGCGGGCAGCGACGGATTCAAGGCATCCTGCCCGGCCCGGGGAAACAGCCGGGGCATCTTGAACTGCACCACCATGGCCCGAGCCGCCTGGTGCGCCTCACTGGAGCCGGCCGCCATCAGCCTCCGGGTGATCCTCTCGGCGCCGCCAATCTCCCCGCGGGGCGCTCCGGCCATTTTCTGCCCGCGGGTCAGCCCCCGGGCGGCAGCCGTCAGCCACTCTTCTCTCCTGAACAGACGGTCTCTGGAGACCCCGGCCAGCAGGGCCTCGATTTCCGAGGATCGGTTGCGGGCGCCGATCACCGAGGCCAAATCGGCGAAGAAGGGGATCGCTTCGGCATCCTCCCGCGCCAGCCAGTCCCGAGAGGCCAGCAGACTCTCCAGCATACCGCCGGAGGACCCCGCCTCCGAGCTCAGCACAGCCGTCCGAAACCAGGGATTTCCGGAGTGGACTCGGGCCAGCCCGGCCAGCGCCCGGACCACCCCCGGACCCGAAAACTCGCCCAGGCTCAGGGCCAACTGGAAGCGAACCCGGGCCGAGGGGTCGTCCACCATGTGGGCCAGCCGTCCTGCCAGCTCCGGAAAGGCCTCGCTCAGCCGCACGGCATGCACCCGCACCTCGGGGTGTGCGTCCTCCAGCGCTGCCTTCAAATGAGTCGCCTCCAGCGCCGCAAGCCCCTCCAGGAGGTTCAGCGCGTGCAGCCGGGCCTGGGGAGAGACATGGCCTGCAGCCATGGACGCCAGCCGCGGAACCACCACCCGGTCCTGCCGTTCCACCAGCAGGCGGTGAGCAGTGAGGCGCCACCAGATGTTGGGATGAGCCAGATGGGTGACCAACTGCTCGGAAGACCGGCTTGACAGTTGCACCGGGGTTGCGGACCGGGGCGGCGCCGTTCGAGGCACGATCCGGTAGATCCTCCCCATGCGGTCGCCGCTGTAGAAGTCGATGTCCTCCTTGAGAAATTCCGGCACCGACTCGGGAGTTTCGATGAACTCGCGGTACATGTCCAGCATGTAGAGGGCCCCGTCGGGGCCGTTGGCGAAATTGCAGGGTCGGAACCAGACGTCGGTCGAGGCCAGAAACTCCCGGTCGGTCTCGCCGGGAGGGCGGCTGGCGAGGTAGCTGACACCGTCGGGCCGGATCAGGTCCCGGTGCACCAGGTTGGCGCTGACGTCGCCGGTGAAGAGGTTGCCACGGTAGGCCTCGGGGAACAGGTCGCCCCCGTAGATGGTGCCTCCGGCGGCCCCGCTGAAATAGCCCCCGGCGTGCTCCACCCGGTCCAGCTTGTTGTCCTGGTAGCGCTGCTGCCGCATGCGGGTGCGCACCCGGCGCCAGCGCTGGGGTCGGGTCAGGGGGAAGATGCGAACCAGCGGCCGGCCGTGGTCGGAGATGTCCAGAGCCGGCTTTCCGGCCACCAGGAAGGGGTTGCGCCGCAGGTAGCGCCAGGGAAACACCACGTGGCGAACATGGGTGGTGTTGGAGGTGATGAATCGGTTTCCCCAGTCGTCCATGGCGATGCCGAACTGACCCGGGCCGGAAGAGGGCTCGAAGAGGTTCCGGTCCAGGCGAAAGCGAAAGTCCGCCCCCTGGACCGAGATCGGGGGCGCGTCGGGCCGGCGGCTGAAGGTGATCTCTCCCGTGCGGCCGTTGTTGGAGGCATAGATCCAGTTGTCCACCGCAAAGCGAAGGTTGGTGATGCGGGCCTCGGGGTCGACCAGGGCGAAACCGCTGAAGAGGACCTCGCGCCGGTCGGCCCGGCCGTCTCCGGTGGTGTCTTCGAGGTAGATGATGTCGGGGGCGGCCGTGACCAGCAGGCCGCCCTTCCAGGGGAGCACGCTGGTGACCTGCTGCAAGCCGTCGGCGAAAATGCGGGACCGGTCCGGGCGGCCGTCTCTGTCGCTGTCCTCCAGCAGGCGGATGCGGCTTCGGGGCTGTTGACCGGGTTCCGGATCGTAGGGAAGATCCAGCATTTCAGCCACAAAGATGCGTCCCCTGGCGTCGAAGGCCATCTCGACCGGGTCCACCACGTCCGGCTCGGAGGCAAACAGCTCCACCCGGAAGTCGGGATGAACCTGCATGCTTTGCAGCGACTCCCGGGGGGAACGGGGCGCCGCATCCTGGTGGCGGGCACAGCCCGGCAGGAGCAGCAGGAACACACCCAGGATCCAGATCGACTTCCGAGGGTGTCCGCCGCGGGTCGGCAAATTCATGGAAGGCTTCATGGGATCGACGCCGGCAAACAATACGGGTGGTAGCGGGTCAGGGGCAGGTGGGTTCCGGCGGCGTCACCTGGTCTTCAGGAGAGCTTCACAAACCCTTGAAGTAAGCGCCCGGTTGAGACCATTGGCCGTTCGTGGGCCTCACCGCTCATACACCCAAACGACTTCGGCAGCCAGCGTCCGGCGCCATCTTCCCTTCGGATCCAGAGCTTCCCACTCCGGCGTTGTGTAGACCAACACATCGGCAGGCACGGGCAGTTCGTCCGCGGGCCATTGACTCGCCCGCCGTTCAAACGGGGTCGAGGATCGACGGACCAGCACCAGCACATCCACGTCGCTGCCCACGCCCCAATCTCCCCGAGCGTAGGAGCCGAAGTACCCGATACGCAAGACCTCTTCGCGGCGCTCGGCGGTTTGCCTTGCCCAGGCACGCACCGCTTGATCCACAACCGATCTATCGGGCCATTTGATCAGTGACGAAGCCGATGATTTCACGGGCATAGCCGATGGCCTCAGTGCTCTGCAACCTGCCGTAGTGATGAAAGGGCGCCCCCTCTGAGTGACTGTTGGGATACCTGGCCGGAATGTAGAAGCTGTCCAGAACGCGGCCCTTGTCGACCAACTCGTCGCCTGCCTCGAACCGTTCAGGCAGTTCTCGCAGCAGACGTGCGACCACATGTCCCCATGCCTCCTGGCCGGATGCCAGGTGCAAGGCCTTGACTGCCTTTTCCGCAGCCTGCTGAGCGGCGAAACAGGCCCACTCGTGCCGATCCGCCTGATGGGAATCTTCGGCTTGTTCCAAGTCACGGCGGGCCTGGGCCAACCAGTCTTCCGCGCGATTAGATCCAGACAATGAATCGGCCCTTATCAGATGATGACTTCAAATTATTTTATCGGTTTCTCTTGGCGCACAGCGCCTAAATCGAGCTTTGCCCATACGAGAAGCAATCCGGGTAGCCGGAGGATCCGGCCGGTCGTCAGGAGAGCTTTAGAAGATGCGCCGCGTTTTCATAGAGGATCTTGCGCACCGCGCCCGGGTTGGGCGCCAGCCGCCGCACGGCCGCCAGCCCCTTGAATCCGATGCATCCGTCTCCCTCGCCCATGGTGTCGGGGCAGTCGCTGGCCCACAGCAGCCGGTCCTGGTGGCGGTCGAGGAAGCCGCGGGCATGGTCCTCGTCCCGCAGCAGCGAGTTCAGCCCGGAATTGGCCGAGAGGTCCCCATACATGTTGGGATAGTCGGAAAGCAGCCGATCGCTGATGCCGCCCCGGGTGACCGGCGTCCTGGGATAGAGGGTCTCCTGGTCGTGGTTCAGGTCGATGTTGCCCCACCAGCCTTGGGCATGGCCGATGAAGTTCACCTTGGGAAACTTTTCCAGCATCTTGTGAAAGCGCTCAAACCCCGCGTTGTAGGTCTCGTGCTGGAAATGCAGCAACACCGGGACATCGAACTCCCGGGCAATGGAATAGACCAGTTGCATCTCCCTGGAGTCGCACTCCACCTCGAACTTCTGTTCGCCAATCCCCCGGGCGCCCATCTTGAGGTACTTTTCCAGGACTGCGCGGGTCTCCGGAAGATCGGGCAGTTCGTTGGCGAAGTAGACGAACTCGTCGGGATACTGCCTCGCCAGGTTCACCACCGAATCGTTGCCCCAGGCATCGGCCGCCAGGCCGTAGCGGGAGCCTGCCGGGAGCAGCACCGTCCTGGCCACGCCGAGCTTCCGCTGGTGGGCCACCAGGTCGGCGTCGCTGCGCCCCACGTAGTGGGTGTGCTGGTGGAAATCGATGATGGCGGTGCCGGGCGAACGGCTGCAAGCCGCCAAGCCCGCCAGCGTTCCGGCCGCTAACAGAAACTCCCTGCGGTCCATGGTGCTCATGGCCAATGCCCCGCCACCGGAAAAGAACCCCGGTCCCATCCCCGGTCTTGCCCGTTCAAGTCCCTGAAGGGAGCGAGACCCTCCTTGCGCACAGGTTTGTTCGGTGGCTATTCATTATAGGTCAAGTGGAACCGCGAGTGCTGCGGGCTTTCGGGGGACTTCCGCGCACGCCCCGTCCCCATATAGCCATGGGCGCAAACCCAAGGGAAGCGGTAGAATGTCGGGACCGTGTTCTTGCGACACCCTGTGAGCCGAGGCTGAAAGACGGAAAGGAACCAGTTCCATGCGAATTGACCGGGTAGAGGTCCGGGTGGTCGGTCCCCAGGCGCAGCGCTTCACCTGGTCCCACGACCTTCCGGAACAGTACATGACCAACACGGTGGTGCGCATTTTCACCGACGATGGCGTCGAAGGCGTGGCCGGAGTGTCCAACTACACCTCCTACGCTCACGACCGTTACACGGCCGAGACGCTCCGCCACCTGGTTCCGGCTCTGATCGGCTGTGACCCCCTGGAACGGGAGGCGTTGTGGCGAAGCCTGTGGTCTCGGGTCTTTCCCCTGGCCCCCGGAGCCCTGGCGGTGGTGGATATCGCGCTCTGGGACCTGCTGGGCAAAGCTTCCAATCTGCCCATCTACCAGCTTCTGGGCGGGGCCCGCCGGCAGATTCCCTCCTATGCCAGCACCCCCATGCTGGAGGACGTTTCCGCCTACCTGGA
Organism: Terriglobia bacterium; assembly: GCA_951813285.1. Taxonomy (GTDB): domain Bacteria; phylum Acidobacteriota; class Terriglobia; order Versatilivoradales; family Versatilivoraceae; genus Versatilivorator. The sequence goes on from OX638355.1 coordinate 290,951, forward strand.
CTTCGTGGACCAACTGCTGGAGCAGGGGTTCGGGGCCGTCAAGTTCCACTGCTGGTGCGTGCCCGACAGGGACCTGGAGCTGGCTCGGGCCGTCCGTGGGAAACATGCTCCGGACCGGCTGGCCCTGATGCTGGACGTGGAGAACAACTACGACTGGGACAGCGCGCTGCGGGTGGCCTGGGAGTTGGAAGCCCTGGAGTTTAGCTGGTTCGAGGCTCCGCTGATGGACTACGACCTGGACGGCTATCGCAGGCTGACCCGCCGGGTGGAAATTCCTATCGTACCGTCGGGGAACTGGGTCCAGGATCTGCCCGCCTTTCAGGAGGCCCTGCGCAGGGAGGCCTGGAGCCGGGCCCGGACCGACGTCACCGTCTGCAGCGGCTTGACGCCGGCCCGCAAGGCCATGGGGCTGGTGGAGGCCGCCGGCATGAAGTGCGAGGTGATGTCGTGGGGGAACACGCTGGTGTCGGCGGCCAACCTTCATTTGATGCTGGGTTTCGACCTGTGCACCTATTTCGAGCAGGCCGTTCCCTACCAACCCTACGAGTACGGAATGAAGGATGTGATCCGGACCGGACCGGACGGGATGGTGTCAGCCCCCGCCGGTCCGGGTCTGGGTGTGGAGGTGGACTGGGAAGCCATGGAAGCCGCCACCCTGCTCAGCTTCAGCAGCCCCTAGAAACCTGGGGGGGGTTGTCTGATTGAACTTCTACGCGAAGGAGAGAGCTCATGATCGATCGACGCACCTTTATCGGCGCCCTGGGGAGCAGCCTGGCGATTCCCCCCTTGCTCTGGGGAGAGGCCGCCAAGCCCAGGCGGCTGGCCATGGTGACCACCGAATGGCGGTACCCGTCCCACGCCTGGCACATGGGCGAGCGCTTCCTGGTGGGATATCCCGTGGAGGGACGATGGCACCGGTCCCCCCTTGAGCTGGTATCGACCTACATGGACCAGTTTCCGGAGAATGACCTGAGCCGCGCCCGCTCGCAGGAGTTCGGATTCCCCCTCTACCCCACCATCGCCGAAGCGCTGCGCTGCGGCGGGGACAAGCTGGACGTGGACGCGGTGCTCCTGGTCGGCGAGCACGGGAAGTACCCGGTCAACGAACTGGGGCAGACGCTCTATCCCCGCTACGAATTCTTCAAGGAGATCGTGGAGGTCTTCAAGCAGGACGGTCGAAGCGTCCCCGTCTTCAACGACAAGCACCTGTCCTGGAAGTGGGAGTGGTCCAAGGAGATGGTGGATACGGCCCATGCCATGGGGTTCCCGCTGCTGGCCGGGTCCTCGCTGCCGGTCACCTGGAGGATGCCCTCCATCGACATGCCCTATGGAGCCGAGATCGAGGAAGTCATGTGTGTGGCCATCGGCGGGGTGGACAGCTACGACTTTCACGCTCTGGAAACGATTCAATGCATGGTGGAACGCCGCCGGGGTGGCGAAACCGGGGTGGACTGGCTCCAGGCCATGCGCGGAGAGCCGGTCTGGGAAGCCATGGGGAAGGGCTCCTTTGATGCCGGCGGCTGGGACCCGCAGCTCTTTTCCACCTGCCTCTGCCGCAGCCTGACCCTCACCCAGGCCGAGACCATGAACCATCGCTACCCCAGCCGGGAGCAGATCCGGCAATGGGTCAAGGAGCCGGTGGTCTACCGCTACCAACACGCCGACGGCGTGAAGGCCACCATGATGCTGATGAACGGCCTGGTGGACGACTTCACCTTCGCCGCCAAGCTCAAGGGCCGCTCCGAGCCCCTCTCCACCCTGTTCTACCTTCCGCCCACCCCCAACGTGGTCTACACCGCGGCCCTGATGCACAAGGTGGAGGAGATGGTCCTGACGGGGAAGGCTCCCTACCCCGCCGAACGTACGCTGCTGACCTCCGGCCTGGTGACAGCCGGAGTTCACTCCCTGGGCCAGGGCGGGAAAAAGCTGGAGACACCCCACCTGGGAGTCCGCTACCAGGCCCCGAGGGAATCGCACTACCTGCGGAGTTGAGGCAGGGGGTGGCTTGGGGAGCCCACCCAGAATTCAGGCTGCGGTTGGGAGTGCGGAATTGCTCGAATTGAGGAGCTGCGAATAGAAAAAGGAATGGTTCTGCTTTCTTGGATAGTAGTTGCCCTATCCCCTTTGCGGCTCATGCCTCGCTCTCCGTAACTCAGCGTTCCCCGATCCCGTCATTGAACCGGCCGCAGTTCGAGGTCGCGGACGTTCTTGAGGGGCAGGGCGGTGATGGTCTCGGTCAAGGGATACTCCCGGTCCCCGGGGTAGACTACCCACAGGCGCTCCAATCCAAGGTCTTCAATGACGATGTGCATGGATCTTGTCGTGCGCGGGGCATCGGTGCACTTGAACTCGAAGCCCCAGCGGCGGCCTCGCCGTTTCAGCATGAGATCCAACTCTGCGCCACGTCGGGTGCCGTAATAGTAGGCTTCGCGCTCGCCGTGGGCCAGTAGCGTCTGCTCCAGGGCGAATCCCTCCCAACTGGCGCCGTAGCGTGGATGCAGCGGCAGTTCCTGCGTCTCTTCCAGCCCCAGCAGGAAGTGCAGGATCCCGCTGTCGCGCAGGTAGACCTTGGGCGATTTGAGAAGGCGCTTGCCCAGACTTTCCCTCCAGGGCGGGAGCACCCGGATCATGAAGGTGCCCGCCAGCAGATCCCGGTAGTGGTTCACCGCGGTCGCGCTCACGTCCATCGACCGCCCCAGCTCGGTTGCGTTCCAGACTTGCCCGTGAAAATGGGCCAGCATCCTCCAGAAGCGCCCCAAGGCTTCAGGAGATACTCTCGAACCCAGTCCCGGGATGTCCCTTTCCAGAAAAGTGCGGGTAAACGACTCCATCCAACGGGTCCATTCCGCCGCCGAGCGAGCCAGCCAAGCTCGCGGAAAGCCGCCCCGCATCCAGAGACGATCCTGGTTCTGCCGGCCCACTTCGGCAAGCGAAAAGCCGCCCACGTCCACGAAGAGGATTCTCCCCGCCAGAGTCTCGGAAATCCCCTGGATCAAGTCCCAGGAAGCGCTGCCCGCGAGCAGAAAGACCGCTTTCCGGTTGCGGTCGTCGCAGATCGGTCGCAGGACCTCGAACAGTGCCGGCATGCGCTGCACCTCGTCCAGAACGACCAGCCCTTCGCTTTGGCGAAGCAGTCTCTCGGGAGTCGCAGACAATGCTTGCCTCACGGCGGCGACCTCCAGATCCAGTAAGGTCGATGGTCCCGGCCACTCGGACGCCGCTTGCTGGGCCAGAGTAGTCTTGCCTACCTGTCTGGCGCCCAGCAAGGCCACTACCGGCACTTGGGATAGTCCGCTGACAATGTCGGCACGCAGATCGGGACGGGCAATATATTGTTGCATATCGCATTTCTAAGATAGAATAAGCAACAATAATGTTACTTGAATGACTAACGTTCGTCCAGTTCAATCGGAAGCGCGGTTGCCATTGGAGAAGCGGAGTCGCTCTCGAGATTACTCCCCGCGACTCGATTGTCGGAAAGGGACCGGTTCAGCGGTAGAGCACCGTGCAGTCAGGCAGTGCCGCCTGGATTCGGCGGATGCCGTCCGGGGATACGCGGGTGCCGTAGAGACCCACGGCTTTGAGCTGGGAGAGTTTCTCCAGCTGCTTCAGTTCCGGGTCGCCGATTTGGGTGTAGGAGAGGTCGAGCCAAGCCAGATTGGCCAGGCTCTGCAGGTGGATCAGTCCGGAACCGGTCACCCGGGTATGCTGAATGCCCAGGAATTCGAGCTGTTCGAGCGGCTTGAAATGCACCAGCCCGGCGTCGGTGATTTTCGATCCGTAGAGGAACAGTTCCTCGAGATTGGGCAGGTGCCGCAGGCCGGCCAGGCCTTCATCGGCGATTTCGTTGGGCGGGTAGAGCTCGGCCAGAGCGGTGAGGCCCTTCAGGTGGCGAAGCCCTTCGGTGGTGGCCCGGACCGGCATAATCAGCGTCCGAAGCCGGTCCAGGCCATCCAGGAGGGTGAGGTCGTCGTCGGTCAGATCGGTCCAGTAGAGGTTGAGCAGGGTGATGTGGCCTTCCCCGTCCGCCTGAACCTCCGCGCCCCTTGCCGTCAGCCGATCGGCAAGTCCGGACGGAGCGCCCGAGGCTGGATCGGCCGGTCGGCTGGAGGTTTTGGGTTGACCGCAAGCCACGGTGAGAAGTAGTGCTATACAAAGGAGGTAACGGCGGGGTGGGGAGTAAGCTGCCACGTGTTGTTCTTGTGCAAAATGTGCTCGAATACGCATGATCAAGTATAGATAAACTCTGCTTCTTTTCAACTGACGGTGTTGAGTCGAGCCAGAGGGTTCCAGCACAGGGGTGAACAGGCTTCTACTTGACTTGGGGACCATTTCTATCTGACTGTATAGGTCAGTAACCATGTGGGAGCATTGGTGCAGATTCACGATGATCTTCTGGGATGCCTCCGCAGTCCTCCCACTCTGCCTGCAAGAGGACCCATCGCCACTCGTTCGGGACTTGTTGCCTGGCGACCCGGCGATGGCGGTGCCCCTATGAGAGGGTTAGGAACTCGGCAGATGTTTCTGGGTCACGAGAACGGCTCCTCTTCTACACAACAGTTCGGGAACGGCGCCGTCCCCGGTGTATCGAAGTGGGCGAGACCGGCGTAGCTGTGGCAGGCCTTGTGCGGGCGGGACGCCCGCGCTCCCGGGAGGGGGTCATCCGCGGGTTCCACTCAAAGGGGAGCGATCTTGAGGCCTGCATTACGTTTTCAGTGGCGGGAGAGATCCAACCATGAGGGTTACTGAATTGGCCCGCGGCGTTTCACGGCGGGGGTTTGTGGCGGCCGCGCCGGCGGTCCTGGCCGGACTGGCCTGGGCGTCCAAGCCGGGCCGCGCGTGGAACGGGGAGGTGGCGTGGCTGGATGAGGTGCAAACTCCGCCCACCAGGCTGCCGCCGGAGGCTCCCGAATTGCCTCCCCTGCTGGTCGGTCCGGGGGGAGCCCCCATCCGCTCCCGGGCTCAGTGGGAATCCGAACGCCGGAGGATCCGGCGGGACTGGATGCGGTTTCTGGGGCCAATGCCCGCCGAGAGGCCTCCGCTCGAGATGGAGGTTCTGCAGGAGGAGGAGCTGGACGGAGCCCTGGTGCGGCAACTGGTTCGCTACAACGCCGAGGCCGGGGTTCGGGTGGAGGGTTACCTGCTGGCGCCGGCGGCGGCCTCGGGGCGGGACCGGCGGGCGGGGGTGGTGGTGCTGCACCAAACCAGCAGTCTCACCATCGACCTGGTAGCGGGGGTCAACGGCCCCGAGGAGCAGCAGGTCGGATTGAAGCTGGCTCGCCGCGGCCTGGTGGCCTTTTGCCCACGCTGCTTCCTGTGGCAGGATGCGGGCAACTTCCTGGAGGCCATGGCCCGCTTCAAGCAACGGCACCCGGAGACCCTCTGCATGCACAAGATGCTTTGGGACGCCATGCGCGGGGTAGATCTGCTGGCCAGCCTGCCCCAGGTGGATCCCTCCCGAATCGGCGCGGCCGGCCATTCCCTGGGGGCCATCGAGTCGCTCTACCTGGCCGCCTTCGATGAGAGAGTGAAGGCGACGGTCGCCAGCGAAGCGGGCCTGGACTTCAGTTTCACCAACTGGCACGATCCCTGGTTCCTGGGTCCCGCCATCCGCAGCCCCGATTTCAGGCTGAACCACCACCAGCTCCTGGCTCTGACCGCGCCCCGCTCCTTCCTGTTGCTGGCCGGAGAATCGGGACGCCACGCGGCCGACGGCGATCGCAGTTGGCCCTTCATCGAAGAGGCCTTGAAGGTCTACCGGCTGTATGGCTCACCGGCCCGCTTGGGGATCTACAATCACGGCAAGGGGCACACCTTGCCGCCCCAGGCCTTTCGGAGAATGGCCCAGTGGCTGGAGACGTATTTGAGGCTGAAGAGCTGATTTCGGGCGGGAATGAGTTTGATCTTGGCCTCTTGCCGCAAATTGCTGGGCAGTTTTCCGCGTACAAACTGCCAGCCCGCTCGCCTTGGCTTATCCGAGTTCAAACACCTGGGATGGTTGCTGCCGCCGCCTACGCGGCTCGGAGGATAGGGTTGCTCGATTCCATGGGCTTACGCCCACGGCTAAGCGCTGCCGCCGCTTCGCGGCTCGATCCGACCCCCTGGGGCTGGCCCCCCGGAGCGTTTGGATCCCTCAGCCCTGCAGTCGCGTAGGTGGCGAATTGACAACGTGCTCGGAGATCCAAAAACAATTCAGATGGGTGCTTAACACGTACCGGGCTTTCGCCCGGGGCTGATCTTTCCCAATAATCCTGTCCTCCTGTCCTGCCGTTTCTTGCGGGAAAGCAGCGTAGCCGCGCCAAAATACTGCCCAGCCTGTGAGCACTGGGTTGTTGCGTCCCCGGCTGCCCGGTGGGATACGCAAGCCTGTCGTCACTCGGACGACTCAGAAGAAGACGTACATCAGAAAGACGGCAGAGGCGCAGAGGACTCCGGCCCAGAAGCGGTCGTCCCGCAGCCTTCCCACCAGAGCCTGGACTCCACCCGGGGTTCCCTTCCCTTTCCCCATGCCCACCCAGAAGAGCGCCAGGGTCCAGGCGGCTCCCAGCAGGGCCGCTGCAAAGGGGCTCAGCGTCTCCCGGTAAACCCACCAGCCGAGCAGCGCAAACCAGGCAATGGAGACCAGCAGGCCGACGCCGATTCGGGAGAGATCCCGGGATGAATGGCCGGTGAGGTCGGTCCACACCAGCTTTTCCTTGTCGGGGTCGCGCCTGGTGGTCCAACTGACCAGGACCTGGGTGGCGGCGCACAGGAGAATCACCAGCACCACCCGGTGAAAGAAGTTGAGCTCCGATCCGAAAGTGTGCGAGACGCCCGAGTGGGTCAAGTGGTAGCTGTTGTAGGCAAACTCCACCAGCCAGGAATAGAAGATCCCGCCCAGGATGGTGGCGAACCCGGCCGCCGGCGTGCTGCGCCTCCAGAACATCCCCATCAGGAAGGCCACCAGCAGTCCGGGCATCAGGTAGCTTCCGTACTGCACGATCTGGAGGAAGAAGTTTTCTTCCGAGTTGGGATCGAGCACGAAGATGGCCAGCAGCGCCGCCAACACCACGAAGAAGAGGATACAGAGCCGGCCCACCAGGATCATTCGGCGCTCATCGGCGTTGGGGTTCAGGTGCCGCTTGTAGACGTCCACCGCCACCAGGGTGGCGGCGGAATTCATCATGGAGTCGATAGAGGAGAGAATGGCCCCGATGACTCCGGCCATAATCAGGCCGACCACTCCGGTGCCCAGCGGGATCACCAGCTTGACCAGCTCGGTGAAGGCCGTATCGGGGGCGATGGTGCGGTCCGGCAGCTGGGTCTGAAACAGGTAGAAGGCAGCCACGCCGGTTCCGATGGCGAAGAAGGGGATCAGCATCTTCAGGAACCCGGCCGCGATGATTCCCCAGCGCGCCTCCAGGTCGCTGCGGGCGCTCAGGGCTCGCTGCACGATGAACTGGTTGATTGCCCAATAGAAGCAATGCAGGGCCATCAGCCCGGTCAGGACGCCCGTCCAGGGCAGCTCGGGGTGGCTGGCGGGCAGGTAGAGGTGCATCTTGTCGGCCCCTTGCCGGTCCAGCACCATCATGGCGTCCCAGCCGCCAATCTGGCCGAAGGTCAGAACGGCCAGCAGGATCCCTGCCCCCAGCAGCAGGACCGACTGGATCACGTCGGTCCAGATGACGGCTTTCAGCCCGCCCCAGATGGTGTAGCTGGCCGAGACCGCCGCCAGAGCGATCACGAAGAAGGCGTAGTAGAAGGGGTTCACATTGAGCTTGGCCCGACCGGGCGGGGACTGTACCCGGTCGGCGGGGGACTCTTCTCCTTCGGCGGGGAGGGCTGAACTGGCGGATCCGCGGTCTTCCGCGCTCGCGGTCACCGCCACCCGGTTGACGGCGTCGCCGCCCAGCAGGACGCAGACCGAACGCGAGCCGATGTAGAGCGCCGGCACCATCTGGATGACGGCCATCAGAACCACCATGATGAGCGAATAGGAGAGGCGGCTGCGCTCGTCATAGCGGGCTCCCAGGTAGTGGGAGAGGGTGTAGACCTTCAGGCGCCGGAAGACGGGCAGGAAACCGTAGCAGAGCAGCATCAGCCCCACGATGGCCCCGAGCTCGAAGTGGGCCTGTGCGAACCCCACGCTGAACCCGATCCCCATCATGCCCACCATGTGGTTGGCGCTGACGTTGCTGCCGAAGATCGAGCCGGCCACCCCCCACCATGGGGTGCTGCGGCCGGCCAGAAAGAAGTCCTCCGAGGTCTCCTCTCTGCGGCTGGCCCATAGGCCGATGGCCATGACAACCACAAGAGATCCAAAGAAAACGATCAGGTCGGGCGTGGTCAGGACGTTCTCAGGCAAGGGAGGTCACCATTTACCTCAGTATCTTTGCATAGAGGGGTGCATTTGCCGCCTATCGCGTCCACAGTTCGTTCAGCGGCACGGCGAGCATGCGTTTGTCGCCCAAGGGCAAACGATCCAGTCCGGCATAGAGCAGGATACCGCGCTCGAAATCCTTGCCGCAGCGATCTGCCAGCCGCGCCAGCCCTTGCCCATCCCGGCGCGTCAACGACGCCGCAGCCTTGACTTCGACACCCCAGACCTTCCGGCCCCGTGCCATGACGATGTCGACCTCGACCTGATCCTTATCACGGTAATGCCAGAAACGCAGGTCCGCATCCGTCCAGGCCGCCTGGGCGATCAACTGCTGCACCACGAACGACTCCAGCAGATACCCCATGCGATCCCGCCGGCCAAGCCAGTCGGCACACGTCAGGTCGGCGAGAACCGCCGCGAGTCCGCTGTCGAGCAAGTGCGCCTTGGGCGATTTGACAAGCCGTTTGGTGGTGCTGCGGTGCCAGGCGGGCAGTCGTCTAACCAGGAAGAGCCGTTCAAGCACGGCGAGGTAGTGGGCGACGGTATCCCGATGTAAGCCGAGGTCGTTTGCAAGACCGCTTGCGTTCAACAACTGCGCGCTCCGCAAGGCAAGCAATTCCAGAAGGCGGGCCAGTTCATGAACATCTTTCACCCTTGCAACGTCCCGAACGTCACGCTCGACGATGCCACGCAGATATTGCCGGTGCCATTGCCGGGCCCGGTGGGGAGTGCGCCCGAGGGGTTCGGGATAGCCGCCCGCCACCAGCCTTTCAGCGAGCCCCGGTTCGGCCCCACCGATTCGGCCGCTGATGTTGGACTTGAGGGAACCTTCCAGCAGAACGCTCAGGAACCGGCCAGGTTTGCGTTCCTTCTCCGCTTCCGTGAGCGGTTGTAACTGTACAATCTCCATGCGTCCCGCCAGAGATTCGGTGACTTTCGGCACAAACAGGAGATTGGCCGATCCAGTCAGCAGAAAACGGCCCGGGCGACGATCCCGGTCCACGGCGCGTTTGATGGCGGGAAGCAGCGCCGGAGCCCTTTGGACCTCGTCCAGGGTTACGGTATCGGGCAGGCTTGCGATAAAACCCTCAGGATCCTCGACCGCCGTTCGGTAGTAGTTAGTCTCGTCCAGGCTGAAATAAGCGCGGTCCGGTGCCAATTGCTGAACAAGCGTGGTCTTGCCCGTTTGCCGAGGCCCAAGCACGCAGACCACCGGCGTATCGGCTAACGCTTCTCGGATGACTGGAGACAGCAAACGGGGGAACAGTAACTTGTCACCGTCCATTTGTCGGTCATTGTATCGTCTAATGGATGCTCTGTAAACCGTCTGAATGTTGGAATAAGGTTCCGGTTCTCCTCGGCGTCTTGCTTCGTGTGTCGTCGTGGTCCTTCGTGTGCCTTCGTGGATAACTCTTTTTGCCCGGTCGCATGCAGCGCGAAACCGGTTTGTTTCAAGTCAGGGAGGTCACCGTTCGAAGGAAAGTTTGGCCGGTCGAGGCCCACGCACCGTGCCGTCGCGTCCGATGGGGATGGAGGCTGCAGCCGGGGTGGCTCCGGGGACCAGGGTGATCCAGTCGCCGGCGCTGGCCCCCGAGGGCCGCGGCCCGGCGGGCCTGCGCACCTTGCCTCCCGGCTGGTAGGCAATCGCTTCCAGGTGGGGGGTGCGGATCCTGCGCCCGCCCTGGCTCCGGGAGATCATGGCGGCTTCCAGGATACCCGTGGTCAGATAGGTCCGCTCGACCGGGCTGGGCGGCCGGCCGGAGATCAGAAAATCCTCGATATTGAGACCCAGATAACCAAAGGCGGCGTGGGTGGGGCCGCTCTGGGTGTGGTATTCCAGGGCGTCGATGCCGGCCCCACGCTGCTGGGCGTAGGCAAACTTGCGGACATAGCCATTGTCGCCCAGCATGAGCACGGCCGCCTGCAGTCCGTCCACGTACTCCACCAGGAACACGTGTGGAAAATCCACCTTGTCCGGATCCAGCCTGGACGGGCCGTCTTCGATGCTGCTCAAGGCCGCATTGGCCAGGGACATGGACCATTTGCCTGCGTGGCCGGCCCGCCATACCTCTTCACCCGACAGGCACTGCACCGAACGGACGCCCGTCTCGCCCCCCTTTCGCCGCTCCACCTGGCTCTGCAGCACTTCCAAAGCGTGAAAGCCGTACCGCTCCACCATGTGGAATCCGATGACCAGCGCCCGATCGATCTTCCGGCGCAGGGAATGTTCCCAGTTGGGCCGGCGCCAGACCACCGGCAGGGCCGAGCCGGCCCACAGGGGTATCTCCATCTCCCGGGCCGTTTCGTACATCCACCGGGCGTCCTCCCAGCGGTAGGAGAGGTGCTTGTCATTGAAAACGGGCACCGGCCTGTCCCCTTCTCCGATGACCCCCGCGATCTGCTCGAAGAAGTAGCGGCGCGGCAACATCTCCTGTCCCAGCCTGGACACGGGGTAGTCCCCGTGCTCCCCGATCAGCAGGACTCCGTCCACCGCCAGCTTGTCGCCTCCCAGCGTCAGCGCCGCCCGGATGCTTTCGTAGACGGGTATGTCGAACTCGTGGGCCAACTGGCGTCCTACGTCCCGCTGGTGAACCTGGTCGATATAGAGCGAGGCGATGGTGGTCCGGGGAGGAACCACACCGTCGTCGGTGGGAAATCCCCGCAGGAACTTGTCCACGATCACGCCGGCGTGGCTGTTGGGGAAGAAGGTGGTGACGACGGCGGCGATATTCGGACGGGGCTTGGAGCGCTGAGCCGGCCCTGCGGCTGCCGGCCGGGTGGGATCGGGCGCCGGCGTCTCCTCGGCAGGGCCCGAGCAGGCGACCCCCAGCAGCAAGGTCGCGGCCAAGCCGACCAGCAAACAGGGAGCGCGACGACAGGCCGGGAAGAACGCGGACAAACGGAGGGGGCGGACAGAGATGGGCAAGGAGACTACCGTCAGTTGAGGAAACCGGGGATCAGGGATTGTAGCGACTGGCTGCCCGCTGAGCCGCGAGGGCCGCTGGCAGCGCCCCGGCAGGTCCGGTGGTCTCGAATCGGCGGACCTTTGCGGCTTCAGCTCAGGGTTCCGGATCAGATCAGCTCGTGGAGAGGCTGACCCTGCTTGTCGCCGATGGCGTTGGCGATATAGATGGGCCGACGCCCCGGACCCAGGTAGGTCTTGGTGTGGTCGATGCCCAGGGCCTTGTAGACAGTGGCGAAGAGGTCTCCGATGGTGACCATTCGCTCGGCCACGTAGGCGCCCCGCTCATCGCTGGCCCCCACCACCTGTCCACCCTTGATGCCGCCGCCTCCCAGCGCCAGCGACCAGCAGTGAGCCCAGTGGTCCCGGCCCCGCCCCGGGTTGATAATGGGGGTGCGGCCGAACTCGCCCATCACCAGAACGACGGTGGACTCGAGCAGGCCCCGCTGATCCAGATCTTCCATCAACGCCGAGAGTGACCGGTCCAGGGGGGGGACCAGGACATCCCTCAAGTAGTGGTCGTTCTTGTAGTGGGTGTCCCAGTTGTGCCCGTCGGCAGGATTCCAGCCATCGACGGTCACGAACCGGCAGCCGGCCTCGACCAGTCGGCGGGCCAGCAGGACTCCCTGCCCGAACCGGTCGGTCCCATAGGTTTCCTTGGTCTGGGCGGATTCGAGCGAAAGGTCGAAGGCTCTCCTGACGGTCGGAGAAGTGATCAGGTCCAGCGCCCGTTCGTCAAAGGCATCCACCAGGCCGAAATTGGCGGCGGCCTCCATCTGGCGGTAGCGCTCGTCCACCAGGTTCAGAAAGGAGTGCCGGGCCTGCAGGGCCTCCACGGAGATCTCTCCCGGAAGTGTCAGATCGGCAACCTTGAATTCCTTGCCGTCTCTGATCCGATCCGACGAAGTCAGGGTCAGCGGTTCGTACATGGGGGAGATGAACCCGGCGCTACGGCAGTTCAAGCGGCCGCGGCTGGTGGTCACGTAGGCCGGCATGTCGTTGCGTTGACCCAACTCCCTGGCCACGATCGAGCCCACGCTGGGGAATCGCGTGGTGGTGGTGGGGAGATGGCCGGTCATGGTGTAGTAGCTGCCCTCCGAGTGGGCGTTGGACTCGCTCTTCATGGAGCGGATGATCGAGAGCTTGTCCATGTGCCGGGCCACCTTCGGAAGGATCTCCGAGATCTGGATGCCAGGCACGTTGGTGGAGATGGGATTGAACCCGCTGTTGCCCTTGACGTCCCAGGTGTCCAGGTGGCTCTGGCCCCCAAACATCCAGATCATGATGCAGGACTGGGCTTTGGCCTTTGGGTTGGTGTCAGCCATCAGGCTGGACAACTGGAAATAGTCGCTCAGGCTGAGCCCCATGTAGCTGAGTGCGCCAACCTTCAGAAAAGCCCGGCGGCCCGGCAGGTGCGGCCGGGCGACTCGAATGTCTGCCCGTTGTTTCATGGTCATCTCCCCTAGGGTTGCGGATAAGACATAACTTAAGTCCAGCCCCGCCCGCTGTCAAGGAGAATCGGGCAGGTTTGGCCGGCCTTTTTCCGTTTCCGCCGCGGGGCGCCCGGTGTGGGGATGGTCGGGCGAACGGGAACAACCGGGCAACAACAAGGGTTGCCCCTGCGGTGGGGAGCGGCGTGCGATGGCGTATGCCCCCTAACCCAACCCGGCCCCCATGCTAGAATGCAGATGTCTCTTGGGAATTCCAGGCTGTTTCCCCTGGGTCCGCGGGAAGCCGGGGAAACCGCTCCCGTGGGGTCCCTTCTTCACCGAGCAGGAACGACTTTCCCGTCGACGGGAACAGCCTTCAGGCAGCCGGCATGAAACAACGCCATCAGCGCAAGAAACGCGGAAAACTTTCCCTGTCCTCGCTCGACTACGTGGTCCGACACATCATCTGGCCGCGCAGGAAGCTGGTGATCCTCGGCGTGATCCTGATCATTATCAATCGCTTTTCCCGCCTGATTCTGCCGGGATCCACCAAGTACCTCATGGACGATGTCATTGGAAAGGGAGACACGGCGCTCCTCCAGATCCTGCTGCTCAGCGTGGGAGCCGCCCTGTGCGTGCAAGCCGTCACCTCCTTCGTGCTGACCCGCCTGCTGAGCGTGGAAGCCCAGCACCTGATCTCCATCTTGCGGGTGGATGTCCAGAGGCACGTGATCCATCTGCCGGTGCGCTACTTCGACAACACCAAGTCGGGGGAGCTGGTTTCCCGGATCATGCTGGACGTGGAGGGAGTGCGCAATCTGATCGGAACCGGATTAGTCCAGTTGTTCGGCGGCATCCTGACCTCGGTGGTGGTCTTTTTCCTGCTGCTCGACACCAGCCCCTTGCTCACCCTCTACGTGGTCGTGCCCCTGGCTCTCTTCGGCTTGATTTCCCTCAAGGCCTTCGGCTACGTGCGGCCGATTTTCCGGGAACGGGCCAAGGTCAATGCCGACGTCACCGGCCGCCTGACCGAATCTTTGGGAGGGATTCGGGTGATCAAGGGCTTCAATGCCGAGCGGTCGGAAGTCGCGGTCTTCAAGAAGGGCGTGGAGCGGATCTTCGACAACGTCAGGAAGACCCTCACGGCGACCAGCCTGGTCACCAGCGCAGGCACCCTGCTGATCGGGTTGCCGGCGGTAAGCATCATGTGGATGGGGGGCTCGATGGTGGTCGAGGGCAAGATGACCGAGGGCGACCTGATGGCCTTCATTGCCTACCTGGCGTTTCTGGTGGCTCCCCTGATTGAAATGGGGAATATCGGCAGTCAATTCACCGAGGCCTTCGCCGGCCTGGACCGCACCAAGGAGCTGATGAGCGTCCCCAAGGAGAGCGAAAACCCGCTTCGCACCCAGCGGCTGGAGGACGTGAGGGGGCACCTGGTCTTCAAAGGGGTCCACTTCTCCTACCAGGAGGGCACCGAAGTTCTCAGCGACATCTCCTTCGAGGCTCCCCCGGGGTCGGTCACCGCCCTGGTGGGCAGCTCGGGTTCCGGCAAGACCACCATTGCCGGGTTGGCCGCAAGCTTCCTGACGCCGAACACGGGCGTGGTGGAACTGGATGGAATCGACCTGTCCCGGGTGACCCTGGACAGCTATCGGTCCCGGTTGGGCGTGGTCCTGCAGGATGACTTCCTGTACGAGGGGACTATCCGGGAGAACATTCTGTTCGGTCAGCCCGCTGCCTCCGAGGCCGACCTGCTGAGTGCGGTGAAGGCGGCCCACGTCAAGGAGTTTGCTGACCGACTGGAGGACGGACTGGACACCTTGATCGGGGAGCGCGGGGTGAAGCTTTCAGGTGGGCAGCGCCAGCGGGTAGCCATTGCCCGGGCGCTGCTGGCGGACCCTGGAATCCTGATCCTGGACGAAGCCACCTCCAACCTGGATACCGAGAGCGAGATCTTCATTCAGGAGAGTCTGAACGAGTTGATCCGGGGGCGCACCACCCTGGTCATCGCCCACCGCTTGAGCACCATTCGCAAGGCCGACCAGATCCTGGTCATCGAGAACGGCAGGATCGTGGAGCGGGGGACCCACGATCAACTGATCGCCAGCCAGGGCCGCTACCACAGGCTCTACACCTACCAGGCAAGAATTTGACAGTGTGGTCCACGGACTTGGCTGAAACAAAAGGAAAAAAGAGTTATCCACGAAGGGCCACGAAGAACGACGAAGGGCCGCTAAGGCGTTGAGGTGGACCGCGGCGGGATACCAGGGTCGCAAAAGAATTATCGATTTCCGATTGTTTCACTCTCGGATGATCCGCCCACCAGGGCGGCGGCCGGACTTGGCTGAGGACGTCAATCGCGGGAGCCGCCGAAGCGGAAGGAATAGAGGTCGGCATCCTTCAGCACCACCCGCAGCCGAACGGGCATCCCCGCCAGCCGGCCCAAGTCGGCGCCGCCTTTCCAGGCCAACCGGCCGTCGATCAGATCCCCGAAGCTCTCCGGTGATTCGGCCAGACTGAATCCCGGTACCGGCCGGCCGGCGGCATCCTGAATCTCCACCTGCAGGCTGCCGGCCGCCGAGGTGGCGTAGTTCAGGGTGAGTTCCGTTCCCTGAAAAACCAACGGCCGGGTCACCAGTTCCCCACCGCTCAGCCCTGCCCGGGCCGAGACGAAGCCATCGATCCGCAGGGTGTAGCGTAGCGTCGCAGCCGCGAGGCCTTCCCGCTGGCGGTCCAATATCCTCCGTCATTGACATAGATCGAGAGTTGGTTCGGCCTGTCGGCCGTGTCCGCCGGGGTTACCAGCAACCCGTAGGCGGGAAAGGAGGCAGGATAGATCCAGCGCTCCCTGCGGGGGCCGGGGCGGATGAAGGCTTCTCCCCAGCGCTTGAAGGAGAGGCCATCCCGGCTGCTCATGAACAGGGTCTCCGAGATGGAGCCGTAGCGGTAGGAGGGATGCTCGGTGATCGGCAGCCCCTTTTCGATCTCGCGTCCGGCCATGAACCGCCCCGGGAACCCCACCAGCAGATGGGGAGCCCGGTAATAGGGCCGGACCTGGTTGAGGTAGAGCTGTTCGCGGGGGGCCCCCGGGTATTGAAGCCAGCGGGATTCGCTCCAGTTGAGGAAATCCGGCGAGGTGCAGGTCATCACGTCCCGAGACGGCCCCTTGGGATCGAGCCCCAACTGAGGACCCTTGGGGCGCACCTCGTCGTTGGGACCGCGTATTTCCCGGTAGTAGGCCCGGTAGCTCTGTCGCTCACCGTCCCAGAAGGCCACGTTCTGGGAATCGAACTTGCCCCGGGTAATCACCGGAGCCTCGCTCATCTTCCGCCAGCGGACCCCGTCGGGGGAGGCGAAGGCGTAGAGTCCGCGCGGATCGCTCAAGGCGGCCAGGGCCTTGTAGCGCTCGTCGGGTTTGGCGGCGGGGTTGGTGTCCTTGAAGGGAACGAAGGTGTTGGCCACTTCCCCGGACAGGATGATGTTGTTCTTCTTGGAGCCCTGGAACTCCACCAGGCCCAGCTCCGGCCTCACCCAGTGGATTCCGTCCGGGCTTTCGGCCAGGCACACCGACAGGGTCGGTTGCTTGCCGATCCCCGGCCAGGAGGCCGCCCTGTAGACCATGCGGTAGCGGTCGCCGTCCCGAAACAGGGTGTTGTATCCGGAATAACCGCCCTCCCAGGGCCGGTCGTGGGTGAAGACCACCTCCCGTTCCACCGGAGAGTGCAGGCGAAGCTCGAACCTCCCGCTGGTTCGCTCGATCAGGGCGTCGTCCACCAGGAGCTGGCGCCGGGACCCGATATCGATGGGGGTTTCCGGCTGCGGCGCACACCCGCCCCAGAAGAGCCCGAAAGGAACGAGAAAGGCCAAGGGTGGCAACGCACGGAGTTTAGAGAGAACTGAAGACTTGAGTTCATTGTTTCGCATGGCGTCCTCTCCCCATTAGGAAACGCGGTTCGACGACGCCACCCGGCATTAACGCTACACCCAGGATCAGCGTTGGGCATCCACATCTGTATTGGGAAACGGCAGCAGCTTCTGCCGGTGATTTGGTAGGAGGTCGGTCGGCAACAGAGACGCGTAAGACGCTCCATTGTTTTCGACATAATCCGCGGTGCGGATCGAGTCGAAGTTCAACAGGTCTTGTCGACGGGGAAGTCGGCGAGGAAATTGTCGGGGATGGGTCATTCAGACGAGGCACTAGCTTCGCCGTAGCCGAAGGCCGCTCCTACCCATAGCGCGACCCTCCGGTGAATCATTTCGACCAAATGCCGCTAGCTCGTAGGTACATTTCTGCGCTGTCCGGAGTGCCCAGCGCTCTTTAAGTTTGCTGATATATTCAAGTGATCCAGCGATAGCAAGAATGGGGTTGAACAACAATCCTGCAAATCCTTCCAGGAACAAATATTTCATAATCCTTAGTGCAATTCGCTCTCCCACCTTTTCAAAATAAGCTCGATGAACTGGGTCTTCGACTTCGCTAATACTCTCGGACAACCTGCCACTCTCACCACGGGCCGCCAGCTTTCTTATAGTTTGAACGAAGACTAGAACATTGAGTTGATCACCCACGCGAATTGCTCCGTTCAGAGAGTCCCTCAGCAGCATGTACGAAGGGGTTTCAAAGGAAAGATTGTTCTGCCATAGATAATCGAACATTTCGTCGCGGATTGCGAACATATCCTCCCTGAAACTGTCAGCCCGCGTGCGTCTGTAGAAAATCATGTAAAGAGCAATCGCAAAACCGATCGCCAGCACCGATTGAAATAGCTGAAACAGCATTGTTTCTGTCATTAGCTACTCCTCGAATCCGCTGGATGTTCTATTGGGATCTATTTTTTGCTCAAACGCTTCGACGCGCTTATGTTCACGCCGAATAGTTCGCTTACGTAAGGATCGTTCACGTTTCCACAGACCTGCCAACGCTATAGCCACCAAGTAAGGGAGCCATATGTGTACTTCAATGTCCAACAACGCTTTAGCGACGAAACTTACGGAGGTTTCTTGGCCTGCCGAATACTTGACCGGCAACGCTACACCAACGTAGAAGCAACCAACAATCACAGCCCCCCAGATGAGCGCGCGGACAGTCTGATAGATCTGAACTGTCTTGACGACAGAGAGCCGTAAATTGGATTTTGACTGGTCGCGAGAAGTGGATTTTGAACGCTTTGCTTTAGCCAAGGGCCATCCTGACGGCGCCATACGCTCTGGCGATCAGCAACTTTCCGCCAAAATCGTGAACTATAATGGGACAGATTAGGTCGACCCAGCATTAGATTCACGTCTTAGCTTTTAGCACTTCTAGGTGCCCATCCGTAGGCCCCGGGTTTGCTCTACAGGGTAGGGTGACTCCAGCTAGAACAAGCAGCAATCCTATGTTATTAAGTTGGCGTTCCCCAGGTCCTTTCCATGTAGGTGAAGCAGACAACGCACAGCACTGACCCACCACTTACACTACACAATCCTACCATGAATCGGGTCGTGCAGACACAGTTCGAAGTCTGCCAATTATGCATAGGTTATCAACAAAGTTTTCTCTGCCTTCTTGTTCTCAGTCTAACACAGAGCTGTTGTACGCCACAGCCTCGCTAGTCGTTGCTCGCCCCTTCCTCTTCGCCGATTCCCAGGGCCGTGGCCGCGTTCCTCCAGAAGAGGCCCTCGACCTGGTCCTTGGAAAGGCCGGCGATTTCGGCGGCGAACTTCATGGAGAGAAGCTGTTCATAGACCGCCAGGATGGGCCGGCCGTCGCAGTGGGGAAACTGAAGGTCGCCCCGGTCGGCATCGTAGTGCTCCCAGGCTCGCCCCAAGGCAGCGTAGTGGCCGTGAAAGAACGCCGCCCCCACCCCATCCGAGCCCCAGAAAATACGTCGTGTGTCCTCTTTGGTGAGCAGGGAGATGTAGGGCCGGGGGTCCGTCACCGCCGAAGTGTCGTAGTGGATGTTGGGCATGTCCCTGAGCCGTTCCACCGCCTCTTGCATGGGCCAGTAGGTGAAGCTGCGGGCGCAGTGGGCCAGCATCCACTTGAGGTTGGGATAGCGTTTGGTGGTGTACTCCTCCAGGTCCTGCAGGTTGAGTTGGTCGGCGCAGCCGTGAAATCGGGAAAGGTGCATGGTCACCCACAAGCCGTGGTGGTTGGCGAACTCCATCTGCTCGTGGGGCAGAAACTCATGGATGCGGCACTGGGCGATGTCCCCGGTGACCGAGTGGGTGCGGTAGGGCTTCAGGCCGACGAACTGGGGGTGCTTCAGGTCCCGCTCGATATCCTCCAGCTTGCAGGAGGGGGTCACCAGGCGGTTGTGACGCACACCCGGCACCCCGTCGATCTCGCTGCGATTCAACTCCACGTGTTTGGCCACGTCGGTTCCCGGGAAGGGGTGTCCCAGGATGAGGTACTGCATGCGCCGGCCCGGGTAGAGGACCTCGGCCCACTGATTCAAGGTCTCCAGGTCGTTGTCCTCCTTCTTGAGCGAATCCGGATCCACTCCGGTGACGGCGGAGCGCCAGAAGCAATGGATGTGGGCGTCCAGGATTCGGGAAGGAACGAAGTCCTCCAGTTCCTCCTCCCAGACCTGCCGATCACAGTCGCGGTAGTCGATGTTTGCTTGAGCCATGGGTATCCCTCCTGGAACACGGTATTGTCGGACGATTCTAAAACAATATGCTCATGAGCCTTTTGCAAAATTCGTCGTGCAGCGCTGGGGACGTTGTTGAATTACTGGAATTACTTCGATCAGCCGCTGCTGTATTGCTTTGATTCAATCACGTTCCCTACACGCTCTTTACCAGTTATTCCAGTAATTCAACAACGTCCCCGACTTACGCATCCCCTACTTGCGGAATTTTGCAAAAGGCTCTCACGACTCTCTACCCGGAAACACCGCCGGACCGGCGCAGGATCAGGCTGGCCGCCATGGCCACCGCCACCAGCACCAGGTGACCCAGCACCCCGGTCAGCCACAAGCTGAGGGTGCAGTTTAAGCTCCCCAGGTCAAGGATGGGCTCGGCGCTCCCCGGCAGCCTCACCTGGGTCAGGGTGGCCCAGGCGGTAAACAGGAGGCAGGCCAGGATGCCCAGGTAGGCTCCCCTGGCCAGCGTCCACCGGAACAGCATGCCCAGGGCGAACAGCCCCAGGATGCCCCCGGTGAAGATCATGGTCATGGTGAGGGAAAACTCGACCAGGGAGGCGCTGTCGATCCGGGTCCACTGGAGCGCCAGCAGAATGGAGGCGGCGCCCAGCCCGACAACCGAGATCCTGCCCGCCAGCAGCCTGAGGCTCTCTGAGGCGCGGGGGCGCAGCTTCCCGAAGAAGTCGTTGACCACCACCGTCGCCAGCGAATTCAGATCCGAATCCAGCGAGGACATGGCGGCGGCGATGAGGGCGGCCAGAACCATGCCCTTGAGACCCGCCGGGAATTGGGTGCTGACGAAATGGGGAACGATGCGGTCCTTGACGGCCATGACCTCCGGCGGCACCACCTCTGCGCTGAACTGATAGTAGGACCAGAGAAGCGCTCCCAGCAGCATGAACAGCAGCCACACCGGCACGCAGGCCCCGGCTCCCATGACGGCCCCGCGGACGGCTTCCCGATCGGATCGGGCCAGCAGGTAGCGCTGCACGTTGTGCTGGTTGCAGCAGAAAGACTGCAGCCAGGCGACGATCGACCCGAGGATCAGCAGCCACTGGTTGTTTTGGGCGGCGTCCCATTGCCAGCGGTCGATCTCGAACTTTCCCCCCTCCCAGGCGGCCGCAAGAATCTGCGAAGGAGCGGCGTCGGACCCGAACAGGATGAGCAGGATGCAGAGCAGTCCCCCACCCACCAGGAAGATTCCCTGAACCACATCGGTCCAGACCACGGCCTGGATGCCGCCGATCAGGGTGTAGAGCACGGTTACCGCGCCCAGAATCAGGATCACGCCGGTGACGCCCCATCCGGTCAGCACCGCCGTGGCCAGCGCCAGAAAGTAGTAGGTGACGCTGACGTCGGCCACCCGGCTGACCAGAAAGGTGGCGGCGCCATAGGCGCGCGCGGGGTAGCCGAACCGCTGTTCCAGGTACTCATAGGCCGTCATGCGCACGTTGTGCCGGTAGAACACCACGATGCGCCGGGCCAGCAGCAGCATCACGATCAACGGCACCAGGTGGGCGGGGATCAGGAACATGTTGTCGTGGAAGACGTTTCCGGGGTGTCCCACGAAGGTGGCGCTCCCGCAGATGGTGCCCAGGATGGAGAAGGCCACCACCCAGCCCGGTACGCTGCGAGCCGCCAGAAAGTAGTCCTCGGTGGTCTTTTGCCGCCGGGAAAAGTAGACCCCCAGCAGAGCCACCCCGCTCAGGTAGACCACGACGATGCTGGTATCTATGGGCGACACGGTGGATGGTTGATTGGGTGAGGAGTTCTCGGATGCCGTTGAGAAATGCAGGCCGGCGGTCGAAATGGTCCGCAGCCATCGACGGCGCTGGAATCCGCTTTCTTCCGGGTAGCCATGTAATCTATAGCGGATGCTGATGGACTGTTCAACCCGGCTTCCCGGGTTAGCCCTTGGTTCTTGACAGAGCCCATGCACCATATAGAATGGCATGTAGATACGTTGTAGATTCGGAAAATGCCGGCTCGCATTGGTGCTTAGCAGTCGAGAGTACAACCGCAAGACCGGCTTGCTGATATGCTGCCCGATAAGTACCAGCATTCGCGGTGCCGCCACTGAAGTGCCAAGTTCCAATCTCGGAAAGCCATCCGTAATCTTGGCGAGCTTGATTCAAACCCTTTCCTGGAAAGATCGCAGCGTTAAGAAAATCGTGGCCGCGGATCGAGAAGTTTTCCGTGAGACCTTGTTGAGGCTCCTCCCGCTCATTGGAGCGACGGAAATCATTGAGGAGTCGATGCAACCATAACGCCTCCTCCTTAGCACCGATTGCAACCCGGTCCCTGAATAATTCTTCAAAGGAACCGGCGCCCGGATGCGTCCCATCCATTGGAGCCGGACACCTCTGCAGGCGGCGGAGATCTATCCAAACGAAAACGCCTTCATTGGCCCCTCACTGACTATTGGATGTATGTCACACTCGATGGAATGACTGACGCCGACGATGAAATCCTGGCTCGCAGGGCGGCCGAGGGAGACAGGAACGCCTTTTCGGAGTTGCTGGATCGCCACTATGGCCTCATCTACCGCGTCGGGGCCCGCATTCTCGGCAACGAAGCGGAGGCGGAGGATCTGGCCCAGGATGTCTGCCTGGGGCTGGTGACCAGGCTGGCTTCCTATGGCGGGCAGAGTCGCTTCACCACCTGGCTTTACCGGGTGGTGGTGAACGCGGCGCGGGATTCGATGCGTCGCGACTCCACCCGCCGCCGAAACGAGCAGGAATTCGTCGAGCAGGACGGCCTCGGGCAGCGCCAGAGCGGCACGGGCAGCGAGGATTCCGTCTGGCTGCAGCAAGTGCTGGGCCAGTTGAGCGAAGAGCTGCGAGCCACGGTGATTCTGGTACTGGCGGAAGGTCTTCGACACGGAGAAGCCGGCAAGATCCTGGGAGTCAGCGAAGCAACAGTCTCCTGGCGGCTGCATCAGGTGCGCAAGCAGTTGCGCAACCAAAAGACACAGTCTAAGAGGATGGCGCTGTGAGAGACGAACTGGAAAGGCTCGAAAAGGAACTGAAGCGCGGGGCGCCCGAACCGAATCCGGCGGTGAGAAAGCAGACCCACTCGAAGGCCATGGAGGCCTTTGACAGACACCACCAAGGATTGTCCGTTCAGCCGCGTCAGACAGGGCAGGAGGTAAATATCATGTCCTGGCTGAAACAGAAAATCCATCCAATGCAACTTCGTTATGTAGCGGCTGCCTGCGCCTTATGCCTGGCAGTTGGCGGGGGCGCCGCCGGCTACTGGCTCCTCACCCTGTCCACCGAACCTGCGGAAACCAGCCAGGTTGCCAGGCTGGAACCCGAACCTTCGGAGGCGGCCGCCACGGGCGATTCACTCAAGCCCCCCGAAGAGGCTAGTCAGGCCGAGGCCTCCGGTCCTCCGCCTGTAGCCGAGTCCGCGCCGGCGCAACCGGAAAAGCCGGCTCCCCGACCCGCCAAGGAGGCAGCTCAATCCCCGAAGGCCGCTGAACCGGCTCCGGTGGCGGCAACCGAGGGTGTCGCCGTCGAGGCGCCGAGCCAGGGACCGGTTCTGAGCATGGAATCCCCTGTGGCTACCCATGCGGATCCCAGTCGGCCACCCGTCCCCGTCGCTCCGCCGCCACCTCCGCCCGGGTCGGCAGCGGCCTTCGGCGGCGTCTCCGCCTCCAGGTCCGCGATGGTTCGCGGCCAGATTGCGGGCGGCCCTGCCACTCTCGGCCACGCCAGGATGAGGATGGCTGCCGAGGATCCCGGCATGCTCCCGGAGGGAGGCGCCCCGGCAGGGGACCGCTTCGCCCGCGTCGACCCCAACCGGTTGAAAGTGGCTGCCGAGGAACCGGTGTCGACCTTCTCCATCGATGTCGATACCGCTTCCTACAGCTTTACACGCGCCTCGCTCCAGCAAGGTGTGCTGCCGCCCAAGGAGGCCGTCCGCATCGAGGAGCTGATCAATTACTTCCCCTACGACTATCCGGCACCCTCCGGTCGAGACACCCCTTTTGCGACCCAGGTGACGGTAGTGCCTGCTCCCTGGAACCCCTCGACCCGTCTGATGCATATCGGCATCCGCGGATTTGGGCTGACGGGTCCGCGCCCGCGGGCTAACCTGGTGTTTCTGATCGACACCTCGGGTTCCATGGGCCAGCCCGACAAACTGCCCCTGCTGGTCAATTCGCTCCGCCTGCTGCTGATGACGTTCCTGAAGCCGGAGGACCGGGTGGCCATTGTGACCTACGCGGGTTCCTCGGCCACGGCTTTGGCGCCCACCCCGGTGAGCGAGCGTGACAAGATCCTGGCCGTCCTCGGCCAACTGAGAGCAGGCGGCTCCACCGCCGGCGCCTCGGGGATTCAACGCGCCTACCAACTGGCCCGGCAGCACTTCATCGCCGATGGGGTCAACCGCGTGATCCTGGCCACCGACGGCGATTTCAACGTGGGGATCACCGACCTGGACCAGCTCCAAGGCTATGTCGAGCGCGAGCGGAAGAGCGGCGTCTACCTTTCAGTGCTCGGCTTCGGCATGGGCAATCTGAATGACAGGCTCATGCAGGCCTTGGCCCAGAACGGAAACGGCATCGCCTCCTACATCGACACCCTTTCCGAAGCCCAAAAGGTCCTGGTGGAGGAAGCCACCTCGACGCTCTTCCCCATCGCCAAGGATGTCAAGATCCAGGTCGAGTTCAACCCGGCCCGAGTGAGCGAGTATCGGTTGATCGGTTACGAGAGCCGAATGCTGGCCCGCGAGGACTTTCAAAACGATCGGGTGGATGCCGGCGAGGTCGGCTCCGGCCACCGGGTGACTGCCATCTACGAAATCACTCCGGTGGGTTCCGGGGGCGAGCGCGTGCCGCAGCTGCGCTACGGGCCGGAGAAGAAACCGCAGCCCGGCGCGGCACGCGGCGAATACGCATTTGTGAAGATCCGCTACAAGTTGCCGGAATCGGACACCAGCACCCTGATGTCCCAGGCGGTGACCGCCGCCAATGAACATGAGAGGATCGATCAGGCTTCCCTGGACGTGCGCTTTGCAACGGCAGTAGCAGGGTTTGGCCAATTGCTGCGGGGAAGCCCCTATACGGGAAAGTTCGATTTTGACCAGGTGATCGAGCTGGCCCAGGGAGCCCGCGGGGAGGACCGCTTCGGCTATCGCTCCCAATTCCTCCAACTGGTGCGGCTGGCCCGGTCGGCGGCCCGACCCGCGATTGCGCCTTGAGCGGCTCGCGAGTTCACACCGCCGGCTCGGATCTGCTTTACAATTCCCACCCAAGGCGCTATGGTTGCGCCCCGAAATCGGTTCGGATCTGTAACCGATTCCAGTTCTTTCTGTTCCGCCCACCACCGGAATGAACGCTCCCCACTCTCAAGGCGGCCGGTCGGGGGACCTGCGAGGGAAGCGCGGCTTTATCCTGACGGGGATCGCCGGCTCCCACACGCTGTTCCACGCCTTCCAGCACAGCCTGCTGGTATTGTTTCCCAACATACGGGAGACCTTCGCCCTTTCCAATCTGCAGACCACCTCCATTTCTGCGGTGCAGGAGGTCGTGGCCGGAGCGATCGATCTGCCCGGAGGGGTGGCGATGGACCTTTTCAAGCGGTACTGGGGTGTGGTCATGACCCTCTGCATGGGCGGTTTCGGTATCGGCTGGATGGTGGTCGGAACGGCTCCCGGGTACCTGACGGTCCTTTCCGGAATGGCGATCGTGGCCGCTTCCTCCTCGCTCTGGCATCTGCCGGCCATGGCGGCTCTTTCCAACCGCTTTGCCGAGCGCCGCGGCTTCGCCCTGTCGGTTTACGGGGTTGGCGGCAACGTGGGGGAGATCCTGGGACCGGCCACCACCGGCTTGCTGCTGGGGATGCTCACCTGGCAAAGCATCATCGGCTCCTATGCCCTGCTTCCCCTGCTCCTGATGTTTCCCGTCTACTGGGCCTTTCGGGACATCGGAAGCCGCCAGCCGGGCTCCTCATCGGCCCCCGGAACGGCCAGGCTGCCGGACCAGCTCGCCTACACACGGCAGATGTTCAGAAACGGCGTCCTGTGGGGAATCATCGCCGTGGCCGGACTGCGGGGAATGGCCTTTGTGGCTTTCACCGCTGTTATCGCCCTTTACGCCAAGGATGTGCTGGATTTGAGCGACCAGACGCGAGGATACTACTTCTCGCTGTTGGGCCTGGTCGGCATGGCCGCCTCTCCGGTGCTGGGCCATCTCTCGGACCGGTTCGGCCGAAAGACGGTCCTGGTGCCCAATCTGCTGGCTCTGGGAGTGCTGACCCTGCTGATGGCCTGGTATGGTCACCTGGGAGCCTTCCCGCTGCTGCTGCTGCTCATGGGAGTCTTCCTCTACAGCGACCAGCCCGTGCTGACCGCCGCCGCCCTGGATGTGGCCGGTCGGCGCACCACCACCACCGCCATCGGGTTCGTCTCCTTCTCCCGGTTGGCCCTGAGCGCTCCCTCTCCGGTGATTGCGGGTTGGCTGTACAATCCCGAGGCCGTGCATACGGTGTTCTACTACATTGCGGGCCTCTTCTTCCTGGCCGCCTGCGGTCTCTATCTGCTCCCGTTGCGAAAGGGATGACAGACCGCGTCGGGCGGGGCAAAATAGAGACACTGTTATCGGGAGGGCTTAATGGACAAGGTTCTGATCGTGATTGGCGACGCCTCCGAAGCCATGGATACGCTTTACCCCTACTACCGCGTGCAGGAGGACGGGTTCGAAGCGGTAGTGGCGGCTCCGGAAAAACGGCGCTACCATCTCGTCATACATGAGATACCGCCCGGATGGGAGGTGACTCGGGAATCGCCCAGCTACCACTGGAACTCCGACATCGCCTTTCGGGACGTCGAGCCGGACGAGTATGCCGGTCTCTTTGTTTCAGGGGGACGGGCGCCGGAGTATCTGCGCTACGATAGACACCTGATGAACATCATTCGCCATTTCTTTGAAGCGGGCAAGCCGGTGGCCTCGGTGTGCCACGGAGCCGAGATCCTGGCGGCGTCGGGCTTCGTCCAGGGACGGCGCATGGCTACCGTGCCCAAGTGTAAATTCGACGTGGAGATCTGCGGCGCGACCTTCGTGGACCATGGCTGCGTGCGGGACGGCAACCTGGTGAGCGCCCGCACCTGGCACGACAACGCGCTTTACATGAAAGAGTTTGTCCGCATGTTGCTGGACGCCAGGCGGCTCCAGGGCGGATAGATTCCCCAATAGCCGCCCCCGGCCAGTTCAGCAGCCGAACCCGCTTCGAGGTTTCGAAAAAAGGGGGACCTGCAATGACACTTCTTCGCCGCCTGGTCGTGACTGCCGCCCGGGCGCTGGTCCAGAATCCGGAAGCGCGAGCCAAGGCCCGAGAGGTCCTCGAGGAAGAGGTCAAGCCCCGGGCCAAGGAGGCCTGGCGGGAGGCTCGCCCCGAAATCGAGAAAGCCGGGCAAGGGCTCAAGCGTCTTGCCCGCAATGTCCGGGACCAGTATCGCAAGGGCCGCCGGGGCGATTGAGGGCGGCCGTGCCCCTTCGTGGATGTCGGTGCCGGATAACCCCCTCGACTGTTTTCAGACATGGATTCCCCAAATGACGGTCCGACGGAAATGACCATCCTCCCACTGGGAGAACACATCGGAGCCGAGGTGCGGGGTGTTGACGCGGCCTCTCCCCACGGCGAGGAGACCTTTGCCCAGCTCCGCCGGGCCTTTTACAGGCATTCGGTGCTGGTCTTCCACGACCAGGACATCTCCGACGAGCAGCAGGTGGCCTTCACTCGAGGCTTCGGCCGGCTGCAGACGACCCTGGCCAGCGATCCCTACGGAGGCGGCGGCTTCATCAACCGCATCGCCAACGTGGATGAGGAAGGCCGACTCATCCCTCCCCGGGACAAGCGTTCCCTCTATCAGACCGGCAACATGCTCTGGCATTCCGACGGCTCCTTCAAGGCCGTCCCCTTGCGGGCCTCCATGCTGTCGGCCAGGGTGGTGCCGCCCCGCGGAGGCGAGACCGAATACGCCAGCCTTCGGGCCGCCTACGCGGCTCTGCCCCAGCCCAGGAAGGACCAGCTCGAGGGATTGGTCGCCGAGCACAGCATGGCCCACTCCCGGGCCCAGATCGCTCCCGGCCTGTTGACCGAAGCCTTCCGCAAGGAGACGCCGCCGGTCCGCCATGTGCTGGTCCGCACTGTCCCCGAGTTGGGAGAAAAAGCCCTCTACGTGGGGTCTTACGCCTCTCACATCATCGGATGGGAGCGTGAGAAAGGCCGCGCCCTGCTTGAGGAGCTTCTGGAATGGGCCACCCAGCCACGGTTCGTCTATCGGCACAAATGGAAGACCAACGACCTGGTGATGTGGGACAACCGCTCCTGCCTCCACCGCGGCCGTCCCTGGGACAACGCGATCTACAAGCGCATCATGCACCGCACCACCCTGGCCGGAGACGGCCCCACCGTTTAGAACAGCAGCCGGAAGCCGATCTGTACCTGGAACGGCGGTCCGGGGATGTTTCCCGTCAGGTACTGGCCGTCCCGGCCACGGGTCTGGGCGAAGTTGGGATTGGTCGGCTGTCCGCTCAGTCCGCAGGCGAGGTCGCGCGAACTGGCGCAGTAGTTGGCGACGGTCGGGAACCCCTGGTTCAGCCTCACGTTGTCGAGGTTCAGCAGGTTGAAGAACTCCAGCGAAAGGACGGCCTGCCGGGTCTCGCCCAGTGGAAACCGCTTCTGCACCCGGAGGTTGAGATCGGAGGTCGGCTTGTTGCGGAAGGCGTTTCTGGTGAAGGGCAGGCCGGGGGAGCGGAAGGGACGGTCGGCGCCGCCCCGGTCTTCGTTCGAATCGGCGCCCATGCGCGCGTCGAAAGGGGCGCTCGACAGAATGGACATGCCGGTCGAGACGTCAAACTCTCCGGGCAGCAGGACGACACCGTGGGCATGGAACTGGTGGCGACGATCCAGCAGGCTCGGGCCGTATTCCGATGCCAGGTCATACCCGTTCTCGTAGGAAATTCCCCCCGCGTCCCGCTCGTTATCGTCGCTCGATTCGTTCTTCGAGAGCACGTAGTGGGCGCTGAGCTGTCCCCAGGACCGGCGGATTTCCGAGCTGATGGTCAGCGCCCGATAGAGGGACTCCGCCGTCGACTCCCGGACGGTGACGCTGTCAAGCCCCGGGACCGGACGCCGGGTCCCGCTGCGGAGACCGAAGAACGGGCGTTGGGCCGGGTCGTCCGGCCTCACCACCGGCAAAGGGACGTTGAGGTCCCGGTTCCGTTCCAGGCGGGTGGTATCGACCACCAGCAGGTCGGCTCCCAGCGACCAGCCGGGACGGATCTCGTGCTGCAGGCCGCCACCGAATTGGCGCGCCATCGGATTCTTGAAATTCACGTCCACCGTGGTGACCCTCGCTCCGGCGAAGGGGTTGTTCTCGATGCCGAGGGCCTCGGCGATGGCGGTGATCTGATCCGGAGCCAGCGTCGGTAGATTGTCGAGCGACCGCCGGTTCAGATCGATCCCGATCAGTTTCATCTGATCGTACAGAGTGAGGTGGGGGCTTCCCGGCGGCGCCGGGAATGGCAGGGACACGCTCAGGTCCCCCGGCGGCGCCCGAAAGTTGTTCATGGGGGCGGCCAGCAGCAGTAGCGGCGTTCGGGCGTAATAGATGCCTGAGAACCCGCGCACCACGGTCTTGGCGTTTCCGGCCGGATCCCAGGCCAGCCCTGCCCTCGGTCCGAACTGGCGTCCGCTGCTCGGGATGGCGCTCGGGTCCGCATGGCGTCCGCCGGGAAAGGTCACGCCGCGCAACTGATCGGTCAGGAACGCGTTTCCGGCATGCGGGGTCGGATTGAACTGGCCGTCCCAGCGCAGGCCGAAGTTGACCGTCAGGGTGGGAGCTACCCTCCACCGGTCCTGCAGAAACAGCCCGACCTCGTCGGTTGCGAACGATGCCTTCAGGTTGCCGATCTGCTGCAGATAGATCAACGACGGCGAGCCGAAACGGTTGGGGATGGCCCCGCCGACGCCGATGATATCGAGCGTCGTCTCGACGTCCGACCCGAAGACCAGGTAGCCGCCGTTCTGGAAGAAGCCGAACTCCTGATCGATGAAGACGTGGTTGTAGTCGAATCCTGCCTTCAGGTTGTGGCCGTTGACGATCCAGGTCAGGTTGCCGGCCGCCTGGGCCCTCCAGTCGAACTGGGTGGTGGGGCGGAAGCTGCGGGTTCCGAACTCACCCAGCGAGAGATCGACCAGCGGCTTGAGGGCGTTGGCCGAACGCGGACGATCCTCGCGCGAGTACTGCCCGCGCAGCTCGAAGAGCAGGCCGGACGACGCCACGCGGGTGAACTGCCCGACCACCGTCTGGGTTGCGTCCTCCTCGGTTCCATTGGTTTCCAGCGAGCGGTGGGTCGTCGGTACGATGACGTTGCCCACGCCGTCCGAGTTGAGCGCCCGGTTGGTGCTGCCGTTGTAACGGACATTGAAGCGGTTGCCGGCAGGCAGATTGAAGTCGATGCGGGCCAGCCAGGCCTTGGCGTCGTTGGTCACCTCGAACGGGGTCTCCAGGCTCCGGAAGTGGTCGAATCCTTCCCGGCTGGCGGCCGTGGGCGAGAAGTTGTCGAGCCGCGTGAACCGCACCTCGCGGGGAGACTTGAACTCCTGCTGCTCATAGGCAACGAAATAGAAGGCGCGGTCGCGTGCAAGCGCTCCACCCAGGGAACCGCCGAACTGGTGCTGGGTCGGGGCCGCATCCTGCCCGAAGGCATTCCGGGCCGCCAGTTGCTCCGGCCGCAGAAGGTAGAAGGCCGACCCCCTCGGAGTATTCGTTCCCGACCTGGTGATGGCGTTGACAAGCCCGCCGCTCGACCGCCCGAACTCGGGGGAGTAGCCGGCCTTCACGACCCGGAATTCGCGCACCGCCTCCTGGGGAATGGTAAAGGTGAACCGGGAGCGCTCGCCGCCTCGGACGCCCCCGAAGAAGGGCTGGTTGTAGTCGGCTCCGTCGATGCTGACATTCCCGTTGATGCCGCGCTGCCCTGCCAGCGAGATCTGACCGCGCTGCGGCTCGACCTGGGCCGTGGGTGTCAAGGTGAGGAAATCGTGGAAACGCCGGCCGTTGATGGGCAGGTTGGAGATGGCCTGGCTGTCGACGGCCACGTCAGATGTATCGGTGGTGGTTTCAACCACGGAGGCTTCCGCGGTCACGGTGACCGTCTGGGCTATGTCGACAGGAACCAGGGTGAAGTTGATCGTTCGGACGGCCCCGACTGTAAGCGTCACCTCCTTGAGCTCCGCCGCGCCGAAATCGGCCAACTCGACAACAACGTCATAGGAGCCGGGAGGAAGCAGCAGGACGCTGTAGGCCCCCGAGTCGTCGGACATGCTGGTGCCGACCAGACCGGTGCCGAGGTTCAGGGCAGTCACCGCGGCGCCCGGCAGCACACCCCCGGTAATGTCTGTTACCAGACCGGTGATCTTGCCGGTGGTCGCCCTGTCCTGGGCCTGTACCGAGGCCAGCAGAATAAAAGCTGCAACCAGGCGGACGAGCAGGATCCGGCATTTTTCGCCGGGAGTCTTGCTCTTGAGCAGGGTGGGAGGAATGAGGGGCGCGTTAAACGTCATTTTGGAATGGCCCCCCCTTCACTGCCAGGAGCTCGTCTCCAGGCAGTAGCCGCTGACCTTGTCCTGGTCGAAGGCCACGCCGTGGCCGGGCCGCTCGGGGGGAACCGCGTAGCCGTCTTCGATCTTCAGAGGTTGCTGCAGAAAACGTTCCAGCATCGGGACCTGCTCCACGAAGAGCGCGTTGGGAGTGGCGCATACCAGGTGAACGTGGACCTCCATCATCAAGTGTGGCGACACCGAGGCATTGAAGCTGTGGGCCAGGGCGGCGATTCTCAGCCATTCGGTGATGCCCACCCGTCCGACATCGGGTTGCAGGATGCCGGCGGCCCCCCGAGCCAGGTATTCCCTGAAGACGTGCCGGTTGAAAAGGTTCTCGCCCAGCGCGATGGGGATGGAGGTGTGCCGGCTCAACTGCTCGTGCCCCAGCACGTCGTCGGCATCCAGGGGCTCCTCCATCCAGAAGAGGTCGAGGTCTTCCAGGAGGCGGCAGCGGGCCATGGCTTCGGACGCGGTCCAGCGCAGGTTGGCGTCGACCATGAGCTTGACGTCATCCCCCACCGCCTTCCTCACCGCCCGGACACGGGCCACGTCTTCCAGGCGGCTCTCCTTGCCCACCTTGATCTTGACTCCGGGGATTCCCCGCTCCACGCAATCGGCAGCCTCGCGGACCATCTCCTCGACGCCGTGGTTCAGCCAGCCGCAGTCGGTGTTGTAGACGGGAGTGCGGTCGCGGGCCGCTCCCAGGAAGCGGAAGAGCGGCTGGCCCGCATGCCTGGCCTTCAGGTCCCACAGGGCGATGTCGACGGCCGAGGAGGCCAGCAGGGTCAGCCCGTGCCTGCCCACCCAGTGCAGCCCCCACCACATCTTTTCCCAGAGCCGCTGGGTGTCCCTGGGGTCTTCCCCCAGGATCAGGGGCACGACTTCCGTGTCCAGCATCACCTTGGTGGCCCTTCCCCCGCGGCCGATGGTGTAGGTAAAGCCGAACCCCTCGTCTCCGGTGTCGGTATGAACGGTGGCGGCGATCACCTCCAGGCATTCGACTTCCTGGATGGCGTCCACGATCTTCCGGTGGGGAGGAAACCGGTAGTAGGCCGTGTCGATGCGTCGGATCTTCATGCTTCCATTCCTCGTTCAATAGTCCCGGAACCGCGGTTTCGGTTCAGTCGGCTCGCCGAGGCGGGGACCGTTGCGTTCAACCGGGGGACAAAGATAGCATATTGAGGAATGGCCTCCGACATGCACACCCCCCGCTATCACTTCACCGCACCCGAAGGGGAATGCCGCCCGTTCGACCCCAACGGGGCCATTTACTGGCGGGGGCGCTACCACCTCTTCTACATCTTCCAGGATCCGAGCCTGCCGCATCAGGGGCACTGCTGGGGTCACGCCAGCAGCCCCAACCTGCTGGACTGGACCATCCATCCTCCGGCCCTGAAACCTGACCGGGCGGATCCGGAGGCAGGCATCTTCAGTGGCGGGGCCTTCCTCGACAAAGCGGGCCGGCCGGTGCTCATCTACCACGGGGTCGGCGCCGGAACCTGCCTGGCGGTCCCCGGCGACGACGACCTGATCCACTGGCGCAAGAGCCCGCACAATCCGGTGATCCCCGAGCCCGGGGAGGGAGATCCGGGCTGGGGAGTCTACAACGTGTTCGACCCCCATGCCTGGCTGGAAGGAGACCGCTACTACGCCATTCTGGGCGGAAAGGTGAAGCCCGATGACCGTTGGGACACGGTCTATCTGTTCACCTCCGACGATCTGGTCCATTGGGAGTACCAGCGGCCCTTCTACCGTCCCGACCCCGGCTGGACCGGCGAGGAAGAAGACTGCGCCTGTCCCGACTTCTTCCCCCTGGGAGATCGGCACGCCTTGCTCTGCATCAGCCACCCCCGGGGCGCGCGCTGCTACCTGGGCCGCTACCGAAACGGAACCTTCCTCCCCGAGGAGCACCACCGCATGAACTGGCCGGGAGGCGCCTGCTTTGCTCCCGAGAGCCTGCTGGATGCCAAGGGCCGGCGGATTTTCTGGGCCTGGGCCCTGGACCAGCAAAGCCGGGAAAAGCCGCTGCGCGGCCTGGGAGTGATGACCCTGCCTCGGGTGTTGTCGCTGGAACGGGAGGGTTCCCTGCGGATCGAGCCGGCCGCGGAGCTGGAAAGCCTGCGGAGGCGCCGAGGCCAATGGCGCGACCTGGAGCTTGCACCTGGCCGGGAGCTCCCCTTTGACGAGCTCAGGGGCGACAGCCTGGAGTTGGAACTGGAGGCCGGCCTTGCGGAGGCGGGTGCGTTGGCATTCAAGGTTTGCTGCAGCCCGGGTGGGGAAGAGCAGACGGTGATTCTCTGCGACCGCCGGGAAGGATCCTTGCTCATCGACACCACCCGGTCCAGCTTGAACCCCGAGATCTGGAGGCCGTTCCCCATCATGAGGCGGGATGCCGAGTCGCAGGACGTGCCGGTTCAGGCGGCCCCCTTCGAGCTGGCTTCGGAGGAACGGCTGAAGCTGCGGGTTTTCCTGGACCGTTCCATCCTGGAGGTCTTCGCCAACGGGCGGCAGTGCCTGACCCAGCGGATCTACCCCACCCGTAACGACAGCCTGGGAGTATCCCTGGTCGCCGTCAGGGGCGAGGCGATGGTCCACGCCCTCACCGCCTGGGAAATGAAGGGAATTAGAACCTCTGAAAACTGAGACCTGGAAAATCTTCTGGAGGAGATCCGATGAAATCTCTTGCCTGGTTGATCCCCCTCGCGATGGTTGTGGTCGGACCGGGGTGTCAGCCCCAGACCCGGCCCGGAGCCGATGAGGCGACTCCCTTTACCCATGGCGCCATGCTGGGCCGGGTGGAAGCCCACAAGATGGGGGTCTGGGCCCGCACGGCCCGCTCCGGAAAATTCGCCGTCAGATACGGAACCCGCTCCGATCGGCTGGAGTCCCTTTCTCCGGCGGTGCAGACTCGGGTCGAGCGGGACAACACCGGCTGGGTTCACCTCACCGGCCTGGATTCAGACACCCGATACCACTATCGGCTGGTCTGGATGGATGGGGCGGAGGAGATCCCGGGTCCCGGAGGAACTTTCCATACCCTGCCCAGCGCCGACGACGTGCGCCACCCCCAACACAATCCGGAGGGACGCTTCAACTTCCGATTCGAGTTTGCCTGCGGCAACAACCAGAATACCGGCGGTCCGGGGGCCTTCGGATCGAGCCTGCCCGCCTTCGCCACCATGCTCGGAGAACTTCAGGGCGCCGACAGCCGGGCGCGGATCGATTTCGCCATTCTCAACGGCGACTGGCTGTACGAGGAGAAGCGCCAGTACCCTCCCCAGGACTGGCTGCGGCAAGTGGGCCTTTCCGCAGGGCAGACTCCCGAGGTGGTTGAGGTCATGCCCAACATCGTGGGTGTCTGGGAGAACTACAAGCTCTACCTGGACCGGGGAGAGCACCTGCCCGACTGGCATCGTGTGGTCCCTTCCTACTTCACCTTCGACGACCACGAGATCGTCAACGACGTCTACGGAGCCGGAGAGGTGGGTCTCCGCAACCGGCGTCCCGTCTTCCGCGACATCGCCCTCAAGGCCTGGTATGACTATCTGGGCTGGAGCAACCCGGTCGATCCTCCCCAGGAGATTCTGTTCGGGCGGGCGGCATTCAGGGCCGG
The DNA here is from genome assembly GCA_951813285.1 of Terriglobia bacterium. Classification (GTDB taxonomy): domain Bacteria; phylum Acidobacteriota; class Terriglobia; order Versatilivoradales; family Versatilivoraceae; genus Versatilivorator. The sequence continues at coordinate 325,559 of OX638355.1, forward strand.
CAGTTCCATCCTGAACGATCCGGAAGCCGACTTTAGCCAGTTGGACCCCCGGGAGGCGGCCACCCTGCACGTGCACTGGGGCACGCCCGATGCCGGCGTCATGGACGGTCCCAGCGACACAGAAGGCGGAAATCCCAATGCCGGGGTCTACCGGATCGTGGAGGTCCTGGATGCCAACCGGCTGAAGATCCGGCCGGCCGCCAGGGCCGACGGTACGGCCGCCTACTCCATTGGGCGGGTGTCGCACTTCCGGAAGTCGGTCAGCAATGCCGACTTCTTCTTCCTGGACACCCGCAGCCACCGCATGATGCACGACGTGAGGCAGCCCCGGAAAAAGGGGCTTTCCATGATCGGCGCTCCTCAGAAGGATTGGTTGAAGCGGGAGATGAAAGCCAGCCGGGCCGACCTGTTTTTCGTGGTCTCCTCGGTCAACTTCACCATCCCTCACGTGGGGGCCTATGGGCCGGAACCCATCCCCAACAAGGATGAGGCCTGGACGGTGTTTCTGGAGGAGCGGGAGGATCTGATCCGATTCTGGGACTCGCTGGGCAAGCCGGTCTTTGTCCTGACGGGCGACCTCCACAACAGTTTCGCCATCAAGATCACCGACCGAGTCTGGGAGTTCGCTTCCGGACCCCACAACTCGAGCAACCACCCGCTGAGCAGCGAGGGCGGGCGCCCCACCAACGGTCCCTTCGATTCCCAGGGACGCCGGGTGGAGATACGCTGGTCCAGCTTCATGCAACCGGACACTCCACTCCCGATGCGAAACCGTCCGGTCTACTGCGTGGTGCAGGTCAACAACGCCTTCAACAACCCGATTGAGGAAGGCACCGACCGCTGGGTGGCCTACAGCCGTCCCCAGGTCATCTTTCAATACTACGACGGGCTCACCGGCGAACTGCTCTACGCCGAATCCATCCTGGCGGGCTGAGCCGGAGAGGAAGCCGGGCGTGTGCTGCCGGAGCGTGACGGCGAAAAGGAAATCAGCTGAAGAGGGAGAGGCTTGAGCTCGACGGGCTTATCCTTTGGGGGGTCTTTCAGGTTGATCGCGCTCTTGTTTCTTGTCTGGTCGGCAGTTGTCATCTTACTTCACGAGGACCTTTCGATTGGTATTGTCCGAATAGGTGAGCGACACTTCTTCCGCATCGACGGCATGCTTGAAGAGCATAATGGAACGCCTGAGAGCTTCAGATTTCGTGATGTGGAGTTTTTCGGTTAGCCTGTTCAGATCCTCCTCCACCGGCGGTGACAATGTCACGCTGTAGCGAGTCCCCTTGGATTTTGCCATGGTAAACACTCCATTGTGAGGTGTTTTTAACGTCATTTGTGTGCTGATCTTACATCACGAAAATTAGACCTGTCAAGGCGCGACGACAGGGTATTGTCAAACCCAACATCAGCCATGTCGGCCAGGCGGTGTTCTGAAAAGCCGGCCGGATCAGCAACCGAGACCGGGGAGGTCATGATGAGAACTACTTGCTGGAAAGTTTCGTTACTTCTGGTCGCCCTGACGATTGGGACCGCCGCCTGCGCGACGTCCGAATCCCCCGGGGTCGCCGTTCCCGAGCCTTTGCAGAAGGTCACCGTCTTTACCAAGGGTGAGGCGGGATACCACTGCTTTCGCATTCCGGCCTTGGTGGTGACCCCCAAGGGAACGGTGCTGGCATTCGCCGAGGGACGCAGGGACAGTTGCCGCGATGATGCCGACATCGACCTGGTTCTGAAGCGCAGCACCGATCAGGGACTTACCTGGAGCCCCCTTCGGGTTCTGTTCGACGACGGCGATCTGTCTGTGAATCAGCCCGTGCCCGTGGTGAACCGGGAAACGGGAGAGGTGGTCTTCGTCTTTTGCAAGAACAACCAACGGGTGTTCATCTCCAAGAGCGGCGACGAAGGGACAACCTGGAGTCAGCCGCGAGAGATCACCGAACAGGTCGTCGATCCCTCCTGGAGCTATCTGGGCGTGGGTCCGGGGCACGGCATCCAGCTTTCAAGCGGCCGGCTGCTGGTCTCGAGCTGGGGAGACCTGTCCCCGGGGCCCAGAACCTGGCGGCCGGCCGGTTGGGGCAAGGTGCAGTTTTCCGTTGCCATGTACAGCGACGACCAGGGAGAGACCTGGCGGCGCAGCCCACCGCTGGATATCGACCTCTCGGACGAGTCGATGTCGGTGGAAACGGTGGACGGGCGTATCTACATGAACATGCGCAGCCGGCAGAAAAAGCACCTGCGAGCTTATGCGTGGAGCGACGACGGCGGAGAAACCTGGTCGGAGGTCAACTTCGACCCGGGGATGCCGGAGCCCTCGGTGCAGGGCAGCGTGGTTCGCTTCACCACTGCCGACCAGCACGGCAGAAATCGTGTCCTGCTTGCCCACCCCTCGAGCCAGACCGAACGCGCCCTACTGACGGTGCGGATGAGCTACGACGAGTGCCGGACCTGGCCGGTGGCCAAACTTCTCCATCAGGAATATTCCGGCTACTCGGATCTGGCCATCGCCCCGGACATGACGGTGCTCTGCCTGTACGAGTCCGAATGGCACGCCAGGATGATCCTGGCCCGCTTCACCCTGGACTGGCTGACCGACGGCGCCGACAGTCTACCGTGAGGCGATCAGCAGACGATCGTTCAGTCCCTGCAGCGGTCTGGAGTTCGGCGCCGAGATCCCCTCGAATTTAGCGATCTGCTCCGTGCTCACTTCGATCGCGTTCGCCATTACGAACCAGTTCACGCCTTCACTGCAGGGCGGAGTGGTCAGCGAGCCCTTGTAATGAGAGTAGGCGCCCGCCTCGGAAGGCAGCATGGCCGAGGCATCGATGGTCGTTTCGGCGATCTCGGCTTCCGGCCCGGCTTCCTCCGGCATGTTGGCAAATACCGAGGCCAGCGGATCGTTATGTCCGCCCGCCTGCATCATCACACCTACCACTGCCAGAGATCCGTCCGCGTCCCCATGCACGAAATGCACCTCCATCGGTGCGCGCGAGCCGGCGATGGCGTGCTCGCTCGGTGCATGGAAATGGAATTGCAGGAGCTTGAAGGGCTTGCCCGCGACCGTCAGCCCACTGCCGGGTCCATAGTTCACCTGGACGGTGTGGCCGTTGTTGACGATTTTCAGCGGCGAGGGCTTGTAGTCGAAAATCAAGTCCGGCCCCTTGGCGGGAACGGCATCCACGATATCGATCGGTGACTGCATGCGCCCGTCGCTGCAGGCGGCGAAATCGGGTGACAGCGAGCCCCAGTTTTCAGGACCCGCGGATCCGGAATAGCTCCACGCGGCAGAGCCCGCGTGACCGTCCTCCTCTTGGCCGTGGCCGGAACCATGACTCCTGTCTTCTGTCCCGTTGCTGCAGCCGAACGACCAGAAAGAAATGGCCATGATTGCCCCAATGGCGATCGGGGCTGCGATACGATTGCTCATCGGCATCCTCTCCTCAGGTTCCGCCCCAGGTGCGTTCCCGGCTTCTCCCAGCGATCGGCGACACGAACCGGGAGAACCGTGGCCTGGAGCCATGCTGGACATTTCACTCAACGTTGAGTGAAATGATCTTAGAACGGAATCGACGACAGAATAAAGAGGCTATTAGGCTCGTGCTGCAATTTTAAAGGGGTTCGAGCGCCAAGCCCGCATTTCTCACCTGATCTGCAGGGGAAATGTCCACCACACGGCCATTGCATTCCAGGTGGCAAGAGACGCAAGGAGAGAGGTCATGCAGCGAGCGATCGCCGTCGTGTCAGTGCTGTTGAGTTGCTTCGCAGTTGCCGCGGCGCAGTCTTCGCCGGAGATCCTGGTGGAGCGGCACCTGTTGCGTGCGGATAGGCTGATGGAATCCGGGGACCCCAAAGGCGCGCTCGAGCTGATGAAAAAGATCATGTTGCTGCAGATGGCGTTCGGTGTGACATTGCCGGACGAGTTCCCCTTGAATCATGCGCGGGTAGCTTTGTCGGCAGGCTCCATCGGGGAGGCCATCGATGCCGCCAACGGGTATCTGGTGCAGGCGGGCAGGGAAGGCCGGTTTTACCGGAAAGCACTGGAGCTATTGGAGGAGGCCGAGCGGATGGAGCAGCTTCAGACCTGGTTCGGCGCCGAGAAAATGTGCGTCGGCCAACCGAAGGGCGCCTCGTGCTGGATGGAGGTGACCGGCGAGCCGGACTGCCATGTATGGAACCACAACCTGCAACCGGACGAAATCGTGACCTGGACGGGGAAGTGTGCCGAGGGGAAGGCTTACGGGGAGGGAACGACCCGATGGGTCTACGATGGCGGCAAAAAGACTCTGGTGGCAACCGGAACGCTCAAGGACGGCAGGGTGCACGGTCCATGGGTCTTGCACTGGCCGGACGGGAAAGTTGAGGAAGGCTCGTATGCGGATTGGAAGCGGCAGGGCCGATGGGTCATCCGCAATGCGAACGGAGAAGTCGAGGAAGGCCCCTATGTTAATGGCAAAAAACACGGCCAGTGGGTCGTTCGCAAGGCAAACGGGGAGGTTGAACATCTGACCTTTGAGAATGACAAGAGGTTGGGGACCTCCGGTCGTAGCCGAAACTAGGCCGGAAGCACCACGGCAAGGAGTTACCAGGACAGACTGTGGAGAAATGCGAGGACGAGGATGATTCATGATCGCAGAAGATTTGTGGGCCGGGCTCTGCAGGCCGGCCTGGCATCGACGTTATTGGCAAAGACGGGTTCGGCGGAGGGGCCCGCCCGTCCCGCTGACCGGACAGCCCCCTACCGCTTCAAACTGGCCATGTGGATCGATGAGTTGCGGGACGCGGATGAGCTGACCCTGGATCAGGAATTGGAAGTCGCCAGGGAAATCGGGATCGAGCACGTCTGGTTCCAATCCGTCCCGGGAGTGGGGTCGATTCCCGAGATGAGCGATGCCGAAGTGGACCGCGTGGGCGAGCGCCTGGCCCGCTATGGGCGCAAGCTGCTCATGCTCAGCGGCTGGATTCCCTTCCACAACCTGCCGCTGCTGGACCTGGACGTCAAGACCATGACTCGGCATCCCGAATTTCTCAAGGAATTCAATGCCGTGGTTCGGTCCATGCAGATTGCCGCCCGATTGGGTGCGCCGGCGGTGCTCTCCTACAGCTTCGTCTGGCCGGGGGAGCGCGGCTACGGGGGACCTACCTGGCCCATGCGCTGGGCGACCCGCGGTGGAATCATCGCTGAAATGGATATGGAGAAGCTGGTCAAGGCCTTTGCCATGATGTTGGAGCAGGCCGAGAGGTACGACGTCGACCTGGTGCTGGGCATGCGGCCCTTCAACTACGTCAGCTCGACCGGGAACTTCCGCCGGCTGGCCGAGCGCCTGGGCTCCAGAAGGCTCAAGGTCCAGTGGTCCCCCGCCGACGCCCTGCTTTCCGCCGAGCGGGACCAGGCCACCGCGGGCTTCCTCAATCTGAAGCCCTACCTCCACAGCCTACACATGAAGGACGTCCAGGTCCTGGACGGACCCGGGGCCGAGTTCGGCTGGCGCGCCCTGGGAGACGGCCAGGTAGACTACCTCACGATCCTGCGCAACCTGCGCCGGCACCGGTCGGATGCGACTCTGGCCCTGGCCACCCACTTCAGACCGCCCAGCGGATCGTTGATCGAAGCCATGCACATCAACTACGCCAATCTGAAGGCCCTGATCGCGAAGGTGGAGAAGGGCACCGACATGTGATCCCCGCCGGGGGAGGCGGCTTCCTCCCCCCACCGCAGCATCGGGACGACAACCCCGGGAGCGCGGGCTTCCCGTACCCGCATCCTCTCCCTTGGGTTGCCACTCAGTTTCCCCGCGATGCCGCTGCCGGTCCATCCGGGTGGAATAGATGGGCGAGGATGCGGGGGCTTTGTGCGGGCGGGACGCCCGCGCTCCCGGGGGGCACCGGCGCGGCTCGTCGCCCGGTTCTACCCGAGCAGTCGCTGCACGTAGGCGATGTCCCGGCGCAGGACTTCGCGGGGGTCGGCTTCCCCCTGGTACTCGATGGACAGACAGCCGTCGTAATCCAGGCGCTGGAGCTCGGCCAGCAGGGGCTCGAGATCCACCACGCCATCCCGCAGGGAAGTCCCCTGGAAACGACATCCCCGGGTGGAGTCCAGAAAGCGGCCGGCCGGCTCACCGCGTTCCAGCGGGCGGGCGTTCTTCAGATGAACGTGGGCCAGGTAGGGCGCCATTTCGGACAGAGCGGCCAGCGGGGATTCGTGGACGAAAAGGGGCGCCGCTGTGTCGAAGATCAGGCGGAAGGCGGGGGAACCGATTCGGCGGGCGATGTCAGCGCAGTCGCTCCCCCGCCCCATGAGGGGTTGAACCGGCGGATAGTCGATGTTCTCGGCCACCAGGGTGATGCCGATGGATTGCGCATGGGCCGCACAGGCCGCCAGTCCTTCCTCCAGCCAGGATCGCTGCTCGGCCAGCGGGACCTCCGGCTTGACGGTTCCCGGCACGATCATGGCCAACCGGGCGCCCATCTCGGCCGTCCTGTCCAGCAGCCTGAAGGTGCGTTCGGCGGCCTCCCGGCGCGAGTCCGAGGGCACGATCAGGTCCGAATGGAAAATATAGCAGACCAGCGGCAGGCCGGCCTCGGCGGCCATCCGCTTGAGTTGCAGCGCCGTGCAGTCCTCCCAGTAGGGGTGCATGAGCTCCAGCCCTTCGGCGCCGAGATCGCCGCAAATCGAGACCACTTCCTCCAGGGTGAGGAAGCCGGCCCGGGTCCGGGGATTGAGATAGCGGTCCCGCAAAACCCAGTCGAAGTTGTAGTCGATCAGCAGAATGGGGGAGGGCATGGTGGTGGATTCCGGTCTGCCGGCCGGGCGGCGGGTCTCCAGAAGGGAAATGATGCTGCGGCAGGCTCCGCCGGCTCAGCCCCTGCGGCGATCTTCCGAGAAGTCGAAGTCGGACATGTCGGGGGTGCAGCCCCGCAGCGTCCATCCGCCGTCCACCGTCAGGATCTGGCCGGTGACAAAGGCGGCTTCGTCGCTGGCCAGGAAGACACAGGGGCCCACGTAGTCCTCCACCTGCCCCACCCTGCCGGCGGGGGTGACGGCGGCCCACTTGGGGTCGAAGTCGGGGTCGTAGGCGCGATTGCGATCGTTGCTGGTGGCTGCCGGAGCCACGCAGTTGACCCGGACCTGCGGCGCCAGTTCCAGCGCCAGTTGACGGGTCAGGGCTTCCAGGCCGGCCTTGGCCATGGTGTAGCTGGAGTGGAAGGGGATGATCTGCCTGACGGCAATGGAGCTGATGTTGATGATGGACCCGCCACCGCTCTCCATCATCCCGCGGGCCGCAGCCATGGAGCCGAAGAAGGGACCTCTCAGGATGGTCGAGACCACGTCCTCGAAGTCCTCCTCGGTCACTTCGAAGAAAGGACCGAAGCGGGTGCGGGCGGCGTTGTTGACGAGAACGTCCAGGCGGCCGAAGCGACGGCAGACGGCCTCCACCATGCCTTCGAAGTCTTGTTTGGAACCGATGTCGGCCTGGAAGAGATCGACCTCGCCGCCGGCCTCCGACACCTGCCGGACGGTCTGCTCCGCTCCCTCGGGGTCGGTCTTGAAGTTGACCGCCACCCGGGCGCCCTCGGCCCCCAGCCCGATGGCCAGGCCCCGGCCAATGCCCTTGCTGGCACCGGTGATCAGGGCCACTTTACCGGCAAGCCTGCTACCCATGGGATTCCTCCTTGAGCGGTTGCATCCGGAGACCATCGTAGCGACGTCCCGGCGGTTCAGGGCTATAGGCCGACGCCGGCCTCTTCAGCCACGCGGCGGATATATCCGGCGGCCTCGGCGTACTCCGGCTCGGTGGCCAGGTGCTCGATGATCAGGGGCGTTTCGGGAGACAGCCCTTCGATGCGGCGCAGGTAGGTGTCGTAATCCAGCACGCCCCGCCCCGGCAAGACCTCCTGGATGGCCACCGTCCTGGAATCCAAGGCGTGGTGGATGTCCTTGGCGTGACAGGAGCGGATCCAGGGTGCCAACAGGTCGAAGCAGCGGTCGATCACCTGCCCGGTGGAATAGAAGTCGTGGGGGTCCCGGATGGCGTTGGCCGGGTCCAGGTGCACGGCCAGCCCCGGCCGGTCCACCGCCTGCAGAATCCTCAGGTACACCTCCGGTCCGTCCAGCAGGGTCCAGGGAGACATCTCCAGTGTCAAGCGGGTGCGGCGGGGCTTGACCTCGTCCAGGACCTGCCTGACCCACTCGACCACCGCCTCGCAGGCCCTGTCACCGAAATTGTCGGGATGGTGGCCCACGTGGGCGAAGGGCGAGCCGCTGGGGTCGAAGGAGCCGACCACGGTGGCGCAGCAGACCGCTTCCAGCTCGTCGGCAACGGCCAGGGTCTCGGCAATCTTTCTCAGGTTCGCCCGCCGTTTTCCGTCGTCGGGATCCAGCGGGTTGACCCAGGCGGCCACCTCGGCCACCACGATGTCGGCGGCGGCGAAGGTCCGCCTGATCTCGGCAAGCTCTTCCCCGGCGCCGGCGAAGGCTTCAGGCCAACTGACGGCCCGATACCCCTGCTTGCGGCACTCCTCCACGTAGTCCCGGGGATCCCTGGACCGGAGGTAGTCCTCGATAGTGGCCCCGAGCCTCATTCCACTCTCCTTCGCCGAGCGCCTTCAGGCGTCAGGCTTGTGGCTTGAGGATGCCGATAGGCTCCCCCAGGTTCACGACCGTGCCCTCGGGGGCGACGATCTGCGCCAGCACGCCGTCGGCCGGCGCCTCGATCTCGGTGAGAGCCTTGTCGGTCTCCACCTCGACCACGGCCTGTCCATTCTTCACCGCGTCTCCCACCTCCATCAGCCAGCGCATGACGGTGGCCTTGGTGATTGTCAGGTCCTGGTGGGGCATGGTGATGGGAATGCCGCCCTCCACCGGCGGCGGTTGCGGTGCTTCCAGGGCTTCCCGCGGGGTGTCCTCAGACGCTTTGGAGGGAGATGGAGCGGACGCGAGTGGTGTGGTCGCCGCCGGGGCCGGTACCGATGAAGCGGCTGCCCTGCGCTTCAGACGGCTGGGCGCCGGCGCGACCCCGGCCAGAACGGACTCGGCGGCGCGGCGGATACGGTCCACGGTGAGGGAGATGGCCGCTTCCAGGGGCGGACTGAAGGGATGGGCCACCGGCTCGGTATGCAGCCGGCCCACGGGAGCATCCAGCAGGTCGAAGCCGTGCTCCATCACCGCGGCTGCAATCTCTCCTCCCAGCCCGCACATGGAGAAGGCCTCATCCACCACCAGCAGGTGGTGGGTCTTGGACAGGCTTTGGATAAGGGTGTCCACGTCCAGCGGAACGATGGTGCGCAGGTCGATCACCTCGCAACCGACCCCCCGGGATTGCAGTTGGCCGGCCGCCTCCAGGCAGCGATGCACCAGCGCCCCGCAGGTGACCAGCGTCAGGTCGCTCCCCTGACGCGCCACGGCCGCTTGACCGAAGGGGACCACCCATTCCCCCGCCGGCACCTCGTCCTCACTGGACAGCAGCACCTTGGGCTCCATGATGATGACCGGATCGTCGGTGCGCAGCGCGGCAGTGAAGAGGCCCTTGGCATCGGCCGCGTTGGAGGGAACCGCCACCATCAGGCCGGGACAGTGGGCCCAGATGGGATAGTAGGCGCCGCTGTGGTGGGGGCCGGCGCTCTTGATGACCCCCATGGGGGCCCGAATCAGGAGCGGCACGCTGAACTGGCCGTTGCTCATGTAGCGCAGCTTGGCCGCCTGCTGAATGATCTGGGAAGCCGCCTCGAACATGAAGTCGCTGAACATCAGGTCGCTGACGGCCCGGCAGCCCCGGGCCGCCGCCCCGAAGGCGGCCCCGGTAAAGCCCAGCTCGCAGATGGGGGTATCGATCATGCGATCGCTGCCGAACTCCTCCCACATCCCCTTGGTGTGGGCGAAGCTGCCGCCCCGCTGGCCGATGCCTTCACCGAAGTAGATGAGGTTGGGGCTGCGCCTCATCTCGGAGGCGATGGCGTCCCGGGTGGCCTCCAGCCAGCCCTGTTTACGGGTTTCAGGTCGCGGCGATTGCCCCTCGGGCGCGTCGATCAGGGGACCCCAGACGGAATCATGGACGGTGGACTCTGCCGGCAGCGGCGAATCCAGCGCGAACTTTTCGGCCTCGTCGATGCGCGATTCAATCCTGGCCTCCAAGGCCCCCAGCTCGGCCTTGCTGGCCGCACCGGTGCGGGTCAAGCGCCGGCCCAGGCGCAGGATCGGGCACTTCCGCTTCCACCGGTCGATCTCCTCCTGGGACCGATAGGTGCCCGCCAGGGGTTCGCCCTCGTGATGCCCCACCGTGCGGTAGGTGCGGGCTTCGATCAGAGTGGGACCCTGCCCTTCCCGGGCCCGTGCCGCCGCCTTCCCCATGACCCGATGGACGGCCAGCACGTCGTTGCCGTCCACCCTTTCCCCGGGGATGCCGTAGGCAGCCGCGCGGCTGGCGATGCGGGTGTTGCGGGTGGACGTGGCCAGTGGCGTGCTGGTGGCGTAGAGATTGTTTTCGCAGACGAACACCACCGGCGCCGACAGGGTGGCCGCCAGGTTGAGGGACTCGTGAAAGGCGCCGTGGCTGACGGCTCCGTCGCCGAAGAAGGCCACCGCAATGCCGCCGCTGCCGCGCCCCTTTTCCGCCAGCGCGGCGCCCACCGCGGCCGGAATGCCGGCTCCGACCAGCCCGTTGGTCCCCAGCAGACCTGTCTCGGCGTCGTACAGGTGCATGCTGCCCCCCCGGCCTCCGTTGCAGCCCGTTGATCGGCCGGCCAGCTCGGCCAGAGCTTTCTGGGGCGACAGGCCCTTGGCCAGCGCGTGGCCGTGCCCGCGATGAGTGCTGGTGATGACGTCCTGGGGTCCCAGGTGGGCGCACACCCCCACGGCTGTGGCTTCCTCGCCCACGTAGAGGTGTATGAAGCCGGGAATCTTCCCGCCCCGGTAGAGACGCTGTACCCGCAGCTCGAAAAGGCGGATCAATACCATCCGCTCGTAGAGCCGGAGCTGGGCGGCCTTGTCCACCGTCGAGGCCGACCCACTTTCTTGTTTCCCAGGTCGAGTCATTGGGCCATGAACCCCCCATCCACAAAGAGCACGTGCCCCGTCACCATGAGCGAGGCCTGCGAAATCAGAAACAGGCAGGGTCCCACCAGGTCGGCGGGTTCCGCCAGGCGTCCGGCCGGAATTCGTGACAGGATTTTCTCCAGCAGGGCCTCACGGTTTTCGAGGGCGGGGTTTTCCAGCACCGAGTCCAGCATAGGCGTGCGCACCTGGCAGGGGGCGATGGCGTTGACGCGAATCCCGAAGGGCGCCCATTCCACCGCCAACTCCCGGACCAGGGCGTTGACGCCCGCCTTGGAGGCGGCGTAGGCGCCCGTGCCCCGACCAAAGGCTGCCGAGGAGGCGATGCTGCTGAAATGCACCAGGCTGCCGCCGCGGCCCTGTTCGAGCAACACTCTGCCTACCGCCCGAGACACCAGGAAGCTGCCCCCCAGGCTGGTATGAATGGACTGGTCGAACTGCTGCTGGGTCATGCGCACGATGGGATTCAGTTGCTGCTTGACCGTCAGGTTGACGGCGAAGTCCAGGCTTCCCAGAAAGGCAACCGCCTGCTCCACCGCCCGGTCCACCTCATCCTCGCGATTGACATCGCATCCCATCCCGATGGCCCGTCCTCCCATGTCCTGGATTCTCTCGGCGCCCTCGGCCGCCGCGGCCTCCCGAAGGTCGCACAGCGCCAGTTCGGCGCCGCCTCGGGCCATGCGATCGCACAGCACCGTTCCGATGCCGCCGGCCGCCCCGAAGACAATGCCCTTGCGACCGTCTATCGCAAATAGCGTTGAAGTGTCGTTCATGGAGTTTACCGGGGCGTATTCTAGCAGAATGTCCCCGGGGCGGGGATTTTCAGTCGGAATCGGACCGCCGCCTGGCCTTCAACCTCCCGTGGTTTGGTGGTATACTGCCTGATATCGATTCTCCCCCTGGAATGCGGGTTAACTCCCTCCTCAAGAGTAATTTGCCTGACTCAGAGAGCCGCTGTCGCCTACCTGCGGCGAGAAATACCGACCGGGAACTGCCTCTGGGACCCTCCCTCCCCAGCGGCCTGTGGTTGGGGGTGTGTGAAATGAAGCCGATACTGTTGGAGGGAGCATGAGTGCAGAAATCATAGCCATTCTTTCGGTGGGTATAGGCTTGGGGCTACTATCGACCGGACTGTTCGCTTGGCTGCGGGCCGACATGGTGAAGGTAGAGGAGCGGCTACGGGCTGACGTCAAGCAGTTAGCCGACCGGGTCGGACGGCTCGAATACGGTCAGGCCAAGCTGGAGGGCCTGCTGGAAGGCCTGCGGGAGGCGATCACCGGCCGGGCCGCCAGTTGAAAGACCGGGGCTGGAAGAATTGTCGGGCGCGCAGGAATTTCCTTTCCTCAAGGGGGTCGCAGGAAGCGGCGCAGCCACAGCCGGATCAGGGCCGGCGGTAGCGCACCTCCACCTCCAGTTTCTCGATCAGGATGGGGTCGGCTGTCTTCGGCCGGGGCTGGGTGAGGCGGAGGCCGACCAGGTTGGGACCCGGGGCAAACAGGTCCGGCGACAGCCGGTCGAAAACCAGCCAGCCACCCTCGGGGCTGGGCTTGCCCAGGTGGGCGTTGTTGAGCCGGGCTTCGATCCGTTTCTCGATTCCCCTGGCGGCAGGGACGTTCGCCAGGCGGCTGTCGGGATGGCCGATGGTGGCCACGGTAACTTCCTGGAAACGCTTTTCCTGGGGCAGTCCCTTGGCCGAAGGATCCGATAGCAGCACGCGTAGCGAGAGCCGTTCCAGGTGCTCGCGCTCGGCTCCCAGGTCGTCGGCCACGGCAATGGTAAAGAGGCTATCGGCCTTGCCGTCGTTGGCCAGCGGGGCCGGCAGCGGCGCCAGCATGTTGGTGTTGAAGTACATCCAGCGAGGCGTGGTCCAGTCCTGGGGATTGGGGATGACGGTGGGACCGTGGCCGCCGCCGCGGCGCTGGGCAACGAACCGCTTGTTCTTGCGCTGAAGGGTCGCGGGGCTGCCGATTTCCCGGTAGGCCGTCAGGTGGGTATCCCAAACTCCTCGGAACGGAAAATCCGGAGCATGGTTGAAGTTGAAGGTCTGGATGCCGTCCGCGCCCTGGCGCCACCAGTTGGCGGCCACGCCGCGATAGATGTCGATCGGTGGGGTGGCATAGCCGTCGGAGGCGTGGTGATCATCCACCGAGGGATAGAGCTTGACGTGGGTGCCGGCGACGATACGGCGAAAGGCGGCGATGTCCACGTCGAAGTTGCGAATACCCAGCGCCAGCACGTCCAACAGTCCCTCGCGGACCCAGGTCTCGATATCCAGCCCGTCGAAGCGGCAGCCTTCCAGATTTTCAGGGATTCGAGCTCCGATGAGCAGGGGCCGGCCCCGTTTCCGGGCCACTTCCTGGGTGATGGCGCGGAACTCCCGCATGAAGTCGGTCATCTTGTCCCGATTGGCCCAGGCCTTGCCGGGGGGCAGGACGGGGCACACCCTGGCGAAGTCCAGCGAGATGCCGTCGTAGTCGAATCGCTCTGCGATTTCCCTCAAAATGCTCAGCTTGTAGCGGCGCACTTCGGGAATGGCGTAGTTCCACAGGCCGACCGGGCCGGGCCAGGTGTGGATCAGCCATTCCGGGTGCTTCAGCTTCATGGGGAGCTTGCTGAAGGGCCCCAGATCGTTGTCCGAGCCGTTGATGCGGAAGTTGTAGAAGGCTTCGATGCCCCGTTTCCTCGACTCCTGGGCGAATATGGCGGCGATGTCGATCCCCTGCTCCTTCCAGCGGCGGTAACCCTCGCTGTCATAGAGCGGCATGATCGAGCTCGGCCAGGGTGACTGGTTGCCCTCGCCCCAACACCACCAGACGCTGTCGATCTGAACGCCGGCGGCGTCGATGACGTGGAATTTCCACTTCACCAGTTCGGCCGGGTCTCGGCCCCCAAAACCGCGGTCGCCGGAAATGGTGTCGAAGTTTATGATGATCCGGCGGTCCCGGCCGGCGGCGGCGATGTGTTCGTCGGACAGTTGCACCGGTTTGGCGGTTTCGTCTGCATGGAGCTCGGGGGCTGTGGCAGGGTCCTGAAGGGCCAGGATCAAGACGACGGGCAACAGGAGCATTCGGAAAATGAGCATGTCAGCAGTTCCTCCTACACCGGCTTTCCGCTAGAGCGACGTAGCCGCGACCGCATGAAACGCCGCCGGCTAGAGATAGATCCACACGATGACCGAGATTCCCAGGAAGAAGGCGCCGCAGATCACAAGGCCGGCCTGCATGAACCAGGGTGGCCGGATCCGGGCCGGCAGCAGGGTGCGGTTGACGTAGAGTGTGTGCAGGGCCGTCGACCCCAGCGCCACGTTCCCCAGGACGGCTCCGATGATGGCCAATGTGAGGGGCTCGAACAGGGACAGCCATACCAAGCCCCAAACGGCGTAAATACCCAGGATGGTGTAGTAGATATAACGTACCTGGGGACCTCGAAGACGTTGGGCCCGTTGGCTGCTCGACCAGACCACGTCGGTCCAGCGACGGGCGATGGCCTCTCCGGAGAAGATCTGTCCCGGCGCCAGAATCAGGAATCCGCACAGCAGAGTGGCGGGCCAGAGCAGCCACTGGAGATCGGGATACCTGCGGGCCGCACCGTCGGCGATCATGGCGGCGACGCGGTGCCCCTCCACCGGCACGTTCCGAAGGAATTCCAGAGAGACCAGGCAGGGCAGAGCCATTCCCAGGAAGCAGCAAAACGTCCACACGACCAGTTGGTCCCGCCTGACGTAACGCATCCAGCCCTGCCAACGCCCCATATTCGCTTCGTCCAGAGGAAAGGTCTTCCCGATATGGAGGAGCGTCACCGAGCTGCCGCCCACGGCGCTGGGAATGGCCCCCACCAGCTTGCCCATCCCCCAACCCTTGTCGCGGGCATAGTTGGAACAGAGGGCGTTGCCCGTGCCCCCGATCCCGGCAATGGCGGCGAAGGCAGCCAGAATGGCCCAGTTGAGGTCGGGCAATCCGCCATGTTCCCACAAGTAGCTGAGCATGCCCACTCTCTCCACCCCCTGGTAGGCGACCAGCGACCTGGCGCGGCCGGCCACCGCGACCGGAACGTCTTCCAGGCGATGGTAGGATTGCGTCTGCCCGCCCAGCAAGACCTCGATCCGGTCCAGCTTCCAGGTCTGATTGGCCAGGACCTGGCCGGCCAGCTGCAGCCGGACACCGTCCTGGGTGTCCTCCACAAAGAAGCGGCCCTCGCGGGCGAGCGAGGTGGCGCGGTCGACCAGACCTTGGCGCACCGCAGCCAGATCGGCAGGGACGGCGGCATGCATCCCGAATCGCTCCGGCTCGGGGCCGCGGACGGCCACGAACTCGGTGACCAGCATCTGGCCGGGCTCGACGGTTCCCTTGATGGTGTAGCGGTCGCCGCCGCGGGACTCGCTCAACTCGAAGTGGGGTCCTACGATGATGGTGTCGGCCCGCAGCGGCAAGGCTCCGAACCGGAAGAAGCCGGTCACCACCTCGTGCAGGCTGGCATAGGAGGCGGTGAAGATCGACAGGATGCAGAGGAAGCTTAGCACCACGATCACCTTGAGGGACATCAGGCGCTCCATGCTGCGGTAGATGGTGCCGCCGAAAATCAGGGGGAGAAAGGCCAGCAGGAAAACGCTGTAGCCGAGCAGCTTGACCAGCCGCACCTCGGACACGGAGGTTCCCAACAACTGCACGGTCCCGTCGCCCGGCAGGTGGCCCAGAAGGGCCGCGGCCAGAGGCACGGCGGCCGTGGCCGCCATGAAGGGCCAGATATTGCTGACATCCATCAGAAGGTACCAGACCGCCCAGACTTTCGGGCCGGGCCGGGTCCGCAGGAAACCCACGTAGACGGGCTCGCCGCAGTAGAGAGCGTAGCGCATCACCTCCAGGTTGACGACGAGTTGGCAAAGGATGCTGATGGTGGCCAGCCAAAGGATGGTGCCTCCGTACTGACTGGCGACGGCCGGGCCGAAAAGCCACTCCCCTGCGCCGATGGCGACCCCAGCCATCATCATGCCGGGACCGATCAAGGCCACCCAGCTACGAAGCCCCATTGCCGGCGGGGCCGGGAGGTTGGCCATGGTCCAGCCCGGAAGTTTTCCCGCGGCCACGGTGGCGGTTCTTGCGGAAGGGGTATCGTTCATGAGGAAAGGGAACCTCGCGTCCCGGGTTCAGGGGTCAACTCAGGGCAACCGTTTTTCCCGTGCGCGCCGACTCGTACAGCGCCAGCACACTTCGGAGGAGGGCACGGCTGAGATCCAGTGAAACCACCGGGGCGGCGCCGTCCACAATACAGGCCTCCATGGCCTTGACCTCCGCCTCGTAAGCGTTCACCGCTGGAATCCGAATTGTTTCCTGTCTACGGTCAGCGCCGGTGAAGGTCAAGCGCCCTTCTTCAGGGGGATTCCCCGGCCACTCCGCGCCCGACAGGTGATCCATGACAGTCAGCATTCCCCGGGTGCCGATGATCTCGGCCCCGCGGCGAGGAGGCGACTGCATGCCGCAGGAAATTTGCGCCACCATCCTGTTCGGGAACCGCATCTGGCCGATCAGGGTGAGATCCACACCCGTGGGCCCAACCGTTTGCTGAGCCCAGACCTCGCTGGGAGGTGTCTCGCCCGCCAGGGCGATGGCGAAGGCGTTGGGATAGACGCCCACGTCCCACAATCCGCCGCCGGCCAGTTCCGGTTGCAAACGGATGTTGCCGCGGTCTTCCGGGGGCAGACAGAAGGCATCCCAGCACGTCACCAGTTCCACCTCGCCCAGGCGTCCCTCTGCCATCATCCGCTTGATGGTTTGGATCTGCGGATGATGGAGAAAGGAGAATGCCTCGAAGATCGTGACCCCGTGTTCCCGGGCAGCCGCTTCCACTGCCTGAAGATCCTCCAGGCTGGTCACCAGCGGCTTTTCGCACATGACGTGCTTGCCCGCCCGGGCGGCGCGAATGGTCCATTCGGCGTGCAGGGTGTTGGGCAGCGGGTTGTAGATGGCATCGATCTCCGGGTCCTCTATCAGCTCCTCGTAACTGCCGTAGGCCAGGGGGATCCGGTTCTCCGCGGCATAGGCCTCGGCCTTTTCCAGGCTGCGGCTGGCCACCGCCGCCAAGCGGCTGCGGGCGGACCGCTGCATGGGGCCCACCATGGCGACGTTGATCCAGGCTGTCGACAGGAGACCCCAGCGGACTTTGTCGGTGGCGAGCGCCATGGCGGCCAAGGCAACCCTTCCCCTGTCGCTGCATTGCCCCCTTCCGAGCTGCCGGCGGCGAGCAGGAACGATCGATGTGTGAAGTCCGGAGCTCACGGCATCATAGGTGGCCGCCTGGGGACTGTCAAGGCGGGGAGCGGCCTCCCCCGGTTCGACAGAAACCGGCGAGTCCATTTGAGGTATGATCTGAAAAACGATCAGATCCGACCCCTTTCGAGCACCCATGGGAGGAGCGATACCGTGTCTATCTTTCGGCAAATCCGCCTCGTCCTGGTTCTGATGGGCTTGAGCTGGCTGCAGCTTGCCCCGGGCTTCAGCCAAGCCCGTTCAGCCTCGGATTGGCTGGCCCATGACCCCGGCCGGCCCCGGCCGCCGGTGGTGTCGCCGGCACGCCAATCTCTGCCGGTAGCTCCTCCCGAGGATGCCGTGGTGCTGTTCAATGGGACCAGTCTGGAGGGATGGAGAAGCGAGGACGGCGGGCCGGCGCGCTGGAGAGTCGAGGACGGGGCCATGATTTCGGTGCCCGAAAGCGGCTACTTGTATACCTCCCGTGCCTTCGGCGACGTACAGCTTCACGTGGAATGGGCGGCTCCCTTTCCAGTGGAGGGCAGCAGTCAAGGGCGCGGCAACAGCGGCGTCTACCTGATGTCCAAGTACGAAGTCCAGGTTCTCGACTCCTACCAAAACGATACCTATCCCGACGGTCAGGCGAGCGCCGTCTACGGGCAGTATCCGCCACTGGTGAACGCCAGTCTTCCCCCCGGGCAGTGGCAGGCCTACGACATCATCTTTCGCCGTCCACGCTTTCACCGGGACGGACGGCTGGCCTCGCCGGCCCGGATGACGGTGCTTCACAATGGCATCCTGGTGCAGGACAGCGTCGAGCTCTGGGGACCCACGGCCTGGCTGCAGCATGCGCCCTACACCTACCACCCCGACAAGCTGCCGCTTGCCCTGCAGGACCACGGCAACCCGGTCCGGTTCCGCAATATCTGGCTGCGGGAACTGCCGGAGCATGCCGAGCCCGAGCCGCCCCCCCGTCCCAGCCCACCCGCCATCGCTCTGGCCCCCGCAGTGTTGCAGCGCTATGCAGGCCGTTACCGGACCCCGGACGGACACGAGTTCGTGATCTCCCTGCACGGAGACCACCTGAGGGCGTTTTTTTACCGGAAACCGGAGATCGAGCTGGTGCCCCGCTCGAAAACGGAGTTCGCCCTGCGCTGGACGGCGGCCCGAGTCCTGTTCGAACTGGACGGGGAGGGCCGTCCCACCGCACTCATCTTCGAGATCGGGGGCGACCGGCGTCGGGTCAAGCGGGTTGACTGAAGGTAAAGACGAATGACAGGCAAGATCGAGTTTTCACCGGGTCAAATCGTGTTCTTGAAGTCCGACCCTGGATTGAGGGGAGCCGTTGTTTCAGTATTGCCGGGCGGGCCGGACAGTCGGGTCAAGGTTTTTGTGAATGGTAACGTTGAGACCTATTACGCCTCTCAATTACAGCACGAAGAGGAGCAGGATGAAGAGGTTAAGTTTCATTCCTGTGACCAGTTTCACGCCTGCCTGACTGCGCTTCAAATCCGGCATCCCAACTTGTCGACGCTCTATTCGCTCAACGCGGCTCGCGTCAACTTCATCCCCTACCAGTTCCGACCTGTTTTGAAATTCATTCGGTCGGACCGTCCAAGAATGCTGATCGCCGATGGCGTGGGCGTCGGGAAGACCATCGAGGCAGGACTGATCCTCCGGGAATTGCAGGCCAGGCGGGATATCAAGTCGGTCATCATTATCTGTCCACGCCCCTTGGTGACTGAACGCAAGTGGCAGAGCGAGATGAAGCGGTTCGATGAAAGATTCACTCATCTGGACGGAAAGACCTTGAGATACTGCATCCGTGAGACGGATCTGGAAGGCGTATGGCCCGAGCAACATCAGAAAACGATTTTGCCCTATTCGTTGTTCGACGAAGTATTACTTCATGGTTCAAAGACTGAACATAGAAGAAGGCGCAATAAGGGGCAGGGACTGCTGGGGTTGGACCCACCTCCGCGTTTCGATCTCGTGATCGTCGACGAAGCCCACCATATCCGCAATACCAACACCTACTCTCACCAGGCAGTCCAGTTCTTCTGCAGTCACGCCGAAGCTGCGGTCTTTCTGACCGCTACGCCTATCCAGTTGGGTAGCCACGACCTGTTTATTCTGTTGAATACGCTTCGCCCCGACCTCATCCGGGACCAGGAGAGCTTCCAACACATGGCGGAGCCGAATCCGCATATTAACCAAGCGGTGAACCATGTTCGCGGGCAGGAGCCGGACTGGACAACCCAAGGAACACAAGCCTTGAAGCAGGCTGCCGCGACCGCTTGGGGACAAGCGATTCTCAAGCACAACCCCGAATTCAACAGGATCAGGAAGAGACTTGGCGAGGGGGATATCGCCGCTGACGAGCGGGTCCGACTCATCACGGACATCGAGGGGTTGCACACGTTCGCGGGAATCATCAACAGAACTCGCCGCCGCGATATTGGGACTTTCACCAACCGAACGCCGGAGACCGTGGCCGTCGAGTTCACCCCCGACCAGAGACGACTTAACGACGAGTTGCTCCGGATTCAGGCGGAAATTTTCAGCCGGATTCACCCGGACGTCAACGTCAACTTCATGATGACCACCATCAGGCGCCAGGCCGCAAGTTGCCTGTACGGGCTGGCTCCTTTGCTTGAAGATATTTTGAAGCGACATCTGGACGAACTGGAATGGGAAGAAGCCGACGATAAGGGGCTTGCTCCATCAGACGAGGTCATCAGCTCGATAGAATTGCAAGTCGAGAGTGTTCTTGAGAAGACGCGAACTCTCGACCTCCGTGATCCGAAGCTGGAAGCTCTTCGCAAAATCATCCGCGGCAAACAGGACCTGTCCAACAACAGAGTCATGCTGTTCAGCAGCTTTCGGCATACCCTTCGCTATCTTTACAAACATCTTGAAGCAGATGGTTTTCGGGTCGGCATGATCCACGGCGGCACACCGGATGAAGAGCGCGTCGGGTTGCGGAGCCGTTTCGAACAGCCGCGCAAAGAAAGCGACAGCCTCGATGTCCTGCTGTTTTCCGAAATCGGTTGCGAGGGTCTAGACTACCAGTTCTGCGACTGCATCGTGAATTATGACCTGCCCTGGAATCCGATGCGCGTTGAGCAGCGCATAGGCCGCATTGACAGAGTTGGCCAGAAAAGCGAAAGCATCGCCGTCGTCAACTTGATCACCCCGGGAACCGTCGATGCCGACATTTACGAGCGCTGCCTGGTTCGCATCGGCGTGTTCGAAAACGCCCTGGGTGGGAGTGAGGAAATATTGGGAGAGATCACCAGGGAGATCCGGAACATCGCTGAAAACTATTCCTTGAGCGAAGAGGACCGACGCGCCAAATTCCGGCAGTTGGCGGACAACAAGATTCGGTTGATACAGGAACAGGAACAGTTGGAGCAGAAGCAGATGGAGCTATTCGGCATTCGCCTCCCTGAAGATCAGATGAGGAAGGAGATTGAAGACGCCTCCAGCTTCTGGTTGGGTCCGTTGTCACTCCAAGGGCTGGTCACGCTCTATTTGCAAAACAAATGCGGGATGGATCATGCCTTCATCCTTGGTGAAAAGCCTTTGAAAACGCTCCGTCTTTCACAGGATGCTCGAAGTATCCTGTTGAGCGACTTCCAGCGACTTCCCCGACAAAACACGACCGCCTATCGCCAATGGGAACAATGGTTGAAGGGTGGAAGTCCTCTTCTGTCCATAACCTTCGAGTCGGACTGCGCGACGCAACATCCCAAGGCAGCTTTCATCATGCCGCTTCACCCTCTTGTGAAACAGGCGGCAATGTCATTCGATGCAAGACAACGAGGCATCACCTCTCTGAGGGTACAGACGCATGAGGCGCCAGCGGGCCGTTACGAGTTTGCTATCTACCAGTGGAGACTCCATGGCATCAAGGAAGACTTGGTGCTCAAGCCCATTGCGTCATCGGAGGCCATAACGCTGCGTCTGCGGAGTCTCCTCGAACGGGCAGAAGATGCCGCAGTAGATGAGCAGGAAACCCCGGACTCTCGTGTGTGGGATGAACTGGACGCACAGCATCATCAACTCTGGTCCGAGGCCCTCTCAAAGCATCGACGAGAAACCCAAGAGTTGGCAGCCTATCGCAGAGAAAGCCTGTCGACGAGCCACCAAGCCCGCATTGCGCTTCTTGAGGAACAGCTTGAACAGGCCAGCAACGAGAACATTCAAAGAATGCGACAGTCCCAAATTGCTGCTGCCGAGGCAGACTACAAGCGGCGCACTCAGGAGTTGGACAGCGCCATGGAGAAAGCGGATATTATTGCCGAACCGGTAGCGTATGGGGTGTTGAATATAGGAGTTTAAGGGTCGGATGAGATATGAAGGACGATCCCATCGTCGCAGAAGTTCGGCGAATCAGGCATGAGCATGCGGTGCGGTTCAAGTACGACTTGGGCTTGATCGCGAAAGATCTCAAAGCGCAAGAGCAGACAAGTGGCCGACCCTACGTCCGCTTACCCCCGCGTCGTTTGGGCGTTCAACAGACGAAGCCACCGGTTGCGACCGACTGACATCTCTCCTCAATCTGGTGTGTTTGAGCTTAACAGGTACGTGGAACCGAGAACGTGCAGCCTATCGAAGCGGCAGAAATTGTGCCTGAGTGGGTGGCCTATAGAGTAGTGGAAGTAAATGGATAGGCGTGGCATGCCAAGTGACTACAAGAAAATCTGCGAAGATAATGTTCGGCGGCGCGGCGAAGAATTTGACGACATCGGACGCCTGATTTCTGAACGGTTATACAGCGATAAATCCCATTTCGTATACGAGTTATTACAGAACGCCGAAGATGCTCTGGAAAGACGCTTCAGACTAGATCCTCACAATGGCTGTCCCCGCGCAGTTCGCTTTCGACTCTTCCATGACAGGCTTGAATTCAGTCATTTTGGTGTGCCGTTTGACGAAGAAGATGTTCGAGGAATTTCCGATGTCCTGAAAGGAACCAAGGCGAAGGACTTCGATCAAATTGGCAAGTTTGGTATCGGCTTCAAGTCAGTCTATGCTTTTACAGCCTCTCCGGAAGTTCATTCTGGTGACGAACATTTCGTTATCGAACGATACATTCGCCCTGAAGCGAAAGTTCCCGGTCCACGCCTTTCAATTTCACACGAAGAGACCGTTTTCATTTTTCCCTTCAACCATGAAAATTTACCCGAAAATTTGGCCTTTGATCTCATTTCAAGGAAGTTGCGGGGACTTGGACCGAGAGTGTTGTTGTTCTTGCGGCGAATTGACGAAGTCGAATGGAGCGTTGAACCAAGTGGAGAAACGGGACAATACATCAAGGAGTCTAGTGCAGTCGATGGCTACGAGATCGCACGTCGCGTTGCTGTCATTGGCCAGAAAAACAGTCAGGATAAGGAAGAAAATTGGCTGATATTTGAACGGCCAGTGACGGTTCCAAATGGGAGTTGCGACGTCCGAGTTGAAGTAGGATTTTGGATTGAGACGAACATTGCGCGTAAGACGGAAAGTATTGTAAGGATTGATCAATCACCGCTGGTTGTCTATTTTCCGACTGAAAAAGATACCAGGCTGGGCTTCCTGCTCCAAGGGCCATATCGGACGACCCCTGCGCGCGACAACATCCCCGAGGATGATGTTTGGAACAAGACGCTAATCGGGGAAACCGCTGAGTTGGTCGCCGATTCTTTGCGGTATTTGCGAGCAATGGGTTTGCTGTCGGTGTCACTCTTAGAGGCTTTGCCAATTAGGATGGAGGAATTCCCAGAAAACACGATGTTCCACCCCATCTTCCGTGGAGTGCATAGAACTCTATTGAGCGAAGAGCTTCTGCCAACCAATGACGGTGGGTTTGTCGCTGCTCGAAACGCCAAACTCGTCCGTGGTGCTGCACTAATGAAGGTTCTGAATCAAGAACAACTCAGTACTTTGTGTCAGTCCAATGATGAAATCAACTGGCTGTCATATGAAATAACCCAGGATCGCACACCTGACCTCCGATCCTATTTGATGAAGGAACTCAATGTCGAAGAAGTGACTCCGGAAAGCTTTGCAAGCAGGCTATCAGCAAAATTCTTTATCAAGCAGACGGACGAGTGGTTCATTAAATTCTACGAATTCCTGGGCAGTCAAGAAGCGCTGTGGCGTAGTTCATCGAGCACCCTACTACGAAACTACACGCCAATTCTACGTCTTGAAGATGGCAAGCATACGGTTCCATTTAAGCATGATGGTGACCCGAAGGCTTTTTTACCCCCTCTGGAACATACCGACTTCCCGATAGTTAAACGTGCAATTGCCCGCGATAAGAAAGCAAGG
Source organism: Terriglobia bacterium (assembly GCA_951813285.1). Taxonomy (GTDB): domain Bacteria; phylum Acidobacteriota; class Terriglobia; order Versatilivoradales; family Versatilivoraceae; genus Versatilivorator. The sequence goes on from OX638355.1 coordinate 349,157, forward strand.
GATTTCCTAGAGCGCTTGGGGCTTTCCGAACCAGACGTGTTCGACGACATAGTCATTAAAGTGTTTCCTAAGTATTCTCGACCGAATGCCTCAGAAATTCAAAATCACGTGCACGCAGACGATCTCAGGAAAATTCTTCGTGCATTGTCCTCTGACTCAGAATCTGGAAAGAAGAAAGTAAAACAGGCAGCAAGGCGTACCGCGTTCCTTAGGGCTGTCAATCAAAGCGGTGCAGTATCGTTCCAACAACCGTCCGACATGTACTTTCAGACTGAAGAGCTAAAAGCCTATTTGGGAGAGAACGCAAACGCGTGGTTCTTAAATGAACCTGAAGGGGAAGACAAATGGCGAGAACTTGGAGTCGAGGACAAGCCGCGTTTTAAAAAGACACCAGCTATTTTGACACGGCAAGAACTATGTGACTTGAGATGGCCACCCGGCCACACGAGAGACATTGAGCTAACTGACTACGTGCTGGATGGATTGGATGATTTTCTGTCGAGGCTTCCGGAAGAGAAAAAACAACTTGAGAGATACTCGTTGATTTTGTGGAACTTTCTTTTGTTGCATCTAAAAGAAAATTCCCCTTACGGATTCTATAATGGCAAATACAGATGGTTTTACTACCAGGAACGATCTGCTACATTCAATGCTCAGTGGGAAAAACAACTTCGTTGTCATCCATGGTTGCCAAGAAAAGGGGATGATGATCCTCACTTGCCAAATGAACTGTGCACAGTTGATCTTCCCGACTCATTTGATCGTGAGGATAAACTCGTAGACCTGCTTGGCATAAAAAAGGATGTTGTTGCAAAGGTTGCAAAGGACGTTGATGCAGATCTTGCGGAAAAAGCTGGCATATCAAAAACAGATCTTGACCTTGCACGGCAGATTGCAGCAGCGCCCCCAGAAGTTCAACAGCAAATAGGCTCCTTACTCAACAAACATGAAACGAGTCAGGGAAATCGGAATAGTGGCCCTTACCACGAAGCCCTATCTGCTGCCTTCTCAGCGCCCGGCACTCGTGCGCCTAGTGACTCCATAGGGAACGGAGGTTTGTCCCAAGACGCCTCGCTCCGTCGAAAAAAAATCCAGGAAGACATCGCCACCGCGATCGACAATGGAGGTGCGTATGGAAAACATTTTTCCTTTAATCTTCGCAAGAAATGGAAGAGGAAGAATGACCAAGTTAAGGTGGCCTTTGGTGAATGGTACGGCGGTCGGTGTCAGGTCTGCGATAAGACGTTTACTCAGAGAAACGGAGAACCTTACTTTGAGGGCGTTTACCTTGTGTCTCGCACTACCGCTGGCTGGCTTGATCGAGAGGGCAACGTTCTCTGCCTCTGTGCTCAACATAGCGCAATGTTCCAGTTCGGTCCGAAGGAAGCCGATGACATCGTTCATCAAGTGATGCAACTTAAAGTAAAGGCAGAAGGTGGAGACCGCCGTCCCTCAATTCGAATGAAGCTGTGTGGAGATCCAATTGAGATCAGGTATGCGGAGAAGCACCTGATTGACCTGCAAGAAATGGTCAAGGTAGCCCGGGAATCCGGAACCTGACAGCATCTGCTCACGCCTGCTCAACGTCGGTTTGAGCAAAATTCTTGCCCTTGAACAAAAGCGGTTCCCCCATCGCTTCCGCGAGCGCGTAGGCAAAGCAGTCGCCGAAGTTCGAACCAGCCGGATGCTTGCCCCTGCCGAAGCGCCACCATGCCGGGCGGGCGGCTTCCACGTGTTGAGATGTGACCGGCACCAGCTCGATTTCTGCCCTTTCCAGAAAGACGTCGAGTTCATAACACGCTGCCGTACCCCCACGGCTTTCGACGACAATGGCGGTTTCCAGCAGATTGGCCGCCGACATTCGGCAAGTTAGAGCTGCCGCAATCGTCTTCTCGCAGTGTCCCGCGTCCGGCTCAACGAACAGAATCGCGAGGACCGCTGATGAATCGACTATCACTTGGGCAAGCCCCGCTCGTCGTAAAGCAAGTCTCCGTGTTTCAGGGATGTGGGGCCCTCACCCACCAACTTGGCACAGCGTTGTCCGATGGCGTGCAGTTCTTGAGTACGGGCATCCACGTCACGCCGGCGCTTCTCTTGGGCTAACCGTTCCCGCAGCGCAACGGTAATGGCGCCGGTCATGGTGTCGCCGGTCAGGCGGGCCAATTCTCCGGCGAGCCGGCAGGTCTCGTCATTCTTGATATTGAGGCTCATCACTGTCTCCACGGTAGAATCTAACGAAAAATTCTACCCTAAGCTCCAACTGTCTGCGACCGGTAGATGATTCGCATCAGGTGCAACTCGTCATAGCTGACGCTCTTGTCGAAGGCATCGAAAACCGGCCGCAGGAAATCCGCGCCTAATTCATCGAAGGCTGCCAGCACCTGTTCTTGCATCTCGGATGACAACTGGGACTCGGCGCGGAACCGTTCTACGGGTAGCACATTTCCCGACTGCATGTACCTTTCCAAGTAAGAGATGAGCGTCTGGCGTTTCACTCCGTAGGCTTGCATCAATTGGTTGAGCGACTCACCGGTCCGGAATCGTTCTCCGACTTCCCGGCTGCGAGAATTCATGGGTTTTGAAGCGGAAGTTGGGCGACGGGACGGTCTTGGATTCTCTGCCAGTCCTTGTTCCCGGCAATAAGCGGCGATGAGGGGTAAGAAGAGGTCGGCGTATCTTGTAACTTTCGCCTGTCCGATGCCGTGCAACCGTTCCAACGTTGTTGCGGAGTGAGGGAAATAGGTTGCCATCTCTTGCAGGGACCGGTCGGAGAAGATCACATAGGGTGGAACGTTGGCAGTATCCGCCAGCTCCTTGCGCTTGGTGCGGAGCTGTTCGAAGAGTTGACGGTCGTACGCGGCGGTTTCGCCGGACGGAACACCGCGGCCGGAGGACTTCCGGCCTGTTTCCACCGGTGTCCCCGACACCTTTTTCCCCCTGAGAACAGCCCACCCCGTCTGCGTCAACTTGACGCTGCCGTGTTTCATGTGTCGCGCAAGGAGCTTCTGTTGGATGAGCTGTTGCGCCAGGAGTTTCCATTGTTCGGCGGAATACTCCTTGCCTATGCCATAAGTCGAGAGACGGTCATGTCGTTGCCTCATCACCTTTATTGCCCGCGAACCGCGCAACACATCGATGATGTGACTGATGCCGAAAACCTGGTCCGTTCGCACAATGCAGGAGAGAAATTTTTGTGCCGGAACGGTCAAGTCAACCTGCTCCTCTTCTTTCTTGAGGCAGTTGTCGCAGGCTCGGCAGTTTTCCGATTGGTACACCTCTCCGAAATAGGCTAACAATTCGCTTCGGCGGCATTCGCCCGAGGTCGCCCAATTCACCATGGCTTTCAAGCGCTCTCGCCGTCCCTCGCTTTCAGAGACCGCACCCTGCCGGATGAAGTATTGGATGGTGTCTACGTCGCCATAGCTGAACAGCAGCAGACAATCCGCCCGAAGTCCGTCTCGACCGGCGCGCCCGATTTCCTGGTAGTAGCTTTCAACGCTCTGGGGCAAATCCACATGGAGCACAAAGCGCACGTCCGGCTTGTCGATACCCATGCCAAAGGCAATCGTCGCCACCATGACCCTTACGTTGTCGCGGATGAAGGCCTGCTGGTTGTTCTTGCGAGTTTCATCCTCAAGGCCGGCATGATAGGGCAATGCGGAGAACCCCTGCTCCACCAGTGCCTCGTGCAGCCAGTCCACTTGTCGACGGGTGGCACAGTAGATGATTCCCGACTGGTTGGGATGGGCTGCGAGGAAATCGAGCGATTGTCGCAGCAGGTTAGTCTTCGGCTCGACGGCGATAAAGAGGTTTGAGCGATCGAAGCTGGCAATGAACTGGTTTTCATTGCGGAAACCCAATGTTTGCCTGATGTCGGTTTGGACACGGGGGGTCGCCGTTGCCGTCAGGGCAACGCATACGGCGTGTGGGAATCGCTTCCGTACAGAGTCCAGTTGGCGGTATTCCGGGCGAAAATCGTGTCCCCACTGCGAAATACAGTGGGCTTCATCAATGGCCAGGCAGTCCAGCCGACAGTCGTCGAGGAGGCGCAATGTTTCAGGACGCATAAGCGATTCGGGCGCAAGGTAGAGCAGCTTCACCTCGCCCGTTCTGAGCCAATCGACGGTCGAAACATATTCGTCGTGGTTGAGGGTGCTGTTGATAAAAACGGCAGCTACCCCGAACTGCAGCAACTGTGTCACCTGGTCCTGCATGAGTGAAATGAGCGGCGAGACGACGACCGTCAGCCCCTCGAAGAACAGCGCCGGCAGTTGGTAGCACAGGGACTTGCCCCCGCCGGTGGGCATGATGATCAAGGTGTCGCGCCCTTTCCGAACGTTCTCGGTGATCTCCAGCTGTAGCGGTCGAAATTCGTCGTAGCCGAAGACGGTCTTGAGGACCTGTTGGGGCGACTGAGTGATGGATGGTGAATTTCGGTTGGCGACTGGGGGGATGCAGTGGTCATGGACCGGTTTGCGCCCCCTTTCCGTTTCAGTAGGGTCTGGTGACCGGCCGGATTCCTCCGGCGAACCGGCTTCGTCAATTCCGTAGACACCACTAGCCACGATCTTGGGTTTCATCGCTCTCCTCTCTTAATCGGTACGGCTTGAGGGAGTGAATTGAATGGCCAAACAGGAACTGTCGGCCGGCAGTGAGTCGGTCAAGGATTTCAGACTGTAAACGGGAATGGGTGGGTGACGGGACATTCTTGCGGAAATGTTCCAGTGCTCCGGTCACGCCGGCTCAATGTCGGTTTGGGCAAAATCCTTGCCCTTGAACAAAAGGGGTTCCCCCGTGGTTTCCGCAAGCGCGTAGGCAAAGCAGTCACCGAAATTCAACCTTGCCGGATGGTTGCCTCTGCCGAAACGCCGCCACGCCAGCCGGGCGGCCTCCACCTGTTGAGGCGTGACCGGCACCAGCTCGATTCCTGCCTTTTCCAGAAAGACGTCAAGTTCATAACCCGCAGCCAAACCCCCGCGGCTCTCCACGACAATAGAGGTTTCCAGAAGATTGGCCGCTGACATTCGGCAAGCTTGAGCGGCTGCTATCGTCTTTTCGTAATACTCCGCGTCCCGCTCACCGAACAGGATCGCGAGAACCGCGGATGAATCGAGGATCACTTGGGCAGGCCCCGCTCGTCGTAAAGCAGGTCACCATGTTCCAGGGAGGAGGCCCCCTCTCCCACCAGCTTGGCACAGCGTTGTCCGATGGCATGCAACTCTTGAGCAAGGGCATCGACACTACGTCGGCGCTTCTCTCGAGCCAGCCGTTCCCGTAGCGCAACGGTAATGGCGCCGGTCTTGGTCTCGCCGGTAAGCTCGGCAAGCTCCCCGGCGAGTTGGCAGGCCTCTTCATTCTTGATGTTGAGACTCATCACTGCCTCCAGGGTAGAATTCTCATTTACAATTCTACCCTAGGCATCCAACCGAATGCGACCAAAATGCCGCGTCAGGGAGAAGGGGCGGCCGTACGTCCCGGCTCGAAAGCGCAGCCGGTGTGTTCTCCGAATGCCGCACCGGCGTCCTCTCGCTGGCGGAGAACGTCGCGGCCAAACTGTAGAAGCATTGCAAGGGACAGGGAGGGAGGTGCTGTACCTGCGGTCCGACTCGAAATGATCGTCAGCCTGCCTCAGACCAGAATTTCTTTCATCACCCGGCCGCCCAGGTCGGTGAGGCGTTTGAAGCGTCCGGCGTGGTAATAGGTGAGTTGCATGTCATCCAGCCCCATGCAGTGCAGGATGGTGGCATGCAGGTCGTGCAGATGGTAGACGTTTTCGGCGGCATTGATGCCCAGTTCATCGGTGGCACCGACTACCGTGCCTCCCTTGATGCCGGCCCCGGCGAACCACATGATCATGGCGTCCTTGTTGTGGTCGCGGCCCGGGTTGGACCGGAAGAAGTCCATCGAGTTGTCGGCGGTGCGGCCGAATTCCCCGCCCCAGACCACCAGGGTTTCGTCCAGCAGGCCCCGCTGCTTGAGGTCCTTGAGGAGACCGGCCACCGGCTGGTCGGTTTCCAGGCCCCGTTTGCGGTGCTCCAGGGCGATATTCTCGTGGGAGTCCCAGCCTTCGCAGTAGATCTGGACGAAGCGCACCCCCCTTTCCACCAGGCGGCGGGCCATCAGGCACTTGCGGGCCATGTGCTCCGACATGGCGTGGTTGAGCCCGTAGAGCTCCTTGATGTCCTCCGGCTCCTTGTCGATGTCCAGGGCCTCGGGGACGGCGAACTGCATGCGGAAGGCCAGCTCGTAGTTCCGCATGCGCCCCAGCAGGTCGCTGTTGGAGGGGTGGGACCCTAACAACCTTCGGTTGAGCCGGTTGAGCAGTCCGATGCTGGCCTCCTGCCGCTGCGGCGTCACTCCTTCCGGAGGTTCCAGGTCCACGATCGGAACGCCCTCGGAACTCAACAGGGTTCCCTGGCATACGGCCGGCAGGTAGCCGTTGGAGTAGTTGACGGCTCCTCCCTCGATTCCCCGGCGCTTGTCGGGCAAGACCACGAAGGCCGGCAGGTTCTGGTTCTCGGTGCCCAGCCCGTAGACCGCCCAGGACCCCAGGGAAGGGCTGCCCGGAATGGGAAGTCCGGTGTTCATCAGGAAGCTGCCCACCGGGTGGCTGCTGGAATCGGTGTGGAGGGACCTGACCACGGCCATATCGTCAACGCAGGTAGCCAAGTGGGGAAAGATCTCGGAGACTTCCGTGCCGCACTTGCCGTGCCTGGCGAACTTGAAGGGGCTCCCCACGTAGATGCGCTTTTCCAGGCTGCCGTAAATGCGGGTCACCGGGGTGCCGTGGAAGCGGGACAGCGCCGGCTTGGGGTCGAAGGTGTCCATCTGGCTGGGAGCGCCGAACATGAAAAGAAAGATGCAGGACTTGGCCTTGCCGGGCAGGTGGGGAGGCTTGGGGGCCAGAGGATTGCCGGTGGTCTTGGAGGCGGCCAGCAGGCCGTCCTGGCAAAGCATGGATGAGAGCGCTACCGATCCCAACCCCTTGCCGAGTCGGTAGACGAATTCCCTCCGGCCCAATCCCGGGTCGTTTGCGGCCGGCACGGGCTCCAGGTCGTTGCAGAGCTGCACTCCGTTGTTTCGCAGGAGCCATTGGCCCTTGCCGACTCTTGACGGTTGCCTGTGGTATTTCATGTTTCCGAACGCCTTTTATTCCAGATAGATGAATTCGTTCATGTTCAGCAACACCAGGCAGAGCTCCTGCAAGCTTCCCTGCTGTCCTTTCAGCCCCGAGGCGGCCCCGGAGGAATCGCCCAGCGCAGCAGGAGTCAGGGTGAGCCGGCGCGGCGCCGGCTGCAGGAAAGCCAGGCAATCCACCACTTCCGAGGGATCGGGATCCCGCTGCAAGGCCAACTGGAAGGCTCGCTTGACCTGCAGGGCCACATCCTCCCCAACCTCTTGTCGAATGCGACCTGCCATGGCCCCGGCCTGCTGGTGGGCAAAGGCTCCGTTGAACAGCGAGAAGACCTGGCTGGTGACGGTGGTGACGTTTCGGACGGCGCACCTCTCGGAGGTGTTGGGTCCGTCGAATACGGTCATCATCGGGAGTTGGAAGGACCGCATCTGCAGCATGTAGATGCTGCGACGGTTCCTGTCTTCCTGGGGAGAGGGCTCCCACCAGGTGCGAGAGCGCTTCTGCCACTCATCCTCGGCGGCCGGAAGGAAGGGCGGTCCGCCCATGACCGGGTTCAGGTTGCCGCTTACGGACATCAGGCTGTCCCGAATGACCTCGGCCTCGGCCCGAATGGGGCTGCGCTTCCACAGCAACTGGTTGGCTGAGTCGATCTCCTCGAACGCCGCGTTCTCCGGGTTCTCCACCGACTGGCGATAGACGCTCGAATGCAGGATCAGGCGGTGCATTTCCTTGACGCTCCAGCCTCCCTCCACAAACTTCCAGGCGAGCCAGTCGAGAAGATCCTGATGGTGGGTGCCGCTGCCGTTCCTGCCAAAATCGCTGGCCGTCCTCACCAGACCCTGGCCGAAGTGGTGCTGCCAGATGCGGTTGACCATGACCCGGGCCGTCAGGGGATTGTCCCGGCCGGCGATCCACTCCGCCAGCAGCTTGCGCCGGCTGCGCCCCAGCCCGTCCAGGTTGGCGGGCTTGGAATGGCCGGCAACCGCGCTCAGGAACCCCGGTTTGACCTCGTCGCCCCTCAGCTTGAGATTGCCCCCCTTCAGGACATAGGTGGCCACCGCGCTGGTCAAGGGAGCGTCGGAGGTAAGGTAGGCCATCGCCTTGTAGTAGTCGGGGCTGCTGGGATTGGCGAAGCGGGCCGTCTGCCGTGTGATCAGAGCCAGCCGATCCTTTTCCTCCCGGGTGTAGAAGTCCCCCTTGGCGAAGGGCATCCGCTTGAGATCGGGGACGACCCAGTCCTTGAGGTCCTGAGGACTCATCAGGGTGTAGTGCGGCGCTTCCCGCTTTTTAAGCTCGGCCCTGAAGGCCTCGGCGGCCTGTTTGCGCTCATCAAGCACCTGGTCCCAGGCCTCGGACTTTTGTTTCCACCAATCGGGTTGCTGAAGAGGGGCTTCGTACTGGGTGAATTTCAGGGGTTTGGCGCTGAATGTCAACGGCGCGAAGAAGGCCTCCAACCGGTAGTAATCGCGGGTGGGAATGGGATCGTACTTGTGGTCGTGGCAGCGGGCACATCCCAGCGTAACCCCCAGAAAGGTCTCGCCGGTAGTGTCCACCACGTCGATCAGGACGTCCCGCCGGCCTTCCGCGGCGCTGCGTTCCACCCGCACTCCCAGCGTCAGGAAGGAGGCCCCGATTCTCCCTTCCTCCCCATAAGCCGGAAAGGCATCCCCCGCCAACTGTTCCTTGATGAAGCGGTCGTAGGGACGGTCCTGGTTGAAGGCCCGGATGACGTAGTCCCGGTAGCGCCACATGTGGGCGCGCGGGTATTCCAGCCCGCCGCCCCGCGTGTCGGCGTAGCGCACCAGGTCCAGCCAGTGCCGTCCCCAGCGCTCGCCGTAGCGGGAGTCGGCCAGCAGCCGCTCGACAGCCCGGGAGTAGGCCTCGGACGACGAATCCTGCAGGAAGCGGGCCATGTCCTCGGGAGTCGGAGGCAGTCCGATCAACCCGAAATAGAGCCGCCGCAGCAAGGCCCGGCGGGAAGCGGGGGGCGCCGGCTGCAGTTCCTTCTTCTCCAATCGCGCCAGGATGAAAGCGTCGATGGGGTTGGCCACCCAATCCTGCTGCCTGACTTGGGGAACATCCGGCTCCTTCAACTCAGTCCAGGGCCAACCGGGCTTGTCCTGCTGCGTTCCCCCGGCCTCTTCAGAGACCGCCATCCCGTCGATCCATCGGGCAACCAGATCGATTTCCTCCGCGGACAGGGCATTGCCGCCCAAGGGCATGGCCGGCTGCCTCTCCCCCCGCAGGCGAAGCATCAGCGGACTGTCGGCGCTGTTCCCGGCAATGACGGCCGGTCCGTCCAGAGCGCCTCCCTTCAGCACCGATTCCACGGTTTCCAGAATCAGGCCGCTGCGGTGGGATTGGGAACTGTGGCAACTGCCGCAGCTGCTCTCCAGAATGGGCCGGACATCCTGCGCGAAGCCGGGAGCGGCATCGGTCGGGTTGGAGGCGCCCAGACCGCTTCCATTCAGAAACAGGCCGAACAGGCCCAGGCCGAGCCAGTTCAGGTGGAACCTCGACACTTTGCGGTCTGGCGTGCTCGACCGATGCAGGCAGGTCAAGGCTCGAAGTGTTGGTGCGCTGGAAACCACCCCGATACCCCCTCTTGGGCTGAATTTGGGAACATTGAAATGTGTCACACTCCCCCGGCGGTTGTCAAGCGCAACAGGGAGAGCACAGCGGCCCATCGGACGGAGCGCCGGGACGGTGAAGGGCGCGGGCGGCGAACCGGCCACAATGGCTTGACCTGCCTTCCCCAACTGCGCCAAACTAGCGTTTTTCCGTGAGCAGTGACCGGGCAAGAAGGGCAGCTTGCCCCAAACTCTTACCAGGGAGTGCGCCGCAGGCGTTTGCCTCCGGGACCTGGAGCGCACCGCCCCCAACGGAGGAAACGGCATGAACCCAAAACGGGCACAGTTGCTGTCGGACGGATACGTGATCCTGCGCCAGGTCGTTCCCCCCGAACAACTGGATCGTTTGCGCAGCGATATCGAGACGGTGGTGGCTCGCCAGCGAGCCGGCGACCCCCAATGGGACACGACGCCGCAGCCGCGGGCTTCCATCGTAGACCAGGTGGATGCGGAGACCATCGGCGCCTTCGAGTTCCTGTTGCACCCCAACACCCACGGGGTCAGCGCCGAGGTGCTGGACTGCCCGACGGAGGCGGTGGCCTCCAACCAGGCCCTGGTCATCTGCAATCCCGAATTTACGCCGGAAGCCCCCCCGCGGCCGGGACAGAACTGGGGGACCGATCCCCGCAACTGGCACCGTGACGTGCGGCCCGACCGGGATGGACCTCTGAGTGCGCACATCGAGGATCAACTGGCCAACGGTCCTGGCTACGTGCAGTGGAATATCGCTCTTTACGAGGACCACATCCTCTACGTGGTCCCGGGCAGCCACCGCCGGCTGAGCACCGAGATCGAGTCCTCCCACCTGCAGGGGGAGCGCGGAACCACCAGTCCGGTTCCCGAGAGCCGACCCGTGGAACTGGGACCGGGGGACGGCGTGGTCTACAACAACCTGATGCTGCACTGGGGCAGCAAGTACGGCCCCGAGAAGAAACGCCGCACCGTCCACCTGGGCTATCGCTCCTTCGGCCGCACCTTTCCGCGCCAGCAGCGCAACCTGCCCATGGGCTTCTGGAACCGATTCGCGGCCGGAACCCCGCAACGGCGGGTGGCCGAACACTGGTTCGGACTCTTTCAAACCGAGTTTGCCACCATCGAGGAGACCTTCCGAGCGGCTCTCTCGGGAAACGGGCAGGAGTTTCGGGCCGGACTGAGCCGCCTGCATCCGCCGGAAAACGGGCGGAGGACCTGCCTGATCCTGTTGGCCAAGCTGGCCCTGGCACTCCACATGCAGAGAGGCTTGTCGGGCGGTAACGGCGCCGGCCAGTCGGTTTACGATTGGCAGCTTCAGGAGCTGGCTTCCCGTTTCAGCGCCCGGGAAATCGACCGCTTGTGGCGGCGTTTCGAGCCCATCGACGGGGCTCTGCGAAGCGGCGCCTCCAGGCATATCTCCGGTTTCCTGGGACCGACCACCGACTACGAATTCGAGAAGGTGCCGGCGGGGATGACGGCCGAGGGGATATGCGCCGAGGTTCTGGGTTAGCCGCAATGGTATTTCCATTCCGGCCCCACGCCGATTCCCGCCTGATACCGGCTTTCATTGAGCCAAGATAGGAAACTGAAGGCAGTCACAATCAGGCGCAACACTGAAGGAGGTTGTCCCATGACCACTCGACGTGCGTTTCTCAAGCAACTTGGCGCCGTTTCGGCAGTCTCGCCGCTGATGGCGAGTGCGCTGCCGGCCCGGCCTTCTCCCAAGGACAACGACGCCATGGCCCGGGCGCTCAAGGAGTTCGAGCCGCGGGGCTGGAAGCGGCACATGCTCATTCAGGGAGACGGCAAGGGAAGCTGGGTGGTTCGGAAGGCCGAGATCAATTTCCATCACTACACCCCTCCGGGCCGCCGCCCCCATCCCCTTCAGGGACAGGGAATTTGGGCCTTTGGCGTAGTTGAGATGGACAACGGCGAGATGGTCCTGCTGGCCAGTTGGGACACCGACAGTGACCAGACTCACGGGACCGACCCGACCTGTGAGGACTTCAAGGGACCCATCGCTTGCGAGAAGCTGATGATCGCCTTCAGCAGCGACAAGGGGCGAACCTGGACCAACTTCCGCCGGATCGAGGGAGGCGAAGGGCGCCCCGTGCAGTTGACCTACCTGGGCAAGGGGAACCTGATGTTTCAGACCGACCGGGTGAGTCCCATCCTGCAGTACTTCAGCAGCGACTACGGGCGGACCTGGGAGACCAACGAGCTGCCGCTTAGCTCGGACGGGAAACTATTCTCACCCTGCGACAGCAACAACCTGGTCGACCGCGATGCCGAGGGCGTCGCCGTCCGACTCGCCCAGATTGGCTACCAGTGGCCGGCGGAGCCGTCCATCGGAATGGTGCGCTGGTCCGAGGACGGTGGCCGGACCTGGGGCAAGGAGGTCGCGCCGCCCCAGTGGCAGTGGCCGGTGGAACATCGCGGACGCACCTACACCCAGGCCACCAACGAAGGCTCCCTGGTGCGCGCGGCCAACGGCTGGCTGGTGGCGGCTCTCAGGACCGATCTCCATCCCCGGATTCGGACGCTCAACAACGGGGGGCTGGCGGGTACGGTTGTGTCCATCTCCAAGGATGAGGGACTCACCTGGTCGCCGATCAAGGTGCTCTTCGAGGCGGGACGCCACCACCCCCACCTGCTACGACTGCCCAACGGCGACATCGTCATGACGGTCATCCTGAGACAGGACGTGGAAAACGGCAAGCTGGTCAGCTACCGCCGTGGCTGCGAAGCGGTGATCAGCCGCGACAACGGCCAGAGCTGGGACGTGGCCCACCGCTACATCCTGGACGACTTCGAGTACTCCAACGGCCTTCCCCTGAGCACGGCAACCGGCCACCTCTACTCCACCCTGCTCGACGACGGCCACATCCTCACCTGCTACGGGCACTATCCCTCCAAGGGCGCCTGCCTGATTCGCTGGAAGCCCACCGCGGCTTGAGGTCGGTCGCTCAGCCGGAGGACGGAGGGCGCACGTCAATGACGCAGATCGAAATCTTCCGCGCCTCCTTCTCCCCCAGCGACTCCCTCAAGAGCACCTCCAGCATCTCGGGGGAACTCGGACGCTTTCCATCGCTCCGTGGCCGTTGTTTGTCCAAACCGAACCAGAAGACAACGTAAACCCCGTAGCCGCCACTGCCGGGATCGACGGCGTACTTTCCGATCAGTTGATTTTGAACGGCGCTCCAGAGTTCCCGGTCCGTGTTCTTCTTGACCTCTATCGGCACCTGGAATCCGTTGGCCGAGACTAAGATGTCGGATCGGGCTTGTCTCGCATGCTGGCCTTCGGGCTGAGCGTTCACCGGTTGGGACAATTGCGGCTTTAGCAGGGCGAGAAGTGCGTCACGGCAGGAGTTTTCGACCTTGGGTTCGCCAGGCTTGCCGTGGCTGACCTCGTTCCAGAACAGGCGCCATTCGTTGGTATTCCTGGTCCGGATTTCAGCGGCGATGTTGCGAATTCGGTCCACGGTGAGGGCAGCGAGGTCACCCGGGTTGGCGGGCGCCCCCCGCTGCAGAACTTTGCATGCCTGTTGCAATGTCGGATGGCGGTACTCGGCATCTCGACGGATGATGCGCTGGGAGTCCAGGGCTTGAGAGAGGCGCTTGTGCCAGCGATCCAAGGCGACGTCGTCCAAGAGCGATGTTAAGGCGTCGGTGGCGCTCCTTTCAGGCTTCGATGCAAGGTTATTGGTAATGCCGGTTAGAAACATCGACACGGGGAATTCGTCCGAAATGTAACCGAAGCCCCTTAAATCGCAAGGAGGGAAACACCTCCCCAAAGTGCGAATGATAGTCTCAAGTGTCTTGTTTTCCAGACTATCGTACGAGAAGGTCCTGGATCCATTGTCAGGACCGAAGCGATCTGCGCCATGAACACAGAACCTTGCCAGGTGCCGGATCAGCCGTTCCTTGCCCCCCAGGAATTCGGCAATGGGCTCCCGATAGGTTTCCGGAGAACAGATCAATCCGATCCCCAGCCAGCGCACCCGCTGCCCGGCATTCATTCCGGTCTTGGATAGCTTTCGTCTGGACATATCAAGAAGTTTGGATTCGGCGCCGTGTCCAATGGCGCCCCAGAGCAACTCATCCAGCGTCCACAGGTGCCGCAAGCGGCAGCGGGTCGGAAAAACTCTTAGCAGTTCACACGTTGCAATTCGCGCAAGAGCGCTATGGGTCTCGTCGTTGGCGATGTCCCAGAACCTCGGGCTCACGAATCCTTCCGCGCGCACTGCGGCTGCGGCGCACTGCACGGCGACTTCCGCAACAATGCCTGGATGGGAGTCGAGCAGTCCTTGATACCAGGCGGGCCCGTCGCTACTGGACCCCGACAAATCCGACGCCCAGCAGTGGTAACAGGCCGCGCAGGCGCGGACCCTGCAATTAGCCTTGCTCCGCAGGAACCCCGGCGAAGACGATTCACCCTCCTCCAGTCCCGCCAGCAGGGGCAAGCCGAGGTAGTGTTCCCGCTGTTTTTTGGCGAGACGGATAATCTCTCTGACGTCGGGCAGATCATGGCGGTCGATGACACCACGAAGACCATGCATTGCCGCCTTGACGGCTCCCGGTCCTCCCAAAACCCGGACGAGCGCTTCCTTTCCGCGACATTTTTCTTCTAGGTCCGGATGTTTTCCAAAGTAGACCAGCGCCAACTGATACAGCAATGCAGGCACGGCTCGATTCGAAAACAGGGCTCCCTCGTTGGAACGGACCCACTCCCGCCACGAGCGCCGGCGGCGCTCGTGCTCTTCGAGGTACTTCGCTTGTCGCCGTTTCCATTCCGCTTCTTCCGTTGACGGTTGCGACGGAGATTCCAAGTCTGCCAGGAGGTCTTCCAAGCATTCATGCTGTCGAGCATATTCCCGCAGAATCGCGACGGAAAATCCCTCTCCAGGTTCATCCGCACTGCAGATCCTGTAAGCCTCCCGGAACAAATGCTTGGCCACTTGAGGTTTGCTCTCGGCGAAGTCAACGGCCTGCTTCAGACACCAAAGGCCAAAATCAGACGGAAGCCTGGCTTCGAACAGACGCTTCCGGTTCATGAAATCGGCGTAATGCACCCGATGGTCGTCTCGACACGACTTCAGCCCCCTAAGGACAACATCCTTTTGGATCTCAGGGCGTTGTTCCAGCCACGCACGAATTCGTAGAATTATGTTGGGTGGGTCACCCCGCAAGTGGTCGAGCATACGAGCGCCAGCGCCCAGCCATTGGTAGACTCGTTCCCTTGCCACACGGTCGCCGTGCAACCGCAGGCCGCTATCCAGCAGTGCAACAGGCAGTTCCCGTAGGTAGAGGTCGTTGAGCGTCTGCTCCAAATGAGAGACTTGTTGTGCCAGCGCGTCAAGCAAGTCCGGGATTTCGCTGTCGGAGACCGTTGCAAGAAGCGTTCTTCTCCAGAATTGCCAGTAGCTGCCGGAAACGTCTTGGCCAGCACTATTCGTGAGGTAATCCCATACCTGACGAGGCCGAACTACTCTTGGATAAAGCTCTTCAAGCAGGGTTCCACAGAGGTCTCGATTGGTAGCCGTGATGCCGCTCGCCCGGATATCCGCCAGCAACGCCTGCAGTTCTCCGATTAGTGCCAGGGAACCCTTCCAGTTTCGAATGAACCCTTCAAGCGCCAACAGGCGGACTTGCTCGGGCCAGGAGTCGTCACGCACGATCCCGAGCATCTCCGGCGCGAGGCCTGCAAGCTTCTGACTCTGGCCCAGGATGAGCAGAATGAATGCCGCCTGTTCCTGTTGGGGTAGACCTCGGCCGGCGCTTCCCAGCACTTTCCGGATCTGCGCCTCTGTCTCGGCAGCGACCAGCGGAGCGAAAGCCTTGACGTGAAGGTTTGCGCGAGCAGCGATCCCAGGCTGTCGGAGAAGCGCCGCGAGCAGTGCTCGCTTCTCATCGGGGGCAAAGTCCCGGATGTCCCCGTAGATCGCCACGCCCGCCGCATCCTGGCTGACCAGTTCGGTCCGGACTTGCTGGCTGTGGGACGCCAACCAAGCCGACAGCCCCCGAAGGGCCGTCACCACGGTTCCGTCGCCACCGGTCATCAGCGCCAGCACACGTCTCGCGGGTAGGCCCTTCTTGATTAGCCCTGCCAGATGCTTCGCGCCCAGAAACTCCGCGATCTGGCGGTGAACCGGGATGAAGCGTTGATCGCCGTCCGCCTTGAACAGCTTTGAGGAAAGCGCCGCACGCAGTTCCTGTGAATCTCCCTGCGCACACTCATCCAGCGTGGGGTAGTCGGAGGTTGCCGAATCCTCATCCAGAGAGTACCCGATCAAGCCAGCGATCAACTGCAGAGCGCAAATCCGCCCGGCGGAATCGATCAGCGAATCGATCGGAACTCCGGGGTGTCTTGCGTGGCGGTGTTCCCGACTGTGCTCTCCGGCCATTTGGGCGCAGGCCAGTTCGAACGTCTCCATTCGGCTATTGGGCCAGTCCTTTCCTTGATCGACCGCCGCGACCAGCAACTCCAAACCCTTGGGATTGAAAAGAAGCCCGTCTAGACCCCGCACATGCGCCTGTGCGACGAAGGCCTTGGGGTCACTGACACCGAGGGATTCTCTCAGGATGTTTTCGATATCTGTCGGAGTAAGGGGATCCAGCCGTAACGCAGTGACCGTTGAATCCTTGGCAACAAGCTCAAGCCTTTGCCGGTCATTTTCACCAAGCCAGTCCGCCTCTCGGCACGAAATCCGGAACCGCGGCTTGCCCAGCTGGATGAGCAGGCCGCGGATCCGGTCGAAGGGAGAGCGGACATCCGACGCTCCGGCCCGGACTTCGTCCAGCCCGTCGATGAACAGCGTCCTGCCACGCAATTTGTCCGGCGCCGATTCGTATACCAGGAAGTCCCGTGCCGAGATGAACCTGGCCTGATCGCCGAGGTCCTTGCACTCGGCTTGGAACGAGGTAGTCTTTCCGGAGCCGGGATCGCCCAGGAGCACATAGGCTTGTACGGACCGATAGGCGCTGAGCGGCTTCGGCTCCACTTCAGGGCTTTCAGCCCCAGCTTTACCTAATTCAGTGCATGTACGCTCAACCAGCTTATTCATCGCTTTCGATCCACCGCCCGGCAGGCTCACTCAGGAACTCGTCAAGCGGGATGCCTTCGCCGCCCACCCGGAGGGTCTTGTGCGGGTTGTACCGCCTTCTAAACTCGTCCATACCCCTCGTTAGAAGGGCTTTCGCACCGCTCTTGACTTCAATTGCGACAACGCGCGGCCCTCGCTCCAACACGAAATCAACTTCGTCGTTTCCGTCGCGCCAGTAGTGGACACGCGTGTCGCTCGTCGCCGTATTGAACAAGTGTGCGCCGGCGGAACTCTCGACGATGCGTCCCCAGAAGCTGCGGTCATTGCGTGCTTCATGGAAGCTATATCCCGATGCAGCCGTCATGACGGCGGTATTCAATACATTGAACTTCGGTCTTGACGCTCTGCGACGATGGCGGGATTTGTGGTAATTCGGCAAGCCGGCCAGCAAGCCTACACGTGACAGCAAGTAGAGATAGCGAGCAAGAGTCGTGGTGTTGCCGGCATCCTGCAGGTGTCCCATGATCTTGTTGTATGCGACGATCTGGCCCGAGTAGGAACTACCCACTTCCAGCAGTCGCCTGAGTAGGGCGGGTTTGTCGATTCGAGTCATGGCGAGGAGGTCACGTTCAATGGCTGGAGCAACAATGGCCCCAAGAATGTAGTCTCTCCACTGTTCCGGATCGCCCGTGAGGGGGGCCGCGCCCGGGTACCCTCCGAAAAAGCAGTACTCATCCAGGCTCAAGCCGAAGGCCTGAGACACTTCTTCGTACGACCAGTGCGTGACGGGAATGGGTAGGAACCGACCGGCCAGGCTCTCGTTCAGGCCGGATTGCATGAGCAAGGGGGCTGATCCCAGCAGCACCACTCGCAGCGGGCAGCCGCGGGCCCGGTCGGCATCCCACAGGCCCTTGACGGCACTCGACCAATCGGGCAGCTTCTGGATTTCATCCAAAGCCAGGACAAAGCCTTGGGCGGAGCGCTCCGCCTCCAGCCTGGCGAAGTGCCACTGCCTTACCAGCCAGTCCGTGTCTCTCTCTTGCGGCTTCCGGACGTCCGTCTGGCTCGGATCGTATTCGAGGCCCGGCGGGGGATAGTCCGGTTCGTCGACTGCGAGGTAGCGGCCCGGAAGCCGGGTCTGTGCGAGCGCTTGCCGGACCATGGTGGTCTTGCCGACCTGGCGGGGCCCGAATATGGCGATGATGTGTTCAGGGGGCGATTCCAAAAGCTGGCAGATTGACCGTACCTGCGATCGTTGGAAGGGAAACATACAAATATTATACTCTATTGAGTAAATTTTCTCAGTACAGTTTCCAGATACTCCGGTGTGAAAAAGTGAACGCTGGCTGACCCACAACGCTCACCCGCATTTCCCAGCGGGTTTCACATTGATCTTACCCTTTTATTTACAACTACTTAGATCCTATCCCCAAGGCCCGTCCCCAACCCACCTTGTAATGATGGGTCCGCCACTGAAAGCAGCCACCACGCGGCAGCGTCCGTGGGCTTCAAACTCGCGGGGTTTGGTGTTACACTGTGTCGGCATTGGTTTTCCTGCAAGAATCTGGTTAACTCGTTCTCCAAGAGTATTTTACCGGATTCCGAGAACCGATGCTTCCTACCTCTGGTGAGATATGCGAGCTGGTGGCTCTCCCGTACGGGGCCAAAGAGCAGGCCTAAAAAGTATTTTGTCCATAAAACGGCAAAGCGACCTGCCAAGCCACGGGATGGATTTTCGGCGAAAGACGGGTTTTGCGAGAGACTCGGCCATCGCTCACCCCATTCGACTCCTCTTTGCCGCTGCTTTCGTAGTCAGCGCCTCCTGCTCAGCCTTCGTATTTGGCCAGGCCAAGGACCCCCTGGACTCCTCGAAGGTGCTGAAACTGACCACCTTCGCTACCCATTCTTCAGCCTCCTCGCCGGAAGCCGCCATCGACCTCACCCACCCAAAGGATGGGTCCGGTAGGATCTTTGTCAGCACCAACGAGGGCAGGATCCATGCCTTCTCGTCCAGCGGAAAGACTCTCGAAACCTTCCTGGATTTCAACACGGCTCAAGTTGCCGACTTTGAAGCTGCTCTGGATTTCACAACCAACGGGCTCTCCTACATGGCGTTCCATCCGGACTACGCCAGAGCCGGCGCTCCGGGAGAAGGGAAGCTTTACACCTTCTACAAGAGCCGGATGCCGGGAACCCGCGCCCCGGACTACAGCGGAGCCGCACTTGCGACAAGGCCGGGTGACGTGCTCAGTCAGTACGTCCTCGTCGAATGGACCGTCGACAGGAACGATCCCAACCGCATCGATACCGAATCCCAACGCGAAGTGATCAGGATCGAATTCAGTGGTCCGGGCGACACCGTCCACTCGGTCGGAGAGATCAGCTTCAACCCGTTCAGCAGGCCGGGCCAGGCCGACTACGGGAATCTCTACCTCACACTGGGCGACGCCTTTGCCGGAGGGGCTTTGAAGAACTTTCAGTTCGTGCAGGACCGGGACAATCCGTTCGGCAAGGTGCTGCGCATCAACCCGCTTCAGAAGGGCGACGCCCCTTTTTCCGTCCCTTCAGACAATCCATTCCAGGATGGCGGCCCCCTGCTTGACGATGACGACAAGGTGGAAGAGATCTTCGCCTGGGGCCTGCGCTATCCCCAGAACTTCAGCTTCGCCAGGGACACTCGAAACAACCACCGCTTGATCGTATTCGACATCGGCGCCACCGACTTCGAGGAAGTCAACCTCGTGGACCTGGGCGACAACCACGGCTGGACGCGCTACCGCGGTCCGATCGAAGGGAACCCGAAAACAATACTGAACCTGCCACCCCGGTCCCGTCTCGAGTTTCCCGCTGCCGTTTACGACCACACCATACCGGCCCTTCCCGGCGAGACTCCCGCAAAGGGAAGCGCGGCCATTACCGGTGGGTTCGTGGTCTCGGATCCTGAAGATCCGGGTTTCCAAGAGCAGCTGATCTTCGGCGACCTGGCTCGCTGTGCCTTCTTCCACGCCGACTTCGAGGAGTTGCTGGCAGCCGACGCAGCCGATACCCAGGCGCCCGTGCACGTGATGGCGGTGAGCGTCGACGGTGGTGCCCCCGGACTCTTCTGTGACGCGATCAGCAAGGATCGCGGCGATGCCCGCTTTGGCGTGGATGAGAGGGGCCGACTCTTCCTGATCAGCAAACAGACCAACACAATCTATCTGACCAATCTGATCGCCGACCAGGCGCCCTGACCCCAGGATGGGTGCACGGCTATCGATCCCCGCGGGGCCGGACCGCGCTGACCAGTTGCGCGTAGAGTAGTGTCACCAGGCAGGAGGAGGGGATGATCCACATGAAGGACAACGGGCGATCTTCGGGGAAGACGCCGAAAGTGTGCCCCCAGCCCACCACCAGGCCGAAGAGCATGCCCGCGCAGGTGGCCTGAACGGCGATGGGGCCGGTGCAGCGCCTCACCCAGATGGCCGCCAGGAACAACCCGCCCAACCCGCCCACCGGGAAGCTGCTCACCCGTTGGGCCAGCTCCAGCAGATTGCCCCGGATGTGTTCCGGGATCAGAAACAGCGCCAGGCACATCAAGATCGACAATAGCCCCACGGCCACGGTCAGCCCGCGGGCCAGCAGGAGCTGGGCCGCGGGTGCCAACGGCGTAGCGCGCCAGCGTTCCACGTAGTCCACGCTGATGACGGTGGCCACCGAGTTCATCCCGGAATCCAGGCTGGACATGGCGGCGCTGAACAGAGCAGCGACCACCAGGCCCGCCAGGCCGCGCGGGAGCTGCGAGCGAATGAAGTAGGGAAAGGTCTGGTCGGCGTCGGCCGGAGGCTGGCCCTGGTAATAAGTGTAGAGAGCTATGCCCACAGCCACCAGCGCCAGCGTCACCAGCAAGCCGGAAATCAGGTCGCAGGCGCTGGACCAGCGGGCCGCTCTCGCCGAAGCGGTGGACATCAGCCGCTGGACAGCCACCTGGTCGCCGGCATAGGTGCAGACGTACCAGAAAAAGCCCAGCAGGCCCATTCCCACCAGCGTAACCCGTTCGTAGGGGTCGAAGCTGAAAATGGGCTGGACCGGCCGATCGGCGGCGTCGATGGCCTGCCACCAGGCAACCGGCCCCGTTCCGGTTTCGGCAACCACGTAGGCCACGGTGAAGAGGGCGCCGCCGAAGAGAATGAAGAACTGGGCCACGTCGGTCCAGATCACGGCGCGCATCCCGCCCAGGGTGGTGTAGACCACGGCGATCACCCCGATGCCCGCCAGGATGAGCAGCCGGTCCAGCTGGGTGATCTGCGCCAGCGCCAGGGTCGAGGAAAAGAGCACCAGCCCCATCCAGTTCAGGCGAACGACCAGGAAGATGGCGGAGGCGAACATGCGGGTGCCGACGTCGAACCGCTGCTCCAGATACTCGTAGATGCTGGTGACCCGCAGGCGCAGAAAGACCGGCACCAGCCCGTAGGCGATGACCAGGTAGATGAGGGGATAGAAGACCAGGCCGCCCATGGCCCCCATGACGCCGTACTTGATGACCTCGCCGGGCGTGGCCAGGTAGCTGACCGTAGAGGTCAAAGTGGCCATCAGGCTCAGCCCCACCGCGAACCAGGGCATGCGGCGTCCCCCGAGGAAATACTCTTCCGCGGAGTGCTGGCGGCGGGAGAAGATCAGGGCCATCCACACGGTAGCCACCAAATAGGCCCCGATCATGGAGTAGTCCAGCCATTCGAGCCGGTGATAGGCGGCAGCCTCGGCTGCGCTGGGAACCTCAAGCGGCATGGCGGTTTTCTCGGAGCAGGGTGGTGGCCGGATCCCGGCCGACTGATATCGCCGGGACCAGAGACGGCGCGGGCGGATGGAGCTACAGGCTAGCCCCGCCCCCAACCCACGGGACGGGACGGATCATACAAAGTTAAACAACGGAAGTTCATGACCTGTCGGGAACAGGGGCCATGTCCCGCTAATTCGGATTGCTGCGTAATTGAACATCGATGCACAGGATAGACAGGATTAACAGCGCGAGAGGCTGTGCCACAGAAGCATACCCGCTTGATGATAGGGTGGGTGTTGGAAGTGATCCATGAGCGCGGGAGCGGGTTTTGGGAAATCCATGTTGGAACAGAGACGATGGTTGAACTCATGACGGTGGAAACTCTCGCCCAATAATCCTGTCCATCCTGTGCATCCATGTAAATTAGCCCTCTAACCATGCTGGACTTTGAACGGATTTTCCGCCAACCGGCACAAGGCGTTGTTTCAAATAAACATCATTGCGTCGGCTTGTGCTTCACTTGGGCTCACCGGCATTTGCTGCCGCCGCCTACGCGGCTCGACGTGGAGCTACCCCTTTCCAATGGCCCGTGCCGGGCATAGCCCGGCCCGCGCCCGGCTTACGCCCACGGCTACCTGCTGCCGCCGCTCCGCGGCTCGATTAGTCGCCCCGGCGTTCGCCCGGGGATTATCAATTGCTAACAAGTGTCACCCCCGCCCTGTCGTGCAGATCATACGAGGGTAAAACAATCGGAAATCGACCATTCCTTCGCGAGCATGGTGTCCCGTCGCGATTCATCTCAACGCCTTAGTGGCCCTTCGTCGTCCTTCGTGTCCCTTGGTGGATCACTCTTTTTGGCCTTTAACCGGGGCCTCAGGAGCTTGAGGCAGGCTGGATCTCTCGAATTCGCCTGGCGACCTCCGAGGCGTGCCGGTAGAGGGTGATCCAGTCGCCATCCACCGCGATCCAGGAGAGCCCCAGGCTCAGCCAGCGCCGGATGCCCTGCGGGTCGTAGCCGGTGGAATGGCCAACGGGGATCCCCTTCCGGATGGCTGCCCGATAGATCTTCTCGCAGGCGGCCGTCACCTCCGGATGTCCAGCCTGGCCGCCCAGCCCCATGCTGGCGCTCAGGTCGCCCGGTCCGGCCACGATGCTGTCCAGGCCCGGAAGTTCCAGGATGGCGTCGATCTGCTCCACCGCCCGGATGTGCTCGATCTGGAGTACCAGCATCATATTACGGTCGATTTCGGCCAGGTACTGCGGCGGCGCCACCGCCCCGAACCGCACCCCTCGGGCCGGACCGAAGCCGCGCGAGCCCCGAGGCGGGTAGTGAAAGCTGGCCACGGCCCGTTCGGCATCCTGGAGGCTTTCGATGCGGGGAACGATGACGGCGGCGGGGTGCAGCTCCAGGTAGGGCTTCATGACCACCGGGTCGTTGGAAGGCACCCTCACGAAAGCGGCGGCACCCGCGCCTCGCGCAGCCCGGATGTGGTCCAGTGCCTGGGAGAGGCTGATGGCCGAGTGCTCGCAGTCGATCCACACGAAGTCGTAGCCCGCCTCCCCGAACAGTTCGCTCACGGCCGCATCGGTCAGGGCGACCGCCGTGCCCAGGGAGAGCTCTCCCCGCTTCCACTGGTCTCTGATCTTCTCGATCTGGTTCATGGTCTCCATTCTCGCTTTCCGGACGACACGATCGTTTCCCGGGCCGGCGGGCGATTCCCCCCAAGGCCCTTCAATTAAGGGCTTCCACCCGCTGGCTCTGGCTCAGCAACTGCTTTCCCCGATCCGACAGTTCCTCGTAGTCCCGCGCCGCCATCCGGATAGGGTGGTTGCGGGAATCGTACCAGGAAAGCCGGTAGCTGATGTCCAGCTCCATGCGGGCATGGTCGGAGCGGTTGGGCGTCCCCCGATGGATCACCCGCGCATCGCAGATGTAGGCGGAGCCGCGCTTCAGATTCAGGCGCATCCTGGAAGGATAGCGCCCCGACTCGATCATTCGGTTCAATTTTCGGCCCCCGCCCGACCCCGGCATATGGCTCAGTTCGGGCACGCCGCAGTGATGGGTGCTGGGCAAAAGCTCGAAGCTGCCGTTCTGCTCGTTGGTGTCCACCAGGGCAACCTTCAGCGACAGGGCCGGAAAGACCGGCAACACCACGTTGGCCGCAAACAGCTCGCCGTCCCGGTGCCAGTTCATGACGCCGCATCCCGGGCAGGGATGGTAGGAGATATAGTCGCTGATCTGGAAATCGCTGCTGCCCCACAACCGTTCCAGCAACTGCAGGACGGTAGTGTTCTCATAGAGGGCAGGATCGGCGAACGGCATCCTCCAGGGCGTTTCGATCTTGTAGCGCAGCGGCTCGGTGACCCGGCCGCGGCCGGTGTCCAGATCCCCGCTCAGGACCTTGGAGTCGCGGGACCGAACTTTCTCCAGCATGGGCAGCAACTCCGCATGAAGCGCCTCGGCCTTGCTGGACGGTATGAAGTCCTCGAAGACCACGTAGCCGTTGATCAGGAATTCCTGGATCAGTTGATCGATCGAAATCGGCATGCTGTCCTCAATTGCCTACTAATGGGACCATCCACCCCTGGCCTCCTCTCAGGAGGCATCGCCTCCAGACGGCGGGACTTGCATTGAATTGACTGGGGATGAGGAGTGCAGACCCTACGGTTTGACTCCACCTCAACGGGCGGAGAGAATATTCCTGCCTCTCTAAGTGTCTGCGCGGCGATCTTGTCAATCCGCCGTCGGGTCCATTTGTCCACCGAGTTTCTCCTGATTGCATGCCCTTCTTCAGGACTCTTTCTTCAAAAACCTCACAAATCGATCCAACAATTGCTGTTCTTCGCTCGTTAGCTTGGCGAAGGACTCTGATTGGGCCGCAAAGCGGGAAGCTTCCTCCCTGATCTCGGCCGGCACTTCACGGACCGCACCCGCGAGGGCCAACAAACGTCTCAGCGGGATGCCGTAAAACTCGCTAAGACGGTAGAGAGAAGCGGGTGGCGGGCGATAGCCGGGATTCTGTTCCACGGCAATAATTTCACCCTGGTCCATCTCCAACTTTCGGGCCAGTTGGTCGATCGTAAGGCCCCGTCTCCGCCGGAGGTTCCTCACGACTTCCCGAAAGACGCGTCGCATCCGCTCAACCTCGGGATTCTCTGCCGTGACCAGAACTCTGACCCGCTGGTTGAGCGCTCGGGCTATCCGGTCCAACATGGACAGTGAGTGCCCCTGGTAGTCCGCATCTTCAAGCCGGCTAATCACGGATTGAGTGGTGTCGACCAGTTCCGCAAGTTCTTTCTGGGTCAGCCCCGCTTCTTTCCGAAGCTCGCTAATGGTTCGGGCAACATGGGCATTGATGCGCTCTTCTTCAAGGGAAGCGGTCCGTACCGGATCATTCTTGATGTAACGCCGTTGCAGAATCTCGTTAGCGTTGGAAGTCTTCTTTCGCATGTTATTCGGTCTATTCTCGATACGTATGAATTTCCGGGTTCTGTTCAAATTGTTGCCTTCTCTTGATCGCCCGTTCTATCTCAGCATCCGGCACTTTGCCTTCTTTGGTCAGTCCGTGAGATAGGACGGCGTAATCGTGGCTGAAGTAATAGAGCATTGCCGAGCGGCTCGCAGCTCGTAAATGCCATTCCGTAGATAGTCCGCTTCCGGCCGGCGCAACCCGTGACCCATTTCAGCAAGCCGTCCTACGCGTACAATGCACTTGTCTTGTACTTTTGCCGGTTGTGCATCGAGCCACTTGAGGAGCGGGACCGAACCGTTGTCTTCTGCGAACAGAACCACTCGTGCTTTCGGCAAGCCCTATCTCCTTCTATCGCATTATTGCGATTTTCCGAGTGTCTGTCAATCGCATTATTGCGATTATCCGTAAGCGGCCATCAACTCAAATGAGCCTGACGGTCTCACCGTTGACAGAGGTGTCACACGTAGACCCACACCCCGCTGAGGAATCCCAAGAGAAGCATGGCATGGGGGCCGGGATGTAATTCCTTGTTCAGTTCGAGGCTGGCGGGTGGGTGGGTTCTCGGGCCGGCGGGAACGATGCACCTCATACAAGGGCTGTTACCGCGGGGAAATCAGTCTAGTTCAGCATCTCCGCTGCCGACTTGATCGACTCCACCGCGCCCCACAGGGCCAGAACGAACAGAAATCCCATGAGAAGATTCTCCCACCAGCGGTTACGGTAGCGCGGGCCGATCAGGCGCGGGCTGGCCGTGATCCACCAGAGGCCGCCGGCCAGGGCCGGAATGAGCACCACCATCAGGGTATTGACCAGCAGCGTCAACCTGACGAAGTCGGCTTGATCGGTGAAGATCCAGACCAGCGGCGAGACCAGGGTCCAGACCGCCACCAGGCGGTAGACGGGATGGAGGCGGTGATCGGAAGGGGGCGCTTCCGGAGTCCGCCAGCGCCGGTAGGCGTGGCTGGCCAGACAGCCCAGCCCCAGGCCGCAGCCAAGCAGCGAGGTGTAGACGGCGCCGAACAGACCCAGAAAGAAGAGCAACCGCCCGCCGTTGCCGAGCACGATCCCCAGCAGCCCGGTCAGGTCGTCCAGAGTCCCGATGCGGCTGCCGCCGGCGTGCACCAGTTCGGCCCCCAGGGTCCAGACCGCCAGGTTGAAGAGAATCATGGCCCCAATCGCCAGCATGAAGTCGTAGGTCTGCACCCGCCGGTAGGCCGGTCCCCGCCAACCCTTCTGTTCCAGAAAGTAGGGATAGACCAGGTTCATCAGCGAGCCTCCCACCGCGCCCACCATGGCCATGGCCACCACCATGGCGCCGAAGGGGCCCTGCCGGGCCGGAAGCTGGAAAGTCAGGACACCCTTGAAGATGCCTGCCAGGTCGGGGCCCACCCAGATGGCGGTGCCGAGGAGGGAGACCGTCATCAGGACCATGAAGCCCTTGAACACCCACTCGACACGGGCGTACACCGGCCGGAAAACAATGACCAGTCCGACGGCGACCCAGACCAGTGCCCAATGCCACTCGCGGCCCACCCCGGTCAACTCCACCATGATCTCCCCGACACCGGCTACCATGTAGGTCCCGTTGATGTGGGCGACGATCACCGCCACCACCAGTAGAAAGGGGGCGTACCAGGGGTGGAGCCGGACCAGGCCGTCCAGCACCCCCTCTCCGTGGGGATTACAGAGCTGATACTTGGCGATAGTGCTGACAAAGAAGAACCGCATCAGGAGGGCAAACACCATGGCCCACATGAGCGTGTAGCCGTAGTTGCCCCCGGAGATGCCGGCCGATAGGATGTCTCCCGAACCCAGCCAGGTCAGAACGACTACGAATCCCGGACCGAAAGACTTCACGTAATCCGTAAAGCTGCGGGGAATCGGAGCCGGCGGCGTGGGCTCATCGGGCCTGGAGGTGGCCATGGTGGGAACCGTCCTTCCTCCCTGCTTGCCTGAAACAACCTCTGGCTCCCAGGCCGCCTCAGACCGTGGAACCAATTGAAACCATGAGACTTGAAGACATTTTTCTTGAAACACAATTTGTTTCCCACTCGGATGATCTGCCCCGTCGTGGGGGGCAGGGGCGGGACTTGTCTGAACCAACCCGGTTTCGCGCTGCATGCGACGGGGTGAAAAGAGTTTTCCACGAAGGGGCACCAAGCGTGACGGCACTGCCGCATGGCACGGGCTGCGGCCCGGCAAGCCGGCGCGTGCCCCCTTGAGGAGCAAGAGCGATGGGAGAAGGCGCTCCCGGAAGGCTTCCGGCCGTTGTTTACCGGCCCCGGAACCCGGCTTCCAACTCGGCCAGATCGAACCGGTAGAAAGTGATCTCGCCGTACCTGGCAGCCCTGCCTTTCGCCGTTTCCACCACCATGCCGATGGTGCCGTCGGCCAATCGCTGTATGACCGAATAGGCAGCAAATCCGTTGTTGAATTGAACCGGATTGGTGAACGTCTTTCCTTCGTCGTAACTGGTCCAGACCGTGATGTTGTTGCGGTTGAGGCCGCCTTCCCCGCCCGGTCCGGAAAAAAGGATCCGATCGCGGTCGTGGCCTGCGCGTTTGGCGGAATAGCGGACCAGAGAGCCGTCTACTTCCGTGATGGGTATGGTGTCCGGATTGTCGTGTCCCCAGGTGACGCCGCCATCGGTGCTGGTGTGGCGGCGGCGGAATTTGCCGCTGGTTTGCCGAGCGTCCAGCACCACTCTGCCGTCGATCAACTCGACGACTTCATCTTCGTTGGCCTCGGGTCCCGGTGTGACGTTGCCGACCTGCCAACTCTTACCCTGATCGTCGGAATAAAAGACGAACGGCTCGACCCTAACCGGTCCGTCTGCCGTGCTCGAACCGCCGCGCTTGGATGGAATAACGAGCCGGCCGTTGCGCGATGTGTCACCGTCCTGCCATTGGAGTTGGATGCCGCTACCCGGACCGGGCTCGGCATACCGCCAATAGAGACCGTCAGGGGTCTCGTGTGGCTCGTCCGGATAGGCAACCTGCTTGCGGTCCGACCAGGTTTGGCCGTTGTCGGTACTCGAACGGAGCCACAGGACCTGGTTGCGGTCCTTGGGGTGCGCGCTTTGACCAGGGGCCACGGTACGGGTGGCAAAGTCCGGCCATTGCCCGTAGAACAAGAACACTGTCCCGGTCTTGGTCTCGAGCACCGGGGTCGGGTCGGCGAAATCGAGCAAGTCACCACCGGGGCGGAATCCGGAATCGATGACGACCATCGGCTGCCAGGTTCGACCGCTATCAGTGCTCCGGCGCATCACCAGATCGATAGGCGCGTTCTCGTCGCGACGCGGGTCGCTACCGTCTCCGCGGCGCCCCTCCGCGAAGACCAATACCGACCCATCCTGCGTCACAATCATGCCCGGAATGCGGAAAGTGTGGTAACCCTCTTCGTGCGTGACATAGTCTCCTTTGGGAGAAACGAACGGTACCGACGCCGAAATGACCTCTGCGGACGCCGGAAATGAGACCCAGATCGACAGCATTGCAAGTATGACGACTCTGCGGACGTATCCTCTCAACTGCTCCATGTCTACCTCCCCGGCGTGGGTCCCCACCGCCTGCACCCGCGAAGAACCATGTCCTGTAAATTACTTCCGTCGTTAAGCGGTGCTGGAGCCCACCAAGCTCGCTGCCACAACGTCCCGCCCCGCACCCGGTGAGACTTCCGGAACCCGGGAGGTGCGCCATCAACTCTCGATCCCGCTTGGCATTTCTACGGCGTGCCGATCCAGAATACCAGAATGGCTGCTCCGGGGCGCCCCCCAAAGCGCGGCTTTGCTCCCGGCTCGACCCACCGGAAGGAGCTCGGCTGCCCCGACCGCCGGCGCCGGTCGGCCCCTTCGATCCGTGGAAAAGAAGGGCACCGGCCCCTCCGTCGTGGAGTGGGGGGAACTGGACCGGGAACAGTTTACTAACCTGGGCTACACCCGCTTGGCAAATTGAGGGGCCTGGCAGCTTTGGCCCCTATTGCCCCTTGAGAATGGGTGCCCTTCAAGAATCCGGTTGACCCGTGCGGCGGAAGGAAGCACTCTTTGGACCCCTACCCAAACCATAGGAGAAGGCAAATGAAGAGATCCCAAGGCCTGCGGCGAAAACGGTCGACTCCGTTGATGATACTGGTTGGCTTGATGTGGTGCGTAGGGACGGCAACGGCGAGCGGAGATCCAGGCCGCTTCGACTTCAAGCTGATGGCCACCAGCCGGACCTCCACCATGGAGAAGGAGATGAACCAGGCCTCGGCAATGGGCTTCAGGTTTGCCGCCGTCATGGGGGGAGAAACCTCATTTGGGGGTTCCGAAGTCGTGGTCATCATGCAGAAGGGACAGGAAGGTGCTTCCGGCAGCTATCAATACAGGCTGTTAGCCACCAACAAGACGTCCACCATGCAGAAAGAAATGAACCAGGCCGCCGGGGAAGGATTTGGGTATGCCGGGCAGACCGTCTTTGAAACACGCTTTGGCGGCAAGGAGACGGTAGTGATCATGGAGCGCGACGCAGCCGCCGGAGCGGGTCAGGCCAAGTACGAGTACAAGCTGCTGGCCACCAACAAGACGTCCACCATGCAGAAGGAGTTGACTCTGGAGGGTGAAAACGGTTTCGAACTGGCGGGAATGACGGTGTCCAGGACGACGTTCGGAGGAGAGGAATTGGTATCTATCCTGCAGCGGCCGGTCAGGTAGGAGGTGGCCCGGAAGGATCTGTCCTTTTCAGGGATACCATCGCCACCAACGGCCCCGCCTTCTTTCCGATCCTCCGGCACCGATGGGCACGTGGTCACCTGCGATGGTCACCCCCCACTCCCGCTGCCGCGATCGATCACCCGAGATCTACCAAAAGGCGTAGCGGATGCGCACACCGACCCGCCTCGGGGTGAGCACGTTGGCGAAGTAGTGCCGTGACCTGAAACCCTCTTCGGTTCGGGCGATGAGGCCGGGGGTCTGGCGGACGCCGGTCACGGCGTACTCGTCGAGCAGGTTTTCGGCATAGAACGTCAGCGTCCAGTCGTTCCTCGAGAGCGACGCCGAAAGGTTGTGGAGGTCGTAGGCCGGCAGCCTCTCGCCACCGGCGCGCAACCCGATCCGGGTGAGCACGTCACCGACGTAGGTGTAGCCGTACAGCAACTGGAGTAGGGTCCTGTCGCCCAGCAGCATGGAGTGGCTGGCCAGCAGGCTGCCCTGATGCCGGGGCGCCCCGGACAGTCGGTCGCCCTTGAAGGCGTCCGCGCCGCCGTCCAGCAGGCCGGGCGAGTCCTGGCTCAGCTCTGCATGGGTGTAGGACCACGATCCGCGCAGGCTCAACCCGTTCGCCACACCGGCCGCCCCGGCGAACTCGATGCCGCGGCTTACGGCCCCGGCGCCGTTCAGCGTAATCGGCTGGGAGCTGAAGGGTGTGAGCCCCGCCACCTGAATGTCCTTCCAATCCACCTGGAAGAGCGTGCCGCTGGCATTGAATCTTCCGTCCTGCCAGGAGCGGCGCATCCCGACCTCGTAGTTGGTGGTGGTATCGGGCCGGATCAGCGCCTGATCTTCATAGATGCAACCCGACTGCGGGGGATCGTTACCCGGGTCCGCGTCGGTGAGAAGGGCAATCTCTTCGTCGGTGCACACCCGGAAGTTGTTGCCGCCGCCGATGCGGTACCCTTCCGAGCGGGTGAAGTAGGCGTTCGACTGCTCGTCGAACCGGTAGCTGAGGCTCGCCTTGAACAGCATGCCGCGGTCGTTGGACTCATAGTCGGTGAAGGGCGAGTTGTAGATGGGCGTGTAGGGGAACTCGGTGAGACTGCCGGTCTCGATGCGGTAACCGAACCAACGCCCGCCGGCCGTCACGCGCCACCGTTTGCCCAGGTCACGAGATATTTCCCCGAACAGCGCCCGTTCCCCCACGGCTTCGCTCCCGAGCGCGTAGTACTCGACTGGCTCCGACACCGGATTTCCGTCCAGGATCGGCGTTACGCCCGAGAATTCCGTCAGCCCGGGCGTAAACTCGAAGCTGGTGCCGCTGCTGTCGTAGTTGTTGAAGAAAACCCCGCCGACCCAGCCCCACGGCCCTTCACCGGTCAAGACCAGCCGCGTCTCCCAGTTGAAGCGCTCCTCCCATTCGTCCTCGCGCGTATAGGCTGCGAAGCTGCGGAACTGCGATGTCAGGTCGGCGACCGAGATTCCCGGATCGATCGCCCGGGCCTGGGTCAGCGCCGGGAACTCACCCGGCAGCAGCCCCGCGATGCCGAACGCCTGGATCAGCAAGTCGGTCTGGTCGCGCTGCCCCTGTTCGCCGAAGCGCGAATAGCCGACAGCGGTGGTCAGTTCCACGCCGCCCGGCGCCCAGGTCAGTTCCAGGCTCCACAGTTGGTTCTTGCGGTCATTCGGTTCCAGAAAGCGGTGCGCGGAAACATAGCGGCCGGTGTCGAACGACCGGGCGTGATTGATCTGGCGCCCTCCGACCTGCTGATCCTGCAGGTGGTAGGCGAACAGGGCCGACAGGTTCGGAGTCGCCTCCCAAAGCATGGACAGCCGGGCCGAGATCGTCTCCTCCGTGTTGGCATCCGCTTCACGTCGCAGGTTCTCGGCCACAGCTTCCGGGTCGTTCAGGTCCGGTTCCGGTTCGGAGACGCCCGGTGTGCGAAGCAGGTAGTCGTAGTCGATGAAGCCTGGGTCGGAATAGCGATCGATGGAGCCGCGAAACGCCAGTTTGCGGGAAACCAGCGGCAGGTTGAAGGTGAGTCCGGCATCCGAGCCCGGAGCGCCGCCGTGTGCCAGCGTGAACAGGTCGCCGCGGACCTCGAAGGTGCGTCGCTCCGTGTCCGGCCGGCGCGGCAGGTAGCGCACGGCCCCCGCCAGGGTACCGGCGCCGTAAAGCGTTCCCTGGGGCCCCAGCAACACCTCCACCCGCTCGATGTCGTTGAGCCGGAGATCGATTCCCAGAGGAATGTCCCCAAGATAGGTGGCGACGCCGTTGTTGTAATTGTTGCCGGTGAACTCCGACCCGTTCAACGAGTCCGTGTTCAGACCGCGGGCGATGATGACGTTGCTGCCCCGCGCCCCTTGGTCCACTACCGTCAGGCCGGGCGTCCAGCGCGCCAGTTCCGTCAGGTTCCCGATGGCCCGCCGCTCGAGATCGTCGCCGGTCACGGCCGAAACGCTCATCGGCACTTGCTGCGGCGGTTCCTCGAAGCGGGTGGCTGTCACCACCACCGCTTCCTCGAATGGGGCGAGACGCAGGGTTATGGCCGGCAGTTCCACCGGATCGGACCCGACGGTCACATCCTCCAGTCTCACCGTGCCGAAGCCGCTCCGGGACACAGTCACCGTGTAGGTGCCGGGAACCAGGCCAGTGAACCCGAACCGGCCACCCGCGTCAGCCTGCGCCTGGCGCGGTGTGTCCGGACCGCCGCTCAGCCTGACCCTGGCGCCGGGTAACACGGCGCCGGTCGCATCGACGACCATGCCCGCAATCTGACCCGATTGAGAGGCGGACCCAGCGATCGCGCAGACAACCAGTCCAAGCATCCATGCACACTTGATTACCGCACCCGTTACTCCCTGTTTCATGGCGATGTGGAGTTTGGTACCTGTTAGCCGGATGAGGTAGCGGCGCTGACTCGACCCCATTGGAAGCAGTTACCTGACCGGGCCGTATCTGAATTTAGAGGACTAGTCCAGGAAGCGAATGGCGGCAAAGAGCAATCCGCCGATAGCCAGATGGATTCCGATGATTCCGGCCCCCTGAATCCACAAGGCCCTGAAGACCTCGGCCTTGAGGTTGGCAATGTCGGCCCTGGTGGAGGCCTGCAGTCCAGCGAAGTCGGTCCTGATCGCGCTGAATTCGGCCGTGGTGGAAGCCTGCAGTTGGTCGATATCGGACTTGGTGACGATCATTTCCCGGAAGGCTCCGGCCATGGAGCGGACGATGGCTCCGGCTTGGGCTTCGTTGAAGCCGGCGGCCTTGAGATCCTGGCTGACTTTCAGGGTGTCGAAACCAGTGGTCGCCATGAATTTCCCTATTGGCTGGATACTAGCACAGTTCCGGGTCTGGACCGGTCAGCATGACTGCCCATGCAAACTCTGTGCTGCAATTTCGTGAGCCCGTCTGGGATGGGAGTTCGCGCCAGAAGTGAAAGCGGTAGTGAATAGAGCGGTCGTCGGTCCGCCCTGGAGGGAGAATTGGTTGCGGGGGCGGGATTTGAACCCGCGACCTTTGGGTTATGAGCCCAACGAGCTACCAGACTGCTCCACCCCGCCCCGAGATATTATTTTCCGGGGGGTTGGGAGTCAAGGAGTTTGTTGGGGAGGCAGGGCCGTCGAGTCGTCTCCACCGGCCGCGGCGCCGGGGGAATCCTGGGGGTCGGGCTTGGGGACGATCTTGATTTCGCCTTCGCGAACCAGGCCCAACTCTTCACGAGCGATCTTCTCGATGGTGGCGGGGTCGGTCTTCAGGGATTCGATCTCCTCCATCACCTTCCGGTTTCCCGATTCGAGGGCCTCCTTTTCCCGGACCAGGGACTGTATATCCTCCTCCAGCCGTTCCATTTTCAGGTGGCCGGTCGGACCGAATATGGCCTGCACCGCCAACCCCAGCAACAACAGACCCATAACGACCGCCAGAACGGATCTCAGCACGGAGGATTTTTTGCCGGAAGCCAAAATTTTCCTTGTTGCTCCTGTTGGAAGCATCCGGCGGGTCTTCCCCGCCCGGCCGCGTTCCGATGAAGCTTCCATCGATGTAACCGGCCCGCAAAGCAGTAAGCTAGTCTAGCCCAAAACGGATATAATGAGAATCCCTTTGACCGGTATCCGGTGGGCCAATGACAGCGCCAACTCCGGCCTCGCCGGAATGCCCGGCGGGAGGAGACAGCCATGACAGACAAGGTGGTGGTTCTGGTCAACTGCTCCAACCTGGAGGAGGCCGAGCAGATCGGAAGGCAACTGGTGGCCAAGCGGCTGGCGGCCTGCGTCAACCTGGTACCCGGGGTTCGTTCCTGGTATTGGTGGGAAGACAAGGTGGTCGAAGACAACGAAGTCATGGTCATGATCAAGACCTCTCGCGAGCGGCTGGCCGACCTCGAAAAGGAAGTGGTCCGTCTCCACTCCTATGCAGTTCCCGAAGTGATTGCTCTGCAGGTGGTGGACGGCTCT
This sequence comes from Terriglobia bacterium, assembly GCA_951813285.1. Classification (GTDB taxonomy): domain Bacteria; phylum Acidobacteriota; class Terriglobia; order Versatilivoradales; family Versatilivoraceae; genus Versatilivorator. The sequence continues at coordinate 383,315 of OX638355.1, forward strand.
CGGAATTACCTGAATTGGATCGAATTCTCCCTCAGCGGAAAACCGTGACCTGCGTGGTCCGGCGCCTCGCGTGGCGCACGAAGCAGTAGGGTCCCGCTTTCAGGGATGCAAGAATCAGGGGAACCATCCATGGCCAAACTATCCATCGGGAAGTGCGGCGCTTGCTGGCTGGCGGTCGTTCTGGCGCTCCCGGGCGTTTTTGCCAGTCTGGCGGGCAGGGTCTCCGCCGACACCGGCGCCGACCGGGTCGAGGTTTCCCTTCAATCCGACAGCCGGTGGGAAAGGACCTTCAACCTGGGCCGCGGCGAAGTCCGCGAGATTTCGGTGGCGGTCTCCCGTCCCTCCTCCCTGCCGTCCAACGGCCGGGTGGCGGTGAGCTGGCAGTTGGAAAACCCCAACGGGACCGAAGCTGCGGGCCTCTCCAGGGAGTCTTCCGGTTCCGAAAAAGGGGGGAGAGAGCCCGGTGCCTTTGGCATTTACACCCGTCCCACCGCCCGCTGGAGAAAGGTGCTCCACGCCCTGGATCCGGATGTCTTCCTGATCTATCGGGCTCCGGTGTCGGGAAGGTATGTCCTCAGCCTGGCTCCGGTCATCGATGAGGACCCGGTTTTCGGCGGGCCCCGCTGGCGTGAGCCCGGGACCGCGCCCCAGGTGGCCGCCTTCCCCCGCCACACGCCCTGGCCCACCGGCGCGCGAGTCTCCATGCTTGCCCGGGTCAGACCGCTGGATCTCGAGGGACCGCCCGGCCTTCATTTCCACTTCGAGCAGGAACCCAACGACACTCCCGAGCAGGCTCAGCCCATTCCGCTTCCCGAGGGCGAAGGTGTGCAGCGGGTTCTGGTGACTGCCGGGGCCGATGACGTCGAGTATTTCGACAACGGCAAGGTGGGCCGCTCCGGCGACGACTGGTTTCGCCTCGAGTTCACCGGCACCGAGCCCCGGTTGCTGACCTGCAACCTCACGCTTCCCGATCACACCCTGGCGGCACGCCTCAGATTCTACGCGCTGCCGGACTCGACCAGCCGGGCCCGTCCGGCCCCTGACGAACCCTCCCGGGATCCGGCGGACCCTGCCCCCGACAAGACGGCGTTGCTGCCGCTGGCGGAGTACACCCGGGGGCGCAACGACAATGAGCGGGTTCACCAGCAGTCCGAGGACCACCGATCGGAAATCAACCGCCTGTTGCAGCCCGGCGGAGTGTACTTCCTGCGGGCCGAGGCCAACGCGCCGGGCTACGAGATCGAATTGCGGCTGCTCCAACCGGCGCCCTACCGAGACCCCAGGATGGCGGTGCGCCAGGGCCTCTACGACCACCTGGCCCAGGTGGATTCCTGGCTGACCAACCGCCCTCGAGGCGCCAGCGTGGAGCGCCGCATCCGCGACACCGGCAACCTGCTGGGAACCCACTGCATGAGCTGCCACACCCAGGCAGGGGTTTGGGGCTCGGCGGTTCCCGTGGAAAACGGATACCCGGTCGAAAACGTTCAGAACTTCCGGCGGCTGGTCAGCGTGATGTACGAGTCGCTCAGGCCGACCAATTACCTCAAGGAGGCCGCCAACAACACCAGTCTGGCTCCCCTGGACGTCGGCGACGGTCCAGCCGGGACCCGGGTGGCCGGCCACAACGTCTGCACCGCCGAGCGGGTGCTTCCCCCGCGCAAGCTCCATTCGCAGCAACTGGTTCGCGCCGCCAACCATGTGCTTCAGACCGCCGATCCCGGCGGGATCAATGCCGCCGGTCCCGGTTCCAACGTGGGGAAATCGGTCGTTTTCAGCTATGCCGGAGAGATCCTGCGCACCGCCTGGGACCGTACCGGCCATCCCCGCTACTTCGCGGGCGTGGAGGAAAAGGCCCTGAAGCTGTTGGAGGTGCAGCCGAAGTACAGCGACGATCTCTCCCACCGCATCGAGTTCTTCCGCCGCTTCTTTCCCCAGGACTACCTCGAAGCCAGCCGCAAAGTGCATTCGGTTCAACAAGGACTTCCGCCTCGGCCTGCCCGGATCGAGCCGCCACCGACGACCGATGAGTCCGAAGAAGAGCTGCCCCCGGCCGAGTTCCCGGACTATGAGCTCTTGTCGGAGGAGGCTGCCCTGGACCTGTGGCAGCGGATTCAAGGTCAGGTAGCCGAGGACGAGAAGCACCTGAGGGCCATCCAGAATCCGGACGGGTCCTGGGGGTTCGATCCCGGAAAGCCGCTCCCCGATGGCGCGGGATGGAAGACTGACGGCGAGTCGGATCCGGCGCCCACGGCCCTGGCCCTGATAGCCCTGGAATCACTCGGCCATGGCGCCGGTGATCCGGCGGTGGACTCGGGCGTCCGGGCGCTGCTTGGAATGCAAAAGCCCTACGGACTCTGGAATAAGAGCGCCAAGACCGGGTTCGTGACCACCGCCTATGTGCTGCACGCTCTTTCCCGGCTCTTTCCCGTTTCTCCGGAGGAGCCACCCCGGCAGCGATTCGAATTCACGCCTGAAGACTCCCTCAGGACCACCCTGTCCAAGGTCAGAGATCTGTCACACTCGGAAGATCCCGGGCTGGCGGATCTGATGGTCCGGGCCGCGGCCCACGACAGTCCCCTGGTGCGCTACTGGGGTGTCATGGGTTTGGGGGGCATCCACGGCAGACATGGCGTGGACGCGCTGATCGCAGCCATGGGCGATCCCGTCAAGATGGTGCGGGATGCGGCCGCCTGGGCCATGGAACAGACGCTGCTGGACGATCGGGGGTTCGAAGAACTGTTCGAGGCTTACGAGACCGGCAACGAACGTGTGCGGGAAACCGTTCTCAAGGCTCTGGGAATGCGCGCCGATGCCGTTCTGACCCGCCCCGGCTTCGACCAGTCCCGCCTGACCCGGCTTCTGGCCGGGGCCCTCACCCGGGACCCGCACCCCGGCGTGCGGGCCTGGGCAGCCAAGGCTGCCTGGCAGTGGTGGGTCTGGAATCCTCCCCTGCGTCCCGCCATCCAGCAGGCCTGGCTGAGCAAGCTGGCGGCTCCCGAAACCGAGGCCCTGGTGGAACAGTGCCTGAGATACCAGAGCCACGCCCTGTTCATCGCCAACGGCCACAAGGCCAACAGCAGCAAGATCCACCAGTATCCCGAGCTGACCTCCCTGTTTCAGTCGCTGGAATCCCGGATGGACGACCCCGACCAGGCGCCGGCCGGGAAAGACCGCCTGGCCCGCCGCCTGGCGCAAATCGCGGCCACCTTCTACAACACCTCCGGCGGCGATGGCGGCCCCGGGCAGATGGGATACATCACCCCGGGCGCCGGCGAAATGATGGGGAAAGCCGTTCTGCACTACTGGGATGCCGAGCAAGAGGGGAATGGCTCCCAAGTAACCCGACTGGCCCTGGAGGCGTCGGCCGGCATCCCCTACCCGGATTTGCAGGACCGTCTGATGAGTTTCGCCACCGAAGGGCCCGAGGAACTGCGAACCCTGGCCGCGGCTGCCCTGGCCGATCCCAGCGCCGTCACCCTGCCGGCGACGCAGGAACTGATCCATCCGATGGTGGAGCAGATTCATCGGGGGGCCCTGGACTATGACCGCCGCAAGACGCTGGCGGAGCCGGTGATCAAGCTGCTGAGCCGGGCCGGCTGGACCGTACCCGAGACCCTGGAGCAACAGCAGATCCTCTATTCGTTGTTGGTGCCCTCCTACCAGGCCCCACCCGACTCGGAGTCGTTGCGGGAAATTGTCCAGGCAGCCGAGGACGCGGTGCGAAGGGAGGTTCCGTTAACCCCGGACTGGTTCATTGCCGATCGGATGGGGAAGATGCTGGCGGCCAACCCCGACTTCCAGACCCCGTTTCTGGCGCGGCTTTTTCCCGAGGCCGTCAGGAACCCCATGCAAGCTCATTTCTGGCTCCCCAACATCGATTGGCTCTCCACCTTCCAGGACGAAGTGCCGGTGGTGAGGCCGGCTCCGGCGGAGGGCGAGGAGTCCTCCGGCCTGCCACGGGAACTGCTGGAGGCCCGAGTCCGGGCGCGGGCACTTCTGCTGCAGCTTCTGCAGGTGGAGACTCCCGAACTGAGCCGGCGAACGGCTGTCAAACTCTCCTATCTGACCCGCTATCGCCAGGACCCGGCCGTTTTGGCAGCCTTGGAGGCTCTGGTCGCCTCCGATACCAACGAGAAAATCAAAGAGGCTGCCCGCAACGTTCTGCGTTCGGAGCCGGAGGTCTGGATGGCGGATCTCCAGGAGGCGGTCGGTAATGAGCCCATGGCGGAGCGGTTGGGGCTCGGGGAGGGCACGTCGCTACCGGAGGAGTTCCTGGCCAGCTTTCGCTTTTTCCAGGACCACCTGGCTCCGGAACTCAATCGATCGCAGCGCCACGACCAGATGGCCTGCATGAGCTGTCATGGAGTGCCCGGACGGGTACCGTCCATGGAGTTGGCGCGCCCTGACGGCAACGGCTACCTTTCCACTGCCAAAATGCTGAAAAACTACCTGATCCTGCAGGAGCGGGTGGATCCGGACAATCTCGAGAAGAGCAAGCTGCTGCGCAAGCCTCTCAACATTCAGACTGTCAAGGAGGATGGCCACCAGGGAGGCAGGCGCTATACCCCATCCGACCGCGGGTATCGGATCCTGCGGCAGTGGGCGCTGGATCTGCCGAGGGTACAGGAGAGGGGTGGGCCACCAGACCGGGTGCAGAATGGCGGCGAGCCCAAGCCTGAGGTCGCTTCCAATCCCTAAAAATGGGGAGAAGCCGTCATGCGGCTGAGTTTGGCGACCTTCCTCGAGGAGGGAGCCGGCGACTCTTCCAGGTAGGTATACCCCCGAAGACCCGATTCGTAGAAGCGGAGAAGCCGTCCCGACTCTTCCAGCGAGATCTGCTTGTGGCGCACGGCGCGCTCGATGTCGCGGCGCATGAGCGACAGGAGTTCGTCGGTATGGTATTCCACGTAGCTGAGCACGTCTTTGACCCGGTCTCCCTTGACCACGTGATCCACCCGCACCTCGCCGCTCGGTTCCAGGCTCACGTGGACGGCATTGGTGTCCCCCAGTAAATTGTGCATGTCCCCCAGAATCTCCTGATAGGCCCCCACCAGAAACACGGCCAGGTAGTAGGGTTTCCCTGTAAAGGCGTGCAGCGGGAGGACCGACCTGACGCCCTGCGTATCGATGAAGCGGTCCACCCGTCCGTCGGAGTCGCAGGTGATATCCGCCAGAATGGCCCGCCGGGTCGGTTCCTGGTTCAGGCGGTGAATGGGTGTGATGGGGAAGAGATGGTCTATGGCCCAACTGTCCGGCATCGACTGGAAGATGGAATAGTTGCAGAAATAGGTGTCGGAGATGAGGGCTTCCAGGTTGCTCACCTCCTCGGGCACGTGGTCCAGGTTGCGAACGATCCCCAGCAGGGCGCGGCAGATGGACCAGTAGAGGCTCTCGCTGATGCTGCGCTGCTCCAGGCTGAGGTACCCCAGGTTGAAGAGGTTGAGGATGTCCTCCCGGAGCTGAACCGCGTCGTGATAGGCCTCCAGAAAGTTATCCCCGCTAAGGTTGTGGGCGATCCAGTGGAGGTCCGACAGAGGTTTGGGAGAATCCTGCGGCAGCGACTCGGGGATGCGGAATCCCTCGAATCCCGACACCCCCAGCACGTTGAAGACCAGGACGCTGTGATAGGCCACCACGGCCCGGCCCGACTCCGAGACGATGGTGGGATGGGGGACTCCGGCCTCGTCGCAGACCGACTTGAGGCGGAAGACGATATCGTTGGCGTACTCCTGGAGGGTGTAGTTCACCGAGGACTCGAAGCTGGACTGGGAGCCGTCATAGTCGATCCCCAGCCCCCCGCCTACATCCAGCATTTCCAGGCCGGCGCCGGCCTGGATCAACTCCGCGTAGACTCGCGCCGCCTCGGTGATGGCTTCCTTGATCTTTCGAATGTTGGTCACCTGGCTGCCCATGTGGAAGTGCAGCAGGCGCAGGCAGTCGGCCATATCCCGCTCGCTCAGGTATCGGAGTGCCTCCACCACCTCGGTGGCCGTCAATCCGAACTTGGAGCGATAGCCGGCCGATGACTCCCAGCGACCGGCCCCTCGGCTGGCCAGCTTCACCCGCACTCCGATTCGCGGCTTCACCCGAAGCTTGTCCGCGTACTTGACGATGAGCTCCAGCTCGGTGAAGCGCTCCACCACCGGGATGACCTTCTTGCCGATCTTTTGCGCCAGTATGACCGTCTCGATGAATTCGTCGTCCTTGAACCCGTTGCAGATAATGGGAACGTCCCTGCCGTGAGTAACAGCCAGAACGGCCAGCAGCTCCGGCTTGGAGCCGGCTTCCAGTCCCACCTGGAATTCCCGGCCGAAGTCCAGGATTTCCTGCACCACGTGCCGTTGCTGGTTCACCTTGATGGGATAGACGCAGCGGTAGGCGCCTTCGTACTCGAATTCGTCGATGGCCTTCTCGAATGCCTGGTGAATCTCGGCGAGTCGATGCCGGAGGATGTCGGTGAACCGAATCAGGATGGGCAGCGAAATGCCGCGGGTCAGCAACTGGTCCGTCAGGCTCTTGAGGTCGATGGATCGGCCGGGGTCCTTGTCGGGGTGAACGGTAATGTGCCCTTTCCGGTTGATGGAAAAGTAGCCCTGTCCCCATTTCGCGATGTGGTAGGCGTCCAGGGAATCCTGAATGGTCCAGCGCTTGACCGGCTCCAGCCGTGGTTGCAGCTTGGGCATTGGGTCTCCTCGGAGGGACAGGACTGTTCGCAGATCCCCGATGCCATTTAAGAACGGATTGAATCCGGCGGCAACAAAAAAGGATTCAGTTGACGAGCTCGTCCAGTCCCAGGGCTACCAGGAGCAGAATGCTGACGTAACCGTTTACCGTGAAGAAGGCTGCATTGACCCGGGTGAGATCATTGGGGCGAACCAGCCGGTGCTCGTGCCACAGCAGTCCGGCCACCAGCAGGATGCCGAGCAGGCTGATCCAGCCGAGACCTTGAACCCGAACCAGTGCCAGCAGGGCCAGAAGCATGCCGATGTGCAGCCAGCGGGACACCCTCAGCCCCCGTTCGACGCCGTAACCCTCGGGGATGGAAAAGAGGGCTTGCCGGCGATCGAAGTCCACATCCTGACAGGCGTAGATGATGTCGAACCCGGCTGTCCAGAGCAGTACCGCCAGGCCCAGGAGCAGGGGCGGCCAGCCGATCTCGCCGCGCACGGCAATCCAGGAGCCCAGCGGGGCCAGCCCCAGACAGAACCCCAGGTAGAGATGGGAGAGCCGGGTGAACCGCTTGGTGTAGGAGTAGAGGAGCAGAAAGAGCAGTACCGGGAAGGACAGGCGGAAGCAGAGCGGGTTGAGCTGGTAGGCCGCCAGGACGAAAACGGATGCAGAGGCCAAGGTGAAGACGGTGACGAACAAGCGACTGAGATGCCCGGCCGGCAGGGCCCGGCTGTTGGTCCGGGGATTCAAGGCGTCGATCCGAACGTCCGCCAGCCGGTTGAAGGCCATGGCCGCGCTACGGGCTCCCGCCATGGCCACCACGATCCACAGAACCTTGCGGCCGCCGGGCCATCCCCCTGCCGCCAGCAGCGCGCTCAGCAGGGCAAAGGGGAGCGCAAAGACCGTGTGCTCGAACTTGATCATGGCCAGGGTGATCTTTGTGCTGGAGAAAAGTCTCATGTCAGATTGATGTTCGGCGAGCAAGCAACGATGGCGGGCGGGCTCTCCGGTCGGAGACGGAAAGAGAGAGTTCCGGCCAACCCTCACCCCTCTTTGTCTCCCGTCCAGCGGAAGGCCGCCTCCGGGTTCAGCCCCAGGTGCTGCATCACCCGGTAGAGAAACTGGTCGATGATCCCCTCGAGGGTGGTATCTCCGTGGTAAAAGGAGGGAGTGGCCGAAAACACCACCGCCCCCGCCAGGGTTGCCAGACGCATGTTCTCCAAGTGGATCAGGTTGAAGGGGGTGTCCCGAACCACCAGCACCAGCTTGCGTCTCTCCTTGAGCATGACATCGGCGGCACGCTGAATCAGGTTCCGGGAGATGCCGTGGGCAATGCTGCCCAGGGTTCCCATGCTGCAGGGAACGACCGCCATGGAGTCTACCGGGTGGGACCCGCTGGCGATCTTGGCCCCGATATCGTCGTTGCTGAGCACCTCGATCTTGTGGTGATGGCTCCCCGCCAGCTTCTCGCCCAGGTTATTGAGAGTGAGGGGCCTGAGATCCAGCTCATCGTTGAGAACGCGCAGGGCGGCTCCGGAGGCAATCAGGTTGATGCGGGAAACGGCCGGCTCGGCGGCCAGCAGGTTCAGCAGGCGATAGGGATAAATGGCGCCGCTGGCTCCCGTGATGGCGAGGTTGATCTCCAAGTCTTTCATCCCCGGTCGTTCGTGGAGTACATGGGTCCTTCCAACCGGTGTCCTGAGACAGGACACTCGGACCTGCGACTTCCGTTCAATGGTACATCAACTCCCGAATCGTCGGCCAGCCGCCGTTTGTCACCGGGTTTCCGGGCACGAATTGCGGTTCGAGGGCTGCGCCGGGAATCTGCTTGACTTCCGTTGATTGCTGATTTCTGATTGTTGATTGAAGAATTATCGCAAGTGACTTAGCTCCAAATCCAAAATTCGAGATCTGAAGAACTTGGTTCATCTGTCAATCAGGTCGTTTCGACTCAAGAGAACCATTTGACCGGCAGGTGACTTCCCATGGATGAAAAGGCCCTCAGAAACCTGCTGCAGGAGATCAAGGGTGGCAAGCTCTCGGTCGACCAGGGGCTGGAGCAGTTGCGGCATCTGCCCTTCGAGGACCTGGGCTTCGCCAAGATCGATCATCACCGCTCCCTCCGCCAGGGGTTTGCCGAGGTAGTGTTCGGAAGGGGCAAGACGGCGGACCAGATCGAGGCCATCGTCCAGCGGATGCTTCCCCAAAAGCACAACATCCTGGTGACTCGCAGCCGGGAGGAGGTCTTCGGTCGAATCCGGTCCCTGTCTCCCAAGGCCCGCTTCCACCGGGAGTCCGGGACCATTGTGATTCTGCAGGACGACGAGATTCGGGGCAAGGGAACCATTCTGGTGGTTTCGGCGGGAACCGCCGACATCCCGGTGGCCCAGGAGGCGGTGGTGACCGCCCAGGCCATGGGGAATCGGGTGGAGACCCTCTACGACGTGGGGGTGGCCGGCATCCACCGCTTGCTGGACGCGCGGGAAAGGCTCCTGGCGGCTCGAGTGGTGATCGTGGCCGCCGGCATGGAGGGAGCTCTCCCCAGCGTGGTCGGCGGACTGGTCTCGGCGCCGGTGGTGGCGGTGCCCACCAGCGTCGGATACGGCGCCAGCTTCGGCGGGGTGGCGGCCTTGTTGGGAATGCTCAACAGTTGCGCCTCCAACGTGAGCGTGGTCAACATCGACAATGGGTATGGGGCGGGATTTGTGGCCAGTCTCATCAACCGTTTGTGAACCGACGGCCTTTCGATGACCAGCTACGCTTGAGTCCCCTGAGGGCTTTTGCTATTCTCTGATTGCCGGTCACCTAAGGAAAAACAACACATGTCGGGACATTCCAAATGGCATAGCATCAGGCACAAGAAAGGTGCGGCCGATGCCAGGCGGGGCAAGCTGTTCACCAACCTGATCAAGGAAATTACCGTAGCCGCTCGGCTGGGCGGCGGGGACCCGGACGGAAACCCCAGGCTCCGGTCGGCCATGGCGGCGGCCAAGTCCGCCAACATGCCCGGGGAGAACATCAAGAGGGCCGTGCAGAAGGGAACGGGCGAGCTGCCGGGGCTCAGCTACGAAGATGCGGTGTACGAGGGCTACGGCCCCGGCGGCGTGGCCATCCTGGTCGAGGCCGTGACCGATAACAAGAACCGGACGGTTTCGGATATCCGCCACGTCTTCTCCAAATTCGGGGGCAACCTGGGTCAGTCGGGATGTGTGGCCCACCTGTTCCAAAGACAGGGCTTGATTCTCATCGACAAGTCCAGCACCAGCGAAGACGACTTGATGACAGTGGCCCTGGAGGCCGGAGCCGAGGATATGAGGGAAGCGGGCGAAGTTTATGAAATCTACACCTCACCGCAGGACTATGACGCGGTGCTGGAGGAGATACGGCGTCACGACCTGGAGGTGGCGTCGGCTGACCTTTCCATGATCCCCCAGACCACCATGCAGCTTGCGGGGAAACCGGCCCAGCAGATGGTGCGCCTGATGGAATCGTTGGAAGACCACGACGACGTGCAAAAGGTCTTCGCCAACTTCGACATCGAGGATGCGGAACTGGAGGCTGCCGCCTCGTAGGGCGACACCGGGACCGTGGCGTGGATAAATCTTGGAAGAACCGCCGGTGGATGGTTTGCCGGAAGACGCCGGCGACCACGGGATCCCATGAGAGTGTTGGGTATCGATTGCGGTTCACGGTCGACCGGATACGGCATTATCGACAGTGAGGGAGGGCGTCAGCAGCCGGTCGTCTTCGGGGCCATTTCTCTTCCCGCCAAACTCTCCCTGGGCGCTCGGCTGGTGACCGTTCACCAGCGGCTTCGCCAACTCATCGACTCCTACACCCCTCAGGTTGCTGCTGTAGAGGACCAGTTCTATCTCACCAACTTCAAGAGCGTCATGAAGCTCGGCCAGGTCAAGGGTGTGGTGATCTGCACGACGGCTCTGGCGGGCATTCCCATCGTGGAGTACAGTCCCTTGGAGATCAAGAACGCCGTCACCGGATATGGCCGGGCGGACAAGCAGCAGGTTCAGGCCATGGTCGGACGGCTGCTGGGACTGGCCAGCCCCCCCCAGCCCCACGACGCGGCCGATGCACTGGCTCTGGCCCTGTGTCATGCTCAGGTCATGACCACTGAAAACCGCATCAGGAGAGGGATCTCCAAGACCAATGTTCCCCTTTCCCCCCGAAGCTGAGTCCATGCGCCCGTCCCGAGTCCATTCAGCCTGGCCGCTGTCGCTTGCACTGCTCCTTTTGGCCGGCGGTTTGAGCGGCGCCGGACAGCCCACGCGCGTGTTCTGGCAAAAGGACTACTCCCGGGGCAGGACCGAGTTGCACCGCATTGAAGTGGAGATGGATGGAAAGACCCGGTACGTGCTGAGACTGGGAGACGGAGAGCCGGTGGCGGCGGACTTCCAACTCAAGCCCCGCATTCTCCAGCACCTCCTGGATATGTTCGTCCAGGCCGACTTTCTCAACCGGGACAAGAACTTCGTGAGCTCGCGGCGGGTGGCCGATACCGGAACGCGCACCATACGCCTGGTGAGCGGCCCCCAGAAGCGCGAAGTGGTGTTTCGGCACACCGACGACAAGACCTTTCGCAAGATCGTGACCTTTTTCGATCACCTCTCGGCTCAGGAGAGATTCCTCCTCGATTTGAAGCTGACCTTGAAGCACGACCGGCTGGGGATTCCCAGGAAACTGGATCTACTGCGAGGATTCCTGGACAGGAAAACGATTGTGGATCCCCAACGGTTCTCGCCCATCCTGAAGAGAATTTCCCAGGACACCTCCTTGATGAACCTGGCCCGCAAGACCGCCCGAAGACTCCTCAGACAGATCGACCGCCACCCCTCCGGCTAGTCAGCCCGCATTTCCTACAGGGGCGTATGTTTTCCTCATCCGGGCGCCTTGGGGTAAATGGCGATGCCGGCGTAACCCACCACTTCGCTCCTGCCTCCGCCGGCGTCCCCCGAGGTCGCATAATGGACCAGTTCGGCCCGGCAGGTCTCGGCCGAGGCCTCGGTTCCATACAGCATGGCGATGGTCGGACCGTAGCCGCACATGCTGATGGTCTCTCTCCGGACCACTTCGTAGAGGCCCGGGGCGTCCAGCGAGAGGATCCTGGAGATGGCCTTGCGGTCCTTGATGCGTGTCACCTCATCGGGCTCGAAGTGGTTCATGTCGCTGCTGGCGACCACCAGGACCGACTGTCCGGGCATGTCCCGCAAGGCTTGCGCGATACCTGTTCCCAAGCGCCGGAAGGTGGGGAAGTCGTGACGGCCCAGGGCGATGGGCACCAGGCGAAGATCGGGCCTGAGATGCAACAGGAAGGGAAGCTGCACCTCCAGCGAGTGCTCCAAGCGGTGAGCTTCGGAATCTTCCCTCAGAAAGGGGCAGCGGTGCAGAAGCCTTCGGGCCAGCTCTTCATCGATGGGGATCCGGCCGAGCGGGATCTCCCACTCACCGTGAACCATGATCGAGAGGGAGGCTCCCAAACCGGTATGGTTGGGGCAGAGGATCAGGACCCGTTCGGGAATCTCGATTGCGGAGTATACGGCTCCGGCGACGCCGCCGGAATAGAGGTAGCCGGCATGAGGCACCACCACGCCGCGGGCCCGATGTCGCGTCCGAGGCGGTCCCAGGTGCTCCAGCAGATCGTGGCGAAGCCGGTCGGGCTGGGAGGGATAGAAACGGCCGGCAACGGCAGCTTTTCGCAGCATGGCGCTTCCGGGTGCGCGGTGGCTCAGGGTGCGCCCGAACGAGTGTTCAGCCCGACGGGGCAATGACGGTGACTGTTTCGGAACACCGGGAGGAAGGCGACAACTCTGATCTCACCGAAACCGTGGGCTCGTCAGCGGGAAATCCCAGGCCGGCGATGGAGAAGCCTGCGCCACTCAGGCGCCCCGCCTGGAGACGGCCGGATTCGGTCTGTTTCCGGTCAACTCTCGACGGCGCGGTAGCCGGCGCGGGTTCGCGCCTTGACCTTCTTGACGCGATTTCCGTTCGCGTCAACGATCTCCACCTTGATCTTGCGAAATTTCCCGTTTCGGTTGGCATTGGTCGAAACGTAGCCCAGGCTGTACTGGTTCCTCAGCTCGATCCCGACCTGTTGCAGGATGGCGGCATGGTCTTGTTGCCAGCGGGGGAACCAAGCCTTGCCGCCGGTGACCTTGGCGAAGTTCTTGAGTTGATTGTCGGCCTGCAGATAGGTCAACCGCTCGCCGGGCCCCATGCGGTATTCCTGATTCAACCGCCCTCTCTGGCCGATACCCAGGCAGTAGATGACGGCGTCGGTGGCCTGGACCCTCTTCAAGGCGGAGCTGAATGTGATCCTGCTGAAGGTGTCCACGCCGGTGCTGACCAGCAGGACGGCCTTCTTGCCCTCCACTTCGTCCAGGCGATCCAGGGTGAATCTGAGAGCATCGAAGAGGTTGGATTCGCGAGACACGGGGAAGGCCATGCGGGAAAGCGACCCGAAGAGCTCCCGCTTGTCCTGGGTGAAGTCGGAAAGTATGTTGGGGTTCAGGTTATAGGCCACCACTGCCGCCCAGTCGTTGGGCCGCAACATCTGGATAAATCGCGCCGCCGGCATCACGGAGTCATCGTACCACCACCAGGCCAGGTTCCTGGTGGACTCGAGCACCATCACCACCGTCAGCGGCGCCGTGGTGGGGCTGAAGTTGGTGACCTTCTGCTCGACCTTGTCCTCGTAGACCCTGAAGTTCCCGGCGGCCAGTTCGGGGATGAAATTCCCCTTCTTGTCGGTGACGACCACATCCAGATTGACCAGCTCGATGTCGACCGCCAGGGTGAAGTTGTCTTCGGGCTTGGAGCCCTTGGGCCGGGCCGGGTTCAGGCGGCGTTTTCTCGGTCTGGGCTTCCGCTTGCGGACGATCACCGGATCGGACTGCTGCTGCTGGGGACCACCCTTCTCGACCCTCTTGCCCTCTTCTCCCCGCTCGGGTTGGGAGGATTCCTTGTTCTCCAGGCCCGCCGACAGCCGACTGCCACCCAGGATCATCCCCAGCGCCACGGCTGCAAAGAGTGCGATTTGTCTGATCCGACACCAAGTCATCATGGCTTCGTCCCACCCTTGTTTTTGGATTTCTTACTATCTGAAATCTTAAGCCAGGCCTGCTTGCGAGTCAACACCGCCGGACGAGGAGTCGTTTTGCTAATCCTCTCCCAGCTTGATATCCACTTCGGGAACCCCCTTCAATGCCTCCTTCATGTAATCCTTGACTCTCTCCACCAGCTTTTTTTCCGAAACGCGAATGGCCTCGCGGGTGACTCCATACCGATCCGCGATGGCCTGAAGGGTCAGGGGCTCTTCGGCGATCAGTCTCTGCTGGAGGATGACCCGATCCCTTTCGCCGAGGCCTTCGGAGAACCGGGCGAACTTGGATTCGATGAGGTCCTTCAGCTCTCCGGCCGCCAGCTTTTCGTCGATCAGGTCCTCGGCGGTCGCCAGGGTTTCCAGATAGTAGAGGTCGGAGTCGCCGGAGGTGGGAGCATCCAGGGAAAGGTCATGCGCCCGAATGCTGTTCTCGACGTCGATCACGTCGCCTTCGCTCACATTGAGGTTATGGGCGATCAGCCTGGGAGTGGGCGCGATGCCCTGGGCCTCCAGCCTCTGCTTCTCCTTGCGCAGATTCATCAGGAGCTTGCGCCGGTCGTTGGTGGTTCCCACGCGCACGATGCGAAAATTGTCCAGGATGAACTTGATGATGTAGGCCTTGATCCACCAGGAGGCGTAGGTGGGCAGACGGGTGCCGCGGTCGGGATCGAACTTCCTGACAGCCTGCAGCAGACCCAGATTGCCCTCCTGAATCAGGTCCATCAGGTTGGAGTAGACCTTGTTGTAGAGAAAGGCGATCTTGACCACCAGCTTGAGGTTGGAGGTGACCAGCCGGCGGGCCGCTTCCCTGTCCCCACTGTGCCTGTAAAGACGGGCCAGATGCTGTTCTTCCCCGGGAGTCAGGGGCTGATACTTGCTGATCTCCAACAGGTAGTGGCGAACGGGGTCGTACCGGACCAGCTCGACCCGCTCGCTGTCTTCCAGCGATATCTGCGGTTCCTCGTGTTCCTTCAGGGCCAGCACCCGGCCCAGGACTTTGGCGTTGTCCTCAGGGGTCTCGGCATTCGACCGAGGCGGCGGAGGGGATCTGTCGGGGTCAGGATGCATGCCTATCATCTCCTGTTCCGACCTTTTGCGGGCTCGGTTCGGAGGCGATCAATCCTATGGCTGCCTGGCGCGGGCGGGAGGAGCGGCACTCAAATCCGACCGGAGAAGGTCGTGCAATGCTACACTGTCACGCTGAGGACCCCATCCTAGCATACTTTCGCCCGCCCCGCCGGGACCCAACGTTGCGGGATGCGGTCCTGATGATCTCCATACAGTGGTCGGTTCTCATCTTGTTTATTGCCGCCGACGTGGCTGCGGCTGAAACGAGTTCAACCATTAGCCTCAGTGAAGCACACATCGCCGCCGTCAATCGACCCAGGCGGGTCATCGTCAACATCGACGCCTCCTGGCACGTGGACCGGTTCGTCAAGGATCTGCCGGCACAGGTGGATGACGCCTTCGGGTTTGCCGATGAACCCGGCAGCCACATCGACAGTATCTGGTGGAGTTGGGGCCAGGGTCAGACGGCGCCCTATCCCAGCAAGATCCTACCGCTATACGATCGCGAAAAGTACCGGCGCTGGGTGAATCAGGGCATCGATGTCATGCGCCTTTATCTGCAGGCGACCAGAAAACGAGGTTTGGAAGCCTTCTTTTCCTACCGCCTCAACGCAGGAGACTCGGACCTTGGAACCACCGCCCAGGTTGCCATCAAGCAAGAGCACCCCGAATGGACCATTCGCCCTTGGCCGGATCACCCCACGCTTCATCAAGTGATCTTGTTCAACTTTGCCTTCAAGCCGGTGAGAGACTATAAGTTGAGCGTGCTGCGGGAGGCAGCCGAGAACTATGAATTTGATGGTATTGAGCTGGACATGCAACGCAGTCCGCTGCTGCTACCGATTGGACGTCAGTGGGAAAATCGCCATCATCTGACACAGTTCGTGCGCTCGGTTCGAGCCATGCTGCAGGCGCTTGCCCGGAAGCGTGGCCGGCCCTTTTTGCTGGCCGTACGACTGAGCCATAGGATCGAGAGCTGCCACTTTGACGGCATCGACGTGGAGACCTGGGCAAGGGAGGGTCTGGTCGACATGTTCGTGTTAGGCACCCGTTCCCTGGACGTAGATGTTTACGCGTTCCGCTGGATCACTGACGGAACCCACATCAAGCTCTACCCCGTCATTCAGGATCACCACGGCCCCGATGGCTACAGTTACCCGCCCATCGAGGTCTTTCGAGGCGTGTTTTCCAACTGGTATCGTCAAGGAGCCGACGGCATTGAGACCTTCAATTTCGCTTGGGCGCCAGCCATCCCCGGCTATCCCCTCCCGTCGATGAACGCCAAGCAGTCCAAGGTACACCAGCAGGCCTACCGGGAAATGGGTGATCCTGAACTGATGAAACACAAGGACAAGGTCTTCGTCCTGTCCCGCCGGGGTGGCGGTCATGGTGATCCCGTGGTGCCCGACCCGGAGAAGTGGTACACGCCCCGCCATATGTTCGGCTACACCAACATGCTGGCACCCTTGCCCTGCCCGCTATCCAGCGACGGCAAGACCGACACCTTTCTGAAACTGTTTGTGGGTGACGAGCTGGGTGCCGCGGTCGACCGTATTTCGGAATTGAGGCTGCGTATCCTGCTCCATGACGCAGCCGCCGGGGACTATATGTCCTCAAATTCCCCGAAGAAACCCAAACCCCCCGATGACACCAGAATCGAGCGCGGTGCGATCCGCGCCTTCCGCCACAGAAACTTTCTCTACAACTGCCCGTCCAGGAAAGGCATCGAGAAACGCTTGCAGCTACGGATCCACAATAGCCTGCTGGCCGCGCCGGTTCTGGAAGACGGCTGGTTAGTATTTCACGACCTGAATCCGCGCTTATTCGCCGTCGGCGACAACCTGATCGGTGCCGTGCTCAGCCAGTCTACGAGCAATCTGGAGGAGTCCATTCGGATCGAAAAACTGGAACTGCAGGTGCGGTATCAGGCGAATGAAGAGTCCAAGCCAGGCCCTAAAGCAACGGCTGATGCATTGGGGGGCGGCAGCCCATGGAGAGGAGTGCACCCAAAGGTCAACGAGCCGCGAGGGCGGCGGCAATTCCTCCAAGGGTTCAGGTCCTGAAGAGTGCAGTTTTCCCGGCAGGGGCAAACCCACCCCGGCAGCCGCTTCGCGGCCGCCACCTCTCCAGGGACGGGGATGCCCACCGGCCACTCAACCTGAAGAATAGCCGAAGCCGGGCCGGCTTGACGCTCCTCCCTTACTCCTTTAAACTCAGTTGAGGACAAAGAAGAATAAGGAGTTGCGCCGATGTTTCCCATGTTCGACCCCATGTACTTCGTGTTTATGGCTCCCGGCCTGATCCTGGCCTTGTGGGCGAGTTGGAGGGTGAAGTCCAACTTCAGGAAATACTCGGCCGTGCGATCCATGCGCGGGCTCACAGGTGCCCAGGCGGCGGAAGAGTTGCTGCGGCAGGGCGGTGTCCGGGGCGTGCGCATCGAGCGCGCTCACGGCATGCTCTCCGACCACTACAACCCGGTCACCCGGACCCTGGCCCTTTCCGACGGGGTTTACGGCTCGACGTCCGTGGCGGCCATCGGCATCGCCAGCCACGAGGCGGGTCACGCTCTCCAGCACGCTCAACACTACGGCCCCCTTCGCCTGCGCTCGGCGCTGGTTCCCACGGCCGGCATCGGCTCCAACATCGGTTATGTCGTGATGTTATTGGGCCTTTTCATCGACCCGGCCCTGGTGCTGATCGGAGCCGTCCTCTTTTCGGCGGTGCTGCTGTTCCAGATCGTCACTCTTCCCGTGGAGTTCGACGCCTCCAGGCGCGCCAAGGCCCTGGTGATGGAGCAGGGCCTGATCTATCCGGGTGAGCGCGAAGGGATGGACAAGGTGTTGAACGCCGCCGCCCTGACCTACGTGGCGGCGGTGGTGAGCACACTGCTGACGCTGCTCTACTTCCTGGTGCAAGCCGGTTTGTTGGGGGGCAGGTCGGACGACTGAGAGGCTGCAGCAAGGTTGTTGGGGTGCGAAAGCCAAAAGGGGCGCCGCGGCAGGTTCCGCCGGCGCCCCTTTTTCTTATTACCTTTTCCTTGTCACCGCCGGTCCCGGCCTAAATTCCCCGGCTCAGAATCTCCGGCCCATTCTCGGTGACGGCGACACTGTGCTCGAAATGGGCCGAGGGTTTGCCGTCCTGGGTCACCACCGTCCAGCGATCGGGCAACACTCGGACCTTGTCCGTGCCCTGGCTCACCATGGGCTCGATGGCCAGGACCAGCCCGGGCTTCAGCAATATCCCGCGACCGTTGACCACGTAGTTGAGCACGGCCGGTTCCTCGTGCAGGTTTCTCCCGATGCCGTGCCCGGAAAACTCCTTCACCAGGGAATAGCCCCGGCCTTCGGCGTGGGTCTGGATGGCTGCCGAGATATCTCCCAGATGGTTTCCGGGAACCGCCTTCTCGATCCCCAGCAACAGCGACTCCCGCGTGGTCTGCAACAGACGTTCGGTAGCCGGCGAAATGCGGCCGACGGGCAGGGTCAGGGCAGCGTCTCCATAGAAACCCCGGTGGAATACTCCATAGTCCACGCTGACGATATCGCCTTCCTTCAGAACCTGCTTGGAGGGGATCCCGTGCACCACCTGGTGGTTTACCGAGGTGCAGAGAGTGGCCGGGAATCCGTTGTAGCCCTTGAAGGCGGCCCTGGCCTTGTGCTTGAGAGTCAGATCCTCCGCGATCTTGTCCAATTCCAGGGTGGTGATGCCGGGATGGCAGTGGCGCTTGAGGGTGTTGAGAATGTCGACCACGATCTGGTTGCACTCCCTCAGGATCGCGATTTCGTTGGCCGACTTCAGGTGAATCATGGACTGCCGCTCCGGGAAAAGTGTTCGATACCCTCGGCCCGAGCCTCTTCTCGGGGGGATGGCCTCCCCCTGCTCAAGCCACTCCATGATTGATAAAACCCCTTGGGATGTCAAGGCGCCGGCCCCCAGGCGCGGGCCACTGGAGTCCGATTGACAATCCGGGTCCAAACGTTTAAGTTCTCTCGACATTTGGAGGGAGGATCGGAATGAGAAAGCGAGCGGAACCGGTTTTGGATTCCGCGGTGGATGATGCGATCGAATCCCTGCGGTCGTTGATTCGCCAGGCCCATCGACTGGTCATCTTCCGGGCCGTCCTGAGAGACCCGGTGGTGGCGGCTCTGCTCGATTTTCTGGAAGGAATCGCCGGCAGCCGGGCCCACACCGCCAAGGTGGCCAAGCGAGTTGCCGCCAGCTATGCCGCTTTTTTTGCCGGATTGGCCTCGCAAGTCGTTTCCGCGCAGGAAGCGGCCGTGGGCACTCCCTGGCAGAACCACCTGTTGAACCTGATGTTGCGGGACGAGAATCCCTTTTCCCGAGGAGCCGAGGGGCATGGCCTGGACCGCATGGGTCCGTCTCTGGTTCTCCAGGTAGAGGCGGACCTGGCCCGGCTGCGGGAGCTCCATTGCTTGAGGGGAGAACAAGTGGCGGTTGCCTTCCAAGCGATGGGCTGGGACGGAACCTGGCCGGGTTGGGACCGGCTGCGGGCGGAAGAGGATTCTTGCAAACCGCTCTCCGACCAGCGTCTGGAGATGAAACGGCGCCTGAGCCGGGCGTCCGACTGGGGTCCGCTGGTGACGGAATTGGCGGCCTATTACTCGCGGAACGGCGCCGGAAAATTCAGCGAGTTCCGGGCCTTTCGCTGGAACCCGCAATCCAGGGGCGGAGCGTTGGAGGGCATTGCATCCCCGGACCCCATTACCCTGGAGGACCTGGTGGGCTACGAGGACCAGAAGCAGTGGCTGGCGCGGAATACCGGCTACTTCCTGGCGGGCCACCCGGCCAACAATGTCTTCGTCTACGGCGATCGAGGGACGGGGAAGTCCTCCGCCATCAAGGCGCTCTTGAACCGCTTTGCCGGTTCTTCCCTGCGCATGGTGGAGGTCTCCCGCGACGATCTGCATGACTTGCCCCGGGTGATAGGCCTGCTCAGGGACAGGCCGCAGCACTTCATCGTTTTCGTGGACGACCTGTCATTCGAAGAGGGGGAGACTCAATACAAGACCTTGAAGGCCATGCTGGAAGGAAGCCTGGAATCGCGCCCAGGCAACGTGGTGGTCTATGCCACCTCCAACCGCCGCCACTTGATTCGGGAGTTCTTCTCGGACCGCAACGACTTGCAGGGTGACGAGATCAGGCGCCAGGATACTCTGCAGGAAAAAGTCTCCCTGGCCGACCGCTTCGGCATCCAGTTGTCCTTTGTGGCTCCCGATCAGAAACAGTACCTGGCCATCGTTTGCGCCATGGCCGGCAGGCGCGGCCTTACCTTGAAGCCGGGCGATCTGGAACGGCGTGCGCTGCAATGGGCCCAGCGCTACAACGCCCGTTCCGGGCGCACGGCCCGTCAGTTCATGGACTGCCTCTGCGCAGAAGTGGACACCGGCAAGGGCAAATAACCCCCCACATTGCAAACTCTCAAGGGAATGCCGTCAGCCCGCATTTCTCACCAGGGGGCATGATCATGGCGCAGGATTTTTCCCTTCAGCGCGTGCTCGCGACCGAAGAGCGTAGCGGTCACTACGCGCGAGGGAGCATGTGCGCGCTGAAGGGAAAAAGACAAGCCAGGGCATGCCCAGCGCTGTCTGTTACCCACGAGCCCTTACCATAGAGCCAATCAAATTACTGAAGATCAACTACTTTTCGTCATGGCACCAGCGACCTGGTGAGAAATGCGGGGTCAGGGATCGCCAACGGGACGGGTTATTTCCTGGGCAGGTAGTAGCGGGTGACATACTCGGTCACCATGCGGTCGGTATTGTACCGCGGGATCAGGGTTTGCATGGCCCGGCGGATCCTGGCGATCCATCCCCTGGGAATTCCCCGAGAGTCCCGCTCGTAAAACAGCGGGACGATGCTCCGGCTCAGAGTCCGGTAGAGCGACTCCAGGTCGGCCCGGTCCTGGGCGGCCTCGTCGGCCGGGTGCTCATCCGCCCCGATGGCCCACCCGTTGGTGCCGTCATAGCCTTCCCTCCACCAGCCGTCCAGAACGCTCAGATTCAATCCCCCGTGCACACTCACCTTCTGACCGCTGGTTCCGCTGGCCTCCAGGGGGCGGCGGGGGGTATTGAGCCAGAGGTCCGCGCCCGAGATCATGCGGCGGGCCACGTTCATGTCGTAGTTCTCCAGGAAGACGACCTTGCCCAGGTACTCGCTCCGTTTGCTGATTTCGAGGATGCGCTTGATGAATTCCTTTCCCTGGACATCCTGGGGATGGGCCTTTCCGGCGAAGATCAGCTGGACGGGTCGCTCCGAGTCATTGACCAACTCAGCCATTCGCCGCAGATCGCTGAAGATCAGGGGAGCCCTCTTGTAGGTGGCGAAACGCCGAGCAAAGCCGATGGTGAGAGCATCCGGCGAGAGCAGGGTCTCGAAGGCCCGGGCTCTCTCGGTGCCGCTGCCGGGGAAGGTGTCCGGCACATGCCGGCGGACAAATTCGATCAGCTGCCGGCGGAGCTGGTAGCGAAGCGCCCAGACCTCCTCGTCGCTGATCGCCTCCTCGTCTGAAATCACTCTCCAGAGATCCGGGTACATCAACCGGGCCTCCCACTCCGGCCCCAGGTGTCGTTTCCAGAAGCGCCGCGCAGGCCGCGACATCCAGCCCAGCATGTGGACACCATTGGTAATGTGACCGATCGACGATCCCCTGTAGGTTGGGGACTCCAGCAACCCTTTCCACATTTCCCGGCTGACCTGGCCGTGGAGCTGGCTGACCCCGTTGGCCCCTCTCGACATTTTGAGCGCCAGCACGGTCATGCAGAAAGACTCCTTGGGGTCGTCCGCCCGGGTGCGACCGTAGCCCAGGAACTGCTGAGCCTCCATGCCGAGCAGCGACCGGTAGCCGGCAAAAGCGTATTCCATCAATTCCGGACTGAAACGGTCGTGACCCGCGGCCACCGGCGTGTGGGTAGTGAAGACGCAGCGATCCCTCACCCGCCTTTCCGCCTCACCTGGGTCGGCCCCCGAATCCAGCTGCTGCCGCAGGAGCTCCAGAATCAGAAAGGCGGAATGGCCTTCGTTCAGGTGGAAAACGGCCGGAGAGACCCCCAACGCCTGTAGAAGACGCACGCCGCCGATTCCCATGACCATCTCCTGGCCGATGCGAGTCGTCATGTCACCGCCGTAGACTCTGGAGGCGAGGCCGCGATAGGCGCTGTCGTTTTGGGAAACCTCGGTGTCGAGCAGGTAGATGTCGGCGCGGCCCACCCGGAGTCTCCAGGCCTGGAACCAGATCCTGCTCTGCGAGAACTCCACCCAAAGCAGAAGAGGCTTGCCCTGCTTGTCCAGCACCGGCTCCAGTGGCAGGTTGTCTCTGTCCAGGGAGGGATAGTGCTCCTCCTGCCAGCCGCCGCGGCTGATGAGCTGCTCAAAATAGCCCTGGCGGTAGAACAGGGTGATTCCAATGAAAGGCACCCCCAGGTCGCTGGCTGACTTGGCGTGGTCCCCCGCCAGCACCCCCAGGCCCCCGCAATAGATGGGCAGGGACTCGTGCAGGGCAAATTCCGCGCAAAAGTAGGCAATGGGCTTCTTGAGGAAAGGGGCGGCGTAGGCCGAGCACCAGGTCCGCTCAGGTGTCAGGTACTGGCGGAAGGCCACCAGAACCTCCCGGGTGCGGGCGGCAAAGTCCTTGTCCATCAGGCGCGACTTCAATTCCGCCTTGGAGACCGACCCCAGCACCGCCACCGCATTGTGGCGAGAGGAATTCCAGACCAGCCGCGACAGCTCGGCGAAGATCTCCTGGGCATCCGGGTTCCAGCTCCACCAGAGATTTCGACTCAGTGCCTCGAGCTCGCGGATCATTACCTCCAGGTCGAGCAGACTCTCCAGATATTTCGTCTTTTCCTGGACGCGCACGCCGGCTTTCCCCCCGCGGCCGGGGGCCGCATAGAGGGCGTAATCTATAGCACTTCCCCTGGAAAGATTCCAGAGAGGGTCGGTGGAAGGAGGCAGGGGTGAGCCGGGAGCAATGCCGCCTCGCCGCCGCCTCGGTTGACGATTTCAACCGGCCTCTGCTAGGCTCCGCTGGCCCCCCGGTGAGAAACGTAGGCTAATATGGGCACGCAATTACCCGAAAATTCCCCACC
The DNA here is from genome assembly GCA_951813285.1 of Terriglobia bacterium. Taxonomy (GTDB): domain Bacteria; phylum Acidobacteriota; class Terriglobia; order Versatilivoradales; family Versatilivoraceae; genus Versatilivorator. The sequence continues at coordinate 406,271 of OX638355.1, forward strand.
CGCACCCCCTGTTGGCAAGCCTCCGCTTCCCACGGGGCACAAGCTCTTCTGGTTCTCGATCGGCTTGAGCCTGTTGGTGGGCATGACCATCAACCTGCTGCCGGTCACCTTCAAGGTCTTCGAGAAGCTTTTCCAGGCCGGCTATGAAATGCAGGGCAGGGCCGAGGCGCTCTTTTTCATCGGCGCCCTTGCCGGAAACATCCTGGCCGGGCAGGTCACCCATCGCAGCGGTCCGGCCGCGTCGGTGAAACGGGGCCTGGCCGTCGGCGGACTGGGCTTTCTCTTGCTGGGGGGCGCCCAGAACTGGCTCATGGCGCAAGCCGGCGCAGTCCTCATGGGGGCAGGCCAGGTCTGGCTCACCGTGGTCTACGGCACCCTCACGGCCCAACACTTCCAGGAGTCCCGCCAGCGGGTCTTTGCCGCCCTGGCCCTGACCATGGCGATTGGCGGCACCCTGGCTCCCCTGGGACTGGGGGCCTACGTGGACCATGCCTGGATGGAACGAGGCTGGCCCTGGTGGATTCCCTACGCCGGCCTGATGATCCTCTTTCTCTTGACTCGGCTGGCGGTTCCTTCGATTCCGCAGTGGACTCCCACGGCCACAAACGGAAGTGACTCATCGCCTGGCCGCCGCCTGTTTCGTTCTCCCTCCCTGTGGCTCATCGGCCTGGCTTTCACTCTGCACGGCATTGGGCAGATGGGTGCGGTGGTCTGGCTGGGACGGCTATTCGCCAAACGACTGCTTCTCTCCGAGACCCAAGTGGGATCCATGATCGCCGTCAACATCACCGGATTCATCGCGGGACGGGCGATCTGGACCTGGGTCGGGGGGCGCATCCCCGAGCGCATCCTGCTGGGTTGCAGCGCCTGCGTGGGAGCCACCTTCTACGTGCTGACCATTCTCAGCGGAAACTACCAGCTCGCATTGGCGATGATCTTCGTGGCGGGTATGGGAATGAGCGGCGACGCCATCTCCCTGCAGTCCTTCACAGCGTTGCGCTTCCGCCGCCAGGCCGCCCGGGCCTTCGGCGTTACCCAGGCTCTGGGGCACCTGGGCGCGGCCATGGGACCCTACTACATCGGCTTGGTGGGAGACCACAGCGGGACCCTGGAACAGGGGATATGGATCATACCCATCACCATCGGCACCCTTTCCCTCCTCGGATTCCTCTGGCACCTGCTGGACCGGTCTCCCCGAGTCCCGGAAGTGGCTTAGGATAGGCGTTGAATAATCCCCATCCCCGTCATAGAATGAGTGCCCTTGTCTCTCCCTACTTCTCCCGACACATGCCCATGACCCCGTTTCGCCGAAACAGGCCGACACTTCTCCCGTTCCGCCTGGAGTGGCCGGCGGCGCTCCGCCTGGCATGGCTTCCGGTTCTATTGCTGGCCTCGGGCGCAGCTTCCGTGCACCTGGGAGGGTCGTTCCTGTCGCCGCAGGTGCTGTCCTCGGACCAGGACCGCTACCAGTTTCAGACGTTTGCCGGAGCCCAGGCGGTGACGGCGGCGCCCCTGCAGCTTCCGGGGAGAATTTCCGTGCTGCTGTTGCCCGGAAGCTACTCCGAGCGGGCTTGGCAGGAGGTCGAGCTTCGGGCGAACCAACTGGCGGTGCTGAAGGACCGACTGGGGCGATTTCGGCTTCACGTGATCGCAGACGGCAGGCTCGGTTCCTGGGAGACCTCTGTCGCGACCCTCCCGCACGACCTGTCCGGGCTGAGATCCGGCAGGGCGGGCGCGGGCGCCGGCCAGACAGAGCCTCCGGACCAAGAGGACAACGGGGCGGCAGGAATCTACCAGGAGGTGGGGCAACATCTGCCGGCGCCCTCGGTCCCCTGGGAAACCCTGATACTGATCGCTCCTGAGGCGGAGGTCTCCGACCTGGAGCTGAAATCCTACTGTTCCGCCTACCTGGCCGACCGATTCGGCCGGGAGAAGATCCGCTTGGTCTATTGGGAGATTCCCGGCGGTTCGGCTCCCGACTCTCCGCCAGCCGCCGGAGACTCGCAGGACGGCTCGAACTCTGAGGACGCCGGCGACGGGGTCTGGGCCACGGTCGCCCGGTCCACCTGCGGATCCGTCATAAGAAGCGTGGGCGAGCTGACCGGGGCCCTGCGGCCGGCCTCCTGTAGCGAGATTCCCATGCCGGAGGTTGCTCTGCCCAAGGGAGTCTTTCAGTACCGCGCCCAACTGGTGGACCGGGTGGACGGGCAGCTAGTGACGGAATTCCCGGCGCTGTCTCAGCCGCTGGACGGCGCGGCGGTCTTGCCTCAAGACTTCGCCCGCCTGCTGCAGGCTCTGCAAAATGCCCGTCAGGCCGCGGCTCACAAGAACGGTGAACGGCTCCAGGCTTCGCTCAAGGAAGCCCTGGACCTCAACCCCTTTCATCCTCCCACCCTGAGGTTTGCCGCGGGGGTCTACCGCCGGCAGGGTGAGATGAAAACCGCCCTGCAGCTGATGACTCCCCTGGCCTCGCTGCTGCCGGGTGACGCCTCGGTCTTCACCGACATTGGAGACCTCCACTTCGAACTCCGGCAGTGGGAGCAGAGCGAGCAGGCCTTTCGGCGGGCCATGAACGCCGACCCGGCAGGGTCGTCCGTTCTGGCCAAACTGATCGGGATCCGCGAGGCGCAGGGACAGTTTTCCCAAGGGCTGCAGGAAGTCGGTTCCGCTCTGCAGCGCTTTCCTGAGGAAGCCGGCCTCCACGCCCGCCGGGGCAGCCTTCTGGAAAAATCCGACCGGGGCGAGGAGGCTTTCAAGGCCTACGGCCGAGCCGTCGAACTCCGCCCCGAGCTGGGAGAGGGATACCTTGGATTGGCCCGAATTCATCTGGCTCGGGGTCGGCAGGACCAGGCCCGGGAGGTGCTGCAGCAGGCAGCCGGACGAATCCCCAACGATCCCAAGCTCCAGATGCGTTATGCCGGCTTCTGCGAGAAGGAGAGTCTGGATGACCAGGCTCTCGACTTCTATCGCAAGGCCTCCCATGCCGATCCGGGATTGCCCGGCGCCTATGCAGGGCAGGCTCGGGTTCAGATGAATCTGGGTGAAGTCGACGAGGCTCTGGCCGCCGCCCGCAAGGGATTGCAATCCGCCCCCCGCTCGGTGGAGCTTCACCAGCTCCAGTGCGAGCTCTTGAAGCAAGGCCACCGGATCCCGGAGATGCGGCGGGCGGTCGAGAACGCGGCCAGAACCTTTCCCGGAAATTCCGAGGTCCTGGCCAGGCTTGCCAGAGTACGGGACGTCTTCGGATATCGGGCCGCCGAAGCCTATGAGGGTCTGGTTGAAGCTCTGGAAGCCGAGGAAGCAGGCAGGGATCGATTGGAACCGGTTCTGGAGCGTGGCCTGCTGGTGGCCTTGCGGGACGGGGATCGAGCCCGGGCCACACGCATGTCCGCAAAGTTGAGCCAACTGGGCAGAACGGATTTACCGCCCATCGGCCCGATCGCGGAAACGACGGCAAGAAGAGGCTCGTTGGTGGTTCCCGGCGGCGTTCGCGGTCTGGCGCGGGCAGCCGGCTTGCAGGAGGATACGCCCCCAGAGACCTTCGTTTCCGACTTCGTTTCCCACCTGATACGCCGAACCTATGGAAAGGCCGGAGCCGGATACGTCCAGGCGGTGCGCTACTACTTCAACTCGGTGGCGGCTCTGCGGGCCTTGGCCAGATCCAGGAAGCTGGAGTTTCAGATCCTGCTCGAGACCGGGAACGAGTCGCGCCTCAGGAAAACCCGGGAGGTCCTCGCCCTCTTGGGCTGGACCATCAGACGTTCCGAGGGAAGGACCCGGGTGGAACTGGGCACCGATGAATTGGCCGCGCTCAGACAAACCTTCTCTTCCGCCCTGGGCGTGGACGAGATGGAGATGAAGGCCCAGCTCGAGTCCGGCGCCCCCTACCGGTTGACCTTTAGCGATCAGGTGGTGCCGATCATATTCGAAGAAAGGTTCTGGCTCAGACGCTTCTTTGAGGGGAATCGTCCGGTCGGAGGCCTCTTGAGAGCGTTCGCCGAGAAAATCCCCTCCGCCCGGCTCTACGCGGGGCTGGCGGCAATGAACGATGAGGCCCGGCGTCTGGTGGTGGAGACCTACACCAGCCGGGAATTGCTGGAGGTGCACCCGAGCAGCCTGCTGGCCTACGGCTCAGCTCTGTCTGTGCGCGAGGGAGCGCTGCTTCTGCCCGGCGGGGCCGAGGCGGCGCCGGCCTGGGAATCCCTTCTTGGCGTTCGTCCCGACAGACCCAAGCGGTTTGTCAGGCGCCTCTTTACTCAAGAACGGGGGAAGCCGCTGGCCTTTTATCACACCCTCATCAACCTGCCGGAAGAGAACCAACGGTTTCTCACGCGCAGCCCGGGCCGGTTGGCCAAGTTCTACGCTGCCTTTCCGTTCACGGGTTCCGCGGAGGCCAATCGGCGCATTGTCAACCATCGCAACCCCTTCAGGAATCTGCTACGGGAGCTGCCGCTGGATGCGGAGGGGCGGGTTCGTTTCCCGGGCAGCGCCCGAGTCTGGGTGGCGCCACGCGGATGGTCCGGCAGGCCGGAAGAGATTCAAGATTCCTCCCACCTTGCGATTCCGGTTGTCCCCGGAGAAGTCGAGGACGAAATTCTGCTTCGGATGCCTCAGGAGAACTATCAATTCGGCATGAAGAAGTACAGCCGGGTGGAGAACTTTCTGGCGGTGGTGCACCTGGAGCGGCACTGGGAACAACCCATGGCCGAGGAGTCTGCCCTGCTGCTTTCCCGGAGCTTTCCAAAATACCGCGAGATCTTCCCCTATCTGGCATCCTTGCCGAAACCCTCCACTCAGCTACTCCAGAGGTTCTTCCAGGCAGCCCGTAACATAGAGGAGATTGACCTCGACAGCTTGAACGCCACCTTGGGCCAGTTCCATGGGCTGCTCCAGACCCTGGTGCTCCTTTCGGAGAATCGGGCGCTGGACGAGTCGGAAATCGCCTCGATTCTGGACGCTGTCTGCCAGAAATATGCCCAAGCCAGGACCGAGTCGGATTTCACCGAGGCCACGGTGGCCATCCTGCGACTTCTGGAGCGGGCCCTGCCCTCGCCATCACCCCCTGCGGAGAACGGTTCGTCATCAGCCGCAAGGCGCTACGGCAGCCGCCTGAAGATCCTGGCGCCCCAATCGACCGGCATCGACAGCCGATTGATGGCGGCCCTGGGGGGGAATTCCAAGAAAGTGGAGTTCGAGTCCGGCGGCAGGACGGCCGCCATCGATGCCGGCTCGATCAACCGGGAAAGAATCGAGGAGGTCCTGAGGGTGCAGCGGGTCCCCTCGCTGACGGGCCTGATGGATCTCTTCGATGCTGCAATGGCCGTGCGGAGGAGCGGGGACAAGGCAGTCCTGGACACCTTCAAGAGGACTCTCGGCGAACTCCATGCCCTGGAGCAACAACTGGAGAACCAGTTGACGGAGGCGCAGCAGGGGAATGCGTCTTTTCTGCGGCGAATCCGAACCTCAAAGTGGATGCGCCAACTGAACGATGCCACGGCCAACCGCAACCGCTCGGACTCCCTCTCCCAATTGTCTCAGGAGCTGGTCAGCCAGCTGGGCGAAAGTCTCAAAGACGCCCTGGTCGGCTGGGTCTATGCCTACTATTTCTCTCCGCGGGACCTGGCGGTGGCCGAAGATCCGCTGCTGACCAGGAAGCACCAATTCCACGTTGCCCTCGGCAGCGGCCGGCGCTATTACTGGCCGGCGGCATCCCGGCAAACACTGCGGCGCCAGACCGGGAACTATCTGCGGGGTCCGCTCTGTCAGATTGCCACACTGACGGGAGAGATCGGATTGGTCAAAGCCGAAGCCGGCGAATCCATAGGAACCGACCCGGTAGTGGAGGGTTTCGCTGCCGCCCAGCTTTCCGGGGTGAGATCCCTGCCCTGGTCCCATCTCAACCCGCTCAGCATGCACCTGGTGGCCTTGAAGCTTCGGCTGGCCCGAGAGTTCCTGGCCCGGTCGGCCCTGCAGCCGAATCTGCAACAGAACCTGGCGCAGCTAGTCGAGGGAATACTGGGGGCGACCCGGCGGGCTCAGTTGCTGGAGGCTGTGGCCAAGCGGGAATTGGAAGGCATATTCGCCATGCTCAGTTCCTCTGATCTCTACTACTTGGGGAGTCGCCTGTGGGATCAAGATCGGGCCGCACTTCTAGGGGATGGGCCGGTCCGGGAGGCATTGGAGCACGCCTCGGCCCTGGTTCCACCCCACCAGGATCGATTTTTTGCCGGTTCCGAGCTGGGTAACCGCATTTATTGCAAGCGGCTCCCGCCACCGCCCTACGAGGAGTACAACAACGCCTTGCTGACCCACCACCTTTCCAGGCGATTGGGTCACCTGATGCTGACGCTGGCCGAATTGGCCGACCGGTTCGGCCTGCCCGTGGAAGCCCTGGCCCTGGCGGCGGAACCGGCCGTGAGGCACCTGGCCCTCAATGCTCAAATGAACAACAGCGCCGACTGGAGAGGCGCTCTTCGGGCCATGTCCCAACTGCCGCTGGAGGAGTTGGTGCGTCAAGTGGCCCAACCGGAACCAGGTTATTAGTCTGGAGCAATCTCATGAGATCTTTTCGCGGCTGGATGGGTCTGGCTCTCTTCCTGGGAGCCGTGCAGACCGCCGTGCCCCAGGAAAATGCGGATACTCGCTCCGTCGCTGTCCGCCTCATCCTGGCGGAAAGGGACAGGCCCGAGGGCGCCATCGCCGAGGTCCGCAAACTTCTGCCCGGCCGGGGCGGCGGGCAAGCCCATTTCCTGGAACTCGATACCCGGGGCCTGCCCTCCACGGGTTCCGACGAGGCCAAGGTGACCCTGATCGAGTTCTCGGATTACCAGTGTTTCTTTTGCCGGCGCCACGACCGGCAGGTGGCTCCCCGGATCGTGGACGAGTACGTCAAGAGCGGCCGGGTGAAGTATGTCTTTGCAGATTTCCCCCTGGCTTCCCACCCCGGCGCCTCCAAGGCGGCCCAGGCAGCCCACTGCGCCGGCGATCAGGGCAACTACTGGGAAATGAACGACCTGTTGTTCCGGCACCCCCAGTCCCTCACCGAGGGAACACTCAAAGCCTTCGGCAGCAGCCTGGGTCTCGACAACCGGGTCTTTCTGGACTGTGTCGAAAGCGGCAAGCACGCCCAAAAGGTCCGGGACGGCTTGAGCGTGGGCAAGAGGGCCGGAGTCCGGGGAACTCCCTCCTTTTTCTTTGGGTTGACGGATCAGACACAACCCAAGATCAGGGTCCGGAGAACGCTGACCGGAGCCCACCCCTATCCCGCCTTCCAAAAAATTATCGAAGAACTGCTGGCACAGTAGCCCCACGAGACCCGCGGCTCAGCACCGCCGGGCTGGCGCCCGGGGTCGTGTGGGGCTAGCGCTGCCGCAACCGCATAGGCGGCGACTTGGAAACACCCTCCCGGAACGCTCAGCGTGCCGTTGAAGCAGTTCCGTCTCGCTGGTGGCCCTTCGTCTTCCTTCGTGTCTCTTCCTGGATGAGTCTATTTCTTCGTGGTCCTTCGTGGATTTCTTTATGGCGGGTGCCTAATCTTGGGACTCTGCGCTGTTTCCGGAGGCGGGAGCCGTGGGTTGGGTTGTCTCTGCAGGCGCCACTTCATCCCGGGGCGGCCGGCTGGACCACCAGGAGGCCAGCATGGCGCCCGACATGTTCATCCAGGGTCCGAAAACGGCCGAAGGCAAGGCCGCCATCGGGCTCTGCCATACCTTGACGGCCAGTCCGGAAGCCATGCCTCCGTTCTGCAGGCCGACCTCGATGGCCACGGTGCGGGAGTCGGTTTCCCCCAGGCCGATCGCTCGGGCGCCACCATAGCCGAAAAGATAACCGACAACGTTGTGGACTACCGCCGCCACGATGATGGTCAGGACGAAGCCGCCGGCAAGCAGCGAATCGCGGGACAGAGAGGTGATGATCCCGATGATGAAACAGATCGAGAACATGGAGACGAAAGGCAGGGCCTTCATGATGGAGTTGGAGACCAGCTTGAGGTTGGGATGGGTTGCCCCCAGTCGTGTCAGGATGGCGTTGGCCACCAGCCCTCCCGCCACCGGCAGGATGATCATCTTGATGATGGCCACCATCATGGCCATGAACTTGACTTCCACGTAAGTTCCGGCCAACAGTTTGGTCATGGCCGGTGTCATGAGCGGTGCGGCCAGGGTGGAGCAAGAGGTCATGGTGACCGAGAGGGCCACGTTACCCTTGGCCAGGAAGGTCATCACATTGGACGCCACCCCCCCGGGGCAGGAGCCGATCAGCACCATGCCGGCCGCGACCTCCGGATTGGTGGTGGTCAGCATTGCCAGCCCCTTCCCTACGAAAGGCATGACCGAAAACTGCAGGACCAGACCGATGATCACGGCTTTGGGCATTGAGAATACCCGGAGGAAGTCACCTGGAGTCAACTGGGTGCCCATGCCGAACATGATGATCTGTATGAGAGGCACCATCAGGGTGCTGAGCTCGAACCCGTACCAGGTGTGAAAGACGCCCGGATAGAACATGGCCGCGGCCACGAATGCGGCCACCCAAAGCGTGAAGGCAAAGGCGGAATAGTTGCGGCTCTTGCCCACCGCGATGGCCAGCAGGCTGAACAGGAGAATGACTGCCGGTCCGATGAATTTCACCGCGCCGGTGGCCAGGAAGACCGGAATCAGCAGGCAGGCAATCAGAGCCAGAAGCAGACAGGCTCGGCAGGCGCCGCGCTGGGATGGTCGAGGAAGGTTCGTGCCGTCTGAAGATGCCATGGGTTTCCTTGGTCTCGGGCGGTGACGATCGATGTGAGGGGAGAAACCGGGTTACAATTGAGTTCGGCTCCCCCGGTCGTTTCCCGGCTTCCTGCCAATGGGCCCGGCGGGGACGAAGGGCGGAGGTTCCCCTGCCCTGTGGATTTCAATAGAGCTGGCGCGCCCGGAGGGATTCGAACCCCCGACCTGCGGCTTCGAAGGCCGACGCTCTATCCGGCTGAGCTACGGGCGCTGCAAGTGCGGTAGCTCAAAAGTCGGCTGATTATAGCCGAGTGGGAAAGGAGAGACCATGAAAATCAGCCGGTTGGAATGCCTGCATGCCGATGCCGGATGCCGCAACTTCGACTATCTCAAGATCACCACCGACGACGGTCTCACGGGCTGGAGCGAATTCAACGAGTCCTTTGGCGGAATGGGGGTTTCGGCCGTCATCGAACACCTGGCGCCCACGCTGCTGGGACGAGACCCTCGGGCCTACGAGGCCATCGGCGCCATGCTCTATGCGGTCAGGCGACAGGCCAGCGGCGGAGTGGTGCAGCAGGCCCTGGGAGCCATCGAAAACGCGCTGTTGGACCTCAAGGCCAAGTCCCTGGGGATTTCGGTCAGCGAGATGCTGGGGGGACCTGTGCGAGACAGAATCCGCCTCTACTGGTCTCATTGCGGAACCTACCGGGTGGCCTGGCACGAGGAGATGGGCATCCCCCCCGTGAAGACGCTGGCGGACGTGGTAGCCCAGGGCAAGGAAGTGGTGGCCCGGGGATTCACCGCTCTGAAAACCAACATCTTCCTGCTGGACGCCAAGCCGCGCCTGCACATCCCCGGATTCTCCCTGGTTGACGAATTTCCGGCCCTGAACGCGGAGCGGTCGGTCCTGCGAGCCATGTGCGACCAGTTGGAAGCCTTCCGGGAAGGCGCCGGGCCCGACATGGATATTTTGGTCGACCTCAATTTCAACTTCAAGACCGAGGGCTTCCTGAAGATGGCTCGGGCCATGGAGCCTTTCGATCTGCTGTGGGTGGAGATAGACAGCCGCGACCCCAAGGCGCTGCAGTGGATTCGCCGCGGCACCCGCATTCCGCTGGCCTCGGGTGAATGCCTGTTCGGCAGGCGCGATTACATGCCATACCTGGACCAGCAGTCCATGGATGTGGCCATCATCGACATCCCCTGGAACGGCTTGGCCGAATCCCTGAAGATCGCCTCGCTAGCCGACATCCACGAGGTAAACGTGGCTCCCCACAACTTTTACAGCCCCCTGGCCACAATGATGAGCGCGCACTTCTGCTCGGTCGCTCCCAACGTGCGGATCATGGAGATCGACCCCGATACGGTTCCCTGGTACGACGACCTGGTGACGGTGAGGCCCAGGATCGTGGAGGGGTATCTGCACCTTCCCAGCGGGCCGGGCTGGGGCACAGAAGTGAATGAGGAGGCGGTGCGGGCCCACCCCCCAAGGGTGAAGCAGTGGAAGTTCTCTTGAGGTCGCTATCGGGGGAGGGGAGTACTCAGCCCTGACTTTCGTCAGTTGCCGTCTTTGAGGACTTGATGGGGTAGCTCTCGGGGGTGCCTTCTCCGCCGATCTGCACCGAAAAGGTCCCATCGGCGTGGACCGAGGCCTTGATGAACTGGCCGGCTTCCCCCTCGGGGTTGGCGATGAACCGGGGCTGGGTATTCAATTCGGGACCGGTCCGAAGGTTGCGATGAACCTGCCAGATGGTTTCAATCCCCTCCACCCCCATCAGGGTTTTCATGGTTTCCGGCTCCGCCCCTTTTTTGGGAGCGTTGTTGACGACGACAACCCGCGGCCGAATGCTCTCGATCAGGACCGGGTTGTTGCTGGAGTCCAATCCGTGGTGGCTGATTTGAAACAAGGCCACCCTGCCGACCCGGTTCACCGGACAGACCAGTTCGGCTTCCTTCTCCCAGGTCAGGTCCCCGGTGTCCAAAAACGAAAACCCGCCGTAGCTCAACAACAGCACCACACTCTGGGCGTTGTCGGTCTGGTCCGGTGGTTTGGATGTCCTGGCATCGCAGGACGGATTGGGTGAGATATTTCCGGCCGTCGGCAGAAACTCTCCCGCGGAGGCCAGGCAGTACAGCCCCACTTTCGGCAGCCCTTCTGACTGCCTCAGCGTAATCTCATCACCGGGCTTGAGTGTCCGGGAACGTCCTTGGGTCGTTTCCCTGTACCTGGCGATCCCCGCTTTTGCCCGCTGCAAATCGCCTTTGGAAGCATAGTCGCTTTCGCCTGGGAAACCCCGATCATAGAATTTCCGGATGGGGATCCGCTGGTGCACCCGGGTCGCGCCGGCGTAGTGGTCTCCATGCCAGTGGGTGGCCACGAAATGATCGATCTGAGTCAGGCCGGCAACCTGACCGGCCACCCGATGGATCCGGTCGGCGTGGCTCTCCCGGTCCTCTCCAGCGTCCACCAGGATCGACTCGCCGCTGGGGGTGACGATCAGAGTGGCCGCTCCCCCGTCGACATCGACCCAGTAGATTTCCAGGGGCCGGTCCTTCGGGGCTCCTTCCTCGGCCACGGGGGGTTGTTCCTTGGCGGCGCACCCGGCCAAGGACAGAACCATCGCAATGAGAGCCGGAAATGCCTTCAGCATGGGATCTCCTTCTACGTGAGGAGTTGCTTCACCACCGTTCCGTGCACGTCTGTCAGCCGGAAGTCCCGTCCCTGGAAACGATGGGTCAGCCGAGTGTGGTCGAACCCGAGCAAATGGAGAATGGTGGCGTGCAGGTCGTGCACGTGGACCTTGTCTTTCACCACGTTGAAGCCCAGGTCGTCCGTCTCTCCCAGGGTGGTGCCGGGGCGGATGCCGCCACCGGCCAGCCACATGGCGAAGGCGTTGGGATGGTGATCGCGGCCGTCGGTTTCGGTCCCCTGGACCATGGGCGTGCGACCGAATTCTCCTCCCCAGAGCACCAGGGTTTCATCCAGCAGCCCCCGTTGCTTGAGATCCTTGATCAGAGCTGCCGAGGGCCGATCGGTGTCCTGGCAGTTGGTCTCAATGCGGTTGGTGAGGTTGGCGTGCTGATCCCAGGACTCATGGAAGAGCTGCACGAAACGGACTCCTCGCTCCACCAGGCGCCTGGCCAGCAGGCAGTTGTTGGCGTAGGAGGACTTCCCGGGCTCCGCCCCGTAGAGGTCCAAGGTGGATTGGGGCTCCTTGGAAATGTCCATGAGCTCGGGCACGCTGGACTGCATGCGAAAGGCCATTTCGAAGGAGTTGATGCGAGTGGCGATTTCGGGATCGCCGATCGCTTGCAGCCGCATCCGGTTCAGGTCCCGAACCGTGTCCAGAGAAGCTTTCTGCAGACCGGAATCGACGCCTTTGGGGTTGGAAAGATAGAGGACGGGCTCGCCGGCGCTACGGAAGGTCACGCCCTGGTGCATGGTGGGCAAAAAGCCGCTCCCCCAGCAGGCATTGCCGCCGCTGGGTCCCTTGGAACCCGAGCTGAAGACCACGAAGGCAGGCAGGTCCCGGGCCTCGCTACCCAAACCGTAAGTCGTCCAGGCTCCCAGGCTGGGCCGGCCGAACTGCTGGGATCCGGTGTTCATCAGGATCTGGCCGGGGGCGTGGTTGAAGGCGTCGGTGGTCATGGATTTCACAATGGCAATGTCGTCGGCGACACTGCCAAGGTGGGGCAACACCTCCGATATTTCGGCATTGCATTGGCCGTAGCGGCTGTACTTGAACTTGGGGCCGAGCAGCGTGGAATGGGGGTCGATGAAGGCCGCCCGATAGCCCTCGAGTAGCTCGGCGGGCGGCATGGTCCCGTCGAACCGGGTCAGTTGGGGCTTGTGGTCCAGCAGTTCCAGGTGGCTGGGAGCCCCCGCCATAAAGAGAAAGATGACGTTCTTGGCCTTGGGCGCGTAGTGGGGCGCCTTGGGAGCCATGGGATCGCGGCGGTCCTCTGTCACGGCGGCCAAGCCGGTTTCACCCAACAGGTGACCCAGCGCCACCGATCCCAGGCCGACGCCGCACTGGGCCAGAAACCAGCGGCGGGAAATTTCATGGGGATCCGTAATTCCGGTTTGATCCTGATTGCTCATGGCTTCTTCCTTATTCTTTGCTGATGGTCTCATCCAGGTTTAGCAGCACGCGGGACAGGGCCGTCCAGGCAGCCAACTGAACCGGGGTGGTTCCGTCCGGCAGGCGCGGGCGTTCGGTAAGATCGTATCCGGCCAAGTCCCAGGGGCTGACCCATCCGTCGGCCAGTCGATGTTTCTGTTCACTCAGGAAAGCCAGCAGCCGGTTGATCTCGGCCTGGGTGGGCTGCCGTGCCACACACCGTCGAAAGGCGTATCTGAGCCGTTGCTCCCGGTCGTCTCCTCCGTCGCGCAGCGTACGCAAGGCCAGGGCTCGAGCCGCTTCCAGGAAGACCGGTTCGTTGAGAGTCGTCAGCGCCTGCAGGGGCGTGTTGGAGAGAGGCCGGCGCACGCAGGAGGACTCTCCGCTGGGAGCGTCGAAGGTCTGGAGCATGGGGTAGGGAACGGAGCGGTAACGGAACGTGTAGATTCCCCGCCGGTAGCGGTTCCCTCCCTGGGCCTCCTCCCACACCTTGGTGCTGAAGCTGGCGGGCCGAACGAAGAGAAACTTGGGCGCGGGGGAGTAGACGCTGGGACCGCCGACCTCGGGGTGAAGCAGGCCGCTGGCGGCCAGAGCAATGTCACGAACCACCTCGGCGTCCACTCGAAATCGCGGGCCCCGCGCCAGCAGGCGGTTGTAAGGATCCTCGCGGTACTGTTGGGGAGTCGCCCGGGAGGACTGTCGATAGGTGGCCGAAGTCACGATGAGTCGATGCAGGGACTTGAGACTCCAGCCCCGCTCCATGAACTCGACCGCAAGCCAATCCAGCAGCTTGGGATGAGAGGGCCTCTCGCTCTGCTTCCCCAGGTCTTCGCTGCTTCGCACCAGGCCGATGCCGAAATACCCCTGCCAGACCCGATTGACCAGGGTGCGCGCCGTTGTGGGAGCCTTGCGGTCCACCAGCCAATGGGCGAACGCCAACCGGTCGGTCGGACCGTTCTCCGACAGGGGATGGAGAAAGACCGGCACTCCTGCGCTGACCCGCTCGCCCGGACGAAGGAAATCCCCCCGCGCCAACACGTGGGTGGGACGAAGCTGTTGCCGCTCGGAAAGCACCAACTGGGTGGTGCCCTCGGGGTGTTGTCGCCACAGCTCCTCGATGCGCTCGTTGAAGGGGTTCCACTCGGGCACGGTGGTCCGCCAGTAGCTGAAGACCTGCCGGATCTGTTCCCGGGTGCGGCGGGACGGGTCGATGGACAGAATCTCCCGGACCCGTTTGGGCAGAGGATCGGCCTCGGCGCCGGCCTCGCCTGTGATCGAGAGCCGCAAGCGGCCCAGGTTGCGGTTTCCGGTCCCCTGGTCATCGCCGCCCGCGTGTTTCTGGGTTAGGTAAAAGGTCAGGAGAGTACCGTTGGCATGGTCGATCGGCTGCTCCGCCCGGAACACGGCTTTTCGCGGCTGGTTGCGATTCACCGTCCCGGTGTCCACTCCCCAGGCGGTTTCCTCCTTGCCGTCGATGGCGAAGGCCACCGGTCCGATCAACCGCGGCTTGCCACCCTCGCTGGTGGGGGTCAGCTCCAGTGGGGCGGGAACGATGTCGGCGGTGGCCGCGGCCATCTTCACTGCGTGCACCTTGTCGGGATGGTCCACCGGGGCCGCTTCCACTTCAAATTCGGTCAGGGCGCAGGTGCCGTTGATGGAGCGTCCCGGCCCTCCCATGGGGAGGTCGTCATCGGTCATCAGCTCCAGGCGGAAGGCGGCAATTGGATGTTGGTCGGTCCTGATCGTCATCTTCACCCGGTGGCTCCCGCCCGTAGCCCCCTGAGCCAGGAAAGAGCCGTCCTCGAGGGGAAGATACCTCTGGCCTTGAGTAGAAAAATCGTCCACCTCGGGTTGAACCACCGTCCATTGGGGCGGGTCATGGTCCAGGCCGCGTTCCCACGCGTCCATCCGCGCTCGCCAGTCGGGGTGGTCTTGCTGCAGCTCCAGCTCGACGTCCCGGATTCCTTGCAGCAAGGACTGCCGCCGGCGCTGCTCTTCCAGCGTATAGACGGCGACCTTGGCCTCATGAGCGTTGTTCAGGAAAGCGAAGAGCCGATAGTACTCCTCCTGCGTCAAGGGGTCGTACTTGTGGTTGTGACACTGGGCGCATTGGATGGTGACGCCCAGAATGCCCTTGCCCACCGCCTCCATGCGGTCGAACATGGCTTCCATCCGGAATTGCTCCGGGTCGATGCCCCCTTCCAGGTTCATCATGGAATTTCGAAGGAAACCGGTGGCTACGATCTGGTCCTGGGTGGCTCCCGGGAGCATGTCGCCGGCCAGCTGCTCGATAATGAACCGGTCGTAGGGCAAGTCGCGGTTCAGGGCTCCAATGACCCAGTCGCGGTAGAACCAGACGATTCTGGGCAGATCCTTTTCGAAACCGTCGGAGTCGGCGTAGCGGGCGGCATCCAGCCAGCGGCGCCCCCATCGCTCTCCATAGTGAGGCGACCCCAGCAGCCGCTCCACTTGCTTGCGGTAGGCCTCGGAACTGTCATCGGCCAGAAAGGCTTCCACCTCCTCGATGGTCGGCGGCAGTCCCACCAGGTCCAGGCTGAGACGGCGCAACAGAGTCACCCGGTCGGCCTCGGGAGAGGGCGACAGGCCCCGGTCTTCCAACCGGGCCAGGACAATGGCGTCGATCGGGTTGGCCACCCAGCCTGCGTCCCTTACCTTGGGCAGCTCCGGACGCGATGGTGGCACATAGGCCCAGTGGCGCTCGACTGCTGCTCCGTTTCCCCCGGCAGTCTCCGGCCAGTCAGCGCCCTGCTCGATCCACTCCCGGATCAGCCCGATGGTTGCCGGATCGAGCGGCTTCCCGCCCATGGGCATCTGCGCCTGCTCTCCCAGACCGGCCACCCGCTGCAACAGCAGGCTCCCATCGGCATCGCCCGGCTGGATCGCCCGGCCGGACTGCCCGCCGGCAAGCGCCCGGGATCTCGAATCCAGCCGCAGCTCCGCCATCTGCTGCTCGGGGCCGTGGCAGGAAACGCAGGAGGCCTGCAGGACGGGTTGGATATCCCGGAGAAAGTCGACTCGCCCGGAGGTTGCAGTCGGAACACCCTGGGAGAAGGGCGTGATCTGAAGGCACAGGCAAGCGGCAATGCCCAGGAACCCCGCGGCAGGGATTGCGAAAGATCGTTTCGAGAGCATGCCGGTATGATAGCGAAAAACCCCTGAAAAGGCAGTGAAATTCAGCACGGTCCGGCAGTCGGCGATCCATGCGGGTCAGGGCTTCAGGCCGGAACCCGTGCCGTGGTTTTTGTTTGCGGGCGCCTCGGCGGATGCCGATAATGGGGAGCGGAAATGGGACTGTCGCAAACGTCTACCCGGAGACCCTTATGAAAATCGAAGCCAAGGCAACCTTGCCGAAACACCAACCGACCGACCTGCTGGTGCTGCTGCTGGACCAGGAGCGTGAACTCAGCCAAACCGACGATGCCGCATTGGGACCGCTTCTGGAACAGCTTTCGCGGGACTATGGAGAAGGCAGGATCAAGAGGGAATACTTCAGCGCCGGCCCCAGCGAGGTGGCTCGTCATGTGCTGGTTCAGCACACCAGTCTGGTGAAGCCTTACGATCTTGCCGAGAAAGTGAAGATCCTGGCGGCCAGGGCCCTGGACCAGGCTCGTGACCTCGACCTGACCCAGGTGACCTTTTTGCTGAACGGCAAGGAGGCCCCTCAGCTTGTGGGAGCGGTGGCGGAAGGCGTCGCCCTGGGCGGGTACCGGTTCGACAAGTACCGAAAGGAGAAGGACAGCTTTGGCGAAAAGGCCCGGATCACGCTTTGGGTGGCCGGCGCCAGCCTGAAGGAGTGCCGCACCAATCTGGAACGGACGGTCCTGATTTCCGAGTGTGTGAACCACGCCCGCCAACTGGTGAACGAGCCCGGCGCCGCCGTCTATCCGGAGGTGATTGCCGATTTGGCCAAGGCAATCGGCAAGGAGCACGGCCTCAAGGTTTCCGTGCTGGACGAGAACGGTCTCCGCAAGGCGAAACATGCCGGACTGCTCTGCGTGGGGAGCGGGAGCATCCACCCGCCGCGGCTGGTCAGCCTGGAGTACCGGCCGCCGCGTAAATCCAAGGTCCGGCTGGCCCTGGTCGGCAAGGGGATCACCTTCGACACGGGTGGCATCTCGCTGAAACCCGGCGACAGGATGCTGGAAATGAAAGGAGACATGGCCGGCAGCGCCGCCGTCCTCTACGCCATGAAGGCCATCGCCCGCTTGCAGCCCGACATCAACGTGCTGGGTGTGATTCCCACGGCCGAAAACATGCCGGACGCCAAGGCACAGCGGCCCGGTGACATCTTCGTCCCCAGGAACGGCAAGTCGGTGCAGGTGGACAACACCGATGCCGAGGGACGACTGGTTCTGATCGATGGATTCGAGAGGGCCGGGGAGTGGCAGGCGACGCATATCGTCGATATCGCCACGCTGACCGGATCCGTGGTGCGGGCACTGGGTCCGGGATATGCCGGAATCATGGGCAATGACCCCAGCCTGACCCGGGCCCTGATCGATTGTGGCAGGAGCCAGGGGGAGATGCTGTGGGAACTGCCCCTGCCGGAGGAATACCGGGAACTTCTCAAGACTCCTTACGCCGACGTCAACAACGTAGGGGGCTCCTATGCCGGAGCCATTACAGCCGGACTCTTCCTGCAGGAGTTCGTTCCCGAGGGGGCGGCCTGGGCCCACCTGGACATTGCCGGTCCCTTTCTCTCAGGCAAGGCCTGGAAGTATTACCGGGCGGGAGCCAGCGGATTCGGGCTCAAGACCTTCGTGGAGTTGTGCCGGCGATTCACCGGCCATTTCCCCCAATGAGGGATTGGGGATGCCTCACTCGTCTTTCTCGTCGGGGATTTCCTCGGTGCTCGTGATCTTCACGTCGGCTTCGAAGCGCTTGTAGCTCTTGTAGGTGACGATCTCCCGGATCCGAATCCTTTGGGTCGGAAAATCCAGCACGTCGTCGGCCCGGGTGTAGGTAGGAAACCAGTACCTGCCATCGACCATCTCCCGGTAGGTCTCGAAACGGGGGAACCGCTGATCCCGGTTCTTCCTGGTGATGCGGTAGACCGTCTTGCCGTCGGTCTTCACAATCTGCAACTCCTGATCGTCTACCCAGATCGTTCCTTCGAAATAACGCTCAGTCCCCCGGATCTGCTTGGGAATGACCTCGAAGACGTAGGTGTCGATCTCGTCAATCAACTCCTTGCCCAAGTAGGTCAGGCTGTACTTGCCGATGTCGGTCGTAGTGAGAACGAAAGGAAAGATATTCTGTATGTCGTCGAGGTCCTCCTGGGTGAGCTGGATGTTGCGCAGGGTGCTCTGGGGGGCTCTCAGGACCTTCTCGACCCGCCGGCCGCGGTCGTCGAACAGGATGTCCGACAAGGTGTAATAGCGCTGGCCCGTCTTTCTCCCGTCCAGAGTCAGCACTTCGATGCTCACGCTCTGGCGGTAGGTATAGTTCTCCCGGGCCCGCCGAAACTCGGATTCCTTGGCCGCGAATTCCCGGATGATTTCCTCCACGGGAATGGGCGGCGCTTCTTCGCGGACACCCGAGGCCTCTGCAGCGACTCCCGGTCCGGCGCCCCTCGCCAATATCCAGATCAGCGCTGAAACCATCAACCATCTTCGAGCCATTTTAACCTCCCGGACGGCCGCCGTTCCCTCAGTCACACCCTTAGTCACAACCGAGGTCGGCCAAAAGGCCGGTTTTCTGTCTCAGAAACAAGATTACCATCTCCGATGGAGGTTCCACAGGAAAACGGTCGGTTCGAGGGATCCTTTGCATATCAGCCAACAGCCACCGTTCGGCTTCCCCTCCCCACCACCTGGATTCGCCCAAAAAAAAAGCCTCGAGAGCCTCGAGGCTTTAAGTATCCCGGCGATGACCTACTCTCCCACCCAGTTACCCGGGCAGTACCATCGGCGCTGAGGGGCTTAACTTCCGTGTTCGGGATGGGAACGGGTGTGACCCCCTCGCTAATATCACCGGAATGACGACAATCGTCAACTGCATGAATCCTCGCAAGCTCGTTTAATTGCTGAAAATAAAGATGGATGGTCAAGCCGAACGACCGATTAGTACTGGTTAGCTGAAGCCATTGCTGACCTTACACACCCAGCCTATCAACGTAGTAGTCTACTACGGGTCTTCTTACCTTGCGGTTGGGAGATCTCATCTTGGAGTGGGCTTCACGCTTAGATGCATTCAGCGTTTATCCCGACCGAACGTAGCTACCCAGCGACTGCCTCTGGCGAGACAACTGGTACACTAGAGGTTCGTCCATCCCGGTCCTCTCGTACTAAGGACAGCCCTCCTCAAATCTCCTGCGCCCACATCAGATAGGGACCGAACTGTCTCGCGACGTTCTGAACCCAGCTCACGTACCGCTTTAATAGGCGAACAGCCTAACCCTTGGAACCTTCTACAGCTCCAGGATGCGATGAGCCGACATCGAGGTGCCAAACCTTGCCGTCGATATGAACTCTTGGGCAAGATCAGCCTGTTATCCCCGGCGTACCTTTTATCCGTTGAGCGATGGCCTTTCCATACAGAACCACCGGATCACTAAGTCCTGGTTTCCCACCTGCTCGACCTGTCCGTCTCGCAGTTAAGCGTCCTTATGCCTTTACACTCTTTGGCTGATTTCCAAACAGCCTGAGGACACCTTCGAGCGCCTCCGTTACCGTTTAGGAGGCGACCGCCCCAGTCAAACTACCCGCCTAGCAATGTCCCTTTACCGGATAACGGTAACAGGTTAGAACCACAATACGATAAGGGTGGTATCTCACCGGTGGCTCCCCACACCCCAAAGGGCATGGTTCAAAGCCTCCCACCTATCCTGCGCATACCGCACCGTAATTCATTGCTAAGGTATAGTAAAGGTGCACGGGGTCTTTCCGTCTTGATGCGGGTAACCGGCATCTTCACCGGTACTACAAGTTCGCTGAGTCACACGTTAAGACAGTGCCCAAATCGTTACGCCATTCGTGCAGGTCGGAACTTACCCGACAAGGAATTTCGCTACCTTAGGACCGTTATAGTTACGGCCGCCGTTCACCGGGGCTTCGATTCAAAGCTTCGCCTTGCGGCTAACCTCTCCTCTTAACCTTCCGGCACCGGGCAGGCGTCAGCCCCTATACGTCGTTTTCGACTTTGCAGAGACCTATGTTTTTGCTAAACAGTCGCTTGGGCCATTTCACTGCAACCCCCTCGGGCTATTAACCCTACCGGGGCACTCCTTCTTCCGAAGTTACGGAGCTATTTTGCCGAGTTCCTGAACGTGTGTTCTCTCAAGCGCCTTAGGATTCTCTCCTCGTCTACCTGTGTCGGTTTGCGGTACGGTTACTTGCTGGACTCCTTAGAGGTTTTTCCTGGCAGTGTGGAATCAACTGGTTTGATTAACCCTTGCGGGCTCCCCGTAACTTTTCAGGGTTAACGATCGAACGGATTTGCCTATTCGATCCCCCTACGAGCTTGGAACGGCGCGTCCATCAGCCGTCCAGCCTATCCTCCTGCGTCACCCCATCGTAATAACGCCCAACAAGTAGTACAGGAATGTTGACCTGTCTCCCATCGTCTACGCCTTTCGGCCTCGACTTAGGGACCGACTAACCCTGAACGGATTAACCTTTTTCAGGAAACCTTAGACTTTCGGCGACCAGGGTTCCCACCTGGTTTATCGCTACTTATGCCGGCAGAGTCTCTTCAGTACCGTCCACCTCTCCTCACGGTGAGGCTTCGACCGGTACGGAACGCTCCCCTACCAAACTACCTGCCGCAGCAGGTAGAGTTCATAGCTTCGGTGGCAGACTTGAGCCCCGTTAAATTGTCGGCACGGAACCGCTTGACCAGTGAGCTATTACGCTTTCTTTAAAGGATGGCTGCTTCTAAGCCAACCTCCTGGCTGTCTCTGCGTTTCCACATCCTTTTCCACTTAGTCTGCACTTCGGGACCTTAGCTGATGATCTGGGCTGTTTCCCTCTCGACAATGAAGCTTAGCCCCCACTGTCTGACTCCCATGCTGTTGTTCACGGCATTCGAAGTTTGATTGGATTCAGTAACCTGGTAGGGCCCCTAGTCCATTCAGTTCTCTACCACCGCGACAAATCGCATGAGGCTAGCCCTAAAGCTATTTCGGGGAGAACGGGCTATCACGGAATTTGATTAGCCTTTCACCCCTACCCTCAGCTCATCCAAGCTGTTTTCAACCAACACTGGTTCGGGCCTCCACACGGTGTTACCCGTGCTTCACCCTGGCCAAGGGTAGATCATCCCGCTTCGCGTCTATTTCCTGCGACTGAATCGCCCTATTCAGACTCGCTTTCGCTACGGCTCGCTTATGCTTAACCTCGCCACAGAAAATAACTAGCCGGCTCATTATGCAAAA
>OX638355.1:432500-5108082 GCA_951813285.1 Terriglobia bacterium
CAACTGGCCGTCAGGGACAGCGGGCAAGGGATTGCGGCGGTTGATCGGGACAAGCTGTTTCTCCCCTACTTCTCGACCCGCAAGAGAGGAACCGGCCTGGGGTTGGCCATTGCCAATCGCATCGTTGCAGACCACAAGGGGTACATTCACGTGGAGGAGAATTCCCCCCGGGGAGCCAGCTTCGTGATCGAGCTCCCGGCCCTCTGACCCGCCGGGGGAGGTGTCGGCTTCGGCCGTGCCTCCTTTCGATGTACAGGGCCCCGGGAAAGGACGCGGGCGGTGGACCGATATTGCCGCCCTTGAAGTTCAGGTGAGGAAATGGCTAGAAACTCCATACTGCTGGTGGACGACGAGGCGGGGATTCGGAAATCCCTGGGAGCCGTGCTGAGCGAAGAAGGCTTCAAGGTGACCACGGCCCGCAGCGGAGAGGAGTGCCTGCGCCTACTGGAGAAGAGTACCTTCGAGTTGATTCTGCTGGACATCTGGCTGCCCGGAATCAATGGACTGGAAACCCTGGAGGCCATCAGGAAGAGGAAGGTGGATGCGGCCGTGGTGATGATTTCGGGCCACGGCACAATCGATACCGCAGTCAAGGCGACCCGCCTGGGGGCCTTCGATTTCATCGAAAAGCCCCTGTCCATTGAAAGGACATTGCTCGTCATCCAGAACGGCCTGGAGAACAAGCGCCTTCAGGATGAAAACAGAACACTCAAATCCCGGCTGGATCAGCACTACAAGATCATCGGTCAAAGCATCCCCATGAAGGCCCTGCGCCAGCAACTGGCCGTCGCGGCGCCCACCGACGGACGGGTACTGATCTACGGCGAAAGCGGCACCGGAAAGGAACTGGTGGCTCATGCCCTTCACCACCAGAGCCTGCGAAAAGCGGCGCCCTTCGTGGAGGTGAACTGCGCCGCCATCCCCGACGAGCTGATCGAGAGCGAACTGTTCGGGCACGTCAAGGGCGCCTTTACGGGAGCCACCGCCACCAAGGTGGGAAAGCTGGAAAAGGCCGATGGGGGGACGCTCTTTCTGGATGAGGTCGGAGACATGACCCTCAAGACCCAATCCAAGGTGCTCAGGGCGCTGGAAACCCAGCGCTTCGAACCCGTTGGGGCCCATTCGACGGTGTCGGTGGATGTTCGCATCATCGCGGCCACCAACAAGGATCTCGACCAGGAAATGCAGCGGGGCAACTTTCGCGAAGACCTTTTCTACCGGCTCAACGTCATTCCCTTCTACGTACCCCCGCTGCGCGAGCGCACCGAGGACATTCCGGTTCTGGCAACATTCTTCATTGGAGACTTCTCCCGCCACTACGGGCATCCGCCCAAGGAACTGAGCGGGGAGGCGTTGGATCTGTTGACGGCCTATCCCTGGCCGGGCAATGTCCGCGAACTGAAGAACCTGGCGGAGCGACTGGTGATCATGACTCCCGCACGCCGGATTGAAGCTCGGCACCTGCCGGCCGGGCTGCTCAAGCCCAACGGCCCCCGGGAAGATCCGGTTGAGGCCAGGAGCTTGTCGGAGGCACGCATGGCCTTCGATCGAGACTACATCCTCAAGAAACTGGAGGAAAACCGGGGGAACATCTCGCGCACGGCCGAAGCCCTGGGCATCGAGCGCAGCCACCTCCACCGCAAGCTCAAGTCCCTGAAGATCAACGTCAGTCGGGGTTAAACCGCATTTTTCACCAGGGGGCATGCAGACCGCTGCATAGGCATGGCGGAAGTCGGGCGGTCCAGGGCCGTAAATTTCGGAAAGCAGCCAGGTTTCAGCCAATTTCGTGGATTTCAACGACAAAAAAAGGATGAAGGTCGAGAACTCGAGGTCCAAGCAACCCCTGGCCGATTTTCTCTCGGGATCCCTCCGGATCGGCGACCGGACCGACCTGGAAGATTTCCTGGCCCGGCCCGGCTCGGCCAAGCGAGTTCGCAACGTCCCCTACCAGGATCTGTTCCTGGCCATCAAGGCTGTCGGTCTGGCCGACAGCCAGGAGTTGCTCCTGCTGGCTACCCTGGAACAGCGCCGCGGCTTCATCGACCTGGATTGCTGGCGCAAGGACAGCTTTCACAGGCCCAGCTTCATGGAATGGATGGCTGCCTACCTACAGTGCGGGCCCGAAGAGGCGGCGGTAGCTGCCCGAGCGGTGGACCCCAACCTGCTGGCGCTCTTCCTGAAGGACAACATTCGGATTCACATGCTTGAAACGGACGAGCCCCTCCCTGAGCTACCCCTCTTTCTGACGCCGGATCAGCGGTTCGGCATCGAGGTCCCTGGCGAGGCCGATGCAGCCACCGTCGCCCGCCTCTTGCTGGACGTCATCTTCCGAATGGATGCCTCCCTGGGGTACGACCTGATCGATCGTGTGCATTGGGACAACCAGGTTTCCATGGAAGAGGAAGCCTACCAGAACAAGCGGCTCCGCCTGGAGGAGATCGGCTTCGTGGACTACTACGAGGCTCTGAGCATTTACGGAGAGGTCGGCACGACAGCAGCTCCGCGGCACCCAGTGGCTTTGGAAGAGGAGGATGCCCAGCGCGTTTCGTCCACGCTACCGGCCCTGCTGGTGGCCTCGCTGGCGCCGGGAGAACACCTCTGGAGAGCCCTGGGCGCCATCCGGGACACCCGCCGGGCCGAACTGATCAGCCAGCAACTGGCCGCTCTGGCCAATCGGATTCTCTCGGTTCACTCCGTTACTACCGGAGACCTGGAGAAGGTGAAGCCGGCCCTGGAAGAAATGAGAGATACGCTTAACCTGGGCCTGGAGCGATTGACTCAAGGGCGGGCCGCCCTGGCGGCGTCAGCTCTGGAGCAACATGACATGCTGGGATTGTTCCGGACGGGGTTCAGCCTCCTGGGGGATCTGCGCGCCGAAGCCGACGGGGTCATCCATCGGGGAAGGCTCCGTTTGGAAGGAGCCCAACAAACCCTGCTGGAATCGCCACAGTCCGAATTCCTGGACGGATTGCGGCGTCACAGGCCCCTTTTCTTCGAAGGCGTGCGGGACTCGCGGCGAGCCGGTTATCGAAACTTCCGCGGTCTGGCCGATGTCGAATCGGCTCAACGCAAACTGAATGAGATCGAGACTCTGGGGCAAATTTTCTGGAGCCTGGTGGCCGGGCCCGGCCCCGAACTCAAGTTGGAGGCCCTCCGGCAGGTGAACCGGAGACTGGACGACCTGCGCTTCGGAACACTCTTTGTGACCGCAACTCTCAACCACGTCCTGGGGAAACCCTTCAGGCCCGAGCCCATCGGCGTCCGGCAGTTCCAGGGTGTGCTGAAGAATCTGGCCCCGCCCGGCGCAGATCCCCGGCAGCTGGCCGATGGCCTGAGGTCCGTCGCCCGGAAACGGCTGGCCTCGCTGCGCGCCGAAAAGGACAGCCTGGAGGTCCTGAACCCGTTTGTCGAGTCCTGGTGTCGGGCCGGAGCCGCGGAACTGGCCCCTCTGCGGGGAGAATCGGAGATCGTCCCTCAGTGGGTCACCACGGTACTGTTGAACCTGTCCCGGGAACGCTGAAGCAGGACGTTCATGGTCTTCCAGAATTTCGTGCGCCTGATTCGAAACCGGCAACTGGTGGCTCCGGGCGATAGAGTGCTGTTGGCTCTCTCCGGGGGAGCCGACTCGACCGCCCTTCTGTGCCTCTTTCTCGAGATTCGCCCCGGGCTCGATCTGGAGCTGGCGGTGGCTCACCTGAACCATGGACTTCGGGGAAAGGAAGCCGACGCCGACGCCGAATTCGTGCGCTCCCTGGCCGCGAGCTACCACCTGCCGTTCGTGGTGGAAAAATTGCCCCCCTCGGAGCGCCCCACGGGAGGAAACGCCCAAGCCCGTGCCCGGGAGCTGCGGTACCGGTTCCTTCAACGCACCGGCGATTCCCTGGGCGTGCAGCGGATCGCCCTGGGACACACCCGCAACGACCAGGCGGAGACGGTCCTGCTGAGGCTGCTGACAGGCAGTGGCGCCTTGGGTCTGGCGGCCATTCCCGTATCCCGCGCCGATCGATTCATCAGGCCCCTGCTGTCGATCGAGCGTGAGGACCTTCGAACCTACCTGCGGTCCCGCGGGGTGGGATGGCGGGAGGATGCCACCAACCGGGACCTGCGGTTCGCGCGCAACAGGGTGAGGCATGAACTCATTCCCTGGCTGGAGAAGGCTTTCAATCCCGGTATCGTGGACGTTCTGGCAAGAACGGCCGAGAATCTGCGTGGAGACGCGGACAGCCTGGCATGGCTGGTCGAGGATCTGGCCGGCAGGCAGGCGGACCCGGCAGACGCCCGGCTCGGTTGGCGGCGGAGCTGGTTGAACACGCTACCTGCCGGACTGAGAAGCCAGCTGGTGCGTCATGCCTTCGGCACCCTGGACCCCGGGAAACGAGTGCTGAAGAAGCAGGTCGATGCGGTCCTGGAGCTGCTGCAAGACCACAAGAGCGGCAAGTCCGTTCGCGTCGGCCGGATTGAGGCTGCCAGAGAGTTCGACCGCTTGCTCTTCCGGGAGCTGTCCGCTTCCCCCCCTGTTGAATCCTACTGCTTCCCGCTCGCAATCCCCGGGCAAGTTCGTCTCCATCGAGTCGGGCTGGAGTTTGAAACCTACCTGAACCAGGGATCCAGCGGCCTGCCCTTGCTGGACCGATGGCAAGTCTACCTGTCGCCGCGGGCCGTGGCCGGGGGGCTGGAGGTCAGGTCCTGGCAGGCCGGCGATGCCTACCGGCCACTCGGGTCCTCCAGACCCAAGAAAATCAAGGAATTGTTCCAGAGAAAGCGGGTTGGATTGAGCGCCAGGGCCAGGTGGCCGGTGGTGACCTGCGGCGGAAAGATTGTCTGTGCCGCAAGTTTTCCGGTGGTAGCCGACGCCGAATGGCACCGATCCTCGCCGGGCGCTATCAGGGTGGTGATCGAGGAACGGGCGCTTGAAGGCGGGCCTGACCCGAGTGTCCTGTCCTGAGCCGGCATCGTGCTGCCGGATCTCGCCTACACTGAGGGGGTAATGCCGGCTTAGTCAAAGATTCTTTTGCCTTTACGCCACCCTCCGGGGCAGATTTGATTCGTAAATTCCACGGCGAAATGCTATCTTGTTGGTGTGGGGGCAGTCACTTGTCAGGGGCGGGTGGTGCGGAACCAGCCGGGCGCCGGATGGCGGAAAGGGCACCGTTCGACACCATGAAACGCCCCCTGGAGCGAAGCGCCGCGGGTCCGGTGGCCGAAAACCGGGCCTGGAACCATGTCTTGATCTGACCCCACTGTCGCGGCGGCCCGACGGCGGCCCCCTTTGATTGCGATGGCAAAGACACTGCTATTCTGGATCGGCTTGGTTGTCCTGGGCGTACTCCTGTGGCAATTCGTTCAGCGCAGCGGCTCCGAGGAGGAGAGGGAATGGTCCTTCTCGGACTTTATCGAACAGGTGGAGCAGTCCAACGTGCGGGAAGTGGAGATCGTGGGAAGTGAAGTCAAGGGAACGACCAAGGACAACACTCCCTTCACGACCGTTGCCCCAGACTACGACGAATTGGTCGCCCGCCTGCTGGCCAAGAACGTCATCATCAAGGCCAAGGAGCCTTCCCAGAGCCCCTGGCTGGCCGCTCTGATCACCTATGTCCCCTTTCTGCTGCTGATCGGAATCTGGATCTTCTTCATGCGGCAGATGCAGAGTGGCGGCAACAAGGCCCTGTCATTCGGAAAGAGCCGTGCCAAGCTGCTGTCCTCCCAGCAGAAGAAAGTCACCTTCAAGGACGTGGCCGGCGCCGAGGAAGCCAAGGAAGAACTGCAGGAAATCATCGAATTCCTGAAGGACCCCCAGAGGTTTCAGAAACTGGGAGGCCGAATCCCCAAAGGGGTGCTGCTGGTCGGACCGCCAGGCACGGGCAAGACGCTTCTGGCCCGAGCCATCGCCGGCGAGGCCGGAGTGCCCTTCTTCTCCATCAGCGGATCCGACTTCGTGGAGATGTTCGTGGGCGTGGGGGCCTCCCGAGTGAGAGACCTGTTCGAGCAAGGCAAGAAGAACGCCCCCTGCATCGTCTTCATCGACGAGATCGACGCTGTCGGGCGTCACCGCGGCGCCGGCTTGGGCGGGGGGCACGACGAGCGCGAGCAGACCCTGAATCAACTGTTGGTCGAGATGGACGGCTTCGAGTCCAACGAGGGCGTGATCCTCATTGCGGCCACCAACCGCCCCGACGTGCTGGACCCGGCCCTGCTGCGACCCGGAAGGTTCGACCGTCGGGTGATGGTGGCTCGGCCCGACGTGAAGGGACGGGAAGGCATTCTCCAGGTCCACACCAAGAAAATTCCCTTGTCGGAGGATGTGGACGTCTCGGTTCTGGCACGCGGCACCCCCGGCTTTTCCGGGGCCGATCTGGCCAATCTGGTCAACGAGGCCGCGCTCTACGCCGCGCGCTACGACAAGCAGTCCGTGACCATGCTGGACTTCGAAGGCGCCAAGGACAAGGTCCTGATGGGTGTGGAGCGAAAGTCCATGATCATCAGCGACGCCGAAAAGCGGAACACGGCCTATCACGAAGCCGGTCACGCGCTAGTGGCGGCCATGCTCCCTCATGCCGACCCGCTCCACAAGGTGACCATTATTCCGCGGGGGATGGCCCTGGGGGTGACCATGCAGCTCCCGGAGGATGACAAGCACACCTACACCCGGGTCTTCCTGGAGAGCCAGATCGCCATCATGATGGGTGGACGGGTGGCCGAGGAGATGTTTCTGGAACACATGACCACGGGCGCGGGCAACGACATCGAACAGGCTACCGAATTGGCCCGCCGCATGGTGTGCGACTACGGGATGTCCGAACTGGGTCCCCTGACCTTCGGCAAAAAGGAAGAGCAGATTTTCCTGGGAAGGGAAATCGCTCAGCACCGCGATTACAGCGAGGATACGGCGATCAAGATTGACCAGGAGATCAAGCGGTTCGTCAACGAGGGATACCAGAGCGCTTGCAAGATCCTGGAAGAGAACCGGGACACCTTGATCCGGATCGCCGAGACCTTGCTGGAAAGAGAAGTCCTGGACGCCAACGAGGTGCGGATGGTCATCCGGAACCTCCCGCTGGAGGAGAAGGCGGACCCGATCTCCCGGGAAGACTCCGGCCCTTCCCAGACGGAAAACCCCAGGGGCAAGAAGCCCGTCTCCCCCACTGTCGGATCCCTGGTCGACAAGCAGCGGGAAAAGCCGGCGCCCGCCTAGCCCGCATCGTCGCCAGTCCGTCCCCGAACCGTCGCCAAAGCAGGACCCGGCGGCCTGTCGCGTCTCCTTGGTCCGCTTTCTCTCAATCTCATTCCTGGGCCGCGCTTCTCACAAGGGGCTGTGTCCATGAGACCGCGTTTCCGCTTGCAACTTCCCAATGGCACCCTGGAGTTGGGGCGGAAGACCCTGATCATGGGAATTCTGAACGTGACTCCCGACTCGTTCTACGATGGCGGTGCCTACCTGCAAACCGAAAAGGCGGTCAAGCATGGCCTGCAACTGGAAGACCAGGGAGCCGACCTGGTGGACGTGGGGGGGGAATCGACCCGTCCCGACCGTCCCGGCGCGGTCTCAGCGACCGACGAGATCCGCAGGGTGGTCCCGGTCATCGAACAGTTGGCCGGGCGTCTGACCATCCCCCTCTCGGTGGACACCTACAAGTCGGAAGTCGCTCGCCGGGCCATCGCGGCCGGCGCCTCGCTGGTCAACGACATCAGCGGGCTGCGCTTCGACCCCGATATGGCGGCCTGCGCCGCTGCGGCCGGCGTGGCCATGGTGCTCATGCATTCCCGTGGCAGCCCGCAAAGGCTCCACGGACTGCCTGCACTGAAGCGCCCGCTGCAGTCGGTGCTGCAGGGCTTGCGGCATTCGGTGAAAAAAGCCGTCGAGGCTGGAATTTCCAGAAATCGGATCGTTCTGGATCCGGGGTTGGGATTCGGCAAGGGCGTGGAAGACAACCTGGTGGTGCTGCGGCGACTGGAGGAGTTGAACCGGTTTCACCTACCCATTCTGGTGGGACCCTCACGCAAATCCTTTATCGGCAACCTGCTGAACCTGCCGGCGGAGCAACGGCTACTGGGAAGTCTGGCCAGCACAGCCGTTGCCGTGATCCAGGGAGCACACATTATTCGGGTCCACGACGTTCCGGAGACCTGTCAAGTGGTCCAAATGTGTGATGCTATAATGGGTTTCCGCTAGGTCGCCATGAATTTGATCGAACTATTCCGCCTGGACCGACTCACCTGGTCCGCGGCTGTCGACATTCTCATCGTCAGCATTCTGATCTACCACATCCTGTTGTTGATCCGAGGGACGCGTGCGGTGCAAATGGCGCTGGGAGTGGGATTCCTGGTGCTTTTTTATTACGTGACCCTCTGGTTCAACCTGGAGACCGTTCAATGGATCATGACCACCATTCTTCCCTTCTTCGTGGTCGGGATCATTGTGTTGTTCGCGGCTGAGATTCGCCGGGCCCTGGCCAACATCGGCAAGAACCCATTGCTGAGAAAGTTCTCCCGAAATCCGATCACGGAGACCTACGCCGAGATCGTGTTGGCGGCGACCCACCTGTCCGCCCAGCATGTCGGGGCACTGATCGTCATCGAGCGCGAGATGGGGCTCAAGAACTATACCGAAAGCGGGGTGACCATCGACGCGGCCCTCACTTCCGATCTGCTGGTGAGCATCTTCTCGCCCGGGACGCCCCTCCACGACGGGGCCGTCATCGTCCAAAAGGGCCGGATTACCGCGGCTGCCTGCTTCTTGCCCCTCACTCTCGACCCCAGGTTGAGCAAGGAACTGGGGACCCGCCACCGGGCAGCCATCGGTGTCACCGAAGAGTCGGACGCCGTGGTGGTGGTGGTCTCCGAAGAGACTGGAATCATCTCCACCGTAGTCGGTGGCCACGTTCGAAGGAACCTGGACGGTCCATCCCTGCGCCAGCATCTGGCCAGCATCCTTGAGTCTGCCGACTCGGTGCCGGCGCCCCCATCCCACCTTTCCCCGGTGGCGGAAGGCAAATGAGCCGAATCTGGAAGGTTCTGAAAGGTTTTCTGCTCGATAACGCCGGTTTGAAGCTCGCCTCGCTGGGCCTTGCCCTGCTGCTGTGGGCCGCGCTCAACGGCGAGCCCCGCTTTGTGGGAGAGGTCGGGTTCAAGATCGGTCTCCAATACCTGATGCCCCCGCACCTGGAGCTGGTGGATAATCCTGCAGGCTCGGTGGATGTCCGCCTGAGAGCTCCCTCCAGCATCCTGGACAGGCTGGAGTCCTCCGAAATGTCCGCCCACATCGACCTGGCCAACGCCCAACCCGGTGAACGGGTCTACTCCATCACCCCCGATCACATCTCCAGACCGCAGGGGATCACGGTCACCCACATCAGACCTTCCACGGTGCGCCTCAACCTGCAACCTACCGTAAGCAAGGAGGTGGAAATCGACCCCCGAATCGTGGGCAGGGTGGGGGAGGGCTACCGGCTTCGGTCGGTGAATCCCCACCCCAGTCGGGTGCTGGTGGAAGGTCCGGGAGGGCGCGTGTCGGACGTGACGCGGGTGACCACCGAAGACATCGACGTCACCGGTCGTTCCACCGACTTTGTGGCCCGAGTCTATCTGGATGCGGAAGACGGGGTGGTGCGTTTTCCGCAGGGCCGCCGGGTAGAAGTCGAAGTCTCCATCGAACCCTTGGAAACTCCGGAGGACGGTCAAGCTTCCCAGCCAAACAGAGATACCCCATGAGAAAACTGTTCGGGACGGATGGGATCCGGGGGGAGGCGGGCCGCTTTCCTCTGGACGAGAAGACGGTCTGCGCCATCGGCTTGGCCTTGGCCGATTTCGGGGGCTCCCAGGGCGCCGGCCGGATCCTGATCGGCAGAGACACGCGAGAGTCCGGCCCCTGGATCACCGCCCGGTTGAGCCAGGGCCTGTCCGATGGGGGCGTGGACGCCATTCACGATCTGGGAGTGATCCCTACGGCCGGCCTGGCCTACCTGACCCGGGCCCTCGGCTACGATCTGGGGATCATGATCTCGGCTTCCCACAATCCCTACCGGGACAACGGGATCAAACTGTTCTCAGGACAGGGTTTCAAGATGTCCGATGACCGCGAAGGCGAGATCGAAGGCCGCATCGAGTCCCGGCGGAACGTAGCGGCGATTTCAGCCTGCCCCAGCTCGGCCGGGCCCGCCAACCGCGAGTCGCTGGCAGCGGAATACCTGGCCTTTCTAAGCCGGCAGGCCGGAACCCGGCTGGAGCCGCTCGGTGTGGGCCTGGACGTTTGCAACGGCGCGGCCTACCTCATCGCGCCTTCGCTATTCAGGAAGCTGGGGGCCGAGGTCCACGTCCTCAACGACCGTCCGGACGGTCGAAACATCAATCGCAACTGCGGATCCCTTCACCTGGATGGCTTGGCCCGGGCAGTGGAAGCCAACCGGCTGGACCTGGGCGTGGCCTTCGACGGAGATGCCGACCGTGTCCTTTTTGTCACAAGTAGCGGAAGGTGCCTGGACGGAGACCATGTCCTCTATGCCCTGACCAGGGACCGGAACTCCAAGGGGTCATTGGCCGGCGAGAAGGTGGTCGGAACCATCATGACCAATCTGGCCCTTGAAAAAGCCCTGATCCGGGATGGCATTTCCCTGATTCGCACCCCGGTGGGAGACAAGCACGTCCTGGAGGCCATGCAGACCTCGGGAGCCGTCCTGGGAGGAGAACCCTCCGGGCACATTATTCTGGGCGACTTGCACACCACCGGAGACGGACTCCTGACGGCGGTCAAGCTGGCGGAACTTCTGGTTCGCCGCGGTGCCGGCCTGGACGACCTGGTTGCCGGATATCGGCCTTTCCCTCAGGTCCTGGACGGCCTCAGGGTTTCCCGCAAGGTCCCCATTGAGCAGTCCCCCGAACTGTCGCGCCTGATCGGGAACGCCCGCGAGCAATTGTCGGATTCGGGCCGCATGGTGGTTCGCTACTCCGGCACCGAACCCTTATTGAGAATCATGGCCGAAGGCCGGGAACTGGCCCAGGTGCAAGCGACAGTGGACAAACTGAAGCACGAGGCCTCACAGTTCTTCAACTCGCTGGAGTAACCCGGCCTCCACCCCCTTGACAAGGGCCGGTCCCCCCAATAGCATGAAGGCCAGCAACCTCCCTCAGTTCAACACCCATTTCAATCCCGTTTCCTGCGCACATTGGCACGGGTGCGCCTGGGGGAGTCTTGATTCATGGCGGCAAAGCTCGGTGACCTGCTGGTCAGAGAAAACCTCATCAGCCGGCAACAGCTCCGGAAGGCCCTGGAGTATCAGCGGGTCCACGGAGGGCGTCTGGGGAATTGCCTGATCCAGTTGGGCTGGGTCACCGGCGAAGACATCAGCGCCATCCTCTGCCGCCAGTTCGGGCTGCCCTCCATCAACCTCCCCTTCTTCCAGGTCGATCCCTCGATCGTGAAGCTCATTCCGCCGGAGTCGGCGCAGAAATACCAGGTGCTGCCGCTGAGTCGGGCAGGCTCCACCTTGACCATCGCCACCATCGATCCCACCGACGTCCTGGCCATGGACGACCTGCAATTCATGACGGGCTTCACCATCGAGCCCCTGGTGGCCGCCGAGTCCGCCATCCGGGAGGCCATCCGGAAGTACTACGGCGGTGACGGCCGGACCCTGGAACTCGAGCGGGGTGTCGGGAAAACCTCGGTCGAGCGTGTCCCGGTGGCCGTGCGCGAGTCGGAGCGGGACAGCTCCGAGCAAAGCCCCAACGCGGCGGAAGACTTGAAGCAGGCCGCCCGGGAAGCCCCCGTCGTCAGGCTGGTCAACCGGATCCTGTCTGCTGCCCTGAAGCAGGAGTCCAGCGACATCCATATCGAGCCTTACGAGCGGGAGTTCCGAGTGCGCTTTCGCGTCGACGGTCTCTTGAGCACCGTCATGACCCCTCCCCTGAGCCTGAAAGACGCCGTGACCTCCAGAATCAAGATCATGGCCAAGCTGGATATCTCGGAAAAGCGCCTGCCGCAGGATGGCCGAATGAAGATCCGACTGAAGAAGGAGGGCAGGGGGCAAGACCTCGACGTTCGAGTGTCGGTTCTGCCTACGCTACACGGTGAAAAGGTCGTTCTGCGGCTGCTCGATCGGGACCGCCTGGTCCTGGACATGGCCCGCTTGGGTTTCGAGCCGGAGTCCCTGAGGAGGTTCGAGTCAGCCATCCTCAAGCCCTACGGTATGGTGCTGGTGACGGGACCCACCGGAAGCGGCAAGACCAGCACCCTGTATTCCTCGATCACCCGCTTGAATCGCGTGGAGTCCAACATCCTGACCGCCGAGGACCCGGTCGAGTTCAACCTGCCGGGGATCAACCAGGTTCAGGTAAAGGAGCAAATCGGATTGACCTTCGCCACTGCGCTGCGGGCCTTCCTGCGCCAAGACCCCAACATCGTGCTGGTGGGCGAGGTGCGGGACCTCGAGACGGCCGAGATCGCCATCAAGGCGGCTCTGACCGGTCACCTGGTGCTAAGCACTCTGCACACCAACGATGCCGCCTCCACCGTCAGTCGTCTCACCAATATGGGTGTGGAGCCCTTCCTGGTGGCGACCTCGGTCCACTTGATCTGTGCCCAGCGCTTGGTCCGCCGCATTTGCGGACACTGCAGACAAGCAGCCGAGTCTCCAGTTGAAAGCCTCATCGAGGCGGGCTTCGCTCCCTCCGAAGCCTCCCGGATC
This sequence comes from Terriglobia bacterium, assembly GCA_951813285.1. Classification (GTDB taxonomy): domain Bacteria; phylum Acidobacteriota; class Terriglobia; order Versatilivoradales; family Versatilivoraceae; genus Versatilivorator. The sequence goes on from OX638355.1 coordinate 445,181, forward strand.
CCCACTATTCGAGGACGTGGCTGCGACGCCTGCAATCACACGGGCTACAGGGGGCGGGTGGGACTCTTCGAGGTGATGGAGATCGGCGACGGTCTCAGGGAACTCATTGTGAGGGGCGGGACCTCCACCCAGCTCAAGCAGAGGGCCGTCCAGGACGGGATGATCACCCTGCGGGCCAGCGGAATGCAGAAGATCCGGGATGGCGTCACTACCCTGGAAGAGGTCCTGCGCGAGACCGACAGGTAGTGTCCGCAACCGGTTACAGGCCAGCCTCAGCCTCTCTACGAGAGAATTCCATGCAAACTCCGTCCCTGGCAGAGCTCCTCAAGAAAATGACGGAAATGGGTGCGTCCGATCTCCACCTCGCCACCGGCGCTCCTCCTCATGTGCGGGTGGACGGACAGCTCCGCCCCCTGAGTCAATTCCCACCCCTGACGGCCGAGGACACCCGGCGGCTGGCCTACAGCGTGCTGACCCCAAATCAGAAGCAGCAGCTGGAAAAACACCTGGAGCTGGACTTTTCCTTTGGGATCGGAGGGCTGTCGCGGTTTCGAGGCAACTGCTTCAGCCAGCGGGGCGCGGTGGGGGCGGTCTTTCGAGGCATTCCCTTCCGGGTCAGGAGCTTTGACGACCTCAATCTGCCGGTGGTGCTGAAGACATTCTGCCGGAAGTCCCGGGGCCTCGTCCTGGTGACGGGCGCCACCGGCAGCGGCAAGTCCACCACCCTGGCGGCCATGATCGATCAGATCAACTGCGACCGCCACGCCCATATCCTGACCGTCGAAGACCCCATCGAGTTTCTGCACGACCACAGGAATTGCCTGGTCAACCAGCGGGAGGTTCATTCCGATACCCGATCCTTTGCGACAGCCTTGCGAGCGGCTTTGCGCCAGGACCCCGACGTGGTGCTGCTTGGTGAGCTGCGCGACCTGGAGACCCTGGAAGCGGCCCTGCGCATTGCCGAAACCGGACACCTCACACTGGGGACCCTGCATACCCGCTCGGCGGCCTCCACCATCCATCGCGTCATCGACGTCTTTCCCGTCCACCAGCAATCCCAGATTCGCGCCCAGCTTTCACTGGTGTTGGAGGGCGTCGTCTGCCAGGCCCTTGTTCCCCGAGCCAACGGTGCGGGCCGGGCGCTGGCCATGGAGGTTCTGGTTCCCAATGCCGCCATCCGCAACCTGATCCGAGAGGACAAGGTGCATCAACTGGAATCGGCCATGCAGATGGGCCGGGGGAAGTATGGAATGCAGACATTCAACCAGTCCTTGGCTGCACTGTTCCTGTCCGGACAGATTGAACGCCCGACTGCCCTGGAATACGCGATCAATCCGGACGAACTGCGCCAGATGCTTGTCTTGCCTGAAACAACCGAAAAAAGACAAAAGAAAAAGAGGAATCCACGAAGACACACGAAGGACGACGAAGGGCCACTAAGGCGCTGAGGTTAACCGCGACGGGATGCCAAGGTCGCGAAGGAATGGTCGATTTCTGATTGTTTCACTCTCGTATGATCTGCACGGCAGGGCAGGGGCGCGGCTTGCCTGAAACAACCGAAAAAAGAGTGATCCACGAAGGGACACGAAGAACGACGAAGGGACACTAAGGCGCTGGAGAAGGCTCAAGAGGGATGGGGCGAAGGTCGGCAAGGGGGTCAACGAAGGACGCAAGGGACAAAGCGGATTTGTCCGCGAAGAAGCAACAAGGACCGCGGCGGAGCCAGTGGGGAAGCTTCCGACCCCATCGTGATTTACAGGGATTATTCACATCGATGCACAGGATTCACAGGATTCTTCAGGAAACGACCAGCTTCTAATGCCGGGAATCCGCAAATCCGCACCGGATCATCGCCCGAGTTGGCTTCTGGTGCAGGAAGCTCTCGTCCTGTTAATCCTGTGCATCGATGTTCAATAGGTAGAAAATCGTGCTATCCGAACAGGGTCCTTGTTCCCGACCGGCTATGAAGATTCGTTGTTTCACTCTCGAATGTTCCGCACGGTAGAGCGGGGAAACTGCTAACCAGCCGGCACAAATACGCCAAATCCCTTCAGGAGAAATCGATGCCGGTATACCTCTATCGCGGAAGGTCGCGGAGCGGAACCGAGGTGCGCGGCCAGCGCCAGGCGGCCTCCAGGCAGGCATTGGCCAATATGCTGGGAAGAGAGCAGGTCAGCCCGGTGATGATCAGGGAAAAGGGCGGGCGCCGTCTCTTTTCCCGAAGCCGAGGTCGAGTCAAACCCAAGGAACTGGCGGTTTTCACCCGGCAATTCTCGGTCATGATCGACGCCGGCCTGCCTCTGGTACAGTGCCTGGAATCCCTGGGGCAACAGCAGGAGAACAGCACCTTCCAAAACGTGTTGCAGGCGGTGCGGGAGGACGTCGAGAACGGGACGTCCCTGGCTGCGGCACTGGAGCAACACCCCAAGGTCTTCGATCCCCTTTACAGCAGCATGGTGGCCGCGGGAGAGGCCGGAGGCATCCTGGACGCCATTCTCCGGAGGCTGTCCACCTACATCGAGAAGGCGGTCAAGTTGAAGCGCGCGGTGGTGTCCGCCATGGTCTATCCGGCCGTGGTCCTGGCGGTCGCCATGGGAATCGTACTCCTGATCTTGTGGAAGGTGGTGCCACTGTTCACCACTCTCTTCACCAGCCTCCAGGCCGAGCTTCCCTGGCCGACCCAGGTAGTCATGGCTGCCAGCCGGCTGGTCGGCCATGCCATTCCTTTCCTTGTGCTCGGCGCCTTAGGGGTCGGCTATACCTTTCGGCGTTACTACGCGACCCCGGGGGGCCGCCGGGCAATAGACCAGGCCCTGCTGAAGATTCCCATCCTGGGAGGCGTGATGCGAAAAATCGCCATTTCCAGGTTCTCCAGAACCCTGGCTACGCTTCTCTCGGGCGGAGTGCCGATCCTGGAGTCTCTGGCCATCACTGCCAGGACGGCAGGCAACGCCCTGGTGGAGGAAGCCGTCTTCAAGACGCGCGGCGCCGTTCAGGAGGGCAAGTCCATGGCTGAGACCCTCCGGTATTCCCGGGTATTTCCTCCCATTGTCACCCAGATGGTGGGAGTCGGGGAACAGACGGGCGCCTTGGACGCCATGTTGACCAAGTTGGCCGAATTCTATGAAGACGAGGTCGACGCCGCCGTTTCCGACCTGTTGACCTCCCTGGAGCCTCTGCTGATCCTGCTGTTGGGCCTGATGGTCGGCGGGATCGTCATTTCCATGTACCTGCCGCTTTTCTCCCTCATCGCCAGGCTATCCATGGTATAGAACGTCGAGAAATCCAGTTTAGCCGTTGACATGGCAACCATCGTCGTATATCAACTCGGAGATACTCACTGAGACACTTCAGAAACTCATGTTCTTCACACTACTGGCCATTACATTCTGTATTGCTTTGGCGGTGTCCCATGGCGTGGTGCGGCTCTTTGACCGGCCCGTCGCTTTAATACTCGATCGGATCGTAGCGGAGGATCTGGGCGGGGCCTGGCACCGCTACATCAAGTTCGCGGCCTACGTTGTCGGCATCTCGTCAGGCGTTCGCATCCACCAGTTGGAACGGTATATCTCGGCACCCCAGAAGGATAAGGAGATTTTGGTCCTCACGTCGGAACGGTGGACCCTGGAGGTCTATCGGACCATCATCGAAACACTCCAGGGAATTGCCTGGATGCTCCTTGTGGTCTTTGTGGTGGCGCTGGTGGCGTATGTATTTGCAAGGGGCTTCGAGCTGAAACAAGGCCGATCAAAATCTTGACAGTTTAGGTAGTTTCCGTATACTTTCGCACCTGTTGTAATGTTTTTAGGGATTTGAGATTGCAAGCATGTCGAAAATGAGGTTGTTCCCCCTGGCGGTTCGTTTGTCTGAAGGCTCCCCTTTTTTTCGAGGCTTCTTCAAGTTGTAAAAACATCTACGACACCTCCCCCATGATGCGAAAGGAGTCTCGAAGTCAATGAGTAGAGAGACCGGAAAAGTCAAATGGTTCAACAACTCCAAGGGTTACGGCTTTATTGAGCGCAGTCAGGGCGGCGACGTCTTTGTCCACCACACTGCGATTCAGGCCGAGGGCTACCGCACCCTGGAAGAAGGACAGTCAGTGGAATTCGCCGTCGTGCAGGGACCCAAGGGTCTGCAGGCACAGGAAGTGTCCATAGCCGACGAAGAAGACACAGGCGTGTAGACTGTATTCCCTCAAGACGTGGTATTCCCGCCCTGAAGCCGGACCGGCTTCAGGGCGTTTTGTTTTTGGGTGGACCTGCCGGGCAGCGACTACCCCTCTTGGTTCACTTGCCCGCATTTCTCACCACGGCGCGCCCAGCGCAGTCTGTAGCCGCAGATCCCTTGAATGGCGCCAATCAAGGTACTGAAGATAAACCGCTTTTCACTATGCATTCAGCGACCTGGTGAGAAAAAGGCTAGGGGACTCTGCCACGGTTTTTCCTCACCTCCTTGAACTCGGTTGCCGTAGCCATGATCATGCCCCCCGGCGTTGACCTTGCCAGAATCGCCGACCTGCGCCGCCTTCAGGCAGAGATTCCCGAATGCCGTCTGTGCCCTCGTTTGAATGCCTGGCGCGACCGGACCGCTCGAGACAAGGTGGCCCGATTCCGGCATTGGGACTATTGGGGTCGACCCGTTCCAAGCCTGGGGCGAGACGACGCCCGCCTGTTGGTGGTGGGACTGGCTCCGGCCGCACACGGGGCAAACCGAACCGGCCGCATGTTTACCGGAGACCGAAGCGGGGAGTGGCTCTATGCCGCCCTCTATCGACATGGCTTTGCCAGCCATCCCCAATCCACCCACCGCCACGATCCGCTGAGACTGATCGACTGCTACATCACTGCCGTCATTCACTGCGCTCCTCCGTCCAACAAGCCCAGCCCGCAGGAGATCCGGAACTGCCGTCCCTACCTGCAATTCGAATGGGAGCGGTTGACCCGGGCGCGGGTGGTGCTGGCGTTGGGCCGGATCGCTTTCGATAGCGTCTGGGACCTGCACCGCGGAAACAGCCGCAAAGGGCGTCCCCGCTTCGGACATGGCCTCGAGGTCCCCCTGGGCGACAACCGCCTGCTGCTGGCGTCCTTTCACCCCAGCCAGCAGAACACCTTTACCGGGAGGCTGACCCAACCCATGTTCGATTCCGTCTTCCGGAGAATTCGGCAGGTGATCGATGCCCGGTGATAGAATGGCGGAGTTTCTCCTGAAACGTGCGACCTGAAGCTGTCTCTCCCAGGGAGATGGGGCCTTGAAGAAAAATTCGCTCGACGACCAAAAACTGCCGCGGCGTTCCCTGCTCAAGGGCACTGCCGGAATGATCGGGTTGGGTGCGACCCAGGCTGCCGCATCGGGAGGCGCTCCCTCAACAGCCACCGCCTCTCCCGTGGGGCCGAAGGGAGCCCGCGCCCGGGAACTCATGCGCATCACCCGGTTGGAGACCTTTCTGGTGAAGCCCCGCTGGCTGTTCCTGAAGATCCACACCAATGCGGGCATCGCCGGCTGGGGAGAGCCGATCCTGGAGGGCCGGGCCCGGACCTGCGCCACTGCCATCCAGGAGTTGGAATCCTACCTGATCGGCAAGGATCCGCGGGCGGTGGCCCACCATTGGCAGGCGATCTACCGTCATGCCTTCTATCGCGGAGGTCCCATTCTCACCAGCGCACTGAGCGGCATCGATCAGGCGCTTTGGGATATCAAGGGCCAGGCCCTGCAGGTTCCCGTCTACGAGTTGCTGGGGGGGCCGACCCGACAGCGGATTCGAGTGTATGCCCATGCCGGCACCCCCGAGGCACTGAAGGAAAAGATGCAGCAGGGGTTTACGGCCTTCAAGACGGGACCGGCCAAGAAACGCCCTGCCCGCCCGGTGGAAACCCCTCAATTCGTGGACCACGCCGCCGAGAAATTCGCCGAATTGCGCCAGGCCGCCGGGTCGGAGGGAGATATCGGCATCGACTTTCACGGGGCCATTTCCCCCCAGACGGCCAAGCTGCTCATCAAGGCGCTGGAGCCCTACCAGCCCATGTTCATCGAAGAGCCGGTCAATTGCCAGAACGTGGAAGTCATGGCCGATATCGCCAGGGGCACCCACTTACCCATCGCCACCGGGGAGCGCATCTTCACCAAGTGGGGTTTCAGGGAAATTCTGGAGAAGGGAGCGGCTTCGATCCTGCAACCCGACCTGTGCCATGCCGGAGGAATTACCGAGGTTCGCCTCATTGCGGGAATGGCGGAGGCCCACTACGCCACGCTGGCCCCCCACAACCCCCTGGGGCCCATTTCCCTGGCCGCTGGACTGCAGATCGCGGCCTCGATTCCCAATTTTCTTTGCCAGGAGCAGGTGAGCCTGGGCGAGGGCTATCTCAAGAATCCCTTCCAGGTCAGGGAGGGCTACATCGATCTGCCGAAGGGTCCGGGGCTGGGGATCGAAATCGACGAGGAAGCTCTGGCTTCAAAGATCGGCCACGACTGGCACAATCCGGAAACCTACGACGCCGACGACGGCTCGGTGGTGGATTGGTAAAATAACAGCCAGGAGGCCTCCAGCGCACACAACGCCCGCGCCTTCGCCCCGCCTATCTCACGAATAGCATGTCCCGATAGTTCGGCAGCGGCCAGAGATCGTCCGGAATCACCCTCTCCATCCGGTCGGCCACATCGCGCACCGCGTTCATGGCGGGAATCACGTTGTTGCGCATGTGGACCACCTTCGACGACACCTCGTCGCCTCCAAGTTCCTCGTTCTGCGCGTCCAGCGTGCCCAGCGCCTCCATCAGTTCGTCGATGAGGCCCGAAACACGCTCGATGTTGCTGTCGAGACCACTCGTTCCGACCCCCGCCACCTGCGTGCCGCCCCGAGCCGAAACCAGCCGGTTCAGGTAGGTGACCGCTGCCGGCAGGATCATGCAGCGTGCCATGTGCGCGGCCGTTTCGCCCTCGATGTTGATCTTGATGAAGTACTGCTCGGTCAGCACCTCCAGCCGAGCCTCGAGCTCGCGGGACGTCATGACCCCGTACTTGTCGAAGAGATGCTCGTTCTTGCCCGCGGCAAGCGCGGGAAGCGCCTGCACCGTATTCCCGGAATTGAGCAGTCCGCGCCGCTCGGCTTCCTCCACCCACTCGGGCGCGTAGTTGTCGCCGTTGAAGATGATCCGCTTGAAAGACGGGATCTCGTTGGAGAGCAGCTTCCAAAGTGCGGTATCGACGGAGGCACCGGACTCGACCACCGCTTCGAGCACGTCGGCCCAGAGGTCTATGGACTCGGCCACGATCGTGTTCAGCACCGTTGCCGGCAGCGAAATGCTGGCCGACGAACCCACCGCGCGGAACTCGAACTTGTTTCCGGTGAAGGCGAAGGGAGACGTGCGGTTGCGGTCGCCGAAGTGGCGCGGCAGGTCGGGAAGCACCGAGACCCCCAGGCCGAGGAGGCCTTCCCGTTCTTTCTCCTCCGCTGAGCCCGACTCCTCGATCTGCTCGAAGATGTCTTGCAACTGGTCGCCCAGGAAGACCGAGATGATCGAGGGCGGGGCTTCGTTGGCGCCCAGACGGTGGTCGTTCCCTGCGGTCGAAACGCATGCCAGCAGCAGATCCTGGTGCTTCTCCACCGCGCTCATAACCGCAGTGCAGAAGAAGAGGAACATCAGGTTGTCGTGGGGAGTGTCCCCCGGGTCCATCAGGTTTCGGTCCGCCGTCCCGAAGGACCAGTTGAGGTGCTTGCCGCTCCCGTTGATCCCGTGGAAGGGCTTCTCGTGCAGCAGGCATACCAGTCCATAGTCGCGCGCGTTCCGCTCCAGGATCCGCATTGTCAACTGTTGATGGTCGGACGCCACGTTGGCGTTCTCGTAGACCGGCGCCACCTCGTACTGCCCCGGCGCCACCTCGTTGTGGCGCGTCTTCATCGGGACGCCCAGACGGTAAAGGTCCATCTCGACGGCCTGGATGTAGGCCATCACCCGATCGTGGATTGAACCGAAGTAATGGTCGTCGAGCTCCTGTCCCCTCGGCGGCTTGGCTCCGAAGAGCGTACGGCCGCAAGTCATCAGGTCCGGGCGGCGGTAGTAGAACTCGCGGTCCACAAGGAAGAACTCCTGCTCGGGACCCAGGCTGGCCGTGACCCTTCCGGCCTCCAGGCCGAAGATCTTGAGCGCCCGGCGCGTGACCCGGTCAAGCGCGTCCATCGACCGCAGCAGGGGGATCTTGGCGTCGAGACTTTCGCCCGCCCAACTGGAGAAGGCCGTGGGAATACACAGGTAGGTGGCCGACTCGCCGCCCAGAATGAAGGCCGGCGAGGTCGGATCCCAAGCGGTGTAGCCGCGGGCCTCGAAGGTGGCTCGGAGCCCACCGGAAGGGAACGAAGATGCGTCGGGCTCGCCCTGAACGAGCTCGTCGCCCCCGAAATCGGTAATCGCGCGCCCGTCGCGATCGACCTTCAGGAAGGAGTCGTGCTTCTCCGCGGTGCTCCCCGTGAGCGGCTGGAACCAGTGCGTATAGTGGGTGGCGCCCCGCGAGAGTGCCCAGTCCTTCATGGCGGCGGCGATCGTATCGGCACTCCTTATGTCGAGCGTTTCCGCGTGCTCGATGGTCCTGATAAGCTGCTTGAAGACGTTGTCCGGCAGCCGCGCGCGCATCTCCTTCACCCCGAAGGTGTCTTCCCCGAAGATTCTCGGTAGGAGGTCGCGGTCTCCCGAGCGGGATTCCGATCTGCCGCTCCAGGTATGGACTGCGCTAACGGAGTCGAAGCGTTTCTGTGTCATTGCGGAGGTATCCTCATCTTTCTCGGAAGAATTCTACCGCATCACTTGGTTTTTTTCCCACATTCTGTGAAAAACGCGAAGTCTTTGGGAATATGTCCAGCAATAGCAACGACCCAACAGTCCCGTTTCCCCCGATCCACTTCAACGCGAACGCGGATCCTGCTCTTTCCCCGGCCGGCGGAGCTTGGCAATCTTCTCCCGCCAGGTGCGCAGCCGCTGGCGGATGACCTCCTCGAAGCCTTCCCCAGAAGGCCGGAAGTATCTTCGGTCCTTCAACGCCTCCGGAAGGCAGCTCATGGAGGTCAGCCGATCTGCAAAATCGTGGGCGTACTGGTAGCCCTTGCCGTAGCCCATGGTCTTCATAAGTCGGGTGGGGGCATTGCGCAGGTGCAGGGGAACGGGCTCGGCAAGAGTGTGCTTCACGTCCTGGACGGCCGCGGCGTAGGCTCGATCCAAAGCGTTGGACTTGGGAGCGGTGGCCAGGTAGACCGCCGCCTGGGCCAAGGCCAGGGTCCCCTCGGGAAGACCGATGAAGTGGAAGGCCTCCTTGGCCTGCACGGCCACGGTCAGGGCGTGGGGGTCGGCCATGCCGATGTCCTCGGAGGCGAAGCGGACCAGGCGCCGGGCGACGTATAGCGGGTCTTCTCCCGCCTCAAGCATGCGGGCCAACCAGTAGATTGCAGCATCCGGATCGCTGTTGCGGAGCGATTTGTGCAGCGCCGAGATAAGGTTGAAGTGTTCCTCGCCGGCCTTGTCGTAGAGAAGCACCCGCCGCTGCATCGCATCTCTGACCAGTTGTTCGCTGATCCTTTTCGGGCCGGCTTCCTCGGCTGGAGCCATCTGAGCGGCAATTTCCAAGGTGTTGTAGGCCACCCGGGCGTCTCCATTGGCGAGGTCGGCGATGATGGCGAGGTGAGCGTCCTCAATCTCGATCGGGTCGGCCCCCATTCCACGTTCCCGGTCCGTCAGAGACCGGCGAAGCAGTTGGACCACTTCCGGGGATGACAGTGGTTCCAGTTGGTAAACCTTGCAGCGGGAGAGCAGGGCCGGATTCACCTCAAAGGAAGGATTCTCGGTGGTGGCGCCGATCAGGACGATGGCGCCGGTCTCGACATAGGGCAGAAAAGCATCCTGCTGGGCCTTGTTGAAACGGTGAATCTCGTCGATGAACAGCAAGGTCCGGCGTCCGGAACGCCGGTTCCGCTCCGCCTCCTGCATCACCGAGCGGATCTCCTTGATCCCTGAAAGGACCGCGCTGAAGGGAACGAAGTCCATGCGGGTGCCGTGGGCGATGATGCGGGCCAGCGTCGTCTTGCCGGTACCCGGCGGGCCCCAGAGAATGAGGGAGCCGATGCGGTCTTTTTCCAGCAGCAGGCGCACCGGCTTTCCAGGTCCGACCAGGTGCTGCTGACCCACGAAGTCTTCCAGGCGGGCAGGCCTCATCCGGTCCGCCAGGGGTGCTCCCTCACCCGCCGGTGCCTGCCGGTGTGAGACGAATTCGGGAAAGAGATTCATGGAACTCATGCTACAACGGCTGACCCGGCCCTGTCGATTGCGGGACATTTCCGGGACAGGCTCTCTGCCTGGCGGCTTCGCACAAGAGGATGGCGGCTGCCGTCGCCACATTGAGCGAATCGACCCCTTTGGCTGTGGGCACCCGGATTTCGGCATCGAAGGTTCCCAGACCGGGAGGAATTCCCCGACCCTCGCTCCCGACCACCAGAGCCAGGCCGCCCTGGTAATCGGCCATTCTGAAGTCGATTGGCCCCTCCGGCATGGCCGCCATCAAGCGGATCCGGCTCCGCCGCAGTCGTGCGGACAGGAATTCGGGAGCCGACGGGCCGGCAAGGGGAAGTCGGAAGAGGGAACCGGCGGAAGCTCGAATGGCCTTGGGGTTGAGAGGACTGACGGTGTGGGTGGTGAGCAGAAGCGCGCTGGCCCCGAAAGCCTCGGCCGAGCGGGCCAGCGTTCCCAGGTTTCCCGGGTCCTGCACCTGGTGGGCTATCAGCAGCAGAGGATCGCCGGCCAGCATGGGATCCAGGGAGGCCGCCGGGATGCGCACAATGGCCAGGACTCCCTGGCTGGTCACGGTATCGGAAAAGGCATGAAACAGTTTGTCCGAGACCCCGCAGAGCTCGGCCCCCGCCCGTCCCACCCAGTTCTCTTCCCTGAAGGCGGCCAACTTGCTGGAGGCCACCAGGATCTCCTCGACCTCGAGACCGCTGCGGCAGGCCTCGCGCACCAGCTTGGGTCCCTCGACCACGGCCAGGGCGTCGCCGTCCAGGGGAGAGCGACGCATCAGCGCCCTCAGCCGCTGGATCCTTCGATTCGAGGAGGAGGTGATGGTCTCAGGGCTCATCGATGGTTCTCGGCAAGGAAGCCGGTTCAGCCCGAGGCGGCTGCGCGGTGGGTGGAGGATGAGTTCGGAGGACGCCATCGGGGGCGGATGGAGACCTCTCAGTTCCCCTCTCCTTCCGACCGTGGCGCACTCCCCCGGACGCGTTGACCCACCTGGGTGTTTATGTTAGTTTCAGCTTGATGCTAACGCAAAGAATCAAACTTCAGGGAGGCAGCGCGGATCGGACTGCGCTCGAGACTGCCTCGGCAGCCATTCTCGACGGCCACCTGGTCGCGCTCCCGACCGAAACCTTCTATGCACTGTCCGCTGATCTCTATAACCTGCGAGCCGTAGAACGGATCTTTCAAATCAAGGGACGACCGGACTGGAAAGCCCTGCTGGTGTTGATCGACACGGTGGATCAGGCCGAATTCATCTGCGAGAACATTCCACCGGTTTTCTACGAAATTGCAGCGAGTTATTGGCCCGGCCCACTGACCCTCATCCTTCCGGCAGCCAAGAGAGTTCCCCTGAAGGTGACCGGGGGAACGGGAACGGTGGGCATGCGGATTCCAGACCAACCCTTCACCCGGAGTGTCATCGATACGGTTCGCCTGCCCATCATCGGCACCAGCGCCAATCTGTCCGGACATCCTTCCTGTTCCACGGCGGAGGACGTATTGAGCCAGCTCGGGGGCAAGATCGAGCTGGTGGTGGACTCCGGTGACTCCCCTGGAACGGCTCCTTCAACCGTTCTCGACCTGACCTCGAAACCGGCCCGGGTGGTTCGGGAAGGGGCTATCCCCAACGAAGTTCTGGCAGATTACCTCTCCCGGTAGAGTCATGAAACCCCGACGGAAGCGGTTTGCGTTCAAAGTCTTTGCCGGCTATCTTCCCTCCGCCGCCCTGATCTATGCTCTGGCCGTCTACGCTCTGGTCAGGACCGAGGCCAACCGGGACGACGCCCGGCCGGCCGGCCGCATCATCGTCTTCGGCGCCGCCCAGTACAACGGCCGACCCTCGCCCGTCTTCAGGGCGCGGCTGGATCATGGCGTGGAGCTCTTCAAGAGGAAGCTCTCAAACCGGATCATTACCACGGGCGGATACGGTATGGACCCTCGCTTTACCGAGGCCGAGGTCGGCAAGGCCTACCTCATCCAGCACGGCGTCCCCGAGGCCAACATTGAAATGGAAGCCATAGGGCTGACCACCCTGGCCAGCATTCAGCAGATTGTGGAGGTCTTGCGTCGTCACGGGATCCGGAATGTGGTGGTGGTCAGCGACGGGTTCCACCTCTTTCGGATCAAGCAGATCTTCCAGGATCGCCAGATCGTCGTTTTCGGATCCCCCGCCCCCAACAGTCCCATCGAATCGAACTGGAGGAGGCGCCTGCAAGCTTCCCTGCGGGAGGTGGTGGGATACACCGTCTATGCCGCCCGAGAAAAGCTCCATCTGCCCATACCGGCCACGGGCCTAATCTGAACCGGTTGGGGCCTTGTCTGGAACAAACGAAAAAAGACAAAAGAAAAAGAGTTATCCACCAAGGGCCACTAAGAACGACGAAGGGCCACTAAGGCGCTGAGGTTAACCGCGACGGGGTACCAAGGTCGCGAAAGGATGGTCGATTTCCGATTGTTTCACTCTCGTATGATCCGCACACCAGAGCAGGGGCCGGACATACCTGAGAATATGCTGCTTGAGCCGGCTTCCTTGAGAGCGGCGAAGCCGCGGCAGCACTTAGCCGTGGGCGTCAGCCCATGGGAAACGTCGCCTATGGGTGTCGAGCCGCGTTGGCGGCTGCAGCAAATGCCGGTGAGCCCAAGTGAAGCACAGGCCGACGGAATGATGTTTATTTGAAACAACGCCTTGTGCCGGGTGGCGGAACATCCGTTCAAAGTCAAGCATGGTTAAACGGCTAATTTACATGGATGCACAGGATGCACAGGATTATTGGGCGAGAGTTTCCACCGTCGCGAGTTCAACCATCGCCTCTGTTCCAACACGGATTTCCCAAAACCCGCTCCCAGGCTCTTGGATCACTTCCAACACCCACCCGATCATCAAGCGGGTCTGCTTCTGTGGCACAGCCTCTCGTGCTGTTTATCCTGTTTATCCTGTGCATCCATGTTCAATCAGTAGAAAACCGGTTTGGCACGACAGGGCCCTTGTTCCCGACAGGCCATGAAGATGCGTTGTTTCACTCTCGTATGATCCACCCCGTGCGTTGGGGGCGGGTCTTGTCTGGAGCCCCACTGTTTGACCCTGTATGATCCGTATCGTCGTCGACGACGGGGGCCGGCTAACTACTAATCACTCTCCACTCTTCCCCCTTCCCCCTTCCCCCTTCACTCTTCACTCTCCACTGAATGGCCGGCGGCCGGGCCGTCAGCCTCAGGATCCGCCGGCAGCATCCGCACGCTGGTTCCGAAACGCCGATAGTCGGAAAACTTGCCGGTCATCCTCATGTTGAATCCCTTGAGCAGAAATATCCGGCCGTTCATGGTAAGTTCGAACCGCCGCGGGAACCAGACCTCGTCCCGCAATTTCTCCTGCCGCACCCATAGGGTCGAGCCCTTGTGCAACCTGGCCACCAGCCCCCCGGCGACCTTCACGGGCTTGACGAACTCCATATCGACCTGAGTCACCTGCAGGTCCTGCCTGTCGATCCAGATCCGACCCTGGAGCTTGTCGAGAATCCAGAAATCCTTCTCGGAAGGCCGGTATTCCTGGTGGGGCAGCAGATCCACCACGGCCACGGCTCGACCATTCAGCACTTCCTCGCCCCGATAGCGAAAATGAAAGGCCCGCACCGCGTCCTCCCAGAATAGCGCCTCCTTGCGGCGCCGCTCGGCATGCTTGCGCTCCAGCCTGGCGCGGCCTGCCGGGGAAAGCGTTCTCTGGCGGCGCAGGCGGGCCTCGGCCTTCTTCTGCTGCTTCCGGGCCTCTTTCTCCGAAAGGGGTTGGCCGTTCCTGCGGATCAGCTTTCGATAAACGCCGTCGTCCAGCGGAATCACCTCGTAGGTGGAAGAGCTTCTTTTCTTTTCGCGGCCCCTGCGGTCGAGTATGATTCTGTCCCTTTGCAGGCGGTAGAAATAGCCCATCTCCCGGAATCTGTTCTTGCGCTCGTTATCGGCCACCTGGGCGACCAACCGGCGCAACTCGGCCTCCTGGTTCAAGTCGACCGCTGCAAGCAGGATCGGGTTGGCCAGCAGGAAAGCCAGAACGGTCTTGAACACGTTGCCCTCCAAGGGTCGTCCAACCCCATTATGCCACGGGTGGCGCACCCCGACTGAACCGTCCGATCCGCGAACCGGTCCCGGTGAGAACCGATCCATGAACCAACGGACCATGATTCTCAATATGCCGCCCGACTTCAGTTTCTGGCGGACCGTGCTGAGCCACGGCTGGTGCACCCTGCAGCCCTTTTTTCTGGATCGTCGCCGCCGCAGGCTGCTGCGGGTTCTGCAGCTTGATTCTCAGCCGGTTCTGGCCGAGATGCGGGAACAAAGGGACGGCAAAGTCCGAGTGGGGCTATGCTCCCCCGATCCGCTCGCCGGCCGGGACCGGAAAGCCGTCAAGGCGGCCGTGGCCCACATCCTTCGGTCGGAAGAGTCGTTGGGAGAGTTCCATCGCGAGCTGGCCCGGCGGGACCGTCGGGGCCGGTTCGCCTGGGTCCCCCGGGCCAAGGCGGGGCGCTTGCTGCGGGCTCCCTCCTTCTTCGAGGACATGGTCAAAATGATCTGCACGACCAACTGTTCCTGGAAGGCCACCCAGCGCATGGTGACGGGGATGGTTCAGAAGCTGGGGACACGACTGGATTCCGATTACTGCTGTTTCCCCAGCCCCGAGCAACTGGCGGGGTCCACTGCTGGTTTTCTGAGCCGGGAGATTGGCTGCGGATACCGCAGCGGCTATCTCATCGAGCTGGCCGAGCGGGTGGCCACCGGCCGGCTACCAAGCGCGGACTGGGTGGATTTGACCGGGGAGGAAGCCCACAGCCGCCTGTTGGCCACCAAGGGGATCGGCCCCTATGCCGCCGGAAATCTGCTGAAGCTGCTGGGGCGCTACGACCACCTGAGCCTGGACAGCTGGGTTCGCCCCAGGTTCGCGGCCGTCCATGGACTAAAGAGGGTTCCCAAGGACTCTGCTATCGAGAGGCACTACCGGCCATTCGGCCGCTGGCAGGGACTGGTGCTGTGGCTGGATCTGACCCGGGACTGGTTCGAGGACGAGGATCCGCAGATACCCTGATGCACCCCTTGCCCGGCAAAGGGCTATCCGGCCCGGGTATAATGGGGCATTCCGCAGAGAGCACGGGCCGCTGGTTGGTTGCTCGACCGGCAGTCGCCGCAATCTGGGATTCTCCGGGGGAATATGCTGCCTTTGGCACTGGTAAGTCAATTCAAGGACCAATGTGTCCTGATCGCCGGCGACACCCACATCGACCGTGAAGTCTACGGGGATGTGCACCGCCTGGCTCCCGAGGGTCCCGTTCCGGTGCTGCGGATCACCTCGAAACGGGCCATCCCGGGCGGGGCCGCCAATGTCGCCCGAAACATCTCAAGGCTGGGCGGCCGGGCGGCTCTCTACGGATTCTTCGAAGGGGATGAGGCCAGCCGGGAGATCTTGAGCGAACTGCGGGACGAGGGTGTTCAGGTGCTGAGCGCCCCACCGACTTCTCCCTTCCGCCTGCCGGAGCGGAGGCGTTTCTTCGCCTCCAACCACCAGCTCATCCAGATCCTTCAACGACCGGGCATCGACCGTTACGCCGAATCCCTGACCCCCCTTGGCGAGTTCGCGGCCGGACTCCCCAGCCGGCCCCGGATGGTGGTGGTCTACGATCAGGGCTACGGCTTCGTGACACGGGCGCTTCTGGACTCGGTGGAAGCCTTGGCCCGGGACCAAGGGCTGAAGGTCGTCATCGACGCCCATCCCGAGCATGTCTGCCGGTATCCCCGGGCCGACCTGTTCACCTTCAATGCCCGGGAAATTGTGGCAGCGGCCGCTCAAGTGGGGAAGCCCGACAGCAGCCTGGAGAGGGCAGGCGAACGGGTGGCCGAAAGGCTGGGCTCGGATGTCCTGGTCACCCGGGGAAGCCAGGGGATGACCATTTTCCCCGTTTCGGGCGCCCCGCACACCCTTCCCGCCGACCCGGTGCCTCTGGCGGACCGCGCCGGAGCCGGCGACAGCGTGACCGCGGTCCTGGCCCTGGGATTGTCCTCCGGCGCCGAACTGCAATCGGCGGCGGCCCTGGCCAACAAGGCCGCGGCCAGCGTCGTCTCCAAGCCCGGCATCGCCTACCTGAACCCGGACGAGCTGTTGAATGTCTTTCATCCCCAGATCAGCAGCCTGCTGCGCGAGAGCGTCACGGTGAAGCAGCGCCTGATCACCGAGCAACTCCCGGAGATCGAAAGGGTGGTGAAGGCCATCATTCAGACCTATCGCGACCGCAAGACCGTCTACGCCTTCGGCAACGGGGGGAGCGCCGCCGACGCCAACCACTTCATTACCGAACTGGTGGGCCGTTTCCGCATCGAGCGCAAGGGTCTCCCCGCCTTCTCCTTCTCCACCAACGAGATCCTGATGACCTCCATCGCCAACGACTACGGCTATGCAAGCACCTTCACCCGCCAGGTGGACACCTTCGTCAAACCCCGGGACTTGGTGGCGGCCTTTTCGACCAGCGGAAAATCGGAAAACGTCGTCCGGGCCCTCCGGTTGGCCAAGGAAAAGGGAGCCACCACGGTCGGCTTCACCGGATCCTCCGCCGGGAGCTTTCCGGGACTCTGCGATCTCTGCATTCGGGTGCCTTCGGACAACACCCCTCGAATCCAGGAATCCCACCTGGTGGTCGTCCATATCATCTGTGAGCTGCTGGAAAAGGAGTTGGCCCTGACGGATTCAACCGAAGTCCCCCCGGTTCCGGCCCGGACTCCAGGCCAAAGCCCCCATGGGAACACAAGTCAAGAGTAGCCTGGAGTGCGTTCGGCGGATCTCCGGCGTGCGGGTGCTGGTGCTCGGCGACGTCATGCTGGACACCTACCTGGATTGCCGGGCCCTGGGCGTGGCCGACGAAGCCCCGGTCCCCCTGCTGGAAATCCAGAGCCAGTCCCAAGCGCTGGGGGGAGCCGCCAACGTGGCCCGCAACCTGGCCCGACTGGGAGCCCGCACCGCCCTGGTGGGGTTGGTGGGAGCAGATTCCGAGGGAGAAACGGTCAGACGGCTGCTGCGGGAATCGGACCTGGACGGGTTCCTGCTTCAGACCCAAAGGCCGACCATCCACAAGACCCGGGTGCTGTCGGGAAATCACTACTACCTTCGGCTGGACGAAGAAGAGATCTCCCCTCTGACCGAAGCCGAGCAGGCTGCCCTGGCCGCCCAGGTCGAAGCTCAATTGAACCAAGCCGACCTGCTGGTGATCTCCGACTACGACAAGGGGTTGCTCTCTTCGGGCCTGGCCGAGCGTATCGAGCGCTTGGCCCGGGACCGCGGCCGCAGGATCGTGGCCGACCTCAAGCCCCCGAACGCCCTCGCCTGGCGCCGCCTGGACCTGATCGCCCCCAACTTGAGCGAAGCCCGCTCGCTTTGTTCACTGCTCCACCCCGGAGGGGAGCCGGGCGATGACGCCGAGACCATGGCTGAGACCCTCAGAAGCCGGCTGGGCTGCGCCGTGGTTCTGAAGTTGGGTCCCCAAGGCATGGTGATCGCGCCAACCTCCGGCGCCCCGAGCCACCTGGAAGCCCTCTGCCGCTCCCCGATCGAGGTCTCGGGGGCGGGCGATACCGTGCTGGCAACCCTGGCCGCCGCCCTGGCCGCGGGCGCCGATCTGCACCAGGCCGCCCGGCTGGCCAACCTGGCAGCGTCGATTTCCGTCTCCAGGCCCGGCACCCATGCCGTCTCGGCGGACGAGCTGACAGAGGCGGTCACCCGATCGGCGTCACCCTCCTGAGCCTGAGAGAAGCCCTACCCAAGCACGAAAACCACGCTGATCCGGTCATCCTGGAGAAAACGCCCTTTCGAAAGGGAGCAATCCACGCAAGCGGCTCCTGGCACGGCAGGCACGAGGCACTTCGGTTTGACAATAAGGTCCGTTGACAGCAGCGGCACTCGGGACTAGGCTAATGTCTGTGACATTAAATGACATTGATCAGGATCACCTGTAATTGAGAAGAGGATCAGAATGAACCAGATCACCGCACGCGTGCCCGACACCCTCATCGAATCGCTAGACGCTGCCGCCATGCAGCTGAAGCGAAGCCGAGCCGACATCGTTCGTCAAGCATTGGAACGATACCTGGAGGACTTTGACGACCTCACCGTGTCCCTGGAACGGCTGCGCGACCCCACCGACCCGGTTCTGGACTGGGATCAGGTCAAACATGAGATACTCGATTCGGATTAAGCGGAGCGCCGCCAAGGAATTGGCTCGCATTCCCCGACAGGATCGCCTGCGCATCGTACATGCCATCGATGGCCTCGGCGAAAACCCACTCAAGGGGAGCCCACTGAAAGGCGAGACACGTGGGCTTCGACGCGTACGGGTTGGCGATTACCGAATTGTATACGAGGTGCTCGACGACGCGCTATTAGTGCTCGTGGTACGAGTTGCACATAGACGGGAAGTCTATCGACGCCTGCCTGGCCAAGCGGGCCGGTGACGATTCGCACTGGCTCTAGGGTCTGGCGGCAACTGGGGCCGCCTAATCTGAACGGTTCAATCCTTGGGCTGCACAAGGGCCGATCAATTGCGCCGACCCCGACCTTGAGTCTCAGAAGAGGCAAAAGGCGCCCGACGCGAGCAGAAATATGGCCACCCACCTCCGAAACACCTTCTCCCCGACGCGAAGATGGACAAAGTGACCCAACAGGTTCGCCGCGATCAGAGCCGGCAGCAGGCTCAGAGCCAACTGCAACCCCTGAATGTCCAGCAGCCCCTGGTGGGTATACAATCCGAGCCTCCAGGCGTATTCAACGGCAAAAAGCACGATCAGCGTCGCCCGAAATGCTGCCTTGTCCAGGGCCTGGCTTGACAGGAAGGCCACATAAGCCGGACCGCTGGTTCCGAACATCCCTCCCAGCAACCCTCCCGCAAACCCAGCCGCCAGCCCCCATCGGCTGGACACCACCGCGCGTGAGGGCGTTTTTCGCAAGAGGACCAAGCCGACCCCAATGACGGCCGCGCCCAGGATTATCTCCATATGCCGGTTGGCCCAGGAGGTCAGCAAAAAGACTCCCGCAAGGCTACCGGGGACCGCCCCGCCAAGCAGCCGCATCAGGTTGCCCCGGTCGACCTTTCGAATGGCAGCGGGCACCAGCAGTATGCTGAGAATCACCTCCAGAACGGATTCGACAGGAACGATGAACTTCAGGGGAAAGAACAGAGCCAGCAGGGGGATGCTCAACAACGCCCCTCCGAACCCGGAAAAGGATCGGAAGAAAAAGGCAAACAGCACGATAACTTGAGCAGCCAGCAGGGATGGATTCATGGAATTGCGGGTTCTGAGTCCTCTTCGACCAGGAAGACCTCCATTAATTCTACCAACCGAGAATCAGTGTCGGTTTCGTCATCCCTGTCTTCGCCATGATGCGTTATTGTAGGGACACCGCTGAGCAAGAATACTTGCAATCCAGCGGCATAGCCTTGCGGAAACGCAACGATCACTCAACAGCTACCCTCAGCGCAGGTCTAGGCGCTGAGAGCCCGACATGGCAGGCCAACTGTTCACCCACTACTTCCTCACCGAGGGCATCCAGGCCACAAGCGATTGGCGAAACCTCATCAGTCAATCGGACACGTTCGACTCCTTCAGGGATGGGATTCGACAGTCCTATGAGGACCTTAGCCATGCCCAAGATCCCAACGAAGCCCAAACAGAGCAAGACTTGATTCGTCCCGTTCTTGACCTGTTGGGATGGACCGATTACCTGCCGCAACAAGCTACAACCGGCCACGAGGACATCCCGGATCACCTGCTTTTCCTGGACGCTGCCTCCAAGGAGCGCGCTGCCGCAACAAGCAACGCCAAAGACCGATTCCGATACGCGGCAGTGGTCGAAGAGAGCAAGCGCTTAGACGTGCCGTTGGACGCACATGATAAGGACGGAACGACCGGAACCGGCACTCCCCACGGTCAGATTCTCAGATATCTGTCAACAGCAGAGATAGAGTCTGACGGTCGCATCCGATGGGGAATACTGACTAACGGCAGGGTGTGGCGCGAATGGCAAAACATCAACCCGGAAGGAGGGTTTGATGCCGTCATCGGCAACCCGCCCTGGGATCATATCGAGCTGCAAGAGGTGGAGTGGTTTGCGTCCCGGTCCCCGGATCTCGCCCTGGCTCCAACCGCGGCCGCACGGAGGACAGGCATACAGAAACTGAGAGATCAGGGAGTGCCTCTTGCAGCCGAATTCGACATGGCCAAGGATCGGGCAGACACGCTGGCCAAACTGATTCGCGGGTCCGGTCACTACACCTTGCTCGGCGGCGGCGACATCAACCTCTACTCGCTGTTCGTGGAGCAGGCGATGACGTTGATCAAGCCGAGTGGACTGGTCGGTCTACTGACGCCCTCGGGCATCTACGCCGACAAGACAGCAGCCCGCTTCTTCCAGTCCGTCTCCACCAGCGGACGGGTGGCCGGCTTGTTTGATCCGGTGTTGGTCGACCGCTCAGGGGGTGAGGAGCGCCGGGTCTGGCCAGACCGACATCACCGTCAGTTTGATATGACGAACGACTCTCACCTCTTCCGCACTGCGGTGCAGCTTGAAGTTGTGATAGCCCGCCCTTCATTTGGGATGAAGAGGAACGCCGCCACCTGAGGGCAAGGCTGGACGCCCTTCACTTCCACCTCTATGGCCTCTCCCGCGAGGACGCCAGCTACGTGCTGGACACCTTCCCCATGGTCCGCCGGGAAGACGAAGTCCAGTTCGGCAATTACCGAACCAAAAGAATGATCCTGGCCTACATGAACGCCCTCGACGCAGGCGACACCCAGACCGTAGTCGCGCTTTAGGAGAATGCCGGGCAAAGGTTGCAACAGCGATTGAGGTTGCTCAAGAGATGGCGAAAAGGCTATTTTGTGGCGACCTGCAAAAAACGATCTGCAAGAGGCACTTATGAATGCTATGGAGGCCCATATCGACAGAGGCACTATCCAGGCCATAGCGCAACTTATTGTCGAACGCTTTGATCCGGAACAGGTCATTCTATTCGGCAGCCAAGCTCGCGGAGAGGTCGGAGAGCACAGCGATGTAGATCTGCTGGTCGTGCTTCGTGTACATGCGGGACGGCCACAGCGCGGCAATCCGATCCGTCGGGCGATTGCGGAGCGTTTCGTACTGCCCGTCGATGTGATTATCCGCTCTCCGGAAGTCGTCGCCGAGCAGCGCAATGACCCGTATTCCTTGATCCACAAGGCGCTGGAAGAGGGAGAAGTGTTGTATGAGCGACGGGTGGCCTGAACGAGACTGGTTCGAGAAGGCGGATCAGGATCTGGAGTTGGCTCGTCGGGCGTTGGGGCCGGGAAAACCCTTGCCGGAGATGGCCTGCTATCACGCCCAGCAATGCGCCGAGAAATATCTGAAAGGCTATCTGATCGCTCACTCGGTGCCCTTCCGCTTCGTGCACGATCTCGTTTATCTAACACAGCTCTGCACGGCAAGAGAACCGGCCTTTGAGGAACTGATGTCGGCTGCCGAAATTTTAGGCGAGTATGGGACGGCAGTGCGCTATCCGATGGAAGGTTCGGAAGAGCCCGATATACAAGCAGCCAGGGAGGCCATCCGGCTGGCCGAACAAGTTGCTGCCTTAGTCGTGCAGAGCTAGTGTTCCGTCTTTAAAGTCATGTCAACACTCACGGCGCACGGCTTTCGCAACGATGTCGGCCGGTTGCTGAGTCCACACGAAGGGTGTCGGGTTGCGATTCCAGTGATTGATGTAGTTGCGGAAGTGTCGGTGGTCTTTCGGGACGGCGTGGCGCTGTCACACGTTGGTCGGCTTGTCATAGTGCACCTCCGGGTGATTTTTTGGTGACCAGGACGCAGGTTTGATCGGGCCCCGCCGAGTGGCCTATTTGTGAATTTTGTGAAGGCCCTTCATTCGAACTGAATCCGAGAAACTGATAGGGCCAAAACCAAGCCGTTAAGGAAAGAAGCCCTCATGTACCTTCATGGGAATGCAAGAACCTGCCCACGAGTTTGAGCGTTAATGGAAAAACGAGCGCTTGAGGAAGACACGGCCGGGGCAGGAGCCTCCGATCCGCAAACTGATCCGTACGTTAACGGACACCCGGCCAGAATGCAAACACCAACTTGAGACCGGCCACGGTGCATCGCCCGTACGGCGCTCTGTAGGAGAACAGCCTCCCCTCACCGGAAAAACCCCCGCCAAACGACATCGACCAGGGTGTGGAGCAGGGCCGGGGCCATCAGGTTGCGGGTTTTGGCGTAGGCTCGGCCGTAGACCAGCCCGGCCAGGGTGGCCAGCAGGAAGTAGCGCCAGTCGGGGCTGGGGCCGTTGTTGAGATGGGCGGCGCCGAAGATGAGCGAGGCCACACCCAGGGCCAGGGCGGGTCGGCCGATCGCTTTTTCCAGCAGGTTCTGAATGATGCCTCGGAACAGCAGTTCCTCGGGAATACCGATGAAAATGAAAATTCCCAGCGCCATCGGGAGGAGGGCGCCGGGTGAGGCAAAGCTCTCGCCAAGCTGGAGAAACCCTGTCAATAGACCCAAGGCGATGGCCACGGGGGCGTACAGCGCGAAATAACCCGCGGCCACCCGCCAATCCAGCGCCCGCCAGCGCCACCGATAGCCCACTCCGTCCAGGCCCCGCAGGCAGACCAGGCAGATCACACCCAGGCAGGTCCCGACCAGCGCGTTCATTCCATAAGCCAGCCCCCCGCCGGGCCAGGTCCAGACTCCCTGCATCAAGCCGAAGTCCAGTGGAAGCCACAGCACCAGGGCCACCAGCCACTCCTGCCAGTGAAACCGATTGGAAAGCCTTCGGGTGGACAGGACAATCAGAAGAGGCACCAACACATAAAGCGCCAGCGTGAGACGCGGCAGGGCTCGCAGGTTGTCGGTGGCCAAGCCGTAAATGGAGTAGGGAACCCAGAGAACGGGCACAGCGGCCAGCGTCCGGCCGACGTTCCTTCCAAACCAGTCCCCGAGAGTCTTTTGAAGGGGTGGGTAACCCAAGAACAGAAAGAGGAAGAAGTAGCTGTTCAAGCAGAGGACCGCCAGCCCGGTTCTCAGGTCGATAGCGACCTGCCCGCCGGAGAGTCCCCAGGCCAGCAGGTTGACCCCCGCCAGGATGAGGCAGATCGTCAGGACCGGAAGCTTCATCTATTGAGCGCTCCTCGACCCGTGCCGGGTCGTTGCCGGGTTGCCAAATCGCCCCCTTGGCCGCATAGGCCGGCCTCGGGCCGGTGTTCCGGGACCCCAAAATCGATGGGACCCAAGGGGGTTGATGTATTATGCCCTGACTCCGAGAGGGGAGGCAGGAGCTTTTCTTCAATGACCCGGAAACCCAAATCCCTGTGGCCGACCATTGCCTGGGCCCTGATCCTGGCGATCGCCTGTCCGTTGTCCCTGCAGGCCTACATCGGACCGGGGGCTGGTTTTGCCTTCGTTTCCTCCTTTCTGGTGCTGCTGCTGGCCGTCCTGCTGGCGGGCTTTTCTCTCCTCTCCTGGCCCCTGCGGCTCCTGTTGGGCCTCTTCTTCAAGCGCAAGGGAACGGGCCGGCAAAAGACCGACACGTCCAGGGTGGTGGTGGTGGGGTTCGACGGCATGGACCCCAAGCTGGCCGAGGGTTTCATGAAGGAGGGTCTGCTGCCCAACTTCCAGAAGCTGAAGGAGCGGGGCAACTTCACCGAGCTGGCTACCAGCGAACCGGCCATTTCCCCGGTGGCCTGGTCCTCCTTCACCACCGGCGTGGACGCCTCCCACCACAACATCTACGACTTTCTCACCCGTGATCCCTGCACTTATGCTCCCATCCTGTCTTCGGCTGAAATCGGAGCCGCCTCCAAGGTCTTCTCGGTGGGCAAGTACCTGATCCCCCTGGGTAAGCCCAGGGCCAAGTTGAAACAGAAGAGCAAACCCTTCTGGAAGATTCTGGGTGAGAGGGGAGTCTTCAGCTCCATCATTCGTGTTCCGGTCACCTTCCCGCCGGAGAAGTTCCACGGAGTGCTGCTTTCCGGCATGTGCACCCCCGACCTGAAGGGCTCCCAGGGGACCTTCTCGTTCTATACCAGCAACGGCGACCCCTCCGGGGCCAGGGTCGGGGGAATGCGGTACCCGGTCTCCATCACCGACAACCGGATCCGGACCGAACTCCACGGACCCGAGAACCCGCTGCGCCGCGGTGGGGGAGAGTTGACCCTGCCCGTGGAAATCCGGCTGGACCCCTCCCGGGACCGGGTTCGCATCACCGTCTCGGGACAGGATTTCGAGTTGGAACGGGGCGCCTACTCTCCCTGGATTCGGGTGGTCTTTCGGCCCGGTCTGGGAATGAAGATCCATGGAATCTGCCTCTTCCATCTGATTCGGACCTCGCCCCACTTCGAGCTCTACGTCTCCCCCATTCACATCGATCCCGAACACCCCAGCCTGCCGATCTCCCACCCCTTCATCTACTCCGTCTACCTGGCCAAGCTGATCGGGCCCTACGGCACCCTGGGGCTGGCGGAAGACACCTGGGCCCTGAACGAGGAGGCCATCGACGAAGAGGCCTTCCTCAAGCAGGCCTATCTGCTTTACGAAGAGCGGGAGAAGATGTTCTTCAAGGCGTTGGAGCGCACCCCAAAAGGACTCTGCGCCTGCGTCTTCGACACCACCGATCGCGTTCAGCACATGTTCTTCAGGTGCCTGGACCCCGATCACCCCTCCAACCGCGGCAAGGAAACCGAGAAGTACCGGAACGTCATCCGGGACCTCTACATGCGAACGGATCGCCTGATGGGGCGGCTGCTCGAGGTCATCGACGACAAGACCCTGCTGCTGGTCATCTCCGACCACGGGTTCACCCAGTTCAAGCGGGGTCTCAATCTGAACACCTGGCTGCGGGACAACGGCTATCTCTTCCTGGAGGAGGGCCGCTCCGAGAGCGGGGATTGGCTGAAGGGCGTCGACTGGGAACGGACCCGAGCCTTCGCCCTGGGATTGACCGGGGTGTTCATCAATCGAAAGGGGCGCGAGGCCAAGGGAATCGTGGAGGAGGGAGAGCCGCTGGAGGCCTTGAGAAAGGAGATCTCCCAAAAGCTGACCGGGGTGGTCGACCCCGACACCGGCCAGGCCGCCATTCGGAGGGTGGTCGAGACCGAAAGCGCCTTTGCGGGACCCTACACCTATGACGCCCCCGATCTGCTGGTAGGATACAATGCCGGCTACCGGACCTCGTGGGACGGCGCCATGGGACGGGTCACCCGGTTGCAGTTCGAGGACAACACCCGGCACTGGAGCGGCGACCACTGCGTGGACCCGGCACTGGTTCCCGGGGTCCTCTTCAGCAATCGAAAGATCCGGCGGGACAACCCCGGGTTGACCGATATCGCCCCGACCGTGCTCAAGGCGCTGGGAGTGGATCAACCGGCCCACATGAAGGGACGCCCACTGATTTAAGCGTTCGGGAGCCGGTCGCCGGCCGGACCGGACCACCCCTATCCCTATCGCACGGAGAAAATCTCATGTTTGGCAGCAGGATCAAGCTGGACGGCGACTTGCTGAGCCGATGCCGGAAGCAGGCGGAACAGCTCGGTTACAGCTCGGTCGAGGAATTCATCACCCACGTTCTGGAACGGGAGTTGCGGTCCATGGAGGGAACCGGGGGCGAGACCGCGGCCGATGAAGAGGAGATCGCCAACCGCCTCAAAGGGCTCGGCTATATTGAATGATCGCAGCCTGCTGGAACTGGCTCGATTGAAGGCTACCGGTTTCAACCCGACCGACCATGGAGCTGTTCAACCGCACATTGGGACTGGCGACGGACCTGGTGATGGCGCCCTTGCGGGGGCTCTCGCCCTCGATCTCGCTGCTGGTGCTGTCGGCCGCCTTGGGCCTGCTGTTGCTGCTACTCTTTCGGCTCACCTCCAACCAGGCAGCCATCGGCAGCCTGCGCCGCCGGATGGCGGCCCATCTGCTGGAGTTCCGTCTCTTCCAACACAGCCTGGGCATCCAGTGGTCGTCTCTGTCCCGCATGCTGCTGGCCAACTTGATTTACTTGAAGGTTGCCGCACGGCCCCTGTTGCTGATGCTGGTACCGCTCGGCCTGGTGCTGATCCAGTTGAACCAGTGGTACGGATACCACCCCCTCAAACCGGACGAGACCGCCGTGGTGGCCTTGAAGCTGGCGGGTGAGGGCCTCGATCTCTCCAGGGTGCGTCTGGAAACCGGCGACGGTCTGGAGCTGGTGGGCAGACCCCTGCGCATTCCCCACGCCGGTGAGGTGAACTGGAGCATCCGACCCCAACGTCAGGGAACCCACCGGCTGACCTTCCTGTTTGAGGACCGGCAGGTGCAGAAGGCGATCGTCACCTCCAGCCAGGGACTGGCGCGGGTCTCGGCGGTTACTCCGGCCCGGGATTTCTGGGACGTCCTGCAACACCCGGCAGAGCCTCCGCTGCCGCCGGACTCCTTTGCAGAACGCATCTCGGTGGATTATCCGGCCCGCAGGATCGACCTGCTGGGATGGGAGACCCACTGGGTGGTCTTCCTCCTGATCGTCTCCACGCTCACCGCTTTGGCCTTCAAGCGGCTTCTCCGGGTTCAAATCTAGGAACACACCCCATGACCAAGATCCTGGTGATCGGGCTCGACTGCGCCGCCCCGGAAATTCTTTTCGGCGATGAGAGACTGACCCACTTTCGCCGGCTTATGGCCAACGGCTGCTACGGCAGGCTGGAGAGCGTGATCCCCCCCATCACCGTTCCGGCCTGGATGTGCCTGGCCACCAGCCAGGACCCCGGATCGCTGGGCGTCTACGGCTTCCGCAACCGGGCGGACCACTCCTATGACGGTCTCCGCTTCGCCAACTCCCGATCCATCCTGGAGCCGGCCATCTGGGACCAGGTCTCCCGTCAGGGGGGACGCTCCAACATCATCGGCGTGCCTCCTTCCTACCCTCCCAGAAAGGTGGACGGCATCTGCGTCGGGTGTTTCCTCACTCCCGACAGCCGTCGCAGCCAGTACACCCACCCGGCCCTCGTCCAGGAACGAATCGCCCGGCTTGTCGGAGACTACCCGGTCGACGTGAGCGGTTTTCGCACTCATCGCAAGGACTGGTTGAAGCAGCAGATCGACTCCATGACCCGCAAGCACTTCGACGTTGTCCGCCACTTTCTGCG
Organism: Terriglobia bacterium; assembly: GCA_951813285.1. Classification (GTDB taxonomy): domain Bacteria; phylum Acidobacteriota; class Terriglobia; order Versatilivoradales; family Versatilivoraceae; genus Versatilivorator. Next base: position 472,612 of record OX638355.1, read on the forward strand.
ACGCTCCAAGTGGGACTACTTCCAGTTCGTGGAGATCGGCCTGGACCGGGTCCACCACGGCTTCTGGCAGTATCACGACCCCCGCCATCGGCTCTTTGAGGCGGACAACGCCTATCGGCAGGTGGTCGGCAACTACTATCGGCTGCTGGACGACGAGGTGGGGAAGCTGCTGGAGCTTCTGGACGAAGAGACGGTCATCCTGGTGGTCTCAGACCACGGAGCCAAGCCTCTGGACGGCGGATTCTGCGTCAACGAATGGCTCATTCGCCAGGGCTGGCTGGTCTTGAATCGCTATCCCGAGGAGGCCACGCCCTTCAGCCGCTTGGCGGTCGACTGGGACCGGACCCGGGTCTGGAGCGAGGGGGGCTACTACGCCCGGGTCTTCCTCAACCTCAAGGGCCGGGAGCCTCGCGGAACCATCGCCCCGGAGGACTACGAGTCTTTCCGCGACGAGGTGGCCGCCAGGCTGGAGGCTGTCCCGGACGACCTGGGCCGTCCCATGGGCACTCGGGTCTTCAAGCCGGACCGGATCTACCGCTCGGTTCGCAGGGTAGCCCCCGACCTCATCGCCCACTTCGGGGGGCTCGCCTGGCGCTCCATCGGATCGGTGGGTCGGCCGGAACTGCACTTGCAGGAGAACGACACCGGCCCCGACGGCTGCAACCACGCCCAACAGGGCGCCTTCATCCTCAACGCCCCCGGACTCTCGCGGCGCGGAGAAGTCCAGGGAGCCCACCTGCTGGACATGGCCCCGACGCTGCTCCAACTCGGCGGCTACGACCTGCCCGGCTCCATGCAGGGAACCCCTCTCGGCTCCTGAGGCTTGGCTCGGACCCAGCCGGCCCCGACCCTATCGGAGCCACTCGTCCCGGTGCTCCCGCACAAAATCGTCGTCGTTGAGATGAGGATAGGCCTGGTAGACGCGGTCGATCTCCTCCAGTTGCCCCGGCCCCAGGATTTCCGCCGGGTCCAGGCACCAGATGCCCTCCAGCAGTCCCTGCCGGCGCAGCACTTCGTGCAGCCCCGGGACGCAGCCCCGAAAATGGTTGGCCGCGTCGAAAAAGGCCGCGTTGCTGTCGGTCACCTCAATGGCCAGCCTCAGCGCGATTTCCGGCAGAGTCCCGTCCCCGTTCCGGTAGCCATGGCATTCCTCCAGGATCTCGACCGCCCGACGGGTCCACACGGCCCAGTGCCCCAGCAATCCCCCCACAATCCGCAGCTCCACCTCCCGACCCCCGACCCGGAAGCGGTGGGGGGTGATGAGGTCCATCACGATGTTGTCGTCGTTGCCGGTATAGAGGGCGATGTCCTCCCGCCCCGCCTCGGCCACCGCGCGCAGCACATCCAGGGTGTGGTAGCGGTTGAAGGGCGCGAGCTTGATGGCGACCACTTCCGGAAGCTCCACAAAGCGGCGCCAGAACCCGTAGGACAGCTCCCGGCCGCCGATGGTCGACTGCAGGTAGAAGCCGAAAACAGGGGTGACCCGGGCCACCTCCCGGCAGTGGTCCAGCAGCTCCCGGTCGCCGGCCTCGCTCAAGGCGGACAGGTTCAACAGGCCGGCATGGTATCCCAGCTCCCGGATGAGACCCGCCTCAGCCACCGCCTGGGAGGTGGGGCCGCAGATCCCGGCGATGCGGAGCAGGGGCTCAGGCCGGTTGGCGTCGGCCCGGTCCATCTCTTCCCGGGTCAGCTCCAGGACGGGTCGAAACAGGTCATGCCTTGGATCGCGGATGGAAAACTGGGTCATGTGCACACCCAAGGCCAGGCCTCCCGAACCGGCCGCGATGTAGTAGCGGGACAAGGCCCGCTGCCGCCGCTCGTCCAGCTTGCGGCCGGCCGTCAGGGCCAGGGGATGGGCGGGAATGACCACTCCCCTGGAAAGCTGGGTCTGCAAGGATTGACTCAACACGGCTACCTCCTTCTAGAATCGTCCGTCACGCACCTGGAATTGGGTGGGCTTGTCGAGGCTGGGACCGCCCCGCATCACCCAGTCGGCAATCCAGCCCAGGAGCCGTTCAATGGCCACCCGGGGCCGGCCCAGCCGCTCATGACCGCGACGCCCGTCGCTCAGCAGGGCGTCGGGCGCTTCCTCTCCCACCAGGTTCAGGGGACGGTTCATGAGCCGACCCAGTTCCTGGCAGATCCGGCGAATCGACAGACGCTCGGGGCCGGCGATGTTCACCACGAAGGGCGGGGAGGCGCAGTACTCCACAGCCCGCAGGGCCATGGCATTGGCGTCACCCTGCCAGATCACGTTCACATGGCCCATGGTCAGGTCGATGGGCTGCCGCTCCCAGACCTTGCGGGCCAGGTCGACCAGTACTCCGTAGCGCAGCTCGCAGGCATAGTTGAGCCGCAGCAGCGATACCCGGCTCCCCCGGGTCCGACTGAAATATTCGAACATCCGCTCCCTGCCCAGACAGCTCATGGCATATTCGCCCTCCGGCCCGGGCGGATCCTCCTCGCTGGAGCCGCTACTCGAAACCGGGGTCATGGGGTAGACATTGCCCGTCGAGAAAGCCACGAGCCGACTCCGGGAGAACCGCCGGCAGACCATTGCCGGCAGGTAGGCGTTGACCGCCCAGGTGCGGGCCTCGTTGCCGGTGGAGCCGAACTTCATGCCCACCATGTAGATCACGGTGGGACAATCGGGCAGTTCCTCCAGCCCCCGCGGGTCCAGCAGGTCACAGCCGATGGTCTCGACCCCGCGGGATTCCAGTCGATCCCGCTCTCTTTGGTTGGAGAAGCGGGAGACGGCAATTACCCGGCCCCGGCCCGAGCCCGCATCCAGAGCCCGGCCGGCCATACGGGCCAGGGTGGGACCCATCTTCCCCCCTGCTCCCAGGACCAGAATATCCCCCGAATGCCGGCCCAGGCTGCTGACGACCTCGGCGGTCGGCTCGCTCAGCAGGTCTTCGAGCTGATCGATGTCTTCAATGCGTTCCGTCATGGGGACCGTCATATTTGAAACCACTCGGGGGTTGGGTGAAGAAAAACCGGTTACAGGGTTACCCCAGAAGGATACGAAGTTACATCCTACAATTCCGACTTCAGGTTCTGGCGTCAAGCACAGGTAGATTGCTGATTAACATCGATGCACAGGATTAACAGGATGATTTGTTGATGGGTCTGGTCCGGGTGCTCCGCAATGAGGGCGTTCATTCCCTTCAAGTCAGGCGGCCCTGCAGCAGGGTTACGTCCACCGGGCGGTCGTTGATTCGGATCGCCTCCGGCAGCGTCGCCACCGGCGTCAGGCCGACAGCCCGCAAATGCTCGACTTTGCCCCTGTCGGTGGCGGCGGCATAGGCTTGCAGCAGCGCAATGCCTTTCTGGCGGGCGGTTTCCACCAACCGGTCCAGCAGATCTCCTACGCCTTGAGCATAGTTGTCATGGGCCAGGGCGTCGATCACGGCGCTGTGGCCTCGCAAGGGAGCCGATCCGGGCGTGATGGAGCCCAGGCCCAGCACCCGGTGAGGGTCTTCTCCCTCCAGGGTGAGCATGGAGCCGCCCAGGGCCTCCACCCCATACCAGAGCGAGGTGAAGTTCGAAACGCAGCGGAGGGGGGGTGCGTACCGCGGAGACACCAGGCCGCGAAGGAAGTCCAGGCAGAGAGTCTCCATCGGTTGGGCCATCAGGCAGGCGACCCCGGGCAGATCGCCCCAGTTGGCCGGGCGGACGGAGGTCTGCTGGCCGGGAGCGAAGAAATCCTTTTCGGGCTCGGTCTCGCCGGGAGCCGGCCGACGCATCACGGCTCCGTAGAGTCGCCGGAAACCGATTTTCTGGTAGACCGAAACCTCCCGCGGCGAATTACCCAGATAGACCACCCGGCACCCTGACTTCCAGGCCTTTTGAACCAGCCCCTCGGTGAGGGTGGCGGCAATGCCCAGCCCCCGGAAGTCTTTCCGCGTCATCACGTCTTCGACCACCCCGACCTGTGGGCAGTCGCGGGCAAAGGCAATCGAGGCCGTCCCCGCCGCATGGCCCTCCACCCTGGCCAGAGCCACCTGCGTCCGCAAGTCCTGGCTGTAGGCCCCCCGCATGGACTGAAGCCAGTCCACGTCGGTTCGGGCCCACTCCTGCTGGAGCAGCTCGATAATGCCCATGCGCTCGGCGGGCCCGATGGGATAGGTCCAGTGGACCACCTCCATGGCCCGGCCATCCTTGAGGGCGACCCTTTCACTCCGGCTCATGAGCCTGCCTCTCCATTGCCGATGGGTTCGCTCGAGTGATCTGCCGTACTACTCGGCCGCTGCTACCGCGCACCCTCCCCACTGCGTTGCCCGTGGAGGCTCACAATCGGCTGTCGGAACCGAGGGACTGCGCCACGGCCTCCCCCTCCGTCCCCTGCCGGACCGACTCCGGCTTATCCACGCTCCAGATGGAATCGGCGAAGAAACGGCAGGAATCGAACAGGTGTTCCCGGATCTTGAATCCGGACTGCGAGGCCAGCCACTCGACATCCGAAAGCGAGTACTTGCAGGAGTGCTCGGTGTGAATTGCCTCCCAGGCTTCAAAGTCAAAGGAGCGGCCGATCTGCTCGATGAAGACCGACTGCCTCTCCTGGCTGACCAGGTAGCTTTCCATGGAGCTGGAGGAGACATCGTAGCTGCCGAAATGGCGAAACTTCTCCACATCGAAACAGCCGCCCAGCTCGCGGTTGATGCGCTCCAGCAGATTCAGGTTGAACCGGCTGGTCAACCCCAACGAGTCGTTGTAGGCCCGTAGCAGGACGTCGATGTCCTTCTTGAGGTCAAAGCCCATCAGGACCAGATCGTCGTGGTTCAGGCACTTCCAGGCGCTGCGCAGAAAGGAACAAGACTCCGCCCGGGTGAAGTTGCCGATGGAGGATCCCAGAAACAGCACCAGGTTTCGCCGCCGGAAGCGATGGTTCAACCACTTCAGGCCGTGGAAGTAATCCCCCACCAGGCCGTGGGTCTTCAAGTCGGGAAACAGGTCAGCGAGCTCGCCGACCAGCGCACCCATGGACGATGCCGAGATGTCGATGGGCACGTACTGATAGTCCAGCCCGGACTTCAGGAATCGTTCCAGGAATAGAGTGGTCTTCCGGCTGAAGCCGGGGCCGAGCTCCACCAGGTTGAAGGGCTTCCCGGCCACAAGGGCGGCAATTCTGTCCCACTGGCCCTCGAGAATCTCCAGCTCACATCCGGTCAGGTAGTACTCCGGCAGCCGGGTGATCCGGCGAAACAGCTCGCTGCCCTGTTCATCATAGAAATACTTGGAAGGAATCGACTTGTGGGCCGCGGACAAGCCCGCCAGGACGTCCAGGGCAAAGGCGTCCCTCTCATCGAAGGAGTCGGCGCAGTCTCCCGCCCCCAGGATTTTGACGTTAGCACGCATTTCTCACCAAGTCGCCGGCACGGTCGTCTCCCTCAACCCAGGTCCTTCGCCAGTCGAATGCCCGTGAACTGCCAGCGCTTGTCGCACTGAAAGAAGTTGCGGTAGCTTGGGCGGATGTGGCTCTTGGGCGTGGCGCAGGATCCGCCTCTGAGAACCATCCGGTTGCTCATGAACTTTCCGTTGTACTCGCCGAGCGGGCCGTGGTCCTGCCGGTATCCGGGATAGGGCAGATAGGCGCTTCCCGTCCATTCCCAGACGTCCCCGAACAGTTGGCGCACGCCGGGCTGCTCCCCTCGGGACCCGCACCCCCCGGGCGCCGGATGGAAGCGGCCGTTCTCCAGAAAGTTGCCCTGCAGCGGATTCCCCTGCTGCCGGGCGGCCCTTTCCCATTCCGCCTCGGTCGGCAAGCGCCTGTTCTCCCAACGGGCATAGGCGTCCGCTTCATAGAAGCTGATGTGGGCTACCGGCTCTGCCGGGTCCAGGGGACGGGATCCTCTGAGGGTGACGATCTCCCAATCGCCGTCACGCCGGTCCCAATAGAGGGGAGACCGCCATCCGTTCTCGATGACGGCGTCCCAACCATCGGAGAGCCACAGCAAGGGTTCCCGGTACCCGCCGTCCTTCATGAAATCGAGATACTCCCCGCACGTCACGGGGCGATCCTTCAACCCGTAGTCGGAAAGCCAAGTCTTGTGACGGGGCCGCTCGTTGTCCCAGGCGAATCCCCGGTCGGGAGCCCCCATCTCGAACATCCCGGCTTCGAACTCGTGAAATGCTGGCGGGGAGGGCTCAATGGCGCGTCGGGTTCCATCCCCGTCACAGGCCCGATAGGTCGGCCTCAAGGGATTGCTCGCCAGGATGTGCTTGACGTCGGTGACCAGCAGCTCCTGATGCTGCTGCTCGTGGTGCAACCCCAGCTCCACCAGGCCCGAGAACTCGGCATAACGACCCTGCTCCAGCCCACCGATCAAGCCCACCACCTTCTCGTCGACCTCGGCGCGGTAGGCATAGACCTCCTGCACCGTCGGCCGGGACAAAGTCCCTCGAATGTCCCGGGCCACGCGCTGTCCAAAGCTCTGGTAGTAAGAATTGAAGACGAAGTAATAGCGAGGATGACAGGCCCGATAGTTGTCGGCAAATTCTTCCAGGATCATGCGCTCGAAGAACCAGGTGGTGTGACCCAGGTGCCACTTGGGAGGACTGACGTCCGGCATGGACTGAATCACGTAGTCCTCGGTGCAGAGGGGTTGGCAGAGATCCCGGGTGGTCTGCCTGACCGTCTGGAACGCGCTCGACAGCTCGGATCTATTCATGGAAGGGGATAACGTCTGACGGTTATCGATGGGCTACCGGCCGGCCCGTCGCAGGCGCGGCAGTAAACGCGGCGAACTCTTGCCGCGGGCGCGAGCTACGCCCGGCGACGTGCTGCATGGCCGAGCCTGCAACCGGCCCTTGCCGACACATTTCCGGCAACCGCAAAACGGCAGATCAGCCTACCACACAACCCATCCACGGTCGAGGGACGGAAAAAGAGTCATCCATGAAGTTACACGAAGGACCACTAAGGGCTGCAGGAGGCTCAAGAGGGATCTGCCAAAGGGGAACCAAATCCAAAAAAAGACATCCACGAAGGGGAAAGACGAACCACGAATGGACACGAATAAACACCAATAAACGGATTGAAGAGTTGGGCGTTTGCAACATTCCGCAGCGGGATCGTTGCCGGGACCGGCCACAACCGGCCACATGTCATCGTTGATTCGCTGGTCGAGCGGAATGCTGTCGCCGCCTACGCGGCTCGGGGGATGGAGCTAAACCAATCCATGGGCTTACGCCCACGGCTAAGTGCTGCCGCGGCTTCGCCGCTCTCAAGTAATCCGGCTTCAGGGGTTCAATCGCCAGATGCCGTAGTTCAGGTAAGTAGCGTACCCCACCCAGGCGAGGTAGGGCAGCAGGAGTAGAGCCGCCACCAGGCTGTGGGATTTGAAAGCCAGAAATGTGACCAGGATTGCCACCCAGAGGAAAAGGATCTCAACCAGGGCGGCGCCTGGCTGGCGCAAGCCGAAGAAGAGGAAAGACCAGGCGATGTTCAGCAGCAACTGCAGCCCGAACAGCACAAAGGCCAGCCGGGCTCCCTCGAACCCCGACCGGGTCCAGACCTGCCAGGCCGCCACCGCCATCAGCAAAAAGAGGGCGGTCCAGACGGGACCGAAGACGCTGTCCGGCGGAGTCCCGGGTGGCTTGATGAGCCCGGGATACCATTCGCGAACCGATTGCGCCGTCGCCAGCGACCCCAGATAGCCGGCTCCCAAGCACAGCACAAGCAGTGAAACCAGAACACCCAGAGACCGCATCGGTCAACCCTCCCTGCGGCGTGGCGCCGCTGTCGCCCGGCCGGTTGCGAACTGGGCGATCCGCCTGAGCATGCGCTCGAAGATCAGCCGGTGGAGCGGATAGAGACCGTACCAGTAGGCCAGCCCCGCCAGCCCCAGGGGCTCGAACTCCGCCGTCTGGCGGATGACGCATCCGGATCCGGAGCGCTCGACCTCGAACTGCAGCCAGGCTCGACCCGGAAGCCGCATTTCCGCGTACAGGCGCAGCAGCCGATCGGGCTCGTAGACCTCGACGCGCCAGAAGTCGATGGTCTCCCCCACTACCGGACGCTCCGGATCCTTGCGGCCACGCCGCAGGCCCGGTCCGCCGGCCATCAGATCCAGCCACCCCCGCAGCCTCCAGAGCCAGTTGCAGGCGTACCATCCCGTCTCCCCGCCGATCTTGCGGATCGGCGCGAAGGCGGCGCCGCTGCCGGCTTCCACCCTTTGCGCCCGGGAGTCGACCAGACGCGCACCGTAGCGAACGCCGGCCGTTCCCCTGACCGACCCCGACGAGGAGAGGGCGTCGGACCAGCGGGTCTGGGCGAATTGATGATCTTCATTCACCAGGGCGCGAGCGATCGATTCCCGGAGCGTGCGCGGCCGAATGTCGAACCTGTCGAGCGCCTCCGGCTTCTTGACGACCGTCTCGTTTCTGAGGCTGTCGACCAGCTTGCGGCCCACACGGGCATAGACCGGGGTGACCAAGCCGAGCCATAGGCCTGACAGCCGTGGGGACAGAAGGGGAAACGGGATCATCATACGGCGGAGTCTGCGCTGCCTGGCGTATTCCCTCATGATGTCGCTGTAGGAAGCCCGGTCCCGCCCGCCGATCTCGAAGACGCGGCTCTCGGCACTGGGAAGCTCCAGAGCAGCTACCAGGTATGCGATCACATCCTCGACGGCGATTGGCTGAGACAGCGTTCGCACCCATCGCGGGGTGATCATCACCGGCAGCCGGTCCACCAGGGCGCGAATCATCTCAAACGACAGGCTTCCCGATCCGATGATGATGGAGGCGCGAAACTCCAGCGTGGGGACGCCGGAGTGCCTGAGGATTCGGCCCACCTCCTGACGGCTGGCCAGGTGGCTGGAAAGATTTTCCTGGCCGCCCAGTCCTCCCAGGTAAACAATCCGCCCCACCCCTGCGCTGCGGGCCGCCTCCGCAAAGGCTCTGGCGGCGAGCCGGTCCGCTTCGGCAAAGCTGTCCTCCAACGCCATGGAATGGACCAGGTAGTAAGCCGTCGAGACGCGTCGCATGGCGGCCGGAAGCGTCCCCGGCCGCGTCAGGTCCCCCCTGACCACCTCGGTACCGTGGCCGACTCGGCCCCGAAGAAACTCAGGATGCCGCGCCAGGCAGCGAACCGATCGGGATTGCTCCTCAAGTCGCGCCAGCAGCCGGCCGCCGATGTACCCGGTAGCACCCGTAACCAGTATCCGTCCTCCGGATTCGACCGAACGCATTCTCGGTTCTGCGGCTTCGACCAAAGGTAATTTCAGTTGCTGCCTTATTGCTTGCAAGGGGTTCCTTTCGAATCCGGAAAGCGCTCAAGCAGCCGTTTCCCGCGATAGCGGAAGATCCGGGACAGATCCGGCGCCACCAACCATCGGTCGACCAGCCGGCCGCCCCAGACCGCATACCGCACATGATCCTCGACCAGCGTGCCGCCTTCCACCGGGCGGAAGCGGTGCTGGTGGATCCAGCGGCGATAGGGGCCGCGGACCTGCTCGTCCACAAATATATTGGGGGGATTCCAGGCCGTGATACGGCTCCGCCAACGCAGGGGAATCCCCCGGAGCCGGAGGCGGTAGTCGATTTCCGTGCCTTGTTCAATGGCGATGGGTGCGGGATCGAGGATTCGAAAGTGCAGCCAGGGCGGGGTGAGCAGATCCAGGTTACGCGCGTCGGCGAACAAGGGAAAAATCTCCTCCGGAATCCGCCGGATCAGGACTGCACTGTGCAATTCGAAGGTTCTCACGCCGGTGTCTCCCGGGAGCGGAAATACAGGTAGAATTTTGATCAACATCGATGGACGGGATTAACAGGATTATTGGTTGATGGTCTGGTCTGGAGGCTCCGGGACGAGAGGTTCACCCCCTTGAGTCCGACCACCTTTTCTCGAACAACGATTCCCAAAAACCCGCTCCCAAGCTCGTGGATGACCTCATACGCCTACCCCTTCAGCGAGTGGGAGGATGCCCACCCGGGAGCGCGGGCGTCCCGCCCGCACAACACTGGCACAGCCTGGCCCATCTCCTCGACCCGGATCGACCGGCAAAGACGCCCGGGCTCTGCTTGGGCCGGGCCCATGCCGTTCCCGCCGGCAGGGTGGACGGGTACGCTATCGCAGGGAAACTGAGCGACAACCCAAGGGAGAGGATGCGGGTGGGCCGCTTTCGTCACGATTGCCCTTCAAGGGAGAGTCGGCGCAAACGAACTGGCTGGTTGGTCGCCTTGAATCCCGATTTGACAATGCCTTAGTGGCCCTTCGTCGTTCTTCGTGGCCCTTCGTGGATAACTCTTTTTCTTTTGTTTCAGGTCAGTCAGGTCACCCGGCGCTTGCCTGTTCCCGAAACCCCCGGCTGACAACTCTCCACTCTTCACTCTCCACTCAATCGGAGCACCCCTGTTTCACCCTGCTTGATCCGTCACGTCGTGCACGGCGGCGCCGGCTACTCAGGAATCGCTCCTCTCGCGGCCTTGGGCAGGGGACGATAGCCCGACGGCCTCGAGGAGAAAGCGGGCGGCCTGGGCGGGAGACTCCCCGTCCACGTCGACCCGCTTGTTGGCCGCTCTCATGGTCCCGTCATCGATAATCCCGTCAAAAACCTCCAGCGCGCTGACCAGCTCAGTGCGCCGGGCCGCCGCCGGGGAAAGCACCAGCACGGCGTCATAGGGCGGCAGCGCCTGCAGCGGATCGGTCAGAACCGCCAGGTCGTACTCGATGATGCGGCCGTCGGTGGTATAGGCGGAGATGACATCCACCACCCCCTCGCGAGCGGCGGCGTACATGAGACTGGGATCGAAGGTCCGCTTCTCTCTGAAGTCGAGACGGTAAGCCTCTCGTAGCGCTGTCCATTCCGGCCGGACAAAAAACTCGAAGTCGGACCCGATGGTCATCTGAGGGGCGTGCCTGGTCAGGTCCTGTATCGAGGCAAGCTTCAAAGCCTCCGCCTTGTGTCTGGCGACTGCCAGACCATAGTTGTTCTCGAACCCCAGCGCCCCCAGGACCAGAACCTGGTGTTCCCGCTGGAGCCAGTCCTTCATCTCTTCCAGCAGATCCGCCCGTGGAGGCAGATCCTGGCGCTTCATGACATTGGCCCAGATCGTTCCCGAGTAATCCACGTAGCAATCGACGTGGCCGGCGGTCAGGGCGTCGAACAGGATCATGGAGCCCATGCTGGATCGGTTCTCGACCTGCAGCCCGGCTTGAGTCAGCCTTTGGGTCAGGGCCTCCGCCAGAACGTACTGCTCGGTAAAGGGTTTGGCGCCGACCACCACCACGGCCGATCCCTTCGCGGTGGGAATCTGCAGGATCAGAGTCGAGAGCAGGATGAACAGCAGGCCTGCCCCGGCCAACCAACCCTTGGTCCGGCTGCGTCCGGCCACGGCCAGTTCCCCCAGGCGAATGAGCTGGTCCAGCGCGATCGCCAGGACCGCCGCGGCCGCGCAGCCGACCAGGACCGCGGTTGAGTTCTGGGTCTGCAGACCGCTGAAGATGTAGTTGCCCAGGCTGGTGGCGCCGACCGGAGTGGAAAGGGTGGCCGACCCCACCACCCAGACGGTGGCCGTGCGGATGCCGGCGATAATTACCGGAGCCGCCAGCGGAAGCTCCACCCGGAAGAGTCTCTGGCCAGAGGTCATGCCCAGACCCTCGGCGGCTTCCAGGATGTCGGGGGCCACCCCCAGGATGCCGGTGACGGTGTTGCGCAGGATCGGCAGCATGCTGTAGAGCAGCAGGGCGATGAAGGCCGGCAGGAAGCCGATCTGACCCAGCAGGGGAACCATGAGGGCCAGCAGGGCCAGCCCGGGGATGGTCTGGGCCACGCTGGCGACCGTGAGCACCGGCCATTGCAGCGGTTTCACCCGGGTCACCAGAACGGCCAGGGGCAGGCACACGGCGATCCCGCTGAACAAGGCCACCAGGGTCAGGCTAAGGTGGTGCCCCAGGTATTCGGGGAGAAGCCGCAACTGTTCCGCCAAAGCGGTCTCGGTCATTTCCCCTCCCCCCCGGAGCGCAGGATGGATTCCACCTGGTCGGCCTGGCGCCTGGGGGTCTCCATCAGGGCGGCGATATAGGGGTGGCTCGGGCTGCGCAGGACCTGGCCGGGGGAACCCGTTCCCACCAGAATGCCCCGCTTCATCACGGCGATGCGATCGGCCAGCAGCAGGGCCTCGGTCATGTCGTGGGTGACCATGACCACCGTCAGGTTCAGGGTCTGCTGCAGGCGTTTGAACTCCCGTTGCAGACCGTCGCGGGTCATGGGGTCCAGGGCGCCGAAGGGCTCGTCCATCAGCATGATCCTGGGTCGGGCCGCCAGCGCCCGCGCCAGCCCCACCCTCTGGCGCTGTCCCCCCGAAAGCTCGTGGGGCTTGCGGTCGCGATGAGTCCGGGGAGAGAGCCCGGTCAGGCGCAGCAGTTCATCCACCCGGTCCCGGCAGGCGGACGGTTCCCAGTTGAGCAGCCTCGGCACCACCGCCACGTTCTCGGCCACGGTCATGTGGGGAAACAGGCCGACGCCTTGAAAGACGTATCCGATCCCCCGGCGCAGCACGACCGGATTGACCCGGCAGACGTCCCGCTCCTCCACCAGAATCCGGCCCCGGCTGGGCTCCACCAGGCGGTTGATCATCTTGAGCAGGGTGGTTTTGCCGCAGCCCGATTCGCCCAGCAGCACCACAAATTCACCGGCTCCAACCTCCAGGTCAACCTCCTGCACGGCGAAGCTCCGCCCCTGGTCGAACGTCTTGGATACCTGTTGAATGCAAATCATGATGGAGCCGTCTCGGGGTCGGGGCCGGCTTCCCCGGCCGAGCGGATGACTGCCTCGGTCTTTTCCCTCCCGGTTGCGGCCACTTCCGCCGGGTCCCGCGTCCAGTATCGAGGATTGAAGAGCTCCAGGGAGAGAAAGCCCTCATAGCCGATGCCATCCAGATCTCTCAGGAAGGCCTCGAGCGGGAGAATGCCGTCTCCGGGATAAACCCGGTCGGCGTCGGTCTGTTCGAACCGGGGAGGGGAGGCAGGAGCGTCGTTGAAGTGACACACGGCGATTGCGGCGGCTGACAGGTCCGTCAAGCCGCCGAAGCCGGAACCGCCCCGGAAGAGGTGAAAGGGATCCAGCACCAGGCAGCCGTGGGGGTGGTCGGCCTGCCGCACCACGGCCAGGGCCTGTTCCAGTTGAAAGACATTGTGCTGGAAACCCAGAAACTCCATGGCCGGCCGCACCCCGAAGGCTTCGCCCGCTTCCAGCAGCTCGCGGTAACGCGCCGCCGCCAGTGGGATATCCAGGTGAGCAGCGTCGGGAACCGGCGAGGCCACCATGTGGGCGGCGCCCACGGCTGCCGCCTGCCCCAGCCGCCTGCGAGCCTCCCGGTAGGCGGCTTCCTTGTGAAACCCGCGGCTCTGCATCCAGTCCGAAAGGGTAATGACGCTGGCCACCGCCAGGCCCGAGTCCTCCAGGATCCGGCTCAGCTCGGCCAAGGACCGCCCCGACTGCTCGAATCGGGTCAGCTCCTCGGTCCAGAGCTCGATGGCCGCGTAGCCGGTCCGGGCCGCGATGTCGATTTTCTCCAACAGGCCCGCGGGCCGAATGGTGCTGGTGTTCAAGCAGAGAGGCCACTGATGCATAACGTTTCCATGGGGGAGGGCGGCTGCCGTGTTCCGGACAGCTTCCGGCCAAGTCACTGCCGCGCCCAACGATCCAGTTCGCCGAAGACCGGGTTGGCTGCCAGCTCGGCTTTCCACCCATCGCAGAGAAAGGCGATGGGAGCCTTGAGAGCAGGCAGGGGATCGGCTCCGGGGGTCATGGCGGAAGCCTGGCGTCGCAACCAGTCCAGAAGCTCCTGCAGGCTGCCCTTGCCGGGCTTCGCCAGAGCCGCATGCAGTTGCGGCTGGATGGATTGCTCGAACTCCCGTTTGCGATCCACGTCCACGATGTCGGGCAGCAGCAGGCCGGCCGAGTCCAGTTGCAGATCCAGGCGGGCCAGGAGTTCCCGGTAGACCTGGCGGGCCAGGCTCTCGGCTTGGCGGCTCACCTCGGTCAACAGATCCATCCCCCGCAGGGAGGAGAGTCCCCGCGGTGCAAGCTGGCAGTAGAACTTCAGCTTGGCCTCGGTCCCGGAAGGGCGGACCGTGACCACGAAGTCGTCCAGGAACATCCGGATCACGTTTCTGGGAAGCTTGTCGGACTCGCTGAGGAAAGGCCCGAACCTTTCCTGATCCCAGTAATCCAGGATGTGACGCACCGGGTGGCCCGCCAGGGTCCGCGGGGGCGCGTCTCTCAGTGAGGCCATCAGCCGATCTCTCCTGGACACGCCCCCGGCCCCGGCCATGGCGATGGAGCGGCCCACGTCGGCATAGCCGCCCAGCTGTTCCAGGATCCCGACGTAGTAGTCCAGAAGGGTGCGCCCCTGCGGCCGCAGCCTCTGGTAAAGGGCCGCCAGCATCATGCAGGCCGGGGCGGCATCCTTGTCCCGAATGGTGGGGATCATGATTACGCCGTGGCTCTCCTCGGCGGCCAGCACCAGATCCCCCGGCCTGGCAACCACCTGCCCGTACCTCCCGGTCCGCTCCAGGGACTTGAGCACGTCGGCGACATATTTGAAGCCGACCAGCAGGTCGTCGATGATCTGCGAACCGCCGGCCTTCTCCACGATTCTGCCCAGGATCCGAGTGGTCACCAGGGTCTCCACCACCAGGCCCTTCCTGCGGGGGCCCTCGGGGTCCAGCATCAGGAAATATCCCAGAATGGCGGCAATCTGGTTCCCGTCCAGGTGTGCCCAGGAGCCGTCGGCCTGCCTGACCTCCAGTCCGACCCGGTCGGCGTCGGGATCGCTGGAAAGGACCAGGCCGGAGCCGATCTCGTCGGCGAAATCCCTGGCAGGTGCGGTGGCCTGCGGTACTTCAGGATTGGGTGCCTTGAAGGGAATGACCGAAAAGGAACCGTCGGCATCCTGATGAGGTGGGGTCCGAACCGGAAAGTTCAGCCGGCCCAGCAGGTCGCCCACCGTCTTCAATCCGCAGCCGCAGAGGGGTGTGTAGACCACGGGCAGATCGCGACGGGGGGTGAAGGTATCTCCATACAGTTCCAGGTAAGCAGCCAGATAGTCCTGGTGGAGCTCCTCGGGGATGGGCCGAACCAAGCCATCGGCAAGCGCCTCGGCGAAGGGTTGGCTCCGGATGGCGGTGGCCTCCCGCATGGCGTCCATCAGGGCCTGGTCCTCCGGCGCCACCGGCTGGCTGCCGAAGGCGTCATAGACCTTGATCCCGTTGTCGTCGGGAGGGTTGTGGGAGGCCGAGAGATTGATTCCCCCGGCGGCGCCCAGCCGACCGATGACGAAGGACAGCTCGGGAGTGCTGATTACCGCGTCCGCGAGCCGCGGCTGAGCGAAATAGGCCGTGATGCCGTTGCCGGCATAGATCTCGCAAGCCAGCCGCCCCAGCGAACGCGAGGAGGTTCCCAGCAACGGGTGACTGTCTCCCAGAAAGCGGTAGGTTCCGGCCAGGTCCTTGAAGACCCGAACATCGTTGGCGACCACCACCGTCAGGTCGCGGCGGCCCGGAAAGGCGGCCCGCAGGTAGTGGCAATGACCCTGAACGGTCATGGCCACGGTGGCGGGATTGAGCCGGTTGGCCCCGTATCCAACCCGACCCCTGCGGCCGCCGGTCCCGAAGGGAAGCACCTGCCAGAAGGCGTCGAAGAGCAGGTCCACCTGCCCGGCCTGGAGGTGTCGCCGGAGCATTTCGGGCTCCGCAAAGGGAACCCGGCCCGAAAGCCAATACTCCAGGTTGCGGGTTGCCTCCCGGCCCCGGTTCCCATACTTGCGGACCAGCCGGTCAACCATCGATTGGAGCCCGTCGCCCATCGCCATTCCGTGTGCCCTCAGAGGCCGTTCTCCGGTTACCCGATTCACCTCTCGGTCCTCCATGCATCTCCCGCTACAGGCTGAACCGGAAACTCCGGCCCGCGGCCGCCAGAGTATACCGCAACGGGGGTGAACCGAACAGCGGCCGCCCTTGCCTGAAACAACCTCTGGCTCCCAGGCCGCCTCAGACCGTGGAACCGATTGAAACCATGAGACTTGGAGACATTTTTCTTGAAACACAATTTGTTTCCCACTCGGATGATCTGCCCCGTCGTGGGGGGCAGGGGCGTCGCTTGCCTGAAACAACCGAAAAAAGACAAAGAAAAAGAGTTATCCACGAAGGGACACGAAGGACGACGAAGGGCCACTAAGGCATTGAGGTTGACCGCGACGGGATACCACGCTCGCGAAGGAATGGTCGATTTCTGATTGTTTCACTCTCGTATGATCCGCCCGGCAAGGCGGGGGCCGGACTTGCCTGAGAATATGCTGCTTTAGCCGGCTTCCTTGAGAGCGGCGAAGCCGCGGCAGCACTTAGCCGTGGGCGTCAGCCCATGGGAAACGTCGCCTATGGGTGTCGAGCCGCGTAGGCGGCGGCAGCAAATGCCGGTGAGCCCAAGTGAAGCACAAGCCGACGCGTCGCACCCGACTATTGAAATAGGCAGAACATCACGATTGCCGGCAAAATGACCTGTCCCACTGCCAATATTGCAAGAGGCTCTCTCGCATGATCTGCACGGCAGGGCTGCGGCCCGGCAACCCGACACGCTCTCTTGAGGAGCAAGAGTGAATGGGAGAACGCCCACCCGGGAGCGCGGGCGTCTCGCCCGCATAGGACTTGGCACCATAGTAGCGAACCCTGCAATGGCCGGTTTGGTGCACTGTTCGAGGGAATGCCCCTGGATCGCAGGCTGCTTGCACGAATAAGGTTGCGGGCGGGACGCCCGCGCTCCCGGGTGGCTCCCTCCCATGACGTCGGGATATCAAGGTCACGATATCGCAGATACATTCGGGCGCGGTTGGTCATTGAAGGGGGTCCATCCCTATTCGTGTCCATTCGTGGTTCGTCTTTGAAAACGATCGGCAGTTTCTTCCTCGTATGATCCGCCCCGTCGTCGGCGGCCCGGCATGCCTGAAACAACCGAAAAAAGACAAAAGGAAAAGAGTGATCCACGAAGGGCCACGAAGAACGACGAAGGGGCACTAAGGCGTTGAGGTTAACCGCGACGGGATACCAAGGTCACGAAGGGATTGTCGATTTCCGATTGATTCACTCTCGTATGATCCGCACGGAAGGGCGAGTGCCCGGCTTGCCTGAGCCTCATTCCGGCGGACCGCGTGCGGTAGGATATAATGCCCGGTTCCGCGCCGGCCGGCCCACCGTGTAAAGCCGCCCCGGCGGCGAAAGCAAACCTCTGCAAAGGAGTTTCCCATGACCGGTGGTCAAGCGCTGGTTCGGTCCCTGGAAGCCCACGGTGTCACCACCGTCTTCGGCATCCCCGGCACCCACAACCTGGCGGTTTACGACGCCCTGCTGGACAGCCCCATCCGGCACATCAGCGCCCGGCACGAACAGGGGGCGGCCTTCATGGCCGACGGGTACGCCCGGACCAGTGGCAACGTAGGCGTCTGCCTCAGCACCACCGGACCGGCGGCGCTCAACACCCTGACCCCGCTGGGCACCGCCTACAGCGACTCCTCCCCGGTCCTGTGCATCGCCAGCCAGATCCAGACCGAGTTCCTGGGCCGGGAAAAGGGCCTGCTGCACGAGTGCTCCGGCCAGTCGGGAGGTTTCCAGGCGGTCACCAAGTGGTGGCAGACGGCCACAACGGTGGAGGCCATACCCTGGCTGGTTCGAGACGCCTTTGCTCAGTTGGGTTCGGGGCGGCCGCGGCCGGCGGCCTTGGAGATCCCCTGCGACGTGCTGGACTCTGCCGGTCAGCCCTCCCTCCCCGCGCCCCTGGAGATGGAGTTGGAGCAACCCGAGCCGGAGGAACTCTCCAGGGCCTGCCGGTTGCTGGAAAAGGCTCGCCGGCCGGTCATCTGGGCCGGGAACGGCGTCATTCGGGCCGGCGCCTCGGACGCTCTGACCCGCTTGGCGGAACGCCTGCAATCGCCGGTTTTCACCACCACCCTGGGCAAGGGGTCCATTCCCGAAGACCATCCCCTCTCCGCCGGCAACACCCTGCTCCATCCGGCCGGCCGGGCCTACCTCCGGACCTGCGACCTGATGCTGGCAGTGGGAACCCGGTTCAAGGAGATCGAAACCGAACGCTGGCGCCTGAAGCTGCCGGAGCAGTTGGTTCACATCGACATCGACCCAGCCGAGATCGGCCGCAACTACGGGGTGAGCGCAGCCGTGGTCGGCCACGCCAGGCCGGCGCTGGAAGGTTGCCTGGAGCTGTGCCGAGGCGAGGCGGCGCCCTCTCCGGACCGCGTGCGTGAGGTCAAGGAACTTCGCGGACGGATCCGGAGCGAATGCCGGCAACGGGCGCCGGCGGCGGTGGAGCTGGTGGAGTGTCTGAGAGCGGCGCTTCCCCGGGAAAGCATCCTGGTCTGCGACCTGACCGCGGCCGCCACCTGGTGCCACCATCTGCTGGAGGTCTACCAACCGGCCGGCTTCCACAGCCCCTGGGGATTCTGCACCCTGGGGTTCGGACTGCCCGCGGCCATCGGGGCCAGGCTCGCTCAGCCCCAACGTCCGGTGGTGCTGCTGTCGGGGGATGGAGGATTTCTCTTCAACTGCCAGGAGTTGGCCACGGCGGTCGAGTGTGGACTGCCGCTTGTGATGATTGTCTTCAACGACAAGGGCTACGGGGTGCTGCGACCTCAGCAAATGGCCCGCTATGGCCGCACCCATGCGGCCGACCTGGTCGGCCCCGATTTCACGGCCCTGGCCAAAGCCTTTGGAGCCGCTGCCCTGCGGGTGGAGCGCCTGGAGGAACTGTCCCGGAACATCTCGGAGGCGCTGCGACAGCCAGGGCCCTGCCTGATCGAGGTGACCGCCTCGATTCCCTGGCCGCCCATCGAGACCACCGCCGGCATGTTCGCCCAGGCGGAAGTGTCCACCCAATGAGCCGAATTCATGGACGGGCCAGTCGGTTTGCCTGAAACAAACCAATTGATTGATGAGGTGTTGATTGGGGGTGTGACCACCGATATCGAGGGGTGATTTACGGCGGACACGAAGTCATCCCAAGGTGACAATGTTGCAGAAGCATTTTGATGCCGCTTGTTGGTCGATTGATTCCACCTGGATTCGTGTGTATTCGTGTTTATTCGTGGTTCGTCTTCATTTCCGAAACGATAACGATCGGCTGTTTTTCCTCTGAACGATCCGACCGCCGGGACGGCAGCCCGCCTCAGCCGGAGTTGCCGGTTGCCGGCGCCCCCTTGGCTTTCTTGGGGGGAGTGGCTGAAACCCCTTCCAGGCCGCCGCTGACCCTGAGGACTTCTCCCGTGATCCAGCTGGCCGCCGGACTACAGAGAAAAGCCACTCCCTGAGCGATCTCATGGGGTTCTCCCCAGCGCCCCAGGGGAATCGACTTGGCGACCCGCTGGATTATCTCCTGCTGCGAGACCTTCAGGCTCAGGGCCCGTTCCGCCATATTCTGCCGGTTGAAGTCGGTGTAGACGGGTCCGGGGCTCACGGCGTTGACCCGCACCCCGTAGGGGGCCAACTCCAGGGCCAGCGTCCGGGTCAGGCTGATCACGCCCGCCTTGGCGGCATTGTAGGCCGCCACCAGGGCGGCCGGGCTCTGCCCGTTGACCGAAGCCATGTTGACGATGACCCCCGACTCCTGCTGCTGCATGGCGACCGCGGCCGCCCGGCAACAGTAGAAGGTCCCCGTCAGAGTCACCCCCAGCACCCGGTCCCACTCCTGGTCACCCAACTCGGCAACCTCCCTGACCGATTGGCGTGAGCCGGCGTTGTTGACCAGGATGTCGATCCGCTCCCGGTTGCCCACAAAGGCCTCGAAAAACTCCCTGACGGCCCGGCTGTCGGTGATGTCCAGGGTGGCAGCTTCCACCCGCAGTCCTTTCTCCCCCAGCCCGGCAGCCGCTTTCCGGACCTTCTCCGCTTGCACGTCGGCCAGGGTCACGCGGGCGCCCCGCCGGCCCAGCTCCTCGGCGATGGCCAGACCCAGCCCTTGGGCGGCGCCGGTGACCACGGCATTCAGGCCCTGCAGACGGCCTTCCGAGCAATCAGCAGCAGTATCGATCATGTTTCACCCTCAAGTGGAAAAGTAGACGGAGTATAGCACTGCGGTTGTGACGGCAGGGGAAGCCGGCTATTCCGGGGTTGAGGACCGGCTGGCGTTTTGTTGGAACCTGCCACGGTATTGTCCTATTTCAGGTGTACGGAAAACAGCCTGGCACCCCGGCGTGCCCCCCGGCCGCATCAGCCTTCGCCATTCGGCTCGGCTTGTGGTGCTCTCCCTGTAGGGGAGGGCCATGGACCGCGGGCTGATTGCAGGAATAAGGATGCGGGCGGGACGCCCGCGCTCCCGGGGGGGCATTGTCCAAACATTAAACCGCAATCATGGTTTACATCCTGCCCGGGAATCGGGCAAGAAGCCATGTGCAAGCCTCAAGTATCACTCCCCCCTTGAGGGGGAGTCGGCGAGACAAGGGCGAAGCCCGAAGTCGAGCCGGAGGGGGGCCAACGCGGCGTCCCGTGAGTGACGAGCAGCAACACAGGCGGCGATGGCGGCCTTGCCTGCGCCCACCCGGTCTTGCCAGTCCCGGTGGATTGCTTTAGTCTCTGCACCGAATCCTTGAGGCGCGCCCGACCCATGGCTATCCAGGCCGATTCCCAACCCGCCGCCAGGCCAGCGAGGCCAAGCGGCGTGCGCCACGGCGTGCTGGGGTTGCTGGCCCTGGCGGCCGCCAGCGCCTACCTCACCCGTCACTGCATCGCCGTCGCCAACACCACCATCCAGAAGGAGCTCCAGTTCACCACCGAGCAGATGGGCTGGATACTGAGCGCCTTCATGGTGGGCTACCTGGCCTTTCAGGTCCCGGGAGGCTGGCTGGGGACCCGCCTGGGACCCAGGTGGGCCTTTTCCCTCATCAGCCTGCTCTGGTCGCTCTTCAACCTCTGGTCGGCCAGGGTGTATTCCTACTTTCCGATGCTGGTCTCGCGGGTGGCCTTCGGCGCCGCCCAGGCCGGACTGGTGCCCATCGCAACCCTGGTCATCAACGACTGGTTCCCCGAGCGGCGGCGCGGCTTCAGCAGCGCCAGCGTGGAGACCTCCATGTCCATCGGGGGCATCGTCACCATGGGATTGACGGCTTTCCTGATGCAGCGCTTGCCCTGGCGGGAAGTCTTCGGCCTCTACACCTGGGTCGGTGTGGCCTGGGCCGTGATCTTCTACTGCTACTTCCGCAACCACCCCCGGCAGCACCCCTGGGTGAATGAGGCCGAGCGGGATCTGATCGCCCGACCGCCCTTCCCCAGCCAACCGGGGGTGTCCCACCCCGACTCCGGCCGGAGCCGGCCCCAATCGGCCGCCGCCGGGAATCTCCGGCCCAACCCGAATCCCGAAGTCCCGGCGACGCTGCTGGCCGGCATGATCGGGAGTCGCAGCCTATGGGGGATCTGCTCTCAGCAGTTCCTGAGAGCGGCGGCCTACGCGGTCTTTGTTACCTGGTTCCCCGCCTACCTGGAGAAGAGCTACGGAATCACCCCCGCCCAGGCGGGATGGTTCACCGTATGGCCTCTGGCGGCGGCGGTGACGGGGTTGATGGCGGGCGGCCTGCTGGTGGACGGGTTGTTCGCCCGGACCGGCAGCAAGCGGATCAGCCGCAGCCTGGTGGCCTGCTTCGGCATCGGCGCCGCCGGCCTGCTGACGTTGTCGGCGCTGGGGGCCACCTCGGCTCCGCTACTGGTGGGGTTGCTGTCGGCGGGGTCGCTGGCCGGTTCCTTTTCCGGTCCCCCCTCCTGGACGGCCACCATGGACATCGCGGGCCGCTACAGCGCCCTGCTGATGGCGGTAATGAACATGGCCGGAATCGCCGGGGCCCTGCTGATGCCCATCGCTCTGGGCTACCTGATCGGACACATCGAACGCACCGGCGGCGACTGGAACCTGGTGCTCTATCTCATTGCCGGCACGCAGTTGGCGGCCGCGCTCTGCTGGCTGGCCGTCAGGCCCGACCAACCTCTCATGAAGCCGGCCGCCGGGCGGGACCCGGCGCCCCTGGAGGCGTAACCAGCCCTCTGGAGAGGTGTCTCAGCGCCATGACCTTCGACCTCATCCTGACCGGCGGAAAACTCCTCGACGGCACGGGAACCCCGGCCGTCTCGGCCGACGTCGGCATCATCGGAGAGAAGATCCAAGCCATCGGAGACCTCTCACGGGCCCAAGCCCGGCGAATCATTCCAGTGCAGGGTCTCACGGTCGCTCCCGGACTCATCGACACCCACACCCACTCCGAGGGAGCGCTTCTCCACGATCCCCAGCACGCCTACGGATTGCGCCAGGGCATCACCACCGAGATCGTGGGCCTGGACGGGATGTCCTGGGCCCCCTTGTCCGGGCCCAATTTCAGGCTCTATGCCCGCTACCTGGGCGGGATCCTGGGAGACCCCCCGCCCGAGCTGGACATGAGCAGCATCGCCGCCTTTCGAGCGCACTATCACCGTAAGGTCGCCGTAAACGTGGCCTACCTGGTTCCCCACGGGGCGCTCCGGCTGGAACTGCTGGGCTTCCGGGACCTGCCGGTACGGGGAGAGAAACTCCAGGCCGCCGGCCGGATGGTGCGGCAGGGGATCGAGCAGGGCGCGGTGGGGTTCTCCACCGGAGCCGCCTACTATCCCGGATACTGGGCGGACTCCCGGGAACTGGTGGAGATGTGCCGGGTGGTGCGCCAGGCCGGCGGCATCTACGTCAACGAGCCGCGAGTGGGAACACCCGGGCGCGCCTTCGGCGGCGGCGGGATTCAAGAGGGGCTGGAGATCGCCCGCCAGTCGGGGGCGTCGGTTCACTTCGCCCATCTCAGGACGACCGAGCAAACCGCCGGGCGCCTCCAGGAACTGACGGCCCCTATCGATCGGGCCAAGGACCAAGGGGTGGACTGCACCATGGACATCTATCCCTATCCCAGCGGGAGTAGCATCGCCGTAAGCTTTCTGCCCGGCGATATGCAGGAGGGCGGGCCCGATGCGATTCTGGAGCGGCTGTCGCACCCGGGATGCCGGCGCGCCTTTCGGGACCACCTGGAGAACCGCCTGTTCGCACCGCTGGAGCCAATCACCTTCTCCTACCTGCCCCGGAACCCTCACCTGGAGGGGAAGAGTCTGGCCGAGGCTGCCCGTCGGAGGGAAACTTCCCCCACCCAAACGCTCTGCGACCTCCTGCTTGAGGAGGAATTGAAGGTCGGCTACCTCAACGCACCGCCCTCAAGCCGGGCACTGTGGCAGGCCATCGACAGGGATTGCCTGGAGTTGCTGGCCAGGCCCGACGCCATGGCCTGCAGCGACATCACGCCCCTGGGAAGCGCGCCCCACCCCCGCTGCTACGGGGCCTTCCCCAGGTTCCTGGGACCGCTCAGGCGGCGCCACCGGACTCTGAGCCTGGAGACGATGGTCCAACGGATGACGGACGGGCCGGCGCGCCGCTTCGGGTTGACCGGGCGCGGCCGCCTGCGGCCGGGATATTTCGGCGACCTGGTGGCCTTCGACCCAGACGCGGTCACCGACACCGCCACCTATGAGGACCCCGTGCAGTTTCCGGTTGGTATCCCCTGGGTGGTGGTCAATGGTCAAGTGGCGGTGGAAGAGGGGCGATGCACCGGGGCCCTGGCCGGCCAGGCAGTCCCATGAGCCCTTTTCATAATTCGTCAGGCAGCGGCATTTATTGCCGGGAAGGGTGTGACCCCCAGAAAGTCCATGGTCGGCTCAGCCTTCGGAGGAATTCTCTTTACGTTTGGGGCGAATATCCAGACCGGGCACGCCCAGATCCAGTCGGAACAGCGCGCCGGGTGTGCCTCCCGTGACGAAGAGCTGATCCAGCCCGGGACCGCCGAAGGCGCAATTGCTGGTGGTGAGGTTTCCGCCGGGATAGCGTCGAATGAGCTTGCCCTCGGGGTCCAGCACCTGAACCTGGCGCATCCCGTAATGGGCCACGTAGAGGTTTCCCGCGGCATCCAGGCAAATGCCGTCGGGCTGGTTGTCGATCTGCTCTCCCTCTTTCGAGGGCAGATCGGCAAACACCTGCATCGGACCCACCTTCCCCGGCGACAGCACCTCGTAAAGCAGGATGCGGTTCTTCTGACTTTCCGCGACCAGCAGCCGCTTCCGATCGGGCGTCAGCACGATGCCATTGGGATAGGCCAACCCTCCGGCCACCAAGTGGGTGGTGCCTTCCGGGTCGACGTAGTGGACGGTTCCGATGGGATTGGACACGCCCGTGCCCTCCGGGTCGGTGAAGTAGAAGCCCCCCTCCGGGTCCAGGCTCAGGTCGTTGGGTCCCTTTAGCGGCTTGCCCTCGCATTCGGTGGAGGCCGGTTCCAGCATGTTTCCCTCGGAATCCAGACGCAGCACGGCGTGATGGGTGGCGTCGCACACCAGGTGGGTGCCGTCGGCCAAGATCTTGTGGCCGTTGGGTTCCCCGGTCTCCGCCCAGACCCGATGCTTCCCGTCGGGGGCTACCACCGTAATCACCTTCTCGTGGGAGAAGTAGATGTTCCCCTCGTGATCGATCACCACCCCTTCGGAGTAGTCGTTGGTGCGGACGATCTCCACCGGTTGCACAGCCTCCGCTTCCGGGAGCGCCAACTTCTTGTCGGAAGGAGCGATCCCGGAATCCTGCTCCCCGGCGGGACCGCAGCCCAGGCTCCAACCCCAGACCAATGCCAACGTCACTAGCCGGAACCCGGCCGAATGCTCTCGAATCATGAGGATCTCCTGTCTTCCAGGGGCTCGGGCGCGCCTTGGCCATGCCCTCGCCAGAAGCACCGCCCCGGCAAGCAGTTTCGCCCCTTGCTACCGGCTTCCTGAATGATTGGCGACCAGCCTGTAAACCTTCGTGGTCTCATCTTCGGCCGTCACCACGATCTCAATAACGTTGTCGCCGGACGAGAGTCCCGACAGCGTCGCGCTGAGGAAGGTGCCCTCGTTCTCGCCGGCGCTGACGTCTTTGAGGTAGGTTCTGTTGCCGACGGACAGCTTTGCCCCACCGGAAGAGTGGCCGGACAGGGCAATGCCCGACCGCCGGGCCGCACGGCAGCGAATGGTAAGGTCCGCTAAACGAATAGTGGTTTCTCCCACTTCCAGGCTGTCGAACGAGATGACGGCGCCAGAGCCCCCGAACCTGGGTTTGTAGCTCCAACTCGAGAAATCCAGCTTGCTGCCGTCACCCGACTTGCCTTCGACCCCGACAATCTTGCTGGTGACGGACGCCTCTGCCACCAGCGAGGCACCGGGTACCGAATAGGGGAGGCTCGCCGTGTAGGAAGTCGTGTCTCTGTCGTACTTCGGGCTCAGAGTGAGCACGGGAAGTTGCAATGGAAGATTGTCGGGTTTCTGGCCGAGGAATCCTGCGTATACCCGCAGGGATTTCAACCTTTGCGCCTCGGCTGCCGGAACTGTTACACCCAGCCAGCCGCAGAGGAGAACAGGCAGCAATCTGGCGATGACGGTCAACTCTCGCATACAGTGTCTCCAGTCCGGCGATGCCACTCCCGGTTTCGAACCTCCGGCTCGCCAATTACGGCGGAGGGCTCCGCTCCGCCAAATATATCTCTTGTCGCGGGCAGGATTTTTGATCCTATCGGTTCCCGCTCGCGCGGTCAATGTCGGAGCGCAGCGGTCCACCGAGCCAATCAGGTGCCTAAAATAGACGGCCTGAGCCCCCTCTGACCCAGTGTGTTACCCGAGGGGATTCTGGACGATGTGCTCGAGACCGTCACCATGGACAATGTCAGGCCCGAAGACGCCAACGGCATCAGGCTGGCGGCCAGGCGCTGGCATCAGATCAACGGCATCCTGAGCAAGTACACCCAGGGAACCACCCAGGGTTACGTTCGGGTCCGTCAGATTTCCGGCAACAACCCCTTCCTGGCCTACGGGGTGGTCAACGACGGCGGGGCTCCCGGCCGGCGCAGCGGCGACGGGGCTTATGTGCCGGCGCGCCAGTGAAATTGGCGGCCAGGGTTCTTTCCTGGTTCCAGGGACAGTCTCAGCGCCTTCCCCTTCAGGATTGGAAGCGTCGTGCGGTTTATTTGCTTGACGAAACTACCGCATCGTATAAATTAATCGGTACTCACTACCTGATTCTCACAGTACGGTTCAACAAAGAACAAGGAGCAATTGCCATGAAACCCATCACTCGCGTGGTTCTATTGGGATTTGTGTTGGTCATGGCGGGTGTGCTGTCCGATGTCGGCCCCATCTCGGCCCAGGAAGCGCCCGCTGTTACAGCCCGGGATGTGGTGGACCGGGATACCCTGAAAGCCTTCGTCCAGGGGGCGATTGGATGGTTGGGGGCGCAATTCGAGAGTGGAGAGGCTGTGAACATTGACGCCCTGAAGGCGGTCTTCAGGATGGACCCTGGTCCCTGGAAGCACGGCTCCACCTACTTCGTTGTGCTGGTTAATAACCGTCAAAGTGAAGATTTCATATTGATATTCTTCGACGCAGGCAATGAGGACCGTGATTCCAAGTTGCTGGGGGTGCTCCAAGACGCCAATGTGAAAAAGATCATGAAAGATCTGGTTGCTGTGGCAGTCGAGAATGCACCCATGATGGAAGGAGGCTTTGTCGAGTATGAAGAGGCAGGCATGAGCAGAGTCAGCTATGCCCAACTTGTGGTAGCGCCGGCGAACGCAGGAGTTATCGCAAATGCCGAACTGGTCATCAGCGCCGGTTTCAATCCGGGAGACAGTCCAACCGAGATGGACATTATGACGACCTTCGTCCCGGTGGTGCTGGACTCGAGGGGGAAGAACAACTCCCACTTCACTTCGGAGTTGGCCCTGACCAATCGGGGATCCGATGCGGCCATGCTCAACTTCACCTATACGGCCGAAGCCGGCGGGGGCAGCGGCATGGCCACCGACATGCTCGGCCCCCACCAGCAGATGATCGCCTCCAACGCCATCGACTATCTCAGGAGCCTCGACGTTCCCATTCCCGAAACCGGCAGCCGGGTCGGGACCTTGCGGGTGGATGTCTCGGGTTCTTCCGACACCAGCGTGGTGGTCCGGACCACCACCCCCACGGCCGTCCCCGAAGGGCGGGCCGGACTGGCCTATCTGGGGGTTCCCGAAACTATGGGATTCCACGAGGAAGCCGTCTACCTGTGCGGGCTGCGCGACAACCCGGGGGACCGCTCCAACGTGGCCGTTCAGAACATGGGGTCGGAGGGTTCCGTCACCTTGAGGATCACGGCCTTTTCCGGGGATCCGACCGATCCCAGCGGCGAAATGGTGTGGGAAGACACGCTGCAACCTGGAGAGTTTCACCAGGAAAACGGAGTGCTGATGGGAGCTGGTAAGGCCGCACCTATCGGACTCACCTTTGGGGGCGGCTACGTGAAAGTAGAGCGGGTGGAGGGAACGGCCCCCTTCTATGCCTACGGGGTCATCAACGACAACGCCAACTCGGACGGCTCCTTTGTCTTTCCGGTGAGCGCCGGCTCGCTGGAGGGAGCCATGGGGCAGACCCTGCCGGCCCTGGTGGAGAGCGGAGCCTTCACCACCGAACTGACCCTGACCAACTTCTCGGACCAGCTGAAAGTCCTGATGTTCAGCGCCACCGACGAAAAAATCCAGACGGCGGACAACACAGCCGGATTCGGTCCGGTGCAGATAGGCCCCGGCCACCAGTACATCATTCCCGATGCGCTCCAGTTTGCGCGCCAAGCGTACCAACTCGATGTGCCCACCGGCCTGGTGGCACCCCTGAACGTCCACGCGGTCGGGGGAGACCTGAGCGGGGTGGTGATCGGAGCCCGGGTGGTGGCGCAGGCGGACACGCAAGACCCGAGCAAGGGGCAGTACGGCGTCTTCTACACGGCGGTGCCCCAGGGCATGGGTTTCACCGGCAGCGCCTGGGTGGACGGGTTGCAGCAGAACGAGGAGAACCGCAGCAACCTGGCCCTGATCAATACCGGAGAGGTCGACGACCAGGACATCGTCTTCGAGATCGACATCTACGACGGGGAAACCTCCACGCTGAGCAAGACCGTTACCATGGGGGAGGAAGACAAGCTCGTGGTCCCGGCCAAGGGTTTCAAGCAGATCAACCAGGTCCTGAAGCACGCTCCGGGAGCCACGCAAGGCTACATTCGGATCCGCAGGGTCTCGGGCGCCAATCCCTTCCTGGCCTACGGAGTGGTCAACGACGGCGGAGCCCCGGGTCAAAGAACCGGCGACGGCGCCTATATCCCCGCTCGGGAGTAGGCCGCCGCGCTACGGCAAACCTCAGGCGAGGATGATCATTTAATAATCCGCCCCCCGGCAGTGTTGTGGTTTAAGGGAGAACGGCGGAGCTGCGGTTGACGTGGGGCACTTGAGAAATCACCCGTTACAGGTCTTCCTTTAAGAGCAGCGTAGCTGCGGTCTCGTGTAGCCCCGGGCGGAAGCCCGGGGTCGTGTGAATCCCGCTCTGCCGTAGCCGCGTAAGCGGCGAATCAGGTGCACCCGTCGAGAACTCGGCGCCCGTCCTGAATATGCCGGGCTTACCCCTACTGAATCGCGTTAAAAAGGAGCACTTACCATGAGATCCCCATCTCCCGTTGTTCTGTTGGCGTGCAGTCTGGTCCTGACCGGCCTCTTCTTCGAGGTGCGCCCCGCCTCGGCGCAGGCGCAGTTGGAGTGCTCTCGTCCGGAAGGTGTTGCGGAGGCCCCCACCCCCAGCATCACGGCCGCCGAGGTGGCAGCCAACCCGACCCCCGAAAACCTGAAGCAGTTTGCTCTGGAGGCAAAAAACTACGGCGACGGCCTCGACCATGCCGCGTTGGCCTATGTCATATGCCATTTCAAGCAGGAAGGGGGAGATTGGAAATCCGGTTCCATCTACATGACTTCGCTGACTTTCCTGGCTGGGGGCAGAGTGGAAATTCACGCCGGAAACATGGCCTTCGGAGGCAGGAAAGTCCGTGAGGACGTCTTCATGGCCATTGCTGCCGCGACCGGCTTCGATCCGGAAACTCAAATGTTCACCAAGCCGGACGGCGACGTCTTGCCGGAGGAGCTGGGAGGCTACGCAGTCGGAATGCATGTCAGTTTCGGTCCCATACAGTTCCCGTTAATCATGACGGCCGGCCTGGATCTGCAGGAGACTCACCTGGTGCACGAAGTCTTCGATCCCGCCGACGCCCCGGAGGTCACCGCCAGTGAGGTGGTGGACCGGGAGAGCCTGAAGACCTTCGTGAATGGCGCGATCGATCGCCTCGGAGAACTGTTCGCGACGGAGGGCTTGGGTGGCCTTACCAAAGCCAAGGCCGTTTTCAGAGAGGAGAACGGGCCTTGGAGAGAAGGTTCGGTCTACCTCTTCACCCTGGATGCTACCGGCTACGTTTGGTTTCACGGGGCATTTCCGCATCAGTTCGAGTTCGTAGTCGCCACCGGCAGATATATAGATGCCGTCACCGGAGAACCCATTTTCCCCAAGATCATCGAGGCAGCCCAATCAGACCCGGAGGGCGCCTTCATCACCTATCATTTCGACGATCCCGCCGATGACTCCGACAGCGCCGAGATTCCCAAGACTGTTTTTGTGCGCCAGCACACCTACCCGGGGTTTGGCTTACCTTTTATCTTTGGCTCCGGCTTCTATACGAGAACAGGTCCGCCGGACACCATGACCCAGTTCGTCCCGGTGGTACTGAGCGCGGGAGGTAAGAACAACTCCCACTTCACTTCGGAGCTGGCCCTGACCAACCGGGGTTCCGATGCGGCCATGCTCAACTTCACCTACACGGCTGATCGGGGCGGGGGCAGCGGCGCCACCACCGACATGCTCGGCCCCTACCAGCAGATGATCGCCTCCAACGCCATCGACTATCTCAGGAGCCTCGACGTTCCCATTCCCGAAACCGGCAGCCGGGTCGGGACCTTGCGGGTGGATGTCTCGGGTTCTTCCGACACCAGCGTGGTGGTCCGGACCACCACCCCCACGGCCGTCCCCGAAGGGCGGGCCGGACTGGCCTATCTGGGGGTTCCCGAAACTATGGGATTCCACGAGGAAGCCGTCTACCTGTGCGGGCTGCGCGACAACCCGGGGGACCGCTCCAACGTGGCCGTTCAGAACATGGGGTCGGAGGGTTCCGTCACCTTGAGGATCACGGCCTTTTCCGGGGATCCGACCGATCCCAGCGGCGAAATGGTGTGGGAAGACACGCTGCAACCTGGAGAGTTTCACCAGGAAAACGGAGTGCTGATGGGAGCTGGTAAGGCCGCACCTATCGGACTCACCTTTGGGGGCGGCTACGTGAAAGTAGAGCGGGTGGAGGGAACGGCCCCCTTCTATGCCTACGGGGTCATCAACGACAACGCCAACTCGGACGGCTCCTTTGTCTTTCCGGTGAGCGCCGGCTCGCTGGAGGGAGCCATGGGGCAGACCCTGCCGGCCCTGGTGGAGAGCGGAGCCTTCACCACCGAACTGACCCTGAC
The DNA here is from genome assembly GCA_951813285.1 of Terriglobia bacterium. Classification (GTDB taxonomy): domain Bacteria; phylum Acidobacteriota; class Terriglobia; order Versatilivoradales; family Versatilivoraceae; genus Versatilivorator. Next base: position 503,050 of record OX638355.1, read on the forward strand.
CAACTTCTCGGACCAGCTGAAAGTCCTGATGTTCAGCGCCACCGACGAAAAAATCCAGACGGCGGACAACACAGCCGGATTCGGTCCGGTGCAGATAGGCCCCGGCCACCAGTACATCATTCCCGATGCGCTCCAGTTTGCGCGCCAAGCGTACCAACTCGATGTGCCCACCGGCCTGGTGGCACCCCTGAACGTCCACGCGGTCGGGGGAGACCTGAGCGGGGTGGTGATCGGAGCCCGGGTGGTGGCGCAGGCGGACACGCAAGACCCGAGCAAGGGGCAGTACGGCGTCTTCTACACGGCGGTGCCCCAGGGCATGGGTTTCACCGGCAGCGCCTGGGTGGACGGGTTGCAGCAGAACGAGGAGAACCGCAGCAACCTGGCCCTGATCAACACCGGAGAGGTCGACGACCAGGACATCGTCTTCGAGATCGACATCTACGACGGGGAGACGACCACGCTGAGCAAGACCGTTACCATGGGGGAGGAAGACAAGCTCGTGGTCCCGGCCAAGGGTTTCAAGCAGATCGACCAGGTGCTGAAGCATGCCCCGGGAACCACTCAGGGCTACGTTCGGATCCGCAGGGTCTCGGGCGCCAACCCCTTCCTGGCTTACGGGGTGGTCAACGACGGCGGAGCCCCGGGTCAGAGAACCGGTGACGGCGCCTATATCCCGGCAAGGGAGTAGGCCGCCAGCCCCCTACTACACCGCCGTGGCGGCATCCCCGCGGGAGCGCGCGCGTCCCGCCCGCGCTCCCCGGAAGCCATCATCCCTTGACATCGCCGGACCAAGAACAAAAAATTACAGAAGAACCTGGGCGTCGCCTGTCGTTGAAAGAGGTCCATCTGTTTTTCTATAGGTCTATTCGTGTTAATTCGTGTCCATTCGTGGTTCGCCTTTCCTTCCATCCTCCTCACCGGACTGGCGCTTTCCTCCGCTGCCTCCGGTGCTGAGCGAAGCGACCTACCCACCTTCAAAGCGGACGTTCTGCCGATCCTTGCCGAAAACTGCCTGATGTGCCACGGCCAGGAACCGAGGCAGGGAGAGTTGGACTTGCAGTCGGCGGCGGCCCTGCTCCAGGGCGGCCAATCGGGCCCGGCCATCGTGGCCGGCAGCCCCGATCGAAGCCTGATCATGGAGAAGCTGGTCAGCGGGCAGATGCCGCCCGGCGAGGCCAGGCTTTCACCCGAGGATATCGACCGCATCCGCCGCTGGATCGAGCGCGGCGCCCCCAGGGAATACGGCCGGACTGCCGATGGAGACGTATCCCCCCATTCAGGCCTTCCCGCCGTCAGCGAAAAGGACGTACTGCCCATCTTCCAGGTGCGCTGCGTGGCCTGCCACGGCAAGCGGCGCCAGGAGGCCGGGCTGGACCTGCGGACACGGGCTTCCAGGCTGAAGGGCGGCCGCTCCGGTCCGGCCGTTCTTCCCGGAGATCCCGACCAGAGCCCGATCATCCAAAAGATCGAGTCGGGGGAAATGCCGCCGGTGGAGATGCAGTTGGCCAACTCGGTGCGGCCTCCCACCGCCGCCGAGCTGCAGTTGTTGCGCCGCTGGATTGCCGGCGGCGCCCCTTCCGACCCGCCGATTTCCGCGACCGCGGAAGGCAATGGTGGCCCCACCGTGACCGAGGAGGACCGCAAGTTCTGGTCCTTCCAACCCCCGGTCCGCCCGCCCGTGCCTGAAGTCCTGTCAAGCCGGCTTGTGCGGACGCCGGTGGATGCCTTCCTGCTGGCCAGGCTGGAGGCCAGGGGGTTGAGCTTCTCGCCGCCGGCCTCCCGGCTGCGGCTGTTGCGGCGGGCCTACCTGGACCTGGTGGGGATGCCCCCCTCCGCCGCCGAAGTCGAAGCCTACCTGCAGGACCGGCGGCCGGATGCCTACGAGCGCATGATCGAGAGCCTGTTGAGCTCCAGTCACTACGGCGAGCGCTGGGGGCGGTACTGGCTGGACCTGGCCGGCTACTCCGACTCGGAAGGCTTCGGAGCCCACGACCGCTTCCGGCCCTACGCCTGGCGCTACCGCGATTACGTGATCCGGTCCTTCAACCGGGACAAGCCCTACTCGCAGTTTCTGATGGAGCAGATCGCCGGGGACGAACTGGCCGACTACCGCAAGGAACAGGTGACCCCGGAGCTGATCGACCGGCTGGCGGCCACCGGGTTTCTTCGGACCACCCCCGATCCGACCGATGCCCCCGAGAGGGGGTTCATTGCCGAGCGCATGAACATCATCGCCGACGAGATCGAGGTCCTGACCTCGGCCGTGATGGGCCTCACCGTGAAGTGCGCCCGCTGCCACGACCACAAGTACGACCCCATCCCCCAAAAAGATTACTACCGCCTGAGCGCCATTTTTCAGACCAGCTACGATCCCTACGAATGGCTTCCGCCCAAGAAGCGAAGGATCCCCATCGGGCTGGAACGAGAGAATGAGGAAGTGGCGGCTCACAACCGGCCCTTGAAGGCCGAGATTCGCTCCCTGGAAAAAGGTCTGCTCAAGGAGGCGGTCCCCTTCCTCGACAAGCTGCTGGAAGAGCGATTGGCCAACTTGCCGGAGGCGCTACGCCAGGAACTGCGCGCCCTGGCCCATACCCCGCAAGACTATCAGGGAGGAGAACTCAGCCGAAAATTCCTGGTGGTCCGGGAGCTACCGGAAGATGAAAGCTCCCAGGTGCGCCGCTATCTGGCCGGGAAGTTCAAGAAAACGCTGCAGATTGGACTGGCCGACCTGAATCGCCGCTTCCCCGAGTTCGGCCCCAAGACCGAGAGCCTTCGCAAGCAGTTGGACGAGGTCAAGGGCAAGCTGCGTACCGAGCCCTATGTCCGGGCGCTCATGGATACCGGAGGCCGACCCTCGACCACCTTCCTGCTGAAACGGGGCAACCACCTGTCACCCGGAGATGCGGTGACTCCGGGCGTCCCGGCCGTCCTGACCACCGGTCTGACCCCCTATCGGGTCGACCCCCTGAAGCACGCCCAGGAATCCAGCGGCCGCCGCCTGGCGCTGGCGCGCTGGCTGACCCAGCCCGGACATCCGCTGACCTCACGGGTCCTGGTGAACCAGGTCTGGCTCAGACACTTCGGCCGGGGACTTGTCCCCAGCCCCTCCAACTTCGGGCGATCGGGGGAGCCTCCCACCCATCCCCGGCTGCTGGACTGGCTGGCCACAGAATTCGTCAACCGGGGCTGGAGCATCAAGGCCCTCCACCGGATCATGATGACCTCCACCGCCTATCGTCAGACCTCACGGATCGGCCCGGAGGCCCTGGAACTCGACCCTGAAAATATCCTTCTGTCTCGAATGCGGAGAGGACGGATGGATGCCGAGGCCCTCTACGACTCCATCCTGAAGGTTACGGGGCGACTGGACCCGACGCCCTTCGGACCGGCCGACGCGCTGGAAACCAAACCCAACAAGGAGGTGGTTGCCAAGGGCTCCAGGGCGGGCTTCCGCCGCAGCATCTACACCCAGCAGCGCCGCTACGATCCGGTATCCCTGCTGGAAGCCTACGACCTGCCTCGAATGACTCCCAATTGCGTGGAGCGCGAGAACTCGACCGTGGCTACCCAGGCCCTGCACATGATGAACGGCACCACCGTATGGGAGCACTCCCGCTACATGGCAGGCAGGATCATCGACCGGGTCGGCTACGACCCCAGGCGCCAGATCGGTCAAGCCTACCTGCAGGCCCTGTCCCGAGAGCCGACCGAGTGGGAACTGGAGCGCAGCCGGGCCGCCCTGGAGCAGTTCGCCGGCCACTGGAAATCCCGCCTGCGCGACGACCGCGCCCCGACACCCGTCCACTGGGCCGCCCAGTGGCGAGCCCTGTCCAGTTTGTGTCATACTCTTTTGAATTCGGCCGAGTTCAGCTTCGTGGATTGAAATGGTTGTGCGGCGCCAGTCCCCTCCAAAACCGGAACACGGGATGAAACAGACATCCCCAACCGACAGCCCCCGGCTTTCGCGGCGGGAGTGGTTCGCCCGCTCGGGGTCCCTGCTCTACGGCACCGCCCTGGCCTCGATCCTGGGCAAGGAGCTGTTCCCCACCGATCCCCTGCTGGCTTCCGGCGGCCAGAGCTACGATCTGAGGCCCCGGACTCCCCATTTCGACCCCAAGGCCAAGGCCGTCATCCACCTGTTCATGAACGGGGGCCCCAGCCAGGTGGACCTGTTCGACCCCAAGCCGCTGCTCCGGAAATATGCCGGCACCGTTCCCAACCGCGACCTGACCTCGGACATCACCTCTCCCACCCAATCGGGAGGACTGCTGCCCTCGCCCTACAGCTTCTCGAGGCACGGGCAGTCGGGCATGGAGCTGTCGGAGCTGCTGCCCCATCTGGCCACCCGCGTGGACGACATCGCCCTGATCCGCTCCATGTACGGGGCCCACTTCAACCACGAGCCCGCCATTTTCTTCATGCAGACGGGACGCACCGTCGCCACCCGCCCCTCGGTAGGCGCCTGGGTCGCCTACGGGCTGGGAACCGAGAACCGGAACCTGCCGGCCTACGTGGTGCTGGACGATCCCAAGGGGCTGCCGGTCAACGGCATCGCCAACTGGCAGTCGGCCTGGCTGCCGCCGGTCTATCAGGGCACCCGGTTCCGCGCCGAGGGACCTCCGGTGCTGAATCTGGATCCCCGCCCCGAATGGCCGGCCCCGCTGGCCAAGGCCCAGCGGTCGCTGCTGCATGACCTGGACCGGGCCCATCGCCGGGAGCGTCCTCACGAATCCTACCTGGAGGGACGGATCGCCAGCTACGAACTGGCCGCGCGCATGCAACTGGCAGCCAGCGATGCCCTGGATCTTTCCAAGGAAACCGATAAAACACGGGAGATGTACGGCCTCAACCGGGAGGAAACAGCCTCCTACGGGAGACGCTGCCTCATGGCCCGCCGGCTGGTGGAGCGGGGAGTCCGGTTCGTGCAGCTCTACATCGAGAGCCAGATCTGGGATGCCCACAGCGATCTGGACAAGATGCTGCGCTACAGTTGCGGCAAGACCGACCTACCCGTGGCCGCCCTGCTGACCGATCTCAAGCAGCGCGGCCTGCTGGATTCCACCCTGGTGGTATGGGGAGGCGAGTTCGGACGCCTGCCGCTGTCGCAGACCCAGGCCTCCGGCGTCTCCGGCCGCGACCACGGCCCCAGCGGCTTCAGTGTCTGGATGGCCGGCGGCGGCGTCCAGGGCGGCACCACCTACGGAGCCACCGACGAGTTCGGACACAAGGCCGTGGAGAACCGGGTCAGCGTCCACGATTTCCACGCCACCATCCTGCACCAGCTCGGCATGAACTTCCGCGATCTGGCCTACGAGCGCCACGGCCTGCACGAGCGCCTCACCGATCAGTTCCCCGCCCGCGTCGTCTCCGAAGTACTGGTCTGAGCCAACCCTCTCCTGGCTCAACCCTTTTCCACGACCCCGCGCCTCCTGGCGACGCGGTCCATCACGTAGAAAGGCGCGTAGGCCACCGCGAATAAGAACCAGGCCAGCACCGCCACCGACAGCATGTACCAGGGCCAGGGACCCAGATAGTCCAAGAGACTGGCTCCGGCCGGTTTAAAGCGCATATAGACATAGTTGGTATCGATCAGATAGTTGAGGGGGAAGATCAGGACAAAGCAGTAGATGGCGGTGATGAGGTAGACCCGCACCATCGAGCTTGGAAACGGTCGAAAACGGAAGACCAGGGTTGCGTAGAGCGCTCCCAGGATGATGAGTCCATGGGTGAAGAAATAGCTCAGGTAAAGGGGATGGGGAAAGGGTTCCTCCAGATCGGGAGTGAGGATGGCCTGCAGCGTTCCGCTGAATCCCCAGAAGTAGGCCAGTTCGTAGGACAGGCGGTTCCGCGACAACAGCAACACCGCCGTCGCCATAATGGCGGTGCTGCACAAGTGGAAGGGCAGCACGTCGGCGAATCGGTGATCGTAAACCGTGATCCTGATCCAGGCCTTGACGATTTCGTGAGCCACCACAAAGAGGCCCAGCCCCACTGCCACCTGGATGCCCCGGCGCTCGGAGCAGTGGCGGCGCACCCACAGGGGCAAAAGCACGCTGATCCCAAACACCACCGCCATGGTCAACAGATGGGAAGGACCGAAGAGAACGAAGTTCATGAGGCAGAAAACCAGTTTAACGAAACCCGGGCATTGTTCCCGATAGGCCCATGAAGGTTCATTGTTCCACTCTCCTATGGTTTGCCCGGTACGGCGGGGACTGGACCGACCGGAACCACGAGCCCTCCCAATGGACCAGAATTCTCCGAAATTAGCAAGGGCTTCCGGCCATGCTGCGCAGCTTCACGCCCCGCGGAGCCGCAACAGGCTCCGTCGAGCGGTGGTTCGTGGTAGGATTCGGAGTCTGGCAGTCAGCGGGCGCGGCCTGAGATAACTTCTGAACCCGAAGGAAAGCCCATGACGGAACGGGAGAAGGTGGCCATTGTGACCGGAGCCGGAACCGGGATCGGCAGAGCTGCCTCGACGCACCTGTTGGAGGCAGGCTACCGGGTGGTCCTGGCCGGCCGACGCCGGGAGCCCCTGGAGGAAGTGGCAGCCCAGGCCGACCCCTCGGCCGATAGGACCCTGGTGGTGCCCACCGACGTGGGGTCCCCTGCCTCCGTCCGCGCCCTGTTCGACCGGTGTCGTGAGAGGTTCGGCCGGCTCGACCTGCTCTTCAACAACGCGGGAATCGGAGCCCTTCCGAAACTCCTGGAGGACCTGAGTGCGGATGAGTGGCAGGCGGTGCTGGACACCAACCTGACCGGCTCCTTCCTCTGCACTCAGCAGGCTTTTGAAATCATGAAGAGCCAGACGCCCCGGGGCGGTCGTATCATCAACAATGGCTCCGTCTCGGCCCAGGTACCCCGACCCAACTCGGCTCCCTACACCGCCACCAAGCACGCCATCACCGGTTTGACCCGCTCCACCTCGCTGGATGGGCGCAAGTACGATATCGCCTGCAGCCAGATCGACATCGGCAACGCCGCCACCCCCATGACGGCCAAGTCCAAAGACGGCGCGCTCCAGGCCCACGGGGCCGTCGTGGTGGAGCCCACCATGGATGCCGACCACGTGGCCCGGGCCGTGGTCTACATCGCCGAGCTGCCGCTGGACGCCAACGTGCAGTTCATGACCGTGATGGCCACCAAGATGCCCTACATCGGTAGAGGGTAAAGGAAGGGAGTACACCATGGCGGATTCGACCAACCCGGTTCACTGGTTCGAGATTTCAGTCAACGACATGGACCGGGCCAGGAAGTTCTACGAAAACGTGCTGGAAATCCAGCTCGGCCTCCACCAGGTGGAGTCCACCCTGATGGCCTGGTTCCCCACGACCGAGGGAGGTGCCGGATGCAGCGGTGCGCTGCTCAAATCAGAGGGGCGAACGCCCTCCCACGACGGAACCATGATCTACTTTTCGGTCCCGGACATCGAAGCGGTGCTGGCCAGGGTGGAGGCCAACGGCGGCAGGACGCTCACCCCCAAAACCGATATCGGGGAGTATGGTTTCTACGCCTACTTTGAAGACACCGACGGGAACCGCGTGGGCGTGCACTCGTCGGCCTGAGCGGGAGGCGCAGGCGCCCTGGAGCGGCCGAACCGAGCAGAAGTTTATTGAATCGCAGCCTCCGCGCCCGTGGCAGGCCCGAAAGCGCTGATCCCAGGAAAACCCGTCAGGATAAATCAACTCAGGAGGAAGCCCGTGGCCCGTCCAACCGATCAAGAACTGATTGAAGAACTGCGCAAGTTCGACACTCCCTCCATCACCAACGTGGTGGCGACCTATCCCGGCCATCCCCTTTGCCTGGGACTTTACAATCCCTGGACCGAGAACTGGTACACGGATCAATCCATACGCTGCATGTTCCCGGAACTGGGCCCAATCGTCGGCTACGCGGTCACCTGCGTCCACGGGCTGCCCGACCCCAGCTACGACTGCCTGAGTCTGGGCGACCTGGTGGAAGCCCTGGGCAAGTCCCCAAAACCCACCATCCTGGCCTTCCAGCAGAAGTTTCCGCCGGAAATCGCCGGCAAGGTGGGCCTGGCCGGAGGCGTCCTGACCACCACTCTCAAGGCCGTCGGGTGCGTGGGGGCCATCTCCAACGGCCCCTCCCGCGACATCGACGAGATCCGTCCCATGAAGTTCCAGTACCTGCTCAGCGGAACCACGCCCGGACACGGACACATGGCCTTTCGCGCCATCAACGTGCCGGTATCGGTGGCGGGCATGGACGTAGCTCCGGGGGAGATCATCCACATGGATGAAAACGGCGCCTGCAAGTTTCCTGCCGACCGTCTGGAAGACGTCTTGAACAACGTTCGGGCGCTGCAGAAGGAGGAAGCGGTCCGCATGGACCTCCTGAACCAGGCGCGGACGCCCGAGGAGGTGCTGGATATCGTGAGGCAGAATCCCTACGGCGCGACCAAGGACGGAGATTCGGGCGGTTCGAAGCGCTGACCGATCGGGTCGGGGGTCTGTCAGGGCAATCGAAGGCTCCGGTGCCGGCTTGCAACCCATTGCCGATGTTCGAATGCGGCCGGAACCGGAAGTAAGAATCCCATGGATGCAATGGAACAACTTGGCCTGGGGCTGGGGGGACTGCCGCTGTTGAGCCGGGCGCGCACCCGTTCGGTATCCCCGGAGAATCCCGGGGGGGAGAAGGGGCGGGGCGGGATGGCGGCGCCCGATCCCGCGACCCTGCCCTTCAGCGAAGCGGCCAGCGACCTGGGACAGGGATGGAAGGTCAGTCCCTTCTACAAGGTGAAACCCGGTGAGACGCTGACCCTGATGGACGTCGAGGGGCCTGGCCTGATCCAGCACATCTGGCTGGTGGCCGATCCCGCCAAGGGACGCTCCCACGTCCTGCGCTTCTACTGGGACGGGGAGGAGACACCCTCCATCGAAACCCCCGTCTCCGACTTCTTTGCCGTGGGCCACAACCGGTTCGCCCCGGTGAACTCCCTGGCCGTGACCGTCAACCCCAAGTCGGCCTTCAACTGTTATTGGCCCATGCCCTTCCGCCGCCGGGCCAGGATCAGCTTCACCAACGAAGACCAGGAAGAGCTGGGGCTTCTCACCTACCAGATCACCTATGCCGAGACCGAGGTCCCCGAGGGCGCCGGATATCTGCACGCCCAGTGGCGGCGGACCGTCACCGACCGCGACCATCCCGAGTACGTCATCGTGGACGACGTCCGCGGGCTGGGCAAGTACGCCGGGACCTTCCTGGCCTGGACCCAGTTGTCGGACGGCTGGTTCGGCGAAGGGGAGATCAAGTTCTTCATTGACGGGGACAGGGAGTTCCCCACCATCTGCGGCACCGGCACCGAGGACTACTTTTGCGGAAGCTTCGGGTTCCCCGAGACCTACAGCACGGCCTACGCCGGCAACGTGCTCAAGCATCCCGGCGAAGACGGCCCACCCAAGTGGAGCCTCTATCGGTGGCACATCCGGGATCCCGTCTGCTTCCAGCAGGACCTGCGCGTGACCATCCAGGCCTTGGGCTGGTGGCCCAACGGCAAGTACCAGCCGCTGGCCGATGACATCGCCTCGGTGGCCTACTGGTACCAGGCCGAACCGCACGTGCCGTTTCCGGAGCTGCCCGGGCTGGCGCGGCGCTGGCCGCGCTGATCGCGGACAGTGCCCGAGCGGGCGTAGTTGGGCGTCGCCGGGAGGCAACCGAAACGGCAACCACTGAACCAAGGAACCAACCCGCAAGGAGTTCGACATGGCTCAACTGACCCTGGCCACCTGCCAGTTTGAAATCCGGACTCAGGTTGCGAAGAACCTCCTGTCCATCACCCGACAGATGAAGCAGGCCAAGGCCAAGGGGGCCCACCTGGTTCATTTTTCCGAGGCCTGCTTGACCGGCTACCTGGGGAGCGAGCTGAAATCCGTCCGGGAAATGGACTGGGAAGCTGTTTCCTCCGCCATGGAAGAAATCATGGCGCTGGCGGGAGAACTGGGTCTGTGGGTGGTGGTGGGATCCAACCACCGACTGTCGGGCCGGCACAAGCCCCACAATTCGCTCTACGTGGTGAGCGATAGGGGACGCCTGGTCAACCGCTACGACAAGATGTTTTGCACCGGAGACCACGACGACGACGGTGATCTTCACCACTACAGCCCCGGTCAGGCCTTTGTGACATTCCAGGTGCAGAATGTGGTTTGCGGGCTGCTGATCTGTCACGACTTTCGCTACCCCGAGCTGTTTCGCCAGTACAAGCGGCTCGGGGTCCAGCTCATGCTGGTCTCCTTCCACAATGCCGGCGGCAGTCTGCTGAGCTACCACAACTACAACACCTGGGTCTCGACCACCATTCAGGCCGCGGCCGCCAGCAACTATTTTGCGGTCAGCGCCAACAACGGCACCCGCCGCCATGCCTGGCCAAGCTTTGTGGTGAATGCCGAGGGACTGGTGGTCGACCGGGCCCGACCCCACCGCCCGGCGGTCCTGATCAACCCCATCGACACTGAAGTGGAGCTGTACGACGCCTCCAAGGCCTGGCGGGACCGCTGCATGCAGGGAACCTTTCATAGTGGAAGCCTCACCCCGGATCCGCGGTCCAGCGAACGGATCCGGGTCTGACCCGGACCGGCCAGGAATGCGACTCCAACTCCACACCACGCCCGCCCGTCGAACGGGCTTGATTTGGCTCTGCCTGACTTTGGGTCTGCTCCTCCTGCCGGCGGCTTTTCGCCCGGGTTCGGCCGGGGCAGACCGGAACCAACCCAACGCCCTGCAGCAACTCAAGAGCCGATGGCAGTCGGTGCCCTCGCGGGTGGTCGGCTCCCCCGACCCACCTCCCCCCTACCGGGTGGTGCGGGCCTTCCCCAAGCTCTCGCTGACCAACCCGGTGGTGGTGGTGAAGGAACCGGGGAGCCAAAGCTTGTGGTTCATCGACCAGGACCCCGGGAAAGCGGGGCCCCGGCTGTGCCGGACCACCGGAGACCCGGCCGGCGGCGCCTACGAAATCCTCCACCACTTCGGGAAATCCCTGGCCTACAGCATCGCCTTTCATCCCGCCTTCCAGCAGAACGGACACCTCTTCATCGGCAGCAACGACCGGGTTGCGGACGGCGACAAGCGCGTTCGCATCACCCGCTACCGGGTGGACCGCGCCCCGCCCCACCGTTTCCAATCTGACTCGGCCGAGGTGATCATCGAATGGAAGTCCAACGGTCACGACGGCGCCGCCATCGCCTTCGGTCCCGAAGGGCTGATGTACGTCACCTCCGGCGACGGGACCAGCGATTCCGACACCAATCTCATGGGCCAGGGACTGGACCACCTGCTGGCCAAGGTGCTGCGGATCGACGTCGACCGCCCGGACCCGGGGCGCCTCTACTCGGTGCCGCCGGACAATCCGTTCGTCGCAATGGCGGGGGCCCGCCCCGAAACCTGGGCCTACGGGTTGCGCAACCCCTGGCGCATGTCGGTGGACCCCGGGACCGGGCATTTATGGGTGGGCAACAATGGACAGGACCTCTGGGAACAGGTCTACCTGGTGGAACGGGGAGCCAACTACGGCTGGAGCGTCTACGAGGGCAGCCACATCTTCTACGCCAACCGCGAACTGGGACCCACCCCGGTATCCAAGCCCCTGCTGGAACACCCCCATTCCGAAGCCCGCTCCATGACCGGCGGCCTGGTCTACTACGGCTCCCGCTTCCCGGAGTTGCGGGGAGCCTACATCTACGGCGACTATTCCACCGGCAAGATCTGGGGCGCCCGCGTGGAGGGCCGGAAAGTCGTCTGGCACAAGGAGCTGGCAGATACCTCCCTGGCCATCGTGGCCTTCGAGGTGGACGCTGACGGCAACCTGCTGGTGCTCGACTATCGAGACAAGGGAAAGGGGGGGCTCTATTCCCTGGAACCCAACGACGCCCCCGACAGCAGCGACCGCTTCCCACTGCGCCTGAGCCGGACCGGGCTGTTTGCCTCGGTCGCGGGCCACCGCTTGACGCCCGGCATGATCCCCTACTCGGTGAACGCCCCCCTGTGGTCGGACGGCGCCTTCAAGGAACGGTCTCTCTATCTTCCGCCCCCCGGGGCCGAGGACGAAGGGCGGAGCCAGGCCGGCGCAGGTATGACCTCCAACCTGGGCTGGAGCTTCCCGGACCGAACGGTGCTGGTCAAGTCGTTCGGATTCGACTCGGAAAGCGGCGACGGCCGCGAGCGGCACTGGATCGAAACCCGTTTGCTGACCCGGCAGCAGGGCGAATGGGTCGGCTATTCCTATGCCTGGAACCGAGAGCAGACCGAAGCCCACCTGGTGGGGCGCGAAGGACTGGATGCCTCCTTCGAGATAAGCCTGACCGAAGGCGGTAAGCGCCGGCTGGACTGGCGCTTCCCCAGCCGCAGCGAATGCATGGTGTGTCACAGCCGGGCCGCCAACTTCGTCCTGGGGCTGTCAACGCTCCAGTTGAACAGGGAACACGACTACGGAGGGGTGACGGCCAACCAGTTGGAGGCCCTGCACTACCTGGGGGTGCTGAAGCCGTCCTGGTCGGACGGGGACAAGCAGTCCCTGCGAAAGCAGTTGCAGGAGAGCGGGGTCAACCGCTACCGGCTGGACTCGCGGGTGGAGGCAATCACGGCCGCCGGCTCCGATCGGGGGGTGTTGCCGGCCGAGTTGCCCTTTCACTGGTCGGCAGCCTTCCCCCGCCTGGTCGACCCCTACGACCCGCGGGCAGACCTGCAGGCCCGGGCCCGCTCCTACCTGCACTCCAACTGCGCCCAGTGCCACGTTCAGGCCGGCGGAGGCAACTCTCAGATCTCACTGGAGTTCGGCAAAAGCCTGGAAGACATGAGGATGCTGGACCTGGAGCCCCTGCACCACAAGTTCGACATCCCCGACGCCAGGCTGGTGGCTCCCGGCGATCCGGCCCGCTCGGTCCTGCTCCACCGAATGGCCACCCGCGACCGGGGCAAGATGCCTCAACTGGCCACCTCGCTGGTCGACCGCCAGGCCGTCGAACTGATTCGCGAGTGGATCCGGCGGATGGAGTGAGGGACGGCCCCGGGGAGTGAGTCCCGACCTGATAGTCCTGGTCATGGAAAGCTCGCGTAGCTCCCAACATGACCGGGTGTGAGCATGAACTTCGATTTGCCCGGCTTCGATTCCATCGTCGTCGCGTGGGCCGCACTGGCGGTACCCGTCTTCATCTACAGCCTGGTGGGAACCGACCACGTCGGCCGTACCGGTGGAAATCCACCCGGTCCGCGGGTGGCGGCCCGTTGGGGCTGGGTCGTCATGGAACTGCCGGCGCTGTTGGTGCTGCCGGCCGTCTACGTCTCTGCCGACAACCGGAATTTGGTGGCCGACCTGCTGGTCGCCGCCTGGGTGATCCACTACGCCCACCGCACCCTGGTGTGGCCCTGGATCGTGCCGCGCTACAGCCGGCCAATGCCGGTCGCCACTTGCGCCTCGGGCTTCGTCTTCAATGTCGTCAACGGCCTCCTCATCGGCTGGTTCCTGGGCTACGCGGCCGGCTATCCGCGGGAGTGGCTGCTGGACGGCCGCTTCATCGCAGGCGCGGCGGCGTTTCTGATGGGAGCGGCCCTGAACGTGACCTCCGACTACCGCCTGGCACATATGCGCCGGCAGCAGCAGGGACGCTACCTCGTCCCTCGCGGCGGCGCCTTCAGGTTCCTGTCATCGCCGAACCTGACGGGCGAGATGGTCGAGTGGATCGGGTTTGCGCTGATGGCCTGGTCGCTGCCGGCGCTGGCATTCGCCCTGTGGACCGCCGCCAACCTGATTCCCCGCGCCCTCTGGCGCCACCGCTGGTACCGCCGGACCTTCCCCGACTACCCGTGCTCCCGCCGCGCGCTCATCCCGGGCGTTTTGTGAGGCGACGCCAGCGGTAACAGCATGAACTTGATAAGGAAACGCCGGATCGGTCCGTTCAGCCCCAACTCCCCCAGCAGGTCCCCCAGCCCCAACTGCTCCAGCGCCCAGCAACCCACCTGCTCCACCCCCACGCTGCGCGGACGCGTCAAGGCCACCGAATCCACCTCCAACAACTTACGGGCGATTATGGGCCAAAATGGGGGTAAAATCCCTTCAATCGGCCGTTACTTTGTTAAAGATGGGCTACCGCATCAGGGCGCACCGGAACGCCACGTGCGCCGCTTGCTCGAAACATTCTGGTTTGGCTCATATAGTCCGAGCGGCTGCACAGTTAGCCGTCGGACGAACATGGGTGGAGAAGGAGTAAACGAAGAGGACATTTTGGCACGACGTTGGAAGCTGATCGAATGAATGGACGATTCAGGTCCAAACGACCAAACGATTCAGCATGCGGAGTCAGCTTTCCGGCTTACTTGCCCTTGGAGGACGAGGCGGTGGGGTCGCCCTGCTTGATGATGTTCATGGCCATGGCCACCATGGAGCCCACGTCGCTCACCGACGCCGGCATGATCAGGCTGTTTCCTTCCTTGGCCAGCTTGCCGAATTCGGCGATGTACTGCTCGGCCACCCGCAGTTGGAGGGCCTGACCGCCGCCGGGGGCCTGTATGGCTTCGGCCACCTTGACGATCCCTTCGGCGGTGGCGGCGGCCACGCTGCGAATGGCGGCCGCTTCTCCTTCGGCTTCGTTGATCTGCTGGGTGCGATTGGCTTCGGAATTCTTGATGACTTCCTGCTTACTGCCCTCGGCTTCGTTGATGGCCGCGTCCCGAACACCCTCGGAATTCAGAATGACCGCCCGCTTTTCCCGCTCCGCCCGCATCTGCTTTTCCATGGCCTCCAGAACATCCCGGGGGGGCTTGATGTTCTTGATTTCGTAACGCAGGACCTTCACGCCCCAGGGGTCGGAGGCCATGTCCAGTTCGCTCACCACCGAGGTATTGATGTTGGTCCGTTCTTCAAAGGTGCGGTCCAGCTCGATCTTGCCCACTTCGCTACGGAGGGTGGTTTGAGCCAGTTGGGAGATGGCGAAGATAAAGTTGGTGATGCCGTAGGAAGCTCTCTCCGCGTTGAGCACCTTGAGGTAGAGGACGCCATCCACCGAGACCTGGACATTGTCGCGAGTGATGCAGATCTGCTCGGGGATGTCTATGGCGACTTCCTTCAGGGAATGCCGGTAGCGGATGACATCCAGGAAGGGAATGAGAATATGGAACCCCGCGTTGAGCGTGCCGCTGTACCGCCCCAGCCGCTCCACGATATAGGCGCTCTGCTGGGGAACCACCACGGCCGTCTTGGCCAGAATGAACAGCACCAGCACCGCCAGCAGAAAGAGTACGATCAACCCTGCGTCCATTAGCTTTTTCCTCCATTTACCCGTTCAAAAGAGTAGGGGTTGCGAACCCATAGCACGACGCCCTCGACCTGGTCGACCTGACAGCTCTCCGCCTGGGCAATAGGCTCCGGCCCCACGTTCTTGGCCCTCCAGGAAGTCCCGCGCAGCTCGACCTGTCCATATCCGTCCACCGCGATGTTCTCCAGAGACTGGGCCGTTTGGCCCACCAGGTCGTTGACCGGCTGAGCGGGAGCGACCCGCCTCATCCTTTCCTGCAAGCGACCCCTCAACAACAGCAGGCTGCCGATGGAGAGCATGGAAAAGAGCAGCCATTGCAACCAGGCCGGCCCCTCCAGCCCCACGGCCGCCAGCAGGCCCACCAGCACGGCACCCACACCGAAGAACAAGAGGTAAAAGCCGGTGGGAGTGACCAGTTCCAGAAACAGGAGCGCAAGCCCCAACAGCACCCAGAACCACCAGGTCGTTGCCCAACCGTCCATCGCAAACCTCTCGGCAACCCGCCTCTGTTGGCGCGGAAAAGAAGCGAAGAGACCATACCATTTTCTCTCGCCTGGAGGCCAGTGGCGAGCGGGTTATCCCTCTCCACCGAGAGCCTTCGCCGCGGAAACTCCCTGATTCCCCATGGTCAGGCCCTTCCTTTGGAAGGCTGCAGAGTTATATGTTGAAAATGATATTCATATTCACTATAATGCTGCTCCCTGCGGAAAGCGGCTTCATGGTTTTTTCGATTAGCGGAGGTATCAGAATGGCAACGCTGCGTATGTTGGGATTGATGTTGGCTTTTCGAAACGGTCGGGCTGTCCAGCCTGAAGTGACCGGCGACACGCCATCCGACATCCCTAGTCACTTTGATCGCCGAATCCGCTTGAGGCATAATGAGTCCGGGAGTTGAGCCCTGTCGGTCCCGGAGACATGACCCTCGTTAACTGGCGAATTCAGATCCTGGCCGTGATGGCCTTGCTGATCCCTGCGACTTCCAAGGGGTCGGAACCGCAAGCCCTCTCCATCGCCCCACTGGGCGGCCAGCGCGGTGCCCGTCTCGAGGCCATCCTGCGGGGCCGGTCCCTCCAGGGGGCTTATACCGTCCGGTTCGATCGGGAGGGCGTGACCGCCACGGTCGAGCGTGTCGAAGAACTGGCGCGCGCAAGCGACGGCGACCCATCGGACAAGTCCCCCAAAGCTCAGAAGCTGACCCTGGGTCTGCGGATCGACCCCTCGGCCGGGATCGGTCGCTACCAGTTCAGGGTAGTCTCGCCGCAGGGCGTTTCGGGGCCGCTGGCGTTTCTGGTTCACGACCTGCCTTCGGTGGCCGAGAGCAACCCGTCCTCGGGCCAAGCTCCCAGCCCCCAAGCAGTCGACTTCCCCTGCGCCATTGACGGAGCCATCAGCCGGCCCGGAGAGAGGGACCTCTACGCCGTGCGGGCCGCCGGCGGCCAGAAACTCCGCTTCGAGCTGATCTCCAATCCGTCCGGAACATCCATGGGGGGACGCGCCGGCTACAGGGGCGGCTTCGACTCGGTGCTGACGCTCTACCGGCCACGGGGGAGCTGGTTCGAAGAGGGCCGCCTCCATCGGCTGGCCTATGACGACAAGTCCAAGGCCACCCCCCGGCCCAATCCGCTTATCCGATCCCGGCTTCGCCAACCCGGCCTCTACCTGCTGGAAGTGGGGTCCTTCTACAATCTCGGCGGCACCGAATTCAGCTACCAGCTCCGGGTCATCCCAAACGGCCCAGCGACTCCGGACGGGCCGTCAGCCACCGCCAACGGGTCCGGACCGGAACCCTGGCGGGAAAGGAGCTTCGCCCGCCCCATCCGGCCGGATCACATCCGACGGATCCTGGCCAGGACGGTGGAGAAAGATAGCGGGGCGGAGGCAGACTCTGCGCACAACGGCGGGCCTCTCCAGGAGGAGGGGATCAATTCCGGCCCGACCGCCTACTCGATCATCGGGGAGCAGGAACCCAACGACGGCGGCGGCCCGCTTCCGGAAGCGACTCTCCCTTTCCTGGTGGAGGGCGCCATCGACCGACCCGGCGACCTGGACAGGCTGGTTTCCTTCCGGGTCCAACCCGGCCGGAAGCTCAGCTTCGAGATGGAGACCCCCGAGGCGAGTCTGCCCGACTTCAACCCACGGTGGGCCGTTCTGGATGAAACCGGCCAAGTGGTGCTGAGCAACGTCTACCGGCGAGTGGTCCGCCAGGCCCTCTCCTACAGCAAGACCATCGAACCCAAGACGATCCACACCTTCCTGCGGGGAGGAACCTACAGCCTGCGGGTCCGCGACACCACCCAACGGAACGGTGCCTCCGACTTTCGCTACCGCCTGCTGGTGCGGCCCCAGATTCCCCACGCCGGGGAGCTCAGGGTCCAGGAGGACCGGCTCAACCTGGTTCCGGGAGAAGCCGGCAAGCTGACCGTCACCACCGGGCAGGAGGAAGGGTTTACCGGCCAGATTCTCCTTCAGGTCGAAGGACTGCCCCCGGGTGTGCAGGCCCTTCCCAGCACCGACTATCAGCCGGAGACACCGCCTAACCTGGATCAGGGTCCCAAGGAACGGTATATGCCGCAACAGGGATCCACCTCGGTCATGATCGTGGCCGCTGCCGACGCTCCGGCCACCCGCATGCCCCATATCCTTCGCATCCGGGCTCGGCCCGTGGTTTCGGGGAAGATAGGGCCGCTTCTGGCCGTGGGGAAGGTGCACCTGATGGTCCTGAAGGGCAATCGCCGCCAGGCTTCCGCCAATTCACCTTGAACGGGCCGGCATCCGGAGGCCCCGGGCCCGGCTGCCATGTGAAAGACAGGCAGTTCGTTGTGCGATACAGTCCCATGAATGCTTCCCGCCGCGACAAACGACACCACTGCGGAGGCCAGCCGGCCCTCCAACTGACGTTGCTTGCACTGGTGCTGGCGGCCGGGCAGCCAAGCCATGCCCAAGAGCAAGCGGCCGACTCCCGCCAGGCACCGGGCGCCCCTGCCGCCACAGCCGTCCCCAAGCTTCTGTCCCTGAGCCTTCACCCCCGGACCGTCACCCTGCGGAGGCAGGGGGCTTCCCAACAGTTTCTGCTCACCGGCACTTACAGCGATGGGGTGGAGCGGGACCTCTCCAGACAGGCCCGCTTCTCCCTGTCGGATCCCCGTAGGGCGCGGGTGGATGGCCGGGGGCAGGTGCTTGCCCTGGCCGGCGGCGAGGTTTGGTTGACCGCCGAATTCGGCGGCCTCTCAGCCGAGAGCACCATCAACGTCCAGGCCTCCGCCAGGACCCGCGCTTCCAGCTTCGCCCTGGACCTGGAGGGAATCTTCACCCGTCAAGGCTGCAACGACAGCCATTGCCACGGCAGCGTCAAGGGACGCGGCGGGTTCAAGCTCTCCAGCCAGGCGGGCGATCCCCGGGAGGACCACCGCTGGATCGTGCGGGGCGGAACCTTCCAGATTTACAGCCTGGAGTCGGCCGGGCCCGAGACTCCCCGAATTTCGCCGGAAGCTCCCGAGAAGAGCCTGCTCCTGTTGAAGCCGACCCTGCAAGTTCCTCACGGAGGCGGCCGGCGGCTGGACCCGGCCGGACCCGACTATCGAACCCTGCTGCAATGGATTCGCCAGGGAGCGCCCTACGGAAACGGCGGCCCGGAGATCATCCGGCTGGAAGTGATGCCCCGCCAAATCGTTCTGGAGCGGGAGCGAGGCCAGCAACTGCTCGTCACCGCCTGGCTCTCCGACGGCAGCCGAGAGGACTTCACCCGCCGGGTGCACTACCAATCCACCGCCGAAGAGGTGGTGGAGGTGGACGAGGCCGGCCTGATTCGGGCGCGGAAACCCGGCGAGGCCACCGTCCTGGTGCAGGGGCCGCGCCTGGCTGCCCGAGTCTCCCTGGGGGTGGTGAGCAGGATCCTCGAGAAATTTCCCCGGGAGACTCCCCGGAATATCATCGACGAAGAGGTCCGGCAAAAGCTGCGCCGCCTCAGCATTCTGCCCTCGGAACGCTCCAGCGACCAGGAATTCCTGAGGCGGGTCTGCCTGGACCTGACGGGAACCCTGCCTCCTCCACGGCGGGTTCGGGCGTTTCTGGACAGCCGGGATCCGGGCAAGCGGGACCGCCTGATCACCACCCTGCTCAACTCTCCGGAGTACATCGACTACTGGACCTTTCGCCTGGCCGATCTGTTCCGGGTCTCCCATGAGCAGGGCGGCCGGGAGAAGGTCAAGCTCTACTGGGAGTGGATCCGGGACGCCATTGCCCGCAACAAGCCCTTCGACCAGGTGGCCCGGGAGCGCATGGCCGGCCAGGGATACAACGGCCCCACTCGCCATCTCTGGGGAGCCGACGAGATTCGTCTTCCCCAGGACGTCATGACCGAGCAGGCCCGGGTGTTCCTGGGCCGGCGGCTGGACTGCGCCCAGTGTCACGATCACCCTTTCGACTCCTGGACCCAGGACCAGTTCTGGGGCATGACGGGGTTCTTCAAGAACCTGACCTATTTCTGGACCACCATGGCCGCCGTGGACGATCCCATCGGACACGAGGAGTTCGGGGGCGACTCCCGGCTGCTGCACCCCCGCACCAGGCGGGAGGTGGAAGCCGTCTACCCGGACGGCAGGCCTCTGCCGGTAGAGGAAAGGACAGATCCCCGGCCGCGACTGGCCGACTGGTTCACATCGTCGGAGGAGTTGTTCTTCGAAGAGGCCATTGTGAACCGGGTCTGGAGCTACTTCTTCGGACGAGGGATCGTCGATCCGGTGGACGATTTTCGCCTCACCAACCCGCCCAGCCATCCTGAGCTGTTGAGGAAGCTGGCCCGTTATTTCCGCTCCAGCGGCTACGACGTCAAGCACCTGATCCGGCTGATCGTGCAGTCCAACGCCTACCAGCGCTCGGGCCGGCCCAACCCCACCAACCGGCGAGACGGCCTCAACTACTCCCGCGCCCTGCCCAGGAGCCTGGACGCTGAAATCCTGCTGGACATGATCTGCCAGATCACCGGCATCCCCGAGGTCTTCGAGGGGAAGGACGAGCGGGAATACGGCGGCCGCCAGCCCCCCGGCACGCGAGCCATGAACATCGTCCATCCCGATCTGCACCCCTCTCGTTTTCTGGATATCTACGGGCGGCCCGGCCGGACGGCGGTGCCGGAACGCAAGGGCGGCGCCAGTCTGTCGCAGGCCCTCCACATGCTGGCCGGCCCAACCTATACCGAGAAGCTTTCGGAAAAGGGAGGCCGAATCGATCGCCTGCTGCAGTCGGTGGCTACCGACAGGGAGATCGTGGAGGAATTCTACCTGGCCGCCCTGTCGCGGTTTCCCACACCGGAGGAGACCACACAACTGGTGCGCATGGTCGGGACCCGGCCTTCCCGAAAGCAGGCTCTGGAGGATCTACTCTGGGGGGTGATTGCTTCCCGAGAGTTCGCTTATAATCACTAGGAAAGAGACGATGGGCTGCAAGCACAAAGCAAATGACCCGGTCGCTCATCATGTAGGGCTCGGCATCGCTTTGGGTGCGGCTATTGGCGCTGCTTTGGACGAGATTGGGACTGGTGTGGCACTAGGCCTGGCCATCGGCGCTGGTATCGGTACGTGGTCAAAGAAGAAGCAGGATACAGATAGCCGGCCCGCGGAAGGCGATAGTGAAATCGACCTCTAATTCCTGTTTGAACGGGATTCACCTCACTCGCAGGGGCTTTCTGCGCGCGGGCTCATTGGGTCTTTTCGGGCTCAGCCTGAGTCGCTATCTGCAACTCAAGCACCTGATGGCCTCCTCCGCCTCCACGGTGAAGCCGGTCGCCAAGGCCCAGGCCTGCATTCTGCTGTGGCTGGAAGGCGGTCCCAGCCAGGTCGACACCTTCGATCCCAAGTCCAACAGCGCCTTTGCGCCGATTTCGACCAACGTCCCCGGCATCCGGATCTCCGAGCTGCTGCCCCGGGTGGCCCGGCATATGGACAAGCTGGCCGTTATCCGCTCGATGTATACCGAGGAGATCGATCACCAGCAGGCGACCTACTACGCGATCACGGGTCACCGTCCCAACTCGGCCCTGGAGTCTCCCAGCCTGGGCTCCATCATCGCCAGGGAGCTCAGTCCCCGCCGCAACATGCCCCCCTACGTGATCGCACCGCCCATCGATCGACCCTATCTGAACTACTTCAACGCCGGCTTCATCGGCGCCCGCTACCAGCCCATGGTGGTCCCCGATCCCGCCCAAGAAGACTTTCAGGTTCCCGACCTGGTGCTTCCCAAGGAGATCGGCATGGAACGGGTGTCCCACCGCCGCTCCTTCCTGGAGGTGGTGGACCGGCTCTATCGCAGCCAGGAGCAAAAGGCGGAGTTCGCGGCCCTGGACGACTTCAGGCAGCAAGCCTTGACCATTCTCGCTTCCCCGCAGGTCCGTCAGGCCTTCGACCTCTCGCAGGAATCGGAGAAGACCCGGGACGAGTACGGCCGGCACCGTTTCGGCCAGAGCGTGCTGCTGGCTCGCCGGTTGATCGAAAGCGGCTGCCGCTTTGCCACCGCCGCCGGATATGACATGACCGAGTGGGACCTCTGCCACGTGGATAACGACAAGTACAATCGCGACCTGCTGGCCCCTCCCTTCGACCAGGCCCTGTCTGCCTTGATGAAGGACTTGGACCAGCGGGGGCTGCTCGATTCGACGCTGGTCCTGGCCATGGGGGAGTTCGGCAGAACTCCCCATGTCAATCCCCGGGGCGGCCGAGACCACTGGCCCCACTGCTGGTCGATGGTGCTGGGCGGCGGGGGGATTCAAGGGGGGCAGGTGATCGGCGCCAGCGACGAACGAGGGGCGCGGGTCGCAGACCGCATGGTGACAATCGGGGACCTGTTCGCCACCGTCTACAAGGCGCTGGGGATCGACTGGACCAAGGAATACATGACCCCCATCCAGCGGCCCGTCAAGATCGCCAACTCCATCGGCGGTGAAAGCGGCCTGCCCATCGAGGGCTTGATCTGAACCGGCCCGTCCGGTTTGCCTGAAACAACCGAAAAAAGAGAAGAGAAAAAAGAGTTATCCACGAAGGGACACGAAGAACGACGAAGGGCCACTAAGGTGTTGAGGTGAACCGCGACGGGGTACCAAGGTCGCGAAAGGATTGTCGATTTCTGATTGTTTCACTCTCGGATGATCTGCCCGGCAGGGCAGGGGCCGGACTTTTAAGTAATTGATAATCCCCGGGCGAACGCCCGGGTGACCCATTGAGCCGCGGAGCGGCGGCAGCAGGTAGCCGTGGGCGTGAGCCGGGCGCGGGTCGGGCTATGCCCGGCAAGGGCCATTGGAGAGGGGTAGCTCCACGTCGAGCCGCAAAGGCGGCAGCAGAGGGCCGAAAGCGCGAGGCCCCGGAGACCGGCTCTCCTGAAACAATAGAAAAAAGAGTTATCCACTAAGGCCGACCAAGGGCCACTAAGGCGTTGAGGTGAACCGCGACGGGGTACCAAGCTCGCGAAAGGATTGTTGATTTCCGATTGTTTCACTCCCGTATGATCCGCCCACCAGGGCGGGGGCCGGACTTTTAAGTAATTGATAATCCCCGGGCGAACGCCCGGGCGACCCATTGAGCCGCGGAGCGGCGGCAGCAGGTAGCCGTGGGCGTGAGCCCATGGAAAAGAGTAGCTCCACGTCGAGCCGCGTAGGCGGCGGCAGCAAATGCCGGTGAGCCCAAGTGAAGCCCAAGCCGACGCAATGATGAGCCTTTTGCAAATATCGCAATCGGGAATGACATTGAGGCGGCAAGGATGATGTGCTGCAGGCTCCAGCATTCACCACGATAAGCACAAGAGACAACAGAAACCACAAAAAGCACAAAAGGCACAAAACGAGTTTCTTGATTTCGAGACTTGCCCATCCGATGGTTCTTTTTGTGTTTTTGTGCCTTTTGTGGCCATTCCCGGCAAAGGTCCCGCTGGTGAATTTTGCAAAGGGCTCTGATGTTTATTTGAAACAACGCCTTGTGCCGGGTGGCGGAACATCCGTTCAAAGTCAAGCATAGTCAGACGGCTAATTTACATGGATGCACAGGATGGACAGGATTATTGGGCGAGAGTTTCCACCGTCATGAGGCCAACCATCGCCTCTGTTCCAACACGGATTTCCCAAAACCCGCTCCCGGGCTCTTGGATCACTTCCAGCACCCACCCGATCATCAAGCGGGTCTGCTTCTGTGGCACAGCCTCCCGTGCTGTTTATCCTGTTTATCCTGTGCATCCATGTTCAATCAGTAGAAAACCGGTTTGGCACGACAGGGCCCTTGTTCCCGACAGGCCATGAAGATGCGTTGTATCACTCTTGTATGATCCGCCCGTCGTGGGGGGCGGGGGCCCGGCTTGCCTGAAACAACCTCTGGCGCCCAGGCCGCCTCAGACCGTGGAACCAATTGAAACCATGAGACTTGGAGACATTTTTCTTGAAACACAATTTGTTTCCCACTCGGATGATCTGCCCCGTCGTGGGGGGCAGGGGCGCCACTTGCCTGAAACAACCTCGCAGTTCAAGCGGCTGCGATTTGTGGAACCAGGTTGAAACCAAGAGACTTAGCAGCATCTGTGAGGCCTGCGAGGCGGCGTTGCCGGAACCGGTCTTCGTAGCAGGCTTCGCCGATGTCGGTGTAGTCCTGGCCGTAGCGCAGCATCCGGTAGACGAGAACGGCCAGCCTGCGGGCCATGGAGAAGACGGCGACACTCCATCCCTTGTGGCGGGCCTTGCGACGGAAGGCGGCGCCCAGAGCGGTCTTGGAGTGCTTCAGAGAGACGGCCGCCATCCGCAGGACGCCGGCGACCCGGGTGGAGCCAGTGCCGTTGGGCTTCTTGTAGCGGAGCGGCTTGCCTGCGGAGACGGCCGTTTTTGGAGCCAGGCGCAGCCAGGAGACGAAGTGCTTCTCCGAGGGGAAGGCTGTCAGGTCGAGGCCGGCCTCAGTCAGCAGGGTCAGGGCCGCTTCGGTGCCGATGCCGTCGATGCGGGTCAGGTCGACTCCGGCAAAGCGCCACAGTTCGGTGCGCAGGTGGTGCCCGCCGCGGCGGCGAATCGCCTTTTCCTTGATCGCACTGGGATGCTTCGGCACGGGTTGGTCGCGGCGCTCCACCGGTTGCAGCGCTTGGATTTCCTCCAGGATGCGGGCCTCATAGGCCGCAATCTCGCGTTGAGTCATGTCGTAGAGCTTCAGCGCCGACTTGAGGTTGAACAGATGCTCTTCTCGCCAGTTGCCTCTGAGGTGCTCGGCAAACTCCCGGCTGGACTTCTTGCACCGTCGGTCCCGCAGACCCGCCAGACGGACCGGGTCCCGTTCGCCGTCGACAATCGCCCGCACGATCGCCATCCCCGTCTGACCGGTCAGATCGGTGACCGCACGATGGATCTGGACGTTCATCTGATCCAGCGCCTTCTGCATCCACTGGACAAAACGGGTTCTCTCGGCCCCCAGAGTGCTCAGTTGCCGGTGCAGGGTCCGAACCCGGACGATCGCCTCGTGCGGACGGAAGGATCCCCGCAGCAAGCCGCAGCTGTGCAGCAACTGGATCCACTGGCAGTCCCGCATGTCGGTCTTGCGGCCCGGAACGTAGCGCAACTGCCGGGCGTTGACCAGCAGCACCTCGATGCCGCAGGACTCCAGCAGTTCGTAGAGGGGAATCCAATACACGTTGGTGCTCTCCATCGCCACCGACTCCACCCCTTGCTCCAGCAACCAGTCGGCGAGTTGCTGCAGTTGCTCCATGGTGGTGCCGAAGGTGCGCACGTTCGGCTTCCCTGGGGTTGCCTCCGGAGCGCACACCCAGTGCTCCCGACTCCCCAGGTCGATCCCTGCCACTTGGGGATGAATCCGCGACAAGGCCGTCGAACGGCTGCGCTTCTTCTTCGCCTTCGTGTTGACTTTCCTGCTCTTTTGCATGAGATTGGCCTCCTCGAGGGCGAGGGCTCCGGCCCGAGTTGGCGTGGTCGTTCGGATTCTTGTCTTGAGGAGAGCTTCCCGGGAAGCCTCACTAATGAATGATGGCCTGCTCGGACCCAGACTTGCCTTGGGGCACGGGGCACCAAAGTTCAAACGGGGCGTAGCTGCCGGAGTCTCGCCAGGTGCCTATTCTTTCACAATGATCCGTTGTTTCACCCTCGAATGATCCGCCCCGTCGTCGGGGGCGGGGGCCCGGCTTGCCTGAAACAACTGAGCGACATCCCTTCGTGACCTTGCTATCCCGTCGCGGTAAAACTCAACGCCTTAGTGGCCCTTCGTCGTTCTTAGTGGCCCTTCGTGGATAACTCTTTTTCTTTTGTCTTTTTCGGTTGTTTCAGGCGAGCGAGGCCCCTGCCCCCCACGACGGGGCAGATCATCCGAGTGGGAACCAAATTGTGTTTCAAGAAAAATGTCTCCAAGTCTCATGGTTTCAATTGGTTCCACGGTCTGAGGCGGCCTGGGCGCCAGGGTTGTTTCAGGCAAGCCAACGTGGCCGTCATCGCTCTGGCCCTGCTGGCGGGCACCGGCTGCCGGGGGCCTTCCCAAGATCTTGCCCCGACCGGCTACACCGGCAGGAAGGCCTGCCAACCCTGCCACCCCGAGGAGTACGCCGCCTACGCCGGCTCCCACCATGACCTGGCCATGGACTCGGCCGGCGACCGGACGGTTCTGGGCGATTTCGAAGACGCCAGCCTGACCCACTTCGGAGTGACGTCCCGGTTCTACCGCCGGGACGGCAAGTTCCTGGTCTCCACCGAAGGAGCCTCGGGAGCCGTCGAAGAGTTCGAGGTCAAGTACACCTTTGGAGCGGACCCCCTGCAGCAGTACCTGGTGGAGTTTCCTGGAGGACGTCTGCAATGCCTGCCCCTCTGCTGGGACTCCCGTCCCCGGGAAGAGGGCGGCCAGCGCTGGTTTCACCTCTACGACAGGGAACGCATTGCTCCCGACGACTTCCTCTTCTGGACCCGGGTCTCCCAAAACTGGAACACCGCCTGCGCCGAGTGCCACTCCACCGGTCTGCGCAAGAACTTCGATCCGTCGACCGAAACCTACCAGACCCGCTGGACAGAGGTGGACGTCTCCTGCGAGGCATGCCACGGACCGGGCGCCACCCACCTGGAATGGGCCGAGGCCCGGGCTCGCGGAGAGGCCCGGCCGGAGATCCCCGACTTGGGGTTGACCATCCGGCTCAAGGAGGCCGAGCCGGCTGTCTGGACCCGTGACCGGAGCACCGGCAAGCCCCGGCGCACCCCCCCTCTGACTGCCCACACACAGGTCGAGATGTGCGCCCGCTGCCACTCCAGGCGGGGCCTCATCAGCCAGGACTACGTCCATGGAGCCTCGCTGCTGAACACCCACAACTTGAGCCTGCTGGAAGAAGACCTCTACTACCCCGACGGCCAGATCCGGGAGGAGGTCTATGTCTACGGATCCTTTCTGCAGAGCCGCATGGCTCAGGAGGGTGTGGTCTGCACCGACTGCCACGATGCCCACAGCGCTCGCCCCCGACTGGAGGGAGATGCGCTCTGCACCAACTGCCACTCTGCCGAGACCTACGCCTCCCGCTCTCACCACCACCATCCGGCCGGTTCCAGTGGAGCCCGTTGCGTGGAATGCCACATGCCGGCCCGGACCTACATGGTGGTGGATCCACGGCGCGACCACAGTTTTCGCGCCCCTCGCCCCGATTTGACGGCCAGGATCAAGACACCCAACGCCTGCAACGGCTGCCACCAGGACCGTTCCACCCAGTGGTCGGTGGGACACTTTCAGCGATGGTACGGAACCGGCCCCAGAGACAAGCACTTCGGCGAGACCATTGCCGCCGCTCGCAAGGGGATGCCCGGCCTGGCGGCGGATCTCATCCACCTGGCCCAATCTCCCCGCCAGCCTGCCATCGTTCGGGCCACCGCCGTCTCACTGATGGAAAACTATCCCGGACGGGCCACCGCCGAGGCGCTTGGCACCCTGGTGAAGGATGCCAGCCCGCTGGTGCGGGCAGCGGCAGTCGAAGCCCTGGGACCGCTTCCGCACCACCAGCGGGAACCCCCGCTGCAGGCGCCCCTGGAGGACCCGGTGCGCCTGGTGCGCACGCTGTCCGGCCGGGCCCTGGCCGGGTTTGCCCCGGCCGGGCTTTCACCCCGGCAACTCCAACTCAGAGCCTCGGCCGTCCAGGAGTATGAAAAGGTACAACAGCTCCATGCCGACCATCCCGGCGGGCATTTCAACCTGGGGGACCTATACCGGGATCAGGCGGACTTCGATCGGGCTGAAGCTTCCTACAGACAGGCAATGGCCCTGGAGCCGGCCTTCGTCCCGGCCTATCTGAATCTGGCCGACCTCTATCGGGAGATGGACCGGGAGGCCGAGGGGAAGAAGCTGCTGGAGGAGGCGCTGAAAACGGCCCCCGAGTCGGCTGCGGCACAACACGCCCTGGGCCTGCTTCTGGTCCGAGCCGGACGACGCCGGCCGGCCCTGGACCACTTGGCCCGTGCCGCGGAGCTGGAGCCGGACAACAGCCGGTATGCCTACGTCTACGGAGTGGCGCTCAACTCCCTGGGAGAATCGGCCCGGGCGGTCAGTGTGCTGGAACAAGGGCTGAAATCCAGGTCTCATGACCCGGATCTCCTGTTCGCGCTGGCCACCATTCATCGGGACCGGAGAGAGTTCAGGAAGGCGCTGGTTCACGGCCGGCGGCTGCTGGCCCTTTTTCCGGAGAACGCCGGCTACCACCGGTTGGAAAGACAACTGCGGACTTTAGCCCGAATTCCTCACCGGGGGGTGCAATAATGCACCGCAGTTCCCCGTGGGAAACACCGTCTTAGGAAACCCCTTCCAAGGAGGAGCCATGCTGAACGTAATGATGGATCAGATAAGCCAGGTGGCCGGCCCCTATATCCCCCGGATTGCGGGTGCCTTGGGCATCCTGATCGTGGGGTGGCTGATTGCCTTGATCGTGGCGGCCCTTCTGCGGGCGCTGATGCGCCGCACCGGGATCGCCGGCCGGGTGGCGGCCTGGTTTGGCGGAGAGGGAGGGGCCAGGGACGTGCATGTCGACAACTGGGTCGGCAGGGGCGCCTACTACCTCATCATGCTGTTTGTGCTGGTGGCGGTTTTCCAGACCCTGGGCCTGACCATTCTGACCGAGCCACTCAACCGGCTTCTCACCCGGATCTTCGAGTTCGCCCCCCGCATCCTGGGCGCGGGTCTCCTCCTGATCATCGCCTGGATCCTGGCTTCGGTCCTGAGACTCGTCATTGCCAAGATGCTGACTGCCGCCAGGCTGGACGAGCGGCTGAGAGGCGGAGTCGAAGCCAAGGACGAGCAACGTCCCCCTCTGGCCAGAAGCCTGGCCGACGCCGTCTACTGGCTGATCTTCCTGCTCTTTCTGCCGGGAGTCCTCAATGCCCTGGCCGTGGAGGGTCTGCTGGAACCGATTCAAGCCATGGTTGGAAAGGTGGCCGGATTCATTCCCAACCTGTTTACGGCAGCGGTCATCCTGGGCGTGGGATGGTTGATGGCCCGCATCGTGCAACGGGTGGTGAGCAGTCTGCTGGCAGCCGTGGGGCTGGACGCTCTCAGCGAGAAAGGCGGTCTCTCCACCGTACTGGGAACCCAGCGGCTCTCGGGAGTGGTGGGGCTGGTGGCCTACATCCTGATATTCCTGCCGGTGGTGATTGCCGCCCTCAATGCTCTCCGGATGGAAGCCATCACGGTGCCGGCCAGCAACATGCTCACCATGATCCTGGAAGCCATTCCGGCCATTTTCGGGGCCGTGCTGGTGTTGACGATCGCCTACCTGGTGGGCCGGGTGGTGTCGGGACTGGTCGCCAACCTGCTGGCCGCCGCCGGCTTCAATGGCATCCTGGCCAAGCTGGGACTCGGCAAGGAAACCGGCGACGGAGAGCGGACCCCCTCGGCCATCGTCGGGACCCTGATCCTGGTGGCCATCATGCTGTTCGCCGTCACTGAAGCGGCCGGTCTCATCGGCTTCAACGTCTTGTCCCAGCTGACCTCTCAGTTTCTGGTCTTCGCAGGCCGCATCATCGTCGGACTGGTCATCTTCGCCATCGGGCTCTTCCTGGCCAATTTCGTGCACCGGACGGTGCTGGCGGCCGGGGCCGCCCAGTCCCGACTGCTGGCACTGGGCGCCCGCATCGCCATCATCGTGCTGTCGGGCGCCATGGCCCTGCGGCATATGGGGCTGGCGGACGAAATCGTCAACCTGGCCTTCGGACTGGTTCTGGGAGCGGTGGCGGTGGCCCTGGCTATCGCTTTCGGTCTGGGAGGACGGGAATTTGCCGCGCGCCACCTGGAGGGCTGGCTGCAATCGATGAAATCGGAACAGCCGACGAAATGAACGGCCGGGACGGATGAGAAATGCGGCTCAAATCTCGAAGGTCGTATCGGGCTGCATGGGGTAGATCTTGCGGCCCAGGCGCTTGAAGGGCAGCTTGGAGAAGTCCTGGGTAAAGACGCTGCTGGCGTCCACGTTGAAGATCGAGCCGGCGATGGGTTCGAAGCCGCTGCGAAAGTGGCCGGTGGACTTCACGCAAATGTAGCGCATGCGGGCGCAATCCAGCCCCAGTTCCCGGCTGAAGGCCAGGTCCATGGGTTGGTGGCCCAGAGTGATGACCGCCACGTACACCCCGTCCTGCCTGAGCAGCACCGAATCCCCGTGGTCGCCTTCCAGGCCGGCGAACATGGGACCATCGTAGACGAAACGGCCGTCGCTCACCGCCACCACTTCAGCCTGCATGGGGACCGGCGGTCCCACCAGCGGGTGAGACTTCCCTCCAACCTCGACCTCAACCCGGCGTCCGACACCGGCGCGGAGAGCCGTCCGGACGGTTTCCGGGTCGACGATATGGAGCACGACCGCCTCCTGCAACCGCCGCTCCAGAAAGAGGCGCAGAATCTCGGTGCTGTCGCTGGGCGCGCCGCCGCCCGGGTTGTCGGCCTGGTCGGCCAGGATAATGGGGTATTTCCCCAAGGCCTCACCCTGTGCCAGGGCCCGGCCGGGTGAGAGAGGCTCGCGCTGCCAAGTCTCCTTGCGCTCCCAGATCCAGCGCGCCAGATCGTCGGCCCTCCGCTGCGCTCCCGCCGGATCGTTGTCGGTGACGACCAGGGTGGAAGCCCCAGCGCAGTTGACGTCGGCCCACTGATAGCCGACTCCAACGCTGGCCGTCAGGACCCCCGGCTGTCTCTCCAGTTCATGCAGGCGGTCGATAACCAGGCGCATGGGCTCTTCGGCGGTGATCATCTTGGCCGCCGCCCAGAAAAGGGGGATGGAGCGCCAGGCCAGAGTGGGGCGGATCTCTCCCCGCACCGTCCGCACCATCATGTGGGCCGCTTCCACTCCCCGCTCAGCCATGTCGACGTGGGGATAGGTGTCCTCCACGATCAAGGCGGTGGCGTTGTCCACCATGGTCTTGCCGATATTGCAATGGAGATCGTGGACTCCAATGATCGGACAACGGGGGCCCACTACTTCTCGGACACTCTTCAGAATGTCCCCGTCGGCATCGTCGACGCCCTCGGCGGAATAGGCCCCGTGCACGCTCATAAGCACGCCGTCCACCGGGAGAGCCTGCCTCAAAAGCGCCAGCAGGCTCTCTTTCAGCGCTTCGTGCGTCTCCCGGGTCGGCTGCTTTCCGGAAGGAGCATGGCGCCAGACCAGCGGGACCATCTCCACCTTCTGCCGTCGCAACTCTCTGATGAATCCGTCGATGATGGTGTTGACCTCACTCGAGCGTTGCAGCAGTTCCCCGGGCCCACCGGAGCGGGAGTGCCCGTAGAACTCCTCCAGCGGCGTCTCCACCGGGGAGTAGTTGCTGCTCTCGTGCTCTATACCGCCGATAGCAATGCGCATCCGAAGCTCCTTTTTCGCCGAGTTTAACCCCTTTTCTCGGTGCGGACCATCATGATTGGGTCATCATACCATTGCCCTCAAACCGCATCACCTGGGTGTGAGCCGAACCCGTGACGTCTCCGGTTCGACAGCCACTACTACCCTTGGTGGCCGGAGGCTGCGCCGCACAGGTCTCGATTTCGTCCAGTCCCTGTTTCTTATTCAGGTCATGTCGCCTCCACCTCCCTCCCCGCCCGGCGGGCCTTGTCCTCGTCGACCAGGACCAGCAGGACCAGTCCCACCAGGAAAAAGGCCACCAGCGACAGGATGGCGATCCTGGCGCTGCCCGCCATCAGGGTGACGGCGGCGAAGACCCAGGGGCCCCAGATGGAGGAGAACTTGCTGAAGAGGGTGTAGAAGCCGTAGAACTCGGCGCTGGACCGGGGAGGGATCATGGAGCCGTAGAGGGACCGGCTCAGGGCCTGGGACCCGCCCAGGACCAACCCCACCACCACGCCCAGGGCGAAGAACTCCCGGGCGTTTTGAATGAAATAGGCCGCCACGGCCACCGCCGACCAGATCACCAGGGTCAGCATGACCGCCTGCCGGGTTCCCAGCCATAGGGCCACCCGACTGAACAGCAGCGCCCCGGCGGTGGCCACGATCTGGATGGTCAGCAGAGTGGCCATGAGGGCGGTGGTGCTCAGTCCCAGTTCGTCCTTGCCGTAGATGGTGGCCATGCTGATGGCGGTCTGAATCCCGTCGTTGTAGAACATGTAGGCCAGCAGGAAGGTCGCAAGGTGGCGATAGCGGCGAACCTGGCGGGCGGTCTGCAGGGTGCGTGAGAAGCCGGCGGACAGGTTGCGGAGCCATTGCGGCCGGGCGGACTGCGGCTGAGGCGGGGTTTGCCGAACGGGAGCCTCGGAGAGATGCCGCGCGGTCACCAGGGTGAAACCGGCCCACCAGAGCCCGGCCATCACCATGCCCAGGCGGGCTGCCAGGCCTTGAGTCATGCCGAGCCGGCGATGGCCGGCCACCAGTCCCAGGGCGAGAGCGAACTGGAGGCCGCCTCCCACGTAGCCGTAGGCGTATCCCTTGCCCGAAAGCCGGTCCATGGCGTTGCGGCCGGGGGCGATCTGAGGCAGGAAGGCGTCATAGAACACGTTGCCGCCGACGTAGGCAACCTGGGCGATCAGGAAAAAGAAGAGTGTTCTGAAGACGTCGCTTGACTGGCAGAAGTAGAGCAGTACGGTAAACAGGGAACCCGTATAGGCGCAGGCCAGCAGGAAACGCTTCTTGGAAGCCGTCATATCAGCGACGGCGCCCAGGGTGGGGGACAGCAAAAAGGCCAGGAAGGCCGCCAGGCCGGCGGTGAACCCCCACAGGGTGGTGGCCCTGTAGAGGGTGTCTCCCAGTCGGACCCCCTCGGGTCCCACCACCGCCTGGGCAAAATAGGCGGGCAGCAACCCCACGGCCACGGTGGTGGTGTAGGCCGAGTTGGCCCAGTCGTACATGCACCAGCCAAAGGTGTTCCTGCGGTCGCCGGATTCGGACATGAGAGGTGTTTCGGCCGCGGAGCGGGCCGGCGGTCACCGCCGGGGCGTCACGCCTGCCGGTTAGCGTCGCGTCCGCGTTTCAAGCCTGCTAGAATACCGTCGGAGTCTATCATGCCTCAAAATCGCCCCCCAGGGATGCCTGCGCCGAATCCGGTCAGGCCAGGTCGGCCCCTCAACTGTCGAAGAACCGACCGGGCCAGCGGGCGGCCTCGGTTTTGCATCCTCGCGAGTACCCGATGAGCAACGGGAATCGACAGCAGGCAATGGCGCGCGGCGCCATGGTGATCGCTGCCATTGTGATCATCATCGCCGGAATACGGGAAGCCTCGGCCATCCTGATCCCCTTTCTGTTGGCTGTCTTCATTGCGGTTATCGGCGGTCCTTCCGCCTTCTGGCTGAAAAGAAAGGGAGTCCCTTCATCCCTGGCCGTGCTGGCGGTGGTGCTGGTGATCTTGGGAATCGGCGTCGGCATGGGAGCGGTGTTGAGCACCTCTCTCAACGGCTTTTACCAGCAGATGGACTCCTACAAGGCGAGCATGAATCAGCAGATGGACGCCCTGTTCACCTGGCTGAAGGGTATGGGCATTCATCTGGACTGGGGACTGCTGAAGGAAGTGGTCAATCCCGGGGAGGCCATGCAGCTTGTGGCCACCCTGCTGGCCGGTTTGGGGGGTGTGCTGACCAACACCTTCCTCATCACGCTGACGGTGGTCTTCATCCTGTTGGAGGCTTCGGGATTCCCCGCCAAGCTGCGGGCCGCCATGAAAGACCCCAAGGCATCCTTCCCGGCCATCGAGCAGTTCACCCACGCGGTGAAGAGCTATCTGGTGATCAAGACAGTGGTGAGCCTGGCCACCGGGGTCGTAGCCGCTTTATGGGTGTTCCTGCTGGGTTTGGACTTCCCGCTGCTTTGGGGGTTGCTGGCCTTTCTGTTCAACTATGTGCCGACCATCGGCTCCATTGTGGCCGCGGTTCCGGCGATGCTGCTGGCACTTGTTCAACTGGGCCCCTTTCCCGCCCTGATGGTGGCCGTGGGTTACTTGTGCATCAATTTCATCTTCGGCAGTTTGATCGAGCCGCGCTTCATGGGCCACGGCCTGGGCTTGTCGACCCTGGTGGTGTTTCTTTCGCTGGTCTTTTGGGGATGGGTGCTGGGGCCGGTCGGAATGCTGCTGTCGGTGCCGCTCACCATTACGGCCAAGATCGGATTGGAGAGCCGCGAGGAAACCCGCTGGCTGGCCATTCTGCTGGGTTCGGAGAAATCCGCCGCAGCCGCCCTGGAATCCACTTCCGGGGAGACCGCAACGCCGGAGGACGAATCCGATTCCGCTCAGGCCGCGGCGGGAACTTCATCTTCTGCTCACTGATACCGGTAGCCGCAGCCTCGGCTTCGGGTCGGCGGCCAGACTTTCCATACCCTCTCAATCCGAATAGCTCACCAGCACCGGAGAGAAATGCGGGGCGACTGCTTCTCGGACGGCTTCGCACCTCGGGATCGAGATCGTCTCCCCTGTCCCGAAATCCGCCAGGGAGGGGACTCTGCGACCTGGCCCTCAGTCGCTCTCGACGTCGAAATGGATGATCTCGGTAAAATTGTAATTGTGGAAGTTCTCAGCCCTGTCCCAAACCGTCATGTCCGCAAGGCCCCACGTGCCCGGCGCCGATCCCTCCGGCAGCACCACGGTCCAGGTATAGGTCGTCCACCGGGACGGGTCCCCACTTGCAAATAGATCGTCTCGATTCGGGTCTTGAACCCAGAACCCATGTTCGATGCCTTGCGGATCTCGCAAGTTAAGGAAAGCCTGCGTGAATCCGGCGATGTTGTCACGTATGCGGAAGGTCAGAGTGACCAATGTCTCGCCATTGGGTGCGTCCGGATTGGTGGGTACCGCACTGATTTGAATGGCGTTGAGGTCCACCTCCGGGGCCTCGGTATCCGGGTTGTTCGTAATCAGTTCGATTTGTTGGCCCACTTCATCGACGACTGTGTCTGTTTCCCTCAGGCCACCGCCCGGATGGCGAAAATAGACACCGGACCTGTTCAAGGCAATGTCAACCATCCTGATATAGTTCATCGTGTACACCGATGAAGGCATGTAGTGCGGCATCAGAAACAAGACAACACAGCGCCCGCTATGGGAATCGTAGTCGCCCTGCGCCTCAAAGCGATAGGTTTCCAGGAGTTCGTCGTTGATGTCGGCGTAACACTCCGACATTCCCCTATTTTCTTCTACCTGCCAGCTGGCCCGAATCACCTGAATCTCCCGGCCTTCCCGGGCTTCGGCGAACTTGCTGAGTGACGCCGTGTTCCTCACATACCTGGGAGGAATAACATCCTCGAGTGGATTGTTCACAAAGAGACTCCATCCGAAGTCGTCGCCCCGCTCGAACCGCTTATTGCCGACTGCATCCACGATCTGTACCTGTGCCGGAAACCAGTAACCGGCCTTGGCGAATTTGCTCAGGGTGAAGCTTCCCGCAAGCACCGTGCCCGGTCGTCCAGCCGGCACGCCCACGGGATGCATTCTCAATTCCACGTACGTGCCGATCTCGCTGAAGATCCTCATGTATACTTCGGTTGCCCCCTCAAGAACCTTGTCCAATGCATGCAGTTCGACCTCGATGTGGACGGTCTTTTCCGCCTCCGAAGCACCGGTGACCCGGATGCTCACCCTGCGGATCTTGCCTGGAAAGACATAGTCGGGATACAGGTTGTATACCTCGAAGGTCAGGTCTTCCCGGATCTGCGAGATGTAGAAGTTCCCCTGCATGATGCGGTCGCGCACAAACTCGTACTTGCCGATAGCCCGTGACTTGAGCTTGTCGGGATTGATCACGAAGAAGGCGACCGACTCGGCCATGTCCTCATTGGGGTTGATGGCATGGCCATAGGCGCTGACGAATTCCGTCTGCTTGGTGGTGAACCAGCCGCTCGGGCTGCGCACGTCCCGGTACCAGCCGCCCAGCTCGATCCAATCCGCCTTCAACTGCTCATCGAACAGATGCGCCCACAGGAAGTGCGCCTTTTCGTGAATGATCAGGCGGTGCACGCCCGAGATGGACGGCTGCAGGAAAGCCTTATCCATAAACTCGATATAGCCGGATTCCGGCCATGCCACCGCGGGAGCCCCCGGATAGAGAGGATGGGGGGTGCCGTCCAGGCGGCAGACCAGGTACCTCAGCTCCGGGATCTTGTGCATGCCGCCAGGCATTTCCTCAAATGTGTTGATGAGCTGCACGATCTCCTCGGAATGGAATTTCTGGAAGCGCGATGCCCCTTCTCCGGTGGTAGAGGCCGTCAGTTCCCCGTAGGTCATGTGGTCGGTGATCCGCGTGGTCACCCCGAACCGTTCCTGCAGGATTTTCTCGTAGGCATCCTCGTCCCGGCCGTTGTCGGTGACGTAACATCCACGACAATTCCAAAGATGTTTATCTTCGTCCGTTAATGTCCATAACTGTATATTATTGCAACGTCTTATCTGAATCCTGCAGCCGCTCGGCCTGCCCGCAACATCTCTTGCAATCCACTGGCATCCCTTCTATAATAAGGGGATGATTAATGTAAACCACACCGCCCGCCTCCCACGCAAGACGAAACCCAAGGGCCGCCATCCCCAAAAGGCCCTTTCTCCTGCCTTCATTCGCTCCGCTCCGCCCGGCAGACACGCCGATGGAAACGGACTGTACCTTTTCGTCCAGCCCAGCGGAACCCGCAGCTGGATTCAACGCCTCCTCGTCCGGGGCCGCCGTCGCGAACTCGGTCTCGGCAGCGTTGCCCTCGTTCCCCTGGCCAAGGCCCGGGAGAAGGCGCTCGCCAACCGCATGCTTGCCCGCCAGGGCGGAGACCCGCTCGCGGAGAAGCGACGTATTGAAGGTATACCGACGTTTGCCGAAGCCGCCGCGCGTGTGCTGGAACAGAAGCGGGGCGGATGGCGGGGACGGCGTCACCCCCACGATTGGATGTCGAGCTTGAGGCGGTTCGCCTTCCCGCTCATCGGCACGATGCCGGTCTCCGAGGTCACCAGCGCCGACGTGCTTGAGATCCTCACGCCCATCTGGCACACGAAGGCACCCATGGCCCGGTGTGTGCGCCAGCGCCTGCGGGCGGTTCTGGAATGGGCCGTAGCCATGGAGTACCGGCTCGACAACCCCTGCGACCGGATCGGTCCGGTCCTGGGTGCCCAACAGGACGTTGTCGAGCACATGCGGGCGTTGCCTCATAGCGAGGTGGCGTCAGTGATCCGGACGGTGCACTCATCGGCAGCGGTGCCGGCCGCGAAGCTGGCCTTTGAGTTCCTGGTGCTCACGGCGGCCAGGTGGAGTGAGGTGCGGTGGACCGAGTGGTCAGAGATCGATCGGGATGGAGGCGTCTGGACCGTCCCGGCCAGGCGGATGAAGGCGCACCGCCGACAGCGGGTGCCGCTGTGCGGCCGTGCCCTGGAGATTCTCGAGGCGGCGCGGGCGTTGAGAGAGGGAGCCAGTCCACTGGTGTTCACCCATGGGCAAGGGAAGCCGCTCCATGACAGCATGCTGCGCCGTCTGCTGCGCGAGCTTGGGGTTGCGGCCGTGCCGCACGGGTTCAGATCCAGCTTTCGGGACTGGGCGGGTGAGGAGACCGACCACCCCCGGGAGGTTATTGAAGCAGCCTTGGCGCATGTGGTCCGCAACCGGGTCGAGGCGGCCTATGCCCGCTCGGACCTGTTCGAGCGAAGGCGTGTCCTGATGGACGACTGGGCGCGTTATCTGGCCCAGGGGACCGGAGGCCCGCACCAAGTCCAGCACGGCGACCTCGCCCGGGGCAGACGAGGGTGAGCAGGACAACCCGGGTCCAATTCTTCAGCATTTTACCCTTCCCGGAGGGATCACTGTGGAGGGAGCGACCCCCAAAGGGGCGGGTTAACCGTGAACTGTGAAGTGAAACGGCTAACCCTCCCCGGTGCCGCACCAGCGGCAAGAATATGGGGGTCGCTCCCTCCACCTTCTCCCCTCTCGTGCGGCGCGCCGCCGCGACGGCAGGGAGGGAGGACGCGCGAGGCGCAGCCTCGCTTCGCCTTGTGGCGTCAGACACGGGAAATCCTTGTTGTCCCGTGTCTGACGCGGAGTTTGGCGAAAGGCCTCAACCACGGAGGCGAGGACTCCGTCCTCTGAGAGAAATGCGTTGTGGGTGTGGAAATCATGAAACGGCTGGGTGAACATCGCTACGTTGCAGCCGTTTCACCCATACGGCGGCATCTGCTTGACCCCCGGGAGGCGGAAATCGTCGATCATTCCGCTCCGGCCGAAGCCGCCATGGGGTTCGACGGCGTTCCCATCACTTCCGCCTCCCCATCTGTGGCGCGGCTCCGTACCCGCTGCCTCATCCTACTCGGCAGCCTCATGAAAAAGGAGTGTCCTCCGGCCTCTCTCATCGACGAGTTCGACCGCTCCCTCGATCAGAGCAGGACCGGGCACTGTTCGGCCTCCCTCGCAGTTCCCCAGCCGGCGCCGACCGTTCAGCGCTGCCGACGGCTGCGTCCCTCAAGGGCTGGCGGCCTGCCCGCCTCCCTGATGGCTCCCGGGGTATCCTCTACGCAGGGCGGAATTCCAAGGGGCCTCACCCCGCCCTCGCCATTGCCGTGCGGACTCGCTCCGGAGACTCCTGGGATGCTATCATCTCTGAAGTTGTCGAGCGGTCTGCCGGCCGCCTTCCGGTCCGGACCCGCAGACTCGATCCCTGAACATTCTGCTGAGCAGAATCATGATAGTCACCCTGTTCTTCTGGCCGGCCGTGGCCGCCAGTATTCTGGTTGCCTTTGCCGGAGCGCTCCTGCGAAAGACCACCCTGTTATATGTGGCCGCTGCCCTTGTCCTGCCGGCCTCGGCATACCTGGCGGCAACGCCGAGATTCGAGGTTTGGGGATTGTTTCCGGTTGGCGCCTTTCTGCTGGCAGCCCTGGCTATTCGCTGGCTTGACGGCTTGCCCGGCAGGACAACCAGCCTGTCGTTCATTGCCGGCAACGCCTGGTTCTTTGCGGATTTCTCTGCAGAGGTGTCCAGATTCCCCCTGAATCCGTGAGCTTTGCCGGCCAGGCTGCATTTGTTCGGGGGAGACGTACTCCCCAGTACCCCCAAATACCTTCCAGGGCCATTCCAGCGCTCTCAGACGGCACAGCCCCTCGCTCGTTGTGGGCCATCCGAGGTTTTCATCCGGGTCTGCGCGAAAACGACGTGCACAGTTGCGCTGTGCTGCATCTTCTCGGGGTTTGATGACCCGTAGCATCCGGGATTTCTGTGGTCTCCGGCACCTCATCAGAAGTAAAACCCATGGCTGTGGCTGCGGCTTCTGTGACAGAAACAGTAAGGAAGAGTGACTAAACGATCCGCCTCACTCGATAGTCACCGTCTGATCGTCCTATCTTGGAGGACCACTTCTCACCCTCTCGTAAAGTAACTCAAATCACTGCGTACAGGAATGTCACCCTGAAACGAACCCCGAAGCCGGTCCGGTAGAGGGGTCACCTCCAAAAATCACGACCCGGGAACTGAGAGAAAACATCGAGGTCGAAAACGACACCATTGCGGGCGTGTTGCACAAGATGATGGAGGAAAGCCAGTTGAGGCGCCGCAGGAACGGCAAACAGACGGTGTTGTGGAGCCTTGACGGTAACGGCAAGCGGCAGCGAACAAAAGACGAAGACAATCCCTCCAAAACCGGTCCCCGTTTCTCAACCGGTCCCCAAAAATCAGAAGGAAACGGGAACCGGTTAGTTGCTGGAAATTCAATGACTTGCCCTGTGGAAAACTAACCGGTCCCCTTGTCTCCCCCTATATACGCGCGCGCGGGGACCAGTTTTCCACAGGCGGGGAGAAAAGAGCGGAAAAAAGGAAGCGGCAAACCCCCGCCGGACCCGCCAGCAAGGCTCAATCAGAAGACCGATTGCCGGGACGGAAACGATACGGCAGTGTGCTCCTCTGGAAGGACCTGGCACATGGCGGGATGCTCAGGCTGTGCGGCTCATTACCTGAAGACCCGAGGCGCCCGAGTCTTGAGAGGGTCGAACGGGTTGTCGTCGAAGTGGGACAAGCACCATCTCGACCCCACCCAGCGGGTTCTGCAGGCACGGGCAAGCCGAGATCCGGGAGCGGCCACGACAGAAGTGGAGGCCCGCCGGCAGACCATCGCTGATGCCGGTTGGGACACCGTCGAAAGCCATGGCGGCCTCGACGCCGTCGTGGACAGGATCGACCAGGCGGAGGAGGAAAACCCGGCCTCGGCCGGAGCGGGATGGATCGACGATTTCCGCCTCCGGGGGTCAAGGACGTGGCGTCGTATGGGTGGCCACCTTTCAGACGGGGGGTGGCTCACACAGGTGGCGCACCAGGTGGCTCACGCTTTTGACCACCCCAACGCTCCTCTCTCAGAGGGCGAAGCCCTCGCCGTCGTGGTCCAGGCTATGCCCGGAAACCCGCATTGGAAGCGGGTTGGCACGGATTCCCCGAGTCCTCTGCGGCAAAGCGTTGTGCGGCTCCAGCATCGTGCGTCCCTGCCTCGCACGGCGCGTCGTGGCGCCGCACAGGAGGGGGAGGAAGTGGAGGGAGCGACCCCCTAGTTTTCGGCGCTGGTGCGCCACGAGCGGGTGGAAAGGTGGCCAGGACTCTGGCCACCTCTCCGCCCCTCGTTTTCGGGGGTCGCTCCCTCCACAGTGATCCCTGCCGGGAAGGCCTCCAGGCGCCCATTCGCGCCAATAGAGGATGAGTGTCTACTCCGTGTGGCTTTGTAACCTGCGTGTCGCTCCATGTGTTGCTATGTGTCTTTATGTTGCACCGTGTACCGCTTCATATCCGCGTCTCTCCCGAAACCCGTCAACGTCTCCAGCGCCTCCGCACCGAGCGGCACCTCAACGTCGGCACCTGGCTGCGCGCCTTCATCGACGAGGCCCTGGACCGCGAGTTCGGTCCCGCTCCCACCGGCGCGAATGAACTGGCCGAGCCTATCAAGGCTGCGCCCCCCGAACCCATCCCGGATGGACCGCGCCAAGCTGAAGCGAGGTGGCTGGGGAACTCGCTTCCAAGGAGACACCCGCACCCTCCCAACCGAACTCGAAGGCCTCACCATCGCCGTCGAGACTCGCTCCGGAGACTCCTGGAACGCCACCGTCACCGAGGTCCTGGATCGTTCCGCGGATCTCGTCCTGGTCCATGCCCAGAGACTCCATCAATGAGCCTGTCCAGACTGGATTTTGGGCCGCATCCGCACCAAACCAAGGCCCACACTTGCCCTGTGTTGCATCTTCTCGGGAGCCGTCAGAAGTTCACTGGCTGGGTGGACCGATAAATGGGAGCCCCTCACAATACCGGAAAACTCACTCTCGAAGTGGACCGTTTTATGGGGGGGAGGTCACATGCCTCTGCATCCATCAGCCCTACCAATCCGGCCGCCTTGGCAAAGTTCATCCCGGCCAGCACCATCGACTGGAAGCCCCGCCGCCCTACGACCCTTCGTGACTTCACAGGGGCCGTCAAGCAGGTGCTGGCCGCCCGCTCTCTAAGAGCGAAAACCGCACACCGACCAAGGTGGAGCGACAGCAACAACTCGGTTGAGTCGGAGATAAGATGACAGCCAAAGCCAACATGCTTAAGTGCCCCTCCGACCAGCGGCGCCTGCTTGAGTTCTTCGCCGCCGAGATCCGAAACCCCAACAACCGCCTTGCCTATGCCGCCGCCGGTTCCACGCAGCTTGCCACTCTACTCGCCGGACTCGGACCTCTGGACTCAGGGTTGAAACTCGAGTGACCCGTCCGCCAACGTCCTCGAGGGTCCAGTGAATTGCTTAACTGAGTTTTCGTGTGGTCGTTTGCCGCAGTGCAGTCAAGACGCGCCGGGTCGCAGCTGGCAGATTACCGCGTACGACGAGTTCGTTTTCGAGGATAACCGGAAGTCTTCCAGTCGAGCCGGAATCGGCGATAGAGGCGTTCACAGGATGGAGTGGCGTCAAAGGGGCTGAGAGGGCAACGATGACCTGTCGGCCAGCCTTAGTCGTGGCCAGAATTGGCGCCGTGACCGGCGAGCGGTGCGTTTGGCGAGGAACATCCAGTTCGAATCGCGTCCCATCTACGCTTTGGCGCTCAAGATCATTGCAGAGCAATGCGGTCGAGGAAGCTAAGCGGCTTGGGCTGAATTCGGCTAGGTGTCCGTCGATAAGGAAGCGGAGCAGTTGGGCGCCGACATGGCGGTCGAGGATGCGGTGCTCGAACTTGTTCTTGAAGCTGCGCAGACAGCGGTAGCACGACGCGTCGCAGCATTCTTCGCAATTCATGAGAAGGTCGAGTGCCTGCTGTAATAGCTCAGCGGGTGATTGGGCGAGTTGAGTCGAGAACCCCGCACCGCCTGGCAGGGTGTCGTACAGGAAGACCTCCGCTTCAAGACCAGTCGTTCCGGCCGGCGTGAGTGCGGGGCGGAACTCGGCCATTAGTTCGCCCGGTTCGAGTTCGAGAAGTTGGCACGCAGCAGCGGCGAGGGCTTCGCTTACGGTTCGCAATGCGACGAGTGTGGACGTGTGGCCGGGCATGAGGCTCATCGGCGGATGCACCCGCAAGGAAAAGAGTGCGATATCGGTAATGAAGTCGGTGCCTAGGACGAGGTGCCGCGTCGGATTGATTCCGTCGCAGTTGCGCTTGTCGTCGTCCTCCGGGAACGGCTTCAGATGCGAGCCATGCAGTTCGTGGGAATGGGCGGCAGTTGCCTCTATGCGGCCGCATTTGGTGCAGTAGGTGTATCCATCTTTTTTGGGGCCCGTGTTGGACACCAAAAGGTGTTTTCTTGACGGGAGCACGCGGAGCCGCTCGTTGATGACGGTCCAGGCATCGGTCTCCTCGGGAGTATCCATCGTCAGCTTGGCTCGGGTGGCGTAGCTAGTCTCCGGAATGTCATCCGGTGAGGTAACCTCTTCGGTGTCGACCGGGTGCGCGAAACCGGGTGGGCGCAGCCAGTAGCGCCCTGGTCCGAACGTCTGTACCCCGCCGCAGGCCGGGCAGTCCCGGGTCTCGTGCCGCTGAGCTTCACCCACGGCGTAAGTGTTAGCGAATCCGCAAATGTCGCACTCCATATAGATGCGTTTGGAGTCCCATGCGGCAAACCGATCGTTGGGGTCGACGGAGTAGATAGCGCTCGAGGTGTAGCACTTACCAGATATCCACACCTGTTTGCCCGGGGCGTACTGAGAGAGTGCGACCGAAAGTCCCTGTTGGGGTGCGAACCGCATAATCGGCCGGAACCGTGTCGAGCGGTCGGTGTCGAACACATGGAAGGTCGCCACATCGGTCGGGAAGGCGTAGCGCGGCAGTTTGCCACAGTAGAGAAGGCGGTCGAGAAGCTTGTCGGTATTCACAGCCTGCTGCTGAGGGCTCTCTTCGCCCTCTTCCGGCTGGAATTCACCTTCGGTCGCATTGTCGGACTCGTCAGACACGTCGGTTCCGCTCGGCTCGGACCCGATGGCATCGTCGATCGCATCGAGGCAATCATGCGCAAATTCGGTTAGCAGCAAG
Organism: Terriglobia bacterium; assembly: GCA_951813285.1. GTDB lineage: Bacteria > Acidobacteriota > Terriglobia > Versatilivoradales > Versatilivoraceae > Versatilivorator. The sequence continues at coordinate 546,199 of OX638355.1, forward strand.
TTGCGATCTTGTGGGCTGATCTCCTGTGGAATCCATGACGACAGGCGGCTTCGGAGAGCGTTTTCCTGTTGCGCGAGCCATGCAGCGAAGTCCTCGCGGTTAAGGACAGATGACGGATCACGGAACTCGGCGACTGTGCCGAGCACGGAGAAGAGATCGTGCTTCTGATCGAGATCTAAACCTGGGATGCGATCCTGGTGATAGGACTGCAACAGGAAGGCACGAATGTGCCGCCGAACGATGTCCGGGTTGTCGAGCGTGAGCTTCGGGTCAACGACATCCCCTCGGATCATACCGTCCGGGTTAGTGAAATAGTGCTCGTCGTGGCTGTCGGCGCTGCCGAAGGCCACGACTGTGGCGACCGCGTTGCCGCGGCGACCAGCCCGGCCGGAGCGTTGCTGGTAGTTGGCGCGACCCGGCGGCATATTGCGCAGAGCGACACCGGAAAGCGAGCCTATGTCGATGCCGACCTCCATGGTGGTTGTACTCGACAGTACATCGACGGCGGTGGACGTGTTGGCACGCTCTCCTAGGGCGATGTCTTGGAACAGCAACTCGTTCTCCTCCGCTTTAGAGAACACGTCCTCGTTCTGGGGGGCATTCAATTGGGCAGTGTGCTCGGCGGCGACAAGCGCGAGCGGCGGTTTGGGCGGTTCGGTAAGCGCGTTCGTGACGGGGTTTCGGTAGAACCCCTTGCGTGCCAGGAAGACGGGGTCGCGGTCGGGATCGAGTTCACCGATGTCGCTGCTGCCGCAGTCGAGACAATGCGAGATCGTCGAAACGGGCCTGTGTACTGACTTACAACTGGGGCACCGAACCCACTGGCCTTCGAAGGCCAGTGAGAGTTCGTTGCCACGCAGCCGCCTGAAGCCGTTGCCGGTATCCTCGGTGAAGAGTTCCAACAGCTTGGGCCACCACTGGCTGTCGAAGGTCTTGCGAGCCACACGGTCGTCAAGGATGGTCTGCATCGCCTTGAACCTGCCCTTCCTCGCGCGAACGCTGATACCTTGAGAGCGCGGGCGCTGGCCCCAAACAGGGGGCATTGCACCAAGCCAGAAGCCGTAGCCCTGCCAGCAGCGCAGCCATGCGCGGGCGAGTTCCACCTTTACTTCAGGCGTTTCGATGACTCCAGGAATCGACGGAAGTTCACGCAGACGCGGCGTAATGTCCCCACGTTCGGCGAGTGAAGCCAGGGCGAGTGGTTCGAAACCGAGAAAGCGATCTTGGACAGTTGTTACGATTTGTTCGAGCAGCGCTTCGGGCGGACGCTCTGATCGGAGTTGCATGCAGAGTCTGGCTAGTCCGTCGTCGTTGTCGGTTTGTCGGTTGTCGAATGCGTTCCGTACGGTGAGATCTGCGCCAAAGCTCTCCCCGGCTTTCATTTCGGGGCGCAGGCGCACGTGGAGAGTGTGAGCTGCGAGAAGCACGGCGAGATACAGATCGTTGAGGTTCAGGTTCGGCTGAAGGAAGGGTACAGCCTGAAGTCGCTGATAGCCCCAAGCTATGAGGGGGCGCAGTGAGTCGCGAACCGAGTACATCTGTAGGTTAGGAGCCAAGCGCGCCGCGACTTGACGCGAGTCAGAGAAGGTCAGGACCTTCCTGCCTTGCAAAGGCGCGAAAGGGGTAGGCGCAGCGTGAGAAGGGGGCTGGATCTGCAGTTGTCGGGACACCAGAGCCTGAAATGGCTGGTCACCCTTGGTCTGGTGATCTTGGACATAGGAAGTCCCCCAGCGCGTTTTCTTGCCGCACACCGCACATGGGGCGAACTGGCCAGGGGAGACGAGTAGCGGGTCGCTCCCGTCGTCTTCCTCGTCAGTCGAGTCGGCCAAGCGTTCGCTCCGAAGATATACCCGGCGCATTCGAGCCCCAAGAGTCGGCGGATTGAGGCGACCAGTCTCGAGGTCGTAGTCGGCAGGTTCCGCTACCTCGTCCGAGGCCGGCGTTTCAAGCAGGAGATCGAGAGGGGCAAGTGGACCTGTTTCGCCTACGGCTATGCGCAGGCTCTCCCCCGGTTCAGACCACAGCGCCGAGGGACAGTCGACATCGTCAGTGTACGCCCTGGCGTACGCCGTACCACAGTTGCGGCAGGAAAACAGTTCGAGAACGCGGGCGCCGCATTGGCAGGATTCGCGTGGCTGGCTGTATAGCGTGCCACAAATGCCATCGTTTTCGGCTTCGTCGAGGTTGCTACATGCGGGGTCCATGCAGACCCAGAGGCCAGGTAGGCCGCGGAAGAAGTTGTGGACACGACAGGGAAGGAGTCCGGGGGTCTTGGGGTCCGGGCGCGCGATGCTGCCAAGGGCCATCAGTGCGTTGATGGCCTTGTCGGCCATCTGCAGACTGGCGTCAGGAAACAGACGTTTCCCTAAATCGGCAACAGGTATGGCCTGCTTCATGGTCATGTTGATCAGGCGCCCCATGGGTGGAAAGTCGGCGAGCGCGTGGTAGAGGGCTCGTTCGGGGCAAGGTTCGTCTGTAGTTTGGCGGTGTTTTACGACCGGCTCGATTACCGAGTGCCGGGCCGAGTCGGTCGGCGCATCGTAGTAACGTTCGAGGTCAATTCCGGCGAAGACGTCTGAATCCTGGATCGAGCCGGGGCCGTCCTGCGGTCGGAAATCGAGTGATCCGGAGATCGGCAGGAAAGTGGTGGCGGTAAGGCCGGATAGCTGGGCGCCGAACTCTGGAGCGTAGTCGTAGTCGTTGAAGCTCGCCGTCGCGCAGATGACCCGGAATCGGTCTGCAGGAACGTCGAGGCGGTCGCGCAATCGGCGCAGCAAGAGACTCACCTCAGCCCCTGCCGCACCTCTGTAGAGGTGCGCCTCGTCAAGGACGACCAGGAAATCCTCGTCCGGATTATGCTCAAGGAACGTCTTGGTCATGTCGAATATGGAACGCTCGATCGGACGCATCATCATGTACTCGAGCATCGAGTAGTTGGTGACCAGAAGATCGGGCGGCGCAGACTGGATTTCGTGCCGCGTAAGCAATTCGCTGTCATCGGGCAACGTAACCCCCCTGACGAATGCACCCGTCTTGGGGTCCCTCCACCTGGTCCCCTTCTCGCCCAGCCAAGCACGAAGTTCCGGTTTCGCCGGCCACTTGCCGCGCTCCTTCAGGGATCGCTGGAGGCGGCGGGCTTCGGCGTGGCCATCGTCATTTGGATCGTTCGCTACGCGCTCGATGTCAACATAGAACTCGTCAAACGCCTTGAACTTGGCGGAATCTTTCTGTGAGGTCCGAACGCCTGCGTAGGGTGTGCGGCTCGTGTATCGGCCGAAGCGGGGGGGACGACCGGCCCAAGTGTTGAAGAGCGAAACCAGTCTGGGGTCGCCGAATAACCCTCGCAGTCGCCCCAACTGGTCGTTGACCAAAGCGTTCATGGGATACAGGACGATGGCGCGCATCGCTGGCTGGCCAGCGAAGGCATTGGGTCTTTCGCTTGCTTCGCGCGCCAGCTTCCCGAGGATTGGAAGTAGGAAGGACTCGGTCTTACCGGAGCCTGTGCCCGTCATAATGACGAGATTGCGTCGATCGATCAGACTGCCCCGGACTGCTTCGGACTGATGCAGGTACGGAGGGTCGTAGATGAGCCTGGGCAGATCGCCTTGGGACTGCGAGACGGTGTTGAAGGCTTCCAGTGCAGCGGGGTCGAGTCCGGTCATTTCGGAGAAGGACTCGCCCGTTTCGTATCGAGGCGTGGACTCCAGGTAAGGTATCTGATGGATGACGCCTGCGGTGTCTAGCAGGGCTTGGCGTCTATGGATCAACGACTTGGCGCTAATGTGGTAGGTCGCTTCGATGTAGTCACGTAGCGCTCCTTGCAGTTGCTCTATCGATTGCTGGATGGTTTCCATGGGCCGTTGTCCCTCAGCGAGAGCGGTCGTCACAGGACAACCACAGGTTCTGCTGCAAAAACACCTCCTCGGCATCCGCTTCATTGGCCGGGACGACGTACGAGAACAGGCAAGCGTCGCGAGGAACAGACTTGCCTAGATTTATCAGGCGGCGCTCAGACCATTGTGGCAGCGGAGAAAAGAAGTCGAAGCGAACCCCGCCGCCCTCGATTCGACGCCGGTAGCGTTGTGGAGTGCCGCGACAATGGTCGATGGCGGTTTGAATGTGCCAGGCCGCATCGCACCCGCGCCAGCGGGTTCGCGCGATCGGGAGGTCGAGAAGATGGACCGGTTCGCCTTCCCTCAGTTTAACTAGGCACCAGATCGGGGCTCCGAACTCCTGGGGGCGCCGTGCGACGAACATACCGTCTTGGCCTGTGGGATCGGTCCATCGGCCGCTGTAGTATGTGGCCGTGCGCGCCGAGTCGAGAATCTGGACGTCGGGTATCCCCGTGATTGGGGGTTGGCTGACCAGAAGCCGCTCGTGCCGACTGAGCATGTCGGCGGGGTCTTCCCTTCGCGGCGCTTTGAGCCACGCACGGTCGGAGATTTGCTGCAGTCCGAGCTTTTTCAGTTGGCGCGCCAGGTCTTCGTTTGGCTGCGGTTCGAGCACGCGTGTGTAGCCACGTGCGAGGACTCGCCCGAACATCGTCGACGGGAGGAAAGTGTCCTGGTCTGCCACGATCCCCAATAGGAACACGGAGCCGCTCGGTCGAACAACGAAACTCGGGGGGGCGGCGAACACCCAAGTCTGTCTGACATCCGAGTCTTCGATAACGACATCAGCCAGTTCGAGTAGGTCTCCACTGACAATTAGAGCCTCGATAGCGTCGTCGACCGCTTCAGCCAAGGAGTCGTAGCTGGTCGGTAGGCCGTGCATACACTCAAGTAGGGAAGCCCGGAGAGTGGCACGGGAGCACGGACAGTGGATACCGGCACTGCGCCTCGCAAGGGCCGCAAGCAGGGTATCGTCGAGTGCGACATCCTGATCGCTGGGAATTCCGAGAGTGTGGCAGCAGCCGTCGAGGACCTCGGTTGCTGTGACGTGAGCGATCATATCGAGTTGTGTGGCCGTGGGGCAGCGGCTGGCCGGTCGCGATCAACTTCGCGGAAACGCGACACCAGACGCGCGCCTCGGAGCAGCGCTGGATTGTCTACGAGTTGGCCAACCCGGGCGTCGAGGCTGGGGTCGGCAAGCACGTTGGCCTGACGGGCGGCCAAGCGTAGCGCGAATTGACAAAGGTCGCGATCGTGCGATATGCCGTGCCGTCGGGCTTCGGCGGCGAAACGGGCGGCGACTGCGCCATCGCTTTCGTTGGCGTCGCCTTGTCGATTCAGGCGTCGGCCAAAGTGCGTGCGCTTGTCGACGAGGGTCTTAAGCGCACTAAGAGTGTCTGGAGACAACGGCTGTTCGCTGAATTCCTCTTCGGCTCTTGCCCAGTTCTTGCCACAGATACTCCTGAAGATTGCGTTGACGATGCAGCGGGTCACCTGACGCCGCCTGATGTCCACAAGGAAACCCACCTGCCTTGCGCTGGACCAGCGACCAAGTAGCAGGAAGGCCTCCCGTATTGCAGGTAGGCCAGCTGCGACATGGGCGTCGGGCTTGACGCCTAGATCCTTTAGCCCTGCCGGTGGCGCACTCACGACCGCAGCGTCGTCAAATGGCGGATGACGGGCTAGGTAGAGCCCGCCGGGCGGTGGAACAGTGAAGCCTGTCCTCGCAGATTCGGCATCCAAACTACGCCCGATCAGCGGGCGCTTCATACTAAAGAACTGGACGTCGGGAACGGTGTTGTGCTGGCCGCTATCGTCGACAAGATGGACGAACGCCTGGCGTCGCCTAGAAGCCAAGGCCCAGCGGAGGGGCGAAGGGTCGTGGTCGAATCTGAGCGTGCAAGTACCAAGCGAGTCGCCGTTGATTTCCAGTGTACAACTCGCGGCTTCGAGATACTTCCAGGATCGGGCTTCGTTGTCGAGGAAATCGGCGAATGCGCGGCGCCACGCGTCAGGCGTGATGGGCAACGCCATCGGCCCTCCCACGGGATCGGAAAGGATCTGTCGACCATTTGCGGTGTCCAGTGTCACACAAACGCGCACAGTGAAGGCGGGGGGACCATTAACAGAGAGGGCCAGTTCGTTGCGCCACAGGACGTCAAGGCTTGCGTCGAACGGATCGGTAGTGACGATCAGACCCGGATGCGAGGCAACACCAGGCGTCCAAGGCTCCGGTTCCCGTACGGCGAGTCTTGCGAACCCCTTGGCCGGAGGTATCGTGACCGCGGCGTCTAGCTCGGAACTTCGGCGCGCCTCTACTGTAAGTGAGTGGAGTCCTGGCGGGAGAGGTGGTAATCGGACAAATGTGGGACCACCCGGGGGATCGATCGCGACGACCTGCTCGAATCCGTCGTTTAAGCGGAAGGAAAGCGCGTCGAGCGGATGATCCGGGAGGATGCCGAAGCACGGAGACTCGGTGGTCAGCCACTCCGTGCTGCCATCGCCGTCCCAGCCACGCCCGGGCAAACCGGCCGGCCAGACCCGGATCGTGCGCACTACATCGATTCCTAGTTCGCGGAAGCGCGCAGTGATGTCGGCTGGGACCTGACTTGGCACGGCGAGGCGCAAGGCATGGATGCCTGAGCACTCCAACGTGCAGGGAGCCGATCCTGGTAGGTCACAGGGCGCACTGCCCGTGGTCACCAAGATGTAGTCATTGGCTGGCCTGACATTCGAAGAGGCGATGTGGCGTGCGATGCCATCGCTGCCAATGCGGAATACCCAGACCGGGCCCGGCGTCAGTCGGTACTCGGACTCAAGAAGATGGTCCATGAGAGGGTGTGGCTGTTCGAACTGGATAAGAGGCACATCGGCATCCGGCCAGCGCCTAAGGGCTCCCATACGGTTGCCGGATAACATCCACCCGGTCGGTTTCCAGTCGGTGGCACCGTTCAGGCGGCATCGCGTGCGATCAAGAAATACGCGCAGTGCGGTGCTTTCGGCAGCGATCGAGCGCAGGGATTTCAATTGGAGCAGTACGGACCAATTGCCACCTCCGGAATGACGGAGGAAGAGGTCGGGACGGATCACGAAGCGCAACGCGTCGGGAATAGCTGGCTCCTCCGGGCGCGCGGGGGCATTCGGAGAGTGGGGGCGGTAGGTTCCGCGGCCGATTCCCCTGAAACGATCCGAGACAACCCGCCTGGTCTCCTTGAGCCATTCGCGGGAACTGCGTACGCGCTCCAGATCAGTAACGATCCGATTCAGGGTTGGCGGGTGGATCAAGTCATCGTCGTCCACGGACTCTCCCCTAAGAAGCGCAGCGACGATTTGTCCGGTTAACTCCTCCTGCTCAAGGAAGGCTTGGAAGCGTGTCGAAGCATGGGATGCGTGGACGGCGAGTAGCCGACCAATGGACCCGGCGTCGAGAGAGGCTGAGGCGAGACGGAATCGGAGGTCGTAGAGCAGCCTGGCAAACTGGCGTTGGAGATAACGAGGCAGAAGCGCGTGTGTGATCGGCCAGGCGATGATGCTGAAATGTTCGGCCCAAGGGCCAGAAGGTACTACGCCGTTGAAAGACCGCTGGAATTTCCCGAACCAATGCTTGAGCATGGGACGGTCGTGATACTGCCAGTTGGGAGTTTGTTGTTCAAAAGGGGGCCAGTATTCGTCGCCTGTATAATCGTACCCTGCTTCGCTGGCATACACAGCCCAAATCAGCCAGAAGGGCGCCGAGGCCGCCTTGGCCTTCTGACGTTCGCGAAGTAAGGCTTTGGTGCGTTGAAGTTCCGTGAGGGTCATGCCGTGCTCCAGAGCGAAGATGGGGAACCCGGAGCGTTTGCGAACGGCAGCAAGCGAGCGAAAATGAGCGAGGAGGTTGTCCTGGAGATCTTTCAGTGTGGCGGCATTGCGGTCCATCGAGTCAGTTTGCTAGAGCCTGTGATTCGATCCGGCACGCTAGGTGCGCGGACTGGTTGACGACAGGGTCGCTGAGCAATCGCAGGACTTCGGACCGGTTCCATAGGCGGTAGTCGGGACGTCGCCGTGCGCGGGGAAGTATCCACCGTTCGAGCGCGAGGTCGGCGACCTGCTGCGCTGTAAGAAGGGCTGAAAGGTCGGGGCGACCCTTTCCATTGCGCAAGATCGTCGCGGCGTTCGATGCGAGATTGCAGATGAAAACCTGGCGTCGGACACCATGCCGCAGCAGGTCACCTCTGAATCCGAGCGCCTTGAGCGCGGCGCGCGTGGTGCGTAGGCGCCAGTTCGGGCCCTGACCGAAACGGTGCTGGTCTGCGTATTGATGGCCGATGCTGCGCAGATAGCCGCGCAACTCGAGAAAGAGGTTATCTGAGATGTGAAAGTGGCCCCAGCCGCGGGTGTATCCGATGGGTTCGAAGTAGCGCACGCCGCCAAGCTTCAAGCGGTTGTAGACGGAGGACCGCCCCATCGATGAGGAAGTGGTAACGGCGAGGAGTCGAGCCTTTTTCGCCTTGCCGGAGATAATGCCGGACGTGTTGCCGTAAGTGCGGCTGAACTCGTTGTAGACCTCCCGTGAGCGAATGAGGCAGGCGACCATTTTGCCGCCCAATAAGGCGTTGTAGGGTGGCAGAGCACCGAGGATGTATGCGTCCATAACATTGACCAAGCGCTCTCGCCGGTCGTCGACACCCCACTCGATGAGCGTGTCGCGGACTGAAAGATTGAACACCGGATCTCCAATTGCGATCAAGCCCAAGAGTTTGTCGTTGTGGGCATCCCAGACGACGTAGCGGAGACGCCGACCGAACCCATTGGAGACCGGCACGGACCAGGTGAGCGCGGCTAGGCGAAACAAGTCCCCCTGCCAAGTTCCAGCGTACACACGCTCAAGTTTGGGCCGGATGGCATCGGGGCTTACTTCCTGTCCGGAAGCGAAGTGGGGCAATAGCGCCTCGGCACGGCGTATCAAGAAATTCGAACTAGCCGAGAGGCGCTCGGTTCGTTGGGGGCTATGAAAACTCCGAACAAGGTCTTTGTCATGGCCATCGATCTCAAGGGTGCCGTCAGCCGACCTGTAGAATCCGAGCGAGCGGAGTTGGCGTCTGACTTTGCGTCGGAGCGAAGCCTCTCGGGACGAGATGGAGATTACTTGCTTGTTGGATTTGTTCGACTGCCCCACGACCGACCTGCTTTACTAACGGTTAGGCGACAATGATCCTGTCGCCATAGTGTTCTAAGGTGACCGGCGGACGGTGCGGCAGGGAGCCTGTCGCGTTGTTCGGCATCAGCATGGACCGATCGACCAAGGATCGATCACACTCACGTCCGCACCTTCGAAATCCCGTACGTTGCGGGTGACCAGAATAGCGGCCCTGGAGCGGCATATGGCAGCAATCTGGCAGTCGGCCTCGCCAATGGGCCGGCCCGCATGGCGGCGGCCCGCAGCAATTCTTGCATAGGCTCGGGCCGCAGCGCTATCGAACGGCAGAATCCGTTCACCGAATCCCAGGTCGAGCCACCGGCTCATGGCAGCTTCTAGCTCATCTTTCCGCCGACCAGCCGGAGCGATGGCGACGCCGTAGCGCAGTTCGGCTTCGCTGACCGCCGTCAGGAACATGTCCTCCGCGTCCCGCTCCGCAATCCATGCCGCGACTGAGGCCGTCGGCGCCGGGCGCATGAGTTCGGACGCAACATTCGTGTCAATGACGTACATCCGCACGTCTCAGGAGAATTTCGGAGCTTCACGCATAGGGCCGCGCGGCGGAAGGTCAAGCTCGACACCGCCGAAGGGTGCGAAACACTCGCGGGTAAACTCCACCAGATTCCGTGGCCGGGGCCTCCCTTCGCTCACGGCCTCGCGCAGGATGATGCGCACCTCCTCCTCCATCGAACGGCTGTGCTCGGCAGCGCGGACGCGCAGGCGCGTCCTGACGTCATCATCGAGATTGCGGATGGTGATGCTCGCCATTGGTCGATCCTCCGCATGGTTCGAAAGCGTCAATGCTACCGCACGCTTGCAGTGCAATCAACGACGCACGGTTCGCACACACTTTCCGACGGCGTGGTGCTTGCAATGTAGCACATTTCATGTTGTCGTTGTCGCGTGTCTTGCAGCGCGTGCTGTCGAGCGAGCCGAAAAAGAATTTCGCAGTCGAGCGCAAGCGAGCGCACGTCTGTGCAGACGAATTGCGCAGATCAGCCTTGAAAGTCTGCCCTCTCAGAGGGTGGAGTGTTCGCCGCTGTGGTTCAGGCTTTGCCGGAATACCCGAATGGGCCAGGGGTTTTCCCGCGTCCTCACGACCTAAAATGGCGGGGAGATGCCCCGCGCGGCTCCTCCTCTCGTTCGGCACGATCTCGGGATGACAATTGCACACCAAATTCCGCCCTTTTTCGTCCCTGATTCAGGTTCACTCCCTCTTAGCGACCCCAGTGGGATGGCCATCGAGCCTGCCAGGAGGCCGGCGATGGGAACAGCGGAGAAACAGCGGGCCGCAGTTGACCGACTGGCCACGACCAGCACGCCTAGGCGGTGCGCATAACCCGAGATTTCCGCTTCGCCGTATGCGCAGGCTGCCACGCCACTTGATTGCCTCAGACTCAGGGTTGATACTTGGCTGACCTGTCCGCTAGTAACTGTTCGGTAGAGCCGTGATGGCTTGGACCCGGACGAGGTTGGAGGTGCGTGCAATCACAGGCGATCCATCGGTTCTGCTCGCTGTGCCTCCCCCGGACGGCGGATGGACTCCACGGCCTGACCGAACAGTTACCGTCCACGTAACTGTTCGGTCAAGCTGTGGGCTCGACCTCCTGCGGGTTTGTCCTCTATGCCAACCGAGCGACCGACGAAGCGTCCCCCTTCCACCTCCATCGGACTGGGGGCAGAGAGCGGAGATGAAACCCGTGGAGTCGGTCCGATATGGTCGGTTCGCCAGCCGTGTAGAGGGGTTTCGTGGCTGGCGAGCACTCTCGGCTGGCCTGTCCTGGGGGGGGCAGCCGCTACGATGGCGGCTCAGCGGCGACACCGACGCAATGTGGCTTGATCGCTACGGGGAGGATGCCGGTCCGACCGGTCTTCCACACCTTGACCGAACAGGTACCCGTCCACCAACGTCCCGGAGGGTCCAGTGGATTCCTTTTCCAAAAGAGGGACATAATGAGGGAACTGTAATCTGCGTATCCTTAGTAACCTCCGTGTAAATAACGAGTTACAGTATTTAGATTATGGTCGGTGACGAAGCGCACCAGGGCGTGGTGCAACCGCTGCGAGTAATACTTCCCCCGCTTCCCCTCGATCAGGGCAATCCTCGGGCTTGCGTAGACAAAGGCCTCCTCGGAGATCACAACCGTCCTGTCGCTCCCCGAACCTCCTGTAATCCGAATGTCGTTTTCGACATGCTCGGAGGTGATCAGCCACCGGCTCGGCCGGCGCGAATCCGCTTCGAACGACAGCCGGTCGTCCTGCGGAATGGTCTTCATCGTCTCCAGCAGGCGATAGGCGTGCTCCTGGGTCCAACTGCCGCTGTCGCTGTCCACCAGCAGGATGCTTAGTTGCGGTTCAGCCGAATGGCCGACGAGCTGTCGCTCACCTCGATCGGCTCTCCAAGGAACTCCACTTCCAAGGGTTGATTGACGTGAGCCGAGTAGTCGTAGCCGGCCGTGCTTTGATCTTCCTCCCAGTGAAAGACGAAGGTGTGCGGATCCAGGAGCGCCAGCACGTATTGCCGGTCGATCTCACCGGGCGGAGGCGAGGTGATTACACCGCCTCGGAGACGGAAGGGCCTGGCGGGCGGGCCCCGGTAGCCCGGTTTACGAACCTTGACCTCGTATTTGCCATCCGGCAGTCCCATGAAGACAAATCCGCCATCGGGACCCGGGACAGCCCTTTCCAGACTCTGGTAGCCGCAGGAAAGCAGTACCTCCACATCGTCAAACACCCCCGGTCCCTCAACCCCGGAGACATGGCCCATGTAGACTCCCGTGCCGGTGCTGCTGTCACTGCAACCGATCCTGCCGTCGCCGGTGTCGCTGCCCGGGATGCCGCGGATTCTGTCATACTGCCGCTGTCGGTGATCGAGGTCTGAGACTTGGCCCAGAAGGAATCGGTTGCTGTTGCCGCCAACGGCTCCAGCCGCGACCAGTGCAACGATCACAAGGCGAACGACGCGGCAAACCTTCGATTTCGTGAGATTCATCGTTCTGTGCGGCATCTCTGCCGGCGAGGAGCAAACTGAGGCCGAGTCCAGGTCAGGCTCAGGTCTGTGACCCTCCCTGGTCGAGCATGCATCACGGACGATTGGGAGCCTCATGTTCGTCTCGCCTCAAGATGACTCAGCGGAGTGAGAATCAGGCGCCGGGCCGTGCGAATCTCGCGCCGAGATGTGGCTGAGCCCGACTGCCCATGGATCGCCGGGACACTATCAAAATTCAGTGACACCTGCCACACGGGTCGGAGTCAACGTCCTGGAATCTTGTAGAAAAGAAAGAAAAAAGACAGAATGTCCGACATCTGTTTGTTAGTTTCTTGTATTCGCCGGACTGAACGCACCTCTATGGGCTCTGACTCTCTCCCCCCGGTCATAAAGGCTCAAGAGCCACTCGAAGGCAAGCCGGACAACCAGGAGAAAACTCATGCGAACTTTTGAATGGGCAACCTGTTTCCTGAGCGGTCTGCTGCTCCTGTCCTCCACCAGTCTGGCCCAGAATCGAGCAGTAGGACATTACAGGGTCGATCAACGCCAGGCGATGCAGGATCGGCTTCGCGCCATCCGGCAAAGCCTGTCCAATCCCACGCGATCTCTCTCCAGCCTGCCGATTCAAGTGGACCAAGCCAAACAGGAGGGCATCGACGGCACCAACTTCGTCAACATCCTTCCCTTCGTCACCAAGGAGAACGGCGCACGGACCAATATCGGGATCAACAACTTCAGTCAGTCTTCTCTGGCCCGGGAAGACAGGCCCACGGCCACCGTGGAGATCGGTCTCTATGATCCCTCCGGGAACTTGGACCGTTCATCAATCTTCTCTGTCCGGTCGAATGAAATGCTTCAAATCAACCACATCATCAACGTCCTGGACCCGGTTCAGGGGGGAGGATCAGCCACCACGGGCTGGCTGCTGATCTTCTCGGATGAACCGGTTACCGCCTGGGCCTCGGTCATCCTGGATCAGACAAGCAATGACCCTGCCATGCTGGTGGCCATTGCCGACCAGATCTTCAAACCCGCGGCTTTTGTCGAGAGCCAGGGGACACCCTCGAATCCGCTTCTGATCCATTCCTCGGTAAAAGGGGGAGCCTTCAAGTCCCGTCTGGCCGTGATCAACATCGGTTCGGGCGCGGGACGTGTCAGAGTGAAGCTGTTCAGTCAGTCGGGAGCCCTGCAGGAAGCATTGCCGGCTGTCTCTATCGATCCGAACGGCATGTTCATCAGCGACGATATTCGCATGCCGGTTCCCAGCACTTTCGGACCGATCAATATCGAGGTTGAGGATGTCGATACCGAAGACAACACCATGCCGCGAATCGTCGCCACCTCTCTGATCGAGAGCACCACCGGGCCGTTTGCCGGCTTCCTGCCCGCCTTTGCCCTGCCTCAGCACACCACCGCGGCGATGGCGGGCACCTGGGAGGGTTCTGTCACCGGGGGGATCACCAATGCCCAAGTCCGCCTGACTCTCTTTCAGGAAAGGGACATGCTCTACGGAAGCCTGGAAATCCTCAGCGGCACCTTCCCCACGACCGACCGCTTCTTTGACATCAAAGGGGATGTCATCGACGGGTCCGTGTTATTGGAGATTCAACAGGTGCTCGACAACTGCCGGCACCCTGACAGCGACCCATGCACGGTGTTCGCCTATCGGCTGTTCGCCGAATCCATCAGCGGCAGTACCCTCAGCGGCGATACGGTTTACATCGACGGATCGGGCCGCTCCGACAGCGGCAGCTTCACGCTGGACAGGCTCGGAGCCATCTACACGTCCGAGTAGAACACCGGATTGTAGTGGGACAGATCCGGCAACTCCCGAGTGTCGATCCAGGTATTGTTGGTGGGAGGAGCCTCGCAGGAAAGAGAAATAAGCTCTCAATACGAGCCATTTGCAAAATTCGGCAGCGTGACCTTTGCCGGGGATGGCCACAAAAGGCACAAGAACACAAAAAGAGCAGAACGCTGAAAGCCTGCAAGACGTTGACTCCCGAACCCGTCGCACAAGTTCCGCGCTATCTGCATACATCCGGTCAACCCGTCGCCATGGGGATCAACTTCGGATTGCCAAGACTCGAAATCACGAAATCCGTTTTGTGACTTTTGTGCTTTTTGTGGTGAACTCCCTTTTCCACCAGGTCGCACCCGACTAATTGAAATAGGCAGAACATCGCGATTGCCGGCAAAACGACCTGCCCCACTGCCAATATTGCAAGAGGCTCTCTCGCATGATCTGCACGGCAGGGCTGCGGCCCGGCAACCCGACACGCTCTCTTGAGGAGCAAGAGTGAATGGGAGAACGCCCACCCGGGAGCGCGGGCGTCTCGCCCGCATAGGACTTGGCACCATAGTAGCGAACCCTGCAAAGGCCGTTTGGTGCACTGTTCGAAGGAATGCCCCTGGATCGCAGGCTGCTTGCACGAATAAGGTTGCGGGCGGGACGCCCGCGCTCCCGGGTGGGCTTCCTCCCATGACGTCGGGATATCAAGGCCACGATGCGGAGTTTTGCAAAGGGCTCAACACATCTGCACAAATTAGGGCAGGGAACATCGATAGACAGGATGGACAGGATTAACAGGATGAGAAGCCGCTGCGCAGGAAGCGGAGCGCGCCCGTCAGATTCTTGAGAAGCCAGCCGGGCGGAAGGAGAGCCGCGCGGCCGTTTTAGGTCGATGCGGGCGGGCTGCGCCCGGACTGGGGCGGGCGGGAGGTCCTCCTCCCGTCACTCTTGCCCCTCAAGCCGGCTCGCGCCGGGTTGCCAGGCCGCAGCCCCTGCCGATGCGGCAGAGCCGTCCCGCTTGGTGGTCCTTCATGTAACTTCGCGCAACTTCGTGGATCACTCTTTTTTTCTGTTGTTTCGGCCAAGTGTCGCCCCTGCCGTGCGGATCATTCGAGAGTCCAACAATCGGAAATCGATAATCCCTTCACGGCCTTGGTACCCCGTCGCGGATAGCCTCAACGCCTTAGTGGCCCTTCGTGGTCCTTCGTGTGTCTTCGTGGATAACTCTTTTTCTTTTGTCTTTTTTCGGTTGCTTCGGGCAAGTGGACTACTTCCTGCTGTCGGAGGTTACTTCCCGGAGGCAGAACCGGACCCGCCGCCCTTCTGCCGCCGCTCCCAGTCCCGCACCTTGCGGTTGGCGGCATCGAAGATGCGCTCGTAGTTGCCGTAGCGGGTCTTGCGGCTGGCCGATTCATCCAATTGGTCCCAGAGCGGCTGGTAGTCGCGATAGGTTTTCAGGTAGGCGTCGGGGCTGGCGGGCGCCACCGAGTCGCTGCCGAAGAGGAAGCGCTCGGGGTAGTTGTTCAGCAGATCGGCCCAGGCCCGGACTGACCGGGGACTCTCGACCACCCACTTGGCGACCTCGTCCCAGGAGAGGTCGCAATGGACGTGTGAGAAGGCCGGATCGCGAAAGAGTTCCTCCAGCAACTCCAGGTGGTTGGACGTGGGCCCCACGAAACGGCCCAGACCGGAGTGGGCCCAGATGATGGTGGTTTGGGGATGAGCCCTGAAGATCTCTTTCAGGGCGTCGAAATGGGCCGGCCGGTCGTCCTTGACCGGCCTCACGGTGTTGATGTCGCAGTGCAGATTCACCACCAGCCCCACTTCCCCGGCAAATTTCAGGATCTTCTTCAGGGCGGGGTTGCGCAGACTGGCGGTGTGCCCCAGCACCTTGGAGGACACGAATTCCTTGTGGATGGAGAACTCGCCGATGCCGCTGAAAACGCCCGGATAAAGCGTCAGCACCCGTCGAATGTGGTCGGTTGCATACATGTCGGTCGGGTTGAAACCGGTGATCATGGGATCGAAGCGGCGCTGGTCCCGGGGAGAAAGGTCCCGGTAAGCCTCGGCAACCATGGCATCCACAAAGGAGTAGTAGTAGAGGGCGGAATCCGAAAGAAGATAGTAATCGGGCGCCCGTTTTCCAGACTCGAAGTAGTCCCACTTCTGTTGCAGCGGAATGCCGAACAGCGACACGCGGCCCACCTTGCCTCCCATGATCTGCAGGAAGTCTTCCAGGCCGATTCCCCGCTGAACGTAGTTGGCGATGTGGAAATGGGCGTCGTGGAAATCGACCTCCGCGGCCGGCGCCGGCGAAACCCATAGGGTGCAGACGGCCAGGATGGCCATGGCTGTCAATGGTGCTTTCATTGGGTCATTCTCCCGATTTCCCCGCGTTTCGATTCCGGTCCGGCGGGAACGAGCCTCCGGTTGAAGACGTCACCACCGGCTGGGTTAGAAAGTGGCGATGGGGTTGAGCGGCGATCCGGTGCCGCCGCCGACCGGCAGCGGGGCCGCCGTGATCAGGAACTCCCAGCGGTTCAGGCGGCGAGCGGTGGCGCTGAGGGCTTCCAGGTCGCAGTTGTCGAAGATGGGAACCCCCATGGCGATGATGGAAAGCATATGAATGGGTGAGACCACGCCTTCGATGCCCGAAGGGGCCACCTCGCTGGCGGCGTCGCTGCCCAGCATGGCGATCTCCCGCTGGTGCAGCCAGCGGGCGCAGGAAGCATACATTCCGGCCGCCGTTTCGGAAACGTCCCAGACGCCCTTGGTGTCCCTTCTGGCCCAGCGTCCCGTCCGCACCAGCAGCACATCCCCCCGGCCCACTTTCACTCCGGCCTTCTTTTCCCAGGCGTCCAGGTCTTCGGGATAGATGGCGTCTCCCGGTTCCAGATAGTCGACCCCCTTGAGGGCTGGGATGTCCATCAGAATCCCGCGGGTGAAGATGCCGTCCTTCACCGTCTCAATCCCCAGCTTGCCCGCACCCTTGTCGGTGACTTCCATGCGGGAGAACCCGTTGAACATCTTGCCCCCGTAGAACATGTGGCACAGGGAGTCCATGTGGGTATGAGCCCAGCCGTGGTATTGCATGCGATAGGCGTCATTGGAGAACATCCCGGGACTCTTGCCGGTCAACAGCATGGCATGCTCGACGGGAAAGGGATTGTCCACCGACTCTTCCTTCTCGATGCCCCGGGCCAGGGAAACCGAAACGCCTTCCCGGACCAGCTTCGCCGCCTGCTTGCGCTTGTCCGGGGTAATGAAGTTCAGGGCTCCCAGCTCATCCGAGTCTCCCCAACGCCCCCAGTTGGACAGCTCTTCCATCCACCGGTCGATATCGGCCTTGGTCAGGCTCCGGCTGCCTTGAGCCGACATGTCGGGGACTTGAGAAGACCGTTGCCAAAAGAACCAGATCGCCAACAGAGCCACCAGCAAGGCGATGGGCCGCCAGTAACAACATCCGAGAGAGATTCTCATTAGACTGTTCTCCTTGATTGACCTTCAGGCACGCCGCAGCTCGTCGGCGGTCAGCCGGTGCACCACCGTTCGCAGTCCCTGCTCTCCGAGGGAGATCACCCGGTAGCCGCCCGGCAACGACACCGACTTTTCAGACCAGGGGCCCTCTCCGAACTGGAAAGAGATCGCGGGCACGGACATGAAGTGGATGCCCGCGTAGTGAAGGTGGCACTCGAAATGGATATGGCCGAAGAAGACCGCCTCCACCCATTGGGACCCTTTGAGGATCTCCAGCAGCGGACCGGCATTCTTCAACATCAGCGCGTCCATCCAGGAAACCCCGCTGGCCAGGGGATGGTGGTGCATGAAGACCAGGGTGGGTTGGGGTTCCCGGAGCAACCGGTCCAGCCATTGCAGTTGCTCCTCCTCCATGCTTCCCCAGATCTCCCCGGGGCGGGAGGTGTCCAGCACCACCAGCCGCCATCCCGATCGGTTCAGGCAGTAGTAGTAGGGATCGCCAGCCGGTTGCTCCTGGTTCAGCAGGTGCCGCCGCAGGCTCCCGCGGTCGTCGTGGTTGCCGGCGGCATAATGGACCGGAGGGCCGACCCTTTCCATTTGCGCCTTGAAGAGCAGGTAGGCGGCCTCGGTTTGCTCGGAGACCGAGTCGCCGGTGTAGATGCACAGGTCGGGACGCGGCCGGATGGCGTTGATGGAGGCGACGGCGGCCTTCAGGGCGCGTGTAGGCTCCACTCCATAGATCACATGGGCGGGATCGCCGAACAGATGAGCGTCGGAGAAGTGGACGATCGAGAACTCGGGCTCGGCGGTCATGGCGCAACCCCGGCAGGCCGGCGCCGGAAGGTGGATTTCAACGGCCCCTGAAGGCCGGCTGTCGGCACGGGGCCAACTCTATCACGACCCTGATCGGGAGCCAAGCCGGCGAAAACCGCGGCCGACCGGCCGCGGTTGAAGCAGCCCCAAACCTGCCGGGGAGAAGGGTTTGACTTCCCGGGGCTCGGGCCATATCATTTCCGCCCTGACCGGTCCGCAACCAGAAACAGACCCGCATCCTTGCCCCAAGCCGGCCTCCGCAAGAACGAGGCCGCGGCGAATGCACCATGGCCAGGCTAAGCCAGCGAGCGCTGGAACAATACCGGCAGCAGGGTTACGTCAGGGGCGGGAAGATACTGTCCGACAGCGAGCTGGCCCGGCTGCGGGAGGAGATCCACCGGCACATCGCCGGGCTGCCGTCGGGAACCCGGCCCGAGAACATGCCGTCGGTGCACTACCACAACCGCTACTTCCTGGATCTTTTCCTCAGTGAGCCCCTGGTGGACATTGCGGAGCAGATTCTGGGTCCGGACGTTGCCCTCTTTACCTCCTACGTCATCAGCAAACGCCCCGGAGACGGGCTGGAGGTGGAGTGGCACCAGGATGCCGCCTTTTTCCCCATCGACCCCATGGAGACCTTCACCGTGTGGCTGGCAGTGGATGATTCGGACCGCCGGAACGGATGCATGCAGATCATCCCGGGGTCCCACCGCAACAAGGTGCTCTTGAACCACCGGGTCGATACGGACCGCCGGACCACCCTGCCCCTGGCCTTCCGGCAGGTGGATCAGACCCGGGCGGTCGACGTGGAGCTCAAAGCCGGGGAGTTCTCCGCCCACGACGTCTTCCTGTGGCACGGGTCCAACCCCAACCGCTCCCAGAGGCGCCGGTGCGGCATCACCATCAAGTACATTCCGACTTACGTCCGCATCGATCGCACCTTCGTGTCTCCCACCGGGTTCGATTGGTCCGGTCTGAGACTCTACCTGGCCCGGGGCCGTCCGGGCGAGCTGAATGAATACGTCAGTCTGTAGCGAGGCGGTGCCTCAGACCAATAAGCAAGGGAAAAAAGATATCCAGGAAGGAACACGATGAATCAACCCATCGATGATCGCCTCAGGAGACTGGGGGCGGGCGAATCGATCCAATCCCTATGCACGGCCTCGGGCATGTCGAGGCACCAGTTCGAGGACTGGTGGCAGTCGGAGGTCCGGTCCAGAGTGCCCGAAATGGAAGCCCGTCACGAGCTGGCGGTGAAGCGTCCGGTCCGGATCGAGCGCGACTCCTGGGGGATTCCACACATCTCGGCCGAGGACGACCTGGACCTGTTCTTTGGCTACGGCTTTGCCATGGCCCAGGAACGACTGTTTCAACTGGACTACCTGCGGCGCAAGGGGCAGGGGAGACTGGCCGAGATTCTGGGTCCGGAAGGAACCGAGTCGGACCTGCTGGTCAGAACCGTGGGGCTGCCGGGCATTGCGGCCGAGGAGGAAAGCCGCCTGCCGGAAGAGGCAGCTCAAAGGCTCCAGGCCTTTTCGGACGGGATCAACGCCTGGATGGAGCGCAGCCACACCTCCCTGCCCATCGAGTTCGACCTGCTCGACTATGAGCCCGAGCCCTGGTCTCCCGCCGGCAGCCTGGCCATTCAGGTCGAATTCCAGTGGTATCTGACGGGCCGCTTCCCGGTCATCGTCATTCCGGAACTGGCCAAGCGCCGCTTACCCAGCTCTGCTCTCTACCGGGCCTTCCTCCAGGGAGAATCCGACGAGGAGAGCGTCCTGCACGCCGGCGACTATGCGGCGCGGCCCCGACATTCGGCGGCCGACCCGGCGGTGGGCCCCGCCGGCGGCGACCCCTGCGACGGGGAAGGCAGCAACAACTGGGCGATCGCAGGATCGAGGACCCGGAGCGGCAAGCCGCTGCTGGCCAGCGATCCTCACATCGCCTTTGCCGCCGTCTCCTGCTGGTACGGAGTGCACCTGCGCAGCCCCTCCCTCAGTGTGGCCGGCACCGGGTACGCGGGGGTTCCGGCCGTGATGATCGGCCGCAACCAACGGGTGGCCTGGGGCATTACCAACAACATCTGCTCCCAGCGGGATCTCTATCAGGAGAAGACCGATCCCGGCCATCCCGGCTGTTTCCTCCATGACGGGAAATGGGAGCCGGCCCGGGAGCGGGTCGAGGAGATCAAGGTGAAGGGGGGCCCTCCGCTGACTCTCAAGGTGTCCCACTCCAGAAACGGTCCCATCGTGGACTCGGTGCTTCCCCCGTTGGCGAGGGATACCGGACCGGTCTCGCTCCGCTGGCTGGGCGCCGAAGGCTCCGGATGGCTGCCGGCCCTGCAGCGCTTGAACCGGGCCGGCAGCGCCGACCAGTTCCGGCAGGCTTTGGAGGGGTGGATCATGCCGACCTGGAACCTGGTCTTTGCCGACGTGGAAGGGAACATCGGCCACCAGTCCACCGGACGGATTCCAATCCGTCGCCAGTGGGAAAGAGGCTACCGGCCCGGTTGGGACCCCGCCCACCAGTGGGACGGGTTCATTCCCTTCGAGGGCATGCCCCGTTTAAAGAATCCGGAAAGAGGCTGGATCGCTACTGCCAACAACCGGCCTGCCCCGGACGACTTTCCCTATTCCCTCTCCGGCACCTGGAGCAGCGGCCACCGGGCGCGCCGGGTTCGCCAGAGAATCGAGAACAGGAGGGACCTTTCCCGAGAGGACCTGGTCGAGATCCAGCACGATGTTCTCTCCCTGCGCGCCCGCGAGTGCCTGCCCCACCTGCTTCAGATCCTGGACGAGCACGGCCCTGAGAACGAGGAAGCAGTGGAAGAGCTCCGGGGCTGGGACGGCCGCATGGAGACCGACAGCGCCGGCGCCTTGATTTTCGAGACCTTCTTTACCCACTGGAGCCGCACGGTAGCCGGCGAGCGCTTCCCCCAGGACCAGGTGGAGCTGGTTTCCGGGGCCATCGGCGGACTGGCCTCACAGATGCTCAGGGAAGACCGGGTGGGCTGGTTCGAACGCCAGCCGCCTGGGAGCGCGGTGTTGCGGGCCTGGCGCTCCAGCCTGACCGAGCTGTCCCGGCGGATGGGTCCCGAGGTCTCGGGTTGGACTTGGGGGCGTGCCCATCGGATCCATCTCAGGCACGTGCTTTCCGACCGGGGCGATCTGGGACGCTTGCTGGATCGGGGAGGACAGCCGGTCAAAGGCAATGGGATCACCCTGTGTAATACCGGGTATGACCCCAACTGGGGAGCCACCATGGGCGCCAACTTCCGAATGATCGCCGATCTGAGCAGTCCGGAAGCCGGTTTCTGGGCGGTGGACGCGCAGGGGCAGTCGGGAAACCCTGGAAGCCCTCACTACGGAGATCAGTTGGCCGCGTGGCTGGAAGCCCGCTACCACTATTTGGCACTGGAGTCCAAGTCTCCGGATATCAAGGCCAGAACGACTTTGAACCCGGTCGGCCCGTAGCTGAGGCGGCGGCCGCCACAGAAAGGCAGTCACCTTGGAAGACATCTACCGAAGCCTGGGGGTACGGCGGGTGATCAATGCCGCCGGGACGCTGACTCGCCTGGGCGGCCCGCCCATGGTTCCGGAAGCCGTGGAGGCCATGAGGGAAGCCTCCCGCTGGAGCGTTTCCATCGAGGAACTTCAGGAGCGCGCGGGAAGGTACCTGGCGGAGGTAACCGGCGCCGAAGCCGGCTATGTCACCTGCGGAGCCGCCGCCGGGTTGCAGCTTGGGGCCGCGGCCTGCCTGGCCGGCATGGACATCCACAGGATGGAGCAACTTCCCGACAGCGACGGCATGCCCAACCGGATCGTCGTGCAGCGCTGCCAGCGCAACGCCTATGACCATGCGCTTCGGGCTGCCGGGGCCAGACTGGTGGAGGTGGGACAACTGGGAAACCCGGAGGTGCGGCCGACGGCGCCCTGGCAGATCGAGGCCGCCATCGACTCCCGCACCGTGGCGGTCCTCTGGGTGGACATGCAGGTCCCGGGGGCAGTCTCCCTGGAAGACACGGTAGCGGCGGCTCATCGCCATCGACTGCCGGTCATCGTGGATGCGGCCGCCTCGCTGCCCCCCAGAGAAAACCTGAAACGCTTCGTGGCCGCCGGTGCCGACCTGGTGGCCTTCTCAGGCGGCAAGGCCCTGGGGGGACCGCAGGCTTCCGGGATCCTGGCGGGCCGCCGGGACCTGATAGACTCGGCGGCCTTGCAGCACCAGGACATGGACGTCTGGCCCGAGACCTGGATGCTGCGCGGCCGCTTTCTGGAATCGGGCCGGCTGCAGGGTCCGCCCCTGCAGGGAATCGGGCGACCGCTCAAGGTGGGCAAGGAGGAAATCGCCGGCCTGGTGGCGGCCGTGAGAGCTTACCTCAAACAGGACCCCGAGGCCTGGCGGCAAGAGCAGGCCGACAAGATTCAGACCCTCCGGGCGGGCTTGGAACAACTTCCCCACCTGAGGGTCGCGACCACGGACAGTGGGGAGTCGGGCTACCCGCTGCTCGCCGTGGAGCTCGAAGAGAATCCGTCCGGGCTGACACTGGTGGACTTGGTGCTGGGCCTGCTGGAGGGGGATCCGTCGGTGGCGGTCGGCCAGCAGGAGATGCCCCGGGGCTGCCTGACCCTGAACCCCGTAAGCCTGGGTGCAGACCAACTGGAACTGGTCATCGAGCGGTTCGGCTCGATTCTGGCCCGCTGAGAAACACTGAAACGAGGAGGCCATGGAACGCAAGAGCTACTGGTATCAGCAATACACCTGGCAGGAGTTGAAGGCCCTGGTCCCCGAGCAGCCGGTGGTGGTTCAGCCGATCGGCTCGGTGGAAGACCACGGGCACCACCTGCCCCTGGATACCGACAACTTTCTCATCCAATCCATCTGCGAGGAGGCGGCCCGACGCGCCGATGGAGAGATCCTGCTGCTCCCGCCGATCCCCTACGGATTTGAAACCCACCACATGGACTTTCCGGGAACCATCGACATCCGCATGGAGCATTTGCTGAACTTCGTTCTGGACGTTACCAAGAGCGTGGCCCACCATGGATTCAAGCGCATCCTGATCGCCGACGGGCACGGTTCCAACATGCCCATCCTGGAACTGGTGGCTCGCAGGACCATACTGGAAACCGACAGCCTCTGCGGCGCCTTCATCTGGCCGTCCCTGGCCGCAGATACAATCCAGGAGGTGCGGGAATCGGAGCGGGGCGGCATCGCCCACGCCGGTGAACTGGAGACCTCGGTCTACCTGCACCTGGACCCCGACCGAGTGCAGATGGACAAGGCCGTCAAGGAAATCGGCCTGCCACCCTCCAATTTCATCTTCCTGGATCTGATGGCCAGCTCCCCGGTGCTCTTCATGGATATCTGGACCCGCTTCAGCAAGACGGGAGTGGTGGGGGACCCCAAGCTGGCAACCGCCGAAAAGGGCCGGGTGATCTTCGAGGCAGTGGTGGAGGCTTTCCTGCGCCTGGTCCGGGAGTTCAAGAACCGCCCCGACGGCCAGCGGGTCGACCACCATTAGCCCTTGAGCCTTTTGCAAAATTCCGCAGGTAGGGGACGCGCAGACAATAGAAGTAAAATTAACGTGAGTATTTTATCTTTATTAGTGTTTATTGGGTGAATTCTCACCCTTGAGATGCTATTATTGCGACTATCTGCATAGTTAATTATGTATATTAGTAAGCCTTTTGCAAAATTCACCCTTGACCGAATCGGAGTGATCGGCGGGACCACCACTTCCGTTTGGAGGCAAGGAAGATGCCAGTTCAAACCAGAATGCTGCAAACCCTCGCCCTATCCTTCCTCGTTTTCTCGCCAACCGCACCTGATGTGCTCGGACAGGACACGTCGCCGGACCCTTCCTTTTCCAGCCTGAACGACATTGCCCTCGACGCCGAGGGCAATATTCTGGTTGTCGATTACGATTCCAATCAGGTCTTCAAGGTCACGCGCGACGGAAATATCTCAGTGTTCGCCGGTACCGGGCAGCAGAGAGAAGGCAGGGATTCGGGCGGCGACGGCGGGCCCGCAACCGAAGCTCGGTTGCGTTATCCGAATAGTATCGCCGTGGGTTCGCAGAACAAGGTCTATATTTCCGACAACGACCGAGTCCGCCGGGTAGATGCCAGCGGCATTATCACGACCATCGCCGGAAGCGGGAATTCGGGAGACGGTTTAGCCCGTGGGCAGTTTGCAACCGACTTTCGCCTATACGATATAAGAGCCATTGAATACGACCCGCATTCAGGAAGATTGTACATCTGGCAAAGTAATCAACGAATCTGGCGGGTTGCAAACGATAGGATCCATCATCATGCGGGAAGCGGAGGGACAGGCTGCAGGGGTGATGCAGAACATCCGACCCAGGCGCAATTCGACTATATTGCTGACATGGCGGTCGGCCCCGACGGATCACTTTACTTGGCCGACGGGCTTCGTATTCGCAAGATCGACCCTACCGGGTCCACGATCACATCGGTCGCCGGTAACGGGAGATTCTGGGACAGACGGATCGCGGATGGAACGCCCGCCCTCAGAACGGGCATGCGGCGTCCTCGAGGATTGGCGTTTGACTCTCGGGGACTGATGCACTTTGGAAATGATAACGGAGACATCTATCGGCTTGAGTCTAACGGAACACTGACGCTGTTCTCCGATCTGTTCGATTTGCTGGGCAACACAGAGATCGGCAGGATGTTCTTCGATCCAGCCGGAAATTTGATTCTTGCGGACCAGGAAGGACTCCGAATCCTCGAGGTGAGTGCTGACGGCAGCCGGGTGCGCACGATCGTAAGCGGGTCCGATTCCTCCGAGCGTCCAAGTATCAGCAGCATTCCATCGGTGGTCTCTCCCGACAATTCGCAGAATGGAACCATCCCCCGCGATCGCCATCCAATTATTGGCGGGGAGGAGGTTGCCCCGGGAGAGTGGCCCTTCGTGGTTCGGGTGGAGTTGGACGAACACGGGGGCGGGCTCCGGGGCACCTGTACCGGAAGCCTGGTTGCCCCGAACTGGGTTCTCACCACCGCATACTGCCTGCTCGACGATGATGGGGTGGTGGATGATCCGGGCGACATTTCCGTTTTCCTGGGGTACGACTGGGACAAGGGGGTTTGCGAAAACACGCGAGAGGACATCGGCCAGGTGATTATCCATCCGGACTATGACCACTTCTCCAAGGGCTTCAATCCCGACGCCGCACTGGTCGAGATTCTTGAGCCGGCTCCAGCCGCCCCAGTCAGGATCCTTACTCCTGAGGAAGAAGCCTGGTACGCTCCCGCCGGGACCCTCGCCACCGTCATCGGCGGGGGGCGTCAAGAGGATGGGAGTCACCCCCCTATTCTGAGGCAAGTGAAGCTTCCCTTGATTTCCACAGAGGACTGCCGGGAGAACTCCCTTTGGGAAAGCTGGGAAAGCGGAGTGATCAATGAGTACGCCTTGTGCGCAGGGGGAGTAGATGGGAAAATCACCCAGCCCGGAGACGGCGGATCTCCTTACGTCGTGCCTCTACCTGACGGCGGCTGGGGTCAGGTGGGGATTCACAACCTGGGTAGCGGAGCTCTGGAGTTTGCCCTTGACTATCCTCTTGTCCTTACCCGGACCTCCGCCATTTATGACTGGATCCACCAGCATATCGGCGGCGGCCTCCGGTTCTCCCGCCTGGACGCGGGGCAAGTGTTGACCTCGGAAAGAGGCCGGCTGATTTTCCTCGCAGGCAGCCGTTTCGAGGAAACCGATCCTGAGGGAGTTGTGAGCACCGGCAGCTATGCCTTTCAAAGCCACGGTCCCCGAACGGGAACGCTGACGTTGACCTACGATGACGACACGTCCTGTACGGTTCAACTCAGTTTTACTTCCGCAACCGCGGGTACGTCCAGTTATCGCTGCAGCGACGGAAGTTCCGGCAGCGAGAGCTTTCAAGTCACCTCCGGGGACATAAGCCTCTTCGTCCCCGTGCTGCTGACCTCGGCCGGGCGCAACGACGCCTTCTTCACCTCGGAGCTGACCCTGACCAACCGGGGAACCGAAGAGGCCACCCTTCACTACACCTACACGGCCCGTTCGGGAGGCGGCAGCGGCACCGCCACCGACCGGCTGGCCCCGGGGCAGCAGAGAATCGAATCCAACGCCATCGACTACCTCACCGATCTCGGCATTCCCATCCCCGGCTCCGGGAACCGTATCGGGACCCTCAGAGTGGAGGTCTCGGGTTCTTCGGAGGTGAGCCTGACCACCCGCACCGCCACCGCCGTCCCCGACGGCCGCGCCGGCCTGGCCTATCCCTCCATCGCCGAGGAGGAGGGCTTCCAGGAAGCGGTCTACCTGTGCGGGTTGCGCCAGAACACCCAGGACCGCTCCAACGTGGCCTTCCAGCACATGGGAGCTCCCGATGACGGCCCCATCACCCTGAGGACCACCGTCTATTCCGGGGAGCCGGACGACACCAGTTCCCTGGTGGTGGGAGAGGTGGAGCTCCAACCGGGAGGCTTCCACCAATACTCGGGACTGCTGGGCAGGCTGGGCACTCCGGCCCAGGGCTATGTCACGGTGGAAAAGGTCGAAGGAGAGGCTCCTTTCTACGCCTACGGGGTCATCAACGACAACTTCAACTCGGACGGTTCCTTCGTCTTTCCCCTGACCGCATCCTCCCTGGTGGGCACCGGTGGCCAGACCCTGCCGGTCATCATCGAAACCGGCAACTTCCAAAGCGAGCTGACCGTCACCAACTTCTCGGCCTCGGAGAAGCAGGTGGACTTCAGCTTCGTGGCAGACGCCGTCAAAACCGGCGACGACACCGCCACCTTCAGCCTGGTGCTCAAGGCCGGGCAGCAGACCATTCTGCCCGACATTGTGGAAGACCTGCGCGGCAGGGACATAGCGGGCATCGGTCCGGCG
Source organism: Terriglobia bacterium (assembly GCA_951813285.1). GTDB lineage: Bacteria > Acidobacteriota > Terriglobia > Versatilivoradales > Versatilivoraceae > Versatilivorator. The sequence continues at coordinate 573,237 of OX638355.1, forward strand.
GGTCGGGCCTTCGTCGGAGCCCTGTTCGCCACCGCGGCCGAGGGCGACCTGAGCGGGATCGTGATCGGAGCCCGCACGGGATCTCCAGACGGCAGAGGCGGGCAATACAGCCTCTTCTACAACGGGGTGCCCTACGGCTCGGCTTCGGTGGAAAGCGCCTGGATCTACGGGCTGCAGCAGAACGCCGAGAACCGCAGTAACCTGGCCCTGGTCAATACGGGTGAGGTCGACGACAGCTCCATTACCCTCGAGATCACGATTTACGACGGCAGCGGAGACTCTCAACCGAAGACGGAGAGCGTGACGCTGCGTCCCCGCCGATGGATGCAGGAAAACGGAATTCTCGGGGGATTCAGCCAAGGTTACGTCCAGGTCAGGAAGACCGCGGGCAACAACCCCTTTGTCACCTATGGGGTGGTTAACGACGGCGGCAGGCCCGGGGAGCGCAGCGGGGACGGTGCCTTCCTGCTCAGCCAGGAGTAGGGGTTCGCATTCGAAGGGCGAACAGGGTCCTTTTACTGGCGACACAACAGCTCAAGAAGGGAACGTCTGGCCAATTGGTGGACTCCCGGTCCCGCCGGTAAGGAGGACAGCCGTGATCGAAAATCATGAAAGCTCTCAAGGACGGGGTTGGCGGCCCAATCGCCGTCAGTTTCTGGAAGCGGCGGCGCTGGCGGGTCTCGGCCTGCGGTTCCGGACCCAAGCTTCAGCCGCCGCGGGTCAGGCGCCGGCCACTAGGGACGGGGCCGTCTACCTGACCGACCTGGACCGGTGCCGGCCCGCTTCCGCCCTGTCTACCCGATTGAAGCGCGGGACCTGGAAGACGTTGGGGTACGAAACCGACGACTTCGGCGGGACCATGCTGGTGGCGTTGGAGGAGAGCGCCGCTCCCGACCTGGCCTACGCCCTGAACCGTAGCGGCTGGCATCGGATCTACGTCGGCATCTACCGAAAGCCTTTCGAGCAACCCAAACAGGTTGAGGTCAAGTTGTCGGGTGACCCCGCCTACACCACTGTGACCGGCCGGCGGGGAGAAACCGACCATCGCGAGAACTGGATCGACGACATCTACTGGAAAAGCGCAGACCTGAGCGGCCGCGACCTGCTCATCCGTCAGACTCGGATACCCCGCACCCGGCACGGGTGGCTGGCTTACATCAAGCTGGTCCCCCTGTCGGCGCCGCAGGTAGAGACTCTGCAGCGGGACCGCGCGCAAAGGGCGACCAAGCGGCTGTTCGTGCACAGCGACGCCCACTTTTCCAATGTTTCCGGAACGGCCGAGGAAGTGCTCAAGTACCTGGAGCCTCTGCGGCATACCGACGTGTCGCGGGTCTACTGGGAGGCCGGCGGCGGGGACCGGGCCCTCTACCTCTCCAGGATTGCCGAGGATTACGGGCAGGCCTTCAACCGGCCCGACCCGGTCTTTCCCCGGGCCATCGATCGGGAGTGGGCGGTGACCTGGAGGGCCTATCGCCAGAAAGGAGTGGATCCCTTGCGCGCAGCCGCCGAGCTGGCGCGGGAGATGGGAATCGAGCTGCACGCCTCCTACCGCACCGCCGGGTTCGTCTACCCGGCGCCCCACGACCACATTGCGGGCAGCTTTTACGAGAAACATCCGGAGCTGGCCTGCCTGGATCGACAGGGCAGGCCCATACCCCGGATTTCCTACGCCTTCCCCGAGACCCGCCGCTACGTGATCTCTCTTTTCAGGGAGATGGCCGAATACCCCATCGACGGAGTGGGAGTCCTCTACAATCGCCGGCCTCCCCTGGTGGCTTATGAGGAACCGTTGGTCCGGGGGTTCCAGGCCCGCTACGGCCAGGACCCACGCAGGCTGGATGAACTGGACCACCGCTGGCTCACGTTCCGCAGCCAAGCCCTGACGCGATTCATGCGGGAACTGCGCCAGGCGATGGATGAGGTTGCCCGTCGGACCAATCGCTCCAAGCCGCTGGCCATCTCAGCGGTGGTATTCCGCCCCGAGGAGAACCTGCTGCACGGAATGGACCTGAAGACCTGGATCGCCGAGGGCCTGGTGGACACCATCATCCCCTACTCCTCCACCATTCGGCTCAACAGCTATCAGCCCGCCTGGGACAAGCCCGAGGACGTCGACTACTACGTCTCACTGGTTCGGGGAACCCAATGCCGGCTGGCGCTCAACCTGATGCCCCGCGGACTGACCGCCGAAGAGTATCACCGCAAGGCTCACCGGCTCTATGGGACCGGGGTCGAGCACTTCTTTTTCTGGGATGGCGTCAGCCGGGTCCGCAAGGTGCCGCGACTCGGCCACAAGGAGGAGGTGGCGGCCTGGTCGGCCGCCGGCGAACCGCCGATTCTGCCCACGGCCACACGATTGCGCAAGCTGGGGGAATGGGATCTCACCCTGGAGACGCCGGGGTAGCCCGGATTAGTTCGGGCGGCTCTGCAATTGTCTGAAACAACCGAAAAAGACAAGAGAAAAGGAGTGATCCACGAAGGACACGAAGTGACGCCCTACCATTCCCGGCGTTTGGTCTCGGCCTCGAGCGCAAAAAGATCTATTTGCATGGATGGACAGGATGGATTGGGTGGAGGTTTCAGCCTCTTGAGTTTGGCCCTTGCCCACTGTTGAACAAGAACCCCGAAAAACCCGCTCCCAGGCGCATGGATGTCCTCAAACGCCCACCCGATCATCGACCGAGTCCCCTTCCTGTGCAGCAGCGTCTCGTCCTCTTTATCCTGTTCATCCTGTCTATCCATGTTCCCTAATGCGGCCGACCGGTTTGACGGAACATTGCCCTGTTGCCGAAACCTCATGATGTTGGGTTGTTTCACCCCCAAATGATCTGCCCCGTGGTGGGGGGCGGGGAGCAGGCTTGCCTTGCGCCCCCCTCAGGCCAAGTTCTCACCCCAACCCAGCACGCCGCGTCCCCGTTCCACCACCGCTGCAGCCACTTGCTGGGCTCCGGCCACCGCCTCCGGCAGCGGGCAATCCTCGATGAGGGCCGCGATCAGGGCTCCGTTGAAAGCATCCCCGGCCCCGATGCTGACGTTGCTGGATGCCACCCGGACCGGGGGCTGGTGGGCAAAGGGTTCCTTCACGGACTGGTAGGCAGCCCCGTCGGAGCCCCTCTTGAGGACCACGGCGTGGGGCCCGGCTGCCAGCACGCGTTCGGCCACCTCCCGGTCGTTGCGGCCGGAGGTCCAAACGGTCAACTCTTCCAGGGTGCCCATCACCACCTCGGACCGAGTCCACAACTCTCTCACCTGCTCGGGCGTCGCCTTGCCCGTCCAGCCGAGTCCGGTGTCCAGCACCCGCACCCGGTCAGGCCCGCCGAAAGCCTCCAGCAGATTCAGGACCTGGGGCAGCACCTCCACCGGGATCTGTCCCGGCAGGCTGGCCAGCAACCAGGTCGCCTCTTCGTCCTGAGCCGACAGGCTCCAGTCCAAAGCCGGTCCGATGTGCTGGAGAGTCCCCAGCCGCCTTCCGGCGGCGTCCACCGCGGTGATGGCCTGCATGGTGGAGTGGCCTGGGGGAGCGATACACTTCACCCCGGCCCGCTCCAGCCAGCCCCGGACCATTCGGCCGGCCGGATCCTCTCCAATGGGAGCGTTCAGGTGAACCTTCCGGCCCAGTTTCCCCAGCACGTAGGAAGCCGATCCCCCATTGCCGCCCAGGCCCATTTCGGGGGGCGAGCGCAGCGGCAGCAGGGTCCGGCGGGTGTAGACGTCCCGTGGCACCTCGCCGATCCAGTGGCGGGGAGGGTCGCGCAGGGTCACATCCAGTCCTGCCGAACCGGCAACAGCCACCACCGCGGCTGGACGATTTTCACTGGACATGGCTGGCTGAAATGGAAAACCCGGCTGCCTCAATCGCCCCGGTCGATGCCGCCCAGGATATCTGCGGAACCGCGCTCCAGCAGCAGGGTGTCGGATCCGGCGAGAATGATGCGGTACCCCCGGCCGATCATCCGGTTGGCAGTGGCGTTGTCGAGGGCCAACCCGCCCAGGTAGGTGGGGCCGGCCAGAATGACCTCCTCGGCCCGACCGATGGCGTCCTGGACTTCCTGGTGGTCGGGACCATCCCGATAACCGTAGCTCATGGCCAAGTCGTTGGGGGCAATATGGCAGGCGTCCACGCCCGGAACAGTCACTATCTCCCGGATGTTGTCGATGGCCTCACGATGCTCGATCAGCAGCATGCACAGCATCTGGTCGTCCGCCGCGTCCACGTAGGCTTCCCGGGTTATTCCAAACCTGGCAGGCCCGTAGAACGGGCCGTAGCCGCGATTGCCTCGCGGCGGGTAGCGAACGGACCGGGCGGCGGATTCGGCCTCGGCCCGGTTGTGGATCATGGGGAAGACCATCCCCATGGCGCCGGCGTCAAGCACCGTCTTGACCTGCCAGTGCAGGTTCCACGGAACTCGAACGATGGGGGTGGCGCGGGTCCCCTGGGTGGCCGTCACCATGGCATGGACCGAGGCGATGTCGATCGGTCCATGCTCCATGTCGAAGAAGAGCCAGTCGAAGCCTGCGGCCGCCAGGATCTGGGTGGTGGCCACGCTGGGCATGGAGACCAGCATGCCGATGGCAGGCTTGTCTTCAGACAGGCGAGCCTTCAGAGGGTTGATGAAGGATTGGGTGGCTCTCAAAGCTCCAGCTTGTCGTTGAAGACCATTTTCTTGAGCTTGAACTTGCGCTTGATCTTGAAGGGGCCGACCTGGGTTCTCAGCTCCACGTCCTTGTCCTCGAGGGCGATGGCTTCCTCTCGGGGGAAGAACATAAAGATCTCGACAAACTGATCCCGCGGCAAGACCTCCACCGAAGCGGCGGCAATGGGATCCTTTTTCTTGCGGTGCAGGACCGTCATCTGCCTGATGCGATCCGTGTTTCCTCGCAGGCCGCGGGCCATTCTGCTGGGCAGACCGCTCAACAGGACTACATACTGCTCGTCCTTCATGTTGAGAAACTGCTTGTCTTTTTCCGATTCCTCGAAGTCACCGCGGTAGCGGGCCCGAATGATGGCCTGCTTCACCGGAAGGGCGCTGGCCCAGCGGACGGTCACATTGATGGGAGGCGGACCCCGCCTCGCCGCGGGCCGTCGGCCTCCCAGATTGGGGCCGCCACCACCGCTCGGGCCACCGGATGGGGGGCCAAATCCGCCACCGGAACCGACGCTGCCGCTGGGAGGATTGGCGCCACTGCCGCCGAAGCCGCCTCCTCCCTGAGACTGGTCCGGATCGCCGCTCCGGGACGACGGATCCTGCGTCGGCCCGCCTTCAATGTTCTCGAATCCCCCCCGTCTCATCCGCATGGGGTCGAGGGAGACATTCTGGGCCCAGGGAGACTTGGTCAACATCTTGTTGACGTCCTTGGGCTTCCACTGCTTGTATTCCTTTTTTTCCCAGAAATCGGCGGCCCGGAGCCCGGAGCTGCCCAAGAGGAGCAACAGGGCCGGAAGGAAATATTTTTTCATGAGACTGACCTCGATGGTTCAGCGCATTCGAGGATGCGCACTGAGACGAAATCCAGACTCCCTGCACTCTGAATCGGGCGACAGCGGTACGCGTACCAGCCATCGGGCGAATTCGAACGGGGGTCCTTACCTGCAGTTATTCTAGCCCATCCGTTCGGGATTCTTCAAAGTTATCTTCCGGCCGGAGCGGTGCTCCCTTGGAATCGGGAATCCGCTTCTGATAGGCTTTTTCAGAGGGCCGTCCCCTGGTTGCGTGGGCAGCCGAAAGGTTGCTCGAACCGTTGCGGCCACCCGTGGAAGCCATCGACGGGTGGGGAAAACCGCCGCAGCTCGAATCTCATTGAGGAGAACCCGCCATGAGCCAACGACTGAACATCCTGCTTCTTCCCCACCCGCTTCGGGAGTCGTTGTTCCACCCCTGGGGAGAGGATGTGATGGCGGCCATCGGCGATCGCCATCGGCTGAGAGTCTACGATCCGTCCCAAGATCTGGCCCGGCAGTTCGAGGGCGTGGACGTGGTGATCGACCAGAGCGGTTCGGCCGGAACCCGGGAGATGGCCGACCTGGCTGCCGGACGGTGCCGCTTGTGGCAGGTTCTGGGAACGGGCGTGGATGCCTTCGACCTGGATTACTGGCGGTCCAAAAACATTCCGGTGGCCAATACCCCCGGCCCCTTCAGCGGAGTGGCCCTGGCCGAATGCGCCATGATGTTCATCCTGATGTTGACCCGCAAATATCCCGTGACCCAGACCCATATGCAGCAGGAGGACTTTTACGAGCCGGTCGGCCTGGAGCTGGTAGGAGTGAAACTGGGGATCATCGGTTTCGGCGCCAGCGGCTGCGAACTGGCCCGGCGGGCACGTCCTTTCGGCCTCAAGATTCTGGCGGCCGACGTCCGGGAAATCACCCGGGATGAAGTGCAGCACTTCGGCCTGGAGTTTGCCGGCAAGGCGGAAGACATCGACCGAATAGTGGCCGAGTCGGACATCCTGTCGGTCCACCTGCCCCTTAACTCCGAAACCCGCCACATCATCGATGAGAGGCGGCTGGGCCTGATGAAGTCGTCGGCCTTTCTGATCAACGTGGCCCGAGGAGCCCTGGTGGACGAGCAGGCCCTGAGCCGAGCCCTGGTGGAAGGAAGCATCGCGGGGGCGGGGTTGGATGTGTTCGGAAAGGAACCGCCCGATCCGGAGGACCCCATCTTCAAGCTGCCGACGGTCGTGACCACGCCCCATATCGCCGGAGTGACCGACGGCACCTCCCGCAAGCGGGCCCGGGTGGCGGCCGACAACGCCGACCGGGTCGCGGCCGGCCTGGAGCCCCTCTACCGCGTAGACCTTTAAGCAGTTATTAAATCAGTCTCCAGCCCGCAAGCCAGCCGTAGCCGCCCGGGCCGTGTCCACCACCCAGGGCCCCTCGGAACTCAACCGAACCTCCAGCTCTTCGCCGGTAACGGCCAGCCGGTCCCGTTCTCCATCGAAAGCCAGGGTCACGGGCTCTCTCATCTCCAGCGGCTTTTTCTCTCCCAGCGCCAGTTGGTGCACGGCGCTGATGGAGATCTCCCGGAACAGCCCCGGCCCCAGCGGCGCCGTTACCCGCCTGCCGCCCGGACCAAAGACCAGGTGGAGTCCCCGGGGGCTCTCCGCGGTCACCGTTTCCACGAACCCCCCGATGGCCGACAGACCGATGCTCCAGGGCTGGGCGCGGGTCAGGAATAGCTCCTTGAGGTTATCCACCTCCCAAATGGCCCGGGCCCCGATAAAGGTCCGGGTGGTGACGGCCAGGTCCACCAGGGCCAGGTCCACCACTCCCGAGGGATCGTGAAGCCAAAGCACCTTGGACCGGGTGCAGGCCGTATCCCGGTCGGTCCGGCCCGTTGCCAGCAACCCTGCGGCAAGTCCCGCACTGGTGCCTTCGTGAAATTCGGAGAAGACGTTGTTGGTCCCGGTGGAGATGGGCAACAGGGGAACTTCGCTCCCGCTGCCCTTGAAGACCGCTCGATTGGTCCCGTCGCCTCCCAGGGTCACGATGCATCCGACCCGGGCCTCCACCATGGCCGCCGCCGCCCGGGTGGAATCCTGGGGACCGCCGCTGACCGGGATCTCCAGCGGACACACCCGCAACCGGGTCGAACCCATTTTCTGGCAGGCCTTGGGGCAGATTCCGGCGGGCTCGGGCATGTAGAGCACCTGCTCCACCCCGGCTGCCTCCAGGCCGCGCAGCAAGCGAGCGGTCAAGGCCGATTTTTCCTGGTTGGAGACCACCCAGGCCTGGGCCACAAGGCGACGGATGTCCCTACCCGACGCCGGATTGGCCACGATCCCGACTTTGCTCATGTCGAATTAATGGTATCCAAGGGAGCGCCGGCCGGTCAGACGAACTCGGCCAGCAGCCGGGTGACCAAGGCGGGTTGCTCCACCGGGGCGGCGTGCCCGCAATCGGGCAGTTCGTGCAGTTGAGCTCCCTCGATGGCGTCGGCCAACTGGTGGGAAAGGTCCGGCGGCGTGAGGCTGTCTTCCGAACCCACCAGGACCTGGGTGGGGCAATTGAGACTGCCCAGGCGAGGGCGCAGGTCGGCTTTGGCCACCATTCGGGTGGCGGCCACGATGCTGGCGGCGTCGCTGGAAAGGATGCTGCGGCGGATTGCCTCCACCACCTTCGGGTTGGCGTCCCGAAAGGCCGGTCTGAAGGTCACCTCGATGAGGGGGTCGGCAATGCCCTCCATACCGCCGAAGGTGGCTGCCGACGCCAGCTCGAAGAGGGTGTTTCGAGTCTCCTGGGGAAAGGCGGCCGTGGTGGACAGTAGCGAGAGGGAACGCACGCTCTCGGGCCGGGCGGCGGCCAGCTCGACGGCAATCATGGCCCCCAGCGAGTGGCCCACCAGGCTGGCTTGCTCAACCCCGACGGTTTCCAGCAGGGCGGCCAGGTCGGCGGTGTGCTTGCGGAGGGTGTGGGCGCCCGGAGTCTGCTCGGAACGGCCATGGCCGCGCAGGTCGTAGCTGATCAGGGTGCGGCCCTCCAATCCGGCTTGATCCAGGCCGGTCCAAAGCTCCATGGAACTGCTCAGGCCGTGAATGAAGACCACGGCAGGCCCTTCGCCGGATTGCTGCACGTTCAGGGCGATGCCGTTGACCTGCAGGATTTCGGCACTGGGACCCTCGGCGGAGCCCTGGGCCTGGGGCCTGACCACCGCCCCTTCGGCGGGTTCGATCCGACCCAGGACCGTCCCTACATCCACCACCTCTCCCTCGGCCACCACCACGCTGATGACCCCGTCCACGTCAGCCGTCATCTCCGCGGTGGCCTTGTCCGTCTCCACCTCCAGCACGACCTGGCCGGCCTCCACCGAGTCGCCGTCCTGAACCTGCCAGCGGGACAGCTTGCCTTCGCTCATTCCCATGCCCATCTTGGGCATGATGACGTCAATAGGCATCGGACCTTTCCTCGTTATCGATCGGCAGCCGCTCTCTCAAGACGCATGGGCGCAGGTCTCTTTCACGGCGGCCACCACCTTTTCCGGATTGGGCAGGTAGGCGTCCTCCAGCACCGGGCTGAAAGGTACCGGGGAGTGAGGAGCCGTTACCATGCCCACCGGCGCGCGCAGCCAGTGAAACCCCCGGCTGGCCACCATGCCGGCGATGTGCGAGGCCAGCCCGCAGAGGGGATTGGCTTCGTCGACGATCACCAGGCGTCCTGTCTTTTGCACCGATGCCAGAATGGTCTCCTCGTCCAGCGGGGACACGGTGCGCAGGTCGATCACCTCGGCGTCGATGCCCTCCTCGGCCAAGGATTCGGCGGCCTTCAGGGCATGGACGGCGGTGAGGCTCACCCCCAGCAGGGTCACGTCGCTGCCCGGCCGCGCGATGGCTGCTTTGCCGATGGGTACGATGTGCTCTCCACCGGGCACCTCGCCCTTCATGGTGTACATGGTGATGTGCTCGCAGAAAATGACCGGGTCGTCATCCCGGATGGAGGCCGTCAGCAGGCCCTTGGCGTCTGCGGCGTTGGAGGGGGCCACCACCTTCAAGCCGGGAATGTTGGCGAACATGGGATAGAGGGTCTGGGCGTGTTGGGCGGCGGCCCGGAATCCGCCTCCGATCATGGTGCGAATGGTGACCGGAACCATGGCCTTGCCGCCGAACATATAGCGCAGTTTGGAGCCCTGGTTGAGCAGGGAATCGAGGCAACTCCCCAGGAATCCGCAGAACATCAATTCGGCGATGGGCCGCAGCCCGGTGGCCGCGGCGCCCACCGCGGCTCCGATGAAAGCAGCTTCGGAAATGGGGGTGTCCAGAACCCTCTCCCTGCCGAACTCGTGCACCAATCCCTTGGTGACACCCATGACGCCCCCCCAGGCCTCGTCATCTTCCAGGTGCTCCACCTGGGCTCCTCCGGCGATGTCTTCGCCCATGATGACGATCTTGGGATCGGCGCGCATCTCCAGCCGAATGGACTCGTTGAGGGCCTCGGCGATGGTAATGGTTCTGGCGGCGGTGGCTACAGCCATTTCAAAACCTCCTTGGTCGTACGGTGAGTCTCATCTCGTAACTAAGGGTAACTGACGTAGACGTCGCTGGTGACTTCTTCCACTTGGGGCACGGGACTGGACTCGGCAAAGGCCAAGGCTTCTTCGACGGCCTGCTCGGCCTCCCGGTCGATGGCATCCAGCTCCTCGGCCGTGAACCAGCCGTGCTGAGTGACCAGGGCTCGGAAATCGCGAATGGAGTCCTTGCCCTGGGACACGCTCTTGTAGAGGTCATCCTTGTAGGTCTGCTGGTCCCCCTCGAAGTGGCCGTGGTGGCGATAGGTCTTGCACTCCAGCAGGCTGGGCCCCTGTCCGGCCCGGGCCCGCTTTACGGCTTCCACGGCGGCTTCGTGCACGGCGAAGACGTCGCTGCCGTCGACCACTGCCCCCGGGATGCCGTAACTGGCCGCCCGCTCGGCGATGTTCTCGATGGCGCAGTGATAAGTGGCCGGCGTGCTCTGGGCATAGCCGTTGTTCTCGGCCACGAAGATGACCGGAAGATTCCAGATGGCCGCCAGGTTGGCGCTTTCGTGAAAGGTTCCCTGCTCGCAGGCGCCGTCCCCAAAGAAGCAGGCACAGACATCCCCGCTGCCGGTAACCACCGAGGTCAGGCCGGCGCCGCAGGCCAGTGGCGGCCCACCGCCCACGATCCCGTTGGCGCCCAACATGCCCTTGCCCACGTCGGCGATGTGCATGGACCCGCCCTTCCCCTTGCACAGCCCGGTGGCTTTTCCATAGATTTCGGCCATCATCGAGTTCATATCGCAGCCCTTGGCGATGCAGTGCCCGTGCCCCCGGTGGGTGCTGGTAATGGTATCGCTGGCGCGCAAGGCGGTGCAGACACCGGTGGCGATGGCCTCCTCGCCCACGTAGAGGTGCACGAATCCGGGAATGTGGCCCTTGGCAAAGGCCTGCTTGACGGTTTCCTCGAAGTTTCGGATGGACACCATGGTCCGGTACATGGACCGGAGTTCGTCCTGACTGAGGTTCATGACCTGATTCCTCCCGTTTATGGATCAGACACTAATTGGGGACCGCTCTGCAGGGCAGATAGCGGACGCCGGCGGCTCCCCATCGCAGACAAGGTAGAGGGAAACCATACGCGACCGGCCCCGCGACTTCAACCCTTAATTGCGGTCCATAGCCGGGGCTCAATCCCAGTCCACGGAGGGTAGCGGCTCCGACAGGAAAACGGCGGGCTGCAGGCCGGGAATGTCCGGGTCCAGCGGGAAAAACGGACGCTTCATCCGCCGGTAGGGGAGATGGCGTACCGAGGCCGGCGTCGGTCCCGGAGTGTCCACCACCAGGGCACCCTTGGAAATGCCTCTGTTATCCCAGTACTCCTCGGCCAGCAGCCGGGCCAGGCGCCGGGCCAGCCTGGGATCGTTGTCGCTGATGACCAACCCGCCCGGTCCCAGCCCCGGCAGGTCGTTGTAGGGGTGCACCCCGAACACCGAGACCGACAGGATTCCGGGATCCTGTTCCATCTCCCGGGCGCGGCGGGTCAGGTGCGCCATGGGAGCATCGCCGAAGGTCATGCCGTGGATGCCGCTGGTCAGCACGGGGACCTTGGCCATGGCGGCGACGGGCCTCTCCCGACCTCGAAGCAGTCGGAACAGCAATCGGGCGCCCCGCTCCCCGGTCGTGAAGGAGTCGTCGTGGGGATAGTGGGTAAAAGCCACCAGCCCGGAGGCCTGGCGGACCATGCGCGGGGTGACATGGGCATGCATGTCCAGGGTGGCGACGACAGGGACTCTGTGACCTTACCGAAGGACATGTCGGAGTAGGCCCCGATGGGCAATCGTTGGCCGGCGGGCATTGGCCAGCGGCGAATGACCGCTTCGTTGAGATCGCCCCCCAGGCCCGGAGCCTTGGGAAGCCGGAAGCAACCATCTTCAATCCGGTGGGGTTCCACCAACAGGTCGTCGATGAAGGGATTGCTGGTATCGAGGCATCCACAATCACGTCCACGGCGGGCCCCACCGCCTGGCGCACGACACGGACGGCGGCTACATCGTAGTCTTCGTCCTTACCCAGCCGCATCTTCACCCGGCGGTAACCCTGATCCACGTAGCCGGCCGCCTCCCAGCCCAGCGACTCCAGGCTGTCCGTCCACAGCAGAGCGCTGGCATAGGCCGTTCGCTTCTCTTTCGGGATCTCATAGCGCAGGTTGATGACTTCGATCCCGTCAATCTTCATGGGAGTCCTCGCGGAACTCATTCCCTCTCGGGGGCTTCTGGTCGTAATATATCACTCCCCTCGCAATAGCAGTCACGGAAGCCGGGCCGCCGGGACGGCAACCCGGTGACAAATACAGCTCGCCGGCGGTTTTGCCCCGAATGTTGCATCCCTGTTGCGGACTTGCTTCGAAATTACGCCGGGATGGGGTAATATGACCCGCACCAATCGAGAGGTTCCACCACGGGAGAGGACTTCCGTACGCCGCCGCCCCGCTGACGGCACCTTCGGCGACTCTGCGTCGGCCACCGGCTTGCGGCTTTGCAACCGTTTCCGTGAAGGATTTGATATAAGCAACCTGCCGGGAGTCACAGAAATTAGCTGAGACGGAACCGATCAAGAAGGGAACACGATGCATATTCTCCTGTATGTACCTGACAATCAGGTGACCAACAACTTTGTTCCGCAACTTTGGCCCTTCGTCCTGCAGAGACTGACGCCAAAGGGACATCAGGTCAGCATTATCGACGGCAACGTGCGTCACCTGAGCTCCCGGGAGCTGGTCGACTTCATCGTTCAGAACGATGTAAACCTGGTGGGCATGGGCTTCATGACCCGTATGGCCCAAAAGGCTTATAGCATGGCGGCGGCCATTCGAAGGGAAACAGACGTGCCGATCGTGATGGGAGGCCCCCACGTGACCGAAGTCCCCAACGAGCCCCTGGGTCTCACCGGTCATCCTCAATACGCCGACGCGGTGGTGTTGGGGGAAGCGGACGATACCTGGCCTCTGGTGGTGCGGGATGCGGCCGCCGGGGCTTTACAGCAGGTCTACCAGCCCGCCGTCATCGACGGGAAGGATATCAAGCCGAGTCTCAAGAACTATCCGCAGGTGAGGTGGGACCGGATCGACCTCTCGCTTTTCGATCTCATGCGATTCGTACCGTCCACGGCCAAACGGATGCTCAAGCGGATAGGCCTGAAATATGACGAGCTATACGTGGTGCCCGTGGAATCCGGGCGGGGCTGCCCCTACGGCTGTGAATTCTGCACCGTGACCGGCTTCTTCGGAGACCAGATACGCTTCCGCGACAACCAGAACGTCATCGACGAGCTGCTCTGCCTGAAGGCCTTGGGCAAGGAAAGAAACGCACTGGTCAGTGTCTTCTTCATTGACGACAACTTCGCGATCAATCGCAAGCGCACCAAATCCCTGCTGCGCGAAATGATCGCCCAGAATGCCTGTGTTCCCTGGATTGCTCAGATCAGCATGAACCTGTTGCGAGACGAAGAACTGGTGCGGCTCATCGCCGAAAGCGGCGGTCGCTGGATCTTTATGGGCCTGGAGTCCATCGATCCCGCCAGCCTCAAAGTCGCCCGCAAGGAGTTCAACAAGCCCGGCGAGTATGCGGCAATCCTGAACCTGCTGGCCAAGTACGACCTTTATGCCATCACTTCTTTCATCTTCGGCATGGAGGGGGATCGTCAGGGCGTCTCGGAAAACACCTACAGCCAGGTCGACGGTTGGCCTCCGGGACTGCCGGTCTTCGGGATACTGACCCCTTACCCGGCCACCCCGCTGTACGACCGTTTGCAAAGTGAGGGGCGGCTGACCCGGCCGGAACACTGGCTCGACTTCCAGGCCTTTAAAGCCGCCTATCTCCCCAAGGGCCTTTCGGCAGACCAGGCGGAAGAAGAAGTTCGCCGCGCCTGGGCACATTGCTACAGCTCAGGAGCTTTCCGCAGGTCTCAAGAGTGGCTGCGCCGCAACCGGAAACCCTACGGGTATCAGGTCATGCACTTTGTGACACGCATGCTCTTCCGAGGCATCTATTTCCCACAGTTGACTCGCTGGGCATGGATCAAGCTCCTGGCCCGGAATTACCGAACGATTGGGAACCTGGTATTGCAGGGTCTCAGGAGCCAGCGTAGGACTCGCCGAAAACCGGCTGCGTCGCCGCTGGCACAAACTCCGGCGGGGGGTGCATCAGGGGGCTTGCATGAAAGTGACCTCAAGGGAATGGTCAGGCAAGCACCGGGCCGGACGGCTTCGGGGTCCCTCGGGAAAGGTGAGGCGTCGCATCGAGAACCCATCCCCACTCCATCCGGGGTCACTTCAGTAGAAACTTCTGAACCCGCCAGCTGACCACTCCGGCGACGTAGAGTTCGCCGGCCTTTCCCAGTGCGAGGTGGTGAGGCACCGAGAACTGCCCCGCCTCTTTCCCCGGCTGGCCGAAAGCACCCAGCACACGTCCTTCCAGGTCGAGCTTCAGCACTCTGTTCTTGTAACCGTCGCACATGAACAGCTGGTGGTCCCGCGTGAAGTAGAGTCCCCAGGGAGATCCCAGGTGGGTCCACTGCTTCAGGAACCGCCCGTTCTCATCGAAGATCTGGATCCGGTGGTTTTCCCGGTCGCCGACGTAGACCCTGCCCTGATGGTCCACGGCAATGGTGTGCGGAGCGTTGAACTCGCCGGGGCCGGTCCCCTTTTTCCCCCAGGCCCGCAGGTAGCGGCCTTCTTTGGAGTACTTGACCACTCGAGAGTTCCCATAGCCGTCGCTGATGTAGAGGTTGCCCGCCGGCCCAAAGGCTATGTGGGTCGGCTGGTTGAAGGTGTCCTCATCTTCCCCCGGCGTGTCCTTGCGGCCCAGGACCATGCGCACACGGCCCCGGGGACTGAACTTCACCACCGTGTGGGATCCGATGTCGGTGACCCAGACGTTGTCCTCCCGGTCCACCGCCAGACCGTGCGGTGAGGTGAGGATGCCGTCTCCCCAGGAACGCAGGAATTTGCCGCTGGGGTCGAAACACATGATCGTGTTCGGACCGCGGTGATAGACGTAGACGTTGTTGCTGGAATCCACCCCGACGCCGGTCGTCGGACCGAAGTTCCACCCCTCGGGCAGTTGAGGCCAGTCGGCAACCAACTGATGGGAGAGGACGGGGGCTTCGTCGGTCCGCACCGTCTGGACCAGGGTGATCAGCACCACCAGTGAGGTTGCAAGTGCGATGGGAGTGCGGGAGCTCATCGGCTTCTCCTTGTTGGCGTTCGAGGTTGGCCGGTAATACTATCACAGGGCCCCGGTTCGGGGCTTCAGCCCTCTCCCCGCCCCATTTCCGAGCGGGTTGGCGGTGCGCCATGCAGACTAAAACGGAACCACGTCCATGACAACCCAACCCATGACGGACACGCGGCGGCGGACTCTGCTGGTCTTTCTCTTCGTGATGGCTTTCCAGCAAGGAGTGACCATCAACCTGCTGCCGGTCCTCTTCACCAACTTTGCCGAGACTTTCCAACTGGACCTTCAACAACGGGGTCAGATCCAGTCCTTCTTTTTCGTGGGAGCCATGGTGGCGCTGTTCGCCTCCGGGTTCGCGACAGAGCGCATTGCCGTGCGGCGCTCGGCGCTGCTGGCCTTGGGACTCTCCGGTCTGGGATCGATCCTGGTGGCCATGGCCCCCGACTTTCTGCTGCTGCGCCTGGGAGCCGCGGTGATGGGGATGGGAACCCTATGGGTACTCTCGGTCACCAGCGCCACCATCGCCACCCACTTCGCTCCCCAGAGCCAGCGGCTGTTCATGTGGACCATGGCGGTTTTTGCCGCCTCCGGGACGGGCGCACCCTACGGCCTGGGGCACCTGGCGTCCTACCTGGAGGTATGGCGGCCCATTCTGTTCGGGGTCGGCCTCTACCTGTGGGTGTCGGGAGTGGCCGTCGCCCTCCTGTTTTGGGGGAGTCTGGGGGATACGGGTCGTCGCGTCCGGCCGCCGGGATCGGCTGCGGGGCTCCGGCCTGCCGGCCACCCGGCCGGTAACGCGACGCCATGGGAAACATGCGCGGGTTGGCTCACCGGGATTCTCCGCCGCTACCGCGGCTCGCTCCTGGGCCAGGGAGCCCTGCTTCTCATCGGATTTCTGGTGGTTCTGGACAACCTTACCGCCGGCAACATTGTGGCCTGGACACCCAATCTCTGTGAAATGCGCTTCGGCCGGAGCACCGCCCTGGCCGGTGAGATCATGGGCGCCAACTCGGTCGGCTACCTGGTGGGTCGCATCATCCTGGGTCTGTTCCTGACAGGACGCTATTCGGACCGGGTCCTGCTGGGATTGTGCTATGCGGGGGGCATGCTGGCCTACAGCCTGCTGCTCTGGGTTCCCGATCCTCGAATGGCCATCGCCATGATGGTGCTGCAGGGGGTGTTTCTTTCGGCCCAGGCCCCCACCGTCTATTCCCTGGCCTCCACCAAGTTTGCCGATCGGGCCGGGACCGCCGTTCCCTTGGTGGATGCTATCGGAACCATCGGGGCCATCCCCGCCCCACCGCTGATGGGCTGGGTGGCGCAGCGGATGGGAGGCCTGGAGCGTGCAGCCTGGCTCATCCCCCTGACGGGATGCCTGCTGATAGCCATCAGCCTGGGTTGGGAAGCGAAAGACCGGTCAAAAAAGGACCAGCAGGGGTGAGGACGGGCCCCAGCGAGGCACGGTCGCCGGATGCCTCCAATGTTGGGTGTAAAGGTCGGGAACCGCCTTCAGGGGGAGGGTTTCGGTAAAGGCGGCGGTTCAGGAGACTTGGCGCGCTGGATAGTGGGTGCTTTGGTTTCGGCCGGCGCGGTTTTGGCTGCCGCCGCTTTCGAGACCGGGCCCGCGGGAGCCGATTTAACCATCTCGACACTGCCCTTGAGGCGGGCGCCGTCGGCAATCGAGATCCGGCTGGAACGAATACTGCCCACCACCGAACCCGCAGGAGTTATCTCTACCTTGTCCTGGGCGACCACGTCTCCAACCACAGATCCGGCAACGATGACGTTGGCGGCTTTAATATCGGCCTGAATCCGGGCCTTGGCACCAACCCGAAGCACCTGGTTTCGAAGGTCGATCTTTCCTTCCACCCGCGAGTCAATGGTTACGTCCTGGCTTCCCGACAGCTCTCCTCTGATGACGAAAGTGTCCCCCAGGTAGTTTTCTTTCCTGATTCGGGCGGGCGCGGGCGGCGGCGCGGGAGGCGCTTGCACTTGCGGCCGCTCGGCCGGTGTGCTATCCGGAGCCTCTGCGAAGGTTTGCTTCTCTCTTCCGGGGAGGATGCGTCCCGCCCAGCCCTTCAGCGCTCCGGCTTGTCTTGCCTTGGAAGTGTCCATTTTGAGTCCCAATCAGAATGAAAGAAAAATTGCCTGTGCATCCCGTCTTTTCGACCTCACCTGCCAGCCGTCAGCCGGGAACCGCATTATAACCCGCTCCAACCAGGATCGAAAGCCCGAAAACTTTCAGAAATTCAGGCGCAGCGACAACTGGAACTGTCTCGGATCGAATGCCGCCGTGAAGGAGAAGGGCTCGGTGACCGGTCCCCGGCGGCCCACCAGCCGGGAGGGAAGTTCGTCGATACTCACGTCGCCCACCGTGCTGTTGATGTGCTTGAAGTTGGTTCGGTTGAACAGATTGAAGGCCTCGGCGATCAGCCCCAGAGTCCAGTTTTCGGTGAGCGGAATTTCCCGGTTCAGTCGGAGATCGAAAGAGAAAAAGTCGGGCCCCATGCCGACGTTGCGGCCCAAGCCCCAGGGGCGGTGGGTGTCGTTGTGGCGGTCGCCCACGCTGTCGAAGCCCGAGTTGAGATTGAAGGGAGCCCCCGAGCGGGTGCTCATGATGGCCGAAACCGTGAAATCGCGGATCAGTGCATGAGCGATTCCGCGGCCGGTGCCCGATCTCCAGGGGAGATCCACCACCGTGTAGGCGACGAAGTTGTGTTTCCGGTGGAAGGCTGAAAGCGCCCATTCCGACCTGGCGTCCCACTGCAAGTGCGGCTGGAACGAGGAGTTGTAGTCGGTGTTCTCGTCCATGGTCTTGCTCCAGGTGTAGTGGGCCGAGAGGGTGAATCCATCGAAAAACCTCTTCCGGAACTGGGCCATAAAGGCATGGTAGGAGGAATTGGCCCAACTGCCGTAGATGTTGTCTTGCAACACCAGCGGATTGTGAAAGCCCAGGATCGGGCGTCCCAGCTCGTTGGTTCCCGCCTGATAGACGTTCTTGTCCAGGGGACGGATGATATGGACGCCCCGGTTGAAGTTGTATCCCAACGAGACGGTGTAGCCGTCGGCCACCTCGCGCTGGATCTCGAGACTGGCCTGCTGGGAATAGGGATTGACCGTGTCGTCGGCCACATCGAACTGCACCCGCAACGGAAGACCCGGCCCCGGATCGATCCCGTGGATGGCCAGGTCCTGAGACGTGATGGAACGGGTCCCCAGGATGCCCCGCTGCAGGGCGGTGTGGTAGATCTCGGCCGAGGTGAGCAGATCACCGGTCAGCGCGCTGTTGATTCCCTCCAACCCGGTCAGCGGGATAAAGACCTGGAAGATTTTTCCCTGCTCTCCCAGCAAGTCCCGGATGTAGGTGATATGGCTATCGATCCTGGCGTAATAGATTCCGAATCCCCCGCGAACGACAGTGCTTGGATCGGGGCTCCAGGCGAATCCCAGCCTGGGCGCAAAGTTGTTCTTGTCGGTCGGGAATTGGGTCTTGACCTCGAACTCGTGACGACCGCCCAGCGTCAGTTGCAGATTGGGCCTCAGGCGCCAGGAGGCTTCGGCGAAGAAGTTGAGATAGTTCTTCCATCCGATCCAGTAGGGACTGCCGAAGCCCTGCTGGTAAATAAGCGGCAGCCCCAGGGCATAGGCCTGCAAAGACGAGATGGGTTCGTTTACCGCGGCTGCAAGCTGCGGATGTCCGAACAGCGTCAGAGCGCCCTGCAGCAACTGCGCCCCCCCTGCGCCGATGGCGTTATCGATCATGAACGAGAGCGGTATCGCCTCGCCGAACTGAAAGCTCCCTCCAAAGAAGGTTTCCGATCTGACGCTGAAACGCGAGCCCCCGGCGTCGACGCCGAACTTGTAGGTATGCGGGCCGGAATTTCGGGTGAAATTCTGCCGCACCTGGCCGGCCCGTTCCACGACGCGGGCCGGCAAGATCAGATTCCGTCCGAACAGGCCGAATCCGTTGATGTCGATCGCCGGACCGTAGGGGTCGGTTGGAAACACGCCGAAGTCGTGATAGTTGAATCCCAGGAGGGTTTCGCTGGCAAGCTCCGGACTGATCAGCAGCGTATTGCCCAATGCCACCCCGAAATCGTTGGTGTGGGCACTCCGGCCGCGGCTGTTTGAGACCAGCGATCCGAACTGGGTATTCTCGCTGTCCGAGCCGGTCCAGTTGACCCGCGTGAAGAGCGTGTGTCCATCCCCCACCGTGTGGTCCACACGCCCCAGGAACTGCTGGCGTTCCTCCCCGAACGGAAAGACCCCGCTGTTCTGCTCGAACAGGGAGACGAGGTGGGGATAGTTTCCCGGCGTCAGAGCAGCCGCGAACTCGTCCAACAGCGGCGCCGGGATCAGCCCCGTCGTGCCCAGGCCCGCCATCAGGCCCTGCTGCGAGGGGGTCAGCTCGTACAGGAACGAGTCGTCCCGCAGCAGGGGAACGAAGACCGATTCGTGGCGGTCCAGTCGTTCATAGGCGCCGTAGAAAAACGTTCCCTCCCGTCCCAGCGGTCCGCCGATCGAGGCGCCGCTCTGGGCTCGGGTATAGGCCGATTTTTCCGGATCGAAGTAATTGCGGGCCTGGACGTGGCGGTTGCGAAGCAGCCCGAACAGGCTTCCATGCAGCTGGCTGGTACCGCCCTTGGTGACGATGTTGATGGCGCCGCCCGGCGCCCCGCCCAGCTCGGCCGAAAACGTGTTTCGGTTCACCTGGAACTCCTGCACCGCCGCCTGGGTGACGGTGGAGCGGACCGTTCCCGTGTCGAATACGTTGTTCAAGCCGTCCAGCATGAAGGTATTGTTTCGCCCGCTGCCGCCCCCGATGCCCAGCCCTGAATGCGGAGTGACCACAATTCGGCCGTCCCGGTCATCGACCATATCGTTCGTGCTGACGACTCCCGGGGTCAGCAGAGCCAGATCCAGGTAGTCCCGGCGGTTGATGGGGAGGTTCTCGATGCGGACGGAGTCGATATGGTCGGCCTGCACCGTCTGATGGGTGTCGATCGCCGGGCGCTCGGCTGCGGCTGAAACCACGATGCTCCTGGTGGCCGTGCCCAGGGTCAGCTCCGGCGAAAAAGCCGCGGTCTCTCCCACACGGACCTCGAAGTTCTCGGCCACGTAGGGCAGAAAACCCTCCGCCTCGAAGCGCAGTGTGTAGAGGCCCGGCATGACGTGGCTGAAGACATACTTGCCCAGCGGGGAGCTGACGGTTTTCCGCTTCACATCGCGTTCCTGGTCCAAGGCCGTCACGGTAACGCCCGGTATGACGGCTTGCGTCTGATCGAACACGTACCCCTGGATGCGGCCGCCCTTGGTCTGGGCTCCCGACAGGGAGGCGCCGGCCAGAACCAGAATGACGGCTGCCGCCCATCGACGGCCCCCGATGTAGAGTGGTGGTGTCAATCGCATCGTCTGGCTTCCTTCGCTAAGCAGAACCAGGGTTCTGCCAAACAGAATATTGATTGAACAGCGGAATGCTTGACCCTCCATTTTACGTCCTAAGTCAAGCGGGAGGCGGTTTTTTCACCGGATATTTCCGTTTTTGAGGTAATGTTCTGCACAAAAGGAGTGCCCCGTGACCCGACACCCCTTCCTGACCGGACTGCTGCGATGCCTATCGACTGCCTGCCTGGTGGTGGCGTCGGCGTCGGCGGCAGTCGGCCAGGCCGAATTCCACTACCAGTACGGCAAGCTCGCCAACCCCTTCTCCGGCGCTCAGGAAAATACCTCCATCCTCACCATGCAGCATGCAACGGGGTGGCGCTTGGGGGACAGTTTCTTTTTTGTCGACATTCTCAACGACGGGCTCCAGGACGGTTTCAACGACAAGGACCTCTACGGCGAATGGTATCCGACCCTGAGCCTCGGCAAGGTGTCGGGCAAAAAGTTCCAACTGGGGCCGATCCGGGATATCTCGGTCATCGGCGGCATCAACTTCGGCGCCGACGCCAACGTCCTCAAATATCTGCCCGGTGTGCGAGCCTCCTGGAAGGTGCCGGGCTTTGCCTTCCTCAACACCGACGTGATGGCATACATCGACGGCAATAGCGGCGCCGCCAGCGGCGGCGCCCCCCGCACCAGTAGTAGCTTCACGGTCGACGTCAATTGGGCGCTGCCGTTCCGCGCGGGCGGCCAATCCTTCCTGATGGGCGGACATGCCGAGTATGTCGGTGCGAGCACCGACGAGTTCGGCAACCGTGTCAAGGGGTGGGTCCTGGCGCAGCCCCAACTCACCTGGGATCTGGGCGCTGCGTTCGGAGCCGCGAACCACTTGCTGGTGGGAATCGAGTACCAGTACTGGCGCAACAAGCTGGGTGTGGAGGAAGACGAGTACGCCCCCCAACTGCTGGTGATATGGCGGTTCTGACCGGCGCCGACAAGCAAGTTCGAGGCGCGGCGGCGCACCACTGACCCGCGCCGACACCTGAGTCTCAACTGCCGGGGCCGCGTTCCCGAGGTCCCGCCAAACGTCCCAGCGTATGTAAAGGATGAACGACATGGATGCTCAAGACACCGTCCGGAATGCCGCCGTGCGCTATGAACCCGACGAGAAGCCGCCGGCATTGCTGTCCATGGGCCTCGGACTTCAACTGGCCGTCCTCTGCGTTGCCGGAGTCGTACTGACTCCCGCCATCGTGATTCGGGTGGCCGGCGGAACCGAAGCCTTCCTCTCCTGGGCCGTGTTCGCCGCCTTGGCCGTCAGCGGGGTCACCACATTCATCCAGGCGGTACGGTTGGGTCGCATCGGCGCCGGCTACGTTTTGTTGATGGGAACCTCAGGTGCGTTCATCGCGGTCTGCATCACGGCCATCGCCGAAGGCGGGCCGGGGATGCTGGCCACGCTGGTGGTGGCTTCCTCGCTTTTCCAGTTCGGACTGGCCGCCCGGCTTTCGCTCTTCCGGCGGATCCTGACACCGGCGGTGGCGGGAACCGTCATCATGCTGATTCCGGTGACGGTCATGCCCTTCATCTTCAAAATGCTGAACGATGTGCCGGAAGGGACCCCGCTGAGCGCCTCCGGGACCTCCGCCCTGGTGACGCTGCTGGTCATCGCCGGACTGGCGCTGAAGGCCCGCGACAAGCTGCGTCTATGGGCGCCGGTGGTCGGCGTTGTGGCCGGATCGGTGGTGGCCGGGTTCTACGGAATCTACGACACCAGGCTCATCGCCGAAGCGGCCTGGATCGGAATTCCCTCGGGCGGATGGCCGGGGCTGGATCTGAGCTTCGGACCCACCTTCTGGGCCCTGCTTCCGGCGTTCGTGTTCGTGACCCTGGTGGGCGCCATCGAAACCGTCGGGGACGCGGTCGCCATCCAGCGCGTCTCCCACCGGCGGCCCCAGGCCGTCGATTTCCGTGCCGTGCAGGGTGCGGTGGCTGCCGATGGATTGGGGAACCTGCTGTCCGGTCTGGCGGGCACCGTGCCGAACACCACCTATTCGAGCAGCGTATCGGTGACCGAACTCACCGGGGTTGGGGCCCGCCGGGTCGGCATGGCGGTGGGCGCCGTGTTCATTGCGATGGCGTTTTTGCCCAAGGCGCCGGCGGTGCTGCTGGCGATTCCAGGGCCGGTCGCGGCCGCCTACATCACCGTTCTGCTGGCGATGCTGTTTGTGATCGGCATGAGGATCGTCGTCCAGGACGGCATCGACTACCGCAAGGGGGTCGTGGCCGGGGTGGCTTTCTGGATTGGCGCGGGTTTTCAGAATGGGGCGATATTCCCAGAGTATTTCAACGACTTCGCGGGCGGACTGCTGCAGAACGGGATGACTGCCGGCGGTTTGGCCGCCATTCTCATGACGATGTTCCTGGAGTTGACCCAGCCCCGCCGCAGACGGATGGAGACCGAGTGCCATCTGTCCGCCCTGCCGAAGATCCAGGAGTTCCTCAAGTCTTTCGCCGCGGAGAACGGCTGGGCGCAGGCGATGCGGAACCGGCTCGACACGGCTGTCGAGGAAACCCTGGCGACGCTATTCCATCGGGGAGATTCCGGCGAAATGCGAG
This sequence comes from Terriglobia bacterium, assembly GCA_951813285.1. Classification (GTDB taxonomy): domain Bacteria; phylum Acidobacteriota; class Terriglobia; order Versatilivoradales; family Versatilivoraceae; genus Versatilivorator. The sequence goes on from OX638355.1 coordinate 596,419, forward strand.
AGCCGCGACGACTGCAGCTGGTGGCGTTCAAGGAGAACGGCGGTGCTGTCCTGGAACTCATGGCCTCGAGCCGCGACGAGCAGAATCTCCAGGATCGAATCGCCCTGCTGGGCCGATACGCCGAAGGTCCGGCGGTCGAACGGGAAATCTCGCTGCGGTTGCTCCGGCACGTCGCCTCCTCCATCCGTCACCAGCAGTACCACAACACCGACATTGTCACCATCCGGGTGAAGGCCCCGCAGGCTGAGGCCGATCAGCCTTCGGAAAGCGGGTCCGGCAAATCCGAATAACGGCGTTCAGTTCGCCAGTCCTCTTCCTCGTCCTCCGCAGAAATCGGGCTTGTTGTCGGGAGCCTGCCCGGGAGGCGGAACGCCGCGCACCGCCGGCTGGGCGGACGCCAATGGAAGAATACGACGCCATTGCCGCCTTCACGGCCTCCAGATAAGGCACCCGACCGAGCCCTCCCTACGGCGCCAGCTTCTTGAAGGAATAGGCCAGGCGGAAGTAGAAATAGGCGCCGTTGAATCCCCAAGGCGTGTATTCGCTGTATTGCTCGCCGACACTGGTTGCGTTGGGAGAGACGTCGGGAAAGGTGTTGAAGGCGTTGCGGGCGCCGATCGCCAGCTTCGTCTCCTCGCTCAGGGGCACGCCAACCTCCAGGTCGAGGACCGGCTTGCCGCTGAAGAGGGTCTGGGCGCTGTCCCAGTCGAACCAGGCGCCGTAGTAATTCAGGCGCCCAAGAACATTCACCGGGCCGATTCTCTGGCTGACGGCGGCGTTCCAGCGGTTCCTGGGGAGGGCTTCCTGCAGTTCCCGCAGACGACGGGCCGTGTTGAGCAACTCCGGATTGAAATGGGTCACCCGGGTGTCGGTGTGGTTGAAGACGGCGCTGAACACGGTGTCGCCCTTCAGCCGGGGCGGCGCGTAGCTGAAGACCAGGTCGATTCCCCGGGTGGTGGTGGAGATATCGTTGGTGAAAAAGCGAAAGCTTGCCAGACCGCGAGCGTTTTCCACTCCCGCTTCCAGGAGCTGATCGACCTCCCTCGCCGTGAGCGTGAAGTCCCGGGTTACGGCCAGCCGGTCGTCCACGTCGATGCGGAAATAATCGGCCGTGAGAATCAACGTCCCTTGTTCGAGAACCGCACCCGCGGTGGTGTTGACCGAGGTCTCGGGGTTGAGCGGCTCACCGCCCCGCAGTCGGGCCACGGGGAAGATCGACGGAACGGTGCCCCGTTCCACCAGGTCGCCCACGGCAGGGTCGAAAATCGTCGACAGGTTGAACCCGTTCTGCTGGCCCGGCGTGGGGGCCCGGAACCCGGTGCTCAGGCCGGCGCGGAGCGAAAAGGGCTCCACAAGCCGGTAGCGGCCAGACAGCTTGCCGTTGACCGTGGTGCCGAAATCCTCGAAGTTCTCGATGCGAGCCGCCGTACCGACCGTCCATCGGTCCTCCGCACCCGACAGTTCCACATCGCCGTAGGCCGCAATGTTGCTGCGGTTCCACTTGCCGGCCGCTTGCGGGCTGTAGCCGCTGAAGCCGTTGGAACCGGCGCTGAAGCCCTGAGCGGCGTAGGGGCCGACTTCCCAGGACTCCCGTTGTCCCAGCCGCGTCTCGTACTGTTCGTCCCGCCACTCGGCCCCGGCGGCAAGGTTGAGCCTGTCGCTGACTGCATAGGAGACATCCAGGTTGAGGCCGATCTCCTGTTGCCGATTGCTTCCCAGGTCGAAGTCGGTGGGGGTCTCCGGACCGAGCGAGGCGTTGACCGTGTTGCTGATAAACAGATCGGTTCGATGGGATCCGACGCTGATGCTTCCGTCCCAGGCGAAACCCTTGCCGGCAAAGCCGCGTATTCCGGCGACCACCGCACCATCGGACACCGAGCCTCCGAAGTTGGGTGTGAAACCTCCGGGAAAGAGTTCCTGGAAGGAAAAGCAATCGGCGTCGGCCAGCACCCTTCCCAGGGGCTCCGGGTCAGGCACGTGATCGGTGACGGGTACCGTGGGACAGTTGGCGGAGGGATCGCCCCGCGCGGCCGCAACGTCGCCGATGAGCAGGGTTCGACCGCGGTCGGCGGTGAAGACGCCACCCCGCGTGTTGGGGTTGCGGAAGAAGAAACCGCCCGTCACCTCCTTGCCGGCGTAGCCGGTGTGCCCGTAGAACTGCAGGCCATCGGTGAGAGGGAAACCGAAATTGCCGAAGAGCTTGAGGTCGCCGTCAACCTCCGGAGAGCCCCAGATCTGAGCGGGGTCTCGCACGTGGGTATTGCCTGCAGCCAGGAGAGCCGCAACGTCGCTGCGCTGAACGCTGCGGTCGGTCGGCTCGGCGCCGCCGTACTCGAAGCTGAGGTTGGCGAAACCGGTCGAGCCCAGCGGCAATCCGGCGTTGCCCGCCACACTGTAGGTGGCGCCGTCCCACCGCTCCACGTAGGTACCCGCGTTGAACTCGAGACTGGCGCCCGAACGGCTGTCCTTGGGCAGCAGGTTGATGACTCCGGCAATGGCGTCGGAGCCGTACTGGGCCGCCGCGCCGTCGCGCAGCACCTCGGCCTGGCGCAGGGCGATCGCCGGTATGCCCGAGATGTCGGGCCCCTGGGATCCGAAGGCCACGCCGTTGCCGCCGTGCCAGTCGATGATGGAGGAGCGGTGGCGGCGCTTCCCGTTGACCAGAACCAGCGTGTGGTCGGGCGCCAGGTTGCGCAGCATCACGGGCCGTACGATGGTGGAGGCATCGCTGATGGGCTGGGTGTTGACGTTGAAGGAGGGAACCACCGCCCGCAACTGGGTTGCCAGGTCCCGGCTTCCCTGGCTGGCGAAGTCCTCGGTCCGAATGACGTCCACCGGTACGGTGGACTCGGTCACCGACCGCGGCTCGGCTCGGCTGCCCACGACGACGATCGAGGTGGTGACCGCCCCCAACTCCAGCGAGAAGTTGCGTAGCGCCGATTGCCCGGCCACCAGCTCGACCTCGCTGGCGGTGGCAGCCTCGAAGCCGGAAGCCTCCACCCTCACCGAATAGACCCCGGGCAACAGGGTCAATTGGTAGCTGCCCGCGGCATCCGTCGAGCCGGTCACCTCCGCTCCGGTGGCCTTGTTGGTCGCCGTGACCTCGGCGGCCGGGATGGCGGAGCCGAAAGCGTCCTCTACCTCGCCTCTCAAGGTAGCGGTTCCCTGGGCGTGTGCTGTGCCGGCAACTGCGGCAAGGAGCAGCAGGATCGTCAGGGAAGCAGATCCGTGGAGCATGAGCCCCTCCTGGTGGAACGCTCACTTGTATCCGAACCATTGTACTACCTCGAGACAGCCCGCCTTTCTGACCGGGCCGCTGAAATTCACTCACGGGACGGCGTGTTCGGCCCCCAACGGCTCGACTGCGGCCTCCGCCCTCTCGCAACGCCGCGTCTGCCCCCCTCCGGATCGACTGCGGGCTTCGCCCTTGGTCTCTCCGACTCCCCCTCAAGGGGGGAGTGATACTTGAGGCCTGCGATAGGCTACAATTCCGTACAAAAGTGCTGGAGTATCCCCTTGGATCTCAGAAGAGCCCTCCGGGCCCCGGACTCAACTTCAGCGGGAGACAAAACGGTCCCGCCCCGGCCTGAGCGCGGCAGTGCAACGCCTGTGTGGCACGTGGATGCGGTTGGTATCTGGTGCGTGCTGGGGTATGCGGTGTTGGCTCTGCTGGCGCGACAGCCGGGCGAGCCGCCGCTGCCGGCGTTCTTCCTGCTGGTCGCCTGGACCGGCCTGCCGGTGTTCGGCCTCTACCTGCAATTCCGCCGCCGAGAGGAGCCGTTCCCGGTCGGCCGCCTGATTTTCTGGGCAGTAGCCTTCCGCCTCTGCGGGCTGGCGGGCGGCCCTATCTACGAGGACGACTTCTACCGCTACCTTTGGGACGGGTACCGGTTCGCCGCCACCGGCAGCCCCTACGGACCCGCTCCGGAGACCTTTTTCGTCGACCCCGCCGTGCCGGCGGCCATGCAGTCGGTCCTCAGCGGCATCAACTATCCGGAGCTGCCGACCATCTACGCCCCGGTGACCCAGGCCATCTTCCTGCTCGGCTACTGGCTGCAGCCGGGCAGCGTCACCGTGCTGCAGGCGATCCTGATCGGGCTGGACCTGGCCATGGTGGCGCTGCTGCTGCGCCTGGCGCCGACAAGCAACGTGCTGCTCTACGCCTGGTGTCCGCTGGTGATCAAGGAGATCGCCTTCACCGCCCACCCGGACGGCGCCGGCGCCTCCCTGCTACTGGCTGCCGTGGTGCTTTCTCGGGACCGGCGCTGGCAGGTGGCCGCCGTCGCCCTGGGGTTGGCCGCGGGCGCCAAGGCTTTCGGGCTGGTGCTGGCGCCACTGGTGCTGGCCGGCGCCCGCTTGCGGCACTGGTTGCTGTTCGCCGCCACGGTAGCGGCTGTCTACGCGCCGTTCGCGTTTCGCAGCGGGAGCGAGCTGACCTCGCTGCAGGTGTTTGCCCGGGAGTGGGAATTCAACTCGTGGCTGTTCGGGCTGCTGAAGATCGCGCTGCCGCCCGTTGAGGCCAGACTTGCCCTCGGACTTGCTTTTGCGGCATTCTGGGCCTGGTACCATGTCAAGACCTTTCGGAGCCCCGCACGGGCTATCCCGCGGGGGGATTGGATCTTCGGCGGGCTGCTGGCGGCATCCCCGGTCATCAATCCCTGGTACTTGCTTTGGCTATTGCCATTTGCGGCGGTATATCCAACCATTTGGGCCTGGACGGCCTCGCTCGCCGTGATGCTCAGCTACGTGACCGGGCTGAACCTGCAGGACTACGCGATGCAGCCCTATGGGCAGCCCCAGTGGGTGCGCGGGCTCGAGTTCGGACTGATTCTGTGCGGGCTCGGCTGTGACCTGATCCGACGCCGGTGGACCGGCCCGGGCAGTCAGGCCGGCGCCGCTCACCCATAACGGCTTGCCAAGCGGGAGGGTCCAAGCGCCGGCGCGCAGATTCCAGACTGGCAACCATAGGATGAACGACCATGAAAAAGAACCGGATTGAGACGACGCCGGCACGCACTTGGCTGCAGCACAATCTGGCTTTGGGGCTTCTCGCCGCGGTGATTCTGGCCACGGCCTGCGCTCCCCCGCAGCCGGAACGGACGTCGGAATGGGATGCCAGCGACGAGTCCAATGTCGAACCCATAGATCACAGCCCCTGGCAGGACATCCTGGACGGCTATGTCGATCCCGATCCCCAGGGGGTCAATGTCCTCAACTATGCCGGGCTGGCGGCCAGTTCCGACGACACGGCCAAGTTGGGCGGATACCTTGAGTTCCTGGAAGGAATCGACCCCCGCGACTACCGCCGGGCGGAGCAGATGGCCTACTGGATCAACTTCTATAACGCACGCACCGTGAAGATGGTCCTGGACTCCTATCCGGTGGATACCATAAGGGAGATCCACCAGGGCGACGTCCCAATGAAGGGACCCTGGGGCGATGTGTGCGCCAATATCGCCGGGCGGAATCTGACCCTGGACCAGATAGAGCACGAAATCCTCCGCCCCATCTGGCGGGACGAGCGAATTCACTACGCGGTGAACTGCGCTGCCTACAGTTGTCCGCAACTGATCGAGACAGCCTTCACAGCCGCCAATACGGAGTCACTGCTCGAAGCGGGGGCGCGGGCCTACGTGAATAGTGCTCGCGGCGTCGACGTGGTCGACGATGAGTTCATCGTTTTGTCGAGTATTTTCAAGTGGTATCCTGAGGACTTCGGCGTTACCGAGGAGTCGGTGATCAAGCACCTCATCCAATACGCCGACGGCGAGTTGGCGGCGTTTCTGGAAGGGTTCGGGGGAACGATCGACTACGACTACGACTGGAAACTGAACCAACCTCCACGTTGAGGAACAAACTTCACACCTACCGGCGGCAGACGCCGACCGCCGCTCCACCGTTGCTTCGCGGATTCTAGTCGGCTGCGACCCAAAGCGTGCGCTCGCACCTCCGGCACCTGATGACACGCCTGTTCGAAATCCGGCAAAATTATTTTCTTGGCAACGGTTCGGTTTTCGGTTCTGAAACGTCTTTAAGGGATTTGAACCGTATAAGGGGAGAGTAACGACATGAAGAGATTCCTGTTTGCAACCATCGTTTTCGCCGCGGGCGTCGGGCTGTTCCAACTCTGGGTTTCAGCCTCCGGCTCCATCGGACCCGGATCGGGCAAGGTGAGTCCGCGTGCGGCCTATTCGAAGGGCAAGGCTCTGACCTTCGACCTGCTGGTCTGCGATTCCTGCCCGATAAAGAAGGGCGAACTCAATCGGGACCGCGCCAGGAGCCTCACGGCTAGCCTGGTAGCGGTATATAACGGCAAGGAGACGGGATCGGCGGATGACAAGGCCGTTGCCGCGCTGTGCGGAAAAGGAGACGTGCAGAGCGAGGAATGCAAGACGAGGATGGAGGTAGTCCACTACTTCCTCACCCGGCGTTTCAAGCTATAGGTCGAATATTTCACCGGGACGCTGCATGCATTAAGGAAAGGCAGTTTATCTTCAGTGCCTTGATTGGGCCCAAAGGGAGGTGCCCACCCAATGTTCCGCAACAATCATTCGTTCGTAACCGTTCTCGTCGGCTCGGGGCTTGCCCTGTGCCTGTCCGCTCCTGCCGCTTTTGCGCAGGGCACGGCCTGGCTGGCCGAGCCGGGGACCGGCGCCGTCAACATTTCCTTCGTCAACCAGAATGCCACCGAGTTCTACCGACAGACCACCAAGGTAAAGGGACCGCTGGAGGCAACCGGAGCCAACCTGGCCCAGAACACCATGTGGTTCGGGGTCAACTACGCCATCAACGACGCGGTGGCCATCGACGTGCAATCCGCCTGGGCGCGGAGCTTCGTGGCAGGCGGAGTCGGGCCTTCCGGCGGCCAGGAGAGCTACAGCGGGATATTCGATTCCACCGTCGCCGTCACCTGGCGGGTCGTGGATGAGCTCATCAGCGACGCGCCCAGCGTCGCCCTGCGGGTGGGCGCGATCATCCCCGGCAGCTACGACACCGGCTACATCAACTCGCTCGGCGACGGCGGCGCCGGGGTCGAGACATCGCTCATCGTCGGCAAGTTCGGCAGCGTGGCCGGAGTCTCGGCGGAAATCGGCTACCGAAATCGCGCCAGCACAGAGGTCAACACGCAGGCGGTGGGTGGCGCCGCGGCGGGCGGGGAAAAGGTCGACATCCCCGCGGACGTATTCCTGAATCTCGGCCTCTTCATCCCGGCCGGCGACAGGGTGACGGTGGGCGCCGACTATCGGATGGTCAAGGCCCTGTCCGGCATCGACATCGGCGGGCCTGGCTTCTCGCCGAGTCGTTTTCCGGGGTTGCAGGAGGACGCGCACATCGTAGGAGGGCGGCTGATGGCCGACGTGACCGACGACGTCAGCCTGAACGGGTTCGTGGGAAGAGTGGTGGCGGGGCGGAACACGGCCGCCTCGCTGCTCATCAGCTTGGGCGTCAGCTTATCCTTCGGCGGAGGCGGCGTCGGTTTCTAGCTCCGTCCTGTCGGTCTCCCACACAAGTGGACGCCTCAGCGAACTTCCCCGCCTGGGACCACCGCAGAGACAGGTAGAGACAAAGCCACGCAGTACAGGTCTTCGGAGCCCCGGAAAATGTATCGCAGAGTAACCGGGGGAGATGTCTTGAGGGGATGCTGAAGATCGACTTGGTAGAGTATGATACCGGGGACGTTGTTGCAGGTATATGGCAGCAAGTTTCCACCATCTTCGTTAAATAACAAATGAGCCTTTTGCAAAATTCCGCAGGTAGGGGACACGCAGACAATAGAAGTAAAATTAACGTGAGTATGTTAGCTTTATTAGTGTATATTGGGTGAATTCTCACCCTTGAGATGCTATTATTGCGACTACCTGCATAGTTAATTATGTATATTAGTAAGCCTTTTGCAAAATTCACAAATAAGAAAAGGATTCATGGGGAAGACTCTTTCGCTTGTAGCCAATCTCTGCTTGATTGCCAATCTTCTGGCAGCGACGGCATGGCCGAAAACCGAGGGCGAGTGGATCATTTCCACCGTCGCTGGCCGCGGGGTTGGGGACAACGGCCCGGCGGTCGAGGCGCAGATACAAGCACCCCATGGCGTGGCGGTGGACGCCGTCGGTAACTTTTACATCGCCGATAACGGCAACCACCGCATCCGGCGCGTGGATGCTTCGGGAACCATCACCACCGTTGCGGGGACCGGAGCTCGGGGTTACGGGGGAGACGGAGGCCGGGCACTCCAGGCACGACTGGCCTCTCCAACGGACGTGGCGGTGGACGCTGCCGGCAACCTCTACATCGCCGACAACCGCAACCACCGCACCCGGCGCGTGGATACGCGGGGGATCATTACGACCGTCGCGGGGACCGGAGCTGGGGCCTACAGCGGGGACGGTGGGCCGGCAACCTCGGCCTACCTGAGCCTTCCCACTGGCGTGGCGGTGGACGGCGCCGGCAACCTCTACATCGCCGATACCTGGAACCACCGCATTCGCCGGGTGGATCGCTCAGGAACCATCACTACGGTCGCGGGGACCGGAGAGGATGGCGGTAGCGGAGATGGTGGCCCGGCAGTTCAGGCGCAGATGCGCTTTCCCGAGGGCGTGGCCGTGGACGCTGCCGGCATCCTCTACATCGCGGATATCGGGAACCATCGCATTCGCCGGGTCGATACACGGGGGGTTATCACCACCGTTGCGGGGACCGGAGCTAGGGGCTACAGCGGTGACGGCGGGACGGCAACCTCGGCCTACCTGAGCCTTCCCACTGGCGTGGCGGTGGACGGCGCCGGCAACCTCTACATCGCCGATAGCGACAACCAGTGTATCCGCCGGGTCGATACTCAGGGGGTCATCGTTACCGTTGCAGGGACCGGTTCTAGGGGTTACAGCGGAGATGGCGGCTCAGCGACTGGGGCGTCGCTGGACTCGCCCACCGGTGTGGCGGTGGACGGCGCCGGCAACCTCTACATCGCGGATAGCAACAACGACCGCATTCGTCGGGTGGATGCTAGGCGGACCATTATCACCGTCGCGGGTGGGGGCTACAGCGGGGACAACGGCCCGGCAATTCAGGCTCAGTTGGACAATCCTTTTGGCGTGGCGGTGGACGGCGCCGGCAACCTCTACATCGCGGACAAGAAAAACGACCGCATTCGTCGGGTGGATGCTAGGGGGATCATCACCACCGTCGCGGGGAGCAGCGAGGTGGGCTTCGGCGGAGGCGGCGGCTTTAGCGGGGACGGTGGCCCAGCAGTCCAGGCTCAGCTTTCCAGGCCCCAAGGCGTAGCGGTGGACAGCACCGGCAACCTCTACATCGCCGATAACGGCAACCACCGCATCCGGCGCGTGGATGCCTCGGGGACTATCACGACCATCGCGGGAATTGGAACGTGGGGTTACAGCGGGGACGGTGGCCCGGCAGTCCAGGCGCAGTTGGGCTCGCCCAATGGCGTGGCTGTGGACGCCGCCGGCAACTTCTACATCGCCGAAGCTAACCTCTACCGCATCCGGCGGGTGGATGCCTCGGGGACCATCACCACCATTGCGGGGACTGGAACGTGGGGTTACAGCGGGGACGGTGGCCCGGCAGTCCAGGCGCAGTTGGGCTTTACCGAGGGTGTTGCAGTGGACTCCGCCGGCAACCTCTACATCGCCACTGGCAACCGCATCCGCCGAGTGGATGGCTCGGGAACCATCACCACGATCGCCGGGACCGGGGTGGAGACTTACGGCGGGGACAATGGCCCAGCGCTCCAGGCACAGCTTAACTACCCCGCTGGTCTGGCGGTGGACTCCGCTGGCAACCTCTACATTGCCGATAGTCTCAACCACCGCATCCGCCGAGTGGATGCTTCAGGTATCATCACTACTATCGCAGGAAGTGGCGATGCGGGCTTCGTCAGTAGTGGAGGCTACAGCGGAGACGGCGGACCCGCGGTCCGGGCGCAGCTCCACAATCCCACTGGCGTGGCGGTGGACGCCGCCGGCAACCTCTACATCGCCGATAACGGCAACCACCGCATTCGAATCTTGAGGCCAGCTTCTTCGCTGCCGCCGCCCAGCCAACTGACCGCGACGCCAGTTTCACCATCTCAGATTGATCTAGCTTGGCGGGACAACAGCACCAATGAGACAGGTTTCAAGGTAGAGCGCCGGGAGGAGGGCTCAGGTGAGTGGGTGGAAGCCGGCAAAACGGCCGCCAACGCTACGAAGTTTTCAGATAAAGAGTTATTACCGGCCACTGTCTACCACCACCGCGTGCAGGCCTTCGACGACACTACCTCATCCACCTACTCGAACGAGGCCATGGCCACCACTCAGGCGGCGCTGCCGCCGACCCTGACCCGGTTCAGTCCGGCAAGCGGCAGGGTCGGGACCCAGGTCACCATCACGGGAACCGACTTCCTCGGCGCCACCGACGTGCAGTTCAAGGGAGTGAGTTCCCTCAATTTCGAAGTTATCTCGATGATGACTATCCGTGCAGTCGTGCCTCCAGGGGCTACCAGCGGTCCGATCAGGGTGATCACTCCGGGAGGGGTGGCCGTGAGTGCCGCCCCTTTCACCGTGACCGAGGGAGGCAGCGGCAGCCGTCTGTTCGTCCCGGTCATTCTGACCTCGGCGGGGCGCAACAACGCCTTCTTTACGTCGGAGTTGACCCTGACCAACCGAGGATCGGAGGAGGCAACTCTCCACTACACCTATACGGCCGATGCGGGAGGCGGAAGCGGAACGGCTACCGACAGCCTGGCCCCTGGACGTCAGAAAATCCAATCCAACGCCATCGACTACCTCAGGAACCTCGACATCCCCATTCCCGGCTCCGGAAACCGCATCGGGACCCTGAGAGTGGAGGTGTCGGGTTCTTCCGAGGTGAGCGTGGTGACCCGAACCACCACCGACGTCCCCGACGGCCGCGCCGGCCTGGCCTATCCCGGCATTGCCCAGGACGAGGGGTTCCAGGAAGCGGTTTATCTGTGCGGGCTGCGCGAGAATCGGCAGGACCGCTCCAACGTGGCCGTTCAGAACACGGGGGATTCGAGCGAAGGGAACCTCACCCTGAGAGTGACGGTGTACTCCGGAGATTCGGCAGCACCGGGCAGGAGCCTGGTCTTGCCGGATCTCACCCTGCCCCCGGGAGGGTTCCATCAATACAACGGCATCCTGAACAAGGCCGGTTTTGACAATGGCTACGTGAAGGTCGAACGAGCAAGTGGGACAGCGGCTTACTATGCCTACGGGGTCATCAACGACAATTTCAACTCGGACGGCTCCTTCGTCTTTCCCCTCACCGGATCTTCACTGGTGGGCACCAGTGGACAGACCCTGCCGGTAATCATCGAAACCGGATCCTTCCAAAGCGAGCTGACCGTTACCAACTTCTCAGCCTTGGGAAAAACCGTCGATTTCCGTTTCGTTGCGGACGCAGTCGCAACCGGCGACGACACCGCCGAATTCAGCCTGACGTTAAAGGCCGGGCAGCAGACCATCGTGCCCAAAATTGTCGGCTGGATGCGCCAAGAGGAGGTGGCGGGTATCGGCCCGGCCGGCCGAGCCTTCGTCGGGGCCCTGTTTGCCACCCCGGCCGAGGGCGATATGAGCGGGATCGTGATTGGAGCCCGGACAGGAGCTCCAGACAAGAGAGGGGGGCAATACAGCCTCTTCTACAACGGGGTGCCCTACGGCGCGGCTTCGATCGAAAGCGCCTGGATCTACGGGCTGCAGCAAAACGCGGAGAACCGCAGCAACCTGGCCCTGGTCAACACGGGTGAAATCGACGACAGCTCGATCACCCTCGAGATCACCATTTTCGACGGCAACGGGGAGTTTCAGCCGAGAACGAAAACGGTGACGCTCGGTCCCCGCAAATGGACTCAGGAAAACGGGATACTAGGCAAGATCAGTCAGGGGTACGTTCAGGTGCGGAAGGTCTCGGGCAACAACCCGTTTGTCACCTACGGCGTGATCAACGACGGAGGCAGGCCCGGGGAGCGGAGTGGGGACGGCGCTTTCCTGCTGAGCCAAGAGTAGCCGTTCGCTCCTGAAAAGGGGAATCCCCTTGGCGGTTTAATAAGTCAACGCAATTTGAAAACGCAACGCTAGGCGGGAAAGCCTGTAGCTGAAAAGTATTCTCAGGGAAACCCGAGACCTACGGGGCCGCATTCCAGAAGGCGGGATTCCAGAGATTTCGGTGGGTGGATCTCTGGCTGTCCCCCTCCCACGAGGGAAATCCTTTCTGGGACGACTTTCTGAACAATCCCCCCATCGTGGCTTTCACCGCCTCCAGATCGGGAAAACGAATGAACCCAAAAATCATGACGGTGATGCTGGTGGTCTGCCTGTTCTTGAACGTCGGCTGGTCAAAATCCGAATCCAGCAAATTCCTTAAAAAGGCCAGGAAAATCACCAGGAAAACCAAAATCGAATTAGACCGGCATACGGGATACGAACGCACCGTCAGCCCCGATAAAATGATCCGCAAACGAGGGCCGAACAGGGGGGCTAGTTTTCGCCTCTCTTCAGGAAGAGTCAAACTCTCTGGCACTTCAGGGCAGGACTCTTTCAGCAGGCGTGACCATATCAACATCAGCGTCATGGCGTTCTTCGACGATTGGGCCGATATTCAGACCGCCTATAGCGAGGGGAGAGAATTCAAAGTGAAACTCATCGACAAAGATGTGGATTGCTACAGTTACGGTGACTGTGCGCACTTTGAATCCTTTTTCATTGAGCTGTCAATCGAGGAGGCGAATGAGTTTGCCAAACGAGAAATAGTCGAGTTCAAGCTGCTCGGCAGCCGAGACAGTATGATCATCGAGATTCCAGGATTCTATTTTCTTGGCTTCATGAATGCGCTGCCCGAAAGGCAAGCGAAGGGCAGGTGACTTCAATCCGAGCAAAAGGGGCACACCCAGGCAGAATCCGGATTGTCGTGAAATAGTAGATCCTTGGAAAGGAGCGAAGAAATGAAACGATGGGAAAGCGCGGTTCATCTTGGTGATGGTTACGGCGCTGCAGTCGGTGAAGGGATTGTGACAAGGCTGGAACGGTTTATGCAAACAAAACACGCAGGCGAGAAGCTTCTCGCCTGCGGAGCCTTGCTGGTTTCGCTGGGGTGGCTTGGCTTTGCGGAAACGCCGCCCGCGAAAAGAGATCAGCACAAGCTGGGGCTGCCCATACACAGTCCGGTGGCAGTGATTCCGACTGCAGCCAACACACGAGGGAGATTGGGGGCTCATTTCAAGACCCGAGTGGTGTTTGAAAACAGTACCCCGCACGATTACCCCTTAACCTTCATTTTGTTTGGTCCGGAAGGGATCGTGGATCAGCGCACCTACCAAATCAGACGTAGACAGTACTACGTGTTGGACAACTTTCTTGAGGAGATATTTGGCTACTCAGGAAACGGAGCGGTGGTTTTGTTAGCTGACCTGAACCTTGATCTCAATGATCCTGGCAGCTTCGATCCGGACCGCTTCGTCAATTCCCCTTACAAATTCTCTCTAGCCGCGGAGGTCTATACGGACTCGCCCAATGGTCGCTTCAGCACCACCGTGGTCAATGGAATTCATCCCTTGGTTGATGAGAGAACAAGGGCATCCAATGTCGGAATCACCGTCAACGAGAACCAACGAGTCAACATCGGCGCATTCAATCTCAGCGAAAATTCCAATACAATCAGGGCCGAGGTCTGGGAATCATCCACCCGTTCAATGCTTGAAGTCATCGAATTCCGGATGCGCCCCTTTTCCTGGCAGCAAAAGCCCATTCGCGTTTCAGTAGACCCTGGGTTCATCGATTGGGAAATCGACGGGGGCTTGGCTTATCTTTGGGCTGTGACCGTGGACAATCAGTCCAATGATGGAAGTCTGGTATGGGCATCGACAATAGGAGACCAGACCCAATGACCAGCCGCGGAAAGAGCCGTTGCAACGGTGAAGGCCAGTCGGCGCCGTTTTTCAAGGTGGATCTTGCCGGCGTGGCACGACTGAGCACAATGGCGCCCATGAGAGCATCAGAAAGGTGCGCATCGACGGGGAAGTCGGCGTGCTGGGACTTGAATTCTGCGACGGGAAACTGGGGTAATTCCGCCTGCCGCAACCCGTCCCTTAGCAGCCCGGCCAACCCTGGCTTGCGGGACGCCGGAAGCCGGCACCTCAGCGCCAGTTGGGTCCGCTGAACCAGGCCACCAGGGAGTAGCGCTGTCCGGCCAGCAAGGGAGTGACGCCGTGCTCGACGAAGGAAGGGAAGACCAGCATGGAGCCGCGAGCGCGCAACTCGGCCGCTTCGGGCTGCCCCACCGCTCCCAGCTTGAGCGAGCCGCCGCGGTATTCATTGGGATCTGAAAGATTGACGGTGACCGAAAGTTTGCGGCAGGAAGCCGTGCCGGCGTCCAGCGAGCAGTCCAGGTGAGGGCGGTACACGCCGTCGTCTTCGGCCGTGTAGTGGGTGAACTGCCACTCGGCGCGGCCGTCCAGGTCGAAGGCCCAAAGCTCGCGGTTGGCCTCCAGAACTTTCTGCTCCACCAAGCCGAAGAACTCCTCGTGGTCGCACCGGTCCGGCCAGCCCACCCTTGAGCGGCGGAAAGAGGTGTCCAGGGCATTCCCTGTCTGGATCAAACCGGGACGAAGCCCGGTGGAGGCCAGCAACCGTTTCAGTGCCTGCTGGCACTGCTCGGCGGAAAGGACCGAGGGATAGAGTTTCCAGGCGGCAAGCATCAGTCTTCCCTTCCGGTTTTCTCCCCGCCAGGCGGGCTTCCAGGCAGGCCGGCGCGCCAAACCTTCCCGTTGGCGGCGCGCAGAGACCCATCGGGCAGGCACTCGTTCGGTTGCAGGTCTTCGTAGGTGAATTCCGGGTCGTCGTCGCCGGCTTCCAGAAACCAGACTTTGCGGTCGCCGGCAACCGGTTCATGGACACCGAAACCGTAGAATCGGGTGGGGAGTCGTCCCTCGGCATGGCCTGAAGACAACACCCGGTATATTTTGGGCATTGGGCACTCCTTCGAAACGTGTCGACCTTTGGATCCCCCCGCAAGGCGGAGGCGCAAATTGAAACTATCGCTCCGAGGTCCAGACCACCAGGCTGATGCGCTTGCCCTTGCGGACAGGCAACACCTGGTGCGGATGAGTGATCCGAGCCGGCCAGACCAGCAGCCAGCCGTCCGGTATGAGCCCGTCGGAGAAGTTCTGCCGGGGGAAAATCAACTCTCCTCCGCGGCAGGAACGCCGTAGCCGCACCGAGCAGGAAAGGTAGCTGATGTCTTCGTGCAAGCGGAGGGAGGGCTGCTTGTCGGGCGAATAGCGGATCAGGAAAGCGTCGGAGAGATCGTGCCACAGCGCCGGCCTCCAACGCGCATTGATGATGGGCCCCAACCGATCCTTCAGCGTCGCCCCCAGCCAGTCCCACAGCGCCAGGTCGAGCCGCTTCAGCCGCAACTCGTCACCGGGCACGTTGTCGCCCGGCAAGGGCTGCCAGAGGGAATCCACCAACTCGGCCACCGCGCACAGACGGGTGCACGTCTCTTGATCCAGAAACGGCATCCCCAGAACGCCGTCGGCCACCTCCATCCAATCGAAAGCGTGGGCGGCCAGCCCCGGCTCGGTCCAAGGCAGCGGCCGGGCGGCTTCAAGGTTGGAGGGGCCATTGGCGTGCAGAATGGCCGGATAGCACTGAGTGACCTGGTTGAAAGGGTTCCCCCGCTGCCGCCCAATTTCCGCCTCGGCGTGGTTGATGGATTGAAACAGATAGGCCTCCCTATCGACCCGCCATCGGCCAGGGTCAGACAGAATGCGGCGTTGCAGGTAGAGTTGATCGTCGGATTCGCCTGGATGGCCCGCCGCGGAAAGTGTGTTCAGCAGCGACGCGCCAAAGCCCATGACGGCGCCCGAGCAGGGGTAGCGGTAGGGCGCCGGGTCCTCTCCGGCCAGCGCATCGAACCGGGCTGCCAACGCCTGGTCCGGCCAGCAGGTGCGCTCGCCCGAAACCACAAGGTCGGCCTGCATCTCGGCGAAGCGTTGCAGCAGATTGTCCGCGGGAGCCACAGCCAGCGTGTCGTAACCGTCGACGGCCAGGACCACCGAATGGCGGAGACTGCACTCTTGAGATTGACCTTGTGAACGAAGGCCAAGCAGGCTCTCCAACGCCTGGTGCAACCAACGCAGTTTCTGCATGCCGCCGGTTCCGTTGGTGTCCCAGCCCGGCTCGCCCGAGCCCAGAACTTGCGGGCGGTAGTCCAGCCCGCGGTAGGCTTCCAGCGCCTCGCCGGCTTGCGCCGGGTCCGTGGCGAAGACGTAGGTGTCGAGAGTAAAGCAGGAGGGCGATTCTTCGGTTTCGGAACTGAACCGACCCGAGGGTTCCACCATCCACTGAGGCAGCGCCCAAGCCGCCAAGCCCAGAGAGTCGGCCTGCCCCATCTGGCCGTTGACGTTGGGATTGCGCCCGTAGTGGTAGGGAAGAAACTCGTCCACTGGGATGATATTGCCGGATCGGACGGCAGCCGCCAAGCGCCCCGCCGCCTCGCGGCTGAGCCAATAGCCCACCGTCCAGTAGGTGTAGGGCGCTTCGATCAGCCCGTCTACCGTGCGGCCAGGGTCCGCCAGACACTTTCCGCCGAGGTAAGTCAGGTCTCCCCGGACCGGCGCATCGGCCAGCGGCCTCAAAATCCGGGCGTCGTCTTCCAGGATGAAGGCTCCGGAAGCATCGCCGGCAGCAATCTGCTTCCAGGCCTCCAGGTGCCCGGCGATGCAGGCCATCTCGCCCCAGGTCAGCAGTCGCCTGGCGTGGGGGTCGCGCCAGCGCCGGCAGGCGTAAAGGCCCTGCGAACGGGCTTCGATGCCTCGCGGGGCGGCAATCCAGCGGACGGCCTCCGCAGCCACTTGGCCATGCTCGGTCAGCTCGAACTCCATCGCCTCGCGGCGCTCGGGAAAAGCATGGATGATGTAGACGGGAGTCATACTCAAGCCTAAGACGATGCGGGAGTTCCTGGTTCGCCGGGCTCCCCCGGCGCGCCGGGATTTCCCTTGTAACCTTTGAGATCGATGTAATCATGGGAATCGCCAGGTTCCCCCGGCGCGCCGCGTAGCCCGCTGTATCCTTTGGGGCCCTGGGGGCCGGTGGTGCCTCGAGGGCCGGTGCCCCCTCTTTTTCCTCTGGGGCCGGTCGGGCCCGGATTCCCCTGGGTTCCCTGGGGGCCGGTGTTCCCGACAGGGCCTTGGGGGCCCCGGGGGCCTGGATCGCCTTGGGGACCCCGGGGGCCGGTGTTCCCGACAGGGCCGGTCGGGCCAGTGGGACCATCGGAACCTTGGGGGCCGCGGGGGCCGGTTTTTCCGACAGGGCCGGTGGGGCCAGTAGGACCATCAGCACCTTGCGGGCCGCGAGGGCCGATTTTTCCGACTGGGCCTTTGGCGCCGGTGGGACCCGGATCTCCCTGGGGTCCGCGAGGACCGATTTTTCCGACAGGGCCGGTAGAGCCCTTGTCCCCCGGATCGCCTTGGGGGCCCCGAGGGCCAGTGTTCCCGGGATCTCCTTCGGGACCGGTGGTCCCCGGACTCCCCTGGGGTCCTTGGGGACCCTTGTCGCCGATGTCGCCTTTGAGGCCGGTGTCGCCGATGGGTCCTTGAGAGCCCTGAGGACCCTTGTGGCCGATGTCGCCCTTGGGGCCGGTTGCACCGGTGGAGCCTTGAAGTCCCTCAGGGCCCTTGAGACCGGAGTCGCCTTTGGGGCCAGGATCTCCTTTGACACCGGTGGGGCCCACCGGACCCTTGTAGAGGCGCGGCGGTCCGAAGTCAGAGGCACTTACCCCTGCCGAGGATGTCGACTGCACATTTATGGACCAGCGAATAGCCACTCACACCTCAGTTTCCAATCCAGTGAATATCAGTAGTCCTCTCCCAAACAATCAGCCACTCCAGCGCTGTATCCAGTGGTATAACCATCGCTCTTCCCGACCGCGAAGCCCGTGTTGTACCCGAAATAGGACCCCGGGGATCCCGCAGTTCCCTTGGCTCCCTTGTAGCCTTTGGGGCCCTTGTAGCGATTCTTGAACTCCTCGTCGGTCCAGTGGGCCACGTCGACGCCGCGCTGTCCTTTGGGGCCGGTGGGGCCGGTAGGACCGCGAGGGCCGGTGGGACCGGTGGGGCCCCTACTTCCCTTCGGTCCCTGAGAACCGGGACCCCCGACAGGACCTTGGGGGCCCCGGGGTCCGGGATTGCCCTGGACTCCCTGAGGTCCGGGATTGCCGACAGGGCCGGTGGGACCGGTGGGGCCATTTGGACCTTGAAGGCCGCGAGGGCCGGTGTTTCCGGCAGGGCCTTTGGCACCGGTGGGGCCATTTGGACCTTGGGGGCCCCGGGGGCCGGGATTGCCGACAGGGCCATTGGCACCGGTGGGGCCCGGATCTCCCTGAGGGCCACGAGGGCCAGGATTTCCAGGACCTCCGGAGGGTCCGGTAGCCCCTGGGTTCCCTTGGGGTCCCTGAGGACCGGCATTGCCGACAGGGCCATTGGCGCCCTTGGGGCCCGGATCTCCCTGAAGGCCGCCAGGGCCAGGATTTCCAGGACCTCCGGAGGAACCGGTAGCCCCTGGGTTCCCTTGGGGTCCGCGAGGGCCGGTGTTTCCGACAGGACCTTTGGCACCGGTGGGGCCCGGATCTCCCTGAGGGCCGCGAGCGCCAGAATTTCCGGGATCTCCAGAGGGACCGTCAGGCCCCGGACTCCCCTGGGGTCCGTGAGGGCCTTTGAGACCCGTGTCGCCCTTGGGGCCCTGAACCCCTTGGGCGCCCTCGGGCCAGAGGGTCGGCTCTCCGAATTCCGCTGCCAACACACTGCTGGCAGTGGCCGACACGGCGTCAATGGACCAGCGAATCGGCAATTTTCCTCTTTCCTCTCACAAGGTTATCCACCAAGGACACTACGAGGGAAAAGAACTTCTTTTCTCTTCGTGACTCTTGGTGCCCCTTCGTGGATCATTGGTCAGTCGGCGTTTTGTCCAAGCCGATCCGGACGAGAACGTCCAGACTAGGGTATGCAACCGGCATCACTGCGGCCGGCACTGAAACCAGCGCTGTAACCGCCGGGATAACCGGCGTTGTAACCTTTGTTGTAAGCGTTGGTATCCGTGTAACTGCTCCCGGGACTTCCCCCACGGCCCCGGGGTCCCCAGTTCCCTCGACTGCCTTCGGAGCCCAGTCCAATCTGGCCAGCCGGCCCTTGGGCTCCTGTTCCCCCCGGGCTCCCGGGCCCCCCGGGACTTCCGGTAGGGCCGGCGGCGCCGTCAGGACCCGAGTTCCCCTGAACGCCCGGATTTCCGGAGGGCCCTTGGCGTCCCCGGGGCCCCGGGTTGCCTTGTTCTCCCCGAGGCCCTGGATTGCCGGGGCCTCCGGCGGGGCCGGTAGGACCATTAGAGCCTTGAGGCCCGCGAGGACCACGGTTTCCGGTGTCGCCGGTGGGACCAGTTGGTCCTGGACTCCCCTGGGGGCCCCGAGGTCCCGAAGTCCCCTTCTCTCCAATAGAGCCTTTGGAACCATCGGAGCCCTGAGGGCCGCGAGGGCCGGGACCGCCGAGGTCTCCAGTGGGGCCGGTAGCCCCCGGATCTCCTTGGGCGCCCCGAGGCCCCAGGGATCCCTTCGCACCAATAGAGCCTTTGGAACCATCCGGGCCTTGAGGGCCGCGAGGGCCGGAATTGCCGAGGTCTCCAGTGGGGCCGCTGATCCCTGGATCTCCTTGGACCCCCTGAGGGCCGGGGTTTCCGGGATTCCCAGTGTCGCCGGTGTCGCCGGTGGGGCCTTGGATTCCTTGGGGACCCTTGAGGCCGATGGCGCCTTTGGCGCCGGTGTCGCCGATGGAGCCTTGGGACCCTTGCTGGCCGGGCGGCCCCTTGGCCCCCGGGCCTCCAGGAAGGCCGATCAACACGGGTTGCGGTGTCGCAAATGCTGTGGCGTCAATACCCGTACGGGATTTGGCAATAGCAGAGACGGCCCAGTGAATGGTTGGCATATCAGTCAGGCACCTGGGTGGCGTCGGCATACCAGTAATAGCCGCTGGCGGTGGTCCAGTTGCCGTTGTCCAGCTTGGTCACGGGGACCAGTTGGGCTGGGTCGGTGTCCGCCGGGGCATTAGTGTAGTAGAGAAACACTTGGTCGCCGGCGGGTCCCGGAATGCCAGCCGGCCCTTGGAGGCCGGTGACACCCTTGGGGCCAATGCTGCCGAGTGGCCCAGCGGCTCCCCTTGGTCCTTCACGGCCTTCGGGACCCGGACTCCCTTTGAGACCGGGCTCGCCCATCGGACCCGCCGGCCCCTCGCGGCCTTCGGGACCCGGACTCCCTTTGAGACCGGGTTCGCCCGTCGGACCTGACGGCCCGTCGCGGCCTTCAGGACCCGGATCGCCTTTGGCACCGGGCTCGCCGATGGGTCCTGAGGGGCCGTCGCGGCCTTCAGGACCCAGATCGCCTTTGACCCCGGGCTCGCCCATCGGACCTGACGGCCCCTCACGGCCTTCAGGACCTAGACCGCCTTTGGACCCGGGCTCGCCGATGGGTCCTGGGGGACCGTCGCGGCCTTCGGGGCCTAGACCGCCCTTGGGACCCGGTTCGCCAACCTCTCCTGGGGGGCCGTCGCGGCCTTCGGGACCGGGACCGCCCTTGGGACCCGGTTCGCCGATGGGTCCCGGCAGTCCTTCGCGGCCTTCGGGACCCGGTTTCCCCTTGGCACCCGGTTCGCCGGTCCCGCCTGGCGGCCCCTCAACGCCCGCCTCTCCCGGAATATAGACCGCCCAGCGCTTCGGCGCGGAGAAGTGCGACCAGAGTTTCCCAGTGGCGCGCTTCCGGCGCGATACCCACTCGTAGGGGGAAGTTTCGCTCACTCCCCGGGGATCGTCCCACCAGCCTGTCGGGACAATGTCGTCTTGCTGTCGCTGCACCATAGTCAGCGACGGGATATTGGGGGGCGGATTTTCGCTATCCGTCAGCCTAAAAACAAATTCCACGCCGGGGCCGTCCTTGCCCGGAATGTAGGATGCCCAGTGCTTTGGCTCGGAGAATTCGGACCACTCTCCCTCACTCTTCCGTTTCCTCCGCGACACCCACTCGTAGGGGTTGGATTCGTCTGGTCCCTGGGGGTCGTCAGTCCAATCTGTCGGAACCTGATCGTCGAGCTGTTGCTTGTCCGCAGGCAGCGTGGGGGTAGTGGGAGCTCGCTCTTCTCCAGTCGTCCGCCTAAAAACAAATTCCACGCCGGGGCCGTCCTTGCCCGGAATGTAGACCGCCCAGTGCTTTGGCGTGGAGAATTCCGACCAGTCTTTCCCCGTGGCGCGTTTCCGCCGCGACACCCACTCATAGGGGTGATCTTCGTCCACTCCCTGGGGGTCGTCGGACCAGCCTGTCGGGACCCATTCGTCCTGCTGTTGCTCCTCGGTGGGTGGATCGTCTCTTTCAGGACGATCGGGAGCCTCCTTTTCAGTCGTCCGCTGAAAGATAAATTCCATGCCGGGGCCGTCCTGGCCGCGATCTCCGGTCAGGTCTCCCCGCTTCTCCCAGCCGGGCTGGTCGCCGGTCTGGTCGGGGTCGGCATCGGCCACATATTCTCCCCAAACGCCTCGGTTCTCGTCTCCGTCGATCTCGCCGCGGACAATGGCAATGTCTCCCACTCTGGGCGGAGGCGTGAGAGTGGCGGGAGGTGGCCAGGAGGAGACCGTGTAAAACTTCGCTCCCGGAGTTCCCGCAATGTCTACCGGGCTCTTGATCCATTCCCCCCCGGTCCTGTTCCAGATGAATCCGTCCCCGTCGATGTAAATGTTGCCATCAACCACGTTCTCCAACGTGAGATCGTTGGGGTCATTGACGTCCTCTGGGGCGCGCGGATCGAGGTGAATTCTGGCCGTTTCCGCCGCAGCCGGTGTGGGCGTCACTTCCACCGGCCCGGCAGCCCCGCCGACGTTGCTGCTCTGGTCCTTGGCCTTTACCCAGACGTAAAGGGTGGTGCCGACGGTTAGGCCCGTGGATTCGTAGTAATCCGCATCCACGGTGGCCACTGGAGCGGCGTCTTCGGCCAGAATGTTCGTTTCCGTAACATAAACGCAAGCGGCGGCGAAGTCCGGGTCGGTGGGATTGGTCCAGGTGGCGCGGAAACCCGTGGGAAGGGAGTCCACGTCCAAGCCCGTGGGCGCGGCTGGCGGGATGAGGTCACCGCCCACCAGACGCTCGATGACATCGGACCATTCCCCGGCCACGCCGTGGCGGTTCACGTGACGGGCGCGAATCTGGTAGGTCTTGCCGGAGGTGACGCCGGGATAGCGGAAGCTGCTGCCCGAGCCCAGGCCGGATTCCCATTGTGGATCGCTTTCCCCCGCAGGCAGGGGATCGGCTGGTTTTTCTCGGACCTCGACCTCAGTTTCCCGCACCGCCTGAGCGGTCCAGGAGATCACCAGATGTACGGCAGTTGTCCCGTCCCGGGCTACCTTGGCGATCTCGTCGGCCGCCAGACCGGTAACGGCTGGGACGACGCTGGAATCCGGCAGGCGGATCACACGCGGTTTCAGTTCTGGAAGTACCAGCGTGTTCGCGTAGGTATCGTTGAGTACTTCTCGAAGCGTTAGCGAAACGGACCAGTTCTCACGGATCGAGACCCGCTCCACCTCCATACGCTTATTCTCGAATCCAAACTCATCGTTGTTAACCAAGACCACATCGGTCGGGATGAGTTTCAATCGTTCGAAGTCTTCCCCTGGCTTAACGGTCACTTCCATCCGCAGGCTCTCACGCGCGCGGCGCAGATTGACGGCCTGCAACCGTCCCGCTACGATGGGGTTGGCGACATAAGCCAGCCGGACGCTTCCGGAGCGTTCCTGCTGGTCGCGATCAAAGGCTGCTTGGTCGCGGAATTTGGGTATGGACAGCCGGGTCCATTCGTGAGCCGACGATTGCGATATCTCCGCTTCGATGGCGTTGACGCGACCTTGCAAGTCCGGCCACGGCTGCACCGATGGCGGCTCGATGATGTCCGCTTCAGCAAGAGTGAGATTGGTCGTTGCTGGCCGCATGACGCCTGGCCTGAAGCGCAGTTTGCCACCAATTTCGATGACTTCACCCGCCCAGGCCGCATCCAACTGGTCCTCGACGCTGGAAACGTCGTCTCCAGACGAGACAACCCCGTTAATGGTGTAGCGCGGGGCGTTGGCATAATCGCTGAACTCATCATGGCTTTTCGGGAGCCCCGCGGAAACATCAACCATCTGCTCGCAGGCCGTGTAAGCGTTCCGAAAATCCTCCAGGTGAATGGCTCCCGCATCACGGCCGCGCCGCTCGGTCTCCCACCAGTAGCGGATGGCGGCTGCGTTTTCGGTCCATTCCGTCTTCCTTCGGTCCGGCGGCGCACCCTTAGCCGGATCAGGAAACGTAATCTTGTTTCCCTGCACCAGAAACTCTAAATTCGGCACATTCGTCCAGAAACGCTTGTCGAGATCCTGGCCATACTCCGGCTGGGTCAGCTTCACGTAGACCCAGGAGAGACCTTCGAGCTTGTGACTGGTCCCCCATTTCGGGAAATCCTGAACGAACTCTCTAACGACGTTCTGTGTCGAACCGTCCGGTTGATCTTCCGGGAACAGATATCTTTCCGTGCTGTCTACTGGATCGCCATCCCAGTGACCATCAAACCCTGGATGGGTGACCGTATTAGGATCATCTGGGTCTTGTCCGTCAAAGGTCGAGCCCGGAGGAAGGGTTTGCCCTGCGCTTTCCATGTGGCTTCCCTGGGTCCCATCGGCTTTGAAATACTCCCGAATCTCGATCTTATCTTTGTATTTGCTCGATGCTACCGGTTTGAGCAGGTCTCCGGTGGTGTCGGCGGTGCGTTCCAGCCTGACGGCGTGGCCATCGATCCACATATAATCGTCGATCTTCTCGCAAGCGCCCTCTGACAGGATCAGCCCCATTTTGGCAATACGATCAGAAGACCCGAAATAGCACAGCACCCCCGGCACTCGCGCCCGACCCAACACCCAGCGAGCGCTAACCACCTCGCTTCTGATGGTGTGCTTGGGACCGTCCACTGCCTCCAACGGACTTCTGCGGTTACCCTGAATCAACCGGAAAACAAGATTCACCCCAAACGAAACGGCAGAAAGCACTAGAGAGGTGGCGATACTGGTGGCTGCGGTGGCGCTGACCGTCACGCCAAATAAGCCGGCGATGGAAATAATGACACCTGGCAAGAACCCCATTAGACTATGACCTCCCAGTAATCAGCTATCGGATAGGCGCGCTTCAAGCCATCGTGCATGCGAGTCCAAAACGCGCAATCGGGGCCAACCACACCAATCAGCGGCCCGCGAGCCGGAGCCACCACCTGGTCAACTCCGAATCCTTCGGCAGGGGTCAGACCGATCATGCCTGGTTTTGGAAGTTCGCCTCTTCTGACGCGCCGCAACAGCGGCTCGTCGTCCAGTAATTCCAGCCATCCCCTGCGGATCGACCCATGCTCGCGCGGAGCCCGCAGAATCACTTCCTGCTCGCCAAGAGCCTCGGTCCAGGCCGGCAGGTTGAAGGTCGGCTCTTGACCGGACAACTCTCGAATTACGGCCCGAACGAACGCAATACAGTCCCGCTCGCGCCACTTGGAGGGACCCAACCCCTCGCGCTCCATCACATTCCGCAACCGCAGGTCGCGCTCGTGCGTGTCGTCTGTCAACATTACTTCTCCTAATAGACTTACCCCTAACCCCTCCAGAGGAGGGGAATTCTGCTATGGCGGCCATCCCGTCTCCACTCCCTGTTTCGCCAGGGCTCGCATGTGCTCCAGACCCAGGTCTCCGGGATGGCGCCGTTGTTGGTCTTCATGCGACCAACGCAGCGGTCGTCCTCGGTCCACATCCCCACGCTGCGTCTCGATCTCAATCTGGAACGTGCCTTCCGAGAAGGCTGGGGTCGAGAGCCGTCCCTGGAACGAGATTGGAATCTTGCTCCAGGTCTTTCCCCGATCCTTGCTGAAGATCCACTCGATCAGCACCTCCTTTGGCCCTACGTCCTGGAGGAATTGCCGGCGTAAGGCGAGAGGAATTCCCGACAAGCTGAGAGTCACCCGCTTGTCCGGCTCTCCTGAAGCCGTCTCCACCTCGCTCACCCCCAAGGCCGCGCCGCTGCCTCGGTAAAGCTGGCTCCCCACCCGCAAGCCTCCCTGGCCGGTCCACAGCCGCAGGGGGGTAAGGGTTTGGTAGGACAACCCGAAGACATCTTCCATGGCGACGATCTTGGCTTCCAGCGTCAAGGAACCGGCACCCAGGTCCAGAGCGTAATCGGCTGGGTCTACGACATTCGTGGCATCGCCCCGGGTGCGGACCAACTTCGCAGATTCAGCGATGGCGCCAGACTGGGGAGTGAAGGTGTAGGTGAGGATCTGGGCATCCTGAATGGTCACGGTCTCGGTTACCTTGGGAGAGAATTCAATCGTAATCAGGTTTTGCCGCCAGACTTCTTTGCTTTCCATGGTTCAATCACCTCGTTGAATAGTGGCCAGTGACCGGTGGTCAGTGGTCAGTCACTCACTACCCACTAACCCCTAAACCGCCTCCTCCCACTCCAGAGTCCAAGGACCGCCGAAATCCGGGGTCCAGCTTGACGGCCGGCGCCTCTCTCCCTTCAGCCGCGCCAGGCAAGTCACGTCTTCCCAGAGTATCGTTCCACTGCTCGGCGCCACCGGAGGCTCGACCTTGAACTTGAAGACGTCCAGATCGCTGGTCAGTTGATAGAGCCGGTTGCCGATGCTCACATAGTCGCCCGCCACCAGGCCCGACTTCGCTCCGGTGACGGTCACCTCCACCACTCCCGAGGTATTGGTGGCCGCGCTCACCGATAAGGTTGTCCCCTTGGCCAGCCCACCCCCGCTGGGGCGGCAGAGGGGAACCTTGAAGGTGTTCTCGGCGCCGCGCAGTCGGGTCAAGAACAGTTCCATCAATCGCCGCTGAGCTTCGGTGTTGTGGTCGGTCTCGGCGATTTCGAGACGACCGGCCCAGTAGCCGGGGCCTCGGCCCAGTACCTGGGTTCCGGCACCATAGACGGAGCGCAACACCACCTGACCCGGATGAGTCAAACTCAGATCCGAGCGGGTGACGAGCAGCCCAGAGGGAAAGTCAATTAATGCCATGAGGTTTATCTCCGATCAAAGTTGCCTGTTATAGTATTCTCCAACTGATCTGTGTGTCAGACACGGGAAACCCCGTTGGCTTCTAGCGCATCCCGAGGATGAAAAGTGTTCCAAGGAAGTCCGCCATGAGAATCTGGTTTATCGCTGTTCTGACCGTTTGCATGGTGTTGCCCGTCGGGGCGGAAAGCTCGTTCGATCGGCTCAGCGAAGAGGAAGCCAAGGCGATCGCTAAAGAGATGGTTGACAATCTCCGCGCCCGCCTCGCCCGCCAGCGGAAAAACCGAGGGGAAGCCGAATCCCCGTCTGAAGGAGAAGGGTTCCAAGAGTGTAGCTTCAATGCCGGGCAGAGTACGCATCCCGAACTCCGCGCGGAGTACTATCCGCTTCGCACCGACCACCTCAAGCCCTGTCCCGGCCTGTGGAGGGTGCTGAAGCAGGAAGCATTTGGCGCCTTGTATTGGTTCATCAGCATCTATGGATACCCCCATGGGTCGATGAATCTGCGATGCTACAAGAGACATCCAGCGGGAATAGAGTGGGAACTCTATTTCCTTTTCAAGGATCACTGGACCTATCAACGGTGGTCCCGCAGCAATTTCCGGAAGCCGCGGAACAAGAAGGAGCGGGTGCACCTGCAGCTCGGCCTTTGGAGCAATGTTGAGGCGGCCGAGGAGGGAGAGGGATTCACCTTGAAGCAGGCCACTATCGATTTCAATTGGCCCAACCGCTCCAAACGGATCTCCGACGTGGAGCAAATCCACAGAGTCAATTTCTCTGACGAGGAGGCGCTCGACTTGATGCTGAAGATCTATCATTCGGAAGTCCTTAGCTGGACCGATCTGAAGACCGGGGAAACCAACTCCATTATGACCGGGGAGATGGCCCGGTCAGCCTTTGACGAGATGATGGGCCATTGCGGCGTCAGCCTGACTGAGGCCGAGCCATCATCTCCGAGCCAATCCTCTCAGCGGTGAGGGGCGGGACAGATCCGCCCGCATCACTCGTTTGGACACCTCCACGGCATCCTGAGCCAGCACGGGCCGTGCCCGCTGGATGGCTGCTTCCACCCCCGGGCCGTCGGTGGATTCAATGTGGAAGTTGAACTGGAACGACGCGCTGGCCGCGGCCATCAAGGGCCGGCCGGTCATGGCGCTGAGCTGGTGGTTGGGGACGATCTGGCCCGAGGCTTTGGGAAGAAAGAGCTCAGGCCCGCGTTCTCCCACCAGGTAAGGCTGCCCGGCCATCACCGGCCCTCCGGCAGCCAGGCCAAACGCTTTAAGGACAGTCCCGACCCCTTTGGTGATCAAGGGTTGAACCAACCGTCGCATCACTTCCTGTGCGGCAATCTTGAGCAGTTGGGCACCGATCTCCTTCAAGGCCTGCCCCCACGTTCTGGTTCTGGCGATAGCTTGCAAGAGCCCCTCCGAGATAGTGTTGGAGATTTGCTGTTCCAGAGCCTTCCGCTCTTGGAGCCGCTTGTTCTCCTCAATCGCCTTTTGACGCTCTTTGACTTCAGGGCTCCCCTTGGTGAGGTTGTCATTGTTACTGAGATCCTCTAAACGTTGTGCTTCAGTGTTGAGCTTGTCTCTCTGCGCCTTGCTTAGCGACTCCTTCCTGGCTTCTTTCCTAAGAGCGCGGGCCGCGTCCCCCAGCTCAATCTGGAACCGCTTGATGACCGCTGCCTCCCCGCTCAACTCCAACAGCTTGTTTTGTTCCTTCAGCCTCTCGGTCCCGGCGACGAAATTCAGCAAGGCTTCCTGATCTGAGCGCACCTTGTCGAGCTTGAGCGTTTGTGGATCTTTGGAGCTGATCTTGCTGAGGGGGATCTTCTCGGGTGTTTTCTTCGCCGCAGCCTTCTTTTCCGCGGCCATGGATTGGCGCAGTTTCTGGAAACTCTGGTCCACCGCCTTCACGGTGCGGCTCAGGCTTTGCATGACTTCATCCTGAGTGCGCATGGACTTGGTGGAACGGTGCATCAAGTAGCGGAAATCCCGAAAGCCCCGGTAGACGTTCATCACGGTGCGCTGCATCCGCTGGAGCGCTTGCTGCTGGTCTCGGAGGGCCGCCGCGGATTGGTCCAAAGCTGTAGCTAGATCATTGGGCATGGTGACTCCTCATGTAAGCGTCTTCAACTTGCCGTGCCCTGTGGGCCAGCCGGGCGCGGCGCTCAGCGGCTTCGTCTTCGGGTGTTTTCAGCCAAGGCGCAAAGTCGTAGGGCTTGGCCGGCTGCTTCAACTGGAAGGCCGCGTTGGCCACCAACGAGCAGAGGGTGGCCAGCAACTGGTGCGCCAAGGTGTCGCCCGGCGGCCAGCGCCGGAAGTGCTGCTCCCATCCGAAATACTCCCAGGCGGGCATTTCCAGCACCTGGCTCAGGCTGCGTCCGGTCTGGCGGGCGACGAGAAAGGGGTAGGGTTTGCAACCTCCGTGGAGGCTCCCCCCTCCTCTCCCATCCGGCTGGCCACTTCGGCCAGCATGTGGCCCAACCCGCACAGCTCCAGCGCCTGCAGGGCCAGGGGACCGCGCTCGCCTCCGGTGCGCAAGACGAGCTGTATGGCCTCTTCGTCATTCAGCCTCGGGTCCAGGCAGGCTTTCACCGCCAGGGCCGTGGCCGTCAGCATGACGCCGGTTTGCTGGGTTTCCTCCACCGAGGCGAACATCTTTTCCCGCACCTCCAGCGCCGTCGCCGCGGTGGGCGGGGTCAACCGCAACCGCAGACCGGCGACTTGCAGGATGACCGGTTCGCCAATGAGCCGGCGGATGTCGGCCAGGGTGGACAATTTCTTTTTGGCTGTCATTTTTCCTCTTTTTTGGTCGTCAGTCGTCAGTGATTGAGAGAATCCTTGATCCACCAAGGACACCAAGGGTCACGAAGAGAAAAAAGGTGTTTAACCTCAGTTGAAAGCATGCCTTCAACGTTGTGTTCTTCGTGGATCAAACGGATCCCTGGCAAAAACCGGCCACTGAGAACTGAAAACGGCTCTACGCGATCGCCCATTCGGGCAGTTGGCGTCGCGGAGACAGCATCAAGCTGGTGGTCAGGTCGCCTTCCAACTCCAGGCTGACGTTGCCGGCCAGCCGCACCGCGGCGTCAAAGGGACCGCGCCGTAGTGAGGGCAGCACGAGGGAGTAGTTCGTCACTGCTGTAACCGCCGAATCACCCGATTCCAGCTTGACCTTGATCACCGGCGGATTGGCGTCGCTGACCGAGTCGATGGTGTATTTCTTGCCGCCGACCTTGATGGCCTGGCCGGGGACGATCGGACATTCGGAGGCGTTCGGCTTTTGCGTTCCCGCAAAGGTCACTACGCCCGTGCCGGCGATGGCCACCGTGTTCCCGCTACTGTTGACGGAAAAGATATCCTCCTCCGCGGTGGTCAGGCGGAACTGCAGGACATCCCGATCCAGCGATGCCTTGCGTACGGCTTTCCAGGCGGGGTGCGACGGCGAGTAGACGGCGTTCACCTCGATGGAAGGCACCCGCGGATGCCCGCTGCGCTTGGCCACTCCGCCGAAGGCCACCACGTCCCGCTCGGGGGCCTCACCGCCGCTTTCGGTGTAGCCGCTGATGCCGGGAATCTCGTTCCATGAGTTACCGTTATCACTGGAGTATTCCAGCTTGGCGAACTCGCTTCCATGTGCTGTTAATCCCATTTCATTCTCCTTTTCCTAACCACTAGCTACCAGTCGCTAACCACTAGCCACCAGCCACTAGCCACGAAACACTCTTCTCTCCTCAAACGACGATCTGCACGGTCCAGAGTCGGCGATGGACGGCCAGGTCGGCGTCGTACTGGTCGATGGGGCCGGAGGCGTCCCGCAGCCGGCCTCCCGCGCGGAGGGCCGCCAGGGCCTTGCGCGCCAAAGTGGTCACGGTGGTGAAGCTCGCATCGCGGATGTCGATTCGAATCGAATGGGTGCGTTCCCTGGGACCGGCCCCGAAGGTGGTCACCGCCGTTCCGCCTACCGCCGCGTAGACGCAGGCCGGAAAGCGCAATGCGGGGTCTCCGCCATTGGTGGCCTCGGCGGTCTGGATGTTCGGATAGCAGCGCCCCGACAGTTCAGTGACGGTTTCGATGCGGCTGACAAGGTGTTCTTCCGGTTTCTCTCGACTCATAGGTGGTTTGCCTCCGTCATCGCTCCGCCGGCCTGCACAAGAGGCAGGGCCAGGCAGGCTTCTCCATAATCGGAACAAGCGGAAAAGTCCCAGGGTAGAGACCCGGATGCCGGCCGTGGTGAAGTCGGACCACCAGGACGCGCCCGGGCAGCCATGGGCTTGGGCGGATGGGTTGGTGAAAGGGCAGCCCATCCCGGCACGGTCCCAGGTCCGTTCATTGACGGCCGGGAACGCGGGGGCGTTCCGCCCATGGTTGCCGGGTGCCGCCAGCCAGACGGATGTGGGCCGGTGCCAGCGGCCGGCGGTGCTACCCTCAAGCGGGCGATCCCGTCAGGGTTCGATGAGAATTGGAATTGCGGGGATTGTAACGATTGCGACGGCACGCGGCCACTCCTGTAACGGATTCCATCAGGAGCGACCTTGGCTTGGCGCGGTCAGTGGGCCACTATCGATTGGCGCCTACCCCTTCCTCGCAACCTTGGCTTGAAGCCTCTGGTAGGTTCTGCGCGAGATCTGAGAGCACCAACCCGCCGCCAGGGAACCTGGCGACTAATTTTTGAAAATACTAGATCCGATTGCGGACCCTGTCAAGAAAAATTTAATCCAAAACCTTATTCAAAGGGATAATGTAATCCAAAAATGGATAAAAGGAACGTGCAAGCGAATCAAAAGAAGCTGCTCAACGCAGTGGTCAGGACTCCCTTGACAGCCCCGAAGCACTCATTGGCGCCATGACGGAACTGTGCATTCTGCAGATAGAACCCGGTGCCGAGACCGATGAAAAATCTCCCACCAAGACCTGAAAACAGCGTTTCAATACGGTTTGGAACGGAATTATGGAGAAGGTGCGCTCCAACCGCTTTGGCGACCGTAACCCCCAGAGAAGCTAGCATGGCAGGCATTTAGTGCTCCAATTGGCTCCGAAATACTGCAGCCACTCGCTTGACACGCTTCGGAGTCTCCCGGTTCCATGCCGATTGCTCCACGGCCCGGGCGGCTGCTTTGTAATCCTCCCTTTTTAGAGCTGCCAGCATGTCATGAAACTCGAGCACTCCATGAACGCCCAACTGATAGGACATATCCAGTAGCGCGGACTGCACGGACCCCAGCTGCTCACCGTAGGGTGGCCAAGCCGAGGCCAGTTCCTTTTCCTTCTCGACCAGACGGTAGCGAAGCAGGATTTCGCCTTCCTGCGGGCTGATGCCAAGCTCGATAGCGGTTCCGTAGCCAATGGTCATGATGCCTCGGGTGTCTCGATACGGCTTCGGCCTGAAGCCCTCCTCGATTTTCAGACGGTCCACCAGACGATCGACCGGGTCCGATTGATCGAAGTTCGACAGCAGGCAGGCCGTTGCAACGGCGGCAGAGAGGCCGATGAGGTAATGTCGTCTCATAGCCGGAATTACCCATTGCCGTTACAGTCTTCCCAGAAAAAACCCGAGAGCCACGAGTAGACCTCCGAACAAGAAGATGCCGACGGTGGAAAGCGGGCTCGATTCAAGTTGCTTCAGCGCGGTATCCACCTTCTTTTCCGTCGCTGCGTAGCCCCTGTTCGTTTCATCTCTGAAACGGTTCAAGTTTTGGTGTAATTCCGACACGGACTGCGTCACGTGTTGTGACAGTTCCTGGAGTGTCATCGGCTTCCCTCTCGTTAAATCTCCCTCTTGTTGTCAGTGTCTTCAAAAATCGTGGCGGCCTGGGCGCTCTAGCCTTTGCTGCTATCATCCTGCGCCTTTCCCGATTCGGCCGGATTTCCACTTCCATCGGCGATTGCCGGCACATCATTGGTTCCGGCCGCGGCCGAAGCGGTGTCGCCGAACTTGGCTTGGATGATCGTCTGGTTGATCTCCAATGCTTTCGTGGTCGTCTTGTTGAGTGAGTCGATGATAAGACTCAGCCCTTCCGGCGGGGCTCCCTGCTTCATCGTCACATCGGCGTGGGTTGTAGACCGATAATCGCTCTGACGCTTCGATTCCTTGGCGACCGATACGTCGGCTCTGATCTTGATCCCGATCGAGAACGGCCCCCATCCAATTCTCCCGGAGCCTTCAACCGACGTCTTGCTTGCCACGTTCAGCGTGTCGCTGGTGCTGGCGCTCACATTCATGTCGAGCAACAGATTGGCCTGGTCGATCTCGATGGGGTTGGCCTTGACGATCGACAACACCGGCACGGATACACGGGTCTGAAGCGGCTTATCTACTCCGATAACGGAGCTGTCGGCGATGAACTGGGCGTTCGGCAGCTTCAGCAGCGCCAGCACCCGCTTGACGTGGGCGTCTTTGGCCTCAGCATCGGCCTCGACAATTGCAGTGCAAAAACGCCCGATCACCTGTCCCAGATTGTCGTTGTAGTCTCGTTCCCTGTTTTCGTATTCGGCCATATCGATTGCTTTCCTTTCTAGATTGGTTGGGATTTACCTTGAGCCGTGATGTCGTCAAGATTCCTGCTGAGCTCTCGATTCAGCCGCTCCCGGATCAGTTCGATCGCCTCCGCGTTATCAGTCGCATCGAACTCGAGGGTGACATCCACTTCCACCGTGCGCTTGAGCAGTCCTTTATGGTTGTGAACATTGGCTTCACCATCCCGGGATACATCAACCGAGGCCGAAAACTGCATTCGCATCCGACTGAATCGAACTCCCGACGGCTGCGCCAGCGCGATCAGCGGAACCGTGATCGTACGACCACCTGTCTCGAACTTGATAGTGCGAGGCCGAAGCACGGCTCCTTCCTGATCGAAGAACTCCATCAAGTGTTTCTTTGACTCGCGGGCGCAAGCCTGAGCCGCCTGGCCGCCGGCTGCCGCAAAGTGTGAAAGAAAGTCGGCCAGCCGGATGACAGGGCCGGACCGCGTCTTTTCGGATTCGTTAGGGGTCATGGTGTCTGCCACACTCCCAATTCCATTTGGGGGGTCAGTTCCGCTCGCCGAGAGCCCACTTGACGGAACCACCGTGAGTTACGCATATCGGCCGCAGCACGGCGTTAGCTTCCTGGCTCCCGCGCCGCAATCGTCTGTTTGGCTTCCTTGCCACCCACCGGTGAGCGTCCTGAATTTCATACATGCTGGCATACGGGCCGCCGGTCTGTATCGACGCCCCGGCGTTGACCGGGTCGTCCCCAGGGCCGGCTTGGCCGCCGAGCCGCAAGGCGGCCTTGTGGCTGCATGCTGATGGCGACACTCGCAGCAGATGATTGTCGTAATAAGAATGCTGGGAATGCGGAACGGCGCACTGCTTCAGGTCCCTCGAACGAGTGATCCCGTCAGGGTTGGCCTTGGCCTGAAACGATGGGAGTGTTAGGGGTCGGGGGAATCGCGTTTGCAACCAAGCACTCCTGTTGGGTTCCATCAGGAGTGACCTTGGCTTGCCGCGATCAGTGGGTCACTATTGGAAGTGTGCTTACCCTTCCTCGCAACCCTGGTGAAAAGCTACCAGTGGGTTCCGCGCGAGGATAAAGAGCACTGACATCCGAGGAAAAAGATCAACAACAAAAACAATCTAACTAACAGGGCGAGGCACCGTCAAGCAAAAAATCTTTGGAGAATCCTGAGCGCCCCTGGCAACAAGCCACATCGTGGTGGTCTCCACTCGGGAGAGGCTGCCTTGAGAGAGTCCGGCCTTTCCGGACATGCTTATGGGTGGACAAGCCACTCGGCCGATTCCACCGGATGGCTGCCTCCCCGCTCTCCGAGCCCCAACTGACCACAGCCACGCTGCTACCCTTTGACTTTCACATCGTAGATCCGGACACTATCCACCTCAATACGACCAACCCGCTTGCCGTCGGGCTTGAGGTGCAGCACCAGCCTCCGTGCGTCGCGCAAATGTCCCGCGTTGCGCAAACTCTGGATGCGGGCCGCCGCTTGGGCAATGTCGGCATCAAGAGATGAATCCAGGCTTCCTGGAGTGATTTTCAACATGGTATGGATTTACTAGGCCGGCCCGGCATCGTCCCGAAAATTTGGACAGGGACGTGGAATCCATTCCGGCCAGGCAAGCCCGGGCGGCCAGTAGTTGGAAAACCATTGCAAAACCTGATTGTATGTCCTGACGGTACAACCTTTGCCGTCCTCCAGTCGATTGAAGAAGTAGGGATTACCGGTCGACAGATCGGCCACCCGCACCGGGCTGCGGCCCGACTGCACGCAATAGAGTTGGCAAAGCTCCTGCAGATGTTGCGTGCTGGGAAGTGATTTCATAACTATTCACAATAATCACTATTGCCGTCACACTCAATAAAAAATTAACTCAGGGCTTTTTGAAAAATTCACAGTCCGCAGGTTTTTTAGTCGGCAAATGTGATGTTTGCGGGTAACGACCCGACAGCAACGACCCTTGTGAACGGAATTACCTGGACCTGAAGGCCGGATCGCAGGGGGTTGCAGAGCGCAGGTACAGCTTACCCTTTCCCTGCCTTACCAGTTCCAACACTCGCACCAGCCGCTGGTAGCGCTCGCCCAAAGGGCCCAGAGTCTCCTCCAGCCGGGGGAACAGCTCCCGTTGAAAGGTGAACCCGTGTCGTGATAGGGTTTGTTTAAGGGACAAGTTCTACCTCCGCTCATCATGTGGTTTTGGCACCTTCATGATACAACAGAGTGTGGTCTTGTCCCTCCACGCACCTATCCTCTTATCCCTCACAACCCGAAAATCCCGCTACCTGAGGATTTTTGCAAAACGCTCATCACCTTGAAAAAAAATCAATATCACTGTATTTTGACAGTATGTGTCTCTCGTCTCCTATCTCGGCACTCCTTGAGGCCGCTCGAGACGACCCCCGCTCCGAGCGCGCCATCTCCAGACAGGCCACCGGACAACCCACTGCTATCGCCATGATCAGAAGCGGCCGCGTCCCTTCCATCGAGCGCGTCCGCCGCCTTTGTGAGGCTCTCGGACTCGAGTGCTACGTCGGCCCGCCGCGCGATCCCGACGCCGACCGTCGCAAGGAAGCGGCCGCCCTGCTCCACGAGCTGCGGTCGGACATCCGTGCGGCTGTCATCCAAGCCCTCAGAAACCCTTCCGACACGGCGCAGGACTCCCCATCGGCCCCAACCCGGCAGGTCGAGCTGCGGGAGCTTCGCGCCGCCGCCGGCGGCGGCGCCATGGATCTCGACGAGACCATCACCGATTATGTTCCTTTCAGAAAGAGCTGGCTCGACCGCATCACCACCGACCCCACCCGGTGCACGTTGATCAGTGTCATGGGTGACTCGATGGAACCTACTTTGCCCCAAGGATCGTCCATCCTGGTTGACCGCGGCCAAAGATCCCGCCGTAACGGCGGGATCTTTTTGGTCCGCTCCCAAGACGGCCTCGTCGTCAAGCGCGCCGCCCGCGACGGCAGCGGACACTGGCTGCTGCGCAGCGACAACCCCCACTGGAAAGACCAGCCTTGGCCTGCCAACGCCGTTCTGATCGGCGAGGTCAAGTGGATGGGCCGGGAACTGCGTGATCGATGGGTCGGCCAGGCGCCGCCGCATTAGTCCTGACTCGAACCTCCGGGACGCTGCGGCCCGTTCGCAACCGGACCGCAACCAAGGACCAATGGCGAGAAAAGGAGGAGAACATGGGTACATTGGTGTGCCGGACCCCGGCAATAGGCATCAAAGGCCAAATGCGGCGGGCGGGGACAACGTCGACATCCCCGCGGACGTATTCTTGAATCTCGGCGTCTTCATCCCGGCCGGCGACAGGGTGACGGTCGGCGCCGACTATCGGATGGTCAAGGCCCTGTCCGGCATCGACATCGGCGGCGAAGGCTTCTCGCCGAGCCGGTTTCCGGAGTTGCAGGAGGACGCGCACATCGTAGGCGGGCGGCTGATAGCCGATGTCGCCGACAACGTCAGCCTGAACGGTTTCGTCGGACGAGTGGTGGCGGGGCGGAACACGGCCGCCTCGCTGCTCATCAGCTTCGGCGTCAGCTTATCCTTCGGCGGGGGCGGGGTGGGGTTCTAGTGTACTGTCGGATAATTGAGCAATAATAACTACTGCTACTCCTGGAGCCAGCCGGGCGCGTCGTTCGGCAGCTTCGTCTTCGGGCGTTTTCAGCCAGGGCGCAAAGTCGTAGGGCTTGGCCGGCTTCTTCAACTGGAAGGCCGCGTTGGCCACCAGCGAGCAGAGGGTGGCCAGCAACTGGTGCGCCAAGGTGTCGCCCGGCGGCCAGCGCCGGAAGTGCTGCTCCCAGCCGAAATACTCCCAGGCGAACATCTACGAAACCGGCTACATCAACTCGCTCGGCGACGGCGGCGCCGGGGTCGAGACCTTGCTGATTGTCGGCAAGTTGGGCAGCGTGGTGGGAGTTTCGGCGGAGATCGGCTACGGAAACCGCGGCAGCACAGAGGTCGATACGCAGGCGGTGGGTAGCGCCCCGGCGAGCCGGTTTCCGGAGTTGCAGGAGGACGCGCACATCGTAGGCGGGCGGCTGATGGCCGACGTCACCGACAACGTCGGCTTGAACGGTTTCGTCGGCTACGGGAACCGGAAAACGCGGCCAGGTGCACCACAACCTCGTCCACCAGGAGCGCGCCGGCCACCAGGTGGTCGGCCACGCAGCCGAGGTCTCGGCCCAGCCCCAGGGCCGGGCGGTCCTCGAAGGACGCCTTGAGGATGCCGTCGAGGAAGGACCGCGCTTCGGACATCCGGCCCGACCTCTTTTGAGAGACGGGCCGTTCGATGACGTCGACGGCATAGCTTCGGACGAGCCTGGGCAGCATCGAGGCGAAGGTTTCGGGTTGGTCGAACAGATCCAGACCGAGGCGCTCCTTCCCTACCATGAAGACGGCGCCCACCTGGCCGGGAAGCGAATTTGCGGATTCGACGTATTGGTCGAGCGTCGCCGCATGCCGTTCAAAAATCGAACTCATGGCTCTGCTGGGCGATGCCGCATCCATGGCGGCGGCTTTTGCCGCGATGGAGTGCCAGACTTGGGCCTGGTCGGAAATTCTCTCACCGGTCTCAGCCAACGAATGGAGCACGCTGGCGAGTCTCTCGGTCCTGCCCCGGGCGTACTGCAGCTGCTCGGTCACGACGAAATCGTCTCTCTCATAGTCCCAGCGCCCCTGCTCCACGCACGACACGGGAATGACCACGGTGTGTTGCTTCGGGATGAGCATGGTGAGATTGGCGACGCGATTCTGCTTGGCTCCCACCAACTCTTCCCCGTCGAGGATCAGCACGGGCAGCTTCGATCGGTTTTCCACTGCAAGGTCGGGCACGCTGCCCGCGCGGGACACCTCCTTGACGGTAACCAGGCCGCCCCGCAGGCCGTCGGCCAGCATCAGGTATTGGAGGCTGCTGCGGACGTCCGACAGCAGCGGAAACATTGTCAGTCCCTTCCACGCCTGGGGATCTCCAAGTTTCAGGTTGGAGAGGGCGGCTTTCAGTGGATGCATAGGCCACTCCTTGATATGGTCAGCAAAAATCAGTAAAGTGCATTATTATAGATGTCGAAGGGGCTCTGTCAACAGTAAACACCATTAATTAGCATTAAAAATCACTTCCATGGCTTTTGACCGGGAAACTGAGAGCTACACGGCCGCGGAACTGCAGCGCGAGACCGGGTTCGATCGCAGGACCATCGCCTACTACGTGCACGAAGGGTTACTGCCCAAGGTGGGAAGGCGCGGATCGCGGACCCGATACCCCAAGCTGGTCCGGGACCGGCTACTCTTCATTCGACAGGTTCGGGAGGCGGAGCAGCGAGGGATAGTGGCGCCGGTGTCCCTCCGCGACTTGTGCAAGATCTTCGAGCACACGCCGCCGGAACTGATTTCCGGTGTCGCCGACGGGCGGATTCCCGTCAACCCGGAAGCCGTCTCCGGGATATCGCCCAGCATCCGTCCGCTCGCCCGGCGGCGGGAAGCCATCGAGGATCGATGGGCGCCCGTGCGGAAAGACCAACCCAGGGCCGAGTTACCCGCGAGGTTGGCCGAGTCAAGCTTTCACGAGCCCGGCCCGGAAGAACGCGAGTTGCCTGAAACTCCCTACCGGCAGGACAGCCACCCGGAGGAAAAGGCGCACCGCCGGGCCACGGACCAGGACGACCCGAACCTCGCGTACCAGCCCCTACCGGTTGACGATTCCAAACCCGTCCGGGAATCGGAACTCGGCGAACTGCTGGCCGCGCTGCAGGAAATCGCGGACCAACGCGGGCATCCGTCGCCCGCAATGGACCGATGGCTTCAAGTAGAGGTTTCGCCGGATATCACGCTCTCGGTCCGAGGAGCCACCGACGAGGCCGCCCCGTTGCTGGAACGAGCCGTCCGCTGCCTACGCCGCCACATGCGCGGCCGCGCGGAACCGGCGATGGATGAGGAGGAAGATGAGTCGTGAGGGGTGTGAGTTGGACCAGCGTGCAGTCGCGAGAGAAATCGGTGTTCAGTGCTATTGGGAATGTGGGCGGGGTTCGGAGAAAACCGCAGCGGCGCCAAGGCCCAAATTTGCTCACCGTCGAAGCTTGTCACCTCACAGGTGCCGATCTACCCGCGCCGCATGAGAGACAGTCCTTATTTGCAGTTTCTCAACAACACCATTTTCTATTTAATTTTAGACCTGAAATTACAATAGCGAAGGCGCCCCTACTCAACAAAAGCGGTCCGCCCGGGAAAGGTCAACCGGCGTGTTTTGCGATACGGCATGGCCTCCAATGCCGAGTCCAGTGCTCCTTAGTCTGCACATGGCCGACGCGAACGCTCTTGCAGACATTCTCCGAAAATTGCGCTGGTGGGAATCCTCGCGCCAACCGCATCACCACCCCCTCCCGCTGGCCACCCAACACCGACGGTTCGCGGTGTGCACTCTCCACGAATGCGCGGATCTCGGCGACTGACCTGAAGTATCCCTCAAAAAGGATCGGAACGATCGGAATGCCCCTCTGCTTTGCATATGACTCAACATCGGCGAAAGCCGCAAACGCACCCTCGCCATCACGCAGCGCAAAAGCATAAAACGTTTTCTGTTCCTCTACCGGACCGTAGGTGATGCTGTGGACGCCGTAGATGTCCTCGCCGTAGAGATAGACGTTGGGTTCGGTCACCTTCCAGGCGTGGTGCTTTTTGGCCATCGCCATCCATTTGCCGCTGGAAGGTGCTGAGACGCTGCGCCCGTAGACTTTGCCGGCGTGCAGAAGCGTATTGCTTCCGTCGAGCTTTTCGGTCAGGACGACGGCCTGTCCCACGAATCGACCCGGAATCGTGTGCACATCGTCGTCCCGACCGATTGCCGGAGACCAAGGCCAATAAGGCGTGCCTGGATATTTGGCGATTGAGGGCAGGTTCTCCACGATCATGGCCGGCGTCGCCTAGCGTGGGAGGTGTATCGCGGACAGAGCTGATCGACTTGAACTCCAAGGGTCTCGGTAAGCGCCTTGTGTTCATCCCAATCGCTGTCGGTCGCGTTCAG
Organism: Terriglobia bacterium; assembly: GCA_951813285.1. Lineage (GTDB taxonomy): Bacteria > Acidobacteriota > Terriglobia > Versatilivoradales > Versatilivoraceae > Versatilivorator. The sequence goes on from OX638355.1 coordinate 636,052, forward strand.
GATGACAGCACCTGCGACGAATGCAACCGCCAGGAACTTCCGGTCAGACCGGTCCAGTGAATTTTCGGGCAGTTCTTGGAAACCCCGCCTTTCGTCCGCCGAAGGCGTGATGGCAATTCTTCGTACTCGATCACGGCGATACTGGTAGTTGAACACGTGCTTGAAGAACATGTCCCCCACACTTGGCCTTCCTGAGAAGTTGAGGTGACGCTTGTACTCCTGGAGGATAGCGCCCATATCGTCGATGGCAACAACCTCATCCGCGACAACCGATCGAAGTCTCTCCACGCAGACCACTTGACATTGCAGATCGGCGTGAGTCTGGCGCCCATTTGCGACTACTGCAACGTTCGTGTCCACCACGAATGCCATTACTGGGACGATCTCATCCTTCTTTGCAGGGACGCTTCAGTGATTGCGGCGATCTCTCCCATTTCGTCGCCGAAAAACTGCTCCGGCCAGTTTTCGATCTCTCCCCACTCATTCAGTTGCAGATCGGAAACCTGCGCCGGACCTCCGTGCGAAGAAACGAAATAGAGTTTTACGTCGTCGGAGGAGACCCGCTCCTCAGCCACACGGCGCTGCAGGCGCCGCATCAAGTGCTCGCTGTGGCTCTCGACCAGAATCTGCACCCTTCGCGCGCGGGCCACATTCAGTATCACGTCAGCCAGTCCGCTTTGCACAGCGGGATGCAGATGGATCTCCGGCTGTTCCAGAATCACTGTCGAACGTTCCGGGACATAGTAGAGAAGCACCAATGCCGGAAGAATCTGGGACACGCCGAATCCAACGTCGGTCAGTGATGTCGACGGACTCCTGGGAGATGTTTTCACCATCGCCCGATATAGGTTTGTGCCCTTGGCGATTTCTTCGAGACGAAAGTCAGAGATCAGCCCGAGACGATTCAGCCAATAGGCAATCATTTCCTGAAACCGCTTCCGCCGCTTTCGGTGTCCGAGACTCCTCATCTCCCGGTTGCGAGTGGCGGCAAGTATTGCGTCTACGGTGAGCTCGCCGCGTTGCCCGACGTCCTCGGGGCTCGAACCCGCCCAGTGATACTCGCGCTTGGGGTAATCGCGCAATGGTCCGAGGTAGTAAAGCGAGTCCATCCGATTCTCGTACGCCAACTCGAAATCGCCGAGGAAATCCGAGTTCTGGTAGTAGTTTCTTGCCTGGCTGGGAAACAGGTGCGTCTTGACTGGGTGCGGCAGGTGCCAAGGGCGGCCTTGGGTGCGGCGGAATCGGAATTTCTGGTTATCTGCGACCAACCTGAAGTCCTTGTCCGAGGCGGGCCGCAACTGGAGACTGAACTCTGTGCCGCCAAACTGGTATGCCAAATGGTACGGCCAGAGACGCGCTTGTCTCAAGCCGACTTCGCACTGCGTGCTGAGGCAGTCGCCGCTGAACAACGATTTCTTCGAAGGTTCCATTGGGTCCAGTATCTTCAGCGTTCTGGGGAGTTCCCATTCCAGACGCCAACGTATTCGCGCCTCGGCGTCATGACGGTGAACCACGTCAGTGAAGGTCCCCAGGTTCACCATGTCCGCCGGCCCTCCGAAATCGAGCACGATGCCACGGTCGGTGGCGTTCTTGGTCTGCTTGAGCAACAGAAGGAACTGAAGGAGACTGCTCTTGCCGGCGCTGTTGGTGCCGAAGAAGCCGGTCACCTTTCCAAAAGTCAAATCGGCTTCACGCCAAGCCTTGAAATTCTCTAGCCTCATGCGTTTCAACATAATCTATGGCTCCTGCCGCGTATTGTAAACTCTCGAGCCTGGAGGGACCTCAGCTTCTTCGTTGAGGATGGAAAGATACCGGTCATAGACGAACAGCCGGTTACGGCGTTTTCCGGTGATCTCCCGTGCAATTCCGTGAGTGGCGAGCAGTTCCATGGCTGAAGCGGTTGCCTGAAAGGAAAGTCTGGTATCTCGACACGCCACCGGCAACGATAGGATCGGGCGCGCCTTGAGCGCGTCGTGCACACGCAGCGCTGACCCGGTCTTCCGACCGCCGGACACTTGTATGCGGTTGCGGTCATCTTGGAACATTTGAGACAGGCGTTGCGCGTTGGAGACTGCACCCTCAGCCGTTCGCTTCACTCCTTCCAGAAAGAAGCCAAGCCACCTCTCCCAGTCTCCGGTGCGGCGCACGTGGTTCAGCAAGTCGTAGTAGTCACCGCGGTGCTGCTTGAAATACAGGCTCAGATAGAGGAGCGGCTAGCTTAGCAAACCGGCTTGGCACAGCAGCAGCGTAATGAGCAACCAGCCAACGCGGCCGTTGCCGTCAAGGAAGGGGTGAATGGTCTCGAACTGCACGTGTGCAAGCCCCGCCCTCAATAGTACGGGCAAGCCGTCGTCAGTGGCGTGGAGAAAGCGCTCAAGCGCCGACATGCAGTCGGGTACGGCGGTGTGGGGCGGCGGCACGAAAGCGGCATGGCCCGGCTGGCTGCCGCCGACCCAATTCTGCGAGCGGCGGAACTCGCCGGGTGTTTGGGTCTGTCCCCGCCCGCTCGACAACAATACACCGTGGATCTCGCGGATCAGGCGATTCGACAGGGGAAAATTCCGCTCCAGGCGACGCAAACCGTGTCTGAGCGCCGCCACGCAGTTCGAGACTTCGGTCACATCATCAAGCGGAATCCCGGGCACTTCCTCGAGCTCGAAGATCAGAAGATCCGACAGAGACGACTGTGTGCCCTCGATTTGAGAGGAGAGCACCGCTTCCTTGTGCACATAGGCATACAGAAAAGGCGAGTGGTCCGGCAGGAGAGTCGAGACCGCGTCGAGGCGGCCCAGGGCAAGTACCGCCGATTCCAGAAGCTGTTGCAACGAGCCGTCCAACATCAGAGCAGGTGTTGGGGGCAACGGCAGCGGCACAAATGCCCGAACTCGCTCACCGCCGACGCTCGTCACTTCATAGCTGCCGATCTCTCCGCGCTGCACTATGGACAGTCCCTATTAACGGTTGCTCAATAACACAATTTTCTATTTTACTTTGGTGTCTAAATTACAATGTCGGCCTTCTACTTCTCCGTCAGCCGGCCGGACAGGTATTTGTGAATCACGCTGGACAAGAGTGTCTGATAAGGGATCCCTTCTTCCCTGGCCCTGGAGTGGGCAAGGTTGAAGTCGCGCTCGGTTACCCGCAAATTCACTCGCCTGGTCTTGTTGAACGTATTGCGAGCCGACTGTCGGGCCATCTCGATTTCGCGTCCAGCATCCGCAGTGGATCGCAACTCGCCCCGTTCGAATCTATCGAGAATGTCACGTTCTTCCGCACTCATTTTGTCGTTCACTATCGCTGCCTCCTACGATAATCTCTCGTCGCCTTCCGGCTGGGAATAATCGTCTTCAGAAAGCGAGTGCCGTCGGTTTGGGTCACGAAAGGCACGAGGTAAATGGTCTCGTCGATCTCGACAACGTAGATCAACTGTCCCGGGTAGCGGTCCTGATTGGGGTGTTCCAGTACGTCCACCAAGCTGCCCTGCTCTATGGCGGATAGGATGCTCTCGAATGAGATTCCCCGCTGCTGGACGAGTAGTTGGTTCTTCTCCGCGCTCCATTCGAAGCCGATGCCCATGCGTCAATTATCTCACAATGTGTGCATTCCGGCAACACGCTTCATCAACCCACAATCTCGTTCAGCAGCCCCTCCGTCTCCTTCTCCAGCGCCAGGATATAGGCCCGGATTTCCTGCAGCGTCCGCATCGGCTTAACTGAAACAAAAGAAAAAAGAGTAATCCACGAAGAGACACGAAGGCGCTGAGGTTAACCGTGACGGGACACCACGCTCGCGAAGGAATGGTCGATTTCTGATTGTTTCACTCTCGTATGATCCACACACCAGGGCGGGGGCCGGACTTACCTGAGAATATGCTGCTTTAGCCGGCTTCCTCGAGAGCGGCGAAGCCGCAGCAGCACTTGGCCGTGGGCGTCAGCCCATGGGAAACATCGCCTATGGGTGTCGAGCCGCGTAGGCGGCGGCAGCAAATGCCGGTGAGCCCAAGTGAAGCACAAGCCGACGCAAGGATGAGCCTTTTGCAAAATTCGGCAGCGTGACCCTTGCCGGGGATGGCCACAAAAGGCACAAGAACACAAAAAGAGCAGAACACTGAAAGCCTGCAAGACGTTGACTCCCGAACCCGTCGCACAAGTTCCGCGCTATCTGCATACATCCGGTCAACGCGTCGCCATGGGGATCAACTTCGGATTGCCAAGACTCGGAATCACGAAATTCGTTTTGTGACTTTTGTGCTTTTTGTGGTGAACTCCCATTTTTCACCAAGTCGCGCCCGACTATTGAAATAGGCAGAACATCACGATTGCCGGCAAAATGACCTGTCCCACTGCCAATATTGCAAGAGGCTCTCTCGCATGATCTGCACGGCAGGGCTGCGGCCCGGCAACCCGACACGCTCTCTTGAGGAGCAAGAGTGAATGGGAGAATGCCCACCCGGGAGCGCGGGCGTCTCGCCCGCATAGGACTTGGCACCATAGTAGCGAACCCTGCAAAGGCCGGTTTGGTGCACTGTTCGAGGGAATGCCCCTGGATCGCAGGCTGCTTGCACGAATAAGGTTGCGGGCGGGACGCCCGCGCTCCCGGGTGGCTCCCTCCCATGACGTCGGGATATCAAGGTCACGATATCGCAGATACATTCGGGCGCGGTTGGTCATTGAAGGGGGTCCATCCCTATTCGTGTTCATTCGTGTCCATTGGTGGTTCGTCTTCAATAATGATCGGCAGTTTCTTGCTCGAATGATCCGCCCCGTCGTGGGGGGCAGGCCCGGCTTGCCTCTGACGTAGAAGTTGCGCAGGACATCCTCGGCGATGCCCCGGATGCAGCCGGCAATTCAGTGCAGGTCGTGGTTGCTCACGGCAAATGGGTGGACCGGACGTTCACATGGTCCGCTCCGCGTCCCACACCTCACCCCGCAAAAACCTCCTCCAGCGCCGCTCGCATGACTGAGCTGTCGGGGTCCTGGCCGGTCCAGTAGCGGAAGCTGATGACGCCCTGGTTGACCAGCATGCCCAGGCCTTCCAGAACGGTGCAGCCCCGGGCGGCGGCGTCCTGCAGCAGGCGGGTTTGAGGGGGGTTGGCGATGACGTCGGCCACCAACATTCCAGTGGTCAGGGTGTCGGTGCGGAGGGGGACTCGGGCATCGGCATCGGGGTGCATGCCGATGGAGGTGGCGTTGATGAGGATCTCCGTGTCTTCGGACACGGCGTGGTCTCCCTCCCAGGGAAGGAAGCGGGCCTCCACCTCGGTCCGGGTCTGAAGCAGCTCCACCAGTTGCCGGCCTCGCTGGGGGCTGCGATTGACTATGGTGATGCGGGAGGCTCCGGCCAGGGCCGTCTCCACGGCGATGGCCCGGGCGGCCCCGCCCGCACCCAGGATCGTCACCCGCTTGCCCGCCGGGTCGGTCACTTCCCCCAGCGACTGCAGGAACCCCTTGCCGTCGGTGTTCTCGCCCACCAGTTCCTCGCCGTCCACCACCACGCAGTTGACGGCCTCCATGACACCCGCGGATTGGCCCAGGCGGTCCAGGTGGGGGATGACGGTGACCTTGCAGGGCATGGTGCAGTTGCCGCCGCGGAAGCCCAGCACCCGCACCGCCCGCACGGCCTCGGCCAGCCGCTCGTTGCCCAGCTCGAAGTTGACGTAGCGCCAGTTCAGGCCGTGATGGCGAAAGGCCTTCTCGAGCATGTGCTGGGTGGGATTGTCGGCCAGGTGGTGGCCGAAGCAGAACACCAGCTCCTGTTTGAAGTTCCACTGCCGGGCCATGGGCTCCTCCGCTTGCGGAAACATGGGATCGGGATTGGCCAGGCATTCTAATGGGGAAGCCGAACCCCGTCAATTTAGGCTTGACCTTCCGGCAGGGATGGCGATTAACTCTAGGGGCTCCGATTTTCCAAGCGTTTCCAACCGTGGACGGGATTGGACGACTGAAGTCCAAGGAGGTTCCGGAATGTTTGTCTGCCGGTGGAAGGTTGTAACCCTGGCGGTGCTGGTTCTGCTGGCGGGATGCCGTGCGGAGGACGGCGGCAAGACTTCAGGCGACCAGGCTCCTTCCCGGGGCACCATCGGCCTGTCGGTGATGACCCTGACCAATCCCTTCTTCAAGGTGATTGCCGACACCCTCACCGACGAAGCCCGCAAGTACGGCTACGAGGTGGTGGTGACCAGCGGCGAGTTCGACGTAGCCCGCCAGCGCAACCAGGTCAAGGACTTCATCGTGCGCAAGGTCAGCGCCATCGTGCTGTGCCCCACCGATTCCAAGGCCATCGGAACCGCCATCCAGGAGGCCAACCAGGCCGGGATTCCCGTCTTCACCGCCGATCTGGCCTGCCTGGCCCCGGGCGCCGAGGTGGTTTCTCACATCGCCACCGACAACTACGCCGGGGGCAAGGAAGCCGCCAAGGCCATGATCGAGGTCCTGGGTGAAGCCGGGGGCAAGATCGTGGTGCTCCACTATGAGCAGGCGGAGTCCTGCCTGCTGCGGGTCAAGGGATTTACCGAGATCATCGACGAATACAATCGCGACCGCCAGGCGGGCACCATCGACATCGTGGCCGTGCTGCCGGGGGGAGGGGCCAAGGACGCCGGCTACAAGGCCGCCGAGGACGCCATCCAGGCCCATCCCGACCTGGCCGGGATCTTCGCCATCAACGACCCTTCGGCGCTGGGGGCCAGGGCTGCTCTGGAGAAGGCCGGCAAGGCCGACCAGGTCAGGATCATCGGCTTTGACGGCCAACCCGAGGGCAAGCAGGCGATCAAGGACGGGCTGATCTATGCCGACCCCGTCCAGTTTCCCGACCGCATCGGCCGGCAGACCATGCAGACCATCGCAAAGCACTTCGAGGGAGAGGAAGTGCCCGCCGAGATCCTGATCCCCACCGCCCTTTACCGCAAGGCCGATGCCGAAAAGGATCCGACCCTTCAATAATCCTGGAGTTGCCCGCTTCGCGGGGTTCCGGTCGGCCCACCTTCCGAGCCTCCCGATGTCGGCAGCACCGGACGCGGACGCCGCTGCCCGGAAGGGAATCCAGGGCCCTTCCTCCACCTTAGACCCCGCTGCCGCAACTGAACCCCATGGGCCATCCCCGCATTGATCGGCTGTTTTCCCGACTTCTCTCCGACTACGGCATGGTGCTGGTCCTGTTGCTGCTGGGGGCCTGCTTCAGCTACGTCACCCGGGACGAGCAGCACCCCACCGGAGTCGAGGCCGCCGAACAGTTGACCGACCGCATCACGGGGGAATTTTCCCCGGGCGCGGCCGTCCTGGTGGTGGCCCGGGAGCACGGGGAGGATGCGATCTTTGCCGACTCCCTGCAGCGCCGGTTGAGCGGCGCCGGAATGAAGGTGCTGGGTACCGTCAAGGGCCAGCCCTCCGACGCCCGGGAACGGCTGGAGGGGCTGTCCCGGTCGGGGGCGTCCCTGAACATCATCGCCTGCACCGACGTGACCGGCCGCTGGGCCGTCTTCGACAGGCTGGGTGAAAAGTTTCCCGGACTGGCCGGGGCCAGAGTCCTGACGCCCCCGAGCTACCGCTGGCCCAACTTCCTCAAGCGCGACAACCTGCTGAACGTGGCCAACCAGATCGCGGTCATCGCCATTCTGGCGGTGGGGATGACCATGGTCATCATCACGGCGGGCATCGACCTTTCGGTAGGCAGCCTGATCGCCTTCTCGGCGGTGGTGTGCACCTGGTTGATCCGCGAGGCGGCCTCGGCCGAAGCCGCCGGACCGCTCGACATGGTTCTCTGCAGCCTGGGGGCCATCCTGCTGTGCGGCCTGCTGGGAGCCTTCTCCGGGATCATGGTCACCTGGTTCGCCATTCCTCCCTTTATCGCCACCCTGGGCATGATGCTGGTGGCCAGCGGGTTGGCCTACATCCTGGCCGAGGGCCAGTCGGTCTACCAGGTTCCCGACTCCTTTGTCTGGCTGGGCCGCGGGGCCGATCTGCTGAGAATCCCCAATGCGGTGTTGCTGATGCTGGCGCTATACTTGTCGGCACACCTGTTGATGACGCGAACCGCGCTGGGGCGATACATCTACGCCGTGGGCGGCAACCGCGAGGCCGCCCGGCTCTCGGGAGTCCCGGTCACGGCGGTGCTGATTTTCGTCTACACCCTGTGTGCGGTCCTGGCCGGTCTGGGCGGGGTGGTCATGGCCTCCCAACTGAAGAGCGGCTCTCCGACTTACGGGCTGATGTACGAGCTCTACACCATCGCGGCGGTAGTGGTGGGCGGGGCCAGCCTGGCGGGCGGCGAGGGCAGGATCTTCGGAACCCTCATCGGGGCTTTCATCATCGCGGTGATCCAGAACGGCATGAACCTGACCGGGGTGGAAAGCTACACCCAGAAGGTAGTGCTGGGCGCGGTGATCCTGGGCGCCGTGATGCTCGACATCGCCAAGAAGCGTGGTTGGGGCAGGCTGCAAAGGGCCAAGCCGGCTTGAAACGGCGTTGATCTTGACGGACATATTTACAGTAAGGACGAGGTGTCTTTGAAGGTAATGAGAACAAAGGAGGAGTTTCGAACATGAACAACAAGCCACTGGGCAGGGCAGTCATCGCCGGACTATTCCTGAGCGGGCTGTTACTGGCCCTGACGGCCCCGGCCGCGGCCGGGGAGGGAGACGGCCAGAAGGAAGTGATCTTCTATTCCGACGGACGCCATTCCAGCGTCTACCTCTATGAACCCCCCATGAGCGTTCGCCAGTACGTGGAGCCCATCGACGAGCTGCTGGACCTGGGCATCGATACCATCACCTACGCCGTGGGCGACTGCAGCGTGCTCCTCTACGACACCAAGGTGGGGGAGCGCTGGGGGCACAACCTGGACCTGGTCAACCACATCGTCTGGTACCGGGCCGGCCAGAACGCCCATTCGCTGATCCAGCGGGGGATGGACCCCCTGGACGTGGTCACCAGGCACGCCCAGCGCCGGGGATTCAAGTTTCTTCCCAATATACTGCTCAACATGCTGCACACACCGCCCAACAAGGTTACCAACAGCCGCGTGGCCGACTTCACCACCCAGCATCCCGAGTGGCAGGTGGGGCCCGAGCCCGACTACCCGGCGGCGGTGCACGACCAGCCCCACCGGCTTTCCTACGCCCGACCTGAGATTCGGGCCGACCGCCTGGCGGTAATCAAGGAGCTGGTGAGCCGATACCCCACCGACGGCATCGAGATCAATTTCGATGACTACTCTCCTTTTATCGCCCGGCGGGAGGTCGCCGAGCACACCGAGACCATGACCGGCTGGCTCCGTGAGATTCGCCAGGCTTGCGACCTGGCGGCCAAGGAGCAGGGCAGGGCCAAGCGTCTGGTGATTCGCATCGCCGGCTCCCTGGAGGGCAACCGCTCCCTGGGAATGGACCTGGAAACCTGGATCCGGGAAGAGCTGGTGGACTCGGTGATCGCCATGCCGGTGACCCACGGGTACGAAGCCGGAGCCCCCGAGCTGCGAAAGGTGGTCGAGGCCACCAAGGGCACCCGGGTCAAGGTGCTTGCCGGGATCAACGACGCCAGCAAGCCCCAGGATACCCGCGAGGTCTTTGCCGCGGCGGCGGCCAACGCCTACGCGGCCGGAGCGGAAGGCCTGCTCTTCCACACCTACTACCCCGGCCCCGACCGCTATCCCTACGACGACTCGGCCATGGAATCCATGCGCTTCATGGGCTATCCCGACGTGCTGGCCCACAGGGACAAGCGCTTCCGGATCGGCAGCAATCCCAAGGCGGACACTCCCCCAAAGTACGGGGTGCCCTGGCAGCTCCCCCTGGAACTGGTCCCCGGAGAGAAGGGAAAGGAGATCCACCTGGAGGTGGCCGACGACCTGGCGGCCAAGGCAAGCGAGGGCGAGCTGTGGCGCTGCGAGCTGCAGGTCATGGTGCAGCACATGATGCATACCGATAAGGTCAAGCTGTGGTGGAACGGGAAGGAGATCCCTGAAGCCAAGTGGCGGAAGGCCGACTGGACCTATCAGATGAGGCCACGGCCCCAGAGATACCGGGGATACCGGCTGCACGTGGACCTGCGCGGCGAAGACCTGCCCAAGAGGGGCCGCAACACCATCCGGGTCGACGTCCTCGAGAAGGACAGCAAGCTGGTCTTCCCCATTGTGATCAGCGACGTGGAGCTGGTGGTGGAATACCTGCCCGGCCGCAACGGACTGCGTCCGGGAGAAGGCGGGCCCGGACAAAAGCAATAGCTAAAAGAAAACCCGCTCGATCATCCAGTAGGCGCCCATGGCGGCGATGGCCAGGGACCCGGGGATGACCACGGCCTTGCGGTAGCGGTCCGGATCGCGCAGCCAGATCGTCAGCACCAGGCCGGCGGCGATCACGGTCAACTGGCCCAGCTCCACTCCGAGGTTGAATCCCAGCAGACCCGCCAGCAGCGCCGGTGCCGGCAGGTCCAACTGGCTCAGGGCTCCCGCAAATCCCAGCCCGTGGACCAGGCCGAAGACAAAGACCACCAACAACCGCCAGGGGGTGTACCTGGGGTAGAAGATGTTTTCCAGGGCGATGACCACGATGCTCCCGGCAATGACCGGCTCCACCACCGAGGCCGGCACCTGCACCATCCCGGTGGCGGCCAGCCCCAGGGTGAGGGTGTGGGCCAGGGTGAAGGCGGTCACCTGCAGCAACAGCGGCTTCCAGCGCCGGCTGAGCAGGAACAGCCCCAGCACGAAGAGGATGTGGTCCATTCCGAGGGGCACCACGTGCACGAAGCCCGAGCGAATGAAGCTGGTGAAAGTGGCCCAGTTTCCGGGCGCGGTGATGCCTTCGATCAGACTCTGGTCGGGATCGCCGGTTTCCGCCGCCTCCAGGTTGGAGAGGTCGAGGACCCGGCTGGTCTCTCCGGGAAACAGCACCTGGATCCCCCGCAGGATCTCCCCCTGGTAGTAGTTGAGAAACAGCAGGCTCAATTCGGCTTCTGGAAGGGAGCTGGCCTGGTAGCCCGTCAGGCCCGAGAGGTCCTTCAGACGCCAGGCCCCCGTCAGCATCACCGGATCGTCGGCCCTGGCGAGGGGCCGGCCCCGGAAGGTGGTGAACTCGAATTCCCACTCGGGACGGGCCGCGCCCCCGGGCTCGAACGAGAGCTGCAGAACTTTTTCGGTGTAGGCTCGCGCCTGGTCCCGTAGCCGGTCCCGCTCCGACTCGCTCAGCAGCAGGTACTCCTCCAGGAACAGGTAGGGCTCGGCTTCCGGATCCTGGCTGAAGCAGCGGGTGTCCAGCTCGATCTTGATGACCGCCGAGCCGTCGGCCTCGAAAAAGGACCGCAGGGGCACATCCGGGATGGGATGGGCGAGGGCGACCGGAACCAGGGCCAGCAGGAGCCAGGCCCCCAGAGCCACCCGCTTCAGAGCGGTCGGAGCAGAGGTTCGGCCGGAATCGGGGCTAGGGCCCGGCTCCAGGATTCGGCCGGGATTTGGGGTGGGGCAACTTGGGTGTTGTCTCATGGGCATCCGTATGCTTTACTAAGAAGTGTGTGGTTCCAAGACAATCCGTCATGTAGCCTTACCGCTGTATGCAGAAAGGAGACTCTCATGAGACTCGTCTTTTCGATGATCCTGGCCGTCGTTCTCGCATTTGGCGTGAGCTTGGGTTCGGCCTACGCCGGCTGTGGCAAGAAAGTGACCAACAAGGGCACCCTGAAGAACGTGGATGCCGACAAGAAGACCATCGTGGTGGCCAGCAAGGGTGAAGAGACCAAGCTGTCGCTGACCATGGGTACCAAAGCCATCGGCGCCGACAAGGTTGCCGACATGAAGGGCAAGATGGTCAAGGTGATCAGCGAGCACGGCAAGGTGGATTCCGTCGCCTTGCTCAACTAGCTGGACGCAGCTATTAGAGCCGGTCAGTGGTTGAAACCGACACTTCTAACAACACCAGGTGCGGATGAACTCGGCATAAGTGTCCGCGCCTCGGTGTAGCTGCTCTACCGAAATCCACTCGTCGAAGGTGTGGGCCTGCTCCACGTCGCCCGGTCCGATCAGGACCCGGTTCTCGAGGTCGGTGTAAACCGATGCCTCGCTTCCGTATCCCACCGTACGGGCACTCTCCCTTCCCGTAACCTGCATTACTTCCTGGACGAAAGACGACTTTGGGTCGACGTGAAAGGCTCCGTGCCCCGGGTCGACCTTCAGTTCCACTCCGCATTCCCGAGCCGCCTGGGTCACCCGCTCGATCAACCGGTCGGTCCTGGTGCCGGGCATAGGGCGGAAGCCGATGCGGCAGATGCTGATCGGCTTCTTGACGTTCATGGCCTCGGGGAAGTCCTCGATTCCGATGTTCCCTCCCAGGGTCGGCGGGTCGAACTCCGGGTCCTGCCACTCGGGACTGCTCTGAGTCTCGTCGTAGAGCTCCTTCATCCTGACCAGAAAGGGAATCATGATCCAGTTGGCGTTCATGCCCACCCGGGTGCTGGAGTGGGCCGACTCTCCCCGGGCCGTGGCCTCGAATGAGCACCCGCCCTTGTGGGCGTAGACGACATCCAGCAGGGTGGGCTCCCCCACGATGGTCCTGGTCTGCGCTTCGACCATCTCCCGATAGAACCTGGAGGTTTCCTTGACCTGGATGGCGCCCCCATAACCGATCTCTTCGTCGGCGGTGCAGGCGACGTAGACGGGTTGTTTCAGCTCGGCGGCCTCGAAACGCTCGGCGGCGGCCAGCATGCTGGCCACCGACCCCTTCATGTCGCAGGCTCCCCGTCCGTAGAGCTTTCCCTCCTGAACGGCGGGCGCAAAGGGACCGTGCTCTTCGGTGAACCAGTTGATGGCCGGCACCACGTCGGTGTGCCCGAAATAGGCCAATCCACCCCGCCCTTCACCCTTTTTCCCCACCACGCTGGCCTTGCGGACCCCGTTCTCGTCCTCATACTCCAGGCGCTCGGTTCGACAGCCCATCTGCCTGAGGCGATCTTCCAGGTAGTCGGTCAGGGCCACGTTGCTGAGGCTGCTGGTGGTATCGAAGGCGATGATGTCCTTGGCGTATTGGAGGGCGTCCACGAATCGGTCCTTTCTGTTGACCAGGGGAGAGGCATCCCCGCGAAAGGGGTAGTGTACAACCGGCGGGTGCCGGCCTCAATCTCTTTCCGTCTCGCCGTTGCATGTCGGGCGACCCGGGCCGGCGCGACGGGTTCCGGCTCAGCCGTCGCTGACCTGGAGGCTCACCTCCTCCAGCACCGGAGTGCTTCCCCCGTCGGGCGTGGTGAGCAGGGCGCGGTACTGAAGCCGGCGGTGGTCTGGGGGAGGGGGAGAAAGGGTGGCCGGCTGCCGGTAATAGCTGCCGGGGCCGCCCGGCCCTTCCCAGGCTGCGGCCCTTACCGCCTCGGGAGTCGATCCGCTGCGCAGTTGAAACTTGACCGCCGTCCCGTGGGGCGTTCGGGCCTGCCAATCCAGCCGGGAGGGCCGTTTGCCCGGAGGGATGCTCAGCAATGGCGACCGGTATTCCTCTTCCAATCTGCGGTCATAGATGTTGCCCACGTCGTGGCGGACGCTGAAATGGGGCCCGAAGGTCTGGATCCAGTGCCGCCTGGCGTAGGAATACCCCTGGGAAGATCCCCAGAAGATGTTGGTGCCGACCCCGTGGTCGCCGTCGAGCAGGTGGTTGAAGGGGACGATATCCATCCATCCGTCCCGGTTCAAATCGGCCACGGTGAGAGCCAGGGTCGACTCTCCGGGAAGTCCCGTCCTGCGGGACTCGCTGTAGCCATCCGGGCCGCCCCAATAGATAAAGCAGGGCAGCTTGCGGGTGGTGTAGGCGTGATAGTTGGTCATGACGATGTCCAGGTAGCCGTCCTTGTTGAGATCGGCCACCGACTGCTCCTCCGACTCGTAGGCCTCCAGCCTCAAGCTGCGGGAGAGGTCGAATCCCTCCGCGCCCCCCCAGAGAAGGGTGGCGTGGCGCATGGGGCGCCCGTGCCTGGCCATGTCGTAGACTCCGCCGAGAATCAGGTCCAGCCAGCCGTCGGCGTTGAGATCGGCGATCTCCACCGTGGAGGCGGAGTGGACCTTGAGCAGGGTGTGGTTGTCCGGGCCGTAGTCGCCTTCGGCGCCGCCCCAGAAGATGTCCACGTTCTCCCGGTCCACGTCGGGGAAGATCAGGTCCAGAAACCCGTCCTTGTTGAGGTCGGCGATGGCGGCGCTCTGGCTGATGTTGGTGTTCAGGCTCAGCTCGGTGCGGCGCCGGCTGCTGAATCCGCCCTCCCCGCCCCACAGGAGGATCCCCCGGGATGAAACCTCCCGGCTGTAGGCCGAACCGGCTGGTATGACCAGGTCCAGGTAGCCGTCGCGATTGAGATCTGCCGTCGAGGCCCCGTGCCCCTCCTCCAGGTTCAGTTCCTCCCTCCTCTGGGCACCATAGCCTTCGGCGTGCCCCCAATAGATCCAGCCGTTGGGAAAGGCGATCTCCGTCCAGCCGTCCCGATTCAGGTCGGCGATGGCCGGCACCGCGCCGATGGCTCCCGGCACCCTCGAAACGGATGCGGCCGAGTAGTGATGGCGTGGATTCCCCCAGTAAATCAGGGAATCGATGGCATCGCGCGAGCCGCTGTTGCGGTTGACCAGCACCAGGTCGGCCCAGCCGTCCCGATCCAGGTCGGCGCCCTGCAGGCTTACGGGGCCGAACCCCTGCAGTTGGCTGCGGTGAGCCGGGTCGAAGCTCAGGGGACCGTTCCAGTAAATGTAGGAAGGCACGTCGTGGGTTCGGGAATCGCCTTCGTTGGCAAAGGCGATGTCGATCCAGCCGTCACGGTTGAAGTCGGCCGCGACGGCGTCGCTGGCGTCCAGGGTCGGCAGGTCGGTCCGGCGCCTGCTATCGAACCCCTGCGAGCCACCCCAGTAGATGGTGGAGGGCTGCTGGCCCCGGTTGGCCAGGATCAGGTCGGGAAAGCCGTCCCGGTTCAACTCGGCGACCTCGCACCGAACGGCTCCTGCGGTCGGCAGCTCCGCCCATGGCTCCGCGGGGAAGCCTTCGGGACCGCCTTTGAAGAGTTGGGCCCGGTTGTCGCGGTGAGTCACCACCAGATCCGGGGCGCCGTCGCGATCCAGGTCGGCCAGGCGCAGTCCGACCGGGTCCCCACCCTCTATCTGGTGGCGCCGCTCGACGGAAAAGCCTGCGGGGCCGCCCCAGTAGAGATAAACGCTCTTCTCCTCGGAGTTGTTGTTCACGAACAGCAGCTCGGGGAAGCCGTCGCGATTGAGGTCTCCGGCGGCCACGTCCAGGGCGCTGATCGAGGGCACCACCGCCCGCCTCTGACTGCTGAAGCCGGTGGGACCGTTCCAGTAGATATAGGATTCCAGGTGTTGGGCCGTCCCGAAGCGTTTCCAGCCCTCGATGCCGTGGTTGGCGATGGCCAGGTCCACAAATCCGTCCCGATTGAAATCTGCCGCCGCCACCGCGCTGCCCAGCAGGGTGGGCAAGAGCGTCCGCCGGTCGGGTCGGAACCCCTCCCGGGATCCCCAGTAGATCATGGCGTCGGTCTCGACCCCGTAGTTGTGAATGAAGTTGCAGAAGACCAGGTCCAGGTAGCCATCCTGATTGAGGTCCTCCAGCAGGGAACTCCCGCCCCCCTTGCCGGGAAGCCGGGTCACGCCGGCCTCGCGCTTGCGAATCTCCCTCAACAGCTTGCCCAGGGGCTGTTGGTCGGGCAGGTCGGGAAGCAGGGAGCGGAACCCCTGCGGGCCTCCCCGGTAGATGAGCACGTCCTCGCTCTCGACCTGGTTATGATCCTGCCCCACGAACAGGTCCAGGAAACCGTCGTTGTTCAGGTCCCAGCGGTGAATCATCTCGACGGTTCCGGCCCGGCTGATGTAGAGATTGGCGCCCCCGTCGGCCAGCGTTCCCCGCGAGAAGTCCTCAAAGCTGGAGTGGTGAATCCAGGGCTGGTGAGGAGCCTGCCCAGAGGCGGGCAACAGCAGCAGCCCAGCCCCCAGGGTTCCCGCAATGAAGGAGGTTCGGGTCATGGTTGGGATGGGGCCGGCGCTGGTCCCTTGAACTGCAACGGACCGTAGACCTCGTACTCGTGGAAGCCGCCTTTGTCGGTCACGGGGGCGGTGGCGGTATTGAGCGGCCGTTCCCAGCGCCCGTCATAGTCATAGCGGCAGACTGCCGCCTTCCAGGACTCCCCCTGCTTCGGGATGGAGTTCCCGGCGTGGTGCAGATCGGCCAGGGGAAGAGCCAGCTCCACTGCCCAGCCCCGGTCGTCGTCTTCCGGATTATTGAGGGTGCCGTCCACGGCCACCGCCACCCGGAGTTGGCTGTCCCAGGCCGTGGCTTCATCCAGAGGGGCGCCGCGCTTGACAAAGTAGGCGTCGAAGATCTGGTTGCCGGGGCTGAACTCGAACTCGTAGTAGAGCAGGGAGGACTCCAGCGGCTTGATGAAGAGCTCCAGCACATCCTCCTCCCACAAGCGGGCGTCGCGGCCTTTCAGGGTGGAGCCGACATCCCGGTCCTGGGCCGTCATGGCCACGTAGAGTTCCTTCCCGTCCCAGAGAAACCTGGCCGAGGCCCGCGCCGGGGACACCGGATTGCCCACGCCGTCAAACCGCAGCGGGATCTCCGGCGCCTGCTCCCAGGCCGGCTCGTCCGGGCGCCCGTCGATCTCGATGGGATCGCTGGTCAGATAGCAGGGAATCGGGTCGGCTTGGGCCGGCGGCTGGGGGCTTCCCTCCGGAGTCGGATCGACTTCGGGCGCCGTAGAGCAGGCAACGCCCAGCAGAACCACAAGCAGCGGAATAAGGAATCGGATGTTGACACTCATGAAATCGGCCTCTTCAACCAGCGAACGGTTTTGTTTGAGTATTGCGGGCAGCGGAAGCGCCCCCGGGGACCTGAAACGGTTTCGGACTCGATAGGTAGCTTCTCATTGTCTACAAAGTCGGCCCATTGTGCCAGAGCTGCCGTTGCGATGAGACGCCAATGGGTTCGAGTGGGAAGTCACTTCTCGTTCCTAAGAAACTAACCCTCCACGCCAGCCTCTTTCATGGCGGCCTCGGCCCGCTTCGCAACCTCTTCCTCGGAAAGGTCCTCTACGTGGGTGCTGATCGTCCACACGTGGCCGAAGGGATCGGTCAGCGTTCCGGAACGGTCCCCGTAGAACTGATTCTGCAGCGGGCGCATTTCCTTGCCCCCGGCTGCGATCGCCTGAGGGTAGATCTTGTCCACATCATCGACGTAGATCATCAGGCTGACGGCGGTCCCTCCCAGCGACTCCGGCCCGTTGTAACCCATGTCGGGATACTCGTCGGCGAGCATGACGGGGGAGTCCCCGATCTTGATCTCCGCGTGCCCGATCTTGCCACCCGGAGCCTCCATGCGCAACAGCTCCACGGCGTCGAAGGCCTTCTTGTAGAACTCGATTGCGGCGGCCGCGTTCTTCAGGATCAGATAGGGGGTGACTGAGTGATACCCCTCGGGAATCGGTGAAACCGGCATGGTGCTTGCCCTCCTTGGTTTAGTCCATGATCGCGAATGACGCCACCGCGGCATCGGGGAAATAGTGCCTCTGGGTGGCGAATTGTACTTGGCGAGGCTGGTACTTGGCCAGTTTGTCCCGGAGTGTACGACGATTCCGGGGCCGCCAACCTGCCTCAACAGCGACCTGCTGTCGCCGCCGCAACGGTCACACAGAATCCAGTGATGTTTATCGTCGTCCAGTGGAGTCTATAACAGTGTGTATTATCTGTTGCGACAGGATCGGTCCGGTCCTGGGTCCCCAACAGGACGTTACCGAGCACATGAGGACCTTGCCCCATGGGGAGGTGGCTGGGGCCATCCGGACGGTGCGGGCAGCGACGGCGCCGGAGGTGGCCAAGCTGGCCTTCGAGTTCCTGGTGCTGACGGCGGCCAGGTGGAGTGAGGTGCGCTGGGCCGAGTGGGAGGAGATCGATCGGAACGCTGGTGTATGGACCGTCGCGGCCAGGCGGATGAAGGCCAACCGCCGGCACCGGGTGCCGCTGTGCGGCCGTGCCCTGGAGATTCTCGAGGCGGCACGGACCCTGGGCAAAGGAGCCGGTCCTTTGGTGTTCACCCTTGGAGAAGGGAAGCCGCTCAATGACAAGGAGCTGCGGTGGCTGGTCCGCGAGCAGGGGATTGCAGCCGTGCCGCACGGGTTCCGCTCCAGCTTCCGGGACTGGGCGGCTGAGGAGACCGACCATCCCCGGGAGGTGATCGAGGCGGCCCTGGCGCATGTGGTCCGGAACCGTGTCGAGGCAGCCTATGCCCGCTCCGACCTGTTCGAACGCCGGCGTGTCCTGATGGACGACTGGGCGCGTTACCTGGCCCAGGGGATGGGCTGCCCGCACCAGGTCCAGCAAGGAGACCTCGCCCGGGGCAGGCCAGGTTGAGCAGGACAACCCGGGTCCAGTTCTTCAGCATTTCGGCCTTCCCGCCAGGGAGCACTGTGGAGGGAGCGACCCCGCCGAGGGGAGGGTTAATCGCGCGCCACTGTACGCGCCGCTTTACCCTCGCCGGTGATGCACTAGCGGAAAAAAGGGCGGGGGCGATCTCACCACCAGCACCCCTCTCGTGCGGCGCGCTGTTGCGCCGGGCGAGGGGGCGGACACGCGAGGCGCAGCCTCGCTTCGCTTTTCCGCAGCGGACGCGGAAAAGCCGTTCGGAGGAAAAGCCTTCACGAGGGGGGGCGGCGCATTACCTGGTTGGCAGTGCCAAACAAGCAATCGCAAGCCAACTGACAGGAAGCGATACGGAATCGCCCTATCGCTATTTGTCCAGAGTGCTCGAGAACCTTGCTTGTGATGATCGGTGATAGCCGAGGCTACTGCAGCGAGGTCCACCGAAAGAAGTCATCGAGACCTTCGGGATCTTCGGCTCCGCCGAGGAACTCGGCATCTAGCTGGACGCCGGTCCCCGGTTCGGCCTCCATGGAGAAGATCCATTCTCCAACCTGAAAAGGCGGGTCAGGTAGCTGCTCTCCCAGTGCTCGCAGGTGAGTCAAGAGCGCCTGGACAACTAATCCTGAGCTGCCAAATAGGCTCCGTCCCCGCTCCGCTGTCCGGGAGCGGCTCCGTCGTTGATGACGGCGTAAGCCAGAAAGGAATTCTTGCCGGACACCGTTCTGATCTGCACGTAGCCTTGTGTGGTCCCTGGGGCGTGTTTGGCCAGAATTGCATCGATCTGGTGCCAACGGCGGACCGGCACCGTCACCTTCCTCGCCGTGTGGACCAGGTTGCCGGTAACACCGTCGTAGATGTCGATCTCAAAGACGATGTCGTTTTCATCGACGGCTCCGGTGTTGACTAGTAGGACGCTTCCTAAATAACATATCAACATTTACACGACTGAGATCTCGTCCATCTTGTAGGTCCACTTGAATACCACCGGGTCTTCGTTCAGCCGGTCGATGTAGCGTTCGATGCGTTGCCGCAACTCCGCCTTGGACTCCACCCGCATCCCGCGCAACAGCGTGTTGGTCAGCTTCGCGAAGAACGATTCGACCATGTTCAACCAGGAGCCGTGCTTGGGTGTGAAGACAAACTCGAATCGGTTCGCCATGGTCGCCAAGTAAGCCCGCGTCTCCTTCGAGACATGCGCCGAATGGTTGTCAAGCACCAGCCGGATGCGTGCCCCGGCCGGATAGGCCCGGTCCAACTGCCGCAGGAAGGCCACGAACTCCCGGCTCCGGTGCCGCTCCACCACAGCCCGGTGTATCTGACCGGTCATCAGATCCAGTCCTGCCATCAGCGTCAGCGTTCCATGCCGCTGGTACTCGTAATCACGCCCCGTGCCGACATGTTTGCCCGGCTTGGGCGGCAGGTCGGGAGCCACCCCGCCAATGGCCTGGATGCCCGGCTTCTCGTCGTAGGAGACAAAGACCGTCAACGGGCCCTTCGGGGCGTCCTTCCGCTGGCGGGCCAGTTCAACCAGTTTGTACACCACCAGTACTTGGGCCATCTTCGTGTCGAATTCCGGATCGCGTTTCTCCAGATAATACTCGATCTTGTGCGGCCGTAGCCGGTGACCCGCCAGTATCTTCGAGACCGTGCCGCGTGCCAGCTTCGCCAGACTCGGGTGGCCCGCCTGCTCGCAGTGGGCACGAACATGACTTGCCAGCAGACGGGTCGTCCATAGCTCCTCCGGGTAGCCCAGTGCCTTCGGCTTGACGCAAGCCAGCGAAACCACCCAGGCACGCGCCTCCGAGGAGATGGTCCCGGGACGCCCCTTGCGCGGCAGGTCCCCCAGCGCCGCCAGCGCGCCCAGTTGCAGACCCTTGTCGACGCACCGCTCCACCTTGGGCCGGTTCGTGCCCAGCGCGCGAGCAATCGCTGAGACGGTCTGGCGCCCAGCGTAGCCCAGTAAAATCCTGGCCCGTTCCACATGCTGCGCCGACTCCGAACGGGACCGGCTAATTCCCTCCAGCCTCGCTCGCACCTCGTCACTGAGGACCAGACTGGCTCGTCGGCTTGTGAAGGGCACCGAAATCTCTCCGAAGCCACCGGATGTCGAGGACTCCAGAGTACAAGGGATCGGTGCTGAATTGCAATATTATATTGGAATCATACTACTAGAGCCAGATTGCTGCGATTTTCCGCGTTTTGTTGCAGGCCGCAGATCCAGGCGCTGTCTCGGAAGGCAGATCGCAGCTTGATTGCATTATAGGAAACCCCGTACTGTCCGCCGCGGCCGTCGGGCGACCCCGTCCGGACACTGGTTACGACTCTGTGGCCTTCCTGGATCGGATCGATGAAGAGTGTTCCGATATGGGCTCGGCCGCGGGGACCGATGCCCTCAACTTCCTGACGGCGCAGCTCACCCACGATATTGGACACTATCCGTTGCTCGCCCTTCTCAAGCGTCAGGCTGAACTCGGCCGTGTGATCGGCAGTCTGGATCTGGTCGGACACGAAACTGAAATTCAGGATGTTGTCTCCATCGGAATAGCCCAGGTTCGTCACCGTTAGCTCACTGTTGAAGGATCCTGTCTCGACGATCACGGTCGCAGACTCCTCCATCCTGCCGTCAAGGTATACTGGATTCTCGGTGACGATTGTAGGCAAGACAAACGATCCATCCGAGTTGAAATTGTCGTTGATGACCCCGTAGGCATAGAAGCGGGAATCGAAAGTTTCGCGAGGCCCCACGCTCTGCACCGTGACATACCCGTTTTCATAGCCGGTGGCTGCCAGGATGTCGTTGAACTGGTGAAACTCTCCAGATTTCAGCATGACATCATCCATGACCGTATGCCGGTCATCGCCTGGATCGGCGGAAATTACCGTCGTCCTGAGCGTGACGGGGTGTTCCGACATGCCCATGTGCTGCAGGGCCACATTGGATCGGTCCTGCCTGTTTCGGCGAAGACCCAACAGATGAACGACATCGTATCCATAGAATCCCGCCCGGGGCGGAACTCCGGGATAGGCCAGCCCGACGCTGCCATCGGGGACGGGCGTGGTGGTCCTGATGACCACGCCGACATCGGCAACGCCCGCAACCTCCACCTTCAAGGTCCCGAGACGGTTTCCGGAGTCGGGAATCGGCATTCCCAGTGTTTTGAGGTAGGCGATGGCGTCGGGAACGACCCTCTGCTGCCCCGGGCCGAGCACGTACGAGGCCGTCCCGCTGCCGCCTCCGGCATGGGCGGTGTAGGTGTATTTGAGCCTTGCCTGCTCGGACCACCGGTTGGTCAGGGTCATCTCCGAGGTGTAGAACGACCGGTTGAGTCCGGCGGATTTCAGGATGACTGGGACGAATGCCGGGGATTCCTGCAACGCCAGGGAGAATTCCACAAGATCTTCTTCAAATTGTAAACTCTTGTGGAGGATCACTCCCGTCGTTTCCGAGACGAACGTAATCTGGAGCTCGTCGTAGCGCCCTCCATCGTAGCGCAATGCCACGGTTCCCACGTGGGGGCCTTCGCGCCGGTAGCTGTAACTACCGGTGCTGTAGCTCCTTCCGGTGAAATCGCCCCCATAGGCATACTCATACCTGAAGCGGATGCCGTCCCGAAAGAATAGCTGCTCGTCGTACCAGGCCAGTCGCTTTCCGACTGCCCATTCGGCAAAGCGCGACGGATCTTTTGGAGCAAAGCCGGAAGGCAGCGGACCGGAAACGATGGTGACAACATGCCGGTTGTCGAGGTCACTACGGTAGGCCAGGGAATGGGAGCCTAGCCTGGGTGCTTTCTCGCCTGTCCCGTCAGACCTATACAGATCCATACTATTAGGCAAGGTGAATAGAATGGTTTCTACTTTTGTGTCTCCGTCTTGGACGAGATTCAATTCGATGTCCTTGCTGGTCTCTCCGGACAGAAACAGCAGACCCGCATCCTCAAAATCTGCTTCCGGGTCGGGGTATAGAATCCTGAAGTCATAGTTCATCGAAGCGTCGCCTTTGACGGAGAAACGCACGCGTACGGCCACGGGCAATGGGCGGCTCAGGGTCACCGTCACCCTCACGGTCTCTCCTTCGGCCGCAATCTGTGAGGTAGGAGCATAGGAGAGAACGGCCTTGAGTTGCTGGTCGATCCTCACGCCCTCGTAAGCGAGGGTATCCAGCACATCGTCGAAAACGCCCGAAGCGAACGTGATCCCCGAATTGCTCTCCAGCCTTAGTTCATTAAGGCTGTCCAGCCCATGGAACAGTTTTGCTGGCAATAAGGCAAGGGAATTGTTCCTTAACCACAACCGATACAATTTGCTAAGCCCGTTGAAGACTCGCTCAGGCAACTGACTCAGTCGGTTGCCATCCAGGTCAAGAAATACCAGCCCGTCCAGCCCGTCAAATACCCCTTCGGGCAAGCGGGTCAGTCGATTCTCGGACAGATGCAAAGATTCCATAGCACTCTGATCGCTGAAGATTCCCGCGGGCAAAGTGCTCAGGGCAGTGCCGGTGCAATGCAGCGTTTCCAGTTTGCTCAGCCCCTCGAAGATCTGTTTGGGCATGCGGGTCAGAGGACTTCGATCCAAATATAGGGTCTTCAGATTGCCCAACGACTGAAAGATGTCCTCAGGCAAGGCGGTCAGCGAGGTGTCGTTCAACGCCAGGGTCTCCAACCTGCCGAGCCCCCGGAAGATTCCTGGGGGAATGCTGGTCAGCGGGTTATGCCCCATAGACAGCCGCGCCAACGATCCGAGCTCCTGAAAGATCTCCTCGCGCAAGCCGGTCAGGGAGTTGCGAGTCAGACTCAAGCTCTTCAACATACGGAGCTCCTGGAAGATTCCTTCGGGCAACTCGGTTAGATCATTGTCGATCAAGTACAACTCTTCCAGCGAGACCAGTCCGCTGAAGTCATGGGAGCGAAGTACGGAGAGACGGCGACCTCTGAGATTCACGCTCTTGATGCGGGCCAGATCCTGAGGTGTCACCTGTCCACAGTGATCCCTTCCGCTCAACTCAGCCAGCTCAATATGCACTCGCCGTGTGCGGTCGCAGATCCCCTGTCCCTGCGCACTGATCGCTAAAATCGAAAGCAGGACTGAGAACCAGAGGAGAGCAGGTACAGCCCTCGGGTAGAAGTTTCTCCCTCGCAGAGGAACGATGTCCGCGATCCGTTCCGGCATTGCGGTATGGGAAGGGGTAGGATGATTCAAGTGCCGTCGTTTCGGGCAGGATTGCATGGTGACTTTACCTGGTGTTGCTCTTTTTGGTTGGGAGCTTTATTTGGCAGCCTAGCTGTCCCCCCCCCGAATTAGTCCATTCAAAAGCGGGGATCCCCTACTCCTGGCTGAGCAGGAAAGCGCCGTCGCCGCTGCGTTCGCCGGGCCTGCCGCCGTCGTTGATCACGCCGTAGGCAACGAAGGGATTGTTGCCCGAAACCTTTCGCACCTGAACGTACCCCTGGCTGATCTTGCCCAGAATCGCGTTTTCCTGTGTCCAGCGGCGGGGACCGAGCACCACACTTTTCGATCTCGGTTGCCTGTCCCCGCTGCCGTCGTAAATGGTGATCTCGAAGGTGCTGGGGGTATCGTCGATTTCACCCGTGTTGACCAGGGCCAGGTTGCTGCGGTTCTCCGCGTTTTGCTGCAGCCCGTAGATCCAGGCGCTTTCGACCGAAGCCGAGCCATAGGGCACCCCATTGTAGAAGAGGCTGTACTGCCCTCCTCTCTGGTCCGGAGCCCCCGTCCGGGCGCCGATCACGATCCCGCTCATGTCCCCCTCGGCCGGCGTGGCGAACAGCGCTCCCACGTAGGCCCGGTTGGCCGGGCCGATGCCGGCTGTCTCCCTGCCGCGCAGTTCCTCCACGATGTCGGGCAGGATCTGCTGCTGCCCGGCCTTCAACTCCAGGCTGAATTCGGCCGTGTCGTCCCCCCTGTCGACTCCATCGGCCACGAAGCTGAAGTCCACCTGCCTGTCCGAGGCCGAGAAGTTGGTCACCGTCAGCTCGCTTTGGAAGTTCCCGGTTTCGATGATGACCGGCAGGGTCTGTCCCCTGGTGCCCACCAGGGAGGATGCGGTCAGGGGAAAGACGAAGGAGCCGTCCGAGTTGAAGTTGTCATTGATGACCCCGTAGGCGTAGAAGGGGGCTTCTCCGTCGATCTTTTCCACCTTGACGTAGCCCTGTGCAGGACTGCCCAGCCTTCCCAGCAGTCCCGAGTACTGGTGGAAGCCTCCCGGCTGGAGCTTGACCTCTCCCACGACGCGGGGGCTGGTGTCATCGGCCTCACCGGAAAAGACGGTGGTCCTCAGGGTGATGGAGCCCTCGTCGGAGGAGCCCATGTGCTGGAAGGCCACGTTGGAGCGGTCCTGGGTGTTCTGGCGCAGCCCGCACAGGTAGACCGCTTCCTGAAAGCCCTCCTCCTCGGCGATGGAGGGATAGGCCAGGCCGGCCCGGCCGTCGGGCACGGCGGTGGCGGTGCGGGTGGTCACGCTCACCTCGGAAGAGCCTGAAACCTCCACTCTCAGCGTCCCAATGCGGTTTCCGGAGCCGGGGATGGGAATGCCGAGGCCTGAGAGGTAGTCGATGGCGTTGGGTTGGATACGCTGCCGCCTTGGAGCCAGGGTGTCGGTGGCGGTTCCGCTGCCGCCTCCCGCATCGGCCGTGTAGGTGTAGTGGAGGGTGGCCTCCTCGGTCCCCCGGTTGGTCAGGGTCAGCTCTGAGGTGAAGAAGGCGTTGTTGCGCCCGGCCGAGGTCAGCAGAACGGGGACGAAGATGGCTTCCGGCGAGTCGGTGACGGGTGGCCCGGCAATCACCGGTCGCCTCACCTCGGTACGCAATTGATGGGTACCTGTGTCGTTACTCACCCTGACTAAAATGTAAAGATAGACGGCATCGCTCGGGATGTCTGTCAACATCCACTCGATGGTCAACCCTTCCCCCTTCGTCAACATGGTCTCCGGATTCTCGATCGGGGCCCAGTCAGTCCAGTCTACGGCTCCTTCTTCCCAAAGGCTGTACTCGTAACTGGCGCTGGGGTCGCCAGGGTCGTCCCAGGTGACATCGATTCGGTCCGGAGCCGTGCGAGTCGCGGCCAGATTCAGGACATAGACATCCGGCAGATCACTCAACTCCGCCGGAACCGGTCCGGTCAATCGGTTTCCCCGAAAGCTGAACTGTCGCAATCTCGACAGCTGACCCAACTCTGGCGGGATCTCCCCCGTCAGTTGGTTGTGCTGGAGATGCAAACTCCACAGCCAGGGCACTGTTCCCAGTTCCGGCGGGATTTCTCCTGTCAGTTGATTGTTGTCGAGCAACAGATGAACCAAAGACTGCAGTCCACCCAATTCTGCCGGGATCTTTCCCGTCAGTCGGTTGCCGGAGAGCCGTAACTCCCGAAGCAGGGGCAACCGGGCCCACCCCGTCGGGATTTCGCCCGTCAACTGGTTGTAGTCGAGCCGCAGTTCACGCAGATAAAACATCCCTTGGAGCAATTCCGGCGGGATGGTTCCTGTCAACTGGTTGTGGTTGAGCCGCAACTGAATCAACCTCCCCAGACCCATCTCCGGCGGGATGTTTCCCGTCAGCTGGTTGTGGTTGAGGTGCAACAACTCCAGACGGGTCAGCTGACCTAACTCTGGGGGGATCGGCCCGGTCAGGTGGTTATCGTCCAGGACCAACCATTCCAGAAGAGTCAGTCGCTCCAACTCCGACGGAATCTCTCCAGACAATTGGTTGCGGCTGAGGGACAATTCCAGCAGCTCGGTCAGTTGACCCAACTCTGGGGGGATCGGCCCGGTCAGGTGGTTGTAGCCGAGGTGCAAATAATACAACTTGGTCAGTTGACCCAACTCTGGCGGGATCTGCCCCGTCAACTGGTTGTGACTGAGACGCAATGATTGCAAATCGAGCATTTGTCCCAACCAAGCCGGGATTTCTCCCGTCAGCCGATTGCCCGAGAGAGATAATCTCACAAGGTTGGTTAGCTGGCTCAACTCCGCCGGGATCTCTCCTCGAAGTTCATTGTTGGCTAGCCACAAAGTATTCAGTCCCGTCAGTCGTCCCAACTCCGGAGGAATCTTTCCCGTCAACTGGTTGCCGTTAAGGCCCAAAAACTTCAAGTCGCTTAATTGACTCAACTCCGCCGGAATCTCGCCCGTCAACTGGTTCCTATCGAGATACACCTGCCGCAGCCCGCTCATTTCGGCCAACCACCGCGGCACCCTTCCAGTCAGCCCGTTGGTATGGAGCCACAGCAGCACCAGTTGGCTTAACTGACTCAACTCCTCCGGTAGTTCGCCAGTTAGCTGGTTGTTTTCGAGATGCAACACCTGCAGCTCGCTCAGTTGGCCAAATTCCACCGGAATCTCGCCTGTCAACTGGTTGCCGTTGAGGAACAATTCCTGCAACCCCGTCAGTTGGCCAAGTTCCGCCGCCAGTGTTCCCGTGAGTTGCTCGCGGTCGAGACGCACCCTTGAGACGCGGGGAGGCGATCCGGACACCGTGACCCCTTCCCAACTGCTGATGGCCGCTTCCGCATCCCAGTCCAGATAAACATTGCCCGCCAATTTGTCGCGAGCTGCCAGAAGGGCCTTGCAATCTGCGACCAGGCCGGCATTATTCTCAGGGTCCGGGACGGCAATTCCATCATCACAAGCCAGCAGGGGCGAACTACCGCCCACTAGAATCAGGCCTGCCGCGAGATTCCACATCACCTTGGCCTGGATACAAGTAACGCATTGCTTCCAAATCGCCTTTCGCCTCATTTTGTTGACTCCAATAATCTTCCTAAATTTCCTCAACCCGCAAGGAGAGAAACCCTCCGCTTTGAGAGAACAGAGTGGGAAAATCGCTAAAGGTGATTGGTCATATATATATTTAGAGGTGGGGACAGTCAATGCCAGGTGAGCCAGGTGAATTAGTATTGGTCCGCTGCGTCCTTGAGACGGGACAGGAGCGCCTCTTATCGGCTGATGACGTGTCGCAGGTAACGCTTGACGACCTGCAGCCGAGACTTGCCGAAGCCCTTGAGCACGACCTGGTTGTAACGATCAAAGGGGGTTTTTGGCTCCGGGCCAAGGTTGACCATGGCAGGCTGCACGTACGCGTGTGGCACGGCAACCAGCCTCAGGGGACGGCCCAGATAGCGATGGCCGTGCGTCGGACAAGCTATGACGGGATGCCTGTGCTTGAGTTGTCCCCGCCTCGCACGCCGCGGCGTGGCACCGCACAGGGGGGGAGGAAGTGAAGGGAGCGACCCCCTCCTTTTGACCGCTGGTGCGGCACCTGGCAGGGTAAAGGGTGACAGGCAAAACGTCACCCTTACCCTCCCCTTTTCGGGGGTCGCTCCCTCCACAGTGATCCCTGTGGGAAGGCTTCCGGGCGCCATTTCACGCTCATGGAGGATGAGTGTCTCTCCCGTGTAGCTTTGTAACCTGATTGTTGCTCTATACCAAACCAAGGCCCACACTTGCCCGGTGCTGCATCTTCTCGGGAGCCGTCAGAAATTCACTGACTGGGTGGACCAATAAATGGGGGTTCCTCACAATTCCGGAAAACTCACTCTCGAAGTGGACCGTATTATGGGGGGAGGTCACTTCAGGACCCGACCCGGGACCCGGTCCGCACCGTCTTCCCGAAGATACAGGTGGTGGTGTATGCTATACAGGTCGAAAGACAGGTGGTTTGTCTTGTGCGGCCTGTCTCTCACTAGACGCAATTGCCGCCAAACGATGGTGTGTTCCACGTGAACGGTATCCCTTCCGCGTATGTAGAAGGCCATGCCAGAGCTACTGCGATCGACAAGAGGCTCGCCGACATCTACGTCCGGCACACCCGGATCGGCGATCCCTTGGCGGACGCGGCGGTGAAGGACCTCGCCTCGCTGTCGCGAAATCAGGTGTCGCGGTTGATCAAGGCCGGCATGAACCAGAACGAGGACGTCCTTCGCGACGCGCCGAAGTCGCTGCGCAATGTCTTCGCCGCGTTCGTCGCCGGCACGCTGGTCGACGGCTTCTCGACGCTTATCAGCGAGTCCTTCGTCCAGACGGGGCGCATCTTCGACGACGGCGTCAGGCGGCTCAGGCAGAACAACCGACACCAAGTGGAGATATTCTGGCCAGACGGGCTGCAACGGTACGGCGACGGCTGGAAGCTGTCGGTCCGGATCCGGTTAGTCCATGCGCAGGTCCGACATCTGCTGAGCCAGTCCCCGGAATGGGATTCCATGGCCCACGGGACACCGATCAGCGCCGCCCACATGGGCTATGCGCTCGCCTGTTTTTCCGCGCGGACGCTGAAACACTCGGAGACCCTGGGTGCCGTCTATTCCAGCCAGGAGCGAGAAAGCTTCTGCGCCGTATGGCGCTACGCCGGACATCTCATGGGCGTTCCCGCCGCCCTCCTCTACACCGACGAAGAGGACGCTCTGAGGTGGTACGCCATCGGGTCTGCCTGCGAGCCGGCGCCCACCGACAGCGCGGTGATCATGGCCAATGCGCTTGTCAATTCCGCGCCCTTGGTCGCGGGGATCACGGACCCGGCCGCGCGGGCGAATCTGGTCAGGAAAACCATCTTTCCCGTCTCCCGCTTACTGATCGGCAACGACCTCGCGGATAAGCTGAAGTTCCCGAAGAGTGGAATGCTCAAGATGCGTCTCGCGCTTCTCCAGTTCCGATTGAACAACAGGGTCGGGAATATCCTGGGAAAAGGCGATAATAAATTGGTGACGGCCTTCGGCGCGTCCATGTACGAAAGTGTGGGCCTGCGCTACGACATGCCCGACCATGCGCACGCGGAGGAATCCTCGAGTTGGTAGTTGCCCTCGTCCTCGTGGGAGTGCTCGCGCTCGGGCTGCTGGTTCGGGTGTGCAGGGCCTCGATGGCAAAGACGAACCTTCATTGTTTGCACTCTTCTCAAGACCACGCCCCCTGAAAAATCCAATTTACGACCGGTGCAGCACCGTGTCCCGAAGCGGCAGGCTGGGACCCAGATCCGGGTCCTCGTTGCGGTGGTAGTTCCTGCCCATCAGGTAGCGGATTTCCAGCTCCACGTCGTGCAGCAGGATCTCGGGAACGACGGTGGGGTCCCGATGCTCCAGCAGGACTTCCACCTGGTTTTTCCCCTTCCGTGGCCAGTGGGACGGATCCAGGCGATGGATGAACCAGTAGCCGAAACCCCCGCCTCGGTTGGGTGTGCTCATGCGATAGAGCTGGTTGATCTTGCGCAGTCCCGAATCGGGCAGCGTCTGGCCGTTCAGGCGGAAGACCAGCCGGTCCAACTGATTGGTGTTCATCACCCGAAACCTCAGCAGCACCTCATGAACCCGGCCGGCCCGGTTCCAGAAGGGGAGGTCGTCGCTGACCGGGAGTTCCAGGCGCAGCGGCCGGGCTTCGACCAGCTTGCGGGGCAGTGGCATCGCCGGTTCCCAGGGAGGAGACTGGTAGCTGCCCGCGGTGGGGACGACATAGAGCTTGTCCTTGGGGGCCATGATGTCGGGATGGGGAATCTCCCGAAGTTGTTCGTAGAAGGCGGCGCGATAGGGCCAGTTGGCCCCCTGGAACCACTGGTTGAGGTAGATGCCGTCGACCCCTTGATCCCAGTAGTTGCAGGCCGCCGCCCGGATGACTTCAATGGAGCCATTGGAGAGACGGTCGGAGTCGACCATGCTGTTGAGCACGGCGAAAACGCGGGTTGGGGTCTCCTTGGCCGCCTCCAATAGGGGCCGGTAGTCGGCCGCATGGTCCACCCGCCCCCAGTAGACCCCGAAGGTCTCGCCGATGATGACGTCCACGATCCCCTGCCGCATCCACTCCCTCACGTCCAGGCCCAGCCCCAGGCAGGTCTGGAGGTCTCCCGGAACCCGAATGGCCAGCTCGCGGTCCTGCCCGGTGTCCTTCAGGGTCCGGTGGATCCTCTCGATCCAGGCGGTCATGATGGGACGGCCGGCCTGGACCTCGTCGGGATGGAAGAAGTGGGGCGAGGGACTCTGGTAGGCCAGCGTCAGCTCGAATCCATCCACGGGATAGTTCCTGAGAACCTCCTCGATCAGGGCGAAGCGCTCCTCCCGCACCTCCGGATGCTTGAAGTCCAGACTGGTGAGTCCGGGGAACTCCGGATCGAGGTCGCCGCGGGCGCCGATCTCCAGGTGCTGATTGTCCAGACGGAAGAGGGAGCTGCGGACATCCTCCTCCCGAGGCCCGCGCCTGCCCTGGTTCACCAGCAGGGCGGGATAGAGCAGCATGCCCTTTTCGTGGGCCCGATCACAGAGCACCTTCAACGGGTCCAGCCCGGCGTCCAGCAGCGACCTGGCGTTCTGTTGGGCTCGCTGGAAGACCACGTGGGGCCACTTGCGGACATGGTGTCCGAACACCTCTCCCACCCGGGTGTCGTGAAAGACGGTGCGGCCGTCCGCCAGGCAGAAATTGAGCACTTCCACCGAGGTTTCCACCAACTCATCCACGGCAGCTTCCACCTCCTGTTTCTGCATGGGAGGCTCGTACATGTACATGAGGGGATGGCGGCTGTCGTGGTAGAACATGATGCGTGGCTTCTTGCGGGCGGCGCCGGAGAGCGGCGGGCTCGGCTGGGCCGGCAGCGGTGAGGCCAGCAGGCCCGGCGCCAGGCCGGCTGCCAGGGCGGTTTTCACAAAATGGCGTCGTTTCATGGAAGCCTCCTTGAAGCGTGGTTGGAATGAGCGTCGGTCGGGTCCATTTCTATCAAAGGCTCGAACCGGAGCAAAGCCTTGGCTTGTTCGTTCTCCGGCAAGCTTCGCCTGGTCCGCAACCGCCTCCGGCCAGCGGCAATTCATGAAGCGTCCTCTTGACAAGAGGCAGGGTTCAACTGTAGAAACGCTGTGAATACAACAGTTTCCACCCCATTCACCAGAAAGGACCCCTCCCATGAAACACCCGATTCTCTCCGGTGCTCTGTCCCTTTGTCTTTGTCTGCCGGCTCTTGCCGAAGGCCCGGCCCTGGACCGGGAGACGCATCCACTGGGGCTGGCCCTGGCCACGCCCTTGGCCGTTATACCGACTTCAGCCAATACGCCCGGCCGCTTTGGCGCCTATTTCAAGACTCGCGTGGTCATACATAACCTCACGTCCAGAAGTTACACCATCAATGCCCTATTGTGCGGGCCGAGCGGCATTGTTTCCGAGAGCTCGATTTCAATGAGCGCCAATCAATACCGCTCGTATGACAACTTTTTGCAGGACGTTTTCAATTATCAGGGCGCCGGAGCGGTGATACTGTTGGCGGATTTAAACTCGCTGAACCCGAACGACCCGAATCTGGTAAACAACGCGCCCCACAGGTTTTCGGTGACGGCTGACGTGTACAGCGACTCACCCAACGGCCGTTATACCACTACGGTCGTCAACGGCATTGTGCCGCTGGTTGATGCAGGTCCCGAGGCTTATAGCGCCGGCGTTACCGTGGGTCCGAATCAAAGAGTCAACGTAGGAGTCTTCAACTTCGGTGACAGCACCACCTCGGTTCAGGCGGTAGTGCACGATTCATCCGGGATGGTGGTCCAAACCATTCATTTCACCGTCGGTGCCTTCTCATGGCAGCAGAAAAACGCCAGCACGCCGGTAACCAACGGTTTCATCAGTTGGCGGATCGACGCCAGCCCGGATACGCTGCCATACCTCTGGGCCGTATCGGTTGACAACCAATCCAACGACGGCACACTGGCCTGGCCGACACGCCCTGAAATCACCGAGTGACGCGCCAACCCGCATTTCTTGGCGACGGACCTCGCTCGTGAAACGACTTCAGGATTACTCCGGTGGTTTTGCTTCCAACGGGTGCTTGAGACCCAAGGGCACCGCCGTAACTCCTTTCGAGGCAACCTCTCCGGATTGAAAGGAAAACACCGGTCGAGGCCCTCCGCACCCGCGAATTCTGCAGACCGCCCTTAATATTTGGCAATTTGTAGAATATGGACCTTCCATTCATGCAAGCCGTTCCCGGAGGCGCTATACTTGGCGCTCCGCATTTATCCCGAATACAAGAGACATCATGGCGGTGCTCCGCCGGCGCAATGATGTCTTTAGGCAAGGCAATCCCATGAGGTACTGCAGCCTGCCGCTGGCCCGATTTGTTGTGATTGCCCTCGCCGCAACGGTCCTGCTCTGGTGGGTCCTGAGCCCCTCGGACTGGCGCCGGCTTTCGGCCGGCCTGCAGGCCGCCAAGACAGCGCTGGGAGCCAAGTCCGAATTGCGCCCGCGGCCCGCTTACCCGCCGGACGAGGTGGTGCGCATCCAGATCGAGGCCTTGGGAGACAATGACCGGCCCCACCCGGATGCCGGGATCGAGACCGCCTTCCGCTTTGCCTCGCCGGCCAACAAGAAAGCCACCGGCCCGCTGCCGCGGTTTATCGAGATGGTGCGCAATCCGGCTTACCGCCCCATGCTGAATCATCGCGGGGCCCGCTATGGTAAACTCAAGCGGGAGGAGGATCAGGCCTCCCAGACGGTGATCCTGAAGACGGGGGACGGCAGCCGGGTGGGCTATCTGTTTCAGTTGTCCCGGCAGACCGAAGCTCCCCACAAGGACTGCTGGATGACCGACAGCGTGATGCGCTTCGAGGTTCGAGAGGATTACCGCCAGGTCTGATATCGGCCTCGGACGCCGCCTCAAGCCGGGCGGCGATCGATGCCAGCCTTAAAACTGATGCGAACGAGAACCCTTCCAGTTATAGCCCTGCTTGCCGGACTCCTGAGCCCGGCAACCGCCGGCCTTGCCCAGGACGGACCGTCGCTGTATGAGTCCGTGCAGGCCATTCTGTCCGAGAACTGCCTGAGCTGCCACGGGGCCGCCCAGATGTCGGGCCTGGACCTGAGGCAGCGGGAAGCCCCGCTGAAGGGAGGCACGCGAGGACCGGCACTGGTCCCCGGCAAGGCCGAAGACAGCCTCCTTTTCCAGGTTGCGGCCCATTCCGGCGAACTCCGAATGCCCCCCGAGTCGCCCCGCCTGCCCCAGGAAAAACTGGACCTCATCCGCCGATGGATCGACGCGGGCGCCCACTGGGAGGAAAGCACAGGCGACTCCGACCCGGCCGCAGAAGAGCCCGACTGGTGGTCGTTCCGCAGGCCGCGGCGGCCCTCTTTGCCTCTGGTGGACGGGAAGGAGTGGCAGGGAAACCCGATCGATGCCTTCGTGTTGGCCAAGCTGCGGGAGAAAGGCTTGCCCGCGGCGCCTCCCGTCGACAAGCGGACCTTGATTCGGCGCGCCTATTTCGACCTGATCGGCCTCCCCCCCACGCCGGAGCAGGTGGAGCGGTTTCTCAAGGACGACTCGCCCCGGGCCTTTCAGTCGGTGGTGAACGAGTTGCTGGCATCTCCCCACTACGGGGAACGCTGGGGACGGCACTGGTTGGACGTGGTTCGCTACGCCGACTCGGCCGGGTTCGAAACCGATGCCTTCTTCCCCCATGCCTGGCGCTATCGGGACTACGTCATCAAGTCCTTCAACGAAGACAAGCCCTTCGACCGCTTCCTCCAGGAGCAGATCGCGGCAGACGAGCTCTGGCCCAACAACCTGGACCTGGAAGGGAGCTACGCCATCCCGGTGGAGAAGCTCCGGCAACTGGAGGCCCGGGTGGGGACGGGGCTCTACGGGCTGGTGCCGCAGACCGGCGAATCCAAGATGGACTCCAGCAGGGAGCTCAATGAAATCCTGACCGACTGGGCGGATACCACCGCCTCGGCATTCATGGGCCTCACACTGGGCTGCGCCCGCTGCCACGACCACAAGTTCGATCCCCTGTCCCAGAAGGACTACTACCGCTTCCAGGCCATCTTCGCGGGCAGCGACACGGTGGAAATTCCGGTGGTGACCAAGCTTTCCATGTTTCACCGGTCCGAATCCTACTCCGGCTTCCTGACCCTGGCCGAGCTCCGCTGGACGCATCGCTTGTTGGAGAAGAAAGTCAGCCGGCGGGTGTTCGAAGCCAAGAAGGCGGAGTTTCCGGCGGAGGTGGTGCAAGCCTTCGAAATTCCGGACGACGATCGCACTCCGGAGCAGGAAAAGCTGGCCGCCCCCCTGGCCGAAGCCTTGAAGAAGTTGGGGGACCCAAACGGTTTGACCCTGTTGGACCTGGAAAAGCACCTGACCCCGCAGGAAAGGGTCCAGCGCAAGGAGCTGGTGGAAAAGCTGGGGCACGCCGTACTGAAGGTGCCGACCACGGAAGCCTCCCACCAGACCCATTACGACGCCCTGTTCGACATTCCCAAGGCGGTGGTCATGGGCCACCGCCAGGCCGAGCTGGTTCCCCCGGTCCACGTGCTGGATCGGGGCGATCTGGGCAAGAACCTGGAGAAGGTGGAACCGGGGCTTCCTCGCATCCTGGCCAACGGAATGGATCTGGGCCGGCCTTCCTCGGAGCTGGCGGTTCCCCGTTCCCGGGCCAAGCTGGCCCTGTGGCTGAGCCGCCCCGACCATCCGCTGACGGCGCGAGTGCTGGCCAACCGCCTCTGGCAGTGGCATTTCGGATCGGGCATCGTGATCACCCCCAACGACTTCGGGCGGATGGGCGCCCAGCCCACCCATCCGGAACTCCTGGACTGGCTGGCGACCGAGCTGGTGCGCAGGGGCTGGAGCCTCAAGTCGATGCACCGCCTCATCATGGCCTCCGACGCTTACCGGAGGACCAGCCAATATCCCGACCCGGCCGCGGCCGAAGCCGACCCCAACAATCTCTACCTGTGGCGCATGAACCGGCGCCGCCTGGAGGCCGAAGCCCTGTGGGACGCCCTCCATGCCTCCGCCGGAACCCTCAACCGGAAGTTGGGGGGGCGGTCCTTTTGCCCGACGCCGGAGGAAGGGGACCTCTCGGGCAAGAACTGGATCCGGGTCTATGCCGATCCCGAGGAGCAGAATCGGCGGGCGGTCTACATCCTGGTGCAGCGGAATTTCGGGTTTCCCATGTTCGAGACCTTCGACACGCCCGATCCGGCCGTGAGCTGTTCGGTGCGCGAAGTCACCACCGTGCCTCCCCAGGCTCTCTTTTTCCTGAACGACAAGATGGTCTTCGCCCAGGCCCAGGCCTTTGCGGCCCGCCTGGTCCGCGAGGTCGGAGACGATCCGTCCGGCTGGGTCCGTCAGGCTTGGCGCGTTGCCCTGGGTCGGGAGCCCACCGCCAGGGAGCAGGAAGAGGCCCGGACCCTGCTGGAGTCGCTGACGGAATCGGAGGTGGAAGCCGGAAGGCCCGACTCGCTGGTCGAGAAGGGTCAGGCCCGCACCCGGGCTCTCACCCAGTTGTGCCTGGCCGTCTTCAATTTGAGCGAGTTTTCCTACGTGGACTGACAGGCCTTGTTAAACTCGGCCTCGGGCTGTTACCATCACAGGTTCAAGGAGCCAACGCCCATGGATTACACCTGCTGCAACCGGCAGATGACCGCCAGGTCTCGGAGGGAGTTTCTGACCACCTCCGGATTCGGCTTTGGAGGCCTGGCCCTGGGCTACCTGCTGAATAGCGAGCACGCGCTGGGGAGCGTGGGGGCGTCTGTCCCTGACAATCCACTGGCCACCCGGATGCCGCACTTCCCGGCCAAGGCCAGGAGCGTCATCTGCCTGTACATGAAGGGCGGCCCCAGCCAGATGGACAGCTTCGACCCCAAGCCCCTGCTCAGCCGGCTGGACGGCCAGCCCATCCCTCCCAGCTTCGCCACCAAGGACCTGGAACTGCAATTCGTCAAGGTCGAGGACATGAAGCTGATGGGGTCGCGGCGGACATTCCGGAAATATGGGCAATCCGGCCTGGAGATCTCCGACCTTTTCAGTCGGGTGGGTCAACACGCCGACGATCTGGCGGTGATCCGCTCCTGTCACCACGACTCCTTCATCCACGGGCCCGCCATGAGCGTCATGCTGACGGGATCGGTTCGGCTGGGGCATCCCAGCGTGGGAGCCTGGGTGGTTTACGGCCTGGGCAGCGAGACCGAGAACCTGCCCGCCTACGTGGCCATGTCGGAGGGAACCGGCGTGTCCACCAAGGCGGTCTATGGAGCCGGATTCCTTCCCGCAGCCTACCAGGGCACCTTCATGCGGACCGAGGGGACTCCCCTGCGGAACCTGGCGCCCCCCATCGATGCCGGCAATCAGCGAAAGATCCTGGACCAGGTGGGCCGCTGGAACCAGAGGCACCTGGACCAGCAGCGGCAGGACGACTCCCGCCTGGCCGCCCGCCTGAACAACTACGAGCTGGCCTTCCGCATGCAGACGGCAGCCCCCGAGCTGATCGACATCTCCGGCGAACCGGAGCACGTCCGGCAGTTGTACGGGTTGAATTCCGACAACACGGCCAAGTTCGGGCGGATGTGCCTGCTGGCGCGGCGGATGGTTGAGCGGGGAGTCCGCTTTATCCAGCTCTACAAGAGCGGCTGGGACGGCCATACCGAGAACGACCAGCTCCACGTGGGCAGCGCCGCCAAGATCGACCAGCCCATCGCCGGCCTGATCGCCGACCTGAAGCAGCGCGGCCTGCTGGACAGCACCCTGCTGGTCTGGACAGGGGAATTCGGCCGCACTCCCATCAACCAGGGAAAGATGGGCCGGGATCACAACCCCTACGGCTTCACCACCTGGATGGCCGGGGGCGGGATTCGCGGCGGCAAGGCCATCGGGGCCACCGACGAGTTGGGCTTCCGGGCGGTCGAGGACCGCGTGCACGTCCACGATCTGCATGCCACCATCCTTTCGCTGCTGGGTC
Source organism: Terriglobia bacterium (assembly GCA_951813285.1). GTDB lineage: Bacteria > Acidobacteriota > Terriglobia > Versatilivoradales > Versatilivoraceae > Versatilivorator. The sequence goes on from OX638355.1 coordinate 673,114, forward strand.
TGGACCACGAGAAGCTGACCTATTTCTTCGAAGGCCGCAACCGACGGCTGACCGACGTCGGCGGACAGAACGACTTGGCCTCAAGACTGGTCGTCGGTTGAGTCCAGACCGCTGCCTGACCGGGTCGAAGGTTGACCAAGCTCCCGCCACACGTGGCTCCCACCGTCATCGCCTTCCGGTGCCCGCCCTTCCACCGCCTCCCGGGACGGGACTTTCAAGTGCACGACGGCAGGCGCCCCGGGGCTCTGCCCCTTCTCGAGGCTTCCGCCATGCTGGTGACGATATTTCTCCTGCTCTGGATCTTTCCCCTGGGGGCCGCGGCTCAGGATGCCCCGCCGACCTACACGGGAAGCCTCCGCCTGCCGCTGGAGCTGCAAACCCGGCAGGGTCAACGCCTGGCAAAGGGGAAAGTGGATCTGGAGGTACGGCTGCAGCAAAAAGCCTGGCTACTGTTTTCCCAAGGGGAGCAGGCCTTGGCCCGGGTGGAAGGAAAGGTTCTGGAAGGCGAAGCACAAGACCTGCCGGGCGCGGTTCCCCTGTTGGGCACCGTATTCTTGCAGTCCTCCGCCGTACCCCTTCGCAGCGACTTCGACCGCCGCTACAGCAAGACCGGAAAGCCGCAATACCGGGAAGAGAGCTACGACTGGAGAGGCACCCTCAGGGTGCACCGCCCGCTGAACCCGCAGAGCCGGGAGGTCTACTTCATCTTTCACGAACGCGGCCGGCATGAAATGCACCGGCGCATTCAGTTCACCTTGCTTCGAACGGGGAGTGCGGAATGAGGAATGCGAGGGGAGGAGGAAGTTTAGGTGGAGCCGAAAGCTAGAGGCGTTCTTCAACCTCGAATATCAGAATGATTCCACGCCTGCCCTTCCTCAAGCAGACGTTCATCGATGCAAACCTATCGAGGGAGACCACCGCACGAGAATCCTGACCTAACGCATCATGGTTATACCTGTCTCCAGGCTTGACCTCGATTTTCGAGCCGATTAGCTCCTTCAATGGCTTGGGATCGCCGGCAAAGGTCCCGCAGATCTCGATGCTCTCGATAACCATCTTGTCCAGCGGAACTCCCACCTCAAGGTTTGGGTGAGACGGACATGGATCAGATACCGGGGTCGAGGCCTCGGCGGTCATTGGGACGATCCTGGCTAATCTTTCCCTCTCCATTTGGAGAATCTCTTCAATTCGTCCCACACCCTTGCTATCGGCCTCCCTCACGAGAAAGGCCCGGAACGTGGCTACCTGAACACGCCTGCTGTTTAGTGTTTGCCATGATTGGTTGCGATCCGGCCACACTTCGCCATAAGCCGGCCATTCGACACCAGGTTTGCGCTGGCCTACCGTTTCTACGAAATCCAACCTGACCTCGATGCGCTCAATTGCAGCGGGCGTCTCAAGGACTGCATGGGTGGCCACTTCAATAGTGTTGCCTGGCAAAAACTGCTTCCCTACCAGGGAGTCCTCGTCTCCAAAAGGCTGTAGATCGGTGGTGTCCGTGACACGCCTTTTGGAACCCGAGTGATCGTAAATTGTCCAGGTTACCTGGAATGCTGTCACAGGTTCGTCCGAAATATTCCGGAACACGCTCACCAGATCCGATAGGGTCGAGGTCGAATCCTGATTAAAGGTCGTGGACACATATTCGAGCGGCGCTGGTGTGTTGCCGTGAGCCACGAATTGGACTTCAGGTCTTTCGGCTGCCTCCTGTGAAGAAGGTGTCAGAACGTTCAATCCAACCAGCACAAAAGCAACGGCCAATGCGGACAAATTTCTCATTCTCATGATCGCCCCCCTGGTTTGATTCATAACCCATGGTGGCATCATTCCGCGCCGAGGTCAAAGGCGACGATCTTCTTTCTGCTGCGGACGTAGAGCGTGGTGCCGACCAAGGAAGGCACTGTCCAGCAGTTGTACCCGAGCGGCTGAGCCTGAGCCAGGACTTCGATTCCCTTTTCGCCCGGCGCGGCCAGGGCCAGGGTGCCGTCCTCATCCAGAATGACGAACTTCCCGTCGGCGTAGAGCAGGGTTCCCTTGGCGAATCCCCGATGGCGCCAGACCACCTCGCCGTCGGAGACCCGGATGGCGGTGAGAAAGGCCGGTCCGAAGTCGCCGCTGAAGCCGTAGGCCAGGCCGTCCAGGCGAACGACGTTGCCGTGGTGCACCCGCATCCGCTTGGTGAACCACAACTCCTCCACCGAGGTCTTCCCATTGCGGCGGCTGAGCTTGAGGGCCCGGCTCCCCCCCTTGTAGGCCGTGGAGAGAAACAGGCGGTTGTCCTCTCCCCAGGCCGGGGTGCTGACCGTCAGGCCTCCGGCCAGGCCGTGGGTGTGGCTCCAGAGCAATTCTCCGGTTTCGGGATCCACCCCGACCACCTCCTCCTCCATCATGCCCACGAACTGGTCCTGTCCGTCGACGTTGATCAGGATGGGGGAGGAATGGGAGCGCTTGAAGTCGTGCCGGGTCCAGACCACCCGTCCATCCCTGGCGTTGAAGGCCATCAGGCCGTGACCGGGTCCTCCCACCAGGCACAGGACCAGGTCTCTGTAGGCAATGGGGCTGGAGGAGAAACCTCGGCTCAATGGGGTGCTTCTGAAATCCCCGGCCAACTCGTACGACCAGAGAACCTCCCCGGTGTCCTTCTTCAGGCAGTGCAGGGTGCCGTTCCAGCCGATGGTCACCAGCCCTTCCCGGGTCAGCAGGGGGGTCGCCTGGGGCCCCACCCCATATTTGCGGTGGGTGCTGTCCAACTCCCTCAAGATGGGCGCCGGATAGCGGTGTTGCCAGAGCGTGCGGCCGCTTGCGGGATCCAGGGCGACCACGACTTCGTCCTCTTCCTGCCGGTACATGGTGTAGAGCCGTTTCCCGTCCGCCAGGACCCCCGCGTAGCCGTCTCCCACCTCGCGGCTCCAGAGCTGAGGAGGCCCCTCGGAGGGCCATGAGGTCGACAGGCCGACCGTCTTGACCTTGAAGTCCCCGCCGGGTCCGCCCCAACCGGGCCACCCCCGGGATGGGTGGACGGTGCAGCCGGCGGTCCACAGGAGAATGCAGGCCGCGGTCCAGGCCAACAGGCTCAACAACCTGCAGCGGGCGGCAGAGGGTCTTTCTGCCTGTCGTGGTCTTATCATTGTTTGCTCCTCATGGGCCGTGTGGGAGCCGTGTGCATTCGGCCCGTTCCCGTCTTCAACTCTTCAACACTCATCGATTCCCAGCGATTCCGCGGTCTCCACCACCCGCTGCCAGACATCCTCTACGATCGGGATCCCCTCCCGTTCCCGTCGAGCCTGAGTCTCGACCTCGGGATCTCCCGGAACCCGCACCTGCTCAAACCCGGGCGCCGGCGGCACCGCTCGCACCCTCTGCTGCATTTCGTCGGCGCGCCGGGCGAAGGTGGAGTAGGGCTGGAACAGGTCGGCCCGAAAGACCAGAAAGGTGTCTCCCTGGTGGCGCAGGACGTCGTCGGAGGTCTCGGGGTCGGCATGGGAATCCGAGCCCAGCAGGATGCGGCTCAGGAACTCGGCCGCCAGCATGATGGCCCAGCCCTTGTGCTGTCCGAAAGGGGTGTGGCCGCCCCCTTCGAAAAAGTCGGCCGGATTGGTGGTGGGCCGGCCCTCCTTGTCCACGATGCAACCCGGGGGGAGCGATTCCCCCCGGCTGTAGGCGTTGTCGACCTTGACCCCCGAGATGGCCGATGTGGCGAAGTCGGCCACCATGGGAGGTTCCTCTCCCGCGGGGATTCCCAGGGCGATGGGATTGGTGTGCAACAACGGGCGGTTGCCGCCGAACGGCATCACCCTGGGCTTGTTCTCGCTCAAGCCTCCCACCCAGACCATGGAGATCATCTTCTCGGCGGCAGCCATTTCCGCGTAGTGGCCCAGGCGTCCAATGTGGTGGGCCTGGACCAGGCCCACCAGAGCCACCTGTTCCCGGCTGGCCTTGCGGATGGCGGTTTCCATGGCGAACCGGGCCGCCACCTGCCCGAAGGTCCAGTGACCCGAGATCAGAGCCGTGTTGTGGCTCTCTTCCAGAGTCCCGGGCTTTTGCTCAGGGGCGAGCTGCCCGGCCCGGATAGCCTTGACGTACCCGGGGATGTGCCAGATGCCGTGGGTGTCGACGCCTCTGAGGTTGGCCAGCACCAGGTGCTCGGCAACCTCTTGGGCGTTGGACCGGTCGGCGCCGGCGGCTGACAGGATTCGGGAGGTAAGTTGGCGGAGAGCCTCTGCCGTTCGAATGATCATGCAAGCTCCCAGTTCAAAGGCACGAATAAAAAAATAGCGGCTCGACGGCCCGGTGGCTTACCGGCTTACCGGATCAAGCCGGCCTGAACGGCCAGTCCAAAGACCACGCATCCCATGATGACCCCGGCCGAAGCCAGCAGAAGTACGGCCACCGTCCGGCCCATTCTCAGAGGCCGCTCGGTGCGGAAGGCCAGCCAGCAGATGGCGATGGTGGCCAGGGGCGTGCCCAGCACGCCGATGATGTAGTGGCTGATCAGCACCATCAGGGCGGGCCGGGTGGGGACCAGCAGATAGAGGGTGAGCACCGAAACCAGGAAGGCGGTCTGGACCACCTGCTGCGACCCACGCACGGCCTGGGGGCGGCTTCGGTCGACCAACCCCAGGCTGCACAGGAAGTCGGTAATGATCCGCCCGTTGACGGCCGTGGCCGCCAGCAGGGTGGAAAGCAGGGTGGCCATGGCGCTCACCAGGAAGATGCTCTTGGACCAGGGGCCGTAGCTCTCGGTAAAGATGGAGGAAATCTGGTCGACGACCCCAATGCCCGCCGGCTTCATGCCGAGCGGAAAGAGAATGGCCGCCCCCAGGATGAAGTAGGCGGCCGTCACTACCGTGGCCAGCAGGGTGGCCAGGCCGGCATCCACTTTGAGCATTCGGATCCAGCCCCGGGCCCGCTCGACCCAACCCTCGGAATCCCGCGGCCCCAGGTGCCTGCCGTAGCCCTTCTCCAACACCCAGTAGGGGTAGACCACCAGCTCCGCACCGGAGACCCCCAAAGCGCCGATGAGGCTGATGACGGCAAAGGCAGCCAGGCGAACGTCGGTATCTCCCAGAGAGAAGCCCAGGCCTGACCACAAGTCGGCTCCGCTCACGCTAAAGGGCGTGCCTTGAAGCATGACCAGGCCCACCAGCGCCGAGACACTCAGCAGCAGGGCCAAGCCGATCATCAGCTTCTCCAGCCGCCCGTAGAGGCCTCGCCAGAGCAGCAACTGTACCCCGACCACCACCAGCACCGCCCAGATTCGAGCCGATCCGATGGAGTCGGAGGAGAGGGGAATGATTCCGTGCATCAGGCCCGCCATGGCTCCCACCAGCCCCGAGGAGCCCACCTGGGCCAGCAGCCATCCCCCCATGAAGGCCCACACCAGCCAGGACGTGCTCCGAAAACGGGGGCCGGGGAAGGGGCTCAGAGCTGCGAAGACGGTCCGGTTGTGGACCAGGCAATAGCGACCCACCTCGACCTGGAGAAAGTATTTGATAACGCAGGACAGCAGCACCGCCCACAGCAGCACGAACCCGAACCGTGCCGCCTGCAACGGCGTGTTGATCAGCTCTCCCGAGCCGATCACTCCGGCAGCCAGCACGATTCCCGGCCCCACGGCAAACAGCATCGGCCAAGGCCTCACTGGCGCGTTTCTGATGGGAGAGTCGGTACTCATTCGGTACTCATAGGGTGTGGGGTTGTGGTTGCGGCAGGTTCCCTGATCAGGGTTTGTCCGGTCGCATGCGCCCTTTCAATGCATCCAGGCTGAAGCGGTTTTCCAGGAAATCGAAGAATTCCGCCTCCTCATCCTGCACCTGGCGGGCCGCGGCCGCCAGGGAATCGACGGCCTCCTCCGGGATACTGATCAGGCCGCTCTCGTCTCCGTGCAACAGATCGCCGGGCTGGATGGTCAGGCCGGCGACGGTTACCGGGGTGTTGAAGCTGAGGTAGGCCGGATACCCGTGGGAAGCCACCCAACCCGTGCAGAAAACCTGGAATTCGGGAGTCCTGCGGGCAATTCCACTCTTGTCCCGTGCGTTGACGTCGGTAACGATGCCGACGCAGCCCAACTTGTCCAGAGCGCAGGTAAACATGTCGCCGATGACACAGCAGCGCTCGCGTTCATGGCCATTGTGCTGAATCACCAGGACGATGGGTCGGGGAGCGGCCTCCAGGGCTTCCAGCAACTCGCCGACCCGAGGCGGCCTGCGGTCCCCCGGGGTGGTGCTGTCGGCGGTTGCCGTGACCGCGTAGCCGACCATGGGTTCGAGCTGGGGAAACTGGCAGGCGATCCGGTTGGAGGCATAGCCGGTGACCCGGTCCCGCAGGGCCAGCTTTTCGATGGCGTTGGAAACCGTGGCCGTATCGAAGGCTCGCAGGGCCCGGAGGACTTCCGGCGAATGGCGCAATGGGGGGGACACGGGGTCTCCTGGATCTTCGGCCGGGGTTGGCCGAGCAAGCTCAGACGGCTTTGGCGATTCTCTCCTGCAAGGCCGCCATTTTCTCCATCTGCTTCATGAAGTCGATGGTCCCGGTGAGAGCGGTCCTCCAGTCGGGCTTGCAGGGAACGCTGTCGAGTGAAATGTAACCCGAGAAGTTCATGGCGTTGAGGGTGCGCACCACATCCAGAAAGTCGATGTGACCGGTCCCGGGCGTCTGCCGGTTGTTGTCCGCCAGGTGGATGTGCATGAGCCGGTCGCCGGCCGCCCGCAGGGCCTCGTTCAAAGGGCCGTCTTCCATGTTCACGTGGAAGAAATCGGCCAGGACTCCCAGGTTGGGGGCGTCGATCTCGTCCACGATCCCCTTGCCTTCAACCAGGCTGTTGAGGAAACCGGCGTACCCTTCGAAGCGGTTGATGGGCTCGATGGCGATATCGACGTTTCGCTCGGCCGCATACTCGGCGATTTCCCGGGTGGACTGGATGAAATTGGCCCGCAGCAGGTCGATCGGCGTCTTGGTCACCGGGTACTCGGACTGGGCCGGCGAGGCCACGATCTCGAAGACGGGAGGATCCTCGAAGGTCGCCGCCAGGTCCACGCTTTTCTTGGCGTAGTCCACCCCGTGACGCCTCTCCGTTTCGTCGGTGGAGGCCAGGTCCCGCACTTCCCCCGCGTGCCAGGGCGCCCAGGCGCCGATCAGGGCCGGCACTTTCAGGCCCAGCGAGAAGGCCATTTCCTTCACCTGGTTGAACAGGCTGGCCTCGATGCGGTCGGGCTCGGCATCCAGGTCCACCCCGTCATAGCCCGCTTCGGCCACTGCCTCCAGCACTTCGCGGGGCTTTTCCCAGACGTTGCCGCCGGTGGACGCCAGTGTGCATAGAATCACCGAATACTTGTGCCCCATGGTTCAACCTCCGCTCGCTTCAGATGAGTCTGTGACCTGTCCTGCCGACCTTGGCTCGCTGGTTCTCCGGCCGCCACGGCAGTCTAATCGAAAGCCCGCCATCCTTCAAGGAACGACAGGAACGGCAGGCAACTCACGACGATATCTGTGCTTCTTCAGCCGCTATGCGCGGGTGAACGTCGATCTGCACGTCTACGTGCTGGCCGAGCTTGTAAAGCACAGTCATCAGACGGTCAATGGTGAAACGGTCAAGCTGCACTTTGCGAATGCGGGTAAAGTCCGCGTGACTGACACCGGTGCGACGCTCGGCCTTGCGCGTCGAAAGCCCTTCATCGTCAAGAATACCGATGATTCGGGCGGCGAGGAGTGTCTTGGTCTGCTGTACGTCGGCGTCAGCGCGGCCGAAGTCACGGAAGACATTGCCGCTGCCGTGCACCAACTCAAGATCTTTGCTTGTTTTGCTCATTACTGTAACTCCTTCTTCAACCGGTTAAGCCGTTCGCGGATCAGATCGATATCGTTCTTCGGGGTCTTAATGCCCTGCCGGGCCTTTTTCTGAAAGGCGTGCAGAACCCAAAGCCGCTCCTTGAATTGCAGAGCGTAGACCGTCCGATACGCATCGGTACGGTGCTTGAGCGCCACCTCAAACACGCCGGATCCGAGACCCTTCAGCGGCTTGGCGGTGTCGGCCTTACGGCCTTCAGCCGCGACCGTCAGCGCCCGCAAGATCTCATCCTGCGCCCCTATGGGAAAGCCGTCGAAAGCCTTGCGGGCCGCCTTGATCCAAGAGATCGGCCGAGTATCTCTGCTGCGCATAGGGTATGGTGGCAAATATGGCACCATAGATCAAGTCGATCTCTTTCTTGACTTCAGACCGCCATCGCGTGGATCTAGCTGTGACCCACACACCCCTCCTGGCAACCGTCCGGAGGGTTGGGATAAACTGGCGGGGTTGAAGCCGAGTCAGGCGGGCAGAGGAGCACGGACTTGAAAAGAGGAATCATCCTGGCGGGTCTCTTGGGTTGGGCGTTGGCGGGCGTGGAGCGACTGCCTGGGCACGGGGTGCTGGGCCGGGTAGTGCAGCACCACATCGTGGCCACGGCGGGAGCCTCCCACCTGGACGTGACGGTGGAGTTGACCTTTCATTCCGTTTTCGCACAACGCGAGCGCCGGAGGATGGATGCGGACGGCGACGGACTGATCCGGGCCGAGGAGACCCGGCGGTATCTGGACGAGATTCTGGGCACTCTTGAAGCGGGCCTGTGGATCTCGGCCGGGAAGCGGGAGATCAACCTGACCACCCTGCATTCTCCCGAAGTGGATCTGCTGGAGAACGAGGCGGCGGGGGCCCATCCGCTGCGAGTGAGGGCAACCTACGTGGCCAGGCTTGACGACCGGATGAGACGAGCCGGACCGGTGAACCTGGAGGACCGACTCTGGCCGGAGGCCCCGGCTCTCTGCTCCCTGCAGGTTCGGACTTGGGAGCGATCGGGCGGGCTGGTCAACCGGCGAACCTGCTTTTTCGGTCCGCGCAACGCCAGACGGTTCCGCCTGGAGTTGTGTCCCCGGGCGGCCCCGGTCATCCGTCAGGCGGATTCCTTACCGTCAGACGGAATTCCGGCTGACGGTCGCCCTCGGAGGTAGCGTGCGGTTCACCGTCACGAAGAAGACAATCCCTTCAAGTGGACGGTTACGTCCCCGACCTCGTCCGGTCCGGCTGCTGCTGCCGGCGTTGGTCGGATGCCTCTGGATCGGTCCAACCCTGGGACTGGCCCAACCCGGAAGCCGGACGGCGGACATCGGGGAGCTGGTCAGCGTCCTGCTGCGCAAGCACCCCTACCTGTTCGACGAGGAGAACAAAAATCGGCTGGAGGCCGTCTACCGCGAGTATCGGTTGACCCAGGCCGCCGAGCGCGAACGGGAAAAGGCCGGGCGCGGGGCATCGGCGGAAGAACAGTCCAGGGGCGCCCAACGACCCGCCTGGGCGGCCCGCTTCGCCCTGGCCCATTTCCTGGACACCTGCCCCGGCTTGATACGGCTCGACTTGAGGCAGGAGCTTCCCGACACCACCTTGATGGATCCGATTGAGCTGCCCGGCAACGTGGGGGCTCTCTTGCTTCAGCTGATAAACGGCCGGGAGGAGACGCGCTACCTCCTGCAGGACTACACCCACTCGGGCCTGCCGGAGGTCGAGCCCATCCGAATCGAGGCGGCCGCCCGCGCCACCACCTGGGTGCTGCTGAGTCTGAGCGGCATCCCCAGCCGACCGACCTCGCTGATGCTTGAGCTTCGAAGGGAATCGGGGGAGCCGGTTCGGCTTCCACTGGAAGTCAAGGCGCCCTCTCCGGCCCGATTGAAGGTTCGCGTGCTCTCCGACGACACCGGCCTGGAGACCCCGGCCATGGTCCGGCTGGTCTGGAAGCTGAACGGCCGGGACTTCCGGCCCAGCAATGCCCTGGACCTGGTGGAGCAGTTCGAAGGCCACGGAAGCAGCCAGCTTTCCACCAATCTGCCCGGACGCCTGCGGGGCGACTACTGGTGCGTCCCCGGCCCCTTCGACATGGCTCTGCCTCCCGGGAAGTGGGAGATCGCCATCCGGCGGGGGTTGGAGCATCTCTCCCTGTTCGACACCATCACCCTGAAACCCGGAGAAACGGCAGAGCGCACCTACCGGCCGCGGCGCTGGGTCGACATGCGCAAGCTGGGGTGGTTTTCGGGGGACGACCACGTCCATTTTCGCCTGCTCAGCGACGAGGACGCCCAGCGCTTGATGACCTGGGTGCAGGCCGAGGACCTGCACCTGGCGAACGTGGTGGAGATGGGTGACATCAACAGAACCTGGTTCCGGCAGCGAGGGTTCGGCAGGGAACACCGCGTCGTCTCCGCCGGCCATATCCTTTCGCCCGGGCAGGAGTGCCCCCGCACCGGTGCCCGCTTCCGGCTGGGTCACGTCCTGGCCATGAACACCACCAGCCTGGTGCGAAACCCCGACCGATACTTTCTCTACGACTGGATGTTCGACCAAGTCCACCGGCAGGGGGGCCTGACGGGCTACGCTCACGTGTACCGCACCTATCCCCAACTGCACCGCGACATGAGCATCAACGTTCCCAAGAACAAGGTCGACTTCCTGGAGTTGATGCAGATCGGCATCCTGGGCACCAATCTCTACTACGAGTTTCTGGATCTCGGCTTCAAGTTGACGGCCGCCGCCGGCTCGGACGTACCCTTTGCGGGAACGGTGGGGGAAGTCCGAATGTACGCCTACGCCCCCGAGGCGGGTGACGGCGATGCCTGGTTTGAAGCCGTGGGCCGGGGAAGGACCTTCGTCACCAACGGCCCCATGCTGGAACTGGAGGTCGGCGGCGCTATGCCGGGCGACGAGCTCCGGGTGGAAAAGGGGCAGAAGGTCCGGGTCCACGCCCGTGCCTGGGGCCATCCCGGACGATCCCGGCCTTCCCGGTTGGAGATCGTGCGTCACGGGCGGGTCATTCGCCACCTCCAGCCGAGCCATCCCGAGGACAACGAGCTCCGCCTCTCTTTCGAACTCGAAGGAGAGAACGGCTACTGGTTAGCGGCCCGGGCCGAAGGCGCCGATGGTTCTCAAGCCCACACCACCCCGGTCTACGTGGTTCGCAAACCGCTGCGATTCTGGAACTACGATAAGGTCGAGCGGCTGATCGCAACCCGGCTGAGCAGCCTGGACGAGGTGGAACGCCTGGTGGCCCGGGCCCGGTCGATCCACGGGGGCGAAGTCACTGATGAGCCCCGGGGCGAAGGTGAACGAGCCGCATGGTGGGAGACCAGGCGCCTGGCGGAACAGGGACCCGAACTGTTGGACAGGGTGGCCGAGGCCAGGCGGATCTACCGGCAACTGCGCCTGGTTTGGAAGCGGGAAGGGTCGCAAAGGGAGATAAGTCGATGAAGGTCCGTCGCCGACCGATGCTTCCGATCCTGCTTGCCCTGGATCGAGTGTTGCCTGTAGCCTAACTTATTGGAAACGGAGGAAAACATGCTGAGTCCAGAGCAGGTCCGCCAATACCACACCGACGGTTTTACCGTCTGCCAGGGGTTCTTGCCGGAAGGAGAGGTCGACCGATTCCGGGAAGAAATCGAGGGGATCTGCGCCGGGAACACCCTGGCGCAGCACGACAGCACCCAGATGGAAATGGAACCGGCCCAGGCCCCCGAGGGGAACCGCGTAAGACGGATCTACCAGCCCTGCCACCACTTTCCGGAATTCGGGCGCCTTTCGCATTCGGACAGGCTGCTGGACTGCGTGGAACAGCTTCTGGGACCCGACCTGCTGATCCAGTACAGCAAGATCAACATGAAGCCAGCCGACGTGGGCTCGGTGGTGGAGTGGCACCAGGACCTGTCCTACTATCCTTTGACCAATCGCGACTCGCTGGCGGTCCTGTTCTATCTGGACGACGCCAGCCGAAGCAACGGCTGCCTGAAGATCATCCCCGGCCGCCACGGCGGGCCCTTGCTGAGCCACACGCGGGACGGCCTGTTCCAGGGACGGGTTACCGAACCCGTGGATGGCTCCGGGGCGGCGTTCGTAGAGGGAGGAGCCGGAACCGCCATCTTCATGCACTGCATGGCTCCTCATGCCTCGGCGCCCAACACCTCGTCCCGGCCGCGTCGAACCCTCATTCTGAGCTATCGAGCCGCCGACGCCTTCCGCATTTACGACGGCGAGAACACGACCACAAGCGAAGCCTACGTCCGCCTGGTCCGGGGACAGCACAGTAGCGTGGCCCGCTTCACCATGAACGAGTTTCCCATTCCCACCTATCCCGGAAAGTTCGTCTCCCTCTACGACCTTCAGGACAAGTCCCGCCAGTCCGAGACACCGCAGGAATCCGTAGGATAGCCAGGGAGTGTTGGGTCCCGCGCTGCCGCAGCCGCGGCGGTGGACTCACGGGGCGCCGCGTTGGCCCCCCTCCGGCTCGATTGCGGGCTCCGCAGTATCACTCCCCCCTTGAGGGGGAGTCGCACACCATGTTCGGCTTGCACACCGAGCCGAATGGCGAAGGCTGATGCGGTGGGGGGAGGACGCCGGTCTACCCAAACGGTAGCTCAGAGAAAACTTTCCAGATATTTGAAGGGTTGAGGCGACAGCAGGAGTTGGTCCAGGTGGTACTGCCAGCAGCATTCGGTGTCGGTGGACTCGAACTCCACCCGGCACCGGGAGCAGTGAACCAGGGCCACCCATTGGTGCGGGTCGCTGCCGAAAAAGGCCTCGGCGAACTCTTCGGAAAGCAGAATGCGGTCGGGGTGGTTGAACAGCCAGCTCTTGCGGTCGAGCCGGGAGGCGTTGACCCGGACCGTCCCCTGGTGGAGGATCACCCCGTCGTAGCGATAGCCCATGTCCCGAATGCCCAGCCACCCCTGGGCCACGGCCCGATCGACGGCCTTGATCAGGATCTCTCTTTCGGTCATGACCTGTGCGGAGATAGCCTAGCCCGCATTTCTCAGCGGGGGCTGGGTATGAGTTGGGAAATTGTTTGTCTTCAGCATCTTGCAGCCCGTTTGGGGGAGCCTTCAGGGTGTAGACTGCGCTGGGCGCGCACGGGCCTGTTTGAGATCCAACTCTAGGGAGGATTGCTGTCGCCGCCTACGCGGCTCAACTTTGCCGCCGAGTTTTCCATGGGCTTACGCCCACGGCTAAGTGCTGCCGCCGCATTGGCGGCTGACTGGAACCCCCGGGCTTGCGCCCAGGGGATATTTCTTGAAAGCAGTCGGAACTTTCGGACCTCGACCGCCGCCGCTTGGTGGCGACGAAGTTCATTTATCCTTGCAGTTTTTCTTCGTGTCCCTTCCTCGTCCTTCGTGCCCCTTCGTGGATATCTTTTTGCCCCTCCGTGGATTGAGAGCCGACATTGGGAGAGCCGGGACCGGCTGGCCCCATGGCTCATGCCATGATTTTGTTGGCGACCACGCCGTGAACGTCGGTCAGGCGGAAATCGCGGCCGCCGTGGCGGTAGGTGAGGGTCTCGTGGTCCAAGCCTAGCAGGTGGAGGATGGTGGCATGCAGGTCGTGGATGTGCATGCGGTCCTCCACCGCGTGATAGCCGAATTCGTCGGTGGCCCCGTAGATGCTTCCCGGCTTGACCCCGCCGCCGGCCATCCACATGGTGTATCCGTAGGGGTTGTGGTCGCGGCCGTCGTGCTGGGCGAAGGGCGTGCGTCCGAACTCTCCTCCCCACACCACCAGCGTATCCTGCAACAGCCCGCGGGCCTTGAGGTCGGTCAACAGTCCCGCGATGGGCTTGTCCACCTCGCCGGCGTTCTGGGCGTGCAGCCGCGCCAGGTCGCTATGCTGGTCCCACTTGTAGCTGTGCCAACAGCGCACCACCCGCACACCTTTCTCCACCAGTCTGCGGGCCAGCAGCAACTGCCAGCCATAGTCATGGGTGCGCTTGTCGTCCAGACCGTAGAGCTTGCGGGTGGCTTCCGTTTCCCCCTTGATATCCAGGATCTCCGGGGCGTCCATCTGCATGCGGAAGGCCAGCTCGAATGACTGAATGCGAGCCTCCAGCTTGGGATCGAAATCGTTGTCCAGGGCGTTGCGCCGATTGATCTTCTGCAGCATCTCCAGCTCGTAGCGCTGCTGCTCCGAGGTCAGGTTCCCGCTGGTCAGGTGCTCGATGGGGTTGTCCTGGATGTCCGGCACCTTGACCGTGTCGTTGCCGATGGGAGTCCCCTGATAGGCGCCCGGCAGAAAGCCGGAATGCCAGTTCCTGGCCCCGCCGTGGTAGTAGGAGGGCTTGATTTCAATGTAACCGGGCAGGTTCTGGTTCTCGGTTCCCAGGCCGTAAAAGATCCAGGAACCCATGCTGGGCAGGGTGAAGTTGAGCGTTCCGGTGTTGAGCTGGAGCAGGGCCGCCCCATGGTCCACGCCCTCGCCCACCATGGAGCGAATCACGCACAGCTCGTCGGCGTGGGCTCCCACCTGTCGAAAGAGATCGCTGACCGGAATGCCGCTTTCACCGTAGCGGTGGAAGGCAAAAGGCGACTTCATGAGTCCGCCCAGATCCTCGGGAGCGAACTGGAGCGACAGCTTGAAGGGGATGGGTTTGCCGTGGTCCTTCTCCAGCCGGGGCTTGGGGTCGAAGGTGTCGACCTGGGAAGGGCCGCCGTGCATGAACACGAAGATGACCCGCTTGGCCCGGGGGCTGAAGTGGGGAAGCTTGGGAGCGAGTGGATTGCGAGTCGCGGAGTCGGCCAGCAGGCCGCTGTCCTGCGCCAGCAGAGCCTGCAGTCCCAGGGCTCCGAATCCGCAGGCCGTTCGGCGCAGCATCGCCCGACGGGAAATGGGTCGGGATGGGAGATTCATGGTTCCCTCAGTTGACAAAGTTGAACTCGTTGGAGGTCATCAGAATCCGGCAGAGGCTCTGCCAGGCGTCCAGGCGGGAGTCGCCGTGCTTCCCGGAACCCGCCGGATAGTTCCGCAAGTAGGAGAGGGACTCCTCCACCTCCCGGGGCGTGGGCTGCCGGGTCAGGGTGATGAGATAGGCCCTGCGGACACGCCCGGAGTCCTCCCCCTCACCGGACGCCGTCAAATGCTTGGCCAGGGAGCGCGAGCGATCGGCCACGTTCTCGCTGTTCATCATGTAGAGCGCCTGGGTGGCGACGTTGCTCTCGGTGCGCCTGGCCGAGCTCGAGGAGCTGTTGGCGAAGTCGAACAGCTTCATCACGCCGGGAATCTTGTTGCGAATGACCGGAACGTAGAGGCTGCGCCGGCGGGTTTCGTTGGGATGAAAGGCCTGTTCCGGCCCCTTCTGGGCGTAGTCCATCTTCCGGGAAGCCAGCGTGCCGCCCAGAGTCAGATCCAGGGAACCGTCCAGCGCCAGGAAGGAATCCCGCATTTCCTCCACCGAGAGCCGGCGGCGTCTCGCTCGGGACCATAGCCGATTGTCCAGGTCCGACTCCCTGGTCCCGGGAGAAGCCTGGCTGCTCTGCTGGTAGGTGTTGGATAGCAGCAGCAACCGGTGCATGGCCTTGATGGACCATCCGCTCTCGACCAATCGCCGCGCCAGGTAATCCATCAGCCGCGGATGGGTGGGTTTTTCCCCGGTGGTGCCGAAGTTGTTGGGAGTGCGCACCAGGCCCTCGCCGAAGTGCCACTGCCAGATGCGGTTGACCATCACCCTGCTGGTCAGGGGATGGTCCGCTTGGGTCAGCCACTCGGCCAGCTCCCTGCGCCCGCTGCCCTGGGTGATCGGCGCCTGCCGGCTTCCGGCCAGCACCACCGGGAACTGCTTGGCTACCGGCTCACCCGGAGTCTGGTAGCTGCCGCGGACGAACACCTTCTGATCGACGGGTTCCCCCTCGGCCACGGCGGACGCCAGGGGCGGCTCCGGAGGCGAGGACTCCTCCAGAAGCTCGACTTCCTTTCTCAATTCGGCGATGCGGGCCTGGGCCGCCCTGGGCAGCAGCTTTTCCCGGTCCTCTTCCTGAATCCCGAAGGGACCGCTGTCTGCCTTGGTTCCCTCGGCCTTGGGAGGAGGACTGGTCACCGAGTTGAAGAAGCGCCCCTCCACGGTGATGAACCCATCCTCGAAGGCCGGTTTCTTGGAGGGGGCCTTGCCCTCCCCGACGGCCAATTCCACCTTCTGCTTCCACTGCCGCAGCCGCTGGTGCCACTCCGCGGACAACCTGTCGAAGAGATCCTGGTATTCCTCCGCAACCCGGTCAAGCTCGGAGGTCTCGGCCCGGTGCCATTTCTCCAGGTAGGGGCGAAAGGCGTTGCCGGGGCGGAGGTAGTCGATCCAGCGCTGCAGCAGTTTCGGGTCCAGATCCTCCGCTTCCGCGACCTGCTTCAGGGACTCGCCCTGCCGGTAAACACGCCGGGCCGCCAGCATGTATTCGGCCAGAAGGGGGTAGAGCTTTTCTTCGAGATTCCCGGCGACCCCTTTCAGGACCAGGGCCTCGATCAGTGACTCCCGCCCCTTGATCTTGTCCTGGTGGCCCTGGTAGCGCTGGTGGATTTCCTTGGGAACCAGCGGTTCGAAGTAGAACTTGGACACGAAGGGCGGCTTCTTGTCGGACGGCTTGAGGACGCTGAAGCTGCGGGTGCTGGCGAAGATGGAAGCCAGCGAGTAGTAGTCTTTGGTCGAAATCGGATCGAACTTGTGGTCGTGGCAGCGAGCGCAGGCGATAGTCAGGCCCAGGAAGGTCTTGGAGAGGGTATCGATCTGCTCGTCCACCAGGTCGTAGACCATCTTGGTCTTGTCCTGCTGGGCGATGGCGCGGGGTCCGATCGCCAGAAACCCGGTCCCCAGCAGGGCGCGAACGTTGGGGTGCCCAGGCCGGCTGGAGGGATAGAGGTCTCCGGCAATCTGGTCCTTAACGAAGCGGTCGTAGGGAAGGTCCCGATTGAAGCTGTCGACGACGTAGTCCCGGTAGCGCCAGGCATAGGGCATGGTGATGTCTTCATCCAGGCCGCTGGAATCGGCGTAGCGGGCGATGTCCAGCCAGTGCCTGCCCCAGCGTTCTCCGTAGCGTGGCGAGGCCAGCAGGCGGTCCACCAGCCGGGCGAAGGCGCCGGGAGCCCTGTCCCTCAGAAACTGCTCGATTTCCTCCTCGGTGGGGGGCAGGCCGTGCAAGTCGAACTTGGCCCGCCGCAGCAGCGTCAGCTTCTCGGCACGGGGCGCCGGGTCCAGACCCTTTTCCTCCAGCTTGCTCAGCACGAAGGCATCCACCGGAGTGCGAACCCAGCCCGGATTGCGCACGCCGGGCGCCTTGGGGTCGGCCAAAGCCTGAAACGACCACCAGGTGGAAATACCGTTTAAGCCATGAGGGTCTTCTTCCCAGGGAGCACCCGCCTGGATCCATTCTCTCAGGACCTCCACTTCCTCGGGCGAGAGAGCCCCGCCCACCGGCATTTTCAGCTCTCCTGTCTGGAGGACGGCCTGGTAAAGCAGGCTCTCTTCCGGGTGCCCGGGAACAATGGCGGGACCGCTGTCGCCTCCCTTGAGCAGAGACTCCCGTTGGCGGAGATCCAGGCCCGAGATGCGCGTCTCCCCGTGACAGGACAGGCAATGCTGCTGCAGGACGGCCCGGGCTTTTTCAGCCGGCGGGGCGCCGGCCGCCAGTCCCTGGGCCGGGCCGGCGGACAACATGAAGACAAGGATGGGAAGGGCTCTCGGACTCAAACCAGTTCCCGGTTTTTCGGTTGGACTCGGGCCTATTTGCCCCTAGTATAGAAATTCATTCTAGCATAAGGGCAGGAAGCGGCTGGCAACGTTCCAATCCACCAGGTGAATTCTCCGGTGACCACCGACCAAGAGTCCGAACCCCAGCGCTGGGTGATGGTTTTCGAGACCACCGACGTCTCTCTTCTGATGGTGGTCAAGTCGGTGCTGGATGACGCCGGCATCGACTACACGGTGCAGGGCGAGGAAGCTTCGACTCTCTTGCCGCTGGGCCCCTTCGGGGCGGGCCTCAGCCGCCACGGCTTCGGAGCCAGAATCCACGTCCCCGAGGACCAGGCTGCGGATGCCGAGGAAGTGCTGGCCGTGCTGGGCGACGAGACGGCAGAGGATTCCGGCGCAGACGATTAATCGGCAGGCTGTTCCGCGCCGGCATCGGGAGCGCCGGAACCGCTCGCGGTTCTCGGGGCGGATCCGTTTTGGCGGGTTCCGGCCGGCGGACGGCGACGGCTCCGGCCACCGCTTCCACCGCCACACAGAAACCGAGGAGGTGCTCTTTTGATCGATTGGACCCAAATTGGCGAGTACGCGACTCGCTATACGGGTGTAAGCCTCAAGATTGCCGGGCTGCTTCTGATGGCCTGGATCGCCTCTCGCGTGATCCATCGCTATGTGCCCAGGGTGAGGATGCGGTTGGTCAGGGTCATGCAATCTCGCCGGCACGAGCCGGACCTCGAGCTGGAGAAACGGGCGGCCACGCTGGGGGGCATTTTCCGCAAGACGGTGGTGGTGCTGATCTGGGTGGTGGTCTTCATGATGGCCCTGGAGGAAGCGGGCTTCAACGTGGGGCCGCTGCTGGCCGGCGCCGGCGTGGCCGGGCTGGCCGTGGGCTTCGGGGCCCAGAACCTGGTGCGGGACGTGATTTCAGGCCTCTTCATGCTGCTCGAGAACCAGGTGCGGGTCAACGACGTGGCCATCATCAACGGCACCGGGGGGTTGGTGGAGCAGATCAACCTGAGGACCACCGTGCTGCGAAGCCTGGACGGCACCGTCCACATCTTTCCCAACGGCACCATCAACACCCTGTCCAACATGACCCAGGAATATTCCTACTATGTCTTCAACATCGGGGTGGCCTACAAGGAGGATACCGACCACGTCTCGGCGGTGGTCAAGGAGTTGGCCGACGAAATGATGCAGGAGGAAACCTATCGATCGATCATTCTGTCCCCACTGGAGGTGATGGGGGTGGATGAGTTCGCCGATTCCGCCGTCATGATCAAAGCTCGCATCAAGACCGCACCCATCAAGCAGTGGAGGGTCGGCCGGGAGATGAATCGGCGCATCAAGAAGAAGTTCGACGAGTTGAGCATCGAGATTCCCTTCCCCCACCGTTCCCTCTACTTCGGAGAGGCCAGCAAGGCCTTCGCCACCCGCTCGGCCGGCGCCGATTCCCACGAGATCAAGGCCATGATCCGCGAAGTCATGGAGGAAAAGGGCTTGGCCGCCGGAAAGGTTGAGCCTGCTGCCCTGACAAAGGTAGCTCCTGCCGCTCCGAAACCGGAGATTCGACCCCAGCCGGCCAAGCCCCCCGCCGATCGGGGCCCCTCCCGGCCGGCCCCCCTGGGAGAAAGCACCGCCGACTCCGAGAGTTTCGAATGATCGACGGCCAGTCCGCCAGTATGGCTCAATGGGAGGGGACTTGGGTTTGGAGGCGACCAATGACCTACCTGTTCCTGAGTGACCAGAGCGGTAAAGCAGAGCCCTCTCCGAGCGGTGGCGAAGACCTCACGGCGATGAATCCGCTCCGCCGCCGGGGCTGCCACCACGCAGAGGCGGAGCAAAGTTATTCCGGTTATTCAACAAGGTCCCCCTTCTCTTCTTGGGATTGTGCTGAACATTCCCTTTCGTCTTTTCTTATGCAGCCCCGGTGGAAGATGTTCCCATCCTCGTCCACAGCGGCGAATCGCACTTCTTTCTCACTGACCTCGAAGTGCAGGAAGTGATAGGTTACTTTTCCAAACTCGACCTCGGGGTGATTCTTCTTGATACCCTTTCGTATCTTGCCGGCGCCGCCGGACACGAAGTAGTGAATTCCACCCTTCTGTTTTCTTATCTTTTGATAGAAGTGGTCATGCCCTGAAAGAACGATGTCTATACCTCCGTCTATGAAACTTTGCTCCCAGATTTTCCGCAAATTCATGTTTGACCCGTGTCCCCAACGGCCAATCAACCATCCGAGCCGGGACTTGGATTCGACAAATGAGTAAATCGGATGGTGGAAGAACACAAAGTTCCAATGGTAGTCCGGCGATTTCGAAAGCCATTTGTCAAGGGACTTCTCCCGCCTGGACAAATCCTCCTTTTCCTTCCAGGCGCCGGAGTTCAAACAGATGAAGCGTGCCAGTCGCTTTCCACCAATTTGGGGACCCTCATGAAACTCATACTCGTCCTGTTTCCCCACGTAGCCGAATGCATCATCCTCAACTTGCGACTGACCCCGGGCCGTCCTCCGATCGTGGTTGCCGAGGGTCGCATGAAATGGGACGTTGAGTTTCTTGTAGATGTTTTTGAACTTCTTGTCGAAATCTTTCGGGTCTCCACCCTCGTAAATGTTGTCACCCAACATGAGAATGAACTTCCAGGAATGGTTCTGGTGGAAGGCCAGCATCTGACCGGCGATCAGCTTTTGGTGGTTGCCCCCCGTACCGCTGTCGCCAATCACGGCGAATGTAAATGTCTTCTCGCTGAGAACCGAAGCGGGTGTTCCCAGCAGCAGAGCAATGAAGAGAATCAGTCGGGCTCGCATACAAACACCTCCCGGGAGTCTGCGCCGTGGAATCCTGCCGAGGCCTTCAAGTGGACCATGGTCCCTATAATGGGTGAGCATTCCGTATGTCAACCTTACAGAACGTCCTGAAGCAAAAGGTGAAGGAGGGTGAACTCTGGGAGCGGCTGGATGAGAAACGCATCCGCTGCTTCGCCTGCGGCCACTGTTGTCCCATTCCCGAGGGCCGCCCGGGTGTCTGCCGGGTTCGCTTCAACCGGGGTGGCAAGTTGATGGTTCCCTGGGGATACACCGGAGGGGTGCAGTGCGACCCCATCGAAAAGAAGCCCTTCTTTCACGCCTACCCCGGGGCGCTGGCCTACAGCTTCGGCATGCTGGGCTGCGATCTGCACTGCGCCTACTGTCAGAACTGGGTGACCTCTCAGGCCTTGCGAGACCCGGCGGCGGTGGCGCCCGCCCGCAGAACGACGCCCCAGGCGCTGGCCCGGGCGGCCGTGAGGCAGCGAGCCCGGGTGATGGTGAGCACCTACAACGAGCCCCTGATCACCAGCGAATGGGCGGTGGCCGTGTTCCGGGAGGCCCGCAAGGAGGGTCTGATCACCGGGTTCGTCTCCAACGGCAACGGCACTCCGGAGGTGCTGCAATACCTGAGACCGTGGGTGGACCTCTACAAGGTGGATCTGAAGAGCTTCCGCGACCGCCAATACCGCAGACTGGGGGGGCGGCTGCAGCCGATCCTGGAGACCATCTCCAGTCTTTTCCGACAGGGATTCTGGCTGGAGATCGTGACGCTGCTGATTCCGGGCTTCAACGATTCAGAGGATGAAGTCCGGCGGCTGGCGGCCTTTCTGGCGGGCGTGTCTCCCGATATTCCCTGGCATGTGACCGCCTTTCACCAGGACTACAAGATGACCGATCCCGACAATACCAGCGCCGAGATGCTGGTGGCGGCAGCCGAGATTGGCCGGCAGGAGGGATTGCGCTACGTCTATGCCGGCAACCGGCCCGGCCGGGTGGGGGATCTGGAGAATACCCGCTGCCCCGATTGCCGCACCCTGCTGATCGAGCGGTTCGGCTACCTGATCATGGGGTACCACCTGACGCCGCAGGGGGAATGCCCGAGTTGCGGTCTGGCCATTCCCGGACGCTGGGCTCAATCCTTCCAAGGCCAAGTGGCCGCCCACCCCTTCCTGCCCCGACAAGGAGTCAACCCGGGGCCGGTGACTGCCTGAGCTATAGACCGACCGATGCTTGAAATCTGGCCAAGCGTCCGCCGCCGTGAGTTTGGACTCGGCAGCCTCGCCCTGGTCCCGCAGGTCGAGGCCTGGGAGAAAGCAATTGCCAACCGCATGTTCGCGCGCCAAAGTGGGGAGCCGCTTGCCGCTAAGCTCAGCACCCTGGCATCCCCACCTTCGCCGAAGCCGCCACGCTTGTGCCACAACAAAAGCAACTCGGATGGCACAATCCCAAACACCCCCGCGAGTGGATATCAGGCCTGAGGCGGTGCGTCTTCCCTCGCATCGGCAGGATGCCGGTCTCTGAGGTCAAGAGTGCCGACCTGCTGGAGATCCTCATACCCATCTGCCACAGGAAGGCAGAGACGACCCGGTGCATGCGGCTACGCATGCTGGCGGTATTGGAAGGGGCCGTAGCTATGCAGTTCAGGATAGACACCCCTGTGATCGGATCGGCCCGATCCTCGGACCCCAACATATCGTTGTCGAGCACCTGCAGGCATTGCTCCATCGGCAAGTGACTGCAGCCATCCGGAAAGTACGGGCATCGACGGCACCTGCGGCCACCCGGCCGGCGACCGAGTGCCTGGTGATGACGGCGTCCAGGTGGGGCGCGGTGCGGTGGGCCAAGTGGGGGAGATCGATAGGCATGGGGGTGTGTGGACTGTCCCGGCCAAGCGGACCAAGGCAAACCGGCAGCATCGGGTGCCGCTGAGTACCCCTGCCTTGGAGATTCTCGATGCGGCAGGGACACTCGGAGAGAGAGCCGGTCCCCCCGTGTTCACCCTTGGGCATGGGAAGCCGCTCGATGACAAGCAGTTGTGCTGCCCGTTGCGCGCGCACGGAATCGCGGCCGCTCCGCACGGTTTCCGCTCCAGCTTCCCGGACCGGTCAGCGGAGACGCCCGATCATCCCCGTGAGGTGATTGAGGCAGCTTTGGAGCATGTGGTCCAGACCGGGTCGAGGCAGACTCGAAACATGCAGACACGCACCACAATTCCCGCACCGGAGCCCATAGAGGAGTTTGTAGGTTTGTTGGTCTTTCGACGATATGAACACCCTGCTGCTCAAGCCTGAATACCAATATTGCGCCCGATAGGCTTATAGTCCACTATATAAAAACCCAACGACCGCATGAACCGCCCCTGATCCAGTTTCCGGTACACCTTGGTGGGCTCGAAAGAGTGACCATAGAGAGTAACCGTTCTTGCGAGGCAACCTGGTATGGCCATGGGTTGGCGATCTTGTGGCGAATTCGGGCTGAATCATCCCCAGTTTTGCGTGACCAATGACCGATCAACCTCCGTTTCCAGTTAGAAGCATCGTGCGCCGGTGTGCTGCGCCAGATCAAGTCGGAGTGGTTCGTGACATTGTGCCCAATGAGCAGCTTTGCGAGCGGCTTTACAGGGTTCAGTTCGGTACTCAAACGAGGACGGTGCCAGAACAGGATCTTGAACTGCTGCCGGACGATACTGATCCTTGGTTAGATCTGCTCAATGGCCGGTTCGAGGGCAGCGAGACATTCCAGAAGCTGCTCACATTTGAACGCCTAAGACGCCCGCCGAGCAGGGTCGCAACCACCTTTGGTTCTGCGCGGGCAAAACTCTTTCCGTATCAATTTAAGCCACTTCTCAAGTTCCTTGATAACCCGAATCAGCGCATCCTGATCGCTGACGACGTCGGCCTCGGCAAGACCATCGAGGCAGGTTATATCCTAAAGGAATTGAAGGCACGCCACGGCCTTGAGCGGGTCGTGGTGGTTGTCCCCGCCCGGCTAAGGACAAAGTGGAAGACGGAGTTTGAACGGCGGTTCGACGAAACTTTTGAGGTTGTCTCTGCGCAGGAGGTTAGGACCCGGCTCATCGAACCCGTTCGTCGCGGTGCCGATCTGCCCTCCTTTGCGTGGATCGCATCCTACGAGTCACTGCGTCGTCCAGACATCACGGAAGCACTGGAAGAGCTGGAGCCACCGATCGATTTAGTGATATTGGACGAAGCGCACAAGGTGCGCAACAGCCAGACCCATCAACATGCACTGGCGAGGGCTTTGTCAAATGCGGATGCGATGGTACTGCTCACCGCGACGCCAATTCAAACCAGCCGGGAGAACCTGTTTCAACTGCTGCAACTGCTCGATCCAGTGACGTTCACTAGGTACGACGTGTTTGACGCGCAACTCCAAGCGAACCGTCCCGTCGTGCAGGCACTTGCGGCAATTCGTGAGAATCCCCCGAGGATTGACGTGGTTCGAGAACGTCTAAACAGCTTGCGCGATCAGGATATGACTGCGGAACTGACGAAGAGTGATTTCTTCGCCTCCTTAATTGACCGCTTGGATCCCGCGACTTTGAAGGATCGCAGTGCCCTCGTTGACCTCCAGCGCGACATGTCGGAACTGAGCCTGACGTCGCAGGTTCTGTCGCGCACGAGGAAAGTCGAGGTCATACCAGATAGGCCCGTCCGCCGGGCGAAAGCCTGTATGGTGGAGTTTACTCCGGAGGAACGCCGTGTATACGAGGCGATCGGAAAGGTTGTCTTGTTTGCCAACCCGTCCCAAGGGTGGGGTGCCATGATGGCGGCCATGATGGCCGTGCGCCGCGCCGCAAGTTGCCTGCCTGCCGCGCTCGACCACTTCAGGACAGAATTCAGTCAGAGGTTTGATGCACTGTCCCGTAACAGCGACGAGGACTTGGCCGAGGATAACAACGTTCCTGTACCAAGCAGGCAGCTGGCCGAGTTCTGGAAAGGACTGAGGAATGACCTGGAGACGGAACTTCTGGTCGACACCAAGTTCGCCAGGCTGAGCAAGGCCCTGGAGGAGCTATGGCGCGACGACAACCGCGTCCAAAGACCTCTGCGCAAGGTTATCATCTTTTCATTCTTTCCAGGCACTTTGGTCCACCTCTCTCGACGACTGGCGGAGATTGACGTGGAGACGAGGATGATCCACGGTCGTGTCTCCATTTCGGAACGCGAGCAACTGATTGACGAGTTCCTGCAGGACACCGATGTCCGAGTCCTCTTGTCGTCTGAGGTCGGCAGCGAGGGTCTCGATCTTCAGCAAGCCTCCGTGGTCATCAATTACGACCTGCCCTGGAACCCCATGATTGTCGAGCAACGCATCGGCCGCATCGACCGGCTGGGACAGGAATCGGGGGTCCTCACGATCTTAAGTTTGGTGCTGAGCAACACCATAGAGGACCGGATTCTCTACCGATTGTACGAACGCATCGGCATCTTCCAGGAAACCATCGGCGAAATCGAGCCAATCCTCGGAGAAAAGATCGAGCAGCTGGCCATTAAGGCGCTACGCAACGAGCTGACCCCCGAAGAGCAGCAGACACAGGCGGACTTGGCAGCTGACGCATTCCTGCGCGAGCAGCGGGAGGGAGATGTCCTGCAACAGGAGGCCGATCAACTCATCGCGGGCGACCAAGCGTTTCTTGATGAAATTCAAAGCCTAATTGGGGAACGAAGGGTGCCTACGCCGAAAGAGTTGCACCAGTTTCTTTCCAAATTCATCGCTCAACGCTATCCCGGAAGCGTATTTCCGGAAGAAACCCTCGAAACGGTCACGGATATTGCACTAGATGCACGCTTTGCCACGGATATGTTCCAAAAACTAGACATCTCCGCCGACCTTCGTCGGATAGCCTCTCGTGTCCAACGAGGCGGCTTCCCCGTGACATTTAATGCGGATGCTTTCCTGCGACGACCTCAAAGCGAACTAATTTCGATTCACCACGTTTTTGTGCGCTTGGCATGTGCGTTACTCGAGGATGACGCTGAACAACTGCACCGAACGTATCATCTTCGGCTTCCAGCAGGAGCGAACGTGAGAGGAGGCGATTTCCTGTTGGCCGTCCTGGAGTTCACCATTTCCGGAAACCGCGCTAGGACCGAGATTGTGCCCATTTTCTGGGACCTCAAGGAAAACCAGTCGATGGAGCCCCACACTAGCCGTCACATGTTCATCCTCTTGCTGGACATGGCTGAAAGTGCAGAGGGCGTTCCCATCGCAAGCCAAGCGAGAATTGAACAGGGAATTCTCAACGTCAAGAATCATCTTGGCCGTATTCGAGCCGAAATGAAATCACGGGAAACTACCCTGCAGGCTGCAAGGGCAGCACGACGCCGTGCCACCCAGCAAGCCACGCTCGACGCGAAAGTCAGGGCAGCCAGACTCCGGCTTGAGTTGCTAAAGATTCGCCGGGCAGATGCGTTCGCAGTGCGCATGGCAAAGGCCAGACTTCGTCAGGAGAAGCGTCGGCTTGAGGCTTTTCTCAGCGAGTCCGGTGAACAGGCTACCATTAGTGTCGAAGATCGCGAGGTTGCGGTCGCGCTGGTTTCCATTGCAGGCCGGGGGCTTGAATCTGGAGCAGCGATGTGACTCTGGTTGATTGGCTGCGGTCTGGATTGCGGAAACTGCGCACGAGCCGCAGCGTTCTAGAAACTCCGTCTACGATGGGTGTGGGTACGTCCATGCCCCAAGCCCGGGGCGATTCCCCACCACCGCGACATGTTCACCTCGGAGTAGATTTTGGCACCTGCTGGTCGAAGCTCGTTCTGCGCGACTATCAGGCACCCACTGACCGATGTTTGGTTGTCCGTCCAGGAGACACTTTCAATGCCGGCGAGAATTACCGCATTCCGTCGAGTGTGACCGTCGAGGGTAACCGATTGCACTTCGGCTGGAGCGGACAGCTTAGGACACCTCAAGCAGAAACCCACGTTATCAGGTCTCCTAAGATGCGCGCTGCGTTCCCTTCAATCTTTGGCGGCTTGGACCACAATCTCCGCTTGAGCGCAGAAGATGTCTCTATTCTCGTGGTTACCTACCTATTGCAGGTGGGGCGTAGTTGTGCCCAGGCTTATTGCAGTGCACTGTCTCCGCCTGCGACGCCGCGTATGTCGATGTCAATGGGGGTGCCCATGAGCGTGTTGGACCAGGGTCCCTTGCGGAACCGGTTTCTAACAATTGCACGGGTTGCGTTCGACATATGGAAGGCTGAAAAAGAACAGCCATCATTCGCCGACGGCATCGACATCGATCGAGCCCGGGCGTTGATCGCTTCAGCGCGAAGTCGAACAACCGACCGACCAGTGTCTTCTACTCGTAATTGGATTCGGTCTGAGGCAGAGGCTGGGCTTCTGTGGATTTTTAGGTCGCCTCTTGTTCCTGAGGGCCTCTACGGGTGTGTCGATGTCGGCGCCGGAACGACCGACGTCAGCTTCTTTCGCCTTCGGTCGCGCCATGAGGGAAATGCATGGGTGAAGGACGCGCTCGGCTTCTACAGTGCACGTTCATCCCCTCCAGCAATGGATGCGCTCGACGAGTGTTTGGCGGAGATACGCGGTGGTGCTGTTTCGCCTGCTTTCCTGCGCGGCAACGAGGATACAATTATCAAGAGGCATGGGGTGGCGGGACATGAGTGTGTCCAGTCGGTGTGCACACAGATCTTCGACACCTACTGCCGCACTTGGCGCGACGCATACGTTAAGGAGATGCGCGAGAGCTCCTGGTACAAATACAGGCTCTTTGTACTTGGGGGCGGAAGCAAGGTCGATCTCGTTGCACAATCCTTGCGTAAATCCGTCTGGCCGGGACGACTCACTGACCGCGATATTGGCAACGCTGGCTTTCCAGACGATTTGTACGATTGGCCTGACAACGGACAGCTGCAGCCGTTCCGTGAGGACGCCACGTTCCTGTTGGTCGCATACGGCCTGTCATACTTGGGTACAGACGTGCCAATAGTGGACAAACCGAGCAAGATACGGCCATTGATTATCCAGCAACGTGTACACTTGCCCATCGACCAGAACGAAAAGTACCAAGATAGGTAGCCTGAAGACCTTGCTGCCAGACTTGGCTTGAGGGGACAGCCCGCGTACCAATAAACAGCGCCCAATCTCTGCGCTAGTGTCCTGACATTGAAATGGGTTTAATTAATTAACGATGGCCAAAGCCTCTTTGGCTCGTTGAATCTTGGCGAGGATGGCTTCGCCTTTTGTATGCCATGTGTAGCGTTGAGGATCCGCGTTGCGGTCGGCCAGATAGGATTCGATGGCGCGAACCAGTTCGGGGACGCTGCGAAAGCTGCCGTCGCGAATCACATCGCTGGTAAGATCGGCGAAGAAGCGTTCGACAAGATTCAGCCAGGAGCTCCCGGTCGGCGTGAAGTGGCAGTGGATGCGTGGATGACGGTCGACCCAACGGCGGACATGTTCATGCTTATGAGTACTGTAGTTGTCGACAATGAGGTGAATGGCCAGCGACTTGGGTGTTTCCCGTTCGATCTGCTTGAGGAAACGCAACCACTCCACATGGGTGTGCCGCTGTTCAGTCCGGGAAATCAGCTTGCCGTCCAGGTAGTTGAGAGCCGCAAACAAGGTGATGGTGCCGTGTCGCTTGTAGTCATGAGTTCGGGTGCGAATGTGGCCGATTCCTAAGGGCAATCCCGGCTGACTGCGTTCCAGAGCCTGACACTGGGTTTTCTCGTCACAGCAGAGCACAAGTGCTTTCTCGGGAGGATCCAGGTAGAGACCGATGACATCCCAGAATTTCTGCTCGAACTTCGGATCTTTCGACAGCTTGAATGTCCGCGTGCGATGAGGCTTCAAGTCGTTACGCTTCCAGATCGTGTGGACCGTGTGGCGCGAAACGCCGACTTCCTTCGCCATGCTGCGCAAACTCCATCGCGTCCGTCCCGGTGGCGGCTGGGTCACTTTCACGATGATTTGTTCGACTGTCTCCATGGGCACCCGCGGCTTGCGCCCTCGTCCCGCTTTGTCGTTCAAGCCGTCCAGGCCGGCCTGCTGGAAGCGCCTCGACCACTTGCTGACGCACGGCAAGCTGACGTTCAATCGTTGAGCCACTTCCTCGACCTTGACCCCTTCGCTCCGGAGCAGGACAATCTCGGCGCGCAAGCTATCGCGCTTCGAACTCGTGCTGGAACTAACCCGGCGCTGTAACTCTCGACGTTCACCGGCTGTGAGCTTGAGGACTGTAATCGGACGGGCCATGCCCCATACTATAGCATCGAATCATTATTATTAAATATTAAATAGATGTCAGGACACTAGTAGCTTCTCTTGGCCAGCTTGGTCCTTCTCTCAACCACTTTTTGAATCAGGAGCGATCTGTGGCATGACCGACCAATTCCTAGGACCCCTTGTCTCAGGCGATGAGATCACTGCAGAGCTCAAACGTAGGAAAAAGAAGGATGTGTACAAGTCTGTCTCGGGTTCGTCGAAGAAGCTCATAGCTGCAAAGGTCAGGCTAGCAGAGGCTGAAGGTTGGCGGACGTTCAAGAAATACGTTAAGTCAACGCGGATGGCAAAGGCAAAGCCTAGTGACGAGCAGCTTGAAGACGAAGTCTGGAGCATTCTCGCTCAGATGGGCTTCAAAGAGATGAGTAAAGGGCGGCAGTTCACGGTCGCCGTCGGGGATGGACTGCCACCCCGCCAGATCGATGCATTCGCCAAAGACGATGAGACCGTAATCATCGTCGAGTGCACGCGACGCAACACGCCGGGCAAGAAGAGCATGGACGAACTGATTCAGAAGATCAGGGCTAACCGCGAAAACATACTCAATTCGATCCGCAAAGCCTACGATCGGCAGGTCAATCTCAAAGTCAAACATGTCATCGCTACAAGAAACATCTCATGGGGAGATGCGGACCTTGCCAAGTGCAAACAAGCGCAGATTGCGGTGATCACAGGCGGCGAACTCAACTACTATGCGAAACTCGTGCAGAACCTTAAGCACGCGGCGCGCTACCAGTTTTTGGCGCATATGTTTGAAGGACAGAAGATTGAAGGCCTAGCCAAGGAAGTTGTAGCCACCCGAGGCAATATGGGTGGTGAGACGTTCTACACTTTCCTCATCCGCCCCGATGAGCTTTTGAAGATCGCCTACGTCGGCCACAAGGCAAGCCGGGACATCGAGAACTTGGAAACCTACCAGCGCATGCTCCAGCCGCGCCGTCTGAAGAGGATTGCTGAGTACATCAATGGCGGTGGCAAGTTTCCGACGAACATCGTTGTCAACCTGAAGACTAGCAGGAGGAACAAGCTGAGGTTCGATGTGAAATATAAGTATGGTGAAGAGGCCTTGGGTACACTTGATCTGCCACCGATATATGCTTCCGCCTGGATCATTGATGGCCAACATAGGCTCTACGGCTACGCCTATGCGCGTGGGAAAGATGGCTTCAATCAGGATTCATCGGCCTTGCCCGTGCTTGCTTATGAGAACCTCCCTGCCGAAAAAGAGATGAACCTCTTCATCGATATCAACAGCAAGCAGGTCAAGGTGAGCACGGGCCTGTTGGTTGAGCTTTACGCCGACCTTCATTGGCGCTCGTCCGACCCTGAAGAAGCGTTCCAGGCCCTACTCTCGCGTATTGCCTCACGACTTAACAGCGAGAAGACCTCGCCGCTTCACGACCGCATGGTCGTCACTGGTAAGAAAAAGAATCCGTATCGCTGCTTGACGCAGACCTCAATCCGAGACGGTCTCAGCGTTGCCAAGCTATTAGGAACGTTAAGCAAGCGTGAGATTGCGCCGGGTCCGCTGTCCACGGGCAGGGCGGATGACTATGACGCGAACCTCAAGAAGGGCCTAGCGGTACTTTCGGAGTGCCTCTCGATGTTCGCGACCGAGCTCACGAACCACTGGAAGCTCGGCGATGGTTCCGGAGGATATCTGTGCACGAATAACGGCATCCGGGCTCTGTTTCACGTAATCAAAGACCTTGCTGACCATATCCGGCAGCAGGAGGGTGCGGACCTTTACCTCTCCAATGCCGATGAGACCATCACTGCAATCAAGCCATATCTTCAGGTGCTGATCGACTATTACAAGAGTGCCTCAGGCCAAGAAGTCCAAGCCTTCCGTCGCATCGGCTCGTCGCTGACAGCCGTTCGGCAACAAGCCTACGGCATGGAAGCCCAGATCCAGAACAAGCATCCTAATTTCAAACCAGCAGGATTGCAGGAATATCTGGACTCTCTTGATGAGAAAGGCACCGAGGAAACACGAACGAAGGTTCTCCGGATTCAGAAGAGAATTTTTGACTACGTCATTGACGTGTTGAAAAAGGAATACGGAACGAAAGACAAGGCTTGGTGGGTCCGGGGGGTGCCATCCAAAATTCGCATAGACTGCAGTGGCAGATGGGAGGCTAAAAATCGTGAAGGCGAGGAAGAAGGTCAGCTTTACCTGCTGAACTATGTCGACATCTGCATTCAGAATTGGGACTTGGTCAAATACGTAATTTCACTTGACGCCAATGACAAAGAAGCCAAAAAAGCAAATACGAAGTGGATTAAGGACCTCAACGACGTTCGCAATAAAGTCTCTCATCCCGAGCAAGGCGTTCTGAACACAGTCCAAGTCGCTAAAGTTAAAGAAATTTACGATAAGGTCGAGGCGTATTTCCCTTAGGATATCTTGCAAAATCAGGCGGTTGGGTAGCTGGTGCCAGCGCTGTTTGTGGAGTGGATTCAAAGCCGGGCAGAAGCTAGACCGACTAACTTTGTCTCTTTAGGCAGGGTGTACAGGACGCGATTCGAGACAGATCATGGCCAACAAGAACATCCTTCTACTCGAACCAGGCTACCGGAACAAGTACCCGCCACTAGGCCTGATGAAGATCGCCCAGTATCACGGACTGACCGGCAAGAAGGACAATGTTCGCTTTGTTAAGGGCGAGGACCCTTCTGCCTACGAGACGGCCTGGGACCGTGTCTATATTACCACCCTGTTCTCGTTCGAGTGGGAGCGTACGGCACGCAACATCGACTATGCGCTTGACTTGGTTGGCGGCCAGGCGCACCGCGTCTTTGTCGGCGGGATTGCAGCCTCGCTGATGCATGAAATGTATCTTCAGGAGCCGAAGTGGCGCGGCGTGCGTTTCATCAAGGGATTGCTAGGTGACGCGCCAGCCATCTCTCTTGGGCTCGACCCATTCGAAGAAGAGCTCTACGCGGATGATGTTAGCGGCAAGCCCATCGAGGACTTGGTGCCCGATTACAGCATTTTGGACCACATCGAATATGAGTACCCTGTAACGGATGCCTATTTCACCTACGCCTCACGCGGCTGCGTTAGAAAATGTGCATTCTGCGGTGTCCCGAAACTTGAAGGTGGTCAGCGCGACACAAACTCGCTGAGCGAGGTCATTGAGGGAGTCAATCGTCTCTACGGTGAGAAGCGCGACCTGATCCTGATGGATAACAATGTCGTCGCTTCCACCAACTTCAAGGACATCATCACAGAAATCATTGATCTTGGCTTTGAGCGCGGGGCGACGCTCAATCGCGGACAGTACGAGCTGCAACGCCGGGTGGACTTTAATCAAGGTGTCGATGCCCGCATTCTCTGCAAACATCCGATGTACTTGCAACAGCTTTCGCGCATTGCGTTGAAGCCATTGCGGATTGCCTTCGACCATCTCGGCGTCAGGAAGCCCTATGTACAGGCGATCCGATTTGCTTCCGAGGCCGGGATTACAGAGCTATCTAACTACATGCTCTATAACTTTCATGACAGCCCGAGTGACCTCTTTGAGCGGATGCGTCTCAATGTCACCCTAAATGAGGAACTTGGGATTCGCATCTTCTCTTTCCCGATGCGCTATCAGCCGGTCACGCGAAAGGACAGAGGCCATGTGGGAAAGAACTGGAATTCCTATTATCTCCGATCGATGCAGGTGATCCTCCAGGCGACACACGGGATTGTTAGCGGTGCACCTGATTTCTTCAGGAAGGCCTTCGGCGACACTTACGAGGAATTCAAGGGGATTCTGTTCCGACCGCACCACTATATCTTCAACCGCAACTGGTACGAGCAGTTCGATGGCCGGGCTGAGTTCGACTCTTTCCAGGCCGCAATGGCGGCGCTATCAGGTGATGAGCGCACTGAGCTCCTCGAATATCTGTGCAGCCGCGAGAAAAATGACTATGCGCATCACCTGGGTTTGCTTACCGCCCGCAAGTTGCGGGAGGCCGCGCGATACTTCGTACCAATATCCAGAGCCGATGAGGCGCGGGTTTGGGAGGCACAGAAACGTCGGCGAGTCGAGAATATCAATGCTTATCTAGTGCCTGAAGATGAACGCGTGGAAGATGCGGCGCTCACGGATCAGGATGTGCAGCCGGGTTCCAAGGCAGAGCAGCAGCCAATAAGCAACACGCAAGTCTATTTGTAAGAAAGGTTGTGGGTCGAGAGGATGATCGAGGCCAAAAGGGCCAGCGTTGAGAGCGTTGAAGAGCCTGACATTTTCGTAGGCAAGGACATACTGGAGATCTTGAGCAGCTCCATGTATGTCAATCCGCTTTCGATTTTCCGGGAGTATGTGCAAAACGCCACCGACGCCATTGATGATGCTGTGGATTTAGGCCTATTGCCTTCCATCAATGACGGGCTGATCGAGATCAATCTCGATCATATCGACCGTCGGGTTGTGATCCGGGACAATGGAAGGGGTCTTTCAAACAAGGATTTTCCTACGCGTATGCTTTCCTTTGGGGCGAGCGAAAAACGAGGTACGGATGCGCGGGGTTTACGCGGTGTCGGGCGCCTTTCGGGGCTGGGCTATGTGCAACAGCTACTTTTTCGCTCCAGGACCAAGGGTGATGCAAGGGTCATGGAGGCGATGTGGGACGGTCGCGTAGTTAAGCGGATGCTAGCGTCAACTGACAGAGCTACGGACCTACAGACGATTGTGAGGGAGGCCGTCACATTGAAGTGGCTCAATCCCGAGTACTATCCTGGTCATTTCTTTGAGGTCGAGCTCGTCAAGCCGCGCCGGATTGCCAATGACCGGTTCCTGAATGAAATGGAGATCGAATCCTTCATCAGTCAGGTTTGTCCGTGTCCGTTCTCGCCCGAGTTTTCGTTTGGCCGCGAGATAGCGGCGCTGCTCGCGCCTCACGGCCGAGCTGGCAAGACCTACAACATTCACATTAATGGCGCGGAAGAGCTAGTCTATCGCCCATACCGCGATGAGGTTGTATATTCGGACACAAAGAAGGCGGCGTTGCGTAATTTTAAGTCATTCAAGATCGAGAGTATCGATGGCGATATCGCTGCCGTAGTGTGGCTAGTCAACCATGACTATCAAGGTGCTATCCCGGTCTCTCAGGGTGTTCGCGGTCTCCGCGCTCGTGTGGGTAACATCCAGGTCGGCCATGATCGTCTTTTTCACGAGATATTTCCCGAGGATCGTTTCTGTTCCTGGGCGATTGGAGAGATTCACATCCTAGATGCGCGGGTCGTGCCGAACGGACGACGGGATGAGTTCGAAAGCAATGTACACTTGGACAACATCATTGCGCATTTGCGCCCCGTGGGTTCTGAGATCGCGCGTGAATGCCGTGTTTCTTCTCAAAAGCGAAACCGTCTCAAGACATTCGAGCTCAGCGCTGACAAGATTTACGAGAAGCTGGACGTAATCAAACAAGGCGCCGTTTCGGAGCGATACGCGAAGTCCATCAAAGCCGAGATCGGCGCTCATTTGTCCGAGATGAGAAAGGCGGCGGATTTTGGGCTATTCGAGGATGACGATCGCGGCGCTCTCAGGGGGCGACTTGCCTCGATTGAAAAGGCAGTGGATGCTCACACGACTAAGCTTGATGGCGAGACCCTCGAAAACCTTCCATCACACAAAAGGGTGACCTACAAGGAAGTCTTTGACCTCATTTACACGTGTTCTGTGAACCAAGTGGCTGCCAAGAGCCTAGTTGATCGCATGCTCGATCGACTCTCCCGGTTCTGAGACTGCTTTACATTATTAGGGTGGTTGTGGGTGTGTGAAGCAATGTGTGGTCATTGCGAGCATCGTGGATGGAAGAAGTGCGCGGATGGCACCCACAGTGTCTCGCGGCGCTTTTTTGAAGCACCTTCAGCGTACAAACTGCTCTGGATACGCCCGGACCTGTTTGAGATCGAACACCGGAGATGATTGCTGCCGCCGCATTCGCAGCTTAGCGGGACCCCCCTGGCTGGCGCCAGGGGGCCTAATCAATATCCAGGGGCGCGAATCCCGCGTCGCGGGCCAGTTGGTTGAAGGATGCCGCCTCACCCAGGCACAGCTCCTTCAGCCGGGCGATCTGAACGTCGATCTGGGCGCAGATGTCGTCGAAGACCTCGTAGGCCTGCTTGGGCGGCGCCGCGTCGGCAATGCCGACCACGGCCACCAGCCCCCCCAGCTTGGCGTTCAGGCGGTTGGGGAAGCGCAGCCGGTCGAAGGGGGTCTTGTCCTTGGTCTGGATCAAGGCCTTTTCGATGGAATCCAGTTGATCCCTTAGGGCCTTGGCCTTTTCGGAGACGGGACTCGCCCCCCTCGCGTCGCCCTGATTCACCTTTTCGGCACGCTTGGACCACTCCGCCAGTTGCTCTTGCAGGCGGCGGGTGCGGTTGATGGCCCGGTTGGTCTCCGTCAACTTGTCCCGGATTGTGGTCCAAAACTCGAACTGCGCCTGAAAGTCCTCGGGCGTGGCCTCCACCCGGGGGTCCTTGAGGATCTCGAAGCTTTCGGTACAGGTGCGGCCGCCCGCGGTCAGGCGGACCCCGTAGGGGCCGGGAGGGGCCAGCGGGCCGTTCCCGCTCTTCTCGCGCGTGCCGAAGAGGGTGGACTGGTCTTTCCCTCGTTCCTCGACTTTCTCGGCGTCGGCGTAGTGCATATCCCAGACGAAGCGGTTCAGTCCGGGCCGGGCGGTGAGGTAGCGGTCCGCCTTGGGGGAAGCTTCCGCGCCTCCGGCGTCCTCCGACTCCGCCGGCTTGCTGGTGAAGGTCTTGATCTCCCGGCCGCCGGCGTCAAGAAAGGTCAGTGAGATGGGCTCGCCGGGCGCCTCGGCCAGCAGGAAGTAGACGAGGACTCCCGGGGGCGGGTTCTGGCCCGCGTCCAGAAAGCGGCGGACCGATTCGCCCTCGGGGGTCTCATCCTGGTAGTAGCAGGCGTTGCCCCCCAGGCCCAACATGTAGTTCTTGCCCTTGTCGGCGAACATGTTGACGCTCCAGTTCAGCCGGGTGCGGTAGGTGGGACGGGGAGGGAACAGGCCGGCGGCGGCCCCGCTCGCTTCGGGGTCCAGCCGGCGCAGGGGCGTCAAGTCGTCCAGGATCCAGAAGGAGCGCCCGTGGGTGCCGGCCACCAGGTCGGAGTCCTTGATCTTGAGGTCGTAGACCGGCACCACCGGGAGATTGCTCCGCAGCGGCTGCCAGTGTTCCCCGTCGTCGAAGGTGACAAAGACACCCGTCTCGGTGCCGACGAAGAGCAGGCCCGGACGGACGGGGTCGGCTCGAACCACCCGGGTGATCTGGTCCTGGGGAAAGTCTCCGATGATACTGCGCCAGCTCCGGCCGTAGTCCTCGGTCTTGTAGAGATAGGGGCGGTAGTCGTCCAGCTTGTAGCGGGTGGCGGAGACATAGGCCGAGGCCGGATGGTGGGGAGAGACCTCCAGGCAACCCACGTAGGACCATTCCGGCAAATCGGGTGGAGTGATGTTGTCCCAATGGCCGCCCCCGTCGCGGGAGAGATGGACCAGTCCGTCGTCGGTGCCCACCCAGAACACGCCGCGCTCGTGCTTCGACTCCACGAAGGTGGAGAGGGTGGCGTACCCTTCGGCGCCGCTGGCGTCCTTGGTGACGGGTCCCCCGGAAGCCTCCAGCTTGCCGGGGTCGTTCCGCGACAGATCCGGACTGATGGCTTCCCAACTGCCGCCCTCATCGAGGCTGCGGAAAAGGATGTTTCCGCCGGCATAGAGCACGTTGGGGTCGTGGGGCGAAATGGCGATGGGATAGGTCCAGGCGAAGCGGTACTTGAGGTCCTTGGGCGCCCAGCCCGTCGACTCCTCGGGCCAGACGTTCACCAGGCGGATCTGCCCGGTCTTTCGATCGTAACGCTGCATCACGCCGTTGCCCCCCGGCGAGCTCCCTATCGCTCCCAGATAGACAATGTCCGGGTTCTCGGGGTGGACGGCGATGAATCCGCTCTCTCCGGTACCGGGGGAGTAGCAGTGGCTCCAGGCGATGGCGCCGTACTCGGTGGCGCTGGGAACGCAAATGCTGGCGTTGTCCTGCTGGGTGGCGAAGACCCGGTAGGGGTATTGGTTGTCGATGTCGATGCGGTAGAGCTGCGAGGTGAGCTGGTTGTAGATGGTCGACCAACTGCGCCCGCCGTTGAAGGAGATGCAGGCGCCCCCGTCATTCCCTTGAACCAGGTGGCGGGGATCGCTCGGGTCGATCCACAGGTCGTGGTTGTCTCCATGGGGGGTGGTCACCTGCTCGAAGCGACAGCCGCCGTCGGTGGATTTCCACATCTTCAGGTTGGTGACGTAGACGGTGTCGGCGTGGCAGGGGTCGGCGAAGACGTGGCAGTAATACCAGGGCCGGTGTATCAGGTCGCGGTTGTCACTGACCCGCTGCCAATGCTGTCCGCCGTCATCCGACCGGTATAGGCCTTCCTGTTCCGACTCCACGATCGCCCACACGCGGTCGGTCTGCGCCGGCGAGACGGCCACCCCGATCTTGCCCTTGATCCCCTTGGGCAGCCCCTGGTTGTCGCTGATCTCGGCCCAGGTGTCGCCGCCGTCGGTGGACTTGAAAAGGCCGCTGTCGGGGCCCCCGCTGGAAAGGGACCAGAAATTACGGTAGGTCTCCCAAATGGAGGCGTAGAGCAGGCGGGGGTTGTTGGGGTCCATGGCCAAGTCCACCGCACCGGCCTTGGGGCTGCGGTAGAGCACCTTTTCCCAGTTGCGGCCGCCGTCCCTGGAGCGGTAGACGCCCCGCTCCGGGTTGGGGCCGAAGGCGTGGCCCAGGGCCGCCGCGTAGACCAGGTCGGGATCGTTGGGATGGACGCGGATTTCGCCGATATGGCGGGTCTCCTCCAGCCCCATGTGGGTCCAGGTCTTGCCGGCGTCGGTGGACTTGTAGACCCCGTCCCCGTAGGAAACATCCAGACGAATGGTGGTTTCGCCGGTGCCGGCATAGATGACGTTGGGGTCGGACGGAGCCACCGCCAGGGCGCCGACGGAGGAGGTGTTGAAGAAGCCGTCGGAGACGTTTTCCCAGTAGGTGCCGCCGTCGGTGGTTTTCCACACGCCACCGGCCACGGCTCCAAAGTAGGCGGTCATGGGGTCCACCGGGTCGCCGGCCACGGCCACCACCCGGCCGCCGCGGGGTGGGCCGATGCAGCGCCACTGGAGGTCTTGCAAGAAGCTGGAATCGTAGGGGGGGATGCTCATGAAAGTGGCTCCCTTCTGAGGACGGGCGACCCGCATGGCCGCGGGACCGCCGGATGCATGACGGGAGTCATTATATATCCGCTGCCCTGTCAGTGTTACCAGTACCAGCGGACCTTGGCGGACAAGGTGCGGGGCTGCACCACGCGGGTCCCTACAAAGACGGACTGGAAGTTGTAGAGCGCCGTCCGGTTAGTCAGGTTGGCTACCTGGAAAACCAGGTCCCAGACACGGCGGTCGCCGCGAATGTGCTTGTAGCCGAGGGTGGCATCCAGGATGGTTCTGGCCTTTACTCGAGGAGGGTTCGAGGTCAGGTTCACCAAGGGCAGCTGGTCGAAGTAGTCCGGGTCTCGCGCCACCTCGGCCGGATCGGAAGGATTGGGCACCAGACCGCTGTCGTAGCGAACCTGCCAACTCGTCCACCAGTTCCTGCGAGGACGGTAGGTCAGCAGGCCGCTGAGCGCCAGTTTCTGGTCGTGGTCGATCACGAAGGGGCCCTGGCCCAAGAGGTCCAGCGCGGCGCTCCCCAGGAAGAGACCGCCGGTAAAGGGCGGGGTGACGACCACGTGATAGTGGGTGGTGCTGACCGACCCGCTGAAACGGCGAATTTCCGGAAGGGTGAGCCGGGTTTCGAAGCCGTTGACGTTGGAGCGGGCCAGCGAGGTGGGGAAGATGATTCCCGTATTGAGAAAATTGTCGTTATCCTGCAGGTCGCGGGAATCCTTGTGGAAAAACACGGCGTTCAGGCTGGCCCGGTCGCCCAGCCTCTGCTGCAGCCCCACCTCGTATACGTTCTGGCGCTGCGGGCCAATCAGGATAACGCCGCCGTTCAGGCCGCGCCTCACGTCCGGCGGGGCCAAACGGCCGGCCGCCTCCGAGTTGGACAGCAGCAGATTCTCGTTGGGCGGTGTCTGGTAATTGCGATTGTAGGAAGCCCGCAGTACGGTTGCGGTCTCTCTGAGATGGTAGGCCACGCCCAGGCGCGGCTGGAACTGCGCACCGGCCGTCAGGAAACGGTAGCGGTCGTAGCGCCCTCCCAGGTTGATCTGGAACCGGCCCAGCCTGATGCGGTCCTGCAGAAAGACGGACTGCAGTTGGCCGGCGCCCTTGTCGGAAAAGCGGAACCAATGCCCCCCTCGAGTGAGGTCGTAGGGGACCAGGTTGGGGTTGAAGTCCCGCGACCCGGGAGGGTTGAAGCGGGGGTCGGTAATGCCGAAGAAGAAGTTCTCGCTGACGGGAAAATACTGGTAGTCGAATCCGACTCTCCATTGGTGCCGGCCGCGCAGGATGTTGAAGCGGTTGAAGGTGGAGAAGGTGGAAAGATGCCGGGACAGCGAGGCCGTCACCGGGGTGTCTCCGGGGCTGGGAAAGAGTTGAGCCACCGTGGTTCGGTAGGAGGTGGTGGAATCGAAGGTGGTCGTGGGGGAG
The DNA here is from genome assembly GCA_951813285.1 of Terriglobia bacterium. Classification (GTDB taxonomy): domain Bacteria; phylum Acidobacteriota; class Terriglobia; order Versatilivoradales; family Versatilivoraceae; genus Versatilivorator. The sequence continues at coordinate 712,320 of OX638355.1, forward strand.
ATCAAGCGGACCCAGCCCAGCGAGAACGCCGCGTCGCGCAGGTGGCGCCTCTGTTGCTGGCCGTTCAGGTGCTGGGACCTCAAGTTGGCCAACTGGAAGGCCGAGCGCCCGGCTAGCAGGCTTAGCCGAAGGTTGTCCTTCGGAGTGGGATGGTAGTCCAACCGCAGGAAGCCGCGCTCGGCGTTGCCCCCGTTGTGGAGATTGTCGAGAGAAGGACTGTCGAGGAAGCGGTTGCTCTTCACCGCGGAGACGGAGGCGAAGTAACCCAGTTTTTCCCTGGCCCCACCCAGTTGCAGGATGGCCGAGGCGGTGTCGAACTGTGCGGCGCCGAGCTCCAGCATCCCGAAGAAATCGCCTCCCCCATCGAAGCCCGAATGGGTGGTGATATTGGCCACTCCCGAAACCTTGCTGCCGTAGTCCGGCGGAATATCTCCCGTATAGAGCTCGAGGGACTGCACCATGGAAGGATCGATGGAGGTGGCGAATGACCCGGTGAATTGATCGCTGATGGGCATGCCGTCGATCACGTAGGTCATCTGATTGTGGGCTCCCCGAGGATGAACCGCTCCGTTGGCGTTGGCGGCGAAACCGGGGAAGTTGAGCAGGATTCCTTCCAGTCCGCGGGCTCCGGCCTGGACGGGCATCTCCTCGATGGCTTTTCGGTTGAGCTCGGTGCGGGTCCCGGTAGCCTCGGTATCGATCAGCGTGATTCGCTCGACCAGCGAGACCTCAATGGCCTCGCGCCGAGTCGCCAGCGAGAGCCGGACAGGGACAAGGACGGGAACGTTGGAGCGAAGATGGACTGCCTGGGTGTGGGTGGCGAAGTCGGAGTGGCTTACCTGCAGCTCGTAGGTCTGGAAGGGAACGTTGAGGACCTGGAAGGAGCCATCCGATCGGGTGGCGGTCCGGCGCTCGAATCCGGTCAGCAGGTTGGTCAAGCGAACGCCGGCTCCGGAGACGGCGGCTCCCAGCGGATCGACCACGGTGCCGCTCAGTTGCGCCGTCGCCTGGGCCCCGGCCTGCCGGGGAATCGCCACAAACGACAAGATTCCCACAAGGATCGAAAAGCCCATGGCCTGCAGCGGCCTCGATGAGAGCGCGGGCGAGCAGCGGCTTTCCTGGCTGGAAGATTGCCGGGGAGCACGGGTGAAACGACTGCCTGGGACACTCCACCACACCGCTTTGTCCTCCTGGATCCACCGGGCTGAATCCCTTCTTCGGAAGAAGCATGATTGCCCGCCTTTTTGCTTAAGCTTTTGCAAGCTTAAAATAAAGTTTAGATAAGGCTAAATATTTTGTCAACGCTTATGTGCGCGGGGATGGAGGAGGGGAGAGCCTGCGGGCGCTGACCAACGGTCAGCTCGTGAGCAGGGACAAGAGCCAGCCCAGGGCCCCGCCCCCGACCACGACCCAGGCCAGGTTGATTTTCCAGCGGAGACCGATCAGGGTGGCCGCCACGGCGATGAGCCAGGCCGGCCAGGCGGTGAGAGTGGCTTGTCCCAGCTTCACGGTGACGGCCGCCATCAGGGCCACGGCACTGACGTTGACGGCGTCCAGAAAGGCAGCCGTCCAGGGGGACTTCCGAAGGCGCGGAATCCAGGGATTTACCAGCGCGACAAAGAGGAAGGAGGGAGCGAAAATGGCGGTGGTCGCCACTGCCGCCCCACCGGCTCCGGCGATCATATAGCCGATGAAGGTGGCGGTGGACAGAACGGGCCCGGGGGTGAACTGACCGATGGCAATGGCGTCCAGCAGCTGCCGCTGAGTCAGCCAGCCATATTCGTCGACCAGGCCGCCCTGCAGAAAAGCGACCAGCACGTAGCCGCTTCCGTAGAGCACGGCGCCGACCTTCAGGAAGAAGAGACCCAGCTTCCACAACGACGCCGAGGCCACCCCTGCCCCGCCGGCTCCCGCCGCGGCCGCCAGCAGCGCTTGAGTTTTCGCGGCCAGCCATTGGCCCAGCCAGGTTCCCGCAACCACCGGAAGGATCTTCCCACGTCGAGAACGCACCGCCTGGGGAATCCGCAGCCAGAGCATTCCGGCAAGACCCCCCAGCAGCAGGGCGGCCACCTCGTTGAGCTGCAGCAGGGAGGCTGCCAGAACGGCGGCGCCAATGGCCCCCAACGACCAGGTCTTGCAGGCCTTGTTCCCCAGCCGCCAGACGGAAACGGCAATGATGGCCAGCACGGCCGGCTTGATCCCCAGCAGCCAGGGCGCAACCTGAGGGAGCTGCCCGAAGTGGACGTAGATCCAGGCCAGCCCCGCGGTCAAGCCCACGGCAGGCAGAATGAAGCAGATCCCCGCAACCGCCAGACCGCTCCAACCGGCTCTGACATACCCGAGATGGATGGCCATCTCGGTCGAGTTGGGGCCGGGGATCAGGTTGGTGGCGCCCAACAGGTCCAGGAAGCGCTCGCGCGTCAGCCAGCCTCGCCGCGCCACCACCTCCTCTTCCATCATGGCGATATGGGCCGCCGGGCCGCCGAAGCCCAGGACACCAAGCTTCAGAAATACCAGCGCCAGTTCCTTGAGGCGGCCGAGAGGCTGTTGGTTCGAGGTCATGGCCACGGGGGATGGGCCGGACAGAGGCCGGTGGGGATGCTACCACAGATCCGGCACCAGGAAGGGGGGAGGGAAAAAGAGCTATCCACGAAGGGACACTACGGAACAGGAGTAGCCACACGACAAGTCGGCTATTGGCCCCCCTCCGCATCAGCCTTCGCTTGTGGTTCGGCTTCTGCGACTCCCCCTCGGCGCACAAGACCTCGCCTGGCAACTGACCTTGTGCGAACCCCGCAGCGGCGCACAAGATCTCGCCTGTGGCTCGCCTTGTACGAACCCCCCACCGCATCAGCCTTCGCCATTCGGCTCGGCTTCTGCGACTCCCCCCCAAGGGGGGAGTGATACCCGTGTTATGAAGAGGGAACGAAGTCTATGCGGTAGACCGGGAACATGGTTTACATCCTGCCCAGGAATCGGGCAAGAGGCCTGGTGCAGGCCTCAAGTATCACTCCCCCCTTGAGGGGGAGTCGGAGAGACAAGGGCACAGCCCGCAGTCGATCCGCTGGGGGGCAAGCGCGGCGCCCCGTGATTCACAAGAACAATCAACATCGATGTACAGGATTTTTCAGGAAACGGCTAGCCTGTAATCCTGGGTATCCCTACGCCCGCACCGGATCATTGCCGGAGCCGGCTTCTCGTCCAGCAATCTCACCTCTTGTTAATCCTGTGCATCCTGTGCATCGATGTTAATTACAATAGATTTTCGACCTCCGCCTCCGGACCAGGGGACGGCTAAACCCCTTCCCGGCCGGCCAGCTTTCCAAGCGTGGGGACGCCTTTTGTATTGGGTGCGTGGATCGGACTCGACTATGATGCCGGCGGGGCCGGATGGATCCGGGGATTCGGAGCATCCGAGACAGAGACGGGAACCGACGAGGACAGGAAAATGACGCTGGCCAATTGGAAAACTCAGTCTTACAACGGGATTCAAAGCCTGCTTTTCAACAACCCCCATCGAGTTGTCGAGTTTAGCGTCGCTCAGGCCGACGGCAGCCGGCGCAACCGGGCGGACATTCCGGCCCCGGTAAGAAGGCTCTATGAGACCGAGGCGCCGGAGGAACGGACGTGCCTGCAGACGACCCAGTTCGTCCACCACATGATGATCCCTCCCGGGGGGCGCCACGTGGCCGAACTCCACATCCATCCGGACGCGGAAGAGATCCTGGTGGTGACCAGGGGGAGCGGCCAGGCTTGCATTGCCGGCCACAACTATCCGGTGGCAAGGGAGGACGTGCTCTACGTCCCTCCCGGGGCCGAACACGAATTTCGTAACACCAGTGAAGAGTTTTTGGGTATACTGTTCATCAATGTGCCGACGGGAGAAGGTTTGAAGAAGCTGCTGTCGGCCCAGGAGAAGACCAAGAGCCCTTGATCCCCTCGCACCGCCGGCTCAAAATCGGACCGGGGCGGTGCATCGCCGAAGTGATGTGGCGATCGACCCGGTTTTGCTGTAATTCGGTTTTCCCACCGACGAAGAGCATGAGTTTTTAGAGAGACCCTCCCGGACAGGATCCTCAGCGCTTCCCCATCAGGCAGCCGTTCCTCCCATCAGGATTCATCCTGAGACGATGCAACTTTCCGCACGGGAAAGACATCTGGTTAGGAGGCACGTCGCTGTCTCCGGTTGAGACGGGACAAGCGCTGGCGCCTGCCGGCATGATTTGATCGATTGAAGGAGAGTATTGAATGTTTGTGACTTGCCCCAAATGCAACCGGGGACTTACCGTCAAGGAACTGGTGACCGATTCTCACCAGTGCAGAACGGAGAAGCCCTCCTACCAGGCCACGCGGTCGAGCAGGACTCCCCGCAACCCCAAGTACATCAAGGACAACTTCGATTCCTTGGTTGCTGCTGCCCTGAAGAACTCCTAAAGGTTCTCCTCCCCCTAACCCCGGCGGCCATCGGCTCGCCCTGAACTCAGTGTTCGGAGGCGGTCTCGATGGCCACTGCCGGGGCCTCGCCCTCGGGCTCGCGCACCGAATCCACCAGGTTCTTGACCTCGTCGCTCGGCTCCCGGCAGAAGGGCGTCAGGCCGAGCGTCACCAGGAAATTGAGCGCCATGCCGATGGCTCCGATGCCCTGAGGGCTGATCCCCCGCTCGAAGACGCCGAAGGTCCAGGGCGCCATTCCTCCGTAGACGCTGGCCACAATGTAGAAGCTGGTGAAGGCCAGGCCCACGATCATCCCCGCCACGGCCGGCACCGTCCCCACCCGTTTGTGGAAGATCCCCAGCACGATGGCGGGAAAGAAGGAGGCGGCCGCCAGGCCGAAGGCAAAGGCCACCACCTGGCTGACGAACCCCGGTGGGAAGATCCCGAAGAGTCCGGCCACCACCACCGCCACCCCGATGACACTGCGCCCTACCAGCAGCCGCTGCTTCTCGCTGGCGGCGGGGTTGATCACCCGGGCGTAGAGATCGTGAGCCACGGCCGAGGAGATGACCAGCAGCAGTCCCGAGGCGGTGGAGAGGGCCGCCGCCAATCCTCCGGCGGCCACCAGCGCCACGATCCAGGCGAAGAGCTCCGCCATCTCAGGGGTCGCCAGAACGATGATGTCGCGGTCCGGGCCGGAGAGCTTGGCCTCCCGAAGCAGGGGACGCCAGTCGCGTCCCAACGAACCGCCGGAGGCGATCCACTCCTGATGGCTCCCGGTGATCTGAGCCAGGGACATCGACTCACCCTCGACCACCACCTTGCCGGCCTTGTAGCTGAAGATTTCGTTGTCCGCTCCCCCGGAGTAGCGCAGCCGGCGATCGCCGTCGTCCAGCCAGAGGATCAGGCCGGTCTTCTCCCAATTTCGGAACCAGTCCGGCAATTGCGCGGCTGTCCGTCCCTGAAGAGAATCGATCATGTAATAGCGGGCGAAGGCTCCCGTGGCCGGCGCCGTCAGATAGAGCAGGGCAATGAAGAACAGGGCCCAGAAGGCCGATGTGCGGGCCGCCCGGACGGTCTTTACCGTGTAGAAGCGAACGATGACGTGGGGAAGTCCGGCCGTGCCGGCCATCAAGGCCAGGGTCACCAGGAAGACATTGGCCTTGTCCCAGGGCCCGTCGAAGGCCGTTGTGTAGCTGGAAAAGCCGAGGTCGGCATGGATCTTGTCCAGCTTGTCCAACAGGTATCCGCCCTCCAGCAGCTCCGAACCCAGTCCTATCTGCGGAAATGCGTGCCCGGTCAGGCGCAGGCTGATGGCGATGGCCGGAATGAGGAAAGCCGTGATCAGCACCCAATATTGGGCTACCTGGGTCCAGGTGATTCCCTTCATGCCTCCAAGGGTGGCGTAGATGAAGACGATGGCCATGCCGATGGCGACGCCCACGTTGATGTCCACTTCCAGAAACCGGGAGAAGACCACCCCCACCCCCCGCATCTGTCCGGCCACGTAGGTGAAGCTGACGAAGAGCGCCGAGATCACCGCCACCAGGCGCGCCGTGTTGGAGGCGTAGCGGTCGCCGATAAAATCGGGGACGGTGAAGTGACCGAACTTGCGGAGATAGGGCGCCAGCAGGAGCGCCAGCAGCACGTAGCCGCCGGTCCATCCCATCAGGTACATCCCGCCGGCGTAGCCCATGAAGCTGATCAGGCCGGCCATGGAGATAAAGGAAGCCGCGCTCATCCAGTCGGCGGCGGTGGCCATGCCGTTGGCCGCCGCCGGAACACCCCGTCCGGCCACATAGAATCCCTGGGTGTCCCGCACCCGGCTGAGCCAGGCGATGAGCAGGTAGAGGCCGAAGCTCAACCCCACAAACACGAAGGTCCAGGCGCTGACGGTCATGGCTGCTCCTCCCGACCGCCTTGCCTGAGGCCTTGCATCTCGGCGTGGTGCCTGTCGTCAAGCCGGTTTAGCAGCAGCGAATAGATCAGTATCAGGATCACGAAGACGATGATGGACCCCTGCTGGGCAAACCAGAACCCCAGGGGATAGCCCCCCAGGCTGTAGGCGTTGAGAGAATCGGCGAAGAGAACCCCGCAACCCAGGCCGGCGACCGCCCAAGCCACCAGCAGCACCATCATGATCTTCAGGTTGGAGCGCCAGTAACGCTTCCTCGATTCCTGAAGAGCCGAGGTCAAGGCCTCGGCCCGGGTCGGACCAGGTGTGCTCTCCGGCGGTATCTGGTGAGACATGGCTTTCCTCCGGTTGAGCTGAAGTCTCGACACAAAGGCGCCCATGTTACCAGCAACCTGGGGCGAGGTAAACGGAGAGGGACATGCGGATGGAAACCAATGGCTCGCGCCAGTGGGGACATGTGGACGACACCTTGGCGGCTTGCCCGAACCCTTGGCTGGATTCTCAGGGGAATATCATCTGAATCTGCATTCCCCCGGCAGTGTCGTGGTATATGGGAGAGCAGCGAAGCTGCGTTTGGCCCAGGCTAGTTGACGAAGCGCTTCAGGTCGGCCCGGGATTCATACTTCGCGATGAAGATCTTTGCTTTTGAAGCCATCCTGCCTTCTATTTCATATTTGCCCGGCGGTTCGCTGAGATGTTGCTGCTTCGAGGGCGGCCACCGCGTTGCGAATATCCTGCTCGAGCTGGCGGGTGAGGCGTGCCCTCTTCACGCTGAGCACCACTGAAAGATGCCCCCGAGTGATACCTACGTAGGCAGCGATCGCTTTTCGCGGGAGCCCACTCTTTTCAATCAGCTGGTTGACTGCTGCCACCCGCTCATCGTTGTCCCTCCAGTCGACCCGCTCTCGAAGACTGTACTGCCGATACTCCCTTTGCTTCTCTGCCAACCGGCGTTCCAACTCCCGGATCTCGGCGAGCAGTTCCTTTGCCTTCTCCAACCGTTCTGGACGGGGCAGCATCTGCACCATGGCTTTTTCTCTTGCTCCAGTCGCAGCACTTTCTCGTTCTCTGGCCTACCCTGAATGTAGAAACTGCTACAAGACCGATTCCTTTCTTAGAGATTGACTGATTTGAACTTCTATCAAGAGTAGCGGGGAAAAACACTCCAAAAAAGACATATGCCCTTTAAATACACCAATATACACGAAATATTCACTCTATGTTTACACTGAAGTGGTAGAGTGTCTCTGCCCCATAATTGACACAAAGGAAAAGAGACCTGGGATGACATTCACGACCCGGGAACTACGAGAAGACATCGAGGTCCAATTCGCCGCCATCGTCGGCGTCCTGAATGTGATGCGGGAGTAATGCCGTCTGATCCGGCGCGGGAGGGGCGAACAGAAGGTGCTGCGGAACCTGCCTGTGTCCGGAGTCATAGACGCCAGCGAAGGAGGAACACCATGGAAATCCTACTCGAACTAGACCCTGAGCAGGTCGCCTCCGACGTTCTTTCCGGGGTCTTGATGGGGGTCGGCATTTCCGTGATCTTAGGGCTCTATCAGATGGGGAGAGCCTGCTTCAGGAGGCGAAGTCAAAAACGCTACTTCAGCGAGATAGTCTCGGATGGCATCAATAGGGTTCGCAAGACGGCAAACCCTCAATGGAAGTTGTTTTACTACAATTTGATGTTGAGGGAATTGGAGCAATTGCTCGGACCCGGAGCCTCGTCACGAATCAAGGTTTCACAAAAACAACTCCTGAGAACTGCGCTACCGTATAACATCGACGGAAGCGTCCTGTTCTTGACCCAGCCCCCGGACAACCCCAGCGAGTTTTTCCACCAGGCCGTTGAGCAATTTGAAGGCATCAAGTGGCTCACCCTTAGAGCCACCAAGGAGTTGTCCCAACCCTTTTTCTGGCTCGAGCACGGCCAATAAACCCCGTCTCTCGCCAGCCTCTCCAGACATTTCCCGGGGTCACGCCGATGCCGTCGCATCGGTGACACGACCAAAATATTTAAGTCGTTTATAATTAGTGGTTTACAAGGGATCTATTATAGCCGCGCAGGCGGCGAATTAGTCGCAACCTTGCGGCAGACCGGAAGCGACTCAAGAGAGGCAGCCACCCAATTACGCCTTGCGTTGAGGCGGGGTTGACGGCAGTATGGGGGCTCTCACATACGGCTGTTGGCTGGAAATTTTCCGGCCCGGAGAACCGGGAAGGCGCGAATGCCGCCTGGAGTCCAAACTTGTTCGAATCAAAGGAGCTGAACCGACCATGAAACGTCGAACTTTCTTGAGGACCGTAGGAGCCGCGGCTCCCGGGGCATTGGCTGCACCTCTCGTCTCTGCATCGGCTGCCGGCCCGTCACCCTCCAGCGACTCCCGGGGATCCGGGGATCCGCGGGTCTTCTTTTTCGACGACGGGCGCCACGCCGCAGACCTGTACTGCTTCGAACCCCCGGTGACCCCTTCCGATCACGCCTTCATCGTAGACCAGCTCGCCAGCAGCGGTGTGGACGCCTTTGTCTATTTCGCCGGCGTCGAAGGGGGCACCATGCTCTATGACAGCAAGGTGGCTCAGATGTGGGGAGCGGAGGTCAAGCAATGGACCCACTATGTCTGGTATCGGGCGGGACGGATACTGAAGCAGCTCGTCGAGGACGGCCACGATCCCCTCAAGATCATGGTGGACCGCTGCCACCAGCAGGGCATTCTGATGATCGCCAGCACCTGGGTGAGCCTGCAGGGAGGGACCCGCGAAAAAAACGAAGGCCTGGGCCGATGGTCGGCCTTCGCCATGGACAACCCGCAGTACCATGTGGGAGATGATCCCGACCCCCGTGCCAGGGATATCAACAAGACGCGCTTCAATTTCATGCACGAGGCGGTGCGGGAGGAACGGTTTCCGGTTTTCGAGGAGCTGCTCTCCCGCTATGAGACCGACGGCATCGAGCTGAATCTGACCTCGGCTACACCCTTCTGCCGCTTCGATCAGGCCGGGGAGATGGCGCCGGTGATGACCCAATGGATCCGGGAACTGCGCAAGGTGGCCGACAAGGCCCAGCAGGCGCAGGGGCGGCGAAAGCGCATCTACGCCCGCGTCCCTGCCCACCCGGACGCCTGGAAGCTGGTCGGCTACGAGGTCCCCACCTGGATTTCGGAGAATCTGGTCGACGGTCTCTTCTGCGAGGGCAGCTACACCGAGAACGAGGGAATCGTGCAGGACGTGGATTGCACCCGGGTGGTGAAGCTCACCCGGGGAACCGGAACCCGTGCCTACTTTTCCATGCACAACGGGCTCGGCCGGCAGTTCGCCCGATACGCCACCCCCGAAATGATCTGGGCCGGCGCCGCCACCGCCTACGATCAGGGGGTGGACGGCGTCGCCATGGCCGACCACCTCTGGACCCCCCAGGGATGGCCCTGGACGGCCCAGGAATACGACACCCTGCGCCTGTTGCCCCACCCGGAACTGCTGGCCACTGCCGACAAGCTCTACATGGTTCGGACCCGCAAGGAACAGGATACCTCCATGGACTGGTTGCCCGACAGGTCGAAGGGTCTGCCCCAGGAGCTTGCCGAGGGGGCCTCGACCGAGGTCTCCTTCCCCATGGCGGACGATATCGAGCACTGGCGAAAGCTGGGACGGGTTCGCTCGGTGGTCCTGAGGGTGCGCTTCGGAGGGATCGTCCCGGACATCGATCGGGTCCGGGTAGAGTTCAACGGCGAGGTGCTCCCCGATTCCATCCTGCAGAAGGTGGACATGACCTATCGGCTGGTGGGCCAGGATTCCATCTCCCATTCCATCGGACCCTACGGATACGGCTACGACTACCATCTGGGTCCGGAGTTCACACCCAAGAAGGGGCGCAACAGGCTGAAGGTCACCGTCCTGAAGAGGGACCGCGACATCCAGGGGAACCTTTCCCTGGTCCGTGTCGACTGCAGAGTGGCCTATCGACGCCACCGCCACTTCGAAGAGCGGCCTATCGAGTATTGAGGTCCGGTGAAATTTGCGGCCTGGGGCCGGCGTCAGCCGGCAAGCCTATGGTAGACCGGTTGGAGTTGCTGCTGGATCTCCCGGTAGCGCTGAAAGTGCGCGGTGTAGCCTCGGGCTCGCTCGGGGTCGGGTGAAACGATCTCCAGCTCCTGCCTGGACCCTGCCAGCGCCTGGGAGACATCAGAGAAGAGGCCGATTCCCACCAGCCCCAGCAGCGCCGCGCCATAGGCGGAATCGGTCACCCGAGATACCTGCAGGGGCTTCCCCAGCACGTCGCAGACGATTCGGGTCCACAGCTTGCCCGCCGTACCGCCGCCCACCACCGTGATGGTCCCCCGCGGGCCCCCCAGGTCATCCAGCACCCCCAGCGCATCCCGCAGGGAGAAGGCCGTGCCCTCGTAGGCGGCGCGCACGAAGTGCTCGGGATGGTGGCCGAAGGTGGCTCCGGTAAAGCTGGCCCGCAACCGGCCGTCCCAGTAGGGACAGCGCTCGCCCGAAAGGTAGGGGTGGAAGAACAGCCCCTCGGCCCCCTGCGGAACGGTTTCCACGGCCGCATCCCACTCCTGGAAGGTTCCCGGCCGGCCGGCGCCGACGCTCCGAAACACCCATTGTAGGGCTGAAGTGCAGGAGTTGGTGCCGGCTTGAGAGTACCAGAGCGGGGCCACCGGATGCGGGTAGGTGATGAGTCCGGGATGAGGGTGGGGCTCTTCCAGGACCAGGTGGATCCCTCCCGCCGTGGCCAGCCGCAGCAGGCAGTCACCGGGCCGGACCACGCCGGCCCCGTAGGTCTCAGCCGCACTGTCCAGGGTCCCGTTGACCACCGGCACCCCGGCAGGAATTCCCAGGTCCTCGGCTGCAGCCGCCGCCAGCGAACCGACCTGCGCCGTGGAGGGGCGCACCCGGGGCAGCACCTCGGCCGTCAGTCCCAGCGGCTCCAGCAAAGGCCCGGACCAACCTCCGGCATGGGCGTCAAAGAGCAGGGAGGAAAGGGCGGTGGCGGGATCGGTCGTCCACCGGCCTGTGAGCCATTTCGACAGGTAATCCTTGGAAAGAGCCACCCGGCGGACCCTGGACCACACCTCCGGTTCCTGCCGCCGCACCCACAGGAGCTGGGGCAGCGTCCAGGTGGGGGAAACGCTGTTGTGGGACACCCTGAAGATCTCCTCGCCCCGTTGAGACTTCAGCTCCTCCACCTCGCTCAGGGAGCGCTGGTCATACCACAGGATGGCGTTTCTCAGGGGATTGCCGCCGGCATCCAGCAGAACCGGAATGTGGGCGGCGCTGGAAAGGGAAATCCCTCCGACCCGATCGGGCGGAACCGGGCTTTCCGAGAGAAGCCGGCGGGTGGCCCCGGTGACTGCAGGCACCCAGTGTTGGGGGTCCTGCTCGGCCCAGCCGGCCCGCGGGGTGAGGGTGGGATAGCCTGCGCTGCGCGCGCCCAGGCGCCGGCCTGAAGCATCCACCGCGCACACTTTGCAGGAGGAGGTGCCCAGATCGATCCCCAGAAGGAAGGGAGGGCGACCGGGCTGGATGGTGTCGGACGTCATCGATCCTCGGTTTTCAGCCCGGAAACCGGCACACGACCGGAGACAGCGCGGTTGGCGGTCGGCTCCGGGGCAGGCCGATCCGGCTTATCGGGCCGCCTCCGCCCCGTTCACGCGGGTCAGGCCGTGCCGCTCCAGGAATTCACTGATGATGGTGTGGGCCCGCAGCGTCTCTTCCGGACTGAAGGGCCCGTGCGGTCCCTCGGGTATGGTCACCAGGCGATTGGGAACACCCGCCTCGGTCAAGGCCCGGTGCAACCGAACGGCCTGCTGGTAGGGTACCAGCGGATCGTTCTCGCCGTGAACCGTCAGGATGGGGGGCAGCCCCGGGCGGACGTAGGTCAGCGGAGAGACCTTCCTGGCCAGCGACTCTCTGTCCGGCCTCACTCCCAGCCAACGGAGCGCATATCCCTGAAGGTTGTCGCCCTGGATCAGATCCAGCACATCGGTGATGCCGTACCAGTTGACGATGGCGGCCACCTTGGGCTCTTCCTTGCCGCCCAGGCAGCGGTAGTCCAGTCCGGCCGCGGTCGTCAGCATGCCGGTGGTCAGAGCCAGGTGCCCCCCGGCCGAATGGCCGGAGACCACGATGCGGTCGGGATCCAGGTTGTACCGGCCGGCGTGGTCCCGAACCCAGCGCAGGGCGCAGCGGCAGTCCTCCACCGCTGCCGGCGCCAGCGAAACCCCGCTGCGCCGGTACTCCACGTTCACCACCGCCCACCCCATTTCGAGGTAGGGCAGGAGCCGCAGTATGGGCTCGTCCTTGTCGCCGGTGTACCAGCCTCCACCGTGAAAGTAAACCAGCGTGGGCGCGGGTTCGCTCAGACCGGTCGGCTGGTACAGATCCAGCTCGGCCCGCCAGTTGCTGGCGGTGAGATAGGTGATGTCCGGCTGCACCCGGTAGTTCTTGAAGGCAGTGGCCGCCCAGGCGGCCCTGGGGGAAAGCTGCCCCCAGGCCGGCAAGGCCCAGAGGGTCGCCGCAATCATTGCAGCAAACCCTACTCGCAGGAATTGGCTCCGGAACACTTCTCCTCCTTCCTCCCTACACCAGAATGTCGTGGACCACGTTGCCGTAAACGTCGGTCAGGCGCATATCGCGGCCGCTGAAACGGTAGGTGAGCTTGGTGTGGTCCAGACCCAGCAGATGGAGGATGGTGGCATGGAGGTCATGGACATGCACCTTGTTCTCGACCGCGTAGTAGCCATACTCATCGGTGGCTCCGTAGACGGTTCCGGGCTTGACCCCGCCCCCGGCCAGCCACATGGTGAAGCCGAAGGGATTGTGGTCCCGGCCTACCTGGGAGAGGTCACCGTCGTCCGGGGTCTGGGCCGTGGGGGTCCTCCCGAACTCACCGCCCCAGACGACCAGGGTCTGATCCAGCAGCCCGCGCGCCTTGAGATCCTTCAACAGCCCGGCAATGGGCTTGTCGGTGGCCTTGGCGTTGATTCGGTGGCGCTCTTGCAGACGGATGTGCTGGTCCCAGCGGTCGATCCGCCGTTGGGGGCTGAGGCATTCGATGAAGCGCACACCCCTCTCCACCAGGCGGCGGGCCAGCAGGCACTCCCGTCCGAACTCCTCGGTTTCGGGCTCATTCAGCCCGTAGAGCTTCCGGGTCGCTTCCGATTCGTCACCCAGGTCCAGCAGCTCCGGGACGGCCGATTGCATGCGGAAGGCCAACTCGTAGTTGGCGATGGTGGCCTCCAGCTCGCTGACCGCGCCAAAGCGGCCCACCACACCGGCATTCAGCTTGCGGATGAGGTCCAGTTTGTCGAGCTGCAGCTCGGGGGCAGCCTCGCGAGGCCGGATGTCGGCGATCGGGTGCCGCCCCTTGCGGAACAGGGTTCCCTGGTAGGAGGCCGGCAGAAAGCCGCTGCCGAACAGATCGAGCCCTCCGGGAGGAACCATTTCGCTTTCCAGCACAATGAAGCCGGGGAGGTTGTCCGACTCGCTTCCCAGGCCGTAGGTCACCCAGGACCCCAGGCTGGGCCGGCCCTGAAAGCCGGTCCCGGAATGCATGAAGTAGTTGGCGGCGGTGTGCTCGGAGTGGTCGGCCACCATGGACCGAACGAAGGTCATGTCATCCACGCAGGTGGCCAGATGGGGAAAGAGCTCGCTGACCGCGGCGCCCGAGTGGCCGTAGCGCTTGAAGCTGTAAGGCGACCCCAGCACCATCCGGCTGATCTGGAAAACAGTGGCCGGCGTCTCCATCCGGATGGGTTGGCCGCTCTCCTTCTGCAGCCTGGGCTTGGGGTCGAAGGTGTCCATCTGCGAGGGCCCCCCGTCCATGAAGAGAAAGATCACCGACCTGGCCTTGGGCGGATGGTGAGTGACTCTGGGAGCCAGCGGAGAGGTCGAGGTTCCGGCGGCCAGGCCCTGCTTCTCGGCCAGCAGGCAGGACAGGGCCAGGCCGCCGAAGCCGTTGGCGCACCGCCACAGCATTTCGCGGCGGCTGATCGCAGGCGGGGAAGTATTTGCCCAATGCATGTCAGTCCTCAACGTAGATAGATGAATTCAGCCGAGTTCATCAACGCGTGCCCCAAGTCGGCCCACACCCGTTGTTCCACGCTCTCCGGGTCTTTCACTTTCTCGGCCAGACTCCGGTAGCGGTCGCTCGCCGATGCCGCAAACTGCAGCAGTTCCTTCAGTTCCCGCGGCTCCGGGCCCCGGCCGTAGGCTTCCAGCACCATGCGCTCGGCTCGCCGGCCCGGGTCGGTCTCCTCCGCGAGCATGCGCCGGGCCCAAGCTTGCGCTTCCCCGGCAATGAACTCGTTGTTCAGCATCATGAGGGCCTGGGAAGGGACGGTGGAGACCCCTCTGCGCCCGATGGTCGAAATGGGCGGGGGATAGTCGAAAGCCAGAAACAGGGGCGTCAAAAAGTTGCGGCGGACCTGCACGTAGAGGCTGCGCCGTCCGTCCCCGTCCAGCGGCCCCGACTTGGGCTTGCCCCGACCGTCCTGATAGGGGCTGATGTGGGGCGGCACGCTGGGACCGAACAGTTGCCGATCGAGGTTGCCGCTCACGGCCAGGACGGAATCGCGGACCGCCTCGGCTTCCAGCCTGCGCACGGAGACGTGATGGAGCAGCCGGTTGTCGGGATCGAGCCGCAAGGCCAGAGCATCCTGCCGGCCGGACATCCGGTAGGTGCTGCTCAGCAGAATCAGTCGCTGGACGGCCTTGACCGACCACCCCTCCCTCACGAAGCGATGGGCCAGGAAATCCAGCAGTTGGGGATGGCTGGGCCGGTCGCCCGTCTTCCCGAAGTTGTCCACCGAGCGCACCAGGCCTTCCCCGAAGTGGTGCTTCCAGATGCGATTGACCATCACCCGGGCCGTCAGCGGGTTCCGGGGGTCGACCAGCCGGTCGGCCAACTGCAGTCGGCCGCTTCCCTCCAGGATGGGGGGCTGTTCCTTCCCGGCCAGGATCTGCAGGAAGCGCCGCGGAACCTCCGGGCCCAGGTTCTTGTGATCCCCGCTCAGGTGGACGCGCACGTTGCGCGGATCCCTGTCCTGGCTGCACATGGCGAACAGGGAAGGCGGAACCCTGTCGTCCAGAACCTGACGTTGACCCTGCATCCGCGCCACCGTTTCCCGCTCGTCCTCCCACAGGAGGGCGCCGAGGTCCTCCAGCCGGCCGCTCGGACTGAGGGAGGCCAGCAGCCAGCGGGCTCCCGGGGTCAGCGGGCCCGTGGCGTCCAGGGACTCCAGGAAAAGGTCCCGGTAGTTTCGAGCCAGGGACCCCAGGGAGGAGGGGTTCCCCGAGACGATCCTTTGCAGCACTTCCAGGTGGGAGGCGTCCAGGTGGAGAGGAGGCTCCTTGGAGTTGGAGAAGACGATCTTGTCCACGACGATGTGCCCGGCGGCGCTGCGGTCCAGAATCTCGAAATGGCAGATTCGGCCCACCTGAATGGTCATCCGGGAGGTCTTCCACTGCAGTCGGCTGCTCTGCGGAATGAAGTTCGAGCTCCTGACGCCGTCCGCAATCAGGCTTAGGCTCAAGGGAGGGAACGGTCGGCTGCCGGCCGGTTCCTCCGGTTGGCCACCGGCCAGCCTCACATGCAGGTAGGTGCCATGTTCCCGGTAGTCCCGGGGGAGCTCAGGAAGGGTGAACTTGCGGGAGGTCAGGCTGCCCATGAATCGGTTGGACCCGGCGCCGAAGGAGTTGGCCAGGGGCTGGCCCTGGAAATTGCGGAGGGCTTGGTTGGCAGGTATTTGCCAAGCCGGACCGGTCTCGAATGCCTGTCCCTGAACGGTCCATCCCTGGTAGTCGGGTTTGCCGAAATCCTCGAAGAGCACGTCCACCCGCTCCGGACCGTCAGCTTCCTTTTTCCCGTCCGACTTGGACCGCCGGCCCAATTGGCCGCGAACGGCCTCCAACCCCTCGGGAAAGGAGCCAAAACGCCGGCTGGCCAGACCGTCAATCAGGGCGGCCAACGGGTAGAACAGATCCTCCGGCTCCCCGCAAGCCTGCCGGAGGGTTTCGACCCAGGCTTGCAACAGGCCGGCATCCAACAGCCGCCGGCCGGCCAACCGGGCCACCTCGGAGGGCTCGGCCGAGGCCCGGGGGGAGGCCAGCTCGGCCGCCGCCAGCAGGTAGGGCTCGATCTGCCGGGCCATGTTCCAGCGGACCGGTTGCAGCAGAGTCCGCATGTCCGAGGTGCGATCCCGGATCTGCCGGCGGAGGGAGGCGATCTCCCGCCGCCGGGAGGCTGAATCGATGACCGCCTGGGCGAAATCGGTGCTGTGCAGCACCCCGGCCAGGGCGTAGTAGTCGCTGGTGGGGATGGGGTCGAACTTGTGGTCGTGGCAGCGGGCGCAGGCCACTGTCAAACCCAGGAAAGCCTTGGAGAGTACGTCGATCTGGTTGTCGACCTCGTCGGCCCGGGCCTTGACCGAGTCAATGGCGCCGTTGAGGCGTTCCCCCAGCCAGAAAAAACTGGTGCCGACCGGAGATTCCCAGTGGGTTCCATCGGGTCCCAATCGTTTTTCCGCCAGCAGGTCTCCGGCGATGTGCTCGCGAACGAAGCGGTCATAGGGAACGTCCTGGTTGAAGGCCCGAATCACGGCGTCGCGGTAGCGCCAGACATCGGGCTTGGTGCGGTCGAACTCGTGACCATCAGTTTCGGCAAAGCTGACCAGATCCAGCCAATGGCGTCCCCAGCGCTCGCCGTAGTGGGGAGAGGCCAGCAGCCGTTCCACGACCTTCCGGTAGCTTTCAGGGGAATCGTCGGCCTCAAACCGTTCGACCTCGCCAGCCGCCGGCGGCAGGCCGGTCAAACCATAGGTGACCCGGCGCAGCCAGCTGCGCTTGCCGGCGGCGGGGGCGGGCTTCAGTCCCTTGGACTCCAGCCTGGAGAGCACGAAGTTGTCGACGGGAGAGGAAACCCAGCGGCTGTCCTTGACCGCCGGCAGCGGGGGATCCTGGATCGGGCGAAAAGACCAGAACCGACGGCCCGCTTCCCAGTCGATGCCCCCAACGGGGTCAGTCGAAGCCGATGCGGACTCGGGAAAGAAGGCCCCCGACTTCACCCACAGGAACAGGTCCTCGATTTCCCGATCGCTCAGCCGGCCCGTGGGCGGCATCTTGAGCTCCGGGTCCTCGAATGAGACGGCCCGGATCAGCAGGCTCTCCTCCGGTCTGCCGGGCGCAACGGCCGGTCCTCGGGTACCGCCAGCCAGCATGGCCTCGGCCGAGTCCAGCCTCAACCCTCCCATGGGACTGGGAGATTCCCGGCTGTGACAGGCATGGCAGCGTTCGATCAGCAGCGGTCGGATGCGCTTCTCGAAGAACTCGGCCTGGACGGAATCCGAGGCGCCCAGCCCCACCGGCGCCGAAAAGACGACCAGCCAGGCGGCGATACTGAGCCGTTGGAAAGACATGCCGAGGGTTCCCCGTGGGAAGAGGCGTCCGCGAGTCCGCGACTCTGCGGCGCCTCCTGCATAGTCTATCCAAGCCCATGCAGGGGCTCAAGAGCGCTTTTCAGCAGCCACGGGCTGCTTGACTCGCCGAACGGCCCTTCCTAGAATCCCGGAGCTGACGGCCTTGATCGAATTCGGATTGGAGATGAGCCCTTGGGATTCCTGCATCCTCTGGACTGGACCCTATTTGGCGGCTACCTGGTGGCGGTGCTGGCCCTGGGCCTGTGGTTCGCCCGCGAGCAGCACTCCAACGAGGACTTTTTCCTGGGGGGACGGAAAATGTCCTGGATGCCGGTGGGCCTTTCCATGTTCGCCTCCATCTTCAGCTCCAACTCCTTCGTGGGCCTTCCCACCCAGGCGGCCTTCGGCAACTACCACATCTACTTCGCCATCATTACCATTCCGTTCCTGGTGGTGCCGGTGGTCGGCTGGGTCTTCGTGCCGCTTTTCCACCGCCTGGGCGTGACCAGCGCCTACGAATACCTGGAGCTGCGCTTCAACCGGCCCATCCGGCTGATCGGCAGTTCGCTCTTCATGATCTACACCTTCGCCTGGATGGGAAACCTCCTCTACGCCGTCAGCCACGTCATCGAACCGGTGCTGGGTCTGAGCTCGGACGACCTGGCCACCACGGCCTGGCTGCTGGTGGGCATCGGCGCCTTCGCCACCCTGTACACGGCCCTGGGAGGGTTCAAGGCCGTGATCTGGACCGACATCTTTCAAGCCGTCGCCCTGGGAGGCGGCATGCTGGCCGTGCTGTGGCTGGCGCTGGGCCGGATCGAGGGAGGCTGGGCCGGAATGATCGAGGTGGGTCAGGCCCACGGCAAGTTCGAGATGTTCGACCTTCGCTTCGACATGTCCCCGGGCGTGGACAATGTCTATTCCTCCCTGGCCATCGGCCTGTTCGCTTTCTTCCCCTGGTACGCGGTGACGCTGACCGCGGTGCAGCGTTACGTGTCCATGCCCACGCCGCGCGCGGCCCAGCGCTCCCTGATCGTCAACGGGGTGATGTCGGGAGCCGTGTGCCTGATCTTCTTCCTGGTCGGCTCCACCCTCTATGCCTTCTACCACCAGGACGTCCCGGGGGCCGCCACAGCCGTCGCAGGGTTTCCCCCGCTCCATCAGAACCAGATCCTGCCCAACTTCGTGCTGACCGAGATCGCCCAGGTGGGCCTGCTGGGGCTGTTGTTTTCGGGACTGTTCGCGGCTGCCATGAGCAGCATCGACAGCGGCATCAACGCCCTGACCGCTACCGTGGTCTGCGACTGGATGTCCAACCGTCAACTCGAGGTGGGGTTCAGCCGTCTGCTCTGCGGTGTCTTCGGCGCCGGCGGTATCCTGGCAGCGGTGTTGATCCTCTACCTGCAGTCGGAGGTCTACCAGCTCATCATCAGCCTGTCGGGAACCTTTCTGGGCCTGCTGCTGGGCATATTCCTGCTGGGAATGCTGTCCAAGCGGGCCAATGCGTCGGGCGTGCTGATCGGCCTGGCGGCGGGCTCCCTGACCCTGGCCCTGGCCTGGACCCACGTCGGCGGCCAATGGTACGGCGCCTTCACCTGCCTGCCCACGGTGGCGGTGGGCTGGCTGGCCAGCCGCTATTTCGAGGCCCCGCCCGCCTCCAGGTTGAAGGGGCTGGTGTTGGGCCAGCGCCTGCAGAGGGAAAACCCTCTGGGTTAATCGTCGGGCTCCCAGGCTACATGCTGATGCCTTTTCGAGTGCTCGGCACATATCCCGGCCAACGACCATCAAACGAGGGTGGGAGTGATAGAATGGGCATCCGGGAAAAGGCTCGCTCCAATGGAAAGTAATCCCATACTCGAACAAAAGACCTTGGACGACATCATCCGGCGAATCGTGGATGTGGCCGAGCCGGAAAAGATCATTCTCTTCGGATCGGCCGCAGGGGGGCGAATGAACCCCAACAGCGATGTCGACCTTCTCATCATTAAGCGGGGAGCGGACGCACTCCACCTCATGGCTCGCATCTACCGAAAGCTGCATGGCGTAGGAGCTGCGGTTGACGCGCTCGTGGTCGACCCTGGGGATGTGGAGCGCTTCAAGGACAGCCACGCTCTGGTTATCAAGCCCGCCCTCAAGGAAGGAAGAGTAGTGTATGAAGCGTCCCGAGCGTTTCCCACCTGATGACCCGCGGGAATGGATGAACCGCGCCAGGAGCAATCTGGCCCTGGCGAAGAACCGAGTTGCTGAGGCCTATCTGGAAGACCTGTGCTTTGAGGCCCAGCAGGCAGCGGAAAAGGCTATCAAGGCCATGATGATCCGCCGAAATATCGAGTTCCCATATGTGCACGACTTGGCTCGTCTTCTGTCGCTGTTGGAAGAAGCCGGAGAAACCATCCCGGATGAGGTTCGCAAAGCGGAAGAGTTAACACCATATGCCCTAATTACGCGTTACCCGGGCCTCGCCAGACCGGTTACCGAGTCGGAGTACAGGGACACGGTTGAGATTGCTGAAGCAGTTATTCTGTGGGCCAGGAAGCACCTGTAAATGCCATCGAGGGACGGCGAGAACAGAAGAGGGGACGCTGTTGGATTACGAGAATAACCGGGTGTCGCCATTCATTCCGAAGGCAATCAGAGGCATTCGGGGAAAAGGGATAGGGACGACCCACCCGTCGCCCTTGCTCGGAAGCCCGTCAAAGTTATTCCAGTAATTCAACAACGTCCCCAACTTTTCCTCTGGGGTAATCGTCAGGGGCGGGACTGGCTTGTCATTTCCCAACCGGCTCCAACCGTCCCCATTCCTGCCGGCTCGCTCCATCCCCGTTGTTACTGAAACCGGAAAGAGTAGAGCCGGGCTCGCACCAGATAAAACTTCAGGCGCACCGTCTTTCCCTTCAGCCCCTGCAACCCCGCTTTACCCTGCCAGGTCACCGTGTGGCGCACCCGGTCTCCCGAAAAGGGGTCGCAGTCCTGCCGGCTGAAACCCGGTATCGGCCGGGAAGCTCCGTCCAGGATTTCCACGGTCAACGGGCCCTCGGGAGCGCTGGCGTTGATCTGTAGCTTTTCCCCCCACATCCGAAAGGACTTGGTCGTCAGGCTCCCTTGCTCCTCCGGCACGGTAGGCTCCACGGCCACAAAACCGTCCAGTCGAAGCTTGGTCAACCCCACTCCACCTTTTAACTGCCGGGCTCCTGGCGGCAGGTGATGTCGGTGGTCGTGGCCGTGGCCGGCATAGTAGAGGTAGATTTCATCACCCACTACCACGGGAGCCTGGGCCATGTAGACCATTCCCCAGTCAAAATCTCCCGGCTGCTCGGAAACGGGCAGGAAGACCCGCCCTTTCCATCGCTCCCAGCGGCGTCCCCCGCGGCTGTAGGTCAACTGAATGCTTCCCCGGTCGAAGGGCTGGTCCTCCCGGCTGCCGTGGGCAAACACGGTGGTGAATCCCAGACGCATCCCCTCGTAGAGCATCACTTCCATGTTGTAGAATTGACGATATCTCCCATCTGCCTCTTCAGCCCGGAGAAGGGGACGGGGCGGCGTCCAGTTGACGAAATCGCGGCTTTCCGCCTGGGCCGGAGTTTTATGCCTGGACTTGCCTGAGCGAGTCCGCTGCCGCAGGATGGCCACGTACCGGCTCAGCCCCGGATCCCAATAAGCCACCATGTGGCTGTCGGCAAAGTGTCCGTCCGGGAATTGGCTGATCACGGGCGCCCCAGCCTTGTAACGTTTCCAATGCACGCCATCATCAGAGAAGGCAGCACAGACTTTATAGGAATCGCTGCACATGAAGAGCATCTTGTAACGCTTGGCCGGGTCTTCTTCCTGGCGGTCCTTGAACACACCGCAGCACAATCCGTTGTGGTCCATCACCAAGTTGTTGCGGCGGGTGCCGCGGTAGTGGAACAGCCCCAACTCGGGCTTTTCCCAGGTGATGCCGTCCCGACTGGTGGCGTAGGCCAGAACCGAGTCCTCGTCCCTCCGGTTGCGCTCCCACAGGCCATACCACATCTTGAAAAGGCCGGCTTCCCGATCGAAGATGACGCTGGGGAAATAGATGTCCATGTCGGATTCCCAGAGCGGCTCACCCTTGGGCACCCCTGCCAGCACCGGATTGCGAGGATGTTTGATGGGTTGCTGAAGCCTCCGCGAAATTCCCTGAGACGATTCGATGAGATGATCGTCTATGAAGAACTGCTTGCGGCTTCCTACTTCGAGGACTGAGCTTTGACAGCCGCCGAGAGGCCAGAGAAGCGGCACCAGTAAAACTGCCGGCAGCCGTCGGGACGCCGGTCGGTGCTTCATGTGGAACCTCAAGGGGCCAAGATGTTAGGGGAGACAGCCATAGTCTATCCGGTCATTCCCAGCCCAGGCGTCGTTCATTAACGAGGATGGTAGCAACCTCTCGGCCCAGAAACCTAAGGCCTGGATTGATTTTAGCGGAGTTAGGGGACTCTCTTGAATAACGAGAAGCATCGGATTCGGCAACTCTGGAAACCCGTGGCGATGGCTGGCTACGTAAACTCCGACTATCGGGCGACTTCCGCTCGCCCGGATTTCTCAAAGGGTCCTCGAGATTGAATCGAAAGGGCAAGCCGTCCGAAGAACTTTGCAGCCCAGCCAAGGCTCGAATATGATCTCCGTGCCGGAAGGACCCAAAGGGCAGTCCTGGCCACGGCAAAGCACCGGTGGGTGAATACAACATGAACAGAGATGAAGTCCTGAAGGTGCTCCGAGCGCACAAGGCGACCCTTTCGCAACGATTTGGGGTCACCGATCTCGTCCTCTTCGGATCCGTGGCTCGCGACCAGGCATCGGAAGGCAGCGACATCGACATCCTGGTTCGTTTCGACGGACCCACAACCTCCAAAGGCTACTTCGGCGCCCAATTCTACCTGGAAGACCTGCTGGGACGTCCCGTCGATCTGGTAACTGATAAGGCGCTGCGGGCGGAACTTCGCCCTTATGTCGAGCGGGAGGCCGTCCATGTCTAGCGCCGGTGAAGGATCACGGGAGTGGCGTTTCTATGTGGCCGACATGATCGATTTCGCTGAGAAGGTCCGCACTTATACCTCCGGAATGGATCAAGCCACTTTCATCGACGACGCGGTCACCTATGATGCTACCCTGCGCAACCTGGAATTGATCGGCGAGGCAGCTACCCACATTCCCATGGCTATCCGCGACGAGCATCCGGACGTCCCTTGGCGGGCGATCATTGCAGCGCGAAACCGCTTGGCGCACAGTTATCTGAGCGTGGATGATGACCTCATCTGGAACATCATCCAGGACGACGTTCCGAAATTGCTGCCGGCGTTGCGCGGCCTGTTGGATACAAGCAAGCCCTGACCAACGCCAGAACAGAACAGGGGACGTTGTTGAATTGCGAGAACAACCGGGTGTCGCCATTCATTCCGAAGGCAATCAGGGATAGCGGATAGGGCCGACCCACGCGTCGCCTTTACTCGGAAGCCAGTCAAAGTTATTCCAGTAATTCAACAACGTCCCCAACTGTTTCCTAAAGCCCTTGAATGGTTCCGCCGCGCCGTTGAGCAAGGTAATGCTTAGGCGCAACACAACCTCGCCTTTATGTACGACAAAGGCCAAGGGGTTCCCCTGGATTTTGCTAAAGCCGCTTAATGGTACCGTCACGCCGCCGACCAGGGACACGCGGCAGCGCAATTCAACCTCGATGGGATGTACGACAAGGGCGAAGGCGTTCCCCAGGATTGCGTTGCGGCACACCTGTTTTTCAATCTCGCCGGGGCCAACGGAAATGAAGACGCACGAAAGCTCCGCGACGCGATTGCCGCCAAGATGACAGCGGCCCAGATCGCCGAGGCCCAGCGCCGGGCACGCGAGTGGAAACCAGAAACCCCGTAACACCATGATAGATGGCGGAGAGTACGAACTGCCTTCTATAGAAATGATTCGAGCATGAAACTGCTGAGTCGGCTACGCTCCGTCTGGAGTTGGATACGCCGCAACGAGTCTATTGTCGGCGCTGTTGCCGTGCTGGCCGCGCTCTCAGGGACGTTGTGGGTCTTGTGTGTCTATTGGGATTGGTTCGTGACGGAGCCGACCGGCAGGGAGTCCGGGTCCACGACCGTCCGTAATCTTGCCCTCGTGATCGGCGGCCCGATTGCGATAGGGATCGCCATCTGGCGCAGTATCGTGGCCCAGCGCCAAGCTGATACCGCCCAGCGTGGTCTCCTAAACGAGCGTTACCAGAAGGGCGCGGAGATGCTCGGCAGCGAGGTTCTCTCTGTCCGCCTGGGGGGTATCTATGCGCTGCAACGTCTGGCCGAGGATCATCCCGGGCAGTACCACGTCCAAATCATGGGTTTGTTCTGCGCCTTCGTGCGCCATTCAACCAAGGACAAAGGTGACAACGCCATATCGGAGGGCCATCGGATCCGCGAGGATGTTCAGGCCGTTATGGCGGCGATCCGCATCCGTGGCGATGACGGCATTAAACTTGAGAAGAAAGAGAAATTAGAGTTGGACCTGAGTGGCGCGAACCTGTCTGGTGCGAATCTGTCCAACGCGAACCTGAACGGCGCGAATTTGTCCGGCACGGTCCTCCTAAAAGCAAACCTGTCCGGCGTGAAACTCTTTGAAGCGGACCTGACCACAGCAGATCTGACCCGTGTGGATCTAACCGGCGCCAAACTCGTCACCGCGAACTTGAGTAATGCGATCCTCTTTCGCGCGAACCTGCTCAATGCGAACCTGTTCCTCTCAATCCTCCTTAGCACGGATTTGACTCGCGCAAACTTGTCTGGCGCCAACCTCTCTCACGCGATAGGGCTCACCCAAGCCCAACTCGATCAAGCACGCGCCGGTCCCGATGACCTGCCCAAGTTAGATGGCCGTGAAAAAAGCGTTCCTCTGGTTTGGAGCGGCAAGTCGCTCGAGGATCCGTAGTCAGATCAGAAGCCTCCGTCAAGCCCAATTGTTTGTCGGCCGATGAAGAGTCAAAACAGGTCCTACGCGCCAGCGGGAACAGGTAACGCGCCGCCACCGGACGGCTTGCACATCGCCAACCGTCAGAGCTTAAGAATAATGATTCGATGAACGTGAATTGGCCAACTTCCAGATGCATCCTCTGTGGATTGAGAGATTGCATGACTAAAGAGCACTTGATTCCCGCTTGCCTTGGCGGGAAACTCTCTGCGAAGTTTCTCTGCAAAGACTGCAACTCAAGATTGGGCCATCGCGCGGAAAGCCGTGTCCGTAAAGACCCGCTGATTCTGGCAGAGATTGAACGGCTAGCTGGTGAACGCCCAGACTTGGCTGATGGCTTGCGGAGGGGATTGCCATACATCGGTCATAGCAAACAACGCGAGGTCCCCGGATATATGCGAGGGAAAGAGTTCATTGTAAGGGAAAAACGTCTGGACGATGGATCGCTTATCGTGCCGGAGGACAGGGCGCTAGATGCTGTGAAAACCATGTCCATCCGCGATGGTCGCGGACCGTTGCTTCTAACTGCTGACGATTTGAGCCACCTATCGTCGGGCGAATCAGGTGAGTTCGCCCCCGAACTCCGGATTACGAAATGGTCTGTGGACTCAGTTAAGCCCGACCCCAGCGGACCGGAGATTGATCCGGTTGTTCCGGCAAAAATAGCATTCGAGTTTCTCGCACTACATTGCGGCGACTCTATCTACGAGAACCCGGCGCCACTCAAAGCAATTCGGCGCCAGCTTCTCAATGGTACTTTGTCCAAGGGCAATGTTCACGTTGAGCGTCTGGTGGCACAGAATAATCGGCTGTTTCATGGGCTCGTCTTTGAGGGAAATAACCCGGGAGCTCGGATCCAGATCAGGCTTTTCGGGCGCCTAGCCTTCCGTATACAGTTTCACTATCTTGCTATTGATTGCACTCGTTTGAGTTACACACATGACCTGCTGTCCGGACTTGATGACCTATCTGCCGTTTCATAAAACAAAGCCTTAGATTTTGGATCAGACCTTATGCGTGGTTCACCCGCGGGCTAATGCTGGTGAGCAACAAATCGAAGTCTCCGGGTCCATGATTCGTGTCGTCACGGAAGTCATCTTTACGGCGCCGGTTCGGCGATTGAGCCGATTCTTAAATGGCATGTCAGCCAAGTGGACCAGCATGGAGGGCAATATTTCCCTCTTGGCAAGGGTGCACGAGCGAAGCGAGCGCGGGATGGTTGTTCCGGTTCTGAGACAATGTGCTTCCCAACAACGTTAAACTCTACAGAAGAGTGCAGCCCGGTGTGAAGCCGAAGACAGGCCAATTAACTGCAGGGCCCGGCGGCAGGGTGTCACATTTCACATTTACCGGCGACACTCTGACCGCCTTTTTTGTAAGATTCCGAGACCCATTGAAATTCGTCCGGGAGGTCGAAAGCGTTCGATCGTGTGCTTCAGAGTGCCCTTGCACCAGGAACCGTCCGAATCGAAATAGAGGGAGGTCGAGAATGCCAAAACTGAAATATGCCGTGAAAAACTGATTGCCTGTTGGGGGTTGCCGATGGTCCTGGGCCTGCCTGCCTTTGCCGAAACGCCAATTGCGGAACGGGAAAGGATGGAGGTCGCCAATGCTCTTGTCTCGGCCGCCGTCATTCCTGCCGCTGCCAACAACCCGGGACTATTCGACGCTCATTACAAGACCCGCGTGGTGATTTTCAACCCGACCGAGGGTGCCGTCTCCATTTTTACGCCGTGGAGGTTGACAACCAGTCCAATGACGGCACCTTGAACTGGTCCGTCAAAGGAGCGGCGGCATCGGAAGGCGGGGGCGGGGAGGCGTCCGCCTGCGCAGAGGGAAGCGTCATTCAACCCGGCGAAGAATGCAGACTGATCCTCGGCGAGGAAGCTGTGGGAACCTTCAGCGTCGACGAGGAATCACAAGGTTGCATCTGCGCATTCGGCCTCACTTTGTGTAGCGCAACCAGTCACAGTATCGTTAACACGCCATTCGGAGGTTTCGTAGTCACCTTTGTGGCCAGCAAACAGGAAGACGGAAGCTGGAAGACTACCATGTTGTCGGCCTCCAGATAAGCCCTGCGCGAAGCCGGGCAATGACAGCTTGTGCCCGGCACAAGGAAGTGCGGTAGCCGCTCGGCGACGCCGGTTTCGTGCATTGGATGCGCCGGCAGCGTTCCACAGCGGAGACTCCAGGAACCCCGACCGGCCGTTCCCGTGTCTCTGCCGGCTAGGTCCAGACAGAGGAAGAATTCCAAGGAGGCAAACTCATGCGCAAGATCTATTTCGATGAAGACGTCGACCTGGCCCCACTGAGAGACCGCCTCATCGGCGTGATCGGATACGGCAACCAGGGAAGCGCCCAGGCCCGCAACCTGCGGGACAGCGGGCTGGAAGTGATCGTGGGCAACCGCCGGGACGCCTACTACCAGGAAGCCCAGCGAGACGGGTTTCCGGTTTTCTCCATCGCTCAGGCGACCTCCAGGGCCGACCTGGTCCTGGTGGGCATTCCGGACGAAATCCAGCAGCAGGTCTACGAGCGACACATGCAAAAGCACATCCGCGGCGGGCAAGTGCTGGATTTCGCCAGCAGTTACGGCTACCGCTTCAAGTGCATCCAGCCTCCCCCCGACGTCGACGTGGTGATGATGTCCCCCCGCGCCATGGGGATCACCGTGCGTGAGCTGTTCGTGGAAGGAAAGGGCGTCCCGGCCTTCGTGGCCGTGGGCCACGACGCCTCCGGCCAGGCCCGCCAAATCGCGCTGGCGCTGGCCAAGGGGGTGGGGTGCACCCGCGCCGGGGTCCTGGAGTGCACCTTCCAGGACGAGGCCGACGTGAACCTCTTTGGCGAGCAGGCTCTGTGGCCGCTCTTCAATCAGGCCCTGCTGCTCTCCTACGAGGTGCTGGTGGAGGCGGGAGTGCCCCCCGAGCTGGTTGCCCTGGAGTTTTACGCCTCCGGAGAGGCCGGCGAGATTTTCCACAAGATGGCGGTCGAGGGCATGTTCGAGCAGACCCGCTATCACTCCCCTACCTCCCAGTATGGAACGCTGACCCGGCACGAACAGCTCCCCGCCGAAGAAGTCAAGCAGCGCATGAAGGACACCCTGAGGGACATCCGCAACGGGCGTTTCGCCGAAGAGTGGGCCCGCGAGCAGGCGGATGGCTATCCCACACTCAAGAGGCTGCGGCGGGAAGCTTTCCGTCATCCCCTGAATCGGATCGAGAAGAACATCCGGCCCTTGACGCCGCGCTGACGCCCGCAGATCTTGCTGGGGGCTGCACTCTCCTGAAGAGGGGAAGGTTGTGCGTGGTTCGGGCTCCGACGGCCGCACGAGGTCTCATTGACCCATCCCCATCCTCCCCGACGTTCCTTAATGTCAGGGTCCGGCGGCAGAAGGTTGCGCGCCTTGTTGATGCTGCTGGGCCTGGGCCTGGGGGCCTACCTGGTCTATCGGCTCGGCCCCGGCCGCATACTCTCCCTGCTGCTCCAGATCGGCTGGCACCTGGCGGCCCTGGCAGGCATTCATGCCATTTACCAGGCCGTGCGGGCCGCGGCCCTCTCCCGCTGTCTGCTCGGAATCCAGGTGTCCTACCGGGACGTCCTGTGGATTCGAATCTCCGGCGAAGCCGTGCGGGTCCTGACCTCCACCGGGCCTCTGCTGGCGGAACCCGCCAAGGCCTGGCTGCTCAAGCGGCGGGGCTTGGCTCTCCACCAGGCCTTCGCCTCCACCCTGTCCGAGATCCTCTTCTACAACCTCAGCGCGGTGGCCATTGCCGCGGGAGGTCTTGCCGTCCTGGCTCTCCAGTTCCCCCTGGAACCCTCGCTACGGGCGTCGGTCTGGGGCGGCGTGCTCCTCCTGGGCGGCATCCTGCTGGTGGCCGTGGTTGCCTTTGCCCGCCGGTCCTATCTCTTTCATTCCATTCTCGAACGGCTCAGCCGGCGACCCTGGTTCTCCGGCCGGGTGACGCCCCATCTGGAACGGGTGAGACAGATGGAAGAGGTCCTCTTCAGGGTGGTCTACGACCGGCCGGCCCGGTTCCTCATGGTTGTTGCGCTGGAGGCAGCGGCCCACCTGCTGCTGATACTGGAGGTGTACTGGGTGCTGGCGGTGCTGGGGGATCCGCCGCCGCTGCTCCATCCCCTGTTGATTGAAACCGCCAGCAAGTTCATCAGCCTCCTCTTTCTGTTTGTTCCCCTGCAGTTGGGGGTGGCGGAGGGAGCCTACGCCTTTGTGCTTGTCCTGCTGGGTCTTCCGGCCGCCGTCGGCGTAACCCTCTCACTGGTCCGCCGCCTGCGCAGCCTGCTGGTGACCGGAGTCGGCCTGCTCTGCTGGTGGGCCCTGAGCCGGCGGTAGTGTGCTTTGCAAACAAACTGGACAAGAATTGCAAAGCAGCAGAGCGCATTCAGCCGGGGATGACGTAGAATCTGGGCGCGACGGAGCGCCGGGCCGCAGGATTGACCCGGTCCACCCGCATCCCGGCGTTCGCACCTGACCTAAGAGGAGAACCGTCATCCATGGATTTCGATAACGCCCGGCAACGCTTGTGCGGCTGTTACGTCACCGTCCCCACGCTGTTCCACGACGACGCCGAGCTGTCGTTGAACCTGGAAGGAATCCGGCAGCACGTGGACTTCCTCCTCGACGGTGGCCTCAAGAGCGGCAACGCCGTTTTCCTGGCCGGGGGCGCCGCCGGCGATTTCTCGACCATGACCTTCGAGCAGGTCGTGCAAACCTACGGCCGGCGGTTTTCGGTGATCGACAACCAGATGCACTTCGTGGCCAGCCACATGCTGGGAGCCCGGGGCTTCGAGGTCCATGTCTGCAACTACTGGCCGGAGTGGGGCGCCCAATTGATCGATCAACTGAATCGGAAGGACTACCCCCAGGTCCAGGCCATGTTGACCCGGGCGGCCCAACCCTTCGTGAAGCTGTGGTCCGAGATCGAGCAGGAGTACACCTCGGGCGACGGCTATCTGGACAAGCTGTGCATGGAGCTGGTGGGCCTGCCTTCCAGCCGCTGCAGACCTCCCACTCGGGACGTCCGAGCGCGCTACCGGGAGGAGGCGCGCCGCATGCTCCTTCAGGTCGGAGTGCCCAGGGTCCGGACGACAGCCTGAAGGCCGCCGGGCATAGTTCCGAGAAGAGAGACCGTCCTGCAGCTTCGTTTGCGGAAGCCATTCAGGAACGGAACCTGCTAGGATTGGGCCGGCCGGCCGGTCCGAGCCAAAGATTTGCACAAGGAGATGAAACCATGGGGGAAGCCTGGACTCGCAGCCAAGACGAGGTGCTGGCCACGCTGCAGGACGTGGTGGCCATTGATAGCGTGAATCCCGGATTGCCGGGCGGCCAGCGGGGCGAATTTGCAATGGTGGAGTACCTCTCGGAATTTTTCCGCAAGGCCGGAATGGGCTGCGAAACCCAAGAGGTCCTGCCGGGGCGAAGCAACTTTATCGGCACCCTGGAAGGACGAGACCCGGAACGAGTGCTGCTGTTCGAGTGTCATATGGACACCGCCTCGGTGGGAGTCATGACCATTCCTCCCTTCGAGCCCCATATCCGGGACGGCTTCCTCTATGGACGCGGCTCCTGCGACACCAAGGCCGGCGGCGTGGCCATGATCCACGCCATGAAACGCCTCAAGGAAGCGGGCCGGGTTCCCCCCTGCACCATTCAGTTTGCGGGGGCGGTGGACGAGGAGTATCTCTTTCGCGGCGCCTTGAGCCTGGCGGCCACGGTGAATTCGGAGGCGGTGGTGGTGGCGGAGCCCACCGATCTGGCGGTGATTCGTGCCCACAAGGGATTGGCCCGATTTCGAATCCGGGTGGAGGGAGTGGCGGCTCACAGCTCCAAGCCCCATCTGGGCATCAACGCCATCGTCAAGATGGCCCGGCTGATCAGCGACATCGAGACCGAGATCGCGCCCGGACTGCGGCGGAAAGAACACCCCCTGACCGGCAGCCCCACGCTCAATATCGGGGTGATCCATGGCGGCGCCCAGGTGAATTTCGTGCCTCACGAGTGCGTGGTGGAAGTGGACCGGCGCACCATTCCCGGGGAATCCCCCCAGGACACGCTGGCGGAATTCGAAGAGTTGCTGGAGCGGGCCCGGGCCGCCGACCCCGAGTTGAAGGTGAGCCTGCAGGAGCCCTTCCTGCTGGACAACGCCATGGACACTCTGGAGGATTCTCCGGTCGTGCAAGTCGCCTGCGAAGCCAGCCGGGCGGTCCTGGGGAATTCCACCGTCGCCGGTGTCCCCTACGGCACCGACGCCAGCAAATTCACCTCGGCGGGAACCCCGGCCATCGTGCTCGGGCCCGGCAGCATCGACCAGGCTCACGGGGCCGTGGAGTGGGTGGAGTGCAAGCAAGTCCTGCAGGCCACCGAGATCTATCGGTCCATGATGATGAGCTTCACCTAGCATTCCCGATTCGGCGGCAGGTTGCGCCCCGGGGAGGCCGCCGGCCGCCGGCTGCACCCGGCGTCGCCTATTCCGACACACACTCGACCCTCTTCCCATGACCCTGTTGGACTGGTTTATCGTGGTCGCCGCCAACGGCGCCATCGTCGGCTACGGGTTGCTGCTCTCGCGCCGCACCCGGCGCTCCTCCGACTGGCTCCTGGCCGCCAAGAGCCTCCCCTGGTGGATGGTGGGCCTGTCGATGTTCGCCACCGCCGTGGACAGCGGGGATTACGTGGCCGTGGTCGGCGGGGCCTACACCTTCGGGCTCTCCAATCTGGCCACCTGGTGGCTGGGGCTGCCCATCGGTTGGCTGGTGGCGGCCTACTTCGTATTCCTGCCGCTCTACCGCGGGGGCATGTTCACCAATGCCGAGTACCTGGAATACCGCTTCGGTCCGGCGGCCCGGTTCTTAAGCGCCTTCATTCAGATTCAGAACCGCACCAACGTTCTGGGCAATATCGCCTTCTCGCTCTACCTCACCTTTTCGATCCTGACCCATTGGGGGAGTTCCGCCTGGTGGCTGGTAGCAGCCATCTCCATGGCGGCCGCCCTCTACACGGCCACCGGCGGACTCCGATCGGTGGCCGCCACCGACGCTCTCCAGTCCATCGTGATGCTGATGGCATCGGTCCTGCTGTGGTGGGTGCTGTGGAGCGCGGTCGGGGGGTGGACCGGCCTGGAAAACCGTTTCCAGCAGATCGATCCCCACTTGGTCGACACCATGATGCACATCGGCCGAGACGAGCCGGGGGTGCCGGCCCCCTTGATCATTTTCAGCTGGGTCATCGTCCTGACGGCCTATTGCCTGGTGAACCACTCCCAGTCCATGCGTCTGCTGGCGGCCCGCTCGGAGTGGGACCTCAAGACCGCCGCCCTGACCGCCAGCGTGGTGACCGTGGGAGTGATGTGGTTCAACATCACCCTGGGGATTCTCGGGAGAGCGGTCATGCCGGAGCTTGCGGCGCCCGATCGGATCTACCCGCTCCTGGTGCAGGAGTACCTGACCCCCGGCCTGGTCGGCCTGGTGGTGGCGGGGGTGCTGGCGGGAGGGATTTCCACCTACGACTCCATCGGCTCCTCGCTGGCGGCCGTCTTCACCCGGGACGTCTACGCCCGGTTTCTGGTGAAGGGGCGAAACGACGCCCACTACCTCAGGGTTTCCCGTTGGGCCACGCCCGTGATCATCGCCGCCTCCTTCCTCTACATTCCCTTTCTCCAGGAAGGCATGGTTCGCTTCTATCTGCGCATCACCAGTGTGACCGTGATGCCTCTGTTCACCATGTATCTCATGGGAACCCTGACTCCGGTCCATCGCCGCGCCGGTTTGGCGGGGCTGTTAGCCGGCATCGGCTACGGCCTCAGCTCCCTGCTGGGAGAGGCGCTGGACTGGCCTCTGCCGCTGTGGTGGACCAATACCTGGTGGGCCTATCTCTGGAGTCCGCTGGTCAGCGCCGGGACCATGCTGGGGCTGAGTTGGCGATGGGGTTGGATGTCGGACCGGGAGCTGCAGGGGCTCACTTTCCGCTTTGGCGAACGAGACCCTTCCGACCACCAGTCCCCGACCCCGCAGCCCTTGGCCGCAACCCGGGGGACCTGGCTGGAGGAGTCCCGCCAGGAGCTTTCCTCCGCGCCCAAGTATCCCTTCGACGTCCCACCGGGCGGATTGCCCTGGTATGGTCAACCCTCGACCTGGAACGGGCTGTTTCTGGCGCTGGTCGCCTATCTGGCCCTGGTGGTGCTGTGGTGATGCTCCCCGGCCTGGGAAACTCCGGCAGCAACCTTGGCAAAAACGGGCCCGGAACCGGAAGATTGCCGGGCCCAAGGAGAGGAAGTCAGACAGAGGTGCGGCCCTCATTGGCCGGTTTTGACCTTGCAGACCACGTGAGACTTGAGCCGCTCGAGAGTCTTGTCACCGATGCCCTTCACCCGCTTCAGCTCCTGAATCGACTTGAAAGGCCGGGCCTCGATGATCCGCTTGGCCATTTGCGGTCCGATTCCAGGCAGCGAAACCAGTTGCTTTTCGGTGGCCGTGTTGATGTCGACGGCCTTGGACGGTAGTTTCCCGGCCCCGTTCTTCTGAGGGGTGTTGGCTTGACTATTGACCGGCTCCGCCTGAGCCGGCCCGGTGATGGGCACCAGCGCAAGCAACAAGGTCAAACAGACGATCGACAAAATGTGCTTTCTCATGCAAATCCCCCTTTGCTTCGGTTGGCAGGGAAGCATCGGTCCGCGGACGCACTCGGGCGCAAACCGGGCGACCGGTCCTGCTGTGCAGGCCGCGATGACGAACCTCACTGCCAGGGTTTTGGAAGGTGTTTGGTTTTCGAGGGAGAGGCGCTAGGCTATATCCGGCCTTTCGGGATGTCAACAGAAAAGGCCGTTTGGAGTTAACCTATGGCCCCTATCGACTGGATTGTGGTTGCAGCCTACCTGGTGGTTGTCGCCTGGCTGGGAACCCGCCTGGCCCGACGGCAGACCGACACCGAAGCCTATTTCATCGGAGGGCGGGCCATCCCCTGGTGGGCCGTGGGCTGCTCCTTCTTTGGGACGTCCATCAGCACCGCGACCTTTATCGCTCTCCCGGGACAGGCCTATGGCGGAGACTGGCGGCCCCACCTCGCCAACTTGATGCTGCCGCTGGCCGCCATCTTCATCGCCCTGGTGGTGATCCCCTTCTACCGGCAGCACGTCCGGATGAGCGCCTACGAGTTCCTGGAGGAGCGCTTCGGCTACGGCGCCCGCTGCTACACCTCCTGCTTCTATCTGATCAGCCGTCTGTTCCGCTCCGGACTGGTCCTTTTCCTGATGGCCAAGGCTATCAGCGCCATGACCGGATGGAGCCCCGTCACCATCGTCCTGGTCAGCGGCGTCATCGCCCTGGTCTACACCATACTGGGAGGCCTGGAGGCTGTGATCTGGACCGACGTGATCCAGTCGGTGACCCTGTTCGGCGGGGGACTCTTCTGCGTAGCGCTCCTATGGTTCGGGGAGGACGGAACCACCCAGCTTCTGAGCGTCGCCCAGGAATCGGACAAGTTCAGGATGGTGGACTGGTCGCTGGATCTGAGCGAAATGACCGTCCTGGTTACCCTCGCCTACGGCGCCTTCGGCTTCCTCAGCAACTACACCGTCCAGCAGGATGCCGCCCAGCGATATCTGGCCTCGCCTTCGACTCGCGAAGCCCAGAAAGCCATCTGGTTCGGAGCCATTGGCTGCGTGGTGACCTGGAACCTCTTCATGCTGATCGGCAGCCTGCTCTATTCCTACTACAGCCTGCACCCTGCCGAACTGCCGGCTCACATTGCAGCCAGCGAAACCGAGGTGTTCCCCTACTTCGTGGTGACCCGGATTCCGGCAGGGATGACCGGGGTGATCCTGGCCGGCATGTGCGCCGCCGCCATGTCCAGCCTGGACACCATGATCAACAGCATGGCCATGGTCACGGTCCGGGACTTCTACCTCCACTTCCGGCCCAAGGCCAGCGACCGTTCCCAGTTGATGCTGGGCCGGGCCGCCTCGGCGTTTTGGGGAGTGCTCGGTCTGGGGGTGGGACTGGTGCTGCTGCTGGGTGTGGAACAAGCGCTCCAGTTCAGCTTTACCGTCTTCTCGATTCTGGGCGGAGGGTTGTTCGGAATGTTCCTGCTGGCCTTCTTCGTGAAACGGGCCCATGCCCTGGGGGTCTACGTGGGCCTGGCCTGCGGGGTGTTGATCTCTGCCTGGACCCTGATCGACCAAGCCCTGGCGGCGGCGGGCGCCGAGCTGGGATTGGCCTGGGCGGCCCAGCTCGCCGAGACGCTACGCTATCCCTTCCATCCCTGGCTGACCCTCTTCCTGGCCAACCTGGTCTCCTTTACCGTCGGCTGGGCCGCCAGCCTCATCCTCCCGGATTTCCGCAAGTCGCGGAGTCCCGAGTGAGTGTCGTCGTCGTACCCACGACCTGGACCCCTTGTTCCGCCAAGCTGCGTGGATTCAAAAGGTTCTGCATATCTTTTCTGTCCGAAGGCGTTATGTTTTTCCGAGCGCTCGCGCTTCGAGCGGAAACTACCCTATTGGGACAACCGCCATCTTGGGTGTCCTGCTTCGGTAGGGAATCAATGGAGGAGCCCTCCAAAGGGTCAAGTTTCACATACAGAACTAGGCAGTTTCGCTGCCGCTCCGACCGTCTGCGAACCAAACGTCATGACTTTGCAATTTCGGTTTTCCTCGTTAGCATGCGTGTCCCTGGAAGGCCGCACGTACGGACCCGAAAGAGCATAGACAGAATGCCAGAGTTTCTCGACCAGCCATAAGAACCGCCATGCTAATATGCAGAGAATCTTCGTGGAGGCTACCTGAATGACACAGAAAATCCCGTCATCCATGGTTCGAGCGATCCGAAATCGCAAGGGTCTTCTTTGGGTTTGCCAAAGGCATGACCTTGAGCCTGGTCAGAATCCACACGACAACAGCCTACCGCCAGGAGAAGCAATTCTTCGGTACCGCAAAGAAGCCACTGCTGTTGACGAGTCGTTGGCATCGATCTTCTGGGAGGCGGTCTGGCTCGAAGGCATTGCCAGCCCCTTATATCGTGTGTTTTCGGAGGTTTCAAACAGTGGCCGCGAGATCCGCCGCCCCGTGGTCACACTTGCGGACGCATCCGATGCCGCCGCTGATGTAACAAGTGAATTCCTTCCGATCTGCGTACTGCCTGGTCTGATTAACCAGACAGCACCTGAAGGAAGTAGGTATGGGGCCACGAAACGACGTGCAAGAGACCGAATCGCTTGGGATATGGCTTCTCGTTTGGCGAAGTATCCAGGTCGGGCTCTCGTTGTATTGGGTCCAAGGGGGCCTGAAGACTTGGAACTACTTGTTGAAGCTCTTGAAGACTCCCCAATTCGTGACTTACATGTGCTGATTGTCTACGGCGACCATCCACCCCCAGTGCTGCTTGACAATCCTGCCATTGAGGTCGTTGTGTGGGAGGGAACAGAACAAGACCTATGTGGCGCACTCTCACAAATCGGTGCCCCGTCCGCTGAAGCGTCACCCACATTAGCAATTCGCTACGGGAACCAAGTCTTGAGTCTCGCCCCACGAGATGTCCAGAAGATCGACCGCCGATACGCGCTGATCACGGAAAATGATCTCACGCCGAGCCAGCGATTTACGATGGAGGACCTCCACGCTTTCTTGTCCGGGGATATCTCTACTTGGGTCGCTTTCGCGCATAGGATCCCCGTTGAGCGTAGATACCGTACGGAGCATGGTAGATCGCTTCCTGAAGAGGTATGTTATCAACTGGCTCAGGTCGCTGAGTCAGCGGACTCGGCCAAGACTTTCGTAATTAGAGTTCCTGCTGATCCAGGTGCTGGAATAACCACATTATTGCGATCGGCTGCTTTCCGCGCAGCAGAGGAAGGCTTTCCAAGCCTTGTCTTGAAGCCGGAACAAGTACAAGTTGATCAAGATGAACTTATCGCATTTGCAACAACAGTGAATGACGTGGGCCAGCGTAGCGATCCGAATCCAACGCCGCTCCTAATTGTTTTTGATGTCGAACACGAAAACATCGCGGAAATTAGACAAATCGCTAACGCGCTTGCCACGCATGGTCGTCAAGCGTTGATCTTGCAAGCTCTATCTTCATCTTCTACAGCTCATCACGCATCATCCGAATCGTGGTCCAAACGTTCCGCGATGCTGTTACCGCTGACAGCGGGAACCACAACGGAAGAAGTAAAGCGCTGTGCAGAACGATTTTCTACACTGTCATCTACTTGGCTTCTGCCATTAACTATACCCACGTATTCGGACTGGATTAGTTATTCCAACGCAATGCTCGAAGTGAGGACTCCCGGTGGTCGTGAATCAGCCA
Source organism: Terriglobia bacterium (assembly GCA_951813285.1). Lineage (GTDB taxonomy): Bacteria > Acidobacteriota > Terriglobia > Versatilivoradales > Versatilivoraceae > Versatilivorator. Next base: position 749,376 of record OX638355.1, read on the forward strand.
AGTCTTTGTTCTGGATCGCGCTACGGTTTTTTCTAGTCGAAGGGATGGATCTGACAGATTCTGAACGTGCGCTTGACGCGCTGGGCAGCTGGATTGAAAGACGAACTAAGGAGATTCCTGATGCTATACAGGAGACTATACGGTACGTCTCTGTGTTTTCTTCCTTTCGTTTAGCCAGTCCTCTCTGGACTGTCCTACGCCCTGCAACCGGGGGTTCCTTTGACTCTTCAATTACTGCAGGTATGCGGCAACTGGAAGGTATTGTAGTTTGGGGCGCTAACTCTGCTGAGCTTGATGATCAGACTCTGCGGTTCTCACATCCAGGTCTGGCGATGGAGATTCTGCGCCGACATTCTGCGCGTATAGCCTCAGAACGTCTCCGAATGGTTGAACCAGTCATTCGTGCACTTTCAGCCGGACATCGAGGCGATATCTGGCTTGCAGAGACACTCGCGTCTGACGTTATCACCCCAAGATACGAAGAACGCAATCCGAGTACAGACTACGACTGGAGACTCGAATTTTTCGATACGATTCCGCCGCTCGTTCGAGACCAAAGCAAGGCGATTCTCCACCACTGGGGTCGCTGTTTGTATCTCTCTGTTGATTCTCACACGTTTCCCGACTTACAAACGGAGGTTCGTCACTTACGATATAAGAAGGCAATACAAATCTTGAAACGAACCCTAACCCTTCCAAGGCGACCGGGGCGCGAAGAACACCCAAGTCATTTGTATAACACCCTCGGGACGGCCTTCGCTAGATATGCACGATTCCTTGAGGACCAAGGTGACCTCCTAGCTAGCAATGAGGCGTGGAATGATGCATGTGAAGCGTTTCGCTCCTCTATTCGGTCTGCTCCAAATTTTGAAGCACTATTGGCCTTTGCCCATCGTCTGATAACTCGGGCTCAAACTTTGCAGGAGCTACCGGAGGAAGCGAGCCACCGCCAAACGGAATTTGTAGCAGATGCTTTGTCATATCTTGACGAAGCCGAAGAGCTATTGAAAGACCATCCTAATCCTGATCCGAATTGGGAAACGGACCTGTACCACAAAAAATTAGAGGCATTAGGCTGGCTTAACTCAACCAAAGGCCAGAACTATCTAGAACAACTCAAAGCTCAAGGCCACGCAGCAATTGCGACGTATTGCGAGGCCCGTCTAGCTCTGGGGCATGGTGGGGATTCCGAGAAGATCACTGCCGCACTGGCGATATTGGATTCAGCAGAGTCCGCGGGTGTGAGTCCTACCAGCAGACTGCTGCTCTTACATTTGTCACTGATGCGACAAAATCGCCCGGAATGTTTCGATTTCCCGCGGCAATTAGCTGGTCATAGGAAGTTAGAGGCACAGGCGGACTTTGTACCGCGTCCCATTGACCAATTCCGGCATGCAATTCTGTGCTACCAAGATGGCGACTACGAAGAGGGTAAGAATCGATTCCGAAAGCTTCGGGAACTTGCACGTCGCGAGGGAGGTTTTCAATTCTTTGGACGTGACGTTTGGCGGGATCGGAATGATCCATCTAAGCCGAGGATTACACAAATTCGGATGCGGCGCTTCATTACAGAGTGGCGAGCCGAGGGATACGTAGAGGAGCTAAGGCAGGACATTCCTTTAAGACCGCGGCATTTCGCCCCCATGCCTAGAGTGCGGGACCCCGTCGCTTGCGCAATCCGCTTTGAGCCTAACGGCCCGCTTGCAGTACCACCTCGATTCGTGGAGCAATCCTGACACTGTTTGTTGTTCTGATAAACCACACTTGCCAATCTGGTGTGCTGATGCCATGTTCAATCTCTGCAGCGTTCAGCAAAGAATTATTAGCCAGATTAGCAACTTAAGGCAGTCTTTGCGCAGCACGCCACCAAGCTGCCTCCTTTACGGCCCCCCAGGATCCGGTAAGCGAACAACAATTCATACCCTAGCCGATGCCTCTGAACTTGCTTTCTTGCAAGTCAACGTCGGAGATAACCCGTCGAGTGTGCGTCAACGACTATTCGGCACACACGCCGAGGCCGAACGAGCCAGTGACCTACCGCGAGCGCCGGGTGAATGTGGGACTGACGAAGCCGCGATTCTTTACCTTTTTGGACTTGAGAATCTTGACCAATCTCTGCACCAGGAAATACACCGTCTTATTACAGGCAGGAAATATGTCGATGTGCTCGGGCGCGAGTGGCGTCTATCCGAATGGATTTGGCTAATCGGGTCGGTCCACACGACCGATACAGCGTCTTCAGCCGTACATTTAGGGCACTGGATTTGCACTACCTTCGAGCATCAATTCCGCGTCGACATATGCGACCATGAAGAATCCTTTCGTGTTGTCTGTGAAAACATCGCCGCAGAATTTCGAAGCACGTTCGAAGACACACCCGACTCTCCGATTTTGAGTGACATACGGAGAACACCAGAACGCCTTCATGCATTAAGAAGGTGGATGACAAGCGTGTCTGTTTCGGAGTTTAAGAGCAAGTCGATTCAAGCAAATGCGATACGGACGGAGATGTTAAGCGATATACACACGATTCTTGGCCAACTTCGATATCGCCACCAGATCCTTAGCCCAACAGACTTTGAGGATTGGGCGGCACAATTTGGTAATAGAAAGTCGCTTGCTTATCACATCATTCGATGTATCGCGAGTAGCTACTATATCGGCGGCTTGGAATATTTCCGTGCCATCGATCATATTATCGCAAGATCCGGTATTCCAGTGCGGTCTTGGGTGACGTTTTGCAAATGGCAGGGCGAAGGACGGAGTGCTCCTCGAATTGCACACGAAATGAAGAATCAGGCCCAGTGGCGGATTGCCGACGATAGTGAAGTCGACCTCCGCCAAACTCCACCATTGTGTGTAGGTCTTGATCCGAGAGACAAGCACAGCCTCATCATTGCCGACGACTTTTCTGGATCTGGGCAGACTCTGGCTAGGCTTTTCGATGGACCTAGAGCACCAGCGTCCTGGCTACTGGAAACCTTACCTCGCGCCAACCTTTTTGTAGCGGTCATTGCCGGTTATCGCAAAGCGTTGCAAGGCGTGATCACGAGAACAGCAACGTACGGAGATCGAGTCAAACTTGTTCCCTATAGGGTGTTCGATGAAGAGGACAAATGCTTCACTGATTGCAGTAGGATTTTCCCAGATTCGGTAGAAAGGGAGGATTTTAAGAGTTTCTGTCTCGAGGTAGCATCGCACCATTTCAGGGGCCTGAGAGGGCAGCATCGGATAGGCTACGGGGGCGTAAGCTCTTTAGTCGTTTTCGCTGATACAGTCCCAAACAATTCGTTGCCTATAATTTGGTATGACACGTCGAATTGGCGTCCTTTGTTTCCGGCGTCCGGGCTGCGAGGCCATGTATCGAGATAGCAACACGCCTGCATTTGTAGCACCTGTGTGAACGGTAACAGTAATCACCTCTAAGACACGCGATCAAACCCGCTTGAATCGCCAGCCGTACAGGGTGCGGCCGTAGAAATTGAACCACTTCCTGGCTTCGGGATCTTCGAAGGGATACCCGGCGCCCATCTGCCTGGCCGCGGCAAGACCTGTTACGAAACAGGTTTCTTGGCTATTGACAAGCGTATGAGCCCCGCAGTGCCAGGATCTGCGCTTCCCTTGAATGAACCGGAACAAGAACACCAGCAAAGCAATATGCCGGACATCCGCAAGCGGCGGAATTCCGAGTGAGGGCGGTCAAGGTCAACATGAAGGGGGAAGAGCCGGTCAGGTCGTCCTGATTGAGATACCCAAAGATTCCCCAGGACGACCAAGAAGGCTGGGTAACAGACCTGCTGCGACAGGGGCACTGTCAGGCGATTGCTATCCCTGTACACGTTGGTCCATCACAGATTTGGAACACTAATCTACGATGTGCGGAATTTGATTCACCACTCAAATGCCTGTTTTGCTCACATTGTCCACCGGCTTGATCGGTGGCCTTATTGACGCTACACTATCGCCCATCATGAGGGTGCTCACACGGTTGGCCGGATTCTTCACGTACAGATAAGCTGCAGCTCACGAGAACAACAAGCTCCGAAAGATGCAGGAGACTCCCTAAACGTTACGAGTCAATCGTGGTGTGGCGTTGATTCACAAACCATCAGAGGCATCCTGACCATGTCCGACCTCGGACCAAATGACCGCCTGCATCTTCCGAGCCTTTCAATAACAGGCTTCCGGGGCATTGACAATCTTGTAATACCGCGCCTTGGCCGCGTAACTCTACTCGCCGGCAAGAATGGAATCGGTAAGACGACCGTGCTGGAGGCGTGTCGCGTGTTCGCCTCACGCGGGCGCTTTACGATTTTAACCGAACTGGCGAGAGGACACGAGGAATACTCGGCAGCTACAGACGAAGACGGAGACAAAATATCCGCACCAGATCTGACGGCTCTATTCCATGGACGAGACGTTTCACAAAACGCTCGAATTGAGATTTGTCAAGGCAGGTCAGGAGATAATAACTGCCTCGTAATTGAATTGGTTCACCCTAGTGGAGAGCAGCTGCGAAGACTAGAAAGACTGTTTGACGATGATATCGCCGTTGCCGATTTTCGTGTGCTCAGGACAGCATTTCAGGACAGGGAGCACGTAATTCCTTGGACATTCGCTCTCGATCTGGACGAGAGGGGCCTGCGGGATTCAAAAACCATGCGCATGTATCGGCACAAGCAGCGTTCCCTTTCTCAGGACGAATTACCGCCGACAATAGAATGCGTATCACTTGGTCCAGGACTGATGCGGAATGAAGAAGTGGCGACATTTTGGGACAGTGTCGCGTTAACAGACGATGAAGCTCACGCGGTTGAAGCACTTCAATTGGTACTTGGCAACGAAGTGGAACGCGTGGCGATGGTAGGAGATGATGTCCCTCGTTACAGAGGATACCGTCGTCGGGCTGTAGTCAAGCTGCGAGGGCTTGACCGTCCGGTTCCCCTCAAGAGCCTTGGAGACGGAGCAACACGGCTGTTTAGCGTCGCCTTGGCGCTTGCCAACTGCCGCAACGGCTTTTTGCTCATCGATGAAGCGGAGAACGGACTTCACTATTCCATACATCGCGAGTTCTGGCACTTGGTTTTGCGGACGGCACAACGGAACAATGTCCAGGTCCTGGCGACGACCCATGGTTGGGACTGCATACGGGGCTTCGCTCAATCTGCGACAGAGGACCATCGTTCCGAAGGAATACTTGTTCGCCTTGAGCGGAACAACAAAGAAGTACGAGCAACGGAGTATTCGGAAATGGAACTCAAGACTGCTGCAGAACAAGGGATCGAAGTCAGGTAGGATTATGAGCGATCAGGGATTGGAGTCCCAGCCTGAGAGGATTCTTTTGGTTGAAGGGCAGGATGATAAGCATGTAGTTAGAAATCTCTGCAATCGTCATGACGAAATTCCCGAATTTTGCATTAGAGAGAAGGGAGGCATTGAAAAGCTACTTGAGGCGATCAGTCCTGAAATCAAGGTCAGTGCTCGAAAAGCCGTCGGCATTGTCATAGATGCGAACGATGACTTGACTGCCCGTTGGGATGCCGTAGTTCACCGACTCGGAATTGCAGGAATCCAGCCTCCCTCCGATCCGAAACCCGCCGGTACAATCATTCCAGGAACGCCTACAATCGGAATCTGGATCATGCCGGATAATCAATCATCCGGTGAACTGGAAGACTTCGCGATACAAATGATCCCTTCTGGTGATCTGGTGTGGCCAAAGTCCGAGAAATATATCGATTGCATCCCACATCAACACCGAAAATTTACTGACAGAAAGATCACGAGAGCCAAGCTATATGCTTGGTTAGCCACACGCGAAGAACCTGGCCATATGGGCTCGGCCATCTATAAACGAGACCTCAGTATCAATGGATACCAGAGCCAAAAATTTGTGGTGTGGCTTCGAAGGCTGTTTGGCTGAAATCACCTGGCATTCCCCCTTAAGAACGAACCCCTCGTAGGCGTATGAGTCAACCCCCATCCCGTGTCCACACGTGAGTCACCTCGTGAAAACAAAGACTTCCTCGAACGACACACCATCAAACCCGCTTGAATCGCCAGCCGTACAGGGTGCGGCCGTAGAAATTGAACCACTTCCTGGCTTCGGGATCTTCGAAGGGATACCCGGCGCCCAGCTGCCTGGCCGCGGCAAGACCGGTTACGAAACAGGTCTCCTGGCTGTTGACCAGCGTGTGTGCCCCGCAGTGCCAGGATCTGCGCTTCCCTTGAATGAACCGGAACAGGAACACCAGCAAGGCAATATGCCGGACATCGTGAACGATGTGCTGGAACCAGCGCTTCCGGATAATTTTCGACTCATCCACCGGCTTGACCGGATTGTAGGTCACCAGGCAGGGCTTGTCCGAGTCGCGAGCCCAGGGCTGCTGATTGTGCATGATGTAGGTGATTTCGTAGTTGTCCGGCCTGGCCCCGTATTGCTCGATGTGGTTGCTGCGCGTTGCCAGCGGTCGGGCCTCGTTCTCCGGTAGAACCGACGCATCGGAGTGAACGATCGTATGGTTATGCAGCTCGCTCTCGTAACGTATGGTCGAGAGGAGACAGGTTTCGAACCGGGTCGGCTTGTCCAGGATCATCAAGGTCTGATTGGCATTGCAGGCAAAAACCACCTCGTCGAAGGGCGTGGTTCGGCCTTGCGCATCCTCCACCAATACCCCCGTCTTTCGTCGATACACTTTTCGTACCGGACAGTTCAGCAAAATCTTTTCCTTGAAATCGGCTGACATGGCCTCATAGATGCGCCGGGTGCCCTGGTCCCAGGTCGTCATGGGGGTTGTGCGCTCGATATCGAAAAACTCCAGGTAATAGGAAAACAGCGCGGCCGGCATATCGAACACATTGGTCGCCATCAGGAAATTCACGAACATCGGCTTCAGGATTTTGTACCTGAAGTCCCCGGAAAACTTTCCGCAGTTGAGAACGGCCCCCATGCTCACGTAGTTGAATGGATTGAGCATGGCCAGCAGCGCCGACCTGGAGCGATTGAGGCCATTGAAAGTCTTCAGGAATTTGAGCACCTTTTGAAACCTGACGATCTCCGGCCGCAGCTTCCGGCGAATCGTCGAATCCAGATCGTGGGCGTAGATTTCATCGTGGTACTTCACGCTGTAGCTGAACCTGGTGTCGATGAGCTCAATGCCGTGCTGCTTCATGAACTGAACGATGTGGTGGTACACCGTCGGGATGCAGGCAGTCACCGAGATGTCGAACGGGATGGAAGTGCCGTCGGCCTGAGGCATATCGACCGTTACGGCATTGCCGCCGATGCAGTCGTTGGCTTCGTAGAGCCGGAAGTCGAATCGGTCCGGATGCCTGTTCAGAGCCCAGGCGACCCCCAGGCCGGAGATCCCGGCGCCGATGATGGCTATTCTCTTGGGCATAGGCCCCTCAAGGCTTCACCAGGGAGCCGTCCATTCCCCGGACCGTGGTCCAATCAGCGTTGCGGTGGTCGTCCACCAGGGGGTAGCGGCCGGCCATCCCCTCATCGATATCGATTCCCAGGCCCGGACCGTCGCTGCCGTAGAGGTAGCCGCCGCGAATGCGGGCCGTTCCCGGCAACAGCTCGTGAACGTCTTCCGGGAAGAGATTGTCCTCCTGGATGCCGAAGCTGGGAATGGTCAGGTCCACGTGGTAGGCCGCCAACTGGTTCACCGGATCGTTTTCCCCGCCTTCCTGCCAGGCCGTCCGGACCCCGAACTGCTCGCAGAGAGCTGCAATCTTCCTGGCCTGGGTGATCCCTCCAATGGCGCAGACGCGGCAACGGATGAAGTCGATCAGGCGCTCGGAAATCAGCGGGCGCCATTCATGGGGGTGAGTGAACAACTCTCCCATGGCCATGGGGGTGGAGGTGAGGGCTCGAATCTGCCGAAAGTAATCGATCTGCTCGGGCGGGAGGATGTCTTCCACAAAGAACATGCGAATGGGCTGCATGCGCCTGGCGAACTCCAGGGCCAGCGTCGGCGTCAGGTGCTCGTGGACGTCGTGTAGGAGCTTGACCTGCCAGCCCAGCTTGTCCCGTACCTGCTCAAACATCCTGGGGACGGTCTCCAGGTAGCGTTCCTCGTCGAAGGCCGCACCCCGGAAGCCGCGCTCGGGCCGACTCCCCTCTCCCGGCGGCACGAAGCCGCCTCCACCGTAGCCGCCTCCGCCCATCTGAACGCGAACGTGCCGAAAACCCTGCTCCAAGTAGGCCTGCACGTTTTCCACGCAGGCTTCGGGAGTCTCGCCGCTGGCGTGGGCGTAGAGGGGGACCGCGTCCCTGACTTTTCCACCCAGAAGCTGGTAGAGAGGCATGTTGGCCCGCTTGCCCTTGATGTCCCACAGGGCCATGTCCAGAGCCGCCTGGGCGACGTTGGTGATGGTTCCGTTACGCCAGTAGGAGCGCACATGGGTCCACTGCCACAGGTCTTCGATGCGCTCGGGATCCTTGCCCACCCAGAAGGGTCCCAGGTGTTTTTCGATGGCTGCCTTGACGGCCCAGGACAGGTAGGCGTTGTTGGCAGACCCCAACCCGTAGAGTCCTGGCTCGCTGGTGATGACCTTGACGAAGACCCAGGAATAGTGGGGTCGGGGGCTGGTGGCGATGACCTTGACCTCCCGGATCTTCAGCGGCGGCAATCCGCGGGTGGCCTGGGCGTAGGGTTCGGCGGCCCACCAGGGGTTCACCAGGGCCGTCTTGAGAATCTCCCTGCGGTTGAGCATGACGCCTGCCTCCTTAAGGAGCGTCCGGGACCGGTAGCGACTACGGCTCCGCCAGCACCTTTTCCATGACGGCCCGCACCCGCCGCAGCCAGACCTCCCCGTGTCCGTTCAGGCTCTGCACCGACCGCCGACCCCTGGGATCGACGAGCCAGTTTTGGGGGACCTCGCTGACGGGATGAATCTTCTCCGCCAGCGCGAAGGAGCGAATCACCGGAAAGGTGTAACCACCGGCTTGCATGTATCCCGGGACCAGACTTGAGTCCTCATCCAGGTTGAGAGTCAGCACCTGCAGCCCGGGGACGTTCTCGAGGGCTTTGTGGAGCCTCTGCACATAGGGCAGCTCCACCCGGCAGGGGGCGCACCAGGTGGCCCAGACGTTGATCAGGGTCACCTTCCCCTTCAGGTCCGACAGCTTCCAGGTCCGTCCCTCGAGGTCCTTCAGCTTGAACTCGGGCAGCGGTCGATCGAACCTCAGCCTTTTCGAGCGGCTGGACCTTCGGCTCTCGGCGGCTCCGGAGGGAGGAACTGCAGGGAGCAGCAGCAACAGCGCCAAAGCCGCCGCCATCAGAAAGCGGAAGGTGGAGTGAATCATCGTTCTTGGGATCGACCAGCAAAAGAGCTTCTAGCATAAGGCTTTATGTACTACTGTGCCAGCCGGAAATCGTAAGCAGACGGGCAACCCGGGTGACCCCACTCAACCCTTCTGCCTGCTCTGCGCAAAGGCCGGGCGAGAGCGGAAGAGGCTCAATAACGTGGAAGTCCCTCTCAGAGACTATGCGACCGACAGTCCGGGTGATACTCTCCCGTGAGGAACAAACCTGTGCAGCAAGGGATCGAGTGAGAGACGGTTGAGATGGGATCGAAGCTGCGAGACCTGAGGATTTCGCCGAGGCGTCAGCTGCCTGCCGGGTTGCTGCGCGCGACGTTCTCCCGCTCGGGAGGGCCGGGGGGCCAGAACGTCAACAAGGTGGAGACCAGGGTGGACCTTCGGCTGGACCTGGAAGGCGCCGCCGAGGTGATCGGCACACCCTCGGTGGAATGCATCCGGCGCAAGTTGGCGACCCGCCTCGACCGGCACGGCAATCTGCGGGTCGTCAGCAGCAAGCACCGTCTCCAGGGGCAAAACCTGGAAGCGGCCCTGGAAAGGATGGAGACCCTGATCCGGGAGGCCCTGGCCCGTCCCCGGAAGCGCCTCCCCACCGAGCCCACCGGAACCAGCCGCCAGCGGCGGCTCGCCGCCAAGAAGCGACGAGGGCGCTTGAAGCAGGACCGCGCCGCGCCGCCTGAGGACTAGCTAGCCTCCCTCTCGCTCCAACGCACCTTCCAGCTCGCCCGGCTTCTTCCCCCGATGGATGATGTCCGCCAGGGCGCGGGTGGTGCGGGCCGGGTCGGAACTCTGCCACACGTTTCGCCCCAGAGCCACGCCGGCGGCTCCACAATCCATGGCCTCTCCGACCATCTCCAGCAGGTCCCGGGTGGTCCCCTTCCTGGGGCCTCCCGCCACCACCACCGGCACCGGACAGAACGCCACCAGCTTCTCGAAGGTCCGGGGATCTCCCGTATAGGAGGTCTTGACGATGTCGGCGCCCAGCTCGGCCCCGGCGCGAGCAGCCAGCAACTCGGCCTCGGCGCCCCGCTGCTTCAGCAACTCCTCGGTCGGGTACATCATGGCCAGCAAGGGCAGGCTCCAGCGCTGGCACTCCTCGGCCACCTGGCGGAAGTTGTCGAGCATGTGCCGCTCGTGGGGCGAGCCCACCATGACCTGAACCGAGATGGCGTCGGCCGCCTGCTTCAGGGCGTACTCGACGCTGCCGATCAGGGTGAGGTCGTTTTCGCCGGTGATGATGTTGGACAGATTGAAGACCGAGCCGCAGCGGTTGGCGTATTCGGGGTAGAGGTTTCCCGCCATTCCCGCGTTGAAGATGACGGCGTCGGCCCCCCCGGCCACCACTCGCCGCACCGTTTCACGGGGGTCCTCGATGCCCGCCACTGGGCCCAGGATGACGCCATGGTCCAGTGGGATCATCACCGTGTTGCCGGTAGCGGGATTGACGATGCGGTCGTAGCGCACCTTCTTGCCGACGTCGATGGTTCGTTCCTTGCTCATGGGTGGCCCCCTTCCGGCCCATCCGTCTGAAAGTAGCGTGAATTCCGTTCCCGGAGAAATCGAAGGGCTTGTTGTAGGTCGGGAATGCCGGTTCGCCCCCCCAGCCGCGTGCACTTGATGGCGGCCACCGCCGAGGCGAACTCAACCGTTTTCCCCGGTTCCCACTGCTGCAGCATCCCGTAGATAAAGGCGCCGTGGAAAACGTCGCCCGCCCCGGTGGTATCCACCACCTCCACCGGAAAGGCGGGATGGTGGAACCTGCGCCCCTCGGCCTGTCCGCGACAGCCCCGTTCCCCCAGGGTGACCACCGCCACCGAAGGACCGTAGTCCAGGAGGTGGTCGATGGCCCGGTCCACGTCCTCGGTCTTGGCAAAAGAGCCGGCAAAGGCCAGCGAGGCAATCACGGTGTCGGTCCGCCGCAGCAGTTCGGAAATGTCGCCTTCCAGGGCCAGGACATCGGCATCCAGCACTACCGGCACCCCTGCATGCCTGGCCAGCCCGGCGGATTCCAGCGCGGCCGACCGGTGAACCCCGTCCAGATGCAGGACCCCGGCCTGCTCGATTAACTGCGTTGGCAGCTGCGACGCCTGCAACTCGCTGTAGGTGGGCACGCAGGCCAGGATGCTGCGCTGCCCGTTGGCTCGGTCCACCAGCACGACCGAGGCCTGGGAGAGAGCTCCAGGTTCGACAAGAAGGTGCCGGGTGTCGACTCCGTACTGGTCCAACTCGCGGCGGATGAAGTTACCGAAGGCATCGTCACCGACCTTGCCGGCACAGGCTACCGAGCACCCCAATCGCGCCAGGGTGACCAGAGCGGTGGCCACCTCGCCGCCTCCCTGCTGCCGGGTCTCGAGCATGCGGATCTCCTCATCCGGCCCCGGCATGTGCGGCACCACACCCAGCAGGTCAAAGCAGCAACAGCCCAATCCCACCACGTCAACCATCAAACTTTTCCTACGCGCTCATCGTACGAATCCCATAGAGGGGGATACGAATATCCCGGGTGACGAGGATCAGTCCCTCCACCTGAGCTTGCGCGATCAGCATTCGGTCGAACGGATCTCCGTGATGCGGTGGAAGCGCGCCCGCCTGCTCCGCGTGAAGAAACGTGAGATTCAGAGGGATGAAGTCCTGCTCCTTGACCGCCGCTTCCAGATTGTCTGGAGCCTTCAGCTTCCCCAGCGCCCGCTTGACGGCAATCTCCCAGCCGCTGACCGAGCTGACAAAGACCTCGTTCTGTTCGCTCTCAATGGATTGAAAAGCGTCTCTGTGTAGTTTTTCGGGGGCGGTTAACCACCACAGCACGGTGTGAGTATCCAGCAGTAGACGTGCCACTATTCGTCTTCATCGGGAAAGATTTTCGAGTTGTAAAACGAATCGATAACGTCCCGTGGAGTCTCGTCAAAGTCCGGAGCAATCCAGATCTGTCCCTTCAGCGCCCCAGGCTTGCGCTTGACCTTCCGCTCACGGTAGGGCACCAGCCGCAGGTAAGGCTCACCGGCCTTGGCGATCACGACCTGCTCGCCCTCCCAAGCCAATTTGCCCAGGCGCGAGAGCTGCGACTTGGCTTCGTGCATGTTGACTTTCATCATGGGAACTCCAGTATGGCTAAGTCTAGCTAAGTTTGTCAAGCTGGGAGGAAGCGGATGGCTTCCTCCGGCAATTCGGGGCGTGTCATTTCCGCCAGCCCTGCGGACATCGCCGGTCGAGCTCACGTTCAATGATTGCTGTCAGCGTCTTTGTCATCGTTCTACCTCAAAGAAGTTTGAACGCAAGACTGATTTTCTTCTTTTCACACTTCTCACTTCCTCATACATCTCCGGGTCCGGTTCAATTTCCACTACCTCGCCGTCGCGCATCACGACAACACCAGTGCCGGTTCGGTGTGCGATCAGGTGCGCGCGTCTGGCGGCTCGCGTGAGAGCGGCCGTCACACCTTCCGTATCAGCGTCTTCTGGATTTGGATGTCTTTTTTCAGGGGACTCTTTCATCATGACTCTTTCTTCTCCAGCAGGAGAGGCCTCATGCCACTGTTGTTGTACCACAACCAATCGTCGACACAGGGCCGGTACATTGCTTTGAAATTCCGCAGGCCGGCATGAAAACGGCGTCGAATGACCGGTTCGGGGACAGGGTGCCCGCCCTGCCTCACGCGTAACTCCACTCGCTTTATCGCTTCTTTCGGAGTGAAATCCAGTTTGAATTCAACCCGGTCGGCGTAGTCGCGACCTCCAGTTTCCAGGAACCTGTGGAATCTCGTGCCGGCTCGCATCGCCGGCGTCGGAGGAATCAGTCGCTTCCATCGCGCCAACCACTGCTCGAACGTCTGATCGGTATTCCTGAACCTCCGGTAGTCAGCCAGTTCTGTAACTGAAACTCTCATAGCGCGCTCCGACGAATATCCGGGCCTCTCCTGATACCCCAACAGTGCACCCCGTAGACGCTCTTCCGGTGTCCCCATGTGTTCATGCTGAAGCGCGGCTGTGCCCCTACAGCCCGCCTACCAGATTCGTCAGCAGTGGGCGAGGACCGGAAAGTTGACGATGCAGAGGACGACCAAGTCCAGATCGCTCCGGTCCGGGTTGTCGACAAAGCCATGCATTCATTCAATTCGGCTGGCGAAAGCGTTCAAGCGAGGCTCATCACAGGTTTTCGGGTGATATCGAAAAAGAAAGATTCAACTCCGAGGCCACCTGCGCGAGTCGCAGATCATGCGTCCAAAGCCGTGCTGATTGGGCCAGTGCGGTAGAAGCCAGAAGATGGGCGTCGACATATCCGATGCCACTCCCCATTAATTCATGTCGCTCAATAAAGAAGAGCACCTCATCATCATCGGCAACCAGGATCCGTGGCAGTCCTCCAAGCAGAGACAAAATTTCTTTCCTGTTTCGCAAGTTGCCACAAGCCAATTCACCGACCACCATGGGGTGGATGAGCACCTGGTCCCTATTCAACAGCGTGGTCAGTTTTCTGTCTTCGGAACGCAGGTGGCGAATCCAGACCGAGGTATCGACCAGAATCATGTCAAGCGAACCTGCCGGCGCGGGACCGATTCCAGTTGCGGCTCGCTTCCGCCAAGACGCGCCAACCGCCGAGCGCTTTCACGCTCAATGAGAGCACGCAAACCTTCCTGAACCAATGCCGTCCTGCTCTTCCTGCCGGTAAGGCGCTGGACTTCTTCCAACAACCGGTCGTCAATGTTTACGGTAGTCCTCATTCGATTCCCTTGTCTCCAAGTGTGAACCACAGCTCACATAGGCCTCAAGCATCAAATAATACATCTTTTGATGCTATATTTCATGCCTAATCGGTGATCGTTAAACGTTCGAGAAACCACCGAGAATTGCAGGTGGACTCTCCACCGTTTGGGCTTGATGGCCGTGGCTCGTTGGCATAGCCTTGTCGCGGCGGCGCGGCGCAATGGACTCAGATGGGACCTCCGCCCGAGGCCAGCACCTGTAGGGTCCCTTCAGGATTGGGAAAAGAGAGAATCCGACTCCATGCTCCTGCGCCCACTCATTCACACCCTGGAGAGGCGGTTCCACCAGCGGGACATCGACCGCCGCCTGGTCAGACCCTTCGAGTGGGGAGAAGAGTTTCTGGATGACGGGTGCCCGGGTGGCAGCCCCCTCGGACGGATTCAGGAGCACAACCGTCAGGCCCTGGCCGCCAGCCACGCCTACTTCGCCCCTTCGCCCTCCAAGCCCGGCCAATTCGATTTCGACGGCTTCCGGCTGCGCTTTCCCAGCGCCATCCAAACGCCCTATCCCGAAAACAACACCGTGCATGCGCGCTACTTTCCGGCAGGCGAGATGGCGGCCATTGTGCTTCCCCAGTGGAACGGCGACGAGCAGGCTCACGTCGGACTCTGCAAGGCGCTGCAGCGCTTCGGGGTCGGGGCTCTGCGTCTCAGTCTGCCCTACCACGACCGGCGGCGCCCGGAGGGCCTGAAACGCGCCGACTACATGGTGGGCCCCAATATCGGCCGCACCATTCAGGCCGTCCGGCAGGCGGTTCAGGACGTGCGCCGAGCCGCCGACTGGCTGGCGGGCCAGGGGATTCGCCGCATCGGACTGCTGGGAACCAGTATCGGCTCCTGCGTGGGCTGGCTGGCCTTCGTGCACGACCCGCGGCTCGACCTGGGGGCTTTCAACCACGTGTCGAGCTACTTCGGTGACGTGGTATGGCGGGGAATCACCACCTCTCACATCCGCAAGACGCTGGAACAGCACATGACCCAGGCGGAAGTCCGCCAGGCCTGGCTGGCCCTGAGTCCGATTGCCTACGTCTCCAGGCTCAGGGGCAATTCCCGCCCCATGCTGATGCTTTCGGCTCTCTACGACCTGTCGTTTCCGCCCGACCTCTCGCGCCGGCTCTTCGATCAGGTGGACCGGGAGCGAATCCGGGTCCAAAAGGTCTTTCTTCCCTGCGGGCACTATACCGGGGGACGGCCGCCTTTCAGCTACCTGACCGGCTTTCACCTCGTCAACTTCTTCCGCCGCCAGCGGGAAGCCTTGCTCAAGAGCGAATCCGCGTCCTGACCAACGAGTGTCAATCTTCACCGACCGGGAAAGCGCCGAACCGTCATTTCAGGCTCAACGGTCTCGGGCATGGCATCCAGGGGGTAAACCGGCCTGCGAATGCGCCGAAAGGGCAGCATGCGCATATCGGCGGGCGTGGGACCGGGAACAGCCACCACGAAGAAGGCTTTCATGATGCCGCCGTAGCCCACCCGGAAGTTCATCATGTTCTTGACGCAGACAAACTTGGCCCGGCGGGGGTCCAGTCCCATCGAGCGGTACTGCTCGTCGGCCCACTCGTAGGTGGGACGGCTCATGACCAGCAGTTGGAGGCTGCCGGTCTGCAGGACTAGCGAGCGTCCCATGGAGACTTCGACGCCTGCCAGGATGCCGCCCCGGTAACGGAAGCGGCCCTCCGATTTCCGCCGCAGCACCGCCTTGAGCACCAGGGGCTTGCCCCACTGCGGGTCCAGGCGGTGACCCACCTCCAGGGAGAAGCGGCTGCCGGGCTCTCGATGCCAGCAGTCGCCGACGGTTTGGGGATCGACCACCATGGCCAGGCAGGGCTCCTCGACCCGAAGCTCGATCAAACTTCTGACCAGCGCGATGCTGTCGCCGGCGGCGCCGCCCCCCGTGGTATCGGCGGTGTCCAGCAGGAGGATGGGGCCTCCTTGAATCCGGCGGCCGCGCTCCACGGCGTCGGCCACGGTGAGCGTCTCCACTCGATAGGCCTCGCGCTCCTCCCAGTGCTGCAGAGCCAGCCGTCGGGCCAATTCCCCGGCCAGGGCCTCTTCTCCCTCGGTAATCACCAGCGCACTGCAACCCATTTCCGGAACGTCGATATAGGCGCCCAGGTTGAAGACCGAGGCCGACAGGACCTCCGGCCGCGCCTGCTCCATACGGTCGGCCTGGCGCCGCAATCTGGCAAAGGGACCGTCCCCCTCGGTGGAGGCGTTGAAGCTGGTCAGAATCAGGGGCAACCGGGCCAGGGCCATGGCCGGGCGGCTCTGCCCCCTGGCTGCCCGCAACAACAACCTGGCCGCGAGTTGACCCGTCTGGAAAGCGTCCCGGTGCGGATAGGTGTGGTAACCGAGGAGGATATCCGCCGCCTGAACCATGGACCTGGTCAGGTTACCATGCAGGTCGAGCGTGAGGGCCAGGGGAACCCGCGGGCCGACCATTTTGCGGAGGGCGGAGGCCAGATCTCCCTCGGGATCGTCCAGACCCTGGACGCCCATGGAGCCGTGGCAGGACAGGAGGATGCCGTGAACCGGCCGGTGCCGGCGCAACCCGTCAAGCAAGCGCCGCTTCAGGGAGCGGTAGCATTCTGCCGAAAGCGGATTGCCGGAGTTGGCCCGCGCGGCTACCAGCGGGACCACCTCGACCTGCTCCTCCGACTGGAGGATGGAAAGAAAACCGCCGACTTCAGTGTCCGACCGGCCGAGGGCCAGCAGCTCGGGGCCTTCCAACAGGTAGCCGGTGGTGCGAAAGAAGTCCAGCCCGGCCAGGCCCGTCACGAAATGGTTGGACTCGGATGAAAACTGAGCAACAGCGATGCGCAGGCTCATCTATCCCATCCACAATCGGGAGCTAACGCCTGGAATTGCGTCCCGTCTTTTCGTAGGGGCCGACATCGGGATCGTCGTCCGTCCAGAAGTTCTTGCTGATCAGATACTTGGTCTCGAGTTCCACGTCGCCGAGCCGAACATGGCCGGTGGCCAGGTCCGGGTCCCGATGGGTGAGGGTCACCTCGAGCAGATTGCTCCCCTGCCTGGGCCAGTATTGACGATCCAGCTTGTAGACAAACCAGTAGCCTCCGATCCGCTTGCAGGGGGCGTACATCTTGTACATCTGGTTAATCTTTTTCAGCGCCGATTCCGGCAGGGTCTTGCCGTTGAGGCTGATGTTCAACCGCTCCCGTTCGTTGACCCCTATGCGCAAGCGCAGCAGAACTTCTCGGACGATACCCTCCCGGTCCCAGTGCATCAGGTCGTCGGCGATGGTCACCTCAATTTTGGCTGTCTGGCCTGGTTTCAGCTCGACCGGCAAGGTCGGCTGCGCTTCGGAGGCCGGGATGCCCCGGGTCCCCCCATAGTCCCCCTGGGTCATCACCGAATAGAACTTGTCCTTGGGGGCCATGATGTCGGGATGATCGATTTCTCGCAACTGGGCGTAGAAATCGGCCCGATAGGGCCAGTTGGCTCCCGCGAACCACTGAGCCAGGTAGAGCCCGTCGACCCCCTGCTGCCAGTAGTTGCAAGCCATGGCCCGAGTTATTTCGATGGTGGCGCTCAGCAGGCGGTCGGAGCTGACAATGCTGTTGATGGCGGCGAAGGCGCGGCACTCGGACCCCTTGACGGCTTCCACCAGCGGGCGGAAATCGGCCATGGTGTCCAGCCGCCCCCAATAGGTCTCCCCCACCAGAACATCGACAATGCCTTGCCGGATCCATTCCCGGTAGTCGAGTCCCAGAGAATAGGCCTGGTCGATGTCGTTGGGGACGCGCAGCACCAGTTCGCGATCCGGGTCGCCGGCCTTCAAAGCCTCATAGACCCTCTTGAGCCAAGCGGTCATGAGGGGGCGGCCTGCCGCCACCTCGTTGGGATGAAAGAAGTAGGGCCCGGGACTGATGTAGTTGAGTTGGAGCTCCAAGCCGTCGATAGGGTAATTCTTGGCGACCTCTTCAATCAGCGCGAAGCGCTCCTGGCGTACCTGCTCGTGCTTGAAATCCTGGTTGGATTTTCCCGGGAAATTGGGGATATCGCCCTTGGCTCCAATTTCCAGGTGCCGGTTTTCAAGGCGATATTTCGAGGTGCGCACATCCCCCTCGATGGAGGAGCCACGCTGCCCCTGATTGAGCAACAAGGTGGGATAAAGCAACATCCCCTTGGCATGGGCTCGTTCGCAGCAGACCCCCAGCGGATCGACGCCCTGGTCCAGAGCCGCCCGCACGTTCTGCCCGGCGCGGTGGAAGACGGCGTGGGTCCACTTGTCCACCGGATCCCCCCACACCTCGCCGACCTTGGTGTCGTGAAAGACGGTGCGCCCGTCACCCAGGCCCAGGCAGACGGCCTCCACCGAAGTGCCCACCAACTCGTCCACCGGCGCTTGGAACTGGCGCTTGGACATGGGCGGCTCGTAGTGATAGACCAGGTCGTGACGGCTGTCGTTGAAGTAGAGGATGCGGGGTTTCCGTCTCCCCGAGCTGCTGCGCTTCACCGCGGGCACGGCTGCGCCGGCCGTGGAGGCGGAAGCCGCCAGACTGGAAACCAGGCCGGCGCCCAGGGTACGCTTCACAAAGTCTCTTCTGATCATGGAGTTCTCCTTTCCCAATGGGGTTGGGACATGTGACGGGAAGCCGATGTGCGGACCGCGGTCCTCGAGGAGGCAGCGCCTCCAATCCGGGGTTTTTGGATTCCGATGCCCTACGGAGCCTTCATCTTTTGGTCGACCCGCAGGTTGTTGGTCACCGAGAAGACCCCGCTGATCCCGTTGGCCTTGACGCCTGCGAGGCTCTTGTCTTCCTGGCTGGCGACAAGACCCGCCAGGATGACGTTGCCGTGTTTGACAATGATGTGTATGGGAAAGATTCCCAGAGGCTCGCGCTGAAAATACAGGAGTTCGTGCTCGTAGCCGGCAAAGGCTTTCCAGGTCTCGCCGCCAAACCCATAGCCTGCAAGGTTGGGATCCTGGTAGATGGCGCGGAAGACGGCCATGCGTATGCGGTCGTCGTTGGTTGAGACGGGCAGGACTTCGATCTGATTATCTACCTTCCCCACACCCGCGACCCTGGACACTTCCCGCTCGGCCCAGGCCTTCAAGACGGGTCGAAAGGCGTAGCCGCCCAGAGTGACGCGGCCTTCTTCCAGTTCAAAGACCAGGTGGTCGAACATGCCGTAGTAGGGAAGCGCCGTCAGCACCTTTCGGATGTTCTCGATCAGTTCCTCCCGGACCGGCTTTTGGGGGAGGCTATGACCAACTCCGACCCACCACAGCAGAGCCGCCGCCACGGCCACACGAACGAAAGAGCTCGATTGCCGCATGGTTCCTCCCTGAGATCTCCTGGATGCCGGCCCCACTATTGGCGAGCGGGCCGGGGGCCACTTTCCCACCGACCGGGTCAGTGCACGATCCTGCCGCTCTTGGGCCACGGCTTCCAGCGCACGGCCTGCAGCGTGTGACCTCTGCCGTCAGGGCGGCCATTCCTTGCCAGCGCGCTATCGCCCGCAACGGTGATGATGGTCCCGTCCCTGCCTGCCACCGCACTGCCGTAACCATGGCCCTTCATCAGGATGTAGACCTCCGGTTCCCAGGTCCCGCCTCCGTCCCAACTGACTCTGGCCCGAACGTCTCCTCCTTCATGGTAAGGGTAGCGGTTTTCGTAGACGGCCACGACCCCTCCACCGGGAAGAGAGGCCAGGGTGCCGTGAGCCTGGCCGAAGGTCCGGGTCAAGGGCCGGAAGTGGCGCCAACTGCGTCCGCCGTCGTCGGAATTCGCCAACTGGATGGTCTTGCCCCCCAGCCGGGAGTTGGGAACGCCTCGAATGGCGGCCAACACCCGCAGACCCCCCAAGGAAACCAGACCGGTTTCGGCGGCGGTGTCTCGGATCAGGGTCGGTTCTCCCCAGGTGAGTCCCTGGTCCCGGCTGCGAAAAAACACTTCGGCGAAGCGATCCGAGTGTGCCGCCTCCATCCCCGGATTGTAGGCATCCAGAGCCGCCAGCAGGGTTCCGTCTCCCAGGGCGATGATGGAGTTGCCGTCGCCGGCCAGCGCCCGATAGCCGGGAGGGGAACTGAGTGGACGGCTGCTCTCCCAATGCTCTCCTCCGTCCCTGGAACGGGAGATGACCAGGGGACTCAATTCGTGCTTGTCGGCGGTAACCGCTGGATTTTCCACCAGTTCGGACATCACGGGCTGCAAAGTGGTGGCGGCGTGGCACACCAGGATGTAGGTTCCGGCCGCGCCGAAGGCCTGGGCGGCCACCGGTTCGCCGCGCGTGTTTGGCAGTCCCTGAAGCCGCCTGCCGGTCCAGCTCCTGCCGTCGTCGTCCGACCGGTAGAGATAGGTGCCGAATCCGGCGTAGAGGGTTCCATCTTCGGTCCTGACCACCCGGCCGTCCAGCCGCCAGGTGGAGCCGGGAACCGGCAACCGCAGGCGTTCCGCCGACAGGGTCCCCAGTTCCCTGTGCACGGGCCTGAAGTCCCCTTTGCCCGCCATGTCGGTTCCCGGTCTCAGATAGGGCGTGGCCTCGACCACCCGGATCGGATAATCCAGTGAAGGGTCCGTCCGGCTGCGGAGCGGGTCTTCCTGGGCAGCCAGACGGCCGGGCAATAGAATTGCGGCAGCCAGTAAAAGGGGGAGTAGCGTTCGAGAAAACATGTCGGGACCCAAGAGAGAACGGGCAGTGGAATCAGCAGGAATCAGGGCCATCAAAGCCTAGCAGAAATCGGAGTGCCGAGAGCGAAAAAGAGGGGATTGAGATACTATGTCACTGATGGCAACTAACGGTAGAAGAGGGCTCCTGTCCCTGAAGCATTTGCAGTATCCGTACCGGCCTGATAAAGCACACAAAACGAAGGAGCGAAAAATGAATCGGTTGTGGGTCCTGCCGGCCTTGCTTGTAGTTGCAGCGGCGTGGAACGCCACCGCGGAACCTCCAACGCAGGCAGCCGATGCGAAGATACTGAACAAATGGCTTGGCGCCTGGAAGTCCCTTGTCGTAAAGCATCGCGGCGAGTGGTGGATTGGCTGGATTGAGGAAGTCCCCGGCGTGAATTGGCAAGAACGCACACATGAGGAGTTGATGCAAGGCCTTACGGAAGCGCTCTCGGAAGCACTTGAACTCAACGGATTGCGTCCATGAACATTGGCGTCGTCGGAGCCGGAATCTTCGGCATGGCGGCCGCGCTCGAGCTGCGCCATCGCGGCCACGGGGTTACCCTGTTCGAACGCGGCCGCATCCCCAACCCCGAGGCCTCCAGCACCGATGTATCCAAGTGTATTCGCCGCACCAACTACCCGCACGAGACCTACGTGGAGCTGGCGAGCCGGGCGGCCGCCCAGTGGCGGGAGTGGCACGAGCGCACCAGTCGCTCCATCTACTTCCAGACCGGCCAAGTGATTGCGCTGAGCGGCTTCGGACCGGAGCACCCGTCCCTGACCGGCTGGGAGACACTGACCCGGCTGGCGACCGATATCCGGGAGTTGACGGTGAAGGAGGCGGAAGAGCGGTTTCCCCAGTTGGTTCTGACCGGCCAGGATCGCCTGTTCTACGATCCCTGGGCCGGATACCTGCGTAGCGGCCAGGCGCTGGAGGATCTGGCGAGGCTGGCTCGGGACTCGGGAGTGACCCTGCGTGAGAACACTGCAGTGGAAGCCGTGGAGGAGACCGGCACCGGCGCCAGGGTCTGCTGGGATTCCGGCCGGCAGGACTTTGACCGGGTGGTGGTGGCGGCCGGCCCCTGGCTGGCGGAACTGCTGCCGGCCATGCGAACCCGGATACGCCTCACGCGGCAGCAGATGGCCTTCTTCGTTCCCACCGATCCGGCGCCCTTCCGGCGCGCCCGCTTCCCAGTCTGGTCGATCCTTTCCCCCGGCAATCTCTGGTACGGATTCCCCTACCTGCACGAGGGATGGGTGAAGGTGGCGGAAGACAGCAAGGTGGAGGACACCCGCGCGGACGTCTCGCGTGAACCCACGGCAGAGTTCCTGGACTGGGCGCGGGAGTTCGTGGCCCGGTGCATCCCCGCTCTCAGCCGGGGAGAGCTGGTCGGCGGCCGCTCCTGTCTCTACACCAACATGGCCGACATGGAGGACGAGCAGTTCGTCATCGATTGGGCGCCGGGGCGCGAACGGGTGCTGATCGCCGGGTGCGGCTGCGGCCACGGCTTCAAGTTCGGCGGCTCCATCGGGCCGGTGATCGCAGACGCACTGGAGGAACGGGAGAATCCCCTGGGGGACCTGTTCCGGATTGGAAACCGGTTCCATTGAGGAAGAAAGGAGTGACGGGTATGGACGCCAGAAAGGTCTATGACGAAGCCATCGTAATCGACGGCCTGAGCATCAGCAACTGGGACAGCGATGCCGTCTTCCAGCGCCTGAGGACCGGCAACCTCACCGCCATCAACGCCACCGTGGCCACCTGGGAAAACTTCCAGCAGACCATGGCTCACCTGGCCAAGTGGATGCGGCGTTTTCGCGAGCGCCAGGACATCCTGCAGGTCAAGGAAACGGCCGACATCCTCACCGCCAAGAAGCAGGGAAAGACCGGAATCATCCTGGGATTTCAGAACGCCTCGCCCATAGAGAACGAGCTGGACCGGCTGGGGCTGTTCCTGGCGCTGGGGGTGCGAGTCATCCAGCTCACCTACCACGAGACCAATCTGCTGGGAAGCGGCTGCTGGGAGCGGTTCGACAGCGGCTTGAGCAACTTCGGGGTGGATGCGGTGCGGGAGATGAACCGGCTGGGCATCCTCATCGACCTGTCTCACGTGGGCCCCAAGACCACCATGGAGGCCATCGAGATGTCGGAGCAGCCGGTCGCCATCACCCATGCCAACGCCCGCAGCTTCTACAACCACCCGCGCAACAAGCAGGAGGACGCCCTCAAGCTGCTGGCCGAAAAGGGGGGTGTGGTCGGAGCCACCTCATACACACCCTTCCTTCCCAAGGGATACGATTCGACGCTGGAGGACTTCGTGGATGCCCTCGACAACATGGTGGAGCGGATCGGCCTGGACCACGTGGCCATCGGCACCGACTCCACCCACGATCAGCCGCTGGAGTTCTGGCACTACATCGTCTCCCAGCAGGGCACCAAGTTCCCCTCCACCTTCGCCGACGGCTCGGTGCCCTACACCGAGATAAACTTTCAGCCCAAGGGGATCGACACCCCGGCCGAGTTCCCCAACTTGGCTGACGCGCTTGCCAATCGCGGCTACAGCGCCGAAGACATCACCAAGCTGTTGGGTGGAAACTGGCTGAAGCTCTTCGAGAGAGTGTGGAATCCCTGAGGAAGAGAGCTACAGGGGACTGGTTGCCCACCACGGCGGGTCTAGTGGGTACCCAAGTTGAGCAGGGCGCCTGGAATCTCAGCGGTTGGCAATTCCCCTGATTACCGGTTCCCGTTTGGCAATTTCGGGTCGATCAAGGGACGAAGCGATCGTCGCCTCAACCTCAGCGAACCAGCCCGCCCTCTTGCAGCACCGTCACTCACTCCGCCTCACAACAGACCACAAGTAGAGGAGCATGCCGGCACCCACCAGTAACCCCCCCAGGCACAGGAACAGGAAGAATGAAAGCGGATGGTTCCAGTAGAGGGTGGCCAGTTCGATTCCCAGCCCCGATGCGATCAGCAGTCCCGACAGTTGCAACCGCCCGACGAAACCCGGCCTTAACCCCAGCAATCGAAAAAGGCTCATTGCGTTGCCTCCGGGTCCCATCGCCGGAACCGGTCCAGCTTTGAGACCTCGTGAACCAGGTTGTGACACATCAGACATGACTTTTCACCACTGAGCAGTTGCGCCCGGAAAGGTGCATGAACTGACTGCTCCTCATAGGATCTGGCCCCGTCGTGGCACTCCAGACAGGCCCGGTTGTCATAGGGCTCATACAACTCTACAGGGTCGGATGCCGAGCCCCAGAAGTTGTGCCACACATGCTTCACGCCGCGGATCTTGTCATCGAGGTCGCCGAACATGGTGTAGTTGGTGTGGCAGGTGTAACAGGCCCGGTCGGCGGGGATGCGCTTGTTCTGATAGTGGGATGCGGGAAGAAAGCGGGCGTGGTCAATGTACAGACTCTCCCCGTAGGGTTGAATGATGTGGCAAGAAAGACAGAACCGCGTAGTCTTTGCCTGCTCGTAATGTCGTCCGGCACCACCCAGAAGCAGCAGCCCCGGCAGCACGAAAAGAGCCAGGAAAGCCAGAATCCTGCCTCCCAGTGTGCCGGTCAAATCGGGCCTGCGGACAAGGAGCCCAACCAGCGCGATTGTCACGACCGCCAGGAAACCCAGGCTGATGGCGTAACCGGTCATTGGAATAGGTCCCCGGAGCGTCGACTAGTGGCTCTTGCGCAACTCCTGCGCCAGCATCTTGATCTCGGTCAAATCCTGCAGCATCTCACTCCAACCATACCAAAGCGCGTAATCGGGATTGTTGTGAAACACACCCTGAAAGGCTCGCATCCGGTGTTCCAGGTGCATCTTGAAGAGTCGCTGTTCGATCACCGAGGGCGCGTCGTGGAAAGCCAGCAAATCCGGGAAGTTGTAGGCGTAGTGCTCCGGCTTGCGCAACACGCCGTCACGATAGAGTGCGCTGACAATGCGAATTGCCTCGGCCAACAACCGGTCCGCCTCCCGAATCATTTCGTCGCCCTTTTTGAGCTCCGCTCGCACAAGATTGGCCGAATGGCATTGCTCGCAAACCTCGATCATGCGGTCACGCTCTGCCTGCCACTCTTCCTGGGTCAGGCGGGCGACGTCCGCTTGCTTGACGGCATCGAGACGCGCGGTTGGATTCCCCTGAGGGTCCAGGACCCCAAGCGCCTGAAGAATGGTGGTTTGATCCGCCGCCCACTGCGGGTCTTCCGGCAAGGGCAATCGCACGGCCAGGAATCCCCAGGCGGTCCGAACACCGTGGTCCCCCTGCGGCATGTGACACGTTTGGCAGGTGGGGGCCGCAGCCTCCTCCGGTAGCGTTCCGTTCTGCTTGAGGAGGTGCCGAACTCCATGCTTGGATGAGGAGTACATTTCCCATTGTGGATGATCGATGCCCATGTGGCAGGTCCGGCATGCCTGCGGTTCCCGAGCTTCCTTGACGGAAAACAGGTGGCGGGTGTGGCAGGCATCGCAGGAGGCGAGCCCGAACATCACACCATCCGCCCTCAACTCCCGGATCTCCTCTTCACTCTTCAACCCCAGACGATGGCACCCGCCGCAGCCTTTCATACCTTCGGTCATGGCCATCGGAAGCCAATGTGTCGTCGGCATGGCGTTCATGCTGACCCAGGCCAGAGCGTGCTTGCCGCCTTCGAACTGCTTCGTCTGGATCGGATGGCATGTGCCACAGACGTCCGGTGTGGCCGTCTTGACCAATGCCACATCGTCCGCCGTGCGATGCCGGTTTCCATGACAAAGGGAGCAATCCACCCCTTCCGTGCTGTGCCGGCTCAGTTCCCAATCAGTGACGATGTTCGGCGTCGCGTCACGGTGGCACTCGACACAATCCGACGACGCGCGAGGTGTATCTTTCCCGCTGCCACAGGCTGTCAGAGCCAGAACGACCAACAGCAGGCATCCGTGTTTCCAACGCATTGGTCTGTTTCCTCCTGGTTGCAACAGGATCACCGTTGCCGCCGGCCGGTGTTTCTCCGGAATCGCGATTCTCGCCCTCGACCGGCGATCCGATCTGCTTCTTTCTATAATATGCCACGCGCCATTGCGCAACTTGACCCGGAACTGGCCCGGGGCGGCAAGCCGTCGCTCCGACTGGAACCCCTCGTCGGAACCCGGTTCGAATATCAGAATAGAAACGGAAAGGTGGAACAGCGCAAGTCCTTAAATACAGGTCATAAACCACCAGACCCCGGGCGGTTCAGCGCTCGGGGTGTGGCGTTCACTGACAGGTTGCCGGACTTGGCGGATGGCCATTGGTCTCACTGGGATCTTCAGGCAAAACCAACCTCGATGTTTACTGCCTCACGTATTTGCGCAGCACCTTGGAGCCGGGAGGGGCCTGGCGTTTGGTGTAGGAAAAGGTGACCTGGCCGACGTAGATGTCTCCGTGGGAATCCACCGCCACCGAATGGGGAGAGAAAAAGCGTCCCGTGCCGTAGGGGTCCTCCTCGCACCACTCGGCCAGGATGGCACCGTCCGCGGCCCTGACGGTCATACGGGCGGCGGGCTTGTCGAGCCGGGCCTCGCGGCCATACATGAAGATGCCGCCGATTTCGGCCACGCAGAAGTTATGTTCCCGATCCTGGCACAAATCGTTGGGCCACCAGACTTCGGTCCACTGGTCCAGGTATTCCCCATCGGGCGAGAAAATCTGGATGCGTGAGTTCTGGCGGTCGGCCACGTAGACCTTCCCCTCCGGATCCACGTAGACGCCATGAGGTTGGTTGAACTGGGAGGGGCCGTCTCCAGGGTCTCCCCAGGAGAGCAGCAACTGACCGTCCGGGCTGAACTTGTGCACCCGGGCATTGCCGTATCCGTCAGAGACGAACAGGTTTCCGTCGGGAGCCAGGGCCACGTCGGTGGGCGTGTTGAAGGGCGGGCCGGAACGCAGGATGGACTGATGGTCGGTGCCGTTGTAACCGGTGTCGGCCACGCCGTCGGAGGGCGCCAGGGTCATCAGCAGCTCTCCCTCCGGCGTGAACTTGTGAACCCGGTGCCCGTTGTCGTCCACGCAGTAAACGGAGTCATCGGGGCCGATGAAGATCATGTGGGGCCTCACGAAGCGCCCCTTCCCCCAGGAATCCAGATAGCTGCCGTCCCGGCCAAAGATCACCACCGGATTTTCGGCGCGGCAGAACGCGTAGACCCGGTCCCGCGAGTCCACCGCGATCCCTGGGACTTCTCCCAGGTCCCACCCCTCGGGCAGCCTGGCCCAACCCTCCGCCTCTTCAAATGTCAACTGACCGGATCCAAGTTTCACTGGTTTCGCTCCTCCCTGGTTGGAACTGGAAAAGCCTAATACTAGGGTCATGACTACGGAGTGTCAATGACGGTAGGGACCGTTAAGACTTACACGATATTCCAGCCCTTGACACATCGACGATTTCGCTACCATACTCGCCCCGTAGCGCAAAATCCTCCTCCCTATCTGGATCAAATCGTAATGAGGTAATATACCTGTAACGATTCTGACGTCGACTCAAATTCCGCGCTTGATCATACCCGTCCCCGCCCCGTGCGTATCCGAATAGACTCGGCGACTCGAAGTATCTGTTCAGGAGATGAGTGATGTTGGGACTTCAGCGAATAACCTTCGATCCGAACGTGATGGGCGGGCGGGCATCAGAGGAATGCGCGTCACAGTCTCTCTTGTGCTTAACCTTGTTGCCAATGGGATGTCTGCAGAGGAGATTGTAGAAGCCTATCCCTACCTCGAACGGGATGACATCCGCCAAGCACTACGATACGCTGCATTGCTAGCCGAGGAATCTGTCCACCCATTGGAGCGGGAGCCGGCGTGAGGTTTCTCGCAGATATGGGAATCTCTCCGAAAACAGCGGCGTTTCTCGCAAATCTGGGACACGACGCCGTGCATTTGAATGAGCAGGGTCTTCATAGTCTTCCAGACCCGGAAATTCTGGAAAAGGCGCGGAGCGTTGAAAATCCGCCGAATCAAGGACCGAAGTGATGATCGCCGCCGTTCTCAGACAACTGGGCCGCCCTCTGGAGATCGAGGAGAAGCCCCGGCCCGCATTCGGGGCCGAAGAAGTCCTGATCCAGGTAATGGCCTGCGGCACCGACGGCACCGACCTGAAGATTGTGGACGGATTCGGCTACAGCCCCGAACTCCCTGCCATCCTGGGCCACGAGGTGGCCGGCGTGGTTTCCCAGGTGGGAGATCGGGTCACCCGGGCAAAGCCGGGCGACCGGGTGGTGGTCTACAACTTCTCCACCTGCGGCCGCTGCCGCATGTGCCGCACCCACCGCGAACAACTCTGTCCCCACATGACGGGGGTCCTGGGAGCCAAGGACCGGGGCGGCCACGCCGAATTCCTGGCCATTCCGGCCCGACAACTGGTCCCGCTGCCCGACAACATCCCCTGGCCGGAAGCAGCCGTGCTGGCCGATGCCCGCATCACCGCCCTGCACGCCGTGGACCGGGCCGGAGTGGGGTTGAACGACCGCATCGTCATCTTCGGAGCCGGGGGGGTGGGCCTCTCGGCCATTCAGATCTCCAAACTGGCCGGCGCCGGCGTCCTGGCCGTGGACCGGGTCGCGGAAAAGACCGATTTCGCCCTCCGGATGGGAGCCGACTTGGCCATCGACTCCACCCGTGGGGACGTCCAGCAGGCCGTCCGGGAATTTACCCGGGGCGAGGGAGCCGACGGCGTGATTGACTGCGTCGGAGTGGAGCAGACATTGGCGGCCGGGGTGGACAGCCTTCGCCCCGGGGGACGCCTCACCGTAGTGGGCTACACGCCCGAGACCTACGGGCTGAACGGAAAACGGCTGGCGCAGAATGAGCTGGAGATCGTCGGCACCCGTTGCGGCCGCCTGCAGGACCTGATAGGCGCGGTGCAACTGATGGCGGAGAACAAGTTGAAACCCCTGGTCACTCACCCCTATCCGCTGGAGGAGATCAACCGGGCCATGGCGGACCTGAGGGCTGGCAGGGTGCTGGGCCGGGCCGTCCTGCTGACGCCGGCCGGACGGGAAGCCACGGGACACTCGGCAACTCCGTCAGGGGATTCCTGAGCGCCGGCCGAGACACTACCCTCCATCCCTCCTTACCCAACCAGGCGCCCCAGCAGCGTATAGGCGGCCACGCAGAGCGTGAGTCCCCCGGACAGCCACAGCAGCCCGTCGACCCAGGGTGAGGGACCGATCCCGCGATCCAGCCGACGGTAACGCAGGTAGAGGATGGAGCAGGCAATGACGGGCAACATGCCGGTCTGCACCACTCCTCCCACAACGATGAGCTGTTCCGGCTGTTCCGGAAAGGCCAGGAAGATGGTGGAATAGACCACCGCCCAGAAGACCTGCATGCCTCTTCGCCAGCGGCTCCGCTGCAGCGGGCGGTCTCCCGAGACGAAGCCGAAGACGGTAAGGCAGTCCAGCCCCATGATGGCGTTGGCCGCCACCGAGGCGAACAGGGTGGAGTAGAGAGTAATCAGGGCTCCGGCAAGAAAAACCAAGTAGCCCCAGGGACCGAAAATTCCGGTAAAGGTCCCGGAAAGGGTATCGATCATCTGGCCGCCTTCCGGCACCAGCCCCTGGCGGTGAAGGACGGCGGCGCCCAGGAAGTAAAAGGCAACCGTGATGACGGTGTAGACGCTCATGGCCAGCAAGGCATCCAGTTGCATCACCCGGATCCAGCCCCTCGCCCGCGCGTACCAGTCCGGCTGGCTGCTGCGGGGTCCGATATGGCGGGCGTATCCCTTCTCCAGGCACCAGTTGGGGTAGGCAAACAGATCGGACGTCCCCACCCCGGTCAGCCCGAAAAGGGCAAATGCCAAGGCCAGCCCCCCTTGCGACGGCAATTGAAAGGTCAGCCCCTCCCAGACATTTTCCGGAGACACGGCGTGGCCCGACCATTGCAAGGCCCCTGCCGCCACCACGGTGGTCAGGCTGAAAGCCAACACCATCAGCATGGAACCGCGCTCCACCACGCCGTAGCCGCCGCTGAGCAGGATTCCCAATGTCACCAGGCAGGCAATGACTCCCCAGGCGGTGACACTCACCTGCGGAAGCAGCAGATGGAGGCACTGAGCTACCCCAGCGACGATTCCCCCCACCAGGCTGGAGGAAATCAAGGTGCTGCAGAGCCAGCCCCAGACCACCCAGGAGGCTCGCCAGCGGGGACCCGGAATCCGGTCCACCGACCTGAGCGACGAGTCCCCGGATGAGATGGCGTAGCGTCCGATCTCCACCTGCAGAACCACCTTGGAGACGCAGCTCAACAGGATCAGCCACAGCGCCGCAAAGCCCAGTCTGGCTCCCAGCGTGGTGGTGACGATCAGCTCGCCCGAGCCCACGATCCCGGCGGTCAGGATGAGAGAAGGACCGACCTGGCGAAGACGACCCAGGAAGTCCTTGGGAGGGGGAAGGGTCACGGCAGGCCCGCTGTCGGCGGATCGGTGGGTTTTTGCCATTTGTTATCGCCCCGGTCGGGCGGGCCAATTCTCCGCTACCGGCCGCCAGAGGTTTCTTGGCAATGGCGGCCGGTGCGGCGAATCTCTTGATTGCGATTTCCGGCAGGACTTGAATGTCCGTGGCGGCACTGATTCTCACAACGCGAAACCAATTACATTTCCCTCATAGCCTCAGCCACTCTATGGCCGCAAGTCTCTCGAATTTCTCTTGGGCTTTGCTATCGATCTGCAAAACCTCATCGGGTGCGACCTGGTGAGAAATGCTGTCCAACCACAAAAAGCACAAAAGTCACAAAACAATATTTTTTGATCTCGTTCCGCTCTTTTTGTGCTTTTGTGCCTTTTGTGGCCATTCCCCGCAACGATCCCCCGGCCAACCTCAATTCCACGGTCCGCATCCATCTCCCGTGCTAAGATTCAATCAGGGGAGGCGGCTTCCCCCTGATTTCTTCCTCGCCGGAGGAACGGTAGCAGCCGGCGGTCGGACGCCCCGGTCTCCAACCGGGAACCAGTGGAGGTAACACGGTGAGAAAGACCCTTCAGCTTCCGCGTTTGGAGCCTACTGAGGAGTCGGTATTCCTGAACCGCCGCAAGTTCGTGGAGACGGCCCTGCTGGCGGGTGCGGGCACCTGCCTGTTTCCTTCCTTGGGCTGTGCTCAACCGCCTCCACCTCCGGAAGGCGGCCCCCTGTCTGTTCCCTTCGAGCGGCCGGCGGTGTTCCCCGCCAAGCGCAACGCCGGTTTCGATCCCCCGAACCTCGAACTGACCGACCGCCTGGTGGCGGCGACCCATAACAATTTCTACGAGTTTCTTCCCAATCGCGGGGGGCCGGTCTGGAAATATACCAGCAGGTTCGAAGTGGAGCCCTGGAAGGTGGAGGTGGGCGGTGAGTGTCACAAACCCCGCACCTTCGATCTGGACGACCTGTTCGGATTCGAGCAGGAAGAGCGCGTCTACCGCTTCCGGTGCGTGGAGACCTGGGCCATGAACATCCCCTGGACGGGTTTCCCCCTGAGCAAACTGCTCAAGGTCGTCGAGCCCACCGGCAAGGCCCAACACGTCCGCTTCATCACCGCCCAAAGACCCGACCAGATGCCGGGACTCAGTGAAAGGCACTACCCCTGGCCCTATTATGAAGGCCTGCGACTGGACGAGGCCATGAACGACCTGACCCTGGCGGTGACCGGAGTCTACGGGAAGCCTCTGCTCAAACAGCACGGATCACCCGTGCGCATCATCGTGCCCTGGAAATACGGCTACAAGTCCCCCAAGTCCATCGTGAAGATCGAGCTGGTCGCCAAGAATCCCGGATCCTTCTGGTCGGCCAAGCCTTACCAGCACGAATACGGCTACCTGAGCAACGTGAACCCCAATGTTCCCCATCCCCGATGGTCCCAGGAATGGGACTACATGCTGGTCGCCAATGCGTCACCGCGCCGGGGACCTCGCCGTCCCACTCTCATCTTCAACGGCTATGCCGACCAGGTGGGCCATCTCTACCCGGACGAACCCGCCAAACCCCAGCGCCCCCTGAGACGCGGGCAGACTGCCCGCTGACGCAGCAACTCCCGACGCCCCGCCCGTCAAGCGCCGAGTCCACAACGTCATCCAAAGAGGTTACCGCCCCATCGGGGTGGGCAAATCGTCGGATGTTGGACGATTCCTCAAGCCCAACGGTGTTGATGTGCCGCAGGCTCCGGCGTTTACCACAAAAAGCACAAAAGTCACAACACGAGTTGCTTGAGTTCTAGTCTTGCCGATCCGATGATTCTTATTGTGTTTTTGTGCCTTTTGTGGCCATTGAGCCTCAGACGGCGATCATGTCCAGTGTCACTGATCCTTGACGGACTCGGGAGAAAAAACCCTCGACCTCAATAAGGATCGCAGGACTCCGAATTTCGCAAAAGGCTCTCACGACTTTTTTTCGAGAGCGTCGCCGCTGATGTCGATGCGGCGATACCAGAGCGGTAAGCCGAATCGTTCACGCAAGACGCGTAGATAAGCTTTGCTGTCAGAATCCAATTCGGCTTCACCGACAACAACGAGTTCGCTTGCGCGGTTAGCCGAGGGCCAGTAGGAGTATTCGATCAATTGACCCAGCGCGGCACGGACGCAGGAGCGTACGGTGGAGGCGACCTTAACCTCATAGAATGATTCCTTACCGTCGCACTTGACGGCAGCATCAACATAAACCCCGAGGGCGAGATGACGTTCCACTCGGACATTGTTGCTCCCGGCTTCCTGACACAGGTGCTTATACAACTCCATTTGGAGTGTCTTGTGCCGCAACGCCACATCTACTGTTCCTGCTGTTTGGCTGGAGGTGGTGCTCTCGACGAAATTCGGGCACCCAGGCGTGAAGTCCGACGTCTTCGAGAATGGCAGATCCTGTTTGCCGGTCTCTACGTAGACATACAGTCGAATTAAACTGTCAAAGGCCGCCAGAATTTCCCGTACGTTTACTGCATCACCGACAACTCTTTTGCCCAACGCGATGAAGGTGTCCGCTTTGAACAATGCGTCTGTGATTGAACCAACCGGACGGTCCTCGCTTGGAAATTCCCTTTTGTCTTGGTAGTGCCACATCAAGAAACCGGGAAAATCCTCCAGGTGGCTATTCACATAGTCGTTGAATCGCACGATCTTCGACCGCAAAGGATCAAGCGAGGGAAGTGTCTGACCCAACTGAAGCGAAAAAGCAACTCCGTATCGAATCATTTCGACGCCGTCGCGCTGCTCTAAACCGATGTTGAACTGCAACTCCTTTCTGCCTCCAGCATGAAAAGCATAGCGACTGAAGATAGTGTGGCCACTGAATATACCTTGGCAGGGTGCACGCTTTAGCCCGCGCATGCACACCCTTATCTTCTGAAGACTCCCAATCTCGAAATCAACTGAGTCGCCATTTAGAGCCCTGGCAAGCTCAGGAATCTGCATAGTGCCTCCGTTCCCCATCGAGCGTCGTCCGACAACAGTGGACAAGTAAGCACGGACTTGCTTATTACGATTTCACTTGGATGACGGCGTCCAAATTCAAGCATTCTCCGACGAAAAAAGATCTGGCATTCGAGAGCTTCCATTACTCCGTTGGTATTGGGGACGCTATCGGCTGAACTCAATTATTTCTCGGACTCAGCCTTCACCCCCATTTCGGTCAAGAGGCGGTGGGCGCCGTCCAGATGCTGCATGATCCAGAGGGCGTAGCGGATGTCCACGTGAATGGACCGGGTGACGGCCGGAATGAAATCCCAGTCGGCCACGATGCTCTCCCAGTTTCCGTCAAACAGCAGCCCCACCAGCTCCCCGCGTCCATTCAAGGTGGGGGAGCCCGAGTTGCCTCCGGTCGAGTCCAGGGTGCTCAAGAAATTCACCGGCACCGAATCCAGCGCTTTCACGTAGTAGCTGCCGAATTCCCGGCCGCGAATCAGCTCGAGCTGTCCGGCAGGGGCATTGAAGGGGTTTTGCCCCGTGTCTTTCTCCAGGATGCCGCGCAAGGTGGTGAAGGGAAGATAGCGGATTCCATCCTTGGCCGAGTACCCCTTGACCGTACCGTAGGTAACCCTGAGGGTTGAGTTGGCGTCGGGATAGACGGACTTGCCCAGGCTCCGGTTATAGGCAATCAGGGCTTCCATGAAGCGCGGCCGGGCCTGGTCGAATCGACCCTGAAGCTCCTTGTCGCGCTCCTCCCGTTCCATGTCGCTGTCATAGAGGCTGACGGCCATTCGGATGAAGGGATCCTGGCTGGCCTCGAAGTCCCGGGGCGCTGCCTTCATCCATGAAATCCGGGTTTCGAGATCTCCCAGTCGAGTCTGTCCGTACATCTCGTCCAGGCGCCGATCCAGCTCCGCGTCCTGCAACCCGGTCGGTCGGATCCCGAACCAGTCGTCGAAGGCCTGGACGTGCTGCTCTGCCGGGAGCTTGGCGTAGTTCAGGACAAACTGGCGCCAGCAGGCACGGTCCACCTCCGGGTCGAAGGTCCGATCGATGCGCTTCAGCCTCTCTCGGATGCGGACCAGGTCCCGTTCCTGGTATCCGGGCTCCCGCTGCCCGTCGGGTTTCTGGCGCTCCCGGCTGAGCCGGTAAAGCCTGCGGGCGGCTCTCAACAGCGCCGACCGGCCTCCGAGAAAATCGTAGTAAAGGGCCGCCTCCCGGCCGGACTGCGACTCGGACACCAGCTTCCCCAAATCGGCGGCGGCACTCTTCAGCCTGGACCGCGAGGCCGGACCGGCTTCGATCCAAGCCTGCAGCTCCTGCTCCAAGGCCCTTTTTCGCTCCAGGATGTCGCTCTTGGCGAAGCCTTCCAGCATTCCCCGGTAATTTTTGATGACGTTGTTCAGGCTGGCCTGCAGCGACGCATACTTGAGGGCCTTTTCTTCCCGGCCGGCCACTGCCTGGTCGATGATGTCGTGCCACTGCTGGAAGGCCCGAATGCGCCGGGGATAGTCCCACTGGATGACCCCTTCCACCTCGCGGGCCAGGCGGTACCGGTTGGTGCGCCCCGGATAGCCCGCCACCAGGACCAGATCGCCGGTATCGACGCCCCGGGTGGAGACTCTCAGGTAATGGCGGGGCCGATAGGGAACGTTCTCTTCGGAATAGTCCGCCGGCTTTCCGTCCGGGCCCACGTAGGAGCGAAAGAAGGCATAGTCTCCGGTGTGGCGGGGCCACATCCAGTTGTCGATATCGCCCCCATACTTGCCGATTGAAAGAGCCGGGGCATAGACCAGGCGAACGTCCCGGATTTCCAACTGCTTGATCAACTCATACTCCAGCCCGCCGGAGTAGGCGACCACCCGGCATCGATGGCCCGGGTCCTGCTCGCACTCGGCAACCAGAGCCTTCTGCCGGTCTTCGATGGCCTGATACCGTTCCCGCCCGCCGGCTCTCTGGGGAACCGCCGCCAAAACCGACCGGGTGACATCCTCCACCGAAACCGTGACCAGGACGCGGCTGCCCGGAGCCGCCGCGAGCTCCTGGGCTCGGCCGGCAGCCAGAAAGCCCTCCTCCAGCAGGTTCCGTTCCCCGCTGGAGTTGTGCTGGATGGAACCGTAGGCGCAGTGGTGGTTGGTGATCACCAACCCTTGGGGTGAGACGAAGGAGGCCGTGCAGCCGCCCAACCAGATCACCGCGTTCATGGGGTGGCCGGTCAGGTCCGACAACGCCGCCGCGTCCACCTCTGGATCCAGCGCCCGCAGCTCTTCCGCCAGAGCCGGGAGCTGACCGGGCCGCCACATGCCTTCTTCTGCCAGGATGATAGCGGGAAGGAAAATGAGAGAGACCAGAAGAACCAGTAAGGAGACAGCGGCTTGCTTCATGGAAGGAATCTTTCCGGTTGACTGTGGGCTCATTCGGTCAGGGAGTGCTTGACCATTGCTCCGGTCAAAGTGACCTTTCCATTGCTGATTTTGACACCACCCTCCGGCATGGCTGCTCCGTCGTGGTCGCGAAAATAGAGTGGCAGTCCTTCGGAGAAGTTGAGAGGGCGATTCTTTGGATCCTGCCGTTGATGGTGGATGTGAATGTGGGGTTCGCTGGTGTTGCCCGAGTTGCCGCAGGCACCGATAGGTTCGCCCTCCTGAACCTGGGCCCCGGCCTCTACCAGAACGCTACCTTTCTTGAGGTGCGCGATCACGAGATAGGTTTCCGTGTCGAGAGCGAGTACGACCGTATTGCCGGTTGGGTTTTGCATGTCGTTAAGGAGTATAGGCCGTGGGTAGGGGGAAGTGGTGGTCACGACAGCCGGCGCGCCATGGCTCGCGCTTGGGTGGGGAGGTCCATGTCCGGACTGGGCCCGTGGCGGCGCATCAGCTCCCAGGCCCGGTCGGCTACGGACTGCTCGATGTCCATCTGCTCCAGGCAGGTCCGGGCTTCATCCAGGAATTTGTGGCATTCGAAGAGGCGGTGGCCGGATTGCCAGACGGTGGGGTCGCTCCGGCGCTGGTAGCGAAAGTCGGCCGAAACCCGCAATTGCGGCGACCGGTTGGGAAGTCCGCAGTGGATCATGTGGGGGTGAAAGATCAGCACGTCGCCGGCCCGGTAGTCTGACCGCAGCCAGGTCTTGGGCGAGTCGTCGGGAGCCGCCTCGCCGGCCACCGGGACGGCTCCCATTCGAGCCATCTCCCGGGCCTGGTCGGGGTTCTGCGGGATCCCCAGGTAATGGGCACCTCGGTACCAGTGCTGGTGCATGCCCTCTCGATGGGAACGCTTGCGGATGGCCAGTCCGCCGGTGGCCCGGTCGATGTCCATCAAGGCCACCCAGCAGGTCACGAACGCCACCCGAAAATGGTAGCCGTCCTGGTGGGCCGGAGTGACGTAGTCGAAGTGCTGCCCTCGGGTCTTGGCGGGGGTGAGATCCTGGAAAATGATCCGCACGCGGTCGGCGTTCTCCACCCAACTGAATACCTCGCCGTCAAACAGAACCTCCAGGAACCTGAAGAGTCCCCGGTCATGGATCACCTCGGTCAGCGAAGGCAGGTCGCCGATCATGCGGCCGACGGGACCGCTGGGTGTCAGCTCGTTGGATTCCGGCATCCTGCCCGACCACTTCAGCTCCAGTCGCGGATCGTCGACGGCGAAGCCGTGCCGGATGAGCAACTGGCGAATGTCCGATCGCGCCCGCCCGAGGTTGTCCCGATCGATCAGTCCCCGAACGAACAGGTATCCCTCCGCCTGCAGGCGTTGGGACAGGGCGGCGTGGTCTCTTGTCGAGGCCTCGACCGCTTCGAGAGGAGTCAAGGAGAGATCGGCCATTGGGGTCCGTATCCCGGAGTTGTCCGGCATCTGCCGGCTATCAGATCATTGGAGTGCGGCGTCCATCGCCGATTCAAATGGTCGGGGCGAGAGGATTTGAACCTCCGACCCCCTGGTCCCGAACCAGGTGCTCTACCAGGCTGAGCCACGCCCCGTCATTGAATCAGCGGCAAGCCGCGGGTGAAAGGAATTCCGCCCAGGACTTCAACTCGGAACTCAACTCCAGGGCGGTCTGGTCGAGCTTGAGCGGTGTGATGGAAACGCAGCCGGAGCGGACGGCCACGTAGTCGGAGTCCCCGTCGTCCGGCAGGTCTCGGGGCTCCAGCTCCTGGTCCAGCCAGAAGTACTTCCTGCCCCGAGGGTCCCGGCTCTCCACGATCAGGTTGGCGATCGGGCTGGTGTCCTGGCGAGTCACCCGCACTCCCTGCCATCCTCCGGCGGGAACATTGACGTTCAGGATGAAACCCCGCGGAATCGGCTTGTTCAGCAGTTGTTCGGCCAAGTGGGCCGTGAACTGGGCCGCCTCTTCAAAGTCGAAGTCGGCCCGCGTCGCCAGCGAGACGGCTGCCGCCTGGATCCCGTGCCTGGCGCCTTCCATGGCCCCCGCCACCGTACCGGAATAGGCGATGTCATGGCCCAGGTTGGAGCCCCGGTTGATTCCGGAGATCACCAGATCCGGCCTGTTGGGAAGGATGTGGTTCAGGGCCATGATCACGCAATCCGCCGGTGTTCCCTCCACCGAGTAGCGATCCACTCCAACCTCCTGGTAGCGGATGGGCCGCCAAAGTGTCAGGGCCTGACTGGAGGCACTCCTCTCCCCGTCGGGCGCCACGGTAATGACCTGTCCCAGGTGGGCGAGAGAGCGAGCCAGCGAGGTGATTCCTTCGGAGTGGATCCCGTCGTCGTTGGTCAGTAAGATTGCAGCCAATGATGGACTCTGAAGAAAAATGGTCGGGACGAGAGGATTTGAACCTCCGACCCCACGCACCCCAAGCGTGTGCGCTACCTGGCTGCGCTACGTCCCGAAACCGACTCGGAATCTAACACCTTCGATTCAGGATTGTCAAGATGGCCCGGAGCTCCGACTTGAGTGTACGGACCCTCTCCGCGGCGCTTTCGGCTGGGGCCGGTGTCGCCTCCAAAGGAGGCCCTCCCGACTCCTGAAGGGGTTCCCGATCGTGCCGGCGCGGTCCGCCGACAGCAGATCCGGCGGCGAGGGCTTTCCGTGCCCCCGCGATGGTGAACCCCTGGTCGTAGAGGAGGTGCTTGATGGCCAGAACCGTCTCGATATCCCGCTTGCGATACATGCGGCGGCCGTTGGGTCCCTTGCCGGGTCTGAGGCGCGGAAACTCCGATTCCCAAAAGCGCAGGACGTAGGGCTCCACCTTCACCAGCTTCTGCACTTCCCCGATACTGAAAAACAACTTGTCGGGTATTTCGACAGGAGCCTCGGAATCTGCGCTTCCTCGCTGGCGATTCACGAGCTTGAGAGATCGTTCTGGCATGATCGGGCCGGCAGTCCTTTCGGGCTTACGCGCTACTGCAACTCTACTTCATTGGAGAACCAAACAGGCATCGAGTCACTCTCCCCAAAGGTCGAAGCCCCGACCCAATACCGCTACCCCGCCTTCCTTTCCACCTTGTGCTTCAACACCACCGGGGTGCCCACAAACCCGAAGCGCTCTCTGATCCTGTTGACGAGGTATCGCTGAATGGAGGGGTGAAGCGGCGACTTCCGAGCCGTGAAGAGCACAAAGGTCGGCGGCGAATCGTGCACTTGAGTCATGTATTGCACCCTGACCTGCCGGCTGAAGGGCACGGCCGTGTCTCGAAGGGCCTCCCGCTGCAGGAACGTGTTCAACACCCCGGTTCCGATCCGGGTGCGCCGTGCCTTGAAGACCTGGTCGATCAGCGTGAGCACCTTGGGGACGCGCTGGCCGGTGACGGCCGAGATGAACACCATGGGAGCGTAGGCCAGGAACCGCAGTCTGGAGCGCACCCGCTTCTCGAAGGCCACCATGGTGCCACTGTCCTTTTGCATCAGATCCCACTTGTTGACCACCAGAATGGCCGAGGTTCCGACCTCCTGCACGTAGCCGGCGATGGCGGAATCCAGCGACGAGGGCGCCTCGGTGGCGTCCATCATGACCAGGGCCACATCGCAACGCTGCACGCTCTTGCGAGCCACCAGGACGCTGAGCTTTTCCGCCTGAAGAAAGGTCTGAGGTCTCTTGCGGATGCCGGCCGTGTCCATGAACCGATAGACCTTGCCGTTGCGGGTGGCTCGGGAATCGACGGCATCGCGGGTGGTTCCCGGAATCGGAGACACGATGGTGCGGGTTTCGCCCAGGATGCGGTTCAGCAGGGTGGATTTGCCCACGTTGGGCTTGCCCACGATGGCGACCCGAGTCTCGCCGGGCGGCCGCCGCTTGGAGCGGCCGCCCCTGGGGAGGTGCTTGACCACTTCGTCCAGCAGGTCGCCCACGTTCAAACCATGGACGGCAGATACCGGGATGACTGCACCCAGACCCAGCTCAGAGAATTCCGGAGCCTGGATCGATTGGCCGGCGCTGTCGCATTTGTTCACGCCCACCACCGCCGGCTTGGAGCATTCGATCAACAGCTTTGCCAGGGACCGGTCGAGGGGCGTAAGCCCGGCGCGCCCGTCCACCACCAGCACCAGGACCTGGGCCTTCCGGATGGCCGTCTCGGCTTGCTCGAAAATTAATCCCGGCATCGGATCCCGATCCCCCGGGACCATGCCTCCGGTGTCGATGATCTCGAACTGCCGCCCGCCCCACTCGGCCCGGGCGTCCACCCGGTCTCGGGTCATTCCGGGCTCATTGCCCACCAGGGAACGCCTCTGCCCGCAGATTCTGTTGAACAGGGTGGACTTGCCGACGTTGGGGCGGCCGATAATGGCAACGGTAGGCTGGCTCAAGGGAATCGCCTCCGGACGATCTCCGGATTTACCTCAGTATACCGCATTAATAAGGGATGCGACCCGTCTCGGACTTCGACTACAATTCGGCTGATGGGAGCGTGGCAAGGCTCCCCGATCCGCGGTTGGAACGCCTGGAAGATACCGGTTTTGAGCCGAAAGAGCCTTGACATCGGTTGCGGCCGCTTCAAGCTTCCCGGAAGCATCGGCCTGGACGTGGCGCCCCTGGAAGGGGTGGACGTGGTCCACGATCTGGACCGGTTTCCCTACCCTTTTCCCTCGGACTCCTTCGATCACGTTCGGATGTCTCACGTGGTCGAACACATCCAGTCCATCGTTCGGACCATGGAGGAGGTTCATCGCATTGCACGCCCCGGAGCCCTGGTGGAAGTGGTGACGCCCCACTACACCGACACCTCGTCCTGGCAGGATCCCTCCCACCGCTGGCACCTCAACAGCCGGTCCTTCGAGCACTTCGAAGAGGCATCCCCGACCAACTATTACTCGAAGGCCCGCTTTGCGGTGGAATACTCCGAGGTCAAGCTGCTCAAGCTCTACCGCTATCTGGGCTTCGA
This sequence comes from Terriglobia bacterium, assembly GCA_951813285.1. Lineage (GTDB taxonomy): Bacteria > Acidobacteriota > Terriglobia > Versatilivoradales > Versatilivoraceae > Versatilivorator. The sequence continues at coordinate 789,817 of OX638355.1, forward strand.
ATTCCTGATCAACCTGCAGAACACCAGTCCCCGCTTCCGCTTCCTGAGAAAGTTCTGGGAGCAGTACCTCTGCACCCTGATCCGCGGTAAAGTCATGGTGTTCCAACTGCGGGTGTTGAAGTAGCCGGCCCGAGTTCCCAATGCCCCGAACGATGAAAAAAGAACTGGCAGTGGTACTGGTGAGCGGGGGCATGGACAGCTGCGTTTGCGCGGCCATGGCTCTGCAGCAACACGAGTCGGCCTTCCTCCACGTCTCCTACGGTCAGCGTACCGCCCGCCAGGAATTGAGGGCCTTTCAACGCATCGCTGAATTTTACGGGACAGAGAGAACCCTGGTGTGCGAGTTGTCCCATCTGGGCCGGATCGGAGGGTCCAGCCTGACCGACGCCGCCATAGCGGTCGAAGAGGCCGATCTGGAGCGCCGGGAGATTCCCAGCAGCTATGTGCCCTTCCGCAACGCCCACTTTCTCTCCATTGCGACTTCATGGGGCGAGGTGCTGGGCGCCCGTTCCATATTCATCGGGGCCGTCTTCGAGGACAGCTCGGGATACCCGGATTGCCGCCCCGAGTACTACCGGGCCTTCAACCGCCTGATTGAAGCCGGAACCCGCCCCGAGACCCGCCTGGAGATTTCGACACCGGTCATCCGGATGAAAAAGAGTGAAATCGTAGCGGCCGGACGCAGGCTGGGAGCTCCCCTCCACCTGACCTGGTCCTGTTATCGGGACGGGGACATCGCCTGCGGGCGGTGCGACAGTTGCGCCCTGCGGAGACGGGGATTTCGGGAAGCCGGCGTGGAGGACCCTACCCCCTATCTCGATGCGGAGAAAACCTAGCCCCGGACGGCTTTTTTGCGGTAGAGTTCATCCAAAAGAGAAAGCCTGGGGAACAGGCAGAATCCGTCGCTGGAGGTTTCCATGAACACAAAGATACGCGCCCTACCGACCTTGGCCATGCTGGCCGTCGCAGCCCTGTTGTTGCCGGCTACCCTGTCGGCCCAGAGCTCCCTCTCCGGAGAGGTCGTCGGTGAGGATGGAAAACCCGTGGAAGGCGCCGTGATTTCCCTGGACCGGATCAACGTCGAAAAACACTTCGAAATCACGACCGATGAGAAGGGACGCTATTTTATCGGGGGGCTCCATCCGGCCTTCTATAGGGTGGGCCTGGCCGTCAACGGCCAGCCAGTGGCCAATTACCAGCAGTTCAGGATCAAGCTGGGAAACGAGAACAAGCTGGACTTCGATCTGGTCGAAATCAGAAAGCTGGCGCTGGCCCAGTTGACCGATGAGGAAAGAGAGGCCATGGAGAGGGAGCGCAAACGCCAGGAAGCCGCTGAAAAAAAGTTCAACTCCATGAAGTCGGCTTTCGAGGAGGGACGGAAGCTCTTCATGGCCAAAAACTACGAGGCAGCCTCCGTGGCTTTTCGAAGGGCTTCGGAAATCGATCCCAGCCAGCATGTGGTGTTGGGCAACCTCGCCATCTCGTACCAAAGGCTCAGGAAGTACGACGAGGCCGTCGAGAGCTACCGGAATGCCATTGCCGCCCTGGCCGACAAACCCGATCCCCTTGCCGAGGCGGAGTACTATTTCAATATGGGCATCGTCCAAGGTCAAAAGGGTGAACCGGACCTTGCGGTGGCGGCCATGGAAAAGGCAGCCCAACTCGACCCCGGAAAGGCGGCACAGGCCTTTTACAACCTGGGCGTGGTGCTGACCAACAGCGGTCAGAACTCCGAGGCCATGGAGGCCTTCAAGAGGGCCGTCGAGGCCGACCCTCGGCACGCCAACGCCCACTACCAGATCGGAATGGGCCTGGTAGGCATGGCCACGTTCACTCCTGACGGCACGACGATTCCCGCGCCGGGCACCGTTGAGGCCTTCGAGAATTACCTGCTGTATGAGCCCGAGGGAAGGTTTGCCGCACAGGCCAAGGCCATGATCCAAACCCTCTCGGCCAGCGTGCAAACGGAATTCAGCAAGGATGACGAATAGTCAGGTGAGGGGGAAACCGGTACCAGCGGGGCTCAGCTTTCCTTGAACTCCACTCCGTCCACCACCCAGTCCAGACTGCCTCTATGCAGGATCAACGAGGCTTCAAACCTTTCGAACCCGGGCTCGCCTCTGGCAGCCAAAAAGAGGGTGGTCCCCATGGTCATGCGATCGGGTTCGGTCTGAACCAGCGAGGTGACCTCAAAGGCAACGTAGGCCGGATCTTCCGAACCCAGCAGGAATTCACTCATCACCTGCTGATTCTCGAAACGGCTTTGAAACCCCTGCGTCAGCAGTTGGCTGGCTGCTTCAACGTTGCGGTCGATGAGGTGCCTCATGAATCGCTTGGCCACCATCATGGCGAACTTGGCCCGCTTCTCGCTGGCCACGTTGAAGGGCATGATCGGCCGGCGGGGATCGGACCTGAGGAATTTGATGTCTTCGGCCACCCAGGCGCCCCTGATCTTCACGAACCGAATCTGCTCGTTGACCCGGCTGCTCACCTGGTTGTTGAGGTCGACCCAGGTGCTTTCCACCGAGACCTGGAACTTGTCCTTGCCCAGAGGAAACATGGCGGCGGGACTGAAGTCGAAGGCGGCGATCCGCCCGCTGCGCACTCGGATGGAGAGACGTTTGCCGCGAAGATAGCGCTTTTCCAGTCCCGCCGTCATGAGCTTGCGGGCCTCGACGTTGTGCCTCAGCGTCCTGGCGCCCATGAATGCCTTCACCGTGTTCACCTTGGAAGGATCAGGCGAACCTTGCGGCAGCGTCGGGACAGCGGGAAAACAGGCCAGGGCGACTCCCAGACAAACCAGGCTGTGGACACCGCGCATTCTTATCTTCACCGCTTTCTCCTCCCGAGCTGACGGGCTACCGATCCTTCCCGCCAAATTAGTGTACCCCGAATAGCGGCGCGATTCATCTCCCCAGTGGTTCTTTTCGGATAGGGGAGGAGACGGACGGGGTTTCCAGCAGAGGCCGTGACCGGCCGGCCGAATTGACTTCGATCGGGTTTTTAGCTTAAATAATCGACTTAACATGCCGCGGGTCAAGGGAATTGTGGGTATCTTCTTCCGCCGGGTGCGGAGCGGCCGGCCGGGTAGGCTTGCATTTGGAATCGAACATGAACCTGCTCAAACAAGAGGCTGTCGGGAGCGACACGGTCTGGCCCGAAATCCGTGAAGATGTCTCCCTCGAAGCGGCCCGCGAGCCTATCCTGGCCAGCTTTCTGCATTCCACCGTGCTAAACCACCAGAGCCTGGAGGACACGCTCAGCTTTCATCTTGCCGCCAAGCTGACCAGTCCCAGCCTGTCTCCCATGATGATTCGGGACGTCATCGACGAGGCGCTGAGCGACAGCGCTTCGATTCGGGCCGCGGTTCGAGAGGATCTGAGGGCCTTCCGCGACAGAGACCCCGCCTGCAACAGCTATGCCGAACCCCTGCTCTACTACAAGGGGTTCCATGCCCTGCAGTCCTACCGCGTGGCCCACTGGCTGTGGACGCAGGAGCGCCATCAGCTGGCGCTACTGCTCCAGAACCGGATTTCGGAGGTCTTCGGGGTGGACATTCATCCGGCCGCCCGCATCGGCAAAGGGATCTTCATCGACCATGGGACCGGCGTGGTAATCGGCGAGACGGCAGTGGTCGACGACATGGTTTCCATGTTGCACGCGGTGACGCTGGGCGGGACCGGCAAGGAGAGTGGAGACCGGCATCCCAAAGTCCACCGCGGGGTCTTGATCGGCGCCGGCGCCAAAATCCTGGGAAACGTGCATGTGGGTGAGGGCGCCAAAGTCGGAGCCGGCAGCGTGGTCCTGAACGATGTCCCGACCCACTGCACCGTCACCGGAGTTCCGGCCAAGGTGGTGGGATGCCCGGACGTGGATGAGCCCGCGGTCGAGATGGACCACCAGATTCCCGAGGGACCCGGCCTTCAACCCTGAATACCCGTCGAACACCACAACACGGGACACCATGAAACATCTGGGTCTTGCGCTTCTGATGGTCGCCTGGCTGGCGTGCGGTCGTTCATCGGTTCCGGAGGAGGGCTTCGTGCCCCTCTTTGACGGCAAGTCTCTTCAGGGTTGGCAAGCGGTGGAAAAGGCAGGTGAGGGCTACCTGGTGGAGAACGGAGTTCTGATCTGCCCCGCCGAGGGCGGGGGCAATCTCTTCACCGAGCGGGAGTACTCGGACTTTGTCCTCCGCTTCGAGTTTCGCCTGCAGGAAGGCTCCAACAACGGGGTGGGCATCCGGGCGCCGCTGGTTGGAGACGCCGCCTACCAGGGGTTGGAAATCCAGGTCCTCGACAACCACTCGCCCCGCTACAAGGACAAGCTCCGCCCTGCCCAGTATCACGGGTCGGTCTATGACCTGGCTCCGGCCAAGCGGGGGTTCCTGAAACCGACGGGAGAGTGGAACCAGGAGGAGATCCGCGCCGTGGGCCGCCAGATCACGGTGACTCTCAACGGCACGGTCATCGTCGACTTCGATCTGGATTCGGCGACCGACCCTCAAGCGCTGGAGAAACACCCCGGAGTGGAGCGGAGCAGTGGACACATCGGATTCCTGGGGCACGGGACCAAAGTCGAGTTCCGAAACATTCGAATCAAGGAAATTCGCCGGGAGTCCGGGCTGTAAGAGGCTGCCAGCGGCGCACGAGCCCGGTAGTGGGGGGCAAACCCGCTTCAGAACGGATCATCCGCGCAGGCTCCATGAACTTGCCTGAAACAACTCTGGCGCCCAGGCCGCCTCAGACCGTGGAACCAATTGAAACCATGAGACTTGGAGACATTTTTCTTGAAACACAATTTGTTTCCCACTCGGATGATCTGCCCCGTCGTGGGGGGCAGGGGCGCCACTTGCCTGAAACAACCCTGGCTCCCAGGCCGCCTCAGACCGTGGAACCAATTGAAACCATGAGACTTGAAGACATTTTTCTTGAAACACAATTTGTTTCCCACTCGGATGATCTGCCCCGTCGTGGGGGGCAGGGGCCTCGCTTGTCTGAAACAACCTCTGGCTCCCAGGCCGCCTCAGACCGTGGAACCGATTGAAACCATGAGACTTGGCGGCACTTTTCTTGAAACACAATTTGTTTCACCCTCGAATGATCTGCCCCGTCGTGGGGGGCAGGGGCGTCGCTTGTCTGAAACAACCCTGTTTCACCCTCGGATGATCTGCCCGGCAGGGCAGGGGCCCCGCTTGCCTGAAACAACCGAAAAAAGACAAAAGAAAAAGAGGAATCCACGAAGGGCCACTAAGGCATTGAGGTGAACTGCGACGGGGTACCAAGGTTAGGAAGGGATTATCGATTTCTGATTGTTTCACTCTCGGATGATCTGCACACCAGGGCAGGGGCCGGACCTACCTGAGAATATGCTGCTTTAGCCGGCTTCCTCGAGAGCGGCGAAGCCGCGGCAGCACTTAGCCGTGGGCGTCAGCCCATGGGAAACGTCGCCTATGGGTGTCGAGCCGCGTAGGCGGCGGCAGCAAATGCCGGTTTGCCCAAGGGTCCGGCTAGTCTCCTCCCCGGACTCTGACCTTTCTTTTCGCTGCAACCCAAGCCCAACGACCTGAATGAGCAATCGATTGTCTGCCCCTGCCAAGGCTCCGGAACGCTTTCTGGGACGGGTCGAATACTATCGAAAGTATCGGCCTGGCTACCCCGAGGGCCTGCTCGATTGGCTGAGAGACCTGTCGGCCCTGAAGCCTTCCCACCGCGTCGCCGACATCGGCTCCGGGACGGGCCTGCTGGCCGAGCTCTTCCTGCGGCACGGCTACCCGGTCGTGGGTGTCGAGCCCAATCCCGAGATGCGGCGGACGGCTGAAGCTCACCTGAAGCGCTACCCCCGCTTCCGGAGCATCGATGGGCGGGCGGAAGCCACCACCCTCGGCAGCCGGTCGGTGGATCTCATCGTCGCCGGCCAAGCCTTCCACTGGTTCCCGATCGACCGCGCCCGAGAAGAGTTCCAACGCATCTCCGAACCCCCGGCCTGTGCGGTCCTGGCCTGGAACCAGCGCAAGACCGAGAGCACGGGGTTCCTGAGAGACTACGAGGAGTTGCTGCTGCGGCACGGCACCGACTACGCCCGAGTTCGCCACCAGAACATCGGCCGGCCCCAGCTGCAGGCTTTCTTCGGTCCACAAGCACTTCACAACAAGACTCTGGCCAACTCTCAGGTCTTCGACCGGGAGGGCCTCATCGGGCGCACCCTCTCCTGCTCTTTCGTGCCGTTGCCCGGACAGCCGGGCCACCGGTCCCTGATGCGGGCGCTGGACCGGATTTTTGAGGAGTGGCAGGTCGAAGGAAGGGTTACGTTCGAATACGACACCCTGGTCTATGCCGGCGAGCTGCAGGCGAACCCGCGGTGACTCGGCCAGCCCGGGGGACTGGCCCGGGTATGTATACTAACCGGCGCCTGGCGACGCCCCGGTAACACGCAGTGACACCCGCTGTCGGGCCAATACGCCGAGCCTGTAAGCACTCCCCATCTCCCGGTTGACCCGGGATCTTAATCCCATGACCGACTCGTCACCCACGGACCGGACGGAAACGGATCTCGAACGTCTGGACAAGCAGACCCTTTGGCACCCCTTCACTCAAATGAAGGAGTGGATGGAGTCTCCTCAACTGGTGATCGAGCGGGGCCGGGGAGTCTACTTGCACGACACCCGGGGAAGGAAGTATCTGGATGGAGTCTCTTCCCTTTGGGCCAACATTCACGGCCACTCCCACCCCCACATCGTGCGGGCCATCCGCCGCCAACTGGACCGCCTGGACCACAGCTCCCTGCTGGGGCTGACCAACGCTCCCGCGGCGCAACTGGCCGGCAAGCTGGTCGAGCTCACGCCCCCGAACCTGACCCGGGTCTTCTTTTCGGACGACGGAGCCACGGCCGTGGAGATCGCTCTCAAGATGTCTTTCCAGTACTGGAGAAACCGGGGCCGGAGATGGGACTCCAAGAAGACGTTCGTGGCCTTCTCCAACGCCTATCACGGGGATACCCTGGGATCGGTGAGCGTGGGCGGGGTCCGGCTATTCCACGAGGTCTTCCGGCCTCTCCTTTTCCCAACCATCAGGGTCCCCTATCCCTATTGCTATCGATGCCCGCTGGGAAAACAGCCGCCGAACTGTGAGATCGACCAGCTCCAGGAATTCGAGCAGGTGCTGCGGACCCGCCATCGCGAGATCTGCGGCGTGGTGGTGGAGCCCATGATTCAGGGGGCGGGGGGAATGGTGCCCATGCCCAAGGGCTTCCTGGGGAAACTGGCCGAGCTGACCCGACGCTTCGGGGTTCATCTGATCCTGGATGAGGTGGCAACCGGATTCGGCAGAACCGGCAGGATGCTAGCCCTGGAACACGAGGGCGTCCAGCCCGATTTTCTGGCTCTGGCCAAGGGAATCACCGGCGGCACGCTGCCATTGGCGGCCACCCTGACCAGCGAGGAGATCTTCGAGTCCTTTCTGGGGGAGTACGAGGAGTTCAAGTCCTTTTTTCACGGGCATACCTATACGGGGAATCCGCTGGCCTGCGCGGCCGCCCTGGCCAACCTGGAGGTCTTCAGCAAGGAGAAGACCCTGCAGAAGTTGCAGGGAAAGATCCGCTATCTGACCAAAGCACTGCGGCGCATGTGGGAATTGCCCTGCGTCGGAGACGTGCGCCAACTGGGGTTCATGGCGGGAATCGAGCTGGTGCGGGACCGCGGCAGCAGCCAGCCCTTTCCGGTGGGACGCCGCATGGGACATCGAGTGGTCCTGCAGGCCCGGCGGCGCGGCGTCCTCCTGAGGCCCCTCGGCGACACCGTTGTGCTGATGCCCCCGCTGTCGATCACCCGGCCCCAATTGAAAACGATGGTTGAGGTTACCTACAATAGTATCCAGGCCGCGTGGGAAGAGGAGTGACCCCTGTCCACCAAGCACTTAAAGAATGAGGCAATATGAAATTCACTTGGACAGCACGTCTGGCGCCGCTGTGTTTGCTGCCGGCTCTGGTCGCCTGCCAGGCACTGGATGAGCCCGAAAGCGCGGAACCCCGCCTGCGCAACCTGCGTCAACTGACCTTTGGAGGGGAGAATGCGGAAGCCTACTTCTCCTCCGACGGTCAACGCCTGATATTTCAAGCCACCCGAGACGGCGGCCAGTGCGACCAGATCTTCGTGATGGGAACCGACGGCAGCGGCATCACCCGGGTCAGCAGCGGCAAAGGCCGCACCACCTGCGCCTATTTCCTCAAGGACGGCCAACAATTCGTCTACGCCTCGACCCACCTGGGCAGCGAGAGCTGCCCGCCTCGGCCCGACTTTTCCCGGGGATACGTGTGGGCCGTCTACCCCGACTACGACATATTTCTTTCGGACTTCAACCAGGGCCTCACCCGCTTGACCGACACCGCGGGCTACGATGCCGAAGCCACCCTGTCTCCCGACGGGGAAAAGATCGTATTCACCTCCATGAGGGATGGAGACCTGGAGCTTTACTCCATGAACACCGATGGGTCGGGGGTCCAACGGCTTACCCACACCCTCGGTTACGACGGGGGCGCCTTCTACTCCCCCGACAGTCAAAAGATCGTCTATCGCGCCTCGCACCCCACCGATGAGGCCGCCAAAACCAAGTACCGGGACCTGCTGAGCCGAAACCTGATCGAGCCCAGCCAGCTCGACATCTTCGTGATGAATGCCGACGGCACCGACCGGGTTCAGGTGACCCGCAACGGCGCCGCCAACTTCTGTCCCTTCTTCCATCCGGACGGCCGGCGGATCATCTTCGCCTCCAACCTGGGCGACCCCAGGGGCCGCAACTTCGATCTCTACCTGATCGACATCGACGGAACCAATCTGGAACAGGTCACCTTCGACGAGACTTTCGACGGATTCCCGATGTTCTCCCCGGACGGGAAGCAACTGGTCTTCGCCTCCAACCGCCACGGAAAAGTTCGCGGCGAGACCAACGTCTTCATCGCCGACTGGGTGGAGTAGGCCCGACCGGGAAACGACCCTTGCCTCCTTCTCCGCAAGCCGATTTCCTCCCCCGATCTTTCTTCGACCGCCCCACCCGAACGGTCGCCCGTGAGCTGCTGGGTTGCCGTCTCGTCCGCAAGCTGGGCGGGACCCTGCTGGCGGGGACCATCGTAGAAACCGAAGCCTACATCGGCGAGAGGGATCTGGCCTGTCACGCCAAAGCGGGCCGAACCCCGCGAACCGAGATCATGTACGGCCCCCCGGGATTCGCCTACGTCTACTTCACCTACGGAATGCACTGGATGCTGAATCTGGTCACTGAGGCGGCCGGCTTCCCGGCGGCGGTGCTCATTCGAGCCCTCGAGCCGCTAGAGGGGATTGCACGCATGCAGGAGCTCCGAGGCGGCAAGCCCCTGTCCCAACTGGCCAGTGGTCCGGCCAAGCTGACCCAGGCCCTGGGGATCGCCCGGGACGAAAACGGGCTCGACTGCTGCCGGCCCGACTCACCGCTAACGCTGGCCAGAGGTTCGGTGTTACCGCCATCCTCCCTGGTGGCCACGCCCCGCATCGGACTGGGCCAGACTCCCGAGCCCTGGCTGTCCAAGCCCTGGCGTTTTACGGTCCGCGGGAACGGGTTTGTATCGAGGTGAGTTAATCCCGTAGGCTCGAGGCGTTTCAAACGGCCTACTCCCAAGCCGAACACGAGCGCTTCAGAGACGCCGACCGCTTCACCCAGCCGCGCCGGCCCCGGATACACCCCAAGCTGGCTGGCCGTACCGTCAACGTCCGCGACACCTATTCCTTCCCCTAGCCGGCTCACGAGCTGCTGTCCGAACTACAAGGCCGGTGCCTCCCCGGCAGATCCATCGCCCCGCCGAATGTGCTCTAGCAGAAAGAACAATGAAAGCCGGAGTTGCCGTGTTCGTGATTGTCCTATTTTGGAACGGGTAGCAACTCAAGATGGATCAAATGGCATGCGAATCCCTGTTGAGCCTCAACAATTCGTGTAGGGCATAGCCGTCGGGGCTATTGGCCGACCATACCATCTTCACTCTCGTCGGGGACTTGTTGGCGTGCTCTCCGTCCGAAACTACCAGTGTTGGTAGGGACTTGGGGACCGCAAGTAGGGTACAAAACGCACTCGACCATAAGAGCAGAAGGGCAATAAGAGCGCGTGGCTGGATCCGGCGACCTGCAGTGCCAGCGATTTTTTCGTGGCAACCGTTCGGTTTCAGGTTCTCACGCGTCTTTAAGAGATTTGAGCATCATTGGGGATGAGTCGGAGGCGCCTAACCCTGGTCCGGCCGCTGAGCGAAAAATCGTTATCCACCTCGTATCGCAATAACACGATACGACACCCTTGCCAGTCTCGATCGGCCAACCACTCAACCAAGGAACAGTGTGCCAAGGGAAAAAGGCGTTTGCGGCCATTCCCGGTGTGCCTCAGTTCCGGGTGATGACAGTGCGAACTGTCTGCAGGTGTTTCCTAAACACTCTCCACCGACTCACGATTGAGTTGGCCTGAGCAATTCTGCAAGCGCTTCAAAATACAAAAGGCCTCCGATGAATTGCAGAAAAACCGGCGGGTTCGAAACAGAGATGCGGTCTCTGGGGTGGTGGTACCAACATTTCGAATTTCCCAATGGAGTCAGGACCGGAGCCGGTACTCCCCCGGGATACGACGCCCGAACCCGATGGGAATTCATCGAGCCATTTGTTCCGGACGACCTGACAGGGAAGACCGTTCTGGATGTCGGGGGCAACGCTGGTTTTTTTTCAATTCAAATGAAGCTCAGAGGGGCTCACAGATGTGTGCTGGTGGACCCGTTCGAGATCGCAATCAAGCAAGCCGGATTCGCGGCCAAGCAATTCGGAGTGACCCTGGAACTGATCACGGAGGACGCACACGCCTATTGTCTGACGACGGAAGAGCGATTCGATTATGTGCTCTTTCTGGGCTTGTTCTACCACCTCAAATATCCAGGTATCGTACTGGACAGGCTGGCTGAAATGACGCGAGAGCGGATCTTTATTCACTCACACGTCATCGGTCACAAGAGAAAACCTGTTGCCAGCAAACCGGACTACAAGAGGAATGTGGACGATCACTTGCTTGAACATCCCGGCTTTCCAAGACTGGCGTTCGTGGAGGCGCAATACAACGAGGATTCGACGAACTGGTGGATACCCAACCGGACTGGGATGGAGGCCATGGCAAGAAGCGCGGGCCTGCGGATCATTGACCGGCCTCACCGCCAGATTATCGTCGCGGCTCCCGAGATCTATTTCGGGAAGCAGGTCTTCCCCAAGCTGGTGTTCCCGAGGTATGGAAAGCGAGGAGGTGCCGTTCTTCCTGGCCCACAGCGCTATGACCCCGCAGTGTGGATAGAAATATCCGCGGCCATTGCCGAAAGGCCCGTAGAGAAAACCAACTTTTTAGTGCGGACGGCATGGAAATGGACCAAGAGATTGCGGTCCCTGTGCCTGAAGATTCGCGGCCGTTTAGTGAGCAAGCTAAGGCAATAACCTTCTTCAATCTGTAGCACCTACTACCCCTGCCCTCTTTAGCGACTTCATTTCTCCTGACGAGAGCTGGTTCCCATGGCGTGGCACCCTAAAGGAAACACCTGGAAATACGGCCTGCTTTTGTTCTTATTTGGCATAGTCGTTTTTTGGAAGGTTGTTTTTACAGCCGAATATTCCATGCTGGCCTATCAGGATAGCGCCCAACAAACTTATCCGTGGGTCCAGTACATTGCTCAATCTCTACACAGCGGAAGCTTTCCATTCTGGGACGTTTACACCGATGCGGGGCGTCCCTTCGGCGGCGAAATGCAGTCGGGCATCTTCTACCCGTTCAACCTTCTGCTGGGCCTTGTGCCTCTCAATGCCAAAGGTCATATTCCCGTTTCGGTGATTGAAGGGTTCCTGATACTCCATTGCATCATTGCCTCGTTCTTGCTGTATCTGCTGGGGCGGCAACTCGGGATACGTCCATACAGCTCCTTGGTTGCTGCCTTGATTTTCGCCTATTCAGGCTCGATCGGCATGCGCGCCTTCGGAGCAGCCAGTCTCTTCTACGCCTCGGTATGGGTGCCTGCAGTATTCTTGTTTTATGCTAAGTCTTTGCAGGCAACAAAACCCATCCGCCAGATTCTCTACGCCAACCTCGCCGGCTTGGGTCTGGCTTTGTGCCTGCTGGCCGGCCACCATCAGCCGGTCATGTACGCCAGTCTGGCAGTCCTGGCGATCGGCCTCACCCTTTGGTTCTCTCGATCTCGGAGGAAAGCACTAGGAGCGCATATCGCCCGTCCAGACAAGGGTCAAAAGAGGCCGGTGTCGGCTCCAATTCCTGGCGCTCTTCGAACACGAGTCCTTACCGTGACGGGCCTGATTTTCTTGTTCGCTTTCGCCTACGGTTCAACGCAACTCTTCGTCGCATTTGAATACGCTCCGGAGGCTTACCGCTGGACCCAGAGCGAACTCCCCGCCACGCAAAAGATTCCCTATTCGATCTCCGGTTCAGAGAATTTCTTTCCTCCAAGCGGGTTCATACAGGCCGTTTTCCCCTATATGTCCGGCGGGGCAGGCAGTAAGCAGCATCCCTACCTGGGAATCCTGGCCCTGTTTTTCATCCTCTATTCCGTCATTGGGATAAAGCGCTCCAAACTGGTGGGAGGTGCTTGGTTGTTGGCCTTGTTTTTCATCGGCCTGTCTTTAGGGAGGTACTCTCCGCTGCACGGCCTGTTCTATGCCCTGATTCCGGGGTTTGACACGGGAAGAGTGGCGGCACGAATTCTGCTACTGGCGCACATCCCGTTGAGTCTATTGGCGGGTTTCGGGTGTCAGGCCTTCTTTGCCCCCATGGCGAAGGCTTCCAGAGCAGGCAAGTATCGATTGTTTCAGGCTTTCGCAGCATTCTCCGTCTTTATGACTGCCGTTGTATTCGCAGGCTATTTCTACCGCGTGCAAGTTCTCTATGAACCGGCATCCTACGCCTATCCATTTTTCGCCTGCCTGTTGATGCTGGCCACGACCGGGCTGGGTCTATACCGTTTTCTTCCCATTTCGAAAAAGGCGTTCTTTCTCAAAGTGAGTGTCGTCATTCTGCTGCTCTTCGACTGCCATGGTTTTCTCGCTCCCCAGTTCAAATTGAAGAGCGACTTCGACGGGAAGACAAACTTCTATCCCAAGCAGTACTTCAGCAGAGACGATGTCGTTCAATTCCTGCAAGCACAGCCCGGCATCTTCCGCGTTGCTTTTGAAGACGAAACTTACCCAAGAAATATCGGTCAGGTCTTTAACCTGGAAACCACACACGCCCGTTCCGGAGTCACTAAACTCAAGCGGTTCCATGACCTCAATACGTTAGTGCCTCAAGACGGCGTCATGGATCTGTTGAATGTGAAGTACATCGTCTCGACGAAAGACCTCTCCCACCCCGAGGTCTTCGCAGGAGCAAGCGCCAGAGTCTACGAAAATTCTTCCTCCCTGCCACGCGTATGGTCGGTTAACCGGGCGACGAAAGCCAACAACCTCGATGAAGTATTTTCGAGGATCGGGAACCCAGCTTTTGATCCAAGAAAAGAGGCAATCCTTGAGGAAGAACTGGACTCCTTTCTATCACAGCCTCTGGGTGGTTCGGCTATTCCCGAAACTGATGATCCAGACACCCTGCACTTCGAGCAACTCAGCCCGAACCGGTTCGGGGTGGACAGAAAAGGAGCTTCGCCCGCGTTATTGGTCGTGAGCCAAACCTGGTATCCGGGGTGGACCGCAACCGTTAATGGCAGCCCACGTCCGATAAAGAGGGCCTATGGAGTCTTAATGGGCGTCTTTGTTGATTCGGGAATCTCTGAGGTTCAATTTATTTATCGCCCGACCTATTTCTATTGGGCGCTCGGCCTGACGATTCTTGCAGCTTCCACTCTAATTCTTGCTGCCGTTGGGGTCAGGTACCAGAGATGGTAACCACCTGGTAACCACCTGACAGTATCCCTGCAGGGAGGGTCGGTTAAGCATCCTCCAGGGTTCCTCCTGAGGGGCCTTTGAGATCATCCTGACTTGAAACCTCACAGGAAAGTCTCTCCACAATATTCCGAGTAACCTGCCTGCTCCGCCGGTCATAGATCTGGTTGGTCCTGGAGTTGGCGTCACCGGCCAGGTAATGCCCATCATCAAGGGGCACGACCTTGTTTCGAGGTGAGACGAACGGGGGGCGGGTAAACCCCGGGCTCCCGCCTGGAGCATTTGTCATTGACAAATCCTCAGCCATGGCTGAACCATTCCGGCTCCGGCGCTTCCGAACCGACCGTTCGCAAGCCTGTCCTCTCACCGCCCATACAGGTTACAATGGGGCCGCCCAACCGCCGCCACCGCGGTTCGCGGCCACCGACCCACGCCGGTCGACACCCGCCGAGGAGTTCCATGCGCATTGCCATCGTGATGACCCCTATTTCCGATCACCACCTCCGACTGGCCGGCCAGGTGGGAGTCTCCGACGTGGTCATCCGCTATCCGGGACTGGAATATTCCGAACTGGCCGACCAGAAGGCCATGATCGAGTCCTTCGGCCTGGGGGTCTCGGTCATTGAGGGCTACCTGCCCATTGAGGACATCAAGCTCGGGGGACCCCAGCGCGATGCCGAGATCGAGCAGATGAAGATCCTGATCCGCAACATGGGGCGAGCCGGGATCGGCCTGCTTTGCTACAACTTCATCGCCGGCGGCGACTGGGCCAGGACGTCGGTCAACGAAAAAGGGCGCGGAGGCGCCCTGGTCACCGGCTTTGACCTGAGCGATCTGCCGCAGGCCACTTCTTCGAAGGCGGGCCTGCCCTCGGCCGAACGCCTCTGGGAGAACCTGGACACTTTTCTGGAAAGAATTCTGCCCGTGGCCGAGGAGTGCGGGGTCACGCTGGCCATGCATCCGGACGATCCCCCGATCTCCAACTTCCAGGGTTTTCCGCGCATCATGAACAGCGTGGAAGGCTTCGAACGACTGGTCGGCCTGAGTTCCAGTCCGGCCAACGGCATCTGCTTCTGCCAGGGGACCTTCGCCGAAATGGGAGTGGATATCCCCTCCTCCATCCGGCGCCTGGGACCTCACATCAAATACGTCCATTTCAGGGATATCCGGGGGACGAGCAGCCGCTTTGTGGAGACCTTTCACGACGAGGGGCAGACCGACATGGTGGAAGCCATGCGGGCCTACCGCGACATCGGTTTCAACGGCCCCATGCGGCCGGACCACGTTCCGCAACTGTCGGGCGAAGAAGCGGGCGAGGCCGGCTACACCACGCTGGGCCGGCTTTTTGCCGTCGGGTACATGCGAGGGTTGATGCAGGCCGTCGGTGAGAGTTCGGCCTGATCGGATACCGCTACAAACGGGAAGACTCGGCCGTCTCCGCTGCGGGTCAACCATGAGGGCAAGCCTTGTTGCGTTTGCATCCCCGCCATGATTAAGGTGATCTGCCTGGATATGGGCAAAGTCATCATCGACTACGACCCGACCATTCCGCTGGCCTCGCTCGGCGCATGCTCCGCGCTTTCGTTACCCGAAATCAAGCAGGTCCTCACCGACAGGGAACCCCTGTTGCTTTTCGACCGTGGCCACTATTCCCGATCCGACTTCTACCGGACCATGTGCGCCCGCCTGCGGCTGGATGTCTCCACCGAGGAGTTCGAACAGCTCTGGACATCCCTGTTCCTGCCCGAGCCGCTGCTGGCGGAGTCCTTTCTGCTCAGCCTGAAGCGCCGCTACCGGCTCCTGATGCTCTCCAACGTGAATGAAGTCCACTTCGAGTTCATTTGGAAAAACTATCCCCTGGTCCGCCATATCGAGGATCGGCTGCTGTCCTATGAACTGGGCTGCCTGAAACCGGAGCCCGCCATCTATCGCATCGCCATCGATCGAGCCGGAGTCCTCCCCGAAGAAATCTTCTTTGCCGACGACCGGCCGGAAAACGTCGAGGCCGCCCGGCAGGCCGGAATTGTAGCCACCTGCTTCCAGTCCGAGCGGCAGCTCAAGCTCGCCCTGGGCCGAGCCGGGGTGGTTGTCGAATGAAGGCGCCCAGTTGAGCACGCCGGGCCGCCACCACTGGTTGACTTGCGATTCCTGATCCTGGCCGACATCCACGCCAACCTGGAGGCGCTCGAGGCGGTCCTGGAGCGGGCCAGGGGTCAATTCGACCAAGTGATTTGCTGCGGCGACCTGGTCGGCTACGGCCCCGATCCCAACCAGGTGACCGAGGCGGTGCGGCAACTGGGTCCGGCGGTGATGGTTCGTGGCAATCACGACAAGGCCGCGGTGGGACTGACCGATCTCTCCTTGTTCAACCCTCTCGCCAGAAGCGCGGCGCTCTGGACCCAGACTCAATTGTCGGAAGAGAATCGGCGCTACTTGCTGGCGATGCCGCGCGGACCGGCGGAGGGGAGCGGATTCACGGTGGCTCACGGGTCATTGCTGGACGAGGATCAGTACCTGCTGAACCTGGAGGACGCGCTGCAGAGCCTGAGCCTGGCGGCCCACGGGCTGACCTTCTTCGGACACACCCATGTTCAGGGTGGATTCGCCTGGTTCAAGGAGCAGAGGGCGGGCCCGTTGAATCCCGGACTGAGGAAGGCAGCCGATGAAAGCCGGCTGGTTCTCGATTGGGAGAACCGGTACTTGATCAATCCCGGGGCGGTGGGGCAGCCCAGGGACGATGACCCGCGGGCGGCCTTTGCGGTCTTTGATCAGAAGAAGGCGTTGCTTTCCTACTTCCGGGTGGAATACCCGGTCGGGCGGGTCCAGCAAAAGATGAGAAACGTCGGGCTGCCAAGCTACCTGGCCGACCGGCTGGCCCGGGGATGGTAGCCCCGCGTCGTTTGGCCGATCCCCTACCGCAGGCCGATCCCGCTGACCTGCACCTCGGGAACCACGTAGTTCCAGTCCCGGGGAAGGTTTTCAAAGGCCACCTGAAACTCGGCAACCTGCTGCGGAGCGATCCCGCGCTCACCCCCGTACTCCAGGGCCGTACGGGCTTCCTTCAAGACCACCTGGTCGAGGGAATCCTTGAAGAAGAAGGTCATCTCCACTTTCCGAATGGTGCCCTCCCCGTCGTTGGTCAGGGATCCCTCCACATAGAAGACCTCGTCCCCCAGGAAATTCTCCCCCTTGGCCATCCCCAGACCGGAGAGGGTCACCTGGTCCCTGTAGGCCTCCTCCCGAGCCGCCGTTTCCGGGTCGGCGGGGGGGCCGTTCGGGTCCCCGCAGCTCGCCGCGGCCCACAAGAGCAGCAGGGCTAACACCGCCGGGAATCGACGTTTGGCAGGCATGGCCGGAAAGTAGCACAGCCGTTGGGGGGTGTCAAACGTAGCCTGAGGCGGCCCCAAAGGAGAGCGCACGACCAAGAGATCTGATAGAGTCGGGAAGAAGCCCCGTAAGAATCCGGCGCGAATCATGGCTACAAAGCGACTGCCTGGATGGCCGGCCATGTTTGCAACGACAGCTCTGCTGCTGCTCGGTGGGGGACCGCTTCGTTCACAACAGCGCCATCCCGCGAATGCGCAGGGACTCGGTATCGGCAACCCCCTTGCTCTTTCGGGCGGGTCTGTTGGTGAGCCTGACTCCACGCCTGGTCTTGCGAGGCGGGTACTCGCACATTCTCGGTTACCTGGATACGCCCGCCTCCCGCTCTTTCGAAACGGGAATCGGATTTCGTTTCTAGCCTGAAAACGATGAAGGCGACACTTACCGGATTGCGCGGCTTGATGCTGGACCTGGACGGCACCGTGTATCAGGACAACCGCCTGATTGCCGGCGCTGCCGAGGCCATCGCCGCCCTCAGGGAGCGCGGGTTCCGGCTTCGCTTTGTAACCAACACCACCAACAAGCGACGGGAAACCATCCGCGACAAGCTCCATGTCCTGGGCATCGAATCCGATGCCTCGGAGATATTCACGGCTCCGGTGGCGGCCAGCCTGATGCTGCGGCGTCATCCGGAGGCCCGCTGCTGGGTGGTCACCCGGGGCGACTCCATCCAGGAGTTCCAGGGCCTGAGACTGGACGAGGATCGGCCCGACTTCGTAGTCCTGGGCGATCTGATGGAGGGGTTTACCTTTGAGCTGCTCAACCGCGTCTTTCGCAAGCTGATGGACGGCGCGGAGCTGATCGCCATGCAGAAGAACCGCTATTGGCTGACCCGGGGCAAACTCACGCTGGACATGGGGCCGTTCGTTGCCGCCCTGGAGTTCGCCACCGGACGCATGGCCCGGGTGGTGGGCAAACCCTCGCGGGAATTCTTCCACCTGGCGCTTGCACACCTGGACCTGGCTCCTCACCAAGCGGCCATGGTGGGCGACGACTGGGAATCCGACATCGCGGGCGCCCAGGGCGTAGGCCTGCGAACAATCCTGGTCCAAACCGGCAAGTATCAGCCCGCAGACGAGAAAAATCTCGATCCGCAAGCGGACGCCGTCATCGAGAGCCTGGCTGACCTGCCGGAGATCCTTGCGTGAGCAGTACAGCCACACGGCTGATCGTCGTGGTGGCTTGAGTCATGCTGCCACGTGTGGCCCGAACCACCCAAGGGAACGATCCCATCCCTTCGGGTATTCTTTAGTCGAAAGCCTACGATCCGGTCGACGCCTTCGATTCCCGCCACTGCGGGAAATTGGCTCAACGGTTCGAGGAAATGCCCAATGGTCCCAAAATCCACGATGAGCCTTAATTCGATATTCAATGGCATTCTCGTCCTCATTCTCGTCGTGTTGTTCTCGGCTTTTGTGGCCGTCATGTGCTCCGAGAATCCGACATGGGCTTTCAAACGACTTGGAGTCTGCGACAAATACGAGGTCCTGAAATTCCTGGGGATCGGTATGGGCGGCATCCTGCTTGCCTTGCAGGCCTTAGCGTCTCACAAACGCGCCAAGGCGATGGAGGAATCCTCGACCGCGCAAGCCAAAGCCACAGAGCAACAGGCGAAAGCCAACCTGCACGCCGAGCAGGGCCAACGGCAGGAACGGCTGAAAAACGCCATTGAGCACTTGGGCAATAAATCGCAATCCGTGCGCATGGGCGGGGCCTACGAACTCTTTCAACTTGCGAAGGACCCGAAGAAAGACGCGGAAGATGCCAATACATCGCGACAGTTGGTATTGGATATTCTTTGCGCGCATATCCGCCAGACGACGGGCGAAAAAGAATATCGTCGCGACCACAAGTTGAAACCCTCAGAGGAAATCCAGAGCCTGCTGACGCTCCTCTTTGTGCAGGACCATACAATCTTCACTGGTCTCCAAATCAACTTAGAGGGAAGTTGGCTGAATGGAGCCAAACTTCCGGGGGCGCGTTTGGAGAGGGTCGATCTGACTCGAGCCCATTTGAAACGAGCTATTCTTCCAAAAGCGCGGCTGAACGGCGCGATCCTTGATAAAGCCCAGCTACATGGCGCAGATCTCATCGAGGCGTACCTGCAAGAGACTGGTCTACGCAGTGCCCAGCTACAAATGGTCATGCTTGATGGCGCAAAACTGCAGGCCGCTAACCTCGCGGGGGCGCGACTACGAGGAACTGATCTTTCTTGGGCATACTTGCACGGGGTGATCTTTTTCGACATGGAAGCAGGCCGTGCCGAATTGCAAGGTGCGATTCTGAGGAACACGGAGTTGCACGAAGCCGACCTTCGCGAAGCGCAACTGCAGGGAGTTGGATACAAACTGACCCCTGGCGACACTTTTGCCCAACGCATGAGACGGTCAGTCGGCCAGAACGGCGACTTGTCTCTTGCGATATTCGCGGGCGGGCTGCACTCAAACCAAGACGTGGACTTCCGCGTAAGAGGCTTGTCTGATGAGATAGCCACTGCATTGCGAGCAGAGCTACAAAAGCACATCGGCATGCCCCGAAGGCATCAACTGCCAGTCGATACGGGTGCCAATACCGCAGCCTACACCAAAGAAGAAGCCGAAAAATGGATTGCCGAATTCGAAGAAGCCCTGTCAGAAGTCCCTGGGGACGATAGCTAATTGCGTACCCAGAACCGGCAAAAGAGAGACGCCGAACTGCTCTCTGGCTCCCGTGTGTCCTATCGGCCGCACTAAGGGAACTTTCAGCCGCCCCGGTCCCCTTTTACTCCGGGCAAGCTCCCACAAAGCAACTCCGCCACGATATGCTATCCTTTTCTTCAAAATCTTCCTGGCTTATGAGGCGGTCGTGTCAGTTTCAATGAAGGACTGTGCGAGATGAATCCTGAAACGAGTCCGTTCAGCCCCGGACAACCCGTGCCGATTGAGTTTTTTATCGGACGCATCCGTGAGGTCGAGCGTCTGCGGGGCATGGTAAGGGCCAGTACTCAAGGCAAATTCCGAATCGGATTTGTCAGCGGCGAACGGGGCATTGGCAAGAGTTCCCTGGCGTCGTTCGTGCGCTACCTTTCAGAGCACGAGAGCCAAGTCGCAGGATGCCATGTCTTTCTCGGCGGCGTTGAGGATTTGAATGAGATGCTTCGAAGGACCTTCGATCGCCTGCTGAAGGAAAGCATGGACAAACCCTGGCATGAGCAAATCAGGAACTTTTTTGGAAACCACGTCCGTCAGGTGGGTCTGTTCGGGGTCACTTTGGAGTTGAATCTCCAGGAAAGCGACTGGTCAACGCTCGCCCATGATTTCGTGCCGACCGTCAGGCGGCTTCTGAACGAAATCAAGGACCAGAAGCGTGCGCTATTTCTCATCCTGGATGACATCAACGGTCTCGCGGGTTCCGAAGTTTTCGCCAACTGGCTGAAAAGCACCGTGGACGAGATCTCCACGTCCCAACAGAAAATGCCTCTCTGCATTCTGGTTGTTGGCCTTGAGGAGAGGCGCCAGGAGCTGGTGTCGAAGCAACCGTCTCTTGCGCGCGTCTTCGAGTTGATCGACATCGCCCCCTGGTCTGACGATGAAGCCATGGACTTCTACCGGAAGTCATTCGACGCCGTGGGCGCTAAGGTTGCCGACAGCGACATGCGCCAACTCGTCCGATTCACCGGCGGACTTCCTGTTCTGGCCCACGAGATCGGCGACGCCATCTGGCGCACGGCCGAGGGTCCGGAAATCGAGTCAAAAGAAGTATGGGAAGGAATCTTGACCGCAGCCGAGGTGATCGGTCGGAAACTGCTGCAACCCCAAGTGTTCAGGGCAATTCGCAGTGAGCGTTACCGATCCATTCTTCGAAAAATGTCGGGCGCGCCCCGGATGAGCTTTGGAAGATCAGAACTCATGGGACGTCTGTCGGACAATGAAAGAAAGGTCATGGACAACTTCCTGCGACGCATGAAACGGCTCGGAGCGCTGGAAACCGATCCCGAGGTCAAAGGCGGATACCAATTCCCCAACCTCCTCCACATGCTTTATTTCTGGATTGAATCCCAGCGGATTTCCCGATGAATGTACTCGCTGCCTGCGATCAGGGAAGTGCTGCTTTACCCCTTTGACAAACTCGGCTTGGTTAGCCCCATTAGCGTCTGCTCGTTGTCGAATACAAGGGCGCGCACATTGCCGACAGCTCGGATACTGCCGAGAAGCGGACCGTTGGCAAGCTCTGGGAGCGGAAAAGCGACGGTAAGGGCCTCTTTCTCGTCGCGGAAAATATGCTTGACGGAAAGGTTGTGCGCCAGCAACTTATCGATAAGGTCAATCTCGCCTGAACCCCAGAGCCTCTTTCCCTCCTGGCGCAGCCTTTCGGACACCGGAATGACGTCATGCGTGAGACCCTGCTGAGCTACCTGCCCGAGTTTCTGGACCGCGGCGAGGACACGGCGCTTATGGGCCGCTCCGGGCTGCGGACCGACTACTGGTCCTACCGCAGGCTGGCCCGGACGGCCTTCCAGGTTGGCCGGGAACTGGGCTCACGGGGACTCGGCCTGGGTGACCGGCTGGTGTTGTGGGAAGACAACTCCCCCGAATGGGTGGCCACCTTCCTGGGGTGCCTGATGCGTGGGGTGGTCGTGGTTCCCCTGGATGTTCAGAGCTCCCCCGAGTTCGTGGCCGGCATCGAGCGCCAGACCCGGCCCAAGCTGGTTCTTGGAGGCGGCCCCGGCGCTTCACTTGAAGACCTGACGTCCCCGGTGGATTCGCTCGCGGCGCTTTGCCGCAGCGCGGCCTCACAGATTCCGACCCCGGACTGGAGCTACGCCGGCAAGGTCACCGGCGACCACCTGGCCGAGATTGTCTTTACCTCGGGGACCACGGCGGAGCCCAAGGGGATTCGACTCACACACCGGAACCTGCTGGCCAATCTGACTCCCCTCGAGACCGAGATCCGGAAATATCTCAAGTGGGAGGCTCCGGTCCATCCCATCCGCTTCCTGAGCCTGCTGCCCCTCAGCCATGTCTTCGGCCAGATGATGGGCATTTTCGTGCCGCCTCTGCTCGGCGGGCAGGCCCTTTTTCTCAATACCCTCAATCCCTCGGAGATCATCTCGGCCATTCGCCGGGAGCGCATCTCGATGCTGGCCACCGTTCCCCGCATCCTGGAGCTGCTGCGGGACAAGATCGAGCGGGACGAAGCCGCCCAAAACAGCCGGCCCCCGCTGGCCGAGCTTTTCCAGCGCAGCCACGGGCAGCACTGGCTGCGTCGTTGGTGGACCTTTCGCCACGTCCGCCGCCGATTCGGCTGGAAGTTCTGGGCCTTCCTTTCGGGAGGGGCGGCCCTCGATTCCAGTACCGAGGAGTTCTGGAAGAGGTTGGGCTATGCCGTCATGCAGGGGTACGGAATGACCGAAACGGCCGCCGTCATCAGCCTTGCCCACCCCCTTCGACCCGGTCGCGGCTCGATCGGCAAACCCATGCCCGGCCAGGAGATCAAGCTGGACGAAGGAGGCGAGATCCTGGTGCGGGGCCGCAACATCTCACCCGGCTACTGGGGGGCGGAGGACGCGCCCCTGACCGACGAGAAAGGCTGGCTGCGAACCGGAGACCTCGGCCAACGGGACGCCAGGGGAAACCTCTATTTCCGCGGAAGGCGCAAGGAGGTCATCGTCACCTCGGCGGGCTTGAACGTCTACCCCGCCGATATCGAAACAGCGCTCAATCGGCAGCCCGAGATCGGCGCCAGCGCGGTGGTGGGAGTGGACGGAGCGCAGGGCCCCGAACCGGTGGCCGTGCTCATCCTGAGAAGCCCGGAGGCGGACCCTTCCACCGCGGTCCAACGCGCCAACCAGGGACTCAGCCCCTACCAGCAGATCCGGCACTGGGTAGTTTGGCCCGAGCGCGATTTTCCGCGGACGGCTACTCAGAAAGTGCGCAAGCGAGACCTGGTCCGGTTCGCGAGCCGGCAGGGAGCGGAACCGGGCGGTCAGGCTGTAGACGAGCAGGGAAGCCTGCTGGGCGAAATCCTCACACTGGTCGAGGGCATCACCGGGACCTCGCCGCGGCGGCGGGACCGCGAAGCCAATCTGACCTCCGATCTCAAGCTGGATTCCCTTGCCAGGGTTGCATTGATCACCCAATTGGAAGATCGCTTTCGCATGGACCTGGACGAATCCAAAGTCACGGCGGCTCTCACCCTGGGTGACCTGGAAAGGCTGCTCAGCCCACCGGACGGTCTACCGGAGGCCGGCCGGTCCGAGGCGGCTCATCCAAGTCCTGAAACCGGTGGCGGCCCGCGGGCTCCATCGGGAGCACGCCGGGACCCGGGCCCCTCGCGGTCGCACCCGGAAACTTCCGTCAGGCCCTGGCGCCCCTATCCCTACCCCTACTGGTCCTTGAGGCGGCCCGCTACCTGGATGCGCTTTCTGTTCCAGCACTTTCTCATCTGGCCGCTCACCCACTTGCTGTGCTGGACCCGGGTGGGTGGACGAAGACACTGGCGAGGACTTCGGGAGCCCGTGCTGGTGATCGCCAACCATGTGACCTATTTCGATCCGGCGCTCGTCCTGGCCCGAATGCCCTGGCGCTACCGGAACCGCCTAGCTGTTGCCATGATCGGCGAAAGGCTGAGGGACTTCCGATACCCGCCGCCGGGACGCGGGCTGGCCCGCTTCACCGACTACCTGGCCTACGGGGCGACTGCCGGCGGGTTCAACGCCTTTTCGCTTCCCAGGCAAACCGGGTTCCGCCGCAGCTTCGATTATGCCGGGGAGGCCATGGATCGCGGCTACAGCGTCTTGGTTTTTCCCGAGGGATCACGAACAAGGGATGGCGAAATGCAGCCCTTCCAGGCTGGAATCGGACTGCTGGCGGCCGGTCTGGGAGCCCCGGTCGTCCCTGCCAGGATTGAAGGATTGTTTGAGCTCAAGAAAAAAAGATTCGGAGGGATCCGCTGGCCCTTCACCCGGCCCGGTCAGGTTTCCGTCACCTTCGGTCCACCGCTGCGTCCCTCGTCGTCGGACTCTCCCCAGGCGCTGGCCCGGGAGTTGGAGAAACGCGTCAGAGGATTGAGTCGCCGGACGGCCTGAACGACCGAGCGCTGTTCGCAAAGGACCAATAGAGTTATCCACGAAGGGCCACCAAGCCCCCCCCGGGAGCGCGGGCGTCCCGCCCGCATCCTCTTCCTTTGATTGCCGCTCGGTTTCCCTGCGATGCCGCAACCGGCCACCCTGCTGGCGTGAACCGCATCATTGTGGCCGAAGCAGAGCCTTGGCGCCGGTGCCGGTCGATCCGGGTGGAGGAGATGGGCGAGGCTGCGGGAAGATTTGTGCGGGCGGGACGCCCGCGCTCCCGGGAGGGATTCATCTCCTGACAGGGTCACACCAAGGGCGCAAGATTGCAGGAGCATTCCGGCGCCGCACGGACAGTCAGGGCCGTCGGCCGCCGCGAGCCAATTTACAATTTGCCGGCGATGGCCTCGGCCATTTGAAGGGTGGTGCTGGCGCCTCCCATGTCGTAGGTCCGCACCCGGCTTTCGCGGATGACCTCTCCCACGGCCTCCTCCAGCCGTTGGCTCTTGCGGTCCTCTGACAGGTAGTCCAGCATCATTTTGGCCGCCAGAATGGTGGCGATGGGGTTGACCTTGGACTGCCCCACGTATTTGGGAGCCGAGCCGTGGGTCGGCTCGAAGACGGCCAGCCGCTCGCCGATGTTACCGGAACAGGCGAACCCCAGCCCGCCCACCATCTGGGCGCACAGATCCGAGACGATATCCCCGAAGAGGTTGGGCGCGACCAGGACGTCGTAGTCGAGGGGGTTCTTGAGCAGCCACATGGCCATGGCGTCCACGTTGGCGTGGTCCCAGGCGATCTCAGGGTAGGAAGCCGCGATGCGCCGGGCCGCTTCCAGGAAGAGCCCGTCGGTGGCCCGCACCACGTTGGCCTTGTGCACCACCGTCACCCTCTTGCGACGGTGGTCTCGGGCAAACTGGAAGGCAGCCCGGATGATCCGCTCCGAGCCCTTGCGGGAATTGATCTTGCAGGAGATGGCCCACTGGTCCGGAGCCAGTCCCTTGAAGGGAGCAAAGGAGGGCGAGATCTCCTCCAGCAAGCGGGACAGTCTCTCCGGCACCGGGTGAAATTCCACCCCGGAATAGAGATCTTCCGTATTCTCGCGGAAGATGACCAGATCGATTCCCTCTCGGGTGTTGAGGGGATTGCCGGCAAAGGCCCGGCAGGGTCGCAGGCACACGTAGAGATCGAAGAGCTGGCGCAGGCGCACAATGGGGGAACGATAGACCAAGTCCTTGTCGCGGAACCGCCGCGCCAGCTCCTGCCCGGCTTCTCGCGCCGGCTTGGAGGTGATGGCTCCGAACAGGGCGGCATCCACCTGCTTCAACAGGTCTATGGTGCGGCCGGGAAGCGGGTCTCCTTCCTGACGCCAGAATTCCCAGCCAATGTCGCCCGGAAGATACTCCGCATCCAACCCCAGACGATCCAGCACGATGCGGGCGGCCACCAGGACCTCTCCACCTATCCCGTCTCCCGGCAACCAGGCGATCTTGTATTTGGGCATGCACACTCCGTAATACTACCGATATAGTATATTATTGGCGCTTCAGGCGCCGGCCAATCCTTGGATTACAGGACAGCGAAACCGATTACCAGCTTTATCTCCTATAACAATAGTGTGACTGATTCATGGGTCCTCGCCGAACGAGCGTGTCGTCCACTACAGCCTACTAGTGCGATAGTAGAATCTCGACGCCCCCACCGCCCGGGCGGGAAAGCGCTTGCCCTCCCGAACGGTGTTCCGGCCGCGGCTTTTCGCCTTCAGCCCAGAAACCGTTCAATACCCACCTTGTCCAGGGGAATGCGGGGCTTTCGGCCCAGGACCAGATCCACCAGGACTTTCGCGGTGGCCGGAGCCTGCATGATGCCGGAGCTGGAATGGCCCGCGGCCCACAGAAAGCCGGCCGCGGCTCGCGGGTCCGGACCGATAATGGGCAAGGCGTCGGGAGAGGCCGGCCGCAGCCCGGTCCAGATGTCCAGCATGGCCTGCTCCATGATCCCCGGAAGAACCGTGCTCACCACCCCGGCCAGATAACTCAAGCCCTCCGGCGTGATTCGCCTGCGGAACCCGATCTCCTCATGGGTGGCTCCCACCACCACCCTCCCGTCCGGCCTGGGGGTGATGTAGCCGTAGCGGCCCCAGCGGTGGAGCGTGTGGCGCAGGCCGAGCGCGGGGCCCTCCAGCGACATGATCTGTCCGTGATCGGGAGTGATGGGAGCCGCGAGCTCGGAATCCAGCATGCCGGCCCAGGCGCCCGAGGCGTTGATCACCCAGCCGGCGCCCAGCCGCTCATGGCCGGACCGCACTCCCGTCACCCTGGCGCCGTCCCGGGTCAGGGACGTCACCGGCCAGCCGGGGCGCATGCGGACGCCCTTGAGCCGGGCCGCCCTGGCGATGGTGGCCGTGTAGTTGCGGGCATCCAGGAAGCGGCCTTCGGGGTGCAGGATCACCGCCTCCAGATTCTCCGGGAGCGCCGGCTCGCGGCGGCGTGCCTCCGACCCGGTCAGGACCTCCAGGGCCACGCCGGCCGAGGCCTCCCGTTCGGCGTCGGCGGTGGCCTCGGCGGCTTCCGCCGGACTCTGCGCCAGCGTCATGCTCCCCCGGCCGCCGTAGCCCATCTGGCGCCCGGTTTCCTCGAACAGCGCCGAGTCGAGCTGGTCGTAGAGCTGCCTGGAGAGGAGCGTGGCCTGGCGGAACCAGGGATCCCCTCGGGGATGGCTGGAGGGGCCTATGATGCCGGCTGAGGCCCAGGAGGCTTCCCGGGCCACCGGCCCCTTGTCCACCAGGGCCACTTCAAGCCCTTCCGACCTCAAATAGTAGGCGGCGCTGCAGCCGATGGCGCCCCCACCGATGATCACCACGTCCGGCTGCCTGGCCATGGGTCCGGGCCCTTTCCCGGTCGGATCCGAGCCGTTAGAAACCGGCGTCTTCCCCGGCGATTCTCTGTTAGAATGGCTGTCCTTTGCGGTCCAGACAGATCTTCAAGGTTGCCGGCAGCCGGACAGTCGGCGGCGACAGTCCGGGGTTCCCGACGGGCCGGCCACTCCGGCCTGCCCGTGTCCAGCCGGGCAGCCCCTGACACGTCCACGTGCAGCCGGTCCGGCAAACAGAGTGAGTCAAACACGAAAGCCAAGTCCAATGCAAGCCGGCCAACCCATTAATTCAACCAGGAGGATGCATGCCTGACAGGAAAGATTCCATTCCCAACGTTTCGCGCCGCCGGTTCATGCGAACCACCGTCCTGGCAGGCACGGCCCTGGGTCTTAACTCCGCAGCGCCCGGGTCCGCGGCGGCTTCCGCAGCCGCCACTCCCCTGAAAAAGGCCCGCAGGCCCGGAAAGTCCTTCACCGGAAAACGGCCGGAAGACTATCGCGTGGTGCTGCAGGACATCGGCGACCCCCTGCTGCGCATGCCCTGGCCACCCACCCCGGAGGGCCTGGTGGAAGGTTCGATCGGGGCGCTGAAGGACTCTGCTGTCAGCATGTACGCCTTCGGCATCAACCACGCCGGCGGCACCACCCACTGCTCCAAGCTCTACCCCATCATCGGTGAAGAACAGCCCGTCCTCAAGAGCGGCAACACGCTGCGGATGATGCAAGCCGTCCAACGTCTGTGCGAGGCAGGACACGACCCCCTGACGCTCATGTGCGACGGCGGGCACAAAGCCGGCCTGGACGTGTTCCTGCGCCTTCGCATGAACGATCACCACGACCGCTGGGGCGACCGGATCGGCCTGGACAAGCCTTCCCGGCTTCCCAAGGACCATCCGGCCGAACCCTATTTCTACACGCCCAAGTGGAAACAGGAGCACCCCGAGTGGTTGATCGGAGATCGCCATGCTCCCTATCCCGACACCAGCTTCCAGTACATGCAGGCCAGCGCCGGCAACTACGCCATCGGTCCTTATCGCGACCTCATCTTCAACCTAGCTGCAGAGACCCTCACCCAATACGATCTGGACGGCTTCGAGCTGGACTTCTTCCGGTCCCCCTTCCTCTTTCCCATCTATGAAGCCTACGTGCAGCGCCACGTGATGACCGAGCTGATCCGCCGCATCCGCCGGGTTGCCGACGAGCAGGCGGCCAAGCGAGGCCGGCCCATCTTCCTTTCCGCCCGTGTCCCGGCCACCGTCGACCTCTGCCTGCGCATCGGGATCGATCTGCCGGTCTGGTTCCAGGAGGGGCTGCTGGACATGGTGGTGGTCAGCAACGGACTCTCCCCCTTCAGCACCCCCTGGGCGGAACTGTCTCAGTTGGGCGCCAAGCACGGCATTCCCGCTCTGGCCTGCTTTACCCACGCCCGGCCCACCCGGGAAGGCCGGGAATCGCTGCGGGCGGCCACCCACCGCGCCTTCTCCTCAGGGATCACGGGCATCCAGTTCTGGAACTACTTCTACCGCATGCCCCACTATCACCGGCCAGGAGAAAATCCCCTGGACCTGAGCTTTACCCACGACCTGGTCGATGCGGACCTGGTGAGATACGGTCCCAAGAAATACCTGCTGGACGGCAGCCCTCACACCGGGAGCATCTTGACCGGGACTTTCGGCCACGCCGAGTGGCCCGGACAGACTCCGATGATGATCGGGCTTTCCACCGACGGCATCGGCCACAGGGTGGCTTTCGACATCGCCGACGACCTCGGCCGGTCCAAGCCCAAGGGGTCTCCGCGGGTCTGGATCCGCATCGTGGATCTGGCCCCGGAGGATCGATTGGAATTCGCCTGGAACGGCAAGCCGATTCAACCCGATCCCAAGGCCTTTGCCGGAATCATCCTGAAGGACAGCCACGAATTCGAGTTCGAGCTCGATCCCGCCGACGTGCGGCCCGGCGAGAACCACCTGGAGATCAAGCTGCTGGAGCGGCATGCCCGGCTCGACCCCTACGTCACCCTGGTGGACGGGCGGCTGAGCATCCCCGAATTGAAGGGCGCCTGACGGCCGGGGGCTCCTTCCCACAAGCAATCAAGGAAAAGAGTTATCCGCGAAGGGGCACGAAGAACGACGAAGGGCCACTAAGGAGTTGGAGATGGCTCAGGAGGGACCGGCCAAGAGTCGGGAAGGGAGAAGAGATTTCCACCCGGGGCGCTAAAGGATCTGTTGGGGGGCAAGAGATGAATCCGCCAAGGGATTCCAAGGGGTTGGAAGAGACTCGAAAGGGATCCGTGAAGGGCCACCAAGGCCCCTGTGGATTCCCAGAAACAAGCGCTCGATCATCGAGCAAATCAGCTTCCTGAGCAACAGCCTCTCTTCCTGTCTATCCTGTGTATCCATGTTCATTTTGTAACAAACCGGTTTAACGGGACATTGTCCTTGTTCCCCATGGGCCATGAAGGTTTGTCGTCTCACTCGCGCACGATCCGCCCGGCAGGGTGGGGATTGAACTCGTCCTTCAATGTCGTTTCGACTCAACAGCACTAGCCGCCGTCAACTCCTGCTGGCTCTGCTGCTGATTGGCCTGGCAGCCTTCTGCCATCGGCAGGAATCGCCGCCGGATGCCAATCCGGCCGGGGCCCCCGCCGCCCTCCAGGACCTCTACGGCATCTTCAGCCATGAGATCAGACCCGAGGCGGTCGGCAACGTCTACCAGGCGGTGGGCAATCGCTTCCAGTTGGAGGGAAAGCTCTACGCCGCGGTCCTGAAGGCCCTCAATGCCTACGACATCCTGCAGGAGAGCACCCGCCTGACCGAAGCCGACCGGGAACGGCTGCTACCCAGAAGCCGGCAGGAAGCCAGCGAGGCCTTTACCGCTCTGGAAAAATCCCTGGACTGGCCCCGCATTCGGATCGAGGTGGGTGCTGAGGAATTTGCGCTCCAGAGTCTTCCCCAACTCGACCTTTACCGGGAAATCCCGCAGCCGATTCTGCTCACGCTTCACAACTCCACTTCCGAGACCAGAATGCTTTCTCTCGGGAGTTCCGGTCTGAGGCTGGAGGTGGACACCCTGGAGCTGGCCCCCTCGACCACCCGGCATCTGCTGGCCCAAATCGATTCCGCCGAGACCGGGGAGGGTGCGGCCTGCCTCTCAGTGGCGTCCGAGGGAAGGAGCGTGACCTGGCGCCTCCCCTTCCGGGTCGCGGAATCCGGTCTGCTGGAGGGGCGGCTGGTGGAGTCTGAGGGCGGCGCCCCCACCATCGGCCGGATTCGAGTGACCGACGAGGAAGGGCGTTACCGAGCACCGCTCGAGGCCGCCTATGGTTTGGTTCTGCGTCCGCGGAGGGATCCCGCCCGCTGGAGCTATGCTTCAGGAAACTTCCGCCTGCGCACTCCGGCCGGCAAGATCCGGATTTCCATCCGGCGAGGCCTGGAATATTTACCCATCGACGAGGATCTCGATCTGGAGGCCGGTCAGACCCTGCGTCGCACTTTTTCGCTCAAGCGGTGGGCAAACATGGAGCGGGGGGGATGGCACTCCGGAGACACCCACATCCACATGCTGGATCCGCCCAGCGCCCTCTTCGAGATGCAGGCGGAGGACCTGCGGGTCGGCAATGTCCTCGTGCTGGAGCATATGGGAAAGACCTACTCCAGGGAGCACTTCCGGGGCGAGTTGGACCCGATTTCCGATCCCCGGCACCTGGTCTACTACAACCAGGAGTACCGCAACCAGACCCTGGGCCACGTCAGCCTTCTCCACCTCAAGAAGCTGGTGGAGCCCATCTCCACCGGCGGACTGGCCGTTCCCGAGACCACCGTTTACCGCTATTCCTACCTGAGACCCTCCCGCAAGGGGTTCCCCCGCCACGGCCAGGCCGGCTGGCCCGACGCCCTGGTGCTGGACGCCATGCGGGAAACCCACCGGCAGGGAGGGTTGGTGAACTGGGCCCACCTGCGCCCCGCCCAACTCGAGTTCCCCATCGACATGGTCTTCGGCGAAATCGACACCGCCGACATCCTCACCCACACCCGGCTGCCCCAAACCCTCAAGCTCTGGTACAACCTGCTGAACTGCGGCTTCCGCTTGCCCGCCACTGCAGGAACCGACCGCATCGGGCCCGAGGAGCCGGTGGGGCATCAGAGGGTCTACGTCAAGCTGGACGGCCCGCTCACCTACCCCGCATGGATGGAAGGACTGCGCCTGGGCCGCTCCTTCGTGACCAACGGACCCATGGTCAGCCTTGCGGTGGACGGCCGGGGCCCCGGCGAGACATTGACGCTCAGCAAGCGCAAGGTCCTTCGCATCCAGGCCCGGGGGCGCTCCCTGAGGCCCTTCGAGCGGCTGGAGATCGTGGTCAACGGGAAGGTGGCGGCCAGTGTCCCGGCTGAAGACCAGGGCCGCCGCGCGCACCTCAGCCTCGATCTCCCGGCCGACCAAAGCCTGTGGATTGCCGCGCGCTGCATGGGGGGGTCCCCCGAGGAAACCTCCATCTGGACCCATCCCCTGTTCGCCCACGCCAACCCGGTATATATCGACTATCCGGGAAGGGACCTGGCTGAGGCCGAGAGCGCATGCTATCTGCTCGACTTCCTGAAGCCGCTGGAGAAGTGGGCTCGCGAGGAAGCCTACTTCGAGAATCCGGCACAGAAGGACCGGGCTCTGGCCACCATCCACCAGGGCATGGATTTCTACCGCCGCCTGTGTAACGGCGAAGGCAAGAACTGACCGGACGGCCGCCTTCGACTCTTGTGGCCCGCTGCCTCAACTATCCGAGGAATCCCATGACCCCCTCAGCCAAACTCAGCCTGATCCTGCTGATCTGCCTGACCGTTGGTTCCTGCGCCCGGTCCACTGACGGCCCGACCCCAACAGGAAACAATGGGGCGGGGAACTGGAAACGGGACCAGCGCAGCTTCGTCTACCTCTCGGAGAGACGCGCGCGCTATGCCGGGATCACCCGCACCGCCGAGGGCCGGCTGCTGACCCTGTTCACCCACCAGACGGCGCAACAGGAGCGGGACGGCTCGGGAGATCTCCAACTGGTGCGCAGGACCCGCGACGGGGATTGGTGGTTCTATCCGGAGACGATATTCGAAGGCCGCCAGGGAGAACCCCGGGCCATGGGCACCCTGACCACCCTGGAATCCGGCCGCATCATCGCCCCCTTCGCCGAGCTGAACGACGGCTCCGCCGGCAGCCGGCTGCGGCTATTGGCTTCCGAGGACCACGGCGAAACCTGGACAGCCAGTGCGCCCCTGAACCCCCATCCCCTGACCTGGGCCATGCCCTACGGAAGGCCCTTCGAGGCGGGCGACCGGGTGCTGATGCCTGTCCACGGGGCCGTCAGCCGGGAAGACCTGGCGGCCACCCGACTGCAGACGGGCCTGCTGCAATCCACCGATGGCGGCAAGAGCTGGGGGCATTGGATCCCGATTGCGGTTCCCGGCCCGGAGGCGGACCTCAGCTACGAGTTTCCGGCGGTGCTTCCCCTGAAGGACGGGACCTGGCTGGCGGTCCTCACCCAGAGGCAGTTGAAGAAGCGTCCCGGGCTACCCCTGGATATTCCGCAGACGCTGGTGCGGTCCTACAGCACCGACCAAGGCAAGAGCTGGACCCGACCCGAGCCCCTGTGCGTCGGCTCCTGGGCCAGCCTGACACCCATGGGCGACGGCACTGTGGCCTGCTCCTTCGCCCTCTGGTCGGCCTGGGGCAGCATGGAAGTCATGTTCAGCGACGACGGCTTTCGAACCATCGGCCACCGGACCCCCTTCGTGGAACACAACTGGCTGCCGGGCTTTGGACCCAGCGGTTGGGGCGGAGGCTGGGCCCGGGATCCCATTCCCCTGCCGCCGGTGGTCCCCAACCTGCAAGGGGACTGGAAGGCCGGCCACTATGGGTTTTCCTCCGGCCTGGCCCTGGACGAGGACCGCTTGATGCTGGTGCTGGGACAGCGCCAAAAGGGAAGCGGCTACACCGACCCTCCCCACGAAGTGAACCTTCCCATCGAGAAGGAGCGGATCGAGACCATTGTCATGAAGCGGGTGCAGAAGCCCGCGGCCCCGGCCGCCGAACCTCCCCGTGCCCATGGTGAGCCGGACGGGCAATGGTATCTGGCCGAACGATGGCCCGAGGAGGAGTGGCGCCGGAAAGTCGGGCAGCCGCCCAACGACGTGACCCTGGTGCTCAAGTCGGGGCGCTGGATACGCCTAAAAGCCCAATACACCGTTCCCCACCAGCACGGACCCGGCAGAATCCTGGGGCGGGAGCGGGGCTACTGGGTCTGGAAGTCCGTCGACGGACTCCACTACCGGACGCGCCTGCAAGGCTCCTATTCCGATGATCAGGGGAAGACCTGGAAGCAGGCCAAGGTGGAGGACCCGGTGCCGCTGGCTGCGGCCGTGCACCTGGGGGGTGTGGCCTTTGAAGAGCCGGACGGAACCCTGGTGGCTCCCGTCTACGGCTACCTGAACCAGGACGACATGTCGGTCTCCCTCTACGTCTCCGCCCTGGTGAGGTCCCACGACGGAGGCGCATCCTGGAGCGACTGGAGCATCATCGCCTTCGACCGGAAGAACCGCTACACCGCCTACAGCGAGACCCAGGTCATGGCCCTGTCGGATGAGACCTGGGTGGCCTTTCTCCGCAGCGAAAACCGCAGCTACGTCCCGGTAATGAGGGCCGTCATCTCCCGAACCCGCAGCACCGACCGGGGAAGGACCTGGAGCCCGCCCCAACCCACGGCCGCGGCCGGTGTGACGGCCGGACTGCGGCTGCCGGATGGAGGCATTGCCCTGTCGGCTCAGAACACTTGCGGCTGGGGGCTGGCGGTCACCTACAACTACGGCCACACCTGGAACTACGTGCTGCCGGCCACCTACTTCTCGGCCCGGGCCGGCGTGCTCGACGACAAGTCCTTCTGGCTCCACGACGCCCACGGCGGGATCGTGTCCGTCTATCGCAGGCCCTGAGCCGGCGCTTCTCACCGGCTGCGCCGCTCGCCCCAAACCCTGGCACTGCGTGGAGACAGATTATTGAGCCTTTTGCAAAATTCGTCGTTCAGCGCTGGGGACGGTTCAGCGCTGGGGACGTTGTTGAATTACTGGAATAACTTCGATGAGCCGCCCCTGCATTGCTTTGATTCAATGGCGTTTCCTACGCACTCTTTACAAGTTATTCCAGTAATTCAACAACGTCCCCTATTCACGCAGGCGGTAGCCAGGGGATCCAGTAAGCCGCCAAGGCGGCGGCAGCAATCCCCCGGCCAGGAATGCTGACTATGTCCGCAGGCCGACCTCAGGCAACCGGAGGGTACTTGACCGTGAGCCAGACCCCGCGCAGTCTTAGCCCGTCCCGGCGCCTGCCGCCCTTTGCCACCCGGACCTCCAGCCGATTCATCCCCTGGCGGACCATTGCCGCTTGAACCGGGCAGCCAAGGCGCTCCAGGTCTTCCGGAGCATCCTTCCCGGAGGGTTCGCCGGCTTCAAATGCCAGCTCTCCGCCATTGAGGCGGCCGGCGACCCGTTCACCACGGCTCAGGCCTTCCACCTCCACCTCCAGGCGGACCCCGCCCGGACGACCCGAGCGCTCGGCAGCCTCCAGGTCGTCGCCCACCGGCAGCTCAACCGCGGCGGACGGCCCCGGATTGCCCCGGCGCAGCTCCAGGGGAAGCTGCCCTGGGTGGCTGGCGATGGCGTAGGGTCCGATGTCCTGGATGTAGTCCACCCCGAAGCGCTTGTCCCGAAACTGCAGGCTGGAGGCCGACTGAATGTCCTCGAGCAGCCCGTAGGCCTCGGGGACCGGCCGGCCGTAGGCCAGCATGGACACCTGGCGGTAATGGTAGTTCCAGAGGTAGATCCCGTCGGCTCCCGCCTGGAAGATGTTGGCAGCCGCACCCCGCATGGCCTCGTCCGATCCGAAGACCTTAAGGCCGCAGTTGATGCAGGGGTAGACGGGAACCTCGTGGCGGTGCCCCAGCGTCACCAGCTCCCGGGCCGGATTGGTGAAGACCGTGTATCCCCCGCCGATC
The DNA here is from genome assembly GCA_951813285.1 of Terriglobia bacterium. Taxonomy (GTDB): domain Bacteria; phylum Acidobacteriota; class Terriglobia; order Versatilivoradales; family Versatilivoraceae; genus Versatilivorator. The sequence continues at coordinate 825,070 of OX638355.1, forward strand.
AGCATCCGGTCCACCCAACCCTGCTTGAGCCAAGTCTCCACATCCAGGCCGATGCGATTGCAGGCCTGCAAGGTCCCCGGAACCCTCACACCCAGAAGCAGGGGCCGTTGACGGGATTCCGACACCTTCCTCACAATCCGGTGAGCCCCCTGGATCAGGTTGTTCATCAGAGCCGCTCCCGCTTCCTCCTCCCCGGGCTTGAAGTACCAGGGCATGCGGAAGAAGTTCAGGTCGATCCCGTCCAGGTCGTAGTTCTCTGCGGTGTGGCGGACCCACCAGAGCCGGTCCTCCCGCACTTCCGGTATGGCGAAGTTCAGGCCGGACCACCTGGCCGCCTCCAGGGTAGTGAAGGGGCTTCCTTTCTGGCTTCGCTCTCCCAGCAGCCACTCCGGATGGGCCACCTTCGGGGGATAGACCAGCCTCCCCTCGGGCATCCCGAAGGCATCGTGGGTGTCGTTCATGCGGATCGACCCGAAGACCTCCAGGCCGTGGCGGTGGATGCCCTCGACCATGACGGACGTGGGGTCGTGGATGGCCTCATTGAGCGGCCGGTCCTGCTGCTGGGTCTGCCAGTAGCGGGTTTGCCCGGGACCCTGGGCGATGCCCCACATGATGCACCAGGCGATGCTGTCCACCGGGGTCCCCAGGATGGGCTCGAGGCGCAGCCCCAGAAAGGCCTCGGCCCCCTTGGCCGCCTCGGGGTCGTAGACCAGGTCCCCGTCGTCATCCAGGATCAGCCGCCGCCTTCGCTCCACGGCCTTGAGCCGCGCCTGCTCGAGCCCTTCCTGCCTCCCCGAGCAGCCCGGCAGTCCGGCCAGCCAGGAACTGCCCACCACTGCCCCGGCCGTCCCCAGGAAACGCCGCCGAGTCAAGGTCATCGGCGGCGGCTGGCCGATCATTCCATCATTGGTCACCATTGGCGCCTCAGTGCAACGCTTTCGACCAGCATCATTCTTAAACCTCCAACAAAGGCTACTCTACCCAGTTCTCCGTCTCAAGACCGGGAACCCTGGAGAAGTGCTTCTGGTTATTGGTCACCAGGACGCAGCCAAGAGTCAGAGCATGGGCGGCAATCATGGTGTCGTTACGACCAATTGGCTTACCGATTCTGAACAACTTGCCCTGGAGAGTCGCGAATTCGTCCGCAGCAGCCTTGTCCCAGGCAAGGACGCTGTTTAACCGGTCACAGAACAACCGGATGGCGTCGTTGTACCTTCCGACGCTGAGCGACCGCTCCGCGCCTGATCTCAACTCTGCATGGGTAACGGCGGAGATAACCAATTCATCACCCGAATCGGCCATTTCCTGCATGATTGCAAGCAGCTTGGGGTCACGTGCCCGAATGACGTAGCTGCAGATATCGGTATCCAGCATGTATCGCATCAAAACGCGACTCGGCCGCTATCCGTCAACTCGGGACGGTCGGCCATGAAATCGTCGCCCACGGGAGGCGCTTCGTCGGCATAGGATTTCCACGTCTTGCGAACGGGGGCAATGACCAATGCGTCACCTTCCTTGCGTATAATCACCTCATCGACCCCCTCGAACCGATAGGCTTTCGGGATTCGAACGGCCTGACTGCGACCGTTGAAAAACAGCTTGGCGGTAGCTTGCATAACAACTCCTCGACTCAGACTGACACCGTACCTGTTTCTCGCTGTATATCACAAGAATATGCCAGGGAGCCAATAGACCGCAAGAACTAAACGGTCGGTCAATACCCTTCGGATTCGACGTTCGAGGCCATCCAGGAAGCGGCCGAGCTTGGCATCCAGGGCCACGGCGCGGGCCTGCGTCAACCTCCGCATGGCGTCGTGCGGACGACCGGTCTTGCGGAGATTTTGGATGTAGTGAACCGGGAACGCCGGAAGTATGCCAAAGAGCGCCGTCATTGATACCTCCGTTTTGGTGAGTGCCTTTCTGTTTCGGGAGAGTGTGCCTGGACGGGTCATTGAACTTGCCGAGCGGAACGTTTACACCCTTTATCTTTCCCCGATTTTGATGGAAGAAGTGACGCGGTCACTTCACCTATTCGCGTCCCTTTATCCGGCGACAGCGGCCACGTCGACTACTGTTGCCGTCCACTGCGATTCTGGCACCGGCTCACCGTGTTGGCTTGAGCTCTCGATGTGGAACTCGATCGCTTGGCGCATCTCCCTGACCACCTCCTCCCTGGTAGCTCCGGTTGCGACGCAACCGGGCAGGTCGGAAATGCAGGCCGCATAGCTGCTCGGCGCCTTTTCAATCACGATGGTGTATTGCATCCCTCGCTCACTCCTTTTCGGCGGTTCCCGGCGCTTCTCCACCCGGCACCGCCCATCCCTCCGACAGCACCTCGGCCTGTTCCAGGACGGTGCGGGTCGCCTTCTCCTGCTTGTCGGGCGGATAGCCGTGCTTGCGCAGGATGCGCTTGACCAGCCGGCGCAGGTTGGCCCGGATGTTCTCGCGCAGCGTCCAGTCGATGGTGACATTGCCCCTGACGGTTTCGACCAGCTCGCGGGCGATGTCGCGCAGAGTCTCGTCGCCCAGGACCTGGACCGCGCTGTCGTTGGTCTCCAGGGCGTCGTAGAAGGCCAGTTCCTCTTCCGACAGACCCAGCTCAACGCCGCGGGCGGCGGCTTCGCGCATCTCTCGGGCAAGCCGGATCAGCTCCTCGATCACCTGCGCGGCCTCGATGGCGCGGTTCTGGTAACGGCGAAGGGTCTGTTCCAGCATCTCTGCGAACGAGCGCGCCTGGACCACATTCTTGCGGCGGCGGGCGGCGAGTTCGCCCTTCAGCAGCTTCTGCAACAGTTCCACGGCCAAGTTGCGGCGCGGCATCCCCCGCACCTCGGCCAGGAACTCATCGGAAAGGATGGAGATGTCGGGCTTCTTCAGCCCGGCGGCGGCGAAGATGTCGATGACCCCCTCCGAGGCCACCGCCCGCGAGACGATCTGGCGCACGGCATGGTCCAACTCCTCCTGGGTACGCACTTCGGGTAAGCTGCGCTTGGCCAGCACCGATTGGACGGCCTGAAAGAAGGCCACGTCGTCGCGGATGCGTAGCGCGTCTTCGTGGGGAACGGCGAGCGCAAAGGCCTGGGAGAGCTCGCGCACCGCCCGCAAGCAGCGCTCCTTGCCGTTGTCCTGGGCCAGGATGTGCTCCTGGGCAGGAGGCAGCAGCCCCAGCCTTTCCGCCGGTGTGCCGGTGGTCCACTTCGACCGGTCGAACCCGTGGAAAAGACCGAGGCAGACCTCGTATTTCTCCAGCATCACCGCCACCGCTTCCGACTGATCGAGGGCCGTCTTGCCGGTGCCGCCGCTCTCGGTGTATGTTGCCAAAGCGCGTTTCAGCTCGTGGGCAAGGCCCAGGTAGTCGACCACCAGCCCGCCCGGCTTGTCCTTGAAGACCCGGTTGACGCGGGCGATGGCCTGCATCAGTCCATGGCCCCGCATGGGCTTGTCCACGTACATGGTGTGCAGGCTGGGGGCATCGAAGCCGGTCAGCCACATGTCGCGCACCAGTACGATCCTGAGCGGGTCGGTAGATTTGCGGAATCTTTTGGCCAGCCTTTCCCGCCTGGGCTTGTTGCGAATATGCGGCTGCCAGTCGAGTGGGTCGGTGGCGGAGCCGGTCATCACCACCTTGAGGCACCCCTTGTCGTCTTCCTCGCGATGCCAATCGGGGCGCAGGCGCGCCAGCTCGCGATAGAGGTCGATGCAGATGCGCCGGCTCATGCAGACGACCATGGCCTTGCCTTCCAGGGCTTCCAGGCGCTGCTCGAAATGGGCAACGATGTCCCGGGCCACCAGCTTCAGGCGCTTTTCGGCGCCGACGATGGCCTCCAACTGGGCCCACCTGGTCTTGAGCCTCTCCTTGCGCTCCACCTCCTCGCTCTCGGTGGCCTCCTCGAACCGCGGGTCGATGGTCGGCTTCTCTTTCTCGTCCAGCGCCAGCTTGGCGAGGCGGCTCTCGTAGTAGATGGGGACCGTCGCCTTGTCCTGGACCGCGCGCTGGATGTCGTAGATGCTGATGTAGTCTCCGAAGACGGCGCGGGTGTTGGCGTCCTGCAACTCGATGGGCGTCCCGGTGAAGCCGACGAAGGATGCCCGGGGCAGCGCGTCGCGCATGTGGCGGGCGAAGCCGTCGATAAAATCGTACTGACTGCGATGGGCTTCGTCGGCAATGACCACGATGTTGCGGCGTTGGGAGAGCGCCGGGAAGGTATCGCCCTTCTCCTCGGGGAGGAATTTCTGGATGGTGGTGAACACCACCCCTCCGGCAGCCACCGAGAGCCTGCCACGCAGGTCGGCGCGGCTATCGGCCTGCGCCGGGGGCTGGCGCAAGAGGTCCCGGCAACGGGAGAAGGTGCCGAAGAGCTGGTCATCCAGGTCGTTACGGTCGGTCAGCACCACCACGGTCGGGTTCTGCATGGCCGCCTCGCGGATGATGCGACCGGCGTAGAAGGCCATGGTCAGGCTCTTGCCCGAACCCTGGGTGTGCCAGACCACCCCGATGCGGCGGTCGCCGGGGTCGCCACCGGGCTTGCGGCCGGCCTGGTAGCGCCCGGGCTCATCGCCAATCTGAAGCTCGGCCGCGCGCAATGTCTCGTCGACTGCCACCTGGACCGCGTGGAACTGGTGATAGCCCGCCATCTTCTTGACCAGCGCCCCGCCGCCATCGTCCTCGAACACGATGAAGTCGCGGACCAACGGAAGAAATCGCTCCGGTTGGCAGATGCCTTCCAGCATCACCTGCAGCTCGGTCAGATGCGGGTCGGCCAGCGTCTCCCCGCTGATGGTGCGCCAGGGTTTGAACCACTCCCTCCCGGCGGTGAGCGTGCCCACCCGGGCCTCGACCCCGTCGGAGACCATGAGCATCTCGTTCATGGCGAACAGCCCGGGGAGCTCCGCCTTGTAGGTCTGAAGTTGCTGCCAGGCCGTCCAGAGGGTGGCGTCCTCATCCGCCGGGTTCTTGAGCTCGATGATCCCCAGCGGCAGGCCATTGACAAACAGCACCACGTCGGGCCGGCGATTGTGCTGATTCTCGATAACGGTGAACTGGTTGACCGCCAGCCAATCGTTGCGGGCGGGTTCGTCGAAGTCGATGACCTGCACCTGCGCCCCGCGAATGGCGCCGTCGGCCGCCCGGTACTCCACGGTCACGCCCTCCACCAGCATCCGGTGAAAGGCACGGTTGCGGGCTTCCAGCGTGGCCCCCTCCGGTCGGACCAGCTTGCCAAAGGCATCCTCCAACGCGTCGGAGGGCAGGTGCGGGTTCAACCCGGCCAAGGCATCGCGCAGCCGCTTGGCCAGCACCACCTCGCCGTAATCGTTCCGCCCAGCACCCGGCGTATCGGGGGCGATGTCAGGTCCGTAGGCCACCTGCCAGCCAACGTTCGCCAGCCACTCGAGGGCGACCTGCTCGACGTCGGATTCGGTGAGGGTGGTCATTTGCCTGCTTTTTCAATGAAGGGAATCGGACGATGGGATCTTCGCTACCTGGGACCGACGGGCCTTGGCCTCGGCGACGGTCCTGACGCGGCTGGGATACGGTAATGATCCTGAAGTGTTCCAGGAGATGGGATCTGGTGATCCCTTCAATTCGACGATTGATTCCCAGGTGTATTGAGTGATTGGGTGCCGAATATTGATGTTCCGGCTGGTGCTGGCCCGGCGAGCGCGGCTTGTCGCCCCCCCTAATTGTATTTGGTAATAACACCACGAATCATGAATTCTTGTGTTCCGGCTCAGGCTCACCGACGAGGCTGGCGGATAGCAATTCAAGCCTCTGAACCGAATATCTGAATCCAATCCCGCTTGATCTAAAGAAGGATTCCCTAAATTGTCCAACCATCCCGATGACTCTCTGAGCGTGCTCATGATCCGGATCGCGTGATGCGTTGTCTGCCCCCTTGGCTTCAACCAGACTCTTATACCTCGTGAACAGTGGCGAACTGATGGGCTCCGAGGGCATCAGCCGAGCGAGTGCTTCTTCCTGAGCGGACACAATGATCGCGGCTTCAAACAGATAACGGTAATGCTTCCGTTGCAGAGGTTTTGTCTCCCACCGTTCAAACACCGCGTCCACAACCTCGAGATCCGAGACCTCGCCGCTGACGAACCGATGATAAAGGTCCGAGTCAATCGTCCGAACGATAAGCGCCACCGCTGCCGCCAGGACAAAAGACCTCTGGTCGTGGCGCAACGAGGCGAACACCAGCCCAAGGCGGTAGATGGCTTGCGCGATCCGTCGAAGACTGAGGGCGGGCGAGCTAAAGAACTCCTGCAACAAGTCTCGCACTGCTTCAAAGTCGTTGCGTGCGGCTTGGTCTTTGGTTCGTCCAAAGTATTCGTCGATCCGTATTGCATCGAGCATCGCATTGATAAACGCTTTGCGTTCCGGGTCGGGAAGCCGGAAATCGACATCAAAGAACCGGCGCAAGTAACCCAAAGCATCAAAGTCGCCACCATAGAGAGCTTTGATGGAATGCGCGAGCTCAGAGCGATTGACTGCCAGCACGAAGACGATACCGTCTACGGCGAACAAGTGCTTGGCGACCTCAAGAAGTTCGACAGCATACGAAGGGCGACATCGGTCCAACTCATCGATCACCACGATCAGGGGTCGATTGCCTCTGAATTTTGACACAGTGTCAGCCATGTCTTGCAGGGCGCTCCTGAACTGCTTGACCGACTTCTGTGCTTCTTGGTACTCGGACAGCCTCTTTTCGGCGTAGGACGCGAGTGCTTGACCAAATTCCTTTTCCAACAGTGCGTTGACATCCAAGATGCCTGCTGTTGCAACTCGAATCACACCCGGCACCGCTCGCCGAATCACTTCCTTCGCTACTCTCCTCGTAGTATCGATCTTTGTCGCCAACGTTTCATCCGTGTACCCTTTGAGCCCCTCCGTCAACTCGGTGGAGAGAGCGACGAAGGGGTCCCCGGAAAAGTCGGTCTCCCAGGCATTGAACCCGACAACGGGAAATTCTCGGTTGCGCAGGTACTGCGCCCAGATCCTGAGAAATGTGGTCTTGCCGTTTCCCCAAGCAGCATCGACCGCCAACACGCACGGACCTTCGAGAGAACCGACGAGGTGGGTGAGAACCTCCACCGACTCCTTTCGTCCGAGCAGGTCGTGCCTGAATGGATCGTCCTCGGGGACATCGATTTCGCGTGGTTGGATGCGTATTCCCATGTTGGTTCTAGCGTGCCAACAAAGACACTGCTTCGAGAGGTGCGATATCCTTTATCCGTATCTCCCCCAACATCAGCTTCGGCAGCAGCGTGTCGCGCAGGGCGGTGAGGGTGCGGGATTCTGCAGAGTTTGCGACCACGCGGGCGCGGAGGGTGTCTGCCTGCTTTCTAAAGGCATCCACGAGATTGCAGGTTGGAACGACAAGAGAGAATTCGCTTAGCACCTTGGCGTTAAGACTCACACGAGTCGTACCCCCGCCTCGTCCCCTCACGAGTTCCCAGTACGCGTCCGAACGCAGCCAGAATTGGAGAAGACGAGCGTAGTGCTTTCGCACAGGGCGGAAGCGAATCAGATAGGAAGCAAAGACAGCTTGCCGCCCCTCCTCTATCATGCACCCGTGGCCCGGATCCGCCATGCGTGCGATCAGTATATCGCCGTCAAGCAGACGGTACTTGTCAAAATCCTTTGAGCTGATGTCACAGTAGGGCACCGATTCCCATTCAATCCACGCCCCCTTATTGATGTCGGTGATCCGAAGAAACTTGGCACCCGTTGGTTCTTTCTTTGCGGACGCCGTGTAGCCATATTCGGGTTTATTGCACAAGTCCCCCAACGTCCTCACCTCCCACCCCGCCGGAATCGGACCCAGTTCGGAGTCCACGAAGCTGTCCGGGAACACAGCGGCAATGTTGGGGTCCATGCTGTCGAGATAGGCGCGGGCGGGTTCGATGGTCCAATCGCTCCTCCCTTGTGGGTAAGCCGTTTCGTGATGTTTGAGGGTCGCTTTGGCACGGACGGGGTCGAAGTCGACGAACCAGGACTTGAACAGCGCCCGAGCCGTCTCCTCCAGCGTCTCGTTCATCCGCCGGTTGAGTTCGATCTTGTCGTCGAGCGTGCCCAGGACATGGGCGATGGAGCGCTGTTCTTGAATCGGTGGAACCAATATTCCTATCTGTCGGAGCTCTCTCTGCTTTATTCCAACAACAGTAGTGCCGCTTGCTCTCGCACGCAGTTGGTCCTGAACAGGTGCAGATTGCATTAGGAACTTCAAAAACCGATTGTTGAGGATCCCGGGCTTTCCTCGCAGAAGGATAAGTCGTTGTGCCAGAGCAACGCGCTGTCGGCCAAGTTGTGCTACTTCTCCCAATGGTGCCTCAGTCGTTACTAGGACATCTCCCATTCGGGGAAGGCCACGTCGCATCCAAGAGTCATACTCTTCAATAGCAATGAACTCCGTTGGTGTCTTGATTCGTCCTCCCTTTACAACTTTGGCAGTGATGAGCGGGATCCCAGAAGGTGTCTTTCGAGGGGTCTTCCCTCGGTAATCGATTATGGCCGCCATACAATTCTCTAGCCGATAGTTAACCCAATCACCCAGCACAACTGAACTTCTCCCCTCGAATGGCTCGCCACTCCTCTCCACCAAAACTACATGCTCCGCCTCGATCTGCTTGCGGAACTGTTCCGGGACTTCATCCCAGACAAACAGATCCACCCGGAACGGTAGGTCGCTTTCCTCAAAGGCTTCCCTGAGATTCGAGACTCGGCCGGTTTGCTCTGGAGCTGCAAAGACCACCAAATCCAGGTCGGACTCCGGACGCGCCGTCCACTTGATGCGGGAACCGTAGACCCAAGCTGTGGTGTTCGGCAGGTGGCTTGCGAGCAACGCCAGAACGGTCTTGCGCTGGTTCGTTGTGATGTCGATGGGCCGGTCTAGTCCCATGTTTCTCCGGTCATGGTCTGGTAGAGGCCGATGGCGTCGTCAATGAAGTCGCCCATAATATCCAGACAGGCTTGCGCCTTTTCGCCACTGTAATCGTGAGCCGTACCGATACGTGCGTCGACGTATCCAAACCATTCATCCAGCGGCGCGGCAAACAGAGAGTTCTCATGAGCCAGTCGGAAAACACCTCTGGGACTGTTGGGCGCGTCCGCGAGGGCCAATTCTTCAGTCAGGTATCGTTTCAACACCTTCCACAGGCAGTCAAAGCAGGTTTCAAAACGCTGAATGACCGACTCAGCGATCGCTTCTTGGATCAACTCAGGCAGGGAAGCGTCAGATTGCCGGTAATTTTCGTATTGCTCCTCAAGACGCTTAAGGGCCATCTGAAACTTGTCGTATTCGATCACGGCTCATGCCTCCGATCCTTTACGTCCAGGCCAAAGTAAACACCCATAGACGCCACGCCACATCAATTGGACTCCCGGAGAAACGCCAGAGCGCCCACGATTTCCTCGTCAGCAGGCATTTCTTCGGACTGCATTGCCGGCTCCAGGTGGCGACCCTGCCAGTCTTTCTTACCGCGGTTCAATTGCACCTTGACCACCGCGATCCCTTCGGGCGATACATCATCGAAACCCTCTTCATAGCCGTTCACGACTACGCGCAGGTCAGCCGGATAGGTTCTTAGAATTCGGATCAGATCCTGTACCGTCATTTGTCGCCTCCGAACCCAAGCCTCGTAAGGTTCACCTCGATGGCCGCGTCCAACTTCCTGGCCTCGGCCTGTTGCTTCCGCCACTGGGAGGACAAGCGCTTCATCTTGTCTTCGAATGGCTCGCCGTCGTCTTCTTGGGCCTCCGCCTCGACGTAGCGGCCGGGGGTGAGCACGTGGCCGTGCTTGCGGACCTCATCCAGGGTGGCGCTCTTGCAGAAGCCCGGAACGTCCTTGTACTTGTCGGCGCCACCCTCATCCTGGCCCTCTTCCTTCGAGGGTGCGGGAGCACGGTTGCGCCAGGCGTGGTAGGTTTCGGCGATGCGGGCAATGTCCTCGTCGGTCAACTCGCGGTGGGTGCGGTCCACCATGCGGCCGAGCTTCCTTGCATCGATGAACAGGATCTCACCGCTCCGCTCACGTCGGCGCGCCAGAAACCACAGGCAGGCGGGGATCTGGGTGGAGTAGAAGAGTTGGCCCGGCAGAGCCACCATGCAGTCCACCAGGTTGGCCTCGATCAGGGACCTGCGGATATTTCCCTCATTCGACTGGCTTGACGACATGGAGCCGTTGGCCAGCACGAAGCCGGCCGCGCCGGCGGGCGACAGGTGGTGGACCATGTGCTGCACCCAGGCGAAGTTGGCGTTGCCCTTGGGTGGGACGCCGTATTGCCAGCGCTGGTCCTGGGTGAGCCGCTGGCCGCCCCAGTCGGAGACGTTGAAGGGTGGATTGGCCAGGATGAAGTCGGCTTTGAGGTCGGGATGGCGGTCGTTGTGAAAGCTGTCGCCGTGGGCGATCTGGCCCTCGATGCCGCGAATGGCCAGGTTCATCTTGGCCAGTCGCCAGGTGGTGTAGTTGGATTCCTGGCCGTAGATGGAGATGTCGGCCCTGGCCTGTCCGCCGTTGCCGTTGCCGCTGGCGTGGGCCCGGATGAACTCAACCGACTGCACGAACATGCCGGAGGAACCGCAGCAGGGATCGTACACGCGGCCCCGCCAGGGCTCCAGCATCTGGACCAGCAGCTTGACCACGCAGCGCGGGGTGTAGAATTCGCCGCCCTTCTTGCCCTCGGCGCTGGCGAACTGGGACAGGAAGTATTCGTAGACGCGGCCCAGCACGTCCTTGGATTGGGCTTCCTTGTCTCCCACCCGGATGTTGCTGACGAGGTCGATGAGCTGGCCGAGCCGTTGCTTGTCGAGCGACGGGCGGGCGTAGTCCTTGGGCAGCACGTCCTTGAGCGCCAGGTTGTCGCGCTCGATGCCGGCCATGGCGCCGTCGACAAGCTGGCCGACGGTCGGCTGGCGGGCCTGGGCCTTCAGATTCGCCCAGCGTGCTTCCGGCGGCACCCAGAAGATGTTTTCGGCAATGTACTCGTCGCGGTCCTCGGCGGCCTCGCTGCCCCATTCGGCCAGAACCGCCGCATGGCGCTCCTCGAAGGCATCGGAGATGTATTTCAGAAAGATGAGGCCCAGGACGACGTGCTTGTACTCGGCCGCGTCCATGCTGCCGCGCAGGGCGTCCGCCATCTTCCAAAGCTGGGCCTCGTAGCCCATGGTGGCGCCGTTGCCACCGGGGGTTGCGTCCGCGGGGGAGCGCGTTTTTCCCGTTTGTGCTCTTGCCATGGTCTCCTTTTCCTCAGGCTATCGATGCGTCGTCAGTGGGAGATGTCGGTGCCATGGCCCGAATGTCAGCCCAGGACCTCCAGCGAGTGAGGGTGCGTATTCTACCTTGCCGTCGGAGAACTTCAGGTCGTTACCTCACACGGCTTCAGGCGCATATTGCCGAAGGTCAGAGCGCCCTCAAACACACTCACTTCAACCGCTGGGGAGGTAAATCGAGTGGGCAACGCCGTCCCATGACCTACCATGACGCTATAAGCAGAAGTCCAGTTCGTTCCTGATGCAATGACCTCATACACCGCGCCGCACAGGGTGATGCTGAGGACACGGCCGTCAAAGCTGAAAGTCATCTCAGTGTCTTTAGAGATCTCCGAAAGTGCCGCGCGAAGCTTACGCTTAAGAGTACGAGCATACTCGCGGTCGACGTAACATTTTGGTCGCGCCTCGTAATCCCGCATGTGCCGCACAAACGGGATGAGGTCCCAGTAAAGCTCTCCTTCCACGAACCAAGCCGGCAGGGGCTCCAGGTGCGACCGATGCGGCTTAAGGGCATAGCTTATCCAGGCCGCAGCCTCACGGGCACTTCCAAGATTCGGAGGAATCTCATAGTCGACAAGACCAAGAGTGCGCTTGGTTTGGAGAATGCCCCTGAGGAGGACCACGGTCTAAAAGTACCTATTGATCCCCGAGGAGGCGACCAAGTCGAGAACATTGAACTTGAACCCGACGGTTTCCATTCCGATTCGAGGCTTGCGGCGCTCGAAGCCTATCTCGATCAGGGAGGCAAGTGTTGGGCAAAGATCGCTCATTTCTCAACCCTTCTTCCGGCGGCACGGCAAACCGCTGACCTTTTGACGTCGCCCCGGTGCTACCTGCCTGCGGCGGCCGTGGGCAGTTCACGCACGGCAGCGCCGGCCCGTTGCTGAGCGACGGCGAGGTCGAACTGTGTCTGGAGGCTCAGCCAGAATTGGGGGTCTACCCCGAACCAGTGCCCGAACCGTAGCGCGGTATCGCCGGTTACGGAACGCTTGCCGGCGATGATTTGACTTACCCGGTTAGGCGGCACATCTATCTGACGGGCGAATGCCGTAGGGCTCACGCCAAACTCGGCCAGCTCGTCTCTCAGAATCTCGCCAGGGTGAACGACGCGCTTCAACATGCCAACGTCCCTCCTCTCGACTAATTGGACTATGACGCTTGACGTCAAGAGTCATAGGGATTGAACACCGGAACGCCGGTCGGCTCGAAGTGCCTGACATTGCGGGTCACCACGGTCAAGCCGTGCTCCAGCGCCGTGGCGGCAATAATCAGGTCCGCCCTTTCGTGCCCAAGGTCGCCGGACAGACGCCCCCACCGACGCGCAGTGGGGACGTCGACGCCCAAAATCCGGTCTCCGTACCAGGCGAGCATTCTGTCCAGCCACAGGGACAACTCCCGGGCGAACGATGGGTCACGGCGCTGCTGTTGGGCGATTCCACGCTCTATTTCGCCAATGGTCACTGCGCTCAGGTACAGGTCTGCCGTCCGCCGGGCCTGCAACCACCGGACCAACTCCGGATGCCGGTCCCGTCGTCGCAGCGCCGACAGCACGTCGGTGTCAATCAGGAACATCACAGGTCCAGCGGGCGGGTCGGTAACGGCAGCCTGTCGAAATTCTGGTCATCCCGCGGGATTTCCAGCAGCAACCCGGCCAGTGTCGGCGCATTGGCTTTCTCCAAACGGCACAGGCGCTCATACTCTTCTGCCGCCAGCACGACGACGGCAGGCCTGCCACGGCGGGTCACCCGCTGTGGAGCGCCGCCGAGGGCGGCGTCGACCACGGCGCTGAAGCGGTTCTTGGCGTCCTGCAAGGGCCAGTCGGTCATGTGTGCGCTCCTGTCTAGATTAACTGGCTAGATTTTACTGCAGGGCTCGGCACAGCTTCAAGAGGCATAACCACGTCAGGGAAACGTCTCCATCAAGCCACGCCATCGGCAACCGTCGCGTCCAGATCGCTCCAGTCTTCCTGTTCAGCGGCCATGGCGCCATAGGTCTCTTTCCAGGAGAGCCTGTTCTTTTGCTTGCTATACAAAAAGACCCCGTCCTCCCTCTCCTCCAGGACAAGCGTTCCGCTCCAGCCATGCCTTTGCAAAAGGACCTTTGGGAGTACGATTGCTTTGGAGTGGCCGATAGCAATCAGCTTGACGACTCTTGTAATCCGTGGTTTGCCCATTTTCAAGGGTCCATTGAACAAGCAAACGAAATTACAGCAATTACCATCTCGGCCGCCGTGTCGCTTGATTGACGTGCCTAAGATAAAAAAATCGTACCATAATGGGCGGTCGGCTAGTCGGCCGGAAGCAGGTGCCCGATCGGGGGTAGGTCTTGGCGAAGAAACCGAAAAGAGCGAAACGGAAACCCCGTGCGGGTACCTCGCCCTCCGGGCCACGATTCTCCTTCGGTGGCTCGCGCCTGTGGGTTCCGCTATTGCTGTTTGTGGTGGTGGTCGGCTTCTACCTGCCGTCGGTGGACCATGGGTTTCTCTATGACGATTACGAGGTGATTCTCTCCAACGCCCCCTTGCGCTCGGTTCAGGATCTCAGGCGCATTCTGACGGAGAGGCACTTCCTCAGCCTGCCCTATTACCGTCCGGTGGTGCGCTCCTCGCTGCTGCTGCAAAGAAGCCTCCACGGAGACGAGCCCGGCCCCTTTCACCTCTTCAACGCCTGCGTGGCCGGATTGATCGCCCTCATCGTCTACGCCCTGCTGAGGCTGCCGGTCTTCGGCTTGCGGCCCCGCTGGGCATGGCTGACCGCCGCTGTTTTTGCCCTGCACCCGGTGGCTTCCTCCTGCGTCTACCCCATCGCCTCGGGACGCGAGACCCTGCTGCCGGCACTGTTCGTCCTGCTGGCCCTCTACTGCTTCCTCAGGCCCGGGCCCTGGTGGCGGGTGGGCGCCTCCGTCTCGTTCGCCCTGGCCTTGTTCGGCAAGGAGCAGGCGGTGGTCACCCTGGCGGTCTTCGTGCTGGCCGACGCTCTGGGCCTGACCTCGTCGGCGCCCGGGCGCAGCCTCCGCGGCTGGGTGGTCCGTTACTGGCCGGAGGCCGCCATTGGCGCCCTCTACTTCTCCATTCGCCACTTCCTGTTTGCAGGCGGGGAGTATCGCCTGGGAGACCTGGGGCAGTTCGCTCTTTCCTACCTCTACGCGCTGCAGGTCGTGATCGTCCCCTTCTGGGAGATGGTCTACGAGCCTCCGGCCCGGGTCTGGTTCAGCCCCTGGCGCCTGGCGGTCGCGCTGGCCATCGCCGGATGGGCTGTGTTGTGGATCCGGCGATCCTGGCCCGCGTTTCGGGCCCTGACCTGGTTCTGGCTGGGCTGGTTCGCTCTGACCCTGCTGCCGACGGCCAATCTACTGGACCAGGAGGCCCCTTTTGCCGAGCGCTACGTGTTTCTGGCCGCGCTGGGCCCGCTCTTTCTGCTGGCCCGGGTTCTCTCCAACCGCGAGAAGGAGGGAAGGCCCAGGCTCTGGACGGGCCTGGCCGTGGCGCTGCTGCTGGTGGTGGCCGCCCAGACCGTCGCCCGGGGCGCCTATTATCGAGACTACGAGGTCTTTTGCCGGCAGTGGGTGAAGACCGATCCCAAGTCGCTCAACGCCCACAACAGCCTGGCGGTGGTTCTGACCATGGACCGCCGGCTGGAAGAAGCCGGCGTCCACTATGAGGAGGCCCTCAAAATTGCGCCGGCCAACGCCCAGGCTCACAACAATCTGGCCAACCTGCGCCTGCAGCAGGGAAGGCTCCCAGAAGCCTACGCACTGCTGCAGGAATCCCTGCGCCTCGACCCCGATGCTTACGCCACCCACAACTCATTGGGCGTCATGCTGCTGGGCCAGGGCAATGTCGAGGAGGCCCTCCCCCACTTTGCCCGGGCCATCGGCCTGAACTCGGAGAACCAGCAGGCGCACGCCAACTTGGCCAACGCGCTGGCGCACCAGGGCAAGACCCGGCAAGCCGTCCACCACTACCGCGAGGCGCTTCGCATCCATCCGGGCCTGTCCCACGCCGCCAACCGCCTGGCCTGGATTCTGGCCACCCATCCCGACCCCGAGCTGCGTGCCGGATCCGAGGCAGTTGAACTGGCCGAGCAGTTCTGCCGGCCGCCCAACGACGCCAACCCCATGTTCCTGGACACCCTGGCGGCAGCCTACGCCGAAACAGGACGGTTTCCCCAAGCACTGGAGACGGCCACGCGGGCCGCAGCCTTGGCTTCTTCCCGGGGTCAACCCGAGCTGGCGGACCAGATCCGGCAGAGAACGGACGCCTACCGGGAGCGCCGCCCGGTTCGCTATTCCGAGATTCAGTGGAGGACCGCCGGCACTTCCTTGAGGCACGATTAACCTTCATGCCCCGCCTCCCTCTCCCCGATTCGTGGTAACCTTAGCCGCCCCTGCCGAGCTTGGGGATTCACGACCACGGCGAGGCCCCCAGATTCCATGAAACATTCCGTTGCGTTCCTTCTCGATGCCGACAACACCCTGCTGGACAACGACCGCATCCTGGCGGACCTCATGGGCCACATCGAGCAGACGGTGGGCCACCAGGGGAAGCAGCGCTATTGGGCCATTTTCGAGGATTTGCGGGACGAGCTGGGATACCACGACTACCTGGGAGCCTTGCAGGGCTATCGCAATCGATATCCGCACGAGCCGCGCCTGATGTCGATTGCCTCCTTCATGCTCAACTATCCCTTCGCCGATCGTCTCTATCCGCGGTCGCTGGGGGTGGTGCGCCACCTCCAGCAATGGGGAGTGGTGGCGATCCTCACCGACGGCGACATGGTATTCCAGCCTCGCAAGATGGAGCAGTCCGGGTTGGCCGAGGCCGCCGGCGGCAACGTGCTGATCTACGTGCACAAGGAGGAGGAGTTGGAGGACGTGGAAAGGCGCTATCCCGCGGACCACTACGTGTTGGTGGACGACAAGCTGCGGATCCTGACCGCCGCCAAGAAAGTGTGGGGAAGTCGCGTCACCACCGTCTTTCCACGGCAGGGACACTATGCCCTGGACCCCGAGATCCTGGCTCAATTCCCCCCGGCCGACCTCAGCCTCGAAGGGGTCGGCGACCTGCTGACCTGCGAGTTGCCGGCCCTGATCCAGGCCGGACAGTCTTCTTAGCCCCGCTGTGCCTCAAGACCTCCAGGCACTTATATCCATACCTTCAACAGGATTCCGCGGGCTCCGCGCGAATCGTTGAGCCGGGATTGTGGGGAAAATGGAACGGGGCTTGTTGTTCTATACTTGTTGTGTTCCAGGTTCAGAGTGGTCACCCCTCATATTGCGAGTGACGACGTCCGGAGAGCGATCATGCTGGACGAGCTGAGACGGACCCTGCGGTCGCTGGTCATCGGCGCCCTGTCGATCGCGGAGTACCGGCAGTGTGGCATGGCCTTCAACCCGTTGTCGGACAGGATCATCCGCAATCCCTATCCCGCCTACGCCAGGCTGCGCGCCCGATCGCCGGTGCACCGCAGCCGGGTGCTGGACGGCTGGGTGTTCAGCCGCTACGCCGACGTCGAGGCCATCTTTCGAGACTACCGCCGGTTCTCCAACATGCCGACCAATCGAAGGGTGTCGAGGCGGGATGTCTACTTCGTTCCCCCCCGGGCGGACTGGTCCCTGTTGTTCCTGGACCCGCCGGAGCATACGCGCCTGCGGGGCCTGGTCAATCAGGCCTTCACCCCGCGGGCCGTCAACGCCCTCGAGCCCCATATCCGGAGGATCATGGTCGAACTGCTCGACGCCGTCGCTGACCCGTCCGGCTTCGACCTGATGGCGGCGGTGGCCGGTCCGTTGCCGGTGATCGTGATTGCCGAGATGCTGGGTTTGCCGCCGCAAGACCGGCTCCGATTCAAGCACTGGTCGAACCAGCGCGCCCGCATCCTCGAACCGCTCATCAGCCCGGATGAGCGAAAAAGAGCCGCTGCCGCCGGCGAGGCGTTCGACGCCTACTTCATGCCCGTTATCAGAGCCCGGCGACTCCAACCGAAAGACGACATCATCAGCGCCCTCGCAAAGGCGGAAGAGGAAGGGGATGCCCTCAGCGAGCGCGAAATGCTGGTCATGCTGCGCATCCTGCTGGTGGCCGGCAACGAGACCACCACCAACCTGATCGGCAACGGGATGCTGGCGCTGCTGCAGCATCCGGAGCAGTTGAAGCTCCTGCGGGAAGACGCCCGTCGGATACCGGCGGCGGTGGAAGAGCTGTTGCGCTACGACACACCGGTCCAGCTCGATATCCGCGCCGTGGTCGAGGATTGCGAGTTTCAGGGCTTTCGCTTGCGTCGCGGCGACCCCGCCATCCTGGCCATCGGCGCGGCCAACCGCGACCCCGAGGTGTTCGAAGACCCGGAGCGGCTGAACATCGAGCGTTCCAAGGGCAGCAACCTCTCCTTCGGCCGGGGCGTCCACCACTGCCTCGGTGCGCCCCTGGCGCGGTTGGAAGCCCGGGTCGCGCTGGAAGTGCTGCTGGAGCGCTTCAGTTCCATACGGCTGCTTGCGGACCGTCCCGCCTTTCGCCGGGCCATCGTCCTGCGCGGTCTCGAGTCCCTCCCGGTCTCGGCCGTCCCTGCGTAGTCCGGCCATTCTTGCCACTTCCGGCCGTCCAGCAGGCAGCCCCTGGATTTCGAGTTGAATCCGCCCCACTGCTTGAAGAAGAACGGAACCCGCCTGTTCCTGCACTGGTCGCGGATGCCTCGAACCCAGTCAGGGGCAATCGGCCTTCGGCGTGGCCCGCTTTCTCCACCCACGATTACCCAGTGCATGCCCTCCAGCGGCAGTTGTGGAATGGCGGCAAGTAGGGGCTCCAGGGACAGGAACCTGATGCGTACCGGTACCTGCCTCAGGTGCGCGATTCGCCATACGTATTCAGGGCTTTCGACCGAAACCCCCTGCCATATATTCGGACTCCAGGTGACGTCGGCTGCAAGCTGAGCCAGGCGTTCGGGACGTTTGGTCAATATCTGAAAATTGTGCCATGAAGCACGGTTCATGGTCTTGAAGACCGACTTGACGTATTCATCGGGAATATCTTCGTGAAACAGGTCGCTCATGCTGTTGACGAATATACGCCTGGGTTGACGCCATTTCAGCGGCAACTCCAGGAGGTCCCGATGCAGACTCAGGCTAAAGCCATTGCGGTACCGTCGGTTGCCCATGGACGCGAGGCGGAGAGCAAGGCGTTCCGCGTAGCAATACTTGCAGCCCGGACTGACCTTTGTGCACCCAGTGACCGGATTCCAGGTGGCATCCGTCCACTCGATGGCAGAATTGATAGCCATAAGCGTCCTCGGTGACAGTCTATAGCAAAAGGTGACGCCGGTCCCGCTTCGCTCGCGTCCAACTTCGATCCATTGAACAAGTGGGAAGACGCCGGCGACAAATTAGTCCAAAGCACGCCAGACGGGATCTTTGAAAGCGAACATAATTTAACACAGTACCCGACCAGAGATGAGTGTTTCCTGATTTCAAGAGTCAAGCTCCTCCCTCGTCGGGGTTGCCCGACGCCGAGAAGTTGCGGCACCAGGAAACCGTGGGGCTTGTTTCCCAGGCAGATAGAGACCACAATAATCATTGTTTCCAATGGACCTTCAGCGGCCGCCGAGGTTTTTCTCGGAGACGAAGCTTTTTCTCTATGGATTAAGGAAGATCCTTGGGAATGGGAAAGACCGGCAGGCCGCAAGAGAGGTTCGGAAGGGATGGAACCGGCAGTCTGAATAGAGGACGGAGAGGGGAATAGAGAATGGACACCGTGGATATCATCCTGCGGGTGTGCCTGTGGGGCAGCGTGGTCCTGATCCCGATTTTGCTCTTTTGGGCCGTGTTCGGGGGCAGGCGTTTCGGAAGCGGGAAGCGGAGCCGGCCCAAGCCGGAACCGGTGCGGAGGCAGGGGTTCACTCCGCCACCGCCGAAAACCGGCAGTCCGGGTCCGCAGGTTTCGAAGAGCACCACGGTCGGAGAGAGGGTGTCGGCGAAGCCTGATGTATCGAAACCCGTGGGCGGTCCGAAGCCCAAACCGGCGAGTGGGCGGGGATTCATTCTCCCGCCACCGACGTTGGACAAGTCGAGCCGGGAGGTTCCCAAAAGCGCCCCAACCGGGGAGGCTCCGTCTCCCCCACCTGCCGCGTCCGAACGCCCGGACGATCCCAAACCCGAACCGATGAGCGGGCGGGGACTTATTCCCCAGCCACCGAGTTCCGGCAGATCGGGTCCGACGGAATCAGAAAGCACCACGGCCGAAGAAGCGCCATCTATAAAGCCTGATCCATCCAACCGCCTGGGCGAGCCGACGGCGCAGATGGAGTTCATCTCCAAAGTGGATTTCGAGCCGCGCCCCCTTCTCAACCAGGCGGAATACCGGATTCTCCGCATTCTGGAGAAGGTTGCCCAGGATATCCCCGGCGGCCATCGCGTCATGTCCCAAACCAGCCTGGGTCAAGTTCTGGCGCCCCAGCTTGCCTCCGCTTCGAAAGAAGCACGCGACCTTGCCTTTCGCTCCATCAACAGCAAGCGCCTGGACTTTCTGCTGATCGACGCTTACGGCATGCCCGTTCTGGCGGTGGAGTATCAGGGGCATGGACACTTCGGTGATAGAACCTTCATGCGCGATGCCGTGAAACGGGAATCCCTCAGAAAGGCCGGCATCCGCTTGCTGGAGGTTCCGGCAGAGTACGACGCCGAGGACCTGGAGAGAGACATCCGCAAGGCATTGCTTTCCAACCCCTCCCGCCTAGTGTAGAGGACGTTCCTTCGATGAGCCCCCGCCAGCGCGGGCTTCCGTAGCTTTTTTGCTACCGCCAGCAAGAATCTCAAGCGCCAGACCAGGATTCCCATCGCCCCTTACGTGGGTCTGGCCTACGGAACCTATCGGGACAGGCTGCGGGTGATCGGCGGCTTCAACCTCGAGTTCACCAGGTACCTGAGCGCCATGGCGATCTTCGACGGAATCAGCGTCCACCCGCTGGTCAATTTCAGCTACAAGCAGCACGGTTTCTCGTTCCTGCTGGTCCGGGGCCGGCAACCCGGACTGAGCTACAGCATCTCCTTCTAGCCGATCAGAAGCGCAGGCTGAGCCCCACCTGCGCGCGCCGGGTGTCGCCGAGACCGCTGCGGAGCGTACCGTCGAAGTTGTAGAGGAGCGAGCCGACGGCGGGGTCGACGAAGTTGTCGGTGTTGGTCAGGTTGAAGATCTCGAAGATCGGCTCGATGGCGGCGGCGCCGAGCGAGAAACGGCGCGACACCCGCAGATCCCAGGAAAAGAACTCATTCTGCCGCCGCAGCGTGTTGCGTGTCAGGATGGAACCGTCGGCGCAGATCCGGTCGGCCGGCTGGGCGGCCCGCTCGCCCCGGTTGGCGCACTGCTCGGAGACCGGCGACGGGGACAGGTAGCGCACCACCTGGCTCAACTGCACCTGCGCCGGGAGGGTGGCCAGGAAGTATCCGCTCACCTGGTGCCGCCGGTCGCGATCCGACCAGCCGTACTCCGGCGCCAGGTTGGCGGCGTGAGCGTACCGGAGCACGAACGGATCGCGCTCGTTGTCGTCGTCGGAGCGATCGAACGCCAGCGTGTAGTGCGTCTCGAAGGTGATGGGCCAGCCGCCCAGGCCGCTACGCCCGCGCAGTCCCGCGGTGAGCGCGTGATAGCGGGAGCGGGCGCTGCTCTCGGTGACGGTCAGCGCGTTGATGCCGCCGCCGTCCGGGTGCGTCCCGATCCCGAAGGGCGCCCCCAGGACCCCATCGTTGCGGTTGACGAAGCGGAAGAGGTTGTCGGTGCGGGCCTGGATGTACCCCGCGCTGGCGACAACGCCGAGCCCCAGGTCCTGGTCGAGGGTGGCGCTGAACGACCAGGTGCGCGGCAGCTCCAGATCGCGGTCCGCCACATGGATGTCCGGCAGGAACGGCGGTGACGCCGAGGTGTCGATCTGCTCGTCGATGGCAGGGACCGGACCCAGCCCCGGAGCGTTGCTGCTGCGAAAGAGGATCTGCTGGAAGGCGCCGTTGGTGGTCCGGTGCTGGGCGAATACGAGCATCGGGATGCGGGCGACGTAGGATCCGGCGTTGGCCCGCAGCACGGTGCGGCCCTTGCCGGCCAGGTCCCAGGCAAGCCCCAAGCGGGGCTGAAGGTTGTCGAGGTCATGCGGAATCCGGCCATCGGACGGGAACAGTGGATCGTCCAGGTAGGGAGCGAAGAAGGTGTCGGCCGGCTCGATGAACACATCCGGGTGCCAAGCGCCGTCCCAGCGCAGCCCCAGGTCCAGGGTCACCCGTTGGTGCGGATGCCAGGTGTCCTGAACGAACAGGCCCAGTTCGTGCATGGGGAACTGTTGGAGCCCGAGTTGCTCCGCCGGGACGCCCGGGACCGTCGCCGACTGCAGGTAGAGCAGAACCGGCCCGGCGATGGCGGAGCCGGCCGGACAGACTCCGTGCAGGCTGGTCGATCCGTCCGCGCAGGTGACGTAGCGGCTGCCCTGGGTGACGAAGCCGATGAAGCCCTCGACCGAATCGAACAGGTAGCGGCTGTTGGCCATCCCGATGAACTGCTGGCGGACGCCGGTCCGGTTGTACTCCACCCCGGCCTTGACCAGGTGCGTGCCGGCGGCGAAGGAGAGATTGTCCACCAGCTGAAAGCGCGTGTCGAACGCCGGATCGATCGGCAGGAAGAAGGGCAGCCCGATGCGGAAGCCGTCGTCGAAGTCCATGGCGATGTCGGGAAAGGGCCGGCCGCCCAGCTCGGCGAACTGGGGTGGTCCGGGCAGGCGCGCGCCGGGGAGCAGTGGTCCCCGGTACCCGCGCGGCCGGTCCTCGCGCGCGCCCTGCAGGCGCAGCTCGTTGGAGAGGGCGTCGCTCAACAGCGAGCGCAGACTGGCGTTGACCGCGTGCGAGCCATCCCCCTCGATCCCGTTGGCCGAAGCGCCCCAGGAATCGACGTCGAAGGTGCCGTTCACCTGCTCCGACCAGGTGTAGTTGTACTTGACCGAGGCCTGCTGGCGGCCGCCCAGGTTCAGATCGAGCTTGGCCAGCAGCGAGCGTGCGTCGTCGGTGCGCCGGATCGGACCGAATTCGTCGTCGAACAGCCCCGGCCAGCGTGCCTGCAGAAAGCGCTCCAGGCGCTGCAGGTTGGCCGGATTGCGGACGCGGCGGGTCGCCTGCTTGGTCTCGGCGGCCGCCTGCTGGTCGTAGGCCAGGAAGAAGAACGTCCGGTCGCGAACGAGCGGCCCTCCCAGTGTCCCGCCCACCTGATTGCGGTGAAAGTCGGTGCGCCCGCCGCCGCGCGATTCCGGAAACGGGGCGGCGATCTCGTCCCATTGCCCGAAGTAGTGGGCGGAGCCGGCCAGCCGGTTGGTGCCCGACTTGGTGATCACGTTGACGAAGCCGCCTGAGGAGCGGCCGAACTCGGCGGTGGCGCCCTGATTCACCACCACCAGTTCCTCGATGGCGTCCTGATTGAAGGTGAAGGCCGGACGCTGGCCGCCGCGCTGCTCGCCGAAGAAGGGGTTGTTGAAATCCGCTCCGTCGACGATGAAGTTATTGAAGATGCCGCGCTGGCCGGCGATGTTGAGCGCGTCGCCGTCCGGCCCCTGCGAGATGGACGCGCCCGGGGTGAGCAGCGTCAGCGTCATGAAGTTGCGGCCGTTGCTCGGGACCCGATCCACCACATCCTCCAGAACGCGCTGCGAGCTGGTGACGTCGGCGGTGTCGAGCGTTGGCTCCAGTTCGCTGACGACGGTGATGGTCTCGGTCGTCACGATCTTGAGCGCGACGGCCAAGTCGAGCATTTCCCCGACGCGCAGCCTGGCGCCTTCGATGCGCTCTGTGCTGAAGGCGTCGGTCGCCGCCTTCACGGTCAGGTCGTAGGTCCCCGGCGGCAGCAGGGTGCGCGCAAACGTCCCGGACGACGAGGTCTCCACGGTGGTCCGGAAGTCGGTCTCCCGGTGCCGCAGAACAACCACCACCCCCTCAACCGGATCGCCGAGCGGATCACGGACCGTGCCGCGGATGGTGCCGGTGGTCGTCCCGGCCTGAGCGGCCACCGCGGGGGCGGTCTGGTGGAGGAGCATCGTGGCCAGCAACGCGGCCGCGATGGTGAAGAGGAGACGGCTCGAGAAGCTGATGGCGCATGTGTTCGGCATGGCTTGACGCAGCGCGACAGGATTGTGGCAACTCGGCCGCTTCCTCGCCCGGGGAGCGGGGAACGGAGTACGGCCGCTTGATAGTATACTGAACCGCGGTCCGCCCAATGCCGGCGCGATTCGTGCCTCCCAAACCCGAGGGCGCGAACAGCCGGTTGACTCGCGTCCAACTCGTCCTGGCCCCTGGCGGGTAGAAGTCGCGACGAGCCCTGGCGGAGTTTCTTCAGGCGCTTTCAACTTGGCTCACGGTATGATGACCGGCGCCGGGTGTCAAGCGACACACGCGACACGGGGGACTTCGCGTTTATTCGTGTCCATTCGTGGTTCGTCGTTGTTGTCGATTGGGTGTATTTCCGCGAATGAGCCGCACGACAGGGCGGGGGGACGGCTGACCCGGAACTCGGAACCGCCATTGTCTCCCCCCGAGCGGAATCAAGAAGGAGCTGTTGCCGACCGATGTTGGAAGGACGCTATCTCGACCTGTTCCAGGACCTTTCCGGAATCATTCCCGGTGAGCGGCTCATCCGGGACGACCTGCGCACCCTGGCCTACGGGACGGACGCCAGCTTCTACCGCCTGATCCCCAAGCTGGTGGTCCGGGTCGACACCGAAGCCGAGGTGGGGGAAGTCCTCAGGCAGTGCCGCGCCCACCGGCTGCCACTCACCTTTCGCGCGGGAGGAACCAGCCTCTCGGGGCAGTCCCTCAGCGACTCGGTGCTGATGCAGTTGGGCACGGGGTGGCGGGGGATCCGGATCGAGGACGAGGGCAGGCTCATCACCTTGCAGCCCGGCGTAGTCGGCGCCCACGCCAACGCCCGCCTGGCTCCCTACCGGCGCAAGATCGGGCCCGACCCGGCTTCCATCAACGCCGCCATGGTGGGTGGCATCGCCGCCAACAACGCCAGCGGCATGTGTTGCGGCACCTCCCAGAACAGCTATCGCACCCTGGAGGGCATGAGGATCATCCTTGCCGACGGCACCGGTCTGGACACCCGCAGCCAGGCCAGCAGGGATCGATTCCGCCAGGCCCGACCGGACCTGGTGGAACGCATCGGACGACTGGCGGAGCGGACTCGGCAGAACGGGGAACTGGCCGGGCGGATTCGCCGCAAGTTCAAAATGAAGAACACCACCGGCTACAGCCTGAACGCCCTGATCGATTTCGAAGATCCCCTCGACGTGATCCAGCACCTGATGATCGGGTCCGAAGGCACCTTGGGCTTCATCTCCGAAATCACCTACCGGACGGTGCCCGACCATCCCCACAAGGCCACCGCCCTGATCCTCTTCCCGGATATCAGGACCGCCTGTGAAGCCACCACCCTGTTAAGGAACTGTCCCGTCTCGGCGGTCGAGATCATGGACCGGGCCGGACTGCGCTCGGTGGAAGACAAGCCCGGCCTGCCCCTGGACCTGAAGAATCTGGACCCGTCGGTGGCAGCCCTGCTGGTCGAGACCCGGGGGGAAACACCCGAAGACCTGGACCGGCACCTGGGAGCTACCACCCGAAGCCTGGCCGATCTGCCTACGGTGGAGCCGGTCGCCTTCACCCGGGACCCCGCCGAGCAGCTCCGCCTCTGGAACATCCGCAAGGGTCTTTTCCCCTCCATAGGGGCTATCCGGGAAATCGGGACCACCGTCATCATCGAAGACGTGGCCTTCCCCATCGACCGTCTGGCCGAAGCCACCCTGCAGCTCCAGCAACTCTTCCGCAAGCACCACTACTCGGAAGCCATCATCTTCGGGCACGCCCTGGAGGGCAATCTCCATTTCGTCTTCACCCAGGATTTCAACCGCCCCGAGGAAGTTCGCCGCTATCGGGACTTCATCGACGACCTCACCGAAATGGTGGTTCGCAGCTACGACGGCTCGCTCAAGGCGGAGCACGGCACCGGCCGCAATATGGCCCCCTTCGTGGAGTTGGAGTGGGGGGCCGAAGCCTACAGGCTGATGCGGGAGATCAAGGCCGTCTTCGATCCCGAAAACCTTCTCAACCCGGGGGTGATCCTCAACAGCGACCCCCGGATCCACCTCAAGAACCTCAAGCCCCTGCCCAAGGCCCACTCGGTGGTCGACAAGTGCACCGAATGCGGTTTCTGCGAGGTCAACTGCCCCTCCCGGGACCTGACCCTTACCCCTCGCCAACGGATCGCGGTCTGGCGTGAGATCTCCCGGCTCCGATCCGGCGGCGGCAACCCCGCTCGACTGGTCGAGCTGACCGGCCGCTACGCCTACCAGGGCAACGCCACCTGCGCTACCGACGGACTGTGCGCCATGGCCTGCCCGGTCAACATCGACACGGGCAAGCTCATCAAGGACCTGCGGCGCCTTGAGATTCCCGCATGGCAGGACCGGACCGCCACCTTGCTGGCCGACCACTTCGGACTGGTTACGGCCTCGCTGCGGATGCTGTTGACCGCCACCCACCAGTTCCATCGGCTGTTGGGCCCGGAAGGCATGCGGCAAGTCACGAATTGGGCCCGGAAGTTTTCCGGGGACAGGCTGCCGCAATGGAATCCCTACCTGCCCGGGGCCGCCGAAGTCTTGACCGCCTCGGGAGAGGACGGCCGGTCTCCCTTGAAGGCAGTCTACTTCCCCAGCTGTCTCAGCCGGACGCTGGGCGTTGCCGGCGACAGTGGGGGCCAGCCCTCTCAGAACCGCAAGTTGGAGTTGCTGATGCGCAAGGCGGGCGTGGAGCCGGTCTATCCGGAAAACCTGGACAGCCTCTGCTGCGGGATGCCCTTTGCCAGCAAGGGATTCGAGCGGCAGGGAGCCCGCAAGCAGGAGGAGTTGCAGCGGGCTTTGAACCTGGCTTCCCGCGACGGCCGCTATCCCGTTCTGGTGGACACCAGCCCCTGTCTCTTTCGCCTGAAGGAATCGGCTCACTTCGACCCGGAGTTTTCCATCTACGAGCCGGCGGAGTTTATTCTGAAGGTACTGCGGCCGGGACTCACCTTCAGCAAGAGCGCCGGCCCGGTGGCCCTGCACAGCCCCTGCAGCTCCCGCAAGATGGGGCTGGACAGCTCCTTGCGACAGGTCGCCGAACTCTGCTCCGAGGAGGTCATCGTGCCCGATAGCGTGGGCTGCTGCGGATTCGCCGGAGACCGGGGCTTCAGCCATCCGGAGCTGACCGCCTCAGCCCTCGGCCCCCTGAAGGCCTCCCTGCCGTCCAGCTGCCCGGTGGGCTACTCCACCAGCAAGACCTGCGAGATCGGACTGTCGCTGCACGCCCGCATCCCCTATCAGTCGATTGCTTATCTGGTGGATGAGTGCACGGAAGGGCGGGTCCGGCAGGGTGGGGAAGAGGACTCCGGGGACGGGTAAGGCATCGGGGCCGGTCTCACCCCTTCTGCTCCCGGTCAACCTCCGCGCTTGCCAGGACCTCATAGAGGGAAGCCGCTTCGATCCTTCGGGTGTCTGAGCCGGGCAGGCGAGCCACCTTCACCCTCAGCGTTCCAAGCCTCTGACGGCACTCGATCAGATCCCCGACCTTGATCGACTTGCCCCCCTTCGACACCTGCCCGTTGACCGAGACCGCTCCCGCCGCGCAGGCTTGCTGAGCCAAGGTCCGGCGGGAGATCAGTCGCGACCTCTTCAGGAAAAGGTCAAGCCGCATGGATTGGGGTGGGCGATGGTTGGATGGGCGGGAACTTACTTCTTCTGTTGTCCCTCGAAGGCCGCGGGCGGGGGCTCCTCGCCGACAGGCCGATCCCCGTCGGCAGAGGCGGTCGCCACCTCGGCCCCGCTGTCCAGGTAGCCTTCCTTGAGACGGATGTAGCTCTGGCGGCGCAGCTTCTCCATATACTTCCCAACGGCCGGGACCGCCTTGTCCTCAACCAGCTTGTTGCGGATCTGATCCGTGACCACGTCCAGGGGTTGAATGCCGGCCACGTTTTTTTCGATCACCTTGAAGATGCGAAAGCCCCCCTGGCCTTCCACAATGTCGGTGATCTGACCTCGCCGCAGGGAAAAGACCATATCCTCGATCTCCTTCAGCAGCATTCCTCTGCGGAAGAATCCCAGGTCCCCTACCTGCTTGGCGGTCGGCCCGTCGGAATACTGGGCCACCAGATCGCCGAACAACTCTCCGCCCCTGGCTTTCTCCAGCACTTCCTCGGCCCTCATCCGGAGCCGATTGACTTCGGAAGGATCCTTTCCGTTGGAGGCGATCAGAATCTCCTGCAGCCGCACCTGTTCCGGCCGATCGAACTTTTCCCGGTTGGCCTCGTAGAAGGCCTTGATTTCCTCGGTCGAAACCTGGATGCGATAGTAGACCTCCCGCCCCAGAACCTGTTCTCTCAGGCTCTGCTCCTTGATTCTCTTTCTGAACTCGGCGGGATTGATGCCCTGACCGCGCATCTCCTGCTCCAGGGCTTCGATGCTGGGGAGATTGTTCTCTTTTCGAACCCGGTCCAGATACTTGATGACGTCGGTATCGGCGGTCATCCCCAGTTCCACTGCCTTCTGCACCAGGAGCCGTTCCTCGATCATGTTCTTGAGCAGATCCTTTTCGCCCTCGCGCACCGCCTGCGCCAGTTCTTCGCCGGAGAGTTCTTTCTGAGCCTGGACCCGGAGCTTGAGCAGATTCGCGGCCTCCTCGTACTCCGATTTGCTGATGATGTCGTTGTTGACCCGGCAGATGATCTCCTCGAAGACGATGGTTTCCGCCAGAGACGTGCCGGACAGCAGCAGCACTCCAGCCAGCACCCCGTGAGAAAGCCTTGTCTTCATGGTCCCTCCTCCTCGTACTCCGCTGCCGGGCAGAACCCGGATCTTGCCTTCAAGCGCATACCCGATGTTAACCGAAAACTCCCCGGAAGTTAACCCGCACGTGTCACAGGGGGTGTAGGACCAATTGCGGGGAAAGGAGTGTAGCGCATTCCGGCAGCAGTGTGCCAGGCGGGTGCAGACCGCATACATCCTTTAAACCAGAAACCGCAAACATGGTTTACATGCTGCGGACGGAGGACTCAGGAAGCCAGTTCGCCCAGCAACCCTTGCACCGAGGAAAGCACCTCCCCCTGGGAGACGCCTGCCGACCGAAGCCTCAATTGACCTCCCGGGCCCACCGAGAGTCCGGGGACGCTGGAGACGGTTTCCACCAGCTTGTGGGGCGGTATGGGGGTTCTGGGGTGAAAGGTGATGGCGATGCCCTGACGATCTCTCTCCATCGACTGCACCAGAGTCTTTTCCGCCAGACGGCGCACTCTCATGTATTGCAGGAGCCTCTCAACGTCCTCGGGCAGCGGTCCGTAGCGGTCCTCCAGCTCCTCCCGGAGGGCATCCATCTCAGCGTCCACCTTCAGGGAGGAGATGCGCTTATAGACGCTCAGCCGTTGATTTTCCTCGGGGATGTAGTCCGGCGGGATTTTGACGCTCAACTTGAGATCGATCCGGGTCTGGATCTCGGGCAGGACTTCCTGGCCCTGGAGTTCCCGAATGGTCCGCTCCAGCATTTGACAGTAGAGATCGAAGCCGATGGCGTTGACATGCCCATGCTGTTCCCCGCCCAGCAGGTTGCCCGCACCCCTCAGCTCCAGGTCCAGGGCCGCCACCTTGAAACCCGATCCCAGCTCGCTGAACTCTTTCAACGCCGCCAGCCGCTGCCGCGCGATGCCCGAGAGCGTCTGCCGCGGCGGGACCAGCAGATAGGCATAGGCGCGGCGGCTGGAACGGCCCACCCGTCCCCGCAACTGGTAGAGCTGAGAGAGACCGAACCGGTCGGCTCGATTGACGATCATGGTGTTGACCAGAGGGATGTCCAGGCCGTTTTCAATAATCGTGGTGGAAACAAGCACGTCGGACTCGTGCCTCAGGAACTTCAGCAGGGTGGTTTCCAGATCCTTCTCCTTCATCTGGCCGTGAGCTACCAGCAGTCGGGCTTCAGGGCAGATTTCCCCGAGCATTGCGGCAATGGAATCGATGGTCTCCACCTGGTTGTGGACAAAAAAGACCTGTCCCTGGCGTTCCAGTTCGTTTCTGATGGCGTTTTGGATGACCTGGCGACTGAAGGGCAGCACCGCGGTCTGTATGGCCAGGCGATCCCGGGGTGGAGTCTCGATCACCGACATGTCCCGGATGCCCGTCAACGACATGTGCAATGTTCTCGGAATGGGGGTGGCCGTCATGGTGAGGGTGTCGACGTTCTTCTTCAACTGCCTCAGCCTCTCCTTGTGAGCCACCCCGAAGCGCTGCTCCTCGTCCACGACCAACAGGCCCAGGTCCCGAAACCGGATGTCCTTGGAAAGCATGCGATGGGTGCCGATGAGGATGTCGACCTTGCCGGTGGCCACCCGCTCCAGGATGGCCTTCTGTTCCCTGGGGCTCCGGAATCGGCTCAACATCTCAATGGTGATGGGAAACGCGGTAAAGCGCTGCCTGAAGCGCAGGTAGTGCTGGTAAACCAGGATGGTCGTAGGCGCCAGGACTGCCGACTGCTTGCCGTCGAAGGCGGCCTTGAAGGCCGCGCGCATGGCCACCTCGGTCTTGCCGAAGCCCACGTCTCCACAGAGCAGCCGGTCCATGGGGCTGCTCAATTCCATGTCCCGGTAGAGGTCTCGAATGGCCTCCCTTTGATCCGGGGTCTCGGTGAACTCGAAAGCATCTTCGAATTCCTGATGCCAGTGGCTGTTGGCGGCAAAGCGGTATCCCGGCGCGATCCTTCTCCGGGCATAGAGATCGAGCAGTTCCTCGGCCATGTCCCGGATGGACTTGCGGGCGCGGGCCTTGGCTCGTTTCCAGCTCACTCCTCCCAGCTTGTCCAGGGGAGGGTGGGCGCTTTCGCCGCTGCTGTGCTTTTGAACCAGGTCCATCCGCTCCAGAGGGACGTAAAGCCGGGCTTCGTCGAAATACTCCAGGATCATGAACTCCTGGTTCACTCCATCGCGGTCGATCTGCTTGAGCCCCCGGTAGCGGCCGATACCGTGGTCGACGTGCACCAGGTAGTCCCCCGGACTCAGCTCGCGGAAGTCCGATACGAAGGTCCCGCTTCTGGACCTGGATGGGGCCGGGTGGGAGAGGTACTCCACTTCATCGAAGACATCCTCGTCCCCGAAGACGCTGATCCCGGAGGAGCGGTGGCGGAATCCTTCCAGGACGTGGCCGACCACCACGGTGATTCGGGCAGGTGTCCCATCGGCCGGTCGGTCCTTGGCACCGAAATCGGAAACGACAGGGAGATCGTATTCCCGCAGCATTTCCGCCAGGCGCTCGGCCCTTCCCAGGGAAGACTGCGCGAACAGCAGTCGAACGCCGGCTTCCAGCCACTGGCGCAGGTCCCGTGCCAGGCTTGCGATATCGCCGTGGTACTTTCGGAGGGTGGCCGTGTGGCAGTCAATGTGGATTGGGGGTGGATCGGCGGCCGCTGGAGACCCTGAATCGACCGCTCCGTCAGCCGTCTTGCCCGCGGAGGGGGACGAGGCAAGGGAGAGATCCGGCGGCTGGCCGGGGGCGGTTCCCAGTTGCTGCAGGTCGATGACCGGACGGCCCTCCAGCCGTTCCCCGACCTCGGCCAGGGAAAGAAACAGGTCTTCCGGATTCAAGCTGGGCCACCCGCGCCGGCTGAGCGCCTCCCGGTCCCCGGCCATTTCCGCCCACCAGTGGCGCAGCCCCTCCTCCAGCTCGTCCGGCTCATCTCTCACCACCACGAAATCGCCCGCGAAGTCCAGAAACGGCATCTGCAGCGGAAGCGTCAGCCCGTGCAGGAACTCGAAACCCTGGAAGTGCTCCCCCCGGCTTGCCTGCACGAGCTGGGTCTCGAAGAAGGCCGGATAGTCCCCGGGAGACCATCTCTCGGAAGCCGCCCGGCTCCACTCCCGCAGAGCCCCGGGATCCACAAAGGCCTCTCTCATTGGAACGGGAGTCACGCTCTCGAGCCCCCCCACCGACCGTTGCGAACTGACGGAAAACTCGCGGAGCGATTCGATCTCATCTCCGAAGAACTCGATACGGGCGGGGTTGGGGCTGCCCGGGGGATAGACATCCAGAATCCCTCCCCGGCGGGAGAAGGTCCCCACACCGGTCACCGGCTCTTCCTTGACGTACCCCGCCCGTTTCAGGTAGGCGATCAGCCCCTCCAGGGAGATCTCTCTGCCCAGAGCCAGTTCGGGAACCTGCCGGAAGTCGGGGAGAAACTCCGGCAATCGAGCCAACAGGGCCGTAGGGCCGCAGAGCAGAATATCCAGGTCTTGCCGGTGGATCTTCCAGAGGGCCAGGGTGCGCTGCTCCACCGCCTCGGCATGGGGAGACAGACCGCTATAGGGCCCCGGCTCCAGTGCGGGAAAGGTGGATACCCGCTCCCCCGGGTTCCCGGAGAGGCTGCGATGATAGAAGGCCGTGGTGGCGGCCATGGCTTCCAGGTCAGGCACGCCGGCGCTGAGGAACAGAATGGGGCGCTTCAGGATTCGATGCAGCAGAGCCAGGTAGGCGGGTTTTGCGGACGGGGTGATGCCGGACAGGGTGATCCGGCAGGGCGTGGAATCGACCTGACGGGGAATCGACTGGAGGAGCGGGTCCTGCGCCAGTTGGGTAAGCAGATGTTGGGTAGCCACACCGATCGGGAAACAAGTTCGGAAGGCCCGGGGCTTGGCCACCGGGCCAACCCCGCTAAGCCTGCCGGCCGTAGCGGCGAAGAATGCGCTCAATGATTGCCGTGGAGGACTGCCCCTCCAGGTAGGGCAGGGGAACCACCCTGCCGCCGGCTGCCTCCACTTCCTGCCGTCCCACGATGGTTTCCACCGTCCAGTCGCCTCCCTTGACCAGCACGTCGGGAAGCAAAGCCGCGATCAGCCGCTGGGGCGTATCCTCGTCGAAGACCGTAACGTAGTCGACGCTGTCAAGCCCCGAGACCAGGCGGGTCCGTTCATCCTGGGTCAGGATGGGCCGCATGGCGCCCTTCAGCTCTCTGACCGAACGATCGCTGTTGACACCGACAATCAGGACATCTCCCATTTGCCGGGCGTGCCTCAGGGTGTCGATATGGCCGGGGTGGAGCAGATCGAAGCATCCGTTGGTGAAGACCGTCCGTTTGTTCTGCTGCCGCAAACGATCCCGTTGCGCCAGCAGATCCTCCAAGGCCAGAATCTTCCGCAGAGACATGTTGGAAACCGACGGGGAGATCGGAGGTAGGGAGCAGGGATAGCAGGCCGGGATTATAGCACAGCCCCGGTGCAGGCCAGGGGAATCCTGCGGGACTTGCAGGGCGGGGTCGAAGTGCTGCTATTCGACTATCGGACCCTTTGCAGGAGGCTGCTTCGGAAGGCGCCCTCAGTTCTCTGGCAGGTCCTGGCGACCGGCCCCCACTGGGATCTCGGCCGCCCGAAGCCGCATCCCCATGCGTTCCAGCAGATCGCGGTCCAGGTCGGCCTGGGGGTTGGGAGTGGTCAGCAAGCGTTCCCCCATGAAGACGGAATTGGCGCCGGCAAGCAGGCAAAGCGCCTGGGCTTCATCCGAAAGCGACAGGCGGCCGGCGCTCAAGCGCACCATGGCCTCCGGCATCAGGATCCGGGCGGTTGCGATCATGCGGACCATTTCGAAAGGATCCACGGCTTCCCGATCCGCCAGCGGGGTCCCTTCCACCCGAACCAGCAGATTGATGGGCACGCTCTCCGGGTGGGGATCCTGGGTGGCCAACTCTTCCAGCAGACGCCAGCGGTCCCGGGGGCTTTCCCCCATCCCGATAATCCCGCCGCAGCAGACACTGATGCCGGCGTCTCGCACCCGCTCCAGGGTTTCCAGACGATCCCGGTAGGTTCGGGTGGTGATGATTCGACCGTAGAATTCGGGCGAGGTGTCCAGGTTGTGGTTATAGGCCGTCAGGCCCGCCGCAGCCAGCGCCTCGGCCTGGGGCTGCGACAACATCCCCAGGGTGCAGCAGGCCTCCATGCTCAACTCCCTGACGCCGCGCACCATGGCCAACACGTTGTCGAACTCCTCACCTTCAGGAGCCTGGCGCCAGGCCGCCCCCATGCAAAAACGGGTTGCGCCCTGCCGGCGCGCCTCCCGTGCAGACTCCAGCACCTGCTCCGGGTTCAACAGCTTCTGGCCGGCAACCTCCGTATCGTAACGGGCCGATTGCGGGCAGTAGCCGCAGTCTTCCGGGCACCCCCCGGTCTTGATGCTGAGAAGCGAACACCCCTGCACCTCCTCGGCGCAGTGGTGCCGGCGGTGCAGGCTCTGGGCGCGAAAGATCAACTCGGGAAAGGGCAAGGTGTAGATACCCTCGATTTCTTCCAGGCTCCAGTCATGACGGATGGGGCTCGAATCGGGCTGCTTCATCTTGGCGCTCTTCCTCGACTCCGGTTGGGGTCCCGGCCCGGCCGCGTCGGGCGTTCCTCCGGCCCGGGTGGCGGCTCAGGAGTAGATCTCTCCGTACTTGGCCTTCAGGTAGCTCACGAAGGGCTCGGCCCTCAGTTCCTCGCCCGTAACCCGATGGACCAGCTCGGCGGGCATGAATTTGCGGCCATGGCGATGGACGCTCTCTCTCAACCAGCTTAGCAGCGGCGAAAACTCTCCGCGTTCGATGTCCTCCGGGATGCTGGGTACCTCCCGCCTGGCGCGATCGTACAACTGCACCGATATCAGATTCCCCAGGGAATAGGTGGGGAAATAACCGAAAAGGCCGTGGGACCAATGCACATCCTGGAGCACCCCCAGAGCATCGTTGGGCGGAGTGATCCCCAGATAGTCTCGCATCTTGCCGTTCCAGGCCTCCGGCAGGTCCGCCACCGGCAGGCTGTCCTCGACCAGTTGGGCTTCCAGCTCGTACCGCAGCATGATGTGCAGATTGTAGGTCACTTCGTCGGCCTCCACCCGAATGAGCGAAGGCTCGACACGATTGATGGCCCGATAGAAGGCTTCCGGCGAGCAGCCGGCCAGCTGCCGAGGAAAGGTGCGCTGAAGCCGCGGGTAGGCGAATTTCCAGAACCCTCGGCTCCGGCCCACCAGATTTTCCCACAACCGGGACTGGGACTCATGAATGCCCAGGGAGGTGCCGCTGCTCAGGGGGGTGCGCTCCAGGGCGGGGCTCACGCCCTGTTCGTAGAGGGCGTGGCCCGTTTCGTGGAGCGTGCCGAACAGGGCCGAAGGGAGGAACCTCTCGTCAAATCGGGTGGTGATGCGAACGTCCCGGTTGGAAAAAGAGGTGCAGAAGGGATGGACCGACTGGTCCTGGCGTCCGCCAGTGAAATCGAAGCCCATCTCCTGCGCCATCTCCAGGCCAAAGGTCGTCTGCTTTTCAATAGGGAAGCTCTGGCGCAAGACTTCATCCTGGACGCTCTCCAGCTTTTGGGAGATGTCCTGCACCAGCGGAACCAACCCGCCCTTCAAGTCGGCAAAGAGCCGGTCCAGTTCCGCCGATCGCATGCCCGGCTCGTACTGGTCGAGAAGCGCGTCGTATCGTCTCTCCCGATATCCCAGGCAGTCGGCCAGCTCTCGCTGGAGATCCACCAGGGTCTGCAGCGTGCTTCGAAACAGGCCGAAGTCGGACCGGCCTCGGGCCTTCACCCAGACTTCCATCCCCAACGAGGTCCGCCGCGCCAACTCCTCCACCAGCGATGGCGGAATGCTGCGAGCCTTGTCGTAGTCCCGCCGGGTCAGTCGAACCAGGCTGGCGTCGTCCGAATCGTAGCTCAGGGCCCGGGTCTCGGAAGCCGCGTCTTCCAGCCAGGAATCCACCTCCTCGGAGACGAAGCGTCCATGGGCGAGCTTCTCCAGGGTAGCGATCTGTTCGGCTCGCGCCGCTGCCCCGCCGCTCGGCATGTAGGTCTGCTGGTCCCAACTCAGCAGCGCGGCAGCCGCCTTGAGATCGGAAACCTCCGCCATCCTGGTTTTCAGTCGACTAAGCTGACTCATTTCCCCCCGGCAGCCTGCCCGCCCGGACCAGGATTCCGGGCCCGGCGAGACTTGCGGGCCCGGAATTCACTGCTTTCCCCTCCTCGGTCGGAGCGCGAGTATACCACAGGGAATCGTGCGGATTTTCCTCGGCTTGTGATGTCCTCCCGGGCGTGGTAGGGTTGCTGCGCCGCGGTGCCTCACCCCCGCCGGCACGGCGACACCCGTCCCCAAAGCGGCCTCCTGCAGCGGCAATCTCAGGGCCCACTACTCCGGATGCTTCCGGACCCGGAATCGACCTCGATGAAAGCCCTGCTCCCCTGGGCCGTCAGCCTGAGCCTGACGCTTCTGGTTGGCTCGCTGATCTATTTCAGCGTTCCCGACTGGGCGCAGTCCTGGAGAGTGATGTTGCAGGGACGGCCGGCCTTTCTGCTGGCCGGCCTGGGGATGACCCTGCTGCACATGGGACTGCGTGCCTGGAGGTGGGGAGTGCTGCTGTCCCCCGTCAAGCATCCCCTGGCCTACCAGGGCCTCTTTTCCCTGACGGTTGCCAAGTACGTCATCAATCTGATCCCCCCGCGCGCCGGCGAGGTGGTGGCCTCGGTGGTGCTGGCCAGAAAGGAAAAAATACCGGCCGCCTCGGTCATCGCCACCTCTCTGCTGGAGCGGATTCTGGACCTCATCACCGTGATCGGGATCTTTGCGGTCTACCTGGCTCTTTTCTCCGGTCAGCACCCGCCCAATTCCGAGCGGGGCCACGAAATCATGCTGGCCATCCAGAGATTTTCGTTGATCGGGGGCCCCATCCTGGCCCTGGCATTGCTGGCCCTAGTCTACCTTGCCGGGCGTCGGGACTGGACCGGAAGGATTCCGGGGCGGCTTTCCCGCATCATCGTTTCCATTGGGGATGGCTTCCGGGCGCTGCGAAAGGACGGGGAACGGGTTGAAGTTGCGGTGCTCTCCCTGGCTATCTGGATCACCATTACCTTGCAGCTCTGGTTTCTGGCCAGGGCCTACCTGCCCGACTTCCCTCTGGCGGGCGCGCTTCTGCTAACGGTGATTACGGTTGCGGGGGTCGCCATTCCCACGCCGGGAGGGGTGGGCGGGTTCCAGTTTTTCATGCAACTGGCCCTGACCCACTTCTTTGCGCCTTTCCTCTCAACCCAGGATCCGACCTCACAGGCCGCCGGCATCAGCAACGGCTGTTACCTGGTCTCAATGGTTCCGATCCTGCTGCTCGGATTCGTTCTGCTCCATCGAGAAGGACTCTCCTGGAGCAGAATCTCCAGAATTGCAAACCAGAAACCGGTCCCTTCCGTGACCTGACGCGAACCGCTGAAACCTCAGGCGCTGAGGACCGCTTGCTGTTTGCTCCGGATGGAGGCCAGCAGCCGGTCAAAGGCGTCGGCGAACAGCTTGACGCCCGCTTCCTGCAACTTGAGGGTCACCGCGTCCATGTCGATTCCCAACTCCCGCAGCTGGACAAAAGTCCGGCGGGCAGCCTCAAGGTCCTCTTCCAGGGTGGCTCTCACCACCCCGTGATCCCGGAAGGCCGCAAGGGTGGACAAGGGCATGGTGTTCACCGTGTCGGAGCCGATCAGCGTTTCCACGTAGAGCACGTCCCGGTAGCGGGGATTCTTGGTGCTGGTGCTGGCCCACAGCGGGCGCTGCACCCGGAACCCTTGTCGCTCGAGACCGAGGAAGCGGCTTCCGCCGAAGATCTCCCTGAATTTCTGATAAACCAGGCGCGCATTGGCAACAGCGGCGCGACCCTGCAGCGTTCGGCAGCGTTCTCTCTCCGCGGCGCCGCCGGCTGCCGACTCCATTTCCTGCAGCAGCTTGTCGACCACGGAGTCAACCCGGCTGACAAAGAAGCTGGCCACCGAGGCTGCCGGGGCGGTTCGGCCGGAGGCCACCAGGGTCTCGATCCCCTGCAGGTAGGCCTCGGCCACCTGCAGGTAGTGTTCCATGGAAAACATCAGGGTGACGTTGACGTTGATTCCCTCTCCCAGCAGCTGACGGATGGCGGGCATTCCGGCCGGGGTCGCGGGAACCTTGATCATCACGTTGGGCCTGGCCACGGCTTTCCACAGGCGACGGGCTTCCTCCACGGTTTCCCGGGTCCGGTAGGCCAGGTGGGGCGAGACCTCCAGGCTGACGTAGCCGTCCCCGCCCCCGGTCGTTTCGAAAAGAGCCCTGAACTGATCGGCCGCGCCCTGAATATCCTGGATGGCCAGCACTTCGTAGATCCGGGCGGCGGAGAAGCCGGCCCGGGCCATGGTGCGGATCTCCCGGTCGTACTCGGTGCCGCCGTCGATGGCCTTCTCGAAGATGGAAGGGTTGGACGTCACTCCGCGCAGGCCATCCTCGGCAATCAGCCGCCGCAACTCGCCCGAATCCAGCAGGGATCGGCTAATCGTGTCGCACCAGACACTCTGACCCAGTTGCTGCAAGTCCAGGAGCGGACTCGTGCCCTTCCCGCCCAGTTTCCGGTTGCCCATTGAAACCTCCTGCAGTGAGTTTCGGGGACCTCGAGCCCTCAGTTCCACCGACACCAGACTCTAATCCCCGCGCCCCTCCGACACAATCAAAAACCGCTAGCCAGGATCACACCCTCCGGCGAGAAATGCGGGCTCGGGAATCAGCACTCCATAGAGCCGATCATGGCGTTCCAGCGCCTTCCGGTATCGTTGATGCCGATCGCTGCAGGGATGGAACCGCGGCCCCAGAGGGGTCTCCGCCTTCTCAATGCTGCCGAGATAACCCAAGGCTTCCAGGGCCAGCAAGGCGGCGCCCCGGCTCGAGGCCTCCTTCACCGCGGAAGCCACCACCGGCTGGCCCAACACGTCCGCCATGATCTGCATCCAGACAGGCGATTGCAGAAGCGCCCCGCCGGAAGCCACGATCTCTCGATCCTGCGGGACCACCGGCTCCAGCAGCCGAGCGATCTTGGCAAAACGGTAGGCCACCGATTCCAGCGAAGCCCGCAGGATTTCAATGGGACGGGTGTGCAAACTCAGGCCCGTGACGGCTGCCCGGGCTTTTGACTGCCAACCCGGGCTGCGTTCTCCGGCCAGAAAGGGGAGAAGTGTCAGTCCATGGGAATCCGGCGCCAGGTCCGCCAGTTGGCGCTCGACAGCCTCCGGGTCCCTGTCCAGCCGCAGCGTCTCGGTCATCCATTCGAAGAGGAGGCCGCCGTTGCTGAGAGATCCTCCCATGACGAAGCGGCTCCGATTGGCCCGATAGCACCACAACCCCCGGGGGACCGAAGGCTGTTGGGTCTTCCCCATGACTCTCATGGCGCCCGAAGTGCCTACCATCAGGGCCAGGCGATCGGGGGTGCAACAGCCGCTGCCCACGTTGCTGCAGGCCCCGTCTCCAACGGCTGCGACCCAGGGAATTCGACTCAAGTCGGGCCAGCGGCCGGCGAACGCTTGTCCCAGACCCGACAGCGGAGTGTCCAGGTCGATGAGGGGGGAAAGCTGGTTCCGCTCCAGCGGCAGGACCTGCAGTATCCCCTCGTCCCACTCCAGGCGGTCCTGATCCAGAAGTCCCGTCCCCGACGCCATGGAAAGGCTGCAGCGGCTGACGCCAAACAGTTTCAAATAGGCATATTCCCCAAACGACATCCAACGGGTGGCCCCGCCAAACCGCTCCGGATGGGACCGATACAGCCACAGTAGCTTGGCCGGCAGGTAACTGGGATGGAGCGGACAGCCGGTGCGAGCGTGGTACCGGCTTTCCTCCACGCGGCTGCGAAGCTCCTCCGTGGCAGCCGCGCTGCGGGTATCGGCCCAGGAGTAAACCGGGGTCGATGCCCGACCCTTGGCATCCACCCCCACCAGGTTGTGCCAGAAGGTGGACATGGCAACGGCTGCAATCCCCGCACGGCGGCGGCCGCTTCGGGCCAGGATCTGGTCGATCACCTCCACCACCAGCTTGAACAGGGCATCGGCGCCCACTTCCACGCCGCCATCCGGGGTGGTTGCGAACTGGTAGGGCCTTCGAGCCTCCAGACCGGGCACAGCCCGGCCGCAATGGTCATGGAGGGTGGCTCGAACCGAGGAACTCCCGGCGTCAATGGTGAGAATCAGAGGATCGTCAGCGCGCATTTCAGTAATAGACTGCCCGTCGCCGCCGTGACTTGCGATGTTTCAGGATCAGGACCAGGCCGGCGACGAATCCGCCGATATGGGCCCACCAGGCCGTGCCTCCCATGGAGAGATCCCCGCTCGCCAGGGAAAGGGCGCCGTTGAAGAATTGCAGCAGAAACCACAGCCCCAGGAAAATCAGGGCCGGCAGCCGCACCAGGTAAAAGAAGAACAGGATGGGGACGAAGGTGAGAATCCGGGCTCCGGGGAACAGCACCAGGTAGGCGGCCAGCACCCCGGAGATGGCGCCACTGGCGCCGATCATGGGAATGCGCGAGCCGGGATGCACCGCAATCTGCAGCAGGGCCGCCAGGAGCCCGCAAACCAGGTAGAAAAGCAGAAAGCGCACCGATCCCAGCCATTCCTCGACGTTGTCTCCGAACACCCACAGGTAAAGCATGTTGCCCAGAAAATGCATCCAGCCGGCATGCAGGAACATGGAGGTTAAGAGGGGAGCCAGGCCCGGCAGGAGCCCGACTTCCTGCCAGTAGCCGAAACTGAACATCGCCCCGGGAACCAGTCCGAACCGGTAGAAGAACCCTGTCAGCACCGGCCCGGAGCCCAGGGACAACTGGTAGACGAACATGCCCGCATTGACGGCAATCAGCAGCAGCGTGACCGCCGGAAAGGTCCGGGTTCGGTTGATGTCTTTCAGGGGAATCATGGCGTTTCCTGGGCGAGGCCGCCGAATCCCTCCCCGGCGAACGGCCAGGGGCGGGGCGGCCTCCGGGACTCATGCCCGGCTCACTCGCTCCCGGCCCTGGGCGGCCCCGCCAGCACGAGGTCCAGGGGCTCCTCACCGCAGTGTTTCAAGACCTCGGCGTAGGCTGCATCCCTCAATCGGATCATTT
Organism: Terriglobia bacterium; assembly: GCA_951813285.1. Lineage (GTDB taxonomy): Bacteria > Acidobacteriota > Terriglobia > Versatilivoradales > Versatilivoraceae > Versatilivorator. Next base: position 865,296 of record OX638355.1, read on the forward strand.
CCGGCCACCCCTGTCCTCTTGGCTGGATGGCCGGACTGACAACCACCCGGAGGGGGGCTGGCGAGGGCAGCAACCGGCCGTCGCGGAGCACCTGCCGCGTTCCGTGAAGAGTCACCGGCAGCAGGAGGGATCCCGTATCGGCCGCCAACTTGAAGGCTCCCATCTGAAAGGGCCTCAGTCCACTGGCATGAGTGAAGGTGCCTTCAGGGAACAAGTGGATCGGGGTTCCGTTCAGCAACCTCTCCTCGATTCGGCGGCTGTCCTGAACCGCCTCGGGCACGTGTTCGCGGTCGACGGTGAGGTAATCGGACCGACGAATGAAGGTGCCCACGAAGGGCCAGGAGGCGGCCTCCCGCTTGGCCACAAAGCAAAAGTCGAAGGGCAGGGCCGCCACCAACACCAGGATATCCAGATAGCTGGCGTGGTTGGAAATGATCAGCAACCGCTGCTTGCCCGAACGGTCGACCGCCGGCAGGTGCTCCAGGCCGGCCACCACCGGCCGCAGCCCCCCCAATCGGAGAGTGATCCGCGAGATCCTTCTGAGCAGGGCCGGGCCGGCACGAGGTCCGGCTCGCGCGGGCGTCAACAGCAGCAACACCCAGCAGGGAAGGCCGACCGCAACCAGGACCATCCAGACGTAGCTGCCATAGACCCACCGCCCCGCGGCCCCGATTGCCCGGCGGCTCCGCTGTCGCAGGCTCCGGAGAGCCAGTCGAGCCACCTGCAACCAAACCGCCGAACTCGGGGAATCGAGCTTGCCTTGCAGGTAGAGGCGGCGACAGCTGTCCCTTCGGATCTTGCCGCTGGAGGTCTTGGGGACGCTTTGGGGGGGAACCAGCACAACCTCGTCAAGAGGGATTCCCAATTCGGAGTCCATCCTCTCCCTGATGGCCGCAGCCAGCCTCTCTTTCTCCTCGGGTCCGGTTCGACGCGTTTCGGCCACCAGCACCAGGCGCTCGCCCGCCATCCGTCTTCCACTGACTCCGAATGCAGCCACGCAGCCACGCCGAACGCCCTGGACATCCCCCGCGATATGCTCCAGTTCCTGGGGGTAGAGATTTCGCCCCCCCTGGATGATGATGTCTTTTACCCGCCCGGTTACGAAGAGTTCTCCATCCGCCAGGTAGCCCAGGTCACCCGTCTTCAACCAGTCGTCCTGAAAAACCTCGGCAGTGGCCTCGGCTCTTCCGAAGTAACCCTGCATGACGGAGGGCCCGCGACACTGAATGTGGCCCTGGGTGCGGTCGGGAAGCGGATCTCCGGCACTACTGACGATTCTTACCTGGTGTCCGGACAAAGGCCGGCCGGCCGAGACAAAGGTCAGCGGCTTCACGGCTTGACCGGAGGCGGGCTTCGCCCGTCCGGTCCTTTCAAAAAGGGCCCTGTCGATGGGGTCCAGACGAGCCCTTCGGCTCAGGGGCGGGATGGTCACCGCCAGCGAAGACTCGGCCAGGCCATATACCGGCAGCAGGGTTTCCGGGCGGAAGCCATAGGGCTGAAACCGCCGTGAAAACCCCTCCAGGGTCTCGGGTTGAACCGGCTCGGCGCCGTTCAGCGTCGCCCGCAAACAGGAAACGTCCAGTCCCTCCAGGTCCTGAGCGTCGACCCGCCGCATGCAGAGCTCGTAGGCGAAGTTGGGCGCGGCCGAGAGAGTGGCGCGATAGCGGTGTATGGCCCACAGCCAGCGCTCCGGGCGGGTCAAAAACGCCTGGGGCGACAGGATCACGATAGGAACGCCCAGATAGAGGCAGGAGAGCCAGGCTCCGATCAGGCCCATGTCGTGGTAAAGGGGAAGCCAGCTCACCCCCACGTCCCTTGAGTCGATCTTCAGCGCCGCCGCGATGGCCCGAATATTGGCAATCAGATTGGAATGGGTCAAGACCACTCCCTTGGGGTCCCCGGTGCTCCCCGAGGTGTACTGAATGAAGGCGATATCCTGGGGCAGGGGCCGCACCACGGTCCCGGAGGCCTTGCCCAGGCTTTCGGGAGTCACCACCTTTTCCAGGCCCGGCACCTGGCCGCGCAACAGCCGCGCCAAGGACCCGACCTCCTGAAAGGTCACCAGCAGCCGTGCCCCGGCATCGGCCAGTATCTTGGCCTGACGCTGGGCGTATTCCTCGATGCGGTTGGCCCGCCAGGGGGGATATAGGGGCACCGGAACGGCGCCGGCCAGGATGGCGCCGAAAAAAACCGGGAAGAATTCGGGGGCGGTGGGGAGCATGAGCGCAACCCGGTCCCCAGGTTGCACACCCGCCCGCTGCCGGAGGGCCGCCGCCACCGCAGCACTGTCCGAGAGCAGGCCGGCATAGGTGATCGGATGCATCTCCCCATTCTCCAGCCGCAATTGAATGTGGACCCGCTCCGGGGCGCTCTCGGCAAAATGGAAGAGAGCTTCCTCCAGGGTGGAGGGCCAACCGCCGTCGCGGTTCCAGGCATCCACGCCTCCCGGCCGCGGACGGCCTTCCAACGTCTGCTGAATCAGGAGGGGGTCGGTGGAGTCAGTGGGGGGGGAGGGCGATGCCGAGATTTCGGCCCGAGGCCTGGCCGTCGTCACCGCCCGGACCAGGTCCCGGACTGTTTCGGCCCCGGCAAGGAGTTGGTCCGGCAACTTGAGAGAGAGCTCTCTTTCAAGTCGCAGCAGCAGCTCCACCCGTTCCAGGCTGGCCAGTCCCAGCTCACGCTCCAGCGAAGCCCTCGGCGAGAGGTGACGCAGGGCCCGGTGAGACCCCAGTTCAGCCAGGAAAGAACGAAGGACCCCGAGAATCTCTTCCTCCAATTCCTTCTGGTCCGGTTTCCCCGAGCCGGCAGGGGAGGGTTCAGTCTCCAGGGAATTCATGGAGTATGCGTCTTCCAGGCAGCCCGCCGCGGGGACTGCAGGGTTCGGTGCTGCCGATCAGGGGTTTGCGGGCGAAACCGCTGGCATCTTAGCACAGGTGGGTCAGCCGGACGGGCGGGCCCACCTGTCTCACCGGGGAAGTGAGCTCTTAGGGATTGATGAACTTGGGAGCCGAATTTGGGAATTGTTGGCGAAGAAAAAGTGATGGCCGCACTCAAGGGAGTGAAAACTCTCCTGCCGGAGCATGCAGCCCATACCATTTTCCAATATCGGGTGCGACCTGGTGAAAAATGGGAGTTCACCACAAAAAGCACAAAAGTCACAAAACGAATTTCTTGATTTCGAGTCTTGACGATCCGAGGTTGATCCCCATGGCGTCGCGTTGACCGGATGTAGGCAGATAGCGCGGAACTTGTGCGACATGTTCGAGAGTCAACGCCTTGCAGGCTTTCAGTGTTCTGCTCTTTTTGTGTTTCTTGTGCCTTTTGTGGCCATTCCCAGCAAAGGTCCCGCTACTGAATATTGTAATAGGCTGGAGAGTGAAACAATCAGAAATCGACCATCCCGTCGCGACCTTGGTACCCCGTCGCGGTTAACCCCAACGCCTTCGTGGCCCTTCGTCGTCCTTCGTGGCCCTTCGTGGATAGCTCTTTTTCTTTTTCCTTTTGTTTCAAATCAGCTCGCGCTGGATGCGGCTGCCCGGGCGAGCCGGCCCAAGGCTTCGGCCCGATCGGTCTTCTCCCAACTGAACGAACCGTCCGCGCCGACAGGCCTCCCGAAGTGGCCGTAGGCGGCCGTGGCCCTGAATATCGGGCGCTTCAGCGAGAGCGCGTCGATGATTCCCTTGGGGCGAAGATCGAAGACCTCTCGAACCACCCCCACCAGCTCCTCGCCGCTCAGCTTGCCGGTGCCGAAGGTGTCGACCAGAATCGAAACGGGACGCGCAACACCGATGGCATAAGCGAGCTGCACCTCGCATTTCGCCGCCAGGCCCGCCGCCACGATGTTCTTGGCCACATAACGAGCCGCGTAGGCGGCGCTGCGATCCACCTTGGATGGGTCCTTCCCCGAAAATGCCCCGCCGCCGTGACGAGCCCAGCCCCCGTAGGTGTCCACGATGATCTTGCGGCCCGTCAATCCCGTATCCCCCTGGGGCCCTCCGCGGACAAATTTTCCCGTGGGATTGACATAGTACCGGGTCCGATCGTCCAGCAGGCCGGCAGGGACGACGGGGCCCACAACCTGTTCCAGGACATCTTCATAGATCCGGCGGTGAGCAGCGCTTTCCTGATGCTGGGTCGAGATGACCAGCGTATCGATGCGCGCCGGCTTGCCGTCCGCATATTCCACCGTCACCTGGCTCTTGCTGTCGGGCCGGATATAGTCCAGCGCTCCGATTTTACGCAGCCTGGCCAGTTCCTCGACCAGCTTCTGCGCCAGAACGATAGGGGTCGGCATGAGTTCGGGAGTCTCGTCACAGGCGTAGCCGAACATCATGCCCTGGTCCCCGGCCCCCTGCTCCTTGAAAAGCCCCGTGCCCTCGGTGACACCTTGAGAGATGTCCTCCGACTGGGGATCGATCCTGACGTCTACCCGACAGCTCCCATAGTCGAAACCAACTCCACCTTCCAGGTAGCCGATGTCCCGAATGGTGTCTCTGACGACGCTCTCGACGTCGACCGAGTCTTTGGCCTTGGAGGTCACTTCCCCCGCAACCAGGCAATAGTCGGTGGTCACCAGCGTCTCGCAGGCGACTCGCGACTCCGGATCGGCGGCGATGTAGGCATCGACGATAGCGTCGGAAACCTGATCCGCAACCTTGTCGGGATGTCCTTCCGAAACGGCCTCACTGGTGAACAGCATCCTTTCCGTATCTGCCATGACTGCCTACTCCCTCGATAGTCTCGTTACCGTCGCCGCAATCCAATGCTGCGGGTAAACCGGAAACTCGTCATATAATTCCACTTCAGCCCCGCCGGGAACCGTTTGGCCCGGTCCCTGGCCTTGGGGCGAGCGGCTGAACGATAGTCTTGGGCCTTCAGGTTTGTCAAGCCCATTGCCGTAGGGGTCGGGCGGGTGGAATAGTACTGTATCCAGCGACCCGGCGAGAAATACAGACCAGGATCAACAAGGAGCAGACGACGTCATGACCCTCGATATCCAGGAAGTTCAAGAGCAGTTAACGGCCATGAAGATGGATGGATGGCTGCTTTACGATTTTCAAGGCCTCAATCCGATTGCCCGAAAGCTGCTGGGGCTTCAGGATGCCCTGCTGACCAGACGTTGGTTCTGCTGGATCCCTTCCCGCGGCCCCGTGACCTTGCTTTGCCACCGTATCGAGCGTCAAGGGTTCGAGCAACTGCCTGCGCCCACCGTGCTCTTCAGCAGTTGGGAGGAGATGCAGACGGGTCTGGAACGTCTGCTGCAGGGAAGCACACGGGTAGCCATGGAGTATTCTCCCCATTGCTACATTCCCTACGTTTCCAGGGTGGACGCCGGCACCCTGGAGCTGGTTCGAAGTCTCGGCAAGACGGTGGTTTCCTCGGCCGATCTGGTCCAATACTTCGAGGCTCGCTGGAGCCGGCAGCAGCTCCAGACCCACCTCCAGGCCAGTCGTCTGCTGATGGAAGTCTTGTTCGAGACCTTCCAACAGGTGGGGGAGGCCAGCCGCAACCGCGTTCCTCTCAACGAGCACCAGTTGCAACAGAGCATGTGCCAAAGGTACCGGGAACGGGGCCTGGAGTCCTCTTCCCCTCCCATTGTGGCCGTCAACCAAAACAGCGGGAACCCTCACTATGAGCCACGGGCCGGGGCTTCGGCACCCATCCGGACGGGGGACCTGCTGCTCATCGATTTCTGGGCCAAGCTTTCCACCTCGCAGGCCGTCTACGCCGACTACACCTGGGTTGCCTTCCTGGGAGAGTCGCTCCCCGCAAAGGTCGTCCGGGTCTGGGACATTGTTCGGGAAGCGCGGGACCGCACCCTCGAGTTCGTGCGTGCCGGGACCAGCCGGCGGACCGCCGTACGGGGATGGGAAGTCGACGAGGTCGCCCGCCAGGTGATCTCCCGGGCCGGGTTCGGGGAGTATTTCATCCACCGGACCGGTCACAGCATTGGGGAGTCGGACCACGGCAACGGAGCCAACATGGATGGATTGGAAACCAGGGACGAACGGCTCCTGATTCCGCGCACCTGCTTTTCCATAGAGCCGGGTGTCTACTTGCCGGATTTCGGAATCCGCAGCGAGTTGAACGTTTACCTGGGGGAGGAAGAGCTGGTGGTTACCGGGGACCCCATCCAGCAGGAGATACGAAAGATCTGAACAGCCGGGGGGCGCCGCTCAGCCCCGCCTCCTGGAGAGGCGCCTGTCCAATGCAGTCAGGCTGTCGATGAGCTTTTTTCTCTGGGCGGAGGCAAAGCGATTCATCTGCTGCAGGTCGAGAAAGAGCTGGCTGGAATCGCCCCGCACATCCCGAAAAGCCCGGAACAGTTGGGCGGGGCCTGGCGTGGCCAGGGATTCCGAGTCCACTTTCATCCGGGAAAATCCTTGAGCCAGGAAGTGAAACAGGGCTTGCGTCCTGGCCATGGCTCGATCATGTTCGGTAGGCGTGGTCAGGGTCGCCTTCAACCCCAGGGTCTCGAGGTACTGTTTGACTTTCGGGACCCGCCCCCCCCTTCCCGGGCAGAGAACCACTTCCAACCCGGCGATCCCGTGCCGTCCCGTCTCCGGTCCGAAGAGGGGATGGGTCCCCAACACTTCGACCGACTCGGGGAAGTGTTCCAGCATGAGCCGAAGCGGCTCCTCCTTGACGGAGCAGGTGTCCATGACCAGTTGGCCCGGCGCCAGCAACGGCCCCAAGCGGCGGCACAGTCGCTCCATTTGGGAGATGGGGACGCAAAGCAGCAGGCAGGGCTTACGGGCTACCTCCTGCAGGGTGCCGCGGCAGACCTCCGGATCCCCCGAGGAACTCTTGGGGTCGTAGGCGGACACCGAGAAATCCCTGCCGAGGATCCGGGCGGCAAATTGACCGAACCTTCCAAAGCCGACGATGCCGATTTCCACACCTTCTCCCGATGAGTAGCCGGGGGCATGCCCCAATGGTGGTGGTTTGCGATGACCGTCTCGATGGAGGGGTGGGGAGCCCCAAGGCTGTCGATTCAAAACCCGGCGGAGGCCTGGGCGAGCAGGGGGGAGGGCGATTCACAACCGGAGAGGCTCCCCTCCCGGCTGTGAATCGTTGGCTGAGACCGGAGAAGGGGCTACTTCAACTCTGCCATGGCGGCCTGCCTGATGCGGTCGAGACCGTCCAGCGACCCCCCGGTGGCGGCTCTGAAGAGGGCCTCCAGGGCCTTTGTGGCCCGGCTACCGTAGTTGCCGCCGAGCCCCTCGGCTTGGGCCAGGAGCTTCATCGCCACCCGGTTCTCCTTCAGTTGCCATTGGCTCATTCCCATGTGGTAGTAGGCCGCGGAGTCTCTGGGCTTGAACCTCAAGCTGCTCCGGTAATTGACCAGCGCCGGGCGCCACCGCTTTCGATTGAAGTGATTCAGCCCAATGGTTGCATAGAGCTGGCCCTTGACGTTGTTCCAGTTCTCCTCGGAAAAGCCGGGGGGCAGTTCAGCGCCTTCGTAAGCCGCCAGCATCTTTTGGGCGTAGCCCGCCGCTCGGCCGACACTTCTGCGCCGGGCGTAGTGATCAAAGAGCTTGATGTTGTAGGGAAATGCCTCCTTGTCGCTTTTCCCCTCGGTCACAATCCGGGCGTAGGTCCCGAACTTATTGCCGTCCTTTAGCTTGTCGTAGCAATCGGCCAAGGCGGCGGCGAGGCCCGGGGTAGGCTTCTTGGCATAGAGCTGCTCGCCGTACCTGGCCGCCTTGGAGTAGTTCTTGGTGGCGTAATAGGCCTCCAGAGCTCCTCCCAGTCCTCTTTCGTCGCCCGGCAGCAGTCGAAGCAACTCCTCCGACGCGCGGCCCAGCGCAGCCATGTCCTTCTTCTGGTAAAGTTCCACCACCCACTGCTGAGTGGCGCTGAGGGCTTGTTTTTGCGCGTAGTCCTTATACTGCGAGTCCGGGTGGGCCCTGACAAACGCGTTCAGCGCATCGGCCTTTGCCTTCCAACCGTTGGCCTTCAGCGCCTTATCCAGCACGGCGTATTCCTTCCGGGCCTTTGCGTTCGGGTCCGCCTGCGCCGGTGCCGCCATCAAGGGATCGAGGGACAACCCCAACCCCAGCAACAGTGTTAGAACCAAGGATGCGACTTTTACCATGATATCCTCCCAACGACACTTCATTGGCATTGCCCTTCCCTGGCTTGCCGACGAAGAGCATTCCTTAACTGGTCTCAAACAGGTAAAGGGAATTATCGGGATTTGCCGGTTGCCTGTCAATAGTCATGCAACTCCGGCGCGGTGGAAGGGGCAACCCGGCCTCCACCGGGACACCTCTGCCGGATGAGAGGCCGCCGAAAGGGTTTCGGAATCGACGGCTTGGATGCTATAAGAACCCTTGGACTCTGCCTCGGCTCGGACCAAGGCATCCCGCACCCTCACAAAGGAGTTGGCACTTGAACAGGAAGACCGACCGGACTTCGGAGGACGCCCCCACGCCGTCTCATCCCAATGAGCCGGCTGGCAGGATCGAGAGCTACAGCATGCTGGCTCCGCGCATGAAGAGGATCTACTTCGATTTCTACGCGGAGACCTACAAGGAATCCCGTCTGGACCGCAAGACCAAGGAGCTCATCGCGATTTCCGCCTCGCTGACGGCCAAGTGTCAGGGCTGCCTGGAGGGCCACATCAAGAAGGCCATCAAGCTGGGCGTTACCAAGGAAGAAATCAGCGAGACCATCGCCATCGCCATGGGAGTCAACGCCGCGGCCGTCGTGGATGTGACCGATATCGCCGCAGCCAACCTCAACCTGAAACACTACTGAACGTCTGCGCGCCAGCACGCGGTCGAGGACTGTCTTCGAAACACACTCCCAATTATTGGCGACAGAGCTGCTGCAAACGGACTCTTCTGCCTAATGTAAGAGAATTTGCGGCCTTGTTTGCGAAAGGCTTTCCCCGAAAGCGCCCCCGGCGGCGCACTCTCCCCCCTATGGAACAGCCTCCTCAACCCGCCGGCAGTGGTTCCGGGAACGGTCTCCGTCTCAGTGAATCGGAGACTCGGGCGCAAGCCTTCTATGACCGTTGGATCGGAAAGGGTGACCTGTTCTCCCAACTGGGGCGGGCGGTCTTCAGCCTGAGCGGCACGGTCTACGCCGGCGGCTTCATCCGGGCCGGCGGCCTGCGACCCGAGGATCGGGTGCTGGAGGTCGGTTCGGGACTGGGCAAGATCCTGACGGCCAGTCAACGTCGCGTCTGCGCAAAACAGCCCTACTTCGGGATCGACCTGTCCTACGAAATGGTGCGGCGAGCCCGAAGGGACCTGGATCCGCGACGGCCGCCGCTCCACTTTCTGGTCGCCAGTGCGCTACAAATGCCCTTCCGCGGCCACTGTTTCGATGTGGTCCTGCTCTCCCACGTGGTGAAGTACCTGACCGACCCGCAGTTACGCCTGGTGCTGGCCCAGGTGAGGGACTTGCTGGGCCCGGGAGGCCGGATCGTTCTCTGGGAGTTCCGGCCCTATCCCTGGGGTGCGATCAATCGCACCATCCTGCGCGGCAGCCGCTCGCACAAGCTCCGCAGCGCGACCGAACTGGTTTCTCTCCTTCAGGAACAGGGTTACCGCAACCTGCAGCCCTTCAGCATTCACACCCCCTGGCCCCCCTTCCGCAACCTGGCCTTCAGCGGACAGCCGGAGTGAATCGACTCGCCGGCGCGCCTTTTCCCGCGCCCCTGTCCCGATTGGAGAGACCCTCTTTGATGATTGTTTCTCATGCCCCGGCTGGTTATCATGGCCCCCATGGAAACTCTGTGTGACGCCCACCTCCATTTCTTCACCCGAGAGGTGCTGGGCTTCTACGCGAGGCAGTCCGCGGAGTACCGGGCACTCGAGGACCCCGCCGCCCGGGTGGCGGCTCGGTTGGGCATCTCGACACCGCCGCGGGAGCCGAAGGACCTGGCCGCCTTGTGGGTGGAGCAACTGGACCGTCACCAGGTCTCCCGCGCCCTGCTTTTCGGAAGCGTCCCGGGCGAACAACTGGCCGTGTCCCGGGCGGTTGCGGCCTTCCCCGGCAAGTTCGTCGGCTTCCAGATGCTGAACCCCCTGGATCCGGAGGCCGGCAGGGCCATCGCCGACATTGCTGCCAGGGGGCTTCGGGGGCTGCTGCTCTTTCCCGCGATGCACCGGTTCTTTCCAGACGACCCGGCCTGTCTGGAGACCTGCCGCCTGGCCAGCCAGTATGGGCTGATCGTCTTCGTCCACGTCGGCCCGCTGCGAATCGTGATCCAGGAAAAGCTGGGGGGCGGGGGGGCCATCCAGTCGAGCTACGGTGACACCAGGCGTTTGGGCAACGCCCTGCGAGCCTTTCCGGAGGTCCCCTTTATCGTTCCCCACTTCGGGTGCGGCCGCTTGGGAGCGGTGCTGGAATCGGCCCGGGAAACCCGCAACCTCTACCTCGACACCTCCAGTTCCAACTCCTGGATGCGGCAGGGGCCGGAGCCTACCGATCTGGAGACCGTGTTCGGCAAAGTGCTGGAAGAGAACGCCTTCGGGCCGGAACGCCTGCTCTTCGGGAGCGACTCGACCGTGTTTCCCCGAGGTTGGAGACATGACGTCTATCTGGCCCAGAGGGCGGCCCTGGATCGCTTGGGGATCTCGTCCCGCGAGAGGCAGCTCATTTTTTCCGGCAACCTGGAACGCCTGCTGGCGCCCGCCGGCGCCGCTACCCGGCCAACGGCTTGAGCCCCGCGGCGGCGGCCGGTCAACCATTTCGGAATCAGCCAAGAAGGGAGAGCATCATGACGGACCCAAGAGTGGATCGCCGCGGATTTCTCAGACGACTGGGGATGGGCGCCGCCTTGGCCCCGGCCTGGAACGCCCGAAGCTACCTGGCCATCCCGGGGGCCAATGAGCGCCTATCGGTTGGGGTCATCGGTTGCGGCAGCATGGGAAACTCCCACATGAGGGCCCTGCTGGGCATGCAGGACAGCGCCAACCTCCGGGTGGCCGCGGTCTGCGACGTCTACCGCAAGCGCCTGGAATCCGCTGCCGCCCTGACAGGCGGCACTGCCTACAGCGACTACCGCACCCTTCTGGCCCAAAGGGAACTGGACTACGTCTTGATTGCCACTCCCGAGCACTGGCACCACCGTATGACTCTGGACGCCCTGGATGCCGGCAAGCACATCTACCTGGAGAAGCCCCTGACCCATACCATCCGGCAGGCCAAGGAGGTGGTGCGACGGGTGCGGCGCTCCAAGCTGAAACTGCAGGTGGGGGTGCAGGGCATGTCGGACGAGTCCTATGAGGTTGCCGGCCGCTATATCCGGGAGGGAGCCCTGGGCAAACTGGTCATGGCCCAGATCGACTACTCCCGAAACTACACAGACGACTTCTGGGCCTACGACATCGACCCGGACGCCAATCCGCGGACCAACCTGGACTGGAAGGCCTGGTTGGGGCCGGCCCCCAAGCGGCCCTGGGACCCGCGCCGCTTCTTCCAGTGGAGACGCTACTGGGACTATTCGGGCGGAATCGCAACCGACCTCTTTATCCACCGTGTGACCCGAATCATCAAGGCGGCCGGGTTGACATTCCCCGATCAAGTGGTTGCCAGCGGCGGGACCTGGCAGTTCACCCAAAGCGTCGCCCAGATCCCCGACACCTTCAACATGCTCTGCGATTATCCCGGCGGCCCCACGGTAGCCCTGATCTCCTCCATGGCCAACGACTTCAAGGTGGCCCACGTGATTCGCGGCCACAAGGCCACCCTCCGCTTCACCCGGGACGGATTCGTGATCACTCCTCAATCGGTCAGCCTGGAAGACCGCGTTCAGCCGGGAGAGTTGAGAGCTCAGGAGACCTGGTCCAAGGTCTACCGCAAGACGGGAGGCGAGGACATTCGGCTGCACCACCAAAATCTGCAGAATGCCATCCGCCTGGGGGAGCCGCTGAAGTGCGACGTCATGCTGGGCTACTACGGCACCGTGGTCACGGCCATGGGTGTGCAGTCCTTCCGGCGGAGGAAGTACCTGAAGTGGAACCGGAGGAAAGAGCGGGTGGAAACCGCTTGATTGTCGATCGGATGCGGGCTGCCGGAGGACGGGTCAGTGAACCACGGCGGATTGACCGTCCAGCAGTTGCTCCGATTGGTGCGTAATCAGACAGGCGGCTGAGACTTGATCTCCCTCCAGGAGATCCATCAACCTCACCCCCTGGGTGCTTCTGCCCACGGCTCTGATGGCTGCGGCTTTCAGGCGGATCAGTTTTCCCTGGGTGGTGATGAGGATGATTCCCGAACTCTTGCTCACCTTCATGATGGCTATCACCTTCCCGTTTCGTTCGGTGGTCTTCATGTTGATGACGCCCTGGCCGCCCCGGGACTGCTGCCGGTAGGCGCCGATCGGTGTGCGCTTGCCAAAGCCGTTCTCGGTGACCGACAGGATCAACCCTTCATCCCCGCCCACCGTCATGCCCACGAGAAAGTCCCCTCGCACCAACTTGATGCCCCTGACGCCGCGTGTTTGCCGACCCATATGCCTGACGTCCGCCTCGCCGAAGCGGATGCACTTGCCCTTGTGGGTTCCCAAGAATATCTGATCGTCTCCCGCGGTCAGCTCGGCGCCGATCAACTCATCTCCTTCGTCCAGGGAGATCGCATGGATTCCCCGGACCATCGGGCGACTGAACTTATCCAGCCGCGTCTTTTTGACCGTTCCCCGCCGAGTGGCGAACATCACATAGTTGTCCTGGGAGAACTCCGTGACCGGCAGCATGGCGGCAACCTTCTCACCACGGGAGAAGTTGACCAGATTGACGATGGCTTTGCCCTTGCCGCTGGTGCCCACATCCGGGATCTCGTAGACCTTGAGCCAGTAGATCTTCCCCTGATTGGTGAAGATCAGCAGATAGCTGTGGGTTGAAGCCACAAAAAGGGTCTCGACGAAATCCTGCTCCCGGGTCCGCATTCCGATACGGCCCTTGCCGCCGCGGTGCTGCATGCGATAAATGCTGATCGGGGTTCGTTTCAGATACCCCGAATGGGTCACGGTGACCACCACGTCCTCGACGGCGATCAAGTCCTCCAGCGTGATCTCGGCGGCCTCGTCCACAATGGCCGTGCGACGCTCGTCTCCATACTGCTTGCGGACCTCCTTGAGTTCCTGCACCAGAAGCCTCTTCAGGGCGGGGTCGCTGGAAAGGATCTCCCGGAGCTCTGCGATGCGTCTGGATAGTTGGGCGTACTCCTGATCCAGCTTTTCCCGCTCCAGGCTGGTGAGGGCCCGCAGCTGCATGTCCAGAATGTGGCGAGCCTGGACGGCGGACAGCGCGAATTCCGCCATCAGGCGATCCCGAGCCTCCTGGGGAGACCTGGACCGGCGAATGATCCGGATCACCCGGTCGATATGGTCCAGCGCCTTGAAGAGACCCTCCAGGATGTGGGCTCTTTCTTCGGCCTTTTTCAACTGGTAGCGGCTGCGTCGCCGAATCACCTCGCTGCGGTGATTCACGAAGCTCCGCAGGGCATCCACCAGGTTCAGGACTCGTGGTTGCCCGTCGGCGATCGCCAGCAAGATCACGCCGAAGCTGCTTTGCATGGGCGTGAGCTTGTAGAGATTGTTCAAGATGACTTCCGGCTGTTCGCCGCGTCGCAGCTCCACCACGATGCGCATGCCATCACGGTCCGACTCGTCGCGCAGGTCGGCGATGCCGTCGATTCGCTTGGTCTGGACCAGGTCCGCAATCTTTTCGATCAGCTTGGCCTTATTGACCTGAAACGGGATTTCCGTGATCACGATCATGTGACGATCGCCACGGGCCTGCATCTCGATGGCGGCCTTGGCTCGAATGACGATCGAGCCCCGACCCGTTGTGTAGGCCCTGGCAATTCCTTCCCTGCCGTAGATCACCCCCCCGGTGGGGAAGTCCGGGCCCGGCACGATCTTCGCCAGTTCCTCCAGCGTGGCGTCGGGTTTCTCCACCAGGCGGATCACCGCATTGACCACTTCGGTCAGGTTGTGGGGGGGGATATTGGTGGCCATCCCCACCGCGATGCCGGCCGAACCATTCACCAGCAGGTTGGGAATCCGGGTAGGCAGGCAGGTGGGCTCGAGCTGGCTCTCATCGTAGTTGGGAACAAAATCCACCGTGTCCATTTCGATGTCAGCCAGTATCTCGCGGGCAATGCCGGCCATGCGGGCTTCGGTGTAACGCATGGCCGCGGGAGGGTCTCCGTCCACCGATCCGAAATTCCCCTGGCCGTCCACCAGCGGGTAGCGCATGGCAAAGTCCTGAGCCATGCGCACCTGGGCGTCGTAGATGGCGCTGTCGCCATGAGGGTGAAAGTTGCCCATGACCTCGCCGACGATCTTGGCGCACTTGCGATAGGGTTTGTTGGGCGTCAGCCCCATCTCCCGCATGCCGTGCAGGATCCTGCGATGGACCGGCTTGAGTCCATCCCGAACGTCGGGTAGAGCGCGGCCGATGATCACGCTCATGGAGTAATCCAGGTAGGAGCGCCGCATCTCCTCTTCGATGTTGACCGGCGCTTGATTGAGAGGTGTTGAGCTTTCCATGGAATTCAGGCTACACGTCCAGGTTCTTCACGTCGAGGGCGTTGGCCTCGATAAACCGGCGCCGGGGCTCGACGGCATCTCCCATGAGAATGGTGAAGATTTCATCGGTTACCACCGCATCTTCAATCCGTACCTGCAGCAGCGAGCGCGCCTCAGGATCCATGGTGGTCTCCCAGAGTTGACCCGGATTCATCTCGCCCAGTCCCTTGTACCGCTGGATCTGAAATTCCTTTTTCCCCAATGCGATCACCGTGTCCAGGAGGTCGTCTCGACTTGCCAGTTCGACCACCGAATCGTTCTTGCCGTCGATCACGAAGGGGGGCTGATCCAAGTCGCCGAAGGCACGCTTGAGGTTGACGGCGCTCTTGAATTCAGGAAGGTTCACGAACTGAAGGTCGATCACACCGCCCGAGGCGCCATTGTCGGTGCCGGCGGGGATGACAAGCTTGAACATGCTGTGTTCCGGATCCTGCACGACCTCGGGGTGGTAGCCCAGATCCCGAATCGGCTCCAGCAAACCGGTGAGAAAGGCCTCGTCCTTCAGCTGCCTTCTGCTGTGCAATCCGGCTTGAAGCAGCACTTCGACCAGGGCTCGATTTCCCAGCCGCTTTTCAAGCTTGCCGAAGAACTTCCGAAAGTCCACCAGCTTCTCCAGGAACGAGTTCAACCGGCGGGACGGCAGAACTCGCCCGGCCCTTCCCGCCCTGACGACCAGGTGCTCGGTGGCGCTGCGCATGAGCTCCTTCGTCATGGACTTTTCGTCCTTGACGTACCGTTCCCTTCGCCCCTTCTTGACCTTGAACAGCGGCGGTTGGGCAATAAAGACGTGTCCTCTCTCTATCAGCCCCAGCATTTGACGGAAAAAGAAGGTCAGCAACAGCGTACGGATGTGGGAGCCGTCCACGTCGGCATCGGTCATGATGATGATTTTGTGGTAGCGAAGCTTGGCGACGTCAAAGTCATCGGCGCCGATACCGGTGCCAAGCGCCGTGACCATCGCCCGGATTTCCTCATGTCCCAGCATCTTGTCGTAGCGGGCCTTTTCGACGTTGAGGATCTTTCCCTTGAGGGGCAGAATGGCCTGGAACTTCCGGTCCCGGCCCTGCTTGGCCGAACCACCGGCCGAATCGCCCTCAACGATAAAGATCTCGCAGTGAGCCGGGTCCTTCTCCTGGCAGTCGGCCAGTTTTCCGGGTAGCGCCGCTGAATCCAGGGCGCCCTTGCGCCGGGTCAACTCCCGGGCCTTGCGGGCGGCTTCGCGAGCCCGTGCCGCCTCCACGGCCTTGAGAATGATCTTCCGTGCTACCGGCGGTGTCTTTTCCAGGTAGTCCGCCAAGTGCTCGTTGATGAAGGCCTCCACCAGACCCTTGATGTCGCTGTTGAGCTTGCCCTTGGTCTGGCCCTCGAACTGCGGTTGGGGCAACTTGACGCTGATGACGGCAGACAGGCCCTCCCTCACGTCATCGCCGCTGAGGTTTTCCTTGAGATCCCTGAAGAGGCCGGTTGCCTGCCCGTAGCTGTTGATGGAACGGGTGAGCGCCGAGCGGAAACCCGACAGGTGGGTGCCTCCGTCAACGGTGTTGATGTTGTTGGCAAAGGAAAAAACATTCTCGGCGTAGCCGTCGTTGTACTGGATGGCCACTTCCAACCGAACCAATTCGCCGCTGGATGTCTCCCGCTCGGCTTCGAAGTAAATCGGCGGGCGGTGCAACACCGTCCTGTTGCGGTTCAGGTGTTTGACGAATTCGGAAATCCCACCGGCGTATTTGAATTGGTGGGTCTTGTCGGTTCGTTCGTCGCTGACGGTGATGACCACGCCCTTGTTCAGAAAGGAGAGTTCGCGCAGGCGCTGTGACAAGGTGTCGAAATGAAAATCCAAGGTATCGAAGATGGTCGAGTCAGGCTTGAAGGTGATCTTGGTGCCCCGTCTATCGGTCCTCCCGGTCTCCTGCAGTGGTCCCAGCGGGCGGCCGCGCCGGTAGGACTGCTGGTAGACCCTGGAATTTCTCCAGATTTCCAGCTCCAGTTCTTCGGCCAGGGCATTCACGCAGGAGACTCCCACTCCGTGCAGGCCTCCGGAGACCTTGTAGCTGTTGTCGTCGAACTTGCCGCCCGAGTGCAGCGTGGTCATCACGACTTCAGCCGCCGATTTCTTCTCCCCCTCGTGGTAGTCGACCGGAATGCCCCGACCGTTATCCACCACCGTGATGGAGTTGTCCAGGTGAATGGTTACATCCACCCGGTCGCAGAACCCCGCCAGCACTTCGTCAATGGAGTTGTCCACCACCTCGTAGGCCAAGTGGTGCAGCCCTTCCTCACGAGTCGAACCGATGTACATGGCCGGACGTTTACGAACAGCCTCCAGCCCTTCCAGCACCTTGATGCTGGAAGCATCGTAGTTGAGATCTCCGCCGTTCGACTTCCTGCCAGGCAGGCTGCCGGTCCCACCGGGCTCGGACTTCGGATTGGCTTCGCCAAGCTCACTCATGGATCGTGCCTTTGTTCTGCAACGGGTTAGTGGACAGTGGTAGTCTCCGAAAAACGCCCCGACTCGACCCGAAACGCCTTCGATCCTCTGTCTGCAGCAACTGCGGCCGATCGGCTTCGGACGAAGCCCGGCTTGTTGCTGGTGATGAACAACTGTGTCTTTGCCCCCAGGACCTGCAGGAGCCGATCGATCCGTCGCTCGTCCAACTCGGCATCCAGGTCGTCCATCAGGAACAGCGGATAGTCGCCGCGGAGGTCAAAATGGACCTCCATCTGGGCAAGCTGGTAGGCGATCAGGGAACTTCTTTGCTGCCCCGCCGACCCGAAACGTTGCATGCATCTGCCATCCACCTCCATGGAAACGCGATCCCGGTGAGGACCGACCAAGGCCTTGCGAGTCCGAAATTCGCTCTCTCGGGCCGAGTTCAGGGCGGCCGTCAGTTGCTCTTCAATCTGTTTCAGGCTGGCACCCGCATCCACGGCCGACGCGGCAGCGTAGTGCAGAGTCAGGTTTTCTGGAGTGAAGCGGTTGTTGCGAAGGAGTAACTTGCTCCGGATTTTTTCGATATATCCGTGACGTGACTTGATGATTTTTGCTCCCAGGACCGCTATCTGCAGGTTCCAGCTGTCCAACAAATCACGGTAGCTCCCATTATAGCCGGAAGCGCCTTCCCGCAGTAGAGAATTCTTCTGTTTGATAACCCGGCCGTAGTCCAAAACCCTTTTTAGATGAGTTGGTTGTAGAGGATACAGCCCGCGATCGACCAATCGTCGCCGGCTGGCATCCCCAGACTTGACCTGCTCGACCTGGGCCGTGGAAAAAACCACCACGCTGAGGCGACCAACATATTCCAGCAAGTCTACCCGCGACCGGTTGACGCAATACCTGCGCGAAAGTGAGTTGTGCTCGATCGAGAGCCACGTGTCGCTGCCCCGACTTCGAACCTCACCACCCAGATAGGACTGCCCTGATTCCCACTGAATCAGATCACGGGATTGGTGAGTCCGGAAAGACCGACTCAAGGCCAGGACATGAATGGCTTCCAGAAGATTGGTTTTGCCGTGACCGTTTCCACCCAGGATCCAGTTGGCTCCCGGCGAGAAACCGAGTTGGCAATCGGAGAAATTTCGAAAGAACCTGACTGACAACTGAGAGAGAATCATTCCGTTCCGGAGGACGATCCACCCCAATCTCTTCAGACCCTCATGGGCATGACCACATAGCGATAGCGATAGTCCTCCGCGGTAGCGGGACGAAGTTGTCCTGCGCTCTCATCGTCCTTGAAATCCAGGCTCACGGAGGGATCCTCGGTAGCTGCGAGAAAATCCAGAAGGTACTGGCTGTTGAATCCGATGTCGATCTTCCCGGCGGAATAGTCGACATCCAGTTCATCCTTGGCCTCGCCGAGATCGGAATTGCTCGATCGAATTTTCAGCTTGTTGTTGTCCAACAGAAACTGAACCGTGTGAGATTTGTTGTCCGCCAAAAGCGACACCCTCCTGACAGCCGTGGCAAGTTCCTCACGGTCCAACACGACGCTCCGATGGTTTTCCTTGGGAAGCACCGCCTCATAGTTGGGAAATTGTCCCGTCACCATTCGCGACACCAGCAAACGCTTGCCCAATTGAAAGAACAGGTGAGTCTCGTCCTGGCCGAAGCTCACCGTATCCTCTTCGCCCGCTTCCGCCAACAGCCGTTGCAACTCCGCCAAGGCCTTCTTGGGAATCAAGGCGCTGATTTCGCTGGATAGGTGGTCAAAGTTGGCCGGCTTCTCCGCATGTGCCAAGCGGTGTCCGTCCGTCGCAACCATGGTCAGGCTCAAGGGCTTGACCAAAAGGAGCGCTCCGTTGAGCGCGAAGCGAACTTCCTCTTCAGCCACCGAAAAAATGGTCTTGTTGATCAGGCCAAGCAAATCTTTGGCGGGAATCTCCACCAAAGGCGTCCCAAATACCGGCAGGGTGGGAAAATTGTCGGTGGGCAACCCTACCAGCTTGAATGAGGCCGACGCACACTCGATTCTCAGCCAGTTGTTTTCCAGCTTCGTGACCCGGACCTCCTCATCGGGAAGGGACCGAAGAATATCCAGGAAGTTTTTGGCAGGCGTGGTAACGGCACCTGGTTTCTCGACCTTTGCCACGCAAGAACTCTTGATTCCCAGATCCAGATTGGTGGCTGCAAGGTGTAATTCGTCCGAACCGACATCGAGCAATAGATTGGCCAGGATAGGGATGGTGGTTTTCTTCTCAACGGCTCCCTGAGTCAACCCGACCTCTTGCAAAATGTCCAATTTTCTAACTGTGAATTCCATAGGATTAGATTTTTAGTAAATACCAATAGTCGTCATGGTAGCGTTGTTGAAAGCGAGGAAAAATCCCGGATCCCATTCTTTTTCAACGACAAAGCCTGTGAATGATCCTAAGGATAACTCCGTGGAAAACGAGGTGAGAATCGTGCCTTGTAAGAAATCCACACTATTTCCACAGGCAGGTTGCAGGTTCCCCTTGAGGAAAATGAGGCGACTCATTCCAGAGACTCCAGAAACATGTTGATCAGGCTGTTGAAATCTTTGTCGGACGATCGTTGAGCTTCCACCTTCCTGATGGAGTGCATGACGGTGGTGTGGTGCTTGCCACCGAAGGCGCGGCCGACCTCGGGAAGGGAGGCGGAGGTCAAGTTCCTGCAAAGGTACATGGCGATTTGCCGGGGTTGGGTGATCGCTGCCGAGTTGCTCCTGGTCTTCAGGGCTGACACCTTGACACTGAAATAGTCGGCGACGACCTTTTGAATGTGCTCGATGGAGACGGTTTTCTCTCGGGGCTTAAGGGTGTTCTTCAGGACCCGCTGAGCCATTCCAAGGGAGATGGGCTCTCCAGTCAGGGAACTGAACGCTATCAACCGATTAAGGGATCCCTCCAACTCTCTGATATTCGACTCTATCTTGCTGGCAATGAAAAATGCCACATTGTCGGGGATCTCGAAATTCTCGAACTCCGCCTTCTTTTTCAGGATGGCGACCTTGGTCTCAAGATCGGGCATTTGAATGTCGGCAATCAAGCCCCACTCGAGGCGCGACGTCAGGCGGTCCTGAATGTCCGGGATCTCTTTTGGAAGCAGGTCGCTGGAGAGGACAATCTGCTTCTGGGCATCATAAAGGGTATTGAAGGTGTGGAAGAACTCCTGCTGTGTCGCCTGCTTGCCGGAGATGAAATGAATGTCGTCCACAAGAAGCACGTCGACGTTCCTGTATTTTTCCCGCAGGGCCAAGGTCTTGTCGTAGCGAATGGCGTTGACGACCTCGTTGGTAAATTTTTCCGAGGACACGTAGCTCAGGCGGGACACTTTGGAGATCGAACGCACTTTGTGCCCAACGGCCTGCATGAGGTGCGTCTTTCCCAGCCCAGCGCCCCCGTAGATGAAGAGAGGGTTATAGATGCGACTCGGAGCCTCGGCGACGGCCAGGGCGGCGGCGTGGGCGAATTGGTTACAGGAGGCAACCACGAATCGATCGAAGGTGTACTTGGGATTCAGCAGGTTCTCATCGGCGGTGAAATCCAGTTCTCTTTGAAAGGGGCCGGTTTTCGGAGGGGGCGCCGCCTGGTCAGCCGGCTTGGCGTGGAAGCGAATCTTGAGGTCTTGGAAGTGTGATTCGCGGGCTGCGTCCTCAAGAACGTCGGAGAAGTGCTCCACGATCCAGCTTTGAAACATCAGGTTGGGAACGGTCACGTGGAGGGTGTTGTCAGCCTGCAAGCTCTGGAACTGGGTGGGCTTGAACCAGGTTGTGTAGGTCTGTTTGTTGAGTTTGTTCTCGACGCACTTCAAGATCTGTTGCCAAGCATTCATAGGGAGAGGGCTTGCCGATCCTTACCAGACCGTCAGGGAGAGAAAGCCTTTGTATGAAGCAATAAAAAAACAACAAAATAGAGAAATTAAGAGAAAAAAAGAGGATGTTGAAAACACCCAGAACATACCACAGCAGGGGGCAGATATTCAACCCCCAAGGATGCCGGGAGGGTGCATGGGGCGCCTTCCAGTCGCCGTCCGGTCGGATTGACAGTCCCAAAAGGCTTGTGCTATAAATTTGGGTTTGGACAGGAGCACAGGAGAAGATCCTTCGGGGTGCCTATGCGGCCGACCTTTCGTCCCAACAATCGCAAGCGTGCCAAGACCCACGGGTTCCGAGCTCGAATGAGGACCCGGTCCGGGCGGCTCATTCTAAAGCGCCGCCGCGCCAAGGGCCGCAAGCGGTTGACTCCCTGATCGGGCGGCGCTTTGGACTGCGGTTTTGGAAAATCGAGTCGCTTGTTGACGGCTGAGCAGTACCGGCGGGTCTATTCCGGCGGCAAGGTGCTTCGCGGCCGTCAGCTTCAACTATTCTATTTGAGGAACAGCCTTCGGCATCCCCGCTTTGGCGTCTCCGTGGGCCGCAAGTTGGGCAAAGCAGTCAGGAGGAACCTGCTACGGCGTCGTATCAAAGAGGCGATACGGCTGAACAAGGCCCGCTTGGCGGAATATGGTGTGGATGTGGTGGTGCATCCCAAGCTGTCGGCAACATCGTTAGGATCTCAGTCGACCATTTCTGAACTGAATCGCCTTCTGGGACATTTGACGAGGACCCTTGGAACTCCTCAAGAGAGGCGTACTCGGCATCATTCGCTTTTACAAGCAGTTTGCTTCGCCGCTTCTACCTCCAGCTTGCCGGTTCTGGCCATCCTGCTCGGATTATTCCTATCAAGCCATCAGTAAATATGGTCTCCTGAGAGGGACACTGCTCGCGGTGAGGCGAATTGCGCGCTGCCATCCGCTTCACCGAGGCGGCTACGACCCGCTTGAGTAGTCGGATCGCCGATGAACAGAGACTTTTTCCTAGCCATTGCTCTTTCCTTCCTCGTTCTGCTGGCGTCCCGCTACTTGCTAGAGCCCTACTTCCAACCCGAACCTTCCGCGCCAACCGCAGACATTGATCGGCCGGGTCCTGAGGTGGACCGGCCGGACCCCGAGTCGCCGCCGGCACCGGCAGCGGCCGTTCCGCCTATTCCCCGGGATAGGCCGGAACCGGTTCTGGCCGGCACCCGCAAAGCCCTCAGGGAACAGGCCTACACGGTGGAGACCGACTTGTACAAACTGTCGTTTTCCAACCGGGGAGCCGTAGTGAAGGAATGGGTGCTGAAGCGTTACCTGGACGCCAATGGCGAACCGCTGAATCTCATCGACGCGGACTCGTCGCCACAGGCCGTATTCCCCATGGCCTTGATCGTCGATAGTGCGCCGGACGTCTCGGCTCTCCTCCGGTCGGTGCTCTTTCGCAGCGAGTCGCCGGCGAAAGTCGATCTGACCCACGGTGGAGCCGGCTCGGGAAGCCTTCGATTCGAGTATGCGGAGGGTGGAATCCAGGTGGTGAAGACCATAACCTTCCGCTCGGGCTCTTACGAAGTCGAGGTGGATTGCGACGTTTCCGTCAACGGCCGACCGGTGGGTTACTTTCTCCTCTGGCAGGGTGAATTCGGGGATGCCACCCTGGAAAACACCTGGGCCAAGCGCCAGGTGTTCTATCGAGGCCAGGAAGGAATCGAACGGATGGAGGCCGGGGACCTCGAGAGCAAGCAGGAGATGGAAGGTCGATTCCGGTTTCTGGGCGTGGAGGATCACTACTTTGCAGCCGTGTTCCTGCCGGTGGACCCGAGCGGGATCGGCCGTATCCAGTTGGCCCGGGACACCGGAACATCGGAGGAGCCTTTGCTGAGGGCCGGGGTTTACGGTTCGGCTTCAGAAGGCCGCTTCAGACTGTTCGTGGGTCCCAAAGACACCGAGCTGTTACCCCAAGAGTTGCGGGATCTTATTGATTATGGGTGGTTTGCCTTCCTGTGCAAGCCCTTGTTCGTGGGGCTGAAGTGGATTTACGGCGTGGTGGGCAACTACGGAGTTGCCATTATTCTGCTGACGGTGGTCATCAATGCCGCGCTGTTTCCATTGCGCTACAAGTCAGTCACCGCGTCCCAGAAGATGCAGAAGGTCCAACCCAGGATCAAGGCCATCCAGGAAAAATACAAGAAGCTCAAGGCAACCGATCCTAAGCGCCAGCAGATGAACGCCGAGGTCATGGCTCTGTACAAGGAGCACGGGGTGAATCCCTTGGGAGGGTGCCTGCCCCTTTTGCTGCAAATGCCCTTCCTGTTTGCCTTTTACAGCCTGTTGAACGTGGCCATCGAATTGCGGCAGGCTCCCTTTTTCGTCTGGCTCGAGGACTTGTCGGCTCCAGATCCGACCTACGTGCTGCCGGTGCTCATGGTGGGCTCCATGATGTTGACTCAAAAGTTGACGCCGATGCCGTCGGCGGACCCGTTGCAGGCCAAGATGATGCTCTTCATGCCGCTGATCTTCGGCTTCATGATGGCCACACAGTCCAGCGGCCTGGTGCTCTACTGGTTTACCAGCAATCTCGTCAACATTTTTCAGCAGTTGGCCATGAATCGCTTCGGTCCGGGGGCGGTGGCGAAGCAGGCCGGAGGGTCCGGTGGGGAAGGCAAGAACGCAGCCAAGGTGGATCAGACGAAGCCCGAGCCCCAAGCGGTTCCCCGCAGGTCCAAGCGAAGAAAAGCGCGGTCGGCGCGTTGAAGGGCACCATGACTCTGCAAGAATTTCTGAATCTTTTTGTTCGATCCGCGGGCCTGAAGTTGTCCTTCGAGGTGGTGGAACGGGACGCTCAGGTCGAGGTGAACTTCACTGGAGAAGATCGGGGGATTCTGCTGGCTCGTTCGGCAGCCGTCCTTCAGGCCCTGGAGTCCTTGTGCAACCGCATGTTTGAACGAAGCGGCTTGCGAGTTGTTCTGGATTCCGAGGGATATCGTTCGGTGCGGACCGAGGAACTGCAGCTCATGGCGGTTACCGCCGCTGAACAGGTGAAGCGGCAAGGCCAACCCTTTCCCTTGAGCCCCATGTCTCCAGAGGAACGGCGCATCGTTCACCTGGCCGTGGCCGGAGACGAAGCCATCCGAACCGAAAGCGAGGGATACGGCGAAGACAGAAAGGTCGTAATCCACCCCAGATAGTCGGCAGAAGCGCACCCCCCGCGCCGCCTGGGCCGTGGCATCCTCTAGCCCGCATTTCTCACCAGGGCGCCGGATGCAAGTGAGAAGTGCCATTAAATCAACACTTGGCCGGCACTGTCGCCCTAAGCTCCCAGTTCTCTCCAAGGGCAAGACGCCTCGATTCTCAGAATCTGTCAAGCAGCAATCATGCCCACCTTGATTGACGACACCATCGCCGCCATTGCGACCCCCATGGGACGGAGCGGTATCGGGGTGATTCGCTTGAGCGGAGAGGATGCCCGAAGGATCGCGGCGACGGTCTGTGGCTGTGGGAGCAACAGTCTGCGGGATCGCGCCACCAGCTTGCGCAGAGTCAGGCACCCGAGAACGAGAGAGGTCCTGGACCAGGCGATGGTGACCTATTTCAGGGCCCCAAGGTCGTATACTGCCGAAGATGTAGTGGAGCTCGGCTGTCACGGCAGTCCGGTGGTGCTTGAGTCCGTGATGGCAGTCCTGCTGGAATGCGGCGCCAGATTGGCGACGCCGGGCGAGTTCACCTTGAGAGCCTTTTTGCGAGGCAGGATCGATCTGGTGCAGGCGGAGGCGATTCGTGACCTGATCGAGGCCAAGACCCTTTTTCAGGCTCGAGTGGCGCGCCAGCAGGCGGAGGGATCGCTATCCCGGCGGTTGAAGCCGATCAAGGAATTGCTGGTGAGGCTGATCTCGCTGCTGGAAGCCGGCATCGACTTTGCAGATGACGACGTGCCCGTTCTGGCGGAGGAGGCGATTCAAGAGCAGTTGGAGCCACTGGTGGCCGGGTTGCAGCAGTTGAAGGCTGGTTTTGGGCGGGGACGGTTGCTGAGTGCGGGACTAACGGTGGCCGTGGTCGGCCGCACCAACGTGGGCAAGTCTACTCTTTTCAATACGTTGGTCAATCAGGAGCGCGCCATTGTCAACGAGTCTCCCGGGACGACCCGCGACGTGGTTGCGGAAGAGGCTCAGTTGGGAGGGATTCCGGTACGATGGCTGGACACGGCCGGAATTCGCAGCTCGATGGATCCGGTGGAGCGGATTGGAATCGACAAGACCCGGGAGGTACTTGCCGATGCCGACAGGTTGCTGCTGGTGCTGGATGGATCGGTGGATCTCGCGGACGAGGACAGGAGGCTGTTGGAGGAGTTGAAACAGCAGGCCTGCTGCCTGGTCATCAACAAGATCGACTTGCCTCAGCGGTTGCCCGGAGAAGGGATTGGGCCTGTCGAGGCACCCGTGGTCCGGGTTTCTGCCTTGACCGGTGAAGGGGTGGAAACCTTGAAGCAGGTGCTGCTTGAGGATCTGGGCCAAGGGAAGGTCACGCAGCAGGAAGGGGCCCTGGTCACCAATTTCCGCCAGCAGGAAAGGATTGGCGCGGCATTGAAAGCTTTGAAAAGAGCGGTGGGTGCCGTCGAGCAAGGGTTGCCGCACGAAGTGATTTTGCTGGACTTGCATGGAGCCTTGAGCTCGCTGAACGAACTGACGGGAGAGACGGGGATTGAAGACATTCTGGGCCGCATCTTTCAAACCTTCTGTGTGGGCAAGTGAACCGGCGGAAACACCAGGCGGGGACTCGTGATGGGTAACAGCACGTTTCAAGACCATGATGTGGTAGTGATCGGCGGCGGTCATGCCGGCGTGGAAGCGGCGGTGGCGGCTGCGCGGATGGGCTTGGACACCGCGCTCTACACCATGAATGCGGACCTCATCGCTCAGATGTCCTGCAATCCAGCCATCGGGGGCATCGCCAAGGGCCATCTGGTGCGCGAGCTGGATGCGATGGGCGGCGTTATGGGAGAGGTGATCGATCGCACAGGGATTCAGTTTCGGTTGTTGAATCGCAGCCGAGGCCCAGCCGTGTGGTCGCCTCGAGCCCAGGCTGACAAGCAGAGATATCGTGTCGCCATGCGGCGTCTGCTTGAAGGGGAGGCCCGCCTGGGTATCAAGCAGGCCGAGGTGGTGGAGATTCTGCGAGAGAACGGGCAAGTCACGGGAGTCGAGCTGGCAGATGGCCGGCGAGTGGGTGCTCGAGCCGTGGTGTTGACGACCGGCACCTTCCTGAACGGGCTGATTCATATCGGCGAGCGGAAGAGTGCGGCCGGCCGCAGCGGGGAATCGCCTTCAGTGCCGCTGGCCGAATCGATCAAGGGCATGGGTTTCGGTTGGGGGCGCATGAAGACGGGAACGCCACCGCGGCTGGATGGACGAACGATCGACTTCGGGTTGGCCGAGGAGCAGAAGGGGGATGAGCACCCCACGCCCTTCTCCTTTAGAACCAAGGAGATCCGCCAACCTCAGGTGGCCTGCTACATCGCCTACAGCAATGATCGTACTCACCAGGTCGTCCGGGAAAATCTGAGCCGATCCCCGCTCTATAGTGGACGGATTCAGTCGATCGGCCCTCGCTACTGTCCCTCCTTCGAGGACAAGGTGGTGAAATTCCCGGAGCGGCCAAGGCATCAGATTTTTCTGGAGCCGGAAGGCCTCTCCACCAATGAGATTTATGTCAACGGCCTCTCCACCAGCATGCCGCCGGGTGTCCAGATGGAGATGGTCCGCTCCATCCGGGGCTTGGAAGAGGCAGAGCTGATCCGGCCGGGGTACGCCATTGAATATGACTACGTGGATCCGCGAGAGCTGTTTCCCTCCCTGCAAACCAAGCGAGTGGCCGGCTTGTTTCATGCGGGCCAGATCAACGGGACCACCGGCTACGAGGAGGCTGCTTGCCAGGGGCTCATGGCCGGGATCAACGCGGCCCGATGGGTCCGAGGAGAGGAGCCGGTCGTATTGGGGAGGGACGAGGCCTATATTGGGATCCTCATCGATGACCTGGTTACCAAGGGAACCGATGAACCCTATCGTATGTTCACTTCCCGTGCCGAATTCCGGCTGCAGTTGAGAATTGACAATGCGGATCGCAGGCTGACCCCGCTTGGCGGGAAGCTGGGACTGGTCGGGGCAGAGGCGCTGGCCGAATACGAGTCCAAGCAGAAGCGCATGGAAAGGTTGAGAGACTCTCTGAAGGAATTGCGAGTCCGGGTAGAAAGCGGCAGGATTTCCGCAAGAGAAGCCCTGAAGCGCACGGAATTCCGCATTGAGCAGTTTGTGTCGGGGTTGCCCGGAGGCCTTCGGACCGACCTGAACCCGGAAGAAATGCGCAGCGTGGAGACGGAGATCAAGTATGAGGGGTACCTGCGGCAGCAGAGAGCGGACATCGAAAAGATGAGACGGGCCTCGTCCAGGGTGCTGCCGGTGGATTTCGAGTATGGGAACATCGCCGGCCTTTCCCGGGAGATCGTGGAAAAGCTCTCCCGCATCCGGCCGGTGACCATCGGTCAGGCCAGCCGGATTCCGGGGATGACGCCGGCGGCGCTTTCCATCATCCACGTCCATCTGGAACTCGAACGGCGCAAGAAGGAAGCGAGGGCATAGCCGGCATTTCTCACCAGAGCGCGCCCCGCACAGTGTGTAACCGCAAGGCATCCCAATCGGACCAACAAGTTGCTGAAAACAAATGACCTTTAATTATGAGTCCGGCGACTTGGAGAGAAATGCGGGTTAGGCATGGAAGGGCAGCCGGAGGTTTGTCCGAAGGTCAGGGAGTGGAGTCCCTTCTGGGCCGATGGGGCATTGAGTGTAAAGGGCTGACGGCGGCCAGGGTGGAAGCCTACCTGGATCTTTTGGAGCAGTGGAACCGGAAGGTAAACCTGACCGGAATCCGAGACCGGGCGCAGATACTGCGAGACCTGTTCGCGGAGTCGTTCCTGGCGGCCCCTTTGCTGGCCGAAGAAGCCGGGCCCCTGTTGGACGTGGGCTCGGGTGCAGGATTCCCTGGGATGGCATTGAAAATTTATCGGCCGGAACTCTCGGTTTATCTCTTGGAGCCTCGCGCAAAGCGGGCCGGCTTTCTGGAGACGGTTCGTCGCCGGCTGGGCCTGGAGGGCGTGTTTGTGATGCGCAAACGGCTGGAGGAGTGTCTGCCGTCCGATTTCGCCCTCTCCCCCCGCACGGTCACGCTGCGCGGCCTGGGGGCTGTCGGCGCCAAGCTGGCTTGCTGCGACAGGCTGATCCAGGGCCGGGTGAATTTGGTGCTGTTCACCACCAGGAGAATATGGGACGGGGAGGTCCGGCGATTGCCTGGCGTGGATTGGTCGGTTCCAGTCCAGGTTCCCTGGAGCCGCCAGCGCCTGTTGGTGCGTGGCGTCAGGGAAAACCAGTGTTCCACGTGAAACATCGAGACAAAGTGGGTCAATGTTCCACGTGAAACATCGGGGCGGCGGAGGACGAATCGGTTGAGTTTTGCCGGTGGTTCTGTTAGTAGTTGGCTGCTTCCAACCTGTCCAGGCGGGAAGAGCTCGCACTCCGAACTCCTTCAGTTGTTCTGAACTCAAGGGACCCCCTTGGCGAAAGTCATCGCCATCGCCAACCAAAAGGGTGGTGTCGGGAAAACCACCACCGGCATCAACCTGGCCGCATCCCTGGCCGCAGCCGAGATGAAAACGCTGCTGGTGGACTGCGACCCCCAAGCCAATGCCACCAGCGGCTTGGGTTTTCCCAAAAGCGCCTCCAGAAAGAGTCTCTATCACCTCCTCTCGGGAGAGATCCGCTGGCAACAGGGGGTGCTCCACACCGAAATGGAGAGGATGGACATTGTTCCTGCCGATCAGAACCTGACCGGTGCATTGGTGGAACTGGTGGAGGTCGACCGTCGCGAGTTCCGCTTGAAAGAGGCGATCGAGCCCCTCCGCAGGAAATATCAATTTATCCTGCTCGATTGTCCCCCCTCACTGAATCTCTTGACCCTCAATGCTTTGGTGGCGGCAGACTCCATCCTGATTCCCATCCAGTGCGAGTACTTTGCCTTGGAAGGAGTGTCGGAGATGTTGGAGACGATGGTCCAGGTTCGCCGGCAATGGAATCCGGGCCTGTCGGTGGAAGGGTTTCTCTTGACCATGTTCGATGAGCGCACCAATCTCAGCCGGCAGGTGGCCGCGGACCTGCGCGCCTTCTTCGCGGGCCAGGTGTTCCGGACCGTCATCCCGAGGAATGTCCGGCTGGCGGAAGCGCCCAGCCATGGGAAACCCATCATTCTTTACGATGTAAAGTCCAAGGGAGCCGGCAGCTATATACAATTGGCTCTGGAGGTGATCGATCATGGCAAGAAAGGCGCTCGGAAGGGGAATTAGCGCGCTGCTGGGTGCGGCCAGACCCGAGGTGGATTCGAGCTTGCGAGAACTGGAGGTGGCATTGCTGGAACCCAATCCCTTCCAGACTCGAGAGATCTTTGACAAGGACAGGTTGCGGGAGTTGGCGCGCTCCCTGGAGGTGAACGGATTCGTTCAGCCCATTGCGGTTCGCCAGGTCGGGGACCGTTTTCAGATCATCGCGGGAGAACGGCGTTGGCGGGCGGCCCAACTTCTGGGGCTGCGCAAGATTCCGGCCGTTGTCAGGCCTCTTGACGACGACCAGTTGATGCAAGCCGCCCTGATCGAGAACCTGCAGCGAGAAAACCTCAATCCAATGGAGGAAGCCCGCGCCTACTCTCGCCTGGCCAACGAATTCGGATTGACTCAGGAGGAAGTTGCCCGCAGGACCGGCAAGGAGCGCTCGACCGTGACCAACTTTTTGCGGCTGCTAAGGTTGCCGGCTCCGGTGCAGCAGTTGGTCAAGGGGAGGAAACTCTCCATGGGCCATGCCAGGGCGCTGCTGGCCCTGGACGATCCCCAGGCCCAGCAAACCTTGGCTGCCCAGGCATCGACGCGGGGATGGTCGGTCCGGCGGATCGAAAGGCTGATTGCGCAACAAAAGAAATCCACCGGGAAAACGAAGGAGAAGGAAGGGAAGGGGCTGGATCCGAATGTCAAGGCCGCCGCGGCCAAGCTGGAGACATCCCTGGGGACCAGGGTGCGTATCGTCCCCGACGGCAACCGCGGCCGGATCGAAATTGAATACTACTCCCAGGAGGAGCTGCAACGGCTCTATCAGCGCTTGCTCACTAATTAGGCTCTGATCGTGCCGCGCGGGCGGGGCGAAACTCGGCGACGGAAGCCGGGATGGCCAGGTCCTGGACAAATTTCATTCGAAAAACCGTTCCGGCCGGCAGGCGGATCTCCCTGCCACGGGTCAGCAGGATCCCCACGATGGCCCCCGCGACAGGTCCCGCGATGGCAGCCCCCAGGCTGCCTGTCGTAATGGCGATCGGGAGAGATGCCATGGACCCGACCGACGCGCCCTGCTGAGCTCTTCCCAAATCGTGGCCGATGTCCCGGTTGGCTTGCAGCTTGCCTTCTTCGTCGGCTCGAATCTTCTCGTCCAGGAGAATATCGTCGGCTGCATCCACCGACACGGCGATCGGTTCGGTCCCGTAGTGTGTCTCCAACCCATCCATCAGCGCGTATAGCTGGGCTTTCCCCTTGACTCTTCCAGGCCGCTTGACGAAAGTCACCCGCCCGGAGAGTTCCACGCCTCGAGGCAGCACGTGCTCCTCATCGATTCGCAGCGGCTCATACAGCGTCCAGTAGAGATGGTCGCCCTTTTCCGAGAGCTTGGTGCTGACCGGCGTCTGCAAGGAGGCTTTGAACCGGGTTCCGGCCTGAATGGTGAGCGTTTGCTCCGGCGCGGCGTTATGAGCGGAGGGGGTTTGGGCAGCCAGCCCCAGCGGTTGATGGAGGCCCAGCAGGATTGCAAGAGCCCAAAGAGCGAATTCTCTTCTCATGACGGTCTCCTGATGCTTCTGTGGCTGATTGGAAAAGGGTCCCGAGCTTACTTAAGTTCAATATCGAAATATAATAATTTTTGTTTTGTTCTATTGTTTTCTACGTCAGGAATAATTATTTTACAGCCGTTGAGGCGTGATTTTCTCGTCGGAAGCTGGAAGAAGACAAAGCCCCAAGCCGTGGCCCTGGGGCGAATGCGGCGTTTGAGCGATTTTCGAATGAAGTCGGCCTCGATCTCGAAAGCCTGTTTTTCCAGACGGCTAGCGCCAATTCGGGACCCTGGCAGGGGAAGGGGGTTGAGAGGCCCCCGGCGACGGCGGGCTTGTCTCAGGACCATGTCGACCACTGCTTTGGGCGGCAGGGCCTGCAGAGACCCATATTCGGGATCCAGCAAGGTGATGCTTGCGCCGTCGACGGAAAGCGCGTCAGAGCCCTGGTTGCTGATGATGAGGTTGATCGGAACCAGGCCCAGCTTGGAGAGGCCCTTGATGTCGAAGGCGGTCCGTATCCTGGCTTCCGACGGACAGGGGTCGGCGGCGATGGTCACCGGCCCCTGGCTTTGACGAGAGGGGTAGTCTTCCACCGGGCCGACCTTGACGGCCAGATTCTTGTAGGCCCCCCAGGCCGACCCCGCCGGCAGCAAGCACCAGAGGCAGAGAAAAGAAACCTGGCGGAGGGCGGTTCGTCCGTCCGGGCGGCGATGCGGCATTCCGATGGCCCCGCTCCCTTTCATGAGTCCAAGCCCGCATTTCTCCCCGGGTCGCCGACAACCGGCGGGCTGGGGCTCCTCTTTCCTGATGCCGGGTTGGAGTTCCAGGATGCTTCATTATAACCGGTTCCGCACGAGGTCAGGGCAACGGGGCGTCCAGGCCCTGCAGAACGCCCTGCAGATAACCGATGGCCCTGGCCGCGGCGGTGCTTCCGTCGGGCCGGTATTGGAAGGGTTCCACCGACACCAGCCCCTCGTACCGGTGTCGCCGCAGGGCTTGCAGCATGGGGCCGAAGTTGAGGTCTCCCTGTCCCGGAGCCAGTCCGCCGGGATCGTTGAGGTGCACGTGGGCGATGGCCCCCGAGGGAAGCCAGCGATCCACCAGCTGCGGCAGGGAAGCCGGCTCCGAGTGGGACGCGGCCCGGGTGTCGAGCATGGTGCGCAGCGAGGGGTTGCCCACGGCCTCCATCATGTCGACGGCCGCGCCGATGGTGTTGATGAAGTTGGTGTCGTGCGCCGCCAAGGGCTCGATGCAGTAGAGGACGCCGGCTTGAGAAGCCCGGCCGGCGATGGTTGTCCAGAGATCGCGGGCACGATTCCAGGCTTCCAGGGGATCGTCGTCCGCCGCCACCTGGCGTTGCTTGGGAGAGCCGTGAACCAGCACCCTGCCGCCGAGGTCGGCGCACAGGTCGACGAGTCGCTGGAGGAAATCAATGGTCGTCTGGCGGACGCCGGGGTCGGCAGCGGTGATCGACAGTCCCGGTGGTGTCAGAAGCAACCAGTGGAGACCGGTGATGGATATGCCGGCCTCGGCAGCCGCCCGGCGGAGCTGGGTCCGTTGGTCGGCCGAGAGGAGATGAGGTTTCTCTCCCAGGGTGAA
This sequence comes from Terriglobia bacterium, assembly GCA_951813285.1. Lineage (GTDB taxonomy): Bacteria > Acidobacteriota > Terriglobia > Versatilivoradales > Versatilivoraceae > Versatilivorator. The sequence goes on from OX638355.1 coordinate 897,659, forward strand.
GGGCGCCAGTTCCAGACCGCTATACCCGAGCGCCGCGGCCTGTTCGCACTGGGCCGGGAACGTCAGGTCTCGGAGGACTTCGTTGCAGAGTGCGAATTTCATCCAGGTTCTCCTTGGGGGGCGCCGTGCCTTCTACCTGAGAGCCAGTTGAAGGATGGAAAGCAGGCTGGCGCCCGTGAAGGGCTTTGGAAGGAAGAGGATGCAGCCTGAGGAAAAACTCTTCTGGAGCATGCCGGGCTCGCTGCTGGCAGTGATCGTGATCACCGGCAGGTCCTTCATATTGGGGTCGGCTTTGATTGTTTCCGTCAACTCGGGGCCGTCCAGGCCCGGCATGAGCGCGTCGGTGATGATGGCGTCGAAACTCGATCGCCTCAATCTGTCCAGGGCCTGTCGACCATCGCCGGCCGTGGTCACACGGTAGTTCTTTTGGGTCAGAATCGTCTGGACCAACGCCAGAATATGGGGGTCGTCGTCCACAACCAGAATGTGTTTGGGGTCCATGGGCGGATTCGAGATGGGGGGGTGGGGCCGGGGAGCGGCCAAAGGAGGGAGAGCGGGCACCATTGTAGCCGACATCGCATGGGAAAGGGAGGAGATCAACAAATCTTGCCGATGGCGGCCAGCATTCTTCCGGTGCTCCCTCGGCCCCCCCGGTAGGAATAAAAGGCGTCTCTATTGCAGCAGGTGCAGGGTGGATGGCTGAAGATGCTCTTGTCGGGGAGTCCCGCGTTTTCCAGTTGGCAGCGGCAGGCAGCCGACAGGTCCAGCATGCGCCGGGAGTTTCCGGGATTGTCCGAAGGCCCGGTTCCGGCGGAGAAGGCCCGTCCGGGAGATTGCAAGTCCCGCCACAACTCGGGCCGGCCGCGAAAAGCCTCCTCGAAAGGCGCGGCCACATCCCGGCCCACTTCATAGCAGCAGGGGCCGATCGAAGGCCCGATGACGGCCAGGCAGTGCCCCGGATCGGAGGCGTATCGGGACTGCATGCGCGCCAGGGTCCGGGGGACCACCCCCGCCAGGATGCCTCGCCAACCGGCGTGGACGGCCGCCAGGATCCGTTTCGACCTGTCGACGATGAGCACGGGCAGACAATCGGCCACCTGCACGGCCAACAGCAGTCCGGAGCGATGGGTAATCAGGGCGTCTCCCTCTGCCGGCAGGGTTCCCGGAGCCAACCGGTCCAGGCAAACGACGCCGTCGGAATGGCATTGGCGCAGCCGAACCAGGATCATGTTCTTTCCGGCCGGGCCGGTGACAAAGTCGGTCTGAATCGGGAGGGGTTTGACATCTTCTCCGGATTGCCCGAAACTCGAATCGCCCAGCGCCGGGCGGTCTCGCAGGCTGAATCCGTGAACCAGCCACGGACAGGCTGCCAGCGCCGGGTGTTGCAGGAATAGACCGCCGGGGCCCAGGTCATAAGGGTCTCCTCTGTGACGAGGCAAAAGGGTCGTGATCGTCGGAACCGGCATTGACCTTGTCGAGATCAGCAAGCTGAGAGCAGCCATGGAGCGGCGGGGTGACCGCTTGCGGAACCGGATATTCACGCCGGACGAGATCCGCTATTGCGACCGGCGCCCCAACCCCTTTCAACACTACGCAGCCCGGTTCGCCGCCAAGGAGGCTCTCTTCAAGGCCCTCGGGACGGGATGGAGCGGTGGCGTGGGCTGGCGTGATGCCGAAGTTCGCAACAGGACCAGCGGGGAACCGGATCTGCTGCTCTCCGGAAAAGCCCTGGAGGTGGCTCGCCAACTGGGGGCGGCCCGCTACCGGGTCAGCCTGTCCCACACCGATGGCTACGCCGTGGCCCAGGTCATCCTCGAGGACTGAACGTCCCGCCCTCCGGGGCGGCTGAAGCGAAAGCGGCGACTCCCTTCGGGGTGAGTCCCGTGACTCGCACCTGCAACAGTCGATTGGGCCGCGATTCAGCGCCGGCCACTTCGACCTGCAGAAAATTGGAGCTCAGGGCTCGCCGGGTCGTCTGTGAAGGTCCGTCCTGGAGAGTGATCACGGGCAGATCGCGCCCCACCTGGGATTCCCGAAAGCGCCGGTTCTTGAGTTCCCCCAGCGTCCGCAACTCCAGGCTTCTCGAGGCCGCCACCGATTGGGGCACCTCCGGCTCGAGTCGGGCCGCGGCGGTGCCGGGTCGCCGGGAGAAGGGAAATACGTGCAGGTAGGTCAGAGGTGAATTCCGGATCAAGTCCCGTGTCAGGGTATGATCTTCCTCTGTCTCTCCAGGGAAACCCACCATCACGTCGGCTCCGATCGCCGCTTCGGGAACGCGCCGCCGGATCTTTCTCAGCAGGTCCAGATAGCGGGCGGCTCGGTAGGGCCGCCGCATGAGACCCAGAATGCGGCTGGAGCCGCTCTGCAGCGGCACATGGAAGTGCTTGGCCATCCCGGGAGAGGTCGCTACCAGCTCGATGATCTCGTCGGTGACTTCCAGGGGTTCGATGGAACTGAGTCGCAACCGTTTCAGGGGCTCTTCCTGGAGGAGCCGTCGGATCAGACCTGCCAGACGGGCGCCGGGGTGCAAGTCTCTTCCGTAGCCTCCCAGGTGGATGCCGGTCAGCACGATTTCCTTGTAGCCCTGATTCATCAGGTGACGGGTCTGCCGAAGCACCTCCTTCAGGGGCAGGCTGCGCGAGTCGCCTCGCACAAAGGGAATCACACAGTAGGAGCATCGATAGCTGCAGCCGTCCTGCACCTTCAGAAAAGCCCGGGTTCGGTCTCCCCCTGACATGTCGGCAATGGATCGCAGCTCCCGGGACTCGAAGATGCTGCTGCAGTAAACCTCGGCGCCGCCGGGCAGTCGTGCCTCTGCCTCGGCGCAATCGGCGGGAACTCGGGCGGGCAGGTGTTTCTCCGTGACCAGGGTCGCCAGTTGCTGTTTGTGGGAGTTGCCCACCACGCAGCTCACACCCTCCATTCGGGCGATTTCCTCGGGCGCACGCTGGGCGTAACAACCGGTCACCACGATGCTGGCGCCGGGGTTTTGGCGGTGAATCCTCCGGATCGCCTGACGGGCCTGGGCATCGGCCGTCCGAGTGACGGTGCAGGTGTTGATAACTACGACGTCTGAGGCCTCTCCCTTGCGACTCTTCTCCAGGTTCCTCCGAAGAAGCGCCTGCTCGAGGGCAGCTCCATCCGACTGGCTGGCCCGGCAGCCGAAGTTGAGGACCGAAAAAGTTGGGTTTCCCATTTGAAAAATTCCGACACCTGTCTGACCGGAACGCCCGAGCTCGGCCGGGGCCCCGCGACAATCCTCGGGGTTGCTCGCGCCGGGGACGTGATCCCGGCAAGTCGCCCCTGCTCGCTGACGGCTTGAAGCCGTCGCACGAAATTCCCTATAATAGCAGAACCGATTCAGAGGAGTTCCCGCCATCGCGGGGCTTTGGGGGAAGGATGCCCGAGGAGACGGAAAATCTCATTCAAGACCGCCCAGTCGAGGAGCGAGCCAACCTGAGACCAGGGAACCCGCGGCGCAAGAGCGCGGCCCGTGAGTGGCTCGAAAGCCTGGCGTTCAGCCTGGTTTTCGTGTTCTTCTTCACCAAATTCATCGCTCAGGCCACTCAGGTGCCCACCGAGTCGATGAAGCCCACGATTCTGGTTGGGGATCATTTCTTTCTGGACAAGTTCGCCTTCCCGGCCAATTATCCGGATTTCCTCCTGAAAATTCTTCCCGATCGGGAGATCGAGCGGGGAGATATCGTAGCCTTCAAGCCTCCTCATGATCCCAGCGTGCCCTTCATAAAGCGGGTGATCGGCCTTCCCGGCGAGACCCTGGAGGTCCGGGACAGGGCAGTCTTCATCGACGGCAGGAGACTCGAAGAGCCCTATCAGTACTTCGACCTGGAGGAGGACCGTTACGCGCCCAAGGATTACCACGGACCGGTCCTGATTCTGCCCGACCACTACTTCATGATGGGCGATAACCGGGACAATAGCCACGACAGCCGGTATTGGGGGCCGGTGCCGAGCAGGAACATCATCGGGAAACCCCTGTTTATCTACTGGTCCTACGACGACGACCCTTACGATCCCAGCCCCAAATCCGTTCTGCAGCACGCCAGGGAATACGGAAGCAAGGCCCTCAACTTCTTCAGCAGAACCCGCTGGTCCCGAACCGGTATGGTCTTGAGGTAACCCGCCGACCGCACGGTTCTCACGGCGCCCGGCGAGAAATGCGGGCCAGCAACCTGTCGGCGCACTGCTCGGCCCGCCGAATGCAGTCCGGGATGCCAATGCCGGTGAGCCCGTTTCCGGCCAGTTGCAGGGACGGCCATTGGAGCGTCCGGCTCTCAATCCAGGCCACCAGGTCCAGGTGGCCGACGCCGTACTGGGGCATGCCCTCGGGGTGGCGTTCCACCCGGCTCAGCAGAGGAGCCCGAGAGATGCCCAGCAACTCTCCAAGGGTCCGCCGGACCCGTGCGATCAACTCCCGATCGTTACACTCCAGCGTTTCCGGGTGCAGCGCTCCGCCCACGAAAGCTCGCAAGAGCGCCCCGCTCCCGGGGGCGCGTCCGGCAAACTTGCGGTGGCTGTAGCTGCAGGCCAGCATCGCTCCCTTTTCCAGGGCCGGAACCAGGAAGCCAAACCCATCCAGGGCGGCGGGAATGTCCTCCGCCGAGTAGGCCAGGTTTACGGTTGCCGTGGAGGCGTGTTCCACCCTTCTCAATTTTGCCGCCAGGTCGGGATCGAGCCCCTCTAACAAGCCGGCCGAGCGATGGGCCGGAAGGGCAAGACAGATCCCGTCCGCCTGGATTGGAGGTCCCTTCTCCAGCTCGATCTCCCAATTGCGGGCCTGGTCGTGCCGCCGTAGCGAGACCACCTTGCAACCCAAATGGATCGACGGGGCCGGAATGCTTTCCCGCAGCCGCTCCACCAGACGCTGCATCCCCTGATCCAGGGAGAGGAATAGACCGTAGCGAGGACCGGCAGCGTGATCCTCCGCCGGAGACGGTTGCCGCTTGCGATCCCGCCACATGGCCAGCAGGAGGCTGCGGTGGCGTTGTTCCATTTCGAGGAACTGAGGGAAGGTTGCCCTCAGACCCAGCTTTTCCGGATCGGCGGTATAGATCCCTCCCACCAGCGGCTGGGCCAGCCGTTCCAGGGCCTCCTCTCCCAGGCGGCGCCGAACGAATGCGGCCAGGCTCTCATCCTCGCCGGTTGAAAGGCGCCGCCGGCGCGGCAGCACAAGATCGGCCGCCATGCGGATCTTGCCCGCCCAGCTCAGAAGAGGCGAGGCGGCAAAGGATCCGAATCGGTAGGGAGCGATCAGGTGGAACCCCTCCGGAACAGGCAGCAGTTTCCCGCCCCGCAGGATGAAGGTTCTGCGATGGAGGGGAGAGGTGGCGATGAGGCTCGTCTCCAGACCCAGGCGCCGGCAGAGATCCACCGCCCAGGGCTTTTCGGAAATGAAGGAATCGGGCCCGCCTTCCAGCAGAAATCCCTGCTCCCTTACGGTGTGGATGACTCCCCCCAGGCGCCGGCCCGCTTCCAACAAATCCAGGCGGATGGCTTGGTTCAGCCGTGAGGCTCCCTCCAGCAACCGATGAGCCGCGGCCAGCCCGGAGATTCCTCCTCCAACCACTACCAGCCGGCACGAAGGCTTTGACCTGGAGTTCACGGGAGAATGGCCGCCTTGCGGGAGAGACGCGGAACGAGCAGAAGCCGTCAAGTCGACACTATAGGAGTCGGTCGATGGGGCTGTCAAACCGGTTGAGGGGAGGCAAATCCGCTGTCAGGGGGGGCAGCCGGGACGGCGCCGGGCTCCCCGGGAAGAGGGTTTGCAACCCTTGGGCGGCGACGCTTGAGGCCTTCCGGCTGACGCCTTGACTTTGTCTTCAATCCCCTCATAATTAAGATTTCCGACGGCAAGGCAAGGGGCCATTCTTGGTTATCGATACCCTTCTCAAATCAGTCTTCGGCAGCAAGCACCAGCGGGACGTCAAGGCCATTCAACCCACGGTTGATCGGATCAATGCCCTGGAACCCTCCGTCTCGAGCCAGACCGACCAGGAGTTGCGTGCCAACACCGGCCGGCTCAAGACACGGTTGGCGGGCGGCGACACCCTTGAGGACCTGCTCCCGGAAGCGTTCGCCGTAGTTCGTGAGGCTTCCAGGCGGGTGCTCAAAATGAGGCATTTCGACGTGCAGCTCATGGGCGGCGTGGTCCTGCATCAGGGAAAGATCGCCGAGATGAAGACGGGAGAGGGCAAGACCCTGGTCGCCACCCTGCCGGTCTACCTGAACAGCCTTGAAGGGAAGGGTGTGCACGTCATCACCGTCAACGACTATCTGGCTCGCCGCGACGCCGAGTGGATGGGCAAGGTCTATCGCTTCCTGGGCCTGTCGGTGGGAGTGATTCAGCATGATATGGACGACGATGAGCGCCGCAGCGCCTACGGCTGCGACGTGAGCTACGGCACCAACAACGAGTTCGGGTTCGACTATCTCCGCGACAACATGAAGTTCGAGATCGGCGACCGTGTTCAGAGAAAGCATCACTACGCCATTGTGGACGAAGTCGACTCCATCCTGATCGACGAAGCCCGAACGCCTCTGATCATCTCGGGGCCGGTCGAGAGTTCCCAGCAGAAGACCTACATGGCCATGCGGCCGTTGGCTGAACGCATCCGTGCCCAGCAGACAAAATTCCTGGGCCGCGCCTTGCGAGATTCCCTCCAGCAAATCGACTCCGACGGCCAGGCCAGCGAGGAAACCTTGGAGCAGCTGCTTTTGGTCAAGCGCGGCGATCCCAAGAATCGGCAGTATCTGGACCTGCTGGTCAAGCACCGGGATCTGAAAAAGAAGATCGATCAGGTCGAAGGCCAGCTCATGAGCAACAAGCAGCTCTCGGAGTTCGACAACCAGCTCTACTGCTTTATCGACGAGAAGTCGCACAACGTCGAGATCACCGAGAAAGGACAGGAGTTTCTGGCGGGCGGTCGAATGGAAGACTACATCATTCCCGACCCGGATGACCCGGAGTACAGCGAGAAGCGCTACGTCGAAGTCACCGAGCGCCTGCACACCATTCAGCAGCTGGTCAAGGCCTATTGGCTCTACGAGAAGGATGTCCACTACGTGATCAACGACAACAAGGTCACGATTGTCGACGAGTTTACGGGTCGTCTCATGCCGGGCCGCCGCTGGAGCGACGGACTGCACGAAGCGGTGGAAGCCAAGGAGCGAGTCAAGATCGAAAGGGAGAATCAGACCCTGGCGACGGTCACGTTCCAGAACTATTTCCGCATGTACGGGAAACTGGCCGGAATGACCGGGACGGCCGATACCGAGGCCATGGAGTTCAGCAAGATCTACAAACTGGAGGTGGTGGTGGCTCCTCCCAACAGGCCCATGATCCGCATGGATTACCCCGACGTGGTCTATCGCACCGAGCCGGAGAAGTTCAGAGCGGTCGTGGAGGAGATCCGGGAACTGCACGAGAAGGGCCAACCGGTACTGGTGGGAACCATTTCCATCGAAAAGTCGGAACGATTGAGCGGCTTGCTCAAGAAGGCGGGGGTCAAGCACGTGGTGCTGAACGCCAAGTACCACGAGAAAGAGGCCGAGATCGTGGCCCAGGCTGGGCGCAAGGGGGCGGTGACCATCGCCACCAACATGGCGGGCCGCGGGACGGATATCGTGCTGGGCGGCAACGCCGAGTTCTTGGCCAGGGAACGCTTGCGCAAGCAGAATGTGAACCTGGAGGAGCTTACTCAGGAGCAGTGGGAGAAGGCCCTCAGCGACATCGAACAGGAGTTTCAGCAGGGTCGAGAGCAGGTGATCGCTGCCGGGGGACTGCACATCCTGGGAACGGAGCGCCACGAGTCCAGGCGCATCGACAACCAGTTGCGAGGCCGCTCCGGGCGCCAGGGGGATGTCGGAAGCTCCCGCTTCTACCTCTCGCTGGAGGACGATCTCATGAGGATCTTCGCCAGCGAGAAGGTGTCCAGCATCATGCAGCGTTTGGGGATGGAAGAGGACGTTCCCATTGAATCACGTCTGATCAGCAAGAGGATAGAATCGGCTCAAAAGCAGGTCGAGGCTCACAACTTCAGCATCCGCAAGCACCTGCTGGAATATGACGACGTCATGAACCAGCAGCGCAAGACCATCTACGGACTGAGGGAGCAGTTCCTGGGCACGACCGACCAGAAAGAGTACCTGCTGCAGTTGAGCGAGGACGTGATCGGCGGGCTCATCGACAGCTACTGCGACGCCGATAGCGATCCGGAGGAGTGGGACGGCGAAGGGCTTCGCAAGGCCGTCGCCCAGCAATTCGGTCTGGATCTGCGTCACGAGAACATCCGGGTCGAGGAACTCAATCGGGAGGAGCTGCTCCAGGCCATTTGCGCCAGGGCCAGGGAGAAATACGAACTCAAGGACGAGGAAATCGGCTCACCGCAGATGCGCCAGTACGAACGGCTGATTCTGCTCAATGTCCTGGACGCCCATTGGAAGGACCACCTTCTGGCGATGGACCAGTTGAAGGAAGGGATCGGATTGAGGGGCTATGGCCAGAGAGATCCGCTGGTGGAATACAAGAAGGAATCCTTCGCTACCTTTGCACAGATGATGGACGGAATCGAGGAGCAGAGCCTACGGTACCTCTATCTGCTCCAGCCGGTTGAAGACAAGGACAAGGTTCGCGAGATGGAGCGCCGCCAGCGCAAACAGGAAATGGTGATGGGGCCTGCCGAGGAAGCGCCCGAGCCGCGCAGGCCCGTCATTCGGGGGCCCAAAATCGGCCGCAACGAACCTTGCCCTTGCGGTAGCGGCAAGAAGTACAAGAAGTGCTGCGCGCTGACTCCGGCCTGACGAGGCAAACGCTCAGGGAGTGTCCATGCTGACCAGGGAAGTGCCTGAAGGCTTGACCTTTGACGATGTCCTGCTGGTCCCCCGGAAGTCGGACATCGAGCCCGCCGAGGTGTCTACCCGAACCAGGCTGACGCGGCACATCCACCTCAATGTGCCCATCGTCAGCGCGGCCATGGATACCGTCACCGAAGCCCGCTTGGCGATTGCCATGGCCCAGCAGGGAGGCATGGGGATTATTCACCGCAATATTTCTGTCGAGCGTCAGGCCTCGGAAGTGGACAAGGTCAAGCGTTCCGAGAGCGGAATGATCGTGGACCCCATCACCATGTCGCCTCAGAACCGCATCGACGAAGCACTGGAAATGATGAGGCACTACAAGATCTCCGGAGTGCCGATCACCGAGGGCGGCAAGCTGGTGGGGATCCTGACGAATCGCGACCTGCGCTTCGAAGACCGCTTGAGCCTGCCCATTTCCGAGGTGATGACCAAGGAGAACCTCATCACCGTCCCCGTGGGGACCACGCTGGCCGAAGCCGAGGAAATGCTGCACCGGCACAGGGTGGAGAAACTGCTGGTGGTGGACAGTAAATATATGCTGAAGGGCTTGATCACGGTCAAGGATATCCAGAAGAAGATCCAGTACCCCGATTCGGCCAAGGATGGCCAGGGGCGTTTGCTGGTGGGTGCGGCGCTGGGCGTCACGGGCGACTACCTGGAGCGGGCCGAGGCTCTGGTGAACGCCAACGTGGACGTGCTGGCCGTGGATACGGCCCACAGCCATTCTCAGCGGGTGATGGACGTGCTCAAGGAGATCAAGCGGAAGTTCCCGGAAACGGATACCATCGCCGGAAACATCGCGACCGCCGAGGCTGCAGCCGACATGATCCGCTGCGGCGCCGACGGCATCAAGGTGGGGATCGGGCCCGGTTCCATCTGCACCACGCGGGTGGTTTCGGCCGCCGGGGTTCCGCAGATCACCGCCGTGGCGGAATGCGCACGGGCTGCCAAGGAGTCGGGGATTCCCGTCATCGCCGACGGGGGGATCAAGTTTTCCGGGGATATCACCAAGGCCATCGCCGCCGGCGCCGACAGCGTCATGATTGGAAGCTTGTTCGCCGGGACGGACGAAAGCCCGGGGGAAACAGTGCTCTACCAGGGCCGAAGCTTTAAAGCCTATCGGGGCATGGGCTCTTTCGGAGCCATGCAGGTAGGAAGCCGGGACCGTTATCGAATCGGTCAGGATACCAGCACGCAGAAACTGGTCCCGGAAGGCATCGAGGGACGTGTGCCCTACAAGGGTTCCCTGGCGGGAGTCGTGGCTCAGCTGGTGGGTGGGCTGAAAGCCGGGATGGGCTATGTGGGGTGTTCAGGAATCGAGGCGGTCCAGGAAAAGTCCCGTTTCATCAGGATTACGGTCGCCGGCCTCAAAGAGAGTCACGTGCACGACGTCATCATCACTCGGGAGGCCCCCAACTACCGCCTCGACTGACGCGCCTCGGGTGCGAGCAGGATCCCCGCGGTCCTCCCCCATTGTGCCCACCTGCCCTCGTCTGCTTCAAAGCCCTGCAGATACGCCCGCCCCGGCCCTGCCAACCCGCCCGGCCCCACCCTGCCGTGCGGATCATACGAGAGTGAAACAACGCATCTTCATGGCCTGTCGGGAACAAGGGCCCTGTCGTGCCAAACCGGTTTTCTATTTATTGAACATGGATGCACAGGATAAACAGGATAAACAGCAGAAGAGGCTGTGCCACAGGAAGCAGATCCGCTTGATGATCGGGTGGGTGTTGGAAGTGATCCAAAAGCCTGGGAGCGGGTTTTGGGAAATCTGTATTGGAACAGAGGCGATGGTTGAACTCATGACGGTGGAAACTCTCGCCCAATAATCCTGTACATCCTGTGCATCCATGTCAATAAACCAACTACCCATGCGTGCCTGTGAACCGGTTTCCCTCCACCCGGCACAAGGCGTTGTTTCAAATTAACATCATTGCTTCGGCTTGTGCTTCACTTAGGCTCACAGGCATTTGCTGCCGCCGCCTACGCGGCTCGACACCCATAGGCGACGTTACCCATGGGCTGACGCCCACGGCTAAGTGCTGGCGCGGCTTCGCCGCTTTATAAGGAAGGTCTGTAGGAGAGGCTTCCTCAACGCCTTGGTGGCCCTTCGTCGTTCTTCGTGTCCCTTCGTGGAGAGCTCTTTTTCCCTTTTGTTTCAGGCAGGGGCGCCACAATTTCCGGGTAACCCTTTTGGCAGCGGTACGCATCAGAGGTATTTGGCGGTTGCGTAGGGCGTCGAATAGCGACTTCGGTTCGACACCCGCCGGCCAGGGCGCGCGCCTCATCTCTCACAAGATTTCCTGAAACGGGAGGGCGTTATGGAACTCAGGGATTGCAAGTTCTTCTACGGGGGGCAGGAAATGAGCTTCTCGGTATTTTCCAACGATCCTTGCCGAGCCCGGTATCTCGACAGCATCTCGGTGCCCTTGAATCAGTCTCGAGTCGATGTCTATCAGATCGATCCGGGGCCAAAGACCCGTTGGGTTCTGATCAAGCAAAAAGACGAGCAAAAGGACAGCTTCAGGCTGTTTGTTCGCCAGGGCGACCGGTTCGTGGAGAGCCGAAAGCAGGCTCTGTCCAAGGAGTTGCGGGACGAGATTATTGGCAGGTTCCCCAACCTGACGGGTGAATTTCATCCGCCGCTGGCGGCTTGATCCGCACAGCATTCACCAAGCCGCTCGGTGGGCAGGGCCCTGCTTCAGGATGACTTCTGCCGTTGTTCCCGAAGCACGGCCTTGCGGCTCAACTTGACCTTCTGGCCGTCAATCCCGATGACCTTGACCATAAGCTGATCCCCCTCCTTCAACTCATCCCTGACCTGCCGGATTCGATGCTCGGCGATTTCGCTGATGTGAAGGAGACCGTCGGTTCCGGGGAAGATTTCCACGAAGGCGCCGAAATCCACCAGGCGAACCACCTTGCCCAGATAGATCTTGCCCATTTCGGCCTCGGCAGTGATGTCCTTGATGATCTGAATGGCTTTACGGGCTGACGCCTCGTCCAGCGCGGCGATGTTGACCTTGCCGTCGTCGGCGACGTCGATCTTGACCCCGGTCTGCTCGGTGATTCCGCGAATCACCTTGCCCCCGGGTCCAATAATGTCGCGGATCTTGTCCCGCTTGATGCGGAGGGAATAGATCTTGGGAGCAAATTTTGAAGTATCGCTCCGGTGGCCTGAAATGGTGTCCAGCATTCTGTCGAGGACGAAGAGCCTTCCCCGCAGTGCCTGCTGGAGGGCTTCAGTCATGATTTCCATGGTCAAGCCGGCGATCTTGATGTCCATCTGCAGGGCCGTGATTCCGGATCGGGTCCCGGTGACCTTGAAGTCCATGTCCCCGTAGTGGTCTTCGGCCCCGGCGATGTCGGTCAAGACGGCATACTGGTCTCCTTCCTTGACCAAGCCCATGGCAATTCCGGCGACCGGCGCCTTGATGGGTACGCCGGCGTCCATCAGGGCGAGGATGCCGCCGCAGACGCTGGCCATTGAGGAAGAACCGTTGGACTCCAGGATGTCGGAGACAATGCGAATGGTGTAGGGAAATTGGTCCTCGGAGGGAACCACAGGCAGAATGGACCGTTCCGCCAGGGCGCCATGGCCCACCTCCCGACGCCCCGGGCCTCGCATGAATCCCGTTTCACCCACGCTGAAGGGCGGAAAGTTGTAGTGAAGAAGGAACCGCTTGGACGACTCTCCCTCCATGATGTCAATCTTCTGGATATCGTCCGAAGTGCCCAGGGTCGCGGTGACCAGGGCCTGAGTCTCGCCTCGGGTGAAAAGGGCTGAACCGTGGGTGCGGGGCAGAAGACCGACCTCACAGGTGATGGGGCGGACGGCGTCGAACTCACGACCGTCAGGGCGTCTCTTCCGGTTGAGGATGTCGTCGCGGAAGATTTGTTCCTTGATGCGATCGAAAATGGCCGAAGCGTCGCTCCTCAATTCGGCCGACTCCTCCGGGTAGCTGTTCAACAGGGCTTCCTTGACGGAGTCGACCTGTTCGTAGCTTCCTTTCTTGCCATGCTTCGTGGTGTCGAGTGCGTCCCTCAGATCTGCTGATATCTTCCCGGAAATCTGACTGTACAGGTTCTCATCGACCGGCCGCGAAACCAGAGGGCGTTTCCGGACGCCGAGGCGGGCCGCCAGTTCCCGTTGCAAGGGGACAATCTGCTTGATGTGTTCGTGCCCGAAAGCCAGGGCTTCGACCACCGTCGCCTCGCTCACCTCCCGAGCCCCGGCTTCAACCATCACGATGGCCTCTTCGCTGCCGGCAACGATCAAATTGAGTTCGCTCTCCTTCAGGTCTCGGCTGGTAGGGTTAATCACCAGGCTGCCGCCGACCTGACCCACGCGAACCGCGGCGATAGGAGTCTCAAAGGGGATGTCGGAGACCATCAAGGCCGCGCTGGCGCCCGTGATGCCGTGGATGTCGGGGTCGTTCTCTCCGTCCGCGGAGAGCACCAGGGCGATGATCTGGGTGTCGCAACGATAGCCCGGTGGGAACAGCGGACGAAGGGGACGATCTATCAGGCGACAGGTCAGAACCTCCTTTTCGCTCGGCTTTCCCTCGCGTTTGAAGAAGCCCCCCGGAATGCGTCCGGCGGCGTAATAGTTTTCCCGGTAGTCTACGGTCAGTGGAAAGAAATCCACCTTGTCCCGGGGCTGTTTTCTGGAACAGGCCGACACCAACACCACCGTGTCTCCGTAACTGACCTGAACAGCGCCGTCGGCCTGGCGGGCGATCCTGCCCGTTTCGATGGTGATTTCCTTCCCTCCGATGAGGGTGCTTGTTTTTTCAATCATTGAAGTGTTTCCCGGCCCGGGATGCAGCCGAAACAAAAATAGCGACTGCGGGCATCACGTTGGGCAATGCTCGGAGTCGCCAGTTCATTGCACAAACTCGAATTGTCTTACCGGGCTCTCTACTTGCGTATTCCAAGTTTTTGGATGACCGTACGATAGCGCTGGACATCCTTGGTTTTCAGATAGTCCAATAGGCGCCTGCGGTGCCCGACCATCTTCAGCAGACCGCGGCGAGAGGCGTGATCCTTCTTGTGCGACTTGAAGTGGCCCGTCAGGTAAGTGATCCGCTCGCTCAGCAGAGCAATCTGGACTTCCGGCGATCCCGTATCCGTGGGATGGGTCCGATATTTCTCAATCACTGAGGTCTTGAAATCCGGTGTCAGTACCATGAATTCGAAGAGTGGATCGTTTCCATCTCAAGCCGACAAAGCAGGCGGAATGTAGCATAGTCCCTTCACCGAAGTAAAGCGAAATCACGGCCGGAAGGGCCTCGGGACCGTTGGCCCGCACCTACAGAACCAGCTTGGGAAGAAGGCGGACCGAGGCCTGCTCGCCGCGCTCGGGCGGGCGTGGCGAGGCCGCTATTTCGGCCAGTCCCAGGAGCAGACCCGAGTCGGAAAGGATCCGGATCAAGGGGGCGGGCGAATCAGTCAGCGGGACGTTCCTGACACCCAGCGTCCGTCCATGGGCAAAGGCTTCCCGGTCTTCGGCGGACACTCGGACGCCGGGCATATCCTCCAGCATGGAGTTCATGGTGAGCAGGAACCGGGTCCAGTCTTCGGGTATTCGGCCCCGGTGCAGGGGACAGGCCATCGAGAGCGAGAACTTGCCCGAGGATAAACGCCGCAATCTGCACAGGTGGGCTCCACATCCCAGCATCTGGCCCAGTTGGTGGGCCAGGGCTCGGACGTAGGTGCCCGGCGAACAGTGGATTTCGAAGTCGATGGCGTCCGCCGCACGCTGGCGACAATTGAATCGATGAATGCGGATCCGCTGGGGAGGGATTTCAACCTGGAGCCCCTGCCGGGCCAGTCGGTAGGCGCGCCGCCCCCCGATCTTCTTGGCCGAGTACGGGGGAGGAGTCTGCATCTGCTCGCCGACCATGGACTCGACCACGGTCCGGAGGCGGTCCGGAGGGAAACAGGGCTGTCGGAACTCGGAGGTGGGTTGACCCAGGCGATCGTAGGTATCGGTGGCGAAGCCCAATCGGATGGATCCCTCGTAGACCTTCCTGCCGCCCATGAGGAATCGCGCCAATCGGGTGGCGCGACCGACTGCCAGGGGCAATACACCGGTGGCCATGGGGTCGAGAGTCCCCAGGTGGCCGATTTTCTTGATTTGCAGCTGGCGGCGGACGAGCTGAACGACCTCGTGCGAGGTCATGCCTTCCGCTTTGTCGATGACCAGGAAGCCCGTGAGCGGTCCATTCATGGGGGTTTCGGGCACAGGCAGGCTTCGGTGAGGAATCGTGAGCGGCTGGCTGGTTACTGGTCGGGAGTGTCGACGGTTCGGGTCTGCTCGAGCAGTTCTTCAATCCGCGCTCCATACTCGATGGAGCGATCGTATTGAAAGTCCAGCTCCGGTGCGGCTCTCAGTTTCAGGTGGGAGCAGATTTCATGGCGAATGTGGGCCGAGGCCCGGTTAAGACCCGACAGCGTCTCTTCTCGTTCTTCCGGACTGCCGAGCACACTGACGAAGACTCTGGCTTTCTTGAGGTCGGCGCTCATCTTGACTTCCGTGACGGTGGCCAAGCCGATTCTCGGGTCCCTCAAGCCGCGCAAAATGACCTGGCTGATGGCCATGCGAAGCAGTTCGCCGACTCGTCCCGGCCGTCTGGAGGGAGATTTCATAGAAATTCTATCTGGCATTGCGCCAGGTTTCCGTCCAGGATCTTTTCGGCTTCATCCGTCACCGTCTGCAGGGTTCGTTCCAGGATGGCGTGGTCGGAGGAAATGGCAACGATTCCCAGGGTCGATCGCTGCCAGAGGTCCTGGTGGTCGCATTCGGCTATGGACACGTTGAACTTCTTCAGTCGGTCCCGCAGCCTGCGAATTACCTGGCGTTTGTCTTTGAGCGATTGAGCATAGGGGATGACCACTTCAAGGGTGAGCAAGCCGATGTTCATTGCGGACCTGGATGGAGCCGGTTCCGCTTCATTCCATCTGCGGGGCGACCTTCTCCATGGTGAAGGCTTCGATGACGTCTTCGTTCTTGATGTCGCTGAAACGCTCCAGCCCGATGCCGCATTCCAGGCCTGAGCGAACTTCTCCGGCGTCGTCCTTGAAGCGCCTTAGGGAGGCGATCCTGCCTTCGTAGATTACGACGTTGTCTCGCAGTAACCGCACTTTGGAGTTTCGGGCAACTTTCCCGTCGGAAATATAGCAGCCGGCCACCAACCCTGCCTTGGGAACCTTGAAAGTCATTCTGACCTGGGCGGTGCCTTGCCAGGTCTCCTTGAAGGTGTGGTCCAGCAGGCCCAGCATGGCATTCCGGATCTCCTCACTGATCTTGTAGATCACGGTATGCAGGCGAATGTCGACACCCTCCCGCGAGGCGAGGTCGGCCGCCTTCTTCTCCGGCCTGACGTTGAATCCGACGATGACGGCATTGGAGGCGGAAGCCAGAAGCACGTTGGTTTCGGTAATGGCCCCGGTGCCGCGGTCAATGATCTTCACCTTGACCTTGTCGTTGCTGAGCTTGGCGAGGGTCTCCGACGCGACTTCCACCGAACCCTGGACATCGGCCTTCAGAATGATGGGAAGCTCCTTGACCACTCCTTCGCTCATTTGCTCGTGCAGATGTTCCAGGGTGAGGCGAGCCGTCTTGGCCAGTTGATTCTCACGGAGCTTCGACTGGCGCAGGCTGCCGATTTGCCTGGTTCTGCCGGCATCGCTGAGCACCTGGAACAGGTCTCCGGCGTGGGGAACCGATTGAAGTCCCAGGACTTCAATCGGCATGGCGGGAACGGCGGCTAGCACCGGCCTGCCGTGGAAGTCCAGCATGGCTCTGACCTTACCTGTGACCGGACCGGCGATAAAGGAATCCCCGACCTTCAAAGTGCCGTTTTGAACCAGGACGGTTGCCACCGGTCCTCTGCCCCGGTCCAGCTTGGCTTCCACGATCGTTCCCATGGCCGTTCGCTGGGGGTTGGCTTTGAGGCCCTGCAGGTCGGCGACCAGCAGAATCATCTCCAGCAAGAGGTCCAGGTTGGTTTTCTGTATGGCGGAGACTTCCACGGTTACCGTGTCTCCGCCCCAGTCTTCCGGTGTCAACCCGTTGGCGGACAGGGTTTTCTTGACAGCGTCCACCTGGGCATTGGGACGGTCGATCTTGTTGATGGCCACGACGATCGGAACCTTGGCGGCCCTGGCATGGTTGATGGCCTCCAGGGTTTGCGGCATCACGCCGTCATCCGCAGCTACCACCAGGACGACGATGTCGGTCACCTTGGCTCCGCGAGCCCGCATCATGGTGAAGGCTTCATGGCCCGGAGTGTCCAGGAAGGTGATCGTGCGCTGATTCTTTTGGGCCTGGTAGGCGCCGATGTGTTGGGTGATGCCTCCAGCCTCCTGGGAGGTGACGTCGGTCTCGCGGATCGCATCCAGCAGGGAGGTCTTGCCGTGGTCGACGTGGCCCATGATGGTGACCACTGGCGGTCGCGGCGCGATGTTCTCTGACTTTTCCTCGGCGATGGCTTCATACTCGGCGTCTTCCTCGAAACTGACGATGGAGGCTTCCGCGCCGAAATCCGCGCTCAGGTCCTTGGCCAGAGTCTCGTCCAGCGTCTGGTTCATAGTGGCGAAGATGCCCTTGTCCAGCAGCCGCTTGATCAGATCCTTGGCCTTGACTTCCAGCCGTTCGCCCAGTTCCTTGATGGTGACTCCCTCGGTCAGAGTGACGGAGCGGTTGATGGGAATGGGCTGGAAGGGTTCGGGCCGGGCCGCTGACGCAGCCTGGCGTGCGGCGAAACCGCCTTCCCGAGACTCATGTCGGCCACCACGACGCCGCTGGCCGGGCCGGCCCCGGCGATGGTCCCTGGGTGGTGCGCCGGGCCCGGCCGGGCGGCCGGGAAAAGGAGTCAGCGGCCTGCGCTGGGGAGTGAAGCCGGGGCCCGGTCTGGTTCCCGTGGGCAGGCTGAGAGGGCGGACCGATGATCCCTGACGGGACCGCGAAAGAAACGGCCGGGTCCGGATCTGTCCCGATCTGGAAAGATGCTGGCGGATGGTTTCGGTCGGCGAAGGCCGCTCTCCGCTCGCGGGTCTCCTTGGAGCCGCCAACGTGCCGGTCTCCGGGATCGGCTTCGTGCTCCCCGGTTCCAATCTGGCGGCGGGCTGAGGAACCACCGCGGGTTGGCTGACGGCCGGGGGTGGGAGGGCTGCAGGTCCCGCCGCAGGGACAATCTCTGGAACGGGAGGACCGGGTTTTACCTCCACCGCCGGTGGCGGAGCGGTTTCGGGAGGCGCGTCCGCCGGGGCGGTCTCAACCGCGGCCGGCTCGGCGGCCTCGCCGGTCTTGGCCGGGACTTCCGGCTCTGGTGCGGGTCGGGGTTTCTCCGCGGTTTCGGCCTTGGTTATTGTTTCTGGCGCGGCGGCCTTTTTCTTCTCCGTCTTTTTGCCGGAGAAGTGGTCCTTGATGTCCTGGACGACGGCGGCCTCCACAAAACTGCTGGCGGAGACCCTCCTCATTCCCTCCTGCTTCAGGTAGGCGACGATCTCCTTGACCTCGACCTTGATCTCCGGAGCGAGTTTTAACAACCTCGTCTTTTCGCTCACAAAACCTCCGCGTGGCACCGGGAGGGGCTAAAGGGATTCCGCCCCCGGCAGCCTGCCATCTCTCCCGATTACTGCGTGTGGGAATTGGGTTCTCCGGCCAACTGCTTGGATGTTCTTGAAAACGTTGCCTTTGGCCGTTTACTCCCCTTGGATTGCGTCCTTACCGGCTGCAGGACCCTCTTCTTCCGAGCCTGGCCGTTCGTTAGAATTCTCCCCCTCTGCGCCTTCGGCTTCTTCCGAGGGGACTGCTGACAGGTCAGCGGATTGGAGCGAGCCATCGGCTTCCTCAGCTTCACGGGCGGCGGCCTCCCTCCTGGCTCTCTCCTCCTCGGCTCTCTCTTCGGCTTCGGCCGCCCTTCTGGCTTCGGCTGCTTCGGTGTATTGGATATAGTAGTCCTTCACCGAGGCGATAATCTTTTCGGCGCTCTTGGGACCGACTCCCTTGATGCCGGTCAGATCTGCAATCGGCGTATCAGCCAGTGCCTCGATGGTCTCGATACCGCTTTCCGTGAGCTTGGCCAGGATGCCCGGCGAAAGGGCCGGCAACTCGGATAGAGGTGTCTTGGCTGACAGCATGGCCATCTGATCTTCAATCTCGGCCCGCTTTTCCTCTTCGCTCTTGATATCGATTTTCCAACCCGTCAACTTTGCCGCCAGGCGTACGTTCTGCCCCTTTTTCCCGATAGCCAGAGACAACTGGTCCGTTTCCACGATGACTTCCAGATGCCTGTCCTCGGCATCCAGGACTGAGGCGCGACTGATCTTGGCGGGACTCAAGGCGTTCATCACGAAGTTGATGGTGTCCTCGGAGTAGGGGATGATGTCGATCTTCTCTCCGTGGAGTTCACGGATGATGGCCTGAACCCTCGATCCTTTCATTCCCACGCAGGCCCCCACGGGATCGACGTCCTTGTCGCGAGAGGACACGGCAATCTTGGAGCGTTCCCCCGTATCTCTGGCAGCAGTCCTGATGGTCACCGTCCCGTCATAGATCTCCGGCACTTCCATTTCAAACAGCTTGGCCAGCAGGGCCGGGTCGATGCGGGAAACAATGACTTGAGGGCCTCTGGAGGGTTTCTCCACCTTGATGATGACCACCCGGACTCTGTCGCCCATGGTGAAGCTCTCCAGGCGCGACTGCTCTCGCCTGGGAAGTCGGCCTTCTGCAGTTCCCAGGTCGACAATCACGTCGGGGCCCTCGGTCCGCTTCACCAGGCAGGTGACCACCTCGCCGATTCGCTGGCTGTATTCTTCGAAGATGCTCTCGCGTTCCGCCTCGCGAACTTTCTGCAGAATCACTTGTTTGGCTGTCTGGGCGGCAATGCGCCCCAGCACATCGGTGGGTTTCTCTATTCTTACCTCTCCATCGATCTCGGCACGGGGATCGATCTGCCGGGCCTCGGAGAGGGAGATCTCGTGGGTGGGGTCGGTGACCGTCCCGACGACCTGTTTGACCGCATGGACCTCGACCCGGCCCGTATCCTTGTTGAAGGCGGAAGTCAGTTCCTCCGTGGACTTGTAGTACTTGCGGGTGGCCACCAGAATCGCATCTTCCACGGCGCTGACCACAATTTCCGGATCGATTCCCTTCTCCTTGCTGAGAAGGTCGATGTGCTGGTAGAGCAGGGTGCTCATGAATGCTCCGTTGCGCGATCCGGCTAGAAGTCGAAATCCAGGTGCGCTTTCGATACGACTTCCAACGGAATCAATACCGAGGTTGCATCCTTACGCTCCACGGCGACCCGGTTTCCCTTCATGCCGAGCAGCGTTCCACGGAAATGCCGTGAACCCTCCACGATTTCAGAGGTGGAGATTTTGACCAGCCGGCCTGCAAAACGCTGAAACTCCGCCGCCGTCCGCAGCCTTCGAGTCAAGCCCGGGGAGGATACCTCCAGGGTGTAGCGTCCCGCAACGGCCTCCTCGACCTCGAGCAGCGGCCCCAGCTGGTCACTGATTCGAGCACAGTCGTCGTGGTTGATTCCTCCTGCCCGGTCGATGAAAATCCGCAGGACTCGCCGGCCCGGGGAACCCTTCAGTTCAACCTCTACCAGCTCGAATCCCTCAGCCCGGACCACCTCGTCGATGAGTGCCGTTGTCTTGTCGATCAAGCCGCAGATCCTTCACTTCCCGCAGGCTGAAAGGCAACAAAAAAGTGGGCTTTCGCCCACTCGGGTCACGGATATTATCTTGGGAACCGCCAGAAATCAACAAAATTCGATACTTCAAGTCGATGTCTGCTCGAGGTGTTGGTGCAGGTCGGCGCTGCTGGAAAGAATATGGGCCCTCATGGCCTGGCGGGCCTGTTCGGCCTGGCCCGATCTCAGAGCCCTGAGGACAGCCCGGTGTTCCCGGATGGAGGTTTGGGCTCGATGCCGGTCTTCAGGCCTGGAGGGAGGGGATACCAGGCTCTCCTTGATCCAGGCCTGGAGGTAGCCGCGGGTCATGCTGACAAGCTGGTGCAGGATGGTGTTCTGGGTTGCCTGAGCCACCAGCAGATGGAATTCCAGGTCAAATCGCAGGTACTGCTCCGGCCGGTCCACGGAGTTCTCCATGCCCTGAATCGTCCCTTCCATGGCCTCCAGGTCGGCTGCCGTGGCTTTGCGGGCCGCCGAAAAGGCCGTTTGGGTTTCCAGCATGAGCCGGGTCTCAAGAAGGTCCCCAACCTTCTTGGGGTCGAGCAGGAGTCCCCACTGCAGATTTCGCTCCAGGTATCGCTGGTTGTTGTGGGAGACAAAGGTTCCTTCCCCGACGCGGCCGTCCAGGATCCCCATCACGGCCAGCGATCGCAATGCCTCTCGGAGCGTGGCCCGCCCCACCCCGAAGCGCTTGCAAAGATCCTTCTCCGATGGAAGTCTCTCCCCGGGTTGGAGCACGTTTCGAGAAATCAGATCGACAATCTGGTCGATGATCTTGTCGCTCAGCGAGATCCGGCGAATGGGAATCACTTCTTGCAGCGGCTCGGGCCTGGCGGAATTGACGGTCATGGGTTCGGTGGCTGTGTCCGGGGCGCGTCCGACCTCCCTCCGGCTGCAATCCAGGGCTCGCCGGAGTAGGGAAAAAGCTTTACTTGGAAGCCACAGTTATACTACCGTATATTAAGGTTGTCAGACAACCTGTAAATCAGGCCAGTTTGTGTCGGTGGGCTGGCACGCGCATTGGGGCACTGGGGGGATAGCCGGCGGATCGGGTATGCCGCCTCGCCAGTCCGGCAATGGAACCGAGGGGATTTTGCCATGGGTCTGACCATCGATCTCGGAAGGCGGATTGAGCTGGTCCCGATGGACCTGCATTTTCACGACATCTCCATCGCCCTCTACAGACGGGAGGGAGTAGCCGGATTGGAGGTGCTGGTCCAGAGCTATAGCCGGCGGGCCGGCACCCAGGAGCGCCTGGAGTTTATTGCCGAAGCCATGACGATTCTCGGAGGAATGGAGCTCCTCCCGGGAGAATCGCTGGGCCTGCGTTTCCCCCGGGGCAGCGATCTTCCGGTGGCGGCCCGAAGGGTTTTCCTGGAAGCCTGCAAGCGTCCCACGGGTGAGGAGGCCGTCCCCCGCCCCCTCACCATCTTCGACAAGAAGTCCCAGAGCCAGGTTCAGGTGGCCAGTCTGGGATCGGGCCTCTACGAAGTGACCCTGGAGGCAAAGGGGGAGCGCGCTTCCAGGCGGTCCGGCGCTATCGCCGCGGGAATCGCCAAGCTCAGCGGGGCC
Source organism: Terriglobia bacterium (assembly GCA_951813285.1). Taxonomy (GTDB): domain Bacteria; phylum Acidobacteriota; class Terriglobia; order Versatilivoradales; family Versatilivoraceae; genus Versatilivorator. Next base: position 919,816 of record OX638355.1, read on the forward strand.
GGCCTGGTGGAAGGGCATCCGGCGCAGGTAGCCTTGCCCAATGGACAGTCGATCGATGCACTGGTCGGATTGCTGCTGGTTCGGGCCCTCAACGTCCGGGCCATCGTCCGGCAAGAGGAAGCGGCTGCTTCCCGGGGCGTCCTGTCCGCTCCCAGCGCCCAGAACAATTAGGCAGAACGTTTCATCCAGGAGGGAAGTCCTATGGATACCGGATCTGGATCGATTCCATCCATGAACGGGCGCGAGAGGGTCATGGCTGCGCTGCGGCGCGAGCCGGTGGATCGCACCCCTGTCTGCAACCCGACCTCGGTGGCCACGGTCGAGCTCATGGACCTGGTCGACGCCTCCTTTCCCGAAGCCAATCAGCAGCCCGAGCTCATGGCTCGCCTGGCGGCTACGGGATATACCGAGCTGGGGTTCGATACCATCATGCCGGTGTTTACCATCATTCAGGACTCCTCGGCGCTGGGATGCAAGATCCAGTGGGAGCAAAAGGACAACTGGCCGACCGTGAAGATGCGTGAACCCATCTGGGAGACCCCTGACGACATCAAGATTCCTCCCGACTTCCTGACCCATCGAGATACCCGCTGCGTCCTGGAGGCCATCAAGATCCTCAAGAAGGAATACGGCAACGAGGTGGCCATCGTCGGCAAGACCATGGGGCCCTGGTCGCTCGGCTATCACTGCTTCGGGGTGGAGCCCTTTCTGCTGATGTCGCTGGACGATCCCGGGAAGACCAAGCTCTGCCTGGACAGAATGAAAGAGGCCACCATCCAGTTCGGAATCGCTCAAGTGGAGGCCGGAGCCGACGCCATCACGCTGCCCGATCACGCCACCGGAGACCTGGTGAGCGGTGACTACTACAGGAGATACCTCCGCGAGCTCCACATCGAGTTCGCCGAAAAGATACGGATTCCGATCATTCTGCACATCTGTGGGAAGACGGTGGACCGCATGGAATACATCGCCCAGACGGGGATGGCCGCCTTCCATTACGACTCCAAGAACGAGCCGCAAGAGTCCGTTGACATCATGAAGAACCGCATCTCCCTGGTGGGAAACATCAACAATCCGGAGACGCTCTTCTCCAAGGGCCCTGAAGAGGTCCGGCAAGAGGTGCTCAAGAACCTGGACGCGGGGGTTCAGATGGTGGGACCCGAATGCGCCATCCCGCTGCAGACATCCATTGAGAACCTGAAGGAGATCCCGCTGACGGTGAGAGACTGGACCCGGGAGCAGGCCGCCGGAGGTTGAGGGCGGGTAGACGACCGAGAGGGAATCATGGCCAATATCGCAGACATCCGGAACGAATTCCTCCGTGACGAGATCGAAGAATTCCTTGAACGCCCCGTGGAGATCGAGCGGACGGTCGGCATTTTCGCCAAGGCGAGACCCGCCATGCAGGACATTGCCGCCGCCCTGATCGAGGGTGAGAACGACACCGTGGATCGCTTGACCAGGGCGGCTCTGGATGACGGGATTGAAGCCCTCGAGATTATGGACGACGGGCTGATCGCGGGAATGGGGGTGGTAGGGATCAAGTTCCGCGAAAACTTTATCTTCGTGCCGGAGGTTCTGGCCTGCGCCCGGGCCATGAAAGCCGGAATGGTGCACATCGAGCCCATCCTTTCGGCTTCGGGCGTCAAGCCCCTGGGCAGGGTCATCATGGGGACGGTCAAGGGCGATCTCCACGATATCGGCAAGAACCTGTGCATCATGATGCTTCGGGGCGCGGGGTTCGTGGTGATCGACCTGGGCGTGGATACCTCGGCGGACGAATTCATCGATGCCATCGAGGAGCACGAGGCCTCGCTGATGGGGATGTCGGCCCTGTTGACCACCACCATGCCCAACATGGGGAAGACCATCGAGGCCTTTATCGATGCCGACCTGCGGGACGACGTCAAGATCATGGTGGGGGGCGCGCCGGTCACCCAGGAGTTTGCCGACGACATGGGCGCCGACGGGTACGGGAAGGATGCGCTGGCTTGCGTCGAGTTGGCCAAGACGCTGCTGAGCGCGGAAGTGGAAGCACCTTAGCGCCGTCATGCAAAAAATTGACAAGGCCGAATACGAAAAACGTCTGAAGCGGATCAGCGAGCTGTTCTCGAGCATGGTCGTTCATGCCGATGAGTTGTCCACTTACCGCTGCCCCTACAAGAACCGCTTCGATCAGTGTACGGCCAAGTTCGGATGTCGCAACCAGCGTCGGCCCCCGGTCAAGGGGGACCTTCTGCTGTGCGGCGGAGACGACAAGTTGGACTACCGCAGCGCCTGGGAGACCCAGGCCGAGGACGGCGGCACGCCCGGGCAGTGACTGAGACAGGACACTCGATGGGCACCATTCGGCACAATGATCGGAGTCTTGATCTGGAGGCGGGCAGGACGCTCTTCGACTATGCCGACGAGCTGCGGGTACAGGTGCCCACCTCCTGCGGCAGGACCGGATCCTGCCATGAGTGTATTGTAGAAGTTCAGCAGGGGATGGAGGCGCTCTGTCCCCGAAGCCCCAGCGAATCCTTCCTGCGCGACCCCTACCGGTTGGCCTGCCAGTCCGCTGTCATCGACGACAGCGGCGATATCGACTTCGCGCCCCTCCGGCGCAAACCCCAGATTCTCACCAGGGCAACCCCGGTCAAGACGTTGCAGCCGGATCCGATGGTGGTCCGTCGAGCAGACGAGGTTGTCTACGACGGGCAGGTCATCGACCGCTACCGGGGACATTTGTACGGACTTGCCATGGACCTGGGGACCACCACCGTGGTGATCGAACTGGTGGATCTGGAAAATGGCGAGACGCTGGCGGTCGCTTCCTTCGAGAACCCTCAGCGATTCGGAGGAAGCGACATCATGAATCGGATTTCCTACGATGGGGGACCGTTTCAGGGTGAGCTCCACCAGGCCATTGTGAAGGGACTCAACTTCGAGATCCGTGAGCTCTGCAAGCGGCTGCGCATTCGCCGCCGGGAGATCTACGAGGTGGCGGTGGCCGGCAACTCGACCATGCGCGACCTCTTCTTCGGTCTGGACGTTCAGAGCATCGGGCAAAAGCCATACAAGTCCTTGATCGAGCATGAAGTCCTGGAGGGAAAGCGCCAGAGCATGGCTCTCACCGTCGAGGCCGGAAGCCTGGGGGTCCAGGTCCATCCCCGGGCTCGCATCTTCGGACTGCCCTTGATTGCCAGCCATGTGGGAGCCGATACGGCTGCCGACCTGGTGGCCATCGACATGGAACGCCGGGACGAAGTCACCATGCTGGTGGATGTGGGAACCAACACCGAAGTGGTGGTCGGGAACGGAGAACGGATGATGACGGCCTCCTGTCCGGCCGGCCCTGCCTTCGAAGGGGGCCTAATCAAGTACGGAATGCCGGGATGCGAGGGGGCCATCGAATCCATCGGCGCCGTGAACGGACGCTTCGACTATCGAACCATCGGCAACGTGCAGCCCCAGGGGATCTGCGGATCCGGGCTGATCGACCTCTTGGCGGAGCTGCGTCGTACCGATCAGATGACACCCAAGGGGGTTTTTGCCAACAAGGCCTTCGAAATCAACGTGGTTCCCGAGCACGGGATCACCCTCTCCAGAGAGGATGCCAGCAATCTGGCTCAGGCCAAGGCGGCCAATTTCTGTGGGCAATACATTGTCATGCGGCGTTTCGGCATCGCTCCGGGGGACGTCCGCCGGCTCTACCTGGCAGGGGGCTTCGCCAATTACGTCGACGTGGCCAATGCCATTGAAATCGGATTCCTGGCTCCGGTGGATCGGGATCGCATCGTCAAGGTGGGCAATGCGGCGGTTCAGGGAGCCAAGGCGGTGCTGCTGTCCCGCAGCCGGCGGGAATCCCTGGAACGCCTGATCGGGCGGATCGAGCACGTCGAACTGGAGACTACGCCGGATTTCTTCGAAGTCTTCGTGGAGGGGTGTCAATTCAAGCCCATGCCTCAAGAAACCACCGACCTGAAGGTGGGGTAGCCATGAATCCGTCCGCCCTCGACTCCAATCCCTCAGGCAGTTCCTGGGTCAAACAGCCGCTGGCGCACTTGCTGAGGGAGACTGACACCTTTGTGACCTGCGTCGAACTGGTGACCTCCCGGGGCGTCATCACCGAGCGCAGCGGGCGTCGGGTTCTGGAGCTGGCTCGCGGTTTGGCCCGGGATCCGCGGGTCCATGCTCTCAGCATTACCGACAATCCCGGAGGCAACGCCATGTTGAGCTCGGACACTCTGGGGACCGATCTGATTGCGCGGGGGCAGGAGGTGATCATCCATCTCTCCTGCAAGGACTGGAACCGCAATGCCCTTCAAAGCCGGGGCTGGAAGCTGGCCAGCGAGGGCTTCAACAATATTCTGGCCCTGTCCGGAGACTGTCCCACCGGCGGTTACGCGGGTCAGGCCAGCGGCGTTTTCGACATCGATTCGGTGGGGTTGCTGCAGATGTATTCGGACATGAACGCGGGCTTGACGGCCGAAGGGCGGGGTGAAGCCACCATGGAACCCACCCGGTTCTTCCTGGGAGCGGTGGTCACCAACTTCAAGCGTCACGAGCGCGAGGTGATGCCCCAGTACTTCAAGCTGGCGCTGAAGGTCAGGAGCGGGGCCCAATTCATCATCAATCAGATCGGCTACGACTCGCGCAAGCAGGATGAACTACTGAAGGCCATGAGTCACTACCGTCTACAGGTTCCGATGCTGGCCAATGTCTACGTCCTGAGTCGGCCCGCGGCTCGCTTTTTCAACACCGGCGCCATTCCCGGTGTGGTGGTGACCGACGAGCTGCTCAGTGTGGTGGAGAAGCAGGCAAAATCACCGGACAAGGGAAGAGCCTTTTTCCTCGAGCTGGCAGCCAAACAGTGCGCCATCGCTCGCGGGCTGGGTTATCGGGGGGTCTACCTGGGAGGACACCTCAAGCTGGAGCACTATGCCCGGGTGCTCTCCATCGCCGACAGTTTTGGCGAGCACGACTGGAAAGACTTCGCCAGGGAGATCCGGTTTCCGCAGAAGGACGAGTTCTATCTCTTTGACGGCAACCCCGAGACCGGCCTGAGTTCCACCGAGATCAACCCATCCTACCTGGCCTCCAAGACCCCGGAGGCCCTCGACGCCCTGCGGGGCCGACTTCCTCTGAACTACAAGCTCAATCGCTGGGTTCACGAGAGGGTTTTCGAGAAGGAGAGTCCGGGATTTCCCCTGGGTCAGGGTTTCTATCGGGCGGTGGAGCGGTCCGGTCCGGGCGCGCGGAAGGCCTTGCACGGGATAGAGCATGCTCTTAAGATAGTGGGCTTCGATTGCCGCGACTGCGGGGATTGCTCGCTGCCGGACATTGCCTATCTTTGTCCGGAGTCACAGTGTGCCAAGAACCAGCGGAACGGCCCCTGCGGAGGCACCCGCCAGGGCAAGTGCGAGGTGGGGGAAAAGGAGTGCATCTGGGCCTTGGCCTACGACAGGTTGAAGGCTTACGGCGAAGAAGAAGGCATGCTGGAGCGGCCGGTGGTTTTTCGCAACGGCGCTCTCAGAGGAACCAGCGCCTGGGCCAACGCCTTCCTGGGGCGTGACCACCACGCGGCTGGCGGAGAGAGTGGGGGGGCTCCCGATCCGGCCCCTCGAAAGGGCGCTGACCCGCAGGGTTTCAAGACAGGGTGAAACGGTGCGGAAGACACAGGGTCTTTACAGGTCCTGGCCGGCAACCCGGTAAGAATGTGGAGGCTATGAACAGGAACGGGAACCAGCTTCAATTCACGACCATCGGCGAGAACATTCACACCACCCGGGTCTTGTTGAGAAAGGGGAAGCGAATCGGCGAGAATCCCGCCGGCCTGGAATCGGTCAACTACAGGACTTCCGAAGGAGAGACCCGTTACCTGCCCATCCCGGAAGCGGTCAAGCGAGCCCAGGATTACCAGGAGGGTCGGGTCAAGCATGTGAAGATCGCCGTCCTGGCGGCCCAGGCCGGCGGCGCCGAGTCGGAAGAGGGGCTCAGATATCTCCGCTACCTGGTGGAGCGGCAGTTGTCGGCGGGGGTCGACTTCCTCGATCTGAATGTGGATGAGGTGTCCCTCAAGTTGAATGAGCAGAAGGAGGCCATGCAATGGCTGGTTCGAACAGTGCAGTCCATGAGCCCCGTTCCGGTTTCGGTGGATTCCTCCAACATCGAGATCATTCAGGCGGGTTTGGAAGCCTGTCATGACAAGGTGGGGAGAAACCTGCTGAATTCGGCCTCCCTGGAGCGCCTGGAAGCCCTGGACCTGGCCCGGGAACACGACACCAAGGTGATCGTGACGGCGGCCGGTGAGAAGGGGATGCCCCAGAACGAGGTGGAGCGTCTGGAGAACGCCTCTCGGATGGTGGAGGCCGCCCTGTCCAGGGGGATCTCCCTGGACAGTATCTACGTGGACGTCCTGGTGTTTCCCATCTCGGTCGACGGTCAGTTCGGCCACCATGCCCTGGAGACCATCCGGCAGCTGCGGGCCGGATACGGACCGGAGGTCCATATCACCGGTGGCCTGAGCAACGTTTCCTTTGGACTGCCCCGCCGGCGGCTGATCAACGATGTCTTCATTCTCCTGTCCCTGGAGGCGGGAGCGGACAGCGGGATCATCGACCCGGTGGCCAGCAACCTGCAGGCGATCCTCTCCATGGACCGCCAGGCCGATACCTACCGGATGACGGAGGATCTGCTGCTGGGGAGGGACCGTCACTGCAAGAATTTCCTGCGGGCCTACCGCAAGGGGGAATTACAGTAGCTGTCCCGGCAGGGCGCGAGTCCAGGGTTTTCTTGGAAGTAGCATTGGATCGCCGAGAGTTAGTCAATTGGTCGCCTGCGCGGCTACAGGGCTCAGGGGATCGAACGACCCCGGGCGCCAGCCCTGGGATTCGAGTGGAGCCGCAAAGCGGCGGCAGCAGGTAGCCGTGGGCGCAAGCCCATCGAACCGGGACGCGGGAGAGGGAGCAGGCTGGAATCATGCCGCAATATCAGATTTTGTTCTGGAAAGACATTCCGGCCCAGATCAAGGTCTACGAGGGCCGTCGCGGCGTTTCCAGGCCGTTGGCCGACCGCTTCCAGGTCGAGATCGACCGGGTGGCCATGGCCGAGGGCCTGGCGGGCACGGATGACTACCTGGACCAGTGGCACTGGACGGCCAGACAGGAACGGTCCGGAACCACCCAAGAGGTACTGGACAGTCTTGAAGAGGAGTTGCAACGGGAGTTTGACTCCCGCAGGCGCAAGCGTGCCGGGCGTAAGGGCAAGTCCGGGGAAGATTCAGCGGGGTAGCCGATGGCAGCAACCAGACTGAGATTGGAGAACAAGGTGGCCCTGGTCACTGGGGCCTCTCGCGGCATAGGCAGGGCGATCGCCTTGGCCTTTGCCGAGGAGGGAGCCGCGGTGGCCGTCAACTACGCCGCCAATGGCCGTTTGGCCGAAGAGGTGCGTGAAGCCATCGCCTCGGCCGGGGGCCGCGCCCTCTGCGTTCAAGCCGACGTGGGAGTTGCCGGAGAGGTGGACTCCATGGTCCGGCAGGTACTGCAGGAGTACGGGCGAATCGATATCCTGGTCAACAATGCCGGACTTCTCAACCAGGAGCCTTCGCTGGAGGCGACCGGGGCCGGGTTCGACCGGATGGTGGAGGTCAACGTCAAGGGGGTCATCCGCTGTGCAGCGGCCGTGGCGGAGGGCATGAAGCAGCGAGGCCGGGGAAAGATCATCAACGTCTCCTCCATTGCCGCTCTGGGCACATCCATGCCCGGAGTGACCGGTTACGCCATGACCAAGGCCTCGGTCAACATGTTTACCCGACGGCTTGCCAGGGAACTGGGCCCCCACAACATCACCGTGAATGCCATTGCGCCCGGATTTATCCTCACCGACATGTCTCGGGAGGGCGCCCGAGCCAGCGGGACCTACATCGACGGCATCGCAGACCGGACCATGCTGCGTCGAGTGGGCGAGCCGGTGGACATCGCGGGGGTGGCCCTCTTTCTGGCCTCGGACGACTCGTCCTTCATGACGGGGCAGGTGCTCACCGTGGATGGCGGGCGCATCGACTATCTTACCCACTCGGTGTAACCGGTCCGTCGGGCCCCTGGGGCGCTTCGGATGTAGTGCCGAGTTCCAAGGAAACGAATTCCGTATGCAGCCTGAACGCATTGTATCCATCGCTCCCATCGATCGGATAGCCATCGACATCCTGCAACAGGTGGTTCCGGTGGAGATTTCTCCCTCTCCGGACGAACCCACGGTGCTCACCCTGCTGGAGGGGACCATCGGGCTGGTGGCCCGAGGCACCGAAGGCGGCATTACCCGGAAGATCATTGAAAACTGCCCGGGCCTGCGGGTCATCGGCAGGCCCGGGGTCGGGTACGATACGGTGGATGTGGCCTTTGCCACCCAACGGAAGATTCCGGTGGTGTACGCTCCCATCGGAGGGTTCGCCGTCGCCGAAGCCGCCCTGGCGCTGCTGATGGCCATCGTCAAGAAGGTCCAGCTGGCCGACGCCATCCTCAAGCAGGGGCAGTGGCAGAGACGCTACCAGTTGAGCACGGGGGATATGACCGGGCACACCCTGGGGATCATAGGACTGGGTCGGATCGGCGGGCGGCTGGCCCGGCTGGTGCAGAATTTCGAGATGGAAGTGCTGGGATACGATCCCTTCCTGACGGCAGAAGCCGCCAAGGGAATGGGAGTCGAGCCGGTGCCGCTGGATGACCTGCTGCGACGTTCGGATTTCGTTTCGGTGCACGTCCCCCTGGGGGAGCAGACCCGCGGCCTGATCAACCGGGAGCGGATCGCGCGCATGAAGCCGGGGGCCGTCTTCATCAACACCGCCCGGGGCGGAGTGGTGGAAAGTCTGGATGTCCTGGCCGACGCCCTGGAGAGCGGCCACCTGGGTGCGGTGGGTCTGGATGTGTTTCCCACCGAACCCCCCGACACCTCCCACCGACTGTTCAAACACCCCCACTTTACCGGGGCTCCCCACTTGCTGGGAGTGAGCCGCTTGGCCATGGAGCGCATCTACCGCTCCATGGCTACCGACATGGTGGCGGTTCTCCAGGGGCGGCGGCCCCGGTACTGCGTCAATCCGGAGGTTTGTGAGGAACTGTTCGAGTCTTGAGGGAAGGAAGGAAACAATGAGAATCGTGGTGCTTGACGGATACACTCTGAATCCGGGAGATCTTTCCTGGGAAGGCTTGGAAAAGCTGGGAACCACCGAGGTTCACGATCGAACCGAACCCGAGCTCACCTTTGAGCGTGCTCGGGGCGCTGAAGCCGTGTTGACAAACAAGACCGCCCTGGACGCCGGGATGCTGCGCCGGCTGCATGGCGAGGGGCTTCGCTACGTGGGCGTGCTGGCCACGGGATACAACGTGGCGGATATCCAGGCGGCCCGGGAACTCGGAATCCCCGTGACCAACGTGCCTACCTACGGGACGGCCTCGGTGGCCCAGTTCGCCTTCGCGCTGCTGCTGGAGCTCTGCCACCATGTGCACCTTCACAGCGATGCCGTCCGGGGCGGAGAGTGGTCCGGCAGCATCGACTGGTGTTTCTGGAAGACGCCTCTCATCGAATTGTCCGGGAGGACCATGGGGATCGTGGGATTCGGTCGCATCGGGCGCCAGGTCGGCCGGATCGCCGACGCCATGGGCATGCGGGTCATCGCCCATGACGCCATCACCGTCAATCCTCCCGACTACGAGGGGTTCCGCTGGGTTGGAGTGGAAGAGTTGCTGAAGGAAGCCGACGTGGTCAGCCTGCACTGTCCGCTGTTCCCCGAGACCCAGGGAATGATCAACGCCGAGAGGCTGGAGATGATGAAGCCTACCGCTTTTCTGCTCAACAATTCCCGGGGGCCCCTGATCGTCGACCAGGATCTGGCCGATGCCCTCAATGCGGGTCGGATTGCCGGGGCGGGGCTCGATGTGCTGTCGGTCGAACCTCCCCTGGAGACCAACCCCCTGCTGTCGGCCAAGAACTGCCTGGTGACCCCCCACATCTCCTGGGCGACCCGGGAGGCCAGGTCACGGCTGATGGGCACCGTGGTTGGCAACGTGCAGAGTTTCCTCGAGAACCGGACCCGGAACGTGGTGAACCCCTGAGTCTTGGGCTGGAATTGCCGAACCGCCGGCAGTAGGAGGACCTGATGGCCCGAATCCGTTTACCGTTGCAGAACCTTTCTCGCGCATTCCTCGAAGTGGTTGAACAATCGGCCATCGCCGCTGCCCGGACCATGGGCATAGGCGACCGAGAGTTCTCCGATCAGGCCGCGGTGGAGGTGATGCGGAAGATCATGGACAGCGTTCCCATGAAGGGGACCATCGTGATCGGAGAAGGCGAGCGGGACAAGGCCCCCATGCTCTACATCGGGGAAAAGGTGGGCAAACACAAGGACATCACCAAGGGCGAGCAGATTGCCCATGAGGTGGACATTGCCGTCGATCCGCTGGAGGGCACCAACCTTTGCGCTACCGGTGCGCCGGGGGCCATCACGGTGCTGGCCAGCTCCGAGAAGGGCGGCCTGCTGAATGCTCCGGACTGCTACATGGAGAAGATCATCGTCGGTCCCTCCTCCAAGGGAGTCATCGATATCGACGCCTCGGTCAAGGACAACCTGCGGGCCATCGCCAGGAGGCTGGACCGCGACGTGGAGAACCTGGTGGTGGTGGTTCTGGACCGCCCGAGGCATGCTCAGCTGATCCAGGATATCCGGGCCGCCGGCGCCCGGATCCGGCTCATTTCCGACGGCGACCTTTCGGCAGGCATCAGTGTGGCCCTGCGCGGGACCGGCGTCCATGCGGTCATGGGGATCGGCGGCGCCCCGGAAGGGGTGTTGACGGCAGCGGCGCTCCGCTGCCTGAACGGAGAGATCCTGGCAAGGCTGGTAGTCAAGGACGAGGAGCAGGCTGAGCGGATGAAGAACATGGGCATCAGGGACCCGAGCAAAGTCTATGCCACCACCGAGCTGGCCTCAGGCAAGAATATCATCTTCGCGGCTACCGGCGTCACCGATGGCACGCTTCTGAAAGGCGTGCGGTTCTTCGGAGACGGCACCCGGACGCAGTCTCTGCTGATGAACCTGGCCAACCGGCACGTCCGCTTCGTAGACACCGTCCACCTGGCTCAACGTCCCGACATCAGCGTCCGCCTGTAGCCCGGTGACGGTCTGGCGGCGGTCGCACGTGCCATTTCGCAACCCGCCATCCCCCATTTCAAGTTCGAGTCCGCCCTGTAATCGATTGGGCGTCTGAGGATGCCCCCTTCTTCCAGGAGGTCCGGCTTGGGAGTCCTGATCAGCGTCCTGATTGCCGCCGCCGCCGCCCTTTTCCTGCCTGAGCCCGTCCTGCGGCTACAACCGTTGCTGGCGCCTGCCTTCGCGCTGACCATGGTCCTGATAGGAAGCCTGGTGCGGGCGGAACACAGGGAGAGCTTCCGGCGAGCTCCCCTGAGACCCATCCTGGGCCTGGTCTGTCAATACACCGTCATGCCCTTGACCGCCTGGCTGATTTCCCTGGCCTTCCAGGAACCCGCGCTCCGGATCGGTATCGTGCTGGTGGGTTGCATGCCTGGCGCCATCGCTTCCAACGTCATGACCCTGCTCTTCAAGGGCGACCTGATTCTCTCCATCACCTTGACCACCCTGGCCACCTTGACCTGCCCGGTGATCCTGGCCTTCTGGCTGCCGCTCCTGGCCGGCGCCCGCCTCGAGGTTCCGGCGGGCTCCCTGGCCATGAGCGCGGTTTGGATGGTGCTGCTGCCGGCCGCCAGCGGGATCCTGCTGCGAAAGTTCCTTCCGGAATTCCCGCCCTGGTGGGACCGGATGGCCACGCTGGTGGCCTCGATGGCCATCGTCTTGATCATCATGGTGGTGGTGGCTGCCAATCGGGAACGGCTGGCCGATACCGGCCCCTTGCTTATGGCGGCCCTGGCGACCCTGAATCTGAGCGCCTATGGGGTGGCCTACCTGGCGGGCGGCCTGCTGGGCTGGCCCTCGGCTCAGCGCAGGACCCTGGTGATCGAGGTAGGCATGCAAAACGCCGGATTGGGGTCCGTCCTGGCCATGGCTCACCTGGGCCATGCGGCCGCCATTCCGAGCGCGTTCTATACGGCCCTTTGCGTGTTGACCGCCGCCATGGGTCTGCCGCTGCAGCGGCGGCTGGAGGGACAGCGCTCCATTCGTTGACAAATCCCCATGAGATCTAATAAAGTTACGCTTCCCAAGGAAGAGTGTGTCCTCATCAGATACAGGTAGGCCCCGGGCCTTGCCGGCAAAGCTCTTTTTCCAGTTGTGAATTGTGCGAGAGTTGTCGGAAAGGGCCGCTAAAGCCGAGGAGCAGAGCATGGTGTCTCAAAGTTTCCACCGTTTCGCAGTCGGGTTGTTCCTGCTGAGCCTCGGGGCGGGATTGGCGGCCGGCGCCGACCGGCCCAAGCCATCCTACTCCGAGCCCGAACTGCACACCCTGGCTCCCCTGGGCGGCAGGGTCGGCTCAAGCCTGGAGGTCGAAGTTCGAGGCAAGTTCCTGGCCGGGGCCTCCGCCGCCTGGATGGGGCACGATGCCTTTGAAGCTCGGGTGGTATCGGTGGAGCCCGTGGCCGCTCCCGAGGCGAAGGGTGACGAAGAGGCCGAGTCAAAGGATGACGGTGAGTACCGGGTCAGGCTTCAGATCGACATTGCGCCCGACGCCCCCCCGGGTCCACACCCGCTGAGACTGGTGGCTACAGGGGGAGTGTCCAACCGGCTCTACATGCAGATCCACCAGGACCCCGTCATTGCCGAGTCGTCCCGGCCTCACCAGCAACCTGCCACGGCACAGCCGGTCACCTTCCCGGTGGTGGTGAACGGCACCATCGCACGGCAGGGGGAGCTGGACTACTACAGCCTGGAAGCGGCCAAGGGGCAGGAAGTCGCGTTCGAGGTGATTTTCAGCCACGAAACCCTTTCCAAGGGCTTTCGCCCCCAACTGCGGATCTATGAGACCGCGGGCAGTTGGCTGGGATCTCGCCAGCTCACCCAGTTGGCCTTTCACAGTGAAGTCCATGGGGAAATCAATTTGAGCCCGGGTGAACAGGGACCGCCCCCCGGCACCACGCCCCTCAACTCGGGATTGAAATATCGGTTCGGCAAGGCCGGCCGCTACCTGGTGGAAGTGGCTTCGGAGCGATTTCAAGGAAAACCGGAGTATGCCTACCAGCTCCGAATGGCGCCGGTCGGAGCGGACTACCAGAGCCGCCTCAAGGACTCGGAGTGGGGCCGAACCTTCACCCGCAGGATCGGCGCCGACCGTTTGGAGGCCCTTTGGGCGCGCACGGTCACGTCCAATCGCCCCACCGATCCGGCGTCCGATGGGCAGCCCGCGTCCGGCAGTCCCGATCCGGAAACCGCCTACGACAACCAGCAGGGGAAGCGCCCGGCTCCCATTCCCAACCGAGTGACCCACTGGACGGAGAAAGAACCCAACGATGGATCGGGTCGAGCCACCGAGGTGGCCCTGCCTGGTCTGATTCAGGGGTCCATTGACCGGCCGGGAGACGTGGATACCTACCGATTCAAGTTGTCATCGGCTCAGCGCCTGGCTTTCGAGATCCAGACCCCCGGCTTGAGTCCGCCCCATTTCACTCCCCGGTTCGAGATCAAGGACGCGGCGGGCCGGTCCATCGTGAGCAACCTGCATAAGGTGAACTCGACGCTGAGCGAGGGGCAGTGGGTGGTCAAGGACGTGGAGTCCAAGGTGATCGAAACCTTTGACCTGGAAGGAGAATACACGGTCGACGTTCGCGACGTGACCTCCAGAAGCGGCAGCCGGGAATGCCGGTACCGTCTGCTGATCAGGCCGCAGATTCCTCACCTGGGAGAATTCACGGTGGAAACCCTGAAACGGGGGACAGAAGACCGCCGGGTCGACCCGTTGCGGATCAATCTCGCTCCGGGAGAGGCCAAGACCGTGATCATCACGGCGCGGGTCGAGGAGATCGACGCCAGGATTACCGATTCGCTGGGTGAACGGGCCTTCGACTGGGGTACCGGAGAGATGATCCTGCAGGCGGAGGGACTTCCCCGGGGAGTCAATGCGCTGCCGGGGACCGGCATCCTGAAGATCAAGGGGAAACCACGCTACCAGACCATTCTGAAATACAATTATCTTCCCGACGTGCTGCAGGCGGTGATGGTGTTCCATGCCGAGGACGACGCCCGGGCAATGGCCCTGCCGGGGGCGGTTCGCCTCACGGCCAGACCCTTGATCGGGGGCAGGCCCGGTCCAACCATTCCGGTGGCGGAGGTGCCCCTGATGGTGGTTGCTGGATCCGTGGCAAAAGCCGTTCCCGGGGAGGCGGTCGGGAAGTAGGTTTGATTGGTGGAGATGAAAGGGAAATGGAGGCGGTCATGACGAGAGGGAAGGCAGAGGGTCGATGCAGCCACTGGCGGTTGCCCATGCCCGGAGTTGTCCTGCTGGCGGGATCGGTGCTGGCGGCTATGGCGCTGCCCGGCGTGGCCGTTGCTGAAGAGACTCAGCCGGTGGAGTCGCTCCGACTGCTTCCCGGCGATCCCCAAATCTGGGGGGCCGAGGCTTCCCAGCAGTTCCTGCTGCTGGCCCGGTTTGCGGATGGCCTGGAGCGGGATGTCACCGATCAGGCTCGCTACAACCTTTCCGATCCGCAGGTGGCCGAGGTGGATGCGGCCGGCAAGGTGGTGGCCCGTTCCAACGGAAGGGTCGTCCTGACGGCCGCCTTTCAGGAGCGGACGGCCAGCACCCGGGTCGTGATCGACGGGATCTCCGAGGAGAGGCCCTTCAGCTTTGCCCGGGACATCGGAGCCATCTTCACCAAGACCGGGTGCAACAACAGCGAGTGTCACGGGGGCGTCAAGGGACAGGGAGGCTTGAAGCTGTCGGTGAACGCGCTGTTTCCCAGGGAGGACTACCGCTGGATCACCGAAGGGGGGATCTACCAGGTAATGTCGGCCGAAGCCGCCGGGGAAAAGAAGCCCCGGGTCAATCTGCAGGATCCTGAACAGTCGCTGCTGCTGCTGAAGCCCACGCTGGCTTTGCCCCACGGAGGAGGCCAGCGGCTCAATGCGGAGTCCTCCAGTTATCGCACCCTGTTGGGTTGGATCCGGAATGGCGCGCCCTACGGCGAGGAAGGCAGCGAAGAGAGCGCCCGCATCGAGCGGTTGGAGGTCCTGCCCCGAGAGGTGGTCCTCGACCGCAAGGGAAGCCACCGTCTGCTGGTCACCGCCCATTTGTCCAACGGACGCCGCGAAGACGTCTCCGAGCAGGTGCTCTACGAGTCCAATGACCATGAGATCGTGGAAGTGGACGAGTCGGGAGTGGTGAGCGCCAAGGGAATCGGTGAAAGCGCTGTGATGATTCGAGCGGCCGGGCAGGCCACCAGCGCCCGGTTCGGGGTGATTGCCAGGCCCCTGCCCCGGTATCCCGAGGTGGCGAAAAGGAACTACGTCGACGAGCACGTGTTTGGAAAGTTGAAGCGCTTCAACATCATTCCCTCTGAAGCCTCCACCGACAGCGAGTTCCTGCGGCGCATCTGCCTGGACCTGACCGGAACCCTGCCGCCGGCCGACAGGGTCCGTGAGTTCCTGTCGAGCCGGGATCCCGACAAGCGGGATGCCCTGATCGAGACGCTCCTGAACTCGCCCGAGTACGTCGAGTACTGGACCTATTTCTTCAGCGAGATTCTCAGAGTGTATTCCGGGGCGACCCTCAATGCGGAGCATGCGCTCATCTATGAGGATTGGGTTCGAAAGAACATTGCCGCCAACGCTCCCTACGACCGGATGGCGAGAGAGCGGCTGGCTGCCCAGGGCTTCAGCGGTCCGGCCTGGTCCTATTGGACCTTTCGGGACCTGACCCCGGTTCCCGAAATCGCCACCGAGCAGATCCGGGTCTTCCTGGGACGGAGGCTGGGGTGCGCCCAGTGCCACAACCATCCCTTCGAGAACTGGAGCCAGGATCAGTTCTGGGGGCTGGCGGCCTTCTTCGGCGACATGACGCAGATCATGGAGGTCGAGAAGATACGGGGACCCTATTTCGTCATAGACGACATCGAAGGACATGGCCGGCGCAAGGATCGAAGTCCGGCCAAGATCCTGCATCCCAGGACCAAGGAGCAGGTCCGGCCCAGCTTCCCCGACGGCAGCCTTCTTCCCGACAGCGAGCGGCGGGACCTGCGCATGCGATTGGCCGAATGGATGACCGCGCCGGAAAACCCCTACTTTGCCGAGGCCATTGTCAATCGCATCTGGGGTCACTTCTTTGGACGGGGCATCGTGGAACCGGTGGACGATTTTCGTGCGACCAACCCGCCCACCCATCCCGAACTCCTGAAGGAGCTGTCCCGGGATTTCGTGGACCACGGCTACGATCTGAAGCACCTGTTGCGAACCATCCTGCACTCTCGAACCTATCAGTTGTCGGGACAGGCCAACCAGACCAACCGGGACGACAAGGTCAACTATTCCCGGGCCTTGCCCCGCCTGCTGGAAGCGCCGGTGCTGCTGGATGCCATCACTCATGCCACGGGGGTGGATTCGGAACTCGTTGTCTCCGACGAGCCCGATGCCTCCAGCGGCGCTCCTCCGGGCACGCGGGCCATCAACCTGATTCCGGGGATGGTGCCGTCACCCTTCTTCGAGGTCTACAACCGCAACGATCGCCGGGGCGTGCCGGAAAACAAGCCCCAACTCACCCTGCTGCAGAGCCTGCACCGGCTGTCGGGACCGACCTTTACCAGCCGTCTGACGCAGGAAGGCAGCCGGGTGGACCGTCTGTTGAAGCAGGGCGCCGGCGACCGTGAGATCATCCGGGAGCTCTACCTCTCGGCTTTGACCCGCTTTCCCTCCGACCGAGAACTCTCCGGCCTGGAGGCCATGCTGGCACAGCAGCCGTCGCGCCGGGAAGGGTTGCAGTCTCTGACCTGGGCGCTTGTCAGTTCGCGGGAATTTGTCCATAATCACTGAGTCTTGCGTTCCGGCCTGGCCGGACACAAACAGGAGAATCAGATGAAAAGGCAAGGAAGGGTCCAAGAAGCTTGGCCGCATCTCCGGGGGCGACGGGAATTCCTGAGGGTGGGCGCCTTGAGCTATCTGGGCCTCGGCCTGAGCGATTATTTCCAATTGTCCAGCCTCATGGCTTCCCCCAACGCCAAGAAGGCCAAGGCGCAGTCCTGCATTCTCATCTGGATGCATGGGGGACAGAGCCATCTGGATACCTGGGACGTGAAGGGGAACAGCGGATTCAAGCCCGTCTCCACCAATGTGCCCGGGATCCAGATCTCGGAGCTGCTGCCCCGTGTGTCCAGACACATGGACAAGCTGGCGATCATCCGCTCCATGAAGAACGAGTCCAACGCCCACTCCGAAGGCACCTACTACGCCATGACGGGGCACATGCCGACCACCACCACCCGCTTTCCCAGCGTGGGCACCGTGGTCGCCAAGGAACTGGGCACGCGCACCAGTGTTCCGGCCTACGTAACCACCGGACGGGGACGGCTGAACAGCCGTAGCGCCGGGTTCGTGGAGCCCCACTACGAACCTTTCATCATCCCGGAGCCGGGAGCCAAGGATTTCAAGGTCACCGACCTGGTCTTGCCCGATGCGGTCTCGGTGGACGCCCTCAATGCCCGGCACGCCTTTTTGAAGCTGGTGGACGAACGCTACCGGCAGATGGAGAACCACGCCAACTTCGCCAAGGTCGACTCCTTCAACGAGAGGGCGCTCAACCTCATTACCTCACCGGCGGTCCGTAACGCCTTCGATCTCTCCCAGGAATCGGAAAAGATCAAGGAGGCCTACGGGCCCGGAAGATTCGGACAGGGGACCCTGCTGGCCCGCCGCCTGGTGGAAGCGGGATGTCGTTTCGTGACCATCGACGGCTGGAACAAGGAAGCCAAGCACGATTGGGACACCCATTACAGGAACGACTACTACGTGAAAGAACAGCTCGTTCCCCCCTTGGACCGGGCCCTCTCCACCCTGCTGGTTGATCTCAAGGAACGAGGACTGTTCGAGTCGACCGTCGTTCTGGTGATGGGTGAGTTCGGCCGCACCCCCAACATCAATCCGGGTCGTGGGCGAGACCATTGGGGTCACTGCTGGTCCCTGGTGCTGGGAGGCGGCGGCATCAAGGGAGGCCAGGTGGTGGGAGCCAGCGATGAGCGGGGGGCCTATGTGGCGGAACGTCTCGTCACCATCGGGGATCTCTTCGCCACCGTCTACAAGGCCCTGGGCATCGATTGGACCAAGACCTACACCGGTCCGGGACGCCGGCCCATCTACATCGCCAACTCCATCGGCGACAAGCAGGGAGAGCCCGTCCACGAGCTGGTCTAGCCCGCACCATGGACTATCAAACAGTTCTATCTGTCCTCGGGATTGGTATTGCCAACGTTGTTGCGCTTTGGCGCATGAGCCGGGATTTGAAGCAAGACCTTAAAAACGACATCAACAACCTTCGGCAGGACACGAAAAACGACATCAACAACCTTCGGCAGGACACGAAAAACGACATCAATGACCTTCGGCAGGATATGAAGGACGTTCAACAGCGTCTTTCCCGGGTTGAAGCCCACCTCCAGCACCTCACCGAACCGCAACACGCCTCATAAGGAAATCCGCATCCAAGCCGGACAACGCTCCCAATGGTCCGCTGGGTGCAGGCCCGCTTGGGACTGCCTGACTGAGGGCGGCTCGGAGGCAACCATTCCGATAGTTCCCCGTGCGCAAGGGGTGAGTGAAGTTTTCTGCCAACCGGCGGAGTGGAAGTCGATCCTCAGTCGCAGACACTTGCCGCCGAGTTACGCCCCAAACCAGGTTTCGCCTTCCATCAGGTACTTTCGGGTTTCCTCTTCGTCCAGTTCCACTCCCAACCCTGGTCCCTCGGGAATATCGATAAACCCGTTGCTGATCTTGGGCCGGTATCCCTTGAGAATACGCTCCCAGCCGGGCATGGCGTGGAATTCCAGCGCCAACAGGTTGGGCATGGCGGCGCAGGAGTGGACGGCGGCGGCAATGCCGATGGCGCTGGAGGCGTTGTGAGGACAGGTCTGGAGATGGTGGATGTCGGCCAGGTCCGCAATCTTCTTGGATTCGGCAATGCCGCCGCTGACCTGGATGTCGGGGGCCACCAGGCGGGTGGCCGACCGCCGGAAGAATTCCAGGAACTCGTGGCGCAGGTGGAGGCCCTCCCCCACCAGGGTCGGCGTGTGGGAGGAAGCCGTCAGGGTCGCCCAGGCCTCGACGTCGGTGGCCGGGATGGGATCCTCGACCCAGGTGAGGTCGAAGGGCTCCACGGCCTTGAGGTAACGCATGGCGTTGGACAGGGTTCCGCAGCGGGCCTCGACCGAGACCTCCACCTCCTCGCCGACTTCCCGCCGAATGTCCTCGATCGATTGGACCAGCCGGCTCAGGCCCTTGCGTGTCAGGTGTCTGTCCATGACGCCGCCTGGGACCCCAAGAATCCTGGGGGGCGTGACATCGAATTTCAGACAGGTGATGCCCAGCTCCTTATAAACGTCGGCCATTCGTAGATAATCCTGCAGATCGCCCACACAGCAATAGAGGCGCACCCGGTCCCAATGCTTTCCCCCCAGCAGCTTGTATACCGGGGCGCCCAGGGCTTTCCCGGCAATGTCCCATAGGGCGGTTTCCACGCCGCTGGCGGCATGGACGGCCACGCCGCTGTCGAAATGGGCGGCGCCGAAATTGCTGTAGGCCCGGCCCATCATGCGTCGAAACAGCCTCTCGACTTCCGTGGGATCCTCGCCCAAAAGCAGTTGGCGGTAGCCCAGCACATAGGCTCGGGCGGCATCATTGGCCCAGGTGTCGCCGTAGCCGCTGATCCCCTGGTCGGTATCGATGCGGATCAACATCCAGCGCCGCCGCCAGCCCCAGTCCACCTCCAGCATGGTGGTCTTCACGTCGGTGATGCGAATCTCGGGCTTCGGCTCGGTTCCCGCGGCATGAATTGAGTTCCGCTCGTGACCGGAGCCCACCATCAGGGCGCCGGCCGCACCGGTTAGCGATGACAGAAAGTGGCGGCGATCGAAGGCCAGCATGACAGTCCTCCTATGGTTGGATTAAAGACGGCCGGCCCTCTCCGGGGTGTCCCGGCCGGATTGGCTTCCCCCTGAGGATGCGGCATAATTCAGCGGTGCCACTTCCAGCCTACGTGGGCGCGTTCCACAACGGAGGCCTCTCTCGGGTAACCAAGTACCTGCAAGAATCGATCATCAGGAGGAATCATGCAAGCGAGAAAAGGAATTCCCGGTTTGACTCTGGGCCTGATTCTGGTCTGGGGCGGTTGCTCGGGACCGAATCCGCCGGTTCGGAGCCAGCCCCTGGTGGAAGTGGGAGTCGGCCGGGTCGTTCCCAGGGCCGCGTCAGAGGGCCGATGGAGCGTGGGACCGCTGTTGTCGCTTCAGGACGGAGCACTGGTTCTGGGTGATTCCGGGTTCTCCCATCGGTCCACCGATGGAGGGCGTACCTGGTTCCAGGCGCCGCAGCTTCCCAGCCGCCAACTGCTGCAGCTTCGAGATGGATCCCTTTGCGTGCTGGATCCCCTGACCCGGCATGCCGGGGAGCGCGGACACTTCGTGGGCCGCCGTCTGGAACTGGCCGATCTGACTGACCCCTCTTCCTGGGCCGAGGATCGATGGATGGAACTGCCGGTGAGGGTGGAGCGCTGGACCGACTTGCACGGCGACGACGGGCGGCCCGTCACCACCTTCAGGTTTGGCGGGCCGATGCTCGAGCTGGAGGACGGCACATTGCTGACCGCCAAGGGCGGGAATTTCGTGGGCGACACCGCGCCCATGCCGGGGTTTATTCCGACCAAGGGGGAGAAGTGGTTCAAATATCGCACCTTCCTGCTGGCATCCACCGACCGCGGCCGGAGCTGGCACTATCGCTCCACGGTCGCCTATGACGGCGTCAGCGGGCAAGAGAGCTTTTGCGAGCCGGCCCTGGTGGATCTGGGCGGGGGCGAGCTTCTCAGCGTCATGAGGACCGGGCGCTACGCACCCATGTACCAGGCGCGCTCTCTGGACGGGGGAAAGACCTGGGGACCGCCGGAACCCTTGAAGACCCTGGGGCTCTCGCCCATGATGGTGCTTCTGCCCAATGGCGCCCTGGTATGCAGCTTCGGATGGAGGCCCTTCAAGGCCATCCCCTCCCAAGTGGACGGCGGGGCCTACGTGGGGGCCCTCCAGGACTACGGGCAGCGGTACCGGTCGCTGGTCGGCATCGAGGATCCCTCCGCGGCTGCCGGGGACTACGTCATGGCCAGTTTCGACAAGGGACACACCTGGAGCAGGCCGACCAAGGTTGCCGATCCGCTCACGGTCGGCTATACGCTGCTGGCGCCGACCGGCCCCGACACCTGCCTGCTATTGTCCCGCCGAATCGTGATCGAAGGTCTTTCGAGAGAGGAGGTCCTTCAGAAATGGGAGAGCGAGTGGCACGATTGGAACGACAAATCCGGCGCCGTCATTGAAGCTCGCGAGATCCGGGTGACCCGGTGAAAAGAGTTATCCACGAAGTTACACGAAGGAGGAATAAGGGCCACGAAGAAAGACAAGAAGGGGAACGACGTACAACCTTGAGTGGGTGGGTTGCGTCGCTGAGAAGCGGCGGCAAGGAACCGGGTCGTCACACCTGCATCGAGAAACCGCCGTCGACCGGAATGGCCCCGCCGGTTACGAAATCCGAGGCGGGAGAGGCCAGGAAAACGGCCGCTCCCGCACAATCCTCCAGGGTGCCCCAGCGGCCGGCCGGAGTTCTCTTCAAGACGTGATCATGCAGGGTGGGAACGTCCCGGCGGCCCTGCCGGGTGAGGTCGGTGTCGATGAAGCCGGGAAGGATGGCGTTGACCTGAATGCCGTCCACCGCCCAGGCCGAGGCCAGCGACTTGGTGAGCTGTACAACCCCTCCCTTGCTGGCTCCGTAGACCGGGCTGAACGAGGCTCCAAAGATGGACAGCATCGAGCCGATGTTGATGATCTTGCCCCCGCCGGCGCTCTTCATGGCTGGGTAAGCCGCCCGGGAGCAGAGAAAGGTTCCGGTAAGGTTGACCTGCAGCACCTCGGACCACTCGGGCAGGGTCAGTTTCTCGGGAGTTTTGCGGATGTTCATGCCGGCGTTGTTGACCAAAATGTCCAGCCGACCGAAGTGGTCCACGGTGGATTGCATCAGGGCTTCGACCGAAGACTCGTCACCGACGTCCACGCTGACCGCCAGCGCCTCTCCCCCTTCCTCTTGAATTTCTTGGACCACCCGCCGGGATTTTTCCTCGTTCCTGGCCGCCACGACCACTGCCGCCCCCGCTTCGGCGAGACCCCGGACGATCCCCAGGCCGATGCCTCGGTTGCCTCCGGTGACTACGGCGACTTTTCCACTCAGGTCAAAAGGCGTCATTGTCATGGTTCAGGAATCTCCCGTGGGGAAAGGGTGCCGAAATCGAAGCCGATCTGTTTCCAACCACCCGACCGGAAACGCGGCCCCGGACCGTCAGCCCTTCAGCGGCCGAGTGCGGGCGCCGATCGCGGGTGTACAGGTAGGTACCACAGTGCAAAAAGGCTTGTCAAAGGCAAACATTCCCAGAGTGGAGTGCCTGGACGGGGCCGGCCACCGTGATATAGTCTGCTGCGCATTTTACTTCCCTTGCCGCTCCGGCGGGTTCAGGAGGCCACCCCCATGGATGACTTCAAATCGCTGATTCGTCACGTTCCCGATTTTCCCAAGAAGGGCATTCTCTTTTACGACATCACGACTCTCCTCAAGCAGAAAGGGGCCTTGAAGGAGGTGACCGAGCGGCTGGTGGATCTCTACCGGGACCGGGCCATCGATCTGGTGGTAGGGATCGAGTCCCGGGGGTTCATTTTTGCTCCCACCGTGGCCTGCGAGCTGGGCGCCGGCTTCGTTCCGGTCCGAAAACCGGGGAAGCTCCCGGCCGAAGCCATCGTGGAAACCTATGACCTGGAGTATGGCCAGGACAGCCTGGAGGTCCACCGGGATGCCATCCGTGAAGGTCAGCGGGTTCTGCTGGTGGACGACCTGCTGGCGACCGGGGGCACGGCGGCCGCTACGGTCCAGTTGATTCGGCGGTTGGGGGGGCAAGTGATGGGCGCGGTCTTCCTGGTGGAGCTGGAGTTCCTCAACGGTCGCAGCCGCCTGCCTGACGTCGAGGTCCGTTCCCTTCTGCAGTACCAGGAGTAGCGCCGCTCGCCTTCCCGACCATTGGCAGATCCCTCCTGAGCCTTCTCCACCCCCATAGTGCCCCTTGGTGGATCACTCTTTTCGTTTGTTTCAGGCAAGCCGGGCCCCCGACGACGGGGCGGATCATACGAGGAAGAAACTGCCGATCGTTTTTTAAAGACGAACCACGAATGGACACGAATAGGGATGGACCCCCTTCAATGACCAACCGCGCCCGAATGTATCTGCGATATCGTGACCTTGATATCCCGACGTCATGGGAGGAAGCCCACCCGGGAGCGCGGGCGTCCCGCCCGCAACCTTATTCGTGCAAGCAGCCTGCGATCCAGGGGCATTCCCTCGAACAGTGCACCAAACCGGCCATTGCAGGGTTCGCTACTATGGTGCCAAGTCCTATGCGGGCGAGACGCCCGCGCTCCCGGGTGGGCATTCTCCCATTCACTCTTGCTCCTCAAGAGAGCGTGTCGGGTTGCCGGGCCGCAGCCCTGCCGTGCAGATCATGCGAGAGAGCCTCTTGCAATATTGGCAGTGGGACAGGTCATTTTGCCGGCAATCGTGATGTTCTGCCTATTTCAATTGTCGGGTGCGACCTGGTGAAAAAGGGGAGTTCACCACAAAAAGCACAAAAGTCACAAAACCAATTTCGTGATTTCGAGTCTTGGCAATCCGCAGTTGATCCCCATGGCGACGGGTTGACCGGATGTATGCAGATAGCGCGGAACTTGTGCGACGGGTTCGGGAGTCAACGTCTTGCAGGCTTTCAGTGTTCTGCTCTTTTTGTGTTCTTGTGCCTCTTGTGGCCATCCCCGGCAAAGGTCACGCTGCCGAATTTTGCAAAAGGCTCATCCTTGCGTCGGCTTGTGCGTCACTTCGGCTCACCGGCATTTACTGCCGCCGCCGCAACGGCACTTCAAATTCCAGTGATGTCTATCGTCGTCCAGTATGGTCTATAACTGTCTTAGTTATGAGTGTCTTATCTAAGTACTGCTGTGGCTTGCCTTGCTACTAGCATCCCTTGTAATCCACTGACATCCCCCATATAATAGGGGGATGGATACTGTAACGGACTTCGCTCCTGTCCGACCTAAAACCAAACCCACCGGCCGCCACCCCAGCAACGCCCTCTCGGCTGCCTTCCTCCGCTCCGCTCCGCCCGGAAGATACGCCGATGGAAACGGATTGTACCTCTTCGTCCAGCCCAGCGGAACCCGCAGTTGGATTCAACGCCTCGTCGTCCGTGGCCGTCGCCGGGAGCTCGGTCTCGGCAGCCTTGCCCTGGTTTCCCTGGCCGAGGCCAGGGAGAAAGCGTTGGCTAACCGCAGGCTCGCTCGTGAGGGTGGAGACCCCCTTGCTGAGAAACGCCGCGCCGAGGGCATCCCCTCCTTCGCCGAAGCCGCCTCGCGTGTGCTGGAACAGAAGCGGGGCGGCTGGCGCGGCCGGCGTCACCACCGCGAGTGGATGGCGAGCCTGAGGCGGTTCGCCTTCCCGCGCATCGGCAAGATGCCGGTCTCTGACGTTACGAGCGCCGACGTGCTTGAGATCCTCACCCCCATCTGGCACCGGAAAGCTTCCAGCGCCCGGCGGGTGCGCCAGCGCCTGCGGGCGGTCCTGGAATGGGCCGTAGCCATGGAGTACAGAATCGACAACCCCTGCGACCGGATCGGCCCGGTCCTGGGACCTCAGCATGACGTTACCGAGCACATGCAGGCCTTGCCTCATCGGGAGGTGGCTGCGGCGATCCGGACGGTGCAGGCAGCGACGGCGCCGGACGTGGCCAAGCTGGCCTTCGAGTTTCTGGTGTTGACGGCGGCCAGGTGGAGCGAGGTGCGCTGGGCCGAGTGGGCGGAGATCGATCGGGACGAAGGTGTATGGACCGTCCCGGCCAGTCGGATGAAGGCCAACCGCCAACACCGGGTGCCGCTTTGTGGCCGTGCCCTGGAGATTCTCGAGGCGGCAGGGACCCTGGGCAAAGGAGCCGGTCCTCTGGTGTTCACCCGTGGAGAAGGGAAGCCGCTCAGTGACAAGGAGCTGCGGTGGCTGGTCCGCGAGCAGGGGATTGCAGCCGTGCCGCACGGGTTCAGGTCCAGCTTCCGGGACTGGGCGGCCGAGGAGACCGACCATCCCCGGGAGGTGATCGAGGCGGCCCTGGCGCATGTGGTCCGGAACCGGGTCGAGGCGGCCTATGCCCGCTCCGACCTGTTCGAGCGCCGGCGGGTCCTGATGGACGACTGGGCGCGTTACCTGGTCCGGGGAATCGGTTGCCCGCGCCAAGTCCAGCGAGGCGACCTCGCCCGGAGCAAGCCAGCTTGAGCAGGACAACCCGGGTCCAGTTCTTCAGCATTTCGGCCTTCCCGCCAGGGATCACTGTGGAGGGAGCGACCCCGCCAAGGGGAGGGTTAATTGCGCGCCGCTGTACGCGCCGGCTAACCCTCTCCGGTGATGTACCAGCAACAAAAAAGGTGGGGTCGCTCTCACCACCAGCACCCCTCCCGTACGGCGCGCCGTTGCGCCGTGCGAGGGGGGGGACGCGCAAGGCCCAGCCTCGCTTCGCTTTGTCGCATCGGACGCGGGAAATCCGTGTTGTCCCGCGTCCGATGCGGCGTTTCGGAAAATCCCCCCACCACAACGGCGAGGGGGCTCCGCCCTCTGAGAGAGGAGCGTTGTGGGTGTCAAAATCATGTCACCCTTCAATGTCACCCCCCCTTCTGAAAGGGTGACACCCATCTGACAACATCTGCTTGACCCCCAGAGGTGGAAATCGTCGATCATTCCAGGGTCATTGGGTGAGCCTGATTCCTGCTTCGATTCATCCCAGCGTCTGCGGAGAACGGGACCGTGACCAGTATTCCCGAATGGCCGAAGACGGATCATCCACGGGAGGTGAAAGAGGCGCCCCTGGCCCATGTGGTCCGCAACCGGGTCGAGGCGGCCTATGCCCGCTCGGACCTGTTCGAGCGGCGGCGCAGGTTGATGGACGACTGGGCGTGGTACTTGGCCCAAGGGACGGGGGAGATCCGGAGCCAGTGGAGTAAGGAAGCTCGTGGATCTTTTCGCTACGCGTTGCCGGGTGCCGAACAGACTCATCAAAGTCTCACCGATACAGTCTTTCTGTTCACACTAATCTCATATAGATCTTGTTATATTCCGTAGGCTTCTGCCGACCCACATAATACTGAAATGCCAGGGTATTCGAGGTCGTCGGACCAGGTGAGAACGTAGCACAAGATCGATACGGGCTTCTTTTCTAGTCTAGTTGTATCTGGCTAGTGTTGCGTTTGGAAAACTCGTTGACTTATTCGAGATGGCCAAAGGCAACGAATTCAATAAGATCCACGCTGTTGGCAGCAGAACTTAATTTCCAAGCGCAACACTAGTAAACTGTAAGTCCCCCACAGGCGGCGAGACCTGCGGGAAAGTTATAATGCTGAAGACCTGGAACCGGGGTGTACTGCTCAACCTGGTTTTAACTGCTGCCGCCTTCGTGCTTGGCTTTCGCCTAGCCGCCCCTGGAGAGGTCGCCCTGCAAGACTTGAGCGTTCGGGATTCGAGCCTCCAGTTCAGGCAAGACAACGCCTTGGGCCGAAACCGGCGGCTTGAGTATGGTGCGTCTTATCTGTCCAAGGAATCAGGTGCGGTACAACAAATGAATCGAGTGAAGTGGTTCGTTTTCGATCACAAGTTTTGGCAGTCGGTTAACCAGCTTGACACGAATGATTCGCGACGCGTGCGGGAAGCGATAAAGAAGTTCCAGCAATCACCCGACATGCCGGGGCTGAATCTCGAACAACTCAAGGGTACCGCGGGCAAAAAGCGTCTTTGCACATTCCGTGCTTCAGACGGACTGCGAGTGCTGCTGGCGCGCATAGGTCACATATCGGTATTTCTCCGCGCAGGACATCACGATGCAATCTACCGCTTTGCAGACCGAACGGAGTTCGTGTTTCCCCATATCGGAATTCCAGGGCTAATCGCGACTAAATCAAATGTCATAGATCTGGACGGCTCCCCGATAGGGCACAAGCGAGCCGTGACAGATCCTGCCCCCGATAGGGAACGCTCGATACTTGAGCACTGGAAACACAACGAGCTGACCCAAGCGAGACTTAATGAGGACGAGATCAGACGCCTGCGGCGCTCAACTCAAGATACTCTGTTGGAGGTGTGGCCGAACATTTCCCAAGAGAAATTTGACCAGGTCTTGGACATGGCCGAACAGTCTCCAGACGAATGGTTTCAACTCCAACTCATCGCCGCCGACGATCGGAGCAAGCAGGAGAAATTCCGCAAATCCATCGAGCAACGAGGGGCACGGGGCGGCCTGTCTTCGGTGTTTGGCCCAGAGGAATTCCAGAGATTGATGTCAGCACCGATCGAAGATTGGATGATATTCCTCCATCCCGACCAGCGCGAGTTGGTGGACCGCAGGTTCTCCGGCCCGGCACGAGTGCGTGGGGCGGCGGGGACCGGCAAGACCGTGGTCGCGCTGCATCGAGCAGCCGCCTTGGCGAAGCGTTACCACGGTGCTGCCGACCACCGGAAAACGCAGCCGATCCTCTTTACGACTTTTATCAAGAGTCTGCCGCCTGTATTCGAAAACCTTTACAGGAAGCTCCCGACTGCCGTGGAGGACGCCGTGGAGTTCATCAATATCGACAAACTGGCTTTTCGAATCTGCTGCGAATCCGGCCAGCAACTCAAGCGCATTAACAAAACCAAGACCAATGAACTATTCGATCAAGCGTTTGCGCAAGTCGTCCGACCCGGCACGCCGCTATATCGTGACGGGCTCACACGTTACTACCTGCGCGACGAAGTCAATGAGGTGCTGAAGGGCCGAGGAGTGGAATCTCTGGATGAGTACCTAGAATTGGACCGAACCGGGCGAAGGGCACGGTTCACTGAGGCGATGCGCAAACAGACTTGGGATCTCCGCCAGGAGTACGACAGACATCTTGACAAAGAGGGGTTTGTGGACTTCCCCGACCGTATCCGCAGGGCTTGCAACATAGCGCGGCAACTGCCAGAGCCGACCTACCGCGCCGCCATTGTGGACGAATCGCAGGACATCACTCTGGTCGGCTTGCAGTTGATCCGCGCTCTCGTCAGTGGCGCGGACGCGCAAGACCGAACGGACGCACTGTTCATCGTGGGTGACGGCGCCCAGAAGATTTATCCTGGTGGATTCACCCTTGCTCAAGCGGGCTTGGATGTACGTGGTAACAGCGCTGTACTCCGCGTGAATTACCGCAACACTCGTGAGATTATCGAGACTGCCATGGCGTGCGCCGGCTCAGAACCAGTTGACGACCTTGGTGACCGGTACGTACGTGGCGATGCCGCAGTAGACGCAGTACGGAACAGTGGCGTGCCGCCCTGTATCGTACGAGCTTCGAAATACAGTGATCAAGTTGCTTTTGTCGTCAAAGAGATCCAAGGAGCCCGTGAATCCCAAGGATTGAAATTTGGTGACATCGGCATCTTTGCTGCCACCAATGAGAAGGTCGATAACCTGCTCAAAAAGTTCCGTCGTACCCGACTTAGTCACCACTTCCAGAAACTCAGAGATTTCACAGGTCAACCCCACGACTTTGATTTCATAAAAATAGGAACATTCCATCGTGCCAAAGGGCTGGAGTTTAAAATGGTGTTTCTGTTTGGGATTTCCGAAAAGTCTTTCCCTAAACCGAAAATGCCAAATCAGAGCGACAGCGAGTACAACGAGCAGCGTGCGTTGCAGGTCAGCGAGTTGTTCGTGGCGATGACGCGAGCCAGGGATCGCCTTTTCCTGCTTAGCGACGACAAACCTAGCCTCGTGTTGTACGACGCGCTCGACCACTTAAAAGAAGTAAAAGCATAGGGCCAGTTGGCACAGTTCCGGGTCGCGAGGGGAAGAGTCTTGGTCACCAGAGAGCATTGCCATTGACCGTTTAACCTTCCCCCGAATTTAGGTCAAAGAGGCTGATCCCATTATGGATTATGGACCTAGCCGGCTGCCACATTCGATTGCTGCCCAGCATCAGAACGTACAAGACCAACAGTTCAGGGAACGAACGCGGGTTCCGATTAGAAAAAGGCTCCGACATGATGCACTATGTCGGAGCCGCCTAACTTCGTTCAAACGACTTAAGTACCCCTGAATGCAAGTATTAATACGTATTGTGGCTGGTCAGTGAAAATTCACCAGAGATCACCTCGGCACCCCCCGTGCGCGACCATGACCAAAAACACAGGAGCAAGGATGTGAGAAGTGAAGCGGAATGGACGAAGTGGTTTGAGCGCCGGGAGGCCAAAATGAAAAGGAAGTCCAGTAAGCATGCCGGCGCGAACAAGAAAGCTCGTACACGACGCTCCGGTGTACCGAATGCAAGTATATGGGTTCCCCGAGTTGTCGGTGAGCCGCCACCCTTCGCAGAATCCCCGAAACGAAGCTATATACTGGAAAACGCTAACAAGAATCGAAAAAACCCCACGCGCGCAGAAAAAAGACTTCGAGAAATGTTAGACGAGCTAGGAGGCGGCGTGCTCCGCGGCAAGTTCAGACGCCAGTATGCGATTTCAGGAAAATGGATTGTTGACTTCTACTTTCCCGACATGAGACTGGCAATCGAAGTTGATGGATCCGTTCATCACACCGCCCAACAGAAAAAAAAGGACCGTCAGAAAGACGAAGATTGCGCCAGATTTGATATCACCATGCTACGGATCAACAATCGAGAGATTTATGGAGATGAATGCAAATTGATCGAAAAACTCCGATTGGGGTGGCGTACAGCCCTTAACCGCAACAACCAGATTATTGGAATGGACGCCGGCGAGTAGTTGGGGCGTTCTCGTCCTGTTAGGCGCGAGGCATAGGGTCTAGCTCACTGCGCTGGAGGTTGCCGTGAAGGGCTGCCGATGCAGTACCTACGAGACGGGTAGAAACAACAGCGCCCCCCTGACAGGCTTGCCGTAGCGACCGCTGCCCTGGTCCTGGAGGTCAAAGGCGACTTCTGCTACGCTTCTGACCGGGAGAGTAGCATTTTGGGAGGCCACAGAGCCCAGGACAGGTAGCCCTATCGACACAAGTACGGCATGGTTCCTGGGACACGTTGGTTTGCGGTAGATACTGAGTACGCGAAAGCCATCTTCGGCTCAGACAACCCGGGATGCTGAGTTCGCCTCCCGGTACGAATTCTCGCGCATGCTGGTGGAGCTATCGCCTTGAGCGTGAGTCCATTCACCGACCCATGGATGCGTTGATTGGAATGGAATGTTCGAGTTCGAGTGGGACCCGGCCAAGGCGGCGAGTAACCTCCGGAAGCACCAGATTAGTTTCGCAACCGCCGGAACGGTGTTCATCAAGGACTCATTCATGTTGTCGAATCCCGACTGGGAACACAGCGAGTTCGAGGAACGTTGGATAACTATGGGCTATGATCGATACGGGTGCCTGTTGGTGGTATCCCACACCTGGAATGTGGCTACAGGAGGCAAGAATTTGGTGCGGATCATTTCGGCGCGCCGGGCCACCCGTAACGAGCAGCGTCAATACGAGTCGGAAATATGAAGCAGGAATACGATTTTTCGGAAGGGGTCCGCGGCAGGTTTTTCCGTGAAAGCGCCGAGTTGCGCTTTCCCATTTCTGACCAGAAACAAGATTGGATCGGTCCCGAGGGCCCGCTCGCCAAGTTCATCATCGACGAGGCGAATAGGAGCTTCGATTCCTACCGGGCGCAACCACGCCTGATAACCGAGCATGCCAACCAAGAATACAATACGGCTAATGGTGGATATGCTCACAGGCAGCTATTTGAGCTTGTTCAGAACAGCGCCGATTCCCTGCTCGAATCGCAGAACGGGAAGAGCGTCCTGATCCGGCTAACGGAGGGCTTCCTCTACTGTGCCGACGCTGGGACCCCCGTGGACGAGGAAGGGATCACGGGGCTCATGTTTGCCCGCATGTCGACCAAGAGGAACACCGGGGCGATCGGCAGGTTCGGGCTCGGTTTCAAATCCGTTCTGCACGTGACCGATGCGCCCGAGTTCTACAGCCGTTCGGTTTCCTTCCGTTTCGACGGGACGCGCGCGGCGGAGCGGATAGCGAAGATCTCGCATGCCGAGCGCTACCCGGTGCTGCGCTTGCCCGAACCGATCGATCCCCACAAGGAAAGGAAAACGGACGAAGAACTGAATGAACTGATGAGTTGGGCGACGAACATTGTGCGCCTACCGCTGAAGCGCGGAGCACACCGCGAACTCGCGAAACAGATCAGAGACTTCCCACCGGAATTCCTGCTGTTGGTCGATCACGTCCGCTACTTGACCCTCGAGGATGAAATTCTGTCCCGGGACTTCATGTTGCAGAATAGGGACAGCGAACTTCATCTCAATACCGGCGAGGGATTCTCCCGCTGGCGGCGTTTCGAGACGACCTGTTGCCTTACGCCCGAGGCTCGCAGCGACTGGCCTTCCCATGACGACAGTGGCAACGTGCCGGTCCGATGGGCGGCACCACTCGACCGGTTGGACCGTCCCGGCTATTTCTGGGCATTTTTTCCGACCAGCACCGCCAGCCTCGTTGCTGGTATCGTGAACGCAAATTGGAAGACCAATGAGGATAGGCAGAACCTGCTGCCGGGCCGGTACAACGAGGAACTGATTAAAGCGGCCGCAGAAATGATTGCCGAATCACTCCCGAAGCTCACGACAAAGGATGACCCGGCCCGGCATTTGGACGCGCTTCCTCGCCGACACGAAGGAGGCGATTCCAAACAGGCCGATCTTCTTCGCAAGTACCTGTTCTCTCATCTCCACGAACGAGAAGTCATTCCCGATCAAGACTGTAACTTCCGCGTCGTTCGGAAAATGTCGTACCCCCCCCGGGAATTGACTGATATTCGAGATCCGGAGCCGTTTGAGCGCTGGGCGGCATACGCGGGCCGTCCACGCGATTGGCTACACCACAGTGCGCTCACGCGCAATCGACTCCCCGCCATTGACAGGTTGTTTCCTCTGAGTTTCCAAGGCCACAGACCAACCGCTCCCCGGGCCAGGATCGCCGAGTGGCTAGAGGCATTAGTCCAGGGCAAGGAGGCAGACGACGCCATTCTCGCTTCCATGGCCGCAATCCAGACGGCTGCGACGATCCCGCCCGATATCAAAGGATCCAACGAAAAACTTGGCCATATCGTCCTGACGGCAAACGGCGATTGGCGGTTGCCTGATCCCGAACACCTCTTCCTTCCCGAAGAAATGCAGGATGACGACAGCTTTACAGGAACAGAATCATTTGTTCATCCGGGATTGGTATCAGACAAAGAAACGCTCTCGGCACTGAAGAAGCTGGGCCTCAAACCGCCAGCACCGGAAAGCGCCTTCAAACGTCTTGCGGAGCGCATCCTGCGAAACGGCACCGGTCAAGAGCAAAGCGACGACCTTTATGGCAAGTTCTGGACCGCTTCACGAAAGTTGGCAGCGGAAGTTGTACACGACGTCATTCGCGAACATAAGGATTACTCGGGGCAGAGGGTCTGGCCGAAAAAACTTCGGGTCCGCACTTTGGCGAATAGATGGCGACCTCTTTACGAGGTGCTGCTGCCGGGCGGCATTGTTCCTGGCGACGGGAGCCGAGATGATGCGGCGACCGTGGACACGGATTTTCATGAGGCGGATCTTAGACTGTTTTGCAAACTTGAGGTCGTGGATTCGCCCCAAAGTGACCGTGACCTCTCTTCAGAAAAATCATTGTGGCAATCCTTCCTATACCAGCGGCGCAATGACTTTCAAAAGCGCCCCCTTCGGCAAAACCCACAAAGACATCTTCTGAACTTCAGATCGACGATTGGGAGTGGCCCACTTCAGGTTCTAAGGTTGCTCTCCGATGAAGGTAGGACACGCTACACCCATGCTTTGTTGTCACTCGATGCAACCTACCAGAATTGGGAGATGCACCACGATACCGTGAATTATCCACCCTTGAAATGCGAATCGCCTGCATTTTTCGAACTCATAAAATACGGACGCGTCCAAACCCCTGATGGAATCATCCCGTTCAAAGATGCACTCGGCAACGAGCCAAACCCTGCAGCCTTGCACGCTTTGCTGGCGCACCCGAAAGCTGACAACATCAAAGAAACATTCGCTCTGGCCGAACCGACACCTGAGTTATTCGGCGAGCGAGACGCGATCCCGCTGACCGATGTCTGGCCCGGATTGAAAGAGCACCTACCACCCCACCGAAAAAAGTGCCGTCTGATCCCTTGCGAACGGATTCGTGTCGTTGGGCAGCTTCGAAAGTGCATCTTCCACACTTCCGATATTTATCTCGCTGACACCGCTGATAATGACCAGAGCCGCCAACTGCGGCTCGTTGCAGATGAGTTGGAGCTAGACCTGAAGCCTCATCAGATCCAGGAGATTCTGCAACGACGCACGCCTAAGGAGGTTGAGGGATCGTTGGCCACAATACGACAGTGTTCTAGCGATGTCGAACGGCTGCTAGCCGCAGTCGGCGAACAGGCATTGCGCGCGGATCTTCCCGATTCGCTTCTGGCTGTGCTCGAAAGTAATGGCGAACCGCTGACGGGTACTGAAATCGCGGACGCCGCCATTGCGACGTATCACACCGACGCCCTCAAGCAGTACAAGTCAGCACTGGCTTCTCTTAATCCGCCGTCTTTTTGGGCCGGGTCGGCGCGTGCGGTCGAGTTCGTGCGATCTCTAGGGTTCCCTTCGGATTGGGCAGGAGAACGAGACGAGAAGCGTGCTGCCTTCGTGGAAGTTGACGGTCCGTACTCTCTTCCTCCCCTTCATGACTACCAGCAGAAAATCGTCTGTAACGTTCGGCACATGCTGCGTAACGAACACGCGGGCGGCGCCGAACGGCGCGGATTGATCAGCATGCCGACAGGGTCGGGCAAGACCCGTGTCGCCGTGCAGGCGGTTGTCGAGGCAATCAGAGATGACGGCTTCCGGGGTGGCGTCCTCTGGGTCGCGGATCGCGACGAATTGTGTGAGCAGGCCTTAGAAGCTTGGCGGCAGGTGTGGTCCAGCATCGGCAAGCAACGCGTCCGGCTTCGTGTCTCCAGAATGTGGGCTGGAACGGAGAGGCCGCAACCGACGAGCGAACTGCATATCATTGTCGCGACGATCCAGACGCTTCGCGCCAAGCTCAAACATCAGGCCAGCGAGTACGAGTTTCTGGCAGATTTCAAGCTCGTCGTCTTCGACGAGGCGCATCGGTCAATTGCCCCGACTTTCACATCGGTCATGCAGGAAATCGGATTGACGCGTTTCCAAAGAGCGGACGAGCCGTTTTTGATCGGCCTGACCGCCACGCCTTATCGGGGACGTGACGAGCCCGAGACGGCCCGACTCGTCCACCGCTACGGAAACAAGAGATTGGATTCAGATGCGTTTGCGAGTGACAAGCCCGAAGCCGTCATCCAAGAGCTGCAATGCATGGGCGTGCTCGCCCAAGCCGATCACGAAACTATCGAAGGCAAATCTTTCCCACTCGACACTCTATTGAAAGGCGTTCTCGACTCTAACGATAGGCAACGGGAATTGGACAAGTGGCGGGCGCTACCGTGGTTACCGCAAAGGGTGGAAGAGTGTATCGCGCAAAGCGTCGATCGGACCAAGCGCATTATCCGCGCGTATGAAGAGTATATCGATCCGAGTTGGGCGACCCTGATCTTCGCGACATCCGTCGAGCACGCACAAACCCTGGCGGCACTCCTCAACCGGAATGGCGTCCGATCACGCGCCGTCAGCGGAGAGACGGAGACGGCGACCCGCCGCCGCGTGGTCGAAGAGTTTCGTAGCGGCGAGGTCAAGGCGCTTGTCAACTACGCCGTATTCCGCGAAGGATTCGACGTACCCAAGACAAGCGCCATTATTGTGGCGCGACCGGTCTACAGCCCGAATCTCTATTTCCAAATGATCGGGAGGGGATTGAGGGGACCGCTGAACGGCGGCAACGACCGATGCCTGATCCTCAACGTACAAGACAACATCGAGAACTTCGACCGCAAGCTCGCTTTCTCGGATCTGGACTGGCTTTGGGCCTGAAGCATGTTTAGGATCACCGGTGTGACCCGCGACGCTTGCAATCGAAATGTCACGGTTCGCCCGGACTGAATTGCGACCACAGGGCACCTGAGCGAGCCGGCCATTCCGGTTTTCCCACAGGTGGCGAGACCTGCGGTCTCTGAGAGGGGAATCGGTGCAGGAGGGGTTCCGGGGTGTTCTGGCATGCCAGGGGCCTGGAAATCGCAGCCTGCACCCGCCAAAGCTCGCGGATTCAGGGGTCAGGATACCGTCGAACGCCATGACAGCCTCAGTGTCGTCATGGAGAAGATCGACCAATGGGAGCAGGAAAACCCGGCCTCCAAAGACCGCGAAATGATCGACGATTTCCGCCTCCGGGGGTCACGCCCGTGCCGTCATATGGGTGGCCACCTTACAAAGAGGGGGTGGCGCACGTAGGTGGTGCACGAGGTGGCGCACGATTTTGACAATTACAAGTCTGCACTATCAGAGGGCGAAGCCCTCGCCGTTGTGGTCTAGGCTGTGCTGGGAAACCCGCATTGGACAAGGGTTGGCGCGGATTGCCCGAGTCCTCTCGGGTAAAGCGCCTTGCGGCGCCGCGACAGGGTGTCCCCGCCTTCGCACGGCGCGTCGTGGCGCCGCACGAGAGGGGGAGAAAGTGGAGGGAGCGACCCCCCTCTTTTTGCCGCTGGTGCGGCACCGGGGAGTGTTCACCGGCGCGTACAGTGGCGCGCGGTCAACCCTCCCCGGTGGGGGTCGCTCCCTCCACAGTGATCCCTGGCGGGAAGGCCTCCAGGCGCGCTTTCGCGCTCATGGAGGATGAGTGTCTACTCCGTGTGGCTTTGTGTAGCTTTGTAACCTGCTTGTTGCTCCATGTGTTGTTCTGTGTCTTTATGTTGCACCGTGTACCGCTTCATATCCGTGTCTCTCCCGAAACCCGTCAACGTCTCCGGCGCCTCCGCACCGAGCGGCACCTCAACGTCGGCGCCTGGCTGCGCGCCCTCGTTGATGAGGCCCTCGAAGAACAGTAGACCACAGATGGCCAGAGGCCAAGAAGGGCAAGGCTGGAGGATGCTCACAACCCGATATCTCCGATCCGAACCCAGGGGCAGCCTACCACCCCGCTCGACGGTCTCGGACGAAGAGTCTCGGGGGTTGCAACATCGTAAGACCTGTCCACCAACGTCCTGAATGGTCCAGTGGATTCCCGTTCAATTAGAGGGATATAATGAGGGGATTACAATAGGACAAACCACAGTAAGTCTATTATAATGATCAGTTACAAGTTTTCTATTGTAGTCGCCGCCTACGCGGCTCGACACCCAAACTCGATGTTTCCCATGGGCTGACGCCCACGGCTAAGTGCTGCCGCGGCTTCGCCGCTCTCAAGGAAGCCGGCGAAAGCAGCATATTCTCAGACAAGACAAGGCAAGAAATACTGACTCGGCTAGGGTCCCCCTTGGCCTGCAGCCAGCATGCCGTCGATCTCCTTCTGAAGGGTTGCGGCGATGGGGGCGTCGGGGTGGTGTTGGAGGAACTGGTCCAGGTAGAACTGGGCCTGGTTGGGATTCTTGTTGAGAAGATGTATCTTCACCAGCAGTCCGAATGAGGGCGCCGCCCTGGCGGGCGCCAGCCGGGTGGCCGTTTCCAGGTGCTGCTCGGCGGCATAGGGGCGACCTTGCTGAAAACGGGCTTCTCCCAGGGCCTGGTGGGCTTCGGCGAAGCTGGGGTCGTATTCCAGGGCCTGCCGGTATCGCTGGATGGCCTGGTCGAGCTTCCCCTGGTTGTGGTAGATGACCCCCAGATTGAAATTGGGCCGGGCCGTATTTTTCCGGAGCTCGATGGCCCTCAGGTAAGCCCGGGTGGCATTGTCCCACTGTTCCAGCGCCTGGTAGTGCACCCCCAGGTTGTAGTGGGCCTCGAAGAATTCGGGTTGGACCCGCACGGCCTTCCGGAGGTGCCGGATGGCCTTGGCCCGGTCTCCCTTGGCGGCTGCCGCCGAGGCTTTCAGGTAGGCCCGGCCCGCTTTTCTGTCGACTTTCTTTGACTGTTCTTCGGCCTTGCGATCGGATGGGAGGGATCCGTAGGCCTTCACCGCCTCTCGAAAGGAAGCGGATTCGTTGCCCTTGAGCCGGATATCCAGGACTACCGTACGGGGTTCCTTGTAGTTCCGGATCTCCAGGGGGCGGCCGACGGAGGCGAAGTCGGGTCGTTCGATGGTGAGAAGATACTCTCCCGAGGTCAAGGAGTCGAAGCCAAAGGAGCCGTCGTACCCCACGGTCTTGAGACCAACCCGGCTGCCGTCCTCCCTGGAAAGAACCACGCTGATGTTCTGGCTGGGACGCCCGTCTTGAGTCAGGACCCGTCCAGCCACCGAATGGCGGATGGGCTCCTCCTGTCCGTCTGTCTTCTGGGCCGCGGCTGTCGCCGGCACAAGGAGGAGAAGCGCAGGCAATATGAATGGCCAGCGGCTGTGACGACGATTTCCCATTCTCCAGCTCCTTCATCTGCCCCTGAATTCAGACTGAAGCTCGCCTCTGCGGAAATTCTAGGGTGCCGCCGGCGTCAAAGTCAAAATCGCCTGTTCCGCCGGGCGCACGGAATCCCATGGCATCACTTTTCCTCCTCAACGGGGGAGTGATGGGGCGACGCTCGCGGTCGCTCCGTGCAGCCGCCTCCGGCACGTCCCTTGACGGTCATTCCCCGCCGGGTCTATGATGGCAGGTTTCGATCGAGTCCCCGTTTCATTCCTGGGTCGAGCACCATGGGTCTAGACAGCATTGTCGTCCGGGGAGCCCGTCAGCACAACCTGAAAAACATCACGGTTGAGATCCCCCGCCGCCGCCTGACGGTGATCACCGGCTTGAGCGGGTCCGGCAAATCGAGTCTGGCCTTCGATACCATTTACGCCGAGGGTCAACGTCGCTACGTCGAGTCCCTGTCTGCCTATGCGCGACAGTTCCTGGATCAGATGGAACGTCCCGACGTGGATTCCATCGAGGGCCTCAGCCCGGCCATCTCGATCGAGCAGAAGACTACCAGCCGCAGTCCGCGCTCAACCGTAGGCACCATCACCGAGGTCTACGACTATCTTCGTCTGCTTTACTCTTCCATCGGGGTCCCCCACTGCCACCGGTGCGGCCGATTGATAGCCCGGCAGTCCATTCGGCAGATTCTGGAGCGGGTTCGAGAACTTCCCGCGGGCGAACGCATCATGGTGCTGGCTCCGGTGGTGCGCGGCCGCAAGGGAGAATACCGCCAGTTCCTGGAAGACCTGGCCCGCCAGGGATTTGTCCGGGCCCGGATCGATGGCCGGCTGAGGATGCTGGATGAGGAGATCCAACTGGAGAGGCACAAGAACCATACCATCGAGGTTGTGGTCGACCGCTTGTTGATCAAGCCCAGCATCGAGCGTCGGGTGGAGAGCGCGATTCAGACGGCCATGAAGTTGACCCCGGGCATCGTGCTGATCGCGGTGGTGAACGGTCCGGAGCGACTCTATTCGGAGAGGCTGGCTTGCGTCGATTGCGGGATCTCCATCCCGGCGGTTGAGCCGAGGACCTTCTCCTTCAACAGTCGTTACGGAGCCTGCCCGAGCTGTTCGGGTCTGGGCACCCGTATGGAGCTGGATCCGGCCAAGATTGTTCCGGACCCATCCAGGTCGCTGCTCAACGGGGGTTTGGCCCCCTGGAGCAACAGACTGCCCGTGAGGCTGAGGCGATTTCTCAAGGGAATCGCCGTCCATTTCAAGGCGGATATGAGCCTGCCCTACCAGAGCCTGCCTTCCAAGGTGCGTGCCGGCGTCTGGAATGGTGTCGGGGACTCGGCTGCTCTGGGCGCGGGCATTCTGCAGCAGCTCAAGGAGTGGGGCTACGACCAGGAGACCCAGCCGAAGCGGCTGGCGGCCTTTCTGACTCCCAGGCCCTGCTCCGCATGCGGGGGGCGGCGACTGCGACCCGAAAGCCTGGCTGTCAAGATCGCCGAGCTGTCCATTGCGGACCTGACTGCTTTTCCCCTGGGGAAGACCCTGCAGGTGATCCGGAGCCTCAAGCTGACCCCACGGGAAGACCGCGTCGCTGGCCGGGTGGTTCAAGAGGTGATCGACCGCGTCGAGTTCCTGTGCGCTGTAGGCCTGGAGTATCTGAGTCTCGACCGTTCCGCCTCGACCCTCTCCGG
Organism: Terriglobia bacterium; assembly: GCA_951813285.1. Lineage (GTDB taxonomy): Bacteria > Acidobacteriota > Terriglobia > Versatilivoradales > Versatilivoraceae > Versatilivorator. Next base: position 959,243 of record OX638355.1, read on the forward strand.
AGGCGAAGCGCAGAGAATCCGGCTGGCCACCCAGATCGGCTCCAGGCTTCGTGGAGTGCTCTACGTGCTGGACGAGCCCTCCATTGGGCTGCACCACCGCGACAACCGGCGCCTGCTGGCCATGCTGCAGCAGCTCAGGGACCTGGGCAATACCGTGCTGGTGGTGGAGCATGACGAGGACACCATTCGGCGGGCCGATTTCGTGGTCGATCTGGGCGTGGGAGCCGGCAAGGCCGGAGGCGATCTGATTGCCAAGGGTACTGCCGCGGAGATATCGCACAATCCCCGTTCCCTCACCGGGCGTTACATTTCAGGAGACCTGGCGATTCCGGTTCCCCTCCAGCGGCGAAAGGGCGACGGCAAGGCCGTGATCGTCCGGGGAGCCCGCCAGAACAATCTGAAGGGAATCAACGTACGGTTCCCGCTGGGCTTGTTTACGGTCGTCTCCGGAGTCTCCGGTTCCGGGAAGTCCTCTCTGGTCAATGACATCCTCTACCGCGCCCTGGCCCGGCGGCTGTACGGTTCGCTGGACGAGCCCGGCCGGCACCGGAGTATTTCCGGCGCCGCTCTGATCGACAAGGTCATCGAGATCGACCAGCAACCCATCGGGCGGTCGCCCCGCTCGAACCCGGCCACCTATACCGGCCTGTTTACAGCCATCCGTGGCCTCTACGCCTCGCTGCCGGAATCCCGCGAGCGCGGCTACAAACCGGGCCGCTTCAGCTTTAACGTCAAGGGGGGTCGGTGTGAGGCTTGCCAGGGGGACGGGCTCAGACGCATCGAGATGAGCTTTCTCCCCGATGTCTACGTTCAGTGCGACGTTTGCCGGAGACGCCGCTACAATCGCGAGACCCTGAACGTCCGCTACAAGGGGCGCTCCATTGCCGATCTGCTGGAAAGTTCGGTGGACGAAGCGCTCGAAATCCTGGCCAATGTCCCCTCGATCCGGATGAAGCTGCAGACGTTGAGCGAGGTCGGACTGGGATACGTCCACCTGGGACAGTCGGCGACGACCCTGTCCGGCGGAGAGGCCCAGAGGATCAAGTTGGCTCGGGAGTTGAGTCGAAGGGCGACGGGCCGGACCCTCTACATCCTGGACGAACCCACCACGGGGCTGCATTTCGAAGACGTCAAGAGGCTCCTGGAGGTGCTCCGCCGCTTGACCGATCTGGGCAACACCGTGATCGTCATCGAGCACCAGATCGACGTCATCAAGATGGCTGACTGGGTCATCGACCTGGGTCCGGAAGGTGGCGAAGAGGGCGGCCGGATCGTTGCCCAGGGGACTCCGGAGGAGGTGGCCCAGGTTCCGGACTCCCATACGGGCCAAGCGCTGGCGCCTTTGCTGGGGCTGTCCGGGCTCAAGGCGGCCGAGCCGGCCGAGGCCTACTTGCATTAGAAGAGCGGGACCGTCCAGCAAGGAAAAGAGTTATCCACCAAGGGCCACGAAGAAAAGAGAAATCCACGAAGGGCCACGAAGGAACGGCAAAGGACACGAAGAATAACTGAAAGATTCCTTTCCTGAGAGTGGTAGGGAATGAAAAACGGTAGTCCGTCATGGGGCAAAGCGGCTTCCCATCCGCCTTGACACCTCCCTGGTGGGGGAACATAATTCGCTGCCCCGTCAATCGTCCGGAGGCCGACACCTGTTTGCTCAAGCACGATCGCAGGGACGTGGCCATTCAGCCGGGCAGCACCGCCCAACGAGGATGCTAAACAGAAATGGGAGTGCCTAAACTCGGACGGATCGAGCAAGTGGACATCCGCAAAATCTGGACACAAGAGGCGCGCGACTTCACGCCTTGGCTGGCAGGAAACCTATGTTTGCTGAGCGAGGCGCTGGGGATGGAATTGAAGAACGGGGAGGTCGAAGAGCGTCTGGATAGCCTTTCCGTCGACATTCTCACGAACAATTCAACGGGCCAGACGGTCGTTATAGAAAACCAGTTGGAAGCGACCGATCACGATCATCTGGGGCGACTGCTTGTCTACGCTACTGGATGCGACGCGCGCATCGTGATATGGGTCGCGACTCGGTTCAAGGCCAAACATCTCGCTGTCATAGACTGGCTCAACGCCCGGACGGGCGAGGAGGTTGATTTCTACGGTGTTGAGGTCCGTGTCATCAAGATTGGCGATTCGCTTCCGGCTCCAGAGTTTAGTCTTGTGGTCCGTCCTAACACTTGGTCAAGGCAGATTAGGCAAGCAGCAGCGCCGGATAAATTGGGTCAGTTCTTCCAGCCGCTTATTGATAGACTGCGAGAGCATGGCCTCGGCGCCAGGCGGGTATTCGAACGGTACATTCGAGTTCCATCGGATTTCCTAACGATCAACTACTATGTGAACATGACTGGAGGAGCGAGGGCTAAGCCAGTGGCAGTTTATCTGGAAATATACACTGCAGACCCAGCAATCAACGAGAGAGTCTTTTCTTCTCTCGAATCGGATAAAGCGAACATTGAGGCGGAACTGGGGGAAGAGTTGGAGTGGATACGGCAGGAAAAGCTCCAAATACTACTACGGGGCGAAGAGGCTTCGATAGACGATCCACCAGAGAGGCTCGACAAGATAAGGAATTGGTTGCTTGTACACTTGCAGAATCTGATGCAGGTTTTCCAACCTCGCCTGAAGGAGATAATAAGCCAACCACCCGAGGCGGGCTAAGTCCCCGCACCGGGTTGCAACTGTTGCGTTTGGGAAGCTTGTCGACTTTCTCCATAAGACTAAAGGCAAAGAGTTCAAGGATATCCAAACCATTGGGAGGAGAATTCGATTCCCAGACGCAACACTAGGAGATTTCATGAGGGGAAGCACCAGCACCTTGAAGGAGTACACGGTTGAGGAGTCCCTGAAGATTCGCGAGGGGGATGGGTCGCCGGTTCGGGCCGTGGCTCTGATCGATTAGTTCGCTCCCCCTGCGGCCGCGAAAGGAATCCCAGGATGATCTACGAACTGAGAATCTACCGCTTTCACCCGGGGCGCAAGCCCACCTTCCTGAGGTACTTCAAGGTGGCTCGCACCTTTATGGAGAAGTACGGCGTCACCTTTGTCACGGCCTGGGAAAACCTGGAACGCGAAGACGAGTTCATCTGGATGCGTTCCTTCTCCTCCTTGAAACAGCGCCAGAAGGCCATCGACGCCTATTACGGCAGCCCGGAGTGGCTCGAGATCGTGGGCAAGATACGACCCACCATCCGGCGGCGGGAAGTGCGCCTCATGAAGGCCCGCCCGGGCTCCGGGTTGCCTCAATAACACCTGTCCGACACTGGACCCACAGGAGGTCACGCTCAATGAAGCTGGGAACATTCATGATGCCGCTCCATCCTCCGGAGAAGTCCCGGACCGAGTGCTTCGAGGAGGACGTGGAGTACGTTCTGCTGGCCGAAGCCCTGGGCTTCACCGAAGCCTGGATCGGCCAGCACCACACGCTGGCCTGGGAACCCATCCCCTCCAACGATCTATTCATCGCCCATGTCCTGCCCATCACCAGCAAGATCCGGCTGGGGACCGGGGTTTCGATCATTCCCCAGCACCACCCCGCCAACATCGCCATTCGACTGTCGATGTTGGATCACCTCTCGAAGGGGCGGCTCAATTGCGGCTTCGGTCAGGGGGGCGTGCCCACCGACTGGGAACTGTTCGACTTGCCGGACCCCCAGACCCAGGGCCTGATGACTCTCGAGGGGATCGACATGATCCTGAAGCTCTGGCAAACGGAGGTGCCCTTCGACTTTCAAGGGAAGTTCTGGCGCATCAGGATTCAGAGCCCTAAGCAGGAATTGGGGATCGGGACCATTCTGCAGCCCTACCAGAAGCCCCACCCTCCGATCGGCATGAGCATCGTGCGAGGAGACTCTCGGGCTGCCTTCATGGCCGGCCAACGCGGCTATCTTCCTCTCAGCACCAACCTGATACCGTGCTCCACGGCTGCTCAGCACTGGCACCACTATTGCCGGGGCGCCGAGGAGGCCGGTCAGCCGCCTCCCAGCCGCGATCTCTGGAGAGTGTCCCGTAGCGTCTACGTGGGCGAATCCAAGGACGAAGCCTGGGATCACCTCATGAACGGCAATGTGGCCCGCTCATTCGAGTATCTCCTGGGGCTGTTGAAGTCGGCCAAGATGCTTCACCTGGCCAAGCACGACCCCGGGGTGCCCGACGAGGAGGTGACTCCCGAATATGCCGTGAAGCATCTCTGCATCATGGGCAACGTCAAGGAGTGCATTCGTCAGTTGGAGGAGGTCTGGGAGGTGACCGGAGGATTCGGGACCCTGTTGATGACCTCCAAGGATTGGGACGACAAGGACAAGTGGCGCCGTTCCATGAAACTGCTGGCCGAGGAAGTGGTCCCGGCGCTGCCCAGTATCTGAGGCCAGGGCTCTCCCCTGCCCACCCGGTGAGAAATGGAGGCAGGTAGGGTTTTTGTCAAGTTTTTCTTCGTGGTCCTTCGTCGTTCTTCGTGTCCCGTCGTGGAGATCTCTTTTCTTTTTTTGCTTGTCGGTCTGAGGCGCCTCGCTATACCAGCCGCCGAAAACCCGACTGCTTGACGGGGCATTCCAGGTACTTGACGGGGTCGCCCTCCTCCACCGCCTTTCCCACCACGACCAGGGCCTCGCCAATCCTTTCCAGGGCCAGGTCCAGGTCCGCCTGGGAGTGCTGCATGCAGAATATGAAGCCCGGCCCGCCGATTACACCTCTCTTGGCGGATTCCTGCAGGTAAAGGGTGTTCAGGGCGGCGTTTTGATCGCCGGGAACCCCTTCGAACACCATGGCGGGGAAGGAGGGCAGTCCAATCATCCGGAAGGATAGCCCCAGGTCCCCGAAAATTCCGCTCAGGCCTTTCATGAAGCTGCGGCCGATGTCCTGGATGATCGCGCTGACGTTTCGGGCGCGGTATTCCTGCAGGGTGGCCTTGCAGGCTGCCAGGCCGGTGGCTTCCGCCCAGTAGACGCTGCTGATGAAGGAGTCCAGAGCCACCTGCATGATCTCCCGTTTGCCCACCACCGCCCCCAGGGCAAAGCCGTTGGAAATGCACTTGGCGAAGGTGGCCATGTCTGGGACGACCCCATAATACTCCTGGGCGCCGCCCAGAGCGGTGCGGAATCCCGTAACCACCTCGTCGAAGATCAGAACCACTCCATGGTCTCGGGTGAGCCGGCGCACTCCTTCCAGATAGCCGGGGTCGGGGGTGTAGGTGCGAGCTGCCTCCATGATCACGCAGGCCACCTCGCCCCGGTTCTCCTCCAGCAGCTTTCGCAGCGAGTCCAGATTGTTGTATTCAAAGGCCAGGGTGGTGTCCAGCAGGCTTCTGGGGACTCCCAGCGGGGTGATTCCGTGCATGAGGTGCTTTTCCAGGGCAGCTCCCGGGGCCAGATTGGCCGACAGATACCAGTCGTGCCAGCCGTGATAGCCGCAAAAGGCCACCTTGTCCCTGCCGGTGGCTGCCCGGGCGATGCGGACGGCGACCATGTCCGACTCCCCGCCGCCTTTGCAGAAGCGCACCATTTCGGCGCAGGGAACGATCTCGGCCAACAGTTCGGCGGCCTCGATCTCCAGGGGGTGGTTGACGGTCAACCCGGTACCCCTGGCGGCCTGCTCCTGAACAGCCCGGACCACGCTCGGAAAGGCATGCCCCAGAAGTACCGAGCCGGCGCCGAGATTGAAGTCCAGATACTCGTTGCCGTCCACGTCCCATAGCCGGCAGCCTTGCTGGCGGTGGCTGTAGACGGGCGATATCCCCTGCGCGTGGAGTTCGGCGCGCCTTCCAAACAGGTGGGTCCGACCGGCGATCAGATTGTCGGCCCTGCGATAGAGCCGGGTGGATTCGGGGACTCTCGTCCCGAGGTTCAGGGCGCCGCGGCCCTGGGCTGCTGGATTCATGGTATTACCTCTCGATTCGGGTTGCAGGATGCCATGCTTCTCCTTTTTTTAGCCATTTTAGGGAGAAAATTGCCGGACTGGGGTATTCTTTGCGGGAATGGTAACCTTATTTCTGAGGCAGGACACTAGCCAATGAGCCAATCTAGCCGGTTGCCGTCGAGTCCGGACTCCAGGGTGGCCGGCAGGACTTCCGGAATGGCCGATGGAGTTGCCGCCAACCCGTTTGGTCCGCGCCGGCTTCGGTGGCCGTCCTTCAGGCCCCATCTCCTGTGGTGTGCGCTTTTGGGCTTTCTTTGGCTTCTCTTCCCCCCGCCGACCCATGCCTACATCGACCCCGGGACAGGCAGCTACCTTGTGCAGGTAGTGATCGCGGGTCTATTGGGTGTCCTGCTTTCCCTCAAGTTCTATTGGGCAAGGCTCAAGGCCTTCCTCAAGGGACGCTCGCCGTTCGGCAAAAGAGATCCAGCCGAACATGAGTGATTCGATCGAAACGCTGCCTTCCTCGTTTCGCGATCCCAGCGGATTCTTGTTTCTTGACCGGGGTGTGCTTTACCGTCAGGTCAATCGCAGTTACCGCCACGACTATGACCACTTGGTGGGCTCGGGCCTGTGCGGCAGCCTGACGGATGCGGGACTCCTGGTTTCTCACCAGGAGGTCGCCCATCCGGGGCCGGAGCCGCCGGAATGTTACAAGATTCTCAGGCCCGAGCCGCTGCCCTTCATCTCCTATCCCTTCGAGTGGGGCTTCAGCCAGCTTCAGGACGCCGCCCTCACCACGCTGGCAATCCAAAAGAGAAGCCTGGAACATGGAATGTCGCTGAAGGACAGCACCGCCTACAATATCCAGTTCCGGGAAGGGAAGCCCCTGCTCATCGATACTCTGTCCTTCGAGAGGTATTCGGAAGGCCGTCCCTGGACCGGCTATCGTCAGTTCTGCCAGCACTTCCTGGCGCCGCTGGCCCTGGCCGGCTACTCCGATGTCCGGCTCAGCCAGCTCCTCCGGGTTCACCTGGACGGGATTCCCCTGGACCTGGCCAGTCGGCTGCTGCCCCTTCGTACCCGATTGCGGTTTTCCCTGCTGACCCACATTCATCTTCATTCCAAGGCCCAAACCCACTTCGCCGACAAGCCGGCCCGCCGGGTCCGCCGATCCGTGAGCCGCAGGGCGCTCCTGGGTTTGATCGAGAACCTGGAATCCTGCGTGGGGGGACTCCGTTGGACCCCGCCCCGTGATGAATGGGCCTCCTACTATGAAGAAACCAACTACAGCGGCGCGGCCTTCCGGCACAAGCAGCAACTGGTGTCGGAGCTGCTGGATCGCATACGCCCCAAACCCGACATGGTGTGGGACCTGGGTGCCAACACGGGATTGTTCAGCCGCCTGGCGGCAAGTCGCGGTATGAGCGCGATTGCCTTCGATCAGGACCCCGCCTGCGTTGAGCGGAACTACCTGGACTGCCGGCAGGAGGGAATTGCCAAAGTCCTGCCCCTTTGGGTCGATTTGACCAATCCCAGCCCCAACCTGGGCTGGCACGGCCGCGAACGCATGTCCCTGTTGGAGCGAGGCTCTCCGGACGCGGTCCTGGCCCTGGCTCTGATTCACCACCTGGCCATAGCCAACAATCTGCCTTTCTCCCGGCTGGCCGGTTTTTTCGGCGAACTGTGCCGCTGGTTGATCATTGAGTTCGTCCCCAAGACCGACTCGCAGGTGCAAAGGCTGCTGGCTTCAAGGGAGGACATTTTTCCAAACTACGACCAGCAGTCCTTCGAGCAGTCCTTCAGCCGCCATTTCGAGATCAGGACGGCCACCAGGATCCGGCAAACGGAAAGAACACTGTATCAAATGGAAAGAAAACCGCTGTGAACGGGCTGCTCATCCGCCGTCACGGGGGCCGCTGGGGAGAGTTCCGTCAGAGGAGGCGTGGAAAAAGGGGTGGCCGGGAATAGCGCTCCGGCCGTGTGCTATAGTCTGGCCAACGGTCGGCGATGGAATCCAAAGTGAATGAACCCCGCGAGCAGTTGGAGGTCGACGTTCTCTTCGTGGGGGCCGGTCCCGCCTGTCTGAGTGGAGCCTTCCACCTCGCAAATCTGATCCAGGCCCACAACCGGAAGTCCCCTCCCGGAGAACGGCTGGAGTCGGTCAGCATCGCCCTCATCGAGAAGGGCCGGGAAGTGGGGGCCCACACTCTGTCGGGGGCCATACTGGACCCCATTGCCCTGGCCGAGCTGATCCCCGACTACCGGGAAAGAAATGCGCCTCTGGGCTCGGCGGTCAGCGAGGATTCCATCTACTACCTCACTGCAGGGAACCGGTTCAGGCTTCCCTGGGTGCCTCCCCCGCTCAACAATCACGGCAATTCCCTGATCTCGCTCAGTCGGTTCGTCAAATGGCTGGGGGAGCTGGTGGAGTCCCGCGGTGTGGATCTCTTCGCCGGTTTCGCCGGGACGGAGCTGCTGTTCGAGGGCGAGCGCTTGATCGGAGTGCGCACCGGAGACAAGGGCGTCGACCGGGAAAACCGCCCCAAGGCTTCCTGTGAGCCCGGCGTCGACATCCTGGCCAAGGTGGTCGTCCTGGGGGAAGGGGTCCACGGCTCGCTGGCCAGGCAAGCGGTGAAGCGTCTCGGGCTGGATCGGGGCAAGGCCCCACAGGTCTATGCCATCGGTGTGAAAGAGGTCTGGGAGCTCCCCCAAGAGTCCCCGGACAAGGGGCAGGTGATCCACACCCTGGGCTACCCGCTCCGGCACGAGGAATTCGGGGGAGGCTTCCTCTACCAAATGGGCCGAACACTCTCGCTGGGCCTGGTGGTGGGATTGGACTACAAGGATCCCTTCCTGGACCCGCACCGGCAGTTTCAGCGCCTCAAGACCCATCCTCTGATCGCCTCCCGGCTGGCGGGAGCCCGGCTGGCCGCCTACGGCGCCAAGGCCTTGCCGGAGGGTGGCTATTACGCCATGCCGAAGAGCTATTTCGACGGCGGGCTGCTCATCGGTGATTCGGCCGGATTGGTGAATTCCATGCGGCTCAAGGGTATCCACCTGGCCATGAAGTCGGGGATGCTGGCGGCCGAGACCATTCTGGAGGCCCTGCTCAGGGATGACTATTCGGAACGGACGCTGAGCCGTTACCCCTTGCTGCTGGGCAACAGTTGGGCGGGGCGGGAGCTCTACCGGGTGCGCAACTTCCACCAGGGGTTCGAGCGCGGCCTGGGATGGGGGCTCCTCCAGGCGGGGCTGCAGATGGTGACCGGAGGGCGGGGTTGGAGAGACCCGCTCCCCAGTCGCCCCGGGCACCAGCGAATGCAGCCGATTGCCGCCTACCATGGCGCCGGCGCGGTTCCTCCGAGTCCGCTGCAGGCCGACGGGGAGACCACCTTCGACAAGCTCACCAACCTCTATTTTTCCGGCACCAGGCACGAGGAGGACCAACCCTCCCACCTGAGAATTGCCGACCCCCGGATCTGCCAGGAGCGGTGTCCGCGGGAGTTCGGAAGCCCCTGCCAGCGATTCTGTCCGGCAGGGGTGTACGAGATCGTTCCCAGTGAGGACCGCCGGGGCAGTCGGCTCCAGGTCAATCCCTCCAACTGCGTGCACTGCAAGACCTGCGACATCATGGATCCCTACCAGGTGATCACCTGGGTCCCCCCGGAGGGCGGCGGCGGCCCCAACTACCTGAACCTCTGAGACGCGTCACCCTCGCTCTTCACTCGATCAACATGCAGTCGCCGTAGCTGTAAAAGCGATAGTCCATCTTCAGGGCTTCCCGATAGGCCTCGAAGACGAGGTCGCGTCCGGCGAAGGCGCAGACCAGCATGAGCAGTGTGGAGCCCGGCAGGTGGAAGTTGGTCAGCAAGGCTCCTACCCGGCGAAAGCGGAAGCCGGGAAAGATGAACAGGTCGGTTTCCCCGCGAAGTTGGGGGTCCGCATCCCGGAAGGCCGATTCCAGAACCCGAGTCACGGTGGTGCCCACGGCCACGATGCGCTGCCCCGAGGAATTGGCGGTCGAGATGGCCCGGGCGGCCTCGGGTGTCATTTCAAAGGGCTCGGTTTCCATGCGGTGGTCCTCGATGCGATCGCTGGCCACCGGCCGGAAAGTGCCCAGCCCCACGTGCAATGTCACCTCGCAACGGGCAATCCCCTTGCGGCTCAAGTCGCTGAAGACCTGGCGGGTGAAGTGCAGACCGGCCGTCGGAGCCGCCACGGCGCCGCGCTTGCGGGCGTACACCGTCTGGTAGCGGTCGCGGTCCCGGCTCTCGTCGGGCCGGCGGATGTAGGGAGGCAGGGGGACGTGGCCCAACCGGTCCAGGATGGCATCGAAGTCGCCTTGGTATTGGAAGCGCAACACGCGCAGGCCCCGTTCGCCCCGACCCGCAACCACGGCCTGCAGTTGGCCGCCGCCGAACAGCAGGCGTTCGCCGACCCGAATCCTGCGACCCGGTTTGACCAGCGCTTCCCAGGTGTCCGGTCCCACGGGTCTCACCAGCAGCACTTCGATCGGTGCTTTCAGCACCCCTCCCGGGGGTGGCTTGTCGCTGGTCAGTCCAGCGCGGTTTCCGATCAGGCGGGCCGGGAACACCTTGGTGTCGTTCAGAACCATCAGATCGCTGGGGCTCAGCAGGTCGGGCAGCTCGGCGAATCGGTGGTGGGAAATTCGGCCGGTGGCTCGAACCAGTCGCAACAGTCGGGACTGGTCGCGCTGTTCGGGGGGGTAGAGAGCAATCCTGTCGCTGGGCAGCGGGTATTCGAACTCGGAACGTTGCATCCTCGTAGTGAATCCAGCGACCTGGTGAGAAATGCGGGTTAAAGCAGGTGTTCGTTCAATTGAGGCCCAAGCTCGGCCTTGGCGTTCGTTCGGGACAGGGCGGGTACGGGTTGCGCCGGCGCCCCGGTGAGAAAAACCGCCAACTGTTCGGCCGATCCGTCGAACCAGGTCTGGACCACTTCCGCAACCGCCCGACTGCGCGACTCCTCGAAGGAGCATCGGGGGAGATAGTGGTGGGCCTTGCCGCGCCGGGTTCGGGCCAGGAACCCCTTCCGGGTCAATCGGTCCATGACCGTCAGGACGGTGGTGTAGGCCAGGGGATGGCTGGGATGGAGGGCCTGATGCACGTCGCGCACGGTTCGCGCTCCCTCGAACCAGAGAGCCTTCATGCATTTCAGCTCGGCTCCGGTGAGCTTCCCGGTCGCCGGGGAGTCGGAATCGGCCGAAGCGCGCCCGGCCCCGGCTTGAGTCGTCTTGTCTGGACGGTTCATTATATTTTCGAGCCTTTGAAGAGGGGGCGCCCGAACATTGGGTAGTAGGCGGTCCACTCCGGGTCGGGGTTGGTATCGCCGGCAATCAGATCCTGCATGGAGACCAGCTTGCTGTCCAGGTTGTCGAGGCAATGGAGAACCAGCGCCTCGGGAAACATGGGAAGCTTGGGACTTCCGAACTCGTATTCGCCGTGGTGCGAGATGATCAGGTGTTGGATCAAGGTCTTGAGCCTGGGAGGGAAATCCTCGATTTCAGCCACCTTCCGGTTGACTAGATCCAGCTCCAGGATCATGTGGCCGAGCAGTTGACCCTCGGTGGTGTAGGCAAAACTGCGGCTGTAGCTCAACTCCTCCGTCTTGCCGATGTCGTGAAGGACGGCTCCGGCCAGGAGAAGGTCCTGGTCGAGCCCCGGATAGTGTCGAGCCATCCCTTGGCAGAGTTGGCACAGCGACAGGGTGTGTTCGAGCAGGCCGCCCAGCCAGGCGTGATGGAGGGACTTGGCGGCGGGCGCCTGCTTGAACTTGAGGGCGAACTCGGAGTCGTTCAACAGGTTTTCCAGAAGCTTCTTGAGGTGGGGATTCCCGATCCCGCCCACCAGCGCGAGCAGCTCGCCGAACATCTGCTCCACGTCCCTGGTCGTCTTGGGAAAGTAGTCGCCGTATTCGACTTCCGATTCCTGGCAGCGCCGTATTCGATGAACGGTGAGCTGCTGCCTGTTGCGAAAGAGCTGAACCAGGCCCCTCACCTTGACGAAGTCGTCCCTGTCGAAAGTGGGCTCGACCTCGGCCACGTTGTCCCACATCTTGGCGTCCAGGCTGCCGCTCTTGTCGCCTAGCGTCAGGGAGAGGTAGGGCTCGCCCGTCTTCTTGGCCCGGACCTCCTTGACCCTCACCAGAAAGGTGGTGGTGATGACTTTGTTGGGCTCGAGGTCGCTGACAAAAAGGTCTTTCATGCCACTGCATCCGTTTCCAAGGCATCGGCCGGCCCACCCCGGATCCCGGCCCCGAAGAACTCCCGGCTTCCCTTCCGGCGCGGTCGCAACCGGCTGAGAGGCGAGAGCCGACGGTCCCTATGGTATACTGAACGGCACTTTCGACCGACCCAGCAGGTTGCCCGCCCCGGCTTGAGAGTACTATAGCCAACCCGGCGCATGAAGACAGAAAAAATCTCCGAATTCACAATCAACCGCCTCTCCATCTATCTCAGGTGTCTGAATCTGCTGGCCGCATCGGGGGTGACTACCACCTCCTCCCAGGCTCTGGCCGAGCAGTTTCAACTGAACTCGGCCCAGATCCGCAAGGACTTGACCTACTTTGGCGAATTCGGGGTGCGGGGCGTCGGCTACAACGTGGCGGAGTTGCGGGTCCATCTCAATCAGATCCTCGGGCTGGACAGGCAGCACAGGATCGGCATTGTGGGGGCCGGCAACCTGGGGATGGCCCTGGCCAACTACCGGGGGTTCGAGCACGAATGCTTTCAGGTCGCCGCCCTGTTCGACCAGGAGGCCTCCCGCCTGGGAATCACCTCCCGCAGTGGAGTCGTCGTCCACCACATCGACGAGCTCGATGAGGTGGTGGCCCGCGAGCGGATCGTCATCGGCGTGGTGGCGGTGCCGGCCGAAAACGCCCAGGAGGTGGTCGACCGGCTGACCGAGGCCGGAATCAGCGCCATTCTCAACTTTGCGCCGTTGCGTCCCAATACCCGACCGGGGGTGCAGCTCAAGACCATGGATCTGGCCATCTCCTTCGAGAGCCTGTCCTATTTCCTTTCCGACTCGGGCCTCGCCGGTCCTTCTCCCTCCTGACCGGGCGCACCTGCTGAAGGTCCCTTGCCTCACCAATTTGCCATGCGCCTCCCCTCCCGCGCCCCCGTTGCTGCGGTTCGGAAAAGTTGCTAGAATTCAACGGTTTTGACTTCCTTTCAAGCAATTCCGGCAGGCGGGCGGTCCGTCGCGAGCGCAGATGAAAAAGACTCTGGAGCAACACCGCAAGGACATTGTCGAGATCGGCAGGCGCATCTACCAGCTCGGCTACGTGGCAGCCTTTGACGGCAACATCAGCGTGCGTTTGGAGAACGGCAACGTGCTGGCCACGCCCACCGCCATGAGCAAGGGCTTCATGGCGGAAGAGGACCTGGTCATCGTGGACGCCGAAGGGCGGGCCGTGGAGGGTAAACGCAGGGTCTCCTCGGAAATCGCCATGCACCTGCTGATCTACAAGCTCCGTTCCGATGTTCAGGCGGTGGTGCACGCCCATCCGCCCTGCGCCACCGGTTACGCCGCCGCCGGCGTCCCCCTGACCAAGGCCATCCTGGCCGAGGTGGTGCTGGTCCTGGGCTGCATCCCGCTCACCCGTTACGGAACCACCGGGACTTCCGAGCTGACGGATGCCATACGGGAGTACGTACCCCGTCACGACGCCTTGCTGCTGGCCAACCACGGCGTGGTCACCTACGGAAGCGATCTCTTCCTGGCTCACGCCAAGATGGAAACGGTGGAGCACTTCGCCCGCATCAGTCTCACCACCAAGGTTCTGGGTCACGAAACGCTGCTCAGCGGCGAAGATGTGGACAAGCTCCTGGTTGCCCGGGAAAAGTATGGGATCAAGGGTCCTTCGCCGGTGGGGGAGGGGTGTCCAACCCTGGGCGAGGGAGAGTCCGAGCCAAGGATAACGTTGACCCGGAGTGAACTGGTCGATATCATCCAATCGGCGTTGATGTCTCTGCAAAAAGGGAGGTAACTCGCATTCACCGGGCTGCGCACTGCTCAAGCGTGCAGCCTCCAGTGAGAAACGCGGGTTGAGGTCTGTTTCCGAGGAGCGACCGGGAGATGGTTCCCGGTGAGCTGGGCGGACTCGGACCGGGTCGTTCGCAGCAACTGGCTTGTCGACAGATCACCATGGAAAGGACGGGAAGATGGGCGAAGCTCTAGGAATGATCGAGACGCGGGGGCTGGTGGCCATGATCGAGGCGTCGGACGCCATGGTCAAGGCAGCCAAGGTGACCCTGGTGGGATGGGAGAAGATCGGGTCCGGGTACGTGACTTCCATCGTGCGCGGGGACGTGGCTGCGGTCAAGGCGGCCACTGACGCCGGAGCTGCCGCCGCTCGGCGGGTCGGAGAACTGATCAGCGTTCACGTGATCCCCAGGCCCCATGCCAACCTGGAGGAAGTCCTCCCCATCGGCAAAGCGGGGGAGTAGCCCGATTTGGTCGAGGAAGGCTGGGCCGGGACCAGCGGTCCAGTCCCTGAGGGTGCCCCATGCTTTTGGGTCGGGTTGTCGGAACGGTTGTCGCCACTCGCAAGGACCCGCGTCTGGAGGGCAAGAAGCTGCTCGTCGTCCGCACCATCGATCCCTCCGGCAAGGATCAGGCCGGTTACGTGGTGGCCGTGGATACCGTGAGCGCCGGCTTCAAGGAAAAAGTGCTGTTGGTCTCCGGGAGTTCCGCCCGCATGGCCGGGGGCTGCAAGGATTGCCCGGTGGACACGGCGATCGTCGGCATTGTCGACTCGGTGGAAGTGAGTACTTAGGGAGACGCCGGAATGCAACTGGGTCGGGTGGTCGGACAAGTGGTGGCCACCCGCAAGGACGACGCGCTCGAGGGCAGGACGCTGCTGCTGATTCAGCCCCTGGACAAGCAGGGGCGAGACCGGGGCAGGACCCTGGTCGGAGTGGACGCGGTCGGCGCGGGCGCGGGAGAGACCATCTACTGGTGCCGCGGCCGGGAAGCTTCCCTGGCCTGGCACCCCCATCATGCCGTGCCGACGGAATGCGCCATCGTCGGCATCGTCGACTCGGTAACCATCGGTTGATTCCTGAAGCGGCGGTCCAGCCACCATGCTGATCGGCAGAGTCATCGGCAAAGTCGTCGCCACCCGCAAGCATGCCTCCCATGAGGGACAGAAGATTCTGTATGTCCAGATGCTCAATCTGGACGGCAGCGAGAGAGGCTCGCCCTACCTGGCGGTGGATGCGGCGGATGCCGGGGTGGGAGACGACGTACTGATCGCCCAGGAGGGGTGGTCCGCCATGACGTCGGTGGGGAAGCCCTACTCTCCCATCGACATGGCCGTGGTCGGCGTCATCGATCAGGTGCATCTGTCGGAATAGTCTCACCAGGGTTGCCGGACCCCCCATGATCGCTCACCTCTCGGGCACGCTCCTTTCCAGGGAACCCCAACTGGTCGTTATCGATGTCAACGGCGTAGGCTACGAGGTCCACGTCCCTCTCTCCACCTTTTACGAGGTGGGGGAGGTCGGGTCCTCGGTACGGTTGCGCATACACACCCACGTTCGCGAGGACACCCTCCAGCTGTTCGGCTTCAAGAGCCTGCAGGAGAAGTCGGCCTTTGAGCACCTGACCTCGGTTTCCGGCGTCGGCCCCAGGTTGGCCCTGACCATTCTTTCGGGGATGAGCGTGGAAGAGCTGATCCCGGCCATCCGCCAGAGCAATTCGACCCGGCTGTGTCTTATCCCGGGGGTGGGGAAGAAGACCGCCGAGCGGCTGGTGGTGGAGCTCAGGGACAAGCTGGCCCGGACCGCCCCGGATGAACCCCGCCCGCAGGTCAGCGGAACTGCCTCCCTGCAGGAGGACGTGGTCTCGGCCCTGGTGAACCTGGGCTACCCCAAGGCCTTGGCCGCGAGGGCTTTTCAGGAAGCCGCCCGGGAGGCTCCGGCAGAGGGGAGCATGGAGGTGCTGATCAAGGCGGCCTTGCAAGTCCTCGCCCGGCCGAAACGAGGTTAGGCGGGCCGACTCCTCCGGTTGAATGGCTTCCGATCATTGTGCTACCGTTGGGGTTTCCTTTCCCGCCCTTCCCAATCTCTCTATGGACCAGGATCGAATCATTTCTGGGGTTCCCTTCGAGGAGGAGCAGAGCTACGAGCTCAGCTTGCGCCCCAAGGTTCTGCAGGAGTATATCGGCCAGACCCAGGTCAAGCAGAACCTGGAGATCTCGGTGGCGGCGGCCCGCTCCCGCGGCGAGGCCCTGGACCACGTGCTGCTCTACGGTCCGCCCGGCCTGGGAAAGACCACCCTGGCCGCCGTCATCGCCAACGAGCTGGGAGTGGGGCTGAAGACCACCACCGGGCCCATCATTCAGATCAAGGGAGACTTGACGGCCATTCTCACCAATCTGCAGGCCAACGACGTGCTGTTCATCGATGAGATTCACCGCCTGCTGCCTCAGATCGAGGAGATCCTCTATCCGGCCCTGGAGGACTTCAAGCTGGATCTGATCATCGGCCAGGGGCCCAGCGCCAGAAGCGTGGCGCTCAATCTCCCCCCCTTCACACTGGTGGGCGCCACCACCCGGGCGGGGTTGATCTCCTCTCCGCTGAGATCCCGCTTCGGCATCGTGCACCGGCTCGACTACTACACCGAGGAGGAGTTGGGGGTGATCGTGAGACGCTCGGCCGAAATCCTGGGCATCCGGATCGATGCGGCGGGAACCAAGGAAATCGCCGCCCGGTCGCGCGGCACGCCCCGGGTGGGCAACCGCCTGCTCCGCAGGGTCCGCGACTACGCCCAGGTGAAGGCCGATGGGGCCATCGACCGGGAGGTGGCTCGCCGGAGTCTGGCCATGCTGGCTATCGACGACACCGGATTTGACGAAAACGACAAGAAGCTGATCAAGACCATCATCGAGAAATTCTCCGGCGGACCGGTTGGGGTGGCCACCCTGGCGGCTGCCATCAGCGAGGAAGTGGACGCCATCGAGGACATCTACGAACCCTATCTGATTCAGCGGGGCCTGCTGCAACGCACTCCCCGAGGCCGGATGGCCACCAAGCTGGCATACGAACACTTCGGTCTGACCCCCACGCCCGGCCAACTCCCCCTGCTGTGAATGGACCGGCTGATTTGGCGGAATCAAAAAAGGCAAAGATGAATACATATATTCAGAGGACTGCGGAGGACCGGTGACATGGCGACTTCGATTCGACTTGCTCCTGAAACCGAGCAACGGCTTGATTTTCTGGCCTCGCAGACCGGGCGCACCAAGGCTTTCTACCTGCGTGAAATGATTGAGCGTGGCCTTGAGGATATGGAGGATTACTACCTTGCCGCGGACGTTCTGGAGCGCCTTCGTCGAGGCACGGAGAAAGTATACTCCTCCGCTGACGTGAGGAATGACCTCAACCTGGACGATTGAGTACACTGCAACCGCCCGAACCCAGCTCCGCAAGCTCGACAGGCGGATGGCTCGACGCATTGTCGATACCATGAACGACCGGGTTGCGGGACTGGAGAACCCACGGAACCTCGGCAAGGCGCTGACCGGCCCAATGGGAGATTTGTGGCGTTATCGGGTCGGAAATTGCCGGGTGATCTGCGACATTCAAGACGATGTATTGCGTGTCCTGGTGGTGAGGGTCGGTAGTCGCGACAAGGTGTACCGCTAAAAGGGTCGCCTGGCGGCAAGTGGTAGTCTGCAATGGGGACCCTACAATGCGACATCGCGGCGCCGGGACCCGGGAAACGGCTTCACAGGCGGTTCTGGGTCTCGGTTCCAATATCGGCGACCGGCGCTCCCGGCTGGAGCGGGCGATTGAGGGCCTGGCTGCCGCCGGGCTGGAGATCCTGCAGACCTCCTCCCTCTATCTCACCGAGCCGGTGGACTATCCCGACCAGCCCTGGTTTCTCAACCAGGCCCTGCTGGTCGGCACCCGGCTTTCTCCCCACGCACTGCTGGCCTGCTGCCTGGAGGTTGAGGAGGCGCTGGGACGGCAGCGCCGGCTGCCCAAGGGACCCCGCACCATAGATGTCGACATCCTGCTCTACGCCGACTGCATCCTCAGCGACCCGAAGCTGACCATCCCTCACCCCAGATTCCACCTCAGAAGGTTCGCCCTGACCCCGGCGGCCGAAATTGCCGCCGGCTGGACGCACCCGAGTCTGGGCCTGTCGCTGGCCGCCTTGCTGGACTGCTGCCGGGACCCGGCCCAGGTTGTCCGAGTGGAGTGAATCTGCTAGGCTAGCACTGGCGCTTGGATCAGTGTGCTGACCGGGACGCCCGCCGGACCTTTGGCCCAAAACAAGCATTCCATACCGATGACAAGGAGCGTATCGAATGAGCGCTACCCCTCCCATTCAGACCGACAAGGTCACCGTACCCAGTCTCCTCAAGCGCAAGCACAAGGGCGGCAAGATCGTCTGCCTGACAGCCTATGACTACCCCTTCGCCCGCATCCTGGACCAGGCGGGAATCGATCTGGTGCTGGTGGGCGATTCGCTGGCCACCACCCGGCTGGGTCAGGATTCGACCCTCCCCCTGAGAGTCAAGGACGTCCTGCCGCACCTCAAGGCCGTTCGCCGGGGTCTGCAACGGGCCCTGCTGGTGGCCGATCTGCCGTACGGTTCCTATCACTTGAGCAGCAAGGAAGCCCTGAAGAACGCCCTGAAATTCGTCAAGGCCGGCGCCGAGGCGGTGAAGATCGAAGGCGGCGCCAGGCGAAGCCGTCTGGTCAGGAAGCTGGTGCGGGCTGAAATTCCCGTCATGGGGCACGTGGGGCTGACCCCCCAGTCCCTGCACGTGATGGGTGGCTACCGGGTGCAGGGCAAGAGCCCGGAGTCGGCCGATGCCGTGATGACCGATGCCCTGGCCTTGCAGGAGGCGGGCGCCTTTGCCGTGGTGCTGGAGGGCGTGCCCGAGGCTCTGGCCTTTCAGGTTACCCAGGAACTGCGGATTCCCACCATCGGCATCGGGGCCGGACCCCACTGTGACGGACAGATCCTGGTCTGCGACGATCTCTTCGGCCTGACCTTCTCTCGAAAACCCAGATTTGTCAGGCAGTACGTCGATCTCAAGGAGATCCTCTCCCGAGCCACCCACCAATACATCAGCGACTGCCTCTCGGGAGACTTCCCCTCCCGCAAGGAGACCTACTATCCGGCCGAGTTCCCCCGGTTGGAAGAGGCGTTGAAAAGTTAAGCCGCATGGACGTGGTTCGATCGCTGGAGGCCTTCGGGCGCCTCCGCAAGAGTTGGCCGGATGGAGGCCCGGAGGTTTGCCTGGTGCCCACCATGGGAGCCCTTCACGCCGGCCACCTCAGCTTGGTCGAGGCGGCCCGCAAGCGGTCCGACCGGGTGGTGGTGTCCATCTTCGTCAATCCCACCCAATTCGCTCCGGGAGAAGACTTCGAGCGCTATCCCCGGCCCCTCGAGCAAGACTTGAAGGCGCTGGAGCGGCTGGGTGTGGGGACGGTCCTGGCTCCCGAGGCCCGCGAGATGTTTCCGGCCGGCCACCGCACCCGGGTCCTGGTGGAGGAGCTGGACCGGAAGCTGTGCGGCCTCAGTCGCCCCACCCACTTCCAGGGGGTGGCCACGGTGGTGCTCAAGCTCTTCCATCTGGTGCAGCCGCGGGCGGCCTTCTTCGGACAGAAGGATGCCCAGCAGACCATCCTGATTCGTCGGTTGGTCCGAGACCTCGACCTGGACATCGAGGTGGTGGTCTGTCCGACGGTTCGGGAACAAGACGGTCTGGCCGTCAGTTCCCGCAACCGGTACCTGAGCCTTGAAGAGAGGAAGGCCGCTCCGGTCCTGTTCCGGGCCCTGGAACGGGCCGGGCGGGAGGTGGCCCTGGGAGAGCGCAGTGGGCCGGCCCTTCTGGCCGGGGTTCATCGATGCCTTGCCGCCGAATCTCGGGTCCAGGTCGACTATGCCGCCATCGTGGACCCGGTCGACCTGGAACCGGTGGATCGGCTGCAAGGGAAATCGCTGCTGGCCCTGGCCGCCTTCGTCGGGACCACCCGCCTGATCGACAACACCTGGCTCACTCCCTGAGTAGGGGGCTTCGGCACTGTCCGGGACTTTTCACGAGATCCCCCTCAGCCGGCCATAGTTCCTGCCGTAAGTGACCTTTCCCAGGATCGCCGGATGGCGCGCGCCGGTAGCCGAGGGAACGTTGCCGGCAGCCAGCTCGATGGTCTCATTGGCCAGGAGGGCGAATCCTATGGCCTCCTTGGCATCGGCGGGTACGCCCAGGGAATCGGTGGGCGCCACCTTCATGTCGGGCAGGAGCTCTTGCAGGCGCCCCATCAGGTAGGCGTTGTGGACGCCCCCGCCGGAAACCAGCAGCCGGTCCCAGCGGTTAGAGGTTTCAGTGTGGCGCAGCACGGCGTCGCTGGCGGTGCGAGCCGTCAGCTCGGCGGCGGTGCAAACCAGGTCCGGTGTGGCGGCAGACCCGGCCGCCGCCAGCATCCGTTCCACGAAAGCCTCGCCGAACTGTTCCCGTCCGGCCGACTTGGGAGGCTTGCGGCCGAAGTAGGGATCGGCCAGCAGAGTTTCCAGCAGGGCCGGGATGGGCCTTCCCGACAGGGCCAGGCGTCCATCGGCGTCGAACCCGCGGGAATCTGCGCCCAGGCGCCGGACCAGGGCATCGATCACCATGTTGCCGGGCCCGCTGTCGAAGGCCTGGACCTCGGATATCCCGCCTGCCGGGGGCAGCAGGGTGAGGTTGGCGATGCCGCCCAGGTTCAGCAGCACCCGTCCCCTCCGGGGATCCCGAAACAGCAGGAAGTCCACCAGCGGAATGAGCGGAGCTCCGGTCCCTCCGGCCGCCATGTCCGCGGGACGAAAGTCCGAAACCGTGGTCACGCCCGTCTCCTCCACCAGAACGGCGGCCTCTCCGATCTGCAGGGTGGAGGCGACCGGCCGGCCACAGAAGTCGCCGGGGTCGGATTGGTGGAAAATGGTCTGGCCGTGGGACCCGATCAGATCCAGCCGGTCGAGGGGGAGCTTAACGGCCCGGCAGACGTCCTTGACCGCTTCCGCGTAGAGCCGTCCCAGCAGAACCCCCAGGTGGCTGATGAAGCCGGCCGCGACCGGTTGGCCGGAAGCGACCCGCAGAAGCGCCTGGCGGAGGTCGTCCGGATAGGGAGTGGAAAGGAAGTGCCTGAGCTGAACGGAGCAGCCCTCACCCGACCGGACCATCCGCACCAGGGCGGCATCCACGCCGTCCAGCGAGGTTCCCGACATCAGGCCGACCACCAGCTTGGAGTCTTTCATGGGGCCGCCGCTTGGTTGAGTGGCTAGTGGAGTGTTCCGGGAGCAGGCAAGCGCCCGCTGACCTGGTTGCGTTTTTCAAGGACTGCGCCGAGATCTACAAGGGGCTTAACGCATGGATCGAATCACTATCCACTATCCACTGGCCACTAGTCACTCTCACAGGCTTTCCTTGAGTCGGTGGATGGCTTGCAGGGCCTGCAAGGGGGTCATCCGATCGGGGTCCAGCTTGCGCAACTGCTCCAGCGCCTCGTGCTCGGAGACCACGAACAGATTGAGCTGCTTGCCGGAGTTGTTCTTCCTGCGCTGGTAGTTCCGGGTCAGATGGTTGCTGATTTCGTGCTCTCCCTGTTCATGCCCACGCAGGATCTCCCGGGCCCGCTGGATCACGGGCCGCGGCAGGCCGGCCAGCCGGGCCACCTCGATGCCGTAGCTCTTGTCCGCGCTTCCCGGCTCGACCCGCCGGAGAAACACGATCTCGTTGCCCGACTCCTTGACCGTCACCTGGTAGTTCTTCACTCCCGGCAGCAGCTGGGCCAGTTCGGTCAGCTCGTGGTAGTGGGTGGCGAAGAGGGTCTTGGCGCGGTTGCGGGAGTGGAGGTGCTCCACCACCGACCAGGCGATGGAAAGTCCGTCGAAGGTGGCGGTGCCACGGCCCACCTCATCCAGTATGACCAGGCTCCTGGGCGTGGCCGAATTCAGAATGACGGCTGTTTCGGTCATCTCCACCATGAAAGTGGACCTGCCCCGGGCCAGGTTGTCGGAGGCTCCGATGCGGGTGAAGATCCGATCCACGATAGGCAGCTTGGCCTCCTGAGCCGGAACGAAGGAGCCCATCTGGGCCATGACCGAGAAGAGCGCCGCCTGGCGGAGATAGGTGGATTTGCCCCCCATATTGGGCCCGGTGATGATGAGAACCTGGTCGGTGGTGGGGTTCAGATAGAGGTCGTTGGGAATGAACCGGCCGGTGGGGAGTTGTTCGCCCAGACGTTCGATGACCGGGTGCCGCCCCCCCTTGACCGCCAGCTCTTCGCCGGTGTGGAGCGTGGGTCTCACGTAACCGAACTGATGGGCGGCGGCGGCCAGGGTGGCCAGGCAATCCAGTTGGGCCAGGGCGCGGGCCGTGTTGCGGATGCGCCGGCACTCCCGGCCCACGGCGGAGCGGAGTTGGCAGAAGAGCTCGTACTCCAGCTCCACCAGGCGCTCCTCGGCCCCCAGCACCCGGCGTTCGTGCTCCTTCAGTTGGGGGGTGGTGAAGCGCTCCGCTCCCACCAGGGTCTGCTTGCGCTCATAGTCGGGGGGCACCCGTCCCAGGTTGGACCTGGAGACCTCCAGGTAGTAGCCGAAGACCTGGTTGAACTTGACCTTCAGATTGGAAATGCCGGTGCGGGCGCGTTCGCCGGCTTCCAGCTCGGCAATGGTTTGCTTCCCCGAGGAGCTGTCCTTTCGCAGGCTGTCCAGCTCGGCGCTGAACCCCGTCCGAATCAGCCGGCCCTCGGTCAACACCACCGGAGGATCGTCGTTGAGGGCCTCTCCGATCTTCGCCGCCACGTCGTCCAGCGGGTCGCTGGCCTGCTCCAGGCTGCTCAGCCGGGCCACCGCAAGCGGCTGCAGCAGCAGCTTGAGTCCGGGGATCTGTTCCAGCGACTGCCTGAGCGCGATCAGGTCCCTGGCGTTGGCGCTGGAGAGGGCCACCTTGGAGGCCAGCCGCTCCAGGTCATAGACTTGCTTGAGCCGCTCCCTGAGTTCCTCTCGCAATACCAGGTCTTCGGTCAGCGCGGCCACTGCCTCCTGGCGGCTCTCGATCTCGGCAAGGTCGACTTCCGGCCGCAGCATCCAGGTCTTCAGGAGCCGGCCACCCATTCCGGTGGCGGTGGCGTCCAGGCACTGAAGCAGGGTGGCGTTGCGGGACCCGTCGTAGAGGGACTCCAGCAGCTCCAGGTTCTTCACCGTGGACTGGTCCAGCAGCATTGCCTGGTTCAGCTCGTAGTAGTGCAGTCTATCCAGGTGCAGCAGTTCGCCACGCTGGGTCTCCTGCAGGTAGTGCAGGGCCCCGCCTGCCGCGGCCACGGCCAGGTCCCGCCCCTGACAGCCGAATCCATCCAGGCTGGCGACCTTGAAATGGTCGGTGAGCAGCTGCTGGGCAAAGTCCGAGGCAAAGATCCACTCCTCCACCTCCGTCTTGAGTGCGGACAGATTGGAGGCCCAGGCGGGATTCTGGTCGCTGAGCCGGGAGCACCAGATCAATTCCTTGGGCTCCAGCCGTTCCAGTTCCGTTTGCAGCATGGATTCCCGGGCGCCGTCCCGAAACTCGGTGATTCGAAAATCGCCGGTGGAAACGTCTACCGAGGCCAGTCCCAGTCCGGAACCGTCCGAGAAAACGGAGCTCAGGAAATTGTTTTCCCGAGGCTCCAGCAGGTTGCCGTCGCTCAGGGTGCCGGGGGTGACGACCCTGGTCACTTCCCGCTTTACCAGCTTCCTGGCGGTCTTGGGATTCTCGACCTGGTCGCAAACGGCCACGCGGTAGCCTTTGCGGATCAGCTTGGAGACGTAGGCGTCGGCACTGTGGTAGGGAACCCCGCACATGGGGACCGGGGTCCCTTTTTCCTTGTTGCGCGAGGTCAGGGTGATCTCCAGCTCGCGGGCGGCCACAACGGCATCGTCGAAGAACATCTCGTAGAAGTCACCCAGCCGGAAGAACAGAATAGCGCCGGGAACCGACTTCTTGATCTGATGGTATTGGGCCATCATGGGGGTGGAGGGTACCATGCCGAAGTCCGCTGAGGCGGGTCGGGAAGAGCGACCCTGAGAGGTGCTGGAGGCGTGCCGGGTGTGGACCTCCCGGGCAGGAGCGGCACACGCTGGGCTCAATGCGATTGTTCGCGATTGTTCCGTCAAAATCCCGGAGTATATAATCTGCCCTTGGGGGTGTCAACGAACCCCGCTCCCCCTTGCAGTCGGGCTTGAGGGCGGTCGGGCCCGGCGGGAGGTCCCCGTTGTGAAACTCCTTTGCCTGGATACCTCCGGCAGCGCCGGAAGCATCGTGTTGTCGGAGGATGATGCCATCCTGGGCGAGATCAACCTGGATTCCGCCTGCACCCACACCGCTCGACTGCTGTCCGGCATCCGGTACCTCATCGACTACGCCGAAATCGGGCTGAACGACATTCATGCCTTCGGGGTCGTCTGCGGTCCGGGTTCCTTCACCGGCGTCCGGATCGGATTGACCACGGTCAAGGGCCTGGCGGAAACGCAGGAAAGACCCACCGTTGCCGTGACCGCTTTCGAGGCTTGGGTGGAGAGGTTCCCGGAGTGGCAAGGGGTGATGGTCCCCATGATCGACGCCCGCCGGGGAGAGGTGTACGCCGCCGTCTTCGAGCGCCGCCGCTCCCGCCTGATTCAGCGGAATCCGGGATTCGTCGGCGCCCCCGGGGAGTTGCTGGATGCCCTGGACGAGGAGACCGTGCTCTTCCTGGGAGGCGGCGCCCAGAAATATCGGGACCTCATCCGGTCCCGGGGACGCCCCCGGTGGCGGGTGGCCCAGACCGACCCCTTCCTGGGCCGCGCCCTGGCCGCCCTGGCCTCCTCCAAGGCGGACCGAGAGGAATGGACCGCGCCGCCGGACCTGCGCGCCTTCTACCTGCGCCGGCCCGACGCGGAGGTCAATTGGAAAGGGCCCTGAGGAAACGCTCGGCCATCCGGTTGTCCATGCGGATACGGTCTGAATCTTCCTGCCGGTCGGAAGAGGACCCAGTCAGTCGCAGCCCGAGAGCAGTCCGGCCGTGGGGACAGGAATGACTCTGCAGTGGGTCAAACACATCCTCATCCTTCCAGGAACCATCGTCGTGTACATTCCCGGCGCGATCCTGTGGCTGGTGGCCGATAGGCCGGGCGCCATTGCTCCGGCAGGACCTGGACAGGGCCGATTCTGGATCGGCATTGCCTTGGCGACGACCGGCCTGGTCTTGTCTACCGGGTGCGCCAAGCTGTTCGTGAAGGTCGGCAGGGGCACTCCCGCGCCCTGGGCTCCGCCGGCGAGACTGGTCGTCCGCGGCCCCTACCGCCATGTCAGAAATCCCATGATTACGAGCGTGCTTCTCCTCCTCGGCGCCGAGTCGCTGCTCTTGGGCTCCTGGCACCTGGCCGCGTGGATGGCGGTCTTTTTCCTGCTCAAGACGCTCTATTTCCTAAGGTTCGAGGAGCCGGGCCTGGAAAAGCGATTCGGAGACAGCTACCGGCTCTACAAGGCCAACGTGCCGCGTTGGATCCCCCGGCTGCGACCGTGGGATCCCGGGGGGTGACAGATTGAGAGGAAGAAGATGGCTCTGTTTAGAGGGCGGTCCTGGGAACTTGGCCTGTTTCTGTGTGGGATCGCTGGCCTGTTTCTGACTCCGGACCAGGCACGCGCGCAGGGAGTCTGCGATCGCACGACACAAGTGCGGATAGCGCTGTCCAGGGCGTTGTCCAGGCACTGCGCGAACATCTCTGCGGCGCATCTGGCCGGCCTGAGAGAGCTCAATCTCTCCTCTTTCGACCTGATCGGCGACTACAGAATTACCGAGCTTCAGGCGAATGACTTCAGCGGTCTGACTTCCCTGCGAAAACTACGGCTTTGGGGCAACTCGCTCACGACATTGCCGCCTGGGCTGTTTCGAGACCTTGGCGCCTTGGAAGAGCTGCGGCTGGATGGCAATTCCCTGACCGCATTGCCGGAGAGTCTCTTTCGAGGTTTGAGCACCCTGCAACGGTTGGACTTGAATGGCAACTCCCTGACCACATTGCCGGAGGGTGTCTTTCGCGGTTTGAGCTCCCTGAAGACCCTGCGGTTGGACGAGAATTCCCTGACAGCGTTGCCCCGAAGCGTCTTTCACGGTCTGAGCGCCTTGAAGGGTCTGAGCCTGCAGCACAACTCGCTCAGCCGACTCTCCGTCATTCTGAAAGCTCGCGGGCTCCGCGACGCATTCTTTACTTCCGAGTTGACCCTGACCAATCGCGGATCTGAGATGGTGGAGCTCAAGTTCGCCTACAAGTCGAATACCGGTGGGGGAGACGGCAGGGTCTCTGACATATTGGGTCCGGGGCAGCAGAAGATCGTACCGGACGCTCTCGGCTATCTCACAAGGTTGGGCCTGCCCATCCCCGACAGCGGAAATCGTCTGGGGACGCTGGAAGTGGACTACCCGCTGTTTTCCGAAGTGGGTGTCACGGTCCGGACAACGACGGCTGTGCCTGACGGCCGCGCCGGATTGGCCTACCCCGGAGTTGCCGGTGACATCGGATTCGAGGAAGCGGTCTATCTGTGCGGACTGCGCCAGAATGGGCAGGACCGTTCCAACGTGGCCTTCCAGAACATGGGAACACCGGCGGATGGCCCCGTTACCGTGAGAACCACGGTGTTCTCCGGGGATGGGTCTGACTCGAGTTTTCGCGTCCTGGACGATGTGACATTGGAACCGGGAGAGTTTCACCAGTTTTCGGGCCTGCTTGGTGTGCTGCGGGGGGCGGACGGCGACCGCAACGGCTACGTAAAGGTGGAGCGGGTCGGGGGGAGGGCTCCCTTCTACGCCTACGGTGTCATCAACGACCAAGCGAATTCGGACGGGTCGTTTGTCTTCCCGGTCGCCGAGAGTGCCCTGACAGGGGCAACGGGCCTGGTCTTGCCGGTTATTGTGGAGTCGGGAGAGTTTACGAGCGAACTGACGGTGACCAATTTGTCCAGTTCGACCCAGTATGTCACTTTCACATTTGTGGCCGATGCGGTTCGCAATGCTCACAACAAGACTTCCTTCCAAATGAAGCTTGTAGCGGGTGAGCAAAAGATCATTCCCCAAATCGTGGACGACTTGCGTCGACGGGGTGTGGCGGGCATCGGTCCACGAAATCGGGTGTTGGCCGGGCCACTGTTGGCCAGAATGGGCCTCGAGGAGATGAAAGATATTGTGGTTGGTGCCCGCACGGGCTCGCAGGGTGGTAACGGCCTCTACAGTGTCTTCTACCCCGCCGTACCCTACGGGAAGGCTTTTGGCAAGAGTGCCTGGGTTTACGGGCTGCAGCAGAACGGGGAGAATCGGAGCAACCTGGCGTTGGTGAACACGGGAGAAGTCAATGTTGCCGACAGCAGGTTCAACATTGAAATTTTCGATGGGGAGACTGGACTACTGGTTCATACCATTGATGACTTCCTGGTCCCCTCTCTCAGGTGGCGTCAGATCAACGGCATCCTGGCCAGCTACGCTCCGGGGACCACTCAGGGTTATGTGCGGATCATCAAGATTTCCGGCACCAATCCCTTTCTGGCCTACGGTGTCATCAACGACGGCGGTGCTCCCGGACTACGCAGCGGCGATGGCGCGTATCTGCCGGCTCAGGAGTAGATTCTTCGTTTGGATTTCCGTCACGATCCGGAGAAGGCCTGGCCTCTGCTTACTTTCTGCTAACCGCGTTAATGGGGAAGGCACGTGAAGCTTGAAATTCGCCGGATGGTGGAGGCGGACCTCGCCCGGGTAGTGGCCATTGAGAACTGCTGGGACTACTTGAGCAAATGGGGGGAAAAGGGCTATCTGAAGGTGCTCAGGGAGCCCTGCCTCTACTGCCCCCTGGTGGCGGAGGTGGAATCCGCCGGGGGGCCCTCAGCAGGGGAAACGGGGGCCTTGGCGGGTGCGGCCGTGCTGGCCTTGATGGTCGATCGCGGCGAGCTGTGTAATTTAATGGTTCCACCCCGATACCTGGGGAAGGGGGTGGGCAAACGGCTCCTGGCCGGGTGCATGGAAGTGGCCCGCCATTGGCGGTTTTCCCGCATCTTCCTGGAGGTGCGGCAATCCAACCGCCGCGCCATCCGTTTCTACCGGCGAAACGGTTTCCGGATCGTCTCCCGCCGCAGCAACTACTATCGGGATCCCCTGGAAGATGCCTGGGTGATGGAGCGGGCGACCGCCGCGGAGCCGCTGTCACCCGGGGGTTCCGGCGTCCTGCAAGGCATGGGCGCCCTGCCGCGGTAGGCTCATCTCCCGCCCCGTACCATCCCGCCTGCACCCTGAACAGACCTGCCGTCTTGTCCCTCCGGAGTGGAAACACTCCAGTCCCCGTCCCCCGGTTACTGCAGGCAAGCGTGCGGATCAGTCGGGGTCCGCCGTGCTGTTCCAGGGCCGCAAGACCAGGTGAGCTCCCAGGATCGTAAAGACCAGAAGGGCCGAGAGCAGGCAGTAGTCGCAGTAAGCCTGCAGGACAAATGCCTGCAGGTACAGCAGGTAGAGGGTTGCCAGGAAGGCTGCCAGACTGGCGATCAGGCTGAAGCGGAACACCTGCCGGAAGCCCGACAGGCCGAAGATGCCGGCGGCGGTCACCGCCAGGTAGAAGGCGAAGCCGAACCAGGCTATGGAGAGGCCGCCCCAGTGAGAATAGGCGCTGTTGAGTACCTGGTCGCAGCCCCCGGCGGGCCCGCAGGGGATCAGCAGACCGGTAAGGCTGTGGAAGCCGACGTAGCCGGAATCGACCATCCCGGCGAACCCGGCCAGCACCATCACGCGAATCGACCAGGGATTGCCGCTCACTGGACAGACCGGATGCCGTCGACGATTCTCTGTTCGAACTCGACTTCGTCCTGGGTGTTGGGGATGGGCTTTCCGTTCAGAAAGAAGGCGGGAACGGAACGGACTTGGGCCAACTGGCCTTCCAGGATGTCCCGGTTGATCTTCTCCCTCACTTCGGGATTCCAAAGATCTCGCCGGAAGAGCGCCAGGTTGAGCTGCAGTTCGGCGGCGTAACGGAGAAAGAAGGTTTGGGCGTCCGGAACCTTGGCCCACTCGCTCTGGCGCTGGAGGAGCAGGTCGTGCATTTCCCAGAACTTGTACTGGCGTCCGGCGGCCTCGGCCGCCTGGGCGGCAATCATGGCGTTGCCGTGAGCCCTCTGCATGGGGTTGTGCTTGAAGACGATTTTCAGCCGGGCGCCGTGCTTTCTGGCGATCGTGGCCACTCGGCTGCTGGCGGCGGCGCAGGCCCCGCACTGAAAGTCGACGAATTCGACCAGGACCGCCTTGGCCAGGCTGTTTCCCTTGCTCCACCCCTCCGTACTGATCGGGGAAAGGGTGTTGCCGGAGGTTGGGACCGGTGCGGAGACCGTCTGATCGTCGGCACGGCGCTGCAGGTAGAAAGCGGCCCCCAGGGCAACCGCGACCACCAGGGCCAGGAGGGCCAGGGGCTTGGCGATCGACCGGGCCTTTTTTTTGCGCGGCTTGCCGCGGGCTCCCGAACGCGGTTTTTGAGAGGAGGGCGCCTTGGCCATCAGTCGATTCTCCAAATCCGGGGCATCTTTCCAATCACTGAAGACGGGCTAGGGGGACAGGGCAATGTCATCTTCGTTTCCCCGGATGCCGTCGGCGCCCAGGGACAGGATCTGCAGACCCTGCGGACCGGAACGCTGCAGAACGAGCGGGCGTCCCCAGGCGTCAAAGCGAATCGAAGCCGCCATGTGCCGGGGGAAAAGCAGGTCGTTCAGCCCGGACAGGTTATCGGCCTTGGGGTATTCCCCATGGACTGCCTGGTACTCCTTGATGACCTTGACCAGCTTGCCCAGATCCTGGCGGGTCTGGCGTTCTCTGGTTATGTCCAGGGCCTGCCGCAGGGTCTCGACCTGAACCCAGTTCCCGTCTGCAAAGCGGACCGCTTCCACCTCCCACTTCCCCCGTGAGTTCCGGGAAAGCTGAAAAACCATGTTCAAGTTGGCTTCGGCAACCGCGTGCTTGCCCCCGGCCTGGGTGACTTTTCGGATTTCCAGCGATTTGCCCTCGATCTCCATCAGTCCCAACTGCAGGATTCTCTTTCGGGCGCTCTCCTGGGTAAGCTTGCGGGAGGAGGCACAACCGGTAATGCAGCAAACGAGCGCCAGCAGCGCAAAGATCCTTAACCCGTTCATGGGACAATCATCCTACCATGGATTCTCAGGGAGTACCGGCTCTGAGGAGTTGGACGTGTACGGCGCTGTTGACCTGCTGCGAGACCTGCAGGGCCTCCTGAACCACGGGGCGGCAATCCTGGGGAACTTTCTCAATTGTCTGGATCAGGGAGGCGTTGATCTTCTGGGTGGATTTCAAGAGCACCTTCAGGAGTTTTTGACCCTTTTTCTGGTCTGGATCTTCCTTCGCGGCCAAGTCATCGGCTCGGTTCAGGGCCAGGGCGTACCCGATCAGGTGCCTCCGAGCCTGGTTCTGATCGCATTTCCGAACCAGGATTCGGAACTGCTTGAGCCGATCAAAAGCGATATCCAGGTATACGCCCAGTTGCTTTCGGGGAGTGTTGGCCTTCCGCAGGGCTTCTTCCTCCGTTGGGGAGAACTTGTCGGGGGAGAGAGCCTCCTCGGAGGCCGAGGAATGGTGAGCCAGGCCGAAAGTTACCGCCAATATGCCGAGGGCAACCAGCCCGCGGACCAAAGGGGCGCGGATTGGAACGGATGGCGGCAGCAGGGGATTACCTCTCGTTCACGGGAATATAGGGTGCGGGATGAGAGGGGCCGGTGTACTCGGCCCTGGGCCGAATGAGGCGGTTGTTGTCCAGTTGCTCGAGAGCGTGCGCGGTCCAGCCGGAGATGCGGCTGACCGCGAAGAGCGGGGTGAACAGGTCGACCGGGATCCCGAGGTTGTAGTAGACCGTGGCCGAATAGAAATCGACGTTGGCGTTGATATTCTTTTCCCGCTTCACCACCTCTTCGATCACCCGGGAGGTCTCGAACCACTTGCGGGTGCCCGAACTCTCGGACAGGTCGCGGGACATTCGGCGCAGATGGGTGGCGCGCGGATCCTCGGTTCGATAGACCCGGTGCCCGAACCCGCTGATCTTCCGCTTACTGGCCAAGGCTTCCTTGACATAGGTTTCGGCCCGCTCGGTCTCGCCAATGTCGATCAACATCCGCATGACATCCTGGTTGGCACCGCCGTGCAGGGGGCCTTTCAAGGTTCCGATGGCCGAGGTGACGGCGGAATGGACGTCCGTCAAGGTGGCCACGGTCACCCGGGCCGCAAAGGTCGAGGCGTTGAACTCATGGTCGGCGTGCAGGATGAGCGCCACGTCCAGGGCCCGCTCGGCGGTCGCATCGGGCTTTTCCCCGGTCAACATGTAGACGAAGTTGGCGGCATGGGAAAGCCCGGAGTCGGGGCTGACCGGTTCCTGGCCGTTGCGGATGCGGTCGGCCGTGGCCACGATGGAAGCGATCTGGCCGGTCAGACGATAGGTCTTGCGCAGGTTGGCCGGTTTGTCGTTGGCGGCGGCGTCGGGGTCGTAGTGGGACAGGGCCGAGACAGCCGTGCGCAGGACATCCATGGGGGGAGCGTCCGGGGGCAAGCTCTTCAGCAACTGAAGCACTGCTTCCGGCAAGGCCCTGCTCCGACCCATGACCGCTGTCATTTCGTCCAATTCCGCCTGCTTGGGGAGGCGGCCGAACCACAACAGGTAGCAGACTTCCTCAAAAGTCGAATGTTCCGCCAGATCGTGGATGTCTATGCCTCGATAGGACAGAATTCCCTTTTGTCCGTCGATGTAGCAGATGGATGAGGTCGCCGCCACTACATCCTGCAAGCCTTCCTTAAACCTGGACATTCACCACTCCTTCTCCACCCTCTCAAGCAACCGTGCGATGTGTTTCCTGCGGGAAAACCGGCGGGGCCAGCCTGAAACGGGACACGCGGTCTGATAGCGAGGCCGGAATTCTAAACCAAAGCCCGTGTTTGTGGGAAGGAAATTCGTGAGCGGCAGGCTGCCTGCGGTAAAAGCGTCCGGTGGGAGTCTGGGTGTCCCTCTCAAAACCACCAGGCCTTCCAGAAGAGCAAGCCCAAGGCGCCGGCGAAGCCCAGCACCAGCCGATATTCGCGGTTGCGGCGGTAGTGTTGCAGGCTGAACGGGGCTGGGCCGCGGCTGGCCGGCCAGCGGGTGGGGAGAAAGAAGGGGACGGTCTTCCGGTAGTCGGGATAGCGGCGGGGGAAAAGTTGTCTCAGGCGCTCTTCCTCGGCCCGCATGGCCGGACCATACAAAAGGAAGAAGCAGGCCAGAAACAGGACCAGGATGAGCAGGCTGCGCCCGGCCAGGCTGAATCCCAGGCCGATCACGAAGCTGCCCAGGTAGAGCGGATGACGGGTGAAGGCGTAGGGCCCGGAAACGGCCAGTTGGTCGTTCTTGCGGACGTGGCCGGCGGCCCATCCCCGAAAGAGCATTCCCAGGAAGGCCAGAGCGATTCCCAGCGGCCAAAAGGGCCAGGTGGGGTTGGCCAGCCAGAGATAGAGGCCGGCCAGGAGAAAGCCGGCCGGGACACGGATGCGGGTAAGGATAGGCAGCATGAGGCATTCCGGCTCAGTCGGCCCGGAGTGGAAGCGAAGCCTGGGACCGGGGTTGCTCCAGCCGCCTCACCACCGCATCGAACACTTGATCCACCGTGACCAGGGTCATGCACTGGCAGCGGTACTTCCAGCAGGTCCTCTTGTAGCAGGGCCCGCAGGGAACCGGGTGGAACACCGCCAGGTCCTCCGGGTGGGGGGACCCGTTCCTTCCGGGGTCGGTCGGACCGAAGATCGCGACCACCGGTGTGCGGCAGGCCGTGGCCAGGTGCAGCGGTCCGGTGTCGCCCCCCACGAACAGGCGGGCCCTCCGGGCCAGGGCAATGAACTGGGGAAGGGTGGTCGAAAAGGTCGGGGGCGTGTCGTCCGGACAGGCCGCCATCACTTCCCGGACCAGATCCTCTTCTCCCGGCCCCCAGGTCAGCACCGTCTTCAGACCCAGCTCCCGCCTGATTCGATGGTGGAGAAGGCCATAGTTGGAGGGAGACCAGTTCTTGGTTACCCAGCCGCCACCGGGATTGAGGATAATGAACTCCTTCAGGCGGCGTTGAGCCAACTGAGCCTCAACGTAGGCCCGGTCCTGCTCTTCCACGCCCAGCCCGAACCCGCCTGGGCCGCGGGGGGCTCCCTGGCTGCCAACCAGAGCGCGATGCAGCTCGCTGACGTGGGGGGCTGCGGGCCGCGGTGACACCCGTTTGCCGTAGAGGATGCGGCAACCGGGTTCTTTCAGGTGGTCCTTGTCGTACCCCACCAGCAAGCGGGCGCCGGAAAAGAGGCCGAAGGCCGCCGACTTCCATAGTCCCTGGAAGTCAAAGGCCACCTCGTACCGCTGCTGCCTCAGTTGGCTCAGACCATGGAAAATCTCGTTCCAGATCCGGGGTCGCCACAGTGCCCGCCTCCACTTGCGGGTATCGACTTCAATCACCCGGTCGAGCCAGGGGTGGTTCCTCAGCAGGACGGCGGCCTGCTTCTCGACCAGCCAGTCGATCCGGGCCCGGGGAAAAGAGGCTCTCAAGTCCGACAGGGCGGGAAGCGTGTGGACCACATCCCCGATCGAACCCAGCTTGATGATCAGGATCCGGTTCATCGATCCTTCTTCCCCTTGGAGGCGGGCGGCCCCTGGGTCCGCATCAGTCCCTTCAGCAGGCTGCGGGTGGAGTGGTCCTTGGGATCTCCGGCAATGGCGATCCGTCCCCCGTAGGAGAGCACCACCTCTCTCTCGGGCACCGTCTGCTCGCTGTAGTCGGTTCCCTTGCAGTGAATGTGCGGCTGCAGCCTGCGAAGCACCCGTTCCACGTTCAATTCCTCAAAGACCAGCACGTAGTCCACGCAGGACAGGGCGGCCAGGATTTCCGCCCGTTCCTGCTGGGGCATCAGAGGACGCGGAGGCCCCTTGAGCGCGCGCACCGAGGCGTCCGCATTGAGGGCCACCACCAGGCAGTCCCCCAATTGCCGGGCCTCCCGCAGGTAGCGGACGTGGCCCACGTGGAGCCAGTCGAAGCATCCGTTGGCCAGCACGACCTGGCGGCCGCGCTCCTTCAGGTCTGTCACCAAAGGCTGCAAGGCCTCCAGCGAGAGGATCTTGGCGCTATCCATGAGATGCTCGGTCCCTGTACACCGCCTCCTTGAGTTCCTGGCGGCTCACCGTGGCGGTGCCGTGCTTCATCACCACCAGTCCGCCGGCGTAGTTGGAGAGCCGGGCGGCCTCCTCGAAGCTGGCTCCCACGGCCAGGGCCAGAGTAAAGACGGCAATGACGGTATCGCCTGCGCCGGTGACGTCGGCAACCTCGTCGCTCCCGAAAATCGGGATGGAAAGAGAGGGCTTGCGGGGAGTGAAGAGCGCCATGCCGTCCCGGCCGCGGGTGATGAGGACCGCCTCCGACTTCAACCGCCTCAACAGGCGCCTGCCCGCCTTTTCCAGTCGGGCCGTGTCGTTTCCGATCTCGTACCCCAACAGGGCCTCCACCTCGGGTTCGTTGGGGGTGGAGGCGGTCAGCCCGGGAAACTGCAGCAACTGGTGCCTGGAGTCCACCGTGATGGGAAACTCCTCTCGCATCCCCGCCAGGCGGGCCACTAGCGAGGGGCTCACGTAGCCCAGCCCGTAGTCGGAGATGATGAGGCCTTGGCACAAACTCAACACGGGGGCCAAGCGCCTCCAGACCGCCTGCTCGGTCTCCCGGGTGTGTCGAAATCGCCCTTCCCGGTCCAGCCGCAGGACCTGATGCCGGGTGGAGTGGGCCGAGCCGGCCACGAAGCGGGTCTTGACGGGAGTGGGGTAGTCCCAGTCCCTTTCAATCGTGGGAATGGAGAGCTCTGTGTCCTGGAGTTGCCGGTGGAGTTCCTCTCCGGCGGCATCCCGGCCCAGGATGCCGACCGGGATGGGATGGGCCTCGAGCGCGATCAGATTGTTGATGGCGTTGGCCGCGCCCCCGGGAAGAATGCGCGACTCCTTGTGCTTGAGGATGAGCACCGGAGCCTCGCGAGAAATCCGGGAGAACTCTCCGAACACGAACTCGTCCGCCACCAGGTCGCCGTAAACGACGATGGGACAGTCGGGAAAGCTGTCGATGATTTCCGCGTAGCGGCCGGCGTCGGGGGCAGTCATACCGTCTCCAGCACGACGCGGCTGGCCTCCAGCAGATTCTCCACCACCCACTCCGGCTGAACTTTCCACAGGTTCCTCTGGTGTTCGTAAGCCCCTCGGCCGTATCCCGAAAGGACAAAGACGGATCGGGCGCCGGCGTTGTGGGCCAGCTCGATATCGCTGTAGCGGTCTCCGATCACGAAGGATTTGCCGACGTCGACGCCGAATTCCTCGACCGCTCGCCACAACATGCCCGGCTTGGGTTTGCGGCACCGGCACACCTGGCAATAGGGAGGCTCGCCGGCCGTGGGATGATGGGGACAGTAGTAGACGGCGTCGAAGTAGGCTCCGGCGTGCTCCATTTCCCTGCGAAGCCTGGTGTGGATCCGATTGACCAGATCCTCGCTGAAGTAACCCCGGGCCACCCCGGCCTGGTTGGTCACCACG
Organism: Terriglobia bacterium; assembly: GCA_951813285.1. Lineage (GTDB taxonomy): Bacteria > Acidobacteriota > Terriglobia > Versatilivoradales > Versatilivoraceae > Versatilivorator. The sequence goes on from OX638355.1 coordinate 994,720, forward strand.
ATGGATTTCAACCCCCGCCGATTGAAGCCGCGAATGGCCTCGGCAGTCCAGGGGTAGACCTGAAAGCGGGAGAGATGGTTCACGTATCCGACCTCTTCGCTGATGGTGCCGTCTCGATCGATGAAGGCCGCAATTTCAGCCATGGGCGAGATGTTTAGCTAGAGCAGGGCAATCGAAGTGGAGATCAGTTGAGGCTCGCGGGGAGATCGTTGGCGGGGTTGCCGTTCCCCCGAGCCCGCGGGAGGGGCTAGCATGGCCCCTGGGTTGACGGAAACGGCCGTTCCTCCGAGCAACGGCCTCCCTCAGCCACCTGCCCGGAGCATCCGTACTGCCTCCTGGAAGACTTCCTCAACCGTGATCCGGGTCATGCAGCGGTGATCGATAGGACATTCTCGCAGAAGGCACGGACTGCATTCAACGTTTTTGTTCAGGACCACGGCGGCGGGGCCGAGGGGCCCGGTGGCGACCTGGTCGGTGGAACCGAACAGCGCCAGGGTGGGGATTCCCAGCGCGGCCGCCAGGTGCATGGGCCCCGAATCGTTGGTGATGAAGAGGTCGCAGCAGGCAATCATGGCGATCAACTCCGAAAGGCGTGTTCTGCCCGACAGAACCAGCGGGCGGGCGGCCATGTGCCCGCGAATGGATTCCGCGATGGGTCGCTCCTGCCGGGAGCCGAACAGGATCGCTTCCACTCCCTGGGTGCGGATCAGCCGGTCCAGGACCTGGGCGTAACGGTCTCCCATCCAGCGCTTGGCCGAACCGAAGGCGGCGCCGGGGTGGACGCCGACCACCCTGCCTCGAAATCGAACGCCCTCCTGTTCCAGTCGCTGCCTGGCAAGAGCTCGGGCCCCAGGCTGCAGCGGCAGCACCGGCGTCGTCTTTTCATGGGCCGGCGTGGGGGCGTCCAGGACCCTCTCCCGGCCCGCCAGCCGTTCCACCAGGTCGAGGTAGTAGCAGGTCTGGTGTCTCGCCTTCAGTCTTGGATCGATCGAAACGGCATGGGTCAGGAGCCAGCCGCGCCCATCCCTGCGGTAGCCCGCTCTCAGGGGAATGCGGGCCAGCCGGGTCAGGAAAGCGGCCTCGAAGGCGTTCTGCAGGAGCAGGGCGGCATCGAAGCCGCCTCGGGCGAGCTTCCGAACCAACCGGAGCCGCCCCGCCGTGCCCGCATGCCGGCCGTCGCGATCGTAGAGCCAGACGGTGTCCACCCAGGGACTGCCCTGGTAGATATCGCTGACCCAGGGCAGCACCAGCAGGGTGATGTGAGCCCGGGGAAGGAGCCGCCGAACCTCTCGCAGCGCGGGGATGGCCATCACCGAGTCCCCCACCCAGTTGGTTCCCCGAATCAGCAGCCGTCGGATGTGGTCGCCTTCCAGAAATGTCTTCACCGGAACTCTTTTTCCAATGTTTGCAACAACAAATCCCGCAGGCCGTCTCCCACGAACTCGAACGAGACCCGGGCGATGAGAACCCGAAGCGCCGGTGGATGCAGGGAAGCGGGCGGCAGATTTTCGGCGTCCTTTTCGGTGGTGATGGCTGCCTCTACCCGCAACTCCCGGCAGCGCTCGCCAATGGCGCTCAACTCCCGGGTGGAGTAGCGATGGTGATCGCGGAAGGGAAGGGCTTGTGCCAGTACCACCCCGTGGTGCCTCAAAGAGTCGAAAAACTGCTGCGGGTTGGCGAGCCCGGCGAAGGCCAGGGCTCGACATCCTGCCAGCGGCGCCTCCACTCTTTCTCCCCGGGCCGTCCTGCAGGCGACCGGCTCCAGGGCCTGGGTCGAGCGGAAGCAGGGTAGATCCGGGTTGAAGCGCCGGAGCTTATGGGTCAGCGGGTCATAGTCCTGTTCGGTGCGCGTGCGGGTCAGGATGACGGCGTCGGCTCTGTCGAGGGCTTCCGGTGGCTCCCGTAGCTGCCCCGAGGGGACTATTCGCCCCCCTCCGAAGGGGTTGGTCACGTCCACCAGGACCAGGTCCAGGCACCGGTGGAGTTGCCGGTGCTGGAAACCGTCGTCCAGCAAATGCAGGTCGGCGGCGTTCCGGCCCTCTATCCAGCGGCCGGCCGCGGCCCGGTTCTTGCCTACGGTGACCATTGCCCCGGGAAGGTTCCTGGCAATGACCAGGGCTTCGTCACCCGCCTGGTCGGATTGGCTCCGGATGCGTCGACCGTCGGAGACCGGCAGCGGTCCTCCCCGGTGCCGTCCCTTGTAACCCCGCAGCAACACCGACACCGAGTAGCCCGCGCCTTGAAGCATTTTGCCCAAGGCGATGACGGTTGGAGTCTTTCCGGTGCCTCCCAGGGTCAGGTTGCCGACGCTGATCACCGGCCGGCCGAGCTGTCGGGCCGCGAACCAGCCGGCGTCGTAACCTCGGTTGCGGAGGCGGACAACCTGCTCATAGGCGGCGGAGACCAGGCGCGATGGCATCATCATTTCTGCGACAGAACACTAGCGATCCGATCCAGGATCCTGGCTCCGGCCCCTTGATGGGCCCGGATAATTCCGTAGCCGTTGGCGCCCAGCCGCCGGCGGGAGCCGGCGTCGCGAAAGAGCTCGATGAATCGCGTTCCCAGCTCGACTTCATTCTGAACCATTATGCCGGCCTCGGCCTGAATAAAGTGTTGGGCCATCTCACGAAAATTGTTCATATGGGGGCCGAACAGCACCGGCTTCCTGAACAGGGCCGGCTCCAGCAGGTTATGTCCGCCCCATGGGATCAGGCTTCCTCCCACGAAGACCAGGTCGGCCAGGGCGTATAGAACCGGCAGTTCTCCCAGGGTGTCCAGCAAGATGACTTCGGCGGGTGGATTCTCGCCTGCTGGTATAACATTGTTGGACAACTCTGATCGCTTGACGAAGACAAAGGAATGGGAGGTCAACAACTGCGCCACTTCCGCGCAGCGGCCGGGGTGCCTGGGAGCCAGCAGCAGTCGGGCCTGGGGGCACTCCCGCTGGAGCGCCCGGAAGGCATTCAGAACGGGCGTCTCCTCGTTGCTGCGGGTGCTGCCGGCGACCACCAGGAAAGGCGTGGAGGAGAGTTGCATCAGGGCGCGAAATTGAGCCAGCCTGGATTGAAGCCGGCCGGGCGGTTCGATGTCGTATTTCAGGTTGCCGCACACCTCCACCCTGTCAGGAGGGGCTCCCAGGGAGACAATCCGTTCCCGGTCCACCGGGTCCTGCATGCAGCAGCAGTCGAACAGGCTCACCGACCACCGCAGCCAACGACGGAAGCGGTGGTACTTTCTGAAGGAGCGGTCGGAGATACGTCCGTTGGCCAGGCAGACCGGGACCCCCCGCTGGCGGCATTCATGAAGGAAATTGGGCCAGATCTCCGTTTCCAGGATCAGGACCAGCCCGGGCCGCACCCGGTCGAGGCTGCGCCGCACGGCGAACTTCCAGTCCAGGGGAAAATAGAAAACGCCCGCCAGCCCCTGCCGGTTCTTGCGGGCCAGTTCCTGACCGGTCCTCGAGGTGGTCGAGAGAAACAGGGGACGCCCGGGCCATCGTCGGCGAATCTGCCTGATCAGGGGCAGCACCGACAGCACCTCCCCAACCGAGACGGCGTGGACCCAGATGCCGCCTGCCGGACCTGTTCCGATCTCCCGGGGGAGGATGCCCAGGCGCTCGGGAAAGCTGGAGAGATACTTGCGATGCCGGAGGGCTTGAATCAGAAAGTAGGGCAGCGCCAGAACAAAGGCCAGCGTGAAGCCGAGGCTGTAGAGTCGCCGAATCAAAGCCTGCCCATTCTGCCGTCGAACAAGAGCCCGCACTTCTCACCGGGTCGCCGGATGCATAAGGGAAGAGGGTTTATTGCCAGCAACCTGTCGGTCCGATTGTGATGTCTTTCGGTCGCCAAGGTCAAGAACGGGTGGGTGGGAGCGTCCGGCGCCCGAGGCCGGCGTGCGCCCCCCACCGCATCAGCCTTCGCCTGCGGCTGGGGTTGTGCGCCCCCCCTCACGGCGCGCAAGCCTTCGCTTGGCAACTCACCCTGTGCGAACTCCGCAGCGGCGCACAAGATCTCGCCTGTGGCTCGCCTTGTGCGAACCCCCCACCGCATCAGCCTTCGCCTGCGGCTCGGCTTCTGCGACTCCCCCTCAAGGGGGGAGTGATACCCGTGTTATGAAGAGGCAACGGAGTTTATGCGTTAGACCGGGAACATGGTTTACATCCTGCCCAGGAATCGGGCAATAAGCCCTCTACAGGCCTCAAGTATCACTCCCCCCTTGAGGGGGAGTCGGAGAGACAAGGGCGCAGCCCGCAGTCGAGCCGGAGGGGGGCAAGCGCGGCGCTCCGAGAGTGACGACCAGTGGCACGGCCACCAACGCCGCTTGCCGGCGCTGGAGCTCAATTTTTGTGCGTGTGTCGTCGGGTCCTTTCGTGGATAATCCCTCATTTATGAACAAGCTTTCTATTCGCGATTTGGACCTGGACGGCCGGCGGCTCTTCATACGAGTGGACTTCAACGTCCCGCTGGATGGTTCGGGCCGGGTTGCCGACTCCGCCCGGATTCAAGCCAGCCTGCCTACCATCCGCTACGCGCTGTCCCGCGGAGCCCGGGTGTTGCTGGCCTCACACCTGGGACGGCCGCGGGGCCGGGTCGATCCGAGCCTGAGCTTGAAGCCCGTCGCTGCCGCCCTGGAAACGGCCATCGGCCGGCCGGTGAGCATGGCAGGGGATTGCGTGGGGGAAGCGGTCGAGAGGCAATGCGCTCGATTGCGGCCGGGCCGAATTCTGCTGTTGGAGAATTTGCGCTTCCACCCGGAGGAGGAGGGCAACGGGGAGCCCTTCTGCAGGGGGCTGGCCCGCCTTTGCGACCGCTATGTCAACGACGCCTTCGGCGCCGCCCATCGAGCCCACGCCTCGACGGCCGGCATGGTTCGGTTCGTCGGAAAGGGGGCGGCCGGCCTTCTGATGGAACGGGAACTCTCCTATTTGGGCAAGGCGCTGCACAGTCCCGACCGGCCCTTTATGGCCGTTCTGGGCGGGGCCAAGGTGTCCGACAAGATCGAGGTCATAGAGAACTTGCTGGAACGGGTCGACGGGATGCTGGTGGGTGGAGGCATGGCCTACACTTTCTTGAGGGCTCGGGGGTTGGAGGTGGGGCGGTCGCTGGTGGAAATCGACAAGATCCCCCTGGCAAGCGGACTCCTGCGGAAAGCGGAGCAGGCCGGCCTTCCCCTGCTCCTCCCCGTCGATCACGTCGTGACCCGCACCCTGGAGCCCGACGCACCCAGCCGGGTGGTTCCCGTCGGGGAAACCGGGCCGGAGTGGATGGGGGTGGACATCGGCCCTGAAACCCGTTCCCGATTTCAGCGGGTGCTCTCCAGGGCGGCAACCATTCTATGGAATGGTCCGGTGGGCGTGTTCGAGATCGATCGTTTCGCCGGAGGCACCCTTTCCCTGGCCAAGGCCGCGGCGGCCGGCACGGCAACCACGATCGTGGGTGGGGGTGACTCGATTGCAGCCGTCCGCCGGGCGGGTGTCGCCGACCGGATCACCCACATTTCGACCGGCGGCGGGGCGTCGCTGGAATTTTTGAGTGGCCGTAAACTGCCGGGCGTGGAATCGTTGGGCGACAGGCCCTGAGCCACCGCCGGCTTCGGAGGAGCAGTCCCATGGAATCCCCAACCCCCGGGAGGCGACCGGTCATTGTCGGGAATTGGAAGATGCACCGGACGGTCCGGGAAAGTGTGGAGCTTGTCGACCGACTCAAGCCTTTGGTGGGGGCCTCGGGCCATTGCGACATCGTGGTGGCGCCCCCCTTCACCGCCCTCTGGGCCGCCGCCCGGGCCGCTGAGGGCAGCCCCATCGCCATCGCGGCTCAGGATCTCTATTGGGAAAGCCAGGGGGCCTATACCGGAGAGGTGTCGGCAGGCATGGTGGCCGAGGCCGGCTGCCGCTTCGCCATCCTCGGTCACTCCGAGCGCCGGAGCCTGTTCGGCGAGACCAGTAGGGCGGTCAGCCGCAAGGCCGCGGCGGCTCTCGAAGCGGGTCTCACCCCCATCGTCTGCCTGGGAGAGACGCTCTCGGAACGCGAGTCGGGCCGGACCGAAACAGTCATCGGCACCCGGTTTCGGCAGTCGCTGGACGGCTTGACAGAGGATGCCCTTTACCGTACGATGATCGCGTACGAACCGGTGTGGGCGATCGGCACGGGGCGGGCGGCAACTCCGGAGATGGCCCAGGATGTCCACGCCTTGATTCGAGGCTTGGCTGCAGAGGTTTTCGGTCGGCAGGCGGCTGAGCAACTGCCCATCCTCTACGGTGGCAGCGTCAAGCCTGAAAACGTGGACGGGTTGCTGGCCCGGGCCGACATCGACGGAGCCTTGGTGGGCGGGGCAAGTCTGAAGGCTGAGTCCTTTGCTGCAATAGTCGACTTCCAGGTCTGATGGCACTGTTACTGCAAATCATCCATGTGATCGTCTGTCTGCTGTTGATCCTGATTGTGCTGCTGCAGTCGGGGAAGGGGGCGGACCTGGCAGGCGCCTTCGGTGGGGGCGGTTCCCAGACGGCCTTTGGAGCCAGGGGGACGGCCACCTTTCTTTCGAAGCTGACCACCGGCGCGGCCATCATCTTCATGGCTACCTCCTTTACTCTATCGCTGTTGACGTCTCAGGACGAGGGTCGCTCCATCATGCAGGACGCGGCCGCGACTGCTCCCCAGGAAGAGGCTCCCCCTGAGAGCCCCGCGGCCACTCCGGTCCCTCAGTCGTCGGAGAGCCCGGCAGCACCGGACCAGGAGGGTGAATCCGGCTCCCAGCGGGCGGAATAGAACACGCCCTTCCAGGGAGCGCAGTCTGGTGTGCGGAAGTGGTGGAATTGGCAGACACACCATCTTGAGGGGGTGGCGGCGCAAGCCATGCGGGTTCAAGTCCCGCCTTCCGCACCATCACTTGATCGTTGCCGTTCTCCGTTCAACCCGCCTGCACGGAATCGACCGTTTCAGTCCCCTGCCCATCGAACCGGTTGCTCATGACGCGGTGAACCTGCGTCGGCCGTCGATCCCCAAGGAGATGGTTTCACCCCAGGCAGGCGCCGTGATGTTCCAGGTCAATTCTTGAAGAGCGCGTCGAAGGCTTGCCGGGCCGTCTTGGGGCGGGGAGCGGCAGGAGTGAAGGAGGTGGTTTGTCTTTCGATGGTCTTTTTGGCCACGAACAGGCCGCATTGGTTGCGTACGCTTTTTCGAGGAATGCGTTCGGGGATCTTCTGGGTGCATTCCAGACGGGCCGAGGTGTCGAAGAATACGCACTGCCGGCAGGTATGAAGGTCGGCTTCGCACTTGGGGCACCGGGTTTCCATCCCGATATCGGGTGAAGTGGTCGCCCCGCACATGGTGCAGCGCACCACCTCCTGAAAGCCCGGCATCGGCTTGGCGCGGAACTCGGGGGCGCCTCGGGGCCTGGAAGGCTTTCGGACCCGAGGCCGCGGCTCCCGTTCGTTGTCCTGATACCCGGGTTGGCGGTATTTTCTCGACATCAGGTTCTCGCAGTTGCAGGCAGGCCCGGACGAGCGCCCGGGTGTCGGCTCACTTGCTCAGCAGCACCTGGGACGGGGAATCATTGCTGACTGGTCACGTGTGCCGTGCATTATACTTTAGAATGGAAAAGCGGGGGGCAAGAAAAAATTGACGGGCCTGGCTGGAGAAATAGAGGTTAAGAGGTCTCAGGTCCGGTTTTCGAGCATGATCCCCTGCACCGGGCTATTGACAATCCGCTTTTTTGGAATAAAATCTGGATACTTCCTTAGTCGGCAGCACCTTCTTGCTCGCCGCGCAACATTTTGCCTAGCAATCAATTTTCAACCAGACGCTGCCAGTCACGCCTCGGAACCCTTGGAGGAGTGGATGCCAAATACTGAAAGTGACGGTCCGAAGCAACCCAAAACCGGTGCGACTCCAAGAGCCGCGCCTTCGCGGCGGACGCCGCGCGTCCCCGCCAAGGTTCAGGAAAAGTCCAAGGCAGGGTTGGTATCGCGGATTCTGAATATCTTCGGGAACGGTGCGCCGGTCGACCCCGCCAAGCGGCGCCGTCGCACGGTGCAGGCCCTGGTTGCGGGGTTCCTGGGAATCAATCTCTTTATGTTCCTGCGTTTCTTCTTTCCCAGAACCCTGTTTGAACCCAAGACGCTGTTCCGCATTGGATATCCCTCCGACTTCGGCTACGGGGTGGATACCAAGTTCCAGAAAAGGCGGATCTGGGTGGTGCGCGACGCCGAGGGGCTCTTTGTGGTCTACGCCCGCTGCACCCACCTGGGATGCACTCCGGACTGGAAGCCCAGCGAGAACAAGTTCAAGTGTCCCTGCCACGGAAGCGGTTACGACAGCATGGGAATCAATTTCGAAGGCCCGGCTCCCCGTCCCCTGGACCGCGCCAAGGTTGAACTCGACGCCGAAGGGCAGGTCGTGGTGGACACCAGCGTCCTCTACGAGTGGCCCAAGGGAATGCGGTCGGAGTTCCGGGACCCGGGAGCGTTCCTGCAGTTGTAGCCGGTAGCCGATTCTGCGTAACCGGGGTTGCAAGTATCCATCCGAGGAGTCGATCCATGGCAGACGATCTGAAAGAGCAGAAACCGGCGGGCAAGGGGGCGGCCTTGATCGACGGCGTCCTGAAGGAGGTCAAGAACCTCAAGGAGAAGGCCCTCGACGATGTTCAGTCGCTCAAGAAGCCCCAGAAGACCCAACTCTTCAAGTCGATCTTTCGGGTGACCCACGACGAGAAGCCGCGCAACCGCGCGCTGGGGATCCTGTCCAACGTCTTCCTGCATCTGCACCCGGCCAAGATCAATCGCGACGCGGTCGCCTACAACTACACCTGGGGCATGGGAGGGGTCACCTTCTATCTGTTCATCGTGCTGACCTTTACCGGCGTCCTGCTGATGTTCTACTACCACCCCTCCAAGGTACAGGCCTTCCGGGACATTCTCTACCTGGAACACGACGTGCCCTTTGGGAAGCTGTTGCGAAACATGCACCGCTGGGCCGCCCATTTGATGATTATCACGGTCTGGCTGCATATGTTCAGGGTCTTTCTGACGGGCTCCTACAAGAAGCCGCGGGAATTCAACTGGATGGTGGGCGTGATTCTGATGCTGCTCACCATGCTGCTTTCCTTTACCGGCTATCTGCTGCCGGATGATCAGCTCGGTTTCTGGGCGGTCACCGTGGGCACCAACATGGCGCGGGCGACGCCTTTGTTGGGGCACGAGGGTCCGTTGGGACCGGAACTCGGCATGACCGCCTTCAACGATGTTCGGTTTGCTCTGCTGGGGGGCTCCATCGTGGACTCCAACGCGCTGTTGCGCGCCTACATCTGGCATTGCATCGCCATTCCCCTGATCGCGGGGATTTTCATGGCCGTTCACTTCTGGAGAGTCCGCAAGGACGGCGGCATCTCGGGACCGGCTCCCGTGATGCTGGAATCCGAAATCAAGGAGCCGCGACGGTTTTGAGCGTTCGTTGGTGCGACGATCGTTCGGGGACCTTTGACCGGGAACGGCTCGGAAAAGGATAAGGAGGAAATCAGTGGATTGGGTTCAGCTCTGGGAAATCACCACACTGCCCGACAATGTTCCCATTGTCCTGCTCATCCTGGTCATCCCTTTTTACGCCTGGTACGGCCTCCGGCAGGCATTCGCCAACGACCGGCTGATCGACAGCCTGGAAGCCGACCCGGAGATGGCCAAGACCCACCACCGCAAGACGCAACCCTGGAAACCGGGCTGGGCTCGGGAAATTCAGGTCTGGCCCTACCTGTTGCGCATGGAGTTCCTGGTTGCCATCATTGTCACCTTCATTCTGATGGTGTGGTCGATTACCCTGGACGCTCCTCTGGAAGAGCCGGCCAATCCCTCCCTGACCATGAACCCGGCAAAGGCGCCCTGGTACTTTCTGGGGCTGCAGGAGATGCTGGTCTATTTCGATCCCTGGATGGCCGGTGTGGTGCTGCCGACCCTGATTCTGGTAGGGCTCATGGTGATACCCTACATGGATTCCAACCCGCTCGGGAACGGCTATTACACGTACAAGCAGCGGAAGTTCGCCATTTGGGCCTTCTGCTTCGGCTTCATCGTGTTGTGGTTGTCGATGGTGGTCATTGGCACATTCATTCGGGGTCCGGGGTGGATATGGTTCTGGCCGGGCCAGACCTGGGACCACAACAAGCTGATCTTCGAGGCCAATCGGGATCTGCCGGACATGTTCGGCATCACCAGCATGCTCGGCAAGAGCCTCTTCGGGGCGGTGGTGGTGGGCCTGTTTGCCCTGGTGACAGCCTTGGGAGTACACAAGCTGTTTACCTGGAATGCGTTCAACCGGAAAATCTACAATCGCATGAGCTTGATTCAGTACCTGCTCCTGCAGTTTTTCCTGGTCACCATGATGCTCTTGCCGGCCAAGATGGTGGCTCGACTGGTGTTTCGAATCAAGTACGTTTGGGTCACTCCCTGGTTCAATATCTAGTGGCCAGTGATCAGTGGTCAGTGGCCGGACCCATTGAGTGACCATAACTGCCGAGTGTCGGAATGAGGCGTTGCCACGCTGGTTTTTAGCGGCCAAAGGTGAGTAATTCGAGAAGTGAGTTGAGCATTTCCATGCGAAGTGCCGTTCTCGGAACTGACCACTGACCGCTAACCACTGATCACTATTTTTCAAGGAGGAATCGGTGCCGAAGAAACCCCCGGTTGGAGACGATCCGGTCCTCAACCGATCCCTCGGTCGCATTCTTTTGATCTCATCTCTGCTGATGGTCCTCTCTCTGCTGTGGGCGTTGTACGATGAGACCTACGGCCTCAGACCCTGGAAGGACTACCAGAAGCGCTTCGTCAGCCTCTACAGCCGGCACCTGAGGCGGATTCAGCCGACCCAGGCCCGGGCCGAGCAGGCCGTCCGCCAATCTGCGGAGTACCGGACGCTGAGTGATGCGGTCACCAAGGCCGAAGAGTCGATTGCCCCTCGAATCTCGCATCTGGACCGCGAGACCAACCAGATCGTCGGCAGGCGGTTGAGCGTCATTACCGAGCCTTTCGCCATCACCCGCAGCGAGATCGCGGCCCTTGTCTACCAGATCGAAACCGCCACCAGCCAGAAGGAAAAGGACGCTTTGCAGCGTGAGATCGATGCCATCAAGGCCCGCGAGGTGACCCTGAGGCTGGCTTCCGCCAACGGTTCCGGGGAAGTAGTGGAGAAGGAGGAACGCTTCAATTTCAACCAGTTGGAGGCGGAATTCAACCGCTTGCAGGCCAGGCGGGCCGAGTTGGGGGCGCAGCGGGCGGAACTGGTGAAGGCCTCCAACGAGTTGCGGGGGGAGAGGGAAACTCTGCTCAACGACCGCCTCACCGGTTTGACCGCCTCTCAGATCCGGGGGTTGCGGGAAAAGATGCGGAACTTCGAACTGGAGATCCGGCAGATCCATGTGGCCGGTGTTGACCTGGTGGACCGCTGTGAATCCTGTCACCTGGGCATCAGGGAGCCGCTGGTGCTGACCAAGGCCGACATGGGAGGCGAGGAAGCATTTGTCAGCCACCCCAATCCCGCCCTGTTGGCTTTGCACGATCCGGAGCAGTTCGGTTGCTCCACCTGCCATAACGGTAATGGAAGGGCAACCACCAGTGTCCGCAAGGGCCATGGTCGCCACAAGTACTGGTTATGGCCGCTGTTCTACAGGGAGAATTTCGAGGCGGGTTGCCACCAGTGCCACGCCAAGGATCTGGTGCTCGAGCACGCCGACGTCCTGAACCGGGGCAAAGAGATCTACTATGTGCAGGGTTGCGTGGGCTGCCATCGTTTCGAGGGCTTCGACACCGAGACCGAGGCGCTGACCGAGGTTCAGTCCTCCATTCACGCCCTGCAGGCGGATCGCAAGGAGATGGGGAAGGAGATCGAGCAGAGCGTTCTGTCCGGCGATACCGCTCAGGACAACACCGATGCCCAGCGTTACTATGCCCGGGCGGACGAGCTCAAGCAGCAGATCAGTAACCTGGACCATGAGTTGGAGCGGCTGGAAGTGCGTTCCGCGGACCTGCAGATCGAGCAGAAAAATATCGGACCCAGCTTGAAGGAAGTTCGCTTCAAGATCCGCAAGGAGTGGATCCCGGTCTGGCTGGAAAATCCTCACGCCTACCGCTCCTCCACCAAGATGCCGGCCTTTCGCCTGGACGAAGGGCAGCGCCGCGCCATTGCCGCCTTCGTTTGGCAGGCGGGGGTCGAAGGGGAATTGCCCAGCCAATCCCGAGGCAACGCCGTTCGGGGCAAGGAATTGTTCGAGACCCGGGGCTGCATGGGCTGCCATGCCGTGGGCGAAGGGGATGCGGCTCAAGGGAGCTCGTTCGCGGCCAACTTGTCGCGCGTGGGGGAAAAGGTGCACTACGACTACCTGGTCCCCTGGATTCACAACCCTCAGGAGCGTCAACCGCTGTCGGTCATGCCCAGCCTTCGGCTCAGCCTGGAGGAAACCCGGGACATCGCCAGCTACCTCATGACTCTCAGACAGGCAGACGCCTCCTACCCCGAGGCCGACTACCTGGAAGATCCTGCGCTCGGGAGCGAAGGATCCATGTGGGTCAAGCACTTCGGCTGCGCCGGTTGCCACGAGATCGCAGGCTTCGAGGAGGAAGGGCGCATCGGAACGGAGTTGACCCGGGAGGGCAGCAAACCCATCGAGCGGCTGGACTTCGCCTTGCTGACCCACGAGGCCAAGCATGACGGCTGGTACAACCACAAGGGCTTCTTCGAGCGCAAGCTGAAAGACCCGGCCATCTTCGACCAGGGCAAGATCAAGACCCCCGTGGAAAAGCTCCGGATGCCGAACTTCAAGCTGACCGGCGAGGAGATCACGGCCTTGACCAGCTTTCTGCTGGGGAGCGTCGACTCCACCCTGCCGGAACATTTCTTCTACGCTCCCGGCGACCGGGGGCAGGATATTCGGGAAGGCTGGTGGCTGGTAAAACGGTACAATTGCATGGGCTGCCACCAGGTGCGGCCCGGACAGCAGTCGGACCTTTCCGGGATGGCCCGCTATCAGGACCCGGACTGGAAGGAGCAGCTGCCGCCGACACTGGTCGGCGAGGGCGCTCGGGTGGACCCGGATTGGCTGGCGCGTTTTCTCAGAAACCCGGCCATGGATTCCGGGCGCACCGACCGCAACGGTGTGCGCGGCTATCTCCACGCCCGCATGCCCACCTTCCGTTTTTCCGACAGCCAGATTCAGAAGATCGTTCGCTTCTTCGAAGCCCTGGCGGCTCAAGATCGGCCCTACATTCCAACTCGACTGGAACCGCTCAGCAACCGGGAACTCGAACTGGCCCGGCAACTCTTCACCTCCAAGGCGGCGCCCTGCCTGAGGTGTCACGCCACCGGGAACCCGGCTCACGACCGCAACGCCACCGCGCCCAATTTCCTGTTGGCCAAGGAAAGGCTGAAGCCCGGCTGGACCGAGCGCTGGATGGTAGCGCCGGAAATGATCGCCCCGGGCACTGCCATGCCTTCCGGACTGTTCCAGAGGGATGGCGACCGCTGGGTCTTTGCCGGATCGCTGCCACCTGCCTTCCGGGACTACCCCAAGGACCACGCCGAATTGCTGGTGCGCTACATGTTCCAGCTGACTCCGCAGGAACAGCGCCGACTGATGTCCCGAATGCCCGCGGCGGCAACCACGGTAGCCAGTCGGTAGCAGTGTCTTGGGCAGCCGGCGATCGTTGGGACTGCCCTCGAATTTGAGGGCTGGAAGTGTTACATTAATCATCGGGTGGAGGGGAAGCCGGTCCCCCGGTTCTGCTTCGCCCCGAAGCTGTTTGTCATCACGTGAGAGAGGTCTTTTATGATGCGGTTGACGAATTACCTGTGCTTGCCTGTCGCGCTGCTGGCGGCTCTGTTTGCAGGGGCTTGCGGCAGCGTCGACATTGACGAAGAGGGCATGGATGAGGTCGATGGGACCGAAGCTCCGACAGTGGTCACCAGGGTGGATCCCGCCACCGCGGCGACGGTCACCGGCAAGGTCTACTTCGAAGGCGACCTGCCCAGGGCCAGGAGGCTGGCCATGGATGCGGAACCGGCGTGTGCCGGCCTGCACACGGGGCCTGTCTATTCCGAAGTGGTGGTTCCCAACGACAACAAGACGCTGCAGCACGTCTTCGTATACGTCAAGGAAGGCTTGGAGGGCATGATGTTCGAGACGCCCGCCGCACCTGCCGTGCTGGATCAGAAGGGCTGTATCTACCTGCCCCACATGCTGGGCGTCCAGGTCAATCAGCCGGTCAGAATCCTGAACAGCGATCCCACCACTCATAACGTCCATCCGACCCCCAGGAACAATCGCGAGTGGAACGAATCCATGGCTCCCGGGATCCCGCCCAAGATGAAGAAGTTTCCTCGCGAAGAGGTCATGATCCCGGTCAAGTGCAATGTCCACCCCTGGATGAAGAGCTATATCGGCGTTCTGTCGCACCCGTTCTTCTCGGTAACCGGTGGGGACGGCTCCTTCGAAATCACCGGGTTGCCTCCCGGCGAGTACACGCTCGAGATCTGGCACGAGTACCTGAAAGAGGGCGTTACCACCCAGAAGGTCACCCTGGCTGCCAGCGAGTCCAAATCGGTGGAATTCACCCTGAAGCAGGCTTCCTGAGACCGACGATTCCCAAGGGATCCGCTTCTCGAAGAGGGCTTCGGTGTGGAATCCGTCATTCCCCGGGCCCGCTGAATTCTTCATGAACCACTCATTGCCGACAAGCATCGGTAGTGCCGGAAGTTACCACTACTTTGCAGTGCTCACGGCCTGCTTCACCTTTCTGCTGATCGTTGCCGGGGCCCTGGTCACTGGGAACGAGGCGGGCCTGTCCGTCCCGGATTGGCCGTTGTCCTACGGGTCGCTGAATCCGCCCTGGGAAGGGAACATCCGCTATGAGCACGGGCACCGAATGGTGGCGGCCTTTGTGGGATTGCTGACCATTGCGCTGGCCGTCTGGGTGTGGAAGAAGGAGACCCGCGGGCCCGTGCGCAAGCTGGGATGGATCGCTCTGGGGGTGGTGGTAGCCCAGGGCATCCTGGGAGGCGTCACTGTCCTGTGGTATCTGCCGGCCCCGATATCGGTCCTGCACGCCTGCCTGGCCCAGGCATTCTTTTGCCTGGTGGTCAGCTTGGCCTGGCTGTCCTCTCCAGCCTGGGAGCGGCGGGTTCGGGACCGAAGCCCTGGCCTTCCGCTCAACCGGCTGGCCATGGCCACCGCAGGAGCCATCTACCTCCAGCTTCTGTTGGGCGCCATTTTTCGCCACACTCAATCCGGGATCCTCCCTCACCTGTTGGGGGCTCTCCTGGTCACGCTGTTGGCCGGCTGGCTGATCGCTCGCATGTTCCTGTCTCCACAAGCATCCTCGGGGCTGACCGGCGCCGCAACCTTGCTGGGCGTCCTGCTCGCGCTTCAACTCCTGCTGGGCCTGGCTTCCTGGCTGTTGCGGCTGGCCGCCGCCGATGCGGTGCAACCGGAGTTTCCGGTTGTGGCCGTCACCACCGCGCATGTCGCCGTGGGCGCCCTGCTTCTCGCCAACGGTGTGATCCTGGCCTTGCAGTCCTGGGGGGTCCAGGCTGGAGAAAGACGGGCCGAATCAGGTCTCCCGGCAACCCCGGTGAATCCATGAACAGCGCCGAAAAAATCCTTAAGGTCGGGGGGATGGCGGTTGCAGAGGCACCGGCGCTGCCGGTTCTGCTCGGCGGCGACCGCTGCAAGGCCAAGCCGGCCGGCCGGGGGAGCGTCCTGTCCGCCTGCGGAGCTCGGGCGTCGGCTTACCTGGAGCTGACCAAGCCGGAAGTGACCTTCCTGGTCCTGGTAGCGGCCGGCCTGGGATTTGCCATGGCGTCTGCCCGACTGGACATGTCGGGCCTGATGCAGGTGCTGCTGGGGACCGGTCTGCTGGGCGCCGGGACGGCTGCCCTCAACCACTGCCTGGAATGGGCTGACGACGCCAAGATGCGGAGGACAGTCCGCCGGCCGATCCCATCGGGGCGTGTGGCGTTATGGGAAGGCTACGGCCTGGGAGTGGGTTCGGCCTTGGCCGGAACTGCCTACTTGGCCTTGTGGGTGAGTCCGCTGGCAGGCCTGATCGGCTTGACGGCCTGTCTGGCCTACCTGGCCGGTTATACGCCGTTGAAGCGAAAGACGGCTTGGTGTACCTTTGTAGGAGCGTTCCCGGGAGCGGCACCCGTGCTGATGGGATGGACGGCGGCCGCCTCTCTCTCGGCGGAAGCCTGGGTGCTGTTCGCCATCCTGTTCCTGTGGCAGTTCCCCCACTTTATCGCCATTGCCTGGATGTATCGGGAAGACTACGCCAGGGCGGGGCTGTTGATGCTTCCGCGGGGCGATGCCGGGGGGAGGCGGGCTTTCCGCCAGATCATGGGCTATTCACTGGCCCTGCTTCCCGCCAGTCTGGCTCCGTACTGGCTGGGGATGGCCGGCTCGATCTATCTGACGGCCGCGCTTTGCCTGGGAGCCGGATTCCTCTATTACGCCTGGCGGGCCTACGCCCAGCGAACCAAGCAGCAGGCCAGACTGTTGCTCCACGTTACCGTCATCTACCTTCCGTTGCTCTACCTGATGATGGTGCTCGACAAGGTGGGAGCTTGAAATCCTGCTCAGCCCGGGCTGAGAGGATATCTACCAAGGAGATTCATTTATGGCGCTTGCATTGGCAATTTTGATCTGGGCGATTGTGCTGGCGTCCGTTGTCTTGTTCACGGGGGAATTTGGCTGGTTTCCGCCGCAAATCTCGGCTCACGGCGATGCCATGGACGCCCAGTTCAACAATACCCTGGTTGTGGTGGCCATCGGGTTCATTCTGGCCCAGGTGGCTCTCGGCTACTACGTGTGGCGATACCGCGACCGGGCCGGCGGGCGGGTCGTCTATACCCATGGCAACGCCAAGTTCGAGGTGGCGACCGTCCTGATCACCGCGGTCACCTTCGTGACTCTGGCCATCATCGGTCAGCGCGTCTGGATCGATCTTCATCTGGAGGATATGCCCGAGGATGCCGTCCAGGTCGAAGTCACGGCTCAGCAGTTCGCCTGGAACTTCCGTTATCCCGGTCCCGACGGCCAGTTCGGAAGAACCGTCCCCCGCCTGATCAACGACCAGTTGAACCCGGTGGGACTTGACTCCGGCGATCCTGCCTCCAAGGACGACGTCGTCACCCTCAACCGCATGGCAATTCCGGTGAACCGCGATATTCGGCTCACCCTGCGTTCCAAGGACGTCACCCACAGCTTCTTTGTGCCGGCCATGCGCTTCAAGCAGGACACGACTCCGGGGCTGGCCGTGCCGGGGCATTTCAAGGCGCTGAAGACGGGAGAATATGAAATCGCCTGCGCAGAATTGTGCGGGTTGCAGCACTACAAGATGAAAGGGTTCCTGATGGTCATGTCGGACCAGGAATTTGAAGCCTGGCTGAAGGAGCGCGCCGAATTCTGATCCGAACCAACGGCCCCCGGTCCCAGCCAACAAGGGAGATTGTTCATGTCTGATTCAGCCCACCCTGTCGTCCATCCGGCGCCGACGACATTTATTCGCAAATGGGTATTCAGCACAGACCATAAGATCATCGGGATCCAGTATTACTTCCTGGCGTTGATCGCGGTCTTCACCGGTCTGGCGCTTTCCGTGCTGATGCGGCTGCGGTTGGCCTGGCCGGCCGAGTCCTGGCCCTGGCTGGAGAAAATATTTCCGCTGGGGTTCGAGGGCGGGGTGATGTCACCCGAGTTCTACCTGGCCATGCTGACCATGCACGGCACCATCATGGTCTTCTTCGTCTTGACCACGGCTCCACAGGGCGGATTCGGGAATTACTTCCTGCCAATCCAGATCGGGGCCCACGACATGGCCTTTCCGGTGCTGAACATGCTGTCCTTCTGGGTCACCTTCCTGAGCATGGGAGTGATGTTTGCGGCCTTCTTCGTGGCCGGAGGGGCGCCGATATCCGGCTGGACGGCCTACGCCCCGCTCAGCGCACTGGGTGAGGTGGCCGGACCCGGGCTGGGGTCGGGTCAGGACCTGTGGATTATCAGTATCGCCCTCTTCTGTGTCGCCTCCCTGCTGGGCGCGCTCAACTTCATCACCACGGTTCTCAATATGCGGGCCAAGGGAATGTCGCTGATGAAGATGCCGCTGACCGTCTGGACCTGGTTCACCACGGCTATCCTGGCCCTGCTTTCCTTCCCGGTGCTGCTGGCGGCCGGAATCCTGCTGTTGCTCGACCGGATCGGCGGAACCAGCTTCTTCATCCCGGCCGGCCTGGTGGTGAGTGACACCGTTATCGAGAGCTCGGGAGGCTCTCCCATTTTGTGGCAGCACCTCTTCTGGTTCTTCGGGCACCCCGAGGTTTACATTGCCATCCTTCCGGGTATGGGCGTGACCTCCCAGTTGTTGGCGACCTTCGCCCGGAAGCCGGTTTTCGGATACCACGCCATGGTGGTGGCCATCTTCGCCATTGGAATGCTGGGCTTCTTCGTCTGGGGACATCACATGTTCGTGAGCGGCCTGAGTCCCTTTTCGGCGCTGGTGTTCTCCATCCTGACCCTGGCCATCGGCGTGCCGTCGGCGATCAAGACCTTCAACTGGCTGGGAACCTTGTGGGGAGGGAAGATCCGCTTGACCACCGCCATGCTCTTTGCCATCGGCTTCGTATCCCTGTTCGTCTCCGGGGGCATCACGGGCCTTTTCCTGGGGCAGACATCGGTGGATGTGCAACTTCACGATACCTACTTCCCGGTAGCCCACTTCCACATGATCATGGGTGTGGCGGCTATCTTCGGTATTTTGGGGGCCACCTACTACTGGTTCCCCAAAATGTTCGGGCGCATGCTTCACGAAGGGTTGGGCAAGCTGCACTTCTGGTTGACCTTCGCCGGTGTGAACGCCATCTTCATCCCCATGCATTTGATGGGAATCATGGGGCAACTGCGGCGCTACGCGGAGTCGACCGAGTTCAAGTTCATGGAACCGCTCCAACCCTATCAGGAATTTGTCACCATCGCGGTTTTCGTGACGGCGGCCGCCCAGCTCCTGTTCCTGGTGAATTTTTTCTGGGGGATGTTCAAGGGCAAGAAGGCCACTGAAAACCCCTGGGAGGCCACCACGCTGGAATGGATTACCGCTTCTCCGCCACCTCATGACAACTTTGGGGGGAGAGAGCTGGTGGTTCACCACGGGGCCTATGAATATGGGGTTCCGGGGGCGCCGCGGGACTACGTGATGCAGACCGATCCACCGCTTGAGAGTGGAAAGTAGGGCGACCGTCGGGTCGCTTGCGGAGGTCCCGCCATGCCTGTGGCCATTGCACCCCCTGAAGTCAAGCCGCCAACCGACAAGGGAGACCTGGTCCCGGAATCGGGCGGACCGGGAGGCGGCTCGGGATCGGACCGGAGATCGGATCGATGGGGGGACGGTGGCGGCAGGCGGCTCCGCCCCGACAGCTATCAGTTGGGGATGTGGCTGGCTCTGGCCTCCATTTCCATGATGTTTATCGGTTTCAGCAGCGCCTATATCCTGGGACAGGGGACAAACAGCCAGTGGCGAGCCATGGCGGCTCCGCCCTTTGTCTGGATCAATACGGTGATTCTGCTGGCGAGCAGCCTCAGCCTGGAGTTGGCTCGGAGAGCCGCGGTTGCCTCCGAGTTGAAGCGATGGATGACCGTGACCTGTTTGCTGGGAGCGGCCTTTCTGGTTGGCCAGCTCTGGATCTGGAGGCTGTTGGCCGATCAGGGCATCTACCTGAGCGGGAATCCCCATAGCTCTTTCTTCTACCTGTTGACGGGAGTCCATGGCGTGCATCTGCTGGGGGGCGTGGCGGGGCTGGCCTACCTGACGGCCAGGGCCTGGAGCTCGGCGGCCAGGATCCCGGCAAGAGCCTCGTTGAACGTCACGGCGCTCTACTGGCATTTCATGGACGGGCTCTGGATTTATCTATTGGTCTTGTTGTTTTTCTGGAGGTAAGCGCGGATGGCAGACGCTCGTGTGGAAAATACGGGATTGCAGCTGTGGGGAGGTGGAACCCTTCCCTACTCGGTGTCTCACATCAAGCTGGGGATGTGGCTCTTCATCGTTTCCGATGCCTTGACCTTCTCCGCCTTGTTGTTCGGCTACAGCTATGTCAGGATAGCCACCCCGGACTGGCCGACTCCCTTTCATTTCTGGCCGACCATCGTCTTTGCCACGTTGATGACCGCCGTTCTGCTGTCGAGCAGCCTGACCATGGTGCTCGCCGTCAATGCGGCCCAGCGGGGCGATCGCAAATGGACCATTCGCTGGATCCTGTGGACGGCCTTTTTCGGCACCGCCTTCATCGTGCTGCACGGCCTGGAATGGATGGGGCTCATAAACCAAGGAATGACTCTGAGTGGGAATCCCTGGGGGACACCGCTGTTCGGTGCCACTTTCTTCGGGATCACCGGCATGCACATGTTTCACGTCTTTACCGGCGTGGTCTATCTGCTGGCGATCGCCGGGGGGGTCGCCAGGAAGCGGTTTCATTCCGAACACGTCGAGGTCTGCGGCTTGTACTGGCACTTCGTGGACCTGGTCTGGATGTTCGTGTTTCCCCTGGTCTACCTGCTTTCCGTCGACATGGGAGCGTAAAACCTGCGCGGAATGAAGAAGAGGAGATTCGCCGATGGTCGAGACGTTGCTGCTGCTAGCCTTGAACCTGCTTCTGGGAGCCGGATGCGTATTTGCGGTGCTGCGCCAGACGCCCCAGGACGTGATGACGCTCGATGGACTGTTCCTGTCCATCTCCTGCATGGTTCTGGCCCTGGTGTTCTTTCTCAACGGCTACTGGACCTTGCGCAGCCAGGAACTGAGTCCGCTGCTGCAACGGCTGCTCCCGAAGAGGAAGAAATCGGAGAAGCCCGAAGCTCACCCCGTGGTTCGCAAGGAGGTGCCCCTGGTTCTGGACCATGGCGCGCACAGCGCCATGGGGAACCGGCTGGTCTTCACGGTCTGGTTCTGGTTGGTACTCATCACCCTGGTGGAAGTGTTTCTGGCATACATCCAGCTGGACGTGACCACCATGCTGATCCTGCTGCTGGGGTTCTCGTTGGTGAAGGCGGCTCTGATCATCGCCTACTTCATGCACCTGCGGTTCGAAAAGCGGAGCCTGATGTGGACCCTGATGCCCGCCATGGTGGTCACCATCTGTCTCCTGGCCGTCTTTTTCCCCGACAGCTTCCGGTTGCTGGAATTGCGCCCGTGACGGGAGGCGGGTTGCGCCATGCCTGAAACCTGCAGCAGCCGTTTGCGAAAGAACTGGCCGTTTTTGGCGGCGGGTGTCGTGCTGGTATGCCTCTTGCAGCCGGAGGCGGCCGCCCAGGGCTGCGCCATGTGCAAGACGGCCGCCGAGGCTCAGCCGGAGCCGGCAATCTCTGCCCTCGGACGGGCCATCCTCTTCCTGTTGACTCCTCCTGTGGCCATCATGGGGACCATCCTGGTCTACACTTTCAGGAAAGACTCCTCCAATCGGGATGCATGATTGACCTTGCGGACCTCCCGGCCCTAAACGTCGGCCTCAATACCGCCTGCGCCTGCTGCCTGCTGGGGGGGTACTACTGGATCCGTCGAGGGCGCGTCGCCGCTCACAAGCGGTTCATGCTGGCCGCGCTGGGATTTTCCAGCCTGTTCCTGACTTCCTACCTCATCTACCACTTTCAGGTCGGGTCGGTCGCCTTTACCGGCACGGGGTGGGTTCGACCGGTCTACTTTGCCATCTTGCTGAGCCACATCCTCCTGGCCGCCGCGATCTTGCCTTTGGCCGCCGTCACTGTCTATCGGGCCTGGAATGAGCGGTTCGAGTCCCACAAGCGGTTGGCCCGCTGGACCCTTCCGATCTGGCTTTACGTTTCCGTGACCGGGGTGATCATCTACTGGATGCTCTATCGTTGAGTTCCATGCCTGATCCAACACCGAACCAACACCACATACCCGAGACCCCTAAACGGCTTGGCCAGGGCTGGTGGGCCCACCTCCTGGCCGTGGCCTTCGTGTTTCTGGCGATTCTGGTTCCCTTCCTCTTTTGGCAGCAGACCTGGTTCGGCACCGCCCTCAGCGATCAGGAGATTCGCGAGAATCTGGATCCTGCCGCCAAGCCACGCAAGATTCAGCACGCCCTGGTGCAACTCTCGCAGCAGCTGACCGATTCGGGACCGGCCGCCGTCGCCGCCTGGTACCCCGAGGTAGCGAAACTGGTGGAGCACCCGACCGCTGAAGTGCGCATGACGGTGGCCTGGTTGATGGGGCAAGATCCCACGGCCTCTGAATTCCGGGTCAGTCTGACTCGACTGCTTCAGGACGCCAATCCGCTGGTTCGACGCAACGCCGCCCTTTCTCTGGTGGCTTTCGGGGAAATAGGCGGCCGGAAGGAAGTGCGGGGCATGCTGGCTAGGCGGCGCGTCACGGCGCCGGCTTCCGGGGAGCTGCAGTTTCGGCTGAGCGAGGGAGACAGCGTTCGGGCGGGAACCCTGGTGGCTCGCATTCAGGTGACTGCCGGGGCCTATGAGGAGGTTCGCACTGCCGTGCCGGGATATGTGGAAGAGCGGCTGGCGGAGGAAGGAACGACGGTATCGGCAGGTGAGCCGCTGGTTTCCCTGGCCCCTGAAGAGGACCAGGTGTGGGAAGCGCTTCGGGCCATGTATTTCATCGGGGAACTGCAGGACCTGCCGCTCATTCAGACTTTTTTGTCGGAAAACCCGATTCTCTCCGAGCGAGTTCGGCAGCAAGCGGGTTTCACCATTGGCGCCATTCGCGGCAGAGCCGCCCTGGCCAAGCCCGCTTACTTGAAACAAACGGAAAAAGAGGAAAAAGAGGAAAAAGAGGAATCCACGAAGGGCCACTAAGTAACGACGAAGGGCCACTAAGGCGCTGAGGTTAACCGCGACGGGATGCCAAGGTCGCGACGGAATGGTCGATTTTCGATTGTTTCACTCTCGAGCCTTTTGCAAAATTCAGCAGCGGGACCTTTGCCGGGAATGGCCACAAAAGGCATAAAAAACACAAAAAAGAGCAGAACACTGAAAGCCTGCAAGGCGTTGACTCCCGAAGTTGTCGCACAAGTTCCGCGCTATCTGCATACATCCGGTCAACGCGACGCCATGGGAATCAACTTCGGATCGTCAAGACTCGAAATCACGAAATTCGTTTTGTGACTTTTGTGCTTTTTGTGGTGAACTCCCCTTTTCCACCAAGTCGCACCCGACTATAGAAATAGGCAGAACATCACGATTGCCGGCAAAATGACCTGTCCCACTGCCAATATTGCAAGAGGCTCTCTCGCATGATCTGCACGGCAGGGCTGCGGCCCGGCAACCCGACACGCTCTCTTGAGGAGCAAGAGTGAATGGGAGAACGCCCACCCGGGAGCGCGGGCGTCTCGCCCGCATAGGACTTGGCACCCTAGTAGCGAACCCTGCAAAGGCCGGTTTGGTGCACTGTTCGAGGGAATGCCTCTGGATCGCAGGCTGCTTGCACGAATAAGGTTGCGGGCGGGACGCCCGCGCTCCCGGGTGGGCTCCCTCCCATGACGTCGGGATATCAAGGTCACGATATCGCAGATACATTCGGGCGCGGTTGGTGATTGAAGGGGGTCCATCCCTATTCGTGTCCATTCGTGGTTCGTCTTTAAAAACGATCAGCAGTTTCTTCCTCGTATGATCCGCCCCGTCGTGGGGGGCAGGGGCCTCGCTTGCCTGAAACAACCGAATAAAGACAAAAGAAAAAGAGGAAAAAGAGCTATCCACGAAGGGCCGCGAAGGGCCAATAAGGTGTTGAGGTGAACCGCTATGGCAGGGATTCTGACTCTGAGAGCTGGTCGTTGGGAATTCTTCTGCGGGGCAGACTAAATCGACATCTCTCCAACCACGACTTCCACCTCGTCGATGGGCTCCATCTCGATGGCGTCCCAGGGACAGCCATCCAGAAAGGATCCGTCGGGACCCTGGCTGGTGCACTTCTTGCAACCGATGCAGAGAAAAGGGTCCACCTCGATGTGGCCAAAGGGAGGATGGTCTTCGTCGGGCACCCAGAACATGCAGTCGGCCACGGGGCAATAGGGGACACAGGCCGGCGAGCCGGCGCAGCCCGTGCAGCACTCCGTGATGACGGCGATGGCGCGGGGTTTTTTCTTGCGTGGGGTTTCTATGCCTTCCGACTTGGGCTCCAGCTTGGGCAGGGAAGAGATTTCGTCCAGTGGGTACATCCATCCTCCATGTAAAGACAGAGTTGATAAACGGTTATCTGCAATAAAGACCTAATCATAGCACAGTCTCCAGAGCCGTCCAATGGGCGCCGTGCAGCCAGGGCCGGCTTGCCTTTTGCTTGCAAGATCAGGTTTGTTTCCTGTAGTTTGACCTGTGCTGGTGGGGCCATGGGGGCCGGCCGGAGCCAAGTCGGGCCAGTTCCCGCGAGGAGCCTGTATGGAAATCGTGGTGCCAATTGTTCTGGTGGTGTTGGGGCTGGGAGCAGCCTATTTGGCCCTTGGCGGTTTGGTCCGGCTGGGAAAGGAAAGACCGGAGTTCTGGCTTTTCGGGTTGGGAGTGCGCAGCCGGTTCGGCGCCTTGAAGGTCCTGGTAGTGGCGCTGGCGCTGATTTTTCTGGCCTACTCATTCCGGCAGCAGGGTTCCCTGATTCGCGGGTTGCAACCGGAATTGGCGGGAGCGCAGGAGGATGCCAAGGCTCGCTTGGCCAGCCTGGAAGTGGCCACCCGGTCGCTACAGGACCTTCAGGCAGAGGTCCGGCGACTGAACGACCAGAAGAAGGAATTTCAGCGGATCGCCGGCCGCCGCCAGACCGAGTTGGCGGCGCAGGCCAAGTCTCTGGAAGCGGCGCTTCAGCGGCAAGAGCAGGCGGCTGCCGGATTCCAGGAAAGCCTGGCTGAATTGGACCGGCTATTGGAGGCTCTTCAACAGGAGAAAGAGGCGGCAGTGAGGGCTTCCCTCCATTTGAAGCAGAGACTGCGCTCGGCCGAGTCCAAGCTGGCACTCTCCCGGCAAAGCCACCAGGAGCTGACGGGGACTCTCTCGCGGCTGACCGCCGAAAAACGGGACGAATCGAAGAGTCTCCGGGAAGAGATCGAGAAGCTCAAGTCCTCCCATCGCGACCAAGAGCGGCGAACCGACCTTCTCAGACATGGGCTGGTGTCGCGGGAAGCCCACGATTGGTCCCTGGAGCAGGAAATCGAAAAACTTGCCAATCTCATTTCCGACGACCCCGACGCCGGCTTTTCCCGCCAGACGAACATCGCCCGCACCCTGCAGAGGATCCAGGAGCTTCTCCGGGAAGGCACTGCCCTGGCCCAACAGGCCAAGGCCGCCGAGACCCGCCTGCGTGGATCCCGGACCGTATCCGCCGATTCCAACTGAATCACCGTTCTTCGCTTTGAGACCAGCGGCCGCTGGCCGCGGGCTGGCGAAAGTGATCGTAGACGTTTCTGGCGATTCGGGGAGAGGTTTCGGCGACCAGGCGGTCCAGCGGTGCGGCGGCGATTTGCGGGACGCTGCCCAGGCGTTGCAGCAGCCGCTTGGCGGTCTTGTCGCCCACCCCGGGAATCTGGGTGAGCACCGAGGTGAGGGTTCGGCCGGAGCGCCGCCGCCGGTGGAAGGTCACGGCGAAGCGGTGGGTTTCGTCCCGGATGCGCTGGATCAGGCGCAGGACCGGAGAATGCCGGTGCAAGCGGATGGGCTCCTGCTCGCTGCCTCGAACATAGATCAGCTCCTCTTTCTTGGCAATGCTGGCCAGAGGCTGGGTGGTGAGGTCCAGGGCGTCGAGAGCGGCGGCGGCGGCATGGAGTTGTCCCAGGCCACCGTCGACCAGAACCAGGTCGGGCAGGGGGCGGCGTTCTTGCAGGAGTCGCCGGTAGCGGCGAGAAACCACTTCGACCATGCTCTTGAAGTCGTCCGGCCCGCTGACCGTCTTGATGATGAATTTCCGGTAGTCGGCCTTCTTCATTCGGCCCTCCTCCCAAACCACCATGCAGGCCACGCAATCCGACCCCTGAATGTTGGAGACGTCGAAAGACTCGATCCGCTTTGGAGGGTTTTCCAGGTCCATCAGCTCGGCCAGAGCCTCACCGATCATCCGGATGCCGGGATTCAAGGTGCGGAAGCGTTGGTCGAAGGTCAGGCGGGCGTTCCTTTGGGACAGGCAGACCAGTTGCTTCTTGGGACCTCGTTGCGGTTCTTTCACGGCCACCCTTCTCCCTTTCCGGTTTGAAAGATAGGAAGCCAGAATATCCTGGTCCTCAAAACCGGAGGAAACCAGGACCTCGTCGGGGGTAAAACTGGAGTCGAAGTAGTACTGCTTGAGCAGCGAGGACAGAATATCTCGATTGGTGGCGCCACTGGCCAGATCTTCCCAGAAATACTGGTGCCGGTCCACCACGCGGCCGCCTCGCAAGTGGAAGAGCTGCACGGCCGCCTTGTTTTCCTCCCGGTGGAGCGCGAAGACGTCCAGGTCGGCGGTTCGATTGGAAGACATGCGTTGCGGCTCGGAAAGCTGGTCGATGGTCCGGATCATGTCCCGCAGGTGAGCCGCCAATTCGAACCGTTCCTCATCGGCGGCTTTCAACATCTTGCCGCGCAGACTCTTGATGAGCTCGCGCCGTTTCCCTTCCATGAACCACCGGAGGTCTCGGACCCGCCCGGCATACTCCTCGCGGCTGCAAACCGAAGCCACGCAAGGTCCCATGCAGCGCTTGATGTGGTAATCGAGGCACACCCTGGGCCGCTGGCCGTCTATTTCAATGGAGCAGGTACGGATCTGGAAATGACGACTCATCAATTTGAAGATTCGGGAGGCCAGGCTGGCGGGAAAGAAGGGACCGAAATAGAGGGCCCCGTCGCTCTTGACGCGGCGGGTCACCAGGATGCGTGGAAAGGGCTCGTTGACGGTCAGCTTGATGCAGGGGTAGGTCTTGTCGTCCCTGAGGAGGATGTTGTACTTGGGCTTGTGCCGCTTGATCAGGTTGTTCTCGAGAGCCAGGGCCTCCATCTCGTTGTCGACGACGATGCACTCGAGATCCGCGATCTCCGAGCGCAGCTGGTCCAGCTTGATGTCGGAGTGGCGGGAATCCTGGAAATAGCTTCTGACCCGGTGGCGCAGCGACTTGGCCTTGCCCACGTAGATGATGTCGCCCCGGCTGTCCTTGTAGAGATACACCCCCGGTTCGGTGGGAAGATCGGCGGTCTTTTCTTCCAGGGCTCGCATAGGGATTTCCCCGTCCATTATGCCACGCCCCCAAAACGGCTAGAAAGTGTCGGGAGACCTGCCTGAACCGCTGAGGGCTATCCATGAAAAACAAAAAAGAAATCCACGAAGGGGCACGAAGGACGACGAAGGGCCACTAAGGGGTTGGAGAAGGCTCAAGAGGGATCCGTCAAGGGTCAGGAAAGGGGGAATAGGTATCCACGAAGGGGAACGACGAACCATCATGCACATCCCCCATGCTATCATCGGGCCATTGTGAGCCTGTTAGGGCCGACCGGTCATGGACAAGATCTTGCTGAGGGACATTCGACTGCAGATGAAGGTGGGCACCACCCGGCAGGAACGCGGTCAGGCTCAGCCCTGCCGGGCCGACCTGACCCTGTGGCGGCCCTTGGAGAAAGCCCGTAAGGGACGGTTGGACAAGACCGTGGACTATAGCGCCGTTTACCGCCGGGTCGAGGAGTTGTGCGAGGTTCGAACCTTTACTTTGCTGGAGGAAGCGGCTCTGCTGATCTGCAGAGAGGTGCTGAAGGACTTCCCGGTCAGGAAGGTCAGGGTTCGAATCGGCAAGACCAGTCCCTTCACCCAAAAGCTGGGTTTTGTGGGGATCGAGGTGGAGCGCCGCCGGTCCTGAGCCTCGGCCTTTGCGGAAAGGAGCGCGTTGCATGAAGGCGGTGATCCTGGCGGGCGGCGAGGGAACCCGGCTGAGGCCGTTGACGCTCCGGATGCCCAAGCCGGTGGTTCCCATCGCCAACGTCCCTTTTCTCGGGTATCAGCTCGACGTGCTGCGCCGCCACGGCATCAGCGAAGCCATCCTGAGCCTGGGCTATCGGCCCGACAAGATCGAAGCGGAATTGGGTGACGGCAGCCGATTCGGGATTCGGCTCCGCTACGTGGTCGAGCAGTCTCCCCTGGGTACCGGCGGGGCTTTCAAGAATGCGGAGCCATTCCTGGACGGCCCCGCCGTCGTTTTTAACGGGGACATTCTCTGCGATTTCGATCTGACCGAGATCCTTCGCTCCCACCGCCGGCGCTCGGCAACGGCCACCCTGACCCTGACCCGAGTCGACAACCCTTCCGCCTACGGATTGGTGGAGACCGGGGAAGATGGCCGGGTCGCGCGTTTTCTGGAAAAGCCCGGCCGGGACCAGGTCACCTGCGACACCATCAATGCCGGGCTCTATGTGCTGGAACCGGAAGTTCTCAAGGCCATTTCGGCCGGCGTGAACACCTCCTTCGAAAGGGAGGTGTTTCCAGGTCTGCTGGCCGGCGGAAGGCCCGTCTATGCCTATATCTCGCCGGGTTACTGGATCGACATCGGCACCCCCCCAAAGTATTTGCAGGCTCACCGGGACATTTTGGAGGGGCGGTATGTTCCTCCTGTAGCCGGTTTCCGGTTCCGCCTGGCGGGTCTTCCTCAAGGGGAAAGGTGCGACAGCCTGGTCCGGAACTCTGTAGTCGCCTCTTCGGCCCGGGTCGGGAAGGGGTCCCGGATCTTCGGCTCCGCCATCGATCAGGACTGCCAGGTGGGCGAACGGGCGGTCATCCACGGTTCAGTGCTTTGGAGAGGCGTGCAGGTGGGAGAAGGAGCCCAGTTGCGGGGCTGTGTCCTGGGCAACGGCTGCCGCATCGGGCCCCACGCGGAGGTGGGGGAGGGGGTGGTCCTGGGAGACGCCTCCCGCCTCTCGGCCTACAGCCAGCTTCGATCACCCTGAGGAGGGAGAGATTCGATTACCGGGTTTCCTCGGCCACCGTTGGAGTCGCCGGCGCCGGGACTTCGATGGGAATCTGCTCGACCACCCGAATCCCGTAGCCCTCCAATCCGACGATGCGGCGGGGGTGGTTGGTCAGCAGCCGAATGTGCTTGAGGTTCAGCCGGGAGAGAATCTGGGCCCCGGTGCCGTAGTCCCTCTGGGCACGACGCCCGCTGTAGACCTCCGCCTCGGTGGAAGTCATGCCATGGTAGGCGATGCGATTGTGTCCATCTCCCTTCTTGAGCTGAAATCCCCTCCCGGTCTGGTGCAGGTAGAGCAGCACGCCGCTGCCGGCCTGGGCAATGCGCTGCAAACAGCGTTCGACCTGAGTGTGGCAATCGCACCGGACCGAATGAAAGACATCCCCCGTCAGGCAGTGGGAATGAACCCTGACCAGCGCCGGTTCCTCCGGACGAATGGTGCCGTACACCAGGGCCACGTGTGTTTCCTGCTCGATCTCGCTTTCGAAGGCCAGCATGCGGAAGGTGCCGAACTCGGTCGGCAAGTCGGCCTCGGCCACCAGCTTGACGAATGATTCGGTCCGTAGCCGGTACTCGATCAGATCGGCCACGGTGATCATCTTCAGTCCGTGTTCGGTGGCAAACCTGTACAGTTCGCCGACCCGGGACATGCTGCCGTCGTCATTCATGATCTCGCAGATGACGCCTGCCGGCCTCAAGCCGGCGATGCGGGCCAGGTCGACGGCCGCCTCGGTCTGGCCGGCTCGTATGAGCACGCCCCCTCGGCGGGCCCGCAAGGGGAACACGTGACCGGGCTTGACCAGATCGCCGGGCCGGGTGTGGGTGGCGATGGCCGTCAGAATCGTCTGGGAGCGGTCGGCCGCCGAAATTCCCGTGGACACTTTCCCCCTGGCCTCGATCGATACGCAAAAAGCGGTGCCGTAGCGGGAATTGTTGTCGTTCACCATCAGAGGAATCTGCAACTCGTCCAGGCGTTCTCCTGTCAGGGAAAGACAGATCAAGCCCCGCCCGAATTTGGCCATGAAGTTGATGGCTTCGGGTGTCACCTTCTCGGCGGCGATGGTCAGGTCGCCTTCGTTTTCCCGATCCTCGTCGTCGACCACGATGAGCATCTTTCCCGACCTGACGTCGTCGATGGCCTCTTCGATGGTTGAAAAATAGCTTTCCAATGGCTTCCTCGGCAGGCACTGCATGGAATGGTGTTCTCGGGAGCTGAGCCTCAATATCCCTGGTCCCGGAGGTACTGAGCAGTCAGGCCGTCGTGGCTGCCGTCGTGTCGCCTGTGGTCCAGCGCGGCCTCCACGTACTTGGCCAGAATGTCGCACTCCAGGTTCACCCGATCTCCCGGCCGTCGCCGGGACAGGTTGGTATGTTCCAGTGTGTGGGGGATGATGGCCACTTCAAAGAAATCTTTCCCCAGCCTGGAGACCGTCAGGCTGATGCCGTCGACGGCGATAGACCCTTTCTCGACCACGTAGGCTCGCATCCCCTCGGGCAGCGAAAAGCGGAAGAGGGCGAACGCCTGCTGCTTCTCGATCCTGACCACTCGGGCGACGGCGTCCACGTGACCCTGGACGAAATGGCCTCCCAATCGTGCCGTGGGCAACAGGGGCAACTCCAGGTTGATGGAGTCCCCTGGACCGAGACTGCCCAGATTGGACCTCTCCAGCGTTTCCCGCGACAGGTCCGCCTGAAATCCCTTCCCGTTCCGGCCGGTCACGGTCAGACAGGCTCCGTTGACGGCGACGCTGTCGCCGGGCCGGAGCTCCGAACCCAGACGAGAGGCAAGCACTTCCAGTAGGGCCGTGTCTCCTCGCCGGCTCAGCGATCCCACCCGACCGACGTCCTGAATGATTCCGGTGAACATCCCACTCCCGGCTCAATGCGGCTGGTCCACGGCTGGGCCCGAGGACTTCGGGTAAGCCTCGATCATGAGGTCGGGACCGATCCGTTCGACTCTGGAGAAGGCCAGCGGCGGCGCCTGGTCCAGCCTGGGGAAGCCGGCGCCTCCGAACATGGCGACTGCCTGTCCCCCCAGGATCCTGGGGGCCAGAAAGCAGACCAGCTTGTCGATGACCTGGCCGTGCAGGGCTTCGAAGTTGATCTCGCCCCCCCCCTCGATCAGGAGGCCCACAACCTGGCGGCGTCCCAGCTCCTCCAGAACCGGAGCAAAGGGAACCCGGCCGCCGGCACCGGAAGTCGGAATGACTTCGATGCCTGTCTCCTCCAGCGTGCGCCGCCGGTCGCGGTTCGGCCTCCGGCCGCAAAAAACGATTATATCACCCTGGCTGCGGCTGCTTGCCAGGCGGCTGTCCGGCGGGAGACGCAATCGGGAGTCCAGGACCACGCGCAGCAGGGGCCGAGTCCGGGGCTGTCCGCTGCGGTCGGTCAGCAAGGGGTCATCCTGGAGCACGGTTCCGATGCCAACCAGGACGGCATCGGCCTCCAGGCGCATCCGGTGCACCCGTTGGCGGGACTCCGGGCTGGTGATCCATTGAGGAGGGCCGCTGCCGGAGGCAATTCTGCCGTCCAGGGTGGCTCCAACCTTGGCGGTCACGAAAGGTTTCCGGCAGGAAATGTATTTGGCAAAGGCTTCGTTGAGCCTGCGAGCTTCCTCCTCGCGGACACCGGCCGTGACTTCGAGGCCGGCCGAGGTCAACCACTCCTGACCCTTGCCCGCCACCAGCGGATTCGGGTCTCTCATGGCCACCACCACCCGGGTGATTCCCGAGTCCACGATGGACCTGCAACAAGGGCCGGTGCGGCCCTGATGGCAGCAGGGTTCCAGATTGACGTAGAGGGTCGCTCCCCGGGCCCGGTCGCCGGCCTGCTCCAGGGCCCAAACCTCGGCGTGCTTGCGTTGGCCGTATCGATGAACACCCTGGCCGACCACGCGGCCGTCCCGAACCAGGACCGCTCCCACCATGGGATTGGGACTGGCCAGCCCCCTTCCTTGCAGGGCCAGCGCCAAAGCCTGCCCCATATGGTAATGGTCACGTTCGGACATGGTGGAGTGTTGCGGGCCCGCCAAGTACTTGCCTTAAACAAACGACAAACGAAAAAAGACAAAAGAAAAAGAGTGATCCACGAAGGGCCACGAAGGACGACGAAGGACCACTAAGGCGTTGAGGTTAACCGCGACGGGGCAGATTATTGATTCACATCGATGCACAGGATGCACAGGATTTTTTCTGGAGACGGTGGGCCTGCAGTCCTAAACATCCGCAAATCCGCATCGGATAATCGCCCGAACTGGCTTCTGGTGCAGCAAGCTCTCATCCTGTCAATCCTGTGCATCCATGTTCAATTCATAGTCCTTCTCGATTGATCTTCCCCGTGGCGGGCCTTGGCTGTGCCCAACGCCCCGATTCCCAGTCAGGGTCCCGTGCAGCGGCTTCTGGTCCTATTACTCCTGTCCCTAACAGGTGAACGCCCACCGCCGGGTGGACTTTACGCGTCTCCGTCAAAAAGGGAGTCGATGAAATGTACGGCTGAAAAGGGCACCAGGTCGTCGATTCGCTCGCCCACTCCCACGTATCGGATGGGGATTCCAAGATCCCGCGCAATGCCGATGACGACGCCTCCCTTGGCGGTCCCGTCCAGCTTGGTCAATACGATCCCACTGACCCCCGTGGACCGGGTGAACTCCCGGGCCTGCACCACCCCGTTCTGCCCGGTAGTGGCATCCACCACCAGCAGAATCTGGTGGGGCGCTCCGGGGACTTCCCGTGCGGCGAGCCGCTTCATTTTCTCCAACTCGGCCATCAGGTTGTTCTTGGTGTGGAGTCGCCCTGCCGTATCCACGATCAGGATGTCCGCCTGCCTGGCCTTGGCGGCTTGAATGGCGTCGAAGAGCACAGCGGCCGGATCGGAGCCCGACTGCTGTCGGATGACAGGGGCTCCGGCGCGTTTCCCCCATGCCTCCAGTTGCTCCACTGCCGCCGCCCGAAAGGTGTCGGCGGCGCACACCAGGACCCTTCGGCCGTCCCGAACCCATCGGCCCGCCAGCTTGCCGGCGGTGGTGGTCTTGCCTACGCCGTTGACCCCGACGACCAGCAGGACCTGAAGGCCGGAAATCGCGGTCCCGTCGGTCGGCGCGGAACTGGCCTGCAATATATCGAGGAGCTCCGACCGAATACAGGCTTTGAGCT
This sequence comes from Terriglobia bacterium, assembly GCA_951813285.1. GTDB lineage: Bacteria > Acidobacteriota > Terriglobia > Versatilivoradales > Versatilivoraceae > Versatilivorator. Next base: position 1,027,820 of record OX638355.1, read on the forward strand.
GGCCGGCATCGTCGATTCGGTTCCGCGCCACCCGGTTCCTGACCCTGTCCAGAACCTCCGTGCTGGTATCGATCCCCACATCGGCGCCCACCAGGATTTCCTCGAGATCCTCGAGCAAATCCGGATCTATCGCCGTCCGTCCCCGCAGCACCTGCTCCATGCGAGCCACCAGGTTCTTCCGGGTCGAGGACACGGCGGCCTGGAACCTGCCCAGAAGACCCTTCTGGGGTTGCCGATCGTCACCGGCGCCACCCGGATTCTCCATACCGGCCTCCAGCGAATTCGTTTCTCCGGTCGCTAATGGTAACACAGGGAAATTGGGCGTCAGGAGGGTGGCAGTGACCCCTGCCGGACTCGGGTGCCGGCCGGCTCTGCCAGCTTACCGCTTTTCGCAGGCAACGCTCTTGGGAGGGGTTCTGGAACAGGCGATGGTGTCGGTCATGCCCGAGGAGAGCTGGGCGCAGGCGGTGTCGAGGGCTGTTCGCAGGGCCTCGGCCTCGGTGGCTCCAAGGGCTTTGCGGCAGTCGGTCCTTCCTCGGAACTCCATGCAGACCTCGCAACTGTACTCGTCCAATGCCATGGAGGAGTAGACGATATAGCCCAGTATGGCCAGGAGGGAGACGGCGATGAGGATCCGGGTGCCTTTGGACATGGAGGCAGATTATATGCTGTATCAATTCCGTTTATCCAAGGCATAAAAAATATAAATTTATTTTGCCGACGGCTTTCTTCTAGAATTCGCTGGGAGCTGTTTGTTCATCAAGCAGGATTGTTCCCAAGCGGCAGCTTGCTCCGACCGAGGTTCAGGCAGGTCAAGCGAGACTTCTAGGGTCTAAATTTGGTACAATCCTTGGTTCGATGAGTCAAGATGCCCTTTCCGGCTGTCAATCAAGTTTGCTGGCTTCCCCAACTCAAGCAACCGTAGCCAACTGATTTAGCTGGAAGGCAGCACCGCGGGTCCGCTCCAGGATCTTCCGGTGCCGGCTTCGGAGGTGTAGCTGTCGCCATTTGACGGCGGACTCGGTTGAGGTTCAGGCGATTTCGATGCATCAGGACGGACTGCCGAAAAAACAGGGTTTGTACGATCCTCGCTTCGAGCGGGACAGTTGTGGCGTGGGCTTCGTGGTCAACGTGGATGGGACCCGAAGCCACCTCATCATCCGCCAGGGGTTGGAAGTCCTATGCAACCTGGCTCATCGAGGCGCCTGCGGTTGCGATCCGGAGACGGGAGACGGGGCCGGAGCCCTGATTCAGATCCCCCATGAATTTCTGAGGCGAGACTGCCGGGCGTTTGGGCTGCAGCTCCCCCCGCCGGGTGACTACGGGGTGGGCATGGTCTTTCTGCCTCGGGAGGCTGAAGCCCGTGCCCGCCTGGAACGGGTCATGGAGGAGGTGATCGAGGCCGAGGGGCAACACCTCCTGGGCTGGCGGGATGTTCCCGTCGAAAGCCAGGCCATCGGCAGTCTGGCTCGAGAGTCGGAGCCCGTCATTCGCCAGGTCTTCGTCGGGAAAAATGCCGGCTTGAAGCGGATGGTCGACTTTGAGCGCAAGCTCTACGTGGTGTGCAAGCGGGTGGAGCGCGAGGTGGAGAGACGGGAGTTGGACCAGGGCGAGAGTTTCTACATCGCCAGCCTGTCGGCCGCCACCGTCGTTTACAAGGGCCTCCTGACCGCTCCTCAGATCCCGGATTACTATCGGGATCTGGCCGATCCTTCAGCCAAGAGCGCCCTGTGTCTGGTTCACTCCCGCTTCAGCACCAACACCTTCCCCTCCTGGAAGCTGGCTCATCCTTACCGCTACCTGGCCCACAACGGAGAGATCAACACGCTTTGCGGTAACCGCAACTGGATGCGAGCCCGCTCCAAGACGCTCTCCTCGGATCTGTTCGGGGAGGACCTGCCCAAGATTTTCCCGCTGGTGTCCGATACGGCCAGCGACAGCGCTACCATCGACAACGCCCTGCAGTTCCTGGTGCAGGGCGGCCGCTCGCTGGCCCACTCGGTGGTGATGCTGATCCCGGAGGCCTGGAACAAGGACATTCGCATGGATCCCGACAAGCGGGGTTTCTACGAGTACCATTCCTGTCTGATGGAGCCCTGGGACGGACCGGCCTCCATTGCCTTTACCGACGGGACCCGCATCGGCGCGGTGCTGGATCGAAACGGCCTTCGGCCCTCCCGCTACGTGGTGACCAAGGACAACCTGGTGGTGATGGCCTCGGAAGTCGGCGTACTGGACATGCCCCAGGATCAGATCCTGTACAAGGGCCGGCTCCAACCCGGCAGGATGTTTCTGGTCGATACCGAGCAGGGCCGCATAATCGACGACTCGGAGCTGAAGCGGGCCCTGAGCACCCGAAAGCCCTATCGCCGGTGGGTTGACGCCAACCGGATCGAGCTTTCCCAGTTGCCGCCGGCGCCGGCGGGGGAAGATCCGGTGGTCAAGGACCTGCTGACCCAGCAGCAGTCCTTCGGCTATACGGTGGAGGATCTTCGGTTGTTGATGGCTCCCATGGCCAGGAACGGCGAAGAAGCAGTCGGTTCCATGGGAACGGATACGCCCCTGGCGGTTCTCTCCAACAAGTCGCCGCTGCTCTACAACTACTTCAAGCAGCTCTTCGCCCAGGTGACCAACCCGCCCATCGATTCCATCCGGGAAGAGATGGTGATGTCGGTCGAAAGCTATATCGGTAGCGAGCAGAATCTCCTGGACGAAACTCCCAGACATGCGCGCCTGCTCAAATTGCAGCGCCCCGTTCTGACCGACCGTGAGCTCGGCCGAATCCGGCACGCCTCGGTCAAGGACTTCAGCGCCAAGACCTTGAAGATGCATTTCCCCGGAGGCGACGGAGAGGGCGGGTTGGAGACCGCCCTGGAGGCACTCTGCCGCCAGGCATCCCAGGCGGTTGGCCGGGGGCACAACATCATCATTCTCTCCGATCGCGGGGTCGATGCCGAAAAGGTGCCCATCCCGGCCCTGCTGGCGACTTCGGCCGTCCACCACCACCTGGTTCGGGAAGGCACCCGGACCAAGGTCGGCATCGTTGTGGAAACCGGCGAGGCTCGGGAGGTCATGCACTTTGCGCTCCTGATCGGCTACGGTGCCGGGGCGGTAAACCCCTACCTGGCCTTCCGGACCTTGGCCGACATGGTGACCCAGAAGCTCTTTGGTACCGAGGTCACCGAAGAACTTGCCTTCAAGAACTACCTCAAGTCCATCAACAAGGCCCTGCTCAAGATCATTGCCAAGATGGGGATCTCCACCATCCAGAGCTATCGGGGCGCTCAGATTTTCGAAGCCATCGGGCTGAACTCGCATCTGGTCGAACGCCACTTCACCGGCACCGCCTCCCGCGTCGAGGGCATCGGCCTGGAAGTTCTGGGACGGGAGGCCATCGCGCGTCACCGTCAGGGTTTCCCCCAGGCGCAGTCTCGGAAACCCTTGTTGAATGTGGGGGGACAGTATCAATGGCGGCGCGATGGCGAGTTCCACCTGTTCAACCCCGAATCGGTGGCCAAGCTGCAGGTAGCCACCCGTCACGGCGACTACCGCCTGTTCAAGCAGTACTCCACCTTGATCAATGACCAGAGCCGGAACCTGTGTACGCTCAGGGGAATGTTCAAGCTCAAGAAGGGCAATTCTGTTCCTCTGGATGAGGTCGAGCCTGCCTCCGAGATCGTGCAGCGGTTCGCTACCGGGGCCATGTCCTTTGGATCCATCAGCAAGGAAGCCCACGAGAACCTGGCCATCGCCATGAACCGTATCGGGGCCAAGAGCAACACGGGCGAGGGAGGCGAGGATCCGGCCCGCTACGTCCGCGATCCCAACGGGGACTGGCGTCGCAGCGCCATCAAGCAGGTGGCTTCGGGGCGCTTTGGAGTGACGGTGGAGTACCTGGTCAACTCGGAGGAACTGCAGATCAAGATGGCCCAGGGGGCCAAGCCGGGAGAAGGGGGCCAGTTGCCCGGACACAAGGTGGACAAGGTGATCGCCCGGGTGCGCCACTCCACTCCGGGAGTTTCGCTGATATCGCCTCCGCCCCACCACGACATTTACTCCATCGAGGATCTGGCCCAATTGATTCACGATCTCAAGAACTCCAATCCTCGGGCCAGGATTTCGGTGAAATTGGTGGCCGAGGTGGGAGTGGGCACGGTGGCGGCGGGGGTCTCGAAGGCCCATTCCGACGTGGTCCTCATCAGCGGACACGACGGAGGTACCGGCGCTTCTCCGCAGACCTCCATCAAGCATGCCGGCGTCCCCTGGGAACTGGGCCTGGCGGAAACCCAGCAAACGTTGGTGCTCAACGACCTGAGGGGCCGCATCGTGGTTCAGACCGATGGCCAGCTCAAGACGGGCCGGGACGTGGCGGTGGCCATCCTGCTGGGCGCCGAGGAGTTCGGCTGCGCCACGGCGCCGCTGGTGGCTTCCGGGTGCATCATGATGCGCAAGTGCCATCTCAACACCTGTCCGGTGGGCGTCGCCACCCAGGATCCGGTGCTGCGCCGCAAGTTCGCCGGCAAGCCCGAGTATGTCATCAACTTCTTCACCTTCGTGGCCGAGGAACTGCGGGAGATCATGGCGGAAATGGGCTTTCGCAAGGTGGAGGAGATGGTGGGACGGTCGGATCGCCTGGACGTGACCGACGCGGTCGAGCACTGGAAGGCGATGGGGCTGGACTTCACCCGCATCTTCTACAGGCCTCAGGTTCCGGAGCGGGTCGCCACCCACAAGGTCCAGGAACAGGACCACGGCTTGGAGAAGGCCCTGGACCATCAGTTGATCGCCGATTGCCGGGAATCCCTGGAGAAGGGAACCCGGATTTCCCTCGGCTACCCCATCAGGAACTCCCAGCGCACCGTGGGTACCATGCTGAGTTCCGCCCTGGCCGAGCGCCACGGCAACTCGGGGCTTCCCGACGATTCCATTCAGGTGGATTTTCGCGGGTCGGCCGGGCAAAGCTTCGGGGCTTTTCTGGCGGCCGGCATTACCTTCAGGCTGGAAGGGGACGCCAACGACTACATCGGCAAGGGGTTGTCGGGTGGCAAGTTGATCGTGTTTCCCCCGAGAGAGAGGACCTTCAAGGCCGAAGACAACATCCTGATCGGAAACGTGGTGCTCTACGGCGCCACCGGGGGGCAAGCCTACTTCCGGGGGGTGGCCGGCGAGCGATTTGCAGTGCGCAACAGCGGCGCCCGCGCGGTCGTGGAAGGGGTGGGGGACCATGGGTGCGAGTACATGACCGGCGGAGTGGCGGTGGTGCTCGGCAAGACCGGGCGCAACTTTGCCGCCGGAATGAGCGGAGGCGTCGCCTTCGTGCTCGACGAGTCGGGCCTCTTCAGGCAGAACTGCAACCCCAGCATGGTGGATCTTGAACCGGTGGTGGAGTCTGCCGACGTGGAGATGCTCAAGGGAATGATCTCCCGGCACCGGGGTTTCACCGGGAGTGCGGTCGCGGAAAGAGTGTTGCGGAACTGGGAGGCTCTGCTGCCCAAGTTCCTGAAGGTCATGCCCGTAGATTACCGGAGAGTCCTTCAGGAGTTGGAAAAGGCCAGGGCCGCGGCGGCCGACCGCGACAAAACCCCGGCCCTGTCGCGTTAGCCCGGTCACCGGCAAAACAAACCGGAACCCCGCGGTTCCGGCTTGGATTCGGAGTTGGCCCCAGGGTCCCCTTTCACTGTCTCCGGGGCGGAGAAGCCATGGGAAAAGTAACGGGCTTCATGGAAATCGGCCGGAAGATGGCCCCCCGCCGACCCGTCGAGGACCGCCTCAAGGACTGGTTCCAGGTGTACCGGGAACCTGCCGACTCCCTGGTGCAGAGCCAGGGGGCGCGGTGCATGGATTGCGGCATTCCCTTCTGCCACACCGGCTGTCCTCTGGGGAACATTATTCCGGATTGGAACGACCTGGTTTATCAAAACCGCTGGCGGGAAGCGATCCAGGTACTGCACAAGACCAACAACTTCCCCGAATTTACCGGGTGGGTCTGTCCGGCGCCCTGCGAAGCGGCCTGTGTGCTCGGAATCAACGACGATCCGGTCACCATCAAGCAGATCGAAATCAGCATCATCGAGCACGCCTTCCGCGAGGGCTGGATCAAACCCGTGCCTCCCACCGTTCGTACCGGGAAAAGGGTGGCCGTGGTGGGTTCGGGCCCGGCCGGTCTGGCCTGTGCGGACCAGTTGAACAAGGTGGGCCACCGGGTCACCGTGTTGGAACGAGCCGACCGCATCGGGGGGCTGCTGACCTATGGGATTCCGGATTTCAAGCTGGAAAAGTGGGTAGTGAGCCGCCGCCTCGATCTGATGCGGGATGAGGGGGTCGTCTTCAAGACCGGGGCCAACGTCGGATTCAACGTGGCGGTGGAGGATCTGAGGCGCGACTTCGATGCTCTGGTTCTGGCGGGCGGGGCCACCAAGGCCCGCGATCTGCCCCTGCCGGGCCGGGAGCTGGACGGCATCCATCTGGCCATGGATTACCTGCCGCAGCAGAACCGGCGGGTGGCCGGGGACCGGAAGATTCCGGGAAAAGCCATCACCGCCAAGGGCAAACGGGTGATCATCCTGGGCGGCGGGGATACGGGTTCGGACTGCCACGGTACGGCTCTCAGGCAGGGAGCCCGCTCGGTGTACTCCTGGGAGCTTCTGCCCAAACCTCCGGCTGAACGGACTCCCTCCATGCCGTGGCCCTACTGGCCGATGATCCTGAGAACCTCCTCTTCCCACGAAGAGGGCGGCTTTCGGGACTGGAGCGTCAGCACCAAGCAGTTTAGCGGCTCCAACGGTCGGGTGGAGAAGCTGCATGCAGTTCGGGTCGAATTCGGAGAACCCAACGACAACGGACGCCGGCCCATGCGGGAAGTGCCGGGAAGCGAGTTTGAGGTAGAGACCGAGCTGGTGTTGCTGGCGATGGGATTCCTTGGACCGGAGTCCGACGGCATGCTGAAACAACTGGGGGTCAAGCTGGACGCTCGCGGCAACGTGGAGGCGGACGGCAACTACATGAGTAGCCTGCCGGGAGTCTTTGCGGCCGGTGACATGCGGCGAGGACAGTCACTGGTGGTCTGGGCCATCGCCGAAGGCCGCCGGGCCGCTCGCGGCGTGGACCAGTTTCTGATGGGATCGACCGATCTGCCCTGATCGGCCCCCGAGCCGGCCCGCCGGCGCAGCCCGATTCCCGGTCTTCTCCCTCCGTCAACCCCGACCCCGGACAACCCCATCTCCTTGGCGCCAGGCCATTCCCGCCGTCAGCGGGAGAATCCTTTCCTCGAGGTTACGACTCCTTATGGAAGGCAGCGGCAAGATCGAGCGCCTCAACGTTCCTGCGCTGGATGAAATTCTGGGGGTTCCCTTCAGGGTCCTCAATGACGGCTTCATCCGATTGATTGACTACATGGGTTCGGACGAGTCCATCGTGCAAGCCGCCCGGGTGTCCTACGGCAAGGGAACCAAGAAGGTCCACCAGGACCGCGGCCTGATTCGATACTTGATGCGGCACCAGCACACCACTCCCTTCGAGATGTGCGAGATCAAGCTGCATGTACGGGTGCCGATGGACTGCTGGCGCCAGTGGATTCGCCACCGAACAGCCAGTGTCAACGAGTACTCGACCCGCTATTCCGAGGCTATCGACTCGGCTCAATTGACCGACGACGACCAGTGGCGGGAGCAATCCCGGGGCAACCGGCAGGGTAGCACGGGATTCCTGACTCGGGAGCTCGGCTCGGAGCTTTCCGAAAGAGAAGCAACTCTGATTCGCGACAGCCGCCGGCTCTACCGGGAACGACTCGAGGCCGGGGTCGCCAGAGAGCAGGCGCGCAAGGACCTTCCGCTCTCAACCTATACCGAGGCCTACTGGAAGATCGATCTCCACAACTTGTTGCATTTCCTGGCCCTGAGAATGGATGCCCACGCCCAGTGGGAGATCCGCAGCTACGCTATCGTCATCGGCGAGCAATTTCTCAGCCGCTGGTGCCCCATTACCTGGGAAGCCTTCCAGGACTACCGCTTTCATTCCACCGCCCTGTCCCGCCGGGAGCAGCAGATTATCCGCATGCTGGCCGCCGACCGGCCCGAGGAGGCCAAGGAGCTGGCCGCTCAATTCGGGCTTCTCAACTATGACGGCTCCCGGCTCAAGCCAAACCGAGAGCGCAAGGAGCTGGAGAACAAGCTTCAGTCCCTGAACTTCAAGATTCCCTGGCTGGACGGTCAGCAATAAATGCGGGCCAAGCGCCCCATCAATCCACGAGGGTGTCGATCCTTGTGTCCAGTGCTGCCGCAATGCGGTGCAAGGCCTTCACGGAGCCGGTCTTGAGACCTCGTTCGATTTCGGAGAGATACCCGTTGGCAAGCCCCGTCCTTTCAGCCAGCGCTCTCAACGTCATACCGCTTTCTTTTGTTTCAGGCAAGCCGGGCCCCCGCCCCCCACGACGGGGCGGATCATTCGAGGAAGAAACTGCCGATCATTATTGAAGACGAACCACCAATGGACACGAATGAACACGAATAGGGATGGACCTGCTTCGATGACCAACGGCGCCCGAATGCTTCTGCGATACCGTGACCTTGAAATCCCGACGTCATGGGAGGAAGCCCACCCGGGAGCGCGGGCGTCCCGCCCGCACAACACTGGCAAAGCCTCGCCCATTTCCTCGACGCGGATCGACCGGCAAAGACGTCCGGGCTCTGCTTGGGCCGGGCCCATGCGGTTCCCACCGGCAGGGTGGACGGGTGCGCCATCGCAGGGAAACCGAGCTACAACCCAAGGCAGAGGATGCGGGCGGGACGCCCGCGCTCCCGGGTGGGCCGCTTTCGTCACGATTGCCCTTCAAGGGAGAGCCGGCGCAAACGAACTGGCCGGATGGTCGCCTTAAATCCCAATTTGACAATCCCTTAGTGTCCCTTCGTCGTTCTTCGTGTCCCTTCGTGGATCGCTCTTTTTCTTTTGTCTTTTTTCGTTTGTTTCAGGCAGGTCGGGGATACCGGGCTGGACGGCAACCGACTGGTAGCGCCTGAGCCGGACGAGACCGGGCTTCCCGCCTTTGGGCTTGGCCACGAATCTCTTCTGCGTATAGTGCACTTCAACCCTGGGAGCGTTGCGGGCCTGGCTGAAGTAGGCGGCCAACTGGGCCGCTTCCAGCAGCGAAAGCCGCGAGGGGGCCGGCCGCTTCTCGGGATTTCGCAGCACCACGTGGGATCCTGAATACCCGGCCACATGCAGCCAGAAGTCGTGGGCGTGGGCCACCTTGGTCGTCAGGGCGTCGTTTTGCCGGTTTCCCTTGCCCACCAGAATGGCCAACCCTTCCGACGAGACAAACCGGCGAGCCAGCTTCGAAGTCTCCGGTGTTCCGCCTTCCCTTGAAGTGTGGCGGCGCTTGGCCCCGGCCGGCATCGCCGAAGGGGTTGGGTTCGGTCGTGGGGGCGGCGGCTCCGGTTCCGGCCGAAGGGTTTCCGGGTCCGGCTGCTCCTGCTGCTTTTCCAGGGTCTCCATCTCAGCCCGTAGCGCTTCCAGGCGAGTCAGAATCCTGGGAATGGCCCGGCTCGACTTCTGGAATTGCCGAGCATAGCGGGAAGCATTCTGGAGCGCCGTGAGCCGGGGTTCCAGGGGAATGGTCACCTCGGGCTGACCCGGCTGAAACAAGTCCGGAAGCCGCACGGATGAACGGCCCGCGGCCAACCCGGTGGCCTGGGCCAGCAGCAGGTCGCTGTATTTCTTGAAACGCTGGGCCTGGCGATTTCTTTCCAGGTCGGATTGCAGGTCTTTCAGCAACCGGGTCAGCTTCCGGCTTCGCTGGCGGAGCGGTGAGAGCCGGGCTTGACGCCGTTGGAGCCGTCGTTGCCGATCCTGAAAAAGCCGGCAGGTCTCGGCCACGGCGGCGTTCATGTCGGGAAATTCCCGATGGGGAGAATCCTGCAGATGTGCCAGCGGAAAAGGAGAGCAGATCCAGGGCTGGCTGTCTTTGCCGGGCGGGTAAATCCGGGGACTCGAGGGACCCTCCCGCAGCTGCTGAATGAACTCCTGGAAGTGGCCCCACGACCCCTCCGAATCCGGCTTGGATCGGTAGGCAAACTCTCGAAGGAAGAGGGGACTCAGACCCCGGATTCCCTGGCGGGGCCGGCGGGTGCGGGCAGTCCCGGGACCCTTCCGTTCGGACTCCCGGCCGGCATCCAGGATCAGGTCATGGAACGCTTGGCTATTGAGGTTATCCAGGCCAGGCCCAGGGCCCGAAACGGGTCCGGCGGCGGGCTGGTGGGGTCTGAAGGCCCGTAGAACCCGGCCCTGGGCGTCCTCCAGGAAGGCATTGGCCCGCAGGGGAATCAGTTCCAGGCGCAACCGGAGGGTTCTTGGCGAATGGGGCCACCGCCCATCCTCGACCACGAGAGCGACCACCCGATCCTCCAGCTCCTTTTCAATCGCAACGATGGTGGCCCCCACCAGATGGCTCCGAATCGAAAGTATCCAGTCGCTGGGAACGGCGGTGTGTCCTGTCGATGGTTGCTTGGGCCGCAGGAACAGGCATGGGAGTCGCTGTTCCAGCACCACCATCAGGTCGAAAGGGCAGGGACGATGCAGCGAGAAGAGAAATTGCCGCTCATCGAGCTGCCTCACCTTTCGAATCCTGGTCTTTGGCAGCAACTCCCCGAGTTCCCGCACCAGCGCCTGGAGGCAGAAATTATCCATTTGCCGGGAACCCCATTTGCATGAGCGTCCGGTGGAGGTGGGCCAGGGGCAGGCCGACGACGTTGAAGTAGCAGCCGCGAATGCCCTGAATGAATCGGGAGCCGTATCCCTGAATTGCATAGGCTCCGGCCTTGCCCAGGGGCTCACCGGTGGCCAGGTATTCCTGGATGTCTCGACTGGAAAGTGCCGCGAAGCGAACGGTGGTTTCGACGTAGCTGGTCTGCCGGAGTTGCAGGTGCCGGATGCAGATGCCCGTCAGCACCTCGTGGGTGCGGCCGCTCAGTTTCTGCAGCATCTCGGCCGCCACCTCCAATGATGCGGGCTTTCCCAGAATCTCGGAGCCGCAGACCACCACCGTATCGGCTCCTACCACCCAGGCGTCGGGGCGGGCGTCGCGGATGGCTTCGGCCTTGGATCGAGCCAGGCGCATCACCAGCCGGTCTGGAGACTCACCCCGTCGAGGTTCCTCCGGGACGCCGCTCGTCCTGACTTCGAAGTCGAATCGGAGCAGCTTCATCAGCTCCTGTCTTCTGGGCGAGGCCGATGCTAGAATCAGGCGTGGGGAAAGGGAACCAGGTCCGGCGGGCATGTGAAGTCCTAGAAAGGCTTCCCGAACGCAGTCTGCATCGAGTGCCCGGGCTGACAATTCCCCTGCCGGTCCTGCCCGGAACGGTCCCGTTTACAAACTTCCGGGCGGTATGATAGAACAGGTCCATTCCGTGGTTCCAGCCACCCGGTGCGGCTCTGCCTGCGAGGAGGATGTTTCCATTGATTGAGAGGTGTTTGCGCTATGGCGCCGGCCTCTTGTTGCTGGTGCTGGCGGTCATTGGACAGGTCCGATCGGCGCCGCAGCTCCAGAGTTCCGACTTCGACTTCAGCATCTATTTTACCGGAAATGTTCGGGGGAATCTCGAACCCTGCGGCTGACCGCGTAATCCGGCGGGCGGTCTGGCTCGCCGAGCAAACGTCATCCGGGAAAGGGCCAGGGAATTCCCGACCCGTCCGGCCCTCCAGGTGGAGATCGGCAACTTCATGCAGCGGTTGGGCCCCGATCGAGCGGTCAAGAACGAGTGGCTCTGGAAGGGGATGGAGCTGCTGGGAATCGACGTCTTCAATATCGGGGGCAACGACGTCGGGGAACTTCAAGCCCTGGGGCTGGCTCTCAGGAAGAACGGGCGGTTTATTTCCGCCAACCTGCTTTCCGCCCAATCCGGAGATCCGCTGCTCGATCCCTACCTGATCAAGACGATGTCCGCGTCGGCTTCCGCCCCCGCTTTCCGGGTCGGCTTCATCGGGTTTGCGTCGGGGAATCACTCTTCCAAGAGTGAGGCGGAATACCGCTGGGAAAATCCGTCCGACAGCGCCGGGAAATGGTTGCCGGAGTTGAGAGAGAAGTGTGACTACGTGATTGCATTGGCCTGCATGCCCCTTGGCGATGCCATCCAGTTGGCCATCGACCACAAGGGCATCGACATGATTCTCAACGGATTCGAGCATCAATCGGCAATGCCTCCCATCAAGGTGAGCCGGTCCACCATCGTCTACGCCGAAGACGAAGCCAAGAGCCTGGGAGAGTTGCGCTTTTCCCTGAAGTTGGGCCGGCCGGCAGTACAACCCTTGAATCACCGCTTGAGCCGGCGAGTGGCCGATGACGCCGATATGGCCGCCTTTATGGTGAAAGCCAAAGCCGACATCTCGGCCAGACAGACCGAGATGGCTCTACAAACCGCCCAGGCCCACGGTCACGAGCACGACCACGCCCACGGCCACAGTCACGGCAGCCACCAGGATCACGCCGATTCCGATTTTGTAACCTCTCAAACCTGCGGTACCTGCCATGCGGATGCCTTTCAGGTTTGGGAAGGCTCGGCCCACGCCCATGCCATCGACATTCTTATCAGGGAACGGAAGGAATTCGATACCCAGTGTGTCATCTGCCACGTGACCGGTTCGGGGCAGCCGGGAGGATTCGAAGACCTCTATCGCACCGCCCACCTGGCCAATGTCCAGTGTGAAGCCTGTCACGGTCAGGGGCGGGAACACAGTCAGCAGCCGACCGTAGTCAAGATGGAACCGCTGGGGCCGAATTCCTGTGTGACCTGCCACAATCCTTCCAACAGCCCCGAGTTCGAGTTCGTTTCCTACTGGGAAGCCATCAAGCACTGACGGAAGTATATGAAACCGCTCGCGAGCTTGCTCCCCGATCTCTTCCGTCAATACGCGGCCGACGGTCCCTGGCCGGAGCAGGTGGCGGCGGGCCTTTGGAAGGAGATCGTGGGCGAGCACCTGGCCCGACGCACCCGACCGGTCAAAATCACTCGATCCAAGCTGGTGGTTCTGGTACCCTCGTCCGCCTGGAAGCGGCAATTGAGCTCTCTCCGGGGGGAGATCGTGAGCCGGCTCAACCAGGTGCTCGGGGCCGGCATCACCCGGGTGGAGTTCAGGATCGACTCCACGGTGGAGCAAGCGCCGCGCCAAACTCCTCCAGCGCCTCCCAAGAGAACCTCGACTCCAGTCGACCTTCCCCTTCAAGGGATCGCCGACGAGGAGCTCCGAGCCCGGATTCAGGCGGCTGCCACGGCCTGTCTGGATCGCGGAAAATGAGGAAACTGCCATGAAGATCGATGGCGCCCGGGTTGACTACATCGCCAGGTTGGCCCAGTTGGCGGTGACCGAAGAGGAAAAGCGGGAACTCATCGGACAGATGAATTCCATTCTGGAGTATGTGGAGCAGCTCAACCGACTGGATACCAGCGGTATCGAACCCACCGCGCAGGTGGTCCACACTTCGGAGCAGAACTATAGCTGGCGAGCCGACCGGTCCCGGGCAGGATTTTCCCAGGAACAGTCGTTGGGCAATGGTCCCGCAACCGGGTCGGGTCACTTCAAGGTGCCGAAAGTGATCTCGGAGAAGTAACCCGGTCCTCCCTCCACTTCAACCCTTCGGCCTGAAGGTGTTCATGGACTTCACGAGACTGACCGCCAGGAAAATCAAGGAGCTGATCGAGCGCGGCGAAGCTTCTGCCGTGGAGATTTGCCGGGCCTTCCAGGATCGCATCCGAGAGCAAAATCCCAAGGTTAGGGCCTTCCTTCATTACGACAACGACTTCGCGCTCGACCAGGCCGGGCGGATCGATCGAATGAAGCGGGCCGGAGAGCCGCTGCCGGAGTTGGCCGGTCTGCCGATGGCCATCAAGGACAACCTCCTGATCCGCGGTCTGCGCTGTACTTGCGGGTCCAGGAACCTGGAAAACTATGTCGCTCCCTACAACGCCACCGTCATTGACCGGCTGGCATCCGCCGGGGCAGTGTTTCTTGGGAAGGCCAACCTGGACGAGTACGCCATGGGCTCGTCCACCGAGAACTCCGCCTTCCACCCGACCCGGAATCCCCACCGCCCCGACTACGTTCCCGGCGGTTCCAGTGGCGGGTCGGCCGCGGCCGTAGGCGCCGACATGGCGGTAGCGGCTCTGGGCACCGACACCGGAGGCTCCATTCGCCAACCGGCGTCGTTTTGCGGTGTCGTCGGGATGAAGCCCACCTACAGCCGAGTATCGCGCTACGGGATGGTGGCCTTCGGATCCTCTCTGGACCAGATCGGTCCCCTTGCTCATGGCGTCGAGGACGTGGCCAGGATCCTCACGGTGATCTCCGGCAAGGACCCGCGCGACGCCACCTCCCTGGCCGTGGATGTGCCGGACTACGCGGGCGGGCTGGGTCGACCGATTGAAGGCCTGAAAATTGGAATGCCCCGAGAGTACCGGAAGAGCGGCATCTCCGAGCCGGTCCGCACCAGGATCGAAGCAGGTCTGAAGCTGCTTGAGGACCTGGGGTGCCACCTGATCGAGGTGGATCTGCCCCACACCGATTACGCCATTGCCACCTACTACGTGATTGCCATGGCCGAAGCCAGTTCCAATCTGGCCCGCTATGACGGAGTACGTTACGGGCTGCGGATTCCCGGACAGGGCGATCTTTCCAGCATGTACCGTGAGACCAGGGACGCCGGATTCGGCGCCGAGGTCAAGCGGCGGATCATGCTGGGAACCTTCGTCTTGAGCTCGGGCTACTACGACGCCTATTACCTGAAGGCACAGCAGGTGAGAACGTTGATCAAGCGGGACTTTGAAGCCGCCTTCCAAAAGGTGGACCTCCTGATTTCACCCACCTCTCCCACTCCTCCTTTTCGACTGGGCGAGAAGACCGCCGATCCGCTGGCCATGTACCTTTCGGACATCTTCACCATTACCGCCAACCTCGTCGGCATTCCCGGCATATCACTTCCCTGCGGCCTGACGCCCGACGGCATGCCGGTCGGGATTCAGCTCCTGGGAAAACACTTTGACGAGCAGGTGGTTCTGAACACGGCCCATGCCTTCGAGTTGGCTGGCGGCTTTGCCCCCTGACCTCTCCGGGTTCCTTCTATCGATCCTGCCGGCCTGTCCCTCGGTTGTTCCATGCAACTGCACCCGGCCACAATTCCGGCAGGCTTCGTTTCGGGTGTGGGTCTTCCTGATCCTCAGGGGAACTGGAATTGAAAACAGACCAATCGGGAAGTCCGCCGGCCGGTCATGCGCCGCCCGTGCGTTTTTCGAAAGCGGCTCTGATCTACAACCCCACGGCCCGGCGGCTGCGGTGGCGGCCGGCCCGCAAGCTTCGGGCGGTATTGGAACACATTCGCTCATTCGGGTTCGCGGTGGAGGTCCACCCGACGGCCGACTCCCACCATGCCACCAGCCTGGCGCGTTCGGCCTTGCAGAGGGGTTGCGACCTGATCATCGCATGGGGGGGAGACGGCACCGTCAACGAGGTCGTCGGCGGCATGGCGGGGTCCCGGGTTCCCTTGATGGTGATCCCGGCCGGTACGGCCAATGTCCTGGCGAAAGAAATCGGCCTGCCCCTGGATTGGGCCGATGCGGTCGGGGTGCTCCGGACCGGTCCGATTCGTCGCATTGCTCTGGGCAGGGTCGGCAGCCGTCCCTTCGTGCTAATGGCCGGTATCGGAGTGGACGCCGCCGTTCTGGGTTCGGTGCATGGAGGCCTGAAAACGCTCCTGGGACAGGGGGCCTTCTGGATGGCGGGTTTGCGGCAGCTCCTGAGCTACCCCTTTACGCCATTCGAGGTTCAGGCAGAGGGAGAATCCCGGCGAGCCACCTTTGCGGTGATCGGCAGAGCGAGGAACTATGGCGGCGGGTTTCAGATTGCCGGCCAGGCGGACCTTTTTTCGGAAGATTTCCAGGTGTGCCTGTTTCAGACCAGGAGCCGATGGCGTTTCCCCCATTATTTCTGGAATGTGCTTCGCCGGAGGCACCATCGCCTTTCGGACGTGCTCCAGTTCCGCACCCGCTCCGTCCTGGTCAAGGGCAGCCCGGAAATCGGAGTCCAGGTTGACGGTGAGTTGATGGGCTGCTTGCCGCAGTCGTTGACGATTCAGCCCGATGCTCTGTCCCTGCTCATTCCGGGGCCGGGGGCCGGGGAAGAATCCAGTGGGGGTGAGGCAGTCACTCCGCGGAAGGCAGGGGACTCTGCCAAAGGGTCCTGCCGATGAAGAAGGGTCCCAGGGATTCAATGTATTGGGAGGTCTGGCGGGTCTTTCGCATGGACTGCACGACGTGAGAGAGGGGATGGAGATCACGGCCGATCAGGCCGATCACGAAGTCGTTGTCGTTCTTGTCCAGCCCGTGACAGGCCAGACGGACGTCGTGAGCCAGGTCGGCCTCTCCATAGGCCCTTCCGATGGTGGCGTGCTCGCGCAGGATGGCGCTCTGTTGGGCCGGCTCCAGACTGGCAAAGGCCCCGGAACGCCTGAGAGGGTACCAGATGGCCCAGGGCCAGTCCGGATTGAGCACCGTTCTGCGAGTTTTGTGCAGCAGCCAGTGCTCCAGATCGGGCTCGAACCCCGAGGCATAGGTTCTCCCCAGCATGGTCAGCTCGGGCTTGGGCGACAGTCCCGCCAACGGTGGGGAGTTCAACAGTTCCCGCCATCCCGTCACGAAATAGGCGGGATCCTCGCTCATGCCCAGCACGGCAATGCCCCTGGGGTCGTTCAGGTCCTGATAGAGGACCAGGTCGTGGGAGCTCTGCTCCAGGACTCGAATGACCGGTGCGGAACCGGCGCAGTTGCCGAAGACCTGCAGTTGCAGGAACAGGCGGCGATCCAGGCTTTGCCCCCGGGCTCCCCGCTCCTGGACATCGATCTTCAGGCCGGCCGAATGGTTCATTTTCGAATGCGCTCCAATCGTACGGATGGAGGTTACTCTTCTCCCGTCTTGTCCAGGGCTTCCCGCAGCCGGGCCAGCTCCTGCTGCAACCGGACTTGGCGTTGGCCGATACTGAAGACATATCCGAAGAGGATGAGCCACATGATCCCGTAAGCCGCCAGCAGGTAGTGATTCATCGGACCTCCCTCAGGTGGCGCTGGGCGGTCCGCCGGAGACTCTCGACGGATTCCCGGCTCCTTTCCAGGTCGCACCCCATTTTCCAGAGGCAAAAAAAGAGCAAAGTAAATGCCAGCACAGTCACCAACAGGGCCAACAGCATATCCGGATGCAAGCCGGAGTCCTCGCCGCCGGCGATCACCGGCTGGGGGTGCTGAGTCCGCCACCAGCGGTTGGCCATGTAGACGATCAAGGCGTTCACGGCTCCGAAGATACTGACCACGGCGCTCAATCTCGCCCGCTGCTCCGGTGAGTCCACCAGCCGGCGCAGCATCAGGTAGCCCATGTAGATCAACCAGAGAACGAAGGTGGTGGTGAGCCGGGCATCCCACGTCCACCAGATCCCCCAGACAGGCTTGGCCCAGATGGGTCCGCTGACGAGGTTGAGGGTCAGGAAGACCGCACCCACCTCGGCCGCCGAGGCTGCCCGAATGTCCCACTGGCGGTCGCGTTTCCGCAAGAAGCGGAGGCTGCAGAAGCATACCAGGTAGATGGCCAGGAAGCCCACCCAGGCGGCGGCGACGTGGAAGTAGAAGATCTTCTGCACCACCCCCATGGTGAGTTCCACCGGCGCCAGCACGAAGATGGCGTACAGCGCCGCCACCATGGCCAGCAGGGCCAGCAGTCCAAGTCGTTTTTGCAAGCCTTCCATCGGGTCTCTCCGCTCCCGTGTTGGAGCCGACCGAATAATCGGGACATATTACCCAAATATGGAGCCGAGCGCCAAGAACCTCATTTCTCGAGGACGTAGTCGAAGGTCATCAGGGGAAGGGTCACGAAGATGATGTCGTAGGCCGCCAGCACCTGCATCCAGAAAAACATCACCGGTTCCTCCGCGGGTTGGGCGAAATTGGCGGCCGTAGCCAGGACCACGCTCAGGATCACCGGCAGGACCAGGGGCACCAGCAGCACCGGCAGCATGACCTCGCTCATGCGGGTGTTGGCGGAAACCGCGGCCAGCAGGGTGCCCACCGAGGCAAAGCCGAGAGTTCCCAGGAAGGTGATGGCCGCCATCCAGCCGATCCTGGGCCAGATGGCGTAGTTGAAGAGGAGGGAGAACAGGCAGAGAATGATGGCCTCCGCCAGCAGCAGCAAGAGCAGGTTGGCCAGCATCTTTCCCAGGTAGATGCTGCTCCAGTTCACCGGAGACAACATCAATCCCTCCAGGGCGTCATTTTCCTTTTCGCCTACGAAGGATCGGTTCATGCCCAGGAGTCCCGCGAAAATGAAGGTCATCCACAGGAGCCCCGGCCCGAACTTCCGGATCTCCTCCGAATCCGGCTCGAAAGCGAAGTGGAACATCAGGATGACCAGGAGCCCGAAAAGCAGCATCGAGGCCAGGACATCCTTGGTCCTGTACTCGGTCAGAAGGTCCTTCGTCAGAATTGCCGCCGTCTGGCTCCAGAACTTCACGCTCGCGCCTCACTCTGCCGGCGATGCTCCCAATTCGAAGTAATCGGGTTGCGGCCGATCTCCCGCATTCAACCCCCTGGGCTCAGTTCCTCAGGCTCCCGGAGCCGAGCGGCGATGCTTGTAGAAACCGCCGGTAGCGGCCGCGAACCGCCGCAGAATCGCCGGTCCATTCCGTCACAATGCGGCCGCGGTCCAGAAGGATCCAGCGGCTGACCCCCTGCAGACCCTGCTCCAGGTTGTGAGTGGCCATGACGATGGTGCGCCCGGCTGCCGCCCATTGCCGCAACCTCTCCGAGAGCAGTTCGGCCGCTTCAAGGTCGAGGCCGGTGAAGGGTTCATCCAACAGCACCAGCTCGGGCTCATGCAGAGTGGCTCGGGCAATGGCCAGGCGCTGCTGCATTCCGCGAGAGAAGCCGCGTACGGGACGGTCGGCGCTCAGGTTCAACCCCGCCTCGCTCAGGGCGGCGGCAACCCGTTGGGCCGCTCCCTCGAGTCCGTGCAAGCGGGCGTGCAGCCGCAGGTTTTCTCTGGCGGTCAAGCCGGGGTAGAGAAAGGTCTGGTGGGCCACCAGGCCGATGCGTTCCCTCCCGCGCTCGGGGTCCTGGTCAATTTCCACGCCGCAGATCCGCACCCGGCCCCGGTTGGGCCTCACCAGTCGAGCCATGACTCGCAGCAAGGTGGACTTGCCGGCGCCGTTGCGCCCCAGCAACACCACGAATTCGCCCCGCGGGACGCTCAGGGAAATATTCGCCAGGGCCGGGTTGAGCCCAAACCATTTTTCCACGTTCTCGACCACCACGGCGGTGTCGGCAGTCATCGGCTTACTCCCGCCCCCGGCTTGCCAGAAACAAACGAATAAAGACAAAAGAAAAAGAGGAAAAAGAGGAATCCACGAAGGGACACGAAGAACGACGAAGGGCCACTAAGGCATTGAGGTGAACCGCGACGGGATACCAAGGTCGCGAAAGGATTGTCGATTTCTGATTGTTTCACACTCGTATGATCCGCCCGTCGTGGGGGGCGGGGGCACGGCTTGCCTGAAACGACTTACCTGAACCAAAAGAAAAAAGAGTTATCCACGAAGGGCCGATAAGGGTCATCCACCAAGGAAAACGGCGAACCACGAATGGACACGAATGAACACCAATAAACGGATTGATGAGGTGTTGATAGGGGGGTGCGAACATCGATATCGAGGTGTTATCTACGAAGGACACTAAGTCATACCAGGGTAACAGCGTTGCAGAAGCATTTTGGTGCCGCTTCTCATTCGAGTGAGTCCACCCGCATTCGTGTGAATTCGTGTTCATTCGTGGTTCGTCGTTAATTCCACAACGATAACGATTGGCTGTTTTTCCTCTGAATGATCCGCCGGAGGGTGGAGGCTGACTCGTCTTTATTGGTCCCCTCCCCGTTGTCAGGGGCGCTTCTTTTTTCGCTTTCGCGCTTGCTGGTGAAGCCGCTCCCGGGATTGCTGACCCAGTGCGTAGAAGATGATGGCCAGGGACAGAGCCGCCAGGATTCCCAAGATGAGCGTTCGCTGCTCATAGACGCGGTTCGGCAATCGGACCACCCGGAAATCGGAGTCCTCGCCGTGATCGTGGCCGTCATGAGGGGAGTGTTCGGGGGCCTCGCCCACGATCCTGAGGTTGAGAAACTCTCCCTCGGCGATCTGGGTGATGTGGAAGGTTGCGGACTCGGTCCGGGAGTCGATACCCGTGGAAACCACCCCCGTGCCCGTGACTTGAAGGTCGGACGGCTTCACGAACAGTTGAGAGTGGTCGGTCCCGTTGAGCAGCCGAAACTTCAGTTGCCGGTCGTCGCTGGGAAACCGGACGTTGTAGGCGACCCAGATTTCATTGATTCCCGGCTTCATGGGGTAGTTGATCCGATAACCGCCTCCGTCCCGGATGAGGGGCCGCTGAGGCAGGGGAATTCTCCCCAGGCCCAGCACCGACACCTTCAGATCGAGTGGAGAGTCGGGAGTGTCGAACTCAAAGGTCGACTGGGAATTGGCCAGTGTTCGCTTGGGTTGGGAGTTGTTGGTCAGGAGGTATTGGTGCTCGATCCGCAACTCGTTGCCGTGAGCCAGGGCGACCATGAAGGGCATGGAAACGCCGACATCACTGAGCTGGGGCGCCGTTTCATAGATGGTCAGGAGCTGAGGATCCGCCATCTCGGCCGTGGAAGACAGCGAGCGGTTATAGTTGACTCCCCGGTAGATGGTGCGCAGCAGGATGTGAGGGCTTGAAGGGGCCAACTCGACCTGTCCGAAGGAAAACCGGCCCTCTTTGCCGGTGAAGGTTTCCTTGGTGACGTTCATGCCCTCTCCCAGGGTCAGAAGCTCCACCTTCTGGTTGGCTGCCGGCTGGCCGGTGGTCCCGTTGATCACCTGTCCCGAGACGGAGGACTGGGCCCAGGCCGCTTGCCAGCAAAGGCCGGATACCCAAAGGAGCATCAGAAGCAGGCCAAGGCAGCGGGGGGCCGGGCAACGATCTTCCTTGCTATGCCTGGTGCCCCATTGGCCGGGAATGCTGGCTATCATGGAAGTCGCTCGGCCCTTCTTCGGTGAACCCCTCGCGGCCATTTTCCCCGGGAAGGCCGGAAGTAGGGGCGGTGTGTCGATTGGAACCCCGAAGGACGGGGAGGAGTGGAAGGGTGTCGGTTCAAGGCTTCTTGGATTTGCCGGGGCGCTTGCCGCTCTTCAGCACAGCCACCACCTGAGGCCGGTCCGTCCGGTCGAGCGGTTCGGGCTGGATCGATTCGATCTGACTTACCACCTCATAAGCTTCTCTCAGGTAGTCCTGATGGAGTCGCTGGTAGTCTTCGTCGGAGAGTTTCCCCATCTTGTACTCGAAGTCCAGGTCCTTGATGTTCTCGTAGATGGTCTCCTTCCTTCGCAGCAGGCGCTTCAGGCCGGTGGCGCGGCTGTCGATATCCACCAGGAAGGGGCTGCCGGCGGTGGATACCAGCGGGCGGAACACGTAAAAAGCCACGGCCAGGGAGATCAGGGTGCATGTCAGAACCAGCCAGACCATGGGAGTTGAACCTCGAATCTCGAAGGATGACGTCTGTTCGGGGTGTGGCGGGACCGCGGACCGGGGACTCAGTCGAAATCCTTCAACTCCTTTTCCATCCGGTTGCGATACTCTTCCGGGATGGCCTCCGGATCGGCTGGAGTCGAAGCCGGGAGCGGCTGGCGCCGGGTCCACACCCGGACGACCCGATAGAGCACCATCATTCCTGCCAGCAGAGCCACCACCGGCAGGGTCCAAGCCACCAGGTCGAAGCCCTTTCCGGTGGGGGCCGATAGAATCACGCCACCGTACTTGGCCACGAAGTCGTCGACGACCTGCTCTTCCGTCATTCCCGCCTGAAGCTTCTGGTCGATCTCGCTTCTGAGCGGGTTGGCGGAACCGCAGTGCAGCATGCCACAGCCCGACAGTTGGTGGTTGCAGCTGCACTGACAGACAAAGTTCTCGGAAACCTTTTTGACCTCGGGCGAAAATATCTGCGCGGAGGCCGGCGAGGGAAGAAGGATTCCCAGAAGCAGAATCAAGGCCGGAAAGCGATACCGGACGGAAGCGGCGCTGCCGGCCGGGAACGGAATCGCGAGCCGTCCGTCCGTTGCCTGTTGGCCGACACTAGACCTTGGCATAAGACTTGGCCTCGACTTTCAGTGGAACCTTCTGAGCAGAACGCTCGTGTTGGTTGGGGATCAGGCAGATCACCGTCCCCAGGATAAAGACGGCTCCTCCGATCCAAAGCCAGGCGACCAACGGTTTGATGTAAGCGTGAATGATGAACCTGGAACCGTCCTGGTCGGGGCCGGCAAAGACCACGTAAAGGTCTTCCTTGAGCGTCCGGTGGAGGGCCACCTCGGAGGTGGGTTGCTTGCTGGTCTTGTAAAGCCGCTGTTCCGGCTTGATCTCGGATATAGCCTGCCCCTCCTTCCAGACCTGCATGCGGGCCATGGCGGAGGTGTAATTGGCGTTGTCGGCGCTCTCGACCTCTTTCATCTCCAGCGTGTAGCGGCCGATTTCCAGCTTGTCTCCGGGAACCATGGCTTGCTGCTGTTCCTGGTCAAAGCCGGCCCCGGCAAATCCCACGAACAGGAAGACCATGGCCACGTGCACGATATATCCGCCATGCCGCCGGGTGTTGCGGAAGGTCAGGATCCAGAGAGACTGCAAATAGCCCTGACCCTGCCGGCGCCGCGCGCGGGCTCCCCGATGGAACTCGGTCAGAATCGTCACCGTCACGAAGACGCAGAGCATGAGGCAGACGGTCGAATAGAAGTGGCGCATCCCGAAGGCCACAAACAGCACGCCTGCCGCCAGCCCGGCCGCCAGCGGAATGGAGAAGTTTTTCCGCAAGCTGCGCAGGGAGGTTTTTCTCCAGGCTAGCAAGGGTCCGACACCGGTCAGGAAAAGCAGGAACAGCCCGATGGGGATGTTGACCTGGTTGAAAAAGGGAGCCCCCACGGTTCGTTTCTCGTTCGTGACCCATTCCGACAGGATCGGAAAGATGGTCCCCCACAGCACGGCAAAGGTCGTCGCCAACAGAACCAGGTTGTTGAACAGGAAGCTGCTCTCCCTGGATACCACCGAGTCCAGTCGGTTCTCGCTCTTGAGTTCATCCAGGCGGGTGAAGAGAAAGTAGAGCGACAGGGCGGTCATCAGGATGAGAAAGGAAGAGAAGAAGGGACCGATGGGAGACTGGGCGAAAGAGTGGACCGAGGAAACGATCCCGCTACGAGTGAGAAAAGTGCCGAGAATGCACAGCAGGAAGGTGGCCAGAATCAGGACCATGTTCCAGACTTTCATCATCCCCTTGCGCTCCTGCATGATGACCGAATGCAGGAACGCCGTCCCGGTCAACCAGGGCATCAGGGAGGCGTTTTCCACCGGGTCCCACCCCCAGTAGCCGCCCCAGCCCAGCACCACGTAGGCCCACATGGCGCCCAAGAGGATTCCCGTGCCCAGGAACAGCCAGGGGACCATCATCCACCGCCTGGTCGTGCGGATCCATTCCTCATCCAGTTCCCGGGTGATCAAGGCGGCAATGCCGAAGGCAAAGGGGATGGTGAATCCGACGTAGCCCACGTACAGAATGGGGGGGTGGATTACCATGGCCCAGTATTGCAGCAGGGGGTTGAGTCCCTGGCCGTCGGGGGGACTCCAGGGCACCGGCGCTTCCCCCGCCCGCGCAACCCCGATCGCGTCGAAGGGGTTGGCGACGAAGTTGTTGATCAACAGGAAGAAGGTGGTCACCATGGCCACCACCCCCACCACCCAGGGCATCAGGGTGGGATTTCTCTTGCGGTGGACCAGGACCGTCACCATGGAGAAGAGAGTCAGAATCCAGCACCAGAAGAGCAGAGACCCTTCCTGTCCTCCCCACAGGGCTCCCAGCTTGTAGTACCAGGGCATGGCCTGGTTGCTGGAGGAGGCGACATACTGGATCTGGAAGTTGCTGGTGACGAGCTGATACCAGAGGCTCATCACGGCGATGGTCACCAGGACGGTGACGGCGACGGCGGCTCTTTCTCCGGTGGCGGCCAGACGGCGGTGACCGAATTTCCCTGCCAGCAGCGACGCTACCAGCACATAACAGGACAGGCCAAAGGCCAGCAGCATGCTGAACTGTCCGACATCGGTCAAAAAGACTTGCATGGAGTGATTTCTATAGGAGTTCGGTGTTGAATTGACCCGAGGATAGGCGGCGGAAGGAACAACTCGCGGCGTTTCGCTGCCCGCTCCAGCCCGGCAGGATCATTGGTTTTGACCGGCTGCCTGCTTGAGGGCCTCCTGGCTGTAGGTGGCCTCGTACTTGGAAGCGCATTTGGCCTGAACCACGGTCGACTGAAACTCTCCGCTGGGCAGCAGCTTGCCCTCCGCCATGGCCTCGGCGTCATCCTTGAAGGTGTCGGGCAGCAGGTCCTTCCCGACATAGCTGATTTGCAGGCTGTGTCCCTCTTGCTCCAGGGTGAACCGGACGCCTTCGTCTTTCTTATGGATGCTCCCGGGAACGACGTTGCCGGCTACCCGGATCCGGCGACCGTAGGCTTCGTCCCCCATGGCCTGCAATTCGTCGACGGTCTTGTAATAGGCCACACTTTCGTCGAAGCTGCTGAATCCCAGCCAGGCAACCGCCAGCACGATAACCACAGAACCAACCAGGAACTTGATTTTTCGCTTGTCCATGTCTTGTTCCTTCCCGCCGCCAACGATCCGCGATCCGTGAGGGTTGGCGAAAACCCGACGCCCATATTTTACCCGTCGGCCGTGATTTTAGGCAAGTTTAAGGCATGCGCCGATTCTTACAGTGTTCCTGGCGGGAGCAGGCCATGGCAGGCAGAACCTATTGGCATGCAAGAGCCGGGAGTCACCCAATACGGACGTGCTGTACCACGACTCTCAGACCCGAGGTTCTGGAAAGTCTCCCGTCGGCAGTCAGGACGGGAACATCCAGTGTGCGGGCGGCTGCGAGATAGAAGGCATCGTAGGCGCTGACGCTGCGGTGATACTGCCAAGCCAGGCGAGCCAGGTGCCGGTGAGAAATTCGGTCCACCGGCCAGTGGGCCAAGTCATCGATAGCCAACAACGCCCGCGGCTCCTCAAGTTGACCCTTCAGCACCGCGCGACGCAACACCGACAAGACCTCCGCGTCCATCAACTCGGGCGCTGCCAGGGATGCATTCTCGATCATGTCTGCTACGGCCCGTCCGAGGGAGGTCCTCAGGAGGTACTCGACCGCAACCGAGGCATCGATTACGTACCCGGTCACCCGATTTCCAGGTCCCGGTGTGAACGTTCTTCCCGGAGCAACGCTGCCGCCGTTACTCCGAGGCTGGTCTTGGGGCGCTGAGCCAAGTGCTTGCGCCACTCCCACCTTGCCAACTCGCGTTCGAGTGCGGAGAGTACCGACGCGCTCAGGGTGCAGTGGTTCTCTCTCGCGTGGCGGCGCAGGCGCTCGTGAAGATCGTCCGGGATGTTCTTTACTTGAAGATTAGCCATGTCATGATCCTAGCATGACATTGGCATGAACACAAGACCGCCAACAGACCGCCAAATTTCTCCTTAACCATGGTTCTCAACAGCTCACCCAGATATCGTCTCCTTCGATCTTGACCGGGTAACATCCCACCTGGACCCGCGGGTTGGTCAAGCAGGCGCCCGTGGCCACATCGAATCGCCAGGAATGCCAGGGGCAGCTCACGACGGTGCCGTCCAATTGGCCTTGGCCCAGCGGGCCACCCCGGTGGACGCAGGTGTCTTCGATGGCACGGAGATTGCCATCCACGTTGAACACCGCAATTCTCTTTCCCTCGACCTCAACCGTTCGGCCCTCCCCGGCCGGAATCTCATCGGCTCTGGCCACCCGAATGTAGTCTGCCATGGTCGCCTCCTTTTGAACGGATGTTCCGCCACCCGGCCCACGGCGTTGTTTCAAATAAACATCCTTGCGTCGGCTTGCGCTTCACGTGGGCTCACCGGCATTTGCTGCCGCCGCCTACGCGGCTCGACACCCATAGGCGACGTTTCCCATGGGCTGACGCCCACGGCTAAGTGCTGCCGCGGCTTCGCCGCTTTATAAGGAAGGTCTGTAGGAGAGGTTTCCTCCCCGGATCTGGGTCAACCGCGGCTTCGCCGCTCTCTCCGAAGTCAAGACACTGCTCGGGCGCGGGATGCTTATTTCAATGATCATCTCCCGGGCGTCAGCCCGGGGTTCCAGACAGCCGCCAAGGCGGCGACAGCACTTAGCCGTGGGCGTCAGCCGGGCGAAGCCATTGGACAGGGTTGGCTTAAGAGTTGAGCCGCGTAGGCGGCGACAGCAGGTAGCGGTGACTGGCATAGGGTTTTGGCCGAGTCCCCGCTCCAAACAATGGGCGGCTTCTACCCGGCGAAACAGGGGTGTTCCTGACAAGCCGCCCCCCCCCCCGCCCTGCCGGGTGAATCATCCGAGAGTGAAACAATCAGAAATCGGCCATCCCATTGCGACCTTGGCATCCCGTCGCGGTCAACCTCAATGCCTTCGTGGCCCTTCGTGGATTACTCCTTTTTCTTTTGTCTTTTTTCGCTTGTATCAGGCAAGGCAAGAAGCCTGGCCCGGTAGCCTCCGGTGCGCTTGAAGTAGACCATCAGGATGAGATACCCCCCGAGCATGATGAGGGGCAGGATGGCCACGGTCATGAGAGCGTCCTTCTTGGCGCCGGATTGCACCTCCTCGATCAGGTCGAGGTCGTCCGAACTCACCGCTTGGAGCTTTCCCTGGTCCAAGGGCCGGTACCTGCCGAATACGCTCACCTTCTCCTGGCTCACCACCTGGGCATGCAGGGCAGGGTTCTGCGCGTGCAGTTCACGCTCGATCACCCGGTCCTGAACGTGCCCGAGAAAGGCGGCGCCGACCACTCCCACGCTGAGTGTCCCTACGGCTGCAATGGCGTTGAGCGTCAAGGCCCCTCCTCTGGGAAACTGCTCGGCAACGACGCCCAACATGGTGGGCCAGAAGAAGGTCTTGCCGAACCCGTACAGGGTCGCCGCCAGCAGGATGACGATCCCGGTCGATTTCGACAGGGCTACCAGTCCGACCGCCGCCACCAGGCTGCTGACGGCCAACAGGCCCAGAGGGGAAAGCCTGTACACGAACGGACCTGCGAAAAAGCGGAGAATCATCATGATGAGGGAGGTGTAAACCAGCACCCAACCCGGATGGATCCCCAATTGGCTCATTTCGGGGGCCATGAGAGAGGTGATCCAGCTATCGGTACCCAACTCGGTGGTGGCCAGCGGGATCATCAGCAGCAGGAGGAAGAAGAACATCATCCTGCCCCAGGAGCGCACATAGAGGGTGTAGCCGCCCACCAGAACGCCACCCACCGCCAGTTGAACGGCCAGTGGCCAGGAGAACACGCGGCCCACCTCGCTGACGATCAGGGCAACCACGATCAGGATTCCCAGAATGCCTGCTTCCTGGAGCATGGCCTTGTAGGAAACACCGGCCTGGACCCGCTCTTGCACGGGGAACTTGCAGCCCGGCAACATCAGTCCATAAACTGCCGTCGGAAGCAGGATCAGGGCCACCTTCCAATGCCAGTCCACGCCGCCCATCAGGAGGGCCAAGATGCCTCCCAGAACCAGTCCACCCGGCCAGCCCGCATGCAGGATATTGAGCCACTTGGTCTTGTCCCGGGGATACATGGTGGCCACCACGGGATTGACCACAGCCTCCACGGTTCCATTGCCCAGCGCCACGATGAAGGTCCCGATATAGAGACCCCAGTAGCCCTGAGCCAGGATGGTGATTACGGCCGAGGCCAGGTGGCAGACAAAGGCGAAGGCCATGGCCTTGCCGTAACCGATTCGGTCCACCACCAGACTGAACAGGACGATACTCAAGGCAAAGGGCCACAGGCCCACACCGAAGATCTCGCCTTTCTGGGTCTCGCTGAGGTTGAACTGGACGCCCCACTCGTTGATGACCTGAGTGCGCACGATGAAGCCGAAGGCGGTGGCCACCAAGGCGATGAAGCTGGCCCAGAAGAGCCGCCTGGCGTTGGAATCGAGCCGCGGCCGCTCGTCCCCTGGTGAGTTGGGATTGTCCATGGATTGGGGCAGGCCTGCCATATGTCGGTGTTGTCGAAACAGGCGCAGCTTAGCTCAGGCCCGGGTCGCTGTCAATCCGATTGCCCTCGGTCAACAATGATTTGATTTCCCGGCTTTATCTGGGAAAGAATGCTGCCAATCATGAAGCGTGAAGCACTGAACCGGCAGATCGATCGGCTCAAAGAGGACTTTTGCGGTCACCTGCAAGTGGAGACCACGCTTGGGGCCATGACCGGGCTCATCAAGGGCGTGGTCGAGGATGCCTACCATGAGGCTCGGACCGCGCTGCCCCCCGGCCGCAACGGGATCGCGTTGCTCTCGACAGGGGGGTTCAGTCGAAACCAGCTTCATCCCTATTCCGACATCGACATCCTCGTGCTATTTGCCGGACGGCTCCGGGAAGAGGACGAAACCTTCCTCAAGAGGCTGCTTCATCCGCTCTGGGACTTGGGGCTGCACATTGGCCACCAGATCCTGGAGCTGAACCGCTATCGCTTCGATCCGGAGAACCTGGAGCTGGCTACCGCCCTGCTGGAAACGCGCCTGGTGGCCGGTGACTCCCGCCTGTATCAACAATTCCTGCAACGGGATGTGAAACGGCTCCTCAAGCGGCAGCGCAAGCAATTCCTGCGTGTTCTGGTGGACAACTACGAGGAACGTCAGAAGCGTTTCAGCTCGACCATCTACCAGTTGGAACCCGACATCAAGGAGGCCCCGGGCGGCCTGAGAGATCTGCAGGTGGCCGGCTGGCTGAGTCGACTCCTGTACGGAGTCGAGTCGGGGCAGGGTCTGATCGAGCTGGGCCTCCTGAGCCAGGCCCAGTGGGACGATCTCAGAGAGGCGCAACGGTTCCTGATGCAGTTGAGGACCTACCTTCATGTTCTGGCCGGACGCAACCGGAACGTCTTGTCTCACGAATCCCAGGAAGAGATGGTCAAGGTCCTGGGCTACTCTGCCGACACTCCCTGGATGGCGGTGGAAAACCTGATGAAGGACTACTTTCTGAAGGCCAAGGTCATTCACGCCTTTTGCGAATCCATGGTTCGAAGGGCCTTTCCTCCCGTCGGACGCCACAGGCGCTCCCTGAAAAAGACCTGGACCACCACCGTTGTCAGGAAGGGCGCTCTGGCCTTTCCCCGGGAAGCAGTAATTCATGAGAATCCTCTCAACGTCCTGAAACTGTTTTCCCGTTCGGTCAGGTACCAGGTTCCGGTCAGCGAAGAGGCTCTGGATCAGATCCGGAGGAACCTGCCGCTGATCGGCGAAAAGCTTCGGGTCAGGGTGGAAGTCCGAGACCACTTCCTGAGGTTGTTGCGCCAGCGCCAGGGCGTTCACGAGGCGCTGTTCCTGATGCACGAGATCGGACTGTTGGGACAGATATTTCCGGAGTTCGATCGGATTCGCTGCCACGTCACCCGGGACTTCTTTCACAAGTACACGGTGGACGAGCACTCCCTCCTGACCGTCAAGAACCTGGAAGATCTCTATCGCGAGCGGAGTCGTCGCTTCGGCGAGATTCTCAAGGGCCTGCAACGTCCCGATCTGCTGCTCTTCTCGCTGTTGTTCCACGACGTCGGAAAGGCTGAGCCGGGCAACCATTGCGAGAAGAGCCTGGAGGCCGTTGACCGGATTGCCCAGCGGATTCAACTACCCCAGGCGGATCTCGAAACGGTCCGATTCCTGGTCAGCGGCCACCTGGAGATGTCCAACACCTTTCAGCGGAGAGACGTGACCGATGAATCCGTAATCAAGCGCTTTGCCGAATTTGTGGGTAACCAGGACAACCTCCGCCTGCTCTGTCTGGTGACCTACGCCGACATCACGGCCGTCAGTCCCGAGGCGCTGACCCCGTGGAAGGAAGACGTGCTATGGCAGCTCTACGTGGAAACCAATGCTCAACTGACCCGGGACTTCGCCGATGAGCGCTGGCACCTGAACGAGGATTCCGGCTTGATGGAGGAAGTTTCCGCTCTGGTGGGGAAAAGCACCGACAGCTCGCGACTGCAGGTCTTCCTGGATGGGTTTCCGCGGCGTTATCTGCGCTTCACTCCCAGGGAGCAGATCGCCGAGCACTATCGATTGTCTGAGGGAATCCTTTCCCCTACCGACATCGTCAGCCGACTGACCCGGCATCGGTCGACCTACCGGCTCACCTTCATGGCCTTGGATCGCCCCAACCTGTTCGCCAAACTGACCGGGGTCCTGGCCTGCTATGGCATGAATATCGTTCGAGGGCAGGCTTTCGCCAACAGCCACGGCTTGATCCTGGACTTGATCGAGTTTGAAGACCGGCTGCACACCTTCAAAATGAACCGGAGCGAGATGGATGCCTTTCAGAATACCCTGCGCGAGGTGTTGCTGGGGCGCCGCGACCTGGCGGTGTTGCTCAAGAAAAGGGAAAGTAGTATTCTTTTCCGGTCCAAGAGTTGGAGTCCGATACAGACCTTTGTGGGGTTCGATGACCACGCCTCGGATAGGTACACGTTGATGGAAATCGTGACCCGCGATCGGTTTGGGCTCTTGTATACTATTGCTACCACCTTGGCTAGGAACGACTGCAATATCGACGTCGCCCTGATATCCACCGAAGGACACAAAGCCATTGACGTTTTTTACTTGACTCAGGCGGGAGAGAAGTTGACCTTCCTCCCTCAGCAGGCGCTGGAAGAGTCGTTGCATCGGGCTCTGGATGGGTCCTGATCCGAGTTTGGCTCGACCCGCAGGACAGGAGGCAAGCGCGCAGCAACGAAATGCCGGCGGCCAAGTCGTGGCTCCCTCAAGCTGGATCTGGAGTCGTCATCTGTTTCGGAGTTCGCACTGTTGGTTACCGCTACGAGGAAGGGGAAATCCATGAAGCTCGTCAAATGCATCATTCGGCCGAATAAAGTAGAAGAAGTTCGAGAAGCACTGTCGCAGGTCAACGTTTCCGGTATGACCGTAACCGAAGTACGTGGCCATGGCCGCCAAAAAGGCCACAAGGCCATCTATCGAGGCCGGGAATACAGCGTGACCCTCCTGCCCAAGATGATGATCGATCTGGTGCTGCCGGATGATCAGGTGGACGAGGTGTTGAAGGTCGTCATCGACACCGCCAGAACCGGAGAGATCGGGGACGGCCGGATTTTTGTCCTTCCGGTAGAGGAGGGATACAACATCCGGACCGGAGAAAAAGACGTCAATTGACCCGATCGTCCGGTGAGGAATTGTCGATCGCAGATTCCTGGTTTCGGATCTGGGTCAGACAATGCCGGCGGAAGAGTTGACGCCAACTGTCAGCTCGAATCCAGATTCTACAATCCAAAATTCACAATTCCCCGCCCAGCCTACCCACGATTTCCTGATAGTGGCTTCGCACGCGGCCGGTGGTTGCCACGTAGTGGTCGGTGAAGGCCTCCGCGGATTGGCAGTAAGGAGCCTTGGGTTCCCCCAGCAGGAGAATCAGCTTCCGGAGATGCTTCGGGTCGCGAGAGATCGTAGAGACCCCGTCGGTGGCTGCGATTCGGAGGCAGTTTTCCAGCCGCCGCAGGAACCGGTAGCCCTCCGACAGGTCCTGAACCGCACTCTTGCCCAGGAGTCCCCGTTTTTCCAGGCGAGCCATGGCCGTGAGCGTGTGGGGATTGCGGAGCTCGGGACACTCTCGTCCATGCTTGAGCTGCAACAACTGAGTGCCGAATTCCACATCCTGCAAGCCTCCGGCCCCGGCTTTCAAATGGAAGCGGCCCTGCTGAGCCTCTCTCCCCAACTCGATTTCCATGCGGCGGCGGAGGTGAGCGATCTGGGAGACTTCCTCCGGCCTCAATTCCGGCTGATAGACGAATCCGTCGATCATGGCGCCGATCTGCCGGCGTAGGCGGCGGCCGCCCGAAATGAAACGGTGGTGGGACAGCGCCAGGCGCTCCCAGGCTTCCGCCCGCGTGGCCAGGTATTCCCGGTAGCGGGATGCGGGAGTGACCAGTTCCCCCTTGCTCCCCATGGGCCGCAGCCGGGTGTCGATGTGATAAATGGTTCCCTCGCCCTGTGACACCGAGAGGATCTCGTCGAGGCGCTCGACCAGACGGACACAGCGTCGCTGGCTCTCCCAGGCTGCCGCGGCATCCTGGTCGGCATAGAGATAGACCAGGTCCAGGTCGGAGTGATAGCTGAGGTCGTTGCCCCCCAGCTTTCCCAAGGCCAGTATGGCCACCTGCTCGCGCGCCCAGCCGGTGAAACCCGGTCCGAAGCGGTCTTCCAGGCTTTCACAGGCCAAATCGAAGGCGGCCAGCAGGCTGCACTCGGCAAGGGCGGCCATCTGCTTCCCGACCCGGTCCCGGCTCAACTCGCCCAAGACGTCCTTCATTCCGATTCGGAACATCTCGGTCTGCTGGTACCGCCTCAGACAGCCGCGTTTCTCCCGGTCATTGTCGGCTTCCCTGAGCAGGGAGCCCAACTCGGCCGAGAAGCGCGAGAGCGTCTTCTGCCGTTTCAACTCGTCGGGGCGAACCAGAGTGTCGAAGAACTCGGGACGCCTGCAGAGGAAATCCGAAAGGAATCGGCTGGAGGAGAGCAGTCTCAGGAGTCGGGCCAGAACCCCCGGGGACTCGTTCAGCAACCCGTAGAGCGAATCCCGATCACCCAGGGCATCGGCGAAACTCTCGAATGCAGACAGGCCGGCGTCGGGGTCGGGGCTGGCCTGCAGTCCGCTCAACAGTGCGGGCATGAGGTTGGCCAGCAAGTTGCGCATGCGGGAAGGGGCATGGGCGAAGGACGGAGCATCCCGCAACAGGGCGATCTGGTGGTAAGCGGTTCTCAAGTCTGTAAATCCACGGGCGGCAAGCATGTCGTGGGCTTCTTGCACCGGAAGTCCCGGGTGGAGCACCAGCGCCGCTTCCCGGATCTCGACGCCGGCAGTACCTTCCCGCCGCCAGGCCACCAGGTCTTCAAACATGCGGTGCACCTGAGCCGTGTGTCGGGCGTAGGTTTGCCGGAACCTGCCCAGGGTTTCCGCGACGGTGGAGCCGGCAATCCCCATCCGCCGGGCGCACTTGTAGAGGTCCTCTTCTTTCTCCGGCAGTTCGTGGGTCTGGAAGTGAGAGACCATCTGAAGCTTGTGCTCCAGGTCGCGCAGAAACTCGTAGGCTTCCCGCAAACCGCGATGTTCCCGGGCATCGAGGAATCGGGCCCGGTGCAGCGCCTCCAGGGCGCGCACCGTTTGCGCCTGCTGCAAGTGTGGATGGCGGCCCCCGTAGATGAGCTGGAGAGCCTGGACGAAGAATTCGACTTCGCGAATGCCGCCCTCTCCCAGCTTGACATGTCGACCCTGTTTACCTGTTGAACCCAGCTTGGCGTTGATGCGGTTCTTGATTTCCTCAAGCTCCTCCAGAGAGGCAAAATCCAGGAACTTGCGGTAGGTGAAGGGTCGAAAGGTTTTGCAGAAGGTCTTTCCCAGTTCCCTGGACCCGCCCACCGGCCGGGCCTTGATCAAGGCCAGTCGTTCGAAGGTCTCGCCCCAACTGCCGTAGTAATTCCGATAGTCGGTCAATGAGGCTGCGATGTTGCCGGAGCCGCCTTCGGGCCGCAGCCTTAAATCCACACGATAAAAGGCGCCTTCATCGGTCGACTCCGAAAGGGCTTGGGTGATCATGCGAGCCAGCTTGGTAAAGAAGTCGCGATTTGAAACGGTCTTTGGAGGCACGCTTGAAATCGGCGCATTGGCCCCGGCCCCCACGGCGCCGGTGTGGCCCTCCTCCCCGTCGTAGCAGTAGATCAGATCGATATCGGAGCTGTAGTTGAGCTCCTCGCCGCCCAGCTTGCCCATTCCCAGTACGGTAAAGCGGGCCTCCCTCATGCCGCCCCGGCCATCCGGTGTTTGGGGAACTCCGTGCCGGCTCACCAGGCGGGCCCTGCAAGTCTCGTAGACGGAGTCGATGACGGACTCGGCCAGACGCGACAGTTCCGTAGTGGTGCCGCCCAGGTCGGTGATTCTCAAAATATCGCGGGCGCTGATGCGCAACATCTCCCGGCGCTTGAAGCGCGCCAAAGCCCTCAACTGATCCTCTTCATCCCAACCCCGGGCTCTTGCCTGCCGGGCCCCCTCGTAATAGGAGGCCAGGGACTTGGGCCAGGGCGCGCTCAACTCGTTCAGCAGCCAGTAAAAGGTCTCCGGGTCGCGTATGAGGATTTCTGAGGCGTAGCCGGAGGAGCCGCAGATCAGGAGCAGGGCCTCGAGGGCCTCGGCGGTGTCACCCAGGAACCCCAGGAAGTTCACGGGGTGGCTGACTACCCCCAGCAGGCGTTCGAAGTGGTTGAGCGCTCCGTCGGGATCGGGCGTTTCCCGGACCACCTCCAGCAACTTGCCCACCATGCGTGCCAGGGCCAGCCGGGTAGTCACGTCCTCCGCCATCAGTTGGAGATTGCGG
This sequence comes from Terriglobia bacterium, assembly GCA_951813285.1. Taxonomy (GTDB): domain Bacteria; phylum Acidobacteriota; class Terriglobia; order Versatilivoradales; family Versatilivoraceae; genus Versatilivorator. The sequence continues at coordinate 1,062,353 of OX638355.1, forward strand.
TCGGCGGCTACGGGGTCCGCAAGTCCAAATCGGCCGAGGAATTCCGTTACCTCTTCCGCGGATAGTTCGGGAGCCAGCAGCAGGTCTTCGGGCTTCATGGGTCAGGTGAGTTTGCTACTCAAGGAGCGGTTAGGATCTTAACCCGCATTACTCTCCAACGGTAGGAGAAGTCAATGCTCGAAAAGAGTAAAGGAAGGTCTGTAGGAGAGGCTTGCACCCCAGACCTGGGTCAACCGCAGCTTCGCCGTTCTCTCCGAAGTCAAGACACTGCTCGGGCGCGGGATGCTTATTCAGATGATCATCTCCCGGGCGTCAGCCCGGGGTTCCAGACAGCCGCCAAGGCGGTGGCAGCAGGTAGCCGTGGGCGTCAGCCCATGGACCACCCACTGCCTGCTGTGGTAGTATTCGAGCGGTTTTGCAGGGAATGTCAGCTGGCCGAAGTGTGATGAGTATAATGGGACCCATTGAAAAAGAAGAACTTATGAGTTCCGACCAGATCGCGCGCACCATTCGCCGGCTGGCGCGGGAGATTCTCGACCACAATCGGGGTCAGCATGGATTGGCTCTGGTTGGGATCCGCCGACGCGGCGTGCCGCTGGCGGAGCGTCTGGCCAGGGCCGTATGGGAAATGCAGGCCGTCAAGGTTCCGGTCGGACATCTGGATATCAATCTCTACCGCGATGACCTGTCCACGGTAGCCACACAGCCGATCGTACAGAGCAGCGAAATCGATTTCCCTTTGAGTCAGAAGATCGTGGTGCTGGTGGACGATGTCCTGTTCACGGGGCGCACCGTGCGGGCCGCCATGGACGCTTTGGTGGATTACGGCAGGCCCAAGGCCATTCAGCTCTGCGTCCTGATCGATCGAGGGCATCGAGAGCTGCCGATCCAGGCTCACTTCGTGGGTAAGGCGGTCGAGACCGACGCGGTGGAGATGGTGGAGGTACGGTTGAACGAGATCGATTGTAGAGAAGGAGTTCTGCTGGTTGAACCTGCTTCATGAGCCCTGAAGCCATTGCCCCAGAGTCCGGAGCGTCCACCCCACCCACCTCGCGGGGAGGCCCGGTGTCATTCAATGCCAAACACCTGCTGGGCATTGAGCCGCTGTCGGTGGATCAGATTCAATTGATCCTGGAGACAGCCAAGTCTCTTCGAGAAATCTCAACCCGTCCCATCAAGAAAGTACCGACGCTTCGCGGGAAGACCGTCATCAATCTCTTCTTCGAGGCCTCGACCCGGACGCGCACCTCGTTCGAGATCGCGGCCAAGCGACTCAGTGCCGACGCCATCAATATCTCCACCTCCTCCAGCAGCATCGTGAAGGGAGAGACTCTCGTCGATACGGCCAGAAATCTGGAGGCCATGGCTCCCGATGTCATCGTGATTCGACATTCTTCGGCCGGAGCCCCCCACCAACTGGCCGGAACCTGCAGCGCCTGCATCGTCAACGCCGGTGACGGCGCCCATGAGCATCCCACTCAAGCACTGCTGGATGCACTCACCATTCTGGACCACAAGCCCACCTTGAAGGGATTGCGGGTCGCCATCATCGGCGACATCGCCCACAGTCGGGTGGCTCGGTCCAATTGTCTGTTGCTGGGAAAGATGGGCGCCCGGGTGACAGTCTGCGGGCCGCCGACGCTGCTCCCGGTAGGCTTTGACAGAATAGGGTCCGCGGACGGGTCGCTGGCTGTGACCGATCGGATGGACGACGCCCTGGAGGGTGCCGACGTGGTGATGATGCTGCGCATTCAAATGGAGCGCCAGCGAGAAGCCTTCTTTCCTTCGGTGCGGGAGTACTTCCGCTACTACGGGCTGACCGCCAGGCGCATGAGGTCGGCCAAGCCCGACGCCATCATCATGCATCCCGGCCCCATCAATCGCGGCGTGGAAATTGCGTCGGAGGTGGCCGATGGACCCTATTCAGTCATCCTGGGACAGGTGGCCAGTGGTGTCGCCATTCGAATGGCCGTTCTCTACCTGGTCATCGGAGGAAGGGAACACCCCTCCCGGGCCCTGGAGGGGTGAGTTCCAGCTTGGAGGAGTCTCGAGTGGCATCGCTGCTTGTTAGAAACGGAAGAGTTCTGGATCCGGCCCAGGAGTTGGACGGGATCAGCGACGTCCTGTTGGAGGATGGCAGGGTCAGCCGTATTGCCCGCGGCCTGCAAGCCCCCGGAAGCACCGTGCTGGATGCCTCCGGGCTGATCGTGGCTCCGGGTTTGATCGATATCCACGTGCACCTGAGGGAGCCCGGCAGGGAGGACGAAGAGACCATCCAGTCCGGCTCCGAGGCGGCAGCGGTCGGTGGCTTCACCTCCATCTGCTGCATGCCCAACACCGATCCCGTCAACGACAATCCGGCGGTCACCAGCTTCATCCTCAAGGAGGCTGAGCGGGGAGCCTTGACCCGGGTGTTTCCGATAGGAGCCATCAGCGTGGGCAGCGCCGGAGAGCGCCTGGCGGAAATTGGAGAAATGGTCAACGCGGGAGCCATCGGCATCAGTGACGACGGCAAGGGCGTGATGGACGGGCAACTCATGCGTCGGGCAATGGAGTATTCGCTGCCCTTCAAGATCCCCCTCATCGAACACTGCGAAGATCTCAACCTCTCAGCCCGCGGCTGCATGAACGAGGGGTACCATTCCACGGTCCTGGGCTTGAAGGGCATGAGCCGCACGGCCGAAGACGCCATGGCGGCGCGAGACATCATGCTGGCCGAATTGACCGGCGCTCACATCCACATCGCCCATCTTTCCACCCGTGGAGCAGCAGATTTGGTACGGCAGGGAAAAAAGAAGGGCATCCATGTCACCTGCGAAGTCTGCCCCCACCATTTCACCCTCAGCGATGCCGCCTGCCGCCATTACGACACCAACACCAAGATGAGTCCTCCCCTGAGAACCGAGGACGATATCGAGGCGTTGCGGGAGGCCATCGTCGACGGCACGGTGGATTGCATCGTCACCGACCATGCTCCCCACAATCCCAATGAAAAGATGCTGGAATTCGACCGGGCCCCCTTTGGGATCATCGGCCTTGAGACTGCGCTCGGTCTGGTCCTGACCCACCTCTACCATCCTGGCCTCATCAGTCTCCGTCGCGTGGTGGAGCTCATGAGCACCCAGCCTGCCCAACTGATCAACCAGCCGCTCGGCCATCTGAAAGCAGGAACCGCGGCCGATCTGACCCTGTTCGACCCGGACGCCGAGTGGGTCTATGACCTCGGACAGACCAAGTCCAAGAGCCGCAATTCCCCGTTCCACGGCACCGCCCTCAAAGGGCGGGTAGCCGCCACCATCGTGGCGGGTAAGATCGTCTATCAGAGTCCGGAGTACTTCAAGGAATGAGTTGAGTCGCACAGCCGCGACTGTGTTCTTGGGGTGCAGTTCCTGCCAATTTCGACATTGCCAGATTTGGCGACCCTTGAGTTGACGAAAGTCCCGCAAGTAGGTATCTATTCTATTTTTGACTCCCTCCATAGCGCTTCCGGGGAAGCGTTCCAACGACTGCGACCGGTACTTTGGTTGGCGTCGAGAGTTGTTGGTTGGTGATCGTAAGTTCCGACCCCTCGCAATACCAAAACCCTGCGAAGAGCGCTTGCTGCACAACGGGTAATTGCTTAAGGGTGTCAGCATTCGATGCAAAAAGGCAGTCCACATTATGTCGGTCACAGGCAACGCCTCCGCGAGCGTTTCCTGAAGTCTGGTCTCGGTAGCTTTCACGATTACGAAGTCGTCGAGTTGCTTCTGACTCTGGCGATTCCGCGCGGCGACGTCAAGCAACCGGCCAAGGACTTGATCAAACGCTTCAAGAATCTCCGCGGCATCCTGGATGCTCCTGTCGACGAATTGCGGGCCGTCAGTGGAATCGGAGTCGTCACCCCCGTTGCGCTTCAGATTATCAAGGCTGCTGCCGCTCTCTACCTGCAGCAATCGGAAGAGGATCGCGACTCGCTCTTGGATACGTCCCATCTGCGGAACCTCTGGCGCTTTCGGCTCGGAAGACTCCAAAACGAGGTATTTGAGGTGGCGTACCTCGATTCCGCGTACAAGCTTCTGCGCGACGGCGTAGAAAGGCTCGAGGAGGGCACGGTCGACCGGGCGGTGGTCTATCCCCGTCGCGTGGTCGAAGCTGCGCTGAGACGAGGTGCCGCAACGATCGTACTCGCCCACAACCATCCCAATGGCAACGTGGCGCCCAGCGAACACGACAAGACGCTAACTCGGGCCATTGTCCTGGCCGGCGCAACGGTCAATCTGCGAGTCCTGGACCACCTGATCGTATCCGCGGAAGAGGTATTCAGCTTTCGGAAAGAAGGCCTTCTGTGACCATAGCGCCTGACATCCTGAATCACTACCCGGAACTCAGCAATAGCCAATGCAAGGTCATCGGCCATCTTGACGGGCCCCTACTGGTGATTGCCGGCCCCGGGTCGGGCAAGACCTACTGCATCGTTCTGCGAGCTTTGAATCTCCTGCTTCAGGAGAAGGCCAGGCCACAAGAAATCGTGCTCTGCACCTTCACCAACAAGGCCGCCTATGAGATGCGCGATCGCTTGGCCGCCGCCGCACAAAAGGTGGGCTACAAGGGCGACCTGTCGAGTCTGACGATTTCTACTATCCACGGGTTCTGCAACCGGGTGCTCACCCAGCATCGCCACCGCACGAAACTTGGACACAGCTACGACGCGCTCGACGAACTGACCCAGCTCCTGTTCATCTTTGAGCGCTTCGATGAGATCATCGGGCCGCCTCGGGAAGACCGTTACCTCGAACGCTGGAAAACGCGCTGGACAGCCATTGCGGGCGCGCGCGGGTACTTCGACAAGATCACAGAAGAATTGATCGATCCCGATCGGCTGGTATGCTCTGGCGATGCGTTCCTAAGCACTATCGGCGCCGCTTGCCAACGCTACGAGCGAGCTTTGCTTGACGCCAACCGTGTCGACTTCGCTCACCTGCAACGGCTCGTGTACGACTTACTCGATGATCCTGAAACCGCAAATGCGGTGATCGGAGACCACCGCTTCGTGCTGGTGGACGAGTATCAGGACACCAACTACATCCAGGAGCAGCTTCTTCTGAAATTGGTGGGGCCGAGCAGGAACCTATGCGTGGTCGGGGATGAAGACCAGAGTCTCTACCGTTTCCGAGGTGCGACCGTCAGGAACATCCTCGAGTTCCCGCAGCGGCTCACTGACTGCGCGACAGTAAAACTGACAACCAACTATCGCTCGCACCGCGCGGTCGTGGAGCGCTACGATCGCTGGATGGCGTCGGCAGACTGGTCCAACCCGAATGGCGTTTCGTTCCGCTACGACAAGACGATTGAGGCCGACCGGAAAGGGAAGCACCCCGAGTACCCTTCTGTCATCAGCATATGGGGCAATGACCGTCGCGACGAGGCAGGCCGGTTCGCCGACTTCGTTGAATTCCTGAAGCGGAGCGACGTCATTGAGGACTACAATCAGGTAGCGCTCCTCCTGCACAGTGTCCGCGAGGAACACAGCGGACCCTATCTGGCTTCGCTCCAGGCCAAGGGCATCCCGGCATTCTGCCCGCGCGCTCGTGGCTTCTTCGAGACTCCTGAGATTCGCTACCTGGTTGCTTGCTACGCTGTTCTCTTCGGCTGGCATGGAGAGGAGCGCGGACCAGTAGGCGGCGCTGTGGCAAGTCTGGCCGATTACGTAGATAGCGCGATCGTCCAACTGGGCCAACGCTTCGGGGCCCCGCACCCTCTCGCCGAGACCCTGCAGCAGTGGATTGGCCAGATCGCGGCCCTCCGGGAGGGCGAATCGCTTGACCTGCGTCCGGCCGACTATTTCTACCACTTGCTGGCGCTGGAGCCGTTCAAATGCGGCGTCCGCAACGAGGACACTGCCCGCAACCTCGCCATCTTCTCCCAACTCCTGAACGTGTTCCAGAACTACTACCACTACACCGTTGTCACACACCGGAACCGGGAGATTGTTCGCTTCCTTTTCTTTAACAGTTTCCTGCGCCTGCTCTTCGACGGCGGCATCAATGAGTACGAGGATCCGGACCGACCCTTCCCAAAGGGCCATGTTCAGGTGATGACCGTCCACCAGGCCAAGGGGCTGGAGTTCCCCGTGGTCGCGGTCGGCTCGCTTTCGACACGGATCTCCAGTCCCAAGCAGATCGACCGGGACCTCGGTCCCTTCTACCACCGGTCGTCGTTCGAGCCCGAGAACCGCATCACTCTCTTCGACCGTATGCGGCTGCACTACGTGGCCTTCTCACGGCCGCAGAAAGTGCTGGTGCTCACGGCCCATGAGCAGCCAGAGGAGCACTTTGCCCCCATCTGGCAGGGGCTCCCGCAGTGGCCCTACGTAAACAAGGAGCTGCTCGCCGCCCAGTTCTTCGAGCTGCATGAACGCATGCCGATCAAGAAGACCTACAGCTTTACCGGCGACCTCAAGATCTACGAGACATGCCCGCGCCAGTACCAGTTCTTCCGAGAGTACGATTTCACGCCGTCGCGATCGGCGGTGATCTTCTTCGGTCTCCTCGTGCACCAATCCATAGAGGGGATCCACCGCCTCGCCCTTGACGGCCGTCTCGATGCCCTGGACGAGGCAGGCATCCGCGATCTGTTCGAACGGACCTTCCGATTTCTCTGCCTCTCTGACGTGCGCCCAATTGGCGACGCGGCGAAAGAGTCGGCCTTCATGCAGGTGATCAATTACTTCCGGCAGAATCGGGCTGAGATAAGCCGAGTCATCGATACCGAGGTCGACGTGTCCCTGGAGAAAGACGACTATATCCTGGCTGGCAAGGTGGATCTCCTGATCGGCGGCGACGGCAAGCTGGAGCTGCTCGACTTCAAGACCTCGCCGCGACCCAAGGACAGCCCCGAGTTGATCGCCGCCTACGAACGGCAACTTTGCACGTATGCGCACATCTTGGAACGCCGGCACGGCCGTCGCGCCGATCGGTTGCTTTTGTACTGGACTTCGGAGCCGCACAAGGAAGATGCTCTCATGAGTCTCCCCTATCACCCGGAGCGGGTGGAAGAGGCCGGCCGGCATTTCGACGAGACGGTGCGCCGCATTCAGGCGGAAAGGTTCGAGGTTACAACGCCGCCCGAGGCGGCGATCTGCAAGGAGTGCGACCTGCGGACGCTCTGCGCGAGCGAGGGGGTCATCAGAAAATCCGAGGTGTTTGCATGACACCCGATGACCTTAGAATCCTTATCCAGGAGGGCGAAGGGACGACCCTCGAGTTCAAGGAGAGTCTCTCGCCGTCGTTCACTCGGGAACTTGTGGCTTTGGCCAACACCATCGGCGGCAAGATCCTTCTCGGGGTGCGTGATGATGGCACCGTGATCGGCGTGCACGACTCCAACGCTCTACGAGCCCGCATCCAGGACATCGCCCGCAACTGCGATCCGCCGGTCAAGGTGCTGACAGAGCCGGTCGGAGGGGTGCTCGCAGTCCACATCAGGGGTAGCGACGCCAAACCAGTGCAGTGCAGCGATGGCTTTTACTGGCGCCAGGGAGCGGCGACCCAGAAACTAAGCCGCGCCGAAATCCGCGACTTCTTCCAGGCCGAAGGCGCGATTCGTTTTGATCTGTCATCCTGCCCCCGCTTCAGGTACCCGGAGGACTTCGACCACGAGAAGTTCGACATTTGGCTCAGTCATTCCGGCATAACCGGACGGCCGCAGGTCGAGGACGTTCTGGTCAACATCGAGGCGGCCGAGCGGGCGCGCGGCACACTGCTCTTCCGCAACGCTGGTGTCCTCTTTTTCGCCCGAAGCGTGCGTCGTTTCTTCCCGGAGGCTTACATCACCTGCCTGCTGGCTAGGGGCACTGACAAGGTCCACATCCTGGATCGCAAGGATTTCGACGGCGGCATCGTGGCCGACATCGAGGATGCCCTGCGTTTCATTGAGCGCAATACTCGCGTCGCCTATCGGATCAAGGGGCTCAAACGGCAGAACATCCCGGAGTACCCAATCAACGCCCTGCGCGAAGCAATCACCAATGCGGTCATGCACCGCGATTGGTTCTTCGACGGCGCTAATGTCTTCGTAGAGATCTATACCAACCGAATCGAAGTGAGCAGCCCCGGCAGTTTACCCAAGGGCGTCACCCTGGCCGACCTCGGACGCAGGAGTGTCCGGCGGAACGCGCTCGTTTCCGACTTGCTCCATCGCGTCGGCTTCATCGAGAAGGCAGGCACCGGGATCCGGCGCATCCGGGACGAGGCACGTGCGCAGGGTTGCCCCGAGCCGGAGTTCGAGGCCAACGGCTTCGTCACTGTCATCTTCCGGCCGAATCCTGAGGTTCGAGCGGAAGCCAAAGAACGTCCAATGGGTCGAGTCACCGGGGAAGTCACCGGGGAAGTCACCGGGGAAGTTCGACTATTACAGGTGATAGCGGGTGAAATGACCCGGCAGCACCTCCAGGAAGCTCTTGGTCTGAAGCACGAGGACCACTTTCGCAAAGCCTATCTATTGCCCGCTCTTCAGGCCGGGCTGATCGAGATGACAATCCCTGACAAACCACGCAGCAGGAACCAGCGTTATCGCCTGACGCCGGCGGGGCGCGAGTTCCTGAGGCAAACCGAAGAGAAACAGTAATGCCCAAGATCGACATCACGAAAACCGAACTGGTCTGGCCCGGCAAGTACAACGAGGACGGTACGCTCAAGGAAGTACCGCGGGTCAACCTGCCCTTCCAGGTCATAGAGACCGTCAATGAGAGCCGTGCCAAGCGCGAGGCGAACAAGCAGCCGCGGCAGGGTTCGCTATTTGACGTTTACGAGGGCACGGAGGGCGACACCTTCGAGGAGGGCTGGAAGAACAAGCTCATATGGGGAGACAACCTGCTGGTGATGGGATCCCTATTGGAGAAGTTTGCCGGGAAGATCGACTTGATCTACATTGATCCACCGTTTGCGACGGGGGCGGATTTCTCCTTTACAGCGCCAGTTGGAGAATCGGGCGAAGAAGTATTCAAGGAGCAGTCGGTGATTGAAGAAAAGGCGTACCGCGACACGTGGAGAGGCGGTTTAGAAACATACCTCGCCATGATGGCTTCAAGATTGGCGTTTCTTCGCGATCTACTGACAGATAGCGGCAGCCTCTTCGTACATATCGACACAAGGGTTAATAGTCATCTCCGCCTCATTCTCGATGGACTATTCGGATCGCACGCACTGGTCAACGAGATTTCGTGGTGTTATGGCGGTGGGGGAGCACCTCGCGACTACTACCCACAAAAACACGACACGCTACTCTGGTACGCTAAGGGGAATTCCTGGACCTTTAAGCGGCAGTTCCGGCCCTACAGCGAGGGTACGCTTCAGCGCGGTCTGACTCAGGTCAAGGGTCCGAAGTACCAGCTTCGAAAGGAAGGTGCTGGCCTAGATGACTGGTGGGCCGACAAGGTCGTACAGAAGATACTGAGTCCTACTGCCTACGAGAATCTTAAGTTTCCGACTCAAAAGCCCGAAGGCCTGCTAGACCGCATCGTACGAGGGCATTCATGCGAGGGTGACCTCATAGCTGACTTCTTCTGCGGCTCAGGTACGACTTTGGCTGTCGCGGAGAAGCTTGGCCGCCGCTGGATCGGTTGCGACCTGGGACGATGGGGCATCCACGTTACCCGCAAGAGGCTGCAAGGCATCGAAAGCTGCAAGCCCTTTGAGGTACTAAACCTCGGCAAGTACGAGCGCCAATACTGGCAAGGCGTGACCTTCGGCGAGAAAGAGAACAAACCGATCACCGAGCAGGCACTGTACGAATACCTGGCCTTCATCCTCAAGCTCTACGGCTCCCACCCAGTCGCCGGCATGGCGCACCTCCACGGCAAGAAGGGCAAGGCCATGATCCACATTGGCGCGGTGGACGCGCCGGTCACCATCGGTGAAATCGACGCCGCCGTGAACGAGTGCCTCAAGCTGAGGCAGACGGAACTACATGTCCTCGGCTGGGAGTGGGAGATGGGCCTCTATGATCTGATGGTGGATGCCGCAAGGAAGAAGGGGGTGAAGCTCTTGCTCTTGCAGATACCCCGCGAGGTAATGGAGCAGCAGGCTGCGGCAAAGGGCGACGTTCGCTTCTTCGAGCTGGCTTACCTGGAAGCCGAGATCGGACAGAAAAAGAAACTCACGGCCGAGGTGGCTCTCCAGGACTTCGTCATCCCCAATACCGAACTCATCCCCGACGAAGTGCGCAGCAAGGTCAAGAAGTGGTCGGACTATATCGACTACTGGGCTGTCGACTGGGACTTCCGGAGTGACACTTTCATGCAGGGATGGGTGGCCTACCGCACGCGCAAGCAGCGCGCGCTCACGCTGGTCTCCGACCCCCACACCTACCGGCGGCCGGGCAAGTACCGGGTGCTGGTCAAGGTGATCGACATCTTCGGAAACGACACCTCACAGGCATACGATATCGAGGTATGAACCCATGTTGAAGCTCCATCCCGAAGAACAGACTTGGCTGGACGAATACCGGAAGGCGCTCCTGCAGCAACAACCTGGAGTTGTTGCGCGGATGCTCATCTACGGCTCGAAGGCGCGGGGAGATGCGCGCCAGGATAGCGATCTCGATGTGCTCCTTATTGTCAGGAACGAGGCCGGCGCCCTGAAGCGCACCCTGCGCCATATCGGCTACGAGTTGGCGGCAACCTCCTACGCCGTACCGTCGATTCTGGCCTATACCCAGGATGAGTGGCAGCAAAGGATGGAGAGAGGATACCCGTTCCAGAACTCGGTAGAGCGCGACGGGGTGTCGGTGCTATGAATCGAAGGGAGTTCATCGAACGAATTCGGCGTTACTTGATCGAGAACGGCCTGACCGGAGACGATTTTGGAAAGGAGACGGGGGGTGGCTGAGGCAGTCATTTCGTACGATAAGGATCTTCCGGAGATCGTCGATCGCCGTCCGTGGGAGAAACCGGCGTCCTACCTCGTCAAGGACGACACGGCGCCAATCGGCTGGCGCGAAGACCACTCAGGCCGGCGACCCAGCGAGCTTCTCCTGACACCAAAGATCCGCGCCGCGGTGGATGCCTGGCGCGACGGCGGCTACCAAGGTGCCTCCGAGGTCACGCGGCGGCTCTTTGAGTATTGGTTCGAGGAGGATCACGCCGTCCCCGGCTTCGATGTGCCGTTCCGTTACTATTTTTGCCAGCGCGAAGCAATCGAGACACTGGCTTGGCTGGTGGAGGTTGCCGGGCAGCGCGATGCCAAGGCGCTCATCGAAGCCCACGGCACGATTTTCCAGAGGGATTTGATCTCCAGGAACATCGAGTTCCAGACCACGATGGACGGGCGGCGTCAGGTCCGTCGTTACGTGCCGGAACTTGATCGAGACGGGGTACAAGACCTGCCCCCTGAAAATCTCCGCCGCTTCGCCTTCAAGATGGCCACCGGCTCCGGCAAGACATGGGTGATGGCGATGGCCGTCGTCTGGGCCCGCTTTCACAAGTTGCGTGTGCCCGGGTCGCAACTGTCGACCAACTTCTTGATCGTGGCGCCGAATGTCATCGTCTATCAGCGGCTGGAGAAGGACCTCGCGAGCAACCGCATCTTCCGCGAGTTGCCGCTGATCCCTCCGGAGTGGAGAGGTGGCTTCTCACAAAAGGTGATCCTACGGGGCGAGGCCACCGAGCCCGACCCTTCGGGGAATCTTTTCCTCACCAATATTCACCAACTCTACGAGTCGCTTGACGAGAAGTGGACGCCTGAGAACGCCGTCGAGGCCCTGCTGGGGAAGAAACCCTCGAAGGATCTCGCCGCCTCCGGTCAGCGCTCGATGCTGGATCGCGCCAAATCACTCGAGCACCTCGTGGTGCTGAACGACGAAGCCCACCACGTTCACGACGAGCAGTTGGCTTGGAGTCAATCGCTGCTCGCTATCGATCGGGCGTTGCCTCACGGCCTCGGCGCATGGCTCGACTTTTCGGCGACGCCCAAGGACCAAAACGGCATGTACTTCCCCTGGACGGTTGTGGACTACCCTCTGGCGCAAGCGGTGGAAGACCGGATCGTCAAGGCTCCCCTCATCGTGACCAAGGAGGACGATCCGAAACGGCCAACCGACGACCCCGACAAGGTGACCAGGGAGAATGTGGCGGAAAAGTACGGATACTGGCTCCGAGCTGCAGTGCAGCGTTGGAAGGAGCACTGGCAGGTCTACCGTAAGCTCGGCACGAAACCCGTACTCTTCATCATGGCGGAGAAAAACGTCTATGCTGACGCTCTGGGCGATTACCTCTGCAAGACTGGAGAATTCGGCTTCAATGAGTCTGAGGTGCTTGTCATCCACACCGACACGGCGGGCGAGATTACCAAGAAAGACCTCGACAAGGCGCGTCAAGCGGCGCGCGACATCGACGGGAAAGAAAGCAAAGTCAAGGCCATCGTCAGCGTGATGATGCTGCGCGAAGGTTGGGACGTGCGCAACGTGACGGTAGTGCTTGGACTGCGACCGTTTACCGCCAAGGCCGAGATCCTGCCGGAGCAAGTGGTCGGCCGCGGACTCCGACTCATGACTCAGGTAAGCCCTGATCGGACGCAGACTCTCGAGGTTCTCGGCACTCGCAACCTGCTCAGCTTGCTACGAAGCCAACTGGAGGCCGAGGGTGTCGGCGTCGCCAGCACCAAGCAGAGTCCCCCTCTTCCCGTCATCATCGAGCCGGTAAAGGAAAGGCTGGAGTACGACATTGCGATTCCCATCACCAAGCCGACTCTGAAGCACGACTTTCGTAAGTTGTCCAATTTGAACGTGGGATTGCTCGACGCCATCTACGACCAAGAGGAACTCGCCGAACCGTTCAGGGTGAGTTTGAAGCTGGAGTTTGCAACCACGGAGACCGAAGTCCATCAAGCCCACGTCGCACCTGGTGAGCTTCCATCCGCACGAGAACTCCTGGCGAGCATCACCAAAAAGGTCATCGACCGGGCCAAGTTGCCCAACCGCTTCGCCCAGTTGTATCCGGCAGTGAGGGAGTACGTGGTCTACCGTTGCTTCGGCAGGAAGGTCGACCCGGGCGAGGAGATACTGCGCTCTCATTTGGCGCGATTGGAGCTGCAGGAAGGTGTCGCCGGATATTTGGCCCGCAAGATCTCCGAACTCACCATCGAGCACCGTTCGATCGAATTCGAAAGGGAGGATTTCCGCCTTTCCGAAACAAAGCCATTTAGCTGGAGGCGCAACTTGCCGCCCCTGGAAGCGGATAAGACTATCTTCAATTTCGTCGCCACCTACAACAATTTCGAGCGGCGTTTTGCGGAGTTCCTCGACAAAAGAGCCAAGGATGTTGTGCGCTTTGCCGCGCTCGGTGTCACCGAGCAGGGGACATCCGGCACACAGTTTCGGATCGACTACCTGAAGTCCAGCGGCGCCATCGGCTTTTACCATCCGGATTGGGTCGTTGTGCAGAAGACCAGGACCGGCCAGGTGAACTGGATCGTCGAGACCAAGGGGAGAGTCTGGGAAGGCACGGAAATAAAGGACGCGGCAATGAAGAATTGGTGTGAACGTGTATCTGCAGCAACTGGAGCTGCCTGGCGCTACGTGCGAATCAATCAAACGGACTTCGACGCGCAAAAAGCACGTGGCCTAAGCGACCTCATAGACAAACCGGCACCTGCCCCACCGCTCTCCTTTCAATAGCATGTCATTGGCAACAGTCGAGCATCCGTGATCAGGAAGATGCCTATGTCGCTCCCGGTTTCACCCTGGCTTCACCTTGCGATTACGCCGAGGCTTGCTCCCGCGACATCAAAGAGTTGCTCAAAGGCGCCGCGTTGCACCTGAATCGAGAACGTTAGCGCACATTTCTTACGAGAGGTCTCACCAGAGGTAGGTCGCATCGGTTCTCTGTATCTGGTAACATACTCGTGAGAAAGAAGTTAACCAGTTTCTTAAAAGAGAACCCATGCCGACACAGTGTAACGCCAAACCCCTGGAGTTTGAACCCCACGGTCGCCGCTGCGTGGTGGCTGCCTTCGACGGCGGTCCCATCACTTCCGATAAGGCGATTATGTGTGAACTTGCTTGCGTGAAGTAACTCCCTCCTTTTCATTCACTTAACTTATACAGAGGACGACCGGAAGATGTTTGGTCGGGGTGCGGTTAAAAGATACTGTTGCAATACTAACGTGTTAGTAGTTAAATTGGATCAACTCGGCGTTGTTCTGCTGTGGGAACACATCTCAAGGAGGAAACCAATGCAAGTAGCACATAGCGAGCCCTCGAAAACTCATCCTGAATGCGAAATTCGATTGGGGGTTTCTTCATGGGCGGAGGACAACAACACTCATTCTGTGAAGTTCACTTGGTTCAGTAAGGATGGGAGGGCCGCCCGCGGGGGTGAAGTTCCGGTTGAGGCCCTTCCCCAGATGCTCGATTTTGCAATCCGGAGGGGGTATGTGAACCTGGCTTGTGAATGAGGCGGAAGGCTACAACGAGGCGCAATACCGAGACCTGATCGACCAGACTTGTCGTAGCATTCATTCAGCTAGCGAGCTAGCTATGGGAAAGAGTAATAAGGAGTGCCTTAGCGGTCAAGCCTATCGAGTGGCATTGGCCCGACCGATTACTTGACACGCCGGAGAATGTCACCAAGGCCCTCGTCAGGGCGAGTCCAAGAAGCGAGATGCGTGGATGTACCTGAAAAAGCGGGGTGCCAGACGTGCTGGAGCAATTCGCCAAATAGAGACGTGGTGGGAACACGTCAAATCGGTTTGCAAATTCCTACGTGGTGGTCTCAAGAAGATCACAGCCTATACATCGGTGCCGATAAAGGACCGGCGAGAAGCCTTGGAGAGGGTCGTCTGCACCTGAGTGTGGTCCAGCAGCTTCCCAATCATCGGCAGGCCTTCGCCGAGCGCCAGTGCGCGCGGCGAAGGAGTGACAGAGGTCGTGGATGCGGAAATCGTCGAGTCCGGCGCGCGTCCGGATGCTTTGCCAATGAGCACGCAACCGCACGAATGGTTGGGATGAAGCTTACCGACACAAGATCTCGTTTGATGCTGGCAGGTCAAGAACGGCAACTGGTACGCGTCCACGGGCACGGACGATAATAACCCCCCATTCAACGGAAGTCTCACGCTATGGCGGATGACAGAAACAACTCGGATTGGCCTAAGTTCATACCAGCATCAGGTAGCAGACTTGGTGGCGTACACAGAGATAAGAATAAACGAATCACTGAGGCAATGTATGACCTGCAACTCGCGATGGCTGGTCTAGCGATGCGGGGTGAAGGGGACCAACCCGTTCTTGAGCTGGTAAATGCATGCCAGTCTCTGGCAAGGGCGGGATCAGTGTTCCTCAGAAAGCTCGTTCTCGATCGTCGGAGGCTGCTCGATGATGAAGTTCTAGAATCTTTGAACATGAAGCTCAGGCCCGTGAGGAATATCCCGCAGGCAGCGCGTCGAAATGTTGAGATCTCGTTTTGCATGGACAGAGGTGTAGTACAAATCGAAAGAAAAACTGACGGGAATGACAATCCAATTATTCCTCCAGAAAGGAGGACACTTGTTGCAGGACGTCAAGGCTACTTGATCCATGTAGAGTGGCCGCTACTAGGTGCAGTTGACTGCACTCCCGCCGGCGACCATGTGAGCTGGAAACTGTCTCCTGACCAACTCTTTGATATAACCTCAGATCGATCAATGAGTTGTGATGAGTGGCTTGGGCAGCAAGTCGTGTTACTGGACAATCGGGGAATCACGCTGGAAAAGATGCTGCGCACGGTCGTAAACTTTGAGGGGGCACATTCACTCTATACCGGACGACTAATGACCATGGAAGGTGAGAGCCCTTCAGGTGCTGCAAAAGAACCTTACGTACATATCGCTAAGAACCTAGCTGTATTTGGCGTCGGCTACATGGATTCGATTGTGATTGAAACGGCACAATATATATTGAGGCACCTACTGGACGAACCATCCATTGCAAAACCGAAGGGTGGGATATATTTGGCAACTCCCGTGTTTCAGTGTCCTTCAACCGATTATGCCGTATCCAATCGCCCGGCATGGTTAAGGTACCGAGGAGGTGTTGCAATAGCTTTCGGGCGCAACCCCGGAATCGTACGCCATAACATAAGGGCGCCAACTCGGCGTAATTGAGAACAGATAGTAAAACCCGATCTCACATTAACGGTGGGCCGATTCGCGGGAGGTAGTTCAGGGGAGTTATGACTGTGGCATCGCCAGACGACATATTCGGGCTGGGCCCGGTTCATTTCGTGGATGCGAGGAAACGCGAGGAAACGCCAGGGAGACCGCTCCGACGCGGAGACGACCGGGACGATATACGCCTTCGATCTTGTTCGGCCGGTGCTTCTGCACACCGAGCAGCTCTTCTTTCTGCTGGAAGCCGTCGAACGCGTGGCGGAGACGGCAGCCGGAACTGAAGATTGGCATGTCCCTCATGCGCCTCCCGGACTGTCGCTTGCTCTCATGTCGACGGAGATGGGCGAAATATTCAACCTGCGATCCGAATTAGGGAGCGAGCGTCGACTGGCGCAGCTCGCGTGCCGAGGCTGAGTCGCGATGGTGGCCGGGACCTGGGAGCGGTTTCGGAAGCTCCCGCCGCCATACAAGGGCAAGGGTTCTGGCCTGCCCATGGGGATGCAGACAGGCGTGTTCGGAGACCTGCAGAAGATTCGCAACGATGTCCTCAAGTACGGCGCCGTGGCTGTCAATGGTGCCGAAGGGAAGTGTGAAGTCCTCAAGTGGTTTCCGGCGGGTGCGCCGATTGTGTTCAAGCTGGATCATGTCATCCAATTCCTGAACCTGACCGCGCTGCTTCCAATCACGAATCTTGTATTTGGCGACAACGACGGCAAGGCGCAAATGACCCTGGCCTGGCACCCGAAGGAGAACAGGGTCGCACCTCCTTGGCGCAATCCTCCTTATCGGGTTGTGTCCGCGAGTCCATTCATTGACCGGGTCGACCACACAGACCCGAAAGCCGACTATGGGCTGTTCGTGCGGCTGGCGTTCGCTGACGGCTTGACGCGCACGGTTCTGGCGGCGCGGGGCGAGGACTCGGAGCACCTGGTGGAGAAGAAACAGGCGATCGAGGAAGCACCGGCGGGTGGACCGTTCGGGCTTCCACAGCACCCGGACTTCTTGCGCTGGGATGTGCCTGCCACCCATGCGCAGGCGAAGGCCAGCTTGTCAGAGGGAATCGACTATAGACTGCCGCGCGGCGGGGGGCCGGCGATACGGTTCCGCGGCTGAACCGCCGATCAACCAGCCGGTCCAGAGTTATTCGGTTTCAATGCCGTCGACGTCTCGACCTCATTGATCGTGGTCCACCTATCGAAACCTACGACTGGCGATCGCTGCTACCAACCGGAGTGACAGTTGTTGGACGGGTTTCGCACCCGTTAGAAGAAGGCGCCTTTCCATGGCGCACTGAGAAATTCGGGCTAATCCCGTATCCAACCATGGCGGTCATCCGCATTTCTGGCTCAACAGAGGCAGCGACCGAAACTAAAGGCCTTGCTTGAACTTCTCGAGGCATTCCGAGGAACAGAAGTATCGGGTTTCTCCGCGGAAGGAGCGGCGCAAGGCGGAGTCGGTGTCGACATAGGTGCCGCAGACGGGATCCTTCTCCATGGTGCCCTGCTTGACTGTCGACCCGCGGGAGCGGGAGGATCCGGGGTTCTCGAAGTTGGAGGGCGCCCGCATGGGAGCCAGGAGCGCCCGCAGCACGCCGCGGACAAACATCAGCACGGCCAGGAGAATGGCGAAGTAAAACATCCATTTCATGGCCGATCCTCACCCCCTGATGTTTGCATCCACAGCCATGAGTCTACCACCGATTCCATGGGCGTCAAGCAGGTGGCGGGTCCGTCCTGGGGCCCACCGGCAGGTGTCGCGGGACAGGCCGGGACGGTGGTTCAAAAGAGTTGGTGGGCCTTCAAATCCAGCCGTTGCGCCTGGTGCATGAGCACCGCGTTCATCAGCTCGATCGCCAGCCTCGATTCCAGTGTGATCCCGGCACGGACGCCGACACAAGGGTCATGGCGTCCCATCTTGAGCTTGAACTCGATCTCTTCCAGGTTTTTGCGGACGGACTGCTGGGGAAGCAGAATAGAAGAGGTCGGTTTGAATCCCACCCGGCAGATCAAGGGACTGCCGGTGGTCACTCCACCCAGCAATCCCCCGTGGCGGTCGCCCTGATAGCCCGTACGCCGGATGGGGTCGTTGTTCTCGCTGCCACGGCGCTCGACGGCTGCCGAGCCCGCGCCGATCTCGCACGACTGAACCGCGTGCAATCCCCCCAACGCGCCCATCAAGCGCAGCTTCAGGCTCTGGTAGAGGGGCTCCCCGACCAGCGGAGGCGGGTTGACCGCCGCTACCTCGATCGATGCGCCCAAAGAGTCTCCCTTCTTGCGGATTTTTCTGATGGCTTCGGCGGACCGTTCGGCAAAGGCAGCCTCGAGCGTGTGGATCTCGGAACGCTCCAGGGATGCCTCCAGGCGTTCCACGGCGCCCGGCGGACACCGTCGGGAGCCGGGTTCCTGCAAGTCTTCGAGTCGATCGGCCAAGGTCAGCGGGCTTTTCAACGGTCCCACCTGGCAGATGGAAGACAGGATCACCGTCTGGAAATGTTCCCGCAGAAAGATCCGGGCAATGGAGCCGGCAATCACATCGGAGATGGTCGATCGGTAGCTGGAACGCCCCCCTCCTCTCGGGTCCGCGTAGCCTCGGGACTGGTGATGCTTGACCAGGTCGGTGTGTCCGGGGCGAACCTCCCCTTCGGGTCCTGCAAACTGCTCATAGTCCTGCGGACGCTTGGATGAGGAGAGCACCAGGGCCGCCACCGGTTCGCCGCTGCAGTAGCCCTCTTCATAAGAGGGAACCGTAAGGGCCTGTTCGGCGTCGCCGACCCGGATCGGGGGGCCGGCGGTCAAGTGTTCGGTTTTCTCCTGGTATATGCCCGACAGAAGGATCAAACGGTCCTGCTCGCGGCGCGGTGTCCCGTGTTTGCTGCTCCCGGGCCGCCTGCGGTCCAGGTAGCGCTGGATCCTCTTCCGGGAAATCCGGAGCCCGGGGGGGCAACCCAAAACAATGGTCGTGATGGCGGGCCCGTGGGATTCCCCGGCGCCGGCAACCCCGTACAACGGACCACCCAATATCTCCATCATAGACTCCTGGTAAGGCGTGAACTGACAAATGCCATATTATCACAAGCTTAGACTGAAATTGCCAGCGGGATGGCGGAGATCCCGTCAAAAGGGGTCGATCTTGAGCAGGTGATTGGGGAGCGGGAGCCGAGCCGGGCTCGCCGTGAGGCTTGGCCCGACCCACGCGCTCGCACCCCGGAGTGATTCCAGTTGCCTTTCGCTGGGCGAGTCCGCCGTTGAATTTCCAGGGCAGGCCCCATATAGTGTCGCCGGCCAAGGAACAGAGACGAATACGCCCCTCAGACCGATGACACAACCATCCTCCGGAGTGAAGGTGGGCCTGCTGCAGATGGCGAGTTGCCCGCAACCTCGCGACAACCTGGAGAAGGCTCGTGAGGGAGTCCGGCAGGCGGCCGAACAGGGAGTTCAGATCCTTTGCCTGCAGGAGCTGTTCCGGTCGCAGTATTTCTGCCAAACGGAAGACGAGACCTTCTTCGATCTGGCCGAGCCGATTCCCGGGCCCACTACCGAAGCCTTGTCGGAGCTGGCCCGGCGGCATCGAATGGCGATGGTCGTCCCTCTCTTCGAGAGGAGAGCGGCCGGCGTCTACCACAATACCGCGGTCGTCCTGGATGCGGACGGCGCCATGCTGGGAAGCTATCGCAAGATGCACATTCCCGACGACCCTCTCTATTATGAGAAATTCTACTTTACCCCGGGGGACCGGGGTTACCCGACGTTCGAGACCCGCTACGGGAGCATCGGCGTGCTGGTGTGCTGGGATCAGTGGTATCCGGAGGCGGCCCGCCTGATCGCCCTGGGCGGGGCCCAGATCCTCTTCTATCCCACGGCCATCGGATGGCATCCCTCGGAGAAGCACCAATCCGGTGCCGCCGAGCAGGAGGCCTGGAAGACCATGCAGCGCTCTCACGCCATTGCCAACGGGATCTTCGTGGCATCGCTCAACCGCGTGGGGTTCGAATGCCCCCCGGGCGGCGAGGGTCTGGAGTTCTGGGGAGGCTCGTTCGTCTGCGACCCTTTCGGCGCGGTGTTGACGGAAGCTTCCGGGGAGGAGGAATTGGTGGTGGCGGAGTGCGACTGGAGTCGAATTGAAGAAGTCCGGCGGCAATGGCCCTTCTTGCGAGACCGCCGCATAGACAGTTACGCGCCGATCGTCAATCGCCTCCTCGACCGTTCGCTGCCGGATTGAACCAACCGGCGACGAGAGCGGGCCGGGCGGCCGTTTGCCGCCTCCGCGCCTGCCGCCGCTGCAGGATTGTGAAAGAGGGGTTACCCTCGGAAAGGACAGGGATCGATGTCATTCTCTCGATCGACCATGGGCCACAAGCGGAAGAAGACCTTCGTTGCTTTGGTGGCGATACTTTTCGCCCTCAGCCTGGGCGCCGCTACGGTGGCAGCCCAGGAGTCTCCCGCAACCGGGGAGACCTCCAGGGGCTGTTTGTGGGAGGTTTCTTCCGAGAAGGGCACCTTGTTTTTGCTTGGGACCGTGCATGTGCTGAAACCCGGGACCCATACCGTCTCTCCGGCGGCGGAAGCCGCCTTTCGGCAAGCCGGAACGATTTTGCTGGAATTGGACCTGGACGAAGGCGAATCTGCGGAAAGCCAGCAAATGTTTGCCCGGAAGGCATTGCTCCAGGGGGAGACGCTCAAGGACAAAGTCTCTCCGGAGAGCTTGTCCCTGGCCAGGGAGAAAACCGAGGCGATGGGACTGCCCTTTGACCGGCTCCGCTCCCTGAAGCCCTGGTCTCTCAGTCTGACTCTTACCCTGATCAAGTTGCAGACTCTCGGATTCGATCCCAAGCACGGCGTCGATCGCTATTACTTCGACAGGGGCAAGCAGGCGGGCAAGGAAATCGGTGCCCTGGAAACGATGGAGTACCAGTTGGACCGGTTCGATGGAATGTCCGACAGGTTGCAGGAGGAGATGCTCTTGCAGACCCTGGAAGAGCTGGATCACTTTGAGGAAGAGATGGAAAAACTGGTGCAAGGCTGGTCCCGCGGGGATGCTGAGGCGCTGGCAGAGTTCATGCGGGAGAGTTTCGAGGATTTCCCCGGCCTGTATCAAAGGCTGATTGTCGAGCGCAACAAGAACTGGCTGCTCCATCTCAAGCCCCTGCTGGACCGACCGGGAACCACCCTGGTGGTGGTCGGAGCCCTCCATCTGGTAGGCCCGGAGAGCGTTGTGGCGCTTCTGGAGAACCTGGGATATACAGTGAAGCAGTTGTGAGTCGGGATTATCCGATCCGACTACCGCCATGGGCCTGATCGCGATTCCTCACG
Source organism: Terriglobia bacterium (assembly GCA_951813285.1). Taxonomy (GTDB): domain Bacteria; phylum Acidobacteriota; class Terriglobia; order Versatilivoradales; family Versatilivoraceae; genus Versatilivorator. Next base: position 1,083,783 of record OX638355.1, read on the forward strand.
GTTACCGCATGCCGGCGGAATGGGAGCCTCACGAGGCCACCTGGATCGCCTGGCCGCACTATCGGGCCGATTGGCCCGGCAAGTTCGCGGCCATCCCCTGGGTGTTCGGCGAGGTGGTGCGCCACCTGCACGGTCAGGAAAGGGTCAGGATCCTGGTGGAGAACGGGCGGCTGGAACAGCGGGCCCGCAGGCTGCTTTCGCAGGCCGAGGTGGATACGGCCGCCGTCGAATTCCACCGGGTGGCCACCAACCGCTGCTGGGTGCGCGACACGGGTCCCCTATTCATCCGGCGATGCGGTTCCGGGCCGGGCGAGATGGGTATTCTGGACTGGAAGTTCAACGGTTGGGCCAGGTACTCCAACTGGCGGCGCGACGACGCCGTTCCCGGCGCGATGGCCCGGCTGCTCGGACTGAACCGCTGGCAGCCAAGGACGGCGCCCGGGGGGCGCAGGATCGTTCTGGAAGGGGGCAGCATCGACGTGAACGGCCGGGGAACCCTGGTCACTACCGAGGAGTGCCTGCTCAGCCCGGTCCAGGCCCGCAACCCCGGCCTCTCCAAGCCGGAGCTGGAGGAGATCTTCCGGCGCTGTCTGGGCGCGCGCAAAGTCCTGTGGCTGGGTCGAGGCATCGCCGGCGACGATACCCACGGCCACGTGGACGACATCGCCCGCTTCGTAAACCCGACCACCCTGGCGGTCTCGGTGGAATCCAACCGGGGGGATGCCAACTACGAGCCCCTGCGGGACAACCGGAGGCGGCTGGCAAAGGCCACCGACCAGGACGGCCGGCCCCTACGGGTGGTTGAGCTGCCCATGCCGCAGCCCCTATTTTTCGGCGGGCGGCGCCTCCCCGCCAGCTATGCCAACTTCTATATCGCCAACCGAACCGTCCTGGTCCCCACCTTCAACGACCCCAACGACCGCCTGGCGCTGAGCCGGATCAACCGGCTATTCCCCGACCGTTCAGTGGTCGGCATTCACAGCGTGGATCTGGCCTGGGGTTTCGGCACCCTTCACTGCCTCACCCTGCAGCAGCCTCTGACCGAAAACGCGGGCTAATGCCCACCGATCGCCTGGCGGGCGGCCTGAGAAACGGCCTTGACACCGATCTGGTAGTGGTCGTAGAGCTCCTCGGTCTGACCCGACTGACCGAATTCATCCACCCCCAGACACAGGGCTTTGCTGCCGAACACGCTCCCAATGAAGGAAAGGGCGTGGGAGTGGCCGTCCAGCAAGGTGACGATGGGAACCTGGCGCTCCGAGGGCGGGATCAGGCCCTCCAGGTGGAAGGTGAAACGGGTTCCGGGGTTCTTCATCTTGAGCTTGCCGGCCTGCTGCCAGCCCCGGAAGAGCAGGTCCGGACTGGTGACCACGACAACGTTGGCGAATATCCCTTCATGAGAGAGTTTCCGGCTGGCCTCCAGGGCTTCCACCACCATCACCCCGCAGGTGAAGATATTGAGCACGTTCTTGCCGGGAGAGTACCTTGGATCGGACCGGTGTTCCAGGAGTCGATATCCGCCCCGCAGGACGCTCTGGCGCAGGCGCTCCAACCGTCGGGGAGCCGTTTGCCTGTCGGCCGGGAAAAGACTTTGGGGCACCGGCCGGGTCGAGAGCCGCAGGTAGAGGATCTGGCCGCGCTTGCGGTCGAGCAGGTTCCGCAGGCCCGCCAGGAAGATCCACTCCAGTTCCTGGGCGAAAGTGGGTTCGTAGTAGACCAGGTTGGGCATCTCCATCCCGATGGAGGGTGTGATCAGGGACTGATGGGCGCCTCCTTCCGGACTTAGAGTGATTCCCGAAGGCGTGCCGGCAAAAATGAATTTGGATTCGGTGTAAGCCGCATAGGTCAGGGCGTCCAGCCCACGTCCGATAAAGGGGTCATAAACGGTGCCGAAGGGCAGAAGCACTTCCCCGGAGATTTCCTGTGACAGCCCCAACATGTTCAGCAGGAGAAACAGGTTGTTTTCCGAGATGCCCAGCTCGATGTGATGTCCCTTGGGGGACTGCTCCCAATTGAGCATGGAGCCCACGGCATTCTCGCGAAAGAAATTGATCTTCTCCTCCGGGCTGTAGACCCGCATCTTGTGAATCCACCCCCCCAGGTTGGTCGAAATGGACACGTCGGGGGAAGTGGTCACCATGCGGGACGCCACCTCCGGGATACGGCTCAAGGCGGTGAGGAGGCTCCCCAGCGCTTGTTGGGTGGAGATGTCGCCCCGGTAGCCGGATCCCAGGCTGTCGGGAATCGGGAGGGGCGAGGGCTCGGACGCGGCTTCGGGCTTGGCATCGCCAATGAGGAGCTTGAGGCGTGACTGGATAAACCGGTCTTCAGGGCTTCCCGGAGGGAATCGGGTGAATTCTTCTCCGGAAGCAATCCCCAGTCGCGACTGAAGCTCCGCCATTTGGTCCGAGGTCAACAGCTTGGCGTGGTTCAAGGGATCCCCGGCGATCGGCAACTCCCAACCCTTGATGGTGTAGGCGATGATGACGACCGGCTGGTCGCTAATCCGGTCGGCCTCGTCCAGCCCCTCCAGGATCTTGCGCAGGTCATGGCCGCCCAGGTCGGCCAGTAGAGGCTTGACTTCATCAGTGGAGTAGCCGCTCAACAATTCCAGCAGATCCTCGTCCTGGCCGTCGGGAGTGGTGACCAGGCGAAGCCGGATCCGTTCACCGTCCTCGATGCGCAGCAAGCTCTGATATTCGTCGTTGCTCATCAGGTCGATGCGCTGTCTCAATTTCTCCCCGTGGGGGCGCCTGAAGACCTCCTCCAGTTTCCGGCCGTACTTCAACTCCAGCACTCGCCAGCCATTGATGCGAAACATCTCCTCGATCTTCTGGGCCTTGCCGCTGGGGACGACGCGGTCCAGGCTCTGGCGATTGAGATCTACGATCCAGAGGACCTGACCCAGTTCCTGCAGCGTTTCTTCGCCAAGGGCCTCCCACACGTTCCCCTCATCCAACTCCGCGTCGCCCATCAGGGCAATGAAGCGGTTGCGCCTCGGGTATCCGAAATGGTCCCGTACAAACTGTCGGGTCAGCCGGGCGAAGTTGGGAACCACGGCTCCCAGACCCACCGACCCGGTGGAGAAGTCGACACGGTCCACGTCCTTGGTACGGCTGGGATAGGACTGAAGTCCCTTGAAGCTGCGGAACTGGCGGAGTTTCTCCTCGGGCAGGTTGCCCAGAAGATACTGAATGGCGTGGTATACCGGGGAGCCGTGAGGCTTGACGGAGACACGGTCTCCAAATCGAAGCGAGTGGAAATAGAGAGCCGTCATCAGGCTGACCATGGAGGCGCAACTGGCCTGGTGCCCCCCCACCTTGGCGCCGTTGCCGTTCTCCCGCAGGGAATTGGCGTAGTGCACGATCTGCATGCTCAGCCACAGGACTCGTTCCTGAACCCGCTCGAGAATGTCGACCTCGGCATCCGCCAGGTTCTCGGCAAGCTCTACGCCGACCTTGGATCCTTGGCCCTTGCTGGTGAGTTCTGGGGAATTCCCGGTCATCCCTGGACCCGCTCGCCTGGAAACAGGCATCTTTCCGCCGACCCGGTGGGTTACTCCGATTCAGTCCCCCGTGGCCGGTCAGTGGTAGGGTTTCAACCGCTCCACGCAGCGCGCAATCTGCTGGAGGATCGCCGGCGGTGGCGGGGCGTTGAAGGGCCCCCCTTCTCCCAGGTCGATGTCCTGGAATCCACCCAGTTGGCCGGCGGCAACCACGGCGGAGTAGTTGTAGATTCGATCCTCCATGAAACGAATCTCTTCAAGACCCGAAACCACTTGCTCCAACTCGGCGCAGGCCTCGAAGTCCTCGCGCCGGCAGGCGTTGTTGATGGCATCGCAGAGGCGGGGACAGATCAGCGTCAGCCCGGAGGTGTGGCCCCGTGCGCCCAAGCGGGCCGCAGCCGTCACCCGGTCGCCCACTCCCCAAAGTACCCTCTTGGAGCGGGGCACTGCCTTTCGAAGCACCTGCACGTCTCCGGGCCGGGTGCCCACCTTGATGCCGGCAATGTTGGCAAATCTGGAGGCGAGTCTAGCATAGGCTGCATTCAGGCGGCCAGTGCGCAGGTAGAGGACAAAGCGGCCCGCCCCTCGGTCTTGAAAGAATTCCGATAGAGCGGAAAGCTCGGCTTCAACACCCTCGGGGTTGCACAGTCCGGGAATGGGCATCAGCAGAAAGTAGTCGGGGGGTCTCTCCAGGCTCAGGCATTCCTGGATGAATCGCCTGGATTCGGAGGGGGGCGTGGGAATGACCCCGGCCATGAAGAGTGCCTCGGCGCCCAACTGGCGCCCGGTCGACTGGACCAGTTCCAACAGGGTGCTCCGGTCGAGGTGGTGGATCAGGCTGGTTCCCCCGATCCCGATGACCCGCCTCCGCCCTTCATCCAGAAAGCAGTTTCCCAGCAAGTAGTCCACGTTTCTGGCGTGCGCCCGCTCGTCCAACCGTCCTCCCCGAAAGGGCATCGGCAACAGCACGGTGACAGTGTCGAGTTCGGCGAAGGGGTCCAGTCCGGCTCCCTTCTCAAATAACTGCTTGGACTGTATCTGCATGGCCTCTTTCTCCCAGGATTCCGAGTCGTTTTCGCCTCCCACCCGAGGCTTACTTCCTGAATCTGCGGCGGGCTAAGGAGCTCGCCGAGTAGTGTAAGCCCAAATCAGTCTTCTTGCCTTGGGCCAGGAACGGGAAATCACAAAAATCACCGTAGAGACGATCACAAACAGGCCTGCCGACGCAAAAATCCAGAGGTATCCCCACTGGTTCCCGATGTAACCCCACAGCGGAGACCCCAGGAACATCCCCAGGCCGAACGCGGACATGTACAGGCTCATGGCATTGCCGGTGTGCAGGGGATGAAAACGCTGGGCGGCATACGAGCTCAAGGCCGGGTAGTAGAGGCCATGGCTCAACCCGCAACCGAACCCGATGACTCCCAGTTGCCAGACATTGGCGGCCTGAGGAATCAGTCCGAGCCCTACCCCATAGAGGGCAAGGCTGGAGATGGCGATCAGGCGATTCTTCCCCCGATCCAGCCGTTGACTCAGGCCCAGGCGACTCATCAAGGCTCCTGAACCGTATCCTATGCCAAAGGCGGAGACGGCTCCGGCCCCGATCCAACTCACGGTGGGAGCCAAAAAGCTGTTCCAGGCGGACAAGCTCATACCAAAGCAGAAAGCGAAGAAAATCACCGGCCTCAAATTGGGAAAGCTCTCCCTGAGGGCGCGGCTGAACGGTTCCCGTCGAGTGCCCTTGGGAGCCAAGGGACGCGGAAGGCGGCGGAGGAGAATGACAACCACCAGGAAGCTGACCAGAATGAGCGTGAACACCCCGACCATCCCCCAGGAGTGACGCAACACCTCGGCGAAGGCGGGACCGAGTCCCATCATCACGAACCCCGGCAGGCCGAAATAGCCCATGACTCGCCCCTTGAGATTCTGGGGCACCGACCGCACCAAATGAAAAAGAGCACCGGCCCGGACCATGGAAGCCCCGGCGCCATGAAGGGCGCGAGCTGCAAAGAGAGCCTCCGGCCACCAGAGAGTCACCCAGTAGAAGGCACAGCCGCCCAAGGCAACGCCGGCGCCGATCAGGGCCGTAGGCACGTTTCCGATGCGGTCGGCCAGATGCCCCGAGAAGATCTGGGAGAGGAGAGCAAATACGAAAAAAATGCCCATGGCCCAACCGATCTTTTGGGCCGACCATCCCTGATGGACCAGGTAGTCCGGGACCAGGATCAGCGTCCACATGGCGAGGCTCAGCAGGGCGCTGATGCTCAAATAGGCAAGGAATTTAAAACCTTCTCGATTCACTGACATACAGCCCGCATTATAGTGCAGCTTTCCTGCCTGAAACCGCAGGGGATCACAATCGCACCAACAAGTTGTTGAAAATAGATGCCCTTTCATCATGAATCCAGCGACTTGGTGAGCAATGCGGGCTTGCCTGAAACAACCGAAAAAAGACAAAAGAAAAAGAGTGATCCACGAAGACACACGAAGATCGACGAAGGGCCACTAAGGCGTTGAGGTGAACCGCGACGGGATGCCAAGGTCGCGAAGGGATAGCCGATTTCTGATTGTTTCACCCTCGGATGATCTGCACGGCAGGGCAGGGGCTCGGCTTGTCTGAAACAAACGAAAAAAGACAAAAGAAAAAGAGCTATCCACGAAGGGCCACGAAGGACGACGAAGGGCCACCAAGGCGCTGGAGAAGGCCCAAGAGGGATGGGGCGAAGGTCGGCAAGGGGGTCAACGAAGGACACAAGGGACAAAGAGGATTTGTCCGCGAAGAAGCAACAAGGACGGCGGCGGAGCCAGTGGGGGGGCTTCCGACCCCATCGTGATTTAAAGAGATCATTAACATCGATGCACAGGATTCTTCAGGAAACGGCTGGCTTCTAATGCCGGGAATCCGCAAATCCGCACCGGATCATCGCCCGAGTTGGCTTCTGGTGCAGGAAGCTCTCGTCCTGCTAATCCTGCGCACCGATGTTCAATTGGTAGAAAACCGTGCTAAGGGAACAGGGTCCTTGTTCCCGACAGGCTATGAAGAGTCGTTGTTTCACTCTAAAGGAAAACGGCGAACCACGAATGGACACGAATGAACACCAATAAACGGATTGATGAGTTGTGGATTGGGGGGTGTGACAATCGAGATCGAGGGGTTATCTACGAAGGACACGAAGTCATACCAGGGTAACAGCGTTGCAGAAGCATTGTGGCGCCGCTTCTCGTTCGAGTGAGTCCACCTGCATTCGTGTGAATTCGTGTTCATTCGTGGTTCGTCTTCATTTCCAAAACGAAAAGGGCTGGCTGTTTCTCCTCTGAATGATCCGCCCCGTCGTGAGGGTCAGGGGCCGGACTTACCTGAGAATATGCTGCTTTAGCCGGCTTCCTTGAGAGCGGCGAAGCCGCGGCAGCACTTAGCCGTGGGCGTCAGCCCATGGGAAACGTCGCGTATGGGTATCGAGCCGCGTAGGCGGCGGCAGCAAATGCCGGTGAGCCCAAGTGAAGCACAAGCCGACGCAAGGATGAGCCTTTTGCAAAATTCGGCAGCGTGACCTTTGCCGGGGATGGCCACAAAAGGCACAAGAACACAAAAGGAGCAAAACACTGAAAGCCTGCAAGACGTTGACTCCCGAACCCGTCGCACAAGTTCCGCGCTATCTGCATACATCCGGTCAACCCGTCGCCATGGGGATCAACTGCGGATTGCCAAGACTCGAAATCACGAAATTCGTTTTGTGACTTTTGTGCTTTTTGTGGTGAACTCCCCTTTTTCACCAAGTCGCACCCGACTATTGAAATAGGCAGAACATCACGATTGCCGGCAAAATGACCTGTCCCACTGCCAATATTGCAAGAGGCTCTCTCGCATGATCTGCACGGCAGGGCTGCGGCCCGGCAACCCGACACGCTCTCTTGAGGAGCAAGAGTGAATGGGAGAACGCCCACCCGGGAGCGCGGGCGTCTCGCCCGCATAGGACTTGGCACCATAGTAGCGAACCGTGCAAAGGCGGGTTTGGTGCACTGTTCGAGGGAATGCCCCTGGATCGCAGGCTGCTTGCAGGAATAAGGTTGCGGGCGGGACGCCCGCGCTCCCGGGTGGCTCCCTCCCATGACGTCGGGATATCAAGGTCACCATATCGCAGATACATTCGGGCGCGGTTGGTCATTGAAGGGGGTCCATCCCTATTCGTGTCCATTCGTGGTTCGTCTTTAGAAACGATCGGCAGTTTCTTCCTCGTATGATCCGCCCCGTCGTCGGGGACCGGGCTTGTCTGAGAATATGCTGCTTTAGCCGGCTTCCTTGAGAGCGGCGAAGCCGCGGCAGCACTTAGCCGTGGGCGTCAGCCCATGGGAAACGTCGCCTATGGGTGTCGAGCCGCCTAGGCGGCGGCAGCAAATGCCGGTGAGCCCAAGTGAAGCACAAGCCGACGCAATGATGTTTATTTGAAACAACGCCTTGTGCCGGGTGGCGGAAAATCCGTTGAAGAGGCGGTTGGGCATCGATAAACTATCGAAGCACAAGACCTGTGTGGGTGAATTGACCCCGGGCTCCGTGGCGCCTTGTGAAGGGTGGATTCAGGCGGAGCCCGAGACGGGAGAGGTCTCGGCGATGAGTCCCGGTTCCTATGGGAGGATCAAGAAGATGAAACTGTCCCGATTCGTAGTGATTACCCATGTGCTGCTGTTGACGGCGATGGCCCCGGTCATTGTGTGTCGGAGTTCCAAGAACCTGACCAGCAAGGACATCGACCGGATGATGACCTCGCTTTCCAACTGGGGCCGTTGGGGTTCGGACGACCAGTTGGGGACCATCAATCTGATCACGGCCGAAAAGCGCAAGCAGGCGGCTGGCCTGGTGAAGGAGGGCTTCTCGGTTTCGATGGCCCACGACGCGATCAAGGTCGAGCAGGATGGATCGCCTCCCTTCGAGCACGAGATGTTGCCGGAGAGTTTCAAGCCCGACTCCGTGGGAGCCAACGATCGGTTTGCTGTGAGTTACCACGGATTCACCACCACGCATATGGATGCCCTGTGCCACTTCTTTTACCAGGGGAAGATGTACAACGGTTTCTCCAGGGACGAAGTCACCCGGAGCGGAGCGGGGAAGCTCTCGGTGAACACTCTGAAGGACGGCATCTTCACACGGGCCGTGCTCATGGATATGCCCCGCCTGTTGGGTCTGGACTATCTCCCGGGGGACAAGGCGATCTATCCTGAAGATCTGGAAGCCTGGGAAAAGAAGGCGGGTGTCCGGGTGGGCTCCGGGGATGCCCTCCTGCTGCGGACCGGACGCTGGGCCCGGCGGCGGGCCGAGGGGAGCTGGGACATCATGCAGAATTCTGCCGGATTGCACGCGTCCTGCCTGCCCTGGCTGAAAGAGCGCGACGTGGCCATCGTGGGCAGCGATCTGGCCACCGACGTCATGCCCTCTCAAGTGAAGGATTCCTTCCTGCCGGTTCACATGGTCCTGATCGTGGGGATGGGGACTCCAATCCTGGATGTTCTGGATCTGGAAGCTGTCGGCGAGGCCGCCCAGGCCCGCCAACGCTGGGAATTCCTCATGACCCTGGCCCCGCTGCCGGTGCCGGGCGCCACCGGCTCTCCTCTGAATCCCATTGCGACATTTTAGAAATCCCGGAGCTTCGTCTTGAGGGCCATGGTTCTGGAGTTGCCGGGGCAGCCCCTGGTCGAACGGGAACTGCCCAGGCCCCGACTGGGGCCAAGCCAGGTGCTCCTGCGGGTCCGCGCCTGTGCGGTCTGCCGGACCGACCTTCACATCCTGGACGGAGAGCTGCCGCAGGCCAAGCGGCCGCTGGTTCCCGGACATCAGATCGTAGGGACGGTGGCCGGCTGCGGTCGAAGAGTCACCCGTCTGCGTTTGGGAGATCGGGTGGGGGTGCCCTGGCTGGGCTGGACCTGCGACTGCTGCGGCTACTGCCGGTCCTCCAGAGAGAACCTGTGCGATCGGGCCCGGTTCACGGGGTATCATCGCGACGGTGGCTACGCCGAATACGCGGCTGCCTACGAGCGCTACTGTTTTCCCATTCCCCCCGACTATTCCGACGTTCAGGCAGCCCCGCTCCTGTGCGCGGGCCTGATCGGCTTCCGATCTCTGAGGATGACCGGTGAGGCCCGGCGCGTCGGCTTTTACGGGTTCGGGTCGGCAGCTCATGTATTGGTTCAGGCGGCTCTCCACCAAGGCCGCCAGGTCTACGCCTTCACCCGGCCCGGGGATAGGGCCGGCCAGCGGTTTGCCCTCCGCTCAGGGGCGGCCTGGGCGGGTGAATCGGGTGAGAGGCCCCCGGTCCCGCTGGATGCCGCCATCATCTTCGCTCCCGCCGGCGAGTTGGTCCCGGCCGCTCTGAAAGCGGTGGCCAAGGGAGGCTCGGTAATTTGTGCTGGAATCCACATGAGCGATATTCCGGCCTTTCCCTATTCGATTCTTTGGGGAGAGCGGGTGGTGCGCTCGGTCGCCAATCTCACCCGGCGCGATGGAGAGGAGTTTCTGGAGTTGGCGAGTCGGGTCACCATCGCAACTCAGGTCAATCCCTTTGCTCTTGGCGACGCCAACCAGGCTCTGACGGCGCTTCGGTCGGGATCGATTCAGGGCACGGCCGTTCTGGTGGTCGATTGACCTGAACAGGCGTCTGGGCGCGGGCTGGGCGCAGGCCATTGGAAGCGGTAAATATGTGTTATGATGGAGCTAACCGAGTTCGATGTTTTTAACTGTTATTGATGAAAATGCAGGGTTTGAAGCCGTGAGCGTCGAATTGACCCTACGCCAGACCAAAATTAGGCACCTGCAGTTGAAAGACATGGTTTGCGTGGACCCGGAAACGAGTTTGGGGGAGACGATTGCAACCATGCAGCGGCGGCGCAACGGTTGTGCTTTGGTGGCGGCCGGTTCAAACCTCGTAGGCATATTCACCGAAAGGGATTTGATTCGCAAGGTGGTAGGTCGCGACCAGGCAGGTCTGGAACGGCCGATTCGCGACCTCATGACGCCGGAGCCGGCGGTCCTGAGTCCGGACGATTCTCTGCTGGACGCGGTTCGTTTGATGAACCGGGGTGGCTACCGCCATATTCCGCTGGTAGATTCGGCCAATCGGGTCTGTGATTGTCTGTCCGTGATCAACATCGTTGACTATCTGTTGGAGTGCTACCCTCAGGAGGTATTCTCCCTTCCGCCCACGCCCGGTCAGAATTTCAGCGAGCCGGACGGAGCCTGAGGAAGGATACCGTCGCATTCGGGACCCATTAGGAAGTTGATCTGCGAGGAGCGAAAATCTCACCCACCGTGCCTGCCATAACTACCGCAAAAGGTCACAAATCCCCCCGCGCCCTCGTCGAGATCGAAAACGCAACCATCCGGTTTGCGGGCGACTCGGGCGACGGCATGCAGTTGACCGGAACCCAGTTCACCAATACCTCGGCGATCTTTGGGAACGACATCAGCACCCTCCCCGATTTTCCGGCTGAGATTCGCGCGCCGGCCGGGTCCCTGCCGGGTGTGAGCGGTTTCCAGATCAGCTTCAGCAGTCGAGACATTCGGACTCCCGGGGATCAGCCCAACGTTCTGGTGGCCATGAACCCGGCGGCCCTCAGGGTGCACTTGTCGGACCTTGAACCCGGGGGCATCGTCATTGCCAATTCCAATTCCTTCCTGCCTTTGAATCTGAAGAAGGCGGGCTACAAGTCCAACCCCCTGGAGGACGGGAGCCTGTCCGGTTACCGACTGATCGCCGTGCCCCTGACCGAGCTGAACGGCAAGGCGCTCCAGGAGTTGAACCTTCACAGGCGGGATGCGGACCGGTGCAAGAATTTCTTCGCTCTCGGAATTACCTACTGGCTATACGATCGTCCCCTGGAGCCGACGCTCTCCTGGATCGAAGCCAAATTCAAAATGAGGCCTCAGATCCTGGCGGCGAATACCCTGGCCTTGCGAAGCGGCTACAACTACGCCGACACCACCGAGCTCTTCACCACCCACTACCGGGTTCGCACCGCCAATTTGGCCCCCGGCAAGTACCGCAACATTACCGGCAACGAAGCCACGGCCTTCGGATTTATCGCGGCTTCTCAGAAGCTGGCGCGGCCCCTCTTTTATTCCAGCTATCCCATCACTCCCGCCAGCGATATCCTGCACGAGTTGGCCCGGCACAAGAATTTCGGCATCAAGACCTTTCAGGCGGAAGACGAGATCGCGGCGGTCGGCGCCGCCATTGGTGCTTCCTTCGCGGGGCACCTGGGACTGACCGGAACCAGCGGACCGGGGGTCGCACTCAAATCGGAGGCGATCGGGCTGGCGGTCATGACGGAACTGCCGCTGGTTATCGCCAACATCCAACGTGGCGGTCCCAGCACGGGTCTGCCCACCAAGACCGAACAGGCGGACCTGCTGCAGGCCCTGTTCGGACGGAACGGGGAGTGTCCCGTGGCAGTGCTTGCGCCAAGTACGCCATCCAGCTGCTTCACCATGGCTTTCGAGGCCTTTCGATTGGCCACCCGTTTCATGACCCCGGTCTTCTTCCTCTCCGACGGCTACCTGGCCAACGGGTCGGAGCCCTGGAAGATTCCTTCGGTGGCGGACCTTCCCGACATCGAGGTGCGCTTCAGGACGGAGGCTGAGGGGTTTCAACCCTATCTGCGGGATGAGGAAACCCTCTCCCGCCCCTGGGCCATCCCGGGCACTCCGGGGCTGGAGCATCGCATCGGGGGCTTGGAGAAGCAGAATATCAGCGGGAACGTCAGTTACAACCCCGACAACCATGACCGCATGGTGCGCCTGCGGGCCGAGAAGATTGCCCGGATAGCCAATTTCATTCCCGAAGTCGAAGTATTCGGGAAACCGGAAGGAAAGGTTCTGGTAGTCGGCTGGGGTTCGACCTACGGCGCCATCACCTCGGCCGTGGAGGGCATGCAGGAGCAGGGCCATCCCGTCTCCAGCCTTCACCTGCAATACCTGAATCCTCTCCCCCGGAATCTGGGAGAGGTGCTCTCTCGATTCGAGAAGGTTCTGGTGCCCGAGCTTAATCTGGGCCAGTTGTCGATGATCTTGCGGTCTCGCTTCCTGGTGGATGCCGTCGGTTTCAACAGGGTGCGAGGCCTGCCTTTCAAAATTTCAGAACTGCAGGAAGCCATTGGAGAGATGCTCTGATCCCAGAGGGTTGACGGTGGGCATATCCCTCTGGAGAAACCAGCCCGTGTTCGGAGCAGGAGCGGTCAACCATGAGCCATGACGGCGACAGAGGACGGAAGGGGTCGGCAGTGCTCCCCTTGAGACGCCGGGATTTTGTGAGCGACCAGGAGGTGAGATGGTGCCCGGGTTGCGGGGATTACTCCATTCTGGCCCAGACTCAGAAGATGCTTCCCGAGTTGAATATCCCCAGGGAGAACTTTGTCTTTGTTTCCGGTATCGGTTGCTCCAGTCGCTTTCCCTACTACGTGAATACCTATGGTTTTCATGGAATTCACGGCCGGGCTCCAACCCTGGCCACCGGCGTCAAGGCCTCCCGTCCCGAGCTGTCGGTCTGGGTGATTACCGGGGATGGCGATGCCTTGAGCATCGGGGGCAACCATTTCATGCACGCGGTTCGCAGAAACCTGGACATAAACATCATTCTCTTCAATAACCGGATCTATGGCTTGACCAAGGGCCAGTATTCTCCGACGTCCGAGTTCGGCAAGAAGACCAAGTCCACTCCGGCCGGGTCCATCGACTATCCGATCAACCCCTTGTGCATTGCGATCTCCAACGAGGCCACCTTCGTGGCCCGCTCCATCGACGTGGACGTGAAGCACCTCTCCTCGGTGCTTACCCAGGCGGCCCACCACAAGGGAGTTTCCTTCGTGGAAGTATTTCAGAATTGCAACATCTTCAACGACGGGGCCTTCAAGCACTTCTCTGAACGGGGTGTTCGAGACGATCGCACCATCCGGCTGGAGGATGGGCAGCCGCTGGTATTCGGTAGGGACCGGGACAAGGGAATTCGCTTGAATGGCCTCAAACTGGAGGTGGTGGACCTTGGCCGGGGAAGTTCTGAAACGGACCTGCTTATCCACGATATCCATGACCCGGAGCCCAATCTGGCGAACCTGCTGGCCCGCATGAATTATCCCGACTTTCCCGTGCCCCTGGGTGTTTTCCGCTCCGTGGCCAAACCGACCTACGACGAGTTGATGGAAGCCCAGGTGCAGGACGCAATCAGCCGTTCGGGAGCCGGGGACCTGGAACGACTGCTCAACAGCGGCGATGTCTGGGTCGTGAATTAGGATCCATCCTATGCGAGAACTTTCATGATTTGTCCTGCTTGCGGCTCGGTCAATCTTCCCGGGGCGGACCGGTGTGAAGACTGCCTGCTGCCTTTCAGCAAGCTGGACATCCCCTTGGCCACCGAGGGGTTGCAGAAGCGGCTCATGGAGGATACGATCGCCGACCTGAAGCCCCAACCCGCGGTTACCGTTGCGCCCGAGGCTTCGGTTGAGGAGGCGGTCCAACTTCTGAAGGACAAGAGCGTGGGGTGCGTCCTGGTGGTGGAAGAGGAAATCGTGGTCGGTATCTTGTCGGAACGGGATGTGCTCTACAAACTGGGGGGAATGGAAGGTTCCGCCAGCTCCGTCAAGGTCTTCGAGGTCATGACCCCCCATCCGGTGACCATGGAGGCGGAGGAGTCCATCCGCTTTGTCCTCCACCAGATGTCGGTGGAGGGATTTCGCCACATCCCCGTGGTCAGCTTCGACCACCCCCCCAGGATCGTTTCCGTCCGGGCCGTTCTCAACTACCTTCACCAGTCGATCGAGGATGCTTCTCCGGAACGGGCGTCCCGGTAGAATCCCACTCCGGCATTCACCGCCCTGCCAAGTCCGACCGCGTCCTATGGTGTGGCCAGAGCCTCGCGGTATTCGGTGGGAGCCCGGCAGCACATGCAGGGCCCGGGCGAATAGGTGGTGATGTTGCAGATCTCGCAGAAGTAGTGAAAATCGTAAACACTGCCGGCGCGGATCAGTTGGATCTTGACGATTTGAAAGGTCTTGCCGCCATCCAGACTTCTCAAGGTCAGCCGGAATCGTCGTGTCTTCAGTCGCTTTTCCTGGAGGAGGGTGCTGGCGGCGTCCCCGGCGGCCAGGATATGGAGTCGCCCGGCGTCCGATTCGAGGGCCAACCGGATGGGGGTGTTTTCGCAGGAGGTTACCTTCAGGTCCACCCCCAGGCACACCAGGCGCCCGCTGACCACCAGGTTCTTGTCCTCCGAAGTTGCCGCCCCGGCAGGAGCCAGCAGCGCTAAAGCTAAAACGGCCGCACGGCCTGCCGCTGCCCCCCGATTCTTGATGGCCGCTCCGCTCATGGCGCCGGATTATACCAATCCCTCGAGGTGAAAGGTGACCGATCGGCAGGAGAGAAACGAGGTTCCTCCCCATTCAAAGACCCTGGCTGTGGAGGTGGAGGCCTTTTCCTATCAGACCGTAAAGCAGCAGAACGGGCGGGCTTCGGTAATCCGGTTCGAGCTGAAGAACCCCGAGGTCACGCCGGGTGACGTGCTGGTGGTGTTGTCCGGAAGCGATATCCTGTTCCACGGACTCATCATGAGAGTCGACCAGGGCTGGGCCACCAGCGGCGACCGCAATAGCCTGCTGCTGCCGGGTACGGTCCACTGAATTTGAGCCCGCATTTCCCGCCAAGCCGCTGAGCAAAAGGTAGAAAAGTGTTCGTCATTAACATCTTGCAGCGCTATGTTTGGAGTCTTCAACCTGCAGACTGTGCGGGGCGCGCCCCCTTGTGAGAAATGCGGGCCAGTTTCCTGAGGCGTCGGTTCGCCACTGCAGAAGTCGCTTCCCCTCCCTTCGCCCCCCTTTACAGTCCAAGCGTTTTCCTTATAATAATCTGTTCGAGCGGGCCCTCTGTTTCTCCTTGGTGCAGTTTTCAGTGGCCTCGCTCAGGGTCGTCTCTTTGAATTCGGGAAGGGAGAGGTCTTGTGATTGAAGTCGATCGACTGACCAAGAGATATGGGAACCTCAAGGCTGTGGATGAGGTTTCCTTTCAGGTGGAAAAGGGAGAGATTCTGGGGTTCCTGGGTCCCAATGGCGCCGGCAAGACCACGACCATGCGGATTCTGACCTGTTTCCTGCCGGCGACTGAAGGCACGGCTCGGGTGGCCGGATATGACGTTTTCGAAGATGCCATGGAGGTGAAACGTCGCATCGGCTACCTGCCTGAACACCCTCCCCTCTACGACGAGATGACGGTGGATGGCTACCTTAAATTCGTAGCCAGGATCAAGGGGGTAGCTCCCGAAGACCGCAAGAGGCGCCTGCAGGAGGTCAAGGAGACGGTACGTATCGAGGGCTACGGGAGGAAGCTGATCAAGCACCTGTCCAAGGGCTTCAAGCAGCGGGTCGGCCTGGCCCAGGCATTGATCCACGACCCGGAGGTGCTGATCCTGGACGAACCCACGGTCGGGCTGGATCCCAATCAGATCAAGGAGGTGCGAGAGCTCATCAAGAGCCTCTCCGGGAACCACACCATTATTCTTTCCACCCATATCCTGCCGGAGGTCAGCATGACCTGCCAGCGGGTGGTCATTATCTCCGACGGGAAGATCGTAGCCGTGGACACCCCCGAGAACCTGACCCGGCAGCAGCAGGGGGCCGCCCACATTTACATGGAAGCCAGTGGCTCGGATGTCGCGGTGCAGCGGCATCTGCAGCAGATCGAGGGAGTTCTGAGTGTCGTATCCAGACCGCTGGGGGAAGGGGAAGTTTCCTCCTTCCGCATTGAAACGGAGCTGAAGCAGGATGTCAGAGGCCGGATAGCCCGGAGTGTCATCGAGGGAGGCTTTGAGCTACTGGAGTTTCGCTCGCTGCAGTTGAGCCTGGA
The DNA here is from genome assembly GCA_951813285.1 of Terriglobia bacterium. Classification (GTDB taxonomy): domain Bacteria; phylum Acidobacteriota; class Terriglobia; order Versatilivoradales; family Versatilivoraceae; genus Versatilivorator. The sequence continues at coordinate 1,100,162 of OX638355.1, forward strand.
GGAAGTCTTCACCCAACTCACCACCCAGGAGGAGGTGCGTAGTCAATGAGAAACCTGTTGGCTGTGATTGAGAAGGAGATGAAGGTCTATTTCGCCTCCCCCGTCGCTTACGGTGTGCTGACGGTATTTCTGCTGGTGAGCGGGTACTTTTTCTACAATATCCTGACGGTTTTTATCCAGCGGTCCATGATGATGGCGGTCCAGGCTCAGCAGTTCGGCGGCGCCACCCCGGCCATGGATGTTCCCGCGCTGGTGGAAAGAAATTTCTTCGGCATTGTCAGCACCATCGTCCTGTTCATGGTGCCCATGATCACCATGGCGACCTTTGCCGACGAAAAACGCCGAGCCACCATCGAGCTTCTCCTGACCTCTCCCCTGACCCATGTCCAGCTCATCCTGGGAAAGTTCCTGGCAGCCATGGGTTTTTTTGCGGTCATGCTGTTGCCGACCCTGGTCTACCACGCCTTCCTTTATTTCTACAGTTCTCCCAAGATGGCTCTGGGACCGGTCCTTTCCGGGTATCTGGGACTGCTTTTGCTGGGCGCGGCCCTGATTTCGCTGGGCATCTTTATCTCTACCCTTACCGAAAGTCAGATGGTCGCTGCCAGCGTCACCTTTGGCGCTCTCCTGATCCTCTGGGTGATCGACCTCTCGGCCCAGGCCGCCGGCCCCCTGGTGCAGGAAATCCTCGGTTACGTTTCCATTCTCAACCATTTCGACGACTTTTCAAAAGGAGTGATCGACAGTTCGAGCCTGACTGTTTACCTGAGCTTCGTCTTTCTGGGGCTCTTCCTGACCTATCGATCCATTGAATCCTGGCGGTGGAGGACATAACGGGATGAACATTCTGAAAAACATCGCCTCCTTCGGTCCGGTACTGATCATTCTTGCCTACGTCTGGTATTCCATTCAGGGGGTCTGGGACTACCGGGTGCAGATTGCCCTTTACGGAGGCCTGGTTCTTACACTGGCCATGATTGCCTTGAACTTCGATCAGCTCAAGGCCGGATTCCGGCGGCGCTCCGCCCAGTACGGCGCCAACACGGCCTTGATGGTGGTGATGGTGGTGGGCCTGCTGGCGATGATCAACTTTCTGGCCAAGAAATACCAGCAGCGTTGGGATCTCACCAGCAACCAGCAATACAGTCTCTCCGACCAGACGGAGAAACTGGTCAGGGGTTTGGAAACGGAGGTGGAAGTCATCCACTTCGACAAGAACCCCGATTCGGGTCTGGACGACCTGATGAAAGAGTATGTGGCGCTCAACCCCTCGGGCCTGAGCTACCGCAAGGTGGACCCCCAGGCCGAGCCGGGACTGGCCCGAAAGTACGAAGTGAGCCGCTTTGGAGAAATCGTGGTGATTTCGGGAGAGAAGCGGGAGAGCGTGGAGGCAGCCCGGGAAGAGGACATTACCAATACCATCCTGAAGGTCACTCGGGAGCAGGACAAGGTCATCTACTTCACCAAGGGACACAACGAGGCCGACATCGAAAACAGCCGGGAAGAAGGGGGATACGCGGCCGCCAAGCAGGCCATCGAGAACCAGAACTACCGTGTGCAAAGCATCAATCTGGCCGAGGCGGGGAGCATCCCCGAGGACTGCTCCGCCCTGGTGATCGCCGGTCCGGCGGTGGCCTTGCTCCCCACCGAAACGGCGCTAATCGATGGATACGTCGACGCGGGGGGAAAAGTTCTCCTGTTGCTGGACCCCGACCTAGACTCCGGCTTGAAGGAACTGCTGGAGAAGTGGAAGATCGCGGTGGAGGATGACATTGTGGTCGACTCCAGCGGGTTGGGGCAGCTCTTCGGCATGGGCCCCGCGGCTCCTCTGGTGACCTCCTACGAGTCGCACCCCATCACCGACGACCTCAACAATACCATGACCGTGTTCCCTGAAGCTCGCTCGCTGAAGACGGTCGACCACGAGGATTCTTCCTTCGCCTCCAGGGTGCTGTTTCGTACCTCGGAACGAAGCTGGGGAGAAAGGAATCTGGTGGACGGATCAGCGGAATTCAATCCGGCCGTGGATATTGAGGGCCCGGTGGTCCTTGGGGTGGTCAGCACCCTTTCTGTGAGTTCGGCGGCTGCCGATTCGATCGGAGTTGAAGACGAAAACGGGGGCGAGGATTCGGACAAGAAACGGTCGGAGAAAGACGGGTCCTTCGGCAAGGAAGCCCGGGTGGTGGTGATCGGCGATTCCGACTTTGCCAACAACGCCTTTCTGCGGCTCCAGCGAAACGGGGACCTCTTTCTGAATGCGGTGAGCTGGCTGGCCGAGGACGAGGACCTGATTTCGGTTCGGCCCAGGGATTCGGAAAACCGCAGTGTCAACATGACCTCTGCCGACTCCAGGACGCTGTTCTGGGTGACCATGTTCCTGTTGCCGGGAGCGGCGTTGGGCTTGGGTGTCCTGGTTTGGTCAAGGAGACGCAAGGCATGATCTGGAGAAACCTGGGCATCGTGGCTGTTCTCTTCGCCGGCTTGGGGGCCTTCGTCTACTTCTATGAAATCGAGGGTGGGAAAAGACGAGAAGAGGCTGCCGAAGAGGCCAAGAAGCTCTTCCAGTTCGATAAGGAAGAGGTGAAATCCATCTCCCTGACCCGTAGCGACGGCTCCATCATCCTGGAAAAGGAGAACGGTAGCTGGAAGCTGGTTGCTCCGATCGAAGCCAAGGCCGACGAGGCGGCGGTGGACGGGCTGGCTTCCGAATTGAGTTCCACCCTGCTGGAGAGATCTCTGGAGTCAAGTCCGGTGGACTGGAAGGACTATGGCCTGGAAAATCCCAACCTGAAAATCACCGTGGATTTAAAGGATGGCCGCAGGCTGAATCTGGAGCTTGGAGACAAGGACTTCAACCAGGCCTCGGTTTTCGGCAGGGTTCCACACCTGGCCAAGGTGTTGGTGTTGCCGGCGTTGCTCTACACCGCTGTCGATAAGGAGCTGTTGGATTTCAGGGACAAGTCGGTGCTGGATTTTGACAGGGAACAGGTCCGGGAGGTCCGGATTCGGGCCCGGCGCAAGACCTACCGCTTGCAGAAGGAAGGGGAGGATTGGTCTATCCGAGAGCCCATTCAGGCCAGGGCCGACCGCTCCGAGATACGATCCCTTCTCAGTGACCTGGAGTTCGCCCGAGTTGAGGAATTCGTGGAACGGGGAGCCGGAAGACTCAAAACCTACGGACTGAACGAGCCTTCCTCGCGTGTCGACCTCTTTCTGGGCGACAGTCGGGCCAGGAAAACACTGCTGGTTGGCAAGCAAGTCGGCGCCCAATTCTACGCCAAGGATGACTCGGGGGAGGATGTCTTCAGGATCAAGGAAGACCTGGTGGATAAGTTGGAACTGGACCTCTCCAAGCTCCGCGACCGGAAGATGGCCCGATTTGAGCGGGATGAGGTGAAACGGGTCGAAGTCAAGCTGCCCGACCGGGAATTCGAGTTCGCCAGGAACTCCGAAGACCAATGGCGGTTGCGGACTCCGGCCGGTCACGGGGAGAAATCGGTCCTGGAGTACAAGCTCTTCTGGCCGTTGGAGGATCTGGAGGGGAAAGAGATCGTCGACCGGGCCAATCTGGATGACCCCAAGTATGGCTTCAGCGAACCTTCGGCTGAGGTCAAGGTGGTGAAACAGGACGATGAGGTCATCGAAGTGGTGTTGGGGAAGACGGAGGGTGAGGTCGTTTTCGGGAAAGCCGCTGCCGACCCTACCCTGTACAAGGTGGACAAGAAGGTTCTCGAAGATCTCAACTTCAGGGTCGAAGACATCCTGGAGAATAGCGAGTAGGAACGACGCCGGCCTCGCCCCCCTTGCCGGCAAGCCAAATCGCTGATCCTGGTCCGGACGAGAGGAAGCTGCAAACTCTCGGGTCTGGCTGACCGGATGGCTGCAGGGAGAACAACCTATGCCCCTTAGCCCCGAGTTGCTGGAGATCCTGGTCTGTCCCCTCTGCAAGGAATCGGTCAGCCCGACCCCAAAGGGCGATGGGCTGAAGTGTCCCCAATGCAAACGGGTCTACCCCGTGAGAGATGACATCCCGATCATGCTGGTCGATGAGGCCGAAATCGAGGAGTAGGGGGCGAATTCCTCCCGATGTTTCCCGGTTGCCGGAAGCCTTGGCGACCGGTCCCTCCAGAGAAGTTCCTGCTGAGCTCCGCGTTGGAATGTCCGGCGGCGACGCGTCTTTCCTAATGACTCCAAAGAGACCTCCAGAAGGGATGCACCGGCAGATGGAAGGACTAGATAGTGGCAGGTCCGTGCCTGGTGGATCCTTCTTGACAAGCACCTGGGCCGATCTTATGAATTCCCTGTGCCGGAAGCCCCAACAGGAGGGCACCCATTGCTATCGTGAGATGGATACCCGTCAAGGATTTACTGAACATTCAATACCGCATGAACCGTTGAATGAGGACGCCAATGCGCTATGACAAGCTGACCCTGAAGGCACAGGAGGCTCTGGTTGAGTCGGAACGTCTGGCCAGTGAGCATGCCCACCCCCAAACCGAACCGGAACACCTGCTGCGTGTGCTTCTGGATCAGGCCGAAGGTGTCATTCCTCCGGTCCTGAGCAAGTTGGGAGCTGGCCGGGAAGCGCTGTCTCAGGAGATCGAGAAAGCCCTGGCCAAGCTGCCCACGGTGCGGGGAGTGGGCAATCGTCCAATTTCCGGGGCTCTCGACAACGTCCTGGAAGCTGCCTTTCGTCAGGCAGACCGCCTCAAGGACGAATATGTCAGCACCGAGCACCTGCTGCTGGCCCTGGCCGAAACCAAGGGGTCCGCCACCCAGCGAATCCTGGCTTCCCAGGGCGTCAAACCCGACAAAGTCCTGCAAGCGCTGGTGGATGTGCGCGGTTCACAGCGGGTCACCGACGCCAATCCCGAGGACAAATACCAGACGTTGCAGCGCTATGCTTGCGACCTTACCGACCTGGCGAGGAAGGGCAAGCTGGATCCGGTCATCGGGCGGGACGAAGAAATCCGCCGGTTGATTCAGGTTCTGTCCCGGCGGACCAAGAACAATCCCGTTCTGATGGGTGAGCCGGGGGTGGGCAAGACGGCCATTGTCGAAGGCTTGGCTCAGCGCATCGTCGCCGGGGATGTTCCCGAGAGCCTCAAGCAAAAACGGCTGGTCTCCCTGGACCTGGGCGCCATGGTTGCCGGAGCCAAGTATCGGGGCGAGTTTGAGGATCGGTTGAAGGCGCTGCTGCGGGAGGTGACGGAAGCCGAGGGGCAGGTGGTCCTGTTTATTGACGAACTGCACACGCTGGTCGGCGCCGGCGCCGCCGAGGGGGCCGTGGATGCTTCCAACATGCTGAAGCCGGCCCTGGCCCGGGGGGAGCTGCGCTGCATCGGCGCCACCACTCTGAACGAGTACAAGAAAACTATCGAAAGGGACGCCGCCTTGGAGCGCCGGTTTCAGCAGGTGTTCGTGGGGGAACCCGCCGTTGCCGATACCATTGCGATTTTGCGTGGTCTCAAGGAACGCTACGAAGTGCACCACGGCGTGCGGATCAAGGATTCGGCCATCGTGGCCGCGGCGACCCTCTCCGACCGCTATATCGCCGACCGCTTCCTGCCCGACAAGGCCATCGACCTGGTGGACGAGTCGGCGGCCTCGCTAAGGATGGAGATCGACTCTTTGCCTGTCGAGTTGGATGAAGTGGAGCGGCGAATCCGCCAACTGGAAATCGAACGACAAGCCCTCAAGAAAGAAGAAGATCAGGCCTCGAAGGAACGGCTGGCTTCCCTGGAGCGTGAGCTGGCCGACCTTAGGGAGACGTTGGCTGAAAAGAAGGCCCGATGGCAGAACGAGCGCGCCCTGATTTCCGGTATCCGAAACCTGAAGGAGAGAATCGAGCAAGCCCGGATCGAGGAGCAGAAGCAGGAACGGGCCGGGGATCTGGGCAGGGTCGCGGAAATCCGCTACGGATCTCTGGTGGACCTGCAGAAGGAGTTGGATGCCGCCAACCAAAAGCTGGAACAGGTGCAGCAGTCCAGTCGGATGCTCAAGGAAGAGGTCGACGAGGAAGATATCGCCCAGGTGGTGTCCAGATGGACCGGTATCCCGGTTGCCAGGATGCTGGAAGGAGAGGTTGGTAAGCTGGTCCACATGGAAGAGAGGCTGGGGCGACGGGTCATCGGCCAGGAAAAAGCCCTGGCCTCGGTTTCCAACGCGATCCGCAGGAGCCGTGCCGGTCTGCAGGACCAGGACCGGCCCATAGGGTCCTTCATTTTTTTGGGTCCTACGGGAGTGGGCAAGACCGAGTTGGCGCGAGCCTTGGCCGAATTCCTGTTCGACAACCAGAAGGCCATGGTGCGCCTGGACATGTCGGAGTTCATGGAAAAGCATTCGGTGGCGCGGCTCATTGGCGCGCCACCGGGCTACGTGGGCTACGAGGAGGGGGGGACGTTGACAGAGGCGGTCAAGCGGAGACCCTATTCCGTGGTCCTGTTCGACGAGATCGAGAAAGCCCACCCGGAGGTTTTCAATCTGCTGCTTCAGATACTGGACGACGGGCGCTTGACGGACGGAAAGGGGCGAACGGTAGACTTCAAGAATACCCTGATCATCATGACCTCCAACCTTGCCGGATCGACAATTCAGGAGATGAACGGCCAAGATCCCAAGGAGATTCAGACTCGGGTCTTGGCGGTGCTGCGCGCCTCCTTCAAGCCCGAGTTTCTGAATCGCATCGATGACATCATCATCTTCAATGCCCTGGGGCGCGAACAAATCAGCTGGATCGTCGATCTGCAACTGGAGCGGCTCAGATCCCGGTTGGCGCAGCGCAAGATCGACCTGGAGCTCACCGATCAGGCCAAGCAGGTACTCTTTCACCAGGGGTACGATCCGGACTATGGGGCTCGCCCGCTCAAGCGCGCGCTCCAACGCCTCATCCAGGATCCGCTGGCACTCAAGCTGCTCAACGGAGAGGTTCATTCGGGCGATCGTCTCCTGGTGGACGCCGACCCCAATCGAGAGGCAATTGTCTTCCAGGCAGCGGCGGTCACCGAGAATGCCTGAAAGGAAAAAAGAGCTATCCACGAAGGACCGATAGGAGTCATCCACAAAGAAAAACGGCGAACCACGAATGGACACGAATGAACACCAATATACGGATTGATGAGGTGTTGATTGGGGGGTGTGACAATCGACATCGAGGGGTTATCTACGAAGGACAGGAAGTCATACAAAGTTAGCAGCGTTGCAGAAGCGCTTTGGTGCCGCTTCTCGTTCGAGTGAGTCCACCTGCATTCGTGTGAATTCGTGTTCATTCGTGGTTCGTCTCTATTGACGATTGGGTGTTTTTCCTCGAATGATCTGCCCGGCAGGGCGGGCGCTCGGCTAGACTGACGATCCCCAGCGAGGAGGCAATTTCCCATGCAGAAGTCCGAAAAATCCAAGTCGTCGCCAGGCAGCACCCCGGGCGCGGTCCCCGTTCCCCAAGCCGGGGACCAGGACCAGGAAGTCAAAATCCGGGTCACCGACAAACGCTTTTGGGTTCAGGAGGGGACGGATGCACCGGCGCAGGAATCCTCCTCATCTCTCAAGCCCACCTACGTGGAGGAACTGGAGAAAGGAAGGGCCGAGGCTGAGAAGAAAGTCGAACAGGTTCTCGCCTCCTATCGTGAGTTCCGGGACATGGCCGAGGCAGAGAACCGCCAAGCGCGAGAGCGCATTCGAAACGAATACGAAAAACGGGTTCAACAGGCGCAGGGAGAGATGGTTGAGAAGTTCATCGACATTTTCGAGAACCTTGAGAGGGCCTTGATTCATGTCGGCAAAAGCCCCGACCGTGAGGGACTCCTGAAGGGGATTGAACTGATTCACGGCCAGTTTGGGGGAGTTTTGGACGAGTTGGGATTGGAGGAAGTGGCCGGGGTGGGAGAGCCTTACAACCCCGAATTGGCCGAGGCGGTTGCGGTAACCGAGGTTTCGGAGCCGGAAAAAGACAACCTGATACTGGAAGTGGTCCGAAAGGGGTATCGCTTGAACGGCAAGCTGGTGCGCCCGGCCAGGGTCACGGTGGGACGCGCCAGGGAAAAAAAGAATCCAGGAAGAGCAGGAAGGGAAAAGGATAAATCCACGAAGGACCGAAAAGAGTCATCCACCAAGGAAAACGACGAACCACGAATGGACACGAATGAACACCAATAAGCTGATTGATGAGTTGTTGATTGGGGTGTGTGACCATCGACATCGAGGGGTTATCTACGAAGGACACAAAGTCATACCAAGGCAACAGCGTTGCAGAAGCATTTTGGTGCCGCTTCTCGTTCGAGTGAGTCCACCTACATTCGTGTGAATTCGTGTTCATTCGTGGTTCGTCTTTGACGATTGGGTGTTTTTCCTCGAATGATCCGCACATCAGGGCGGAGGACTGGCTGACCACTATCCACTGACCAGGGCTGGCCGGAGTGCTTGGAAGGCGTTAATGGTTAAATAAAATACAGCTGTTTATACCATTAATTAATAATTGACAAACTTAACCGATAAATATTATACTTTGTGTCCCCCAACTGGATGGATGTCGAGGAGGCTTAATGGAAGATTCACTTATAACTGTCAAGGAGGTTGCCGGGTACCTGAAGCTGAAGGAACAGACGGTCTATCTCCTGGCCCGGCAGAATAAGATTCCCTCCCTCAAGGTGGGAGGCAGTCTTCGATTCAAGAAGTCCCAGATCGATGGTTGGCTCCTGGCGGAGCCGAACAGGAACAGTTCCAGGAACGGCCTCGGGAAGGTACTTATCGTGGAGGATGAGAAAGCGGTTAGAGACAGTCTTCAGGGGATCGTTCAACTCCATGGCATTCCGGCGGTGGCCGTGCCGGATGGGTCCCGGGCGCTGGCCGCCGTCAGACGGGAGTCTTTCCGCATGGTTTTCCTGGATCTGGACCTGCCTCGAATGGATGGCGTGGAAACACTGCGCGAGCTCCGAAATTTGGACCGCAAGTTGGTGTTCGTGGTTGTCACCGATTTGGCCGGCGAGAACCCCTTGTTCCAGAGTGCCATTGAGTCGGCGCCGGTTTCGGTCGTTCCCAAAAAGTTCACCTCCCGGCAGATCGGCGATGTCCTGGAGCTTCATTTCGACGATCTGATTCGTTCGAATCCAACCGCACCTCAGGCGTAATCCGCAGAGTCATTGGCTCTTGGCGCTTGCGATGAACTGGCGGAAGCTCTCGGCCCAGCGGGCGATGGTCTTCTCGGGGCCGACCAGCTTGAAGAACCAGGGTCCTTGCGGGCTTTCCAGAACGGCTCCCATCAACCGATAGCCGGGTCGGGCCGGACGCTGAGGGGCACCCGGCATGTTGGATGCCTTGAGTGTCCCACTCACGTCCACTTCGGTCATCCGGAAACCCGAGACGTCGCTTTCTCTTATTTTGGCCTTGGCTCGGGAAGAGGAGCCGTCGGGCTGACTTACCTGTCCAATCCAGCGGCTGATGTTTGCGTCGGTTGACCCGCCTTGTCCCATGCCGAAATAGAATACGGTCAGTTCACCATCCTCGGAGTCGCCGCTTTCCCTGGGAAGGGCGAATTGCGCCCGCCGCATGCGAGATCTCGGCGTTTGCTCGACCCAGCCGGAAGGAACTTCCAGAGTAAAGGGCCCCAAGACCTTTTGGCGATCGGAGGCAGGGGCGGCCGAGCCTACGGTTGGCGCCGTTGCGGGAGCGTTTCCGGCATTGGAAACGCTTTCGCCGGCACAGCCGGACAAGAGCAGGCAGAGTCCAATCCCGGACCAACGGGCCCGATAGATTCCAGTGCCTGGTACTGGGCGAGTCTTTCCGAGGGCCGCCGGTCGTCGACGATTGGGCTTGTCCATTCTGGTTCTCCTTTTCTTCTCAGGGAGGGGCCTGCGGCGCCGTCTCCGGAACGGATCAGGCTGGGTCAGACGGTTCTTCTCTGCCGCGGCCTGCCTCCGAATGGTCAGCTCCTCACATTCCCATGATGTTGTATCCGCAATCCACGTAAAGCACCTCGCCGGTGACCCCGGCGGAGAGATCGCTTCCCAGGTACAGCCCCGTATTGCCCAGTTCCCCGGGCTGAACGTTCCGCTTCAGGGGAGCGTGCTCGGCATGGTGCTTGAGCATGCTGCCCAGACCCCGGATCCCCCGTGCGGCCAGGGTGTTCATGGGGCCGGCGCTGATTGCGTTTACCCGTATATCGAGGGGACCCAGATCGTGGGCGAGGTAGCGAACGCTTGCCTCCAGGGAAGCCTTGGCGACTCCCATGACGTTATAGTGAGGCACCACTTTTTCCGCCCCGTAGTAGGTCATGGTCACGATGCTTCCGCCTTCCGTCATCAGGGGGAGGGCGGCCCGGGCAATGGCCACCAGGGAGTAGGCGCTAACATCCTGGGCCATTCCGAATGCCTCGCGGGTCGTGTCGACGAAACGCCCCTCCAGGGCCTCCCTGGGAGCGAAGGCCACGCTGTGCAACACCAGGTGTATCTTGCCGAAATCCCGATCGAGACACCGGAAAACGTTTTGTACTTCGTCATCCCTGGTGACGTCGCAGGGGTAGAGGGGAGCCTCGTTGCCGAAGCGTTCAGCCAACTGGGTGACGTTCCGCTGTAACCGCTCCCCCTGGTAGGTCAGGGCCAGCCGGGCTCCGGCCTTGTGCCAGGCTTCGGCGATGCTCCAGGCGATGCTGCGTTTGTTGGCGACTCCGAAGACGACTCCGAATTTCCCTTCCAACATGGAAAACCTCCCCCGCGATGCGGAGATGAGACTAGCAGATTTCCCGGCGAAAAAACAGCCAGGCGCGGCGGCCGCCAGAGACATCATGTACAATTCGAGCCGAGTCGCGCCGTGACCACATCCAGGAAGGAGAAGGAGTTGCTATGGCCTACACGTTCGGGGATCTGAGGCACAAGACCGTGGCCCAGCTTCGCCAGATAGCCGGTGAAATTGAGCACGAGGCCGTCAAGGGCTTTACCCAGATGACCAAGGAGCCTCTGTTGAAGGGGATCTGTGAAGCCCTTGGCGTCGAAATGCACGAGCACCACGACGTGGTGGGTATCGACAAGCGAGCCATCAAGCTGGAGATCAAGGAACTCAAGAAAAAGCGGGACCAGGCCCTGGAGGCCAGGGACCGTTCGGGGCTGAAGTCAATCCGCCGCCGGATCCACACCCTGAAGAGAAAAATCCACCGGGCCACGGTTTAACCCGCATTTCCCACCAGGTCGCTGGTGCCATGACGAAAAGTAATTTAACTTCAGTACTTTGATTGGCTCCATGGTAAGGGCTTGTGGGTAAGAGACGGCGCTGGGCATGCCCTGGCTTGTCTTTTTCCCTTCTGCGCGCACATGCTCCCTCGCGCGTAGTGACCGCTACGCTCTTCGGTCGCGAGTGCCCGCTGGAGAGAATAGTCCTGCGCCGTGATCACGCCCCCCGGTGAGCAATGCGGGTTCCATCTGCGAGCTGTCGATCTGGGGTGACCGCCAATTGTCCAGCAGGCCGACCTGCTGGACGCAGGAGACCGTGCAGAACGGAGCGCAGGTCTTGCGACGATTGAATTCCTGCCGGATGTGTTCCCGGGTATAGTCCTGCAGGGGAATGGCCGGGTAGCCGCGTTGCTGCGAGCAGTAGTGAATCAGGCCGTCCTCGCAGACGTAGAGGTACCGGCCGCCGGCTCGGCAGCGCCACTGGTTGGGTTTTCCCCGGGAGATGTTTTCCTGGAACCTGTTGAAGCGCGCAAAGGACTTCTTGCCCAACTTCTGAGTCTCCCCATAGACCGCCCGTTCTTTCTCGTCCAGGGCTCGCAGTTGTCCCTCCCCGTCGTGGATGATGCCCAGGGTACTGGAGAAGCCCAGGGAGACCGCCCGGCGCGCCACCTGCAAGGCATCCTTGGGGAAGCGGATGCCGGAACCGATGACCGAGTTGATGTTGACCGCGAAGTCGGCGTGCTCGGCCAGCATCACCAGCTTTCGGTCCAGGACCTTGAGGCTCTTCTTGGAGACATCGTCCGGGTTGACATTGTCGATGCTGATCTGCAGGTGCTCCAGGCCGGCCTGATTGAGCCGTTGGATGCGCGGGACACTGAGCAAATATCCGTTGGTGATCAACCCGGCCATCATCTTCCGCAGCCGTATCCGCTTCACCACCGCGTCAAGCTCGGGGTGTAAAAGGGGTTCTCCTCCACTGATGGTGACCATACTGGTGCCGAGGCGGGCCAAATGGTCGACCCGCCGCAGCATTTCCTCGATGGGCACCGGTGGCGAGACCTTGTCATACTCGTTGCAGTAAGTGCAGGACAGGTTGCAGCGCCGGATGGGGATGAGGTGGGCCAGCACCGGATGCCTGGTGGAAAGCAGGGCTTTGGCAACCATGCGCCATTCCCTGGCACGCCGGTGGGCCGCCAGGAATGTCCTGCGAATTCCTGTCCTGTTATGCATGTCCATCCTTTTGCACCACTGATCAATGCGGGCCGAATCGAAGCCGATCGACTTCGAGCAGTGAGCCGACCACGCGGCCGACAGGGCACCACTATATTGAAATGAATCCCGCCGGGCCAAACGAAATCTACTCGGCAGGCGCCTCCTCGGTCAACTCCTCCGGCGTCTCTTCGGCCGCCTCCTCTGGCGTTTCCTCCGTTTCTTCGTAGCGACTGTCCTGGTGCTGAATGATGGCTCCGTTGGCCAGTTTGAACTTGAGCTTGACGCCGCCGGCCTCCCCGGTCAGCGGTTTCACCCACTCGAAGGTTCCCTCCGAGCCGCCTTCCAGGCTCTCGGGAGTCACCGGCACATCCTCCTCCACAGGCAACTCCAGAGAGGTGATCAGGGTCAAGGTAGCGATGAGATCCTCGAGCCTGCCTTGGGTCCGGTTCAGGACTCTCCCCGTCACCGTGATGGTTTCCTCGTCCCGGTCCTGGCTGAACTCCAGCAGCGCCAGGGGTTCGCCTCCGTCGGGCACCGTGGGGACATTTCGCTGAGCGTATTCCTGAGTCCAGGGAAGCCAGGCGTCCATCACCCCGGAGGATGAGATCACCGAACCGACCAGAAAAAGAACGGCGGCGATGACCACGCTCGCCAGAATCCAGGTTCGCTTTCTGGAAGGTCCGACCATCTGGACTCGAAAATCCTCCGGCCCCGTCTCGGAAGGGGGCTGGGGAGCGACATCGTTGGCGTTTCGATTCTCGTTCTCCATCCTGGTTCACCCTTTTGATAGTTGTCAGTGGTCGGTGATCAGTGGTTAGTTTTTTGCTCGACACTCAAAGCGTCATTTCGGTCTCGGCGCATTCCTCAAAAAAAGCTCCACCAGATCATCAGGTGCTTGCCTATTCCCGAAACCCTCCGCTGACCACTCTCCACTTTTCTGAAGCACCTCTGTTTCACTCTGTATGATCCGTCCCGTCGTCGGCGACGGGGGACTGCCTTATCACTGACCACTGGACACTTCCCACTGATCACTTGGAAATTGCCAAGGCTGGCATGGATTCCTCCACGACCTCGAGAAAGACGATACAAGCCCGGGAGAGATAACGGTTTTTTCGGTAGATGAGTCCCAGCTTGCGAATCAGATTCAGATTCCTCAAGGGTAACAGGCACAAGGTTCCCTGCCTGCATTCCTCTTCAGCATAGCTCTTTGGCACAATCGAAATGCCCATTCCGATGGATACGAATTTCTTGATGGTCTCGATGCTGGCGAGTTCCATGGAGATATGCAAGCGGTCCCAATGGTTTCCGAAGTGTTTCCTCAGCCGTTCGCGAGTGGTTCCGGCAGCGTGGAAAATGAATGGATAGGAAACGACGTCATCCAGGTCGGGCAAGGTCTCCAGTGCCAGCGGATGGTCGGGGCTGGCAATGAGCCACAATTCGTCGTCGGCGATGGGCAAGATGTTCAGCTCCTGTTCCGGAACAGGCAGGGTGACGATCCCGAAGTCCAACTGGTTGCCGCGCACCTTGTCCAGGACCTTCCTTGAAAAGTTGCGGTAGATGCTTATCTGGACTTCCGGGTATTTCTTCCTGAAAAGCGCGAAGATTTGGGGCAGCACGTAAAGGCAGGTGGACTCATTGGCGCCGATCAGTATTTTCCCCTTGGGAACGGTGTTCACCTCGGTTACCGCCAGCTTGGCTTCATCGTGCAGATTCAGCAACCGCTCGGCATAGTCGAGCAGCACGTCCCCGGCCCGGGTCAGAAAAACCTTTTTACCAATGCGATCGAAGAGCCTTGCTCCCAGCTCTTCTTCCAACATCCGGACTTGCGTGCTGATGGCCGGCTGGGTGCGGAAGAGCTTTTCGGCGGCAAGGGTGAAGCTCCGGTGGACCGCCACGGCGTGGAAGTTGCGAATCTGGTCGAGGTTCATATCGCAGTTGAGAGGGGCATTCCTCGATTTCCCGGTTCCTGAACCGGGCTGGTTGGCATCATTTGCAAAGCATAAGTTTTTCTTATGCGGATCATATAATGAATAAACGATATTCGCCAGCGACGAACGCAGCGATTCTCCGACTGAAGACCAGCTTGGGTTACAGGACCGACAGCCTTGGGGATCGCTCTAGCCTCGCCAAGAGGCATTACTGCGAAACGCCGAGAGAGTCCCTCTTACCAACGCACTGAATTCGGGTCTTTGTCGAGCTGATCGACCAAGTGGCGTAGTTGAATTTCCTTATTGAGCCACTCGAACTTGCCTTCTTTCGTTGTGGGCGTTCGCTGGTTCGACTCGAACGTGGCCTCGACGGCTGTGGTGTATGCGTGGAATGCTTGTTCAATCATGGCAATGGGGTTCTCCTTCTTCTCCATCTTCCAAGAGCATTTCCACTACTTCGCGAAGGTTCGTGTTGAGTTCATACAGCGTGTCGGCGTGGAATTTGTCACTACCTCACCAACCGATAAGAGCCAGGGATCGATTAAAGGTATTGTCAGGGCGATAGACGGCGACAAGATTACTGTCCAATTGCCTGGCTCATTTTTTACCACTGCCATGGGCTTGACGACGTTCCCCGCAAGTTGGGCAAGCGAGAATATAAGGGCAGAAACAGTATAACTCTAGCAGGGCATGGTACTTTCCCAACCCGAAATCCGAAAAGCTGTTAAGGAGGGACGCATCGTCTTCTCTCCCGTCTTGGAAGAAGAACAATGGAACAAGGCATACGGAACACGCCACACTGACGTGTACCAAAGACAAACCCACCCCATAAGGCAGGATCCAAATTGACGGTTCCTTTTCAACTCACCTGATCAAATCCACTATCGCAACCACCTCCCAACCGAAATCTTGATTTCAAGCCTCACAGTTCCAAGGAAATCAGTTGTGTTATGGCGGGCCATGGAAGCTCCGGTCGAGTGGGAAGGATCGAGGAAGAATCAGGCCTGAACGCCCACCGAGGATGCCGCCTTTAGGATGGATGCCCAGATGTCGTCGGCGATGGGAATGCCGTCGCGCCGGCGGACCTGCTGGGTTCGGTCCTCGGGAACGCCGGGCAGCAGGACTTCCTTGAAGCCGGGGGCGGGTGGAATGGCCAGGGCTCGGCGGGCCAGCTCGTCGGCGCGCCGGTTGTATTGGGACAGAGGCTGGAAAAGGTCGGCCCGAAAGGCGATCAAGGTGGCGCCGTGGCGTCGAAAGAGAGGGTCGGAATAGTCAAGCCGGGCCCCGTCGTCGGCCCCACTGAAAGTTCTGCCCAGCATCTCGGTGGCCAGCATCAAGGCATAGCCCTTGTGGCCGCCGAAGGGCAGGTGGGCGCCGCCGTCCATGAACTTCCGGGGGTCGGTGGTGGGATTCCCATCCTTGTCCAGAACGGAATTGGGGGGAAGCTGCTGATTCCGGTTGAAGGCGTTGACCACTTTGACGCCGGCGGTGGCGGAGGTGGCGAAATCGATGATGACAGGGGCCTGGCTTCCCGTGGGCAGGCCCATGGCGATGGGGTTGGTATGGAAAAGGGCCTTGCGCCCCCCATAAGGTGCCGCGGCCGGTTTCTCGGCACCCTGGCCTCCGGCCCAGACCATCGAGACCATGCCCTCGGCTGCGGCCATTTCCGCGTAGTGGCCCAGTCGGCCGATGTGGTGAGTTTGAACCAGGGAGACGACCGACAGACCCTGGTCCCGGGCCTTTTCAATGGCCGTCTGCATGGCGAAGCGACCCACCACGTGTCCGAAGGCCCAATCCCCCTGGACCAGCGCGCTGGGCGGGGTTTCTCGGGCGATCTTCGGCTCCGCCGCCACGCGGATGTGTCCGTCCCGGATGGCCTGGACATAGCCCTCGATATGCCATACGCCATGGGAGTCCACCCCACGCAGGTTGGCCAGGATCAGGTGCTCGGCAACGATCTCGGCCTGGACCGGGAGGGCGCCGGCCGCTTCCAGAATCTGCCGGGTCAACCGGCGGAGCTCGTCGGCTGTCTTGGTCACCATGAGGGGCTTATCCGGATGGGTAGTTGAGAAAATTCCTGAAGATCATCACTGAACGAGCTTGGGCAGAATGCGGGTTAGGTAAAGCCCTCGACCACTTGGCCGCGGGTCTCGGGGTGCTTCCGCAGGATCTCGGCGATGCCTGCCCGATCTGCAGGATCCACCTGAGTGCCGGGCGGACGGACAGGTCCCCCGGCCCTTCCCAAGGCTTCCATGGCTACCTTGATGCCGCTGATGCCGTAGCCCGGCTTGTAGCCGCGGATCTTGAGAATGGGGTCCAACTCGGTCTTGAGCACCTTCTCCATTTGGGCGGTCTCTCCGGCCACTCCGTGCTTCCAGAAGCGCCTGGAGGCCTCCGGGACCAGCGCGACCACCGCGGTGGAATAGGCGCGGCTTCCCCGGGAAAATGAATCGGAGGCGGCCGGTTCATTCTCCGCCATGAATAGCAGGGGCTTGGCAACGGCCTCCAGAATCTCTCCCCCGGTCCTGGGATAGTAGTCCTCATCAGCGCCCAGAGAAGGGAAGAATCCGATCATGTTGGGGATCTCGGCCAATCGGATGAGCACCTCCGGCCAGAAATCGTGTTGGCCCTTGGGGAGAACGACGGCGCCGATGGAGACCGAAGTCAGGATGTCCTTGTAGAATTCGTAATAGCTTTCCGCGGGCCAGTTTCCCCTGGGAGGGAAAATCACCAGAGCATCCGCGCCGGCTTTTTCAGCATTCCCGGCCATGTCAATGGATATCTTGTATCCGCCGATCACACCCGCCATCACGGGCATCTGCCGCCCGGCTCCGGCCACGGCGGCGGCGACCACCTCACGGTGTTCCTCCAGGCTCAGCTTCCAGCCTTCGCCATAGCCGCCTCCGACCACTACCGTCAGACGATCCCTGTCGGCATGGAAGGCCACGTTGCGGCGAAGGCCCTCCAGGTCGACCGAGTAGTCGGAGTGAAATGGAGTGGGCAGGTAGTTGTGGGGACCATCCAGGGCCGTGATCAGTTCCTCCATGGAGTTCCAACGCCGGCCGGATGAGGCGGGCGGTCGGCAACCCCAGGGAAGAGCCAGGCTCCCTAGCGTCCAGGCCCCCACCCTGCACAGGTCTCTTCTGGAAACCCATTCCTCAGAAGCCGGCTTCGGTCCCCGCCTATCCATGGTTTTTCTCAATTTCCACTCGAAAAAGTGCCGACGGGTTAAGCCAGAATTGGTTTCACTACCTTGCCGTGCACGTCCGTCAGTCGGAAGTGACGCCCCTGAAACTTGAAGGTCAGGCGGGTGTGGTCGATCCCCAGGCAGTGCAGGATGGTGGCATGGAGGTCGTGGATGTGGACGGGATCGCGGACGATGTTGTAGCTGTAGTCGTCCGTTTCGCCGTAGGTGGTCCCTGGCTTGATGCCTCCTCCCGCCATCCAGATGGTAAAGCAACGGGGATGGTGATCGCGGCCGTAGTCGTCGTCCGTGAGCTTTCCCTGGCAGTAGATGGTGCGACCGAACTCGCCGCCCCATATCACAAGCGTGTCCTCGAGCAATCCTCGTTCTTTCAGATCCTGGATCAGGGCCGCCGAGGGCTGGTCGGTATCCATGGCCTGTCCCTTGATCTGCTCGGGGAGCTTGGAGTGCTGGTCCCAGCCGCGATGGAAAAGCTGAACGAAACGCACGCCGCGTTCCACCAGCCTCCTGGCCAGCAGGCAGTTGGCCGCGTAAGTCCCCGGCTTTCGGGAAGCCGGGCCATACAGCTCGAAAGTTCTCTCCGGTTCACTCGACAGATCCATCAGGTCCGGTACCGAGGTCTGCATCCGATAGGCCATCTCATACTGGGCAATGCGGGTGGAGATTTCCGGATCTCCAAAATCCCTCAGCTTCAATTGATTGAGGCGGGAGAGGTCATCCAGGAAACGGCGGCGTCCGGCGGACGAGAGTCCCGGAGGATTGGAGAGGTAGAGCACCGGGTCTCCCACCGAGCGAAACTTGACTCCCTGGTACTTGGTGGGAAGGAAGCCGCTCCCCCACAAGCGATCGTAGAGGGGTTGGCTGTCCGACTTGCCGGTGCCCTGCGAGATCATGGACACAAAGGTGGGCAGGTCCCGGTTCTGACTTCCCAGCCCATAGGAGAGCCAGGCGCCGATGCTGGGACGGCCGGCCAACTGGGCGCCGGTCTGGAAAAAGGTTATGGCCGGGTCGTGGTTGATCGCCTCGGTGTGCATGGTCCGAACGAAGCACAGCTCATCGGCGACCTTGGCGGTATGGGACATGATTTCGCTGACCCAGGCTCCCGATTGGCCGTTCCGTTTGAACTTGAAGATCGAGGGGGCAATGGGCAGGCTTTCCTGGGTGGCGGTCATCCCGGTGAGCCGCTGGCCCTTGCGCACCGAATCGGGCAGTTGCTGGGCGCGGCGCTCCTGCAGTGCGGGTTTGTGGTCGAAAAGGTCCATTTGAGCGGGAGCGCCCGACTGGAACAGGTAGATCACTCTCTTGGCCTTGGGGGCAAAATGAGGAAGACCCGCAAGCCCGTCCTCTCCGGACAGCGGTTGGAGGGCGGACCGGTCCGTTCCGGCCGCGGCCGCGTCTCCCTCCAGCAGCGATGCCAGTGCGGCTGTCCCCAGTCCCCAACTGGAGAGACCGAAAAAGTGGCGACGGGTGAGCAGAAGCTGGCTTTCCAGGAAAGGATTCATGGCTCACTCCTTGGTAATGGTTTCATCGAGGTTCAAAATCAGGCTGGCGACGGCCGTGTAGGCAGCTACCTCGCGGGGGTCCAATCCCTTGGGGAGTGGGGATTCTCCCGTGTCCACCAGTTCCTTGGCCGCCTTGCGGTCGGAACGATAGGAGGCGAGGTGGGCTTCCAGGCTTTTCAGCAGGATCTCTCCTTCCTGGGCAGTCGGCCGGCGGGAGGTAGCCAGGCGAAAGGCCAGGGCGATCCGGTCCGAGTGAGACCGGCTCTCCGGCTCGGACAGCACCCGCTGGGCCAGCCCGCGCGCGGCTTCCACAAAGGTGACGTCGTTCATCAGATTGAGTGCCTGCAGGGGGGTGTTGGTCCGGCTGACTCGCACGGTGCACATCTCGCGGGCGGCGGCGTCGAAATTCAGCATGGAGGGTGGTGCGATGGTGCGCTTCCAAAACGTATAGAGGCTCCGGCGGTAGAGATCGTCCCCGGTGCTCTGGTTGTAGGCAATATCCCCGGCCAGTTCCTCCCAGAGTCCCTCCGGCTGATAGGGCTTGACCGAGGGGCCGCCCAGCCTTTCCACCAGCAGTCCCCCCACGAACAGGGCCTGATCTCGAATCGCCTGGGCCGTAAGCCGCTGGCGGGGACCTCGCGCCAACAGGAGGTTTTCCGGGTCTCTGGCCAGCAGTTCCGGGACGGCTCGGGAGGACTGGCGATAGGTGGCGCTCATGACCATGGTCTTCTGCAGGGCCTTGAGATCCCAACCGGTTCTCACGAACTCGGTGGCCAGCCAGTCCAGCAGGGGGGGATGAGTCGGCCGTTCGCCCTGCGAGCCGAAGTCCTCGACGGTTCGAACCAGTCCCCGGCCGAAGAGCCTTTGCCAGTAGCGATTGACCACCACGCGGGGAGTCAGGGGGTTGCCGGGATTGACCAACCAGCGGGCAAGGTCCAGGCGATTCCGGAATTTTCCGTTGGAACCGCCGCTGAGGACTTCCGGAACGCCGGGACTGACCTTCTCACCGAGTTGGTCATAGGCGCCTCGCAGCAGCATGAAAGTCTCCTGTGGCTCCTCCCGTTCCTGCATCACCATGGTGGTGGGAACCGTTTCCAATAGAGCTGTCTTCTGTCTCTCGAGGTCCAGGATCCGGCGGTGGGCTTGGCGTACCGGCTTGGGAGCGTGCTTCTGCAGGAAGTAGGCGCGGAGCTTGTCGGTCTCGGCCATGCTTCTCCGATCCGGCGGTTTCCTTACGATGTCGTTGATTGCCGTCGATGTGGCGACCACCTTCACTTCGTCCGGCGGCAGGGCGCGATGGTAGACTCTTACCTCGTCGATCATCCCGTGGAAACGACTTCCGGCTCCTCCCCCCGAACCGATGCGAAAGGGTTCCTGGTTCTCGAAGGTGAGGTTCAAGTCATCCACCAGCACCTTGAACTCCTCCGGCTTGCCGTCGACGTAGATCCTGATTGCCTTGGAGGTACGGGACCCGTCGTAGGTCACCATCACGTGGTGCCACTGATTGGGGGCCAGAGTCCTCTCCGTCTCGACTCGGATGGAGTCGTCCAGCCAGCGCACCACCAGGTTGACGTGGATCTTGCCTTCCAGCAAGGCCACCCGATAGCCCTTTTCCTTTTCCAGTTCCAGTGTCCGCGAGACGATGGCGCCGCCCTGCTCGCCCTCGGGGTATATCCAGGCCCCCAGGGAGAAACGGTCGTAGAAGCCGAAGTTGCCGAGGTCTCCGGCATCGATGAAACGGCGGCCGTCGAAACTGCCGGCCTGGCCGATCTTCCCCCGGGTGAATTCCGCCCGTCCGTCCTTGAAACCGGACTTCGACTTTTTTCCTTTGGCGGATGCCGGGAGGGGCCGCCGCCAACCGCGAGCCTTTCCATCCAGGGGAAAGTGTCCCAATAGCCCTTCCGCAATGGACCAGTGGAGCGACCGACGCTTCCTGAAGGAGGCTTCCCACTCTTGTTGAGCCTTGTCCAGCTCCGGTTCGAGAGCCTTGAAGTCCCGCTCGGCATGGTCCAGTTTCTCCTGCAACTCGCCAAGCTGTTTCTGTTGCGGGCGGGTGGGCGCCTTGATCATGGGAGGAGAATTGCCGTACTTGTAGACCTTGCCGCGCTCGGGGATGTTGTTGAAGAAGGCGTAGGTTCGATAAAACTCCTTCTGGCTGAAGGGGTCGTACTTGTGGTCGTGGCAGCGGGCGCAGCCCAGGGTGAGGCCCAGCCAGACAGTGGCGGTGGTCTCCACCCGGTCCACCACGTATTCGACGGCAAACTCGTCGGCGATGATGCCGCCTTCGCCGTTGCCCCGGTGATTGCGGTTGAAGCCGGTGGCGATTCGTTGTTCCAGGGTGGGTTGGGGGAGCATATCCCCGGCCAGTTGCTCCACGGTGAAGCGATCGAAGGGCATGTTGGCGTTAAAGGCCTCGATCACCCAATCCCGCCAGCGCCACATGGTCCGCTCCCCATCGGTCTGATAACCGTTGCTGTCCGCATAACGGGCCGCGTCCAGCCAGCCCAGGGCCATGTGCTCGCCGTAGCGCGGAGACCGCAGCAGGCGATCCACCACTGTCTCGTAGGCCCGGGGAGAATCGTCGGCCAGAAAGGCATCCACCTCTTCCGGCGTGGGAGGCAGCCCCGTCAGGTCCAGGGTGACCCGGCGGATGAGAACCGTCTTGTCGGCCTGTCCGGCGGGGTCCAGCTGCTCCTTCCGCAGTCGGTCCAGCACGAAGAAATCGATCGGGTTGCGGGTCCAGTTCTCATCGGCAACCTTGGGCAGCGGAGGACGTTCGGGGGGGATAAAGGACCAGTGCCGTTGCCAACGGGCCCCCTGCTTGATCCACAGGCGGATGAGCTCCCTTTCTTGCGGGTTCAGCTTGAGCCCCGAGTAAGCCGGAGGCATACGGAGGGCCTCCTCCTCGGCGGTGATTCGCTTGAACATCTCGCTCCGCTCCGGGTCGCCGGAGACGATGGCGTGGTATCCGCCCAGGTCGGCAAAGGCTCCCTCCTTGGTGTCGAAGCGCAGTTCGGTGGTGCGGGCCGCCTCGTCGGGACCGTGGCAGGCGTAGCAGCGGTCGGTCAGCAGGGGACGAATGTCGCGGTCGAATTCAACCGCCGGCTGCTCGGGACTCTGCGCCCCGGCGGCTGTGACCGCCCCCAGGACCAGCCCCGACGCCATCGCAAGGAACCACTCCATCCTCCAGCCAGCCTTCCTTCTCATGGGTTGACCTCTCAGCAAGAATTCCTTACCGGCAGGGCTTTCGGTTCTTCCACCCGCCCCGCTGTGCTGCCGCCACCGGTGCGGCCAATGGTTGCATCCTGGCGCTGGTAGGGTGAACAAGCCGGTGGCGTTGGTCCTTAAGTCTAGCGTTCTCGCTGGGCTGCCTCAACCCCAAATTGGGGGAGGATGAGGCCGCATGTCCACCGCGGTTGACTCGCCCCGGCAAGCGTGCTAGGTTCACAGCGCCCTTCCGGAAGCTTCCTTGTGTCACCCTAAATAGCGAATCAAGAGGAGAGTGCCAAGTCATGGAAAATGCCAACAAGCTGAAGCAGAAGCTGCAGCAGGGTCAGTTCTGCCTGGGGGTGGGGATCAGCTTCAACGACGGGGCGATCACCGAAGCCCTCTGTCAGGTCTACGATTTCGCCTGGATCGATACCGAGCACAACGGGATGACCCTGGAGAGGGTCGAGGGACATATCGTGGCCACCCGGGTCACCGGAGCCACCGCCCTGGTGCGGGTTCCCTGGAACGATCCGGTGCTGGTCAAGCCCGTGCTGGATCTCGGCGCCGACGGGATCATCTTTCCCATGATTCGAACCGCCGAAGACGTTCGCAACGCGGTGGCGGCCTGCCGTTACCCGCCCGAAGGGATTCGTGGCTACGGTCCCCGCCGCCCCACCAACTTTACTCGGACCGGCGGTCCCGACTACTGCAGGAGAGCCAATCAATCGGTGTTGACGGTGGTCCAGATCGAGACGGCCGAGGCGGTCGAGAACCTGGACGACATTGTGGCCGTTCCCGGTCTGACCAGCGTGGTGATCGGCCCCAATGACCTTTCGGGGTCGCTGGGGCATATGGCCGATCCCGGGCACCCGGAGGTGGTGAAAGTGATCGAGTCCATCATCGACAGGGTTCGCCGCAGCTCCGTCTACGTGGGGATCGCCATCGGCTCGGACCCGGAGCAGGGCATTCGCTGGATGGAGAAAGGCGCCCATTGGCTGCAGTTCGGCGTGGACTTCGGCTTGATGGTTGAGAGAGCCGACCTGGTTTGCGGCATGGTTCGGGATCACGCCACGGCCAGACAATAAGGACAGCGCTGTTTGGGGCGGAAGTGATGAGAGTCGATCTGAACGGTCAGGTCGCCCTGGTTACCGGGGGAGCTCAGGGCATCGGCCGGGCCATTGCGGAGTCGTTGGTGAACAACGGCGCCAGGGTGGCCAGCCTGGACGTTGACCGGGAAACCAATGAGCGCACGGCCCGGGAACTGAGCCAAGCGGGCGGGACCTGCCTGGCCCTGGAAGGGGACGTCTCGGATCGCAAGCAGATGGACCGGGCAATCGCGGAAATCGAGGACCGGCTGGGTGGACTGCAGATACTGGTCAATAACGCCGGCATCAACACCTTGAGCGACCGGGTTCCCATCCACCGTTTTTCCGGCCGGGACTGGGAACGGATCCTGAATGTCGATCTGAACGGCGTCTTCGTGGCCAGCCAGGCCGCCATTCCGCTGATGCTCAAGCATTCGGGAGGAAGGGTGGTCAACATCAGTTCGGTGGCGGGACTGGTTCCCCTGCGGCTGCAGAGCGCCTTTGTGGCCGCCAAGGCCGGAGTGATCAACCTGACCCGCTCCATGGCCCTGGAACTGGGGCCGCAAGGCATCCTGGTCAATGCGGTGGCGCCCGGGTCCACACTGACTCAAGGAACCGAAGCCCTCTTTTATGGACCGGACGGGGCCTACTCGGAAAACGCCGCCAGCCTGATCTCTCACATTCCCCTGGGCCGCCCGGCCCGGGTCGAGGAGATCGCCCATGCCGTTCTCTTTCTGGTGGCTCCGGAAGCCAGCTACGTCAACGGGGCCGTGCTGGTGGTCGACGGCGGATGGACGGCCGGCTACCACCGGGAGTGGTGATCCCTCTCGGTGTGTTGTTATGACTCACGGCATGCCCTCACTTCGAATCGGGGAGCCGTGGGCATAGAGGCTGCGATCCTGACCAGTGGAGGAAACCGCCATGGCTGCTGACTGGGTGCTGGGCCTGGAACAGAATGCCGATCGCCAGGTCGTCTCCGGGTCCCCGCCGGAGCTGGCCGCGGCCGTCCGCCGGGGCGCCGACCTTCGCCTTTACCTCACCACAGAGCACTACGAAGAGACCCTCTATTTTCAGCAGACCTATGCCGGGGAAGGCGACGCCTTTGCCGGACTCATGACCCATCACCACTCCCTGGTGCATCGCGGGAAGCTCGCCGGGCAGCCCTACTTCTGCCTGTTCAAATATGACCTCTCGGGCCGTTTTTCCCTCCTCAAGTGGATGTTGGACAATCGGACACTCGACGAGAGCGCCGACTATCCTTATGGGGTCTACCGTTGGTTTTATTGTGACCGCTGGAGGCTGGTCTACGAGCACGACGCCGGCGGGAAGGCCCTGTACGGCGATCTGGAAGAGCTGAAGCAACTGGTCCGCCAGGGACGGACGCTGCAGGTGGGCATCCGGCAACTCTTCGGATTGGGGAGCGATGACCTCCGGGGTCCCGAGCACATCTCCTTCTTGAGCACGATGCAACCCGTGATCCAGGATGGACAGGTGCTGTCCAACTGCGATCTGGTGCTGGCAGGGCCGCCCCGCTGGCCCTTCACCTGGAAGGACGGCCTCCATCTCTGCGTCATGCGCCCGTCGACGTCAGGGGAGATCGAGTGCTACCTCACCGAGCCCGGCAGGGTCCCCTTTCGCTGGACGGCGCCTCGCCGGGGGATGCAGTGGATGGTGGCCGAGCGGGTATGACAGGAAGAATCCCCACCTGGCGGCTCGGCCAGCCCGCTTCGGGACTCAAACACCCCGGGGCGCAAGCTCATTCCCGCTCCGGATCGGTTCAGGGCAGCCCCGTTTGGGCGGGCGGCGGATCCTCCATTGGGGCTTCCTCCCACTCCTCGGTCGCCTGAGACTGCGACCGTGAGGAAACAAACAGGCGGGTCTGGCTTGCCAGGAACCAGAGCTTGAGTATCCACCGTCCCACCAGGTAGGCCTGGCCGAGCGAGAAAGCCAGCAGGACCGTCGTCCAGGTGGACTGGTTGGGTCCCGGGGCCAGACAGGCATAGGCCAGTAACCAGAGGAGGGAGGCGGCGAGCAGCAGCAGGTAGAGGCTCAGCACGGTGCGCCGCTGTTCCTTGACGAATCCCAGGGCTCGAAACAGCGCCGCCAGGACGCTGCGGCGCTCCTCTGCCACCAGTAAGATCCGGGCGTAGTCCAGCACCAGTTGGGTCATCAGGAACAACAGTCCCACCAGGGCGTAAGCCAGGATGGTGTAGATCAGAAACGTCCGCTCCACGGTGGTGTCCCGGGTGGCGGTTTCGATCCAGCCATGCAGGGGTTGTCCGATGCCCCGGAAGATTCCCCAGTAGAGCACTCCCGAGATCACCGAAAGGCGCAGGAACCTCCAGAAGTAAAGGCCCCCTTGGGCAAGAAAACTATCGCGCGGGTGGGGCTCCCCCTCATCAGCCAATCGGCTGAGGATTCCCCCCAGCAGCAGGGACCAGGCCAGCACCATCAGAATAGCGGCGCCGACCACCATGGGGTCGACCTGGTGCAGCTTTCCGTCCAGCAGCCTCTCCAGGTTGCTTAGCACGGGGAGGATTCCCACCACCCAGGGCCCAAAGGTCTTTCCCAGCCCGGAACTGCCGGCGGCGAATTCCTCGTACCAGGCCAGGTCGAAGCCCTGGCGCAGGTTGTCTTCTACCAGGCTGCCTTCAAAGGTGCCCTGCAGCAGGTGCTTCATGGCCAGGGTCAGGGGGAAAGCCACGACCAGAGTGGTCAGATAGACCCAGGCCAGCAGGGACGGCGTGCGCAGAACCAGCCTTAAACCGGCAAAAAAATGAGTGCGCCCGTCCATGTGCGGCTGTCTCCTACATTAGCGCCAAAACGGTTTGGAAGTAGTCCTGGAGCCAGATCAGCCACTTGAGGGCCCACTTGGTGGCCGGCAGGTTGGCCTGAGGCTGCAGGCGGCGGCTGTTGTTGGTGAAGTCGACATCCAGGGGGTTGGTCAACTGGGGGTCCACGGCGGCGTAGTCGAGCTTGGAGGGCTTGACCAGCCGGTAGAGCTTCCAGGGACGCTCGCCGTCCCACCGCGTTCTGAACTCCTCGCCGTCCTCGAATCGCAACAGGACGTCCTGAGGAAGGATGCCGTCCCCGAGTCGCCGCAACAGAACCGTCGTTTCGTAAAGGACGCCGTTTTCTTCAGAGGTTTGGGAATCGGGTGCTTCCGCCAGCAGAAGGAACTGCCCGTCCTTGTCGACGTAGCCCCTGGTTTCCACTTTCGCGCTGGAAACGGACTCGACGCTGTAGTCGAAGACCCGGTCCCGGTGAAAGACCTGCTCGAAGAAGGGGGTCAGATCCCGCCCTGAAACCTCATTGGCCACCCGGAAGAAATCGTCCGGGCCGGGGTGGCGGAAGCGGGAGTTCTCGAAGAATGTGGAGAGGACCCGCTTCAGGACATCCCATCCCAGGCGCCGCTCCAGGGCCAGCAGCCAGAGAGCGGTCTTGGTGTAACTGGTGGCTCCCGCGGTGGAGGGATGATAGAGGTAGGTGGGCAGGGCCTGGATTTCCCCGCGGGCTGCAGCCAGGAATCGATGCCGCCGGCTGTTCTGGATGCGCCCAGCCTGAATTTCTGGGGTCATGACCGGGAAGAAGCCCTGAAAGAATCGGGTCACGTGGGCCCTTTTGCCGTAGGCCTCCTCGAAGACCCTGGCCGTGGCAAAGGTGTTGATGCCTTCGTCCAGCCAGGCGTGTTCGAATTCGTTGTTGCCCACCAGGCCGTACCAGAACTGGTGACCGGCTTCGTGGATGGTGACGCCTTCCGGAGCCCCGCCGCCCAGCGGGCTGAGATAGCGGGTTCCGCAGGTGTAGAGGGTGGGGTACTCCATGCCCCGAGCCCCGCTTCTCCATGCCGGGTCCACCACCGTCAGGTGACCGTAGGGATACTCCCCGAACCAGAGGCCGTAGAGCTTCAAGGCCGCCTCGGTGGCGTGAAAGTGGCGGTCCACCTGTCCCTGGTGCTCGGGCTGATAGAGCAGGCGAATGTCGACCGACTTGAGGTCGGGATGGTCGAAACGGCGGCGAACCTCTCGATAATCCGGGCTGGTGGTCCAGACGAAGTCATGGACATTGTCCTGCTGGTAGCGGTGTGTGGAGGTGTCGTCGGCGCTATCGGTCACCCCAAGCTGCACGCCGGTGGCCCCGACTTTCCATCCGGTGGGGACGGTCATGCGGACGTCGTAGTTCCCGTAGTCGGAAAAGAACTCGGTGGCGGCGTGGAACTGGTGGCAGTTCCAGGAACCATCGGCTTGAAAAACTCCCAGCTTGGGAAACCAGTGGGCAATGAAGAAGAAATCGCCGCGGAAGCCGGTTCGAGCGAAGGTCCGAGGGATCTTGGCCTTCCAGTCGATGGAGACTCCGATGGTCTCGCCGGGTTGCACCGCCCGTTCCAGGGGAACCACCAGCACGGTTCGATCATCCTTGTTGCCGTCGTCCGGGGAAGCGTAGTACATGGCCGAGGTGCGGTCCGATTCCTCGAACGGCCCACCGGCCTCCACCCTCAGCGATTCCACCCGGCTGTAGCTCCAGTCTCCGGGACGCGGATTTCGCAGTGAGGAACGGGGACGGGAGCGCAGGGAATCCTCCCGCAGCCAGGTGCTGCGGTTGTTCAGCCAGGCATTCCAGTAGAGATGGAACCACAGCTCGTTGGCCGGTTTCCCGGTGGCGTTGCGCCATTCCACGACCTGGCTTGCCTCAAGCAGGCGTTTCTCGGGCAGGAGCTTTACCTGGATCGTGTAGCTGGAGGTCCTGGTTTCCGGCGGGCCTGGCTGGGCCTGGGCGCTCGAAAGGGAAAGGGCGGCCAGGGTGAACCAGGCCGCCAGCCGGGAGATCGGGAGGGGCCTCCGGATCCCGGGCACTGGTGGGCTGGTCTTGAGACCCACGGAATCCAGGCGGAGAGGAACCGATCCCAAGGAACCGGTCGGTCGAGGGTCATTCATGTTCTTCAAAAAACCGAGGGAAGACTCTCAGGCAGATTTGCCGGAACCGGTCCACGTCACTCCGGGTGGCCGCACGGTAGGGAGGACGGCTGGAAAGCAGCTCCCCGGTCAGGAACCCGGTCGCCGCCGCGAAAGTGCGGTCGAAGGCGGTGTCGGTGAAGCCCTCCGGCAGGAGAGGCACCACGAATTCCCGGGAGATGCGCTGCAGTCCCTGGCCGATCTCGACCGCCTCGGGATGGCCCTCTTCGCAAAGCTCAAAGTAGCGCAGCATCAGTTTGGGGCAGGCATAGACCAGGGAGCTGTAGCAGCCGCGAACGCCGGCCTGCCACCAATCGGCCAGATTGTGTTCACCCACGAAGATCCTGAGCCGGGGAGCCAGCTCCAGGAAGGCGGCAGCCTCTTCCGGACTATCGACTCCCTTGCACCCGATCAAGGGGAGGTCCTGATCCAGCAGGCGCTTCAGCAGGTCCGGGGTCAAGGGCTTCTTGGAACGGCCGGTATTGTAGAGAATCACCGGCATCCCGGGCGTCTGGCGGGTGACCTCCTTGAGAAATGCCGCAGCCTCGGCGTCGGACAGAGCCAGCCAGAAGGGAAAAGCCACCTGTATTCCGCCGGCTCCGATCTCTTGAGCAAACCCGGCCCGGCGAACGACCTCGGCCGTCCAGAGAGCGGTGCATCCGACCTGGGTGGGGGTTCCGAACGGCCGGCACTCCTCCACCGTGACCCGCGCCACCTGCCGCCACTCGTCCGGCGTCTGGGCGTAGAACTCTCCTGTGGTTCCGTGGGTATATACCCCATGGGCGCCGGCCCGGCACGTCCGCCGCACGTTCTCCCGCAAGGCATCCTCGTCCACCTGGTCCTGGGCGGTCCAGGGAACCGGCATCCCGGCCCACATTCCTTTCAAGGTGTCACTGGTCAAGGGCATCGGCAACTCCTGTTTCTCAGATGATGTTGGAGGGAATTATAAACAATGCCAACCAGCGACGGCGTGACTAATGTGCTGATGGCTTCATGGGTTCCCGCTGGACAACCTCATGGGCGTTGTATACGGGACGGCCATGGAGAAATTCTCCGAGGTGTCAGGGAGGGGGCCGGCATCGCTCAGGTGAGCCGAAACGGTTTGGCAGTGATCCATCCCGCCCGCCTTGCTGATCCCGTAGTTTGCGCCGCGGCCAAAGTATTTTCAACCCGTTCTGCAAGGGTCCGCTACGGCCCGGTCCTTGATGTCATAACCAAAGACAAGTAGAGTGGCGCTCTACCCAGTCCGGAATCCTCGGTAGCCCGGTGCCTGCTTTCCATTACTTGAAGTGACCATCACGAACTGCAGAAGGCGGGTATCAGTTAGTGACTACCGTTGATGCCTCACGAAGTGCGGAACCTCCCGCCTTGCTGCAAATTGAGTTTACTTATTGCTGTCTGTTACAATCTCCGCCTTTTGACAGTGTGTCCGAATCCCGAACGGTGGCGTTTACTGTGAGCCATCGAGAGGTGCAGGAACTCTTAAAGCACCCCAAATATCGCTTCGGCTTGCCAAGACAGCCATCTCGCTTCGACTGCCAACCATTTGACCATGTTCTTCAAGGAAAACGATTCGACCGGGGTCCGACGAGTGGATGGCATCCACGAGGGCCGGGGCGCCATTCAAGTGCGGTCCTTTTTTGACGGCAAGAGCCGGCTGGGGACGCGCTTCCACGTTTGGGAACTCGATCCGGGGACCAGCGAAGGCACCCACACCCACGAGGAAGAGGGAGCCTTGGAGGAGATTTACTACTTCACCCAGGGCCGGGGAAGGATGTGGATCGGAGACGATCATGTGGACGTCTCTGCCGGGGATGCCATCCTGGTGCCTGCGGGGGTTCCCCACGGCTTCGAGAACAACGGGACTTCGCCCCTGAGAGTCGTCCTCTTCTTCGGCAAGCCGCAACCGGAACAATCCTCTTCCTAGAAGCAAGCCCGGAGCTATGCCGGCGCTTGAGATCGTGGCCAGCCATGAGACTTCGCAAGTTGGGAAATACCGGGTTGACGGCCTCCGAGGTATCCCTGGGGACGGCCGAGATCGGCCTGGATTACGGGTTCAAGGGCTCTCCTCAGTATTCCCGGCCTGCTATTCGGGACTCGATCCGTTTGATTCACCGGTGTGTGGATCGGGGGATCAGTTGGCTGGATACGGCTCGGGCCTACGGCAACAGCGAGGAGGTAATCGGACAGGCTCTGAAGGACCTGTCCCCCAGACCTCGGATTTCCAGCAAGGTGATCTTCGATGGTCCGGTTGGCGACATGGACCCCGCTGCGCAGCGGGACCTTGTGTTCCATTCGATCGAATCCAGCCTGCGGGCCCTTCAGGCGGATGCCATCGACCTGCTTTACATCCACAATGCCACCGAGAAGCTGCTGGGGCAGACTGCTATCCGCGATTCGCTGGAGGAAGCCCGGTCCCAGGGGAAAATCAGGCTGGCGGGAGCGACCTGCTATGGGGAGGAGGACGCCCTGGCCGTCCTGAAAGACCCGCTGTTTCAGGTGCTGCAGGTCCCCTTCAACCTCCTCAACCAGAACATGAGACGCCGGGTCTTTCCGGAAGCGGCCCGCAAGGGAGTTGGTGTCTTTGTGCGGTCCGCTTTCTTGCGGGGAGTGCTCACGCCTCAGATCGATTTCCTGCCCGAAAAGCTGGCACCGCTTCGGGAGCAGGCCTCCAGGATTCTCCAGGTTCTGGGTCCGGAGGTGGACGGTCTTGCCGAGGCCGCCCTGCGTTTCTGCCTTTCCCTGCCGGAAATCTCCTCGGTCCTGATGGGATTGAAGAATGAGGCCGAGTTGGAGTCCAATGTTTCCTGCCTTTCCCGAGGCCCGCTGCCGGAGGCGGTGATGCCGGCCATGGCGGGGATGTCTTTGTCCGATCGCACCCTGGTGGACCCTATTTACTGGCAGGACCTGATTTGATCGAGGCCGCCCTACTGGAGGTGATGACGCATGGTACCGAAATCCAAGTCCAAGGACCGCTTCCGGCAAGGCCGTGACCGAGGCTGCCGGTTTCTGATGCGGCAGTTGCGGCCGGATGGAGGCTTCGGATCGCCTGAACGCGGGCTGGCGGATTACTACAAGGTCCCTTTGGCCTTGATGGTCAGCGGGGCCAGCGCCGAGGCCAATCGGCTCCTGGACTGGATTCGCCGGCACGGTCAAGGCCGGGACGGAGACTTTGGGCCCCGCTTGCCGGAAACCAACGGGTACTACTACATTTACTACAACATCTGGGTCATTATCGCGGCCCACCGCCAGGGGCACTTCGACTTGTCTCAACGGGGCATGGACTTCGTGATGCGCTTCTACGATGAGGAGAGCGGCGGATTCTATTCCAGCCCCATCCAGAGGACCACCAGGGTCTTGCAGGACCTCTGGGTGGTGAGCGGAGGGGGCCAAGCCGCCCTCTACACCGGCCGGATGCGGGAGAGCCTTGGCGTCGGCCGCTGGATGAAGCGGTTGATGGGGTTGCAGCCCAACTACCCGGAGCAGCTCTATTCGGTCTATAGCCGTGCCGGCGGCCTCCAATCGAACTTCAGTCCGGAGGAAGAGATCCGTTTCGTGTTGAACGCCTCTGCCGAGCGGGACGAATACTTCTTTCATCCCGGGATCGCCGCCGGCTTCCTGGCGAATCTTTACAAGGCGACCGCGCAGAAGGAATGGCTCCGCCTGGCCAGGGACTATCTGAGACTGGCCGAGATTGCCAGCGATTTCAACTACAGGAGCCTGCGGGCGGGAAAGGTGGCCTGGGCCGCCTCCAACCTCTTCACCCTGACCGGGGAGCGGAAATATGCTGAAATGGCCGCAAGGGTGGGCGACAATCTGCTGGCCGCTCAGGCCGAGGACGGTTGCTGGAAATTCGGCCAGATGAGCAGCAACGACGCCACCGCCGAGATGGTGGTGTGGCTGGACGAAGTGCACCAGGCCCTGGGCGGTTGAGCGTTCACGGGATCGTTGATTGGGGATCGGCGCCGGTCCTGGCGCATCCCGACGTTGGGGGCGACCGGTCGCCGAGGCCCTTGTCTCACAACCAAACAAAATAGAGGAGAAGACGACATGCCCTTTATCGACATCCTGGAGCTTCCGCCTCTCGAGCTTCAGCCCGGAGTCCGGCTCCGCACCCCCTACGGCAAGAACCTGATGCTCTCCTATCTGGAGATCGAGGAGGGCGCCGTGGTTCCCCTGCACAACCATCCCCACGAACAGGGGGGGATCGTGCTGGAGGGCAAGCTCAAGATGACGATCGGAGACCAGACCCGGGTTTGCGGGGCGGGGTCGATGTTCCTGGTGCCCCCCAACGTCTACCACAAGGCCGTGGCAGTGGGTGGACCGGTGCGTGCGCTGGATATTTTCAGCCCTGTCCGCGAGGACTACGCCAAGCTGTCCAATACCTATGTCGGCGACGCCGACGCCGAGCCCGGCTAGCCCGCATTTCCCACCAGGGGCAGGAGGAGTGGCCACTGGATCCACACGAAGAAGCAGGAAGGACAAGACATCATGCTGAATCGCAGGCGGTTTCTGCAGAGCGTGGGTGCGGCCGCACCCCTATCCATGGTCTCGACGGCGGGCAGCCTGTCGCCCGCCCGCCCGGCCGACGATCCGGCGCCGGCCGAGCCACGCGTGTTCCTGCGGGAAGACTTTCACCACATGTCGGGGATCGCGCCGCCCCTGACCAAGGCGGATGTGACCAAGACGGTGGACCTGGTTGCCGGCACCTCGGTGAACACCCTTATTTTCCAACTGGCTCCCCGGGGTGGCATGTGCATTTACGACACCAAGGTCGGAGAGATGCATGGGAGCAACGTGCGCAAATGGAACCATGCGGTGAACTATCGGGACGGCCTGCATGTGCGCCAGTTGGTGCGCGAGGGTTGGGATCGTCCCCAGTTGTTCTGCGACCGCTGCCATGAAAAGGGGATGCTGTTTTTTGCCAGTGCTCACCTCAACCTCGGGGCCGGGGCTGCCGAGCAGGCCCGGGGCACCGGTCGGCTTTCCGACTTCGTGCTCGACAGCGACCACTTGCGGGTGGGCAAGGATGAAGACCCGCGAGCCCGCAACATTTCCCCGGTCCGGCTCAACTTCATCCATCCCGAAGTCAGGGAGGAGCGCCTGCGCATCTTCGAGGAATTGCTCACCCGTTACACGACCGACGGCGTGGAGGTACACTCCGAGGTGCTCCCCATCTGCCGCTTCAACCAGGTGAGCCAATGCGCGCCCCTGCTCACTCGGTGGCTACGGGACCTGAAGGCCATAGCCGAGAAGGCGGAGAGGGAGCAGGGCCGGCGCAAGCGTGTCTACATGCGCATCCCGGCCAACCCCCAGGCCTGGGACGCCGCGGGCCTGGAGGTGGCCGACTGGATTTCGGAGGGGTTGGTGGACGGACTGATCTGCGCCTCGACCGACCCGGAAGTGTTCGACCAGGACATCGATATATCCAAGGTGGTTTCGCTGGCCCGCGGGACCTCCTGCCGCATTCTGGTCGAGTGTGGGACGACCCTGGGGAAGCGGCGGGACGACAAGCCGACCGCCAAGCTGGTGTGGGGGGCTGCCGCCAACGCCTACCACCAGGGAGCGGCCGGCATTGGAATCAACGACATGGTCCGAAGCCAGCGGCTGGCTTTCCTGGAGCCCATGGTGGACGCGCTACGTCCGTTGGGGTCTCCGGAGATGTTGGAAACCGCCGACAAGATCTACCATGTGCGCGACCAGCCTCGTAATCCCGGGAATTTCGGGTCGGGCCTGCCCGGATTCGATCCCGTGCTTCCCAAGCCGCTTGAAGTTGGACAGCCTCAGGAAGTGCCGTTACGGGTTGCCGACGATCTTCGCCGCTGGCACTCCCTGGACCGGCTGAGGTCTGCCAGGCTGAGGGTCCGCATCAACAACCTGGAGCCCTCCCTCAACCGGCTCAGCATCGAGCTCAACGGCAAGCCGCTGCCCGACTCCATGCTGCAGATCACCGACTTGAACTACCGCTTCGTCAAGCAAGGAGTGGCCTACCAGGGAAGTCAGATCTATGAGTACCGGCTGTCCCCCGAGCATTACCCCAATCCCGGGGAAAACGTGGTCAAGGTGACCTTGCTTGAGAAGGACCCGGATGTGGATCTGCTGTTCGAGATCCAGGACGTGGACTGCTCCATCGAATACCGGCTGCACCGGCATTTCGAGCCGCGCCCCATCGAGTATTGACATGAGAAAGGAGGAGCAGCCTTGACGGTTCCATGGAGTCCGTCAGGCCGCGACCAACCATGAAGCGCAGACATTTCTTGCAAGCTCTGGGCGTGGCGGCCCCCGGCGCCGCCCTGGCCTCGCCGGCCTCAGCCTCGGCCGCAAAGCGCCACCAGGGAGCCTCCGGGGAGGGGAAGGCGGGCGAACCCAGGGTCTTCTTCTACGACGACGGGCGCCACTATTCCGGCCTCTATCAATTCGCTCCGCCGCTGGAGGCCGCCGATCTGACCTACGCCGTGGATCAACTGGTCGACAGCGGCGTCGACACCCTGCTCTATTCGGCGGGGCTGGAAGGGGGCGCCGTCCAGTACGGCAGCCAGGTGGCCCCGATGTGGGGAGACAACGTGGACGTTTGGGTCCACCCCATCTTCTACCGCGCCTCACGCAACCTCAAGCAACTGGTGGCCGACGGCAACGACCCCATGCGCATCCTGGCCGAGCGCTGTCACCGGAAGGGAATCTGGTTCATTCCCACCTGTCCGGTCTGCATCATCGGAGGAGGCGCGGAATCGGAGCGGGGTTACGGCAGGAAGTCCGATTTCGTTTTCGACAACCCCCAGTTTTGCGTGGGGGAGGACGATCATCCGCAGGCGCAGCTCCTGGGACGCATGTTCGGCGCCGGGCGACTCAACTTTCTCCACGCGGAGGTGCGCAGGGAGCGGTTCCGGATCTTCGAGGAATTGCTCACTCGTTACGAGTCCGACGGGGTCGAGTTGGACTTCTCGCTGGACAACGAATTCGGACCCTTCTGCCGTTTCGGCGAAGTGACTCGACTGGCCCCCGTCCTGACGCAGTGGATCCGCGATATCAGCGAAGTGGCACGCAAGGCCGAGCGGTCTCAAGGCCGGCGCAAGCGGGTCTATGTGCGGATTCCCGCGGGTCCCCCCTCCATGTGGAGGATTCCCGGATTTGAAGTGGAGACCTGGGTGACGGAAAAACTGGTGGACGGATTGGTCTGCATGAGTCCATACAAGAAGGAGACTCCCAGGAACAACATGCTCCTGTTCGATCAGGATCTGAACCTGTCTGCCGCCGTGAGGCTGACCCGGGGAACCGGTTGCCGGGTGCTGGCGGGGATCACCAGCCGCCTGGGGCGTCAACTGGAGAGCACGGCCACGGCTCCCATGCTCTGGGGGGCGGCGGCCCTGGCTTACGACAAGGGAGCCGACGGGTTCGGTCTGAGCTCGGGAGGATGGGCCCCGAACGGCTGGCCCTGGACGGCACCGGAGTACGAGACTTTGCGCTTGCTGGGGCAGCCTGAGCTGCTGGCCACCGCCGACAAGAACTATCGGGTCCGCTCGCTGGACCGCGCCGCAAGCGATCCCAAGCCCTTGTTCCCGATTCAGGAACCTGTCCTTCCCCAAAGATTGCCCGAGGGGAAACTCGTGACCCTGCCCCTGGCCGTGGCCGACGACCTGTCACCATGGCAGGCCTTGGGACGCGTCAAGTCGGTGCGGCTACGGGTGCGGGTCACCTCCATCGAGCCCTCCCTCGACAAGCTGGCCGTCAGCCTCAATGGCCGGACTCTGCCGGACGCCATCAGGAACGACATCGATCTGCATTTCAGAGTTCTGAAGAACATGGCTGTCGGGCCCTACGGCTACATTCTGGAATACCACCTGCCTCCCGAACACTACCCCGGGAAGGGAACCAACCAGGTCGGGGTGACCCTGGTCCAGCGAGACCCCAGGATCAATTCTCCGGTCGACGTGGTGGATGTGGACTGCCACATCGACTATCGCCACCATAGGAACTTCGAGGACTCCCCCATCCAGTACTGAGGGGAGGGTTGGACTTCAGAGCTCAGTTGCCCAGGAAGCGGACCGGCTCGATGATCGCCTCAAATCCGGCATCTTCAATCATTTCGTGAGCTTGATGCGACTTCGTCCCCCCGGTGTCCCTTCGCGGATCGTCGCTCGGCTGTTTCAGGCAGGTTTGGCCCCCGCGCTGCTGTGCGGATCATTCGAGGAAAAACACCCAATCGTCAAAAAAGACGAACCACGAATGAACACGAATTCACACGAATGCAGGTGGACTCACTCGAACGAGAAGCGGCACCAAAATGCCTCTGCAACGCTGCTCTCTTGGTATGACTTCGTGTCCTTCGTAGATAACCCCTCGATGTCGATTGTCACACCCCCCCAATCAACAACTCATCAATCCGTTTATTGGTGTTCATTCGTGTCCATTCGTGGTTCGCCGTTTTCCTTGGTGGATGACTCTTATCGGTCCTTCGTGGATAACTCTTTTTTCTTTTGTCTTTTTTCGTTTGTTTCAGGTTTGGCGGGTCTGATGATGGGCAGCCGGAACACCAGCCAGAGCGCCCCCACGATGGTGGCGATGGCGAAGCCGAAGCTGGCGGCGAAGCCGAACGCGTCGGTCAAGGCTCCGTGGGTGGCGGGAGCCACGCTGGAAGCCAGCGGAGCCAGAGCCATGACCGACATGTTTCGGGCTCCCTCCGCCGCCGGCGAGATGCTGACCACGTAGTTGGGAAGGTAGGCTCCTCCCAGTTCTCCCGCTCCCAGCAACCCGAAGGAAAGCAGGTAGCCGTAGCCGGGCACCAGCCAGGCCCAGGCGATTCCGGCTCCCACCAACAGGACCGTGGTGGTCACCGGCGACCGGATTCCCCTGCGAAGAGCCAAAGCCCCCAGCAGGAACCCGGCCACCGACTTGAATCCGAAGCGAAGGGCCATCACCAGACCCGAAAACTCCTTGGGTTCCCTCCCCATGGCCTGCCGGGTATAGAGCGAGAGGTTGGGCATGGATGAGAGCGAGAAGTACCAGAGCACGTATGCGATCCAGGTCAGGGCCAGGGGGCGGGAGGAAAAGAAGGCCCCGATGCTGCGCCAGAGATAGGGCAGCAAGGGCGGGCGCTGCTTCTGTTCCTTGACCGGAACCAGCTGGTAGCGGCTGCTGAGAAAGGCCACCGTGGCCATGCAGGGCACGCCGATGCCGTAGAGGAAGGCGAAGTCCCGGGGATAGGGCAAGAAGGGCAGTCCCTGGTTCAGAATGAACTGGGCTCCCAGGGAGCCGGCTACCGCGGCCAGGGGAGTGAACCCGAAGGCGATGCCGAAGATTCTGGCTCGCCCGGGCGTGGTGGTTCCGCGGCGCAGGCACTGGAAACCGAAGGCGTGGGCCACCGAATTGGAAACGCCCTGGATCAGGCCCTGGGCCAGGAGAGCGGCAATGCGGACCGCGTTGGAGAAGGGCAGCAGCAAGGTGGTCCCCACGGCAGCCAGCACGGTGGTGCTGATGCCGTAGGACCAGACCACGGTGGCCCGTTCCAGGCGGTAGGGAATGAGCCAGGAACAGATCAACGGCCCCAGCCCGCCCAGCAGGTGGAGGGATGCGGGCAGGCTGGCGACCGTGTAGCCGGCCCCGAGCTTGTCGCACAGGGCGGCCTGGACAATGCCGATGTAGGTCACCGGGGCGGCCAGGTAGATCAGCACGTAGGAGCAGAAGAAAAGGACCCCGTTCCGGCGCTCCATGGACGGCGTCAGGCCTTCCAGCTCCTGCTGCTCGGGGAGTGAGTCGGTGGTGTCAGGAGTCGTTCCCGGAGGATCGGAAGGATCGCTGTCCCGCATCGCTCACCTCTGCCTGAAACAAAAGAAAAAAGAGTTATCCACGAAGGGCCACGAAGAACGACGAAGGGCCACTAAGGCGTTGAGGTTAACCGCGACGGGACACCAAGCTCGCAAAGGAATGATCGATTTCCGATAGTTTCACTCTCGTGTGATCCGCCCGGCAGGGCGGGGGGCCGGCTTGTCAGGAACACCCCTGATTCGCCGGGTAGAAGCCGCCCATTGTATGGAGCGGGGACTCGGCCAAAACCCTAAGCCACTCACAGCTGCCTGCTGTCGCCGCCTACGCGGCTCAACTCTCGGAGAGCAGGTGGTCCATGGGCTGACGCCCACGGCTAAGTGCTGCCGCCGCCTTGGCGGCTGTCTGGAACCCCGGGCTGACGCCCGGGAGATGATCATTGAAACAAGCATTCCGCGCCCGAGCAGTCTCTTGACTTCGGAGAGAGCGGCGTAGCCGCGGTTGACCCAGGTCTGGGGAGGAAACCTCTCCTACAAACCTTCCTTATAGAGCGGCGAAGCCGCGGCAGCACTTAGCCGTGGGCGTCAGCCCATGGGAAAGGTCGCGTATGGTGTCGAGCCGCGTAGGCGGCGGCAGCAAATGCCGATGAGCCCAAGTGAAGCACAAGCCGACGCAATGATGTTCATCCTGTCTATCCTGTGCATCCATGTTCAATAAATAGAAAACCGGTTTAGCACGACAGGGCCCTTGTTCCCGACAGGCCATGAAGATGCGTTGTTTCACTCTCGTATGATCCGCCCACCATGGCGGGGGTCGGTCTTGTCTGAAACAAACGAAAAAAGACAAAAGAAAAAGAGCTATCCACGAAGGGGCACGAAGAACGACGAAGGGCCACTAAGGCGTTGATGTTAACCGCGACGGGATTCCAGGGTCGCGAAAGGATTTTCAATTTCTGATTGTTTCACACTCGTATGATCCGCCCGTCGTCGGGGCGGGGGTCGGTCTTGTCTGAAACGCTCCTGTTTTGCCCTGAACGATCCGTCCCGTCGTCTGGGACTGGCGATCCGGCTAATCAGGGCCGAGGCAGGACGAACCCTCCATCCACCCGAAGGAAGCTTCCCGTCATGTAGGAGGAATCCTGTTCCGACACCATGAACAGGATGGCCTTGGCCATCTCCTCGGACGTGCCCAGACGGCCCATCAGCAGCTTGCTGCCCCGTTCCTCGATCTGCTGGTCCGAGGCGTAAGCGCGTTCTCCGGGAGTGTCGATCCAGCCGGGCTCCAGGACGTTCACCCGGATCCTGTATTGGGCCAGTTCCGCCGCCCAGGTCGCCGCCATATGGTTGATGGCGGCTTTGGCGCCGTTGTAGGCGGTGGAAAGGGCGTAGGGTCGAAAGGCGTGCACCGAGCTCACGATGGCGATGCTGCCCCCGTCCCCCTGCTTCACCATCTGGCGGGCGGCCAGTTGGCAGCAGTGGAAGACGCCCCACAGCGTCACGCCCCAGGTCTTCTCCACCTCCTCGACCTCCATTTCGAGGAAGGGCTTGCGGATGCTGTAGGCCGCGTTGGCGACCATGATGTCCAGTCGGCCCAGCCTTTCCACCGTCTCGCGAACCATGGCTTCGTCCTGGGCTCGATCGGCCACGCTTCCCTGAAACAGGAAGGAACGGCGTCCCAGCCCCTGGATTTCCCGAACCACTTCGCGCCCTTCCTCCGGATGGCTGTAGGCATTCACGGCGACGTCGGCGCCGTTTCTGGCCAGCTCGACGGCGGCGGCACGGCCGATCCCACGGGATGAACCGGTGACAATGGCGACTTTGTTCTTGAGTTTCATTGGCGCTCGACCTCGTTTGGCAAGTTCTTCCACCCCATGAAGGATCCCCATTCTGACACAAGCCCGGGCACCGGCCAACGCCAATTGAGCCCGCCTCCGGTTGTCAGGGTACGGAGACCTCCGAACTTCCCGATTCCTTGAGGGCCAGGTAGGTGGAACTGAGGAAGATCAGGGTTCCCCCCAGCCATACCCAGCGGCCGGGAACCTCCCCGAAGACCAGAAAACCCAGCAATGCGGCCCAGACGAGCTGCAGGAAGTCGAAGGGAAGCACCGACGAGGCCTCGGCCATCTTGAAGGCCTGGGCCAGGCAGATCTGTCCCGCGGATCCCAGCAGACCCACCAGCAGCATCCAGAAAAGCTGCTCGCCACCGGGCCACTGCCACACCGGGACGGCCGCCAGCAGAGAAAAAGGAGTGGTGAAAATCACCATGTAGGTGGCGATGGTCAGGCTGGAATCGGTGCGGGAGAGCGCCTTGATGAAAATCAGTGAGACCGCCCACATCATGGCTGAAAACAGGATGAGCGGCGGTCCCCAACCGATTGCCTGGATCCCGGGTCGCAGGATGATGGCGGCGCCTGCCATTCCGGAGGCGATCACGGCCAACCGGCGCAGCCGGAAAGGCTCCTTCAGCACCAGGATGGCCAGCAGGGAGGCGAAAAGGGGTGAAGTGAAGTTGAGGGCCGCGATGGAGGCAATCGGGGTGATGAATACGGCCGAGTAGAAAGCCAGCATGGCCAGCAGGTTGAAGACGCCTCTGCCGAGGTGAAGCCGGAGCCGGCGGGTCTTCAGGAACCCCGGGCCGCTGCCGGACTGCCAGGCGACCAGCGCCGCCAGTCCGAAAAAGTTGCGGAAGAAAGCCAGTTGAAAGGGGTGCAGCTGCCCGGGGACCATCCGAACACAGATCACCATGCAGGTCACCAGCAGGGTGGCCAGAGCCATCAACAGGGCGCCGGAAGTCCTGTGGGTGGAAGGGTCGTCCCGTATTTCGTGCCGCTTGGCTGGATCCGTCATCCGAACAACGCCAAATAGGTTATCCCACTCCACAGCCGCGCACCGAGCCGCGCGCCGAGTGGCGAATCGGCCCCGACCCGTCTAAAATGGTACTTTGCCAGTGGTGGCCGGCGCGCCGGACGGTCCGGCCTGAAACTGCCGGAGAAGTTCCTCGCGGGGGAGCGGGATTCTCATGAAGTGGTCCTGGAAAATCGGGGAATATGCGGGCATCGGTGTCTACATCCATGCCACCTTCCTGCTGATCATCGGCTATTTCGCCATTACGCACTGGAAGGCCGGGGGCCCCGGTGCAGCTCTGTCGGGGGTCCTGTTCATCCTGGCCCTGTTCGTCTGCATCGTGCTTCACGAGTTCGGTCACGCCCTGACGGCCCGCAGGTACGGTATCGCCACCCGGGATATCACGCTCCTGCCCATCGGGGGCGTGGCCCGTCTGGAGCGGATGCCGGAGGACCCCTGGCAGGAACTCTGGGTAGCCCTGGCCGGCCCCGCCGTCAACATCGTCATCTCCTTGACGCTGGGAGCCTGGCTGCTGTTGACCAATCAGTGGGGGACCCTGGATCGAATTGCCTTCGATCAACTCAGCTTCGGGACATTCCTGCCCATTCTCATGGCGGTCAACCTGATTCTGGCCGCTTTCAACATGTTGCCGGCCTTCCCCATGGACGGCGGCAGGGTGTTGCGGGCCCTGCTGGCCATGAGAATGGACTACCTGCGGGCCACCCGGGTCGCCTCCGGACTCGGTCAGGCGATGGCCATTCTGTTTGGATTCATCGGACTCTATTCCTGGAATCCTTTTCTGCTGTTTGTGGCCCTGTTCGTCTGGATGGGAGCCCAGCAGGAAGCGTCCCTGGTGGGCATGAGGTCGGCCCTGGGGGGGATTCCGGTCAGCCATTCCATGGTCACCAACTTTCGCACGCTTTCCCCCTACGACTCCCTGGGCCAGGCGGTGGACGAGATCCTGGCCGGTTCTCAGCAGGATTTTCCGGTGGTCGAGGGCGACCGGGTGGTAGGGGTTCTGACCCGAGCCGACCTGCTGGTTGCGTTGGCCAAGCAGGGATTGAGCAGCCCGGTGTCCTCGGTAATGCGGCGGGATTTTCAGATGGTGGAGGCCACCGAAATGCTGGAAATGGCTTTCGTCCGGCTGCAACGATGCAAGTGCCGCACCATGCCCGTGGTCCGAAACGGCCGCCTGTCGGGTCTGCTGACCATGGAGAACGTGGGTGAGTTTCTCAGCATTCATTCCGCTCTGAACCAGTCCAAGCGGGGATTCAAGCACAGCGTCTTCGAATCCTGATTCACGGTCCGGTCCTGGCGGGACTTGCCGGCATCCCTTCACCGGCTCCCTGCAGCACGGCCTGGAAGAATTCGTTCACGTGGAAGCCTCCGCCCCTGACGGGCACACCCAGTCGTTCCTCCAGGTCCGCTCGAACCCAGTCGTCCAGAAACAGGCCTTCTTCCCCGGTCATGGACTCCGAGGGGATGACGACGAAGTCTCCGTGGACCCGCCCGCTGAGGCTCGCGAAAATATCCGAGCCGGTCAGCAGCCCCGCCACCGTGATCCCGCCGCCGAAGTAGCGGTTGTCGACTAATTCGCACCGCAACTCGGTTCCCAGGACCCTATTCATGCGTTCAACACAGTCCCGCAGGATCGGATGGAAGATCCTGCCGGTCGCGACTGTGCCGCGAATCGGCGCCGCGGCCGGCTCCCACCGGTTTTCCATCTCCCGGTGGAACTCGTCCAGAAAGGTCCGAACCATGCCCACCCCGTTCTCTACCAGCGGAAAATCCCCGTAGTGGGTACGGGGCGGAATGGCCTGCGAGGCCATGATGTAGAACTCGTCTCCCAGAAAACAGAAGGGGGTGGGGTGGGATTCTCGAATGCGCTCCTGGATGGCGGAGACATGGGAAATGGTCTTGCTGGCGTAGTCGGCGTCGACCGGCGTCAATCGGGGCAGCCCCCGGCGGTGGTTCGTCAGGCCGACCGGGACGATCGACAGGGTCATGACCTGGGGATGGAACGACAGCAGATCCCGAATGCTTCTCTCCAGGTGGGCTTTGTCGTTGATTCCCGGCATGAGCACAATCTGGGTGTGCAATCGGATGCCACCGGCAATGAGGCGGCGGATATTTCCCAGCAGGTCGTCGGGCCGGCGGTTTTGCAGCAGATATTGGCGCAGCCCGGGCTCGGTGGCGTGGACGGAAACGTAGAGGGGTGAGAGCCGCTGCTCGAAGATCCGTTGATAGTCCTTCTCGGAGAGGTTGGTGAGGGTCAGGTAGTGGCCGAACAGGAATGATAGCCGGAAGTCTTCGTCCTTGACCCTCAAGGTGCGGCGAACCTGCTTGCCGCGCGGCAGTTGGTGGACGAAGCAGAAGATGCAGTTGTTCTTGCAGATCCGGGTCTGAATGGGCTCGAGTTCGAGGCCCAGGTCTTCGTCCTCCTCTTTTTCAATCTCGATATCCCACAGCTCTCCCGACTTCTTGGCCACCTTGAGGCTCAGCTCCCGATCGACCAGCGAGCTCAGGTAGCGGTAGTCCAGCGCATCTTCCACCTCACGCCGATCGATGGAGAGCAGGCGGTCGCCGGGTTCGATGCCCACCTCCTGAGCAATGGAGCCGTCTTCCAC
Organism: Terriglobia bacterium; assembly: GCA_951813285.1. Lineage (GTDB taxonomy): Bacteria > Acidobacteriota > Terriglobia > Versatilivoradales > Versatilivoraceae > Versatilivorator. The sequence continues at coordinate 1,143,641 of OX638355.1, forward strand.
GCTATCGACGGCGACTCCCGGGATCGAAGTGTTTTCGGGCATGGCGGCAGGGGGATGGCTCTTTGCGGCGCTTAGGCTGGCGCCGGTCCCTCGGAGACCATTCTCTTTCCCCGGTAAATGTAGTGTAGTCCCGAGAAGACCGTAATGGCTCCCGTGAGGGGATATAGCACGAACAGCCATTGGGGAGAGGTCCCCAGGTAGTTGAAAAGCAGCACCAGGGTCAGGGTAACGATCTGCATGAGCGTGGCGGCCTTGCCGAAAATGGAGGGCGGAAAATTCCGATGACCGGTGATCAAAAGAATGATGAGAGTGCTCACGATCAGAAAGACATCCCGGCTGAGGATCAGGATGGTGAGCCAGAGCGGTATCAGGTTGGGCAGCTCCAGGTCCTTGATGGACAGGACGACGAAGGCGGTGGACAGCAGCAGCTTGTCGGCGATGGGATCCAGCAGGGCTCCCAAGGAGGTCTTCTGCTGCAGCCACCGGGCCATCAGGCCGTCCAGGCCATCGGTGACACCGGCCAGCAGGAAGACGAAGAAGGCCCAGCCGAGCTGGTTGTAGAGCAGAAGGTTGACGAACACCGGTATGAAGGCCATTCTCAGAATGGTGATCTGATTGGCAGGCGTGAGCAGTTGGGAGGTCATCGCCAAGGGCCGGACAACCGGTCGAAAACGGCAAATGTTAACGGGCCGCGCGAAAGACTGTCAACGCAATTCCCGGCCCACAAACGGGCCGCGACAGATAAGGACGGGGCACCGTCGGAAGCAACAGGCGGACCCTGCTCCATTCGCCAATGGCCTCTAACGGCAAGGCGTCATGCCTTGTGGGCGCCTGAAAGCGGGAGGCCTTTAGAATGAGGTGTTTCGGGAAGAAAGGGATGGTGGGCGCTACAGGATTTGAACCTGTGACTTCCACCGTGTGAAGATGGCACTCTACCGCTGAGTTAAGCGCCCCGACCCGGGTTGAAATCCTCGCCGGGGATTGTGGCACGCCTCCTTCGGCCTTGACAAGCTCAAAATCCGAGGCCGAGGACGACCCTGCCTGCCTGAAACAAAAGAAAAAGAGTGATCCACGAAGACACACGAAGGACGACGAAGGGCCACTAAGGCGTTGAGGTGAACCGCGACGGGATGCCAAGGTCGCGAAGGGATAGCCGATTTCTGATTGTTTCACTCTCGGATGATCCGCACACCAGGGCAGGGGCGCGGCTTGCCTGAAACAACCGAAAAAAGAGGAATCCACGAAGGGCCACTAAGGCGCTGAGGTTAGCCGCGACGGGGTACCAAGATCACGAAGGGATTTTCGATTTCTGATTGTTTCACCCTCGAATGATCCGCACACCAGGGCGGGGGCCGGACTTACCTGAGAATATGCTGCTTTAGCCGGCTTCCTTGAGAGCGGCGAAGCCGCGGCAGCACTTAGCCGTGGGCGTCAGCCCATGGGAAACGTCGCCTATGGGTGTCGAGCCGCGTAGGCGGCGGCAGCAAATGCCGGTGAGCCCAAGTGAAGCACAAGCCGACGCTTAATGATGAGCCTTTTGCAAATATCGCAATCGGGAATGACATTGAGGCGGCAAGGATGATGTGCTGCAGGCTCCAGCATTCACCACGATAAGCACAAGAGACAACAGAAACCACAAAAAGCACAAAAGGCACAAAACGAGTTTCTTGATTTCGAGACTTGCCCATCCGATGGTTCTTTTTGTGTTTTTGTGCCTTTTGTGGCCATTCCCGGCAAAGGTCCCGCTGGTGAATTTTGCAAAGGGCTCTGATGTTTATAGAAAACCGGTTTGCCACGACAGGGCCCTTGTTCCCGGCAGGCCATGAAGATGCGTTATTTCAGCTCGAATGATCCGTCCCGTCGTCGGGGACGGGGCCTCGCTACCTGGAGCTTCCAGCCGGCGGGGCGGAGGGACGGCTGAGAACGAACAGGGCCACCCCCAGGCTGATCAGTATCAGCAGCGCCTGAAGGTAGGGCGAGCGCACCACGAACCACACGCTGTAGCCGACCAGGCCGAACATCAGCACCACCGAGGCGGCCTTGGCCCCCGGGCGGATCACCTGTCCGTTTTCCCAGTCGCGCAGAATGGGTCCGAAGCGCCGGTGGGCTCGCAGCCATTGGTGAATCCGAGGCGAGCTCCTGGAGAAAAAGTAGGCGGCCAGCAATACCAGCGGGGTGGTGGGAACCAGGGGAAGGAACATCCCTGCGAATCCAATCGACAGAGACACAAGTCCCAAGGCCAAGTAGAGTTTTCTGATCATGGATCCAAAAGCAAGAACCTGTCGTCAGTGGGGAGTTGAACGCGAGCTACCGGTGTCCTGCCTTGTTTCATTGGAAACAAGTGGACAGAAATCTGGCTAATATGATACAGATATCTGTATGAAAACAACGCTCAACTTCGATGACCACCTGATCCGCACCGCCAAGATCCTTGCCGCTCAGCAAGGGGAGACCCTGACCCGACTGATCGAACGCGCCCTGCGAGATTACCTGCAAGCCGGTCCACGTGACTCGGCGCGCCAGTTTCGGGCAAAGTTGCTGACCAAGCGAGGCCGTGCGGTCGCCGGGGTCAATCTGGACGACCGGGACGCCCTCTACGAGCGGATGGAGGCGCCCGATTGATTGCGGTCGACACGAACATTCTTGTTCATGCGCACCGCGAGGAGTCGCCCAAGCATCTCGCCGCTCACGCACGCGTCGTCGCCCTCGCCGAGTCCCCTGCCCGCTGGGGTATCCCGGTATTTTGCGTCGGCGAATTCGTTCGCGTCATCACCCACCCCAGGCTGTTCAATCCTCCTTACTCCGCCAACGAAGCGTGCCAGGCACTGACCAGGCTGCTTGCCTCACCGAGTGTGACCGTGGTCCGCCCCGGTTCCGCCTATCCGGAGCTCCTGTTGGAAGCGGTCCGCGAGGCAAACGCCATTGGCAACGTAGCGTTCGATGCTCAGATTGTGGCACTGTGCCGGGAGAACGGCATTTCCCGCCTCTTGACAGAGGATCGCGACTTCGACCGCTTCCGGGGCCTCGTCATCGAACGCCTCGAGGTGTGATCACGGTCAGAAGCCGATTCCCGATATCCGGTCAACCTCCCAGCCTTGCCCGGACGTGGCCCACCCCGACCGTGACCAGGCAGCCTATCAAGGTGTGCCAGGTGTAGTCGACTCGGGTCAGTGTCAGGACGAGGGCCATGGCCGGAATGCCGGCCAGGAATCCGGCGAGAGCGTCGCCGGATTTGGGCCGCTTGGACAGAAGCCCCAGGAAGAAGATTCCCAACAGGCTGCCGTAGGTCACCGAGGCGATGCGCAGCCCCAACTCCACCACCGGGTTGCGGGTGTCGGTGAAGAGCATGGCGCCTCCGATGAGGGCCAGTCCCCAAAGCAGGGTGAAGGTTCTGGACCAGAACATCTCCTGCCGGGCATCGAAAGCCCGGGCTCGTTTGGAAATACGGAACAGGTCCAGGTAGGTGGAGGAGGCCAGGGAGCTGATGGCCGAGGAGAGGGTCCCCATGGCGGAGGCCAGCACGCCGGCGATGACCAGCCCGGCCAGTCCGCTGGGGAGCTGCTCCACGATGAACTTGGGAAACACCTGGTCGGAACTCTTCAGTCCGAGCTGAGTGAGGTCGGCGCCGCCGTAAAAGGCGAACAGGCACAGTCCAAGCATCAGGAAGAACGCGAACTGGAGCACGATGACGGCAGCGTCCAGAAGCAGGGCCCGCTGGCTTTCCCGGGCGTTCCGGCAGGCCAGCAGGCGTTGGACCAGGAGTTGGTCGGTGCCGTGAGAGGCCATGGTAAGAAAGATTCCTCCCAGCAGGCTTCCGGTCAGGGTGTAGGGAGAGGTCAGCCACTCCATCAGGCCCGCTCCTCCAAAGGGGTTCAGCACCGAGAGCTTGTCCGCGCCGGCCGCGGTGCTGAAGCGGACCACGTCCTCCCACCCCTGGGGCAGGTGGTTCAATATGAGAGCCATGGCTACGGCGGCCCCGGCCAGGTAGATGAACGTCTGCACCACGTCCATGGCCACCACCGCCTTGAGTCCCCCCATGTAAGTGTAGATAAGGGTAAAGACGCCAATCAGGAGGATGCTTGCCGGGTAGCTCAGGCCGGTGATGAGGTGGAGGGGAATGGCCGAAGCGAACAGGCGGACCCCCGAGGCCAGCACGCGGGTGACGATGAATACGGAGGAGGTCAATCGGCGCAGGGGCAGGCCGAACCGTTTGCCGATGAAGTCATATGCGGTCTCCAGTTCCCCATGGTAGTAGGCCGGGATGAAGAAGAGAGCCACCAGGCAGCGTCCGACAAAGTAACCCAGGGCCAGTTGGAGGAAGTGCAGGTTTCCCTGGTAAGCCAGGCCGGGAACGCTGATGAAGGTCAGGGTGCTGGTCTCGCTGGCCACCACCGAGAGCCCCACCGCCCACCAGGGAAGGGCTCGGCCGCCCAGAAAATAATCTCGGGAAGACTGCTGGCGGCCGCCGATTCGGGTGCCGATCCAGGCCACGCCCACTAGGTAGACCGCGATGATGGCGTAGTCGATCCAGTTGAGTCCCATGGGTGGAGGGTTCTCTGCGGGCGCCCGTCCGAAAGGGGCGGGCCGACTCCACCCCCCGAACCTCTCTACCACCCTCAAAAACAGGGCGGGCGTCGTCCTTTCAGCGGGACCACTCGGCAAAGACCTCGGCGGCCGCGGCCACGGTCTCTTCGATGTCGGCGGGGGTGTGGGCCGTGGAGAGGAAGGCGGCTTCGAACTGGCTGGGAGGCAGATAGATTCCCCGATGCAGCATGTCCCAGAAGAACCGCGAGAAGCGCTCCGGATCGGAGCGCTTGGCCGAGGGGAAGTCAGTAACGGGAGCGCCGGCGCCTTGGCCGGATTGGGCCTGTTCAGCGCCCGGATTTCCCGGCGTAAAGAAGAGCGTGAACATGCTGCCGACGTGATTTACGTGGACGGAGACACCGGCCTGGTTGGCCGCACGGGTCAGGCCGGCCTGGAGTTGTTCGGCCAGGCGCTCGAGCCCGTCGTAGGTCCCGGGCCGTTCGAGGATTTTCAGGGTGGCGATGCCCGCCGTTACCGCCAGAGGGTTTCCCGAGAGGGTGCCGGCCTGATAGACGGGACCGGTCGGAGCCAGCCGGCTCATGATCTCGTCTCGACCGCCGTAAGCTCCGACAGGAAGGCCACCGCCGATGACTTTGCCCAGGATGGTCAGATCCGGCTGAACTCCAAAGCGTTCCTGGGCTCCTCCGTAGGCGATGCGGAATCCGGTCATCACTTCGTCGAAAATCAGCAGCGCGCCGTGCTGCCGGGTGATGGCGCGCACCCCTTCCAGGAAGCCCGGCTGCGGGGGGACACAACCCATGTTCCCGACCACCGGTTCCAGGATCACGGCTGCAATCCTGTCATTGTGGCGGGCAAAGGCTTCCTCGACCGCGGGCAGTTGGTTGAAGGAGCAGGTCAGGGTCAGCCGGGCCAGTTCCGAGGGTACGCCGGGGCTGTCGGGCAGTCCCAGGGTCGCCACCCCGGACCCCGCCTTTACCAGCAGGCTGTCGCCGTGGCCGTGGTAGCACCCCTCGAACTTCAGGATCATGGGACGACCCGTAAAGGCGCGGGCCAGCCGCAGGGCGGCCATGCTGGCTTCGGTGCCGGAGCTGGTGAGGCGCACCTTCTCAACCGAGGGAAAGGCCTGGTGGATCTGCTCGGCCAGCTCCACTTCCCGTTCGGTGGAAGCGCCGAAGCTGGTGCCGGTTTCCAGGACGCCTCGCAGGGCCGCCATCACCTCGGGGTGGCAGTGACCCAGAATGAGCGGACCCCAGGAGCCCACGTAGTCGAGGTAGCCGTTGCGGTCCACGTCGTAGATGCGGGCCCCCTTGCCGTGATCCATGAACAGGGGGTTGCCTCCCACGGCCTGGAAGGCTCTGGCCGGTGAGTTGACGCCGCCCGGAATGAATTTCCGGGCTCTCTCGTAAAGTTGTTGGGACTTTCGGTACAAGATCCCTCCCTGGGCTAGGATCCGGCGGCGGCCTGACCCTGAAGGAGCTTCACCGCTGCCTTGGCGAAATACGTAATGATCCAGTCGGCCCCGGCCCGCCGGATGCAGGTGAGCGATTCCAGGATGGTCAGTGCTTCATCCAGCCAGCCGTTTCTGTGGGCGGCCACGAGAGCGGAATACTCGCCGCTGACCTGATAGGCCGCCACCGGCAGATTGAATTCCGTCCTGACCCGGTAGATGACGTCCAGGTAAGGCATGGCCGGTTTGACCATCACGATGTCGGTTCCCTCCTCGATGTCCAGAGCGACCTCGCGCAGGGCCTCCCGCTGATTGGCAGGGTCCATCTGATAGGAGCGCCGGTCTCCGAATTGAGGGGCCGAGTCGGCCGCCTCCCGGAAGGGTCCATAGAACCCGGAGGCGTATTTGGCGGCGTAGGACAGGATGGGGGTCTTTTCGAACCCGTGATCGTCCAGCCTGTCCCGAATGGCCTCCACGCGGCCGTCCATCATGTCCGAGGGAGCGATCAGGTCGGCGCCGGCCCGGGCATAGACCAGGGCGGTTCGGGCCAATAGTTCCAGGGTGGGGTCGTTGTCGACATCCCCATCTTGAACCCGGCCGCAGTGGCCGTGCGAGGTGTACTCGCAGAGACAGACGTCGGTGATGACCAGCAGATCGGGGACGGCTGCCTTCACGGCCCGCACCGCCGAGGGGATGATGCCCTCCTCGGCATAGGCCCCACTGCCCTCCGCATCCTTCGACGGCGGGATTCCGAAAAGCAGCACGGCAGGGATTCCCAGCGACCGCACCTGGTGGCACTCCTCCACCAGTCGATCCACGGAAAAGTGGTAGTTCCCGGGCATGGAGGGGATTTCCCGCTTCACACCCTCGCCAGGACAGGCGAAAAGGGGATAGATGAAGTCGAGCGGGGACAGCCGGGTCTCGCGCACCATGGCTCGCAGCAGGTGGCTGCTGCGCAGGCGGCGCGGTCGGTAGAATGGCTTGGGCACGAATCCCCCCGGGACCCAGGACGGCCCGATTGTAGCATAGGCGCCCGGTTGTCCATCGGCGGCGGATTCATCGCCTTACCGTCTATAATTGCCTCGCCACAGCACCGGCGGCGCAACGCGGGTTTCAGGGAATAGAGCCGGCTGGGCCGCCGCGGGAGGAATGCTCATGACCATTCGTTACAAAAAGGGCAAGAGTCGTCGGGCGGGATTGTCCCGCCTTGTCGAGATCAGCCGAAGGGGTTTCCTGCAGGCCGGAGCCCTGGCGGGTTTGGGTCGGATCGGCCGACTGCAGGCCGGGCCTCAGGCCGATTCCGGGTTGGAGTTGGCGGGCCGGCAGATACGGGTCAGGGTCCGTCGGGACCTGGGCCTGAGGATCCTGGATCGCGACGGGCAGGCGGTCTGGTCGACCTCCAGCCGCAAGAAACCGGAGGCAGTGTGGGTTTCTTCGGGTTCCGGTGAGGAGAAACGGGCCGCCTTCGAAGCAGCTGGCCGCCGGCAGCAGGAGGTCTTCAGCGACGGGGCCCATCGGGGCTTTCTGATTCGGCTGAGCCGGTTCCCCCAATCCGATCTGGAGGTGGAGCTGGTATTGGCCCTCGACCCCGATAGCGACGAACTGCTCATCGAGGTCCGCCAGGAGGGCGGCAGCGACCAGTTGACGCGGGTCGATCACCTCTATTGCCTGGAGAAGCCCACCTCGGCCGGGGGCTATCTGGTGGTTCCCCACGGATCGGGCTATCTCATCCCCGCCGACAGCGCCAGGAAACTGGGCCCTCTGGACGACTATTTCGCCCAGCCGGGCGCACTGGGTGGAAACACCCGCAGGAGCCGGAACATTATCGGATACCGCTACACCCTGCCGGTCTTTGGCATGGTCAACCAAAACCGGGATTGCCTCTACCAGATCGTGGAGACCTGGTGGGATTGCAGCGTCGCGGTTGAGCATCTGCCGGGTGAACGGTCCACTCTGGACTTCAACTGGCTGCCCTCCCTGGGGCGGCTCGCATACCCGCGCAGGTCTCTGATGCGGTTTGCCCGGGGAATGGACCACGTCGGCATCGCCAAGAGCTACCGCACTTATGCCAAGGCCCGGGGGCTGCTGCGCACCTTGGAGGAGAAGGCGAGGGAGGTCCCGGCGCTGCGCCGGTATATCGACGGGATCGAATATCGGATCCTGTGGCAGGCCGAGGCCGACCGGAAATCCCTGCGCGACCTCAGGGAATTCCGGCAGCGGGATCTGCCGGTCAACTTCTTCTTTCCCAAGTGGGGTACCGGAGAATACGACCCCGGCCGGGGGGAGCCCTGGAACGCCACCGCTTCCTGGCAGGCCTTCATGCTGGAGAAGAATCCGATTCCGGGAGGATGGGAACGCCTGGTACGCCTGTCGAGAGCCGCCAGAGTCGAGGGAGCCCTGGTGAAGGTGATGATCAATCCCACCCAGTATGCTCCCGGAGCACCCTCCTACGATCCCGCCAAGCGTGCCCTGGACGAGGCAGGAAAGCCGCGCCGCTGGCCTCAGATCAGCCCCTACTTCGCGCCGGAGCTGACTCGGCAGGCATTGGACAGCCTCCTGGCCAGGGGCTTTCAACTGGATGCGCTCTATTTCGACGGCTATGCCGCCCATGCCGGAGTGCCCGAGGATCACTCCAGCAGCCATCCGCTGCCCCGGCGGCTGGCCATCCAAAGAATGCTGGAGAGTTTTCGGGAAGCACGCCGCCGCGGCATCATCGCAGGAGCGGAGCTGCCCAGGTTCTGGGCCATGGCCGAGTGTGACTACTTCTTTTTCCGATCCGGCTGGTCGTCGGAGATCCTGGGGGTGGGAGAGCCCATTCCCCTGTTTCAACTGGTCTTCCACGAATGCTATGCGGGCTGCTTTTCCGGCGGAGGCTACGGCCGCTACGACTGGCCCCGGGACCGCCAGCCTCGGCTATATGAACTGCTGTTCGGGGCGGCTCCGGCCTACAACTGGATGCTGCCCTACAGCGATGTCCATCCGGGGGCGGCTTTCACCGAGGTGCCGGTTGCCGATTGGGACAACCCCAGGATGGAGGTCCGGCTGGAGTGGCTGAAGCGTTGGCGCGCCTTCTATCGGGCCGTGGCCTGGTCGGAGATGGTCTCCCACCGGTTCCTCAACGCCGAGAGGACTCTGCAGCAGGTGGCATACGCCAATGGGGTCAAGGCGGACTTCGACCTGGCGAAGGGACTGTGCCGGGTTCAAGGGGTGTCCGGGTTCAGCGGCGAATGGGAAAAGCCCCACCGGGGAAAGCTCTGAAGGGGCAAATAGCGGCCGGGAGAAGACCCGTTCGACGCTGGTGCGTTTCTTGTAGTGGGTGGCGAAGTCAGAGGAAGTGGGGTCGATCTGGCTGCGCCAGGAGGGATGGAGGCGGAGCAAGCAGTTGCAGCCCTTCTGAGAAAAGAACTTGGGGTGGTTGGCTGGACGGATGAGGTAGCGCCGAAGGGTCTGCTTGCGGTAGTAGAGGGGACAGGAGAATTGCTTGTAGGTGATGCCGGTCTTTTTGGGAGTCATGCGGCCTCTGGGGGCCATTTCCAGGTTGGCAGGGCAAGGGTTTGAGTGGGTCGAAACCCACCGCTTCCGGGTGAAGCAGGACGAGGTCCATCCGGTCGACCTGAACTACGCCGTCGCCAAGGCCCATCGGGGCGTGGGGAATCCCGACCAGGCTCTGGCCGCGGCTCGGAAATGCTTGGAGATGGACCCCGAGTTCTGCGGCGCACGGCCGGGCCTCACACGAGCTCATGCCCGGGGTGTGTTTAGCCGGTTTGGGCAGGGGCGTGCTTGACATTATCTTGTACGGGCACTGCGTTCCCGAAGGATGCACCGGAATCGCCGCCTACGCGGCTGCGGCGTTGCTGGAATGCAACGACCCCGGGCTCCCGCCTGGGGAGTGCGTCCTCCCTATTGACTTTCCGGCGCTCCTCGGCCAACATGGATCCTCGGCCAACATGGATCCGTAATCTGGATTCGACCCTTTGAATCGGAATCGGGTGGGTGCCTCATGAAACTGGCGAAGGCGAAATGGATATGCGGCTTTGTTTGTGGAGTTCTGCTGTTGCCCCTGGCGGTGGTGGAAGCCCAGAAAAAGAATGACAGGCAGCGGGAGCGGTCGCTGCGCCGGGAAACTCAGGACCGATTCCTGAAAAAGTGGCTCAAGCAGGATGCCTCTTACATCATCACGCCCGAAGAGAGGGACGCTTTCAAGAGCTTAACCAGTGACGATGAGCGCTACCAGTTCATTGAGCAATTCTGGTTGAGGAGAGATCCCAATCCGGACACCGTCGTCAATGAGTTCCGCGACGAGCACTACCGGCGCATTGCCTACGCCAATGAACGGTTCCCCTCGGGCAAGCAGGGCTGGAGGACGGACCGTGGCCGGATCTACATCATGTACGGTCCGCCGGATCAGATCGAGACGTTCCATGGAGGCGGCACTTACTACCGGCCATACTGGGAAGGGGGAGGAGCAACCAGTACCCATCCCTATATCAAATGGCGATACCGGTACCTCGACGGGATGGATTTGGGACAGCAAGTGATTATCGAATTCGTGGATCGCACGCTTACCGGCGAGTATCGAATTGCGTTCGATCCTTATGAAAAGGACGCGCTGAAAAATACCCCGGTCGCCGACCTGACCGAGGATCAAAGAATGGGTGTTGGAGACAGCAGCACACGGGCAACCCGGTTTCCGTCGGGAATGGACTACGAGGAATTCGCGATAAGGCAGTTCAATGCCATCAGACAGGTAGCGGCTCTCAACCGGGCTCCCAAGATCCGGTTCAAGGACCTGGAAACGGTGGTGGACACCAAGCTCACCTACAACACCTTTCCCTTCGACTATCGGACAGACTTCATCAAGATCACCGAGGACACCATTCTGACCCCCATCACGGTGGTCATGAAGAACAGCGACATGACCTTCCAGGACGTGGAGGGCGTCAAGAAGGCCGAGGTGAACGTCTTCGGCAGGATCACCACCATCACCGGCCGCTCGGTCCAGGTATTCGAGGAGGTTGTCCGACAGATAGCGCCCGACGCCCTCTTCAAGAGCACCCTGGAGAAGCGTTCCCTCTACCAGACCCGCATTCCCCTGAGATCGGGCCTCTACAAGCTGGAACTGGTGCTCAAGGACCTCAACAGCGGCAACATCGGCACCGTCTACCACAGCATCCGGGTGCCGAAGTTTCCCCAGGACCAGTTGGCCACCAGCAGCATCATCCTGGCCGACCAACTGGAGCGGCTGCCCCAGAAGCAGGTGGCTACCGGACAATTCGTGCTCGGGAGCTCGAAAGTCCTTCCCAGTGTCGAGGAGATTTTTGACAAAGACCAGCCCATGGGGGTCTATTTTCAGGTGTACAACCTGGCCATTGATGAGCAGACCCAAAAACCCTCCGCCACCATCGAATACGTGCTGAAGAAGGGTGGAAGGGAAATCGGGAGAGCCCTCGAGTCCAACGACAAGCTGGCCGGAGCGGCTCAGCAAATGACCCTGCAGAAGCTGGTGGCCCTGGAAGACCTGGAACCCGGTCAATACAGCCTGGTGGTCAATGTCACCGACAATGTCTCGAACCGATCCATAGCCCCCGAGGCCAGGTTCGTGGTGCGCTAGCACGGCCTCGGGGAATGATCCGACTCCGCAGGGATGGTTCCATGGATCGAAGCACCTTGGCCGAAGCCGGCTTCCGGTGCCAGGGCAAGCGAACCCGCCGGGAGCGATTTCCGAGAGAGATGGAGCAGGTGATCCCGTGGAAAGCACTTCACGGGTTCTCGAATCAGCCTACGAAATACCGTAGCCTTGACTCGAAGACTCATACCAGCCCACCGGGAGAGTTTCTTTTCAGGTAAACTATTTGAATAATTGGGTTTAGTGAAGGTGGGCGAGTTGGTTCTGCCGGATCGGCGGCGGTAACGCAAACAACATGAATTCCATATTTCGTAGATTGGGGACTTGGGATTTCAATCCTGCCAGAGGGAAGACAACGGTTAAGCCGTAGAAATGACTAGCCTTAAACTTAATTGTTGCTTTCTCTCAGTCTTTGGCAAGATAATTGCACCTTTCAACTTGTGAGAATGAATTGTAAGCAATTTCAAGATCAGCCAATAGTTGAGGGTCTTGCTTGAAAAAGGGAGAGATCGAATCGAAGGGCCAAGCCAAAGTCGGTCCTTGTCTTGTAACTCCCGTTGCCTGCTCGACTATTAACTGCTTCTACCTGGGGAGGTAAGCACCGATGCAACATTTTCTGAAAGGGATGAGTTCCACTTTCTTTTTCGCCTTGATCCTCTCGTTGTCGTCTCTGCCCCTGCTGGCACAAATGCAGTTCACTGGTGTTCGTGGAAATGTCGAAGACGAAACCGGAGCCAGGGTGACACAGGTCGAGATCACGGCAACCGAGGAAGCAACGGGACTGACACGCACCACGATCAGCAACGAATTGGGTATTTACGAACTGGGTGGCCTGCCGCCCGGGACCTATACCATTTCGGCCGAACTGGCGGGCTTCAAGACCTACGCCAACAGCGGAATCATCATTTATGCTGCACGTCCTCGGCGCGTCGACATCACGTTGGAAGTCGGTGAGATTCAAGACACCATCACGGTGGAGGAGATGGGGGCCGTCATCGAGACCGACAAATCCAGCGTGACCTACACCATGCCTGTCAAAGAGGTGGAAGCCTTCAGAATTGCCGCCAGTCTGATCTACACCATCGGGAACAACCCGGGGGCCGAGAATCGCAGCCAGGTCCACGGAGCCTTCGCCAACAACACCAGCGCATTGCAAGACGGCGTGGCCACCAATGCATACGGTACCTTTCGGGCGCCTCAGGAACTGGTCAAGGAAGTCAACCAGGTTTCGCTGAACGCACCGGCCGAGTACAAGACCGCCACCACCATCAATGGGGTGGGCAGAAGCGGCTCCAACCAGTTTCACGGAGAAATCTACTACCAGGTGAGACATCCCCGGTTGCGGACGTTGCGCAAAGACGAGACCAGGCACACACCCTCAAAACCGGATAGCCAATGGAACTACGAGGCCTCCGGCCCCATCCATATTCCCGGAATCTATGATGGCCGGGACAAGACCTTCTTTCACTTCTTCTATCAGCCCCGTCTGCAAGACCAAAAGGCTCTCATCGAAAATTATGTTTTCCCCACGAAGGAGATTCGTGCGGGGGATTTGAACCAGGTCGTGGACCAGCAGTTGGGCGGGAAGCCTGTCATCAATCCCTTCACCGGAGAGCCTTTTCCCAACAACATCATTCCTGCCGATATGCTCAGCCCGGTGGCCCAGGCGACTTTCAATCCCGCATACCTGCCCTTGCCCAATTTCGGGGAGCCGGGAAGTCTGGTCAACAACTTCATCGGCTTTCAGTTCGGCCTTATCGATGAGGAACATTGGCACTTGCGGCTCGATCACGCCATCACCGATGTCAATACCATTTCGTTCAACCACTACGGCTACAATCGGCTTCTGAGGGAGGGCAACACGCCTTCGCCGCTGGCGGATTTCCAGACGATCGATGCGACGCGGATGTGGAGTATCCAGGATTCGCACATGTTCTCCCCGAACGTGATCAACGAGTTCCAATATGGGCGCAACCGCCAGGGCTACGACTTGACGAGGGCAAGCGTCAGTGGAAACTCCTTGATCGATGAGTTCGGTATCAGCCTAGGAGGTCGCGTCGCCAACAATGGATTCGGATGTCCCCTCATGTATACGGGGGTTTGGGGCTTCCAGCCGGGGGCGCACCTCGCTTCCTTCTCACCCGGGGAGCTCTCCTTCCCCTTGCTGGGGCGTTGCGGCTCGGATGCCAAGAGAGACAACCCCAGCGTATGGATGATGAAAGACGTTGTCTCCGTCAACAAAGGCAGCCACCTCATCAAATTCGGTATCGAGATGAATTGGGAGCGGCCGTGGCTGGACGGGGCTCAGAGCGAAGCTTGGGGCCACTACGAATTCACCGGCCTATTCAGCGGAAGCGACATCGGAGACTACCTGTTGGGCCTGCCCTGGAATACGAGAATCGCAACGGACCGTCCCCGGATTTATGCCCAGGGTTATGACGCAGGATTCTTCATCCAGGACGACTGGAAGGTGACGCCCAGGTTGACCATGACCTATGGCACTCGCTTCCAACACTACGGTGCTCCAACTGAGGCAAATGACCTCTTCTACAACTTCGATTTCGAGAACCTTCGGGTCGTGGTTCCGGACGGCTCCCTCCATCATATTGCGCCGGTGTGGCCGACCGAGCAGATTCCGGTAGTGACCGCCAGCGACGCGGGCTATCCCCAGAGCCTGGTCAATTTCAGTGCACTGCACCTCTCTCCCCGGTTTGGGCTGGCCTATCGTTTCAATGACAAAACCGTCCTCCGGGCCGGCTACGGGATTTACCATGTCCCCTTTGCCATTGCCGGCTCTGGCCCGTCTGGTCTTTCGCGCTCGGGCTGGCTGGGTGGCCGCGAGGCAGGGCCTTTCATTGGGTCGGAGTCGTTTGGACCCAACAAAATTGTCAACGGGGTGCCGCAGTTGACATTCGCCAACCCCTTTCCTCCCGTCGGCTCTGGTGAAACCCCCAAGCAAGGGGTGCGCGGTATCCCTTTGAACAGCCGCAGCGACTCCTGGGCTTACGACCAGCAGTGGAACCTCACCCTGGAAAACGATCTGGGTGATGGCTGGGCGACACGCCTCTCCTACGTGGCTTCCAAGGGCACCAGTTGGCCTTACCGGAGCAACCTGCAGACACCGGTGCCGAGCACGGTGGCCTACGCTGATCGGCCCGCCCACGAGCAGAACCCCTGGGGGCCGAACTTTTCCTTCGTCGACCGGCACGACCTGGGAGGATCGGGGAACTTCCAAAGCATGGAAGCGGAAGCGACTCGCCAGTTCAGCCGGGGACTTTACTTGCGCAGTTGGTTCGTATGGAGAAAAAATCTCGCCGACGTCACGCCGGGATTGTTTTCATCCACCATCGGGTTTGAAGCTGAAGATCCGCTCGACCGCGAACGAGATAAGGGAATCCAGAATGGCGTCACCAAACAAGCGTGGCGCGTAGCCATGGTCTGGGGTCTCCCGGTAGGTCGAGGGCAGCGCTACGGCAGCGACATGAGTGGTATTGCCAACGCGTTCCTCGGCGACTGGACGGCAGCCATAAATTACAGCGGACGTAGAGGGGCGGCCTTCGAACCCAGATATTCCGGTTCCGATCCCTCCGGCACCGGGCGCTCCTCCGGGCGGCCGGATCACCTGTGTGATGCCAACGGCTTCGGCCCCACACCGGGGCAAGGGTGGGATCCCAACTGCTTTGACATTCCGCCGGCCGGTATTGGCCGCTACGGTTCCGCTGCTCGTGGGGTCCTGTTTGGGCCGGCCTCTTGGAACATGGATTTGAACGTTTTCAAGCGATTCAATTTGACCAAGCACGAATGGGGACCCTACTTCAATTTAGAGGCTTACATCCGCAACTTCTTCAATCACCGCAACGCTGCTGGTCCGGCATCAACGGACATCAGCTCTGCTAACTTTGGTTTCTTCAATCCCAGCGGAGGGGCATCGCGGCGCTACGAGTTCCGCCTGAGGCTTGGCTTCTAGTAAGCCCCATTTCCGGGACAACTGCGGAAAACCCCGTGCAGCAATGCACGGGGTTTTTTGTTTCCCGCCTCTGAGACTAGTGCTTCAGGATTCCCGCAATCGATTCCGAGGTTACAATCAAGCATCCCATGGAAGTGGAAGAGCGAGCAACACTGGCCCGCCCTGCACAGTGTATGGTCTTTGTCGCTGGGGAGCAGCGACAGTTTTTTGGTATTCCACTCCCGAAAATCTTATCCCGGATTCCGATGTTCAGGACCTCACCCCCTGCAACTCCGCTGTTTCTTGCCGTGTCGACAGGCAGGTCGCTGTTGCTCTTCCAAATGGTGTAGAGTGACTTAAAGCGCTTTTGTTTCACATCTATGAGAACTCCACAATCCGGCTTCAACAAGTTTCAAGCATTGGTGGCCCTTCTCATCCCGATGCTTTGTGCTCCGCTGTTTTCACAGTCGGAAGCCTATCAGAAGGCTCTCGAGAACTACCGAGGCGAGCGTTACTTGGAGGCTTTGGTGGCCATTCAAAAGGCCCTGGACCAGCATAGAGACAAAGCCTCCTACTACCATCTTCAGGCCAAGATTCTTTCGGCCTTGTTCCAGTTCAGTGATGCCGAAAAGAGCTTGCGCCACGCCATCGAACTGCAGCCCGGCTTAGCGGAGCCTCATTACGAACTGGGTGTTCTCTTGTTCAGGGACGAGAAATTTCGGCCAGCAGCGGCGGCACTTGGACAAGCCGTCAAACTGGAACCTGCTTCCCTAAAAGCCCGTCTTCTCCTGGGCATCAGTTTTATGCAGCTCAACCTTGACGATGCAGCCTTGGCCCAGCTCAGGGCCGTGGAAAAAGCGGACCCGAGCTACCCTGCGGTCCAATACAGCATCGGGCGAATTTACTTTCGGCAGGCCAGGGACGGCAAGGCCATCGAACATTTTAGATCCGAATTGCGGACCAATCCCGATCAGGCAGCAGCCAAGTTTCTTCTGGGTAAGGCTTTAGTCAGAATGGGTCAAGCCGATGAGGCGGTCGATCACTTTCTAGCCCTGAAGGGGAGGGAAGTAGGCCAAGCCCTGCTGCACTATTTTCTGGGTACTGCCTACAGTCGCTTGGGGAAACGGACAGAGGCGGTTGAAGTGCTTCTAAAGAGTATTGCTCTCAATCCTGCGTCCTATGAACCGCGCTACCTGCTGGCCCGACTCTATCAGGAAACCGGCCAGTCTGATCTGGCTCAGAGAGAAATGACCGTGTTCGAGCAATTGCGACAGGGAGAAGGGCCTACTAGCCCGGTTGATGCCATCAGGTTCGACAGGAAGGATCCGGAGTTTGTTGAAGCAGACCGAGATTCCAACGGCCAGTTAACGCCAGGCGAGTTCGAGAACTTCGTCAACACACGAGTGACGGGCTTTGAAAAGCATGACGAATTCTTTAGGGGACTGGATCGAAATGCCAACGGCTCTCTAGATACCCAGGAATTCTCCAAGCGCTTTGAACTTCTCAGAAGACTTCAAGGAAGGTAGAGGGGCAAATGGCCTCGGTTAACCTAGCGAGACTCCCAACATGGCTGGTCCAAGCGTGTGATGTCATGTTTTCTTTTCCCGGCTGCTCCCCACTTCAGCATCTGGCTGAGGAGCGCGGTGCCATGGCCTCAGTGGGATTGTCCGGTCGGTCTCCTTTTGACAAAGATCATGGTCACCTATTCAGGATGTTGAACCTGGCCAGAACGCTCTTGGGCACTTTGTTGCTGGTGCTCTTGATTCAGAGGAGCGCAATGCCTGAGCCAGTGCCCCAATTCACCAACATCACCCGGTCCAGTGGCGTCAATTTTCTCCATTTGAATGGAGCCGAGAAGAAAAAACCCTATTTGTTTGAGGCCAAGGGGGGTGGCGCCGGATTCTTTGATTTTGACAAGGATGGTTGGCTGGATCTGCTCATGGTTCAGGGATCTACTCTGGAACGGTTGCGCAATGGCAACAACCCTCACTGTGCGCTCTACCGAAACCGGCGGGATGGTACCTTCGCAGACATAACTAAGGAGGCGGGTCTGACTCGACCGGCTTGGGGAATGGGAGTCACCTTCGGGGACTACGACAACGACGGCTTTGTGGACATCTACTTGAACAACTTGCAAACCAATGTTTTGTATAAGAACCAGGGTGACGGCACTTTTCAGGATGTGACGGTCCAGGCCGGTATGGGAGATCCCGGATGGAGTTCCTCGTCGGCGTTTGGCGACTACGATCAGGACGGAGACCTGGACCTCTATGTCTGCAACTACGTTCTATACGACTTCGACAGACTGCCCCCGCCCGGTTCCAGGCCCATTTGCAACTACCGTGGCGCTCCGGTCTTCTGCGGTCCGCTGGGACTGCAAGGAGCGGCTAACCGGCTCTACCGTAACAACGGAGATGGCACTTTCGCAGACGTCACCGAAGCGTCAGGGATGGACGTGAACAACCGCTATTTCTCTCTGGGGGTGGTTTGGGCTGACCTGGACAACGATGGGGACCTGGATCTTTTCGTGGCCAATGACAGCACGCCCAATCAGTTTTATGTCAACCAGGGAGACGGAAAGTTCAAAGAAATGGGTTTTCTGAGTGGCTTGGCAACCAATGCTGATGGAGATTTCCAGGGAGGCATGGGCGTGGATGTAGCCGACTATGACAACGACGGGCGGCTAGATGTTTTTGTGACCAACTTCGCCAACGACTACAGCACGCTGTACAGGAATCGTGGCGATCTCATGTTCGAAGACGTAACCCAGCAGGCCCGGTTGATTCAGCCGGAATGGATGCTGGTCAGCTGGGGCGCCGGGTTTTTCGATCTCAACCAGGATGGCTGGAAAGACATCTTCCACTCCAATGGCCACACCTACCCTTTCGTGCTGACGGCCGGCTGGTCCGACCGCTATTTTCAACCCTCCTCCTTCTATCTGAACCAAAAGAATGGGACCTTCAAGGACGTGAGGGACCTGGCCGGGCGCGATCTACAGAAGGAGTTGGTGGGCCGCGGGATGGCTTTCGGCGATTTCGACAATGATGGGGACATCGATTTCGTCATCGGCAACCTCAATGGGTCTCTCCAGTTCTTCAGACATGAAGGAGCCGGTCCCAATCATTGGGTGATGTTCAGGGCGAGAGGGGCCGAGACGAATCGAGATGGCATTGGGACCCGCATCACGGTGTTCACCGGTCAACTCCGCCAAGTCTGGGAGATAAAGCGGACCGTCGGGATCTACTCGGCCAGCGATCCCAGAGCCCATTTTGGATTGGGAAAGGCCAACCGGGTCGATCGGGTGGAGGTGAAATGGCCGAGCGGCACCGTCCAGGAGTTTCGTGACGTGGCAGTCGACAGGCACTACCTGATCGACGAAGAGAGCGGCCTGGAAAGCGAGTTTTGACTGTTGCCGCTGCATCGTTGCTGGGAGGTTGGGTCGACCCACCAATCATGGCCGTCAGCCTAGGGTCCATGGGTGGGAATCCCCTGCCGGCGGCGAGGCGGCGGCAATCTCCCAGGCGGCTACGAACGGGTCTTTCCTGGGCTTTCAGAGGGGATTGCTGCGAACCCATCAGGCCTACGAAATACCGTAAGCATTCACACGAGGATTCATACCAGCCATTGGAGAAGTTCCTTGTCCACTATACTATTCAATTGATGTGACTTAGTTAATGATGAGCGAGTGAGTCGTACCGGACCGGCGACAGTTAATGAAAACAATTGAATCCCATATTTCGTAGATTGAGGATGTGGGGTTTCGATCCAGCTAAGGGGGGAATAGCGCTTAAGTCATAGAAAACAATAATCTTAAACTTAATTATCGCCGTCTATTGGGTTTTGGCAAGACAATTGCTAGCTAAAGCCTTGAGTCGAAGGCTTTGGAAAACACCAACAGTTGAGGGTTTCACTTGAGCAACGGAGAGATCAACTTTAACGGCCGGGCCGTAATGGGATCTTACCTTGCAACTCCCAGTGGCTGCTTGACTTTTAACTGTTGCTACCTGGGGAGGTAAACACCGATGCAACGTTTCTTGAAAGGGATGAGTACTGCTTTCTGTTACGCCGTGATCCTTGCGATGTCGCCGCTGTTCCTGCTGGCGCAAGGTGATTTCACCGGCCTTCGCGGGAATGTCGAGGACGAGACCGGGGCCAGGGTGACCCAGGTTGAGATCACGGCCACCGAGGAAGCCACGGGAATCGGCCGCACGACCGTGAGCAACGAATTGGGCATATACGAGTTGCGGGGCCTGCCGCCCGGGACCTATACCGTTTCGGCCGAATTGGCGGGTTTCAAGACCTACTCCAACAGCGGCATCATCATCTACGCGGGACGTCCCCGCCGCGTTGATATCGTACTGGAAGTGGGGGATGTGGCCGACACCATTACCGTCGAGGAGATGGGGGCCGTCATCGAGACCGACAAGTCCAGCGTGACCTATACCACCCCCGTGAAAGAGGTGGAGGCCTACCGGGTCGCCGCCAGTCTGATCTACACGGTAGGCGTGAACCCTGGAGCGGAGAACCGAAGCCAGGTCCACGGAGCCTTCGCCAATAACACCTCTGCGCTGCAGGACGGTGTAGCCACCAACGCTTATGGCACCTTCCGCGCACCTCAGGAATTGGTCAAGGAAATCAATCAGGTTTCGCTCAACGCACCCGCCGAGTACAAGACCGCTACCACCATCAATGGGGTCGCCAGAAGCGGAACCAACCAGTTTCACGGCGAGATCTACATGCACTTGAGGCACCCCCGGCTGCGGACGTTGCGATCCCACGAAACAAGGCACGCCCCCGGTAAGCCGAGCATCCAGTGGCTCTACGAGGGTTCCGGCCCCATTCATATCCCCGGGGTCTATGACGGCCGCGACAAGACCTTCTTCCACTTTTTCGTTTTGCCCCGTTTCAACGACCAGAGAGCTCCCCGGACAGGGTATGTCTACCCCACGGCGGAAATTCGTTCCGGGGACCTCAACCAGATCGTGCAGCAGCAGAAGGTCGTCCCCAAGAATCCATTTACCGGGGAGCCTTTCCCCAACAATATTATTCCTTCCAACATGCTCAGCCCAGCGGCACAGGCGGCCTTCAATCATATGCCCATGCCCAATTTCGGGACTCCGGGCAATCTGGTGGATAATTTCCTGGGGTTTCAATTCGGTACCATCAACGAGAAACATTGGCACATACGGTTCGATCATGCCGTCACCGACACCAATACCCTCTCGTTCAACCACTACGGCTACAATCGGGCGGGTCTGGAGGGAAGCACGACGCAACCGCTGTCAGGCTACGACGACACCAATGCCACCCGGCAGTGGAGTATCCAGGATTCGCACATGTTCTCTCCGAACGTGATCAACGAGTTCCAGGTCGGGCGAAACCGTCAGGGCTACATCATCAAACTGGGAACGGTCGAAGGGAATGCGCTGCTGCAAGAGTTTGGCATCGACACCGCGGGCCGTCCGACTCCGCCGGGAGTCGGAGCCCCTCAACTCTATACCCAGGTGTGGGGATTTCAGCCGGGCGCGCTACTGGGTTCCTTTTCCGTGGGCGAGGTGACTCAGCCTCTGTATGGATCCGTCGGACCCGATCGCAGCAGCGACAATCCCAGCGTGTGGGTGCTGAAAGATGCGGTCTCGGTAAACAGCGGCAGCCATCTCATGAAGTTCGGGATTGAATTGAACTGGGAGCGGCCCTGGGGCAACGTGGCCAGTTCAGAATCCTGGGGCAGGTACGAGTTCACCGGCAACTTCACCGGCAGCGACATGGCCGACTTTCTCTTGGGCCTACCCTGGAAGACAAAGATTGAAACGTCCCGGTCTGCCGTCTACGCCCGGGGATTCGACTTCGGCTTCTTCGCCCAGGACGATTGGAAGATAACACCCCGGTTGACCATGACCTACGGTGCTCGCTTCCAGCACTACGGCGCCCCGACTGAGAGAGACGGTCTCTTCTACAACTTCGATTTCGAGAACTCTCGGGTGGTTGTTCCCGATAAGGCCATCCATCATATTGCGCCGGTATGGCCGACGGATGAGATTCCGGTGGTGACGGCCAGCGACGCCGGCTATCCGCAGAGCCTGGTCAATTTCAAGACGGTGCTCTTCTCCCCCCGCTTCGGGCTGGCTTATCGCATCAACGACAGGACCGTTATCCGGGCCGGTTACGGCATCTACCACGTCCCCTTCGCCATCGCCGGCTCGGGCCATAGCGGCCTTTCACGCGCGGGCTGGCTGGGCGGCCGCGAGGCCGGTCCCTTTGTGGGGTCGGAGTCGTTCGGACCCAACGCAATTGTCGACGGTGTTGCGGCGTTGACCTTCAACAATCCTTTCCCGGCCATCGGTTCCGGAGCCATCCCCAAGCAGGGGGTGCGCGGAATTCCCCTGAACAGCCGCAACGACGCCTGGGCGTACGACCAGCAGTATAACCTCACCTTGGAAAACGATCTGGGCGATGGTTGGGCGACACGGATTTCCTATGTGGGTTCCAAGGGGACCAGTTGGCCTTATCGAGCCAACTTGCAGACACCCCTTCCCAGTGCGACTGCGTTCGCCGACCGGCCGGATTCGGAGAGGTTTCCCTGGGGTGAGAACTTCTCGTTCGTCGATCAGCAGGACCTCGGCGGGACCGGAACCTACCACGCCCTGGAGTTGGAGGCGACTCGCCAGTTCAGCCGGGGAGTTTATGTACGCAGTTGGTGGGAATGGAAGAAAAACCTGGCCGACGTCGACCCGGGACTGTTTTCTTCCACCATCGGTTTCGAGGCTGAAGATCCCCTCAACCGCTCCCGGGACAAGGGGATCCAGAACGGAATTCCCGGCCAGCGCTGGAGAGTCGCGGCTGTATGGGGTCTCCCCTTTGGTCACGGACAGCGCTTTGGGAGTGGAATGGGTCCTGTTGCCAACCTGTTCCTCGGCGATTGGACAACCGCTTTCCTTTTCCAGGGAAGAAACGGCGCCGCTTTCACTCCTTCCTATTCCGGCTCGGATCCCTCCAACACCGGACGCTCCAGCGGCCGGCCCGACGCGCTCTGTAACGGCAACGGTTTCGGCCCAACACCCGGGCAAGGGTGGGATCCCAGCTGCTTCGCTGTTCCGCCGGACGGCATCGGCCGCTACGGGACCGCCAGTCGTGGAACCCTGCGGGCGCCGGCCGACTGGGGCACCGATCTCAATATATTCAAGCGATTCAACTTGACCCCATGGGAGACCGGTCCCTACCTCAATATCGAAGGGTACATCCGGAATCTCCTCAACCACCGCAACGCTTCCGGACCGGCATCGGTCAACATCAGTTCCGCCAACTTTGGGACCTTCAGAGTCAGCGGCGGCCAGTCTCGGGTCTACGAGGTCCGCGTTAGACTCGGGTTCTAGCGGCGCTTGGCATTGCACCACTGTACAAAGCCCCGTGCTTCCCTGCACGGGGCTTTGTCTTTCCTGACTCTGAACCTCTCGGTGTGATTCTTGAGCTTGTCGCGGAATCACTCCTGGCCGCATTACTCATGCTCAACGACCCGGCGAAAAATGCCGGTGAAGCAGTCACGGGCCCGGCGGGTTGCTTACGACTCGAGGACTCGATCGCCATTGAACCTCGGCGTAGCGTAGCGGTCGGCGGCGCCGGTAAGCCTCCATTCTTTCCCTGATTTGTGCTGTAAGCACCGACTGCCGGGCTGCGTCAGCCAGCTTCAGAGCCTTGCCGGCCGTGTCCAAGGCCTCCTCATAACGTCCCGTTTCGGCGTAAGCCGCCGCCAGCGTGTCCAGGAAGAGTGGTTCCGAGTAAGCGGTGTCACGGCAGAACCGTTCAGCCAGTCGAACCGCTTCAACCCCCGAGCGAAGCCGGGCGTCGGTCTGGGTAGCCATAAGCCAGGCCAGGCGGTTGGCCACCGAAGGCCAACCCGGGTTTATCCGCAGCCCCTCCCGGTAATGTCGAATGGACTCCTGCATCTTTCCGACCTCGGCCAGGGCATTGGCCAGGTTGGCGTGAGCCTGGGCGTCGTCGGCGTTGAGGCTGACGGCCCGTGAGAAATGGGCGATGGCTTTTTCGGTCTCGCCCATTCTGAGAAATACGGTCCCCAGGTTGTTGTGGGTTTCGGCCAAATGCGGATCGACCTCAAGGGCTTGCTCCAACAGAATTTGCGCTTGTTCAAACTTGCCCTGCTGCAACATAAGGCCGGCAAGCTCGCTATAGGTATCGGCTGTAGCAGTGGTTCTCCATTGAACTTCGCCGTAGCGGGCCGGGCGACGGTTTCGGTAAACATCCATTCTTTCCCTGATCTGGGCTGCAAGCACCAACTGCCGGGCTGCTTCAGCCAGCTTCAGGGCCTTGCCGGCCGTGTGCAAGGCCTCCTCATAGCGTCCCATTTCGGCGTAAGCTGCCGCCAGCGTGTCTAGAAACAGCGGTTGGGAGTGACCCGTGTCACCGCAGACCTGTTCCGCCAGCCGAATGGCTTCAACCCCGGAGCGGAAGCGCGGCTCGGGTTGGGTGGCCAAAAGCCAGGCCAGGCGGTTGGCTACCGAAGGCCAGCCCGGATTGAGCCGCAACGCCTCTCGATAATGTCGTAGGGACTTTTGAATTTTGCCAACCTCTGCCAGAACGTTGGCCAGGTTGGCCTGCGCTTCAGCGTCATTGGCATTGAGGCGGATGGCCTGCGAGAAGTGTGCGATGGCTTCCTCGGTCTTGCCCACTCTGCGTAACACGGCGCCGAGATTGTTGTGAGTTTCGGCTGAATTCGGGTCGACGAGGAGGGCTTGCTCCAGGAGGGCTTTTGCTTCTTCAAACTTTCGCTGGTGTAACATCAATCCGGCGAGATTGTTGTAGGTGGCTGCAGTTCTCGGAGCAATCCGTAGTGCTTCCCGGAAGTGATACTCCGCTTGGCTGAGATTGCCCTCGGTGACCAAAACTGCCCCCAGGCTGATGTGGGCGTTGAGGGCCTCTGGATTGGTCTTCAGCCACTGCTTGGCGAAGGCATCATTGTTGTGGAAGTAACCAGCGCGGTGGACACTCACGGCAGCCAACGTACAGACGATGACCAGGCTCAGGCCGGTCATCAGCTTGGAAGCGAAGCCACCGTAGGTTCGGGACGAAAGGGTCGAGGCGATTAGAGCCAGCGGAGCCAAGGTGGCCAGAAAAACATAACGCTCCGCGAAATGTGCTTCTTGATCCAGAAGATTGGCAGTCGGTAGCAGTGTAGCCACAAACCACCCAAACCAAAACCAGGTAAGGACTCGCCTCTCAGGACGCATTCCAACGAGGCACCTACGCCAAAAGATCAGGAGCCCGACAACGGCTGCCAGACGCCACCAGGAAAGCCACACTTCTACAGGTGGTTCATAGACCAGTTCGACGAAAGGAACCGCGATCACCTGGAGGGCGTAGACAAAAGAAAGCATGGACTTTCCCAGGTCTCCCAGCTGGTACTCCTGCCCTCCAAAGAGTAGGTAACGAATGCCGAGATAAGTCGTTAGGATGCAAACTTCAGGCCAGTAACGCCACACCCAACCACGGATGCTTTTTGTGGCAGGAGTCGCGGTCAGTCCCAGTCCATCCGCCAGCACAAAGAAACCGAGGATAACGACGGCCTGCTCCTTGCTAAACAGAGCCAGGGCAAACGAAGTTGCGGCCAAAGCCCGCCACCTGAGACCTGGGCGCAAAAAGCAATAGATAGAGGCCAGTACAAAGACGGCGGGCAACAAGGTCTCGCGCCCGGATGCGATCGGGTAAACACAGGAGGAGGCTATTGGATGCAGAGCAAATATGGCCGCTGCCCATAGCGCCGGCCACCGCTGTAGTTGAAAGACCGGTAGCCTGAGCAGCGAATAACTCAAAAGGGCTGCAAATGCCATCAGGAGCACGTTGAACAAATGAAAGGGTCCTGCACGGTCACCGTGTACCGCTCTTTGCAGCAGGAGCGTCGAGCGAACCACTGGGCGATAGTAGGGCAGGCTGGGGAAGTGCCTTTCGGAGAAGATTTGTGCCAAATCCCCAACCGACTCAACAGGATCGTTAGAGAGGATGACTTCGTAGTCGTCGTAAAGAAAATCGTTGCCGATCGAGGGCAGGTAGATGACAACAACAGCCAGGAAAAGGGCGAGTGGAACCAAGACAGCAGGAAACATTCCGGCGGCGTAAGGTCGTGGAGAGGAGGTCTTACTTGAAGGCGTCGCCTTCCTTTTTCGTTTCATGGGACCGCAGTTCCGAAATGCCGAGCGGGATCACCATCCGTGGCCGTTCTTCCGGCGCCGCCGTCAGGCCCCGGCGGGCGGTCCTGCCAACCTCCCTCCCGCCAGGGAGGGGTCGGGGTGAGTCTTGATGGCGAGGTCTGCAAGGTCGGCATCCCGGTTGGATTGGAAAATCGTCGAGAGGGTCGTGGGGAGAATAGTGAATCTTCAGTGAATGGCTTGAATCCTGGCTTCGGACCCCAGCCTGAGGGCGGAGGCTTCGACTTGACATCTCTTCGCGGCTTGATCCCTTGGTACCCCGCCTGCTTCGGCTTTCCCGGAACTATTTTCCACCGCTTCCAGAAGTGAGTCAAGAAAACGGCCCTTCCGGAATCGAGACGCCAGGACAGTCCGGCCACGGCTCTGTTTGGGGATTTTAGTAACGGATGGATTACCGTGGATCTGGTAAGCTTAGCATTGACATTATGGTCTATTCGAAAGTTGACAGTGGTTCACGGACACTCGCCTCGGTGGGTGGTTGAAGCTCCGGTTCAGGCTCTTGTCCTTCCTCCGGATGGAACGCTGATGGAAACATGAGGGTAATTCCCTTAGCACTGGTCCTGATGACCCTTCCGGGGTGCTCGGCCGCCCTGAGCCGGGAGGCCCCGGTTCAGGACCGGGATCGTCCGGTACAGGTCCTGGACTACGGATACGTCTCATCGGACGAATGCCAAAAATGCCATCCGCAGAACCATGCCAGTTGGCATGCCTCCTATCACAGGACCATGACCCAGGTGGCGACCCCCGAAGCGCTGGCCATTCCCATCGATCAGGTGGCGTTGAAACTGGAGGGTCAGACCTATGATTTGAGGCGGGAAGGGGACCGGCTGTGGGCGGAAATGCCCCACCCCTCCCTGGGACGCATCAAGAGGCGTATCGCCCTGACCACGGGGTCGCACCATTTCCAGATGTACTGGTTTTCCAGCGGCGCCTCCCGCAAGCTGGAGTTGTTCCCTTTTGTCTACGCCATCCAGGAAGGCCGTTGGATTCCCGAGAAGTCCACCTTCCTCATGCCGCCTTCACCCCGGATTTCCACTCAACCGGGGCGCTGGAACCAGGCTTGCCTCCAGTGCCACACGACTCTGGGCCGCCCCCGGGTCGCGACTCAGGACAACATGGACACCCAGGTGGCGGAGTTCGGCATTGCGTGCGAAGCCTGCCACGGTCCGGGAGCCCGGCACGTCCAGGTCATGAGGCGGCCGGGCAGCCTGGAAGCCTATCGCAGCGGGAAACTGAAGCTGAATATCGTCAATCCCGCCAAGCTGTCCCACCACCGCTCCTCCCAGGTCTGCGGACAATGCCACAGCGTCTTTACCTTTGGTGATCGGCAGGAGCTGGTCCACTGGTTGAACCACGGCTTCTCCTACCGGCCGGGACAGGATCTGAACGACAGCCGCTTCCTGATCCGATACCATCAAAGTCGGGGCGCTCCCCAGATGGAAGCCTATCTGAAGGCTCAGCCGCGGTTCCTGGAGTCCGTTTTCTGGTCGGATGGAATGGTTCGGACAGCGGGGCGGGAGTACAGTGGGCTTCTGGAGTCGGGGTGTTACCAAGTGGGTCAGATGTCCTGCCTTTCCTGCCACCGCCTCCACAAGGCGCCGGAGGACCCTCGTTCCTTGAAGTCCTGGGCCAACGATCAGTTGCAGCCGCGGATGGACACCAATCAGGCCTGTCTGCAGTGCCACCCCGCCTTCGAGTCCGGGCTGGAGCAACACACCCACCACCCACCGGGTTCTCCGGGAAGTGAATGTTACAACTGCCACATGTCTCCCACCTCCTATGCCTTGCTGAAGGCCATTCGCAGCCATCAGATCAGTAGCCCCACGGTGGCTGCCAGCCTGGAAACGGGCCGGCCCAACGCCTGCAACCAGTGCCACCTGGACAAAACCCTGGGCTGGGCGGCTGAGAACCTGCAGAAGTGGTATGGGGTGCCCAAGCCCAAGCTGTCCAAGGAAGAAGAGACCGTCGCGGCATCGGTGCTCTGGACCTTGAAGGGGGATGCCGGCCAGCGGGCCCTCATGGCCTGGAGTCTGGGGTGGGAACCGGCCAGGGCCGCCTCCGGTTCGGGCTGGATGGCACCCTATCTGGCCCAGTTGCTGGAGGATCCCTACGATGCCGTGAGGTTTATCGCCTACCGCTCGCTCCGGCAACTGCCCGGTTTCGGCGATTTCCAATACGACTACGTGGACTCTCCGCAGCAGCGCTCGCAGGCCCGTCTCAAGGCCTTGGAAATCTGGCGCCGAGCCGGCCGGCAACACCGGCCCGCAAGTGGGTCTGCCGTCCTGTTCGATGCCCGTGGCAACCTCCGTCAGGAGGCCTTCGATCGCCTGCTGGGTCAGCGGAACGACTACCCCCTGGGCCTGGCCGAGTAAGAGGGTCCGGCCCGCTTCCCAGCCATTGAGCCCGCCGCAAAATGGGTCGAAAGGCCGGAATTGCGAAGCTTCATGACCAATCCCAAACGGGTCCTGGCTTTCTTGCATGTCCTGGCCATGGTTGTCTTGTGGGTTGGCCCTCCGCTTCTCTCCCAGTCGGAGGACTATCGCAAGGCACTGGCAAGCTATCGGGAGAAGCGTTTCCTGCAGGCCCTGGTCTGGATTCAGAAAGCAGTCGCCGCGGAAGACGACAAGGCGGCCTACTATCTGCTTCAAGCCGAAGTCCTCAACGCCCTGCAGCAGTTCAGCGATGCAGAGGGCTCATTGCGCCATGCGGTTGCATTGCAGCCCGATCTGGCCGAGGCTCATTTCCAACTGGGCGTTCTTTTTCTGAGAGATGACAAGCACCGCCAGGCCGCTACGGCGCTGGAGCGAGTCGTGGCCATCGAGCCCGCCAATCTGAGAGCCCGTCTCTTGCTGGGCAATGTCTACTGCCTTCAGCTGAATCTCGACAGCCTGGCCTTGCAGCAGTTTACGGCGGTGGCAAAGGCCGACCCCCGCTATCCCGCGGTCCACTTCGGCCTGGGGAGGCTTCTTTTCAGACAGGGCCAGGACCGCGAGGCCGTCGAGCATTTCAGATCCGAGTTGCAGTTGCATCCAGACCATGCGGAGGCCCGTTTTCATCTGGCCAAGGCCCTGCTGAGAATGGGCCGGGCCGGGGAGGTCCTCGGCCATTTGCAGAAACTCCAGGGCAGGAAAGTGGACCAGTCGGAACTCCATTTTGTCCTGGCCAAGACCTACCGGCGCCTGAAACAACCGGCCAAGTCTATTGAAGTGCTGCTGCAAGGGATCGACCTCAACCCCGAGTTCCCGGACGCTCACTACCTGTTGGCCCGACTCTATCTGGAAACGGGTCGTGTCGAGCAGGCTCGGGAGCGGATGGATCGGTTCGAAAAAATACGCGACCGGGAGGGACGGGGCCGGCTGAGACCGTGAGCATGTCTTGCAAAGCCATATCGGTTTGGGTTGGGTTGTTTCTGGTGCTTGCGGCCGGCGGACTCCTTCGGGCCGAGCCGGTGCCCCGATTCACCAATGTCACCCGTTCCAGCGGCATCGATTTCCTCCATATCAACGGCCCCGAGAAGTCCAAGCCCTACCTGTTCGAGGCCAAGGGAGGCGGGGCCGGCTTCTTCGACTACGACAACGACGGCTGGCTGGACCTGTTCATGGTTCAGGGGTCCACCCTGGAACGATTCCGCAAGGGCGACAACCCGCACGGAGCGCTCTATCGGAATCAGCGGGATGGAACCTTCAAGGAGGTGACCCGGGAGGCGGGTTTGACCCGGTCGGCCTGGGGGATGGGAGTCACCCTGGGGGACTACGACAACGATGGCTTTGTGGACGTCTATTTAAACAATTTGCAGACCAACGTCCTGTACAGGAACCGGGGAGACCGGACCTTCGAGGACGTCACCGCCCGGGCGGGCGTGGGAGACCTTGGGTTGAGCTCCTCTTCGGCCTTTGGCGACTACGACCGGGACGGAGACCTGGATCTCTATGTCTGCAACTATGTCCGCTACGACTTCGATAGTCTGCCCCCGCCCGGCTCCAAGCCCATTTGCAACTACCGCGGGACTCCGGCCTTCTGCGGTCCGTTGGGGCTTGAGGGGGCGGCCAATCGGTTCTACCGCAACAACGGGGACGGAACCTTCTCGGACGTCACCGAGGCAGCGGGGTTGAACCTGAACAACCGCTATTACTCTCTGGGGGTGGTTTGGGCCGATCTGGACGGCGACGGGGACCAGGATCTCTACGTGGCCAACGACAGCACGCCCAATCAGCTCTATGTCAACCAGGGAGACGGAACCTTCAAGGAGATGGGTTTTCTGAGCGGCCTGGCGACCGACGCCGACGGGCGTTTCCAGGCAGGCATGGGGGTGGATGCAGCCGATTATGACAACGACGGGCGCCTCGATCTGTTCGTGACCAACTTCGCCGACGATTACAGCACGCTCTACCACAATCGCGGGCAACTCTTGTTTGAGGACGTGAGCCAGCAGGCCCGGTTGAGCCAGCCGGAATGGATGCTGGTCGGCTGGGGGGCCGGATTCTTCGACCTGAACCATGACGGTTGGAAGGACATCTTCCACTCCAACGGACACGTCTATGCACTGGTGCTGACGGCCGGCTGGTCCGACCGCTACTACCAGCCTTCTTCCTTCTACCTGAACCGAAAAGACGGAACGTTCAGGGATGTGAGGAAGTTGTCTGGACCGGATCTGCAGAAAGAGCTGGTGGGTCGGGGCATGGCATTCGGCGACATGGACAACGACGGCGACATCGACTTCATTATCGGCAACCTCAACGGGACTCCCCAGCTCTTCAGGCATGAAGGCGCCGGTCCCAACCATTGGGTCATGTTCCGCGCCAGTGGAACCCGGAGCAATCGTGACGGCATCGGCGCCCAAATCACGGTGGTCACCGGACAGCTCCGCCAGGTCTGGGAAATCAAACGAACCGTCGGAATTTTCTCGGCCAGCGACCCCAGGGCTCATTTCGGTCTGGGGGCTGCCGAGCGAATCGACCGAGTGCTGGTGAAGTGGCCCAGCGGGGTGGTGCAGGAATATCGTGACCTGCCCGCCGACACCCACTACCGGCTTGACGAAGAAAAGGGTCTGGAGAAGGAATTCTGAAGGTTGCTGACGGGTTACTCACCCGGCGGTACGTGTTTAGCGTTGTTGGATAGGGGTGTGCATGGCGGTTTCGGACGGGCCCTGCATTTCGGACGGGTGCACCTAATTCGCCGCCTTCGCGTCTGCGGCAGCGCGGGGTTCACACGCCCCCGGGCTCCCGCCCGGGGGTTCGAACCGAGCCGCGAAGCGGCGGCACCAGGTAGCCGTGGGCGTGAGCCCATGGGAAACGGATTCCGCTACTCCCAAGCCGCGAAGGCGGCGACAGTAATCCTCCCAGTGAGGAACGGGATTTAAAGAGCTCCCAATTTGCGGTAGATGTTCTTCCTGTAGGCTTCGTGGCGGCGCAGCGCTTCCCGGTTGACCTCCGTGCTGCGCCCGCGGTAGTCGAGCACAAACCCCCGGCGGTGGGAGTCGGTATTGTTGGGTCCGCTGCGGTGAATGGTGAGAAAGTGATGGATGGAGGCGTCTCCGGGTTGGAGCAGGGCCGGGACTTCCGGATAGAGCTCGGGGTCGGGAGGTTCGGAGAGGGCTTTGGTAAACAAGGGCAGCCCCGTTTGGGCGTGGGGGATTTCTCCCAGCCGGTGGCTGCCTCGGACGAAATGGACGGCGCCGTTTTCCAGGGTGGTCTCATCCAGGGCGATCCAGATCACCAGGCCGTAGGGGGGGCGGTAATTGAAGTAGGCGTTCTCCTGGTGGTAGAGGGCCGGAGAGCCTACTCGGGCGGGTTTGTAAAAGACTTCAGTGGTAATGGGTTCCACCGGCTCTCCCAGACAGGCGCTGAGCAAATCCAGGGTGGCCGGCCGCCGGAGCGCATGCTGAAAGTATTTATCGTAGAGTTCCATTCTGGAGAACTGCTTTAGCGGCCCGCTCCAGCCGGATTCATAGACCACGTGAGTCTTGGGGACAGAGGGCAGGACCTCGGCAATGTAGCGGTCGATCTCCTGCTCCAGCTGCTTCAATTCCTCGGCGTTCAGGAATCCCTTCGCCACCACGAAGCCGTCTTCCTGAAACCGGGCGGCCAGTTGAGGGGTGTTCAGTGTCGAAGGCATTTCGTGCTCTCCGGTTTGAAGTTCCGAGGGCTTGGGATCCGATGCAGGCCGCGCATGCGACGTCAGGAGATCACTTCGCCCGTGTCGGAGTGCTGCGCCATTCCAATGGGTTGCAAGGGACCGTCGAGCCTATAGCACCCGTGAGAGTTCCTGTCTGCCGCTCTCGCCGGCCTTTCACTCCGATCGGTAGTTGACCTCCAGCCGCACGCCATAAAACTGCGCCCGGGAAGCCATGCCGGGAAGACGCTCTGGCCGAACGACCCCCGGCTTGGCGGGCGTGCTCTTGAGCGCCACCACCACGGTGTTCTTTCCCCGCCGCAAGGGGGGAGCATCGATGGGATAGCTCATCCGATACTCGCCTTTGCCGGCGTCGATGACCGTCGATTGCCCGTCGGCCAGGTCCTTGCCGTTCACCCGGCAGACGATGGCCTCCGGCCGGGCCGCGCCCCTCACATCCAGAACCAGCCGCATGGCTTGAAGCGACCCGTTCTTTTTGGCCGCCGCCAGGTCGTCCCCGACCACCACCGGCACCCTTGCCACGACTCCGTATTTGATGGTCCCGTCCCGGCTAACGGGCAGCGGCGGCGGGCTGGAGACGTGGGCATAGTAGTCAAACACTCCGCCGGCATGGGTGTCCACGCAGAACAGCTTGTTCTTGCCCGCCAGAGTCCGGCGCTCGCCGATATCGCTCAGGCAGGCATAGGACCGCCGGCGCGTCTCGATCAGATCCTTCCCGGTCTTGTACTCGAAAGGCGTACCCAGATTCCACAGGTAGATGCCGTCGGCGCCGGTCTGGAACCAGTTGCCGGCCAGGGCCCGCACTGCCTCCAGGAAGCTTCCCCGAGACACGCTGTTTGCGGCGCCCTGGTTGATGCAGGGATAGACGAGCACGCCGTGCGGGTGAGCCTGGGCCGTGAACTCGGCCAGGGGGAGGCTGAAGGGAGCATAGCCGCCGCCGGCAATCAGAATATCCACCAGATCCTCTTCCAGCCAACCTTTCAGGTCCAAACCGATGTTCAGGGCCAGTTGGAAGCTGTCCGGAACCCGAGTGGCCAGAAGCAGCGGCCGTCCCCGTTGCTCGGCCTGGCTCTCGGTGAGCCGCCGGATTCGGCGCATGAAAGCCGTCATGACTTCGACCTGGGCGGCGCTCACCGGTTTTCCCTGCAGGGTCTGGCTGAAGAACACCGGGTGGCGAATGAAATCCAGCTCGAAGCCGTCAACGTCGTAACGGCGGGCGACCTCCTCGATGATCTCGAATTTTCGCTGCCGGACCTCCGGGTGGGAGAAATCCTGGGCGGTGACATAGAGCTCCAGAGCGGTGAGCATGCCCGCGGGATCCACCAGAAACTCCGGATGTTCCTTTTTCCAGGTGGTCAAGCCGCCTTCGATGAAGCTATCGTGAACATCGTTCATGCGCACCGAAGCCAGGATCTCCATTTTCTGAGAGCGGGCGAAATCGATGACGATCTGCAGCGGTCCGCGACCTGCCTGGATCAAGCGCTTCACGTTGGAGGTCACCTTGGACCAATAAAGGGGTGGGCCTCCATGGGCATCGCCGTAGATGGGCTGGATCTTGCTGTCGTACACCGGGGCATCGGCCCAACCTCCCAGGATAGACCAGGAAATGGTATCGACCTGGGTCCCGGCCAGGGGTTGGAGCCGGCGCTTCAGGAACCCTTCGGAGGTGTTTGCGTCCTCGCGGGACAGCTCGTAGGTGTCGTCATTGAAGATGATGCGGCGCTGTCTGGCAGCCGCCTGCACCCGGTCCTTCTTGGCGTCGGACCAGTTCGCCCGCGGGTCCCGCACCGGTCCGGAGCAGGACAGGAATCCAGCCAGGGCCAGACAAAGGCCGGCTCCCAGGCTGAGTTTCGAGGTCCGGCTCCATTGACTCGTTGGGCTTGGTTCCATCATCCTGTTCACCGTATCGGATCTCTCATGGGATCAAAGTCGATTGCCCGGTCTTTCTGCTGCCTGAACGCGTCCTCATTCTAGTGATCCTGTTTCGTCAATTCCAGTGATTCCCCGTTTCCTACTTGGAGGCAGAGGATTGCACGACCGGGCGCGCCATCTGCGCCCCGGCACTCGAGGGAAGCGGGTCCGGGGTGACCTCCAAGGTAAAAGGTGTTCCTTGCGGCGCCAGTTTACTGCTGTATATCTCCCCGGGAGATTCCATTTGACGCACCCCGATTGGCCCCGCGCCAGCGCCGAACCGATAAACGGCAGGTTGAGAGCCCTTCCCTCGGGGTCTTCGCGATCCGTGCTAGAATCGGCTGGGATAGCACCATGGCCGCCGGGCCGTGTCACCGGCAGCGCCCGGTCTTGCAGGGACACGGGCTTACGGCAGGCCCAGGATTTTTGGACTTGGAGATGAACAAAGGAGTTGCACTGAGTTTGCTTGCCTGCCTGGCGGGGTTGTCGGGAATGTCCGCCAACGATTCGCCGCTCACCGGCAAGTCCTTGCCGGTGTGGCCGTCCCTGGTCTTTGAGGACGTGGCAGCCGATGCAGGCCTGGATTTTCAGCACTTCAGCGGCAGCCCTGAGAAGCAGTACATCCTGGAGAGCATGAGCGGGGGAGTGGCCTGGATCGACTTCGACCGGGACGGTTGGATGGACCTCTATCTGGTGAACGGGGGCCACTGGGAGGAGCTGGTTCAAGGGAAGCGCACGGTTTCCAATGCGCTCTATCGCAACAACGGCGACGGGACCTTTACCAACGTGACCCGGAAGGCGGGGGTGGGGAATCGGCACTGGGGGATGGGAGTGGCCGCCGGAGACTATGACAACGACGGCTGGGTAGACCTGTTCGTCTGCAACTACGGCCCCAACACCCTCTACCGGAACAACGGGGACGGCACCTTCAGGGACGTGGCCGGCACCGCAGGGGTGGGGGACGGACGCTGGGCGGTGAGCGCGTCCTTCGGCGACTACGATGCGGATGGCTGGCTGGATCTCTATGTCACCAACACGGTCCAGTTCGACTACAAGGACCCCGATCCCATGGAATGCCACTACCGGGGGATTACTGTGCAGTGCGGACCTCTGGGGATGGTCGGCGATTCCGACATCCTCTACCGCAACAACGGAGACGGGACCTTTCGGGACGTGAGCGAGCCGGCCGGCGTCTCGGGAGTGACTCCTTCCTATGGCCTCGGGGCCATCTGGAGCGACTACGACAACGATGGGGACCTCGACCTCTATGTGGCCAACGACCAAATGGCCAATTTTCTCTTTCGCAACCAGGGAGACGGCACTTTTGAGGAAAACGGGCTCTTGGCCGGAGCCGCGTTCAGCGATGACGGCACGGCTCAGGGCAGCATGGGAGTGGACTTCGGTGACTATGACCGCGACGGCCTGCTGGATATCTACATCACCCATTTTTCGGACGACTACCATACGCTTTTTCGCAATTTGGGCCAGGGTAGATTTCGGGACATGACCCGGGGGGCCGGCTTGACGTTCAGCAGTTGGCCGATGGTGGGCTGGGGCACGGGATTCGTGGACCTGGACCATGACGGCTGGGAAGACATCTTTGTCGCCAACGGCCACGTGTTTCCCCAGGTTGACGGATACAAGATCGGCACCAGTTTCCGTCAACGCAGCCAGGTCTTTCGCAACCTGGGCAACGGCAAGTTCCAGGAAGTATCGGCTGGACTCGACAAGCTCAAGTCGTGGTCCAGTCGGGGGGTGGCTTTTGCCGACTTCGACAACGACGGCGATATCGACGTCGCCGTCAACAACCTCGACGGTGTCCCCTGGCTCTTAAGGAATCAAAAGGGGAATCAGGCGGGCAATTGGCTCCTGCTTTCTCTGGAGGGGGCCCGGACCAATCGCAGCGCCATCGGGGCCAGGGTCACCCTGCAGACCGGAGAGGGAACGCAAACCCGGGAGGTGAGAGGAGGGTCCAGCTACGAATCGACCCACGACTTCCGGGTCCATTTCGGCCTGGGCCGGCTCGAGACTGTAGAAAGGATGAGCGTCCGTTGGACCGATGGAACCACCCAGAGCTTTGAAAACCTCGCGGCCAACCGGGCCTACCGGCTGAAGGAGGGTGGCGAGCTCGAGTAGCCCCGAAGAAGTGAACTCTTCGGTTGCTTCAGGGCCGCAAACAGGTCATAGGCGTCGAAAGGATGAGTCGGGTGCCTGCAGCGATTCAGCCGAATCACCAAAACAACCGGCCAATGCGCATTCCAACCGGGTTTCCGTCTTTGAGCCGGATTTTGCTGCTTCTTTTGGCAGCCTACTTCTTCGATTCCGGGGTCGTCCTCGCTGTCGAATCGGCCCACTACCTGGAGGCCAGGCAGAAATATGAGAAGAAGGAGTACCTTCTGGCCATGCTGGCCGCGGAAAAGGCTGTGCGGGAGGATAGGGAGAACGCGGACTACCGCTACCTCTACGGTGCGATCCTGCTGGAACTCAAACAGTATTCCGAGGCCGAGGTGAATTTGAGACGGGCGGTGGGTGCTGTACCTGACCGGGCGGAGTTCCAATATTCCTTGGGAGAACTCCTGCTGGTCCGGACCATGGAGGCGGCCATCCTCAAGGAGACCCGCTCCGGCGTGGGCCAGCCCAGGATGCGGAACGTCGATCCGGAGGGGGTCAAGGCTCTGGAGCGTGCGGTGGAGCTGGATCCCGACCTGCTGAAGGCCCGCCTGCGGCTCGGCCGAGCCTACTATGATCTCAACCGGCACGATCTGGCCATGGAGCAATTTGAGGCTGTTGCCCAGAAGGATTCCGGTTACCCTTGGGTCCACTCTTCCATGGCGGTCGTTCACGTGAACGCTGGCTCAGTCGAGGCAGCCGTGCAGGTATTGACGAGGGAACTCCAATATCATCCCGATCACCATTCTGCCCGGCTCGAGCTGGGAGAAGCCCTGCTCAGGGCCGGCGACTCACAGCAGGCGATACGGCAACTGCTCCAGGTCAAAGAGGAAGACGTGTCTTCCGCTGACCGCGTGGCCCTCAACCACGCTCTCTCGAAGGCCCACCGGGACCTGGGCCGATTGGAGGAGGCAGTGGCAGCCGCACGGCGCACGGTTGAGCTAGACCCAAGTTTTCCAGATGGTCACTACCTGCTGGCTCAACTTTACGAGCAAACGGGCCAATCCGATCGAGCCCGCCAACAGATGGAGGCCTTCCGGCGGGCAAAAAAGGAGGAACTGCAGAGGAAGTTAGGTCATATGGAACAAAGAAGTAAGTAGGATAGCTCCTGTTAAGGAAAGAGGGTAACAAACCAAGTTGGCAAACTGGCTCTTCAAGCCAGCCAGCTACAGCCTTGGCTCTAACCTGGGTGGTTTGATCCATTGAGAATTGCTATGCCGAAAAGAATTGATTCAACGAGAGCCCTTTAATGGTCCATAATAGATTTAGTTGATCCTACATCGCTATTTAATCTTGGTGGGTGGCTTATGAGGTATGGAAACGTGGAGCTACGTCGCTTTTTCATGCTCTTGGTTTCATTTGCCGTGGCGTCGGGTCTTTTCTCCTCCCCACTGCTGTCAGCGAAGAAGAAAGAGCAGGGGAAAGAGCGGTCATTGCGCGAAGAAACCTCGGATCGGATTCTGAAAAAGTGGTTGGAGCAAGATGTGGCCTACATTATCACCAAGGAGGAGAGAGCGGCCTTCAAGCAGATGACGACCGATGAGGAGCGTTATGAATTCATCGAGCAGTTCTGGTTGAGGAGGGACCCGAATCCGGACACCTTGGTAAACGAGAGCCGAGAGGAACATTATCGCCGTATTGCTTATGCGAATGAGAGGTTCTCTTCTGGCAAGGCGGGGTGGAAGACGGATCGTGGGCGCATTTACATTATGTTCGGTCCGCCCGATAGCATTGATAGCGAGCACGGCGGTGGTGAAGTTATTCGGCCCTTCCGGGAAGGAGGAGGCCGATCCGTCACCCATCCTTTTATCAAGTGGCGCTACCGCCACCTGGAGGGGCCTGATCTGGGGAACGAGGTCATCATTGAATTCGTGGATAGCACCCTGAGCGGTGAATATCGGATGACTTGGGATCCTTATGAAAAGGACGCCTTGAAGATGACTCCCTTCTATGACTTGACCGAAAGGGAGCAACTTGGTCTGGGGGAGCCTGGGAGTCACCTACAGAGCGGCATCATGATAGAAGAATTCAAACGGTTGCAGGGCCGCAAAATTTTGCAGCACGCCGTCTTGGGTCGAGCCCCTCGGATCAAGTTCAAAGATCTGGAGACCGTGGTTGATACCAAGCTCTCTTACAATCTCTTTCCTTTCGAATTCCGTACCGATTATTTCAGGATCACCGACGACACCGTGATGGCGGCTGTTACCGTCAAGATGCAGAATAGAGACATGACGTTTGAGAGCAGTGATGGCGTGCAGAAAGCCACCGTGAATATTTTTGGGAGGATCACGACCCTTACCGGTCGCCGGGTGCACACCTTCGAGCAGGTCGTGAGTCAATCAGCGCCAGAGTCCTTATTCAAGTCGACACTGGAAAGAGCTTCCATGTATCAAACGTCGGCGCCCTTGCGCAGCGGTCTGTATAAGCTGGAATTGGTGCTGAAGGACCTCGAGAGTGGTAACGTCGGAACCTCCTATCGAGGCTTTCGAGTGCCACAGTTCCCGGAAGATCGGCTATCCACCAGCAGCATCATTCTTGCCGATCGAATTGAAAAAATCCCGATGAACCAAGTGGCCATCGGTCAGTTTATCATCGGCGGTTCGAAAGTCCTTCCCAATGTGACCGAAACCTTTCACCGGTCAACGCCCATGGGCATCTACATTCAGATTTACAATCTCGCTCTCGATGAAGCCACCAAAAAACCCTCGGCGACGATCGAATATACCCTGAAGAAGGGCGACCAAACGCTTCGCCAGTATCGTGAGGCCAAGAATCAGTTTGCGGGGCCTTCTCAACAGCTTACTTTGCAAAAGCTATTTCCTTTAAATAACCTGGATCCGGGCCAATATAGCCTGGTCATTAATGTTGTTGACAACCTCGCAAAGCGCTCAGTGTCGCCCGAAACCGAATTCACGGTGCAGTAGGGTCACCCCGCCCGCGATCCTTTCAGATTGTTTGGGTGCCGGAATCCTCGCTCTTCCTGAGACCTTTTTGGTAGGGAGCCGTTCATGTTGCGCTTGAGTCAAAAGGGTTTTCGTAAACTACAGCTCAGACTGTTCTGCATGGTCATTCTTTTCAGCGGACCAGTGATCTTCCTGGATGACAGCACGGCTGACCAGGTTGGGGGTGATGAGTACCAGCCAGCCGAGACCGATTCGGAGTTTACCTTCAGGGTGCCGGTAGATGTGGTGGTAGTTAACGCTGTCGTCTCTGACGAGAATGGTCATCCGGTGACCGATCTGACTGCCGATGACTTTGAAGTCTACGAAGATGGTGAACTCCAGTCGATTCAGACTTTTACTCGCGAGTCTTACCAACGGATTTCGGTGGCTGAGGGCGTGGAGCGAGGGGAGGAGCCTGAGCCGCGATCCGTCGACGTCGAGGATTCCGGTGTGGGACAGGTACGCTATTTCAGTCTGTTCATCGACGATCTGACATCACCGTCTCTTGGCAGCTATGTACAGATCAGGGATGCCATGCGGCGGTTTCTGAAGCGAAGCTTGCAAGCCTCGGACCAGGTCGCGATTTTGTCCGCCTCAGGGCGTTTCCAAATCCCCTTCACTCGAGACCGAGCTCGCTTGCTGCAGGAAATCAGTCAACTACCCAAGAAACTGAACATCAGCACGAGCTTCAGGTCCGACTGCCCGGAAATGTCGGATCTTCAAGCTGAAAGGATTTTCAACAGCACCGGGGCCCGCGCCCTGGAGGTGGCGGTCTCGGAAGTTCTCCGCTGTCAGCCCTGGCTCATGGCCTCGGAGACCACCCCGGGAGAGACCGACCCGGCGATTTTTACTGCAGGTGGCCTGGTGGGCGGAGCAGGTACGGGCGCCGCCACTTCCCAGAGACTTGCGGAGGGGTGGGTCCGCCGGCTGGCTGCGCAGCAATATAGGGAGTCTGAATACCGGAACCGGCGCTTGATGCTCTCGCTGCGCCACCATGTCCGTTCCTTGAAGCACTTCAAGGGTAGAAAGTCGCTGATACTCTGTTCGGACGGCTTCTTGTCCCGGGAGAGCCGCTATGAAATGCATGAGATTATAGACTCGGCTCTACGAGCGGGGGTGATTCTGAACACACTCGACATTCGGGGGCTCTACACGACGGGTTACACGGCCACACAGGGCGATCAAATGGCCTTGGGCGGTGACTTGATGATTGCCAAGACCCAGATGCGCACCGAGGACATGCAGCTACAGGCGGAGGCGCTGGCGGAGTTGGCTGGCGAGACAGGCGGGATCTATTTTCACAACAGCAATGATCTTTTCGCGGGACTGCAAAAGATATCCGACAACCAGTCTTTATACTATGTCTTGACCTATGCCTCTCCATCCCAAGCATCTGATGGCCGATATCACAGGATCAAAGTGAACGTCCGCCGTCCAGGCCTGAAAGTCAGCCACCGTAAAGGGTACTTTTCCCAGAAAGAACGAATCAGTTCCGAAAGGCTGAAGAAGAAAGATATCGTAGGAGCCCTCCAAGCTCTGGGCAATCTTAACGAAATCCCGGTCCGAGTTTCCTACAATACCTCTCGGCTGGCCGACAACCGCTACCAATTGGATGTTCTGACCCAGTTGGACTTTCGCGGGTTCCCGTTTTTGGAAGAAAACCGCCGCCGGACGAACCGGATGCATCTGGTGGTGGTTGTCTTTGATGCAAAGGGCAAGTACGTGGGCGGACAAGAGAAGGCCGTGGATTTCAAGCTGACCGATCCAAGCTACCTGGCTTTGCTCAAGTACGGATTGAAGTCCAGGGTTGGCGTTCAGGTGGGAGCGGGCCGTTACACCGTCAAGGTGGTGGTGAGAGAAAGTGTTGACACCCTGCTCGGATCCTTCCGCGAAACCATTGAGGTCCCTCAGACGATCCAGGGTTTGGCTGATTCCCAATCGATCTTCTCCGTAGATGAACGCACGCTGATGGAGGGCCTCGATTCACCCAGGACGCTCCGTCAGCTTCCTTTGAGACTCCGTGCCAGCTTTTTTTACGATGAGCCGGAACTGGCTCGCGTTCTCATTGCTGCAGAGATCGACGGCAAGCCCACCCCATCCGAGCCCGGCGACTCCCGAAGAATCAGCGTGCGGGGGGTGGCCTATGCGGCAGATGGGAGTGCGGCCTCGGGTTTCAGGGAAACTCTGGTGGGAGAAAGCAGCGGTTTGGCCTACCGAAATTACTTCAAGCTAGGCCCGGGGAAATATCGTTTGAAGCTGGCTGCCAGTGACGAATCGGGACGGTCGGGAACGGCCGAGCAGGATCTGTTCATTCCGGCCTTACGCTCGGACCAGACAGTCTGCAGTGGTCTGGTGGTGAGCCAAGAGTTGGGATACGTACCTCCCTATCTGCGGAATCTGCAGGCAGAATTAGCCGTTGATAACAATCCCCTCTCTCACCGGGGCTTCGAGATCTTTGAGCCGACCCGGAATCGATTTCATCAAGATCACCCGCTGGCTGTCTTTTACAGACTATATAATTTAACCGATCACCGGGAAGGCGGGGATTGGACGGCTAGAGTCCGACTCAGCAACGCGAATAGGGAAGGTCATGAGTTCCCCCCCCTGCCGTTGGCCGGCGGGCTGGAACCTGGAGCCGCCGGAGAGGTCGCCGTTGGATTCAAGCTTCCGATCCATCATTTGCCGCCAGGGGCCTATGAGCTCAGCGTTGAAACGGATCTCGTCCCGGCCGGCACCTTCGTGGGTTGTGAAAGCGAGAGCGTGTGGATCGGATCTCAACCGGCATCGGTCTCCGATCCTCTGCATGGCACCGGTCTCCTCAAGTACTACGATGTTCCAGCTCCGGTGGATGTTGCCGAAACGTCTTACCAGGATGAAGCCTACCTGAACATTTCCCAGCTTAAAGACCCGTCACAGCAAGCTCCATTGATCGAGGCTTTTCTCAGGGACTATCCCCAGTCCGAGCACCTTGCCGGGCTTCATCGGCTGGCGACCCTGGTATTCCTGCAGCTCCGGGATCATAAGAAACTTGTGGAGCACGGAGAAACCGCTCTACGGCTGTCGCCCGCTCAACCCGAGATACTGAGGGTTCTGGCCAAGGCGTATCAAGCTGAGGGGGAATTGGACAAGGCAATCGACCGGGCTTCCAGAGCGCTTTCCACCATCAGGGAAATATCCAAACCCGCCGGCCTTGACGAGAGCCGTTGGAGGTCGCAGCTCCATTTGTTTTTTGCCGACAACTATGCCTGTCTGGGGAGTGTCTTTTTCGAAAAGTATGAGACTGAGCGCAGAAAATCGTCGGCCTCTCATCCAGAGACGGCGCTGCATTTGGAAAAGGCCGCAGAGTATCTCGGCAAGGCGGTGGCCTTGGATCCGAGGTCTGCTTTCGCCCAGTTCCACTTGGGAATCGTCTTTGCGGCCCAGAACCTGCTGGGCGAGGCCATGGACTCTTTGGCAAAAGCAGTCGTCCTGGAAGGGGCCTTTGTGGATATTGCCCGAGAGAACCTCGAGGCCGTCTATAAGGCGATCCACCACGACTCGCTGGAGGGACTGGATGAAGTCATCGATAAGGCTCGAACGGATCTGGGCGCGAGCAAAGGCGACCTCTCCATGCTCTGAATCCCGGAGCACCTGGTTGAAGAGGCTTGCCGGGAAATAGCCTCGGAAGCACGAAGCTAACCAAATTTCGTATTCAAATCCGACATCATGGAGAAAATAGGCTTGGTCTAGCAGGGACCGAGCTGGATTGAAGCCCTTGATTTTTTTAAGCCGTTATATTTCAGTAGCTTATGATGGAAATTAAAATATTGTTTCAGAATGGCACCAAACCTGCTAGCATATATTTGGAGCCAAGTCTACGCTAATGAAATGTAATGTTCTCCCTCTGGGAGGGTTGATTTTGGTCGCTTTCCGTGATTTGCAGCGTTTCGCGCTAGGAAATATGCCCGTGATTCGGTTGCTTTGACGTACATGCCATCGCGAATTCGGTAACGTCGGATCACCGTGGTAAGGAGTAGCCCAGGCAAACGCATTGGGTATTGAAAAAAGGGTCGTTAAGCGATTTGTTTAATGGGAGGGTAGTTATGAGCAAGCATGCTCGTGCACGTTTGACTGAGGACTGGTTGACTTGGTCTTTGGGGGTGGTTCTTGCGCTAGGCCTTCTGCTGATGCCGACCACATCCGAAGCCCAGGATTATGGCGGCTTTCGCGGCAGAGTGACAGATGCGACAGGCGCGGTGATGGTCGGTGTGAACATCTCAGCCACGGAAGAGGAAAAGGGTCTTCCCTATTCCGCCGTGACCAACGAGGTCGGCAACTTCGAGTTGCGGGGAATCATCCCGGGGACCTACACCATCGAGGCCGAGGTCACAGGATTCAAG
Source organism: Terriglobia bacterium (assembly GCA_951813285.1). Lineage (GTDB taxonomy): Bacteria > Acidobacteriota > Terriglobia > Versatilivoradales > Versatilivoraceae > Versatilivorator. The sequence continues at coordinate 1,186,955 of OX638355.1, forward strand.
AAGTATACCAACACTGGGGTGATCGTCTATTCGGCTCAGATTCGCCGCATCGATATCGCCATGGAGATCGGTGAACTGGCCGACGTCATTACCGTTACCGAGGAGGGAGCCCGCGTCGATACCGACACTCCCGCCATCAACTACAAGACACCCGACCGGGAAGTCTACGCTCGAAACGTTCAGGCCAGTATCATCTACACGGCCGGTCTGTCTCCCGGATCTTTGCAGCGTAACGAGATTCATGGAACCTATTCCAACAATACCGCCCCGACCCAGGATGGAATCCTCACCCATGCCTATGGTTTCTTCCGGGGAACTCAGGAGATGCTGCAAGAAGTCAATCAGGTCACCATGAACGCCCCCGCCGAGTATCAGCATGCCAACAATCTGATGGGCGTGGGCAAAGGCGGACAGAACGCCTTTCATGGTGAGATGATGGTGGAATTCAACCACCAATGGCTAAGGGCCGGAAACCGTGCGTTGGCTAGAAGGCCAAAGCCAGAAGCAGGCAGCGAGAGATATTCCTATGAGTTGAGCGGTCCGGTCTGGATCCCGAAGATCTATGACGGGCGCAACAAGACCTTCTGGCACTTCCTCTATACGCCACGAGACGTCACCAGCATCGGGATCAATCCCAATCTCACCTATCCCACGGCGAGGATGAGGACAGGAGATCTGACCGAGTTCGTTCCCTTTACACCCGATGGTCAGATTACCAATCCCTATACCGGACAGCCCTTCGCCAACAATATTATTCCCCGCGCCATGTGGGATCAGCCGTTTGCCAACAATATCCTGGCCCTTCTTCCGGTTCCAGAGCGTCCTACTCTGGTCAACAACCACACTGGTATTAACGTTGGCAGCAATCCGAACAACTGGACCCAGTTGCGCATCGACCATCAGATCACTGATGACAACACCATTACCTTCAACCACTTCCGATTCAATCAAGACACCAAGACTCAGAAGTGGGATCATGGTCCCTTCGATTGCGGTCGAAATCAACTGGCAGGAACCAGAGCTTACAGTGTCCAGGACAGCCATGTGTTCAGTCCGGCGGTCATCAACGAGTTCTCGCTCAGTTGGAACGAGCAGAGGAAGAGCGCCAAGAGCGGCTGTCCGGCCGCACAGTTGATCTCCCAGCTCGGACCCGTTGACTATGGAGACGGCCCTGGGGTCCTTAGCCGCGGAGGGCGCCAGCTAGCCAACACGGTGGGATCTCCTCGGCTGTTTGCTCGAAACATCGGCAGCGTGGGTGGTTCCGCCACTGGCGCCTTCAATCCCAGGTTGGCCTTGTTCCTGGGCGGTGGCTTGGGAGGCGAGAGCACAAACGACGAGACCCGGAATCTTTACTTGAAGAACAACGTATCGGTAAATAAAGCCAATCATCTGGTCAAGATTGGCTTCTCCAACCTGTGGGGTCTGGAGGAGTCCATCAGGACCGCTGCCACTGAGTATGGCAATTGGGACTTCACCGGAAACTTTACCGGGAGCGATTTTGGCGACATCTTGCTGGGGTTGCCCTACACGACATCCATTGGCACCTCTCGAGGGTACTACCAGCCTCGCTCAAACCAGTTCGGCATTTTCCTGCAGGATGATTGGAAAGTGACGCCGGAATTGACCCTGAACCTGGGCATTCGCTTCCAGCATTACAGCACGGCCAGGGACTTGCAGAACAAGTGGTATAATTTCGACCTGGCCACTCTGAGTGTGGTGATCCCCGATCAATCGGCGAATCTGGTGGTGCCGGGTTATCCCGTCGATCAGATTCCGGTGCTCACCGCCAGTGACGCTGGATATCCCAAGAACCTGTTTGATTTCAAGACTGTATTGGTCCAGCCTCGTCTCGGTTTCGCTTATCGGCTGAACGACCGGACTGTCCTCCGTGGCGGCTTTGGCGTCTATCATGTGCCTTTGACGCCGCCGGATGACACCGATCAGGCCTTGGCGGGATTTAATGACGGTCCGTTTCAGCTCAATGAGTCGTTTGGCCCCAATGAGATCATCAACGGGGTACCGCAGTTGACGGCTCTCAAGCCGTTACCTGCTCCTGGTACCGGTGCAATTCCGCTGCAAAATGTCAATATGATTCAGCTCCCGACCCGTAAGAACAGGTGGCCCGTCGACATGCAGTGGAACCTCACCATGGAACGGGAAATGGGGAGTGGCTTGGTGGGCCGGACTTCCTATGTGGCCACCAAGGGAACCCACTGGCCTTACAACGTAAACCTTCAGATCCCGCCAGCCAGCACAACTCCGTTCTCGGCAGACCGTAGGCCCTATGGGGCTGCCCCCTTCCAGTCGATTGATGACTACCGGTTGGGTGGCAACCAGACCTACCATGCCTTTGAGGCCGAGGTGACCCGTCAGTTCTCTTCCGGCCTGTATGTGCGCTCCTGGTATGAGTACCGAACGGTACTCAACGATGTCCAGGGTGGCCTCTTCGGTTGGGTCGGTCCCGGCGGATTCGCCACGGAAGATCCCTTCGATCGATCCAGAGATAAGGGACGCACCAACGGCATCTCCATTCATGCCGTCCGCGCCTTGGGCGTGTATGATCTGCCCTTGGGGAGGGGCCAGAAATTCCTGGCCAACGCCTCGGGGGTGATCCAGCAATTGGTGGGCAATTGGGTCATAGCTCCTGAATACACTCTCCGGGCCAAGGCTTCTCACACCCCCACCTACACTGGTGCCGACCCTGCCAACGTCGGGCGGTCTGGCGGCAGGGCCAGCATCGAGGCCGGTTGCGAGCCCAACGGCTTCGGTTCCAACACCGAAGCTCCCGGGATTATCTGGAACCGCGGTTGCTTCAGCAGGCCTGCCGACGGCACTTACGGATCGGCCGCACGGGGAGTGCTCTACTTGGCTAGATCCCCGAATTTCAGCATCAACGTGTTCAAGACCTTTCCGCTCACGAAATATGAGAATGGACCCTATTTCAAGCTGGAAGCCTACATATCGAATCCGTTGAACCACACCAACCCCTCCGGGCCTGGTTCTATCAATATCGCCAACCCGAATTTTGGGTTGTATCGGGCTACCAGTCATACCCGCAACATTGCCTTCCGCTTGAGGCTGGGCCTCTAGGTTTTCCAGTTGGCCGTTACCAGGCAGCCGAAACCTCGGCTGCCTGGTTTTTTTTTGGCCGGAGATCGGCTGCGGACCCTTCCGGTGAAGCCCTGCCTCTGTTGTGCTTATCTGGCGGACGCTTTAAAATCAATGGGTGTTTCAAGCCACGAGGTCTATGGGGAGTTCCATGTCTGGTTTGATTTCCAAGCTGCCTTTGGCTCTGCTGGCCCTGCTGGCCCTGCTGGTCTTCAGCGGTCCTGCCCAGGGGGTGTCAGAGCCCGCCGCAGACCGAGAGGCCCTGCACACCATCAGTGCGGGTCTTGGGGAAGAGATCCGAGACGATCCGTCTCGAGACGGATGGGAGACCGAGGCCTTCGTACTGAATGCCGAAAAACAGCTCGGCAGGCTGGAAGAGATCCTCCTTCACCCTGAAAAGATTGTCCCGGCCCAGGTCGAAGAGCTGGTTACCGAGCAATTTAGTTGTGACCCGCTGGTACCGCAAAATCTTCGTGCTGTCTTTAGCGACCGGGCCGTTACCGTCTTCCGCGCGGACCTCCTGCCTTCCGACCCCAGGTCGGGTGGGCCTGTGCGGCAGTTGGCAATAGGCCTGAAGGATCTGGTGTCGCAGTTCCAGGCAGCAGAGGGGCAATCTTGGGCCGAGTTCAAGCTCTTCAGGATAAAAAGAGTTGGTGGCACCGTGCACACTCGGCAATACCTGGAGTTGGCTGGGCAGACGAGAGCAGGTCGACTGGTGCAGAATGCCGTCTGGACCATCCGCTGGGTCCAGCCATCGGACGGTGAGCTGCCAAGGATCGAACACATTCAGGTGGATGAATACGAGAGAGTTCTGGCTCACTCAGCCGAGGCGACCTTGTTTGCCGACTGCACTTACTCAGTGCTCGGCCACAATCGTTGCTTCGGCCAGCAGTTGATGCATGGAACCAATCATTGGCTTCGCCGAATCCAGACTGCTCTGGGGAGTGATCTATACGGGCACCAGGGTTTGGCTGTTGGGGATGTCAACGGGGATGGATTGGAGGATGTGTACCTGTGCCAGCCCGGCGGGCTTCCCAACCGGTTGTTTGTTCAGAATCCGGACGGCACGGCCAGTGACGCCTCCCAGTCCGCTGGCGTCGACTTCTTGGATCTGAGTCACGGGGCTCTCTTGATCGATATTGACAATGACGGAGATCAGGACTTGGTCCTGAGTCTGGCGCAAGAGGTCCTCTTGATGGCCAATGACGGAGGGGGACGCTTCACCGAGCGGCTCAGGATGAGCCTCAGGGGGGTTCCTACCAGCTTGGCGGCCGCCGACTACGACCTGGATGGAGACCTCGACATCTACGTCTGCGTTTACTTTGCCGGTGGTTCCAACAAGACCCTGACCGGCATTGGCACGCCAGTGCCCTATCACGATGCCAATAACGGTGGGGCAAACGCCCTGCTGCGGAACCAGGGTGACTGGCAGTTCAAGGATGTGACCGGTGAGGTTGGGCTGGGTCAGAACAACACTCGGTTTAGTTTTGCTGCCTCCTGGGAGGATTACGATAACGACAATGATCTCGACCTTTACGTCGCCAACGATTACGGTCGCAACAATCTCTATCGTAATGACAGGGGAAACTTCGTGGATGTCGCTGCTGAAGCAGGAGTGGAGGATATCGGTGCGGGCATGGGGGTCACTTGGGGAGACTACAACCGTGACGGGCTGATGGACCTTTACGTCGCCAACATGTTTTCGTCTGCCGGCAATCGTATCAGCCGGCAGCAGCGGTTCCAAGCCCAGGCCTCGGGGAGCACTAAAGCACACTTTCAGCGGCATGCTCGCGGCAACTCGCTGTTTGAGAACACAGGCGACGGAGGGTTTCGTGACGTGAGCCTCGATGCCGGGGTCACCATGGGCCGCTGGGCTTGGGCTTCCCGGTTCCTGGACATCAATAACGACGGCTGGGAAGACCTGTTGGTAGCCAACGGGTACGTCAGCAATCAGAAGATTGACGATTTGTGAAGTTTTTTTTGGCGGCAGGTCGTGTCGCGGTCACCGACGGAGACGGCTGGAGCAGCAAGCGCTCAGGACTACCTGTTTTCATTCAGAACCCTGGAACACATGATCCTTGAAGGGGGTTCCTTTAGCGGTAGAGAGCGGAATTGTGCCTTCTTGAATACGAAGGGCGGCCGGTTCGGTAATATCTCGGGTGTTTCCGGCCTGGACTTTGCCGACGATGGACGGGGCATGGCCACCGTGGATTGGGACCACGACGGTGACTTGGACGTCTGGCTAGCCAACCGCACGGGACCTCAAGTACGCTTCATGCGGAACGACACCGCCACCCGTTCCCACTTTCTCGCGGTCCAACTGGTGGGACGGACGTCGAATCGAGATGGAATAGGCGCTCGGCTTGAACTGGTGCTGAGAGATCAGCCTGGACGGAAGATCATTCAAAGCCTGAGGGCCGGAGAAGGCTATCTTTCGCAATCCAGCAAGTGGGTCCATTTTGGGCTGGGTGCATCGACAAGAATCGATCGTTTGACCGTGCGATGGCCTGGCGGGCAAGCAGAAACATTCACCGGCCTCCAAGCCGATGCCCGCTACCGGCTTATCCAGGGCAGTGGAGAAGCTGAGGTTTGGATACCGCCCAATCGGTCGGTTGCCTTGACGCCACAAAAGATCGAGACTGCGGACAACCGCTCCCGATCGACTCATGTTCGCCTCAGCAGTCGGGTGCCCCTGGGCCCAATGACTTTTCAGGACTTTGACGGCCGCTCGCGATCCATCCAGGAGTTTAGTGGCAAGCCGGTACTCCTCAACCTCTGGGCGAGTTGGTGTCCTCCCTGTATCAAGGAACTCGGTGACTTTGCCGGCCGGGCACAGACTCTCCGTGAGAATGAGCTGGAGATCGTCGCTCTGAGCGTGGATGGTCTGGATGACCAGCCCGGTAAGCCGCGAGAAGTGTTGAATAATCTCAAGTTTTCCTTTGCTTCCGGCTTGGCCCAGCCTCCATTGCTCCACCAACTGGAGATGATTCGTAACCAGCTCTTTGACTGGCGCCGTCCCTTTGCGGTTCCAACCAGTTTTCTGATCGATGCCGATGGCTGGATCGCTGCGATCTACATGAGTCCGGTCGAGGTTGATCGTATCTTGACCGACTTGAAGTGGATGAATTCCCCCCGAACCCGCGCACAGGAAAAATCGTTGCCATTCGAAGGACGCTGGCTGTCACCCATCAGTCAAATATCGAGAGGCCAGTGGAACCAGGAACTGGCTGGTGCTTATTCCAATTCGGCCCTGGACTTATACAGGGCCGGCCGGTTAAAGGAGGCGGAGGCAGAGTACCGGCGAGCCTTGCGCTTGAACCCGAATGACGCAACCATCCACAATAACTTGGGTGTCTTTCTCGCCAGCCGGGGCCGCGCGCGCGAGGCGATTGCCGAATATCGAGAAGTGCTTCGCATTGACCCCGAGTCGATCAAGGCCCATAGCAACCTGGGTCACATCTACCTGGGTCAGAGCAACTTGGAGGGGGCAGAGCGCATGTTCCGGAAGGCTCTGGAGCTCAACCAGGTTCGGGGCCACAAGCAAGGCATGGCCGCCAACTACGGTATCCTGGGCAACGTCTACTATACCCAGGGTGATCTGGACCAGGCGGAGAGAGTGTACCGAAAAGCCTTGGCACTCAACCAGGAATTGGGCCGCAAGGAGAGCATAGCGGCCAATTACGGGAATTTGGGTAATGTTTACTCCTTGCGCGGCAATCTTGACCAAGCCGAGGCCATGCACAAGCAAGCCTTAGCGCTCCATCAGGCCTTAAACCAAAAGCAAGGGACAGCCGCCGATTATGTAAACCTGGGGAACGTCTACTCTCGACGCGGAAACCTTGACCAAGCCGAGGCCATGCACAAGCGGGCTCTTGCAATCAATGAAGAGCTGGGTCGGCAGGAGGGCATTGCCCGGAGCTACGGGAACTTGGGCGAAGTTTACTACGCACGCGGCGATCTGAAACAGGCGGAGGCCATGTACAAGCGGGCCCTGGAACTCAACCGGGCGTTAGGCTATAAGGAGGGCATGGCCACCGACTACGGCAGCTTGGGTCAAATGTATTCGCAGGGCGGGGAACTGAGCAAGGCGGAGGAGATGTGGACCGCCGCCCTGGCCCTTTTTGAAGATATCGGCGCCAAGCTGAAAGCCGAACAGATCCGTCGATGGCTGGAGGACATAAGGGGAGGGCGGTAGTCTTTCCGGCAAGCGATTCGGATCAAACCCGACTTAGTTGTTGCCTGCTCTTACATCGGGGTAACCTATTTGCGGTTGGACCGCACCTCTGAAGCCCTCCAAGCATTCGAAATATCGAATCGGTTGAAAGAAGAGGCGGTCGTGTCTTCACCCTGGTCGCCACAGCCGGGGACTTTTTAGCCTTGGTTTTCGAGCTTTGGTCCTGTCCGGACGAAGGCTCCGCCGTTGATACCCACGGAAGCGTAGCGATCGAGGAGAGACTTTATGTTGGCTCGACCGATCTTCCGAGACCGCAAGTCCTTTCGCCGACTGGCGCCCTGTTTGGTATACTTTGAAACAGTCTGTCCTTCAATGGGATCTGTTTTGGGTTGGAGAATTTCCGTGTCGCCCCGTTTGAGTTGCCCGGTCGTATTCACGATGGGTTGTCTTCTCTGGGCTTTGCCGAGTCCGATGGGAGCTGAAACTCCCCGGCTGGCCCAGGAGCCGGAGGCGGCTTGGCTGTTTCCGCTGGGGGGCCAGCGGGGGACAGACCTCGAGGTCGAGATCCGGGGGAAAGCACTGCAGTCGGCCTATGCGGTGGTTGCCGAGGAAGAGGGAATCCGGACCGAGTTCCGCGCGGTTGAGGAAATTTTGGAGGAGAGCGAAGAGGGTGCCCCGAAGCAAGATGACAAGAAGGATCCGGAGTACCGGGTGCGAGTGGGCGTGGAAATCGATGCGGCGGCCCGCCCGGGGAACCACTGGTTGCGGGTGGTCACTCCCGGGGGAATCACCAACCGGGTCCACTTTCGGGTGAATGCGGATCGTGTGATCCGGGAGTCGGCCGACCCTCATGACCTCCCCGACAGGGCCCAGGCGATCGACTACCCGGTGGTGGTCAACGGGCAGATCGACAAGCCCGCCCAGATGGATTTCTACCAGGTTGAGGTCGCCGGGGGGCAGGAGCTTCTGTTTGAAGTGACTCGCAGCCAGGAATCGGCGGCCAACGTCTTTCGCTCCCAGATATCGATCCATGGGCGCCGGGGAAGCTGGTTCGATCCTGATCGGGTAGTGCGCCTGGCTTTCAGCGACAAGGACCGGGGGGAACGCGTCACGGCGGCCCGGGACCCCAGGCAGAGAACCGGGACTCGAGTCAGCCTGCGGCACCGGTTCGCTGAGGCGGGCCGCTACTTTGTGGAGGTTGGCTCTCTGGGTGGGCAGGCGAAGGCCGATTTCGTCTATCAGTTGCGGGTGGCGCCGTCGGATCGACCCTCCCATGAGGCTCCGGGGCCTCGGGATTGGAGCGAGAGAAGTTTCGTACGGAAACTTGCCGGCGACCGGCTCAAGCAGTTGTGGTCGAGGGGAGTCAGGGACGATGGGCCGGTCTCGGAACCGAAGCAGGAAGCCGCCCAGGATGGGGAGCCTCCCAAGGAGCCCGATCCGGCCCAACTCGACCTCAAGCTCTCCGACCCGACCCTTGCCCTCGGCGTCCATTCGGAAAAGGAACCCGGGGACCGGCTCGAAGACGCCGTCGAGATTCCGGTGCCGTCAATCGTCGAGGGGGTCGTGCAACACCCCGGGGACAGCGACCTGTTCAAGTTCAAGGTCCATTCCGGACAGAAGCTGGCCTTTGAGGTTGAGACTCCCGAAGTCACCCGGCCCGATTTCAACCCCTTGCTGCAAGTTATCGATTCCCGGGGACGAGACCAGTTCAGCAGCCTGCGCCGAACCGAAAAGTACCGGAGCGTCACCAGTGTTCACCTGGTTGCGGTGGATCCCAAGGTGATCGGCACCTTTGAAAAAGGGGGTGACTACTACTTAAAGGTAAGGGATGTGACTCTCAGGAAGGGCGGTCCCGGTTTTCGCTACAGGGTGCTGGTCCGGCCGCAGATTCCCCACGTGGGTGACATCCATCTGGAAACCCGAACGCGAGACTTCCAGGATGGCCGGGTGGATCCCCACCGCGTCAATCTGCCGGTCGGTAAAGCTGCCAAGCTCACCTTGATCATGGAGCAGGAAGAGGGTTTCTTCCTGCCCTCCAATCAGATTGCGGTGTCGGTCAAAGGCCTGCCGGCGGGGGTCGAAGCTCTTCCCGGCGCCAGCAGCTACAGGTTGCCGGGTTCTCCCAAGCCGCCGGTCATCAAGGGGGCCGACCACCACCTGCCCATGGTGCAGACCATCAGCGTGGTGCTTCATTCCCGGGACGACACGGCGCCCACCCATCTGCCGGCCTGGATCACGGTGACCGCCCGACCCATTGTCGGGGGCCGGCTCGGTCCCAAGCTGACGGTAAAGAAGATTCCACTGACGATCCTGGATCCAAATCCCGCCAGAGAGTTGAGCCGGCTGACAAGCCAACAAGCCGGGGGTGAAAGGTAACGCGCATGGAAACGAAATCCTGCAGGAAGATAACCGACAGCCGCCGAACGCCGGTCGCTCTGATTGCGGTGTCGACCCTGGGGGCAGCCTGTTTCCTGGCGGCTTTTGTCCAGGCTGCCGAGGCTGAGGAAACCGCCCTGGGAACTTCTCCCCAACTGTCTTCGATCCGCCTGGTGCCCTCCGAGGTCCGGCTCCAGGGGAGCGATGCCTCCCAGCAGTTTCTGGTGATGGGAAAGTTTTCGGACGGCCTGGAGCGCGACCTCACCGCGCAGGCCGAGTTTTCCGGCTCCAAGCACGGTCTGATCCGGTTCGCCGCTCACAGCCGCATCCAACCGCTTGAGGACGGCGACCTGGTCCTTACGGCCCGGGTAGCGGGTCGGGAAGCCACCAGCTCCATCGCCATTCGGGGATCCCAGGAGAAGCGCCCCTTCAGCTTTCCCCGGGATATCGGGTCGCTGTTGACCCAACAGGGTTGCAACAACACCACCTGCCACGGCGCCGTTCCCGGACAGGGCGGTTTCAAGCTCTCCACCAACGCTACCTATCCGCGCGACGACTACAAGTGGATCGTGGAGGGAGGGAAGTTCGAAGTCCTCACCGCCGAGACGGAGGAACCTCCCCATCCGCGGGTGAATCTGAAGGATCCGAAACAGAGCCTGATTCTGCTCAAGGCGACCCTCCAGGTACCACACGGAGGTGGGCTGCGATTCGGTCCCGACTCCCCCCAGTACGCCAGGATCCTCCAGTGGATCCAGTCGGGAGCCCCTTACGGTGAGGAAGGTGAATCCGAGAACATCCAGATCGAGAGCCTGGAGGTCTATCCCCGGGAAAACGTGTTGGGTCTCGAGGGCAAACAGCAGATTCTGGTGACGGCCCAGCTCAGTGACGGCCGGAGAGAGGATGTCACCCAACAGGTCGTCTACGAGTCCATCAACCGGTCGGTGGTGGACGTGGACGAAGGGGGTTTGGTGGAGGCCCACAAGACCGGGGAGACCAGTGTCCTGATTCGAGCGCCGGGCCGGGCCGCCGCCGTCCGTTTCGGCGTGATCGCCAATCCCCTGCCCAGCTATCCCGAGGTGCCGGAAAGCAACTTCATCGACCGGCATGTCTTCGCCAAGCTGAAAAAATTCAACATCGTTCCCTCGGAGCTCTCCAGCGATGCCGAGTTTCTCCGGCGCATCTGTCTGGACCTGACCGGCACCTTGCCGCCCCCCAACCGGGTCCGCGAATTCCTGGCTTCCAAGGATCCCGACAAGCGTAACCGGATCATCGAGGTCCTGCTGAATTCACCCGAGTTCGGGGAGTTTCTATTCTTCCGGTACGGGGAGATCTTCCGCTGGTATGGCGGCGCCACCCAGTTGGGCAAGGATACCCAGCTCTACGGGGAGTGGTTGAAACAGAGCATCGCCATCAACAAACCTTACGACCAGTTGGCGGTGGACAGGATTGCGGCTCAGGGTTACGACGGGCCTTCCCGCTTTTTCTACCAGTTGCGGTTCATCATTCCCCCGGAGGAAATGATTGCCGAGCAGGTGAGGATCTACCTGGCCCGGCGGCTGGACTGCGCCCGCTGCCACAACCATCCCTTCGAAGCCTGGAGCCAGGATCAGTTTTGGGGGATGGCCGCCTTTTACGGCCGGATGGTGGATCTGCGTGACTCTGTCATGGACGACTCCCTGCTGGTGGACGACCCCGCGCTCAAGGATCGGGTGGTTCATCCCAGGACCAAGAAGGTAGTCCAGCCGCGTTTTCTGGATGGGCGCGATTTGCCGGAAGGCGAGCGAACCGATTTGCGGATGAAGCTGGCCCGGTGGATCGTGTCCCACCCCTATTTCGCCGAAGCCTTTGTCAATCGCGTCTGGGACTGGTTCCTGGGCAAGGGCATCGTGGATCCCGTGGACGACTTCCGCTCCACCAATCCACCCACCCACCCGGAGTTGCTGAAAGCCCTGGCCGAGGACTTCCGGGCCAACGGCCATGACGTGAAACACCTGATGCGGGTGATCGTCCAGTCCAGGACCTACCAACTGTCGGGCATCCCCAACGAGACCAACCGGGGCGATCGTTTGAACTTCTCTCACGCGCTGCCCAAGCCGCTGCCGGCTGCGGTGCTGCTGGATGCCATCTCGCAGGTGACCGAGGTTCCCGAGAAGTTCGCCAGCGGCGATCGGGGTTTTGCCGCGGGAACGCGGGCCATTGCTCTGATGCCGGACATGCCCTCCCAGTTCATGGAGGTCTTTGAACGCAATGAGCGCAAGACGCTTCCCGAAGGCAAGCCCGAGCCCGCCCTGGCCCAGGCCTTGCACATGTTGACGGGGAAGACCTTTACCGAAAAGCTGGCGAGGGAAGGCGGGCGGGTGGACCGGCTGATCCGGAGCGGAGCGGGAGACGGAGAAATCGTGGAGGAGCTCTATCTGTCTGCCCTGTCACGGTTTCCCACTGCCGAGGAGCGGACGCGGTTGGAAGAAATGATCGCCGAGCGCCCTCGAAGAGAAGCCATCGAGAGCCTGACTTGGGGTCTAATTAGTTCTCGACAATTTTCACACAATCATTAATAATTTGGGGTTGGCAAACTCTATAAGAATCCGGGGGTTGGGGCAGCTCAGCCGTAACCCCTTTTCAAGCATCGGCATTGGGGGATCGTGATGAACCTGCCGGAATGTTTTTCCTGTACCGGAGGTAGCTTTGAGCGGCGCCAGTTCCTGAGGGTGGGCGGCCTGACGTTCCTCGGCATTACGCTGAGCGATTACTTCAGACTGGCCGACACGCTGGCCGACACAGGCACCGGTGCGCGCAAGAAGGCCGAGTCGGTCATTCTCATCTGGCTCTCCGGCGGTCCGCCCCACATGGACATGTGGGATCCCAAGACCAACAGCAATTTCAAACCCATCTCAACCAACGTGGCCGGGATTCAGATCTCCGAGACGCTTCCCCGAGTGGCGCGGCAGATGGACAAGTTGTCCATCATCCGCTCCATGCACAGCGAGGAGGGGAATCATCCCGAAGGCACCTACTATGGGATGACCGGACATCGCCCCAGCCCGGCCTTCCGTTTTCCCAGCCTGGGATCGATCGTCTCCCGAGAGCTCGGCGGGCGACACAATATCCCGCCCTACGTGGTCACTCCGCCTCTCTCCTACGGGCACTCCTACATGGCGGGGAACATGGGGCCCCAGTACAACCCCATGATCGTTCCCGATCCCAGCAAGGAAGACTTCAAGATTCCCGATCTGACCTTGCCCAAGTCTCTCTCCCCGGATCTGCTCCAGGACCGTCAATCCTTTCTGAAGGTGGTCGATCACCAGTACCGGCAGCAGGAGGAGTTTGCCCGGTTCGCCAAGATGGACACCTATCAGGAGCAGGCCCTGAGAATGATCCTCTCGCCCAACGTCAAGAAGGCCTTTGACCTTTCGGCGGAGCCGGACCGGGTACGGGAAGCCTACGGCAAGACACGCTTTGGACAGTCGGTTCTGCTGGCTCGCCGCCTGGTGGAGGCGGGCTGCCGCTTCGTGACCGCCGAGGGCTTCAACCACAGCGAGTGGGACATCCATTTCGACAACGACAAGAAGCTGTCGGAAAACCTGGCCCCCCGCTTCGATCAGGCGCTCTCCACCTTGCTGACCGAATTGGAGGAAAGAGGCCTGCTGGAGACGACGGTGGTCATGGCCATGGGTGAATTCGGGCGAACTCCGAAAATCAACGCCAGAGCCGGTCGGGATCACTGGGCTCATTGCTGGTCGATGGTGTTGGGAGGTGGCGGAATCAAGGGCGGCCAGATCGTGGGCGCCAGCGACGAACGCGGAGCCTACGTGGCCGAGCGCAAGGTGACCATCGGTGATCTCTTCGCCACGGTTTACAAGGCCTTGGGAGTGGATTGGACCAAGACCTATACCGGTCTGGACGGTCGGCCCCTCTACATCGCCAATTCCATCGGGGACAAGCAGGGCCATCCGGTTCACGAGCTGGTCTAGCCAGGGTCAGGCGAGCGCGGAGTCCGGCCTGTCCCGGTGAGGGTGTGCGCGGATCGTTTCTCTCACCGTCGCATCTTCCGCCCGTTCCTTTCCTACTTCCCAGTTCCAATAGATATTCCCCCGGGCGTCAGCCCGGGGTTTTCGCCAAGCTGTGAATGCGGTGTCCGCCTGTAACCGTGGGCGTAGGCCGTTGGGCTACTCTTCCCGGGTGACGAGGATGGTTGGAGTGAAGCGGGTCGCAGGGTTGCTCTCTTTGGTGCTGGTGCTGACCGCCGGGGGGCTTTGGGCCAATGAGGCCCCGGAGAATCGGAAAAGAAATCCGAAACTGCTCTCGATGACGCCCATGGGCGGTCACCCGGGCTCCTCCCTGGAATTCCGGCTGCGCGGAGAAGATCTGGAGGGGATTCGGTCCGTCTGGTTGGATTGCGATCGCTTGACTGCCAAAGTGACGGCGGTCAAGGAGATCGAGCTGGAAAAGGCCAGGTTCTCGAAGAAGACCTACTCCCCGGGACAGGAGGTGTGGATCCAGGTCGATATCGCAGAGGATGCGGCGGCAGGTGCTCACTCCCTCCGACTCCTCACCGAGTGGGGCCTGTCGGGGCCGGTGACGCTGGTGGTCAGCGACGGGAAGGCCGCGCGGGAACAGCCGGGCCCCCATCACGACCCCGACAGTGCTCCGATGCTGGAGTTGCCGGCCAATCTCAACGGCAGGATCGGCCGGAACGGGGAGGTGGATTTCTATGCCTTCGAGGTGCTTGAGAACCAGGAACTGCAGTTCGAAGTCCTGGTTGCCGGTGGAATCCTGTCGGGCTCTCCCATTCACCTGCGGGACCCCGAGTTGATTCTCTACCAATCTTCCCAGGGTTGGTTTCAGGGTGAGGCCCGGCGCCTGGAAACCCGCGTCGAATCGACGATCTTCCTCCTGCCGAAAGAAGGCGGGATCCTGAGGCCCCGGCTGCGGCACCGCTTCGGCAAACCGGGCCGTTACCTGGTTGCCGTCGGAAGCCTGGCTCAAAAAGGGGGTCCCGGCCACAACTATCAATTGCGGATCGCTCCGGTCGGGTCAAGTCCCCGGCAAGGTCAGGACCACTGGACCCGTTACCGTCCGGCCCATGACGCCCCCCTTCTCGATTGGCGGGAGAGAGGCTTTGGTCGGGAGATCCATCCCGGCCGGCGCCAACAACTCCGGTCCCGCGCCTTCGCTGAACCTGACGGCAACCCCGCTACGACTCCTGTGGGAGAGGGTACGGATCAGCCAGACCGGTCCAGTGCCGGCCCCGGCGATCAGACTGCGCCCCTGGCCCGGTATCCTTCCCTGGTGGAATCCGAACCCGACGAGACGCCGGATTCAGCTTCAGCCATTTCCCTTCCCGTCATGCTCGAGGGGAGAATTGACGCTCCTGGGGACCTCGACCACTTCCGTTTTTCGGTGCAGGCAGGGCAGAGAGTCGCCTTCGAGATCCAGACCGTGGACCGGATGTTCCCGGAGCTGAGCCCTTGGCTGGAGGTGCTGGATGCCTCCGGAAAAGCCGTCTGCTCCAATATCTATCGAAACGTGGAGAACAATTCCGCCTACTGGCAGAGGTTTCTCCAGTCCAAGACGATCTTTACCTTCGAGGAAGCGGGCGACTACATTTTGCGGCTCAGGGACCTGACCTCCCGGCGAGGAGGGAATGGATTCACCTACCGGGTGCTGGTTCGTCCTCAGGTGCCCCACATCGGCGAGGTGAGCTTGGCGGGCGGAGACCCCATCAACCTGGTTCCGGGTGAAGCCAGAACCCTCAAGCTGACCCTGGAGAGGGAAGAGGGGTTGGATCAGATGGTGACGCTGCATCTGGAGAATCTGCCCCCGGGGGTTCAAGTGCTCCCGACAGTCGTCCCGGAGCAAGAATCGGGGAATCCCAGACGCACGCGGAACGAAGTCCATCCGGACCGGTTTTTCCCGCGGAAGCAGGAAGTATCCTTGACGCTTTTGGCGGAGGGAGACACTCCGGGTCGCTTGCGCCCTCATCCGGTGAGATTGGTTGCCCGGGTGGTAGCGGAGGGGCGGCCAGGTCAACCCTTTCCCTTGAAGGATCTCTTCCTGACGGTGGTCGACCCGGTAATTCCCAAGACGGTCAGTCAAATCGCAGCGGGAGATTAGCCACGTCCCCGGTTCATTCGACGGGGTGGATCATTCGAGGGTGAAACAACGGAGCTTCATGGCCTATCGGGAACAAGGACCCTGTCCCGTGAATCCGGATTCACGGACTATTGAACATGGATAGACAGGATGCACAGGATAATCAGGACGAGACGATGCCGCACAGGGAGCGGATTCGCTCAATGGTCGGGTCCGTCTTCGAGGGGTTCCAGGAGCTTGGGAGCGGGATTTGGAATCCTGGTTGAAACCGGGGCGATGGTTGAGCGCAAGGCGGTGGAAACTCTCGTCCAATAATCCTGTATATCCTGTCCATCCATGTCAATAAACCCTCGACTCATGCTTGACTTTGGACCGGATTCCCGCCACCAGGCGCAGCGTTTGGTTCAGGCAAGGCGGTTACGATGATCATGGCGCCAGCCAGGCGGATTCAGCTGTTCCGGTCGATCCTCATTGCCGGATCCTTGGGCGTGGCGGTCGGTTTGCTCGGAGCGCTCGTTGCCGGCCGCGCCTTGGCCGAGGATCAACCGTCCTCCTCCGGGATCGTTTCCCTGCGGCTGGTGCCGGAGCAAGTGTTGCTTGAAGGTGCCGGCGCCGGCCAGCGCTTTCTGGTGCTGGCGACGGGTGGCGACGGCCTGGAGCGGGAGGTAACGGCGCAGGCAAGCCTGTCGATTTCCCACCACGACGTAGCCAGGCTGGGTCCGCGAGGCAAGGTGGTTTCGGTTTCCGATGGAGAGACCGCCCTCCGGGCGTCGCTGGGCGGCCGGAGCGCCCTGGCCACGGTCCGCATCAGCCACTCCGGAAGGAGGGAACAGGTCAGCTTTGCCACCGACATCGCCAGAATACTGACCAGGCAGGGTTGCAATGGCAGTAGTTGTCACGGAGGCGTGAAGGGCCGGGGCGGGTTTCGACTCTCCTCCAATGCCATGCATCCCGCCGAAGATTACGATTGGATTGTGCGGGGCGGAGGCTACCAGGTTCTCACCGACAAGCCCCGCGGTGCCCGAAATCCCCGCATCGACCTCAAGGATCCAGACAAGAGCCTCTTCCTGCTGAAGCCGACTCTGGAGCAACCCCATGGCGGGGGGATGCGGTTTGAAAAAGGTTCCACCGATTACCGGACGATCCATAGCTGGATTCGAGCCGGTGCACCCTATGGCCGGGCCGCGGGGACGGATCCGGTCATCTGGCGGCTGGAGGTCTTTCCGGAAGAGGCGGTGGTGCTTGAGGACGGCGGCTACCAGATGCTGGTCACGGCTTACTTCTCCGACGGCCGCAGCGAAGACCTAACCGAGCAGGTTCGCTTTGAATCGTTGGATCGGGAAGTGTTGGAGGTGAGCCCCGGCGGGCGGGTGCAGGGAAGGCGGGTTGGCGAAGCCGTGGTCCTGGTTCGGGCCGCAGGCAAGGTGGGCCACGCCCGCTTCGGCGTGATCCGCCGGACCCTGGACCGTTTCCCCCGGGTGGCGCGGAACAATCTTGTCGACGAGGAGATCTTCGACAAGCTGGAGCGATTTCACATCCTCCCCTCTCCGCCGGCTGACGATGCCGAGTTTCTGCGTCGGGTCTGTCTGGACGTAACGGGAACCCTGCCGCCTCCCGAGCGGGTCCGGGAGTTCCTGGCCAGCCGCGATCCGGAAAAGCGGGAGAAGCTGGTGGAAGTCCTGCTCGATTCCTCCGAATACGTTGACTTTTGGACCTTCCGCTGGTCGGATCTCTTCCGGGTCCGGCCTTCCGCCTACGACTACTGGGAGTGGGTACGCCAGAGTCTGGCCGCCAACAAGCCTTACGATCTGGTCGCCCAGGAGAGGATTGCCGCCCAGGGAGCCGATGGGGCTTCCAAACACCTCATTCGGGCTGGCGCCAACGTGGAACGGGTGGTGGCCGAGCAGTTCCGGGTCTTCTTCGGCCGCCGCATGGATTGCGCCCAGTGCCACAACCATCCCTACGATCTGTGGACCCAAAACCAGTTCTGGGGGCTGGCCGCCTTCTTCGGTCGAGCCACCAACATCGGGAGCGGGTCGAACCAGGTCGTCTTTGACGATCCGGCGGGACAGGAGCAGGACTACGGGGAGATGGGACAGACTTCGCTGGTCTTCAAGCAGGTCACCCATCCCCGGAACAGGACCCGGGTAGAACCCGCCTTCCTGGACGGAACTGTCCTGGCTCCCGCTTCCAGAACCGATCAGCGCCTGGAGCTGGCTCGCTGGATGACGGACCATCCGGACTTTGCCAGGGCGACGGTCAATCGTTACTGGGGCCACTTCTTTGGAAGAGGGTTGGTGGAACCGGTGGATGATTTCCGTTTGGGGAATCCGGCCACCCATCCCCGGCTGCTGAATCGGCTGGCCGAGGATTTTCGCGAGCACGGCTACGACCTCAAGCACCTGATCCGGCGAATCGTCCTGTCCAGGACCTATCAGCTCTCCAGCCGGACCAATCCGGGGAATCGCGAGGACCGCATCAATTACTCCCACGCACTGCCTCGACCTATCGAAGCAGAAGTGCTGTTGGATGCCATTTCGACCGCGACCGGCGTCCCCCAGGATTTCGTGCCCCCCGGCGGAGAAATCTACGCCTACGAAACCGCGGCCCCGGGAACACGGGCCATCAATCTGAAGTTTCCCGCCAGCTACCGATCCCGGTTCCTGGACATCTATGGCCGGCCTCAGCGGGATTCGGTGGGGGGACGGGACAACAAGGCCAATCTCAGCCAAGCCCTGCACATCCTGGTCGGCTCGACCTACAACCAGAAACTTGGCCAGCCGGGAGGGCGCCTGGAGACGTTGCTCAGCCGTCGAGCGTCTGACCGGGAGGTGATCGAGGATCTCTACCTGGCCACTCTCTCCCGCTATCCTGCGGACGAGGAGCTGGACCGGCTGACGGCGCTGGCTCGCTCCCACCCCCAACGCGGGGAGGCCCTGGAAGACCTGCTGTGGGCATTGATCACTTCCCGGGAGTTCGCGGAAAACCACTGAGGCACCGATAACGAGGTAGTTCCATGAAAAAGCCAAGTCGTTGGATAGTCGACGGAGCCGATCTCAGCCGCCGTTCCATGCTGCGGGTAGGCGCCCTGAGCTTCATGGGAATGAACCTGAGCCGTTACCTGCAGGCGGCTCCGCTGGTGGCCTCGAGCGGCACGGCTCTGCCGGGCAAGGCTCAGGCTTGCATTCTGCTCTGGCTCAACGGAGGTCCCAGCCACATCGACATGTGGGACCCCAAGGCCAACAGCTCCTTCAAGCCCATCTCCACCAACGTGCCGGGCATTCAGATCTCTGAACTTCTGCCCCGCTCGGCCAGGCACATGGACAAGCTGGCGGTCATTCGCTCCATGCATACCGAGGAGAACAACCACGGCATGGGGCACCACTATGTCATGACCGGGCATCGGCCCAACCCCTCCATGAAATTTCCGGCCTTCAGCTCCATCATCACCAAGGAGATGGGGCCGCGCAAGGGTGTGCCGGCCAATATCATCGTCCCCAAGATCCATCCGGGATACAGGAACTATTACAAGGCTCACTTTCTGGGAGCCCAATATGAACCCCTGGAGATTCCCGATCCCAACGACCAGGGGTTCGAGGTGCCCGACCTGAGCTTGCCGGACTGGCTCACGGTGGAGCGCATGGAGTCGCGGCGCACCTTCCTGGGGGTGGTGGACCAGCTCTACCGGCAGAAGGTGGAAAGGGCCGAGCATGCCAGCATGGATGCCTTTCGGGCCCAGGCCTGGAACATGATCCTGTCGCCGGCTGTCCGCGAGGCCTTCGACCTCTCCAAGGAGTCGGAGGCGACCCGGGATGCCTATGGCCGCAACACCTTTGGCCAGAGTGTGCTGATCGCGCGGCGCATGGTGGAGGCGGGCAGCCGCTTCGTGACGGCCCTGGATCTGAACAGGCCCGAGACGGGTCGCGACTGGGACACCCACTTCGGCAACGATTACCAGCATCGCGACTACCTGGTGCCGGTGGTGGACCGGACGCTGTCGGCGCTGCTGGAGGACCTCGAGCAGAGAGGCCTGCTGGAGTCAACGGTGGTGGTGGTGACGGGGGAGTTCGGCCGGACCCATGACCTCAATGTAGGCGGCGGCCGGGATCACTGGTGCCATTGCTTCTCGGTGGCGCTGGGCGGCGGCGGAATCCGAGGCGGCCAGGTGATCGGATCCAGCGACGAGCGCGGGGCCTATGTGGCCGATCGGATGGTGACCGTCGGGGACCTGCTGGCGACCATCTACAAGGCCTTCGGCATCGATTGGACCAAGGAGTACATGCATCCCATTGGCCGTCCGCTCAAGATTGCCAACTCCATCAACGACGAGACCGGAACGCCCATCGAGGAGCTGGTGTAGCCTTGCGGTTGGCGCCCGCGCTTTCACGGTGGGCGGATCGACCCGCTTGGCCGCGGCGCCCTCCATGTGCTTGATGGTGCCGAAGAGCTTGCCGAACTTGACCTGTGCCTCGTACTTGACGGGGATGCTGGCTCCGTCATCGCTGAACCAGAGCACAAAGCTTCCTCCCCCCTTGAAGAGCCCTCCCACCGAAACGGTGTCGATCCTGATGGCGGACCAGGTCCCCGCAATGGCCTCCACCTGCTCGCGCCTCACCGCCCGGATGTCGACTTCCTTGACCACTCCGTTGTCGCTCACGTGCAGTGGATAGTTTTCTCCCACCCGGAGTCCCCGTAGTCGCGTGCGGTATATGGCCGACAGGAAGTCCTGGACGCAGGGGGGGAGGTCCTCCAGTTCCTCATTCTTCAACTCCCTGGGTGGCTTTTGGGCCGCGTCATAGGCGAGGTAGCGGCCCCGGCGTGCCGCCTGGTCGAAGGTCAGCACTACGTCCCGGTGCCGCCTGCCTTCCCGTGTGATCTTGGTGAATCGATTGGAGCAAAATCCCTCGGCCGCCACCAGCGACTCGAAATGGTCCTTGACGGTGATGCCCGTCAGCCTGGGCAGCACTCCGGCAGAGACCGCATCCGCCGTGATCCTGAACATGGGCTGCCCCCGGTCGTCAACTCTCTTCTCGAATTTGAGGGTCATCTCGCCGGCGCTGATGGTGGGGATAAAGAACAGCCAGGCCGGGGGATCCCAACGGACCTCGTAGACCAGGGTCTCGCCGCCGGGAATGACTTCGGAAGGGTTCCTCAGGTCGGAGGAATAGAGTTGGGACGATCCGGGGAAGGCCGGAATCCAGGCTGCCAGCAGGACCGCTACGGAGATTGGAGAACTCGCCCGCATATCTCACCCGGGGGGTTGGAAACGTCGGTTCTCAATCCACGAAGGGATGCGAAGGAAAAAAGATATCCACCAAGGGCCACGAAGAAAAACCCAAAGAAAATGGAGCCTTTTGCAAAATTCGTCGTCGGGCGATCCTTATTCGGATCGAGGGTTTTTCCTCCCGAGTCCCTCAAGGATCCGGTGACACTGAACCGGTTTGCCGTCTGAAGCTCAATGGCCACAAAAGGCACAAAAACACAAAAAGAAAGATCCGCTCGGCAAGACTCGAAATCAAGAAACTCGTTTTGTGCCTTTTGTGCTTTTTGTGGTTTCTGTTGTCTCTTGTGCTTATCGTGGTGAATCCCGGAGCCTGCAGCACATCACCTGTGCCGCCTCAATGTCATTCCCGATGGCGATATTTGCAAAAGGCTCAAAATAAACATGGATGCACAGGATGCACAGGATAACCAGGACGGGACGCTGCTGCACGAGAAGCCGGCTCCGGCAATGATCGTGTGCGGATTTGCGGATGCTCAGGATTACCAGCTAGCCGTTTCCTGAAAAAATCCTGTGCATCCTGTGCATCCATGTTAATCAAAACCTGTTCCGAGCCTCCATAAAACCGTTGGCTGCGGAATCTTGCAAAAGGCTCAATGAGCTATTTCGCTACCAAGCGGCGACCCGGGAAGTCATGGGGCCTAGCTGCCGGGCTCTTGAACCACCGGAAGCGCGGCGTCTTTCCTGGAGTAGTGCGAGTCTACGTATTCATCGATGAGTTCCAGAAACTCGGCCACCAGTCCTGCGCCGCGCAGGGTGGTCTTGAGTTGACCGTCGACAAACACGGGCGCCTTGGGGTCTTCTCCCGTTCCCGGAAGGGAAATGCCGATATGGGCGTGTTTGGATTCCCCGGGGCCGTTGACGATGCAGCCCATGACCGCAACCTTGAGGTCTTCGACACCCTCATACCGATCCTTCCAGATCGGCATTTGAGCTCTCAAATAGCTCTGGATCTCCTCGGCCATCTCCTGAAAAAAAGTGCTGGTGGTGCGGCCACAGCCCGGGCAGGCGGTCACTTGAGGCAGAAAGCTGCGAATTCCCATGGACTGGAGAATCTGCTGGCAGACCTGGACCTCTTCGGTGCGGTCACCCCCGGGTGCAGGTGTCAGGGAGACCCTGATAGTATCTCCGATTCCCTCCTGAAGCAGTACAGCCAGGGCGGCCGCGCTGGCCACGATCCCCTTGGCCCCCATGCCCGCCTCGGTCAGTCCCAGGTGCAGGGGATAGTTGCAGCGGCCTGCCAGGTCCCGGTAGACGTGGATGAGGTCCTGAACTCCCGAGACCTTGGCGCTCAGGATGATGCGGTCGTGAGGCATCCCGTATTCTTCCGCCAAGCGGGCCGATTCCAGGCCGCTCCTGACGATGGCGTCCCGGGTCACCTCGGCGGCGTCCTTCGGCTGTGAGGAGGCCGCGTTTTCATCCATCAGGCGGGCCAGCAGCGCCTGATCCAGCGACCCCCAGTTCACGCCGATCCTGACTGGCTTGGCGTTTTCGTTGGCCACCTCGATCATGCGCCGGAAGTTGTTGTCGCGGTGCCTGCCGGCGCCGACGTTGCCGGGGTTGATGCGGTACTTGGCCAGGGTTCGGGCGCAGTCGGGATAGCGGCTGAGCAGCAGATGCCCGTTGTAATGAAAATCCCCTATCAGCGGGACTCCGATCCCCAGGTCGCGCAGCCGGGACGCGATCTCCGGGACCGCCCGGGCTGCCTGATCGTTGTTTACCGTGATCCGAACCAGCTCCGAGCCCGACAGGGCCAGAGCGGCTACCTGGCTGGCGGTGGCGGCCGCATCGGCGGTGTCGGTGTTGGTCATGGACTGCACCGCCACCGGATACTCGTAGCCCACCATGACCGGTCCTACCCGGACTGCCACCGTCTGCCGCCGTTGAATCGTGTCCATCCGACGCCTCGTCACAAAACCTTGGTTCGAGATCAGGCCAATGCCAACACAGAGTAAAGGAATTGCCGATATCGGGTCAAGCCGGCACCTGTGACAGAGTAGCTCATGCCCGGGGAGCATCTCTTGGAAAATCCCAAAAGAGGAATCCACGAAGGGCCACGAAGAACGACGAAGGGACACTAAAGCGTTGAGGTTGACCGCGACGGAATGCCAAGCTCGCAAAGGGATGGTCGATTTCTGATTGTTTCACTCTCGTATGATCCGCACACCAGGGCGGGGGCGGGACTTACCTGAGAATATGCTGCTTGAACCGGCTTCCTCGAGAGCGGCGAAGCCGCGGCAGCACTTGGCCGTGGGCGTCAGCCCATGGGAAACATCGCCTATGGGTGTCGAGCCGCGTAGGCGGCGGCAGCAAATGCCGGTGAGCCCAAGTGACGCACAAGCCGACGCAAGGATGAGCCTTTTGCAAAATTCGGCAGCGTGACCTTTGCCGGGGATGGCCACAAAAGGCACAAGAACACAAAAAGAGCAGAACACTGAAAGCCTGCAAGACGTTGACTCCCGAACCCGTCGCACAAGTTCCGCGCTATCTGCATACATCCGGTCAACCCGTCGCCATGGGGATCAACTTCGGATTGCCAAGACTCGGAATCACGAAATTCGTTTTGTGACTTTTGTGCTTTTTGTGGTGAACTCCCCTTTTTCACCAAGTCGCACCCGACTATTGAAATAGGCAGAACATCACGATTGCCGGCAAAATGACCTGTCCCACTGCCAATATTGCAAGAGGCTCTCTCGCATGATCTGCACGGCAGGGCTGCGGCCCGGCAACCCGACACGCTCTCTTGAGGAGCAAGAGTGAATGGGAGAACGCCCACCCGGGAGCGCGGGCGTCTCGCCCGCATAGGACTTGGCACCATAGTAGCGAACCCTGCAAAGGCCGGTTTGGTGCACTGTTCGAGGGAATGCCCCTGGATCGCAGGCTGCTTGCACCAATAAGGTTGCGGGCGGGACGCTCGCGCTCCCGGGTGGCTCCCTCCCATGACGCCGGGATATCAAGGTCACGATATCGCAGATACATTCGGGCGCGGTTGGTCATTGAAGGGGGTCCATCCCTATTCGTGTTCATTCGTGTCCATTGGTGGTTCGTCTTTAAAAACGATCGGCAGTTTCTTCCTCGTATGATCCGCCCCGTCGTCGGGGGCGGGGGCCCGGCTTGTCTGAAACCCATTGAGGGGTTATCCTACTGGCCACAACCATGAATTCCGAAGATCAGAACCAAGAACAGGCGCGCACCCTTTGGGAAGAGGGAGTCAAACACCTGGTCAAGGGCCGCTTTCTCACGGCGGTCGGACTGTTCAACCGCAGCGTTGCCGCCCATCCAACCGCCGAGGGCTACACCTACAGGGGTTGGGCCGTATCTTTTCTGGGGATGCTGGACCAGGCCATCCGTGATTGCCACCTGGCGATTGCCGTCGATCCCGAGTTCGGCAATCCCTACAACGACATCGGCGTCTACCTGATGCGCCAGGGTCAAATGGACGAGGCCGTCGATTGGCTGGAAAAAGCCAAGAAGGCCAAGCGGTACGATCCCAAGCACTTCCCCTACCTGAACCTGGGGCACATCTACCTGGCCAAGGGTGAGCAGATGAAGGCCCTGGACGAGTACATGCAGGCGCTGGAAATCGATCCCGAGAATGAGGTGGCCCTGAAAGCCATCGGCAGCATGGATCTGACCGTCCACTAGAACGTCTGTTCCTCAGACCGATAGACACAACAAGAAAGTTCTCCACGAAGGGGACACGAAGACATGATCGGCGTGGAAGAGCCCGAGACGAGATCCGTCCCGGCCAGTGAGGCGGCGCCGGCCAGGGTGCGGGACAGCCGGCTGTTTCACGTCCCTTTCGGCAACGGGGTGCGGGTCAGCTTTCCGGTGATCTTCGCGCCCATGGCGGGATTGTCGCACCTGGCCTTTCGCCAGCTGGTTCGAACCTACCTTCCGGCCAATGCCGGAACGCTGCTGTTTACGGAGATGTTGTCCACCCGCATTCTGCCCGGTGAGGAGGTGGGCCGGACACCCAAGACCCGGGTAGCAGCGGGGGAGCGGGACCTGATTCCCCAACTGCTGGGTAACGATGAGTGTTGGATCGCGCCTTCGCTCCAAAAGTTGATGACCCTCTCGCCGGCCGGAATCGATATCAACATGGGCTGTCCGGTCAGCAAGGTCCTCAAGCACAACTGGGGAGTGGCCCTGATGGGCGACATCCGGTACGCGGAAGAAGTGGTGCGCACGACGCGGCGGCTCACCTCCCTGCCGCTCTCGGTGAAGATGAGGACCGGCCTCAAGGACGACCCCGAGTACCTGGTGGATTTTGCCAGAATGCTGGAGCAGGCTGGAGCGGACTGGGTCACGCTCCATCCCCGAATTCAGTCTCAGCACCGGCGTGGCCAGGCCAACTGGGAGTACATCGGCAGGGTGCGGGATGCCGTGGGAATCCCGGTCATCGGCAATGGGGATGTCCAGCAGGCCTCGGATATTGTGCGCATGCTGCAGCAGACGGGTTGCGACGGCGTGATGGTGGCTCGGGCCGCCACCGCCAGGCCCTGGATTTTCTGGCAGGTGGCCGAGCATTTGGGGTTTGCCCATCCCAGGGGAAGGGAGGGGCAGCGGGCCCCCAGGACCGCGGAGGAAGAAGGCCGGGAATACCAGCGTGCCCTTTCGTTTTTCTGCGATCGGCTGGAAGCCGGGTTCGCTCCGGCCGAGCAACTGCCTCGCCTGCGGCTGTTTCTGGCTTGGGGACACAAGTGGGTCCATTTCGGGCATTACCTTTCCACCCAGGTGAACCGCTGCCGCGACCTGAGGTCGGCGCGCCGGGTGATCGACGATTTTTTCGACACCCCCAAACCGATGAAAGGCCGCACTCGACTCCAGTAGCCCTTCGGCGGCCGTTTTTCAGGCCAAGTCCGGCCCCGGCCCTGCTGGACGGATCATTTGAGGATGAAATAATCGGGAATCGACAATCCGTTCGTGACCTTGGTATCCCGTCGCGGTTGACCTCAACGCCTTAGTGGCCCTTCGTTGATCTTCGTGTCTCTTGGTGGATTACTCTTTTTCTTTTGTTTCGAATAGAGCAGGACCATGTTGAGGGAGATACGGACAGCCGCGGCGCTGCTGAATTGGCGCAAGGTCGGGGTCAGGCTCGGCGATTGCCCCTTGTGCGGCCGGACCGCGTTCGTCAAGCTGGATGACTACGAAATGGCCGTCCGCTGTCTCAGGTGCCGCTCCAGCGCGGCCACTCTTTCCTTTGTGAGCGTGCTGAAGGGCGTCCTCCCCGACCTGTCCCACCGGCATGTGTACGAGTTGTCCTCAAGAGGCCCCCTGGTGGGCTATCTTCGCAGTCATGCCGGCAAGCTGACGCTTTCGGAGTATTTCGATGACGTGCCGCCCGGGCAATTCAAGGCAGGGGTTCAATGTCAGGATGTGCAACAACTGACCTATCCTGACGGCTGCTTCGACGTCTGCACCTCGACCGAGGTCTTCGAGCACGTTCCCCGTGACCTGGAGGGCTTTCGAGAACTGCACCGGGTGCTCAGGCCGGGCGGGGTCCTCCTGTTCACCGTTCCCATGGACGGCGGCGAGAAGACGGTGGAGAGAGCCCGGCTGGTCAATGGCCGGCTGGAGCACCTGCTGCCACCGGAATATCATGGGGACCGCATTCGAGGTTCCGCGGCCGTTCTCTGCTATCGCAACTATGGGACCGATATTCTGGATCGCCTGGGCGCGGCCGGCTTCAGCCGGCGTCGGCTGGTCAGGGGCGAGGATGTGACCGGCTGGGGTTTCGATCGACAGGTCGTGGTGGCTCGCAAGTAGGCAGCCGGGATGACCGAGAAGCCCCAATTTCTTTGATACCGAGGGTCGCCTGAGTGGCCGCTTCCGCCGGCATGCAATGGTTCAAGAGCCGTATTGACCCCATCGTCTTCGGACTGACGACCTTGGCAGTCGCCTTTCCGGTGATCAGCATTGCGGTATCTCAGATCTTCCTGGGGCTGGCCATTCTGGGCTTCCTGCTGGACTGCCTCCTGAATCGCCGCAAGCGCTTCCATTTCCCTCCCATCAAATTGCCTCTGCTGCTCTTTGTCGGGACCACACTGGCGTCCTGGGCAGTCTCCCCTGAACCGGAAATCGGCTTGCCTCCCATTTACAAGTTCTGGCTGTTTGCCATCATCTTGCTGGTGGCCAATTATTTCTCCGGAGCCAGGGCGGGTCTGGCCTTCCAGGCGCTTTTCGCCACTGGCCTGGTGGCGGCCGGTTTTGCGTTGGCTCAATACGTGGCGCCTTCCCTGGGGAGTGTCCACGGCCGGTTGACCGGCTTCATGGGCCATTGGATGACCTTGAGCGGGGGCCTGATGCTGGTGTTCCTGGCCATGCTCGGCTACCTGCTCTTCACCGCTCCCAAACGCCGGACGCTCTGGACGTTGGCCGTTTGCTTCCTGGGTGTGACCCTACTCCTGACCCTGACACGAAGTGTCTGGATCGCCAGTCTGGCCGGCCTGCTGGTGGCCGCCTGGCTGAGGTTTCCCACCCTGAAAACGGTGCTCGTCAGCGGCGCCGGCATCCTGATTCTGGTGGTGTGCCTGCCCGATTCCCTTCAGCAGCGGCTGGCCAGCATCTGGGACCCGGCCCACCCGTCCAACGCCGCCCGCCTTGAGATCTGGAAGACGGGGGTGCAGATGGTGCAGGCGAACCCCTGGTTCGGGGTGGGTCCCCAGCGAGTCTCCGAAGTCTTCTTCGACTATCATCCCGACCCGGGG
This sequence comes from Terriglobia bacterium, assembly GCA_951813285.1. Taxonomy (GTDB): domain Bacteria; phylum Acidobacteriota; class Terriglobia; order Versatilivoradales; family Versatilivoraceae; genus Versatilivorator. Next base: position 1,214,697 of record OX638355.1, read on the forward strand.
GCCCGTCAACGCGGAGGCTTCTTCTGGATCCACATGCACAACAACCTGCTTCAATTCGCGGCCGAGCGGGGCATTCCCTGTGCTCTTGCCTGGCTCTGGCTCATCCTCCGAATGGGGCGGGACCACTGGCGAGGCTTCAGGCGGGCCAGTCTTCCGTCCCTGGAGAAATCCGTCCATGCCGGGGGATTTCTCGGCCTGCTGGGGCTCTTCCTGGCCGGGCTGTTCGAGTTCAACTTCGGAGACTCCGAAGTATTGATGGTCTTTCTGTTCCTGGTGTCGGCCCCCTATGCCCTGGGTCCAACCAAGGGGGACGCGGCCGGGGACCCCGAACCGGCCGAGGCCGCTTAAGAATCGTCGGCGGAGGAAAAAAGAGAAATCCACGAAGGGGCACGAAGGACTACGAAGGGACACGAAGCGTAACGGATTGCGGAAGGGTTATGGTGCCGCCTGTCAGCCAGTGTGAAAAGGGGACGTTGTTGAATTACTGGAATTACTTCAATCAGCTGCTGCTGAATTGCTTTGATTCAATGACGTCTCCTATGCGCTCTCTACAAGTAATTCCAGTAATTCAACAACGTCCCCAGCGCTGTACGTCCCCAGCGCTGCGCGCGAAGCGCACCGGCTTGCAGAGGAGTCGGGGCGCGCCTCGTCGGACAAGGAGGTCCATTTCTCTTAGTGTTCCTTGGAGCGAGTGCTACTGTACAATACGGTGGCGCCCACTGAAGACCGGCCGGTACCTTTCCGCTCCGCGGGCAGGCGGCGGATAGGGAAGAGCGACGGGCTCCCCGGTCGTGGGTCAGGACTGAACCCCGGTACCAGCCATGGCTGAGATCACCATGCCGAAACTCAGTGACACCATGGAAGACGGCGTGGTGGTGCGTTGGCTCAAGAGTATCGGAGAGACGGTGGCCAAGGGAGAGGTGGTGGCGGAGATCGAGACCGACAAGGCCACCATGGAGATGGAGTCCCTCGAGGACGGCGTTCTGTCGGAAATCTACGTTGAGGAAGGCCAAAGGGCCTCCGTCGGTCAACCCATGGCTGCGATCGATGCCGGAGACCAATCGGGGGAAGGCGCATCCATCGGCCGACTATCGCAATCCGCCACGGCCTCGCCGGTCGGGGAGAGGTCCGGCTTGCAGGGAGGTCCGGCCGAAGGTTCCGCGGCCGCCGCGGCAATCACGTCTTCCCAGGCGCCTGGACAGGCTGCCGGCGGAGCGGCTCCTTCAGGGAGGGTCAAAGCCTCGCCCCGGGCTCGAAAAGCCGCCGAGGAGATGAATCTGGACCTGGCCGGCGTGGAGGGTTCCGGACCTTCGGGCCGCGTTCTCTATCGAGACGTTCTGGCTGCCGGCAGCGCCGGAGCATCTTCGGACCACCCCCCCGCGGCCGGAAGCCACCGGGTTCCGCTAAGTTCCATGCGGCAGCTCATCGCTGAACGCATGGTGGAGAGCAAGACCCGGATTCCCCATTTCTATCTGCAGGTGGAGATCGATGCCGAACCCCTGCTGGAGTTGCAGGGTCAGGTCAACTCCGACTTGGAGGAGTGGGGTGGAGGCAGGCTGAGTCTCAATGACATGGTGTTGAAGGCGGCGGCCGCGGCCCTGACCCGGGTGCCGCAACTCAATGCTTCCTTTACCCCGGAGGGCATTCTTCGCCATGGTCAGGTGGACCTGGAGTTTGCGGTCAGCCTGGAAGAGGGGTTGTTGACGCCGGTGATCCGAAGCGCCGAATCCAAGAGCCTGCGACAGATCAGCCGGGAGGCCGGGGATCTGATCGAAAGAGCGCGCAGCCAGCGGTTGAACCCCGATGAGTATCGCGGCGGCACCTTTACCGTTTCAAACCTCGGCGCCAGGGGCATTGACAGCTTCCAGGCCATCATCGATCCCCCCCAGGCAGCCATTCTGGGAGTGGGCGCCATCGTCAAGAAGCCGGTGGTCGACAAGGACGATCGCATTCGGCCGGGTCATCGGCTCAACCTGACCTTGAGTTGCGATCACCGGGTGGTCGACGGCGCCGTGGCCGCCGAATTCCTTGGCCGGATTCGGAGGCTGCTCCAGCAACCGGCATTGCTGCTGCTGTAGTCCGAGGTCGAGCCGCCCAGCCTGGATCTCCGTGGCGGGAGCCGCACCTGCGGGCAATTGCGGTCGGGTCCGGCTAAATCCCCCGGAATGCCTTTCATCAACCGAAGCCATCCACATGGTTCATCGATCTCGAAAGACTCACGATGCCTGAGCGCTACGACCTGGTTGTGATTGGAGGCGGCCCCGCGGGATACGTGGGCGCCATTCGGGCTGCGCAGTTGGGCAAGAGGGTGGCTTGCGTCGAGATGGACCGGGCCGGGGGGACCTGCCTGAACTGGGGATGCATTCCCAGCAAGTCGCTGCTGCGGAACGCCGAGCTCTATCGGCTTCTGAAAAACCGGGCCGGGGACTTTGGCCTGAAGTTCGAGGGATTGTCCTTTGAGTGGTCCGGGATCATGGGAAGAAGCCGAAAGGTGGCTGATCAGCTTGCCGGAGGCGTCGCTTACCTGTTCCGGAAAAACCGGGTCGACTACCTGGTGGGCAAGGCGGAGCTGGCCGAGCCGGGTCTGGTCACCGCGGAACTCTCCGACGGCTCCAGGCGTCGTCTGGAGGCTGCTCGCGTCATGGTCAGCACCGGGGTTCGCCCCCGCTCCCTGCCGGGTCTGCCCTTCGATGGAAAGAGGGTCATCGGAAGCAAGGAGGCCTTGGCGTTGAACGCGCCTCCGGCATCCATGGTGATCATTGGGGCCGGGGCCATCGGGGTGGAGTTCGCCTACTTCTACAACGCCTTCGGCACCCGTGTCACCTTGCTGGAAATGATGCCGCGTCTGCTTCCGGTCGAAGACGAGGAAGTGTCCCTAGCCCTGGCCCGGTCCTTCAGCCGGCAGGGCATCGAGGTTCACACTTCCACCCGGGTGGAAGAGGGGGTGGCGACTCAATACGGTGTTCAGGTGAGCTTCGGTGGTGAAACTACCGGCAGAGTGGAGGCTGAGGTGGTGCTGGTGGCCGTGGGGGTGGATGCGCTTCTGCCACCCGGGCTGGAACTCGAAACCGATCGGGGCTTTATCAAGGTGGACGGCAACTATCGGACCTCGGTAGAGGGCGTCTATGCCGCCGGGGATGTGATTGGGCCGCCCTGGTTGGCTCATGTGGCCAGCTACCAGGCCGTTCAGGCCGTCGAGGGTCTTTTCGGGAACGGGAAGCCCAGGCCGCTCCCCCACTATCCGAGCTGCACCTACTGCAACCCGCAGGTCGCCAGCGTCGGGCTCACCGAACGGGCCGCCAGGGACTCGGGCGAGCCCTTTCGCGTCGGCAGGTACCCCTTCAGGGCCAATGGCAAGGCCCTGGCGGTTGGGGAGAGCGAGGGGTTTGTGAAGCTGATTTTCGGCGAAGCTGACGGGGAACTATTGGGGGCTCACCTGATCGGCTCCGAGGCCACCGAGCTGATCGGACAGCTTGGGTTGGCCATGACGCTGGGAGCCACCTTCGAAGACCTCGAGGCCACCATCCAGGCCCATCCCACGCTGGGTGAAGCCGTTCATGAAGCCGGCGCGGCCGCCTTTGGCCGGGCTATCCACCTCTGACAATTGCAGTTCCAAACGAGGTCTCCATCCGTGAGCCATCCTCTTCCTGAGTACTTTCGCCCCCTGGGGGATACCGATATCCGGTGTCATCCTCTGGGATTCGGCTGCTATCGCATCGCCGAGGGGGTCGCAGAACACGAAGCCGCGCTTCGGGAGTACCTGGGGCGGGGAGGGAACCTGATCGACACCAGCGCCAACTACACCGACGGCCGGTCGGAATCGCTGGTGGGCAAGGTTCTTTCCGGGAACGGGGCTTCCGGGGCGGTGGTGGTCACCAAGGCCGGCTACATTCAGGGTCAGAACATGACCCTGGCCCAACAACAATCCTTTCCGGAGGTGGTGGAGTACGGCGAGGGGATCTGGCACTGCATCCACCCCCGGTTCCTGGAGACCCAGCTCAGGGCTTCCTGCCGGCGTCTGAAGCGGGATCGGGTGGACGTGTTTCTGCTGCACAATCCGGAATACTTTCTCAGCCACCAGGCCCACCACCACACCCCGACACCTCAGGACCACCAGGAGTTCTACCGCCGCATCGGACAGGCCTTCGATTATCTCGAGGACCAGGCCAGGGAGGGTCGAATAGGCTGGTACGGAATCAGCTCCAACCATTACGGCCTGTCCACCGCCGATCCGACCATGACCAGCGTCCAGCGGTGTCTCCGCCAGGCGGAAAGGATTTCCTCGGGCCATCGCTTCCGAGTGGTTCAGCTTCCGCTCAATCTCTACGAAAGCGGCGGGGCCCTGGAGCCCAACAACGACGGTCTGACCGCCCTCGAATTCTGCCGGCGGGAAGGACTGGGGGTGCTCATCAATCGCCCCCTCAACGCCTTCTCCGAGAATCGGATGTTTCGACTGTCCGATTTCCCCGGGCAGGGTCGGGCGGCAGGCGGCCCGAAGGATCTCGAACTGCTGGTCGGCCCGCTGCGCCAGTTGGAACAGTCGTTGGCCGACCGACTGGAAGTTCCCTTGCTTGGCGGCCCCGACTTTGGCCTGGCCGGATTGATCCTCCGGATCGCTCCCCAGGTGCGCGCCGCCTCCGACTGGGACTGGGTGGTGGAGAGGCATGTGGCTCCTCCCCTTCAGCAGTGGATCCAGGATTGCCAAAAAGTTGGTCAGGGCGAGGCCTTTTGGGAAGAATGGCGGGAGCGGTACTTTCAGGCCATTCGAACCGTTCTGGAAGATCTGGAGCACTTTACGCTGTCTCAGCAGCAGGAAGAGTCCGACCGGATCCGGAGCCTGCTGGAGGCGTGCGGGTATCCGGAGACCCGGGCTTCGCTGAGTCAGATCGCCATGAGCCTCCTGCTGAATCTCGAGGGCGTCTCCTGTGTCCTCAATGGAATGCGGCGGGTAGCCTATGTGCAGGATGCAAATGGGGCGGTTGGACTGCCTCGGGTGGATGCTCTCCCAATTTTGCAGGAGTTCTCACGGAAGAGGTCGGCGACGTAAGCCGAGGTGCGACCATGATTTGTGGGATTCAAGCCACTACCGCCATGCTGTTGCAGAGCCTTCTTTCAATCCTGGCGCGGCACGGATTCAGGTCCGGACGGCTGGCCATGGCGGCGGCGCTCCTGCTCCCGGCCGCGAACGGCCTCTGCCAGGGTCCGGCCCCGGCACAATCTCCCTCCCTTCAGCCCGATCCGATCGTGGTCACGGTCTCGGCCGAGGCCATTCCGCTCTCGGCCAGTTCGGCCTCGGTGACCATCCTCACCAGAGAGTTCGTGGAAAACAGCCGGGCCGAAAGCATGGCCGACCTGCTGCGCCAGGTCCCGTTTCTCTATTTGTCTCAGACCGGGGGGCGGGGCGGGTTGACGACGATATCCCTGCGGGGAGGCGAAGCCAACTTCACCCTGGTCATGATAGACGGGGTTCCGGTGAACGATCCCACCAACCTGCTCGGGGGCGCGGTCGACTTCTCAACCCTGAGCACGGACAACGTCGAGCAGATCGAGATCGTTCGCGGGCCGATGTCCTCCCTGTACGGTTCGGAGGGGATTGGCGGAGTCATCAACATCCTCACCCGAGGCGGAGGAGACGTGCCCCACTTCTCCGTGGAAGGGGCGCTGGGCAACTTCGGCTCCGGTCGAGCCGGCTTTCAGTCCGGAGGCAAGTTGGGTGGGATCGACTGGTCCTTGTCCGGATCCTACTTCGACATCGACGAGCAGATCGAAAACGATGACTTTTCGGTGGGGACGTTCTCATTCAAGTCGGCGCTTCCCCTGGGAGACGGCAAGGCACTGCAGTTCGTCACCCGCTACCAGGACAGCCGCTCCAGAGGATTCCCGGAAAACGGCGGCGGCCCCGGGTTCTCCATCCTGCGGGACCCCAAGGTTGCCGATGTCGAGCAACTGACCCTGCGAATGGGCTACCAACAGCAGGTCTCCCCGGGGTGGCTTTACGGCTTCGACTTCGACCTGTTCTCCCGCCAGCAGGATGATACGGCTCCAGCGGTCCTGGATGGATTGCCCCCATCCCCCCGTGCCCTTCCCCCGCTGAGCAGTCAAACCGGATTCCACCGGCTGCGGGCGGGTTTCACCACTCAACTGGACCTGACCCCGGAACTGTCGCTCAACCTGGGAGCCCGGGTCAGAAACGAAGACGGGTCCAACGACACTCTGATTGCCGACATTTTCCCCAGTGTCTTCAACCTGGAGCGCCAAACCCTGGCCGGCACCGGAGAAGTCCACTATCGAGCCGGCCGGCTCACCCTGAGCTTCGGCGGCCGGGTGGACAGCGCCGAAGGCTTCGACGCCGTGTTCTCTCCCAGAGCTGGCGCGGTGTTTTCCCTGGGGGAGCGGACCCGCTTGAAGACCAGCTGGGGAGACGGGTTCAAGTTGCCCTCCTTCTACGCCCTGGGGGAACCGAATATCGGCAATCCCGAACTTCAGCCGGAAAGGAGCCGCGGTTTCGACCTCGGCTTCGAGCACACTCTGCAGGAGTCTCGGTTGCATCTGTCCGGAGCCGTCTTCTACAACTCGTTCAGAGACCTGGTCGACTTCAGTCCCCAGTTGTTCCAGCTCGTCAACCGAAGCCGGGCCACCACCCGAGGGGTGGAATTCGGGGCCGCCCTGCCACTGAAAGGAAAGGGGCGCTTGGGGGGCCACCTGCAGTTCCTGGACTGGGAGTTGCAAGGGACCACTGAACCTCTGAGGGACCGCCCTCGCTGGAGGGGTGGCTCCTATGTGGACTGGGAAATCCACCCCCGAGCCCGCTTGCGATGGGATATCCTCTCGGTGGGCGAGCGCTACGATTTCCAGCTTCCCGTTCCGGGCATGGAAACCGTGGGGGGGTACTCCACCTCCAGCGTGGTTTTCGGCTATCAGCTTCCCCACGGACTGGAGGCATTCGGGCGGGTCGACAACGTCTTCGACAGCAGCTACCACGAGTTCATAGGATTCCCCCATCCGGGCGTTTACGCCCGGGCCGGACTTCGCCTCAGGGTGCTCGGTCGATGATGCTCGGATTCCTATTGTTAGAGAGTCCTGGCAGTCCAGGAATCGGGGAGGACGATGGTGTGTTCCCGATCGGGCCCTGTCGAGATGAAGGAGCATTCCGTCTGGGTGATATCTGACAATATCTTCAGATAGTCTCTTGCCTTCACCGGCAGCTCATCATAGTCCCGCATGCCTGCCGTCGGACTCTGCCAGCCGGGGACCGACTTGTAGATCGGCTTGACGGCTTCCAGGACCTTGATCTCCGGCGGAAATTCCTTGAGTCGGCAGCCCCGGTAGTCATATTCCGTACAGACCAGTATCTGTTCGAATTCGTCCAGGACATCCAGCTTGGTGATGACGATGGCCTGCAGGTTGTTCAGGACGGCCGAATAGAAGGTCGCAACCCCATCGAACCATCCGCAGCGGCGGGGTCGGCCCGTAGAGGCTCCGTATTCGGCGCCCCTTCTTCGGATTTCGTCTCCGATGGTACCGTTGGCTTCGGTGGGGAAGGGACCCCCGCCGACTCGGGTGGTGTAGGCCTTCGCAATTCCGATCACTCCCGTAATCCAGGAGGGGGCTACCCCGGATCCCACACAAGCCGCCCCGGCAGTGGCATTCGAGGAGGTGACATAGGGGTAGGTTCCGTGGTCGACATCGAGGAGCGTCCCCTGGGCGCCTTCGAACAACACCCGTTTGCCGCGCCGGATCTGATCGTTCAGGAAAAAGGCCGTATCCACCACGAATTCCTTCAGCCGTTGACCATATTGCAGGTACTCGTCGAAGATCTTCCGGGCATCCAGGGGTGGACCTCCATACAGGGATTGAATCAGGCAGTTCTTCTCTCGGGTTAGCTCGAAGATCGTCTCCCTCAGATTCTCCGTATCGAAGAGATCGACCACTCTCAGGCCTCGCCGGCCCGATTTGTCTTCGTAGGCGGGTCCGATCCCCCGGGAGGTGGTCCCGATCTTCTTGGCGCCCCGGGCCTCCTCGGCGGCCTGCTCGACGGCACGGTGATAGGGCAGGATCAAGTGGGCGCGGTTACTGATGAAGAGGTTTCCCCGGACCTGGATGCCGGCTTGCTCCAGCATGTCGAGCTCTTCAAAAAAGGCCTTGGGGTCGAGGACGACGCCCGGCCCGATGACGCACAGCCGGCCCCCGTGAAGAATTCCCGAGGGAATCAGGTGCAGGATGAACTGCTTGCCGTTGATGGTCACGGTGTGACCGGCATTGTGTCCCCCCTGGTACCTGGCGACGATGTCGAATTTCTCGGTCAGCAGGTCGACGATCTTCCCCTTGCCCTCATCTCCCCACTGGGCCCCGACAACGATGATGTTGGCCATTGCCTCTGTCCGTTTGAATAGCGGCTCCAGGCATACTCTACGGCAGCCGCTTCAGGATTCCCCCGGTCCGTTGTTTCGCCGGGGCGAGAAAGCGGTCCGGAACTACCGAACCGATCCTTCCCGCTATTGTCTTCCCTGGTCCCCCGTGGCGATCAGGGAGCGATACAGTTCCAGGTAGCTGCGCGCGGCAGCCTCCCAGGAAAAATCCATTCCCATGCAGTTGCCTGCCAAGTCCCTCCAGCGTTGGGGCGAACGATAGACCTGCAGTGCCCGACGCATCGCCTGCAGCAGCTCGCCGGAATCATAGTTGCTGAACTTGAATCCGTTGCCGCTGCCGTCCTCCCGATAATCCTCGATGGTGTCGTCCAGACCGCCGGTGGCTCTCACCACTGGAACGGTGCCGTACTTCAACGAGTAAATCTGATTGAGCCCGCAGGGTTCGTAGCGGGAAGGCATGAGAAAGAGATCGGCCCCCGCCTCGACCTTATGGGCCAAGGCGTCATGATACATAATTTTGACGGAGACATAGTTGGGGAATTTCCGCTGGAGGCCCCGGAAAAAGCGGGCGTATCGCTCTTCGCCCGTACCCAGCACCACCAGCGAAAAGCCCTCGGCGATGAATTTTGGGGCGGCATGGGGAAGTAGGTCGAACCCCTTCTGACCGGTCAGGCGGGAGACGATCCCGACCAGGGGACGGCGGTCATCCCGGGGCAGGCCGTAAGTCGCCAGCAGATCCCGTTTGCAGGCCTGTTTGCCTTCCAGGGAATGGACAGAATAGTTACAGGCCAGGTGGGGATCGGTTGCGGGGTCCCATTGATCGTAGTCGGCGCCGTTCAAGATTCCGGTCAGCTCCCCGGCTCTTGTCCGTAGCACACCATCCAGACCCGCTCCATATTCCGGGGTGAGAATCTCGCGGCTGTATTTCTTGCTGACCGTGTTGATCTTGTCGGCAAAGACCAGACCCGCTTTCAGGAAATTCAGTTTTCCCGACAGCTCGATCTCCCCGGGGTTCAACCGGGGGTTGGACAGGGAGACTTTGCGCAGTGTCGACCTCGGGAACCTTCCCTGATAGGCCAGATTGTGGATGGTCAGGAGCGTCCGGGTGCAGCCAAAAAAGGGATCGGAAGCGTAAATGGTTTTCAGATAGGCCGGGATGAGGGAGGTGTGCCAGTCGTGGCAATGAATCACGTCGGGTGCGGTAGCCGAGCGTTTGGCAAGCTCCAGAGCAGCCAGGGAAAGCAGAGCAAAGCGTTCGGCATTGTCCGGATGTTCCCGTTGGCCCGCCAGGTACAAGCCGTCTCGATCATAATAAGGCGGGTAGTCGATGAAGAAACATCTGACTTGGCGGCAGGTGGCTTCATAGACGGGACAGAATCTCAGCCGGTCTCCCAGGGGAACCGTGAGGCTGGCAATGCGCCGCCGCCCGGCTTCGATCCCTCGATATCGGGGGAGGACCACCGAAACCTGCTGACCGAGCTGCCGGAGCCGCTTGGGCAAGGCGCCCAGAACATCGCCCAACCCCCCGGTCTTGGCCCAGGGGACCACCTCGGAAGCGACGAACAAAATGCGCATGCCGCCCTTTCTTGATCCATCCGACTCCACCGGGTTAAGCTCACTTGGGACAAATGGCTGTGAACCGTCCGCTTGGCTGTCCGACCGGTGGGCCGGGCAGACAGGAGCCGGATAGAACAAACAGTTCAGACTACTAGGTCTCAACCATCGATGCAACAGCAAGCCGTGCGGGCCAAAAAGAGGCTGGGACAACACTTCCTGCGCCACCCTTCCCTGGCCAGGAAGATCGTGGCCGGCCTGGGACTGGAGGAGAACGACACTGTCCTGGAGATCGGATGCGGTACCGGTGCTCTGACCGGGGAACTGGTGGGCCGGGGTTCCTGCTACATCGGGGTAGAGTTGGATGCCGTTCTCTGTTCGCAACTAGGATTGCGTTACGGTAGTCCCGGGATCGAGTTTCTCAATCGCGACATCCTGACGCTGGACCTGGACCAGCTTCGCAGCCGTCATGCCACCGGGAGTTTCAAGGTCGTGGGAAACCTCCCTTACGCCATTTCGTCCCCGATACTGCAGCATCTGGCCCGCCACGCCGGTGTCATCGACCTGGCGGTGGTGATGGTTCAGGCGGAGGTCGCCGATCGCCTGGCGGCCGGACCTGGCGGCCGGGACTATGGAGTTCTTTCCCTGCTCGTCCAGTACTATTTCCGTACCGCGCCGCTCTTTGCGGTTCGGCCACAGGCCTTCAAGCCCAGACCCAAAGTGGATTCCAAGGTGGTTCGTCTCGTTCCCCGGGCGCACCACCCCCTGATGCCCGCGGAGGAGAACCTCTTCTTCGGTTTTGTCAAACAGGCGTTCTCTCAGAGGCGAAAGACTCTCAGGAATTGTTTCAGAGAGGCCGAACCGGAAGCCTGGCAGCGGCTGGCCGGCACCTTGCGGGAACTCGGCTATCCCGGGTCGGTTCGTGCGGAAAAGATTTCACTGGCTCACTTCCTGCAGCTCTTCGGCTCGTTCCGGGGGAGCAGCCGGCCCTTGGATCTCCAGTGAATGGAATCTCCGGGCCGAACGGGTGCGGTTGGCCAGCCCTTCGAACCCTGACGAGGGCGAGCCCCGCCCCCGCCCCCCACGGCGGGCCGATCCTACGAGAGTGAAACTAACGAATCTTCATGTCCTATCGGGAGTAAGGGCACTGTCGTGCAAAACCGGTTTTCTACTGATTGAACATGGATGCACAGGATAAACAGCCAGCCGTTTTGGTATTGGAAATGAAGACGAACCACCAATGAACACGAATGGGGACGAATAGGGATGGAGCTCGGTCAATGACGAGCGGCGCCCGGGCGCTTCTGCAATATTGTGACGTAGGTGTCACGGCGTCAGGGGAGAATGCCCCCCCGGGAGCGCGGGCGTCCCGCCCGCAACCTTATTGGTGCAAACAGCCTGCGATGCAGGGCCACTTCCTCGCACAGTGCACCAAACCGGCCATTGTGGGAATCGTTACAATGGTGCCAAGTCGTGTGCGGGCGAGACGCCCGCGCTCCCGGGTGGGTCGTCCCGATGGTGCGATGGAGGGCATCCGGCGGGCGAATTCTCTGAAAGCCGACGGTAGCCTTCTGGAAAACTCCCGTTTGTCCGCGAGCCCAGCCCCCGCCGTACCGGGCGGATCATACGAGAGTGAAACAATCGCAAATCGACAATCCTTTCGCGACCTTGGCATCCCGTCGCGGTTCACCTCAACGGCTTAGTGGCCCTTCGTCGTTCTTCGTGTCCCTTCGTGGATCACTCTTTTTCCGTTTGTTTCAGGCAAGCCGCGCCCCCGACGACGGGCGGATCATACGAGGAAGAAACTGCCGATCGTTTTTAAAGACGAACCACGAATGGACACGAATAGGGATGGACCCCCTACAATGACCAACCGCGCCCGAATGTATCTGCGATATCGTGACCTTGATATCCCGACGTCATGGGAGGGAGCCACCCGGGAGCGCGGGCGTCCCGCCCGCAACCTTATTCGTGCAAGCAGCCTGCGATCCAGGGGCATTCCCTCGAACAGTGCACGAAACGGCCTTTGCAGGGTTCGCTACTATGGTGCCAAGTCCTATGCGGGCGAGACGCCCGCGCTCCCGGGTGGGCGTTCTCCCATTCACTCTTGCTCCTCAAGAGAGCGTGTCGGGTTGCCGGGCCGCAGCCCTGCCGTGCAGATCATGCGAGAGAGCCTCTTGCAATATTGGCAGTGGGACAGGTCATTTTGCCGGCAATCGCGATGTTCTGCCTATTTCAATAGTCGGGTGCGACCTGGTGAAAAAGGGGAGTTCACCACAAAAAGCACAAAAGTCACAAAACGAATTTCGTAATTTCGAGTCTTGGCAATCCGAAGTTGATCCCCATGGCGACGCGTTGACCGGATGTATGCAGATAGCGCGGAACTTGTGCGACGGGTTCGGGAGTCAACGTCTTGCAGGCTTTCAGTGTTCTGCTCTTTTTGTGTTCTTGTGCCTTTTGTGGCCATCCCCGGCAAAGGTCACGCTGCCGAATTTTGCAAAAGGCTCATCCTTGCGTCGGCTTGTGCGTCCCTTGGGCTCACCGGCATTTGCTGCCGCCGCCTACGCGGCTCGACACCCATAGGCGATATTTCCCATGGGCTGACGCCCACGGCTAAGTGCTGCCGCGGCTTCGCCGCTTTATAAGGAAGGTCTGTAGGAGAGATTTCCTCCCCAGACCTGGGTCAACTGCGACTTCGCCGCTCTCTCCGAAGTCAAGACACTGCTCGGGCGCGGGATGCTTATTTCAATGATCATCTCCCGGGCGTCAGCCCGGGGTTCCAGGCAGCCGCCAAGGCGGCGATAGCACGTAGCCGTGGGCGTCAGCCCATGGACCACGTGCTCTCTAAGAGTTGAGCCGCGTAGGCGGCGACAGCAATTTCCCCGGGTATTCGATCTCAGACAAGTGTCGCCCCCGTTCTGCCGGGTGGATCATACGAGAGTGAAACAATCAGAAATCGACCATTCCTTCCCGACTTTGGCATCCCGTCGCGGTTTACCTCAACGCCTTAGTGGCCCTTCGTCGTTCTTCGTGTTCCTTCGTGGATAACTCTTTTCGCCCCGTCGCATGCAGCGGGAAACCGGGTTGTTTCAGCCAAGAAAGGGGGCGGGGCGTCTTTGCATCCAGACCCGTGCAGGTTATATTACACCTCCCGGTTCGGGAGTCGGACGGTAGTCATTCCATAGGCAGGCTCAATAGCAACGAGGTAAGAGGTGTCAGATCAAGTCGAGAAACTTGTAATTGTGGGGTCGGGTCCCGCGGGGCATACGGCCGCCATTTATTCGGCGCGGGCCGATCTCTCTCCCCTGATGTTCGAGGGATTCATGGCAGGCGGCGTGGCGGCCGGCGGTCAGTTGACCACGACCAACGATGTCGAAAACTATCCGGGTTTCCCCGAGGGCGTCAACGGACCCGAGATGATGGACCTTTTTCGTCAACAGTCGCTGCGTTTCGGCACCCGTATCCTTACGGAGACGGTGGAGAAGGTGGATCTGGGCCGGCGTCCCTTCCGGGTGATGACCTCCAGCGGGGAAACCTTGACCGAGACCCTGGTTCTGGCCACCGGCGCCACGGCCCGCCGCCTGGGCATCCCCGGTGAGGAACGCTACTGGCAGCAGGGCATTTCCGCCTGCGCCGTATGTGACGGCGCCCTCCCCATATACCGCAACAAGGTGTTGATGGTCATCGGTGGCGGGGATACCGCGGTAGAGGAGGCCACCCATCTGACCAAGTTCGGGACCGAGGTCATCGTGGTTCACCGCAGGGACACCTTGAGAGCCTCCAAGATCATGCAGCAGCGTCTGCTTTCCCATCCCAAGATCCGAATGCAATGGAGTGCGGTGGCGGAAGAGGCCCTGGGTGACGATGCGCTCAAGAGCGTTCGCATTCGCAACGTCAAGTCGAATGAAACCAATGTGATAGAGGCCGAGGGACTCTTTTACGCCATCGGGCACGTTCCCAACACGAGCTTTCTGGACGGACAGCTCGAACTGGACGACACCGGCTACATCGTGACCACCCCGGGGACCACCCAAACCTCGGTCGAGGGCGTATTTGCCGCCGGCGACGTCCAGGACAAGGTGTGGCGCCAGGCTGTCACGGCGGCCGGAACGGGATGCATGGCCGCGTTGGAGGCCGAGCGCTTCCTGGTGGAGCAGGCCTGAAGCCGGAGCCCTTGCACAGCCCCGTCAGCCCGCATGACTCACCGGCTCAGGAAATGACGGCCGTGGCATTGATTTCGATCAGATAGTCGGGGTGCACCAGGCCTGCCACCTGAACCAGGGTGCTGGCCGGATAGTCGGCGCTCCAGAATTCAGCTCTCACCTCGTGAACGGCCTTCAAGTGTTCCATGTTCACCAGGAAGACGTTGACACAGGCAATGTCCTCCAGGGTGCCGCCGACAGGTTTCAGGGCGGCCAGGATGTTATGGAGCACCTGCCGGGTTTGCAGCCGGATGTCCCCTTTCCCTACCAGGCGCCCCTCGGCATCGATCGCTACCTGGCCGGAGATGAAACAGGTACGGCCTTGCCCCGCCAGGACTGCGTTGGAAAAGATGCCGAATGGCCGGCAGAGAGTGGGGGGATTATGGACGGTCTTGCCCATGCTTGTTTCCTCCTGTGACAGAGACTGATCGGAAATGCCGTCGCTGTAGTCGCGAGTACCCAGTCTAACCCAAACGCATCCCGGAAGGTCGGCCGGGGTGTCGTCCGGCCCGCGGAACGCCGCGAACACCAAAAGGACCCAACTTCTCGAGCGGTCGGCAACCATTCCTGAAGGGACTCTCATGTTCCCTTACTTCGAAGCTCCAGCCGTCAGACTGGGTCCCTTTACCCTGCACGCCTTCGGGGTGTTGGTTGCAGCCGCAATCCTGTTGGGCCGCTGGATGCTGGTGCGGAGAGCCGAGAAGAGAGGGCTGGACGAGGACACGACCTCCCGGCTTGTCCTCTGGATGGTCGCCGGCGGCCTGGCGGGAGCCCATCTGGTTGCCGTGACTCTCTCCGACCCGAGGGATGTATTGGAGGACCCGCTGGTCCTGATTCGACTGTGGGAGGGTCTGTCTTCGGTGGGTGGGATTGCAGCCGGGATTCTTGCCGGACTTTGGTGGATGCGGCGTTCCGGCTTGAGGCCCGCCGAGATCCGGGCTTATCTGGATCAGGTCGCCTTTGTTTTCCCTTTTGCCTGGATCCTGGGGCGGGCCGGTTGCGCCGTGGCCCACGACCATCCGGGAATTCTCACCCAGGGGTGGTGGGCCGTACAGTATCCGGATGGCCCGCGCTTCGATCTGGGTCTTTTGGAATTCTTCTACGCCCTGTTTCTGGCAGGCCTGTTCCAGTGGCTGGATCGGCGTCCCAGGCAGGACGGCTTTTTTTTGGGCCTCTTTTTCGTACTCTACGGCCCGGTTCGCTTCTTTCTGGACGAGCTTCGAATCGGTGACGCCCGGTACCTGGGCTTCACGCCGGCGCAGTATGGGTGTGTGGCGGCAGTAATTCTGGGCGTGGTGGTCTTATTGAACTTGGGAGAGGATTCCAGGCGAAAACGTCGCGCACCCTCGAAGCGGAAGCACGCGGTTGGTTGATCGGCAGGATGGGGCTGCCCGGATCGGCTTCACTCCACCCGGGATTCGTCCATCTCGCGGTAGTAGTCCGGGCGTTTCAGAACCTCTCGCGGCTTGCTGCCGTCGGGTGGACCCACAATACCGTCGTTTTCCATGATGTCGAGCAGGCGGGCCGCCCGGCCATAGCCTATGCGCAAACGGCGCTGCAACGTGGAAGTGGAGGCCTTGCCCATTTCCACCACGATGCGGACCGCCTCGTCGTAGAGCTCGTCCGTCTCCCGTTCCATTTCCTCCGCGTCTGCCTTCTCGGAGCGGTCTTCCACCACCCCTTGATCGTAGACCGGTTGCGCCTGGGACTTGAGGTGCTCCACCACGCGGGCGATCTCCTCGGTGGTCACCAGGGCGCCGTGGACCCGGGTCATCCTCGAGGTCCCGGGCGGAATGAAGAGCATGTCTCCTTTCCCCAGGAGCTGTTGAGCTCCCATCTGGTCCAGAATAGTGCGCGAGTCCACCTTCTGAGCGACACGAAAGGAAATCCGGGAAGGGAAATTGGCCTTGATGATTCCCGTAAGCACGTCCACCGAGGGGCGCTGGGTGGCCACGATCAGATGGATCCCCACGGCCCGGGCCATCTGAGCCAGGCGCATGATGGATTCTTCGACGTCCTTTGAGGCCACCATCATCAAGTCGGCCAGTTCATCGATCACGATGACGATGTAAGGCAGGGGTGTGAGAGGAGCGTTCTGCTCTTGCGAGAACAGCTCCAGATTCCGGGGCTTCCGCACAAAGGTGTTGAACTGGTCGATGCTGCGGACGCCCACCGAGGCCAGCAGCTTGTACCGGTTTTCCATCTCCTTGGTCGCCCATTTCAAGGCATTGGAAGCCCGCTTGGGTTCCACCACCACCGGGGTCAGCAGATTGGGAATGTCCTCGTAGACACCCAGTTCCAGGCGCTTGGGATCCACCATGATCAACTTCACTTCTTCCGGCGGGGACTTGTAGAGGATGGAAAGGATCATGGCATTGATCCCCACGCTCTTGCCGGCGCCGGTCTGCCCGGCGATGAGCAGGTGAGGCATCTTGGCCAGATCGGCAACGACGATTTTTCCGACGATGTCCTTGCCCAGGGCGATGGTCAGCCGGGAGGTGGACTTCTTGAATTCATTGGACTGGATGACCTCGCTGAGAAGAATCTGCTCCCGATTGGCGTTGGGGACCTCGACTCCGACCGTGGATTTCCCCGGCAATCGATTGATGCGCACCGACTCCGCCTTGAGGGCCAGGCACAGGTCATCCACCAGGTTGGTGATCCGACTGTACTTGACTCCGGCTTCCGGCTTGAATTCGTAGGTGGTGACGACCGGGCCGGGATGAATATGCAAAACCTGCCCACCAACGCCGAACTCCCTACACTTCTCCGTCAATAGGCCGGCACGCTCCAGCAATTCCTCCTCGCCGACGTCCGCCCGCTGGCCGGGGGACTGGAGCAGGGCGATGGAGGGCATGGGGAAGTCGGTCTGTGATGTTCTCCCAGCCGTCCGTTTGGCTTTGGTCTTCCTCTTGACGTTGACGGGTTCGGGAGCGGCCTCCTCGGATCCCTCATCGCCGGCGAAAAGCGTCGGCGCGGACGGCTCCTCCTCTGCAGCTTCCCACTGCTTGATCTCGGAAACCTTCTGAGTGGTGACGACCCTTCTTTCCTCCCCCCGCTTCAATCTGGCCTCCAACCTCTGTTTCTGTCTCTTCTTCTCTGCCGCCTTGCGCCAATTCCGCCATTGGTCCTGCCACCCCCGCAAGAATTGCAGTCGTCTGTCCAGCCAGTCCAGACAAACTCTGAAGGAGAAACGGGTGGCAACAAAGAGGGAGGCCATGAAAATCATGAAGCCAACGATGCAGGCGCCGGCCCAATTGAAGCGGCCCTGAAGCCATTCCGCCAGCAGGTCTCCGACCACCCCTCCGGCTTTGGTGGCGCCGCCGGTGCCGACCACCTCGCCGGCCTGGATCGACCACCCCACCGTCACAGGCTGAGGAAGCAGCAACGCCAGGAGAAGACATCCGGAGCCGGCCAGGCAAAGCAGGCCCACGACTTTGGTGACCGGTGTGCCGATGTCCTGAGAACGCAACCATTTCCAGCCGAAAATCGCGAAGATCACGGGGAAAAGGAATGAGGCGTACCCGAAGAACATCAGCAGCAGATCGGCCACGACGGACCCATAGTGGCCGATGAAGTTGTGCACCGTATCCTGGCTGAGCAGGGGGCGCGACACGTTGAGGGAAGGGTCCATCGGGTGGAAGGAGACCAGGCTCAATACCAGCAGGAGAGCCAGGCTGAGCAGCATCAGTCCTATGGCTTCGTTGAGACGCGGATGTGCGGTGGGGGCCAGAAAACTCATGCCTACAATCCACCCCGTTGGAGGATGATAAGAATCACGATACCCAAAAGGATACGGTAATGGACAAAAACATAAAGCGTTTTTTTCTGAAGGAAACGCATGAAGATCTTGATGGTGATGTGACCGACGATCAGGGCCGTGAAGAAGCCGGCCAACAGACTGGCGGCCTCGCCCTCGGGAATTCCTAACTGATTGATTTCGAGGAGCTTCTTCAGGCTGGCTCCCGCAAGGATGGGGATCGCAAGCAGGAAGGAGAATCGGGCGGCCGCCTCCCTCGTCATCCCTCGAAAGAGTCCGGCCGTTATGGTGATGCCCGAGCGGGAGGTTCCGGGAATCAGAGCCAGCGCCTGGGCTATCCCCACCCATAGCGCGTCCATCAGCGCAATCTTCTCCACTCCCTTCTTCAAAGTGGCTCGACGTTCCGCCAGCCAGAGCAGGAGCGCAAAGAAGATCAGCGTTATGGGAATGATGTCTGCATTCCGAAGCTCGGTGGCAACCAACTCTTCCGCCAACATCCCGGTAATGGCGGCGGGAAGAGTTCCCAGGAACAGAAACAGAAGCATGCCGCGCGCTCCGGGACGTTCGGGGGCGCGGGCTCGCGAGGGCTGAAAGCTCTCCCGAAGGATTCGGAAGCAGTCTCGCCAAAAGCAAGAGAGAATGGCCAGGAGAGTCGCGGCGTGCAGGACGACGTCGAAGGTGAGCCCCTGGTCCGGCCAACCCGTTATCCAGGGAACCAGAATCAAATGAGCGGAACTGCTGATAGGCAGGAACTCCGTCAGTCCTTGCACGGTTCCCAGGACAATCGCCTGCCTGATGGTCATGGAGTTCTCGCGTGGCTGCGGGCGCCCTCGACCAAAGCCGTCGGGCGACTCGTCAAATCTCCAGGATGACCGGCAGCACCAGCGGTCGCTTGGCCGTCTGCTTGAACAGGAAGCGGCGCAAGTCGGTGCGGATCTTCTCCTTGATGAGGGACCAGTCGGTTCTCTCTTCCACGCTGGAGTCCTCCAGGGTTTCCAGCACACGGCCGCGGGCTTCTTCCAGGAGAGTGTCGTCTTCGTCCACGAAGACGAAGCCTCGGGTGATGATCTCGGGCTGGGTCTCCATCTGGCCGCTGGCCTTGTTGATGGCCAGAATGGGAAGCACAATGCCGTCCTCGGAAAGATGGCGGCGGTCCCTCACCACCACTTCCTCCAGCTCGTCCAGGCTGCCCTCATCGATAAAGATGCGGCCCACGGGCGCCTTGCCGTTGACCTCGGCTCCCTCCCGGCTCAGTTGAATGCGATCGCCTGTCTCCGCGACCAGCACCGTGTCTCCCACCGCGTGCAGGTTTCTGGCCAATTCCGCGTGGCGATGGAGTTGGCGGTATTCTCCATGTATGGGTACGAAATGCCTGGGGCGTACCAGGTTCAGCAGGAGCTTCAGCTCCTCGGCGCTGGCGTGTCCGGAAACGTGAATGGGAGGCAGGGATCCGTCATCGTAATGGACGGCCGCACCCCTCTTGTAGAGATGGTTGACCATGCGGGAAATGGTCTTTTCGTTGCCGGGAATGATGCGCGCCGAAATCACCACGGTGTCTTCCCGCCCGATTCTCACGTTCTTGAAGTTGTCCACGGCCATCTGGGGCAGGGCGGCCAGCGGTTGCCCTTGACAGCCCGTCAGAATCAAGACGACGCGTTCCGGAGGCATCCTCCTGACGTCCTGTATCTTGACCAGCAGTCCGTCCGGAATGTTCAGGTAGCCGAGCTGGTGGGCGACCCTGGTCGTCGACAGCATGCTCCGTCCGGCGATGGCCACCTTGCGCCCATAGCGCTGGGCCAGGTTGAACACGGTCTGAATACGATGGATGGAAGAGGTGAAACAGGAAACAATCACCTTGCCCGGAGCGTGGTGAAAGATCTCGTCCAGCTTTTCGATCACGGCGGTTTCCGAGGGGGTAAATCCCGGCCGATCCACATTGGTGCTGTCTGAGAACAACGCCAGCACCCCCTGGCTTCCGTACTCGGCAATTCGGGGAAGGTCGGTGACCCGGCCATCCAGGGGTGAGAGGTCGATCTTGAAATCCCCCGTATGGAGGATCACTCCCGCCGGGGTGGTGATCGCCAGCATGACGGCATCCACGATGCTGTGGGTGACATGGATGAACTCCACCCGGAAGTCTCCCATTGGGTGGGTCTGGCCGGCCTCGACGGTGACGAGCTCGGCCTGGTCCAGCAACTGGTGCTCGGCCAACTTGGCGGAGGCCAGGCCCAGGGTGTATCCGGTGCCGTATATGGGAACATGGCTCAAGGCGGGGAACACGAAGGGCAGCGCCCCGATGTGATCCTCGTGGCCGTGGGTCAGCACGATGGCTTGAACCTGGGAGGCATTGTCAATCAGGAAGGAGATGTCGGGGACGATGACGTCGATGCCCAGGAGCTCTTCATCGGGAAACATCAAGCCCGAATCCACCACGATCATCTGATCGCCGTAGCGGAACACCATCATGTTCATCCCGAACTCCCCCAGGCCGCCGAGCGGGATAGCTTCAATAAACTCCTGAGAATTCAAGCGTTAACCTCCTGTTTGGGTGTGAAGCCGGTTTGCCGGGGGTTTCATCCTGACCTGGATGCGGGCTAGGGGAAGACGGACATGTCCGTTTCCTGGGTGGTCATGAACTCCAGCAACACCGGTACGCCTTCCCGGGTTTTCCGGATTCCCCGCTCAAGGGCCGGAACAATGGCCTCGGCCATCTCCACCCGTTCGGAATAGCAGCCCAGAGATCGGGCCATGTCGGCGTAATTTCCGGAAATATCGGTGATGCGGTGCTTGACGCTGGCCGTGGGATAGAACATCAACTCGGTGGCCATGCAGAAATTGTTGAACAGGATGGAGAGGATGGGGATCTTTTCTCGAACCGCCGTTTCCAGGTCGGTGCCGGTAAACCCGATGGCGGCGTCTCCCCAGAGGTTGATGCACAGCTTGTCCGGCCGGGCCAGCTTGGCTCCCAGGGCCAGGCCCAATCCGTAGCCGAGCTGGGTCGACTTGCCCCAGCCTATGTAGGACAGCGGGCTGACGCATTCCCAGAAAGGAGAGAGCTGGTCCCTGGGACCGCCGGAGTCGTGGGTGATGATGGTTTCGGCAACGTCCACCGTCCGCATCAGGTCCCCGATCACCCGGTAGGGGGTGAAGGGCTGATGGGAGGCGGTCAATTTCGGTCTCCAGACAGCCATCCATTCCTTCCTGATGGCTTGAATCCGTTGGGCGATTCCCTCGCCCCTCCCTCGCCCCTCCGGATTCAGGCGAGGTCCGATCTCCTCGATCAAAGCTTCCAGCACCAGGCGCGCATCCCCGACCAATCCGTGCTCCACGGCAACGTCCTTGTTGATGTCGGCGGAATCCACCGTGGCGTGCAGGATCCTGGCGCTGCTCGGCATCGACAACCCGAAGGGCGTGGAGGTAAAGCTGCAGCCCACCCCGAAGACCAGGTCGGCCTGGCTGAGGAACTCATGCACCATCCGGGTGGTGGAACGTCCGCCCGAGCCCAGCGAGAGCGGGTGGTTTTCCGGAAAGGTGCTCTTTCCGCCCAGGCTGGTCGTCACCGGTGCTTCCAGCAGTTCGGCCAATTCCCGCAAGGCCTGCCAGGCCTTGGCGTAATGGATCCCCTGCCCGGCGTAGATGACCGGTCGTTCCGCCTGGAGCAGCATCTCGGCCGCCCGTGCCACCGACGGTCCATCCGGACCGTATCGGATCCTTGGCGCCCGCTGGTAGGAGAACGGCTCGGGGACTTCCTCGTTCAGCAGGTCGGAGGGAAACTCCACCATAACCGGACGAGGACGTCCGTTCCTGACCTGGGTAAAGGCGCGGCGAAGTGTCGCCGTCAGGTGAGCCGGGAGCGTGACCTGCTCGCAGGACTTGGTCACCTGGCGGTAGTTGAGCGAGGAGTTGAAGTTGGGCTGCACCTGGGCCCATTCCCGGGAATGCCCCATCGGCAAGACCACGATCGGGGAGGATTCAGCGTAGGCCTGGGCCACGCCTCCAAAGGCGTTTTCGGCGCCGGGCCCGTTCTGCATGCAAAAGACGCCGATCCGTTCGCCGCTGTGCATCCGGCTGAAGGCATCGGCCATGTGCAGGCCGGTTCTTTCCTGACGCACGATGATGGGCCGAATGCCGGCCTTGGATGCCGATTCGATGAGAGGGTTCAGGGGGTAGGCGAAAAGGACATCCACTCCCTCCAGAATCAGAATGCGGGCAACTGCATCAGCAACGGTCATTGAGACACAGTCTAGCACAGGTCCCGGACAATGCCCGCCATCCATCGGCTGCCGTCCGCGGAGGGCGGGACTTGTTTGAAACAAACGAAAAAAGACAAAAGAGTTATCCACGAAGGGGCACGAAGGAACGACAAAGGGCCACTAAGGCGTTGAGGTGAACCGCGACGGGAAACCAAGGTCACGAAAGTGATGATCGATTTCCGATTGTTTCACTCTCGAATGATCCGCACTGAAGGGCGGGGGCGACACTTGTCTGAGATCGACTACCGGGGAAGACTGCTGGCGCCGCCTACGCGGCTTAACTCTCAGAGAGCACGGGGTCCATGGGCTGACGCCCACGGCTAAGTGCTACCGCCGCCTTGGCGGCTGTCTGGAACCCCGGGCTGACGCCCGGGAGATAATCATTTAAATAAGCATCCCTCGCCCGAGCAGTGTCTTGACTTCGGTGAGAGCGGCGTAGCCGCGGTTGACCCAGGTCTGGGGAGGAAACCTCTCCTACAAACCTTCCTTATAGAGCGGCGAAGCCGCGGCAGCACTTAGCCGTGGGCGTCAGCCCATGGGAAACGTCGCCTATGGGTGTCGAGCCGCGTAGGCGGCGGCAGCAAATGCCGGTGAGCCCAAGTGAAGCACAAGCCGACGCAATGATGTTTATTTGAAACAACGCCTTGTGCGGGGTGGCGGAACATCCGTTCAAAGTCCAGCATAGTCAGACGGCTAATTTACATGGATGCACAGGATTTTTTCCGGAGACGGCTGGCTTGTATTCCTGGACATCCGTAAATCCTCACTCGATCATTGAGCGAATCTGCTTCCCGTGCGGCGGCCTCTCGTCCTGTTAATCCTGTGCATCCTGTGCATCCATGTTCAATTCATAGTCCTTCTCGATTGATCTTCCCCGTGGCGGGCCTTGCCTGTGCCCAACGCCCCGATTCCCAGTCAGCGTTTCGTGCAGCGGCCTCTGGTCCTATTAATCGTGTCCCTTGGGTTGCGACTCAGTTTCCCTGCGATGCGGCAGCCCGCCCTTCCTGCCGGTGGGAACCGCATGGGCCCGGTCGAAGCAGAGCCTTGGCTCCCTTGCTGCTCGACCCAGGTCGAGGAGATAGGCAAGGCTGGGCCAGGACTTGTGCGGGCGGGACGCCCGCGCTCCCGGGTGGGCTTCATCCCGTGACATCCTCGTTCCTTTGGATAGAATGGGGGACGGGTGCACGCCGGCGAACGCACCGGTTCCCGGCCTGAACGAGCGTACGCGCATCCCTCCCGAAATGTGGGTCAGCCCCCACGGAAATATCTTGAGCAAGACCCCCGATCAAAAAGTCGCGCTGGTGATCGCTACCCTGGCCGCCTTCTTCATCCCCTTCATGGGCTCCTCGGTGAATATCGCCCTGCCCACCATCGGCGAGCACTTCGGCATGGACGCGGTCTCGCTGAGCTGGGTAGCCACCTCGTTTCTGCTGGCGGCCGCCATGTTTCTTCTGCCCTGCGGGAGGCTGGCGGATATCTATGGCCGCAAACGCTTCTTTGCCTGGGGAATCGCCGTCTACACCCTGGCCTCCTTCCTTTCAGCGGTTGCGCCCTCGGGATTGACGCTGATCCTGTTTCGATGGCTCCAGGGGTTGGGGGGCGCCATGATCTTCAGCACCGGAATCGCCATCCTGACCTCCGTCTACCCGCAGGAGGAGAGGGGCAAGGTGTTGGGATTCAGCGTGGGGGCCGTCTACCTGGGGCTGAGCTTCGGCCCCTCCATCGGGGGGATTCTGACCGAGCAGTTCGGCTGGCGATCGGTGTTCCTGGTGCACGTGCCCATCGGCCTGCTGATAGTGTCCCTGATTGCAGCCAAGCTCAAGGGGGAGTGGGCCGATGCCCGGGGGGAGAAATTCGACTGGCCGGGCTCTCTGATCTACACTATTTCCCTGTTGGGCGTGGTCTACGGGCTCTCCCTGCTGCCCCAGGCGCTGGGAGGCTGGCTGGCCGTGGCCGGCGCGGCGGGGCTGGTCCTGTTTGTGGGATGGGAACTGAGGACCGAGAGTCCCTTGATGAACATCAAGCTGTTCCGGACCAGCACCGTCTTTGCCTACTCCAACCTGGCCGCGCTGATCCACTACAGCGCCACCTTTTCGGTGGGATTTCTGCTGAGCCTCTACCTCCAGTACATTCAGGGCTACGGGGCCCAGAGCGCCGGCATCGTCCTGATCGCCCAACCGGTCGTGATGGCTGCCTTCTCGCCCTATGCCGGCAAGCTCTCGGACCGCATCGAGCCCAGGTTGGTGGCCTCGGTCGGAATGGCCTTGACGGCCCTGGGACTGTTCCTGCTGGTCCTGATCGACGGCCGGACCGGCGTGGGGATGGTCATTGCCAACCTGATTCTTCTTGGACTCGGGTTCGCGCTGTTTTCCTCGCCCAACACCAATGCCGTCATGAGCTCGGTGGACAAGAAATACTTCGGAGTGGCCTCCGGCACCCTGGGGACCATGCGGTTGACCGGCCAGATGCTCAGCATGGGCATCGCCACCCTGATTTTCGCCGTGTATATCGGGAGAGTGCAGATCACGCCTGAGCAGTATCCGCTGTTCCTGAAGAGCACCCAGGTGGCCTTCCTGATTTCCGGCGTGCTCTGTGTGTTCGGCATCCTGGCCTCGCTGGCCCGGGGAAGGTTGCGGGCTGCTGCCCAGGGCTAGCTCCAGTCGGGCTTGACACGAGCTCTTATCTAACTAGATAATAGACTAGTTCTTGATTAGGAGAGGCACTATGAGAGAAGTCGGCACGTTCGAGGCAAAAACTCACCTTTCCGCGCTTCTGGAAGAGGTTGCGCGTGGAGAAACTATTGTCATCACCAAACGCGGGCGCGTCGTGGCACGGTTGGCACCGCCGGAAAAACCCGATCGTGCATCCGCTATCGCAGCGGTCAGGACCCTGCGTGGCCTGCGCAAGCGCGTCGGGTGGGCAACAACCGAGGAAATTCTTCAGATGCGCAACGAAGGTCGACGGTGAAAGCCCCCGTACTGGATAGTTCCGTCACCCTGGCGTGGGTGCTCAGGGATGGGCCATCGGCGCCAGTCGACGCTGCCCTGGAGCAAGTGGCGGAGGTTGGCGGGGTCGCTCCGGCACTCTGGTGGGTAGAAGTGCGAAATGTCCTGGTCACAGCGGAGCGTAGGGGACGATTGACACAAGAAGACACCGCGGCCGCGTTGCAGGCTATTGATGCTTTGGGCATCCAGTTGGACCAGGCCCCGGACAGTGCCTCTCTGTTACGGCTGGCCAGAACACACGGCTTGACCGTCTATGATGCGATGTACTTGGAGCTATGCATCCGGCAACAGCGCCCCCTGGCTACCCTTGACCGCAAACTCGGCGCAGCCGCCCAAGCTGAAGGCATCGCGCTGACGGCATGAGCGGTGTGTGTCCGTTATTTACTTCGTGTGCAAATAACGAGAAAGCGCGACTACGGAGGGGCCGGGACGAAGAAGTCAGCGTGGCTGCTGCCTGCGGAGACGAAGGCGCCTTGACATGACTGTCGGGCCGCTTCTTTCGGTGTTCGGAAACGACGCTGGTGTCGAGCAGCCATCCATTCATAACTCAACCTCACGGACGGGGCTCCGAAACCCCTCTGCTTCGAATTTCATGCGGCTCAGAGGGGATTGGGACAGGAGTTCGTGTAAGCTGGCCGAGTTCTCCAGCGCCCGGAGGGCTTCATCAGTTGAGGAATGTCCCCGATGACCTTCACAGGGTTCTCAAGTCCAGGGCTGCGTTGGAAGGGAAGTCTCTATCCGACTATCTGATTGCGGAGATTCAGCGTCATGCCGAGTACCCGACCGTGGAAGAGTTACGCCGCCGGCTCCGGGCTCGCACCCGGGTTTGCCTGCCTGTGCCGCCGGCACAAATGATCCGGGAAGAACGAGACAAGCGGTGATTGTTGCAGCCGCTCCGGCAGTCCTCGCGCTGCTCTTGGGAATTATAGGCAGTTAACGCAATCGGTTGACGTAATGGGCCAGCCGGCGGCGAACCTCCACCTTGGGAAGACGGCATCGCGTATGTTTCGAAATGGCGGTCAAGCCGGCGTGCAATTAAGGCGGAAACTGGCCTCCAGAAGGGACCCGCGTTCCAGATCAACCAGAACGGAGGTGTCCGAGACCAATACTTGCAAGGGATTCAGTCTCCATCCGCCTCGTGGGGGAAGTCGGCGGTTCCTCCATCCGCCGGTTCAATTCGCGCACCGACACACCAAGCAATTCGGCTGCCTTGGATTCGGAAATGGCCCCCTCGGCAAGGGCACGAAACGTCAGGCGCGCGAACCGCTTTGGCTCTTCGCCTTTTCTGGCGTACGGCTCCTGGTACGGCGGCTTGCGCCACCCGAAACGATCGAAGTCGTTGAATAGCCGCCGGAACAAGGGTTCGGTGAAAATGCCGAGTTCTTTGCAACGATATGGGATTGCCTGAACGCTCACGCCGAAGAGTTGCTTCAACTCAAAAAGCTCGCTCCAGCCGATCGACTTGCGGTGTTTTCCGATTTCCGCCCATAGGGTGTCGGCGGGCATAAGAAAGGCGCCGGCGAATCGGTACGCGGCCTGCTCCTCGTCCAACTTGGGGGTTACGTCCATGACCAGGTGCCCAAGCTCATGGGCCAGCGTGAAGCGCTGACGCTCCCCCCAGTTATCGCGGTTAACCACAATGACGGGTACCGCGCCTTTACCGGCCCGACGCACCCGTGCCGACAGGCCGTCGATATTCGTCAGATCGAGGGCAAGTACCTTGATCCCCTGCTCTTCCAGTAACTCTACTAGGTTCGGGATCGGGTCGTTGCCAAGACCCCAATGATCCCGAAGGCTTCGGGCGGCGCGGTCGGCCTCGGAAACATCACGCATGACCGGGTAGGGGGCCTCACGCGGACTGTGCCACTCGACAGTCGGAAGATGGAGCAACTCCTCCACCATGAGATAACGCTCCAGAAAGTACAAGACCTTGGCCTCGACTTGGGCTTCCTCGCGTTTGCTCACGATCTTTTTCTTCCTGAATTCCACACCTTCAAGAACCATTTCCTGGTCCCCAACCAGATAATCCACCGAGACGTCGAGCGCATCAGCAAGCGCGATCAGCACGCTTGAGCTCGGCATGGACTCGTTGCGCTCATATTTTCCAATTGCCTGTGCCGTAACTCGGTTTCCAATTTGTTTCTCCAAACCTCTCAGAGATAAGCCAGATGCGGAACGAGAGATCTTAAGTCTTTGTCCAATCATAGCGTGCTCCTCTAAAATGATAGTTTACAAATGTGAGCCTTTTGCAAAATTCGGAATCGGGCATGACATTGGGCTGGCAACAGTGATGTTCCGGCGGTGACAACCCGGCTGCAAAGACCCTTTTGAAGGAAAAAGCCCGAATCTGATGGCCGGATGGCCAGCGGTCGCCGGACGCAGGCACAGCTTACCCTCTCCCGGCCTTGAGGCGGGCGAACCTGCTGTGCGGTTGGGGGTGGCAACCCGGTCTTCAGAGCGTCAGGCGCATCAACTGATCCACCGTCAGGGCCAGAATGCCGAACATCAGGTGGCACCTCACCTTGTCGGGGCCGCGAACCCTCACCTGCCTCCCGCCAAACTCCTCCTTGAGCCGTCCGTTGACCCGCTCCACCGTCGAGCGTTCCCGGTAGCGCCGCGCCTCGGGAGTTACCTGGCCGATACAGCGCCGGGCCAGCGCCTCCCGCTTCCGCTCGGCTTTCAAGGCAGCTCTTCGGCGGGGGTTGACGTCAATAATCGGCACATGCCCCAGCTTCTCACTGAAGGCCCGGATCTCCGGCGCATCGTAGGCGCTGTCCATCAAGTCGTAGAGACTCTCGACCCGCCTTGCCGTCAGCGTCGCCAGCGGGATGGCTGCCTGAGAGTCATGCACCGAGGCCGAGGTCAGCAGACAACTGACCGGAATCCCGCCGTCAATGGCGTCGAGGTGCAGCTTGTAGCCGGTCCAGCTCTCCTGATGCCCCTTGGCGTTGCGCTTGACGCCGATGTCGCAGGCCTTGGGCAACTCCTTCAACATTTCCTCCAGCGTCATCGACCCCTGCCGCTCCAGCCGGCTCAACCGCTTGGGCCGTCGTTCGCCCTTCGGCGGCCGGCCCCGCCGGCGCTTCCGCTTGGCCTCCGGGGCAGCCTTGGCCGCTGGCTTTTCCCGTCCCGCAATCGCCGTCGAGTCCCTCGACACATGCCCCGCCAAGTGGCCCTTCAGCGTCTCCTCCAGCAATGCCTCGTGCAAACGCCCCGGCAGGTCGCTCTCAGCGAATTCCGCAAAGGCCCGCGAGAAGGTCGACTCGCTCGGCACCTCCCACGCCCTCTCCCAGCCGCACAGCCGCCGCAGCCTCCCCTCACTCCTCAGCCGCTCCACCAAACCCCGCGTGGTCTCCACCTCCAGCATCGACTTCGCCAGATAGGCCCGCGCCAGCACTGCCCGATCCTCCAGCGGCCGGCCACGCCAGCCCCGACTGTAAGGCAGCAACTCCTCCACCCGCACCAACTCCAATACCTGCACCAGCCGCTGGTAACGCTCTCCCAGAGGCCCCAAAACCTCCTCCAGCAGGGGAAACAGCTCTCGTTGAAACCGGAACCAGTGTCGTGATAGGGTTTCCCTAAGGGGCAACTTCCACCTCCGTTCATCATGTGGTTCAGACACCTTCATGATACAACAGACAGTGGTCTTGCCCCTCCTTCCACCTGCCCTCCTTGATCTTTCCCCCCGTGAAAATTCCCGCTATCTGCGAATTTTGCAAAAGGCTCATGTATATAATAATTTCACCTCTGTAAACTTTAAGTTTCGGGTGAGGGGCAATCAAGTGATGTGCAGTGCCTGGAATGGGCCATCCGGCAACAGCACCCGTGGCAACACTTGACAGCAAACTCGGCGCAGCCGCGCTGGCCGACGGGGTCACGCTGACGGCATGAGAGGTAGCGGTGCGGTTTCCCTATTTAGTGAGTGTAGGAAGCAGGGGACGTTGTTGAATTACTGGAATAACTTGTAAAGAGCGCGTAGGTGCCGTTATTGAACAAAGGCAATTCAGGAGCGGCCGATCATAGTAATTCCAGCAATTCAACAACGTCCCCAGCGCTGTACGACGATTTTTGCAAAAGGCTCCAAGATGAAAGGGAGAGTAGAATTGGACTTGACATTGTCACATTATTTTGTTATATAACTGACATTGGAGGGTTCATATGAGCGACGGGCCACACAGAAGCCTACCGATGTCGTGGGGCTGGAGGCGGTTCGCGGAGCGCATCTATATCGAAGCGTTCAGTCATGACGAAGAACGCAATGCTCTGGTAACGGCGCTGGAACAGGATTGGCGCAAAGGGAATATGGAAGGACTGGTCCAGAGAGTTGGTGAGACTCTGCGCGACCGCCAAACCCATTTCTTCTGCGATCAAGGCGCTGAAAAACTCAAGTTACTTCGAAGAGAAGCAGCTTTGTCCCCACTTCAGTATGCATTTCTCGACTTTTTGGACAACGCTGTGGCCGCAGGGCATTCAGGAGATGGTGCAATAATCGAGGCGGCTTATCAGACCCTTTCCGATCTCGCGGCGCGCCGCACACGCCAAGTCGAGGAACACTGTCTACGAAAACTGGGGCAAAGACGCGGTACCTATTTCAGACTACGCATCGAAGGCGCAATTAATGAATTGGAAACTGCGGCGCCCGCCCACCGTCTTCTCGGCATCGATCAGAATGAGCCCCCACTAACGCTTGCAAAGAAGACGGGTCTGGACGACGGAGTGCGCCTCTAATGGAGAATGCAACAGCATTGAACACCCCTTTGCCGACACATCGGGTCCATGTCGTGGAACAGGGAGCGTCTGCCCGTCCCCATTGGGTCAGGTGCGAGATCGGCGAGAACCTCAAGTTCGACATGGGTGGTCTCCAAAGCTATTGCCTCGCCAATTGGGATGCACGGGTTTACGACGCGTTTGTTGTTGCTGCGGCGGTGCAGTTTTGCGATCACACGAAGCGTCGACCTTCGGCTGAGTGGGGACGCAATTTTGTCTTGCGAATTCCGGTTCATGATCCGGGGCACTGGAAGTCGGCGGATGTCTCGATTCCCCTCCATGACGCCTTGAGGTTGCTCACCTGCGATCAGTGGCAGATTACCTTCGAGACAAGGAAGACCGCTGCATCGGTTCCCCGCTCCGGTAACTTCAATGTGCCTGACGACACCTCGGTAATCATTCCCTTCAGCGACGGTCTTGATTCACATGCAGTGGCTGGTCTCATGAAGTTGGAACATGCCTACAACGTGATCCGAGTACGGCTTGGGCAGAAATTGTGGCACGGAAACCAAAACGGCAGTCGATTGCCGCAATTCACCTCCGTTCCGTACCGTATAGGATATGGCAAGAATCGCGCCGTTGAAATGAGCGGGAGGTCACGTGGTTTCAAGTTCGCGGTTCTCAGCGGCGTCGCAGCCTATTTGTCGGGAGCCAAAGATGTCTTTATGCCCGAAAGTGGCCAGGGTGCCCTGGGACCGAGTCTTGTTCCGGTTGGTCAAGAGTACGAGGACTACCGAAATCACCCCTTATTTACGGATCTAATTGCGACTTTCCTATCTGCTCTTCTCGGTCATACGGTTCGTTTTGCCTATCCCCGTCTCTGGCACACCAAGGCGGAGACCCTTGCCGAATTCGTGGCCAAATGTCCGGAGGACGGACGGAGTTGGGATCAAACCCGGTCCTGCTGGCAGGGTCAAAGGCATGTGTCGGTGTCTGGAAAGATGCGCCAGTGCGGCATCTGTGCCGCCTGTATGCTCAGGCGCATGAGCGTCCACGCTGCAGGTCTCTCGGAATGTAAACAATTATATGTCTGGGAGGATCTGACCACGATGCGATATGAAGACGGTGCCGCTCCTACATTTGAAAAAAGAAAGCCGAAAGGCGCCATGTATGAGTACGCGATTGCAGGAACGCTTCATCTCGATCATTTGGCAGGTATCCTGCATTCCCGTGCAAACCAGGCCACGCTCTTTCGACAGGTCTTTCTGTTGAGCAGATCCCTTGGACGTCCTAAAGGGGAAATTCGAGCAAAACTGGAACGGTTGATAAGGAAACACACGGATGAGTGGCAGGGTTTTGTCGAGTCCTTGGGGTCGGCGTCATTTATAACTCAGTGGGTTGAAAGGAGAGATAAACATGTCTCGCCCGGAGGTGAATGTCGTTGATGTCGGCCGGCGTTTGCGAATCGCGCGTGAGGCAGCCGGCATGACCCAGGCACAGGTGGCCGCCAACATCAATGCGGCCCGCACGACGCTGGTTGCCATAGAGAAAGGTCAGCGCACGGTTCGGTTTGCTGAACTTCGGCCCTTGGCCCGGCTGTACGGCACGTCGGTCAATGCGCTGCTGCGGCGAGAATCCGTATACACCGATCTCGTGCCTCGATTTCGCAAGCTCCCTGGCAGCGACGACGAGGCGTCCGCTGAGGCGTGCCGGCTGCTGGCAGACCTCGTTCGAGCCGAAGTGGAACTTGAAAACCTTCTCGGGACCACCCATCCACGAAACTATCCTCCGGAACGAGTGTTGCTGCCCGGGGACGTGCGCACCCAGGCCGAAAATGACGCGACGGAACTTCGGCAGAAACTCGGGCTGGGATTGGCGCCGGTCCGAGACCTGATGAGTCTGCTGGAACTCGACCTTGGGATTCGCCTTTACGTTCGGCGGCTTGCTCCTCAGGTGTCTGGACTGTTCGCTTTTGATGAGCAGGTTGGCGCATGCATGCTGCTGAATTCCAGCCATCCGCGCGGACGGAGGATGCAGACCGCGGCGCATGAGCTCGGTCACCTTGTTTCAAACCGCCGATTCCCGGACGTTCAGTACCGCGACGGAGGTGAGTGCTCACGTGAGGAGCGATACGCGGACGCTTTCGGCCGCGCCTTTCTGACGCCGGCGCGGACGGTGATGCAGAGATTCAGAGAGGTGACGCAGGGAGCTTCCCAACTGACTCGGCGGCACGTCATTGTGCTCGCTTACACCTTCGGCGTATCGCGTGAAGCACTGGTTCGGCGGCTTGAAGAACTCAACCTAACGAAACAGGGCACCTGGGATTGGTTTCAGGCGAACGGTAGCATCACGGACGAACAGGCTCGACAGGTCCTTGGCGATCTCGAGGGCACGGATAGGGACGCAATAGATGCAACGCGGCCCACGACGCTGCGCTTGAGTCTGCTCGCTGCTGAAGCATGGCGGCAAGAACTGCTCAGCGAGGGACAGCTTGCCCGCCTTCTCCATCTTGACCGTGTTCAGTTGCGCGAAATTCTGGATGGAGTGGAGACGGAAGGAGTTGAGGCGGATGGTGCGCCAAAGCTGCCTGCGTGATCGGACCGTTCCCGTCATCGCAGACACGAGCGTGGTGATTAATCTGAATGCCACCCAATGTGCCGAAACGATTCTGGCCGCTTTGCCCAATCCATTTCTCGTTGTGTCGGAAGTGGTGCTGGAGCTTGAGAGCGGCCTGCAAACCGGCCGAAACGACGCTGCCGCGCTCAAGGAATGGCGTACTTCGGGGCGAGTGCAAATCGTGACGCTTGGGGACACCGGGGCGCAGCATTTCTTCAACCTCGTTTCCGGCCCGGCCGCTCAAACACTTGATGACGGGGAAGCCGCAACCATAGCACTTGCGTTGGAAATGGAACCCCATGCCATCCCACTTATCGACGAGCGCAAAGCAAACCGCATCTGTGCTAATCGTTTCGCCCACCTTG
Source organism: Terriglobia bacterium (assembly GCA_951813285.1). GTDB lineage: Bacteria > Acidobacteriota > Terriglobia > Versatilivoradales > Versatilivoraceae > Versatilivorator. The sequence goes on from OX638355.1 coordinate 1,247,528, forward strand.
TGAAGGGAAGCACCATTGATCTCTTGGCTCAAGACGATGTTCAAGCAGATCTTGGGAGCGTCCAGCTCGCCGATGCGGTTTTCGATGCTCTACTCGGTGGCCGCATGCGGGTTCTACCGCATCACTTGAACTGGGTCGTCAGCTTAATAGGTCAGGTGCGTGCGAAACAGTGTGAGTCCTTGCCGCGGTCCATTCGTTCGGGTTAACTTACTTGAGAGCGGCTCCTGATCCGACACACGGACTCGGCAGCACCGAGGCAGGAACGGATCACGTAATCCTCGCATCCGCCAACTGTTCCCGGGTGTCGCGAGCCCGGCGCGCATGCGCCAGCTCATAGCTGGCCTGCATCCGCATCCAGTGCTCGGCGGTGCCCCACCCGATCTCTTCCAGCGCCAGAGCCATATTGGCGGACACGCCGGCGCGCCCATTGAGCAGGCGCGACAGCGTCCCGCGCTCGCAGCCCAGGCGGGCCGCTGTCTCGGTCACGTTCCAGTGACTCGCTTCCATGCTCTCGCGGATCAACTCGCCCAGGTGCGGCGGGTTCAGCATCGGGCCTACGGTGTCTCTGTTGCTCATAAGTCACTCTTCCCATGCAGTCAGTGGTCTTGCCGTGCGGTTGCACGAAGCGCACGCACTTCTCAAGCAAAAGGCTGTGCTGTGCGGTTCAACGTTATGCCGGGGGTAAAAAGCACCTGAAGGGCGGAAGCGGTTGAAAAGCCGTCCATGCACAACCGGGCGTCACCAAACTTAGGAAAGCGAATCCTGCATCTCCTATCGGAGGCAATTTCAATCAGCCTTAAAACGTTGAGTCTGGAAATTTCTGACCCCGGAGCACCGTCTTGGTGGAACGGCACGCCTTCAATGTTCCTCAAGCATCTCGTCATCCTTGAATACCAGGAATGTGAGAATTTCGTTGTCTGTGATCCGATAGGTTTCTTCATAAAGTTCATACTTTTTCGCGTCCCAGCGGTCGAACCAAGCGTCAGCGGCGATTAGCATGTGGCTACTGTGCTTGATCTTGCCATTGAGCACATCCATGGCATCGCTGGCCGTATCCAGATCGTCACGGGGAAACCACCGTTCGGGAATATCGTGTGATCGGCAGAACCATTTTCGCCTGTTCGCGGTGTGACAGACCAGCATTGCAATCTCAGGTCCGTACTCGACTAGCCGTATGGCAGTAGCTGTGATGCTGGTCTTGAATTCCTTTCTTAGGTTTTCCACAGCCGCGAAGGATACTTTACCTATTTGATCAGCCGTCGGCGTAAAGAGGAACTGGGGCATCAGGAGATCAGCAGCGTAACCGTCAGCTATGCGCTCGGTATACGGTGTGCCTTTCGCGGGGTTGCTAATTTCGTCCGGCAAGCATATTAAGGAACGCCCCCGGTGGTAATGCCAGTGTCCCAGTTCGTGCGCTGCGGTAAATCTTTGTCTGGCGGGGATCGCTTCGCTGTTGACCGTGATTACGGCGCGGTTGTTTGCGCCAATTATACGACCTTCGCAGCCGCTGAGTGGGCGGTACTTAATAAGTGCGCCCGTATGATACCCGATTGCCTCAATGTCAATATCCTTTGGGGCAGTGACACCAAGGTCTTTGAGCAGGTTTTCTGCTGGCGACATCCTAGTCACTTTATGTTTCCGTCGGCATCAATCACGCCAAGGTCAATGAGATCCTCTATAAAACTGTCCATGTCCGCTTCGGTGTTTTTTCCTTTGCGTGCAGCAAGGGTCAGCTTTCGATCAAGCTCGGTGTCGTTCTGTGCAAAGTGTTGAATCAAATGAAGCTTGCGCTCCACCGGCCATTGCAGGATGTTGCTATGATGGACGATTTGGCGCGCTACATAGCCGGCACGCGCCGACTCCAGCTTGCGTCGACCGACCTTTGCGATGGCCTCGGAAATTAGCTGATCAGTGTGCGTGGCAATAGCGTCAGCGTCTTCGCCGGCTTCCTTCAGTTCCGCCAGCATTTCTTCGTCGCTCATGGAATCCAAGTCGTCGGCCAGAGCGTTACAAAGCCGTGTGAGCTTTTCGATTGAATCATTCTGACTCTTATTCATGGGTTGGACCTTTCGGGAATTCTCGTAAAAGCTTACGTCTCAACCGCTTGCGGGCAGTGGCGTACGTTTTCTCGCTCATGGGCTCCATTGCGCAAATTTCGTGCGGAGACCAGTCTTCCATCATGCCGATCAAAATGGCTTGGGCCTGAGGGTCGTCGTCGAACATGGCTTCGATACGGGCAATTGTTTTCCTATAGTCAAGCCGTCCTATCACAACCTCGTCCGGCGACGGTCCTGGGTCAGGAATGGCGACCAAGGGATCGTCTTCATCATCTTCGGTCGCACCCATTGGCATCTCCCGTTCCCATTTTTTGCGTGAGTGGGAGGCGATACTTCGCATCACGTTGCCCAAAAAGACCATGGGTTTCACGTCGCACGGACAGGTGCGGCCACCGTTCTCTCCAAGGGAACGCGTGACGGCTTCCTGGAAGAGATCATCGGGTTCCATGCCAGTGCCTGTTGCGAATACCCTCGCTTTCTTCAAGAGACGGATACGGTCCAACTTACTCATCGTCTCGATCGCCAAGCGCAACTCAGCAATAGATCTCATTTCGCGCCGCGGAATAGCCTTCACTAGAGCAAAATCCCCCGTTTATTCCTTTAGGCCACACTCAGCGTTCGTTACGGACAGAAATTTTTTGCAATTCTGTGTCCGAGGCAAGGTTGTTCGCCGGCCTATAGCAATAGGGACTGCAAATGTTGGTCATCACGGAGCCGAGATTTGGGTATATGGCAACATGCCACCCGACAGGCGTGGAGGCGAACATTCAGAAATATGAATATGGAAAAAATTCAGGAGATATCTTATGACAACGAAGACGAACTCGTTGCGAGCACTGCTCACCGATCCGGTGGATTTACTACTGGCTGATGTGGCCATCCGGGTTCAACTCAGCCAAACCGATTATAACAAGGCTGTGTCCCGGTACCGGACGATAAACGACTGGATCGAACGTGCCGGGAGCCCACTGAAGAACCGGGTCGAGTTGTTCTATGCGCAAGGGTCAATGGCGATCGGTGCCACCATAGCCTCAAAACTGAGGACCGATGAGTTCGACATTGATGTGGTGGCTCAGCTTGATCTACCGGTCGACGTGTCACCACGGGAACCCCTCGACCTGCTGTACGAGGCGATCCGTGGAGAGCCAGGGTCCAGGTACTACGGAATGGCAACGCGCAGGACAAGGTGTGTCACAGTCGATTACAGGGATGACATGCACCTTGACGTCACGCCCATGTTACGCATGTGGGGCACGCCGGAACGTCAGAGTTGGATCTTCCACCATCGGGCGGAAGCACCACGGGAACGAAGCTATCGGCTGATCGCAAATCCTTATGGGTTTGCTGAATGGTTCAAGAACAATACGCCGATGGACCATGAATTCGCCAATGTTTTCGAGGAGCGCGCCAAGAACTATGAACAACTGATGATATTGATGGAGGCGGACAGTGATCCCGTTCCTCCGCAGGAGCCACCGTTTCGGAAGTCAAAGGCCGTTATCGTGCTACAGCTCCTGAAGCGTTGGCGCAACGTGCGGTACGATTCGCGTCCGGATCGGAGACCCCCGTCAATAATGATCGCGAAACTTGTGGCCGATGCGGCTAATCATACGGAGCGTCTGTCGGAGGAGTTGTTGCTCCAGGCGAAGTATTTGCTGTCCGTCTTCCGCCAATATCACGATCAGGGCCGACTCGTTCATATCGCCAATCCGGTGTGCGCAGAGGATGTACTGACCGACCGTTGGCCGGCATCGTTGCAGGATCAAGCTCGATTCATCAGAGATCTTGAAGATCTCGTGCAAAAGGTCGAGCAACTGGTTGCGGGGTGCGACCTGGCGAGAATGCAGAAAATTATGGTGAGCTTATTTGGCGAGTTTCCCGCAATGGAGGCTGTCCGAGCTTTCAGCAAGCGGACTGGAACTGAGATTAGTGCTGGGCGTAGCGGGCACGACCCAGAGAAAGGAGGATTGATCATTCCGACGGCCAGTGTGGCGGTTCCGTCTGTAACAAGGTCAACGCCTCGACATACCTTCTATGGGACGGAGCGGAGAAGAAAGTGACTATGTCGACGTGGGAGCAAGTCAGACTGATGCGGAGGATTTGGCCGGCATTCAAAGTTCTCCATCGCACCCGTTGGCTCGTACGTTGGGAGGGACCACTTCGGCCTCTAAGCCAGACCTATACGGTCCAAGTGTTGTTTCAGCGCGGGAAAAATTACAACAGAACCGATACCGCACCCATGCCACAAGTAACTGTAATCAGTCCTCTTCTCCGCCGACGATCAGAAGACCCCTCCGACCCTATTCCACATCACTACCCAAATTGGGATTTTCCCGAATTGCCCATCCTGTGTCTCTACGACCCGGATACCCGAGAGTGGCATCCCGGTCTTTCGGTCGCTGATACCATCCTTCCCTGGACGATAGATTGGCTTGCCTGCTACGAAGGCTGGCTTGCGACAGGTGAGTGGACCGGCGGAGGACGGCATGGCTAAGTTGAGCAGCTCTTCATTGCGTAGCGGAATTGAGAGCGCTCCGCCGCAACGCTCTACCGGGGCTCTCATGCACCGTCGAGTTCCTCTCCCTTGGCCGGCAGATCGGGATTTCCGTATTCTTTCCATTGACGGCGGCGGTATCCGTGGAATCTACCCGGCCACGTTCCTGGCAGGACTGGAGGAGCGTTACCTGGAAGGATCTTCAGTAGTGCGTTACTTTGACCTCATTGCTGGAACCTCGACTGGCGGGATCATTGCCATTGGTCTTGCCGCCGGTCTGAAGGCAAAAGACCTGCGCGACCTCTATGTTGATCGCGGACGAGAAATTTTCCCACCTATCCGAAGCGGGATAGTCGGGGAGTTGGAGCGTCATTTGAGGAACGCTTGTCAATATTTCAAGTTCCGCTATGACCGAAAAGCGCTGATGCGGATTCTGCTCGACACTCTCGGTGACCGAAAATTAGGCGAGGCACAGGTGCGGCTGTGTATCCCCTCGTTCGAGGGTCGCTATGGTGAAGTCTACATCTTCAAAACCCCCCATCACCCAGATTTTCATAAGGATGCCAGCGAGCGTATGACAAAGGTCGCTGCTGCAACGTCGGCGGCTCCGACGTTTTTCCGGCCGCTTCAAGACGGCGGCTACACATTCGTTGACGCCGGAGTCTGGGCGAACAACCCGATAATGATAGCGGTGGTCGATGCGCTGTCCTGTTTTTCGGTGCGCCCCGAGCGGGTCCGGATTCTTAGCCTCGGGTGTGGGGATGATCCGTACATCGTTGGCCATTCGAAGATTAGGCTCGGCGGCATGTTGGCGTGGAGGGACATCATCTATGCGGCGATGCGCCTACAGTCCCTTAATGCTCTCGGCCAAGCCGGGCTCCTGATCGGAGCAGACAGGATCATCCGGGTCAGTGCCCCAAAAAGTGAGAATCAAATTCAGATGGACGACTGGGCCCGAGCCGTCTTGGAACTGCCCGCCGCAGCAGAATCCGCGCTAGAGGAATCGGGCGAGAGCGTGTCCCAAAAGTTTCTTTCGGAACCTGCAAGCCGATACGAACCAGTCGTAAGAGTGCCTTTGGCCTAACCCACTTACGACACGAAGCGTTTCGGCCTGTACGGCCGCAAACCGAAATTCTGTTGGCATAGTCTCAAACTATGGAGGTATCCATGAGTCGCCGCAATGACAGGATGAAAGCATCGGATGTCTTTCGAGAAAAGGAGTTCATTTTCACTAGAAAGGTCTCCTTCGACGAAGCCTTTCCTGAGATTGAGAAAATTGTGATTGAAGTGGAGGAACGCGGAGATGGTGTTAATCTTTCGGGTTTTTGCGACTCAAGACGTATCTACAAGAACCCCAATCTCCCCGGTGAGTACATAGATTGCAGTAATCCCCTTTGCTACAGTGGGGGCGTCCGTATTGGCTCAATCATTCACGAGATGGTTAGGGCGCGATCTACTGAGCGAGTAGGATCAACAAGCTTCTGCCAGGGCTATGAAGGATCCCCAAAGGGACGGCGGCGGTACAGGAAATGTACGAACTCGTTCAAAGTAAAAGTCTCAATCACATACAAGGAGAAAGCTTTCACCAAGACCTCAAACTAGAATCTCAAGCGGCTTGAGTTCAGCATGTAGTTCGTCCCTTCCCGTCCGGTTCCAGTGCCTCGCATAGCAGGATTTCAACTAACCACCCTCGCGTTTCGTTACCCGTAGCAAGACTCGCTTCCAATTGGTCGCAGAGTGTCATGAGTTCATTGACTTTGGCGACGATGCGGTGTTGTTCGGCAAGGGGTGGGAGCATCACCGGAATTTCTAGCGCTTTGGCTTGGTTAAGCTTTGACCTCGTTGCACCAACCACTCGCCCTGAGTAATCAAAGACATTCAAATAATGGACCAAGTACGCGTTGGAAACGAGGACACCGCGAAAGACATGGGCATGGTTATTCACCCAAGACTTGCCAGCGATCAGATAGGCTTTAGGCCGTAGGGAATCAAAAAAAGGTACGCCGTCTTCGCCGAGCAGTACAAGCTCCTCATCGAAAATGTATTCGTCGATCCAACCTTGCTGTTGTGTCGCACCAAAGTATGGAAACAGTTGTGAATGGGACTTCCCCGCAATCCTCCGTTTGCGCTCAGTTCCGTTTACGGGCTTTCGCATGTAGTCCAAACACACAGCAAGCAATCCGAGTCTAGTTGGGAACCAGCCACTTGGCAGGTCAACCGCTTGCTGTGCTTCCTTAAGCCGAGCCACGGGTTTTTGCTTCCCAATCTCCCCCGCCTTCACCAACCGCGCTTTCTCTGCCGTGATTTGCTTCAGCAGTTCCGATGCCGGTTCATCGTTCGGGTCCTGCTCCACCAACTTACCGCGTACCGCCAGGTCCAGAATGAAGCGGCGCAGGCGATGGACAGATTCGGGAGAATGGATCAGCCGATCGAAATCATCGAAGAGAAAGTCGATACTCATCGCTCGGCTTTGATGAACAGCATGCATCTCGTCAGCAGTCACCTTGTTCATTCTTCGGTTGGACCCAGTTCGGCAAGCAGGGTTTGCGCGATTTGGCGCAGTTGCGGCAGGTGGTTTTAGGCGTCGTCCCATACAGGTTCGGGGTTAACGCTGGAATAGCCGTGGATCAGCAGGTTGCGGAAGTCGATTACCTTGCGTTTCCGAGGCACCGGTTTGGCAAGTTCGGGGTTGGGTGGGCTCAGAATGTTCAGTGCTTCGCCAATGATTTCGAACTTCCGTTCGACGGCCGCTTGGGTACGGGAATCACTCGCGTAGGCCGCTTGATCCATGCCCTCTGTGAAGCGCTCAATGGCCTCGCCCGCTTGTTCGACGTCCGCCAGCAAGACGCGAGGATCAGGATGCATAGACAAGTTCGCGGGATTTGTTGATGGCGGTGCGGAGGTAAGGGTTGTTGATGGCAGCGGCTTCGACGAGGTCGACGCGACGGCCCAGGGCCGTTTTCAAGGCTTCGGCGAAGTCGAAAAATTGATCGAAGGGCGACAGGTCGCTTTCGGGTTCGAATTCAACCAGGAAATCTGCGTCGCTTGTTTGCGGATCGAAGTCCGTGCCGCGCGCGGCTGAGCCGAAGACTTCGAGGCGCGCCACGTGGTATTGGCGGCAGAGTTCAATCAGTCTGGCCTTCTTGTCGGCGATGGCGGTGTGCATGGCAAATTCTCACCGATTGTTCCGGTTGGCTGATAATGGCGGATAACGGCTTGTTTGACAAGAGCTGCCGTCACCGTAACGGGGCCTCCGACAATGCCGTCTTCAACGGGTCGCGCAGCCCGGCGGCTTCGACCTCGGCGGCAAACGGTCCGGGCAGCAATTCTTCGTTAGCCGAAAGTCCCCTCGTCGCTTCTTTCAATTCATTGAAACGGCGGCGTTGCGGTTCATTATTCATGATGGCGATGAGTGCCGATGTGTCGATCACTATCAGACCGGAAGACCGCGTTCGTCATAACCCATGATCTGTTCGGTGCTCCGCCTGTCGCGGCGGGGCAAAGCGGCGCAATGCAGGGCAATGTGGTCCAGCTCATCGGCGAGCCGGATGCCATGCTGGCTCTTTTCCACCCTTGCAAGTCTTTCCTGGACGGCCTGCTTGACGGCTTGGGTCAGCGATTCTCCGGTCAGGCTTGCCAGCCGTTTCGCCAAGGCGTGGGTTTCGGAGTCTTTGATGTTCAGCGGCATCTATAACTGCTCTATGGCTCAGGTTATGGCGGAATGAAGGAAAGATCAACCGGGGCAGTTCCCCAGTGTTCACCCAGTGCAAGCTCCGGCTGGCTGAAGGGCACCCTCACACCTATCTCAGCAGCGCCTCCGCCAGAATCGCTTTCAATTGCTCGCGCAGCCTGGCGGCTTCGGCCTCGGCGGCGTTCAGTTTGGCCAGCAGTTCTTCTGGGTCGCCGTGGTCGTCTTCGGAGGTGTGTGGGTTCTTGATGTCCAGGTTGTAGCCGCGCGCCTTCACCTGTTCGGCCGTCACCTTCCAGGCGCGGTCCGTCTGCTTGCGGTCTTTGCGCTCGGACCCGCCCCACCAGTCGATGCAGGGTTGCAGGTGCTCCAGCCGGATGGGCCTGGTCATGGAGTAGGCTTTCTGGCCCTGAGGCACCAGGTGCTCGTAGAACCAGATGTCCCGGGCGGGTTCGCCCTTCTCGAAGAAGAGTAGATTGGTGCCGATGGAGGCGTAGGGCCGGAAGACCGAGTTGGGCAGGCGGACGATGGTGTGCAGGTTGCATTGCTCCAGCAGGTGCTCCTTGAGACGCATCTTGACGCCCTCGCCGAACAGGGATCCGTCGGGAAGCACCACGGCGGCGCGCCCGCCGGGCTTCAACAGCCGCACGATCAGGGCCAGGAACAGGTCGGCGGTTTCCTTGGTTCGAAAGTGCTGGGGGAAGTTGCTCTCGATGCCGTCTTCTTCCTTGCCGCCGAAGGGCGGGTTGGTCAGCACGATGTCCACGCGGTCCCGCTGCTCCCAGCCGATGTAGGGCCGCGCCAGGGTGTTGTCGTGACGCACGAAGCCGGGGTCCTGGATGCCGTGCAGCAGCATGTTGGTGACGCACAACATGTGCGGAAGTTGCTTTTTCTCCACGGCGCGCAGGGCGGCCTGCATGGTGTGCTCGTCCTCGGGCCGCTTGACGTAGCGGTCGCGCATGTGACGCAAGGAACAGGTCAGGAACCCGCCGGTGCCGCAGGCCGGATCGAAAAGGGTCTCTCCCGGCTTGGGGTCGATGCGGTCGGCCATGAAGGCGGTGACGGCTCGCGGGGTGTAGTACTCACCGGCGTTGCCGGCGGATTGCAGATCGTTGAGGATCTGTTCGTAGATGTCGCCGAAGTGCTGGCGCGCGGTCAGGTCGTTGAAGTCGATGGCGTTGATCTTGTTGACCACCTGGCGCATCAACTGTCCGGACTTCATGTAGTTGTAGGCGTCTTGGAAGACATCGCGCACCACGCGGCCGCGGTCTCCGGGTTGGCCGCTGGTGCGGAGGTTCTTCAGAGCGGGGAACAGGTCGTTGTTGATGAAGGCCAGCAAGGTGTCGCCGGTTGCGCCCTCGGGGTCGGCCGCCCAGGTGCGCCACTGGAACGGCTGGGGAATCGGGGAGCTGTAGTCGGAATGCATCAACTCCAGTTCCTGATCCTGATCGTCGATGATCTTGAGAAAGAACATCCAGCACAACTGGCTGATGCGCTGGGCGTCGCCGTCCACGCCGGTATCCTGGCGCATGATGTTCTGGATGGATTTGACCAGGGTGCGGACGGCCATGGATCAGGCGATCTCCTGGTAGAGGGCGGCTTGCATTTCGCGGACGGCCTCAACGAAACCCGCCCTGCCCCCGAAGGCTGTGAGCAACTGTACGGGCGTGCCGAGTTCGGTCAAGGGCGGGATGCGGAGCACGGTGACGTCGTCGAGATTGAATACGCCCTCGTCGGCGTATTTGGCGAGGAGCGCATCCAGCACGGCGCGGGCTTTGTCCCCGTATTTATGGAACACGTCGCGCTTCTTGACGTTGGCGGCCCGCTCGCGCCGGGTCAGCGGCCTGGCGTCGAAGGCGACGTGGCAGATGAGGTCGAAGGGATCGAGTTCTTTGTTCAGTTCCTTGGTAATCGCGTCGAGCTGCAGACCCTCGGCTGCCAGCTCGTCGATGATGGCCTGCTTGCGCTCGGCGGCCCTCCAGCGCCCGAGGAAGTCGTCCAGGCTGGCGAAGCGTTTCTTGAGGGCTTTCTTGGTGAAGTCACGCAGGGATTCGGTGATGAGCTTGCCGTATTGATTCAGATAGGAAATCCGCTCGGCCACAATCAATGCGGGCACGCCATCGACATAAATCTTGTACCCTCCGCTATTTGGGGGCGGGTCCGGGAGGACATCGTCGGTGTCGTCATCTCCGTCCGGCTGCGACGGCGTATCGTCCTCATCCGGCGGCGTGAGGGGGTCGTCCTCTCCAGGCTCATAAATCTGGACCGGCTCGCCGTCGAACTCCGGATCGGCGAAGTGGTTGGTGGCGCCCCGGAAATCCATCAGAGTGAAATAGAGCTTGCGGGTGTCCTCGTGCACGCGGGTGCCACGGCCGAGAATCTGCTTGAACTCGGTCATGGAGCCGACCTGGCGGTCGAGCACAATCAAGCGGCAGGTCTGGACATCAACCCCGGTGGAGAGTAGCCGCGAGGTGGTGACCAACACGGGATGTTTGGATTCCGGGTCGATGAAGTTTCCCAGTTGCGCCTGGCCCTGGGCATCGCTGCCGGTGATGCGCATGACGTAGCGGTAGTTCCGGTCCACCAGGTCGGAGTTTTCGTTGATGAGCGCCTGCCTCATACGGGCGGCGTGTTCCTGGTCCACGCAGAAGACGATCGTTTTCTGGAAGCGGTCGCCGCTCTCCTTCAAATACTGGGAGACCTTGCGGGCCACCAGCTTGGTGCGTTCATCCAATACCAGGGTCCGGTCGAAGTCTTTGAGGTTGTAAATGCGGTCTTCGACCTGGTTGCCGTCCCGGTCGAGCTGCCCTTGCTCGGGGCGATAGCCTTCCACGTCCCGGTCGATATGGACCTTGACGACCTTGTAGGGCGCCAGGAAGCCATCGAGAATGCCCTGTTTCAAGGAGTAGGAATAGACCGGCTCTCCGAAGTAATGGATGTTGGAAACGTAACGGGTTTCCTTGGGTGTGGCGGTCAAACCGATCTGGGTGGCCGTGGAGAAGTATTCCAGGATTTCCCGCCAGGCCGAATCGTCGTCGGCGCTGCCCCGGTGGCATTCGTCGATCACGATCAGGTCGAAGAAGCCGGGCGAGAATTCCCGGAAAATCTTCTGGTGTTCCTCCGGCCCGGTGATTGCCTGGTAGAGGCTGAGGTAGATCTCGTAGGCCGTGTCGATGCGGCGCTTTTTGTTGATGGCGGCGGACAGGTCCTCAGAAGACCCGTCCGCCCGCTCGATGGTTCTGGCGTGGGTCGAGAGCTTGGCCATCGCCGGACCAAAGGGCCGGAAGTCGTTGACCATGGTTTGATCGACCAACACGTTGCGGTCGGCCAGGAACAGGATGCGCCTTTTGCGGCCCGCCTTCCACAGCCGCCAGATGATCTGAAAGGCGGTGTAGGTCTTGCCGGTTCCCGTGGCCATGACCAGCAGGACGCGGTCGCGGCCTTTGGCGATGGCCTCGACGGCGGCGTTGATGGCGTTGACCTGATAGTAGCGGGGCGCCTTGCCGCTGCCGTCGTTAAAATAGTCCTGAAGAACGATTTCCTCGGACTCGGCTGTCAGGCCCTTCCAGGCGCGATAGCGCGCCCACAGGTCGCTTGGCGGCGGAAAGGCATCGAGGGCGAGCGTGGTTTCCTTGGAGGCGGTATTGGTGCGGTCATGGAACAGGAAGCCGTCGCCGTTGGAGGAGAAGACGAAGGGAATCTTCAACGTGTCGGCGTAGTTGAGGGCTTGCTGCATGCCGTCGCCGACGGCATGGTTGTTGTCCTTGGCTTCGATCAGTGCGATGGGCAGGTTGGGTTTGTAGTAGAGCACGTAGTCGGCCCGCTTGCCTTTACCCCGGCTGACCAGCTTGCCGCGCACTACGATGCGTCCCTTGGTGAAGTGGACTTCCTCGCGGATTTGCGTCATCTCGTCCCAGCCGGCTTTCCGCAGGGCCGGGGTGATGAACTTGGTGCAGATGTCGCGTTCGCTCAGGCTCTTCTTGTCCATGGCGACTGGTTCGGCAGGAACCCTGGCCTGGCTGGCCCGGGGGCGGCTGCGAGCTTCCGCGCGATCTTGAGCCTCCATGGGAAGCGTGCGTTTGTGCCGCCAGCGCCATCCCCTCAATCCAACGTTCGTCTTGGGGTGCTTCCCGTCTTTTCAGTGTCGCTGAATGCGGGAGTCCCGAAGCAGCTTTGATTGCGCAGCCGAAAAGAAACGTTAACCGAGTTGCTCCCAGAACGCACGCGGCGAGACGATTGGAACGGTGACTTCGGCTGCGACTTCAAGCAGGTCACGATCACCAGTGACAAGGAAGTCGGCACGTCCCTCTATCGCGGCCGCAACGACCCAACGATCATCCGGGTCGCGCTTCGGCCACACGGCGGGGACGGCGGGCTCAACGACCTCGGCCTGCCTTCGCAGAAAGGACGAAAGCGTCTTGGCCTGTAGGGGAGGCAAGTGAAGCTTCTGTACGAGGACGCGCTCAAATTCGGCCAGCACGGTCTCGCTCACGACCATCTCGTGTTCCGCCAAAGTGACTCGGAAGATGTCCTCACAAAGCCCGTGTGTCGCGTATGCCGCGACCAGCACGTTGGTGTCCAGGAACACCCTCATGAGACGTTTCGAAAAACGTCTTCATCCGTTAGCCAACCTTTGGCCTTTGCGAAAGGCGCGACACTCTGACGCAGTTCTTCAAATTGGGCCAAGGCCAGTTGGCGGCGCAACGCACGGCGAATCAACTCGCTCTTGGGGCGTCCCGTGCGTCTTGCGAGTTTCGTCAACTCAAGGGCGAGTTCTTCATCCAGGCGAACCGTGATCGTGTTCATGGCACCTATTTTGAGACATGGATGAGGAGGGAGCAAGCCGTATTCGGAACTTGACCTGGCGCATGATGTCCCGGGTGGATTTGACCAGGATGCGGGCTCCGATCCGCGGGCACCCCCTCAGTATTCCAGGCTCGCCGGCGCTCCGCCGTTCTTGCTTGCCCGGATGTCGTAGCAGTTGAGCACGCCCTGGTTGCGGATGTAGAGTCTGCCGCCGCTCACTACGGGGTGGGCCCAACTGGGCCATCCCTGGTCGGCCACCTCGAAGCGCCCGGTCTCCCGGTACTCTTCGGTCGTAGCTTCGGCCAGGCCCACCACGTTCTTTTCGCTGAAGAGGTAGAGATGGCCGTCGGCATAGATGACCGATCCCTTGCCCACGCTGCGGTCCTTCCACATCACCTTGCCGGTCTCGAACTCCATGCAGGTGAGGATGGCGTTGGAGAACCCGTAGAGGTAGCCGTCGACCAGGACCACCCCGCCGTGGTGGTTCATCATTTCGCGGTTGAAGTAGACCTCCTCGGCATCCATGGAGCCGTTGTCGGCCTTGAGCTGCAGCAGGGCGCAGCCGGTGCCGTAGGCGGAGCTGTAGAAAGCCCGGTCCCGGTATAGGACCGGAGTGGTGACGTTGGCGGTCCGGTTGGCCACCGGCTCATAGCGCCACAACAGTTGCCCGTCATCGGCCTTCAGCCCCACGGCCGCGGCGGCGGTAAAGGCCAGCAGGGTGCGGATGCCCTGGACTTCAGCCACCACGCAGGAGGAGTAGCCGGCCCGGTCGCTGAGCTCCTTGCTGGTCCAAATGGTTTTTCCGGTATTCTTGTCCAGAGCCACCAGGCTGGCCTGATCGCCGCCGGGCATCACGATCAGCCGGTCGCCGTCCACCAGAGGCGACTCGCTGATGAGCCACTTGGGATTCTCGCCCTTGAAATCCTTGAGGATGTTGCGGTGCCACAAGGTCTTGCCGTCGCCGGCCTGCAGGCAGGCCAGGTCGCCGTTTTCGGTCAGCACGTAAATGCGGTCCTCGTGGATGGTGGGAGTGCCCCGGGGACCGGGGCCACGGCCATGGTCCAATCGATCCCCCAGGGACACGGTCCAGAGCGTCCGGCCGCTGCTTTCCTCGAGACAATACAGGGTGCTGTCGTATTCGCGGGTGCCCTGGACGAAGATCCGGCCTCCCTGAATGGCCACGCTCCCATAGCCCTCTCCCAGGTCGGAAGTGGACCAGACCAGAGCGGGGCCGCCGGCCGGCCACTGCCGGAGCAATCCGGTTTCGGTGGAAAGGCCGGTTCTTTCCGGTCCCCGCCACTGGGGCCACAGGCCCTCGGGAAAGGAATGGTTCGATTGGGGAAGCTGTACCTGGCTGCAGGAAGCCAAAACAATGACGGTGGCAATCAGTGCTGCGGTCGGGAGCCTCTTGTGGCTCATGGCGATTCTCCTTTCGCTCGAGATGGTCGCATTGTACACCTTTGCGTCCTGCCTTGGGCCCATTCAATTGGGGCCGCCGGGCGTCATTGCCGGGAAGCGCCCGCCTGTCCGTCGCGAGGGAGGTGCTCTCAGGGATTCGTCATCCCACCTGCCTGCTGCAGGCCGGTGACATCCCTTTTTTGACCTGCACCCGGCGGCACAGGCTCTCCTACCTCGGGCCGGCTTATCGTGGTACACTGACCGGGCGAGCCGTCAACAAAACACCCCCTCACCTGGTCTGATCTCCCTCACAGCAGGTCCGTCAAAGTGGAAGGAGAATCGGCAATGAGAATCAGCGCGGAGTTGATCGCCATCGGCATTTTGGGCGTATCCCTGGTCAGCCTTGGATGGAAGGTTTCATCCGATATCCGACGGGAGTTGAAAGAGGAAATTCACCATGTCCGGGAGGATGTGGCCCATGTCCGAGGGGATGTGGCCGATCTCCGAGAACGGATGGCGCGGCTGGAAGGCCTGTTTGAAGGATTCACCAGGGGAGAATTGATAGAGGAAAGGAAGTAGGAGGAGTTCCCTGCAAGCTCGCGACCTGGGCTGCCCCTGGGACGATCGCTTTCGCTGCACCGGTAAGACCAGCCCCGTCGATCGATGTGCTCCCCGCACTCTTCTCGAGAGTGTACTTCTTCCGCAAGAGGTGTTTTTCTCCTGGCCGAGTTAATGAAGGTAGAGTGAGAATCGTCCCTCGGCCCCTGCAGGCTTATGGCGAGGCCGGGTTCACAGGGAGGGCCTTATGAAGTTGGGATTGATTGGCTTGTTGGGCGTCGCTATAGCGTTGGCCGTCGCCTATTTTCCGAAAGAATCGGAAGAACCATTGGAAACTGAAATGAGTTGGAAGGCTTCAGGTCGGGTCGGGGCGGTGGCCGCCGGCGACAGCCGCGCCGTGGCCGCCGGGATCGAGATTCTCAGTGACGGCGGCAACGCCGCCGATGCCGCGGTGGCCGTCATCCTGGCGCTCAGCGTGACCGATTACGGGCAATATTGCATCGGTGGAGAGGTCCCGTTTCTCATTTACGACACCCGGCGTGAAGCCGTGGAGGTGCTCTCGGGTCAGGGAGCGGCCCCCAAGCTGGCGACGCTGGAGCATTTCAGCAAGATCGGCGGGATCCCCCAGGGAGGGGACCCCAACAACCTCCAGTCCGCGGCGGTCCCGGCGGTCATCGACTTGTGCGTGACCGCGCTGGAGCGTTACGGCACCCGAACCTTCGCCCAGGCTGCCCGCCCGGTGCTGGAGATCCTGGACGCCGGCGAGGAATCCTGGCACCCGAAGCTGGCCGGAACCCTGCGGCGCCTGATCGAGGCCGAGAACCAGGCCGAGGGCGGACGGATGCAGGGGCTGCGCGCCGTTTCCGACCGCTTCTACCGGGGAGATATTGCCGAGGAGCTGGACGCCTGGTACCGGAAACATGGCGGACTGCTGCGGAAGGAGGATCTGGCCGCCCACCGGACCTGGGTGGAGGAGCCGGTCACGGTTGACTATCGCGGCTATACCGTCTGCAAGGCCGGGGTCTGGACCCAGGGCCCCTATCTCTCCCAAACCCTGCGATTGCTGGAGGGTTACGACCTGCGGCAACTAGGTCACTTGTCCGCCGACTACATTCATGTCGTCACCGAGGCCATGAAGCTGGCCCTGGCCGACCGTGATCTCTACTACGGAGATCCGCGTTTTGTGGAGGTGCCTCTGGCCAACCTCTTGTCCGACCGGTACACGCTACTGCGCCGTCCGCTGATCGACCTCGGGAAGGCCTCGCTCGAGGTCCGTCCGGGAGATCCCCATGGCATGCGCCCGGTCCAGGTGTCTCGCAAGCAGGCTCCGCGGAGTGTTGGACGGTCCAGCGATACCACCACCTGCGTGGTGGCCGACCGCTGGGGCAACGTGGTGGCGGCCACGCCCAGCGGGTGGGGCAGCCAGGTGGATGAGGGCGGAAGCACCGGTGTCACCCACGGGACCCGCCTGGTCAGCCTGAACACCTGGGAGGGCCACCCCAACGTGGTGGCTCCCGGCAAACGGCCTCGAATCACCCTGACGCCCACCATCGTCCTCAAGCAGGGCAAGCCGGTCATCGCCATCAGCGTGGCCGGGGGCGATCATCAGGACCAGGTGAGCCTGCAACTGCTGCTGGATGCCGTCGAGTTCGGGATGAAGCCGGCTCAGGCCGTCACCGTCCCCCGTTTCGCCACCGCCCATCACACGGGCTCCTTCAGCCAGCCTCCTCCCCAATTGGGAAGCCTGAGCCTCTATGAGGGCACCGACAAGGGGGTGGCCGACGAGCTCAAGGGCCGCGGACACAGCCTGCAGTTCGTGGAGCGGGTGGCCAGTCCGGTCATGCTTCAGGTAGATCCTGAGGATGGAACGGTTCTGGTGGCCGGCGATCCCAAGGCGGGCCGCCACGCCGCGGCGCTAGAGAGTGGAGAGTGAAGAGTGGAGAGTGGAGAATGATGAGTGACCGGTGGAAAGTTGCGAGGCGCTTCATGCTCCTTTCAGTGGTCCTTGCGCCGCTGGTTTTGTTCAGCGCAAGTCCCTTGCTTGCGGGTTCCAGGGTGGCTGTCACCGTCAACAAGGTCAGGCCTGGAAAGGGAATGTTGCACATTACGCTGGTCAACAAGGCACAGTTTCTGATGCGGAAGAAGTTGAAGAAGCCCTTGCAGAAAGGCATCGTCAAGCCTCTGGGCAAGTCGGTTCAGTATGAGTTCAAGGATGTGGCCCCGGGTGATTACGCTGTTCAGGTGCTGCAGGACTTCGACGAAGACGGATATATGACCGACAACTGGCTGGGTCTTCCGAAGGAGCCCTGGGGGATGTCCAACAACCCGCCCATCGGCTTGGGCGGTCCGAAATGGGAGCGCGCCAAGTTCACCGTCACCGACAACTCCGAGGTGGTGACGGTCAGCCTCGACTTGAGGTAGTTTGAGAAAGCGAGGGTGCAACCCCTCTGCCAATCAGAGGGATCGACCCGGCCCAAAGGGGTTGGGGGCCGCGCCGGGAGACTTTTGCAGGACCAGGCTGGCGGCCAGAAGCCCCACCGAGTAGCTGGTGGCCACGCCGTGCCCCGCCAGCCCCGCCAGCCAGAAGAACCCCTCCACCGACGAGTCCCATCCCACCACGAATCGACCGTCGGGCGCCAGGGTTCTGAGTCCGGCCCAGGATCGCCGGATGGGAAGATCGGAAAGCCCGGGATAATGGCGGGTCACTTTGTCGGCCAGCATCTGCAGGGCGGCCGGATCGTCCGCCGCCGTCCCGGGTTCCTGAGCTTCCTCATCGCAAGGGCAGAGGAGAAGGCCCCCCGATTCGGGGCGAAAGTAGAGTTCCTGGCTGAGGTCCCAGACAATGGGCCAGCGGGGATCGACCCGGTCAAGCGGCTTGGTCACGAACAGATGGCGGCGATAGGGGACTAGCGGAACCGTGGAGGCCCCGGCCAATTGACCGATCCGTCGGGCCCAGGCTCCGGCCGCATTGACCACGACATCGGCCGCTATTTCTTCGGATTCCGTTTGGACGGCGCAAATCTTGCCCTGGCGGACCACAACCCGGCGCAGGGCGCTTGAGGTCCTCAACCGGGCACCGGCCGAGGCTGCCGCCTTCAGATAACCGTGCAGCAGGCCGTGGATATCGACCACGCCGTCGGTGGGGCACCACAAGCCACCTTCTGCCGGAGAACCCTCCAGGATCGGCACGGCCTCGACAATGCGTTCAATGGGCCACCACTCCGCCGGCACCCCCCGTTCGCGGCTGCGGGCGCCGTCCTGCTTCAGCCTGGCTGAATCCTTGGCCGAGGCCAGCAAGAAGGAGCCATTCTGTTCGAAGCGGGTTTCCAGGGGCCAATCCGGGGGCAGGTGGCGAAGGAAGGCCGCTCCTCCCCGGGCCAGGGCGGCGACGGACTCATGGGGAACCACCTGGCGGACCATGGCCGCGTTTCTTCCCGAGGCGTGCATCCCGGCAACGTCCTCCTGTTCCAGGATGGTGACCCGTTCCATCCCCATGCGGGTCAGGTGAAAGGCCGTGGCCGCTCCGGCGAACCCGGCTCCGACCACCACGATGGACGGTTGATGATTGCTCGAAATCATGATCCGGGGAGAAATCGATGTACGGGAATCGCGTCCCTACCGAGCGGCTGCCAACGACAGGGAAGCGAGTGTTCCTTGCCGCCGGCCGTCCGCTCCTGAGATAATGCAGCTCCCGCTAACGCGCTTGCGAAAGGAACCCTGCCATGAAATTCGCCATGCACAACTGGATGCGCCAGGAACCCATTGAAACCACCATTGAGCGTCTCCACCGCCTCGGTTATGACGGAATCGAGATCAGCGGAGAACCGACCCAATATGATACAAGCCACGTCGCCGGATTGCTGGAAAAGTACCAGTTGGCCTGCTGGGGCTCACACAGCATCATGATGCCGGGGCGGGACCTGGTGTCCGAGGAGGCGTCGGTTCGGGACGAAACGGTGCAATACATGCAGGCCTGCGTGCGCATGGTTCATGAGCTCGGAGGATCGATTTTCGTAATCTTCCCCAGCGAGTGCAACCGGCTCGCCCGGGTGGCCGGCCCCGACCAGGAATGGCGCTGGGGGATCGAGGGAGTCCGCCGGATTGCCGAATATGCGGCCGAGCGCGGTATTCGCGTGGGCATCGAGGCGCTGAACCGGTTCGAGACCCATTTCATCAACCGCCACGATCAAGCCCTGGCCTTGGCCGACGAGGCGGGGCCGGAAGTGGGCGTGGCGCTGGATGCCTTTCACATGAACATCGAGGAGGTCGATCCCCTGCAGGCCATACGCAACGTGGGCTCGCGCCTGATCGACTTCCACGTGGCCGATAACAACCGGCGGCCGCCGGGACAGGGAAGCTACGACTGGAAAGCGGTGATTCGGACCCTGCGCGAAGTAGGGTACGACGCCTACCTCACCCAGGAGTTTGTCAATCCCATCGATCGAACCCCCCTTGGAGTCCGGAAGGACACCGGTTCGGGAGAGGTCTCGGCCGACATGCTGAAATTCCTGCAGGACCACGGATCGGGCGTGCTCGGCGCCGAGGAGTACGACGAATCGGTCCGGCAAGGCATTACCTACCTGAAGACGCTCGTGTGAAGACCGCCTGTCAGACGTGCAGAACGATCCATTGGCGTTCCACCGTCACCGGGAAGGTCTCCACCCTGGGCTCATTCTCCGCCTGGGACCCTGAACAGGCGGGTTCCACCGTCACCGGATAGACCTTCAGCTTCACCCGCTCGGGCTTGAAGACCGACTTGCCGGTTGTCAAATCGAACTCCCACCCGTGCCAGGGGCAGCGGATGATCCGGCCTTCGAGGCCGTAGCGGAACTCTCCGACCGGGGAGGGCAGCATGGTGCCGGTCACCTGCCCCAGGCAGAGGGGACCTCTCTGGTGGGGACAGAGGTTCAGCAGCGCATGGTAGCTGCCCCCGACGTTGAAGACGCCGATGGAACGGCCGTCGGCATCCACGATCTTTCGCTCTCCCGGCTGCAGCTCCTCGGTGGTGCACACCCTGTACCGCTTAGCCATTCCTTCGCTCCTCGCCCTCCGGGGCTTGGATGTCCAGGCCGTAGAGTTCCTGGGCGTTGCGCCAGAAAATGCGTTCCCCCAGCTCTTTCGGGACCTTGGGAAAGGCCGCGAACGGAGAATCGAAGTCCCAGTGGGGATAGTCGCTGGCGAACATCAGGACCCGGTCGGCTCGCATCATCTCGAACAGTTCCAGCAACTGTGAAGTCTTGGGTGGCTCTTCGATGGGCTGGCTGGTAAAGCGCACGTGGTCGAGAATGGTCTCGCTGGGCAGGCGCTTCAACCAGGGGGTTTGAATCCGCAGAGCCTTGTAGTTCTTGTCGAAGCGCCACATCAAATGGGGGACCCAGCCGAAGCCGCCTTCGATGCAGACGAATTTGAGCTTGGGAAACTTGTCGAATACCCCCTCCGAGACCAGGCTGACCAGTTGGGCCATGTAGCTCTGACTGATGTTGGTGTGTTTTTCGAAATAGCTGGACGGGTATCCGGCGGAGCTGGGGGGTCCGGAGATCCCCGATCCCTCGTGGCCGGGATGTATCGCCAGCGGCAGGTTGCATTCCTGAGCGGCCTCGTAGACGGGATGGTAGAAGGGGTTCCCGTAGGGGATGCGCGAGGCCGAGGTCATGATCGTCTGCTTGATGCGCGGGTGCCCGCCCAGTCGGCGGATTTCCCGGGCCGCCGCGGCCGGGTTCTGGGGTGCGATCACCAGGGAGCCGAACAAGCGCGGGTCCTCGCCGAGCCAGGTCTCGATCAACCAGTCGTTGTAGGCCCGAGCCATCACCGGGGCATAGTAGTAGTCGGCCGAGGTGCCGATTCCCACGATCTCGGCGCCCGTCAGGATGGCGTAGTCGAGGTCGTAGGCGTCCAGCAGTTGCTTGCGCAGCGTCTGGTAGCAGGAGCCGGGAGGCCCGCCCCTGGGGGGAAAGGCATCGCGCCGCAGTACCCCGATCGGATTGGCGTAACCGGTGCCGGCCGTGTCCGGAATGGGGAATCCGCGCTCGCGCATTCCGGCGGGCAGATAAGGCTTGAGATCGTCCCAGGAACGGGGCTGGGTGTGAACGTCGGTGTCGATCAGGGGCAGGCGTCGGTCTCGCTTCCTGCCGGCCTTTCTTGTGGGATTGGCGCTCCCTTGCTGGCCCATGGTCTCTCCGGCGGTTCTCAAACGATGGGAACCTTGCGACGCATGGAGCGAACGCTGTCGCTCATGTCCGGTCCCGTGAAACTGTACCGTTTCCGGCATTTTCTCCCGATCCGGACCCAAAAGACAACGGGTTCCCGTATCCGGCGGGACTTGCCTTGCCTGATACAAAGGAAAAAAGACAAGGGAAAAAAGAGCTATCCACGAAGACACACTAAGAACGACGAAGGGCCACTAAGGCGTTGAGGTGAACCGCGACCGGATACCAAGGTTAGGAAGGGATGATCGTTTTCTGATTGTTTCACTCTTGTATGGTCCGCCCGGCAGAACGGGGGCGACACTTGTCTGAGATCGAATACCCGGGGAAATTGCTGTCGCCGCCTACGCGGCTCAACTCTTAGAGAGCACGTGGTCCATGGGCTGACGCCCACGGCTAAGTGCTATCGCCGCCTTGGCGGCTGCCTGGAACCCCGGGCTGACGCCCGGGAGATGATCACTTAAAAAAGCATCCCACGCCCGAGCAGTGTCTTGACTTCGGAGAGAGCGGCGAAGTCGCAGTTGACCCAGGTCTGGGGAGGAAATCTCTCCTACAGACCTTCCTTAAAAAGCGGCGAAGCCGCGGCAGCACTTAGCCGTGGGCGTCAGCCCATGGGAAACATCGCCTATGGGTGTCGAGCCGCGTAGGCGGCGGCAGCAAATGCCGGTGAGCCGAAGTGACGCACAAGCCGACGCAAGGATGAGCCTTTTGCAAAATTCGGCAGCGTGACCTTTGCCGGGGAGGGCCACAAAAGGCACAAGAACACAAAAAGAGCAGAACACTGAAAGGCTGCAAGACGTTGACTCCCGAACCCGTCGCACAAGTTCCGCGCTATCTGCATACATCCGGTCAACGCGTCGCCATGGGGATCAACTTCGGATTGCCAAGACTCGGAATCACGAAATTCGTTTTGTGACTTTTGTGCTTTTTGTGGTGAACTCCCCTTTTTCACCAAGTCGCACCCGACTATTGGAATAGGCAGAACATCACGATTGCCGGCAAAACGACCTGTCCCACTGCCAATATCGCAAGAGGCTCTCTCACATGATCTGCACGGCAGGGCTGCGGCCCGGCAACCCGACACGCTCTCTTGAGGAGCAAGAGTGAATGGGAGAACGCCCACCCGGGAGCGCGGGCGTCTCGCCCGCATGGGACTTGGCACCATAGTAGCGAACCCTGCAAAGGCCGGTTTGGTGCACGGTTCGAAGGAATGCCCCTGGATCGCAGGCTGCTTGCACGAATAAGGTTGCGGGCGGGACCCACCCGGGAGCGCGGGCGTCTCGCCCGCATAGGACTTGGCACCATAGTAGCGAGCCCTGCAAAGGCGGGTTTGGTGCACTGTTCGAGGGAATGCCCCTGGATCGCAGGCTGCTTGCACGAATAAGGTTGCGGGCGGGACGCCCGCGCTCCCGGGTGGCTCCCTCCTATGAGGTCGTGATTTCAAGGTCACGATTTCGCAGATGCATTCGGGCGCGGTTGGTCATTGAAGGGGGTCCATCCCTATTCGTGTTCATTCGTGTCCATTGGTGGTTCGCCTTCAAAAATGATCGGCAGTTTCACCCTCGAATGATCCGCCCGTCGTGGGAGGGGGGCGGGGCGGGTAACCTCCGGGGGCGGGCGCGGAGTTCGTCAAAAGCCTGACCGATTCCGAGGGAGTCCGGGTATACTCCGGGACGGAAGGCAGCAAACTGCAACCGTTCAACTGAAAGGGATTTCCATGCGCATACCGGATCTGGTGGCCATCGTCACAGGCGGCGCCGGGGCTGTCGGCGGCGGCATCTCCCGCTGCCTGGCTCGGGAGGGCGCCCACATCGTGGTCGCCGACATTGCCCTGGAGCCTGCGGAAAAGCGCGCCGAAGAGATCCGCGGGATGGGGCGGCGGTCTCTGGCGGTCAAGGCCGACATCACCTTGGAAAAGGACTGTCAGGAGCTGGTCCGGGCATCCTTGAAGGAGTTCGGGCGCATTGACATCCTGGTCAACAACGCCGGCCATTTCGGCGACCGCCTGGGGTTGCCCTTCACCAATCAGACCGAGGAGGAGTGGGACGACAATTACACCATTAACGTCAAGGGCCCCTTCTTCCTCTGCAAGGCGGTAGCTCCACACATGATGGAGCGCCGTTCCGGCAAGATCATCAACATCTCCTCGATCGCCGCCAAGCGCGATCCCCAGATCGTGCCGGCCTACGCCGCCGGCAAGAACGCCCTGCTCACCCTCACCCGCATCGTGGCCAAGGATCTGGCTCCCTACAACATCAACGTCAACGCCATCTGCCCGGGAATGGTCTGGGGACATTTCTGGAAGCGCCTGGCGCCCCTGGTGGCGGCCGGAGAACCCTCCTTTACGGGAATGGAGCCCCGCGAGCTGTTTGAAGCCTGGTTCCACAAGAGCACACCCCTGCAGCGCGAGCAGACACCCGAGGACATCGGCAACCTTGCCGCCTTTCTGGCCTCGAAGGAAGCCCGCAATATCACCGGCCAAACCATTCACGTGGATGGCGGGGCGGCCATGAACTGAACACGTTCACTCCCCAATAAGGGGGTTACTCCTTAAGTCGCGTTTGAACTGCGTGGATCGAACCGGGGTCAGCATGTCAGACGCCGAGATCCTGGAACAGTTCTTCGGCACTTTCGAAGCGTTTGCCCTTACCCTCGTCCAGTTCCTCCATTGCCTTGGCAGTGGAGGCATTCGGCACCTGCACGGTAAATGGCAGCCGCTTTTCCTCCGCCACTCTCAATAACATCAGACGAATGGCATCGGATACCGACAAGCCCATGGCCTGAAGCGCTTCCGTGGCCCGTGTTTTGGTGTCGCTATCGATCCGAGCGCGAACAACAGTATCGGCACCCATATGGATTCCTCCCAATTTGTAGTCCTATTGTAGCTACAATAGCTTATTACAACAAGTTCCTTCGATAACTGAGCCGGCAGCACTTGGCCGTGGGCGGAAGCCGGGCGCGCTCCGGGCGCCAGCCCGGAGCGCGCCATTGGGACCTCAGACGCCCTTCCTCAGTGCAGCGAAAAAATCCGCCTCGAACAGCTCCTCGGCCTGCTTGAAGCGTTCCCGGCTGCCCAGGTCCGCCCACTTGGCCTCGTCGGCGCGGTAGGCCCGGACGGGCTGTCCCTGGCTCGCCACTTGCAGATAGGCGTCCACCAGCGAAAAGGGTGGGGAGAGGGTGAGCCTGTCCAGCAGGGCGGGGGAGACTACCTGAATACCCATGAAGGACAGGGGCGTGAGGGGACCGTCGGGAGAGCGGGCCATGCGCTCTTGCCCGGTGGCCAGGGACTGCCAGCCGCACAGCCTTTGCCGGGAGTCGAAGAGCAGGCGCCGGGAGCTTTTTCGTTGGTGGACCGCCAGGGTCGCCAGGGCTCCGGAATCGAGGTGGGCCTGCGACAGTCGTCCCAGGTGCAGGTCGCTGAGCACGTCCACGTTGTGGACCAGAAAGGGTTCCCCGCCGTCGAAGAACCAGCCGGCTCGTTGCAGGCCGCCGCCGGTGTCCAGCAGTTGCTCTTCCCGGGAAACCGCCAGCGTGAGGCCGGCCAGGCGGTGACGCCGGCGGTAGCCGGTCAGGAATTCCGCCACCTGGTCGGCCAGGTGGTGGGTGTTGACGATGATCTCCCTGAAGCCCTGTTGAGCCAATCGAGAGATGACCCCGGCCAACAGGGGGATTCCCTGAATTTCCACCAGCGCCTTGGGCTTTTGGCGGCCCAGCGGACCCAGGCGCGTTCCCCGCCCGGCTGCCAGGATCATGGCTTTCATGGCATGGATTCCAGCTCCCGGTGGTGAAGATCGACTCGAAGATCCTTCCGGGATCGGAGGTGGAGGGCCAGGCGCTCGGCGCAGAACACGGACCGGTGGCGCCCCCCGGTGCAGCCGAAGGCGACGGTCAGATCGGTGAAGTTTCGCCCCAGGTGGTGATTCACCGCCTGATCCACCAGCGTCCTGGTCTGAGTCAGGAAGCGCTGCACCTCGCGGTCCTCTTGCAGGAAGCCGACGACCTCCTGGTCCCGGCCGGTGAGAGGGGCGTAGGCTGGATTGCGGCCGGGGTTGGGCAGGATACGGCAGTCGAACACGTATCCTCCCCCATGCCCGGTCCGGTCCCGGGGCAGGCCCTGCTTGTAGGAAAAGCTCTTGACGTGAACGGTGAGCCCCGGTCGTTGCTCCTGTCCTTTCCGGCGCAGGGAATCGCATCCGATCATGCGCCGCCATACCTCCGACAACGCGGGCAGCCGGACCGGCAAGGCGCCCTGAGCCAGGAGTCCTTCCAGAGTGTGCAGGCCATAGGGAATGCTGGCCACGAAGTGGCTCTTGCCCTGGTGGAGTCCCCGGTAGCCGTAGGCGCCGAAGGCCTGCATCAGGCGCAACAGGGCGTAGGGCCGGTAGAAGCGCAAGAAGGTCTCCGGCTGGAGGGAGGTCAGATTGGCGGCCACTCCCAGGTAGTGATCCAGCAACTCATTCCTCAAGGACCAGGGCAGGTCCGCCTTGGAGTCCAGCAGCAGTGAAGCCACGTCATACTGCAGCGCGCCCTTCCGCCCCCCCTGGTAGTCGATGCAGTAAAGCCTTTCCTGGAACCACATGAGGTTGCGGGACTGGAAATCGCGGTAGAGGAAGTGGTTGGTGTCGGCTTCCATCAGGAAATCGATCAAGGTGTCGAAGTCATCCTCCAGCGCCTGTTCCTCGAAAGGGACATCCACCAGCTTCAGGAAGTGGTACTTGAAATAGTTCAGGTCCCAGCGCATGGACTGCCGATCGAAGCAGGGTCTGGGGTAGCACTCGGCATAGTCGAGATCCCGGCCGCCGACGATCTGAAATCGGGCCAGCGTCTCCAGGGCCTGGCGGTAGAGACCGACCAGGCGTTCGGAGAATGCCTCCTCCCGGGCCAGGGTCGAGACCAGGGAAAAGAGAGTGACGTCACCCAGGTCCTGCTGCAGGTAGATATGGCGGTCCAGGTCCGAGGCGTGGATTTCGGGCACCGGCAGGCCCTGGCGGCGA
Organism: Terriglobia bacterium; assembly: GCA_951813285.1. Taxonomy (GTDB): domain Bacteria; phylum Acidobacteriota; class Terriglobia; order Versatilivoradales; family Versatilivoraceae; genus Versatilivorator. The sequence continues at coordinate 1,273,726 of OX638355.1, forward strand.
AAGTGGCGGGAGAGCTTCAGGAAAGCCCGGTTTTCCTTGCGGTCGGGGTTGAAGGCTCCGATGACGGTCCGCCCCCTTCCGGTCATGCGGAAGTAGCGGCGGACCGATCCATCGGCCGAGACCGGAGCCACCCCCTCTACGGGTTCACCGCACCACTGCCGGTAGAGTTCCTGCAGGCGGGTTGTGACGTCGGAGCCCATCGGTCTCGCGGAACCGGATTGCTTCCAGATGCACCTCGAAGATCATACACCAGGGCTGCCATCCCCTATCATGATCGGGATAATTCCACGGCTTGAGGACCGGCGCCAGGTCAGTGTCCGGCTTGGGCCAGGCGGCAGGGTCTTTGTGGTTGAACAGCGTCTGATAGAGGGTGTCTCCCCTTTGTGAGCGCCACGCCCGACAGCCCTTCTGCAGGGGTGATATAATCGCTCCCCAGAGGGTTTCATCGTGCAAGGAACAGGGCAGAACATGGGGCTGCGGCAGAGAGCCTGGGTGATCCGGGCGTCCGGCTCCGCATTGATAACGGCATGGCTCATCCTGGGGTTGATGGGAGTGCGGGTCCTGTCCCTGCCGGCTCAGGAGGTTGGTCCTCCCGGCTTCGATACCGACGTGCTGCCCATCTTTCAGCAGCATTGCCTGCAGTGTCACAGTGACCAGGCGCGTCAAGGGGGATTGTCCCTGGAGACCCTGGAAAGGGTACTGGCCGGCGGAGACTCGGGTGCGGTGGTGGTGGCCCACGAGCCTCTGGCAAGTCGGCTGCTGGTCCTGATCAACTCCGGCGGCATGCCCATGGGAGCACCGCCGCTGGGGGCGGGGGCCATCGACCTGGTTCGCCGCTGGATCGAAGCCGGGATGCCCGGGGAGACCGCGGAGACCCCTGTTCCCGCGACCGAGTCTCCCGTGCGCGAGCGGGAGGTGATGGCGGCCATTCTGGGGGCCAAGTGCCTGCCTTGCCACGGGCGCAGGCGCCAGGAAGCCGCCCTGGACCTGAGGACTCGAGAGGGTTTGTTGATAGGGGGAGAGTCGGGCCCCGCCGTCGTTCCCGGCAAGCCGGAGGAAAGCCTGCTGGTGCGGCGCATCCGGGCGCAGGAGATGCCGCCGCCCCATCTGCAGGAACAGTTCTCGGTGCGCGGCCTGACCTCGGTCGAGTTTGAGAAGGTGCAGGCCTGGATTGCCCAGGGAGCCCTGCCCGATCCCGAAAAGCCTCCCGAAACCAACCCGGGTCGGGATCCGATGGTAGGCTCCAAGGACCGGCAATTCTGGTCCTTTCGACCGCCCAGCCGGCCGGTCGAACCCCGCGTGAAGGGAAAGGATCGCGTCCGGAACCCGATAGACGCCTTCCTGCTGGCTCGATTGGAAGCAGAGGGCCTGGGCTTTTCCCCTCCGGCTGAGCGCTTGACCTTGATGAGGCGGGCCTATCTCGACCTGGTGGGCCTTCCTCCTTCGCCCGAAGAGATTCAGTCCTACCTGGCCGACTCCGACCCTCGGGCTTACCAACGCCTGGTCGACCGTCTTCTGGAATCACCCCACTACGGCGAGCGCTGGGCCCGCTACTGGCTGGACGCTGTGGGCTATGCCGATTCCGAAGGAGGGGTTTCCTCCGACAACATCCGGCCCCACGCCTTCCGTTACCGCGATTACGTCATTCGGTCGCTGAATGCGGACAAGCCCTACGACCGGTTCCTGATCGAGCAGATCGCCGGCGACGAGCTGTTCGACTACAAGGCCGTGGAGACCTACAGCCCCGATCAGTTGGACCTGCTGGTGGCCACCGGATTTCTGCGAATGGGACCGGACTCGACCTACAGCACCGAGCAGAACAACCTGCCGGAACGCCTGGATGTGGTGGCCACCCAGATTGAAATCCTGAGTTCCTCCACCCTGGGGCTGACACTGGCTTGCGCCCGCTGCCACGACCACAAGTACGATCCGCTGTCCCAACGGGACTACTATCGGCTGAGCGCCATCTTGAGGACGGCCTACGATCCCTACGACTGGCTGTCGCCCAGCATGGGCTGCATCGGAGTGGGAGCCAACTGCAACGAGACCAACACCCGCTTGTTGCCGCTGCCTTCGTCCGGCGAGCTGCGGGAGGTGGAGGAGTACAACGCTCCCTTCAAGCGCAAGATCGCGGAACTGGAGCGGCAACTGGAGGAGAAAGCCCGCCCCCTTCGCAAGCAGCTCCTCCAGGAAAAGATGGCGGCCCTGCCCGAGTCCCTGCGGCAGGATTTGAAAGAGGCCTCGCAGGCCGGTCCCGAAGAACGAACCCCGGTTCAGAAGTATCTGTTGGGCAAGTTTGCGGAGACCCTTCAGGTAACCGAGGCCGAAATACTTCAGCGGTTCAAGGACTTTGCCGAGACCTCCAAGGAGATCGAGGAGCAGATCAAGGACGAGAAAAAGAAGCTGAAGGCCAAGCCCAAGATACGGGCGCTGTTCGACATGGGAGGTCGTCCCACCCCCACTCGGGTTTTGGGACGGGGAGAATACACCAATCCCGGGGACCGGGTGCTGCCGGGAGTGCCGGCGGTGCTCAACGGAGAGTTGATGCCCTACCGGCTGGAAAAGCCCGACTGGAGCACCGAAACCACCGGGCGGCGTCTGGCCCTGGCCAAATGGTTGACTCAACCCGACCACCCCCTGACGGCCCGCGTCGTGGTGAACCGCATTTGGCAGCATCATTTCGGCGTGGGGCTGGTGAGCACACCCGGCAACTTCGGCAGCACCGGTGCGCGGCCATCCCATCCCGAGCTGCTGGATTGGCTGGCCCGAGAATTCGTGGATAGCGGTTGGAGCCTCAAGTCCCTGCACCGTTCGATCATGAGGTCCACGGCCTACCGTCAGACATCCAGCGCCGGACGGCTCTTCCTGGAGCGCGACCCCGACAATCGCCTGGTGTCCCGTTTTCCCCTCAGGCGATTGGATGCGGACGCTCTCAGGGATTCCATTCTCAAGGTTTCGGGCCGGCTGGACCCGACCCGTTACGGTCCCGCCGACGAGCTGGAGATCGAGCCCGACGGAGAGGTGATCGCCAAAGAGAGTTCCAAGGGTTACAGGAGAAGCATCTACGTGAGGCAGAGGCGTTCCCAACCCCTCAGCCTGTTGGAGTCCTTCGATGCCCCGCTGCTGGTGCCCAACTGCCTCAAGCGGCCCCATTCCACGGTTTCATCCCAGGCCCTGCACCTGGAGAACAGCCAGTTGGTGCGCCTCAGCGCACAGCACATGGCCGGTCGGGTGATTGACGCCGTGAGGGAGGATCCTACCAGGCAGATCGAGCGGGTCTACCTGCTGGCGCTGAGCCGACCGCCCAGTGCCGAGGAGTCCGCGACGGCCGAGGAAGCCCTCCGCCAGTTGACTCGAGAATGGAAACGGCATCTGGAAGTGGAGGTCCCGGCGGAGCCGGTTGCCAGCAAAGCCCGGTGGCTGGCGCTGGCATCCTTGTGCCACACTTTCCTCAACTCCGCCGAATTTCTGTATGTGAATTGAATAGCTTGGCTGAAATCGAGGAACGAGTCCTATGAATTCCAGACAAAGGCATGCTGCCCCCGGGAGTCGTCCCGCACCCATCGACCGGCGGACGTTCTTTTCCCAGGTGGGAGACGGCCTTCAGGGAGCCGCCCTGGCCACCTTGCTGGGGAAGGACCTTCTGGCGCCCGGTTCCCTCCTGGCGGCGGGTTCGCGGCAGGTCTACGATCTGAAAAAGCAGCAACCCCATTACGAGCCCAGGGCCACCTCGGTCATTCAGTTGTTCATGAACGGCGGACCGAGCCAGGTGGATCTGCTGGATCCCAAACCCGCCCTGGAGAAATTTGCCGGTCAGCCTCCCAGCCGAGACCTGGCCAGTGAAATTCGAGCCGTGCGGGAAGCCGGCGGTCTGATGCCGTCCCCGTTCAAGTTCGCCAAGCGGGGTGAATCGGGTACCGAGGTGTCGGAGGTGATGCCTCACCTGGCGAAGCAGGTAGACGATATCACGGTGATCCGGTCCATGTTCACGCCCCACATCGCCCACGAATCCTCGCTGTTTGTCATGCATTCGGGGCGCATGTTTCCCGGGCGGCCTTCGCTGGGCGCCTGGGTGGTCTACGGCCTGGGCAGCGAGAACCGGAACCTGCCCGCCTACGTGGTGCTGGACGATCCCAAGGGACTGCCCATCAACGACATCCAGAACTGGCAGGCAGGCTTTCTGCCGGCCGTCTACCAGGGGACCCGGGTGCGGTCCCAGGGTTCGCCGCTACTCAACCTGCATCCCAGGGAGGAGTGGCCCAATCCGGTGGTGAAGCTGTCCCGTTCTCTGCTCAGACACCTGGACCGAAACCACTTGAGCCGGCACCCGGACGAAGCGGAGCTGGAAGCTCGCATCGCCGGTTACGAGTTGGCGGCCCGCATGCAATTGGCCGCTTCGGATGCTCTGGATGTGTCGGGGGAATCCGAGGCCACCAAGGAGATGTACGGCCTCAACGACGAGTTGACCGCTTCCTACGGCAAACGCTGCCTGATGGCTCGAAGATTGGTGGAGCGGGGAGTCCGGCTGGTTCAAGTCTACATCGAAGGCCAGATCTGGGACAACCACAACGCCCTGGTCAAGAACCTGGGTTATGCCTGTGGCAAGACCGACAAACCGGCCGCGGCCCTGCTAAAGGACTTGAAGCTGCGGGGATTGCTGGATCGAACGCTGGTGGTTTGGGGAGGAGAATTCGGCCGGCTTCCCATCGCCCAGCAGCCCGCCAGTGGCGAGGTGGGCCGTGATCACGGCCCCTCGGGATTCAGCGTCTGGCTGGCCGGAGGCGGGATCAAGGGGGGCACCGTCTACGGAGCCACCGATGACATCGGCTTCAAGGCCGTGGACAACCCCGTCAGCGTACACGACTTCCACGCCACCATCCTTCACCTGCTGGGAATGAACCACCGGCAGTTGATCTTCGAGCGCGAGGGCCGTAGCGAAAGACTGACGGACGAGTTTCCCGCCCGCATCGTCCAGGATATTATTGCCTAGCCGTCAGTTACTGAATGCTTACCACGTTGCTGGCCTTCAGTCCCTTGGGACCGCGCTCGATGGTGAATTCCACCCGCTGTCCCTCATCCAGCGACCGGTAGCCATCCGACTGCACCGCCGAATAATGCACAAAGACATCCTCGCCGCCTTCATGAGAAATGAAGCCGTAGCCTTTGCTTGAGTTGAACCACTTTACAGTTCCCTGAATTCTATCTGACATAGCCCTTCGCTCACTCCTTCTCCAAAATAGTTGACACCCCGGATCTCCGAGTGTCGGGACAAAAAAAAGCCGCCTCAAACCGCGGCGGCTGCTTCAAAACCGAACAGACACTCGCCTCACCAGAGTCAGAGGCCACTATACGCTTCGGGTTTTTCCTTGTCAATCCCGAGCGTTGAAACTCAGATCCCGAGCAGGCGGCAGGCGTTCTCGCCCAGGATCTGCCGCTTGGCCTGATCGCCGATGTCTGCCGTGAGGATCTTGCCGATCTGGGATCGCGGGTCCATCAGAGGGGTGTCGGAACCGAACAGGACCCGCTCTGCTCCGGCCTTTTGCACCAGTTCCTCCACCACTCCCGGACTGCGAAAGGTCGAGCAGGTCTCCAGGTAGACGTTGGGGTATGACCGGGCGGCTTGAATGGCCTGGCTGCGAGGGGGCTCCACGTTGCCGGAGTGGCCGGCCACAAAGCTCGCGCCGGGGAATCGTGGCGCCACCTGAGACAGGAATCGCGGCGCGGCCGTGGGTTCGATACCGGTGTGGCTAATGATCGGCAGCCCGCGCCGATGGGCGAAGTCGTAGATGGGGTCCCAGATCGGATGGTCCAAAGGAAAGGGCGTGTAGGGTGGGTAGATCTTGATGGCCCGCATCCCGAGGGAGTCGAAGGCTCGCTCCAATTCCGGCGCCATTGTGTCCGGCATCAGGGGAGACACGTAGGCGAAACCGATGAAGCGATCGGGGTGGGCCTCCACGAAGCGGGCGGTCAGGTCATTTCCGGTGCGGCCGTCGGGGTGAAAGACATTGAAGACGCAGCTTTTGTCGATGCCGACCGCGTCCATGGCCCGAAGCATCTCGTTGGGATCATCGATCAGGCCCATACAATTCTGCTTGCCCACGTGGCCGTGGAAATCGATCACCATTGTTCCCGCAATCATGGTGTCTTCCTATCTCCTACAATGCGTTCGAGGTTGCCGGCGCAAAGAATCGCCAGTGCGCTTGGGTCCAGGCCCAAGTGATGAATCAAGAATAGAATGGGCCCCATAGCGTAGCGCGGGTAGAAGGAACCGTAAACCAGGCGTTCGATGCCGAATTCGTCGATCAGCGGTTGAAGCTTTTCCAGGCCCTCGTAGCGGCTCAGCTCCAAGTGGGCATTGGGCAACTGACGCAATAGCGGTCCGACCACCGCGTAATGGGCATAGTGGGCGCCCAGCAGGACGGTAACCAGATCCGGCAACCGGCGCAGCGTGTCCCTGACTTCCACTGCCGGCGTGTCGACCAGAGAAAGCCACAGGGGGATGTGCTCGGCAGCCAACCATTCCAGCAATTCCCCATAGATCCAGTCTACGAAGGGAAGGCGACATTCCTCGGTGTTGTGGAGGCGGACGCTGGTGAGTTGCTTCGCTCGATGCAACTGCTGCAACTGGGCCAGGCTCTCGGGGGTGGGATCGGCCACCCATTGGGGCTGCAGCGCCGATTGCCCCTCCACCCAGGTCGATAGACTCTCGTTGCCTTCAAGAGCGCTGAGAGCTTCTCCCTGGAGGTGGTAGATCAGAGCTCGATCCACGCCGTGCCGGTTCATTTCCTCCAGGAGTTGGTCGCGGGTCTCAAACGGCGAGACCCGATCGCGGCGATGCCCCACGCCGACGTTGGCGTCGAAAACAGGGACCTGCGCTCGGAAGTTCAGGGTTGTCATGACCGATCGGGGTTCTGTAGGTGCAGCCGCGCTCCCGTGTGCAACCGTCGGCGATTATCTCCCAAGTCCGGCCGCCTGTCGAGCATGGACTGACTGGGGCCGTCCCCTGTGCCGCAATCCCGGGGTGCACGTCAGATTTTTGAGGAGCCGCCCACCAGACCCCCCCCACCGCGCTCCCGGGAGGTCATCACCCCATGGCATCCCAATTGGGACGTGCATCCCGGCGCCTCTTGACCCAGGCGGGCGGGCTTCGCTAGCATGGGTCCGCCACCGGCTTGGAGACGCGGGCCGGGTGGCGTGGCATCGATCCAAACCGGGGGATACCCATGGCAACGCAAAAAGACAAGATTGTGGATACCGACTGGTCCGCCCTGACGCTGGGGCAGCGCATCCGGCATCTGGAGGTTGAAGGTTACGTGGTCTTGCCCGACCTCCTGGACAGCCAACACATCGAGCGCTTGAAGGCCGAGACCGCCAGGATGGAGACCGTACCCCGGGACTACAGCATTCACCAGCGCGGCCGGCCCAGCGTCCAGTTCTGGGGCGGCCCCGTTACCGAGTTGATCGCCCACCCGCCGACCATCGCCTTCCTGAAGGCGCTTTTCGGCGACAAGATCATCATGATGAGCTACGGCTACGACCGGTCCGAGCCGGGCCACCCCGGGATCAGCTTGCACAGCGACGGACAGCCCTGGGGCTCCAGGATTTTCGGCTACAACATGAGTTGTCCCCGCCTGGTGCGGGTACTCTACTACCTGGAAGACCTGACGCCGGAAGTCTCTCCCTTCAAGGTGATTCCCCGATCCCATCTGAGCTTTCACAACGACGGCAACCCCTACCTCCGCTACGACGATCATCCCGAACAGGTGATGGTCACCTGCAGGGCGGGATCGGCCGCTCTGATCAACCAGAACGTTTTCCACGGGAACCATCCCAACGTGGGCGCCTACGCCCGCGAGATGCTGGCCATTGCCTACCGCCCCGCCTGGGCCGGCCCGGGGAGCGAGATCGAGCCCTGGGATCCGGAAGAGCTGGCCAAGGTCCCGCCGGCCGTCCGAGAGGTGATGGGTGACCGCAACACCCGTATCTGGAACTATGGAGGAGGCAACAAGCCTCCCCACATGCCCCTGGCGGCCCCCGGCATCGACCCCAGCCGCTGGGAACGCGTGAGTTGACCTCTGTGTCTCCTTGAGATTGGCCAGCCTACCCGGCCAGGTTCAAGAATTTGGGGGCTCTGATGGGGGTCATGTACAACCGAAACGCTCATATCGGGAGTGTGATACTTGGTCTCATTGCCTTGGCCGCTGTAGCGGCGTTTCAGCCTGGGTATGGCGGGACTCAGGACATCTCCGAGATTCGGAAGGCGGCAGAGCGGGGAGACGCTGAGGCGCAAGCGCTCCTGGGTGGGTTTTACTCCATGGGTTACGGGGTGCCGCAGGACCATCGGGAGGCAGCGAAGTGGTGGCGGAAGGCGGCCGAGCAGGGGCACGCCCGGGCGCAAGCGGGCCTGGGCGCGTCGTACGTCTCGGGCAAGGGAGTTCCGCAGGACTGGCGGGAGGCTGCGAAGTGGTTACGGAAGGCGGCCGAGCAGGGACACGCCAAGGTGCAACCGCTCCTGGACGAGTTGTATGTCGAGGGCGAGGGGGTGCCGCAGGACTACCAGGAGGCGGTGCGATGGTGGCGGAAGGCGGCAGAGCGGGGAGACGCCAAGGCGCAAATGCGCCTTGGCGGGGCGTACGCCAAGGGCAAGTGGGTACCGCAGGATTTGGTAAAAGCCTACGTTTGGTTGAATCTTGCTGCCGCCCAGGGTAGCAAGTTAGCTGTGGCGGTCAGGGATAAGTTGAGACCGAAAATGACCGGGAAGCAAGTGGCTGAAGCGCAGAAGCTGGCCACCGAGCTCTGGGACCGCATCGAATCCCCAAAATCGAAGTAACCTTGTTTCACTCTCGAATGATCCGCCCACGAGGGCGGGGGCGGAACTTATTTCTGAGATAGGACATTGGGCACACCCTTCCGGAAAGCAGTGCCGATCCAAAAAAGGCCACGCAGGTCCCTCCCAACTACGCTAAACACGCGGCGGGTCATGACTGACTCCCTCGGCCAATAACACCGCTTAATCGGACGGAACAGCGCATACCCATTGGGCGAAGTAGGCGGGAGCCCATTTGCGGGCCAGGTGCATGTTCAGAAGGACAAGACTGCTGTAGGGGAGTGCCGTCTCCGCTTCCATCCAGGCCTCGGCCGCGGCAAAGGAGGGCAGCTCGGCCAGGCACACCTCATGCCAGTCCGCCTGGGGAGCCATGAGCCGGAAACGCTCCAGGCGTATCAACCCGTGGCTTTGGGCGACGGCCTGCAGCCGGCGGACCTGCTCCACCTCTCCGCGCTCCTCGGCCGACAACTCGGCGGCCCCGGGCAACCAGCGCCGGAAGCTGAGAACCACCAGGCTGGTGGGGTCTATCCGCAAGGATGGAATCCGATGGGGGTCGTCGGCCGCGGCAGGCAATTGCCGCGCAGGGGGATGGGCGGCTTGGCCAGTGAAGTCACCCTGAGGCCCCCGCCGTGCGAGATGGTACTCGTAGTGGCCGTAACGCCCGTAAGGCGGAGCCATCTCGGCCTGAATCCAGGCTTCGGCTCCCTCCAGGGAAGGGAATTCGATCAGCCAGAAGCGTTGCCAATGGTCTTGAGGACCGAGCAGTCGAAACCCCTCCAGGTGCATCAGGCGGTATCGACGCGATACCGACAACATCAGGTCGACATGCTCCTGTGAGAAGGCCTCCTGTTCGCTTTGGGAGAGACGATGCCAGGACGGGAGTCGGCCTCCCTTGAATAGGACCACCACCGAGTCGGCGGGATCGGCTGAATGTCCGGCGCTCTGACCGCTGGAAGTCATAGGTTCGTCAGTCCCAATTCCTCAATTTCCGTCGGCCTGCTGAAATGGTACGGGATTCCTTGGAAAGTGACCGTATTCGTCCCGACCGCAAACCAGGACCGGCCGGTAGTGTCTTCCCAGAGAGTTGGCTCGAACCTGCCTGACCCGCGGAGAAATGAATCGAATCGCCAAGCCGCAGCGCCGTCTGCCGGAGCGGTTGGGGTTGCTTCCGTGGATGAGCATGCCGTCGTGGACCGACATCTGGCCGGCCTTCAACACAAGGTCCACCGTTTGACTCGAGTCGAAGCTCTCCTCGGGGATTTCCTGGTTGATGCTGAGCAGATTTCCAGCCATTGCCGACGTTCCGTGGGTCAAAATGCCGTGGCGGTGCGACCCGGGAACGACCCGCATGCAGCCGTTGTCGACATCCACGTCGTCGATGGCCAGCCAGGCGGTGACCGCTCGCGGCGGTTCCAGTCCCCAGTAGGTCACGTCCTGGTGCCAGGCCACGAACTTGTCGCCTCGGGACTCAGAGGGATACTTGCAGAAAAAATGGTTGCCCAGGAGAAGGACATCGGGGCCGAGCACCGAACGGATCGCTTCCAGAACCGGAGGATGGGTGCTGAGCCTCCAGACGAACTCATGGGTGAAGTGCAGGTTGTTGAGCCCGATTTCGGCTTTGCTCCGTCCCTGGTCGGCTTCCAGGGCGTCGAACTGCGACCGGTAGTCCTTGATCTCGGATTCCGGGAAGACCTTCAGGCCGGTCAGATATCCCTGGCTTTGCCACAGCTCTGACCAGGAGCGCTGCAGGGTTGTCGTTGGCATCCGGTGCGGACCTCCTCGGGGTTGTTGCACGACGCGGTTCCCGGATAGAGTCGATCCCGGGCGGCCCGGGCTTCGATCGGCTGTGTGCTGAACACCGCCGCGGGCTCAGTCTAATTCAGTTTGGTGCCAGCCAAGCAATTATTTTGGCCGGTCACGACCGCGGGAGCCCGTGGCGCCGCTGTAGGTGTTTAGGGGGCCCTCGCCCTGCCGATGCGGCAGAGCCGTCACGCTTGGTGGTCCTTCGTGTCTCTTCATGGATCACTCTTTTTTCTGTTGTTTCAGGCAAGCCGGGCCCCCGCCCCCGACGACGGGGCGGATCATACGAGGAAGAAACTGTCGATCGTTTTTAAAGACGAACCACGAATGGACACGAATAGGGATGGACCCCCTTCAATGACCAACCGCGCCCGAAAGTATCTGCGATATCGTGACCTTGATATCCCGACGTCATGGGAGGGAGCCACCCGGGAGCGCGGGCGTCCCGCCCGCAACCTTATTCGTGCAAGCAGCCTGCGATCCAGGGGCATTCCTTCGAACAGAGCACCAAGCCGGCCTTTGCAGGGTTCGCTACTATGGTGCTAAGTCCTATGCGGGCGAGACGCCCGCGCTCCCGGGTGGGCGTTCTCCCATTCACTCTTGCTCCTCAGGAGAGCGTGTCGGCTTGCGCGTCACTTGGGCTCACCGGCATTTGCTGCCGCCGCCTACGCGGCGCGACACCCATAGGCGATGTTTCCCATGGGCTGACGCCCACGGCTAAGTGCTGCCGCGGCTTCGCCGCTCTCAAGGAAGCCGGCTAAAGCAGCATATTCTCAGGTAAGTCCGGCCCCCGCCCTGCCGGGCAGATCATACGAGAGTGAAACAATCAGAAATCGACCATTCCTTCGCGAGCGTGGTGTCCCGTCACGGTTAACCTCAGCGCCTTAGTGGCCCTTCGTCGTTCTTCGTGTCCCTTCGTGGATTCCTCTTTTTTCTTTGTCTTTTTTCGTTTGTTTCAGAAAAGACAAGTTCCGCCTATTGGTCACGGAACACTACGCTGCCTGCCGGCTGGCAAGACGGTGAAACGGAGGTGAAATCCCTTTCACCCGGTGCTATTCTTTCAGCACGGGCCGGTCGCGACAACCTTTCCGCCCCAGGCGGAACGCGATTCAAAGCTCCGGGTTAAAGCCGGACTTCTTTTCCTATCGGCTGGTTCGGCAGCAATGGGAGGTCAGGGATGGAATCTCAAGCGATATCCAAACAGGAGTTTCAGAGCCGCTACGATCGTGTGCAACGTTTCCTGGAGGAACGGCAGTTGGGGGCCTTGATGGCCTATTCTCCGGCGCGCGAGCACAAATGGGGCCAGACAGGCCATGTCTCCTATCTGTCGGGTTGGGCCAACGATGACCGGATCGTGGAAACGGTGGTGGTGGTGCCCCGCCATGGCGACCCTGTGATGCTGGCTGCCGGAATGCAATTCATGTTCGAGCAGGCCGCGGAGGTGTCTCCGATCGAGGACATGCGGCTGGTGGAAGCCGTCGACCCCAATGCGGTGGCGGGTCATCGGGGCGGGAACGGGCACGAAGGACCCCGCGACTTTGCAGGCCAGACCCTGGCAGTCCTGGAAGAAAACGGCCTGGGAGGGGAAGGGGTGGGTGTGGTCGGGGTGAGCACCATGCCGGCTCCCTTCTACGAGGGACTGGCTCTCGGCCTGGGAGACCGGCTCCATCGGGTGGACGATGTGGTTTCCCAACTCCGAGCCGTCAAGAGCGAGGCGGAACTGCAGTTGATGCGACGGGCGGCCGAGCTGAGCGACCTGGGTTTTCAAACCATGCTGGAGGTTGCCAGGCCCGGTATGCCCGGAATAGAAATCGTGGCCGAGATGGAGAGGGTGGCGCGCCGGGAAGGAGCCGACCACGCCAAGTACTGGATGGCTTCGGGCCCGCCCCCGGACTGGAACGACACCCGGCTCGACATCAGACCCCATGAGCGTATCCTTCAATTCGGCGACCTGATGGCCAGTTGCTCCTACATTGTCTACCAGGGGTACTGGTGCCACGGGCATCGCACCGGAACCCTGGGAAAACCCTGCGATGCCCTCACCCGGCTGTGTCAGGTGACCCGGGAAGCCCATGATCGGGCTCAGGAGATTCTGAAGCCGGGCACGCCCGTGGCCGAATTGGGCCGGACCATCCGGGAGCATGTGGCCCCCCACGGTCTGGATCTTCTGGGGGGGAGAATCGGACACGGCATCGGCATGGATTACAGCGAGCAGCCCGTCCCCTTCGACGACAGCAACCCGGCTCCCATGCAGGCCGGAATGACTGCCGTGATGCACGCCATCTTCGGCCTGCCAGGAACCGGCAAGATGTTTGTGCCGCTGGGTGATGTGTTCCACCTCACCGAGGATGGTCCCGAACTGCTGATGGGTTTTCCCCGAACCCCCTTCGTCGCCGGGCAGTAGACCATCGCCATCGCATCCCGGCCCTCAGGCCCTTGACAGGCCATCGATCACCTGGCGGCAGTTCAGGATCTTTTCGGCCAGGTCCAGCGGCCGGTAGTAGTAGTGGTTGGAGGCCTCGAAGGCGATGGTGGAGTGGCGCCGGGCGATGGAGTACTGAGCCTGGGCAAGCTCGATTTCCGTCTGGGCGATCTCGATCATCCGCTTGGTAACGCCGGGATCCGTCCCTTGGCTCTGCCGGCGCTTCTCCCTCAACAGATAAAATTCCACCTGGTTGGCTGTGCTCTGGAAGTGGTGGAGGCAGGTTTGGACGATCGCCAGATCCACCTCCGCGAAAGCCTTTCTTGTCGAGGTTACTTTCTCCGTGCCTCGACGGAAGCGGAGCAGCCCCTGGAGCCAACCCTCGGCCAGCTTGCGGAACTGCTGCTTCACGACTTCAGGCGGGTAGTCTCCCGACCAGCGTCGGAAATCGTCCTGGGGGAAGAGCATCATGCTGGATCGGTGCCCGGTGGGGTGGAGGCGCAGCAGGTTGGCCGGCCCGTGCTGGGTGGGAATGTTGTAGATGCGCACCCCGTAGGGGAATTCCTGAAAGGCTTGGCTGAACTCGCGCCAGGCCTCCACCATCAGCGGGGCCGCCGCCGGACCGTAACGGCGGGTTGCCAGCTCCATGAGGATGTGCCGGTTGTCTCCCGCGGGCCGGAAATAGTAGGCCTTGGCCGCCTCCAGGTTGGGCGAGGCATAGCCCCCGCAGGTCCAGGAGGGCATGACGCCGCTGATGCCTGCCTTGGAGAGCTTCTTGCAGTGCTGAAGGATCAGATCCACCACCGGAATATAGGGCACCGCCGAGATCTCCCAGGTGTTGTTGAATTGCAGCTTGGCCATGGTGCGGATTCCCTCCCGGTCGGCCCTGGCCCAGTTGCGCCTGGCCCGGGGGCCGGGCCCCACCACCGAAATCGAGTACTCTCCGACCTCTGTCTCGACTCCACCCCTAAGCACCGGCTGCTCCCACTCGCTGATGCTCATGAAGCGCACGTCCTTGGGCAGCAGCGGGATGAGCTTTGCTGACAGGTCGTCTCCCCAGCCCCAGTCCCAGGCAATGACCTCGGCGGTGGAGCCGGCTCTGCGAACCCCTTCCCGAAAGGTGCCGATCAGTTCGCCGATCGCGTCCCAGCTCTTGCGTTGGGAACAGCGGGGACAACCCTCGGCCCGGGGAGCTTCCCGGCCCCAACTGCTGCCGTGAGAAAAGCAGTTGGTGTGGTTTTCCGACATGGTGATGGAAAACCATCCCCCCAGGTCGGGGACCTGACGCATGACATGGGTGAGACTGTCGGCGATCCACCGGCGCACCCTGGGGACGCTGGTGCACATGGCGTGAAAATCCCGATAGGGGGAGCCCTTGATGTCCGGATGGCGGTCAAAGAACGATGCCGGCATGGCCCGCGGCTCGTTCAGGTAGAGATAGATCCGGATGCCGAACCCCAGGGCGTGTTCCACCAGCGAGTTGAGCCGTTGCAGGCGTTTTTCCCAGTCCTTGCCGAATTCCGGGAACTCGGTAGAGGGGGCCAGGGTGCTGAGGAGGGAGTGCATCCAGACTCCGTTGATGCCGGCCCGGGCCAGCGCTTCCAGGTAGGCTCCGGGGAAGGGGTCGATGTCCTCTTCCAGGAGCGGATCTCCGAAGAGCGCCAGGTAGGAGTAGAGGTAACGGGGATCCCAGGCCGTCTCGCGCCGGACGGTCCCCTTGGGCACAAAGGGTCCGCCTCGAAGCTCCATCCGGTCTTGAATCCAGTAGAGGCCCTGCTGGACGTCTTCTTCCTTCTGACCGGTGATCTGCAACTCCCGAGGGCCCACCCGGACTTCGAAACCTCGAGTCGCGCCGGCCCCGGAGGAGCCCACCCCCATCCGAATGGTTTTCCCACGGGAGGGCGGGGCAGTGGTGATCTCCACCCGGGCTTCCATGGAGCCGCCAAGGTAATCCTGGAAGCGTCGGGCGACCTGAGCCAGACCGGTCCGGGAGGGCAGAACCAGGCTCCAGCCGCCGCTGAGGTCCACTTCGGCCCGGGTGGCTCTTCGGCCGGCATCGCGCAGCCGGGGCCGCCTGGTCAGGCTCAGTTCCCGGACGAAGTGGAAGGGCTCCTGACCCGGTTCCTCGAGCCGGATTCCCAGCGTTTCCTTCAGGATCTTGCGGATATGAGCGGCTCGGCGGAGTTCTTCACCGGTGGGACTGCGATAGAGCAACTCCCCGCAGTCAGGCTTGGACCCCAGCTTGATATCCAGGAAATCGTCTTCCTTGAGGGCGAATTCGAACTTGGGCCGGTCCCAGCCCAGGAGCTGGATGAGTTGCCGGCGAGGGAGCAGATGCCAGTTCTGGCGGATCACCGTAATGTGAAACCGCCTGAGTTGATCGGGGCCCAAGAGGCGCTTCGGGGGAAGACCCATTGAGGCGCCCAGGGCCAGCACGTCGGCTTCGCTGGTCTCCAGCACCCGAGCGATCCGGGAGGTGTTGGCCAGCTCCCAGTTGCGCCACACGAACTGGAAGACGCGATTGGGAAAATGGGGCTCCGGAATCGGCTGGAGCGAAGCAGGGGGAGGTTCGCCCGAGCGGCAGCGGCTGAGGCCGAGAGCCAGCGGACCCAGGTATAGAAAATCCCGGCGGTGCATGGATTGCCCCTTCGCGGTTGTAGCTTCGCAGTCGGTTTTTTGGCGCCAGCGGGTCTTATTCCCGGAAAGCCTAACACCGAGCCAATAGGTTGGCAATCATGAGGCTCCCATGTAAATTGTCCGTACAAATAGCTCCCAGCCCAACTCCCCAGTGCTTTATTACCGCCGGCAGTCAGGGTGGTAGAATAGCCGCCCATGTTCTCAACCCTCCATCCACTCGACCTGGCCGTCCTGGCAGTCTACTTCCTGGTGGTGACCTTTCTGGGAGTGGTGGTCGGCAAGAAGAAGACCAAGAACCTTCGCGACTTCTTTACCGCCGGGGGCAAGTGGGGTTCCCTGGTGGCCTTCATCTACGTCTTTGCCTCCTCGGTCGGGGGGGCGGAGGCGGTGGTGGTGGGCGGCGCGGCCTACCGGAGCGGGCTTTCAGGGGTATGGCTCTGGTTTGCCGGTGGCGTCGGCCTGATCGTCTACTACATCTTCGCCCCGATCTACAAGCGGGTACGGGTGTTCAATCTGGCCGAGGTCTTCGAGATGCGCTTCGGCCCGGGGGTGGCCACCTGCATTGCCTTCATGGGAAGCGTTCTGAGTCTGTTTCTCATCGGTACCTTCGCTCTGGCGGTGGCCAAGACCATTGCCGGACTGACGGGATGGTCGGTGGAAATTACCCTGCTGGCGGCCTGTCTGGTGGTGGCCCTCTACGTGGGATCGGGCGGCCTGATGTCCTCGCTGCTGACCGATCTGTTCCAGGGCCTCTTGGCGCTGACGGTCTTCTGTTTCCTGTTGTTGCCCTTCCTCTGGACGGAGGTGGACGGGTTTCAAGGCTTGGTGAATGTGGCTCCGGAACGCTGGTCTCTCTTCTCGGAGGAAATTCCACTGACTTACGTGCTGGCGTTGATCCTGGGCGGATTGGGGGCGGTAGCCACACCCGTGCTGTTCAGCTTCATGGTGGTGGGCAGAGATGAGCGGGCAGCCACCCAGTGCGCCTGGAGCCACATCTGGAAGCGAATCATGACGGTGCTGTTTGCCGTCTATGGAATCATGTTCGCCATCTACAAGCCCGGCCTCCACACCCAGCCCTTCCCTCAGGATACCGAGCTGGTCTGGGGAATCGTGATGAAGGAGATCGTTCCGGCAGGACTGCTGGGGTTGCTGGTGGCCAGCTTCTTCGCCGCCTTGATGTCCACGGTGGACACCATGGCCACCGCCAGCTCGGCCATGACGGTGGACTACCTGTTCAAGAAACGCTGGTTTCCGGGGCGCAGCCAGGCATTCTACCTGCGCTGGGCCCGGGTGGGAGGGATAGTGGCGGTCCTGCTGGCCTACCTGATTACCCTGCAGTTTTCCACGCTCAAGGAGATCATAGAGTTCGTAGCGCCACTCCAGGGGTTCCTGGGCATCCCCCTGTTTTTCGGGATTGCCTGGAGAGGGGCCAATCGGCGCGGGGTCTGGGCCGCGCTGGGGGTGGGCATCAGTCTGCTCTGGGTAGTGCAGATCTTCTACGAGGGGCCGCCCAGCGCCAAGGTGCCGATGAGCGTATTCCCCCCGATAGGGGCGGCCGCCCTGACCATGTACCTGGTCAGCCGGTTCACGCGGTCCGAGTCGGAGACGCGCCTGCAGCGCTTCTTCTGCATCCTGAATACGCCTCTGGGACAAGATGAGCGATTGAGCGCCGTGGGTATCCGGCTGCCGGCCATGGAGGGCTCGGAGGGGGGCACCCAGGCCGAAGAGAATCTGGATGAGCCGGCCTTGGCGGAGCTCTATCGGTCCTATTCCACTCGAAAGATCTGCGGGCGCGAGAGCTCCATCGAGCTGGTCCGGGAACCGGGCCTGGAGTGGTACTACCGCGGTCTGCTCTGGTTTGCCCTGTGCTGCGCCCTCATGGTGTCCCTGGTCTGGGCGGGGTCGGCGCTGATGGTATTTCTGAGCTCGCAAGCGGGGGGATAGCGGCTGTTTCCCGTCAAGGACAAAAAAGATATCCACGAAGGACTACGAAGACACACGAAGAACGAATGGAGAAATGAGTTCGCCCCCCCGCCCTGCCGCGCGGATCATACCAGAGTGAAACACCGACCCCTTTTGGCCTGTCGGGAACAGGAGCCATGTTCCGCTAGACCGGTTGGATGCATTTGGAAACATGGATAGACAGGATGCACAGGATTAACAGAACGAGAAGCTGGTGCACAGGACGATTAACCACTCGCTGAACGGGGGCGCAGGTGAAGTCATTCATGAGCCTGGGAGCGGTTTGGGGGAATCGTTGTTTGAGAAAAAGTGAGGGTTGAACTCAAGGAGGTGAACACTCTCGTCCCGGAGCAACCAGCCCAGACCATAAAGAAATCCTGTGCATCGATGTTGATCAGAAATCAACTCATGTTCCACGTGGAGAGCCGAAGCGGGGAACATCCTTTCATGACCTTCGTGGCCCTTCGTCGTCCTTCGTGCCCCTTCGTGGATTCCTCTTTTGGTTCTGCGTGTTTAGTCGTTCAATTGTTTCAGGGTTGTTGGGTCTGAACGAGGGAGGGATCCATGGCGACCGCTTTGCCTGAGCCGAGTCCGGCGGGGCTCTTTGTCGAGGGGTATGCGGATCGACTGAGCGTCCCGGCCGGAGACGGGATCGGCTTTCACGTTTCGACCAACCTGCCCCGTTACTCCGCGGAGATCGCACGTCTGGGAGCGCGGCGCAAGGTCGTGTGGGCCAGGGACAACCTGTTGGGGGCTTGCCATCCGGTCCCGGCCAATGCCTCGAGCCACGGGTGCGGCTGGCCTCCCGCGTTCCGAATCGAAGTGCCCCATGACTGGTCCTCGGGGTACTACAGCCTGGTCCTCCGCGGAGAGGGAGCTCATGGCGGGGTCTGGGGTGAAATCTCCTTCGTGGTCAGAGCGGCCCGGCCGGGCCAAGGGGCCAGGATCCTCCTGCAGCGCACCACCAACACCGACGCCGCCTACAACAGTTGGGGCGGGTACACGCTCTACAGCGGTCCCGACGGACCCGCCCACCGGGTCTCTTTCGACCGGCCCTACGCGGGGTTCGACGAGGACGGCATCTACCTGTTCAGCCTCGAAGGCCGATTCGGGAAGGACCTGGATGCACGGCGCATTTCCGACTCTCTGCGGGCGGCTTTCCAGAGGGTCGGAATCGAGATTTCTCCCCACTCCTTCGTTCAGGTGACCCACCCGGGTCGCCGCTGGTACCTGGTAGTCCCGGGTATTACCTACACCTTGAAGGCGGAAGGGCGGCATTTGAAGGTCTACGACGGGTTCACCACCTGGGAAAGCGGATGGCGCAACTGGGAACAGTGCTTCGTCGCCTGGGCCGAGCGGTCCGGCTATCGGCTGGAATACGCTGTCAACACCGACCTGGAATTCTGCCCTGAGATCCTTCGGCACTATCGGCTGGTGCTCAGCGTGGGGCATGACGAGTACTGGTCGGCGCCCATGCGGGACCACCTGGAGCAATTCGTCGCCGGAGGAGGCAACGTGGCCTTCTTCAGCGGCAATAACCTCTGGTGGCAGGTTCGGAGCGAAGACCGGGGTCGGGCCCTGGTCTGCTGGAAGGACTTCAAGCGCGATCCCTACTATGCCTCCGGCCGATACGACCGGCTCACCACCCTCTGGTGCCACCACCTGATCGGCAGGCCCGAAAACCGGCTCACCGGAGTGAGCTTTGCCCGTGGGGGCTACCACGACTTCTTCGACCAGTACCGCGAGGGTCCAGGCCACTACACCGTCCATCGGTCCGACCACTGGGTATTCGAGGGCGCCGGGCTGGGTGACGGCGATCCTCTGGGAGGCATGGACAGGTTGGTGGGCTACGAGTGCGACGGCTGCGACTTCCGCTGGGAAGGAAGCCGGCCGGTTGCGACCGGCCGTGAGGGGACTCCGGAGAATTTCACCATCCTGGCCACGGCCCCGGCCGCCCTCTCCCACGCGGACGAGTCGGTTCGCCTGGCCTCTGAAGCCCTTTACGGCGAAGGGACTGCCAGGGAAATCGCCCAGCCCGGGGCTGCCGTCATGGGTCTCTACAGCCGGGGAGGGACCGTGTTTACCACCGGATGTACGGAATGGGCCAAGGGGCTGAGGGGGCGGGACAAGACCGTGGAGCGCATCACGCGCAATCTGCTGGACCGGCTGTCGTGTTGAGTGGATCAGTGGCCTTCAGGACTGCTTCCAGTACTTGTCCACGTACTCCTGCATCTTGGCGAGCATGAAGCGTGAGGACTGCACAGCTCGTTCGCCGTCCCAGGCGAACACCTGGCTGGTCATGATGCCGTCGAATTCGATCTCCCCCAACGTCCCGAAGAACGCCTCCCAGTCCACCTCGCCCGCGCCGATGTCCAGGTGCTGGTGAATCCGCGCCGGGGTGCCGGCCGGGTTCATGATGTAGCGCCACCCTCTCTTGTGGTTGAAGGAGTCGGCCACGTGGACGTGGGCCAGGACGGGGGCCGCATAGCGCAGCATGGCCTCCACGTCCTCGCCCAGATGAAAGGTGTGAGGGGCGCAGTAGAGATATTTGACCCAGGGGGAATCGATCGACCGGATCATGTCCACCGCCAGGTTGTTCTCCTCCACGAAATCGTCCGGATGAGCCTCGATGTGCAGGGGTAGTTCCTCGGCCTCGAAAATGGGCAGCAACTCCTCCATCGACTTCCAGAACGCCGTTTCACTGGCCTCGGCGTGGGCTTCGGGTCCGGCGAATGCCGTCGACTGCGGGGAAGGACCGCGGTCGAAGATGGAGTTGACCGTCTGGCACTCGATCTCCTTGACTATGGGGAGGGCCCGTTTCCAGTAGCGTACGGCGGCCTGGCGTTCCTCCTCGTCGGGGCTGGCCCAGCGATAGGTCAGCAACAGGCTGACCAGGTTCATTCCGGTCTCATGAAGCGCCTGCTTGAACTCCCGAATCCGGGTCTTGTCGGCTCTCGGGGGCCAGTATTCGGGAAAGAAATCGTCTCGCGAGCAGAGTTCCAGGTTTTCCCAACCGAGGTCCGCGGCCAATCGGACCACTTCCGGGAGGGGGCGGTCGCAATGCATCAGGGGATCCAATGCCAGTTGCATGGGTCATCTCCTTGAGGAGGGGGCAGAGGGACGATTATCGGAGCAACTCTATCCCAGGTGGAAGTGTTGCCGCAACCGCGGGCCGGCTTCGCCCCCACGGCGTCGGCCATCGCCTCTAGCTTGGGCTGTGCGAACCCGCGACGGCGCACAAGATCTCGCCTGTGGCTCGCCTTGTGCGAACCCCCCACCGCATCAGCCTTCGCCATTCGGCTCTGCGACTCCCCCTCAAGGGGGGAGTGATACTTGAGTTTCTTGAACGACGTTTTGCCGATTTGGGAAAGGGACGCCCGGAGATAATCAATTGAAAATTCCTATACACCGGCAGTGTCGTAGGTCAGGGTAGAGCCGCGAATGCGGCGGTTGGCGTGGGTTACCTGAGACAAGGTCGCTTAAGGGTCATCCTTATCGAGCAGCGTAGCTGCGGCCTCGTGTAGCCCCGGGCGGAAGCCCGGGGTCGCGTGAGTTCTGCGCCACTAGCCGCGAAGGCGGCGGATTAAGAGCCGCGTCCCCGAACACACGGCCTCCCAACAACAGAACGCGGGCACAGTCCGCCGGCAGCCGTGGGCGCGAGCCATTGGAAACCCTGACGGTCAGCTTGCTACAATGGAGGCTTCGCCGACAGATCGCTTTCCTCTTTCGCTTCAATCCATGCAAGGGTGGACCATGAATACCATCTCCAAACATCCGATGCTTTTGTGGGCTGGGGCCGCGGCCTCGCTGTTGCTGGCAGTGTCCTGTGCTTCGACCCCACCCGCGCAGAAGGCGGAATCCGAGAGCCAACCCGTCGCGGAGGACGTTTCCGCCCAGTCTCTCTTCAACGGGCGGGACCTGGAGGGGTGGCACACCAATTCCGAAAAGATCGGTCACGGGACGGGAGGGCGCTGGACGGTGAAAGAAGGAGCCATCGTGGGCGAGCAGGACCCGCCGGGGAGCGGCAATGGAGGCATCCTGCTGACGGATCGGACCTTCGGAGATTTTGAAGTCACCCTGGAGGTCAAGCCGGACTGGGGCGTCTGTTCGGGCCTGTTCCTTCGCAGCACCGAAAAAGGACAGTGTTACCAGGTCATGATCGACTACCGGGAGAAGGGCAATATTGGTGAGATCTACCGCGAGGGTCTGGATGGAAGAACCAATGCGACCTTTCGCCTTCACGGCATCCATGGGGAGGGCGGCTCCAAAGTCCTGACGGGAATCGAGGCACGCCCTGCTGATAGCAACGAGCGCGGCGCGGGCGGTGAGCCCGAATTTGCCGTGGAAGACTGGGCCAGGATCTGGAAGCTGAACGACTGGAACCGGCTGAAGGCCCGTATCGTGGGCAACCCGCCCACCATAACCACCAGCTTGAACGGTCGCTTCATCACCGAATACACCAGTGAGCAAGCGTTTGAGGGGACCCTGGAAGACCGCGGCTTCGTGGCGGTCCAGGTGCATGGGGGAAAATCCTGGCCCGCCGGAGCCAGGATCCGTTTTCGGAATATAGCGGTGAAGGAACTCTAGCTGACAATTCGGGAGTGTGGCTATGAAACGACGACAATTTTTAAAGACGGTGGGAGCGGGTGCTCCCGCGGGCCTGATCGTTACCGGTAGCTCTGCAACGATGAATCCGGTAGGCGAGAGAGAATCGAAGCGGCGAAAGGAACCCCGTGTTTTTCTTTTCGACGACGGGCGCCACGCCGCCGATCTGTACTGTTTCGAGCCTCCGGTAACTCCAGCCGACCATGCCGCCATCGTGGATCAACTGGCCGGCAGCGGAGCCGATACCTTCGTCTACTTTGCCGGGACCGAAGGCGGGACGGTGCTATACGACAGTCAGGTCTGCCAGTTATGGGGAGATGAGGTCAAAAAGTGGACCCACTACGTTTGGTACCGAGCCGCAAAGATCCTGCGCCAGCTCATCCGGGACGGACACGACCCTTTGAAGATCCTGTGCGATCGTTGCCACGAGACGGGCTTGTTCATGTTTGCCAGTGCCTGGGTGTGCGTGCAGGGCGGGACCCGGGAGAAAAACGAGGGGCTGGGACGCAAGTCCGCCTTTGCCATGGACAATCCCCGGTTTCAGGTGGGAGAGGACCCGGACCCGAGGGCATCCGACGCCCTGGGTTTTGCCGATGGAAGCGTAGGTCCGGTAAAGGACCGATTCAATTTCCTGCACCCGGAGGTGCGGCGGGAGCGCTTTCTGCTCTTCCAGGAACTGCTGACCCGATACGAAACGGACGGAATCGAGCTGAACCTGACCTGGGGAATGCCTTTTTGTCGCTTCGACCAGGTTGGGGAGCTGGCGCCGGTCATGACCCGGTGGATACGGGATTTGCGCAGGGTGGCCGACGAAGCCGGGCGAAGCCAGGGACGGCCCAAGCGCATTTTCGCCCGCATCCCGGCTCATCCGGAAGCCTGGAAGTTGGGCGGATACCAGGTCCCCACCTGGGTGTCGGAAAAGCTGGTGGACGGGCTTTTTTGCGAGAGCAGCCAGAGCGAGGAGGAAGGACTGGATCAGGATGTGGACCTGAGCGCCGTGGTGAAGCTCACTCGAGGAACCGGATGCCGCGTTTACTCCGTCTTTCACAATGGATTAGGCCGGCCCCTGGCTCGATACGCCACACCCTCCATGATCTGGGCCGGCGCGGCCAACGCCTGGGACCAGGGGGTGGACGGATTCGGAATCGGCGACCACCTTTGGGCTCCAAACGGATGGCCCTGGACGGCTCAAGAGTACGAGACGCTGCGACTGCTGGGGCATCCGAAATTGCTGGAAACCGCCGACAAGGTCTATTTGGCCCACTCCAACCGCCGCCCCGATGCCTCTCTGGACTGGCTTCCCGGCCGCTCCCAGCCTCTCCCCCAGAAAATTCGGGTCGGCCGCCCCGTCCAGGTGTCCTTCTACGTGGCCGACCGATTGCACCGCTGGCACAAGCTGGGACGGGTCAAGTCGGTGGTGCTGCGAGTACGCTTGGGAAACCTTATCCCCAACTATGATCAGGTTCGGGTCGAATTCAACCGGCGGGTTCTGCCCGAGTCGATTCTCCAAAAAGTCGATATGACCTATCGATTGATCGGTCCCCGGTCCAGTTCTCATTCACTCGGATCCTACGGCTACGCCTTCGACTACCACCTGGGGCCCGAGCACTTTCCCCAAAAGGGGCGTAATCTTGTCGAGGTCGAGCTGTTGAAGAGAGATCCCGACGTGGACTTCGATGTCTCTGTATTGCGGGTGGACTGCAAGATCGAATATCGGCTGCACCGCCACTTTGAACAACGGCCCATCGAGTACTGAGGCTTTCCCTGCTTACTCCCACTCCCCGTCCCCGAAGATCTTCAAGCGTTGCTGGGCGGGGATCCGCTTACGCCAGGCCTGGGTGTCTCCCGTCTTCTTGATTTGCCTGAGGACCTGCTCGAAGAAAAACTGCTTCTGGCCGAAGGCGGGACGCAGATCGTCAAGCCAGGTGGCTTCAGGATCGTATCGGGCGAAGAAGGGCCGGCCGACCCAATCCGGGTCCCTCCCCTGCAGGAACTTGAGCACAAAGACTCTTTGACCGTAAACCTCGGCGACTCCGTCCACGGCGACCTTTCCGGGAGTGGCGGACATGGAGGGTCCGCGGACGGTGCGAGCCAGTCCTGAGACCCGCTTGTAGGCGGTGCGAAAGATCTCGGCGGCGTCGGCCAGGGGTACTTCGAAGTAGTTCTTGGGTCCGGTATCCCTCTCCACGAACATGTAGTAGGGCACAGCCCCCAGTTGCACCTGGGATCGCCATAGATCGGCCCAGACGTCGGGGTCGTCATTGACGTGACGGATGAGGGGGGCCTGGCAGCGAATGGCCGCTCCGGTAGCCAGGATTCGGCGAGCGGCGGCCTGGGCCGCGGGGGGCTGCAATTCTCTGGGGTGACTGTAGTGCGACATGACCGCCAGATGCTTGCCCGCCTGGCTTACCTCCTCGAAGAGCCGGAGCAGGTCGTCCGCGTCCGGATCGGTAAGGAAGCGATAGGGCCAGTAGGCCGTGGCTTTCGTGCCCAGGCGGATGCTGACCACATGCTCGAGTTCGGGGGAGAGCAGCGGTTCCAGGTATCGTCGCAGCACACGCGTCTTCATGATCAGAGGATCCCCGCCGGTGAAGAGCACGCTGTTGACCTCGGGGTGCTGTTTCAAGTAGTCCACCAGCTTCTCGGATTCACTGGAAGCGAACTTCAGTTCTTCCAAGCCCACGAACTGGGGCCAGCGAAAGCAATAGGTGCAATAGGCGTGGCAGGTCTGACCCTGGCTGGGGAAGAAGAGTACGGTTTCCCGATACTTGTGCTGCATTCCCGGAAGGGGCTCCTGACCCAATCGGGGGACGTTGAACTCCATCTGTCCGGCGGGATGGGGGTTGAGTCCGGCCTGAATCTGGCGGGCTGCCCCCTGGATCTCCTTGGCCGGAGCATTGCCCCAGACCAGCTCCATCATCCTGGAGAGATCCTTGCGATCCAGCATGCCTCGCTGAGGGAATGTCAATTGGTAAATGGGGTCGTCGGGAACATCCTCCCAGCGGATCAGCTCTTCGATCACATAGCGGTTGACGCGGAACGGCAGCACCGCCGAGACGGCCTTGATGGCGACGATCTCACGCTGAGGCAGAGCTTGCAGTTCCGGAATCCTGTCAATATCTTTTCGGGTGTAAGCCTTGTACTTGCGGCTTGATATCTTCTCTTGAGCTGTCATCTATTCTCCTGGGGGCGAACTCGATCGGGGCAGTTTCCAGACTCGTCATGCCGCCGTGGCAACGGCTGACCCCTACCCGGACAGCTTGTTCCGTCCAGTGTTCTCAGTTTTGAAGGGGCCAAAGCATACCATCTCAGATGAAAATTTCAAGTTTCGACCGCATGGGGGTCCGTTCCAGCGGCATCAGGCGTGGCTGCCGGCTTGTCCCGTCACACTTCCGCTGTCGGCCGAATCCGTAGTTGTTTTAGGGTCGCCTGCCGAGGGTGGGCGATGCTAAGATTACCTCCCCTTTTCTTCAGTTCGAAGAGCCGCTCCGGCCCGTGGGTTGTGCCCCAAGGCGGAGGCTGTCATGACGATCTCGTCACCGAAAACAATAGAGCTGGAATCACCCGAGGCCTATATCAATCGAGAACTGAGCTGGCTGGGGTTTGCCCGCCGGGTTCTGTCGTTGGTTGCCAACCGGGATCTTCCACTGATGGAGAGGGTCAAGTTCGCCGGAATCATGGGGATGCTGCATGCCGAGTTCTTCATGAAGCGAATGAGTGGGCTGAAGCGCCAGATCAAGCAAGGGTCCCGCAAGCTTTCCCTGGACGGGCGCACTCCGAGAGAGGAATTCGATGCCTGCCGCCTGGAATTGCGGGATCAGTCAGCCGTTCTGACCGGTATCCTCAATCAGGAACTGCTCCCGGCCCTGGCCGAAGTCGGTCATCCGATCCTGCAATACAAGGAGTTGACCCCGGAGCAACGGCAATCGATGCGTACCTATTGCGAGCAATCGGTGAGGCCCATCCTGACTCCGTTGACCGTGGATTCGGAGCACCCCTTCCCCTTCATCAGCAATCTGGGCTTGAATCTGGCAGTGCTCCTCTCCGGCGGGAAGGGTGGCAGGGAGCAGTTCTTGCGCATCAAGGTCCCCAACAACCGCCCGCGCTGGGTGCCCTTGCCCGGGGGCGGCTATGTTCCCCTGGAACAGGTGATTGCCGCCAACCTGGACTTGATGTACCCGGCCGACCGGTCCTTGAAGGTCTACTTCTTCCAGGTGACCCGCGGGGCCGAGGGTGAGGTCCAGCCGGGCCCCGAGGAGGAGGAAGCCCTGAGAGAGCCGGGGAGCCTGGTGCAACAGGTGGGCAGCGAGCTCAAGGCTCGGCGGTTCGCCGGGGTCGTCAGGCTCCAGGTGGAGCCCGATATGCCCAAGGGGCTGGTGAAGTGGCTGACGCGGCAGCTCAAGATCGATCCCGAAGACGTTTATTCCTCCAGTCCCTTGCTGGGCCTCAGCGACCTTCTCCAACTGAAGATCAACGATAGCGACAATATCAATTTTCCGACCCACACGCCGGTCGACCACCCTCGTTTGCAGCACCTCCCCGCCCAGGTTCCCTCCGCAATTTTCGACGAGATCGCCAAGGGAGACATCCTGCTGCACCACCCCTACCAGGATTTCGAGACCTCCGTGCTGCGATTTCTGGAGGCGGCTTCGGTGGATTCCGAGGTGCTGGCGATCAAGCTGACGATTTATCGTACCAGCAGGGACTCCCCCATTGTGCGAGCCCTGACCGAAGCGGTTCGGCGCGGCAAGCAGGTGGCGGTCCTGGTGGAGATCACGGCTCGCTTTGACGAGGCCCCCAATATTGCCTGGGGAAAGTTTCTGGAAAGAGAGGGTGTTCACGTTGCCTACGGTGTGGAGCGCCTCAAGACCCACGTGAAGCTGGCGCTGGTGATCAGGGAAGAAAAGCAGGGAATTCGGCGCTACGCCCATATCGGGACCGGGAACTACCACACCGGTACGGCCAAGGCCTATGAAGACCTGGGGATATTGACCTGCGATCCCCCCATCTGCGAGGAGGTGGCCGCGCTTTACGATGCGTTGACAGGCGGCCTTCCCCACGGCAACTATCGGGAGGTGTTGGTGGCGCCGGTGACCATGCGCCGGCGATTCAACGAGCTGATCCGCCGAGAGGCGGACCATGCCCGCGCCGGTCGACCCGGCGGGATCTATGCCAAGCTGAACCAGTTGCAGGATCCCAGCCTCATTCGGGAGCTCTATTCAGCCGGTTCGGCGGGAGTCCCGGTGACCCTCAACGTCCGGGGGCTGTGTTGCCTGCGGGCAGGGGCTCCGGGCCTGTCGGAGAACGTTCGCGTCTACAGCGTGCTGGGTCGCTTCCTGGAGCACAGCCGGATCTTTCGCTTCATTAACGGAGGGAACCCCGAATACTATCTGGGTTCTGCGGACTGGATGAAACGAAACCTGAACAACCGGGTGGAGACGGTCGTGTCTGTCCAGGATTCGAAGCTGAAACGCCAACTGGACGGCATCATCGAGGTCTACGAGAAGGACAACTGCTCCGCCTGGGATGCTCAACCCGACGGTTCCTACCTTCGCCGCCGCCCGGCCAGGGGCGAGCCGGTCAGAAACGCTCAGGAGACCTTTATCCGCAAGGCCCAGCGGGCGGCGCGTTCTGCGGTTGAGGCGCAAGCGGTTCCGGACGGTTCCCCGGAAGACCTCGCGTAGGCCGCCCTTCCTGCCTTCCTCTGTTTTCTCCCGGTGGGTTGAATCGGAGCTCGACGACTCGGGTCAGAAGTTGACCTGGATGCGCATCTGGAAAACGTCGGCTTTGCCAAGGGTGTCACGGTTGGCGCGGATGTAGTTCCACATCACACGGGCATTGGGATTCAGGTACCAGTTGAGTCCGGCTGTAAAATCGTTCAGCTTCCCACCCGAAACGGGTCCATGGTTGAGATCGAGCGACGAGTAGCGAACCGCCACTTCCCAGGCCCCCGTCCCCTTTTGGCCCAGGTTGAAGTTTCTCCGGGGCTTGATTCCTCGGAACTGACCTGCCGAGGCGCGGTAGTTTCGCTGCTCACCGGTGAGGAAGTAGCTTCCCAACAGGTAATAGCCCTGGAAGTTGGAGTTGACGTTGCCCTCGACCGCATTCAGCCCGGCGCGGATGTACTCGGCTTGCACGGATGCCGGACCGTGGACCCAGGCGAATTCGGGTCCCACCAGGTGGGCCGATTGCATCCTCAGAGTTCCGGTGTCCACGAACCGAGGCGCCAAGTGAGCCTCGGGCCTTTGACGAAAGCGAAAACGGGGTTCACTCGGGCTCCGGTGGCTGTAGCCGAGCCCCACGTGAACAACCTTTTTGCCCTTTTCCGCGTACCAGGGCGTTCCCGTCAACCGCCCGGTGAAATTGAACTCTCCGTCTCCCTGGTCCACTCCCAAATCGTTGGTGTCGAGGAAAACACCCACACCCCAGCTCACCCTTTCCTTGGCATGGTTTGTAATCGACAGACCCGCGTTCCGAGAAGGAGCGAAGGCGTTGGGCAAGGCACGCTCCAGGAAGGTGACATTGTTGCTGCTGGTCATCTCCTCCAGACTGAAAGGCTCCTTCATGTGTCCCACCCGGATCTTTCCCAGGTAGGGGATTCCGGTCAGGCCCAGGTAGACATCCTTGAGCTTGGTGGTGCCGCCGGCGAAGTCGTACTGAACCTTGAACTCCACCTGTTCATGAAGAACGCCGGAGAAGTAGATTCTCGCTCTTCGAGCCTCGGTCCCATCCTGAAGGGCTCCAAGGCTTTGTCGAATGCCTGAATCCTGGGACATGAACGCCCAGTCATAGTGAATTCTGCCACCGAACTTCAGCCGGACCTTCTTGTCCCTGGTCTCCAGGCGCACCCCGTCCTTCCATTCGACCTGAACCTTCTTGTCGGCAGCGGAACCGGGCACGACGCACCAAGCAAGGGTCAGAACCGTCCTGCCGGCAATCGATCTCATTTTCCATAACAGCCTCATTACGACTGGTCCCCTTCATTAGCTGTTGGATTGCTGCCTCTCGAGGTCGCCTTCATTCAAGTGGCGAATCAGGCGGCCTTCCGCGATATAGACAACATCCTGGGCGATGTTGGTGGCCAGATCGGCAATTCGCTCCAGGTGACGAGAGGCGGATAGCAGATGGACCGCTCGCTCTATCGTCGATGGGTCCCGGTGCATGAGGTCCTGCAAGATGTCGAACATTCCGCGGTTGGCTTCGTCAATCTCGTCATCCATGGTCAAGACGTGCCGGGCCAGTCGTGGATTCATGTTGCTCAAGGCGTCCAGGCTCTCTCGCACCATGTCGCGGACACCCTCGGCCATCTTGGGAAAGTCCAGGGACACCTGCAGCGGTTCCTGGGTGGCGAGATAGGCCGCCCGTTCGGCGATATTGACGGCCAGGTCTCCCATCCGCTCCAGGTCGTTGTTCACCTTCAGCACTGCCACGATGAAACGAAGGTCCGCCGCCACCGGTTGATGGAGGGCCAGCATCTTGAGACACTCTTCTTCAATCAGGACCTCCCGATGGTTGATGCGGTCGTCTTCGCGCATCACCTGCCGGGCCAGATCCAACCGTCGATCGACCAGGGACAGAATCGCCTTGTTGGTTGCATCCTCGACCATGGAGGACAGGATCAACAGTTCCTTGTCCAGGTGTTCCAGGTCCTTCTGCAAGTGGATGGACATGTGTGTCCTCCCTGTGTTGGGGCTTTCGGCCTTGAGCGGGCCGGCATGTTCGTAAACAGCCATCCCGGCGAATCGCGGTTTGTCTGAAATCCGCAAGACAATTACCCGAATCGCCCGGTCACGTACTCTTCGGTTCTCTTGTTCCGGGGTCTCGTAAAGACCTGGTCGGTTTCCCCGAACTCGACCAGGCTGCCATTCTCCAAAAAGGCTGTCAGGTTCGAAACGCGGGCCGCCTGCTGCATGTTGTGGGTGACGATAACGATAGTGTACCGTTCCTTCAGCTCAAACATCAGATCTTCGATGCGAGCTGTTGAAACGGGGTCAAGAGCCGAGCAGGGTTCGTCCATCAGGATGACGTCCGGTTCCATGGCCAAGGCCCTGGCGATGCACAGTCTTTGCTGCTGGCCTCCCGAGAGTGCCAGGGCCGACTCATGCAGCCGGTCGTTGACTTCTTCCCACAGGGCGGCTCGGCGAAGGGACTGTTCGACACGAGCCTCCAGGTTGCGGGTGAATCCGTTGATGGAGGGCCCCCAGGCAACATTCTGAAAAATCGATTTGGGGAACGGGTTCGGCTTTTGAAAAACCATTCCGATGCGTCGCCGAACCTCTACCGGATCCACCTCGCGAACATAAATATCCGAACCCATATAGAGGATCTGTCCCTCCATCTTCACGTTGGGAATGAAGTCGTTCATCCGGTTGAAAGCCCTCAGCAGTGTGCTCTTGCCGCAACCCGAGGGCCCGATGATCGCAGTGATCCGATGTTGAGGAATGGAAAGCGAGACCTTATTGATGGCGGGTTTTTCCCCGTAGCGTATCGTCACCTCAACCACCTCCAGAACCGGCCGGGGCTGTTGGGTGGATGAGATGGGAGCTTCGGATTTAGTCAGGGTGTTCATCGACCTGTCCTCTCGGCGCGTTGTCGAATCCAGACGGCGGTGGCATTCATCAGCAGCAGTGTCACCAGGAGTACGATGATTCCGGCTGCAGCCAACTGATGAAAGTCTTCCTGGGGACGGGAGGCCCAATTGAAGATCTGGATGGGCAGGGCCGTAAAGGCATCCATCGGCCCTTCCGGAACGAAGGCGACATAGGTCAAGGCGCCGATCATCACCAACGGCGCCGTCTCACCGATTGCCCGCGACAATGCCAGGATCACGCCGGTCAGAATGCCCGGCAGCGCCACGGGCAGGACTTGCGCCCTCACCGCCTGCCAACGAGTCGCGCCCAGCGCAAAAGCAGCTTGACGAATGGAATCCGGCACGGCGCGGAGTGCCTCTCGCGCGGCGATGATGATGACGGGAAGAATCAGCAGTGTCATGGTCAGGCTTCCTGCCAGAACGCTTCGTCCCAGGGCCAGGAATCGCACAAAGAGAACCAGCCCCAGAATTCCATAGACAATGGAGGGCACCCCTGCCAAATTTCCAATGTTGACCTCAATCAACTGTGACAGGCGATTCTTCGGGGAAAATTCCTCCAGATAAATGGCTGCCGCAACCCCCACGGGAATGGAAATTGCGGCCGTGAGGGTAATCAGCCAGACCGTTCCCCAAAGCGCCGATTTGATGCCTGCCTGCTCTGGAAACCGAGAGGGGAACTCCGTGAGAAATTGAAAGTCGAGCCAACGGATTCCCTCACGAGTGACGTGGAAGAGCAACACCGCCAGGATGACGACCCCAGCCCATGCCACGGCGGCGCAGAGAAGGCGAAAAATCTTGGCGGTGGCGTGCCGGCGCCGGAGGCGATCCGATTTCATTCGTAGACCTCGCGGAATCTTGCCAGCA
Source organism: Terriglobia bacterium (assembly GCA_951813285.1). Taxonomy (GTDB): domain Bacteria; phylum Acidobacteriota; class Terriglobia; order Versatilivoradales; family Versatilivoraceae; genus Versatilivorator. The sequence goes on from OX638355.1 coordinate 1,305,433, forward strand.
CTCTTTGGGCGATGATGTTCATGCCCAAGGTGATGGTGAACAGCAGGGCAGCCACGGCAAAGATCGTCTGATATTCAACCGTGCCCACGGGCGTGTCGCCGAGGCTCACCTGGACAATATAAGCCGTCATGGTCTGAATGCTTTGAAGCGGGTCCAGCGTCATCCTTGGCGTCGCTCCTGCAGCCAGCGTCACCGCCATCGTTTCTCCAATGGCGCGGGAAGCGGCCAATACGAAGGATGCCATGACTCCCGAAAGAGCCGCCGGCAAGACTACTCGCAAGGTCACTTCAAACTGGGTGGCGCCCAGGGCAAAAGCTCCCTGACGCAGAGACTCCGGGACTGCGCGCAGCGCATCGTCACACAGCGAAGCCGTCATGGGCAGCACCATGATGCCGACCACGATGGATGCGCTGGCGGCGTTGAAAATCTGCGTGCTGGGGAAAATGCCGGCAATCAGGGGAGTCACGAAGGTGAGTGCAAAATAGCCATAGACGACAGTGGGAATTCCGGCCAGGATTTCCAGAACCGGCTTCAGCACCCTCCTGACCTGAGATGAGGCGAACTCTGCCAGATAAATGGCGCTGGCCAGTCCCACTGGTATTGCGATCAGAGAAGCTCCCACGACAATCTGCAGGGTGCCCGCGACCAGAGGAAGCACACCGAACGATCGGGGTTCCAGAAGGGGCGTCCATCGAGTTCCCGCGAGGAAATCGAAGACACCTACCTCCCGAAAAAAGGAGTAGGCCTCCCACGCCAGGATGGCGATGATGGACAGCGTGGTCAGGACGGACAGGAAAGCGCAAAGGAAAAGAACGAATCGGATCAACTCTTCCCTTGTCCGGTACTTCCTGGTGCTTGCGCCCGCTTGCAGTGATTTAGCCGTTGAGGCCTGCGGCAAGGTCTCTTCCTATTCTTCGGCGCTGAGCAGATCTTCAAGACTCATGCCAACCATGTGTCCCGAGGCGAAAACCGAGCCCGTGGCTCGTTTCTCGAATCTCTCGAGCGCCAGTTGATAGACGCGATCCGGCAATGGCACATAGCCGACTTCCTTCACCAGTTGGGGGGCATTCTCAAGATAGAATTTGACGAAGGCGGAGACTTCTGGCCGCTCGGAGGCCTTCCTGGTGACATAGATGAATATCGGCCTTGATAGGGGTTCGTAGCTTCCGTCGTTGATGGTCTGCACCGACGGCGCAACAGGTCCCTTGCCGGCATCGATCGGCACCGCCTTCAGTCGGGAGCGATTCTCCCCGTAGTAGGCGTAGCCAAAGAAACCCAAGGCGTTTGGGTCCCCGGCAATTCCTTGCACCAGCACGTTGTCGTCCTCGCTGGCGGTAAAGTCGGCGCGACAGGCCTGAGACTTGCCGTTAACGGCTTCCGTAAAGTAGTCGAAGGTTCCGGAGTCGGTTCCCGGTCCATAGAGGTTCAGGGCACGGTCTTCCCAGTTGGCCCGGATATCACTCCACTTCATCACCGTGCTCCCCGGTTGCCAAATCTTCCGAAGCTCCTCGACGGTCAAGGAATCAACGAATTCATTGCCTGGATTGACCAGGACCGATATCCCGTCAAAAGCAACCGGGAGTTCAATGAATTCGATCCCGTTCTCGGAGGCCATTGAAATTTCCTGGGACTTGATTGGCCGTGAAGCGTCATTCAAGTCCGTTTCACCAACGCTGAATTTCTTGAAGCCTCCACCGGTGCCCGATATCCCGACGGTAACCCGGATGTCGGGGAATCGCTTTTGAAACTCCTCAGCCACGGCTTCGGTAATCGGGAAGACAGTGCTGGAACCGTCTACTCTCACGGTGTTTGGCCTGTTTCCTCCGCTCCCGCCGCAGCCGATCAGGAAAAACGGTGTAATCAGCACGCCAATAGCAACAATGATTCCCTCTATAGTTCTCCATGGTTTCGTCTGATTCATCAGCCTCTCCTTTCTCCAGCACAACGTATACAGGCCTGTTGTAAAGATCCAATAAAGAGCCGGCTTTTTGATTGGTGTCGGGGAATGTGTCTTACAAGGTTGTGGTCCTGTGAGGAGACTGCTGGGGTGAGATCGGAAAGGAAGCACGAAAAGTGCTGCCGATGCCCGGAGAACTCTCGACGAATACCTGACCCTGATGAATCACCGCAATGTGCTTGACAATCGAAAGCCCCAGGCCCGTGCCGCCCAGTTCTCTGGATCGGGCTTTGTCCACTCGATAGAATCGTTCAAAAACCCGGACTTGATCTTGAGGTGCAATGCCCATTCCCGTATCTTGCACTTCAATGAGGGCCTCCCCGTTCTCGGTCTTGAGGCGAACCCATACTTGCCCTCCCCGATTGGTGTACTTGATGGCGTTGTCAAGCAGGTTGGTGGTCAACTGTACCAGCGCCTCGGGATCACCCAAGATCCGTACGGGACTCTTGGAAACCTCGGAATGGACGACGATTCCTCGCTCCTCGCCGGTGGGTCGCAGAGCCTGTACCGCGGCCCTGAATGGCTCGCGCAGATCGATCGGGCGCAACTCCGGATCGCCGGGGGAGGATTCCAGACGAGAAAGCGTCAATAGGTCGGTCACCAACGACGAAAGACGGATCGATTGGTTCCGGATTCTGGACAGAAAATGTGCCCGATTGGAGGAACGCATGGACTGGTCATCGATCAGCGTCTCGACCAAGGCCCGGATGGCCGCGATCGGCGTCTTGAGTTCGTGGGACGCATTGGCGACGAAGTCCCGACGAATCGTTTGCAGGCGATTCAAATCGGAAACATCGTGGAGAACCACCACAGCTCCCGCCAATTCTCCTTCGCCATCCAACAGCGGCGACGCCAACATTTCTACAACCTGATCTTGGGATCGTGTTGCCAGCCGCAGTTCGTCCCTCACATCCCTCCCGCTTTTCAAGGTACGGCTCAGGGTGTCGCAGACCTGACGAACCCGCGTCACTTCCCAAATGGGCTTGGATACGCTGGTTTCAGGCGAGGCTCCCAGGATCTTCCCGGCAGCCGAATTCATCTGCAGGACGCGCTCATCGCGGTCGACCGCAACCACGCCCTCCACCATGCCTTTCAGTAACGACAGCAACTTGTTGCGGTCGGTGATAATCGTTTCCATTCGATTTTGAGAGCTTTGAGCCGTCCGGTTCAGTGCGCGGGCCAGATCTCCCAACTCGTCGGTTCGGGCTGCCGGCAGGCGGCGATTGTAGTCGCCTCGGGCCATTCCTTCAGCAACAGCCGTCATCGCCGTTACCGGCTTGACAAAGTTGTGTGCCAAACCCAGGCCCAGGAATGCGGCGGCCAGCATCGCCAGGGCAGCCCCCAGTACGACAAGGGTCCTGAGATGGGACAGCCTCTGTTCGATGTCGGACAGGGACCGGGAGGCCCGGGCGTAGCCCAACAATCGGCCGTTGTCTTCAATGGGCAAGGCCAGATACATGATGGTAGCGCCGAGCCTATGGTTGTACCGGGTCGCGACGCCCGAGCCGTGGGAGCGAACGTCCATGATCTCGGGTCGGCTGGCAAGGTTGTCCAGCGAGGAAGGGTTCTCCTGGGAATCTGCCAGCACGAGGCCATGTACATCGATTACGGTTAACCGAGCGCTGATCTCTTCTCCGAGGGATCGAACCTCTTGATTCAAGACTGACTCGCGGGGATGGAGGAGTCGGTCTCTAGCCACATTCCTGAGAAATGCGGCCTGAGCGGCCAGCGATCTACGGACATCCCCCATGGAGTTCTCCTCCATGCTTCGGATGGAGAGTCCGCCCACGATTGCAGTGGAGAGAAAAATCGGCAGAAGAAAACCTGCGGTGAGTTTCCAGGAGAAACGAAAGCGGATCATTCCTGGAGTTCCTTGACCCGGTGTTAAGGTCGGCGCGGTGCTACCAGCAGCGGGTGACCCAGGTTGTCCCCGTTGGGTTTGAATCCCTGTCCGTCCACGTCCACAAAAATCGGGTTGTTGTAAGCGACCGGGTGCATGGGTGCGGGGCCGGCCCGCCCCCAGCCCTTGCTCAGGTCCGTTTCTTCTCCCGTCGCCACAACGATGAGGTGGGCATCTTCCTGCAGATTCACCCGAATGGTTTCCTCGAAAACCAGGGGCCGCCTCTTGAATTTGGAGGGGTCCTTGGAACGTGTGTAGTTGTAATCGGGGTGTTGGCGACCATTGACAAGAACCTGAACCCTGTCGATTTCCAGCCAATTGGCGGTCTGCACCTTGACTTCCAGGTCGATGAATCCCTCCGACACCACCTGGGAACCGATCGGCATACCGTCGGCGGTCTCTACCTGGAGGAAGGGGCCGTTGGAGATCATCATGCGGCCGGCCTTGGAATTGCGGATGATTTCCCGGTGATCGATGCGACCGGGCTGGTCGGTGGAGCTGGGAACGTAGGTCCGCCAATCCCCGGCCGGACTGGAGAAAACCCCGTGGGCGTCACTGACGGCCACGCACCAGACATTGCGTCCCTGGTTGAGAAGTTGCAGCCATCCAAAGATTCGGTTCTCCCCTTTTCGGGTTCGGCCCCCGCGCTTGCTGATCACAAAGGGATCGGGATTCAGAATCTGGTCGCTCCAGAATTCTCCGGCATCGATCAGATCCTCGAATCCTGCAAAGCCCCCGTCGGCAACCTGGTCCTGGTTGCGGTCGTTGAAAACGAGCCCGACTCCGGGATGGTTGATCTGAACCCAGCGGTCGGCGCCGCCCCCAAAGGCATTGCGCAGCACAATGGCATTCAGCCGTGGATCGTACTGCCAGGGCGGGGTCCCTCCATCCTGCAGGTAAGGAAAGCTACGGAGCGGGAATGCGTTGAAGTGTTGCCCGCTACCGGTATGCTCCAGCCCGACGATGGTCTTGATGTGTTGTGTCAAGCCGAGGCGCTCGATGTGAGGTTGCCAGTCATAAATGCGGTTGTGTTCGGTCGCCGGAGCGAACTCGATGTGCTCGGCCACCAGGTTGATGATGCGATCGTCGGTGTTGCAGTAGTTGTCGCCGCTCGGAGTGGAATGGGCGTGGTAGTCGGTGCTGATCCAGCCCCGGGTATCCACGGTGCGCTTCAGCGACCCGCTGACCTTGACTGACTGGCCGGGCTGGACTTCGACCGTCTTCTCCAACATGTCGAACTCGGGCCCCCGTGTAATTCTTGCCAGATAGGTCCCCGGGGGGAGTTGCTGGGTAAAGCGGCCGTTGTGGGAGTGATACTGGTGGTCGCAGCCGTGAGCCCGGTAGAGACTGCCCAGGTCGGGCGTGGAGGTGCCGTTGCGGCCGATGAACTGAACCTTGCATGGCGACGGCTTGCCCTCCTGGTCCCGGATGTCGAACTCGACCCTGGAGGCCGGCGGCAGCTTGAAATCCAGTCGGATGGTTCGTCCGGCCGCCACGGAAAAGCCCTGGCGGGTAGCGGACGTTTCTTCCCGGCCGATATCGACGACTTGAGCGTCATACTTTCCCACCGGCAACTGAAACTGGAAGTTGCCTTGTGCATCGGGATAGGCGGGCAACTTCTTACCTTGAATTTCCACCAGGACTTGCGCGTGTTCCGCCGGAGTTCCACCCTGGTCAGCGGCCCTCCCGCCAACCTGTCCCGCCTTTCTTCCCAGGCTCGCCAGGATTCCGTAAGCCTCCAGGGGAGACGCGGCCACGGTTACGGCAATGGCAAACCGCCGCTCCTCACCCGGCGAGAGCTCGACCTTCTTCGGCAGGGGCGAGGCGAGCAGGCGCGGTGACCGATTCCTTCGGCCCTCAGTCTGAAGGGCAGCCCAGGCATAGGCGCGTTTGTCGAAGGAGTCGATGCTGTCTCCAACCTGGATGGCGCCGACGGTCCAGCGCTGGGAAAACTCTTTCCAGGCGGCTCGCGGTTCGATGGTCTTGGGCGGGCCGAATTGGTTGCGGTAGGTGGAGGTGATCTTGACATAGGGTTGGCCGGCCGCCAACTCGTACTCGTGCCTGATGTAGAGCCCTTCTCCCTTGGCGGCCGTCCTCGCCGCTTCCAGACGGGCAATCCCGCTTCTGCCGGGATTGCTGATCTGAACTGAGGACAGCGCCCCCCCCAACTGGCCGGGCCGCAGAACCGTCAACTGGTCGTTGTTCTCTCCCGCCAGGTCGAGGTCATAGAGGCACCCGGGCGTTTCGAAGGCCTTCTCAACGGTCATGTTGGGCCTTCTCAACGGCAGGTTGCCCGCCACCAGAAGCTGAATCCGGTCGTTCCGCATCACGAAGTCGCCGACGATACCGTCGGCTTCCTTGCCGCCCGGCAAGAGGTCTACGTTGTGCTTGCCGATCTCGAAGACTTCCACCTGTCCCTGTCGTGCCGAGAAGGCGTAAATCGCCAACAGAAAAAAACCACCGAGCAAGATCAGTCGTGGCATAGAGGTTCCTCTTCTGAAGAGTGGGAAAATGTTGTTCCGAGGTGACAACTGTCCGATGCGAGCCATGGTCCGGCAGATGGAATTGAATGACTGGGGCCCTTGGCGCGTTTTTCCGTTGGGGCCCGGGTGCATCCTTCCGATAACTGTGTCCTGTGGCAAAGGATCATAACCTTTCCCCAATGGGATTGAAAGCCTTGGCCGGCCTGCCGGGATTCAGTATATTGGGTTGGGACGATTCAGCCGCCCCTGCCGGTTCGGTCCAGGGTCCGGTTCATTCACACTTCATGGGTTGATCACGGGAAGTTCATTTGCGGCTCCCGCACGTGGCTCGAGAACACCGTTTCGATTGCAGCCGCTATAGGCGATTTCAGCGGTGATGCTGCTCCCCGGCATCCCACGGTCCATATCCAAGGAAACTGACATGAGAACAGACTTCAGAGTTGGGCGATGTGGTTCCTTACATAGCATTGGGGGGGTATTTCTGATCCTCGTTCTCCTCCTCTGGCCGGCTGGCGCCCGAGCCCAGCAGGACTTCACCATCGCCGTGATGCCCGACACCCAGAACTATGCGTCCGGCGACGGCGGGGGAACTCCGGAGATTTTCAAGGCCCAGACCCAGTGGATCGCCGAGAACCGGGAAGCTCTCAATATCGTCTACGTGGCTCACCTGGGAGATTGCGTGAACCATGCCGATCGGGAGGATCAGTGGGAGCATGCCGACGAAGCCTTCCGCAAGCTGGAGGGGACGCCGCCGATTCCCTACGGCATTGCCGTGGGCAATCATGACAAATACATCTACCGCCGTCTTCCGATCCGCATCGACGGCGTCCGTATCGAGACGACCCAGCTCTACAACCGTTTCTTCGGGTTGGCCCGCTTCAAGGACAGACCCTGGTTCGGTGGGAACCACGGGGACGACAACGACAATTTCTACCACTTGTTGAGTGCAGGCGGGCTCGATTTCATCCTTATTTTCTTAGAGTTCGCTGCCGGCAGCGACGTGCTGGGATGGACCGATGAACTCCTGAAGGAACATAGCGACAGGCGGGCCATTGTCGTCAGCCACAGCCTGCTCAAGCTCGACAAGACCTTCAGCCATCAGGGGCAAGCCACCTATGACGTGCTGAAGGACAATCCCAATTTCTTCCTGATGCTCTGCGGGCACGTCCTGGGCGAGGCTCTCAGGGAGGATACCTACAACGGCAACCGGGTTTACAGCCTCCTGTCCGATTATCAGGGACGGGCAAGGGGAGGCGACGGTTGGCTGAGGATCATGAAGTTCTCACCCACCCGAAACCGGATCGAAGTGAGCACCTATTCGCCGACCCTGGACAAGTATGAGAGAGACGCCGACAGCCAGTTCACCCTCGAGTACGATATGTCCTCCGATTAGCTTGATCTCAATTCTCGGCCTCCTGCAACGGAAAGCCTCCGTTGGGGGGATCGAAGTAGCCGTTGCCGTCGACATCGACGAAGACCGGGTTGGTGAAGGAAAACGAGCGGTAGTTTTCGAAGGGTTTGTCCCAGGGGGTCTGGGAAGAGGCGATCACCAGAACCCAACTATCCTGCCGGCAATCCACCACCAGCTCGGTGTCGAACTTCCAGGGCTTCTCCTTTTCTTCCGGGGGCGGTACCGAATACGTCTTGATGACTTCGCCGTTTCGGATGACTTCCAGGGTCTCGACCGGAACCCAGGGAGCCGACTGCAGTTGAATTCTTAGGGAAACGGAGCGATCCAGGTCTGTGATCACCGATCCCACCGGGGCGCCGTTACCAGTGAAATGTAGGAAGGGTCCCAGGCTGCCGGTGACGGCCCGCCGCTTGACGGCCTGGACGACCTTGCGGGCGTCGATCTCCCAGGGGTTGTCGGTTTCGGAAACCACGTAGTTTCGGGGATAGCCGAGGGAATCTTGTGGGTAGCGGTGAGCGTCGGTGTTGGCCACACCCGCCATCAGCACCCCGCGATTTAGCAATCGGTACCAGTCCTGGAGTTTTTGGTCCACCAGTCGACCCCGGCCGATGATCGTTTCGCTCGTGTCGGTGATGGCGTTGAAGATCTCGAAGCTGTCGAAACCGGTTTCGAAATAGGGGTAGTCGAAAGCTCCGGTTTCCGCGTTGAGCCGCTCATCGAAATAGCCGCTGACGGGGCTGGAGGTCTGGCGCCGCGGATGGTTGATCTGCACGATCTGCTCGCCCGGTTCCTGCCGGACGATGCGCAGGAACTCTGCCGGGGTCCGGATGCCGTGGCGAAACTCGCGCCGTCCCCAGCGATCGATCTCCAGGGGGAAGCTGTTGAAGTGGCCGAAGGCGGTGTCGATCTCCGAACCGACAGTAGACGTAATGAAGCGCTCCAGTTTGAGCGCGCGAATGTGGGGGGAATAGTCCTTCAGGATGTTGTGGTCGGTGGCCGTGAGCAAGTCGATCCCCTCGGCAGCCGACGTCATGGCTCCGTCCCGCATGGCGTACTGAAGATGGAGATGGAAGTCGGCCGAGATGAACCCGCTGGTATCCACCACGCGCTCCAGTGTCGAGTCTAGATAGGCTGTCTTGCCTTCTTCGATCTTGACCTTCTGCCGGTCCAGCGAGTATTCGGTCCCGCGAGAGACGTAGACCTGGTATTCGCCGACAGGGAGTGTTTTCAGATCCCGGCCGGAGGCAGTCACCATGAAGTGCTGGAAGCGCCCGACCGTAGGCAGTTCTTCCCGGCCATCGTCATAAGTGAAGTAGAGCCGGGCGGGCATGTGCAGATGGGACCCGGCTTCCTTGACTTCCAGCGAGAGCTTTCCGACCTTTCCCCCCTGCTGGAGGACGTGAATCTCGTCGGGATCGGGTTCGGCGGCCGGCAGAATGTCCTTCCACTGGCTGCCCAGGGTCCCGATCAGCAGGGCCAGCAGAAGTCCCACCCGCATCCTGGCCGTTTTCGAAAGGTGTGTCATCGACATTGGATTTCCTCTCCCGGGAGGTCCCGGTCTGTTTCAGGCGCTTCTTGGATTCGTCCAGAGTGGCTTGTCCCGCATTATCCCCCTGTTTGCTCCCCGTGTGACAAGTGAAAATAGCCCTAAACGCAAGAATTCATGGGATCGAAGAACTAAGTAGTCAATGAATTCATCATATTTTCATTCGGATTTCATTTCTCGGCAATTCCTTCCTGCTAGCTTCGACGGCCAAGCGAGGCGGTGCTTCTCCAGGGGGCTCACCCGAAGAAGACTGCCTGTCTTTTGCCAATCAAGATCAAGACCTGAACGCAGGAAGGAGATACATGAAAAGGATTTTGCTTACTCTCGCCACTGTTGTCGCCGTGGCTGCCTCAGACCTCGCTCCGGCGTCGCTCGCCCGTGGCGGGAGCGTTTCCCCCGATACCCACGGGGCCACACTGATTCAAAAAGATTCCGACATCGGCATGTGGATCTGGGCCGACAAGTATGTCTACCGTCCGGGCGAGCAGGCGACGGTACGCGGTTCGTACCGCGTAAACCAGGACATCCAGCCCTACGCCCTGTTCAGCTATATCATCAACAACCAGACGGGTGTCAGGACGTTCTTCACCAAGAGAGAACACACCACAATGGTCCCGCAAAACATCTTCAGCCAGACCCCGGACGACATCGACAGGGGTTTGGGGCTCACCCGGTTGGACGCGGGAGTTTCCGCAGTGAACAAGGCCGTGATCGTGGGACCCGGCGGCTCGGCCTCGGGGATGCCTTACACCATTCCCGACGAACTCGGCATGCACACTGTTGTGGTTCAATTGAGAGACTATCGGGGTGGGCGCGTCCTCAAGAACGCCTATTTCAAGATCTCGGTGGTGGACGAGACCGTTGAAGTGAGCGGCGACATCACTTCCGATACCACCTGGGTGAACACCAAGACCTACAACCTCAACGGGGTTGTCTTTGTCAAGAATGGGGCCACCCTGACCATCGAACCCGGTACCATCATCACCGGTGAGCCCGGTTCCCAGCCGGCCTCTTCCCTCTTTGTCACCACCACGGGAAGACTAATGGCCGCCGGCACCCGCTCCCGTCCCGTTACCTTCACCAGCAAGCTGCCCTTTGGCGAGCGCAATGCCGGTGACTGGGGAGGACTGGTGCTGCTGGGTGCCGCCCCGGTGAATTGGCCTACCGGCTTCGGGAACATCGAGGGGCTTCCGCCCTCGGGCGACACCGAGTATGGCGGAGACGACCCCACCCATGACTGCGGAACTTTAACCTACGTCCGGGTAGAGTTTGCCGGCGCCGAGTTCGCCCCCAACGACGAGATCAACGCCATCACCTTCGGCGGCTGCGGCTCGGATACGGTGGCTCATCACCTGCAGGCCAAGTATGGGCTGGACGATCTCTTCGAGTGGTTCGGCGGCACCATGGACGCCAGCTACCTGGTGGGGACCTACGGCCAGGACGATTTCCTGGATATGCAGATCGGTTGGACCGGGCGCCTGCAGCACGCGGTCTGCGTGGCCGGTGAGGATCAACAGGGGAACCGGGGCATCGAGTCGGACAACAATGAGGACGATTATGCCGCTACTCCTGTGACCGAGCCTCAGGTTTACAATGTCACCATGGTGGGCGCCGGCGACACCTACACCGAGGGCTTTGACGAAGGGACCGGCGTGGCCGGCGCCTATTTTCGTCGGGGTTCCGGTGGAAGCTACAACAACGTCCTCATCTACAACTGGGTCAATACCGGATTGGTGGTTTTGGACCAGGCATCCATCGACAACAGGGCGCTCTCGGTCGACGGTCTGCTGATGTGGAACAACGGACTGATGTCAGGCCGGTCCAATACCATGGCTGACCAGGTTGTCGACCCTCTTGGCAGCAAGGACAACCTGGGCCCCGAGTTTCTGCCGGGTCAGGCCAATGTCATGATTGCCGACCCCGACCTGGTGCGCCCCCTGCAGTTGAGCGACCCCGACTTCAGGCCCCGCGGGGGAGGGCCCGTCTTTCGCGCCAACTGGATCCTGCCTCCGGACGACGGCTTCTTCGATCAGTCCGTCAACTATCTGGGCGCCTTCGGTGACGAGAGATGGGACGAGGAGTGGGTTCAATATCACGTTGAAGGAGAAATGGGACCTCCGTAAGAGAGTTGGATCCCTGATCTCCTCCGAGCCGTAGTCGCATCGGGCTGCCTGCTACGACTACGGCCCCGGTTGAGTTTCGGCGCCCGGGGACTCTTGAGTCCCGGGCGCCTTTTTTCTGTGGTTGGCTCAATCGGCGCCTGCTCAACAATGAATCAGGGCGGTGGGATTCTCCAGCCGGCCACACGCAGTTGTTCGATGATCCGTACCGTTTCCTTTCCTCAGGTCTTCCGTTAGTCGATCTTAACCAACTCTTTATCCGCTCTTAACACGGTGTTCACACGGTCATTGTACGTTCAGGCAGTCGGCCATGTTCGTCCTGGATATTTATCTGTGCCAACAGAAGGAGTGACTGGAGTGTTTCGCTTTCCAACCCTGCTGTCATTGTTATTGCTGCTTGCCCAGAATCTGTCCGGTCAGGAAACAGGTGCCGTGGCAGGGAACGTGCTGGATGCCGACAACGGCTCCGTGGTGCGGCAGGCCCGAGTCGAAGTGGAGGGCCGCCCCGAACTCTCGACCGTGACGGATTTGGACGGATATTATGTCCTGCAGCTGTCCCCCGGCACCTACCAACTGCTCTTCACCGCAGACAACTACCATGAATCCACGGTGAGCGACATCGTGGTTACGGCCGGCGCCGTCCAGGAGGTCAGCACCGTCATGGCCAACTTTGCCACCCAGACGGTGGTCGACGTCACGACGGATATCGACGCCGTCACCGCCACTGCAGAGGCCATGCTCACCGAGCGCAAGCTGGCGCCCACCGTCAGCAACAGCATGAGCCGGGATGAAATCAGAAAGTCGGTGGCTTCCGATGCAGCCGGAGCGGTGGAGAAGGTGACCGGTGTCTCTGTGGTCGACGACGGCTATGTCTACGTGAGAGGCCTGGGGGAACGCTACAGCGCCACCATGCTGAACGGGGCCATGGTCCCCACCACCGACCCCGAACGGCGGGTGGTGCCGCTGGACCTCTTTCCCGCCACTCTGATTGAGAACATCAAGGTTATCAAGACCTACGCGCCCGACATGCCCGGCGAGTTCTCGGGAGGCCTGGTTCAGATGCAGACCATCGAGTTTCCGGTGGCGAGAACCTTCAATGCCAGCGTGAGTTACGGCTTCAATAGCCGGACCACCTTCAAGGAGTTCCAGACCTACCAGGGAGGCGAGTCCGATTTCTGGGGCTACCAGGACGGATCCCGCGATGTTCCTGTCCGGATTCCGCAGACCAGGCTTTTCCCGGGCAGCTTCAGCCGGCAGGAGATGCAGGAGTTCGGCCGGGCCCTCCCCGTCAACTGGGAGGGAACCTCCATCGACAGAGCTCGTCCCTCTCAGACCCACTCCATTGCCGGAGGCGATACGGTGGGTCCGCTGGGCCTGGTGGGAGCCTTCACCTTCACCAATAAGCCCCAGGTCTATCAGGAGGCTCGGCGCTACCTGGTGAACACGGGCCGTGGGAATATCGGCATTCGCACCGACTATTCCGATTTCGCCCGGGGCGTGGAGGCATCCCGTGTGGGAGCCGTGTTCAATGCCGCCCTGCGGTTGAACAGCAACAACAAGATCGTTTTCCGCAATACCTACACCCACGACGCCGACAAGGAAGCACGCCGCTTCGAGGGTCTCAACGGGGGGATCGATTTGCAGATCGTGGCCGAACGGCTGCGGTGGGTAGAACGGGGTCTGTTCTCTACAGGGGTCGAGGGGGAACACAACCTGCCGGCACTGGGCAACAGCCTGATCCGCTGGCAGTACACATATTCCCAGTCGGGCCGAGATGAGCCCGATTTCCGGGAAACCATCTACCAGCGCCGATACGATGACAGCCTGGGTTTCCTGTCGCTGCCCCAATCGGCCCTGCGCTTCTACAATACGCTCGAAGACAAGATCCACGAGCCTCTGGTGGAGTGGGGGAAGCCCTTCTTCGGCAGCGGTGTTACCGGCATGTTCAGTGTCGGGGTTCGGGCCACCTTCCGGGAACGCGACTTTGAAGCCCGCCGCTTCCGCTTCAAGCCCGCCAACTTCCGCCACATCGATACCAGCCTTGCCCCCAATGAACTCCTGGGGCCCGACAACATCGCTCCCGACCGGTTCGTCCTGCGCGAAAACACACGAGGCACCGACACCTATCGGGGAGACATGGACATCTTCGGCACCTTTGCCATGCTGGATATTTCATTGGGCTCCAAGTGGCGGTTGGTGGGCGGCCTCCGCCTGGAGGATGCCCTGATTCAGGTCACCACCATCGATCCGCTGGTTCCCGGCGGCGTGCCGGCCGTAGCCGAACTGGATAACCGCGACCCTCTACCCGGCATCAACGCGAGCTATGCCCTGACTTCCAGGCAAAACCTGCGGTTCGGGTATGCGCGCACCCTCAACCGGCCCGACTTTCGCGAGCTCTCCCCCTTCGACTTCCTGAACGTGCTGGGCGGCTACGATACGGCCGGAAACCCCGACCTGCGGCGGGCCAGGATCGACAACTTCGATACCCGCTGGGAGTGGTTCCCGGGGGGAAACCAGGTGATTGCCGCCAGCTATTTCCTCAAGGACTTCACCGACCCCATCGAGACCACCATTCAGCCGACCATCAACCAGCGCAGAAGCTTCGTGAACGCCACCAGCGCCCGGAACCAGGGCTTCGAAATCGAATGGCGCCAGCACCTGGGCCACTTTCACGATGGGCTGGAGCCCTTCAGCCTGCAAAGCAACTTCACCTTCGTGGACTCCAATGTCGAGATTCCGCCTGAGCTGGCGCTGTTGGCCACCTCGAAACGGCGGCCGCTGCTGGGGCAGTCCCGCTTCATCTACAACTTCGGCACCGAGTGGAACAAGCCTCGGTGGCGCAGCACGGTCCGGTTCTTCCTGAATTCCGTGTCCCGCAAGATCACCGACGTGGGCACCTTTGGCCTCCCCGACATTTTTCAGGAGGGGAACCTCTTCATGGATCTGGCCTACCTCTACACCATCGGGGAGCGGTGGGGGGTCAAGTTTACGATAGAGAACCTGTCCGACAACGAGTATCGCTGGACGCAGGCTGACCATCTGCAGCGGCGCTATCACCTGGGACGGACCTTCAAGGTCGGGACCAGCTTCTCTCTTTTCTAAGGTTGGCTGCGGAGCGGCCCTCCTTGGAAGTCGGAATCGAGTCGAGCCAAGCCATGAGACAGTGCATTCTCGCCATCGAGGACAACACGGACATCTGTGAAGCGGTACGCTACAACCTGGAAAAGGAGAAGAACTTCTCGGTGGTCGAAGCCCATACCGGGGAAGAAGGTGTCAGCCTGGCATTCAAGCTCAAGCCAAGCCTGATCATCCTGGACCTCATGCTGCCGGGTGTGAGCGGGTTCGAGGTCTGCCGAATCCTTCGCAGGGACCCCGAGACCCGGCATATCCCCATCATGATCCTGTCGGCCAGGAGCACCGAGTCGGACAAGGTCCTGGGCCTGGAATTGGGCGCCAACGACTACATGACCAAGCCTTTCGGGGTTCGCGAGCTGGTGGCCAGGGTCCGCTCAACCTTGAGAAAAAACGACGGCCAGCAGGTAGAGTCTTACGACGACGGTCGTCTGGAGGTGCACTTCGAGAACTACGAGATTCGCTTTGAGGGCGAGAACTGCCGACTCACCCTGAAAGAATTCGGTCTGCTCAAGGCTTTGATCCTGAATGCCGGAAGGGCCCTGACGCGTGAGAAGATCCTCAACGCCGTCTGGGGGTACAGCTATTACGGGGACGCCCGAACGGTGGACGTCCACATTCGAAGGATTCGCAGAAAGCTGGGGCCGAACTTCAGGGACTATATCGAAACCGTCACCGGTGTCGGCTACCGCTTCCAACGTCCCGCGCAGCAGGCAGCCGGTTCCCTCTCCTGAACCAGCACCTTCCCTCCTTCAAAACTCAGGTATCACTCGGCCTTGAGGGGGAGTCGCAGAAGCCGAGCCGACAGGCGAAGGCTGATGCGGTGGGGGATGGACGGCGGGTCGTCAGGCCGTCTATCCTGCCGGAGGGTGTTTGGGAAAGTCCATGAAGAGGCACTTTCCCCGGTGGCGGCCGATCTCCTTCCAGGAAGAAATCGCGAAATCGGCGCAGAACACGCCGCAGGTAGGAAGGTTGTCCAGGAATGCGCCGCAGACCAAGTTGACCAGGTCCGTCAACCCCGGGTTGTGCCCGACAAGGTAGACCGTCTCCTCGGAATCGTCCAGTCCCTGGAGGATGCCGACCAGGTCGGCGACCCCGGCGCCATAGAGCCGGTCCACGCGGGTAATTCTCTCGGCAGGGAATCCAATGGCGCCGGCAATGATCTCAGCCGTCCGGATGGCCCGCTTGGCCGGGCTGGCGAGCAGGCGGTCCGGAATCAGGGAACGCCGTGCCAACCGCCGGCCCATCTCGGGGGCATCGGCCTTGCCACGCTTGTTCAGAGGACGTTCGAAATCCCTCAACCCGGGGTCTTTCCAACTGGACTTGGCATGGCGGATGACAACCAGTCTCTTCATCTTCAGGAGTCGGAGGCGACGCAGTAGAGAAACTTGCGTCCCCGAAGAAAGAGCTCCTTGTCGACGACGGCGGGCGAAGCGTCGAATCCATCCTCCAGGGTATTCCTGGCCAGCGCCTCGAATTCGGGGCCTTTCCGGATCACTATGGTGGTTCCGTTCTGAGACGGCAGGTAGACGCGGTTGCCGGCTCCCACCGGAGAGGCGTAGACACCCTCGATACCCTCCAGCCTGAGGGGACCGTAATGAGCCTCGCCGGTTTTGGCGTTGAGGCAGGTGAGGATGCCATTGTTGCCCTTGACAAAGTAGAGCAGGTCCCCATAGAGCAGCGGCGAAGGAACATAGGGGGTGTCGCGGTCCAGTTCCCAGGCGATAGCCTCCGAGTCGGTAATGTCTCCTTGAGCGGCTCCAATCCGAATGGCCTGCAGGACGTTTCCCCGAAATCCGCTGGTGACGAAGACGATCCCCTCCGAGGCCACGGGTGAGGGGATGGCGTTCAAGGTCACGCCGCTGCCGTCCCAGAGAAGGTCTCCGTTCTCCAGGTCGTAGCTGCGCACCCGGTTGGTGGCGCTGGTGACCACCTGTTTCCGCCCGCCGTGCTCGACCACGATGGGGCTGGACCAGGAGGTCTCCTCATCCCGGGGGACTCTCCACAGTTCGTCTCCCGTCCGCTTGTCCAGCGCGACGATGAAGGAGTCTCCCTGGTGGTCCCAGATGATGACGATCTTGTTTCCGTAGAGCAGCGGCGAGCTGCCCTCCCCGAACTTCAGTCGAACCGACATGTCCCCCAGGTCTTTCTCCCACACCGGATTTCCTTTCATGTCCAGACAGAAGAGGCCGAAGGAACCGAAATAGGCGTAGACGTGCTCACCATCGGTGACGGGCGAGGCGGAGGCCCAGGTGTTGGCGCCGTGGGTCCCTTCGTGGGGTCCCTGTTTCCGGGTGGTCCGCTGCCAGAGGACCTTCCCCGTCTTGCGGTCCAGAGCCAGCAGGTCGAACTTCATGACCTGGGCCGGCTTGACCTGGCCCTCCCCCTCCACCGGGTTCTTGCTGTCGGTGGGAATGGCGGTGGCCACGAACACCGTTTGATCCCAAATGATCGGGGACGCATGGCCCTTGCCCGGGATGGCCACTTTCCAGCGAATGTTTCTGTCCTCGGACCATTCCACGGGTGGGTCACCTTTTGGGGAGACTCCCGTAGCCTCCGGCCCCCTCCACTGGGACCAATAGGCCTGGCTGTCCGCCGGAGCTTCCTTCACTCCCAGCCACAAACCGACCGCAACACCTCCAATGACGATTCCGGCGATCCATTTCATCGGGCTTCCTCCTCTGAGTGTCCGTCGTTCCGCTACTATCCGACTCTCTGTCGCGCCGTTCAGTATACACTCGCCAACGCATTCGGCAGGTGGCTTAAATCAAACGTAATGGAGTCATTCCACCTTCGTTGGCGACATTCCATGCCACTCGACCCGGTGAGAGATGCGGGCTGTATCCCTTCCTTTACATTTTCATGGCTCCGGCGTTACATTAGGGCCACCTGAAACGACGAGGGAGTTCGATCATGCGCTTTTTTCTTCTCCTGCTGAGCTGGGCCATGCTCTCCTCCGGCATATTGGCCGAAGACGCCCCGACATTCACCCCCCGCTCGGTAGCCGTTCGGTCCGATGGAACGCTGATCATCAGCGACGACGTCAAGTACCGGATCCTGGGTTTGGATCCGGCCGGCGTCCTGACCGTCCAATTGGAAAGGGGAACCGTCGATCCGGGATCCGGGCGGAAGGTGGACCTGGGCCGACCGGTCGGCATTGCCCTGGATGGAGCCGACAACCTCTACCTGACGGACCGCAACACCCATCGGATCTTCCGCATTGACCGCCAGAGCGGTGTGGTGACCACCGTGGCCGGCAACCGGGAGTTCGGCTATCGCTACGATGATGTGGCTGCCACCGAAGCCAGCCTGTCCACCCCCGTGGGTGTGGCTCTCGATCGAGAGGGCAACTTCTATTTCGTCGAGCAGAGCAGCCGCCGGGTCCGGCGGGTCGATGCCAAGACCGGCCAGATCGCCACGGTGGCGGGCAGCGGCCGAACGGGCTTCAGCGGTGACGGGGGCCCGGCCACCGAAGCGGCTTTCGAAGTGCCCTTCGACGTGGCGGTGGATCGCCGCGGCAATCTCTTTATCGCCGATACCGGCAACCATCGCATCCGCAGAGTGGATGCCGGGACCGGGCTGATTTCGACCTACGCCGGCGATGGCAAGGGTGGGTTCGGCGGTGATGGAGGGGCGGCGGCAAAGGCCAGCCTGTACGATCCCTTCTCGGTGGCCCTGGACCGGTCGGGCAACCTCTATATTGCCGATCGCGGCAACCACCGCATCCGCCGGGTCGGCGCCAGAAACCGCGTCATCACCACCGTCGCGGGCAATGGTCAACGTGGCTTCAGCGGCGATGGCGGCCCTGCCAGGAGAGCCAGCCTGGCCGATCCCTTCGATCTGGCCCTGGATCGCCGCGGCAACCTCTATATCGCCGACACCGGCAACAAGAAGGTGCGGCGAGTCGACGCCAGGACCAAGAGAATAGAGACCGTCGCGGTCAAGCCCGCCGCGAAGGAGAAGGAGGAGGGGGAAAAGGAGAAGGAAAAGAAGGACCAGTCCTCCTGAGACCTGCCTGCCTTGTTGGCTTTGTACGAGTAAGGATGCTACCGGCTGAGACCACCCACTCCACCCTCATTGGCTACCTGCTCTGGATCTTCGGCTTCACGGGTTCCCATCGCTTTTACTTCGGCAAACCCGTCACGGGAACCGTTTATTTCTTTACCTTGGGACTGCTTGGAATTGGCTGGCTCATCGATCTGTTTCTGATCCCTGGCATGTGCCGCCAAGCCGATTTCAGGTTCCAGCGTGGCCCGATCGACTACACCGTTGCCTGGCTCCTCTTGACCTTCCTGGGACTCCTCGGCATTCATCGTATGTATCTGGGCAAATGGATCACCGGCATCCTCTATCTGCTCACCGCTGGGCTTCTGGGGCTGGGTTACCTTTACGATTACTGGACCCTCAACGACCAGGTAACGCTGATCAATAGTGAGGCGTTAACGTAGTGCGTTCCCAGGCGCGTCTCCGCCCGGTTCCCTGAACTGGAGTCCCCGCATCGCACAGAGCGACGACGGTGTTCTGACCGTGAGGCCGCGATCGGGTGGGAAAGCACGGATGAGCTGCAGTGGTCTTTTTGGGGTAATCAGGCTGTTTGCTCGGGCCGCTTGACGACCCGTCCCGCACGGATCACGCCCCGCGGAACCAGCTTCCAGCGGCCTGTCCGGGTCTCTCCGGCGACGTCGCTGAACTCGAACCTGCCCTCCGCCAATTCGAACAGAGCCAGGTCGGCCTCGGCGCCGGTTTTCAGGGTTCCCAGGCGGCCCTGCATGCCCACCACCTCGGCCGGAGCCGCCGTGACCATCCTCAGAGCCTCGTCCAGGGAGACTCCCAGCAGCAGGAACTTGGAGACGGTGGTGGCCAGATCGTAGACCGGTCCCTCGAGGTTGTAGCTGTGGAGGTCGCTGCTGATGGTGCCGGGGAGAATTCCCTGCCGCATGGCCTGCTCGGCGACGGGGTAGCGGAAGCTGCCCTTTCCGTGGCCGACATCCAGACGCACACCCCGGCGGACGGCCTCGCGCACCGCGGACAGGACCCGCCCGCGCTCGTCCAGGATGCCGGACGCATGGCCGTGAAAGCAGTGAGTCAACAGGTCTCCCCGCCGCATTTCGGCCAGAATTCGGGAAAGGGGCAGGGAAGACCCGGGGGTATGGATCATCAGCGGCAGCCGGGCTGCTTCGGCTGCTTCGCGGGCCAGCTTCAAGGCGGGAAGTTCGTTGCGGCCGTCGGCCGCCAGGTTGGCGCTGAGACGTATCTTGATTCCCAGAATCACGTCCCGGTTGGCTTCGACGGTTTCCAGCGCCGCGCTGACGCTGCAATGGCGCAGGTCCTCCAGTTCGCCCACGGCAGGATCGGTCTCAACGCCGGTGACCATGCCCACCGAGGAGATATTGAGCAGGGCAAAGAGCCGGGTGGCGCTGACTTCGATGACGTAGCGGCGGAAGCCGTCCCAGGTGGCCGCACCGGCCGATCCGGCATCCACTGCCGTGGTCACACCCCGCTCCAGGCAGTTGGGATCGGGGTCGATCCCGTAGTGGGAGACTCCGGGATAAACGTGCACGTGGCAGTCGATGAGGCCGGGAGTCACCAGAAGCCCCCTCGCATCGACGGTGTCGCGGGCTTCCAGCGGGTCCAGATTCTTCCCCAGTCCAACAATCTTGTCGCCCCGCAGGCCGATGTCCCGCGGATCGTCCAACCCCTGGGAGGGATCCACCGCCCTGCCATTGCAGACCAGAAGGTCATATTTCATGGTTTTCGCTACTTGCCGCCGGGGATAACCGTGTCGGCGTTGCAACCGGGATGGAATCCCGGCCCGGCCAGTGGTTTTGTCTTACGGAATCAGGCCATCCATTCTACCATGCATGGGCATGTGACCCGTTCCCGGCTTGAAGACCAGCGGGAAGGAAAAAGAGCTATCCACGAAGGGGCACGAAGTACGACGAAGGGGCACTAAGGCGCTGAGGTAAACCGCGACGGGATGCCAAGGTCGCGAAGGAATGGTCGATTTCTGATTGTTTCACTCTTGTATGATCCGCCCGGCAGGGCGGGGGCTGGGCTCGCGGACAAACGGGAGTTTTCCAGAAGGCGACCGTCGGCTTTCAGAGAATTCGCCCGCCGGATGCCCTCCATCGCACCACCGGGACGCCCCACCCGGGAGCGCGGGCGTCTCGCCCGCACAGGACTTGGCACCATTGTAACGATCCCCACAATGGCCGGTTTGGTGCACTGTGCGAGGAAGTGGCCCTGCGTCGCAGGCTGTTTGCACGAATAAGGTTGCGGGCGGGACGCCCGCGCTCCCGGGGGGGGCATTCTCCCCTGACGCCGAGCTCCATCCCTATTCGTCCCCATTCGTGTTCATTGGTGGTTTGTCTTCATTTCCAAAACCAAAACGGCTGGCTGTTTATCCTGTCTATCCTGTGCATCCATGTTCAATCAGTAGAAAACCGGTTTTGCACGACAAGGCTCTTGTTCCCGATAGGACATGAAGATGCGTTGTTTCACTCTCGTATGATCCGCCTGCCAGGGCGGGGACCGGACGTGCCGGGAGGCGCTTATGACTCCTTTCAATGATCTTCGAAAGCTGCTGCCGGGACGGATCGTAACGGTAGCGGGGGTCGGCTACGCAGAGGGCATTCCCGCCCGCGACGCCGACGCCGGCTGGCCCATGGGGGTGGTGCGCCGTGGGGACGGGCAGCTGATCGTGGTGGACTATTGGGCCCATCGGCTCTGGAGGATCGATCGCCAGGGCATGCTGCACCGGTTCGCGGGCGACGGGGTGGCCGGAGACCAGGGCGACGGCGGGCCGGCGCTGGAAGCGCGGGTGCGCCACCCTCACGACCTGTGCCTGGACCGGGAAGGGAACCTCTATTTTACCGACCTGGGAAACGTGACCATCCGCCGCATCGACGCCGGGACCGGAGTCATCACACGGGTGGCCGGTTGCGGTCGGCGGGGGCGGGGCGGTGACGGGGGGGCGGCGCTGGAGGCGGAGTTCGACTGTCCCTGCGGCCTGGCGGTGGACGAGCGGGGCAGGGTCTACATCTCGGACGAATGGTCCTGCACGATTCGTCGCGTCGATCCTCAAAGCGGAACCATCCAGGTCTACGCCGGCCGCAGCGCCCGCCACTACCCTTCCGAGCGGGGCGGCAGCCGGCCCTTTTTCGGCCCGGGGCTCAGCCTGATGGGTTATCACGGGGATGGGGGGCCGGCCGATGAGGCAGCCTTCTACCACCCCGAACACCTGGCCTTCGACTCCAGGGGCGATCTCTACGTTTGCGACAACTCCAACGACCGCATCCGGAAAATCAGCCGGAGGACCGGGGTAATCACCACCGTTCTGGGTAACGGCCAGCGGGCCTCCAACGGGGACGGGGGGCCGGCCGTGGAAGCCGGCACGCTGATGCCGGACGCCATCTGCCTGGATGTCCACGACAACCTCTACGTGGGGGAGAAATATGGGTTTCGGGTGCGGAAAGTAGAGGCTGACACCGGCGTCGTCAACACCCTGGTGGGCACGGGTGTCCCCGGCTTCGGAGAGGAGGGGCTGCACGGTTCGGTGACCGAGTGCAACTCCTGCGAAGCCGCCATTTTCGCCGATCCCGACGGCACCGTGCACTGGGGAGATTGTTCGGGGCGATTGAGGCGCTACGACGGGCGGACCGGAATCGTGACGACCGCCCTGGGCGGCACCGGCGTGCATGACGGGGAGGCGGCGACTCGAGCCTTTCTTTGCGGTCCCGGCGGCTTGTCGCTGGGGCCGGACGGGCATCTCTACGTGGCCGATGTGTGGAGCCAGCGCATTCGGTCCATCGATCCGGAAACCGGAGTGATCCGCACCGTGGCCGGCAACGGGGCGCGGGCTTACGGGGGCGACGGCGGCCCGGCCACGGCTGCCTACTTGGGAAACCCCTATGACGTCTCGGTCGACTCGACGGGTCGAATCGTCATCGCGGACCATCGCCACGGTCACGTGCGCCGGGTGGAGTTGGATGGAGCCATTCGCGGCATTGCGGGAGCCGCTTTTCAATGGGACAAGGGCGATGGCGGCCCGGCCAACTGCGCCTGCCTGGTGGCTCCCACGGCGGTAGCCCACGATTCCGAGGACAATATCTACGTCGGGGACGGGGAAGTGGGACGTATACGCAGGATCGACCGATCCACCGGCATCATCGACAGCGTGGCCGGTTGCGGTCTTCCGGGCTACAGCGGCGACGGCGGCCCGGCCAGGCGAGCCCGGATCGGCTCGCCCTCGGCCATCCGCTTCGACGCCTCGGGAAACCTCTACTTCGCCGACTCGACCTGCCACGTCATCCGCAGGGTAGACCGCGAGGGCCGCATCGCCACCGTGGCCGGCAGCGGCGAGGCAGGATTCTCACCGGACGGCACGCCGGCCTTGAAGGCCCGCCTCCATGCACCCTGGGGATTGGCGATTGCCCGGGACGGTACGCTCTATTTTTCGGACCGCCACAACCACCGGGTGCGGCGCATCGCCCGAAACGGCCTGCTGGAGACGGTGGCGGGGTGTGGGGAGGGCGGCGACTCGGGGGACGGCGGACCGGCGCCGGCGTCACGCCTCAACGAGCCGTGCGGGCTCTGTCTCCGGGGGGACGACCTGCTGTTCATCAGCGACCACTACAACAATCGCATCCGAGCCGTGAGGCTTCCGGCCGGAGATTGACGGGGCAGCCGGAGCCCTATTGCGCATCCCAGGGCATGGCCAGCCTGGGTTGGCTGGCATAGCGTCGCATGGAAAATACCAACCGGCTGCCGCAGCCGGGTTGCAGACGCAACCTGACCGACGGTCCGTCGATGGGGGTGGTCTTCCCGTTCAGGGTCACGCGGTCAAACCGGTGCTCGGCATAAGCTCCGGCCTGGACGATCAGGTCGCGGGGATGCAACGGACTGGTGTTCACCAGGGTGAGGGTTACTGAATCTGCGGTCAGCTTTTCGACCAGCGCCGCCACGTCCCGAGGCAGGCCGGATCGCCGGCGCTCCGGATCGAAGTAGCGAACCCGGGTGTGCAGGGTCCAGATCCTGCCGGCCAGGTGACCGCCGAGCATCAGGTTGACCAATGTCCCGGTCCTGGCCGGATTGAGGTCCAGGAGCCAGTCGGCCAACCGGGTCTCGGGCGTGGTCGGATCCTCTTCGATGCCCTGCATGGTGGTGCGGAGGCTCTCGAAGTCTTTTCGCAGAGCTTTCTCCGGGTACCCCGGGTCCTCTCCCTCCAGGAAACCGATCCAACCGGTCTTAGGCAGGCGCTCCAGGTCCCCGCGGTCCATCGACCAGAGGTAGATTTCCATCAGGCGGCCGATGAACAGGTTGGTTGTCCAGCGGTACCACTCTTCCCGGCCGCTGAACTTGTAGCCGCGAGGGTCCCCGTACATCTGGGGAACCATGAGCCGGCCGTCGACGACCTTCTTTTGAGCGTAAATGTTGTCCATCTGGCGGCGCAGGGTGTCGATGTAACCGGCATCGCCCGTCAAGAGGTAGGCGTTGCCGAAACCCGGCCAACTGCCCGCCGAGAAGTTGTTCCGATGGGCGATCCGCTCGATTTCCCCGTCGAAGATGGTGAAATTCCATCCATAGGTTCCCTTGTACCACTTGCCGCCATACTCCCCGCCGATGGTGCCGTCCAGACCGATATTGGTGGGGATGTTGCCCCCGTTGGCCTCGATTCTCTCCTTCCAGGCATCCACGTACTCCAGGGCCCACTCCCGGTATTTTGGCTCCCCGGTGAGCATGTAGGCGTTGAGGGCCAGATTGGTGGCCGCCAGGTTGAGCGGATGGTCTCCCACGCTGTCGAGGTATTCGTCGCAGTGAGCCAGCATCTTGGGGTAGACCTTCTCCAGGTCCAGCATCTTGCTGCGGCCGAAAGGGCTGTGCAGGATGTGAAAGCGGCCGGGGACCGGATCTCCCACCCAATCGTAGGTGGTGGCCTTGCGGAGCATGGGGCCCTTGCTGCCGTTCCAGATGCTGCGGATGATCCTGTGCTCGGGGTCGTAGTTGGGCGCCTCGGGATCCTCGTTCATGTAGAGTCCGGCGAAGCGTTTCATGCGCTCCCGCAGCCGGGGCGAACCCGGTTCGGATAGCCCCTGGAACATGAACCCCCGCATCCCTTCCCCGGTATGGAACCAGTCCGACATGGTGATGAATTCGCGGTGGTAGGCGCCCTCCCGGGCCAGGTCGGTCAGGGTGGTTCGGAGCTGGCCATACTGGTGGAGGTGCCCCTCCAGCGCCTTCTTGAACAGCTCCAGAACGGAGTCGGATGCCCCCAGCGCATGGAGCAGGGTCCAGTTGTGAAAGGTCTCGATGGCGTCATCGGGTCCGTCCAGAGTCCCCCAGCGGGGAGTGTGCAGGAGGTGGCCGCGCTCATCCACGTACTTGGCGGCGAAGATCTCGCAGGCTTCGGAGTTGAGGCGCAGCAGCTCGCGTTCCATCAGCGCCCAGGCCGGTGGGGGCATGGGACTGTCCAGCACCAGCGGAGGGTTTTCCGCGGCCATGGGCCTGCAGGAGATCAGCCCCGCCAGCAGCAGGGGGAAGAAGATTCGTGAAATCATTGGAGACTGTTGGGGTGGCGTTCCGCAAGACGCCCGAGCTGGTATTGTCCTATAGAATACAGCCTTCGGCCAGGAGAAGTTGGTCCGTGGATCCATGGTTGAAGAGGCCGGATAGTGAAAACCAACTCCGAATCTCTCGGTCACGTGAGCTGCAGCCTGGGGGGCCGGGTGGTTGCCGGCAGTTACCGGACCTGCCGGCTGACCTACACGGCCGGCTTCCACGGCATTGACGACACCGGCTCGATCAAGGTGGTGATGCGCTATGCCACCGATTGCGGTGTGCCCCAGTTCGATCGGCCCCAAGCCCCCAACTACACCACCGCCCGGGCTTCCAATGGCGCCCGCCTGCAGTTGCGCTACGACCCCAAGGACAACCTTCGCCCCTGGGGCAAGACGCTCCACCTGAAAGTCGTGCAGGGATTCCTGCGGGAGGGGGATCGGATAGACTTGACGCTGGGGGATCGCAGCGGCGGCTCACCCGGCTGGCAGGTCCAGACCTTCATGGAAAAAACCTTTGAGCTGCGGGTGCTGGTCGACCGTTTCGCCACCTATTCCTTTGAACGCCTGCCGGATTCTCCCAAGATCCGGGTGGTGGCCGGCAAGCCGGTGAGCCTGGTGGCGGTGGCTCCCACCCTGGCCGCCGCCGGTGAGCCGATTTCGGTCCGGAGCAAGCTGGAGGATCGTTGGGGCAATCCGGTGGGCCGCCCGCGAAAGACCGTCTTCCCCGCCTTTGATGAGCCCGGAAACTACACAATTTCCGTGAAAGACGCCCGAACCGGTCTGGCGGGACGGACCAATCCCATCCGGGTCGGTAGAGGCGAGCGATTTGGGAGATTCTGGGCCGATCTGCATGGCCAGAGCGAGGAAACCATCGGAACCAATTCCATCGGGGACTACTTCCGCTTTGCCCGCGACTACGCCTTCCTGGACATCTGCTCCCACCAGGGCAACGACTTTCAGATCACTGACGGCTTCTGGAGGAAGATCCAGACCACAACCCGCAATTTCCATGAACCGAGGCGCCTGGTGACCTTTCCCGGTTGGGAATGGAGCGGCAATACCGCTCTGGGTGGGGACCGCAACGTGATTTTCCGGGAAGAAGGCGGGCCCATCGGCCGCAGCTCCCGCGCCCTGCTTTCCCCGGGCCAGGCCCGGGAACCCTGCTGCCCGACCGTGAAGGAACTGTTCGCCCGCCTGCGGGATTGCGGGCGGGAGGTGATGGTCATTCCCCACGTCGGAGGACGCTTTGCCGACCTGACCCGCCACGATCCCGGGCTGGAATGGGCGGTGGAGGTTCATTCGGCCTGGGGGACATTCGAATGGATGTTGGCGGACGCCTTTGCCCGGGGGCATCGCCTGGCCATCGTGGCCAATTCCGACGGGCACAAGGGCCGCCCCGGAGCCAGCTATCCGGGCGCCGCCACCTTCGGCAGCTACGGGGGGCTCACCTGCGTTCTGGCCGAGGGCCTGACCCGAGAATGCGTGTGGGAGGCCTACCGGGCCCGTCGGGTCTATGCGACCAGCGGCGCTCGCATTTATCTGGATGTCGAAGCCGAGGATGGAATTCCGATGGGGGGTCTGCTCAACCTTGGTTTTGGTTCGGGGCTCGCATTCCGCATCCGAGTCTGCGGCACCGCTCCCATCGAGCGGGTGGAAGTTCGCAACGGGATGCAGGTGGTGAAGTGTTTTCGAACCTACGCCCCCGCCGATCTTTCCAACCGGATCAAGCTGCTCTGGGAGGGAGCCGAGGTGCGGGGAAGAGGCCGGCAGGTCGCCTGGAACGGATCTTTGACCCTGTCCGGGAATCGGATTCAGGGAATGACCCCGCTCAATTTCCACAATCCCGATCTTCCCTGCCGGCAAGCCGACCCCACCCGGCTCGACTGGGAATCCATCACCACCGGCGGGGTGGCCGGCCTGATTCTGGACTTGGCCCGTCCGGAAGCCGGCCAAATCCGGGTGGAAACCGATCAGACCTGTCTTGAGGCAGGGTTGCAGGGCCTGGGGGTGGAGGGCAGGACCTGGCCCCTGGGCGGCCTGGACAAGCGCATCTCGCTCTACCGCCT
The DNA here is from genome assembly GCA_951813285.1 of Terriglobia bacterium. Classification (GTDB taxonomy): domain Bacteria; phylum Acidobacteriota; class Terriglobia; order Versatilivoradales; family Versatilivoraceae; genus Versatilivorator. Next base: position 1,332,604 of record OX638355.1, read on the forward strand.
GCCCGCCGCCGCCGGCCCGGCTCATTGTGAGTTTACCTTCAGGCTTCCCGCCGGAGACTGCCGCCAGGGGGACAATCCGATCCTGGTGAAGGTGGTTCAGGAGGACGGGCACATGGCCTGGTCGAGCCCGATCTATGTGGTGAAGACCTAGTCCCTTGCGGGAAGGGTAGGCGGCTGGTAGAGTTTGGGCTGCTCTGCGGCGGACTCTTGAGACACCCGGGAGGTCGATACTTTCCATGGCCTTGGTCGACACTCGATGGCAGCGAAGGGTGACCCTGTGCGCGCTCTATTTCGCCCAGGGGATTCCCTGGGGCTTCATGCTGATTACGCTGCCCTCCTATCTCTCCTACAACTACCAGATTTCCGACGGCGATATCGGAGCCCTCAAGGCCATCATCCTGGTGCCGTGGTCCTTCAAGCTGATATGGGCGCCCTTGATGGACAGCTTCACCATTCGCTCCATGGGGAGAAGACGGCCCTGGATCATCGGTTCCGAATTGATGATGGCCCTGACTCTGCTGGGATTCATCGGCATCGCCGATCCCTCCCAGGAGTTGAAGTTCATCCTCTACATGTTCTTTCTGCACAACTGCTTTGCTTCCCTGCAGGATGTCTGCACCGACGCCTTGGCGGTCGACATTCTGCCGCCGCACGAACAGGGACAGACCAACGGCTTGATGTGGGCCTCCAAGCTCATCGGCAAAGGGGTGGGGGCCTGGAGTCTTTCCCATGTAATCAACGTGTGGGGGCTGGAGGCCTGCGTGGCCGTTCAGGTGCTGTTGCTGCTGGCCATCATGCTGGTTCCGGTAGTGTTCCTGGAGCGGCGGGGCGAGAAGCGGTTCCCCTGGAGCGTCGGCCGGGCCGCCTCCACGGCCGTCGGGAGCGTGAGCAACCCGCTCCGGGTCATGGGTAGTGTTCTCAGGGCATTTTCGCTGACGACCACCTCGGTCTTCATCCTGTTCACGCTGCTGAAGCTGATCGGGTTGGGAGTCAACGAGGTGCTGTCCAACGCGCTCTACACCCAGTACCTGAGCCCGCGCTGGACGGATGTGGAGTTCTCGAGAGCCTCCGGTCTGTACGCCACCGCTCCCATTATCGTGGGCGCCGTGCTGGGTGGATATCTGGCCGACCGCTATGGGAGGCGCTTGATCCTGGCCGTCGGTTATTACGGCTATGGGGCGGCCGCCATGATCTTCGCGTCATTCCCGGAGCTGTGGAACGAGGGTTGGTTCGCCATGTCCTATGTGCTTTCCTACGAGACCCTGGCGGCCATCGGTTCGGTCGGGTTCCTCTCCATGGCCATGAGGATTTCCTGGACCGTGGCCGCGGGAACCGTGTTTACCACCTATATGACGCTGTCCAACGTTTCCCACGTCATCGGGAACTGGGCGGCCGGCCCGCTGCGAGAATGGTTGATCTGGTCGCAGGGCGGCGCGGCCGACAATCTGCTTTCCTACCAGTCGGCTTTTTGGTGGCTGGGTATCATCACCATCGTCCCGGTTTTTCTGCTGTTGCTGGTGAAGACCGAGCAAGTCGACCGCGCCCGTGCCGCTGACGCCACCGTGGCCGACGCCACCGCTTAGGACGGAACATGCCCGATCGATACCGCATCGAGGACAGCCGGCAACTTGCCACGCCGGCGCTGGTGGTCTTTCTGGAGCTGGTCCGGGAAAACCTGGACCGGATGGTGGCGATGGCTGGAGACCCGGCCCGCCTGCGACCCCACGTCAAAACCCACAAGACCCGGGAGGTCGTCCAACTGCAAATGCAGCAGGGAATCGACAAATTCAAGGCGGCCACCTTTGCCGAGTGCGAAATGGTGGCTCGGGCCGGCGCGCGGGATGTGTTGCTGGCTTACCACCTGGTGGGGCGCAACATCGAGCGGGCCGTTCGCTTCGTGCAAGGGTTTCCCAAGGTCCGGTTCATGGTGATCGCCGACCACCCCGAACCGGTGGAAGCCCTGTCCAGGGCGATGGCCGAGGCCGGACAACAGGTGGAGGTCCTGCTGGACCTGGATACCGGCCAGCAGCGCACCGGTCTTCCGGTCGGCAACCCTGCGCGCCGGCTTTACGGACAGATCGCCGAAAGCCCGGGACTTCGGGCGGGCGGATTCCACGTTTACGACGGCCACGTGCGCTACCCGTCGCTGGCGGAGCGGTCGGCCGCGGTGAGGGAGCGATTCCAAGGGGTGGACGGCTTTCGCCGGGAGCTGACCGCAGCCGGCTGGGAGGTGCCGCGCCTGATCTGTGGAGGGTCGGTGACGTTTCCCGTCTATGCCGGGATGGAGGATCCGGCCATCGAACTCAGCCCGGGCGCCTGTATCTTCCACGACGCCGGATACGGAACCGGTTTCCCCGATCTTCCCTTCGTCCCGGCAGCGGTCGTTCTGACCCGCGTCATCAGCTTGCCGGGAGAGAACCGGGTCACTCTGGACCTGGGTTACAAGGCCGTGGCCTCCGACCAACCCATGGAAACGCGGGCGGTTTTCCCCCAATTGCCCGACGCCAAGCTGGTCCTGCAGAACGAAGAGCACCTGGTGATTGAGACCTCCCGGGCCGGGACCCTGCGCCCGGGAGACGAGCTGGTGGCCATTCCCTGGCATATCTGTCCCACCACCGCCTTGAACAAGGATGTGGTGGTGGTCAGCCAAGGACGCATCCGGGAGCGCTGGGAGGTGGTCGCCCGCGACCGCTGCCTGACGGTTTAGCCCCTACTCCTCGAAACGTCGGCGGTCATTCCACGAAGGAAAAAGATATCCACGAAGGGGCACGAAGGACCACGAAGGGGCACGAAGAAAAACCAAGAGAAGATGAATTGCTTTACCCCCGGGTGGCAACTGTCGGCAAGCTTGGCTTCGTTCGATCCGGTTGCCTCACGCCGGGCGTGAGCCGCCTTTGGAATGCCGGCCGGCCGCCTGGCGCCGCCAATCCCGCCAGTTGACCCAGGCCGAAACCCCCAGGGCCGCCACGCCGAAGAATACGACCGAGGCGTCCAACACGTCCGGGTCCCAATCCTTTCCCGTCAGCAGGTCCATGTAGTACTTGATGAATGAGTTGGGAAGGCCGGTCTGGCCCATGGTCTCCTTGATTTGCCAGTGCCAGTCGGTGCTGGGGCAGTAGCCGAAGCCGTAGAACCATCCCAGGCCGAACCAGGAGAAGAGGGTGAGGGTCATCAACCCCAGGTGGAAGCGGCGGGTACGCCTCCAGATCCACCCCGTCAGGTTGAAAACGATCTGAACGGTGTGGAAGACCATGAAGAAGATGTCCAGGAAGGCGTACATGGGGCGACCTTGAACCAAGCTGGCTAGCCGGTCCTGCGCGCTGCCGTGCGGATCATAAGAGATCGAAAACAAGGGACTGTAATGGCCTTTCGAGAGCAAGTGCCATGTCCCGTAAAACTGGTTTTCTGGATTAATAAACCAACTACCAATGCTTGACTTTGAGCCGCTTTCCCGCCAGCCCGCGCAGGGAGTTGTTTCAGGCTACCGATTCCGGTCGAGGCTGCGCGACCGGATGGTGGCCTCGGGCGCCGCACGAAGATAGGCAATTCATTGTAAACTCGCGGCACGGTTCCACTGAGATAAAAGTTGCAGGTAGAATGGAGTTTGCCCCAACCCCAGCGCGGCAGGAGCCTGTGAATCTCCTCAATCGCTTCACCTCGATCGCTCGGGTCCTCGATCCCCGATATCCCACCAACCGCGCTGTCCTGTTGCTGCTGCCGGTGGCCGCCGGCGTTGCCGGGGCCATGGCCCTGTTGAGGGGAAGCGGATTGCCGGATACCGCGCTATCGGCTCTGTTCGGGGTGGCGGCGGCGGTGGCCGGTTGGTCGTTTGCGCGAGAGCTGGCTCCCGATCTGGAACGGCTTGCCTTCCTCAGCATGCTGCTGAGCTTCGGCGCCTTCCTGACAGTGGAATCCTCCAGCCTGGTGCTTCTGTTTGCGGCCCAGTTCCTGGTGCGCATCGTCAACCGCAGCGTCGGTCTGCCGGCCCGAATTGTCGATTCAGTTTTCGTGGCGGGGCTCACCGTTTGGGCGACGTGGGCCGGTCCGTTTCCCGGGCTGGCGCTCATCGGCGCCCTGGCCTTTGGACTGGATGCTTCCATGAAGGAGCGTTTTCGCCGTCACTGGATTTTCGCCGGCATCTGCTTGGTTGCTGCCGGGCTGTCCCTGGTCAGGCAGGGACCGTGGTGGTCTCCGGAGAGCCTGCCTGCAACCGCGGCGGGGCTGCTCCTGATCGTGGGCGCCGCCTACGGCCTGACGATGTGGCGAACCCGTGCGGTGAAATTCCCGGCCGACGTCACTGGGAAACCCCTTTCTTCGGCTCGGGTTCGAGCCGGTATGGCGGTGGGTCTGCTGGCCGGATTGCAGGCGCTCGCCCGGGGACAGGCGGGACTGGAGGCGGCGGCCCTGGTCTGGGCGGTCCTGGCGGCTGTGCCGCTGGGCGCGCTGGTTTGGCCGAGGCGTTAGAGCCGCATTTTCCGTTATTCCTCGGGCGCCAGCCCGGAGGTTCGATTCGAGCCGCGAATGCGGCGTCCGCACTTAGCCGTGGGCGTAAGCCCATGGATCAGTTCAGCGCCGGGGTTGAGCCGCGTAGGCGGCGGCAGCAATCATTTCCGGCCTCCGATGCCGGCAACGGATGAACCAACATGATCGGTCTTGAAATCAGGTTGCTGGATCAACTGGTGGTGGCCGCCGGCATAGCGGTGCTCATCCTGATCGGCGTGCGCTCCTCGCGATCGAGCCAGACCGACGAAGGCTATTTCCTGGCGGGAAGGTCCATGCCGGGATGGGTCATCGGGTTCTCGCTGATGGCCACCATCGTCAGTTCAGTCACCTTTCTGGCGCTGCCGGCCTTCGCCTACGGCGACGGCAACTGGCGGAACTTCGCGTCTCATTTCGGCTACATCCCCGCCATCGCGATCGCGGTCCACCTGTTCATTCCAATGTACCGTTCGACCCGGGTCAGCTCGGCCTACGAGTACCTGGAACGGCGGTTCGGGCTCTGGGCCAGGATGTATGCCGCCGGCACCTTTGTCCTGTTTCATTTCATCCGTACGGGCATGGTGCTCTATACGGTCTCTCTGGCCATCCAGTCGATTCTGCGGACCGGGGAGGACTCGGTGCCGGCCATTATCGTGGTCGGGGGAGTGCTGGTATCGATCTACACCGTGGTGGGCGGCCTGAGAGCCGTCATCTGGACCGACGTCTTCCAGGGCATCGCCCTGATCGGCGGCGGCCTGCTTTGCCTGCCCATCATCCTGTCCCAGATTCCCGGAGGTTTCTCCGAGCTGATTCGGGTGGCCGCCGCCGACAACAAGTTCGACCTGGGCGATCCCACCTTGACACTGCAGGGGAAGACCCTCTGGGCCTACCTGTTTGCCGAGTTCATGATCCTGATGCACCTGATGGGCACCGACCAGACCAACGTGCAGCGCTATGCCGCCGCCGCCAGCGACAAGGCGGCCGCCCGGGGGGCCTGGATCGGTTGCTGGCTGTCGGTGCCGACCTGGAGCTACTACCTGTTCTTGGGCACCTGCCTCTATGTCTATATCAAGGTGGTGCCCGGGACGGGGCTGGAGGGACTGCCGCCCGATGCCGTTTTCCCTCGCTTCATCCTGACCCAGGTTCCGGCCGGCCTGGGCGGCTTCGTGCTTTCGGGACTGCTGGCCTCGGCCATGTCCACCCTGGATTCCAGCATCAACGCCACCGCCGCCACCGTCACCACCGACTTCTACAAGAGGCTCTGGGTGAAGGGCCGGAACCCGATCCACTACGGCAATGTGGGGAAGTTGGTGAGCCTGCTGTTCAGCCTGGTGATGATCGCCACCGCCTGCGGCATCCACTTCTACCGGGTTTCCGAGACCCTGGACGACCTTCAACGAATGCTGCTTTCGGTCATGGGCGGGGGATTGCTCAGCCTGTTCCTGGTCGGTTTCGTGACGCTCCGGGTCAACAGTCGGGCGGCCATGACGGCCACCGCCGTCACCGTGGTGTCGGTAGCCGCCTGGCTCTTCATGGATACGCCGCTGGGACGGGGGATGTTCCCGGGGTTGGCCGCGGCCATGCCCGGCAACTTCTGGGTCAGCACCTTCGCCAACCTGCTGCTGTTCGGGATCGCCTACCTCTCCAGCCTGCTGATGGGCAGCCGCAAACAGGGGCACTTGGCCGGGCTGACGATCTGGAAGGGGCGGACCGGTCTCGACTGAGGTGGGCCCGCTGCCGTTAATTCAGCACAAGTCAGGACCACCACATGGTGATCTATCTTGCGGGGGATCGGATGTTCAAGCTAATGTCTCAGGGCGATTGACGACAGGCGCAAGATGAATCGACATGGATAAGGTTTTCATTTACTGGGACAATTCAATCCTCCGCCCCACGATTTCTTTGGACGGTGATTTGAGAAACGAAATGAGACACTGCCGGCCTTGAGGTTGACTTTTCAAGCCCTTGGAGGTAAATTGAACCTTCCAAAAAAATTCTTCTTCCCCAGGGTTCTTACCGCCACATGACCTTTTCGTTTCGACCTCTGCTGGTTTCCTGTCTTTTGCCGGTTCTGGCGCTTCCCGCCGCCGGCGAGGCGGCTGCCGTCCCGTCGGAATCGCAGGAACGGTTCGAACGCGAGATCCGGCCCATCCTGAGCCGGAACTGCCTTGCCTGTCACGACGGCGAAACCCGCCAGAGCGGACTGGCGCTGGAAAGCGTGGCCGATATTCTCAAGGGAGGCGCCCTTGCGGGGCCCGCGGTGCTGGCCGGGCAAAGCAGCTCCAGCCCCCTTGTCCAGTACCTCAAGGGGGAAAAGCAGCCTCGGATGCCTCTCACCGGCAATCCGCTGCCGGAAGCCGACATCGCAGCCATCTCCCAATGGATTGACGAACTGCCGGCGGCTGCCGATGGAGGGGGCGGGGAGCGGTCGCTCGCCTGGCCCTGGACGCCCTTGGCCGAGCCTGCGATGCCCCAGGTGCGCAACCGATCCTGGGTCAAGAACGGGGTGGATGCCTTCATCCTGGCCAGGCTGGAAGAGAAGGGAATGGTCTCGGCGCCGCCCGCCTCCGACCGGGCTCGCCTGCGGCGCCTCTATTTCGGCCTGATCGGACTGCCGCCCACTCCGGAGGAAGCCGAACGCTTTCTCGAGGATCCGTCCTCCGAGACCTATGGCCGGGAGATCGAGAGCCTGCTTTCCCGTCACGATTACGGCGTCCGCTGGGGCCGGCACTGGCTGGACCTGGTTCGCTACGCCGACACCGGGGGAGAGTCGACCGACGATGCCCGCTCCCATCTGTGGCGATACCGGGACTACGTGATCCGGGCTTTCAACCAGGATCGCCCCTACGATCGATTCATCAAGGAACAGATCGCCGGCGAAGCCTACCGCCACTACGGCGACGAGGCCAAGCTGGGAACCGGGTTCCTCTACCAGTGGATTCCGGTGCAGCGGGACAGAGGTCCGGAGCGGCGCCGGGATGTCCTCAACGACGTGGTCGGCACCACCGGTTCGGTCTTCCTGGGCATGACCCTGGGTTGCGCCCGCTGCCACGACCACAAGTACGACCCCATTCCCACCCGAGACTACTACCGGCTGGAGGCCTTCTTCGCCCCGCTGCTGCTCAAGGCCACGCCCGTCCCCTTTACCGAGTTCGAACTGGCCGGCCGCCGGCCCGAGGTCTGGAAAGAGAAGGCTGCCGCCTGGGACGCCGTCCTGGAATCCCGAAAGGCCCTGGGAGAACGAAAGAATGCCGAGTTCAAGGCCCGCATGAAGGCCCACCGCTGGCCGATCATGGCCCAGGATCTCAAGGACTGGGCCCTGGACATCAGCGACACCGATCTGAGATGGGCCATGAAGCAGGGAGTGCTCTTCAGCAAGGAGGAGCAGGACCTTTACCAGTTGCTGCGCAAGCAGACCACCCGTTTCGCCAACCCCAACAATCCGGGCTATTTCAAGCCCATGGCCTTCACGGCTTCCGACTCCCCCCTGCGGGACACGGTGGGCACTTACGTGCTGAAGGGCGGCAACTACCTCTTGAGGGGAGAGGAAGTCCAGCCGGGCTTCCTCAGCGCGGTGACCGGACACTCCGATCCGGTGAACCTGGAGGGATTGTCCAGCCGGCGCAAGGTGCTGGCCGAATGGATCGCCAGTCCCGACAACCCCCTTACCGCCAGGGTGATGGTGAATCGCATCTGGCAATACCACTTCGGCACGGGGCTGGTGCCCCAACCCAGCGATCTGGGGAAGAACGGAGGCGGGACCCGCCATCCCGAGCTCATCGACTGGCTGGCCTGGAAATTCATCCGGAGCGGATGGAGCGTGAAGGCGATCCATCGCCTGATTCTGCAGTCGAACACCTACCAGCAGTCTCTGCGCCATCCCCGGTGGGAGTCCTACCAGGAGATCGACAGCGCCAACCGCTATCTGTGGAAGCGCAGTCCCATACGCCTGGAGGCCGAGGTCATTCGCGACAGCCTGCTGGCGGCCAGCGGCGAGCTGAACCCCTTGCAGGGAGGCCCGCCTTTCTTTCCCAGGATCGACCAGGAAGTCATGGACCGGGCCGGCACCTGGTGGGAGCCCTCTCCGGTCGAGGACCGCAACCGGCGCACCGCCTACATGCTGCAGTGCCGCTCCCTGCAGTCTCCCATGATCAGCGCCTTCGACGGGCCCAATATCCAGGAGACCTGTCCCGTGCGGGGAGTGACCACGGTGACTCCTCAGGTGTTCGCGCTCTTCAACAGCGACTTCTCCCACCAGCAGAGCCAGGCCATGGCCCGCCGCATCGTCGGAGAAGTGGGGAAGGATCCTGAACGCCAGATCGAACGAGCCTTCCGCCTGGCGTTGCAACGGCCGCCCTCTCCCGAGGAAAAGCAAAAGTGCCTGTCCTTCTTGGGCGGAGGTCGGGACCTGCCCGACGAGAGCCGGGAGTTGACCCTGAAGGCCATCTCGTTTTCAGGCGGCGCCGGGGCGGGAGCGAAGGCTCCGGCTCGAGCAGGATCCCGCAAATATTCGCTGGCCGGCCTCTGCCTGGTGCTGTTCAACATGAACGAATTCGTGTTCCTGGAATAGCCCGAAGGGCCACGGAACCAATAAGGAGCCCCCGATGCCAAAGCCCGAGTTCAGCTTCTGCGGACAGGTCGAGCCCGGTCCCGACCCTCGCCTGGGCGGGTTGGGGCGCAGGGACTTCCTGTTCCGGTTCGGCCGCGGCCTTGGAAGCCTGGCTCTGTCCTCGCTGCTCTTCCAGGACAGTCTTCGCGGCGCCCGCCGCCGGCTCGAGGATCCCCTCCTGCCCAAGGCCCCCCATTTCCAGAGCAAGGCCAAGTCCTGCATCTTCCTCTTCATGGAAGGTGCGCCCAGCCAGATGGACACCTTCGATCCCAAGCCCGCATTGGACAAGCACCATGGGACGCCGATCACCCGGATTTACGGCAGTATGCAAAAACGGATCTACGTCGGCAGCCCCTTCAAGTTCGCCAGGCACGGGCAGTGCGGCATGGAGGTCTCGGATATCTTTCCCCACCTGTCCACCTGCGTGGACGACATCGCGGTGGTCCGGTCGCTGCATACCGATTCCCACAACCATCCGGCGGGGTGCTTCCTGATGAACACCGGGGTCTCCATTCCGGGAAGTCCCTCGGTGGGCTCCTGGCTGGTCTACGGGTTGGGCAGCGAGAACCAGAACCTGCCCTCCTTCGTGGTGTTGCCCGACCGGCGGCGAGGCATTTCGGGAGGCGCGGTCAACTACTCCAACGCCTATCTGCCGGCGGCTTGCCACGGCACCATGCTCAACCCCGACGGTGTCCCCATCGTGGACCTGCAGCCACCCGCGGGGATGAGCCGGGAGGAACAGGAGGCCAGCGTCACGCTTCTGAACGAGCTGAACGAGCCCTATCTGCAGTCGGACCCCTCCAACAGCGGCCTGCTGACCCGCATGAAGAACTACGAACTGGCCTTCCGCATGCAATTCGCCGTCCCGGGGGCTCTCGACATCGACAGCGAGTCGGAGAAGACCAAGGAGCTCTACGGACTCAACGACGAGATCACCGAGCCCATGGCCCGCAAGTGCCTGATGGCCCGCCGCCTGGTGGAGCGCGGGGTGCGCTTCGTGCAGGTCTACTGCAGCGGCTGGGACTCCCACGAGAACATCGCGGCCGAGCATCGAAGGCGGGGCTATGAAACCGACCGGCCGGTGACCGCCTTGCTGAAGGATCTGAAGCAGCGGGGGCTGCTGGACCAGACCCTGCTGGTCTGGGGCGGCGAATTCGGACGCACGGCCGACAATTCCATGGACTTCTTCCGTTCCAATCCCGGCCGCGACCACAACAAGGAAGCCATGGTGATGTGGTTCGCCGGCGGAGGGATCAAGGGAGGCACGGTTGTCGGCAACACCGACGAACTGGGCATCAAGGCCGCCGAGAACGTCTACCACCTGCACGATCTGCACGCCACCATCCTTCGCCTGATGGGTCTGGACGACATGCGCCTGACCTACTACCATGCCGGACGCCTCAAGCGGCTCACCGACCTGGGCGGCAGGCCCATCAAGGAAGTCCTGGCCTGACCGATGCTCTCCTCACCGCCGCCACCTTCGGCTGGCCGTGGAGGCGGGAGTAAGGCCGTATTCGTTGCCTGGACAGTTGCAGTAGTCACCGACAGTTCACCTTCCAAGGATGGTTGATTGGGTGGTCACCCTTCTCCGCGACTAGTCATTCGGTAGTCCCGCCCCAAGGGCCCGAACAGACATACCGCTTATTTCTCACCAGGGACTGCAGCCCTGAGAAGATTGCTGAAGGTCAGAGTTGTGTTTGGCGTCTTTCTTGAGATTGAGTACGTTTCGCTGTCAGCTTCCCGGCCGACTCGGCAGCCTTCCCACAGTGATCCCTGCGGGAAAGCAGTCTGATCACAAAACCGCTCTGGATTCCCCGACCTTCCCGGTTCAACCACAGGTCAAGCAACACACCTCAATGATGGCGCTGGAAAGAGAAGGACTGAATTCGTTTGACTGCCGAATATCTCATCCGTACCAGGATAATTCACTTCATGAACACTATATCTATCTGATTCCACACGTTAAGTTTACCTGCATTTGGTACGATTAAGCAGATTCTTGAGTTGACCAGACTGGCGGTTGAACCCATTTGGAAGATTCAAGGGGAGTGTGAAGTTTGGCTTGCAATGGAGAGATATAGCGCGAGCGCTGTTGGAGGACTGATATCCCGAACCCCAAGAAAACACACCTTCACCGGCAAAGCTCAGGGAATTGGGGGCAATTGCTTCCAGGGTCGTAGCAGTGAGTGCGACGAAAAAAGTCGTGATTGCGTGTCATCTTGTACGTGACCATTTATAGACCTCAAATTGGCCAAGCGGGAATTCGGAAAGTTGCCCGATAAATTTAACGTTCTGCCCACCCCGAAACTCAAGCGGGCCGCCAAAGGCTGCCCCCTGCTTGAAGGCAATACCGACGCCTGGATTGCCTGCTGCTCCCGCCGCTTCTTCCCTCTCGCCAAGCGGATTGCCGGCGACGACAGTCTGGCCGAGGATGTCCTTCAGACCAGTTGGATCAAGATCCTCCAGTCCATCAATCATGCCTGCTTTGACGGGCCCAAGGCTTGTCCCTGGGTGCATCGGATCGTCACCAATACCGCCAGAAACATGGCTGGAAAGCGCGGCCACCGCCGCGATGTTCCTCTTCTAGAAAGAGAAAGCCCAAACCAAAGCCCTGAAGCGCTTGCCCAGGAAAGAGAATTGCTTGTTCTGCTCAGGGAAATGATTGATCTCCTGCCAGGAACCTACCGCCAGGTCATCAAGCTGCGTCTGTACCAGGGATTCTCCAACAAGCAGATCGCTCGATGCCTTCACGTCTCTCGCGGCAATGTCGCCGTCCGCATGAATAGGGCCATCACTCTGCTCAAGCGCCGCATTGATGCACGCACTCAATCGTTACCGCCAGAAGGCCCCAGGCAGCCCTGAACGCTCCCTCCACACAAAATTGTAAAAATTCCCGGTCAAGGGACACTTCCACTCGGCCACGTCCGGATGCATCACCGTCACGCTGAAACGCAGGCATACTCGCACTCTGCGGAAGCAGGACCTGACCAAGGTGCTGGTGTATCGCCCTCTCGCGAACCGCTACCCGGGATGGATCACTGCCGGGGTGGCCGGCGGGATTGTCGCAGGCGCAGCTGCCAGCGATAAGGGCCACTTGGAACCCATGCCCGGAGGGCAATGGCCGTGCTCGTCGGTTCGTTCATCGACCCACCCACAGTCATAGCCTTTCTCGCAGCCCAGAAGTTAGGGGTTGAAGGTTCTCCCATGACGTCGATCACAAACTCCCAACACCCAGGACGGTCGTGCCTCCAAAACTCGATCACTCCGCTCCGCTCCGAATCTTCCGAGAGATTCTCTCCCCGTGATTGTGGGAACAATGCCGCTAAGGCCGTTTCCGCTCAGGTGCACCTAAAAAGGCTCCGCGGTCAGCGAGATGCGTTCGCTGGCTTGATCTATCCTTTGTGGCGCTATTGCGCGGTCCGTCGAGTCGGAAGTGGACGGGGCAAGCGCTCTCTACGTATGTATTCACTTAATATACACTTATATAACCTTGTAATTCATTAATACTACACCTTTAAATGATAAGGTGTCGCTGTAACAAGGTCCATGCGGAGACCGGAGACTGATCGGTCGCGCTTTGTCCCGAGGCGGCAACCAGAACCTCTGGATCAGGGCCTTGGCCGTCCGGGTCGAGGGGGTGGACGAGTCGATAGGGGAGATGAAGAGGTAATCTTCCGCGGATGCCTGACGGTGGTCCTGGTGATGGGGATCGGCCTTGCGGTCACCGTAACGATATACCTGCTCGCATACTACCCAGTCTGGCCTTTTTTGGGTGCTGCTCTTCCTTTTCGTTCTGGCCCGGAGCGGTATACGCAAATAACCAGGATGGATCCTGGGGAGCGCAGTGCTTCCAATTGCGCGCTCTGATCCGAAAGGCCGGAGCTTGTCTTGCATCGAGTGCCCCCTGCGAAAGGGGAAGAGAGTCCCAATGGAATTCGAAACGACCTCCAGTGGATTTGTTCTGAAATTGGAAGGCGAGGATGGCCTGGCCATTGAGTGGATGGCAAACAAGGACGAAATACTCATACTGCTGCCCCCCCGCGACCCAGAGGGCGGGCTTAACCCGGTCGGCAAGTCCTATATAGTCCGAGTCAAGCGCCACCCAAGAACGAGTCCAAGCGTCTCCGTCCATCCGGTTGAACTCAGTTAGAACGCCGCCCTGTAGCAATTCCCGGGCGAAAGCAGATGAGTCGGGAGCGAACCATAACAAGGAGGTATGGACCGTACTGGACGGAGATAGACGTTGCTGGAATTTTCAAGGATGTTAACTACGCGGCTGCGTCAGTGAAGGGCTCAGATGACCCCGGGCGCCAGCCCTGAGTTTCAGCAAGCCGCGAAGCAGCGGTCGCAGGTAGCCGTGGGCCCAAACCCATTGGAAAAGCCACGAGATCGAGTGTGTGTAGTCCAGTCGTTTCAAATAGACCGTAGTTAATATTATTAACGTATGAATATCTGTTATCAATTACAAATTGAATAATATTTATATTTGTGGTATTCCTAACCCCCATGCAAGGACAACTGCCCAAATCGTGTCCCAGTTGCGGCGCCGGCCTGCGAGTGGTCCAGCTCGCCTGTCCCGGCTGTAAGACTTTAGTGAGCGGGAGCTACCCGCTGCCCCCACTCTCTCGTCTTTCCGACGAGGACCAGGAGTTCGTCCTGTCATTCATATTGAGCAGTGGGAGCCTCAAGCAAATGGCCAGGCTCTACGGGGTATCCTACCCGACCGTCCGCAACCGGCTGGACGACCTGATCTCCCTGCTGAGCGATGCCACGGAGGCGCCCGACGGAAATGAGGTGAAAGATGGAGAATAGCCCCTCGACCCATCAGGAGATGCAACAGGAGATGACCATCGGCCGTTGGCTGTTCAATCCCTTCGTTCGTATCGCCGGAGCCCGCTCCCTGATTATCGGTCTCGCCGGTATTGTGGTTGCCGGACTGGTAGCCGCCGGGGCCGGCATTCACTTCGACGGGTTGCTCGACGTTCATGCCGGCAACGAGGTTGCGCCGTGGATGCCGGTCGTGGAGGGGTTGGTGAACTGGGCCGTATTCACCCTGCTGTTGCTGGTGGTGGCTCTGCTCTTCAGCAAGAGCGCCGTTCGGCTGATCGACATTGCAGGCACACAGGCCATGGCCCGGATGCCCCTGCTCCTGGTGGCCGCGATCTGCAACCTTCCCTTGATTCAAGACGCTTTCGACGGGGTGGCGGCGGCCGTGATAAACGGTCAACTGGCCGGACTTCCCTGGGGAGCCCTGGCCACCGGGATCCTGGTGACTTTGTCCGGGGTGGTGTGGATGGTGGCCCTGATGTGGAAGGCCTTCTCGATCTCCTGCAACATGAGGGGCGGCCGGGCCATCGCCCTCTTCATCCTGGCCGTTCTGATCGGAGAAGCGGCGACCCTCTATCTGACCAGGTATGTCCTGTAGCTCAGCGCAGCAGGTCCCGGAGCAGGGGGGTTTGCCGCTTGCTCACGGTGTATTCCAGTCCGTTGGTCAGGGTCAGCAACCAGCGCTGGCTGCTGAGAGTGCTTATCTTGCGGACCTTGTCCAGGTTGACCAGAACACTCCGATGGACCCGCTGAAACCGGGTCCCGCCGAGGCGATCGTCGAGGGCCTGGAGGGTCCGAGTGGCCATGTAGCTCTTGTCGCGGGTCCTGATCCAGACGATTTCACGGTCGGCCTGAAAAGCAAAGACTTCATCCAGATCCAGCAGATAGTAGTCCTCACCCTTCCTGGCGGCGATCTTCACTACCGGCCGCTTCTCCCCGGTTTCGGCCGCACCCAGCGTTAGAGCCACCCGTTCCACGGCTTCCAGCCGGTTGCCCAGGGCGGCCCAGGCACGCTCCACCGCCCTGTTCAGACGATCGGGACTGACGGGTTTCAGCAGGTAGTCGACTGCCCCGACCTCGAAGGCATTGAGGGCATGCTCGCTGTAAGCGGTCACGAAGATGATGGATGGCAGCGGCGCCTGGAGCTGGCTGAGAACCTGGAAGCCGTCCATGACCGGCATTTGAATGTCGAGCAGGACCAGGTCCGGCCGGAGCTCATCGATCTGCTGCAGCGCCCGCTGGCCGTTGTCGGCTTCACCGACCACCGAGACGTCCTCCATCTCGGCCAGATCCTCCAGCAGCACCCGCCGGGAAACGGGTTCGTCGTCCACCACCAGCGTTCGAAGGGGTTTCCTAAGCATAGCTGCTCGGTCTTATAAACCAATCCCGGGTTCATGGCCGAGTGGGTTTCCACCGGCGGGAGGATCTGCCGCATCAGCGGCCCCATCCGAACCGCGGGCGGATAACCCGGGACCCGTCGTGACGACCCGAGCCGGCGCCGCCGGACGGCTCAAGCGCCGGCCCCGGTCGGGCGATCGACAATCGTGCCGGCTTTCCTGCCAAAGTTCCTATTATGCACCAACGGCGCAGAGCCAATGGAAAATGCCCGTTCCGAACGTATACTGATGGGGGCAGGCCCGAACCATGGACAGTGAATCCACCATTCATCTGCCGCTGCTGGTCAATACGCTGGGCCACATCTTTGGCCTGGCGGCCTTCAGCGGTTTTCTCTACTTCCTATGGCGCAGCCGGCGCCGGACTCTCCGCGGGGACATCCGGCTGCCGGGCGGGGCGGCCCTGCTGGCCCTGCTGTGGAACGCCGGCTCCCTGGGAGTGCTGGCCGTTGCGGATGCACCCAGCCTGGCGCGGCGTGCGATGGTGGCTGGAAGCTTTGCCACGCTCAGCCTGCTGCCGAGCGTGCTGCTGCACGTCTCCCTGGGCTCACGGCGTTCGCTGCTCCGCTGGACCGGCTACGGAGTGGGATTGCTGGCCTGCGGCATCCATCTGGCTGAAATATTCGGCACCGAGGTGGCTTCCCATCAGTTCGGGCTCCGGCTGATCACCTTCGGATTCGGCGCTCTGGCCGTGCTGGCGGCCCTTGTCCTCTGGAAAGACCGGCAGCGGCGCAAGGGGGCGGGCATGCGCATGCTGGGCGCCATGGCCCTGCTCCTGTTTGCCGTCTCCTTCCTCCACTTCGGAGAGGTCCACGGACCCGATGCCTGGGCTCACGAACTCCTCCTGCACCATGCCGGCATCCCCGTGGCCCTGGTGGTGCTGCTGCAGGACTACCGCTTTCTGCTGCTGGACGTCTTCGTTCGCTTTCTGGGGAATGCGCTGCTGGCGGTGGTATTCGCGGTGGGCTTGATTGGGCTGTTGAGCCGGCTGGAGCTCGATCCCGCCTCCGCCCAAGGAGGGTTCTCCCTGGCGGTGACCATCACCGGGGTGGGCTTGGCCCTGCTCGGATTTTCCGCGTTGCGCGGCCACCTTCAGAGATGGGTGGAGCGCCGGGTCTTTCGCAGAGGGAACCTGAGGGCCGCGCTGCAGAAGCTCCAGGCGCTGGCCGGCGCCGGGAGCGAAGAGGTGTTTCTGCAGCAGGCGGGCCGGGAAGTGGCCGCCTTCGCCAAGGCCGGCCGCGCGGAGCTGCTGGAGGAGAGCGACACACCGGGGCCTGTTCTCAGGGAGGGAATCGGCCCGCAGGTTCTGGACCGTGGCCAGAGTGCGGAACTCGGCTCCAGGAGATGGGCCGAAGTGGCGGTGCCCCTGCGGTTTGCCGAGGGAGACCGCCAGGTACTGCTCTTGAGCGGTCGGCAGGCGGGGAGACGCTACCTCAGCCAGGACCTGGAGGATCTGAACCGCCTGGCCACCGAGGTAGCGGCGCAAGTGGCTCGCCGGAGGCGGGCCGAGCTACAAGGTCTGGCCACCCGGGCGGAGCTGCAGGCCCTGCGGGCGCAGATCAATCCCCACTTCCTCTTCAACTCCCTCAATGCGCTCTACGGCCTCATCCCGCGAGCGGCCGCCGAGGCACGGCGCACCGTGGTCAATCTGGCCGAGATCTTTCGCTACCTGCTGCAGGGGAATCGCCAGCAGGTGCCGCTGGAAGAGGAACTCCGAACCGTGCAGGCCTACCTGGAGGTGGAGCGCTTGCGGCTGGGGAACCGCCTGTCAACCCAAATCGATGTCAGGCCGGAAGCCCTCCGGGTGGAAATCCCGGCCCTCTCGATCCAGCCCCTGGTCGAAAACGCCGTCAAGCACGGGGTCGGCAGGAAGGCCAAGGGAGGAAGCATCGGGCTTGAAGCCGCCCTGGAGGACGGAGCCCTCAGGGTCACGGTCTCCGACGACGGCCCGGGGTTTCAGTCCTCCGGACATCGGGAGAACGGACAGGGCCTGGAGAACGTCCGGCGCCGGCTGCGGCTCTGTTACGGGGAGCAGGGCACCCTCGAGGTGCAATCCGCCGCCGGCCGAACCAGGGTCAGCATCCGGGTTCCGCTGAAGCAGCAGCCCGCCGCCGTCCTATCCAAGTAAGACCTCAGCCCAGAGCGGCCGCTTCGCCTCCCGTTGGTTACTGCTACAATAAAGACAGGTTTCACCAGAGTTCTCACAGAAAGGGAAGAACTCCCACTTCGGGCTTACGGGACGGATTGTCCAAGGACTCGAGTCGGAGAGGATCCGTAGAGAAGACACAAGAGAGAGCCATGAAACACCTCATTGCATGTTGTGCCCTGTTGATTCATCTCGGGACGCTTGCCTTCGCGGAAACATCGGTTTCTGAACGCGACGTGAATGCGCTCGGATACGCTCGACCCACTTCGCTGGCCGTGATTCCCACGGCGGCCCACGTGAAAAGCTTCAGAACCCGAGTCGTGATCGGCAACCTGACTTCGCATGAATATTCCATTACGGCCACTCTCTACGGTCCGAGTGGCCTGGTGAGTCAGAAAATCATCTCCATGCCGGCGACTCACTACAGGGGGTGGGATAACTTTTTCAGGTCGCTGTTCAACTATACGGGCAACGGATCGGTGGTGCTCCAGTCCGAGAGAGACGGTGAGGCCGGCGATACTGCGGAGTCCCGTTACAAATTCTACTTGACCGCCGAGGTCTACGCAGACTCGGAGAACGGCCGTTTCACCACGCCGGTAGTCAATGGAATCGCTCCGTTGGTCGATGAAGGAGATCGGGCCTACAATTTCGGAATCTCCGTCAATGAGCATCAAAGAACCAATATCGGTGCTTTCAATCCAAGCGATGAGCCGGTCTCGATTCAGGCCGAGGTCTCCGACGAGTCCGGCCTGGTCGAAACCCTCAGCTTTGAAATGGCGCCCTACTCCTGGCAGCAAAAACCCATCCGCGCCACGGTAGACTTCGGATGGATCGAGTGGAAAACAAGCGGTGGCACCTACCTTTGGGCGGTGTCGGTCGACAACCGATCCAACGATGGAACCCTGGTTTATCCGATGAAGCCGGAAGAAGGCGCCGGACCGCCCACCGAAACCGGCGAGCTCCAGGCTTGCACTGCCGAAACAGTCCTTCAATCCGGGGGCCAATGCAGCCTCACCAGCGGGGACAGCCGGATCGGGACCTTCACGGTGAACCCCAACGGTACAAGCTGTTTGAGTGTCGGTAGCTTTACTTCCTGTTCGGGCGCATCCCACCACTTGAGAAATACCGCGGTGAGTCAATATCGGATCACCTTCGTGGCCGGCAGGAGTGAGGACGGGAGCTGGACGATTTCCGAGATCTCGATATCGGGGTAACGACAGGTGACCGAACCTCTCGAACGGCACATCCGGGAAGCGGTCAGCCGGCTCCGCAAGACCGGCGGCGGGACCTGGCCAACTGCTTCGAGCCGGGCACCACGGTTTGCGCAGGGGACTGACCCCGGCAAGGAAGTCGACAATGCGGATAGCGTTTAGAAGCAGCCTGGCTACCCTGGGCGTCCTGTGCGTGATGGCAGTCTCGCCTGACCTGGTCACTTCCGAGACTTCCCCTGGCGAGGGCCGGAAAAAGGCACGGTTGGCCCCGGCGCAGGCATCCAGGATGAGCCGAGCCGCCGCGGCCCGGATTTCCGAGGAAAGCCGTGGAGCCGTCCGGGAACCGGCCATTGAGGCCGCGCCTCGATCTTCCGCGGCCTCTTCCGTCTCCGAACAGTCCGTGCAGGACTCCTCTCCCTCCCCTCCCGCCGGCTATTCGTTCGTCTCCTACCATGGTGAGATGCCCCGGGAGCGACTCCAGGGTGAGGTGGCCGCCGGGGGTGAGAGCCCGCTGGCGGATCTCGACTGGCTGGGGACGGAGACTTCGATCGAGAGGCTGTCCGCTCAGGCCGCCGCGGCCGGACGTGACTGGTCCTTCGGCTGGATCAGGCTCGCCGGGGACGCCACGGCCAATGACCTGGCGCAGGTGCTCGAAGGCACGGGCGCTCGGATCGCCGGTTCCTCGGGAGTGCTCGTTCGCGCCAGGCTCCCGGGCGACCAGGCCCGCCTGCAAGCGATCGCGGCCTTGCCGGAGGTCGATGGGCTGGGCGCCCTGCCCCCGGAGAGAAAACTCGCCCAAGCACTGGTGAACCCGACGCCCGACGCCTCCGCCGGGGAAATGACGCCCGTGTACATCACCCTGATGACCGGCGATCCCGACGCCCGCTGGCGGCGGGCGCTCGAGGATCTGGGAGTGGAGGTGGGCCGCTTCGACCCGAACATCCGGGTCTATGCGGCCAACGTTCCCCAAGCTCGACTGGAGGCGATTGCCGCCGCCGATTTCGTGCTGGCCGTCGAGCCCATCGGGATCTTCGAATCCACCCTCGACACGGCTGTTCCCGCCATGGGCGCCGATGCCCTGCGAAGATACGACGGGGCTCCCGGTCTCTTCTCGGGCATCGGCGGGGCCTCGGTCCCTGTCGGCGTCATGGACACCGGACTCAATATCAACCATCCCGACATCGCCTCCAACCGGGAGAGCATTTGCGGCGCCAACTTCTCGCTGGACCTCGGCATCTTCGGGTTCGGCGGGACCGACGGGTCCGAGGACCTGTGGATCGATGCAGGTGCGCACGGAACCGCCGTAACCGGAACCATCCTCGGAAACGGTTCCGTCGAACCCCGTTTCGCCGGCATGGCGCCTTCGGTGCGCCACATCCGTTTCGCCAAGGTCCTGAACAGCTCAGGATTCGGATTCGGGGACAGCTTCAGTCGAGCCATGGATTTTCTCGCCCGACCGACCGAGTGCGCCGACGCAGCCAGCCCGTCCCTCCCGGCTAAACCCCTGATCGTCAATATGAGTCTTAGCGCTTCTTCCAGGGAATTCGAGGGACGGGGCATCGGAGAGCGCAAGCTCGACTCCATCGTCTGGAGTCACCGCCAGCTCTATGTCGTCGCGCAATCGAACGAAGGGATCAATGGATTCTCCGACTTCGCCAGCGCCAAGAACTCGCTGGCCGTCGGCGCCGTGCTGGACAGCGGGGACATCGCGTCCTTCAGCAGCCATGGGCCCACCTTAGACGGACGCCTGGCGCCCCAGGTGGTCGCCACCGGCGTCGGCATCCACACGGCCCGGGGCGAGGGCAGCCCCGGGGGCTATGTCCGCTTCAACGGCACCAGTTTCTCGTCGCCTGCGGTGGCCGGGGTGGCCGCCCTGCTGATGGATGCGGTCCCCGCCTTCCGGGAGCAGCCCGCACTGGCCCGGGCTCGCCTGATGGCCGCCGCCATCCGGCCGGATCCCTGGCTGGAGGACGCCGCGGCCTTCCCACCGACCAACACCGGCGGGCCGGGAAGGCTGCATGCCCGGTACGGACTGGGCAAGGTGTCTGCCCGAACCGCCGTGCTCAACCGGGATCGAACCGACGGTTGGAGCGGCGGGGGAGCGGTCTCCGAGCTGCGGGACGGCGAGTACGCCTATCAGGACATCCTGGTGCCGGAGGGCGCCAGCCGCCTCGACCTGGTGCTGGCCTGGGACGAGCCGCCGACCGACACCATCGCCAGCGCCGTGTTGAACGATCTCGACCTGTGGCTCGACCGGGAGGCCGATTGCGGGGCCGTCGCCTGCGGAGAGCATGTTTCGTCTTCCCGGGTGGACAACGTGGAGTGGATCATCCTCAGAAATCCGACTCCAGGCGTCTACCGGGCCAAGGTGGCGGCCCACCGCATCTACACGGCCGCGCCTCGGGCGGCGCTGGCCTGGACGGTAATCCGGGGCGCCTCCACCCCCAACCTGAGGATCGAGGCCGACAGCGGCACCCTCGGGGGCGGCCCGGAACAGGAACTGACCCTGACCCTGAGCGCGGACGCCTACGTGGCCTCCGGAACCCGTCTCCACATCGACTGCCGGGACGCGGGAGGCCCATCCGGCTGCGACCAGGTGCGGATCCACACCGCGGAGGTGTCCCGCCAGGATGGACTGACGGTGGAGTTGTCGGGTGAGCTCGAGGCGCCGGAACCCGAGATTCCTGCATTTCCGGGACCGGAAACGGTCGAGCCCTCCCCCATCCCTCTGGGGTCGTCGATCCCGCTCGGCGAAATCTCGGTTGGGGAGTCCCGGGAAATCAAGTTGAGGGTTTCCCACACCGGGGAGTCGGGCATGGCGCACCTCTACTTTACCGCCAGCGCCTGGAACGCGCAGGCGGCATCGGTGTCGGTCGGAGCGGGTGCGTGGCAGAACCCATCCGGTATTACCGGCAGGCCCCCGAACGACCACTTTCTGGCGGCAGCCCCGATCGAGGGGGAGGCGGGGTCAGTGGCTCTGGATCTGCTACCGGCCACCCCGGAGCCGGGAGAACCGCTGTCTACCGCCCGCCGGGGGCGGCCGGCCGGTTCGGTCTGGTACACATGGACGGCGCCGGCCGACGGTCCGGTCCATTTCGACATTCCCCCGCCTGCCCAGCCCGGGGACATGCGCAGCGACCGCATCGACATCTTTCGAGGCGACCGCATCGCGGCCCTGGACCGGGTCGCCTCCGGCCAGTGGGGATCGACATTCTTCGCCGAGCAGGGGCAAACCTATCGCATCCGGGTGAGCAAGGACGCCAGGGGCGCCGCCCTCGAGCTTCGCTGGGCCAGGGGATCCCGCCCCGCCAACGACAACCTGTCGGAGGCCAGCCCGATCGACGGACCGGCCGGCATGGTCCATGGCAACAACCGGGGGGCCACCCTGGAGCCCGGCGAGTGGTTCGGGTTCGCGGCGGCCACCACCTGGTACCGGTGGACCGCGCCCGGCGACGGCCTCTGGCTGTTCCAGAGCGATGAACCGCGGCGTGTCTTCGTCTTCGAGAAAGACGCAGCCGAGAGCGGCGTCTTCCAGAGAGATCTCTTCCCGGGGGACACAACCGCAGACAGCATTCCCGGGCTCCGGCTGGTGTCGAACTTTCCCTTGGACCGCTCCGTGGTCAACGCCGGAGCCGGAAGGGAGTATCTCATCGCCGTGGCCGAGCCCACGGCCTATTCGTCCGGAGGCTCCTATCCGTTGAGATGGTCGCCGCTGCCCTTCATTCCGCGCGCCCCGAACGACGACATTGAAGGTGCGGAACCGATTGAGAGTGCGATGTCGGGGCAACACTTCATCGCGGTGGATCCCTTTGCCACCGTTGAGCCGGGGGAGCCGAGCGAGAGCGGTGTCCGGACGAATTGGTGGGTTTGGGAAGCCCAGGAGGACGGTCTCTATACCTGGAGCTTGACCGATCCCGGCGAGCTGTCTTTTTCAATCTTCCCGACCCATTCGAGGCTGCGGGTGACGGTGTTTACCGGAAGCTCCACCGAAGACCTGCGCCTGGTAGCCGAGAGCCGGATGGATGCGGAGCCGTCCGACTTCGTCTTTGAGGCCGTGGGCGGGCAGCGGTACTGGATCGCGGCCGGCTTCCCGACGGGTGATCTCGCGGGCTTTTCAGAACCAGGGGCCGCGGCGAAAATCGTCTGGGGACCCACCCCCGGCAACGACCGTTTCTACAGCGCCGCGCCGCTGTCGGGAGCCACGGGTTCGACCACCGGCTCGAATCGTTATGCGACCATGGAGCCGAGCGAACGGATCGGCCCGTTGGGCCACTCCTCGCTCTGGTGGACCTACGAAGCACCCGCATCGGGATGGTACAGATTCCGCATCGATGAGCCCTTCGCTCCCTGGGTGCTGGCCGTCTACAGGGAAGCCCTCGAGGGATTCGGGCCGCTCGAGTTCGTGAGAAGCAGCCATCAGCCGGAATGGACGAGGTCCTACGCCATCGAGGTGGTCTTTTTCGCCGAGGCGGGGTCGCGATACAGGATCCGGCTCGGGTCCCGCGGCGAAGGATCCGGCGACGAGTTCACCTTGGACTGGGATGAGAGTGAAGCTCCGGTCTGGCTCAAGTACGTCGGAAGCCTGGCCGATGGGGACCTGGACGCCCAAGGGAACCCGGTGGCAATTCGAGGCCCGGCCGGCCTGGCCCTCAATGACCGGGGGACGGTGCTCCATGTGGCTTCCCGGCTTGGCCTTCAAGTGTTCGAACGCGACGCGAAGACCGGACAACTGACCCTGCTTCAGGAGCTGGGAGACTACGATCTGGAGGACAGTTCGCTGATCTGGGATGCACACCGAGCCGCGCTCTATGCCCATCGGTGCGGGGCCTGGCGCCGGTTTGCGCCGGTCGATGGAACCCACCGGGAACTTCGTGACGAGGGCATGCTGTCGGTCACGGATCTGACCGGCGCCCCCAACTGCAGCGGCGATGTCTTCATGGACTCCGGGGGATCGTTCATCCATACGGTCGATCCCATGCCGGGGCAACTGCAGGTACTGGCCTTCGATGCGGCGGGCGATCTGCGTCACGTCCAGACCGAGACGGTTCCCGGGCTGAAGCGGGCGCTGATCTCCAACGGCGGCAGCCACGTCTACGCGGCCACCCACGCCTCGATTCTGGTATTCGAGCGCGACGGGGAGACGGGGGTGCTCACCCAGGTCGGGGGCTCCGAACCGGGCTTGTGGAACCTGCAATCCATTGCGATCAGCAGCGACGACCGCTATCTGTTCGCCTTCGACGACAACGGCAGGAGGTCGAACCTGTTCCGACTGGAAGACGATCCCACCAGTCCGCAGCCGGTCGGCAGCCTGCCGGCGTTCTGGAACCCGCCCTTCGAGTACTTCGGCTTCGACAACCGCTGCGGAGGAATGGCAAGACGGGGAAGCCCGGCGGTCGACCTGTTCTGCAAGGACCTGGCCTTCGGCGTGCAGTGGCAGCCTGAAACCGCCGTTCTGGAGCCGACCGACCTGGTTGCGCCCTGGCAGCCGGATCGGTTCGACAACCCCATCCCCGAGTTCGGCCATACACGAGCCTTTGTGGCGAGTCCCGATGGCCGGCACGCCTACCTCAGCACCGAAGAGGCGGGACTCCTCATCTTCGAGCGCATCGGAGTCGGCGCCGATCGATTCGTGCGACTGGAAATGCTCACCGTTTCACCCGGCCGGGTCAGGTTCGGTCCCGTTTCGAGCAGTGACTGCATCGCGGTCGAAAACGTGTTCATCGACTCCACCCACCTCGCCGTCCTCCAATCGAAGTGGCAGACCCGAGCCGGTCCGGAGGCCGAATGGGACGACATCGAGGGAACGGAAACGGTCGGAGAACTCTGCGCCCATACGCCGTCGGCTCCCGGCGAATTCAGGCTGGTCGCGGAAATCACGATCGACGGCAAAACGGGACAGTATGCCAGCAACATCCTGATCCGGTAGGCCGCTTGCCTGAGAATATGCTGCTTAAACCGGCTTCCTTGAGAGCGGCGAAGCCGCGGCAGCACTTAGCCGTGGGCGCCAGCCCATGGGAAACGTCGCGTATGGGTATCGAGCCGCGTAGGCGGCGGCAGCAAATGCCTGTAAGCCCAAGTGAAGCACAAGCCGACGCAATGATGTTTATTTGAAACAACGCCTTGAGCCGGGTGGCGGAACATCCGTTCAAAGTCAAGCATAGTCAGACGGCTAATTTACATGGATGCACAGGATGGACAGGATTATTGGGCGAGAATTTCCACCGTCATGAGTTCAACCATCGCCTCAGTTCCAACACGAATCTCCCAAAACCCGCTCCTTTGCTCCTGGATTACTTCCAACACCCACTCGATCATCCAGCGGGTCTGCTTCCTGTGGCACAGCCTCTCGTGCCGTTTATCCTGTTTATCCTGTGCATCCATGTTCAATCAGTAGAAAACCGGTTTGCCACGACAGGGCCCTTATTCCCGACAGGCCATGAAGATGCGTTGTTTCACTCGCGAATGATCCGCCCGCCAGGGTGTGGGGGAAGTCCAGGAGGATTTTCGTGATTACAAGGCCGATCCGGTCCGCACTATTCGCGCTTCCGGCGATGCTCGCACTTCTACTGCCTGCGTTCGCCGCCGAGCAGGCTGCACCCGCATACCATCCGGTCTTGCAGTACGACCCAGAACGCGATGCCGCCGCCGACATCGCCGCCGCCGTGGCCGAGGCCAGGCGCTCGAAACGGCACGTGCTGATCGAGGTCGGGGGCGAGTGGTGCGGCTGGTGCCACCGGCTGGACGACTACCTGGAGGCGAACAAGAAGCTGAACGCCCTGCTGGAACGGAACTTCGTGGTGGTCAAGGTGAACTACAGCCCGGAGAACGAGAACGAAGAGGTGCTCTCAGGCTACCCCGAGGTGGCCGGCTATCCGCACTTCTTCGTGCTGGACGGCCGGGGGAAGCTTCTGCACTCGCAGGACACCGCCAAGCTGGAAAAGGGAAAGTCCTACCACGCCCGGAAGTTCAAGCGCTTTCTGACCCGCTGGGGGCCGCCCAAGTCGGACCCGTCCCGCCGCAAGCGCTGGTGACGATCCTCAGCAGGACAAGCGGGCTCACAGGCAAGTCCGGCCCCCGCCCCCGACGACGGGGCGGATCATACGAGGAAGAAACTGCCGATCGTTTTTAAAGACGAACCACGAATGGACACGAATAGGGATGGACCCCCTTCAATGACCAACCGGGCCCGAATGTATCTGCGATATCGTGACCTTGATATCCCGGCGTCATGGGAGGGAGCCACCCGGGAGCGCGGGCGTCCCGCCCGCAACCTTATTCGTGCAAGCAGCCTGCGATCCAGGGGCATTCCTTCGAACAGAGCACCAAACCGGCCTTTGCAGGGTTCGCTACTATGGTGCCAAGTCCTATGCGGGCGAGACGCCCGCGCTCCCGGGTGGGCGTTCTCCCATTCACTCTTGCTCCTCAAGAGAGCGTGTCGGGTTGCCGGGCCGCAGCCGTGGCGTGCAGATCATGCGAGAGAGCCTCTTGCAATATTGGCAGTGGGACAGGTCATTTTGGCGGCAATCGTGATGTTCTGCCTATTTCAATAGTCGGGTGCGACTTGGTGAAAAAGGGGAGTTCACCACAAAAAGCACAAAAGTCACAAAACGAATTTCGTGATTTCGAGTCTTGGCAATCCGAAGTTGATCCCCATGGCGACGGGTTGACCGGATGTATGCAGATAGCGCGGAACTTGTGCGACGGGTTCGGGAGTCAACGTCTTGCAGGCTTTCAGTGTTCTGCTCTTTTTGTGTTTTTGTGCCTTTTGTGGCCATCCCCGGCAAGGGTCCCGCTCCCGAATTTTGCAAAAGGCTCAATCAGTAATCGACCATCCCGTCGCGGTTCACCTCAATGCCTTAGTGGCCCTTCGTGGTCCTTCGTGTGTCTTCGTGGATCACTCTTTTCCTTTTGTCTTTTTTCGGTTGTTTCAGGCAAGCGAGGCCCCCGCCCCCCACGACGGGGCGGATCATTCGAAGGTGAAGAAACAGGGTTGTTTCAGGCAAGCGAGGCCCCTGCCCTGTCGGGCAGATCATCCGAGGGTGAAACAGGGTTGTTTCAGGCAAGCGAGGCCCCTGCCCTGTCGGGCAGATCATCCGAGGGTGAAACAGGGTTGTTTCAGGCAAGTCCGAAGGTCGATACCCGCGGCGTCCATCCTCTCAGTTGCTTGATTCTTTGCGGCTTTCTACTTTTCACCATCGAATGTTCCAGAGTTGGCCCTCCAGGAATGGTCTGACACATCTACGCGATAGGAAACAGTTGCCAACCTTTACTCCTCAAGTCCGACCATCACGGCGCGTGACCGCCGCAGCTTGCAGAAATGTACATTATATGGTTCACTGTACATTGAAAGGTGCAGGATGGCCGACGAGCCGAAGCCACAGAAAATCCCGCTGATCTTCTACCGGATCCGGATTTATCTATGGCGCGCAGGCGTCGGACGGAGTTGGAACGATGAGCAAGAAGCATATGGGATCCAGCATCGATGCCTTCCTCCAGGAGGAGGGCATCTTCGAGGAAGCGCAGGCGCAGGCCATCAAGGAAGTCGTCGCGTGGCAACTCGCGGAGGCCATGAAGAAGAAGAAAATCTCCAAGAGCAAGATGGCGCTGCTGCTGAAGACGAGCCGCAGCCAGGTGGACCGGCTGCTCGATCCGAAAAACGACATCACGCTCGGCAGCCTGGAACGGGCCGCCGCAATAGTCGGGCGCCGCGTCAACATCGAGTTGATGTAGCGGAACAAGCGGGGAAGCGTCGGGTCATCGGTGCCCTGCCACGACCATTAGCGTGCCTCGCAGTCAGAATTCTGCCCGCTGACCGCATCGATTGCGTCGTCCAAGCCATTCAACCGGATCGTTGGGGCCTGCTCCTCTCGAACGGTGTCCGACTTAAGGACGTGGATGGTTTTCCGGCGTTCCTCTCAATTCATGCTTGTGGTTGCACCGTCAATCGTTGTTTTAGGTCTCTGAGAACTTTAGTGGGCCTTCTACCCGCTAAACACGGGTCAGCTATCATGTCCAGCTCCCACGGACTATGGCAGGAATGGGCGAACGGTGTGCGTCTTTGACGCGATTCGGTTAATATGCTGCAGTTCCCGTGGTACATGTACCGACCGCTGTGGCCAGGCGGTCGACCTCCGAAGAAATGAGGGCTGAAACCGGCATGACCAACAATGACGTGACCACCACCGACTTGGACTATGCCGAAATCCTCTGGAAGTCGGCCGACGCCATGCGCGGTCAGATCGACGCTGCCGAGTACAAGCACGTCGTCCTCGGCTTGCTCTTCCTGAAGTACATTTCCGACTCCTTTGAAGCGCGGCGCGGCGAGCTCAAGGGGGAACTGGAAGCCGAAGGCATCAGCGGGACTCAGCTCGAAAGCCTGCTGGAGAACCGCGACGAGTACACCGCCGAGCGGGTCTTTTGGGTGCCACCCGAGGCACGCTGGCAGAACCTCCAGAACCAGGCCGCGCGGTCCGACATCGCCACGCTGATCGATGACGCCATCCTTGCCGTCGAGCGCGACAACCCGAACCTCAAGGGAAAGCTGCCGCGCGATTACGCCCGCCGCGGCATCGCGCCGGAAAAGATGAAGGGACTGATCGACCTAATCGCCGATATCGGCTTCAAGGATGATCGCGCCAAAGCTCGCGACACGCTTGGTCGCGTCTACGAGTACTTCCTGGGCAAGTTTGCGCAGGCCGAGGGCAAGCTCGGCGGCGAGTTCTTCACGCCGCGCTGCATTGTGCGACTGCTGGTCGAGATGCTCGAGCCGTACGAGGGCCGCGTCTACGATCCCTGCTGCGGCTCGGCGGGCATGTTCGTGCAGTCCGAGCGTTTCGTGGAAGCCCACGGCGGGCAGAAGACCGACATTTCGATCTTCGGCCAGGAATCCAATCCCACCACTTGGCGGCTTGCGCATATGAACCTGGCCATCCGCGGCATCGAAGCCAACCTTGGCTCTCAGCCCGCCGACAGCTTCCTGCGCAATCTGCACCCCGACCTCAAGGCCGACTACATCCTCGCCAATCCGCCGTTCAACATCTCGGACTGGTCGGGCAAGCTGCTGGCCGACGACGTGCGCTGGCGCTACGGCACGCCACCCGTCGGCAATGCCAACTACGCCTGGATTCAGCACTTCATCCACCACATGGCCCCGCCCAACGGCCACGGGGGCGGAGTCGCCGGCTTCGTCATGGCTAACGGCTCGCTCTCCACCGCCTCCGGCGGGGAAGGCGAAATCCGCCAGCGCATCGTCGAGGCCGACCTCGTGGACTGCATCGTCGCACTGCCGGCCCAACTCTTCCTGACCACCGGCATCCCCGCCTGCCTCTGGTTCCTCACCCGCGACAAGACCGGCAGGAACCTCAGGCACGGTGGGCGCGACCGCAAGGGCGAGACGCTCTTCATCGATGCGCGCAAGCTCGGGACGATGCAGACCCGCACGTTGCGCGTGCTTACCGGAGGCGACGACGGCAAAGGCATGCTGGCCGACGGCATGGGTGACCCGAACTTCGATTCCGACCTCGGCCGCATCCTCTACGCCTTCCGCCAGTGGCGCGGCGAACCCGCACCGGAGTGGTGGGTCGAAGCGCAGCATGGTGAGTGGGCGTACAGCGACATTCCCGGCTTTTGCAAAGCAGATACGATTGCGGGAATCAGCAAGCACGCCTTCGTACTCACCCCGGGCCGCTACGTCGGCGCCGAGCAGCAAGAGGACGACGGCGAACCGTTCGCGCAGAAGTACCCCCGGCTGCTGGTGGAGTTGGAAGAGTGTTTTGGGAAAGGGGAGCGACTGGTGGCCGTGGTCCGTGAACAGTTGCTACGTGTTAAGGAATGATGCCGACTAGGTGGCCCATGCGCTCAGTCCTTGAGCTCCAGGATGAAGGGACCTTGCTCATCGAGGACGGCAATCACGGTGAGTACCGTCCGCGCAGTGATGAGTTCGGCCGAGGAGAGTATGCGTTCATTCGGGCAGCAGATATGGATGACGGAAGAGTGCTCTTCGACTCAGCGCAGCGGATAAACGACCAAGCCCTAGCGCGGATCCGTAAGGGCGTTGGCCAAGGCGGCGATGTACTCTTCTCCCACAAGGGCACGGTTGGGAAGCTCGCACTCGTCCCGCTCGACGCCCCTCCCTTTGTCTGTTCGCCGCAGACCACGTTCTGGAGGACGCTCAATGAAACACGCCTTGATCGGCGATTCCTGCACTGCTTCATGCGCTCCAGCGCATTCACAGACCAGTGGATGGCGCGAAGCAATGAAACCGACATGGCGGCTTACGTCAGCCTCACGGCGCAGCGGCAGTTAAATGTTGCTCTGCCCGAAATCGACGAACAACGCGCTATTGCCAGTGTCCTCGGCGCGCTCGATGACAAGATCGAGCAGAATCAGCGGACGGCGCGGGCGCTGGAGCAGCTGGCGCGTGCGATCTTCCAGGCGTGGTTCGTATGCTTCGAGCCAGTGAAGGCCAAGGCTGCTGGCGCAGCCTCCTTCCCCTCTGTGCCCCAGCCCGTCTTCGACGCCCTGCCCAGCCGCTGCGTCGATTCCGAGATCGGCCTCGTGCCGGAGGGGTGGCGGGTGAAGGGGATCGCAACGATCGCGACCTTTCTGAACGGACTGGCACTTCAGAAATACCCGCCTCGCGGTGATGGCGAAGACTTGCGAGTGATCAAGATCGCCCAACTCCGCAAGGGTTTAGTAGAAGGCGCCGCCTGGGCGAACGGCGATGTGCCCGAGCAGTATGTGATCGGTGATCGTGATCTGTTGTTCTCGTGGTCCGGCACCCTCGAAGCCGAGTTCTGGTTCGGCGGCAGGGGCGCGCTGAATCAGCACCTGTTCAAGGTCACTTCTTCGCGCTACCCGAGTTGGTTTTGCTTTCACTGGATTCGGCAGCACCTGCCGTGGTTCCGCGCCATCGCGTCAAGCAAGGCAACAACGATGGGGCACATCAAGCGTGGACACCTTCAAGAAACGCCGGTCGTCGTGCCTCCGAATGAGGTTCTTCATGAAGCGAACGAAGTGATTAGCCCGATTTACGATCTCTTCGGCCAGTTTATGATCGAATCGCGGAAGCTGGCGGCGATGCGCGACGCGCTCCTTCCGAAGTTGCTGTCCGGCGAAGTGCGGGTGCGGGTGGATGGAGGAGCCGATGGTGAGTCCTGACCGACCCGTTGTACTCCATGGTTGTCGCCAACTCTTCGAACGGTATCCAGCTTCAACATCGTTGAGACCTGCGGTCGAGGTCATCGAACGCACAATCCAGGATGAACCCGGTATTGCATTCACACATTGCCGAGGTTTACTGGAAACCGTATGCGTCACGATACTCACGGACCGCGGCATCGAGATCACGCCGAATCCCAAGCCGAACTGGCTCATGAGGCAGGTAATCAAGACATTGCAACTGACAAATCTGAACCCCGACGACAAGGAAGCTGAACATGGCGTTGCCAGTATCCTGCGGGGACTGAACTCGCTGGTTGACGGTGTCGTGGCCTTGCGCAAGAGCCAGGGTGTCGGACCACATGGTCGCGATGCAATGGAATCTGTGCTTTCTGTTGATTATGCGATGCTGACCGCGACAGCGGTCGATGCGGCTGTCGGGCTTATGTTCCGGCTACATCAAGAGCAAATCGGACGCGACCCGATCAACTTCTTGAGATTCGGAGTTCAGCCAGACTTCGACAGATTTCTTGACGCCAAGTACTCAGACATCGAGATCGAAGAGGTTCTGATCAGTGCGAGTCAGGCGCTTCACCATCAGGATCGCTTGGCCTATCATAAGAGCCTTGTGGAGTTCAGAAACCGATCCGAAGCGGAGACCGAGGAGATAGGGGAAGGCGAGAGCATATCAGAGGACTCCGATGGATGAACTGACTGCAGAACTCGCTGCAGCTGCGTGGTTTGAGTCTGTCAGGATTCCCGTCATGTCGGCATCCGAGCTGACCGAAGAGGGTCAATTCAGATCGGGAATGGTGATTCTGACTACGGTACTGAGCGGCGTTCTTCGTCGTCTCAACCCCGATCTACCACCCAACAGCATCGAAGAGGTCGTACGCACCCTCTCGCGCCCGCCGCACCCGACGCTGGTCCAGAACAACCGCTGGTTTCACACGCTGGTCACCGACGGCGTCGAGGTAGAGTACCGCGAGGCGGAGAGCGGGGAGCCCCGCGGCGCCCGTGCCCGAGTGGTCGATTTCGACAACCCGGCCGCGAACGATCTACTGGTACTGCGCCAGTTCAGCGTCGCCGGAGCGTCGGGCAAGATCATCCGCCCGGACCTGACAGTGTTCCTGAACGGACTGCCGGTCGCGGTGATCGAGCTGAAAGACCCGACCCACACCCAGGCAAACCTGGGCGTGGCCATCGACCAGTTCGAACGCTACATGCGGACCGCCCCCGACCTGTTCGTGTCGAACCTGGTGCTGGTCGTCTCGGACGGCCTGCTGACCCGCGTCGGTTCGATCACCAGCGGCCGCAGCCGCTTCATGCCCTGGCGCCCGATCGACGATCGTAAAGGTGGCGGCGCGCCTACGCTGGAGGCATTGATCCGGGGCCTGTTCGATCCGCGGACGTTGGTCGATTACCTCCGGACCTGTGTCACCTTCGAGGAGGACCAGCGTGGCGAGATCACCAAGAACATCGCGGGCTACCACCAGTTCCGCGCGGTGCGCAAGGCGCGCGACAGAGTACTTGCGCGTCTCAAGCCGCCGTCCGGCACGGGCGACGGTCGCGGGGGCGTGATCTGGCACACCCAGGGTTCGGGCAAGTCGTTGACCATGTTGATGTTGGCCGGGGGACTGATCCGAGAGTCGCGCATGACCAATCCGACGATCGTCATGATCACCGACCGCAACGATCTGGACAATCAGCTCTTCGATACATTCGCCGCCGGGCGTGCACTGCTTCGGCAGGACCCGGTCCAGACCGTAAGCCGGGAGCATCTCAAGGTGCTGCTCGACCACGCGGCGGGCGGAGTGGTGTTCACGACGATCCAGAAGTTCGCCGAGGCGCACGGCGTGGTCTCGGAGCGCTCGAATGTGGTCGTTATGGCCGACGAGGCCCATCGCAGCCAGTACGGCTTCGTCGAGGGCGGCGCGCGCTGGATGCGCGAGGCGTTGCCGAACGCCACCTTCGTCGGCTTCACCGGCACACCGCTGGAGCGCGACGACAGAAACACGATTCACGTCTTTGGCGAGTACGTAGACGTTTACGACATCCGCCAAGCCGTCGAGGACGGCGCCACACGGCCGCTCTACTACGAATCCCGGATCATCAAGCTGAAAGTGGACGAGGAAGGCGCGCGCGTCGCCGAGGAAAAGGTTAAGTACGTTTCTAACCCCGAACGCGGTGGGGAAGGGACAGAGGACACCGTGCAGGTACCGCTGGAGTCCCTCGTCGGAGCCCAGGACCGCATCGAACGCTTAGCGGCGTTCATCGTCGAACATTGGGAGACGCGCCGCGCCGCCATGGAAGGCAAGGCGATGGTGGTGACCATGAGCCGCGACATCGCCGCGCGGCTCTACGAGGCCATCCGCACCCTGCGCCCGGACTGGCACGACGCCGACGACGAACGGGGAGCGATGAAGGTGGTCGTGACCGGCACCAACGAAGATCCCGAGCCGCTCAGGAACCATGTGCGTACCAAGGCCGCTCGCAAGCGTCTGGCGGAACGCTTCAAGGCCCCCCATGACGACCTGCGCCTGGTGATCGTCTGTGACATGTGGCTGACCGGTTTCGACTGCCCGCCGGCGCATACCATGTATCTCGATAAGCCACTTGCCGGGCACAACCTGATGCAGGCCATCGCGCGCGTGAATCGTGTCTATGGCGACAAGCCCGGTGGATTGATCGTGGACCTGCTGGGCCTGGCCGACCAGTTGGCAGATGCGCTCGCGACCTACACCCAAGCCGGCGGCACGGGTGAGGCCGTCAGGAAGGTACAGAACGAGGCTGTGCCTGCCATGCAAGCGGCATTCGAGAAACTTCGTGGCTTCTTCCACGGTTGCGACTACGAGCAGGCGCTCGACGCCAAACCGCAAGCCGTGCTTCCAGTGTATCTACGCGCGATCGATCACGTCTTTGGGCAGAACGACGGCTGGAAGCGCCTGCGCACAATGGTAAAGGAACTGTCGGCGGCCTTCGCGCTGGCGGTTCCGCGCCCGGAGACCGAGACCATCACGCCTCACCTCGCCTTTTTCCAGCGCGTGATGGCGATGATTCGCAAACGACTGGCCGACGATACCGGCGGTGGCGCCGGTCGCGCTCGGCAACGCGACATCGACGCCGCCGTGCGACAGGTGATCGGCGGCGCGATCGATGCCGACGAAGTGGTTGACCTGTTCGCCGCCGCAGGGTTGTCTGAAGCCCGCCTCGACATACTCAGCGATGAATTCCTCGGTCGAGTGGCGGCGTTGGAGCAAAAGAACCTGGCCTTGGAGACGCTGCGTAAGTTGCTCAATGACCAGATTCGCATTACGGAGCGCACGAACATTGTCCAGAGCCGAAGGTTTCGCGAGGCACTCGAAGAGGCGATGCTGCGCTATACGAACAAGGCAATCAACACCGCCGAGATGATCTCGCGGCTTATCGACTTGGCGAAGCGCCTGCGGGAGGCACAGCGGCACGGCGAAGAACTCGGCCTAAGCGCCGAGGAAACTGCTTTCTACGACGCCCTGGCGGAGAACAGTTCAGCTAGAGAAGCGATGCAGAGCGATACGCTGCGTCTCATGGCCCGGAAACTGACCGAAATGGTAAAGAACATGCCCAAGCTCGACTGGACGCAGCGCGAGTCGGTACGGGCGAGGCTTAGGCGCAATGTTCGCCGACTGCTGGCAAAGTACGGCTACCCCCCAGATCTGGCCGAAGACGCAACTCAGCTCGTGCTGAAGCAGGCAGAGCGATCCACTGAGAATAAGGTAGTCTGATGATGACCCCACGGATTGTTTCGCATTCCGGAGGAATCTAGTCGTGAACGCAGCTGACGTACCGTATGTTCGCCGAAACGGCCCCTACACGTTGATCGAAATTGCGACACCCGGGTACAAGTTGCCATTCGGCAACCTCCCTCGCCTCTTACTGGCTTGGGTGTGCACCGAAGCCAGACACCGCCAAGCTGGAAAAGGGAAAGTCCTACCACTCCCGCAGGTTCAAGCGCTTTCTGACCCGCTGGGGGCCGCCCAAGCCCGGCCCGGCGCAAGCGCTGGTGAACGTCCTCAGCAGGACATGCGAGCCCACTTCACGTCCATCCGTTCCGTGAGCCCCGCATAGTAGACCAGCAGCACCTCCCCGTTGGACAGGACGGTGGCGTAGGGCAGGCCGTAGCTCCAGTCGCTCATGACGTCCAGGGTGTCGGCCATGTTCACTCCGGCGGAGGGGCGGCTTCTGAGGACGGCCGCGTGGTCGTAGATGACGATCTCGGTCTCGGACGGGAAAGCGGCGTCAATGGCGGGCGCCAGCCGGGCCCGGATGGATTGGGTGCCGAACCGGTCCACCCAGGCCAGCACCGTTCTGCCGTCGGGCAGGATGGCGGGGGTGGCCGCCTGGTCGCTGAAACCCAGGTCCTCGGGGTCCGACCAGCTCCGGCCCTCGTCCAGGCTGATGCGGCGCTGGATGTTGAGGTAGTTTCCCTCCTGGCTGTCGAAATACCAGGTGAAGGTGACGATGCGCCCGTCGGGGGCCACTCCCGCCCGTTGGTCCCAGTTGAACATCCTGCCGGTCGGGTCCTGGCTCACCGTGTGGGGGGCGCTCCAGGACCGCCCCTCATCCTCAGAATAGAGATAGACCACCCGCTGATACCACTTGGAAGCGTCCAGGTAGGGCTTGTTGGTCTCCACGCTCAATGCCAGCCTGCCGCCGGCCAGCTCCATCAGGGGGCTGGTCACGCTGGGCGGCCCCAGCTCGTCCGGCGTGGGGATGACGCGCCAGGGGCTCCAGCTCCGGCCGCCGTCGTCCGACTCCGACCACAGCACCGTCATGGGCAGGCAGCCCTCGGTTTCGGAATGAAAGATCTTGGAGCCCGGGAAGGATTCGCGGTCCACCCACATGGAGACGAGCACCAGGCGCCCGGACGAGAGCTGGGTGGGATAGGCCACCCAGAGCGAACCCTTCTTCCCCCCGATCCTGGGAGACTCCAGTGTGGTCGGTTCCGTCCAGCTCTGCCCCAGGTCCTCCGACCAGCAGAGTTCCACGGTGGCCCGATCCGAGTCCTTGTTGGGCCCCACCTTGTAGGTGGCCAGCACCCTCCCGTCCTTCAGTCCCAACACCATGGGAAAGGTTGCGACGGCCCGGTTGCTTCCCACGTCCCCCTGGTGCAAGGTCCCCCTGGCAACGATCTTCATGGCGTTCCTCCGGCTGTTTCCAACACTCATCGTCCATCACAGGGCTGCTAGTGTCTCAACAACACCCTGAAGACGCAATAGCAATCCCGAGCGGCTCAAGAACGTGGTGCGGAGGCGACTAATTCCGCGAAAGACCGTCCACTTCCAGCGTGCATTCGCAGGTGATGAGAGCCTCCCCAAGAACCGGTCCACGCAGGAAGCGATTGCTCGCAAACTCCGGGAGGAGAAAGAGAGAGCCGGAAGAAACGTCAGCGATTCTCGCTACCCTGACCCATCAAACTCGTCAAGCGGTCACTCCAAGGGACGTGATTCCGGTTGCCACTGCGCCTGCGGCTGGAGGAGTTGGAACGACGCCCACGATTGGGCGACTCTCCGCCGGGCCGCCTGCCACGCGCGTTATGACCATAGGGCCGGGGAGGGCGCGTGGACCGCTCGGAGACATCGGGCTCAAAGCCGACGACCTTGCGACGCGGGATCGGTGCGCCGATCATGCGTTCGGTGGCCTGAACCCAGCCGTGATCGATACCGGTGACGAAGGTGCAAGCGATACCCTCTTGTTCCGCACGGCCCGTACGTCCGAGGCGGTGGGTGTAGGCTTCCGGAGTGTTCGGCACATCGAAGTTGATCACGTGGGAGACACCGCTCACGTCTATGCCCCGAGCCACGATGTCCGTGGCTACCAGGATATTGAAGCGACGGGTGCGGAACCCCCACATGGCGTGATCGCGCTGGGACTGGGACATGGATCCCTGAAGACCTACGGCCCGGTGTCCGTCCCGGCTCAACTGATCGGCCAATCGCCGGGCCCGGTGCTTGGTTCGAGTGAAGACAATGGCCGAGTCGCAATCGTCTCCGGTGAGCAGGTGCTCAAGCAGGCCTCTCTTGCGCCCCTCCCCGACCATGTACAGTCCGTGATCGACGGTGGCGACCGGGGCGGTGCCGGCCAGCTCGACCACGTGGGGATTCGTCAACAAATCGTCCGCCAGTCGACGAATCTCTCGCGGCATGGTGGCCGAAAACAGCAGGTTTTGGCGCCGCTCGGGCATCGCAGCCAGAATCTTGCGAATGTCGGGCAAGAAACCCATGTCGAACATGTGGTCGGCCTCGTCGAGGACCAGCGTTTCCACCTGGCCGAGGCGGAGCACTCGCTGCCCGAGCAGGTCGAGCACGCGTCCCGGACAGCCCACGATGATTTCCGGGCGCCGGCGCAGCGAGTTGATCTGGCTGCGCGTCGAAACGCCGCCATAGACCGTGATGGTCTTCAGGCGCGTGAACTTGGACAGGGCGCGGATCTCAGCCGCGATCTGAGTGGCCAGCTCGCGCGTGGGAGCGAGCACCAGAGCTCGAGGGTCCGGGCGGCGCTCCTCGAGAAGCCGGTCGAGCAGCGGCAGCGCAAAGGCCGCCGTCTTGCCGGTGCCGGTCTGAGCCAGGCCCAGCACGTCGCGACCGGCGCGACCCGCGGGAATAGTCTCCAGTTGGATCGGCCAGGGATTGTCGAAACCAATGCCGCGAATGCCGCGAACCAGGGATTCATGGAGTTCGAACCGGTCGAAACCGGTCGAAGCAGTAGATACGGAACTAGACATCAATATTTTTTTCTCCGCCGTACGCGCACAGGCAGACCCTGTACGGCAGGGCCGTAGTTTCCGACCCGGACAACAGTGAAGGGTAAGAGGGATTGGTTGAGGCGAGACCTTGGAAGGATTACTAACAGAGGTCCTGTTGATCGCCGCTTTCGGGCTGAGCCCGATCAAGGGACCAACAGTTTAGCCGGTATTGACAACAATTGCCAGCCGGCACTGGCTTCCTGAAAATTTTGGTTGCAATCCCGTCGAGAGTCATTGTAAGTTTCACTCACTCCCTCCGAGCAGCAATCTACAGTTTCCAAACCAGATCTTGCCGAAAGAGAACGGCGGAGGTCGTTATGCCGACTGTCTCCGGTGTGTGCCGTATTGTGTCCAATTGCGCCCCTTTTCGCCGGGGGCTCCCAACGCTGCTGCTACTGCTTCAAGAGAGTGTCCTGCTGGCTCAAGGGACCGGAACGAGCCCGTGGGTCATGGCTGTCGACGAGCTGGCAAAAACGTTTACAGGGCCCTTGGCGAAGGGACTGTCACTCATCGCCATTGTGGTTGGCGGTTTGATGTTTGCTTACGGTGAAGGCGGATCCAAGAGAGCCATGGCCGGCACCATTTTCGGGCTGGGCATGGCGCTGGGGGCTGCCAATTTCATGAAATGGCTGTTTGGGGTGTGACCGCGAAATGACAGGAAAACGTCGATGGAACGGTTATCCGGTGTTGAGCCGTCCGCTGATGATTCTGGGTGTGGAACGGCGCTGGTTTCTCTTGAGCGCCACGCTGGCAGTGGCGCTTTGGAATGCCGGCGACTCGCTGCTGGCGGCGATCTTCGTCCTGGCATTGCTGCTTGGCGTTGGCCGGCTGGCCTGGAAGAAGGACCCCAATATGCTGAGCCTGTTGCGGGAAGCATCCCGGTTCAAAGTGCGGTACGACCCCGGCAAATGGACCGAATCGCCCTGGTATCTGGATCTCCGGTAGGTGACCTCGATGAACATGAGTGCTGAAACCTGGGACTACGACAGATCGGGAGCGCTCGCCGAAGAGATCCCCTATTGGGGGTGGCTGCCGGACGCGCAAACCTGCCTCACGCGCGCCGGTGAGCTTCTGACCGTTGGCCGGTTGGCGCCCATGGAAATCGACGGACGACGGCCCGAGCAGTTGGATCGGGTGCTGGACCGCTGGCAGCAGTTGCTTTCCGACGTGGGTCCGTGTACCCGGCTTTACTTCTATCTCCTTCGCCGGCCCAGTCGGTTGAATGAGATCCGGCAGCTCGACAGCGACATCGGCAAACTTTCCCAGCATCAGAGACGCCTGTTCCTGGCGAGTCGAGTCCGGGAGATGCAGACCTTCCTGGTATGGTGCCATGACCCGCAGTTGAGGTCTGCCGTCAATCGGGATTCCGGCTGGATATCCTACGCCCGCAGTTGGCTGGCTCGCCGGGGGAGAACCCCTGAATCGGCCTACCTCTATTCCGCCATTCAAACCGCCGCCGATCGATTTCGTCAGCTCGTTCAAGCCCATCGGGCGCTGGTGGACGATCTCACTCCCATTGAGCTGCTGCCTCCCGAGGCCGGATCGCGCCTGTTGAGCGAGTTGATCAACCGTCCCGGCATCCCCTGGGACGGGGCCACCGGAAGCGGCCTGAATTGGCGTCTGGCCCTTTCCGAGTTGGAGGCGGAACGCCGCCATCTGCGCCTGGATGGCGAGCCGGTCATTCTCTACTCCCTGTTGTCCCCTCCCGGCGAAGCCTCGGCCAATCTGCTCAACGATCTCTACTGCCTGGACGCCACTCTGACGGCCTCCCTGGAATGGAGGCCTCTCGAATTGGACCAGGCTCGGAAAAGAATGCGATCGGCCCGCCGACACTATTTCGCCAAGCGCTATTCCCTGGCAGCTCACATGCAGGAGAAAGAGGGAACGGACACGGCAATGGTCGACTCGGCCGCCGACGTCGAATCCGAGCGGCTCGGCGAAGCGCTGGTAGAGCTCGAAGCCGACGGGATTGCCTATGGCGAAATGGCTCTCTGTATTGCGCTGCACGGAGACCTGGAGAAGATCGAACTCCTGGACGGCGATGTGCGGCGAATCTTCTCCTCCCATGACGCCAAAGTCATCCGGGAGGGGTACGGGCAGTTGCCCGCCTGGTTCTGCCGCTGGCCGGCTCAGCCCAGGAAGCGTCAGGTTCGCACCCTGTTCAGCTCCGCCGGACTGGCCGCCTGTCTGGCTCCCATCTTCGGCCCTCCCGTCGGACTCTCGACCAGCAGGCACCTGCAGCGCCCGGCGTTAGCGGTTCTCGAAACCCGTTGGAACACCCCCTATCACTTTGACCTCTTTGCCGGTGACGTGGGTCACACGCTGGTGCTCGGGGCGACCGGAAGCGGCAAGTCGTTCCTGCTGAATTTCCTGCTGGTCTCGGCGCTTCAGTACCATCCCAGGGTCTTGATACTCGACCTGGGTGGGTCCTACCGTTGGCTTACGGCCTTCCTGGGGGGAAGCTACCTGGAGATGGCTCCGTCTGGAGCGCTCAATCCTGCTTTTCAGCTTAGGCCGTTTTCCTTGCCTCCCACTGAGCGAACCGTTCAATTCCTCACGGGTTGGATGGTTCGGCTGTTGCGACTGGGCGGGTGGACAGTGGAAGGTGACGATACCAATGAAATTCGCAGCCGCATCCAGGACCTCTATCTGTTTTCTCCGGAACGGCGCACCTTGAGCGCCCTGGTGCGAGCCCTTCCCAGCAAGATGTGGCC
Organism: Terriglobia bacterium; assembly: GCA_951813285.1. Classification (GTDB taxonomy): domain Bacteria; phylum Acidobacteriota; class Terriglobia; order Versatilivoradales; family Versatilivoraceae; genus Versatilivorator. The sequence goes on from OX638355.1 coordinate 1,372,927, forward strand.
GGCAATGTCGCGCTGGCATGGCGATGGAGCTTGGGCAGGCTACTTCGACCACTCCGCCGCCGGGGAGGATCTCGATCTGAAAGACTGGCAGGTCATCGATCTGGCCGGAGCGGCGGAACATGAAGACCTCTGCGAAGCAGCCCTGTTCTACCTGCTGGAGCGCCTGCGCCTGGAGCTGGAAGACCCCGCCGACATCGCCCGGGTGAAGCTCATGGTAGTGGACGAGGCCTGGCGCTATCTGCGCGATCCCGCCGTTGTGGCTTATTTGGCCGAATCTGCAAAAACCTGGCGCAAGCGCAATGCCGCCCTGGTCATGGCCACCCAGTCGGCAGTGGATATCACCGGAACGGCTGGCGCCGAACCACTCCTGGAGTCCATGCCGACCAAGATATTTCTGGCCAACCCGGATTTGCCCTCTCAGGCCGGCCAGGTGTTTCGGCTCAATGAACGGGAGCTTGAACTCATCAGAGAACTGGTTCCCAAGAGGGAGCTCTACCTGAGGCGGCCCAATTCAACCGGAGTGCTGCGGCTGAACGTGGATCCAAAGAGTTATTGGCTGTATACCTCCTCGCCGCCGGATGCGGAAAAGCGGGGAGAATTCATCCAGCGATTCGGGTTGGAACAGGGCATTGAACGGTTATCCGAGGGGGTGGCAGGGTGAATGCAAGGCTTCCCAGGAGAATCCCGGCTAAAACCGTGGCGTTCGTGGTGGTCTGCTGCACGTTGCTGTCAGGCCTCGCGACCGGAAGTGGCGTGCTTCGAATCAAGGACCGGCAGGATCAAATTATCGAGATCCGGACCAAGATTCGACATACGACCGTGCTGGTTCTCCCGAAAACGGAGAACATCCTGGACTTCGTGGTCGGCGACTCCGACTATTGGCACCTTAGCGGGGCCGCCAACCTGGCCTATCTCAAACCCATCGCTACAGGTGTGCGCACCAACGTGACGCTGGTATGCGCCAGCGGTCGGATATACGCCTTTCTGGCGAGTGAAGGCGCCGAGTCTCCTCACCTTGTGGTTCGTATCGAAAGAATCGCAGGTGGGGCCGGCCGTGCTGCCGAGTCGCCGCACAAGCCGGCGTTCGTTTCCCGCAGCATGGTAGAGGGATACCAGCACGTGGCTCGGCAAGCAAACGAGGCCGCGCTGGCCGCCAAGACTGATGCGGAAGCCCGGGTTGACGAGGCAAAGCAAGAGGCCGCCAAGACTATCGACCAATTTCGCTCTGGCTATCCGGCTCGCTTGAAGTGGCCGTACCGTCTCGAGAAGCGGGCATTTGAGCGGCCGTTCCTGGTGGAGGCCCTTTGGCACGATGGTCAATTTACCTATCTTCGCTGTCGGGCACAGGAAGCCCCGGCGCTATACGAGTTAAAGGATGGATCGCCCAGCCTGGTGTCCTACGACCTCAGCCAGGATGGACTCTATGTGGTACGGCATGTATTGGGTGATGGCTGGCTTGCCATTGGGAAGAATAGAGCCAAGTGGCGGTTTGTGGATGCGGGACTACAGCCATAGCAGAAAACCATGATTCAGTGGAGACAAAACCACTCTAAACCGGCCGGAGCCCTCCCCGGCAGCCTGATGACCCGCATCGGCGTCGGCACCATTGCCGTGCTGTGCGGGGCGCTGATGCTCACCCATTCGTTCACCAGGACGAACAGGGCTCCTGCCGCAAGTCCCGATGCGAGCGCACAACCCGCAAACCGAGGTGTTCAACGCCACCTCAGTGCTCTCATTGACAGGGAGACCCAAAGGCAGGAGCAGCGGCTTGCCGCCGCGGCATTGGACAGGCCGCAGCGACAAACGCCATCGCCCGCAACCTCGGATGAACTGAATCAGGCCGCGATGATCCCGGTTCTCCGGGTAGCCGCAGAGACGCTTGTCGACTCGGATCCGGGTCCGAGTGAGGACGAGCTCAAGCTGCGAGAGACTCTGCGGCTGGAGGATATGGAGCGGCAAACCAGATCCCTTCGTTCCCGGCCGTTGGCTCAAACCTACCGATCTGCGCGGGATACGGAGGGGAAATTCTCCACGCCGGAGTCCGGTTCGGTTGCAATCCGAGCAGCGCAAGTCTCGACGGCGCCCTCCACCGATGAATCGGAACTGCGGGATGTTGTGGCCGACCTCAGTGCCGCCCTGAACTCCTTCAGCGCCAGTTCGAATGGGCCGCCCGGCGCCCCTGCCAAGCCTGCGCTCCCGGATCCTTCCGCGGCAGTTCCCCAAGGGTCCTTCGTGGACCCTACGCGCCCTTCCAGGTTATTCCGGCCCTCGGACCCGCCGGGTTGGGAGCGGATTTATCAGGGGTCCTTCCTGGAGGGAGTCTTGTTGACCCAACTCTCGGGAGACTTCCCCGGACCGGTGCTGGCCATGGTATCGGTGCCGTTTTACTCTCAAGATCGCCAACGGGTCCTGGTGCCGCGGGGAGCGCGGGCCGTCGGCACGGCCCGGGAGGTCGCTCACGCTGACCAGCAACGGCTGGCCGTGACTTTCGACCGATTGTTTCTACCCGACGGGCGATGGATTTCGCTTGAATTCCGGGGACTCAACCAGGTGGGCGAGTCGGCTCTCAAGGACCAGGTCGATCGCCACTATGTTTCGATGTTTGCAGCCGCCGGAGCCGTAGGGGTGTTGTCGGGACTCACCTTGCAGGGAAGCAGTCCCTACGGCGGGGGAATCCAGGGGTTTCGAGCCGGGGCCGGCCAGGGGTTTGGCTTGGCCGCAACCCAATTACTGCAGCGCTTTCTCAATCGTCTACCCACTATTGCCATCCGGGCCGGTCATCGGTTGCGAATCTGGTTTACTTCCGATGTGCTGGTGCCCAAATCAAACCCAGGAAAGGAAGAGAACAGCCATGAAAAAGATAATCGTATCCCTGGTGCTGCTCGTCAGCCTCTGCGCCGCCCCCCTCTACAGCATTGACCCCGTTGCGGCCGCCCAACGAGCCCAGATGATCGTGAACCAGATCCTTCAAAGACTGAACGAGAGAATGCAAATCGCCAACCAAATCACCCAAATCAAGCAATTTACCGAACAACTCACCAAGACGAGGGAACAGATCACCCACATGAAGGAGGCTGCGTTGGGACAAGTCGGAGCTCTCGAGGAGTCCTTTTCCGAGTTGGTCGCGGGTCCCACCGACCTGGTGGTGGAGGCGATGCAGTGGCAGACGGAATTCACGGGGTCGGCCAGAGAGTTGGTTGCCGCTGCCAAGAAGCTGGCCTCCGGCAAACCGTTGCGGGAAAGCTGGAGGAGGATCCTGAATCAATATCAAACCAACCAGGAAGACATCGTTGAGCTGTTGAGCTACCTGGATCCCCAGGTGACGGCCCAGGTGTCGGATCACTACCGCCGGGATCAGGAAAAAGCCGACAAGCGACGCGTGACCACCTACCTGGTTGACGACTCGGCAACGGCATTGATCGAAACCGCGTTTAGCGCGCAAGAGTCTCTCAAGAAACTGCGTTCCAACACCAATGTCTCGGATACCGCCTTGGCTCAGGCCCAGGTGACAGGTCTGGCGACCCAGGGAGAGCTTCTATCCTCCATGGCGCAGTTGATGGCCTTTCAGGCTGCCCGGGAAGCCGCTCGAGATTACCAGGATGAACTCAAGCGGCGGCAGCAATGGAAGCAGTGGGAGCGGCGTCAAGAGGCAGGGAAGGTTCTATTCGAAAAGCAGCAGGCGGGCATTGCCGCCAGCGCCGAGGGACTGCGGGAAGGCTTGGTCTACCGGATTCCTTCCGCCTTTGGCGGTTCACAGTAAGGACTCGATCCCATGCAACTCCGTCCGCCACAATCGATCGATCCCAATGTTCCGGCGATTATCCCCGAGGAACAGCAACAGAATTTCAAGGTATTCCTCGACAGGGTGTTGGATGACGTGGTGGGTGCGGCTTCGCCCAGCATTGTCCAGGCGGGCGACGAACTGTGGTTGGCAATTGCCACCATTGCGGTGAGCTGGGCCGGATTGCAGGCAGCCTTCAGCGGCACTTTCAATCCCTGGGAGATGGTGAAGCTCGTCATCGTTCTGAGTATTCCCAAGACCATGCTGCACTACTACTCTCAGGATCTGCCTCACACCGCCTCTACCTTTCCTCAAATCGTGGTGGAACAAGGGATCTGGCTGCAGAACATGTTTGTCTCCGACATCGTGTCCGGCATGCACACTGAACTCAACTACCTGTTTACCCAGCACGGTAGAGCAATTCTGGCGGCCTGGCAGCGGATCGATATCGAAGACCTGTCTCCCGCTACGGCATATGCCGTAGTCACGCAGGCGGTTCCATCGGTGGCATTCATCCTTTTCGGCCTACTCCTGATGGCCCTGTTCTTCATCACCTATGCGCAGGTTCTCTGGGGACACTTGGCCGTGTCCATCTCTATTCTGCTCGGGCCCATGTTCATCCCCTGGCTGGTATTCGAGCCAATGGCCTTTCTTTTCTGGGGTTGGTTTCGGACGGTGCTCACCTATTCTCTCTACGCCGCAATTGCGGGAGCCATCCTTCGAATATGGGGCGGTGTAGGTCTGGGTTACGTCACCACTTTCAGCCACTCACCGCCCCTGGACAACTTTGCCTCGGTCGTTTACTGGTCGCTGATTCTTCTCCCTCTCTGCGCAGCCGGAATTCTGGCAGCCTGCAAAGTAGGAGAGATGGCTTCGCTACTGGTTTCGGGAGCCGGCTTCACTGGATACGCGAGCATTTCTGCGACCGTCCACAGAGCGGGATCAGTTGCAAGTGGTCTATCGAAATCTGTTTCGAGACGATGATGTCTTCCAAAGGCACAGACCGTGAATACGCCGAAATCTGGGGCGAAACCGTGAGCTCCAATCGTCACCTGCGCCTTCTCTCCATGGGGCTTGGCGGACTCACCCTTTTGCTGGCGGTGGTAGTGGTGCGCCTGGGATTTCGGGAGATGCCCCGCCCTATCGTGGTGCGGGTGGACGAGGTTGGCCGGGCCGAGGCTCTGCAATACACGGCAGTCGAGGCCAAATCCGACCCTCTCGATCCTACCACCAAGTACTTCTTGAATCGCTTCATCCACGACCACTACTCCCGCCGGGCCGCCACGGTCCAGCAACGCTGGACCCGCAGTCTGCGCTTTCTGACCACCGACCTGGCCAATGCCGCATTCCAGGACGAAAACAGGAATATTGCGCTAGTGGCGGCTCGGGCGGCTCCGGAAGAGACCAAAGTCGAGAACATCGTGCTGCGTATCCATGCCAATCGGTCGCCGCCCCATGGAGCGACTGCCGACTTTGAAATGGTGCGCATCCGTCAGGAAAAGGAAGTGGGGCGGGAAAAGTGGTCTCTTTCCCTGCAATTTTCCTATATCAGCCGAGTCCCTCCTGATCTGATGGTCCACAACCCAATGGGCATCGTCATCACCTACTTGCAGGCGGACCGGGCTCTGGTATCGGAATGACAACGGAACAAACAGGGGATGTAACACCATGAACGCCAGTGGAATCGAAATACTCAAGCCTTTGTTGCCGGGCTTGGAGAGGGTGCTTGAAGATCAGCAGGTCAGCGAAATCATGATTAACGGTCCGGGCAACGTCTGGATCGAGAAGGATGGGAAACTGGATCGTTGGCCGGCGCCGGACCTCGATTCCAAGGCCTTGGGACGGGCCGCCATCCATATTGCTCGTCCCCTTGGCCTGGATCCTGCACTCTCGCCCCTGGTGGATGCCCGCCTGGACGATGGTTCCCGGGTGGCGATCTGCATGCCTCCAGCCAGTCCGATGGTCGCGATCACGGTAAGGCGTTTCGGGGGGCGGTCTTTCTCGACGGACGATCTGATGCGCCAGGGGGTATTGGCTAAAGAGATTCTGCATGAAGCCGAGAACACGCTGCGGGCGCGTCAGAACATCCTTGTGTCAGGAGGGACCGGGAGCGGAAAAACGACCCTCCTGAATGCCCTGATCGGCTTGTTGCCCGAGAAGGAACGCATTATCACTATTGAAGATGTGCTGGAGTTGCACATTAAACGCAGCAACTGTCTTCGATTCGAGGCTCGTGGACTCAAGGACACGGTGACGATTCGGAACCTGGTACGACACGCGCTGCGCCACCGACCGGATCACATCGTCATGGGCGAGGTCCGCGGTGGGGAAGCCGCGGACCTATTGCAAGCCCTCAATACCGGCCACGGTGGGTCATTGACTACTATCCATGCCAATAGCGCTCAGACGGCTCTGGCGAGGCTTGCCAGTTGTGCCGCGCAGGCAACCGGCCGGCTTCCCTGGAGCGTGACCTGCCGTAGCATCGTTGACGGGGTCCGCATGGTGGTTCAAATGACGCGGCAAGAGGGTTTGCGGTTTGCGGAGGAGGCCCTGTTCGTAGAGGGTTACGATTCTGCCACTGATTGCTGGGACGTGAAGACAATTTGGAGAGGACAGCCTCTCGCGGTCAGAAATGCGGGATAGCTCCCTCACATTGATTCGTGGAATTCAAATATCCACGTTTTGACATCCATTGCCCTTGGCGCCGGGCGTTTAGGATGAAACGCACATATCGTTGAGCTTTCTTGGGTGGGACATCTCCCGACTACTGGCGCACCCTGACGCATGGTGATAACCGGGTGTCCGAGGAAGGCCGGCCGAAGCCTGATCGCAGTAAATCTCCCTCACAACCAGGCTCCCTCAACTACACAAACGGACGGTTGAGTTTCCACTGAACCGTCGAGATCAGCGCTTGGCCTATTCCGGTCGAAGCAACGGCCAAGTATGTCCTGATTTCATTTATTGTCCTGACTTTCGATAAAGCCGACCTCCCTCTCACGGCATTTCCGCACGCAAGGACCAGGAAGGGTACGGAAACGTTCCTTCCGGAGACGGTTTGGGGGGAGGTTATGAAACGCAATTGCAGGCTCACGGTCGTCGGAATTTGGATCTGTTTGGTGCTGCCCCTGCTCGTCGGGGAGGCCACAGCACAGATACGTATTTCAAAGTCGCGCCTGACCATCGACGAGGGTGGAAAAGGCTCCTACAAGGTGTATCTGGGTGCGAAACCGTCTGCCGAAATCACCCTGGACATCGAGACCAGCAACAGCGACGTACGGGTCAAGCCCGAGTCGGTGATCTTCGCTCCGGTCGATTGGAACAAAGCCCGGGAAATCACGATCGAGGCGATCAAGGATGCCGATGCCGACGATGACCGCGCCACCGTGAGTCATTCCCTTCGCGGGGTTTCCAAAGGGGGAAAGGCTTCGGCAAGCCGGCAGCCAGTCACTGCCACAGCCCTTCCAAACCTGACCGTAGTTGTGCGGGACCGATTTGTCCCCAGCCACGAAGTCAATATCAGCCCCTCCTCGGGACTCTCCATTCGCAAGGGGGGTAGTGGCGCCTACAGCGTATCGTTGACCGAGAATCCCAGTGCATCGGTGACCGTCCGGGCCTCAAGCAGCCGGAGCGATGTCCGAGTATCTCCATCCTCGCTGACGTTTCATGTCGGGACCTGGAACAGTACTCAGAGGTTTACGGTTTCTGTAGACGCTGGCGCCACCAGTACCGGTGCAACCATCAGCCACTCGGCCACCAGCGAAGATATCAACTACCAGGGGCTGACCATTGACAGCCTGCCGGTGACGGTCCTGCAGCCAGCAGCCGGAATCACGCAACCGCCATCGAGTACGAAGGTGCTCGTCGGACAGACCAAGACCTTCTACAGCCCGCAACTGAGGAGCCAGCCCGCTAACAGCGTAACCATTGACGCATCCAGCCAGGCCAAGGGTACTGCCAGGGTAACCGGTTCAAAGAGCTTCGGTACCGGCAACTGGAACACGGCACAGGCTTTCAAAGTGACCGGGCAGAGCGTGGGGAGCACTACCATCACTTATGACGTGGACAGTAGCGATTCTCGATATGACGGCTACGAATTGAACAGCACCTCAGTGACTGTCGAGGCAACCACGATAAGCTGCGGGGCCGATGACACCAACATCCAACTTGGCGGCTCTTCAACGCTGAGTTGGAAAAGCACCAATGCCAATAGCGTCTCCATCGACCAGGGCGTTGGGTCGGTTTCGGTCGACAGCCAGGAGGGTAAGGCCGTTACACCTCCTCAGCCTGGCGCGGCCGAATCCTCCAAATCTACAACCTACCGGTTTACCGCCGCGGGTGGAGGCAATCCCGGCACCTGCAGCGTAACGTTAACCGTTTGGCGGCCGCCGAGTGTGGATCGATTCAGCGCCGACCCGGCTACGCTGAGAAAGCAGCAGACCACAAGGCTGATCTGGTCTACCAGCCACGCCTCGGGCGCCTCCATCGACCAGGGAGTCGGGACGGTTCCGGTTGACAGCTCTGAGGGGGGTGGAGGCGTTACTCCTTCACAACCGTCGACAGCCGAGACCTCCAGGAGTACGCGCTACAGGCTGACGGCCTCGAATCCAGCCTATACCGGCGCCGGTGCAGCCACCGCAACTGTCTCGGTTACGGTTTGGAACCGGCCGAGCGTGGACAGTTTCACCGCGTCGCCTTCGACCATCGATGAAGGTGAAGATTCCAGTCTGAAATGGACCACTACCCGCGCCACCAAGATTTCCATTGACCAGGGAGTCGGCTCGGTGTCCGTCGATGACAAATCCGGAAACACCAAGGTAAGCCCCGATCAAACCACAACGTACACCCTTACTGCTTCGAACCCGGGCTACACTGGTACTCATGCCGTGACTGACACCGTTCGCGTCACCGTTCGCTCCCCATCCACATCCCCGCCCCCGCCCGCACCCCCAACTCCCGGTCTTTCCGTCTCACCCACCACACTCAATATTACTGAAGGAGCAACCGGAAAAACCTACAGAGTGAGGTTGAGAACGCAGCCGAGCGACGATGTCACCGTAGCAGTGGAAATCGAGTCCGGAGGAGACTCTCGGGTCCAGTCAAGCACATCCTCCCTCACCTTTACCACCACCGACTGGAACAGGAATCAAGACGTTCAGGTCTCCGCGGAGGAACAGTCAGGCACGGCAACCGGTCAGGCAAGGATTGCCAATACACCCCCTTCGTCCTATGGCGGCTCTGCCGTTGAGGTCACGGTCAACGTTGCCGACGACGATACCGACGGATGCGGGGCGACCGTCACACCCACTCGCCTCGCTATCGATGAAGGTGAAAGCAATGGCAGCTACTACGATGTGGTGTTGACTGCAAGGCCGACGGCCAGCGTCACTATCACGCTCGACCTGACAGGGGACCCCAGCGCCTCTGCAGACAAATCCTCCCTCACTTTCACCAGAGAGGACTGGAGTACTTCCCAACGCGTAACGATCGCCGCAGGTGAGGATGACGATGCTTCCGACGGCAGGGTAACCATCGCCCACAGGGCATCCAGTATCGATGAGGGTTGTTCCGGCATATCCATCTCCAGTGTGTCCGTGAACATCCGTGACAACGACGAGCCGCCACCGCTGCCAGCAATCACCCTTTCGAGTGACGGGACCAGCGTTTCGGAACCGGACGGGACTGCCACGGTCACCGCTGCGGTTGCCGGCGGTGAAGAGCCAGCTGATGACTTGACGATCAACCTGACCCATTCAGGTCGTGCTGCCAACGGAGCCGACTATAGGGTTGCCACGCTGACCATTGAAAGCGGGGCAACCTCCGGTGAAGCGGAGTTGACCGTCCTCGATGACCCTGTTGTCGAGGGCACCGAGGAGATAAGACTCATCGCTGGCGCCGACGGCTACCGGGACAGCGCCCCGCTCTCCATGAATCTGACCGATGACGATTCGGCCGGCGTGTCGATCGCGCCAACGGAACTGACCATCGCCGAAGGAGGCAGCAATAGCTACAGGGTGGTATTGACCTCGCAACCTTCCCACGACGTGACGGTCACCATCAGTCGCAGCGGAGACGGGGACGTCAGCATCGATGACCAGGAACTGACCTTCAGTGACTCCGACTGGGACACGGCCCAGTCGGTGACAGTTTCGGCCGTCCAGGACGACGATGCCAGGGACGACGGGGCTACACTCCGCCACACCGTTGCCAGCACCGACTCGGACTACAACGGGATCACGGTTTCGGAGGTGGCCGTTACCGTCACCGACGACGAGACCGCGGGCGTTTCGATCACGCCAACGGAGCTGGCCATTGCCGAGGGAAGCAGCGACAGCTACAGGGTGGTCCTGACCTCACAACCTACCCACGATGTCACCATTTCGATCAGTCACAGCGGGGATGCCGACATCAGCACCGATGACCAGGAACTGACCTTCAGTGACTCCGACTGGGAGACGGCACAGACGGTAACAGTTTCGGCCGCCCAGGACGACGATGCCAGGGACGACGGGGCTGCACTCCGCCACACCGTTTCCAGCACCGACTCGGACTACAACGGCATCACGGTTTCGGAGGTGGTCGTTGCCGTCAACGACGACGAGACCGCCGGCGTGTCGATCACGCCAGCGAAGCTGACGATTGCCGAAGGAGGCAGCGACAGCTACGAGGTAGTCCTGACCTCTGAGCCCTCCCACGACGTGACCATCACCATCACTCGCAACGGGGATGGAGACATTGGCTTCGATGACCAGGAGTTGACTTTTAGTGACTCCGACTGGGACGCGGCGCAGAGGGTGACGGTCTCGACCGCCCAGGACGACGATGCCAGGGACGACGGGGCTGCACTCCGCCACACCGTTTCCAGCACCGACTCGGACTACAACGGCATCACGGTTTCGGAGGTGGTCGTTGCCGTCAACGACGACGAGACCGCCGGCGTGTCGATCACGCCAGCGAAGCTGACGATTGCCGAAGGAGGCAGCGACAGCTACGAGGTAGTCCTGACCTCTGAGCCCTCCCACGACGTGACCATCACCATCACTCGCAGCGGGGATGGAGACATTGGCTTCGATGACCAGGAGTTGACTTTTAGTGACTCCGACTGGGACGCGGCGCAGAGGGTGACGGTCTCGACCGCCCAGGACGACGATGCCAGGGACGACGGGGCTGCACTCCGCCACACCGTTTCCAGCACCGACTCGGACTACAACGGCATCACGGTTTCGGAGGTGGTCGTTGCCGTCAACGACGACGAGACCGCCGGCGTGTCGATCACGCCAGCGAAGCTGACGATTGCCGAAGGAGGCAGCGACAGCTACGAGGTAGTCCTGACCTCTGAGCCCTCCCACGACGTGACCATCACCATCACTCGCAGCGGGGATGGAGACATTGGCTTCGATGACCAGGAGTTGACTTTTAGTGACTCCGACTGGGACGCGGCGCAGAGGGTGACGGTCTCGGCCGCCCAGGACGACGATGCCAGGGACGACGGGGCTACACTCCGCCACACCGTTGCCAGCACCGACTCGGACTACAGCGGCATCACGGTTTCGGAGGTGGTCGTTGCCGTCAACGACGACGAGACCGCCGGCGTGTCGATCACGCCAACGGAGCTGGCCATTGCCGAGGGAAGCAGCGACAGCTATGAGGTGGTTTTGACCTCACAACCCTCCCACGATGTCACCATTTCGATCAGTCACAGCGGGGACGCCGACATCGGCATCGACGACCAGGAACTGACCTTCAGTGACTCCGACTGGGACGCGGCGCAGAGGGTGACGGTCTCGGCCGCCCAGGACGACGATGCCAGGGACGACGGGGCTACACTCCGCCACACCGTTGCCAGCACCGACTCGGACTACGGCGGCATCGCCGTTGCGGATGTGGACGTGACCGTCAACGACGACGAGACGGCCGGTGTGTCGATCACGCCAACGCAATTGACCATTGCCGAAGGAGCCAGCAACAGCTACCGGGTGGTATTAACCTCCCAACCCTCCCACGACGTGACGGTCACCATCAGTCACAGCGGAGACCCGGACATCGGCGTCAGGCAAGGAACCTTGACCTTTACCGGAGCGAATTGGAACAAACCTCAGGCCGTAACCATCGAAGCCTCCCCCGACGATGACGCAGTCGATGACAGCGCCACGCTGGCCCATTCTGCCGGGAGCTCAGATGGGGCTTATGATGCCTTGATTCTAAACGATGTACAGATCTCTGTGAGGGATGATGACAGTGCCGGGGTCAGGATAACGCCCGCCAAATTGTCTATTCCTGAAGGGGCATGGGGAACCTACAACGTTGTGCTGACAAGCAGGCCCTCAAACTCCGTCATTCTCGAAGTGAGTAGTGGCAACGATGACGTGACCCCGTCGCCAGTCTCGCTGAATTTTGCCCCCAGGGATTGGAACGTTCCCCGGGCCGTGCAAGCACGGGCGGCTCAGGATGACGATGCCCGGGACGAAACGGCCCGGTTCAGCCATGCCGCCGCCAGTGCGGACCCAACCTACCAGGGAATTCCCGTGGAGGGGGTTGCGATTACGGTCAGCGACAATGACTCCGCCCGTGTGAAGGTCACGCCGACCCGACTGGAAATGCCCGAGGACGCCTCCACAACCTATAGGGTGGCGCTGACCTCGAGGCCATCCCAGCCGGTTGTCGTCGAGCTTAGCCATAGCGGCGATCCGGACATATCCGCCAATGTGGCCCAGGTTATCTTTGAACCCTCGGAATGGGATCACCCGGGTACTGTGACGGTTCAAGCCTCGCGGGATCCGGATGCAGTCGACGACACCGCTACCTTGAGGCACTCCGCCAGCAGTTCCGATTCGACCTATGACGGTTCACCTGTCGAACCGGTGCGGATCACGGTTGGAGACCTTGATTCGGCAGGCGTGAGTATCACTCCCCTAAACCTCACCATCCACGAGGGGGATTCCCGGACCTACACCGTGGTGCTGACGTCCAAGCCATCTCAGGATGTCGTGGTTGAGGTTAGCCGACGCGGAGACGAGGACGTGGTCCCCCAGACCGACTCTTTGAGCTTTAACGTTTCAAACTGGAGTGAACCTCAGGCAGTCACCGTTCAAACCTTGCAGGATCCGGACGCCAGGAACGACACCGCTACCCTGTTCCACTCAACCACGAGCTCGGACGCAGCCTATCGTGGTTTGACGGTCTCGGATGTTTCGGTTTCAGTCATTGACGACGACACCACCGGGGTGAACGTCTCTCCACTCGAACTCACCATGGTGGAGGGAACTTCCAAGATCTGCAAGGTAGCGCTGACAAGCAAGCCCTCGGCGGCGGTCCGTCTCTCCCTGAGCACCAACAATAACGACCTCTCGCCATCGCCGGCCTCGCTGACCTTCACCCCCACAAGCTGGTCCACTGTTCACGAGGTAAGGTTGCCGATTGCCCAGGATGCCGATGCCACCGATGAGGTAGCCATCTTGACCCTTGCAGCCTCCAGTCCCGATCCCGCCTACCACGGGATTCCCGTTCCTTCCGTTTCGGTCGATATTACCGACGACGACAGCGCCGGCGTCAAAGTCGTGCCCAATCCGCACATGAGCGTTCCCGAAGGGGAATCCGCAAGCTATTCCGTCGTTCTACTCTCTCAGCCTATGGCCGCCGTGGCTGTGGCAATCTCAAGCTCCAACCCCCGGATGCTGGCCGCCACCTTGGATGAGGTGATCTTTACCCGGGACAATTGGAGCATCCCTCAAAGCGTGGGGTTTGATACTTTTCACGACGACAATACCTTGGATGAAGATGAAGTGTTCAGCCATAGCGCCAAGAGTTTCGATCCAAACTACAAAAGCATCTCCGTCAGGCCACTGTTGGTTAGCATTATCGACCGCACCGCCGAAAAACTGACCCACACACTTCCTGTTCTCTTGTCGGCCATGTCAGGAGCGCTGGCGGAGAGCGTTCAAACAGCCGTTGAATCCCGTTTCGAACGCCGGCGCCAGTTGCAACGCATGAAACAGGAACAGGGCTGGTGGATGCCCACCTTTTATCAGGATCGATCCCAACATTCACCGGGATTCGATCCTTCCGGCGGACCAGAGAAGGGACCGGTCCTTTCTCGGACTTCATTCGGCTTACCTATCGCAGGCAATTCCTTCGGGGGGAGCTACTGGAGACCCGTGTTGTGGGGCCATGGCGATTTCCAGCACTTCGACGGCAACAGTACCCTGGTTGACTTCCGAGGCGGACTGAGAGCGACTCACGTCGGAATGGATCTTTTTTCCAACCGCCAGGTGCTGGCCGGCCTTTCCTTTGCGCGAAGCTGGGGTGCAATGAGTTATAGCGACGACCGAGAGGGGCGACTGGCAGCCAGTTTCAACACGCTCCATCCCTATCTGTACTGGCAGCCGCACCGTCGCCTCAGCCTTTGGGGGATCGGCGGCACGGGACGCGGCGCCGTGGATCTCATGGACCCCCGACTGGCGCACGTCTTCGATGCCGAATTCCGGATGTGGACCGTGGGGCTGCGCTCCCTTCTGACCAAGCCCGGCAAGAATGAGATGGCATTTCGTCTGGATGGATTCATGTCCGACATAGGGATCGACCCTTATGAGCGGATTGGTGAGGTGTATGGGAGCGCGTCGCGAGCACGGGCCATGCTGGAGGTGGTCCACCAGCGCGGCGGCAGGAAACGCTCCTTCAGCCTGAAGGGTGAGCTCGGTGGGCGCCTGGATCGAGGGGAAGCGGTGCACGGTACGGCCATGGAAACCGGTCTGCGCCTGGGTTTCATCGACAACCCCACCGGTCTTGACTTGGCCCTGCAAGGTCGAATGCTGCTTCTTCACGATGGGGGCTACAAGGACTGGGGAGGCGGACTGCAGGCGAGTTGGGATCCGGGAAACAAGCGGCGGGGTCTGCGGATGTCAGCCGCCGCCTCCCATGGACAAAATGGCGGGGGTGTAGCGGCTTTGTGGGACTATGGCTATGCGTCTGGCCGGGGAAGGGGTTTTTCGGGCAATCCTGCTCCCGTGAACCGGATCGAAAGCGAAGGCGCCTACGGCGTAGAGGTTCTACGGGGAAGGGGACTGCTGACGCCCTTCAGCCGTCTCCGCTGGTCCAGACACGGCAAGGAAATAGGCGTTGGGAGCGAGTTCGGCCTTCAGCCCCCCACTCCCGACACCAACCCTTTGAACCTGGAGCTGGAAGGCACTCGAGGCAAGAGCAGCCGGGGTGCGGACATGGGGGTCCGCATCCGCATGTCCATTCCGTTCTGAGCCCGGCCCCACCCGGCGGGAAGCTCAAACCCATCGCCCTCAACCCGCCCTGAACCGTACCGGCAGCGACTTCGGGGCGCGCAGCGAGACGCCCTCCTGCCACTCCGGGGCCGGATTCTCCAGTTGCAGATCCGGCAGGCGGAGCAGGGCCAGGAAGGCGATTTGCCCTTCGATGCGGGCCAGGGGCGCCCCCAGGCAGTGGTGGACGCCGTAGCCGAAGGCCACGTGGCGGTTGTTGCGGCGGAAGATGTCGAATGCCATGGTGGATCGCTGCGCCTGAGCCTCCGGATTCTACAGCCCCGCCCGCGCTCCGTGGCCGGTCTTCCGTCGGCTTCGGTCCGTCTCAAGCCGGACTTTCCTCGTACAGGAACCGCATTCTGCGGGCCGCCAGCATGCAGCCGCCCAGCAGAAGGATGAGGAACGCGTAGCCCCACACCCCCTGGTAGCTTCCCATGGCCCTGACGGCGGTGAACAGGAAGGCGCTGCCCGCCAACAGGTTGACGGCCTGGAGGAATGCGGGAGCGCGTAGGGGCCGTGGGAGAAACCTTCGGTCGGCCCAGATGTTGGCGAAACAGAAGAAGCTGGCCACGAAGCTGGTGAAGATGCCTGCCGGGGTGACGATGTCCAGCAGGTCGAACCCCGGCTCCACAGCCCCGGTTTGCTGCAGCCGGCGGAGGGTCCAGAGAATGATCAGGGCCGGGATGAGCGTCCAGCCGATGGCGGCGGCCCGAACCAGCCGGGGTTTCAGCCGGCGCCCCAGGGCGGGCACGCTTTCCAGGTAGGCGGACCAGAGCCGGTAGGCCATCTCCGGGCCGCCCAGCAGAATGCCGAAGAAAGCCAGGAAGATGGCCAGGTCGTAGAGCGGCTTGAGCCAGGCGGCCAGGCCGGTCAGGAAGGCCGCCTGGTGGCTGACCAGCTCCAGTCCGTCCGGGACCAGCCGCTGCGGCTGCAGGATGAGCGCTCCCATGAGGGTAAAGGCCACCGCGATCAGGACCACGCAGACGAAGCTGGTGACCGTGTCGATCAGCGCCGCCCGGATCCATATCCGGCCCGTGTGGTCCCTGCGGGCAGCCACCTCCCGCAGTTGACTGCCGGCCACGGGCGGCAGGTGGCTGCGCCCCCAGCGTTTTTCCCGCAGGAAGGCCGCGTAGGCAAGGTAGTCT
Organism: Terriglobia bacterium; assembly: GCA_951813285.1. Taxonomy (GTDB): domain Bacteria; phylum Acidobacteriota; class Terriglobia; order Versatilivoradales; family Versatilivoraceae; genus Versatilivorator. The sequence continues at coordinate 1,389,117 of OX638355.1, forward strand.
TCCGTACCCCCGCCGATGACGGCCACGTAGACCAGCACTTCCACCCATTCGGAGCGCTGGCTCAGCTTGGGAACCACCTGGAAGGCCCAGTCGGGGTACTGCAGCGCTTGGGGAATCAGGAATCCCTTGAGGGCCGCCAGCCAGTCGGGCCGCACGAAGAATACGGCCACGAAGACCGCCAGCAGCATGATGGCCAGGATGAGGAGCTGTGCCTTTTCCAGAAAATGGTAGCCGCCCCGCCAGAGGAGGGCGATGGCCACCAGCGCCCAGGTGGTGGCCCAGAAGCAGTGGTCGGCGACCCCCGAGACCTGGGCGCTGTGGGTTCCCAGAATCCCCGACAGCCAGGCGTACCAGAGCGGCAGGCAGAGCACGGACACCGCCACGATGGCCAGGGGAAGCCATCCGCGGGGGCCGGGCAGGTGGGTCCAGCGCTGAAATGGATGGGCGCCGCTGAGGATCATGTGGCGCATGCTGGCATAGGCCATGCCCCACTTAAGCAGGGCAACGGCCGGGAAGATCCACAGTAGCTGATAGCCGAACAGGGCGCCGCCCCGGGAGGGGAAGACGATCTCTCCGCTGCCCACCGTCACCGAGGCCACGATGGCGCCCGGGCCGAAGAAACGGAACCAGGCCAGGGGGTTGCGCGACCACAGCGCCGCCGGGGGATCGTCGATGCGCGGCTCTTGCCGGGCCGCTTGGTCCGCGGGCGGGCCGCCGCCGGATGCTTCCGATTCCGGATGAGGCATGTCAGTCCTGCTTTCGCTCGCTGCCTGGCCCGGCCTCGGCTCGAGCCCTTCCTTTCCCGTCCCACAAGGTCAGGCCCCGCAGCCCGGCCCTGGACGGGGCGGGAGACGCCAGGCTGATCAGGTAGCCGGGAATGACCGTGCCCGCGAAGCTGACAAAGGTCAGCCAGAACTTGGAGACCTGCTCGACGGTGGCAGCCGTGTAGGGGTCGGGCCCTCCCGGCAGCAGCAGCCACTGCCCGTCGATCTTGAACAGCCAGTACTTGGTGACCACCACCAGCAGGTAGCCGACCACCGCTCCCAAGGAGGCTCCCCAGCCCGTGGCCCGGCGGGTGGCGGTTCCCAGAACGAACATGCCTACCGCGCAGCCGAAAAACGGGGCCACCACCGAAGCCATGGTGCCCACGATGGTGTCCTGGCCCGTCAGGAACTGGGCCAGCACCGCGATGACAACAGCCCAGAGCAGCGTCAGGCCGCGGGCCAGCCGCAGGCAGTGGCCGTCGGGAGCGTCGGGCCGAATCAGCCGCTTGTAGTAGTCTTCCACGCAGACCGTGCTGATGGTGTGGGTTCCCGAATCGATGCTCGACATGGCGGCCGCGAAAATGGAGGCCAGGATGAGGCCCGCCAGCCCGCCCCTCATTTCGTTGAGGACAAAGTGGGGGAAGGCGCGGTCGGCGCTCCCGATCCCCACGGCCAGCTCCGGGTTCAACTGATGGTGGGCGTAGAGAACCAGCCCCAGACCGTAGATCAGCACGGTGACCGGGATCGACAGGAAGGGCTTGAACCAGACCGCCCGCCGGGCGTCTCGCAGGGATGCGCAGGAGAGGTAGCGCTGCATGCTGACCTGGTCGGTCAGGTTGGCGACGCCGTTGACGGCGCCCGCGGTCAGGGCCATCCAGACGGTGATGCGGGTGGTGGGATCCAGGCTGAAGTCGAACATCCTCAGCTTGTCGTCGCGGACAATCACGGCCAGGAGCTCGGAGGCCGGGTCCTTCCAGAAGATCAGGCCGACCGCTGCAGCCAGGCCCAGGGTGAAGAGGAAAAACTGCAGGACGTCGGTCCAGATAATGGCCTTCATGCCGCCCACCAGCGTGTAGGCGGTGGCGATCGCCGTGGTCAGGATGATGGAGACCGCGGGCTCGATTCCGGTGAGTTCCTCGATGGCCAGGGAGACGGCCACCACGATGGTGGCCATCCAGGCCAGGCGGGAGATGATGAAGACCGCGCTGGCCAGGAGCCGGGTGGGGTAGTTGAACCTCCGTTCCAGGTACTCGTAGATGGAGGTCAACTGCAGTCGATAGAAGAAGTCCAGAAACAAGTAGATGGCGAGGGGCACGCACAGAAAGCCGCAGATGCTGAAGAGGAGATACTTCAGATCGTAGCCGTAGGCTTCACCCGGGGTTCCCAGGTAGCTGATGGCCGACAACAGGCTGGCCAACTGGGAGATGCCGACCGCCGCCCAGCCCATGGACCGGCCCGCCAGCAGGAAGTTGGCCGAGCTGGCCTGCTGGCGCGAGAATCCGACGCCGATTGCCAGCACCAGCAGGGCGTAGGCCACGATCAGCCCGTAGTCCATCCACTGCAGCTGAATCTGGCAGAGCAAGGCCAACGGCGAGACCTCCCGGGTGGTGGTCACCCGACTGTCGATCAGGAATGCGGGAACGGCATTGTACACCCTGGCTCGGAGGTTCGCTCGCCGAACCTGGGGGCGGGGAATGGGCGGAGCTGCCGGCAGGTGACGGTTGGCGGGCTTGACGGTCGCGCGGCGGTGCGGTAACTTCGGTCGAAATTTCTTGCATACCAAGTGACCATTGGGGGGCCCAAATCCATGAAAGTTGTCCTCGACAGCGAAGCCGACCGCGAGTTTGTCGCGGAGCTCAGGAACTCTTTTCCTTCAGTCGACTTCTGCCCGGCTCCTACCCAGGCCGATCAGATCCGGGAGATCCCCGACGCCGAGGTCCTGTTCGGCGCCATTAGCCCGGCCGTCTTCGAGGCGGCCGGGAAGTTGCGCTGGTGCCACTTCGTGGGAGCGGGGTTCGACCCGCTGGTGCGGGGCAATCCCGCCTTCGTGGCCAGCGACGTGGTCCTGACCAACGCGCCCGCCACTCATGCCATCGCCATGGCCGACCACGTCATGGCCATGATTCTGATGCTCGCCCACCGGATGGTGGACATGCTGGACGATCAGCGGGCCCACCGCTGGGACGTCGACAAGTACCGGGCCCAGATTACGGAACTCGACGGCGCCACCCTGGGGATTCTGGCCCTGGGCGCCATCGGGCGGGCCGTGGCCGTGCGGGCCCGGGCCTTCGGCATGCGGGTCTGTGGCGTGGACGTGAAGCCCATGGAGCCGCCGGCGGGAGTGACCGAGGCCTGGACTCTCGAGGGACTGGAGCGGTTGCTCGAGATCTCCGACTGGTTCGTGGTGACGGCGCCCCTCACCGACGGCACCGACGGACTGCTGAACCGGGAGCGAATCGGCCGGCTCAAGCAGGGCAGCCGCCTGATCGTCATCTCCCGGGGCGGCATCGTGGATGAAGCGGCGGTGGCGGAGGGGCTCAGGTCGGGAAGCATCGCTGGGGCCGGCTTCGACGCCACCAGGCCCGAACCCCCGGCGGACGACAGCCCGCTCTGGGACCTGCCCAACGTCCTGATCTCCCCCCACGTTTCCGGCGACTCCCCCCAGACCTGGGAGCGCCGCTACCGGATCTTCAAGGACAACCTGGCGCGCTACCTCAAGGGAGAGCCCCTGCTGAATGTCTGCGACAAGCGGGCTGGATTCTGAGGTAAGATTGGACCGAAGGCGAAGCGTGCGCTTCGCCGCAGACGCAAGAGGGTTCGATGAGCAAGCAACACTTTCCAGCCGGCTGGGATGAGGGCTGGGTCCAACGTGTTCTGGAGCACTACGAAGCGCAAAGCGACGACGAAGCTGTTGCCGAGGACGAAGCTGCGTTCGAAAGCCCCACTCACACGGCGATCGAAGTACCGGTTGATCTCGTTCCGGAAGTTCGCGAGCTGATCGCAAAGCGCGAGGCCGATTGATCGTCATCGACGCTCGTCCCATAATTTCCCCACAAGTCCGTGTGCTTCACCGGATCACCGGATCGGATTGCTCCGTAATTCCCGATAGTGCCTCTGAGAAGCTCCCGGGATTCTTTCCTGCTGAACTGCTAGGAACGGGTTTGACTTTGCATGGAAAGGTCTGGTCTGCGGGTCCTTGGGAACCGAAAAATCGCAGTCGGAGACCTCCGGGCGACCTCGGAAACGGTGTGCGACCGGGAGTGCCCTGAGCAGGACTGAACGGTGATGACGAGGCCCAGGAGATCCCATGACCGATGACAGCAGCCAGAGGCTGGATGGCCGACCGACGCCGGAGAGCCCCGGCGACGGGACCGCCACGGGCCAAACCGAATTCGTTCCTCCCCATCCCGGGTCTCGCAAGATGCCGCGCTGGAACCCCGGCGAGCTGATCGACGCTCCCAGGTTCGTCCGGAAGCACTGGTATGCCTTTCTGGGCCCCGGGCTGGTGGCGGGGGCGGGAGCCATCGGCGGCGGCGAGTGGCTGCTGGGTCCGCTGGTGACGGCCCGCTACGGGGGCGCGCTGCTGTGGCTGGCCACCCTCAGCATCCTGGCCCAGGGCCTCTACAACATCGAGATCAGCCGCTACACCCTCTACACCGGCGAGCCCATCTTCACCGGCAAATTCCGGACCGCGCCGGGACCCCGGTTCTGGCTGGCCGTCTACCTGATCCTGGATTTCGGCTCGGTCTTTCCCTATCTGGCCGCCACCGCGGCCACACCGGTGATGATCCTGCTGCTTGGCGGCCAGATGCCCGATCCGGACGCGGTGCCGCTGCACTGGTGGATGCACAAGCTCACCGCCACCGCCATATTCGCCGTCTCGGTGATTCCCTTGATCTTCGGAGGCAAGGTCTACAACTCGCTGAAGGCGGTGATGTCCCTCAAGCTGGTCACGGTCTTCGGCTTTCTGCTGATTGTGGCGCTGCTCTATTCCAGTCCCTCGACCTGGGCCGACATCGGGAGCGGCTTCTTCAAGTTCGGAACCGTGCCCGTTCTCAGCGGGGAGGACCGCAACGGCAACGGAAGGCTGGACCCCGGAGAGGACTGGGACGGGGACGGCCATCTGGACGTGGTCGAACGCAGGCTGGAGCCTACCGTCGACTCCGACGGCGACGGCCGGCCCGACACCTGGGAGCGGGGTCCCCAGGGGCAGCTGGTGAAACACGAGGACCTGGACGGGGATGGATTTCCGGACGGTCCCAACGTGGAAAACGTGTTTGTCTCCTGGTTCGGCAAGGGGACTCTGCCCACCATCGATTTCACCCTGATCGCCTTTATCGCCGCCATGGCCGCCATCGCCGGCAACGGAGGGCTGAGCAATACGCCCATCAGCAACTTCACCCGCGACCAGGGTTGGGGCATGGGACACCATGTGGGCGCCATCCCCAGCATGGTGGGTGGTCAGGGGATAACCCTGTCCCACGTGGGGTCGGTGTTCGAGGTGAACCGGCAATCGCTGCCGCGCTGGCGGCGCTGGTACCGGCACGTGGTGCGCGACCAGTGCGCCATCTGGATTCCCGCCTGCTTCATAGGCCTGGCCCTGCCCAGTATGTTGTCGGTGGAGTTCCTGCGGCGCGGCACCGAGGCCGACCGCTGGAACGCGGCGGCGCTGACGGCCGAGGGGGTGGGCAGGCAGGCCGCCAACCCGCCCGACGGCGTGCTGGCGTCCATGACGGGTCTCTCCGAGATCCTGGGCGGCACTGCCTGGGGAAATCTTTTCTGGGCTTCCACCCTCTTCTGCGGGTTTCTGGTGCTGGCCCCCACCATGGTCGGACACATCGACGGGGTGGTCCGCCGCTGGCTGGATACCATCTGGACTTCCAGCGCCAGGCTGCGCCAGGTGGACCCGTCCAGGATCGGCAGGATCTACTTCGGGCTGATCATGGGCTATTCCGTTCTGGGACTGGCCATGCTCTGGCTGAACGCGCCCACGGCGCTGATCAAGTTCGCCACCATCAGCTACAATTTCGCGTTGGGCATCAGTTGCTGCCATACCCTGGTTCTCAACACGGTCCTGCTTCCACGGGAACTGAGGCCCGGCTGGTTTGTCCGCATCGCCATGGCGCTGGGAGGCATCTTCTTTTTCCTTCTGGGGGTGGCGGCGACCTTGAGGGAGATGGGAATAATTTGAGCCGTCATCGCACGGGGAGCGACCCGGTGCGATATGCGGGCTAGTGAACCTGCAAGAAAGGGAGGTACTGCCGATGACATTCAAGGGACGTGGGCGCAGGCGGTTGCTGGGAGCCGGTTTGGGGAGCCTGGCGGGATCGGCCCTGGCGGGTCTGGCCGGCTGCGCAAAGCCGCGGGAGAAGGAGAATCCCTGGAAGTCCGCCCTCCAACTGGATACCTCCAGACAGCGGGTCTCGGGAAGCGAGGAGGCGCTGGCGGCGGCCATCCGCCGAGGGGCGGACCTGCGCATCCGGACGGAATTCAAGAACAACGAACACATCGATACCAGTTCCGACAGTGCCGAGTTGATCGAGGAAGTGGCGGAGTTTGCCGGCACCTATCTGATGGAAGACCGGTGGGTGGCCGGAATCATGACCCTGCGTCAGCCCATCAGCTTGCCGGACGGCTTCGGGTCCCGGCCCTCCATGTCCTTTTTCCTCTACAACCAGGACGGCCGCCAGGCCATCGCCCGCCCCTTTCTGGACGGGGGAGAGATCACGGCCGAACCGGGCCCGTCCGAGTTGGCTGACCACGGCCGCATGCCCAAGTACCACCAAATGGACAGTTGGGACAAGGGGACCAATGCACCCAGCAGCAACTTCATCTACGATTTCGATCTCTTCAAGTACCTGGTGAGGGACGATTGGGAGGAGGTGCTGTCCCACACTGCCGAGGGCAAGGTGCTTTCGGGCTCGGCGGAGGAGCTGGGCCGAAAGGTGGCGGACGGAAAAGAGGTCAAGGTGGCCGTCCGGGGCCTCTGCGCCGACCTGGCGGGCAAGGACGAGGAGAGCATCGACCACGAGGTCTTCGTCAAGACCGGATCCTGCTACTACTATACCGAGCAGCGGCTGTTCATCGCCGGGACCCACCCCCTGGTCCGAGTCAAGCCGGGGGTGCCGCTGCAGTACGAGAGCCGGGGGTGGGACTTCGGATGGCTGATGGCCCGCACCGACGGATACGTGGCCCGCCTGCTGCTAAATCCCTACACCCTCAAGTTCGAAAGGAGCCAGGGCCACTACCCGATCCGCTGGTTCGTGCGGTGAACGGGGGTGTGTCTTCCGTGTTTTTCACCGGGGGCTGGGTGCAGCAGGGGGCACAGGAGACGTTGTCGAATTGCCGGAAAAACCCGCTCGCACCGAATGTTGGAAGATGTCGGATGGAGATCGGCCATAGATCCCCCACCGGGGAAACCATTCCAATACCTCTATCGCCAAGAGATTGCAGAACCGCCAATCCGAATTTATTCCAACTATTCAACAACGTCCTCTGGTTGCCGGTCAGCCGACCTTGGTAGAGCGGACCGGTAGCGATTCGGTCTCCAGCGCCGAAAGATCCAATCGCTTCGATGCATGGTCGATGTCAAAACCGAGCACGTTGCCAGCCGCATCGAAATCGACGTTTAGTCCCTCTGAGACCTCGTGTGTCTCCGCGCCCGGCCCGGCCTTGAGCTCGACATAGAGACTGTCCGTCTCGGGATAGTATTGAAGCTTCACGGCTGATCCTTTCGAAACCTCCGATCAAAGAAAGCATTGTGAATCGTCTCCCCGTCGTTGAGCGTGACCACGCGAAGAATGCGGGGAGTTCCTTCGCCAAGGCGGGTCACCTCGCCCCAGAAACGAATACGACCGTCAGGTTGCTCCTCGCGATGGAGTGGAGCAGCGATGATGTTGGCGCACCAACCCGGGTCGATATAGGGACGCTTGGGGAGAATCCGCTCCTTGAAGTACCGTGTCATCTTCATGCTATCACATCACCGATTCTTCCAGCGTTCTCGAAAGTTCCTCCCACTCCTTGATCATTTCATCCAACCGCTTGCGATTGTGCTCCACCAGTTTGACCAGGCGGATGGATTCCTTTGCGCTTTTGAAAGTGCCCAGATCCAACTCCTGAGTGGCAATTTCCACTTCACACCGGGTGATTTCTTCCTCCAACCCCTGGTGCCGCTCCTTCATTTTCCGCACAAGAACAGGATTGATCTTCTTCGGTCGCAACGGTGTTCCACTCCGGTCGCCGGATCCCCCTGAATTCTCCGCGCGCGGCCGCTCCTCTCGATCGTCCGGTTGGAGCGTGACCTGGCTCTTTTGCCGCAAGTAGTCTTCATAATTGCCGAAAAAATCCTGGAACTTGCCACCATCGAGCTCAAAGATTCGCGTTGCCAGCTTGTCAATGAAGTAACGATCGTGGGAAACAAAGACTACCGTTCCGCTGAACTCTTGCAGTGCTTCGAGCAGTACGTCCTTGGCTCGCAGGTCGAGGTGGTTGGTGGGCTCATCGAGCAACAGAAAATTTCGAGGTCGCAGCAACATGCGGAGGAGGGCATAGCGGTTGCGCTCGCCACCCGAAAGAACGCGAATCTGTTTGAAGACCTCGTCACTCGAAAACAGGAAGCAGCCGAGCAGAGTGCGCAGTTGCGTCTGGCCGCTCAGGGCAAGGGGTGCGATGCTCGAGACATCGTCGATCAGACGGGCGCCGGGGTCGAGCTCCTTATACTGGTCCTGTGCGAAATGGTCGACTTCCACGTTGTGTCCCAGCCGAAATTCACCTGCCGTTGCCGGCTCGCTTCCAGCCAGTATCTTGATCAGCGTGGATTTCCCGGCTCCATTCACCCCCACCAGACCTATGCGATCCCCGCGGTTGATGACGAAGCTCATGCCCTGGAATACCTGATTGCCTGCATAACTCTTGGCGACCCCGCGAAACTCGGCCACCATGCGTCCGCTCCTGGGTGGCTGAGGAAACGCGAATCGGATGGTCTTTTCCCGGGCAGGTAATTCGATCCGTTTGATCTTCTCGAGTTCCTTGATTCGGCTCTGCACCTGCTTCGCCCTCGTGGCCTGGTAGCGGAAGCGATTGATGAAGATTTCAAGGCGTTCAATCTTTTCCCGCTGGTTGCGGTAGGCCGCCTGAAGTTGCGTTTGGCGCGCGGATTTCTGGGCCAAGTAGCGTTCGTAGTTCCCGCTGTAAAAGTAGGCGCGCCGATTCCACAGCTCGAGAATCTTGTTCACCGTGGCATCCAGCATGTAGCGGTCGTGGGAGACCAGGACGAAGGCGTACGGATACTCGTTCAGGTACTGTTCCAACCAGTTGCGGGCCTCGAGATCGAGATGATTCGTCGGCTCGTCCAGCAACAGGAGCCTGGGCTTGATCAGCAAGAGCTTGGCCAGCGCCAGGCGCATTTGCCAGCCGCCGGCGAGTTCTTCCGTCGGACGGTTTGAATCTGCGGGCGCAAAGCCCAGGCCGCTCAGCACCGTACTGGCCTGCGCCTCCAATGAGTAGCCGTCGCGGCCCTGAAATTCGGTCTCGATCCGGTGATAACGATCCGTGATCCGGTGGTACTCATGGCTGTGCGGATCAACTTCCGCCATCCGGTGAGCCAGGGCTTTCATTTCTTCCTCGAGCGCGAGCAGATCGCCGAAAACAGAGAGGCATTCTTCCAGAACTGTGCGCCCTGACAGTGACAGGCCATCCTGAGGAAGGTATCCGGCAGTCATATCTTTCGGCGCAGAAAACAGACCGCCATCGAGGGGCTCCATCCCCCCCAGGATCTTCAGCAGTGTTGTCTTGCCTGTCCCGTTTCCGCCTACCAGCCCAATGCGATCCGTCGACGTGATAAGCCAGTCGAGATCTTCGAACAAGCTCTGGGAGCCGAACTGTTTTCTGGCCGCAGAAAGTCGAATCATGTGTATGCTCGGAGTTCTCCACGCAATTCCGAAACGACATTGGTGTCGAGCAGAAACACGGACTTACTCGAAGCGGGGAGACACGCGGTGGCGATGCTGCGGTCGCGGTGGCGTCAATGCGTCGGTGCGTGCCTCCGGTGCGAGCAGGAGTTTCTTGAGGTCCGGCCTGACTCTCTTCTCCAGTCGTCGCCACTCGTCGATCGGTACCAGCACGGCTATCTCCACACCCCGTTTGGTCACGATCTGGGGGCCTTCGGCCAAGCTCCTCTCAAGCAACTCACTGAAACGCGCCTTGGCATCTTGTACCTGCCACGTCTTGCCCATGCAGCAACACCTCCGTCAGTAAATGACTAGACACAAGACTAGTCCAACTGCTTCGAAATAGCACCCCGGACTGACCGAGGGACCCCCAGCGCTGCACGCATGGGCCTTTCAGTCGACCCTACACGAGAGAGTTTGATACAATATTAGTATTACGATAGCTCTATCGATGGAGGTCCCGTGCAAACAGTAACCATTTCGCCCAAGTATCAGGTAGTCATTCCGAAGGAGATCCGTGATCGGCTCGGTCTCCTGCCGGGCCAAAAGGTCCAGGCGATTGCCTATGGCGGCCGCATTGAGCTCATTCCTGTGCGTCCGGCCCGGCAGATGAAGGGTTTTCTGAAAGGCATCGATACGAAGGTCGAACGCGAGGGAGATCGGGAATGAACGTCGTCGATTCCAGCGCTTGGCTGGAGTATTTCGCCAATGGGCCGAACGCTTCCTTCTTTGCGGAGCCTATCGAAGACATAGAGACCCTTGTGGTTCCCACGTTAATTCTCTTCGAAGTATTCAAACGGGTGCTCCAGCAACGAGACGAGAGCACTGCACTTGAGGTGGCAGCCGTCATGCAGCAAGGAACCGTCGTGGAGCTGGAAGCGACGATTGCTTTGAACGCTGCCCGCCTCAGTGTCGAACTGGGTCTGCCGTTGGCTGACAGTGTCATTCTCGCAACCGCTCGCCAATACGGAGCAGAACTTTGGACACAGGACGCAGACTTCGATGGGATCGACGGAGTTCGGTATCGGAAGCGAATACCATAACAATGCGGTAAGAGATCGTACGGAAACCAAGTGCAGTGCGATTCAGGCTGGCGCTTCTGCAAACCCTCGCGGAACGATGCGCTCGCCGCCCTTCACTCCCGGACGCCGCTCAGGAACTCCCGTATCGATTGTTTCAATAACGACTCCAGGTTGATGCTGATGTAGCGTGCCCCTCGGGCGCGCCACAGGCGGGCCGCCTCGGGGTTGGCCGCCATGATCCCCAGGGCCACCGGGGAGTTGCGCAGGCCGGCCAGGATTTCCTGGAGGCACTGCCGCATTCGGGGATGTTCGGGCTGTCCGGGGACTCCCAGCGAATGGGAGAGATCGGTGCGCCCCACGTTGACCACGTCGACGCCCTGCACGGCCAGAATCCGAGGCAGTTGCCGCACCGCTTCGGCCGTCTCCACGTAGAGGACCACCAGGGTTTCCCGGTTGGACTGCAGGACGTGATCCTCGAAGGAGCGCCCCTGGCCGTAGTCGGCCGCGCGCGATCCCGACAACCCGCGATTCCCCCGAGGCTGGAACTTGACGGCCTCCACCGCCCGTTCTGCTTCTTCGGCCGAGTTGACCTGGGGAACGATGATTCCCTGGGCGCCGCTGTCCAGAAATCTCAGAATGATCGAGGGGGAATTGGTGGTCACCCGAACGATGGGAGTGATGCCGTTCACCTCGGCCGCCCTCACCATCTCCTCGCAGGTGCGCGGGTCCAGCCGGCCGTGCTCGCTTTCAAATACCATGAAATCCCACCCGAAACGGGCGAGCAGTTCCACCAGGGTGGGGTCGGGGTAGCGCACGAAGCAGCCGTATACCGATTCTCCCCTCTTGAGTTTGGCCTTGGTCTTGTTGGCTCGCAAAACGCGCTCCTTCTTCAGGGGTAAAGCAGCCAGCCCTTCCGACCCGTCTCGATACGGTACAGCCGGCCGCAGACGGAAGTGAGGTAGAGCGTCCTCAGATCATGGCCGCCCCAACTGCAGTTGGTGGGGCGCTGGCATGGGGTCGGATGGCGTTCCAGGATGTGCCCTTGAGGATCGAACACGTAGATCATGCCGCCCGGGCCGCTCTTCTCCCAGCCGGCCGCGGCCACCAGGTTGCCCTCCGCATCCAGACACATGCCGTCGATGCCGCGGTGGGGCGCGAAGTCATGCAGGATCTCACAGGGGCCCAGGGTGTCGTCCTCCAGAATGGGGTAGGCTCGCAGTTGGCGGTTGCCCTGGAAGTCGCTTTCGGCGACGTAGAGTGTCCGGAGGTCGGGTGTGACCAGCAGGCCGTTGGGACGGGCGGTGTCATGGGTCATCCGCTGAATGGACCAGCTTCCGTCGGTTCGGGGATCCAGCCGATAGATCGATTTGTGTTCCAGTTCGGGAGGACCGATGGCTTCGGCCCAGTGGCTGCTGTAGTCGGGGTCGGAGAACCAGATGCGGCCCTTGAGGTCGATGGCCAGGTCGTTGGGGCTGTTGAGCCTGCTTCCCTGGAAGGTGCCGGCGATGACCGTCCGGGTCCCGTTCCGGTGGTAACAGGCAATGCATCTGCCGGCGGCTTCGCAGGCAAAGAGCCGGCCGCGCTCGTCCAGCATCAGGCCGTTGGCCATGCGGGTGCCGTGGCGCCAGGTTTCCGTCTTCCGGGTCTGAGGGTGGTAACGCAGGATGCGGCTGTTGGGGAGGTTGCTGAACAGCAGGGCCTCGCCGTCCCAGGCAGGGCCCTCCGTCAGTCCGAAGGGACCGGCAACCTGCTGAAACTGCCAATTGTCGGGCGTTGTCATCGGGACGTGGGTTTACCGCCTTACCGCAAAATAGCCCCGGGTCTCGGCCACCACGATGCCGCTCAAACCCAGCAGGCCGATCAGATTGGGCAGGACCATGCTGCCGATGCTAACGTCCAGAAACGTCCACAGGGTTTCCAGGGAGAGCATGGAGCCCACAAAGGTCAGGCAGACCCAGAACAAGCGGTACCAGGGCACGAAGCGACCGTGGCCGAACAGGTATTCCAGGGCTTTCTCCGCATAGTAGTTGTTGCCCAGGATGGTGGAAAAGGCGAAGAGGGGCAGCGTCAGGGCGACGATCACATCCCCGTGCAGCCACAAGGGGAGTCCCTCCCGGAAGGCGGCCGTTGTCAGGGCGGCGCCGCTGGCTCCGCTCTTCCAGGCTCCCGTTCCCAGGATGATGAATCCGGTTACCGAACACACCACCAGCGTATCGATGAAGGTCTGAGTCATGGAAACCAGGGCTTGCGTTACCGGATGGCGGGTTTGGGCGGCAGCGGCGGCGATTCCGGCTGTGCCCATGCCGCTCTCGTTGCTGTTGACGCCGCGGGCCACTCCATAGCGGATGGTTCTCAGGACGGTGGCGCCGGCAAATCCTCCCACGGCCGCTGCCGGAGAGAAGGCTCCCTTGAAGACTTCCGCCAACACCGCGGGAATCGCCTGCCAATGAAGCGCCAGCGCCAGCAGGCCGGCCAGGCAGTAGATCACGATCATGGTGGGCACCAGGGCGGTGGCTGCCCGAGCAATGCTGCGGATGCCGCCCAGGATGACCACCGCGGTGGCGGCGGCCGTAACGGCGCCGGTCCAGAGGGTGGGCACTCCCAGCCCGGCCTGCATGGCGTCGGCGATGGAGTGGGACTGAGTCATGTTGCCGCCGACGGTGAGGGTGAAGGCTGCCAGAAAGGCGTACAAACCGGCCAGCACCGGTTGATTGAATCCCCGGCTCAAGTAGTGCATGGGTCCGCCCGACATCTCGCCTCGGGGACCCCTGATGCGGTATTTGACTCCCAGCAGGGCTTCGGCGAACTTGGTGGCCATGCCCACCAGTCCCGTCACCCACATCCAGAACAGCGCCCCGGGACCTCCGGAGACGATGGCGGTGGCCACGCCGGCGATGTTTCCGGTACCCACCGTGGCCGACAGGGCGGTCATCAGGGCCTGGAAGTGGGTGACGTCGCCGCTGGCGCCGCTCTCCTTGCGGGTCACCAGGGCCAGGTAGAGCGAGGACCAGAGCCTTCGGAACTGAAGCCCACGCAACCGAACGGTCAGAAACAGGCCCGTGCCCACGGTCAAAGCCAGCATCGGGGGGCCCCACACCAGGTTGGCCAACGTTTCCAGGAACTCTTGCAGGTGCACCGGCACTCTCCTTGACCCCCGGCAGAGCCTCAAGGTAAATTATAGGTTGCGTTTCCCGCCTAATCCGCTGACTCGGGAGCTGCCGGTGCTTGTACTCCCCCGCCGTCCATCCTTCGCCAGTCCCGCCCCTTCCAAGTACTCTTGGGGTGCCGGAAAGTGGGTGGTGGCTCTGGCGGGGTGGGTGCTCTGTTCCGCTTTGGCGCCCGATCGCGGCATGCAGGCGGGTGAAGCGCCCCCAGAGCCTCGGGAGCCGGAGTTGCGCTCCCTGTTTCCGGTCAGTGTACAGCGGGGAAGGGTACTCGAGTTGGAAGTCCGGGGCAAGGACCTCGAAAAATGCCATGGAGTGTGGTTCGGGACGAGGGGACTGAGCGGCGAGGTCGACCGGATCGAGGGAATGCAGTTCCAGGAGAAGAAGGACCTGCGGGCGCAGAAGCTTTGGGTTCAGGGACAGCGGGTTTCCTTGCAGGTGCAGGTGGCATCGGAGGCGCCGCTGGGGAAGCACGAACTCCGCCTGGTCACGCCGTCCGGAGTTTCCAACGCCCTTGGGTTGATTGTGGTCGACGAGCCGGTCAGCCTGGAGGTCCCCCGACCCCATGGTCGTCCGGCCCAGGCTCAGTCCCTCGAGATCCCGACCCTGCTCAACGGCAAGCTGAGCCGGAACGGCGAACTCGACTTCTACTCCTTCGAGGCATCACGGGGTGACAACCTGGTCATCCAGGCCCTCTCCAACACCACCGTCACCAAGTTCGACGGGGTTCGCCTGACCCTCTACAAGGAAGGCGGCAGCTGGTTCGACCCGGAGCGGCCCGACCGGCTGCTGTTTTCTCAGCAGGCCCGAATCACCTATCTGTGCCGGGACTCCGGTCGTTACCTGGTTGAGGTCAGTTCCAACCTGGGCGTGGGAGGACCCGATTTCTTCTACCAGCTCCGGGTGGCGACTTCCGAGCAGGCAGGGCCCGGGGCGGAGGTTGTGCTCATCCCTCCATCGGCCCTGGCGGAAATCCAGCAGCCCTTCCGCAGGAGACTGGACCCGTCTCGGCTGGACTGGCTGCAGTCGCGAACGATTTCTGCCGGGAAGGCCCAGGAGAATGGCGGACCGCAAGCTGCCCCCGGCGCAGGCTCGACCGGCGTTGCCCCGGGCTCGGGCGTTTCACCCGAGAGAGCGGGACCCGCTGAAGCCGCCGGGACCGGATTGCTGAGCGAAGTGGAGCCCAACGACTTGCCGGAACAGGCCGCCGCGATCGTTCCGCCACAACTGCTGGAAGGAGCCATCCAGAGTCCCGGAGACGTGGATTGGTTCCGGTTCGAAGTGGAGGCCGGGACCTCTCTGGCCCTGGAGCTGGAGACGCCCGAGGCCGCCCCGCCTCGATTCAATCCCAGGGTGGCCGTGCTGGATGCGGACGGCCAGGAACTGTTGACCAACTATTTCAGAAAGATCGCGGGTGACGGCGATGACTGGGTGCGGATCATCCAGGCCAAGACCCTCTATACCTTCGACAGGGCCGGCTTCTACAAGCTGCAGGTGCGCGACATCACCCCTCGATCGGGGGAGCCGGCTTTCCGCTACCGCCTGCTGTTGCGACCCCAGGTCCCCCACGTGGGGCGGATCGAGGCCACGCCCGAGGTGGTGAACCTGCGGCCGGGGCAGGCAATAAAAGTCACCATTCTCTCCGATCAGGAGGAGGGCTTTGGCGGTGACATCCTCTTCAGCGCCGATGGCCTGCCCAGTCGGGTGCGGTTTTTGCCGGGCGCCGAGGTCGAGCCCCACAAGGAGCCCCCTCTTCCCGAAATTCACAAGGAGCGGTTCGTGCCCAAGAACCAGACGACCACCGTGCTGCTGGCGGCGGCGCCCGGGGCGCCCTCGACCCGCATGCCGAGCCTGGTCCGACTCAGCGCCCGTCCCGTGGTCGGGGGCAAAGTGGGCGAGGCGATTGCAGTCGGCGACGTGCTGGTGATGGTGTTGGGAGATTGATTTTCAAATGAATCCAAGACGCAATCCCATCCTGTTGCTGGGGACCCTGGTCGCAGCCGGGTCCATCGCGCTCGGGGCCGAAACTTCCCAACCGGAGTTGCTGTCGGTCCGGATCGTGCCCGAGGCGGTGGAGCTGGAGGGGGCGGGGGCCACTCGCCAGCTTCTGGTGATGGGCCGCTACAGCGACCGGTTGGAGCGGGATGTGACCCCGCTCAGCCGCTGGGAATTCTCCAATGCCGACGTGGCGGCGGTCTCTCCCGAGGGGAAGGTCGAGGCCCTGGCCGCGGGCGTCACCGATGTGTCGGCTCGCCTGGGGGCTCGGTCGGCCAGGGTGCGGCTTCGGGTCAAGGACGGGACCGGTCATCCCCCGCTGAGCTTCGCCTGGGATGTCGAAAGGATATTGACCCGGCGGGGCTGCAACGACACCCATTGCCATGGAGGGGTCAAGGGAAGAGGAGGGTTCAAGCTGTCTCTCTACGGCATCTACCCGGAAGAGGACTACCGCTGGATCGTCAAGGGGGGGACCTACCAGGTTCTGTCGCCCGATCCCGGGACCGAGATTTCGCGAATCGACCGGGAAGAACCCGAAAAGAGCCTGCTGCTGAGCAAGCCGTCCCTGGCCGAGCCCCATCAGGGTGGGCTGCAGCTGCCCTTGGAATCGGAAGATTACAGGACGCTGCTGCGGTGGGTGAAAGAGGGAGCGCCTTTTGAGCCGGAGACAGCCTCGAGACCCGGGGCCAGGACCATCGAGGTCTATCCGGCCGAAGCCGTGCTGGAAGTGGGGAGTGGGCAGCAGTTGCTGGTCAGCGCGCTGCTCGAGAATGGGACCCGCCGGGACCTCACCGGCCAGGTGCGCTATCTGTCCGACAACAGCGACGTGGTGGAGGTCGAACCGGAAGGCCGGCTGCGGGGATTGCGTCCCGGGGAGACCTTCGTGACCGTTCGGACGGCCGGCCATTCCACCACGGCCCGCGTCAGCGTCATCGAGAAGACCCTTTCCCGATATCCCGGCCTTCCCGCCCATAACTTCATCGACCGCCTGGTCTTCGACAAGTTGAGCCGGCTGCATCGAATTCCCTCCGAGCTCTCCGGCGACGCGGAATTCCTGCGGCGGGTGTGCCTGGACTTGACCGGCACGCTGCCCCCGCCCCGCAGGACCCGGGAGTTTCTACAGAGCACCGACCCCGGCAAGAGGGAAAAGCTGGTCGATACTCTCCTGCAGACCCCCGAGTTCGTGGACTATTGGACCTATCGGTTGTCGCAGTTGTTTCGGGTGGCTCTCTTCGAGAACGGCATCAACCTGCAGTGGACCGAGGCTTACTGGGAGTGGATTCGCGGCCACGTCGCCGGCAACACCCCCTACGACCAGGTGGCCCGCGAGCGCATTGCCGCCATCGGCTACAGCGCGCCTTCCAGGCACTTCCTGCCCAATGGAGAAGTGCGCTATCCGCAAAACAAGATGGCCGAAGAGGTCAGGGTCTTCCTGGGACGCCGGCTGGATTGCGCCGAGTGCCACAACCACCCCTTCGAGGCCTGGAGCCAGGACCAGTTCTGGGGGCTGGCCGCATTCTTCGGGCGCATGAACCTGGTGGGAGGCCGGGGGGAGGAGGTCGGCACGGTCATTTTCGAGGACCCGACCGGTCAGGAGGTGGACCTGTTCGTCAAGGGCAGGAGCCGCAAGGTGCTCCACCCACGCACCCGGGAGGAGGTGTTTCCGGCCTTCCTGAACGGCGCCCTCCTGCCGGAGGCGGACCGGGCCGACCCCCGGGTCAAGCTGGCCGAGTGGATCACCGCCCATCCCTATTTCGCCGAGGCAGCGGTCAATCGGATCTGGAGCTATCTTTTCGGGCGAGGCATCGTGGAGCCGGTCGACGATTTCCGCGCGGCCAATCCTCCCACGCACCCCAAGCTCTTGGCGGCCTTGGCGAAGGACTTCCGGGAACACGACCATGACCTTCGCCGCATGATCAGGACCATCGTCAGCTCCAGGACCTACCAGCTCGGCAGCCGGCCCAACCGGACCAATCGGGAAGACCGCACCCATTACTCTCATGCGTTGCCGCGGGCCCTGGATGCCGAGGTGCTGTTCGACGCCATCGCCACGGTGACGGGGGTTCCCCTGATCCTGGAGCAGGAGAGCTACGGCGACGGGGAGGGGAGGCTGCCGCCGGGCACCCGGGCCATCAACGTCAAGCTGCCCGACATTTTCCGCTCCCGGATTCTGGACAACTACGGCAAGGCCCCCCGGTCCATGCTCCCGGAGAAGCGGCCTCGGCCCAACCTGGGCAGGGCCCTGCACACTCTGGCCGGGTCGACCTTTACCGAGCACCTGGCCCGCGAGGGGGGCGTCATCGACCGCTTGATCGGTGGGGGCGACTCGGACCGGGAGATCATCGAGGAACTCTACCTGAGAGCACTGGTGCGCTTTCCCAGGGAGGAAGAGCGGGAACAACTGGAAGCCATGGTCGGCCGGCATCCCTCACGCCGCCAGGCCTTGGAGGATCTGTTGTGGGGGTTGCTGAATTCCCCCGAGTTTTACCATAACCATTGAGGGTTTCCGGTAGACTTGCCTGAAACAACCTCTGGCGCCCAGGCCGCCTCAGACCGTGGAACCAATTGAAACCATGAGACTTGAAGACATTTTTCTTGAAACACAATTTGTTTCCCACTCGGATGATCTGCCCCGTCGTGGGGGGCAGGGGCCTCGCTTGTCTGAAACAAACGAAAAAAGACAAAAGAAAAAGAGCTATCCACGAAGGGACACGAAGGACGACGAAGGGCCACTAAGGCGTTGCGGTGAACCGCGACGGGATACCAGGGTCACGAAGGAATGGTCGATTTCTGATAGTTTCACTCTCGTATGATCCGCACGGCAGGGCGGGGGCCCGGCTTGCCTGAAACAACTTGGTTTCGCGCTAAATGAGACGGGGTGAAAAGAGTTATCCACGGAGACACACGAAGGACGACGAAGACACACGAAGCAAGACGGCTCTGCCGCATCGACTGGGCTGCGGCCTGACAAGCCGGCGCCTGCCCCCTTGAGGAGCAAGAGTGACGGGTGGAGAAGCCGAAAACCGGAGGAGGTTGCACCCATGCGAAACATAGGGTGTTTGGCGAGTGACGATCCGATTCTGCGGCGGCGGGACTTCCTGCGAGTGGGATCTCTGAGTCTGCTGGGCGTGAGCCTGAGCCAGTTCCTGAAGCTTCAGGAGGCGTTGGGCGGCACGCCGGCGACGGCCGGGGGCAAGGCCCAGGCCTGCATCCTGTTGTGGCTGGAAGGGGGCCCCAGCCAGATCGACATGTGGGACCCCAAGCCCAACAGCTCGTTCAGGCCCATCGCCACCAACGTGGCCGGAATTCAGGTTTCGGAGATGCTGCCCAAGACCGCAAGGCACATGGACAAGCTGGCGATTATCCGATCGCTCCACACTCTGGAGAACAACCACCCTCAGGCCACCCACTACGCGGCCACGGGGCATCTGCCCAATCCGGCCATGCGTTTTCCCAGCCTGGGCTCGATCGTCGCCAAGGAGTTGGGTGCAAGGAACAACTTGCCGCCCTACGTTTTGCAGCCGGACACCGGCAACGACACCTTTTTCATCGACCATTTCGGAGCCGCCTTCGTGGGCAACCAGTTTGATCCCATGGTGCTTCCCGACCCCAGTCAGCCCGACTTCGAGGTTCCCGACCTGCGGCTGCCCAAGTCGATCACTCCGGAGCGCCTGCAGGATCGGCTCTCCTTTCGGAAAGTGGTGGAGAAGGTCTACCGGGACAAGGTGCAGAAGGCCGAATCGGGGCGGATGGACACCTTCACCCAACAGGCCCTCAAGATGGTGTTGAACCCCGCGGTCAAGGACGCCTTCGATCTCTCCAAGGAGTCCACCAGGACCAGGGAGACCTACGGGCTGCACGGATTCGGCCAGAGCGCCCTGCTGGCCCGGCGGCTGGTGGAGGCGGGAAGCCGCTTCGTGACGGCTGCCGGATACAAGTACAACGAGTGGGACACCCACGGCGACAACGACCGGCGGCACCGCGACATCCTGGTCCCGCCCTTCGATCAGACCTTTTCAGCCCTGCTGGAGGACCTGGACCAGCGCGGGCTGCTCCAGACCACCCTGGTGATCGCCATGGGAGAGTTCGGTCGCGGCCCCCAGGTGAACCCCGGAAACGGACGCGATCACTGGCCCCAGTGCTGGTCGGTGGTGCTGGGCGGCGGCGGCATTGCCGGAGGCCGGGCGGTGGGAGCCAGCGACGAGCGGGGAGGCTATGTCGCCGATCGGCAGGTCACCATCGGAGACCTGTTCGCCACCCTCTACAAGGCCCTGGGCATCGACTGGGAAAAGACCTACATGACCCCCATCGGCCGGCCGATCAAGATCGCCAACTCCATCGGCGACGCCACCGGGGTCCCCATCAAAGAGCTGATCTGAAGGCGCCCGAGGGCGAGGGCGCCGGCGGCTGCCCCGGCCAAAGATCGGCAATCCCCAATGCACCCTTCAATGGACCAATCTTCCACTCCCAAGGTGCTGCTGAACGACCGCCTGGTGGAGAAGAGCGAGGCGGTGATTCCTCTGGACACCGTGGCCTTCAAGTATGGGGCCATGGTCTTTGAAGGACTGCGCGCCTATTGGAACGAGCAGACCCGGCAACTGAACGTTTTCCGGCTGGATGACCACTCCAGGCGCCTGGAGCAATCGGTCCGGGTCATGCGGATGGAAACGGCCTTGACAGCCGGCGATTACAGCGCCGCCGTGGTGCGTGCGCTGCGGTCCAACCGGATCCGGACCACCTCGCACGTTCGGCAGATGGTCTACGTGGACGGACCGGGCGAGGCCTTCGGGACCGGTCCGGTCAGCCACGCCGTCATCGTGACCCCCAAGGGGGGGTGGTTCGAGGGAAAGGAGTTGGGAATCCACGCCTGCATCAGCTCCTGGCAGCGGATTTCCGACAGCTCCATTCCCCCGCGAGTCAAGTGCGCGGCCAACTACCAGAACGCCCGACTCTCGTTGCTGCAGGCCCGACTGGACGGATATGACAGCGCCCTGCTGCTCAACGCGGCCGGCAAGGTCGCCGAGGAGCCCAGGGGGTGCGTCTTCCTCTGCCGTGGGGGGCGGGTGGTGACGCCGACCGTCACCAGCGACATCCTGGAGAGCATCACCCGGGCCACGCTGATGCAGCTGTTTCGAGAGGTGCACGGGGTGGAGGTGATTGAGCGGGAGGTCGACCGCACCGAGTTCTACGCGGCCGACGAAGCCTTCGTCTGCGGCAGCGGCCTGGAGGTGGCCCCCATCCTGTCGATTGACCGCTTTCCTCTGGGCAAGGGGAAGGCCGGCGAGTTGACCCTGGCCATACGCAGTAGCTACCTGCAAGCCACGCGGGGGGAGTTGCCCGAGTACCGCCACTGGTTGACGGCCTGCGGGCCGGATTGAGGAATAGGGGTTATTGGCCAGGCTGATTCGCTGACGACTCTTCCGCCTCGGTCGAACCGAGGTTTCTTCCCGCCCGCTCGGGCGCGCCGAGCCTCCGCCTGCCTTCCTGGATCAGGGTTTCGAGCACGGCCGGATTCGAGTTTTCGGCGGCTGCGCGATGCATGGGCGTGTAGTTCCACTGGTTGCGCGCCTCCAGGCTGGCTCCGGCCTGAACCAGGGCCTTGGCAACCTCCGGATTGTTGTTCTTCTCCGCCGCCCGATGCAGGGGCGTGTACTGCCACTTGTCCCGCACCTCCAGGTCGGCTCCGCCCTGGATGAGGGCCTTGACCACATCCGGATTGAGGTTGTTCTCCGCCGCCCGGTGCAGAGGCGTGTACTGCCACTTGTCCCGGACGTCCAGGCTGGCTCCGGCCTGGAGGAGGGCCCGGACGACCTCCGGGTTGCCATTACGTGCGGCCGCGGCAAACAGGGGCGTGAAGTTCCACTTGTCCCGGGCCTCCAGGTCGGATCCACCCTGGACGAGGGCCTCGATGACGTCCGGATTGGGGTTGTTGGCGGCTGCACGGTGCAGGGGCGTGAATTGCCACTTGTTGCGTGCGTCCGGGCTGGCGCCGGCCTGGATGAGAGCCTGCACGACTTTCGGATTGTCGTTGTTCTCGGCTGCCCGATGCAGGGGTGTGTTCTTGTCTTCGCTTAGGGACTTCGGATTGGCTCCTGCCTTGAGCAGAACCTGGATGACCTCCGCGTTGCCGTTGCGGGCGGCCGCGGCAAACAGAGGCGTGAAGTTCCACTTGCTGCGCGCTTCCAGTTTGGCGCCGGCCCGAATGAGGGCCCGGACGACCTCCGGATTTTCGTTGTTGGCGGCCGCCCGGTGCAGGGGCGTGAAGTTGATCTTGTCCCGGGCCTCCAGGTCGACCTTGGCCTGGATCAGGGCTTCGACCACCTCCGCGTTCCAGTTGGATGTGGCCGCCCGATGCAGGGGAGTGTATTCATCCTTGCTGCGCGCCATCAGGTCGGCCCCGGCGGCGATCAGGGTCTTGACCACGATGGCATTGCCGTTGCGCGCGGCCGCCCGGTGCAGGGGCGTATAGTTCCACTGGTTCCGTGCCTCCAGATCGGCGCCGGCCTCGAGCAGGATTTTCACCACCTCCGGATTTTCGTTGTTGGCAGCTCCCCGATGCAGGGGCGTGTATTGCCACCGGTCCCGGGCTTCCACTTCGGCGCCGGCTTGCAGCAGGGCTTCCACGATCTTCGGATTCCGGTTGTCTGCGGCCGCCCGGTGCAGGGGCGTGTACTGCCACTGGTCCCGGGCCATCAGGTCGGCCCCGGCCTTGAGCAGGGTCCCGATCACCCCCGGATGCTCGGTGTGGGCGGATGCCTGATGCAGGGGCGTGAATTCTGCTTCGTCCCGCGCTCGCAGGTCGGCCCCGGCGGCGAGACAGCCGTTCACCTCATCGACCGTCGCCCTCTGGAAATACTCTTTGGTATTCCACGTCTCGCAGTCCGCCTCCCCAAACACCGGGTGCGCGAATGCAAGGCAGGCAACCAGCACCGCGAGCTTGATTTTCATGCGTTCCTCCCGACACGAGAACTTCCCCTATTGTACACCCGAGTGGGCCCAATGCGGGAACTGGACAGACCGGTTTAAGCCACAAAATGCGTGATCCGGGCGCTGAAACGCGGGCAACAGGGGACCGAAGATCAACCGGCTTTCATGAACCGCCGAGCGACCCGGTGGCAACTACGGGTTGGGCCTGAGCACCTCCCCGAGGCCTTCTCGGAGGTTGCAAAGCGAGCGGAGGGCTTGGCAAGGTGCTTGGCGACAGGTACCATTACGGTAGACTTACCGCTAGGCGATGTGGGCTACGGGATACTTGTTCAATGGAGAAAGTGCGGATGAAGCGGGGCGGACAGTGGGCGGCCTTGTTGCTGATGACGCTTTCCGGCGGGTCGTTGGGAGCTCAGACGGCCGGGGAAATCGGTGGCTCGGCGACCGACGATCAGGGCCTGGCGGTGCCCGGCGTGACCGTGACGCTTGAGGGCGATGTGCTGATCGCACCCCTGGTGGCCGTGACCTTGGGCGACGGCTCCTACCGCTTCCGGGCCCTCGGGCGCGGGTCATACGACCTGACGTTCGAGCGCGCCGGGTTCCGGACTCTGATTCGAAAAGGGGTGATCGTGGAAGGGAGCCGCTCCATCCGGATCGACGCGGCGCTGGAGGTGGCAGCCGTGGCCGAGACGATCACGGTGACGGGCGACGCGCCGGTGTTGGACATGAAAAGGACGGCGCTGGTGAACGACTTCGGCGTGGCCGAGTTGCAGGAGGTGCCTTCCGCCACCGATGTCTGGGCGGTATTGGGGCAGACGGCCGGTGTCCGGATGCGTGGCTTCGATGTCGGAGGCTCCCACAAGAGCCAGCAAACCGGCTACGAGAGCTTCGGCATTCGCGGCCAGAACCGGATCCTGGCCGACGGCGTCGACACCACCGAGAGCGATGAAGGCACCGGATTCTACTTCGACTACTATTCCGTCGAAGAGTTCACCACCACGGCGGCCGGCGCCGACGTGGAGATGACCGCGCCCGGGTCGCTGGTCATGATGACCATGAAGAGCGGAGGCGACGACTTCAGGGGGATGCTGCACGCCGATTACGAGCACGAGAATTTCGTCGGCGACAACACGGATGCCGACCTGGAGGCCCGCGGCTACACCGGCAACCCGAACCTGCTCTTCTTCGAAACCCACGCGGACATCGGCGGGCCCATCGTGCGCGACCGCGCCTGGTTCTACGGCTTCTACAACCACTTCCGCATCGACAAGGCGGTCTCGGGCGTCAATCGCTCCGTGGCCACCGACCTGGGCGATTTCGATCAGCTCGGGGGCAAGGTGACGGTTCGGCTGACCGACCGGGACCGCTTGATCGGGTACACCAACTGGGGTCTGAAGGAGAAGCCCAAACGGGGGCTGTCCACCGACGTGGGTCCCGACTCGGTGCTGGCCCAGGCCAGTTGGAGCTGGGCCCACAAGGCGGAGTGGCAGCGGGTGTGGAGCGACCGTACCTTCATGATCGTGGCCGCCAAGCATTTCGGGTTCAGTTGGCCCATGGTGCCCCAGGTGGATCCGGGACAGCAGCCGCCGCGCCTCGACACCTCCACCAGCCGCCTGAGCGGCGCCGGCTGGTTTCCCGGCCTCAACGGGCCGCCGCCCTTCACCTTCGTTCGCTGGAAGCCGCAGGCCACCGCGGCCGCCCACCACTATGTGCCCGACTTCGGCGGCAGCCACGACTTCAAGCTGGGCTACGAGTTCCAGATCGACAGCAGCCGCTTTGGCTCGAACGCCAATTCCGGACACATCCGCTACCTCGACGACAGCGCCAACGACCGGCCGTTCCACGTGGACCGGATCATGCTCTTCAACATGCCGGCCGCGGGGGAGATCGCCTCCGACAACCGGAACCGGCACCATGCGGTATTCGTCCAGGACACCTGGCAACCGGTGGACTGGCTGTCGCTGAACCTGGGCGTACGCTACGAGCAGCAGCGCACCTACTTCCTGGACGCCGTCTCCACGCCCTTCCTCGCCGACTTCTTCCCCAGCGGGACTGCCAGGGGTCGGACCAACACCGTCTGGAACACCTGGGCGCCGCGGCTGGGTGTGGCGTTCTCGCTGGCGTCGCGCACGGTGCTGAGGGGGCACTATGGCCGCTACTACCTCAACCTGGCCGACGCCCACGAGGACGCCAATCCGGCCAGCACCGCCTGGATCCGGTACGCGTTCCTCGACCCGAACCGCAACGGGATCTACGATGGCCCGAACGAGCTGGGCGCCAAGTTGGACGAGCAGGGCGCCACCGGTGTGGATCTCGGCAGCGGGGGGACGCCCGTCGACCCGGACCTGCCGACGGAATACGTCGACGAAATCAACCTCTCGCTGGAGCACGAGCTGGTGGCGGACACAGCCGTTCGAGTTTCCTACGTGCGCAAGGACCGGAGCGGCGACAGCGGCATCTGGAACCTGCCCCAGCAGTCGGCGCTTCTGGCGGGGCGCGGAATCGCGTGCAGCGCGGACCCGGATTGGGATTGCCCTGTGAACGTCATTACCGGCGCCCCACTGAATGTCCAGCGGGTCCCGGACGAGATGGCGGGGACGGTGGACAACCGGGTTGCCGCTTTCCCGGGAATGGAGGCTGCCTACGATACGTTGCAGGTAGCGGTGAACCGGCGCTTCAAGGGCGGCTTCCTGCTGCAGGCCGGCTTCGACTACCAGCGGCGGGACGAGTACCGGGCGGCGGCGGGCGAAGACCGGAGCCCGCTCTTCGCCGACCCGCTGGCAGTCGGTTCCGGCGGGCATGGGCGCATCTGGCAGAACCACGGCCTCGAGGTGGGCGCCCGGCAGGCGACCACCAACTGGGGCGGCCGTCTGCTGGCCCGCTACACGCTGCCGCACGAATTGGGCCTGTCCGCCAATCTCCGGCACCAGAGCGGCTGGCCCTATGCCCTGATCCAGCGTGTGGACATCCCGGGCACCGGCACCAACCAGCCGATCTTTCTCAGCGATCTGTCGGAGAACCGTTCCGAAAACGTGACGATCATGGACTTCCGTCTGGACAAGGGGTTCTCCGTCGGCGCGGACCGCCGGCTCACCCTGTTGCTGGACGTCTACAACCTCTTCAACGCCAACCCGGTGACGAATTTCTCGCTTCGGACCGGCGACCGCGAGCGAATCATTGCCGCCCTCGATCCCATCGTGATGAAGCTGGGCGTCCGGTTCCAGTTCTGAGCGGTGGCGTCCTGCCGGGTTGAAGGCCCGCAAATTCAGCAACCGGCCGGGCCGAGGCGCCCGGCCCGGACTGTCCCGGCCAACGGCTCGCCGGCTGCCGTCTTGGCAAAAACTCTTGGGGGAATCGGGAAATGACCCGTCGACTTGCCAGTCAGGTAGAGAGGATTCTGGACGAGGGATCCGGGAGTCACCGCAGCGTCATCGTGCGAATGAAGCTCCCTGAAACGGATGAGGAGACGCTCCTGGGGGTGATTGCCGGTGCCATTCAACGGCGAACGCTCCTGCTCACGGCTCGGGACATTTTGCCGGCCCGCCTGGACCTGATGGCCGGACCGGATCGAGGGATCCCTTCCGATCGAGCCAGGGAAGCACTCAGGGAAGAAGGCGGTCTGGCCGCCCAGGTAGCTGCCACGGCCATCCGGCAGGTGAGCAGGCGGGTTCTTCGGTCCAGGGGGCTGAGATCACTGAGACCTCTCTACGCGGGCTTGCTCAAGCTCGGTCGGGAAGCCCACGGCGCCAGGTCTTTCTGGACGTCGAGATGCGTGGTCCTGCAAGCGACCAGGCATGACCTGGCAAAGCTGAATCAATGGGTGGAGGAGCCCCTGATCGGAGATATCTACCCGAACCGGGTGCTGCACGTCCCCCGCCTGGTGGAATTGAAGACGCTTCCCTCAAGAGCGGTCGAGAACAAGGCCAGCGCCTGGGGGATCCATGCGGTTGGAGCCCTGGCCGCCCGGGGGGCTTACGGAGCCGGTGGAAAAGGAGTCAAGGTGGGCGTCCTGGACACCGGTGTGGACGCCAGCCACCCCGATTTGAAGGGGAAGGTGGCCGACTGGGCGGAATTCGATTCCAACGGGGAGGATGTCCCCGATTCACAGCCGCACGACACGGGTCAGCATGGAACTCACGTGGCCGGCACCATTGCCGGAGGGAAGGCCAGCGGCCGCTGGATCGGCATGGCTCCGGACGCCCGGTTGGCGGTTGCGATTGCCTTGGACGGAGCCAAGGGGGGGACGGATGCTCAGGTGCTCGCCGCAATCGACTGGGCCGTCGAGCGCGGGGTGGACGTGTTGAACATGTCATTGGGCGGACTGACGTTGGGCCCCGAGGTTCCGAGCACCTATACCGAGGCGATTCTAACGTCGCTGAGGGCCGGAATCCCCGTGGTGACCGCCATTGGCAACGACGGCCAGCAGATCACCGGGTCACCCGGCAACGATCTGCTTTCGTTTTCCGTGGGGGCGACCGATTATCGAGACTGCGCGGCCGCTTTCAGCGGAGGTCGAACCCATGTCATTCGGGAGTCCAACTTCGTTTCCCCGGAGAATCTGCCTCTTGTCTATTCCAAGCCCGAGATCTCGGCTCCGGGGGTGGCGGTCTTCTCTTCGGTGCCGGGTGGGAAGTGGGCCGCTTTCAACGGAACCTCCATGGCGACGCCGCATGTCGCCGGCGCCATGGCGCTGCTGCTGAGCGCGACTTCCATCAAGAAGCGTGTGGCGCCCACCAACCGTGCCTTTCTGATTCAGGACCTGCTTGCCGGATCGGTTGAAGAACTGGGAGAAACCGGGCAGGATCACCGTTTCGGGTTCGGGCGACTCGACATCCTGCAGGCGATCGGTTTCGCCAGGGAAAAGGGGTTCTGAGCGGGATGGCGCAATATAATAATGAGGAAGCGTGAAGCGCCCGGCGCAACGAGGTCTGTCGTGAGTGGATCCGATCTCCTGGACAAGCTTCAGGGCGAAGAGCTTCGACGCATGGCCAGCGAAAACCTGGAGGGGAAGGCCAGCGTCATCATTGAGCTGGACGTTCCCTCGCAAAAGGTCGGATTGAGAAAGCCCCCCGGGGCCGATGCCGGTGGCCTCGCTCCCGACAGGGTCATGCCCGAATCCCCGCGGGACCTCTCGGCACTCGAACGGAAAGCCGCCCAGACCCATGCGTTCCTCGAGACGGTTCTCGGGTCCCCCCCCCGCTGGCTGCGAGCTTCAAGGGCCTTTGCGGCCGAAGCCACCGGAGCCCAACTGTCCGTCATCGCCCGCTCACCCCACGTCAAAGCCATCCGCCTCAACCGCCGGTTGAAATAAAGGAGCTGACTCGGCCGGGCTTGTCTGAAACAACCCTGGCGCCCAGGCCGCCTCAGACCGTGGAACCGATTGAAACCATGAGACTTGGCGGCATTTTTCTTGAAACACAATTTGTTTCACCCTCGAATGATCTGCCCCGTCGTGGGGGGCAGGGGCCCCACTTGCCTGAAACAACCGAATAAAGACAAAAGAAAAAGAGTTATCCACGAAGGGCCACTAAGGACGACGAAGGGCCACTAAGGCGTTGAGGTTGACCGCGACGGGATACCAAGGTTAGGAAGGGATGATCGATTTCCGGTTGTTTCACCCTCGAATGATCCGCCCGGCAGGGAAGGGGCCGGACTTTTTAGTAATTGATAATCCCCGGGCGAACGCCCGGGCGACCCATTGAGCCGCGGAGCGGCGGCAGCAGGTAGCCGTGGGCGTGAGCCCATGGAAAGGGGTAGCTCCACGTCGAGCCGCGAAGGCGGCGACAGCAGAGGGCCGAAAGCGCGAGGCACCGGAGACCGGCTCTCCTGAGACAAAAGAAAAAGAGGAATCCACGAAGGGCCACTAAGGCATTGTGGTTAACCGTGATGGGATACCAAGGTCGCGGAAGGATTTTCAATTTCTGATTGTTTCACCCTCGAATGATCCGCCCGACAGGGCGGGGGCGACACTTGTTAGCAATTGATAATCCCCGGGCGAACGCCCGGGCGACCCATTGAGCCGCGGAGCGGCGGCAGCAGGTAGCCGTGGGCGTGAGCCCATGGAAAAGAGTAGCTCCACGTCGAGCCGCGAAGGCGGCGACAGCAGAGGGCCGAAAGCGCGAGGCTACGGAGACCCGCTCTCCCCAATAACCCGAAATCGGCGCCAAGGTCACTTGTGTGACCTGTGGAATCTGTTGGCTTGCAGATATCCTGGCGGAGAGGGCGTCCGCCAATTCCCATCCGCGGGAGGTGGTATGGACCTGCGAAGTCAAAGGCGATTTCTACCCGAAAATGCGGCGCAATCTCGCCGAGACCAAGCGGGAGCCTGGAATCACCGTCCAACGTCAAAGCTTGCACAGTATAGTCCCAATATGGGACTATACCCCTACTCGGAATGCGAGTCATTGCCCTAGCAACGCTGAAAGCCTTCATTGAATCCACGCCCGTTCACACTGCTGCCCGTGAGCCGGTGATGGCCTGGTTTAGACAGGTGAAAGCTGCGGATTGGGCGAGCCCGGCCGATGTCAAACAGGATGTTCGTAGCGTCAGCATCCTTAAGGACGGGAGGGCGGTGTTCAACATCGCCGGCAACAAGTATCGCATCGTGGTGTGGATCAACTACCCCTACCGAGTCGTCTACATTCGATTCATCGGAACGCACCGCATGTACGACGCCGTCGACGCGCAAACGATTTGAGGACCGAGTCATGGAAATCGTACCGATCAAGACCGAACGGGACTATCGCCGCACGCTCAAGGAAATTGAGGGACTGATGACAGCCAAGCGCAACACGCCGGAAGGCGACCGCCTGGATGTCTTGGTGACACTGGTCGAGGCCTGGGAGGCACGGAATCACCCTCTCGATCTACCCGACCCGATCGATGCCATCCACTACCACATGGAGCAGAACGGGCTCGCGCCGAAGGATCTGGTCACCTATATCGGCAGTCGCAACCGGGTGTACGAGATATTGAACCGCAAGCGGTCGCTGAGCCTTAAGATGATTTGGCGTTTGCACAAGGGGCTCGGCATACCCGCGGAGTCATTGATCAAGGTTGTCGAAGAGTCCGCGCCGCTTACAGGAGCCAACAGGGGACGTTGTTGAATTAGTGGAATTACTCGGTCTGGCGATTCTATCGACGCCTGGAGAGAGGAAAAAACGGAAGAAGAGTCCAGGATACCGTTGGGGGAGCTGATTGGTGTACCGATGCGGACGCGTTATGAGCACGAATCGCGGTGTCTGTACCTGCGAGTGTGCCGAAGCGCTCGGGAAGGCATCTGCTTCGCCCTATTGGTCAGTAAGGAACAAGAAGCTGGGAAAGTTATTCCAGTAATTCAACAACGTCCCCTATTTTTCCTGAGCACGAATCGCGGTGTCTGTACCTGCGAGTGTGCCGAAGCGCTCGGGAAGGCATCTGCTTCGCCCTATTGGTCAGTAAGGAACAAGAAGCTGGGAAAGTTATTCCAGTAATTCAACAACGTCCCCTATTTTTCCTCGGTCCATCCCTGCCTGTACGGGGGAAACGGAATCAGGATCGTAGCCATAATCTTGCTTATTCTGATGCTAGCATCCCCCTATTGTCCGTCAACATAGTACGGATTGAACCGCGCGTCGCCGGCTCGGCGTCGCGGCAGCTCGACTGTCCGCTCGAGCCGCGTCCGAGAAAGCACCATGCCGCTCCGATTCTTTGCCAACGCCGAGGAACTCAGGGATTGGTTCTGCGACCATCACGACAAGCTGGACGAACAGTGGATCGGTTTCTACAAGAAGCACACGGGGATACCGAGCATCGACTGGGCACAGTCGGTCGACGTTGCGCTCTGCTTCGGCTGGATCGACGGTCTCCGCAAGAGTCTCGGCGCCACGAGCTACAAGATCCGGTTCACGCCACGCCGGGCGGTGAGCCGCTGGAGCAAGCGCAACGTCTCGCGGATGGAAGCCCTCATGGCCGAAGGGCTCGTGGAAGAGGCCGGGCTCGCCGTGTTCCAGGCCCGGGACACGTCCTTGCCGGACTACCAGACGGCCGCCAAGGCCCTGCCCGCGTCGCTGGAGAAACGGATCCGGGCCCGTCCCAACGCATGGGGCTTCTTCCGAGCCACCCGGCTGTCGTACCGAAAGAGCGCATCGGCCTGGATCAACAGCGCCAAGAAGGAGGAGACCCGTCTCCGAAGGCTGGACGAGTTGATCGAGTGCTGCGAGCGCGGCGAGCCGGTCCCCCCGCTACGCTGGGGCGGCAGGCCGGTCAGCAAGCGGGACTGACCGGGGTTCGGGCCGTGCCCTGGTGCCGGTTCCTTGGGAGGCGGCCGCGTTCAGCGGCGGTCGCCAACGGCACCGAGTGCCTGGAACATGCTGATGCCTGCGATGGCGGCCGCACCCTGTCGACTGCGGCCCGGACAAGCGCGAGCAGGTCCCGGACGCCGAGATCCTCCTCGCGGACCTGGACATTGACCTCAGCACTGTGTTCGATAAACGTATTTATATAATTAGCTTCAGTACTGTCCGGTTAAGCTTTCGTGACTTTAGTGTAACAGGTGTAAGTCCAACAGGTTACGAGTAGGAATGAGTGTTTTCGACTTCAACGCGCTGCAAGACTTCAGCCATACTTTCTCAGGCTTAATGTGGAAAGGAGTGGCTGATGTACACAGGACAAATGGTGTTCTCGCAGTTGATATTATTCGAGTTTTAACCGGACAGTACTGAAGGCTCTTATATATTTTCTGGCGGAGAGGGCGGGATTCGAACCCGCGGTACGGTTCCCCGTACAACTGCTTAGCAGGCAGCCCCGTTCAGCCACTCCGGCACCTCTCCGAGGGGGTGGGACGTGGGACCGACCTTATAGCATGTTCGTTTCGGCGAAATCCAGTTGAATCCAGGAGTGCGGTGGGGGGGATGGTTTCGGCTGGTCGCCGGCCCGCAATCAGTGGATGGTCTTGACCTTGTTCTGCATGTAGTCCAGCAGCAGGTATTGGCCCAGGGTGTAGGGAGTGGTGAAGTAGGCCTTGCCCCGGCAGATCTCGGTGACCTTCTTGACGAAGCTGACCAGTTCGTAATCCCTGGCCAGCATGAAGGTGTTGATCATGATGCCCGACCTGCGGCAAGCCGCCACCTCTCGGATGGTCTCACGGACCACCACCGGGTCCAGGCCGAAGGAATTCTTGTAAATCCGTCCGTTGTCTCGGGTGAGGGCCGAAGGCTTGCCGTCGGTGATCATGACGATCTGCTTCATGTCCTTGCGCTGTCGGACCAGGATGCGTTGAGCTAGGCGCAGCCCCTCGCAGGTGTTGGTGTAGAAGGGGCCCACCTGGACCCGGGCCAGTTGGCTCAGGGGAAGCTCCTCCGCCGAGTCGTGGAACAGGACCAGGTTGAGGGAGTCCCCGGGGTACTGGGTCCGAATCAGATGGGCCAGGGCCATGGCCACACGCTTGGCCGGGGTGAACCGGTCTTCCCCGTAGAGAATCATGCTGTGGCTGCAGTCCAGCATCAGGACGGTGGCGCATGAGCTCTGGTACTCCGATTGATGGATCAGCAGGTCGGGGTAGTCCAGCTTCAAGGGTGTTCCCAATCCCTCGCGCCGGACGGCCTGCAGCAGCGTGCCGCTGACATCCAGGTTCAGGGTGTCTCCGAATTCATAGTGCCGGGAGGCTCCACTGGCTTCGATTCCGGTGGACATCTCCCGGGTGTCGTGCCGTCCGAATTGGCTTCGGCCCAGGGAGCCCAGCAGGTCCTTCAGAGTCCTGTACCCCAGAAAGTCGAGGCTCTTGTTGGTCAGTTCGAAGCGAACCTGGCCGGCTTGGCCGCTCTCGTGGCCCGGTCCGGGGTTTGGAACACCGCCCTCGGCCGGCTGGTTCTCGGAATAGGAGAGGTATCCTTCTTCCTCCAGGCGTTCGATCAGTTTCTGCACCAACTCGGACAGTTTTTCTTCCAGGTCTTCGCCGGAACCCTCCATCAGCTTTTCCAGCAACTCGTCGGACAGCATGTCCTGGTTGAGCAGGGCTTCCAGGATGGCGTCATGGAGGTTCTGCAGGTCGTGGTCCTGATCGAAGGGGTTCGGGCCGTAGGGGTTCTGGTAGAAGCCACTCTGCAGCAGGAAGTCCGAAAGGTGGTTGAGCAACTCCTCCAGACTCAGGGAGTCCCAATCCATACCTGTATACTTGGAGTATTTGACGTTCTTCACGGCTAGTTGAAGGATCGCCGCCGCCGGGCGGGCTGGTCGTCGATGAAGGCCTGCGGCCTCTTTTTTTCCGAAGCGAAGTAACCCTTCTCCTCGCTGCGATCGATTTTGCGCAGGGCATGAAGCCCGTCCAGGACGAACTCGCAGCCGGAAACCAGGAATGCAACGTCTTTCCGCCCTTTCCGGCGCGGTTCCAGAGAGGCTGTCTTTTCCACCAGTCCCTGAATCTGGTTGAGTTGACCGAAGGCTTCGCTGGTCGAGTCGGTGTCTGAAAGCTTCAGGGATCCCCCCAGATCGAACCAGTCCACGATTTGCTGCAGGTCGGCCGCATCGTAGTATCGAGAAAAAACTTTTCCCACGGCGCCGCGTACCAAGTCCTGGGCCACCTTCTCGGCGCCTTGCAACTCCCCTTCGTACTCCAGTTCCAGCTTGCCGGTCATGGAAGGCAGGGAAGCGTAAATGTCGCCGACGCGAGGGACGATCTTCTTTTCTCCGCTGGCGATGCAGCGGCGCTCGGCGTTGGAAACCACGTTCTCCATGACGGTGATGGGCAGCCGCTGACTCACTCCCGAGCGTTTGTCCACCTTCTTGTCTCGGCGGGCCAGAAAGGCGATGGTCTCGACCACTTCCCGGATGAAGCGGGGAATCCGCAATCGGTTTCCGCTTCCCGGGCGTTCCAGCCAGGCTTCCTGCTCGGTGATCCGGATGCCTTCCTTGAGAGCGACCGGATAGTGGGTTCTCACTTCGGCGCCAATGCGATCCTTCAATGGAGTAATGATCTTTCCGCGTGCGGTGTAGTCCTCGGGATTGGCCGTAAAGGCCATCACCACGTCCAGCTCGAAACGCACGGGGTAGCCTTTGATCTGGACATCCCCCTCCTGCAGAATGTTGAAAAGGCCGACCTGGATCTTTCCGGCAAGGTCGGGAAGCTCGTTGATGGCAAACAGCCCCCGGTTGGCTCGTGGAAGCAGCCCGTAGTGGATGGTCAACTCGTCGGCGAGGTTGAGCCCGCTGCGAGCGGCGCGGATGGGATCGACATCCCCGATCATGTCGGCAATGGTTACGTCGGGCGTGGCCAGCTTCTCCACGTAGCGGGCTTCCCTGGGCAAAAAGGAGACGGGCGCCTCGTCTCCCATCTCTTCCACCAGCGTGCGGCAGGCACGGCAGTGGGGGCTGAAGGGATTGTCATTGATCTCGCAGCCGGCCATGACCGGAATTTCTTCGTCCAGAAACTGGGTGAGTCCCCGCAGAATCCTGGACTTGGCCTGCCCGCGCAGCCCCAGAAGAATCAGGTTGTGGCGGGACAGAATGGCGTTGACCACCTGGGGAACCACCGAGTCGCCATACCCCATTATCCCTGGAAACAGCCGGGTTTCCGCCTGCAGTTGGCGAATGACATTAACCCGCATTTCCTCCTTGACCGTACGTTGCCGCATGCCGGGAGCCGCCCATCCGGTTCCTTTCAACTCGCCTAGCGTCTTGGGTCGGCTCATGGGAATTGTCCTGGCGGACCGGCTCCGTCCATGCCGTCCGGGGAGTGGGTCTTTCGATCAATGGGTTTGATTATAGCGCCATCCCGGGGGGTGACAACCGTATTGCCGTATTGTCGGAAGCCGAATTCTCGGCAGGCCGCCGGGCTATTCCACGGTAACGCTCTTGGCCAGGTTGCGCGGCTGATCCACGTCGCAGCCGCGGCGGACCGCAATGAAATAGGCCAGAAGCTGGAGTGGAACGGCCTCCAGAAGGGGAAGCAGGAGGTCCTTGCTGGGTGGGACTTCAATATGAAAGTCGGAAGCGTCGATGGCCTCGGTGTTGGCAGGAGTCACCAAGGAGATGACCTGTCCGTCTCTGGCCTTGACTTCCTTGATGTTGCTGAGGGTCTTTTCGTAAAGGAGGGTGGACCGGGGGTTGCCGGCTTCGCTGGTAGCGATCACGACTACCGGCAGGTCTTCGTCGATCAGTGCGTTGGGGCCATGTTTCATTTCCCCGGCCGGGTAACCCGAGGCATGGATGTAGGAGACCTCTTTCAGCTTGAGCGCGCCTTCCAGGGCGATGGGAAAATGGATGCCCCGTCCCAGGAAGAGGACGTGCACGCTCCGAAACAGGCGCCTGGCAAGCGCCTCCAGACGGGCTGCCTGTCCGATGCAGGACTCCAGCATGTGCGGCACCCGGGCCAGCTCTTCTATCAGGGCCTGCGCCTGCGCCGGCGTGACGGTTTTCCTCACACCGGCCAGAAACAGCGCAAGCAGGAAGAGGGAGGTCAACTGGGTGGTGAAGGTCTTGGTCGCGGCCACGCCGATCTCCGGCCCGGCATGGGTGTAGAGAACGCCGTCGGCCTCCCGGGTGATCATGCTTCCCACGCCGTTGCAGATGGCGATGTTGGCGGCTCCCAGTCTTCTGATTTCCCGTTGGGCCGCCAAGGTGTCCGCCGTTTCTCCCGACTGGGTGATCAGGACACCCAGGGTGTGGGGGGGCAGGATGGGTTCCCGGTAGCGGTACTCGGAGGCGTATTCCACTTCAACCGGCACCCGGGCCAGGCCCTCGATCATGAACTTGCCGGCCAGGGCGGCGTGCCAGCTGGTTCCGCAACCGATCAGGCGAATCTGCTCCACCCGCCTGAAATCCTCCTCGGTCAATTTCATTTCGTCGAGGATGATCTTGCCGGTGTCTCGCGAGATACGCCCCAGGGTGGCATCTCGAACGGCTTGGGGCTGTTCGTGAATTTCCTTCAGCATGAAATGCTTGAATCCACCCTTTTCGGTCATGACGGGGTCCCAGGTGATGCGCTGCACCCTGGGTTTCACCGATCGGCCCCGAGAATCACTGACCTTGAGTTCAGCAGGGCTGATGGCGGCCAGATCGCCGTCGCCCAGAAAGGCGATGTCCCGCGTATGCCTCAGGATTGCCGGGATGTCCGAGGCTACAAAGGACTCCCCATCGCCGACGCCGACGACGACCGGCGGACCCTGGCGGGCGGCGACCAGCGTACCGGGATCGTGCAGGGACAGCACCACCAGAGCGTAGAGGCCGGTCATTTCCCCGACGGTCTTGCGGACCGCTTCCTCCAGGCAGCCCCCATAGTGTTTTTCGACCAGGTGGGCGATGACCTCGGTGTCTGTCTCGGTGACGAATCGATGTCCCTCGGCGGCCAGGGTTTTCTTGAGGGGCAGGTAGTTCTCGATGATCCCGTTGTGGACC
Source organism: Terriglobia bacterium (assembly GCA_951813285.1). Lineage (GTDB taxonomy): Bacteria > Acidobacteriota > Terriglobia > Versatilivoradales > Versatilivoraceae > Versatilivorator. The sequence goes on from OX638355.1 coordinate 1,425,308, forward strand.
ACCACGAACTCCCGCCGGCAGTCGCGATGGGGGTGGGCGTTTTCTTCGGTCGGCCTGCCGTGGGTTGCCCAGCGGGTGTGTCCGATGCCGACCGTACCCTCGCAGGGGTTGTCCCTGACCGCCTCCTCAAGCTTTCCTACCTTGCCCGAAGCCCTGCGAATATGCAGGTGACGGTCCCCGATGACCGCAATCCCGGCTGAATCGTACCCTCGATACTCAAGGCGTTTCAGCCCGTCCAGCAATACGGGAACGGCCGGCATGCTTCCGACATAGCCGATGATTCCGCACATGGCGCGCTTCCCTCAAGGATCGATTGCGGCGGGTCCTGGATTCAGCTGATTTGTTGAGCGGCGTTCCCTCAGGAGCCTCTCCATGCGAGCCAGATCGATCCGGCTGTTGACTCCCATGACCTCCAGCCAATCCTCGCAGACCACGGCCTCCACCGGTTTCCCCCGGCGGTTCAAGAGGCCCACGCAATCGGTTAGGTAGTACTCGTTCTGGCGATTGTCGGGGGTCAGCCGCTCGATGACTTCAAGCAAGTCGATAATTCGGAAGCAATAAAGCCCGGTGTTGACTTCCTTGACCTGCAGCTCGCCAGGGCCGGCCTCCTTCTGTTCCACGATACTCCGAACTCTCCCGTCCTCCGCCCGAATCACCCGGCCGTATCCGGTGGGATCGGCCAGCCTGGTCGAGAGCAGGGTGAGACTGGCGCTTGTGCGATTGTGCGCCTCTATCATTTTCCGCAGCGTCCCGGCAGAAATCAATGGCACGTCGCCCGATAGGATCAGGAGGTTGCCGGACTTGCCGGACCACCAGTCCCTGGCAACTTGAACGGCATGGCCGGTCCCCAGTTGCGGAACCTGCTCGGCGAACTCAATGGCGCGGCGCCTGAGCCGTGACTTGACCAGCTCCGCCTGGTGCCCCACGACCACCAGAGTTCGTGCGGGGTTCAAGGTCTCGACGGTCTGCAGGACGTGTTCGATCAGCGGCCGTCCCGCCAGCGGATGCAACACTTTCGGCAGGGAGGATTCGAGGCGGGTGCCCTTCCCGGCCGCCATGATCAGGACGTGGGTGGGACTCATGGCTGAATGACCGGAGTCGGGGGAGCCGGACCGGAATCGCTGCTCTGAACAAAATGCTTGAGCCCTGAAAGCAGGCGGGAGAGACCGGTTCCTCCTCCAATGGAAACGATTCTCATGGCTGGGGAGGATTGACTGTTCAAGGAGTTCGCAAAGCAGGGGGTGCGAGCAGCCTATGAAGTTGCCGCGGCGGGTTCCTCCGGGAAGACCAGCGAGACAAACCGGGAGTCCCTCAGGAGCGGCTCGAAATCGGCATCTCGTTGGGCCAGGAAGCGGTTCTCCGTCTTCAGGTCGATGGCGCGCTTGAGGTGCTTCAGCGCACGATCCCTGTTTCCCAGCCGACAGTCGCATACGGCGAGGGCGTAGATCACGTAGTCGCACCCGGGGTTTCGCTTCAGCGCCCGGTTGAGGTGCCTGATGGACTCCTGGTACCTGCCGTCGTTTATCAGGGTAACGGCGAAGTCGTAAAGTTCTTCCGCGGTCTTGAGGGCGGGACGGCTGCGAGCCATCTTGTTTTCGCACAGTCTGATGTGGGTCAGCGCTCGTTCGCAGATCTCCTTGTCGTGACCGTCGGTCTTGATTACTTTTTCGAAAGCTGCTATTGCCTGCTCGAATTGTTGTCGATAGAGCAGACGAACTGCCGCTTCGTACCGTTTGATCAGCGTTTGCCGGCCCGGGTGAATCGATCGAGCTCGCGGCTGGGCTTTCTTGAGCCTGGAACGGCGTGCGGATTGGGGTTTGCCGGCCTTGGCGGAAACGGCCGGTTTGGAGGTGGCGCCCCTGCCGGAACCGGCGGCCTTTGAACCAGGAGTCGGCTTGAGCCCGGGCGACGGCGTTTTCGAAGAAGTCCTCACCTTGGCTTTTGGCTGAGTTCTGGGCATGTCTCCCTTGGTTGGCAGGTCAGCGGCGGCTGCCTGTCGCAACTGGAAAGCCGCTTCCCTGGAAGTATTTTCTCGCAGCCGGCAGCCTCACCTCTCTATCCCGGATTCGGGGCCGCAAGCGTGTCGCCGTTCCTGCCGGGGTCCAGGGGCTCGAATTCGGCACCTGCGGCAGGATGAGCGATACCAGGCAAGCAGCAATGAGGGTGGGCTGACATAAGCTTGAAGTGGCCAATACTCATATCAGAAAGCATCCCGGCCCGTCAACCGAGCCCCCGGGTGACGCCTTTCGGCCAGGCAATCGGTCTGATACACTGGGAAGAAGCATGCTGACCGGGGGTTCGGGGGCAGCTCAAGCGGTCTCATTGCTCCCCCGGGTATTCCGGCGTTTGTTTCGGGCAGCTTCAACCGGGTCTTGATGCAGCACTTCAGGAGGTCAGGCGTTGCAAGGTTACTCTCGCTGGTGGTCCCGAAGCCCGATCGCCCGGCGGATCGGGTCCGATCGCAGTGGGCTTGCGTCCGTCAGCAGGTTTCTCTGGCTGGGGGCGGGAGTGGCGAGCGGACTCCTGCTGGGCGCCGCGCCGAATTCCGTTTCGGGAGGGGCCCGGGATCTTGACGCCGGAGGGAAGGCAATCGTTCAGCGCTTCGAATTGCTCAACGGCTTGCGAATCCTGCTCTTGCAACGCCAGGGCAGAGGCCCTTTGGTTGTCAATCTTCTGATCAGGTCGGGATCGATCCTTGACCCGGTCGACAAAGCCGGATTGGCGGGTGTTTCGGCCCGCCGGTTGCTGGTTCAATCTCCTGATGACACCAAGGAGCTGCAGGTTCTGGGCATCGAGCTGCATGTGGATGTCCAGCCCGATGCCACCATTCTTCGGGCCAGTATGCCTCCCCGCCGCTTGCGCACCTTCCTTGACCTGCTGGGAGCCGCCCTGGCTCCGCCACTGTTTAGGGACGAGGTCGAGCAGGGCGCCGCGGCGTTGACGGACGATCCTCCCGGAAGGATCCCGGATGGTCTGGCCCACGGTCGTTTCAGACAAGCGATCTTTGGGGATCATCCCTATGGGAGCGGTCCGGGAGGGACGGAAAACGCGGAGGCCATCCTGTACCGCGACATGAACGACTTCCGACGTCGCCACTACATCCCCAATGATGCCTCGCTGATTGTGGTAGGCGCCGTCCCTGCGGGGGAACTGCTGGATGCGGCCCGAGAAAAGCTGGGGCCTTGGACCAAGGGGAATCCTCAGGAGCCCGGCTATCCCGAATTCCCCAGGTTGGATCACCTGTCGATTCAGCTTGTGGATGAAGAAGAGGGCGGCACGGGAGCGGGAATCGTCTTCGGCCACAGGGCTCCCCGTCGATTGAGCACTGATTTCTACAGCCTCGAGGTGCTGAACCTGCTCTTGGGAGGACTCGGTACGGGATCGCGGCTCAGCCGAGTGTTTCTCTTACACCGGATCAACTATCGATTCCTTGACAGTCGGATTCGGTTTTTTCGTATCGGCGGCATGCTGCAGGTGTTGGCCAGGGTTCCCAAGCAGGCCGCCGCTGGCGCGCTGATGGCCATTTTGGAAACCGTCGAAAGTTTCAAGCAGTCGCCGGTTTCAGAGGCGGAGCTGGAATCGGCCAAGACGCAACTCATCGCCCGTCATGGTGAAAGGATGCGATCTCCGGATGCCATTGCCGATGAGTTGACGCAGATGGAGCTCTTTTCTCTTTCCAAGGATTTCCTGGAACGGTTCGGCGACCATGTCCGGAGATTGACCGCCGAAGACATACAGGGGGCCGCCAAGGCACACCTCAGCACCACCAGGGCGGTTGCGGTAGTGACGGGGGCGGATGCGGAGTTCCGTTCCCGGTGGGACCGGTTCGGCACCGCTGAAGTGGTTGCCCTTCCGAAACGGTCCGAGTGACAATAAGAGGACCGGTCCGCGGAGGGTTCCGCGGAAAGCGGACCAGTGGCGAGTCCGGCCGGCTGATACAAACCTCTGGCATAGGCGGCATACTTTAGTGGGTCGGTTTCTCCTGCTGCCGTGCCCCGGGCGCTTCCGGTCCAGGTTTCGGGTTCATGTTGACAGACAAACAGCTCCATACCAGGACCGACGAAGAACTGATGGAAGAGCTCAAGCGGGGTCGCCAGGAAGCTCTGGGGCTTCTGTTTGACCGATACTACCGCCTGGTCTTCAGCGTGGCGCTCAAGATTCTTCGTGATCGGGGCGAAGCGGAAGATCTGATGCAGGAGGTATTCATTGAGATTTACCGGCGGATTGAAGTCTTCAATCCGGAAAAGGGAAGCGCCAAGACCTGGATACTGCAGTATGCCTATCACCGAAGTCTGAACCGGCAGAAGTACCTGTCCTTGCGTAACTTCTACGACCCGACGGAAGAAACGGACCTGGAAAACCACGAATTCGCCCACTCCATGAAGGGGTGGAACGGCCTCACCTATCAGGATTGGGGTCAGATGATTGAAAAGGGACTACAGACTTTGACGGCAAGGGAGCGTCGCACGCTGGACCTGGCCTATTTTCAGGGGCTGCTCCTGAAAGAGATCGCCGTGCAAATGGAAGAACCCTTGTCCAACATACGGAACCACTACTACCGGGGTCTCAAGAAGTTGCGGACCTTCCTGCAGGCCCACGGCTGCATGAACCGGACCACGGGTTGATGCTCAGAGGATGTCACCATGTCCAAGCCTGATGAATTGAACCATGAACGATTCGAGGAGTTGTGCGCCCTGGCGGCACTTGGCCAGATCTCTGCAGCGGAGTACGTCGAACTGCGCTCCCATCTGATTGCCTGTGAGGACTGTCGCAGGAGTCGCCAAGACTACCTGGAGATCCTGCACGAGCACCTGCCACTGGTTGCCGAAGGAGAGCCGGCCGGCTCCTCCTCCAAGGTTGCTCTGCATGAATCCAGCTACAGGCAGCGTTTTCTGCAGCGCAGCGAGGAGCGGATCAGTTCCCCCACCACACCCACCGGAACCGGTTTCCCAACCCATGCAGGGGCTGGGGTGGGGCGATGGTACACGTCCACAGGCATGGGCCGATTCGCCCTGCCGTTGGCGGCCGGTCTGCTGGTGGCGGCGCTGGGGTTAAGCGGGTTCCAGTGGTACCGGGGTGGAGAGCGCCTTTCCAGCGCCACGGCCAGGGTGAGCCAGCTACGTGAGGAGATCAGCCGGCTCAGTCTTCAAATTTCCGAGCAATCCCTGGCTGGTTTGTCGCCGGTTTCCGCCACTTCCGAAGTTCCTGAGCCTTCAGGGGAAGAAGTGGATCGCCTGGCTCGGGAATTGGCTCAGGCCCAAAGCGAGCGGCGCCGGGCTCTGGCCGAATTGCAGAGTCAAAGCCGGCAACTGGTGGAGAACCAAGCGGATTCCGATGCCTTGAATCGAGTGTTGGAGGAAGCCAGATATGCGGAAGTGCGGTTGTCGGAGAAATTGGCAAGGGTGGAAAGGGCTCTTCAGACCCGCACCAGCGAGTTGGAGGCTTTGCGGAAAGAGGGGGGCACCCAGGAGTTGACCCTGGCGCTTCAGCAAAAGCAGATCGGGGAGTTGGTCCGGAGAGTGAGCGAGCAGGCAGAGACCATCCAGCGGGATCAGGAGTTGCTGGCGGCGGACCGGGATATTCGGGACTTGTTGACGGACCGCAACCTGCGTGTGCTGTACGTCGAGGACAATGATCCGGAAGGAGAGCGAATCGTAGATGCGCACGTGTTTTATGCCCAGGGCAGGCGCCTGATCGTCTATGCCCACGAGACCCCCAAGGGGGGGAAATCTCTGGACAACTTCGCGCTGCAAGCCTGGGGGGGGCGCAGTTCCTCGCTGACGGGTTCACCCAAGAGCCTGGGCATCTTCTATGCGGACGCCAGGAACGATGAGGGCTGGATCCTCAAGTTCGACGATGCCGAGGTGCTTTCCCAAATCGATTCCGTCTTTATTACGCTGGAGCCCAAGGAAGGCAGCCAGAAGCCGGGAAGCGAACCGCTCCTGTATTCCTACCTGAACCCCGATGACGATCACCCTTGATTCGGTCACCTTCCCCATACGCGGATCCGAACCCCAGGATCCGCCCTGCCCGGTACCGGTCGTTCCGTTCATCCACATCGCCTGATCCCAGTGACGCAGTTGGAAACCGAGAGTGGCATACTCGGGTGTGAGCCGGCCTGCATCCTTGCTCCACACGGGAGGTGGATCCACACCGTGCGTTTGATTCTAGTCCCAACCTTGTGGGTGGCATTGGCCAGTGTGCTGCTGGCAAACCCCACGGCGACGCTCAGCGGCCGGGTTACCAACAGACAGGGGCAGGTTCTGTCAGAGGTCCAGGTGACCGCCACCCAAATCGAAACCAACCAGAGGTTTCGGACCAGGACCAACCGGTTGGGGCTCTATCGGCTCCCCAACCTGCCGCCGGGACAATACCGGGTGATTATCCGCCTGCTGGGTTACCGCACAATCGTGAAGCCGGACCTGGAGCTCCACGTCCAGGATGCCGTGGTCCTGAACTTCTCCATGCAGGTGGGCTCGGTCATCGCCAGCGTCACCGAACTGGGGGGCATCCCGCTCATCCGCACCGAGTCCGCAACATTGGGCACCACCATCAGGCCCCAGGTCATGACGGAGCTGCCCTCGTTGACCCGCAATCCCTACGATTTTGTCGGGGTCAGTTCCGGGGCCACACCGGCCAGCGTGAGGCGGGGCATCGGCTTTGCCTTGAACGGCCAGCGGGCCGAGAGCGGAGGCTTCCTGCTGGACGGCAGCGCCAACAACGAACCCTACAACTCCGGCCCCGGCCAGATCGTTCCCCTGGACGCCGTGCAGGAGTACCGGCTGCTCACAAACAACTTCACCGCGGAGTACGGCCGCAATGCGGGGTTTATCGCCAACGTCATTACCAAGAGCGGTGTGAACGAGTTTCACGGGAATGCCTACTATTTCCGTCGCAACTCCGGACTGGCGGCCAACACCTTCGAGAACAACTCCAGGGGCCTGCCCCGGCCGGTCTTCAACCGGCAGCAGCTCGGGGGCACGCTGGGTGGGCCCGTTTACCGGGACAAGGTCTTTTTCTTTGCGGCCGTTGAACCCATCGTGGTGCGGAGCTCGGCTGCTCTCAGCTACTATGTCCCGACCCCGGAACTGCTCTCGGTAAGCTCACCCGGGACCAATGCCATCTTCGACCGCTTTCCCTTACCCTCCAACCTCTCTGAAACGGACATCAGCACCCGCACCGTCTGTCCCTTTGGAAGAGCCTGCGGCTCCAAGATCGGGGCCGGCTTTGTCACCCTTCCGGCATTGGCCTCCACGTCGCGCACCGGGCCGGTGGATGCCGGAGCCGGGCCGCCCCAGGACACCTACCTCTGGACGGCGCGAATTGACACCAGCATAGGGCCCCGCACGGTGCTGAACACGCGTTATGCCTTTCAGGATCATGCCCGGCTGGCAACCGTGGATCAGCCCTATTCCTCCCTGCTGGACCGGTCTTTTCATTTGAGGAATCAAACCATGACGGTCAACCTGACGCGATTCTGGACGGGCAATTTCCTGACCGAATCCCGCCTGGTCTTCAACCGTCTCTTTCAGCAGAGAGCGATCCGGCTTTCCGAGGGTTTCCCCTCATTTGTCATTACCGGTGATGAAATCAGCGGCGCCGTCGGATCACTGGCATTGCCGTCCGGCCGCAACGGGGACGGAGGCGCCCAGAACGAGTACCAGTTTCAACAGATGGCGAACTGGGTGAGAGGCCGGCACAACCTCAAGTTCGGCGCCAGCCTGGTCCATCTCCGGGACAACCAGACCCCGGCCGAGTCCACGCTGACTCGCCACAATCACGTGGAGTTCAGAGACCTGCAGCGCTTCGTGGATGGCCGCCTATCCTCCTTCCAAATTCACCTGGATCCGAGAGGCAAGGTTCCCGGCGAGCTGTTGCCCCCCCCTTTCGGGTCCTTCAACCCCCGGCGCCATTATCGGTTCAACGACTGGGCCTGTTTTCTGCAGGACTCCTGGAAGGTAAGCCCCAGGCTGACCCTGTCGCCGGGTGTTCGCTATGAGTATTTCGGTTCCGGCCATCGCATCGGCCAGGAAAAGCGTCTGGAAGCCAGCTTCTATCGAGGGGAAGGAACCACCTCCCTGGAACAGATGGCCAACGGGCGTTTGCTCCGTACCGCGGACGCTCCCGGCCACTACCGCAACCACTTCTTTCCACCCAGCAAGACCAACATCTCCCCCAGAATGGGTCTTGCCTACGATTTGACCGGCAGAGGCCGACTCGTGTTTCGGGCCGGGATTGGGCGCTTTTACGAGCGACTGCCCGGTTTTGTCTACGAGAACGTGAATCCTCCCGCCTTCAGCGTCGTGCGTATCTCCGGAGTCCCATTGGCTCCGGCCCTGTTTGAAGATCCCTATTCCCTTTTTCCCTCGCGTCCCTTGTCGTTGCCTCCCAGTGCGATCAGTCACCTGGACCAGGATCTGACCACCGCCTCCACCTGGGCCTGGAACGCCACCCTGCAACAGGACTGGGACAACAAGCTGTTGCTGGCTGCTTCCTATGTGGGCTCAAATGGCCAGGATCTTTACCGGCCGGTCAACGCCAACCGACTGGGCAGCGGCCGGTTTCTGGGGCGCCCGGGGGAAAGGCTGGTCAACCACGTCGCTGCATTGATCACCGTGGGGAATCAGGCCCGGTCTTCCTATCACGGGATGCAGCTCAGAATCGACAGTCTTCGCCTGCGCAGATTCGGGTTGCAGTACGGTTTGAACTACACCTGGAGCCACTCCCTCGACAACGTGAGCTCACTGGCGGGTGACGATAGCTTGACCGGCGGCGCCGGGCTGCCGCTTGACGCCTTTGACCCCGATCTGGACAAGGGTCCCTCCGATCACGACGTTCGCCACCGGATGGTCGGCCACTTCGTCTGGCAGATTCCCGGTGCGGCTCGTACCAGAGGATTGACGCGCCTGTTCCTGGCAGGCTGGCAGTTCAGCGGGATCGTTTCCTTTCAAAGCGGCCAGCCCTTCAGTCTTTGGGATGGACGGGTCTTCGATCGGGAGTTGTCCGACAACACCCGGCCGCGGCTCACGGGACAGGCGCCGGCATTGCTTGGTACCGGGGAGCGCCAGGTCGACGTCCGAACGCCGAATGCCTTTCTCATTCTGCCGATCAACAGAGTCCGCAACTCCAATGGGAGCTGTATTGCCGAGGCCGCCCCCTTCGCCTGTCAACTCTCGGTCAACGGACCGTTCGACGGGTCTTTGGGTCGAAACACCTTTCGGCGGCCGGGCACCCACTTCCAGAACGTTGCGCTGGCCAAGAATATCGATCTCCCCGAGGTGGTTGGAGTGGAAGGATTGAAGCTTCAATTCCGGGCGGAGTTCTACAATCTCTTCAACCACTCCAACCTGTATGTGAAGCCTGCGACGACCAACGTGGCGGCCTCGTCCTTCAACACGGACCTGGGGTCCAGGGCTCCGGGAGTGGTGGCCTCCTTCGGGACGCCAGCGGGTTTTCCCCAGGAAGCCCGACAGATCGTCCTGGCTGCGAAACTGATCTTTTAACGAGTGGAGAGTCATTCCGGGGTAACAAGGTTGCATTCGAGACAAGCATGACGCCATTGAATTGCCGGGGATTACTCGCAAAAACGGCCCTTGGGTGGGCTGTCCTGATCGGAGCAGGCTGCGGCACGGCTCCGCTTTCGGCCGGAGAGCTCGAGGCGGAGCAACAGGGTCCGCGGCCTATCGTCCGAACCCGCGGGACCACCCCCACTGCTGCTCCCAAGAGTCTGCCGGATGCGCCACAGGTCATCCGGAAGGCCCAGGTTCGTCGGACCCTTGGCGAGTTGCCCCTCAGCTTCGAACCGAACCGGGGCCAGGCCGAGGATGGGGTTCGCTTCCTTTCCCGAGGGCCGGGCTACAGCTACCTGATGCTCGACCGCGAGTTGGTCTTTCAATTTCAGTCCGGCGAATTCCCGGGAGGCTCCAAGCCGCCCGCGGGGATGGGGGCGATCTCGGCTTTGAGGATGCGAATCGTCAATGGCAAGCCTCGGCCCGGGATCCACGGTGAAAACCGGCTTCCAAGCCGGAGTCACTACTTGCGCGGCAGGGATCCGCAGCAGTGGCGGCTGAATGTTCCGACGTATTCCAGAGTGCGCTACCTTCAGGTCTATCCGGGAATCGACCTGATCTTCTACGGCAACGGCCGGCGTTTGGAATTCGACTTCCGGCTGGAAGCGGGTGTCGAGGCCGACGCGATCCGCCTCCACTTCGAGGGGACAGGAGAAATCACAACTCATTCTGGCCTGACGCTGGATGAACAGGGGAACCTCATTCTCCCCGGAGATCTCCGGCTGATGCGTCCCCTGGCGTTTCAGGAAACCGGTGGCGCTCGGCAGGAAGTCGGCGTGCAGTACCAACTCGGTGACAACGGGGAGGTGGGATTCCGTTTGGGGGCCTACGATCGGGACAGGCCTCTGGTGATCGATCCTGTGCTGACCTACTCGGCCGGCGGGATTGGAGGTCTGGCTGTTGCTGTCGACCGGGAAGGGAACGCCTACCTGACGGGAATTGCCAATCCCGCCTTTCTCACCTCAGACGGAGCTGCGCAGAGTCTTCACAGTGAAGGGGAATGTTATGACGGGCCCAACCTGGTGCGCTGCCCCGACGTTCTCCTGGCCAAGCTGAACGCCGAGGGAACGGAATTGATCTATTCCACCTTTCTGGGCGGTTCCGGATTCGACTATGGGTACGCGGTTGCCGTGGATTCTCAGGGTAATGCCTATCTCACCGGCACCACCAACTCTTCCGATTTCCCCGTGTCATCCGATGCTTGGCAATCGACCCTGTCGAGCGAGCAGTGCGCTTCGGACCCTTCCGGCGGGTTCTGTAACAGCGCCTTCGTCACCAAGGTCAATGCGACCGGAACGGCTCTTCTCTACTCCACTTTTCTGGGTGGCGGCGAGGGTGGGCTGGGCGGCAACGGGATCGACGTCGACGCCCACGGGTCCGCCTACGTCACGGGTGATGACGCCGACGGCGGGTTTGTGGCCAAGCTCCATCCAGAGGGAACATCGCTGCTCTATTCGGTCCAAGGCCTGGGGGGGACCGGTGTGGCCCTGGATTCCCGGAACAATGCCTATCTCTCCGGCAGAAACGGAAACGAGTCCTACGTGGCCAAGCTGGATCCCGAGGGAACCGAAACCCTTTACAGCTTCCGCCTTGGCGGGACCTCCGTCCCCTTCGATGCGTCGCCCCAGGAACTGGAGGCGATCACGGGGATCGCTGTCGACGCCCAGGGTTACGCCTACGTGACCGGTTACACGGCCTATCAGGATTTCCCCACGACTTCCGGTGCATTCTCCGAAACGGCTCCCGGAGCCGGAATCTGCGGCAGCTCCCTCTGCCTGGATGCTTTCGTCTCCAAGCTGAACCGGGAGGGAACCGAGCTGGTCTATTCCACCTATCTGGGAGGTAGCTCCATCGACTACGCCAACGGCGTGGGTGTGGATCTGCACGGGAACGCCTATGTGACAGGTGTGACGCTTTCCTCCGACTTTCCGGAGACTCAATCCTTGGGATCTTCCGACGGGCAGATTTTCGTTAGCAAATTGGACTCCCAGGGGGAGGAGCTTGTCTACTCGGTCAGGGCGGGTAGCGGCGACAGTTCCGAGGGAGGCAGCGGGCTTTGGGTCAGCCCTCGGGGAAGCGCCTACATCACAGGGCAGGCGGGTTCCGACTTCACCTTGACCGACGGGGCCTATCAGGCCTCGGAAGGCAATGGTGCCTTTGTGGCGCGACTTCATGACGATGCCGAAGTCTTTGTGCCCATGGTGCTCTCAACCACCGAATCCGACGGCGCCGCGGTCAGCTCGGAGCTGACGCTCAGCAATCGGGGAACCCAGCCGGCCACTCTGGAATTCACCTACACGGCAGCCTTGGGCGAGGGAAGCGGCACCGCCACGGACCAGTTGGCGGCAGGCCGGCAGCGAATCCTGCCCGATGCCATTGATTACCTGATAGAACTGGGGGTACCCATTCCGGATTCAGGAAGCCGGGGAGGCTCTCTGACGGTTCGTTTTTCCGGGCTGAACTCCGAATCGGAAGGGGCGGTGGCCGTACGCACCACCGGCAGCGCAGAGGGTGCCCGGAGCGGTTGGGCCTTTCCAGCCGTTTCGACCGGGTTTCACTTGCCGGTTTATCTTTGCGGACTCCGCCACGACGACGCCGATCGCACCAGCGTCGCGGTTCAAAACCTGGGTTCGGAGGACAGCGGCGATATCACCTTGAGGCTGACCGTCATCTCCGGTGATCCTGGCAATTCCGGTACGTTTGTTCTGCCGGATGAAACGCTGGCGCCGGGTGCATTCCTTCAAATCGACGATGTGCTTCTGGCCGACGAGCTGACACTGGAAAATGGCTATGTACGCATTGAGAAGGTAGAAGGACAGGCGCCCTTCTATGCCTATGCCCTCCTCACCGACGAGGGAGGTTCCGACGGTTCCTTTATTGCGCCTGTTCCGGAAAACGCAACCGTTGGCAGAAAGGGACAGACGTTGCTCGCCGTGGAGAAAACCGCCCGGTTCAACAGCGAGCTGGTGGTGGCCAACTGGTCGGAATCCTGGAAGGTGGTGGGGTTCTCGGTCTTGTCCGATGGAATTCAGAACCCGCAGGGTGCCCGTTTCGTCTCCGTGAGACCCGGCGAGCAGATCATCGTGCCGGAGTTCGTAAGCTGGCTGCGGCGACAGGGGAGCCTGCCGGGATCTTTCTTCCCGGGGTTGGGTGCAGTTGGTGAGGACTTCTCCGGCTCAATCTTTGTCACCGTTGATGGAGTCGGAGAGGATACCGGCTACTACGTGGGTGCGAGAAATTCAACGCTTGTCGATGGCAGCCGCAATGCATTTGTCCATGCGGCCGTGCCTTACGGAGACTCCCACCATTCTCCAGCCTGGGTGTACGGTTTGCGCCAGGACCAGGAGAAGCGAACCGATCTGGGAATCGTCAATACGGGTGAGCTGGGTGACGAGACCAGCCTGTTCAGCGTGGAGATCTACGACGGAGAAACGGGAATGCTGGCCCATACGATCGAGGACGTGGAACTGGATGCCAGACAATCGATCCGGTTGGAGTCGATTCTGGAGCAGAACGCTCCGGATACCGAGCAGGGCTACGCTCGCGTCTCTCGAACTTCCGGGTCCAACCCGTTTGTGGCCTTTGCCGTCGTCACCGACGGTCAGACCTCCGGGGACGCGTCCTTCGTCTACGGCGTGCCCTGATCCGCTTCATGTCACAGTCGGGCCAGCCCGGCCGCTATCCGTTGGCTACCCTCGGCAAGGTTTTCCATGGATGTTGCGTAGGAGAGCCGGAGGTAGCCCTCTCCAAAGGCTCCAAAAGCTGTTCCCGAGAGCAAGGCCACGCCGGCTTCCTGCAACAGGTAATCGGCAATCTCGTCGCTGCTTTTTCCGAAGGAGCGAACGTTGGGGAACACGTAGAAGGCTCCAGGCGGATTCAGGCAGCTCATTCCCGGTATTCGATTCAGCGCCTCGACCAGAAAATCCCTGCGCTTGCGAAATTCCGCCACCATTGAAGCCGTGGCGCTCTCGGCGTTGGCCAATGCCTCCAACCCCGCCAGCTGGGCAAAAGGCGCCGTGCAGGAAACGCTGTTGGTCGCCAGCTTTGAGATGTGGGTCTGCAGTTCCGGCCTCATGATGCCGTATCCGAGCCGCCAGCCGGTCATGGCGAAGGTCTTGGAGAACCCGTCCAGGATGACGGTGCGGTCCATCATCCCGGGAATCGAGGTGATACTGCGATGCTCTCCTTCGTAGATAATGCAGGAATAAATTTCATCCGATAGAACCGTGATGTCATGCCGGGCAGCCAAATCCGCAACGGTTGCCAGATCGTTCTCCGTCAGCAGTCCTCCGGTCGGGTTTTGCGGGGAGTTGACAATGATCAACTTGGTTTTGGACGAGACTTTCGATTTGAGTTGCTCGGGGTCGAAACGGAACTCGAACTCCTCCAGCAAGGGCAGGGGGACCGGGGTGCCCCCGCAAAAGCGGATCATGGATTCGTAGATGGGGAAGCCCGGGTTCGGGTAGATGACTTCGTCGCCCTCCTCCACCAGGGCCAGGATCAGAAAAAACATGATGGGCTTGGCTCCCGGCGTGACCACGACCCAGTCCGGATCGATGTTTACCGAGCGAGTCTTCCCCACGTGGTCGGCAATGGCTTCTCGCAGTTCCACCAAGCCGGCTGAAGCGCAATAGTGGGTGTAGCCTTCCTCCATGGCGGTGTTGGCGGCCCGGATCACGTTGGAAGGGGTATCGAAGTCCGGCTCTCCAAGTTCCAGGTGAACGACGCTGCGTCCCTGCGCCTCCAGCGCCTTGGCTCTTACCAGGACATCGAAGGCCGTTTCCGTTCCCAACCGTCCCATGCGGCCAGCCAGTTTTTCCATCATCTCTCTTTCCTTCCTCCAACCCTTTGGTTGTTATTGTTTTCCATCCACAATTTTTTTCTCTCGGAGCAGGCGAAGGTAAAGCTCCCGCTTCGGAGAAGCCAACTGCTTGGCCAACTTCTTGATGGCCTCCTTTTTGGAAAGACCCTGGTGCACCAGTCCTTGGATACGACGATCCAGTTCCCGGTCGCTGAGTGACTCGGCAGCTTCGGGCTCCGACGATGCCTTTTCCACCACCACCACCGCCTCGCCCCTGGGGCGGCGGCTTCGGAAGAGCGAAGCCAGTTCGGCCGCCGATCCCGTGACCAGTTGTTCGTGAAGCTTGGTCATTTCCCGGGCCACCGTCACTTCCTGCGAATTCAGGATCTCGTCGATGTCGCTGAGAGTGGACGCCAGCCTCAGCGGAGATTCAAAAAAGAGCAGTGTACGAGACTCCGAACGCAACGCTCGCAGCCGGGTGCGGCGAGCCGTTCTCCTGCCGGGAAGGAAACCCAGGAAAGCAAAGGAATCGGTGGGCCTCCCGGAGATGCTCAGGGCGGAAATGATCGCGCAGGGGCCGGGGATTGGAGAAACATGGAACCCGCGCTCCAGGGCAGCCCGAACCAGACGATAGCCCGGGTCGGAGATG
The DNA here is from genome assembly GCA_951813285.1 of Terriglobia bacterium. GTDB lineage: Bacteria > Acidobacteriota > Terriglobia > Versatilivoradales > Versatilivoraceae > Versatilivorator. The sequence goes on from OX638355.1 coordinate 1,440,327, forward strand.
GACGGAGTTCCCGCGTCGCTGACCAGAGCGATATCCATTCCCGATTCCAGTCGTTCCACCAACCAGCCGGTTCGCTGGTGCTCGTTGTGTTCGTGGTAGCTGGAGGTTGGAGTCGAAATCTGGTAGTGGGCCAGCAGTTTTCCGGTGTGGCGGGTGTCCTCGCAGGCGATCAAGTCCACTTCACCAAGGATTCGCAGCGCGCGCAGGGTGATGTCTTCCAGATTTCCGATGGGTGTGGCTACCACGAAGAGTGTTCCTGCCATAACGCACTGGGAAATTACATCCCCCAGTCTCGGAGATAATGAAAGTCGTGACTGACGGACCGAGGGGACAGCTTGCACACCACGGGCCCGCGCCGCTTGAACTGGGAGCTTCGAATTCTATGGACGACCCGATGGATAAAGTCTTTCTTGAAGCCTCTTTCCAACAGTTCTTGCCGGGAGACACGGCGGTCGATGAGCTCGTGCAGGAGTTCATCGACTTCGGCATAGGTGAAACCCAACTCGTCTTCGTCCGACTGTCCCGCCCAGAGGTCGGCGGTGGGCTTTTTGTCGAGAATGGATTGGGGGACTTGCAGATAACGCGCCAGCTTGAAGACATCGGCCTTGTAAAGATCTCCGATCGGATTGATCGAGGAAGCCATGTCTCCGAAGAGCGTACCATAGCCCAGCAGCAGTTCCGTCTTGTTGGAGGTGCCAAGAACCAGGGCATTGAACTCCATCGACTTGTCGAAGAGGACAATCATTCGGGCCCGGGCCATGGCGTTGCCGCGGCGCAGGGAATTGGCCTGCGACTGCGCCTCGAAGTAGCCGTCCACGATGGGGGTGATTTCAACGATCTCGCTTTTGACCCGGAGCGCCTGCACCACTGCCCGGGCGTCGGAGAGGCTCTCCGGACTGCTGGTCCTGTAGGGCATCATGACAGCCAGAACATTCTCAGGACCCAGGGCACGAGCCGCAAGAAAGCAGGACACCGCCGAGTCGATGCCCCCTGAGAGTCCGACCACGACTCGGTGAAATCCCGCCTTGCTGAGCTCGTCGCGGATAAACCCCTGAAGGACCTGGTTCACCAGCCGGCAGTTCAGTTGCATCGGCGTTCTTTAGTGGTCAGCGGGTGGCCGGGGCCCCCGCCCTGAGGTGCGGATCAATCGAGGACAAACACCCAATGGTCATTAAAGACGAACCACGAATGAACACGAATATACACGAATGCAGGTCGACTCACTCGAACGAGAAGCGGCACCAAAACGCTCCTGCAACTTTGCTACCTCGGTATGACTTCGTGTCCTTCATAGATAACCCTTCGATGTCGATTGTCAGACCCTCCAATCAACAACTCATCAATCCGTCTATTGGTGTTCATTCGTGTCCATTCGTGGTTCGTCGTTTTCCTTTGTTTCAGGAGAGCGGGTCTCCGGGGCCTCGCGCTTTCGGCCATCTGCTGTCGCCGCCTTCGCGGCTCGACCTGGAGCTACCCCTTTCCATGGGCTCACGCCCACGGCTACCTGCTGGCGCCGCTCCGCGGCTCGATTGGTCGCCCGGCGTTCGCCTGGGGATTTTCAAATACTAATAAGCCCGGCCCCCGCCCTGGTGTGCGGAACATACAAGAGTGAATCAATCAGAAATCGACCATCCCTTCGCGACCTTGGAATCCCGTCGCGGTTAACCTCAACGCCTTAGTGGCCCTTCGCTTTCGGCCGTCTGCTGTCGCCGCCTTCGCGGCTCGACTTGGAGCTACTCCTTTCCATGGGCTTACGCCCACGGCTACCTGCTGCCGCCGCTCCGCGGCTCAATGGGTCGCCCGGGCGTTCGCCCGGGGATTATCAATTACTAAAAAGTCCGGCCCCCGCCCTGCCGGGCAGATCATCCGAGAGTGAAACAACTAGAAATCGATAGTCTTTTCGCGACCTTGGTACCCCGTCGCGGCCGACCTCAACGCCTTAGTGTCCCTTCGTCGTTCTTCGTGGCCCTTCGTGGATTCCTCTTTTTCTTTTGTCTTTTTTCGTTTGTTTCAGACAAGGCAAGCCGGGAGATATGTAGGTCAGGACGAAAAGCGTTGATGGGCAATCCGAGTCAGTTCCCTCAGGGTCAGATCCAGGCGCTCGTCCCGCAGGACCGGTGTGAAAAGCCGTGCCCGGCGGATCTCTTCCAGATCCAGCTGGGCCAGCACCAGGTCCTCTCCGGAGGTTTGGCTTCGGGCAACCACCTCTCCAACGGGACCGACAACCATCGATCCTCCGGGGAAGTAGGCGCCATCCTCGATTCCGGCCCGATTGGCGTAAAGGTTGTAAACCGTGTAAAACTGCGACAAGGCCTTCAGCAGAATCTCCCATCCCTGAGACGTCTGGAACCCTGCGTCGGTCCTCACGCCCCTACCGGGACTGGAGGAGAGCGTCACTATTACCCGGGCCCCATCCTGCGCGTGCAGGTAGAGGGTAGAGGGGTGCCAGAGGTCTTCACAGATCAGCAATCCCAACGGACCGAAGGGAGTCCGGACAGTCCGCAATTTCTCGCCCATGGCAAAAAAGCGCATCTCGTCGAACATGCCGTAAGTGGGCAAATAAAGCTTCCGGTGCACATGCTGGATCCTGCCCTCGGACACGTAAGCGGCGGCGTTATAGTAGTTGTAGCGATCCGAGACTTCCACAAAGCCGAAAACACAGGCGATATCCCTGCAGCCCTGCAACAATGGCTGGAGATTTGGAGCGTTCAGCGGATCGATGGCAACGTCCGGCACCAGGTCCTGCAGAATATATCCGGTCAGGGAAAGTTCCGGAAAAACAACCAGATCCGCGCCTTCCGATTTTGCCCGGCGGATGGTGTCCAGGTGAAGTTGCAGGTTTTCGCTTAACAGCCCCAGCTTGGGTGACACCTGGGCCAAGGCTACTGTGAACTTGTTGGTCAAAGTCAACTCTGGAACCAAAGCATGCTGGTGAATAAGATTATCATCTTCGATGGAGGTTCCACCGGGAAATGGTCGGTTTGAGAGGCCCGTTGCGTTTCAGCCAACCGGCGCCGTTGCGCTCCGAAATATGGCAACCCTATTTCTGAGACAGAACACTAGCACACGAAAAAATCTCCGGGCAAGGAGGCCGGGCTCGCCGCGGCGGCTCGATATCTGCGATAACCTTCAATCGCCCGGAGGGAGGCCGGATTCAATCACCAGGGTCTTGGAAATACGGTCGTGCCAGGTCAGTCGTTCCGAGTCGAAGAAAGCCCAGAGGAAGCCCAGGCCGAAACAACCCGCGGAGATGCAATAACCGGAGATCCGCAAACCCACGTCCCGGAGAGAGGGCATTCCGCCGTCAAAGCGAATGACCGCCAGGCCCATGTAGTCCATCCCCGGTGTCCGGGCGCCAAGAACGGTGAAAAGAATGAAGTAGGAGAGCGCAATGGAGAGAAACACCAGTCCCAGCCCCAGCCCGGCGGAAATGGAGAGCACCTTGAAATCCGTAAAGGCGATGACCACCAGGCTGAAGATCAGCCAACAACCTACAATGAACAGAGTATCGACGATCCCGGCGGCGAAACGATCCCATACGGATGCGGACCTCAGGTCCTCACGAATGGAGTCCCTCAGCAAGGCATCCCGAGGCTTGCTTTCCCCAAATGGAAGCGGTGATTGGTTGAGCTTGATTTCGATCCTTTGAATCTTGTCGGAGAACAGGGTTCCCTGGCTTCTTGGGGCCGTCGCAGCACCGGTTTGGACGGCCGGCGGTGCCGGTGCGGGGCTGACAGTTCTCGGGTCGCCGGGGGGAGGGCCGGTAGCCGGTCCGGCTTCCGGAAGAGTTGGACCGGCGGGTGCAGACTCCTGTTGGTCGGGCGGTTGCCGGATCGGGTCGGAAGCGGGGGGCTCAGTCCTCACGAAGTCCCGATCCAGAAAGTCCTTCACCGTGGTTTCGAACGGTTCCTGCTGCAGGTCCGGGACGGAGACTCGATCAGTCGGAGGCCGCCGGGAATCCTTCACCTCCGTGAAATGCGCGGGAGAGGAAACCGGTTCGTCCTGAACGACCAGGTTGCCGCTTGCCTCGGCAGGTGGGTTCGGATCCGTGGTGGGTTCCGCGGAGGAGGGGGGCAGGGGGTGATTGCACCCGACACAACTCTCCGTATTCGATGGATTGTGGAGGCCACAGGAAGGACAAATCATGGAAATTGATCAGCCGGTGGAGGTGGTCAAGTCCTAGAAGCAGTGTCCCGGTCTGAGTGAATTGGGCAGATGTTAACAGAACAGGCCGGCAATATTCCAGTCTTGCGGGGCGCCCCCGGCGCAAGTTCACATTGTGCTAAGCTTTTCCTATGGTTGTCGGCCGCTTCCGCTCAATGAAGGACGCGACCCTTCATGCAGGTGCGGGCGCTCCGTGAACCGCTTCCAAGAATCTTCCAGTGCATTCTCTCAGCCCACGTCACTCAAGGACGGACCCGCATCCCGGCGATTTCGGAGCCTGGGCCAATCCCGGCCGGATAGGGGTGCTGGCCGGGCTACTGGTGCTGCTCTCGGCATTTCCGGGATCCAGCCAATCCCGGGAACAGCAACCGGAATCGGAGCCGGCTGCCTCTTCAGCCGCAAGCGATCCTCTTGCCATTCGGGTCGGTGACGAAGTCATCACCGTCCGAGCCGAACGACAGGCCAGGACGGGGAAACACGACTATCTCGCCCAGGGCGATGTAGAGGTCAGCTTCCGAGACCTGCTCTTGAAGGCCGACCGGATTTGCGGCAACGACAGCACCCGGGATGTTGAAGGCGAAGGAAACGTTTACTTCGAGCAAGGACTCACCCGTCTTCACGCCTCTCGCTTCAAGTTCAACTTTGACAGCCGGACGGGGACCTTTTACGACGTCAGGGGCAAGACCCAGGTCGAGTTTCAGGGTCGATCCGACACCGGTTTTCTCTTCCAGGCCAAGGAGGTCCGGAAGGTCGGGGCGGATGAGTATCGAATCGTGGATGGAACGGTCACGGCCTGCGAGGATCCGGTTCCCAAGTGGAGTTTCTCGGCCAAGGGCGCGGATTTCAAGGTGAACGAGCCGGTAAACCTGCGGCACGCCGTCTTCAGAATCAAAAAACTCCCCCTCTTCTACAGTCCCTTTCTGAGGGCGCCCACCAGTGAAAAGCAGCGAAAGACAGGCTTTCTCTTACCCTCTACGGGCAACTCCTCCAGCCGCGGGCGCTCCGTCAGCGGAGCTTTTTTCTTGACCCTGGGCCGCAGCGCCGATCTCTTGACACGAGCGGACTATTATTCCAAGCGCGGGCCTGCCGGCGGGCTGGATTTCAAGGCCAGGCCCAACCAGCACAGTTCCATTTCCGCCGTGGGCTACGCTGCCCGGGATCGGATGGGCTTCGGCGGCCAGAGCGCACAGGTCAAGGCGGAGACCCGGTGGGAGAACGGTTTCAGAGCGGCGGCCGACGTGGATGTGGTCAGCTCCCAGGAATTTCGACAGGTGTATGGGCGCACTTTCAACACGATCTCCAGGCCCGACGAGGTGTCCTCGGGTTTTCTGACCCGAAACTTTTCGAGCGACAGCCTCAACGTTTTCGGGGAACGCCGCTCCACAATTTTTTCCAGGGAAAGGGCTGTCACCAGCCGCACGTTTCCCAGTTTCAATTTAAACGGCCACCGGCGCAGGATAAGAAACTGGCCGATCTACTTTTCCTACGACACCTCCGTGGAAGGCATGGGCCGCACGGACGCCCGGCTAACGACGCCAGGAGTGGTCCAGCGCTTCGATTTCTATCCCAGGCTCTCTATTCCCATCATCAGGTCGGGCGGGATCAGCCTGACCCCCAGCGTGGGCTGGCGGGAGACCTTTTATTCGAACCGGTTGGATCCCCAGAGCCCCACCGGAGTCGGACCCGGCAATTTGAATCGCTCGGCCTTCGACCTGGAACTTGATTGGAGAGGTCCGGGGTTGCAGAGGATCTTTCAGGTGGGCCGGCATCGCTTGAAGCACCTCATCGAACCGTCGATCACTTACCGCTACATCTCCGGGGTCGACGAATTCAGGGAGACCATACTCTTCGATGAGAAGGACATCTTCAGCAACTCCAATGAAGTCGAGTATGGCTTCTCCAATCGCTTCCTTGCTCGCCGCCCAACCTCTGACGGAGGCTGGACGACCGCCGAGGTTCTATCCTTGAGCGTCGGGCAGAAGGTCTTCTTCGATCCTACCTTTGGCGGAGCCCTGATCCCAGGGCGAAGAAACGTGCTCTATCCTGCCAATACGCTGTCGGCTTTTGCTTATCTGGATGGATCCAGAAGGGTGTCTCCTGTTACCTCCCGGCTGCGATTTACCCCCGCTCAGCGCTATACGGTTGACTTCAGGACCGATTACGATCCCGAAGTCCAACGCCTGCGAGCCAGCAGTGTCGCCGGCAGAGTCAATCTTTCCCGGTACTTCCTTGGCCTGACCTACTACAATACCCGCAACCTGCCCCCCAATCAGCTTCCTTCCAACCAGGTCCGCGCCAGGCTGGGCCGATCCTCCGCTCAAGGGATCAGTGCGGCCCTCAGCTTTGTCCACAATTTCACCACCCGGCGCAGGCAGTACACGGCAGCACAGTTGGCCTACCATTGGGATTGCTGCGGCGTAGCCGTTCATCTTCGCCATGTCGGTCTAAGGCAATTCAACCCTAGACTGGAGAACGAGTCCCAAGTCCGGTTCAGTTTCTTTCTCAAGAATATTGGTTCGTTCGGGACTCTGAGAAGGAGAGAGCAGCTTTTCTAATATATTTCCCCAATAACAAACTCGGGAGGTTGAACTGAAACTCAGTTTGTGAATTTTCTTGGAGTTTGTCGAGAATAGAATTTTAGATATCGTTGATTTATCTTGAAATGCACGTCTTTGTAGTCTGTGATGCAAACTGATCGACATCTCAAGAGCTCTATGTAAATTAGGACTTGAAAATTGGAAGAGATATGACTATCTTTTTTAATAACATGACGGTCAATTGTGGGGTTGATCACAGAAAATGACTCAGGAAACGATGGATGGAGCCCAGGCTTTGGTTCGAGGTCTGGAAAATGAAGGAGTGGAGTACATCTGGGGTTTGTCCGGCGGAGCGGCGATTCCCATTTTCGATGCTCTGGTCACCACCAGAACCAAGATCAAGCTGATTCTGGTCAGACACGAACAAGGGGCTTCCCACATGGCGGACGGTTACGCTCGAGCTACGGGCAGGCCCGGGGTTGTGCTGGTCACCAGCGGGCCAGGGGCCACCAACACGGTCACCGGCATAATGACTGCCCAGATGGATTCCATTCCCATGGTGGTTCTGACGGGCCAGACCGTAACTCCCATGTTGGGAAAGGATGCCTTCCAGGAAGCGGATGTCTTCGGCTTGACCATGCCGATCGTCAAGCACAGCTACTTGATCAAGGACACCAACGACATTCCCAGAATCGTGAGGGAGGCCTTCCATATTGCCAGCACCGGACGTCCGGGACCGGTGCTGATCGATGTTCCCAAGGACGTGAGCCAGAATCCCTTTTCGGGCGATCTTCACGCCGAAATGGATCTGCCCGGATATCGGGTTGGCAGCAGTCTGGACCACAGCCAAATCCTGCAGATTGCCGGGGCCCTCAGCCGAGCTCGCAAGCCGGTCTTGCTGGTGGGTCACGGCGCGCTGGTCTCCAATGCTTCCAGCGCCGTCAGGAGGCTGGCGGAAAAATTGTGTGCTCCGGTGACGACGACGCTACTGGGGAAAGGAGCATTTCCGGAATCCCATCCCCTCTCTCTCGGCATGTTGGGGATGCATGGGACGGCCTATGCCAACAAGGCCATGGTGGAGTGCGATCTGGTCATGTCGATCGGTTCCCGCTACGACGACCGCATCGTCGGTCAGCCGCATCGATTTTGCAAGGATGCGGTGCGCATCCACATCGATATCGATGAAGCCGAAATCGGAAAGATGATCCAGTGTCAGCACTGGTGTGTCGGAGATGCACGAGAGATCGTCGAAGAGCTGATCCCGCACGTGGCGCCCTTGAACACCTCCGGTTGGTTGAAACATCTGGAGGGATACAAAAGGAAATTCCCACTCAAATACAAGAGGCGCGGCGGATTGAAAATGCAGCATGTTCTGGATGAGTTGCACAATCTGACCGGCGGAAAGGCCATCGTTTCCACCGACGTTGGACAGCATCAGATGTGGGCGGCCCAGTTCTACAAGACGGACTACCCATCCAACTGGCTCAGTTCGGGTGGCGCAGGCACCATGGGGTATGGGTTTCCGGCTGCCATCGGCGCCCAGTTCGGCCGTCCCGGGGATCTGGTGGTGGCAGTGGTGGGGGACGGGGGATTTCAAATGACCATGAGTGAGCTCTCGACCGCCTGCGTTCACCGGCTCCCCATTAAGGTCATCGTCCTAAACAACCACTACCTGGGCATGGTCCGCCAGTGGCAGGAGCTGTTCTACGGAGAGCGCGAGAGTGGAGTGGATCTGGAGGGGAATCCCGACTTCGCCAAGCTGGCCGGCGCCTATCCGGGGGCAAAGGGGTTCACCCTGAAGCGACCGGCCGACGTCAGAAAGATCCTCCAGAGGGCGCTCGACTACGATCAAGGCCCGGCGGTGGTGAACGCGGAGTGCGAGAAGACCGACAACGTCTATCCCATGATTCCCGCCGGCAGGGCGCTTGAAGACATGTTGATCGAAAAGCCCAATAGAAGACTGGAAAAGCCCACCGGATCTACCTAACGCGCCCGGTTCGGCGCCCCGCCCGAGTTGGGGGCCGATTCCTCGAGAGAAGCCCTATGGAAAGCCTACTGAGTCGCGACACCCATACGTTGAGCGTCTATGTCTCCAACAAGCCCGGCGTGTTGGCCAGGATCGCCCAGGTGTTTGCCCGGCGCGGCTACAACATCGATTCCCTGGTGGTCTCTTCTTCAGTGGATGGGGAATTTTCCAGAATGACCATCACCACCAAGGGCAATCCGGGGGGATTGGAACAAATCATCAAGCAGGTAAACAAGTTGATCGATGTGTTGCACTGCGTGGACCACACCGGCGAAAACGCGGTTGTGCAGGAGTTGGTCCTGATCAAGGTGGCCGTCGGGCCTGAAGATCGCAGCGAAGCCCTTCAGGTGGCGGAACACTTCAAGTGCAAGACACTCGATCTCACCGAGTCCTCCATGATCCTGATGGCTACCGGCGGTACCGACAAGATCGACGCTCTGGTGCGCATGGTTCACAAGTACAACATCATCGAGCTGGTACGGACGGGCAACGTCGTCATGGCCAGAGGCAACCAGGTGACTTGAAGGGCCGGGCGCTGCTTGTCTTGAAGGGCAATCGTGACGAAAGCGACCCACCCGGGAGCGCGGGCGTCCCGCCCGCATCCTCTGCCTTGGGTTGTCGCTCAGATTCCCTGCGATGGCGCACCCGTCCACCGTGCCGGCGGGAACCGCATGGGCCCAGCCCAAGCAGAGCCCGGGCGTCTTTGCCGGTCGATCCGGGTCGAGGAGATGGGCGAGGCCTTGCCAGTGTAGTGCGGGCGGGACGCCCGCGCTCCCGGGTGAGCTTCCTCCCATGACGCCGTGACACCGCCGTCACAAAATTGCAGATGCATTCGGGCCCCGCTCGTCATTGAAGGAGCTTCATCCCTAAAAGTCCTCTGATCCGGCCTGCAGATCCAGGTATTACCGTCCAACGGGCCTATGTTTTCAGTAAGGTAGGAGCACAATCTCACATTTGCCGACACCACAACCTGCCCTGCTCCGAATTTTGCAAAAGGCTCTACTGGTTTGAAATTCGCTTTTAATTCGCCTACAATAGAGCGTTGAAGCTTGCTTCGTCAGGAAGTGCGATGCCTCTAACCAAGCGTCAATATCGAGTGCTTGCCTTTCTGGATGCCTTTGTCCGCCGGAACGGCTATTGCCCCAGCTACGACGAAGTCAGAAAAGCACTGGGTCTCGCTTCGCTGGCTACGGTGCACAAGCACATGAACACGCTGCAGCGAAAGGGCTATATTCGGCGGGATCCCAATCGGAGTCGTTCGATCGAAGTCATCGACCGCCGTCCCATGATCGAAGCGAACGCGCTGAGGGCAGAGTCCGAAAGTGAAACCGGACCAGTGAAGAACGCCGGGACCCTGCCCTTGCTGGGTCGAATTGCCGCCGGTCGACCGGTTGAGGCCTTTGCCAACCAGGAGGTTCTGTCCTTGCAGGAGTTGGTCGGAAACGAGAATGCCTACGTCTTGCAGGTCAAGGGAGACTCCATGATCGAGGACCACATTTGCGATGGAGACTATGTGGTGGTGGAGAGCACCAATCGCGCCGGCAACGGAGATACGGTGGTTGCCTTGGTGGAGGGGAACGAAGCCACGCTGAAACGCTTCTATCGCGAACGAGATGGACGTCTTCGACTTCAACCGGCCAACTCCTCCATGGCGCCGATCTTTATGGAGACAGGAGAATTGGAGATCCAGGGCAGAGTCATTGGGGTCCTGCGCAAGTACTGACGCGATGGTTGAAACCCTCTCATCACAACCCGTCGGGAGTTCGGAGTCCTGTGCCGCCGGAATTGCGGCCAAGCTGCGGCATGCGGGATTTTCGGCCTATTTCGTCGGGGGCTGTGTTCGGGATCGCCTGATGGGCATTGCCCCCAGGGACTACGACATTGCCACCAGCGCCCGACCTCAGGAGGTGGGGAGGCTGTTTCCACGGACGGTCGCCGTTGGCGCGGCCTTCGGGGTGGTCCGGGTTTTGGAGGCGGGAGGCAGCTACGAGGTGGCCACCTTTCGCTCCGACGGCGCCTATCCCGACGGCAGGCGTCCCAGTCGGGTGACGTTCTCCTCGGACCCCAGGCTGGACGTGCAGCGCCGGGACTTCACCATCAATGGACTGCTCTACGATCCTTCCTCCAGTCAGATCCTGGACTTTGTGGGAGGCGAGCAGGACATCCGGTCCCGCATCATTCGCACCATCGGCTCCGCCGAGCGGCGTTTTCGGGAAGACAAGCTTCGGTTGGTGAGAGCAGTTCGATTCTCAGCTCGCTTTGGCTATGAATTGGAGAAGGAGACCCTGGCTGCATTGCGGGACCAGGCTGAGGAGGTGACTCGGGTGAGCCCCGAGCGCGTTCGGGAGGAACTGGTCAGAATACTGACGGAAGGCTATGCTGCCGACGGAATTCGAAGGTTGCAAGAGGTGGGACTGCTGGTTCACCTGCTTCCCGAGGTGACCGGCTTGCAAGGAGTTCCCCAGCCCCCCGAGTTTCATCCGGAAGGAGACTGCTGGGTTCACACTCTGCTGATGTTGGAATTGATGGACCGGTCCGGCACGAAGAGAGAGAAGGACCTCCGGGGGGATGAGAGCCCGGACCGGCCGGCAGACCGATCCGCTCCCCTGTCGAGTGTTCCGTTTGGAGAGTCAATGGCCCCCTATCCTTCGGTCACCCTGGCCATGGGAGTACTGTTGCACGACATCGGCAAGCCTTCGACCTTCGAGCGCAGGGATAGGATCCGCTTCAATAGGCATGCCGACGTGGGAGCCCGAATGGCGCTCCGGGTTTGCGAACGCCTCCGATTCAGCAGGAAGCAACAGGAAAGAATCACGGCGCTGGTCAGGGACCACCTGAAGTTCATCGACCTTCCACGGATGCGGGCCTCGACCCTCAAGCGCTTTCTGGGGCAGGAGGGCTTCGAGGAGCATCTTGAGCTGCACCGCCTGGATTGCCTCGGCAGCCATGGAAATCTCGACAACTGGAGACTGGCTGCGGAGATGCTGGATCGCTCGGCACCTGAGGAGTTCCACCCCCAGCCAATCCTGACCGGCAATGACCTCATTCAAATGGGGTATACTCCCGGGCCGGTTTTCCGTGAGATTCTCGGTTCCTTGAGAGATGCCCAACTGGAGAATCGGGTGACAACTCGCCTGCAGGCCACAGCCTGGGTGTCGGCTCGATTCGACCTGGGTCCATCCTGAGGCAGGTCACTAAACCATTGCCGGGGACCGCATGCCGGAGTTGCCTGAAGTTGAAACGATCCGAATCGGACTTGCCGGCAGCGTCCTGGGCAAGACCATCTCCAAAGTGACCATCAGAAATCGGCGGATCGTGGTGCGCCCGCAGCCCGGTCGCTGGTCTCAGCAGCTCAAGGCTCAAACCATCCGGCGAGTCTCGCGCCGGGGTAAATTCCTCCTTTTCACCACCGACCAATATCAGTTGCTGGTGCACCTGGGCATGACGGGCCAGTTGACCTACCGGGACAAGAGCAGAATCGACGACCCCGACTTTTTCGTCCATCCCCTGACCGGACTACAGAAGGCACGGCAACATGCCGTCGACAAGCATACCCATCTGAGCCTCTATTTCACGGATGGCAATGCCATGAACTACAGGGATATTCGCCAGTTCGGCAAATGGCGCCTCTATGCCATGGAAGAGTTCAAGCAAGCCAAGGAATACTGGAGCCTGGGCATGGAGCCCTTCACCGCTCAATATTCCTGGTCTCGCTTCCTGGTTGGATTGGAGGGCAGAAAGACGCCGATCAAGAGCCTGCTGCTCAACCAGCATTTTGTGGCGGGTATGGGAAACATCTACGTGGACGAGGCGCTGTTTGAGTCGGGTCTCCATCCGCTGCGACCTTGCGAGTCCTTGACGGAAGAGGAAAAACGAAAGCTGTTCCGGTCCATCCCAAGGGTGCTCAAACGAGGTCTCAGGTACGGTGGCACCAGTTTCCAAAACTACATCAACGCCCGCGGCGAGGCAGGGGCCAATCAGGAACGGCTAAGGGTCTACGGGCGCTCGGGGGAGCCCTGCCGTCAATGTCGCAGCCTGGTTTCCCGGATCATCGTGTCGCAGCGAGGCAGCCATTTCTGCCCCCGGTGCCAGAAATGAGAGTCGCCCGGTTGGGGTGTCGCCCAGAGAAATGCAAATACTAGCGTCGCGGCGCCTCGTACTGTTTCAGGTGTCGGACCTGGTATTGGGGATGACTCACCGCGACCCGAATCTTTCTGGACTTGCCGTCTCTCTCGGGATGGGTGGAAAGGTATTCCAGCGCGAATCGGTTCTTGAGTTGGTAGGGAAGCATCTCCAGGGCGCCGGCGGCCTCTTCTTCCGTTTCCACGAAATAGACCGATCCACCGGAATGGTCGGTGTAAACCTTGAGGGCTGAGCCCTTGACGTTCAGAATCTTGAGCCTTGTCCGAAAACTGATGGCTCCCTGTATTCCCAGGGCGTAGACGGGATAACGGTGTCGCGCGATGTGATCCAGGGTCGCCGGCCCGGCGATATCCCGCCCTGCCGAGATGAACAGGACGGCACGATTGGTGTTGCTGGCAGCCCGCAACTTGATCAGGGCCAAATCCAGAGCCAGGCCCATGTGCGGCCTACCGCCGGTTCCCAGGTTCTCGATGGCGTCCTCCAGATAATCTTCCGGGGCGATGTAATCGAGCAACTCCTGGGACTCGTTGCTGAAGGCGTTCACAAACAGTTCGTCCGGACTCTCCAGCTTGGTCGCCAAGCGATTCAGCAGCTTCAATGCCAGTCGGATTCCGACCCCCTCCATGCTCTTGCTTACGTCGACCAGGATGCCAAGGGAGACGGGGACGTTTCTCTCGAAACGGACCCGGGTAACCTTCTGCAGCTTCTTTTTCTCGAAGATCTGGAAGTCGGCGGCTTGGAGGTTCTCGACCGGTTCCCCGTTCCGGTCGGTTACCGCCACGTGGAGAGTTACAGACAAGGGCCCGTGGCCGGAACGAGCCGGTGCTTTCAAGAGCGCGTCGGGGATCAGAAGGAGGCCACACAGGAGAACCCCTGTGATTGGAAGCCATCCCCGACGTCTCTTCTTGGAATGATTCCCGCTCCGGTTGGGTTGAGGATTTCCCGGCATTATTCGGTACCTGCCCTGAAAATGGAGCAAGTCGTCCGGGATGTCAAGCGAAAGACCAGCCGGTTCGGGTCATGCTGGTGGCGTGGCGCCTCGTCAGGGGAAGGACTTTGGGAACAGAGCTTCAGCCTCCGTGATACGAGCCTGGTCGCTACCGTTTTTTCTTGCGGTTGACCGCGGCTTTCAGTTCGGCTCCGGGGGAGAACCTGGCGACTTTCTTGGCATCGATCTGGATGGTGCCGCCTGTCTGGGGATTGCGACCGGTTCTGGCTTTCCGAGTTCCTGTTGAAAAGGTTCCAAAGCCGACCAAGGTTACTCGTTCGCCTTTTCTGAGCGCGCTCTGAATACCCGCCAAGGCAGAATTGATGGCGGCGTCGGCCTGCGTCTTGTTGATCTTGGCATCCTTGGCGATTTTTTCAATCAGATCGGCTTTGTTCACGGTGTCCCCTCCTTAGTTGGCCCGATTTGGTGCGGAAAGCTGGCCTGGTTCCCACATCTCTCACCGAGTCACTGGGTATTACGATAAAAAAGAACTTGTCTTCGATGCCCTCTGCCGCCTGGCTTCGAGCCTTCGGCGACCGAACGACAGCCGGCGGTCCCCGATTGTCCTATCCACTTGGCAGTGCTTACGCTTCCTCGAACGTGGCCCCGCCATGTTCTTTGGCCGCGACCACGCGCTGAAGGACGACATCCCGAGCCATCTTCTGCACTTGCCTCACGAGTGCAGGCCTCGGTGCGAAATGCGGGCTAAGATGCGAGTTTTATATATTCCCGAGTTAAGCCTTGTCAAGGTCTATTCCGGGTGCCGGCCCGTCACCGATGAAGGCGCTAAGAAACCAAAAGAAAGCGGCTTGTTCAGGCTGGCCGGGTATCGATTTCGACGATTGACTTTCAGTCTTTCCGGCTTCGACGGATCGAGTCTCCGGAGCGCGTATCACGGGTCTCGGCCAACACGCCGTCCACCACGCTGTAGCCGCTGGAGTGGAAGACATCGGCGGTGCACACGACCGACACCTTACGAGTTTCGCCTCGCAGAAACGGCTGCTCTTCGCCGAATTCGGGGTTTCCGGGCTCTACCGGCCAGACGATGCGTCCGTTGAAGTGCACTACCACCTCCAAGGGGGCGCCGCAGGCTTGGCAGACGAATGTACCCGGACTCCCTGGGCGTAGGTTTCTGGTGACGTCGTTGGAGTTGGACCCTGACATGTTTTGCAACTCCACATCAGACAGTTCCATGCCGCGAAGGCGCCGGCGAAAGGATCCTGCCTGGGTTTTGCACCTGATTGTATCAGTGTTCACGTTCAAGTGGATTTTGGCTTGACGGCAGGCCGGATCTTACCTTCCAATGGTTCCCATGAAAGTTCGAATCCTCCTGTTCGCACGGCTGAAGGATCTGGTGGGCACGGAGAGTGTCGAGTTGGACAGCCCTGATATCGAGTCGGTAGAGGACGCCTATCGAATTCTCAGTGCCCGATACCCGGAGTTGGAATCCTTCAGCCGCAGCCTCCTGGTGGCCGTGAATCAGGAATTTGCAGATTGGAACACACCAGTCGCGGAAGGGGATGAGTTGGCCCTGTTTCCACCCGTCAGTGGTGGCCAACCGCCACCGGAAGCCGACTATCCCGTCGATGCGGCGGGGGACATCTATCAGATCGTCCGGGAGAGCATTCAAACCAGCGGGTTGGTATCACAGCTCACTCGCGATCAGGATGGGGCCGCCGTAACCTTTTTGGGGATCGTCCGCAACAACACCCGCGGGCGCAGGACCACTCACTTGTATTACGAGGCCTATGAGCCCATGGCCCTTCGCAAGATGCGCGAGATCGGCGAGTCGGTCAGGCAGCGCTGGCAAATTGGACAGGTGGGGATGGTCCATCGGCTGGGACGGTTGGAGATTGGAGAAGTGAGTGTCGCCATTGTCATAACTTCACCCCATCGGGGGATTGCCTTCGAGTCCTGCCGGTACGCCATCGACCGGTTGAAGCAGACTGTTCCCATCTGGAAGAAGGAGTTCTTCGAGGACGGCGAAGTCTGGGTGGAAGGCGAATCCCATGCGACTGAAGGCGGCCCGGCATCACCCTAGCTAGCGAATTCCTGTTGCAACCCGGCTACCCGGCGCTTCATCTCAGTCGTGAAGAAACGCCCGGTTGTCGACCATGCCCTTCACCATTTCCCCCTGGAATTCCCGGCTGCCGCTCTTCCTGTTTGGGACTGCGCTCTGCCTGCTGGGTCCCGGCGTGTTGCCGGCTTTCTCCCAAGCGTCCCCGGATCGGGACTACAAGCTGGTTGTCGACGTCGACCTGGTGAGCGTGCTGGCCTCGGTGACGACGGCTGAGGGCGCCCTGGCCGCGGGGCTGACCCGGAATCGCTTTCGCCTCTTCGAAAACGGAATCCCACAGGAGATCGCTCTCTTCGCCAGGGAGTCCGAACGAGCCCTGAGGCTTCAACTGCTTTTCGACAGTTCCCTGAGCATCACCACCGAGCTGGGGTCTCAACAGGAAGCGGCCATGGACTTTTTGCGGGCTGTGGTGAGCCCCGTGGATCGAGTATCGATTCTGCAGGTGTCCGAAAACGTGGTTGAGCTGGTGCGGGAGACCTCCCGTCCCAAGGCCATGGCCAAGGCACTCCGCTCCATCCGCCCGGGAGGCGGAACCTCGCTGTACGACGCTGTCTATCTGGCCTCGCAAGCGCTGTCGTCGTCTCGAGGGCGCAGGGTGATTCTGATTGTCTCGGATGGTACGGATACCACCAGCAAGGTTTCCATGGAAGAGTGCCTGCGACAGGTGCTGGCTTCAGAAGCTGTCGTCTATGTCTTGCTGGTGCAGCCCATCAAGAGCGAAGCCGGCCGGAATCTTGCCGGGGAGCGCAGTATGATCTACCTGACTCGGGAAACCGGCGGAAAGACCTTTTCAGTGGCCTCTCCTGATGCCTTGCGGGAGTCCTTTGCCCGGATTGGAGATGCGTTGCGGACCCAATACCTGCTGGGGTATTACCCCCGGCACAAGCGGGAGCCCGAAAGATTCCGCAGGATCCGAATCGAGGTGGACCTCGCCGGAGCCCAGGTGCGAGCTCGAAGCGGCTACTATGCGACAGCCGGGGAACGACTGTCTAGAAAAGGAAATCCACGAAGGGACAGGAAAGGGAAAAGAGTTGTCCACGAAGGGGCGCGAAGGACCACGAAGGGCCACTAAGGAGTTGGAGAAGGCTCCAGAGGGATACGCCAATGGTCGGGGATGGCCGGCCGTCTCGGAGCAAATAACCTTTTGTCAATGGCCGGCAATGCGGGTATAGTGTTCGGGCGATTCGACTAGAGAACCCTGGAGTTTTCCTCCGACAGCAACACCGTCGAGCTCCATGCCGGTGACCCGGGTATTCCCGTGAACGAATATAGGACCGCGCGTTGCTAAGTCATGTCCAGACGGGCAAAGTTGCTGTAACCCATCCTCCCCACAAGGTCAGTGCGGACGTCAGTCGAGCCTACCTGCGGCGATGGCTGGAGGATCGCGGGACAAGCGACCAGTTGATTGCCAAGCTGGAGTCCGTTCTGGACAAAACCCAGATCGAATCCCGTTACATCCTCCTTCCGCCGGACGAGGTCCTCCAGACCAGAGACTTCCATACCACCAACAACCAATATGTCGAGGCCTCCATTCAACTGGGGACCGAAGCCGTTCAGCAAACCCTTGAGCTGAACCGAATCCATCCTTCCGATGTCGACATGTTCATCAGCGTATCCTGCACCGGTTTTGTGATTCCCGGCGTCGACGCCCACATCATGAACAAGTTGGGAATCAACGCCTCTCGCATGATTCTTACCGAGCATGGCTGTGCCGGTGGCGCGGTCGGACTGATGCGGGCCTGGGAGTACTGTCGTGCCTATCCGGAACGAACGGTGGTGCTGCTGGCCCATGAGTTTTGCTCTCAGACATTTCTGCTGAATGATTTGAGCATGACCAACATCGTGTGCTCGACTCTGTTTGGCGATGGCGTGGCAGCCACCGTCATTTCCGGCAAGCTCAACAGCCCCGAGCCTCTACCGGCCATGCAGCGCTGCACCACCCGGTTCTTTCCCGGCACACTGGATTACATGGGCTTTGAGCTCCGCAACGAGGGATTGAGAATCATTCTGTCCCCGGAAATCCCTTCCTTCATCAAGAATCGGATCAAGCCAACCCTGGAAGGTTTTCTGCAAGAATGCCGGGTTTCCCCGGAATCCCTGGACCACTTCGTCATGCACCCCGGCAGTGTGCGAATCGTAGAGATTATCGGCAATCAACTGGGCCTGAGTCGTGAGGACATCGAGCCCACGCTCAAGGTTCTGTTCGGTAAGGGAAACATGAGCAGCGTCACCGTTCTGGCCGTGATGCAGGAAATCCAGAACCGTTCGGCTCCTCAAGTGGGGGACCTGGGTCTCATGGTTGCCTTCGGTCCGGGGTTTGTAGCCGAGATGGCCCTGTATCAATGGCTCAACGGCCGGCCCGACTGATTTTCCTCTCCCGCATTCCACCCCCGTCCCCGATCCTCACTACCAAACGCCACTGCGTCAAGCTTGCCGGTCCCCAACCCGCTGTTCCCAGTGTCCAAAACACGAGAGCCTTTTGCAAAATTCGCAATGGAGATATGGAATCCACCAGCATTCCGCCGCATAATGTTTCCATCCGAAAAATCAGAGTGGTTGATCGTGTGAGTCAGTGATGAGAACCCGATTCCTGTTTCCGACTGTGGTTGTCTGTCTGTTGGTTGGCGTGATTGCTGCGAGGGGACAATTCCGAGGTCAGATTCCGACGAGTTCCGATCAAGACCGGGAAGGGCGCGAGCGTGGAGTGATCCAGGGAACGGTCTTGGCTGCTGACGGTGAGAGTCCGCTGGCCAAAGCCACGGTGTCGTTGCGGAAGTCAGGCAGTCGTGGCGGCGACAGCGAGCGATCCGCCCGCTCCGATGATCGCGGCCAGTACGAATTCACGGACCTCGAGGCCGGCAAATACCTGCTGAGCGTGATGCGGAACGGCTTTCTCCCGCAGAATTACGGCCAGAAGAGAATCCAGGCATTCAGAGGGCAGCCGGGTGGCACTCCCCTGACACTGGGGAATGGGCAGGTATTGAACGGGATCGACTTCAAGCTGATTCGAGGGGGCGTCGTGGAGGGACGGGTGGCCGATCAGGACTACGAGCCTCTTTCGAGAGTCATCGTTACCATGAGCGGATACCAGACCATGCAAGGGGAGCGCACTCTGGTTCCGGTGGCTCGCGCCCAGACCGATGACCGCGGTCAGTTTCGACTGTTCGATATCCCGCCGGGAAGCTATTTCCTGAGTGCGACCCAGGGCGGCTTTCGTTTCTTTGGCGGGAGGGGGAGGGGCCGCCGGGGGCAGTCCTTCCCTCCCACCTACTATCCCGGAGTTCCGAGTCCCGAGCAGGCCACCAGGATCGAGGTGAGCGCGGGTGGCGAGGTGGGCGGTTTTCATCTCACCCTGATCGAGTCCCACACCTACAGTGTCAGCGGGCGGGTGCTGGCGGCGGAGGGAAGTCCGGCTCAGTCGGTTCGAATCATGACGGTCAACCGGTCCTCCCCGGGGCAGGTTTCCCTGAGGGGAGGCGCCACCACGGACCTTCAGGGAACATTCAAGGTGGCCGGTCTGCTGCCGGGCAGGTATCGTCTGATCGCCAGCAGGGGGCGTGGGCAGGAACCGCAGATTGCCAGTGCCTCGGTGGAAGTGATCGACCGGGACATCCAGGGGTTGACGCTGGCTCTGGGGTCGGGTGCCTCCATCACCGGCAGAATTGTGTCGGAGAACGAGGAGCCCGCCCTGAATTGGCGGCGTGTTTCTGTGGCCACCAGGTCTGCTGAAGGCGGTGGCAGAGGATTCAGGTTTGGTGGAGGGGGGCGCCCGATCGAGGAGGACTTCAGCTTCAGGATTTCAAACCTTCCCGGTGGACTCTATCGCTTATCGGTCAACCTTCCTCCCGGCAATCACTACGTCGAGTCCATCCGCGCCCAGGGACAGGACATTATCGACCGGCTGATAGAGATGAACGACCATGACCAATTGTCTGGTGTGGAGGTCCGTGTTTCCCCCCATGGATCTCGAATCAGCGGCGTGGTGCAAAGCGAGGAGGACGGGAAAGCGGTCGATGGAGCCACCGTCCTGGTCTTTTCCGCCGATCCCCAACAGAGGGGAAGCTTTTCGCGCTTTACCAGGACAACTCAAACCGACCAGACTGGAAGATATTCTCTGGAGGGCCTGCCACCTGCCGAATACCTGGTGTGCGCCTTGGTCGAACATGAATCCGGGCGCGAAAGCGAGCCGGAGTATCTGAATGGCCTGGAAGGGGATTCAACCACCATCGACGTTTCCGCGGGAGAGATGTCCAGCAAGACCCTGGTGGCGCTGCCGGCCCCCGCCACCAACTGAAGCCGGTCCCCGTCTGTCCCCCAACGGAAACCCGTTTCCGAGAGGATTCAATATGGCCAAACCGGTCGTTGTCATTCCTGGAGACGATCCTCCCCAATGCCAGGGTTCGCCGCAACTGGAACGGCTCCGGTCCCTGGCGGAGGTGGTGCTCTATCCCACGCGCCCCGAGACGCGCGGGGAGAAGATAGGCCGAGCCCGGCAGGCCGACGTGCTGATCAACTCTCGCAACTCGGTCAAATGGCCGGCCGACGTCTTGAAGGAATTGCCCAAACTCGAGATGATCACCGTCTGCGGGATCGGCATCGACGCCATCGATATAAAGGCCGCCGGGGCTCAAGGAATCATGGTTTGCAACGTGCCGGGCAAGACCGCGCCCATCGTGGCCGAGCACGCCTTCGGGCTGATGTTTGCGGTCGCCAAGCGGGCCGCATACCAGACAGCCTCGATTCGTGCGGGCGATTGGGTTCGTGTCGACAGTCTTTTTCTGCAGGGAAAGACCCTGGGAGTGGTGGGGACGGGCAACATCGGTGCCGAGATGGCCCGGTTGGGGCGCGCCCTCGGCATGAAGGTCATCGCCTGGACCTTTAATCCTTCGGCTGAGAGGGCCGCTCGGTTGGGCGTCACTTTTGTGGGGCTGGAAGAGTTGCTGCGCCGCTCCGACGTGGTCAGCCTCCATCTCAAGCTGACCGAACAGTCCCGGCATCTCATCGGCGAGACCGAGTTGTCGCGCATGAAGCCGGGAGCGGTCCTGATCAACGTCGGGCGCGGGGCACTGGTGGATGAAGAGGCCCTGGCGGCAGCCCTGGGCTCGGGGCACCTGGGCGGCGCCGGAATTGACGTGTTCCAGGTGGAGCCTCTGCCGCCGGGCCATCCCCTGCGTGCCTGCGAGCAGGTGGTTCTGACACCCCACTGTGCCGACATGACTCCTGAAGGGGTGGAACTTCTCAACGAGGGCGTGGTGGAAAACGTGCTGGCGTTTCTGCAGGGAAATCCCCGAAACGTCATGACCTGAGTCTCCCGACCCTCCGATCCTTACCTGAAACAAACGAAAAAAGACAAAAGAAAAAGAGGAATCCACGAAGGGCCACGAAGAACGACGAAGGGCCACCAAGGCGCTGGAGAAGGCCCAAGAGGGATGGGGCGAAGGTCGGCAAGGGGGTCAACGAAGGACACAAGGGACAAAGAGGATTTGTCCGCGAAGAAGCAACAAGGACAGCGGCGGAGCCAGTGGGGGGGCTTCCGACCCCATCGTGATTTAGGGAGATCATTAACATCGATGCACAGGATTCTTCAGGAAACGGCTGGCTTCCAATGCCGGGAATCCGCACCGGATCATCGCCCGAGTTGGCTTCTGGTGCAGGAGCTCTCGTCCTGCTAATCCTGCGCACTGATGTTCAATAGGTAGAAAACCGTGCTAAGGGAACAGGGTCCTTGTTCCCGACCGGCTATGAAGAATCGTTGTTTCACTCTAAAGGAAAACGCCGAACCACGAATGGACACGAATGAACACCAATAAACGGATTGATGAGTTGTGGATTGGGGGGTGTGACAATCGAGATCGAGGGGTTATCTAGGAAGGACACGAAGTCATACCAGGGTAACAGCGTTGCAGAAGCATTGTGGCGCCGCTTCTCGTTCGAGTGAGTCCACCTGCATTCGTGTGAATTCGTGTTCATTCGTGGTTCGTCTTTAGTTCCAAAACGACAAGGGCTGGCTGTTTCTCCTCTGAATGATCCGCCCCGGCGTGAGGGGCGGGGGCGGAACCTGCCTCTGAAAAGCCATGCGAATTTCACTGATGATTATCCTGATGGGTTCTCTCTACCTTGGCGCCGGAGCGGCCCTTGCCGGCGATTCCGTTATGGGTGAATGGAAAGGAAAGCTCCGCGGCGACGATGGGGTTGAACGGATCCTGGAGGCCCAAGTTGTGGCCGAGGGCGGGGACCGCTACCGGGCTGTGATGAGACTGGACAAGGACGGTGCCTGGAACGCGGGTGAATCCACCGGTCGTCGAAAGGGCGAGACTGTTTCGTTCTCGGGCTCTCTGGATCGAGGGCAGGGGGCCGGCGGAGTCTGTCAACTTAAAGGTCAGGTCGACTCCGTGGGGTTCAGTGGCACGTGCGCCGACGCCGGCTCGACAGCCCGATTCTCCCTGAGGAGGATGGAGCGCCGGCCGCCGAGTCTGGGAGCCGAGCCTCCCGAGGAGGCGGTAGTCCTTTTCGACGGCACCGGCCTGGAGGCCTGGATACACCGGGACGGGCAGCCTGCCGGCTGGAAGCTGCGGGAAGACGGCAGCATGGAAGTGACCCGGGGAAACATTCTCACCCGCCGGTCGTTCGGGGACGTTCGCATCCATCTCGAGTTTCGCACTCCACTGATGCCGGAGGCCCGGGGTCAAGCCCGCGGCAACAGCGGCGTCTATGTCCAGGGACGCTACGAGGTTCAGGTCCTGGACAGCTTCGGTCTGGAGCCGATGGACAACGGCTGCGGGGGCGTCTACAGGATTGCCGCTCCGCGAGTGAATGCCTCGCTTCCTCCGCTGCAGTGGCAGACCTACGAGATCATCTTTCGGGCGCCCCGCTTCGATTCGAGCGGCGGCAAGACTGCCAATGCCCGGATCACGGTCCGGCATAACGGCCAGGTGATTCACTTGAACCGGGAGCTCCCCAGGCTCACCCCGGGGGGTGTCAGCAACGAAGAGGGCGAACGCGGACCGCTGCTCCTGCAGGATCACCGCGACCCCGTCCAGTACCGGAATATCTGGGTCCTGCCCTTGGATTGATTCGGAACCGCGGGTTAGGGTTGAAAGAGGATCGTGCCGAATCGACTGGGGACGTGGAAGGAATCTTCCAGAGGCGGGCTCCAGGCGAGCAGTCGGCGCTGCCGGATCTCCCCGACTCCGTCACACCGAAAGAAGTTGATCCGCCATTCCATGCCGGGCCGGATGGAGGCCACTCCCATCGCCCCGGCGGGAATGCTCATCTCGCAGGTCCATTCCCTTTTGTCCTCATCGACCCGGGTGGCGTGGGCGAAGCCGGAATCCCAGCCGGCGTCCAGCACGGGGTCCCGGTCCAGGTCGATGGCCAGGTCGATCCACTGATTGTTGGGGGCGACTTCAAACTCCCAGTAGGTGTTCATTCTCTCGGGAAACGGATTGACGAAAACCTCCACCACGTCCCGGTCCCACAACAGCCAGCGCTCCGGTCCAGGGTCCTCACCCTGGTAGCAGTGCATCTCGAAGTACTGGCACCGATAGCCCAGATAGAGCCTGGAGGGCGTATAGGCCACCGCCACCCCGGTGTTCACTCCCGGGATGGTCCTGCCCGGCTGCCGGTAGTGTTGCAGGGTCAGTTCGGGGACCCCTTGCCAGGTGGGTTTGCCGAGGTCCGCGTCCGGTTCGAAATCCCTGGGCAGGGACGGAACAAGGGCCTGGTGAGTGCTGAGATAGGTGGGCTTCGGACTCATTCCGGTACCGTTTTGCCTGCGGGCTGCCCAACCCTGCCGGTCAGAAAAACTCGGCCAGCTTCACCGCGCGGCCTTCAGCCGCCGAGCGATCGGCTGCAAAAACCACGCGATGGGTCTCGAAGGCCGTCTCGAAATCGGTGAGCGGCATGGGGCGTCCCTGGGCGACACTGTCGGCGAAGGCTTGAAACTGGGGTTGATAGGGATGGTCGACCACATCGCCGGAGTCGATCAGGGCGGTCTCCAGGACACTCCAGCGAGCCTTGGTCATTCCCTGCAGCTTCTGGCTGTAGATGCGGTTGTCGAGCAGGCTGCCTTCACTCCCCACCAGGTGGATGTGAAAGTAATAGGGCTGCAGGCAATCCACGATGGAGGCGACCTTGCCGATCTTGCCGTCGGTGAATTTCACCAGCGTAACGGTGCTGGTGTCGTACTCATAGGGCTCAAAAATCGAGTTGCTCGATTTGGTACTGTAGCTGGTGACCTCTTCGACCCGGGACCCGGTAAAGTAGAGCAGGCCGTCCAGGGCGTGACAGCCGGCGGTGAGCAGGCTGCTGCCCCCGAAGTCCTTCTTGATGTTCCAGCCGAACTGCCCGTACCAGGGGCCGATTCCGTGGTAGTAATCGACTTCCGCAAAGTGAATCTCGCCCAGCAGGCCTTCGTCGATACAGGAGCGGATCAGGTCGAAGTGCTGACTGAAGCGGCATTCGAAACAGACGCAGGTCTGAACGCCGGCTTGCCGAATGGCAGCCTGCATTTCCAGGGCGTCCTGGAAGGAGAGGCAGATAGGCTTCTCGATAATGAGGTGCTTGCCGGCCCTGGCGGCGGCGATGGCTTGCCGGGCATGCTGCGGGTGGGGTGTGCAGATGTCGATCGCGTCAATGGCAGGATCGGCCAGCATCTCCTCGTAGCTGGTATAGGTTCGAAGCGGGATGCCGTAATCCCGGCTCAATGCGGCCTCATCGAGCTGTCGCCGCGAGCAGACAGCCGTCACCCGCGCTCCCGACACGGCCTTGAAGGCGTCGATGTGGGCGCCGGCCACCCAGCCCAGGCCCACGATGCCGACTCGTACATCGCTCATCTCTTGTTCCTCCTTTCACGTGGAACCACACCCGGATTGAGACGGCCTGCCCGTGTGGCTACGGCCGGCTTTCCCGAATGATGCGGTCGTAGATGAGTCGGGCCCGCTGATAGGCCGCGGCGGCCTGCTCGCGTTCCTCGGGACGAATCCGCGGACTCTTCATCTTCCAGCACTGGTCCACGGCCCGGCGGCACCATTCGGCGCTCCGAAGTGACGCCCGAATCGGTTTCCCCCCCACCTGAACGAAAATGGGATTGGTGTGCGAGCTGGGGTAGATCCGCAGGGCCAGCCAACTGGACTTTTCAAGGGGGTGTTGGAAGCTGACGTCGCGCCATTGTCCATCGGCCTCGACCATCTTCCTGGCCACGGGCTCGCCGTTGACGATCAGTTCCACCGGCACCTGGCGGGTCTTTCCCAGCCGGGCGCGCTCGATGTGCCAATAGGGGGGACGGTCGATTCGTCTGGCAGCGATAATGGCGCCCACCTCATCCTGGCGATCGGGCAGATGGGCGATCACCCTGGATTGAATCTCGACCGTTTGTGCTCCCGGCAGGTTCAACTCGCTCTCCCGGGTCCCCAGTTCCAGACCGTTGGCGCTAAAGTCGACGATGTGGGATGCTCCGTCGGAAACATAGCTGCGGCCGACCCGAATCTGGTCCATGTACCGGTCGAAATTCAGCGGACCCTCCAGCTTGGCGTAGCTTCTGGCCATCCCCACCCGGTCGTCGAAGATGCAGGGGAAATCGGTTTCGCCGCTCAAGCGCGTTCGGAATCCGGTGTTCAGGACGTGGTACCAGATATTGAGTTCCCAGGGAGCGGGGGTGTCTCCGGCAGAGTAGAAGTCGACGGCATCCTGGGTCACGGTGACGATGTACTCGTTGGCTCCAATGCCGTCGAACTTGGGCAGGACATAGTTGGGAAGCGAATCGGTCGGCTCCGTGGGTTCCAAGCCCCATCCGGAATGGGCGTAGCCCACCACGGCGTCCTGTTTCTTGGCCCATTGAAGAATGGGCAGCGTCCAACTGGGCCACTCCTCCACCTTGCTGGCCCCCGGATAATCGTCCTCTTTCAGGCGGAGCAGACAGACATGTCCCGCGTGAGAGGAGGGAAAGCCGGAGACCTCCACGTCGTATCGCAGCAGGTTCTGCTGGTTCGACAGGGGATGCACCTTGCCGGTGAAGTAGCTCTTCTGGTAGTACCAGCAAGGCCCCCAGGTCAAATTGCAGGCGATATTCAGGTCTTCCCCCTGGGCCTGGCGCCACATGTGCTCGGGACGCACGCCCTCCTCCGGGCTCTCGTAGTGGCTGCATCCGGCGGCGTGCACATGGTGGTCGGCGCTGTACCAGCCCAGCTTGGCCATGTGAACCCAGCGCGTAAGCTGGAGCTGAACCTCGTGGACCTTCGTGCCGGGGGGCACCTGGATGCGTTTCATCTGGGGCAGGTACTCCGGACCCCGGGTCAGGGTGATTTCATATTCCCCCGCCGGCAGGAACACGTGCTCGCCGTCGGCGCGGTAAATCTGCGGATGAAAGAAGAAGTCGGGAAATTCATCCAGCGCCGCCAGGCGGCGGGAGGGCAGGGGGCGGATTCCCGTCAGCCGCTTGGCCCCGGAAAAGGCCGGCAGGTCGGAGGCGCCGCGCTCCTCCCAGGTCTGGCGGGCCGCCAGCGCCAGCCGGTAGTCTTTGGGCAGTGGTGGTCTTCCCGAGGGGGCGCCGCCGCTGATCCGCATCGGATCGGAACCCTCCAGGATTCGTTCGATCCCGTCGGTGATGACCAGGGAGGCCATCCGAGCCGGCGAGCCGTCATGATCCTTGATCCTGAACACCACCTTGGTTGCGGACCGGCAGTCGAACAGGATGTCGATGGTGCTGCGAAATCCGATATCCTGGGTTCCCTGGCCGACGTGGAAACCGAGTTTGGCTTCCCGGCGTCCGGTGTCCCGGGTGTGGATCTGAAGTACCGCATATTCGAGCTCGACCCCCGACAGGTTGCTGAGAAGCGGCCGCCTCCGATACATGTAGAGTTCCAGAAAGCGGTTGGCGACCTGGCCGGAAGAGAGGAGGTTCTCCGGCTTGGCTTGCTTGGCTCCGGTCGAGCGGTGCAGGATGGGCTCGGCGTTGGGACTCTCCGCTTCGAGTTGTGCCTTGACCATGGCCTGGTTGTGGACCTTGATCAGGAAGCTCTTCCAGCCGTTCTGCACCAGCACGGGCTGGGTGGGGCCGCGCAGCACCTTCACCCGCGCCTCGGGGTTGATCACCACCATGGCCAGGCAGTAGGGGTCCAGGATCTGCTGGATGCTGCGAGTCGTCTTCGAGCCAGGCGCTTCATCCCTGAGCGCTTGCAGTCGGCGGGAGTCTTCTGCCGAGAGCCCGCTTCCCAGGAAGGTCAGCGCGTCATCCAGCCGTAGCGCCTGGGCCAACAGCGGTTGGGCTTCGACAGTTCCGACCTCGGGAAGATCGTTGGAGAAGGCTGTCCCTGACAGCAGGAGTGAGGCCGCAAGGACACTGAAGAGTGTGTGTTTCATGGGTTGTCTCCCGTCCAGTATTCCGCCTGGTTGCCGATTCTGTCGCCGGGTGCAGCGGGGTATGGCACCGACCAAGCCCGCCACTCGCGGTCGTGGCGACTTGAATTCAGTCAACCGAGCCGCAGTCAAAATCAGGGGAGACACGATCGTGGCTTCCCTGCAGTCTATTGCTGCGCTCCGGACTGGATCATGAACTTGCTTGCCGGTGAGCCTATCACAACCTGATCCGGCGTGAAATGCAGGTTAAACCCTCCAACGCAGGCAGGTGCCTGCGCCCGTCATGGTGATGATGGTATCGTCCTCCAAGACCACACTGGAAGCATAGCCGGCAGCCAGGAAGCCCCGACGATTGGTCTTGAGTGCCGATGGTCTTCGAGACTCCCTGATGGAGTGATCGATTGAATCGTTGATTTTCATGGCATCCTCCCCCATAAACCGGGAACATCGTTTACATCATGCCCGGGAATCGAGCAAGACGCTTGGTTCAGCGCAAGAATCACTCCCCCCCTTGAGGGGGAGTCGGAGACATGGGCGAAGCCCGCAGTCGAGCCGGAGGGGGGCAAACGCCACCTCCCGGGGATCATAACCCTTCCCGGTAATAAATCCCGCTTACTTGAGAATTTTGCAAAAGGCTCACTCATTAGACGGGATTTGCGCCGGTAGTTCAAACCTGGAGCTGCTGAAAATTTGGTATTCTCGAGTACTTCCAACACTCGGGGGTTGTAAGTCCGATAGACTGCTGGTGCCAAGGTCCAAAAGGAGAATCCTATTCATGAACACCCCTATTCTGCTTCATGAGCTCACCCGTGAGAAAGCACGGGAACTGGCTCCTCAAACCCTTCTGGTGCTGCCGGTCGGCGCCGTCGAACAACACGGTCCCCACCTGCCGGTCGGCACCGACTTCCTGACCGTCGAGCACGTGGCGCGGGGAGCGGCGGAACAGGCCAAGGAAAAAATTTCGGTGTTGGTTGCTCCCACCTTGCCCTTTGGTTCCTCCCATCACCACCTGTCCTTTGGCGGCACCCTGTCTCTCAGCACGGAAACCTATTACCGGACTCTTTTCGACCTGGGAGAATCCATGGTGATCTCCGGATTTCGCAGTCTGGTGCTACTCAACGGGCACGGGGGCAACCATGAGTTGATCCAGCTTGTCGCTCGGGATTTGGCCATCAAGCACGATATCAAGTTTGCCGCCATGTCCTATTGGACCGTGGCCTGGGATGCCCTGGTGGAAGAGGGGGCTCACCTGAGCGGCAATCTCCCCGGGCATGCAGGCTTCTATGAGACATCTCAGATAATGGCCCTGCGCCCGGATCTGGTGGTGGAGCCGCTGCCCCATCGCGAGGGAGACCACGGCTCCGACCCCCGCAGTTTCTACGGTCCCTATCGGTCGGAGAAACACCGGTTTCTGGAAGACCTGGACGGCTATACCGACAGCCCCGACCGGGGCGATGCGGAGCGGGGAAAAGCCTACCTGGCGGCGGTGGTCCGTTCTGTGGGCCAAGCCTTCGTAGAGTTCCACAAGTCCGGATGACGTCGGGGTAGAGGAGATTTTAACCGATCGCCGGTAGGAGGAATCCCATGGGGGACCGTCTCAAGGACAAGGTAGCCATCGTCAGCGGAGCCGGCTCGGTCGGCCCCGGTTGGGGCAACGGCAAGGCTGCTGCCGTTCTCTTTGCCCGGGAGGGCGCCAGGGTGTTGGCGGTGGATATCAATCCCGACGCTGCAGAGGAGACTCGCCGCATCATTCTGGAGGAGGGTGGGGAGTGCGCCGTCCACCGGACGGATGTTTCCCGCGGGGAACAGGTAAAAGCCATGGCGGATCGCTGCCTTGAGGTCTACGGCAGGATCGACATCCTCCACAATAACGTGGGAATCCTCCACGTGGGCGGGCCGGAAGAAATTTCCGAGGAACAGTGGGACCACCTGTTCGCAGTCAACGTGAAGGGCATGTTCCTGAGTTGCAAATACGTCCTGCCGGTCATGGAACGCCAGGGCAAGGGCGCGATCGTCAACATTTCCTCGTTTGCCGCGATCCGCTACACGGGTTATCCGGCGATTTCCTATCAGGCTTCCAAGGGGGCCGTCAATCAGCTCACTCAGAGCATAGCTCTTCAGTATGCGCCCAAGAACATTCGGGCCAACTGCATTCTGCCGGGCTTCATGAACACTCCCATGATCGTGGAGCCGCTGAAAGATACCTATGGGCCGGGAGGGGTGGAGCAGATGGTGCGGAAACGGGACGCCATGGTGCCCACGGGCAAGATGGGAGATGCTTGGGATGTGGCCTATGCGGCACTGTTCCTGGCCTCGGACGAAGCCAGGTACATTACCGGGATCCAGTTGGTGGTGGACGGCGGGGTCACCTGCAAGGTGGTCTGAGGGGCATCCACGAAGGGAAAAGAATTATCCACCAAGGGCCACGAAGGACGACGAAGGGCCACTAAGAAAAACCAAAGGAAAATAAGTTTGTTCGGCTTTGCCGCTCTCTGTTGACCCACAACACTGCCGACGTATGGGACTTCCCACCCCAACTGACCACTAACCGCTAACCACCGCCTTTCTGATTATCTTTCCGCCCACGTCGGTCAGGCGGAAGTCGCGGCCCTGGAATCGGTAGGTGAACTTCTCGTGGTCGATCCCCATGCAGTGCAGGACGGTAGCCTGGAAGTCGTTGATGTGCACCGGTTCTTCCACCGGGTTGTAGCCCAGGTCGTCGGTGGATCCGATGGTGACCCCCGGCTTGATGCCCCCACCCGCCATCCAGAGGGTGTAGGCTTTCATATGGTGGTCCCTGCCGTAGTTTCCCCGGGTCATGTCTCCCTGGTTCATGGGCGTTCGCCCGAACTCCCCTCCCCAGATCACCAGGGTGTCCTTGAATAGACCCCGCTGCTTCAGATCCCGAATCAGCGCCGCCGTCGCCTGGTCGGTCTGGCGGCACTGCAAGGCGATGTTCGAGGGCAAGCTGTTGTGGTGGTCCCAGCCGCGGTGGTAGAGCTGGATGAATCGGACCCCTCGCTCGATCAGGCGCCGGGCCAGCAGGCAATTGTTGGCAAAGGAGGAAACACCGGGTTGAGCACCGTACTGCTCCAGCACCTTCTGAGGTTCCTGGCCGGTGTCCATCAGATCCGGAACACTGGTTTGCATCCGGTAGGCCATCTCGAAGGACTTGATCCGGGCCGCGATGTCGGGGTCGCCCACCGAATCCATCTTGAGGCGATTGAGGTCCCGCAGTCCGTCCAGCAGATGGCGCCGAGAGGTGGAGGTGACGCCTTTGGGGTTGGAAACAAAAAGGATGGGCTCTCCCTGGGACCGAAACTCCACTCCCTGGTGGCTGCTGGGCAGGAAGCCGCTGCCCCAGTAGCGGGACAGCAGGGGTTGACCCTGACCGCCCCCCGAAGTCAAGACGACGAAGGAGGGCAACTGATGATTTTCACTGCCCAGGCCGTAGGAGAACCAGGCCCCCATGGTGGGGCGTCCCGGCTGTTGTCCTCCCGTCTGGATCAAGGTCACGGCCGGGTCGTGGTTGATGGCGTCGGTATGCATCGAGCGAATGATGGCCAAGTCGTCGGCTATGCCGGCCGTGTGCGGCAGCAGTTCGGACATTTCTGCGCCGGACCGTCCGTGTTTCTGGAATTGGAACTTGGATCCCATGCATACCAGCTTGCGGCCGGCAAGCTGAGCGATCCGCTGGCCTTTGGTGACGCTTTCGGGCATGGGTTCCCCGGTCATTTCAACCAGCTTCGGCTTGGGGTCGAACAGATCCAGTTGGGATGGGGCTCCCGACATGAAGAGGTAGATGATGCGCTTGGCCGTGGGTGCGAAGTGCAGCGGTTTCAACGCGCCGAAGGATTTTCCGTTCGTGTCGCCATACAGGTCTTCCCTCAAAAGCGTCGCCAGGGCCAGCGAGCCGATGCCCTTGGCCCCTCGACCGAAGAAGCGCCGTCTCGTCATCTGAAGGGCCAGCTCTTGTTCAAGGCTCATGGATCTACTCCTTGGTCATGGTCTCGTCCAGGTTCAGAATCAACTTGGCCACGCCGGTCCAGGCTGCCAGTTGAGTCACCTCGAGATCTGCGTCGGCCGGCGACTCCCCGATGCTGGCCAGCTGCCGGGCCTTGGCCGCGTCGCCCTGGTAAGTAGCGAAAATCCTGCGGAAGGTGCGTTCGGTAATCTTCTCTTCTTCAGGTTCGGGCAGTCGGGCCAGGGCCGTGCGATAGGCGAAACGAATGCGCTCACGCATCGAGGGTCCGGCCTCCTTGAGAATCCGCTGGGCAAAGACGCGCGCGGCCTCCACGTAGGTGGTCTCGTTCAGGGTGATCAGCGCCTGCAACGGAGTGACCGTACGCTCCCGGCTGACGGTGCAGACCTCGCGGTCGGGTGCGTCGAAGGTCTGCAGGATGGGATTGGGCACCGAGCGTTTCCAGAAGGTGTATAGACTGCGGCGATAGAGATCTTCTCCCCGGCTCTGCTCGTACTTGGTGCGGCAGTAGAAGGCCTTGTGCTCCCAGAGTCCGGGAGGCTGATAAGGAAAGACGCTCGCCCCCCCGGGGGGGCGGTCCCGGTCCAGCAGCCCGCTGACGGCCAGCACGTTGTCGCGGATGGCCTCGGCGGGCAGCCGCAGCCGGGGGCCTCTGGCCAGCAATCGGTTGGCAGGGTCCCTGGACAGAAGCTCCGGGCGGAACCGGGAAG
Organism: Terriglobia bacterium; assembly: GCA_951813285.1. Taxonomy (GTDB): domain Bacteria; phylum Acidobacteriota; class Terriglobia; order Versatilivoradales; family Versatilivoraceae; genus Versatilivorator. Next base: position 1,472,309 of record OX638355.1, read on the forward strand.
ATTGCCGGTAGGTGGCCGACATCACAATGGTCTTCAGCATGGACTGGACGTCCCAACCTCCGTCCACAAACTCCCGAGCCAGCCAGTCCAGCAGCGCGGGGTGAGAGGGCGGCTCGCCCTGCGTGCCGAATTCATTGGCGGTTCGCACGATTCCGGTACCGAAGAAGAGCTGCCAGAAGCGGTTGACCGCGACTCGGCCCACCAGCGGATGGTCGGGGTCGACCAGCCAGCGAGCCAGGGCCAGACGATCGACTTTGTCTCCCTCGGGCAACGAGGGCAAAAATTCGGGAACGCCTGCCGACACTGGCTCGCCTTTGCTCCGGTAGTCTCCCCGTACCAGGATGTGGGTGGGCCTGCGGTACTCCATGTCCTCCATCACCCGCACGGTGGGGATGTCTTGCTCCAGTTCCTCCTTTTCCTTGCGCAACTGGGACAGTTGCCGGACGAGGGCCTGCAGTCGGGGGGAATGTTTCTCGCGAAAATAGTGCCTCAAGGCCGTCTTTTCCCCACCGTCTCTCTCCAGCACCGGCTTCGCTGCCGCCGTCATCACCTGCATGAGCGCCTTATCCTCCAGGGGCGCATCCAGGGAAAAATAGAATCCATAGCCGCCGCCATAGTTGACGACTTTCAGGAGCAGGTCATTGGCTCCGGACCGCAGGTCCACCTGCACCTCGATCGATTTCGCCGGCTCGCAACCCTCCACGGCTTTGGCAAGCACGAGCCGCCCGTTCAACCAGACCTTGAGACCGTCGGCATAGGGGGCGTTGGTGGCCACGAAGAATTTCAGTTTGCGGGCGGATTCGGCATGGATCCGGCGGTGCAGGTAGGTGGCGGCCTTGGTTCCCAACAGCGATTGAGCCTCCCCGTCCTTCCAGTCCGGGCGAGCGTTCCAGGTCAACTTGCCGTCCTGATAGTTCTTGGAGAAGTCCAGCTCGGATTCGGGCGGAAAGGCCCGCGTGAAGGCTTCTTCGGCGGACTGGACGAAAAATGGCCCGATCACCGACCAATCCTTCAGTTCCAGCTCCTGGCGGGTCCGATGGATTCGAGCCAGCTCTCCTTCCCATTCGGCCTGGGCCTCGTCCAGGCCGTCATGGGTCATGTCGAGCCGGGCTTGCCGGCTCGCTTCCAGAGTCTGGATGGTTTTTTCCAGTCGGCTCAGCCGCGAGCGTTGCTCCTCGGACGGCAGCCACAGGTAGGGCGGGGCGGGGTCCCGGTCCAGACCCTTCTCGGGGATCTGGTGGAAGAAATCGTACAGTCGGTAATACTCCTGCTGGGTAAAGGGGTCGAACTTGTGGTCGTGGCACTCGGCGCAGGCCACGGTGGAGCCCAGCCAGACGGTCGCGGTCGTGTTGACCCGATCGATCACGTACTTGGAGAGGTACTCCTTGGCGTCGGCGCCGCCTTCGGTGCTGGTCATTCCGTTGCGGTTGAAGGCGGTGGCGATTCTCTGGTCCAGGGTGGGGTCGGGCAGCAGGTCTCCCGCCAATTGCTCGATCGTAAACCGGTCGAAGGGCTTGTTGGCATTGAAGGCCGCGATCACCCAATCCCGGTACTTCCACATCGATCGGGGGAAGTCGACATGGTAGCCGTCCGAGTCGGCATAGCGGGCCAGGTCCAGCCAGTGCATGGCCATGCGCTCGCCGTGGTGGGGCGAAGCCAACAGTCTGTTCACCAGTCTCTCGTAGGCCCGCGGTCTCCCATCGGAAAGAAAGTTCTCGACTTCCCGGACGGTGGGCGGGAGGCCGGTCAGGTCGAAAGTCAGGCGCCGGATGAGGGTCCTTCGGTCCACTTCCGGCGAGGGGCGTATGCCTTCCCGTTCCAGCCGGGCCAGAATGAAATGATCGATGGCGTTGGCTGGCCAGCTCTTGTCCTTCACAGCCGGGAGTGGCGGGCGTTCCGGGGTTATGTAGGCCCAATGTTTACTCCAGGGAGCTCCCTGGCGAATCCAGCGGGTCAGCAAGTCGATTTGCCGCCGGGTCAGTTCCTTGCCCGAGTAGGCCGGGGGCATCTTGAGAGCGACGTCCCCAGCGGTGATTCGCCGGATGAGCTCGCTCTCTTCCGGCTTCCCGGGGACGATGGCCAGCCTTCCCGAGTCCAGCCGGCCCAGGGCGGAATCCTGGAGGTCGAGGCGCAACCCGGCCATGCGCTGGTTCTGATCGGGCCCGTGGCAGGCGTAGCAGTTGTCGGCAAGGATGGGACGAATGTCGCGGTTGAAATCCGGAGGGGAGTTCTCCCCGGATTCGGCCGCGTGCAGGGGATTGACAAACCAGGCCGCCACGGCCAAGCCGGTCACAATCCAGGCGCCGCCCCTTAGAAACAGCGGCATTGCCGGTCGCAGGCAACTCATAGTTGGCTGATGCCTCCTCACTTGAGGACGAGTGGGTTTCAACTCCACGGTGCTGTCACCGACTGCCGCGGATGTCCGGGATTTCAGTCCAAAGGGCAAGACAAAACCACGTCTATATGAACCCGCTCATTTTAGTCGAACCGATTCCCGGGTATCAAGGCGAAGCCGGCCGAAACAGGAATCGATTGACATATCGGTCGAGCCATTCATTAGAATACGAGGATCGCAGTAGAGAGGAGGGTGTGCCATGGCGGAGGAGAAGTCTTGGGTTTTGACTGATGTCGGTGCCAACGTCTGGAAAGAGTCGCTTTTTCTGGGCCACGACGACCTGGGAGTCCCGGATTGCACGGTCTCCAAGACTCGCCTGCAAGGAGGCTTGAGAAGCGGCGTCGATCTGGTGGAGGTCACCAATGCCGAACTCTCCTTCTCCATTCTGCCAACCCGTGGAATGGGGCTTTGGAAAGCGTCCTGCCGCGGGATTCCGGTGGGTTGGGAATCTCCGGTCAAGGGCCCGGTGCATCCCAAGTGGGTGGACGAAGGGGACCGGGGTGGGCTGGGCTGGCTGAAGGGTTTCGACGAATGCATCGTGCGGTGCGGCCTGGACTCCAATGGATCCCCTGGGGAAGACGTTATCGTCGACAACAACGGAAACCGTGTCGCGGTCGACCTCACCCTCCATGGCAAGATCGCCAATCTGCCGGCTCACTACCTGGAGGTCCGTTCCGATCCCGGAAGCGGCAGTGTATCGGTGGTGGGGGAGGTGGACGAATCCTCCCTCTTCCTTCCGGGCCTCCGCCTGCGGTCGACCGTCAGCACCACTCCCCGCTCCAACCGTTTGACGGTCCGGGACACCGTCACCAATTTGAGGACCACTCCCTCCGAGCTGGAATTGGTCTACCATTGCAACTTCGGCCGGCCATTCCTGGGGGCCGGCTCCAGGATGCTGGCGGCCGTGCTGGAGGTCGCTCCCCGGGACGCCCGGGCGGTGGAGGGGATCGGAGAGACCGATACCTACCTGCCGCCCACCCCCGGATACGTGGAGCAGGTTTACTTCTATGACCTGGCGGAGGGTGCGTCGGGCCGCACCCTGGTGGCCTTGCGGAATGCCTCCGGTGACCGCGCCGTGGTGCTTCGATTCAACAAGAGAGAGCTTCCGCACTTCACCCAGTGGAAAAATACGGTCGGTCTGTCCGACGGATACGTCACCGGGCTGGAGCCGGGAACCAACTATCCCAACCTGAAGGGATTCGAGCGGGAAAAGGGTCGCGTTATCGTACTGCCGCCGGGTGAGAGTTACCAGTGCCGGCTGGAGCTGGAGGTCTGCACCGGCCGGGACCAGGTGGCGGCCGTCGAAGACGAAGTGGCCCAGATCCAAGGCGGCCGTCGACCCGCCATCCACAAGAGCCCCCACGGAAAATACTCACCCGTTTGAAGACTCCTGTCTGGGGGGAGACTCTCGTCCACCAACCGACCGCAGCCAGGGAAGACAAGAAAACATGACGAAGAGCGAAGAGGCCAAATCGAAGTATCAGGGAATTTTCGTCGCAGCCTGCACTCCCATGAAGGAAGACTATGCACTGGATCTTCCCAGGATCGGGACCTGTATCGAATATCTCGTCAGCGGAGGGTTGCGGACCGGAACGGGGGTGTATGTGGCGTTGGGTGCGGGCGGAGAGCAGATGCATCTGTCCACCGAAGAACGCAAGGCGGTTGCCGAGGCCGCCGTCAACGCTTCGGCCGGCCGCCTGCCCGTTTTCGTCGGAATCTCTCATCAGTCCACTCGAACTTCGGTGGAATTGGCCCAACACGCCGAGAAGATCGGGGCGGACGGATTGCAGGTCGAACCTCCCTGGTACTTCGCCAGCACCGCCGATGACGCCTTCGAGTACTTCCGTGCCATCAGTGAATCCGTCAGCCTGGGACTGACGGCCTACAATACGTTCTGGACCTGCGGCTTCGACATGGACCTGAGCTTCGTGGAGCGACTGGCCGAGCTGGAAAACGTGGTGGGACTGAAGTGGTCCAGCAGCAACGACAGTGAGCTGGTGGCGGTGTTGTCCGCCTGTAGGGATCGGTTCAACATCGTCTGTAATTTTCACGGCGCCTTCGTGGCCTCGTCTTTTATCCTGGGTGCTCGGGGGTATGTCTCCCAAGCCGCCAACTTTGCACCCAGGACCAACCTCAGAATCCTTGAGGCGCTGCGGGCCAGGGAATACGAGCAGGCCACTCATCTCTATATGGCGTCGGAAGAAGTGTACAATCGGGCTTTGGCGGAAGTGATACGTGAGGGGATCACGGGGGAGGGCAACTTCATCAAGGCCTGCATGCCGCTGGTGGGAATTCCTTGTGGTCCGGCCAGGTTGCCCTTGAGGCATCCGCCCGCCTGGTTCGTAGACCGGGTGCGTCGGATGATCGATTCGGTGGGAGAGCTACGCCTGGCTGCTTCCTGAACAACGCAGGAATGAGGCTGGGTAACGAAAAGGAGACGAGATGGGGAAAAGAACCATCCTGGCTGTCGTAGCTGTTTTTCTGGCTTGGTCCTTGCTGGATATTGTCATTCATCAGCTGATCCTGATGGGTGAATATCGGGCTACGGCTGCACTTTGGCGGCCCGAGACCGAGATCATGATCGGGTTGATCTACGTGGTGACGCTGATTTCCGCGTTGATGTTCGTCAGTATCTACAAGTTCTTGATTTGCCGGAAGGAGTTGGGCCGGGCCATTCAATTCGGTCTGCTGTACGGGGTGGCCGTTGGAATCGGAATGGGCTACGGCAGCTTTGCCGTAATGCCTTTTACCCACACGATCGCATTGGTCTGGTTCCTGGGAACCGTGGTGCAAGGGGGTGTGGCGGGCGCCCTGCTCGGACTGATCGTCAAGGAGTAGGTTGTTTTAGCTGGAGGCATTGCAGAACCTTCCGCGGGCGGTTGCCCCATACGACGTGGGGGCTCATATGGGATGAATCAGGGGTGTACCAAACAAGAAAGAGACGACCATGGATGCTCTCAAGCAGGAGATTCGAAACAATCTGACCGGTCCGGTGGCTTCCATCCGGACCCCCTTTCTGCGGGACGGTCAAGTCGACTACGCCGGCCTGCGGCGCTATGTGGATTTTTCCATCCAGGCCGGCAGCCCCACCATGCTGCTGACCTGGGGCGACAGCCTGTATACGCTCCTGACCGATGACGATATTGCCGAGGTGACCCGGGTGGTTTGCGAGCAGACGGCCGGCCGGGCCATGGTGGTGGCGGCCGAACGGAACTGGGGTACTCCCAAGCTGGTGGAGTTCGCCCGGTACGCCAAGGAGACCGGGGCCGGCGTCCTGATGGTGATGCCGCCCGACTGGGCCGGATCCTGCACCACGTCCACGCTGGTGGACCACTATGCGGCTGCTGCAGCCGAGCTGCCGGTAATGATCATCACGGCCACCTTCGTGCCTCGGGGGGAGGCATTCGGCCTGGAGACGCTCAAGCGGGTTCGGGACGAGGTGCCGGGAGTGGTGGCCATCAAGGACGACTGGTGCGGGGAGTTCGGCCGGAAGATGGCGCTGCTGGTCCACGACCGCTGGGCCGTCTTTTCCGGCGGGCAGAAGCAGAATCACCTGAACCTTCATCCCTTTGGCTGTGACGGCTACCTTTCAACCTTCATCACCTTCAAGCCCGAGGTATCCCACGACTATTGGAAGGCCATCCAGACGGAGGATATGGCCAAGGCCGTCGAAATCATCCGGAACTTCGATCTGCCCCTGTTCGAGTTCATCATGGCGCGGCAGGGAGCCTTTGACGCCTGGTTTCACGGGATGTACGAGCACTACGGGCTCTGCGGGCGCTGGAGAAGACCGCCCTATTACAGCCTCAGCGACGCCGAGATGGAACAGTTGGGGGACTTCCTCAAGAAACAGCGATTGCTGTAGCGGGGGTACGGGACATCGGTCGGGAGCAGGTCTGTTCAGTAGCCGGCCGACTTGTCCACCAAGCCCAGCAGGGGTTGGCCCCGGCAGTAGCGCCGCAGGTTCTCGCAAAATAGCTCAACGCAACGCTGGTATTCCTCGCGGGTGACGACGCGGTGGAACGACATCAGCAGATTTTCCACCTCCCACAGGGCCGAATCGGGGGGCGGCACTTCCAGTTGCAGGGCAGCTCCGGCGATGCGTCTTTCCTCCAGAGCCCTCCGAACGGCTTCCAGGTCGTAAAGCGCCGGCCTCCCGGAAACATCGATGAAGCAGGCGCTGTCTTTCATCCTTCCCAGTTCCCGAGCACCGATCACGCCCCTGGTCTCGGGAGTGAGAGGAAGGCTCAGAACCACGAAATCCGAATCTGCCAGCAGTTCGTCCAGTTGAGCCGGTCTCAGCAACCGGTCCACGGTTTGCGGAGGGGTTCGTTGAGTTCTGGCCATTGCGATGACCCGCATGCCGAAGCATTTTGCCACCCGGGCGATTTCCGATCCCATCACACCCAGGCCCATGATGCCGACGGTCCTGCCCTTCAGTTCGGTGGGCCATTGGCCTCGAGAGCGCAGGGTCCCCGGAACCGACCATTCCCACTCCCGGTCCGGCCCGTGCCTCAAATCGACATGTAGCCGGCGGCTGAAGGCCAGCATCATTCCCAGGGCGTACTCGGCCCCGGTCGAATCGAAGCAGGGCTTGGAGCAAGTCACGGTGACGGCGCTCTCCACCAGTTGCGGAAACATGTAGCCCTCCACGCCGCCCGAGCCGGCGTGGACCCAGCGGAGTTTCCTGGCCACCCGCAGAAGCCCGGGGTCGAAAGCTCCCACAAAGGCCACCTCGGCCTCGGCGAAGGCCTCCATCAGGAAGTCGCGGTCCTCGCCGGCAACCACCCGGACGCCGTCCACGCAGCTTTCGATCTTCTCCAGGCCCTGGGGGAGCCAACTGACCACCGCCAGGAAAGGGGGTTTTCCCGCCAAATCAATCTCCTTGTGCCGCCACCTGTTCCATCCGCGAGAGCGCTTCCGGGACGTAGTTGCCCAATCCCAGCCCCGGGCTTTCCGGAAGCTGGAGGTAGCCGTCGCTTAGCGTGAGTGGGCGCTCGATGATTTCCTCGTGGGCCATCCTGGTGATTCGGTAGGCCGAGGTCGACCCTTCGCGCAGGGCCTCCCAGCCGGGATATTCCACCATGGCTCCGTTGGTCACGGTGGAGAGAATATGGAGGTGGGCGGCAACCACGGTGGCCGACCAGGGGCTGTGGGGGATGCAGAGCAGGCCGGCTTCCTCGGACCGACGGGCGACGTAGTGGCACTGGGTAACCCCCATCTGGGCGGCGTCGGGCTGGATGACGTCCAGCGCCCGGCGGTCGATGTATTGCTGGAACTCATGGGTAGTACTGAGACTTTCCCCGGAAGCGATCTTGACTTCGGCGGCCTGGGTCAGGGCGGCGTAGCCGTCCACGTCGAAGGGGGGCATGGGCTCCTCCAGGAAGTAGAGGTCGAACGCTTCCAGAAAGCGGGTGGCTCGAATGGCTTCCTTGAGGTTCCAGCCGGGGGTCCAATAGGCCGGGCAGCCGAAGTCGAGCATCAGGCGGGTCTCCGGGCCGATGGCTTGACGGATGGCGGCCAGTCTCTCTTCGTCCTCGGTCCGGAAGTGGTTGCCCCAGCCGAACTTGATAGCCCGAAACCCTTGCTGGACACAGGCTCGGCTTTCCGCTGCCAACTGCTCGGGGGACTTCAGCCGGGGCGGGACATTTCCCGCCAGGGAGTCGGGATCGAAGGCCGTGCCGCTGGCATAGGCCATGACCCGGTTCTGTACCGCTCCTCCAAGCAGCTTGCAGAGCGGCTGGTTCAGGGCTTTTCCGGCCAGGTCCCAAAGAGCCATGTCGACGGCGCCCATGGCATTGACCGCCATGCCGCCCTCGCCGCCGCGCCCCCTGAGGGCCTGCCAGTTCTGGAACATGCGCACCCAGAGGCGGCCGGGTTCCAGCGGGTCCCGGCCAGCCAGAAAGCGGATCAAGCCTCCCTGGCGGTCCAGCACGATGGGCCCGATGATCCAGGAGGGCGAGCCGGTGACCCCGATACCGGTCAAGCCCTCGTCGGTTTCCACCTGCACGAAGGTCAGGCTGGAAAGGCGGCCGCCACGGACACGGATGTCGGTAATCTTCATTTACAAGCCCCAGGAGCGCGCCACCCGGCGGGTCAAATGCGCCAACTGGTCAGGGGTCTCGCCCTGGGTCCCTTGGGCGACTTCAAAGGTCCAGGGGCCGGGATATCCCACCGCGGCCAGCGCCTTGCGGATGGCCGACCAGTCCAGGCCCCCCTTGGTTGGCGCCCAGTGGTTGTCGTTGGGGTTCTCGTAGTCGACGTCCTGCAGGTGGGTTCCCCGGAGACGGGATCCGGCGAGTTCGATTTCCACGGAGGGATCCCGCTTGATCGTCCAGGCGTGTCCGGTATCGATCACCAGTCCCAACTGCTCCTCGGGGTAGCCATCCACCAGCGGCCGCAATTCCCGCATGTCCAGGTAGGGATAGCCGCAGGAGTAGGGCAGGTTTTCCAGCAGGATGCGGACGCCCTCCTGGCGGGCGACCGGAACCAGTCGATCGAGGGACCGCGGAACCGCTTCGGCGATGCGTCGAGCCACCTCGGGATGGTCGCCCTCGGGAACGAAAATGGGGTTGGGCACCGGATGAATAATGACTTCGGTGGCCTCCAGTCCGGCGGCCAGCCGAAGGTAGCCGGCCAATATCTCGACCACTTCAAGGCGCCAGTTTTCCTCGGGGGCTCCCAGGACATTCCGGGTCAAAGGAGCATGAACCGTTCTGGCCCGAAGACCTCGCGCCGCCAGACGGGTTCGAAAGTCCGCCAAAGCCTTCCCCGTAGGAGGGACTGCCAGGTGAGGCTCTTGTCCCAATACTTCCGTTTGGGTGAACCCCGCGGCAGCAACCCCGTCCAGGGCAGCCTCCACATCCCGATCTCTAAAACCCACTGTGCTATAGCTGATGTCGCTCATCGGCCCTGTCCTTTGATGTCCTTTGGAATTTCCTCTGTCAGAGCGAGGTTCACCCATTATACCGAGACGAGCCCGCATTTCTCATCGGTTGTCGATGACCTGGTCGCGCCCGGCGGCGCTCAGGCCGGGGGCTGGTCTGAGCTACGCGGCGGGGTCTTTGTGGCTGAAGAGAGCCTGATAGAGGTTGTCGATGCGGGAGTGTAAGCTGCGGACATCCTGGCGGATCTCAGCCATCTCCTGGCGGAGGCCGGAGATGTCAGCGCGCACTTCGTGGCGAAGAGTGGTCACGTCCTGGCGGATGGTGGCGATTGCTCGCCAGAGGCCAAGGCCAACCCCCAGGATCGCGACGATAATGACAATGGTATCAGTGTGCATGAGCCTTATTCTATCACGTTCACGGGCAGATCTCCGGCGCACTATCGTGCGGCGGGTTCGCCCATGTCGGCTGAGATCCACCAGGATGTCCTTGTGTCGAGAGTCAATCGCATGCGAGCCGGCTAGGCCGACCGCCAGGATGGGGGCGCTGGCCGGCTCAGAGGGGCAACGTGTCAGGTCTCATGATCTAGCGGGTCAGTTAAATCCCACCAAACTCAAGGCGCCGGTTGCAAGGCACGGCCTCGCCGGCATTCGCGGGTTTGATGACCTTCCTGAAACGACTATAATCGTGCTTTCGCTTGCGCCGCATGGGTAGGCGGACTTCAATCCGTGTTCGCCGTTCGACTCGGCCTGTCTCTCCCCTCGGCCATGGAGGTCCAACGTGAAGATACTCTTGCACCTGTCGGTGGCCCTGCTTTGCTGCTCGGTTGAATCGGCTCAATCGGAATCATGGCCCCAGTTCCGCGGTCCCAATGCGTCCGGCGTGGCCTCGGGATCCTACGAGCTGCCCGCCTCCATTGGGCCCGATCGAAACCTTCTCTGGAAGGTTTCCCTCCCGCCGGGGCACTCATCCCCGGTGGTCCACGGTGACCGGGTCTACGTAACGGCCGTCGAGGGTGAATTGCTCCTTACCCTGGGATTGCATGGAGAAACCGGGGAAGTGGTGTGGAAGGTCGAAGCGGAGTACGGGAAGCTGGAGGAGATCCACCGTGACGGAAGCCACGCCCAGTCCAGCCCGGCCACGGACGGGCAGCGGATCGTGAGCTTCTTCGGGTCGGGCGGTCTCTTTTGCTACGACCGCAACGGCAAGTTGTTGTGGCGGCGCCGGATGGGTCCCTTCAAGAATGGATTCGGCGCCGCCGGTTCGCCCATCATCATCGGCGACCGCGTGGTGTTGAACCAGGATCATGACATCGACTCTTTTCTCATGGCTTTGGACAAAGGAAGCGGCAAAACGCTCTGGAAGACCGAACGCCCGGAGTTTCCCCGGGGGTTTTCGACCCCGGTGAGTCTGGAGGCTAACGGAAAGAAGCAGATCGTCGTTTCCGGAACCCTGCGGATCGCGGGGTACGATCTTGATACGGGGAAGGAGCTCTGGACCGTTCGGGGCCTCTCGCGCATCGTCAACACCACGCCGATCGTTGGCGATGGAGGAGTCGTCTTCAGCGCCACCTGGTCTCCGGGAGCCGATCCGGGAGAACGGGAAAAGCTCCAACCCTTCGCGGAGGTTGCCGGTCAATTGGACCGCAACCGGAACGGTCGCCTGGAGCTTGAGGAGTTGCCGGAGGGATCGCTCAAGGCGCGCTTCAACCAGTTCGACCGGGACAAGGACGATCAGCTCACCCGAGCCGAGTACGACGGAATGAAAAACATTTTCGAGACGGTGGAAAATGTGGCTCTGGCTATCCGCCCCGGTGGGGCCGGAGACGTCACCGAGTCCCATGTGCTGTGGAGGCAGAACCGCTACCTGCCCTACGTTCCCTCTCCCATCCAGTACAACGGATATCTATTCTGGGTAAAGCGAGGGGGCATCGTGGCCAGCCTGGACCCGGAAACGGGAAAGACCCTGAAGGTGGGTCGTGTTCCCGGGCAATCCCGATACTTCAGTTCTCCGGTTGCGGGAGACGGCAAGATCTACTTGCTCAGTGAGAAGGGCGAACTGAGCGTGATCAGCGCCGAACCCCAATGGCGCCAGTTGTCCCAGGCCGATTTTAAGGAGGAAGCCTATGCCACGCCTGCCATTTCCGGGGGGCGGATCTACCTGCGGACCACCCGACACCTCTACTGTTTTGGACTACCGGAGGCCACGGCAGGGGTTCAACGGTAGTCAAGGGGGGCAGCATGCAACTCAAGGATAAAGTGGCTCTGGTCACCGGAGGAGCCACCGGAATCGGTTTGGCCGTGGCCCGGCAGTTTTCCGCGGAGGGGGCCACGGTGGTGATCTGCGGCCGCAACAAAGAGAGACTGCATGCGGCGGCCCGGACCGTCTCGGGGAAGGGTGCCGTGCACCCCTGGCCGCTGGACGTCACCGATCGCGCCCAGGTCGGCGAGGTGGTCGGGAAGGCCATCGACCGCTTCGGGAAGATCGACATCCTGGTCAACAACGCCGGGGTGAACGTGATCGAAAGGACCATGGAGCGGATCGAGCCCGAGAGCTGGGATTACATCATGGCCGTGAATGCCACCGGGGCCTTCAACGTGGCTGCCGAGGTGCTTCCCCAGATGAGAGATCGCGGGGACGGCCTCATCGTCAACGTCACCTCGACGGCCGGTTGTCGGGCCAGCGACCTGGGAGGAGCGGCCTACAGCGCTTCCAAGCACGCCATGGACGCCTTCACCAAGGTGTTGAGCCTGGAAGAGGGCCATCGGGGTATCCGCGCCACCGTGATTGCGCCGGGAGAGGTGGACACGCCCTTGCTTGAGGTCCGCCCGGTGGCGGTGAGCGCGGAGCACCGCGCACGGATTCTGCGGCCGGAAGACGTGGCGGCCGCGGTGCTGTTTGTGGCCACGCTTCACCCCCGAGCCCACGTGCCCGAGCTCATCATCAAACCCATTAACCAGGCCTTTGCATGAGCCGGCGGCACAGAGGGCCAATTTCTGTCCTGCCCGGCCGTCGAGGCTGGAGCCACCATGAAAATCACTCGAGTCGAAACTCTCTACTTGCGCCTTCCCGAAGTCAAGGAACAGGCCGATAGCGGCCAGGACGCTCTCGTCGTTCGGGTCGAGACCGATGCTGGAGTACATGGTATCGGCGAAGTGGACTCCGCCCCCATGGCCGTCAAGGGGATGATCGAGGGACCCTATTGCCACCCTCTCAACAGCGGATTGGGCGAGCTCCTGATCGGTGAAGATCCTCTGCAGACCGAATACCTCTGGCACAAGATGTATCGGGAGAACATCTATGCCGGCCGGCGGGGAATCGCCATTCACGCCATGAGCGGAATCGACATTGCCCTCTGGGACATCAAGGGCAAGGTGCTGGGAATGCCCGTCTGGAAGTTGTTGGGAGGCGGTTTCCACCAGAGGATTCGTGCCTACGCCAGCTCTCTGTTTGGAGCCACTCCTGCTGAAACGGGTGAGAGAGCCCGTCGCTTCCGGGACAAGGGCTTCGACGCGGTCAAATTCGGATGGGCGCCCATGGGCGAGGATGCGGTTACGGACGTGGCCCTGGTGAGAGAGGCGCGGGCCGGGCTGGGGGACGGCGCCGACCTGCTGATCGACGCCGGGCTGGCCTGGGACGCCAAGACGGCAATCCAGCGAGCCAGAGCCTTCAGCGAGTTCGATATCTTCTGGCTCGAGGAACCCCTGCTGCCGGACGACTACCGGGGATATTCCCGCTTGGCTGCGGCAACCGACATTCCCATCGCGGCCGGCGAGGAGGAAAGCGAGCGCCGCTCATTTATCGAGCTGATGGATAAAGGCAGGATCGACGTGGTCCAGGTGGACCTGACCCGATGCGGCGGCTTCACCGAGGCAGTCAAAATCGCCAGCCTGGCGGCGGACCGGGGCCTGCGCTGCGTCAACCACGGGTTCACCACCTATATCAACGTGGCCGCCGCACTCCACTTCCTGAACGCTATCCCCAACTCCTTCATTACGGAATTTGTGGTGGAGGAGGGGACTCGGTTGCGGGATGAGATCACCCTGCAGCGCATCTCGGCCCGGGACGGCACTCTGGCCATTCCTCAGGCGCCCGGCCTGGGAATCGACCTCAACCCGGAGGGCGTTGAGAAGTACCGGGTTGCCTGATCTCCCCGGTCAGCTTGCAGCGGAAGTGGAAAGCTTTACCTGCTCCAACAGTTCCTTGGCTCTTTCGACACAGGCCAGGGCGTCTTTGCCATAGCCGTCGCATTTCATCTTGTGGGCCAGTTCCCGGCTCAGCGCGGCTCCACCCGCCATCGTCCTGACCTTGTGGCGGAGGCCTGCCTCTTCGAAAGCCCGGTTGGTCGTTTCGATGTTTCTCATGGTGGTGGTGAGCAGCGCCGACATGCCGACCAGCTCGGCCTTGTGCTCGATCACGGCCTCCACGAACTCCTGAGGCTTGGTGTCCACTCCCAGGTCGTGGACGGAAAAGCCGGCCCCTGAAAGCATCATCCCGCACAGATTCTTGCCGATATCGTGAAGATCGCCCTGGACGGTACCCATGATGACCGTGCCAACGGGTTCGATGCCCGATGCCGACAGGATCGGGTCCAAGTGCTTCATTCCGGCCTTCATGGCCCTGGCGGCCACCAGCACCTCAGGCACGAAGATGACGTTGTCGCGGAACTTGACCCCCACCACCGACATGCCGGCGATCAGCCCATCGTCCAGAATGGTTCCGGGATCGTAGTCCTTGTCCAGAGCCTCCCGGGTCAAGCGGTCGGTCTGATGGTGCTCGCCGACAATGACGTAAAAGGCGATGTCCTGCATCAAGGGGTCTGCCTTTTCCAGAACCCCCCGAATTCGATGGTTCTCTTCGGGGATGGTGACCCACTGCAGTTCTTCCTCCAGGCCGTCGTTGACAATCGGCATTGAGAGTCCCTTCCTTGTTCGTATGAAATCGAAGGCCGTGGCCGGCGGGAGAGGGTCCTGCCGTCCGCCGCCGGCTCAGGCTCAATCGAGTGCAATAGGATACTTGCCGTACCTGAACGTGGCCTCCAGCATGGCGGCGTAGTTGTCTATGGGCACGTATTCGGGGATGGAGTTTCCGGAAGAGACACAGTAGCCGCCGCCGGGAGCCAGATCCCTGATTCGAGTGCGAACCTCGTCCTCAACTTCCTCAGGAGTCCCCAGGGTCAAGGTGTACTGGAGGTCGATGTTGCCCAGCAAGGCGAGCCGGTCCCCATATTGCGCCTTGATTTCATTGATGTCGTGGGCTTGTGCTTCCACCGGATGCCAGCCGTGGATGCCGAGGTCGATCAGTTCATCGATCACCATGGAGATGTCCCCGTCGGTGTGGTAGACGAAGGGCTTGTCCGCGGCCCTGGCCATATCGCACATGGTCTTGTAGCAGGGGAAGGCGTATTTGCGATAGTGGTCGGGGTGCACCAGAGGTCCGTTCTTCCCCGAGAGGTCGTCGGCATGAAAGCTCAGGCCGACGGCGGGGTGTTCCATGGCAACCTCCATCACCCGCTGCTGGAGGGGGATGATCTTGCCATACATCATGTCGATGAGTTCCGGGTCGTCGATGTAGGACAACATGAAGGTCTCCATCCCCATCATGAACCAGACCCCGGTAAACACCTTGCCGATGACCACGCCGATCTTCATCCCGGGCGGCAGCATCGCTCCCACCTCGTCCAGCACGGAGAAGTCCAGATCATCCGGGTCGGGCCAGGGATAAGCGGCAAACTCTTCTTTGTTGGAAATGACCCCTTTGTGCATTTCCGCCCAGTGCCGTTCGGTATAGGCCTCCAGTTCGGCCTTGTAGGTGCTGACGGTGTGGCTGCTCACCTGGACGCCGCCGGCGCCCTTTTCGGTCTGGCTGTCCTTTCCTTCCACCGGCTTCAGGTGGACATTGATCACGCTCAGCGAGACGGGATAGGCGTCGAATCCGGCGGTCTCGAAGAATTCGATCTCCTGGGCGTGTCCCTCGACGGACTTGCCCATGAAATATTGCTTGATCTCCGGCTCGATCCCCATTTCAAAAAGGGGGACATAGTCGGGTTCCTGGTGTTTCAGGGCCGTCTTGAGGCGCTCATAGTCTGGTTTGCGGTTGCCCTTGGCAGCCAGGGCTCGTTGTACCGAGGCCGGAAATGACATGGAAACCTCCCGTGCAGGCACTTGATGGACATCGTCGGAATCACCAGCCCGTCGCACGCTGTAGCCGATTCGGTCGGGATTTTACATGCTCGACCCTTCAAACTCAACTAGTCGAATGATCCGAAGGGGGGGCGGGTGATCAGGCGCCGAACTTGGCAAAGAGTCCCGCGTTAGCCATCATCAATCGAATCAAGTATTTGCTCTGGAATATCCCTAGCGAGCCCCGATTGGCGCAGGTTTCGGTGAAGCGGCTCAGTCCGTC
Organism: Terriglobia bacterium; assembly: GCA_951813285.1. Lineage (GTDB taxonomy): Bacteria > Acidobacteriota > Terriglobia > Versatilivoradales > Versatilivoraceae > Versatilivorator. The sequence goes on from OX638355.1 coordinate 1,487,993, forward strand.
GCTCCCGGAAACCGGACTGTTCAACAGAACCGGCTGGGGGTGCCAACTGTGAGATTTCAGCGCCACCGGGGTGGAATGGTCTCCCGTTACGGCCAGCACCAGGGGACGCTTTTGCAAGAGAATGGGTAGAGCCTGGTCCACGGCCTCGATGACGGTCACCTTCCCATCGAAATCGCCGTCCTCCCCGGACATGTCCGTACCCTTGACGTGGATGAAGAAATAGTCGAAGCCTTCGAGCTCGTCGAGGTACTGTCGAAACTGTTGCCCGATGTCTCTTGCTTCTTTCAGAGTCCGCATTCCGATCAGTTGGGCCAGTCCCCGGTACATGGGATAAGCGGCAATCGCCGCGGCCCTCAGTCGGAACCGCTCCTCAAAGCCGGGGATTCGGGGGAGGCTGCCAATGCCCCTCAAGAGGAAACTGTTGGCTGGATAGTCTTCCGCCAGCAGAGGCATGGCCTGCCGGTAGAAGCGGGCGATCACCTCGGCCGCCTTCCTGACCTTTCGCTCCCGGCTTTGGGCTACGATCGGCCTTACGGGAAGACCTGTGCCGTGAGGGTCGGAATCCGGGAGAGGCCCGGCGATCCCGCCTCCGCGGAAAACCACCACGAAGCGATGAGATCTCCCGCGGCGGACAATAACCTCCGTCTCGCCGATCCTGCCAATGGAGCCCAGTTTCTGACATAGGGTTCGGTTCAGCCCGCTGTCAATGCGGCCGGCTCTGCGGTCGGTGACGACTCCCTCGGCATTGACGGTACAGAAGTTGGCGCGGGCGGCCACGTCGTCGGTCCTCAAGTCGATGCCGACCCCCAGGGCCTCGATCACGCCTCGATCGACTCGGAATAGCGCGGGATCGTAGCCGAATAGCCCCAGGTGACCTGGACCGCTTCCCGGCGTGATCCCCGGCAGGACCGGGATCATTCTGCCCATCGCCGAGGCCCGAGCCAATTCATCCAGGTTCGGAGTGGCCGCGACCTCCAGCGGGGTTCGGTAGCCGGTTGCGGCGGTCGCAATATCGCCGACGCCGTCCAGGACAAGCAGGACGAGCTTTCCCTCCGGCCTGTGTGGCAGCCTCAGCGATCGATACAGGGTTTCTTCTTCCACAGTTTCCACCGGTTTCGATGTCCGTTCGCTTCGGCAAGCAGCATTCTACATTACAACGGCGCGACCTGGGCTGGCGGAAACCGCTGGCGGGGATCCCTCAGGCAACCACCGGTCTCCCTCTCTCACGGGATCGCCGGCGCCTGGCGAAACCGTAGGGCGTCTCTTGTAGGCGCCGCCAACGCCTAATCCGCTTTCCGTCCGCCGGAGCTTGTGTATAGAATAGGAGTCTTTTGTTCAGACAAGTCCAGCCCCCGACCTGCCGGGCGGATCATACGAAAGTGAAACAATCAGAAATCGATAATTCTTTAGTGACCTTGGTATCCCGTCGCGGTTAACCTCAACGCCTTAGTGGCCCTTCGTCGTTCTTCGTGGCCCTTCGTGGATCACTCTTTTTTCTGTTGTTTCAGGTAAGCGATGAAGAAACTCCTGGCTGCCAACCGCAGCGAAATCGCCATTCGTATCATGAGGGCGGCCACCGAACTCGGGTTGCGGACGGTTGCCGTCTACTCCGAGGCGGACCGCGTCTCCTTGCACCGTTTCAAGGCCGATGAGGCCTACGCCCTGCCAAGAGAGAAGGGGCCGGTGGAGGCCTATCTGGACATCGAGGGCATTCTGGCGATCGCCCGGGACAAGAAGGTGGACGCCATCCATCCGGGGTACGGGTTTCTGGCCGAGAATCCGGAATTCGCCCGGGCTTGCCGGCGGGAAAACATCATTTTCGTGGGGCCCACCCCCCATCTTCTGGAGTTGCTTGGGGACAAGCTGGCCGCCCGCCGCCTGGCCAAGAAGGCGGGAATCCCCGTGATTCCCGGAACGGACCAGCCCGTGGGGGAAGGGCAGGCGGCCCGGCAAACGGCCGGAGAGTTGGGATTCCCCTTGATCGCCAAGGCAGCCTTCGGCGGCGGCGGCCGGGGAATGAGGATTATCCGTTCCGCCGAGGATCTGGAAAAGCAATTGGCCGAAGCCCGAGGTGAGGCGGACGCAGCCTTCGGCAACGGCGCCCTTTTCCTGGAACGCTTCATCGAGCGGCCCAAGCATGTGGAGGTTCAGATCCTGGCCGACGAGCATGGACAGGTCGTGCACCTCTATGAGCGGGACTGTTCGGTGCAGCGAAGACATCAGAAGGTGGTGGAGGTGGCGCCTGCCGCCGGGGTACCTGAAGAGCTTCGGCGGGAGCTGTGTGATGCAGCGGTTGCTTTGGCTCGTGAAGTCGGCTACGTGAATGCCGGAACGGTCGAGTTCCTTCTGGATGTGGACAGTCGGGAATGGTACTTCATTGAGGTCAATCCCCGAATCCAGGTCGAGCACACCGTGACCGAGAGGGTGACGGGGATAGACCTGGTGCGCTCGCAGATTCTGATTGCCCAGGGCCATCGGTTGCACGACCCCCCGATCTCTCTGCCCCGCCAGTTGAAAATTCCGCTCTACGGTTGCGCCCTGCAGTGCCGTATTACGGCAGAGGACCCGGAAAACCAGTTTGCGCCGGACTTCGGGAAGGTCACCACCTACCGGTCTCCGGCAGGATTCGGCTTGCGATTGGATGGGGGCGCAGTCTCGGGGGGGGCGGTCCTGATTCCCTACTACGATTCCCTGCTGACGAAGGCCACGGCCTGGGGAAGGAACCCCAAGGAAGCCTGCCAGCGGATGGATCGAGCCCTGCGAGAGTTTCGAGTGCGCGGGGTCAAGACCAATGTGCCCTTTCTCGAGAATATCGTCAACCATCGGGTGTTTCAGCAAGGCTTGGCCACTACCCGTTTCCTGGAGGAGTACCCTGAACTCTTCCGCTTTGTACGAAGACGGGATCGAGCCACCCGACTGCTGAACTACCTGGCAGGGGTCATTGTCAACGGGAATCCGGAAGTCGCCGGCAAACCCTGGCCCGAAACATTCTCCACTTCAAGGACGAGTCGAGACATCCAGCCGGCGCCCCTGCCGGAGATCCCATTCCCCAAGGGAACCTCTCCGCCTCCGGGTACCCGCCAGCGCTTGCTCGAGTTGGGTCCGGAAGGGTTTGCTCAGTGGATGCGGGAGCAGGAGCGCCTGCTGATCACCGACACCACTTTCCGGGATGCGCATCAATCCCTGCTGGCTACCCGGGTGCGCTCCATCGACATTCTGAGGACTGCCGAGGCCTTGGCCCACCGATTGCCCGGGCTCTTCAGCCTGGAGATGTGGGGCGGGGCCACCTTCGACACCGCCCTGCGCTTTCTCAACGAGGATCCCTGGCAGAGGCTGCGGCAGCTTCGAGAGCGGATTCCCAATATCTGTTTCCAGATGCTGTTTCGGGCTTCCAACGCGGTGGGATACACCAGTTACCCGGATAACGTGGTGACCGAGTTCATCAAGGAAGCGGCCGGGCAGGGCATAGATATCTTCCGTATTTTCGATTCCCTGAATTCAGTGGAAAACATGGAAGTCTCCATGGCGGCGGTGCGGGATACCCAGGCCGTTTGCGAGGCCGCCATCTGCTACACCGGTGATATCCTCGATCCCCGACGGCCCAAGTACTCCCTTGACTACTACCTCAAGATGGCCCGCCGGCTGGAGGAGATGGGTGCCCACGTCCTGGCCATCAAGGACATGGCGGGACTCTGCAAACCCTACGCTGCCGCCGAGCTGGTGAAGGCCCTGCGCCAGGAGGTGGGGATTCCGATTCATTTCCACACCCACGACACCAGCGGCGTGAGCGCAGCTTCCATCCTCAAGGCTGCCGAGTCCGGAGTGGATGTGGTCGATGGCGCCGTTTCGTCGATGAGCGGTCAGACCAGCCAACCCAATCTCAACTCAATTGTGGAAGCCTTGCGCGGCCAGCAGCGGGACACGGGGCTCGACCCCGAGGTCCTGGGGGGCTACTCGGATTACTGGGAGCTTGTCCGAGACTTCTATCGACCCTTCGACAGCGGTCCCAGGTCGGGAGACGCCAAGGTGTACCTGCATGAGATACCGGGCGGGCAATACACCAATCTGCGCCAGCAGGCGGCAGCCGTGGGTCTGGGTTACCGCTGGAGCGAAGTGGAGTCCACCTACGCCGAGGTGAACCGACTCTTCGGCGACATCGTCAAGGTCACTCCTTCCAGTAAAGTGGTGGGAGACCTTACGCTGTTCCTGTTGGCCAAGGGGATGGCTCCGGAGGATCTGCTCCAGTTGGACGTCAAGCACGATCTCGCGCTTCCCAATTCAGTGATCGATCTCTTTGCCGGTTCCCTGGGAACTCCCCCGGGAGGATGGCCGCCTCGCTTGCAAACCATTATCTTGCGGGGAGTTGAACCGAGCCGGACGCGTCCCGGAGCCGATCTGCCGCCCGCCGATTTCGGCAGGACTCGGAAATTCCTGAAGCGAAAGCTCGGCCGGGATGTCCGACATGACGAGGTGTTGAGCTACCTGTTGTATCCGGATGTGTTTCTCAACTACGTGGCGATGCATCGGAAATTTGGCGACGTGGCCGTCCTCCCGACTCCCCAGTTCTTCTACGGCATGCAGTCGGGAGACGAAATCGCGGTGGACATCGAGCCCGGCAAGACCCTGGTGATCAAGTTCCTGACCATCAGCGAACCCAACCCCGACGGCCGCCGAACCGTCTTCTTCGAGCTCAACGGACAGCCTCGGGAGGCGGTGGTGCGGGACGAAAGCCTGAAAGAGGCTGTCCCGGCCCATCCCAGGATCAGCCCCGGGGAGCCCGGACAGGTAGGGCCCCCGTCGCCCGGGGTGATTACCCACGTGTTCGTCCAGTTGGAGCAGAGAGTGGACAGGGGCGCAAAACTGTTCACCCTGGAAGCCATGAAGATGCAGAGTACGATCTACGCCCCCGTGGCCGGACGTGTCAGCCGGATTCTGGTGGGGGCGGGGCAGCACGTCGAGGCCAAGGACCTGTTGTTGACCATCGAATAATCACCGCCGGCGCCCGCAGCCGGGTTCGTCCCGTGACCGGTCTAATCGTCAATTTCGCCAGCAAGGTCGTTCGCCATCGGGGTCTCATCCGGTCGATGGTCGAACGCGATCTCAAGAGCCGCTACGTGGGTTCGGTCATGGGGCTCTTCTGGTCGGTGATCCATCCGCTGGTGCTGTTGGTGAGCTACACTTTCGTGTTTTCGGTGATTTTCCGAATAGAGATCCCCCACCCCTTGCTTCAGGAAGCCGGTGTGGGCAGCTTTGCAGTGTATCTATTTTGCGGCATTCTTCCCTGGATGATGTTCCAGGAGACCTTGACCCGCTCCAGCAACGTGCTGGTGGACAACGCAAACCTGATCACCAAGACGGTTTTCCCTTCGGAGATCCTGCCGGTCGCCGTACTGATCGCCAACCTGGTGAACCACCTGATCGGCGTGGCCATCTTCCTGGTTGTCATCCTCTTCTACATGCAGCAACTGAGCCTGTATGTGCTGTTGATGCCCCTCTACCTGCTTCCCCTGATGCTGTTTGCCCTGGGATTGAGCTGGGTGGTTTCGAGTCTTCAGGTGTTTCTGAGGGACACCGCCCAGGTGGTGACGGTAGTCCTCACCTTCTGGTTCTGGTTTACTCCCATTTTCTATACCGAAGAACACCTGGGCAGGGTCAGCGACAAGCTGGTCCTGGTCATGCGCTTCAATCCGCTGGCCGAAGTCGTGACTGCTTACCGCAAGATGTTGCTGTTTGCCGAGATGCCGTCCTGGCAGGGGATGATTCCCCTCTGCGGGATGGCTCTGGTCACCTTCGTGTGCGGCGGTCTCCTGTTCCGCTACGTCAAGCGATCCTTTGCCGATGTGCTATAGCCCGCGTGGCTCACCGGGTCGCTGGACCCACTATGCATACCTATCCACCATGAAATCTCTGTGGCGCATTCCTTTGCTGTCCGTGGGCCTGGCCTTGCTCGGTGGATCCCCGGTCCGGGCGACCCCGGATTTTTTGCCCGAGGCGAGCGCCTACCATGCCTACGTGGATTCCACCATTCTCTTCGCCTTTGAAATGACCCCGAACCGGGAAGCCTTCATTGAAGTCATCAACCTGGGAGAGAACCGACGTTGCCTCTCGGTGGAACGGATCTCCATGCGGACGGCGGAAGGGCAGCCCCTGCGGTTCGACTCCTTCCTTTACGACGGCCGCAAGTCCAAGCTGGATGGCAATCCCCGGGCTTGCGTCCGCCAGCGGACGCGGCGCAGATTCGAGCTCGGCTACAGCTTCGACTTTACGGAGGAAGTGCGCAAGGTCGTCTTCCTGGTAGGGAGGCTGGCCTATCGGCTGCAGCCGGTCGGTGGGCCGGATTATCGGAAGTTCGTGGAGAACTTCGAAAAGATCAATATCGGAGTCAGCAGCGATCGCCTCAAGAAATTCCAGTTGGGAGTGCTCTACGGCAAGAGCATTTATGGTTCCAGGATCCGCTGCCGGCGGGTGGCGGTCCCATTTGTGAGCAAGGGGACGCGAGGACCGGTGACCCTATTGAGCACCTTCCCCCGGCGTACTGAAAAGGCCAGGAAGAAAAAGGAGACCGGCAGCCTTAGCATCGCCTTGAAGCTGGATGCCAGCGGCGAAGTGGTTGAAGCCGTCCCCGAGTCCAGTCTGGAGTTTGGACTCACCGAACGAGCGCTCTACGAGGTGAAACACTGGTGGGACTTTGCTCCGGCCTACCGGGACGGCAAGCCGATAGCCGCCGAACACCGAGCCAAGGTGGTCTTTCGGGTGGAGCAGGATAACTGAAGATCGCCGGTAAAGGCCGCGGAGCCCGCCACCGCCATCCCGTCACAATGTCACCGACTCGCATACCTCGAAGTGTTTCCTGCCGGGCTGAATGCGAATGGCCTGCTGTGCCGGATCGTGTTCCAGGGCGATGATCCAGTTTTCTTCACAAGCCTGCCGTAGATAGCGCCGCTTCTCCTCGATGGTGGTCAGGGGATAAAGGTCATACCCCATCAGGTAGGGCAGGGGGAGGTGAGAGGCGGTGGGCATCATGTCGCCGCAATAGAATAGCGTGGCGCCACTGTCCTGAATCTTGACCATCTGCAGGCCCGGGGTGTGCCCGTCGGAGATCAGGAGGTGGAGGTCGGGGAACAGCTCGCAGGGGCCCTCCAGGATTGTGAGTTGGGGGTGGTCGCGGAAGGGCTCGATATCCATTGCCATGTAGCTGCCACGATCCTTCTCGGAAGGGCTCAGGGCCCTTTCCCATTGACTCCGCTGAATGTAGTGCCTGGCCGAGGCAAAGGTCAGCTCCAACCGGTTGTTCCGGTAGCGGGTCGCCCCACCGGCATGGTCAAAATGGAAGTGAGTCAGGATGACGTCGGTGATGTCTGCCGGCTCGAGTCCATGGGCGGCCAGCGAACCCTCCAGGGTGAATTGGCTGTGGTCGAGTCGGTAGATCTCCTTGAGCTTGTCGGGGAACTTGTGGCCGCAGCCGGCGTCAACCAGAATCCTGCGCTTCTCATCCAGAATCAACAGAGCCCTCATGGCCAGAGGGATTCGATTGCGCTCGTCGCTGGGATTGGCCCTGCTCCAGAGAGTCTTGGGGACAACCCCGAACATGGCGCCGCCGTCGAGGCCGAAACGACCGGTTTCCAGGGAGACAATACGGTAGGGTCCTATTTTCATCGCTTGATGCTCAGAGCCACGCCATCCCTGAGGGGAATAATGGTTGTCAGGACTTCCTCGGAACGGAAAGCCAGTCGATTGAAGGCTCGAACTCCCGCCGTGCTGGCGGCATCGTCGTCGCTCACCACCCTCCCCTGCCACAGGGTGTTGTCGGTGATGAGCAATCCCCCCTTTTTCAGTCTGGGGACCGCCTGCCGAAATACCTCGGGATACTCGTGCTTGTCCACGTCGTTCAGGATGATGTCGAAGGATCCCGGCTCTTCGGCCAGCAGGGAAAGGGCGTCACCGGTTCGGTAGTCTACCAGACCTTCGATTTGCGCCTGTTTGAAAAACCGTGCGGCCAGGGCGGCGTTGGCCCCGGACCCATCGGTACAGATAATCCGTCCCTCCGGTTGCAAGCCCCTTGCAAACCAGATCGCCGAGTAACCGTAGCCGGACCCCAGTTCGAAGATGCGTTTCGCCCGCGTCAGCAGCGCCAGTTGGAAGAGAAGTCGACCTACCAGGGGGCCGATGATGGGAAATCTCTTCTCGGCGGCGATGCGCTCCATTTCCCGGAGCGTGGAGTCCCTCGGGGGAGTCAGGGAATGGAGGTAGCGAACGATGGACGGATCCAGAATGTTCATGGGTTTTTCTCCCGCTGGCGGGCTATGGTCGGGGCATGCTCGCTCCAGCGGGATCTTATGGTAATCTGGACCAGCCGGCAACAGTCGCCGTGGGCAATGGCTCCAGGACGGGTCCCTGCATGGACCGCTTTGGGGTTGAGCTGGGAAAAGGGATTTGCAGGATGATTATCGGGTTGTTCGGAGAAGATTCGCCGCTGATCCTCGCTCTGCAAAATGACCTGAACGAGAAGGGGTTCGGTGCGTGCCGGTCCACCCAGGACCTGCCGCGGGACCAGTCGCAGCACCTGGTTTTTCGGAAGCGGCGACTGCCTCCCGATTGGGAGTCCCTGCGGGAAGCGGGGATGGTGCTGGTTTGCATCGGAGAACCCGTGGAGCCGGCAGTGCCCTTCGACCTGGTGCTGTCGCCTCGCCAATCGGAAGTGGAAGCACTGGCGAACCTCAATCGCCTGGTGCGGCAGAAACTGACCGGGTCGCCGCGGCCGTCCTGGGATGAGTATTTCATGAGGATTGCCCAGGTGGCGTCCATGCGGAGCAACTGCATCAAGCGCAAAGTGGGGGCGGTGGTGGTGAAAGACCGCAGGATCGTCTCCACCGGCTACAACGGCACCCCTCGCGGAACAAGGAACTGCAACGAGGGTGGGTGTCCGCGTTGCAGCGGACTTGCGGCCAGTGGGACCCGACTGGATGAGTGTCTGTGTTCCCACGCCGAGGAGAACGCCATCACGCAAGCGGCCTACCACGGCACCAGTGTCAAGGACGGATGCCTCTATTCCACCTTTTCGCCCTGCCTGATGTGCGCCAAGATGGTCATCAACAGCGGGATCACCGAGGTGGTGTTCAATATGGGGTATCCCTTGAACGACTCGACCTTTCAGTTGTTCGAAGAAGCCGGAATCGCGATCCGGGAGTACCGGCTTATTTGAAACAAACGAAAAAAGACAAAAGAAAAAGAGGAATCCACGAAGGGACACGAAGAACGACGAAGGGCCACTAAGGCATTGAGGTGAACCGCGACGGGGTACCAAGCTCTCGAAGGGATGATCGATTTCCGATTGTTTCACTCTCGTATGATCTGCACGGCAGGGCAGGGGCGCGGCTTACCTGAGAATATGCTGCTTTAGCCGGCTTCCTTGAGAGCGGCGAAGCCGCGGCAGCACTTAGCCGTGGGCGTCAGCCCATGGGAAACGTCGCCTATGGGTGTCGAGCCGCGTAGGCGGCGGCAGCAAATGCCGGTGAGCCCAAGTGAAGCACAAGCCGACGCAATGATGAGCCTTTTGCAAATATCGCAATCGGGAATGACATTGAGGCGGCAAGGATGATGTGCTGCAGGCTCCAGCATTCACCACGATAAGCACAAGAGACAACAGAAACCACAAAAAGCACAAAAGGCACAAAACGAGTTTCTTGATTTCGAGACTTGCCCATCCGATGGTTCTTTTTGTGTTTTTGTGCTTTTTGTGGCCATTCCCGGCAAAGGTCCCGCTGGTGAATCTTGCAAAGGGCTCTGATGTTTATTTGAAACAACGCCTTGTGCCGGGTGGGGGAACATCCGTTCAAAGTCAAGCATAGTCAGACGGCTAATTTACATGGATGCACAGGATTATTGGGCGAGAGTTTCCACCGTCATGAGTCCAACCATCGCCTCTGTTCCAACACGGATTTCCCAAAACCCGCTCCCGGGCTCTTGGATCACTTCCAGCACCCACCCGATCATCAAGCGGGTCTGCTTCTGTGGCACAGCCTCCCGTGCTGTTTATCCTGTTTATCCTGTGCATCCATGTTCAATCAGTAGAAAACCGGTTTGGCACGACAGGGCCCTTGTTCCCGACAGGCCATGAAGACTCATTGTTTCACTCTTGTATGATCCGCCCGTCGTCGGGGGCGGGGGCCCGGCTTGCCTGAAACAAACGAAAAAAGACAAAAGAAAAAGAGGAATCCACGAAGGGACACGAAGAACGACGAAGGGCCACTAAGGCATTGAGGTGAACCGCGACGGGATACCAGGGTCGCGAAGGGCCACGAAAAACAGTCCCGCGGGGGATTTCAGTATTTTTGCATGATGACAGCCAGGAGGTTTTGCTTCATGAGCAGGAACCTCCGGGTATCGTACCCGTCGAACAACTGAGTCACGTCTCGGGTCTGGTAGATTTTCCGGATCGGCATGGCGCGACCGGTGGGAACGCGTTCCAGCTTGGATTCGGTGACAATGCGGTACTGGTGGATCCCTTCGGAGCCGCCGGGCCGTCTGGTCTGAAAAAGAGCGAAGATCAAGCTCTTCGGCTTCATCATCGCCGATACTCGGGCCATAAACAGGGAGGCGAATTCGGGATCCAGATAGCTCAGCAGATCCCAGCAAATCAGTCCGTCGAAGAAGTCGATGGGGTATTTGAAGTTTTCGCTGAAAAACTTGCTGATAGTGAGGGTTCGTTGATCTTCAAACGGGGTTGAGAATCTGGATTTCGCGTAAGACTCCAACAGGTCTTCCACGTAAAGCTTGATTTGACGTCCGAAGAAGTACTCGACGTTGGATCCTGTGGGCGGACCGATATCCAGCAACACGGCTCTTTTCTTGCGGTCGATGGCTCCAAGAAACTCCTTCAGGACATCAGCCTGCAGACTGACCGCAAGTGGGCTGGCTTGCTCCCTGGCCACACGGCCGGCAATCGATTCCAGCTTATTCATCATGGAGACCGGCTTTCGTCCGCCAACAGGCGGTTCCCGTTCGCTTCATTCACCAACAGGGCGCCTGTCCGGATGATACTCAACACACCTTATCATAGGAAATCCTGCTGATTCAGTCGGGATTGCGACCGTTCCCGAAAGACTCCGATCGATAGGCGCGGTCGAGGATCTCCAGGGGATGCATCACTTGAATATGGCTCAGGTCGGCCATCCGCAGACCCTGGCCGATTTGAAGGAGACAGCCCGGGTTGCCGGTGGCCACCGCCGCCGGCCCGCACTGCTTGATATCCTCGACCTTGCGCTCCAGGATCCGCATGGACAATTCGGGGTGAGTAATATTGTAAATGCCGGCGCTCCCGCAACATTGGTCCGGATACTGCAATTCCAACAGCTCCAGCCCCGGAATCTGCTGCAGCAAGCGGCGCGGCGCCTGGCCAATTCTTTGAGCATGCAGCAGGTGACAGGGGTCGTCGTAAGCGACCCTCAGCTCCAGTCGGCCAGGCGGAGACAGAGCCGGAAGCCCGTCCAGAAACTCCGAAATATCCACGACCTTTTGGCTGAAGGACCGGGCGCGGGATGAAAACTCGGGATCATGGGCGAGAAGGGCCCCATACTCCTTGAGCTTGGCGCCGCATCCGGCTGCGTTCACGATGACCGCCGAGACGCTGGCCTGCTCGAAGGCCTGGATATTCCTTTTCGCCATCTCCTGAGCAGTCGCCGTAATGCCGGCGTGGGCGTGGAGCGCCGCGCAGCAGACCTGGGAGGAAGGGACGACGATCTCACAACCGTTCCGTTGCAGGACTCGTATGGTGGCGTGGTGAATGCCGGCAAAGATTTCGTTCATGACACATCCGGCGACTAATCCCACTCGGAACCGGGTGGCTCCGTTGCTTTTGAAGATCGCTCCCAGTTCAACCGGAGCGGCACGTCCTCGAAGGTCGGGAAGCAACCGTTCCATGCCGGCCAACCGCGCCGGAATCAATTTCAGGGCAGCCAGCCCGCGGACCAATGCCTGCAAGCCCAGGCGCTGGTAGAGACGCAGCAAATGAAAATGGATCCGCAGGATCCGCGGAGAAGGGAAAACCCAGCCGAAGACGTAGCGGCGGAGGGCGTCCACCAGGAAGGGGCGCTTCAGTTGTTGCTCGACGACCTCGCGGGCCTGCTCCACCAGTTCTCCGTAGGGCACGCCTGAAGGGCAAGCCGACTCGCAGGCACGGCAGTCCAGGCAGGCGGAGATGTGCTCGGCAAAACTCCCGGCAACCGGCAGCCTTCCACGTTGGCGGGCTTGCATCAGATAGATGCGGCCCCTGGGCGAGTCCGCCTCCTTCCCCAACTCGATGTAGGTCGGACAGGCTTGCAGGCAGAGCCCGCAATGGACGCATTGAGGAGTCAAGTCGGCCGCCACGGTGCTGCCGGCCGGATGTGGATGAGCCGGTGATTCCACTGGCACCTCCGATTACACGCGCCTCACGAACAGGACCGGGGCGGGTTCAAACCACGAATCTTCCCGGGTTCAGGATCTCCTGGGGGTCGAGTTGTTTCTTGACCTGCTTCATCAGTTTCAGGTCCTTGTATCGATAGCCCCAGGCATCGACCTGGTTCTTCAGATTGGCGGGACCCTTCTCAATGACCACGCTGCCGCGTACCGCATTCAGCAAGCTCCGCCATCTCTCGATCAGAGTTGCCAGCCTCCCCGCCTGAGGGGTTGAAGGGTCGAGATGGCAGAAGACACGCATCACTCCGCTTCCCGCGTGGGCTCTCAAGAAGAATGGGACTTCGGTCTCGGACAACTGCCCTTCGACCTCCCCGATCCACCGGACCAGTTGATTGGGAAGGATGTTGACCTTGAGCTTCAGGCTTTCCTGCGGTGGCGCCGCCAGGCAGAAGTGGTCCTCCCGCAAGAAATCCCAGAGCTCGGTCTGCTCGCGGGAGTCGCTGACCAGCATGTCCCCATCCGTGTGCATGCCCCAGATAGATCTCAATTCCTCGACCTGCCAGTTGACGGCAGCCTCCAGATCGCCGAATTTGACCGCCAGAGCATAGCCTCCGATCTTTCCATTCCAATCCAACTCCCGGTCAAGCTGGCGCCAGGCACCGCCGTTCAGGAATTCGACGGCGGTGGGAATCAATGGAGATTGCAGCAACCGGCTCAAGGCACCTTGCACCTGGGGGAGGCTCTTGAAGAGTCCCACCACCGTCTTCTCCATGGGGGGAAGGGGCTTGAGCTTGAAGTAGAAGTCCGAAAAGATGCCCAGGGTGCCGAAAGAGCCCGCGTAGAGCTTGCACATGTCGTACCCGGTGACGTTCTTGACCACTCTGGAGCCGAAACGTGTTTGGGATCCGTCTGCCTGGACAACACCGATTCCGAGCAAGTAGTCGCGAAGGGTCCCATGGCCCAATCGGCCCGGTCCGCTGGCGTTGGTGGCTACCATCCCTCCCAGAGTCGTCTGGCCGTAACCGGGCGGATCGATGGGCAGGCACAAGCGGTCGGCCGCCAGCATTTCCTGCAGCCGTCCCAAGCGACACCCGCTTTCCACCCGGACCACCAGGTCCTGGGGCTCATATTCCGGGATTCGGTTCAGACGGGTGGTCGCGAGGGCCAGGTCGAAGCGCTTGGGAGGGTTTCCGAGATCCTGGCGGCTTCCGGATCCAAAGGGCACCACGGCCCACTGTTGGTGCTGCGCCGTTCGCAGGAGATCGCTGATCTCCCCGGGTGTTCGTGGAGCGGCGGCCCGGCCGGGATGCTTCCCCTGTACGGCGAATGACTCCAGCCCGGAAGCGGGCAGGGCGCAGGAAATCTTCGGATTGACCGCCGCCGGCTCCTGATGTTTCGTCACCGCTCGATCTTGAGATCCCGTGCTCGGTCCAACCATGTATGACACCCGTCCTGTATGTGGCGAGGCAACCTTCAGGAGGAGGCCGGTCAGAACCGCACGAACTCCGGGTCTTCCTCAGACCGGCTGAGGCGATCGCGGCTGTCTTCCGAAAGCGAGGACATCTCCCCGCATCCGCGTCGCATGGGGAAAATCTTTTGCGGATTGGCAAGATTGTCCGGGTTGAAGACCCGCTTGAGCCGTTCCATCACCTGAAGATCGGCCTCGCTGAAGAACAATCTCATGAACTCTCTCTTTTCCAAACCGATTCCGTGCTCTCCGCTCAAGGTCCCTCCCACATCCATGCAGCAGCGCAGGATGGCGCCGGCCAGCGCCATGACCTTTTCCCTGGCATCGTCCTGGGCGATGTCGTAGAGAATGATGGGATGAAGATTGCCATCCCCGGCATGAAATACGTTGGCCATCCGCAGTCCGTATTCCCGGCCGAGGCTCTCGATACGGTCGAGGACTTCCGGAAGCTTGCTCCGTGGAATGACCCCGTCCATGGTGTAGTAGTTCGGACTGATGCGCCCGTAGGCGCCGAAGGCATTCTTTCGCGCCGCCCACAGCTTTTTTCGCTCCGCGGCCGAGCCTGCGACCCGTACCTCCCGGGCCTGGCGGGATCCGATGACCTCCAGGATTTCCTCCAGTTGCCGGTCGATGCCGGCCTCCAGCCCGTCCACTTCGATGAGCAGTACGGCCGCGGCGTCCTGGGGAATGCCGCTGGCGTAGACTCCGGCTTCGATCGCCTGAATGGTGTTCTTGTCGATCATCTCCAGGGCCGCGGGTACGATGCCCCGCGCAATGATGCCGGAAACCGTCTGGGTCGCTTCCGACACCGAGTCGTAAACGGCCAGAAGCGTTTTCACCGCCGGCGCCGAGTGCAGCAGGCGAACAGTCACTTCGGTCGCGATTCCCAGGGTTCCCTCGGAACCGACGAAGGTTCCCACCAGGTCGAAACCGACCGGGTCTCCGGCCGCGGTTCCCAGCCGGTAGACTTCACCGTCCGGGAACACCGCTTGCAGCTCCAGCACATGATTGGTGGTGACGCCATACTTGAGCGTGTGCGGACCGCCGGCGTTTTCGGCCACGTTGCCCCCGATGGTCGACGCAACCTGGCTTGAGGGGTCGGGAGCGTAGTAGAACTCGTCAGCTTCGACTGCCCGGGTGACGTGCTGGTTCACGACTCCCGGCTGAACCCGGGCCATGCGATTCTCCAGGTCGATCTCCAGGATCCGATTCATTCTGGAGAGCTCCAGCACGATTCCACCCTCCGCGGCGATGGTTCCCCCGCTCAAGCTGGTTCCGGCGCCCCGGGCCAGAAAGGGGATCCCATGACGGCAGGCAAGCCTGACGATCTGAAGCACTTCCTCGGTGGTGTCCGGGAAAACCACGAAATCGGGCATGCGGGAGTGAAGGGTCAACCCGTCGCATTCATACACCAGCAGTTCTTCCGGGGTGTGGAGGACCCTCTCGCTGTCCAGCAAGGCCACCAGTTCCTTGCGAATCTCGGTCCGGGGGACGCCTGGTTGGGATGTTGCAACGGTCATGATGCCGCATTATAGCCCAGCTTGCAGGTTGGTTTCCGCCGGTAGTCCTTGGAAGGGGGCTAGAAGTCAAGCCGATTCAGGACGGCCAGGAGAAGAGACAGGGCGATGGCCGCCAGGCTGGACCAGTAAAGCACCCGCCACAACAGGCCCTGGAAGGGGGTTTCCTGATGTCGATTGGGGTTGGGAAGCGCAAAAGCCAGAGCGGCGCCGGCCAATGCGCCCCCGAAGTGGGCGGCGTTGTTGGCTCCAATGAAGATCCCGAAGACGAAAGCGTAGACAATCCAGTGGACCAGTTGTTGTTGCAGTATCTGACCCCAGGATCCCCAGCGTCGGGAGAGAACCACTGCCATGGCGATCATTCCAAAGACGGCGCCCGAGGCTCCCGCGGTCACCAGCCATGGCGGGTAATACCAGTTGCTGAGGCCAAAGCCGATGACTCCGGTGGCCAGGTAGGAGACCAGGAACCGTTCCTTGCCCAGCAGTTCTTCCAGCAGCGGCCCGATGAACATCAGGGCATAGGAGTTGAACAGCAGGTGGATGATGCCGATGTGGATGAAAATGGCGGATACCAGGCGCCACCATTCCCCCTGGGCTACCAGAGCGGACACGTCGGCTCCCCAAGCCACCAGGGCCTGCTGGTTCCCCCCGGTCAGAAGCCGGCCGAAATCAGTGACGGTGCCCTGTTGCTCGGTAGCGAACATGGCCAGGAAGACCAGGAAATTGGCGGTCAGAAGCGCGTAGGAGACGGGTGTGTACTGGGGCAGGACGTTACTCAGCAGCTTGCCCAGCCCGCTGGGTCGCCGCCGGAGCCTGGCCCCGCAGAGGGAGCACGCGGATTCCTGCACGCCGACCAGAGCCCGGCAGGAGGGACACATTCTGGTGGTGACCTGGGTGCCTTGCCAGAGATTTTTCCAGTAGTCGAGCTGCCTTTCCAGTTGCTGGGCGATGATGCGCAACTTCCAGCGCAGGCGGGCAGGCAGCATGGGCAGGGGTCCGTCGGGTGTTTGCGGATGTCCGGGAATTACCGCAAAGAACTCATCTTAAGGGAGCCTGCCATGGGAGACAAGTCCGGCCCCTTCCTGCTGGGCTAATTATTCGAGAGTAAAACAATCGGAAATCGACCATCCCTTCCTAACCTTGGTATCCCGTTACGGTTCACCTCAACGCCTTAGTGGCCCTTCGTCGTTCTTCGTGTCCCTTCGTGGATTACTCTTTTTTCGTTTGTTTCAGGCACGTCCGTTCCTGTCGGTCCCGAAGGGCGGCAAACTCCCCGGCACTTGAGTGAAGATCGCAGGATCCATCCGGCACGCCCATAACGAATCCAGGCCACACTCCCTGTGAAAAGCTGGTATGATCCTGAGGCGTTTTTTGGCCTGGAAGCTTTGAGATCGGAGGGTTGCCCGGCGGTCGAATCCGGGCAGCCGCGTTTCAGGAGGCGCAGGGTGGTGAACACGATCCAGGGAAATCTGAATGCCACGGGGCTCAGCTTTGCCATCGTGCTGAGTCGCTTCAACAGCTTTGTAACCCATCGGCTGCTGGAGGGAGCGCTGGACGCGCTGACTCGAACCGGTGCGGCTGAAGGCGACATCGACGTGATCAAGGTGCCTGGCTCTTTCGAGATTCCCTTGGCGGCCAAGAAGGCGGCAGGCAGCGGAAAGTACCAGGGGGTG
The DNA here is from genome assembly GCA_951813285.1 of Terriglobia bacterium. Lineage (GTDB taxonomy): Bacteria > Acidobacteriota > Terriglobia > Versatilivoradales > Versatilivoraceae > Versatilivorator. Next base: position 1,505,047 of record OX638355.1, read on the forward strand.
ATCTGCCTGGGGACCCTGATTCAGGGAGAAACTCCGCACTTCACCTACATTTGCAACGAGGTGACCAAGGGAATTGCATCGGTGTCCCTGGATTCAGAGGTGCCGGTGGCCTTCGGTGTGGTAACGGCGGAAAGCGTGGAACAAGCCATCGATCGGGCGGGGCTCAAGTCCGGCAACAAGGGATTCGAGGCTGCAATGTCGGCCGTCGAAATGGCCAATCTACTGAAGCAACTTGGATAGATCGATCTTCCGGAGCGGCCTGTTGAGGACATCGATCCATGGGCGGACGAAGGCAGGGACGAGAGCATGCACTGCAGATGCTTTTTCAATGGGACCTTTCCAAGGCATCGTTCAATGATGTCTGCAGGACCTTCTGGACTCTGAACCAGGATTCCGAGGCTGACACCCGAGCCTTCGCCAACCATCTCGCCGCCGGAACCGTCCGCCATATCGCTCGGATCGACGTTTTGCTGGCCCGCCACGCCGACCATTGGCGCCTTCCCCGCATGGCCACCGTCGACAGGAATGTCCTGCGGCTGGCCACCTTCGAGTTGTTGTACGAAACCCAAACGCCCAAGGTCGTCGCTATCAATGAAGCCCTGGAGATTGCCCGCCGGTTCAGCACCTCGGAGGCCATCCAATTCGTTAACGGCATCCTGGACAGTATCCGCAAGGAAGTTGCACCCGAGGGGGTCGGGGAGCCTTGAGCCCATCCAAGACCGAACAGTCTCTTGTTGCTCAGCGGTACGCCAAGCTTGAAAAGATCAAGGCTCTGGGCTGTCCCGCCTACCCGAACGCGTTTTCCTCCAGCCATTCTCTGCTGCAGGTCCTCCGGCAGCACCGGGATTCTTCCAAAGAAGAACTGGAATCCCGCCGCGTCACCGTGCGGGTTTGCGGCCGGGTGGTGGCCATTCGAGGCAAGGGGAAGGTCGGTTTCCTGAACCTGTCCGACGGCGAACGCCGCCTGCAGGTATATATTCGCCGAGACGGGGTGGGCGAACGGCTTTTTGAGCTCTACCGGCACCTGGATGTCGGAGACTTCCTGGGCGTCGAGGGATTTCTGTTTCGCACCCGGACCGGTGAGCTCACCGTGCATGCCAACGGCCTGGAGTTCCTGGCCAAGTCCCTGTTGCCGCTGCCGGAGAAATGGCATGGACTCACCGATATCGAAATCCGCTATCGGCAACGTTACCTGGACCTCATTGCCAATCCGGGCGTGCGTGAGGTCTTTGTCACCCGCAGCCGGATTATCAGGGGAATTCGAAACTACCTGGACGCGAGAGGATACGTCGAAGTGGAGACCCCGATGATGCAGCCGGTTGCCGGTGGAGCGACGGCACGGCCCTTCCGCACTTTTCACAACGCGCTCGGCATGCCCCTGTATCTCAGAATCGCGCCGGAACTCTACCTGAAGCGACTGATCGTGGGGCAGCTGGAACGGGTCTACGAGATCAATCGGAATTTTCGCAACGAGGGGGTCTCAACCCAGCACAATCCTGAGTTCACCATGCTGGAGTTCTATCAGTCCTACAGCGACTATCGTGAGCTGATGGACCTGACCCAGGACCTGTTGAAGGGGCTGGCCCGTGAAATTCTGGGAAGTCTGGAATTCGAATTCAACGGAGTCGGGATTTCTCTTCAGAACTGGGCGCGCTATTCCCTGAAGGAATCCATCCTGCATTTCTGGCCCGGTGATGCCTTGCCGGTTCCCGGGGCCGAGGACCTGGAAACCCTCACGACATTGACCCAGGTGTGTCGCCGTTGGAACCGGTATGCGGATTCGCACGGGCTCGACCCGGTGAACTGCAACCCCGGAGATTCGAGGGGCCTGATCTGGGCAAGCCTGTTCGACGCGGTGGTGGAGAGGCATCTGATCCAGCCGACCATCATCTACGACTATCCGCTCGAGCTTTCCCCCCTCAGCAAGACCAAAACCGAGGATCCCTCGCTGGTGGAACGGTTCGAGCTTTACATCGGTGGGATGGAAATCGCCAACGCCTACAGCGAGCTCAATGATCCCGAGGAGCAGAAGCGACGTTTCGAGGCCCAGGCGGAACAACGTGAGAAGGGAGACGAGGAAGCTCACCAGATGGATGAGGACTACGTCAGAGCCCTTCGTTACGGGATGCCACCCACCGCCGGGGAAGGGATCGGCATCGATCGGCTCGCCATGCTCTTTACCGATTCCGTTTCCATCCGAGATGTCATTCTCTTTCCCCTGTTGCGTTCGGGAAAGAAGCGCCAATGAAGACGTTTGAGTGGTTTGTGGCCTGGCGTTATCTTCGGGCACGCCGCAAGCAGACGGTCATCTCCGTGGTGACCCTGATATCCATCCTGGGTGTGACGGCAGGGGTGTCCGCCATGATCGTGGCCCTGTCCATCAGTTCCGGATTCCGGGAGAATCTTCAGGACAAGCTGCTCAAAGGCACGGCCCATCTCAACGTGAAGCCGGTCCTCAGTAGTGAAGGCATCGGGAATCCAGCCGAACTGACCTCCAGGATTCGAGAGGTTCCGGGTATTCGTAGCGCGTCGGCGGCCTTGTACGGGCCGGTGCTGATGAGCACCGGATCGCGCCAGGACGGCGTCATGCTCAAGGGGATTGCTGTCGACGATCCGCCGGTGCTGGCTCAATTCTTCCAAGTTCGCCAAGGGGATTTGGGTCGACTGGCCGGCAGCCGAGAGGGTCGTATCCGGGACCGGCTGGCGGTCGGGGTCGACCTGGCCGAACGCCTGGGTCTTCTGGTCGGGGACTCGGTCAGCCTGTTCAGCGATGAAACCACCCTGACCCCGCTGGGCGAGATTCCCCTGCGGCGGCGGTTCGAGGTGGTTGCCATCTTCCAGTCGGGACTATACGACTTCGATGCGCAGTGGGCTTTTACGGCACTTCCCTCGGCCCAGAGAGCTCTGGGGACCGGCGGGCGCGTCTCGGTGATCGAGTGCAGGGTGGAGGACATCTATCAGGTTGACCGCATCGCTCTGCGAATCGAGCAGCTCCTGGGCGAAGGCTTTGAGACCATCGACTGGAAGGATCTGAACCGCCCCGTCTTTGAGGCGTTGCGCCTGGAAAGGCTGGTGATGGTCGTTACCATTGGGCTGATCGTCTTTGTGGCTGCCTTGAATATCATCACGACCCTCACCATGATGGTGATGGAAAAGACCCGGGACATCGCCGTCCTGATGTCCATGGGGGCGACCCGGAAGGCCGTGCGCAAGATCTTTGTCTTTCAGGGGGTGACCATAGGGGTTGTCGGCTCGTTCTTCGGGCTGGTCCTGGGCTACGCCCTCTGCTGGATTTGCGACCGTTACCAGTTGATTCGGTTGCAAGCCGACGTCTACTCCATGACTCACGTTCCCTTCAACCTGTCGGTGGCTGACGGAGTCGTGGTTGCGGTTTCCGCCATTATGGTCAGCTTCCTGGCTACCCTCTATCCTTCGGGACGGGCGGCGGAATTGAACCCCGTGGAGGCGTTGCGCCATGAGTAGCGGTTCACACCGGCCGGCCGGCTCCGTCGCCGGCGCCCCAGGCCGCCCGCCTGCCATTGAAGTTCGGGATCTGGACAAGATCTATTCCATGCCGGGTCAGCGCCTGGAAGTTCTGAAGGATCTGAGCCTGACGGTCAGTCCGGGAGAAATGGTTGCGGTGGTCGGCCAGTCAGGTTCCGGCAAGAGCACGCTCCTGCATATACTGGGCGCCCTGGACCGTCCGACAAACGGGTCGGTCCGGTTCGGGGGGGTCGACATGCAGGATCTGAACGCCGAAGGTCTGGCCGAGTTCCGGAGGTCCTCGGTGGGGTTTGTCTTTCAGTTTCACAACCTGCTTCCTGAATTCTCGGCACTGGAAAACGTCAGCATGCCGCAGAGAATTTCCGGCAACTTCCGGGACGAAGGGACAGGGAGGGAAATGCTTGCCCTGGTGGGTCTGGGAACGCGTCTGCATCATCGTCCGGGAGAGTTGTCGGGGGGGGAGCAGCAGCGGGTCGCCATCGCTCGAGCGCTGGTGAATCGGCCTCGACTTGTGCTGGCCGACGAGCCGACCGGAAACCTGGATAGCCGAACAGGGACAAGGGTTTTCGAGCTTTTTCGGGAGATCCAGCGCGACAAAAAACATACTTCCATCGTTGTCACGCACAATGCTAGAATAGCTTCCAAGTGCGACCGAATTCTGAAGCTGGAGAACGGCAGCTTGCAAGCCGTCGGCGATGCTCATGTTTGAGAGATACACCGAAAAAGCCAGACGCGTGATCTTTTTCGCTCGGTACGAAGCCAGCCAATTCGGAAGCCCCTCCATTGAGACCGAACACCTTCTCCTGGGACTGATGCGGGAGGACAAGAGCCTGACCAATCGCTTCCTGCGGTCTCACTCTTCCATCGATTCCATCAAGAAAGATATTGAGGGACGAACCATTATTCGGGAGAAGGTGCCGACATCGATCGATCTTCCCTTGAGTACGGAATGCAAGCGAATCCTCACCTTCGCCGCAGACGAGGCTGAACGCCTGCGCCACCGGCATATCGGGACCGAACACCTGCTGTTGGGGATTCTTCGTGAAGATAAGTGCCTGGCCGCGGAGATTCTGCGTGAACGAGGGCTCAAGTTGACTTCAATCCGCGAGGAGCTGAGTCGGACCCACTCGGAAAAGCCCGTGGTCAGCCGGTCCAAGGAAACGCCCCTGCTGTCGGAATTCAGTCGCGATTTGACCCAATTGGCCGTTGAAAGCACGCTGGATCCCCTGGTGGGGCGAGACAATGAAATCGAACGGGTGATCCAGATCCTCTGCCGGCGCACCAAGAACAATCCGGTTCTGATTGGCGAGCCTGGAGTCGGCAAGACGGCCATCGTCGAGGGGTTGGCGCAACGCATCGTCGAGAACGAGGTGCCCAGCTATCTGGCCGACAAGCGAATTCTGGCTCTCGACCTTTCGTTGATCGTGGCCGGCACCAAGTACCGGGGCCAGTTCGAGGAGCGGCTGAAGACGATCATGAAGGAGCTGATAGAGAATCGCAATTCGATCGTGTTCGTGGATGAGCTGCATACTCTGGTGGGCGCCGGTTCGGCAGAGGGCTCGCTGGACGCCGCCAACATCCTGAAGCCGGCTCTGAGCCGGGGGGAGATCCAGTGTATCGGGGCCACCACGCCGGGAGAGTTCCGCAAGTCCATCGAGAAGGATCGATCGCTCGAAAGACGGTTTCAGGCGGTCAAGGTTCCGCCTCCCTCGGAAGAGGAAGCCGTGCGAATTCTCAACGGGGTCAAGGAGCGCTACGAAAAGTTTCACATGTTGAGCTATGACTCGGCGGCCATCGAGACCGCCGTCTATCAGGCCAATCGCTACATTCCGGATCGTTTCCTGCCGGACAAGGCCATCGATTTGATCGATGAAGCGGGTGCCAGGGTCAAGTTGCGCCAGGACAGCCTCCCCAAGGAGATGACGGAAATTCAGAAGAAGATCAAGGTGATCGTGGCTCGCATGGAATCGGCCATCTCCAACAATGAGTTCGAAAAGGCGGAGATCTATCGCAACGAGGAGCGCATCGCCCTGGAACACTTGCGGTCGATTCAGGAGAAGTTCAATCTGGACGACTCCGGCGGCGGCACGGTGACCAAGGAAGACATCGAGAGCGTTGTCGCCAAATGGACGGGGATTCCCGTGATGGCCATCAAGGAGGAGGAGATGGCAAAGCTGATGCGTATCGAGGAGGGGCTGCACAAGCGCGTCATCAGCCAGGACAAGGCCATTGGAGCTCTGGCTCGGGCCATACGCAGGTCACGGGCAGGGCTCAAGAGTCCCAACCGTCCAGTGGGTTCCTTCCTCTTCCTGGGACCTACCGGTGTGGGCAAGACCGAGGTGGCTCGCTCCCTGGCGTACTTCCTGTTCGGCACGGAGAAGGCTTTGATCCGGTTCGACATGTCGGAGTACATGGAGAAGCACTCGGTCTCCAAGTTCATCGGTTCACCGCCGGGCTACGTGGGCTACGAAGAGGGGGGGCAACTGACAGAGCGCGTCAAGAGGGCGCCCTATTCCATCATCCTGCTCGACGAGATCGAAAAATCTCATCAGGATCTGTTCAACATCCTGCTCCAGGTTTTCGAGGACGGGCAGCTTACCGACGGGCTCGGCAATACGGTCGACTTCAAGAACACCATCATCATCATGACCTCCAACCTGGGGGCCCGGTTTCTGGAGAAGAAACATCAACTCGGGTTTCACGGCACCAACAGGGAGATTAACGAGGCCAGGATGGAGGAGATGGTTCTCGCCGAAGTCAAGAAGGCCTTCAATCCGGAATTCATCAACCGCCTGGATGAGGTCATCGTCTTCAATTCGCTGACGGATGATGACCTGGAGAAGATCGTCGAGTTGTTGGTGAATCAGATCAATGCCAGCATGGTGGCCAAAAACGTCAAGATCTCCCTAACCCCCGACGCCACGCGTTGGATCCTGGAAAAAACCTGCCATGACCGGTCTTATGGGGCCAGACCTCTGCGTCGGGCCCTGCAACGGTACGTAGAGGACCCGTTATCCGAAGCCCTCATTCAGGGAGATGTCGAGCCGGGCTCTGAAATCGAGATCTACGAGGTGGACAGGGGCCTTTACTATCGTGATCTGAAAAAAACAATCATTGAGACCTCTCTGCTATACAAATAATTCCCGCCAATCCGCATCCTACATTCGTTTCCAAGGGCTTCCGGTAAAGATGCACTCTCTCATTCAGCCGCGTTGTGGAGGCAGCAATGGGTAAGAATCTCCTCGTTGTGTGCGGGGCGTTCCTGTGGGCGCTGAGCGGATGGCAGGGACAGGCTTGGGCTCAGAAGAGAGAAATTATTGAAAACATAGAAGTCAGGGGAACCAGGAGAGTTCCCCAGGAAACGGTCAAATTCCACGTTCTCTCCAAGCCCAACGACTTTCTGGATCCGGCGTTGCTGCGGCGCGACTTTCGAACCGTTTGGGAGACGGGATACTTTGACGACGTCAAGATCGAATTGGAGGACGGCGATCGGGGCAAGATCGTGATCTTCTGGGTGCAGGAACGGCCCATGATCCGGAGCATCGAATATGAGGGATTGAAATCGGCCACCCAGACCGAGGTGCTGGAGAAATACCAGGAAGAGAAGGTGGGTGTCGGGATCGAAACTCCCTTCGATCCCACCAAGATTCAGCGAGCCATCGTGGTCTTGACGGATCTGTTGGCCGAGAAGGGCCGCCAGTACGCCGAGATCAGCTACAAGGCGGAGGATGTCCCGCCCAACTCCAAGCTTCTCACCTTTGTGATCGAGGAAGGCCCCAAGGTGAAGGTCGAGAAGATCAACTTTCACGGCAACAGCGTCTACTCGGACAAGGAATTGCGCAAGTCGATGAAGTTCATCAAGGAGACCGGCCTCATCTCTTTCTTTACCGGCAAGTCCAAGTATGAGATGCGTAGGCTCGAGGGGTCGCTGGAACTGGGGGTCCGCGCCAAATACCACGAGAAGGGCCACATCAAGCTCCTGATCAAGGAGCCCAGGGTCGAGGTGCGGGACGTGAAACGGTGGTCATGGTTTCCGATTCCCTTCAGGCGCAAGACGGCGAAGCGCGTCTTCATCGATGTCGACCTGGAGGAGAACGATCAGTACAGGGTGGGCGACCTGCAGTTCACCGGCAACACCCTGTTCGAAGACAGGATCCTGTTGAGGGTTCTCGGCATGCAGGAAGGCGAGGTCTTCAACGGAGAGCTGATCCGCGAGGGATTTGAGAACCTCAAGAAGATTTATGGCTCCAGGGGCTATATCAATTGGACTCCCATCCCGCGGCAGGAAGTGGACGAGGTCGACAAGGTGGTCAACGTCGTCTTCGACTTTGAAGAAGGCAGGCAGTTTTTCTTGAGGCGCATGGATTTCGTGGGCAACACCACCACCAGAGACAAGGTGATCCGGCGTGAAATCCTGGTGCGAGAGGGCGAGATTTTCAACACGCAGTTGTGGGACGTGAGCGTCCTGAGGTTGAACCAGTTGGGCTACTTCGACCAGCTCAAGGCCGAAGAGGACGCGGAGATCAAGCCCGACCCCACGGCCGGAGACGACCAGACTGGTCAGGTCGACGTCGTCCTCAAAGTGAAGGAAAAAGGCAAGAATTCGGTCTCCTTTTCCGGAGGCACCAGCGGCTTTGGCGGCAGTTTCATCGGCGCCGGCTACTCCACCAACAACTTCATGGGTCACGGTGAGTCCATCAGCATCCAGGCCCAGGGGGGGACTCGAGCCTCCCAGTATGTCTTCAGCTTCACCGAGCCCTACTTCCGCGATCGGCCCTTGACCACCGGATTTACGGTGTTCCATCGACGCTACAGCTTTCACGAAGCCGACACCCTGGGGTTTTTCAGCGGGCTGGTGCCGCTGGGGTCGGAGCTGTTCTCCCAGAACAGCACCGGGTTCACCACTTTCGCCAGCTACCCGGTCCGTCCCTTCACCCACTTCGGCATGAGCTACGGGTTGGACAAGTCCTCGACCGGGTTCAGCTCCGATGACAACCAGTCCTTCTTCAGCGCGCTCTGGCCCGCCGATCGATTCTCCGGCCGCACGGCTTTCGAAGGGCTGGTGCGCAGCACCGTCACCCCGTCGCTCACCTACAACACCGTCAACAACCCCTTTCAGCCCACCAGGGGCAAGAGTTTCTCCCTGTTCCTGCAGTTCACCGGGGGGCCGGTGCTGAGGGGAGGAGCCAACATCGTACGGCCCACGGTGGAAGCCAAGTGGTTCAAGCCGGTCAACAAAGGCAGAAACACCATCGGCATGCGCGGCTTGTTTTCCTTTGTCAGCGGTTTCGACGGTCTGCAGCCTCCAGTCTTCGACCGGCAGTTTATCGGAGGGGAGGACAGCATTCGCGGTTTCGACATTCGCCTCATCAGCCCGCTGGCCCTGACGACCTTCGAGAGGACGGAAACGGTTCCCGTGCTCAATCCGGACGGCACCCCCCAGATCGATCCCCTTACAGGTCAGAATCTGGTGAGGCAGGAACCCCGCTATTTCAGCAGCTTTCAGTTCGTGGGCGGAGACACCCAGGTGGTCTACAACCTGGAGTATCGTATTCCGATCATGGGTCCGGTAACGCTGGCGCCCTTTTTCGACATCGGAAGATCCTGGGTGATGAGGCGGGCGGCCCTGACCATTGCCGATAATTCCACCGCTGGGCTGGTGGTGCTGGAGGATGAGGCCTTCCGGCCCGTCAGAGCCGGGGAAGAAGTGCAGGTCATTCCGGGGACCGACAAGTGGAGGGCCAGCACGGGGGTCGAGCTCCAGATCATCATGCCGGTGGTCAACGCCCCTTTCCGATTGATTTTTGGATACAATCCCTTGCGGTTCAACGAGTTTGTGCCGAATCCGACCGGAGCGGCTCCGATTCCCATTATCTTCGAAAAGCGTAGCGACGTTAAATTCTCGGTGGGCCGGACTTTCTGAATCCTCCGGCAGACTGTCATAAAAGGACACTCCTTCATGAAGCGTTTCTTCGGTTTCCTGGTGTTGCTGCTGGTGTGCGGCCCTCAGGGCGGGCGGGCACAGGAGGTGCTTTTTTCTCCCGGGACCTTTCCGATCTATTCGCTGGTGAGGCCGGCCACCAACCAGGCTCTGGTGGTGGGTCGCGACTCCAGGGAGTTGTACGTGGTCAACCTGAGCAAGGGGGCTCCTACCTATAAGAGAATCCCACTGGATGTGGATGGTAACGGCAATCCCTTCCTGGATGAGGAGGGCGGGACCATGTCGGTGGTCCGGCCTCTGGAGGTGGCGGTGAACGAAGTCACCGGAAGGGCGGTGGTTGTCAATAATGGCAGCGACAACGTCTCCATCGTCAATCTTAATCATGAATGCTTGGCCAGCGACGATGACAGTGACAATGAGTGCCGGGCCACTGAAGCGGTGGTTCCGGTCGGAGGGCCGGAGTCCGGGCCGCGGAGCGTCGCCATTGACACCGAAAACAACATTGCCATCATCGCCCTGTTGAACGGGAACAGCGTGGAGTTGCTGAATCTCGACACCAATACCCCGGTATTGCCGGCGCCGATCCCCGTCGGGTCCAACCCCATCAGCGTCGCTTACGACCAGAAAAACGACCTGGCCCTGGTGGCCACTCACGGCGACGCCAGCCTGCAGATGGTCCAGTACAACCTCGAACGGAATATCGCTATCCCGAGGGGTAGCATTTTCCTGGGCAGCGGGCCCCTGGAAATTTCGATGAGCCCCGAACACGAACGGGCCGTGGTTGCCCTTGGCGACGGCCGGGCCGTCGCCGTGCTGGATACCTCCGGCAACCCTGCAACCTTGGCGGGCGTGGTGGCGTTGAACATCTCTCCAAGGTCTGTCGCCATCAACTCGAAGACCGGCCTGGTCGCCGCGTTGCTGCCCGAGGCAAGAACGTTCAGCCTGATCGATCCGGCGACCCTCCGCAAGCTCACCACGTCGTCGGTTTTCGTGGGTTCGAATCCCACTCACATTTCCGCCAATCCCAACGACAACACCCTTCTGGTGGCCAATCCACCCCGAGATGCCATCGAAATCGTGTCCATGGGATTCATCAATTACTTCCCCCTGGTCTCGGACACCTCGCAATTTCGGACCAATCTTGGAATCCGCAACCTGGAAGAACAGGAAGCCACGGTTTCCATAAGCTGGGGGAATCAGGAGGGTGTGAGCAGCCGGCAGCGTACGGCCACGGTCGGACCTCGGGGGTTCCTGCAAATCAACAATGTCCTGAGGTTCGTGATGGAGGCCAGCGCAGTCACCAACACCTCGGGCTCGCTACGGGTGATTTCGGACCAGCCGTTCAACAGCTTTATTTCCCTGATCGACAACGAAACGCAGGATCCGTCCCTGCAGGTCGGGGTTTCCCAGGGTTCGCCCAGACTGCTGCTCAGCTCATCCACCAACCAGGGAAGTTTCCGGACCAAGCTGGTCATCATGAACCTGGGCAGCCTCAGCGCAGCCGCCCGTATTCGGGCCAGGGACAGGGAGACCGGCGAAGAGACCGGTCTGATGGGCAGCATCCAGATTCCGCCCAACGGTTTTCACGTAACCGACGATGTTCTCGGCGACCTTGGTCTGGGAAGCAGTTTCGGCCCATTGGAGATCGATTCTCCCACGGCCCAGCCCATGATTGCGGTGGCCTTGATAACCAGCACCGAGCGCACCGGGGGGTTCCTGGTGGCCGTGCCGGTCGATCTTCCCCTGGTCGTGGCTGAATAGAATTGCCGAGTCCCTTCAAAAATTGAGAAAGGACTGGTAAGCTAGGGCCGTATCATTTGTGTTGAGCAACGCAAAAACAGCGATTAGGGAGTCTGTGTGTCATGATCAGGAAGCATCGAGGGATCGTCGCATTCTTGTCTGTTCTTCTACTTGGTCTGATCGGCCCGTTGCAGGTCCAGGGCCAGGAGATGGTAAAGGTGGGAGTCCTCCAGGTCGACCGCGCCATTTTCGAGTCGGAGGAGGGAAAGAGCGCCATGGCCGATCTGCAGAAGAAGGCAGATGCCAAACAGCAAGAGTTGGCCAAGCAGCAGAAGGAAATCCAGGATCTTCAGGCTCAGATTCAACGCCAGGGAGCCACCTTGAACCAGGAGGCGCAGGCGGCCCTCGGTAGAAACCTGGAAAGAAAGCAGATTGATTTCCAGCGGGCAAACGAAGATGCTCAAAGGGACTTGAATCAACTGCGGACCGAAATCTACAACAGGATCGGCAGAAAGATACTCACCGAGGTTCAAAAATATGCGGGCGAGAACAACTTCTACCTGATTCTGAATTCATCCAGCCAGAACAGCCAGGTTCTGTTCAGTGCCAGTTCGGTGGACATCACCGCGGACATTATCAAGCGGTATAACCTGTCCCAGACCTCCCCCAGCAGTCCCCCAGCCACTCCCCCACCCGCCCAATAGCGGATGGACCCGTCGGGAAGACAAGCACGCCGGAGGGGGACCCCCGTCCCCCTGTCCGGAGTGGCGTGCTTTTCAATTGGCAGAGTGTGCGCCATGAGACCTGTCAGAAGCCCTCAATCCCTCCAAGGACACCGCCAACGCACCGCTGTCCGGGCCTGGCTGATATCCACTCACGGGACGTGGCGTTTCCCCCCTCCGGCTCGACGGCGGGCTTCGCCCTTGTCTCGCCGACTCCCCCTCAAGGGGGGAGTGATTCTTGAGGCTTGCACAAGGCCTCGTGCCCGCTTCCTGAGCGTCATGTAATCCATGTTCCCGGTTCGTACCCTTCAGAGTCCGAGGATGCCTGTGCTATATTCTTCTCCCACCCAGACTGGGCGATCTTGGACTCGGGGGTTAGACCGATGCTCTTGAATTCCAATCAGATACAAAAGATCATTCCGCACCGATATCCATTCCTGCTGGTGGATGCGATCACCGAGTTGGAACCCGGCAAGAGAATCGTCGGACTCAAGAGTGTGACGGTGAACGAACCCTTCTTCGGTGGACACTTCCCGGGGACTCCCGTCATGCCGGGGGTCCTCATCATCGAGGCCATTGCCCAGGTGGCGGCGGTCCTGGTGCTTCGCGAGATTCCGGATCGAGAGAAGAAACTGGTCTACTTTTCCGGAATAGACAAGGCTCGATTTCGCCGGCCCGTGGTTCCCGGGGACCGGCTGGAGCTGGTGGTGGAGGTGCTACGGTTGAAACCCCGGCTGGGAAAGCTTCGCGGCGAAGCCTTTGTGGATGGGGCGCGGGTGGCTGAAGCTGAGATCCTGTCGACGATTGTGGACCGGGGGAATCAATGAGCATTCACCCCACGGCGGTGGTGAGCGCCAAGGCTTCCCTGGGCCGAGAGGTGTCCATCGGCCCTTACGCGATCGTGGAAGACGACGTGGTTGTGGGAGACCATTGTCGGGTAGATGCCCACACTGTCATTCAAGGTCCGACCAGGATAGGGATCCATTGTCATTTCTTTCCCTTCTGCTCCATTGGCTTTCCACCCCAGGATCTCAAGTATGGCGGGGAACGAACCGAACTGGTCATCGGCGACCACAATACCTTTCGAGAGTATGTCACGGTGAATCGAGGCACCACTGGGGGAGGGGGACGGACGTCGATTGGGAATCACAACTTCATCATGGCCTACGGCCACATTGCCCATGACTGTCTCCTGGGAGACCATGTTCTGCTGGCCAATGCAGCCACGCTTGCAGGACACGTCACCGTCGCCGACCACGCCACCGTTGGGGCTTTTTCGGGGGTTCACCAGTTTTGCAGGGTGGGAATCTACGGATTCGTGGGCGGCTACTCCGTCATCACCAAGGATGTCCTTCCCTATTCCAAGACGGTGAGCGCCAGAGATGCCAAGAACTACGGCGTCAACGTCATCGGCCTGGAGCGCCGCGGATTCTCGGCCGATTCCATCAGGACGATTCGGGCTGCCTATCGGGTACTCTTTCAATCGGGGCTCAATACCTCCCAGGCATTGGATCAACTCAAGCAGGACCTCTCCGGCAACTCGGAAGTACAGGCACTAATCGATTTTATTCAGACCAGTGACCGGGGAATCATCAAGTGATCCGGGAGCGCTTGACGCTCCTTCCCATTCTCCGGAACACCCTGGACGATGCCGCCCGGAGCCGTCCAGAAGCTGTCGGTGAATCCCATGTCCGGTGACGACCAAGCCCCGGCCGGTCGATTGGACTTGAATACTCCCCACATGTCAGTCCCGATGCAGAACCGGCGCCGCTACGGCCTCATTGCCGGCAATGGCCAATTCCCTTTCCTGGTGCTGGAGGCCGCGCGCAGCCTGGGCGTGGATGTGGTGGTGGTGGCCATCAAGGAAGAAGCCTTTCCGCGGATTGCCGATTCAGGCTTCAAGACCCATTGGATCAGCCTCGGCCAGCTTGGGAAGCTCATCGAGCTCTTGAAGAGCGAAGGTGTCGATCAGGCATTGATGGCGGGTCAGGTCAAGCACAAGCAGATTTTCAGTTCGATCGTGCCGGACCGAAAGCTCTTGAAACTCTTGATGAGCTTGGGTTCCAGGAACACCGACTCCTTGATTGGAGCAGTCGCGGACGTCCTTGAGCAGGAAGGGATTCACTTGATCGATTCCACGGCTTTCCTGAAACCGCTGATTCCAGAGCCCGGGGTGCTGACCAGGCGGCCTCCCAGCGATACGGAGATCAGAGACATTCACTACGGTCGAGGGATCGCCAAGGAGATGGCTCGAATGGATATCGGTCAATCGGTGGTGGTCAGGGACCAGGCTTGTGTCGCGGTAGAAGCCATGGAAGGCACCGACGCCACCATTCGTCGGGCGGCCGGCCTTATCGGCCATCAGCGGGTGACCGTGATCAAGGTCAGCAAGCCCCGGCAGGACATGCGCTTTGACGTTCCGGTTGTCGGGGTGCCCACCCTTCGGCTGATGGCCGAGGTCCATGCGTCGGCTTTGGCAATCGACGCGCGCAAGACGTTGCTCCTCGATCGAGCGGAACTGATAAAGGTTGCCGATGGGCATGGGATTGCCGTCGTTGCCTTCGATCCCCAGGACTCACCGGACGAGTCCGAGGGGAGCGGCGCCGTGTCGGCCCGCGGGTTTACCGCAAGCGAGTGATCTGCCTATGGACAAGGTCAAGGCGGCGGTCATCGGAACGGGCTACCTCGGACGGCAGCATGTTCGGGTTCTCTCGCAGCTCGAGAACGTCGAGCTCGTCGGAGTGGTGGACAAGAACCTGGAGACGGCCCGAGCGGTTGCCGCCGAATTTTCCACCCGGGCTTACGACAGCTACCAGGCTCTGTCGGGTGAAGTCTCCGCCGTGAGTCTGGCCACCCCGACTCGGGAGCATGCATCGATCGGCATAGACCTGTTGACCCGGGGAGTCGATGTGCTGGTGGAGAAGCCGATCGCCTCCTCGCTGGCTGAGGCCGATGCCCTGATCGAAGCCGCGAACCGGCACGGCCGCGTCCTGCAAGTCGGCCATCTGGAGCGCTTCAATCCTGCCGTGGTGGCAGCCCGCAAGCTATTGACGTCGCCCCTCTTCTTCGAAGTGCATCGTCTGGGGGTCTTTGCCGCGCGCAGCCTGGATATCGATGTGGTTTCGGATCTGATGATTCACGACCTGGACCTGGTTCTGGATTTCGTGCGCAGCCCTGTGGAAAGAGTGAGTGCCGTCGGTTTGCCCATCCTTACCGACAAAGTGGATATCGCCAACGCAAGGATAGAGTTTGCCAACGGCTGTGTCGCCAACGTGACCGCCAGCCGGGTGAGTACGGAAAAGGTGCGAAAGTTGCGCTTCTTTCAGAAGAGCCAATACGTATCCCTGGACTTTTCACGGCAGGATGTGGTGGTGCTGAGCGTCGAGAATCGACCGGCGGGTGAGCCACCCCTCATTCTGCCTCGCAGGATCGAGACGGCCAGGACGGAACCGCTCAAGGCCGAATTGGAATCCTTCCTGCAATCTGTTCGGACCAGGAGGCCGCCGGAGGTCTCGGCCGAAAGCAGCCGGGCGGCCCTGGCTCTGGCTCGTGGGGTGGCCATGAAGATTCAAGAGCACGCCAGTTTGCTCTCGCTGCCTCACCGGCGGCAGGGGTCGGCCCCACCTTCCGAATTATGAAAAAGGACGAACCGCGTTGGTTGCTCTCGCCGGCTCCCGGCGAGAAAACCGGTCAGCGAAGTCGTGAAGCTTTTCTGATGTCGCTCGTCGCTCACCTGCTGCTTGTCATCTGGGTGGCATTGGGTCCCGACATCCTGCCGCCACCCGACCCCCCCGAACCACCGGATCAGGATGGGGCCAAGCGGCTGGGTTTTCTGGCTCTTCCCAGCGAGTACGAAAAAGCCCTGCGAGTGCCGCCTCCGGCCAGGTCGGAGGTTCCTGAGACAAGCCGGATGCCTCGGCCTCGCACCGCCGAGGTCAACCCCGAGGCTCTTCGGGTTCCCGAACCCGACCCCCGCCTGAAGCAGGCAGAAAAACCCGCGATCGCCGAGGAGCCCGGACCTCCGGAACCCACCGATCCCCACCCCCCCCAATCATCGCTTCCCGACCCTCAACCGTCGTTGAGCGCGGAAACCGATGGGCAAGCCGAGGTACGGAACCGCAAGAAAGCCGGCAGTTTCGAGTCATCCAGCCCCCCTGCAGCTACCCCCGAAGGGAAGGGCCTCAAATCCAGCCTCAAGGATCTCTACGCAGGATTGCGGCTCCCGGGAGGGACGGCGCCTGGTTCCGAGGTAGGGCGGGGTATCCGTAGCCGGCAAGCCAGGGAAGGCCAGGGTGAAGGTCGCACCGGGGCCGACTTCGGCAGACGCCAGCCGGACTTCTCGGTCGAGCGGCCTACCATCCTTTCGGATACTCAGGGGGTCAACTTCGGGCCGTGGTTGACGGCGGTCTATTACAGGGTCCGCAAAAATTGGTACTCGGTGATTCCCCAGGTGTATCGAAGTGGCCTCAAAGGGGTGGTGGTGATTGTGTTCGATGTTCGCAGAAACGGGAGTCTTGAAGAACTGGAAGTCGTGCGCAGCTCCAATTTTTCTCCCTACGACCGGTCAGCCATTTCCTCCCTGAAGCTGTCGGAGCCCTTCCCCAACTTTCCCGGCGATTTCAAGCGGGATCGTCTCACCCTCCAGTTCACCTATTTCTATAACATCCGCCTTTGACCCGCGAGCGTCTTGCAAGATTCGCAACGGGGCAGGTCATTTTGCCGGCAAACGTGATGGTCTGCCTTTCTTTTTGTGCCTTTTGTGGCCATTCCCGGCAGAGTTCCCGCTGCCGCATTTAAACGTGGGCGTAACCCGCGGGTGCAAGCCATTGGAAATCGCCCGATTGACTTCGGCCGACAGTCCTTGACATTCCTCGCCGGCATTCCTCAATATATATTCAGTCAGTAGAACCACCTTCCAATATCGGTAAGCCGTGTACCACTCCAGCCAGAGAGACTTCTCGTTGCTGGTTGTCCTTCAAAGACACTTTCCAAGGCCATGAGAATCCTGATTGCCGGCGGCGGACAGGCCGCTTCGCTCGTTGCCGCGCGCTTGATTCGCGAGGGTAACGAGGTGGTGCTGGTTGAGGAGAACCTCGACCGCTGCCACCAACTGGAAGAAATGCTGGACGCCAAGGTGATTCATGGCAATGCCGCCAGTATACGCACCTTGCACGAGGCGGATATTCGCAACGCCGATATGCTGATTGCACTGACCAGTCAGGATCAGATCAATGTCCTTGTTTGTCTGATTGCTTCGGTGGAGTCGGACGTGAAGTACAAGGTGGCGCGGCTCCGTACCCACGAAGTCAACTACTGGAGGAGAATACTCCAGAGAGCCGGACTACACATCGACCTGATCATTCACCCGGAAACCGAGATTGCCGATCGCATCCTGCGAGTGGTGCGCTTGCCCGGCGTCTCCGACGTGATCGACTTTGCCGAGGGTCGGGTAAAGCTCTTTGGAATGAACATTGAGGAGAAGAGCTGGGTCGCTTACAAGACGGTCGAGGACCTGGATCGCGCCGGCCCGCCCAAGAATTCTCTCATCGCCCTGATCTTCCGGGGACAACAGGTCATTGTCCCGCATGGAGCCGAGGTTCTGAAACCCGGGGACCACGTCTACATTGTCACCACGGCCGACGAACTGGAGCCCGTGTGTCAGTTCATGGGGCTTCAAACCCAGGAGTCCCTGGATCGGGTCTACATCGTGGGGGGCAAGCAGGTAGGCATCCGGGTGGCCGAGTTGTTGGAACCCCGGGGCGTGTCGGTAAAACTCTTCGAGCGGGATATCGCCCGCTGCGAGAGGATTTCTCAGATTCTTCGCAAGACGGTTGTCCTCCACGCGGACGGCACCGACGAATCGATCCTGGCGGAAGAAAACATCGAGGGCGCGGGAGCGTTCCTGGCCATGACCAACGATGACGAGGACAATCTCATTGCTTCCCTGCTGGCTCGAAAGCTGGGCGCAAAAAAAGTGGTGGCCCTCATCAATCGGCTGAACTACCTTCCCATGGCGCAGCGTCTCGGCATCAATACGGCCGTCAGCCTCCGCTTGGCGGCGGTCGACCGAATCCTTCAGTTTGTGCGCAAGGGTCGAGTGCTCTCGGTGACCACGTTTCGTGAGGAGGAGGCCGAAGCGATCGAGTTGATTGCGGCCGAGGGCTCCAAATACGTCGGCCGAAGCTTGCGAGAAGTTCGTCTTCCCCGCGGCGCCATCGTTGGCGCCATCGCTCGGCCCAACGGCGAGGTGGTGGTCCCAAGGGGCGAAGCCACTATTCAGGCGGGAGACCGGGTCATCTTCTGTACCCTGGAGAGTACCGTTCCGCTGCTTGAGTCCGCCTTCCTGGCTGACGCCCGAAGGGAATGGGTGTGATACGGCCCGCTGCCCTCGGTTATATCCTGGGTCAGTTCCTGCTGGCTCTCAGTGGCACCCTCCTGGTTCCTCTGGCTTTCAGCCTTTGGAGTCATGGCGGTCCGGCTCCGCTGGCCTATGCCGCCGTGGTCACCGCCGGAATCGGCGGCGCCCTCTTCTTCGGTCTTCCTCGTCCCTCCAGGGACTTGAACAGACGCGAGGGGCTGCTGTTGGTCTTTTGCGTCTGGCTGGCGGTGAGCTTTTTCGGCGCTCTGCCCTTTTATTTCTCTCCTGCCTATTTCTCCAGTTTCACCGACGCTTTCTTTGAAGCCACCTCCGGGTTTACGGCGAGTGGCGCCACCATTCTCAGGGACATCGAGAGCCTTCCCCGGGACCTGCAATTCTGGAGGTGCTTTTCCCACTGGCTGGGAGGCATGGGGATCGTGCTGCTCGGGATTGCCATTCTGCCGTTGCTCGGTATGGGTGGAATGACGTTGTACCGAGCCGAGTTTTCAGGAGCCAGGTCGGAAAAGCTCAAGCCTCGAATTGCTCATACCGCCCAGGCGCTTTGGAAGATCTATGTTTTCTTGACCCTGGCGGAGTACCTGGCGCTCCGCTGGGCGGGAATGGGTTCTTTCGACGCCTTGTGCCATTCCTTCTCCACAGTGGCCACGGGAGGGTTTTCAACCCGAACCGCCAGTGTCGGGGCATTTGACAGTCCGCTGATTGAATACATCATTGTCGCCTTCATGTTGTTGGGGAGCATCAACTTTACTCTGCACTACCGTCTTTGGGTCGAACGTCGTCCCAGGCGATTTATTTCCGATTTCGAGCTAAGGACGTTGCTTTTCATAGTGGTCTCGTCCAGCCTTGTGATCGCTGCCATTTTGGCCTTGAAGAGTGGTTACGCTCCGGCAATGGCCTTCAGAAGAGCCCTTTTTCAGGTGACGGCCATCACCACCACCACCGGCTTTACCACGGACAATTTTGCCCAGTGGCTGCCCCTGCCGCAGTTGATGCTGCTGGCGCTCATGTTTATGGGTGGATGTACCGGATCGACTTCAGGAGGACTGAAGACTTCTCGGATGGTCTTGCTCTACAAGGTGGTGATTCGCGAATTCGAACGCATGGTCGAGCGCCGCGGCGTGTTCGCGGTTCGTGTGGGCAAAGGGGTAATTCCGGAAACGGCTGTCCGCAGCCTTCTGAATCTGGTCTATCTATCCTTTCTGGTCAACTTCATGGGTTGCATCCTGCTGGCGGCCTCCGGCGTGGATGTCTTTACCAGCATCGCCGCCGTGGCCGCCGCCATGTTCAACATCGGTCCCGGATTGGGGAACGTGGGGCCGGTCGAGGGTTATGGGGGGTTGCCGGCGTTCGCCAAGTGGGTTCTGAGTTTCTGCATGCTGGCCGGGCGCCTGGAGTTTTACACGGTGCTCGTCATATTTACCCCTGCCTTCTGGCAAAGATAGTCCCCATCGGCAGTTGGTAATGCCGCATTGATTTTTGACCGGCCGGTTTCTACAATGGGACCGATCCTGCTGGTCGGGCTTTCGCTCCCTCCTTTGCCCGGTTTTTTTTCAAGTTCCCATCCCCTTGTTCCATGCTGCGACTGGAAACACAACTCAATCCTGAACAGTTGCGGGCCGTCGAAACGATCGAAGGCCCCTTGCTGATCCTGGCGGGAGCCGGGAGCGGCAAGACACGCGTTATTACCTACCGAATTGCGCATCTGATCGAAAACAAGCAGGTCCGGGCCGATCGAATCCTGGCGGTGACCTTCACCAACAAGGCCGCGGAGCAGATGAAGATCCGCGTTAGAGCTCTGTTGCGCCGCGGGCGTGGGGCCGACCCTCACATCTCCACCTTCCACTCGTTCTGTGTACGGATCCTGCGTCCGAACATCGGCCCATTGGGCTATGGGAGCGACTTTTCGATCTACGACCAGGCCGACCAGTTGACTCTGATCAAGAATTGCCTCAAGGAATTGGAGTTGTCCGACCAGGCTTTTTCGCCGCGGTGGGCCCTTTCCCGGATTTCCGAGTCCAAGAACCGCGGCCGAAGTCCCCGCGAGCTGTATGCCCAGGCCTACGATCCCAAGGGCGAGCGGCTGTCGCTGGTCTTCGATCTCTACCAGAAGAAGCTGCGGCAAGCCAACGCGCTGGACTTCGATGACCTGCTGTTGAAGACGGTGGAGCTGCTGCGGAGCCAGGAAGCCGTCAGGCTGGGTCTGAATGATCGTTTCGCCTACCTGATGGTGGATGAGTACCAGGACACCAATCGGCCCCAATATGAACTGATCCGGCTGTTGACCCAATCCCGTCAGAATATCTGCGTGGTGGGAGATGAGGATCAGTCCATCTATAGCTGGCGCGGAGCCGACATCCAGAACATCCTGAGCTTCGAGAAGGACTATCCCGCGAGCCGGGTGATCAAGCTGGAGCAGAACTACCGTTCCACCAAGACCATTCTGGCCGCCGCCGGCGCAGTGGTCGCTCACAACCGGGCTCGCAAGGGAAAGAAGCTCTGGACGGATCAGGTTGCCGGAGCCCTGATCGGGTATTACGAAGCCGAGGATCCGGAGGCCGAAGCGCTGTTTGTGGTTCAACAGATCCTTGCTCACCAACGGTCCGAACGCAATGAGCCGGTGGGCGTACTCTACCGGACCAACTTCCAGTCGCGCTATTTCGAAGAGGCCTGCCGGCGTTGCGGTGTTAAATATTCAATTGTGGGGGGATTCAGCTTTTACGAGAGAGCGGAGATCAAGGATCTGCTGGCCTACCTCAATCTGACCCTGAATCCGCACGACCGCGTCAGCCTTCTGCGGGTGATCAACACCCCGCCGCGCGGCATCGGCAGGGTGACCGTCGACGCCCTGGAAAAGGAGTCCCGGGACTCGAATCTCTCTCTCTGGGAGGTGGTGGAGCAGGCGGTCGAAAAGAAGACCCTGCCCGCCAGGGCCTTGAAGGCCTTGACTCCTTTTTGCATGCAGATTCGCCAATTCAGGAGCGAGCTGGAGACCAGGCCCCTGTCGGAGTTGATCCAGATCATCCTGGATCGGTCCGGTTACCGGCAGTGGCTTCAAGCCGAGGACACGGAAGAAGCTCGCTCCCGCTTGGAGAACCTGCAGGAACTGGTGATTGCCGCGCGGGACAGCCAGAATCGGGGTGAAAATCTGCGGGAATTCCTGGATCATGCCGCCCTGGTTTCAGACACGGACGATTTCGATGAGGATGCCACGGTGACGCTGATGACCATTCACGCCGCCAAGGGATTGGAGTTCCCGCTGGTTTGCCTGGCCGGGCTGGAGGAGGACCTCTTTCCCCACAGCCGCTCGCTTCTGAATCAGGAAGGGCTCGAGGAAGAACGCCGGCTCTGTTATGTCGCTCTGACCCGGGCCCGCCGAAAGCTGCTGTTGACCCGGGCCAAGTTTCGTCGTTTCCTGGGGGGCGAGAGTTTCAACCGGACGGAGCCCTCCTGTTTCATCTCCGAGATCCCTCCCGATCTCCTGCAGAAAACCTGGGGAGCCCCCAAGTCTGTCAGGAAAAGCTATGACGGACCCACCTATAACGATGCCGACAGCATTCGGCAATTTTACAGGCAGCGAGGGAAGCGCATCGACCTGGCTCCCAGGAAGACGGAGATTGAAGTCGGCCGCTTCAAGCAGGGCCACAGGGTTCGGCACCGCACCTACGGCATCGGCAGTGTGGTCCGTTGCCAGGGCGAAGGCGACGATTGCAAGCTCACCGTGCTCTTCCCCCGCCACGGTCTGAAGAAGCTCCTGGTCAAGTACGCACGTCTGGAACGGGTTTAGAAGGAAGGGGACGGCCCAGGAATCGAACGACCAACATGCAAACGGCGATGCCGCAGGGAAGCAATACCCAGGGGGATATCCCCAGGCCCACCGGCAGGTACCCCAAGAACAGAGCCACGATCCCCACGGTGCAGGCATAGGGAAGTTGGGTTCGGGTGTGACTGACGACGTCGACCCCGGCGCCGGCAGCCGACAGGACTGTAGTGTCGGAAAGGGGTGACA
Source organism: Terriglobia bacterium (assembly GCA_951813285.1). Taxonomy (GTDB): domain Bacteria; phylum Acidobacteriota; class Terriglobia; order Versatilivoradales; family Versatilivoraceae; genus Versatilivorator. The sequence continues at coordinate 1,527,339 of OX638355.1, forward strand.
TGTGGTCGCCCAGGGAGGCGCCGGCCAGGACGGATCCGGTCGCGGCGTAGAGGATGCTCCCGTCGCTGCCTGTGCCCAGGGCGACGGCCAGGGGAAGGATGATGGGGATCAGGATCCCCATGGTTCCGAACGACGATCCCGTGGAAAAGCTCGTGCCTGCCGCCAGGAGAAAGGAAAGGCCGGGCAGGATCCAGGGGGGCACGGTGGTCTGCATCAGTGAGGAAAAGTAGGCGGCCGTTCCGGCTTCCTCCAGTGCATTGCCCAGGGTCCAGGCCAGATAGAGAACAGTCAGTGCTCCCAGGATGGAGCGAAAACCGGTGCCGACGGACCGCGACAGGAAACGCATCGAGTGGGCTCCAAGTTTAAGAAAGGCCAGAACGGTAAAACCGAAGGCGGTGGCTGAGCCGACCAGGATGGATTGAAAGGGATCCGAGTTGCCGATGATCTCCAGAACGGTGATCGGTTTTCCGGCGCCGACCGTACTGGACCATCCGACAAGAACGAGGGTTACCAGGGTCGCCAGGACGAGGAGGCCGATGGCCGTCAAGGCCAGCCAGGCCAACCTGGGATCCGGAGCGGACTCTTGCGGGTCCCGTTGGGGTAGCGATCGTGCGGCGGCCTTGAGTTCCGCCCGGGCCATCGCCCCGAAATCTCTGCCGGTAATGGCAATGCAGGCGACAAAGGCCAGGGTAAAAATGCTGTAAAAGCGGTAGGGGATGGACTGTAGAAAGACAGAGAATGCGGAGTCGGTTGCAGGCAGGCCCTGCAGGGCCTTGCCGATGAGGTCCAGCTCGAAGCCGATCCAGGTGGAAATCACCGCAATCGAGGCGATGGGAGCGGCCGTGGAATCGACAATATAGGCCAGTTTTTCACGGGAAATCCTGCAGCGGTCATAAATTGGGGCAAAGGACTTTCCGACAACCAGACAGTTGGCATAGTCGTCAAAAAAGACGACCAATCCGGCCAACCAGCTTGCTCCCATGACACTCCGTCGCCGGCTGCTCAGCCTTCCCAGTCGAAGAATCAAGGCCGTGGCGGCGCCGCTGTCGGTCAGGATGGTGGCCGTGGCGGCAACCAGAAAAGAGAAGATGACGATGGCGGAATGACTCTGGTCGAAGACAGCGGAATACAGATAGCGGTAGATCGCTGCCAGGGAGCCGCCAGGGTCTCCTCCCTGGGCCACAAGAGCGCCCGCGACCACACCGATTCCAAGTCCGAGAAAGATCTTCCGGGTGATCAGAGCTACCGAGATCGCCAGGACTGCCGGAACCATCGATTCCGGCCCCGCGGTCAAAGGGAGATCGGTGATCATAGGCGAGGGTTAACCTGAGAGCCTTTTGCAAAATTCGTAGCGGGGCAGGTCATTTTGCCGGCAAACGTGATGTTCAGCCCTTTTCAATGTAAACAAACCGTCTGCTCATACTTGACTACGAGCGGGTTTCCCGCAGGTTTCCCGCCACCCGGCGCAGGAGGTTGTTTCAGCCAGGTATTTTAGCCCTATTTCTCAACCGCTCGCTGGATACCTCACCAAATGCCGCTGGTCAACAGCGGGTTGTCGGCCGAATTGTGAAGGCTTGCAGATAGGGACTCTGCCGGGCGGCCCCCAACGCGAGGCGGCGGCCTCGGAGGATCCATGGTGGAGCTCTTGAAACAGCCGCACAAGCAACCTCGGCCTTGGACAAAAACAACGGACAGCCAAGGACTTCTTGTTAAGATGGATCCAGCGACCCGGCGAGAAATGCGGGCCAGGGCGGCCGGGAATCCGCGAGCCGACCTGCGGAGGAACTTGATGAGCGACGGAAAGCCAAAATCCGATACCGAGGATACCCTTGCCAACGGCAAACACTCCGGCAGAATCCTCGATTCGGACAAAGGGACCGACTCCGGGCCATCCGGGCAAGAGGATTCCGGATTGGTGCTGGCCACCAAGCTCTTGCCTGCCAGCATCCCGATCCTGGCGGTGAGGCCGCGGCCGTTTTTCCCGGGACTGCCGGTTCCGCTGGAAGTCACGGGAAAGTTGCCGCTGGCTGCGATAAAGCGGGCGGCGGATTCCTCCGACCAGACGTTGGGCCTGGTGCTTTTCAAAGACCCGGAGGCCGAGGAAAGGCCGGAAAACCTCTTTCGGGTCGGGGTGGCGGCCAAGATCGTCAAAGCCGTCCAGGTCGAGCCGGAGATCACCCATGTGCTGGTGAACTGCCTGGAACGTTTCACTGTCCAAGACATGGATTTGGGAGAAGCGGGCCTGTTCGCCCGGGTGGAATATCACTACGCCCCGGAACTCTCGGTCAACCTCGAGCTCAAGGCCTACTCAATGGCAATCATCTCCAGTCTCAAGGAATTGGTGAAGCTGGATCCGCTGCAATCCGAGGCCATCAAGCTGTTCTTGAGCCGATCCAGTTTGGAGGATCCGGGGAAATTGGCCGACTTTGCGGCTCATCTGACAACGGCCGAGGGTTGGGAACTGCAGAAGATTCTGGAGACGTTCGATGTTCGCCACCGGATCGACCGGGTGCTGACCTTGCTGCGAAGAGAGTTGGATCTCTCCAGGCTGCAAAAGAAGATCACCACGCAAATCGAGGAAAAGATTTCCACTCAGCAAAGGGAGTTTTTTCTCAAGGAGCAACTCAAGGCCATCAAGAGAGAATTGGGTCTGGAGAAGGAAGGAAAAACTACCGAGATCGAAAAGTTCGAGGAACGCCTGGAGTCGCTGAAGCTGACACGCGACGCCCAGGGGGTGATCGAGGACGAACTGGGCAAACTGAAAATCCTGGAAACCACCTCTCCGGAATATACGGTGACCCGGAACTATCTGGAGTGGCTCACGGTGCTTCCCTGGGGGAAATACAGTCGCGATTCCTACGGCCTGAGCCGGGCCCGAAAGGTATTGGACCGCGACCATTATGGTTTGGAGGACGTCAAGCAACGAATCCTGGAATTCATAGCCGTGGGCAAGATGAAAGGGGATATCTCGGGTTCGATCATTTGCCTGGCAGGCCCTCCGGGGGTGGGAAAGACTTCCGTAGGCAAGAGCATTGCCGCGGCGTTGGGTCGCCGCTTCTATCGCTTTTCCTTGGGTGGCATGAGAGATGAGGCGGAAATCAAGGGGCACCGGCGCACCTATATCGGCGCGATGCCCGGGAAATTCATCCAGGCTCTCAAGACCGCCGGCACCTCCAATCCGGTCATCATGCTGGACGAAATCGACAAGATCGGGGCTTCCTTTCGCGGTGACCCCGCCTCGGCCCTGCTGGAAGTTCTGGATCCCGAGCAGAACGGCAGTTTCCGAGACCACTATCTGGACGTTCCCTTCGATCTGTCCAATGTCCTGTTTGTTGTAACGGCCAACCGAACCGATACGATTCCACTGCCACTGTTGGATCGTATGGAAGTGATCCGGCTGTCGGGGTACATCCTGGAAGAGAAACTGGAGATTGCGCGGCGCTTCCTCATTCCCAAGTCGATCCGCAACCACGGTTTGACTCGGACCCGGATCGGCATTCGCAAGGCGGCGCTCACCTCCATGATCGATGGCTATGCTCGCGAGGCTGGAGTCCGCAGCCTGGAGAATCTGATCAGGAAAATCGCACGCAAGGCGGCGCTGGAGCTATCGCAGGACTCCAGCAAAAAGATTGTGGTCACCCCCAAGAATATCGAAGCTTACCTGGGAAAACCCATCCACAGGGCGGACGAACTCGCACCGCATGCCCCCGGGGTGGTGACCGGCCTGGCCTGGACCAGCCTGGGTGGCGTGACCTTGCAGGTGGAGGCGACGGCTGTGGCCAGCCATCGGAAGGGGTTCAAGCAGACGGGACAACTGGGAGAGGTGATGGTGGAGAGTTCCGAAATTGCCTACTCCTACGTCATGTCCCGCATGTCGAAGCTGTCCCGCGATGTCGAATTTTTTGACCGCCACTTCGTTCACCTGCACGTTCCGGCCGGTGCAATTCCCAAGGACGGCCCCTCCGCCGGAATCACCATGGCCACGGCCCTGGTCTCCCTGATCCAGGGCAAGCCGGCCAGGCAGGGTCTGGCCATGACGGGAGAGTTGACACTCACCGGCCGGGTACTGCCCATCGGAGGGGTCAGGGAAAAGGTGATTGCGGCGCGGCGGGCCGGCCTGGTCAGCTTGATTTTTCCCGAAGGCAACCGCAAGGACTACGAGGAACTTCCGGACTACTTGAGGAAGGGTCTGTGCGTGAGGTTTGCCGACCACTTCGAGCACGTCTACCGATGGGCTCTGGCCGGATGAGAAATAGGGCTAGTGCGGCAGGGTGTTCCGGAACCAGTCCACGGTCTTGGAAACCGCTTCCAGGAGGGGCTGGGAAGGCGTTTTCAGAGGATGACGGGTCTGAAAGGTGTGGCCGGCATTTTCGATGACATGGAATCGGCAGAGTCGGCAATCGGCACATTGCCACAGGCGCTCACCTTCGGACAACGGTACCCGGCGGTCCTGGCGACCGTGCAGAATCATGACCGGAATGGTCGCCTCTCTCACCGCTTTCAGCACGTCCAAGCGGTGATCATTGCGCTCCAGCGCCTCCAGAGCGGCGACCGCCATTCTGAGGGGCGTTTCGTGCTTCTCCCGGGGAACCTCCAGATACCCCTGGTTTCGCCATCGACGGCGGGTATCGGCGTCGAATCGGTCAAAGGTGCCGATGGCTCCCCAAGTGACGACCGATGCTATCTGCGGCGCCTGGCGGGAATGGAGAATGGCGTAGCTTCCCCCACGGCTGTGTCCAACGGCTCCAACGGCGTTGAGGCGCATTCTATCCGCCAGCGGCAGGTTCCCCAGCAAGAGGGCATCCATCACCAGGTCCCAGTCCCGCAGCTCCTGGGTGGTTGAATTCCTGGAGAATCCCTCCGGGTCGTCAATCTTCCAGGGATTTTGGTCGATTCCCGAAAGGGCGTGGTTGAAGGTGACTGCGGCAAATCCGGCTTCGCTCAGTCGCCGGCCCAGGTAGGGAAAGAATCCCCAGTCCTTGAATCCCAGAAAACCATGGGCCACAAGGACCGGACTGACAGTCCGCTTGCCGTCGGGAATGCGGAGGGTGCATCGGACCTTCAATCGGTCGGCGTGGATCAGGGTGAAATCGGTTTCTATCACGACAGGAAGCGGGATTGACTGAATTTCTCCCCAAAACCAAGGCATTGCCGGGGGGAAGGATTATTAAACGATCATCCCCCGGGACAACGGCCCGGGGTTCCAGCAAGCCACCAGGCGGCGGTGGCCGTCACCCTCACTCTCCAGCAGTTTGCCCTATTGGGGATCTGTCCAGAATGAACTCCAGGAGGCGTCGCGCCGATTCAGCGACGGTCAGCTTGCCCGTGGGCACCACCAGATCTGCGGAGGCCGGAGCTTCGTAGGGGGCGCTGACTCCCGTGAAGGAATTCAGGCGGCCCGTCCGAGCCTTGCGGTAGTGTCCCTTGGGGTCCCTTTGCTCGCAGGTTTCAGGGGGACAGTCCACGAAGATCTCGCAGAAGCGGCCCTCTGCGAAAAGGCTTCTCACGCGGGATCTGTCCTCCGCATAGGGGGAAATGAAGGCCGCGATCACCAACAGGCCGGCATCCACCAGCACCCTGGCGACCTCGCCGGCCCGCCGGATGTTCTCTCGACGATCTTCAGGACTGTAGCCAAGATCCTTGTTGAGGCCCTGCCGCAGAATGTCTCCATCCAGAATGTAGCAGGGAATCCCCCTTTGGTTGAGCGCCTGCGCCACTTCACGTGCCAGGGTACTCTTGCCTGAAGCCGGCAGTCCCGTCAACCATACGGCGAGCCCGCATTTCTCGCCAAGGGGCCTGATCATGGCGCGAAGTATACCATTCCAATGGAGGTCCCACAGGGAAACGGTAGGCTCGAGAGACCCTTTGCGTTTCAGCAAATCAGCGCCGTTGCACTCCGAAATAAGGCAACCCTTTTCTGAGACAGAACACCTGGCCCCGCCCCGCGGATCATTCAAGGAAAACACCCAATCCTCATTAAAGGCGAACCACGAATGAACACGAATAGACACGAATAGGGATGGAGCTCCTTCAATGACGAGCGACGCCTGGGTGCATCTGCAATATTGTGACGTTGGTGTCACTGCGTCATGGGAGGGAGCCCACCCGGGAGCGCGGGCGTCCCGCCCGCAACCTTATTCGTGCAAGCAGCCTGCGATCCAGGGGCATTCCTTCGAACAGTGCACCAAACCGGCCTTTGCAGGGTTCGCTACTGTGGCGCCAAGTCCTATGCGGGCGAGGCGCCCGCGCTCCCGGGTGGGCGTTCTCCCATTCACTCTTGCTCCTCAAGAGAGCGTGTCGGGTTGCCGGGCCGCAGCCCTGCCGTGCAGATCATGCGAGAGAGCCTCTTGCAAACTTGGCAGTGGGACAGGTCGTTTTGCCGGCAATCGTGATGTTCTGCCTATTTCAATAGTCGGGTGCGACCTGGTGGAAAAGGGAGTTCACCACAAAAAGCACAAAAGTCACAAAACGAATTTCTTGATTTCGAGTCTTGACGATCCGAGGTTGATCCCCATGGCGTCGCGTTGACCGGATGCACACAGATAGCCCGGAACTTGTGCGACATGTTCGGGAGTCAACGCCTTGCAGGCTTTCAGTGGTCTGCTCTTTTTGTGTTTTTGTGCCTTTTGTGGCCATTTCCGGCAAAGGTCCCGCTGCTGAATTTTGCAAAAGGCTCGAGAGTGAAACAATCGGAAATCGATAATCCCGTCGCGACCTTGGTTCCCCGTCACGGTTAACCTCAGCGCCTTGGTGGCCCTTCGTCGTTCTTCGTGTCTCTTCGTGGATAACTCTTTTTTGTCTTTTTTCTTTTGGTGCAGGAAAGGACGAGCGGCAGAGGGCTTGGCACCGTTGCCCCGAAGGATGGGATGGGATATGCTACGAGGGTCGGTGTGGTTCGGAATGGCGGCTGATTTCTCGGGGAAGGGTCCCGGGTCGATCCACTCGGTGCCCGCGCTTCGGTAGTGACGCCGTCTCCTCCTTGCCCCCAAAACCCCAATCGGGACCGGTCCCACGGTCGATCGGAGGTGGATTGATGCGTAATCGATGGGTGCTTGTGACTTGTCTGGCCGTTGCCTTGTGCGCCGCGGGGGCTTCCTCAGCCGGGCCGCTGCAGAAGAAAGCGGGGCAGGAGCCCGCCCCTTACTTCATTTTGCCCACCTGGGATGGCCAGGTCATCAAGTCAACCAGCCTGAAGGGACAGGTGGTGTTGATGGCCTTCTTTCAGACCTGGTGTCCGGACTGCCAGCGCACCAACCCACTCTTGGAAAAACTCTATCGGAAGTACAGGGATCGGGGTTTTGTAGTCCTGGGTATCTCCCATGATCGGGGGAAAGCCAAGGATGTCGAGCCTTACATCAAGAAGTACGGATTGACCTATCCGATCCTCCTGGGCGACTTTTCCATCGCCATGAATTACCTCAAGGTGTCCCCCCAGCGCCCGAACTTCAGCATTCCCTACCTGGTGCTGGTGGATCGCAAGGGAAACATCGTGGGTCGATTCGTGGAGGGCAGGAACGAGGAGACCCACGATATCAGGAAACTGGAAGCACGCATCACTCCGCTGCTTTAGCCGGGGCGTCAAAATCGACCCAGGTTTCGAAAAATGAGGGATCGATAACAATGCGGAGCTGACCTCGCAGTTTCTGGTACCAGGCCTCCAGCTTTTGATTTTGAATGCGCGCCGCGATCTCCGGGTGGGCTTCGGTCAGGCTCATCTTTCGCTTCTCCTCCAACTTCAGCAAAGCAAATCCCATGGGCGTTCCCACAATCGGGCTGAGATCCCCCGGCTCCAGACTGAACAGCAGGTCGACCTCGGGAGGAGTCACCAGGGTCTTGTTGGGCAGTCCGCGACGCACGATGCCCGTGTCTCCGCCAACGCCGGAAGTCAGCGGGTCCTCTGAGTGCTTGGCGGCCATCACCTCGAAGTCCGCTCCTTCCTGAATTTCCCGGCGCAGCTTCTCCGCCTTGGCTCTGGCTTCTTCGTCGGACAGGGTCTGGTCCTTTGGTCTGTTGTCGCCAAAGAAAAAGTTGGAGGCTTCCGAACGGACAACCAGCCGGCGGCCTCTCACCATGTCGAAGACGGCGGCATTTTCCTGGTAATAGCTCCCGATCTCCATGGCCGAGACTGCCAATTCCTCCTTCAACTCCTTTTCCGCCACCTTCATGAGCAGGCTCTCCTTGAAGAGTCCCAGGACTTGCTTCCGGTCTTCGTCGTCCTTGATCGGCAGCCCCCTCAACTGGTTTTTTTCCAGCTTGGCCTGGAACTGGCCGATGGTCTGCTCGACTTCCGGGCGAGCGTCCCAGCCACGTCTCCTCGCTTCCCGGCTGAACAGCTTGGAACGGACGATATAGTCGGCAAAGGCCTGCTTTCCCGAGGGTTTCGAGAAGAGGGAACGCTGTTGCGGCGGAAGCAGTCGGAGCATGTCGACCACCTGGGCTTGGGTAAGCGTCTCATCTCCAATGGTGACAATGGCATTGTCGGCGGCAGCGGCAGGCTCGCCTTCCGGCTGTCCGGGGACAGGAGTTCCGGAAGCGAGGCCCAACAGGAGGGTGAGGGACACCAGAACGGTTTGGGTCGTTAGAGTCAGCATAGTTCCTCTCTGGCTAGAGTTTCAGAATCTTCAGGATCTCTTCCTTGTCGGCTCTGACTTTGATGGGGGCATTGGCAAAAGTGGAACGCACCTTTCCCTTTTTCTCCAGCAGCTCATTCCTGTAGGTTGCTTCTTCGTAAAGGGAATCCTGATGGTAGTTGGTGGCATAGTCGGGGTCCTTCAGCAGATTGCCGGTCAGGACCGCCACCACGTCTTCCTCGGGATCGATTTCCCGTGTCCGGATCAATTTCCTGATTCCGGCAACGGTGGTGGCGGAGGCGGGTTCACAACCGATGCCGTCCCTGCCGATCATGGCCTTGGCGTCGGCAATGTCCTGCTCGGTGACGAAATCGCACCATCCCTGCGTCCAGTCCATGGCTCGGACCGCTTTCTTCCATGAGACCGGATTGCCGATCTTGATGGCGGTGGCCAGGGTGTGGGCCTCGACACGCACCAGCCTGGGGGAATGGTAGATCAGTGTCTGGTAGAGAGGATTGGCCCTTTGGGCCTGGATGATGGTGACCATGGGCATCTTCCGGATAAAGCCCAAGTCGTGCAATTCCTTGATGGCTTTACCGAAGGAGGCGCTGTTGCCGAGGTTTCCCCCGGGAACCACGACCCGGTCGGGCACTCTCCAGCCGCGCTGACACAGCATCTCGATGATGATCGCTTTTTGTCCTTCCAGCCGAAAGGGATTGATCGAATTCAGCAGGTAGACGTCGGTCTCCTGGGTGATTTCCTTGACCAGCTTCATCGATTCGTCGAAATCTCCCTCCAACTGCAGCGTCAGAGCCCCGTAGTCCAGGCTTTGAGCCAGCTTTCCGAAAGCGATCTGTTGGTCGGGGATGAAGATTACGGCCTTCATGCCGGCGCGGGCCGCATAGGCCGCCATGGAGGCCGAGGTGTTTCCCGTGCTGGCGCAGGCCACCATTCTGGAACCCAGGAGATTGGCCTGGGTGACTCCGGCAGTCATGCCGTTGTCTTTGAAGGATCCGGTCGGATTCAGTCCCTGGTGCTTGAGGTGCAACTGCTTCAGCCCTGCATATTCCGCGCAGCGTGGAGCCGTGTAGATGGGAGTGTTGCCCTCCTGCATGGACACCACCTTGGAAAAATCCGTGCAGAATGGAAGCAGTTCCCGGTATCTCCAGACGCCGCTGAGGTCGAGGAAATGGTTGGAGAGGCGCCGCCGCAGGAAGAGCTGCTTGATCTTCTCCGGGTCGTCGAATTGAAAGTCGTAGACCACGTCCAGCAGTCCTCCGCAAGCCGGACAGACGTATTCCTTGGACATGGCGGAGACGGCTTTGCGGCAGTTCTCCTCGATGCACGTCAGTAAGGCGGCCATGACTCGAATCTACTGAAATCGAATGGAAAACTCAATTGCATTCAGACCAGCTTCAAGCGGGCGTCGGCGTTGATGCTCAGACCGGCAAACTGCCGCTTCAATAGCTTGGGATGACCCGCCGCCGCAATCATGGCAGCGTTGTCGGTAGACAGGATGGGGGTGGGAAAGAAGACCGGCAAACGACGATCTCTGAAGCATTCCTCCAGGTGTTGGCGAAGGGCCCGATTGCAGGCCACACCACCGGACACCATGACGGAGCGGGGCTGGCAGGTGTCACTGGCTTCGAGCAGTGTCTTTCCGAGGATCTTGATGGCGGTGTGCTGGAAACTGGCGGCCAAATCGAGAACGGACCGGGGTATGGCCTTTTCTCCCTTCCAATTCCGAACAGCCAGCTCCCGGCTGAGGTGTTTCTGGGTATAGCGCAGTACCGCGGTCTTGATTCCGGAAAAACTGAAATCCAGCCTTCCGTTGTCGATGCGAGGGATGGGCAGCTTGACCGCCTGGGGGTTTCCACGCCGGGCCAGCCGCTCGATTACGGCTCCACCGGGGTAGCCGAGGCCGAGGAGTTTGGCGACCTTGTCAAAGGCTTCTCCGGCCGCATCGTCTCGTGTCCGTCCCAAGAGCCTGTAGCCGGCCTCCTCCTGAACGCCAAGACCCAGACACTCTATCCAGTACAGGCTGGTGTGTCCCCCCGAGACGACCAGGGCCAGAGCGGGAAGGAGCGCTTTCAGGTCTATTGCCTCTGCCTGCCCCGGCTCCTGCCAGAGGGTCAGCGGTACGGAGAAGATATGTCCTTCCAGGTGGTGCACGGCGACGAGAGGAAGGTCGAGGCTGAAACAGAGGGCCTTGGCGTAGTTGATCCCCACCAGCAGCGAACCGACCAGTCCGGGTCCCTGAGTTACCGCCACACCGTCCAAATCTTGAGGTCGGATTCCGGCTTCGCCCAAAGCGGCCTTGACGACAGGGGAAATGTTTTCGAGGTGCCGCCGTGAAGCCAACTCGGGGACCACTCCTCCATATCGCTTGTGGACATCCTCCTGAGAAGCCACGATATTGGAGAGGATCCGACTGCCGTCCTCCAGGACGGAGGCCGCCGTTTCATCGCAGGAGGATTCAATGCCGAGGGTCAACATCTGGTGTCCTGTCTCAGAAATAAGGTTCGGCTTGACGGAATTTGACCCCGCCGGGGGCTTTTGCTATCCTCTCGGACTCGCAACCTGGTTTGAAGGAGACTTGTCATGGCTGCCCGGTGTGAACTCTGTGGAAAAGCTCCCATGTTTGGGAATAATGTCAGCCACGCCAACAACGCGACCAAGAGAAGATGGAACCCCAACCTGCATCGCGTGCGGATCGTGATTGACGGAAGGCGCAGGCGGACTCGAGTGTGTGCCTCCTGTATTCGGTCCGGGCGTATTGTGAAGTCTCATTAAAGCGCTGGTCAGTTCCCGTGTGAGGGCGCAATCACCCCACCACCGCCAGGGCTTCGACCTCCACCAAAGCCCCTTTAGGCAAAGAGCAAACCCCCACCGCAGCCCGGACGGGAAGGCTGTCACCGAAGAACTTCCCGTAGACTTGGTTTACCCGCGGAAACTCGTCCATGTCGGTCAGATAGATGGTGGTTTTGACGACCTGATCCAGTGAACCGCCTCCGGCCCGCAGGACTGCCTCCAGATTTTTCAAGACCCGTTCGGTCTGGGCCTCAATACCTCCCGGGACCAGTTCACCGGTTTGGGGATCCAGTCCGATCTGCCCGGAAAGAAAAAGAAATTCGGATGCCCTGGCTCTGACCCCTTGAGAGTAAGGGCCGATAGCGTCGGGTGCGTCTTCGGTGCGTATGGTGGTTGTCATGGTTTTCTCTCGGGCTCGGACTATCGCCAGGCGATCTCGTTGACGCCTTTGATCTTCTTGATCGAATGGACCGCCCTCTCCAAGTGTTTCAGGTCGCTGATCTCAATGGTGACGTGAATGAGTCCGTGACGGTCTTCGAAGGCCTGAGCTTCGATATTCTTGATATTGGTCTTGATATCGGAGATGCGGGAAGTGATCTCCGCCAGCATTCCCTGCCTGTCGTCCACCGAGATGGAAAGTTTGACGGCATAGGTTGCTCCGACCGTTCCGGTCCAGGAAACATCGATCTTGCGGTCGGCTTCGTAGAGAAGGTTGCCTACGTTGGCGCAGCGCTTGGCATGAACGGCCACTCCTTTGCCCCGCGTGATGTAGCCGACAACGGGCTCGCCTCGAATCGGGTTGCAGCACTTGGCCCGATAGACCAGAAGGCCGTCGATGTCCTTGACCTTGAGGGAACCGTCCGTAGACAGCCCGAAGACTTTCTTCACGGCCGAGGTGAACTTGCCGGGTCTGTCCTTTGCCACGCCAGTCAACTCGCCCGGTGGAACCAACTTGCTCAGGAGCATTCGCCCGGAGATCTTGCCGAAGCCCAGGGCGGAGTAGATTTTCTCCAGCTTATCGCACCGGTAGGGCTTGGCCGCCGCCAGCAGAGACCCATCTCCCATGTGTTTCTTCAGGTTGAGCTTGAGTCGCTTGGCCTCCTTTTCCAGAATGCGCTTGCCCAGCTCTATGGCGCGCTCTCGGCGACTGACGTTCAGATAGTGTCTGATTTTATTGCGCGCCCGCGAGGTCTTGACGAATGACAGCCAGTCTCGGCTGGGCACGTGGCCGGTTTGAGTCTGGATTTCAACGATGTCGCCGTTCTTGAGTCGAGATCTGAGTGGCACGATGCGGCCATTCACCTTGGCGCCGACGCAACATGCCCCCACTTCGCTGTGGATGGCATAGGCAAAGTCGACCGGGGTGGCATCCCGCGGAAGAATGATCACCTTGCCCTTGGGAGTGAAGGCGTACACCTCCTCGGGATAGAGATCGATCTTGAGGGTGCTCAGGAAGTCGCTGGGATCCTGCATCTCCTGCTGCCATTCCACCAGGTGGCGCAGCCAGAGAAAGCGCTGGTCGTCCTTGTCGTCCATGCCGCGGCCCATTTTGTATTTCCAGTGGGCGGCGATGCCTTCCTCGGCCACCCGATGCATCTCGACCGTACGAATCTGCACCTCGAAGGGTTGCCCCTGGGGGCCAATGACCGAGGTGTGGATCGACTGGTACATGTTGGGTCGCGGAATGGCGATGAAGTCCTTGATTCTTCCCGGCACCGGTTGCCAGAGGTTGTGAATGATGCCCAGAGCCGCGTAGCAGTCTCTGACCGAGCCGGTAATGATGCGCACGGCAAGCAGGTCGTAGACCTGTTCGATGGAAATCCGCTGGCGTCTGATCTTCTGATGGACGCTGTAGATTCGTTTGACACGGGATTCCAGGGTGCAGGGGATTTCGTGTTCCTGGAGCTGGTGGGTCAGCCTGTTCTTGATCTCCTCCAGCAGATTCTGTCGGACCTTCCTTTTCTGCTCGATTTCATGCTTGATGTGCCCATGCGCCTCGGGTTCCAGCGTGGCGAAGGCAAGATCTTCGAGTTCGCCCCTGACTTTGCCCATGCCCAGCCGATGGGCAATGGGAGCGTAGATCTCCATGGTCTCCTGGGCGATGCGCTGCCGCCGTTCCAACGGAAGGAATTCCAGAGTCCTCATATTGTGGAGCCGGTCGGCCAGCTTGACCAGGACGACCCGGATGTCGTCCACCATGGCCAGGAACATCTTGCGAAAATTCTCCGCTTGCCGGGCTTCCTTGGAGTAAAAGTGAAACTGGTTGATCTTGGTGAGTCCGTTGACGATGTTGGCGATGTCTCTGCCGAAATTGTCTTCGATCTCCTCCAAAGGAACGACCGTGTCTTCCACAACGTCGTGGAGAAGTCCGACACTGACGCAACTGGCGTCGAGCTTCATATCGGCCAGGATGTCGGCCACCGCCAGAGGATGGTTGAAGTAAGGCTCACCCGATTCACGGGACTGTCCATCGTGCTTGTTGGACGAAAAGCGATAGGCCTTCCTCAGCACCTCCAGGTCGTCGGAAGGATGGGATCGCTCGACTTTGGCCAAAACCTCTTCAAAGCGGATCATGGTCCTATATTAAGGGAAAGGTTGGCGGCTAGCAACCGACCGGGGTCGCGGTTCAGACGGCCTTCCTCTCCCGCCAATGGCAGGGAAAGTCGGCTTTCGATCCACAAATCTACAATCCACGTTGGCGGTCGCGGACGGGCCCCTTCAGGCCGTGGTGTGAAGGCTCACCCAGATTCAAGGCGCTCAGAAAGGGGCGCGCCTTGTGGAGTGTTTCCAGGTATTCGTCATCGGCCCGGGAATCGGCCACGATGGCGCCACCCGTCGAGTAACGGGCCCAACCGTCCTTCAGGATGAGTGTTCGAATGGCGATGTTGAGGTCGAGGTTCCCATCGAACGCCAGGTAGCCGATGCTTCCCGTGTAGACGCTCCGTGGCTGGGGCTCGAGTTCGTCGATGACCTGCATGGCGCGTACTTTGGGAGTTCCGGTGATGGACCCGCCGGGGAAGGTGGCCTGAATCAGATCTTCCAATCGGCAATTCGGTCTCAGCCTGGCTTCGATGGTGGAGGTGAGGTGGTGGACCGTCGGAAAGGTCTCCAGTCGGCGGAAATCACTGACCCGCACCGTTCCGTAACAGGCCAACCGTCCCAGGTCGTTGCGTTCCAAATCCACGATCATGACATGCTCGGCGGCGTCCTTGGGACTCTGCAACAGTGCTTGCCGGAGCTGTTGATCCTCCTCGGACGAGGCGCCTCGGGGCCGGGTCCCCTTAATGGGCCGGGTCTGAATTCGACCCTGCCGGGGCCAGTAGCGCAGGAACCGCTCCGGCGACAGACTCAGAACTGTCCAATGCCTTCCCTGAAGGTAGGCTCCGAAGGGCGAGGCTCCGGTCTGGCGCAGCCGCCGGTAGAGTTGCGGCGCCGTCAGGGAGCAGCGGCACCACAGTTGCTGCGACAGGTTGACCTGGTAGATCTCTCCGGCGGCAATGTAACGCCGGGCCTTTCTCACCGCCGCCGAGTAGCCATCATAGGTCAGGCTGCTGTTCCAGGTTTCCCGGCTCGATCGGTTGGGACGGTGCGGCCGGGAGCTCGTCGGATCGGCCTGCTGGATTCGGTCCAGAGTGGATTGCAACCGCTTTCCGGCCCGGGGCCGGTTACGGGCGATGGCCCAGGTCTGGTTCATGCTGTGGTCGTGTGCCAGCAAGGCGTCATAGAAGAAAAACTGCAGCTCGGGCAGGCTTGGGTTCTCTTTGGAGCGGCGTGGAAAGGGTTCCATGAAGCGGCCCAACTCGTAGGAAATGAACCCGATGGCTGCCCCGGTCCGAAAAGGCAGGTGGGAAACGTGGCTCGCCGGCGTCTCCGTGGGAACCGTCTGTTCCCGAATCAATCGGGAGAGGACCTCAATCGGGTTGCCGTTCATGAGCTGGCGGCGATTTTCTCCAACGATCCGGACCGACGCACCTTGTGCCGTCACAGTCAGGAACGGCTCGCAGCCAAAGAACGAGAATCTGCCGAAGGAGCCGTAACCCGGTCCGCTGTCGAGCAACGCTCCTCCGGGCTCGGCCGCCCGTACGAGCTGATGAGGGTCCCAGGTGAGGGAAATGGGTTCGATGTGGTAGGTCGGAGAAGCCACGGACGCCAAGCGGGTGGAGGAATGAGGGCTTGCGCTACCGGGCTTCGATTTCGTCGTAGTGGGTCCGGTCCTTGGTAATTCCCTTGGATCGGAGCACCTCTTCAACAAACTTGATCATGATCGGGGGACCTGCGAGGTAGGCGTGAGCGCCCGTAGGTCCCTCGATGCGCTTGTCCAGGGGTATTTGGACATAACCGGTCTCTCCTTCCCAGTTGTCTTCCGGTCGAGGATGGGACAGGGCGGGGATGTAGTGAAACCGGGGCTTGCTCTTGTCCCAGGCTAGGAAGCGGTCGTGAAGAAAGAGATCGCGCTTGCTTCGAACGCCGAAGAAGAAGTAGATCTCGTTGTTCTTGTCGAATTCCCTTTCAAAAAAATATTCCAGCAGGGAAACGAAGGGCGCCGCGCCCGAGCCGCCGGCCACAATGACGATGGGCTCGCCAGTGTCGGCGCGCAGGTAGAGATCTCCCATGGGCTCGGTGATTTCGAGCACATCCCCCATTCTCAGGTGCTGGTGTACGAAGCTGGACGCGATCCCCGGGGGAACATCCTTGTCGCGAGGGGGACGGGCCCACTTGATGATCAAGTCGAACCGGGGCAGCTTGCTGGAGCTGGAGGCGAAGGAATATGGACGCAAGACCTGTTCGTGTTTGGTGCCGTACTTCTGGTTCCACTGCTTGATATAGTACTCCGGAATGCTGACAAAGACGTATTGTCCGGGGGTGAAGGAGAATCCCTCGGACTCTTCCAACTCCATTCCGACCCGGCGCACGTCATGCGTCAGGTCTTCGATCTTGACCACTTTGGCTCGATAGTCGAACTGGGCCTGAAGTGTTCCGACCAGTGCAATCGCCGTCACCGCGAGCACACCGGCCACGCGCTTCGCAGTCTTTGGAATTCCGTTTCTCATTCCTTGATCACCTGAAAAGCCTTGCTCTTGCGAGGGTCGTTCTTCCCTGTCGGGTCGATCGCCGGTCCGTTCGGTCTTCAAAAGGGGCTGCCGGCAACTCCGTCACCCGATTCAGTTCAGGCTACTGTGATCCCGGGAGCGAGTCAAGTTGTAATGGGTTACACGTAATGGGTTAAACTGTGAGTCCCGAACCGTTGTGGGTTTCAACCGCCTCTGGAGACGTCGATGCCGGAATTCATGCAAGCCGTGGTGTTTCATGCTCCCTGGGACATGAAGCTGGAGAGACTGCCCAAGCCGGAAGCGGCGCCAGGAGAGGTCCTGGTCAAGATGAATGCGGTCGGTATCTGCGGCAGCGACGTCCATGGGTTCACCGGGGAGAGCGGCCGGCGGGCGCCCGGCATGGTCATGGGGCACGAGGCTGCCGGCGAGGTGGTTGCCCGGGGAGAGGGCGTCCGCTCTCCGGCAATAGGCGACCCTGTGACCATCTACAATATCATCGCCCATGCGCCCCCGGACCCCGATGAGGGAGACCCCTCCTTCCTCAACAAGAAGATGATCGGCGTCAACCTGGCCAAGCGCGGAGCCATGGCCGAGTTCCTGGCGGTTCCGGCAGAGAACGCAATTCCGCTTCCTTCGGGGATTCCGCCCGAAATCGGACTCCTGGCCGAACCCTTGGCCGTGGTGACCCGTGGGTGGCGGCGTTTGGAGAGGCTTGGGGTGCATCCCGCGCGGCTGGCCATCGTCGGCGCCGGGACCATCGGGCTGGCGGCAGTCCTGATGGCGCGTGCCAGGGAACTCTCCCGGACGGTGGTGCTGGACACGGTGGCCGAGAAGGCCGGTCGCGCCGCCGAGTTCGGGGCTCGGGCCGTTCCGGTGGCTTCCTCCGGAGACCCGGCCGGGGAAGCGCGGAAAGTCGAATCCCTCCTGGCGGGAAGACCGGAGGTTGTGATCGATGCCGTCGGGACGCGGGAGTCGTTCTCCCTGTGCCTGTCCCTGGTGGAAGCCGGAGGAACTCTTCTGCTGATCGGGAATCTTGCCAAGGAAGTCTCATTGCCGTTGCAGGATGCGGTCAGCAACGAGGTGTGCCTGGTCGGGACCTACGGTTTTGATCGGAGCGACTTTGCGAAGGCTGTCGCCATTCTGCCCGACATCAAGTCGGAGTTGGCAACCTTCATCGAGGGTCGCTGTCGCCTGAATGAAACCCCTCGAGTCATGACCTCCCTGGCCAGGGGTGAGAGCCAAGCCCTCAAGACCGTCATTACCTTCTGAGGTGAAGCCGAGCTAGTCGATACGGACAAACTCTTCGAGGTTGAACAGACTCAGGCAGAGACGGGCGAGTGCTGCGGTTTGCGGAGGATCTAGCGAACCCGGACCCTCCCGGAGGGATCCATTTTCGGGCAGAGATTGATTTTTCGAGGCCGGTCGATTCAACCGGTTCAGCGCTTCCTGTTTCTCTTCATCCTTGGGAGCCCGCGCCAAGGTCAGTTGCCAAGCCAGATCGATCTGGCGGGAGGGGTCATTCCCCGCCTCTCGCACCAGACGGGAAGCCAAATTGCGGGCCTGCTGGTAAAGGCCCTTGTGGTTCAGTTTCCAGAAAGCTGGAGGACTTTCGTTGGCGGCATCCTTGGCAGGGCAGCCGTTGAAGGCCGGGGCGGCAGTCGTATGTTGGAACCCTGGAGGCGCGCGTCGAGTCAGAAGGTAGACCCCGCGCCGCCGGCCCGCCGCTGGATCGTCCGAGGTAGGCCAGCGGGTCTTCATTCGAGGGGTGGTTCCTTCGACTTCCGCCAGGGGCGGGATTGCCGGCCGACCCGCCATCTTCAGATTCAGGGCCCCTGACACCTGGTGGATGGCATCCCAAACGGCGGCGCCTTCCAACCTGCGCGGGTTCATGCGCCACCAGTAGCGATTGGAGGGATCTTGCCGCCGGTGGCCGGCCGTGGAAAAACGACTGTCCCTTCGATAGGTGTCCGACAGCATGATCAGCCGGTGCAGGGACTTCACGCTCCAACCCTGATCCACGAACCGGCAGGCGAGCCAATCCAGCAGTTCCCGATGGGCGGGGGAGTCGCCCCGGGGACCGAAGTCGTCGGCAGTGCGCACCAGGCCTTGTCCGAAGTGACCCTGCCAGATGCGGTTTACCATGACCCGGGCCGTCAGGGGATGGCTTGGCCGAGTCAGCCAGAGGGCCAGTTGCTTGCGGTAGTGGTGGCCATTGGGTTCCCGGAACATCTTGGCAGGGACGGCGTCATGCCTGAGGGCCAGGGGCAGACCGGGGTGGACGAGGTCTTTCTTGCGTGCCGGCTCCCCGCGGTTCAGAAGGTGGGTTTCAGGAATCAACTCCGTCTTCACTCCACCCAGCACCGTGGCTGACGGCACATCGTAAAACCCATCGTAGTCAACCTTGTGCGCCAATCCCTTGGCAGGAATAGCCACGGCCGCCTTGGCCAGTTTTCGCGTCAACTCCCGGTGGCGTTCGGTCTCTTCAGAAGAAAGGTGCTCTTCAATATTCAGCTCGCGGTGCCATTGGGCCAAGGGAGCCGCCAATTCCGTCTCTCGGGCGGATCGCGCTTCCACGGGAATCTCGTAGGCGTGAACCACTTCCGAGGGATAGTCCCGTTTCCTGGTTTCGACGACTCGATCCCTGACCTGCCTTGCAAACCGCAGGTAAGCGTCTCTGGCTTCCACCAGAGCAATCGCCATATGGTAGGCTTCGTCGCGGTGGCCCAGGGTGGTCGAGGCCACGACCGGAATGGTTGAGGGCCGGCTGGCGGCAAAGATCGCTTGCAGCCCGAAGTAGTCTTCCTGGGAGAAAGGGTCGGATCGGTGGTCGTGGCAACGGGCGCACTTCAGGGTCAACCCGAGGAATGTGGACGCCGTCTTGTCTACGACTTCGGTCAGCCAGCGGTAACGCGCGACTTCGGCATCCAGTTGCCCCCCGCGGCCTGCCGGCCCAAGGGCGAAAATGGTGGTTCCTATCCAGGCTTCCAGGTGCTCCAGCTTCTCGGGAGAGAGGTCGTAGAAGCCTTCCAGTTCGAGGTTGTTCGGAAAGAGCTCGTCTCCGGCGATCTGCTCCTGGACGAAGCGGTCGTAGGGCTTGTCGTCGTTGAAGGACTTGATCGCGTAGTCCCGATAGCGCCAGGCGTTGGGATGGTAGTCCTCGGTGTCGGATCTGCTGTCGGCGTACCCGACGACATTCAGCCAATGCTGCCCCCAGCGTTCCCCGTAACGGGGCGATTCGAGCAGTTCCTCGATGAGCTTTTCGTAGGCATCGGGTGAGTCGTCCCGCAGGAAGCGCTCGGCTTGGGCGGGAGTCGGAGGCAGGCCCCACAGATCGAAGGTGGCGCGGCGCAACAGGACCGACTTGGCGGCAGCGGGACCTGGCTCGAGACGCTTCTCCCTCAGCTTCGCCAGCACGAACGCATCGATGGAGTTGGAAGGCTGGTTCCCGTCCCTTGGCTGGGGGACTTCGGGCCGCCGGAGTCTTTGGAAGGACCACCAGGAAGCCTTGCGGGCGCCGGGACGCGAGGCGACAGAGGGAGTGGAGGACTCTGCCCAGTTCTGTGATAGCAGGGCGGCCAGAGTGATGGTCGCCGCAGCCGCAACTGCCTGCCGGTAGATGCCGTGCCGCATTCCGGGTGACTCCCTGGGCTCGGAAACGGGGGTTTCAGGGGGAGGGGGTCCGCTGCAACCTGAAGTCGGAGCGGCTCCAGTGCCGCTTTTTCCGCCGCTCCTGGAAAATGAAGTACACGGCGCCATCCTTCGGGGACAGGTAGACTCTCATGGTTCCGTCCCAGAGGTGCTTCTCCTCCTGATAGCGGGCCATGCCCGTCTGGCTGAATTGACGCTCCTTGGCAGGGGCCAGCTTGACCGCCGTAGAACGGAGCAGGTGCGTCCCCACCAACGGAACCTCGGCGGAATCCAGCGCCGGATCCTGTCCGGCCGCCTCCCTGACCATCGCCTTGA
This sequence comes from Terriglobia bacterium, assembly GCA_951813285.1. Lineage (GTDB taxonomy): Bacteria > Acidobacteriota > Terriglobia > Versatilivoradales > Versatilivoraceae > Versatilivorator. The sequence continues at coordinate 1,547,734 of OX638355.1, forward strand.
CCGTCCCGTTCAACGAGAAAATCAGCCTGCGGGCCGGCGCCTCGCCCTTGACTTCCAGGCGATAGCGGGCAGCCGGCAGCCGGTTGCCGTCGGCTGTGGCAAGGGCCACGGGTATCCGCATTCTCCCCTCGTAGAAAAAGGGCTCCTCGTCGGCTGCGAGCAGCACGGCCGGGAAGAGCAGGAGTAAACAAAGAGCTGGGAAACGCATCGAGTTAATTTTAGTTGGAACCGATGGATCGACCGCGCCGGCGCCGGTCCGCACTTTGGAGCCGGTTAGCCGGCCAGCAGCCGTTTGGCCACGCTGTGGTTCCCGTCCTCTCCGACGCCGGTCAGGCGTTTTTCCAGTCCGGAAACCTTGACGTTCAGCTTGCGGTGGTCCAGTCCCAGCAGTTCGAGCATGGTGGCATGCATGTCGTGGACATGGACCTTGTCTTCGGCGGCGTAGAAACCAAGCTCATCGGTGGCCCCGATGGCCTTGCCTCCCTTGATGCCCCCTCCGGCCATGACCACCGAGAAGCCGTAGGGGCTGTGGTCCCGCCCCTCCTTGCCCTGCATGATGGGGGTGCGCCCGAACTCGCCGGTTAGAACCACCAGGGTGCTCTCCAGCATGCCCCTTTGTTTCAGGTCCGCCAGAAGACCGGCCACCGGGCCATCCGTCTTTATGGCATTTTCACGATGGTTCTTGTCGCACTCTCCGTGCCCGTCCCAGTCGCTGTTGTAGAGGTGGACAAAGCGAACGCCGCGCTCGACCATCCTGCGCGACAGCAGGCACATCCTTCCGAAGTTGGCGGTCTCCTTGGTGTCCAGGCCGTACAACTTGTTGATGTGCTTGGGTTCCCGGCTCAGGTCGATCAATTCGGGACCGGCCATCTGCATGCGGAATGCCAATTCGTAGTTCTTGATCCGAGCCGCCAGGCTGCTGTCGTCCGGGCGGTCGGCCAGGTGCCGCTGGTTCCATTGCTTCAGCTGGCTCAGGATGGCCTGTTGGTTCTCCCGAGTGACCAGGCCGGGAGGCTGCAGATTCTCCAGGGCCGCTCCCTGGGTGGAAAGCACGGTGCCCTGGTAGACGGCCGGCAGGAAGCCCGATCCGATCACCGACTTGCTATTGCGCATGTAGTCGTCGGCCATCACCAGGTAGGCCGGCAGATTGTCGGTTTCGCTGCCCAGGCCGTACAGCATCCAGGCCCCCATGCTGGGTTGTCCCATCAGCAGGGACCCCGTGTGGATGATGGTGATGGCGGGACCGTGGATGAAGGACTCGTGGTAGCAGGAGCGGATGACCGCAAGGTCGTCGGCGAATTGCGAGAGCTTCGGAAACAGGTCGGAGATTTCCAGCCCGGACTGGCCGTGCTTCTTGAAAACACGCCGCGTCCCCATCAGCTTGGATTCATCCGCCTTGATCTGGGCCAGACCGATGCCCTTTTTCAAGTAACTGGGAGGAAGATACTGGCCGTCATGTTTCTGCAACTCGGGCTTGGGATCGAAGGTTTCAAGTTGGCTGGGACCACCTTGCAGAAAGATGAAGATGACGCTCTTGGCCTTGGCCGCGAAGTGGGGCGGCTTGACGCCCAGGGGATTGTAGGCCGCGGCGGCCGGGACATCGGCACCCGCCGATTCCGACTGCAACATGCAGTTGAGGGCCAATCCGCCGAACCCCAGCCCGGAACGGGTCAGGAATTCACGCCGCGAACTGACGGTGGCGCGGCGGTTGCAGGAATAGGGATTCATGGTTTTCCTCCCAAGCCGAGGAGATCCGGGTCGCGTTTCGGTTCCGCCCCGGTGTCAATCGATGTAGAAGAACTCGCTCAAGTTGAACATCGTCAGGCAAAGCTGAGTCAAGGCGTCCCTGTGCCCGGTCGTAGTATCGGTATCTTCGCCGGAGGGGTGCGATGCCTGACTTCCATTGCTTGAAGCCAGTTGTGACAAAAGCGTGATCGCCTCCTGCCTTTCTTCAGCCGACGGCGGCCGGGCCAGCACCAGCCGCCAAGCCAGGTCCACCTGGTCGCCGGGACTGGCGCCGGCTTCGCCAACCAGACGGTCAGCCAGCACTTGGGCCTGCCTGAAGGAGGCGTCGTTGTTCAGGGACCAGAGCGCCTGGGGGGCGACCGTCGTCACTTCCCGTCCGGCGCAGCTCACCGAGGAGTTGGGCACGTCGAACTTGTCGAACATGGGGAAGGTGAAGTTGCGTCGGGCCAGGATGTAGACGCCGCGGCGCCTGCCGGCGGCAGGGTCTTCCGAAACGGCCCACCAGGGCTTGATGCGCAGGGAACTCATTTCGACCTTGGAAAGCGGGGGAATGGCGGGCCGTCCTCCCATGGTCGAGTTCAGATTGCCGGCGACGGCATGCAGCGAATCCCACACCGCCTCCCCTTCCAGGCGGCGGCGGTTCATGCGCCAAAGGAAACGGTTTTCGGGATCGTGCTGCCGGTGGGTCGCGGTGGTGAATCGGCTGTCGCGCCGGTAGGCGTCCGAGAGCATGATCAACCGGTGCATTGACTTGACGCTCCATCCCCGGTCGACGAACTCCGTGGCCAGCCAGTCCAGCAATTCGGGGTGGGAGGGTCGGTCGCCCTGGCGTCCGAAGTCGTTCGAGGTGCGGACGAGGCCTTGTCCGAAATGGCCCTGCCAGATGCGGTTGACCATGACCCGCGCCGTGAGCGGATGTGTGGGGCGTGTCAGCCAAAGCGCGAATTGTTTGCGGTAGCGCGGGCCGTGAGGACCCATGGACAGCTTGTCGGGAACACTGCCGCCGCGCAGAACCGAGGGCAGCCCCGGCTGGACGATCTCTCTCTTCAGCGACAGCTCGCCGCGGTTCAACAGGTAGGTGTCCGGAACCAGCTCGGGCTTGAGGTGTCCCAGAACCGTAGCCGAGGGCACGTCGAAGAATCCGTCGTATTTCACCTGGTGCGAACCGTCCGTGAGCGGGACGTCCAGCGCGGCCCTGGCCAGCTTCCGGATGTAGTTCCCGTGGCGTTTCTTCTCCTCATCGGCCAGATGATCCTCGATCTTCATTTCCATGTAGAACTGGGTCAGCGGTGCGGCCAGCTCCAGCTCCCGGGCCGTACGCTCCTCCATGGGCACCTCGTAGGCGCGCACCACCTCGGGCGGGTAGTCCTTCTTCTTGATTGCGATAACCCTGTCCTTGACCTGCGTTTCGAACCTCTGGTAGGAGGCTCTGGCTTCGGCCAGGGCAATCATGCGGTGGTAGTCGTCACGGCGATGACCGGTGGACATGCTGCTGACCACGGGGATGGTCTTGCGGGAACTGGCGGCGAAGACGGCCTGCAACTGAAAGTAATCCTTCTGAGTGAGGGGATCGAATTTGTGGTCGTGGCAGCGCGAGCACTCCAGGGTCAGCCCCATGAAGGCCGCCGCGGTGGTATCGACCGCGTCAGTGAGCCGTTCGTAGCGCAACCGTTCGGAATCCAGGTGGGATTCCTGGATTTCCGGTCCGAAGGTGTAGAGCGTGGTTCCGATCCTGGCTTCCATATGTTCCAGCTTTTCCGGGGAAATGTCGTAGAAACCCTCCATCTCCAGGTTGTTCGGAAAAAGCTCGTCCCCGGCGATCTGCTCCTGGACGAAGCGGTCGTAGGGCTTGTCTTCGTTGAAGGACTTGATCACATAGTCCCGGTAGCGCCAGGCGTTCGGGTAAAAGACGTCGCCTTCAAACCCGGCGCTGTCGGCGTAGCGGACCACATCCAGCCAGTGCCGCCCCCAGCGTTCGCCATAGTGGGAGGAAGCCAGCAGCTCGTCGATCAGCTCTTCGAACGCGTCGGGGGAGGTGTTCCGCAGGAATCGGTCCGCCTGGGCCGGAGTCGGCGGCAGACCCACCAGGTCGAAGTAGGCCCGTCGAAGCAGGGTGGCCTTGTCGGCCGCCGGAGCCGGTTCGAGTCCCTTCTCCAGCAGCTTGGCCAGGATGAAGGCATCGACGGGATTGGACGGGGTCTCAGCCAGTTCGGGGAGAGGGGGACGCCGCGGCTTCTTCAACGACCACCAGGAGGGTTCCCCGGTCGCAGCGCCTGCTTCGGGGTATACGGCACCCGCTTCGATCCATTCCTTCAGGATGGCCAGGTCTCCCTGGGGCAAGGGCCGGCGGCTGTCGGGGGGCATCTTGGGTTCGCTCAGATGGGCGGCGGAACGGTAGAGCAGGCTCTGGGTGGCATCGCCCAAGACGACGGCCGGCCCGCGGCTGCCTCCTTTCAGCAGGGTCTCTCGTTGCCTCAGGTCCAGGCCCGACATCTGGCCGGCCCCGTGGCAGGAGAGGCAGTGCTTCTGCAGGATGGCATGAGCCGCCCGGGCGGCGGAATCGGGGGCGGCATGGACCAGGCAAGGAATTCCCAGGATAGCCAGGACTGCAAGACATTGAACGGTTCGCACCGGAAGCCGGCCTCGCATGATGCTCCTCTAGTGTCGGAATCAACCGCAATTATAGGCTGGCGGGCACCTCTTTTCCACCACTAACCCGCACCACTAACCCGCATTTCCGACCAGGGGTAGGAAAGAGTGGCTCTCAATCCACAAAGGCAAAAAAGACATCCACGAAGGGACACGAAGGGACACGAAGGACCACGAAGGGACACGAAGAAAAACAAAAGAGAACATCGATGAACAGGATAGACAGGATAAACAGGACGGGAAGTCGCTGCACAGCCCGCAATCTCTCAAATATAAACTATTAATTATAATAGACTTACTACGGATCAGCCCGCTGCAGTTCCCTCATTATATCCCTCTTTTTGAATAGGAACCCATTGGACCATCCATGACGTTCATGGACGTAACTGTTCGGTCGAGCCGTGGGGATCGACGTCCTGCGCAGGGCCTATAGCTTCGCGCTCAATGGCGACCGAGCAACCGACGAAGCGTCCCCCTTCCACCTCCATCGGGACTCGGGACAGAGTGCGGAGATGAGACCCGTGGTGTCGGAACGATATGGTCGGTTCGCCAGCCGTGTAGAGGGGTTTCGCGACTGGCGAGCACCCTCGGCTGGCCTGTCCGGGGGGTGGTCCAGCGGGTGCATTGGTGGCTCAGCGGCGACACCGACGAAATGTGGCTTGATCGCTGGGAGGAGGATGCCGACCGACCGTTCTCCCACGGCTTGACCGAACGGATACTGGCGGACGACAGGTCAGCCGAGTATCAACCCTGAGTCTGAGGTCGTCAAGTGGGGTGGCAATCCGGTAGGTTTTCTGAGGGGGCGAAGCTTTTTCTGCTGTGGGGTTGGTCTTATGGCCGTGAGCTATACTGAAGGCAAGAGCAAACCCGATGTCTAGCGATTTCCACGTTCTGCCCACCCCAAAACTTAGGCAAGCCGCTTTTTGCCTCTCGCCAAGCGGGTCGCCGGAGACGACGATCTGGCCGAGGATGTTCTTCAGACCAGTTGGTTCAAGATCCTCCAATCCATCAATCATGCCTGCTTTGACGGTCCCAAGGCTTGTCCTTGGGTTCATCAGATCGTCACCAACACGGCGAAGGAGTTCCATAGCAAACAAGTCCGTCGCCGCGAGGACCCGCTCGAAGACCAAGCGGCCCCGACTCGGGGCCCTGAAGCTCTTGCGCAGGAAAGGGAGCTGCTTGTCCTGCTTAGGGAAATGATCGATCTCCTGCCGGGAACCTACCGCCAAGTTATCAAGCTGCGCCTGTACCAAGGGTTGTCGACCAAGCAAGTTTCCCAAAGCCTTCACATCTCTTGCGGCAATGTCGCCGTCCGCATGAACCGCGCCATCAATCTGCTCAAGCGCCGCATTGATGCACGCACTCAATCCTTATCGCCCAAAGGCTCCAGACAGTCCTGAGCAGTCCCATCCAAAAAAATTGTAATAAGTGCCCGTTTCGACTGTTTATAGGGGTAAGGGAAGATTTCTTTCCAATCCAAACCACCAACCGAGGAGGACTCGATGGATATCTTCGGAAGAAAATGGATGACGCCGGTGATTCACCTTGTGTTCGTTGCGTTCGGTTTGATGGGCTGGATCTTCGGGGTGTCCCACATCCTGTCCTGGCAGGGCTCGGAAGGCAGACAACCGAGACCCATGGCGACGTTCGAGGACCTGAACCTGGCGATAGTTTCAGGCAGCAACGACGAGCTGAAGGAGGTTCTCAACTCCGGCATCGATCCCGATGCGGCAGACGTTTTCGGGAACACGCCGCTGAGGTCAATCATCGAGCAATCCGGCAGGGTCCCGGCCTCCCAGGGGCAAGTGGAAACTTTGCTGGCTGCCGGGGCGGATCCCAACCTGCCGGATGAATACGGGGACACGCCTCTTCATGCGGCTGCCTATGAGGCCCCTGAAGCCCTTATGGGTGTCTTGCTCAAGGCAGGGGGCAACCCGAACCTCCCGAACGATGTCGGGGTGACCGCCTACGAGACGGCCTTGAAGCACGGCAACCACGGGGCCGTTTCGGCCATCGAACAGGCGTCAACGTTCCGACATCCCGATCGGGAAAGGTTGAGGGTGTGGGGAGCCTTTTACCTGAAACTTCAGGCCTTTCTCGAAAAGGGGATGCCTGCGGGTCCGAAGCGGGATGAGGGCTTGAGGAAAATCAACACGTTCCTGGTTGAGAAGGGGCTGCTGGCGCCGGAGGACAAGGCGCGATTCGATGCCGAAACCATCGCCACCGTCAATTATTGCTGCGGCCTGACAGCGGACTGGGGAACGGAAGCCGCGCCCGGTTGGTAGGGATCTGCCAGGGGGGCCTGCAGGCCGGGAGAAGTGCCGGGCCAAGCTCCCTTGTTCCTCTTGATCGTGTGCCCTGCAGGCTGCCATTCACCCTCCAGGACCCAGGGAAGATGACATGCATACAAGAAAATTCTTTTGGGGTGCGGTCATTGGCTCGCTGCTTGGCGTTGCCGCCTTCAGTCAGCCGGCTCCGATTCAAATTCCTGCGATCTCCGATCAAGAGCCCGCAGACCGGCAATCCGGAGCGATCCGGGGACAGGTCTTCGCCGCAGAGGGGGAGCACCCCTTGGCCAGGGCGCGTGTGACGCTCTATTCGACGGGCGGTCGAGGGGATCCTCTCACTCGGACCGTTCGGACCGATAGCCGGGGGGAATACGAAATCGGGAACCTTGAGGCAGGCTCCTACAGGGTGCGCGCGAGCCGCAACGGCTACCTCAGCCGATCCTACAGCCGGGAGATATCCTCTCAATCGGGAAGACGCCGCCGATCGCTCACTCTTTCGCTGGCGGCGGGCGAGGTCCTCGACGGCATTGACTTCCCATTGATTCAAGGCGGCGTTGTGGAAGGGACAGTGGTGGATCCCTACAACGAACCCCGCTCGCGGGTCTCGGTGACGTTGAGCGAATACAAGAGCTATGGCGGTGAGCGCGAGCTGGTTCCGGCGGGTCATGACAAAACCGATGATCGGGGGCGATTCCGCCTCTTCGACATTCGGCCGGGAAGCTACTACTTGAGCGCGGTGCCCCGCCCTCTCAATGCTCGAGAGGAAGAAGCGGATCGGTCGTTTCCTCCCGTCTACTACCCTGGAGTGCTGAATCCTCAGGAGGCGGCCAAAGTGGAGGTAGCGGCGGGGGAAGAAGTCGGGGGATTCTACTTCACCTTGATAGAAGCCCGCAGCTACGGTATCAGCGGCCGGGTGCTCACGCCTGAAGGCAGGCCGGCTCACTCGGTCTGGATCAGATCGAGAAGGGAATCGGACGAATTTCTCGTTTCCGGGATGGAACCGAGCGCGGACACGGATCGGCAGGGAGAATTCAAGGTTAAGGGCCTTCTTCCCGGAAGACATCGTTTGACGGCCCGTTCGGAAGGAGACGAGGATCTACGGATGGCCAGCGCGGTTGTGGACGTGTCCGACCAGGATATCGAGGGCTTGACGTTGGTGCTGGCGGCGGGTGCAGAGATCACCGGCAGGATTATCACCGATCGGGAGGAGGTCGATTTGGATTGGCGCCGGATCTCGTTGTATATGGAACCGATTGGAAGCGCTTGGAAGTATGGCGGCGGGGGAAGAGCCCAGGTTGAAGAGGATTTCACCTTCAAGATCAAGGACGTGCCGGAGGCGTCCTATCGCTTTGTTGTCAGGCTCTTCAACACCCCGGGGAATCATTATGTCGAGTCCATCCGCATCCGGACCGAGGAACTCATTGACCGGCCCATAGAGGTCAGATCCAGCGACCGGCTGGATGGGGTGGAGATTCACGTTTCCTCAGAGGGAGCTCAAGTCAGCGGTGTTGTTGAAAAAGAGGAAGGCCGGGAAGTCGCGCAGGCAGCGACCGTTCTGGTCTTTGCCGCCGACTCCGAATACAGGGGGCGCCACTCACGCTTCAGCAGGAGGGCTCAAACCGACCAGCGCGGGCAGTTTTCCCTCAAGGGCCTGGTCCCGGCAAAGTACCTGGTGTGCGCTTTGACCGATCACGAGTACGGGTTTGAGAGCAACCTCGACTACCTGAGAAGCCTGGAACGGGATGCGGAGCGGATCGATCTTTCCCAGGGGCAGAGGTTGGAGAAAAACCTGGTGGCGTTGCCGGCGCCGAAAGTGCATTGATCGCAATCCACGGGCCGTCATACGGTTCTGCAAAGTGCTCTACGGCGAGGGCGGCGCCCTCTGAGGGTGGAGCGTTGGGATTGTCAAAAAATGCACCACCTGCGTGCACATCGCTTCGTTGTAGCCGTGTCCAATACGACGGCATCCGTGTGAATTTGAAAGAAGCTTGATGGGGTACAAAAAATGCGACCCAAAGCGATTGGGAAAGATTGGGGTTCTTGTTTCACGGCCAGAGCGGCTTGGGGTCTCGCGGCGGGCCTGATTCTCGTGGGCAGCAGTTCACCCCTGCTGGGATGCGATGACGGCAGGACCGTGCAGAATCCAAATCACCAAACCGGCTTGGTCGAAGACTGCAAAATCCTCTTGGAAATCCGCGATGAATTAGCTGGCACTCGTCACCTCAACTGGGAAATTGGGTCAAACATTGCCACTTGGGATGGCATTACGGTCTCGGAAGCACCGCTTCGCGTCTCGAAGTTGCAGTTATACGACAGCCGACTGACGGGAGCGATCCCGCCAAAACTGGGCAAACTGTTCCAGTTGCAAGAGTTGGAACTTTTCGGCAACGAGCTGACAGGGGAGATCCCGGCGGAGCTGGATCAACTCACCCAACTGTGGAGACTGGATCTTTCCAACAATCAGTTGACGGGAACGATTCCCGCCGAGTTGGGGCAACTGATCCGACTGGAACAGCTATACCTCCAGCTCAACCAACTGACGGGAGCGATTCCGGCGGAGCTGAGCCAACTGAACCGCCTAGGGACATTGTGGCTCGACGACAACCAATTGACCGGAGCGATTCCGGCGGAATTGGGTCGACTAGTCATTTTGCAACAGCTAAACCTCAGTGCAAACCAGTTGACGGGAGCGATCCCGGCAGAGTTGGGCCAACTGCGCAATCTGCACTCTTTGCGACTCCACGACAACCAGCTGACGGGAAAGGTTCCGCCTGAGTTGCACCAACTCCTCCGACTACAGGTATTGCGGCTTTCCTCAAACGAGTTGACAGGATCGATTCCCCCGGAATTGGGCCAATTGACCCAACTGCATTGGTTGGACCTTTCCGGCAACCAGTTGACAGGATCGATCCCGGCGGAGTTGAGTCAACTGACCAACGTCCGGAATTTTGATCTCTTCGGCAACAAACTGACCGGAGCGATCCCCCCGGAGCTGGGCCAATTGCCCCGTGTCGGAGGATTGGTGCTCCATGAAAACCAATTGACAGGAACGATCCCCGCCGAGTTGGGCCAACTGACCCAACTCGGGGCATTGGTGCTCAACGGCAACCAGTTGACGGGGGTAATCCCGGCACAGCTGGGCCGCCTGACCCAGCTGGATTGGTTAGGCCTCTCCGATAACCGGTTGACGGGAGCAATCCCGGCGGAGCTGGGCCGACTGATCCAACTGCGGACGTTGGACCTCTCCGGTAACCAACTGACGGGAGAGATTCCGAGGGAGTTGGGCCGATTGGCCAGGCTGCGGTGGTTGTTCCTGCACAATAACCAGTTAACGGGAGCAATCCCGGGGGATCTAGGCCAATTGACCAGGCTGTTTCAACTGCACCTCCAGCACAATAGGTTAACGGGAGTGATCCCGGTAGAGTTGAGTCGGCTCTCCCTTCTGAAACAGTTCAGCTTCCGCGGTAACCTGTTGACAGGAGCGGTCCCACCGGAGCTGAGCCATCTGCCCGATGTCTACGTGTTGAACCTGACCGCGACCCGGTCGGCTGCCGACCGGGTCGACGTCAGTTGGGACGACCCGGGGGACCCGGCCGCCGTGTACGAGTACCGTCTTTGGGATGAGACCCTGACCTGGACTGAGTGGGTCCCGATCGAGGATCCAGAGACGATGCTGAGGAGAGGGGAAGGGGTGACGATCGAATGGACGTTGACAGACATCCAGATCGATGGCGTCTATCTCTCCATTGATGTCAGGGTGAGTAACGACACGGGTAGCACTAGATCCCGTGCCGAGGTGAAGCAACTGGTGACCGCCGGGGCTCCCGACCCCGACTCGGCGGAGAGCCTCTTCGTTCCCGTCCTGCTGACTTTGGCAGGGCGCGACAATGCCCTCTTTACCTCGGAGCTCACGCTGACCAACCGGGGACCGGAAGAGGCAACCCTGCGCTACACCTACACGGCCGATCGGGGAGGGGGAAGCGGTAGCGCCGCCGACAGGTTGCCCCCGGGGCGCCAGAGAATCGAGTCCGACGCCATCGGCTACCTCAAGAGTCTCGGCATCCCCATTCCCAACTCCGGTAACCGCCTAGGAACCCTGCGCGTGGAGGTCTCTGGCTCTCCCGCAGTAAGTGCGGTGGCACGGACCACCACCGACGTGCCGGAAGGCCGGGCCGGTCTGGCCTACCCCGGCATTGCCGAGAATGAAGGCTTCCAGGAGGCGGTCTATCTGTGCGGCCTGCGCCAGAATGCACAGGACCGCTCCAACCTGGCCTTCCAGAACATGGGGGCTCCCGATGATAGTCCCATTACCCTGAAGACCACCGTCTTTTCCGGGGAGGCGAACGACACCCGTTCCCAAGTGCTAAGTGAGGTGAAGCTGAAACCGGGACAGTTCCACCAGTACGATGGAGTGCTGAAAGCGTTGGGCGGTCCGGCCCAGGGCTACGTTAAGGTGGAAAGGGTCGCCGGAACCGCTCCTTTCTACGCCTACGGGGTCATCAACGACAATTTCAACTCGGACGGATCGTTCGTCTTTCCCGTCACCGAATCCTCCCTGGTGGGTACGAGCGGACAGACCCTGCCGGTCATCATCGAGAACGGATCCTTCCAAAGTGAGCTGACCGTCACCAACTTTTCGGCTTCGGAGAAAACCGTCGATTTCTGCTTTGTGGCCGATGCCGTCGACACCGGCAACGACACCGCCACCTTCAGCCTGACGTTAGGAGCCGGGGAGCAGCGCATCCTTCCCGATATCGTGGAGGAACTGCGGCGACGGGAGGTGGCCGGCATCGGTCGGGCTGGCCGAGCCTTCGTGGGAGCCCTGTTCGCCACCGCAGCCGCGGGGGACATGAGCGGGATTGTGATTGGAGCGAGGACGGGAGCACCGGACCAGAGAGGAGGACAGTACGGCCTCTTTTACAATGGAGTGCCCTATGGCTCGGCTCCGGTTGAAAACGCCTGGATCTATGGTTTGCAGCAGAATGAAGAGAACCGCAGCAACTTGGCCTTGGTCAATACGGGTGAAATCGACGACAGCTCCAGCACCTTCGAGATCACCATTTACGACGGCAGCGGGAATACCCGACCGAGAACGAGGAGTGTGACGCTCGGTCCCCGCCGTTGGACTCAGGGAAACGGAATTCTAGGCAATATCAGTCAAGGGTATATCCAGGTGCGGAAGACCTCGGGCAACAACCCGTTTGTGACCTACGGGGTCATCAACGATGGAGGATCTCCCGGACAACGAAGCGGCGATGGAGCCTATTTACCGGCCCAGAAGTAGTACACTGCCATTCGAGATCTCGAATTAACTGCGTCCCGAAGTTCAACTCGGTCCACACCGCGCGCCTGCCTTCCCGGAGGGATCACTGTGGTGAGAGCGACCTCCCCGCAAGGGGGGCAAAGGGTGTCCCGACCCCTGTCCCCCTTTGCCCTCCCCCGTGCCGCACCAGCGGCCAAAATGGGGGGGGGTCGCTCCCTCCACTTCCTCCCCCTCCTGTGCGGCGCCACGACGCGCCGTGCGAGGCCGGGACGCACGGCGCCGGCGCCGCACTACGCTTTACTGCAGAGGACTCGGGGAATCCTTGCCAATCCGCTTCCCATGCGGGTTTCCGGGCACAACCTGGACCACGACGGCGAGGTCTTCGCCCTCTGAGAGAGGAGCGTTGGAGTGGTCAAAAGCGTGAGCCACCTGGTGCGCCACCTGTGTGAGCCACCCCCCGTCTGAAAGGTGGCCACCCATACGACGCCACGTCCTTGACCCCGGGAGGCGGAAAGCGTCGATCATTTCGCGGCCGTTGGAAGCCGGGTTTTCCTGCTCCTATTGGACGATATTCTCCATGACGACATCGAGGCCGCCATGGCGTTCGACGGTGGTTCTCAAGTGGGGGCGAATCGTTTTGTCGAACTCCTTTCTGGTATCATTTCCTAGAATCCGTAACCGTTGCTAATACTTCTGATAAGATTCCGGAGACCTCTGAAATCCTTGGTACTGCGGGTCATCAAACCCAAAGAAAACCCAGCACAGCGCAACTGTGTGCGTTGTTTTCACGCGGATCCGGGCGAAAACACCGGATGGCCCACAACGAGCGACGGGGTGCCCTCTGTGAGATACAGAATCGCCCCGGAATTGTTCGAGGGTATTGTGGGGCACGCCGGAGTCCCGGAAGACGCAGCCTGACTGGCAAAGCTCAAGGATTTAGGGGGGATCTGGTGACGGGCTGGAGTTCAAAAGCGGTCCCTGGAACACCACAAGAGGCCTCCCGCCTAGGCTGCCGGCGGCCTACATCTTGTGGTTTTGGGGAGTCCAGACTGAGGATATTTCTAAGTCCTTTGGAATGAGTCGAGGCTACTTCCGATAATAGGGGGATATGTCAACTATTGAGCGGGATATGTAGGGGGTTTGATGGGAATTATGAACGACCAAGCCGCCCAGGATGAAAACCAAGACGTTGATGGGCTGCGCAGGTCTGCCGACCAGGGACACGCCGAGGCTCAATGCAACCTGGGCGTGATTGACGCCAAAGGTGAAGGAGTACCGAAAATCCGACAGGAGGCCGTCAAGTGGATTCCCCTGGCGGCTAAGCAGCACCTCGCGAAGGCCCAATACAACCTGGGCTGCCAAGCCCTCAAGTGGTTCCGAAAGGCTGCGGCGCTAGCCTACGTACAGGCCCAAAACAACCGAGGCCTCATGTGCCCCAATAGCGAAAAAGTGCCGCAGAACCTCCGAAAGGCCGTCGAGTGGTACCGCTTGGGCCGCATGTGCTTCCACGGCGAAGAAATGCCCCATGACTTCGGCCAGGCCGCTTCGTGGTTCCGGAAGGCCGCCGAGCAGGGGATCGCCCAGGCTCAATTCAATCTGGGCCGCATGTACAGCCAGGGCCTCGGCGTGCGCCAGGACTTCCACACGGCCCTCTACTGGTTCCAACTGGTAAACAGGCGCTTCAAACAGCAGCCCTGCAAATGGTTCCGGAAAGCGGCCGAGCAGATCCTCACCGGCACTCAAAACAACCTGGGCCGCCTGGCCTTCAAGGGGCACCGGAACGCCGCCGAACAGGGCTACGCCCAGGCTCAACGCGCCTTGGGAGTCATGTACTACCAGGGCGAAGGAATACCCTTGGACTACAGCCAGGCCACAGCGTGGTACCGCAAGGCTGCCGAGCAGGGACACGCCGACGCTCAAAACGACCTAGCAGTCATGTACGCCGAGGGCGAAGGAGTACCCCAGGACTTCCGCCAGGCTGCAGCGTGGTACCGCAAGGCTGCCGAGCAGGGACACACCCTGGCGCAAGCCAATCTGGGCCTCATGTACCGCAAGGCCTCCCGAGCTCCAAAATTTTTTCACTTTTTGGGGGGCGTGCCCCAGGACCAGGCCCTTAAGTGGTTCCGCAAGGCTGCCGAGCAGGGATTCGTCGATGCTCAATACTACCTGGGACTCATGTACGACTGGGGCGAAGGAGTGCCGCGGGACGCCGCCGCAGCCTACGCCTGGCTAAGCATAGCCACCGACCAAGGACACGCCACGGCCCGTGAAGACCGCGACCACCTAAACAAACAGTTAACCCCGGACCAGATAGCCCAGGCGCAGCAACTCGCGGCCGAGCTATGGGAGCGCATCGAATCCTCAGAATCGGAGTAACTGCCGCAACTTCCGATAAAAGTGTCATTATGTCAACTTTCCGGACAGCGACTCATTCCTTTTCAATGAAGTAATGAAAATGTAGGCGTCTGTTGGATAAGATGTGGCCAGTCTGGTCGAATAGGTCCGAGCGGGCATAGGCCGCCTCGACCCGGTTGCGGACCACATGCGCCAGGGCCGCCTCGATCACCTCCCGGGGATGGTCGGTCTCTTCGGCCGCCCAGTCCCGGAAGCTGGAGCGGAACCCGTGAGGCACCGCCGCAATCCCAAGCTGGCGCAGCAGTCGGCGCACCGCGCTGTCATGCAGCGGCTTCCCGCCCCCATGGGTGAACACCAGCGGACCGTCTCCCCCTTCCAGTGCCTCCGCCGCCTCGAGAATCTCCAGGGCACGGCCGCACAGCGGCACCCGGTGCCGCCGGTTCGTCTTTGCCCGCCTGGCCGGGACGGTCCACACTCTCTCGTCCCGATCGATCTCTGACCACTCGGCCCACCGCACCTCGCCCCAGCGCGCCGCCGTCAGCACCAGAAACTCAAGGGCCAACTTGGCGGCCGGCAATGCGGTCGATGCCCGCACCTTCCGGATCACCGCAGCCGCCTCCCGATGGGGCACGGCCTGCATGTGCTCGGTCACGTCCTTTTGGGGACCCAGCACCGGACCGATCCGGTCACAGGGGTTGTCGATGCGGAACTCCATGGCTACAGCCCATTCCAGAACCGCATGCAGGCGCTGGCGCACCCGCTTGGCCGTGGCTACCTTCCGGTGCCAGAGGGGCGTGAGGATCTCGAGCACGTCGGCACTGGTGACCTCAGAGACGGGCATCTTGCCAATGCGGGGCAACGCGAAGCGCCTCAGGCTCGACTGCCACTCTCGGGAGTGTTTCGGGTTGCGCCATCCGTCCCGCTTCTGTTCCAGCACACGCATGACCGCTTCGGCGAAGGTGGGGATGCCCTGGCTGCGTCGCTTCTCGGCAAGAGGGTCCCCGCCCGTACGGGCGAGCTTGCGGTTGGCGAGCGCCTTCTCCCGGGCCTCGGCCAGGGAGACCAGGGCAACGCTGCCGAGTCCGAGCTCGCGGCGGCGCCCACGGATGAGGAGGCGTTGAATCCAGCTGCGGGTTCCGCTGGGCTGGACGAAGAGGTACAATCCGTTTCCATCGGCGTGTCTTCCGGGCGGTGCGGAGCGAATGAAGGCAGGAGAGAGGGCCTTTTGGGGATGGCGGCCCTTGGGTTTCGTTTTAGGTAGCAGACGGGCTGTATGTGATCCAGTAATCATCCCCTAATTATATGGGGGATGGTAGTGGATTGCAAGGGATGTTTCGAGTCGGTCAAGCGACGATGGAACTCGTATAAGCCAATGACAATAAATACATTTATAGACTGTACTGGACGAAGTTAAACGTCACTGGAATTTACAAGGATGCTGCTGCACAGGAAGCTGACTCGGGCTTTGATCCGGTGCGCCTTTGAGGTGATCTATGGGCTTCGGAGCGGGTTTTGGGAGCCCTTGTTGAAGAAAAGGCAATGGGCGAACCCAGGGGAATGAGAACTCTTGTCCCCGAGCATGCGGCCCAGACTGTCAACTACAATCAGAGGAGCCGGGTGTAAGCCAATGGAGCCTCCTCGGGCCGTTTGACACTGCTCGCGAGCCTCGGATATGATCGCTTTCGACTGGCCGGGACGGAAGGATGCCGGTTCGGGAAGGGAGGGTCGGCAGTTGAATACTCGTCATATGGGCACTGAGCTTGCACGGATCAGCGAGAAGGTTTTATCCGGGGAGAGATTGTCGTTCGAGGAAGGAGTCGCGCTTTATCGGACTTCGGACCTGCATGCCGTGGGGGCTCTGGCCAACCGGGTTCGGGAAAAATGGAATGGGAACGTCGGGTATTTCAACGTCAATCGCCATCTGAATCCCACCAACGTCTGCGTGGTTGACTGCAAGTTCTGCGGTTTTGCCCGCAAACCCGGCAAGGGCGGCTACACCATGTCGCTGGAGGAGGCCTATCATCACGCCTCGATGGGGTATAGCGAGTCGGTGACCGAGTTTCACATTGTGGGTGGCCTCCACCCTTATCTACCCTTCTCCTACTACACCGACCTGCTCCGTGGATTGAAGGAGCGTTTTCCGAAGGTTCATCTCAAGGCCTTCACCATGGTTGAGCTCGATTTCCTGTCCCGCCGGGCCAAATTGTCCATCGATGACACCATACAGGCTCTTCGGGAGTCGGGAATGGACAGTTGCCCCGGGGGAGGGGCCGAGATTTTTGCCGAGCGCCCCCGCAACCTCATTTGTGACCACAAGGTGTCTGGCCAACGCTGGCTCGATATCGCCCGGAGGGTGCACCTCTGCGGATTGAAGTCCAATGCCACCATGCTCTACGGACATGTGGAAACCGTGGAGGATCGAGTCGACCACCTGATCCGGTTGAGGGAGTTGCAGGACGAGACACGGGGATTTCAATGTTTCATTCCGCTGGCCTTCCACCCGGCGAATACGCAACTGGATCATCTGCCGGCTCCTACCGCCATGCTGGACCTTCGAACCATCGCGGTCAGTCGTCTCCTGCTGGACAATTTCCCCCACATCAAGGCCTATTGGATCATGATCGGCGCCAAGACTGCCCAAATAGGACTTCACTATGGGGCCGATGACCTGGATGGGACGGTGGTCGAAGAAAAGATCGTTCACATGGCGGGGGCTCAGACTCCCGTCGGCCTGACGCGCGCGGAAATCGAGCATCTCATCCGGGAAGCCGGCCGGGAACCGATTGAACGGGACACTCTCTACCGGCCGGTCGACCGCGTCGCCGCTGCCTGACGGATGGTGCTTAAGCCTGCCAGAAACAAAGGAAAAAAAGAGTTATCCACGAAGGGCCAGGAAGAACGGCGAAGGGCCACTAAGGCGTTGAGGTTAACCGCGGCGGGATGCCATGGTCACGAAGGATTTATCGATATTTAATGGTTTCACTCTCGTATAATCCCCCCGGCAGGGCGGGGACTCGCCATTGGCCATCGATCCGAGTTCCCTTCGCGGACCGCGGAGCTTATTCTGTAATCTAGGCTCAACCTTCCAGTTGAATGGTGGGGCGGGGTCTGTTTCGCAGTTCCTGGTTCCAACCGGTATGCTCGGCGGACAGGCCTTGGTAGAAGGCCTCCATCTCGGCCACAAACTGAGAGACATTGAGGGTCATGAAGCGGTCGGGGAGTTGGCGGAATCGCTCCCTTGCCTTGCGGTGGCAGCTCAGTGCTCCTTCCAGATTCTCGTTCCCGTAGTGGTAGAGCGACACCGCCGACATGATGAGGGCTTGGTAGAAGAGCTTCTCCCTGCCTTTGGCCTCAGCCCAAACTTCCTCCCACAGGTCGTGGCATTCGTAGTAGAAACGGCGGTTGAACAGTTCCAGTCCCCGATAGAAGTCGGCCGGGTGAGGCTTGCTTCCTGAGTCCACTGGAGAAATCCTCCTCCCCTGGCAGTGCGCCTGCCATTGTTGCATAATCAAAGAGAGCGTCGCGAAAGAGGTTGAAATGATCGGGATCTTAAAGCAAATGATGACGTTGGGCCTGTGCCTGTTCCTCTTGGTCGGAACCCTGGCGTCCGACGACCGTCAAGACAGGGAACGGGCCGCCGAGGAGAGGATCATCGGCTTTCTGAAGACCCACCTCGAGCCGGGCCAGGCCGTCCTGGTTACGGAACTGCACCAGCGTTTCACCGAGCCCGAGGAGCGCAGGGTCCTCAGTCGACTCTACAACATCTTCTTCAAGGTGCCTTACTTCGTGGCCCAATACTATGCCGCCAACCAAAAACCGCCTCGGCTTCGCGAAATCGCCGAGCAATTCAACCTGCGGGTCGCGGGTGAGGTCGACGTGATTCTCCGGATTGTCGAGTACGATCGGAGGGTGCCCCAATTCTTCAAGAGAGACCCGAAAAGCGGCGAGATTGCTTCGGTGGACCTGGAGAAAATCCAGGCGGATCCCCGGTTCAACAAGGTCATCGAACGCTCCATCGCCGGTTGGGAAGGGAAGAAGGCCCCGCAATTCACCGTCCGGCTTTTGGACGGGGACGAGCTCAGCCTCGATTCCAGCCAGGGTACCCGCCTGGTCTACTTCTGGTTTACCCACTGCCCCCCCTGCGTCAAGATCACTCCCCACCTGGTCTCTTTGCAGGAACAGTTCGGACCGCGGAACTTTACCGTCATCGGTCTGAATGCCGACCGCGTCTTGGACCTGGGGTACCCGGATTCGGAGCGTGCCGCCTACCTGGACAAGCACAAGATCAATTTCCCAGTGGGTCATCTTACCGGGCAGGTTCAGGAGGCCTACGGAGGGATCCAGTTGTTCCCCAGTCTGTTTCTGGTGGATGGGGACGGGTTGATTCGCCACCACTTCGTCAACTACCAGGATCGGGGAACTCTGGAAAAAGCGGTCCGATCCGTCCTTTGAGAGCCTTGACGATCCGGAGCGTATCCGCCAGGCTGCGCCAACCTCCGCCGATTCTATTTCAGAAACGGGTTGTGTCGTTTTTCCTCCCCGATGGTCGTGGCTGGACCGTGGCCGGGGTATACCAGGGTGCTGTCGTCCAGTTGCAGGAGCCGGTTCCGTATGGATTCGATGATGTCCTTGTAGGAACCTCCCCAGAGATCCGTTCTTCCGATACCCATTTGAAACAGGGTGTCTCCCGCAAACAGTCGGCCTGCTTGCTCCGGGAGATGCAGGCAGAGGCTCCCGGGCGTGTGGCCCGGAGTGAAGAGCACTTCCCCGGAGTGCCGCCCGAATGAGACCCGATCGCCCTGGTGGACAAAATGGTCGATCTCGGTGGTGGGTGGCGTTGACAGCCCCATCCAGGAGGCTTGCATCGGCAGGTTTTGGTACAAGGTCAGATCTCTTTCGTGCAACAGGACCTGTGCGCCTGTCTGCTCCTTCATCGCCTCCAGATCTCCCACGTGGTCAAGGTGGGCGTGAGTGCTGAGCAGATACCTGACCCTCAAGCCATGCTTCTCGATCAGGGGAAGAATCAATTCCACCTCGTCCCCGGGGTCAATCACCAGTGCCTCTCGCGATTCTTCACACCCCAGTATGTAGCAGTTGCATTGCAAGGGCCCCACGGCCACCTGTTCAAAAATCATTTCGGTTACCTTTGCTGGAAAACGCAGTGCGTTCTCCCACGATGCGTCTATTTCGATTTATCCCGAATCCGGCGACCGGGCGCAATGGGGGTCGATCCGGTCGAGAGTGTCGGAATCCGGCGCTGAGAAGTATCAGACCTGCCCTCAGACCGCGGAAGGAGCCAGCCTGGATGCGTAGAGGGGAAATTGCTCCGAGAGTTCTCTGACTCGAGAACGGATCTTCTTCTGAACCTCTACGTCCTCAACCTGGTCCAGCACCTCTCCTATCCACTGGCCGATGAGATGCATTTCGGATTCGCCCATGCCTCGGGAAGTGAGCGCGGGAGTGCCCAATCGTATCCCACTGGTCACCAGGGGGGGGTGGGGGTCGAAAGGAATCGTGTTCTTGTTGACGGTGATTCCGGCCTGGTCCAGGGCGAGTTCCGCCTGTTTGCCGGTGATTCCCTTGGAGAAGACATCGACCAGAATCAGGTGAGTATCGGTTCCCCCGGACACCAGCCGGTAGCCGCTCTCCAGAATGCTGGCGGCGAGCGCCGAGGCATTCCGCTTGACCTGTCGGATATAGCGGCTGAAGTCGGGTTGCAGGGCTTCCTGAAGGCAGACGGCCTTGGCAGCCACAACATGCACCAGGGGCCCGCCCTGGGTCCCCGGAAACAGCAGGCGGTTCAGGTTCTTGGCATAAGCCTTCCGGCAGAGGATCATGCCGCCTCGCGGTCCCCGCAGGGTCTTGTGGGTGGTGGTGGTCACGAAATCGCAGTGGGGAACCGGACTGGGGTGCTCCCCGACGGCTATCAGGCCTGCAGTGTGGGCCATGTCGGCCATCAACAGGGCGCCGCTTTGCCGAGCGATCTCTCCCATTCGCGTGAAGTCGATTTCTCGGGGGTAGGCGCTGGCTCCAGCCACGATGAGCTTGGGTCGGTTCTCCATGGCCAGTTCAGCCAGGGCGTCGTAATCGATCGTTTCCGTGTCCTTGCGGACCCCATAGGGAATGATGTCATACATTCTGCCGGAGAAGTTCAGTGGATGGCCGTGAGTGAGGTGCCCCCCGTGGGACAGATCCATTCCGAGAATGGTCTCCCCGGGCTTCAACGCCGTCATGTATACCGCTACGTTGGCCTGAGTCCCGGAGTGGGGTTGCACGTTGGCATGTTCTGCGCCAAACAATTGCTTGGCCCTGTCTATGGCCAACTGCTCCACCACGTCGGTAAACTCGCAGCCCCCATAGTAGCGCCGGCCGGGGTAGCCCTCCGCGTACTTGTTGGTGAACACGCTCCCGGTGGCTTCCAGGACGGCCTCGCTCACGAAATTCTCAGAGGCAATCAGTTCCAGTTGGTTGGCTTGACGCCGGGTTTCCCGGTCGATGGCCTGGGAAACCTGCGGGTCGACGAAGGCAAGGCTTCTTTCGAGTTCGGGGTTGATCGTCACGGACAGTGCCCTCTGAGAATGGATGGTTGCCGCCACGCCGGGGCGGGTTCGCATCCGACCGGGACCGGCATCTCCAAGTTCAAATGTTAACCAACAAACCGGATGCTGACAAACCAATTATCGAAGGGGATTGGCTCTATTCCCGCTTCTGGTGGGGCTTTTCGGGAATACGGTCAGGCTCCGATTCTTTTAGTTTCAAATATGCTATCTTCTACGTCGTCCTTCATTTCCCCGGTTGTCAGTGGGAAGATCCAGGGGCTTGCCGGGACATCGAGGGGCGCTGGGCAGAAACGTTTCGGTAGCCCTTCGCGCCGGGTGCCGGCGGTCCAATGGGTTGGGCACTCATTTGAGGAGTCGGAATGCGCTGGAGCCAAGTCTTTATCCCTACTCTGAGAGAAGCCCCTGCCGAGGCCGAGGTTCCGAGCCATATCCTGCTCCTTCGCGGGGGATACATTCGACAACTGGCCTCTGGAATTTATTCCTACCTGCCTCTGGCCCAGCAGGTGATGCTCAAGATCACCCGGATCATCAGGGACGAACTCGATCGCATGGGCGCCCAGGAATTCGCGTTGCCGGCCCTGCACCCGGCTGAAATCTGGCAGGAGAGTGGGCGTTGGGAGGTCATGGGGCCGAACATGTTTCGTCTCAAGGATCGCTCCGACCGGGACATGTGCCTGGGCATGACGCATGAGGAGGTTTTTGCATCCATCGCCCGCAACGAGCTCCGCTCTTATCGTCAACTGCCCCAGATCTGGTACCAGATCCAGACCAAGTTCAGGGACGAGCCTCGGCCCAAGTCGGGCTTGCTTCGTGTGCGTCAGTTCACCATGAAGGACTCCTACTCGTTCGATGTCGACTGGGAGGGCTTGGATCGGAGCTATCGAAAGCACTACGACCTCTATTGTCGCATCTACGACCGTTGCGGGCTCCGCTATCGAGTGGTCGAGGCTAGCAGTGGCATGATGGGCGGGAGCCAGTCTCATGAATTCATGGTGCTGACCGAGGCAGGCGAGGACATGGTTGTCTACTGCGCCTGCGGTTACGCGGCCAATCTGGAAAAGGCGACCTCAGAGCAGGAACCGGTGCAGGATGAAGCCGGGCCCGAAACACCCCGGCCGGTCGCCACCCCCGGCCAGAAAACCATTGACGACATTGTGCGGTTTCTGGGAGTTTCGGCCTCCTGCCAGATCAAGTCCCTCATCTATCGGTTTGGGGACCAATCCCTGCTGGTTCTGGTGCGAGGCGACCATCAACTCAACGAAGCCAAGCTCCATGAGGTGCTGGGGGGCGAAGCCCGCCCGGCCCGTCCGGAGGAAATTCTGGCGGTGGCAGGGGCCGATGCCGGTTCGCTGGGTCCGGTGAAGGTTGCGGGCCTGCGTATTCTTTCCGACCATGCCCTGGAGGGAAGACGGAATCTGACCTGTGGGGCCAACCGGAACGACTTTCACCTCTCCGGTGTGACTCCCGGGCGGGACTACCCTGCCGAGTATTTCGACTTGCGTGTGGTTCAGGCTGGAGAAGCCTGCTCCCGATGCCGTTCCCCGCTGAATATCCACAAGGCCTTGGAGGTCGGACATATTTTCAAGCTGGGAACCAAGTACTCGGAGAGCATGGGAGCCACCGTTCTCAACTCACAAGGGCGAGAGGTTCCCGTTGTCATGGGGAGCTATGGGATCGGAGTGGAAAGGATTCTTGCCGCCGCCGTCGAAAGCGGCCACGACGACGACGGAATCATCTGGCCACGTTCCATTGCCCCCTTTGACTGCCTGATCTGCGTGGTCAACGCCAAGGACGGGACCGTGGTGCAGGAAGCCGAGAAGGCCTACCGCAAGTTGCAGGAACTGGGAGTCGAGGTGCTGCTGGACGACCGGAAGGAGCGTCCCGGGGTCAAGTTCAAGGATGCCGACCTGGTAGGGATTCCTTTTCGGATCAATTTCGGCAGCCGCAAGCTGGCCCTGGGAAAGGTGGAGTGGGTGGAACGGGCCACCGGAAAGATCACCGAGATCGACCTGGCCGACCTGGTCGCCCATGCCGGAAGCCTGCTGTTGGCCGACGGAGGTCCGGCAGTCGCATAGAGCGGCTTGTCTGAAACAACCCTGGCGCCCAGGCCGCCTCAGACCGTGGAACCAATTGAAACCATGAGACTTGAAGACATTGTTCTTGAAACACAATTTGTTTCCCACTCGGATGATCTGCCCCGTCGTGGGGGGCAGGGGCCTCGCTTGCCTGAAACAACCGAAAAAAGACAAAAGAAAAAAGGAAAAAGAGCTATCCACGAAGGGACACGAAGGACGACGAAGGGCCACTAAGGCGTTGAGGTGAACCGCGACGGGATACCAAGGTCGCGAAAGGATTTTCAATTTCTGATTGTTTCACCCTCGAATGATCCGCACGAAAGGGCGGGGCGGGACTTGTCTGAAACAACCCTGGCGCCCAGGCCGCCTCAGACCGTGGAACCGATTGAAACCATGAGACTTGGCGGCACTTTTCTTGAAACACAATTTGTTTCACCCTCGAATGATCTGCCCCGTCGTGGGGGGCAGGGGCGTCGCTTGCCTGAGAATATGCTGCTTTAGCCGGCTTCCTTGAGAGCGGCGAAGCCGCGGCAGCACTTAGCCGTGGGCGTCAGCCCATGGGAAACATCGCCTATGGGTGTCGAGCCGCGTAGGCGGCGGCAGCAAATGCCGGTGAGCCCAAGTGAAGCACAAGCCGACGCAAGGATGAGCCTTTTGCAAAATTCGGCAGCGTGACCTTTGCCGGGGATGGCCACAAAAGGCACAAGAACACAAAAAGAGCAGAACGCTGAAAGCCTGCAAGGTGTTGACTCCCGAACCTGTCGCACAAGTTCCGCGCTATCTGCGTGCATCCGGTCAACGCGATGCCTTGGGGACCAACGTCGCATCGTCAAGACTCGAAATCACGAAATTCGTTTTGTGCCTTTTGTGCTTTTTGTGGTGAACTCCCCTTTTTCACCAAGTCGCACCCGACTATTGAAATAGGCAGAACAACACGATTGCCGGCAAAACGACCTGCCCCACTGCCAATATTGCAAGAGGCTCTCTCGGATGATCCACACGGCCGGGCGTTATTCGGGCCTAGTCGGAGGACACCCGTTTTAGCGAGGCCCGCAAGGTATTGATACTCTTGGGGGCGAGGGTAAGATGCTGTTTGGATCCGGCTTCCGGAGCCAGTTCGACAGCCCGGGTGTTTTCGTTCGCTGAAGTTCTGAAAACTTCGATACCTTCCAGTCTGAATCCGCGGAACTCGATGGTCTCGTCGACCGCTTCCTCGTTGGGATTCACCAGAACCACAACCAATTGACGGTCGGTGAAGTTCCGGAAGGCTGCCACCGGCGTGTTGCCTCCGCTTGTGAACACCCGAACGGCGCCCCTGGGGATAAACCGGCTGAATTGGGTCAGGGCCCGGAAACGCTTGGGAACGCGGTATCCGGTCCTGGTGCGTTCGAGCAGGCCCAGGTGCCCCGGCTGGGCATCGGTGGCGAAAAGGGGGCCGTAGAGCCAGGCGCGACACCCCCGCAACAGGTCGCCAATGACGGTTTGGGCCAGGTCCAGGGCCTCATCCATTTCATCGCCGTCGCCGGCAGGAGTTGCGAATTGAGTCTGCCACAGTTTGAGATTATGTCGTCGTACGAGCTGGTCGACGGCATCGGCATCTCGGCTTGGCCCCGCTGAGGATTGCACCCCCGCATGGGAAAGCAGGGGCCGAACCTTTCTATCCTCCAACAGGGCTGCAAGGAAGGGAAGCGCCTCCATCCAGCCGGACTCCGGAACCATCAGTCGAGTCCGGATTTTTTTCTGCCGGAACCTCTCTGCCACGATCTTGACCAGGGTCTTCAGCTCGTCCGGTCCATACCGGCAGCCGAAGGGCTCGTCCCTGCTGTCGGGGCGGTTCTGCAAGCTCACCAGGTGGACGGGTTGGCCGCGCAGTTTCTCATAGTACTCGATGTACCCCACCAGGTATCCGGCCAGGTCCTGGTAGTGTTGAGCCAGGAGCGACCCCGAACCGTCCACTGCCCGATTGCTCTTCCAAAGGGGCGGGGGAGTCCAGACGCAACTGCTCAACAGGATTTCCTGACGTTTCCCGGCTTGGCGAACCAGCGAGAATTGGGACTTCTCCCGTTCGTCTCCTCCGAACGAAAAGGTGAGGCCTGTAAGTCTCAGGCGGGCGGTGATGGGGATTCGTTCTCCGGTCCACACGATTTCGTTTCTGAGAATGTTCAGGCCTGCTTCCTTGGCGCTGAAGAGCAGGTCGAAGAGTTCTTGACGTTGCGCCGAGGGGAGGTTGTCGATTTCGCTGGCGGAGCCGTTGGACCCGCTGACACCAAAACCGTCCAGCCGCTGAAGTTGGATTTGAGGTTGAATCAGAATGGGCTTGGCTTGTCCGAATACGGCCGGCGCCCAGGCCAGAAGGACCAGGCCCAGAGCAGTTGTTGGAAAGAGCCTGACTGTAGAAGGCTTTTTTGAAACGGCGCCTTGCGCCGGGTGGCGGGAAACCTTTTCGAAGTCAAACATGGATAGATGGCTTATTCAACCGTTGCAGGGGATAGCGCCTCGCCGACGATGGTCGCAATCTCTTTGCGCAGGGCTCGGACGTCGCCCTTGCCGTCGGGGTGGAGACGACTGGTCAGAACAATGAGATAGGCCTGAATTTCGGGATCCAGCCAAAGGGAAGTTCCGGTAAAGCCGGTGTGCCCGAAAGAATGCGCCGAGAAGTAGGCACCCTTGGCCGACGAGTAACGGGACTGAATATCCCACCCCAATCCTCGAATGTCCGATTTGCCCGGGGGAGACTGCGGGGAGGCCATTTCCCGGACCATTCCGGGATGCAGCACGGTGGCGCCCTCCAGCGATCCTTGGTTCAGCAGCATCCGGCAATAACGAGAGAGGTCGCGGGCGTTGGAGAATAGGCCTGCATGTCCGGCAACCCCTCCCATGATGGACGCCAGGGGATCATGGACCTGACCTCGCAGCAAAATCCCGCCATCTCCCTTTTCGGTGGGAGCGACATTATGGCGGTCGCCGGGGGGAGGATTGAATTGCGTGCTGGCCATTTTGAGCGGGGAGAAGAACCGGGAGCGGACGAACCGGTCCAGGGGTTCTCCGCTGACAACCTCTATCAACTTGGCCAAGAGAATGAATCCCAGATCGCTGTAGACGAATCGGGTTCCCGGTTTGGCGGTTAAACCGGAATGGTGGATCTTGTCGATGACGGCTGAGGCGGCGTCCGGCGACTTGGCCTCGAGACGGAAAAATGGCGCCAATCCGGAGTAGTGGGTCAGCAGCAGCCGGACAGTAATGGTCTCTTTTCCGCGCCGGCCGAAGTCCGGCAGATATTTGGATACCGGATCGTCCAACCTTACTTTTCCCTCTTGAACCAGTCTCAGGACGGCCGGGGTGGTGGCCACCACCTTGGTCAGGGAGGCCAGGTCGAATTGGGTTTCCAGCATCATCGGCTCCAGCCGCGGTTCCAGGCAGCGATGGCCATAGGCCTTTTGGAAAAGGATCCGGTCGGCTTGTCCCACGAGCACCACTGCGCCGGGAATCCGGCCATGGTCGATGGCCTGGCGCACGACGCCGTCGATCTTGGCCCATTGGGGCGGGGAGCCCCGAGGGCCGGCCACTGACCTGACCGAGCACGATGAGACCGCAAGGCCGGCGGCCAGCAGGAGGGCGAACGCTGGGTGATTCCGATGGCGGCTAGGCATTTTTGAAGGGTGGAATCCCGCAAGGGAGATCCGGAAACGGTAGGGCTTCCACGGAGAATTGGAGCGGTTGGATATCTTAGTGTTTTCATTTTTTCGGGGCAAGCTCTATGCAGGGGGAACATTTTGGCTGCCGGAGCGGTCTATAGGCCCAAGAGTTGTCTTTTTCTCCGGGCACTTGGTATCTTGGAGGAAACACTCGAAGACAAGGCGGCAGTTTGCGGGAGAGAGACCCTTGCTCAATTGCGAGATCGGGTTGGATTTCCTGGACAACGAACCGGCCCTGGTGGATGGATTGCAGGTAGGGTCCCAGGACGCGTTCGAAACGCTGGTTCGTCTCTACCAGGCCCCGATCTACAACCTTGCCTACCGGATACTGGGAGATCCGGCGGAGGCCTCCGAGGCCACTCAGGAGGCGTTTGTCCGGATCTACAAGGCCATCGGTCGATTCCGCGGAGAATGTGGCCTCAAGACGTGGATCTACAAGATCGCCGTCTCGGCCTGCCTCAACCGCCGCCGCTGGTGGAAGCGCTGGAGGGACCACGTTCCTCTGTCTCTGGATAACCCGCTACCCTCCTCCCACGAAAGTCCCCGGTTTCTGGAGGTCCCCGATAGAGGAGAAAACCCGGAAGCTTTCTGCGCCAGGCGGGAGACCGAGCAGGCTGTCCAACGGGCGTTGGACGCCTTGGCCGTGGATTTCCGCGCGGTCATCGTCTTGAGGGACATCGAGGGGCTTACCTACGAGGAGATTGGCGAAACTTTGGGAATCTCCATGGGGACGGTGAAATCGCGCTTGTGGCGCGCCCGGTCCCGGCTCAGGAAGCGGTTGCGCGCCCTGATCGAATAGAGTCCTGGAGTGGTCTTGGGAAACCGAGGGAGACAGGAAATGACCTGCAATGTGGCCCTCAATTTGATTCAGAGCTATCTGGACGATGGCCTGTTCGGACGGGAGATCATTGATCTGGACCGTCACCTGTCGGATTGCGCCGGCTGCCGGCGCGCCTTGGACGAGTTTCGGGCGCTGCAGCAGGTCATGCGGCGGATCGGCCGCCAAACTCCTCCCCCGGGTCTTGAGCTGAAAATCAGGGTGGCTGCCTCGATCCATGGCGCCAGGGCTCCTCTGAAGCAACTTGTCCAAAAGGTGGGTGAACTGGCAAGTCCGCTGGCCGTTCCGGCTTTCAGCGGCATCCTGCTGACCGGCTTGACCTTTGTTGTGCTCTTGAGCTCCATCTTCAGCGGCGCAAGCCTTGGAGCCGACGACCGCGACTCGGCCTTGGGTCTGTTTACCGAGCCTCGCGCCAGATCTCTGACCATGATGCCGGTCGTGTTTGGCGGCGATTTGCCCTTTGTGACCCAGCCGGTCACGGTGAAGACTCTGGTCGGTGAGGATGGTCGGGTGATCGACTACACGGTCTTGCGCGGGCCACGGGATGCACAGAGTCTGGAGTTCCTGGATCGGTTCCTCTACTTCGGGGTAAACATGGACCCTGCTACCTTTCTTGGCCGTCCCACCGTCGGTACCGTCGTGATGACCTTGAGTTTCTACCCCACCACCCAGGACAGGATCGATATCCTGGGTTAGCCGGCATTTCTGCCGGTCAAGGCCTCCTTTGGGGAAAAGCCGGTACCGATCCATATCAATCGGTCTACCCCTGCTCGAGGCCGAGACCGAACGCAGCGGATCTTCGTTACTGGATTCTTGATGGTTGAGTGGGGAGTTTCGGCCGCTGATTTCCCCTCAAATCCACAATCTACAACCCACAATCTACGATTCCCCGTCCTGCAGTCCGCCTCGGGTTCCTCGTGGTATGATTTTGGGTCTTTCGACAGGCGCGGAGACCCGATGCCGCTCAAGTGGATCGCTGCTGACATTGATGGAACCCTCCTGGACAGTTCCAGTCGAGTGCCGCCGGAAAACGTTACGGCAATCCGCCAGGCCCGGAAACACGGAGTCGAAGTAATTCTGGCGACCGGCCGTCGCTTCGGCGCTGCCGCGTGGGTCGCCGAAGCGCTGGACTTGTCCTCGCCGCTCATCGTCAACAATGGAGCCATGATCGTGTGCCCGGTTCAGTCGCGGCGGCTGGCCCGGTGGTTTCTGGCGCCCGAGGTAGCGACCGCCATACTGTCCGCCACCGCCGGCTACACCCATTGCACGGTCCTGCATAAGGACCGGCCTGCCGCGGGGCAGCTGGTGGTGTGTTCCCAACCCCGGACGAACGGGCAACTGCACCACTATCTGAACAAGGTGCCAGGGGTGACGATTCAGGTGGAGTCACTGCAGAGCGAGATTGACGATGAATTGATCGAGATCATGTTCAGCGGTCCGCTCGACGTGATGGAGGCTGTCGAATGCCGCCTCAAGCAAGCGGGTTTCGAGAAGCAGGTCAGAATCGCCAAGACTTACTACCGGGAAAAGGACCTGGGAATCATCGATGTGTTGAACAAGGACTGTTCCAAGCGCTCTGCCCTGGACCATTTGGCGCGCTCTCGCGGCATTCGGTCAACGGAAATCATGGCCATTGGAGACAACCACAGCGACCTGGAGATGCTGGAATACGCCGGGTTGGGCGTGGTGATGGCTAACGGCGTGGCGGCGCTCAAGGATCGGGGATTTTACGAGACGGCATCCAATAACGATCTGGGTGTCGCTCAGGCTATTCACCGGTTCGTTCTCTAGAAATGCGGGCTAACCTCGCCTCCGGAAGATCATGGAGGTTCCGGAAGATCTGGGTCGCCGCTTCCGGAAGAGCTGCCAATAGCTGTCCTGGATGAAGTCGGTGGGCTTGTAACCGAGTTTGGCCGACAAACTCAGGATGTCTCGGGCCGATCCCTCGATTTCGAGAAAGTTGCCGATGGGCGTTTCGTCGAAGGTCACCGTCAGTTTCTTTCTGGAGGGCTTGGCGGGCTCGAGGACGGTGCGAAACTTCTGGTAACGGAAGCTGGGCTCGAAACCGAGACTCCTCAATAGCTGCCGGACCACCTCGGCATCGCCGAGTTCGGTTTCCAGTTCCTGTCGAATCTTGTAGCGGGTGGAACGACGGGAAGGGGTCTTGAGAGTGATCCAGGCCCGGTCGGCGAAGGATCGTACCCGAAGGAGTTGGCGGCGCCGAGCCAGGGACCGGTCCGGCAGGTCGAAAATCCAGTTATCCTCGAAGGCTCGAGGCGTTCGGATCCGGAAACCGAGTTGAAGGACTCGATCACGCACCTTCGGGAGGTCGGCCAACTCGATTTTGACTTCGGTCTCGATGGATTTGGCCGGCGCGTCTTGGTGTATTCCCATTTCCACGGGCGAGGCTCTCCAGGTTGGGGACCTATTATGGCTCAGTGGTCAAGGCTTTCCAATCTGCATGGGGTGTCGCCAACCCGTGCTACTGACACCGGACACTTCACATGCTACCGACAAGCGTGAGCGTGTCGGTGAGCGTTGACAACCGTTTGCGGAGATGTTAAAACCGGCGGGTCGAGTCGGATGTAAATTCTTGCCGGCAGTTCCCACCTTCTGGGAGGTCGTCTAACGGTAGGACAGCAGACTCTGGATCTGCCTATCGGGGTTCGAATCCCTGCCTCCCAGCCAAATCTCTTTCTCCCTGATTCTCCACCAGTGACAGTTGCCCGGCTTGGCCCCTTGGCTTCCGATGCTTGGCGGACCAGTTCCTTCCGCCTCGATGATCAGCCATGTTCCGGGATTGAAACGCAAGTTCAGTCAATTCACAATTCCTGTGGAAAAACCTGTGGAAAAGTAGGGCATGAGGATTGGAACTCGTTGATTTTCAATGAAAAAGACCAAGCTGCACACAAATGGGTGTATTGGTGTAAGTTATTGAAAACACTCGCTTTAATAAAATATGCCAAAATTCGAGTTTCTATTGGAGACGATTCCGCCGGAAACCCCGAAAACACTGGGTTTTCCACAATCCAATCGTGGGAAAGGCGCGCTGGGAGGGGGTTTTGGCGGTACGGACCGTGTAGATCCAATAGCAGTGGGGTTTTCGCGCCGAGGCATGTGAACAGAAGATGTCCTCCATGTTACTGATGGTGTCGTGGGAGGGCGCCGTCTAGGGGTCCGGGAGCAGACACCGGGTTGAGATGGAGAGGAATGGCTGGCGGCCCTGATCAGTTAGCCTGAACGATTTCGAGGTATTTGTGGAGGCAATTCTCCAGGCCAAAATCAAGGGAGTCCACGGCAATGGCATGGCCGATGGAAACCTCGAGGATTCCCGGGATGGTAAGGAAAAGGCTCAGGTTCTTTAGGTTCAAGTCGTGTCCCGCATTGACGCCCAAGCCGAGGTGCCGGGCATGGAGCGCGGCGCTTCGGTATTTGTGAAGCACTTCCTCCTGGGCGTCGCCTCCGAAAGCATCCGCGTAAGCCTCGGTGTAGAGCTCGATGCGATCCGCACCGGTTGCCGGGACCCGATCCACTTGAGCCAGGTCGGGATCCAGGAAGATGCTCGTACGGATGCCGGCTTGTTGGAGTTCCGCGATGATGGGCCTGAGTCGGTTTCCTTCCAGCAGCAGGTCCCATCCGTGGTCGGAAGTCAGTTGCCGGGGAGCGTCGGGGACCAGCGTGCACTGGGTGGGCTTGGCCTTCGTGACGATGTCCAGGAAAAAGGGTGTGGGGTTCCCTTCAATATTGAATTCGACCGAGTGCTCAGCGGTTACGGCCGCCAGATCATGCACATCCTGGTATCTTGTGTGGCGCTGGTCGGGTCGTGGATGGACGGTGATTCCGTGGACACCGGTCTCGATGCAGCGCCGGGCCATGGCGACCAGGTTCGGCAGGTCTTTGCCTCGAGAGTTTCTGAGCAGTGCAAACTTGTTGAGGTTGACGCTGAGTTTGGTCATGACATCTCGTGAAAGGCAGCCCCGAACCTTCGGTTCACGGCCGGATCGAAGCGGATTGCCTTCGACTTCCACCGGGGCCTGCGGAAACAAGGGGCCGCCACGGGACGTAAGTAATCCAAAGACATCCTATTGATATTGACCCCGATTTTCCAGGGTTGCCCGCATTTCCCACCGGGGGGCTGTTATCCTGTCCATCGATATTCCCAAATCGGTAAACGGGCTTGACGCGCTCCGGCTGTTTCGGCATCCGGCGGCTCGGGGCTCAGGCGGCTATTGAAAGAACACCGCCGGCAGACATAGAATGCCTGAGCCGGCGGGCGGGTCTGCGCTGGTTATGCAACGGAGGAAGACGATGAAATGCGCAATTGGACTGATGTCGGTGGCGGGACTGCTGGCAGGATCCTGCCTGCCTTTGGCGGGAGCTGAGCCGGAACTCGTCTCGGTGAAAAAAATTTGGGATCGGGCGCCCCACAATGCGTTCACCGACCTGGTTCGTTTCCGGGATCGATGGCTTTGCACCTTTCGCGAAGCCGACTACCACGGAAGCCGGCCGACCCGGGAGGTGATGCCGGAAGGGAAGTCGGGCGGGCCCGGACAGGTCCGCATTATCGTTTCCCGGGACGGGGAGGGTTGGGAACCGGCGGCCCTGCTGAGCGAAAAGGGAGTGGACCTGCGCGATCCCAAGCTTTCGGTCATGGAAGACGGCCGCTTGATGTTGCTGGCCGGCGGGTGTATCGATGATCCCCGCAAAGAGGAGCAATGGGGCTACGTGACTCGGGCGCCGCGAGTAGCCTTTTCCGAGGACGGCCACCGCTGGACACCGACTCGCAGACTGCTGGCCGAGGACCATTGGTTGTGGAGGGCTACCTGGCACGAGGGCAAAGCCTACAGTCTTTCCAAGATGGGTGAATCGCCCAATCCCCGCCGCGGTTTCCTGTACTGGACCCGCGACGGCCTGAATTGGCATTGGTTGACTGAGTTCAAGCTCAAGGGAGTCAGCGAGACGACTCTGCGGGTCATGCCGGACGGTGAGATGATCGCCTTGATTCGGCCGCACTATCTGGGAAGGAGCCGACCACCATACAAGAAATGGAAGTTCCGCAAGATAGAGCACAACATCGGCGGACCCAATTTTGTTCGAATTCCGGACGGGAGCTTGTGGGCCGGGAGCCGGCTGAACGGCAAGACGGTCCTGTCCAGGATGACCCCGGAAAGCTTCGAACCGGTATTGACTTTGCCCAGTGGCGGTGGGGACACCAGCTACCCGGGAATGGTGTGGCATGACGATGTGCTGTGGATCAGCTACTACTCCTCACACGAAGGCAGGACCAGCATCTACCTGGCCAAGGTTCGATTCCGATGAACGCTACCGAGCCGCAGCTTCCGGCGCCGCCGCGGGCGCTAATCTCAACCAATCCCCTGCAATGGATTCGATTCTTCGGGCCCGGGGCCATCCTGGCTTCGGTGACCGTGGGCAGCGGAGAAATCCTGTTTCCCTCGCGAGGGGGAGCCATTTTCGGATTCAGCATTCTGTGGGTCATCCTGTTCGTGGCATTCCTGAAATGGGTCTTCGTCTACACCAGCATTCGCCACATGATTCTCAGCGGGGGCCATCCCTTGGAGCGATGGCGAAAGATCCCCGGGCCCAGCGGGTGGTTCCCTCTTTTTCTGATCGTGATCGTTGTCTTGGCCACGCCGCTGTGGTTTTCGTTTCTGACCGGGCTCACGGGGCAGATCTGCGCTGCCATCGCCGGGGTCGGGGACCAGTACCTCTGGGCGACTCTTTCGGTCTTGGGGGCCATCGCCCTCTTGTCGCTCGGCGGCTATGAATTTCTGGAGAAGGCCCAAACGATCATTCTGGGGCTGATGGTGTTTTGTATCGTTATCGCCGTGTTCTACGTGGCTCCTCCGTGGTGGCAGGTGTTTCAAGGGTTCTTCCCGCAAGCTCTCAGCTACCCCGATTGGTTGTACCCATTGATGCCTCAGATGAAAGATCGCTCGGTCTGGGTGGAGGTGGTGGTCTATTCCTCCGCCATCGGCGGGCAGAGTTACGACTATCTGGGATATCTTTCTTTCTTGCGGGAGAAGAAGTGGGGTTGGAGTCACCTCAAGACGGCGACACCGGAGCAACTCGAAGGGATAGCGGCACGCAAGGATCACCCGGCGCGGCTGTGGCTCAGGGCGGCTCTGGTCGATACCAGCGCCAGCTTCTTCATGGTCGTTTTTATCGGAGCCTGTTTTGCCATTCTCGGCACGATCATTTTGCAGCCGGACCAGCAGGTGCCGGAAGGCCTCCGGATGTTGACCTACCAGGCGGCCTTCCTCACCACCCTCCATCCCTGGCTGCTGCCCCTCTATCATCTGGCCGTTTTCCTGGCTTTCTTTGGAATCCTGTACGGGGGGCCGGAACTCAGCTATCGAGTCCTGTTCGAATACTTGAAGTCCATGCCACGCTTCCGGAACAGACTGCCGCTGCGGGGTCTGAGAACCGGCTGGATCCTCTGGGCCCTGGGGGGCGGCGTGCTGATACTTTGGTGGAGCCGG
Organism: Terriglobia bacterium; assembly: GCA_951813285.1. Classification (GTDB taxonomy): domain Bacteria; phylum Acidobacteriota; class Terriglobia; order Versatilivoradales; family Versatilivoraceae; genus Versatilivorator. Next base: position 1,581,703 of record OX638355.1, read on the forward strand.
TTCTATCCCGAGGTTCGCCTGTTGGATATCGTGACGCCGGCCGGCATCTACACCGGTGTTCTATCCTGCGGCTTCTATGCCCTGGCCAATCTGTGGGTGGACCGCCGTTTTCTGCCTCTTCCCTTGCGAATGGGAAGCTGGCTGGTGGCCCTCAACATCGCCTCCGCCATAGCCCTGACCAGCTTCGGACTCAAGGCCCTTTGGGACTACGATCAGTTTCGGGGCTACCTGGTGCTGGCTATATTTTTGGCACTCTGTTTCGTGATGGCCAGACTGCTGCGGTTTGTGGATCGAGCGGTGCTTTCCGATGAGACCGCCGGGAGCCGTGAAGAGCCCGTTCCCTGAAGTGGAGAAAACGCTATGAAGCTTGGGGTCATTTCATCGAATCTGATGCAGTATGAGTTCGAGGAGGGGTTGCGTTATGCTCGCGAGCTGGGATTGGGCGCCATCGAGGTCGGCGCCTGCGGCTTGGCCAGCAACCGGAAATTCTGCGATCGGGAACGTCTGGTAGCCCATCGGGATGAAATTCCCCGTTGGCTTGAGGCCTTTGAACGCAACCAACTCGAGATCAGCGCGCTGATCGGACACGGGGCGCCGCTAATGCCCGACAAGGCGATAGCTCAAGAGTATTCTCGGCAGTTCCGGCAGACCTGCCAGCTCATGGAGTGGGCGGGGATCCGCCGGATGACGCTGCTTTCGGGGCTTCCCGAGGGTGCGGAAGGAGATCGAACGCCGGTGTGGGTTACTTTTGCCGATCTCCCTTTTCTGCGGGACACGGTGGAGTGGCAGTGGGAGAAACGCTTGATTCCCTATTGGCGGGAGCATGGAAAGATTGCCGGCGATCACGGGGTGACCCTCTGCTTTGAGATGCATGGCGGAGACCTGGTTCACAATCCGGTGACCCTCAAGAGGCTGCACCAGGAAATCGGATCGGTGGTGGCCTGCAACTTCGATATTTCCCACATGTGGTTTCAGAGCATCGATCCCTGCGAAGCGGTCCGCTATCTGGGTGACCTGGTCCAGCATGTGCATGCCAAGGATACCCACATTCAGGCGCACAACGTGCGGCTGAGGGGCTTCAACGACTCGGCCTCGGTAGAGTCACCCGAGCAGCGCCCCTGGAACTTCACCATTCCGGGTTGGGGGCACGGCGAGTCTGCCTGGAAGGAATTTGTGACCGCGCTGCAGTTTGTGGGCTACGACCACGTCCTGTCGATCGAGATGGAGTGTGAGTACCTCAACGTCGAGGAGGGACTGAAGAAATCGATCGATTTCCTAAAGCCCGTCGTGTTCGAGAAGGAACCGGGCCCGAAGTGGTGGGAGCTGGCCGGGATGAGCGATGCCGGCAGCCTGTGGAAGGAGGACTGAGGATGTCGCTGGCGATCGAGTGGGTGGGACTGGCCTGTTTCAGACTGTGGCGGGACAATCGCCCGGTGCTGGTGATGGATCCCTATACTCCTTCCGCAGTGGGGGTGGGAGGTCCGGATGTCCCGTTCCTGAAAGCTGACCAGGTGATCGTCAGTTCTCTCACCGACCGAGGTCACGCCTGCATTCAGGTGGTCGAAGGGAATCCTCCGGTGATCAACGCCCTGGACCTGGCCGAGGGCCGCGGTCGGGCTGAGATGAATGGGGAGCCGATTGTGACCGTCAAGGCGGCCGAGGCTCCGGACCATCCGGAAGGAGCCGACGACAATGCCTTGTATGCCTTCAGGGCCGGAGACCTGTGGATCCTGCACATGGGAGATCTGGGGTATGAGCTCAGCGAGGGACAGTTGGCTCCCTTTGCCGGTCGCTGCGACGTCTTGTTGGCCATCGTCGGTGAGAAGCTCACCCTCACTCTGGACGAGCTGGATCCGATGATCGAGATCCTACAGCCCAAGTGGATCCTCCCCATGCACTACTACCTCCCTCCCATTGACGGGGGCATGACGCCGGTGGAAGTCTTTCTGAAACGGCGTCCGCGAGACCCCCTGGTCCAAGTGCGACACCACACCGTCCCGCTGCCGCCCCCCCGTTTCTCCACCGATCGGCCTACCCTGGTAGTGCTGGAACCCTCTGGTTATCAGGCAAGTTGAGAAAAGATTCGACGAAAGCGCTCCAGGGCCAGATGGCTGTCGCCCTCCGGAAAGGCTTCCAGTCCCACCGTGCCGCTATAGGCGATCTCCCGAAGGGCGGCAGCCACCCGGGGGTAATGAATCTCGCCCGTGCCCGGCTCGTGGCGCCCGGGGACATCCGCCACATGCACGTGTCCGATGATCTGCCGATGGTCTCGAATCGCTTGTATGACGTTGCCTTCCTCCACTTGAGCGTGGTAAACATCGACGAGAAGCCGAACCCGCGGGCTGTTGACCTGCCGGATCAGTCGAGCCCCGTCTTCCAAATGGGGGAAGGGGTAGCCGGCGTGGTCGACCTTGGTATTGAGCACTTCGAAGTTATAGGACACATTCTCCTTTTCGGCGATTTCCGCCAGCTCGCACAGGCATCGGTAGGCGGTGATCCAAAGGTCGGCGGGATGCTCGGCAATGGGGTGCACCACCCGGCCCTTTCGGTCAAGTTCGCCGGAAGCAACGGCCAGGTTCCTGCATCCGATTCTCCGGGCCACCGAAAGGTTTTTCCTGGCGCCTTCCAGGAAGGTCTCCACCCCGTCGGGGTGAACCATGCTGCCCGGCCCCCATCCGGGCATGGAAGCGATTTGAATCTCCGGATCGGCCGCGATGGCGTCCAGCGCCTCATCTTCCCAGCCCCAGAGTTCCACCGAGAAGCCCGCAGCCGAGACTTCGCGGACCCGCTGCAGAAAGGGGAGATTCGGGAAGACAGTGCCCTCGCAGACGGAGAGTTGAAACATTCTGGCTCCTTTCGGTGCTGACCGAGGCGATCGCGCCGCTCCTCCCGTCCCGTTTCTGCGGTCGTCGGGGCCGGTCGATCGGCGCGGTCGGATAGCTGGGTGAGTAACGCGGCGGATTGGACTTTACGCCAGCCCCCCGTGGGATTGCAAGGATCACCTCCGGCTGTTGTGTATAGTGTCCTGTCTCAGGAGTAAGTTCCTTGAACAAGTAAAGAAAGGAAGGAATCGATGAGCGGCCGCCTGCAAGAGTTGCTGAAAACAGAGGAAATTCTCTACGGGGTCATCTGCCGCGATACCACCATGATCGACCTGGAGCTGATGGCCCAACTGGGCTACTCGGTGGTCTTTCTCGACCTTGAGCACGGCCCGCAATCGACGGCGGAGGTGCTCAGGCTCGGCCGCACGATTACTCATCTGGGCATGGTGCCAATGGCCCGCATTCCCGAGCTGACGCGGACGCAGGTACAGCGTCTTCTGGATGGAGGCATGGAAATCCTGACCTTGCCCGATGTCAGGAGCGCCGCCCAGGCCGCCCGGCTGGTGCGGCTGGGCAAGTTTCCCCCGCTGGGGGAGCGAGGGGTGTCGACTTCCTCGGCCGGCACCGGCTTCACTCTTGGAACCGATCCCCGCCGAGCTCTCCGCGAGGCCGACCGGGGGACTTCCCTGATGGTGATGATCGAAAGCGATGAAGGCTACCAGGCCCTGGATGACATTCTCGAGGTTGAAGGGATTGACATGCTGACCGTGGGAGAAATGGATTGGTCAGTGAGCCTGGACCTATTCGGCCCGGAGGCCAAACGGGCTCTGGCTCCCAAAATCGAACGGGTCCTGACCGCAGGCCGTCGCAGTGGCAAAATCCTGGCGGCGGGCGGAGGGAATCCCCAACAGGCTCAGCAGTATCGAGGGCTGGGGGTCCGCCTCTTCTTTGTGGGGGTGGATGTCAACCTGAAGCGCAGGATGCTTTCGGACTCGCTGTCCGCATTCAAGGAGATACTCGGCTGAGCTGGGGTCAGAGCATGCCGAGCGGAACCTCATGGTCGGGCGCGGGAAAGGCTTCGTCGATGGCGTTCAGGTCCTCGCCGGAGAGTTCCCACTCCAGGGATTGACTGTTCTCGAGCACATGTTCCTTCCGGCTTGCCTTGGGAATGGTGAACACTCCCGGACGGCGGACAAGAAAATTCAGCACCACCTGCCGGGCCGTTCGCCCCTGGTTTCGAGCAATGCCGGCCAAAACCCTTCCGCCCCTGCCTGCCGGCGAGGGGAAGCCGGAATGGCCGAAGGGACTGTAAGCCACCACGGCGATCTGTTGCTCGGCGCAGTAGGGGAGAAGCCGGTACTCGATGCCCCGGTCCCCGAGGTGGTAGAGAACCTGGTTGCAGGCCAGCCGTTCATGGCGAAGGGCTCGCTGGGCCTCTTTCAATTCATCCAAGTCCAGGTTGCTGACTCCGATGAATCGGATGCAACCCCGTTGGACCAGGGTTTCCATGGCTCTCATGGTTTCCCGGATTGGGTGGCGGCCGCTCCAGTGCAGCAGGTACAGATCCAGAGTGTCCGTTCCAAGTCGATTCAGGCTTCGCTCGCAGGCCCTCAAGGTCCCGTCGTAGGAGGCATTGGAGGGAAGCACCTTGCTCACCAGAAAGACTTCGCTCCTTCTGGCCCCGATTGCTTCCGCGGTCAACTCCTCGGCGCGGCCGTTGCCATACATCTCGGCGGTATCGATGTGAGTCAGTCCCAGGTCGAGCCCCAGCCGCAGGGCCGCCACAGCCCGCTGCTCCCGGGCCTGGCTGCCCTCGATCATCCAGGTTCCCTGGCCGATAATCGGAACCTCAACGTTGGTCCAGCCGAATTTTCGTTTGACCATGATGTTGGATCTCTGTGCTCAGAATGGCGCCTTCGGCTTCGAGGGCTTCGGTTTCCCCTTGGCTGTAACCCGCTTCGCGCAGCACCTCCCGGGTGTGCTCTCCCAGCAGAGGCGCTCCTCGGGTCAAAGAAGTCGGCGTCGCCGAAAACTTGACCGGCGCCCCCAAGGTCTCTACTTGACCCAACCGGCTGTGCGGGACCTCGGTCACCATTCGGCGCGCTTGCACTTGCGGATCGGCATGCATGGCTGCGATGGAGAGCACCGGTCCGGCCGGAATCCCCGCGGTCTGAAACTTTTCCAGCCATGACGCGGTGGTGTGGGACCGAAAATAGGGAGTCAACTGCTCGACCAGCTCGGCCAGGTGATTCATGCGTCCGGCATTGTCGGCGAATCGCGGATCGCGTCCCAGTTCGGAAGCGTCGAGAACCTCCAGCAACCGCTCCCAGTTGGCCTGGTTTGCGGCGCCGATGTTGACCCAGCCGTCCCGGGTTTCAAAGGATTGGTAGGGAGCCATCAGGGGATGGGCCGATCCCATTGCCGCCGGGGAGACACCCGTCGCCAGGTAAATTGCAGACTGCCAGTAGGTGTGAACGATTCCTGCCTCCAGTAGAGACGTGTCCACCAGTTGTCCCTCTCCGGTACGCTGCCGGTGAGCAAAGGCCGCGACGATACCCAGGGCCGCCAGGATGCCGGCGGTGATATCCGTCATGGGCGCCCCCACCTTTACCGGAGCCCGGCCGGGTCCTTCACCGGTAATGCTCATCAATCCACTCATTCCCTGGGCAATCAGATCGAATCCTCCCCGGTCGGCATAGGGCCCCGTCTGTCCGAATCCCGAAAGGGAGCAGTAGATAAGTCCGGGATGATCCGATTTCAGCCGGTCATAGCCCAGACCCAGGGCCTCCATCGCGCCCTTGCGGAAGTTTTCGATGACGACGTCGCTGTTGCCGGCCAGGCGGCGGAAGACTTCCCGCCCTCTCTCTGACTTCAGATTGAGTCCAACGCCACGCTTGTTGCGGTTCATCATCATGAAGGCAGCCGATTCTCCCTGGATTTCAGGTGGGACGGCTCGCCGGGTGTCGTCGCCTCCGGGGAGGCGCTCCACCTTGACAACGTCAGCTCCCAGATCGGCCAGCATCAATCCACAGGTGGGGCCGGCCATGACGTGGCTGGCTTCCAGGACTTTCATGCCGAGCAGAGGACCGGTACGATCGGAGTTCGGCTGTGGGTTCATGGTTAACGGGCCTTGAAGCGCGGCTTGGTCTTGGTGAGGAAAGCCCGGTATCCCTCCCGGTGGTCCTCGGTGCCGACAATTTCGAAACCCTGGTCCACTTCAGCCGGGGTCAACGGCTCGGGATCCAAGAGGCGGTAGGCAAATCGCTTGTGCAGGCGGTTGGCCAGGGGGGCCCCGTCCGCGATGCGGCGGGCGGTGGCGAAGGCTTCCTTTTCGACCTCGCTGTCAGCAACGACGCGGGTGACCAGGCCCTTGGCCTTGGCTTCTCGAGATCCAAAGACCCGGCCCTCCAGAAGAATCTCCAGCGCCGTTGCCCGCCCTACCAGATCGATCAGCGCCCGAATCTCGGGGTAGGCCATGGTGATGGCGATTCGATTGACGGGAACTCCAAAGCGACTGGACTCGCCACAGATCCTGAGGTCGCACATGGACGCCAGCTCCAGGCCGCCGCCAACGCAGACTCCCAGGATCATGGCGACGACCGGGTGCTGACAGTCCCTGATGGATTGCATGGCTTCCTGGATCAGGGTTCCATAGGCCCGTGCCTGCCGGCGATTGGAGCGGTGTGCCGAAAATTCGGAGATGTCGGCCCCCGGCGAGAAGGCCCTGTCGCCGGCCCCACGCAGGACAATGCAGCGCAGGGACTCATCCGAGGAAAGGTCCCGCATCGCCTGTCCCACCCGAAGCCACAACTCCCGGCTGAGTGCATTCAGCTTTTCCGGACGGTTGAGAATGACCGTTGCGATGTCCTTTTCCCGCCGTATCAGGAGAATGTCGCCCATTGGTTTGAAGTCAGTCCAGCGATCGGTGGAAGGGATTAGCCAAAATCGAAACACCGGCGGATAGGGTCATTCAATGACAATCCCCCGGGTGCCGGCCCAGGGGTTCCAGTGAGCCGCCAATGCAGCGGCAGGTAGCCGTGGGCGTAAGCCCTTGGAAACTTCCAAAAGCCCTCACAGATATCCTTTCAGCCACGGATCTGTCAAGGGAGGCTTTTGCAAAATGCGGAATGGGGCATCTCCATGAAACAATAGAGAACAGACCTGCCCTGCGACTCACCTCTCCCCTGGCTTCTCCCGGGAAAGGTCCCGCTGCCCGGCGAATGGGAAACGGCTCAACCACAAAATGCACAAAAGGCACAAAACAGGGCTCCAGTCTTGCCCAATCCCGTTTTTGTGCCTTTTGTGGCCGTTCCACGGAGAACCGTATTCTGTGAACCCGGATGCCTCTATGAGATTTGAGACCTGCCGATTCCGGCTTTTGTGCCTTTTGTGGCCATTCAGGCACAGAGCCGCCCTGCCCCTCGCATTCCCTGTCCCCTCTCCCGACCCCTAAAACCGTCGCCTACAGAATTTTGCAAAAAGCTCAAGGAGGTGCAACTTCGGGTGAGTCCGCGTGGCGAAACATCGTCCACAATCACAGGGGCTCGGCTGCATCCGTGCCTGCTGGACGGGCGGGCAGTCGTATCTCAATGCGCAGCCCTCCTCCGGAGGCGTTAAAAGCGGCCACCGAGCCGTTGTGCAACTGTAGGGCCTTCCGGGTGATGGCCAGCCCCAGTCCGGTTCCGCCGCTCTGTCTTTCCCGGGCCGCGGCCACCCGGTAGAAGGGTCGAAAGATCTCGCCGAGTTCCGACTCGCGCACTCCTTCTCCATGGTCGCGAACCGTGATCACGGCCGTGTCCGGCTGCTCCCCGGCCAGTTTCAGCTCAACCTCGACCACAGTCTTGTCCGCGGTGTAGTAGACGGCGTTCCGGACCACATTCTCGATGGCGCTTCTCAAGAGCTCCCGAATTCCGACAGCGACGCAGGCCTGGCTGGAGAGGATGCGAACGCTCTTTTCCGAGCCACGGGCTTCGTATTCGGCATCGGCCACCAACTCCGCCAGCAGTTGGTCCAAGGCAATATCGTCGCGAGCAGGCTCCAAGGTGCCGCTTTCGATGCGGCTGAGGGTGAGCAGATGGCCGATGAGCTTGTTGAGGCGTCCCGCTTCCAGTTCAATGCGGTCCAGTTCGCCGTCGGACCGACCCTTCATGCGTTGGCGAATCAGCGCCAGCGCCACATTGAGCCGCGCCAGGGGGGAGCGCAGCTCGTGGGAGATGTCGCTCAACAGACGACGCTGAGCACCCACCATGGTCTGGATACGCGCGGCCATCTGATCGAAATCGTGGCCGAGTTCGGTCAGTTCGTCTTGCCGGCCGCCCGGGGCATTTCCAACCCGGGCAGCCAGATCCCCGTCCGCCAGTTTCCGAGTCGCGGCCCGAAGTTTCTTCAAGGGAGCGGTCAGATAGCAGGCCAGGCCGTAGCAGACCAGTCCGGCCGTCAAGAATACGGCCAAAATGCGAAGCACTTGGGTCTGGATGTCAGCGTCCAGAATTCCGAGGGCTCTCAGGATTGGTGGCGGCCGCCGGGGGCGTCCGCGTCGGTTTCCCGGGAATCGGGCCCGTATGTCTCCTGCCAGGACGAACCGGCGACCTCCGGCCGAAACCACGCTCTGAGCCACCAGGCGTTCTCCCTGAACAATCTCCACCAGGCGTTCGTTGCTTTTTGCGGCCCGGGAGGCCAGGTTGCCGACACCGGGCGAGGGATCGGGTCCGGCCAGGACCTCCCCCTCTGCATTGAGGAAGGAGACGTTGAAACGCCGCCGGCGATTGACCCGATTGATGTATCGGTTCAGCCCCGAGGGACCGTCTCTTTCGAAAATTTCGGCCGCCGTTTGCGCAACCAGGGGCACGGTTATCCCAATCCATTGACGCTCTTGAATCTCGGCCTGCTCCGACATGGTGGCTGTGGTGGAGAAATAGAGGGCCATGCCGACCAGGGCCATGGCTGCCCAGAACCAGATGAAGATTTTCAGTACGAGACTTCGCATGATGTCGGTAACTCCTTTCCCCGTTCTCAAGTCACGGGGTTGGGATATACGTATCCGACGCCGCGGACCGATTTGATCCGTTCCATTCCACTGACGTGACGGCCCAGTTTCTTGCGCAGGTTGCTCACATGCATGTCTATGCTGCGGTCGAACGGGTCGAACTCGCGTCCCAGCAGGACTTGAACCAGTTCCTCGCGAGGCAGCACCTGGCCGGCCGACCTGAGCAGCATCTCCAGGAGGTTGAACTCCAGCGTGGTCAGCACCACCGGTTGACCGTCCCGCATGACCTTCCAGGCATTCTTGTCCAGTTCGATGTCTCCCACCTTCAGGAGAGGATGACGAACGTTTTCAGGGTCAAGCTTTCTGTCGGGCCGGGAGCGGCGGAAAACGGCCCGGATCCGCGCAACCAGTTCGTGCGGGTTAAAGGGCTTGGCCAGATAGTCGTCGGCTCCGATCTCGAGCCCCACGATTCTCTCCACGTCCTCGGCTCTGGCCGACAGCATGATTACCGGGACACGCGATTCAGCTCGAATGCGGCGCAAGACGTCGAATCCGTTGACGCCGGGCAACATCACATCCAGAACCACCAGGGAGTACTCGCCCGAGAGCGCCCCTTCGATGCCCTCCTGTCCGTGGTTGACCGAGTCCACCTGAAACCCCTCCGCTTCCAGATACCTGGTGACCAGCGAACACAGCTCGGTGTCGTCATCGACGACCAGCAAACGATCCATGGTGACCTCGATGCGTGGATGGCGCGGTCCGGGGTACGCCGGAACAGTAAAGGGTACTGTTTTGGATCGGTGGAGCTCAACTGTCAAGAAAGCGGATTGACAAAACTCTACAGAACCCTGACGCACTCTTTACACCCGCTTGGCCGGGAGCGACGTATATAGGGGTAAGAGTCAGGCGAGGAGCAAGGTTGCAGTTGGGGCTCTTGAAAATTCCAGAAAAGGAGGAAACTCAAATGTTTCAAGTTTCAAACAAGTCTCAAACGGGAAGGATTCTGGCAAGAGGAGTGATGGTCTCGGTTTTCGCCCTGGCGTCGATTCTGCTGGTGGAATCCGCCTTTGGCCAGTTCGCAGGCTTCGGGGGTGGAGGCGGTCGGGGGAGAGGCCACGGCGGCAAGGGCAGGATCGGGATGCGGGGTGCGATGATGGCCGAGTTCCTGGGTTTGACCGAAGCCCAACAGGCCGACATCAAGAAGATCCGAACGGCTGCCCGGGATCAATCCAAACCGATCCGCAAGCAGTTGCGGTCCGGCCGCAAGGCCCTGCGCCAAGCCGTCAAGGCAGGGGAGACGGCCAAGATCGACACGTTGGCCACCGAGCAGGGCAAGCTCCAGGGCCAGTTGGTGGCCATCGGCGCCAAGACGCGTTTGGATCTCAAGAATGTCCTGACGCCGGAGCAGCAGCAGAAATGGAGCTCGTTTCAAGAGAAGCGAAAAGCCCGCTGGGAAGAGCGCAAGCAACGGCGACACCAGCGTTCCGGCGACTCCCCCGGCGGAGAGTAATCCCCGGACATCGCCACGGCGCAGTGTGCCATTCTGGAAGCGACGGGTTGGGCCCGACTCTCAGGTCGGGCCCAATCTCATTGGCCCGGGCGCGACGGGCGGCCCGGCTCGGACTGGAGAAGGTCGAATGCCAACTTTCGGCGATCGACCAGGAATGATGTTGAAAAGGGGAGGAAGCAATGGGAACCAAGAGAGCAATTACCTTTTCGGTGATCCTGTTTATGGGGCTGTCCCTGGTGGTGCTGGCGGGCGAAAGGCCCAACTTCTCCGGCACCTGGACGCTGGATCCCGAGAGAAGTGAGATGGGCCGTGGCGGCCGCGGGCCCGGCTCCGGCCGTTTCGGCGCCGGCAGGCCAGGTGAAGGCGCCCGCCAGGGAAGGGGAGGTCCCGGCCGGCGCGGCATGGGTCGCAGGGGCCGGGGAGGCATGAGAGGCCCTTTGACCATCGATCACAAGGAGCAGCAGCTCGTCATCAAGCAATCGATGAATTTCGGGGGCGAAGAGCGGATCCGGACATCCAGCTTCACCACGGACGGAAAGGAGTCGACCAACCCGGGATTCGGTGGCAGGTCCATACCCTCGAGGACCCATTGGGAAGGGAATCGGCTGGTTACTCAAACCAGCATGGAAACCCGCATGGGGCCGATGGACGTGAAGGAGGTTCGCAGCCTCTCCGATGACGGCAAGACCATGACCGTCGTGAGAACCACCACGGGAGGACTCCGGGAGCGAACTCAGACCCTGGTCTACCTGAAGCAACCGGCTCGCTGACCAACCGGCGATCCGCCTGGCCCGATAGTCGAGGGAACTCTCCCAGTGGTCTTTCCGCAAGGCCATTGGGGGAGAGTCTCCAGTCTTGACGAATCTTTACGTAACGTTGACCGACTCTTTACCTCGCTTGCGCCTCGGTCGGCATCTGATCCTGTGGACAGTAAATCTACGGGATGTGAAACCCGAGAAGGAGGGCATCATGCAGTTTCTCAAGAAATATGTGCTCACACCCTGCTTGACATTAAGCCTGGTCGGCGGCGTACCGTCGTTTGCCAAGGCCCCCAAGAACTCCGACCTGGACGAGATCGGAAATCGAAACGTCAACAAGGGGAACTTGAATATCATTTCGATCGAGAAGGAGATGGCTCTGGGCCGTCGCCTTTCCCAGCAGATCGAACGTCAAGTCAAGCTGGTCGAGGATCCTGAAGTCACCGAGTATGTGAACCGGATCGCCCAGAACCTGGTGCGCAATTCCGACGCCAAGGTGCCCTTTACCATCAAGGTGATCGACTCGGAAGAGATCAATGCCATGGCCCTACCCGGAGGCTTCCTCTACGTCAACAGCGGATTGATCACCGCCGCCGACAGCGAATCGGAAATTGCCGGCGTAATGGCCCATGAGATTGCCCACGTGACCGCCCGCCACGCCACCGAGCAGCAAACCAAGGCCACCATAGCCAACTACGCCATGATCCCCCTGATCTTTCTCAGCGGAGGGATCGCGTCGGCGATCTACAATGCATCCAGCTTCCTGATTCCGATGCAATTCCTGCGGTTCAGCCGCAAGGCGGAGAACGAGGCGGACTACCTGGGTCTTCAATACATGTACAAGACCGGTTACGACCCCAATGGGTTTGTTTCCTTCTTTGAAAAACTGCAGGCTCAGAAGAAGAAAAAGCGGGGCAAGTTGGCCACGGCCTTCTCGACCCATCCTCCCACCCACAAGCGGATCAAGAAGACTCAGGCGAACATTGAAACGATTCTCCCGGAACGCGACCAGTACGTGATCAACACCACCGAGTTCGATCGGATCAAGGCGAAGCTCATCGCCATGGACAATGCCAGGAGACCCTCACCGGGAGAGACAGAAGGGCGGCCCAGCCTGAAGCGCCGAACCCCCGGCGAGGTCGGAGTGGAGGACGAACCCCAACCGGAAGATGACGACCGTCCCCGGTTGAAGCGCCGCTCCTGAGAGTGGAGAGTGGAGAGTGGAGAGTGGGGTCAACTTTCCGTTTCGGGACGCTGGGGCCTCTCGGGACGTCCCTGACGTCGATTCCTTCCGCCGAATCTCCCGCCTTCCCGGTCGGGAGAACGACCGCGGCTTCTCCCGCGCATCTGACTCATTGCCTGCCGGAACTCGGCCAGGGTCACCGCGCCGTCACCGTCGGTATCCATCCTTTCCAGGTTGCCGCGCATTCGTTCCGGAATCTCTTCGCCGCTGAGCATGCCGTCGCCATTGGCGTCGCGACGCTGAAAGATCCAGGAAGGATCGAAACCGCCTCGGCCCCGCCGCCGGCCCCCGAAGCGGCCCGGTCCGAGCGGCGTGGCCGAAGGTGGCGGCTCCTCCCGGACCTCCGGGGCAGGGGAGGGTTCAGCCTCTCGCTCGGCGGAGCTGCCCGGATCCTGGCTGAGTGTGAGGCAGTAGAGATTTCGGTTGGATCGCAGGAAAAGGCGGCCCTGGCTGATGGCCGGAGTGGCGCTGAAATCCTCGCCCTCTTCGCCCATGTGATTGACTCCCAAGACCTCGAGTCGGTCACTGGCCTTGAGCACGAAGACCTGCCCGGAGCGCGTCACAAAGTAGATTTTGCCGTCGCCAATGACGGGAGATGCATAGTCGCCTCCAAATCCGCCACCTCTTCTGAAGCTGCCCGGAGTTGCCGGGACGGCGCCGTTGGTCCTTAGGCGAGCCTTGAAGATCTCCGTGCCGGTTGCGGCGTCGATGCAGGTTACGATCCGGTTCGAGAATGTGTAGAGCCGTCCCTGGTAAAGGATGGGTGTTGCCGTTCGGTTGGCGTGACGGGCAGACCAGACGACGCGAGACCCGGTGACGTCACCCGTTCCCCCTGCACGGACGGCTATCCCGCCGCCGCCCCCCGCACCCGACTCGACGGCAAAGACGATGCCGCCTTGGGAAATCGCGCTGGAGTTGGCATTGGAAGATCGCAGCCCCGAGGAATACCAACGCAGCCTGCCGGTGTTCGGATTGAGCCCCCAGATCTCTCTGGGGACAGCGATCACGAGGTCTGTCCGGTTGGGTCCGGCCTGGGCCAACGCGGGAGTTCCCCAGGTGGCGTTCAAGCCCGCCGCCTCCTGCCTCCAGACTTCTTCCCCTGTCTTCCTGTTCAGGCCGACCAGGGCTTCCCTTTCGGCGCTGGCCGTGACAATGAGCAGGTGCTTGTAGATTATGGGGCTTGAAGCGGACCCGCGGCCAACAGGATCCGATTCCATGCCGACGTGCCTTTGCCAGACCTGCTTTCCGTCCATGTCGAAGCAAAAGACTCCGCTCTTGCCAAAGAAGGCATAGACGTGCTCACCATCGGAAACCGGTGTGTGGGAAGCATAGCCGTGTTCAGCGATCCTCCTGCCGTAACGGATTTCCGGCAGTCGGGCCTCGATGGCTTTGGACCAGAGGGTCTTGCCCGTGCGGCGATCGATGCAGATCAGATGGCGGCGCAGTTGCTTCAGCTCACCGGGGTTCCTGCGATCCATTCCATATCCCGACCAGTAGGTCACAAAGACCTTGTCGCCGACCACGATGGGGCTGGAGGAACCCGGTCCGGGAAGCGGGATCTTCCATTGAAGGTTGCGGGTTCCGTTCCAGTGGATGGGGAGGGGTCCCTTTTCAGTGCTCACACCGGCGCCGTTCGGGCCGCGAAAGCGAGTCCAATCGGCGTGCAGGTTTGACGACCACAGGACCAGGGAAACGGCCGCCATCATCTGAAAATACCGTTTTTGACACACGGGGAAGCTCCTTTGGGTGAAGGGGTGATCCTTCGGTTCCGTTCCGGCTGGTGGGGAATTCTCCGACATCTGAAGGTAGAACGATGGGGCTTACCGGCCGGTTACGCCGAATTTGCCGTTCCAAATCCCACCCCCCGTGATATGCCGAAGCGGCAGCGACCCCGACGGTGCCATCACAAAACTTTACATGGGGTTGACCGACTCTTTACATCGCTTGCGACCAAACTTGCGTCTATAGAAATGTCAATCGCACCGGGTGGCGAGCAGGCCGCCTGAGTGCCTGAGCAAACGGGCCTTGAAGCGATCCACCCGTGGTCGGAATCGAGGCCTGAATTCAACAAGGAGGGCAAAGAAGCATGAAAACGAAACATAGAGTCACGACTTTTTTGGTGGCGGCGCTCCTGAGCGTGCCGTTGGCGTCTCGGGCCGGCGACCTGATAGAGGCAAAAACCGAAATTGAGAGCCCTGCGGTCCAGGACCAGAGGCCGCTGGAGAGAAAAATTCGGCACGAACTGGTGATGCTTCCCTACTTCACCGTCTTTGATCACCTCGCCTTCCAGCTCAATGGCGATGATCTCCGGTTGATTGGCCAGGTCACCAGCCCGAGCCTGAAGAATGCCGCGGGAAGGGTCGTTCAGGGCATCGAGGGAGTTTCCAGCGTCGTGAACGAAATCGAGGTGTTGCCGAACTCCCCCAATGACGACCAGATTCGACTGGCGGTCTACCGTGAGCTTTACCATGGAGGCAGCCGCCTTTTCCCCTACAGCCTTGGCGATTACGACGCGATCGGCATCATTGTGAACAAGGGAGACGTCACCCTGGTCGGCACGGTCATCAGTGAGTCGGACAAGCATTTCGCCTTTCTGAAGGCCTCTGGGGTTCCGGGAGTGTTCTCGGTGACCAATAAGCTGGTCGTGCAGAAGTCCTGAGGAGCACTCGGTTCCCCTTGAAGGTGGGGCGCCCGGAATTTGGGTGTCCCGCCTTCATTTCTTCCATCGGCAAGAGACCGGATCCGCCCGATCATTCCCCCAACCAGTCCTGCGAATACGCCAATTCGTTCCTGAGGTTCTTCCACGGGCATCCCTCGATCCTCAATAGCTCCAAGTCCCGACCCCGCGGCTTTGTAGCTCGGCGGAAACTGTGCTACTTTCAAGTCGCGTTTCAGTGGCAAAGAGTTTCCTGGCAACAGGGTTCGGGAGAATCGTGGCTCGATCCAACTCACCAACCAGGCAAGCCGGAATTTACCAACGACTGGGTCTCCGCCCCTTCATCAACGCTGGAGGCAGCTACACCCGGTACGGCGGTTCCCTTATGGCTCCGCCGGTGATCCGGTCCATGGAGGAAGCCTCCGGACAATACGTCTCCATCCAGGAACTGCAAGAAGCTGCCGGACAAGAGATCGCCGCCAGGCTGGGCGCCGAGGCGGCGTTGGTGACTTGCGGGTGCGCTGCTGCGCTGACGCTGGGGACCGCGGCCTGCGTGACCGGTTGTGACGAAGAAAAGATGAGCCGTCTCCCCGACACTCGGGGAATGAAGAACGAAGTCATCCTGCAGAAGTCCCATCGGGTGGAATACGACCATGCCGTTCGCAACGTGGGAGTCCGGTTGATTGAGGTCGAAAGCCGGCGGGAACTGGAGGCCGCCATCGGCTCCAGGACTGCCATGCTGTTTTTCCTGAATATGGCGCAGCACCGAGGTCGGATCCAACGAAAGGAGTATGTTGAGATCGCCAGGGATGCCGGGGTGCCCTGTCTGGTCGATGCCGCGGCCGATATTCCACCGGTGGAAAATCTCACCGACTTGATCGGGTTAGGATTTGATTTGGCGGCTTTCAGCGGTGGCAAGGGGATCCGGGGGCCGCAATCGTCCGGTCTGCTGTTGGGGCGCAAGGATCTGATTCGGGCTGCCTTTCTGAACGCATCCCCCAATCCCGACCGTATCGGTCGGGTGTCCAAGGTTGGCAAGGAGGAGATCGCCGGTCTTTGCAAGGCTCTGGAACTCTATTTGAAAAGAGATCACCAGGCCGATTGGAGACGTTGGGAGCGGCAGCTCGAGGTCATTGGCGAGGCCTTTGGTGGCATTCCGGGAATCACAGCCAGCCACTTCGTACCGGTCATCTCCAGCCAGGTTCCCCATCTGGCCGTTGAATGGGACGATCGGATGCTCAAGTTCAGCAAGGAGCAATTCATGGAAGCGCTCCGCCGGGGTGAACCGCGAATAGAGCTCTCCCCCGTCCCCACCGAGGGAAACCGCTTGGAGCTGAGTTCATGGATGCTGGAGCCGGGCGAGGAGATAGTAGTCGCCCGCCGCTGCAAGGAAGTGCTGAGGGACCTGGTTGGCTGAGCCCCGCCCGCGACGGGGCAGATCCATCGAGAAGGACCATCCATTCAACATCGATGCACAGGATAGACAGGATAAACATCATTGCGTCGGCTTGTGCTTCACTTGGGCACACCGGCATTTGTTGCCGCCGCCTACGCGGCTCGACACCCATAGGCGACGTTTCCCATGGGCTGACGCCCACGGCTAAGTGCTGCCGCGGCTTCGCCGCTTTATAAGGAAGGTCTGTAGGAGAGAATTGCTCCCCAGACCTGGATCAACCGCGGCTTCGCCGCTCTCTCCGAAGTCAAGACACTGCTCGGGCGCGGGATGCTTATTTCAATGATCATCTCCCGGGCGTCAGCCCGGGGTTCCAGGCAGCCGCCAAGGCGGCGGTAGCACTTAGCCGTGGGCGTCAGCCCATGGACCACGTGCTCTCTGAGAGTTGAGCCGCGTAGGCGGCGGCAGCAGGTAGCCGTGAGTGGCATAGGGTTTTGGCCGAGCCCCCCGCTCCATACGATGGGCGGCTTCTACCCGGCGAAACAGGGGTGTTCCTGACAAGCCGTCCCCCCGCCCTGCCGTGCAGATCATCCGAGAGTGAAACAATCAGAAATCGATCATCCTTTCGCGAGCTTGGCATCCCGTCGCGGTCAGCCTCAACGCCTTAGTGGCCCTTCGTCGTCCTTCGTGTGTCTTCGTGGATTCCTCTTTTTCTTTGTCTTTTTTCGGTTGTTCCAGACAAGTCCGGCCCCCGCCCTGCCGGGCTGGCTTCGATCGGGCGCCGTCAGGCGCAATAGCCGCCGTCCAGCACGATGTTCTGCCCGGTGATGTAACGGGAAGCCTCGGAAGCCAGGAAGAGCACCACGCCCTTGATATCGTCGTATTCCGCCATTCTCTCCAGAAAAACGCGACGGTTGTACTGCGACAGGAAGGGTTCGGTAGCCACCTCCGGGTTGTAACCTCCCGGTGAAATGGCATTCACTCGAACGCCATGGGGCCCGGCCCAAGCCGCCAAATACTTGGTAAGTCCCACCAGGCCGTGCTTGTGAAACTGGTAATCGGGCGGCGTGGTCATATTGGTGCCGGCATAGTTGCTGAAGTCCGGGGCCACCACACCCTGAACAGAGCCGATGTTGATGATGGTCCCCTTTTTTCTCTTCATCATGGGATCCATGAAGGCCCGGGAGATGGCAAAGAGTCCCGTGCCATTGACCTCCATGGACTGCCTCCAGTCGTCCAGAGGGGCTGCATAGCTCCGCATGGAACGTCCCACCGAGTTGTTGACCAGGATATCGACGGAGCCCTGTTGTTCCAGCACTCGCTCGCTAAATGCCAGGATCGATTCCTCGCTCCCTTGATCGTAACTTTCGCCGCTGGCCTTCAGTCCCCGGTCCACCAGTCGAGCCGCCCATTCCTGGCAGCGGGACTTGTTGCGGGAGGCGATGATCACATGAGCCCCGGCTTCGGCCAGGGCTTCCGACATGGGAGTTCCATAGAGTCCGGTGCCCCCGGTAACGATGGCCGTGCAACCGGAAAGATCAAACAGCTCGCGAACATTCATGATATTTCTCCTGAGGGACGAGATTGTGTGACGATGAAACCGGGTCGGTGATTGGCGCTCCCGGGATGGTCACTATCATACCGCTACTGCCGCGTACCCCCCGGCATTTCTCATCGGATCGGACCTATCGCATGCAGGACCCCCGCCGGGCTAGAGGCGGACCATCGCCAGCACCAGAGAAAGGGTCAGGATGCTGGACAGGGTGGAGAAGAGTACCGCTCGGGAGACGAAGGAAACGTTGCTTCCAAATTCTCGGGCGAAAACGATCGGCATGATCGCGGTCGGCATGCTTGCCTGCAGCACCACTACCTGACCCAACAGGCCCTCCAGGCCGACAAGCGAGGCGACCCACCAGGCCCATAAGGGGCCGACCAGGAGTCTGAGCGCCACCACTCCCCAGACATCGGAATGGTTCATGCGAAGCGGGATGCGGCCCACTTCCATTCCGATGGTGATCAACAATACCGGTATCCCGGCCTTGCCAAGGATATCGATGGGCTCGAAGACGGAGGCCGGCAGGGGGATTTCAAACGCGCGCAAGAGCAGGGCTGCCAGAACGGCATAGGGAACCGGCATCCGGGCCAGCTTCCAAAGTGACTCCCTGGTTCCGTGCACGCCCCTTGCAGCCAGAAACAGGCCACAGGTGTTGTGCGGCAGAGAGTTGGTTGCCACCAGGACGGCGGCCAGGCGCAGCCCCTCCTCGCCGAAGGCGAAGAGCACGAAAGGGAATCCCAAGGTGACGGCGTTGAAGAAGGACGCCGCCAAGACGGCGGCGCCGGTGGTGGGTCCATCCATGCGGCGGAGCCTGGCATAGATCCAGCCCAGCAGCGCCATGCCCGTCAGGACCAGAAAAACGAAGGCAACCACTTGCCCCGCCTGCACGAGGGTGACCTCCACCTTCATGAGGGAAGAGAAGAGTAGCGCGGGCGACAGGATGTAGAGACACAAACGGCTCAGGCTGCGGAGCTCGAAGTGCAACAGCCGGTCGGTGAGAACTCCCAGTCCGGCAAAGAAAATGGGGGGCAGCAGGGCATCCGCGAAGGTGCGGCCCACTGCAAGCAGAAACGAGGTGATCATGGAGTCGGCGTGGGATGGAAGGGGATGCCGGAAGGCAGACTACTTTCCGGAAGGGCCGACAGTTGGTTCCGCCTCCGGCTCAAGCACGAAACGCGGCTGAACCCCGGGGGAACGCCACACCAGCAGGCGGCCGGCCTGATCTCCGGCCACCACCGTCCGGCCATCCCTGCTCACCGCCGAAACGTGGACGAAGGAGGACACGCCGCCCAGCCGTCGTTCCCCCAGGCGTACGACCGGATCCCCTGAACTGATCAACAATCGGTCGCTGTCGGAGATAAAGCTCAGGGAAGTAATCTCTTTTTCGTAGCCGCTGATGGTCTGTTTCTGTTCCCCCGTTTCGAAATCCCAAAGCTTGATGTCGCCGTCGGCGCCGCAAGTGGCCAGAGTCTTGCCGTCTGCTTTCCAGGCCACGTCCAGCACGTGGTGGGTGTGTCCCTCAAAGGTCTTGGCCAATTGGCGGCTCTCGACTTCGAACACTTTGGCAAATCGGTCGGTGGAGGCAGTCGCCAGATAGCGGCCGTCCGGCGAGAACTCGAGGCCGAGGATGGTGTCGCTGTGGGCATCGGGAACGGCTCCCACGAGTGTTCCATTCTGCACATGCCAGACCTTGAGTTCCCCGCTTCTGGAAGGGTCTCCACTTCCGGTGGCCAGCAGTTGGCCATCGGGACTGAAGGCCAATGCCGTTACCCGGTCCAGGAGTTCCCCCGAATCTTCCGCCGATCCGACCACCCGCTCCAGCACCCAGGACAATTCCTGCTTGCCTTGAGCCGGTTCGGTCGGGTTTGGCGTCTGGCTCGCCGTCTGCAGCCGCCAGAATTTCAGGGTCCTGTAGCCTCCCGAAACCAGTAGGCCGCCTTTGGGGCTAAAGGCCAGCGAGTGAACCATATCCCGGTGGCTGACCCCCGGTTCTCCATAGAGGTCGCCCTGGCTCAATGAGGGGTCGATGAGCCGCGCGGCCAGTTGGCCCGAGGCCAGGTGGTAAACCAGAATCCGGTTGGAGCGTCCGCAGGCGGCGTAGTTGCCGTCGGGACCGATGGCGGCGCTGTAGACAGGGTTCAAGGCCCCCGGAATGGCCTTCCACTTCAGCTTGGGCAAGAGGCTGGTCGGGTCGCTTTGTCGGGCGCCCTGGTCGATCCACAGTTTGAGGAGACCGAGCTCTTCAGGGGTCAGGGGCGCTGCCTCGGCGGCATTCCCTTCGGGCGGCATGAAGGGTTGGCGGAGATGGGCGGCCACCTGGAGCAGCAGGCTGTCGGCGCCGTCGCCTGGAACCACCAGCGGTTCTGCTCGATCGCCGGAGAGAATCAGTTGCCTGTTTTCCAGAACCACGTTTCCAAGAGCCAGGCTCTTGCTGTGGCAGGCCAGGCATTTGGCCTGAAAGATTGGGAGGAGTTCCCGGTTGAAGCTGACTGGATCCTGCCGTTCCGGAACCGCGATGGGAATGGCTCCGTCCGGGTCCGCATCCTTATCCTCCTCGAGCTGAGCCCGGATGGGAGCGGCCGCAACGATCCAGAGCAGGACCAGCCAAAGAATCGCCGGACGCCCCGGTACGGACAGGTTGGACCGGCGTCTGCGCCGGGGGCCGGAATGGGGGGTCTGGAGGAACCGCGTCATGGACGGTGTCTGAGCGAGGTCTGATTGCGAACCGGGAGCACGCGGATGGTCAGCGGTTCTTCCACCTGAATCTCCTGATCGTTCAATTGAAACGTTGCCTTGAGTTTCAGTGGATAATCGCCAGGGTCCAGATCGGCAGCCAGCCGGACAAGCAGGGAAGAGGTCTTCTCGCCTTTCGGAATCGTCACCGACTCGGCCTCGATCCCAACGATGTGGATGGGAACCTCGAGGCCGATCTCAACCGGGTCGGCGTAGTTGAACAGGCGCTTGATCGAAAGGGGCAGTTCCAGGTTGGCCCCGGCCCGGATGTGCCAGGGCCTCTCCCGTGTGGTCAGGAGAATGGGCGAGGGATGGATGGTCAGATCCAGGGCTCTGGAATGGGCTGCCATCCTGACTTTTCGAGGGGATGCCTTGGCAATCGCCTCCCGCAAGCGCTTCTCGGCTGCCCTGCGCGCCCTCTCGGTCTCCTTGGCTTGAGCGGCCAGTTCCACCCTGGATTGGGGAGATGCTTTCCCGCTGGCTCGTCCGGCCATCGCCGATTTCAGTTCCGACAGTTTCTGCAGCCGCGCCGTGTCCTGAAGAGCTTGCACTACCGCTTCGGGTTGGTTGCGATAGGTCATCTGGCTCAATGCCACCGCGGAAAAGGTGTATTTCCCGGGTTTGAATTCGTTTCCGCGCTTGGTGACCTTGTAGACCAGCGTTCCCTCGCTGCTCTTGTCGTCGACGACCAGCTTGGTGGTGCCTTCCCTCAACCCGTCGAGCGTTCCCAGGCGCAGCTTCAGTTCGCCCGGCAGAAGGGAACGACGAGCGAGTCGAAAGGGAATTTCCAAATTGCCTTCTATTGGGACATCCCACGCCTGTTTCTCGATCCGGAACTCGGGAAGCCGAGGCGCCAACTCGCTTGGGCTCACCGCCAGGGTTCGATTCCGAACGACCCGGGATTGGGCGCCTGCCTGTCTCAGCGAGCCGGAGTTCCAGATCAGAGTGGCGTGGCGCGCCTGCCGCTCAACCGCCTTGCCATCAATCCTTGACCTGCCGATCACCTGCACGGTCCCGGTCCAGCCGGCTGCCTCCGCAGAGGCCTCAAAGTAGAGATAGGTCCCGTTGCTCTTTTCCGGGATGGTGGCGCCGGGGAAGCTGATCCCGGGAGGCAATCCCTTGACCGCAAGATCGATCTCGCCCTCGAATCCGTCGCGCCGGATGGCCATGACGTTCATGCGGGTCTTTCCTCCCAACCGCAGCAGGGGTTCCCAGATGTTGCCGTCGTCGTTGGAGCCTCCTGGATCGTCGGTAGCCACCAACAGGTGGAAGTCGGGATCGGATTGCCGAATCGACAGCCGGTAGAGATGGGAGGGGCGGCTTTCCCGGGCGGCCGCCAGATCGTGAATCTTGAGCCGGTAGAGGCCGTCATGTTCGGCCTTGAACTGGAAGATCGGGTCGCGGCTTCCGGTGTTGTAGCGCTCGTCGCCCAGAAAGGAGTTGTCATCGTCCGCTCTGGTCACCAACTCCGGCTGCTCCCGGCCCTCCGCATCAATGGACAATCGTTGCAACACCACCACGGGGTCCGTGGGCAGACCCAGCCGATGCGAGAAGACTTCAATCCAGTAGCCGGCGCCTTTTTGGGCTTCGAAGACGATCCAATCCTGGTCGGCCGCGGGGAAAAACTGCCCCTGGATCTCACAGGGCAGGGTAACCCTCTGGGCCGACTCGGGCTGGTTGTTGGGTTCCACTTCGCGGACCACGGGAGCCGTGGCAAAACCGAGGCTGGCGGCGTTCGAGACACCTTCGGACGAACTCAATCGATAGTCGATTCCTCCCGCGACAATCTGTCTGGGTTCCAGGAAGGAGTTGGCAGGCAGCAGATGAGCGTCCCGCGGGAGGGTGATTTCGACGGTTTTCTCCTCCAGGGGAACTCCTTGGGCGTTGAGCACGGAGGAGGGTTTGCCGCCCGGGAGATTTTGCCCGTAAAGCACGTAGGATTGGCGACTTCCGGACGGTCCCGCCGGCGGAAAGATGTATGCGATATGCGGTTGGGTTCCCACCGACAGGCGGTAGGCATACTCGGGCCCGCCTCGATAGAGGTAGTCGAATATCTTGAGGACGTACTGGCCGGCAGCCGGCGCCGTGAAGTCCAGGAACGGGTCGAGGCGGTAGGTGTCCCGATCGCTCAGGATCTCTCGCCCCGAGGCGTCGCAGATCGCCAGGGTCGCATCCAACTTGGAGTCCAATCGTTGGGCCAGCACATTCAGAACAATACGCTGTCCCTGCTCGGCTTCGAAGGTGAAGAAATCGGCGGCGCCTTCATCGCTGTGGCCGTTGACGGTCACTCCCAGAGGAATCTTCATGGCCTTCGGCAGCGAGTGATTGTCGTCCTCCGAGAGCGACTCTTCCTGGTCCCCAACCATAAAGGCTCGAGCGTTGGACACTCCGAAGTGCCCCGCCATGCGCAACTCGTAGATTCCCGGGGGCACGTCGGGGGCGATGGTGACCGTGAACTTGCCGGGAACCGGGCGTGGATTCGGTTGAAGCAAGGTGCTCTCGCTCATCAGGGGAGAGGCGGTGATGCCCGGGTGGGAAAAGAAGAGGCGGTCGACGCCGTCCATGTTGTTGCCGGTGACGGTGACCTCAACGGCCGAGGCTTGCTTTCCTCCGGAAGGGAAGGCCGTCATCAGCCGCAGAAAAGGCAGTTGGCCCCAAGCGGGCAGTCCCGCCGTCTGCCAGAGACCGGCGGCTCCCAACAACAGCAGCGCCATCGATCGCAGCCGCGCCATCGAATTTGATTTCTTGGGTTTCATGGAGATCTTTCCCCCTCCGGATGCGGGTCGATAATCTCTTCCCGACCCGGTCATACCGGGAAACATACGACAAAAGGGCGCGCCCGCCCGTGTCAACCGGTTCGGCGCGGGGACCGAACCCGGCAAGAGGTTCAATGGTTGAAAAGGAACTCTTTGGTGTTGAGCAGAGCCCAGAGGGTGTCCTGGTAGGCCTCTTCCAAGGCTTCCGAAGCTTGAGCCCTTTTTCCTATATAGCTCAATGCCATCTCCGTTTCCTCCGCTTCGGGCAGCCGCGACAACGTCCACAGGTAGAGTTCCCGGATCTTCTCTTCGTCGGTCAGACTGGAATCGTTGGCCAGACGGGCAGCCCGCCCTTGCGGGTCGCTCACCTTTTCATGGATCTTGCGAGAATTCAAAAGGTGGAGGCTCTGGGCCAGGTTGGCGTCATGGGTTCGCTCGGACTCGGAGGCGCTGGCATTGTTGGGTCGGCCAAACAACGTCAGGAAATAGGAGTCGGCGTTGAAGCTGTCGTCGGGTAGCTGCAAGGCCCGCGTTCCTTTGGGCTGCCCGGGGAATTCGGTCCGGACATCGGTCACCTGGTCGATGGCGTCCAGCAGAACCTCGGCGGTCAACCGCTTGGGGTAGTACCTGGAAAAATTCTGAGTGTCATCAGCGTTCTCGTCATTGGGATGGGAACTGAGTTGATAGGTCCTGGATTGACAGATGGTTCGGATCAACTCCTTCAGGTCGAATCCGCTTTGGATGAAATGGCTGGCGAGAGCATCCAGCAAGTCCGGATTGGTGGCGGGGTTGGTGCCTCTCATGTCGTCTTCCGGTTCCACCAGGCCGCGTCCCATGAAATGCTTCCAGTAACGGTTCACCAGCATGCGAGCGAAGAAGGGATTGTCCTTGTCGGCCATCCAATCCGCCAGGACTTGCCGCGGGTCCTGGTCGGGGGAGATGGCGAAGGCATCCGTACCCAGTCCCGTGGGCATCACCGGCAGCTTGGTCTTGGGATTGATGGCGGCTGCCGTTCCGCGATCGTGGAAAATGACTTCCTCCCCGGCTTGAGTCCCCGACTTGCGCGCCAGGCGGGAAAAGAAGGCGGCAAACCCGTAGTAGTCCTGCTGGCTCCATCGTTCGTAGGGGTGGTGATGACAACGGGCGCACTGCAGCCGAACGCCCAGGAAAATCTGGGCCGCGTCCTGAACCTGGTCTTCGACGCTCTTGACCTCCCGGAACCAGGTCACGGCCGGATTGCGGCCTATTTCCCCGGAAGCCGTCACGATCTCCTGCATCCACTGGTCGTAGGGCTTGTTTTCCAGGAGGCTTCGGCGAATCCAGGCGTGGAACAGAAAATTGCCCCGAGTCGACCGCTGGTCCCGCCGCTTGTTGCGCAGGATGGCGCTCCACTTGTTGGCGAAATAGTCGGCGTAGGCCGGACTCGCCAGCAGTTGATCGACCCACTTCCGGCGCTTGTCGGGATCGGGGTCCGCCATGAACTCTCTGGCCTCGCCGGGGGTGGGCAGGCGGCCGGTGATGTCGATGGAGGCGCGGCGCAGAAAGGTGGCGTCGTCGCAGGGTTGTGACGGCGGCAGTTCCAGCGTCCGGAGCTTGCTGAGCACCCACCGGTCGATGAAGCTTTTTACCGGCGGCCCCTCCTGCACCCGACCGCCATAGGGGACCGTCATTCGAAAGACCGCCACCCGGTCCTGGAATCGGACCATGACCGCCGATTGACCGGCCCGTTCCCCAACCCGCACCAGTCCCGAAGGGCTTGCCTCGGCCAGCTCTTTCTGGTTGGACTCGTACTGGCTGAGGCGGGTCACGTCCTTGCTGGAACCGTCGGAATAGATTGCGGTCACCAGGAGTTGCTGCTCCTGGTGGCGAGACATCAGCCGATGGGCCGGAAGGACCTGGATTCCCACCACGCTGGCGTCATTGGGTCCTCCGTAGGGCATGCCTTGCCTGATCCAGCGAGAGAGCAGGTCGAAGGCCGGCGAGTTCCGTTCGACCCGAAGGCCGCCGCCGTGAGGGACGGCCGCCGTGGCCTTGAGGAGGAGCAGGCTCCGGTCGGGCGCGGCCGGAAACAGGCGGCGGCCCCGTCCTTCGATGACCAGATACTCGAAATCGTCCTGGGGCTCAAAGCCCAAGAGCGACAGCCTGAAGCCGTTTTGACCCGAGGCCTTGCCGTGGCAACCGCCGCTGTTGCATCCCGATTTGGTGAAGATGGGAACGATCTCGTTGGGGAAGTTGACCCGCCTCGATTGGCCGATCTCTCGGACCCCGAGGCGAGTGCTGGCCGTAAGCCCCTGGGGGAGCCTTGCCGTAACCCGAACCGATCCGTTGGCCAAGGGTGTCACGAAGCCGGTCGTGTCGATGGAGACGATACCCGGAGGCCGGGACTCGTAGTGGACCTGGCGGGTGTAGTCCACCAGGCTTCCATCGCGCAGGCGTCCCGTCGCCAGGAGCTGCTGCCGTGCTTCCGAACCCCGCAGCCTTGCCACCGCGTCGGAATCGGGAGAACCGGTCCGACCGGTCTCCAGGGTCAACGCTACCAGCGGATTGGCGTCGGAGGCAGGGGTGGACCGAGGGGACCGGCCCCGTGCGGAAACAACCGGGAGAAGCAGGACCAATGCCAAGCTCAGGCTGGTGACCCCGGGAAGGCTGAACCGAGGGATGGTCACCATTGCTAACCCACCTTTGTAATCAGATCACTTCCGGCATGGGCATGTGGCCGTCGACCAGGTAATGGGGGCGGTCGGCAAGATCGGTAATGTGAGTCTTGTTGGCGTCGATGCCCAGATTGTGGTAGAGCGTGGCAAAGATCTCCTGAACGTGGACCGGTCTTTCCTTGGGTTCCTCGCCCAGTCGGTTGGTGGAACCGATGGCTTGGCCGGCCCGCATGCCGCCTCCGGCCATCAGGGCGCAGGAGTTGCGCGGCCAGTGGTCGCGGCCGGCATCCTTGTTGACTTTGGGAGTGCGGCCGAACTCACCCCAGGCAATGACCGAAACATCCTTGTCGAGTCCTCGCTGATGGAGGTCTTCCACCAGGGCACTGACTCCCTGGTCGAAGGCCGGGAGGTAGTAGCGCCCATTCTTGAAATTGTTGCTGTGCCAGTCCCAATAGCCGAAGCTCACCGTCACGCAGCGGACACCCGCCTCCACCAACCGGCGAGCCACCACGAACTGGTCCATGTGCATGGGAGCCGCGTCTCGTTCCGGCTTGGGGGAGCCTCTGCCGTAGCGGTCGCGGAGCTTGGAGCTTTCCTGCTCGACATCCAGGGCCTTGAGCAGCCGGCTGGAGGTCAGGACATCGAAAGCCTGCTCCTGGAAGCTGTCCAGACCCTCCATCAAACCGGTCCGGTCCACGTCGCGGCGGAACCGGTCGAAGCTCTGCAGCAACTGCCTGCGGTCGGAAAGCCGTTCCAGGCTGACCCCATTCAGGGTCATGTCGTTTCTGATGTCCCCCTGCGGCTTGAAGGGAGTGTGGGCCACACCCAGGAAACTGGGTCGACCGAAGTTGTACTCGCCGTGGCGGGACTTGTGGGACAGGTTGACGTAGGGCGGAATGGCCGGATCGGTGGGACCCTTCAGCTTGGAGAGAACCGATCCCAGTTCCGGCCAGCCTCCCGGAGGAGGATTGCCCCTGCGGCCGCTGATGCGCCCGGTCATGCACTGGTAGGAGGAGTGGGAATTTTCGGCTCCGACCACGGTTCGAACCAGCACCAGCTTGTCCATGATCCTGGCCAGGCGAGGCAGGTGCTGGCAGACATGGATTCCCGGGACTTTGGTCTTGATGGCCTGAAATTCGCCGCGGATCTCCGAGGGGGCGTCCGGCTTGAGTTCGTACATGTCCTGGTGCGGGGGGCCGCCGGGCATGTAAATCATGATGATGGCCTTGCCGGACCGTCCCAGGCCGGACTGCTTTTCCGCCTGGAGCAGCTGGGGCATGGTCAGTCCACCCATTCCCAGCGCGCCGATCTGGATAAAGTTTCGCCGCGACATGCCGTCGCACATCCGATGACCTTGCCCGTATATGGTCAACATCGCTCTCAGCCTCCCCCAGACGATTGCCTGATCCGAGCCACTGTATACAGTGGCCGCTAATGTATCACTTCCGACTCGGAAGTGTAAAGACGCTATCGTTTGCCTGAAACAACCGAAAAAAGACAAAAGACAAAGAGCTATCCACGAAGGGGCACTAAGGACGACGAAGGGCCACTAAGGCGTTGAGGTTAACCGCGACGGGATTCCAGGGTCGCGAAAGGATTTTCAATTTCTGATTGTTTCACACTCGTATGATCCGCACACCAGGGCAGGGGCCGGACTTACCTGAGAATATGCTGCCTAAACCGGCTTCCTTGAGAGCGGCGAAGCCGCGGCAGCACTTAGCCGTGGGCGTCAGCCCATGGGAAACGTCGCCTATGGGTGTCGAGCCGCGTAGGCGGCGGCAGCAAATGCCGGTGAGCCCAAGTGAAGCACAAGCCGACGGAATGATGTTTAATCCTGTCTCTTTCCAAAACGCAAACGGCTGGTTGTTTCTCCTCCGAATGATCCGCCTGGCACGGCGGAGGCCGGACTTGCCTGGTGTTGGCGCCCAATGGAAGCCGGAACACGTCGGAGGGAGTGCAATAGCGATGGTTCCTATCTGGACCCTGGAAGCGGAAAATTTGGAATAAAGTTCTTGATATAGACTAGTCTATAATACAGACTTATTACAAGAATCAATAAGAACAAAGCTGTCGATAGCAGGGATAAGGAGGGAGCAGTGATGAACACCGAGGTCGCAAGTAACGATTTGATGTATATCCGGGAGGTGTTGGAGCGCATCCACCGTTGCGTCGACCCCCATGCCTGGCACTTCGTCTGGTGGGGGACGATCGTGATGCTGTGGTACCCGACCCACAATCTCATGCAATTGAACCTGCTGCCGGACTGGAAGCTTCCGCTGTTGGTTGTGGCATTGACCCTGGGCTCGCTCGGCAGCGGACTGTTCGGGTGGCGAATGCGTCGCCGCCGGCGGTTGGCCGCGTCGAACACCTTCATCTCCCGCCAGATCGTGATGGTTGTGTGGTCCTGCGGTGGCGCGGCGATTCTGCTGAGTGTCCTGGGGCCGCTGACGGAAATTTTCCCCGGGAAACTGGTTCCCCTCATCTGGGGCTTCGCCTACGCTCATATAGCTTTCGGCGTGGGCGTGGTCTACTCGCGAGAGTACCTGGTCAGCGCGGCGGTCATCTTCGCCGGTTGCATCGGCGCCATGTTCCGTCCGGAATTCAACGGACTCATACTTGGTCCGTGCATGGGACTGGGGATGATTGTTCCCGGCGTCATTTCCGAGCGCCGCGTCCGAAAAATGGGGGCGGAGGAGAGCAGTGGCGATGACGCCTGAATTCGACTCGGCCTTTCTCTCTCAGGCGCGCCTGGGGATCGTTTCCGTTCTGGTGGCCCGCGGGACAGCCACCTTTCCGGAGCTCAAGGACCTTTTGAGGCTGACCCAGGGAAACCTGGGGGCTCACCTGCGCCGATTGGAGGAGGCGCGGTACGTGACCGTGCGCAAGGAGTTTGTCGGGCGCAAGCCGCGTACCACCGCATCCCTGACAGAAGCGGGCCGGGCCGCCTTCAAGCGGCACATCGCAACATTGGAAACCATCCTGAGGAACGGCGAGAGGTAGACCCGGAACCTTCGCGGGCAGGCCGGGTTCTGTTCCTGCTCGGCTTGTGCTTCGGGACATGCGTTGAAACAGTCAAATGCCCCGCCAAGGGTTGACGCGGCTACCGGAATCCGTCAGAATCCTTTCACATCGTTTCAACATCCGTTCAGCTTTTACGTCAGGCCGCCCGGGGCGGGGTAGTTTCCGGCTCTTGGACTTGGCCCGCATTTTCTCGGCGGATCGCTGGTCGTGGACGGAAAATAGTGTATTTTCAGCATTTTGCCGGTACTACGGGTTTCCCTCGGCGTCTTCGAGGGTTCGCATGCCGGCACAGCCTGAACAGCCTCCAGCCCTGTCGATTTCACCTGATGCGCTTCATGGAACCGGCAGAGGCTCATCCCAAGCCGTTATGGAAGGAGTTGACCAATGAGAGTTCCTACATCTTTCCACCCGTGCCTCAGTGCCAGTCTGATCGCCATCGTCTGTCTGGCGGCCGCCGGCTGCAGCCAGGAGTCTCAGGTCGACAGGAACACCCCGGAATATCTTTTTTCCGAGGTTAAGAAAGCCGTGGCGGACGGGCGTTACGAAAAGGCGCTCGATTCCTCGGGGGCTCTGCAGACGCGGTTTCCCAAGAGTGAACAGGCCGCCAAAGCCCGGCTTCTGAACATCGTCCTGCTGGCCGGCCAGAGCGATGGGTTCCGCAACATTGCCGATGCCTACCTGGCCGGCATGGAAGCAGATGCCCAGCAGTACGGCAAGCTGCGCTCCATGGCTTTCAACTACCACCGCAAGCGAAAGAGTGTGGCGCTGATCCTGTACCAGGCCTGCGACCGCTTTCTGGAGAGGCACTCGCCTGAATCCACCTATGCCCTGGAATCGTCCTGGCCGGTCGACGATTCGGAGCAGGGGCCGGACCAGTTGGAGGAGGTGAGGAGCGGCACGATGCTCGATTCGGAACAGCAAGAGGAGGTCGAAGTCGTCGAGCTTCCCAAGGGAATTGCCCGAACCTTGGCCCGGTTTCTGGACTCGGGGGAGGACTTGGCCCAGGCCCGTGCGACTTTGGATGAGGGATCGGTGGAGCTGGTTCCGAGCCGGGCGCTTCTGACGGTGGCTCAATGTATCCTGGACAACCAGAAGCTGTTCGGCCGGGAGGGATTGAGCGAGGTCAAGAACTATTCCATCTTCCTGCACCAGGCCGACAAGGCGCTCAACCTGACGCTCGCCAGCTTGCAGGAGCACCCCGACGAGGCGATTCAGACAAGCGCGGACCAACTGAAGGCCGAGATTGACGCGTTGTATGGAAGGAAGACGGACGACAAGAGCTGAAACCCGAGCCTCCGGCACTCAATCGCCCACCGGAGTCAAATGACTTCCGGCAAGGGGCGGTAGCCGTCGACCAGGAAGTGCGGCCGGTCGTTCAGATCGGTGATATGGGTTCTGGCGGCGTCGATGCCCAGGTTGTGGTAGAGGGTGGCGAAGACTTCCTGGAAGTGAATCGGGCGCTCCTTGGGTTCTTCTCCCAGTCGATTGGTGGTCCCGATCGCCTGTCCGGTGCGCATGCTCCCGCCCGCCATCAGGGCGCTGGATACCCGCGGCCAGTGGTCCCGCCCCCCATCCTTGTTGATCTTGGGAGTGCGGCCGAACTCGCCCCAGGCGATCACCGTGACGTCCTTGTCCAATCCCCGTTGATGCAGGTCCTCCACCAGGGCGCTGACCCCCTGGTCGAAGGGCGGCAGGTTGTCTCGTCCCCGCTTGAAATTGCCGCCGTGCCAATCCCAGAAACTGAAGCTGACGGTGACGCAGCGAACTCCGGCCTCCACCAGCCTGCGCGCCAGCAGGAACTGCCCCATCAGACGTGGGGCGGCGTCCCCCTGATGCTGCGCGGTTCCCTCTCCGTAGCGTTCGCGGATGCGCGGATCTTCCTTCTCCAGATCCAGGGCTTCCAGGAGCCGGCTGGAGGTCAGGACGTCGAAGGCCTGCTGGTTGAAGGCATCCAGTCCTTTCATCCTCCCGCTCCGGTCGGTATCCCGGCGGAAGCGGTCGAAGCTCTGAAGCAGCGCCCGGCGGTCAGACAGCCGCTCCAGGCTGATGCCTTGAAGGGTCATGTCCCTGAGGGTATCGCCCTCGGGGCGGAATGGGGTGTGCGCCACTCCCAGGAAGCTGGGGTGTCCGAAATTGTAGGGCCGGTGCCTCATTTTGGGGGTGAGGTTCACGTAGGGAGGCACAGCCGGATGGGTGGACCCTTCCAGCTTGGAAATGACCGAACCGATCTCGGGCCACCCGCCGGGGGGCGGGTCGTCATTCAGGCGTCCGGTCATGCACTGATGGGAGGAGTGCCGGTCCTTGGCGCCGACGATGGTTCGCAGCAGCACCAGCTTGTCGGTGATCTTGGCCAGGCGGGGGAGATGCTCGCAGATCTGAATGCCTGAGACGTTGGTGGGGATGGGCTTGAACTCTCCGCGAATCTCCGAGGGGGCATCCATCTTGAGCTCGTACATGTCCTGGTGCGGCGGGCCGCCCGGCAGATAGATCATGATGATGGCCTTGCCGGACTTGCCCAGGCCGGACTGGCGCTCCGCCCGCAGCAGTTGAGGCATGGACAGTCCCCCCATGCCCAAAGCCCCGATCTTGATGAAGTTGCGCCGGTGGATCCCGTCGCAAAGCCGTTGCTGGCTCCCATGGATGGTGAGCATCGTCCCTTTCCCCCGTTTCCCGAGTCGGAGTGCACCCGGGGTGAGTGGTTCTCCCGGCGTGGCCAGGAGATCAATTGCCTCTGATTTAAGGAAATTTACCACTCCCAATGAGAATTTGTAAAGGATTTGCAGCAATTGGCGGTGTCCGAAGAACGTATTCCCAAGGAAGCCCAAACCCCACTCAAGCCTACCAGCGGGATGTTGTACAATGCGGCCCAAGGAATGATGAATTATGAGTGATGAATGATGAATCATTTTATGTTCCCGTGTATCAGCGTTTTCACACTCGTGACCAGCATGGCCGTCAGTTCGTCTGCCTCTGGGGCGGCGAGCGAGCCTTCGGCGCCGCAGGGTCCGTTTGGCGCCGACGTCTCCTGCCTGGCTGTCGATCCGGAAGATTCCCGGAGGCTCTACCTGGCAACCACTCGAGGAAGCCTGTTCACCAGCAGCGATGGAGGCCGCAGCTGGAAACCCGGCGGCCGGGGGCTGTCCGGCAGCCCCGTCGAGGCTCTGGCGGTGGCTCCTTCCGATCCTCGCGTCCTCTACCTGGGCAGCGCCGCCGGCTCGGTCTTCAGGAGTTCCGACCGGGGCGCCTCCTGGAACGCCCGAATTCACGGGTTGCCCGGTCGGGCCGTCAAGGCCCTGCTGGTCGATCCCCGCAAGGCCTCCATCGCCTATGCGGGCACTTTCGGCGGGGGCGTGTTCAAGACAAGCAACGGCGGGAGAACCTGGAAGGCGAGCAACCGGGGCTTGACGGGAAGTCAGGTGGAAGTCCTGGCCATGGATCCGCGGGCGCCGAGGACGCTTTACGCCGGCACTCACCGCAAGGGTCTTTTCAAGAGCCTGGATGGAGGGAAAACCTGGAAGCCCAGTGGCTTGAACGATCGTTGGATTACCGCGGCGGCGGTGGACCCGACCGACCCCGTGGTCCTCTATGTCACCACCGACGACAATCTGGGCGGCATGGTCTACAGGAGCCCGGACGGCGGCGAAACCTGGAAGCGGGTCAAGAAAGGGGCCGTGGTCCTCAGCCTGATCCTGACCGGGTCCGGTCCGGCCACCGCATTTGCCGGCACCCTTAACGAGGGATTGCTGAAGACCGCTGACGGGGGCGAAAAGTGGGAGGCGATCAAGGGGGGCCTGCCCGATCTGTTCCCGGTGACGGCGCTCATCGCACTTCCAGGGGACGACTCCACCCTGCTGGCCGGCACGGCCGGCGCGGGCGTTTTCCTGAGCGCCGACGGGGGCGCCGGTTGGAAGCGCTCCAATCAAGGGTTGACCGATGTCCAGGTGCAGGCCCTGGCGTTCGATCCCGCCAATCCGGAACTCGCCTACGCGGGCACCCTGGGTTCCGGGATATTCAAGAGTTCGGACGGTGGCCACAAGTGGGAGCCCTCCAATCAGGGCCTCACCGAGTCCCGGGTCGAGACCCTGCTGATCCATCCTTCCGACCCCGAAAGGGTGTATGCAGGCACCTTTGGCGGCGGCGTGTTCAAGTCCACCGACGGGGGAGCCAGTTGGGCCGCGGCCAGAGGAGGCTTGCCGCCGGTGAGCCTGATCCGGTCGCTGCTGGCGGATCCTTCCAGTCCATCGGTGCTGTATGCCGCCGTTGACGGGGCAGGAATATTCAAGTCCGAGGACGACGCCGCTTCCTGGAAGTCGGTCAACCGGGGACTTACGGAAAAGAGTGTACGGGCTCTGGCCAGGGATCCGGTTGCAGCCGGCACTCTTTACGCGGCCACCGACGGCTCGGGAGTGTTCAAGTCGGTCGACGGAGGCCAGACCTGGAAGGGCGATGCCGGAGGCCTGCCCGGCCTGATGATCGACGCTTTGGCGGTCGGTCCGCCCTCTTCCCCCATCCTCTACGCCGGTTCCTACGGGGATGGGGTGTTCAGGAGCAGCGACGGAGGCGCGACCTGGTCGCCGGCCAACCGGGGATTGCCGGCATTTCCGGTGGTCCGGGCGCTGCTGGTCGATCCCTCCGCTCCCTCCGTTCTCTATGCCGCGCTACGCCGCGGCCTCTTCAGGAGTGTGGACGCAGGGGCCAACTGGAAGGCCCTGGAGTCGGCGGGGCCGGGTCCGGGAGCAACCGGCTTTCCTGCAGGCCGGCTCCACACCCTGGCCATGGTCGGTTCCGGTCCGGTTCGTCTCTTTGCCGGGACCTCGATGGGCGTGTTTGAACTGACGCCGGGGACCCACCCGCGGGGTGGTCCCAACTAACCTGATCAACGGAGGCTCTCGTGAAGCCATTTGTGGATTCCACCGGCATTGTCGGCGATGTTTCGGAACTGAAACGGCGTATGGATCGGGATGGCTATCTGTACGTCAGAGGCCTGTTGCCCCGCGAATTGCTGGAGGAGTTGCGCCTGAGGTGGCTCGGGGTCCTGGAGGAAGTCGGTTGGGTGAAGGAAGGAGCCGGTCAGGAAGGCATCGCCAACCTGGAGGCCTTCTGTGTGGAGCCCGAACGGCCCTACATGGAGGTCATGACCCGGGTGCTGTCGATCATGCAGTTCCAGGCCATCCAGCACCATCCGGACCTGCTGGCCGTGGTGGAGCGGCTGGTGGGCGGTACGGTCCTGCCCCATCCACGTTTGATCGGCCGGACCATCTTTCCCCAAAAAGTGGAATACACCACCCCGCCGCATCAGGACTGGGTCCCCATTCAGGGGACATCGGAGACCTACACGGCCTGGTTTCCCGTGAGTGACCTGGCCGGGGAGATGGGGGGCCTGCAGCTCTCTGCCGGTTCCCATCGGGGCGGTATTTACGAATTCCGCCCTGCGCTGGGGGCCGGTGGCATGGAGGTCACGGACAAGCTGGTGGGGGATTGGGTGCACAACCCGGTGGAGCAGGGCGACGTGCTGTTTTTCCACAGCCAGATGGTTCACAAGGGCGTCGCCAACCGAAGCGACCGGCTGCGCCTCTCCATGGACGCCCGGTTCCAGAGGGTCGACCAGCCCATCGCGCCCGGAAGCCTGGAGCCCCACGGCAGGGAAGTTCGCAACTGGGAGCAGGTGTATGCGGATTGGCCTCCCGACAGCCCCTTGAAATACTATTGGCGAAAATTCCCGCTCGAGATCCAGCCCTTCGATCCCAGCTATTTCGAGAAGCGGGACCGGCTGGGCCTGGAGATGGGTACGGCCGGTGACCCCCGGGCCCGCTCGGTCCTGCAGCGCATCGTCGCCCGGGACACCGACCCGGCGAAACGCGCCAGGGCCGCCGGCCTGCTGGCCCAACTGGAGCAAAATGCCGGCAGCTGATCCGCTTTTTTGGCCAATGGTTTATGATAGGCTGTCTTGACCGCCGGGGCCGGTGCGGCGAAGGCAGCCGTGAACCCGCATTCCCCCTGGCATTGGAGATAGTTGCCGGAAGGCCCCGGTCCGTGGGGGACCACTGCCGGGCCCAGGGCTGACGAGGAACCGGATCCGCCATGTATACCCTGTTACACTCCCTCCCTCTTTCCCGAATCGCATTGGAACAGCTCCCCGCGGCCGCCGGAGCGCTGATCGTGGCCGAGGTTTTCTACAAGTTCGGAAGTTTCAGCCTCGAGTGCCTGGCTTTTCTGGCCACCTGGTACGCATTCGATCTGGTTCTTTCCCTGGTTCGCAAAGGACGCCGGGGATCGATCTGAAGGGGATCACTCCGTTCGGGCGCTTCCGGTCCGGCTTGGAGGAAACCTTTCCCGGGATCTATCTTTTCGGCCCGCGACTTGCTATCATTCGAGGGTTCCTTTAACCAAAAAGCCACATCGCCGGGGGAAACCAGGATGCAATCGATAACCAGACGAAGCTTCATGATCGTGGGAGCCGGTGGGCTCGCTCAGTTGCTGCATGCCGGCCCCAGGCCCAAGCGGGCCGGAGCCTCCGGCAAGAAACGGCGGCTTCTGTTCAATTGGGACGGTTCCATGATTCACTGCTGGGGCCGAACGGCCCTGCCCCATTCCTATGGCCCCCTCACGCGGGAGCAGTTCACCTCACTGGTCTTCAATCCGATTGAGAACACCGGCGTGGACACGCTGATGTTCAGCTTCGGCAGCGGCAACGTGGCCGAATACCAGAGCAACGTGCTGGAGTGGCCGGGCGAAGCCGACAGGTTCAAGTTCCCGGAGAACAAGACTTGGCACGGCGGGATAGAGGTCGATCCCAAGGACCAGTATCTCAACCCCAAGAGTCTGGCGGACGCCGGCCACAATCCTCCCAAGGTGATTGTGGAGGAGTGCCGCAAGCGAGGCCTGGATGCCTTCGTTTCCCTCAGGATGAATGACACCCATGACGGCCAGCACGCCAAGGGCACCTTGCCCAACCCGGAGCTGCCCACCTTCAAGCGGATCAATCCCGACTGGCTGGTGGACGATCTCGACTGGTGGACGGCCCTGAACTTCGCCCATCCCAGAGTCCGGGCCCTGAAGCTCAAAGTGGCCGAGGAGTTTTTCGATCGCTGGGATTTCGACGGCATCGAGTTGGACTGGTTGCGCCATACGCTCTACTTCCAGCGTGGCACCGAGCGAGAGAACGGCAAGTACCTGACCGAGTTCATGCGCGCCATCCGCAAGAGCCTCAACCAGAAGGCCAGCCGCCGGGGCCGGCCCATCGAGATTGCCGTCCGCATCCCGGAGAAGCTGGAGTGGTGCCAACTGGGCGGTTTCGAAATCGAGAAGTGGATCGAAGAGGATCTGGCGGATATGTTGATCCTGGGGCAGGGATTGACCGAGTTGCCGACGCTGAATGAGTTTCGAGGCCTGATGAAGGCGCGCCGGCTTCCCATCTATCCCAGCCTCTACAGTTACGGAAACAGCTATCGCGTCAGCCCGGACGAGGTCATTCGAGGGAGCGCAGCCAACCTGTGGCGAGACGGAGCCGACGGCATTTACACCTTCAACTGGTTCCTGTACGGCAGTTGGCGCAAGCACCTGCTGAACGAGGTCGCCGACCCCAAGCGCATGAGGAAGAAGGACAAGCACTACACGGCCGTTCAACGGTTCGAAGCCAGTCCCCGGGCCCCGGGCGCCGACTACGTGCGCTACAACACGGTCTCCAAGGGAGCGCCGGTCCCCTTCAACTTGAACGTGGCCGATGGCGCCAAGTCGTTTTACATGCCGGTGGCCGACGACTTCAAGACCAGCAAGCCCAAGACAGCCGAGCTCTGGCTGGCGCTGGATTATTCCAAGCCGGGAGATCGTTTGACGGTCTCGGTGGGTGACACGGTTCTGGAACCCTCCGGAGTGGATGTGGCTGCCAACTGGGAAAACGTGGGGTATCGAATCGCCCCCTTGCCCGGTAACGGCATGATCGGATTTCCCGCCGACAAGCCCTTCGACATGCATTTCAAGGCCTTGAGGTTTCGAGTTCCCATCGCGGCCCTCAAGAGTGGCCGCAACCCGGTGTCCATTCGGCTGAGCTACCGGGGCCCCGGTTCGGACAAGCCCCTTAGGATCAGGCGGGTCGAGCTGATCACCCGAATGTCGGAGGCCCGGACCATCAGCCGCGCCGCCGTATAGGGAAGACCTGTAGAACATGTTTCCTCGGCTGACCTGGGCCAACGCGCGGCATCGCCGCCCTCTCCTAAACCAGGACACTGCCGGGGGACAGGATTCCAAATGAAAATCCCTCGGGCGCCAGCCCGGGGTTCCAGTAAGCCGCGAAGGCGGCAGCAGCACTTAGCCGTGGGCGTAAGCCCATGGAAAATCAGGCATAAGTGTTGAGCCGCGAAGGCGGCGCCAGCAATCCTCCCTGGTGTTCCGTCTCAAACAGGCCCGGGCGCACCCAGCACAGGCTATATCCTGAAGGCTCTCCCCATGAGCGCTGCAAGATGCTGAAGACAAACACATTCCCAGCCGATGCCCAGTGCCTCGGCGAGAAATACGGGCCAGTCCCTGGGCATTTCCCCTGTAGCAGTTCACTCCGGTTGTCCCGGTTTTTTGGCGCCCGGGAGTACAGGTTTCCAGTCAGGTCAAAACAATGGCGGAAAAATCTGACATCCTCGTGATTGGCGGCGGGTCGGTGGGCGTCTGCACGGCCTACTACTTGGCCCGGAAGGGCTGCCGGGTCACCTTGATCGAGAAGGGGGAGATCTGTTCCGGCTGCTCCTACGGCAATGCCTGCATGATCGTGCCCAGCCATGCCATGCCGGTACCGGCGCCCGGCGTCATCGGCAAGTCCCTGAAGTGGATGCTCAAGGAAGACAGTCCCCTGCTGATCCGGCCCCGGGTGGACTGGCGGCTCTTTTCCTGGCTGCTGCAGTTCGCCGCCTTCTGCCGCCACCGGCCCATGGAACGAGCCATCCCCGTTTTACGGGACCTGGGTCGCGCCAGCCTGCTCCTGTTTCGGGAGTTGGCCGCCTCGGAAGGCCTGAGCTTCGACTTCGAGCAGCGGGGACTGATGAGCGTCTACACCACGGCGGCCGGAATGGAGGAGGGGAGGGATGAGGCCGAGATCATGGCCAGGCACGACCTGGATCTCAAGGTACTGACGGGGGACCAGGCCCGGGAACTGGAGCCCGCGCTCAACCGGAGGGTGGTGGGGGCTCTTTATTCCGCCGAGGACGCCCATGGCGACTCCTATCGATTTGTGACAAGCCTGGGAGAAGCCCTGGGAAAGCATGGGGTGGACGTCCGAACCGGAACCGAGGTGACGGGCTGGTTGCTGGAGGGCGGGCGGCCTGCCGGAGTCCGAACCGGCCGGGGAGACTTCCGCGCCCGGGAAATCGTCCTGGCCATGGGGTCCTGGACCCCCTTGCTGGCCCGCGAGTTGGGAGCCAGGGTTCCGGTTCAAGCTGGAAAGGGGTACAGCCTGACCATGGACCGTCCGGCGCTGAGCCCGAAGATTCCCTTCATCCACGCGGAAAGAAAAGTCGGAGTGACTCCCATCGGCAATCGCCTGCGGTTTGCTGGAACCATGGAGTTTGCCGGGATCGATCTGAGCTTGAACCCGACCCGCACCGAGGCCATCCGGCGGGGGGCCCTGGAGGTGCTCTCGGGGGCCGACAACCCCGGCAACGTGGAACACTGGTGCGGCTTGCGCCCCTGCACGCCGGACGGGCTGCCCATCATCGACCGGCTTCCCCGCCATCCTCACGTCTACCTCTCCACCGGCCATGCCATGCTTGGGTATTCCCACGGCCCCATCAGCGGCAAGCTGATGGCCGAAATGATCTGCGGGGAACCGCTCTCCCTTCCCTTGGAACCCCTGCGTCTGGGACGGTTCTGACCACATTCCTGGAACACCCCTGTTTCGCCACTTATGAGCCGCCCCGTCGTATGGGACGGCGGCGTAACCAAGTGAAAAGTGGAGAGTGAAGAGTGGAGAGCTATTTGATCGACACGCAAAGCATCTCGTCGGTCTCGGCGCAGCCCTTCAAATAAGTCCGGCCCCCGCCCCCGACGACGGGGCGGATCATACGAGGAAGAAACTGCCGATCGTTTTTAAAGACGAACCACGAATGGACACGAATAGGGATGGACCACCTTCAATGACCAACCGCGCCCGAAAGTATCTGCGATATCGTGACCTTGATATCCCGACGTCATGGGAGGGAGCCCCCCGGGAGCGCGGGCGTCCCGCCCGCAACCTTATTCGTGCAAGCAGCCTGCGATCCAGGGGCATTCCCTCGAACAGAGCACCAAACCGGCCTTTGCAGGGTTCGCTAAAAGTCACAAAACGAATTTCGTGATTTCGAGTCTTGGCAATCCGAAGTTGATCCCCATGGCGACGCGTTGACCGGATGTATGCAGATAGTGCGGAACTTGTGCGACGGGTTCGGGAGTCAACGTCTTGCAGGCTTTCAGTGTTCTGCTCTTTTTGTGTTTTTGTGCCTTTTGTGGCCATCCCCGGCAAAGGTCACGCTGCCGAATTTTGCAAAAGGCTCATCATCGCGTCGGCTTGTGCTTCACTTGGGCTCACCGGCATTTGCTGCCGCCGCCTACGCGGCTCGACACCCATAGGCGATATTTCCCATGGGCTGACGCCCACGGCTAAGTGCTGCCGCGGCTTCGCCGCTCTCAAGGAAGCCGGCTAAAGCAGCAAATTCTCAGGCAAGTCCGGCCCCTGCCCTGGTGTGTGGATCATACGAGAGTGAAACAATCGGAAATCGACCATTCCTTCGCGACCTTGGTATCCCGTCGCGGTTAACCTCAGCGCCTTAGTGTCCCTTCGTCGTCCTTCGTGTCCCTTCGTGGATAACTCTTTTTTCTTTGTCTTTTTTCGTTTGTTTCAGACAAGCCGGGCCCCCGCCCCCCACGACGGGGCAGATCATCCGAGTGGGAAACAAATTGTGTTTCAAGAAAAATGTCTTCAAGTCTCATGGTTTCAATTGGTTCCACGGTCTGAGGCGGCCTGGGAGCCAGAGGTTGTTTCAGGCAAGTCCCGCCCCTGCCCTGCCGTGCAGATCATCCGAGAGTGAAACAATCAGAAATCGACCAATCCCTTTGCGACCTTGGTATCCCGTTACGGTTCACCTCAACGCCTTAGTGTCCCTTCGTCGTTCTTCGTGGCCCTTCGTGGATTCCTCTTTTTCTTTTGTCTTTTTTCGTTTGTTTCAGGCAAGCGGGGCCCCTGCCCTGCCGGGCAGATCATCCGAGGGTGAAACAGGGTTGTTTCAGACAAGTGTCGCCCCTGCCCTGCCGTGCAGATCATCCGAGGGTGAAACAGGGTTGTTTCAGACAAGTCCCGCCCCCGCCCCCCACGACGGGCGGATCATTCGAGGGTGAAACAACGGATCATTGTGAAAGAATAAGCACCTGGCGAGACTCCGGCAGCTACGCCCCGTTCCAGCATTGGTGCCCCGTGCCCCAAGACAAGTCTGGGTCCGAGCAGGTCATCATTCATTAGTGAGGCTTCCCGGGAAGCTCTCCTCAAGGCAAGAATCCGAACGACCACGCCAACTCGGGCCGGAGCCCTCGCCCTCGAGGAGGCCAATCTCATGCAAAAGAGCAGGAAAGTCAACACGAAGGCGAAGAAGAAGCGCAGCCGTTCGACGGCCTTGTCGCGGATTCATCCCCAAGTGGCAGGGATCGACCTGGGGAGTCGGGAGCACTGGGTGTGCGCTCCGGAGGCAACCCCAGGGAAGCCGAACGTGCGCACCTTCGGCACCACCATGGAGCAACTGCAGCAACTCGCCGACTGGTTGCTGGAGCAAGGGGTGGAGTCGGTGGCGATGGAGAGCACCAACGTGTATTGGATTCCCCTCTACGAACTGCTGGAGTCCTGCGGCATCGAGGTGCTGCTGGTCAACGCCCGGCAGTTGCGCTACGTTCCGGGCCGCAAGACCGACATGCGGGACTGCCAGTGGATCCAGTTGCTGCACAGCTGCGGCTTGCTGCGGGGATCCTTCCGTCCGCACGAGGCGATCGTCCGGGTTCGGACCCTGCACCGGCAACTGAGCACTCTGGGGGCCGAGAGTACCCGTTTTGTCCAGTGGATGCAGAAGGCGCTGGATCAGATGAACGTCCAGATCCATCGTGCGGTCACCGATCTGACCGGTCAGACGGGGATGGCGATCGTGCGGGCGATTGTCGACGGAGAACGGGATCCGGTCCGTCTGGCGGATCTGCGGGACCGACGGTGCAAGAAGTCCAGCCGGGAGTTTGCCGAGCACCTCAGAGGCAACTGGCGAGAAGAGCATCTGTTCAACCTCAAGTCGGCGCTGAAGCTCTACGACATGACTCAACGCGAGATTGCGGCCTATGAGGCCCGCATCCTGGAGGAAATCCAGGCGCTGCAACCGGTGGAGCGCCACGACCAGCCCGTGCCGAAGCATCCCAATGCGATCAAGGAAAAGGCGATTCGCCGCCGAGGCGGGCACCACCTGCGCACCGAACTGTGGCGCTTTGCCGGGGTCGATCTGACGCGCATCGACGGCATCGGCACCGAAGCGGCCCTGACCCTGCTGACTGAGGCCGGCCTCGACCTGACGGCCTTCCCCTCGGAGAAGCACTTTGTATCCTGGCTGCGCCTGGCTCCAAAAACGGCCGTCTCCGCAGGCAAGCCGCTCCACTACAAGAAGGCCAACAGCACCGGGTCTACTCGCGCCGCCGCCGTCCTGCGCATGGCAGCCGTCTCTCTGAAGCACTCCAAGACCGCTCTGGGGGCCGCCTTCCGTCGCAAGGCCCGCCACAAGGGATGGAGTGTCGCCGTCTTCTCCATGGCCCGCAGGCTGGCCGTTCTCGTCTACCGCATGCTGTGCTACGGCCAGGACTACATCGACATCGGGGAAGCGTGCTACGAGGACCGGTTCCGGCGACGCCGCCTCGCGGGCCTCAAAGATGCCGCTAAGTCTCTTGGTTTCAACCTGGTTCCACAAATCGCAGCCGCTTGAACTGCGGGGTTGTTTCAGGCAAGTGTCGCCCCTGCCCTGCCGTGCAGATCATCCGAGAGTGAAACAATCAGAAATCGACCAATCCCTCTGCGACCTTGGTATCCCGTTACGGTTCACCTCAACGTCTTAGTGGCCCTTCGAGGTCCTTCGTGTGTCTTCGTGGATCACTCTTTTTCATTTGTCTTTTTTCGGTTGTTTCAGGCAAGCGAGGCCCCTGCCCCCCACGACGGGGCAGATCATCCGAGTGGGAAACAAATTGTGTTTCAAGAAAAATGTCTTCAAGTCTCATGGTTTCAATTGGTTCCACGGTCTGAGGCGGCCTGGGCGCCAGAGGTTGTTTCAGGCAAGCCCGGTCATCAGGCGCTTGCCTGTTCCCGAAGTCCTAGCCTGACCACTCTCCACTCTCCACTCCCCACTATGCCCCCCCCGTCCAGACGGGACCGGCTTCGGTCCGTTTCCACATCCGTTCAAACTCGGCCGTGCCCACTTCATCCCAGAAGTCAGTCTCCACCGGATTGGCATAGCCGGGGACCGGTCCCGGCACGTGGGGACCGTGTCCGGAGTACCGCCGCCCGAATCCCGGCGGGCTCAGGAACTTGATGTTGGCGCCCTCGGCATCGGGGTCGTAACGGAAATAGAGGTGCGGTCCCGGACGGTAGCGCACCCTGACCAGGAAGCGTGTCTGTTTGGGACGGGGCATCCGGGCCAGCCGGTCCAGCTTCTTTCGGTCAATCCGCACCCCAAGACCGGGTCCCGGAGGAACGGCCACGCTGCCGCCCACCACCGGCATGGCTTCGACGGTCACGTCTTCCGCCCAGACGTTGCACAGGTCTATATGAGCCAGGGTAGCCATGGGAAAGACGGACGCTTGATGCGCCAGGAAGGCCTGGTTGATGGTGCCGCCGGCCATCTGCAACAGGAAAGGAGTGTTGGTGCTTTCCGCCATGGCCGCCAACTTCCTGGCTGAGCCGATGCC
The DNA here is from genome assembly GCA_951813285.1 of Terriglobia bacterium. Taxonomy (GTDB): domain Bacteria; phylum Acidobacteriota; class Terriglobia; order Versatilivoradales; family Versatilivoraceae; genus Versatilivorator. The sequence goes on from OX638355.1 coordinate 1,624,728, forward strand.
CGCATGGCTGGACATGAACCCGTCGGAAAGCCCCTTGCGCATGAAGACGTCGGCCGGGCCGTGGTGAATCAGGATCGGAATGGCGCACTTTTCTCGTAGCAGCCGATAGCCGTCCTGGTCGATGGATCGGATGGGGTCTTCGATCCGCCCGGCAATGGGAAATCGTTCCAGCTCCTTCAGGACCGGATAGACGGCTTCGAAATTGGAATCCTCATTGAAGTCGTAGTGGACTCGAAATCCACGGGGCGCCGCCTCCTGCATGGCGGCGGTCTGGTCGACCACGTTCTGCAGGACGTCCACGTGGTATTTCATCCAGCGATAACCGCGATTCGACAGTTGCCTGACTTCTTCCGCCATCTGCCGGGGAGGTTGCGACATCGTCCAGGCGGCGATGGGCACCCAGGACCGCACCCGAGGCCCGATCAGTTTCCAGGCGGGCAGTCCCAACGCCTTGCCCATCAGGTCGTAGACCGCCATGTTCATCGGCAGATTCCCAGGGTCGTTGATCCAATCGAAGGGACTGGTGCCCAGATAGTCCTTGAAGTCGCTCCAGGGAGATCCCCAATTCTCCCCGTAGCCCTCGATGCCCGCATCGGTCTTGACGATGTAGACGGTCCGCAACCGGCTGTTCAGCCCCTGGTAGCGAAACAGCCACTCGGCATGGTAGTCGTGGTAGGGGGGAAGGATCTCGTGGGCTTCGATGTCGGTAATCTTGATCTTGCGGGCCAACTGCGAAAACAGCGGTGACGACCAGAAGGGCAGGCCGGCCGCGGCCAACCCGGATTGAAGAAGAAAACCGCGCCGGTGAACTAGAGCCATGACACCTCTATTCCTTACAGTCTTTCTTCGTGTGTCTTCGTCGTCCTTCGTGTCCCTTCGTGGATATCTCTTTTTCCAATCAACCGGACTTGTAGTTGACCGACGCCTCCACCAAGCCCAGTCTCAGGGGGGCGGTCAGGTTGGGGGTGCGTTTCACCAGTCGAACCTGGATGACATTGATTCCCTGCTTCAAGGGCGGGCAGGCGACGTCGTATTCCAGGGTCCCGGTCAGGTACTCTCCCTGGAAAGGGCCGCGAGTCCTGTTCCAGTAGGAGACCAGATCGAAGGTTCCAGGCTGCTTGTCGGGCAGGCGTTCCCCGTTGAGATGGACCTCCACCTGGTCCTCGAGAGTGCGGTTCTCGAACAGGAGCCGAAGTTTGACGCTGTCCAGAATGCCCTTTCGAGTGGCCGATTCCAGGTCATCGGAAATCCTGAATCGCAGGCGGGGGCCGCCTTCGGACGGCGTCTCGGTGAGGTCTACCGGGAGCTGCACCGCCGGCACCGCCGATGAAAAGGCGGCGCCGTGGTTGTTCCATCCGCCGGGGAACCAGCGTCGCTTGTCCATCTGATAGCGTTTGTCCAGCGTGGCCAGCCGCTCAGGGTCGCCGATTTCCTGGAACAACTGCCGCTTCCAATTCGTTTCCTGGGCGAAGTAGTTGAACAGCTGCAGTCCGTCGGCCCCGCCCTGCCAGAAGCGCATGGCGATGGCTCGATTGATGTCCAGGTCGGGAGTGGGTCCGGTCATGAAACGGAGCAGTTCCAGTCCGCCCAACACTTGGCAGTCGGTGCCGCGGGCCGCCTCCACGAACGATTCGAAGGGCATGTCGAAGGGAATGAAACCCCCTCCCGCGATGAGAAGGTCCACCAGGCCCTCCCGGATCCAGGTGCGCACGTCCAGGCCGACCCTCAGGGCATCGGCGAAGGTCGGCGGAACCCGCATCGCCAGTTCGATCTTCCGGCCGGTCTCCCGGCTGACCTGGTCCCGCCGCCGTTTGATGTGGCGCAGCATGTCGGTCATGTGGTGGTGATTCTCCACCGCTTCGTGCAACTTGAAAAAGGCCGGGTGCCGCATGAAATCCAGTTCCACGCCGTCCACCTGAAATCGGGTGAAGACCTCCACGATGGTGGCCGCCATGTGCTCGCGAACTTCCGGGATGGCGTAGTTCAAGCCCATCCGGATTCCGAATTCCTTGCTCTCCTTGGAATAGCCGGCGGGGTGCCCGATCAGCCATTGGGGGTGTTTCAGTCGAAAGGCGCTGTGGTGGGGGGAGGCTGGATCCACTCCGTAGTGGCTGTTCATTCGGAAGGAGCCGAACAGGCCCATGCCTTCCTCCCGGCACACCTCGGCAAAGGTCGCCAGGGGGCCCTTGCCCGATTCGATGAGCCGCCGGGTATTTTCATAGACGCGCCAGTCCCAGTCGCTCTTGAAGGTTCCGTGCCGGCGGCCGATCACCTCGGCGACTTCGGTCTCGTAGTGGTAGACCTCGCGGTCGCCCAGACAGAAGCAGATGGTGTCCACCGGCGTCCCCTGATAGCTTCTGACCACCTGGCGGAAGTGCTCGGCGGTGAGCGGAGGATCGCTTCCCATGATGGCGCCGTCGTGGTTGGACAGCATGCGGCGTCCCTTGTGACCGGATGGAATGGGGCGGCTCATGCCTGAACTCATTAAAGGCGAGGTCAAGCCTCCCAACCAGGGGCCGGCCAGCAAGCCACCGCCGACTGCCTTGAGGAACCGTCTTCGTCTCATGACACCTCCCGTTGATTTGAATCCCGTGGCCCCATCGGTCAGGGCTTGCCGGATTGCTCCCAGACCGGACTTTCCGCCGTGCGTTCCCACATGGCCTCGAATTCCGGAGAACCGGTTTCATCCCAGAAGTCGCTGACCACCGGGTTGGCATATCCCGGAACCGGCCCGGGGACATCGGGCCCGAAGCCGGAGTATCGTTGCCCGAATCCCGGGGGATTGAGGAATCTCACATTGGCCCCCGGAAGGTCGGGGTCGAACCGGAAGTAAATGCTGAGGCCGTCTTCATAGCGGGTGCGCACCAGGAAGCGGGTTTGCCGGGGGCGTGGAGCTTGGGCCAGCCGCATCAGCTTTTCCCGGTCGAGGCTGACCCCAAGCCCGGGTCCATCCGGGAGCGCAACGCTTCCCCCCACCACGGGCATGTCCTCGCGGGTGACCTGCTCCTTCCAGAGATGGCACCCGTTGACGTGGTCCAGGACGGCCATGGGAAACACGGCGACTTCATGGGCCAGGAAGGCCTGGTTGATGATGCCGCCCGTCTGCTGGAGCATGAAAGGCGTATTGGTCGACTCCGCCATGGCCGACAGCTTCATGGCATGGCCCACCGCAGCGTGGCCGCCCATGAAACCGTCGCAGAGGCCGTCTCTCATGAAGACGTCGTGGGGGCCGTGGTGAATGAGGATGGGGATGGAGCACTTCTCCCGCAGCAGACGATAGCCGTCGCGATCTTCGGAACGGATGGGGTCTTCGATCCGTCCGGCGACGGGAAACCTTTCCAGTTCCCGCAGCACCGGGTAGACGGCTTCGAAATTGGAGTCCTCGTTGAAGTCGTAATGAATCTTGAACCCGGCGGGAGCGACCTTCTGCATGGCTTCGGTCTGATCGATGGCGTTCTGCAGCACATCCACGTGGTATTTGAGCCAGTGATAGCCCCTCCGGGATACGTCAAGCACTTCCTCCGCCATTTCTTCCGGAGGCCGGGAGACGGTCCAGGCCGCCACCGGAATCCAGGAGCGCACCTTGGGTCCCAGGAGCTTCCAGGCGGGCAGACCCAGATATTTCCCCATGAGGTCGTAGACGGCCATGTTCATGGGCAGGTTTTTGGTGTCGGCCATCCAGTCGAACGGATCGCTGCCCAGGTAGTCCTTGTAACGTCCCTCCCGCAGCGGGCCCCCGCTCTCTCCGTAACCCTCCAGCCCCAGGTCGGTCTTGACCACGTAGATGACGCGTCTCTGCAAGGAGAGTCCGTGATACCGAAAGAGCGTCTCGGCGTTGTAGTCCTGATAGGGAGCAACTATTTCATGCTCCTCGATCTCGACGATCTTCATCCTTTTCCGCACCTCGGCCAGCATGGATAGGGAAAAAGGAGCCAGCCCCGCTCCCAGGGCGGCAGTCTTCAATAAACGACGGCGATGGATCATGGCTTTATCCGTTACTAGTCATTTCTCGGGCGGCAGCCCGTGGGTTGGAGACGAGCCGCGAAGCGGCGCCGGCAGGCAGCCGTGGGCGTAACCCCATGGAGCCAGAGTCGGCCGCCGGTCAGGGCCGTCGCCAAAGGAAGGCCAGGTCGTCCTTTGGCTTGAAGCCCAGCACGCGCCTGGTCTTTTCGTTGAGAAACTTCCCTTGGGGCATGTCCCCGGAGATAAAGAAGATCTCGCAGCGGGAGGGCAGCCGGTCCAGTTCGATCTCCAGGCCGAGCCGGAAGGCCTCCCCGGCGTCATCCCAGGACACGATGAAGGGCACTCCCCCCGAGCCTCGCTTCACCTGCTTGGGGTCGCGAAAGTTGTAGAACAGGTAGTCCAGCACGTAGACGTCGTGGTGCCGGCTGAACACCCGGCAGATCTCCTGGCCCAGGGACTTGGTCAAGGCGTAGAGGATGGTGCTGGGGTGGGGAGGAACGTCTGGCGTGATGCCGTGGTCGATGCCCTCGTAGAGCGGACCGGTGATGGTGAAGTGGGGCCCGGTGTTGATGACCCGGCGAATGCCATGGTCCACGGCTGCCCGCATGATGTTGTAGCAGCCCAGGGCGTTCACGTCGAAGGCGATCCGCCGGTGCTCCCGCAGCACCGAAAGGTTGAGGATGGCATCCATTCCCTCGGCGGCCCGCTGGACCTGCTCCATGGAGCTGACATCCACCCTCTGGAAGGGATGGCGCGTGTCCTCCTTGGGCGGCTTGATATCGGTGAGCAGGAGCTCGTAGTGGTCCTCCAGCGCCTTGACCACGTGAGGTCCCAGATAGCCGGTGGCTCCGATGATGAGCACTTTCATGGATTTAACCTGACATTCTCCTCAGGGCTTGAACCAGGGCCGATAGCCCAAAGCCCCCTTGGCATTGGCGACCGGGAAGCGGGAACCCGGGAACTCCGACTGCACGTTGAAGACTCTCCAGCGGCCCACTCCCTGGGCGTGGTCGGCAAGCTTGGCATCCAGGGCGCCGGCGACGGCCTGGGCCACTTCCCGCTCCTCCACCCACAGGGGATCGGCGGTTTGTCCCTTGACGGCCACGGCCTTGACCACCTTGCCGAGTCGAAGAACCATCACCTGCAGCTTTTGTTCCCGGGCAAACTCCCGGCAGGTGTACTCGCCCAGGTGCTTGGCCAGCACGGACGGCCGGGTGGTGGGAAGCGGCCGCCAGCGTTCGCTGACCAGGAAGTCCTCGTCGTAGCCCGTCATCAGCTCCAGTGTGCTGAGAAAGAGAAGACGGTCGACCCCGGCGTCCACGGCCGCTCTCGCCAGGTTGTAGGTCCTGCGGGTCAGGTGATCGATCTGTTCCCGATCGTCCGCGCCCGAAGGCGGCTCAGCCACGTGGACGATGGCCTCCACCCCCCGCACCAGGTCATCGGTGGCCGAGTCGTGATCCAGTTGGCAAGCAGTGAAGGCGAAACGGCTTGGGACAGCCGTCAGACCGGTGAGCCGGACATCGCGGTCGCGGCTGAGGTGATCGGCAATGACCTGGGCCAACTCCGTCTCACCGCTGGTGATCAGGATCCGGCGCTCGTTTTGGGAGGAAGCCTGAGCTTCCCGGTCGAGACCGCTACCGCCTGTCAAAAGGATTCCAGCTCCCTGTAAGAAGTGACGTCGATTCATGCGTTTCCATGTCTGTCGTTGCGGCTCTCCCGAGCCCCCAGGTCCGTCTCCGAGTCCCGCCGCATGTGCTTCCCCAGCAGGTATTTGATCTCCAGCTCCAGGCTGCCGACGGCGATCCGAGGCGTGACCTCCGGATCCCGCTGCTTCAACTCCACCTCCAGACGGTTGGCGCCCCTGGTCGGCCAGTGGTCCGGACCCAGCTTGTAAACATACCAGTAACCGAACTGGAAGAAGCGCGGAATCTTGAGCTTAAACATTTGGTTGATCTTGCGCAAGCTCGAATCGGGAAGGGGCTTTCCGTTCAGCCGAAAGACGATGCGGTCCAGCTCGGTGGTATTGGACAGCCGGACCCGCAAGAGGACCTGGTGGACCCGACCCGTCTTGGCCCAACGGGGCAGTTCGTCGCTGATCTTGAATTCCAGGCTCACCGGCCGGTCGACTTCCAACTCCGCCGGAAGCTGCCGCCCGGCCCGGTCGGGGTAGCGTCCCGTTGTCGTCTGCAGGAAATAGTACTTGTCCCGGGGAGCCATGACTTCAGGATGGGGCAGCTCCCGCAACCGCTCGTAAAAGGAACTCCCGTAGGGCCATTTGCTGAACCACTGGGCCACGTAGAGCCCGTCCACTCCCTGGTCCCACAGATTGCAGGCGCCTGCCCGGCTGACGGGCAGGGTGGACTCCATCAGGCGGTCGGAATCCACCGTGCTGGGAAGGTAGCCGTGAATGCGGCAGCCGGACCCTCGCGCGGCCGACACCATGGGCCCCAGGTCCAGCATCTGATCGAAGCGGCCGGGCCCCTGCGGTATGAGCACGTCCACGATGCCTTCTCGCAGCCATTCCCGGATGTCCAGCCCCACCGATTCACACTGCTCCAGGCTGGCCGGCACTCGCAGGACCAGTTCCCGCCCATCCCCGCTTCGCTTCACCGCCCGGTAAACCCGACGGATCCACTCGGTCATGATCCGGCGTCCCGGCTCGACCTCGTCGGGCCGGAAGTAGTAGGGCATGTAGTTGAGCTGCAGCTCGAAGCCGTCCACCGGGTAGCGCTGGATCGTTTCTTCGATCAGGGCGAACCGCTCCCGGCGCACCGCCTCGTGCTTGAAGTCCAGGCCGTGGAAACCGGGGAAGGCCGGATCGACCCCGCCCTCGGCGCCGATTTCCAGGTGGCGGTGGTCGAGGCGGAATTCCGAGGCGCGGGTGTCCTCCCCGCGCTTTCCGGTCCCCTGCTGAACCAGCAGCACCGGGTAGACCAGCATCCCCCGCCGGTGAGCCCGGTCAAAGACGACACGGAGCGGGTCCTGGCCGGCCTGGATCAGGCCCTTGGCGTTCTGGTAGGCGCGGCGGAAGATGAGGTGGGGCCACTTCTTGTTTCTGAGGTGGTCTCCCCAGAGCTCGCCCACCCGGGTGTCGTGCAACACCGTGCGGCCGTCTCCCATGGTGAACATCAGGGCTTCCACCGGGGTCCCCAGCAATTCGTTCACGGCCGATTCGAACTCCTCCCTTTGCATGGGGGGTTCGTACATGTAGATCAGGGGATGACGGCCGTCGTGGTAGAACATGATGCGGGGCTTGCGGGTCGTCCCGCCGGCACCCGAAGGGGAGGCTTGCGCCTGCCGCGCTCGCGGGAAAGGGGAGGCCAGCCCTGCGGCCAGGCCCGCTGCAGTAGCTGTTTGGAAGAAACCGCGCCGTTTCATGGGTTGGTTCACCACTCCGGGGTGTCAGGATCCGAGCGAGTTGGAGACCTCAGTCGGTCAGGGACTGGACTTCACCCAGGTCAGGGTCCTGTCCTCGGTGAAAGTTCTTGCCCATCAGGTACTTGATGTCCAGCTCCAGGTCTCTCAGGAAGATCTGGGGAGTGATGTCGGGATCCCGCCGGGTCAGGGTGATTTCCACGGTGTTGCTCCCCTTGCGCGGCCAGTGGCTGCTGTCCAGCCGGTAGATGTGCCAGTAGCAGTTGTTGACCCGGTAGCGCGGCGCCACCATGCGGTAGAGCTGATTGATCTTGCGCAAGCCGGATTCGGGAAGGGCCTTGCCGTTCAGCCGGACGCTGAACCGGTCCAGCTCGGTCGAATTGATCATTCTGGCCCGCAGGAGGACTTCATGGACCCGGCCGTCCTTGTGCCAGCGGAGCAGGTCGTCGCTGACGGTCATCTCCAGCTTGACCGGCTGGTTTACCTTCAGGTCGGCCGGCAACTGCATGGTGAGCCCGGGCTCGGTGGAGGGCCTGGGGTAACGGCCGGTCATGGTGGTCACGAAGTAGGTCTTGTCCTTGGGGGCCATCACCTCGGGATAGGGGAGTTCGCGCAGCTTCTCGTAGAAATCTCCCTCGTAGGGCCAGTTGCTGAACCAATGGGCCAGGTAGAGCCCGTCGACGCCCTGGTCCCAGTAGTTGCAGGCCGCGGCCCGAATCATCTTGACGGTGGCCTCGCCCAGCCGATCGGAGTCGATATGGCTGTGGATGGCCGCGTGGACCCGGCACGGCGACTCCTTGGCGGCTGCCACCAGGGGGCGGAAGTCGGCGTTCTGGTCCACCAGCTCGGGACCCGAGAAGTTCTGGCCGATGAGCACGTCCACGATACCCTGACGAATCCATTCCCTGACGTCGAGCCCCACCGAATAGCAGCCTTCGAGGCTGGTGGGAATGCGGATGGCCAATTCCCGCTGGGCTCCGCTCTGCTTGACGGCGCGGTGGACCCGGGCGACCCACTCCGTCATGATGGGGCGACCGGTATCCACCTCGTCCGGCCGGAAGTAATAGGGCATGTAGTCGAGCTGAAGCTCGAAGCCGTCCACCGGGTAGCGGTTCACGGTCTCCTCCACCAGGGCGAACCGCTCGTTGCGCACTTCTTCGAGTTTGAAGTCCAGCCCGTGGAAGCCCGGGAACTCGGGATCGACCCCGCCGCCGGCCCCTATTTCCAGATGGGTGTTATCGAATCGAAAGTCCGAGCCGCGGGTGTCTGTTCCCCGCTTGCCGGTGCCTTGCTGAACCAGCAGGACCGGATAGATCAGCATTCCCTTGGCCTTGGCGCGGTCGCAAACGACGCGCAGCGGATCGTGTCCGGCATCGATGAGCGCCCGGGCGTTCTGGTGGGCCCGCCGGAAGATCAGGTGCGGCCACTTCTTGACGTTGTGTCCCCAAAGCTCGCCCACCTTGGTGTCGTGCAGCACCGTCCGCCCGTCTCCCATGGTGAACATGATGGCTTCGATGGGGGTTCCCAGCAGTTCGTCGACGGCCGTCTCGTACTCTTCCTTCTGCATGGGAGGTTCGTACATGTAGATCAGGGGGTGCCGCCCGTCGTGGTAGAACATCATGGTGGGCTTGCGGCCGGATGCGTGGGTGGCCGCCGGCTGCGGGGCCGCCCCGGCCGCCGCTTTTCTGGAACCCAGCAGCCCCAGGGAGGCGGCGCCGGCCAGGGTTCTTGAAAGGAAGCTTCGTCGTCGCATGGTAATCCACTCCTTCACACTAAAACTCAAATATCACTCCCCCCTTGAGGGGGAGTCGCAGAAGCCGAGCCGAATGGCGAAGGCTGATGCGGTGGGGGGTGGAACGCGGCCGGCCGGAATGCCCCTCAGACCTCTGAAAATCTACAACCGCGCTTCCCCGTCGAGATCGTAGCCCTCCGCTCAGAGCACATCCGGCCTGGCGGAAATGGACCGGGGACCGTCGTATTCGACCAGGATCTCCACTTGGTCAATGGTGACCTCTCCGCCCAGTCCCTCCGGCCGTGAGGCCAGACGGGCAGACAGCACGTTCTCCCCGGGGCCGGGAAGCACCTTGCTCAGGGTGTACTCCAGCCATTGGAAGTCGTAGCGGTGGCTGGTGCGCCGCATGGGCTCCCCAGCCAGCGAACTCCCGTTGAGGCTCAACTCCAGGTTGTCGGCGGTCACCAGGTTCCGCACTTTCAAGAGCAGCCGCGTTCGACCCACCCGGTCCGACCGGCAGTCGTCCGCGATATGGAAGGGAACGGGCGAACTCTTGGGGCTGTTTCCCTCCAACCGCAAAGGGAGCGGGTGGCCGTAGCCCAGGTTGGCGGCATCCTCCTGCCGCGGGGAGACGAAGTAGTGCTTGGTCCGTTCCTTGACGGCTTCGGGGTCACCGATGTCGGTCAGCAGCGCCCGTTCCTCCTCCCGGAAGGGCCAGGTAAACCAGGGGGCCACGATCAGGCCGTCGGCCCCCTTGGCCCAATAGTTGGCGATGGCCGCCCGCAGCATGGCCGAGCTGGCATGCTTCTCGTGCTGCATGAAGTAGGGTTGCAAGACGGGGTAGACCTCGGCCCCGGCCGGCCGGGCCAATTCAACCAGCGACTCGAAGGGCAGATTGGGATCCAGCAGGAAGTATCCGTAGTAGAGAGGCGCCAGGTAGTCGACCAGCTTCTCTTCCACCCAGGTCTTCACGTCCAGGCCCAGGGATCGATTCATGGCCTCGGTCGGAAAGACCCGGGCGCCCACGATCCGGTTTTTCCCCTTGCTTCGAATCATCTCCGACAGCCGGCGCACATAGGCGGTCATCAGGGGCGTGTACCGCTCGACCTCGCTCGGCTTGAAATAGAAGGGAGTAAAGGCGAAGTCGTACTCGATGCCTTCGGCTGGGTAGCTTGCCAATTCCTCCATCCAGGAGAACTGCGTGTCCCTGACCCAGGGATGGGCGAAGTCCATGTTGTTCTCCAGGCGGCCTCCGCCTCCGGCGGCCGGTCCGGAAGTGCCGATGACATAGCGAGGGTCCCGGGGCGCGCCGCCCATGCGCATGCTGATGATGAATTCCAGTTGGCGTTCGTGTGCCCGATCGATCAGCACCCGCAAGGGGTCCAGCCCCCGGTCGATCAGGCTCTGCATGTTGTACCAGGCCCGCCAGTAGTAGGCGCTGTCGAAGGGGAGCGTCTGAGACATGGCCCGCCGGCCCACCTTGGTGTCGCTGAACAGCCCGCCTCCGGTCTCCACGCCGTAGATCAGGGTGTCGACCGAAGTCTCCACCAGTTCGTCCACCGGACGCCAGGCGTCCTCCATGGTCATGGGCGGCTCGAAGGCGTAGAGGTAGTAGTGGCGGGCGTCGTTGAAGTACATGGTGCGGCGCGGCCTGGCTGCCCGCTCGGGCCGCGACAGCGGCCCAGCCGCCGAAGCGGCTCCGCCGCCGGCCAGCAGGCCCGGGGCCGCCAGGGCGGCTCCCCCCAGAAATTGTCGGCGATTCACCGCAGGTTTCACTAGGCCCCTCCAGCCGCGTCTTCAATCGATTGCGGGTTTTCGGTGGCGTCTCCCCCCAGCCAGCGGTAGGGCCTCGGATACAACGCCAGCGACCGGTCCTTCAGAGGAAGCTTCACGGGACGATTGCCTCGCAGAGCCGATTCCTTGCAGGCAATGGCCACCTCGAGAGCCTGCCTGAGATCATGGCCCGAGATCCACAGCTCGCTCCCCCCTCTGACGGCATCCACAAAGGAACGGATGGAGGCCACCAGGTAGTTGTCACGCTTTCGCAGACCGGGAACCTCATCCAGGATGCGGCGCCAGGCGAAGGGGCGATATTCTGGATCAACGAGCCGCCGGGAGCCGCCGCCGTCGGTCCCCTGATAAATTTCGGGCTTCGACCACTTCCAGCGGACCAGGGTGTCCTCACTCCATACGTCCACCCCACTGAGCTGTCGGTTCCCGTAGGGTTGGGTGAGCCCGAAGACCTGGCAATCGGGGCCGCGGCTCATTCGGAACAGGGCATTGACGTTGAGGCCCTTGTCGTCCTTTTGCTCGAGGGCCTCCGGAGGCCCGGCCCATGCCATGACCTCTTCGACCTCGGCGCCGGCAAACAGACGCAGCACGGAAATGTGCTGGCAACCGCCGCCGGAGATCTCGCCGCCGAATCCGTGCACGGCCATTCCCAGGGGCCGGCCATATCGACCCGCGTTCAAGCGTTGGCCGGCTTCCTGAACCTCGGGCATGGCTCGCTGCAGATTTCCGCCTGCAAAAACGACTCTCCGTTTCCGGCAGGCTTCGACCATGGCGTCGGCATCCGCCAGCCTGGCGGCCACGGGCTTGTCGGTGGAAACACCCTTGACCCCGGCCTCGGCACAGGCGATGACGGCTTCCTTCATATACTTGCTGGGGGTGATGACCGCGGCCAGGTCGGGAACGACTTCCTTCAACATGGCGTTGACATCCTTAAAGAGCGCCTTGACGCCGAAGCGCTCTCCCACAATCTTGCGCCGATCCGGATTCCACTCGGCGATAGCCACCAACTCGGTGTCGGGCAGAGCCCGATAGACCTCGGCGAAGAACTGTCCCATGCGGCCGCAGCCGATAATGCCGACACGCAATCTCTCTTTGTTTGGGCGGCCGCCGGCCAGGGACGGCAGTCCCGCCAGGCCGGCGGAAGCTGCCAAAGACTGACTCAGAAACTTCCTGCGGTCCATATTCATGCTGCAAGTTCCTCTTGTCTGCGGCGGTCCAGGCGGAAAGAGGGGGCCGGCGGCCACCGGCATCGAGGTTGTTTCCACCAGCGCGAATCAGAATGAAGATACGGCCTGATCACGGAATGTCCGGGAAACGAGCCTATGACAAAGCTCCTGCCGGGTCAAGGCGCAAACTCCGATCCTTCAAAGCTGGCAACAGACATCGTGCTGCCCCCAAGCAGGATGAGGATTACAGGGTTAATTGTCCATCGCAAAACGTTATGCAAAAAACGTTATGTTGCCGCTGGTGCGGTCTTGGGATATCGTCACCAGCCTGGGCCGTGGCCATAGGCTGGCCGCCTTGCGGAAGAGATCCATCCGGGGAGGTCCAACCGAGCAACCAAGGAGACGAAAAGAGCATGCGAGGGAATCGAGTCAAGGAGAAGCTCAACAAGGGTGAGGTGGCCATTGCCGTTGGAGGACACAGCAATACCAGCGACACCATCGACTTTCTGGGTCCTATGGGCTTTGACGGGATCTGGCTGGAGGGGGAGCACGGTTCGGTGAACTGGGGAGGAATCGGCGATCTCTCCAGGGCCTGCGATCTGTGGGGAATGGCTTCGGTGGCCCGCCTGCACCAGAACGATCCCGGAGTGATCACGCGCACCCTGGACCTGGGCGCCAACGGCATCGTGGTCCCCCACGTCAGCACCCGGGCTGAGGCGGAGCAGGTGGTGGAGTCGGCCTATTTTGCGCCGGTTGGCCGGCGCGGCATCTTTTCAGGCAGGAGGTCCTACGGCGGCTCCGACTATTTTGGGCAGGCCAATCTGGAGACCCTGGTCATCGTCCTGATCGAAGAGATGCAGGCGGTGGAGAATCTGGACGAAATCCTGTCGGTCGACCACATCGATGTCTTTTTCGTCGCACCCGGGGATCTGGCCCAGACCATGGGCATGGCCGGCAAGCACAGGGACCCCAAGGTGGAAGCGGTGGTCGAGGGGGCGATGCGACAGATTGCCGCTTCGGGAAGGACGGCGGGAGCGCTGGGTTACGAGGACAAACTGCAGCACTACTACGATTTGGGAGTGCGGTTCTTTCTGACCAACTACAACGCCTGGCTCGAGGAGGCCGGCCGCGCCTACCTGGACAGGGTCGCCTCGGTCAGGCCGGGATAGCCGCTTGCGTCGGCCGGCGGTCTGCATTCCGGCCCGGGTAGGAGTTTGCCCACCCCTCGGTGTTACAGTCTCGTGGGATGAAGACCACCCGGGAGCGCGGGCGTCCCGCCCGCACTCCCAGGTGTACCCGGCCGGCGCCGGAACTCACACGTAGTCCAGCATCCCTATGTGGAAACCGAAGGGGAAGGCCCGGTCCAGGCCCTGGCCGGATTCGTTGGAAAGGTCGAGTACCTGCGACGGCTTTTCGGGTCCGAAGACCAGGCGCGCCGCCTGGCGAAGAGATAGCTCCTGCGCGCCGTTCTGAGGGTCGCGAGACCGGCCGCCACCGACTTCCAGGTTGTCCCCATCCCACCTTAAGTCTACGCGCTCGCCCGTTTCGCGGACCCACAGGCTCACCTGGCCGGAGCATCCGGTCAGGCACTTCTCCAGGTGGGGAGAGAGCTGCCGCATCAGGTTTGCCAGGGAAAGAATCCTCACCATCTTCAGGCCGCAGCCGTCGGCTACCTCCATGGGGATGCGTGTGTGGCACCCTCGACCGGTCAACAGCTCCGTCATGGGATTGTCGGGCAGGGGCACGAACACCTGCATCCGTTCGCCCGCGGGCTCGGCCAACACCCTGGCCAGCAGCGAGGACAGAGCCCGTGAGGTCCCGCCCCACTCCACCACCCCCGACTTGTTGTAGGCTCGGGCAACTACCAGATAACCCTCCGCCTGCCCTGTCTCTTCCGCCATCCAGACTTCCGAATTGGGAAGGGTCAACAGCGTCCGGTATTCCGCCTGGGTTCGGGTCAACTGCCGGGGTTGGGCCTCGTGAATCTCGATGATCCTTTCCAGGTCTGTCTCGGCTTGAAATGGGCGGACAGGCAGAGGCTGTTCGAATCGACCCGCCTGTTGGGGTTCCACCAGGTAGGTCCAGCCGTTGGACCCCACCACCTCCCAGCCCAGGCGCCGGTAGAAATCCCTGGCGGGTCCGGTCCACAGCAGCCCGAAGGCGTCGCCCCGGGCGGCCATGGCCTGGGTGGCGTCCTCCATGATCCTGCTGGCGGCCCCTCGCCGCCGGCGTTCCGGATCGGTGGCCACGGCGCAGATCATGCTGACGGGAAGCGCGCAGCCGTGCTCACGCAGTTCCCGGTGCGCCATGGCCGCATGGCTGAAGATGCGGCCGCCCTCCGACACCACCCGAAGGTTGTTCAGGTTTGCCGAAGCGAAAACCAGGGGGTAGTCGGTGGACATGTCCTGATCGACACCGGTCCTGAAGACTCTGTTCACCAGGGCCAGGGTCTGGTCCAGTTCCTCCGGCCGGACGGGGCGGGCTTCTTCCATGGGAAGACTCCTGATAGTTGACCGTGAAGTGGTTGACGGTGGTGTTGGGAATTATTTTACACTTCGAGGTAGCCCTGCACCAGCCGCGCGGACCCAAGGATGTCCACGATATGTGGGGCGTCACGATCCATAGATCACTTGAAATCAAATGCACCACTGAGGAGCGAATTCCTTGTCCGATTATAGGGGCGGCACTTGAGAAATTCTATTGACAAACGGGAAGGCTTGCTACTGAATGACGGAGCCCGATCATTCGAGGATTCTACCCAGTTGACGGCTGACAAGGTCTGGCCTGTTTCCGGCAAGGAGTAAGCCCATGTCTGCAACATCCAAGAGAATGATGTTTTCGGGTCTTGTGGTTTTCTGTGCCCTCTTGGTGTGGGGCGGGTCTCAACACCGGTCCCAGGACACAACCGCCGCCAAGCGTTGGACTGTCTCCAGTTTTCTGGACTTCAGCCGGGGAACCCTGGGCGACGCCGGCGCCAACACCTACGTCACCGCGGCCGGGGAGGTGAAGCTCATCAATCTCTGGGACCTCAACCGGGACGGTTTCATCGACATCGTCCTCCCCAACACCCACGACAACAACGAGCAGATCGATCTCTTCATCTACTGGGGCGTGGATGAGAACCATGTAGGCCGGCGCACCCGCCTTCCCAGCGGCGGCGGAACCGGCCAGGCCCTGGGCGACCTCAACCGGGACGGATTCACCGACCTGGTGGTGGTCAACGGGCGGAACGGGATCAAGAGCAACCTGGACAGCTTCATCTACTGGGGTGGCGCCCAGGGCTTTTCCGTTGAGCGTAGAACCGATCTGCCCACTCTGGGAGGCATGGCGGCTGCCATCGCCGACCTCAATGGAGACGGCTACCCGGAAATCGTCTTCGCCAACAGCGCCTGGGCAGGCGGCGGGCCATCCGGACCCGAGAACGCATCCTTTCTCTATTGGGGTTCCAAGGAGGGGTTTTCCATCGAGCGGCGGCAGTCCCTGTCCACCGCCGCGGCCACCGACGTGGCAGTCGCCGACCTCGACCGGGACGGCTCACCCGAGATCGTCTTCGCCAACGAGGGAAGCGGCGCCAATCTCGGCGGCGCCATGATCTATTGGGGCGGCGCCGGAGGGAATTATTCTGCAGACCGGCGTACTCTGCTGCCCGGGCAGCGCAGCTCGGCCGTGACCCTGGCCGACCTCGACGGCGACCAGGTGCCCGAGATCGTTCTGGCCAACCGCTACCGTCCGCTCATGCGTGAGCCGGATGACCGCAGCGAGTGGGATACCGATGTCGACAGCGAGTCCATACCTTCATTCGTCTACTGGGGATCCAGCCAGGGCTACAGCGCCGAGCGCCGCCTGGAATTGCCCACGGTGGCGGCCAGCAGCGTGGCGGCGGGAGATCTCGACAAGGACGGGCTGCCGGATCTGGTCTTCGCCAACGGGCCCCAGAAGTCCGGCCATGCCGCCCCCGGCCCGGGGAGCGGCTCCCCCATCTTCTGGAACAGCCCCGAGGGGTTCGAGCTTCACCGCCGAACCGTTCTACCCACCCTGAATCCCACCGACTGTCTCATCGAGGATCTGAACGGCGACGGTCATTCCGACCTGGTCTTCAGCAACGAGCACAATGCCCGTTCCCACCGGGCGCCCTCCTATGTCTACTGGGGCGGTCCGGCGGGGTTCGACCCTGCCCGCCGACTGGAATTGACCACCTTGGGGGCCGCCGCCGCCGGCAGCGCCGACTTCGATCGGGACGGCAAGAAGGACCTGGTCTTCGTGAATCGCATCGACGGATCCGCCGGCGACCCGGTGCCGGCCTACGTCTACTGGGGCAACGAGCAGGGGAAATACAGCGTGGACCAGCGCCTGGATCTCTACCACCCCTTCGGCTCACCGGGGGAGGGGTATTCCTCCGCCGATCTGGACAACGACGGGTGGGTGGACATCTACATGGGAGGTCCGGAATCGGCGGTCTACTGGGGTTCGCCCCAGGGCTTCAGCTCGACCCGCAAGACCGTGGTTTCCTCCGAGATGGCCTTTTCGGCCCGGCCGGCCGACTTCAATCGAGACGGCTACCTGGACCTGCTCCTCAGCGAGTATGCCGCCAGTCATGGGACCGACCTCTACTGGGGCGGTCCCATGGGGTTTGCCGACAACCATCGCTTCACCTTTCAGATTGACGGTGTCCGCTGCCACAGCATTGCCGACCTCAATCGAGACGGCTGGCTGGACGTGGTATTCCCAACCGTAAACCGCCAACTGGTGATCTTCTGGAACGGTCCCGACGGCTTCGACAACGCCAACCGACAAACCCTGCCCGCCGGCCTGGCGGTGGCCACCGAGATCGCCGACCTCAACGGGGACGGCTGGCTGGAGCTGCTGGCGACCAACCTGATGTCGGCGGAGGGAGGCCGGAAGAGCGACGTTCTGGTCTACTGGGGGGCGGCCGCGGGCTACGAGGCGGAGCGGGTGACCCGGCTGCCCGCCATGGGACCGGAGGGGGTGGCCGTGGCCGACCTCAACGGAAACGGCCTCCTGGATATCGTGGCCACCAGCTATCATGCAGGGGAGACCCGCTCCCACCCCTCCTACATCTACTGGAACGCCGACGGCGAGTTCGACGCGTCCCGCGTCACCCACATCCCCACCCAGTCCGGCTCGGGCGTTATGGCCGCCGATTTCAACAACGACGGCGTCACCGATCTGCTGTTCGCCTGCCACAAGTTGAAGAGCGCCCACCGCAACCTGTCCTTTCTCTACGAGGGGAGTCCCCGGGGCTTCTCGACCGAGCGGCGCCAGCTTCTGCCGGGACTCGGGCCTCATTTCCTGGCCGGGGTGGACGTGGGGCACATCTCCGATCGAGGGGACCGCTACGACTACATTTCAGAAGTCTTCGACGCCGGCAGCCCGGTGCGCTTCGGGACTCTCGGTTGGGAGGGGGAAACGCCCTTTGCCTCGGCCGTCGAGTTCCAGGTGAGAGGAGCCGACAGCATCGAAGCCCTCCGCCAGGCCACCTGGAGAGGGCCGCAGGGCGAAGGCAGCGTCTACGCCGGCCGCCGAGTTTCGCTGAAGGGACTGGGAACCCCGACCCGCTTCCTGCAGTTCAAGGCGACTCTGGTCGGCCCCAACGGGACGGGCGCCCCGGTGCTGCGTTCCGTGTCCGTCGATTACCGCTGATCCCCTGAGGAGCAGCGGACAAGGAGGTAACCCACCCATGAAGGAGCTCAAGGGCATCTATCCGGCCATCATGACCCCGTTCGACGCTCAAGGCGCCGTCAGCGAGACGGGCCTGCGCAAATTGGTTCGGCACGCGCTGGACGTCGGCGTGAACGGTTTTTACGTTTGCGGGGGAGGGGGTGAAGGGCTGCTGCTGACGGTACCCGAGCGGCAGCAGGTTCTTGAAATCGTTCTGGATGCCGTCCAGGGCAAGGTTCCGGTAGTCGCCCACGTGGGAGCCTTCCAGATTCCCGACGCGGTGAGCCTGGCCCGTCACGCCGGCCGGGCGGGAGCCGACGCCGTAGCCAGCATGCCCCCGGCCTACTTCTATCAGCCCGACCTGGACGGACTGGTCCAGTTCTACCGGCAGGTGGCCGAGGCGGCCGAGCGGCCGGTGCTGGCCTACAACATTCCCGGCCGCATACCCCTCAACCTGGACACCCGGATCTTCGAGCGGCTCATCCGCATACCGGGAGTGGTCGGCCTCAAGGATTCCAGCGGCAATCTGTCCCAGATCACCCTGACCGCCGCCATCGACGACGGCAGGATCATCGTGTTCAACGGCGAAGACCAGGTGCTCTGGTACGGCTTGATGGCCGGCTGCGTGGGAGGGATCGGTTCCACCTATCCGGTGATGTTGAAGGTGTTCGTGGATCTCTACCGCGCCTTCCTGGACCGGGACTGGGAGCGGGGCCTGGAGCTGCAGCGTGGTATCAACCGGACGGTCCGGGTGCTGGCCGGATTCAACGTCCTGGCCGCCCTCAAGCAGATTCTCAAGTGGCTGGATATGGATTCGGGAGATCCCCGCCCTCCCAATCCTCCCCTCGCCTCCGACGACGCCCGCCAACTGAAGCTGGGCCTGGAGAAGATCGGCTTCTTCGAGTGGAGGCGCTGACACGGGGTCGAGGCTGCTACCGCAGGGGCTGAGATCCGTCCCTGCGCAGTTTCTCAAAGAGCTCGCGGGCCATTGGGTGGTCGGAGTCGAGTTCAAGCACCCGCTCCATGGCCGCCAGCGCTTCTTCAGGGCGGCCGAGGAAGTACAGCGTGACCCCGATGTTGGCGTGGATGGTGACGCTGTCGGGCTTCAGCACCGATTGGGCCCGATACAGGTCGAGAGCGTCCTTGTAGCGCCGCTGCTGGAAGCGCCACAGGGCGAGGTGGTCGAGTGCCTCCGCGTGGTCCGGATCGCTCTCGATGGCTTGCTCGAAGCGTGCCGCCGCCTCCGGCATCCGACCCATTTCCTTCAGGGCCCGACCTGCCAGAAAATGAGACGTCGCCGCCGTGGCGGGATCCATCTCGAGCGAGGCGGCCCGCGCCAGCGACTCCAGCGCTTTCTCGTAGCGCTGCAGATCGACGAGCGCGGCGGCGAGGCCGACATGGGCGTGCGCGAATTCGCGATCGCTTCGAAGTGCCTCGCGGTAAGCGGCGAGCGCCTCCTGGAGCCGTCCCCCGTTGCGGAGCGCCTCGGCCACCTTGTGCAGCGTCAAGGGGTCGTTCGGCCGCAACTCGCGAGCGCGGCGCAAGTACTCCTCGGCCTCGCCGGCACGGTCCCGCGCGAACAGAAGACCGGAAAGCTCCAGCAGTGGCTCCAGGCTGTCCGGCGCCAGTGCAGCGGCCTTGCGGAACTGCACGGCCGCCGCCTTGGATCGGCCCAGTTTTCGAGCGGCACGACCTGCAAACAGCGCGGTTTTGCCTGCTGACGGCGCGCCGGGATCCAGCGCCAGCGCTCTTTCGAGAGCTGTGAAGCTCTCCTCGTAGCGCTCCGTCTCAAAAAGGGCCGCGCCCAACCCCCCATATGCCGCCGCGTGGTCTCCCTTGATCGCAAGCGCCGCGCGGTACATTGCGATCGCCTCCTCGTATCGCTCTTGCCGGCGCAAGGCTTCCCCGAGATTCTGATGGGCGGTGACGTTCCGTGAATCGAGCTCCAGGGCGGTGCGCAGCACCTCTTCGGCTTCCTCGAACCGTTCCAGGAGGACGAGCGTCCGGCCAAGATTGGTATAGGCAAGCGCGTGGCCAGGGCGCTGATCCACGGCGACACGGGCGGCGGCCAGCGCGTCCTCGAGTCGGCCTGCGTCCGACAACGGGCCCACCAGGTTGAGGTGTGCGTCCCGGGCCTTTGGATTGTGCGCGATGATGTGGCTGAAGAAGGTGATCTCGTCGCGGTAGATGCCCGCCTGACGCCAGGTCAGGGCGCCCAGCATCGCCAGCACGAGGATGAGTGCGCCTGCCGCGGCCGTCCTTGCGGCGGAGGGAAGCCGGCTAACCCCGCATCTGGCCGCCCCGAGCAGCACCGCCATCACCCCGAGGCCCGCCAGGTACTGGAACCGGTCGGCCACCAGGGAGAACTGCATGTAGCCGTAGTCGACGAAGCCGAGCACGGGTGACAGCGTGACGGCGAAGAACAGAATGCCCGCCAGCGGTCCACGGCCCAGCCGCTTGCGGCCGAACCAGAGTACCGCCGCGAGGGCCGCGGCGGCCGCCACGTATGCCCAGGCCACCGGGTCGGCGACTCTGATCTCCCAGAGCGGGTAGATGACGGCCAGGCCTGCCGGCCACAACAGCTTGCCGGCGTAGAACCACAGGACGCGGGCCGCGATCAGCCCACGCTCGACGAGCGAGTAGCCGAGCGCGAGCGACTCGCGCTCGGTGTAGTACGACAGGTCGAAGGCGGTGATGGCCAGCGCTAGGCCGAAGAAGGGCGTCAGCCGGACCAGGTCGGTCCGCGTTACGCGGCCCGCTTGCCACCAGTGGTAAATCAGGAGCGCGGCGGGCAGGGTGACGACGACGGACTTCGACAACAGGCCGGCTGCAAACAACCCCAGCGCCAACCCATAGAGTCCGGGCCGGGGCGCCTTGACAAACCGGATCCAGGTCAGCGCGGCCGCCAGGTAGAACAAGGCCGAGAGCAGGTCCTTGCGCTCGATGACCCAGGCGACCGACTCGACATGCAGGGGGTGCACGGCGAAGACCGCCGCGATGACCCAGGCGCCGGGCACGGCCAGGCGCTGCAGGAGGAGCCATGCCAGCAGCACGTTGACCAAGTGCAGCGCCAGGTTGACCGCGTGATAGCCGAGCGGTGCCAGCCCCCACAGCTTGTGCTCCAGCCAGAAGCTGGTATACACCATGGGCCAGTAGTGCCCCTCCCTCTCGATGTCGGCGGGCGAGAACCAGATGCTCCACAGCCCGGACCATTCGTGTACCGCCGCCTCTTCGACAAAGATCAGGTCGTCCCAGACAAAGCCGGCCTCGAGCGCCGGCAGGTAGCTGACCGCCACCAGGAGGGCGAGCGCCAGGGTCTGGTGGCTCAGGATGCCGGGGCGGCCGATCGCGCCAAGAGACTCCGTGAATGACCGCCTCGCGCCGGCGTCGTCGTCCGAGCGCTCCGGCGGCGGCGACAATGCGGCCTTATCGGCAGCCCCACGCTCGCGGCGCGTCCTTCGTCGAGGTTGTGCGAACCTTGCTCTCGTTTCGCTCATTGCACCGTTGCTCGGAGCCGATAGGCCTGCAGCCGAATTATATTTTGAGAGAGTCGTCTTTTTGAAGCCGGCAAGGTCGGGTGGTTCAACCGTCCGTGTCCGAACAGATCGGCGGCCGGCGCTTCCAGAATCCGGTGGACTGCTCGTAGGCGTGTGCCAGTTGCAGCACTCCCCAATCGTCCTGGTGGCGGCCCACGATCTGGATGCCTACCGGGAGCCCCTCCGGGGTGAAGCCGGCCGGCACCGAGATGGCCGGCAGGCCCAGCACCGAAATGGTCCAGCAGGACTGCATCCAATCGATATAGGTTTTCATTCTTACGCCGTTGATCTCCTCCACGTAGGGCTGCTTGAGGTCGAAAGGGGGGACCTGGTTGACGGGACAGACCAGGAACTCGCAGGTCTCCATGAATTCCCGGACCCGATGGTAGAGCTGGGTTCTTTGGAGTTCGGCCCTGGAGAGATCGATTCCGCTCAGCTTCCTGGCGCCCTCTATTTCCTGCTTCAGCGTGTCCTTGAGTTGGGACTGCTGTGTGGGATTCAAGGCCGAAAGCGTGAGCTCGAAGCGCCAGGCTCGCCAGGCCCTGAACACGGCCTCGGCCTCCTTGAAGTCGGGCGTGCGTTCCTCCACCCGGCAGCCCAGGGATTCGAAGACCTGCCGCTGGCCTTCGAGGACCCGGGTGACTCGGGGATCCACCGGCAACCCGCCCAGGGTGGGGCTCCAGGCTATGCGGCACTTCCGAAACTCGCGATCGAGGGGCGCGGCGAATCGGCTTCCCGGTTCGGCGATGGAAATGGGCGAGCGCCTGTCGGGTCCCGCGATGGCGCTGAGCATCAGGGCGGCGTCCCGGACGGTTCGGGCCATGGGGCCTTGAACGCCGATGGTGTACCAGCCCGCCTGGCTGGGCCAGATCGGAACCCGGCCCGGGGAGGGGCGCAGGCCCACCACGTTGCAGAAGTTGGCCGGGTTGCGAAGCGACCCGCCGGTGTCGCTCCCGTCGGCCAGGGGTTGCATGCCGCAGGCCAGGGCTACCGCGGCGCCGCCGCTGCTGCCGCCGCAGGTCTTTGAGGTGTCATAGGGGTTGCGGGTTTCTCCGAAGACCGGGTTGAAGGTCTGGGATCCGGCGCCGAACTCGGGGGTGTTGGTCTTGCCGATGGTGACGGCCCCTGCCTGCTTGAGGCGTTCCACGATGAGCCCATCCCGGGTGGGCACGAAATCCTTGTAGGCCAGGGTGCCGAAGGTGGTGCGGATCCCCCGGGTCCACACCAAGTCCTTGTGGGCGATGGGAAGGCCGTGGAGGGGCCCGACTTCATTCCCGGCCGCCAGAGACTGGTCGGCGGCGCTGGCCTGTTCCCTGGCTCGGTCCGCCACCAGGGTCACGATGGCGTTGACCTTGGGATTGAGACGGTCGATCTGGGCCAGGTGGGCTTCCAGCACCTCGCCGGCGGAAAGCTCCCGGGACCGGATGCAACGGCTCAGCTCGGTCGCGGTCAGGAAACAGATCTCTCTATCGGACATCGACTCTCTCTCCGGGTGGCTGAACGATTCGGAAAGCCGGGGTGACCCCGGAAAGTGCGCGGCTTCAGCACCCGTCAGGGCATCGGGCCGGCACGGCGCAGGATCTCCTGGTAGTCGGCCCCGTCGCTCATTGCCTGGTGGACCCGCTGCTCCCACTCCTTGATGGCTTCGGCCCGGGAGATCACCGCTTCCAGCTCATCGGGCCGGACGACGATTACGCCGTCGTTGTCGGCCGCGACGGCATCTCCCGGGTGAATGGTGCGACCCCCGACCCGCACGGCCTGGGCGGCCGAGGCCACCCTGGACTTGCCCACGATATAACCGGGCGCCACCGTCCGCGACCAGGCCGGAAACTCCATCCTGGCCAGGTCGGGCGTGTCACGAACCGCTCCCTCGATCAAGGCTCCTGCAAAGCCGTGTCTTCTCGCCAGGGAAGCGGCCCCCTCTCCAAAGATGCCGTGGCCATGAAGGGAGCGGGGGATCTGGATGACCATGATGGAGCCGGGCCGGGTCTGGGCCTGATAGGCATCCAGCAGCGGGGTCAGGTCGGCCGAGGCCTCGTCTTCCACCGCTTCCAGCTCCACGGTGACGGCCGTCCCCGTCATGGTGGTGAAGGGGACCACCGGCCGGATGCCGGGGTCGAGGTGGCTTTCGGGAAGCTTCAGCCGGACGCGGGCGTCGGCCAGAAGGGCCGGGGACAGGTTTGCCAGGCGCTGGCGCAGTTCCGGGGTGAGCATGGTTTCTCCTCGAGGGTTGGGCTTATACGGGATAACGCTTTGAAACGTTCCGGCGGGGCGCTCCTCAGGACTCCGCATGGCGCCCGACGATCGCCTCGATCCGGGGTCGATCCTCGGACGCCACCTGGCCCATGGGAGGCCGGGTGGGTCCTCCGGCTCTTCCCACCGTCTCCAGGGCCACCTTGATGCCGGCGGCGCTGTAGCCGGGCCGCAGGCTGCGCACGGCGGCCATTGGAGCGATCCGTTGCTCCAGGATCCGGTTCATCTCGACCAGGCTGCCGGCGGTGCCCTTTTTCCAGAAGGCTCGGCAAGCCTCCGGCGCCAGGCAGGACACAGCGGCCGTGTAGGCTCGGGCTCCGGCAGGAAGGGCCTTGACGGCGTGGCCTTCTCCTCGGGCAATCCACAGAAACCGATCGGGAATCAGCTCTCCCAGCCAGTGGCCCACCTCCACGCCGCCGCTGGAGTCCTGGAAGCCGATCACGTTGGGAAGCCTGGCGAGTTCCCGGATCACCTGTGCCCAATAATCCTCGACCGCTACGGCGTATCCGTGCCACATGTTGACGAAAACTCCCATGCGGACGGCCGTGGCCACTCGGTGCATGTACTGGTAGACACCCCGGGCAGTCGAGCTGCCGTACGGCGGGGCGAACAGCATGAGAGCGTCCACGCCGGCCCGCTCCGCATTGCGGGCCATCTCCAGGGTCAGTTGGTAGCCGCCCGCCACACCCTGGATGACCGGCATCTTTCCCTGGGCTCCCTCCACCGCCGCGCGCCCGGCAGCCTGGTGCTCCTCCAGGTCGAGCGAGAAGAGCTCGCCCAGGTTGCAGGTCGCCACGATGGTCATGTCCTCCGGATGCCGTTCGGCGTGGTAGGCCACGTTGCCGCGAAGCCCCTCGACGTCCAGAGCCCCATCCGACAGGAAGGGCGTGGTCAGGAAGTTGTGGACCCCCTGGCAGGCCCGGGTGAGGTCCTCCATGGATCGCCTGGGCCCGGGAGTCGGGGAACACCCCGCCGATGCCGCCAGGGTGCCTCCTGCCAGCAGGCCGGCGGTCTTCAGGAACCGGCGTCGCCTGTTTTCCGTCATCCTTTGGTCAACTCCGAGTATCTGGCGGCAATCTCTGCGATTCGTGCTGTTCCTCCGACCTGAAGCTTGGGTGGGCGCACACTGCCGCCCGCCCGTCCCAGCCCCTCCAGCGCCGCCTTGATGGCGGCGACCCCGAAGCCCGGCGAGCGGTCGGGCAGAGGTAGCTGTTGGCGGATGTTGGCCAGAGGCGCAATGCGCTCCCGGAAGATCCTCTCCATGTCCTTGGTGTCACCCCGGATGCCGTGTCTGAAGAACTGGTGGCAGGCCCTGGGTGCCAGGGAGGCGAAGGAAGTGGCGTAGGCGGTGGCCCCGGCCGGCAGGGCCTGAAGGGCGTGTTCTTCCCCACGGGCCGTCCAGACCAGCCGCTCCCGAGCCTGAGGCCCCAGGGATTTGCCCAGGGCGATGCCACGGCTGCCGTCCTTGAACCCCAGAACATTGGGCAGGTCGGCCAGTTCTTCCAGCAGCATGGACCAGTCGTCACGCTGCGTCCGCGGGTAGATCAGCACGCCGATGCCTACCGACCGGCCAATCTCGGTGAAATACCGGCGCTGGCCCTCCAGGGTCTGAGGCCCGCCGGGGGGAGGAAAGATCAGAATGGCGTCGGCGCCGGCCTCCTCGGCGTTGCGGGACATCCGCAAGGCGAACCGGTAGCCTCCTCGAACGCCGGCCACCACGGGAAGCCTGCCCCCGGCGCCTTCCGCCGCCGCGCTCACCACCTCCCGGTGCTCCTCGAAGTCAAGCGAGAACAGCTCGCCCAGTCCGGCCGCCACCACCAAGCTCAGCGGTTGGACTCCCAGTCCGGCGTAGAAGCCTGCGTTTTGCCGCATTCCCTCGGGGTCGATTTCGAGATTGGCATGAAAGGGCGTGGGCAGGTAGCTGTGGACGCCCCGCAGGGCTTGGCGAAGGTCGTTGAGGGATCGCCGGGGCCGGGAGCCGAGGGAGGGTCCCTGGTTCTGTCCGGCTGCCAACTGCGAGAGGAACCGCCTGCGGGAAGTCTGGACCACGGGACTGCTCGCGGGGTTGGGACTCGAAGATTCCAGAGCGATTCGGGCCGGCCAACGCCGGCTTCGATTCGGGAGGGAAGCTTAGCACAAGCAAACGCCGAGCGTCTCGGATCTTGGCAGACTTGCACTTCTTGCCGGCGGGGGGCTTCAAGGGAGGAACCCACGAAGAGCAACAAGGAACAAAAGAGACATATCCACGAAGGGCCACGAAGATGCGTTGTTTCAGGCAAGCCGGGCCCCCGCCCCCGACGACGGGGCGGATCATATGAGGAAGAAACTGCCGATCGTTTTTAAGGACGAACCACGAATGGACACGAATAGGGATGGACCCCCTTCAATGACCAACCGCGCCCGAATGTATCTGCGATATCGTGACGTTGATATCCCGACGTCATGGGAGGGAGCCACCCGGGAGCGCGGGCGTCCCGCCCGCAACCTTATTCGTGCAAGCAGCCTGCGATCCAGGGGCATTCCCTCGAACAGAGCACCAAACCGGCCTTTGCAGGGTTCGCTACTAGGGTGCCAAGTCCTATGCGGGCGAGACGCCCGCGCTCCCGGGTGGGCGTTCTCCCATTCACTCTTGCTCCTCAAGAGAGCGTGTCGGGTTGCCGGGCCGCAGCCCTGCCGTGCAGATCATGCGAGAGAGCCTCTTGCAATATTGGCAGTGGGACAGGTCATTTTGCCGGCAATCGTGATGTTCTGCCTATTTCAATAGTCGGGTGCGACCTGGTGGAAAAGGGAGTTCACCACAAAAAGCACAAAAGTCACAAAACGGATTTCGTGATTTCGAGTCTTGGCAATCCGAAGTTGATCCCCATGGCGACGCGTTGACCGGATGTATGCAGATAGCGCGGAACTTGTGCGACGGGTTCGGGAGTCAACACCTTGCAGGCTTTCAGTGTTCTGCCCTTTTTGTGTTCTTGTGCCTTTTGTGGCCATCCCCGGCAAAGGTCACGCTGCCGAATTTTGCAAAAGGCTCATCCTTGCGTCGGCTTGTGCGTCACTTGGGCTCACCGGCATTTGCTGCCGCCGCCTACGCGGCTCGACACCCATAGGCGATGTTTCCCATGGGCTGACGCCCACGGCTAAGTGCTGCCGCGGCTTCGCCGCTCTCAAGGAAGCCGGCTAAAGCAGCATATTCTCAGGTAAGCCGGACTCCTGCCCTGCCGGCAGATCATACGACAGTGAAACAATCAGAAATCGACCAACCCTTCCTAACCTTGGCATCCCGTCGCGGTTAACCTCAACGCCTTAGTGGCCCTTCGTCGTCCTTCGTGTCCCTTCGTGGATAACTCTTTTTTCTTTGTCTTTTTTCGGTTGTTTCAGACAAGCCGGACATCGTTCTTGCTCCCGATCGCCCATAAGAATGCGTTGTTACGCTGTCGCATGGTCCGCACGGCAGAGCGGGGTTGGGGTTTGCCAGGGGATCGGGCAGGGACCTTGTGATCGCGTCTGCCGGCGACCTATAATGTCCCCCTTTCTTACGGCAGCCGGTCCCGCGGGAACGCCGGTGCCGGGACCTCGTCCCACAGCCAATCAGCGCCATGAGCACCCCTTCCAGACCCAATATCGTCCTCCTGATCAGTGACAATCAGCGATTGGACACCCTCGGAATCCTTGGAAGGACGGCCTGCCGAACCCCCACCTGGGACCGCGTGGCCCGGGAAGGGGTCCTGATGGAAAATCTGCGCACAACCAGCCCTATCTGCTCTCCGGCCCGGGCTTCCTTCTTTACCGGGTTCCAGCCCCACCAGGCCGGGATGCCTCATCTGCCCTACCTGGGGGCGCTTCGGGTGGGAGAAGAGGACGAGTATCCGGACATGGAGATCAACCGGCCTCCGATCTCCCACTTTCTGCGGGAGGAGGGATACCAGTGCCTCTACGCCGGCAAATGGCACCTGGGGACCCGCAATGTTCAGCGCTGGTTCGATTGGGTCAGCGCCTGCGACAACGGGGACCGCTCCTACAGCGAGTGGTGCCGCTGGCAGGGAGTCCCCGACGGCTTCATCTTTCACGACGACGAGCGCAGCGGTCCCTATCGTTCCTCCCACTATCCGAGAATGACGGTGCCCCGGACCGGAATCCTGGACATTCCCGCCGATAAGGAGCACAACCGCTGGATCCTGGGTCACGGATTCGAGATGTTCGGCCTGCGGGACCCGGGCAGGCCCTTTTTCCTGGTGATCAGCCTGGAGGGACCCCATCCGCCCCTGGTGGTGCCCGAGGCCTATTACCATCTCTACGATCCCGAGGACATCCCCGAACCGGACAACTGGAATGCCGGCCCGGGCGAGCCCGGGTTCCTGGAGGGGAGCTACTACCGCCGCTTGAGAAACGAGTGGGGGGAAGACTTCTCGGCCTGGCGCAAGTCCATTGCCGTCTACTGGGGCTACGCCACCTACATCGACTCGCTCTTCGGCCAGTTCGTCGGGCGTCTGGAAGCATGCGATCTGCTGGACGACACCCTGCTGGTGATGCTCTCCGACCACGCCGAGATGATGGGACAGCACGGGCTGTGGCAGAAGTTCTGTCCCTACGAGGAGGCCATTCGGGTTCCCTGGGCCATGCGCTGGCCGGCGGCCTTCAAGCCGGGCACGCGGTGTCGGGTGGACGCCAGCCATGTTGACGTGGCGGCTACGCTGCTGGACCTGGCCGGCGTTGGGGTCGAGTCCCTGGGCCTGGAAGGAGAGAGCCTGGTTCCCTATTTGAGGGGCGCCGAATCCGAGCCCGCGGCCCGCGACTGTTTCGTGCAATACAACGTGGCTCGCAACTTTGCCGGTTGGCACGGGGTGGAGAACTGGCGGGCCATCGTGCGCCGGCCCTGGAAGTACGTGCTGCATGAGAACGGCGAGACCGAACTCTACCACCTGGGCGAGGATCCGGGCGAATTGACCAACCTGGCCGGCCGTCCCGACGGCGCCTCGACGGCGTGCACCCTCAGGGAGGCCCTGCTGGCCTGGTCACGCCGCACCGGGGATCCGTTTGCGAAACAACTGGAGGAGCGGGCCGGGAGTTGATTGGCCCGGCTGGGGGAGATGCCGATGGCAGACCGATATTCCATCCCGCTGAAAGACGGTCGCACCCTCGAAATCGAGGTCCTGACCTTTCCCATCGACTCCGCCCGCCAAAACGCGCTCATCGGGTTGTGGCGGACGGAGTGGACCGGGGGGGACTATGACTGGCTGCAGTCCATGAACGGCGACTACAGCCGACATCTCAGGATCCAGGCGGTGCTGGGAACCATCGAGAGCCGTCCCGCGGGGACGGCCTCGGTCTGCTACCCCTGCCGGGAACCGGACGTCTCGGTGGTCGGATCGGTCCTGACCCACCCGGACTGCCGCCGTCTGGGAGTGGCCGAAACCCTGACTTCCGCCGTGGCGGATCTTTCCTTTCAGGCCGGATGCCGGGTGTCCTACCTGGGGGCCACCCGCGATCCCAGGAACGTCTATCTGCGCTGCGGGTTCCGCTGGTGGAACGGGGGTGTCATGCGGCTGGCGCGGGAGGATTCCTCCGGGTGCGAGGAAGCCTTGTTTGCACCGGGCCAAGCCACCTCCGTTCGCCAGTCCAATTGGGGGGACCTGCCTGCCTTCGCCTGCTTCGTGGTTCAGCCCTGGGATACGCTGGTGCTGGACTATCCGCGGGCCCTGCTTTCGGGGAAGTACGTCAAGTTGCAGCGCTGTGTCTCCAACTTTCCGGCGGTTCACGAAGAAGCGGCGCCGCGCGGCGGGGTGCTGGGCGTCCTGGTGGGTGAGTCTGCCCATCGGGTTCTGGGCTTTGGCTCCATTACCCCTGAACCCGGGGAATATCGGCGCCACAAGGCAGTCATCGACGTCTGCAGTCACGATGACTACGCCGAGGGGGCGGACTCCTTGACGCAATGGTTGCTGTCGGAGGCCGCGGCGCGGGGAGTCGAGCAGCTCCAGGCCTACGTGGCGGCTTCGGACGAGGGCAAGCAGGAACGCTTCCGCCGATTCGGCCTGAAGCCCCTGGCTCGGCTACCGGGGCAGATCAGGCTGGAGGGCCGGGATGTGGACGTGGTGGTGTTGGAAGGTCCGGTGGGGAGGGAGGCCTAGGCGAAGCCTGGTCTTCCGTGCGGATCATTTGAGGAAAAACAGCCGATCGCTAGTAAAGACGAACCACGAATGCACACGAATCAACACGAATAAGCACAGACAGACGGACCTGTTTCAATGACAATCGGCACCCAAATGTTTCTGCAATTTCGTGTCCTTTGTGTGACGAGGTCATGGAACGAGGGCTCCCAGGTGATTCCGTCGCGTCGGTACGTTGGCGGGGGTCCGGTGGAGCCGCGAAGCGGCGGCAGCACTTAGCCGTGGGCGTAAGCCCATGGAAACCGATAGCTCAATGCCCGAGCCGCGAAGGCGGCGACAGCAGATGGGCGTGGATGTCAGAAGGACGCAAGCCAATTGAATGCCCAGAGGAGATATTTCATGTCGACCGGTGGCAATTTGCCGAGAAGGGAATTCATCAAGGGCGCCATGGTCGGGGCTCTGAGCGGCCTGAGCGGCTGCGTCGGGGGTTCCCCGATTGAAGTATCCCTGCAGCCGCAGCTCAACGGCGACCGCGACTCCTGGACTTTCGTCGGTAGTGAGGATTGGTCTCAGGACAGTCGGGGCATCCTCTATTCACCGGTGTGGAACCAGAGAAAGGCCCGCTACGGCGACCTGCTGAAGCGAGAGGATTTTGCCTATCCCACCCGGGAGGTCTTGAGCGATACGGACCTGAGCCTGGAGTTTCAGACCTTCTACTGGTCGGTGACCAACCTGTCGATCGTCCTGCGGGCGCAGGACGATCGCCGGTTCTACTGCGTCGAGTTCGACGACATGGGGCGAAAGGGAGCCAAGTATGCGGTGCGCCTCTTTGTCCAGGACGGTTCCGGTTACCGGCGGGACATTGCCGGCGGTTTTGCGCCCCATCCCGGGCTGCCCGAGCGTTGGGTGCAGCGCGGGCCCCGGCCCGAAGAGTGGGAAGAAGCGACCCCGGGCTGGATAAAGGCCCGCGTCCTGGCCGAGGGGGACCGGATTCAGGTCTTCGTGGACGGGGAACCGGTGCTGGATGTCCGGGACGGGACCTGGCGGGCCGGTCGGGCAGGGGTGATGGCCCGGGGGCCGGTCAAGATGCGGCGCCTGTCCTTGCGCGGAAGGCGGGGCCGCCTGGCTTCCCCCTGGAAAGCCTCCGGCGAGGAACATCCCCGCTACTTCCATCCCTATCCGGACCCGGGCAAGGTTTATGGCGACAATCAGACCTATCCCGGGGTCTGCCGGACGGCCGAAGGCGATCTGCTGGTGTGGATGAGCGTCAACGGGGGCCCGCACCACTTCAACGACTTCCTGCTGGTCCGGTCTCGCGACGAGGGAAGGAGTTGGGGGGAGCCGGTGCTGGTTGAGAAGTTGCCCGACGGCGGCAGGCCGGGCTTTTTCTTCGGCCACCGGGACGGCCGCCTCTCCTGCCTCTACACCTACGAATGGGACTCCGGAGTCGCCGGCCCCAAGGTCGCCTTTTCAGAGGACGAGGGACGAACCTGGACTCCGGCCCAACCCTTGGAGGTGAGCGGGAGGCCGCTGCAGGCCGCGGCCGGGGAGGGGAAGATCGGCCCCTACTCCCCCATCACCCGCTACTCGGACGGGACTCTGCTCCAGTTCTACTACCACTTGCAAACGGTGGCGGGGGGAAGCGTGGAGTCGAACGCCGAGCGGCGCGACCGCTCGCTGGCCATTCGCTCCACCGACGACGGCCGGACCTGGACCGGCCCCTACTACCTCGACCCCGAGAACTTCGACAGCAACGAGTGCATGGGGGTGGAATGCGGCGACGGCAGCATCGTGGCCTTCGCCCGGACGCTGCGGGCTCCCTTCATGTGGATGAGCCGCTCCGGGGACAAGGGCCTCACCTGGTCCCGGCAGGTGCCCTCCGACTGCACCGGCGAGTGTCCCCAGTTGCTGCGTCACAGCTCGGGGGTGCTGATCATGGGCAGCCGGGGCTCGGGAATCTTCATGAAGACCAGCATTGACGAAGGCCTGAGCTGGTCCCGGGAAACCCGCATCTCCCTTTGTTCGGGGATGATGGGGATAACCGAGATGAAGGACGGCCGGGTACTGGTGGTCTTCCATGAAGCCTACCGCACCCCGACCCGCATTCGCGGACACTACATGAACGTGAGGCCCGACGGCAGCCTGACGTCCGCCTGAACCGGTCAAACCAGGAGGTTGTATCCATGAAGGTCACCATTCTTTCCGATCGGGCGGTTTCCCGTAACCTGGCCGCGAACGACAGCAACAGCGCCTGCGCTTATCCGCTCTCCATGCGCCTCAAGGACGGGTCCGTCTGCTGCGCCTATCGGCAGGGAACCAGCAAGCACAGCGTCGACAGCCTGTTGTTGATGCAGACCTCTCAGGATCAGGGAAAGACCTGGTCGCCGCCACGGGTGGTGTTTGACGGTCTCAAGCGTACCCCTCCCACCACGCTGGTCTCTCCCGGCCTGTGTCAAACCGCCGATGGGCATTTGATGGTGATTTTCGGAGCCATCGAGGGATTGAGGCCGGGCGTCTACATGTTCAGCCAGGAGGGGAGAGCTCTGCCGCACCCGCTCCTGGTGACGCGAAGCGCCGACGGGGGGCAAAGCTGGTCGGAACCCCGGCCGGTTTCCCATCCTACCTTGCCCACGGCGGGAGTCACCTCCCGGCCCTTCCCGCTGGCCGACGGCAAGATCTGTGTGCCCCTGGAGTACAAGCTGGCTCCCACCGGTCCCAACGGGTCGGCCATGATCTTCTCGCGGGACCACGGCCAGACCTTCGATCCCTCCGTCGTTGTGGCGGCCGATCACTCGGGGGAGCTGAACCTCTGCGACGCCCGCTACGACATCCTGCCCGACGGACGGATCCTGGCGCTGATCTGGACCTTCCGTGAGGATACCGAGGAGACCATCGAGGTCCGCCGCTCCTGGTCCTCGGACGGAGGACAGACCTGGACGGCCCCAGAAGACATCGGATTCGTGGGCCAGGTCACAGCGCCGGTGGTGCTTCCCGACGGCTCGGTGGTGGCGGCCAGCAACTATCGTCTGGTGCCGGAAGGTATCCGGCTCTGGGGATCACGGGACGGCGGGGAGACCTGGGCCGGCCTGGGGCCGATTCAGATGTGGGACCCAGTTGCCAACCGCATGGTAGGAGAGCCGGTGGCCCCGGCGAAGGATGCGACCGTGGATGCGGGTGGAATTTGGGATGCCCTGGACCGCTTCACCTTCGGGACGCCCGACTTGGTGCTCCTGGACGACGGCAGCCTGCTGATGACCTATTACGCCACCCTGGACGGCATCACCCACGTCCGAGCCTGCCGCTTCCGGGTGGAGTGGGGATAGGTTAAGCCAAAATCTCCTTGATCTGCTTGCCGCCCAGGTCGGTGAGGCGTTTGAATCTTCCGGAGTGGTAGTAGGTGAGGCGCATGTCGTCCAGGCCCATGAGCCCCAGCATGGTGGCGTGCAGGTCATGGGTGTGGTAGACGTCCTCGACGCACTTGATCCCCAGCTCGTCGGTCTCGCCGACTACCGTCCCGCCCTTGATGCCGGCTCCGGCCAGCCACATCACCATAGCGTTCTTGTTGTGGTCGCGCCCGGGACCGGTGCGGAAGAAGTCCATGGTGTTGTCGGCGGTTCTTCCGAATTCACCTCCCCAGACCACCAGGGTCTGGTCGAGCAGGCCCCGCTGCTTGAGGTCCTTGAGCAGGGCGGCGATGGGCCTGTCGGTCTCCATCCCCCGCTTCTTGTGCTCTCCCGCGATGTTCTCGTGGGAATCCCAGCCGCCGCAGTAAATCTGCACGAAGCGCACGCCGCGCTCCACCAGGCGCCGGGCCATCAGGCACTTGCGTGCCATGGGCTCGCTGATCTTGTTGTCGAGGCCATACATTTCCCGAATCTTCCGGGGTTCGCTGTCGAGGTCCAGACTTTCGGGAACCGCGGCCTGCATGCGGAAGGCCAGCTCGTAGTTTCTCATGCGGGCCAGGAGATTGGGATTTCTGGGATGGACGTCCAGGTAGGGAGCATTGAGCTGGTTCAGCAGCTCCAGATTCTTTTCCTGGCGCCGGGTCGTGACTTCCGCCGGAGGACTCAGGTCGACAATGGGGTCCCCTTCCGAGTTGAGCAGCGTTCCCTGGGTGGCTGCCGGCAGGTAGCCGTTGGCCCAGTTGATGGGACCGCCGAAGATCCGGGTCCGGGTGTCGGGCAGGACCACGAAGGCCGGCAGGTTCTGATTCTCGGTTCCCAGGCCGAAGATGGTCCAGGCGCCCACCGAGGGACTGCCAGGTATGGTGACGCCCGTGTTCATGAAAAAGGTGGCCGTGGTATGGGCTTCCGAACTGGTGTGCATGGCCCGCACTACCGCAATGTCATCGGCGCAGGTCCCAAGTTCGGTGAACATGTCGGACATCTCGATTCCCGATTGCCCGTGCCTCTTGAACTTGAAGGGGCTGCCCACGTACATCCGCTTTTCCAGGCTTCCGTACTTGCGGAGGATGGGCTTGCCGTGGAGCTCGTTCAACTTGGGCTTGGGATCGAAGGTGTCCATCTGGCTGGGAGCTCCCTGCATGAACATGAAGATGCAGGACTTGGCCTTGGGTGTGAAGTGGGGCTTCTTGGGGAGCAGGGGATTTTCGGCCCGGGCGGCGGCAGCCAGCCGGCCGTCGCCGTAGAGGAGCGAGGTGAGGGCCAGGCTTCCCAGTCCCTTGCCGAACCGGTAGACAAAATCTCTCCGGCCCATCTCGCCGAGCCGTGGATCGAGCCGCTCGACCTGGTCGCAGAATTCAAACTCTCCCTTGCGCATGATGACGGTTACTCCTTGTAATCTTCCTTCCGAAGTTGGATGAAGGGGGACTCCCGCGTCCGTCGACGCCGCCTACTCCAGGTAAACAAACTCGTTCAAGTTGATGAGAATGAGACAGAGATCCGCAAGCGAGCCCGTCTCTCCCTGACCCATGCCTCCATGTTCGGACTCATGGTTCTGCACCAGGGAGACCTGTTTCAATGAGAGGCGCTCCCGGTGCTCGGGCGCCCCGCCGGATTCTCCCAGAAAGGCCAGGCTTCGGGTCTTTTCCATTGGTGACGGATCGCGCTGGAAAGCCAGTTGAAAGGCCCTGACTACCTGCTTGAGCGGGTCGGGTCCCACCTCGGACTGGATACGCTCCGCCATGGCCCGGCTCTGCCGGTGGGGAAATTTGCCGTTGAACAGCGAGAACACCTGGGGCGTCACCGTGGTGTTCCCCCGGTCGACACAACTCTCGTCCAGGTTGGGTCCGTCGAAGACCTTGATCAACGGAATCGGATAGGAGCGGCTCTGGATCGTGTAGACGGTGCGCCGGTTGACCTCCTCCGGGCTGGAGGGTATCCACCAGGTTCCCGCCCGGGCCATCTGCTCCAGGTTTTCCTCTGGAAAGAAGGGCGGTCCGCCCATGGAAGGATTCATTTGGCCGCTGACCGCCAGGATGGTGTCGCGCAGCGATTCCGCCGGGATGCGGACCGGGTCGCGGACCCAGAATTGGAGGTTGCCGGGATCCACCTTCTCGTATTCCTCGGACCGGGGATGGGTCATCGATAGAGCATAGACGTTGGAGTCCAGGATCAGCCGGTGGATTTCCTTGATGCTCCATCCGCTCTCCATGAACTCCCAGGCCAGCCAGTCGATCAGATCCTGATGGACGGTTCCGCTGCCGTTGGAGCCGAAATCGCTGGGGGTGGCCACCAGGCCCTTGCCGAAGTGATACTGCCAGATGCGGTTGACCATCACCCGGGCCGTCAGGGGATTTTCCCGGTTGGCAATCCACTTGGCCAGCAGTTGCCGGCGGCTGCCCACCAGGCCGTCCATGTCGACCGGGTCGGAGTTCCCCGTAATGGCGCTCAGGAATCCGGGTTGCACCTGCTCGGCCCGCAGTCTCCAGTTTCCCCCGGTCAGGACGTAGGTGGCGATGTTGTGCTGGAGGGGCGAGTCCCTCACCACGTAGGCCTTGGGGTCGTAATAGCCGTCGACGTTGGGGTTGGCGAAGCGGCCGGTCATGAGCTCGATCTTGCGTGACCGTTCCTTTTCTTCCGCGGTGCGCAGGGTGTCCTTGGGGAAGGGGATCATCTTCTGGTCGGCGTGGGCCCAGTCCTTGAGGTCCTGGGGGGCGACCAGCAACTGGTGCTCGATCTGCCGTTCGGACAGCTCCTTCTTGAAGGCCTTGGCGTTCTCCTTGATCTTTTCGAGGTGCTCCTTCCAGGCCTTCTTGCGGGTTTCCCACCGCTCCGGGTCCTGCAGCGGCATCTCGTACTGGTGGAAGGCCAGATCCTGCTTGTCGAAATTCACCGGCGAGAAGAAAGATTCGATCCGGAAGTAATCGGCTTGAGGAAGCGGGTCGTACTTGTGGTCGTGGCACTGGGCGCATCCCAGGGTCAGGCCCATGAAGACCGAGCTGGTGGTGTTGACTACGTCTGTGATGTAATTTCGCCGCCCCTGCTGCCCATTGGCTTCAACCTTGACCCATAAACCCAGAAAGCCCAGCCCCAGCTTCCCCTCGTCCCCATAGGTCCTGAAGGCGTCTCCCGCCAGTTGCTCCTTGATGAAGCGGTCGTAGGGGCGATCCTGGTTGAAGGCTCGAATGACGTAATCCCGATACCGCCACAGGTGAGTTTGAGGGTCGTCGATGGCGCCGCCGCGGGTGTCGGAATAGCGGGCCAGGTCCAGCCAGTGCCGGCCCCAGTGTTCCCCGTAACGGGAATCGGCCAGCAGCCTTTCCACCTCCAGCCTGTAGGCTTCCGGAGAAGGATCGGCCAGGAACCGCCCCATTTCTTCCGGGGTGGGAGGAAGACCGATCAGGCTGAAATAAAGGCGCCGCAGCAATCCGCGGGGAGAAACCGGCGCGGCCGGTTCCAACTGCTGTTTTTCCAGCTTGGCCAGCACGAAGGCATCGACCGGGTTTCTCACCCATTCCTGATTCTTGACCGAGGGAACCTCGGGTTGGGCTACGGGGGTCCAGGGCCAACCCGGCTTGCCGGAATCCTCCGCGGTCCGGGCCGCCAGGGCAGGGTCCAACTGATCGATCCAGCGGGCGATGCGCTCGATCTGCTCCTCGGAAAGAGGCTGACCGTTCATGGGCATCCGAGGGGCTCGGGTGCCTCGCAGGCGCTGAATCAGAGGACTCTCCCGGCTGTTGCCGGCAACGATGGCCGGTCCCTGGATGGCGCCTCCCTTCAGAAGGGCCGTCTCCGTCTCCACCACCAACCCGCTCTGGTGGGTCTGGGAGCTGTGGCAAGCGAGGCAGTTCTGCTCCAGCAACGGTTTAACCTGGGACTGGAAATCGTGGGAGGAAGCGGCCTGGGCGGTCCCGTCCGGGGCTGCCGGAGGAGCCATCTGGTCGATCCACCTGGCGATCAAGGCGATCTGGGCTTCCGGAAGCGGGTCGCCTCCGACCGGCATCCGGGGCTCGAGTTCTCCCCTCAGGTGCCGGACCAGGGGGCTGCCGGCGCTGTCTCCGGCCAGGATCGAGGGCCCCGCTTTCTCGCCCCCCTCGAGCATGGCCTCGATCGATTCCATGACCAGGTCGCTCTGGGGCGCGGCGGCCGTGTGACAGGAAAGACACTTTTCCTGCAGAAGGGGCTGGACGTCCCTCTCAAAGTCGACCGGGGACTCTCCCAGGAGATGGCTCCCGGCCAGAATGGCCGGAATCGATCCCAGCAATATCGCAACCACTCGCCATTTCATCGACAATGCTCCTTAAGTAGATATACAAATGCACCCTAAATTTATCCCACCCGGTCGGGGCCTGTCAACCAATGTCGATTCGAAAATAACTCGCTCACGAATCCTTCTTTACCGGCGTATAGATGGCGGTGGGCAACTGGTGAATCTTCCCGTCCCGGTCGGACAGGTCGTGAATCTTGCCGGCTCCTCTCTTTTCCACTTCGTCGATGCGGATCACCGAGTGGAGAGGAATATAGGTCCGCCGCACTCCCTCGAATGCGGTGCGCAGCGTTTCTTCGGAGGGATCGACCACCACGGAGGTTTTCTGACCGAATAGCAGCTGCTCGACTTCCACGAAGCCGAACAGTCCGCCCTGGCTCACCCGCTTGGCGTAGATCTCGTAGACCTTGCCCTCGTTCAGAAAGGTAATCTTGTAGACCTGCTTTTTTTGACTCATTGCGTTGGCCGCAGTCTAACCCATTTCGGGGCCCGGCATCCAACCGTGTCCACCCGGGCGAACCCGTTGGAACGGCTAGCCGCGGGTGAGTTCTCGCCGGCTGGGTCGCAGATTGCCGAAATCCGCACCCGAGATGATGTAGTACCAGTCGGCGAAGCGATGGCGCAGCTCGCGCTCCAGCGTCCGGCCCTCCTCGCCGGGAGTCTTCCCGTCGGCGTATTTTCGGGCCCGGGCGGCGCTGTAGTCGACGGTGATGAACAGATAGCGGCGCTCTTCCGTCCCCCTGGTCCCGGATGCCTGCTTTCCTGCCTGCTCGGAGGCGGCTGCAAGCGCGCCCGTCCCGCCGGGCGCCACCTCCCCGAAGCGCAGCGTATATTGAATCCCGTTGGCTGTCTCCACCAGGATCTCTCCTTCATTGGAAAGAAGCTGGCCGAGGGGTGTGATGAAAAAACCCTTTCGGCGCAGGGAGAGCACCGACTCCATGGACAGCCGGATGCCTTCGGGGGTCTTGAGGTCCCGTGTCAGATTCTCGGGCTTGGGTTGGACATCGACGATGCGCAGATTGTCCAGGGCCTCGGTCAAGGCATCGATCTTCTTCCCGCGCAGCCTGCGCCGGCCCAGCAGCCAGCGGTCCTTTCTTTTGGTCAGAACCGTTCGCTCGGAATTCTCCAGCCGTCCCAGCCTCTCGTTGATGGAATAGCTGTTGATGGTGATCTTTCGGATGTCCCCGGCCTCCAGCTTCAACAGATCCGTCTCGATCCAGTCTTCGAACCTGGAAGACACCCGGGCGTCGGTCTTGACCGAGTAGGTCCGTCGCTGGGCGGGGACCCGCATGTAGCGGTAACCGGACTTGCCCTCTGCCGGCTTGCCGATCACGAAGTCGGCCAGGATCTGATCGTTTTCGGCCTTGAAGGTCACTCTTTTTCCGCGGCCGGTAAGACTGGCGGTTCGGTCGTCGATTGGGTCGATCACCCCGTAGCGGCCGTGGTCCTCGATGCGGTCGGATACCACGATGTCCTTCCTGAGGGCCATGAGCGCGGCCGCGGTATCGGCCAGGCGGTTTTCGGCATCGGCCGGATAGTCGTGGTGGGAGGGGATGCCCCAGCGGTTGTCCTTGAACTCCACCTTCAAGGGGCTGGCCGTGGCGGTGGCCGCGTCGTAGTCGATGACCTCGATGGTCTTGGGTGCCTGCGGGTCGTCAAATCCCGGAAAGAAGGGCTCCCCCTGATCGTCGAAGATCCCGGGGGTCCTTCTGCCGGGATCGACCAGCACGGCGGCCGTGGAGACGGCCAGGGCCGCCAGGCAGAATATCGCCGTTCTCAACCATTCGCTCATGTCCGGCCTACCTCGGGGGAAGGTTTGCAGTGCGTTTTCATTGGACGTTGCCTATTCCACCAGGCGGTCGGCCTCCACGCCGATCTTCTCCCGGCGCAGCCTGCGCACCGATACCACCAGGAAGAGCGCAAAGGCGGGAACCGGCGGCAGGGCCGCCGCCAGGAACTTGATGGCGTTCTGGATGTCCCGGATGGAAGACTCCATGTCGGCTCGGCTCTTGCCGATCAGCCGCTGCTTTTCCTCTTCGATGTTGGTCCGCGCCACCGCCAGGCGGCGGTTTTCGGCCTTTTCCTGGTTGGCGATCATGATGCGCTTGGTCTGTTCGTCCAGGTCCCGGCGCTGGCGCAGCGCGTCTACCGCCCGGTCCAGCCGGGTCTGGGCTTCCTGCAGCCGCTGGGCCGCCGTGGCTTCGGCCTGCCGGGTATCCTCCAGGCGTTGCTCCTCGTAGACCTTGGTTCGGGATTCCACGGCCTCCAGGGTGCGATGCAACCGCCGTCGCTTGCGGAGAGCGATGAAGGACTCGTCGCCCACCAGCTGGTCCACGGCGTTCAGCAGGAAGGTCACGTTGTCGAACTGCAGGTTCTCGACGCCCTGGCGCCGAATGGAAAAGAACTGCTCGCCCATCAGGTCGACGTCGGTCACCAGGATGGCCCGAACCGGCTGGTCCGTCCCTATGCCGGTCAGGCGGGCCGCCAGCGTGTAGCGTTCGGGATCGGGTTCGTGGGGGAGATTGCCGGCCAACTGCAATCCGAACAGCGAGCGTTGCACCAGGCGGTTCCAGTCCGTCAGCCCGGAATCCGCACCGGTTTGAAGCAAGGGCGTCAGAGTCGTGCGGCTGCCGGCCGCCAGCTTGATCGAACCCGGATAGATCGCTACCAGCTCCTGAAGCCCTGAGGTGATGGCCTCGTCCGGGTTGAAGGGAGGGTCCTCGCCGGACCCGGAGCCCAGAAAGATGACTTCCGGAGGCAGGGAACGGAACTGTGGATGGGGATTGTATTTGTCCCAGGCAATGCGGGCCGGGTCCCAGTCCACTCCCAGCACCTCCATCAGC
This sequence comes from Terriglobia bacterium, assembly GCA_951813285.1. Classification (GTDB taxonomy): domain Bacteria; phylum Acidobacteriota; class Terriglobia; order Versatilivoradales; family Versatilivoraceae; genus Versatilivorator. The sequence goes on from OX638355.1 coordinate 1,664,835, forward strand.
GCCTGGAGGTCGGCCGGCTTCCTGGGCGGCGGGCCCTGGCGAAAGGGCCCCTGAGGCATCGTCTGCGCCGAGAGCTCGGGATTGAACGCCGGCAGGGGATCCACCAGGATCAGGGTGGGATTCCCCTGCTTGACGTAATCCGTCAGCCAGTCTACCTGGTCCTGCTCCAGGGTGTTGGGCAACGCCACCATCAAGGCGTCCAGGTTCTTCGGGTAGTCCTGGCCGGGCGGCACCCTTTCCACCTGGTACTGCTTGCGCAGCTCGGCCACAATGGCCCAGTCGGTCGAGTGCTGGCGGGACTGGAAGTCGAATCCGCCGAAGAGCCCGGCTCCCGTCTCCAGAACTCCGACCCTTCTGCGTTCCGCCCGCGACACCACCCGAATCGAGCGCATGAGCTCGTACTCCACGGGCAGCCCGGGATCCAGGAAGGGAATGACGAATTCCTCGGCTCCGCAATTGAAGGCGATGCCCAGGAAGATCTCGTCGGGAGTTCCCGCGCTCTGCCGGGACGCCGGAAGCTGGCGGGGGCGGATGTCGAAACGCTCCTGGGCTTCGCGGGCCTCAGGCGTATACGTTTCGGTGTGCACGATCCGGGTCTGCAGGCGGCCCCCGCCCAGGGCCGACAGCTCCCTGAGCAGGTTGACCAGGTTGTTGCGAGTGGGGAGGTGGCTGCGGGGCACCTCCGGGCTCAGGTAGGCCTGAATGAAGACCGTCCGGCTCGGGTCCAGCCCCTCGATGAGCGCTCGTGTGCCGGTCGAGAGCGAGTGGATCCGTTCGGCGGTCACGTCAACCCGTCCTCCCAGGCGGTCCAGTAGCAGTGTCAGCCCGGCCAGGGCGACCACCAGAGCCAGCCCCCGCGCCAGCAGGTGGGCGCCCATGGCCGGGGCTTGCCGGCCGGTGGCCCAGTGTCGCCTCCCGAGCAGCGCCACGTTGAGATAGACCATGGCCGCCGCAAAGGCAAGGAAGTAGGCCACCGAGGACAGGGACACCACTCCCGCGGCCAGGTCCTGGAACTGCTGGTTGAAGGAGAAGCCGGCCACCAGCCGTTCGGCGCCCCCGGTCAGGACGGTGCCCGCATGGTCGATGAAGACGGGGAATGCGCAGAGCAGGGCCCCCAGGATAAAGGCCACGGTGATGTTGTCGGTCAGCAGGGACCCCACCATGCCCAGGGCCAGCAGCGCCACTCCCATGAGCCAGTAGCCCAGGTAGGTGGAGGCCATCAGGCCGGGGTCGGGGTTGCCCAGCCACCCCAGCACCAGCACGTGGGTCAGGGAAAAGAGGAGGGCCACGGTGTAGATGCCGGCGGCAGCCAGGTACTTCCCCAGCACGATGCCGAAGTCGGTGGCCGGCAGGGTCAGCAGCAGCTCGTCGGTTCCGTTCCGTTTCTCCTCGGCCCAGATGTTCATGGTGATGGAGGGAACCAGGAAGACCAGCAGGTAGGGAAAGACGCGGTTGAGCTGGTCCAGATTGGCCAGGTTGTTGGCGAAGAACCCATCCTGCCAAAAGGCGGCCAGGGCGCTCAGGAAGACAAACAGGGTGATGAAGACGTAGCCGGTGGGACTGCTGAAGTAACTGCTCAGCTCCCGCTTGCAGACAACTCTGGCCAGCCGCCAATGCCTTTTCACTCTTCCGTCTCCTTTGCCTCCGGGGTCGGCTCCTGCGCCGCGCTCGGGACCTCCGCCTCCGACGGGGTCCGGCCATGCGGCTCCGGAGCGGAGCCTTCCGGTTCGAGCGCCTCCTGGCCGTTCCTGCCCGTCAGGCGGTAAAAGGCCTCGTCCAGGCTTCCGCCTCCCGCCATCTCCCCGGGAGTGCCGTCAAAGACGATGCGGCCTTCGTGAATGAGAATGACGTGGTCGGCCACGGCTTCCACTTCCTGCAGAATGTGGGTCGAAAGCAGCACCGTGCGGGTTTGGCCCAACTTCCGGATCAATTCCCGGACTTCGCGGATCTGGTTGGGGTCCAGGCCGCTGGTGGGCTCGTCCATGATCAGGATGTCGGGCTCGTGCAGCAGGACCTGGGCCATACCCAACCGCTGGCGATAGCCCTTGGAGAGCTTGTAGATGCTCTTTTCCAGGACGGCTTCCAGGTTGCACTGCTCGACCACGGCCTCGATGCGCGCCTCGAGCCGTGCCCGGGTCAGCCCGCGGGCCTCGCCAAAGAACCTGAGCAGCTCCAGAGGCGTCATCTCCGGATATAGCGGACCGTTCTCCGGCAGGTAACCGATCCGGGCGGCCGCTTCGATGCGGTGGCGCGAGACATCCCGGCCCGCAATACGGGCAACGCCGGCGGTAGGAGTGAGATATCCGGTCAGGATCCGCAGGGCAGTCGACTTGCCGGCTCCATTGGGCCCCAGAAAGGCGGCCACCTGTCCGCGGGGGACCGAGAAGGAGACGTCCTGCAGCGCTGCAAAGGTCCCAAAGACCTTGCTCAGGCCCTGGGCCTCGATCATGGATGAAGTGTCGGGTTCGGTCATGACCGTAGCCCCCAATTCCAGTTAACGGCGGCGAATTTGGGACGAATCTCAGGCCGAAACTTCCGCGTTACGGTCGTCATCGCCACATCCCCCCGGTGAGAAAATGCGGGCTCGCCCCCGCCTGTGCAGGGCGCCATGAAAAGGGTTGTGCACGGGGTAACTGCGATTTCGAAGGTGCATCCTCGACGGCAAGAATCGCCTTCTACTGCTCAGGAGACCAACTCCTGCGGCAGGTGCTGCATTCAACATTCCAAGGTTAACCCCAACCCGATTTTTTTTCAATGGGGGGACGCCTCCGTCGGGTCCCGCGCGAACCGATTCGGTAAGCGGCTTGTCTGGAACAAACGAAAAAAAGAGTGATCCACGAAGACACACGAAGGACCACGAAGGGCCACTAAGGCATTGAGGTGAACCGGGACGGGGTACCAACGCCTGCACAGGGGACGTTGTTGAATTACTGGAATTACTCGCGCGAATAGGGGAAGCGAATAGGAGACCTCGCTGAATAACAGGAATTCAGCAGCTGCCGCTCCCAGTTATTCCACTAATTCAACAACGTCCCCTACTCCCTTGGCCCTCTCGCGACACCGCGTTGGCCCCCCTCCGGATCGGCTGCGGGCTGCGCCCTTGTCTCTCCGACTCCCCCTCAAGGGGGGAGTGATACTTGGTCGAGCCGCAGGCGAAGGCCGATGCGGAGGGGGGGTCGCACAAGGCGAGCCACAGGCGAGATCTTGTGCACCGCTGCGGGGTTCGCAGAAGCAGCGCCAAAGGCGAAGGCTGATGCGGAGGGGGGGCCGCCGGGCCGAGGCCGGCGTCCGTGCTAGAATTTCAGTCTGTGAGGGCTGCTGATTTTGGGTGAAACAAGGGTGTTCCGGACAACATGCTGAACGCATCGATGCAATCACTCTCCACTCTCCACTCTTCACTCTCCACTCTCCTGCGGTTCCGCATGGTTTTTCCGGCGCTGTATCTTCTTGGTTTTTCCGGCGCTGTCGTTCCGGCGGACCCAGCCGAGCCGTTCCGAGACCGGACCCGGGCGATGGGCATCGATTTTCGGCACCAGAACGGCGCCTCGGCTCAGAAGCACCTGGTGGAGACCATGGGATCGGGTTGCGCCCTGCTGGACTACGACGTTGACGGCAAGTTGGACGTGCTGCTGATCAACGGCGGCCGGACCCCCGATTCGGCGCCGTTCGAGCCGAGGCCCCACGCCCTCTACCGCAACCGGGGCGGCGGGCGCCTGGAGGAGGTGACCCGAGAAGCCGGCCTGGAGCCGACCGCGGATTACGGCATGGGAGTGGCCGTGGGTGACTACGACAACGATGGGGACCCCGATCTCTACCTTACTTATTTTGGCCCCAACCGGCTCTACCGCAACAACGGCGACGGCACTTTCAGCGACGTTACCGGCAAGGCCGGCGTGGCCGGCGGCGAATGGAGCACCAGCGCCGCCTTCTTCGATTACGACAGGGACGGCGCCCCAGACCTCTACGTGGTCAACTATCTGGATGCGACTTTCGAGCGCAATCCTCCCTGTGAAATGAAGGGGATCCGGGCCTATTGCCATCCGCGCCACTTTTCCGGGGTGGCCGACCGTCTCTACCGGAATCTGGGCGACGGCCGATTCCGCGACGTCAGCCGCTCCAGCGGCATTCTCAACCCCGAGGGCAAGGGCCTGGGAGTGGTGGCGGCCGATTTCGACCAGGACGGCTGGGTCGACCTCTACGTGGCCAACGACTCCGTGCGAAACTTTCTGTTCAAGAACAACAGGGACGGGACGTTTGCCGACGTGACGCTTCTCTCAGGGACCGGCTACAACAGCCAGGCCCAGGCGGAAGCCGGAATGGGCGTGGATGCGGCCGACTACGACGGGGATCGCCTGCTGGACATTGTCGTGACCAACTACGACCTGGAGACCAACGCCCTCTACCGCTACCAGGGAAACTGGCTGTTCGGGGACGAGCGCTGGAGGTCGGGCCTGGCGCGCAAGGACCGCTTCCTGCTGGGCTTCGGCGCCGGCTTCCTGGACTTCGACAACGACGGAGATCGGGACCTGCTGGTGGTCAACGGACACGTGGTGGACAACATCGAACGGATCCAGCCCGACCTTTCCCATGCTCAGCCGGATCAGTTGTTCGAAAACCGGGGCGGGCGATTCCTGGAGCACGAGGCCTTCTACCGCGGATCTTCCCGGCAGCCGCGGGTGGGGCGGGGCATGGCCCTGGGAGATATCGACAACGACGGCGATGTCGACGTCCTCATCAGCAACTGCGGGGCCGAGCCGGCCCTGCTCCTCAACCAGGTCGGCTCCCGCAAGAACTGGATCCAGCTCCGATTGACCGGGACCCGCAGCAGCCGCGACGCCGTGGGGACCCGCTTGACGCTCACCACGTCCGAAGGGCGGCAGACCGACCAGGTCACGGGTGGGGGAAGCTATCTGTCGGCCGGCGATCTGCGCGCCCATTTCGGATTGGGGGAGGCTGCCAGGGTGGAGGAGATCCGGATCCGCTGGCCCAGCGGGAAAGAGGAGGTCCTCAAGGAGATTCCCGCCAATCGGATCCTGCAGGTGACCGAGGGACGCGCCTCCGAGTTCTCGATTGCCCCCGGTCCCCGTCCGGCAGCGGAGTAGCCCGCCGTGTCCAGAAGATTCCCGATCGCCGCACTGCCGATTTGCCTGATTGCCGTCCTTTGCCTGGGAGGCGATCTTCGGGCCCAGGCAGGGTCCGGCTCCCGGGGCATGGCTTCGCGGCTGGCTCAATTGGCCCGCAACGCCGACTATTTCCCGGATCACCCCATGAATACCCGGGCGGTGGCGCAACTGCGCCGGCGCCTGCAGGCCGTCGAAGACCCCCGACGGCAAATGAGCCTGCGCCTTCAGGTGGCGCTGAGGCTTCTCAGGGGCGGGCAGAGCCAGGCCGCCATCGAGGAGTTGACGGATCTGCAAGCCTGGTCCGGGCGGCAACCCTGGCAATTGTCGGGGGAGACCGTCGCCGTGATCCGGGATTTGCTGGCGGTCGCCTTTCTGCGGCTGGGCGAGCAGGAAAACTGCATCGCCGCCCACGGAGAACACTCCTGTTTTCTGCCCTTCCGGGAATCCGGCCGGCATCGGTTGCAGCGGGGCTCCCGGGGGGCCATCCCCATCCTGGGCCGGCTTCTGTCGGACGATCCCGGCCATCTGGGGTATCGCTGGCTGCTCAACCTGGCCCACATGACCCTGGGGGAGCACCCGGCCAAGGTTCCCTCGCAATGGGTCATTCCGGCTGAAACCCTGGACGCGGACTACGATATCGGGCATTTCCGGGAGGTAGCGCCTCAGCTGGGCGTGGATGTCACGGCGCTGTCCGGGGGCAGCATCCTGGAAGATTTCGACCGGGACGGCGCCCTGGACATCATGGCTTCCTCCTGGGGGATGCGGGACCCGCTGCGTTACTTCGGCAACAACGGCGACGGCACCTTCAGCGATCGGACCCGGGCGGCCGGCCTGGAGGGGCAGGTCGGAGGACTCAACATCTGCCAGGCCGACTACGACAACGACGGCTTTCCCGACGTGCTGGTGCTGCGGGGGGCCTGGCTGCAGGGCCTGGGCGACCACCCCAACTCGCTGCTGAGGAATAACGGAGACGGCACCTTCGAGGACGTCACCGAAGCGGCCGGTCTGCTCAGCTACCACCCCACCCAGGCGGCCGCCTGGGCGGACTACGATAACGACGGCCACCTGGACCTCTTCATCGGCAACGAGTCCACCGGCAGCGAGATTCATCCCTGCGAGCTGTTTCGCAACAACGGGGACGGGACCTTTTCCAATGTGGCCGCCGCCCTGGGCCTGGCCCGGGCCGGCTATGTCAAGGGGGTGGCCTGGGGAGACATCGACAACGACGGAGACCCGGACCTCTACCTGTCCCGCATGGATGCCGGCAACCTGCTCTATCGCAATGACGGCGCCGATCCCTCTGCCGGGGAGGCCAGCGAAGGGAATCCGTCCTGGAGATTCGTGGAGGTGGGGCGGCAGGCCGGGGTCCGGGAGCCGCGGAAGAGCTTCGCCACCTGGTTCTGGGACTACGACAACGACGGGTGGCAGGATTTGTTCGTGGCCGGATATTCGCTCAAGCCCGATTTCTCGGGCTCGCTGGAGGAGGCGGTCAAGGGGTTCCTGGGGCTACCCCACCAGGGCGAGTTCTCACGGCTCTTCCGCAACAACGGCGACGGAACCTTCAGCGACGTTTCCCGGGAAGCGGGTCTTGAACGGGCGCTGCTGGCCATGGGCGCCAACTTCGGGGACCTGGACAACGACGGATTCCCCGACTGCTACCTGGGAACGGGGGAGCCCGACTTGCGGACGCTCATCCCCAATCAGATGTTTCGCAACCACCAGGGAAGGGTCTTCCAGAACGTCACCACCTCGGGGGGATTCGGCCATCTACAGAAGGGCCACGGCGTCTCCTTCGGGGACATCGACAACGACGGAGACCAGGACATCTACACCGTGATGGGGGGGTGGTATTCCGGGGATGTCTACCAGAACCTGCTCTTCCTCAATCCGGGACACGGCAACCGCTGGATCACTCTCCTGCTGGAGGGCGTCAAGACCAATCGCATGGCCCTGGGAGCACGCATCGAGGTGACGGTGGAGACCGGGGAGGGAGATCGGGAGGTCCACGCCACCGTATCCAGCGGGGGAAGCTTCGGGGCCTCCAGCCTGCAGCAGGAGATCGGACTGGGCCGGGCGACCGGGATCAAATCAGTGGAGGTCTACTGGCCCGTGACCGGCAAGACCCAGACCCTTTCGAATCTCTCCCTGGACCGGTTCTACAGGATTCGAGAGGGAGAGGCCCGCCCCGTGCCCCTGGAGCGGCCCTCCTTCGACCTGGCGCCGCCGGCCCGCTGACGCCGTGTATCTCATTCGTGGGTGAATCGACAGACCGCTGCGGCCCCAAGGCCGAATCTCACTGGCCGGATAGCGCGAAGGCCACCAGCGCCGCCTTCGGTCCGCCACCCGTCGCGATGACGACGAACTGCCGCCCCGACCCGGTTTGGTAGGTCATCGGGTTTGCGCCTGTTGGAAACGGCGTTGCCCCGCGCCAGATCTCGGCGCCCGTCGCCGTGTCGAACGCATACAGGTAGGGGTCGCCACCGCCAAGGAACACCAACCCGCCCCTGGTCACCAGCGATCCGGAGTTGCCGCTGGTGCCCAGCCGTTCCGGCAACTCGACGCCGCGAAGCAGCGGGTGCTCGCGCATCTCTTCGCTACCTTCCCCGAACGGAGTCTTCCAGGCAATCTCCCCCGCGTTGAGGTCGATCGCCACCAGGTGCGCGTAGGGCGGCTTGGTGAGCGGGATCGAGCTGAGCTCGCTCTCCGGGGCTTGGGCGGCGCCTGGTCCGCCGGCCTCTCGATACATGACGAGCGTCGCGCCGTAGGGACAGTTGTTGCTATAGGCGACATCGACTCGCGGGTCGCCGCCCGCATTCACGCAGACCTGGCTGGTGTCGGCGTCTTCCGATGTCCGCACGAAGAGGAGCCCGGTCTCCGGGTCGAATGCCGCTCCGCCCCAGTTTGCGCCGCCGCTTGCGCCCGGGCGCTGGAGCGTTCCCCGCAGGCTGGGCGGCGTGAAGAGCGGGCCCAGCCGGAACTGCTGCATCGCCGCCACCGCCAGCGCATGGATCTCCGGGGTCAGATCGTTCGCGTCTTCCAGCGACACCCCCTGCCGGCCGAATGGCGGCGGCTTGGTCGGGAACGGCTGCGTCGGATACAGGATCTCGCCCGGCACGTCGGTCGCCGTTTCCACCGGACGCTCCTCGATCGGCCATATCGGCTCGCCCGTCACCCGGTCGAAGACGAAGGTGAATCCATGCTTCGAAACCTGGGCCACCGCGTCGATCTCGCGCCCGCCCACCGTGATCGTCACCAGGTTCGGCGCGGCGGACAGATCGTAGTCCCACACACCATGGTGAACGGTCTGGAAGTGCCATTTTCGCTTGCCCGAGCGCGCGTCGAGGCACACCAGCGAATCGGCGAACAGGTTCGCTCCCACCCGGCGCCCTCCCCAGTAGTCGCTGCTCGGCGTGCTGGTCGGCACGTAGAGCAGCCCCCGCTCGGCATCGAGCGACATCAGTCCCCACACGTTGGCGTGGCCGGTGTAGCTCCAGGACTCGTTCTCCCAGCTGTCTGCGCCGAAATCACCGCTCGATTGCGGGATGGTGAAGAACACCCAACGCCGCTCGCCCGTGCGGGCGTCGAAGCCCTGCACGGTTCCGGGCGGATCGAACTTTCGCTGCACCCCGTCGGGCACGCGGCTCCCAACGATCACCAGGTCCTCGAACACCACCGGAGGCGAGGTCTGGTCGAACTCGTAACGGCTCACCGGGCGGCCATGTCCCTCGGTCAGCAGAACGCTCCCGCTCGCGCCAAAGTCCGTGTCGAGCTCACCGGTCGCAGCATCGACCGCATACAGCCGATCGCGGCTGTTGAGGAAGATGCGGGCGTCGTCCCCGTCTCTCCAGTAGGCGATGCCCCGGTGCTTGAAGCCGCTCGGCCCGGCGCCCACGGGCCCACCCTCGTAGGCCCTGGGATCGAAAGTCCAAAGCTCGGCGCCTGTCTCCGCGTCGAGGGCCGCCACGCGCGTATACATGGTTGACAGGTAGAGGACGTTGCCGATCATGACGGGCGTCGCCTGGAACCGGCCCGGCCGCGTGCCGTACTCCTCCAGGGGAGTCTCCATCGGTTCCCACTGCCAGACGATCTCCAGTTCGCCGACGTTGGCGGCCGTGATCTCCTCAGCCGCCGAGTATTTGGTCTGCGCCTGGTCGGAGCCGACATAGGGCCATTCGATCACGGCGTCCGGTTCGCGGGCGCACCCGAGAGCGGCAGACAGGAGGGCGACGGTGGCAACGAATCTTTTCATGAGGGGGAAATCGATTGGGAACCGGACCCTGGTTCCGCGGTCTATTTCGGCCCGGAGGCGTTCGGCTCGGCCTCGAAGCGTCGGGCGAGCAGGTATCGATACAGCTTGAGTGCAAGGCGTTCCTCGTTCATCTCCAGCCAGCGCCTCGCATCCGGCGTCAGCACCAATGTCTCACAGGGTTTGTCCGCGATCACCGCGGGCGCCTTCTCGTCCGAGGGATCGGCGGGCCAGATCGCATCGCCGGGGCCGTACTGGCGGAAACGCCTGCCGGCGGCTTCATGGGCGGAAGCGCGTCCGGAGGTGAGTAGTTGCAGGCCCTTGCCCGGTGCGCCCGGCCCCGCCAGAGCTGCCCCGGCGGCGTAGCGGCACGGCGTCAACCAGTTTCGAAGCTCGTCCATCAGGTCCTCGAATCGAATCTGCCGCTCCAGGTGTCGCTCGAGATCGTCGACGGCGCGCTCCAGCAGCGATGCGCGGCGCTCGCCAACCAGGCTCGCATTCGCGTTCCAGGCCTGGATGACGATCTCTTCACAGCGCTCCAGCGCGCGGTCAACATCAGGTTCTATTCGCAACGACGCCAGGTCCGACGGCCGAAGGTTGCGCTCCAAAAGGGTCCTCAACTGCCCAGGCGGTGCGCTCAGAACCACCTGCACTCCCGCCGTGTTCGCCGATTGCAGGAACCTTGCCAGGACGGTCACCGCCGAGAAGTCGAAGCCGGAGACAGCCGCGAAGTCCAGCATCAGGCAGGTGGGACGCGAGTCGCCGCTCAGGGATTTCCTGAGATGATCGGCCAGAGGGCAGACGCTACCGAAGAAGATATAGCCGCGTAGCCGGTAAGCCAGCACGCGCTCGCCCTCCTCCAGCAGGATGGCGCGATCCGGGACGGGACGCGCCTTGGTGCTTCGGAGCTCGCGGGCCGTGAAGCGCGATTGGATCGGGTCCACCCGGCTCAAGCGCACGGCGAAGAACACCAGGGCGGCCAGCATGCCGGAGCCCACGCCTTCGAACAGCCCGAAGACCGTGATGATGCCGACGATCAGCAGGATGATGCCGTACTCCGACCAGGGAAGCCGCTTCCGGCTTTTCACCAGCCCTTCGTCCAGCATGCCCACGCCGGCGAAGAAGAGCATGCCTCCCACCAGCGGTACCGGGACCAGCTCCAGCATCCCATCGCCCAGAAACAGGGCGGTTGCGATGACGAGGGCGGCGACGACGCCGGTCAGGCGAGTGGCGGCCCCGAACAACTTGCTGCGTAGCGACGCGGGCACGATCATGCTGGCGGCCGTGCCGCCGCCGAGGCCCGCAACCACGCTCGCCAGCCCCGTCGCCCTGAACTCGCGGTCCCAGTCCAGATCCTGGTTGGCGGCCATTTCCAGTCCGGCGATGTTCATGATCACGACGGTCAGCGCCAGCAGCACCAGCGTCAGCAGGGATGGGAGCTGGATGCCTATCGCGGTCCAGTCCACCTGGGCCAGGTCGGTCGGCCGGAAGGCCGGCCACAAGCTGCCATCCGAGGTGCTCTTCAGCAGGAGACCCGCCGCCCTGGCCTCGTCGCCGGAGATGTCGTGGACGGAGAGCATGAGATGGTATGCACCGACGGCAAGAACGACGCTGACGGGCAGGATGAGCGGATGGCGCCACCGCTTCATCGCGAGATACAGGCCAATCCCGAAGGCCGCGCCCGGACCCCACCTCCAAAGCGCCGACGGTTCCACCAGCGCCGGAATGGCCCGCCAGTCCGTATCCGCCCCCATCAGGGACATGGCGGCCAGGCACACGGCTCCTCCGATTCCGGCCACGAAACCGCCTGCGACCGAGTAGGGGATGAATCGCACCAGATTGGCAAGCCGGTATCGCCCTATCAGGAGAAAGCACAAGCCGGTGGCGACGGCACCGATCATGAGCGCTCCCGCCGTGGTCACGAACAGCGCATCCCCTTCGGTGTCCATGGTGGCGCCGATCTGCGCCATCACGATTACCAGCGCGGGAGACAGTCCCGATATCGCCCCGCGATAGCCGCCCGCCAGAGCGATGACCAGGCAGGCGGCGAAGTTTCCGAACAGAACCAGGCCGACGCCTTGGGAGGTATATGGAGCCAGCAGCCCGGAGAATATCAAGCTCCCGAAGGCGATCTGGGCGACCAGCAGCCCGAGGCCCGTGGTGAGGCCGGCCGACAGCGCCGGAATGGCCTTCGCCGACAGGATGTCCGTGCGAAGTTCCAAGGCCAGATTGCGTAGAGGGGAGGGCGCCGTCACGGTCTCATGCGAGAGCATTTCGCGTTTCCAATTCAAGCAACGGTCCGGTCCGTGTGTCGGAATTGTAAGCTTTCGGACGAAAATCTCGCCGACTTTCGTGAGCCATGAGGAGTCATTTCCTCATATTGAGTTAATGGAAATGCTTGAACTGAATTCGATGTGTTGGTGGTAGGCCTGGAGGGATTCGAACCCCCGACCTTCGGTTTAGGAAACCGCTGCTCTATCCTGCTGAGCTACAGGCCCGCTTTCGGATGGATTCGCCGGCTTGAAAGATTCTCAGATTCCCGCCGGTCGGAGGGATCTTACCGAGCGCTTCGATGGCTTGGCAAGCGGTTTCAGGAGCGCCGCCCGGCAGGGCGGGGGCGGGAGTTGCCTGAAACAACGCCCTGAGCTTGGTGGCTGGAGACCGGTTCAAAGTCAAGCACGGGTAGATCTTGATTCACATCGATGCACAGGGTTTTTTCTAAAGACTGCTGGCTTGCAGTCCTGGACATCCGCAAATGCGCACTCGATCATTGAGCGAGTCTGCTTCCCGTGCGGCGGCCTCTCGTTGTGTTAATCCTGTGCATCCTGTGCATCCATGTTCAATAATCCGGAATTCTGAATCAACCTGGCAGGGTCCTTGTTCCCGACAGGCCGGGAAGATTTGTTGTTTCACCCTCGTTTGATCCGCACGGCAGGACGGGGCCCGGCTAACCACCGGTCACTGACCACTGGACGCTGTCTGAAAGACCTCCGCGCAGAACAATTGGAGGGCCTTGAGGACCCCCCGCCGCTTTGCCTGGTTGGAGGCAAAGGGCGCCCGGCAGATTTCCAACTGGATCCAGGGCATCTCCGCGGCATGGGATCGTGTGACGAACCCTCCCTTGAAGGGGTGGTTGAGCTGCACCGGCCCGTCCCAGACCTCCCGGAAGCACCGTTGCAGCACTTCGATCCAGGGTTGCGGGCAGGTTCCCTCCCCGTTGCTCAAGCACACCCACGGGCGTTCCAGACCGGGTCCGGGACCGATGGGCGGTCCCTTGGCCAGCATGGTGTGACAGTCGATGCCGCACCTCACGGGCGGGCGGGCCAGCCGGGTCAGATCCCGGTGATAGGGACGGTAGTACCGGCTCAGGAGCGCATCCACCACCTCCGGGGGTGGAAACCTCCCATAGACGGGCGCCTCCAGGCAGGTATGGGTCTTGACGACGCCATCGGGTCTCCGGTCGCCCGGATCCCGATTGAGATCCACGATACAGCGGGCAATCCCGGTGGTGCGGTAGGCGGTCACCTCGGGCGCGAGGTCGTAAATTTCGGCGGCGCCTTCGTCGCTGTCCTCCAGAATCCGGCGAGGGTTCAAGAAGCAATAGGGGGCTGCTTCGGGAGGCACCTGCAACCCGGCATGGGGGACGGAGAGGAGCAGGGGCAGCTTCATGACTTTGGTCCGCCGGCTGAGCCGTCTCGTCTGGGATCCGCTACCCCGATGAACTCTCCCCGCTCCCGGAGCACCAGTTGCACACACCCCAGGTAGAAGGAATAAGGTTCCCGGACATTCACCTGGAAGCCGTGGCGGCTGAGTATATCGGGGATGTCATTGCGCATTCGGGAGGCTTCCAGGGACACCACTCCGTCCAGCGAACAATAGAGGCGCGGCGCATCCACCGCCGCCAGGGGTGTCAGATAACCCAGGCGGACCAGCACCTGGAAGATGGAGGGCGTGATGCGTTCACTGCCGGGGGACCCGATAGCCAGCCAGGGGCGCTTGCCTCGGAACACCAGCGTAGGGGCGACACTGGCCCAGGGCGCGGCATTGGGGCGCATGTAGTAGGGGTGAGAAATATCGTCATATTCGAAGGCGCTCATGTAGTTGTTGTATAAAAACCCCAGTTCCGGAGTTGCCGAGCAGGCTCCGTAGACCCGTTCGATGGATTGCGTCAGCGCGACCGCGCTCCCCTCCGGATCCATCGCAGACAGATGGGTGGTTTCGCCACGGGCGGAAAATCGTTTCCGGATCTGCCGCGCCACCAGCTTCCCGTAGTCGGTGCTGAGCATCCGAGTTCCCGACACCTGGCTGTAGAAGTTGGCATCGAAGGGGCGGTCCTGCCGGTCCAGGAAGGCCCGCCGTATGGTTTCGGCCAGGTAGAGGGCGCCTCGCGGGGTTTCCAGGTCGGTGAACTCCTGGGGAAATTGCTGGTAGACGTTGAGCATCTCGATCAAGGTCCGGCCCGCGCCGGGCGGGGGCATGGTAAAGACGCGGTGTCCTCGAAAGCGGCCGGTCACCGGACGCCGCTCGATGGGGACCGGGATCTGTGCCAGATCGTCCCTTCGGATCAACCCCTGGTTTCGGACCATGTCCTCTTCGATGAGCCGTCCGATTTCACCCGTGTAGAACTCCTCGACTCCCTGCCGCGCCAGACGTTGCAAGGTCTTGGCCAGGGTGGGTTGGCGAAACACCGCTCCGGGGCGGTAGGGGAGACTGCCTTCTCTCAGAAAGAAGGGGGCAGCCGTGCCCAGGCGCAGAAACTTGCGTTCCCTCCGGGTGAGCTGATACTGGAGCAGGCTTACCTGGTAACCCTCTTCGGCCAGCCTGCAGGCGGGCTCCAGCACCTGACAGAGGCTGAGTTTCCCGTAGTGTTGCAGGGCGTAGTTCAAGGTGGCCGGCGTACTAGGTACGGTGACGGCCCGGTAGCCGCGTCGGCGTTCGATCCGGAGATCCCGGAAGACTTCCCTGTTGGCGCGGTTGGGAGCGCGGGAGGAGCCGTCCAGGGCCATGGTGCTTCCTGACGGAGCATGGTGGATGAGCATCATGGTTTGTCCCCCCAGGCCCGAGGCGGCCGGTTCGCACACCCCCAGGGCGAAGGCTGCAGCCACCGCGGCATCGACGGCGTTGCCGCCGGCTTCCAGCATGGCAACGCCGGCAGCCGTCGCCTCGTAGTGAGCGGTTGAGACCATGCCGCTCCTGGAGACCGCCAAGCGTTGAGCGCTGTGGCTGGGCAGCCTGGTGAAATTGGTCAGGTCCGTTTCGGGGTCTGGTTGCAGGTCGGCCGGGGAGGCGCGGCGTCGCCGGACCTTGGTCTGGGCGAGTTCAGGCTTCAAGAGACTTGATCCTCCGGTTCGGTGGCCAGGAGTTCTGCCAGTATCAGTGTCCGCTGGATCAGGCTGATGCGCTGGATGGACTCCTGAGGGGTTCCCCGATCACGAGCCACCGGACTGACGCCGCAAAGGCAGGCCACCTTGGGCGGGACCAGGCCGGCCACCGAGGCCCAGCTCGAGCTGTCTCTGTTCAGGACCGCTTTCTGACGGACGGCAATCTCGGCGATAGTCTTCAGAAACCGACTGTTGATGGGCCTTTCCCTTAAGGGGGGACGATCGGATTCCACGGCCAGTTCCCACTTCGGACCTCCGCGGCCCAGGATGGACCGCATGCTGGATTCGACCTGGTCGGCCACCTTGGGATCGGGATAGGTCATGAGCAGATAGGCGGTCACCCGGTGGGGCAGGCGCATCGGGTGCCGCTCGGTCCGCATGTCCAGAGCCGAAAGAGACACCCGATCCTTGGCCGAGTTGAGTTGGGAAAGCGCCTCCAGCTTTTGACAGGTCCAGCGCAGGGCGGCCCGGTCCTGGACGCCACGACCTGGAAAGGGGCCCTCCCCGACGACTCGAAAGCGGAACTTTCGGTTCCCCCTGCGACGCACGATGACACCGTCGCCGCGTGTCCCCGGCCGCAACACGATGACCCGTTTGGCCCGGGCCGCGGCCGCCTGGATCTTTTCCCGGCTCACCTGGGCGTCCCGGCCCTCGTCCGTGTAGAGGCAAATACCCAGAGGCAGGCGGCGCAGGCGTCGAATGCTGCGCAAGGACCGCAGGACATACTCCAACATGACCAGGGGAGCCCGAGAGGTGCCGATGCCCTCTCCATGGAGCCACTCCGGTTCGCGGCGAAAGGGTTGGTGGGGAGTTCTCTGGTCCATGGGGACGTCCGCATGCGCCACCAGCAAGAGGCCGCCCTCCAACCCCCGGGCCGTCTCCCAGGTAAACACCTCCGGGTCATCCGAAAGTTCGGGCACCCGCTTCAAATTCATGCTGTCGAAGATCTGGCCGACTTTCCGCGTGGCTTGCTGAATCCCGATGGGATCGCCGGTGCGGCTGGATAGCTCCACCCATTCTCGCAGGTCCCTTTCGATTTGGGCACGGCGTTGTGTGATGTAGGAGAGGACGTGGGACCTGGGGTCGGCGGATTTCTTGTCCAGCAGCGGGGGTGAGGGCGTGCCGAAGTAGCGGGCGCTGGCGACCTCGACCAGACGGTTGACAAAGCCCCCGAAGTCCAGTCCGACCTGGGCGGCTCCCACCAGGTAGGACCCGTGTTCACCCAGGCTGGGCAGGCTGTTGACCTCCAGCACGTAAAGGCGTCCCTCCCGGTCCAGCCGCATGTCGACACGGGCGCAATCGTAGATGCCCAGGCATTCGAAGGACTTCTTGGCAATCTCTGCCGCCTTGGCGGTCAACGCCTCGCCGATGGGCGCAGGGCAGGCGTGCGAGATGGTTCTGCCGCTCCTTCCGGTCTTGTCCTCGTAGGTGTAGATGGAGGGGGCTCCTTCTCCGAAGACAAGCTCTACGGGCGGGAAGGCCTCGGGCGGGTTGTTGCCCAGCAGGCCGACGTTGACTTCTCTGCCCTCGATGAACTGCTCGGCAAGCACGGCCTGGTGGAATTCCTCGAAGATCACTCTGGCTGCTTCGCGCAGCTCATCCTCGTTCTGGACGACCTTGAGGCCAAAGGAGACCGCCTCGTTCTTGGGCTTGACGATCATGGGGTAGCGCAGGTCGGGAGGCAGCGGCATATCCGGAGTCTGAAGGACCGCAAAATCGGGTGTCGGCACATCGTTTTGACGCAGGATCATCTTTGTGACCACCTTGTCCAGAGCCAGCGAATGCCCCAGCGGACCCGAGGCCACGTAAGGGATGCCCACCATTTCCAGAATGCTGGGAATGTGGGTGTATCGGGCCTGCCCCTGCAGGCCGTAAGAGATGTTGAACACCATCCCGGGCCGCTCGCCGTGAACCACGCGGGGCATGAAATCTTCCAGGCGGTCGATCAGATCCTTGTCCCCTTCCAGGGCGACCACCTCGTGGCCCCCTTTGCGCAGGGCGTCGGTGAGCCGCCGGATGGTCTTCATGCCGATCTTCTCGCGGTTGGGCATGCCGAACAGGTTGATGACGCTCTTGCTGTCCCGATTGTAGACGACGGCGATTCTCATGGTTGCACTCCCGGATCAGGGAGCCGGTCAGGACCGATTCACCCCTTCGACACTTGTGGTTGACCTTGCATCTCCACCTGACGATCGAGCTCGAACAGCAGGGTCCCAAGCCACGGATCCCTTGCCGGGTGTGGTCCATCAGGCCCTGAGAGCCTCTTCAATGCCAGTATGCGGGACGTTGCCTGAGCAGCCGCTACTTACCCGGACCGCGCCGCCCCCGCGAGCGGGTTGCAGGCCTGCATGTGGCTGTCGTCCAGGTTTCCCTCCGCGCTGAATGGAAGGGGGCGCGGGTCGGTGAGAATGGCGAGGTCCTCGCGGCCGCGGGCTTCCTCCAGGTAGGCGGCCGAACATTCGACCTCGGCCAGGGACATGGTGTTGCGAATCCAGAGCAGCCTGGCGTCGGGCGGCTCGGTGAGACCGATCTGGGACAGCATCACCTGGAGCATTTCGCGGTCGCTGGGGTAGTCCAGGGGAATCATGGCCTCCATGGCGAACCCTCCGGTCAAGGCATTGACCCGGGTCATGCCGACATCCATCTTTTCCAGGGCCCGGCGGCGGCAGAACTCCACCGTCCCGATGCCGACGGCGCTGCCGTGAGTCAGGGCGCTCAGGTCCCGGATCGCGATTATCCGAATCTTGGGGGCCTCGTGCTCCGCCGGGCTGTGCCACAGGTGCTTGCGGCCGACCACGTTCAGGTCCAGCCCTGAACCGCTGATGTTCTTGCCGATCTCGTCCACCAGCAGGACATCCGCTGCCTGGAAGGGAAGACGGGGCATCCAGCGCCTGGCCTCTCGCAGCAGGGCCTTCTCTCCTTCGAGCAGAGCCTCGGGCCGGAGCGCCCGGATCCTGGCGGTTCGCCCGTAGCTGTTCTCCACCACGGCCAGCCCGGCCAGAATGGAGCATTTCGAGAGGACCTCCCGGGCCACGCTGTTGACGATTTGTCCGAAGCTGTAGTCCTTGATGGCCCGATGATAGATTCGGGCTCCGTCGTGCTTGCCCAGCCCGATCAGCATCATCTTCATGAGGCCGCTCTCGACCTCTCCCGTGAATAGCGTATGGGGCTTCACCCGATTGCAGACCACCACGTGGTCAGCCTGGTAGGCCTGTTTGTCGAAATGGACCGGGAAGCCTTCGGAGGCCCGGCAAACGACCACGGTATCCATGCTGGATCGGATGGGGCAGCCGCAGAAGTCCTCGGTGATTCCGTAGGACTCGAGGATGTTGAGCTGTCCCTGTGCGGTCCCACCGCCGTGGCTTCCCATGGCCGGAACGATGAAGGGATGGGCGCCCAGTCGCCGGAAGTGGCGCACGGCGGCCTGGAGGATCCGGCCGATGTTGGCGATCCCCCGACTTCCGGCGGTGATGGCCACCGTCTGGCCGGGCCTGACCTTCTCCCTCAGGGAAAGACCTGCGAGTTCGGACTCGACCGCGATGGCGGCTTCAGGAAGCTCAGGACCCTCGAAGTGCTGCCGGACGCGGAATGTCCGCGGGAATTCAACCATCTCGTCGAACGCCTCCTGCTGTTGCGTTGTCAAAGTGACTTCGCTCGTGCCGCAACGGCTGGTGTCAATAAGGATAGAAACATGGATTAACAGGATCAACAGGATAAACAGGAAGAGGGGTGGCTCACCCGAATCAATAGGAGTGCACGGAATTACCGGACGCCGGGCTCTCAAAGACAATCCTGTAAATCCTGTGCATCCATGTAGATGATCTTTGTAGGTCAGGTCGGTGTTTGCCCCCTCCGGCTCGACCGCGGGCTCCGCCCTTTGGTAGTCACTCTCGGGGCGCCGCGCTTGCCCCCCTCCGGATCGACTGCGGGCGGAGCCCTTGTCTCTCCGACTCCCCCTCAAGGGGGGAGTGATACTTGAGGCCTGCACGGGGCTTCTTGCCCAATCGCTGGGCAGGATGTAAACCATGTTCCCGGTCTACCGCATAAACTCCGTTGCCTCTTCATAACACGGGTATCACTCCCCCCTTGAGGGGGAGTCGCAGAAGCCGAGCCGCAGGCGAAGGTTGATGCGGAGGGGGGCCAACGCGGCGCCTCCGAACGGCAGCGCCGAATGGCGAAGGCTGATGCGGTGGGGGGTTCGCACAAGGCGAGCCACAGGCGAGATCTTGTGCGCCGCTGCGGGGTTCGCAAAAGGTCAGTTGCCAGGCGAAATCTTGTGCGCCGTAGCGGTAAACGCCGGCGCGCGTCGGATGCGGCGGGGGCCAACGCGACGCCTCAATTGCCAATTCATCGTTCACCCGCGCCGACTCAAACTTTTACTGCTGACCGGGCTTTGCACTAAACTGGGCGCTGGCGCCGAGCTGCCGAGCCGAATGGCCGCTTGGACACAACTTCCGGCTGGAGAATCGAGGAGGGGGTCCTCTCAATTGGATTCGATTCAATTCGAAGTGATCCGCAACGCGCTGGTGGAAGCCACCGAGGAGATGGCGGTGTCGCTCAGGCGCAGCGCCTATTCCACCAACATCAAGACTCGGGCCGACTTCTCCTGCGCCTACTTCGACCGCGAGTTGAGACCCGTCGCCCAGGCCTTCGGGCAGGCGGTACACCTGGGGTCGCTGGTGGAACTGGTGCCCAGGGCTGTCCGGGCCTACGGCGTCGAGAAGCTGGGAGAAGGCGACGCCATCCTGACCAACGACCCCTATTCGGGCGGCGTCCACTTGAACGACGTGACACTGATATCGCCGGTCCATGTCCAGGGAGAGTGCTTCGGCTACGTGGCCAACCTGGCCCATCACGTGGACGTGGGCGGTGGGGCCCCGGCCAGCATCGGCGCGTTCCGGGAAGTCTTCCAGGAAGGGATCATCATTCCTCCCATCAAGCTGGTGCGGAGAGGGGAGGTGCTCGAGGACCTCTTTGCGCTGGTGATGGCCCAGATTCGTTCGAGATACGAGACGGCCGGAGATTTCCGGGCTCAGATGGCGGCCAACGTCACCGGGGTGCGCCGCATGAAAGACCTGGTGACCCGCTGGGGAGCCGAGACGGTTCGTGCCGGCCAGGAGGAGTTGCTGGCCTATACCGAACGGCGAACGCGCCGGGAGATGGCTCACCTTCCCCGGGGGGAGTTCTCCGCCGAGGGTGTTGTGGACAACGACGGCTTCACCGATCGACCGGTGCGTCTGGCGGCCAGGGTGGTGATCGACGAGAGTGGAGTCTTGTTCGATCTGAGCGGCTCCGACCCTCAGAGGCCGGCCCCCGTCAACTCCACCTATGCCATGACCTATTCGGCCTGCGCCTACGTCCTGAAATGCCTGATCGATCCGGACGTGCCGGTCAACCACGGCTTTTATCGCCTGGTGAGTCTGACGGCTCCCGCCGGTACGGTGGTCCACGCCCGGCCTCCGGCTCCGGTGGTGGGTGGCTGGGAGACGCAGACGCGGCTGACCGACGTGATGTTCAAGGCCCTGGCGGAGGCATTGCCCAAGCGTGTCCCGGCAGGCACCAAGGCCATGCAGTGCCAGGTGGGTTTCGGCGGCACCGACCCCGGGACGGGCGAGCTCTACGCTTTCTACGAGGCCATTGCCGGCGGCTACGGCGGACGGGCCTCCCGGGACGGTCCCGACGCCGTGCAGGCCCACGGCCAGAACACCGAGAACGCTCCGGTCGAGGAAATCGAGATCAATTATCCTGTCCGGATCGTCCGCTACGAGCTGGTGGAGGAGTCGGAGGGGGCCGGAAGGCAGCGGGGCGGCCTGGGACTGCGCCGCGATTACTGTTTCCCCGATCACTCCGTCTCCTTTACCATCCTGGCGGACCGGGACCGGTGGGGTCCCTGGGGGCTGTTTGGAGGATTGCCCGGCCGCAAGGCCAGCTATGTTCTGAATCCGCAGGGTGCGGCCACCCGGCTGGGCTCCAAGGTGACCCTGCAGCTCCAGCCGGGGGACGTGGTCAGCTACCGCACCTGTGGCGGGGGAGGGTACGGGGATCCGTGTCAACGGGACCCCCGGGCCGTGGCGCGAGATGTGCGTGAGGGCAAGGTCGGCCTGGAGCGTGCCCGGCGGGTGTACCGGGTGGTTGTCGACCCGGTCAGGCTCCGGCTGGACGAGGAGCGAACCCGGGAACTGCGCCGGGGGGGACGAGTGGAGAGTGGAGAGTGAAGAGTGGTCAGCGGAGAGTGCTGGGAGCAGGCAGGCGCCTGATGACCCGGTTGCACTTCTTGAAGGACTGCACCGAGACCGACAAGATGCTTTGCGTGTCGATCAAATAACTATTCACTAATCACTCTCCACTCTCCACCTAGCCGCGCCGCCGTCCCGTACGACGGGGCGGCTCATAAGGGGCGAAATAGCGGTTGTTTCAGGAAAGTCCCGCCCCCGCCATGGCGGGCGGATCATTACGAGAGTGAAACAATCGGAAATCGACCATCCTTTCGCGACCTTGGTATCCCGTCGCGGTTAACCTCAACGCCTTAGTGGCCCTTCGTGGATAACTCTTTTTTTTCAGGAAAGGACGGGATTCAATGGCCTACCGGCTGGGAATCGACATCGGCGGCACCTTTACCGACGCCACCCTGATCAACGAAGCCACCGGTGAAATTCGGATCGGCAAGGTCCCCTCCACACCCAGGGACCATTCGCAGGCTCTGCTGGAAGCCGCTCACCGAATCCTGGGCGAAAACGGCGTGGATCCCGCCCAGGTGACCTACCTGGTGCACGGGACCACCGTGGCCACCAACGCCATCATCGAGGGAACCATTGCCCCCACCGGTTTCGTCACCACCGAGGGTTTCCGAGACCTGTTGGAGATCGCCCGCCAGATTCGGCCCAGCCTTTACGACCTCCAGTTCGAGAAACCCAGGCCGCTGGTGCCGCGTTACCTCTGTTTCGGGGTCCCCGAGCGCCTGGATGCCCGGGGGGAGGTGGTGACGCCCCTGGATGAAGCGGCCGTGGCCCGGGTGGCCGGGCGCCTGGCCGAGGAGAGGGTGGAATCGGTGGCCGTCTGCCTGCTTCACGCCTACGCCAACCCGGAACACGAGAAGCGGGTGGGGCGGATTCTCCGGGAGGCCCTGCCGCGGGTTCCTCTCTCCCTTTCCTGCGAGGTGGCCCCCGAGTTCCGCGAATACTTTCGGGCCAGCACCACCGTCATCAATGCCGCCATCCAGCCGGTGGTGGCCCGTTACCTGGAGCGCATCGAGAGTCAACTGCGAAAGGAAGGGCTGAAGGCGGAGCTGCTCCTGATGCAGAGCAGCGGCGGGGTCTTCACCTTCGCCGAAGGACGGCGCCGGCCCGTATTCATGGTGGAATCCGGACCGGCCGCCGGAGTCATCTCGGCAGCCTACCTGGGGAAGGAGTTGAACTATCCCGACCTCATCTCCTTCGACATGGGGGGCACGACCGCCAAGGTCGGACTCATCCAGGATGGGACTCCCAGGATCACCAAGGACTACGAGGTGGGAGCCTCGGCTCAGGCCGGGACCGGCGCCCAGCGGGGGAGCGGCTATCCCATTCGCACTCCGGTGATCGATCTGGTGGAGATTGGAGCCGGCGGGGGGTCCATCGCCTGGGTGGATTCGGGTGGAATTCTTCGGGTGGGGCCCCGAAGCGCCGGAGCCGAGCCGGGACCGGTCTGCTACGGAAAGGGGGGCGGCGAACCCACGGTTACCGATGCCAACCTGGTTCTGGGTCGCCTGCAGCCGGACCACTTCCTGGGAGGTCGGCTCAAGCTGGATGTAGAGGCGGCGCGCCGGGCCATCCGGGAAAAATGCGCCGATGCCCTGGGAATGGGAGTGGTGGAGGCTGCCTACGGCATCGTGGAGATCGCCAACGCGGCCATGGTGAACGCCTTGCGGCTGGTCTCGGTTCAACGGGGCTACGATCCCCGGCGGTTCGCTCTGGTGGCTTTCGGCGGAGCCGGACCGGTGCATGCCAACCGCCTGGCCGCCGAAATGGAAATGCCTACCACCATTGTCCCTCCCAGTCCGGGGACCACCTCGGCGCTGGGGCTGCTGGTCACCGACCTCAAGCACGAGTATACGACCACCCTGATCGAGCGGCTGGACCGGCTCGACCTTGCCGCGGCGGAAGCGATCTACCGCAAGCTGGAAGCCCAGGGTCGAGAGACGCTCGGCAGGGAGGGGGTGCCGGCGCAGGACATTTCCTGTCTTTGGCAAGCGGACCTGCGCTACGTGGGACAGAGCTACGAACTGAATGTTCCATGGGCGGAGAACCGTGTCGATCCCTCGGCGGTCCAGCAGGCGGCGGATCGGTTTCACCGGGAGCACGACCGGGCCAATGGATTCAGCGCGCCGGAGGAGCCGGTCGAACTGGTCAACCTCCGGCTGGTGGCCGTCGGCCGCATCCGAAAGCCCGGACTGCGGCAACGGAAGGCCTCGGGGCGTGACCTGTCCTCGGCCCTGAAAGACACGGCCTCGGTCTATTTCGACGAGAATGGCGGATACGTTCCCTGTCCCCTCTATGACCGCTACCGGTTGGAGCCGGGGCACGGGATCGCGGGGCCGGCCGTGGTGGTGGAGCTGGACTCCACCACGGTCATCCATCCGGGTTGGCTGGCGGAGGTGGACAGCCACGACAACCTGATTCTGAAAAAACGGGCGCCCGGCTGATGGCAACTTCCGAGTCCTACCAGGTAGCCATATTCAAGGATCTGATGATCCCCATGCGGGACGGGGTGCGCCTGGCCGCCGACATCTACCGGCCGGCCCGGGATGGAGAGGTGCTGCCGGGCCCCTTTCCGGCCCTGCTGGTGCGCACCTCCTACGACAAGCAGGCGGAATGGCTCATCGACGAGGTGGCCCACCACTTCACCCCGAGAGGTTTCGTGCTGGTGCTGCAGGACCTGCGCGGCCGACACGGTTCCGAGGGCACCGGCCAGTATTTCCACACGGTAAACGAAACCGCCGGGACCGACGGATTCGACACGGTGGAGTGGATTGCGGCCCAGCCCTGGTCCAACGGCCGGGTGGGCGCCATGGGCAGCTCCCATCTGGCCCTGGTCCAGACCCACATGGCTCTCTACCGCCCGCCCCACCTGAGGGCCATCTGGCCCGACGTCAGCCCCACAAACAGCTACGCCGACCAGGTGCGCTGGGGCGGAGCCATGCAGCTTCACATGTTCGGCGCACTCTTCCTGCATGCTTATGACGCCCAGGAAATTCGGGACGACCCCGCGGCCCGGCAGCGGGTGTTGCAGGGAATGGAGCGGATGGGGGATTGGGTCCGGCGGACGCCGTTCCAGGCGGGTGGCACCCCCCTGGAGGAGGTCCCCAACCTGGAAAAGACCCTGTTGGACTACTATCGCCGGGGAGCTTACGACGAGTTCTGGCGGCTTGAGAGCAACGATTTCGAGCAGCACTTCCGGCGCCACGCCGACATCCCGGGCACCTACAGCGGCGGTTGGTACGATCCCTTCGCCATCGCCACCACCCGCTACTATGCGGCCATGGCCCGGCAGAACCGGACGCCGCAACGACTGGTCATGGGTCCCTGGACCCACGGAGGCATGCGAGCGGGATATTCCTTTGCGGGAGACGTCGATTTCGGCTCGGAGGCGGCCTGGGGGCGGGACCGCTACAACCGGGAACGACTCTCCTGGTTCGAAGGCCGGCTGAAGGATCCGCCCCCGCCTCCCGACCCGGCTCCCCCGGTGCGTCTCTTCAGAATGGGCGGAGGCAGCGGCAGGAAAACCGGCGAAGGGAAACTGAGCCATGGAGGGAGGTGGCGCTGCGAGAACGAGTGGCCCCTGGCCCGCACCCGCTACCGTTCCTATTACCTGCGCGGCGGTGGCGGGTTGAGCGCCTCCCCGCCGCTTCCCGGCGACGCACCCGCCGGCTTCGACTTCGACCCCTCCCATCCGGTGCCCACTATTGCCGGGGCCATGACCAGCATCTTCGAGCTGGCTCCCCTGGGCGAGCTGGAGCAGTCCCCCTGGTCAGGGTTCATTCCCACGCGAGCCAGGATGCGCAGCCTGGTGACCGAAGGGGCGGCCGACCAGAAAGAACGACCCGGGCTGTTCGCCTGCCGCCCCCCCTTCCCTCGCCTTTCGGAACGGGGGGACGTGCTGGTCTTTCAGACCCCTCCCCTGCAGGAGGATGTCGAGTTGACCGGCCACATCACCGCCAGGCTGTGGATATCCTCCACCGCGCCGGATACCGACTTCACCGTCAAGCTCCTGGACGTCTACCCTCCCAACCCGGACTATCCGGAGGGCTACGATCTGAACCTGGCGGACGGAATCCTCCGGGTTCGCTACCGCAACGGGTTCGAGAAGGAAGAGCCGATGCGGCCCGGCGAGGTCTATGCCATCCGGATCGACCTGCCGCCGACCAGCAACTGTTTCAAGGCCGGCCATCGGATTCGGGTGGACATTTCCAGCAGCAATTTCCCTCGCTTCGACGTCAACCCCAACACCGGCGAGCCCATGGGACGGCACACCCGGTCCCGGGCGGCCCGCAACACGGTTTACCTGGACGCCGGCCGGCCCTCGCACCTCGTCCTGCCCGTCATTCCAGACAGGAATCCCCGATGAAGCCACTGCACCACCAGACACCCCTCTGGGAGTCCCGGCCCCTCGGCGCGCGGCTGGGCGCCCGGGTCTGGCTCAAGCTGGAGTCCATTCAGCCCACCGGCTCCTTCAAGATCAGGGGTGTGGGCCGCGCCTGCCAGTCGGCCCTGTCGGAGGGGGCGCGGGCACTGGTGGCCTCATCCGGGGGCAATGCCGGCTATGCCGTTGCCTACGCCGGCCGCCAACTTGGCCTGCCCGTAACGGTGGTGGTTCCGCAGACGACCTCCAGCCTCATGCAGGAGCGGCTCCGCGGTGAAGGAGCCACCGTCATCCAGCAGGGCGCCTCCTGGGACGACTCCCATGCGATGGCCCTGGGTCTGGCGCGCCGCCAGGAAGCCGCTTACATCCATCCCTTTGACGATCCCAGGCTCTGGGACGGCCACGCCAGCCTGGTGCGGGAAGTCGGGGAAGCCGGGGTGAGGCCGGACCTGGTGGTGCTGGCGGTTGGCGGCGGCGGCTTGCTGTGCGGAGTGTTGGAGGGAATGCACCGGGCCGGCTGGCAGAAAGTGCCGGTCTGCGCGGTGGAGACCGAAGGGGCCGACTCGCTTTACCGGTCGGTCCAGGCGGGGCGTCTGGTGACCCTGCCGGGCATCGCTTCGCTGGCCACCTCCCTGGGGGCCCGCCAGGTCGCCTCCCAGGCGCTGGCCTGGACAAGGTCCCACAGAGTTCTCCCCTGGGTGGTGTCGGACCGGGCCGCCGTTGGAGCAGTGCTGCGCTTCGCCGATGACCACCGGCTGCTGGTGGAACCGGCCTGCGGAGCTGCCCTGGCCAGTGTCTACGACCGGGCGGAGCCGCTGCGGGGAGCGGAGAACGTCCTGGTGGTGGTGTGCGGCGGGGCCGGAGTCACCCGGCAGCTCCTGGAAAAGTGGTCTAGAGGGTTAGGTCTTTGATATTGGAGGGTTCCATGCAGCGTCGCACTTTCCTGAAACAGGTTTCCGGAACCGGGCTGGCGGCGGGGTCGCTGCTACCGGGCCGCCTGGGGGCTGCCGGTCGCCAGGCGAGCATGCAGGGCCTCGCCGAGATCGGCATGGTGGTGGCTCACGGCAGCCATGCCCAAGCCGTCTGGGCCGATACCATGAACCCGTCTCCCGGTCGGATGCGAACCACCGGCATGGTCATCACCAAGGTCTGGAGCTTCCGGCCCGATTTTGCTGCCGGTTTTGCGGAGCGTTTCCCGGGAGTCGAGGCCGTCAGGAACCTCGAGGACCTGGTCGGGACGGTGGATGGGGTCTACATCGATGCCATGCCGGCGATTTCCCTCTACCACCTAATGGCCCGTCCCTTTCTGCTGGCCGGAATGCCGACCTTCGTGAACCGCCCCTTTTCGACTTCCGTCGAGAAAGCCAGACTGATTGTCGAGGCGGCTCGCCAGGGGCAGGCGCCGCTGATGAGCAATTCCACCTGGGAGTTTGCCGAGAGCGTGGGAGACTTGCAGGACAAGGCCTCCCGGATGCCCCGCATCCTGGGTTACGCGGCACACAATTCGATGAGCGACTACTACACTCACGGCGTCCACGGGATCTACTACATCGCCGCCGTGTTGCGGGAGGAACGGAAAAAGGGCCGGGGGAAGTGTCTTCAGGCCTCTTATCTGACGCCCGACTGGCGGAAACCGCCCGGGGCGCTGAGTTTCGTCCATGAGGGACGGGACGGCGGGTTTTTCTATGGGCAGCTCCACCTGCAGTCGGACATGGACGGCCAGGCCTATCTGCGGCTGTTCGGGGATCGGTCCGGAGATTTCGAGGGCAAGATTCCCGCCAGTCCCGGTTGGTTTCGCTACAACACCTGGAATGCCATGCAACTGGTCATTCAGGAGATGATTCTGAAACGGACCCCTCCCGAGCAGGGCGATGACCTGCTGGAAAAGGCCACCATGTTCCTGATGGGTTTCAAGTCCGCCCTGGATGGCCGAGGCGCTCCCGTGAGTCGCAAGGAGGTGGAGGGCTGGGAAATCCCGCCCCCCTCGCTCTCTCTCAAGAAGGGAAGATTCCCCTCCGACACCGCCTTCCAACACCCCTACACTGCCGAAGAGCTCAAAAGTCTGGAGCGCTACCTTTCATGAAAGGGCGAGAGACATGACGGTCAAGTTCGACCCGCGGCAACGGAGTCTGTCTCTAAGCGTGGGCGATCTCTGCTCCGAGCCGGCCGGCTCCGGAAGCCTCAACCTGGTTCCCTTGCGGGACCTGCGCGGCGAGCTGGGCAGGGAAGTCCATCGCGAACACCAGTCCACCCAGTCCCGGCTTTTTCCCGGCTATCGAACAGAGGTGCCTCTCAGCTACCAGTTCGAAGTCGACGGATACCGGGTGACCGTTCAGGGCCGGCTGGACGGCGTCTATCGCGACGGGCAGGGCTGGGTGGTGGAGGAGGTCAAGTCGAGGCTGGGTTCGGTGAAAAGGGAGGAGGATCCGCCGGTGGTTCCGGCCCATCTGCTGCAGTTGAAGGTCTACGTCCATCTCTGGCTGAAGACTCGTGAGGCCGGCGCAGTTCGCGGCCGGCTGGTGATCATCAGTTGCAGCGATCGGAGCCGCCACTGCCTGGAAGTGGAGTCGGATGGGCCGGCCATGGAGCGGTTTCTGGAAACCCGGACCCGCGAGATCCTGGCGGAGCTGCAGCGAAGCGCCCTGCGGGGGGAGGAGGCTCGAGGCCTGCCGCCCTTGCGCTTCCCCTATCCGCGCATGCGCGAGGGTCAGGACGGTCTGGTGGAGGCTATCGAGGAGGCGTTGGCGACCAGCCGGCCCCTTCTGGTTTCCGCCCCAACGGGCATCGGCAAGACGGTGGCGGCGCTTTTTGCCGCCCTGAGCTTCAGCCGCCGCCACGGCCTGTCGGTGTTCTTCCTGACCTCCAAGACCACCCAACAGCGTATCGTCGCCGACACGCTGGGTCTGTGGGATGAGGCGAGGATGGAGGAGGATGGATCGGGGCGGCCATTCACCGGCCTGGTCCTTCGGTCCAAGGAGAAGATCTGCGCCAATGACGTGGTCTGCTGTCATCCCTCCCGCTGCGCCTTCGCCAGGGATTTCTACGGCAAGCTGGAAAGCAGCGGCTTGAGGAGGAGCCTGGCCGACTTCACCGTGATCACCCCCGATCTGGTTTACCAGAAGGCGGTGGAGAACGAGATCTGTCCCTTTGAACTGTCGGTGGAGCTCCTTCCGGAAGCCGATCTGGTGCTGTGCGACTACAACTACCTCTACGATCCCCGGATCAGCCTCAAGCGCCGATTTGCCGGGGACAGCCGTGCGTCGGTGGTGATCATCGACGAGGCCCACAATCTCTATGGGCGGGCTCGTGACTACTATTCCCCCCGCCTGGACCTGGGAAGGGTTCGCAGTCTGAAGAAAAAGATGGAGGCCCTGGCCGGGAAGGCGGATGCTTCCCAGGCCGCCATCGACTTCGGGCCCGAGGAGGCGGCGCAGGCCGGCGGGGAGGAAGACGCCGGCTTCGCCCGGGACGTGGTGGACTGTTTGAACCGCCTGGAGGTCTACTTTGGAGAAGTACGCGCCGACTTCCGCGAGAGTTCCGAAGGCGACCCCTTCCCGGTCCGCTTGGACAGGCCGGTCTTTGACGATCTGGGAGACCGCTTCCACGATCTGCTGCGCCGCTACCTGCTGGATCCGAAACGCCGTGCGGCTCCGCGGGGAGAGGACGAGTTCCTGGAAATGGCTCGCGGCCTGGAACAGTTCCGCACCGTGCTCGAGGTCGAGGGAGAGGAGTTCGTTCACCTCTACGATGAGACCGGGAAGTCCCATCAACTTCGCATCCTCTGCCTGAATCCCGCCCTTCAGCTACGGAAGCGGCATCGCAGCTTTCACTCGGTGGTGGCCATGTCGGCCACCCTGTCCCCGCTGGAATTCTACCGGGACGTGCTGGGTTTCGAGCCCGACGCCCGACTGCTTTCCATGGCTTCTCCCTTCCCCCCGGACAACCGCAAGGTGGTGGTGGTGCCCCAGGTCTCCACCCGCTACCGCCACCGGGCGCAGGCCGTCCCTCGAGTCGGGCGGATCATTGAACGGGTGGTGGCCGCCCGCCCGGGCAACTACCTGGCCTTTTTCCCCAGCTTCGATTTCCTGGCCGCGGTTCGTTCCTGTCTCCGTCCGCAGGGTTATAGCCTGCTGGTTCAGAAGAGAACCATGGGCGACCACGCCCGAAACGCACTGTTGGAGGAGCTTGCCACCGGCAACCAACCTCACCTGCTGTTGGGGGTGCAGGGAGGAATCTTTGCCGAGGGGGTCGACTATCCTGGAGATCTGGCCATCGGGGTCATCATCGTGGGGCCGGGGCTGCCCCGGGTCGGCCGAGAGCTCGACCTCACCCGGCAATACTTTGAAGAGCAGTACGGCCGGGGATTCGAGTACGCCTGCCTGTTCCCCGGGATGAACCGGGTCATCCAGTCGGCGGGGCGAGTCATTCGTTCCGAGACCGATCAGGGGGTGATTGTGCTCATCGGCCAGCGATTCGGATACGAGAACTACATGAACCTTTTCCCCCGGGACTGGTACGAATCGTCGCCGGCCGAGCTGGTCTCCAGGGCCTATGAGGATGAACTGCTGCGGTTTTGGGGTGAGCGGCAACCCGCCGGCGATCCGGGTCTCGTCTCCCCGCCCCCAATTTGACAGAGGTGCCCGCATCGGCTAGGATTCAGCGTTTCTCTGGCAGCGCTAACCCCGGCCGCGGCCGGGGGATTGCCACGATCACACGTCCCCGGGCTCACGCCCGGGACCAATTGCTGGCGCGGCTTCGCCGCTCTTCCCTAAACTACAGCAACGCCGGGGGATTGCCGGATTCGAGAGGCTCCGAATGGGTGTGAGGAGAATCGCCAGTTCCGTGCTTCCGACCTCCCATGGCGAGTTCGACCTGCTCGGATACGAGGCCGGGACGGGCGGGGTCGCCAAGTCCTACGTGGTCTTGTCGAAGGGCGCCCTGACGGCGGCATCGGCTCCGCTGGTCCGCATCCAGTCCCAGTGCCTGACCGGTGACGTTTTCGGCTCTACCCGATGCGACTGCGGCGAGCAGCTCAGGGTGTCCATGGAGATGATTCAGACGGAAGGGCAGGGAGTCATCATCTACCACCCGGAGGAGGGAAGGGGAATCGGCCTGCTCAACAAGTTGCGCGCCTACCAGCTGCAGGACCAGGGAATCGATACCGTGGAAGCCAACCACCGGTTGGGGTTCGATGCCGATCAACGCGACTATTCCGTCTGCGCCGAGATCGTCAAGGATCTGGGCATTTCCCGGGTGCGGCTGCTCTCCAACAACCCCGGCAAGCTGAAGGCATTGGAAGATGCCGGAGTCCAGGTCCTGGAGAGGATCCCCATCGAGATTTCTCCCCGACGCACTTCCCGGAACTACCTGAAGACCAAGAAGGAGAAGCTGGGTCACTGGTTGAACCAGGTGTGAGCCGGTGAGTCCTGCCCGGTTTCCCGAGGCGATAGTTTGGAGAATGCCCATGGCTGAGAGTCCCGGTGGAGTCGCCCGAGGTCGGTTCCCGGCCGGATTGGCGTTGCTGGGCCTGGTCTGTCTTGCGCTGGCTGCAGCCTGTTCCGGTTCCCGCTCCCCCTGCCTTCCCGGAATGGTGGCTCTCGACCGGCCGGCGCCCGAATTCGCCGTTCAGGACCGGGGCGGACAGGTGCACCGGCTGAGCGATTTCAGGGGCAAGGTGGTCCTGGTCAATTTCTGGGCGACCTGGTGCCCTCCCTGTCTCGAGGAAATGCCTTCCATGGAGGCCCTCCGCAAGCAGATCGACGAGACCCAGTTGAAGATCGTGGCCCTCAGCGTGGACGCTTCCTGGGAACCGGTGGATGCCTTTCTCGAGCAACAGCCCTTCGGTTTCGGAATCTATTCCGACTTCGAGCAAAAAGTCGCCGAACTCTACGGCACCCACATGGTTCCCGAGACCTACATCGTGGACAAGCAGGGCGTCATCCTGTGCAAGGTGATCGGAGACCGGGACTGGGTGGAACCCGCGGTGATCGCCTTCCTCAAAAAACTGATAGCAGCCTAGCCTCGCCCCCGCCCCGCCGCTTCTGCAATTTTGTGACGTCGGTGTCACGGCGTCAGGGGAGAAAGCCCCCCGGGAGCCCGGGCGTCCCGCCCGCACCACACTGGCAAAGCCTCACCCATCTCCACGACCCGGATCGACCGGCAAAGACGCCCGGGCTCTGCTTGGGCCGGGCCCATGCGGTTCCCACCGGCACGGTGGACGGGTGCGGGATCGCAGGGAAACCGAGCGGCAACCCAAGGGACAGGATTAAAAGGACCAGAGGCCGCTGCACGGGACGCTGAGTGGGAATCGGGGCGTTGGGCACAGCCAAGGCCCGCCACGGGGAAGATCAATCGAGAAGGACTATGAATTGAACATGGATGCACAGGATGCACAGGATTATTAAAAGAAGACGAACCACCAATGAACACGAATAGACACGAAGAGGGATAGACCTCCATGGGTTCGACGACGTCATGGGAGGAAGCCCCCCCGGGAGCGCGGGCGTCCCGCCCGCACCACACTGGCAAAGCCTCGCCCATCTTCTCGACCCGGGTCGAACGGCAATGGCGCCATGGCTCTGCTTCGGCCCGAGCCCATGCGATTTCCACTGGCAGTCTGGCCGGGCTGCCGCATCGCAGGGAAACTGAGCGGCACGCAACGGGACAGCATGCGGGCGGGACGCCCGCACTCCCGGGTGGGCCGCTTTCGTCACGATTGCCCTTCAAGGGAGAGTCGGCGCAAACGAACGGGCTGGATGGTCGCCTTAAATCCCGATTTGACAATGCCTTAGTGGCCCTTCGTCGTTCTTCGTGCCCCTTCGTGGATTCCTCTTTTTCTTTTGTCTTTTTTGGTTTGTTTCAGCCAAGCCTACCCCGTCCCCAGGCCGGTTCCGGTCAGGCCGCCTGTACCCAAACGACCATCGGTGATCTGAAACAGTGCCGGGAATCTCGACTTCCAGAGCCGGTTGGCGGACGGAATGTACTGGCGGCTGTTGGCTTCCAGAGCGTGGACGCCGGGCAGGTGGGCGGCCAGGCCGGCCGAATGGACCAGGGACAATCCCGGGCAGGTGAGGTCCTGAACGCAGAGGTAGGCTCCATACTTCTGAGCGGCCGCGGCCAGAAGCAGGGACTGGGATTGTCCCTTGCAGGTCTTCAGGGCCACACCGCTATAGCCGACCTGGCGGGCAAGCCGAAAGGACTCCAGATCCACCAGGGCCTCGTCGGCCACCAGCGGGACCTTTCGAGCCGCCCGGTGGAGGAGAATCCTGGGAGGTCCCGTCAGATTGCGGGAGGTTGGCTGTTCCACGTACTGCAGCCGGGCCTTCACTGACGGCGCCCGTCGCTCGATCTCTTCCAGGAAGTCCAGCAGGTAGTCCACGGTCCGGCATCCTTCGTTGAAGTCCAGGGAGTACTTCCATTCCCGCCCTCCCCGTTTCTCCTGCCCGGCGCTCACCACCCGCTCGATATCCACCATCCGGTCCACGTCCAGGCGGAGGTCCCCTCCGTTCAATTTCACCTTGAAGTGGGTCAGGCCCTCGGCCGCAATCCATTCCGCCAGGGTCTGCGGCAGGCCGTCCTCCAGGGCGGGGGCGCCTTCCGGGGAATCCAGTGGATCGGAGGCGCCCACCGAGTGGTAGAGGTGCAGGTAGGCAGCCGGGCTTCTCCGCAGGTAGCGGTCCAGCCATTCGCCCTTGAAGTCTTCTCCCAGGTAGTGGCTGAGATCCCGATCCATGAACTCGGGACCGTAGGCGCGATAGGCGTTGACCCCGTTGACTCTCCCGAAGGCGTCGTGGATGGCCAGGTCGAAAGCGCTGGCGACCACCAGGGCGCAGAGCTTGGGAATGGGCTCGGCCAACCCATTTTCGGCGCTGACCTGGACGGCGGCCTCCAGATAGAGCGGCTCCAGGCTGTGGTAAAGGTCGATGGGATGGGCCCGTTGGGGATGCCGGCCGATGATGGAGGCAATCCGTTCCGCCAGCACTCGCATCGCCCGCAGAGACTGATCGTGATTGACCCGGGAGGAGGGAAAGGCCCAGGCGTTGCCCAACGGCATCGAGCCCGCTCCCCGGGCCTGCCGGCCGCTCCCGTTTCTGACCAATACCGAGACGTTCAACAGGGTCAGATGGGCGATGGTTCGGCCGCCGAACTGATAAGGCATGCGCAGTCGGAAGTCTTCGAAGTCGTGGCTGGCCTCCAGAATACGAACGTCTGTGGGACGGAAGGAGGTTTGGGCCACGGTCACCAAATCAGGTTCCCTGTGTTGGTCTCGGAGTCCGGCATGAGCAGACTCCCGATTTACATGGATGAACAGGATAGACAGGATATTTTTCGCCAAACGGCTTCTCGACAAAGAGAACCTTGAGGGTCTTATGAGCCTGAACGGCAAGTCCTGCCTCAGAGAACGCAATCATCATCACCTTCTCCTGGACCGATTCCAAAAAATAACGCTCCCAAGCTCATGGATCCCTTCAAAGGCATACCCGATCACTCAGCAAATCAGCTTCGCAGGCAACAGTTTCTTATCCTGTCCATCCTGTTCATCCATGTTTATTGGAGGACCGGCGCTGAAACCGTGTGCCCCCGAATCGCTGGGATTTGAAAGCCACGGCACTCCGCAGCTACGGGGCTTCACGAGAGCGCCAGATCCCGATGCAGCACCTTGGCAGTGTAGCCCTTCAGATTCAGCATCCCGCCGATCTGGTTGGCGATGGCGACCGACCGGTGCCGGCCGCCGGTGCAGCCGAATGCGATCGTCAGGTAGCTCTTGCCCTCGATGGCGTAGTTGGGAATCAGGAACAGGAACAGATCCTCCAGCCGGCGGAGAAACTCCCGGGTCTGATCGAACGATTGAACGTAGGCGGCCACGGCGGGGTCGTTCCCGTTCTTTTGCTTGAGATGGCGAACGAAGTTGGGATTGGGCAGAAAACGGACGTCGAAGACCAGGTCGGCCTCGGCGGGCAGGCCGTGCTTGAATCCGAAGCTGACCAGTGAAATGAGGAGAGCCGTGGAGTCCCGCTTCTGAAACTTGTCGACGATGAACCGCCTCAGTTCGTGAACGTTGAAGGGGCTGGTGTCGATGACCTGGTCGGCCAGCTTCCTGAGGGGCTCCAGACGCCGTCTCTCCTCGGCCAGGGAGGCGGCAATGGGCTCGTCGCCCTTGAGCGGATGCGGACGGCGGGTCTCGCTGTAGCGCCGGATCAGGGAGCCGGGAGTGGCCTCCAGATAGACAAGGGTGATGGCCAGGGGCGTCTTCTTCAGAGCCTCGAACAGCTTGGGGAACCTGGCCAGTTCGGCGCCCTCGCGCACGTCGATGACGATGGCGGCGCGTTTGATTTGAGCCCGGGCCTGGTTGCAGAGCTCCGCGAACTTGGGAATCAGCTCCAGCGGGAGATTGTCGACGCAGAAATACCCCATGTCTTCAAAGGCCTTCAGGACCGTGTCTTTGCCGGACCCGCTCAGACCAGTGATGATGACAAAGGGATTTCCGGCTTCCATTTGGCTAGCGACCCGTTGAGAAATGCGGACTACGGTTCGATCAGTCCGAAGTTGCCGTCCTTGCGTTTGTAGAGCACACTGACTTTCTCGGACTCGGCGTTTCGGAAAACCAGGAAATTGCCGTTGGCGCCACTGACTTCCTGGACGGCCTCCTCGACGGTCATGGGCTTCGGGGCGAAGGAGGTTGATTTGATGACACGCGGGGCTCCCGACGGGGGCCGGTTCGTAGAGCTGGAGGAGTTGGAGGGCAGACGGGAGGCGGGTAGGCCGGGGTGGCGCTTTCTGGTGATTTTCTTTCCCTTGTGCTTCAAAGCCTGGCGCTCGGCCTTTTCCAGCACGGCGTTGATGGATGCGTACATGTCGTTGGTTTCTTCAAGTCCGTTGATATCCAGGGACCTGGTGTGCAAATGGATCTCGGCGATCTGCCGGTGCTTTTGAACTGTCAGCGTTACGTGAACGTGGATGGCTTCACCCAGAATCTTGCGGATCTTCTTGAGATGCGTCTCGGTGAAATCCCGCAGCGCGGAAGTGACTTCAATGTTTCGACCGGTGTATGCCACCCGCATAGGATCCTCCGTGGTAGCTAGTCATTTTCTTGCCTGTGCCGACCGGGGAGGCGAAAGCAGCTTCGTTCTGACGCGGCGATGATGGGTGCTCAGGATCTTGAGGTCTTCGCGGTATTTGGCCACGGTTCGCCGGGTGACCATGATGCCTTCCCCGTGCAGCCCTCGCGTGATTTGCTCATCGGTCAATGGCCTGGCCGGGTCTTCTTCCTGAATGAGCTGCTTGACTCTGCGCCGGGCAGTGGTCAGCGGAATGAGGGTCCCGGCGGGGCCCTGGACCCCTTCGGAAAAGAAAAACCGCAGCTCGTAGACCCCCTGCGGGGTTTGGGCGTACTTGTCGGCCACCGCCCGGCTGACGGTCGACGGATGAACCCCCACCTCCTCGGCGACTTCCTTGATCATCATGGGTCTCAAGTGGTCGAGGCCCCGGTCCAGAAATTCGGTTTGCCGACGCACGATGGACTCGCAGACACGAATAATGGTCCGCTTGCGCTGTTCGACGTTCCTGATGAAGCGAAGGGCCGAGGCATAGCGCTCTCTTACGTATTCCAGACCTTCCTTGGAGACACCGCCCCGGCTGATCATTCTCCGGTAGCGTCCGGACACCCGTAACTGAGGCAGGTCGTCATCGTTGACGGTCACCGAATAGCCGTTGTCTCCCTTGACGATGAACACGTCCGGCTCGACGACCCGGGTTTCCGGCTTGTTGTAGCGCTGGCCCGGCCGGGGGTCCAGATCCTTGATGATCCCGATCTGGGACAGAACCAGCTCAAGCGGCTTGTCCAAGGCACGGGAGATTTCCACGTAATGATTTTTTTGCAGCTGCTTCAAGTGATTCCTGACGATCTGAATGGCGGTGGACTGATCCCCGCGCAGGTGTTTCAACTGAATCAGCAGGCATTCCTGCACGTCTCGCGCGCCGACGCCCGCCGGGTCGAAGGTATGGACCAGTTTCAGGGCTTCGGCCACTTCCTCGGCGGTATGGTTGCCGGTAGCGGCAATTTCATCGAGGTCCGCCGTCAGAAACCCGTCCTGGTTGAGGTTGCCGATTATGGAGGCGGCCGCGTGGCTGACGGGATCCGGGGCCACCGACAAGCTCAGTTGCCACTGCAGATGGTCGTAGAGGTCGGTCGGTTCCGCCAGAAAGTTCTCAAAGGAGGGGCGCTCGGTGACCTCGCCCGACACCTGGGTGCGATAGCCGGGATCCAGGTAGTCGTCGAAAAAGCTTCCAAAGTCGATCTGTTCAAAGGGATCGGCGGCATCGCTGTTCTGAGAATCGGTGATCTCGATAATTTCCTTGTCGGCAGGGTCGGACGCCCGCTCCTCGGCGGCCGCGCCGTCTTCGTTCGATTCCGTAATCTCAGCGACTTCCTCCAATACGGGGTTTTCCATCAGCTCCTGGGAGATCATTTCGGCCAGTTCGAGCTTGTTGAGCGCCAGGACGCTGACCATCTGAACCAGGCTGGGGGTCAGCACCTGCTTCTGAGTCGGTTTGAGGTTGAGCCGCTGCTCCAGAAAAGCCATGGCTGTCATTCCAAGCGAAAGTTTTCTCCGAGGTACAATCGCTTCACCTCTTGATTCCGGGCCAGCTCTCGGGGAGTCCCTGCCTGCAGGATCTTGCCGTCATTGATGATGTAAGCCCGATCCGTCACCCTGAGGATTTCCCGGACGTTGTGGTCGGTTATCAGGACGCCGATGCCCTTGGCGCGGAGCCGGTTGACGATGCGCTGAATATCCAGCACCGCAATGGGATCGATTCCGGCGAAGGGCTCGTCCAACAGAATGAACGAGGGAGAGATGACCAGCGAACGCGCGATCTCGACTCTCCGTCTCTCGCCACCCGAAAGCGCATCCCCGAGGTTCTTGCGCACATGGCTCAATCCCAGCTCTTCAATCAGCTCATCCAGCCGTTTCCGCCTTTGAGTCCTGGTGTAGGGAAGCGTTTCCAGGATGGCCAGGATATTGTCGTCGACCGACAACCTGCGGAAGACGGAGGGTTCCTGCGGTAGATAGCTGATGCCGTTTCGGGCCCTGAGGTACATGGGCAGATCGGTGATCTCTCTGCCATCCAGGAATACCTGCCCCTGGTCGGCAGAAGTCAGTCCCACCAGGATATAGAAGGTGGTTGTCTTTCCGGCTCCATTGGGTCCCAGGAGCCCGACAACCTCTCCCTGGCCAATCCTGAGCGTGACGTCGTTCACAACCCGTCTGCCCTTGTAGGACTTGACCAGGCTGGCCGCTTTCAAGACTTGCATCCTGGCCTATCTGGACAGACGTTGCGTCGTGACGGCCCGATTCTGGGAATTGCCCTCGACGGCAACGCTACCACCCGCAATATCGATTGTCAATCGAGCCCCGGTGGTGAAACCCCGCTGGTCGTCCACCACTTTGGGAGGCCCTCCCCACAGGACCACTTTCCCCTCTCGGCCCCGATATTCCGCCCATTGCGAGAACGAAGTGCGGTTCGGCTGAGCCATTCTGACGTTTCCTTCGGCCAGGGCCCTGTCCACCGATGTCTGCCCCTGCTCCTGCCGGAGAAAGACCTGAAGCCGGTCCGACTGCAATCTGCCCTGCGGCGTGGTGGTTGCGACTCCCTCTTCGTACACGATTCTGCGGGCCTGCTCCTCGTAGGTCATCCTTTCGGACCGGACCATTGTTCCCGAGGAGGATTCTTCCTCGCCCGGGCGGTGGAACAGGCTGGTCACCCGACCCTTGGCGGTCAGCGTTCCCTCGGGGCGATTCAACCGGATGTCCTGGGCGTAAAGGATCCGGTCCTTCTGCCAGAGCCTGGCGTTTTTCCAGTAGCGACCGATGCCTTTCCGTGTCTGAAACTCCATGAACTGGGACGAGGCAAAGACGTCGGGGGAGTCGCCGTGGCTGTCCCCCGGAGCGAAATAGGCGGATCGCACCTCGCCCTCGGCTTTGAGCAGATCCCGGCCCCGATGAAATTCAATCACATCCGCCTCGGTCTCACCCTGGACATCGGCGACCTTGGGGCGCCCTTCCAGCCTGATGAGAGAGGAGGCGACCCGATGCACCGCCGATTCAGACCAGGCTTGCCTTCCCGGCTCCCGGTAGTGGAAGTCTCCGGTCTGCCGGATCTCCGATAACCGGTCGGTCTGTTGGTCGAACAGGGCTGTCAGATGACGACTTCTGGTTTCCCGTACGATTCCCGCGGCCGAAGAGAATTCCAGCTTCACCTCCCGGTCGGCGGTGAACCGCTCCAGGCGGTCCGAATCCTTCCCGTAGAACAGATGCAGGGCGCGTGCCGACAGCTTCCGCTTTTCCTCCCCGGGTCCGGCGGGGATCTCTTCCAGGGTGCTCGGCCCCACGGCCTCCACCCGGGAGAGGCGGCCGCTTTCCGGGCGGAAGTGAGCGTTCACCCGGGGAGACGTGAGAACGCGCCGGGTGATTCCATCGGCAGGTTGGGAGGACTCCAGGGCTGCGGTGCGGGGCTCGGTCCGGGAGGGACTCGGCGTCTGGAATCGGACCCGCGCCTCTCCGACGGCCGTAAGCCGCCTCAGAGACTGGGACCGGGGCGGAAGTTCCAGGGTGATTTCCCGGGCGGACAGTTCGCGGAGGGACCGGGGGGTCAACGGACGGGCCACGGCCTTTCCCTGGGCGACGACTCTGTCGAGGCCGTCCGGTCCAGACCCGAAGAGGTAGCGCAGGTGGTCGGCCTGGACCTCGATCATGGCATCGGGATCCAGCGACCTGGATCGAACCCGGCCCCTGGCTTGAATGTGACTTAGAGTCCAGGCCGGTGTGGCAAAGACCGCCCGCATTTGAGCCGCGGTCAATTCGGTGGGTCCCTTTTCCACCCGCACGTTGGAGTGCAACTCCATCTCGGCGCGCTGTTTGTGAAACTTCAGGCTCCCGGCCCGGATCCGCAGGAGATGATCCTCCTCTTGCGCGGGCAGCACCCTCAGGTCCACCTCGGAGCGCAGGGTGATCAGGCCGCTGCTCAAGTCGTAGACCAGCCCCCGGCTGCTCCCGCTGATCCGCCCCCGTTCGAAGCTCACCGCGTCCTCGCTGACCACCCGATCCAGGCTTCGAGAGTAGGTCATGCGTTCCCCCCTCACGATGGCGGGTATCGATTCGGCGCCGCCGTCGGGAGTGTCCAGGGTGACGACGACGTTCTCGAGAAAGACCACGTCTTTGCTGACATGGTCCACTTCGCAGCGCAGGCTGGTGATGGTGTCGAATCGCCCGTCCTGCTCGCGAAAGACCTTGGCCTTCACTTGGTCGAGAAGACTCTTCCGGTTCTTGAGTCCAAGTCGGACATTGGCCTTGACTTCAATGGTGGTCTTTCCCTGTTCCGAGTGGGTCACGCTGAACCCCTGGGTCAGGTCGGTGGCTCCTTCCGGAAGCGACTCCACTTGCGTGACAGGACGGGTTCCGGGGGTTTGGGCGCTCCGGTAGAAGCTGATGCAGACAGCCGCAACCACGCTCGTCACCACCAACAGCGGAATGATGCGGCCCAGCTTGAGCAGATTTCGTTGCATCGGAGGGTTTGCCCCTTATTCGGCCCGCACGTCTCGAACCACCAGTTGCAGGGCCCTGAAGCTGGGGTGGAGGTTCTCCGACAGCTCGAAGGCCAGCGAAACAGTGCCCCTGGATTCCCTTATGGAAGCCAGCCGGTCGGCCATGTTCCATGCCAGCGCATCCATGGCCCTCCCGTCCTGCTCCACTCGAAACTTGAGATGCCTGCCCTTGAGGATCCGCGGTTCGGCAATAAGGGTCAGTTGGCGCGCCACGAACAGCGGAGCGGGATTGTCCTTGCCGAAGGGAGAAAGGCGTTGAATCTGGCGATAGACCGTGTCGTCCAGGTCGGACAAACGAACTTCAGCGTCCACGTTGAGTTGGCGTTCGCCGGGCTTGAAATCGCTGGCCGATTCGGCGTATCGGATGATGCGCCGGCGCAGTTCCGACACATTGGACGCTTGCAACTGGAATCCGGCTGCCTGAGCGTGCCCACCGAACCGGTTCAGCAGGTCGCGGCAACTCTCCAGGGCCTGGAGCAAATGGAATCCCGCGGGGGACCGGCCCGAGCCTGAGCCCACCCCGTCGATCTTGGAAATGATCAGCGTTGGGCTCTGGAAGCGCTCGGAA
Organism: Terriglobia bacterium; assembly: GCA_951813285.1. Lineage (GTDB taxonomy): Bacteria > Acidobacteriota > Terriglobia > Versatilivoradales > Versatilivoraceae > Versatilivorator. The sequence goes on from OX638355.1 coordinate 1,705,372, forward strand.
ATCTTGCTGGCTACGATTCCCAGCACCCCGATGTGCCAGTTGTCGCCATCGATCACTTTGATCGGGGAGGCTGTCAGGTCCGGATCGGAATCGATTCGCCGCTCGATCGCCTTCCGGATCTGCTCCTCGGTGACCTGGCGTTCCCGATTCAGGCGATTCATCTCGCCGGCAAGGCGCCGGGCTTCTTCCACGTCCCTGGCCGCAAACAACTCCACGGCCTCCCTGCTGCCTCCCATGCGCCCCACCGCGTTGATCCTGGGAGCCAGGCGGAAGCCCACGTCGGTGCTGGAAATCGACCGTCCCTCCAGTCCGGCGGTTTCGATCAACGACCTCAAGCCGGGATTGGCGGGGGACTGGAGACCCTCCAGTCCGAGTTTGGCGAAGACCCGATTTTCGCCAATGAGCGGAACCACGTCGGCGATAGTGCCGATGGCCACCACCTTGAGGAAAGCGGGGAGGTGCTTTTCGTTGCCGGTCTTCATGAACAGGGCCTGAACCAGCTTGAAGGCGATCCCCACCCCGCAAAGGTGCTTGTCGGGGTAGGGACAGTCGGAGCGCTTGGGATTGACCACGGCCAGGGCTTTGGGCAGACCGTTTTCCGGCAGGTGATGATCGGTGATGACGCAGTCGAGATTGAGGGCGCGGGCGCGCTCCACGGCCTCGTAGGCCTTGATGCCGGTGTCCACGGTGATCACCAGTTGGATCCCCTCGCGGGCGGCCTTCTCCAGCACCGGAATCTTCATTCCGTAGCCCTCCACCAACCGCTGCGGGATATGGTAGGAGCACTCCGCGCCCAACATCTCCAGAGCCTTTCTCAAGATGACCACGGCGGTGCTGCCGTCAACGTCGTAGTCGCCGTAGATCAGGATCTTCTGGCGCCGGTCGATGGCTTCACGGATGCGGTTGACGGCCAATCCCAGGTCGCACATGAGGAAGGGATCGTGGAGATGGCTGAACTGTGGGTTCAGAAATTTTCTGGCGGGTTCGGTGGTGCGGAAGCCGCGGTTCAGCAGGAGAGATGCCAGAATGCCCGGGATGTTCAGAGTCCGGGCCAACTCCCTGGCCTGGGTGAGGTCCGGCTGGGCGATCTTCCATGCCAACTCCCTGGCCTGGGTGAGGTCCGGTTGGGCGATCTTCCATATCATGTTGTTTTCAAAGCCCTCCGCCGGCATGTTAGCGCCACCATTCTGATTCACCGGGCGGATTTATTCAATACGAAAGCGGCGGTCGCGGGGGGGCTATGGCTCCGGTTGCCCAGGGGTGTCCGGAGAATTTCGCAAGAGGCTCTACACATTGAACATGGATGCACAGGATAGACAGGATAAACAGCAGGAGAGCTGCGCCACAGGAAGCAGATCCGCTCGATCTTCGGGTGGGTGTTGGAAGTGATCCAAGAGCCTGGGAGCGGATTATGGGAAATCCGTGTTGGAACCGAGGCGATAGATGAACTCAAGTGGATGTCAGCCGCAACGACGCGTTGTCGGCCTGGTTCGGCCATTGGGCAGCCGCTGGCGCTATAATGGCGTTGCCGTGCGGATAGGCCGCAAACGCGGCCCGGCCGGCGCAATCGAAGGGGCCGGATGATCCGTGTGGCGGCTACCGTGAGATGAGTCATGGGCCATCATCATCGACACTCTCCAGGTGAAGGGCGACCCGGCCAGGGACCGGCGACTCTCCGGGCGCTGCGCATCGCCTTTTCGCTCACCTCCGTTTTTCTGGTCATCGAGTTTCTGGGTGGACTCTATACCGGAAGCCTGGCGCTCATCGCCGATTCGGGGCATATGCTGGTGGATGCCGCGGCCTTGGGCCTGAGCCTGTTTGCAATCTGGTGCGCGGGCCGGCCGGCCACGGCCTCCAAGACCTACGGGTATCACCGGGCAGAGATTCTGGCGGCCCTGCTGAACGGAGTGACCCTGGTGGTGGTTTCCACCATCCAGCTCGAGGAGCGGAGCCTGGAGCATGAGGAGATGGGATCCTGTCATTCCGTGGTCCGCTGAGGAGGACCCAAAAATTCCAGCCCACTTTGTTGACAGGCGGCTTCGGCGGACGGAAAATTAAGGGTTTTGAATTTTCTTCGATTTAAATGACCGTTTCCGACCTGGATGTCCTGGATTTTCGAGACCTGAAGCGGGTCATCGCCGGGTTTACCGATTGCCCACTGGGATCCCAACGGTTTGACAGGCTGACCCCCGCCGGGGATTTGGGAGAGGTTCGCAAGCAACTCCGGATGGTGCGCGAGTGTCTGGAATTGCTTGAATCGGGGCAACCCTTGAGGTTCGGCGGCGTGGTGGACGTGGGTCCGATCTTCCAAAGGATCGGTGTGCAAGGCGCCGTCCTGGATCCCGCCGAAATCGGTCAGGTTCTCGAGTTGGCCCAGGTGGCCGGCGCCAGCCGCAAGGCTCTGGAAGTGACCGGCCGCCGGTGCCCGGCTCTCACCGACTTGGCTCGCCGTCAGGTCTCCGATCTGGGCGGCCTGGTTTCCCAGCTGGCCGGCAAGATCGGTCCCACCGGGGAGGTTGATGATGGCGCCAGTCCGCGGTTGCGAAGCCTGCGACGGCAGGTCGCCACCCTGAGAGCTCGGATCTGCCGCTCCCTGGCGGGCCTCGTGCGGGGAGGAGAGAAGACCGGCGCCTTGCAGGATGAGGTAGTCACCGTCCGTAATCAGCGGTTCGTCATCCCGGTGCGCACCGATCGCAAGAGGGTTTTTCCCGGTGTGGTCCACGGGAGCAGCTCCAGCGGCTCGACCCTCTTCATTGAACCCCTGCAGAGTGTCGAGCTCAACAACCGGTTGATCCAGCTCAAGGAACAGGTCGCCGAAGAGGTTCTTCGGGTCCTTCGGATGCTGACGGACGCCATCCGGCAGCATCTGTCGGAGTTGCAGGCGGCGGCCCGGTTTGTCGGCGTCCTCGACTTCAGCTTTGCCAAGGCTCGCTTCTGCCGGAAGTTCCATTGCGTCTTTCCCGAGGTCGACACGGACCCTGTTCTTGAGATCGAAAAGGGACGCCACCCGCTGCTGGAGATTCACCTGAAGGAGCAGGGACGGGAGATCGTTCCCCTTTCCGTGGACTTGGGAGACCGTAGCCAGGTTTTGGTGATCAGCGGTCCCAATGCCGGCGGGAAGACGGTCGCCCTGAAGACCGTCGGCATGTTGACCCTGATGGCGCTTTCGGGAATCCCCGTGCCGGCCGCCTCGGCCCGGATTGGCCTGTTCCGGCGGATTTTCGCCGATATCGGCGACCGACAGTCCATGACCGACGACCTGAGCACGTTTTCCGCCCATCTCGGAAAGATTCGCAGCATCCTGGAGGAAGCCAGGTCGCCGGCGCTGGTGCTGCTCGACGAGTTGGGCACGGGCACCGATCCGTCCGAGGGGGCCGCCCTGGGAACCGCCATCCTGGAAGAACTTCGCTCCCGAGGCGTTGTGACGGTGGTCACCACCCACCTCAACGGGCTCAAGAGATATGCCTTTCAGACCGAGCGGGTGGTCAATGCCAGTGTTGAGTTCGAGCAAGCCGACCTTCGTCCCACCTACCGGCTGATCCAGGGAATTCCGGGCAACAGCAGTGGAATCGACATGGCTCGCCAGCTCGGACTTCCGGAAGCGGTGGTGGCCCGTGCCCGCGGGCTGGTCTCCGAACCGGAGCGAGAGTTGGCCGGATATGCCCGGGCGCTCGGCCAACAGCTCTCGGCAGCCACCCGGCTTCGAGATCAACTGGAAATGGAACGGGTAGGGTTGAGGGATCGGCGGGCGGAGCTTGAAAAGAAGCAGCGGGACCTGGAAGAATCCAGGAAGGGGGAGATCGCCCGCTGCCGCAAGCAGGCGCGACAGCGCTTCGAGCAAGAGGCGTCGAGGCTGCTGTCGGGGATCCGGGATCGGTTTGAAGAAGCCAGGCTGAGAAGCGAAGTAAGAAGGCGTTCCAGGAAGCTGGAGGAGGTTCCGGCCAACGGTTCCGGGCCGGTTGAAGGAGCCGGGGTGGGGCTTCCGGAGAAAGAGAAGGCTTCCCAGGAGGGGATTCGAGCCGGAGTCCGGGTCAGGGTGGCGCGGCTGGGTTCGATCGGCACCATTACGGGACCTCGAGCGGAAGACTGTTGGGAAGTGGAGGTGGGCGCCTTGAAATGTGTGTTGAAAGGCGAGGAGTTGGAGCCCCTGGAACTGGACGAGGCCTCGCCCCTGCCTACCGGGGGAGGTTCCCGCGGAGTCTCGGTGCATTTTCATTCCCCAGAATTGCCCTCCAATGAGATCAACCTGGTGGGGTGCACGGCGGACGAGGCCATCCGGAAGGCCGACAAGTTTCTGGACAGCGCGCTGCTGGCCTCCCTTTCGCCGGTCCGCCTCGTTCACGGGAGCGGAATGGGTGTGTTGCGCCGAGCCATTTCGGAGTGGCTTTCCGACCAAACCCATGTTTCCGAATTTCATCCGGCTGCATCCGATGAAGGAGGAAACGGCGTGACGGTGGTCTCTCTCCATGTGTGAGCCGAACACCAGGGTTCCGGTGAGGTGAGTATGAGCCCTTCTGGCGATGGGATCGACAGAGTGAAGAGCGCGGCCGACCTGGTCCAGATTGTTGGAGAACATGTCAAGCTTCGCAAGTCGGGGAGCAGTTTCATCGGCCTCTGCCCCTTTCACTCCGAGAAGACGCCATCCTTTCACGTCCATGCCGAACGGCAATTCTTTTACTGTTTCGGCTGCCACGCCAAGGGAGACGTGATCCATTTCGTGGAAAGGATGGAGGGGTTGAGTTTCGCGGATGCCCTTCGATGGTTGGGAGAGAGATACGGCATCCCGGTAGACAACCGGAGCCGCTCAACCGACCGCAAGGCCGGGGAGCGCCGAATTCTGCTCGAAATTCAGGCCAAGGCCGGAGGCTATTTCCGCCGGGAGCTGGCCGCCGGCACCGCCCGGCAGGCTCAACGCTATCTGGAAGCTCGGGGTCTGACTCCGGAGAGCCGGGAGCGCTTCGGCATCGGATTTGCCCCCAGGCGGTCCGATGGGCTGCTTCAGGAACTGCGGGCCGCGTATTCCCTGGATCAGTTGCGCCTCAGCGGCGTGATTCAGCGAAACGAGCGGGATTCCAGCCATTTTGACCGTTTCCGGGGCCGGGTGATGTTTCCCATCTGGAACGAGGCGGGTAAAATTGTGGGGTTTGGGGGCCGGGCCCTGGGAGAAGAGCAGCCCAAGTACCTGAATTCGCCCGAAACGCCCCTGTACAACAAGAGCGGGACGCTCTACGCCCTGAATCTGGCCCGGGAATCGGTCCGCAAGCAGGGCCGAGCCGTTCTGGTCGAGGGATACATGGACTGTATCGCATTGCATCAGGCCGGAATCGGCAATGCAGTCGCCGTCTGCGGCACCAGTCTGACCGAGGCGCAGGTTCGCTTGCTGGGCCGCTTTACCAAGAAAGTGGTGGTGAATTTCGATCCCGACGAAGCCGGCGATTCGGCCACCCTTCGGTCGCTCGGCCTTCTGCTGGAAGGTGGCTTCGGCGTGCGTGTCCTGGCCCTGCCCGATCGGCTCGATCCGGATGCCTATATTCGCAAGCATGGGGTGGCTGCCTACAGGGAATTGCTGGAGCGGGCGCCCACCGACTTCGAGTATCTGCTGGCGCGCGCTCAAGAAAAACATGCGGTGGAAACCATCGAGGGAAAGGTTGGCGCCATAGAAGAGTTGCTGCCTCATCTGGCCCGTGTCTCCAACCGTATCGAGCGGGAGGAAAAAACCCGGCGGGTGGCAGAGTTTTTTCAGGTGGAGGAAGCCGACGTCCGGGTGGAATTGCACAAGGCGGCCGGTGGCGACCGCCGGAAGCCGGAGTTGGTTCGCTCTCGACACAAGCCTTCCCTGAGCCCGGCGGAACGGCAACTGATCAAGGTCATTCTGGACCTGGATCGGGAGGCCGGGGACATCGTGGATCAGCTGGATCGGACCCAGGTTCACGTGGGAATGGATTCGGAAGTCGTCTTTGGCGCCATCGTCGCTCTCTACAGGAAGGATGGGCGAGTCGAGGCGGAGCGGCTGCGGGAGTCGCTGCCCGGGGACCGCGAGCAAAATTGGATCAGCGAAGCCGTTTTTGAGGAGGGAGATCAGCAACAGGTCGCCGGTTGTCTGGAGTGGCTGGGACGTAAGAGGGTGGAAAGAGAGGTTGCCCGGCTGCAACGGCAGATCGAACAGGCTGAACGCTCCCGGGACTTTCAACTTGTTGCCAGCCTTCATTCCAAAAAAGCCAGACTCACCTTGTCCGTCGCCGGCTGAGGGCGTTCACGGTTGCCGGGGGCCGCGGGGAGAAGGATGAGAAAAAGGATGGTCATGTCCAACATGGAAGAAAACGACACGATTGAAAACCTTGAGCGCAACCTCAGTGTCAACCTCGAGGACAAGTACGAGGAGGTCAAACAGTTGATCGACCTGGGCAAGGAGAAGGGTTACCTGCTTTACGACGAGGTCAACGACCTGCTTCCCGGAAACGTGACCTCTTCGGAAGAGCTTGACGAGATGTTCGCCGTGTTTCGCGCCCAAGGTATCGAGGTCATAGACGGCGACCCCAAAACGACGGCCAACGAAAAGCTCGGTTTTGAAAGAGAATCCAACGAAGAGCCCAGTCTGGACCTGACCCCGGGTGTGCTGGACAAGACCAACGACCCGGTTCGGCTCTACTTGCGGGAAATGGGAACGGTTCCCCTGCTCACCCGGGAGGGGGAGGTGGAGATCGCAAAGAAGATCGAACGGGGTCAGTTGAATGTCCTGAAGGCCGTTTCTCGATCGCCGATCGCCATCAAGGAAGTGATCGACCTCGGGGCGCAGTTCCAGCGGCGAGAACGGTCCATCAACGATGCCATCGTCTTGAACGATGACGTGCTCACCCCGGAGACGCTGGAGGAACGGCTTCGGGGGGCGATGCGCATCATCAGACGGATACAGCGGTGGCGTCGAAAGCACGATCAGATCCTGCAGGGGTTGCTGAAGACGCCGAAGTCCAGGCAAGGGCGCTCCTATCGAATCCGGCGCTATGAGTTGATGCGCCACCGCGTCCGCATCTCCATGTCGATTCGAGAATTGGGGTTGACCCCCTCCGAGAATGTCCGGCTGATCGATCAGATTCAGCGCCATGGGGACAGCCTCCGGCCCTTGGAGAGGGATGCGGCCCGCCTGCAACGACGGATCGCCCACAGCCGGGGCAAGACCGTGGCCGGGCTCAAGAAGGAGTTGAATCTGATCAAGGAAAAGACTGCCGCCCTGGAGCACGAAACGCAGACGGCGGGCATTGAGCTCAAGAGGACGCTCCAGGCCATCAAGGACGGCGAGAGGCTGGCCAACAGCGCCAAGAGGGAATTGGTGGAAGCGAATCTACGCCTGGTGGTCTCCATCGCCAAGAAATACACCAATCGCGGGCTCCAGTTCCTGGATTTGATACAGGAGGGCAATATCGGTCTGATGAAGGCGGTGGACAAATTCGAATACCGTCGTGGCTACAAGTTCTCGACCTATGCCACCTGGTGGATTCGCCAGGCCATCACCCGCGCCATCGCCGACCAGGCCCGAACCATTCGTATTCCCGTCCATATGATCGAGACGATCAACAAGCTGATCCGTACCTCTCGCAGTCTGGTTCAGGAATACGGGAGAGAGCCGACCTCGGAGGAGATCGCCGCCCGGATGGACATTCCCGTCCAGAAGGTGCGCAAGGTCTTCAAGATCGCTCAGGAACCCATTTCACTGGAGACTCCCATCGGGGAAGAGGAGGATTCCCACTTGGGCGACTTCATCGAGGACCGGCAGGTCGTATCCCCGGCGGAAGCCGTGATCAACATCAACCTGAAGGAGATGACCGAAAACGTCCTGCAGACGCTGACTCCCCGAGAGGAAAAGGTCATCAAGATGCGCTTCGGCCTGGATAACGGGAGCGATCACACCCTGGAAGAGGTGGGACAAAATTTTGCGGTCACCCGCGAGCGCATCCGCCAGATTGAGGCCAAGGCCTTGCGAAAGCTGCGTCATCCTTCTCGCAGCCGAAAATTGAGACCCTTTATGGATGGCTCCAACCAGGAGTAGACCGCCGGATTTCGCCGGTCAACCATCCCTGTGTTCCAGTTTGGGCCCATAGCTCAGTTGGTTAGAGCCGCCGGCTCATAACCGGCCGGTCGTAGGTTCGAGTCCTACTGGGCCCACCATTCCTTTCTGACAGATTCGTCCATGCATCCGGATATTGAAAAACTCATCGAGCTTCAAGAGCTCGAGATTCGAATCAGGCGTGCCGCCGCCAGGATCGAGCAGCTTCCCCGGGAGATGGCCGCCATGGAGGAACAACTGGTGGCGACCAGGAGCCTGCTGGACAGTCAGGAGGCGGCCCTCGGTCGGATTGCCGCCGAAAGGCGTCAACTCGAAGGTGAAATACAGATCGTCGAGGAAAAAATTTCCAAGTACCGCTCCCAACTTTCCGAGGTGAAGACCAACGAGCAATACAAGGCGTTGCTGCACGAAATCGACTTTCACGGTGAACGAATCAGCAAGATGGAGGACGAGATCCTGGTCAATATGGAAAAGGAGGAGGGCCTGCGGGAGGCACGCCTGCTGCTGGAGCAGCAGCTTCAGAAAGAGAGCGCTCGGGTCGATCGGGAAAAGCAGGTGGCGCAAAATGAGATCGAGGAAATCAGGATCGAATTGGACGGCCGGCGAAGGGAGGCCGACGCCTTGATCGCCCTGGTTACACCGGAGGTCTACGAAACCTATCGGAAAATTGCCGCGGTGCGCAAGGGTGTGGCTCTGGCTGGAGCCGGGGAAAACTGCCGGGGCTGTCACGTGCGGGTCCGCCCCAGTGTCCTCGGTCAGGTCATGGGTGGGAAGCAGATCGTTCACTGCGACAGCTGCGACCGCTTCCTGTACTGGGCACCGGACTCAGCCACTTGATTCGGATAGAGGGGGAAAGCGGTTGACAAGCCTGACGGCCTACGTCGATGGCGGATCGCGTGGGAATCCCGGGAACGCAGGCTACGGGGTTCACATCCTGGATGGAGAGGGCAAGGTTCTGGCGAACCTTTCGGGATGCCTGGGAGTCCGCAGCAACAACTACGCCGAGTATGCGGGTCTGATTGCGGCGCTCGACTACGCCCTCGCCAACCGGTTTGAGAGAGTGACCGTCTTTGCTGATTCGGAGCTCATGGTTCGGCAGATCAGTGGAATCTACAAGGTCAGGAGTCCCAACCTCATCAGTTCCTTCCGGCAGGCTCGCGCCCTGATCGACCGGCTCAAGGCATTCTCCATCCGTCACATCCCTCGCTCCCGGAACCGGGTGGCCGACCGCCTGGCCAACCGGGCCATGGACAGGCAGGCCGGCCGGGCGGGGGCCCGGCTGCCTGAAACAAAGGAAAAAAGACAAAAGAAAAAGAGTTATCCACGAAGGGCCACGAAGAACGACGAAGGGCCACTAAGGCGTTGAGGTGAACCGCGACGGGATGCCAAGCTCGCGAAAAGATTGTCGATTTCCGATTGTTTCACTCTTGTACGATCCGCCCACCAGGGCGGGGGCCCGGCTAGCCTGGAGATGAGCGAGGTTGCTTTGACGGCGCACCGGTCCCGCTCGGCTGAACGAATTGCAGTGGAATGGTTTCCGAGAGCAGCTTCATTTCCCGAGCCAGCCGGTAGAAGTGGCGCAACCCGTCCAGGTTTTCCTCGTCCAGCGAGTAATCGATGCACCGGGTAAGGTAGGAGTGAATCTGCTGGACGGGCAACCCGAGTTGGCTAGACTGCTGGCGGACAATGTCGTCCAGGTGGGCTTGCCCGTAGCGGTAGGAGTCCTCGAAAGGGGAACTGTCCTCCATCCCGGTTTCCGCGCGGCAGGCCCAGAAGGCAAACACAAAGGGCTTGCCGGTCTCCTCACTCCAGGCTTCCGACAGATCGCAGCGGTAGAGGCCGCCGGTATCGACGGTCAGGGCGGCGTCGCCGATCAGAAGCGCGGCATCACGGTGGCGCAACATGGAAGCCAGTTCCGGCTCGTGGGAGTAAAGGGCCGGATTGAGCTGAAACTTCATCCTGAGCAATATGCGGAGGAGGACCACCGAGGTCCTTGAGGATCGATCCAGGGCGACGCTCCTGATTTGGGGCAGCGGCACTTTGCTGACCAGCAGGACGCTTCGGACCGTTCCCTTGGCCGCCACTGAAAGGTTGGGGACGATTCTGAGGTCGGGGATGCGCTGATACTCGATGGCCGGGATCAGGCCGATGTCCACCAATCCGGCTGCTATCTTGTCGGCGCACAGCGCGGGGGGAGAGAAGTCCAGATCAAAGCGGTCTTTCGGCCGGTTGTGGATAAAGCCCCAGGACAGCGGCAGCGCATTGAGGTAGCCGACGATTGAGAGTTTGAGTTTCCTCACTGGCGCATTCTAGCTGCTTTCAGGAACCGGTGAAAGCGGCCATCTTGAATCGACGACGCCGGACTGCAGCCGGGGGATTCCGGACGCAGGAGGGGAGAATCCTGCAGTGGCCGGTGCTTTTCCAGTATAATTCCAGTCATGGAGCCGTTCAGCCTGGAGGCAAAATGAGTTACCGCAACAAGTTCCTGGTGATTCTGGTTTCAACCGTGCTGGTGTTCTATTGCGTGGTAGGAGGTCTGCTGGGGAGAGACGGCGGCGGCCAATCCTATGCGCCACTGAGCATCTTCATCGAGGTGCTTGCCAAGATCCAGGGGGTTTATGTAGAGGATCCCAATCTTTCCAAGGTCATGCACGGGGCTCTGCTGGGCCTGCTGGAGTCTCTGGACCCTTACAGCACCTATCTGACGGCGGAGGAATACCGCCGTTACCAGAAGTCCAGGACCAGCGGAGACGGGGACATCGGGCTGGAACTGTCCAAGGAAAGGTCGCTGGGGTATATCAAGGTCATCCACCCCATCGAAGGGAGCGCGGCGGAGAAGTCGGGCGTGAAGCCGGGGGATATCATTGAGTCCATCGATGGAGTCACCACCCGAAACATCGGCCTGGTTCAGGCCGGGTACCTGCTTTCGGGCGATGCCGAATCCAAGGTGGAGCTCAAGATCCGCAGGATTGGACGATCCGAGCCGGTGCTGCTGTCAGTGTCGAGGGAGCGACGTTTGCCTCCTTCAGTCCGGGGGCGCCTGCTGAAAGACCAAATTGGCTACCTGAGAATTCCCCGCTTTGTGGATGGAGTGAGCGCCGAGACGCGAGAACAACTGAAGAGCCTGGAGGCTCAGGGGGCCAGGAAGCTCGTCCTGGATCTCCGCAATTGCGGGGGTGAGGCCTTTGAGGAGGGGGTTGGGGTGGCCAATCTGTTCCTGGACCACGGTGTGATCGCCTATTCGGAGGGCCAAAAGTCTCCCAGGAAGGAGTTCGTGGCCAACCCGGAGAAGGTTGTCTCAAGGCTGCCGCTGGCAGTGCTCCAGAACTCCGGGAGCGCCTCGGCGGCCGAGATTGTGTCCTCGGCCATCAAGGAAAACCGAAGAGGGGACATCGTGGGAGACCGCAGTTTCGGCAAGGCCTCCGTACAACAACTCTTTGCCCTTCCCGGAGGCGCGGCCGTGCTGCTTTCGGTCAACAAGTACTACTCTCAATCGGGTCAGGTGATCCAGGCCCGGGGCATCGCTCCCGACCACGAGGTCAGGCAGGCCTCGATCCGGCCCACCTCCGGAAAGGATCCCGGTGGAGCCGATTCCGGGCCGGAAGATGAAGACCTGCAACTGAAAAAAGCCATCGAAATTCTCAACTCGTCCGCCGTCCCCGGGCGTGAGGCTGCGTAACGAATTGTTGATTGGGGAATTTGACGGCTGATGCCGCCGCAAATCCAATCCACAATCTACAATCCAATCCGTCCCTGCGTGCAAAACTCCTCAATCAACCGCCTTCCCTGAGTCTGGCCTGAGCCTCCTCCCTCAGCGAGTCGATGTCAGCTCTCATCCTCTTCATGGCTTCCGCATAGCCTGCCGGTGTCGCCGTCGGTGAGTTCAGGGTGTCCAGCACGTTTTGCTCCGCTTGAATGAAGGGTTGGCAATAGTCCAGCAGGAGGGGCGCAACACGGTTGGGAATCGAAACCACTCCGTTGCCGTCGGCGTGGATCAAGTCCCCCGGGTGGACCTGCAGTCCTCCAACGACGACCGGCAGATGGAAATCGAGAAACCGGCAGTAGCCGTGGGAGACGACGATGGAAGAAGCCCAGCAGGGGAATCGCAACTCCCGGACCTGTTCGATGTCCCGTCCCGCTCCACTGGTGATGATCCCGGTGAATCCAAAGGTTTGAAAGGCGGTGACCATCACTTCGCCGTAGGTCGCGGCTCGGGGAGTCTCGTCCATGTCCTGAACCACCATGATCCTGGGTGCGGGCAGGGAAGCGGCGTCCTGGATGAGCTGTCCCATTCCCACGTAGGAATCTCCTTGTTCGGCCGGATAGCCGGAGCGGTAGGTCGCGGTGACAGCGTAGCCGACGACCGGAGGCAGCTCGGGATAGATCGCCTTCAGAGAGGAGTTGCTGAAGCCGGCGACTCGGGAGCGCAGGTTGAACAGTTCGATGACGTTGGCGATGGTCGGCGAATCGAACCGCGTGAGTTCCTGCAACCGGCTGCCACTGAGAGGGGGTGTGCTGTTGGTGGGCTGGTTCTGAGCGGATGGGTTCATGGTTGATCTCCTCCTTCGGTCTGGTGTAACCCCGCGAATAGAGCAGGGCCCTTCTCAACCCCAGGGGCCTGCCCCGCGCGATGATATGGCCGAAACCAGGTCACCGAGACCAGGGTCGGGCCGTTGAAAAAGCCGAATGCCGGCAATCCCCGCCGCACCCTGCTTGAGACAGTCGAGGTAATTGTGAAGATCGATCCCTCCCAGGGCGAAAACCGGTCGGTTGGATTGCTGCACGGCCGCTCTCAAGGCCGCCGGTGTGACCGGCGGTCCGTATTGTCGTTTGGAAGGGGTCTCGAACACGGGGCCGAAAACCAGATAGTCGACCCCCTGGCGGAGAGCCTTGTCCACTTCCGACCGGTTGTGGGTGGAGACGCCGATCAGAAATCCCTTTTTTGAGACCCGGGCCCGAACGGCATCGGCGGGCATGGATGTCTGCGCCAGGTGTACCCCATCCAGGTCGGCCGCCAGGGCAATGTCCAAACGGTCATTGATCAGGATCCTGGTAGTATGACCCCGAGCCATGGCTCGGGCTTTCAGGGCGATCCGGTAGAGTTCCCGAGCCGGCAGGTCCTTTTCCCGAATCTGAAGAAAATCGACTCCCACGCGGATGATCTGACGGATGTGTTGAAGGATGGGGACCTCGGAGGTCTTGCGGTCCGTGATGCAGTAGGTCCATGCCATCTACTTGGCGTTGAGTTGGGCCAGGGTTGCCTTGAAATGGACGGCTTCCCACAGGCCGATGCCGATGTCGACGATTCCCAGACCGGACACGCCCCCCCGAAAATAGTTGCTGAGCACCAGCTGCTTCATCGGGGGGAGGTAGTGGAGAAAGAGATTGCGCTCCCAATAGGGTGTCCAGGGGAAGATCACAAGGAAGAGACCGAGCTCGAAACAAAAGAATATAAAGACGATGACCAGTATCTTGTTAGCCATTCACTAATTCTTCCAGTTCTTCAATCCGCCTTTTGGGTCGACATTTTCGCCTCCTGCGCGGGGATCCATTGAATCCAGACCGCAGACGCCCCGAAAGCTGCTGCGGTGGAGGGGAGTCGGTCCAAACCGCTTCAGGGCTTCGCGGTGTTTCCGGGTGCCGTATCCCATGTTGTTTCTCAGGTCATAACCCGGATAGCGTGCATCCAGGTCCACTATCAAGCGGTCCCTGGCCACCTTGGCCAGGATCGAGGCGGCCGCGATGGAGAGGGAGCGCCGGTCGCCCCCCACGATGGACCGCTGGGGCATCGAAATCGGCACGACCACATCGCCGTCACACAGCAGAAAGTCCGGCCTTGTTTCCAGCTTTTCGACAGCCAGCAGCATGGCTCGCCGGGTGGCTTCCAGGATGTTGATCCGATCGATGGTGGATGAGTCCACGAAGGCGACGGCACAGGCTTCAGCCGTCTTTCCGATTTCATCGGCCAGCATCGACCGCCGCCGGGGACTCAGTGCCTTGGAGTCGTTGATGCCCGGCGGGATCCGCTGGGAGTTCATGATTACCGCGGCGGCGCAAACGGGGCCGAACAGAGCCCCCCGACCCACCTCGTCCAACCCCGCGATCCTGCGGTAGCCGAGGTCCTGGGCCTGGACTTCGAATTTGAGATTACAGTGAGCTGTGTGGGTAGGGTGGGTGGATGCAGGCGGCAGGAGTGCCTCGCAGAAAGAACCTGGAATGTCCGTGGGCTCCGGAGGATCCTCCCGAGTTCGCTGCCGGCGGAAGCGCTCCGGGCTAATAGTCTCTGAGTTCCTTGATTTTCGCTGCTTTTCCTCGGCGGCTGCGGAGGTAGTAAAGTTTGGCTCTCCGCACGCGACCTTTTCGAATTCGCTCGATTTTGTCGATGATGGGAGAGTGCAGGGGAAAGATTCGTTCCACTCCCTGGCCGAACGACGTCTTCCTGACGGTGAAGGAAGACCGGAGGTCACCGTCCTTCCTGGCGATCACGGCCCCTTCGAAAACCTGCACCCGCTCTTTCTCGCCTTCCCTGATTTTCACGTGCACCCGGACCGTATCTCCCACCCGGAAATCCGGGTGGTCCGTGCGCAACCGGCTCTGTTCCAACTCGCTCAAGGAATGCATAACTCAAACCTGGAAAACAGGTTACCCCTCGAATTCCGTTTCCAGCAAGCGTTTGTCCTCTTCCGACAAACAGCCGTATTCTAGTAGATCGGGGCGGTTTCTCAAAGTCTTTTCTAGAGCCTTCCTTCGTCTCCAGAGTCTGATCTTGCCATGATCTCCGGACAGCAATAGACGGGGAACGTCAAGGCCCTGGAAGCTCTCCGGCCGGGTGTATTGAGGGTGGTCCAGGATTGCGGGTTCCTGGATGCGGTTGCCCTGGCCGGTGGTTGCCGCGGCCCGGGAAAAGGATTCGTTGAGGCTGCTGCAACGATTGTGGAGCACTCCCGGAACCATTCTTACAATGCATTCGATCAGCACGCAGGCGGCCAACTCCCCACCGCTCAGAACGTAGTCGCCGATGGAGATTTCGTCAGTGGCCAAATGGTCGGTGACCCGTTCGTCCACGCCTTCGTACCGGCCACAAATCAGGATCAGCTGCCGGCAATCCGCCAGTTCCCGGACTGTCTCCTGCGTCAGCCTGCGGCCCTGGGCCGAGAGCAGGACGATCCTGCGGGCGGGAAAGGAGAGGTCTTGAGCAGCGACGCTATTGACAGCTTGGAAGAGGGGCTCCGGCTTGAAGACCATGCCTTCTCCTCCCCCGAAGGGCCGGTCATCGACCGTCAGGTGGCGGTCGCTGGCCTGGTCCCGAAGGTTGTGAATCCCAACCGAAACCAGGTTCTTTCTGACCGCCTGCCTCACCATGCCGAAATCGAACGGACCCTGGAAGAACCCCGGAAAGATGGTGATGATGTCGAATCGGAGGGGAGTCGTTCCGGACATGAGAAATGCGGGCTATAGTTCCTCGAGCCCTGGAGGGAGCTCGCAGAGCAGCTCCTTCTTGGACAAGTCCACTCGCCGGACGATGTCCTTGGCAAAGGGGACCAGCAGCTCCTTCCGGTCCCGCTTCAAGTTGAGCAAAAAATTGCCTCCAACTTCAAGCACCTCGGTCACCCGGCCCAGCATGCGGCCACGACTGTCTCTGGCGACGCAGTCGATCAGGTCGAATTGATAATACGATCCCGTGGGCAGCGCCAGGAGGTTCTCCCGCTCGATTCTCACTTCGTGGCCGCGCAGCCCTTCGGCAGCCCCGATATCGTCGATGCCGGAGAATTTCAGGATGATGCGCTGCCTGTGGAACCAGAATGATTCCAGACCCAGGGGGAAAGGGCTAAGGTCGTTCTTCTGCAGGTAGACTTTCTTGAGGTGGTGAAATCTCTGGGGGAAATCGGTGAGCAGCTCGGCAGCCACCTCACCTTTGTTGCCTTGGGGTTTGACTACCTTGGCAACGCTTACCAGCTCGTTTGGCGACAAATGGTCCTACTCCAGGATCTCGAGGGTAAACCGTTTCTTGAGCTTCATGCCTGCCGCTCCCAGGATGGTGCGGATCGAACGGGCCGTTCTCCCCTGCTTGCCGATCACCTTCCCGAGATCGCTGGGAGCCACCCTCAGCTCGAGAACGGTTGTCTGCTCGCCCTCGATCGGTCTCACCACGACTTGATCCGGATGATCCACCAGCGCCTTAGCAATCTCTTCGATCAGCTCCTTCATGGCTACCTCCTTGGTGCGTCCTGGTCGACTTGTAGAACCACCGCTTCACGGAATTTGGAGATGCCTTGGATTACCCGATCTTGCCGACGAAGCTCTTCACGGTTTCGGTAGGCTGCGCCCCCCTGGCTACCCAGAAGTCATATTTTTCCTTGTTCAGATGAATGGTAGCTGGATCGGTCTTGGGGTTGTAATGCCCGAGTTGGTCGATGTACCTGCCGTCACGCCGTTTCGATTTTTCCAGGACGACAATCCGGAAGGAAGGATGTTTCTTCTTTCCGGTACGGGCCAGTCTTATGGTCAACAACGCGTCTTCCTCCTTGGAACAACATCAGATGAACATTTCCTCATCCTGGTGGACTTCATTCACCGGGTTGCGCTTGCGTCCGAACAGGGCGTTGAGCCCGCTCGACAGCCCGCGAATCAGTACCGAAAGCTCCCCTATGGGAGTGAGGATGCTTTCCTGGACAAGCCGCGAGGTAGCTTCCATTCTCTTGATGGCGTGGGTGACTACTTCGTCGGCCCTGGAAATCTGCTGGCGGGCCCGATTGGTAGTCTCCTCGATGACCGAGTTGACGTCCCGGATCTGGCTCCGCACCGCTTCCGTGACTCCCGTCAGATTCTCTGTGGCTGCCCGGGCGCCCCGCAAAATGTCTTTGACTTCTCCAAGAACTTCGCGAAGTTCCTTGATGGCCGGCGCTCCCTGTTGCTCCACCAGGCCCCGCATCCGATCGAGGTTCCCTCCCATCTTGCGCACGGCGGCCAGGAGCATGACCATGGTCCCCAGCTGAAGGAAGATGAAGACCACCACCAGGATCAGCAGGACACCGACCAGGTCTTCCAGATTTTCGCCGACTAGATTCTGCACGCTGTTTCTCCGAGAGTTGACGGTACGGCCCGACGAGCGGGGCCGAGAATTGGTTTCGCTGCCCCCAGCCTGTGGCAGGCCGGTAGCTACTTCGACTCAATCTCGGACTTGCCTTTTTCTTCCTGGTAGGCCTGCTTGCCGGCCGCGATGGCCGCGGAAATCTGATCTCTCTGGCTGCTGACCGTTTCCTTGCCTTTTTCAAGTCCCTTGTCCAGGTAATCGGACACCTTCTCGGAAGTCACGCGGGTTGCCGAGGCGACCCGTTCCCGGCTGTCGGTCGTCCGTTGAGCGATGATGTCCCGTGTTTCCCGGCCGGTGCGAGGCGCAAACAGCAGGGCGACGATAGCCCCGATGCCGCCGCCAACCAAAAAGTAAGCCAGCCTTGAACCGCGGTCTGTGCCTTCTGCCATTCCTGCGTCACCTCCTCCCGAGGGGTATTGTCAGACATCCCGAGGGGGACTCTTAGATACCTTGAGTGTAGCACAAGCCGGCTGTTTATCCCGTGCATCCATGTTCAATAAATAGAAAACCGGTTTTGCGCGACATGGCCCCTGTTCCCGTCAGGGCTGAGCTTCGGAGGGAAAGAAAAGCCGGGCCGGATGGCTCAACCGCATGCTGGGGGAAAGTGCCGCCCCCGGCTTGGCCTCGATCTCGAAAAGGCCGCTCGGCCTCGGGGAAACTTGGAATTCAACGGCATAGAAACTGTCCGCCCACTCAAAGGCTTCCTGGAGAGTTCGGGAGATGTCCCCGGTTGACTTGGAAAGGAACAGCCGGCCGCCGCCGGCGCCGGTCACCTGCCTCAGGCCATCCTGGTAAATGCGATTGAGCGAGTCTCGCCCGGGAGCCACGTGGACCACCAGCAGGGGGATGGGAAAACGCACCATGGCCGTCGACAGGCGAGAGATTTCTTCCTGCAGCGCCCGACCCGGGAAGCGGCGGCTGAGATCTCTGCTGTCGCTGCGGTTGATCTGGGGATTGCGGTATTCAGTGCGGTAGTTGGCCACATCGCTGTCGGTCACCAGAATGACGGCCACCCGGACGCTGCTTTTGCGCATCAGGGACGAGGAGAAATCGGCCAGCGCCTGGATGGATTCAAGAAGCCCGGCCTTGCCGAACTGACGGATTTGCAGGATTTTCTTCAGCAGAAGAGGCTTGTCCTTGGTGGGATCCTGGATCACCGAGAGGGTTTTCTGAACCCCGATGAGCCCGACCCAGTACTCCGGTCCCAACTTTCGGACCTCTTCCGCCAGCGCCTGTTTGGCGGCGTTTATGGGGGCCTGGTCTTCAACCAGGTCGAAGGCCAGAAAGAGAAAGGTCGGGGTGCCCGGTTGCTCCTGCCGAGTGATTTGCAAGGGCTCCGGGCCGGCGAAGATGGAGAGGTCCCCGCGCCCGATCCGGGGCCGGACCGGCGCTCCGTCTTTCAATACCCAGAAGGGGACACAGAAGCGAATTCCCTCGGCTGCAGGAGTCCTTTCGGCAGGCAGCCCGGAGGGAGACAGCAGCAGCCAAAGCCCCAGGACCGCGGGCCATTTGACTGATGGAATACGGCCGAAAAACACTTGAATCCGGCGCCCTGGTGAGAAATGCGGGTTTGGCACTTTGCGGTGTAGCGGTTTACTGGAACCCCCGGCTGACGCCCGGAGATGATTCCATTGGAAAATCTTGTGGCTCGGCAGTGCTGTGGTTCAGGGGAGAGCGGCATAGCCGCGGCTGAGACAGGCCACTAAAAGCTCAATCGGAGTCCAAGCTGGACGATACGCCCGCCGCGGGAGCCGATTATCCTGCCGGCGTTGCTGTTGGGATTTTCGCGGGATCCGATGAAGGCGTCGGGCCGGTTGAGGTTGGCGTGGTTGAGAGCATTGAAGGCCTCGCCGATGAGCTCCAACGTCCAGTCCTCGCTCACCGGCAATCGCTTGCTCAGGGACATGTCGAGGTTCCAGAAGTTGGGATTCCGCAAGGTTGGATGATAGCGCGATCCATCACCCAGCGTGAAGTCGGCCGGCTGCTCGAAGGCCAGAGGATTGAACCACAGCCATGGCGAGCGATCCTCCAGGTGGGGATCGACCCCGGGAACCAGATTGACCCTCAAGGATTCGGCGACTCCGCCGGTGTTGTTGAACAAGGGCCTCAGTTGAATCGGAGTGCCGCTCTGGAACATGCTCATGCCGCTCATGGTCCATCCCCGCCCCAGGGCGTTGATCCAATTGCGGGTGCTGGAGAAACGACGTCCTTCGCCGAAGGGTAGCTCGTAGAGATACCTGGCTCTCAAGCGGTGCGTTCTGTCGTTGGAGGAAAGGGACTTTTCGGCGTGCAGGTTGGTCGAATTCTGAGGGGGCTTGCCTCTCAGCAGGTTGTCGATGGCCTTGGAGTAGGAATAAGAGCCGGTGAAGCTCAGGCCCCTCGAAAGTCGCTTGTCGACCCGGAGCACCCCACGATGGATGGAGTTCGATCCGGCAGGGTAGCCGTACCCATGGGCGATGCGGCGAAACTGGGGATAGGGTCGCAGCGACTGTCTGAATTCCAGGTCGTTCAGCCGGTCCCGGAACTGCAAGGCGGAAGGGGCCAGCGGGTTGAGATCCACGTCGTTACCCATTGGGAGATGAGTCCCCCGTTCCCCGATGTAGGCCGCCCGCACCGCGAAGTCCGAGAAATCCCTCTCGACTTCCAGCCGCCACTCGTGGACTTCGGGCATTTCGGAATGGGGCTCGAAGTATGCGGCATCCAGGTGGTTGGCGGCAGTCGAAGTGAGGTCCGGTGGGTTGGCCACCCGAGGGAAACCCTGCCGGAGCAGCATCACCGGCTCCAACTGCCGGTTGGGCGAAGTGAGGAGCGGCGCGGCGTTGAAGCCCAAGGTGCCCAGGTGGGTCGGATTCAGTGAAAGGGAATCGGAATAAAGCCCGTAGTTGGCGCGTATGACCGTCCTGCGATCTCCCCAGGGGCTCACCGCGACGGCCACTCCAGGTTCCCAGTTGAGCTGGTTGGGCATGAAGGATCTAGGCTGCCCGTCCCGGCCCGCGAAAACGAGGATCCCGGGTCGCCCGTTCTCGGGGTTCAGACCCTCGAAGTTCAGGCTGGAGTGCCGGTCGAATTTTTCACGAGGCGCCGTGTCGAATTCCAGGTTCAACCGAAATGTCCAGGTGAGTTTGGGAGTGATCTGATATTCGTCAGTGACTCCCACCTCAAACTGCTCCGCCCGCAAGTAGGTAGGGTGCAACACCATCGACTGCTGGGCGCCGTCGGGCATCCCCAGCAGGAACTGGGCAGCGGGGCTTCCCGTGTTGTTGACGCCCGGCAGTCCGGTCAGTTCGCCGGAGAAGTCGAATCGGCCCGAGGGGTATCGGGAGCGAAAGCTGTTCACCT
Organism: Terriglobia bacterium; assembly: GCA_951813285.1. Taxonomy (GTDB): domain Bacteria; phylum Acidobacteriota; class Terriglobia; order Versatilivoradales; family Versatilivoraceae; genus Versatilivorator. Next base: position 1,725,867 of record OX638355.1, read on the forward strand.
GTCGCCAGTAGGCCTTGCCGTGCAGTTTCAGATTGTGTTTGTTGTAGCGCAGGCTGATTGCATCAGACAGCGAATAGTTGGCAATCCCGTAACGGGCCATAGCCCCGGGTCGGGTGCCGATATCGACAAAGTGGCCCAGACTGAATCGAGGAAAGGCGCCACTTCCCAGTCCGTTGATCCCGAGTTGTTCCGGGAAATGAGTCCGGTAGAGATCCTCTTGGGCGCTGGCCAGGGAATGATGCCGCGCCCACAAGGAGAACTGGTTGACCACTCGGGGCGAGACGCTGAAGGTGTGGCTGAACCTTCCACTCCTGGAGCCGACCCGCCGCTGGGGCCTGCGGGGGTTGGCGGGGTTGGCGAAGATCGGGGCCGAGCCGTCGATCCCGCCTGAGAAGCGGCCGTTCCAGGTGAACTTGTGCCTGATTCCGACATCGTGGTCAAGCTTCCACACCGTTCCATTGGGCGTGTTGGTTTCGGCTGCGTTGGTAAAAAAATTGTTCCGCAGGAATGGGCCGACACTGGTGTTGGGATGGGGATAATAGGCCAGGGCGTTCAGGGCGACCGGGTCCAGCCGGTGGGCCGGGATGCGGTTCCCCGGAAAGGGGTCGCGCAGGTATTGCAGATTGGACAAGGACACCGGTTGGCCAGGATCGAAGCCGGGGTTGGGCCGGGTCGTGGTCGGGTCGTAGATCAGGACCGGGCGGCCGGCGTTGTCGACCAGGTCGGAGAAGTCTCCCGAACGCTGCAGTGGCGTTAGAACGTCTCCCAAATAGGGGCGTGAGATCCTTTCCCGGGTGCCTTCGTAAGCGATGGAGAAGAAGGTCTGCCCCCTGCCGTCGTAGAGCCCTGGAACCGTGACCGGTCCGGTCAGGTTGAAACCGAACTGATTCCGCCGCAATACCGATTTGGTCCCATTGGCCTGCCGGACCTCATGGGGCAGGGCATCCAGCGCGTCGTTGCGAAAATAATGGTAGAGGTTGCCGCGGTAATCCCGCGAGATGCGCCGGGAACCGTTGCCCTTCTCGCCGCCGGGGTAATCCAGCGTGATCCGTTGGATCTGGGCACGATATTCCCGGATTGCCTTCCGCATTTCGACTGGAACGGCTGGTGGCGGAGACGGGGGCCCCACGGGCACGATGGGCCCCAGGCCGGCAATGGCCCCTGGAGCGACTGTTGACGCGACAGGTTGCCCCGCGGCCTTCTTCTCCTCCGCAAGACCGGCCGGCGGGAAAGAGGCCAGGCACAAGACAGCCAGGGTGAGAAGGGTATCCGGAGTCCGCATTCGAGATCGATTGAAGTATGTGAAGTTCAGTTTCAAGGCCAATCGTTTCCGCGCACACTACTGCCAAACACGTTAGTATCCGTCAACTAACATTGGATTGTCAATAGTTTAGTAGGTTCCGTCTCCCGGGTCAGCCGCTTGACCGGAGCTTCTTCATGACAGGTTCGTTGGCGGGAGGGAAAGGGTAGTTGTCGAGCTCATCGGGCCTCACCCATGCGAAGCGCTGGCATCCCAAAGCCCGGATGTTTCCATCCTCGTATCGGCACCTGAAGAACTTCAGACAAACGGTTTTCTCGGGATATTCGTATTCGATGGCTTCAAACAGTTCCCCTACGACCACGCGAATGTCGAGTTCCTCCCGAATCTCCCGGACCAGGCATTCCCGGATGGATTCTCCAGGCTTGCGCTTGCCGCCTGGAAGCTCCCACAGCCCGGAAAGATGGGAGTCCGGCAGCCTCTGGGTGATGAGCAGGCGCCCCTGCCGGAAGAGGACGGCGGCGGCGACTTCGACGGTGTGTTTCACGGGGCCTCCGGCACCGGGGCGGGGTGTCTCCTATGCGCTGTAGGGCGATGGCTTGAGGCAAAACAGACCTTGACCGCAACGCTTACTTGTGATAATTTTCTCATGCTCTTTAGGGCTGGTGGTGGCGGTCTAAAAAGGAGCTCGGGATCTGGTACGCCACCGGCAGTTGCCGGGCAGAGGTTGCGAATCGCTGAACTATGGAATTGGTGCAGCCAGATCTGTCCGTGGCCGTGGTTATTCTGCTGGTCTTGTCCCTCTACTTCATCTTAAAACGATCATTTTTCAACCCCATCAACAAGATTTTAAAGGATCGGGACGCGGCGATTCATGGTGTGCAGCGAAAAGCCAATGAAAAGCTTGGCGAATTCGAGGAGAAGTCTCGCATTTATCAAGACCATTTGAACGCTGCCCGCCTGGAGATCTACCGTAAACAAGAGACCCTTCGCTCTGAAGCTCTGAAGCAGAGATCCGACATCCTGGCCAAGGGGCGTCAGGAGGCGCAAGGGCTCGTCCAGTCTACCAGAGACGAATTGCAGAATCAGGTCGCTTCCGCCAGGAAAGACCTGGAATCCGACTTGACCAATATCGCAGATGGAATCGTCAAGGCGATCCTGCGCTAGCTGTTTCCTGCCGGGATCCTTTCTAATCGCTCTGACCGGGGTGTTGCTGGCTTTCTGTCTGGTTCTGCCGGCCGCCGGGGAAGAGGCAGCGGACGGCGGTGCCGCCGCGGCGGCGGGCGACGATCACGGCAGCCCTCTGTCGATCGTGTGGAAGTGGGGGAACTTCCTTCTCCTCTTCGGCGGGCTGGCCTACTACTTGCGCCGGCCTCTGCGGGAGTTTCTGCAGACGAGAGCGCGAGGGATCGAGGAAGGGCTCGCCAACGGCAAGCGGGCTCAGGAGGAAGCCGGGGCAAAAATGTCCGCCATCGAGGCGCGTCTGGCTCGGCTGGACGAGGAAATCGATGGTTTGAGGCAGCAGGCGGCCCGCGAGTCCGAGGAGGAACGGAGCCGCATCGTCGACAATTCCAATGCCGAGGCTGAAAAGGTCGTGGCCGTGGCCAGGCGGGAGATCGAGGGGTTGCAGCGAACGGCGCGAATGGAGCTCAAGGCCCACGTGGCCCGGTTGGCGGTCGATCTGGCGGAGGAACGGCTGCAGAAGGATCTGGAACCGAGCCAGAACCAGCGGATCATTTCCAGGTTTGTTCGTTCGCTGAAGGACAACCGGTCCTGACCGGGTTGGCCGGGGCATTCGAGGTTGCAGGATGGCGGTCATTGCCAATCGGTATGCGCAGGCGCTGGCGGACGTCAGCTTCAAGCTCGGTCAACACGAGGCGGTTGAGCGGGAATTGGAGCAGTTCGGACAACTGCTCGATGGCAATCGAGATCTGTCGGCTTTCTATGAGGATCCGGCCATCAGCGCGGCCAAAAAAAGGGCTGTCACCTCGCAACTGATTTCCAGGCTGGGTTTTTGCAAGACGGCCGGCAATTTCATTCACGTCCTGGTCGAGCGCGACCGGATGGGACATTTCAACCAGGTTTTGGAAGCCTTTCGCCAGGGGGTGCGGGATCGCCTGGGGATCGTCGAAGTCGGGGTGACCACTTCGAACGAGATCGACCAGCCGCTTCGGGACCAGTTGGCCCGAGCCCTGGAGCAGATCAGCGGCAAGCAGGTCCGGCTTCGATTCCGGATCGACCCGCAGATCCTGGGTGGAGTCATCACGCGCGTGGGCGACACCATCTACGACGGTTCGGTTCGGCAGCAGTTGCAACAGATGAGGGAGCGTCTAAGCACGCAGGGTTGACCTGAATCGGGGAGAGAACCTGATGGGAATCAAGGCGGAAGAGATCAGTCAGATCATTCGGGCGCAGATCGAGGATTACGACGCGGGTCCGGTGGTTAGCGAAGTGGGAACGGTCATTTCGGTGGGGGACGGCATTGCCCGGGTCCACGGACTGGAAAAAGTGATGTACAGCGAGCTTCTGGAGTTCCCTCACGGGATCGCCGGCATGGCGCTCAACCTGGAGGAGGATCAGGTGGGCTCGGTGCTGCTGGGGGAGGCTTCCAAAATCAAGGAAGGCGACCTGGTGAAGCGGACCAGGAAGATCATGGCGGTTCCGGTGGGAGAAGCCATGGTAGGCCGCGTGGTGGATCCGTTGGGACAGCCGGTCGACGGCAAGGGACCCATTCCTGCCGATCGTCTCAATCCGGTCGAGCGCATCGCTCCGGGAATCGTGGATCGCGAGCCCGTCAAGCAGCCCTTGCAGACGGGGCTGAAGCCGATCGACTCCATGATCCCCATTGGGCGGGGGCAGCGGGAGCTCATCATCGGCGACCGTCAGACCGGAAAGACGGCGGTGGCCGTCGACACCATCATCAATCAGAAGGGCGGGGACGTCATTTGCATCTACGTGGCCATCGGCCAGAAGCGCTCCACCATTGCCCAGGTGGTTCAGACCCTGGTGGACAACGACGCCATGGACTACACCATCGTGGTGTCGGCCTCCGCCTCCGAGCCGGCTCCTCTTCAGTACCTGGCTCCCTACGCCGGCTGCGCCATCGGTGAATATTTCCGCGACAGCGGGCGGCACGCGGTCTGCATCTACGACGACCTCTCCAAGCACGCGGCCGCCTACCGGGAGATTTCGCTGCTGCTGCGGCGCCCGCCGGGCCGGGAAGCTTATCCCGGAGATGTCTTCTATCTGCACTCCCGCCTGCTGGAACGGGCGGCCAAGCTGCACGAATCGCGGGGAGGGGGGTCTCTGACGGCCCTGCCGATTATCGAGACCCAGGCCGGGGACGTTTCCGCCTACATTCCCACCAACGTGATTTCGATCACCGACGGACAGATCTACCTGGAAGCCGACCTCTTTCACTCGGGCATCCGGCCTGCCATCAACGTGGGGCTGTCGGTCTCGCGCGTGGGAGGCAGCGCTCAGATCAAGGCCATGCGCCAGATTGCGGGGACCTTGCGGCTGGAGTTGGCTCAATTCCGCGAACTGGCCGCATTCGCCCAGTTCGGAAGCGACCTCGACAAGGCGTCTCAGGCCCAGCTCAACCGAGGGCGACGACTGGTTGAAGTGCTGAAGCAGGGCCAGTACGCGCCCCTGCCGGTAGACAAGCAGGTCATCACCGTCTACGCCGCCACCAACGGCTATCTGGATTCCCTGGAGGTTGCCGACTGCGGAGCCTTCGAGGAGGGCCTCTACCGTTTTCTGGATACCCACCATCCCTCCCTGGGGGCCAGGATTCTGGAGCGGGGGCGGCTCGACGACTCGCTGAAGGCGGAACTCAAGACCTTCCTGGATGAGTTCAGCCAAAAATTCGAGGCCGAGAAGGCGTCGAGCGCAGCCTGAGGGGGACATGCCCAACGTCCTGGACATTCGACGCCGCATCCGCTCGGTACGCAACACCCAGCAGATCACCAAGGCCATGAAGATGGTCTCGGCCGCCAAGCTGAGGCGAGCCCAGGAGGCGATCTTGAGAGCCCGGCCCTACGCCGGCCGGATTCTCGATGTGGTCAGGAGCCTGATGGCCCGCTCCGAGATCCGGCGGCATCCCCTGCTGGAAGAGCGGGAGGAAAAGAGCATTCAGTTGGTGGTGGTCACCGCCGACAAGGGGCTGTGCGGCGCCTTCAACGCCAATATCGTGAAGGCTGCGGAAGGATTTATACGGGAAAAGGGGGACCAGTCGCTCGACCTGTTCTGCGTAGGGCGCAAGGGCCTGGATTACTTCGGCAAACGCAGCACGCCCATCCGGCACGAGCAGGTCAACCTCTTTCAACGGATCGGGTACGGCCACGCCCGGGAGATCACCGGCAAGCTGGTTTCCCAGTTCCTGTCCGGAGAGCGCGACGCCGTCTATCTGCTCTACAACGAGTTCAAGTCGGTCATCCAGCAGCGGATCGTGGTCGAGCGGCTGCTGCCCATTCCGGCGATCGCGCTGGCTCCGGATCAGAGCCCGGTCGACTACATCTACGAGCAGCCCGCGGCCGAGATTCTGAACACCCTGATGCCCAGGCATGTCGAGGTCCAGGTCTTTCGGGCCCTGCTGGAGTCTTCCGCGGCCGAGCACGGAGCCCGGATGACCGCCATGGACGCCGCCACCAACAACGCGGTGGAGATGATCGAGTCGCTGACCCTCACCATGAACCGGGCTCGCCAGGCCGGAATTACCAAGGAGATTATCGAGGTGGTGAGCGGCGCCGCCGCTTTGACATAGAGTGGAGCCTTTTGCAAAATTCGCAATCGGGAATGACATTGAGGCGCCAAGGGTGATGTGCTGCAGGCCCAGGCATTCACCGCAGAAAGCACAAGAAGCAACAGAAACCACAAGAAGCACAAAAGGCACAAAACGAGTTTCTTGATTTCGAGTCTTGCCGATCGGATGGTTCTTTTTGTGTTTTTGTGCCTTTTGTGGCCATTGACATTCAGACGGCAAACGGGTTCAGTGTCCCCTGGTCCTTGACGGACTTGGGAGGAACACCCCTAGATCCGAATAAGTATCGCCCGACGACGAATTTTGCAAATGGCTCAGTGAATTGTTGATTTGGAAGATGGGACAAAGGAATTTGCTTCAAATCCGGGATCCGAAGCTCCTGATCCGAAGGAAGGAAGGGAGGGGCTGGTGGAGCTACGGCTTGGGGCTGGCCCCAATTCCAAACATGGAGACAAGCGATGAACATTGGCCGTGTGGTTCAGGTGATCGGTCCGGTTGTGGACGTGGCTTTCGAGGAGCAGAAGCTGCCCCCCATCTACTCCGCCGTCCGAATCACCAGCGAGGGATTTGACGTTCCCGACCCCATCGATGTGATTGCCGAGGTTCAGCAGCACCTGGGAGAGAGTCGAGTGCGTGCGGTGTCGATGCAGCCCACCGACGGCATGGTGCGGGGCATGAAGGCCATCGATACCGGGGCTCCCATCTCGGTGCCGGTGGGCCGGGAGATGTTGGGACGCATCGTGAACGTCATCGGGGAGCCCGTCGACGAGAAGGGGCCCATCGGCGCCTCCGAGAGCTATCCCATTCATCGACCGGCGCCGCTCTTCGACGATCAGGATACCAATCTGGAGATGTTCGAGACCGGCATCAAGGTGGTGGATCTGCTGGAACCCTACCTCCGGGGTGGCAAGATCGGGCTCTTCGGCGGAGCGGGCGTGGGGAAGACGGTCATCATCCAGGAGTTGATCAACAACATCGCCACCAAGCACGGCGGCTTCTCCGTGTTCGCGGGCGTTGGAGAACGAACCCGGGAGGGCAACGACCTCTGGCTGGAAATGACCGAGTCCGGAGTCATCGACAAGGCGGCGCTGGTCTACGGCCAGATGACCGAGCCGCCGGGAGCCCGGCTGAGGGTGGGGTTGACCGGCCTGACCGTGGCCGAATACTTTCGGGACGAGGAAGGGCAGGACGTGCTCCTCTTCATCGACAACATCTTCCGGTTTACCCAGGCTGGCTCGGAAGTCTCGGCCCTGCTGGGCCGCATGCCCTCGGCCGTGGGCTATCAGCCCAATCTGGCGACCGAGATGGGCGAACTGCAGGAGCGGATCACCTCGACCAAGAAAGGCTCCATCACCTCGGTTCAGGCCATCTACGTGCCGGCCGACGATTACACCGATCCGGCGCCGGCCACGGCCTTCGCCCACCTGGACGCCACCACCAACCTCTCCCGCTCGATTGCCGAGCTCGGGATCTACCCGGCCGTGGACCCGCTGGACTCCACCTCACGCATTCTGGATCCCCGCATCATCGGCGACGAGCACTACAACACCGCCAGAGACGTCAAGCTCATCCTGCAGAAGTACAAGGATCTGCAGGACATTATCGCGATCCTGGGAATCGACGAGCTTTCCGAGGAAGACAAGTTGACGGTCACCCGGGCCAGAAAGATTCAACGCTTCCTCTCTCAGCCGTTCTTCGTAGCCACCCAGTTTACCGGGTTGGAAGGGAAGTACGTGCCGGTAGGGGAAACCATTCGCGGCTTCCAGGAAATCGTGGATGGACGCCACGACGAGGTGCCGGAACAGGCCTTCTACATGGTGGGCGGCATCGACGAAGCACTGGAAAAAGCCGAGAAGGCCCGGCAGGCGGCCTGATCTCCATGGCAGATTCGACCTTCAAGCTCACGGTGGTCTCCCCCGAACGCCTGGTTGTTTCGGCGGAGGTGGAGGAAGCCCAGGTCCCCGGCAAGAACGGCTACCTGGGCATTCTGCCCGGCCATGCTCCCATGATGACGGAGTTGGACATCGGCGAATTGTCTTATCGCCAGGGGGATCGAACCGGCTATCTGGCGGTGACCTGGGGCTATTGCGAGGTATTGTCCGATCAGGTGATCGTTCTGGCGGAACGGGCCGAGCGGGCCGAGGAAGTGGATAGGGAACGGGCCCAGGCTGCGATGGAGCGGGCACGGAAGCGGCTGTCGAACCTCCAGGATCCCGAAATCGATTTCCTCAGGGCCAGAATCAGCCTGCAGCGAGCCCTGATTCGGGTGCAAGTGAGTCAGAGGCCCGGCGGGAGCGGCTAGTGATCCAGGCTCTCCCCGGGGCGCTAACGGGACTGGATGTTGTGGAAGAAGAATCCATCAACTGTCACCTGGCAACAAGCGGGTGGAGCGCTATCAGGATGACGAGCCAGTGAGCTGGGACATCGGTGAGAGCGGCGCTCTCACCTTTTTTTTGGCCCGCTGCCGGATATTCACTGAAAGAGGTCTGTTCATGTCCATTCAATCCTTCTCGGTGATCGACTCCACGCTTCGGGAAGGCGAGCAGTTCGCCAAGGCCCATTACACCATCGAAGAGAAGATCCGGATCGCCAGGGCTCTGGACGCGTTCGGGGTGGAGTACATCGAGTTGACCTCACCGGCGGCTTCTCCCCAGTCCTTTGAAGACTGCAAGACCATTGCCGGCCTGGGCTTGAACTGCAAGATCCTGACCCACACGCGCTGCCACATGGACGATGCGCGCAAGGCGGTGGCCACGGGGGTGGACGGGGTGGACATCCTCTTCGGAACCTCCTCCTATCTGCGCCGTTTCAGCCATGGCAAGACAATCGACGAGATCATCGCAAGCGCTCGAGTGGTGATCGACTTTATCAAGCAGTCGGGCTGCGAGGTCCGGTTTTCCAGCGAAGACACGTTTAGAAGCGAGGAAGAGGATCTGCTCAGGGTCTACCAGGCTGTGGACGAATTCGGCGTGAACCGGGTCGGACTGGCCGACACCGTCGGTGTGGCCACCCCCCGTCAGCTCTATATCCTGGTGTCGGAGCTGAAGAAACGAGTCAAGGCCGACATCGAGTTTCACGGACACAACGACAGCGGCTGCGCCATCGCCAACAGCTTTACGGCCCTGGAGGCGGGAGCGACCCATATCGATACCAGCGTGTTGGGAATTGGGGAGCGCAACGGCATCACCCCATTGGGAGGGCTGATTGCCCGGCTCTACTCCTATGATCGGGATCTGGTCACCAAGTACCGGTTGGATCAACTGCATCAGCTGGACCGGATGGTCGCCGGAATCGTGGGAATCCAGATTCCCTTCAACAACTACATTACCGGAGAGACCAGCTTCACCCACAAGGCGGGGATGCACACCAAGGCGGTCATGCTCAACCCCGGAGCCTATGAACCCATCGATCCTCAGGATTTCGGCATGGAGCGCACCATCAGCATCGGCCACCGTCTGACCGGCAAGAACGCCATTCAGAATCGGGCGCAGGAACTGGGACTGCACTTCGGAGACACCCAGCTCAGGGAGATCACTCAGGAAATCAAGCGCCTGGCCGACGCCGGACCGCTGTCCACCCGCCGGCTGGACGACCTGCTGAGGAGCTGGGTGGTGGCGTAGGCCTGGTGTTGACTGCTTTTCGGGCATTGGCTACACTTTTTTCATGAGTCCTAAGCAATCGCGAATGTTGATGTTGCGGCGCGCGGGGGCCACGGTTGGGACGGCTCTGCTCTTCCTGCTGGCGGCGCCGGGTTCGCTGCCGGGTCAATCCGACTTCCTGCGCCGCTCGGAGGAAAGAGCCAGGCAGATATTGCACAAGGCCGTGGAGGCTCTCGGAGGGGAGGCCTACCTGACGGTGCGAAACATCGTCCGGAAAGGGAAGTTCTACCAATATCGCCGGGACGTTATGCGGGGCTCCAACCAATTTCGAACGCTGATGGCGCCCCCCTGGAAACGGCGGGTGGAGTTCGGCAAGAAAGCCCGAATCGTCCTGATCAACGACGGCGAGCAGGGCTGGAAGATCGAATACAAGAATGTCAAGACCCAGACCGAGGAAGAGCTTCACAACTTCCGCATCGACATGAAGCACGACCTGGATCATATTCTCAGGTTCCGGCTTCGGGAGAAGGACATGAAGGTCCGCTACCTCGGAAAGTCCCGGACCCACCTGGAGCAGTTGGACGGGGTTCAGCTTTTGGATGGTTCGGGAGACAAGGTCAGGATCTTCGTCAACTCCCGCACCTTCCTGCCGGTCAGGATGGAGTATGAATCCCCTCCCCGTGGCAAGCGCTGGGCCACCGAAGACGAGAAATTCTTTCACAACTACCACGAGATCGACGGAGTCAGGATTCCGTTCACCGTCGTATTGAATTCCAACGGGTACAAGGCTTTGGAGACACAGCTTTCCTCCGCGCAGATCAACGCCGACCTGTCGGACACCCTGTTTTCATCCCCCCGAAAGTAGGCCGGGCTTTTATTGGAGCAACATTGATCAAAGGCACCACCGTGGTTTGCATACGAAGAAGCGGGCGTACCGCTCTGGCTGCCGATGGCCAGGTCACCCTCGGGGAGACGGTGATCAAGCAGGGAGCCCGGAAGCTCCGCCGACTCTACAATGGACAGGTTCTGGCCGGATTCGCCGGGTCTACGGCCGACGCCTTTGCCTTGTTTACCCGTTTCGAGGCCAAGCTGGAGGAGTTTCGGGGCAATTTGGCCCGGGCGGCCGTGGAGTTGGCCAAGGAGTGGCGGACCGACCGGGTCCTGCGCCACCTGCAAGCTTTGCTGGTGGTGGCCGACAAGGAACGGATTTTCCTGGTAAGCGGCAACGGGGATCTGATTGAGCCCGACGATGCCATCGCGGCCATCGGTTCGGGCGGACCTATCGCCCTGGCTGCCGCTCAAGCCCTGGTCAAGCACTCCGATCTGTCCGCCGCGGAGATTGCCGCCGAGGCCCTCAAGATTGCCGCCGGCATTTGCATCTACACCAACTCGTCGACGACCCTCGAGGAGCTGTGAGGGGAATATGGTCATTTACTTGCCGGGCGCGGTGGAACAGGAGGAACAGGTGGAAGCGTTGGATGAGTTGACTCCCAGGCAGATCGTGGTCCACCTGGACAAGCATGTAGTCGGACAGAATGCCGCCAAGCGGGCGGTGGCCATCGCGCTGCGCAACCGCATCCGAAGGCAAAAGCTCCCCGAGGACATGGCCGAGGAGGTCGTGCCCAAGAATATCATCATGATCGGCTCCACCGGCGTCGGCAAGACCGAGATCGCCCGGCGCTTGTCGAAGCTGGCCAACTCTCCCTTTCTGAAAGTGGAAGCCTCCAAGTTTACCGAGGTGGGTTACGTCGGTCGTGACGTCGAGTCCATGATCCGCGACCTGGTGGAAATCGCCATCGACCTGGTGCGTGAGGAAAAGCTGGAGGACGTGGCCGACAAGGCGGAGCAGAATGCCGAGGAGCGGATCCTCGACCTGCTGCTTCCCCCGGTTCCGCAGTCGGCCCGCAATTCGGCCTCTGACGAGGAGAAGGCCAGGGCCCAGGAAACCTTCGCCAAGACAAGAGAGAAGCTCCGGGAACAATTGCGCGGCGGAAAGCTGGATGAGCGCCCGGTGGAGGTGGAGACCCGCGAGAGAAGCATGCCGGCCTTCGAGATCATTTCCAGTTCCGGCATCGAGGAGATGGACATCAACGTGAAGGATATACTGCCGGGCATCTTCGGGCAGAAGACCAAGAAGCGGAAGATGCCGGTTGCCGACGCCATGGACCATCTCATTCAGGAGGAGGAGCAGAAGCTGATCGATATGGATCAGGTGACTCGCCTGGCGGTGGAGCGGGTGGAGCAGAACGGCATCATCTTTCTCGACGAGATCGACAAGATCGCGGGGCGCGAGGGAGGGCACGGTCCCGACGTCAGCCGCGAGGGCGTGCAGAGGGATATTCTCCCCATCGTGGAAGGGACCACCGTCAACACCCGCTACGGCATCGTGCGGACCGACCACATCCTGTTTGTGGCTGCGGGCGCCTTTCACGTCAGCAAGCCGTCCGACCTCATTCCGGAGCTGCAGGGCCGGTTCCCCATCCGGGTGGAGTTGGATTCGCTCACCGTCGAAGACTTCGTGCGCATCCTGACCGAACCCAAGAGCGCGCTGATCAAACAGTACATCGGTCTGATGAAAACCGAGGGAATCAAACTCCGCTTCACTGAAGACGCCACCCGCAGCATTGCCGGGTTTGCCGCCCTGGTCAACGAGCGGACCGAAAACATCGGGGCCCGGCGGCTGCAAACCATCATGGAAAGACTCCTGGACGAGATTTCCTTCGAAGGGCCGGATCTGAAACGGAAAGACGTCACCATTGACGAGGAGTACGTAAAGAAGATGCTGGCCTCGATTGTGGATGACCAGGACCTGACCCGATACATCCTTTAGGCTGCATTTCGTGTCAACGTTGTTTCGACTGGAGCTGGCTAGAACACCTTCCGGCCCAAGGCTTTGCCTGGGAAGTCTGCTCTTTCTTCTTCTGGCGGCGGCTTGCGGGAAAATAGGCGGACCGTTGCCACCGTTGATCCGCATTCCCCGTCCGGTTGTGGACCTGGCGGCCCGGCAGCAGGGCGGGGAGGTGATCCTCAGTTGGACCTTGCCCCGCTTGAACACCGACGGCAGCACGGCTACCACGCTGGCCTCGGTCGAGATCTATCGGGCCATCCGGGAATCCTCCTCCGATTCGGGGGCTGCCCCACGGGTGGCGGATTCGGATCTCTGGCGGGTCCTGAAAACCGAGCCTGCCCGGGGGCGGGAAGAGAAGAAAAGCATCCGCGACCTCCTGGAGGATCGGGAGCCTTCCGAGATGTTGGGACGGGAGCTCAGTTATGCCGTCAAGGTCTTCAATCGCAAGGGACAGACCGCGGGATACTCCAACATCGCCACCTTGTGGCTGCAGGCGGTTCCGCATCCCCCGGGCAGGCCGAACCTGAATCCGGCCGAAGAGTTTGTGGAGGTTTCCTGGGTGCCTCCCGCCAGCAGCATCGACGGGTCCCCGGTGGCCCCCGGAGTGGCATTCAATCTCTACCGCACCTCGGCCGAGGGAAGTCCCACCGGGAGTCCTCTCAATCCAACCCCGGTTGCCGGGACCTCCTACCGGGATGAGTCGGCCCGCTTGGGTGAGACCTACGCCTACCGAATCCGGGCGGTGCTGGAAACGGCTCGAGGTCGGGTGGAAAGCCGCGATTCCGAGGAGGCTTCCCTGCGTTACCGGGATCTGTATCCACCCGGTCCTCCGCGGCAACTCACCCTGGTCGTCGGCCGCGAGTTCCTGAGTCTGGCCTGGTTTCCCAACAACGAGACCGATCTGGCGGGCTACCATGTTTTCCGGAGTCGAGACCGGGGCGACTTCCAACGCCTCACGGCCACCCTCACCCAAAGGACCTCCTATGCGGACCGTGACCTTCAGAAGGGCGGCGTCTATTCCTATCGGGTCGCGGCCGTGGACCGGGCCGGCAACCAAAGCGGTTTTTCGAATGTGGCGAGCGATACGGTAGAATAGCTGCCTTCGATCGAACCAGGGAGTTGCCTCGTGTCCACCCATCCATCTCCCACTCCCGGGAAGTCCCCATTGGAAGACCTGCAGGAACTCAACCGGCTGGCCGAGTCCGGCGGAGGAGAAAAGCGCCTGCAGCGGCAGCACGCCGCGGGCAAGATGAGTGCGCGAGAGCGCATCGATCTCCTGCTGGACGAGGGGTCCTTCGAGGAGATGGACAAGTTTGTGAAGCACCGCTGCCAGGATTTCGGGATGAGAGACCAGGAGATCCCGGGGGATGGCGTGGTCTCGGGATACGGCCGCATCGATGGGCGGCTGGTATACGCCTTTGCCCAGGACTTCACCGTCTTCGGCGGTTCCCTTTCGGAGACCAACGCGGCCAAGATCTGCAAGGTCATGGAATTGGCCATGAAGGCCGGAGCCCCCGTCATCGGTCTCAACGATTCCGGGGGCGCCCGAATCCAGGAGGGCGTGGTCTCGCTGGCCGGCTATGCCGACATCTTCCTGCGCAATACCCTGGCATCGGGGGTGGTCCCCCAGATCTCGGCCATCATGGGTCCGTGCGCCGGAGGGGCGGTTTACTCACCCGCCATCACCGATTTTGTGGTCATGGTCAAGCAGAGCAGCTACATGTTCATCACCGGCCCCGAGGTGATCAAGGTGGTGACCCACGAGGAGGTCTCGAAGGAAGACCTGGGAGGGGCCATGACCCACAATTCCCGCAGCGGCGTGGCCCATTTCGCCGTGGAGGACGATCGGGAATGTTGCCGTTTCATCAGGGAGTTGCTCTCCTATCTGCCCTCCAACAACATGGAGAGCCCTCCTCGCAAAGAGACCCGGGATCCCCTGGACCGCTCGGAGGAGAGGCTCGACAGCCTGATTCCGGCCGAGTCCAATCAGCCTTACGACGTCAAGGAGATCATTGGCGCGGTGGTGGATGACGGAGGCTTCCTGGAAGTCCAGGCGCTTTTCGCCCGCAATATCGTGGTTGGATTTGCCCGGTTGGGAGGCCGCCCGGTAGGGATGGTGGCCAACCAGCCGACGGTTCTGGCAGGGTGCCTGGATATCGATGCCTCCATCAAGGCCGCCCGGTTCGTTCGTTTTTGCGATGCCTTCAATATCCCGCTCATTTGCTTCGAAGACGTCCCCGGGTTTCTCCCCGGAACCTCTCAGGAATTCGGGGGGATTATCAAGCATGGAGCCAAGTTGATCTATGCCTTTGCCGAGGCGACCGTCCCCAAGATCACGGTGATCACCCGGAAGGCATACGGGGGCGCCTACTGCGTGATGGCCTCCAAGCATCTCCGTACCGACATCAATTATGCCTATCCAACCGCCGAGATCGCCGTGATGGGACCCGACGGCGCGGTCCAGATCGTCTACCGCAAGGAACTGGCGGCGGCCGAGGATCTGAAAGCGGAAACGGAACGGCGGGTCGAGGAATTCCGGGAGAAGTTCGCCAATCCCTACGTTGCGGCGGGGATGGGCTTTGTCGACGAGGTGATCCCCCCGCGTGAGACCCGTCGAAAGTTGATCCGTGCCCTGGCCATGTTGGAAAACAAGCGAGACACCACCCCGCCGAAGAAGCACGGGAACATTCCGCTGTAGTGGAGAGTGAAGAAATGATCATCTCCCGGGCATCGGCCCGGGGTTCCAGACAGCCGCCAAGGCGGCGGCAGCACTTAGCCGTGGGCGTCAGCCCATGGATAGGGATGCTCAAATTGCTCTGAGCCGCGTAGGCGGCAACCTGGCTGGCTCTTGACGATGTTCCGTCCAAAAAACTCCATCCTATTGGGATTTCTGGCACTGGCGGCCGTGCTGCTCTGGGGCCGTCTGCCGCTTGCCGCCGTCAGTTCCAGCCAGATCAGGATCCTGACCGACCCGCACCTGGACGTGATCTATCACACCCTGGCCCACTTCAACCTGCCGGGGGACCGCTTCAATCTCTTCTCCGAGGACTACGTTCGACGGATGGGCCAGGCGAAGCGGGACCTGGAGGTGGGGGAGACCGGGCTGGACCGGGAGGCCGCGGCCTTGGAGCAGCGATACCGGCAACGCCCTCGCCTTCGCTTTCTGATCCGGGCTCCCTTCCTGGCGGATGACCTTGCATCCTTCAAGCAAGCCCTGGCCCTGATCGACTACGATTTTCGCACCCGGACCGTTCCGGCCGGCGTCAAGGGCAAACGCAGGAAGGAGCCCTTGATGTTCGGCAACAGCCGCAGGTTGATCCCGGTCTTCAGAAACCACTTCCAGGCCCCTCAGGAGCAGGATTTCGCCAAGCGGTTCGCCGGTTGGCTGGAGGAGGAACACTCCCGTTTCTACATGATTTATCGCGAGGCCCGCAGTGAATGGGATCAACAGGGAGTGGAGTGGTTTACCAGCTTCTGGAAGTCCCGGGGCATGAGCATCCTGGAGCCGTGGGCCGCCAGGTCAGGAGTGAACGAGTTCAAGGTGTTTCTGACCCCGGTGATGAAGGAAAGAGGTCTAGGCGTGCCGGTGGAACAGGGCGGCGAGGTCTTGTTTCACGTTCTGACCCCACTGCCGGAGAGCCGTCTGGAGGCGGCACACTCCTTTTTCGTGCTGCTGCATGAGACTGTACGGCGTTCGACCGACGGGCTGGTGGTCTTTCCCGGCCCTGCCGTTCCCTCGAACCAGGACTCCCTGGCCTCAGGGGTCCGGAAGAATGCCGCACTGGTTGCCGGCCACCTCTATCTGAAAGCCCGATTCCCGGGGGTCCACCGTTCCTATCTGAGCTTTTTTCTGAAGCTGCCGGACGGGAAGGCCTCCGAGGTGGATGCGCTGGAGCCTCTCTTCGCTCGGCGTTTCCCTCTGGACCCCGCCTCTCGAAGGCAGGTGGAGGCGTTTGTCGATAGTGTCCTGTCTCAGAAATAAGATCTCCGATGGAGGTTTCACGGGGGAAGGGTCGGTTCAGCAGACCCATTGCGACCATGTTTTCCAAGATTCTGATCGCCAACCGGGGTGAGATCGCTGTCCGTGTCATGCGCACCGCCCGCGAGATGAAAATCGAAACCGTGGCGGTCTACTCCGACTGTGACCGCGCGGCCCTGCATGTGCGCCTGGCCGACCAGGCCCGCGGCCTGGGTGCTTCTCCCTCGGTGGAAAGCTATCTGAACATGGACAGGATCCTGCAGGCGGCCGAGGTCAGCGGTGCGGAAGCCATCCACCCCGGTTACGGGTTTCTGGCCGAAAACGCCGAATTTGCCCGCCGCTGTCAGGACCGTGGGATCTGCTTCATCGGTCCTCCGCCAAGAGCCATGGAGCTGATGGGGGAAAAGACGGCTGCCCGAAGATTGGCCGCGCAGGCGGGGGTGCCGGTGGTTCCGGGCACGGGACCGCAGCTCGGGGATGGGGCGCAAGCGGAACGTGCGGCCCGGGACATCGGGTTCCCGATCCTGGTCAAGGCAGCGGCCGGCGGAGGGGGCAAGGGGATGAGGCTGGTGACCTCCCCCGACCGTCTGGCCTCGGCCCTGCGGGACGCCAGCTCCGAAGCCCGGAGCGCCTTCGGGGATCCGTCGGTCTACCTGGAGAAATACCTCCAGAGCCCCCGCCATATCGAGTTTCAGGTTCTGGCCGACAGCCGTGGCAACACCGTTCACCTGGGAGAGCGGGAGTGCTCCATACAGCGGCGCCATCAGAAAGTCATCGAGGAGTGCCCTTCGCCGGTCATGACCGAGGGCTTGCGGGACAGCATGGGACAGGCCGCCGTCAGCATGGCTCAAGCCTGCGGCTATCGCAATGCCGGGACCGTTGAGTTCCTGGTGGATTCGCAACAGAATTTTTATTTCCTGGAGATGAACACCCGGCTCCAGGTCGAGCACCCGGTCACCGAGATGGTCACCGGCCTGGACCTGGTCAGAAAACAGATTCAGATTGCCGCCGGCCAACCCCTGGGGCTGAGTCAGGAGGAGGTGTCCTGGCGCGGAGCCGCGCTGGAATGCCGCATCTATGCCGAGGATCCCGAGAAGGGCTTCCTGCCCTCGCCGGGCCTGATCCGGAGCCTGCGGCAGCCCTCCGGGCCCGGTGTCCGCGAAGACAGCGGGATCTACCAGGGTTGGGAAGTCCCCGTGTATTACGATCCGATGCTGTCCAAGCTGGTGACCTGGGCGGAAACCCGCTCCGAGGCCATCAGCCGCATGGATCGGGCCCTGGGCGAGTACCGGATTTCGGGAATCAAGACGACCATTCCCTTTTTCCGGACCATCCTGGCCCACCCGAAATTCCTGTCGGCGGAACTCAGCACAGACTTCATCGAAAAGTTCTATCGCCCCGACCAGCCCTCGCCTGGCCGGGAAGAGTTGCGGGAGGTGGCGGCCATTGGCGCCGCCCTCTATGCCGGCCACGCTCGAGCTTCCGACGCCGGCCGTACGGCCCCGCGGGAGAGCCCCTGGAAGCTGTGGGGACGCTGGAACGAGTTGCGGAGATAGGCTTCGAGTAGAAGAGGAGGAGGCGCCGGTGGATCAGGTCGAGGCCACTTATGAGCTGGTGCTGGACGGGCGGCCCCGAAAGTTGCGCCTGAAACGTTCCGGAGATCGGGTTCGGGTGGAGTTCGGGGAGAAATCTCTTGAAGTCGACGTCTCACAGTTGTCGGACGCCGCTTTTTCCCTGATTCTGGAAGACCGCTCCCACGACGTCAGCGTGAGTCCGAATGCCGGTGGATTTCAGGTTCTCGTGGATGGAGAGAGTTTCCAGGTGGGCCTGGTCGACCCGCGCCGGGACGGCCCCTCGACCTCTGCAAGGACCCAAGCCGCCGGACCCGCGGCCGTGTCGGCTCCCATGCCCGGCAAGGTGGTCAGGATCCTGGCGGCCGAAGGAGAAAAAGTAAGCCGGGGACAGGGGCTGGTGGTGGTGGAAGCCATGAAAATGCAGAACGAGCTGGGGTCTCCCAAATCGGGCAGGGTTCAGGCCGTTCGGGTGGCGGAGGGCCAGGCGGTCAACGCGGGGGAGCCGCTGGTGCTGGTGGAGTGATCCGGCCGCCGTCAAAAAGAGTTATCCACGAAGGGGCGCGAAGGACCGGGAAGGGACACGAAGAAAGACTGCACTCCGTCGCCGGAAGGCGCCTGCGGCCTGGCGCCGTTGGCGCAAGCCGGGCTCGGGCCGGGGGCCGGCCTGAGACGAGTCATTGGAATCAGGTCAATCCAGTCCGGGCTGTCCCGGGACGATCCTTTCCAATCCGTTCAGGTAGGGCCGGAGGGCGGGGGGGATCACCACGCTGCCGTCCGATTGCTGGTGGTTTTCGATCAGGGCGACCCAGGTGCGTCCCACGGCCAGACCCGATCCGTTGAGCGTGTGCACGAATTCCGGTTTGGCCCCGCGTTCCCGCCGGAAACGGATGTTGGCCCGGCGGGACTGGAAGTCCACGAAGTTGCTGCAGGAGGAAATCTCCCGGTAGGCCTGCTGGCCCGGCAGCCAGACTTCCAGGTCGTAGGTCTTGGCGGCGGCGAAGCCCAGGTCGCCGGTGCAGAGGGTGACCACTCGGTAGGAGAGCTCGAGGCGGCGGAGGATTTCCTCGGCGCTCCGAGTCAGGATTTCCAACTCGGCATAGGACTCCTCGGGTCGGGTGAAGTTGACCAACTCCACCTTGTTGAACTGGTGCTGGCGAATGAGTCCCCGAGTGTCTTTGCCGTGGGCTCCGGCTTCGCTGCGGAAGCAGGGAGTGTAGGCCGTCAGCCGAATCGGCAGTTGGGCCCCCTGCAGCGTTTCCCTCGCGAAAATGTTGGTGACCGGGACTTCGGCCGTGGGCACCAGCCAGTAGTCGGTACCTTCCACCTTGAACAGATCTCCGGAGAACTTGGGGAGTTGACCGGTTCCGGTCATGCTGGTCGAGTTGGCCATGAAGGGGGGTAGAACCTCCAAATAGCCGTGTTCCCGGGTGTGCACGTCCAGCATGAAGTTGATCAAGGCCCTTTCCAGGCAGGCCCCCGCTCCCGTATAGAGGTTGAACCGGGCCCCGGCGATCTTGGCGGCGCGTTCCAGGTCCAAAATGCCCAGGTCCGGCCCCAGGTCCCAGTGGGCACGGGGTTGAAAGTCAAAGTCGGGCTTGCGGCCGTGGACCCGGATTTCGACGTTGGCGGAGGCGTCGGCGCCGACCGGAACGCTGTCGTCGGGAAGGTTGGGCAGGGCCAGTTGCTGGCGCTTCAGCTCTTCCTCGCAAGACCGCAGTTTTTCGTCCAGCTGCTTGATCCGAAGCGACAGCTCCTTCATCTCGGCAATCTTGCCGGCGGCGTCCTCTCCCGCCTTCTTCAGGGCGGTGATGGCCTGGTTGTTCCGGTTGCGGCGGTGCTTGAGCTCCTCGGTCTCCTGCAGCAATTGCCGTCGCTGCCGATCGAGGTCCTCCACAGCCTCCAGAGGCACCGGGGTGTGCCGCTGGGCAATCTTTCGACGCACCAACTCGGGGTTTTTTCGGATGTAGCCGGGATCTAGCATCACTGAGTCTTACTGTTTGGGCTCGACGGATGGGGGAAATCAAGAACCCCCTGTTTTGATTCTTCCGGCAGATCCAGTTTGGCAATGGTCACAAGTCTGATGCCGGCGCGTTCCGCAAATGTCTTCAATGTGACATCGTTAGAATAGAAAGTGTTTTCGCCTTCGACTTTGGCGATTGCGATGATCTGTCGGTCGAACTTGACCTTCTGGTAAGGTTCGTCGGAACCACCCCTCTTGTCGCCCTGGGCCAATGCTTCGCGAGTCATCGTTGCAAGCTCGACGGCAGCCCGTTTATCGAAGGAGGCGACTCTTAGAAAGCGTTTGCCCTCCATGGTCCCAAGGTAGGTTGCTCCCGCACGGTCGGCTTTGACCAGGAATTCAGCCAGTGCAGGGCTTGGAATAATTATCTTCTCCTTTTTCTTCTCTAAGGTTGCGACCAAATGTTCAATGCGGTCGTGGGCATGTTCGACGGCTGTTCCGGTCTCCGGGTCAATTGGGGCTTGAACGTCGGGATGCAGTAGGAGGATTAGAAAAGAGGCATCGAAAACGGCCATCTAGTGCACGCTTTCTTCACCCTCACGCAAGTCTCTGAGAACTTGGTGCGGATCTTCCAGATCAGCCCATCCGCTGCCTTTTACGCGGCGCAGCTCCGCAACCGTTTCAGCCAGGGGAACGTCCTCTAGAATTTCGAAGCTATCGACTTTGAAATGTTTGAGATCCCATTTGCCGGTATCGGGATTCCGCTGCCAGCGGCCCTCTCCGTGCAACCGAACTGCCCTTCTTAGCAGGCATTTCGCATCGCTGATTTTAATCGCCAGTCCATGGCTGAGATCGATGCCGGTGTAAGCTTTGGTCCCGTCCAGCAACTGAATATGTACTGTATTGTCTCTACCACCTATGCTGAACGGAACGCCGTCAATTGTGCCGCGCTCTCGGACCACACCATAATCGATTGGCTTCGGTCGCTCACAGCCGGGGAATGCGATCACAAGGGCACTGGCGTCATCATCGGTGCATGCAGCCAGTGAACCCGTGGCGTTGTCTTCCTCCAATCGTTTGTCGAGGGCATCAAGGTGCTTCTTGATATCGTCGGGCACATTATCGCTGGCAACCTGCTCTACTCGTCGTGTGACCTTGGGTATGGCTTCGGTGTCAACATCCACGCGGAGAACGGTACTGCCTGACTCGATTCCTGAGAAATGAACGCTCGAGGGTTCACCCAGCAAGCTCGCCAGATCGGACATGTATTCCGACAATCGCGACATGGGGATGCTCTCAGGATTGAAGGCTCCAATGGTGAATTTGTATGTCAGACGCTTGGGCACGGTCCGCATTCTCCTAGCTGTAGTTCCAATATTCTATAGCTTTCTTGAAAGGCCAATAGAAGAAAAATGGGTTCTTGCGCTGGGCCATTCTTTCGGCATTTCCGTAGACGTCGGATCAATTGCCGGGCGCCTAAACGCACTGGCTCTCCCGAGGGAGGTCGACATCGCTTCCGCTGCCGCGCGACGGCGTATGCGTCGTTTCGCTGTAGCAGGAGGGATCGCTCAGAATGCGGGTCACCAGGTGGGTGTGCAGGGCGTGACCCGCCTTGTGGGCCACCACGCGGGCCAGTAGCGGCCTGCCGATCAATGCCAGATCGCCAATGCCGTCCAGCACCTTGTGGCGGACAAATTCATCTTCGAACCTCAGAGTGCCGTTCAGGATTCCCCGGTCGGTCAGGACAATGGCGTTGTCCAGCGAGCCTCCGCGAACCAGGCCCTTTTTCTTCAACTCTTCCACTTCCCGGTAGAATCCGAAAGTGCGTGCCGGGGCCACCGCCTTGGAGAAGACCTCGGGAGAGGCCTCGAAGTCGAAGCTCTGGCGACCGATCATGGGATGGTCGAAGTCGATGGTATAGCTGATCTGAAAGCGGTCGGCGGGATGAACGGCGATGGTCCGGTCGCGGTCTCGAATCTCCAGTGATTTTTCCACTCGCAGATACCGGCGCCGAGCGGACTGCTGCTGGAGGCCGGTGCGGGTGATCTCTTTCACGAACTCCAGGGCGCTCCCGTCCAGAATGGGGACTTCCAGGTTGTCGATCTCTATCAGGGCATTGTCCACACCGAAGATGTAGAGCGATGAGAGCAGGTGCTCAACGGTGGAAATCAGGACCCCCTGCTTCATCAAGGTGGTGGCATAGGCTACCCGGGCCACGTTCTGCACCACGGCCTCGATCTCGAAGTCGTCCAGGTCAGCCCGGCGAAACACCAGTCCGGTGTCGGGAGGAGCAGGCACGACTCTCACCTGCACCGACTCTCCAGTGTGCAAGCCCAAGCCGGAGAACTCGATGGGGGCAGCCAGGGTGTGTTGGGATTCCATAGGGGCGGGTTTTTTCCGACCGGGCAGATACGTAGGGAATTCCCAGCAAGTCTCTTGCCAAAGAGAGGGGCTCTGTGGTCAAGTCATTGATAACCGCTGCCTTACAAGCTTGTTCCAGGGATCCACCCCGGACGGCCCATGTGACCTGGATGCAACACCCCAACCCTGTTTACGTGCTCAATTGCCAACAGTCGAGCGAGGCGATACCCGAGAACCTGTCCAGCCCGGTCCTACGACAGGCCCGGATGAATGGAACGCGTAGCAACGGATGGTAATGGGATATCCGGAACAAGAACCATGTCCCCTTGGTCCGGCTTTATCTATTTGTTGAACATGGATGTACAGGATGGACAGGATAATCGGCATGGGAGGCTGCTGCACGAGAGGCTGAGTCGGGCGATGATCGCCTGGGGATTTGCGGATGTCCAGGACTACAAGCCAGCCGTCTCCGGAAAAAATCCTGTGCATCCTGTACATCCATGTTAATGAACCATTTTCCCATACGTGACTCGGTTGTTACTTCCCTCCCAATAACTTCGTTTTTCCCTATAGTGTCTTTCTTCGTGGTCCTTCGTAGTCTTTCGTGCCCCTTCGTGGATTTCTTTTTTGGACCTTCGTGGATTACCCCTCAATGGATAAGGGTGGATAAGGGTTGACTTCCGCCGGCGGAGTCCGGATAATGGAGACACTAAACCGGACCAATTAGGTCCGATATGGGCGGTCGATGTTAAGACTTTCAAAAAAAACAGACTACGCGCTGATGGCCCTTATCCACCTGGCCGAGGGTTCGGGCCGGGTTGCCTGGAGCGCGCGCGAAATCGCCCGATCCTACAACATCCCGCCCCACCTGATGGCCAAGGTGCTTCAAAGGATGGCGCAGAGCGGGATCGTGGTGTCGCACCAGGGGACCCGCGGGGGGTACGCCTTGGGTCGGCCCGCCCATCTGATCAACGCAGCCGAGGTGATCGAATCGATCGAAGGGCCCTTCTCCATGACGAGTTGCGTTTCGGAGACGGGCTACTGCCTGCAGTTCGAGAAGTGCACCATCAAGAGTCCGCTCCAGTTGCTCAGTGACAGCGTAGTGCTGATGCTGAGACGGATGACGGTGGCCAAGATGAGCCTCCACGGCCTGGGGCCGCCGAGCTCGAATCCGGAAAAGCACCCGACTCGCAGCCAAACGGAAAGGGAAGAGAACCCCCTGCAGCTGGTCCAGCTGCCGGGCGATCCAAGCGCTTGAGCGCTGTCCCCGCCGACCTTTCGTTGCCCGGTCGGCCGGGGAGCGCCGATGACGCTCAAGGAGTCAACATGCCCTCAGCCAACGAAACCATTCAAGAACTGGCCAACCAGGAATACAAATACGGGTTCGTCACCGACATCGAGGCCGATGCCATTCCCCGGGGGCTGAACGAAGAGGTCATCCGCACCATCTCGTCCAGAAAGAACGAGCCCTCCTTTCTGCTGGATTGGCGGCTGCGGGCCTACAGGCACTGGCTCACCATGAAAGAGCCGGCCTGGCACAACGTCCATTACCCGCCGATCGATTACCAGGACATCATTTATTACGCCGCCCCCAAGAGCGGCAAGGAAGGCCCCAAGAGCCTGGAGGAGGTCGATCCCGAGCTGCTGCGGACCTACGAGAAGCTGGGGATTTCCCTGCAGGAGCAGGAGCGCCTGAGCGGCGTGGCCGTGGATGCCGTCTTCGACAGCGTGTCGGTGGCCACCACCTTCCGCGAGAAGCTGGCGGAGCTGGGCATCATCTTCTGTTCCTTCTCGGAAGCCGTGCTGAACCACCCTGAGCTGGTGAAGCAGTACCTGGGGTCGGTGGTTCCCTATACGGACAACTTTTTCGCCACCCTAAACTCGGCGGTCTTCAGCGACGGGTCGTTCTGCTACATCCCCAAGGGGGTTCGCTGCCCCATGGAGCTGTCCACCTACTTCCGCATCAACGCCAAGGACACAGGGCAGTTCGAACGCACCCTGATCATTGCCGACGACGACAGCACCGTGAGCTACCTGGAGGGCTGCACGGCGCCCCGCAGGGATGAGAATCAGCTCCACGCGGCGGTGGTCGAGCTGGTGGCCCTGGACCGGGCCCAGATCAAGTACTCGACCGTGCAGAACTGGTATCCCGGGGACAAGCAGGGCAAGGGAGGCATCTACAACTTTGTCACCAAGCGGGGCAAGTGCCGGGGAGTGGATTCCAAGATCTCCTGGACCCAGGTGGAGACAGGCTCGTCCATCACCTGGAAGTATCCCAGCTGTCTCCTGCAGGGGGACCGCTCCATCGGCGAGTTCTACTCGGTGGCGGTGACCAACAATTTCCAGCAGGCCGACACCGGAACCAAGATGATCCACATCGGCCGGGACACGCGGAGCACCATCGTCTCCAAGGGGATTTCGGCGGGCCATGGCCAGAACACGTACAGGGGGGCGGTGAAGATTCTCAAGAACGCCTCCGGGGCCCGCAACTATTCCCAGTGCGACTCGATGCTCATGGGGGATGCCTGCGGCGCCCACACCTTTCCCTACATCGAGGTCAAGAACAGTACGGCTCAGATGGAGCATGAAGCCTCGACCTCGAAGATCGGGGAGGACCAGATTTTCTACTGCAAGCAGCGGGGCATTTCGGCCGAAGACGCCGTCTCCATGATCGTGAACGGTTTCTGCAAGGAGGTCTTTCGCGAGCTGCCCATGGAGTTCGCGGTCGAGGCTCGCAAGCTGCTGGGCGTCAGCCTGGAAGGCAGCGTAGGGTAACGGACTGACGCGCCGGAAGAGAGAGCGGCCGCCGCGGCCGTGCCTCAATCCGGCAGGCAATGAATTGTTGATTGTAGATTTGAGATTTTGGATTCGAGTCCCATTCGGTTGTCCCGATTGAGATCGAGGATTCTGAAATCATCGGAATTCTACAATCCGAAATTCCGCTGTTTCGAATCAAGAAATTCAAGCGAGGAAAGGGAACGCAGTGCTGAAGATTGAAAATTTGCACGCTGAAGTGGAGGGGAAGCCCATCCTGAGAGGGGTGAACCTGGAAGTGGCGGCGGGGGAAGTGCACGCCATCATGGGTCCCAACGGGTCGGGAAAGAGCACCCTGGCCCAGGTGTTGGCGGGCCGCGAGAGTTTCGAAGTCACCCGGGGCAGGGTTTTCTATCGGGGACGGGACCTGTTGGAGATGGAGCCCGAGGAGCGCGCCTGTGAAGGCGTCTTCATGGCCTTTCAGTATCCGGTCGAGATCCCCGGAGTGAGCAATGTCTATTTCCTGAAAGCCGCCGTGAACGCCGTCCGCAAGCACCGGGGCCAGGACGAGTTGGACGCCATGGAATTCATGAAGGTCGTTCGGGAGAAGATCAAGCTGGTGAACCTGGACCAGAGCTTCATCAGCCGTTCCGTCAACGAGGGTTTCTCGGGCGGCGAGAAGAAGAGAAACGAGATCTTTCAGATGGCGGTGCTCGATCCGACCCTGGCCATCCTGGACGAAACCGACTCGGGACTCGACATCGATGCTCTCAAGACGGTTGCCGACGGCGTCAACGCCCTGCGCCAACCCGACCGCGCCATCGTGGTCATCACCCACTACCAGCGGTTGCTGAACTACATCGTGCCCGATCGCGTGCATGTGCTTTCGGGCGGAGAGATCGTCAAGTCGGGGGACAAGGATCTGGCCCTCGAACTGGAAGCCAGGGGTTACGGTTGGATCGAATCTCAGGTTGCCGTGACGCCGGGGAGCTAGTCCGAGAGACCACCATGAATCGAAACCTGGCTGAATTGGCCCCCGAGCAGGAACGCTATCTCTCGCAGTTCGCCTCCCTTGCGCGCCGCCGGGCAGACATGGATCCGCCCTGGCTGACGGAAAAGCGCCGGGCGGCAATCGGGCGCTTTGCCCGACTCGGGTTCCCGACCACCCATGATGAGGCTTGGCGTTTTACCAGGCTCTCGCCGCTGACGCGGACCGCCTTTGCTCATGCCGGCGCCTCGGACTCCCGGCCGGCCCCGGCCGAGCTGGACTCCCTGACGGGAGACGAATCCTCGGCCTGCCGCCTGGTGTTCCTGAACGCACGCTTCTCCCCGGAACACTCTTCTCTTGGCGACCTGCCACCGGGCGTTCGGGTTCAGGGCCTGACGGAGTTCCTCAACGGCCGGGGTCCTTCCGTTCAGGAAGCGCTGGGTTGCTATGCCGGAGACGGGGAGGAAGCCTTCGCTGCCCTGAATACGGCCTTCCTGCAGGATATCGCTCTGGTCCATCTCCCCAGGAACACCGTGGTGGAGCAGCCGATTCACTTGCATTTCTGTTCTGGAGGGGAAGGGGAGCCGCTGGTTTCCCATCCCCGCTGCCTGGTGCTGGCAGGCGCCAACAGCCAGGCCCGCATCGTGGAAACCTACTCGGGTGCGGCCGACTCCCTTTACTTCACCAACGCGGTGACCGAACTGGTAGCCCGGGAGGGGGCGGTGATCGAGCATTACAAGCTGCAGCAGGAGAGCCTCAGGGCCTTCCACATCGCCACCCTGCAATTCCATCTCGAACGTAGCGCCAACGTGTCCTCCCATTCCATCTCCCTGGGGGGAGCGCTGGTCCGCAACCACGTCAACGCGGTCCTGGATGGCGAGGGAGCCGAGGCCACCTTGAACGGCTTCTCCCTCACTACCGGCAAACAGCACGTGGACAATCACACCTCCATCGAACACGCCAAGCCCCATTGCAACAGCTTCGAGTTCTACAAGGGGATCCTGGACGACCGGTCCAGCGGGGTCTTCAACGGCCGGATCATCGTGCGACCCCACGCCCAGAAGACTGATTCGAAGCAGACCAACCAGAATCTGCTGCTCTCCGAGGAGGCCCTGGTCAACACCAATCCTCAGTTGGAGATCTATGCCGACGACGTGAAATGCACCCACGGGGCCACCATCGGGCAATTGGACGCCGAGGCCGTCTTCTATCTGCAGTCGCGCGGGATCGGCCGTGAGGCCGCCCGCCAGCTCCTGACCTTTGCCTTTGCCAACGACGTTGCCTCCCAGATCCGAATCGAACCCATTCGCGCCCGGCTGGAGAAGACACTTTTTCACCGCTTGGCGGAGAAGGGATCCAAGGAGTGACTCGGATGAGGCGGGCAACCACGTCATCGGCTCAAACGGCCGCGCCGCCGCTGGACGTCGACCGGCTGCGCCGGGACTTCCCCATCCTTTCCGGCCGGACCGCCGGCAAACCGCTGGTCTATCTCGACAGCGCCGCTTCCACTCAGAAGCCGACTCCGGTGATCGAAGCCATGAATGCCTTCTATCGGGAGGGCTACGCCAACATTCACCGGGGCCTCTACGCCCTCAGCCTGGAAGCCACCGAGGCCTACGAAGAGGTTCGCTGCAAAGTGCAGCGGTTCATCAACGCCCGGGAGTCCCGCGAGGTCGTCTTCGTCAGGGGAACCACCGAGGCCATCAACCTTGTGGCCGGCACCCTGGCTCGCCAAAGGCTCGAGGCGGGAGACGAGATCCTGGTCTCGACCCTGGAGCACCACTCCAACATCGTGCCCTGGCAGAGGATCTGCGAGGAAAAGGGCGGGGTCCTGCGGGTGGCGCCCATCGACGACAACGGCGAAGTCCGCCTGGAGGCCTTTGAACGGGCTCTCGGCTCCCGAACCCGCCTGGTGGCCATCGCCCACGTTTCCAATGCCTTGGGCACCGTCAACCCCGTGGCCGAAATGGTTCGGATGGCCCGTCGCCGGGAGATCCCGGTGCTGGTGGACGGAGCCCAGGCCGCTCCCCACTTCCAGTTGGACGTCCAGGCGCTGGACTGCGATTTCTATGCCTTTTCGGGACACAAGGTCTACGGTCCCACCGGAGTGGGCGTTCTCTACGGAAAATCGTCGCTGCTGGAAACCATGCCGCCCTACCAGTGCGGAGGCGAGATGATCCGTTCGGTCTCCTTCGAGCGCACCAGCTACAAGGAGATCCCCTATCGGTTCGAGGCGGGGACGCCCGATATCGTCGGGGTCATCGGACTGGGAGCCGCCCTGGACTACCTGGGCGCCGTCGGCCTGGAGTGCATTGCCGCACACGAGAGTGAGCTGTTGTCTCACGCCACCGAAGCGCTCGCCTCGGTCCCGGGCGTTCGCATCGTCGGTCGAGCCGGACGCAAGGCGGGCGTGCTCTCCTTCGTGGTCGAGGGGGCCCACCCCCATGATATCGGGACCATTCTGGACCAGGAGGGGATCGCCATTCGCGGAGGCCATCACTGCGCCCAACCGCTGATGGAGCGCTTGGGCCTGCCGGCCACGGCTCGCGCCTCCTTCGGACTCTACAACTCTCACGCGGAGGTGGACCGGCTGGCGGACGGCGTCCGCAAGGTCAGGGAGATCTTTGGCTCATGTCCGAGTTGATGGACCTCTACCAGGAGGTAATCCTGGACCACACCCGACGGCCGCGCAATTTCGGGAGCCTGGAACATGCCACCCACAGGGCCGAGGGCCACAATCCCCTCTGCGGCGATCGGGTGGCGGTATCCCTCCGGCTTGACGGGGACGTCGTCCGGGAGATTCGTTTCGAGGGCAAGGGTTGCGCCATCTCCACCGCTTCCGCCTCCATGATGACCGAGTTGCTGAAGGGCGGGGAAGCCGGTCTCCTCCAGACGGTGTTTGGCCAGTTCCAGGACCTGGTGACCGGCCGCTTGATCGAGCCCCCGGAAGACCTCGGGAAACTGGTGGCTTTTGCCGGGGTGGCCGCCTTTCCGGTCCGGGTCAAGTGCGCCACCCTGGCCTGGCATACGGTCAAGGCCGCCCTGCAGAACCGGCAGCAGCCGATCACGACCGAGTAAGCGACAGCGAACGTGCCGGACGCCTACCGAGGTTGTGGGTCAGACCGACAAGCAATGAATTGTTGATTTCAGACTTCTGATTGTTGATTTGGAGAGGAAGGACATCTGATTTTGCCTCAAATCGAAAATCTGCAATCGAAAATCCAAAATTTGAGGATGCAACCATGAACACCGACTCCCCCCCGCTCGAGTCCCCTCCCTCGGAAGATCTGAGACAGCGGATCATCGAGGCGCTGCAAACGGTTTACGACCCCGAAATTCCCGTCAACATCTACGAGATCGGACTCATCTACGAGATCGATATCGACCCCTCCAGTGCCGTCAAGATTCAAATGACCCTCACCTCTCCCGCCTGTCCGGTGGCCGGCACCCTGCCGGGAGAGGTCGAATCCAGGGTCGCCGGGGCCGAGGGCGTGTCCTCCGCCCAGGTCGAGCTGGTTTGGGACCCGCCCTGGAGTCCGGCCAAGATGTCGGAAGCCGCCAAGCTGCAACTGGGGATGCTCTGACCCTCGCAACCGCGGCGTCAGCACATTGTCGCGGGCATCAGCCTGTGGAAGTCTCTCTCCTTCGCCCAATGCACACAACAATTCTGCCCTTGTTCGCACGTTCTCTGTATTTGTACGCTAGATATTGTATGATTCGCTGGATGGTGCACACTCCATAGCCTGCATTTCTCGCCAGGGGCGCGGCAATGGCGCAGGCAGTTTTTCCTTGTTCAATGAGTGCTCGCGACCGAAGAGCGCAGTCACGGCTGCGTTCCGGTGTCGCCCTGCGCCCTGAAGGGGAAAGGGCTCTCCGGGACGCACCTGCCCCCGCCTGCTGCCTGTCCCGTGGAAGCGGCAGAGCCCGCACTCCCGCCGTAGTCTCGAGGGAAACCCAGTGCTGAAGCACACCCGAAGACTGCGCCTGTCTCTACTCTCCCGCGGGCGGAGTCCGGCAGCCTTCGCCATCCCATTGTTGCTGCTGTTGGCAGGCGTAGCGGCTCCGCCGGTCCAGGCCCAGGACGATGCCCCCATCCACACGTGGGACGGGACGGTGGCGGTGTCGCACCAGGTTCTGGAGATCGTAGAAGGGGAAAGGGGCAGCTACAACTTGTGGTTGACCAGGCAACCGGCCGCCGACGGATGGTTTTGCTTCGTGCACGCCGACGGATCGAAGCGTCCCGACCACCATGACGAGCCCGAAGGCTATAACGGCATCAAGTGGACGCCGTCGATCGGCTGGAACATCGATGTGGACAACACGCAGAACCCCAATGCGGCAACCCGGTCGCGAAGAATCTCGATCGAAGCGGTTGAGGACGCAGACAAGGAGAATGAGGTCATAGAGTTCACCCACGAGGTGTGGGACGAGAACAGCAACTGTCCGCCGCGGCTGCACGGGATCGCCAAGGTGACCGTCCGGGTCATCGACGACGACGGCGATGCCTTCCTGCCCAGCCTGTCGATCGCGGATGTCCCGGTTGTGGAAGGGGACACGGCCCGGTTCGAGGTTAGGATGAGCACCTCGCGAGACGAGGATGTGACGGTGGAGTTCGCCACGGCGGACGGCACCGCGGTGGCGGACGACGACTACACCTCGGACTCGGGGACGCTGACCTTTGCGGCGGGACAGATCGTCCGGACCATCTCGGTCTCGACCGTGCAAGACGACTTCCACGAGCCGGAGGAACGCTTCAGGGTGACCCTGCGCAATCCCGTGGGGGCCAAACTGGCTGATGGCACCGCGGAGGGGATCATTGCGGATGACGACCTGCCGGAGCTCTCCATGGGAAACGCCCGCGCCCCCGTCGTGGAAGGGGGCACGGCCCGGTTCGACGTGAGGTTGACCCCGGCCAGCGACCGGACGGTGACGGTGGCCTATGCCACCTCGGACGACACGGCCATGGAGCCCGGCGACTACACCTCCACATCGGGGATGCTGACCTTTACGCCGGGACAGACGATGATGACCATCTCGGTGCCGACCATAGACGATAGTGACCAGGAGTCGGACGAGCGCTTCAGGGTGACCCTGAGCAACCCCTCGGGGGCCAGGCTGAACCAGGCCATGGGAGAAGGGACCATCACCGATAACGACGGCGGTCCCACCACGCCGGAACTGTCCATCGGAAACGCGTCCGTGCAGGAGGGGGGCACCGCCCAATTCGAGGTGAGATTGTTCCCGGCCGCCAACCAGACGGTGACGGTGGCTTATGCCACGGCGGACGACACGGCCACGGAGCCCGGCGACTACAGCTCGACGATGGGGACGCTGACCTTCACGGCGGGACAGACGATGATGACCATCCCGGTGACGACCATCGACGACTCCGAGCAGGAATCCGAGGAACGCTTCGTGGTGACCCTGAGCGGCCCCACCGGCGGAGCCACGCTGAACGACGACACCGGGGAGGGGACCATCATCGACAACGACGGTGATGGTGGCGGCGGCGGAGGTGGCGGCGGCGGAGGTGGCGGAGGCGGCGGATTTGGTGGCGGCGGAGGGTTCGGCCCTGGTGACGGTGACGAGGTTGGCGTTCCCGTCAACCTGTCCATCGACGATGCCTCGGTCGAAGAGGGTGGCACGGCCGAATTCGTGGTGAGCTTGACTGCGGAGGCCGGCGAGACGGTGACGGTGGACTTCGAGACGGTGGACGGCACCGCCGAGGCAGGTTCCGACTACACGGCGGACTCGGGCACACTGACCTTCGCGGTGGGAGAAACAACCCAGACGATCCCGGTATCGACTTTGGACGACTCCGTTCCGGAGATGCGGGAAGGCTTCACGGTGGTCTTGAGCAACCCGTCGGGGGCCGGGCTGGAAGACGACACCGCGGTGGGGACGATCACCGACAATGAACTCCCGGCGCTTTCCATCGGAAACGCCTGGGTCGAGGAAGGGGAAACGGCCCGCTTCGAGGTGAGGTTGGCGCCGTCGAGCCCGCAGACGGTGACGGTGTCCTATACGACAGCCGACGACACGGCCACGGCGCCCGACGACTACACCTCGACATCGGGGACGCTGACCTTCACGGCGGGGCAGGCGGTGCAGACCATCTGGGTGCCGACCCTGGACGACGGCGAGCAGGAGTCGGACGAGCGCTTCACGGTCACCCTGAGCAACCCCTCTGGGGCCATGTTGAACGACGACATGGGAGAAGGGACCATCACCGACAACGACGGCGGCCCCACCATGCCCGAGTTGTCCATCGGAAACGCCCGGGTCGTGGAAGGCGAATCGGCCCGGTTCGAGGTGAGATTGAACCCGGCCGCCGCCGAGACGGTCACGGTGGCCTTTGCCACGGCCGACGACACGGCGTTGGCGCGCGCCGACTACACCCCGGTAGCGGGCAGGCTGACCTTCCCGGCGGGCGAAACAACCCGGATCGTCTTCGTGCCGACCCTGGATGACGGCGAGCAGGAGGCGGAGGAGCGCTTCACGGTGATGCTGAGCAATTCCTCCGGAGCCGGCTTGAACGACGACACCGGGGAAGGGACCATCATCGACAACGACCACCCGGCCGTGCTGGCCATCGACGACGCCCCGCCGGTGGTCGAAGGGGGAACGGCAGAGTTCGCGGTGCGACTGATCGGGGTGAGCGGTGCGGTGGTGACGGTGGACTTCCAGACGGTGGACGGGACGGCGGTGGCGAGTTCCGACTACACGGCGGCCTCGGGCAGCTTGACCTTCGCGGAAGGAGA
This sequence comes from Terriglobia bacterium, assembly GCA_951813285.1. Lineage (GTDB taxonomy): Bacteria > Acidobacteriota > Terriglobia > Versatilivoradales > Versatilivoraceae > Versatilivorator. Next base: position 1,758,711 of record OX638355.1, read on the forward strand.
AACCGTCCGGACCATCTCGGTGCCGACCCTGGACGACGGTGAGCAGGAGGCCGACGAAAGCTTCCTGGTGATCCTGAGCAACCCGTCGGGGGCGGCGCTGGCCGACGATACCGGAGGAGGGACAATTATCGACGGCGACACCCCGCTGTCGGCGCTGGTCATCGACGATGCGCCGCCGGTGGTGGAAGGCGGCGCGGCCGAGTTTCCGGTGCGGCTGAGCGCGTCCAGCGGTCGGGTGGTAACAGTCGGCTACCGCACGGTGGACGGGACGGCGCTGGCAGGCTCGGACTACACCGAGACCTCGGGGAGGCTGCGCTTCGAGCCCGGCGAGACCGCGCTCACCATCTCGGTGGCCCTGCTGGACGACGCCATCTCGGAGGAGGAGGAAAGATTCACGGTGGAGTTGCGCGAAGCCGTGGGGGCCGCGGTGTCGGACGGGACGGCAACCGGGAGGATCACCGACAACGACGAACCGCCGGGGCTGGCGATCGAGGACGCGCCGGCAGTGGTCGAAGGGGGTACGGCGGAGTTTCCGGTGCGACTCGATGGGGCCAGCGGTCGGGTGGTGACGGTCGGCTACCGCACGGTGGACGGGACGGCGCTGGCGGGCTCGGACTATACGGCGGCCTCGGGCACCGTCACGTTCCAACCCGGGGAGACGGCGCAGACCCTCTCGGTGGCGATTCTGGACGACGAGATCCCGGAAGCGGAGGAGAGCTTCACAATGGAGTTGGGCGAAGCCTCGGGGGCCACGGTGTCGGATGGGACGGCAACCGCGAGGATCACCGACAACGACGAACTGCCGGGGTTGACGATCGAGGATGCGCCATCCGTGAGTGAAGGCGACACGGCCGAGTTCCCGGTGCAACTGGATGCGTCCAGCGGTCGGGTGGTGACGGTCGGCTACCGCACGGTGGACGGGACGGCGCTGGCGGGCTCGGACTTTAGGGCGGCCTCGGGCACGCTGAGCTTCCAGCCGGGGGAGACCAGCGGAGTCATCACGGTGACCACGCTGGCTGAAGACGTGGTGGAGGCCACCGAGCAGTTCAGCCTGGAATTGAGCGATCCGGTGGGGATCACCCTGGACGACGATACCGGGGTGGGAACCATCACCGACGACGTGGAGCGGCGCATTGAACTGGTGAACCGTACCGTCCTTCCGGAGATCGGAAGGGCTCTGGCTTTCAGCGCTGTCAGGTGTCGCATGGATCAGGTTATCTCGGGCATCACCCCCCCGGGGCGGAGGAGCCGATCATCCACCTGGCGCCCTACCTGGTGCCGACCTCCAGCGGGTGGACCCGGACGGGCGGCGAGCCGCTGCCCCTGGAACAGGTGCTGGGCGATCCCTCGTTCCTGATTCCCTCCAGGGATGACGACGGCGGCAACGGGCGTTTCGCGGCCTGGGGCTGCGGAAATTACAACAACCTGTCGGGAGGCGGCCGGGAGGGCGCCGTCGACTGGAACGGCGGGATCGTGGGCGTGCACGTCGGGGCCGACGTGAGGATCGGTTCCAATCTGCTGGCCGGGCTGTCCGTTTCCCGTTCGACAGGGGAGTTCGACTACCACGCGGGCGCGGGAGGCGGCGTCTACGACGTGGGCATGACGGGTGTCCATCCCTACCTGGCCTGGTCGCCCTCACCCGACCTGGACATATGGGCGACCGTCGGTCACGCTCGTGGGGAAATCACCATCACCGACGAAGTCGTGGGGGATCCCCGAACCAGCGGGGCGACGCTGGACTCCGGCCTGGTGGGCGTCAGCGGCCTCATCCTGGCCAACGAGTCGACCCGCCTGAGGCTGAAGGGCGAGGCCGCGCTGGCGCAGCTTGACGCCGAGGGGGACGGAGGACTGTTCACGGCGATGACGGCCGGCCTGCGCCGGTTGCGCTTGGGCACCGAGGCCAGCCACGATTACCGGTTTGCCGGCGGCGGTTCGCTCACGCCATGGGGAGAGGTGGGCGTGCGCCACGACGGCGGCGACGGAGAGACCGGCGCCGGCCTGGAACTCGGCGCCGGTCTGCGCTACCGGAATCCGGCGGCGGGGTGGAGCACCGAGGGCTTCGGCCGTTGGCTGGCCGTGCACCAGGGTGCGCGGCAGGAGTGGGGCTTCGGCGCCAGGATTCGCTATGCTCCTCGTTCCTCCCGGTACGGTCCCTCGGTGACGGTGGCGCCCTCCTGGGGAGACACCACCAACGGCATGCAGCGCCTCTGGGAGATCAGCGCCGCCGACCCGGCCATGCTGGACGCCCCGGTAACCCGCCTGGATACCCGGTTCGGCTACGGAATTTCGGCCCTGCAGGGCCGGGGAGTGCTGACTCCCTACACGGCGGTGGGCCTGGCCCGCGGGCAGGGCCGGCGATACCGGATGGGCGGCCGGATGGCCGTGGGGCGCTCGGCCGCCATAAGCCTGGAAACCGAACGCCGGACCCGCCCCACGGGCAAGTCGTACAATGGGGTTCGGGTGCGCGGCGTCATACGCTTCTAGCCAGGCAATTGTTTTCCGGTTGAATTCCGCCTCAAAAGAAATCAGACTCTTTCCATGAACCTTCCGAACCTGCTGACCCTGTCCCGCATCTTCGCTGTCCCGCTGCTGGTGGTTGTTCTTCTCACCCGCGTCTATAACCCGGAACGGCAGGTCGAAAGCCTCTCCATCATCCTGGCCACCGTGATCTTTCTCGGCGCCTCCATCACCGACTACTTCGACGGCTACCTGGCCCGCCGGCGCCGGCAGGTGACCACACTCGGCATACTCCTGGACCCGATTGCAGACAAGTTGCTGATCTCGGCCGCATTCATTTCCCTGGTGGAGCTCGGTTGGGCGCCTGCCTGGATGGTGGTGATCATTGTGGGGCGGGAACTGGCCATCACGGGTCTCCGCAGCATCGCGTCCAACCAGGGAATCACTATCAATGCCTCGGAGCTGGGGAAAATCAAGATGGTCTCGCAGGTACTGGCCGTCACCCTCATCATCCTGAGCAACCTTGTCTTCTGGTTGAAGCCGCTCAGCCTGGCCGCGCTCTGGCTGACGGTCATCCTCGCCCTGGCCTCGGCCGTCGACTATTTCCGCAAATTCTGGAAGGCAGTCGGCATCCGCGGCCAGGCGAGCCGAAGTGAGAAGCCCGTCCTCCTGAAAAAAAGCCGGAGCGATGTCCCCACTCAATAATTCCGAGCGGGACTTTCTCCTCAAGGCCGCCCGCTCTACGATTGACGCCTACCTGCGGTCGGGAGTGAGGCCGGCGCCCGATCCGCCGTCTGCTCTGGAACTTCTCCGGAAACGGGGTGCATTCGTCACACTCTACCTCAGGGGGCGCCTGCGCGGGTGCGTCGGCTACGTCTGGCCCTTGACGCCACTCTACCGGGCCGTGGCGGAGTGTGCCGTTTCCGCCGCGGTCGAGGACGCGAGGTTTCGGCCCTTGAGCCTGACGGACCTGCCCCACACCGAAATTGAACTCTCGGTACTCTCGGGGCTCGACGAGGCCGGCGGCGCTGCCGACATCCTGGTGGGGAGCCATGGCCTGCTGGTCAGCCAGGGGGATCGCCGAGGCCTCCTGTTGCCCAAGGTGGCGGTCGAGCGTGGTTGGTCCCCGGAGCAGTTTCTGGAACAGACCTGTCTGAAGGCGGGCCTGTCCCTCCAGGCCTGGAAGAAAGGCGCCAGGGTCGAGAGGTTTACCGCGACGGTCTTTCGAGAGGAAGGAGGTCCGGTCCGATGAGCGCGATGATCACCCAGGGAAACGGTCAACCGGGAAACGGTCAACTTGGCGCTGGGAAAAGGCTTATGCTAGACTCGGAGGCTAACCGCCGTTCCCTTATCGGAGCAAGCTGAACGCCGCTGCCCATTCACCCCCGACAAGCGCCATCCCCGCGCCACCCCCATGTCCCCATCCCCCAACGGAAAAATATGCACCATTATCCGGGAGTGCGCCCCCGGCGACTTCGAAACAGCCGTTTTGAGGAGCCGCCCGGATTCGGACCTGATGGAGTTTCGGCTCGACTTTCTGGATCCTTCGTTGCTGACCCTGGAGCGGATGCGGCGCTGGGTGGCCCTGGCGGGTGTGCCGGTAATCGGGACGCTTCGCAGAACACCGTTTGGTGGGCGGTTTGCGGGCGGAGCAGTCCAACAGTTGGAGATGCTGGGGAAGATCGGCGGGGCCGGGTTCTCCTTTCTGGATGTAGAGGTGGAGACGCTGGAGGCCGTGGATTCCCCACGACTGACAAAGATCAGGCACGGGTCCTGGAGGTTGATCGGGTCCTACCATAACTTTCGGGAAACTCCCTCGGATCTCCAGTCCATTTTCCGGCGGATTCTGGCGGTGAAGGCCGACGTGGTGAAGATCGCCACCCTGGCGGCCGGTTTTGCCGACAATTTCCGCCTGCTGGAACTGGTATCGCGAGCCAGGCGGCAGAACCTCCCCATCATTGCTGTGGCCATGGGAGACCTGGGCGCCTATTCCCGACTGGTGGCTCCCAGCCGGGGAGCCATGCTGACCTACGCTTCCACTCGCGCGGGCCAGGAGACGGCCCCGGGACAGTTCACCTCCCGGGACCTGAAAGGCGTCTACGGCTTGAACGGCATCGATGCCGATACTCTTTTTTTTGGCGTGATCGGCCATCCTATCGGTCATTCCCTGTCTCCCCAGGTGCACAATCACGCCTTCCGGCAGCTCGGGCTGAACTGTCGTTACCTGCCCCTGCCCACCCCCAGCCTGCAGTCGTTCGCGCCCTATCTGGAACGCTTCGGCGGGCTCAGCGTCACCCTTCCGCACAAGGTGGCCGTGCTGCGCTACGTGGACGGCCGGCACTCCAGCGTGGAAGCAAGCGGGGCGGCCAACACCCTGGTCCGGCGGGAAAACGGCCTGTGGGCTTACAATACCGACCTGGACGGAGTTCGCCACGCCTTGCGCGGTTGCCTGCATGGCTCGCCGGGCGGGGCCGTCCTGCTGGGAGCCGGCGGAGCCGCCCGCTCCGCCGCGGCCGTGCTGAAGGAAGCCGGTTGGCGCGTCACTGTTTTGGCCCGCAACAGGTCCAAAGCCGAGGCTCTGGCCGGAGACTTTGGGTTCGAAGCGGATTCCCTGGACCGTTCCAGCCGTTACAGCGGCGATCTTCTGATCAACGCCACCCCGGTGGGCATGTCCCCCTCTATCCATGAGAGTCCGGTGGCCGGGGAGGGGCTGAGGTACGGTACGGTGTTCGATATGGTCTACAATCCCCTGGAGACCCGGCTGCTCGGGGAGGCCCGAAAACAGTCCCGGGTGGTGAGCGGCCTGGACATGTTTTTGGGGCAAGCCGCCAGGCAGTGCTATCTGTGGACCGGCCGCGAGGCGCCCCTGCAGGGGATGCGGGAAGTCGTCCTGAGGCAATTGTCGGGGAATGATGAATGATGAATGATGAATGAGGAATAAGAAGTGGAGAGTGAACAGTGGAGAGTGAAGAGTTATTCGGTCGATGGGTTAAGGATGGGGAAAAGAGTTAATCACGAAGGGACGCGAAGGAAAACGAAGGGGCACGAAGGAGCTGCAAAAGCATTTGGGTGCCGTTTGTTGATGAAGCAGGTCAATCCGTGCCTTGGCTTTTTCGTGTTGATTCGTGTCCATTCGTGGTTCGCCTTCATGAACAATCGGCCTCTTCCCCTCGAACGATCCACTCAGCGGGGCGGGGCTCCACTGACCACTCTCCATTCATCATTCATCATTCATCATTCATCATTCTCCACTCTCCACTCTCCACTCTCCACTGTCTGAAACAGGGGCGTTTCGAACGAGGACCGTTTACCATGGGTTCCGCCTACTCCATTCAGGTTCCGGCCAGTTCCACCAATTTGGGGGCGGGGTACGACGCGCTGGGACTGGCGTTGGGTCTCTACCTCAAGGTTGGCGTGCAGGAGTCCGGCAGCGGCTCCCCGGAAATCCACATGGAGGGGGAAGGAGCCCGGGAATTGCTCAGTGTCCGCGAGAACCTGATGTGGAGGGTAATCCGTCGGGTGTTCCAGGGCGAAGGCCGTTCCCTGCCTCCCCTGAGGCTGGAGGTGCAGAACCGGATACCGCTGGCCCGCGGGCTGGGGAGCAGCGCGGCGGCCATCGTGGCCGCGCTGGGAGCCTACGAAGCCCTGGCGGGGGAGGAGCTTTCTCAGGAGAAATTTTACCGCTACGCCCTGGAGTTCGAGACCCATCCGGACAACCTGACCGCGGCCCGTTTCGGCGGTTTCACCGTGAGCTGCGTCGACGAAGGGGGCAGGGTGGACTTCTTTAGGACCCGGGTCGCGGAGACGCTGAAGGTCCTGCTGGTGGTTCCCGACATCCGGTTGCCTACCAGCGAGGCCAGGGCTGTCGTACCTGACCACCTCAAGATGAGTGACGTCATCTTCAACCTTCAGCGAAGCGCACTGACGGTAGCGGCCTTGATGGCGGGGCAGTTCCGGTTCCTGCGGGAATCGCTCCGCGACAAGGTGCATCAGCCCTACCGGGCCCCTCTGATTCCGGGACTGCAGGAGGTCCTGGCGCTTAACGGCAGGGAGATCCCCGGTCTGCTGGGAGTCAGCCTGAGCGGAGCCGGACCCAGCGTGGCGGCCTTCATTCAAGGGGACGGCCGGGAGGTGTTCGGGCAAGTCCAGTCCATTTTCGATCGCCACGGCGTCGCTTGCCGTCCGCTCGAGCTGAAGATAGACAACCAGGGAAGGAGCATCCGCGGGAGCTGAGGGCCGGCGCTTCTCCAGCCGGCGGCGTTCCGCGGCAACAAGTCCGATGAAGACCTTGACTCAGGTTCCGCTGGGCACTCAGGTGCTGTTCGGACCGGCGGTGAAACGCCGCCGGCGACTGGAGCGGCTCGTTTTCAACATTTTCAGCCGTTGGAAGTACGAGGAGATCATCCCGCCCATTTTCGACTACTACGATGTCTTCTCCAGGGGCATGGGGGCGGAGTTGGAGGAGGCGCTCTATCGCTTTGTCGACCGGGAGGGCAATCTGCTGGCCCTGCGACCCGAATTCACCTCCCTGGTGGCCAAGACCGTGGCCACCCGCCTGCAGGATCGGCCCAAGCCCCTGCGGCTATGTTATTGCGGCGACGTCCTACGCTACGAAGCTCCCAGGGGCGGCAGGCAGCGCGAGTCCTTCCAGCTTGGAATCGAGAACATCGGCGGTGAGAGGATCGCCTGCGACGCCGAGGTCATCCAGGTGGCCATGGAAGCGCTGCAGCGGGTCGGGATCGACCGCTTTCAATTCAACCTGGGCGAGATGGGCTTCTTCGCCGGCCTGGTGGAGAGATTCGGCCTCTCGGCTCAGGACCTCTCGAGAATCAGGAGGCTCATCGATCTGAAAGATCCGGTGGGACTTCAGGCCGAGATGGAACGCCTGCAGCTGTCCCCCCGGCGGCGTGAGGTGTTGCACGCCCTGCTTCACTTGACCGGCAACTCTGAAACCATCGACGCCGCCCGGCGGCTGGTCCGCAATGAGAAATCCTTGTCGGCCCTGGACAACTTGGCGGGGCTCTACGCCGAGTTGCGGCGTCGCAAGCTGGCCGACCACCTGACCATCGACCTGAGCGAAGTGAGGGGTCTGGACTACTACACCGGCATCATCTTCAAGATCTACGTGCCGGGGTTGGGATTCGAGGTGGGCAGCGGCGGCCGTTACGACAACCTGTTGAAGAACTTCGGTTGCGATCTCCCTTCGGTCGGGTTCACCTTCTTCCTGGAACGGCTGATGGCCCTGCCGCTGAAACTGCGATGAGCAATGGGTTGAAATCCGAGGAAATCCTCTCAGTGGCCCTTTCCAAGGGCAGGCTTCAGGACGCGGCCCTGGAGTTGCTGGGCCGTGCCGGGGTGGAGGTGGACGGCTCCGAGGCGGGTTCCAGAAAGCTCATCTTTCAGGACAGGAGCGGGTGCTTCCAGTTCTTTATGGTGAAACCGGTGGACGTCCCGACCTACGTGGAATATGGCGTGGCCGACCTGGGCGTTGCCGGATGGGACGTCTTGCTGGAATCCGAAGCCGACGTGCATCAACCGCTGGATCTCGGCATCGGCCGATGCGTCCTGGCGGTCGCCGGCCCCAGGAGCACGGCGCGGAAGAACTACCGCGAGTTGTCTGCCGTTCGCATCGCCACCAAGTACCCTCGGATCACCACCGATCACTTTACCCGGCAGGGCATCCCGGTGGAAATCATCTACCTCTCCGGCAGCGTCGAACTGGCTCCCAGGCTGGGACTCTCGGAGCGGATCGTCGACCTGGTGGCCACCGGGCGCACCCTGGCCGACAACGGGCTGGAAGTCATCGAGCCGATCTGCGATGTCTCGGCCCGGCTGATCGTCAATCGGGCCAGCTACCAGGTGAAACGCCGGGCGGTAAGCCGCCTCATCCAACAGCTGGCGGACAGTTTGAACCGATGATTCCGATCTACCAGTGGCCCGATTCCCAGGCCGGCGCCTACCTGGAAAAGGTGAGTTCGCGGGGAGCGCAGGCCGATGGGGACCTGGAGGCGGGCGTTGCCGCCATCCTGGCTTCGGTGCGGGAAAAGGGAGACGCCGCCCTGAGGCAATGGACCCTGCGGCTGGAGGGTTTCGAGCCCGGCTCGCTGAGGATCGACCCCGGGGAGATTCGCTCCCTGGCCAATCGGGTGGAACCGGAGTTGCGGGAAGTCCTGCGCCAGGCCCGGGAGAACATTGCCGACTTTCACCTCCGGCAGCGGCAGCAGTCCTGGGAGTTCGAAGCCTCGGATGGGGTCAGGCTGGGGCAGCGAATCACGCCCCTGTCGAGTGTGGGTCTGTATGTGCCGGGGGGAGCCGCGGCCTATCCTTCCAGCCTGCTCATGAACGCTGTCCCGGCTCAGATCGCGGGGGTGGGCCGCATTGTGGTGGTCACCCCCTATGCCCGGTTCCAGGCCAACCCGGTGGTGGCGGCGGCTCTGGCCGAGCTGGGACTGGAGGAGGTCTACGGGGTGGGGGGTGCCCAGGCGATCGCCGCCCTGGCCTTCGGGACCGAAACCGTGCCCAGGGTCGACAAGATCGTGGGTCCCGGCAACGCCTACGTATCGGCGGCCAAGAGACAGGTCTACGGGCTGGTGGATATCGACAAGATCGCCGGCCCTTCTGAAGTGGTGGTGGTTGCCGACGAGTCGGCTCATCCCGACTTCGTGGCCGCCGATCTGATGGCCCAGGCCGAGCACGATGAGGCAGCGGTGGCGCTGGCCATCGTATTTTCCAGGGATCTGGCCGAAGCCATCCGGGCCAGCCTCGAGCGTCAGATCCTGGAACTGAGCCGACAGGGGACCATTCGCAAGGCGCTGGAACGCTATGGAGCGGTTCTGGTCGTCAATGAACCCGAGGAGGCGATCCGGATCGTCAACCGCATCGCTCCCGAGCACCTGGAGTTGCTGACCCGGGAAGCCGAGTCTCTGGCTCGGCAGGTGGAGGCCTGCGGGGCCATCTTCTTCGGTTCCGATTCCTGCGAAGCGGTGGGCGACTACTTTGCGGGCCCCAACCACGTCCTGCCGACCGGAGGCAGCGCCCGCTTCGCCTCGCCCCTGGGCGTCTACGACTTCGTGAAGCGGACCAACCTGGTCAAGTACACCCGGGCCGCTCTGAGCAAGAATCATCGGGCCATCGAGCGGTTCGCCCTGGCCGAGAAGCTGGATGCCCACGCCCACAGCGTCCGGATTAGAATGAGGAATGAGGAATGAGGAATGAGGAATGAGGAGTGATGAATGATGAATGAGGAATGAGGAATGAGGGGTCAGGAGTGATGAGTGAAGTGTTGTTCGGTCGATGAATTAGGCATTTGGAAAAGAGTTATCCACGAAGGAATGCGAAGGGCCACTAAGTACACTGCCGCATAAGTATTGCCACCTATACTTGGCTGCCACGTCGAGTTGCGCCAGGAGGTTCCAAGGGTAATCCATGGTGAACTTCAGTAGAGCAGCCGCCATACGTATTGATACTTATGTGCAGGGCCACCAAGAGGCTGCACAAGCATTTGGCTGCCGCTTGTTGTTGAATCAGGTCTATCCGTGTTTTAGTGTTTCGTTTCCATTCGTGGTTTGTCTTCATGAGCAATCGGTCCGTTTCCCCACGAACGATCAACTCGGCAGGGCGGGGCTGCGCTGACCACTAGTCATTCATCATTCCTCATTTCCTCTAAGCCATGTCCAAGAAAACTCTCAACTGGGCCGTTCTCGGAGTGGGACAGATTTCCGAGGTGGTGGCCCCCGCCATCAGAAATTCCGGCTGGGCCGTCCCCTATGCCATCGCCAGTCGGACTTTGGATAAGGCCGATGGATTCGCCCGGCGGCACGGTTTTTCCAGGAGCTATGGGTGCTATGAAGCCGTACTGGATGATCCGGCGGTGGAGGTGGTTTACAACGCTCTGCCCAACTGGCTCCACTGCGATTGGACCATCCGCGCCCTGGAGGCGGGCAAGCACGTTCTCTGCGAGAAGCCTCTGGCGGAGGACATGGCCGAGTGCCGGAGAATGGTTGCGGTTTCCAGGGAGTGCGGCCGGTCGCTGATGGAAGCCTTCGCCTACCGCTTTCATCCCCAGACCGCCAGGGTCAAGGAACTTGTCAGCCAGGGAAGCCTGGGCGAACTTCGGCTGATTCGCTCCTCCCTGGGATTTCCGCTCGACTTCAGCCGGCCCAACGTTCGGCTCAAGCCGAGCCCCGGCGGGGGCGCCCTGATGGACGTGGGCTGCTACTGCATCCACGTGATGCGCACCCTGACGAACGAAGAACCCCTGACGGTGCTGGGTCGGAGCCTGGGTGAACCCGAGAGCGGCGTGGACCTGACATTCGGAGGGATGATGGTCTTTCCGGGCGGGTGCCTGGGGCTGTTCAGCGGTAGCTTCCAGACCGCCCGAGACTTTCAACTGGAGATCATCGGCTCCCGAGGACGCCTGCTGGTCCCGATGCCCTTCAAGCCCGACCCCGACCACAGCGCCTTGCAGTTGGAAGTGGAGGGCGAGACCCGTGAGGTGCCGATCCGAGACGGCGGTGACGTCTATCGACTGCAGGTCGACCATTTCAGCCGCTCCGTGCTGGAGGGGCGGCCGTTGTCCTTGCCCTTGGAGGATGCACTGGGTAACATGGCGGTGATCGAGGCCCTGCGGCGTTCAGCCCGGACCGGCCGGGAAACGCGGCTGGTCGAAGGTTAGGGCACAACAAAATCGCCGCGTTCGCGGCTGCGACGGCGCGTGGTTCACGCGACCCCGGGTTCACGCCCGGGGCTACCTGCGGACGCGGCAACGCCGCTTTATTGGAAGTCCTGTTGGATACGTTTCGTCGGGTAACCGACGTCAACCGCGGCTGCGCCGCTCTCCCTTGAACCACAACACTGCCGGGGGACAGGATTTCCCAAGAGACAATTCCTTGGAAGAATCCGGTGTTCGAGTGCAGCCGTAATTACGGCGCTCGATAAGAGCGCCGTTTCCCAGTGAGAGATGCTCTCTCCAATCCACGACCTCATCATCATCGGAGCCGGTCCCACGGGGCTGGCCTGCGCCATCGAGGCGGAAACGCGGGGGCTGGATTACCTGGTGATCGAGAAAGGGTGCATCGTCAATTCGATCAGGAATTTCCCGCTGCAGATGACCTTCTTCACCACTCCGGAACTGCTGGAAATCGGCGGCCTGCCCTTTGTGACTCCCTACCAGAAGCCGACTCGACTGGAGGCCTTGAAGTACTACCGGCGGGTGGCCGATAGCTACCGGCTGAAGCTGCATCTCTACGAAACCGTTCTGGCCGTGGAAGGCAGGGACGACAATTTCCAGGTCAGGACGAAAACCCGGGATCGGCAGAGCCGCTGTTACCGGACGCGCAAGATCGTTCTGGCCACCGGGTACTACGACATTCCCAATTTCCTGAACGTTCCCGGAGAAGACCTGCCCAAGGTGACCCACTACTACAAGGAAGCTCACCCCTACTATGGGATGGATGTGGCGGTGATCGGCGGCAAGAATTCGGCCGCCGTGGCCGCCCTGGATCTCTACCGCGCCGGAGCTCGGGTCACGCTCATCCACCGGGGGAGCCGACTGAGCTCGAGCATCAAGTACTGGATCAAGCCCGACATCGAAAACCGCATCAAGGCCGGGGAGATCCAGGCCCGGTTCGACACCGCCGTGGTGGAGATCACCCAGCGGACCCTGGAATTGCGCCACCGCTCCGGGGAGACGGTCTCTCTGGACAACGACTTCGTGTTTGCCATGACCGGTTATCGCCCCGACCTGGAGTTCTTCCATTCCATCGGGGTTCGCCTGGATCCTGAAGATCAGCGGCCCCTGATCGACAAGAACAGTTACGAGAGCAACATCGCCGGAGTCTACCTGGCCGGCGTGGTGGTCGCGGGCATGTTCACCAACGAGGTCTTCATCGAGAACGGTCGATTTCATGGTAAGGTTGTGGTGGATCACATCACGGAGCAACTGAAGAATCGCGCTGTTTCATGACCTTGAGCGCCCGGCGCACCCCGCAGGTCTGACCCGGTCCCCGGAACCGGGGAATCCCGGGCGTCAAGAGGCTGGCCATGGCTGCAACAGGAGATCGGGAAACGGGCCGCGGACCGACCGGCGGGACAGGTGCAGCGGGGACTCTCGACTCCAAGGGGATGCACGGGCCGAAGGCCGGAGCGGCCGCCGTGGGCCCCGACCGCGATCCGGCGGCACCGGTGTCCGGACGCACGGTTCCTCCCTCGCCTCGCCTGTCGCCTGACCTGCCTCTCTCGCCCGGACTGAAGGAGCGGGTATTGGAGGCCGTCAGGGATGTGAGGCCCGAGGCGGGCGCCAACCGGGCCGGCATGCGCCCGCCATTACGGAAGGCCTCGGGCCTCCGGCACTGGCTTTCCTGGGCCTGCGCCGCCGCGGCCGGTCTGGCTCTGGCGTTCTCCGTGGGAAACCAGCGCCGCCTCGACCGGGAAATCACTGCCTATCAGGCCGGCCTGGTCGACTTGGCGGGTGAGGTTCGCGAGCTTCAGGCCCGCCTGGACCAGGTGGGAGGCGCTCCGCCGTTTCCGAACGACCCCGACGTCCGGGCCCTGCTCCTGTTGGGGACCCCCAAGAGCCCCGAGGCCAGGGGAGCGGTGTTCTGGAGCGGCCAGGAACGCAAGGCGCGGCTCTACACCTCCAGGCTGCCGCAACTCTCCCGGGAAAAGACCTACCAGCTCTGGCTGATCGCCGACAAGCCCGTGGGTGCGGGGACCTTTCGAGTCAATCCCGCCGGCCAGGGCTATCTGGAGGTGGTCGACCTGGACCGGGAGAGTCCACCCGTGCAGATTGCGGTCACCATGGAGCCGGCCGGAGGGGCACGCCAACTCACGGGGGAGGTCTACCTCACCGGATCCTACTAGCGGCGGGACAACTGCAATGGATCCGCTGCCGCTGATAGCCACTCACGAGCCGCCGCGTTGGCCCCCCACCGGATCGACTGTGGGCTTCGCCCTGTGGTAGTCACTCTCGGGGCGCCGCGTTTGCCCCCCACCGGATCGACTGCGGGCTGTGCCCTTGTCCGACTCCCCCTCAAGGGGGGAGTGATACTTGGGTTGGTGTGTCTTCGTGGTCCTTCCCGCTACTTCATTGACGAACTCCCTCATCAAAACAGCCGTTGGCCTGACGGGGTGGATCCTTCTGGGTGCCGTGCCGGCCCTGGCCCACGATTTCGCCTTCACCGAGGCCACCCTCCTGATCCAGCGCGAGGGGTCCTACCGGATCGACCTGCGGGTGGACGTGGACGCCCTGGCCTTGGGCGTCTCGCCAACCACCGATTCGGCCGAGGTGGTGGCCGAGTTGCAGGCCATGACTCCCGAAGAGCTGGCCGAGGCCGTGGAAAACGCCCGGCAGACGGTCCGGCGCCGGGTGAGGATTCGCGTTGACGGGGTCAAGCAGGCGCCGGAGATCACCTTTCCCCAACGGGGGACGGAACTGGCGCTGGAGAACGAGCTTCCCACGCTGCTGGGACTGACGGCCAGGCTGTCGGGCACGATTCCCGCCGAGGCCGAGACCATGACCTTTGGCGCCTCGCGGGCCTTCAGGGCGGTTCACCTCACACTGCTCGATCAACGCACCGGCCGGTCCAGCCGCCGGATCTTGGGGGTCGGGGAGGACAGCGCCCCCTATCCCCTGCGAGGCGGGGGAGTTGCAGAGGGGATGGGGAGGGTCGCATTCAGCTATCTGATTCTGGGGTTCGAGCACATTCTTCCCGCGGGGGCGGACCACATTCTGTTCGTGCTGGGCCTGTTTCTCCTGGGACGGCGGTTTCGACCGCTCCTCTGGCAGGTGACCGCCTTCACTCTGGCCCACTCGGTGACCCTGGTCCTCTCGAGTTATGACCTGGTTTCGCTGCCTTCACGGCCGGTGGAGTCGCTGATTGCCCTCTCCATCGCCTATGTGGCCGCCGAGAACGTGGCCACTACTGAGCTGAAGCCCTGGCGCCCGGCAGTGGTTTTCGCGTTCGGCCTCTTGCACGGGTTGGGCTTCGCCGACGTTCTGCGGGAGCTGGGCTTGCCGTCAGAGCACTTCATGACGGCCCTGGTGGCCTTCAACCTGGGGGTGGAGCTGGGGCAGGTGGCCGTGCTGCTGCTGGCCTTTGCCGCGGTCGGATGGTTCCGGAAGGAGCCCTGGTACCGCAAGGGAGTGGTCCTGCCGGGCTCGATCCTCATCGGCGCCATCGGCCTCTACTGGTTCCTGGAGCGGGCTTTGGGGTAGGGAATTGTCGATTCAGGATGCCCGAACGCGGCTGCAGGCTCCCACGACCAGCGGCGTGCACAGCGTGGCCTGCCGGCTCAGCAGGGCCTGGTGCAACCGCTCTTCAAGCGTTTCGATCCCTACCTCCTCCGCAGAGACCACCCCCAGCCGTGCCATTTCGGGGACAAGGCTCCGCACCAGTTCCGCGACCCACCGGACCCCCTCTCTGCAGGGCGCAGGATGCAGCTTCTGGCGCACCACCAGGCGGGGTTCTTCCAGGCCGGCATCCCGGAAGACACGCCACAACCGCGGACCCAGGTCCAGGCTGATCCCCGACCGCCGGAAGGTCTCTCTGATCCACTCCAACACGGTCTCGACCCTGGGTACGGACGGGATGGAGCGGGCAACCGCCAAGTCGGTTTCGATGAAGGCCGCCACTCCTCCCGGATCCAACCGGTCGACCATGCGGTTCAGCGTACTGGTCGGGTCGGCCAGGAACATCAGGATAAAGCGGCCGATGAGCGCGTCGAAAGTGAGCGGGAGGTCGACGGTCTCCAGGTCGGCTGCCTTGAAACGCAGGTGGTTGACCCTCAGCGCAGCCGCGCGCCGGCTGGCGCGTTGCAGGGCCGGGGGTGAACGGTCGATGCCCAGGACCGACCCCGAGGGTCCCACCAGGTCGGCGGCCTGCAGGCTGAAATCGCCGGCCCCGCAGCCCAGGTCCAGCACGCGCATCCCGGTCCCGATACCGGCCTCCCGCAGGACTTGCAGGCTGATATCTCCCCAGTACCGTCCCTGAAACCGAAGCCGCCGCAACTCCTCTTCGGTGTACTCCATGGGATAGGCCCGGCCCTTGGTTTCATCCATCCCCTATATCTCTAGCACCTTGGGGAATCGTGTCAGGTTGCGGTAGCCTCGGGGCGTGATCAGGATCAGATCCTCGATGCGTACGCCGCCGACTCCGGGGTAGTAGAGGCCGGGCTCGACGGTGACCACCTGGCCCGCCCTCAGGATCGATTCCGTCCTGGAGCCGATATGGGGAGGCTCATGGATCTCCAGTCCGACTCCGTGGCCGGTTCCGTGAAAGAACCCTTGCATCCGGCCCCGCTTCAGGCCGGTCGGAAAGCCCTCCGAATCGAAGAAGTCCCGAACCGACTGATGGATCTGCCGTCCGCCGGCGCCTGGCCTGGCCTGCCTGAGCGCCAGGGTTTGACCCTCGGCCACACAGCCGTAGAGCGCCCGGATCTTGTCGCTGGCCCGGCCCCGGACGACGGTTCGGGTAATGTCTCCCCAATAGCCGTCCTTCTGCGAGCGCGGGAAGACATCCAGGATGATGGGCCGGTGGGCCGGCAGGGGTCCGTGACCCTCGTTGTGGGGGTCGCAGCCCTGGGTTCCGCCGGCCACGATGGTATGGGTGGCCACGAACCCCAGTTTCAGCAGCACGGTGTTGATCGCCTCTTTCACCCGTTCGGCGGTGAGGGCGGCGCCGTCCTGTTCCAGCCCTCCCCGGGAATTGATCCGGGCCTGCCGGATGAGATCGATGCCGGCCTGGAGTCCGGCTTCGGCGGCGCGCTGCGCCCGGGTGATCTGCCGGACCTCTCGGGCTTCCTTGATCTGGCGTTGGTCGAAGAAGGGACCCTCCTTGACCCGGACGCGCAATCCGCGGCGGCGCAACTGAAAGGCCAGGCCCGTCGGGAAGTCGAAGGGAACCAGCAGGGTGCGCACTCCCCGGCCGGTCAGCAGCCGGTGCAGCACTGCAGCCGTGGTGATTGCACGCCGACCTTCCCCGCGGAGTTCGGCCTGCAGGGCGGACAGGGAAAGCACTTCGTCCACCCGGGCCTGGTGGCGGGCTCGATCGATCTCCAGGTCGTTCATCACCACGTGAGAGCGGCCGCCGTGCAGGAAACAGGCAAAGGGATCGGGAGCGAAGAATCGGGTGGCATAGAGCAGGTCGGCATTCTGCTCGCTGGCCGCGAATAGCAGCCGGGCCTCGATTGAGGAATCCGGCTCGCGATGGTCGGTATCAGCCATTTACAGTGTCTTTCTTCGTGGCCCTACGCGGGTCCCTTTTTGAGTCCTGTCAAACTCCTGAAGGCGCTTTGCGGATCGATCTCTTGCCCCTTTAACCAGATACTTCAGACCCTTGGTGGAAATCACCTCTCCCTTTCCGACCTATGGCGGATCCCTCTTGACCCCTCTCCAACGCCTTAGTGGCCCTTCGTCTTTACTTCGTGTGCCTTCGTGGATAACTCTTTTTTCTTGAATGGGTTCCCTTTGAGAAGTCCGGGTCAGAGATCCTCCTCGGGCCGGCAGGCGTCGGCTCTTTCCAGCTGGATCCGGCCATGAGCGCGCAGATGGCGTCGATCGCCCGGCGCGCCTGCCGCGGCGAGCCCCGAGTGTTGTTGGCCATGATGGAAAACGCCATTCGGGTGCCGTCCCGGTTGGTGGCGTATCCCGAGAGGGAGGACACGAATTTCAGGGTGCCGGTCTTGGCCAGCACCCGGCCTTGGGCGGCGGTGCCCTTCATGCGGTTCTTCAAGGTTCCGTCCCGTCCGGCAACCGGCAGGCAATCCCGAAACTCCTCGGCCCGCGGGTGCCGCTCCATGTATTGCAGCAGCCGAACCACCGACTCGGGAGTCAGCAGGTTGGTGCGGGACAGTCCGGAACCGTCGCTGAAGTCGAGCGGCTCGGCGCCGATGCCGGCTTTTTCCAGAAAGGCTTCCAGGGCCTGCCGGCCGGTCTCCAGGGAGCCGAGGCCCGAGACTTCCGCTCCCAAGCCGCGGAGCAGCATCTCGCCATAGAGGTTGCGGCTGCTCTTGATCAGTATCCTGAGGTTGTCGATCAGCGGCAGGGAGGGCCAGTTCGCCAGCTCCTGCTGTTCCGGGTAGAGGAATTGCTTCTCCCGGGCCTTCTCCAGGGAGATCTTCCGGTTCTCGATGACTTCGATCGGCTCCAGGGCCCTGACCCGGGGCTGGCCGCTGACCTCAATGCCCCGCCGCTCCAGGGAGGACTTCAGGTAGCGGGCGGCGTTCAGGGCCGGATCCGAAACGGCCAGCGCGTAGGTCAGGCTCGGACGGTTCAGAGGCAGGCGCCCCAGCAGGGTGATGCGGGAGCCCGATCGGTCGGCTCCAATCCGGATATCGGGCCTTCCCCCCGGCGGCCCGGTCGAGACCCGGCTGATGACCTGCGGGGTCGCCTGAGGGGGAGCCACCTCCAGCAGCGCCGGCTCCCCGCGGCCCTTGCCGGGAGAGAGTGTAACCTTGTAGACGTTCTCGAAGACGGCCAGGGCGCTGCATGGCGCACCGTAGTGCCAGAACAGGTCCTCCTGCTCCCAGTCGCCCCCGTAGGGCTCGTCCAGGAAGAGGGTGGTGTCGGCCACGATGTCTCCCTCGACCCGCCGAATTCCCCGTTCCTCCAGTTGATCGGCGATCCCTTCGATGAAGGGGGACGAGACCTGGATGGGGAGGTCTTTCACTTCCGGGTCATAGAGACGGCGCTCCGGGTTGGGGTCCCCCCGGCCCGCCAGCACCAGGTTGCCGATAACTCGCCCCTGGTCGTCCAGGCGCCCCTCCAGAAACACCGGAGTCCGGAAACGGTGGTCCGGGCCCCACAGGTCCAGGGCCGCGGCCGCAACCAGCAGCTTCATATTGGAAGCCGGCTGGAAGCGCTTGCCGGCATTGTGCGCGAAGAGGATTTCCCGGTTGTCGAGCCGGACGATCTGAAGTCCCCAGAATGCCGAGCGGTGCTGTGGCCGCTCGAGGAGCGCCTCGATCTGTTTCTGAAAGGAGTTTTCGGTTTCCTGGCCGAGAGCCGGCTGGAGAGCCAGGCAGATCAGAAGCAGAAGCAGGAGCTGCGCCGCCCCGGCCCAGCGGGGGCCCGGTTTCGCCGCCCCTGAGTGGGACGGCAATGCAACGCTGACGGTAGAAGGGGATCGGAAAGCGGCCCTCATCTCAATAACTCTTCCAGGGCCGTGGCCGCGTCGGTTCCGCTGTCGCGGTACTTGATAATGACGGGACAGGCGACATGCAGGCCGTGCCGGGCGGCAAACTCCCCCCCGGCCGGACGGCTGCCCGGAACCACCACGGCATTCTCGGGAATGGTGAGAGGCGTCCGGGCCGACCTGCGGTAGATGCGCTCGGCCACCAGGTCGTAGACCGGGGTGGAGCCCGTCAGGATGGTGCCGGCCCCCAGGACGGCGCGGCTTCCGACGATGGTTCCCTCGTAGATGCCGCAGTTGCCCCCGACCAGGACGTCGTCCTCGACGATGACCGGGAGGGCGCCCACGGGTTCCAGCACCCCGCCGACCTGGCTGCCGGCGCTCAGGTGGACTCGCCGGCCTATCTGGGCGCAGGAGCCCACCAGCGCGTGGGAATCGACCATGGTCCCCTCGCCCACCCAGGCCCCCACGTTGACATACATCGGCGGCATCAGGGTGACCCGAGGGCCCAGGAATGCGCCCAGGCGAACCGAGGAGCCACCGGGCACCAGGCGAATGCCGGGGGGAGAGGTCCTCAGGTCCTTGAGGGGGTAAGTGTCCTTGTCGCTGTACTGGAAGTTTTCATTGACCGAGAAGTCCGCCACCGATCCCAGTCGGAATCCCAGCAGGATGCCCTGCTTCACCCAGTGGTTGACTTGCCAGCGCCCCTCTCTCTTCTCGGCGGCCCGGATGTCTCCGCGGTCCAGGCTCTGGATGAAATCCTCGAATAGAGAGCGGGATTCGGCGTCCAGTTCCTGGGCCGATCTGGCAAAATGCCGGGGGATCAGTCTTTCCAGTTCAGCAGGGGTCATGGTTTCCAGTGGGAGGTGACTGCCAGCCGTTGAGATCAGTGGGCCTGAGCTCCCAATCAGCAATCAAGAATCCATTAATCAGTAGAGCCTTTTGCAAGATTCGTCGTCGGGCGATCCTTATTCGGATCGAGGGTTTTTCCTCCCGAGTCCCTCAAGGATCCGGTGACACTGAACCGGTTTGCCGTCTGAAGCTCAATGGCCACAAAAGGCACAAAAACACAAAAAGAACCATCGGATGGGCACGTCTCGAAATCAAGAAACCCGTTTTGTGCCTTTTGTGCTTTTTGTGGTTTCTGTTGTCTCTTGTGCTTATCGTGGTGAATGCTGGAGCCTGCAGCACATCATCCTTGCCGCCTCAATGTCATTCCCGATTGCGATATTTGCAAAAGGCTCATCCTTCAAATCAGGTCCATCCTCTTGAGAACGCCTTCCAGCCGCCGCCGGTTCTCGGGCTGCATGGGGACCAGGGGCAGCCGGTAGACCTCTTCGATCAATCCCATCATGGACATGGCCGCCTTCACCGGCACCGGATTGGTTTCCAGAAAATTGGCTTGCATGAGCTCGTACAGGCGGTAGTGCAGTTCCCGGGCCTGCTTCCAGTCGTCCTCCAGGGCCAGGTGAATCATGCGGGCAAACAGATCCGGGACTTGGTTGGCCACGACCGAGATGCAGCCGTCGCCGCCCATGGCCATCAGCGGGATGGCGAAGGAGTCGTCTCCGGAGAGAACGCTGAAGCCGGCGGGTCGGTTCCGGAGGATCTCCATCATCTGGTCCAGATCTCCCGAGGCCTCCTTGACGCCGGCGATGTTGGGTATCTCGGCCAGCCTCAGCAGGGTTTCGGGCAGCATGTTCACACCGGTGCGGCCGGGGATGTTGTAGATGATGATGGGCACCTCGGCCGATTCGGCGATGGCCTTGTAGTGCTGGAAATGACCTTCTTGAGAGGGCTTGTTGTAGTAGGGGCCCACCGAGAGCACGCCGTCGGCCCCCATCTTCCCGGCCGCCCGGGTGAGCTCGATGGCATGCCGGGTGCTGTTGCCTCCGCCGCCGACGAGGACCTTGGCTCTCCCGTCCACGGATCGGACCGTCAGCTCGCAGACCCGCAGGTGCTCGGCCGGCTCCAGGGTGGGCGCCTCTCCGGTGGTGCCGCAGGGCGCCAGGCCGTCCACTCCGGCCGCGACCTGCAGGTCGATGATCTTTCGCAGGTGGTCCTGGTGAATCCGGCCCGAGCGGTCGAAGGGAGTCACCAGGGCGGTGATGGCGCCGCGGAACTGTGGGGATTGGGTCATGGTTCTCCGTCCGCTGTTCCCTGGCCGTCCAGTATTTCCTGCAGCATCCGGCTGAAGGAGTAGAACCCCCGGCGGCCGGGGATCCATTCGGCGGCCAGCACGGCCCCCAGGGCGAACCCCAGGCGGGAGCGGGCCCGGTGCACCAGCTCCACGCTGTCGGCGGGCGAGTCGAAGATCACCGAGTGAGTGCCCGGAAAGTGCCCGGCCCGGCCCGAAAGCAGGTGAAGCTCATCGGGGGCGATGGGACGATCCAGGGACTCGGTGACGATCCTCCGCTTTCGGGGCATCTGCTCCAGCAGGATCTCGCCGATTCTGCCGGCGGTTCCGCTGGGGCTGTCGATCTTCCGGCGGTGGTGGGTCTCCGTGGCCAGAACGTCGTAATCCTGGAAGGCACCGAACAACCGGGCGGCTCTTTCGACCACCTGGAGGTAGAGATTGAGTCCCAGAGAGAAGTTGGGGGCGTAGACGCAGGCCGTCCCCTTTTCCTCCACCGCCCTTCTGGCCGGCGCCAGGTCCCCATACCACCCGGTAGTGCCCACCACCAGCGGCTTTCCCAGTTCGGCGATGCGCCGCAGGTTGGGCAGAGCCGCCGCCGGCCGGCTGAACTCGACGCACACCTGGGCGCGGGTGAGTTCCGGCTCCTCTTTCCCGGAGGCAGTCTCCCGGCCCCAGGCGGATCCCAGCCGGGCCACGATCTCATGGCCCCGCTCCAGGGCCGCCTGCTCGACCGCCTTGCCCATTTTGCCATAACCG
The DNA here is from genome assembly GCA_951813285.1 of Terriglobia bacterium. GTDB lineage: Bacteria > Acidobacteriota > Terriglobia > Versatilivoradales > Versatilivoraceae > Versatilivorator. The sequence continues at coordinate 1,780,188 of OX638355.1, forward strand.
ATGAGCGCAATCTTCATGGATCCGCCCCCAGGCTCACCAGGTTGGTGAAAATCCGGATGGCGCCGGCCACTCCGGCCGGGAGCTGTCTGAACCATGAGTAGGCGGTGAGCACGTAGTGGCCCTTGCCGTAGTCCGCCACCAGCAGACCTCCGTCCAGCGGCGGCTCCCCGGGATCGTGGGAGGCCAGCAGCGCCCGGAACCGCCCGTCCCTTTCCTGAATGAAGTAGAGCCCCCGTTCCTGCACCCAGCCGGCAAAATCCTTCCGGGTGATCGGGTTGGGATAGTGGAAGACTCGATGCTCCGGTTGCAGCAGGGTGACCGGTGCGTTCTCGTCCGTGACCCGGTGGCTGCGATCCACGATCCGGGCGGGGAAGGGGGCGAATCGGCGGCGGTTCCAAGCGTCCGGAGTGTTGTATTGAACAATGAAGACGCCTCCGTCGCGCACGTAGTCCAAGAGCCGGGCGTTGTGCTCGATCAGGTCGCCGCGCACCTGGTAGGCGCGGATGCCGGCAATAATGCAGTCATAGTCGCCCAGTTCGCCCGCGGCCAGATCCTCGGGCCCCAGGACCGCGACCGAAAAACCCAACTGCGCCAGGGTTTCGGAAACCCGGTCGCCGGCGCCCATGATGTAGCCGACTCTCAGCCCAGGGGGGATCCGCAGGTCCAGGACTTCCACCTGGGATCGGGCCGGGGAGTAGAGCGGAGTGTTCCAGCGGTCGAAAACCGAGATCATTCGGTACTGTCGATCGACCTCTGTTCCGCCCAGGTTGGCTGCCGCCCGGAAGGAGGCTCTGCCGGGCCTCAGGGTTCCGGAGTCGGCCGATACCCGAAAGGGGACCCCCACTGCCTGTCCCGTCCGGGCCAGGGAGAAGGGGGCCTGGGCCGGCTCGACCTTCCATCCCTCCGGAGGCTGCAGCTCCAATCGCCCCCGAAGCTCTCCTGGGGAGTTGTTGCGGACCCGGAGTCGTACGGTTCGCGGTTCTCCGGCCCTTGCCAGGGGAACCAGCTGAAGCGGCGGCGTCACCTCCAGCTGGATCGGGGGGACCAGGTGAATGGGGATCCGCCGGGTTCCCTTGAGGCGGTCCACCTCCAGGTACTCCACCGGCTGCTCGATCTCCAACCGTTCGCCCCGGTAGGCATAGCCCAGCCTCACCTTGGCCAGAGGAGGCAGCGCCGGGGCCAGGGTCAGCCCCGGGTCGTCGACGGTGTAGAAATCCTCCACCCCTCCCGGTCGCCGCCGTTGGGGGCCTCTGGGCTCGGCTTCCGGGGGGACTTCCGCCGCAATCTCGAGGCGCACCTCTTGGCCGGCGTTCATCAGGGGCAGGGAATCCCGGTGGGGATGGGTCCGCAGGACCGCGCTCTCGACTTGCAGGGACTCCAGCCGGAGGGGCGCCCGGGACCGATTGACCACCTTGACGGAGATGCGGACGGACTGGCCCGGGGTCAGCAGGAGCCGGTCGCTGTAGGCTCCCAGAGAGAGGCCGCTGGCGCGCCGGAAAGCCTCCAGAAAATCCCGTTCCTTGTCTTTCAGGAAGAAAGCCAGAACCTCACTGGCGGCCGATGCCTTCCCGGAGCCGGTCCAGTCCTTCCGGATCGCCCGCATCTGTTTCAATCCCTGGATCAGCGCCGGCATGCAGCCGGAGGGGTCCGACGGGGAAAAGAGGCTCCGGGCGGTTTCGATGGTTCGGGCCAGTCTCTCCAGCGCCTTCCCCAGGCGGCCCCGCTCTGCCGAGCCGGCGGGCCACAGTTGGGCCAACGCGGGCAGCTCGAGTTCCAGAGCCTCCTCAAAGGAGGTCTCGGAAGATCCGGAGAAAGGGGAGGAGGGCGAGGTCCCGCCCAGTCGGAGTTTCACCGGGTGGCTGCCCGGAAGCGCGTGGGCCCTTCCCATGCCCTGGGAGCGGTGGCGGCTGTAGCCTCGCGCCCCGACCTGGCGGAAGGAGGCGCCCAGCCAGGCATCGTAGGCTCCCGTGTCGATGGAAAAGCTTCCCGGAGGGTCTTCTCCCCTGTTCCTCAAGTAGAGGCGGCCGGCTTTCCACGGGGGCAAGCCCTGGCGGGTGAGCTCCGGAAAGCGGTCGGGATGGCCGGAAATTTCGAAGGCCTCCCGGGCCAGCAGTCCGCAGGCCTGGTGGTGGCCATGTCCGTCGGCGGGCGTTCCATCGAAGACCGAAAGGATGACCAGCGGCCGAAAGGAACGGATGGCGCGGACCAGGTCCTCCAGGATGCGTTGGCGCCCCCACTTGTCCAACGTCTCCTGGGCGCTTTTGGAGAACCCGAAATCGAAGGCCCGGCTGAAGAACTGGCCGGCGCCGTAGAACTCGTTGGCCGCCAGCATCTCCCCGGTCCGGACCAGGCCCAGGGCCTCGAACAGGTCCGGACCCACCAGGTTCTGGCCTCCCTCGCCCCGGGTCAGACTCAGGATGGCGGTACTGGCGCCCAGGCCCCGGCTGACGTAGGTCACCAGCCCGGCCGGCTCGTCGTCGGGATGGGCGGTCACGAAGAGCACCCGCGAGATCAGGGGCAGCCGTTGCAGGGACTGGGACAGCCCTACGGCGCCGCGGTCCAGGTAGAGCTCCTGGCTCTGGCCGTAGCCCCGGGGCAGGAGGACGAGCGCGGCCAGGAGCACCGCAAGCAGCCGGCCCCACGACAAGGGTGAGCGGGAGGGATGGGGAAGATTGTGCGCCATGATCGCGCCCCGCAAATAAAGGATTACTGCCCGGCGGGCCGGTGACGTTCGTCCAGGGTGCGCCCGAACAGGAGAAAGACCGCCGCGATCATCAGGATCAGAAGCACACCGTAGGCGGCGGCGCTGCCGAAGTTGAACTGTCTCAGTTGGGCCAGGATTTCGACCGAGATCGGCCGGCTGTCCACGGTGTAGATGACGATCGAGGAGACGAACTCGCCCAGGGCGGTCACGAAGGCCAGCATCGATCCGGCCGCTGCCGCCGGCAGCAGCAGGGGCAGCAGGACCCGGCGCAAACCGTAGAACCAGGAGGCTCCCAACGACCGGGCCGCCCAGTGAAGGTTGGGGTCGAGCTGCTCGAAGCCGGCCTGCACGGCGCGAACCACCAGGGGGATATTACGGATGAAATAGGCCAGAGGCAAGATCCAAAAGGTTCCCACCAGCAGGACCCGGGCCTGGAGCGGATCGGAGGTGCTGAAGGTGGTGGCCAGGTTCAGGGCCACCACCGTGCCCGGCAGGGCCCAGGGCAGTAGCGTCAGGGCGCTCAGCAACCGCCGCCCCCGGAGCTTCCTTTGTATCAGCAGCCAGCCCGCGGCCAGCGCGAAGGCCAGGTTGGCCGCCGTGGCCAGGGTGGCCATCTTGAGGCTGTTGAGAATCGGTTCCAGAAAACGGTCGTCGGCCAGCAACCGCTGGTAGTTGGCGGCGGTGTATCGGGGAGGCAGGATTTCGGTGGTCCAGGTGCCGTCCTGGCTGAAGCTGATCAACACCAGGGTGAGATGGGGCAGCAGCAGGAAGAGCACCGCGGAAATGCCCAGCACCGCCATGCCCAGCCTCAGGCCCTTTCCCCGGAGGGGCCGCAGGCTGGGGCTGGCGCCCTTGCCCACCGCGCGATACTTGCCGGTGGCTTCGTATCGCTGCAACAGGATCAGGAACAGCAGGGAAACCAGCGTCAGCACTACCGTTTCCACCAGGGCCATCTCCAGGTCGCCGTTCAGCTTGGAATTGTAGATCTGAAGCGAGAGGACCCTTACCCCCCCACCGAAGATGTAGGGAGCGCTGAAGCTGGCCATGGAGGTCATGAAGGTCAACAGGGCCGCCCCCACCATGGCGGGTGTGAGCACCGGCAGCGTCACCCGCAGAAACGTCCGCGTTCGCGAGGCTCCCAGGGAAAGCGAGGCCTCCAGCAGCGATTCGTCCAGGCGTTTGAGCGCCGCCGAGACGAACAGGTAGAAGTAGACGTACATGGTGTAGGCATGAACCCACAGGATGGCGGGGATGCCCCTCATTGAAAAGGGAGGTTCGGACAGGCCCAGCAGTATCTGGAGGGTGCGGGTCAGAATGCCGCTCTCGCCGTAGAGAAAAAGGAAGGCGATCACCCCCACCAGGGGCGGCAACAGCACCGGCAGCGAAGCCAGGGCGGCAAAGATCCGGCGGCCGGGAAAATCGAAGCGGTGGAAGACGAAAGCCAGGGGGATGCCGATGAGGGCCGACAGCACCACGCTCCCCAGCGAGATGAGCAGGCTGTTGCCCAGGGCCTCCATCTGGGAGGCGCTGCCGAAGAATTCTCCATAGTGGGCCAGCGTGAACCGGCTGTCGCTGACCAGGCTCTTCCACAGGACAAACAGGTTGGGATAGAGCACCAGCCACAGCAGCAGCCCGAAAACCGGCAGGGTCAGCAGAAGCGTGGACTTTCGAGTGACGGACATAGCGGGTTTGGGAAGCGTGCGCCCTGCTGGCGCCGCATTCGCGGCTCGACTCCGATACGTTACGTTTCCCATGGGCTGACGCCCACGGCTAAGTGCTGGCGCCGCCTACGCGGCTCTCAGGGAAGCCGGCTCAAGATGCGTATTGCAGGTGAGAAGGGCCATTGCGTTGCCCTGCGCTTCACGTGGGCTCACCGGGGTTTGCTGGCGCCGCATTCGCGGCTCGACTCCCGTACGTTACGTTTCCGATGCACGTTTCCCATGGGCTGACGCCCACGGCTACCTGCTGGCGCCGCCTACGCGGCTCTCAGGGAAGCCGGCTCAAGATGCGTTTTCGCAGGTGAGAAACGCTGTTGCGTTGCCCTGTGCTTCACGTGGGCTCACCGGCATTTGCTGCCGCCGCATTCGCGGCTCGACTCCGATACGTTACGTTTCCCATGCACGTTTCCCATGGGCTGACGCCCACGGCTAAGTGCTGGCGCCGCCTACGCGGCTCTCAGGGAGGCCGGCTCAAGATGCGTTTTCGCAGGTGAGAAACGCCATTGCGTTGCCCTGCGCTTCACGTGGGCTCACCGGCATTTGCTGGCGCCGCATTCGCGGCTCGACTCCGATACGTTACGTTTCCCATGCACGTTTCCCATGGGCTGACGCCCACGGCTAAGTGCTGGCGCCGCTACGCGGCTCTCAGGGAAGCCGGCTCAAGATGCGTTTTCGCAGGTGAGAAACGCCATTGCGTTGCCCCGCGCTTCACGTGGGCTCACCGGCATTTGCTGGCGCCGCATTCGCGGCTCGACTCCGATACGTTACGTTTTCCATGCACGTTTCCCATGGGCTGACGCCCACGGCTAAGTGCTGGCGCCGCTACGCGGCTCTCGGGGAAGCCGGCTCAAGATGCGTTTTTGCAGGTGAGAAACGCTGTTGCGTTGCCCTGTGCTTCACGTGGACTCACCGGCATTTGCTGGCGCCGCATTCGCGGCTCGACTCCGATACGTTATTCCTCACTCACCCGGCAGGAAGTAGACCGCCCGGGAAGAACAGTGCAGCCCGATCTCATCCCCCACCTGGTATGCCGCGGCCGCGGGCGAGTTGGTCCGGCTGGCCAGCACCCGTAGCCCGGCTCCCTCCAGGAGGTATTCGGTGCTGGCTCCGGCGAAGCGCCGGGAGAGGACTCGAGCCGGTCCCAGCGCCAGAGAGTCCTCGGTTGGAACGAAAGTCACGTTTTCCGGCCGCAGCAGCATGCGAACCTGAGCGCCCTGGCTCAGCTTCCCGTTTGTTGCGGAGCGGGGAAGCCGCAGTACGACTCCCGAAGGCAGGGAAAAGATGCCGCGGTTCTCCCGATATTCCTTGAAGGTCAAGTCCCACAGGTTGGATTTGCCGACAAAGCGGGCCACCCTCTCGTTGGCCGGTTGGAAATAGAGCTGGTCGGAGGTGCCCACCTGTTGCAGCGCCCCTTTCCACAGCAGGGCGATGCGGTCGGAGAGTGCGAAGGCTTCTTCCTGGTCGTGGGTGACGAAGATGGCCGTGATGCCCAGGCTGCGGATGAGTTGGCCGAGCTGAGCCCGGGTCTGCTCTCGAAGACTGGCGTCCAGGTTGCTCAGCGGTTCGTCCAGAAGCAGGATCTGCGGCTCGATGGCCACGGCGCGGGCCACGGCCACCCGCTGCTGCTCGCCGCCGCTGAGCTCGAAGACCGGACGCTTTCGATGTCGGGACAGTTCAACCAGATCGAGGGCCCGTTCCACCTTGTCTCTTGCGGTCTTGCCTGTAATGCCCCGCGCCCGGAGTCCGAAGGCGACGTTCTCGAAGACGTTGAGGTGGGGGAAGAGGGCGTAGGACTGAAAAACCATCCCCATGTTGCGCCGCTCCGGGGGGATGGGACCGATATCCCGGCCATTGACCAGAATCTTGCCGGCGGTGGGCTTCAGGAACCCGGCAATGAGGCGGATGGTGGTGGTCTTGCCGCATCCGCTGGGACCCAGCAGGGTCAGGATCTCCCCGGGGGCGACCTCCAGGCTGAGCCGGTCGAGCGCGGTAAGCCCCTCGAAGCGCTGGGTCAGATCCTGCAATTCCAGGTGTGCCATAGGGTGGACTTTCTGTTTCCCGCCGGTCCCCGCCTCACCGGCCGATGCCCCCCGGCAGGGCCGGGGCCGGCCCCGGCCCGCCGTCACCCTGGTGTCGAATGTGCTCGTCCCAGTAGCGCATCCACTCCCGCGAATGCTTCCGCAGGAGGTCCCTGTCGAGGGGCATGGGCGGGATGAGGGTCTGACCGATCCAGGAGGGCAGCTCGGATGAAGGAATATCGTTGCGGCAGGGAATGCGGAAAAACTCCCGGGCGGCCTGGACCAGGCTCGGCCTGGAGGTGACGAACTCGTAAAAGTCCCGTGCCGCCGGCCGCGGCTCGGACCTGGCCACCAGGGCGATGCCGTCCATGACCACGGGCACGCCGCTGGCGGGCAGGACATAAGCCAGCGGGTAGCCGTAACGGGACTGCTGCAGCTCGATGTCGGGCATGTTCCAGAGAGTGATCCAGCCCTCCCTGCGGGCGAGCTTCTGGCTCAGGATGGTCAGGTTGGGGACATAGTCCTTGGTGTTGGCGTCCAGCCCCCCCAGCCAGCGGTAGCCGCTCTCCGGCGAACCGGTCTTTTCCAGTTCCCTCAGGATCATGGCGCAGAAGATGGTCCGCATGGTTCCGGAGGCCAGGGGATCCCTGAGGATGATCTTTCCCTTCCACTTGGGGTCCAGCAGGTCGTCCCAGTCGGCGGGGGCTTCGTCCTCCTTCAGCAGGGCGCTGTTGTAGGCAATGACTTCGGGCGTCTTGTAGGTCCCGTACCAGAAGTCCTCCGAGCCTCGGGCCTCGGGGGGGACGGCCTCGGCCCAGGTGGGCCGGTAGGGCAGCAGCAGCGCTTCCTCTCCGGCCTGCTCAAAGAGGTCGGAAGGCGCCCCCCACCAGATGTCCGCCTGCGGATTGTTCTTCTCCGAGCGCAGCCGGTCCAGCACGTCCTGGCTTCCCATGTCGAGCCACTTCACGTCGACATCAGGATAGCGGGCCTCGAATCGTTGCTCGTGGTCGGACAGCAGTTCCTTGCCGTGGGGGGAGTAGACGACCAGGGAAACCCTGCCGTTCCCTGCCGGGGAACAGGCTGGCAGCAGCAGGCTGACGGAGATCGCAATGACCTGGAGCAGGCGCGACATATCTGGTTTCAGGCCGGTCCGCCTCTGGGGGACGACCCCTGGTCACAGGTCCGGAAGGCCTGGCGGAGGGCTTCCAGGGGATCGCCGACGGGAAGGAATTCGTGACCCAGGTATCCGTCGTAGGCGGTTGCCGCAATCGCTCGGCAGATCGCGCCGTAGTTGAGTTCCTGGGTATCGTCGATTTCGTTGCGCCCCGGATTTCCGGCGGTGTGGATGTGGCCGACGTAATCGATCGTCTGGCGCAGGGTTCGGATCACGTCGCCCTGCATGATCTGCATGTGGTAGATATCGAACAGCAACTTCACCCGGGGGCTGGAGACCATTTCACAGACGGCGATTCCCCAGTCCGGACGGTCGCACTGATAGCCTGGGTGATCGATCTTGGAGTTCAACAACTCCAGGTTCAGGTTGACCCCTATTTCCTCGGCGTAGGGCGCCACGCGTTTCAAGCCCCGGGCGCAGGCGACCAGGCCTTCAAAGTCGCTACGGCCGGGATGGCGGTTACCGGAAAAGCAGATCAGCCCGGGAATTCGATGCTTTGCCGCCAGCCGGATGGAGTCCCTCAGTTCCTGCTCGATCTGATCGTGGTTGTCGGGGTGGTTGAGGCCGTCCGTCAGGCTCCGGTGACCCGACATCGAGGCCACTTCCAGGTTGTGGCGGCGGGCGGTCTCCACCGTTTCTTCGAAATCCTCGTCCCGGTACCACAACTCCACCGCCGGGTAGCCGATCCCGGCCGCGGCTTCGCACAGGGCATCCAGGGAGAGGCTGGGCGGCTTGACCATCGGGAAGCAGACCGATTGCTTGATCCGCATGGGAGGCCTCCGCCTGTTCCGAGCCGGCGGAATCGAGGTTCCGCGGCGCGGGGAGCCCTGCGCCCTACTGGGATTCCGATTCCTCGACGCTGATCTTGAGTGATTTCAGGAACTTGACGTCCTGGGAGGTGATATCGAGCCGGGCTTCGACCTCGTCGCTTTCGGTGAGGACCGGCTCTTCGGGCTCTTCTTCGCTCCTCTTGTTGAAGCCTATGGTGGCCTCCAGCACCAGGAAGACGTCGTAGCCGGAGTTCCGGATGGTGGCGATGGCCCCGCTGATCGATTCCGAGCTCGAGAGGGTCTCGTTGATGGCTTCTCCCAACTCCTTCATCATGCGCTTCAACTGCTCGTCCATTGACTCCACCCGTTCCCACCCAGCCGTCCGGCTGCCTGCTTCCCGGCCGCTGATCACAGTGTCTGCTTCGGGGCCCTTCCGGAATCCCTACCCTTGAGCGATGTTACTTCCAACGTCCTGGGGTGTCAAGGAGCTGCGTCTCCTGCCCTGTGCTATGATGAACCCCGGTTCGAACGGGGGCAAACGGCATGGCCGGGAGTTGGCTGGAGCGGGTGAAATCGTCCTTTGGGGAGGTCGGCAGAAGCGTCCACAAGCTCTTCCTGGAAGTGACCGGATTTCTGTTCGCCGTTTTCGGCGGATTCATGCTGTTGAGGGGATATCAGTTTGTCTCCGAGAGTGAGGTATTCGAGTTCAGGGACTACTTCATGGTGGGCTCCTTCGCCCTGTTCGGCCTGCTGATGCTGGGTTTTGCCGTTCATTCCTTTATTCGGGTCCGGTCGATGAAGTGAGGCCCGGGCCGGCTCCCCTCTCCCCGGCTCTTGCCGGCCGACTCCTTATCCAGGCCGGGTCAGTCAGCCTGATGTCAACCAACCGCAAATTCGAGACGACCTCCGGAATCCCGCTCGATCCCTTCTTCGGCCCCCGGCACGTCGAAGATTTCGACTACCGGCGGGACCTGGGGGATCCGGGAAGCTATCCCTTCACCCGAGGAGTCAGGCCCGGCATGTACCGGGATCGCCTGTGGACCATGAGGCAGTACGCCGGCTTCGGGTCGGCCCGGGAGTCCAACGCCCGTTACAAGTATCTGCTGGGACTGGGCCAGACCGGACTCTCGGTGGCTTTCGATCTGCCCACCCAGATGGGGATGGACTCCGATGCGGCCATGGCGGCCGGCGAGGTTGGGCGCACGGGCGTGGCCATCGACAGTCTGCGCGACATGGAGGAGCTTTTCCGGGGGATTCCGCTCGACCGGGTCTCGGTTTCGATGACCATCAATGCCACCGCCGCCGTGCTGCTGGCCCTGCTGGTCGCCCTGGCGCGAAGCCGCCGGGTCCCGCCGGAGCGGCTTTCGGGCACGATTCAAAACGACATTCTGAAGGAGTACATCGCTCGGGGAACCTATATCTATCCCCCCGCGGCTTCCATGCGACTGGTGACCGACCTCATCGGCTACTGCAGCCGGAACCTTCCGCAATGGAATCCGATCTCGGTGAGCGGCTATCACATCCGCGAGGCCGGGTCGTCGGCCGTCCAGGAGCTGGCATTCACTCTGGGCAACGCCATCGCCTACGTGGAAGCCTGTCTCGAGTCGGGTCTGGCCATCGATGACTTCGCCCCCAGAATTTCCTTTTTCTTCAACGTCCACAACCACTTCCTGGAGGAAGTGGCCAAGTTCCGGGCAGCCCGGCGCTTGTGGTCCAAAATCATGAAGGAGCGTTTCGGAGCCCGTAATCCCAGGTCCTGGATGTTGCGCTTCCACGCGCAGACGGCGGGAAGCACCCTGACGGCTCAACAGCCGGAGGTGAACTCGGTCCGGGTTACCCTGCAGGCTCTGGCCGCCGTGCTGGGAGGGACCCAGTCGCTCCACACCAACTCCCGGGACGAAGCCCTGTCGCTGCCCACCGAGGAGGCCGCGGGGCTGGCGCTGCAGACCCAGCAGGTGATTGCCTACGAAAGCGGAGTGGCCGAGGTGGCCGATCCGCTGGCGGGTTCCTTTGCGGTCGAAGCTCTCACGACCGCACTCGAGAACGGGGCCCGGGAGACCCTGGCCCGGATCGAGGCCATGGGGGGCATGCTGGAGGCTATCTCCCGGGGCTTCGTCCAGCGCGAGATTCAGGAGTCTTCCTACCGCTACCAGCGTTCGGTGGAGAGCGGTGAAAGCACCATCGTGGGGGTCAACCGCTTCGTTTCGGAAGACCGCCCCGGTATCGAGATCCATCGAATCGACCCCGGCATTGAAAAGGAACAAAAGAAGCGGCTGGCGCGGGTTCGGGAATCGCGGGAGTCCAAGGCGGCCGACAGCGCCCTGGACTCCATCGCCGTAGCGGCCGCAAGCGGGGAGAACCTTCTCCCGGTCATGATCCGGGCAGTCGAGCGCCAGGTCACCCTGGGAGAGATTTCCGACCGATTGAGAGCCATCTTCGGAGAACACCGGGAGAACCCGCAGATCTAGTCAGGCGATGGAATTCAAGCTGCTTGCCCGGGACTCGACCACTCGGGCGCGACTGGGCAAGATCCTTACCGACCACGGTGAGATCCACACGCCGGTCTTCATGCCGGTGGGCACCGCCGGCACCGTCAAGGCCATCACTCAGGACCAGTTGGAAGAGTTGGGCGCCGAGGTGATTCTGGGGAACACCTATCATCTCTACCTGCGGCCCGGCCACGAGCTGATTGGACGCCTGGGGGGCCTTCACCGCTTCATGTCCTGGAACCGGCCGCTGCTGACCGACAGCGGTGGGTTCCAGGTCTTCAGCCAGAGCCGCCTGCGCACCATCGAGGAAGAGGGGGTTTCCTTTCGCTCCCATCTGGACGGCTCGGCTCATTTCCTCTCCCCCGAGAAGTCGGTCGAGATCCAGAAGGCACTGGGAGCCGACATCATGATGGCTTTTGACGAATGCCCCTCCTATCCGCTGGAGGCGAAAGCGGTCCGGGAATCGATGGAGCGCACCCTGCGCTGGGCGCGGCGGTCCAGGGAGGCGGCGGGCCGCCCCGGGCAGGACTCTCCTCCCCACGGCCAGTGGCTGTTCGGGATCGGCCAGGGAGGGACTCACCTGGGGCTGCGCCGAGAGTGCAACCGGAGGCTGGTCGAGATGGACTTTCCCGGATTCGCCCTGGGCGGGCTGTCGGTGGGAGAGCCCCGCGGCGCCATGCTGGAAGTGGTGGAGCAGTGCTCGGAAGACTTGCCCGAGGCCAGGCCGCGTTATCTCATGGGAGTGGGCACTCCGCGGGATCTGGTGGAGTGCGTCGCCCTGGGGGTGGACATGTTCGACTGCGTGCTGCCCACCCGCAACGGCCGCAACGGCTGGCTGTTCACCCGCGGCGGCCATCTGGTGATCAAACACGCCCGCTACGCGTCCGATGAGAGGCCCATCGACGAGGGCTGCGGATGCATGGTGTGCAGGCGCTACAGTCGAGCCTATCTCAGGCACCTGTACCAATCCAACGAAGTACTCGCGGCCGTGCTCAACACCTACCACAACCTCTACTTTTATCTTGACACCATGAGGGAGATCAGGGATGCTATCGCGTCCTTCAGACTGCGGGAGTACCTGCTGGAGCGTGTCGATCGGGAAGATGCCGGTTGACGGGCCGGTTCCAGCAAAGAACCCGGCGTTTCCAGGCAGGTCGGCGCCTTCTGGAGAAAGCCCCTGAGCGGAGCCGTTCGGGGATCCTGCGACCGCGGGCTGCCCGGCGGGATTCACTACCGACGCCACCCTTCTCGAGTCGGCAATTCCCCTGAAACCTTTGGAGTCGCATCCATGTCAACTTTGGCCCTTCTGGCCGCCAATGGGCAAGGGAGCACTATTGGGGCGCTGTTGCCCATCGCCGCCATTTTCCTCATCTTCTATTTCATCGTCTTTCGCCCCCAGCGGAAACGGCAGAAGGCTCTGCAGGAAATGCTCAAGAACCTGCGCAACGGCGACAAGGTCGTCACTTCGGGTGGGATCTATGGTATTGTCGCCGGCATGAAGGAAGACAGGGTCCACCTCCGCGTCGCCGATCAGGTCAAGATTGAAATCTCCAGAAACGCTATAGTCTCCAAACAGACGGAAGATGAGTGAGCGTCGCTCGCTCAATCGGTAATCTTCCGGGGGTCAGGGAATCATGCCCAGGAAGCTTCGGTGGAGGTTCTTCACCATATTGGCCGTGGTCCTGGCGTGCGTGGTGGGCATCATCGGGTTGCCCGGCAGCACCGACTCCCTGCTGCAGAACCTGAGCGACCGCATCCGACTGGGTCTCGATCTCCGGGGCGGGATGCACCTGATTCTGCAGGTCAACACGGAGGACGCGCTCACTATCGAGACCGACCAGTCGGTAGAGCGGATCAAGCGGAGTTTTCGCGATCAGGAGATCTCCTTCGGCGAGATCCGCCGCAGGGACGCCACCCATATCGAAGTTCTCGAGGTTGACCCGGACCGCCTGGTCGACGTGCGGGCAGTGATCGACGAGGGCTATCCGGCCTGGCAACGCGGCAATCGATCCGGCTCCTCCGATTCCTTCCTGCTGAGCCTGAGGCCGGAGGTGGAGGGCCAGATCCGGCAAAGCGCCGTGCAGGAAGCGATTCAGAGGATTCGCAACCGCGTGGACGAGCTGGGGGTCACCGAGCCGGTCATCCAGAACCACGGTCCCGCTACCGAGTACCAGATCCTGGTCCAGCTTCCCGGGGTGGACGACTCGGTTCGGGTGCGCGAAATCATCAAGTCCACCGCCCTGCTCGAGCTCAAGATCGTGGAACCGCAGGATGTTTATCCCTCGCGGGCCGCGGCCCTGGAGCAGTACAACGGCGTCATCCCCGATGGCAGGGAGTTGCTGCAGGGGATTCCTCAGTTCCGGGACACCTCCGAGCCCACCCAGGCGTGGTACATCGCCAACCGATCGGCGGCCATCACCGGACGCGATCTGCGCATGGCCCGCCCCCAGAACGACCAGTTCGGCCGCCCCGCGGTAGGCTTCAGTCTGACCAACGACGGCGCCACGCGATTCGGGAGAGTCACTTCCGAGAACATAGGGAAGCGTTTGGCGATCGTGCTCGACGGCCGGGTGCAATCGGCGCCCGTCATCCAGGGCAGAATCACCGATTCGGGTGAGATCACGGGGAGTTTTACCAGCCAGGAAGCCAACGATCTGGCGCTGGTGCTGCGGTCGGGCGCCCTGCCGGCCTCCATGGACTACCTGGAGGAGCGCACCGTGGGGGCTTCCCTGGGGGTCGACTCCATTCGGCAGGGAATTATGGCCTCCCTGATCGGGTTGGTCGGGGTGGCCCTGTTCATGGTGACCTACTACCGCCTCTCCGGATTCATCGCCATCAACGCGCTTCTCCTGAACCTGGTGATTCTGCTGGCGGCCATGGTCTACATCTCAGCCACCCTGACGCTGCCCGGAATCGCGGGGGTGGTGCTGTTGATCGGCATGGCCGTGGATTCCAATGTGCTGATCTTCGAGCGCATCAAGGAAGAAATGTGGGCGGGGAAGACCGTGGTCTCATCGGTCGGCACCGGATTCAGCAAAGCCATCCTCACCATCGTGGACGCCAACGTGACCACGGTGGTCGCCGTCCTGTTCCTGTTTCTGTTCGGAACCGGTCCGGTCAAGGGATTCGCGGTGGTCCTCTTCTGGGGGCTGCTGGCCAATCTGTTTACCGCGATATTCGTCTCTCGATTCATCTTCGAGTTCATCCTGAGCCGCCGGCGCAGGGTGAGCCTGAGCATCTAGGCCGGAACTTCCGGCAGGCGGCTTCGGCCGCGGTCCCATCTTTTGGGAACATTCAGGGGAGGGACGGTGTCCAAAGGGGAGACGGCAACGAAATTCGAGTCCCCGGACCCCGGGAGAAAACGTAACCCATGCAGTTGCTGAAAGACGTCAACGTCGACTGGATCGGCCGGAAACGGCAGTGGTTGAGCCTCTCCCTGCTGCTGATCGCGGCCAGCCTGGCAACCCTTTATATGAAGGGCGGCCCCCGCTACGGAATCGACTTTCGCGGCGGCACTCTGGTCTACGTCAAGTTCAAGGACTCCCCCGACCTGGGCAGAATTCGGGCGGCTCTCTCCGAGCAAGGCTTGAGCGGCAGCACCATCCAGCGCTATGACGTCCCGGAAAAGAATGAAGTCATCATCGGCCTGGGCCAGCGGGAAGGCGAGGTGGGCCCCGACACCGATGCCGGGCGGGTACGTATTCTGGAGGGGCTGCAAAGCGCGTTTGGATCGTCTTCGGGGCAGGAGGGCAAGATCGACCTCAACAACGCGGCCCCCGATGAGCTGGAAGATCGCCTGAGCGGCGTTGCCGGGTTCACCTCTCTGCTCGAGTCCGATGAGAGCCCGGCATTCAAGACGCCCGGGGAACTGGCGCGAGCGGTGACCGATTACCGGGACCGCAACGGGGGCATCATCGGCGCCTTTCAGGAGCTGGAATCGGTGGAAGGGATGAGCCCGCGCCTGCTGGCCGCCGTTCAGGAGCAGGCCTATCTGGGCGGTTTCGCGGTGTTCCAGACGGAGTTCGTCGGGCCCAAGGTGGGGCGAAACCTGCAGCGCCAGGCGATCAACGCCACCCTCTATGCCTTGCTGGGGATGCTCGTCTATATCGCCTTCAGGTTCAAGGGCACCGCCTACGGGGCCGCGGCCGTGGTAGCGGTCTTCCACGACGTGCTCATTACCCTGGGGTTCTTTTCCCTTGCCGACCGCGAGCTTTCCATTCCGGTGGTCGCGGCCCTGCTGACCCTGGTTGGATATTCCATGAACGATACCATTGTGGTCTTTGATAGAATCAGGGAGAATTTGAGGCTGCGCCGTCGGGAATCGATTTCCTCGATCATCAATCGCAGCATCAATCAGACGCTGAGCCGCACGCTGTTGACTTCGGGCTCCACCTTTCTCACGGCGCTCTCGCTCTATTATTTCGGGGGCCAGGTGATCAACGGCTTCGCCTTTTGCCTGGTGATCGGGGTGGCCGTGGGGACCTATTCCTCCATCGGAGTGGCCAGTCAGCTGCTGGTGATCTGGTATGATTTTCAGACCCGGAGAAGAACGGTGGCGCGGGCTGCCAGGGCGTGACCGCCGTTGCACAATGGACCGGTCTTTTTTTTTGTGTTAGAGTCTTGACTTCACTCCACCCAACTGCGGTATTGTTACACGGAGGTATCATCCTCTTTCTTCGTCGTTTGAAGCCAATCTCAAGTCGGGAAAGGTTTTCCGGCTCAGCCGGTTCGGCTTGGGAAGGGAGGTTCAACCATGTTTGACCAGTTGGCCGATGCGCAGGAATCCGGCACAACCAAGAAAAAGTCCGTTGTCCTCACCGTTTCGGTGATTTTTCACGGGGTGCTGATTGTGTTCGCGATCATCCTGCCGATGCTTTTTCCGGAAACCCTGGGGGGGGTCGGTTCACAGCTCACTATGCTGGTGGCGCCCCCCCCGCCCCCCCCCGCCGCCCCCCCCGCCCCCGGCGGCGACGGAAGTGGTCAAGCGAGTCAGCACCACTCCGGTCACCGATTTCACGGCCCCGGTGGAAATACCCCAGGACATCCTCATGGTGGTGGATGAGGGTCCTGCTCCCGAAGCCATGGTCGCTGGCGTGGTCGGCGGAGTTCCGGGAGGAGTCCCGGGCGGTGTCCTTGGAGGCGTGGTCGGCGGTGTTATCGGCGGCGCTCCGACCTCTCTGGCGCCCCCGCCCCCGCCCCCCCCGCCGCCTCCGCCCAAGCCTCCCCAACGCATACGGGTGGGCGGCAACGTGCAACGCGCCAACCTGATCCGTCAGGTGCGCCCGCGCTACCCGGCGCTGGCCAAGCAGGCTCGCATCCAGGGCACGGTCATTTTGGAGGCGGTCATCAGCAAGCGGGGTTCCGTGGAAAATCTGCGGGTGGTCAAGGGACACCCACTCTTGATTCAGTCGGCGCTGGAGGCCGTCAAGCAGTGGCGCTACAAGCCGACCGTGTTGAATGGAGTGCCGGTTGAAGTCATCACCCGCATTACGGTGAACTTCAACTTGAGAGGGTGACGTTTGCCCATCGGCAAGATCCAAATTGTGAGAGAACCGAGGAGGTAGTAATCCCATGATGTCCGTTCCTTTGAACTTGTTGGCGGTATCCCTGCTTCAAGGCGAAGTGGGCTTTTCCTTCATGGATATGTGGAATGCTTCCGGGCCGACGGCCAAGGCGACCCTGATCGTTCTGGCCATCATGTCGGCCTGGTCGATCGGGGTCATGATCGACCGGTACCTGGCCTTCAACGCGGCCCGCAAACAGTCCCGCGAGTTTGCCCCGCTGGTCGCAGGCTGCCTGCAGGAAGGCAAGATCGGCGAGGCCATCGACGTGTCCGAGCAGAACCAGAAGAGCCACTTGGCAAAAGTGGTGATCGCCGGACTGCAGGAGTATCAGTCGTCGGGGAGCACAACTTCGGCAGAGACTGTTGAATCTTCCAAGCGCGCCCTGGATCGAGCCACCGCCATCACCAACGCCGAGTTGAAGCGGGGCGTTCCCGGGCTGGCCACCATCGGAAGCACGGCTCCCTTCGTGGGGTTGTTCGGAACGGTGGTGGGCATTATCAACGCCTTCCAGGGGATGTCCACGGCCAAGACCACGGGTCTTTCCGCCGTGGCCGGCGGCATTTCCGAAGCGCTCATCGCCACCGCGCTGGGCCTCTTCGTGGCGATTCCCGCCATTTGGATGTTCAACTACTTCAATGGCAAGATGGAAGCCTTTGGCGTCGAGATGGACAATTCCTCATCAGAGCTGATCGACTACTTTCTGAAGCGGGGAGGTTCCTAATGGCAATGTCAGTCGACAGTGGCTCTCAGGACAAAAACGCCGTAGTGGCGGACATCAATGTCACGCCCATGGTGGACATCATGCTGGTCCTGCTCATCATTTTCATGGTGATCACCCCCATGCTGCAGAAGGGAGTGAGCGTGGACATGGCCAAGGCCACCAATCCCCGGGAGATGCGGGAAGCCGACCAGGACGACGCCGTGGTGGTGGCGGTGACCCGCGACGGTAAGATTTACCTGGGGTCGGACCAGTTGGTCATGCAGCAGTTGGCCGAACGCATTCAGGATCTGCTGGCTGCCAAGGTGGACAAGACCGTCTACGTGAAGAGCGACCGGCGGGCCAAGTATGGAGGGGTGGTCGACGTGGTGGATACCGTCCGGTCCGCCGGAGTCGATACCCTCGGATTGCTGACGGACAAGGTCGACAAGAAGAACGCACCCGGTATCTAAGGGAGGATTGAAAATGGCAATGTCAGTTGGGGCCGATGCGGGCCCCAAGGCCGACATCAACGTGACGCCACTGATCGACGTGTTGCTGGTGCTGCTGATTATCTTTATGGTGATCACGCCCTTGATTCCCAGGGGACTGGATGCTCAGATCCCCCAGCCGCCTCCTCCGGGAGACCCTCCTCCCCAGGATACCTCCAACCGGACCATCGTGGTGTCCATTGACGACCAGCGGCGTTTGAAGATCAACCAGGAGGATGTAGATCTTCGGAATCTGGAAGAGCGGCTCACCGATATCTTCAAGACCCGAAATCAGAGGACGATGTTCGTCCAGGGCCACCAGTCGCTGTTCTTCAACTCGGTGGTTGAAGTCATCGACATCGCCCACAATGCGGGAGTGGACAAGATCGGATTGATGACCGCGAAGATCCAGTCCGGTCAGTGATCGCCCCCGGCTGTCATTCCCTAAACCGATAAACAGGAATTTTCTCGTCTGTGGAGGAAGCCGATGAAGTGTCGAAGCAGAGCGATGGCCGGGCTTGTTTTCCTGCCCCTGGCCTTTGGGATGATTGGGTGCGGCGTCATAGACAAGCTGAAGGCCCGGGACCGCCTCAACAAAGGGGTCCGGGCTTTCCGGGAAGGCGAGTACGAAAGGGCGGTGGAACGCTTCAAGCAGGCGATCGAACTGGATCCGGAGTTCCTGAACGCTCAGATCTACCTGGCCACCTCCTACGCCTCGCTTTACATCCCCAACGGCCAGTCGGATCAGAACATCAAGGTCGCAGAAGAAGCGATCAGCGCCTATGAGCGCGTGCTGGAGCAGGACCCGGAGAATCTCAACTCAGTCAAGGGAATTGCCGGCATTTACTTCAACATGGGTGAATTCGAGAGGGCCAAGGAGTACTACCTGAAAAACTGTGACCTGGAGCCGGACCAGGGCGACCCCTTTTACAGCGTGGGGAACGTCAATTGGACCATGGCCTACGACAAATTGAATCCGCGCCCTGCTCAGGAGCGGTGGGAACTGTCGGAAGAGGGCCTGGAATTTTTGGAAAAGTGCCTGGTCAACGATCCCGACTACTTTAACGCCCACTTCTACATCAACTTGCTCAATCGGGAAAAGGCCAGAGTCGTCATTGACGAGATTGTCGAGCAGAAACCTTCCTCGGAGAACGCTTTCATCCTGGCCGGGCAAGACGTCGCCGCCTTGGACCCCCTGGTGAAGAGGCACGGGCCCGACCGCTACGAGGAGTACCTGTCCTATCACAAGTTGGCCGACCAGCACTACGACCTGGCAATGGAGATCAAGCGCAAGGTCGAGGAGGAATCGGCAGCCGCGGCCATCGGCATCGTCTCGGAGGAATAGGCCGGTCCGGCGCGGCGCCAATCCCGACCCATCCCCGAGGCGCAACCCTCAAACCGTTAATAGTCGAAGCTGTTCCGTAAGGGCCGGCGGGCCTCAAGTCCGCCGGCCTTTTGTTTTTCAGAACGCCGGTCCCGCTGCGGGTTCAATCAGGGCCGACATGGACCCGCGGCAGCGCGGAATGCGCGGGTCCGGGCCATAGGCCTGGATCTGGTCCCGGGAGAACTCCGCCTCCCGGCGCCCACAGGTGATCAACACGGTTCGACCGGTTAGGTCCACTTCCACGGCGTGCTGGAGGGCTTGCCGCACCGACAAATAGAAGATCCTCTGCAGCATTTCGATGACGTAGTTGTAGCTGTGATCGTCGTCGTCCAGAAGAATCACACGGTAGAGCCCGGCCCTCTCCGAGTCGGCGCGCTGATCGGTTTCCGGTTCGGCGATCACCGCGGGCATGGGGTTGGGTTTCATGAGGCGGCGGGATTTCGATGGTGTCTCCAAGAGAATAGCACACAAGGGCGGAGCCCGCAGTCGAGCCGGTGGGGGGCAATCGCGGCGCCCCGTGATTCACAGCAACAATCAACATGGATTCACATCGATGGACAGGATATACAGGATTTGCTTTTCAGGGATTTGTCCGGTCTATCAGCCAGGGCGTGATCGAAGAGGCGAATCGGCCGGGACAGTGTGCGTTCAAGGCAGGCCATTACTTTTTTTGCTCTGCCAATTCGCCCCTGGTGAATCCTTCAAACAGTCCTTCCAGCCGGGCCATGCGTTCTCGGAGGTCGGCGACGTCCCCTCGGACATTGGCGACGTCCCCTCGGACATTGGCCACGTCCTCTCGGACATGCTGAATTTCCAGTTTGAACTCCTGTCGAATATCGAATGAGACCTTCCATCCGAGGCTGACCAATGCTACGCCAAGAATGCCGATGGCAATCAACTCCGCGCTTATTTTCATTGCTGACGCTCCTTCCACTTTGACGAGCCTGCCGAGAGGGAGATCAGACCAGGCGAGGGGTTCATTTGGTGACGGATCACTCAGTTAGTGTAGCACGCAAGACAGGCTTGTAAGAACAGAGCCTGCGCCGGAACATCGGCCGAGTCAGCGTCTCGTACAGCAGCGTCCCGTCCTGGTTATCCTGTGCATCCATGTTAATTTTAAAAAATCGTCGATCCCCGGGCGCCGGCTTGGGGGTCCCCCCACCGCATCAGTTTGGTGAGAAATCCGGGTTCGTGGTTCTTCGTGTAACTTCGTGGATAACTCTTTTGAAAACACAGTGGATCCTTTCCCGGGTCCTGTTCGTTTTACTTTCCATGCCAGGCTTGCTAAAATCCCGGCGCTTGTGTGATTCTATTGCCTCAGCCTCCAAGGATTTGCAGAGCGGGCTGGAAGTCAACTCGAAGGGAGATCAGAACATTGAGATATCCGGAAGAATTCATCGGCCCCATGCGGGAAGAGCTCACCCGGCTGGGGGTGCGTGAGACTCGGTTGCCTGAAGAGGTGGACGAGGTCCTCCGAAAAGAAGATGGCACGGTCATGATGGTGATCAACTCGATGTGCGGCTGTGCCGCCGGCCGGGCGCGTCCGGGAATCGCCCTGGCGCTGAAGCATGCGGTGGTGCCGGCCAAAGTGGCCACCGTATTTGCGGGAGGCGATCTGGAAGCTACGGCGCGGGTGAGGGAATACCTGCAGGAGTATCCGTCCTCCTCTCCCTCGGTTGCTCTGTTCCGGGAGGGCCGGCCGGTATTCATGATGCACCGCCATCAGATCGAACACCGCGACGCGTCCGAGATCGCCGACACCCTGACGGCGGCCTTCGATCGCTATTGTCAGGATTCTTCCGGCTGAGTCGCCCCCGGGAGCGCGGGCGTCCCGCCCGCATCCGCTTCCTGCCAGCGCGCCTTTCCCGCCAATCCCTGGCGGAACACACCTGGTTTCCAGTCTCGGAACGGGGATTACACCTTTGTAAGAAATCGGGCGAGGAGGAGGGGGCCGACTATCCGTTTGCCATCCGTCCGCAAATCCACTAAGATCCTTCAATGAAGGTGCCGGGACGGTGCCGGCCGCGCCGGTTCTGAAGAGATGGGGAGGTCATTATGGCGTTGGGAATTGGAATTCCTACCATGGGTCTTGCGGAGTGGGTCATTATTCTGGTGATCGTCTTCCTCCTCTTTGGCGCCAAGCGCCTTCCCGAGATCGGTAAAGGAATCGGCGAGGGGATCAAGAACTTCCGCGGCGCCATGAAGAAGGACGAAGACAAGGATCTGCAGAAGCCTACCGAGAAAGAAGCCTCCTGACGGCGTCTTCCCCCCATGGGCTTACGCCCACGGCTAACTGCTGGCGCCGCATTCGCGGCTTACTGGAATTCCGGGCTGGCGCCCGGGGTTTGTCATTTCAAATGGTTCTGTCCCCCCCGACGTTAGGCTGCCCTCACAGCGCGCAACTGCAGTCGCCGGGAACGGCCATGATCGTCTCCCGGAGATACTTCTTCTCCACTTCTTCCAGCAGAGCCATCTCCCGGCTGTGCCTGGTCCTGACAAAGGCGGCGCCCAGCCAGGTGGTCACCAGCCTGGCGGCCAGGTCGACGTCCAGACCCGGGTCCGCCAGCACCAGCAGGTTGGCCCCATGCCGTTCCCGGCTGATTCTGGCGGTCTGTCGGTCGCAGCAGTGGACCGCTCGAATGCCGGGGCACTTGTTGGCCAGCATGGTGGAGCCGATCCCATCCCCATCCAGCCAGATGCCGCTGCAGACCTGGCCGCTCTGAACCAGTTGGGCCACCCCCAGGACGCTGCCGGGATCGTCCGGAGAACTTTCCGCTCCGCATTCGCAGACCAGGTATCCGTTCTCCTGGAGCAGGCTCCGGATCTTCCGGGCCAGCTCCCGCTGAGACGGTGCGGCCCCCAGCGCCACCCGCTTGTCGAAAGCCTTGAGGCGCTGGATTTCTTCGGAAGTGTCGCACTCGACGATGGCATTGCCGCGCTGAGCGGCAATCTCCAGGGCGAGCGGGGTGAGGCGGGTTCCCTTGACCACGTAACAGGGAGATCCCGCGGGGGTATTCCTAAGTTCCTTTTCGGTCAGGAAGATCTGTTTCATGGGGCGCCATGGCCGATATCCAGGGGAGGTTCCGGAATTTCTGCCGATAGTCTAAACCATAACCCACCACAAACTTGTCGGGAATCTCGAACCCGACGTAGTCCAGGCCGACCGGTTCCACCCGCCGGGCGGGTTTGTCGAGCAGAGAAACCACTTTGAGCGATTCGGGCTCACGGCTCCGAAGCTCCCGGCAGATGCGGTTCAGCGTCAAGCCGCTGTCGCAGATGTCCTCCACCACCAGGACGTGCAGTCCCCGAATGTCGGTCTGGAGGTCCTGGACGATCTCGATGCTGCCGCTCGACCGGGTGGACTCGGCGTAGCTGACAACCGCCATGAAATCGACCGAGGTCTCCAACTGAAGCTGTCTGGCCAGGTCGGCCGTGAACACCCAGGCTCCCCTCAGGAGGCTCACCAGGTGGAGGTGCCCGCCCCGGTAGTCCTCCGAGATCCGGAGGCCCAGCTCCGCCACCTTCTCCTGGATGGTCCCTTCGGCAATCAGGGGCGTCAGGCCCGATGGCGCTCCGGACGGACGGGTTGCCGATGCAGCCGTTGCTGGTTTCATTTGCTCTCCTTGCCTGTCCCGCTGTTTGCTGCCGGTCAGCTCGGCCTCCTCCGTCAATATAGAAAAAAATCCCGCCTCTCCGTCTCGAAGGCATCCAGCTCGTCCTGCCAGCCTTCCACCATTTCTTCCACCGGCCGGTCCCGATCGATGCCGCGGCGAACCTCCTCCGATCCCGCCAGGCGATCGAAATGGCTCTCCGCCCACTGGAAGTTTCCGGAATGGGTCCTGCGAAAGTGGGCGATGAGAGAGAGGGCCGTTCGCAGTGGCTGGAATCGTCCGGGGTGGAGGACGTGCAGTTGGACGCCCTCGCAGACCTGTCCGGAGAATTTGGAAGCGCTGGGCCGGAACCGGGTGTGCCGGAAGGCGACCCCGGGCAGCATGAGCCGGTCCATGGCCTCCACCGCCCGCGGACCGTCCACCCAGGGGGCCCCGGCGATTTCAAAGGGTGTGGTGGTGCCGCGCCCTTCCGACAGGTTGGTTCCCTCCACAAGGCACATGCCGGCATAGACCAGGGCCGTCATGGCGCCGGGAACGTTGGGCGACGGGGGTATCCAGACCAGTCCGGTGTCTGCGAACCAGTGCCGCCGCTCCCAGTGGTCCATTTTGACCACGGTCAGGGAACACCCCAGTTGCAGCCGGGACTTCATCCAGCCGGCCAGCTCTCCAGGAGTCAGACCGTATCGAGCCGGTATGGCCGCCGACCCCACCAGCGATTGCAGACGAGAGTCCAACACCCTTCCCTCGATCCTCAAGCCGCCGAGCGGGTTGGGGCGGTCCAGCACGATCAGCGGAATCTGAAAGCGGCCGGCGGCCTGCAAGCAGTTCCTGAGAGTGGCCAGGTAGGTGTAGTAGCGCGACCCGACATCCTGAATGTCGTAAATCAGCAGGTCCAGGCCGCGGACCATCTCCTCGGTCGGTTGGGTGGTAGCGCCGTAGAGGCTGTGTACGGGGATGCCCCAACGGCTGTCCGCACGGCTTTCGATTCTGGCCCCCGCCGCGACCATTCCCGCAATGCCGTGCTCGGGAGAGAAGAGGGCCTTCAGCTCCACCTCCGGCTGGGCCCGCAGCAGATCGATATCGTGACGCAGCCGGCGGTCGACCCCGGTGTGGTTGGTGATCAGTCCGACTCTGCGGCCGCGGATCAGGGCCGTTTCCCGGTTCAGCAGCACTTCGATCCCCGGAACTACGGTCCGTCCGGCGCCGCACCCGGCCGGCAGCAGGGAGGCGGCGGCAACAGGGGCCACGCGGCCCAGAAAACTTCTCCGGGACATCGTCGGGAATGGGAGTTTCATGTTTCGAGGGCAAATTGGGCCGGAGGTCCGATCCGAACCCGGTTCGAGGCGCCATTGTGACACGTTCCCGCCGGGATCGGAAGCAGCCGCGGGGTGTGCGACGGCTGCGTCTTCCAAAAAGAAATCCACGATGAGAAAAGAGTTATTCACGCATGGCCACCAAGGACGACAAAGGGCCACTAAGGGGTTGGAGAAGGCTCAGGTGGGATCCGCCAAAGGTCGGGCAGGCGGAAAGGGTGTCCACCCATTTCAAGCCCGGCCAGCGTGGTACACTTACGGAGTGATCCGTCAACGTGTGAACCCCTTGCCTTGTCTGATCTCCCTCTCGGCAGCCTCGTCAAAGTGGAAGGAGCGTCAGCAATGATTATCAGCGCGGAGTTGTTTGCCATCGGCATTCTTTGCGTGGCTTTGGTCAGCCTCGGATGGAAGGTCTCATCCGATATTCGACAGGAGTTCAAACTGGAAATTCGGCATGTCCGAGAGGACGTCGCCAATGTCCGAGGGGATGTGGCCGATGTCCGTGGTGGCGTAGCCGATCTCCGAGAACGTATGGCGCGGCTGGAAGGACTGTTTGAGGGATTCACCAGGGGCGAATTGGCAGAGCAAAAGAAGTAACTGAAAGCGCGTGAAAATCAAGGACACCGAGATTCTGTTGATTCAGGGGGACATCACCGAGCAGGATACCGATGCCGTCGTCAATGCTGCCAACCGGGAACTGATCCTGGGAGGAGGTGTCGCCGGGGCCATCCGCCGCAAAGGAGGGGACTCCATCCAACAAGAGTGCGACCGAATCGGCGGCACCCAAGTTGGCGGGGCCGTCATCACCGGCGGAGGCAATCTCAAGGCCCGCCACGTCATCCACGCGGTGGGGCCGCGCATGGGCGAAGGGGACGAGGACGAAAAGCTGGGCCGGGCGACCCTGAACAGCCTGGTCCTGGCAGACTCGAAAGGCATGAAGAGCATCGCCTTCCCGGCCATCAGCACCGGGATTTTCGGCTTTCCCGCCGAGAGATGCGCCCGAATCATGCTGGAGGTGACCTGCAACTACCTTTCAGGAGAGAGTCGGCTCCGGCAGGTCGTCTTCTGCCTCTACGATTCCGCCACCCTCGCCCTCTTCGAGAAGCAACTGGCCTCTCGCTTACCTGAAACAAACGAAAAAAGACAAAAGAAAAAGAGGAAAAAGAGCTATCCACGAAGGGACACGAAGAACGACGAAGGGACACTAAGGCTTTGAGGTAAGCCGCGACGGAAGGATGTTTATTTGAAACAACGCCTTGTGCCGGGTGGCGGGCAACCGGCTCAAAGTCAAGCATGGGTAGTTGCTTTATTGACATGGATGCACAGGATGATTGGGCGAGAGTTTCCACCGTCATGAGTTCAACCGCCGCCTCTGTTCCAACACGGATTTTCCAACACCCGCTCCCAGGCTCTTGGATCACTGCCAACACCCACCCGATCATCAAGCGGGTCTGCTTCTGTGGCACAGCCTCTCGTGCTGTTTATCCTGTTTATCCTGTGCATCCATGTTCGATCAGTAGAAAACCGGTTTTGCACGACAGGGCCCTTGTTCCCGACAGGCCATGAAGATGCGTTGTTTCACTCTCGGATGAGCCGCCCCGTCGCATGGGATTGGGCCTTGACCAACACGTGGCTCGAATTGCCCGCCGGGCGTCAGGCGCCTTATGGGAAAGACCTACCGCTACTGTCGGATCGACCGCCGCGGATGCATCCACTGCGGCTGCCGTCACTTCCGGCAGGAGGCGGTAATCGACGATCCCCTGGCCGCCGCCTGGGGGCTGTCCGCCCGGGAACGGCGATGGCTGGACCAGCGGGAAGGAAACCGCTGCGGCAATTGCGGCATGTCCAAGCGGGTCCGCATGCTGCTATGGAGCATCAGGAAACGGTGTCCACCCGGACCGGAGCTGCGGATTCTGCACCTGAACCAGACCAACGCCCTGGCTGCGGCGTTGCAGAGCCTCGGCAGCGTCACCGAGACCCTCTATCGGCCCGACAAGCCGCTGGGATCCCGAATCGACGGCCGGTCCAATGAGGACATGTGCCGGTTGACCTTCCAGGACGACCGGTTCGATCTGGCGGTTCACTCCGAAACCCTGGAACATCTTCCGGAATATAGCCCGGCCCTGGATGAGGTCCGGCGGGTGTTGAGACCCGGTGGGTTCCAGGTCTACACGATTCCGCTCCTCTTCTCCCGAGCCACCCGGCAAAGGATGACCCTGGACGTCTCCGGAAGGCTGGTTTCTCGCCTGCCTCCCAGCTTTCACGGCTGTGACCGCGAATTTCCGGTCGTCTGGGAGTTCGGAAGCGATTACCTGCGTGAGAGAGGCGGCCGCATCAGCGAGATCCACTTCGACAACTACTGGAGCAATCGGACCGTCTTTGCCCTGATCGAAGGCAAGGAGGGCTGACCCGAGCTTTCTGAAGAGATATCCCGGGAAGAGACGCGAAGGGGCACGAAGAGGCTGGTTTATTGTTGATTGTGGATTTCTGATTTTCGATTCGGGATCTATGCCGGCTGATTTTGCCTCAAATCCAAAATCTGCAATCCAAAATCTGAAAAAATCTACTTGCGTGTCCTTTGCTGGTAGTCCAGCACGGTATCCACGATGGCGATCTCGACCCGTCGGTTCCGGGTTCGAGCTTCCGTCGAGGTCCCCTCCACCAGCGGACTCGACTTGCCGAAGCCCTCGGCCGTGATGACGGCCGGATCGATGAAGGAGGCCACCAGGTAGTCTCGCACTGCCTGGGCCCGACGCTCGGAGAGCTCCTGGTTGTAGGCTTGGGTGCCCACGTCGTCGGTGTGGCCGTAGACAAAGATGTGGTGTCCCTTTGAGGTCAGCAGTATTCCGGCGATCTTGCTCAGCAGTTCCTTGTTTTGGGACTTCAGGTCGGCCTTGTCGAAATCGAACTGGATGGCCTGGCTGTCCAGGTTCATGATGAGGCCCAGAGCGGTGCGCCGCGTCTCCACCAGTTGGCTGAGCGCCTGCTGCATGGTGTCCAGCTTTTCGTCGCGCTCCTTGCGGATGCGGGCGGCCTCCTGTCTGGCCCGCTCGGCTTCCTGTCTGGCCTTCCTTGCTTCGGTCTTCGACTTGGCGGCCGCCGCCCGCGCCTCCGAGGCCACTTCCTCGGCCCGGGCGCGCCCCAGGGCTGCCTTGAGGGCGTTCTCCTCGGCCCGACCTGCCTGGCGCCTGGCGCTCTCGGCGGTTTCGGCCACGGTTCCGGTCACCTTCCTGAGCCCGGCCACCTCCCGACTCAGGTCGGTCAGCTTCAGGTAGGTGAGGACCAGCAGGACCGCCACCGCCGCCAATGACAGAAGGATGACCGCCAGCAGGATTCTGCCCGGGGTCACTTTGCGGCGGAATGAAGTGATATGGGGAGTTTTCACGGAGGCTTCCTCCGATGGGGCCTGGCTGCGACTCCGCACGGCGTCCCGGGTGCGCCCGGCGGACAACTCGCTACTCGAAGAACCACAGCCGCAGGGCAAACAGGACGACGGTGGCTGTCACCACCTTCTTGATCCACCCGTGTCCCTTGAAGACGGTGAGCCTGACCCCCAGCAATCCTCCGACCAGGTTGCCGGCGCCCAGGACGAATCCCAGGGTCCAGTCGACGCGCCCGCCGGCAGCAAAGATTCCCAGCGATACGACCATGGTGGCGAGGATCAGCAGCACCTTCACGGCGTTCCCCTTGACCAGGTCCAGCCCCGCCACGGTGGTGGCCGCCAGGATGAGAAACCCCACCCCGGCCTGGACGAATCCGCTGTAGACGCCGACCACGAAAAAGGCGCCGGCGATCACCCACCAGGGCCGTCCGCCGGCGGAGGGTCCCAGCTTTCCCTTGAGAGGGTCCCACAGGGTCCAGAGCGTCACCGCCACCATCAGAAAGGCCAAGGTATCCTTGAAGGCCTCATCCCCGATCTGAAGCGCCACCCAAGCGCCCAGGGCGGCTCCCAGCGCTGCCGGCAGAGCCGCCCAAAGCAGGCTCCGCCAGTCCATGACCCCATGACGATGAAAGCTCCAAACGGCGCCCACGTTCTGGGTCAAGACCGCCACCCGATTGGTCCCGTTGGCCACGGTCGCCGGCAGTCCCAGGAAGATCAGCACCGGAAGCGTCAGGAAGGATCCCCCCCCCGCCACCACGTTCAGGGTGCCGGCAACGCAGCCGACTGCGAACAGGATCAGGTAACTGCCCAATTCAGCCATGAGTCAATGCTCCTTCGGCCAGCATGCTAACACGATATGGGGAGAGATCTGCCCCTCATTGACAGCTTCGACCTGGAAGTGTTAGTGATAGCTCCCCAGATGACGTAACCGGTTGAACCCATCCCCGGCCACGACCCGGAAATCGGAGATTCCCATGTCCGCCAAACCCGCGAGGGCGCTCAGCGCCTCAATCCTGTTGCTGTTGTCGATTGGGTTCTATCCGATCGCTTCGGCCGAAACCGTCGATTCCAGGCGCCTGATCGAGGCGGCCAAGGAACCGCAGAACTGGCTGACCTATTCCGGAACCTATGACGCCTGGCGCTACAGCCCGTTGGAACAGATCAATCGGGAGAACGTGAAGCGGCTGGCGCCGGTCTGGATCTTTCAGACAGGCAAGGTGGATGGAGGCTTTTCCTGCACTCCCCTGGTGGCGGATGGAGTCATGTACATCACCACGCCCTGGAACCGGGTCTTCGCGCTGGATGCCGTCACCGGCAAGGAGATCTGGCACTACTACCATCCCGAGCCCAAGGACTTCGGCCTTCTCTACGGTCCCTGGAACCGGGGGGTGGCCCTGGGCCACGGCCTGGTCTTCATGGGGACCATCGACAACCGGCTGGTGGCGCTGGACGCCAAGACCGGAGAGGAGGTCTGGAACGTCGAGATCGAGAGCATGCAGCAGTGCGGCTGCAACATCACCGGCGCACCTCTGGTGGTCAAGGACAAGGTCGTGGTCGGGGTCACCGGGGGAGATTCGGCCCATCGGGGCTATCTGAACGCCTTCGACGCCAGGACCGGCCGGCGGGCCTGGAGGTTCTGGACCATCCCCGGACCGGGAGAAAAGGGCCACGAAACCTGGAAGGGGGACAGTTGGAAGTATGGCGGCGGGGCCACCTGGATGACCGGCTCCTACGATCCGGAGCTGAATCTGATCTACTGGGGCGTAGGCAATCCGGCCGCCGACTTCTATGGCGGAGACCGGACCGGAGACAACCTCTATACCGATTCCATCGTAGCCCTGGATGCCGACAGCGGGGAGTTGAAGTGGTATTACCAGCAGATTCCCCATGACGTCTGGGACTGGGATACCGCCTACGAATGCGTGTTGATCGACCTGCCGGTCAACGGCAAGAAACGCAAGCTCCTGATCAATCCCAACAAGGGCGGGTACACCTGGGTGCTGGACCGGACCAACGGAGAGTTCATCGGCGCCTGGCGCTTCGTCGAAAACCTCAACTGGATCACGGGGATCGATTCGACCGGGAAGCTGCTGGGACGGATGGAGCCCGAGGTGGGGAAGCCCACCCTGGTCTGCCCGGCCATCGGCGGGGCTCGAAGCTGGAACCACGGGGCCTACAGCCCCAAGACGGGGCTGTTCTACAACACCGGCATCGAGTGGTGTCAGACCCTCACCGTGCAGAAGGAGGACCCCAGGCCGGGCGAGACCTTTTTCGGAGGGGTGTTCGAGCTCAAGCCTACTCCCAAGGGAGAGGCCGGCAGCCATCTCGACGCCCTGGATCCGCTGACCGGGGAGAAGAAATGGAGCTACCAATCCAAGTATCCCTTGCTGGCCTCGGCGGTGGCGACCGGCGGCAACCTGGTCTTCACCGGCGATCCCGAGGGAGAGTTCTTCGCCCTGGATGCGGAAACCGGCAAGAAGCTGTGGAGCTTCAACACGGGCTCGGGCCACCGGGGCTCGCCCATCAGCTATGCCGTGAACGGCCGGCAGTACATCGCGGTCCCGGCAGGCTGGGGGTCGGCGGTGGCCGGCCTGATGCCCCAACTCTGGCCCGAGGTGGAGGACTTCCCGGGCGGTAGCGCCCTGATCGTGTTCGCCCTGCCTTGATTTTCCATCGCCGTTCAAGAGCGCACCGACAAGACTGCAAGATTTTGGATCGCACCAGAACGACAGTCCTTGTATTCCGGTCGTGACACGGCACATTGGTCGGGGAACGCCCCCCTCTCCAGCGATGTGGGCGGCGGTGCTCTGCCGAATTGCCCCTCCGGCGGGATCTGCCACAGGAGGACCATTGTTGCAGCCGAAGTATTTGGTGGTGGTGGCGGTCCTTCTGCTGTGGAGCTTTGCGCGGCAGGCGCCGGCCGGGCAGGCGGACCCCGCCGGTGAGGTCGATCCGGCAATGATTGACGGTCCGCCGGCTCCCGTTCCGCCGGCGGTAATGACCCGCGACGATCAAGGCCGGACGACGGTTCGCGCGATCAGGCTGGACCAGAGCATCGACCTCGACGGCCTGCTGGACGAGGCCGTTTACGGGACGGTTCCCGCCATCAGCGGCTTCATTCAACTGACGCCCGACGCGGGAGCGGAGGCGACCGAGCGGACCGAGGCCTGGATCCTTTTCGACGAGACCAGCGTCTACGTCTCGGCGCGGGTCTGGGACTCGGCGCCCGAGAGCCAGTGGGTCGCCAACGAGATGCGGCGCGACACCAACCAGCTCCGTCAAAACGACACCTTCGCCGTGCTGTTCGATACGTTCTACGATCGCCGCAACGGAGTCCTCTTCTACACCAATCCGCTCGGCGCCCGCGCAGACGCACAGCTCATTAACGAGGGCAACCCGAACTCGGACTGGAACCCGGTGTGGGACGTGCGAACCGGCCGCTTCGACGGCGGCTGGACGGTAGAGATGGAGATTCCGTTCAAGACCCTGCGCTACCGGTCGGAGCCGCCCCATATCTGGGGCGTCCAACTCAGGCGCGCCATCCGGCGCAAGAACGAGTGGGCCTATCTGACGCCGCTGCCCATCGCGGCCGGATTCGGCAGTGGCGCCCGCGGGGTGTTCCGCATCTCCGAGGCCGGCTCGCTGGTTGGCCTGGAGCCTCCGTCGGCGGGCCGCAGCCTCGAGATCAAACCTTATGTCATCGGCGGCTTGACCACGGACCTGTCCGCAACCCCCGTGAAGATCGACGATGTGAGCGTCGACGGCGGCATCGACGTGAAGTACGGCATCACCCGGAACCTGACCGCCGACTTCACCTACAACACGGACTTCGCGCAGGTGGAGGTGGACGAGCGCCAGGTCAACCTGACCCGCTTCCCCCTGTTCTTTCCGGAGAAGCGGGAGTTCTTTCTCGAAGGACGTGGCATCTTCGGCTTCGCCCGTGGCGCCTTCACGCCCGTCGGCGGGCCGGGCACCGAGCCGGCCGGCGGGTTCTTCGGCGCCGTCAACGTGCCGCAGCTCTTCTACAGCCGGAGGATCGGGCTGGAGGAGGGCCGGGTGGTGCCCATTGTCGGCGGCGCGCGCCTGACGGGCAAGGTCGGGCAGTTCGATGTGGGCGCCCTGAACATCCACACGGGGGACGAGACGGTTTCCAGGTCGGAACCGACCAACTTCACCGTCTTCCGTCTCCGGCGTGACATCCTGCGCCGCAGCTCGGTCGGTGCGATCTTCACCAACCGCTCCGTCTCCCGGGTGGCGCCGGGCTCCAACCAGGCCTACGGCATCGACGGCACCTTCGCCTTCTTCGAGAATGTCAATCTGACTACCTACGTTGCCAGGACCCGGCTCCCCGCTCCCGAGTACCGGGGGAAGGACCTGAGCTACCAGGGCAAGTTCGAGTACACGGCGGACCGCTACGGTTTTCAGGTGGATCACCTGGTGGTGGAGGATAACTTCCTGCCGGAGGTAGGCTTCCTGAGGCGCGACAACTTCCGGCGCACCTTCACCTCGGCTCGCTTCAGCCCCCGGCCGCGGTCGATCCGGAACGTCCGGCAGTTCAGCCTGGAGGGCAGCATCGATTACATCCTGGCGGCCGACCGGAACCACCTGGAGACGCGACAGAACATCGTGGCCTTCCAGACCGAGTTCGAGTCCAGCGACCGACTGACCTTCACGGCGACCGACAGCTATGAGCTGCTTGTCGAGCCGTTCGTTCCTCCCGGTTCCGATTTCTCGATCCCGGCAGGTGGATACCGCTTCGCCGACGTTCAGGTGGCCTATGCCATCGGCGGGCAGCGACGGGTCAACGGCCAGGTCGCGCTGAGACGCGGCGCCTACTTCGAGGGCGACCTGACCACGGTGGAACTGACGCAGGGTCGCATCGCGGTGCTGCCGCAGATGTCGGTGGAGCCCAACGTCTCCTTCAACTGGATCGACACGCCCTACGGGGCGTTCCAGACGAACCTGGCGGTGATGCGGGTGAACTACGCATTCAGCCCGCGCATGTTTTTCAGCGGGCTCATGCAATACAACTCGGCCAGCAATTCGTTCGGCAGCAACCTGCGCCTGCGGTGGGAGTACAGCCCCGGCAGCGAGTTGTTCGTGGTCTACACCGACGACCACGACGTCACCGGCGGCTTGCGGCCCGACCGGGGCTGGGACCTGCGCAACCGCGGCCTGGTCGTCAAGTTCAACAAGTTGTTCCGTTTCTGAGCGGGAATCGAGTCCGGCGCTGCACGACGAATTTAGCAAGAGGTTCGTTTGTGAGATTATTATCGCTGACCCTGCTCGAATAGGGGCCGGCCGGGGCTCCGGACCCTTGCTTCGGCAGGGGGGCGGGTAGCGTTCAGGAGGAGGAGGAGATATGGTCGGGTTTATCAGGATCCTGGTGCTGGCGGGTGCTCCTCTATGGGCGCCCTGGCCCCAGCAGCCCAGCGTCGATCTCGAGGACCCGGCGGTGATCGGGGCGGGCCGGACCCTGTTCGCCCGGAGCTGTTCGGTCGGCTATTGCCATGGAGCCGAGGGCAGAGCCGGCGGCGGCCCGCGCCTGCGCGGCAAGCAGTGGGAGCCGGGCTATCTCTATCGGGTGACCGCCGAGGGCATCCCCCGCTCCTCCATGCCGGGATGGAAAGACAAGCTCAGCCAGGAAGAGATCTGGTCGTTGGTGGCCTACGTGATGGCGCTCTCCGATCCGGATCAGTCCGGCGCTTCCGAGGTGGCCGCCACTGCCGCGCCCCTGCCGGAATCGCAGGCGCCCGAGCCGGCCGAGACGACCGACCTGCCTGAGACGGGCAAGGCGTCGGCCGGGCCGGCGGGCGAGCCCGACAAGGGGCGGGAACTGTTCTTCGATGCCGCCGACGACCTCAACTGCGCTCAGTGCCACCGCGTCCGGGGGATGGGGGCGGAGGTCGGACCCGATCTCAGCGGGCTGGCCGATCGGCCAGCCAGGCAGATCTTGCGCGACATCGTTCTGCCGGGGGCCCGGCTTTCAAGCCGGCAAGCGCTCTTCGTGCTCACCACCGTGGACGGGGAACGTCTGATGGTGCTGAAGGCCGGCGAGCAGGAACAGCGCGTCCGGTTCTACGACCTCACCGCGCTGCCGCCGGTTCGGAGGACCCTGGCCCGGGATCGGGTTCAGACCCTGGAGCCGCATCCCGGCTCTCCCATGCCTGACACCTACGGCCAACGCTATACCTTGAAGCAGTTGCTGGACCTGGTCAGTTTCCTGAAGGCCGGTGAGCCGGGAGCCTCTTCCACCGTTACCCTGGAGGATCTTCTGCGGGACGGCCGGGAGACTCGATAAAGGTCCGGTGCAGGGCGGCGGTGAGCCGGGTGGCCTGACTTTCGGCCACCAGCAGGGTGATCCGCCGCGGCGAGGCTTCCACCCCCAGAACCTCTACCGCCGACTGCCTGGCCGTCTCCAGCGCCTGCCCGGCGGCATCGGGGGGCAGGCCCATTCCGACCACCGACAATCCCGACATCCCTTCGTGGAGAGTGAGGCGCGGGCCCAGGCGGCCGCTCAGCTCGCTTCGAAGCGACGGCCATTCGGGAAGCTCGCCGGCGGCGACCACGCAGCAGGCTTCCTCTTGCGCGCCTGCCCGGCAGGGCCTGAAGGGCAGTCCCGACTCCCCCAGCCGGGTCCGCAGCTCCTCATCGCTTCCCCCGAAACTGAGGCGGGCCAGATCGGATGCAACCGTCACGCCGCAGGCCGGCAGGCCGGTGCCCCGAGTGTCCACCCGGGAGTGGCCTCCCTCACGGTGAGCCGCACTGGTGAGGATGGTGACCCCGGTCTTGCGAGCCCACTCCACCGCCTGAACGTTCAGGACCTGGGCGCCGTGGGCGGCCAGGTCCAGCATTTCGTCGTAGGAGACGTTCTCCAGCAGAAAGGCTTCCGGCACTCGCCGCGGATCGGCGGTGTAGACGCCGTCCACGTCCGAGCAGATCTCGCAGTAGGAGGCGCCCAGGGCCGAAGCCAGGGCGACGGCGGTGGCGTCGGAGCCACCCCGGCCCAGGGTGGTGATCTCGCGGCGGTAGGACATCCCCTGGAAGCCGGCCACGATGACCACCTTGCCTCGGGACAGCTCGTCCTGGATGCGCACCGGGCGCACGTCGATGATCTGGGCGTCGGAGTGGCGGTCGTTGGTGATGATTCCCGATTGGGAGCCGGTGAAGGAGATGGCTTCCAGGCCCCGCTTCTGAATGGCCATGGCCAGCAGCGCCATGGCAATGCGCTCCCCGGTCGAGAGCAGCATGTCCAGTTCGCGCCGCGGGGGCGTCTCAGTCACCTGGCGGGCCAGGGCCAGCAGGTCGTCGGTGGTTCGGCCCATGGCCGACACCACGGTGCAGATCCGTTCGCCCCTGGCGGCGCTGCGGGCAATCCGGTCGGCCACACCCTCCAGCCTGGGGAGGTCCGCCACCGAGCTGCCACCATATTTCTGCACCACGACGTCCATGGGAGGGCACCTTCCTGCGGGGCCTTATATCACAGGGACACCAGCCGCTGGCCCCCATTTCTCGCCAAGAGTCGCGCTCTTGAAAAGAAATCAGGGAGTGAGGAGTGTGTTTATCGTGGCGGAAACGATTGTCCGAAGCGCCCCTCGGATCGCTTACGTAAAAAGCGAACCACGAATGGACACGAATGAACACGAATGGGGATGGACCCCCTTCAATGACCAACGGCGCCCGAATGCATCCGCGATATCGTGACCTCGATATCCGGGCGTCATGGGAGGAAGCCCACCCGGGAGCGCGGGCGTCCCGCCCGCACAACACTGGCAAAGCCTGGCCTATCTCCTCGACCCGGGTCCGCCGGCAAGGGCGCCAGGGCTCTACTTCGGCCGGACCCATGCGATTTCCACCGGCAGGAGGGGCGGGGCTGCAACATCGCAGGGAAACTGAGCGGCAACCCAAGGGACAGGATTAATAGGACCAGAGGCCGCTGCACGGGACGCTGGCTGAAAATCGGGGCGTTGGGCACAGCCAAGACCCGCCACGGGGAAGATCAATCGAGAAGGACTAAAAATTGAACATGGATGCACAGGATAGACAGGATAAACAGCCGGCCGTTTTGGTTTTGGAAATGAAGACGAACCACCAATGAACACGAATGGGGACGAATAGGGATGGAGCTCGGTCAATGACGAGCGGCGCCCGGGTGCTTCTGCACTATTGTGACGTAGGTGTCACGGCGTCAGGGGAGAATGCCCCCCCGGGAGCGCGGGCGTCCCGCCCGCAACCTTATTGGTGCAAGCAGCCTGCGATCCAGGGGCATTCCCTCGAACAGAGCACCAAACCGGCCTTTGCAGGGTTCGCTACTATGGTGCCAAGTCCTATGCGGGCGAGACGCCCGCGCTCCCGGGTGGGTCCCGCCCGCAACCTTATTGGTGCAAGCAGCCTGCGATCCAGGGGCATTCCCTCGAACAGAGCACCAAACCGGCCTTTGCAGGGTTCGCTACTTTGGTGCTAAGTCCTATGCGGGCGAGACGCCCGCGCTCCCGGGTGGGTCCCGCCCGCAACCCTATTCGTGCAAGCAGCCTGCGATCCAGGGGCATTCCCTCGAACAGAGCACCAAACCGGCCTTTGCAGGGTTCGCTACTATGGTGCCAAGTCCTATGCGGGCGAGACGCCCGCGCTCCCGGGTGGGCATTCTCCCATTCACTCTTGCTCCTCAAGAGAGCGTGTCGGGTTGCCGGGCCGCAGCCCTGCCGTGCAGATCATGCGAGAGAGCCTCTTGCAATATTGGCAGTGGGACAGGTCATTTTGCCGGCAATCGTGATGTTCTGCCTATTTCAATTGTCGGGTGCGACCTGGTGAAAAAGGGGAGTTCACCACAA
Organism: Terriglobia bacterium; assembly: GCA_951813285.1. GTDB lineage: Bacteria > Acidobacteriota > Terriglobia > Versatilivoradales > Versatilivoraceae > Versatilivorator. Next base: position 1,816,334 of record OX638355.1, read on the forward strand.
AAAGCACAAAAGTCACAAAACCAATTTCGTGATTTCGAGTCTTGGCAATCCGCAGTTGATCCCCATGGCGACGGGTTGACCGGATGTATGCAGATAGCGCGGAACTTGTGCGACGGGTTCGGGAGTCAACGTCTTGCAGGCTTTCAGTGTTCTGCTCTTTTTGTGTTCTTGTGCCTCTTGTGGCCATCCCCGGCAAAGGTCACGCTGCCGAATTTTGCAAAAGGCTCATCCTTGCGTCGGCTTGTGCGTCACTTCGGCTCACCGGCATTTACTGCCGCCGCCTACGCGGCTCGACACCCAAACTCGATGTTTCCCATGGGCTGACGCCCACGGCTAAGTGCTGCCGCGGCTTCGCCGCTCTCGAGGAAGCCGGCTAAAGCAGCATATTCTCAGACAAGTGTCGCCCCCGCCCTGACGTGCGGATCATTCGAGGGTGAAACAATCAGAAATCGACAATCCTTTCGTGACCTTGGTATCCCGTTACGGTTCACCTCAACGCCTTAGTGGCCCTTCGTCTTTCTTCGTGGCCCTTCGTGGATCACTCTTTTTCTTTTGTCTTTTTTCGGCTGTTTCAGGCAAGCCGGGCCCCCCACGACGGGGCGGATCATACGAGGAAGAAACTGCCGATCGTTGTTAAAAACGAACCACGAATGGACACGAATAGGGATGGACCCCCTTCAATGACCAACCGCGCCCGAATGTATCTGCGATATCGTGACCTTGATATCCCGACGTCATGGGCGGGAGCCCCCCGGGAGCGCGGGCGTCCCGCCCGCAACCTTATTGGTGCAAGCAGCCTGCGATCCAGGGGCATTCCCTCGAACAGTGCACCAAACCGACCTTTGCAGGGTTCGCTACTATGGTGCCAAGTCCTATGCGGGCGAGACGCCCGCGCTCCCGGGTGGGCGTTCTCCCATTCACTCTTGCTCCTCAAGAGAGCGTGTCGGGTTGCCGGGCCGCAGCCCTGCCGTGCAGATCATGCGAGAGAGCCTCTTGCAATATTGGCAGTGGGAAACGAGAAGCGGCACCACAATGCTTCTGCAACGCTGTTACCCTGGTATGACTTCGTGTCCTTCGTAGATAACCCCTCGATCTCGATTGTCACACCCCCCAATCCACACCTCATCAATCCGTTTATTGGTGTTCATTCGTGTCCATTCGTGGTTCGCCGTTTTCCTTTAGAGTGAAACAACGACTCTTCATAGCCGGTCGGGAACAAGGACCCTGTTCCCTTAGCACGGTTTTCTACCTATTGAACATCGGTGCGCTGGATTAGCAGGACGAGAGCTTCCTGCACCAGAAGCCAACTCGGGCGATGATCCTGTGCGGATTTGCGGATTCCCGGCATTAGAAGCCAGCCGTTTCCTGAAGAATCCTGTGAATCCTGTGCATCGATGTTAATGATCTCTTTAAATCACGATGGGGTCGGAAGCCCCCCCACTGGCTCCGCCGCGGTCCTTGTTGCTTCTTCGCGGACAAATCCTCTTTGTCCCTTGTGTCCTTCGTAGACCCCCTTGCCGACCTTCGCCCCATCCCTCTCGAGCCTTCTCCAGCGCCTTGGTGTCCCTTCGTCGTCCTTCGTGTCCCTTCGTGGATAACTCTTTTCCTTTTGTCTTTTTTCGGTTGTTTCAGGCAAGCGGGGCCCCTGCCCTGCCGTGCAGATCATACAAGTGTGAAACAATCAGAAATCGACCAATCCCTTCGCGACCTTGGTATCCCGTTACGGTTCACCTCAACGCCTTAGTGGCCCTTCGTCGTCCTTCGTGTGTCTTCGTGGATCACTCTTTTTCTTTTGTCTTTTTTCGGTTGTTTCAGGCAAGACAAGCCATTTCGCGGTGGCAGCAATCCTCTTGTGCAGAATCGGCGCAGATGAAGCCGCCAATCGTGCCGAAAGGGCGTTCGGGCTGACACTGCCCCAGCGCTTCCGCCGTCAGATCATGCTTATAAAATAATGAACATAAATAGGTTATGTTCCCATCGAACCTTTTGGAAGACTTTGGCTCGCCGTTTGCTCTATTCCCTACCGGAGTTTGTGCAGCTTCCTGAGATCCAAACAGGAATTCAGGAGAAACCTGATGAAAGGGGACGAAGAAACAATGAACGCCAACAAGATCATCGCCGCGGGAGCGATTGCAGCCGCCCTGGTCGTGGGCCAGGTTGCCGGGAGGCTGATGGATCAGCCTCTTGACGCCGGCGCGGCGCCGCCCGCGCCCGCCACCCTCAATGTTCCGACGGCCGCCGAGTTGTCTTCCCGCTTTTCCGAGGTCTCGGACGCAGTCGATCGGGCCGTGGTCAACATCAATACCGAAACCCTGGTGAGGCATCGCTTCCGGATGCCGGGCCGGGGCGGGGGAGGGAGACAACAATTTCAGGATCCCTTCGACTTCTTCCACCGCTACTTCGGGGGCGACCTGCCGCCGGCTCGAAGTCAGAAGCGCGAGTCCCTGGGCTCGGGATTCGTGGTCGACCCCAAGGGATATATTCTCACCAACCATCATGTCGTCAACGGCGCCGACAAGATTCAGGTGGAACTGGCCTCGGGCGAGGAGTTTGCGGCCAAGACCGTCGGCAGCGACAGCTACACCGACCTGGCGGTGATCGAGATCGATGCCGGCAAGCCCCTGGAAGTCGCCAGATTGGGCAACTCGGACGGCATGCGACGGGGAGACTGGGTCCTGGCCATCGGCAGCCCCTTCGGCCTGGAACGTACGGTCACCGCCGGAATCATCAGCGCTACCGCTCGGCCGGGCCGGTCCCAGTGGCACCGCTTTCTGCAGACCGATGCCGCCATCAACCGGGGCAACTCCGGCGGTCCGCTGGTGAACCTGGCCGGGGAGGTGATCGGGGTCAACACGTCCATCCTGAGCACCTCCGGCGACAACTCCGGAGTCGGCTTTGCCGTTCCCTCCAATACCGCCATTCAGGTCTACAACCAGCTTGTCAAGCATGGTCGGGTCACCCGGGGCGCCCTGGGGATCAGCATGCAGACCGAGGCCAGCCCTCAAGCCCTGAGGGCCCTGGGAGCCACCGACGGCAAGGGGGTCATCGTCCAGCAGGTCCGGCCCAAGGATGGTCCGGCCGACCGGGCGGGGTTGCAGCCGGGCGACGTTGTCGTCGGAATCAACGGCAGGAAGATCGGCGAGCCGGCAGACATCTTTCCCCTGCTGTCCGAAACGGCGCCCGGAGAGACGGTGGAGATCGAATACCTCCGGGACGGCGAGAAGCGGACGGCCAGGCTGACCGTGGGGGACCGGTCCGAGGTCTTTGCCGGGGAGCAGGCGGCCCAATCGGGGCCGGGTCAGGGGTCCGACAGCCTCAAGCTGGGCCTGCGTGTCCAGGAACTCTCGCCCCAATGGAAGCGTCAACTGGGCGACAAGGCGGCCGGGGTCCTGATCCTGGAGGTGGAGCCCGGCAGCGTGGCCGATGACGCCGGCCTGAGGCCCGGGGACGTCCTGCTGGAGCTCAACAAGACGGCTGTTGCCAGCCCCGCACGGCTGGCCGGGCTGTCCGGAGAACTTCAGCCGGGCAGTGATGTCCTTTTCCTGGTGAAACGGGGCCAACCCGGCGCCGGGGAGGCGGTCACTCTCTACCTGGCCGCCACCCTTCCCTGAAACCGCCGCAATTCAACGGTCCCCGGGCGCCCGCCCGGGGACCGTCACTAAAGAGTTCTCCACGAAGAACAGCGAAGAAGCACAAGAAACTAACAGGAACCACGAATAGACACGAATGGACACGAATGAGGTCATAGAACCAGCCTCTCCCATTCAAGTTGTGGCCGCTTGAAATTAAGGATCAATCCGACTCTGAGTTGCGTGATCTTCAGGTAATTGAGAATCTGTCCCCGTTCCAAATCGGTGATCCGGTCAATGGTCTTGGTCTCTACCACAATAAGGTCGAATACGATCAGATCGGGACAATACTCGCCGACTCTGACGCTCTTGTAGATCACATCAAAGCGTGGCTGTTGTTTGAACGGAATCCCTTTCAGCCCGAATTCCACAGCCAGTGCGTTTTCATACGGTTTTTCCAGTAAGCCATGCCCTAGCGTGTTCAGCACTTCCATCGCGCAACCCACAATTTGAAACACTTCTTTTCTTAGGAGTAATTGGTGTTCATTCGTGTCCATTCGTGGTTCAATCCTCATCTCCGCGCGGCCAGGAGGGTTCGCGCAAATCCACTTGCCGCTGGTATTTGATCCATCTGTGAGACTTGACGCCTTTCTCAATGCTGTAGTCGCTCAAGGAATCCAGGGCGACTGGTTTTTCCTCAGATCCAATATCGAGAGACCACGATCTGAGATGAGAACTCTTCATGACGGCGTTGGGTTTCGGCGCACCTGCACACCTACCCGCCCGCCCGGGGACTGTCGTCCATTTATGCTAGGATAGTCCTGTGGCGGCGATCTGTTTGGGTGGGTTCTTTCCCTCTAGCCCGGCGCCGCCCAATTCCTTTAGGTCGCAGGACTCCCACAGGCTGAATCGAAGGCGGCGGTTCGGTGGAACCGCGATCGGGCTGTTCGGCGCATCGGGCCTCCGGAATGGATCATCGCGCTGACCTGCTTTACCCGCTCCGAGAGTGCTACGACCGAATGGGGGCGCCGCCGCCCGCCATCTTCCGCCTCGACGGGGAGGAGGTGCCCCAGCCCTACCGGAGGCTGCTGGTTCACGAGCAGGACATGACGCCCACCCTGGAGGCGGCTTTTGGCCAGCCGATCCAACTGCGGGTCATGCAACATTGGATATCCGGCGGCCTGCTCACCCGCCAGGTCCTGCTGCTGCTGGAGCAGGAGGGGATTCCGGTGGTGTTCGGGGCCATCCGGATTCACCTGGACGCCTTCCCCGAACCGGCAAGAGAGGAGATCCTGCAGGGCCGGAGACCCCTGGGGGCCATTCTCCACCGCCACCGGCTGGAGCACCAGAGCCGCCCCAGGGCGTTCATTCGGGTCGAAGCCGACGGGCCGATCAGCCGGGCCCTGCAAGGGCCGTCCCCGGGGACCCTTCTTTACGGGCGGCTCAACCTGCTTCGAGGCCTTCAAAAGGAAACACTAGCGGAAATTCTGGAGATATTGCCCGCCCTGCAGGAGGGCGGCGGTCAAGGCTTGCGTATTCAATCCAACTGAGGGAGGTGGCCATGCTTGTCAATAATCCTGGAGGGAATTATCTCTTTGCGCCTGGAGGGGAAGCCTTTTCGGACGGAGTGGTTTCCGCGCCGGGCTACGAAATCGTTCGCGTCACGCTGAAGGAATTGCTGCCCTGGCGTCAGGGTTTCGATCTCATCGATGCCTTTCTGCAGGAACAGGGAAGGCCGCGCCAGGCGCTCTGCGCCGTAGAGCTGCGTTGTGCGCGCCCCTTCACCGCCGAGGGCTTTTCCGAATTCAATCAGGGGTACCGATCCCTGTTGGCCGACTGGCAGATCCTGGTGGACGGGGTCAACCCCATGGCCAGAACCAACGTGGCGCCGGTGGTGGGTCCTCCCGCCGAGGCCTCGCTGTTTGCCTTTGCCTTCACCGCTCCGGCGCCCGGCCTGCAACGGTCCACCTTCGTGGCTGCCGGGGCCGGTGAAATCACGGCCTCGCCGGATGGGGGAAGCACCATCGTCCGCCGCGGAGACACCTCGCCGGAGGCGATCCGGGAGAAGAACGCGGCCGTCATGCAAATCCTGGATCAGCGCCTGGTGGACCTGGAGAAGGACTGGTCCCAGGTGACCGGGGTCACGGTCTATACCGTGTACGACATTCATCCCTTCATCGAGGAGGGAATTCACTCCCGGATGGGGGCTGCCAGCCTCCGCGGCCTGGTGTGGCACTATGCCCGCCCGCCCATTGTCGACATCGACTACGAGATGGACCTGCGGGGCCACGCCCGCGAGATCTACCTTTAGTCCGTCCGGCGCCGAGTGGCCACGGTCGTGGCCTGGCTGAGCTTGACCAGGCTGTCGGCCGGGGTGTAGCCCTTGCGGAGCGCCACGTTGGCGTAGATGAGCGTGCGCGGACCCACCAGGCACCCCGGGTGGGTGACGCAGTTGCAGCCGGTCTGGACATCATCTCCCAGTATGGCGCCCAGCTTGGTCAGGCCGGTGTCGTAGGTCCGGTCGTCGATCCGGATCTGCAGCGTGGGCCGGCGTCCGGTCTCGTGGCTCCTGGCGCTGACCAGGGTGAGGTTGGAGAGCTTGGTGCCGGCTCCCAGGTTGGCTCCCTGTCCCAGGATGCTGTCTCCCACGTAGGCGAAGTGGGGGGCCTTGCTCCGGTCGAGCAGGATGGCGCCCTTCACTTCGGTGGCGTGGCCGATGACGCAGCCGTCTCCGGCGATCACACCGCCGCGCACGTAGGCGCCGTGCCGGATCCGGCAGTCACTGCCGATCAAGGCGGGCCCGGCGACATAGGCGCCGTCTTCCACCACCGTGCCCGGGCCGATGCGGATCCCGGTTCCATGAAGGGTGGCGCCCTGGGATATTTCTCCCCGGATGTCCATGGACCCGGGCGGGACCAGGGCTTCGAGGTAGGCGTGCAGCCGCTTTAGCCCGTCCCACACCCGATCGCCCCGGCGCCAAAGATCCCGGTGCTCGAATTGGGTCAGGTCGAAGAAATCGGTTGGATCGGTCATTCCGGCTAATTCCTGGCAGGCCCGCCGGGTAGTATACAGCAAGCAACCGAGAGCGCCCAGCCGCCGGTCTCCCGAAACGGGACTGCCGGCGCACCAACGAGGAGCACCATGGTTCCGGCCCGATCCGGCAGGTCATGCAGGGGCCTGACGAGGGTAATGGCATGGCTGCTCGGCCTGGCGCTGCCCCTGGCGCTGACCGGCTGCCAGTCCGGACCTCCCAACGGGACGGCCACCGCCAAAAGGGTGATCGTGCTGGGCATCGACGGCATGGACCCGGTCCTGCTGGCCCGGTTCGTGGAGCAGGGTCGGATGCCCAACTTCGACCGCTTCATGGAAGAAGACCATTTTCGCCCCTTGCGGACCAGCATCCCCCCTCAAAGCCCCGTGGCCTGGTCCAGCTTCATCACCGGCATGAATCCGGGAGGCCACGGAATCTTCGATTTCATTCACCGGGACCCGGCCACCCTCTCGGCCTACCTGTCCACCTCCCGCAGCGAGGAAGGCTCCTATGCCCTGTCGCTGGGTTCCTGGCGAGTGCCGCTCTCGGCGGGCCGGGTGACGCTCTTGCGCCGCGGCAGCGCCTTCTGGGAGATCCTCGGCCGCCATGGAATCCCCTCGACCATTCTGCGGGCGCCCGCCAACTTCCCGCCGGCCGGCGAGTCCGGCCGCCAGCTCTCCGGTATGGGCACCCCCGATCTTCAGGGGACCTACGGCACCTTCTCCTATTACACCCAGGACCCGGAGACTTCCTCCCGGGAGGTCTCCGGGGGGAAGGTCATTCCCCTGACGGTTCGCGACGGCCGCTTCCAGGCCCGATTGATGGGGCCGCCCAATCCCTTCAGGACGGATATCGACAAGGCCTGGGCGCCCTTCCAGGGAACCGTCGATCCCGAGAGCCGGGTGGTGCGGATCGAGCTCGGAGGCCGCCGGTTCCTGCTGCAGGAAGGGAACTGGAGCCAGTGGGTCGAGGTCGAATTCGAGCTGGTGCCCTGGCTGCACAGCGTACGGGGGATCTGCCGCTTCTATCTGAAGCAGGTGGCCCCCCGCCTCCAGATCTACGCGAGCCCGGTCAATATCCACCCCTCTCATCCGGCACTTCCGATCTCGCAGCCGGCCGACTACAGCCACCGACTGTGCGAGCAGATCGGCCTGTACTCGACCCTGGGCATCCCCGAAGACACCAAGGCCCTTTCCTCCGGGATCCTGGACGAGCAAGAGTTTCTGCAGCAGGCGGACGCGGTCTTCGAGGAAGAGCTGCGGATGCTGGAGACCGGTTTGAGGGACTTCCGGGAGGGCTTGTTCTTCTTCTACCTGGGGCGGCTGGATCAGCTCAGCCACATGTTCTGGAGCGCCATGGATCCCCGCCATCCGGGCTTCCAGCCGGATTCACCCTATGCCGGTACGATTCCCGAGGCTTACCTCGAGATGGACCGGGTCCTGGGGCGGGTGTTGGAGGAGGTCGACGGCCGCACCACGCTGCTGGTGATGTCGGACCACGGGTTTGCACCCTTCTACCGCGCCTTTCATCTGAACACCTGGCTGCGCCAACAGGGCTATATCACTCTGATACAGGGCTCCGAGGAAGGCATGCTGCGGAATGTCGACTGGAGCCGGACCCGCGCCTACGGGTTCGGCTTCAACGGACTCTACCTCAACCTCTATGAAAGGGAGCCGCGGGGGATCGTCCGCAGGGGAGCGGAAGAGGAGGCGCTTCTCCAGGAGATCAAGACCCGGCTGCTGGAGTTGCGCGATCCGGAATCCGGAGAGGCGGTGTTGGCTCGGGTGCACCGGCCGGACTCGATCTACAGCGGCCCCCTGCGGCGGAAGGGCCCCGACCTGGTCCTTGGCTACCGCCGCGGCTACCGGGCTTCCTGGGAAACCACCCTGGGCAGGTTCCCGGAGACTGTGATGGAGGACAATCTCGACAAGTGGAGCGGCGACCACCTGATCCACGCCGAGGCGGTTCCCGGAATTCTGATCGGCAATCGCAAGATCCGCCTGGAAAAGCCGGCCCTGACCGACCTGGCTCCCACCATCCTGGCCGAATTCGGCCTCCCCCCGGAACCGGCCATGGTCGGCCGGCCGCTGTTCTAGCCCGGGCTTTCCAAGCACAGTCGGCACTCAATCCGCGAAGATGAACGGCGAACCACGAATTCACACGAATTCACACGAATGATGTCAAAGAACCAACCTCTCCCATTCAAGCGTTGGACGCTTGAAATTAAGGATCAATCCGACTCTGAGTTGCGTAATCTTCAGGTAGTTGAGAATTTGTCCCCGTTCCAAATCGGTGATTCGGTCAATCGTCTTGGTATCTACAACAATCTGATCGAACACGATCAGGTCGGGAATATACTCGCCGACGAGGACCCTCTTGTATATGACGTCATAGTGTGGCTGTTGCTTGAACGGGATCCCTTTCAGCCCGAGTTCCACAACCAGTGCGTTTTCATAGGGCTTTTCCAGAAAGCCATGCCCTAACGTATTCAGCACTTCCATCGCGCAACCCACGACTTGGAACACTTCTTTTTTCAAGATTAATTCGTGTGAATTCGTGTCCATTCGTGGTTCGCCGTTCATCTTTGTGCAGCTCGGTTCGCGCTGAGCGCACCCGGTCATGGCTAAGGGCCGTCGTGGAGGGTGATGTCGTAAAAGGTCGCTCCCAGAGTGCGGACATCGAGATTCACGCCCATCTCCTTGGGGGAGGCCGCATCGGGAAATCCGAAACCGATCACGACTTCGTTTTCCTTGAAATGAGTTGCCGGGATGGCGATGGAATGGGTTCGAAGCACCCGATCGGCCAGCATCCATTCACCGACGGGTGTGTCGTTGATGCGGACCAGAACACGCTGGCGTGGATGCCTGTCCTGCACAATGAAGGGGAACAGTGTCGCGCTCAGGATCACGGTGTCGCTCTTGGGAGGATCCACCTCCAACCCCAGCCTTACAGTCTTGGCTGCGGTCCAGGTTCCGTTTTTGCCGGGCACGCTCCACCCGTCCAGCAGAAATCGAAGGACGTTGCCCTTGATTCCGAAGCTCAGCGAGGTGCCCCAAGTGTACTTTCGATTGCTGTAGGCGGCCGGCTTTCGGTAGATCTTTCCCACTTGCCATGAGGATTCCCGAAAAACGCTTCCCGAAATGATGTACTCCTGCAGGCTCTCGAAATACCCGGTTCTTGCAGCCCGACGCCGTTTGGACATCTCACGATAGTATCTTCGCTGCCTCTCCTCGCCGCTCTTGACGGCAAACACATTTTTGCCGCCAAAGTCGTCGGGCAACCCCAGCAGCCCGGTCAGCGTGGCGGGGATATCATTGAGTTCAACCGGAGCCTCCGACACCTTCAGCGGCTCGCCGCTATTGGCGGGCTTGACCAGAAGCAACGGCAAGACACCTCCCCATACCCGAAGCTCGGATTTCAGGCTGTCAATCCACCGGTCCGAACCGGCTTCCCGAATCTGAAACGATTCTCCACTTCCATGGTCCGACTGGATGATGATCAGCGATGGATCGTAGATTGCCAGGCTCCGCAGTTTGTCAAGCAAGGTGACGATCCTGTCGAGAGTATAGGCGGACTGCCGCTTGTGGTTCTCCCGGGTACGTTCCAGGGGTTTATTGGCCGGGACGTCCCCTTCGGCAACCACCAGCGGGGGGTGGGGCGTAATGAGGTGAATGTACTTGTAGACGGCCCCATCGCGGCCCAGAGACGACCTTTCAGTGAAATGCCGCAGGAACTCATTCCCGGAGAAGTGCTTGTGCACCAGGCCCGACAGTTCCAGTATCGTCGACGATATCCACCAGGCCTGCTGGTTGTAGATCGCTCCCTTGACGAAATGGGGGGCGCATCGAAACAGCGACAGGTCCAACATGAAACCGGCGTGCCATTTCTCTGCTTCCTCTTTCCCTCGAAACGGTCTCGGGATGTGGTAGTAGTTTCCGCTCCGATAAAAGTTCAGGGAGAAATTGGTGGCCGAAGCCATATCGACCTGAAAACCGGCGCTGGCCAGAACTTGGACGATGTTGCGGCCTTCCAGCGCCTGTTGCTTGAATTTCCACACGGGAATGTGATTCAGGTAGGTGGTGGCGGTCATGAAGGATGGAACGCTCAAATAGGTGACGGTGGACGAGGTGACGGCTTCCTTGAAGAAGGTGAAACCCCGCAGGGCATCCCGATAGCGCTTGGAGTCCGCGAGGATCTCTTCGAAGATGTCCGACTGAAATCCGTCCAGGACGATATGAATCACATTTCCGGTGTCCGAGAACCGGAACAGCGACTCGGGAGGGTCCACGTAGTCAATCGAGCTCCCGAGTTTGTCACCCGGTTCGGTTCGTGGATCCGGTTCCAGAAACCACAGGGAGCCCAGCTGAACCACGAAGAGGAACAGGCAGAGGGGCCGGACCATCGGGAGCACTCGGCGCCGCCAATAGACGGCAGCCGCAATGACCGCCACCCAGATGGGGGTGTCGACATAGCCTTTCCACGCCTCCCGCTGCCAGTCTATGAAGGTCCCGTCCAGCGGGCCGTAATCCCAGAGAAGAACGTCACCCTGCAGCCAGAGAAGAACGCCGATCGCGGCCAGAACGGCCGCGTAGAATTGGCGAGGGCCGCGCGGCAGGGCCAGTCCAAAACCGGCGACAAGAACCATGCATGCCAGGAACGGGAGGACATAGAGCCACGCCAGAGTCTGGAATCCGACTCTCATTTCCTCCGCGTTGGTGATGTAGATGGTAAGGGGGCAGAAAAGAAAGATCTTGAGGTTGATCCAGGCGGCAAGAAGTATGAGAGGAATGGCTGCGCTACTTCTGTCAATCATCGTGGCCTCACCCGTCCATTCCCAGCATCCTCCGGGCGTTATGGTAGAAGATGTCCTCCACCTGGCTGTCGCTCAGCCGCAGATGCCGGGCAGCCAGCTTCAGGACTCGCAGGGACTCCAGGCCGGTCAGCACGGGTTGAATGGAGGCTTGGGCCGCCACGCTGTCCCAGTCCAGGCTGTCCTCTCCCAGCCAGAAAAACTGGTCGCCGATGGCTATGCAGCGCCCCCGTCCGTGGCTGACCGGAAAATCGGACCCCCACAACAGCCGGTCGTGGCCCAGCGTGTCCACGATGGCCTCGAAGGCGCCGGCCTCGGTGACCGCCGAGGTGTCGCACCAGACGTTGCGCAGTCCCTTCAGAGCGTGGATGCCCTCCACCGTGTGATAGGGATTGAAGCCCCGGGCCGCGTGGGCCAGGATGAGCTTCATGTCCGGGTACCGGGTGCAGTACTCCACGATTCGCTGCTGGTTGGCGGGATCCGCCATGGCCCGGTCCTTCACCATGTGGAGCGTGATGGTCCAGCCCTCCTGGTGGGCCACGCGCACGTGCTCTTCGGTGAGAAACCTGGAGATATCCGCATGCCAGCTGACTTCTCCCTGGACGAAGGTGTGGTAGACCTTGAGGCCGGTAAAGCCCAGCCGCTTGGCCTCCTGCCGGACCTCCTCGGGATCCATGCGGGGGGAGATCACCATCTGCCCGCGGCATTCCGGATCCAGGCGCACCTCAGCCGCCACGAACTCGTTTGACGGGCGGAGGCGTTCGTCGCTGAATCCCACTCCGAAGAACAGCGCCGTGGTATGGCTGCCGGGCGTGATCCACTCCATCAGGCGGCGAAACTCGGCCAGGGTCGCCACCCTGGGCCCCTGCATCCCACCCTCGCCGCGTCCCCAGTGCCAGGTCTCGTAGAGATGGGCGTGGGCGTCAAAGATCTTCTCCGGCACGAAGCTTCGCAACTCTCTCTCAAAAAACTCCCGGTCGCACTCCCTGAGTTCCCAGTCCTTAGTCATCGGCGATTCTCCTCTCTCGGGCAGACCTGTCCCCAATGGTTCCAGCCGCGCCGGCGGCAACCGCGCCGGCGGGCAGAGAATATCAAATCCGGGCGGCGGGACAGGGTGTTTTGTTGGCGATGGTCGATTTTCGGCTTGTCTGGAACAACCGAAAAAAGACAAAGAAAAAAGAGGAATCCACGAAGGGACACGAAGAACGACGAAGGGCCACTAAGGCGCTGGAGAAGGCTCAAGAGGGATGGGGCAAAGGTCGGCAAGGGGGTCAACGAAGGACACAAGGGACAAAAAGGATTTGTCCGCGAAGGAGCAACAGGGACTGCGGCGGAGCCAGTGGGGCGCGCTTCCCACCGCATCGTGATTTACAGGGATGATTCAAATCGATGCACAGGATTCTTCAGGAAACGGCTGGCGTCTAATGCCGGGAATCCGCAAATCCGCACCGGATCATCGCCCGATCTGGCTTTTGGTGCAGGAAGCTCTCGTCCTGTTAATCCTGTGCATCCTGTGCATCGATGTTCAATAGGTAGAAAACCGTGCTAAGGGAACAGGGTCCTTGTTCCCGACCGGCTATGAAGATTCGTTGTTTCACTCTCGTATGATCCGCCCACCAAGGCAGGGGCGGGACTTACCTGAAACAAAGGAAAAAGGACAAATGAAAAAAGGGGTTATCCACGAAGGGCCGATAAAAGCCATCCACGAAGGACAACGGCGAACCACGAATGGACACGAATGAACACCAATAGACTGATTGATGAGGTGTTGATTGGGGGGTGCGACCACCGATATCGAGGGGTTATCTACGACGGACACGAAGTCATACCAGGGTAACAGCGTTGCTGAAGCATTTTCGTGCCGCTTGTCGTTCGAGTGAGTCCTGCTGGATTCGTGTGTATTGGTGTTCATTCGTGGTTCGTCTTTAATAATGATCGGCAGTTTCTTCCTCGTATGAACCGCCCCGTCGTCGGGGGCCGGACTTGTCTGAGAATATGCTGCTTTAGCCGGCTTCCTCGAGAGCGGCGAAGCCGCGGCAGCACTTAGCCGTGGGCGTCAGCCCATGGGAAACGTCGCCTATGGGTGTCGAGCCGCGTAGGCGGCGGCAGCAAATGCCGGTGAGCCCAAGTGAAGCACAAGCCGACGCAATGATGAGCCTTTTCCACCCGGTCGCACCCGACTATTGAAATAGGCAGAACATCACGATTGCCGGCAAAATGACCTGTCCCACTGCCAATATTGCAAGAGGCTCTCTCGCATGATCTGCACGGCAGGGCTGCGGCCCGGCAACCCGACACGCTCTCTTGAGGAGCAAGAGTGAATGGGAGAACGCCCACCCGGGAGCGCGGGCGTCTCGCCCGCATAGGACTTGGCACCAAAGTAGCGAAGCCTGCAAAGGCGGGTTTGGTGCACTGTTCGAGGGAATGCCCCTGGATCGCAGGCTGCTTGCACGAATAAGGTTGCGGGCGGGACGCCCGCGCTCCCGGGTGGCTCCCTCCCATGACGTCGGGATATCAAGGTCACGATATCGCAGATACTTTCGGGCGCGGTTGGTCATTGAAGGGGGTCCATCCCTATTCGTGTCCATTCGTGGTTCGTCTTTGAAAACGATCGGCAGTTTCTTCCTCGTATGATCCGCTCCGTCGTCGGGGGCCCGGCTTGCCTGAAACAACCCTGGCGCCCAGGCCGCCTCAGACCGTGGAACCGATTGAAACCATGAGACTTGTCGGCAATTTTCTTGAAACACAATTTGTTTCACCCTCGAATGATCCGCCCCGTCGTGGGGGGCGGGGGCCCGGCTTGCCTGAAACAACCGAAAAAAGACAAAAGGAAAAGAGTGATCCACGAAGGGCCACGAAGGACGACGAAGGGCCACTAAGGCGGCGAGGTGAACCGTAACGGGATTCCAAGATCGCAAAGGGATTGGCCGATTTCTGATTGTTTCACACTCGGATGATCTGCCCGGTAGGGCGGGGGGCGGCTAGACAGGACCGGCGAGGTTCACTCGCCGTGTCTTGAATTATCTCTATTAGAGAACTAATAGGTTACAGATAGTTCTCCTTGGGATATACTTGAATCGTGTTTGAGGTAGTGATTTCCAAGAGCGCCCGCCGTTGCCTGACGCGCATGCCCGTCAAGACGGCGCAGATCGTCCGCGGCAAGATCACCGCGGTGGCTGCGGATCCCTTGGCGCAGCACAACAATGTGACGCCATTGCGTGGGATCGAGGGATTTCGGCCGCGGGTGGGCGATTGGCGAGTGTTGTACCAGTTGGATATCCCTTCCCGAATTCTGAGAATTACCAATATCTTGCCCCGTGGAGGCGCCTACTCGTGACCAAACCCCAAACCATCACGCTGGCCGGCGAGGCCTATGTTGTCGTTCCCCTTTCCGAATATGAGGAGCTGCGCAACGCCGCTGACGAGGATGCGCGGGACGCTGCCGCCATGCGGCGGGTGCTTGGGGATCCTGACGAGGAATCCGTTCCCATCGAGGTGGTGGACCGGCTGCTGGCGGGGGAGAGTCCGGTGCGCGTCTGGCGGGAATATCGGGGCTTGCGAGGGGTTGAACTCGCCGCTGCCGCCGGAGTTGCGGCCTCTTATCTGTCGGCTATAGAGAATCGGAAAAAGCCCGGCTCAATCAACGCCTTGAAGCGCTTGGCCACTGCTCTGCGGGTGGATGTCGACGACCTGATTTGACCCCCGCCGATGAATTGTTGATTGTTGAGCTTTTTGCAAAAGGCTCTAAATGATGAGTCCCCGGGCGCCAGCCCAGGTTCCAGTAGAGCGGCGAAGCCGCGGCAGCACTTAGCCGTGGGCGTTAGCCCATGGGAAACGTCGCGTATGGGTGTCGAGCCGCGTAGGCGGCGACAGCAATCTACAATCCCTCGTGGGTTGTCTCCACATCCTTGACAGTCCGCCCCTCTGCCATTAGGGTTAGGCAGCGAGTAGAATCGCCGACCGGTTCGACATTCCTCCCGGTTGTCCCGGCCCGCGGCAAGCGCCTGCAGCCGGGCACCCGACCACACCCCTTGACACGTGAGCCTGCCTGAACCCCGCTCGACCAAGTCCAGGAAAGCCAAGCCCTCCCCCCCCGTCTACCCCTTTTCGGCCATCGTCGGCCAGGAGGACATGAAGCTGGCCCTGCTGCTGGCGGTGCTCGACTCCCAGCTCGGAGGCGTGGTGGTCATGGGTCATCGGGGCACGGCCAAGTCCACGGCGGTGAGGGCCTTGGCCGACCTCTTGCCTGCCAAGGTACGGGTGAAGGGCTGCCCCTTCAACTGCGATCCGGAGCGGGTTCGAGACCTGTGCCGGGAGTGCGGGGCACGCCAGGGGAAGGGCAAGCGCCTGCCCCGCGAGACCTTTGCCGCCCCGGTGGTCGATCTGCCCCTGGGGGCCACCGAAGACCGGGTCTGCGGCAGCCTGGACATCGAGCAGGCCCTGAACCGGGGGGTCAAGGTGTTCCAGCCCGGGTTGCTGGCCAAGGCCCATCGGGGTTTTCTCTACATCGACGAGGTCAATCTGCTGGAGGACTACCTGGTGGACCTTCTGCTGGACGCGGCCGCCAGCGGCCGCAACCAGGTGGAGCGGGAGGGAATCTCGGTCAGCCACGGCGCCCGTTTCGTGCTGGTGGGTTCGGGCAATCCCGAGGAAGGGGAGTTGCGGCCCCAGTTGCTGGACCGCTTCGGCCTGTTCGTGGAGGTCAAGACCCTGGATGACCTGGACGAGCGGGTCGAGATCGTGCGCAGGCGTCAGAGCTTCGAACAGGATCCGGCCGGATTCTGCTCCCGGGCGCAGCTCCTCCAGGAGGAACTGCGGCGCAAGCTGAATGCGGCCCTGATCCGCATCTCCCGGGTCGGCGTGGATGCGGGGCTGCTGCGGGGGATGGCCGAGCTCTGTTTGAAGCTGGAGGTGGCCGGCCACCGGGGTGAGCTGACCCTCTATCGCGCCTCCCGCGCCCTGGCCGCCTGGCGGGGAGGGGAGGCCGTCCTGCCCGAAGACATCCGGCGGGTGGCCGTCATGTCGCTACGCCACCGGTTGCGCAAGGACCCCCTGGAGCCGCTCGAATCCGCCGCCCGGATCGAGCAGGCCCTGGACCGGGTGTTTCCCCTGGAGACCGGTGATGCCCAGGCCGCCGGCGGTTAGCCAAAGATGTCCATGACTGCTCCCGATGATCTCTTCCGTTCCGTGGTGGGTCAGCCGCTGGCCAAGCGGGCCTTGCTGTTGCTGGCGGTCGAGCCTCGCCTGGGCGGCCTGCTGATGGCTTTGCCTTCCGGGACGGGCAAGCGCAAGCTGGTGAAGGCTTTTGCCTCCCTGCTGCAGGCCCTGAAGCCGGGGGGGCGCAAGACCGCACTGGTGAGGGTCCCCCTGGGGGTTGGCGAAGACCGCCTGCTGGGAGGCTTGAGTCCGGAGCCGGCTGCCGCCGGCGCGCGCTGGCGCTACCGCCAGGGCCTGCTGGCCCAGGCGGACCGGGCGGTGCTTCAGGTGGATCACATCAATCTGCTGCCGGAATCCTCTCTGCGGGCCATCGCCTCGGCGGTCGATTCCGGCCGGGTGGGGGTCGAACGGGAAGGAGTGAGCACCTCCCACGCCGCCAGATTCGCCCTGATGGGAACCTACGATCCCGCCGAAGGCCGGCCCGGGGCCATCATCGAGGCCCGCGTAGGACTGCTGGTGGACGGCTCCTCCGCGCCCGACCTGGATCAGCGGCGCCGGGTGCTCGAGCTTCTGCGGGGTTATGAAGGAGGCCGGCCGGGCTTGGAGCCCGCCGCCGCCGTGCCCACCGCCTCGGCTCCGTCCCCCTCCGCTGCCGAATCCATCCGGCAGGCCCGGAGCCGGCTGGACCGGGTCGGCATCTCCGGGGACGACCTGCGGCGGCTCATCGCCGCCGCCGCTCGACTGGGACTGGAGGGACACCGGCTGGACCTGTTCGCCATACGGGCGGCCCGGGCCCACGCGGCCCTGGCCGGACGCAGCCAGGTGTCCGAGGAGGACCTGGAGATGGCGGCCCGGCTGGTCCTGTGGCCCCGCGCCCTGCCGGTGGATGAGAATCCCGCCACCGGCCCCCGGCAGGAACAGGCCCAGCCGGAACAAGGGCGGGGCGATGAAGCTTCCGGCCCCGAACCCGGCGCCCCCGCCGAAGACCGCTCACCGCCCGCCGGGGAGCCCCCCGGGCCGGTGGACCCCCTGCCGGGAGAGTTTCCTGAGGAGATGGTCGCCCAGCTCCCGGCTGCCCGAGCGGCCGGCCGCCGGCAAACGACCAGGTCCCAGAGGCTTCCCGGTTCTCCAGGGAGGGCCTTTCGCACCGGCCAGCAGCCGGACCGCCGGCGCTCCATCGCCGTGGCGGCGACCCTGCGGGCGGCGGCCCCCTGGCAGTATCGGCGCCGGCGGCAGGCAGCCGCGGCCCCCGGAGACGATCGGGATCGCCCTCCCGCGGGCGGGCGCGGACCGGCCGGCGGGGCGGGCGCCGGAATGGTCATCCGGGCTTCGGACTTGCGCTTCCACCGTTTTCGGAGCAAGGCGGGCATCCTCTTTATCTTCGTGGTGGATGCCAGTGGTAGCATGGCCGTGAACCGCATGGCCCAGGCCAAGGGGGCCACCGCCCGGCTCCTGCAGCAGGCCTATGTCTTTCGGGACCAGGTGGCGCTGGTCCGCTTCGGCGGCGACGGTGCCCAAACCCTGCTCCCGCCCACCCGGAGCGTCGAGCGGGCCATGCGCCTGGTGGAGGCTCTGCCCGCCGGTGGAGCCACGCCCCTGGCCGCCGGGCTGGTGCAGGCCCTGGAGGTGGCGCGCGCGGCCCGAATGCGCGGCTCTCCCCAACCGGTGCTGCTCGTTCTCACCGACGGCCGGGCCAACCGTCCGGCCGGGCCCGCCCCCCCGGGAACAGGCTCGAAGGCGGCCGCCGTGCAGCGGGAACTGCGGCTGCTGGGCGCCGAGATCCGCCGGGAAGCCTTGACCGCGGTGGTGGTGGATACCCGGCCCTCCTTTCTGGCCGGGGGAGAGGGCCGGACTCTGGCCGACCGGATCGGGGCGCGCTACCTGCGGCTGCCCCGAACCGACCAGGGGGCGCTGTTTCAGGCGGTGAAGTCGGTGGCAGAGGATGTCCGGGGCAGGGCGGTTGGCTGAGGGGAGCGTTGGGGTAGGCGGAGGGAAGGAATTCGAGGATGGACCCCGCGAGGGATCGATGAACAGCGAAGAACGCGACCGCCGGGTGCTGGACCTCTATGAACGGGTGCTGGAAATCGAGCAGCGCCTCATTCCGACCGGACTGCACACCTTCGGAAAGCCCGGCGCCGCGGCCGAGACCGTTCACCTGCTGGCCATGGTGGCCTCCTTCCCCAGGCCGGAGCTCGGCCTTCCGGCCCTGACCGATCTCATTGCCGGGAGCCTGGGGTTGCCGCCCTATGCCCGCTTGCTCGAGGAGAGCCAGGCCTCGGCGGAGCGGATGCGGCAGCGGGAGTCGGTGGAGGACCTGACCCGGGAGACCATCCGGCGCCTGCTGGCGGCGGGAGAGCGACCCGAGCGGGAAACGGCGCTCTGGCTCCGGCAGCGCGCCGGCCTGGACGAGGGTGCGTGCCTGGAGATCCTGGCCTTCCTGGGCAGGCTGAACCTCCGCCTGCAGTCCAACCGGGAGCTGGATGGGCTGGTTGCCGCCCTGGAGGGGGACTACCTGCCGCCCGGACCCGGAGGGGACCTGCTGCAGAACCCCGCCATTCTGCCCACCGGCAGGAACACCCACGCCATCAATCCCTACGCCATCCCGACTTCCCTGGCCCTTGGCCGGGCCGAGCCCCTCACCCGGGCCCTGCTGGAACGCCACCGGCAGGAGACGGGCCGGGTCCCCGAGTCCATCGCCATGGTTCTCTGGGGTATCGACAACATCAAGAAGGAGGGAGAGGCGGTAGCCCAGGTGCTCTGGCTGCTGGGGGTGCGGCCGGTGCGGGACGGACTCAATCGGGTGACCGAGGTGGAGGCCATTCCCCTGGAGCAGTTGGGGCGGCCCAGAATCGACGTGGTCATGACCGTCTCGGGCATCTTCCGCGACCTGTTCGCCTCCACCATGGAACTGCTGGACCGCGCCGTCAAGCGGGTGGCGGCCCTGGAGGAGCCCCCGGACCGGAACTTCATCCGCAAGCACGTTCAACAGCAGATCGCCCAGGGCAAATCCACCTTCGAGGAAGCGGCCACCCGTGTGTTCTCCAACGCGGCCGGAAACTACGGCACCAACGTCAACTTCATGGTGCTGCAGAGCCAGTGGGAGGATTCCAGAGAGCTGGGAGACCTCTTCGTCAAGCGCAAGTGCTTCGCCTACGGGCGCGACGCCCGGGGCCGCCCCATGGAGGGGCGGGAGGCCCAGGCGCTGCTGGACAGCGCCCTTTCCCGCGTGGAGGCCAGCTATCAGAACATCGACAGCACCGAGGTGGGCATTTCGGATGTGGATCACTACTTCGAATACCTGGGAGGGGTGACCAAGGCCGTGGAAGAACGGTCCGGCAAGCGCCCGCGGGTCTACCTGTCCGATTCGCTCACCCCCCGTTCCAGGGTTCGCACCCTTCAGGAAACGCTGCAACTGGAGAGCCGCACCAAGGTCCTCAATCCCAAGTGGTACGAGGGCATGCTCAAGCACGGCTTCAGCGGCGTGGCCGAGATCGAGCATCAATTGACCAACACCTTCGGGTGGTCGGCCACGGCCGATGCCGTGGAGGACTGGATCTACGACGAGGTGGCCGAGACCTTCGTGCTGGACTCGCAGATGCTCGAGCGCCTGCAGAGCCTCAACCCCCACTCGGCCCAGACCCTGGTGGGCCGGCTGCTGGAAGCCTCCGGACGGGGGTTCTGGTCGGCCAGGCCCGAAGTGTTGAGCCGGCTGCGGGAAGTGTTCGCCGGGCTGGAAGACGCCCTGGAAGGAGTCGCCCCGTGAAGGATTCAGCCCCGAATCCGGTCCAGGTGGTGGTGTTTTACGTGGGCTCCAGCATCTTGGTCCCGTTGCGGCGGGCCGAAAGCGAAATCCGGGATCATGGACTGGAGCTGCGCCTGGCCGCCCACAACGGCGGGGCCGCCTGGTCGGATCCCGAGTGGGAGGCGGCTCTGGAGGATCTTGCCGGGGCCGACCTGGTGCTGGTCATGCACCTGACCGATTCGGACAACAGCCGGCGCCTGCTGGAAGCCCTGGACCGCTTCCGCCATCGCCACCATGCGGTGATCGTGTTCAATTGCCTGGCCGATCTGATGGGCCGGACCCGCATGGGCAAGCTGGATCTGGGCCGCTTGATGTCCACCCTCAAGCGCTCGGGCCGCCGGGCCGGCCGGCCGGCATCGGGTCAGAGCCTGGCTCACCGCCTGGGAACCTGGATGTCGGAGCTGATGTCCCGGCGAGCCGCCTCGCGTTCGGGCAGCGGCTCCCGTTCCGGCAAAGGGAACTTCAACGCCTATCACAAGCTGGCCGGGCGTTTGCCCAGGATCCTGAAGTTCGTTCCCGGCGCCGGGAAACTGAGGGACATCAAGAACTACCTCATCCTCTACTGCCACTTCCTGCAACCCACTCCCAAGAACATTCGCTCCATGTTGCTGCACGCCGTCAAGCACTACGTGCCGGGCCACGCCACCCTGGCCGCGCCCGACCCACCCGAGGTGCGACCCTCCACCGGGCTCTACCACCCCCAGGCTCCCGACCTGTTCGAGAGCTTCAGCGCCTACCGGGACTGGTACCGGGCGGCCACCGGGCGCAGTCTGGACCCCCGGGCCACCGTGGGTCTGCTGCTGATGCGTCCCCAGATCGTGGGGGAAGCCCGGCGGCACTACGACGGGCTGATTCGGGCCATCGAGGCCGAGGGACTGTCGGTGGTGGCGGCCATCTCCACCTTCATGGACAACCGGGAGGCCTGCCGCGCCTACTTTCTGGAGGAGGGCGACGGCGACCCTGCCTCCCCCCCCGATGCCGGCGAGGGACGTCCGCGGCCGCGGGTCAGCCAGATCGTTTCGCTGACCGGGTTCAGCTTCGTGGGGGGGCCGGTGATGAACGACACCGAGGCCTCGGTGGAGTTTCTCCAGGAGGTCGGCATTCCCTTCCGCTCCCTGGTCTCACTGGACCTGCAGACCATCGAGAGCTGGGAGCAGAGCCGGGTGGGTCTGAATCCGGTGCAGACCGCCATGCAGGTGGCCATCCCCGAGCTGGACGGAGCCACCGAGTCCCGCTTGTATGGAGGGGTGCGCCAGAAAAGCCGCCAGCCGGAGCCGCTGGCGGAGCGCTGCCGGCTCATTGCCGCCAGGCTGGCCGGCTGGAACCGCTTGCAGACCGCTCCCCGCCACAGCCTGAAGCTGGCCCTGGTGATCTTCTGCTTTCCGCCCAACAAGGGCAACCTGGGGACGG
This sequence comes from Terriglobia bacterium, assembly GCA_951813285.1. Lineage (GTDB taxonomy): Bacteria > Acidobacteriota > Terriglobia > Versatilivoradales > Versatilivoraceae > Versatilivorator. Next base: position 1,838,113 of record OX638355.1, read on the forward strand.
CTGCCGACCTGGACGTCTTCGCCAGCCTGCTGGAGGTGCTGGCACGGCTCCGGGCCGAGGGATATGCCATTCCGCGGCTGCAGAGCCCGGAGGATCTTCGCCGCCAGGTCCTGGAGGGCAACTCCCAGTCCTGGGGGACGGTGGCCAACGTGGCCTATCGGATGCCGGTGGAGGAGTATCGGGGCCTCTGTCCCCACGTGGGTGAGATCGAGCGGGAGTGGGGTCCGGCCCCGGGAGTCCTCAATGCGTCCGGCAGGGATCTGATGATTCTGGGCGCCCGGCTGGGAAACGCCTTCATCGGTGTCCAACCCGGATTCGGCTACGAGGGAGATCCCATGCGGATGCTGACGGCCCAGGGAGGCTCCCCCCACCACGGCTTCATGGCCCTCTACTGCTACCTGCAGAAGGTCTATCGGGCCGACGCCCTCATCCACGTGGGCACCCACGGCGCGGCCGAGTTCATGCCGGGCAAGCAGGTCGGACTCTCCTCCGGCTGCTGGCCCGACCGCCTCCTGGGGGCCATGCCCCATCTCTACCTCTACAGCGTCAATAATCCTTCCGAAGGGACCATCGCCAAGCGCCGCACCAGCGCCGAGCTGATCTCCTACCTCACGCCGCCCCTGGAAAACGCCGGGTTGTACAAGGGGCTGGTGAGCATGAAGGAGCTTCTCAACGCCTATCGGAACACCCCCAGCGAATCCGAGAAGCGGCAACTCTTCGCCTCCATCGAGGAGCAGTCCCGAGCCCTGAACCTGTCGTGATCCCCTTGGTGCCGCCGAGAGAAGGTGGTATTCTGCGGGCTCTTTCGACCCCATCTTGATCTTCAGGGAGCGTGACGCCCATGGCCACCATGGAAAGAATTTCCGAGAATCTCTACCGTTTCACAGACACCTGCAACGTCTATGTCGTCAAGGACGGCGAGTCGGCGCTGCTGATCGACGCCGGCTCCGGCGCCGTGCTGGACTCGCTGGCGGAGATCGGCTGCCGAAGGGTGGAGTGGGTCCTCCACACGCACCACCACCGGGATCAGTGCTGGGGCGACCCCGGGCTGATCGAGGCGGGGGCCAGGCTGGCGGTCCCCCAGTACGAGCGCCATCTGTTCGAGAAGGCCGAGCTTTTCTGGCAGACCCGCCGGGTCTACGACAACTACGACGACCGCAACAACTTTTTGACGGTGGCCCGGGATCTGCCGGTCTCCGCCACGCTGAACGACTACGAGGAGTTTGCCTGGCGCAGCTACCGTTTTTATGTGCTGCCGGCCAAGGGGCACACGCAAGGCTCGGTGGCGCTGCTGGCGGAGATCGACGGGCGGCTGGTGGTCTTCAGCGGAGACCTGATGGTGGACGGGGGCAAGCTCTACCAGCTCCACGCCATGGAATACACCTATGGAGACATGACCGGAGCCCTCTTCACCCTGCAGTCCATCCAGGCCCTGAGGGACGCGCTCAGCGGGGAGGTGGTGGGCGGCCACACCCACTCCGTCTCGGGGACGCCCCTGGGACTGCCTTCCCACGGAGGACCGATCGAAGACCCCGTGGGCGACATCGACCGGCTGGAGAAGTCCCTGCTTCAACTGGTCTCGCTGGGCCGGGGAATGCGGGTCGGCGGGAGGGAGAGCATTCCCGAGATGCTCTACCTGCCCGAGCCCAGGTTCGTGGAGCTTTCCAAACACCTCCTCTGGGGAGGCTCCTGGACCTGTTCCTTCTTCTACGTGATCCTCTCCGATTCGGGGAAGGCGCTGTTCGTCGACTACGGCCACGCCTTCCATCCCCACATGCACACCTTCGCCGACCACAACGGGCTGGAGGTGATGCGGTTCATCGAGCACCATCTCAAGCAGCTCCGCAAGGAGTACGGGGTGCACACCCTGGACCTGGCGATTCCCACTCATATCCACGACGACCACACCTGCGGCATTCCTCACCTGCAGCAGTTCTACGGCACCCGCTGCTGGGCGCTGGATGCGGTGGCCCAGGTTCTGGCCGACCCGGCCGCCTGGAGCTCCACCCCCTGCACCTTCCACAAGCCCATCCGCATCGACCGGACCCTGAGCGACCGGGAGCGTTTCGACTGGGAGGAGTACACCTTCGACATCCACTTCGCCCCCGGCCAGACCGAGTACCACTCGGTCCTGAGCGGGGAGATCGACGGCCAGTGGGTGGCCTTCACCGGCGACAACTACTTTCTGCAGGAAGTGCTGGTCGCCGGCAAGGCGGAGACGAGGCCCTATCAGACCACGGTGCTGCGCAACAGCTTCCAGCTCGACATGCACCGCCGCTGCATCGAGGTCATGAACCAGGTGGCCCCCGACCTGATCTGTCCCGGTCACATTGGAGTCTGGAAGTGCGACCCCTCGCTGCTGCGGGAGTACTCGGACTTCATTCACCGCAAGGAGCGGGTCTTCCGGAACCTGGTGGCCGAACCCAGCGACAAATACATCGACCTGTTCTGGGCGCGGATGCTGCCCTACCTGGCCGAGGTCAAGCCGGGGCAGTCTCTGGAATACCGGCTGCTGCTCCGCAACAACCTGGAAACCGAAGCCACCTTCCAGGCGCGCTTGATCCCTCCCGACGGATGGAGCGCCGGCGGCGAGTTCTCCGAGCTTGCACTGCCTGCCGAGGGGAAGGGCGAGATCCGGCTGGCCGCCACCGCCCCCGAGGCCGCCGACGGAGTGCGCCGCTTGATGACGACCGAGATCGCCGTGGACGGCGTCCCCCAGGGACCGCTGGCGGAAGCCCTGGTGACGGTGGCCGAGTGAGGCCCGTGGAACACCCGCCTCCGCACGCCTTTCGGCAGTTCCCGCCAGGAGGCGGGTTCCAAGACCGGTGCAGGGAGCTTCGCCTGATTTTGGAGAGGCGGTGCTTTCCGCGACGGCGCTACTCAATCGCCGCCTACACGGCTGCGGGAGGCGCAGGGTTCATACAACCCCGGGCTTCCAGTAAGCCGCGAAGCGGCGGCAGCACTTAGCCGTGGGCGTCAGCCCATGGAAACACGTCTCATAAGGGAGTAGAGCCGCGAAGGCGGCGTCAGCAAATGCCCGGAATCGAAGTCAAGCGCAAGCCGACGCAATGACGATTCTCAGTTGCCAAAACGCTGCATGATCGGGCCTCCTTGAGAGCCGCGAATGCGGCGGCAGCACTTAGCCGTGGGCGTCAGCCCATGGAAACACGTAGCGAAACTCCCGAGCCGCGTAGGCGGCGGCAGCAATCCTCTTGATCCGCGATCTGGTGAGCCCCGCCGCTAGTCAGTCTCGACCGTAACCCGCGTCTTCACCGAATTGGCGATGAAGCACTGCCGGTGGGCCATTTCGTGCATCTGCCGGAGCTGCTCGGGCGAAGGCGCCTGCTCCCCGCCGAAAACGATTTGGGGCCTCAGGCTGACCCGAGTCAAGGCGAAGCGGCCCTCCCCGTCCCGTTCCAGGTGGCCGACCGGCCGGTCGCTGTAGGCATCCACCACGAAGCGCCGCTTGGCCGCGATGGCCAGGAAGGTCAACAGGTGGCAACTGGACAGGGCGGCGATCAAGGCCTCCTCCGGGTCCACACAGGCCGGGTTCCCCAGAAAGCCCGGGGAGGCCGAAGCCGGCACCTCGGCCCCTCCATCGAAAAACCACCGGTGGTCCCGGTTGTAGCTCTGATAGGTAAAATCCGCGGATTCACGCTGCCACTGCAGCTCGACATGATGTTGGGACATAGCAGAAATCCTCAGTCTTTCGGCATGATGAGGCGTTCGTACACGCCTGCTTCTCATGCTAGCATGCCATCATCCGTGCGCTCGGTCGTGGTATAATTCTTACAGCTCCCTCAAACGCGAACGAGTCGAAAGCAAGTGCGAAATTTCGACGGGAAATCTCCGGAATGAGTGTGTAGGACGGAAGGAGTAAAATAGATATGGAGACCACCACGTCCATTGTCCAGTTGGGGGGGCTTGCAGCCATCTTTCTGTTTCTTTGGAAGCTTCACGCCGATATCGTGGGACTTTCGGAACGCCTGGCAAGAATCGAGGGTTGGATCCAAGGGCGATTCAATCAGGATGATGGAGAAGGCCGAAAGTAAGGGGTCGGCGCCACCTCCCCTCCGCTGATATTTGCTTAACGGGGCGCCGCGTTCGCCCTCCACCGGCTCCACTGCAGGCTTCGCCCTTGTCTCGCCGACTCCCCCCTCGAGGGGGGAGTCGCAGAGGCCGAACCGCTATCCGAAGGCTGATGCGGTGGGGGCTCCGCCACCCGTACCTGTTTAGTCCTCAATCCCCATTTTTAGATCAGTCTAATAAATTACCAAAGGGCTCTTGCCAACCTGTAAATAAGGCATTGGAGTCTTGCGGGGGGTGTCTTTTTCGGCTACTCTAAACTGAGTCGAGGGTAAAGGAAGGGTACTCCGGTGGCGGCTGAATCGCAGCGCACGACAACGGTCTCGAGCACGGTGGAGGACTATCTCAAGGTCGTCCTCAAGATCGAGGACATGAAGCAGAGGGCCAGCACCTCCCGAGTGGCGCGTCACCTGGACGTGGCCGACGCCACCGTCACCGACATGCTGAGGAAGTTGAAGAAAGCCGGGCTGCTGGAATACAAGCCCTACTACGGGGCGACCCTGACGCGCAAGGGGCGCCGGATGGCCGTGCGAATGCTGCGCCGCCACCGCCTGCTGGAGATGTTCCTCCACCAGGTTCTGGGCTACGGTTGGGAGCAGGTTCACCAGGAGGCCGAACGGCTGGAGCACGCCGTCTCCGACCTGTTCATATCCCGGATCGACGCACTGCTGGACTATCCCGCCCAGGACCCCCACGGAGAGGCCATCCCCGATGCCCGCGGGTTTCGGCAGGTGGAGGACGACCTCTGTCTGGCCGAGGCCGAACCGGGGAGCTACATCATCCGCAAGGTCACCAACAGCGAAGCCGAGTTCCTGGCCTACCTGGACAAGGTGGGGCTGCGCCCGGCCATCCGCTTCTCCCTGCAGGAGAAAGCCCCGTTTCAAGGGCCTTTGAAGCTGCTTCCCGAGGGCGGCCGAGAGCCGGTCTACCTGGGTCTCGAGGCTTCCGGGAGCATCTTCGTGGTGCCCCTGAAGCAGCGCCCGCCCGCACCCCTCCCGGAGGGCGCTGCATCCCGGCAGGCCGGTGACCGCCCTGGCCGGGCCACGGAGAAAGAGGAGGCGTGAGCCGCGTTGGGCCGCCCGTAATTTCTATGCCCGGGCGGGCAAGAGGTTCCCATGAACGAGGTGACCGGTCTCATCCTGGTGGCTCTGGCCGCCCTGGCGGGCTATCTCCTGTTTCGGCCCGGACGCGGCTGGATGGAGCGCTGGCGCAGCCTGCTGCGCCTGTCGGACCGGGTACTGTCGGAGGATGCCCTCAAGCACCTCTACCATTGCGAATACGAGCAGCGGGTGGCCACCGTTCAGAGCCTTTCGGGCGCTCTGGGCACACCCGTGGAGAAGGTGGCCGGGCTGGTTCAGCGCATCGAGGCCGGCGAGCTGGTCATTTCCGAAGGCGCTTCGCTTCGACTGACCCCCAAGGGAAGGGAATACGCCCTGCGCGTCATCCGGGCCCACCGTCTCTGGGAGCGCTACCTCTCGGAGGAAACAGGACTGAAGGAGTCGGACTGGCACAAGCGCGCCGAGCAGCAGGAGCATCGCCTCTCTTCCAGCCAAGCCAACGCGCTGGCGGCCCGCATGGGCAACCCGCCCTTCGATCCGCACGGCGACCCCATTCCCACCCGCCAGGGACAGCTCCCGCCGCGCCGGGGACAACCGCTCACCAGCCTGGCGGTGGGGGAGCGGGCCCGGATCGCCCACCTGGAGGACGAGCCCGAGGCCGTCTATGCCCAGTTGGTGGCCGAGGGGCTCCATCCCCTCATGGCGGTCCAGTTGACTCACGTCTCGGCCGAGCGCATCTGCTTCTGGGCCGAAGGCGAGGAGCACGTGCTGGCCCCCATCGTGGCCGCCAACGTCTCGGTGGTCCCTCTGCCGCGGGAGCAGCCGGTTGAGGAGTCCCTGGAAACCCTGGCGGTCCTCAAACCCGGCGAGGAAGCCACCGTGGTCGGGCTGTCTCCCAACTGCCGGGGCCTGGAAAGGCGCCGCCTCATGGACCTGGGCCTCCTTCCCGGCACGGTGGTGGCCGCCGAGATGAGGAGCCCGGTCGGAGATCCGACGGCTTTCCGGATTCGGGGGGCGCTGATCGCGCTGCGCGGGGAGCAGTCGGCCAATATCCGGATCAGCTCCAGAAGGCAGGTGGCCTGATGCAACCCACACACCCTCCGAGCGCCTGCGAGGTCTGTCCCTCCCACCATCCGGCCAATCTGAAGCGGCTGGGGGTGAACATGGACCGCTACGACTTCGTGGTGGCCCTGGCCGGCAACCCCAACACCGGCAAGAGCACCCTGTTCAACAGCCTCACCGGCCTTCGCCAGCATACCGGCAACTGGCCGGGCAAGACCGTGACCCGGGCCGAGGGCGGCTTCGCCTACCAGGGCAGCCACTACAAGCTGGTCGACCTGCCGGGCACCTACTCGCTGCTGTCCACCAGCACCGACGAGGAGATCGCGCGCGACTTCATCCTGTTCGGCCAGCCCGACGTGACCGTGATCGTGGTGGACGCCACCCGGCTGGAGCGCAACCTCAACCTGGTCTGCCAGGTGCTGGAAATCACCGGGCGGGCGGTGGTCTGCCTCAACCTCATGGATGAAGCCGAACGTCACCGTATGACCGTCGACGAACGATCTCTGGCGCGGGAACTGGGCGTCCCGGTGGTGCCCGCCGCGGCCCGCCATGGGCGGGGCGTCCCCCAGGTGATCGACATGATCCACCAGGTCGCCACCGGCAGTTTCGTCTGCAAGCCCCATCGGATTCAGAGCGAGCCCCCGGCGCTCAAGCACGCCGTCAGCCTGCTGGTGGAAAAGCTGCGGGCGGCTTTTCCCGAACTCCCCAATGCCCGCTGGGTGGCCCTGCGCCTGCTGGAGGGAGACGCCAGGATCGAAGAGGCCGTGCGGTCGGGGGAGCTGGCCGGATTGGTGAGGAGCCCGGGAGGGACCGGAGCGGCGGCGCCGGCGGGGAGGGCGGGATGAACCCTGCCAACCCCCGGGAAGAAGTGCTGTCGGCGGCGGCCAATCTGCGCTGGGAGGTGGGCCCCGACCTCCACGACTCGCTGATGGAGGCGCTCTATACCGATGCCGCCCGGATCTCGGATCGGGTCCTGAGTCGGGACGAGGCCCGGCCCGCCTTCGATCTGGACCGCACCATCGACCGGCTGGTCACCAGCCGCTGGCTGGGCTTCCCCATCATGATGCTGCTGATGGCGGTGGTGTTGTGGGTAACCATCACCGGGGCCAACGTCCCCTCCAAGCTCCTGTCTTCTCTCTTTCTGGAAACCCTCCATCCCCTCTTGAAGCAGGCGGCGGGCGCGGCCGGTCTGGCCTGGTGGCTCGACGGGCTGCTGATCGACGGCATGTTCCTGGCTATGGCCTGGGTGGTGAGCGTGATGCTGCCCCCCATGGCCATCTTCTTCCCCCTCTTCACCCTGTTGGAGGACTTCGGCTATCTGCCCCGGGTGGCCTTCAACCTGGACCGCTGGTTCAAGAAGGCCGGAGCCCACGGCAAGCAGGCCCTCACTATGGCCATGGGCTATGGATGCAATGCGGCCGGCGTGGTGGCCACCCGGGTGATCGACAGTCCGCGGGAGCGGCTGATCGCCACTCTGACCAACAACTTCTCCCTCTGCAACGGCCGCTGGCCCACCCAGATCCTGATCGCCACCATCTTCATCGGAAGCCTGGCCCCTCCGGCCCTGGCCGGGCTGGTGTCGGCGAGCGCCGTGATGGCGGTAGTCCTCCTGGGCGTGGGGTGCACCTTCCTGGTGTCCTGGGGCCTGTCCCGCACCCTGCTCAAGGGAGAAGCCTCGGCCTTCAGCCTGGAGCTGCCCCCCTACCGCCCCCCCCGCATCCTGCAGACGATCTACACCTCCCTCATCGACCGCACCCTGATCGTGCTCTGGCGGGCGGTAGTGTTTTCCGTGCCGGCGGGCGCAGCCATCTGGCTGGTCTCCAACATTCACGTCGGCGGCACCAACCTGGCGGAGCACCTGATCCGGGGAATGGACCCCTTCGGGATGCTCATCGGGCTCAACGGCGTCATCCTGCTGGCCTATATCATCGCCATCCCCGCCAACGAGATCGTCATCCCCACCGTGCTGATGCTGACCGTTCTGAGCGTCGGTCTCACGGGCGTGGGGGAGGGCGCCGGCGTCATGTTCGAGTTCGATTCGGCTTCGGCCACCCTGGGGGTGCTGGAGGCCGACGGCTGGACGCTGCTGACCGGAATCAACCTGATGCTGTTCAGCCTGCTGCACAACCCCTGCTCCACCACCCTCTACACCATCTGGAAAGAGACCCGCAGCGTCAAGTGGACGGCGATCTCGGCGCTCCTCCCCATCGCCATGGGCCTTCTGGTCTGCTTCCTTGTGGCGCAGGCCTTCCGCTGGCTAGGCGGCTGAAGGGGAGGAGTCGCAGGAGCCGAGCCGTAGGAACCAAAAGAGTAATCCACGAAGGTACACGAAGGACCACGAAGTCACACTAAGGCGTTGGAGTGGGCTCAAGAAGGCTCTGCCACGGGGCGCCAAAGTGATGCACCCCTATTTCTCTCCCGAGCCTTTTGCAAAATTCGCGGCGGGGCAGGTCATTTTGCCGACAAACGTGATGTTCCGCCTCTTTCAACATCGGGTGCGACTTGGTGAGCAATGCGGGTTAACCACAAGAAGCACAAAAGTCACAAAACGAATTTTCTGATATCGCTCTGCTCTTTTTGTGTTTTTGTGCCTTTTGTGGCCATTCCCGGCAAAGGTCCCGCTGCCGAATCTTGCAAACGGCTCAACTCATCAATTCGTTTATTGGTGTTCATTCGTGTTCATTCGTGGTTCGTCGTTTTACTTTGTGAATAACTCTTTTCGGTCCTTCGTGTCCCTTCGTGGATAACTCTTTTTGTTTCAACCAAGGGTCTTGTCGCTCGCGGGCTGCTCACATGGAGGCGGCCGGTCCGACGCGGACAGTGATCACGTCCGTGTCGTGAAACTGCTGGTGCCGCACCGACGACGCATAGTGGCGCAGCAGTCTCAGAGAGACCTCCGTCTCGACCGGGGGACCGGTGGTCTGTTCACCCAGCAGCGCCAACTGATCCTCCAGGTTGGAGTCGTCGGTGGTCGCCGCAAACTCGAGTTCGACCGCATCTCCGTCGTTGCGCGCCACAAGCAGGAGATGGCGTCCCGCGGGCGCCTTGCCTTCCTCTTCCGGCCTGGTCAGAGTGAGCAGCATCTCCTCGCCGACTGCGCGGAGTCGATCGGTCATCTCCTCGGCGCGCTTGCCGCGCCCAGCGAAATCGGACAGAAACGAATCGATCTTGGGCAAGTTGGCCGCAGTCAGTTCCGTCTTCAGGCGCCGGGAGCGCGGTCCTGTCAGCTCCACAAACTGCGTCAGAACGATCACCGTCACCCCGCCGACCGTCATGCTGTTTCCGAGCAGATCGCTCCAACGGCCCTGGAGGAGGTCGGGAAAGATCCACTCGAGCTGGAAGGCAATTCCCAGCCAGAAGGCAATGCCTACCGCGAAGCCCTTGCGATGGTCCAGGCCGTCGTGCATGAGCACCCGGATGCCTAGGATGAGGAGGGATGCCACCAGCACGATGAAGTAGGCAGCCACCACCGGACCGGGAATGGCGACAATGACGGCTACCAGCTTGGGCAAAAATGCAAGCAGGACGAAAATGACCCCGACGCATATGCCGACCACGCGGGCCGCCACCCGGGTGAGATCGGCCACCGCGATGCTGGCCGCGTAGGTCGTGTTCGGAACCGTGCCCATCAGGCCGGATAGCAGATTGCCTAGGCTGTCGGCGGTGAGCGCACCCTGGATCGATTGGAAGTCGATGGCGCGCGGCCTGCGCCATGAGATCCGTTGGATGGCGATGCCGTCTCCGATGGTGTCCAGGGCGCCCACCAGCGTCACCAGCACGAAAGCGGGCAGAAGGGCCCAGAAGTCGGGACCGAAGCTGAAGTCGAGACCCGGCCAGGCAAGCTGCGGCCACCCGATCCAGTCAGCTTCCAGGACACGCCTGGTGTCGTAGATCCCGTAGAAGAGGCCGCCGCAGGCGCTGCCCGCAACCATTCCCAGGGCCCCGGCCCAGAGTCTCCAGACGCCGCTGGCGCGCATCGAGATCACGGCCATCAGCGCCAGGGTCAGGCCTGCCGTGACCGGGGCGGCCCAGGGCGCGGCCTCCGCCGGCACATCGTTCAGCTTGCGAAAGATGATCGGTCCGAGAGTGACCGGGATCAGCATCAGCACGGTTCCCGCTACGGTCGGCGTGAAAATCTTCCGGAACAGCGAGAGCTTTGCCGCGAGAATGAACTGAACCAGGGAGGAGACGATGATCAGGCTCGCCATCAGTCCCCCGCCTCCCCGTTCCAGCGCCGCCACGCAGACGGCGATGAAGGCGCCGCTGCTCCCCATGAGCAGGAGGTAACCGGAACCGAGGCGACCGATGCGAGCGGACTGGATCACCGTGGTCACGCCGCTGACCACGAGCGCGGCAAACAAGGCCCATGACAGATAGGCCTCATCGCCTCCCACGGCTCCAACCAGGATCGCCGGCGTCAGCACGATGCCGGCCACCGTCAGCGTGGCGTACTGCAACCCCAGGCCGATGGTGAGAGGAAGCGGAGGTCGTTCGTCCGGCTCGTACCGGACGTCCTGGACATGGTTTTTCATATTGGATTCCAGTGTTGTCGGCTCTCAGAGAATTCGCCCGCCGGATACCCTCCATCGCACCATCGGGCCGACCCACCCGGGAGCGCGGGCGTCCCGCCCGCAACCTCTGCCTTGGGTTGTCGCTCAGTTTCCCTGCGATGCGGCAGCCCGCCCCTCCTGCCGGTGGGAATCGCATGGGCACGGCCGAAGCAGAGGCATGGCGCCCTTGCCGGTCGACCCGGGTCGAGGAGATGGGTGAGGCTATACCAGGATTTGTGCGGGCGGGACGCCCGCGCTCCCGGGTGGGCATTCTCCCATGACGCCGCGACACCAACGTCACAATTTTGCTGAAGCACCCGCGCGCCGCTCGTCATTGAAGGAGCTTCATCCCTATTCGTGCCTATTCGTGTCTATTCGTGGTTCGTCTTCATTTAAAAAACAAATCGGCTGGCTGTTTATCCTGTCTATCCTGTGCATCCATGTTCAATTAGTCGAAAACCGGTTTAGCACGACATGGCCCCTATTCCCGGCAGGACATGAAGATTCGTTGTTTCACCCTCGTATGGTCCGCACGGCAGGGCGGGGGCCGGACTTGCCTCGTGTCACCCGGGGCGGTCTCCAGTTCATCTCCTCCCGTCGGGGGAACGCGGCAATCAGCGTATGATACCGAAGCTTTAGGTCCATATTTGGAATTTCCTGATTCAGGGAGTTCCCGATGAGCAAACAACCGGTGGATCTGCAAAACGGATTGGCGCGTCTGCCGGACGCCAGGCCGGCGAAGGGCATCGCAGACATTCCGATGATGCAGCACCCACTTGCAGCGTTCGCCTCGCAGATGATGCGAAGCGGCGACTCCGACTACTTGTTTCCGCGCCTGCGGATTGACTCAAGCAGGCCATCTATATTCCCCTCCACAGCAGCAACCCGCCGGCAGCCTGCCCGGGCCGGTTTCTCCTGGATCGATCTGCAGGAGCCGGACTCCGGCCCAGGGGAAGCGGCCAACTTACCCTCGAATGGGTTATCAGGGAAGGATAGGTAATTTACGGGCCAATCGGGCGAATACATAGGTCCCTATTGGCCCTGTGTTGCGTTTTCTCTCGGTCCGGTGACTCCCAGCACCCCGGTTTCAGCTGCTCTTCCGCTGCGGTTGTGACCCGGTTCCGACTCTTTCCGGTCCCGGTCTGACGGGCTTGAACTCAAGGCCGGAGAAATTTTTTTGCCGCAACCGTTCGGTTTTCGTTCCTCAATCGTCTTCGAGGTATGTAAGCGGCAGAATCGCTATTTCCAATCGGAGGCCTGAGATCACGCAATGATGAAAAACGCCAAGAAATCCTCCTTCTGGTTTTCCCTGATGATTTTGGTGGGCATTGGAATATGGGTGAGCCCCCATCAATTCCTGACCCGGACGACCGAGGTGTCCAGGGCGCTGCAGCCGGTGCTATCGAGGTATGAAGTGATCCGCTTCCAACCCGATGAAATCGAACGACAGCTCCGAACGACCGGAGAACTGCGTTTCCGATTCAACCATACCGATTTCTATTTCAGAATCGAGCCTCATGATATGCGGACCCCCGACTACCGCGCAGTCGAGACAGGACCTGAAGGGGCCACCCGAACGCTCCCCCCTGAAAGCGTCCATACCTTCAAGGGAACACTGTCGGGACAGGAAGACATGCGGGGCCGATTCAACCTCACGGACAATGGGATTGAGGGTGTGGTGTTCGCCCCGGAAGACTGGTACTTCCTTGAGCCTTTGCGCAACTATCTTCCCAGCGCCCCGGCCGGAGAGATGGTGGTCTACCGGCAATCGGACGTCAAACCCGGCCAGGCCTTCAGGTGCGGCGTGTCGTTGTCCGAGCGTCTGCAGGAGGGTGTGAATCGGGTGGCGACTCAAGTCGAGGGAGGTCCCCTCACCAATTACGTGTTCCAGGTGGCCACGGAAGCCGACTACGACTACGTGCAGGCCCTGGGAGGTTCCGAGGCCGCCAACCGTGAAATTCTGGGCATCATGAACCAGGTGGAGGGGATTTATCAGACTGAACTGCTGTTGCAGCTCCAGATCGGCTTCCAGAACGCCTGGGCCACCCAAGATGAGTCCTATCCGTACACTGCTACAACAGCTTCAGGTCTGTTGGATCAGTTCGCCGATTATTGGAACTCCCACCACGCGGCCACGGAAGAGTACGACATTGCTCATCTCTGGACCGACAAGCAACGGGACTTTGAGGATTCGCCTATTGTCGGCCTGGCCCATATTTCGGTTGCCTGCAACCAAAGAAACAGTAGTTATGGCCTGTCGGCGCTTTCGCGCGACACTTTTGCTCTACTGAGAAAATTCTCTACCCCAGCCCATGAAATCGGACACAATTTCGGGGCCGTTCATCCCGATCAGGTAAACCCCCCAGTCGCAGGATGTTCCAATACCCTCATGCAGTCCATCGGGGATGGCGTGGGGTTGACCTTTTGTCAGTTCTCCCGGGAACAAATTGCAGACCACGTTTCAAGCCACAATAGTTGTCTGACCACTCAACCCATCACGCTGCAGCCACCGACCGGCCTTTCGGCCGTGGCAGCTTCCCAGTCTCAAGTCAATCTGACATGGCAGGACAACAGCACCAATGAGACCGGTTTCATCGTTCAGCGTCGGGTGGATGGTTCGGGTCATTGGGTTGAACTCGGAAGGACCCCCGCCAACGTCACCACCTTTTCGAATGAGGGACTATTTCCGGACACCACCTACATTTACCGCATTCGGGCATTCAACAACACGGAATCTTCCGCCTTCTCCAACGAAGCAGCGGCAACGACCCCGACCCCGACCGGTCTCTTTTCCGGTTCCGGCTGGAGGATCGACACGATCGTCGGGGGCAAGGACAATATTGGAGACAACGGCCCGGCGGCTGCGTCGCGGTTGCAACAACCGAACAGCGTGGCGGTGGACGGTGCAGGCAATCTCTATATTGCTGACAGTTCGAATTACCGAGTCCGACGGGTGGATGCCTCGGGAGTCATTACTACCGTTGCAGGCACCGGGGAACGGGGCTTCAGCGGGGACGGGGGGCTGGCGGTCGAGGCGGAGTTCGACTCTATCGTCGACGTGGCGGTGGACGGTGAAGGGAACCTCTATATTGCTGACAGTACGAACAACCGCATCCGCCGGGTAGATACTTACGGGATCATCACAACCGTCGCGGGAACCGGGGTGCAGGGCTACAGCGGAGATGGCGGCCCGGCAGTCGAGGCTTGGCTGAACTTTCCAACCGGCGTGGCGGTCGATTCGGCTGGCAACCTTTTTATTGGCGATATCCAGAACAACCGGATCCGCCAGGTGGATTCCTCGGGGATCATCACAACCGTCGCGGGAACCGGCGTGCAGGGCTACAGCGGAGATGGCGGCCCGGCAGTCGAGGCGCAGTTGTTTGTCCCCGCGGACGTGGCGGTGGACAGCGCGGGCAACCTCTACATTCCATCGGGTACGGGGCGCCGGGTCCGCCGGGTGGACGCCGCCACGGGCACCATCACTACCATTGCCGGCACCGGGGAACGGGGCTACAGCGGGGACGGGGGCCCGGCAACGATGGCGACGTTCAGGGACACGCGAGACGTGACGGTGGATGGTGCGGGCAATATCTACATCACTGATCGGGGGGGCAACCGGATCCGCCGGGTGGATGCCGGCACAGGGACCATTACAACCGTGGCAGGCAGCGGCGGACGGAGCTTCCGCTTTGAACGGGTCTACAGCGAGGAGGGGATCCCCGCGGTTGAGGCTCGATTGTTCGGTCCCGAATGTGTAGCGGTGGATGCCGCGGGCAACATTTACATCGCAGATAGTTTCAATCACCGGATCCGTCGCGTGGATACCTCGGGAACCATCACTACGTTCGCGGGCACCGGGGGCGAGTTCAGCGGGGACAGGGGCCCGGCGATTCTAGCGCGGCTGTTCTATCCCCGTGGGGTAGCCGTGGATGATTCCGACAATCTCTATATCGCTGATACGGGGAACGATCAGATACACCGTGTGGATGCTTCAGGAACCATCACCACCATCGCAGGTACCGGGGAATTTGGCTACAGCGGGGACGGGGGCCTGGCGCTCGCGGCGCAACTGGACTTTCCTTATGACGTGTCCGCGGACGGTGCAGGCAATGTTTACATTGCAGATAGTTTCAATCACCGGATCCGTCGCGTGGATGCTTCGGGAACCATCACCACCATCGCAGGCACCGGGGAATTTGGCTACAGCGGGGACGGGGGCCCGGCATTCGTGGCTCAGGTGGGCCAGCCTGAGGCAGTGGCTTTTGATAGTGCCGGCAACCTCTACATCGCCGACACCTTCAATCACCGGATTCGCCGCGTGGATCTTATGGGGACCATCACTACCGTCGCGGGCATCGGGGAAGGGGACTTCAGCGGGGACGGAGGCCCGGCCCTCGCGGCGCAGTTGAACGCTCCCATTGGCATCGCCGTGGACGAAGTGGGCAACATTTATATCGCCGAAGGGAACAACAGGATACGCCTGGTGGATTCATCGGGAAATATCAACACCATCGCGGGGCTCAGGCAAGACGATTTCTTCAGTGGCGGCTACAACAGGGACAGCGGTCGGGGGAACGACGTGCTTCTAGACAATCCCTCTGACGTGTCCGTGGACAGTACAGGCAATGTTTATATAGCCGATACCGGTAACCACCGGATCCGGGTCTTGACGCAACCCCCTCGGCCTCCCACCGGTCTGACGGCAACGCCTGTGTCCTTGACCGGGATCGACCTGGCCTGGCAGGACAACAGCACCAACGAGACCGGATTCAGGGTTCAGCGCCGAGTGGACGGCTCGGCCGATTGGGTTGAAATCAAGACAACCCTTGCCAATGTCACTCGATATTCGGACACGGAACTAGAGCCGCTCACGACCTATCGCTACCGGGTGCGGGCAGTCAACAACACGGGAGCTTCCGGGTTTTCAAACGAGGCCGCGGCGGCGACCCAGGCCCCGATGCCACCCACTCTCACGGATTTCACTCCCGCAACCGGGTCTGTGGGCACGCGGGTCACTCTGACCGGTACCCATTTTCTCGGTGCCACCGCCGTAGAGTTCAACGGTGTCAGCGCTCCCGAGTTTGAGGTCGTGTCAGCCACGAGCATCGAGGCGGTGGTGCCTCCGGGGGCCGCCAGCGGACCGATCAGCGTGGTCACTCCCGGAGGCATGGCGGTGAGCGCCGAGGAATTCACGGTGACGGCGACTGGAGTCAGCAGCCGTCAGTTCGTACCCGTAGTGCTGCGGTCTCCGGGACGGACGCCAGGTTCCTTCTTCACGTCCGAGCTGACCCTCACCAATCGGGGAACCACCACGGTGGGGATCCACTATACCTATACGGCTACCGTTGGCGCCGGCTCAGGTACGGCGTTGGATTCTCTGGGACCCGGCCGGCAGCGGATCATCCCCGATGCCATTGCCTACCTGATCTCCCTGGGAGTTCCCATAGGCGACGGCGCGTCGGTCGGCACTCTGGCGGTCGATTTCTCCAACCTTTCTTCCGAGTCGACTGTAGCGGTGACGGTGAGAACCAGCACTCCGGTGGAGAACGGGCGCGGGCAAGCAGGTCTGGCCTATCTGGGAATCAACCCCGAGGATCTGCTTACGGGCGCTTCCATCATCGCCGGTCTGCGCCAGAACCGAACAGACCGCTCCAACGTTGCCGTTCAGAACGCGGGAGACTCGGCCGACGGGAACATCACCTTTGGAGTCACCGTCTACTCCGGAGACCCGGAAGCGCCGGGGAGCCTGGTTCTGGGAGATCGGACCCTGCCTCCGGGCGGGTTCCACCAGTACAACAGCATCCTGACCGAGGCCGGCTTCGACAACGGCTACGTGAAGGTAGAGCGGCTAAGCGGAACTGCGCCCTACTATGCCTATGGGGTCATCAATGACAATTTCAACTCGGACGGGTCGTTCGTCTTTCCGGTGGCGGAAGACTCTCTGCGGGGAAGGGCTCGGCAGACACTGCCGGTGATCGTCGAAACGAGAAACTTCGCTAGCGAGCTGACTGTTACCAACTCCTCAGAGTCGCCCAAGACGTTGGATCTGCGTCTTGTGGTCGATGCCTTCGATACAGGAGACACCGCCAGCTACAGCCTGATGCTGCAGGCCGGTCAACAGAGCATCCTGCCCGACTTCGTCGACCATCTGCGCAGTGAGCAGGTGGCGGGTATCGGTCCCGCCGGTCGGGACATTGCGGGAGCCCTGTTCGCCACGGTGTCCGAGGGGGACATGAGTGGAATCGTGATCGGAGCCCGAACGGGATCGCCCGACGGAAGCGGAGGACAGTACGGGGTCTTCTACAATGCCGTTCCCGATGGCTTGGCCTCTGACGGCAGCGTCTGGATTTACGGGCTGCAGCAGAATGCGACCAACCGCAGCAACCTGGCGCTGGTCAACACGGGAGAGGTCGATGACGCCGACATTGTCTTCGAGCTGGACATCTACGATGGGGAGACCGGGGTAATGGTGAAGACGGTAACCACCAGTGCCATTCCGGCCGGTGGTTGGCATCAGATCAACACCATTCTGGGCAACCACGCTCCGGGAACCACGCAGGGATACGTCCATGTCAGGAAGCGGCCGGGCAACAACCCCTTCCTGGCCTACGGGGTCGTCAACGATGGAGGGGCTCCGGGAGAGCGTAGCGGAGACGGTGCCTTCCTGCCCAGCCAAAAGCCGTGACGGCTTGGCGAACGAAGCGCTGGCCGTCAATCCCCGGTGTTACGACCAACTTGCATGAGCCCCCCCGGCTCGGTCCTCGGTTGACTAGGGCGATCCGTGCCGTCAAAATGGACGGCCGGCCGGGGTCCGGGGCCAGGCTTGGCTGCGCTCCACCCGGCGAGCACTCATGAATTCCTGATCCGGAGGCTGCCATGCGATTGGAAAATCCCCTGAAAGTTGCGCTGAATGCCGGAAAGGTGTCGGTCGGTTCCTGGCTGAACCTGGCCTCTACCCTGGCTGCCGAAGTCATGGCTACCGAAGGATACGAGTGGCTGACCGTGGATATGGAGCACGGACCCTGGGCGTTGGACGATGCCGCCAACGGGTTCCGGGCCATCGAGTCACGGGGGGCTGTTCCCCTGGCCCGGGTGTGGTCCCACCAACCGCAGGACATCGCCCGGGTGCTGGACGCCGGCGCCCTGGGCGTGGTCATTCCCCACGTGTCCAACCGCGCCCAGGCGGAAGCCCTGGTTCAGGCGGTCCGCTATCCTCCGCTGGGCCAGCGCTCGGCCGGGACCGGCCGCAATCAGACCTTCATCGACTACCCGGCCGACGCCAACGAGCAGATCCTGCTGATTCCCCAGATCGAGGATCTGGAAGGCGTGGATCAAATCGGGGAGATCATGGCCGTCCCCGGAATCGACGTGGGCTTCATCGGTCCCCACGACCTGGGTCTGTCCATGGGCCTCAAGGCGGAGCAGATCGGCAGCGACCCCGAGCATGAACGCCAGCTCATGCGCATCCTGGAGGGATGCCAGGCCGCCGGCAAGCCCGCGGGCCTGCCGGTGCGCGACGCGGCCGCCGCCAACAAGTGGATCTCACGGGGATTTCAGATGATCGACCTCTCCAACGACCTGGCCATGCTGCGAAGCGCCGTCCGCTCCCAACTGGCTCAGGTGAAAGGGTAGGCAAGAGCAACGCGGGACGCCCCCGGGAGCGCGGGCGTCCCGCCCGCAACCTTATACCTGCAAACAGCCTCCGCCCCCCATCCACACCCCCGCAAAACGCACCAACCCCGCCATTACGTGATTCTCTTCCCTCGTGCCAGGCTTTGTGCGGGCGAGAATCCCCCCGGGAGCGCGGGCGTCTCGCCCGCAACCTTATTCGTGCAACAGCCTCCGCCCCCCATCCACACCCCCGCAAAGTGCACCAACCCCGCCATTACGTGATTCTCTTCCCTCGTGCCAGGCTTTGTGCGGGCGAGAATCCCCCCCCGGGAGCGCGGGCGTCCCGCCCGCAACCTTATTCGTGCAAACAGCCTCCGCCCCCTATCCACCCCCCCCGCACAACGCACCACCCCCCCCATTACGTGATTCTCTTCCCTCGTGCCAGGCTTTGTGCGGGCGAGAATCCCCCCGGGAGCGCGGGCGTCCCGCCCGCAACCTTATTCGTGCAACAGCCTCCGCCCCCCATCCACACCCCCGCAAAGTGCACCAACCCCGCTTTTACGTGATTCTCTTCCCTCGTGCCAGGCTTTGTGCGGGCGAGAATCCCCCCCGGGAGCGCGGGCGTCTCGCCCGCAACCTTATTCGTGCAAACAGCCTCCGCCCCCCATCCACACCCTCGCAAAGTGCACCAACCCCGCTTTTACGTGATTCTCTTCCCTCGTGCCAGGCATGTGCGGGCGGGACGCCCGCGTTCCCGGGGGGGTATGTGCGGGCGAGACGCCCGCCCTCCCGGGACTTTTGCCGGCCTCACTCGAACCGCGGCAGCCGGTCCCGTATTTGGCTCAGCAGCGGGGCGTCGCGGTCCTTGTCGGACAGGATGGGTTGCCGGATGGGCCATTCGATCCCGATATCCGGATCGTCCCAGCGAATGGCGAGTTGGTCGTCGGGGTCGTAATAGCGGCTGCACTTGTACTCCACCTGGGCCGACGGGCTGGTGGTGGCGAAGCCGTGGGCGAAGCCGGCGGGAATGAAGAACTGACGGCGATTGACCGCCGAGAGACAGACGCCGGTCCAGCGCCCGAAGGTGGGTGACCCCAGCCGGATGTCCACCGCCACGTCGAACACCTCCCCCTCGATCACCCGCACCAGCTTGGCCTGGGCCCGCCGCACCTGGGCGTGCAACCCCCGCAGGGTTCCATGGCGGGAGAGGGAGTGGTTGTCCTGCACGAATTCCAGCGGGAGGCCCTGCTGGTGGTAGCGGCGGGCGTGGTAGGACTCCAGGAAGAATCCCCTGGCGTCGCTGTAGACCTCGGGCTCGATGACCAGCACTCCCGGCAGTGCCGTCCGGGTGACCTTCATGGGTTACTCCCTCGGCTCCACCAGCCCCGTCAGGTAGCGCCCGTAGGGGCTTCCCTGCATCGACCGGGCCATCCGGCGGACATCGCCGGCTTCGATCCAACCCATTTCGAGCGCGATCTCTTCCGGGCAGGCTACCATCAGCCCCTGACGTTCCTGCAGGGTCTGAATGAAGACCGATGCATGCAGCAGCGACTCGTGGGTGCCCGCGTCCAGCCAGGCCACCCCCCGTCCCAGCTTCTCCACCCGTAGCTGGCCCCTGGCCAGGTATTCCCGGTTCAGATCCGAAATCTCCAGCTCGCCGCGTGCCGAGGGCTTGAGTCTGGAAGCCAGCTCCACCACTTGCCGGTCGTAGAAGTAGAGCCCCGTCACCGCGTAGGAGGAGCGGGGCCGGGCCGGCTTTTCCTCCAGGCCGGTGGGCCGGCTCTCTTCGTCGAAGGAGACCACGCCGTAGCGCTGCGGGTCGCGCACCTGGTAGGCGAAGACGGTGGCCCCGCTGCGTTGCCGGCCGGCCCGGCGCAGACTCTGGGAGAGGCCCTGGCCGTAGAAGATGTTGTCGCCCAGCACCAGGGCCGGCGGCTGGTCCTGCAGGAAGTCTCTGGCGATGAGGAAGGCCTGGGCAATGCCTTCCGGACGCGGCTGCACCGCGTATTTCAGGCTCAGGCCCCACTGGCTGCCGTCACCCAGCAACCCCTCGAAGGCGGGCCGGTCCCGGGGGGTGGTGATCGCCAGAATGTCCGTGATCCCCGCCTGCATCAGGGTCGACAGTGGATAGTAGATCATCGGCTTGTCGTACACTGGGAGAATCTGCTTGCTGAGGACCCGGGTCACGGGCGCCATGCGGGTGCCCGAGCCTCCGGCCAGAATGATTCCCTTTCTCATGACCCCGTCCTGCCGGCGGTCCCCAGACGCCGCCGGTCGTAGTTGTCTTCCTGCACCTTGCGGCACCACTCCCCGTTTTCGGCGTACCAGCGCACCGTTCGGGCAAGGCCCTCCGCCAAGTCGTATCGGGGAGCCCAACCCAGCTCCCTTCGGATCTTTCCCGAGTCGACGGCATAGCGGCGGTCGTGCCCCGGCCGGTCGGGAACCCGCCTCTTCAGCTCGGCGTAGGAGGAAACCCCCCGGCGCTGCATGGCCGGGTTGGCGGCCGCCGGCAGCAGCGCCTCCAGGCAGGCGCATACCTGGTCCACCATCTCCAGGTTGGTGCGCTCGCTCCCGCCCCCGACGTTGTAGCTTTCCCCCGGGCGCCCTCCTTGCAGGACCATCAGCAGGGCGGCGCAATGGTCCTCCACCTGGAGCCAGTCCCTGACATTCCCGCCGTCGCCGTAGATGGGCAGCGGCCTGGCCTCCATGGCGTTCAGCACCATCAGCGGTATCAACTTTTCGGGGAACTGGTAGGGCCCGTAGTTGTTGGAGCAGCGGGTGGTGAGGGTCGGCAGCCCGTAGGTCCGGTGACAGGCGCGCACCCAGTGGTCGGCGGCGGCCTTGGAAGCGGCGTAGGGGGAGTTGGGAGCGCAGGCGGTGGCTTCCGAGAAGGCCGATTCTCCCTCCGCGCTTCCGTAGACCTCGTCCGAAGACACCTGCAGGTAGCGGAAGCGGCCGCGGTCCGAGCCCTCGAGCCGCCGGTAGTGGGTCCGGGCGCCTTCCAGCAGCTCGACGGTGCCCGCCACGTTGGTGGCCAGGAAGGGGCGGGGGTCGTCGATGGAACGGTCCACGTGGGTCTCGGCCGCGAAATTGACCGTCCAGGTGGGCCGGTGGTCCTCAAAGAGCCTGCGGACGAAGTCCCCGTCCCCGATGTCTCCTTGCAGGAACCGGCAGCGGGGCTGCCCCGCCAGCCCCTCCAGGTTGTGGAGGCTGCCGGCGTAGGTCAGCTTGTCCACCACCACCAGGCGGGCTTCGGTTCGGGCCAGCGCCAGCCGGACGAAGTTGCAGCCGATGAACCCGGCGCCCCCGGCAACCACCATGGTCTCCATCCGGTCGTTCCCTCCAGCGGCCGGTCTCGGTTCCCGTCCCGGCCGAACGGTGGGCGGGGAACCCTGCATTCCGGCTTGAGGTTGCCCGCGCCGATCGTCTAGGCTAGCTGGGTTCCCTGACCCCAATCGACTGCAGGAAGGCCACATTATGCCACATGACCCACAGGACGATCCCCGATCGCTGATATACCGGGAGCAGAGGCCCTGGGGGGCTTTTCGCCGCTTCACCCACAACCAGGTGAGCACGGTCAAGATCATCACCGTCAACCCCGGGCAGGTCCTATCGCTGCAGCTTCACCGCCACCGGGACGAGCTCTGGGTGGCTCTCGACTCGGGCTTGCAGGTGACCGTGGGGGAGCGGACCTGGGAAGCGGAGCCCTGCGAGGAGATCTATATCCCCCGCCGGACCCGCCATCGTGCCGCGGGGGCGGGCCCCCGTCCCAGCCGCTGGCTGGAGATCGCCTTCGGAGAGTTTGACGAGGAAGACATCGTCCGCCTGGAAGACCGCTACGGACGAGGGTAGGGAAGGGGGGAGCCGATTACTCCCGCGCCGGAATCGGGGTTCACCTTTTCGATCACCGGCGCAGGGGCTTGAGCCATCAGGCCGAGTTGGACGGCCACGGGCGCCAGCACCAGATCAACGCCTGCAACCACGCATCCGACCCGGCATTTTTTGCGACCTGACCATGGTGGCGCGAGGTTCATATAGCAGTCTCTCGGGGGTTGCTCTTTGGCCTGTCCTAACAGTCGATGCAGCGCACCTCTCCGAAGATGACGGCTTGCCGGTCGGGGTTCTCGCGAGCATAGTCGATCAGGCAGCGCACCGCCTTGCCGATGTCGGACAGGCCGTGGGCCTCGACCATCTGCTGCAGGAACTCTACCTTGGCTGCTTCCAGGGCGATGGATTGATCGGTCTTGTCTTTCATGGGGTTCTCCTCTCTTGAACCGGAAGTTGCCGCTATCTTACGGGAAAGGGCGCGGAAAAAAAACCGGGAGGTGCCGCGGACACATCTTGGCGGCACGGCGTCTACCCCCCACCGCATCAGCCTTCGCCTGCGGCTCGGCTTCTGCGACTCCCCCTCAAGGGGGGAGTGATACCCGTGTTCTGAAGAGGGAACGGAGTTTATGCGTTAGACCGGGAACCTGGTTTACATCCTGCCCAGGAATCGGGCAAGGAGCCATGTGCAAGCCTCAAGTATCACTCCCCCCTTGAGGGGGAGTCGGAGAGACAAGGGCGCAGCCCGCAGTCGATCCGGAGGGGGGCAAACGCGGCGTCCCGTGAGTGACTGTCCGGGAGTTCGATTGGATCGGCAAAACGGCGGCAGCACCTATCTAAAGGCGCGTGCGCGGGGTGGGCACTCGCCCCTCTCACGCTCCTTCTACGGCTCTGCGCAGCAGGCCGGCCGCAGCCGCTGGCAGTTCGAGCTCCAACGCCAGGTTCCGGCCGGCGGGGGACATCTTCTTCCAGGTGCGTCGCAGAATGTGGAGCAGCTTCTCCTCGGAGTGCCGGCGGGAGAAGTCATCGAGCTGCACCTCCAGAAAGACCAGGCAGGCGGCGTCCTCCAGGGTCTGGGCTTCCGGGTCGCTACGCAGACGCTCCTTTCTCAGCAACTGCTCGACCCGGGCCACGGTAAGGGCGTCGTAGCCTGTCCGCGCCAGCACCTCGGCGGCGGTGCCGGCGTGGAAGCGGCCCAGGGCCTCCCTCCAGTCCCGGTAGCCCTTCCGGGTCATGGGGTACGAATCGCGCGGAATGGCCCAGCGGCGCACGTGCTGGCTATGAGCTGCCAGCCGAAGGGCCGCCGAGGCGTCGGGCGCCAGCCGTGCCACCCAGCGGCCGACGCGATGGTGGTAGTCGAGGGATGCCAGGATGTCCTTGGGCCCGTCGGGGCCGGCCGAAGGGTCTTCCCGGTGCATGCCGTCCAGCAGGTCAAACGCTTCCCGCAATCTTGGATCGTCCTGGGTCGTCATTGATCCCCCCGGGAGCGCGGGCGTCTCGCCCGCAACCTTATTCCTGCAACAGCCTACGGCCACGGTCCACACCCTCGCACAGAGCACCACCCCCCCGGGAGCGCGGGCGTCCCGCCCGCATCCTTGTTCCTGCAAACAGCCTCCCGTCCAAGACCACTCCCTTGCACAGCTCACCACCCTCGCCCTTTGCGGGGTTCTCTTCCATCGTGCCCAGTCTTGTGCGTGCGTCCCGCCCGCGCTCCCGGGAAGCCTCTATCCCCTGACGTCATCGCACCGGAGGCACAGAATTGCAGAAGCATTGTGGCGCCGCCCATGGTTGAGTGAGGTCCATTGATCCCCCCGGGAACGCGGGCGTCTCGCCCGCATCCTTATTCCTGCAAACAGCCTCACATCCAAGCCCACCCCCTCGCAAAGCGCACCAAACCCGCCTTTAGGGGTTCTCCTCCATCGCGCCAAGTCTTGTGCGTGCGTCCCGCCTATACTAGCCCCCCACCCCTCGCAACCATACCACGCCCGCCCGTGGAAGGCACATTCCCGCACCCCTCCCACTCCCCCACGGTTTCAATCTGCTCCCCGCCCCGCTAGAATAGAGCCGCCCGGGGTCGGCGCCACTGCCGGCGCAGATCCGCCCGGACCCGAGGCCCTACCTCCCTTGCCCCTCCCGGCGACTTGGCCATGAATGCCGTCACCGTCGAAAACATATCCAAAAACTACCACATCTACTCCAAGCCCTCGGCCCGGCTGAAGGAGCTGATCTTCCCCAGGCGCCGCTTCCACCAGGACTTCTGGGCCCTGAGAGAGGTCAGCTTCCAGGTCGGGCAGGGCGCCACCTTCGGGATTGTGGGCGAGAACGGCTCGGGCAAGAGCACCCTGCTCCAGATCATCGCCGGAACCCTGACCCCGACCACCGGCAGCGTGGCTCTGAGCGGTCGGGTGGCGGCCCTGCTGGAGCTCGGGGCCGGATTCAACTCCGAGTTCACCGGCCGGGAGAACGCCTTCCTGAATGCCGCCATCATGGGTCTGAGCCGCGAGGAGATCGAGCGGAAAATGCCCGAGATCGAGCGCTTTGCCGAGATCGGCAGCTTCGTCGACCAGCCCGTCAAGACCTATTCCAGCGGCATGTACGTGCGCTTGGCCTTTGCCATCGCCATCAACCTCGACCCCGAGATCCTGCTGGTGGACGAGTCGCTGGCGGTCGGGGACGTCTATTTCCAGCAGCGCTGCGTGCGCCGGCTCCGCCGGATGCGGGAAGAGGGCAAGACCATCCTGCTGGTCTCCCACGACGTGGCCGCCATCCGGAACCTGTGCGATTCGGCCATCTGGCTGGAGCAGGGCAGGCTCATGGATCGAGGCGCGCCCGACAAGGTGACGGCCCGCTACCTGGCCGCCTTGACTCAGCGGCGCGATCCCTATGCCGGCGAGACGGCTTCCGGGGCCGCGGAACTTGCGCCCGACGCCGCCGGTGATGCAGCCGGGGACCTGTCGGTGCATACTCTTCCGAACGAAGACGAGCGCTGGGGCAATGGCCACGCCCGGATCCTGGGCATTCGCCTGCTCGACCAGGCGGGCAGGGAGCCCCAAACTCTCTATCACGGTGACCTGGTGACGGTGAGGGTTTCGGTCCGGTTCGACCGTCCGGTGGAATCGCCCCTTGTCGGGATTCTCATGTGCAACCGCCTGGGCGAGGAGATCTCCGGAAGCAACACCTCGGTGGAGAACCTGCGGTTGCCGCCGGCCCGGCCGGGCCAGATTTACACGGTGGACTTCCACCTTCGGCTTCCGGTGCTGCAGCCGGGCCACTACTATCTCACCCCGGCGGTGGCCAACGGGACCCATCGCGATTCGGAGATGTGCGACTTCGTGGATAACGCCCTGAACCTGACCCTGAAGCAGCGGGAGATGGTCTATGGCTACCTGAAGATGGGCTGCCGCATTGAATTGAGGCAGGTGAGTTCGGCAAAATCGGGGCTGGCCGGAGCCCGGGCCCCCGCCGGCTGAAGTTCGGCCGGAAGACGCCGGGACCGGCGGGTTCGCCGCCCCCCTCTGGACCTTGGAAAGGAGCATGATGATCAAGGATGTGAGAGTGGTGCCTCTGGTCGCCCACGTGGATGACCGGGGCTATCTGATCGAGATCTTGAGGAGCACCGACCAACACTTCACCCGGTTCGGGCAGGTCTATCTGGTGGGGGACACGACCCGTGGGACCATCCGCGCCTTCCACAAGCACGCCAGGCTGTGGGACTGGTTTTTCATCAGCCACGGATCGGCCAAGTTCGTGCTGCGGGATGACCGTCCCGACAGCCCGACCTATAATGAGATGCAGATCGTGGTTACCGGGGCGCGCAATCCGGCCTTGATCGTGGTGCCGCCCGGCGTCTACCATGGGTGGATGGCGCTGGAGGACGACACCCAGTTGGTCAGCACGGCCAGCGAGGTCTACAACCGGCAAAAGCCGGATGAAGTCCGCATTCCCCCCAACTCCTTCGGGGACGTGTGGGATGTCAAGGGAAGGTAGTGGGTGAATGATGAATGAGGAATGATGAATGATGAATGGAGAGCGGGGGTTCGGGGAGCAGGCGAGCGGCGGATGACCTGGTTGAGCTTTATTGAAGGACGGCGCCGAGATCGAAGAGATGCTTGATGTGTCGATGAAATAACTCGCCACTCTCCACTATTCACTTAGCCGCACTACCATTCCATACGACCTGACGGCTCAAAAGGGGTGAAACAGGGTGTTTCAGGCACAAGGAGGTTGCACATGATTCTGGTGGTGGGCGGCGCCGGCTATATCGGGTCGGTGCTGGTCAGGGAAATGTTGGCGCGGGGCTACGCGGTCAGGGTCTTCGACCGCATGTATTACGGGGATGCCGGCCTGCGCGAGGACAGGGAGCGCATCGAGCTGAAGACGGGGGACGTCCGCACCATGGACCCCTCGGTGCTGGAGGGCGTGGAGGCCGTCATCAACCTGAGCGGTCTCTCCAACGATCCCACGGCGGAATACAACCCCAGGGCCAACTATGAGATGAACACCCGGGCCAACCTGGCGCTGGCCCGGCTCTGCAAGCGGAAGGGCATCCGCCGATTCGTCTTCGCCTCCTCCTGCTCCATTTACGATGTCGGCATCGCCGACGAGGAGAAGGACATCGTTCTGGACGAGACCTCCACGGTCCATCCCAAGGCGGCTTACGCCAACTCCAAGTACCAGGCCGAGATGGCCATGCTCGAGCTGGCCGACGAAGACTTCTGCCCCGTCATCCTGCGCAAGGGAACGGTCTACGGCTTCTCCCCCCGGATGCGCTACGACCTGGTGGTCAACACCTTTCTCAGGGACGCCCTCTCCAAGGGGCGGGTCACCACCCACTACGGCGGCGAAATGTGGCGGCCGCTGGTGGATATCCGGGATGCGGCCCGGGCCTACATCCTCTGCCTGGATGCCGAGGAGTCCAAGGTTTCGGGAGAGATCTTCAACCTGGTCTACCGCAACTTTCGGATTTCGGAGCTGGCGCTGCGGGTGGTCGGAGCCCTCAGAGAGGTCGGGGTGAAAGTGGAGCTCAAGCCGGAATACCGCTACCAGGGCGTCCGCAGCTATCGCGTCTCCGGCAAGAAGCTGGAGCGGGTGCTGGGATTCACCCCGGCGATCAGCGTGGAAGAAGCCGTCAAGGACATGGTGGAGAACATCTCCCGCTACGGCTATACCGACTTCGACAACCCCCGCTACTACAATATCGCCTGGATGAAGCTGCTGGAGGAGGCCGACAAGATCATCAGGATCACGGGATCGGTTTTCGACACGGTCCCGGCAGCGCCCTTCAAGCCGGCCGTGGTCGGAATGGGAGGCCGGGAACCGGGGAGCCGCTGACTTGAAGATACTCCTGATTGGAGCTTCCGGCCAACTGGGCGCCGATCTGGTGAAGGCCCTGTCCGGCCACTCCTTGCTCACCCCGCCGCACCGCTCCCTGGATCTGCTCCAGCCCGATCGGGTTCGCCAGGTCCTGCAGTCAAAGCATCCCCAGGTGGTCATCAACACCGCGGCCTTTCACCGGGTGGACGACTGCGAGTCCCAGGCCTCCACGGCTTTCCAGGTGAACGCCGAAGCGGTCCGCAACCTGGCTCTGGCCGCCCGCGAAATCGAAGCCGTGCTGGTGCACTACAGCACGGACTACGTCTTCGACGGGGCCGCGGGCCGACCCTACCTGGAAGACGACCTCCCCCGTCCTCTCAACGTCTACGGCGCCTCCAAGCTGGCGGGCGAGCACCTGGTGAAGTCGGTGTGGGAAAAGCATTTCCTGATCCGCACCAGCGGGCTCTTCGGCCGCGCCGGCAGCCGCGGCAAGGGCGGCAACTTCGTCGAGACCATGATCCGGAAGGCTGCCGCGAAAGAGTCCATCCGGGTGGTGCACGACCAGCGGCTGACCCCCACCGGCACCCGCGAGCTGGCCCGCGCCACCGCCGCCCTCATCGAGACCTCCCACTACGGCCTCTATCACGTCACCTCCAAGGGAAACTGCACCTGGTACGAATTCGCCGGCGAAATCTTCCGGCTGCTCGGCGTCCGGGCCGACCTGGCGCCCACCACCTCCGACGCCTTCGCCGCCGCGGCCCGGCGGCCGGCCTATTCGGTGCTGGCCAACCACCGCCTGGAGGAGCTGGGGATGGATGACCTCAAGCACTGGAGGGATGTTTTGCGCGAGTACCTGGGCGACCGCATCCGCCGCCCCGGGGCTTGATCCATGGGGAGTCCTCTCAATCCGCTGCAGCCCGGCTTCTGGTCCAGGCTGGGCGCCCTGCTGCTGCTGGTCCCCTTCGACCTCCTGGTGGCCCTGGGCCTTTGCCTGGGTGAGATTCTCTACCTTCCCTTTCGCCTGCTCCGCCCCAAGCCTGCCACGCCCGACCCGCCGGCCCGCCGCCAGGCCAGCCTGATCGTCCTCAACTGGGACGGGAAGCACCTGCTGGAGGAGTTCCTGCCCAGCGTGGTGGAGGCCGTCCGCTGGGACGGAGGCGGCCACGAGATCCTGGTGGTGGACAACGGCAGCCGCGACGACAGCGTTGCCTTTCTGAAGGCCCGCTATCCACGGATCAAGGTGGTGGCGCTGGACCGGAACCGGCGCTTCACCGGAGGCAACAACGCCGGGGTCCGGGCGGCCGCCGGGGAAGTGGTGGTGCTGCTCAACAACGACATGGAGGTCGATCCCCACTTCCTGCGCCCCCTGCTGGACGGCTTCCGGGATGAAGATGTCTTTGCGGTGTCCTGCCAGGTCTTCTTCCAGGACAAGACGCGCCGGCGGGAAGAGACCGGCAACACCAGCTCCCGCTGGCGGCAGGGGTTCCCCGAGCCCTACCACGACGAGGTACCTCCGGATCCGGCCCGGGCGCGTCTGCCCGTCTTCTGGGCCGGGGGTGGCTCCAGCGCCTTCGACCGTCGCAAGTTCCTGGCCCTGGGAGGCCTGGACACGCTCTACGACCCCTTTTACCTGGAGGACGTGGATCTTTCCTACCAGGCCTGGAAGCGGGGCTGGAAGAGCCTGCTGGCCCCCGGCAGCCTGGTGGTCCACAAGCACCGGGGCACCAACCGGGGGAAGTTCGGCGACAACTTCGTTGACAACACCATTCGCAAGAATCAATATCTTTTCGTCTGGAAGAGCATCACCGACGCCGGATGGATCCTGCAGCACTGCCTCTTCCTGCCGCTCACCCAGGCCCGCTTCATGGCCCAGACCAATGTCCGCTTCGAGCTTCGGGCATTCTTCAGAGCCTTGCTTCAATTCCCGGAAGCCCTCTACAAGCGCTACCGCCGGCGGGCCTGCTATCGCCGCGGCGACGCCTCCATCTTTGCGGAGACCTCCGGTGGGGAAGGGAATTGAACCAGAGGCGCGCCAGAAAAAGAGTTGTTCCACCCGGGAACGCGGGCGTCCCGCCCGCACAATCCCTGGCAGGGCCTCGCCCATCTCCGCCACTCGGATCGGCCCAGCGGCGCAAGGGATCAAATTTTTGAACATGGATGCACAGGATGCACAGGATTAAGAGGACGAAAGGTTCGTGCACCAAAAACCGGCGTGGGTGATGATCCGGTGCGGGGTTGCAGATGCTCAGGATTGCAGGGCGACGGACTCCTGAAACCAAATCCTGTATATCCTGTGCATCGATGTGACTAATCCATTGGGTGGCGGTGCGTGCCGTTGCAGGAATAAGGATGCGGGCGAGACGCCCGCGCTCCCGGGGGGGCATCGATTGGAGCCGCGAAGCGGCGGCAGCAGGTAGCCGTGGGCGTAAGCCCATGGACAGCCTCGCCATTGGCGCAAGCCCACGCACTGCGTCCGGGAGGACCGGGATGACCAGGGAAGAACGGTTGCAACTGGCTCATACGCCCCCGGCCTGGATGTATGAGTTCGACCTGGGAGAGGGCATCCTCACGCCGCTGCTGTCCCGGGAGCTGCGCCAGATACACCGGACCCGACAAGACATGATCCTGCCGGCCCTGGATCGATGCTTCCGGGAGGGCCTGGCCAACCTGGACTGCCTGGACGTCGCCTGCAATGAGGGCTATTTCAGCTTTCTGCTCCACTCCTTGGGAGCCCGGGTGCGGGGAATCGACGTGCGGTCACTCAATGTCGAGCGGGCCCGGGCCGTGCAGCGGATTCAGGGGCAGGACTCCGCCCGGCTCACCTTTGCCGTGGAGGACTTTCTGGACAACCGGGACCCGCCCGACCGCTACCACCTGACCCTGTTCCTGGGCCTGCTCTACCACCTGGAGAATCCCATGGGCGCCCTGCGCATTCTGCATCGCGTCACCCGCCGGCTGTGCGTGGTCGAGACCCAACTCACCCGCCAGCAGGACCCGGTGGTGAGCGGATGGGGAGCGGCGGGTACGTTTCTGGAACTGCCGGCGGCCCTGGCCATCTACCGCGAGCCCGACGTGGAGGAGAACCGCCTGGCGGCGCACCGGGGCTTGAGCTTCATCCCCAACGCCGCCGCCGTGCGCGAGATGCTGGGGGCAGCCGGCTTCTCCAGGGTGGAGTTGGTCGCCCCGCCCGCGGACGCCAACCCTCAGTACCTGGCGCAGGACCGAGCCGTCTTCCTGGCGTTCAAGTGATGTCGGGGCGACCGGCCGAGCAAACATCCACCGTATAATATAAGGAGAGACGCAGCCGGGTTCGGTGCCCGCCAGGTGCTGTCTCCCCTTTGCGACGGGGCAGATCAATCGAGGCGGACAATTAATTGAACATCGATGCACAGGATGCACAGGATTAACAGGAAGGGAAGCTACTGCAAATGAACCTCGGCACAGCCTCAGAATTCGCTAGAAGTCTGATTTCGGGGCAAGCCGGTTGGCGACAAAAATCCTGTTTATCCTGTTCATCCATGTTGATAAAAAGACTTTAAAAAACATGGATACACAGGATGCACAGGATTAACAGCACGGGAAGCAGTTGCGGGGGAAGCTGGCTCTGGCGATGATCCGGCACGGGCTTGCGGATGCCCTGGAATACAGGACGCCGGACACCGAGATATAGTCCAGAAAAAATCCTGTAAATCCTGTTCATCGATGTGAATAATCCATGCAGATCAGGGATCGACCCGTCCTCGATCCCGCGCTCCCCCGGTCTCCCATGCCTCGCCTGAACATCCTGGTGCTGACCGCCTATCCGCCGTCCCTGGGGCTGCACGGCGGCGGCCTGCGCATGTTCTACAATGTGAAGTTCCTGGCCTCCAGGCACCGGGTCACGCTGATCTCCTTTATCGAACACGAGCGCGACAGAGAGTTGCTGGAGAAGCTGGAGCCGCTGGGCGTGGAGGTTCGGGCGGTGCCGCGCCGCCCCGCTCCTCCACGCCACCTCTGGATGCCCAGGCCGGCCGAGCACTACGAGTTCGCAGGGGCCGCCATGGCTGCCGAGGTCCGGCGGGCGCTCCAAAGCCGGCGCTTCGACGTCATCCAGGCCGAGTATCTCCAGATGGCCCAGCACGTGCCCCGGGAGGCCGCCCGGCGCACCGTGCTCACCCTCCACGAGGTGCAGTTCGCCAACGCGGCCCAGGCCTTCGAGAAGGCCCCCAACCCCTGGACCCGGGCCCGGAGGTGGTACGACTGGATGGTGCAGCTCAACTACGAGGTCCGGACCTGCGCCCGCTTCGACGCGGTGGTCTGCATGACCGGCGAGGACGCCCGGCTGTTGGCCGAGTTCGTCCCTCCCTCCAGGCTGCGGACCATCCCCATCGGGGTCGACAGCCGCTTCTTCCAGGCCGGGTTGGCTTCCGGAGCCGCCGGCCCCGGCAAGACGCTCCTCTTCGTGGGCAACTACCGCCACCCGCCCAACAGGGAGTCGGTCTACGCCGTGGCCGAGCGGGTGCTGCCGGCGGTGCTGCGCTGGGTTCCGGAGGTCGAGTTCCGGGTGGTGGGCGGCAATACCGAGATGCTGGACCGGGAGCGGTTGGGCCGCAATCCCCGGGTCCGCCTGGAGGGCTACGTGGAGGACCTGCGTTCCTGCTACCGGGAATGCGCCGTTTTCGCCGCCCCCATCCTTTCCGGAAACGGCATGCGGGTGAAGCTGCTGGAGGCGCTCTCCATGGGCATGGCCGTGGTCACCACCCCGCTGGGAGCCCAGGGGTTTCAGGTGCGGAACGGAGAGGAGTTGCTGATTGCCGGCTCCCCGGAGGCTTTCGCCGCCGCCGCCGCCGAGTTGCTGCAGAACGGCCGCCGCCGGGCCGAGCTGGGTTCCAGGGCCCGCGAGCTGATCCGCGAGCGCTACGACTGGAGTGTCGTCGGGCAGCAGTTCCTGGACGTGGTCGAGGCCGGTCATGCCTGACAAGGTCCTGCTGGTCTGTTCCTCCACCGCCGCCAACATCCAGAGGGCCCGGGAGATCCTCGGGCGCCGCGGCAGCTCGAACCCGCCCGAGCTCCACCTGCTGTGCAGCCCTTCCGATCTGCCCTACCTGCAGCCGGAGCCGCCCGCCGGCCGGGTCTGGGTCTTTCCCCACCGGAGCGAACTCGGCAAGGGCTACAGGCTGTGGCTCCGGATGCGGAAGCAGCGCTACCGGGAGGTGGCGGTCCTCTGGTGCGGAGACGCGGCCCGCCTGCGCCCCAAGCTCTTCGCCCTGGCCTGCGGCGGCAGGCGCATCCTGGTTTTCGACGATCGCCTGCAGTGCTCCCCGCTCAACCTCTCCCTGCTGGGGAGGCTGCTGGCTGCCCGGGCCCGCCGAGGCTGGCGGAGCGCCCGGCCGCCGGCCGGCGTGCTGCCGACACTACGGGCGCTACGAGCCGCCCTGGCTGTCGGGGCGCGAATTCCGGCAGCCGGGTTCCTGTTCCTGGCCTATTGGCTGCTGCTTCCGGTGCGCTTCCTGTTCCTGCTCGGCTCGGTACTCTGGCTCTACGCCCGGCGGCGGCCTCGCGGGGAACACTGAAGAGATCGGGCAAGAAGCCTGGACCAGGGCTCAAGAATCACTCCCTCCTTGAGGGGGAGTCGGCGAGAGGAAAGGGACCCCCCCCGGGAGCGCGGGCGTCCCGCCCGCATCCTTATTCCTTGATGGAGGTTGCGGAGCGTCGGCACGACCTTGCGGGCAGGCAGCCGGCCATTCGGCGTGAACCGCAACGGCAAGGCCCAAGGAGACGCCCGGCGCCGTTCCGGGTCGAACCGATTGGCAGAGACGGGCGAGGCTGTGCCGGGCTATTGTGCGGGCGGGACGCCCGCGCTCCCGGGGGGCCGCTAAGGCGACGAGGTTAACCGCGACGAGATACCAAGGTTACGAAAGGATGATCAATTTCCGATTGTTTCATCCTCGAATGATCCGCCCGGCAGGGCGGGGGCGACACTTGTTGGCAATTGATAATCCCCGGGCGAACGCCCGGGCCACCCATCGAGCCGCGGAGCGGCGGCAGCAGGTAGCCGTGGGCGTAAGCCGGGCGCGGGCCGGGCTATGCCCGGCACGGGCCATTGGAAAGGAGTAGCTCCACGTCGAGCCGCGAAGGCGGCGACAGCAGAGGGCCGAAAGCGCGAGGCCCCGGAGACCGGTTCTCCCCGAAAACCCGATAATGGCGCCAAAGTCACTCAACGGCACGAGGATTCTCGAAGGAAGCTTTTCTTCGTGGCCCTTGGTTGTCCTTGGTGGCCCTTCGTGGATCCCTCTTTATTCTTCCTGGACTGGCTTTTGTGCCGCACGGTTAGACTTTTTGCCGCCCCCGTTCATCTCGTCTCTGTGAGGAGCTCACTTGGAGCTGGTACGACTGACCGACAAGCATCTGGTAGCAAGAGCCGCTCGCGGTGACACCGGCGCCTTCAATCTCCTGGTGAGCCGATGGGAGAAGCGGCTCTTCAACTACGCCTTTCGCTTGACAGGGAACCGTGAGGATGCGCTCGACGTTTGCCAGGACACCTTTCTCAAAGCCTTTCAGCAACTGCACCGGCTTCAGGACCCCGCCAAGTTCGCCGGGTGGCTGTTCACCATCGCCCGCAACTACTGCCTGGCCCACTTCCGCACCCGGCAGCGCCGGGCCGAAGACGGCGAAGGACCGGACCCCCAGGGCCTGGACGCCCTTCAGGCAGAGGGGCAGCCGGCCCGCCTGGGAAACCTGCAGGAGATGGAGCCGGCCGAGCTTCGCCTGCTGGTGGCCGGGGCGCTGGACCGGCTCTCCTTCGAGCAGCGGGAGGCGGTGGTGCTCAAGGTTTTCGAGGGGCTCCGCTTCGATGAAATTGCTGGCATTGCAGGGTGTCCCCTGAGCACTGCCAAGTCCCGGATGTACCTGGGGCTGAGCCGGCTCAAGACCATCCTGAACGAAGAACCAGGGAGGAAATCATGAATTGCGAACGGTGCCGGGAACTGATCCCAGAGGCGATCGGGGAGGAACTCGATCCCCGAATGGCAGCGGAGCTCCGGCGGCATCTGGCCGACTGCGCCGACTGCGCCGACTGCCGCCGGGAGCTGGAGCTGCTGGGCCGAACGGCCTCGGTCCTCAAGGCCGGCTGGCCCGAGGAAGCCATCCCCGAACCCCTGACCTTCGGCCCGCCGGGAAGGGCCGCCCTTGCCGGCGGCTTCGGTTTCGGCTGGGGCCGGCCGCCCCGCGTGGCCTGGCTGGGCCTGGCGGCGGCCGCCTGCCTGGTGGTCTGCCTGGGAACCCTCTCCTTTCTGAACGCCCGTGTGCAGATCGGGCAGGGAAGCTTCAGTCTCTCCTTCGGACCTGAGATTCCGCCCCCCGTCATCCGGCAAACGGCGCCCTCCGGCGATTCCGCCGCCCTGGTCGAGGCCCGTGTCCGCCGCTTGGTGGACCGGACGGTCGGCCGACTGGAGGAGACCTGGGAGGCCCGGCTCCAAAGGGCCGTGAACCGGGCCGAGTCCCAATGGACCCGGCAGCGGTCGGTCGACCTCCGGCAGGTCAACGCGGACCTCGGCTATCTGCTGAGGCTTCAGGAG
This sequence comes from Terriglobia bacterium, assembly GCA_951813285.1. Classification (GTDB taxonomy): domain Bacteria; phylum Acidobacteriota; class Terriglobia; order Versatilivoradales; family Versatilivoraceae; genus Versatilivorator. Next base: position 1,873,174 of record OX638355.1, read on the forward strand.
GCCATGCGCCAGGAGACGGCGCGCAACGAGGTACTGATCAGCTCGGTGGCCGATCGCTACCTGCCCAACCCGGCAGACGCGGTCGCCCGATAGATCCAGCCGCATTTGGCGGTAACCCGAGGAGCAGCACAATGAACAAGACACTTCTTTCAATCCTGGTCCTGGCGCTTGGCTGGACCCTTTCCGGACCGGCGGCCCCGGTCGATCCTGCGGGAAAAGCCCCGCATGCCGAAACCAACGGCTCTGCCAACGCCGACGAGGTCGAAAAGGCCCGTCTAATAGGCCAGATCGATCAGCTCCAGGCCGGCCTGCGGAACATTCTGCGCAAGCTCAGTCCGGCCGGAGTTCCTTCAGCTCCCGAGACCGAAGCCCCCGCGGCCCCCCAAGCCGAAACCGCGCCTCCGTCCCCTGACGCCGGCGCCGCCCCGGACACCGAAACCGCCCCGGCTCCCGCTCCCGTCGACCGCATCCAACTGCGGGGCCAGATCGAGCAGTTCCAGGCGGTCATCGAAAACGCCCTGCGGCAGGATCTGCGCAGCACCGTTCTCAGCGCCCCCAAGGGCGCCTACCTGGAGGGCTACGGGGCCGTCTTCTCCACCGAAGCCAGCCTCTACCGCATCCGCCCCCTGACGCCTTTCAGTTCCAGTCCCTACAGCCGCCAGGAGCTGGAGCAGGCCTACCAGTCGGCCCTGGAGCGGGTGGACCGCCTCAAGGAGAACCTGTCCCAGGCCATGGCCGAATACGGCACCCTGCTGGAGCAGTTGAGGCCCTCTCACACCCTGGCCGTGATTGTCCACCTCTACAACGGCGTGGCCGACCCCGGGCGGCCCTACCCTTCCCAGTTGATCTTCAAGGCCAGCGCGGGATCGGTCAGCGACTACCGCCAGGGGAAGATCACCATGGAAGAACTGGTCGACCAGGTGCGGATCAGCCAGTTCTAAACCGGTTCCGAGCAACATCGTATGGCGACTCGCAAGCTCATCGGACGAATCCTGATGGACCGGAGCCTGATCTCCCCCCCGGAGCTTCAGAACGGCCTGGCCCTGCAGCGGGAGCGGCGCGACAAGATCGGCCGCATCCTGCTCGACCTGGGATACCTCTCCGAGCAGGACCTGCTGGCCGCCCTCTCGGCCCAGCACCAGACCGAGCTCGTCCCGGCCCAGGACTTTCCGGCGGTGCCCCTGATGGTGGACAAGCTGTCGCCCAAGTTCCTGCGCCAGTTCAGGATCCTGCCCCTGGACCAGCAGGACGGGGTGCTGGCGGTGGCCATGGCCGACCCCTCCGACGAGGACACCCTGGACTCCCTGCGCATGTTCACCGGGCTGGAGGTCCGGGTCTTCCTGGGGCGCGACGCCGATATCGAGGAGGCCCTGGAACGGCTCTACGGGGGATCGGAGGAGTGGGACAAGGCGGTGCAGGAGACGGGCGAAGCTTCCGAGGAAGCCGAGGGCATCGCCGAGAACATCGAGCAACTGCGCGACATGGCCTCCGAAGTCCCGGTGATTCGGCTGGTCAACCAGATGATCTCCCGGGCGGTGGAGCGCCGGGCCAGCGACATCCACCTGGAACCCTTCGAGAAGGACTTCCGGGTGCGCTACCGGATCGACGGCATCCTGCACACCATGGACTCTCCCTCCCCCCGGCTGAAGGCCGCCGTCATCTCCCGCCTCAAGCTCATGGCCAAGCTGAACATCGCCGAGCGCCGCCTGCCCCAGGACGGCCGCATCCAGCTCAAGGTGCTGGGCAAGGAGATCGACTTGCGGGTCTCCACCCTGCCCACCCTCTACGGGGAGAGCCTGGTGATGCGCATCCTGGACAAGAGCGACGCCAGCGCCTTCGAGCTGAAGCGCCTGGGCTTCCCCGACGACATCCTGGGCTCCATGGAGACGCTGACCACCCTGCCTCACGGCATCCTGCTGGTGACCGGCCCCACCGGAAGCGGCAAGTCCACCACCCTCTACAGCGCCATGAAGCGCATCAACCACGCCGACAAGAAGATCATCACCATCGAGGACCCGGTGGAGTACCAGATGGACGGGATCAACCAGATCCACGTCAACACCCAGATCGGGCTGACCTTCGCCGCCGGCCTGCGCCACATCGTGCGCCAGGACCCCGACGTGATCATGGTGGGGGAGATCCGCGACCTGGAGACGGCCGAGATCGCCATTCGGGCGGCCCTCACCGGCCACCTGGTCTTCAGCACCCTCCACACCAACGACGCCCCCAGCGCCATCACCCGGCTGGTGGACATGGGGGTGGAGAACTACCTGCTGGCCTCCTGCCTGGTGGGGGTGCTGGCCCAGCGGCTGGTGCGGGTCATCTGCCGGCGCTGCAAGTCGGGCTACGCCGGGGAGGCGTCCCGCCTGCACTCCCTGGGGTTTCCGCTCAACGGCGGCAGCGAGGTCAGGCTCTACCGGGGCGAGGGGTGCGAGGCCTGCGGCTTCACCGGGTACGAGAACCGCAAGGGCATCTTCGAGCTGATGCAACCCGACGAGGAGATCCGCCGCATGATCGTGGCCAACGAAGCCTCCAACATCATCGCCCGCTACGCCCGCCAGCAGGGCATGCGGACACTGCGCGAAGACGGCTTCGAAAAAGTCCTGACCGGCCTCACCACTTTGGAGGAGCTGGTGCGGGTGACCCAGGAAGTGTAACGGTGGGCGCGGCCACGCCCGCGACGCGGCCGATCAATCGAGACGGACCAAATATTGAACATGGATGAACAGGATGAACAGGATAACCAGGACGGGGCGTTGCTGCACGGGAAGCTCACTCGCGCGATACGACACGCTCGATGCCCGAAATCGGGGCAAGGCGGTCGATGACAATAATCCTGTGCATCCTGTACATCCATGTTAATTCATGTCGTTTGAATTCTTTGCTCACCTAGCCGCACATGCGGTGGAGTCGTGGCGTCATGCCTACCTTTTTCTATAGAGCAGTCGGCAAGGACGGCGGGATTGTCAACGGGGTGGTGGAGGAATCCACCGACCGGGCCGCCGCCGTCAAGCTGCAGGACATGGGACTGGTGCCCCTCCAACTGGGGACGCGGCGCAGCCGGCGCCTCTGGGACATGGAGATCAACTGGAGGCCGGGCGGCATCGGTTCCCGGGACCTCATGTTCTTCACCCAGGAGCTCTCCACCCTGGTCAACTCGGGGCTGCCCCTGGACCGCAGCCTGGCCATCTGCAAGGAGCTTTCCGCCAAGAAGAAGCTGCAAGCCCTGGCCGACGAGATCCTGCAGGACCTCAAGCGGGGCAAGACCCTGGCCGACAGCCTGGCCGCCCACCCGCGGGTCTTCTCCAAGCTCTACGTCAACATGGTGCGGGCCGGAGAAGCCGGCGGCGCCCTCCCCCTGGTGCTGGACCGCCTGGTGGAGTTCCAGCAGTCGGCCGACGAGCTGAGGAGCTACCTGATCTCCTCCCTCATCTACCCGGCCCTGCTGACCCTGGTGGGGGCCGCCTCCATCGTGGTGCTGCTGAACTACGTCATTCCCCGCTTTGCCGAGATCTTCGATGAGGCCGGTCGAGCCCTGCCCCTGCCCACCCAGATACTGCTGGGCGTGAGCGGGTTCACCCGGGGCTACTGGTGGGTCTTCGTGCTGGGCCTGGGCGGACTGGGCCTGGGATTCTCCCGCCTGCTGGCCAACCCCAGGGGGCGGTTGTGGTGGGACGGTCTCAAGCTGAGGACGGCGGGCATCGGCGAGATCCTGAAGAAGGTGGAGATGGCCCGCATCGCCCGCACCCTGGGGACCCTGGTGCACAACGCCGTCCCCCTGGTGCAGGCCCTGGGCATCGTGAGGGAGATCAGCGGCAATCGGGTCATCGCCCAGGCCATCCGCACGGTGGCCGAAGGGGTCAAGCGGGGCGAGGGAGTGGCCCGTCCCATGCGCCAGGCGGGAGTCTTTCCACCCCTGGCCGTCCATCTCATCGAGGTGGGCGAGGAGACGGGGCGCCTCGACACCATGCTGCTGCGGCTGGCCGAGGTCTACGACAAGGACGTGCGCTCGGCGGTCAAGAACTTTATCGCCCTGTTCGAACCGGTTATGATCCTGGTCATGGGCCTGGCCATCGGGGGCATCGTCATCTCCACCGTGCTGGCCATGGTGAGCATCAACGAGTTGCCGGTTTGAAGGGTATTTTGGGAGGCAATCGGGGTCGATCGGCTGCCGCGGCGGGCAGCCGGGCCATCCGCGAAGGAGGAAACGCAATGAAGGCGCCAAGGAATAGACCCGATCGCGCATCGCAGGCCGGGGCGGACGCCCGGTCCCGGCGCCGGCGGCAGAGGGGCTTCACCCTCATCGAGCTGCTGGTGGTCATGGTGATCATCGGCCTGCTGGGAGCCCTGGTGGGTCCCCGGCTCTTCCGCAACGTAGGGCGGAGCAAGATCACGGCCGCCAAGGCCCAGATCGCCATGTTCCAGAGCGCCCTGGGCCAGTACAAGCTGGAAGTGGGCGTCTTTCCCAGCAGCGAAGAGGGTCTGCAGGCCCTGCGGGCCAGGCCGGCCTCGGCCGACTACTGGGACGGACCCTACCTGCAGAAGGAGATCCCGCTGGACCCCTGGAACAACGAGTACTTCTACCGCTTCCCGGGAGAGTACGGGGACCAGCCCGACATCATCTCCTACGGCGCCGACGGCCGCGAGGGCGGCGAAGACGAAAACGCCGACGTGCTGAGCTGGCGGTGAGAGGCGCCCCCCCGGGAGCGCGGGCGTCCCGCCCGCAACCTTATTCCTTGATGGAGGTCACGGAGCATCAACGCGACAATGCAGGCAGCCACCCTGCCGGTGGGAATGGCATCGGCGAAACCGGTGCCGGAGATGGCCTGGCATGATGGAAGAGATCCCCGTAAAGGTGGGTTCGGAGCGCTTTGTAAGGGAGTGCCGAGAACCGCAGGCTGATTGCAGGAATAAGGATGCGGGCGAGACGCCCGCGCTCCCGGGTGGGCATCATCCACACATTAAATCGCGAACATGGTTTACATCCTGCCCGGGAATCGGGCAAGGCGCCGCATGCAACCCCAAGAACCTCAATGACACACCCATCGACAACCAACCGGGCCGGCTTCACCCTCCTCGAGATGCTGGTGGTGATGGTGCTGATCGGCGTCATCACCGCGGTGGCCGTGCCCGTCGCCGGAGCCGGCATCCAGACCCTGCGCCTGCAGAGCGGCGCCCGCCATGTCGCCGCCGCCCTGCGGCTGGCCCGCGGCCGGGCCATCCGCAGCCAGGAGATCCACCTGGTGAGCCTGGACCGGGAGCAGAGCCGGGTAACCGTGGCCAGCGGAGACCTCCGGTTCGAGCGCTCCTTCCAGCTTCCCTCGGGCGTCCGCCTGCAGGAGGCGCTGTTGCTGGACGGGACCCCGCCGCGGCAGGGCCGCCAACCCGAGCGCACCGACTTCTACTTTTCTCCCAGCGGCCTTTCCCAGGCCCTGGAAATCCGGCTGGTCAACGCCCGCGGCCGCTCGCTCCGAGTGGTGCAGAAAGCCTTCAGCCGCTCCCCCCGCATACTGCAGGTGCCTCCCGAAGAGAACTGACGAGTCCGTTCCTCGCAATACGAAGATGCCCCCCCGGGAGCGCGGGCGTCCCGCCCGCAACCTTATTCCTTGATGGAGGTCACGGAGCATCAACGCGACAATGCAGGCAGCCACCCTGCCGGCGGGAATGGCATTGGCCAAATTGGTGCCGGAGATGGCCTGGCATGATGGAAGAGATTCCCGTAAGGGTGGGTTCGGAGCGCTTTGTAAGGGAGTGCCGAGAACCGCAGGCTGATTGCAGGAATAAGGATGCGGGCGGGACGCCCGCGCTCCCGGGGGGCATCATCTACATGAAAAACCGGGAATATGGTTTACATCCTGCCCGGGAATCGGGCAAGGCGCCCTATCCAAGCGACAAGTATCACTCCCCCCTTGAGGGGGAGTCGGAGAGACAAGGGCTCCGCCCGCAGTCGATCCGGAGGGGGGCAAACGCGGCGTCCCGGAAGAGCCGATCAGTCGATTGGAACGTACGACGTCCGAATGCGCCCCAAATCAAAAATCTACAACCCACAACCCACAATCCCTTGACTCCTCTTTCGACTTTTTTTCGATTCAAACGCTCTAAGGGGAAGGGAAGAGAGATGCTGACCGAAGCCCGAAAACCCGCTGCAAGACCCGACACGCCAGGATCCCGCCCCAAGGGAGCCACCCCCGCCCCCGGCTTCACCCTGATGGAGGTATTGGTCGCCGTGACCATCCTGGGGGTGGGCTTCGTGGCCCTGTTCGGAGTGCTGTCGGGCACGCTGGGGACGGTCACCCGCATCGAGGACCGGGAAACGCTGGTCCGCAACTCCCAGATGAAGCTCAATGAGATCTGCCTGGCTCTGCGGCAGGGCCGGGAGCCGCCCGCCCGCTCGGGCGAGTTCGGCGGCAAGTACCGCTGGCGGGCCGAGATTGAAGCCGCCGGCGGCGACGAGGAAGAAGGCCCCCGCAGGGCCTACCGGCTGGCCCGAGTCCGGCTGCAGGTCACCTGGCCGGGCAGCCAGTCCGAGAACCGCTATCAGCTCGAAACCATGACATGGGTCCCCGTCCCCCGCGAACAATGACCGGCCCCGGCATGCTCCCCGGAAAGAGATCCCCCCGGGAGCAACCCATCCGCGTGGCCGAGGTTGTGCCTCAGATAAAAAAAGACATCCGCGAAGCGAGATGGATCCCCCCGGGAGCGCGGGCGTCTCGCCCGCAACCTTATTCCTAATGGAGGTCACGGAGCATCAACGGGACAATGCAGGCAGTCACCCTGCCGGCGGGAATGGCACTGGCCAAACCGGTGCCGGAGATGGCCTGGCATGATGGAAGAGATCCCCGTAAAGGTGGGTTCGGAGCGCTTTGTAAGGGAGTGCCGTGGACCGCAGGCTGATTGCAGGAATAAGGATGCGGGCGGGACGCCCACGCTCCCGGGGGGGCATCATCCACATAAAAAACCGGGAACATCGTTTACATCCTGCCCGCGAATAGGGCAAGGCGCCCCATGCAAGCCTCAAGTATTACTCCCCCCTTGAGGGGGAGTCGGAGAGACAAGGGCGCAGCCCGCAGTCGATCCGGAGGGGGGCAAACGCGGCGTCCCGGAAGAGCCGATCATCAGCACTCGCAGAGCCACGAAGCGATACGGATCTGCTTCAACGGCACATGGCGCCACTAAACGGATTATTAACATCGATGCGCTGGATGCACAGGATGCACAGGATTTGGTTTTTGGAAGTCAGGCGTTCTGCAATCCCGGGCATCCGCAAACCCGCACCGGATTACCGCCCGAGCCGGCTTCTTGTGCAGGAACCTCACGTCCTCTTAATCCTGTGCATCCATGTTCATAAAAAAATATCGATCCCACGGCGCCGTCCCGGCCGTCCCCTCACCCCATCAGAGGAAGAGATCCCCCCGGGAGCGCGGGCGTCCCGCCCGCAACCTTATTCCTTGATGGAGGTCACGGAGCATCAACGGGACAATGCAGGCAGTCACCCTGCCGGCGGGAATGGCACTGGCCAAATCGGTGCCGGAGATTGCCTGGCACGAGGGAAGAGATCCCCGTAAAGGTGGGTTCGGAGCGCTTTGTAAGGGAGTGGCGTGGACCGCAGGCTGATTGCAGGAATAAGGATGCGGGCGGGACGCCCGCGCTCCCGGGGGGGCATCGTCCGACGCCTATTCGTGGTTCGTCTTTATTTCTTGACGCGTCTTTCGACTTTTTCCCCGTTCAAGCGATCTAGATGAAGGAGGAAGAGGGATCCAACTGCTGACGACGGTCCGCCAACCCGATTGCAAGACCCGATGAGACCAACCGGAAATATTGAACAAACATTCCCCGGGCACACACCCGAGGCTTCAAACCGAACCGCGGAGCAGCGTCAGCCTTGGGAATCCAACCAAGCCGCCGAGCAACGCCAGCCCCGGGAATCCAACCAAGCCGCCGAGCGGCGCCAGCCTTGGGATTCCAACCGAGCCGCGGAGCAGCGCCAGCCTTGGGGATCCAACCGAGCCGCCGAGCAGCCCCAGCCTTGGGGTTCAAACCGAACCGCGGAGCAGCGCCCGCCTCGGGAATCCAACCAAGCCGCCGAGCAGCGCCAGCCCCGGGAATCCAACCGAGCCGCGAAGGGCCCCCGGCCTTGGGAGTTGAATAGAGCCGCGAAGCGGCGGCAGCACTTAGCCGTGGGCGTAAGCCCATGGATTGCGTCTCGAATTAGCGTAGAGCCGCGAAGGCGGCGACAGCAATCATCGTCCCCCCCCGGCTTCACCCTCATGGAACTCCTGGTCAGCTTCACCCTCATCGGCCTGGTGGCCATCTTCATCCACCTGGGCTACAGCGTGGGGCTCAGCGCCCGGGAGAAGGCCGAGGCCTCCCTGGAGGACTACCAGAACGCCCAGGCCTCCCTGGACGTCCTCAGCCGTCAGATCGCCTCCATGGTGCCCTACGTCACCAGGCAGGAGCACGAAGACCGGACGGTGCCGGTGCTGCTCTTCCAGGCCTCCCGCCGGAGCCTGGGCTTCGTCACCACCTGGTCGGCCGTCTCCGGCTTCAACGGAGGGCTCCGGTTCGTGCACTACTTCCTGGCCAACGCCGACCGCGACTCCGCCACCCCCGGCCGCCGCCTGCTCCTCAACGAACGCCCGCTGCCCCCCGAAGCGCGGCTGGCGGGCGCCGTCGTCCGGGGCGTCAGCAAGACCGAGGACAACCGCTACCAGGCCGTGCTGGCCACGCCGCGGGCCGGCTCCCGCTCCCTCACCCTGGCCGAGGGGCTGGCGTCGGCAACCTTCCGCACCCGGGCCCGGCCGCAAGGAGAGGGCTTCCCGCTCGACTCCCGGATCAATCCGCGCCGTTTCCGAGTCGGCTTCCGGCAGGTCTTCCAGCAGCAAATCCCTGCCGGCATCCAGCTCAGCCTGCGCTGGAACAACCAGGGCCCCTGGGGCTCCAAGACCTTCGACCTGGCCGTGCCCGTGGGGGGCCACTGAGGCCTGCATTTAGGTACATATAGATAAGGTAGACCTGACTTGCACAGACCCGACGCAAACAAGATAAACCCGAGAGCCGCAACCCCCCTCCCCGCCGACCCCCGCGGCGTGGTCCTCATCACCGTCCTCTGGATCATGGTGGGGCTCTCCCTGCTGGCCCTCACCCTGGCGGCCACCGTCCGCACCGAGGCCACCCTGGCCCGGGCTTCGGGCGAGGCCGAGCAGGCCTACTTCTTCGCCCGGGGGGCGCTGGAAGCCGCACTCTACCGCCTGGCCTACCCCGACCCCGACCCGGAAAAGCAGCAGGCCCTCTTCCCCTATTCCGGGGGGATGAACCACTATCGGCTCCGCAGCCGGAACCTGCGCTGCCACCTGGCCCTGCTGGACGAGGCCGGCAGGCTGGACCTCAACGCCGCCGCCCCCGAGACCCTGGAGCGGCTGCTGAGGATCGTGGGCGAGAGCCCCTACCGGGCCGAGACCCTGACCGCGGCCGTCGAGAACTGGCGCAATCCCGACCCCGCCTCCGGGGCAGCCGCATCCGGCAGACGGCGCTTCCGCTTCGTGGAAGAGCTGCTGCAGGTCCCCGGGTTCGGCCGGGAGCTGCTCTACGGACGGCCCCGCCGCCAGCGGGACGGGCGCACCGTCTTTCAGCGGGGCTTGATGGACTTCCTCACGGTCTACACCGCCAGCCCCCGGGTCAACGTGAACTACGCGGCCCCCGAAGTGCTGGCGGCCCTTCCCGGCATGAGCTGGCCCAAGGCTCAAACCCTGGTGGCCGCCCGCACCCGCCGACTGCTGGAAGCCCCCGACCTCACCGACCGGGCCCCGGCCGAGGCCCTCCCCTTTCTGGCCACCGAGCCCTCCCAGACTTTCAGCCTGGTAGCCACCGCCTGGCTCGAGGGAAGCGCCACCCGCCGGAGCCTCAGGGTGGTGGCCCGCCGGGACCGGCAGTCCCGGCTGGGACACCAGCGGCTGGTCTGGTACGACCAGTACTGGCCCTCGCCCCGGGTCCGGCGGTTCTACGCCCCGTCCCCCTCTCCGTCCGCCCCCGCAGACGCCCGCGGGACGGCCCACGCCCCCGCGAAAGGAGACCCATGGACCTCCTGAGCCCCGGCGCCATCCTCAAGCAGCTCTCCCTGGGAGTGGCCTTCGACCCCGACGCCCTCCACCTCAGCCTGCTCTCCTCCCAGTGGGAGCGGGTGCGCCAGGTGGACGCCGAGACCATCGAGGACTTCCAGGCCATGCCGCCCCACCAGCGCCGCGCCCGGGTGCAGGCCTTCCTGACGAGGAACCGGGCCGACCACTGCAGCGTGGTGGTGTCCCTGCCGCGCCGCGAGGTGCTGCTGCGCCAGTTGGAGCTGCCCGCGGAGGCCCGGGAGAACCTGGCCAAGGTGGTGGACTACCAGTTGGTCAACCTGCTGCCCACCGAGGAGCAGGCGGTGGCCACCGACACCCTGACGGTGCGGGAGGAAACGAACCCGCCCCGGCTGCGGGTCACCCTCTTCGTGGTGCTGAGGTCCACCCTGGAACGCACCCTGGCCTCCTGCCGGGAGCTGGGCCTTGCCCCCGACCGTGTGCTGCCCGCGGCCGTGGCCCTGGCCGACTTCCTGCGAGCCCGGGCCCCCGGAGCGGCCTCGGCTCCCAGCCTGGCCATCCGGCTGGAACCGGACCGCGGCGAGCTGGCCGGGGTGGTCGAGGGCCAACTGAGGCTCTGCAAGGAATTCCGCTACGACCCCTCCAACCTGGAAGAGGTGCTGGAAAGCGAAGTCGAGCTCTTTCGGGGAGAGGCCGGCCTGGGCGAGGAAGTGCCCATCAAGCTCTTCCTGGCGGGCGACAGCCAAGCCCTGGGGGGAGCGGAGGAGCGGCTGCCGGTGCGGACTCTCTCCCCGCCCCGGTCCGCCGTCTCCTCCCGCCCCCCGGTCCGCCCCTCGGCCGCCGAATGGCCGGCCCTGGCGGCGGCCTTTTGCGGCTTCAGGCGCAAGGGCGCCCTGGCGGTCAACCTGCTGCCCGCCGAGCAGCGTCCCCGCAAGTCCCGCTGGGAACGGGCGCCCACCTACGCCCTGGCAGCCGTCAACGCCCTGCTGCTGTTGGGGCTGCTGCTGCAGGGCCCGGTTCAGCAGCGGGCCTTGTCTCAGCGCATGAGCCGCGAGCGGGAACGGCTGGAGCCGGCGGTGAGCGCCTTCCGCAAGCTGGAGGCCGAAACGAACCTCTGGCGGGAGCGGGCCGGCCTGCTCGAGAGCCACCGCAACCGCAACGCCCACCTGCTGGCCGCCCTGGCCGACCTCTCGCTCATCCTGCCCCTGGACTCCATGGTGAGGCTCTTCAACCTGGAGGACGGGGTGGTCCGGATTCAGGGAACTTCCGGGCAGGCCGCGGCTCTGCCCAGGATCCTGGAAGACTCTCGCTATTTCAAGGAAGTGGAGCTGATCTCCGGCATCACCCGCGACTCCAAGGGCAGGGAGAGCTTCAACATCCAGGCCCGGCTGGCCGGCCGGCTCCCGCTGGCGGGGAACCCCGGCCGGCCCGAGCCGCCCATTCCGGGCAGCCGGCCCCCGCTGCCCCTCACGGATAACCCCGGCACGGCCCAAGACCCGCCTGCGCCGGCATCGGAGAACGCTCCCGAGCCCGAAGCCTCGCCCCCGCCGGCACCCGAAAACGCTCCCGGGGAGGTGGCCCCATGAACAGGCTGTCGCCACGCGAGCGGAAACTCCTGGGTTGGGCCGGCGCGGTGCTGGCCCTCTACCTGCTGCTGGACTTCGCGGTCCTGCCCTGGTGGGACACCCTGGGAGAGACCCAAGCCGCCGCCGAGATCCAGGCCCGGCGGGTGCGCAACTACCGGCGGATCCTGCAGCAGCAGGACCGCACCCGCTCCGAGTTGGCCCGCCTTCGCCAACGCACCCGGTCGCTGGAGCAGGGGCTGCTCGACAGCGCCGGCGACGCCCTGGCCGGAGCCGAGATCCAGGGCCTGGTCCGCGACATCGCGGCCGCCCGCGGACTGACCATCCAGAACAGCGACCTGGCGCCGGTGGAGCCCGTCAGCCCCCGCTACAGCAAGGTCTCGACGCGGATCAGCCTTACAGGGGGCATCCACCAATGGGCGGACTTTGTGCACGCCATGGGCGCGGGCTCCAAGATCCTCTTCGTGGAGGACCTGCGGATCGCGCCCGTGCGCGTCAACCGGCCCGAGGAAAAGGATATCCGGGTGACACTGTCGGTCTCGGCCCTGAAGGAGATCGAACCGGAGAAAGCCGCCGAGCCGCCGGGCGCCACGGGAGCGCCCGGCGCCGCCCGCGGGAGGGGGAGGCCGTGAAGAGAAAACTGGTCCTGCTGAACATCGCGCTGCTGGCCACCGCCGGCCTGCTGGCCTGGACCCTGCTGGGGCAGTGGCGTCAATTCGAGGCCGAGCATCGCATGGACCGACCCGGTCCCGGCTCGGGGTCGCCGTCCGCCGCTTCGGAGGGGCCAGCTCCGCCCACCTTCGCCTCCAGCTTCGCGGCCATCGTGGACCACCACCTCTTCAACCTGGACCGCAGCAACGACCTTCCCGAGGAGCTTTCGGACGGTCCTCAAGAGGTGCTGCACCCCGCGCCGGTCCTGATGGGCATGATGGGACTCGGCGGGAAGGAAGTGGCCCTCATGGTTCCCGGCAGTTCCGGGAGTTCCGGCGGCCTCTACCGCCGCCTCGAGGTGGGGGAAGCGCTGGACGGCTACACCCTGGTGCGCATCGAGACCGATCGGGTGGTCATGAAGATCGGTGACAGGGAGGTCGGGGTCGGCATGGACCGTCGATCCCGAAGATCCAGGAGGACGTCGCGGACCGCCGGCCCGGCCCAGACCGCCGCGCCCAGCACCACCGGCGTGGGCGCCGGAAGAAGTTCCGGAAACCGGCGGCAGGGAACATCCAGGCGGAACTCGGCACGCTCGGCGCGGCAACGCGCCACCAGTCTCATGAATACGCCGGTAGGGACGATCAGGGACGGCAAGCGCCTGATCGAACAGCAGACGCCCTTCGGCCCGGTCAAGGTCTGGGTCGAGGAAAAATCGAAATAGCCCCTCCCCGCAAGCACACATGCGGCGGGGCAGGCGGAACCCGAGGAGTCACATCATGGTTCGAATTGCATCATCGTCGACGGGTCGGGGCCTGGCTCTGGCGCTGCTGATGGGTCTGGGGATCCTGACGCCCCTGCAAGCCCTGTCCCAGGAAGACCCGACCGCCGGCTCCCGCCCGCCCTCAGCAGCCGAGGGGGAGGACTCCAAGCCGGAGGTCGAAGATCCGCAGCCGGAGGCCGCCGAACCAGAACCGGAGTTCGAACTGATCCAGACGCCCTTCGGCGTCATCCGCCGGCCCAAGTCCCCTACCCGCTCCGCCGTCCCCCAGGCCGCTCCCGAACCGGCCGAGACCCAGGCGGACCCGCCCGCTTCCGGGGAGGCCGCCGCGCCCGGGCCGCAGACGGCTGCCGATCCGGCGACCGCCGCCGCACCCCAACCTTCGGGATCCACCGGACCCGACGCCCGCTTCCGCTTCAACTGCGTGGACTGCGACCTGCTGGAGTTCGTGCGCAGCATCGCCAACGAGCTGAAGCTGAACTACATCGTCGAACCCAACGTGCAGGGGGTGGTCAACATCCTCACCTACGGCGAGATGCGGCGCAGCGACCTCATGACGCTGCTCGAGACCGTCCTCCAGATCAACGGCGCCGCCATGGTCAAGACCGGGCCCGTCTACCGCATCCTTCCCAGCCGGAACGCCAAGCAGCTTCCCCTGGGCATCCGGCGCGACCCGGCAACCGCCGCCTCGCCCGCGGAGAGCAGCCGGGTGCTTCAGATCCTGCCCGTCAACTTCGTGCCGGCCGCCGACATGGCCGAACTGCTCACTCCCTTCCTCTCGGAAGGCGCCGACATCACCTATCACCAGGGGGCCAACTTTCTCATCGTCACCGACACTCCCGCCAACATCGGCAAACTGCTGGAACTGGTCCGGATCTTCGACTCGGAGGTGTTCGGCGGCAAGCGCGTCCGCGTCTACGCGCTGGAGAACACCCGGGCCACCAACCTGGCCCTGGAGCTGGATGTCATCTTCGCCGGCTACGCCGGGACCGAGGTGTCTCCCATCCGCTTCCTTCCCATTCCGCGCTTGAACTCGGTCCTGGTGATCAGCCCCAATACCGGCAGCTTCCAGGAAGTCGACCGCTGGATCGCCCGGCTGGACCAGACCGGTCTGAACCGGGAGATCCGCAACTTCTTCGTCAAGATCCAGAACGGCGACGCCGTTTCCATTGCCGAGGTGCTGCTGAAGATCTATGGGGCAGGCACCCGCGAGAAGGATCAGGAGTTTCTCCCTACCAACGAGGGCAGTGCGACCGACATGCTGCAGGCCGCTGCCGAAACTCGAGCCAGGACCGAAGAGATCATTCAGGGAGAGATCAAGATCGTGGCCGACGAGCAGAACAACGCCCTCATCGTCCAGTGCAGCCCCCAGGACTTCGAGATCATCGAGGAGACCATCCGGGAACTGGACCGCGTGCCCCGCCAGGTCCTGATCAAGGTCAAGATCTACGAGGTGGTGCTGGACAACGAGCTCTCCATGGGCATCTCGGCCTTTCTGCAGGACCGCAACAAGCCGGTGGTCACCAGTCCCTCGGTCACCACCGCCGGCTACGGGACCGGCGGCGGCGGGTCCGGGGCCCTCAACCTGGCCACCAAGGTCCTGATGGGCGACACCCGCGAGCTGGTGGCCTTCCTCAACGCCCAGGAGACCCGCAACCGCTCCCGGGTGCTTTCGGCCCCCAGCATCATCGCCTCCGACAACATCGCCGCCAACATCCAGGTGGGATCGCAGATCCCCATCCTGACTTCGCAGGGCGTGGTTCCCGGCGGCACCGGCGGCGGCAGCCTCTTCTCCAACACCATCCGCAGCCGCAACACCGGGGTCATTCTCAACGTCACCCCCAGAATCAACGCGGGGGGCTGGGTGACCCTGGCGGTTCAGCAGGAAGTCAGCAGCCCCGGGCCGCCGCCCACCGCCGGCATCCAGTCTCCCAGCATCAACATCCGGTCGGTCGAAACCCAGGTGACCATCAAGAACGGGCAGACCATCGCCATCGGAGGCATCATTTCCGACACCGCCGGCGTTTCCAGGAACGGGCTTCCCATCCTGAGCCGCATCCCGGGATTGGGGCTGCTGTTCGGAAACACCTCCAGGAAGAAGACCCGCACCGAGCTCATCGCCCTCATCACCCCCCATGTCATCGAAGACATCGAACAGGCCGCCGACCTCACCGAGGACCTGAAATCCACCCTCAAGGACCTCAAGAAGGAACTCGACCGCGACCAGAGCTGATCCGTATCCACGAAGAGGACGGAGAACAAAAAGAGCTATCCACGAAGGACCACGAAGAAAGACGAAGGGCCACCAAGGCGTCGAGGAAGGTCAAAAGGGATCCGCCAAAGTAGGGAAGGGATCCCCCCGGGAACGCGGGCGTCCCGCCCGCATCCTTATTGGACGGATCAACGGTAGAATGTCACAATGGTGTGGTACGTTAACCAACCCAATGAAGGCAGCGGACTTGCTGGAGGTTGTATTCGTCGAAACCGCTCCAGCAAACAGATCGCGCCTCGATTGATGCTGTTAAGTCCAATTTATGGTTGACGCGCATGCGAAGTGCAGCGTAGATTTCTATTTGAGTGCTCCCCAAGCTTCAATGAGGGACTGTCCGGCCAAGCCCCTGAAAGACCGAATGTCGTACAACCCGCATAGCTGTCGTCACGGATTTAACGACGGGTTTTCTCGTGCATTCGACCTGTTCGGGGTCTGCAGGCAATACCCCCGCTCCTCTCCCCTCCATGATGTAACGGCCATAGCTGCTGATCTATGGATTGCCCTGATCAAGTTCGAGCGACAGAATGCCGAGTTCACTGAAAAGGCGAAGGCAGCGAGAATCCCAGAGAGTACAAATAGCCGAAACCATCCAACAGCGGATCGAGTTTAGCGGTCCCATTCCTCCTCCGGCGGTTTTGAAGCAGTACGAGGAAATCAGCCCGGGTTCCGCAGATCGAATCTTGTCCATGGCTGAGAAGGAACAGCATCATCGTCATCGTCTTGAGAATACGGCAGCTGTCGATGACACTATGTTGAGCCGACTCGGGATGAGATTTGCATTTGCGATCACGATGTCTTCATTGTCAGCGGCAACATGGCTGGGATTTCTTGGACATGAAATCGCCGGCAGCGCCATCGGCGCATGTGGAATCACCCTGATAGTGGCACGCTTCCTCCGTAAGCCCAGACCAGAAAATTGACTTTCTGAACCAGGGTATTTAGTGTCCCTTCGTCTTCCTTCGTGGCCCTTCGTGGATAACTCTTTTAACCCGTATCCACCCCCCGTATCTATCCGCTCCCCCCTCCCAACCCCTGGCAATCCCCTCCCGAACCCCCCACCGCCTTAGTGTCCCTTCGTCGTCCTTCGTGGCCCTTCGTGGATAACTCCTTTAACCCGTATCCACCCCCCGTATCTATCCGCTCCCCCTCCCAACCCCTGGCAACCCCCTCTCGAACCCCACCAACGCCTTAGTGTGTCTTGGTCTTCCTTCGTGTCCCTTCGTGGATAACTCTGTTAAACCCCCGTCACGGTCCACCACGGCCCCTTCGGACAAATCCTTTTCCCTTTACACCCCTCGTATCCATCCGCTCCCCCCTCCCGAATCCTGGCAACCCCCTCCCGAACCCCCACCACCGCCTTAGTGTGTCTTGGTCTTCCTTCGTGGCCCTTCGTGGATAACTCTTTTTCTTTTTTTGCGCCCCTCGCTTTTCCCGTGACAAAAACCACCCCCTCCCGTTGCATACTGTAAATGAAGGGCAAGAGTGTGTATCGGTACAACCCTCCGGCCTCTGCTCCTTCAGCCGCTAACTCCCGTTTTACGATGTCCTTAGGCTGTGATAAAAATCCCAAAAAAGCCTTGACAGGCCATTTTGAGGGTGTTAGCTTACCGCTGGTTTTGCAGTAAATTTCATCGCTTGACCCGCAATGATGCACAGCTTGATATTTACGGGAAGGCTGTTCGGGGGAGTGGCAAGTGCCTCCTCCAGCACAACTTCACCAGAGAAGAGGAGGTGAGAGCCCGGAAAGATCAAGCTGCCGCGAATCGAGTTTCCATCGTTATCCGTTAGAAATGTGAAGAGTCTTCAGTTTTTTAGATCCAAAAAGAGGAGAGAAAATGCGAGTTAAATTCACCATTGCAATCTGTGCCCTGCTCATGTTGGGACTGGTTGTATCCGACGTGTACGGCCAAGGGTACAGGGTTGGGGTCAAAAGGACTACCGTGGTTGAGGGTGGTCACAACCAGACACTGGGCGGCATCCAGTTGGTTTACAGAGAGCCTGGGGGAGGTGTCATCAATGTCCCGCAAATCAGCACCTACGAAGTCACCTTCGGCGGCCTGACGATCACCGATGTCGGGACTTTGACCGGATCAGGTGCTCTCTCTGGTTCTACAGCGGAACTCGGAAACATCGACGACGACAACAAGAACCAGAAAATCACGATCACTGTCGACGGTGACCCGTCGGCTGGCCTAACAATTACCCTGGACGACGTCCGGGCGGACGTTTCGGGGCTCGCCGATGGCGACGCCATCATGGCCACCATCGCGGCCGCGGGGGCGTCCGACGAGTTTGTCTTCGAAACTGCCAATGACAGCTACTCCAGGCAGGTGTCTACCGTTGACGACGGCATCAACGTGACCGAGGTAAAGCAGGTCAGCGTGCTCACTTGCGACGCCGCCGGAACGAGCACAAGGAAGCCGAGCATCAAGGTGGAAGAGGGCTTTGCCTCCGCCTGGGAAACGGATGGCATTGGCGACACAGATACCCAGATTCGAATCATCGTCGCTAACGTGCCGGCCGGAGTCACCTTCACATGGCCGGGCCAGGGCAATGAGGGCGAGGACGGTACGGTTGGGACCGCTGACGATCTTACGGCCGTTGCCCAAGAGGGCTTCAATCCCCATCCTCCTGCCCACACGCTCGACCATGACGACGACACCTCTACCGACGAGGAGACTAGTGGGGAGTTGTTTTTCGTGAGTTCAGGTACGATTCCCGATGACGACACCAAGCACTACGTAGTCTACAGGTTCATGGGATCGGACATTGACGCCGGGGGCGATGATGAGGCACTCCACGCCGAGACCAAAAACGTCTTCACCGTTGAGCCCGTCGTTGCGATCGACACCGACAAGACCGGAATGGGCGGGGTGAGCGATGTCTGGGCTCAGTTGTGGCCGGAGAAGGGCGACGACGACCTGGGCTCCAAGTTGTCCTACGCGGTCGACGTGGAGACCAAGGACAACGGCTATTTCGTGAACGTTACCGAGTGCGTCACCTATCTGCTCTTCCCCTTCCTGACCTGCGGGGCCCAGGCGGATTGGACCACCGGCATCGCCGTAGCCAACACCTCCATGGACGACGAGGCCTTCCCGGTCAACGATGGAGCGACGGCTCAGGGCGGAAGCGTCATGATCCACGCCTACCCCAAGAGCACCACGGCCGAGAAGATGGCCATGGGCCACATGAGCAGCCCCGAAATGCTGGCCGATCCCATCTCGACTACCATCTCGGGTAACCTGGCTGCCGGCGACTCCGTGGCCGTCACCTGCAACATGCATCCCATGCTGGCGGGGTTCGAGGGTTACGCCATTGTCAGGGCCGGCTTCCGCCACGCCCACGGCATGGCCTTCGTCCTGGGCAACTTCATGGACGGCGCCGCCATCGACGTGGCTCACGGCTATATCGCCCTGGTGATTCCCGATCCGGAATTCGCGGGCGAAGGCGGTGCACCGATCGGCAGAGGAGCCGTATCGGGAGAAACCCTGGGTCACTGATCCTGCCTTTCCGTTCATTCGGAACAAGGGTAGCCGTGCGAGCGGCTACCCTTTTTTTTGGACTCATCGTTCCCCCAAGTCGCTAAAATTCTTTTAGACCTGAGTGTTTCAGGAGGTGTCGGGTGTTCCGGTCAAGGTTGGTACAACTTTCCAAGGGTTTCCTGCTGGTGCTGCTCCTGGCCTTGATGCCTACAGTCGTAGACTCAACCGTGGCTGATTCGATGGATTCGGCCGAGATCGAGCGGATCAGGCAGCGGGCCGGCGATTATTTCACCGCCGTGGGTTCGCGGCGGTTCGCGCAGGCCAGGCAGTTCATCCTGCCCGCCTCCAGGAAGGATTTCGATCCCAACCGATCGGCCAAGGGGTCCGTTACCGGCTTCGATATCCTCGGAGTGGAGCTGGAGGAAGGGAAGCGTTCGGCCATCGTCGAGGTCGAGCGGGAGGTGGTGGCCGCAGTGGTGGCCGGCCGGGTGAAGGTCAGGAAGAAGTTTCGCTGGAAGTTGGAGGCCGGCCAGTGGTTCCTGGACCCTAACGACCCTCCCAAGACGGACGCGGAGATCTTCCAGGAGTACTACTACTCCAAGAGGGGCGCAGAAACGACAGCCGAATTCGAAGAGACGGTCTTCGATTTCGACTGGGCGGCCAGGGGGGACTTGGTCCAGCCCCGTTTTTCGTTCCGGAACCCGGGGGCCCGCGACCTCGTGATCGAAAAGGTCTACGGCCCCGAATGGCTCCTCGACCGGACCGAAACGGTTCACATCCCCGCCGGATCCTCCGGCGAGGTCAGAATGGAGTTTGACACCTCCGCTATTAGCGGGCGTCTGAGCCAGGACGTCTTTGTGCGGTTCGAGCCCGTCAAGGAGATGGTCAAGCTGCGCATCAAGGGCAGGGTCTTTACCCAGGAAGAAATCGACCGCTCCCCCAGCCTCACCAGGAAAGCCGCCGAGAGAAAAGCCGCCCAGGCGGCAACCCCCTAGCCAGCCCAAAAAGAGTAATCCACGAAGGAACTCGAAGAACGACGAAGGGCCACGAAGCGATACGGAGCTGCTTCAACGGCACGCAGCGCCCGAAAGGGATCCCCCCGGGAGCGCGGGCGTCCCGCCCGCATCCTTATTCCTGCAACCAGCCTCCCATCCCGGCACGCCCTTACAATGTGCACCGAAACCGCCTTTAAGGGGATCTCTTCCATTGTGCCAAGTCTTCTGCAGGCGTCCCGCCCGGGCTCCCGTGTGCCGCCCGTCCAGCGGCCCGCTGCCCCACTCCGGTCGCTCCGCTCCCTCCGTGGGGCAGCGCTCGGCCCCTGCCATTTTCGATGCCCATTGACACGGAGAGACACGAAGGGCGACGAAGGCCTCTGGCGTGCATTGGCAATGGGTTGCCCCGCTCGGTGCCCCTCGTCGTCCATCAATGTCATCCCTTGAAGGGATGCCCCCCCGGGAGCGCGGGCGTCCCGCCCGCATCCTTATTCCTGCAACCAGCCTCCCAACCACGGCACGCCCTTACAACGTGCACGGAAACCGCCTTTAAGGGGATCTCTACAATTGCGCCAAGTCTTCTGCGGGCGGGACAGGCGCGCTCCCGTGTGCCGCCCGTCCAGCGGCCCGCTGCCCCACTCCGGTCGCTCCGCTCCCTCCGTGGGGCAGCGCTCGGCCCCTGCCATTTTCGATGCCCATTGACACGAAAAGGCACGAAGGGCGACGAAGGCCTCTGGCGCGTATTGGCAATGGGTTGCCCCGCTCGGTGCCCCTCGTCGTCCATCAATGTCATCCCTTGAAGGGACGCCCCCCCGGGAGCGCGGGCGTCCCGCCCGCATCCTTATTCGTGCAAGCAGCCTGCGGTCCAGGGCCACTCCCCCGCACAGTGCACCAAACCGGCCATCGCGAGGTTCGCTTCCATTGTGCCAAGCCTTGTGCGGGCGGGACGCCCGCGCTCCCGGGTGATCCCAATCACTCCCCCTTCGTAAATGAATGCCCCCCGGGCGCCAGCCCGGGGGATCGAATAGAGCCGCGGAGCGGCGGCAGCAGGTAGCCGTGGGCGTAAGCCCATGGATAACTGAGCTATAGAGCCGAGCCGCGAAGGCGGCGACATCACCTCTCTTCGGGACCGCGTCTCGCGTGTGCCGGAAGTTTGGCATCGTAATTGCTGTTAGGATGTTCTGTAGGGCGGAATTGCGGAATCGGTTTCATCTTTAGAGATCGCAGAATTCGTGGAATCGGTTTCGTTTGCAGCACTTGTTGTTATACTTTTCCTGTGTCCAACCCAAACCATAAATCCGAAACCCTGTAGTGACATCTGGAATTTGGGATCTGATACCTGAGACCCATGGAACATCTCGATGCTGGTAGGCAAGGCTCGCCTACATGATTTCGGGTAAGTTGCGTCTTTTGTGGAAAGGTGGAGATCATGGCTTCGGTAAGGGATGTTGCTTCCTACATCCTGAACACACTCGCACCTGCAATTACCAATAGAAGCGTGACGTCGTGGAAGCTTCAAAAACTGGTGTATTACTGCCAGGCGTGGTCGCTCGTTTGGGATGAAAGGGAGCTTTTCCCCGAGTATTTGGAGGCTTGGGCTGATGGCCCGGTTTGTCCGGACCTTTACCAACTGCATAGGGGGAGGTTGCATTTGAGGGCAGGGGATATCCAAGGAAATCCCGATGCGCTGGACCAAACCGGAATCGAAACAATCGATGCCGTCTTGGACTTCTACGGTGACAAGACGGGCCGATACCTTAGTGATCTCACTCATATGGAACGCCCTTGGATTGAGGCGCGTGGCGACACTCCTTCAGGCTTGCCTTCACAATCGGTGATTTCAACGGAAGTCATGGCGGAATATTATGGAGCCCTTTGAACTATGCCACGAGGCTCCGGAAAGCCACGCAAGCGAGCAAAACAAGTCGAAAGCCCCCCGGAAAAGAGGCCAAAGCACCCTAAGCAGGTCGACCGGAATGTTCACTCCATGAACTTCCAGTGGAGAGTTGACGCGATTGATCTCGAGGGCGACTGGGGTTGGCAGAGGGCGACAATTGAGGTGCTATTCAGGACAATCATCCCGAAGCTTCACCAATTCGAATCGATGACTTGGGGTGAACTTGAAGGCGCCAATCACCACTTTGTGGATTGGGATCTCTTGTGTCGCGCCGCACAAAAGAGATTGGAAGAGTTGGGTAGGGAAGACATCGCCGAGCTATTTTCACTACGGATGGACTCCAGGGCTAGAATTTGGGGACACCGTGATGTCGCTCGCCTGAATCTGCTTTGGTGGGATCCCGACCATCAGGTTTGCCCCTCCCACATGAGGCACACTTGATTCGAAGAATGCCTGTTACCGAAGCTATCCCGGTCTCCGATGTGCTGGCGACCAGGCAGGACATGGGCAGGCCGGAAAACCGATGCACCAACCTTGAACTCGCGGCTTATGGTGTTGGCGCAACGGATCTAGCGCGGCTGATCAAGCTGGCCTTCTTCAGTTAGCTGTCGGCTTCAGGATTCCTGCCACGCTGCCGCAGAATGGTTGCCCCGCTCGGAACCCCTCGTCGGCCATCAACGCACGCTTTCAAGGGAAATGCGCCGTCATGAGAAGACGCCCCCCCGGGAGCGCGGGCGTCCCGCCCGCATCCTTATTCCTGCGACCAACCTCCCATCCACGGCACTCCCTTACGATGTGCATGGAAACCGCCTTTAAGGGGATCTGTTCCATTGTGCCAAGCCTTGTGCGGGCGGGAAGCCCCCCTGGGAGCGCGGGCGTCCCGCCCGCAACCTTATTCCTGCAACCAGCCTCCCAACCACGGCACACCCTTACGATGTGCATGGAAACCGCCTTTGAGGGGAACTCTTCCATTGTGCCAAGCCTTGTGCGGGCGGGAAGCCCCCCGGGAGCGCGGGCGTCCCGCCCGCATCCTTATTCCTGCAACCAGCCTCCTATCCACGGCACTCCTTTACGATGTGCATGGAAACCGCCTTTAAGGGGATCTGTTCCATTGTGCCAAGCCTTGTGCGGGCGGGAAGCCCCCCGGGAGCGCGGGCGTCCCGCCCGCATCCTTATTCCTGCAACCAGCCTCCTATCCACGGCACTCCCTTACGATACGCACCGTAACCGCCCTTAAGTGGATCGCATCTATTGTGCCAAGTCTTGTGCGGGCGAGCCGCCCGCGCCCCCGGGTGATCCCAATCACTCCCCCTTCGTAAATGAATGACCCCCCGGGCGCCAGCCCGAGGAATCCAGTAAGCCGCGAAGTGGCGGCAGCAGGTAGCCGTGGGCGTAAGCCCATGGATAGCAGTGCCCCATGAGTCGAGCCGCGAAGGCGGCGACAGCACCCCTCCCTGAAACGCCAACTCCGCCCCTCCCCCTTGAATTCCACCCTCCTCTCCGATAGATTCTCAGGGCAATAAATTCCGTCGTATTCCAACGATAAACTTCCGGGAGGAGAGGATGAGACACACAACCACATGGACACGTTGGCTGCCGGCCTTGCTCGTAGCGTGCGCCCTTCTGCTTGGATGGACCGCCTGGACCACGGCCGAACCCTCGGGCCACGAGCTGAAAGGCTGGAAAAAGGGCCGTGGCTGGGGCTGGGTCTGGGGCAAGGACGACGAAGTCGGCTCCCTCAACGCCATGACCCCTGCATCGGTGCTCAAAGCCATCGGCCTGATCAAGAAAGGCAAGATCTACGACCTGGGCATCGACTACGACCGCACCACCTACAAATGGCCGGGCCACTCCCCGGGCGAGATCATCTCATTCCGCACCCCCGAGGGGGTCAAACGCCAGCAGGACCATGGCTTCGCTGCCCCCTCGGTCAACCCGGCCCGGCTGGCCTGGCATAGCTGCGCCCTCTTCATCAACGACAACGTGGCCACCCAGATCGACAGCCTGGGGCACATCACCACCGGGGACGACGACCACTGGTACAACGGCTTCACCGAGGCCGAGTGGGGCGGCAACTTCGGCATCCGCAAGGCCGACGCCTCCACCATCCCCCCCATCGTGGTCCGGGGAGTCCTGATTGACGTGGCCGGGCATCAGGGAGTCGAGGCCCTCCCGGGAAACTCCGCCATCGGCTCAACGGACCTCATGGCCGCCCTGAAGAAGCAGGGCACCGAACTCAAGCCGGGAGACGCCGTCTTCGTGCGCACCGGCACCCTGCGCTACTGGGGAGAAGCCGGCGGTGACCACAAGAAGATCGGGGCCCACGACTCGGCCGGCATCAACCTGGAAGCCGCCAAGTGGCTGGTGGAAGAGAAGGGAGCCATCATGGTGGGGTCCGACACCTCGGGGCTGGAGGTGGCCCCGGCCCCGGTCGGAAGCACCAGCTTCATCCCCGTCCACGAGTACCTGCTGGTGGAGCAGGGGGTGCACGTGGCCGAGTTCCACTACCTGGAGGATCTGGCTGCCGACCGGGTGTATGAGTTCTGCTACATCGCCGCCACCAACAAGATCAAGGGCAGCACGGCCGGCTTCACCATGCGGCCCATCGCGTTGCGATAGTTCGCGACGGGGAAAAAAGAGTTATCCACGAAGACACACGAAGAACAACTTAAGGGCCGCTAAGGGGTTGGAAGAGGTTCGAGAGGGATCCTCCAAGGGTTGGGAAGTGGGTCCGCAAACGGTCAGATGTAAGGGTTAAAAGAGCTATCCACGAAGAGCTACGAAGGAAGACCAAGGGCCACCAAGGGGTCCAGGAAGGCCAGGAGGGATCACGGCTTAATTCACTAACCGCTTCCATTCCAGCTTGCCGTGACTGCCGAAGTTGATCAGGATGCCTAATGGGAAACCAGTTCCTTTGAGATAGTTGAGGAGTTGGGCCTTCTCAGTTCCGGAAAGGTGAGGAAGGGCTTTGATTTCAACGATGATCCGCTCAAAGCAAACCAGGTCGGCAAAATACTGTTTCTTGAGGGTCAAGCCCTTATAGCGAACGGAGATCGCCTGTTGAGCGACAAAAGGGACGTTCCTGGCTCTCAACTCGATTTCCAAGGCTTCCTGGTAAATCGATTCCAGAAAGCCTGGCCCAAGCTCACGATGCACGTCAATTGCGGCACCGATAACAGCAAACACTTCTTCCTTGAATCTCAATTCTGACACTGTGGATAACTCTTTTAACCCTCCCCTCGCTACGCGTGGCAGACCCTCTCGAACCTCCTCCAACGCCTTAGTGACCCTTCGTCTTCGTTCGTGGCCCTTGGTGGATAACTCCTTTTCCCTTAACACCCTTCGACTATTTCTTCTCCCCTCAGCCCGACGCGTGGCAAACCCTCTCGAACTTCCTCCAACCCCTTAGTGACCCTTCGTCTTCCTTCGTGGCCCTTAGGTCGTTCTTCGTGTCTCTTAGTGGATAACTCTTTTTTTTGAGCGCGCTACTTTGTCGATTTGCGCATGTTCTCCAGGTTTTCTCTGGCCGTTTCCAGCGTCGGGTCCAGCTCCAGAGCCCGTTCCAAACTCCGGATGGCCTCTTCCGTCCGGTCCAGGTAGAACAGGGCCGCGCCGACGTTGACGTGAGTGCTCGCCTTGTCGGGCTCGATCTCCAACTGCCTCCGATACAGCTCCAGTGCCCGCCGGTAACGCTTTCGCCTGAAATCGGTGGCCGCGACCTGCTCGAGCGCGTCCATGTTGCGCGGGTCGAGCGCCAGGGCTTGCCGGAAGTGGGCCTCCGACGCCCGGGTCCGCCCCAACTCCCGCAGGGCCGTACCGAGGAGGACGTGAACAGAATGGGCGGTCGGCAAGTCCGGCGTCACGGAGGGTGCGGCCTTGATCAGTCTCAAGGCCTTGCTCAGGGGCTCGACGGCCTCTTCGTATCGCTGGAGTTGAACCAGTAAATCGCCGATGTAGGCATGGGCCATTGCGTACCACGGGTCGATCTCGAGGACTGCGCGGAAGGCTTCGAGGGCTTCCTCGTAGCGTCCTTGCACCCGTAGCAACGTGGCCATTTCCCGTCGACTTCTTTTGTGGCCGGGATCGATTTCCAGGGCGCGGCGCAGGATCTCCTCGGCCTCGACGAACCGTTCCGTGTGAATCAGCGCTGCACCGAGGCGGGAAAGAGGTTTAGCATCATCCGGGCGCTTTTCCACGGCAATTCGGGCGGCGGCCAGGGCTTCCTCAAGACGCCCTGCCCTGTCCAACTGGATGCTGAGGTTGTTGTGAGCGCTACGCGCCTGGGGGTTGAGTGAGACGATGTGTTTGTAGAAGGTTACTCCGTCCCGGTAGATTCCCGCTTGGCGCCAGGTCGCCGTTCCCAGAAGCGCCAGCACCACCACCGCAAGACCCGTCGCTCCCAATTTCAGTCTGCCCGTAAGCAGGCCGGCTCCGTGCACGGCGGCGCCGATGAGGACTGCCGTGACACCGATGCCGGCCAGGTATTGAAAGCGGTCGGCCACAAAGGAGTACTGCATGTAGCCGTGATTCACGAAACCCAGCACCGGCGAAAGTGTCACTGCAAAAAACAGTGCCCCGGCCAGCGGCCCGCGCCCAACCCTGTGGCGCATGAACCACAGTGTTGCCGCCAGTGCCGCCGCCCCGGCCAGGTAGAACCATGCCCAGGGGTCTCCAAGGCTAATGTCCCACCGTGGGTAGATAACGGCCAGATAGGTTGGCCAGCACAGCTTGCCCGCGTAGAACCACAAAGACCGCGACGCGATGAGCATCCCCTCAAGCAACGAGTAGTCCAGGGAACCGGACCGTGAACTGACTGAGTAGAGATCGAATCCAGTGATGATCAGCGCCGTCAGGAAGAACGGCGCCAAGCGTCTCAGATCCCGCATGGTGATGCATTCCTCCTTCCACCACTGCAGGATCAGCAAAGCCGCCGGCAGCGTCACCACGATGGATTTGCTCAACAGGCCCGCCACAAACAGCAGTAGAGCCAGGCCATAGCGCCAGGGTCGCGGTTGTTCCAGGAAGCGCAGCCACATCAGCACGGCGGCCAGGTAGAAGAGACCGGAAAGCACATCCTTGCGCTCTATTATCCAGGCCACCGACTCCACGTGCGTCGGGTGCACGGCGAACACTGCCGCCACCGCCCAGGCCCCGGGCACGGCCAGGCGCAGCAAGAGACGCCACACCAGCAAGGAGTTGAACAAATGCAGCAGCACGTTGACGATGTGATAGCCGGCAGGCTCCAGTCCCCAAATCTTGTGCTCGAGCCAGAAGGTGGAATAGGTCATCGGCCAGTAGTGCACCTCGAGGTGAATGCGCGACGGCCAGGACCAGATTTCGCCGAGACCGGACCACTCCGTGACCGCCCGGGACGCCATCCAGATGAAGTCATCCCAGACAATGCCGCCCCAAAGCATCGCCGGCAGGTAGCAGACCCCCGTCAGCAGGCCGAGAGCCAGGGCGGCCAGCGCGTCCCGGCGTGAGAACCTGCCCAAAAACCGGGTGGTTTGGCCCGGAACAGGGGAGGACCGGCTCCTTCCGGTCTCGGCTGCGCTGGTGGCGTCTGCCCGAGGCGAGGAATCTACCCTCAAGGCCAGTCGCTTGCGCTTACTGGGTCGCGTTTTGTTTCTCGGCGCCATCGGCTAGGGCCTTTCCCGGTCTGCGAAGCGGATCCCGTAATGGGCCGGTGGAGACGGAGAATCCGGGTCTATTCGTCTCATGATCCTCTTATTGAGATTGGTCACCATGACGGGGGCGTAGTCGATCCATGCTTGGACCGGAGTGTCGTTTCGGTCGCTGCGCAAGATGCGAATTTGGCTGAATTCCTGCTCCAGGGAGTATCCGGGGACGGAAAAGCCGGGGTCCGCGGATACGATGTGGCTAACCCGGGAAGAAACCGCCTCCAGGTTCACTTTGAGACCCCTCCCCCTGGACGCGTCGTACAAGGGTATCTTGTGGTGCAGGTAGTAGTATCCCGGGAGATTGAAATAGCGACGGTCGACCTGCCATACCCCGCTGACGCCGGGTGCGCGGGCAAGATAGCGATAGGCGGCGAAGATCGGGTCCTGGTTGCGGACGAAGCCCACCGCTCCGGTCTCTTTCGACCAAGCCTGATAAACCCGGTCCTGGTAGGGCAGCCCATTCAGGATTCCCGCCAGCGAAACGGCAGCGAAGCCGGTGGCTGCAAGTCGGGCAAAGCGGCGCCCGTCCCCGTACGCCGCCAGCCGCGCCGCCAGGTCGGCCGCGACCAGCAGCCAGATCGGAATGACGGCAAAGATGAAACGGTACTCCTTGTGCGCTTGCAGGGAATGGAGCAGCAGGACCAAGGCGATCAGCCCCAACAGGAATCCGTAGCGCCGCGGGCGCCGCAATGCCGCTGCAGCGCAAAGCAGGCTCAATCCCAGGCCCGCCGGAATGAGCCACAAGAGGAACTGGTAGGCGGGGCTCTCACCGGAACGTATCGGTCCGAGTATGAGGTTGTAGCGGAGATTGGTGAGGTAGGAGTGGAAGAGGCCACCATCCCAGGTGACAGCATCGAAAACGCCGATGGCGGCGGCGAACCCGGCGGCAGCCAATGTGAGCTGAATCCTCTTCTCCGTGCGCAGAAACACGATTACCAGCAGCACCAGCGCAGCCGGCGCGTACTGCAACCGTATGGCTGCCGTGAGGACCGCGAGAAAGGCCGCCAACCACACCGTCCGGGCATCGTTCACGGAACGCCGCACACAGAGCGCCAGCAGCGCCACCAGAGGAGCGGTGGCTACGAACTCGGTCATCGGCTTGTGGGCGAAGCCGGCCAGTTCGTACCAGAAGGCGCCCGCCAGCAAGGCCGCCCTCCCGGCCGTCTCGCCGAAGTGGCGCCGGGCAAAGACATACATGCCGGCCGGAATCGCCAGGGAGATGGCGCAGAAAAAGAGCTTTACGCCGCCGACGTACCAGGACGGCTGGCCAAGGCCGACGGCGTCGAACAGCAACAGGACGCCGGCCACGGTTCCAGGCACCAGCCAGGAGCGCGCACCGTAGAAGTACTCCCAGTAGGTGACGCCGCTGCCGAAGGCCAGGCGGTGCGCCGGTTCCAGGTACTGCATGATCTCGTCGGGGTGGAGGACGAAATCGCCCGACAGCGCCACCGCGGCGCGGGCCGCAAACGCCAGCGCCAGCACCAGCGGCAGGTATTTCCAGGGCCGGCCGGTCTCGCGCGGATGCAGCAGGACCTCGAGCGCCGCCTGTAACCGTTGCAGGACAGGCTGCGTGCCGGCACGCGGAGCTTGACGGCGGTGTTTCCTTGCTTTCTTCCGCTTGGTCATTGCCGTGAAGCCCCAATTATAGGCATTCCCGAATGGCGGCGATAGACGTAGAAGTTTGCAAGCAGAAAGTTGACCAGGGTGGCGAGGAGGACGCCCGACAGGAGCGCCAGCAATCGATAAGAGGCGAAGAAGTCGACATAGCTGGTCAGGAGCGTGTAGCTGCCGACGTTCACGCTAAGCCCCACCAGGCTGCTGGCCACGAACTTTCCCCATTGGCGCACGCGGGGTTCCCGGTGGCGCTCGCCGAAGGTGAAGCTCCGGTTGAGGCGCCAGTTCCAGGTGACCGCCGGCCAGAAAGAGAGGAAACGCGCCAGGCGATGCTCGAGGCCGATCCACTGCAGGCCAAGGTAGCAGGCAATATCGATCACCAGGCCGCTGGCGCCCACCAGCCCGAAGCAGAGCAGCCGAGCCGGCCCGCCAAACTTGTATCTGTAGAGACGGTAGAGGTGACGCAGGTAGTTGAGCTGCTGCCTCCAGTTCATCTTGCTGGAGCCCAGGCTACGGTCGCGAAAGTCGATGGGCAGTTCCTTGACGCGCAATTGTCCGCGCACCATGAGCTCCAGGGCGATCTTGTAGCCGATGGGCTGCAAGGTCTGCAGGTCGGGGAGCAGACGGCGGTCGGTCGAGAAGAACCCGGCCATGGGATCGGAGCAGCCGACCAGGGGAAGGGCCAAAGAGGTCGCCAGGCGGGAATTCAGAATCCGCCAGGCGCTCCAGGTCCGGTCGATGAGACCGCCCGGCGCGTAGCGGCTGCCGACCACCATGTCGCAATCGGCGTCGAGGGCGGCCAGCAGATCGGCGATGCGCTCGGGCGGATGGGACAGATCGGCATCCATCACCACCAGCCGGTCGAATCGGCAGAGCCGGATTCCCTCGATCACGGAGAGGGACAGGTCCCGGGGGGGGTGCCGCCGCGTCACCAGCCGCACGGGCAGGCGGCGTGCCAGATCCGCCACCACGGCCTCGCTACCGTCCTCCGAGTTGTCGTCGACCAGCAGCAGTTCCCAGGAGATTCCGCTATTGGAGAGGGCGGTGTGGATGCGCTCGGCCAGGCGGGGGATGTTGGCCGCCTCGCGGAAGGTCGGCACCACGATGGAAACTGCCTGGCGGTGGCTGGGGCTTTCGAGATCGTTCGGCGCGTTCGGCGTGTTGTCCATTCCGGGTTCGGAATTCGTTAACTTACTCTTATCCAGTCAGTTAAATCTATTCTGGAAGGAAACCGATGCCTGCACAGTGTACCACCAAACCGCTAGAGTATGAAGGCTGCGACCCCCCGGGAGCGCGGGCGTCCCGCCCGCAACCTTATTCGTGCAAACAGCCTGCGGTCCAGGGCCACTCCCTCGTAAAGCGCACCAACCCCCCGGGAGCGCGGGCGTCCCGCCCGCAACCTTATTCGTGCAAGCAGCCTGCGATCCAGGGCCACTCCCTCGCAAAGCGCAGCAAACCCCCGGGAGCGCGGGCGTCCCGCCCGCAACCTTGTTCGTGCGAACAGCCTGCGGTCCAGGGCCAATCCCTCGCACAGCGCACCAAACCGGCCTTTGCGGTGTTCGTTACCATTGTGCCAAGTCGTGTGCGGGCGAGACGCCCGCGCTCCCGGGTGGGTGTCTCGCCGGCAACCTTATTCCTGCAAGCAGCCTGCGGTCCGGGGCCACTCCCTCGTAAAGCGCACCAAACCGGCCATCGCGAGGTTCGTTACCATTGTGCCAAGTCGTGTGCGGGCGAGACGCCCGCGCTCCCGGGTGGGGCTCGCCCGCAAGCTTATTCGCGCAAGCAGCCTGCGATCCAGGGCCACTGCCTCGCACGGTGCACCAAACCGGCCATCGCGAGGTTCGTTTCCATTGTGCCAAGTCGTGTGCGGGCGAGACGCCCGCGCTCCCGGGTGGGCGTCTCCGCCCGCAACCTTATTCCTGCAAGCAGCCTGCGGTCCAAGGCCACTCCCCCGCACAGCGCACCAAACCGGCCATCGCGAGGTTCGTTTCCATTGTGCCAAGTCGTGTGCGGGCGAGACGCCCGCGCTCCCGGGTGGGCGTCTCCGCCCGCAACCTTATTCCTGCAAGCAGCCTGCGATGCAGGGCCAATCCCTCGCACAGTGCACCAAACCCACCCTTGTGGGCTTCGTTTCCATTGTGCCAAGTCGTGTGCGGGCGAGACGCCCGCGCTCCCGGGGGGATCTCACCCGCAAGCTTATTCGCGCAAACAGCCTCCCATCCACGGCCAACCCCTTGGTGGAAAAACCTTTGCGATTGCCTTATCGGGATCGATCTCCGACTGGGTCGGAAACAGATAGGAGGCAACCCTTAGGGTCGACACGGCATCGGACTGCCCGATTCCATTGAAAAAGAACGATTGGCTGTTCACTCGTTGTCGCCGGTGATTCGACTTGGCGGCTGCGGGACATGAGTCCTTCCTGATTCAGATTCTCCCTTCCGGCTAGTCAACTGTGCCGCCCGCCCGGCCGCATAGGAGGAGCAAGACCATGATTTACCCTGATTCCAATAGCCTCTCCATCCACTGGACCAATCCGGGAGATGCACCCTCCAGAGGAGACCGCGGGGCGCTTGGCCGGGCCCTGCTGGAGATGACGGTTGCCGTCGCCGCCGGACTGGCCGTCCTCCTGGCTCCCTGCATGCTCCTCGGGCAAGACGGCGTTGAACCGATCAACATTTCCCACTCGGGCTACACTCTCGACTCCGTGGCGGGGAACGACTACGTCTGGGACCGCAGCCCGGCCACCCGGGCCTGGCTCGAGTCGCCCCGTGCGGTCGCGGTCGATTCCGGCGGCAATCTCTACATCGCCGATTGGGGGCACCACCGCATCCGCAAGGTGGACGGGATGACCGGAATGATTGACACGATTGCCGGCACGGGCGAACCGGGCTTCGGCGGCGACGGCGGGCCGGCAAGGGAGGCCCAGGTGGGATTTCCCGGCGCGGTGGCGGTGGACGGGCAGGGCAACGTCTACATCCCTGCCGGCACCGTTGTTCGCAAGGTGGATGGGATGACGGGAACGATCAGCGTGGTGGCCGGCACGGGAGAATGGGGTTACAGCGGGGACGGGGGACCGGCGACCGAATCCCGGCTCTTTGCCCGCGACTTGGCGGTGGATGTCGCCGGGAACCTTTACATCGCCGGCAGATTCCGCATCCGCAAGGTGGATGGGGCCACGGGAACGATCAGCACGGTGGCGGGGACCGGAGAGCGGGGCTTCGACGGAGACGGGGCCCCGGCCACCGAGGCTCGGTTGGGAGAGATACGAGGCCTGGCGGTGGACGGGTCCGGAAACCTCTACGTGGCGGATTTCGGAAACGACCGCGTCCGCAGGGTGGATGGGGCCAGCGGTGTGATCGGCACGGTGGCGGGGAACGGAGAAGGTCGTTTCAGCGGGGACGGGGGACCGGCCATCGAGGCTGGACTGAGCCGAATCGAAGGAGTGGCGGTGGACGGCGCCGGCAACCTTTACATCGCCGACTGGCACCGCATCCGCAAGGTGGATGGCGCCACCGGGACGATCCAAACGATCGCGGGCGAGGGGGAGCGCGGTTACAGCAGGGACGGGGGCCCGGCGGCCGAGGCCCGAGTCGGATTGGTTGAGGGCGTGGCGGTGGACGGCGCCGCAAACGTCTACATCGCTGCCCATAACCGGATTCGCAGGATGGATGCGGCAACGGGGATGATCGACACCATTGCCGGTGGGGGACAGGTGGACAATTTCCTGGCCAGGCTCGGCAAGCTCTCGAGACCACGCGGCCTGGCGGTGGATGGCTTTGGCAACGTCTTCACTGCGGACTACGGCTATAACCGGATCCGCCAGTCGAGCCTCTCGGCGGGCGGGATCACCACCCGGGCGGGCACGGGAGAAGGGGGTGACAGCGGCGACGGGGAACGGGCCACCGGGGCCCGATTGGGGTTCCCCGCGGGCGTGGCGGCGGATGATTCCGGGAGCATCTACCTCGCCGACACCTACAATCACCGGATCCGCAAGGTGGAGGCGGGGACCGGGACGATCAGCACGGTCGCGGGCACGGGGCAGTTCGGTTTCGGCGACGACGTTGGAGACGGGGGCCCGGCGACCGAGGCCATGCTGGCGCATCCTCATGACGTGGCGGTCGACGTCGCCGGCAACCTCTACATCTCCGACAGGGGCAGCTCCCGCATCCGCAAGGTGGAGGCTTCAACAGGGACGATCAGCACAATTGCCGGCACCGGAGGACGGTTCGGCCATGGATACGGCGGAGACGGGGGCCCGGCAACCGAGGCCAAACTCAGGTTTCCGGTCGGGGTGGCGGTTGATGGTTCCGGTAACGTCTATATCGCGGACACGTTGAACAGCCGGGTCCGCAAGGTGGAGGCGGGGACCGGGACGATCAGCACGATCGCGGGCACGGGGCGGTTCGGTTATGGCGGGGACGGGGGCCCGGCGGCCGAGGCCATGCTGGGGCATCCCGAAGGCGTGGCGGTAGACGCTTCCGGCAACGTGTTCATCGCGGACACGGTGAACTTCAGAATCCGCAAGGTGGATGCCTGCACGGGGGCGATCAGCACCATTGCGGGCACGGGAATGATCGGGAACAGCGGGGACGGGGGGCTCGCTACCGAGGCCCGGCTGGGCGCCATCACCGACGTGGCGGTTGCCGGCGACGGCAGGATCTACCTCTCGGACCGGGTTAATCACCGCATCCGCGTGTTGATTCCGGATTCGGCTCTGGAGTCCGCCGGCTGCCCGGCGGATTCGCCTGAAGAAGAGTAAGTGGAGCCGTCGTGCGGGTAGCTTAAGGCTGCCACCCTCCGAGCCCACCGCACCATTGGAAAGGCCCACCCGGGAGCGCGGGCGTCCCGCCCGCAACCTTATTCGTGCAAGCAGCCTGCGGTCCGGGGCCACTCCCTCGCACAGTGCACCAAACCCCCCGGGAGCGCGGGCGTCTCGCCCGCAACCTTATTCGTGCGAGCAGCCTGCGGTCCGGGGCCACTCCCTCGCACAGTGCACCAAACCCACCTTTGTAGGCTTCGTTTCCATTGGGCCAAGTCGTGTGCGGGCGAGACGCCCGCGCTCCCGGGTGGGTCTTATTCCTGCAAGCAGCCGCCCATCCAGGGCCATTCCCTTGCAAAGCGGACCAAGCCCGCCTTTACGGGGTTCTCTTCCATGTAGCGCTTTACGTCCCAGAGATGTGCCTCATCGCGAACATAGCGGTCGAAATAGTCTCCCATCCAGAAGGCTCCAGTCCGGCCCAAGAGTCGATTCGCCTGCTTGGCAGTGAACGATTTCCAGGAGTGGATGACTCCGTCCAAGGGAAAGCCGGGCAGTGTCTCGATTACCGCATGCACGTGATTGGGCATGATGACCCAGGCCAGAAGCCGATACCGCTCACCGTCAAAATGCAGCAGCGCATCCTGGACCACCTCCGCGACGCGGGCGTCTTTCAGCCAGCAGGCGCCGTGTCCCTGATCGGCGAATCGCTCGATTTGGCCGCGAAGGCGCGCACAGCGGGGATCAGCCGCCGCTTCGCCGCCACTGAGCTTCAGTTCGGTTTTCCAGGCGGTGACGGTGGCGGCGGGAACCGCGTCAACCAGGCGGAAAGTGAGAGATTGCACCGTTCCCGCTTCATCGAAGTGCGGGAGGTAGCCACGATCGTGCCAGGTCTTGTGTGGGCGGGACGCCTGTGCTCCCGGGGGGTCTTTCTTCACGAGCCGTATTGCCTCCACAGGGAGAATGGTTCGGGAAATCGGTGCGGTGCACTGGGTTGCCAATGAATTATAGACGCACGGGCCCCCGGGAACGCGGGCGTCTCGCCCGCAACCTTATTCGTGCAGGCCGCCTGCGATCCGAGGCCACTTCCTCGTACAGTGCACCAATTCGGCCATTGGAGGGATCGTTGCCATGGTGCCAAATCGTATGCGGGCGAGACGCCCGCGCTCCCGGGTGGGTGCCTCCGCCCGCAAGCTTATTCCTGCAAGCAGGCTGCGGTCCGGGGCCATTTCTTCGTACAGTGCACCAATTCGGCCATTGGAGGGATCGTTTCTATCGTGCCAGGTCGAATGCGGGCGAGACGCCCGCGCTCCCGGGTGGGTGCCTCCGCCCGCAAGCTTATTCCAGCAAACAGGCTGCGGTCCGGGGCGATTTCTTCGCACAGTGCACCAATTCGGCCATTGGAGGGATCGTTTCCATGGTGCCAGGTCGTATGCGGGCGAGACGCCCGCGCTCCCGGGTGGTCTTTTTGCGGGCGGGACGTCCGCGCTCCCGGGTGGGGCATTACTCCTTCCCCCTTGCAGACCTTTGGCGGATCCGTTTCGATCCTCCTCCAACGCCTTGGTGGCCCTTAGGTCGTTCTTCGTGGCCCTTCGTGGATAACTCTTTTTATCCCTGCAGTTCGGCTACGATCTCGCGGGCGGCCTGCCTGGCTTTATCGGGTTGGTCGGGCGGGAAGGAGATGGCGGCTACCACCGGGTGCCCGCCGCCCCCGTAGCGTTCGCAGATGCGGGCCAGGTTGTGGCGGCGGGGGTTGGGGCTCCAGGGGTTGGAGCCCACCGAGACCTTGGTGCGCTGGGGAGACTGCATGAGGCTGACGTGGTAGTTGCACTCGGGGTGGAGATGGTAGGGGATGAACTTGTTGTAGCCCTCCATGCCGAAGGGGATCAGGTCGAAGAAGGTCACCCCGCGGCTGCATTCGGAGACCTCGCCGATGATGCGGATGTCCTCCGAATGGCGGCGGTGCAGGGGCCGGTAGCGGTCCAGCACCTCGGCTTGAGTGGCCACCTGGTCGAGGGGCTGCCGGGAAAGCTGGCGGATAATGCGGTGGGAGAAGGAGGCGTCCCGGTTGGCCTCGATGACGGCGGCCAGCTTCTGGGCCGGTTCGCCCACCTCGACGGCCGCCCGGGCGCTGGCGTAGAGGGCGCCGTCCACGATGTCGGCCCAGTGGATGAGGTCTTCCAGCACCCCCGGGTCGAACCCGAAGCGGCTCTGGCCAATGGTGGCGATCATCTTGGTGCAGGACTTGTAGCCGGGATCGTGGAACATTTTGTCGCTGTTCCGGTTCCGGAAGTGGGCTTCGTCCTCGGGAGTCAGGAAGGCGCTGTAGTGGTGGTCGAACCACCAGGTCAGCCGCTGGTGGCTGGCGTACTTGAAGTCCACGATGGCGTTCTCGTCCCCCTCGAAGAGGTGGTCGGGAAAGGTCTGGCGGGGCTGGTGGTACATGCCGAACAGGCTGAAACGGGCTTCGGGTTCGATCCTGGAGAGGTAGAAGCGCATGAAGACGGCCGCCGAGCAGGCGCCGTCGAAGCAGTTGTCGTGATAGAGGATGTGGCAGTTCATGCCGTTTCCATGCGCCGGCGTCCGGTCCGCCGGGCAAGATCCCTTCCAGGGCGAAACCGTTACTAGTACCAGAGTCATCCCCTCCAAACAAGTACTTTCCCCCGGGTCGGCGTCGCCGGCCGGGCATCCGGCGTTGCCGGTCGGGCAGGGAGGATCCCCGCCCCTGAGGGAGGTATGACTTGTGGTACCATGGCTGGCAGGGCGCGGGGGGCCTGCCGGCAGGTCCGCCGGCGCCATCCAACCCGGCCAAAGGAGAGGGGTCCATGGAGTGGTTGAACCTGTTGATGCGCTGGCTGCACTTGTCCTCGGCCGCCGTCCTGATCGGATCGGCCGCCTTCCTGGTGCTGGTGCTGCGGCCTGCCCTGGCCGCGCAGAGCACCGAGAGCCGGCGGAACTTCTTTCTGAGCCTCAAGATCCGTCTCAAGATGCTGGTCCACGGCGGGATCGCCGGAATACTGATATCGGGTCTCTACAACATCCACCAGGGCTGGAGGACCGCCCTGGCGCCCAACCTGGAGGTCTTCCTGGCCAAGCTGGTGCTGGCGCTGGCGGTCCTGGCGCTCGTCATCGCGGCTCTTGCCGGGCGGTCGCCCGGTTCCGACCCGCTCTCCCCGCGAAGCCGCCTGCTGACCTGGGGCTTGATCCTGGGACTGGTTGTGGTGGCTTTGTCGGCCTACCTCCGGTCCCTGCATTCCTGATTGGTCCGTGCGGCATGGTTCCCCTGCGGCCGGGCTCGGGCGGGTTCGGGCGGCAGGGACGTTTTGGGGGAGTGGCATGATCGGCTTCGATCTGTCTGAGGTCCACCTGAGCGTGCGGGAGCTGGTGCGGCAGTTCGTGTCCCGGGATGTGCTTCCCGACATCGGCCGCAACGACTCCGAAGGCCGCTTCGACCCCTCTCTGCTGCCCAGGATGGCCAGGCTGGGCCTGCTGGGACTCTGCATTCCTTCCCGCCACGGCGGTTTCGACTTCGACTACATCAGTTTGGGGCTGGCCTGCGAGGAGCTGGAATACGGGGACACCTCCCTGCGGGTCATCCTCTCGGTGCACCTGGCGCTGCACGGCCTGACCCTGCTGAGCTGGGGCAGCGAAGCCCAGAAAGAGCGCTGGCTGAAACCCCAGGCCCGGGGGGAGAAGATCGCCACCTTCGGCCTGACCGAGCCCGACGCCGGCAGCGACGTGTTGGGAATCCGCAGCACGGCCCGGCGCGATGGCGCCCGCTACATCCTCAACGGCGAAAAGACCTGGATCTCGCTGGCCGACGTGGCCGACCATTTCCTGGTGTTTGCCTGGACCGATCTCGACAAGAGGGAGCGCCGGGACCACCGCGGCCTGAGCGCCTTCCTGGTGGAGCGCTCCATGAAGGGCTTTTCCAGCGGAACCCACCACCAGAAGTGGGGCATCCGGGCGGGGAATACGGGCTACTTCAGCCTGCAGGACGTGCGGGTGCCTGCGGCCAACCGGCTGGGGAAGGAGGGCGAGGGATTCAAGATCGCCATGTTTGCCCTGGAGCAGGGACGCTACACGGTGGCGGCCGGAGCCACCGGGCTGATTCGGGCCTGCCTGGACGCCAGCCGGAAGTACGCCCTGGGGCGGCGCACCTTCGAGGAGCCCATCGCCCGCCACCAACTGGTCAAGCAGATGATCGCCGGGATGGTGCGGGACTACGAGAGCTCCCGGTTGCTGTGGCTTCGCTGCGGCTGGCTCAAGAACCAGGGGCGGCGCAACAACCGTGAGACCTCCCTGGCCAAGTGGCACGCCACCGTGGCCTCGGAGCGGGCGGCCTCGGACGCGGTGCAGATCCACGGCGCCTACGGTTTCTCGGACGAATATCCGGTGGGCCGCTACTACCGCAACTGCAAGGGCGCCGTGATCTACGAGGGGACGAAGGAGATCCATACCCTCATGCAGGCCGACTACGCCCTGGGCTTCCGTCGCGACAAGCCCCGCCGCTGCGATTTGCCCCCGGTGCCGGAGTCGTGAGGGGTGGCGGAGGCGTTGAGGAATTCGTTACGGGGTTAAAAGAGTTATCCACGAAGGGGCCACCAAGAACGACGAAGAGCCACTAAGGCGTTGGAGGATGTTCGGGAGGGGATTGCCACGGGTGGGGTAGGAGAAAAGGGTAAAGCCCCCCCGGGAGCGCGGGCGTCCCGCCCGCAACCTTATTCCTGCAAACAGCCTGCGGTCCGGGGCCAATGCTTCGTACAGTGCACCAATTCGGCCATTGCAGGGATCGTTTCCATTGTGCCAGGTCGTATGCGGGCGGGACGCCCGCGCTCCCGGGTGGGCACTCTCCCTTGCGGGGGCTTAGCCGTCAGGCAAAGGCTGATGCGGTGGGGCAACGCCGGGCGTCAGCAAGTGGACTCCCAGGCGCCAACCCACGGAACACTGCTCTCCGTGAAGAAGGGACAGGCCTCAAGGGCGACCATGATTTTCTGGACGATCCCCGGGCGGGAGCTCGGGGTTCGAGTGGAGCGGCGG
Source organism: Terriglobia bacterium (assembly GCA_951813285.1). Lineage (GTDB taxonomy): Bacteria > Acidobacteriota > Terriglobia > Versatilivoradales > Versatilivoraceae > Versatilivorator. Next base: position 1,911,993 of record OX638355.1, read on the forward strand.
AGCCGGGATGGATGTTTCGTACCTGAGAAAACACCGCCGATGTCGGCTTCCTTTTAGAGCGGCGAAGCCGCGGCAGCAGGTAGCCGTGGGCGTAAGCCCATGGAAAGCATGACGTAATGTCGAGCCGCGAAGGCGGCGACAGCACGCCGCGGGAGAAACGAATTAAGCTTGGGGAATTAAATGCGAGAGTGCCGAGAGTCAGGAGGGTGTGACTTTCGGTCAGCGGCTGGGTGCCGGCTTGGCCTTCAACTCCGGTTCTTCTTTGAATCGACCCTGAATCCAGCCTTCCAATCGGGCCATGCGCTGTTCCAGGTTGCCGATGCGGTGGTCCAGGTTGCCAATGCGATCGCCAAGTTGGCCAACATCATTGCGCACGAGGTGAGTTTCCTGGCGCAACTCTCCGGTCACCTGATTGCGTACCAGGTGGATTTCCTTCCGCAAGTCTCCGGTCACCTTCCATCCGAGGCTGACCAGGGATACGCCCAGAATGGCGATTGCAATCAATTCCGCGCTGATGGCCATTGCTGATTCTCCTTCCGCATTTACGGACTTGCTGAGAGGGAGATCAGACAAGGCGAGATGTTCTTTTGTGGACGACTCATCAAGTAAGTTTACCACGGTGAGCCTTGCAAGGGAACGCCCTGGATGAGAGGCTGATTGCAGGAATAAGGATGCGGGCGGGACGCCCGCGCTCCCGGGTGGGCATCGTCCACATTAGACCGCAAACATGGTTTACATCGTGCCCGGGAATCGGGCAAGGCGCCATATGCGAGCCTCAAGACCCGGCATGATGGAAGAGGTCCCCGTAAAGGCGGGTTCGGTGTGCATTGAAAGGGAGCGCCGTGGACCGCAGGCTGATTGCAGGAATAAGGATGCGGGCGAGACGCCCGCGCTCCCGGGGGGCACTCTCCCATGAACCAGGCCGCCATCCTTCAACAATCCTCACGCCGCCGCTGGGCCTGGCCGGCGCTGCTGGCGGGTTCGGGGATCTGCTGCGTCGCCATCCTGCTGTTCCCGTGGCTGGTGCGTCAGGGCGAGGCCGCGGCAGCCCTGTCGGTCCGGTACGTCTTTTCCCACCTCTGCCACCAGGACCCCCAGCGCTCCCTGAGCTTGGCGGGCGTCTTCCTGCCGGTGTGCAACCGCTGCCTGGCCCTCTACCTGGGCGGGTTCCTGGGAGTGCTGTTGGCGCCCCTGGCCCGCGGCCATTCCGCCTGGTTGCTGGGCCGCCGAGCCCTGCTGCTGGGGCCGCTGCTGCTCACGGGCCTGGACGCCGGCCTGGACCTGGCGGGAGTCTGGAACAGCACCCTCTGGTCGCGGGTGGCTACCGGCGGGCCGGCCGGCCTGGGGCTGGGGCTCTACCTGACCCTGTTCCTGGAGAGCCGACCCCGCGCCGGGCCTGTACCCCACCGCGGGAATGTGGGACAATGAGCTCGAGGCTGCGGTGGCTGCAAGGGCGCGGCCCCATCCCGGATTGGATCGGTCAGAGTCAGAAAAGAGGCAAGCATGAGCGTTTCTTTCAGGGCGAGAAAAGAGGCCTGCCGCATCCTGCTGGTCGGCCTGGCCAGTGGGTTGCTCCTCCTGAGCCCCGCCGCAACTCCGCTGGTTCCCGAGGCCAGGGGGGATTCCATCGAGGAGCTGCGGGACAAGCTGAAAAGCAAGAAGGCCGGCGACCGCCGGAAGGCGGCCAGGGAGCTGGGCGAGACGCTCAGCCGGGAGGCCACCCCTCCGCTGCTGGGAGCGGTGGGGGACAAGGACCCCGAGGTTCGCCGTGCGGTCGTCAAGTCCCTGGGACTGATCAGGGATTCCGGCGCCGTCACCATGCTGTTGACCGTTCTCGAGGATGGGGTGCCCGAGGTGCGCCGGGAGGCCATCATCGCCCTGGTCAACCTCTATACCGAGCAGGACGCCAGCTTTTTCCTGACCCGGCAGGCCAAGCGCCTCTACGCCCGGCTGAACCCCTTCAGCGGACCGGTGCCCAGCGATGACACCGTCATCGAGGCCGACGTGACGGTGGCTCCGGCCGTCATCGACGGCATCGCCGAGCGCCTGCGCGACTCCAATAGAGAGGTGCGCTTCTACGCCGCCAACGCCCTGGGGGTGTTGCGGGGAAAGGCGGCGATTCCCAAGATGGTGGAGGGCATGAACGGCGCCGAGCCCAACCTGCAGGTGGCCATCCTGCAGTCGTTCTACAAGATCAGGGACCGCTCGGTGGCCGGGGATGTCCAGCCCTATCTTCTGAATACCAACAAGAAGGTGCGCAACGAGGCCATCCTGACCCTGGGGCTCTTCAAGAGCCTGGAGGCGCTGCCCCAGATTCAGACACTCTACGATCAGAATCCCGGCCGCGACGTCCGGCTGAATTGTCTGGAGGCCATGGCGCTTATCGGCGACGCCGGCTCACTGCCCGTGTTTCGGCGCCACCTGGGCGACGGGGGACCCAAGTACCGCCAGTTCGCCGCCGAGGGCATTGGCAGGGCGGGAGATGCTTCGGTGGCGGGAGATGTGTCGAGGGCTTTTCTGGCCGAGAAGAAGCCCGCCCCCAGGCTGGCCATGAGCTTTGCCCTCTACGGCCTGGGACGCAAGGAGCACCTGGACCAGATGGTGGCGGCTCTCAAGGAGCGGCTCATCCACCAGCAGGCCCTGGCCTATCTGCTTGAATTGAAAACCCGGGTGTCGCCCGAACTGGTGAACTACCTGAACGACAGCAACCCATTGATCCGCAGAAGGCTTTGCCTGGTCCTGGGGCAGATCGGGGACAGCGCTACTGCCGAGAATCTGCGGCCCCTGCTGAAGGACAACGACCCCGAGGTGGTGTCGGAAGCCACCCGGGCGCTGCGCCGCATCGGGGCGCGGTAGCGGCTATCGTTGCGTACCGCTTCCGGCCTTTCCCCGAGATCCCTGCAGATCGCGCAGGCTGCGCATGACAAAAAAAATCCCCGGGCCGAGCCCGGGGGATGCAGTTGTCACTTCTTCTGCTTTGCCAACTCTCCTCTGGTAAATCCTTCGAACAGTCCTTCCAGCCGCGCCATTCGTTCTCTGAGGTCTGCTACGTCTTCTCGGACGTAGTGAATTTCTTGTTTCAACTCCTCTCGGATGTCGGTTGAGACTTTCCAACCGAGGCCGATCAAGGCCACGCCCAGGATGCCGATGGCAATCAACTCCGCGCTGATATTCATTGTCGATGCTCCTTTCACTGTGACGAACCTGCTGAGAGGGAGATCAGACAAGTTAGGGGGTTCTGTTGTTGACGGCTCACTGGGTCAGTATACCACGACAAGCCGGGCTCGAGAGATGAGGGCTTGCCGAGCGGCAGGGGAAGGCTTTGCTCGGTCGGCGGCTATTTGGCGGGCTCGGCCTTCAACTCCAGTTCCTCGGTAAAGCGACCCTCTATCCAGCCTTCCAATCGGGCCATGCGCTGTTCCAGGCCGCCGATGCGATCGCCGAGTACGGCTACATTCCCTCGGAGGTCGGCTACGTCCTCCCGGACGTAGTGAATTTCTTGCCTGAAGTCATGTTTGATATCGGATGAGACCTTCCATCCGAGGCTGACCAGGGATACGCCGAGAATGCCGATGGCAATCAGTTCCGGGCTGATATTCATTGTCGATGCTCCTTTCACTGTGACGAACCTGCTGAGAGGGAGATCAGACAAGTCAGGGGGTTCTGTTGTTGACGGCTGACTGGGTCAGTATACCACGACAAGCCGGGCTCGAGAGATGAGGGCTTGCCGAGCGACAGGTGAAGGCTTTGCTCGGTCGGCGGTTATTTGGCGGGCTTGGCCTTCAACTCCAATTCCTCGGTAAAGCGACCCTCTATCCAGCCTTCAAATCGGGCCATACGCTGCTCCAGGCTGCCGATGCGATTGCCAAGGTCGGCCACATCTTCTCGGACATAGTGGATTTCTTGTTTCAACTCCTGTCGGATGTCGGTTGAGACTTTCCAACCGAGGCTGACCAGGGCCACGCCGAGAATGCCGATGGCAATCAACTCCGGGCTGATATTCATTGTCGATGCTCCTTTCACTGTGACGAACCTGCTGAGAGGGAGATCAGACAAGTTAAGGGGTTCGGGTGTTGACGACTCACTGGGGTATTCTACCACGAAGAGCCGGGCTTGAAAGGGGTATACCCGAGTCGATCCGGCTTGACAGCGACCCCCTTTCGCCTTAAGATTTTCCTGCTTACTCCCTCCCGCTGCATCTCCCTCTGAGTTCGGCCCGTTCGGTTTTTCAGACCGTGACGGGCCGGCAAGCGGTCCCCCGATTGATCTCCCCGGGGGGCCGGATTCTGCCGCGTTCTCCCTCCTTTTCCCCTCTCTACTTCGCTATGCGGGAGCGTACGGATGGGTCTGTTCTCCGGAGGCGAAACTCTGGCGGGCCTGGACCTGGGATCCAGCGCCGTCAAGGCGGTGGAGTTGCGCCGCGTCCGGGCCGGTTTCGAGCTGGTTCGCGCCGGACTCGAGCCCCTGGAGCCGGGGGCGGTGGCCGAGGGCGCCATCGGGGATCCGGACTCGGTGGCGGAGGCCGTTCGCAGAGTCTTCAGCCGATGCCGGATCAGAGCCCGGAGGGTGGCCACCTCGGTTTCGGGTCATTCGGTGATCGTCAAGAAGCTCACCCTGCCGGCCATGAGCCCGGAGGAACTGGAGGAATCCATCCAGTGGGAGGCCCGGCAGGTGATTCCCTTCGATCTGTCGGACGTACACCTGGACCATCAGGTTCTGGGAGACGCCTCCGCCGGGGGAGACACCCAGGTCCTGCTGGTGGCGGCCCGCAAGGAGAGGGTTGCGAGCCGGCTGGAGGCCATCGCCGGGGCCGGCCTGTCTCCCCTGATCGTGGACGTGGACGGTTTTGCACTGCAGAACGCCTACGAGGCCAACTATGGCGACGGCTCCGCGGTCACGGCCGCCCTGCTCCATATCGGCGCCGCCGTCACCAACGTGGTGGTGACGCGGGGCGGTGTCCCGCTGTTCACCCGAGACCTGTCGGCCGGCGGAAACCAGTTGACCGGACTGCTGCAGAAGGAGCTCCGGATCGGTTTCGAGGAAGCCGAGCGGATAAAGCGGGAAAGCGGGGTGGAAGCTCTGGAAGCAGGGCCGGCCGGCGCTCTTCTCCATTCGGTCGTGGAGACCCTGCTGCTGGAGATTCGCAAGAGCCTGGACCTGTTCGAGGCCGGCGCCGAAGGCGAATCCATACAGCGGGTCTATGTGAGCGGCGGATGCTCGGGCCTGGCGGGGCTGGTCGAACGGCTGCAGAGCGGGCTGGATCTTCCCCTGGAACCCCTGGACCCCTTCAAGAGCATAGCCGTCGGGAGAGGTGTGAACGAGGAGAGCCTCTACCGGCAGGCTCCCAGCCTGGCGGTGGCGGTGGGCCTGGCTCTGAGGGGCTTCCATGATTAGGATCAATCTGGTGGGAGATTGGGGAGCTGGGCAGTCGGAAACGCCGGGGCGCATGGGCCGGGCCGGCCGTGGTCGCGCCTTTCAGCGGCTGCTCTCCCTGGGGGTGATGCTGGGCGCGGCGTCGGTCCTCCTGAACTGGCGCATGGAACAGGCGGCCCGCGTCCAACGGCTGGAGGCTCAAATCCAGCAGGTGCGCGGGCAGAGGCAGCGCCAACTGGACCTGTCCCGGGAGATCCAGCAACTGGAGCAGCAGGGCCAGCGGATGGAGGGGCGCATCCGGGCCATAGAGCGGCTCCGGGCCCGCCAGGCGCGTCCAGCCAGGGTGCTGGATCTGCTGGGAGACAGCGTCCAGGCCGTTCCGGGGCTGCGTCTGCAGGAACTGAGCCGGAAGGACGGGGCCTTCTCGCTCCGCGGGTTGGTCTCGGCGGAATCCGAGCGGGTTTCGGAATTCATCGCCCGATTGCAGCGCACCGGCGAATTCCACCGGGTGGAGCTGGTCCACTTCCAGGAGCAGGACGGCAGTTACGCCTTTGCCCTTTCCCTTGAGGAGGCCGATTCTGAGGAATCGCGGAGGGGACAGGAGGAGGAGTCCGGAGGAACGGGCAATCTGGAGTGAAAGGCTCGGGTGGTACCCGGCGCCCGGAGACAGTCTGTTGAGGCATTTGCAACATCCGGCAGCGGGACCGTTGCCGGCAATGGCCACAAAAGGCACAAAAAACACAAAAACGAGCCGAACGATGAGAAACGACCAAGGCATGCGAACTTTGTGTGATCAGATCCGGCAGACGGCCTTCGACCTGTTTGGATACCTTCGCAACGGGCATCTCGAGAAGGTATACGAAAACGGGATGGCCCACCGTCTGAGAAAAATTGGCTTGGATGTCGAACGACAAAGAGCCCTGCAGGTGCGAGATGAGGACGGCACCATCCTTGGCAACTACTTTGCTGATTTGTTTGTAGAAAACTGCCTCATCCTTGAACTGAAAGCCTGCAAGGCGCTGACGTCCGAACATGTGGCACAAGTGCTGGGCTATCTGCGTGCATCCGGTCAACGCGACGCCATGCTGATCAACTTCGGATCGTCAAGACTCGAGATCAAGAAATTCGTTTTGTGACTTTTGTGCTTTTTGTGGCTATACAGCAGTTTTCACCAAGTCGCACCCGAAATTGAACAAGGGCAGAACATCACGTGTGCCGGCAAAATGACCTGCCCCGTTGCGAATTTTGCAAAAGGCTCTTTTGGAAATTCCTGCCCCCGGGCGGGAGCCCGGGGGCGTGGGAATCCCGCGCCGCCGTAGCCGCGTTGTCGGCGAATCGGGTGCGACGCCTCGAAACGCGCCACGTTGCCCGAATGGCGTTCATCCCGCGCTCCGGGTCAGCCTTGAAAGAAACGATCCCATGACCCTCACCACCCAAGTCCCTCCCTGGCTGCAGCACCTGGGAATCCCCATGGGCCTGGGCGGACTGGTCCTGGGACTGGGCTGGTACCTCTTCGTCTCCGGCTATGGAGCTGAAATCGAACTGCGCCGGGGGCAGTTGGAAGCCCTGAGCCGGGAGGTGGGGCAGGGAGCAGGGCTGGAGCAGCAGCTCCAGGAGCGGTCCAGTCGGAACCGGGGGTTGGTCTCGAAGCTGGCAAGCCTCGAGGCGGCCCTGCCGGAGGAGGAGGCGGCGATGGGCCTGCCGGGTCATCTGCAGGAAGCGGCAGCAGCGTCCGGATTGAAGGTCAAGGGGATTCGAAAGATGCCCGCACAGGAGGGAGAGACCTTCTCCCGCGAACCCCACGGGCTGGTGCTGGCCGGCGCCTACCACGACCTGGGAGGCTTCTGTGGCAGGCTGTCCGGGCTGGGCCCCATCGTGAGCCTGGAGGATTTGCGGATCGCGGCCGCCGGCTCGGAGGATCCCCTCCACACCCTCACCGCCGACCTCACAGCGGTTCTCCATCGCTACCGGCCGGCCGCGGACAAGGTCGAGGCCCCCGCCGATTCCGGGCTGCCCGCCGATTCCGCGTCCCCCGCACGGCAGACTGCCTACCCCTACCGGGCCCGGGGGCGGCGCGATCCCTTTGGCCTCCCGCGGGCTCCCGCGCCTCTTCCTCCCGCCGCCCCCACCGCCAGGCCGCTCGGCTTGAAGGGCCAACGGGTGTCGGAACTGAAGCTGGTGGGGCTGGTGGAGGCCGGGGGAGAATACACGGCCTTGGCCACCGGCCGCCGGGACCGCTCCTTTCTGCTGAAAAAGGGAGACCGACTGTTCGACGGCAGGGTCCTTGAGATCGGCGGGGACGGGGTGGTCTTTTCTGAGCGGGTTGAGGGGGACGACACAGGGAAACGGACTCGCCGGGTGGTCAGGAAGCTGCATCCGGCGCCGGGGGAGGCCGGTAATGGGAACTGACTCGAGACTTCGCCTGGCCCTGTGGGGATGCGGGCTGTGGCTTTGCTGGCAGGGAGTCGCCGGGCCGTGGGGCTGGTGCGATGCGGCGGAGTCCGGCGGGACGAAACCCGAGCCCGCCGCCGAGGCGAGGCCTCCGGCTTCCGCGGCGGAGTCCGCCTACTCCGGGGAACGAATCTCGCTGGAGCTGAAGGACGCCGACCTCAAGGACTTCTTTCGCCTCATCGGCGACATCAGCGGCCTCAACATCGTCCTGGACCCCGACGTGGAAGGGTCCCTCACCCTCTTCCTCAAGGAGGTGCCCTGGGACCAGGCTCTGGACGTGGTGCTGGAGAACCAGGGCATGGTCAGGCACTTGAGCGGCAGCGTGCTCAGGATCGCCAGGCTCTCGACCCTGGGGGCGGAACAGCAGCAGCAACAGCGGCTGGCCCAGGCCAGGGTGGCGGCGGCCGACCTGGAGACCCGGATTCGCCGGCCCAGCTTCGCCAAGGCCGCGGAACTGAGTCCCATCCTCAAGAAGGCGCTCTCCCCCCGGGGAGACATCATCGTGGATGAACGCACCAACGCCCTGGTCGTTTCGGACATTCCACCCCGTCTGGAGGCGGTCGACGCCCTCTTGCGGGAGCTGGACCGCAAGGTCCGCCAGGTGGAGATCGAAGCCCGGGTGGTGGCCGCCAGCCGGAGTTTCCTGCAGGACATCGGGGTCCAATGGAACGCGCTTTACGGGCGGCAGGCCCGGACAGGGCAGCAGGAGGGATCGGGCTCCGATCCGGCCTTCAGCCCCTTTCCGATGCTGGATGCTCCCGCCTCCGGCGGAGAGCCGTCTACGGGGGAGCGGCGCTCGCGGCTGAGCCTCGACCTGCAAACCGGCGCAGCCGCTCGCCCCCTCACCCTTGCCGCCGGGCTGGCGGCCGACTTCGTCCTCGACGCCCTCATCACCGCCGCCGAACGCAAGGGAAACGCCAAGCTGCTCTCCAAACCCAAGATCCTGACCCAGAACAACGTGGAAGGGGTGGTCAAGCAGGGAATCCAGATCCCCATCCAGACCACCGTGAACAACACCGTCTCGGCCCGCTTCATCGATTTCGTGCTGCGCCTCACCGTGACACCGCGGATCACCCGGCAGGACGCCATCCTGCTGAGCGTCGACATCGAAAATTCCACTCCCGACTTTTCCCGCCAGGTCCAGGGGATTCCCACCGTCAACACCCACCAGACCACCACCACCATCCTGGTGAACAACGGCGGCACGGTGGCGATCGGGGGAATCCTGATCGACAGCCGCCAGGACAGCCGCGGCCAGGTGCCCGGTCTGGGCGAAATCCCGATCGTGGGCGCCCTCTTCCGCAACCGCTCCCTGGTCCGGGAAACCCGCGAGCTGATCTTCTTCCTCTCACCGCGGATTTTGTAGAAGGGGCGGACCGGGTTGGCCGGCATCCTCTTGAAAGGGTGGTGGGTCTTGGGACAGCGCTATTAGTTCGCCGCGTACGTGGCTGCGGTAGCGGGGATTTCCATACGAGCGGCGAAGCCGCGTCAGCACTTAGCCGTGGGCGTCAGCCCATGGAAAAAAGCTCCCTCAAACGACCGAGCCGCGAAGGCGGCGACAGAAAATGAGAGGAGAGTAACCGTGGGAACATTCACCCGTCTGACCTACCACGTCGTATTCAGCACGAGGTATCGACACAAGTTGATTCAAAAAGAATTTCGAGAACGACTCTATGAGTACATTGGGGGCATCATTCGTTTCCACAAGGGACAGCTGATCGAGATTGGCGGAATGGAAGATCACTTGCATCTGTTGGTGATTTTTTCGCCGGCCCGCTCCGTTTCCGAGACCATACGGGACATCAAGGCCAACGCTTCCAAGTGGGCGAAGAAACATGCCGCAACCGGGTTTGGCTTCGAATGGCAAAAAGGGTACAGCGCATTTACCGTCAGCTATCCACAACTGGAGGCGGTTCGTCGCTACATCCGGAATCAGCCCGCCCATCATCGCGTAAAGACGTTTCGAGAGGAATACATCGAGTTCCTGAAACAACACGACATCGAGTTCGAGCCTCGCTATCTGTTTGAGACGGAGCACCAGGGAGGAGTGCTGTCGCCGCCTACGCGGCTCGACTCCTGAGCTGCTCGGTTCCATGGGCTTACGCCCACGGCTAAGTGCTGCCGCGGCTTCGCCGCTCGTATGGAAACCCCGGGCTGGCGCCCAGGGGACAATCGCTGACGGCATAGAAAAGGGGAGGCCTCATATCCCCCCGGCTGACGCCCGAGGGGATCAATGCTCAAGATCGCGGCGCTCCGGACGGATCGGGTTCTTTGGGGCAACAAGTTCTATTCGGATCTTGTCCCCCCGCCCTGTTAGGGATTTGCGGGAGAGGCGTAGCCAGGATTGGTGTGTCTCACATGAGAAAACGCCATACACAGCCATTCTCCCGATTGAGCCGCGTAGCGGCGCCAGCACTTAGCCGTGGGCGTAAGCCCATGGAAAACGATGCCCCCAACGCCGAGCCGCGTAGGCGGCGGCAGCAGGTAACGGCGGGCGTAAGCGGGAGAGAATTGGAATACGGGTATTGGAGCCCAGCTAAAGATTCGGCAAACGCTTGAATTCCGCCACAAGCTGGGATTGACGACTATTCGATGGATTGTCCGCCGGGCAGCAGCCCGGGGGTTTCCATACCCCTTGAGCGGCGAAGCCGCGGCAGCACTTAGCCGTGGGCGTAAGCCCATGGAAAACGATGCCCCAACCCCGAGCCGCGTAGGCGGCGACAGCAGGTAACGGCGGGCGTAAGCGGGAGAGAATTGGAATACGGGTATTGGAGCCCAGCTAAAGATTCGGCAAACGCTTGAATTCCGCCACAAGCTGGGATTGACGACTATTCGATGGATTGTCCGCCGGGCAGCAGCCCGGGGGTTTCCATACCCCTTGAGCGGCGAAGCCGCGGCAGCACTTAGCCGTGGGCGTAAGCCCATGGAAAACGATGCCCCAACCCCGAGCCGCGTAGGCGGCGGCAGCAGGTAACGGCGGGCGTAAGCGGGAGAGAATTGGAATACGGGTATTGGAGCCCAGCTAAAGATTCGGCAAACGCTTGAATTCCGCCACAAGCTGGGATTGACGACTATTCGATGGATTGTCCGCCGGGCAGCAGCCCGCGGATTTCCATACCCCTTGAGCGGCGAAGCCGCGGCAGCACTTAGCCGTGGGCGTAAGCCCATGGAAAGGCAGCAGGCATCCCAAGGCGTGAATGGGCGCCGGCCGATGAACCGCACTCCACGCGAGAGGAACCCGCAATTGCACTCTGCGGCCGTTAGTCGCCGTCTAAGCCGTTCACTGTCAATCTGAAACCGATTGTAATTGCCGATGGCTCTGGCTATACTTAGCCGCTATTCCGCCCAAGGCCGCCTCTGCCGCGTCTGGATGGTCCGGCGACCGAACCGTGCCGGCGGCCGGGAGGAAGGAGGAGCGACCGGATGAATATCGAACAGATCAGGGAATTGATTCAGGCGGTTTGCGACAGCGGAATCACCGAGCTGGAAGTGGAGCGGACCGGTGTCAAGATCAGAATCCGCAAGGAGGCTCCCTTATCGCAAGCCGGATCGCCCTCGGTGACGGTGGAGACCTCGACCGGCGGAGTCGGCCCGGAACTGCCGGCTGCAGCCGGCGCGCAAGCCCCCGCCGAGGTCGCTGAGCCCGACTTGCACGTGATTCGATCCCCGATGGTGGGAACCTTCTACCGCTCGGCCAAACCGGACGCCGACCCCTTCGTCCAGGTGGCCGACCGGGTGCGGTCCGGACAGATTCTGTGCATCGTCGAGGCCATGAAGCTGATGAACGAGATCCCCTCGGATGCCGATGGTGAAGTTGCTGAGATCTATGTGAACAACGGCGAGCCCGTGGAGTACAATCAGGCGCTTTTCGGGCTTCGCCGAACGGGATGATCGACCGGCCGGATCGGGTGCCGGCGGTCAGTCCGGAGTCCTCTCGCGGGACCGTGTCGGACGTCCTCCGGTTTTCCCTCCAGCCTGAGCCCCTCCTCCAAAGCCGGAAAGGCGGGTCGGACCCGCCCGAGAACCGCGGAAGTCGTCATGTTCAAGAAAATCCTGGTGGCCAACCGTGGTGAGATCGCCCTGCGTGTCATCTGCGCCTGCCGAGAGCTGGGCATCAAGACGGTGGCCATCTTTTCGGAGGCCGACAGGGACTCGCTGCACGTCCGCTTCGCCGACGAGGCGGTCTGCGTGGGTCCGGCCCGCAGCTCCGACAGCTACCTGAACATCCCCAGCGTCATCAGCGCGGCCGAGGTCGCCGACGTGGACGCCGTCCACCCGGGCTACGGCTACCTGGCCGAGAATGCCTACTTCGCGGACGTCTGCGAAGCCTGCAACGTCCGCTTTATCGGACCCTCGCCCCAGGTGATCCGGCTCATGGGAGACAAGGCCCGGGCCCGCGCCCGCATGGTCCAGGCCGGGCTGGCGGTGCTGCCGGGCAGCCAGGGGGCCCTGGAGTCGCTGGATCAGGCCCTGGAGGTTGCCTCCGGCATCGGCTATCCCATCATCGTCAAGGCCGCGGCCGGGGGCGGGGGGCGCGGCATGAGAATCGTGCGCGGCCCCGCCGAGCTGTCCACTGCCTACTCCACCGCCGAGAATGAGGCCAGGCTGGCCTTCGGGGTGCCCGACCTCTACCTGGAGAAGTATCTGGAAAAGCCGCGCCACATCGAGTTCCAGGTGATGGGAGACCGGCACGGCAAGGTGGTTCACTTCGGGGAGCGGGAGTGCTCCATCCAGCGCCGCCACCAGAAGCTGATCGAGGAGTCGCCTTCGGTGATCGTGGACCAGGAAATTCGGGAAAGAATCGGCAGGCAGGTGGAAGAGGCCCTGGCGGAGGTGGGATACTCCGGCGCCGGAACGGTGGAGTTCCTGGTGGACGAGGACCGCAACTTCTATTTCATGGAGATGAACACCCGGATTCAGGTGGAGCATCCCGTCACCGAGATGGTCGCGGGAGTGGACCTGGTCAAGCTGCAGATCCGGATGGCCGCCGGGGAGCCCCTGAAGCTGGAGGAACCCCTCAGGCTGCGGGGCCACAGCATCGAATGCCGCGTCAATGCCGAGGATCCGGAGACCTTCAGGCCCTCTCCGGGGAGGATCACCGCCTTCCATGTGCCGGGAGGCGCAGGGGTGCGGGTGGACACGGCCGTTTATTCCGAATGTCAGATCTCCCCCTACTACGATTCCCTGATCGCCAAGCTGGTGGTGCACGCGCCCAGCCGCCCGGAAGCCGTTCGCAGGATGGAGCGGGCCCTGGAGATGTTCATCGTTGAGGGTGTGCAAACCTCCATTCCGCTGCACCAGAGGATCATGAAGGAACCCGATTTCCTGGCCGGACGCCTGGATACCGGGTTCATGGAGCGCTACGCCTGACCCGCCGGAACGCACACTGGGGCAGAGCAGGGCGCTCCTTCCAGGCTCATGCCGTCCCAAGCCCGCATTTTCCCGCTCTATCCCATCATCGACCTGGCGGTGCTGCAGCGGCCACTGGAACCAGTCCTGGCCGGGCTGGCCGGCGCCGGGGTGCAATGGGTTCAGCTGAGAGGCAAGCAGCTCTCTTCCGGGGACCTCTTGCGGGAGTGCCGCCGGCTGGTGGCCCTGGCGCGGCCGCTGGGGCTGAAGGTCGTCGTCAATGACCGCGCCGACCTGGCCTTGGTCAGCGGGGCCGACGGAGTTCACCTGGGACAGGAGGATCTGCCCGCGGCCGAGGCTCGAAGGATTCTGGGCGAGAAGGCCATCATCGGCTTCTCCACCCACGGGCTGGAGCAGGCCCGCCAGGCCCGGGACATGCCGGTGGACTACCTGGCCATCGGGCCGGTCTTTCCCACCCGGACCAAGGAAAATCCCGATCCGGTGGTGGAGCGGCAGGAGTTGCAGGCGATTCGGGAGCGCGTCGCCAGGCCACTGGTGGCCATCGGCGGGATCACCCTGGAGAACGCCCTGGCGCTGTTCCGGTCGGGAGTGGACTCGGTGGCCGTCATCCGTGACCTGCTGCTGGCCACCGACATCCGCCAGCGGGCCAGCGGCTACCGGGACCTGGCCCGGAAGGTTCAGGGCCGGGGGAAATAAGGCGGCAAGGCAGCGAAGATCCATGGGATTTTTCCCCGGGCCGGCGTCCCGCCGGGCGACAGGGGAGGGGACAAGGAGGCGAGATGGTCCGGACAGCCGACGCGGTGGTGATCGGGGGCGGAGTCAACGGCGCCAGCACGGCCTACAACCTGGCCAAGGCCGGATTGCGGAAAGTAATCCTGCTGGAGAAGGGGCTGATCGCCTCGGGAGGAACGGGCCGATCGGCGGCCATCATCCGCCAGCACTATTCCCATCCCGACCTGGTGCGCCTGGTGAAGCGGTCGGTGCAGATCTTCCACCACTTCGACGATGAGATCGGCGGAAGCTCGGGGTTCGTGAACTGCGGCTGGGCCTTCCTGGTTCCCGATTACGTTTCGGAGGGCTTCGATCGCAATCTGGAGATGCAGCGGAACCTGGGGATCGACACCCGCGAGATCGACCGGCGCCAGTTGCTGGAGATGGAGCCCCGCATCGATCTGAGCGGCGTCGACCGCATCGCCTGGGAGCCGGGGGCGGGCTACGCCGACCCCCATGCCACCACCGCCGCCTACGCGGGGCGCTTCCAGGATCGGGGCGGGCAACTGCTGCCGCTCACGCCCGTGGAGGGCTTGAGAGTAGAGGGCGGGCGGATCGCCGGCGTGAGCACCGCGCAAGGAGAGATATCGACCGAGGTGGTGGTCAACGCGGCCGGCCCCTGGGCCGGCAGGGTGGCCGGCTGGGCCGGGGTGGAGGCGCCCATCCAGGTGACCCGGGAGGAGGAGATCCTGATGGAGACCGCCGAGGTGGGAGGTCCCCCCCGGCTGGTGTTTTCGGACATGGCCAAGGCCATCTACTACCGTCCCCACTGGTCCTCGCGCACCCTGGTGGGCCGCGGATTTCCCAAGGACTACCAGCAGGTGGACCCCGACCGCTTCGAACGCTCGGCCGATCCCGACTTCATCCGGGAGACCCGCGACCGGTTCCTGCAGCGATTCCCCACCTTCGACAAGGCGCCGGCCATCGACGCCTATACCGGGCTCTACGACGTGACGCCCGACTGGAATCCCATTCTGGGGAAGGTGGAGGGGGTCGGAGGGTTCTACATGTGCGCCGGCTTCAGCGGCCACGGCTTCAAGATCGCCCCCGGCGTGGGTGAGCTGATGGCCGAGGAGATCGTCGCCGGCCAGGCCCGCACGGCGGACATCGGCCGCTTCGCCCTTTCGCGGTTCCAGCACGGCGACCTGATTCAGGGAGCCTACGGCGGCAACCGGGCGTGATAACGGCAGTGAAAAGTGGAGAGTGGTTAGTTCGGGGTGGCCAGGCGGAAGCCCCGGGATTATCCAAAAGAAAAATCCTGTCCATCCGCAGGGCCGTCAATTTAGGGAGAGCCGCTCCCGATAAGGCGATGCCCTGGCGCCCTTTGCTGTCGCCGCCTACGCGGCTCGACTCGAACGCGACGCTTTCCATGGGCTTACGCCCACGGCTACCTGCTGCCGCGGCTTCGCCGCTCGGCTGGAAGCCCGGGCTGACGCCCGGGGGGTCACCCTCCTGGATTTTCATTTAGTGGCCCTTCACGCGCCCTTTTCAAACATCATCCAACGCCCCGGAGTGTCTCCAGGAATAAAACCTTAACCCCCTCCCCAAACGCACAGCGTTGCCGGAACGACGCCGCCCACATGCCGCTACCCTCCACCGCAGCGGCGGAAAAGCGCCACCCGGGAGCGCGGGCGTCCCGCCCGTGCTTACTGGTGGTCTTTACCCCTACTCCCTTCCCGACCCTTGGCAGACCTGCCCCGAACCTCCCCCAACGCCTTAGTGGCCCTTCGTCGTCCTTCGTGCCTCTTCGTGGATTACTCTTCTTGTCCTTCGCGCCCTTCGTGGATCTCCTCCCGCCGCTTTCGCGTAGCTTCCCGGTCGATCTCCAGGCTGTCCGGCAGCAAGACCACCCCATAGGACTCCCTGGCCGCCTTGGCGGACACCTTGCCGTCCAGGACATCCTGGCGGACCGCTTCCGGGTCCCGGGTCATGGGGTTCCCCCAGCCTCCGCCTCCGGGCTGAAGGTGGCGGATGAGCTCTCCCGGCTGCATGGTCTCGGTCACCATGGTGGGGAGGGTGCGCTCGTCTTCCCGCCCCGGATTCAGGATGCTCATGGAGCCCGATCCGGGCTGGCCGCCGTAGAGGCCGAAGGGCAGATGCTCCCTGCGGTCGGAGCGGATGGTCAGGTTGGCCGGTTCCTCCCCCAGGTAGCGCCAGTCCCGGACCACGGCCAGGCCGCCCCGGTAGCGGCCGGCCCCGCCGCTGTCAGCGGCCAGCGCGTACTGTTCTAGCCGCACCGGGTATTCCAGCTCCATCAGCTCGGCCGGGATGTTGGAGATGACGGCCCCGGGGTTGGTCAGGCCGTCGTTGCCGTCCTTGTTGGGGCGGGCGCCCCAGGTCCCGGCCACCAGGTCGAACATGACGAAGGGATCCCGCCCCTTGCGGTATCCGCCGATCAGGATCAGGGAGTTGCCTCCCTCGCCCGCGGCCGGCACCCGGTCGGGCAGGACCTGGGCCAGGGCGCCGAACAGGGCGTCCGACAGGCGGAAGCCCACCACGCCCCGCATGCTGGAGGCGGCCGGCATGACCGGGTTCAGGATGGAGCCCTCCGGGGCGATGACCTCCAGGGGGCGGAAGAAGCCCGAGGTGTTGGGGATGTCGGCCCGCATCATGGAGCGCACCGCGTACCCGCAGCAGGAGACGGTGAAGGGGTAGGGCGAGTTGATGCCGCCCTTCACCTGGGGGCTGCTCCCGGTGAAGTCGATTTCCAGGGAGTCTCCCCGCACGCTCAGCTTCACCTTGAGCGGGATGGTCCCCGCGTCCACTCCGTCGTTGTCCAGGTAGTCCTCGAAGACGTACTCCCCGTCCGGCCAGGAACGGATCTCTGCCCGCACCACCCTCTCGGTCAGGTCCAGGAGTTCTTCGTAATAGCGTTCCAGGACCTCGGACCCGTAGCGGTCCACCAGCTTGAGCAGGCCCTTCTCGCCGGTCTTGCAGGCCGACAGCTTGGCCCGGATGTCTCCCAGGGTCATTACCGGGACCCGGACGTTCTTCTCCAGGATCTGAAAGATGCTTTCCGAGGGGCGGCCCTCCTCGTAGAGCTTCAGAGGCGGCAGGCGCAGGCCTTCCTGGAAGATCTCGGTGTTGTCGCAGGCGGCGCTGCCCGGCACCCGGCCGCCGACGTCCAGGTGGTGGGCCACCACCGCCGAGAAACCCACCAGGGAATCCCGGTGGAAGACGGGTTGAAAAATGAAGATGTCGGGCAGGTGGATGCCTCCGTCGAAGGGATCGTTCATGATGAACACGTCCCCCGGTCGCACCCGGCCCCGGTACTTGTTCAGGGTGGACGCCAGGGCGAAGGGAATGGATCCCAACTGGAAGGGGATGGTGACCCCCTGGGAGATCATCCGGCCTTCGCGGTCGCACAGGGCCGTGGAGAAGTCCATGCAGTCTCGAATCACGGTGGAGTAGGCCGTCCGGATCACGGTGTTGGCCATTTCGTCGGCGACGCTGCTGAGATAGTTTCGGATCAGGCCCAGGGTGATGGGGTCGACTCTGGAATCGCGTTGAGGAGTCATGGCAGGACCTTTCCGGACCGGTTTGCCCCGCTGGAGGGCTCGGTCAGGCGCAGCGACAGGTTGCCGGAGCTGTCGGCCCGGGCCTGCCAGCCGGGAGGGACCACGATAGTGGTGTCGAACTCGTCGATCAGCAGGGGGCCCTGGCGGGGGCTCTTCAGGTCGGTCCTGGCCAGAAGAGGGCACTCCATCCACCCCTGTTCGGGACCGAAGTAGGCCCTGCGGTGGGAGCGGGCGGAGCGCCCGGCAGCCGGGGCGCCGTCGCCAAGCAGGCTGCGCCGCTGAGCCACCCGGCCGATCAGGCGGAGGTTGACCAGCGTATAGGCCTCCCCCGGACGGGCTCGATGCCCGTAGGTCTTCTGGTGCTCCTCGTCGAAGGCCTGTTCCAGCCCGCGCATGACGCCGGCGTCCAGGGGACCTTCGGGAAGGGGCAGGGACAGTTCGAAGGACTGGCCGGAATAGCGCAGGTCGGCTTTGCGCAGGATCCGGATGTCGCCGGCACCGAATCCTTCTTCCTCCAGCAGCCGCGTCACCTCGGACTGCATGCGTTCCATGAGCTGGTTGAGCCGTTCCAGGTCGGCGGTGTGGGAGTCCTGGTAGCAGGTCTGGACCCGATGGTGCTCGATGTCGGCCGACAGCAGCCCGAAGGCGCTGAAGAGTCCGGGGTGGAGGGGGACCACGGCCTGGGTCATCTCCAGGGAGCCCGCCATGCCGCAGGCGTGGATGGGGCCGCTGCCGCCGAAGGCGAACAGGACCGCCTCCCTCAGGTCTCGGCCGCGCTCGGTGGAGACGGCCCGCACCGCCCGGATCATGGCCGCGTTGGCCAACAGGTGCACGCCGTAGGCCGCCTCGATCAGGTCCAGGCCCAGCGGTTTCGCGACCTGTTCCGAGAGGGCCTGCTCGGCCTTGCGGCGGTTGAGGGGCAGGCCGCCGCCCACCAGCCCCTCGGGGTTGATGTAGCCCAGCAGCAGGTTGGCGTCGGTGATGGTGGCTTCGGTTCCGCCCTGGTCGTAGCAGACCGGCCCCGGCGAGGACCCGGCGCTGCGCGGGCCGATGTTCAGGGCTCCGCCGGCGTCCAGCCAGGCGATGCTGCCTCCGCCGGCTCCCACTTCGGCCACGTCGATGGCCGGAATGCGGATCAGGTGCCCGCCGCCCTTGATCAGGCGGCTGACGCTGGAAAGCGAGGAGCCCACCTCGTACTCGGCGGCGATCTGCAGGGCGCCCTCTTCGATGATGGAGGCCTTGGCGGTGGTGCCCCCCATGTCGAAGGTGATGACGTTGTCCAGGTTCATGCGCCTGGCCAGTTCCTGGGAGGCGATCACGCCGGCCGCCGGGCCCGACTCGATGATGTAGACGGGTTGCCGCCGGCAGGCCTCGGCGGTCATCACGCCGCCGTTGGACTGCATGATGAGCAGGGGCGCCCCCATGCCCAGCCGCGCGAAGGCCGTTTGCAGCGACCGGACGTAGCGCTGCACGATGGGAAGCACGTAGGCGTTGACCACCGTGGTGGCGGTGCGCTCGTACTCCCGGACCTCCCGCAGGATGTGGCTGGAAAGGCTGAGCGGCAGGTCGGGACGCTTTTGCCGGATCATGGCGGCCAGCTTTTCCTCGTGCTCCGGGTTGGCGTAGGAGTTGATCAGGCAGACGGCCAGGGACTCGACGCCGCTGGCGGCGACCTCGCCGATCACCTGCTCGGCCTGCCGGCAATCCAGGGGATGGATCACACGACCCGCTGCGTCCACCCGTTCGCGGACTTCCCGGCGCAGGCGTCGGGGGACCAGGTCGGGCGGCTTGTCCCAGTCCCAGTTGTAGAGCTCGGGCATGCGGATGCGCCGCAGCTCCAGCACGTCCCGAAACCCCTCGGTGGTGATCAGGGCGGTGCGGGCTCCGCTGCCCTGCAGCAGGGCGTTGGTGGCCACCGTGGTCCCGTGGATGACCTCCTGGACTTGGCTCGGCCCCGACCCCGCCTCCTCGAACAGGCCGGGCAGGCACTCCAGCACCGACCGGCTGTAGTCGTCGGGGGTGGAGGGAACCTTGCGCACCAGCAGGGACCCCTGCCGGGTGACGCACACGATGTCGGTGAAGGTCCCCCCGATGTCGATGCCGATGCGCATGGAAACAGGCGGCCCCGGCAGGTCTCGGGCCAGGGCGAAGCCACACATCTTATGGAAGCCGCCCGAGGGAGGTCAACCGGAAGTGTGGTTGGCGCCGTTCTATGAAGGCCGTGCGATCAGGGACGAGGCTCTTGATTCGCCGCATACGCGGCTCTCCCGTAACCCACGACACTGCCGGTGTATAGGATTTTCAATTGATTATCTCCGGGCGTCTGCTCCCCAAATTGGCAAAACGTCCTTCAAGAAACTCAAGTATCACTCCCCCCTTGAGGGGGAGTCGGAGAGACAAGGGCGAAGCCCGCCGTCGAGCCGGAGGGGGGCCAACGCGGCGTCCCGTAAGAGCCGACCAGGAGGGAGTAGGGGACGTTGTTGAATTACTGGAATAACCTTGATCGGCCGTTCTCGAATTGCTTTTGTTCAACGACGTCCACGGTGGTGCCCTCCTTGTAGGGGAGTGCCGAGGACCGCAGGTTGATTGCAGGGATAAGGATGCGGGCGGGACGCCCGCGCTCCCGGGGGGTGCAGGGCGCCGGCCCCGGCTCCAGCCGATGGGCCGAGCCGCTGTGAAACTTTGTGCGGTTTTTTCACCTTAACTCCCTTGTCTCCGCCAACGATCTCCCATAGAATTCCCCTCCCACTCGAAATATCGTATCGGAGGCGGCGATGATCGTGGATGCTCATCTGCACGTGTGGAAACCGGCCCCCGACTATCCCAACCCGGGAGCCACCACCGTCAGCCCCCAGTGCGACGTGCCCCTGGAGTTGTTCGCCCAGTACATGGAGGAGTACGGGGTGAGCCGCGGGGTGCTGGTGCAGCCGCTTTATCCGGGAGAGGACAACAGCTACGTGGCCGACGCCGCGGCTGGCGAGCCCGAGCGTTACAAGGCGGTGTGCGTGGTGGATCCCCGCAAGCCGGACGCGGCCGAGCGGCTGGAGTACTGGGCCGGGGAGAGAGGCTGCAAGGGGCTGAGGCTGCGCCCCGAGGTGTCCGGGGAGGGCGAGGTCTTCGGCCATTCCTCCACTTTCGGACTGTGGGAGGCGGCCGGGCGGCTGGGAGTGGTGGTGAACCTGCTGACGGGGTTCTCCCACCTGCCGGCGGCGGCGACCCTGGCCCGGCGGTTTCCCCATGTGCGGATCATCATCGACCACATGGCCCACCCGCCGGTCGGGGCCGGCCCGCGGACGGCGGTCTATCGGCCGCTGCTCCAACTGGCCGATCTCCCCAACGTCCGGGTCAAGGTTTCAGGGGCCTACTACTGCTCGCGCCAGCCCTATCCCCACCAGGACTGCGCCGAGCTGCTGCGGGTCCTCTACGATCAGTTCGGTCCCGGCCGGCTGATCTGGGGCAGCGATTTTCCCCACGTGCTGCTGAAGTCCGGCTACCTCAGGGCCGTGAAGTGGCTGGAGCGTCTTGCCCCCTTCCTTTCCGGAGAGGAGGTTTGGGCCATCATGGGTGGCAACGCCTCCCGCCTCTACTGGAAGTGAATACCCTCGCTCAATAGGTGCGGGTTCCCGGCACCCTGGTTCCCACGAAATAGAGAGATGTCCCGGTGGTGATGTAGAGCCCCCGGAAACCTCGGCCCCATCCGCAGTTGGTGGGCGGCTCGGGGGTGACGATGGTGCCCAGGTGGGCGCCCTCGGGAGAGAAGACCCACAGGCCGCCCGGACCGCAGGCATAGAGGTGGCCCTGTTCGTCGGTCTTGAGGCCGCCCGGGATTCCGGGGTCCCGCGAGGGGAACTCGGCGAAGATCCGGCCCCTTTCCAGGGTGCCGTCGTCCCGGATGGGATGGACTCGGATGTTCCGCCGGCCGGCGTCGGCCAGGTAGAGCCGGTTATGCCTGGGTCCCAGGGCCACGCCGGTGGGCCGGCTGCATTCCCCGGAGGCCCGTTCCAGCTCCAGGGGGCCGGGAATCTGGGAGCGGGGAATACGGTAGACGGCCGGACGGGGCAGGGAGGTGACGTCCTGCCGGTCTCCCGGAGGGCGAACTCGGAGGCTCTCGGGCGAGGGGGCGGCGCTGAAGAAGATGCTGCCGTCGATGTTGTAGACCAGGTCGTCGGGTGCGCCCAGGGGCCGGCCGCGGTGGGTTTCGGCCAGCAGGGTGGTGCTGCCGTCCTTTTCCAGGCGAACCACTCTGCCGGGATTCCTTTCGCAAACCAGCAGCCGGCCCTGATGGTCGAAGGTGATCCCCTGGGGTTCACCGGAGCGGACCCGATAGGTGGTGAGCCTGCCTCCCAGGGGCTCCTCATCCCAGTGGGGAATAGTCCACTGGCAGATCCTGCCGCCGCGGGAGTCGCTGAACAGCAGATAGCCGATGCGGCTGAAGAGCGGCCCGGTCAAGCGCCCGAAACCGCCGGCCACCTTCAGGATGGGGGTTCGGCGCCCCACCAGGTCGAAGAGTCGGGTGTGGTTGGCGTAGATTCCCGGCGCTCTCATCTCAGGACCCCCGGCCGCGGGCGTAGTAGGAGGTTTTGGGTCCGCGGTAGGCGATGTTCAGCATGGGCGTCTCGATGCGAACCTGGCCGCGGTGCCAGGACTCCATCAGAAAGGAGAGGGTCCCGCTGGTCAGCAGGGTTCGCTCCACCGGGTAGTCGAGGGTGCCCCGGGTGAACATGCGGCCGATGGAATCCACCAGCGGACTGAAGTTGTTGGAATTCTCGATGGGGATGTAGCAGAGGGTGGACCGGGGCTCCGCCCGTCCCTCCATGCGGACCGCGGCCAGGTACTCGGCAGCCTTGCCGCCCAGGGCCAGGGCGCTGCCGCGAAAGCCGTCGCTGTATTCCACCAGGCAGGCCGCCGGCTGGGGGGCCGTCTCCTCCACCGGGCCCGGCGTCACCTTGGATCCGCGCGCGAGGGCGGCCTCCAGCAGGCCGCGGCTGAACCGTCCTTCGGCCGCGGCCTTCCAAACGGCCTCGTCGGCCAGCAACTGCACCGCCTTCACCCCCGTCTCGCCGCCCTTGCGGCGCTCGGCGAAGCACTGCAGGGTTTCCAGCAGGTGGAACAGGCCGCCGTCGGCCACCCAGCCCCCGCCCACCGCCATGGCCTCCTCCAATGGGGCCTCCAAGGGAAAGTCCAGCTCGGGCCGGCGGAAGGTCACCGATACCGAGGAGCCCGCCATCATCGGGAATCCCAGCTCCCTGGACCAGTCGATCATCTGCCTGGACTGGTCCCAGTCGTAGGAGAGCTGCTTGTCGTTGAACACCGGCACCGCCCGACCCGAATGGCGGAAGACCTTCACGATCTCCTCCATGTATCGGTAGCGGGGGTAGAGCTTCTGGTTCTTGACGTTGGTGGGGTAGTCGCCGTGCTCGGCAATCAGCAGCACTCCGTCCACCGCCAGGGTGTCGCCGCCCAGGGTGAGCGCCTCCCGGATGGTCGGGTAGCGGGCCACCCCCCAGCTCCCGGCCAGGCGGGCGCTGATGTCGGCGGGGTGCTCCTGCTCCACGTAGAGCGAGGCCACCCGGCAGGGAGGCGGGTAGTAGCGGTCGTTGATCCAGTAGCCTTCCAGGAAGCGGGTGATGAAGTTGTCGGCGTGGGATCGGACATGGTAGGTGGTGGCTAGTACCGTATAACACTTAAAGATTCGGATATAGGCGTTTCAGTTTAGTACGGGCATCATGAGTTGTGAAGTGCCAGTCTATCTTGGCTTGGCGGTTGTTGCGTTCCTGTTCCCAGGCGGCGATCTCGCGACGCATTGTGTTCAGGTCTCCGATACGTCGGTTGAGGCATTGCCCGCACAAGGCGCTCAACTCGATTTCCGCCATGTTGAGCCAACTGCCGTGCTTGGGCGTGTAGTGGATCTCGAGGCGTTCGGCCAGGCTGCGAGCCTCCTGCGGGGCAAAGGTCTCATACAGCGATTCGATTCCGTGGGTGTTGAGGTTGTCCAGGATCAACACGACCCGCTCCGCTTGCGGGTATCGGGTGCGCAGCATACCCTGAATCCAGAGGGCCCAGTCCCGGCGCGTGCGACGCTCTCTGACCTCGACATGCCGCCGACCGGTCAAGGGTTCCACTTCCAGGAAGACCTGCGCGACACCGCAACGCACGTACTCGTGCTCCCAACGCTCGGGCTGGCCGGGCTCGACCGGCAGTTTCTCCCGCACTTCCTGGATCAGTTGCTTGTTGGTTTCATCCATGCAGACGACCGGCAGCCGCTCCGCAAAGGGTCGAGCGTAGACAGCCAGCACGTCTTCCATGCAGGCGACGAACGCCGCGCTCGCCCGGGGCGGAATCCGCCAGTACTTTTTCAGGTGAGGCTGCAGTTCGTTTTTTTTAACAGACGCTGGACCGTCATCGGCGACACCTGCGGCGCCAAGCCCAGCTCGACCACCTTCTCGGCCAGCAAACGCACCGTCCAGCGCCGCCGCCCCTCCGGGGCTGGCGAGCAGGCCAGCGCGATCAGGCGCGCCTCGAACGTCCCATCGAACCTCACTTCCCGTGGCGGGCGCTGCCGCCGCTTGCGCTGCAAGGCGGCCGTGAGGCCCTCTTCGACGAAGCGCCGTTTCAAATGCTCGACCGTCCGTGCGGTGACGCCCATCGCCTCGGCCGTACGGGCCACCGTCCAGCCCGGTCCGGCCGGCCCCTTGTCGCAAAGCAGCAGGGCTCGTGCGTAGAGGAACCTCTTGCCGCTCGTCTTGCCGGTGCGCGTCAACGCTTGGAGTTCTTGCCGCTCTTGCGGTGTCAGTGTCACTCGGTAACGTGGTGCCATGGAGAACCCTCCTGAGTTTTCCATGACTTTAACACATTAACCGTAGATTTAAGTGTTACATGGTACTAGGGCGGCGATCTTCCGGGGTCCCGCGGCCCCTGCCGGCAGCGGCCAGGGCGCCGCGGCCGCCGCCACCGCCGTCCCGGCCAGCTTGAGAAAGCCCCTGCGGTCCATTGCGCTCATCTTGGCATCTCTACGAAGAACACGAAAAAAGAGTTATCCACGAAGTTACACGAAGAACCACGAAGGGCCACGAAGAAAGACTACATGGATTAACAGGATGGACAGGATATGGAACCTAGCGATCTTGTAATCCTGTTCATCCATGTTCTTATCGTGGATGCCTCCACGGTCCTCTCCAGTCCATTGAGTTCTGCCTCCTGCCCCCTTCCCGACGAGTGGCAGACCCTCTCGAACTCCCACCAACGCCTTAGTGGCCCTTCGTCGTCCTTCGTGTCTCTTCGTGGATTACTCTTTTAATACTCGACCTTTCGACACCCGCCTCACCTCCCGATGACCGCCGCCTGCACCACGTTGGAGATGCTCTTGAGCAGGAAGCCGTCCTGGTGGGCGGCCGTGCGGGTGCTCAGCAGGACGCAGATCAGTTGGCGAACGGGGTCGGCCCAGGCCACGGTGCCGCTGATGCCCACGTGGCCGAAGGTGCCGGCGGTTCCCAGGCTCCCGAAGTAGTTCCACACCGGAGAGTCCCGCAGGGCCCAGCCGTGTCCCCAGGGAGCTCCCAGGTGGCCGTTCTGGTCCCGGGTCATGGCCGCTACAGTGGTCGGTGAGAAGACCCGCGCCTCTCCGTAGCGGCCGCCGTTCAGGAAGGTCTGCAGCAGCGCCCCCAGGTCGCCGGTGGTTGCGTGGAGGCCGCCCCAGGGGTGGCCCATGGCTCGCCAGTAGGGGGAGTTGGGCCCCCAGCGCCTGGAATCCTCGGTATCCCCGTCTTCCTGGAAGATGGCTGTCTCTTCTACCTTCAGGCCCTGCAGGCCCAGCATGGTGCGCTGCATGCCCAGCGGCCGGAAGATCCTGGACCGCAGCAGGTCTCTCAGGCGCACGCCCGAGACCCGCTCGGCGATCTCGGCGGCCAGCAGCGTGCCCATGCTCTGGTAGGAGAAGCGGGTGCCGGGCTCGAACAGCAGCGGGGTGCGCAGGGCTGCCGCCACGAATTGGCTCAGCGGCGCATGGGATCGTCGGAGTTGGGTGTTTTCCGGAACCATGTCGGGCAGGCCTGAGGTGTGGGAGAGCAGGTGGCCGACCAGGACCCTCTCCTTGAGCCTGCCTTGAAACTCGGGCAGGTAGCGCTGCACACGGTCGGCAAGCGCCACCCGTCCCTCTTCCACCATCAGCATCAGCCCGCAGACGCTCACCGGCTTGCTGATGGAGGCCACGATGTAGATGGTATCCGGCCGTGTGGCGGGCGCCCCGGAGCGGCGGTTCAACCGTCCGAATCCCTGGTGGAGCACCACCCTGGCGTGGCGGGCCACCAGGATGGAGGCCGATCCCACCCCGCCCTCGGAGGTCTCCTGCCGCAGCCGGTCGGCGATCCGGCGGAGGCGCGCCGCCGACATTCCCACCTCCTGCGCTGCTCCGGGTTGGAGAACGGGAAAGGCGTCGGAGCCGGGGGCGGGCTGGGGACCGGTGGTGGAAGCACCCTCCGGGTCGGGACGGCCGCTGGAGAGGGAATCCCGGCCGATGCCCGCCAGACCCAGGGCACCTGCCGTCAATACCTGCCGCCTGGTGGCGAAGAATCTCATATTTCCGTCTTTCCCGGTGTCCCTTGGTGGATAACCCTTTCCCCCCGTCGCGGATCTTCTCGGCCCCCTTCGTGGACAAGTCTTTTTCCCTTATCCGCCCTTCGCATCCATCTACTCCTCCCTTCCCGATCGGTGGCAGACCCTCTCGCCCCCCCCAACGTCTTAGCAGCCCTTCGTCGTCCCTAGCGGCCCTTGGTGGATTCCTCTTGAGAGCTGCCGCCGGCCCCGGGCTGCCTCCGTCCCGCGGTTTCATTTTGCGGTAGAGAGGTGTATCCTATCCCAGGATTCCCACTGAAGAAATACCGTAAATTCCATGAGACCCGCCTCGTTGCCCTCGCTCCTGTGCTGGATCCTGGGGTTGCTGGCGCTGCTGTCGCCGGCCGGGTCCCAATGGGTCCGGGCTCAGCAGCCGGAGGATGATCCGGTGGCCTTTTTCCGGAAACAGATCCGGCCCATCCTGGAGACCCGCTGCTTCGGCTGCCACGGCGGTCAGCCTACCGTCCAGGCCGGACTGCGCCTGACCAGCCGGGACGCCGTTCTGCGGGGCGGGCGGCAGGGTCCCGCGGTCGATCCGGAGAATCCGGCCTCCAGCCTGCTGATCCGCGCCATCAACTACGCAGGCCCCAAGATGCCGCCCGGGGGGCCGCTGCCGCCGGAGCAGGTCGACCTGCTGACCCGGTGGGTGGAACTGGGAGCGCCCTGGCCTGAAGAGCAGCGGGAGCAGCCGGAGCTCGCCGAGCAGGAGGAGAGCGCCGCCCCGACGGGCGTTGAGGAAAACGGCAGTTCCCCCCGGGTGGAGGAGAGCCGAAATTTCTGGTCCTTCCAGCCGCTCCGGCGGCCCGAAGTCCCTCGGGTGGAGCGGCAGGGCTGGGTCCGGACCCCCATCGACGCCTTCGTGCTGGCCCGGCTGGAAGCTGCCGGGCTGGAACCCTCGCCGGCGGCCGGCAAGCGGATGCTGTTGCGCCGCGCCTATTACGACCTGATCGGCCTGCCCCCCACTCCGGCCGAGGTGGAGGCCTTCCTGGCCGACTCTTCCCCCGGGGCCTTCGCCCGGGTGGTGGACCGGTTGCTGGCCTCGCCCCAGTACGGCGAGCGCTGGGCCAGGCACTGGCTCGACCTGGTCCGCTACGCCGAGTCCAACAGCTACGAGCGGGACGGTCCCAAGCCGCTGGTGTGGCGCTACCGCGACTACGTCATCCGCGCATTCCGTGAGGACAAGCCCTACGACCGTTTCATCCTGGAGCAGTTGGCGGGCGACGAGCTGGAACCGGCCGCTCCCGAAAACATCATCGCCACCGGCTTCTACCGCCTGGGCCTCTGGCAGGACGAGCCGGTCGACCCGGTGCAGGAGCTCTACGAAGACCTGGACGATATCGTCGCCACCACCAGCCAGGTGTTCCTGGGCCTGACGCTCAACTGCGCCCGCTGCCACGACCACAAGCTGGACCCGCTTCCCCAGCGTGACTACTACCGCTTTCTGGCCTTCTTCCACGGCATGAAGCGCTACGGGGTGCGCAAGCCCGAGACCGTGGCCGAGGCCTCGCTGTGCGACATCGGACTGCCGCGGGAGTCTCGCAGGCGCCTGGAAGCCAGGTGGCGTGAGCGGACATTCCGGCGGCAGTCAGCCCCGGTGCTGCGCGAGCTGGAGAAGATCGAGAAGCTGGTGGCCGAGGACCTGACGGACGAGGAGAAGGAGGCCTTCCGCCGGGAAGACAACCGGGCGGGGATTCTGGCCACCCGTGTGCCCCGGCTGGTGAGCGATGCCCAGCTCGAAAACTATGCGGAATACGGAAAACGCCTGGACCGGATGAGGAAGGCCGCGGCCAGCCCGGATCTGCAAGCCCTTTGCGTGACCGAGGTGGGGCCGGAGCCCCGGAAAACCTTCGTGCTGGGCCGAGGCAGCCATCGGGCCAGGGGAGAGCGGGTGGAGCCGGGTTTCCCTTCGGTCCTTTCGCCTCCCCAACCCCGGATCGGCCCGGCGCCGAGCAACGGGAAGACCTCGGGGCGTCGCTTGGCGCTGGCCCGCTGGATCGCCAGTCCCGAAAACCCCCTCACGGCGCGGGTCATGGTCAACCGGATCTGGCAATACCATTTCGGGCAGGGCCTGGTGCGGACGCCCAACGACTTCGGCTTTCGGGGTGCTGCACCCACCCATCCCGGATTGCTGGACTGGCTGGCGGTGGAATGGGTCCGGGGCGGTTGGCGCCTGAAGCCCATCCACCGGATGATCCTGTTGTCCAGCGCCTATCGGATGGCGTCCGGGCCGCAAGAGAAGGCATTGGCCCGAGACCCGGAGAACCGCCTGCTGTGGCGATTCGATATGCGGCGGCTGGCGGCCGAGGAGATTCGAGACTCGGTGCTGGCGGTCAACGGCAGCCTCAACCTGACCATGACAGGTCCCGGCATCTATCCGGTCATTCCCGAGGAGGTCCTGGCCGGGCAATCGGTGCCGGGCCAGAACTGGTGGGATTCCTCGCCGCGGGACCTGACCCGCAGGAGCATCTACATCCACACCAAGCGTTCCCTGATCGTGCCGCTCATCGCGGCCTTCGACGGAGCCGACCCCGACGCCACCTGCCCGGTGCGCTTCTCCACCACTCAGCCCACCCAGGCCCTGCACACCCTCAACGGCGAGTTCATGAACCGCCAGGCCCGGGTGCTGGCCGGCTTCGTCAGGGAAGAAGGCGGGAGCGACCCGGCCGCCCGGGTCCGGGTGGCCCTCAACCGGGTGCTGCAGCGGCCTCCGACGGGGACAGAGGTGGCCCGCGGGGTGGAATTGATGGCATCGCTCCGGCGGAACCACCGGACCGGCCGGGACAAGGCTCTGGAGCTGTTCTGCCTGGTGGCGCTGAACCTGAACGAGTTCGTCTTTCTGGATTAATTGCGCACTCGGTGGCCCGCTGAGAAACGTGGGCTGAGGAGGCAGGGATGGAGGAGAGGAAAATCCGCAAGCGGGGGGGCAACTTCTGCGGCCGCACCCGGCGCGAGTTTCTGTGGCAGGCCGGGGGCGGATTCACCGGGGTTGCTCTGGCGGCCGCCCTGGGGGACGACGGATTCCTGCAGCGCCAGGCGCTGGCGGCCGACGGCCTCACCACCTTCCCCAATCCACTGCAGTCCAGGCCCTCCCATTACCCGGCCCGGGCCAAGTCGGTCATTTTTCTCTTCATGTACGGCGGACCCAGCCAGATCGACACCTTCGACTACAAGCCCGCCATGAAGGGGATGGACAACAAGACGGTCGAGGTCAAGACCTTCGGACGCGCCGGCCACCGGCGGAGCGGGCGGATCGTGGAACCCCGCTGGAGCTTCAAGCAGTACGGACAGTGCGGCAAGTGGGTCTCCGACCTGTTTCCCCACCTGGGCGCCTGCGTGGACGACATCGCCTTCCTCCACTCCATGACGGCGGACTCGCCCATCCACGGGTCGGCCATGCTGATGATGAACTCGGGCCGGATCCTCAGCGGCAGCCCCTGCCTGGGCTCCTGGATCAACTACGGTCTGGGTACGCCCAATGAGAATCTGCCGGGCTTCGTGGTCATGCTGGACCCGCGGGGCGGTCCCATCAGCGGGGCCAAGAACTGGAGCAGCGGCTACATGCCGGCCACCTATCAGGCCACGGTCATGCGTTCCCGAGGCAAGCCCATTCTGGACCTGGCTCCTCCGGACGGCGTCAGCCCCGAAATGCAGCGGGAAATGCTCGACAGGCTGGGCGCCTACAACCGGGAGCACTACCGGGCCCGCGGGGACAACTCCGACCTGGCCGCGCGAATCGCCAGCTACGAGCTGGCCTTCAGGATGCAGCGCCACGCCCCCGAGGCCGTCGACCTCTCGCGGGAGAATCCCCGGACGCTTGCCCTCTACGGGATGGACCGCAAGGAGACGGAGGTGTTCGGGAGGCAGTGCCTGCTGGCCAGGAGGCTGGTGGAGCGGGGGGTCCGCTTCGTTCAGATCTATTCGGGGGGCAACCACGGGGACGCCAACTGGGACGCCCACGGAGACCTCAAGTCCAACCACGATCTGCATGCCCTCGAGACCGACAAGCCCATCGCCGGACTGCTGAAGGACCTGAAGCAGCGGGGGCTGCTGGAGCAGACCCTGGTGGTCTGGGGTGGCGAGTTCGGCCGTCAGCCCACCGCCGAATACGAAAAGGGCACCGGCCGCGACCACAACGCCTACGGCTTTACCATGTGGATGGCCGGCGGCGGCATCAAGGGCGGCATGAGCGTGGGCCGGACCGACGAGCTGGGCAACGCCGCCGTCGAAGATCCCCTCCACGTCAGGCACCTGCACGCCACCGTCCTGCACCAGATGGGCATGGACCCGGGCCGTCTCACCTATTTCTACAGCGGCCTGGATCAGAAGCTGGTGGGCGTCGAAGGGGCCGACCCCATCCACCAGATTGTTTGAGGGGGTTTTGCTTCGCGTGACTTCGCGGTGATTAGTGGCCCTTCGGGGATTCCCGCGTTGAAGATTGCAATTCCGTGGCCGCTCGTCACCCTGCCGGGCTGCCCAGTTGATTCCTGATCCATTTCAGGTCGGTTTTAGCCACGGCGACGTCGACCTTGATGGCGGATACGTCGGTTGACAGTTCGCTCACGTTGCCTCGAAGTTCGTGCACTTCGCCTCCCAGTTGGTGTACCTCGCCACGAAGTCCCTGCACTTCGCCGTGAAGTCCATGCACTTCGCCTCCCAGTTGGTGCACCTCGCCACGAAGTCCCTGCACCTCGCCACCCAGTTTGTCAATCCTGCTTCCCAGTCTGGATTCCAGGCTTCCCATATCGGAATCCAGTCTCGATTCCAGGCCCCCCATTTCGGAGCTCAG
Source organism: Terriglobia bacterium (assembly GCA_951813285.1). Lineage (GTDB taxonomy): Bacteria > Acidobacteriota > Terriglobia > Versatilivoradales > Versatilivoraceae > Versatilivorator. The sequence continues at coordinate 1,942,872 of OX638355.1, forward strand.
CCTGGATTCCAAGCCTCCCATTTCGGACCGCAGCCTGGATTCCAAGTTTTCCATTTCGGAGCTCAGCTTGGATTCCAAGCTTCCCATTTTGGATTCCAGGCCCCCTATTTCGGAACTCAACTTGGATTCCAGTCGGGATTCCACTCTGTCGATATTGTCGCTGATATTGTTGTGGGCGATGCTGGCATTGCGCCACAGGCCAATCCCCACGCTGAATATCGCGATGAGGATGGTCACGACCGATCCGAACCCGAACAAGGGCACCCACTCAACCCACTGGCTCTCCATCATTCGATCCTCTTGCCCGACGCTCTAGCCTGCGGTTTTTCTGCCCAAGAATTGTCGCATTGTCACCGCATGTCGGTCAATAGCCAGCCGGTACTTTTCGCCGCGGACCGCGATCAATAAACCCGTGGATTGTGGTACGCCCGGCAGGATTCGAACCTGCGGCCTACAGCTCCGGAGGCTGTCGCTCTATCCAGCTGAGCTACGGGCGCATGGGTTGGCGGGCCGGCGCATGGCCGGCGCCGGAGCCTCAGTTTAGCAGATCCCGGTTTCTTTGAAAATCGACCAGGCCTTCTACGGTTTGCCGGTCGTACTTGAAGTCAACCGGTTTCAGTGACAAGTGATCTGTCCGGTATCCCCGTCCCGACCGGCGTCCTTGGGCAGGAACAGGGAGAGCACGAAGCCGAACGCCACCAGGCCGACCACCGTCAGCAGGGCGGAGCCCAGGCCGATCCGGTCGGCCAGCGCGCCCACCACCGGGATGGCCAGTCCGGCCATGCCCCAGGCGAAGCCCATCATCAGGGACGAGACGATGCTGGTGCGTTGCGGCAGCAGCTTCTGGGCCATCACCACGTTGACCGGCAGTGTGGAGAGCAGCAGGGCGGCTCCCGCGGCCAGGCAGGCGGCCGAGACCGCACCCCCGGTCAGAAAGAAGCCGGCCAGGAACGGCGGGGCCAGCAGCATGGAAAGGACGATCACCCTGCGGCCGCCGACCCGGTCGGAGAGCAGGCCTCCCGTGAACCCTCCCATGGCGCCGAAGAGCGTGAACAGGGAGGCCAGGCGGCCGCTGGTGATCAGGTCGTTTCCCTGTTGGAAGAAGTAGAGCGGCAGGAAATGGACAAACCCGATCTGGACCATGGAGCGGATCACCACCAGCAGGTAGAGGTTCAGCAGGGGACGCCAGACCGGCAACAGCAGTTTTAACAGGCCCACTTGGGAGTGGGAGACGGCGGGCCGGGGAGGGTCGTGAGGAATGAGGAAATAGAGGACGGCAGAGGCCAGGACCCCGGGAATCATGACGAAATAGGACCGTTCCAGGCCGAAAAGCTCCACCGAGTAGGGAGCGATGATGGGGGCCAGGGCAAAGCCCAGGGTTCCGGCGCCGATGAAGATGGACATGCCCAGGCCGCGGCGGTCCCGGCTGGCCGAGGCGATCAGGGCGGCCCCCTGGGGATGGAAGGAGGCTATACCGATGCCGGCGGTGACCAGCAGCAGGGCCAGCACCGTGAAGTTGGGGGCCAGGCCGATGAAGGACATGAATACGGTCGTGATGAGCGGACTGAAGACGGCGAAGAAACGCACCAGGTAGCGGTCTGAAAGGTAGCCGTAGACGGGCTGCATGAAGCAGGAGGACACCGTCAGAACAGCTCCCAGCCAGCCTGCCTGGGCGATGGTCAGGCTCAGCTTGCCCACCACCAGGGGCAGCAGGGGGCCCAGGAAGTTGGCGTAGGTATCGTTGACGAAGTGGGCTCCCGAGAGGGAGGCAATGGTGATCCGGTCCCGGCGTCGGAGAGCCTCCTCGGGGTGCAAGTCTCCGGCGGGAGCCGCCTCGGGACCGAGGTCCCCGGGATTGGGCGTGGGATCGGCAGCGGGTTTGAAAAGGGTCAAGGGGCTTTCCTCGATGGGTCAGTGGGTCGACCAGCCGTTGTCAACGGGGGTCTGGCCGCCGGCGCTTCCGGAAGCCAGGGCCGCCGGTTTGCCTTCCTGCACGGAGAGGCGAACGGCTGCGCCGGCGCCGGCGGCTTCCGGCGCGGTCGGCGGCCGGTCGAATTCGGCCAGGCGGCGCATGAAATCTCCCACCAGATAGATCGAACCCGCCACCAGCAGCGTGTCTTCCGGGCGGGCCAGGGTGCGGGCCAGTGCCCAGGCATCCTCCAGCCGGGCTCTGCAGCGGACCGCACGGCTTGCGGTCCAACCGTTGCGCACGATGTCCCGGGGCGCCGCTGCGCGCTCGGAATCGGGACGAGTCAGGATCACTTCTCGGGCCAGGGGACTCAGGCGGGAGAACACACCGGGGATATCCTTGTCCTTCAGCGAGCCGTAGATGAGGAGGACCTGCCGCGGGGGCAGGAAGGTCCGGATGTGCCGGGCCACCGACTCGGCTGCCGCCGGGTTGTGGGCGCCGTCCAGCACGACCCGGGGTCGCCCGGGAAGCACTTCCAGCCGGCCCGGCCAGCGGGTTCGGGCGATCCCCTGCTCGATGGCCTCCGGCCGCAGCGGAAAGCCGGAGTCGTGCAGCACCTCCAGGGTCCGGACCGCAGCCACAACGTTTCCGACCTGGTGCTTCCCGGGAAGAGGGACCGTCAGCTTCAACGGGGTTCCCAGCACCGGCTGAAGTTCCAGGACCGATTCTTCCAGCCGGTATGAGACCTCCCGGCATTCCAGATGCTGAAAGGCCGGGAGCCAGCGAGCCCCGGCGGCACGGCACTGCTTTCGAATCACCTCCAGGACCTCTTCCTCCTGGTTGCTGCAAACCACGGCAAGCGGTTGCTGCTTCTCCGCTCGGGAGTGCCGGCGTGGCTTGACGATCCCGGCCTTCTCGCCGGTGATGGCTCGCAGGCTGGTCCCCAGGCTGGCCTGGTGGTCGTAGCTGACGGGCGTGATCACCGAGACGATGGGATCGACCAGGTTGGTGGCGTCCAGGCGTCCCCCCAGGCCGACCTCCAGGATGGCGATGTCCACCTGCTTTTCAGCGAAATGGAGAAAGGCCATGGCCGTCACCATCTCGAAGTAGGTGGGGTGGCGGTCCAGCTTCAGGCGCCGGCCGTTGCGGGAGGTTCCGGCCAGCAGTCGGCCCACCGCCTCCTTGACGGTGGCCGTCAGGCGGGCCAGCTCCTGCGGGAGGATCTCTCCCCCGCCGATGCGGATGCGCTCCTGGATGCGGATCAGGTGAGGGGAGGTATAGAGGCCGGTGCGGTATCCCCGGGTGCGCAGAACCGACTCGCAGAAGGCGGCCACCGATCCCTTCCCGTTGGTGCCGGCGATGAGCACCGAGGGAAAGCGGTCCTGGGGATCGCCCAGGAAGCTCATCAGGCGCCGGATGTTTTCCAGTCCCAGCTTGGCGGTGGCCACTTCGTTGCCGAGGGAATAGAGATAGGATACCGCCTGGTGGTAATCCATAGCCGAGGGCCGGTTCCCGTATGGGACCGGGTGTTTGCGCCGGTTCAGAGGGGACCGCCCGCGCCGGGCAACCCGGCGGGGCAGCGCGGGCTGGGGAAGACAGGCGGGCACGCCGTAGCTAGACGCCGAAGAACTCCAGCGCCTTGATGCAGTAGTCCTTCAGGTCCGTGCGCGGGACGATGGCGTCCAGCATGCCGTGCTGCAGCAGAAACTCACTCCGTTGAAAACCGGGCGGCAGCTTCTGGCGGATGGTCTGCTCGATCACCCTGGGGCCTGCAAACCCAATGAGCGCACCCGGTTCCGCGATGTTCAGGTCTCCCAGCATGGCGTAGCTGGCGGTGACGCCTCCCGTGGTGGGATGGGTCATCACCGAGATGTAGGGCAGGCGCTGCTGGTCCATCCGGGCCAGGGCGGCGGTGATCTTGGCCATTTGCATGAGGCTCAGGACACCCTCCTGCATGCGGGCTCCTCCCGAGCAGGAGATGATGATCAGCGGATGCTGTTTTTCCAGGCAGCGCTCGATGGCCCGAGTGATCTTTTCTCCCACCACCACCCCCATGGACCCGCTGATGAAGGAGGGTTCCATGGCGCAGGCGCAGACGGTCTTGCCGCCGACCTTTCCCTCCGCCGCCAGCAGGGCGTCCTTCATGCCGGAAGCCGCCTCCATGTCGCTCAGGCGCTGGCGGTAGGATTTCTTGTCCACGAACTGCAGCGGATCGTCCGACTGGAGATCGCGGTCGTATTCCTTGAACCGACCCTGATCGAAGAGACGCTCCAGGCGGTCCCGGGCGCTGACCCGGAAGTGGAAATTGCACTGGGGACAGACGTGGAAAGTGGGCTCCAGGTCCTTCTTCCAAAGGGTCTGATTGCACCCTTCGCACTTCTGCCACAGTCCCTCGGTGCGCACCGTCCGGTCGCGGATGGGTACGATGGGCGCCTTTTCCTTTTTGAACCAGGCCATGAGGGCGGTCTCCCGATTGAAGCCGAGGATATTAGCCTACTCCCCGGAGAAAAGTCAAAAGGCCGCCGGGGCCGTTTGGCGGGGGTTTGGAGGGGCGGTGCGGCCCCGCCCCGCGGTCGGGCTGGCGGCGTCCGCCCCCCCACCGCGCACAAGCCTTCGCCTGTGGCGCGGCTTCTGCGACCCCCCCTCCGCATCGGCCTTCGCCTGCGGCTCGACCTCTGCGACTCCCCCTCAAGGGGAGTAGGGGACGTTGTTGAATTACTGGAATAACTTTGATCGACCGCTTCCGAATTGCTCTTGTTCAATAACGTCCCCAGCGGTGCCCTCCTTGCAAGAGAGTGGCGTGGACCGCAGGCTGATTGCAGGAATAAGGAAGCGGGCGGGACGCCCGCGCTCCCGGGTGGGCATGGTCCACACATTAAACCGGGAACATGGTTTACATCGTGCCCAGGAATGGGGCAATAGGCCCTTTGCAAGCCTCAAGAATCACTCCCCCCTTGAGGGGGAGTCGGAGAGACAAGGGCGCAGCCCGCAGTCGAGCCGGAGGGGGGCAAACGCGGCGTCGCGAGAGGGTGAACCCCGCAGTCGATCCGGAGGGGGGTTAACGCCGGCCTCGGAAAAGAACATATTGTTCCCCCGGGCACCAGCCCGGGGCTCGAGTGGAGCCGCGAAGCGGCGGCAGCAGGTAGCCGGGAAGAGGGGGACGTTGTTGAATTACTGGAATAACCTTGATCGACCGCTTCCGAATTGCTCTTGTTCAATAACGTCCCCAGCGGTGCCCTCCTTGCAAGAGAGTGGCGTGGACCGCAGGCTGATTGCAGGAATATGGAAGCGGGCGGGACGCCCGCGCTCCCGGGTGGGCATGGTCCACACACTAAACCGGGAACATGGTTTACATCGTGCCCAGGAATGGGGCAATAGGCCCTTTGCAAGCCTCGAGTATCACTCCCCCCTTGAGGGGGAGTCGGAGAGACAAGGGCGCAGCCCGCAGTCGATCCGGAGGGGGGCAAACGCGGCGTCGCGAGAGGGTGGACCCCGCAGTCGAGCCGGAGGGGGGTTAACGCCGGCCTCGGAAAAGAACATTTTGTTCCCACGGCGCCAGCCCGGGGCTCGAGTGGAGCCGCGAAGCGGCGGCAGCAGGTAGCCGTGGGCGTAAGCCCATGGATACGGTAAGGGTAAGCGTCGAGCCGCGAAGGCGGCGACTACAATAAAAAACTTGTAACTTCTCATTATAATAGACTTACTGTGGTTTGTCCTGTTGTAATCCCCTCATTATATCCCTCTAATTGAACGGGAATCCCCTGGACTATTCAGGACGTTGGTGGACAGGTCTTACGATGTTGCAACCCCCGAGACTCTTCGTCCGAGACCGTCGAGCGGAGTGGTAGGCTGCCCCTGGGTTCGGATCGGAGATATCGGGTTGTGAGCATCCTCCAGCCTTGCCCTTCTCGGCCTCTGGGCCATCTGTGGTCTGTTGTTCTTCGAGGGCTCGTCGACGAGGGCGCGCAGCCAGGCGCCGACGTTGAGGTGCCGCTCGGTGCGGAGACGCTGGGGACGTTGACGGGTTTCGGGAGAGACACGGATATGAAGCGGTACACGGTGCAACATAAAGACACACTACAACACATGGAGCGACAAGAAGGTTACAAAGCTATATAAAGCCACACGGAGTAGACACTCATCCTCCACGAGCGCGAAAGGGTGCTCGTTTGCCTTCCCGCCAGGGATCACTGTGGAGGGAGCGACCCCCGCCGGGGAGGGGAGATGGTGTGACCATTCGGGCGCACCACCTCCCCCTGCCCGGTGGCGCACCAGCGCCGAAAAACCGGGGGTCGCTCCCTCCACTTCCTCCCCCTCCCGTGCGGCGCCACGACGCGCCGTGCGAGGCGGGGACGCACGGGGTTGGCGCCGCACCGCGCTTTACCGCAGAGGATTCGGGGAATCCGTGCCAACCCACGTCCAATGAGGGTTTCCAGGCACAGCCTGGACCACAACGGCGGGGGGCTTCGCCCTCTGATAGTGCAGATTTGTAATTGTCAAAATCGTGCGCCACCTCCGTGCGCCACCTCCGTGCGCCACCCCCCCTTTGTAACCGGGCCACCCATACGACGCCACGTCCTTGACCCCCGGAGGCGGAAATCGTCGATCGATCCCGCTCCGACCGAGACCGCCGTTTCTTCCTACGCCTCGTCGACCTTATCCACGACGGCGTCGAGGCCGCCAAGGCGTTCGACGGTGTGCCAATCGGCATCAGTTATCGCGTGCGGGAGCCTTGCCGCTTCTGTCTTGGCCGCTACCGCGTCTTCGGTTGTCCAGGCCTGGAGAACGCACTGGGTGCGGTCGAGACGTTGCTGGTCCCAAGCGACCGCAAGTACTTCGACAGTCCGGCTTGCCTGCCGGAGCTTGTCCCAACGCCGCCGGTGGGCTCGACCCCAGCAATCAAGCGGGCTTCGGGTGGACATGCCAGGATCAATGTAGGCGAAGATGGCCCGGTCGCCCTCGACATCGACTGGCATCTTGATGTGGAAATACCGGATGCGTCCGGTGGCGCCGCCCGCGTAGATGCGTTTCGGGAGTGGCTTTGGGTCAATACCGAGCTGCTTGAAGCCGGCGACTTTCTCCTGCGGCGCCTACTCTCGAGCCGGCAGGTAGGCCCCGTCGCCGCTGCGCTCTCCCGGAGCTCCGCCGTCGTTGACCACCCCGTAGGCCAGGAACGGGTTCTCCCCCGAGACCTTCTCGATCCGCATATACCCCTGCCGGGTTTCCGGACCGGCTCTGAGCAGTATCCCGTTGATCTGATGCCAGCGCCGGGCCGGGATCGCCTTCGTCACCACCGTCTCCACCAGCGTCCCCGTCTCCCCGTCGTAGATCTCGAGATGGAAGACGCTCGCGCTTTCGTCCACCTCTCCCGTGTTGACCAGCGCCAGGTTGCTCCGGTTCTCCTGGTTCTGCTGCAGCCCATCCACCCAGGTCTCCTGGCTGTAAGCCGCGCCTTCCGGCACCGCGTTGTATAAGACGCTGTAGGATCCCCCGCCTCCCTCTGAGCCCGTCCTGGCCCCGATCACGATCCCGCTCAGGTCTCCCTCTTCCGCCATGACGAACACCGGTCCCAGATAGAAACCTCGGGTTGTGCCCAGCCCCGCCACCCCTTGCCGGCGCAATGCCTCCACTAGCTCGGGAATGATCTCCTGCTGGCCTCCTTTCAGGGTCATGCTGAAGCTCGCCGTCTTGTCGTCCGCCTCGATCCCCTCGGCCACAAACTCGAAATCGAGCGTCCTTTCCTCCTCCGAGAAGTTGGTCACCATCAGCTCGCTGGTGAACTCGCTGGTCTCCACAATCACCGGCAAGGTCTGCCCCATCGTCCCCTGCAGTGAACTGGCAGTCACCGGAAAGACAAACGAGCCGTCCGAGTTGGCTTGGTCGTTGATCACCCCGTAGGCGTAGAAGGGCGCCGTGCCCTCTACCCGCTCCACCTTGACGTAGCCCTGGCGGTTGCCGTCCGCACTTTCCAGCACTCCCAGCACCGGGGAATACTGATGAAACCCTCCCGGATCGAGGGTTATCTCATCCCGCACCCGGGCAGTCGTATCTCCCGCCTCTCCCGAATAGACCGTGGCCCTCAGCGTGATCGCCCCCTCTTCGGGCGCCCCCATGTTCTGAAAGGCCAGGTTGGAGCGGTCCTGATCGTTCTGCCGCAGCCCGCACAGATAGACCGCCTCGTCAAAGCCTGTTACCTCCGCCACCCCCAGGTAGGCCAGCCCCGCCCGTCCGTCAGGCACCTTCGTCGTGGTCCGCACCACCGCCTCCACCTCGGAGCCCAACGGCACCTCCACCCGCAGCGTTCCGATCCGGTTCCCCGTCTCCGGGATCGGCACCCCCAGGCCAATCAAGTAGGTGAGGGCCTTGGTCTCGACCCTCTGCCTGCCCGCGGGGAGAACGTCGGACGCGGTTCCGCTTCCCCCTCCCCGATGGGCCGTGTAGCGGTAGTCGAGTTCGACGTCCCGTTCTCCCCGGTTGGTCAGCGTCAGCTCCGAGGTGAAGAACGAGTTGTTACGTCCGGCTGAGCTCAGAATCACCGGGACGAACAGCGACCCCGTCGTCAGCCGGAAGCTCCCCTCGGCCGGGTCTTCTCCACTGCAGGAATAGGCGAACGCCCCCACTCCCGACTCGGTGAAGCTCAGTCGGATCTCGCAGGAAGCCCCGTCATCGTAGTTCAACGTAATCGTCCCCATGCCGGGACCTGTCTTCTCGTAGGTGTAGGTGCCTGATCGGGAGGTGGTGCTCTCCGATCGGGAGGCGGCGGCCTCGGCCCGGGTCGCGGCTTGCGGGCTGACCGACTCGATCTGCTCGAACCGGTTGCCTTCCCCAAATCGCAGCTCAAGGCTTCTGGTGGTCCCCTCCCCGCCCAGCCGTAAAGTCAGCCGCTCACCCTCCAGGTCCCCCGCGGTGAAGTCCGACGGATCCTCTGAGCCCGTCTGCCCCTCTCCCGCATCTTCCATCTCGGCATCGGTCACCCTCACCCTAATGGCCTGCTCCGTCGTCCGCTTCCGCTCTCCTTCACCACTGGTGACCTCCACAACCAGCACGTATTCGTTGTCTGCTGCTTCGCTGTGCGGATCTTCACTGGCCACATCCCCCGGATTCTCATAGTCCGGCGCTTCTTTGAAGTTCAGCTCTCCCGTCTCTGCAACGATCGAAAACAGCCCTCCATCTGCTCCTCCCACGATCCCGTAGCCGGTAACCTCGTCCCCCTCGTCCCAGTCGACCGCCGCAAGCTGGCCTACTGTGGTTGTGTTCTCCTCGACCTCAAACAGGCCTGGGCTGGTGATCTCCGGCACCCGGTTCACCAACTCGCTCATCCGGAAGCTCCCCTGTCCTCTCGATGATCCCCCGCAGCGATAGCTGTAGCTGCCTGCTCCCTCTCCACTGAAGGTCAGCCTCAACTGGCAGGCCTCTCCCCCGTCGAAGTCCAGACTCAACTCCCCCGTCGTCCGGCTGGTGTAGCGGTACCCGTAGCTGCCGGAGTGGGTGGCCGTCACTTCTCCTTCCCCGTCCAGCTCGTCTTGCTCGAACCACAACCCCTCCCCGAACCTCAGCTCCCGGTCCCTCGAACTCCCTTCCTGCAGAAACGCCTCCAGCATCAGCTGCGTCCCCTCCAGGTCCTCGGCCCGGAAGTTGGACCAGTAAGCTGGATCGAGGGGCATCGCCACTTCCACCGCCTCCGACTCCTGGCCGTTGCCGGCGGCATTGACTGCCCGAAGCTCAAAGACATAGACCGTCCCGTTGAGGAGGTCCCCGACCGTGTAGCCGGTGGCATGGACCTTGTCGGGGGCGCTGTCCAGGATCGGGGTCCACTCCCCGAACTCTCCTCGGCCCTCCTTCAGCCGGTACTCGTAGCGCAGGATTGGAGAGCCCCCGTCGCTTTCCGGCGGGCTCCATTCCAACCGCACCGCCTCGTCCCCGGGCATCGCCGTCAGGCTCGCCGGCGCCTCCGGCGGAAACAGCAGGCCGCCCCCTCCGCCGCCGCCTCCGAAGCCACCACCGCTGCCACCAGCCACCGGCGTCGCCATCACCGTCTCCGCTCCTCCCTTCCCCAGGGCATTGACCGCCTGCAGCTCAAAGACGTATTCCTGGCCGTTGATCAGGCCTTCCACCGTCACCCCGCGCGTCCCAGCCGCCATGTTCTCCCAGGCCCCGAACTCCTCCCCCACGGCCGCGTACCGGTACTCGTAGCGGATGATCGCAGAGCCTGCGTTATCCGCCGGGCTGTTCCATCTCAACTGTACCGCTCCATTCCCGTCGCTGGCCCTCAGGCCGATCGACGACATCTCCAGCGTCACTCCCGGCGGCGCCACCCGGACCTCAAGCATCCCTTCCTCGTTGAGCTGCCCACTTCCGGACGAGCTCACCGTGTCGGCAGGCACCCTGAGCCTCAGTGTGTAGTTGTTCTCCACTCCATTGGTTCCCGGCGTTACCGTAGCTCTGAAGACCCGGTCGTCAACCGTCTGCAACGCCCCAATGACCGGGTCGCAGGGTACGGCGTTGCCCTGGCTGTCCCTGCAGGCAGGGTCTTGCTCGGCAACCTGTTCGGTCTCGATGTCGCCTCGGCTAAAGGCCGAAACCACCTCGGAGAAGCTGAACCTCACCGTGAACGGCCCCGACACCGGAGGATCGGTGCCGCTCGCCATCACGAGCGTCAGCGGCGTGACGGTCATCCCCTCCCCCGAATCCGACCAGCCGCTGGTCCCCTCCTCGTTTCCGGCCCGTACCCGCACCTCGTAGTCCGTCCCTTCCTTCAGGCCGGACAGTGTCAAGCTGAGCCCCGGCCCGTCGTGTCCCCCGTCGGTGAAGCCCCCCGTTCCCTTCTCCCGGTACTGCACGTCGTAGTCGGTGATGGTAGGGCCCGTGTTGTCCGGCTCGCTCCAGTTCACCGTCAGACTGTCGGCCGTCTCCCCTGAAATGTCCGGCGCCTCCGGCACCTCCGGCGGCTCCCGCTCGTCCGTCACTCTCACCAGGAAAGTCTGCTCCGCTGTCAACTCCCTGGCTCCCGCCCCGCTCTTCACTTCCACCGTCACCACGTATTCGTTGTCTTCCAAGCCGCTCACGGGATCGCCGCTCGCCACGTCGGCCGGCGACTCGTAGTCCGGCGCCTCTCGGAAGCTCAGCTCCCCCGTATCGGAGGTGATCGCAAACCGCCCCCGGTCGGTCCCGCCCACGATCGCCCAGCCCGTCACCTCGTCCCCCGCGTCGCTGTCCCTGGCCTGGAGCCGCCTCGCCAACGCCTGGTTCTCCCCGACACTCAGCGGTCCACGAGTCGTGATCTCAGGCGCCGTGTTGGGCTCATCCGTGGTGTTGGTCACCCCCCGGTTGCTCAGCCCCTGTGCGTCGTTGCCCACTTCATCCTGGATTGGGGTGGTGCCCGGCGTGTAGCTCACCCGGATCCCCGTATCTCCATGCTCGACCGCCGGGTCGAGCGTCAGCGTCACCAGGCTCCCGCTGATCGCAACTCCCGAAACGCTTCGCCCGGCTCCGTCCACCTCTGCCGTGAAGTCCTCCGGCGTGGGCCTCGACCCCCCGTCGAGCGCCTCCCCGTAGGTCAGCGTCAGAGAGGAGCCGTCCACCGCCGCGCTCACAAACGCCGGCTTTACCCCGTCCACCTTGTGGTCCGCCTGCGCCGCCAGCGCCTCATGGGCCAGCTCCGCCGCATTGTCCGCCTCGTCCTTGACGGTTCCCCCATTGAGCGTCAGCCGGCTTGCCTCCACGCTCACCCCGTCGGTGTCTTCGTCCCCATCGGCCACCTCATAGCCGAACACCAGCTCCGTCGTGTCCGTGCCTCTCAGGTAGCCGGCCGGCCAGTTCCTGGTTCCCACCCTCAACCTCAGCCGCGGTGTTCCCGTCACCTTCACCGTCTCGCTGAAGGTCACCGTCACCTCGATCACGTCTTCCGCCGCATAGGTGTGATCGGATCCGGGGTTCGAGCTGATGGTCAAACTGCTCACCTCCGGCGGGGTCGTGTCCGGCGTGTCGTTGGCGACCGGCTCCTGGCTCAGCCCCTCCGCCTGGTTGCCCGCCACGTCCCGGATCGGATTGGCGCCCGGCGTGTAGCTCACCCGGATCCCCGCCTCCAGGTGCTCGGCCCCCACATCCAGCGTCAGCACCACCGTGCTGCCGCTCACCGAAACACGGGTGACCGTCCGCGTCTGATCCCCTCCCGACACCGTGAAGTCGCCCGCATCAGGGGTCGAGCTCCCGTCCAGCGGCTCGTTGTAGGTCAGCGTCAGCGAGGTCCCGTTCGCCGCCGCCCGGCCGCTTGCGGCCAGCCGCGGCTTGATTCCGTCCACCTTGTGGTCCGCGTCGGCCGCCAGCGCGTCATGGTCCGGCACGGCGTCATTGTCGGCAGCGTCCCGAATCGTGCCCCCGGTCAGGCTGTCGGCCTCAACCCCCACTCCGTCGGTGTCGCTTTCCCCGTCGGCCACTTCGTAGGCAAAGACCAGAGCTGCTGTTCCCGTCCCGCCCTCGTAGGCCGCTGCTCGGCTCCCTCCTCCCAGCTCCAGACTCAACTGCGGCGTCCCTCTCACCTCCACCGTCTCGCTGAAGGTCATCGTCACCTGAATCTCGTCTCCCGCCGCGTAGGTCCGGTCCGACCCCGGATCGGAGCTGATCGCCAGACTGCTCACCGCCGGTGGGGTCGTATCCGGGGTTTCGTTGGTGACGGGTACGTTGCTCAGCCGATCCGCCTCATTGCCCAACACGTCCTGGAGCGGGCTCGTCCCCATCCCGGTTGGCACCGTGTAGCTCACCCGGATCCCCGTCTCCCCGTGCTCCATCGCCGGGTCAAGGGTCAGGAGCACCGCACTCCCGCTCAAGGCAACGTCGGCGACCGTCCGCGTGGCGTCCCCTCCAGTTACCCTGAAGGCGCTCGCCTGCGGCGTCGAACTCCCGTCGAGCGGCTCGTCGAAGGTCAGCGTCAGCGTCGCTGTGTTCACGACCGCCGGGTCGGTTTCAGCCAGGTCGGGGCCTGCTCCATCCACCTTGTGGCCCGAGTCGGCCCCCAGCCCGTCATGGCCCAGCTCCGCAGAATTTTTCGAGCGATCCTTGATCGTTCCGCCGTTGAGCGAAAGGCTGTTCGCATCGATGCTGACCCCGTCGGTGTCCTCGTCCCCCTTGACGACCTCGTAGCCGAACACCAGCACCGTCGTACCCGTGCCTTCCACGTACCCGGCCGGCCGGTTCCTTTCCCCCACTCTCAGCACCAGCCGCGGCGTTCCTTCCACCTCAACCGTCTCGCTGAAGGTGACCGTGACCTGAATCGCATCCTCCGGCGCGTAAATCCGGTCCGCCCCCGGATCCGAGTCGACGGCCAAGCTGCTCACTGCCGGTGGCGTTGCATCTTTGGCGATCCTGAGGATCTGGTCGGTGCCGTTCGAGGTGGCCACATACAGGGCTCTGTCGGGTCCCATCATCGGGGTTCGCAGCCGACCGTAGTCCCCGTCGAGTTGGGGCACAATGACTTGGCTCACAAATTCTCCGCTAGGGGTGAACTCGAACAGTCGCAGCTTGCTGTCTTTGAGCGTGGCCACCGCCAGTCGTCCCTCCCAGACACCCCACTGCTCGCCCTCAAGGAAGATGCCGCCACTGGTAGCCAAGGTTGGGGACCCCGACGACCACTTGGCCTCAAGAGCGTCAGGAAACTTTACGAAGTCGGTCATGGAGACCCCTTCGTTATAGCCGGGTACCGGGTCCCAACCGTAGTTGCGGCCGATGACCAGCAGGTTGATCTCATCGTCAATCGACGGGCCGTGCTCCACCGACCACATCTGGTTCGTGTCCGGGCGCAACGCCAAGCCCTGTAGGTTGCGGTGGCCGTAAGTATAGACCCGTGAGCCGAGCGGGTTACCGGGCGCTGCCTCGCCCGTCGATGCACTGACCCGCAGGACCTTCCCTCCGAGCGAGGTCAGATCCTGCGGGACCGCTCCCGTTGCCGCGTCACCGGTCGCGATCCACAGATAGCCCTGCGGCCCGAAGCGCAGCCGGCAACCGCCGTGACGGCCGGTGGCGGCCGGTATACCCTCGACAAGCGGATCGGCGACTCGGGTGGCTTCGGTGTAGGCCGCGTTGATGGTCCAGGCGATCACCTGCACCTCGGGCCCCGTGTGGCCCTGGCATGTATAGAAGCGCCGGTTGGAGGAGAAACCCGGATCGACAACGATGCCCATCAACCCGGTCTCGCCGCTGGCAAACAAGTCTTCGAGCTCGGCGGTGACGGTCTGAACCGTGCCGTCGGTAAGTCGACTGCTCAGCACGCCTGCCCGCTGGGTGAACAGCATCGTCCCGTCGGGGGCGAAGGTGATGCCCCAGGGAATGCTCAGGCCGGAGACGAGGGTTGTAATCTCGAGATCGGGCGGGGCGATCTCGTTGGTGCTTACACCCTGCGCCTGCTTGCCGGAACCCTGCCCGTCGTTGTAGGACATCGTGGCGCGCAAGTACATCTCTTTGTCGTCGCTGGCCGGCGTGTAGCGCGCCGACGTCGCGCCTGTGATATCCACCCAGCCCGTGGTGCGGTCCGAAGACCTGGCCCATTGCCAGCTCGCGCTGCTCACACCGCCGTCGGGATCGTTCAACCTCGCTCTGATGGCTGTCCCGGACTTCGAGAAGCTGACCGTTCCGGCTTCCTCCAGGTTACGCACGGTCACCGTGATCATCTGCTCTGCCGTCAGCGCCCGGTCACCCGTGCCGCCGGTCGCCGTCACGGTCAGGATGTACTCGTTGTTCGCCGCTTCGTTGGCGGGATCCGTGCTGGTGACGTCCGCCGGTCTCTCGTAGTTCGGCGGCGTGTTGAAGGTCAGCGCGCCTGTCGCTTCGACGATTTGAAACTGCGAGGAGTCCGCGCCGCCGGTGATCTCATAGGTGACCGCATCACCGCTGTTCGGGTCCTCGGCCAACACCGTGGCTACCGCCGAAGTCTGGTTCTCGTCTACATCGAAGCTGGTGTCGCTGGTGAAGGTCGGCGCGTTGTTGACCGACTGACGGGTAAAGGTCAGGGTCGCGATCGGCTCGTCCGAGAACTTCCCCATCCCCCGGAGGCTCGTGATGGTTCCTTGAGGCGAGGTCGCCGAGTTCGACAGCGAGAACTCGGCCCCCTCCTCGGTCCCGGCGTCCCACGGATACAGGTTCGCCGTGAGCGATGCCAGCCAGCCCGCTTGCGCATCGAGCAGGGACAACCCGGAAACACCCACGAACCAGTCCGGGCTAGGCGCCACCATCGTGAGCAGGGTGACCCGGGGATGGTCGGTGGTAACCGTGACAGTGCTGATGGTGGATGAGCTTGTGGGGCCGATATTGCCGCCGCTGCCCTGAAGAACGCCGAGCGCGTTCGGCTCGGCTGCCCGGACTTCATCCGCCAGGGTGCTTGTTCCCCCAAGTTCCGCCATCAACTCGACCCCCGCGCTGGCCATGCCGCCCTCGCTCAGGAAAGTCACGCCAGCGTTGTGAACTCCGCCGATCAGGGTCGTGAAATGCGCTCCGGATGGAACGCCATCGGCCGTGACGGTGGTGTTCCAGGCGCCCTGGAAGGTCACACTGTAAGTGGCTCTCGACTCGACCGCTGCCACCGGATCGCTCGCCGTCGGGCTCAGCCACAGGTTGGGCAGGGCTGTCGCCGCTACCAGGGCACTGCGGGTCGCTTCGCCGCCCGTGACCACCGCCGCTACCTGGTATGTGTAGGTCGTGTCGGCGGTCACGTCGGTATCGGTGAAAGTCAAGCCGCTGAGGCCCTCGCCGAGGATCTCCGAGGTGGCGCCGTCGTCGCGGGTAAGAATGTAGGTGACGTTTGGAGCCGGGGTCCAGTGGGTTACGTCCACCGCGGTCCATTCCAGCACCACCTTTCCGCCACCGGCCGTCGCCGTCAGGGCCGGGCTTTCTCTAAGCTGATAGCCGAACTCCTGCCATGTTGCCTGCCCCTGGCCATCCAAGTTCGCCTTCAGCGCCGGATACTGGCTGCTCGTGCCGAAGTCCCAAGGATCGTCGTTCACAGTGTCGCCGTCCAGGTCCACGTTCCACGTCCCATAAATCTCGGTGTAGCCTGTGGGCGCCTGCAGGGACGCGGTGGTCCTGGTGCTGCCAAGCCCGGTCGTGCGGCTCGACGTGTCCCCATCCCAGTAGCTGGAAGTGATGACGGCGTCAGTTCCCTTGGAGCCGACCAGGCCGGCTGTCGGGGAGTGGGCCGGGGCCGTGGAGTAACTGGCAACAATCTTTCCGCCGCTGCTCCGGCCGACCAGGCCGCCGCCGTGCCCGCTTGTGACAGAGACGCTGCCCGTCGCGTAACTGACTGTGACGGTGCCGTCATTGAATCCGAGGAGGCCGCCGACGTAATCCTCGCCCGAAACCTCCGCGTTGGAGTAGCTGGCTTGAATCTCGCCCCCACTGGTCCCTACCAGCCCGCCGACGAAGGCATCTCCCGAAACCCGACCCGTCACATGGCTGGTTGTCACGCTACCGCCGCTGTGCCCGGCCAGACCTCCTGTCCAGTCATTACCCGTTACGTCGACAGCGGTCAACCCCACACCTCGAACCACACCAGCCGGAGCCGAGGTCGTGGCACCCCCCACGGCCGCGAACAAACCAATCCAGTTGGTTGCCGCACGCTTGATGAACAGGTTGCGGATCGTATGGCCGTTGCCCTCGAGAGTCGCTCGGAACGAGTTAGAGAAGGCACCCATGGGTACCCAACCGTCACCGCCGTTCCAGTACGTGTCCCCGGAACTGGGGCCGCCGCTGTCGTCGGTATCGAAGTCGAGGTCTGCGAGCAGTTCATATCCGGAACAGCCGCTGCCGCCGCAACGCAGCCGCGCATCCGGCTCCGCAAACGCGTCCGGAAACGCGGCCTGATAGGCGGTCTCCCCCGAGCTCGCAGGGACACCATCGCCGTCCATGTCATGACGGATGGCGTCGAGCTGCGCCAAGGTCGTGATTCCGATCAGACCGTCAGCGTCAGCGTCATAGACGGGCTCCGCCGTGACGTTGGTGACCATACGGCCGGAAAGGGACGCCGCGGCGTTGCCCACCAGATCCCGGATCGGGAGCGATCCGGGCGTGTAGCTCACTGTTACGACATCGCCGTGGACCACCTGCGGGTCCAATCGCACTCTTACGTCCTCTCCCGCCACCTTCACACCGACCACTGCACGCAGCTCGCCACCAACCGTTACCTGGATCGCACCGGCCAATCCGCCGCCGGCCGGGACAGAGGTCTCGTCAAGCGCTTCGGAGAAAACCAGCGTCAGCACGTCGGCATCCACCGTGGCACTCTCAAACGCCGGCTTGACACCGTCCACCCGATGGGCCGAATCGGCCGGAACGGCACCGTGTGTCAGGCCCGCGTCCTGGTCCGCTCCGTCACGAATGGTGCCGCCGTTCTCACCCAAGCCGTTCGCCGCGATGCTGACCCCGTCGGTGTCGGTGTCGTCGTCAGCGACGGTGTAGTGGAACCTCAATACATCCCCGGCGGTGCTCGAGTGCGAAGCCTTCCGCGAATTGGTCCCTACCGTCAGGGTCAGTTGCGGCGTGCCTGTCACCAGGACGGTCTTGTCGAACCGCACCGTCGCTTCGATCTCGTCGCTCGCAGCGTAGGCCCCCTTGGGCCCCGGAGTGGAGGTCAGTTCTACGCTGAGGATGCTAGGCGGATCCGTTACCGTGTCATTGTCGGCGAGGGTAACCGTGGCGGCGGCAGTGCTGCCCTCGCTCACGCCAGCGGGTAACGGTTCACCGAAAGCCAGCGTTACCGCTTCGCCGTCGTCGTCGGCCTCATCGTCGACCGCCGCAACGGTAAAGCTCTTCTCCGTCTCCTCCGCAGTAAAGGTGACTCTCGCCGGCAGTTTGTAGTCGTACACCGTCCCGCCGTTGGCGCCCATCGCTACCAACGGAACGTAAATCGGACGGGTCGGCTTTCCGCTCAGTCTCAAGGTGACGGTGGCTGCCGTCCCGCCCTCGGTCGCCGTGTGCTGATCCGCGGCAAAGGACACGGTAATGTCCGGAGCGCGACGGAAGTTCGCCACGTAGCCGCGCGTCCGGTTGAGTACGCGCACCCCATCGGACGGGCCGTCGGCATCGCCCGATGGCTCCAGGCCGGATTGGCCGAGCGGATCGCCACCGGGGTCCGGGTAGATCTGGTCCGGGTTCGAGAAGCGAAGCAACCACTCGCAACTGAACCCGGCATCGTCACACCTGGTGTCGTATGCCATGACCGAGCGCCATCGGGTGGACGCGGCAGTTCCCTGGCCAAATGCCCGCAGGTTGACGTAGCCGTATGCGTAGGGGAAGGCCATGCGCGTGCAACGACCGTTTTCGCATACTTCGTAGCGGTCATGGTGAAGGCCCATGAGGTGTCCGAGTTCGTGCGCGAAAGTCAACGAGTTCGCCTTTGTGGTTGCAAAGGCGATACGCTCAAAATCGGCTGACACCGTAGCCATGAGGTTCGCATTGGCCCCGAGCCCGGAACGCACCAGGAGAACGGCATCGGCGGCGAACTGGTCCCGTACGGCATGGATCCCGTCCATGTAGCCATCGGTCTTGTTCGTAAGGCGCGAGAGATCGGTAACGACGTCCGATTGCGTGTACTCGACCTCCTCCACCGCCACCAGCCTGACGCGCTGGTTCACTCCTCCTGCCATGTAGGCTTGATTGGTTTCCGCAACCATGAGATCGATCCGCGTTTCGATCTCCTCGGTACCTCCCCAGGCCTCGCGCACATAGGGCGTGTAGAAGACCGCCACGTCGATGACCGACTGCTCGGCCGGCGGACAGATCAGCCCCGTCTTGGAGATCGTTTCCCACCACGCTTGAAAGGTGTCGTCTCCCGGTGCGCAGAGCTCGGTGTCTTCTATGTTCACGGTTTCCAGGTCGGACAACTCACGAAGTCCGTCAGGAAGGGGGCCGGTCAATGCCCGGCTCTCGTTGAGCAGCAGGGAGGTGAGGTTGGTCAGGTTGCCCAGTTCCGAGGGCAGCGCACCGCTCAGATCGTTGTCCCGCAGATCCAACTGTTCGAGCTCGCTCAGGTTGCCCAGCGAGGCCGGCAGCGTGCCGTCCAGGCCATTGTCGTTCAGCGCCAGGGCCGTGACGCGTCCGTCACTGTCGGTGGTCACGCCGTGCCACGAGGACAGCGTCTCCTCGCTCGTCCATTTGGTGTTGACCGTCCAGTTCGCGCCGTCCGTGGCGTTGTAGAGCGCGACCAGCGCCGCCTTGTCGGTGGCGACAGAATTCTGGGCATGGACGTGGTCTGCCGCACTGAGCGGCAGCACCGCCAGAAGAACCCGTAGCAGCCACCTGAAGTCTTGCATGAGCGGTCAGACCTTTGACATTGGGTTCATCAGTGCTCGTGGTCGGTCTCGGAACGGGGCTCCTCTACTCCGCAGTTGAGCGGCGGCTCCTCGACCTGGCTGATGGCGTACCGCCCCCGGCCGGCGGACCGGATGCGGTAGGTTCCGCGGAGCGTCCGCACCGCGCCGGCGACCGTCTCACCGTTGACCACCAGCGTCATGGTTCCCAGCGGCTCGCCGGCCAGCCGGCCCGAAACCGAATAGCCGCCGGAAAAGGTCGGCTCTGTACGCTCCACGATCCCTGTCAACACGACATCCTGGAACAGATTCAAGGTCAGGGTTGCGGGCGGCATCCTGCGTCTCGCTGACCCCGGCTTCTGGCGCCGGGAGGCGGCCGCCCGCGCGCGGCTGAGCATCCCGAAGTCAATCGCCACTAGGCGGCGGCGATGCGTGGTGGCGCCAGTTGAGGCCGATGCCGGCGTCCGGGTCCGCGCTGCCACCGGCTCGACCGCGGAAAAGAGTCCCTTGCCCTGCCCCTCGACCGTGGCTGTAGGCAGCAACCCCAGCAGCACGACCGTGACTGACGCCATGAAGCGTGCGCCTGCCGGCGCTCGCCGCAGTTTGGAGGCTGCAGCCCTTATCCTGCATGGCGAGGGAGGAACAACTTCGTCAACAGTGGCTTGGCACGGATGGCAGAGCCCGTGGATTGAAGGCGTCGGGGAACCGCTCCGGCAGGAAACACGACCGGCTGAGCCGCTGGTCATTTCTGTCGGCTGATTTTTCACTTTCGTGGTCCTCAGTATTGAATGTGTCGGCAACCCCTGAAGCGTCGTACACCGTGGAAAGGGACAGCTTCGCTAATTGTGGTTGTTGTATGGAAGACGGATGAATGCTGGAAAACGAACGGTTGTGGTAATAAATTTTGTTCTGGGCCTCTTTGTTTTTGGTCTGATCGGCCCTGAAATCCCCCACTGTGCCGCAAAACAGTCCAGCAGAAACTTCCGCTTAGTCCTGAACGGAGTCACGCGTGCGAAGGTTGATCCTGGGAAACACGCCCCGGGGCAGGCATCATGGCGGGGTTTGTCGGGACGACGGGAAGGGAAAGGGTGCAGGGCGATCGATCAGGCGATGGGGGAAGGAGAAGGTAGTAATCTAAAGGAGATTACGTTGCACTCCTTGCATGAGGCAGGCGGTTTGGATGATCGAGGTCCGAAGGAACATAGCTGGCCGCTCCCGGCCATCCGGGCCCTGTGTGACTCCCTGGTGGTGGGGCAGGTCATGGCGAGAATCTAAAGCATCCCTGACATCAAAGCCGGTCTGGCTTTCCGGGAGCAGGCCACGTCCCGATCGATCCGGTCCACACCGGGTCGGCCGCCTTCCCGCAGGGATCTCTGTGGAGTGAGCGACCCCCCAAAAGGGTAGGGGGAAGTGGACCACTCAGTGGACCACTTCCCCCTCCCGCGTGCCGCACCAGCGCTCAAAAAGGGGGGGGCGCTCACTCCACCTTCTTCCCTCCCGTGCGGCGCGCCGACGCGCCGGGCGGGAGCGCGACACGCGAGGCGCAGCCTCGCATGGCTTTCTCGCAACGGACGCCGACAATGCTTGCTGTTCCGCGTCTGATGTGACATTTCGGGAACATCTCCTACCACAACGGCGAGGGCTTCGCCTTCTCTGAGAGAAGCGTTGGGGTTGCCCGAAAAGTGGACCACTTAGGTGGACCACTACCCCTTTGTAAGTGGTCCACCTGTACGACGGCATCTGACGGCATCTGAGTGACCTCCTCAAGGCGGAAATCGTCGATCATTTCCCGGCCGTTGGAGGCCGGGTCTTCCTGCTCCTATTGGGCGATCTTCTCCATGACGACATCGAAGCCGCCATGGCGTTCGACGGTGTCCTGCCCCCCGAATCCGCGAGCTTTGCCAGGCAGGCTGGGATTTCCAGGCCCCTGGAATGCCAGAGCACCCCGGAACGCCTCCTGCACCGATTTCCGTCTCAGGGACCGCAGGTCCCCCCGCCTGTGGGGAAACCGGAATGGCCGCCTCGCTCAGCGGTCCTGGGGTCGCCATGCGGAGAGAGCGACCTCCGCGCGGGGGGCAAGGGGTGTCCAGACCCCTTTCCACCATTGCCCTCCTCCGTGGCGCGCCAGCGGCGAAAAAAGGGGCGCTCTCACCACCAGCACCCGTCTCGTGCGGCGCGCCGACGCGCCGTGCGAGGCGGGGACAGCGGGGCCGGCGCCGCACCGCGTAGTGCCGGGGAGCCAGCCTACCCAAGTAGAGTCGAGGGGAGGCGCGCCGGCCTTAGATCGAGGGAGTCGCTGTTGCCGGCGGCTTTCGCCACTTGCCGGTGCCTCAATCTCGTTCCTCGCTGCGTTTCCTCGCCCCCGCTCATCAAACCGGACGTGCGGTTTTCCCGCATCCGGCTTTCAGTCAAGATCATGCCTTCGCCCTCGGAAGGCTCTGTGGCTTCGACCCCAGGCAAGTGAGTCCATAGGTTTTCCATAGTCTCTCGTCCGAGAAGCGCACAGTCCCCCCGGTCCTCACCTTGTGCTTCCGACAGAGCCACTGACGCAGCCGCCCGCCCGCGTGGCGGTCGATCGCTCGGTAGGCCGGGCTCACCTGCCCCAGAACGAAGTAGTTCGCCCACCCGGTCATCGCCCGGTTCAGGTGTTCTACCATCTGTCCTCGAAGCAGCGTCCCGTTCCTCGGCGCCGTCCACTCGCTGATCTTGCGGCAGATGCTCTGGACACTCGCCTTGCTGGGTCGAGTGCCGATGTAGGCTCCTCTCCCCTTGGGGCGATAGTTGCGTCCGATGCGATATCCCAGAAACCCCATCGGTTCCTCGGGACACCGCAAGCATCGGGTCTTCCGCTCGTTGACCGGTAGCTTCAGCTCCTCCATGATCCGCTTGACCGCCGTCAGCATCTCTGCCGCCGGTGCCTTGCCGAGTACACGGAAGTCATCCGCATAGTTGACGATCTCCGCACAGAAGCGCCGGGCATAACCCAGCACCTTCCAGCCCAAAACGAAGCGCCGCATGTAGAGATTGCTGAGCAAGGGTGAGATCGGGGCTCCTTGCGGTGTCCCCTTCCGCTCCCAGCGCCCTCGGTTCGTGCGGCGTCTGCCACCCTTCCCGTCGTCCTCCTCCACCGGCATCTCCAGCCATGCTTTGATGAGCTTGAGCATCCTCCCGTCACTCACGCGCCGGGCAATGCTCTTCATCAGCTCCGCATGCGGAATCTCGCCGAAGTAGTTGGACAGGTCGCCGTCAACCACCTCCTGGTAACCCCTTTGCAGGAGTTCATGCACGCGTTTGACCGCGTCGTTGGCACTCCGCCCCCGCCGATAGCCATACTGCTCCGGTTCCAGGTCCGCTTCGAAGATCGGCTCCAACACCAGCAAAGCCGCCGTCTGCGCTACCCGGTCCCGTATGCAGGGTATGCCCAAAGGCCGGAACTTGCCGGGCTGTTTCTTCGGGATCAGCACCTGCCGCACCGGCTTCGGTACGTAGGTCCCTTCCCTCAGGTCCCGCGCCAGTTCCCCCAGCCAGCCCTCCACCCCATACGCCTCGATGTCCTTGATGCCCTCCCCGTCCACCCCGGCCGACCCGCCGCTTGGGGTTCTCCTTCGCTTTCGCATGGTGCATGGTCTGGAATTTCCGAACCCCCTCTGACCCTGTTAGACTCTTGTCAGTGGCCACGCCTTGCCTCCTTTCCATGCTGCTCTCAACTCAGGGTCCCTTCCCTCCACCGGCGTTACCCGGCTTCTCCGGTACTACGGACCCTTCCGCCACCCTGATGGCCCGGCCTGCCCCTCGCGGGGTCCCGGTTGATGTGTGCCGCATCTCCCCCAGGGCTTCCCGTGTTGCTGCCTTCTTCCCCTTCCATGCGTGCCAGCGTCACTACCCCGACGGAAGCGGATCGGTGCCCGCGTCGCTCTCTTCCCCATCCGCCAACGGCCTTCCCCTAATTACAGGAGGGTCGGCTTCCGTATCGCCCTGTTTCGAGGCCTGCTCGACGTTCACTCGCGTTCCGGCCCGCATGGTCGCTGAACCGCTTCAGAGCGGCCCTTTGTCACCAGAGTGCTTCAGACCATATCGTTACCTCCATGATCCGCCCTGGCTGCTACCAACCGGAGCGACAGTTGTTGGGCGGGATTCGCACCCGCCAGAAGAAGGCGCCTTTCCACGGCGCACTGTAATACATTGGGGCTGGCGAGGGGCTCCGGCCCCTTCGAACCCCCGACCGGGGGGAACTCCCCCTTGCCCCCCCCATCACCCCCGCCGCTCCCTTCTCTCTCTCCCGGGAGCTTGGAGCCTGGCTCTCACCCTGGCCGGCACGGGGCGAAGTCCCGGTACTGGGCTTAGCGCGGGCAACCGATCCCTCGGGCCAAGTAACGCGCCCAGTCGTCCATCAGGACACGCCGTCGCTCGAACAGGTCGGAGCGGGCATAGGCCGCCTCGACACGGTTGCGGACCACATGCGCCAGGGCCGCCTCGATCACCTCCCGGGGATGATCCGACAGCCCTTGAATCCTCATAACGCATGTATTATAATATACTTATATCGCATACAGCGGCTTGTAGTCCCCCCATAGATCACCCTCTGTCAAGGCGGTCTCGGAATCCGTTTTGCTGCATGAAAACCGGTAACCGTTCGGTCAAGCCGTGGAGTCCATCCGCCTTCCGGGGGAGGCGTAGCGAGCAGAACCGACGGATCGCCTGTGATTGCAGGCACCTCCAACCTCGTCCGGGTCCAAGGCATCACGGCCTGACCGAACTGTTACAAAACCTAACAGCTGACGCTTTCGGGCCAGGGCAAGACCTATTCTCGATGACGTGTTGGGCTTTCGGCCCGACTTCATTGAGCATCAGTCTGGCCGGGGTCCATCCAGGGATGGGTTCGAGGGGCGCGGGCTTGACCAACACGACAAGCTCATTCGCATCCGTGGGAGCGGCGCCGAACTCGCGGTCGCGGGGCTCTTCGATGAGGGCGCGTAGCCAGGAGCCGAGGTTGAGGGGCCGCTGGGTGCGGAGGAGCTGGAGACGTTGACGGGTTTCGGAAAAGACGCGGATAGGAAGTGGAACACGGTGCAACATAAGATACATGACAACACATAAAGCAACAAACAGGTTACAAAGCTACACGGGGAGACACTCATCCACCATGAGCGCGCAAGGGGCTCGATGGCCTTCCCGCCAGGGATCAATGTGGTGAGAGCGACCTCCCCGCACGAGGGGCAAAGGGCCGCCACCCTGGCCGCCACCTTTGCCCGCCCCCGTGGCGCACCAGCGGTCAAAAGGGTGGGGTCGCTCTCACCACCAGCACCCCTCTCGTGCGGCGCGCCGTTTCGCCGGGCGAGGGGGGAGACGCGAGGCGCAGCCTCGCTTTGCTTTTCCGCAGCCGACGCGGGAAATCCGCGTTGTCCCGCGTCTGATGCGGCGTTTCGGGAGAGTCCAGGACCACAACGGCGAGGCGACCGCCCTCTGAGAGAGAGGCGTTGTGCGTAGCAGGATCGCCGCCATGTTAGACCGCCACCCCTCCATCGGAAAGGTGGCGGCCCACCTGACGGCATCTGCTTGACCCCCAGAGACGGAAATCGTCGATCATTCCACGGTCATCGAGTGAGCCCGTTTCTTGCTCCGATTCATCCCCGCGTTTGGGGGGAACACGACCGTGATCGGTATTCCTGAATGGCTGAAGTCGGACCATCCCTGGGAGGTGATCGAGGCGGCCTTGGCGCAGCATGAGGACCTCTTTTTCGTCCTCGCTCATGTCTCCGACCGTCCAGGCTTGGAGCCTCCGGCCGGCGCGGTCCAGGAGCTGCTGCTCCCAGGCGACCGCAACCACCTCGACACGCCGGCCGGACCTGTGGAGCTTGTCCCAAAGGTTCCGGTGGGCAGCCCCGCAGTAATCAAGCTCGCTTCGGGTTCCCAGGTCGAATTAGACAAAGATCACCCGGTCCGGCTCGACAGCCACCGGCATCTTGATGTGGAAATAGCGAATGCGTTCGGGAATGAGAGCTACTTTGAACCAAGCTTTGGCGAACAGGTCAGCCGAGTATCATTCCTGAGTCCGGGGCCGTCGAGCAGATCCTGACTCGGCCATGCAATGCCCATAGCTACGGTCGCGCCAGCGGTTCAGTCCCAGCTATTTTCGGTCGCCGGCAGGAAGGGGCACGATCCTGTTAGCCTCAAGCTCGTCGCCCGTGCTGTTGACCAATAAGTGCGTTTACTTTTTGGAAGTGGAAACTACTGTTCAATAAACGCTGTAGAGACACACTTCCATAAGCCACGGGTCTTCACCATTGAGGACGAGCGGTTTGGACGGCTGCAACCTGACACAAATACCGCGATTTTGCTTCTTGACATCCGATTCCAGTTGGGCAAGCCATTTTTGAAAGAAGCCGGAATAGAATATCTCCTTGGGCGCATGCAGGATCAGGAGGACGAAGTGTTTCAGGTTGGATTCCCTTGCCGCTTTCTTGCCCGTCGCCCGCCTATGCTGCCTTTTAAAATCTTCTAGAATTTTCTTGTAATCTTTTGAGGGGAAGTTCTCTACGATCTCATAGGGTCCCTTCAATTCCACGGCGGCGTGACTGCGAATCAACAGGTCGAGGTAGGTAACTTTGTCAGCGTCAGTTTCCACCTGCTTAGCTTCTACCTGAATCTCCAATTCAGGAAACCGGTCAGAGAGTTCCCTGACTAGAGGAAAACGAATCCAATCCTCGTTGGGGTACCCCCGGACAGTCCAAGGCCAAAGCGGTTCCCCAAGTCTCTCCGAACGTGGTCTGAGTCGACGTTCCTCGGATTTTAACGCGTGCGTGGACACTGCCAATAAAGTCTTGGTGACCTCCATCTTGTTCTCCCCTCAGTCCTCTCGCTTTGCCTGGTAGTCTAGACTTTGTCGCTTTCTGGCCTAGCAGATACCACGGTTCCGAGTATTACCTGGTTGACATATGTAGATCGAAAGTGGGCGGTTTAACTACCAGGATTGTGAGGAATCGATACGCTCCCTGAGCTCGGTGGCGAGCTTCTGCGGCGCGGCCACCTAGGTTCCAATAAAAGCCCACAACCACACCATGAAGACCAGGACCACAGCAACGAAAGCGAATATCAAGCACCCTCGGGATAGCGGTCTCTCGCCGGGCTTCTTCGCCCCGCAGTTCCAGCAGTGACGCGCAAACCCGAAAGCCTCTTTCCCGCACTCGCGGCAGGGAATCATCCAGGCACCGTCTGGGTTCGGCCGCGGCCCGACTTTGCCGCAGTGCGGACAGACCAGGGCGTTTCCGGAGACACGTTTTCCGCACGCCTTGCAGTGAACCATCCAGCCCGATTCAGAATCCATACTCTGCTCCTTGCTTATGCGGGCTCCCCTTGATTCCTACAGCAACCCGGGGCTCCTGTGGGGTTGGTGTGCGGGGTAAGGTTAATCGAAAACGGCGGGCGGTTCCAGGGGCTGGCGGCGTGCTGCTCTCCGGTGGCTGACGGGGCTAGCAGGATCTCGGCGGGGTTACCGTTCCAATCGAACGTTCTGGCGGCCTCGTTGCCGTCACAGGGAGATCCTCCAATCGGAGCCGGAAACGGCGGCCTCGGCCGACGCAGGAATGATCAACGATTTCCGTCTCCGGGGGTCAAGCGGGGGGTCAAGAAAAGGTGAAGATTGAACGTCATTTTCAATATTCACCCAATCTGTTCATCGAATCAGCTGGAGATCTTTCTCTCAGAGGGTGCCTTTCCTCTGCTGTGGTTCAGGCTATACTGGGAAACCCGCATGGGAAGCGGGGTTGTCCCCGCGTCCTCAACAACAAGGGCAGTGTCAATGGGCATTGAAAATGGCAAGGTTTTGGGCACCGAAAGTGGCAGGGTCCGAGCGCTGCCCCGCGGGGAGCGGAGCGACCGAAGTGGGGCAGCGGGAAGGCTGTCGAGTCGGATAAGAAGCCAACAGCGAAGAACAGCGGACCACAAACGGCCCTCAGGCCGAGAGGGGCAAGGCGGGAGGATGGCTGGGAGGAGACGGCAGAGGATACTGAAACGGAGGAGCACGATGGACACAATTGATAGTTTGCTAAAGCAAGCAGCACAACATTTTACGCTTAAAACCGGGGAAGAGTTCATCGCTACTGTAATGGGTGCTACGGATTCACTCGGAGTCGCTGTCCTGATCGCAACCAACAAGCGGTTGGTGTACTTCTCCAGGAAGATAGCAGGTTTCGAATTTGAGATAATGCCTTATTCGAACGTCAGTTCCATTGAGTTGAGTAAAGGCATTAGGGGGCACAGTATTCAAGTCATTGCGTCTGGCAACACCTTCTCGATGAAGTGGATAAAATTCGGCCAAGTCTCTGATTTGGTGAAACATGTAAAAGCAATGATCGGCAAAAATGAGGAATTACTTTTGCCCTCAAGTGACGTACCGGATCAGATCAAGAAGCTTGCCGAACTCAAAGAGCAAGGCATTCTCACGGAGGATGAGTTTCAGACCAAGAAGCAGCAATTACTCTCGAAGATGTAAGAACCGCCATAAATGGGACTGAGATAGGACATCACTCAGTTGGACTTGGTTTTCTTAGGGACCACAGACGCGCCGTCTGTGGGAAGACTTTCAGCATGGACAGGCACCTTGTGGTTCCTTGTGGTCATGGTTTCCGGGATCATTAAGGGGCGTACACTTAAGGAGGCGTCATGAGATGGCGGATCAGATTAGGAAGCATGGCAATGATGTGTTGCACCGAGGGCATGTCCGAGGCGAGCGTTCTTGGGATATCTTGCCGAACACTAGGGCGGTTGTGTCGTACCTTTTCCGGGACGCAGATGAGGCAATTCCTTAGCACTCAGGGGGTCTTCAGCGTCGGAAGCTGCGGCATCGCTTTTAGAGGTGTCGAGGTGTTCTGAATTGCTAGGCCTGGAGATATTGCAGCACAGGCGATTTTCGGAACTGTTCTTCCCGCGGATCGAATTCAAAATTTCAGTTCCCCTGCACGCGGCAAGACCAACCACCTGTGAGACGAAAATGGAGGCGGTCGCGGCTACAGGGAAAGGGGACAGATTATGAGAAACAAGCTTCATGCCATAACCCTTAAGGGATTCAAGACCATTCAAGAACTAAATGGCTTCGAGCCTGGTCTCCTGACGGTACTCATTGGACCCAATGGCGCGGGCAAGTCCAACTTCATCTCTTTCTTTCGTATGATGAGTTGGATGCTGGCGGACCCTGACAATCTTCAATTTCACGTGGCGCAACATGGTGGAGCCAGCAAACTTTTGCACGACGGCTCGGACAGGACCCATGAGATTGAAGCCGAGTTAACGATTAAGACCGATGCAGGCGAGAACCAATATGCCTTCCGGTTGGTATTTGCGGCTGGCGATACGTTTATTTTTGCTGATGAGCGTTACCGCTTCTCTCGCAATGATTACGGCGGTATTGCACCTTGGCGAGAAACGGGGGCCGGTCACCGCGCTCCGCAACTCCTGGACAGGGCCGCCGAGGACGATACCGCCCGCTTCATTCGAAACGTTCTAAGGAAGATAGTCTTATACCAATTTCACAACACGTCGGCCACAGCCCGCGTCCGGAGCAAGTGGAGCGTGAACGACAACCGTTACCTAAAGGAAGATGCGGCCAATATCGCGCCGGTCCTGCTTCGCCTGAGGGAGGAAGACGGCAGGTGTTACCAGCGGATTGTAGATACCGTCCGCCTGATCCTACCCTTCTTTTCGGATTTTGAACTGGAACCTGAGAACGGTCATCTGCTGCTTGCCTGGCGTGAACGAGATAGTGACCAGGTGTTCGATGTTTCGCAGGCTTCGGACGGCATGTTGCGGGTCATAGCGCTCGTCATGCTTCTCCTTCAACCGGAAGAGAACTTGCCGGACGTTTTGATTCTGGACGAACCGGAGCTTGGACTCCACCCCTACGCCGTTACTGTGGTCGGTGGCCTGATACGGGCCGTGTCCACGAGGGTCCAAGTCATTGTCGCCACTCAGTCTACGGCGTTCGTCGACTGCTTCGAGCCGGAGGACATCGTCGTGGTCAAGCGTGAGGGCCGAAAATCCATATTCCGACGGCTGGGTACCGAGGCTCTGAGAGAGTGGCTCAACGACTATACACTTTCCGAGTTGTGGGAAAAGAACGTACTCGGGGGGCGACCGTAATGGCCGTAAGGTTACATTTCATCGTTGAAGGACAAACCGAAGAGACTTTCGTAAATCGGACCTTGTGCCCCCACTTGGCGAATCTGTCCATCTGGGTGAAAGCCCGGTGTGTGATGACGAGTCGTAGGCGCGGCGTCAGGCATCGCGGGGGTATCGGGAACTATGCACAAGCGAAGAGAGACATCAATGCTTGGATGATGGAGGACCAGCACCCAGACGTACGCTTCACAACCATGTTTGATTTGTATGGGTTACCGAGAGACTTTCCCGGTTTCCAGGACGCTGCACGAAGGCCAGACCCCTATGAGCGCGTCGGTATTTTGGAGGACGCTCTGAGCGAATGTATCTCTGATTCGCGATTCATTCCCTATCTACAACTTCACGAATTCGAGACGCTATTGTTGTCAGATCCGCAGAAGTTCCACTCCCAGTTTTACGATCGCAGTGTCGGGATACGGAGACTTGTGGAGGTGGCTTCTGGCTTTGAGTCTCCGGAGCGCATCAATGACGGAATCAGTACCGCCCCGTCGAAGCGAATTACTGATGAAATACCAGAATATGGAAGAATGAAGGCGTCCGCGGGTCCCATTGTGGCTGAGAAGATCGGATTGCCTACTCTGCGAATGAAATGTGAGCATTTCGGGGAATGGCTTGGTAAATTGGAACGTCTCGCGTAGGAATCGTAGGCTCGCGAAAAATAGACTGACGTGACCTCCGACACCACCGAACACGACCTGAAACGGCTGGCCTGCGCAACCCCGCCCGGCGTGGCATGCGATCGGGAGAACTTGACGACTGACCATGCCGGTGCCTGACGAGCCGAAGATTTACCACATCGTTCATGCGGACCGTCTGCCTACTATTGTTGCGGACAACGGACTCTTGTGCGACGCGGAGATTGCTCGGCGCTCAACATCCCCCGCCCCACGATTTCTTTGGACAGTGATTTGAGCAACTCTGTGAGAAGCTACAGGGAAGGAGGATCACGAAGACTCTGAACCGCTGTCCAGGCCAGGGACCGTGGAATTGCATTTCCCCCGCACACCGCTTTATGACCGGCTGCGCGCCCTCACTGATGAGGCACTCGAAGAACAGTAGACCACAGATGGCCAGAGGCCGAGAAGGGCAAGGCTGGAGGATGCTCACAACCCGATATCTCCGATCCGAACCCAGGGGCAGCCTACCACCCCGCTCGACGGTCTCGGACGCAGAGTCTCGGGGGTTGCAACATCGTAAGACCTGTCCACCAGTAACTGTTCGCCCAAGCCGTGGAGTCCATCCGCTGTCCGGGGGAGGCGTAGCGAGCTGAACCGACGGATCGCCTGTGATTTCAGGCACCTCCAACCTTGTCCGGGTCCAAGCCATCACGGCCTGACCGAACAGTTGCATCGGGACAGTTGGCCCGGACCGCGTTGCGACCACGCCCAGAGCCCCACGGTCGAGCGGTTCCCTGTCGGGGCCGGCCATTCCGGTTTCCCCACAGGCGGCGGGACCTGCGGTCCCTGAGACGGAAATCGGTCCAGGAGGCGTCCCGGGGTGTTCTGCTATGCCAGGGAGTGAGAAAGTCCAGCCTGCCCCCGGCAAAGCTCGCGGATTCCGGGTGCAGGACACGGTCTAAGGCCACGGCGGCCTCGATGTCGTCATGGAAAAGATCGTCCAACGGGAGCAGGAAAGCCCGGCCTCCAACGGCCGCGACATGATCGACGATTTCCGCCTCCGGGGGTCAAGGACATGGCGTCGTATGGGTGGCCACCTTACAAAGGGGGGGTGGCTCACCGAGGTGGCTCACCAGGTGGCTCACGCTTTGGACCGCCCCAACGCTCCACTCTCAGAGGGCGAAGCCCTCGCCGCCGTGGTCCAGGCTGTTCCCGGAAACCCGCATTGGACGCGGGTTGGCACGGATTTCCCAAATCCTATGGGGTAAAGCCCCGTGGGGCGTCGGCATCGCGTGTCCACCCCCTCGCCCGGCGCGTCGTGGCGCCGCACAGGAGGGGGAGGAAGTGGAGGGAGCGACCCCCTCATTTTTGCCGCTGGTGCGGCACCGGGGAGGGGGAGGTGGTGCACGCCAAAATTCACCACCTCCCCGCCCCGGCGGGGGTCGCTCCCTCCACAGTGATCCCTGGCGGGAAGGCCGTCATAGAGGCGGCGAAGCCCGGGTCGGAACACTGACTACAGGGGGGGACGAACGAGAGGGGGCAACTCATGCAGCGGCCGGTTTCCGGACCGCGCCCAAGTACACCGCCCACTGCTCCATCAGGACACGCCGGCGCTCGAACAGGTCCGAGCGGGCATAGGCCGCTTCCACCTGGTTGCGGACCACGTGCGACAACGCCGCCTCCATCACCGCATGGGGCGCATCGGTCCGCTCCCCCGCCCAGTCCCGGAACGAGGAGCGGAACCCATGCGGCACGGCACCGATGCCCAGTTCCCGCAGCAGGGTGCTGAGGTCGCGGTCCGGCAGTGGGCCACCGGCCGGAGTCGGAAAGACCAGATCCGACGATCTGTCAATCCGCCTCGCTTCAGCCAGAATCCTCCGCGCTCCCGCGGACAACGGGACCCGGTGCTCTCTCTGGTGCTTCATCCGTTCCGGGGGAACCGTCCACACTCCCGCCTCCAAGTCGATCTCCGCCCAGCGCGCCCCGCGCATCTCCCCCGACCGGCAGGCAGTCAGGACCAGAAACTCGAAGCCGAGCTTGACCGTCACGGCTGCCCCGGATTGCCGCACCGTCTGGATCGCCCCGGCCACCTCCCCGTAGGGCAGCGCCTTGAAGTGGCGTTGGATGCCGCCCTGTTTCGGCAGCGCGGCCCCGAGCGACTCCCCGGCCGGATTGTCCATCCGGTAGCCCTGGGCAATGGCCCACTTCATCACCGTGCCGATCCGTTGCCGCACCCGCCGGGCCGTTGCCTGCCTGGTGTTCCAGATCGGCGACAGGACGGCCATGACATCGGCCGTCCTGATCCCGTCCACCCGCATCCGGCCCAGCTTGGGGTAGACGTAGCTGCGCAGGCTGCCTTTCCACTGAGCGGCATGATGGTCGCTTCTCCAGTTGGGCCGGTACATGGCGTAGACCTTGGCGGCGGCCTGCTGAAAGGTCGGGACGGAGTGGCGCCGGGAGGCCAGGGGATTGCCGCCCGAGCGAGCCAGCCTGCGGTTGGCGATGGCCCTCTCCCGGGCCTGGGCCAGCGTCACGAGCCGAAGAGAGCCGAGACCCAGCTCGCGGCGCTTGCCGTGGATGAAGAGCCGTTGGATCCATTGCTTGTATCCGGCGGGCTTGACCCTTAGGATCAACCCATGCTCGTCCCAGTAGAGTCCGGGCTGCTCGACAGTGCGGACGAAGGCGGCGGAGAGTTTCTTGCGGTAACGAGTCACCGGATCACCCCCTGTGAGATCACCCCTGAGATCACCCTTTCAGTCCAGGAACACCCTGGACATCAATAGACGCCAATATACCATAAGTGACTCATAACGGTCTACTTACAATACTTTAGTAGATGTCTCTGGAACTTTCTGGACTCTGTACCGGGGGATGATCCGTCCCAACCTGACCAGTTCCGGAAGGTCGAGCAGAGCCCATGCGGCACGGCAGGGAAATGATCAGCGATTTCCGCCTTTGGGGGTCAAGGCGATGCCGTCCTATGGGTGAATACTCTACAGAGGCCAGGTTATTCACCTGGATGGTGCACACCTTTGATAACCACAACTCTGCACTATCAGAGGGCGGAGCCCCAGCCGTTGTGGTTCTGGGCATTCACGAAACGCAGCATCAGACGCGGGACGACACGGATTTCCCGCGTCCGCTACGAGAAAGCCATGCGAGGCTTCGCCTCGCGTGTCCCTGCCGGAAGGCGACTGAGTCGGTGTGGACCGAGATCGATCGGGACGAGTCTGTCTCCAGAAAACCAGATCGACCTTGATGTCAGGGATTCGGCAAATTGTCCGCATGACCTGTCCCACCACCGGGGAGTCACACATGACCCGGATGGCAGAGAGGCGCTTTTTTTTGTTCCTGTGGACCTCGACCATGCAAACAGTCCGGCTCCTGTAAAGAGCGCAATTTCCATTATATTACTCCATTATCCCTGCCCCAACCCCTGATCGGCCGGCCTTCGATTCCTTTTCCAGTTGGTCACGACACATTCCACCACGACGCTCGCCCTGGGAGGTTTTCCCCCGGCCTCAATCTCCGCACGCTGGACTCCGGCCAGGAAGCAGCGGCCAACTCGCGTTGGAATGAGTCTGCCCAAAGAAGGCTAATTTTTTTTGGGCTAGAGAGAATTTTTTTTGTTACAAGCGTTCGGTTTTCCGGTCTCACCCGTCTTGAGTCATATAAGCGGGATATCCGGCGAGTTGAAGACACCCTGTTCGGACGGCTGGGGGCGTCCCGGTGTCCGGGGGAGGCAGGCCGGCGATCGCGTCGCTGAGCCCGGAGTCGGGGCCGGTGGGAAGGCCGGTAACGAGCACGGGGTTCGGGGCGGTGGCGGGGGGAGCCGTCCTCCTGAGAGTCACAGGAGGCAACTTAGGGGTTGAGGCATGTCAGGGGCCGGGCAAATGCAGTCTACCCGGCAAAGCTCGAGGATCTTCGGGGCTTCACGATGAAGCTAAAGAAAAGTGAGATAGTCCTTTTGCTGGGACCTGATCCAGTCATTGCCACCGCCATAGTCATTGGTGTTGAGGAAATTCCTGATGGAACGCGTTTCACTATGCGAACCGGCGCAAAAGTTTCCCGTTACTCGAAGCTACATGGCCGCCGAGGGAAATTCCAGATCTCCAGGGCAGAGCGGGATGGGGATCGGTGGATAGTTGAGGGCAAGCGACTTGGCAGCGAACACTGAGACGCATCCGGACAGCATCGGATCGAGTCAAATTCCGGGATACCAGAGTATGCCAGACCTCGAGAAAACGCAGCAAAGTGCAAATGTGGGCCTCATTTTGCCGCCGCTCGGGCCGAAAATCTCAGGTTTCCCACAGGGGGGAGACCGGCGGCCTCGGAGACGAAAATCGGGGCTGGGGCAGTATCTGGCGTACTCAGGTAGGCCAGAGAGGGAGAAAGTGCAGCCTATCCGGCAAGGCTGCAAGGAATAGGGGGTGATGGAACCCATGATCCACCGAAATGCTCGTCCTGAAAACCAGGACATCGAGAATCTACGCGTGGCTGCTAAACATGGAGACTCCAAGGCACAACTCAATCTGGGTAATTTGTACTACCTTGGTGAGGAAACGCCCCAGGATTATGCCGAAGCGGCGAAGTGGTATCGGCTGGCCGCTGAGCAGGGAAACGCTTCGGCACAAAACAACCTGGGGGTCATGTACGACGAGGGGGAGGGCGTGCCGCAGGAAGACAGGCAGGCGGTGAAGTGGTATCGCAAGGCGGCCGAGCAGGGAAACGCTTCGGCTCAGTACAACTTGGGGGTCATGTACGACCTGGGTGAGGGCGTGCCGAAAGATTGGGTGAAAGCCTATGCTTGGCTGAGTCTTTCCGCTGCCCAAGGGAAAGCCAACGCTGCCAGAGGTAAGGACTTGCTCAGACCGAGGATGACCGCCGAGGAAGTGGCCAAGGCGCGGAAACTCGCCGCTGAGATGTTCAACCGCATCGAATCCTCAAAATCGGAGTAATCGTTTTCCGACTGCCGATAAGGTTGCCGCCTCCGAAGAGAGGCCACATGACGTTTCCCGGTTGGATCCTGGCTTTCCTCATGGCCCTGTTTCTGCTCGGCTGGATCCTCGACAGGCTAACGAGACCGCCACGCCGGTAAATGCCGAAAAGAGC
This sequence comes from Terriglobia bacterium, assembly GCA_951813285.1. Lineage (GTDB taxonomy): Bacteria > Acidobacteriota > Terriglobia > Versatilivoradales > Versatilivoraceae > Versatilivorator. The sequence goes on from OX638355.1 coordinate 1,977,971, forward strand.
ACACCCATGGATTTCCCAACCATCGCCGAGGCTGCCATGCTCACCCTCTGCCTATCGTTAAAAGTGTCCATTTGTAAACATAACTTATTAAAACATCTGATTGTCTACTTCGGCCGTCGGATCGACTGCCGGAGTTCAAGCGGGCAGCGACAATTGAGGGATCGGGACAATCAATGCCAGGTGAATTAGTCTTAGTCCGCCGCATCCTTGAGACGGGACAGGAGTGCCTCTTATCGGCTGATGACGTGTCGCGGGTAACGCTCGACGAACTGCAGCCGAGACTTGCCGAAGCCCTTGAGCACGACTTGGTCGTAACGATCAAAGGGGGGTTTTGGCTCCGGGCCAAGGTTGACCATGGCAGGCTGCACGCACGCGTGTGGCATGGCAACCAGCCTCAGGGGACGGCCCAGGCAGCGATGGCCGTGAGTCGGACAAGCTATGACGGGGTGCCGGTGCTTGAGGTAAGCCTTGTCGGCACGCACACCACTGTCGGCGAGCCTGATATGATCCTGGAGATGAGTGACCTGATCGAACGCCTTGCTTGGTGTTGGCTGCTGAGATTCGCCGGCTGATCCGTTGCCGTTGTTTCAGGAGTTGACAGAGGAAAGCGCGCTATGACAGGGACAGGCATCAGAGGGCAGGTCTTGGGTGAGATTTGCCGGATTTGCGACCGCAACGGGACGTGCCGATTCACTCGGGGCCAGCTTATGAAAAGGTCGGTGATTGACTTAATGATCGCTGCGACCGGGAGCAAAGAGAAACACCCTCACGTTACAGTTGCCTACGAGCTGTCCAATCTGGTCAAGGAGGGGGATGTGCGCAACATCGGGCGTGGGCGTTACGAACTGACGCCGCAGGTCATCCCGTTTTTCGCCGCATGGAAGCAATTCAAAAGGAGGTTGGAAAGGGGTCAGGGAAGCTGACCGTCCCGCTGCGGGCCAAACCGGATTCGGTTGACCGAGAGGTAAGAGCCATACAAATGCCTCAGCCAGGCCTGTACTCTCCGGAAGGGTGAAACCCTGCCCAACCAAGGTCTGAATGAGCACAGTTCTCAGGTCGCGGGGGGGGGGGGGCGCCTGACTGCTGAAACCCGAACCGTGAACCGCCACATCGACAACATGCTTTAGGCAAATCAGCATTTCATCCTTCCCGCAGGGATCACTGTGGAGGGAGCGACCCCCCGAGGGGCGGGGTAAGTGGTGGACCGAAGGGTGGACCACTTACCCCGCCCCGGTGGCGCACCAGCGCCAAAAAGCGGGGGGTCGCTCCCTCCACTTCCTCCCCCTCCTGTGCGACGCCACGACGTGCCATGCGAGGCGGGGACGCGCGGCGCCGGCGCCGCACTACGCTTTACCGCAGGGGACTCGGGGAATCCGTGCCAACCCGCTTCCAATGCGGGTTTCCGGGCACAACCTGGACCACAGCGGCGCCGGCTCCGCCCTCTGAGAGAGGAGCGATGGGGTGGTCAAAAGCGTGAGCCACTTGGTGCGCCACCTGTGTGCGCCACCCCCCGTCTGAAAGGTGGCCACCCATACGACGCCACGTCCTTACAGTTTCCAATGCCGGGATTGATGTAGAAAAGGATCGGCCGGTCCGCCTCGATAGCCACCAGTATCTTGATGTGAAAATACCTGCTGGTCTGCACCCGAAGACTCGATCAATGCGCATTGGATTCGACTGCTTGACTCAGTGGCCCTATCTCTGCACAGCGCAACCCAAGCAGCCACTTCGGACAGTCTAGGAGCTCAAATTGAGGAAAGAGATTGCTTGGCGAATCCACTTCTCCGAACCGTTTAAAGCGGGCCCCAACGGAACACCGTGACCACTACCACGAGAAGCATCATGATCCCCAGTATCAGGTATAAGACGCAGGAGATCATATTGGTTTCCACGGCGGACGTGCGGAAGTGCGTGTGCATTGCCTGGACGATCTCCTTGAGCAGGGGGCCGTGGTGCCCCTTCCTGACCTTGATCTGTCCACTTCCCATCCACGACTGAATAGCCACCTGCAGGTCGACTCCCAGCGAGGTCAGCCGTATCGAGGAGAGGCTCTCTTCGCAGGGCAACTGCAGTTTCTCGAGCGCCGCCAGCAGTCCCTCCCTTAAGGATCTCTCGGTTACGCCGAACGCCAGGTAGCCTTTGAGTTGAATCCACATAAACACAGCCATGATCAGTAGCATCAGAAGGGGTATCCAATCCATAGTCTGCGAAAGCCACGAAAATGGGTAAAGTGTAACCATGGGGCTAAGGAACATTGGCATGATAAAGAGAAACAGCCACCATGCTGGGAACAGGAAAGGTCGTTTGGTCAGAAGACCGCGCAAACCGATGGTCAGGAGAAGGACGGCCGCCACGCCAAAGACGACCGCCATCCTGTAGAAGGTAGGTCTCATGGCTTCTGCCCCCCCACCCCGAGTATCGGGGTCGCGCAGACCGGCGCGCAGGGCCATGGACTCGACATCAAGCCTACGGGTGCTTCCGAATTTCCCCAGGTGGTCCACTGCCTCTTCGACAAGGGAAATGAACGGGGGGATCAGCCCCCCGGTACGGGTCAAAATCTTGCCGTTCTCGTCGGCCAGCACATAGGTCGGAAGGCTTCTGATCCGGAGGAGACGCGCCAGTTCGCTTCCCTCACCCGCGTGCCAGTTGGTCCACGGCATCGGCTCATCCTCAACAAATCGGGTCACAGTCCCAAGCTCCTCGTCCACGCTGATCCCGACGAGGGCGAACCGGTCGGCCGGCAGCTTGGCAACCAGTTCCCGGATCTTCGGCAGGGCCGCAACACACGGCCCGCACCATGTGGCCCAGAAATCGAGCAGCACAATGCGTCCCCGATAGTCGGACAGCCGTTCCTCGACGCCGTCGAGCCGCGTGAGCGCCACGTCCGGCAGCGTGCCGCGCTGTTTGGCCCGAGACACCTCCCCCTCTGCTCCTGCCGGTGTTTCAGGCTTCGGAGTGCCGGCGGCGTAGATCTCAAGGACGGTCTCCTCCGTCCATGTAGAGTCATCGATCTTATAATCTGCCGGAAGTCTAAAGACCGATGGTTCGGGCTCGGTGAACCGGATGTCGTAGAGTTCCCAAACTACCCGGTCTTGGCTAAATGTGCTCTCTCTCTTGACGGCCAGTAGCGCGTCTTTTGCCCACCAGACTTTGCCGCTAGACCGCTCTGGATTGCCGGGGGAACCTATGGTCATTGCGAGGCAGTCCAGCCCTCCAATCACTCCTTCGTCAATTGCAAGCTCAGGCCTCAACACAATTGGGCGAAAGGGTTCCGGCCTGACTTGTTTCAGTATTGCTTCTTTGAGATTGTGGTCGACGTCATAGGTTTTTCGAGTCGACGAATCCATAAGAACCGATACGTGTCGTCTTCGATCCGGCCCTTTGATTTGCAACCGGGTATCTAGCACAGAACCGGTGGAGGAACGGAAGTAACTGCCCTCCTCTCGTATTACTTCCACTTCAGTTTCGTCAGACTGAATCAGATAGTGAATGCTTCTCTGCTTGGCGATTACGGGCACGAATTGCGCAAGCAACTCCGTCGCCCAACCGAACACGAAAGCCAGACAAGTCAGTAAAGTGGTAATTTTCATGCGGTGGCTCTCTTTCTGGCACTAACGCCAACAGGCTGCATGTTTCTCTGACGATTGTTGCGAGCACAGCGGAGAGGGCTAGAATTTCCCCTGTCGATAGCCAAGATGTTTCCGTATCCATCTTTCAAGTTCTTCAACAGCCATTGAATCTCCTTCTCAGGGCTAGAACCGATATCCAATTCCTTAGGTTTACATTTAGGCCGGGCCGGGGAGAAGTTCTTGAGAATAGCATCGCTGAGGAAGCAAATCGTCCTCATCGTCACGAAATTGATCCCGGGCTGTCTCACGATCTGGTTCAAGGGACTGGTTCACTTGGCGTTTCCCCTCGGGATCATCGCTCCCAACCAGAAGTACGAAGCAGGCATCACCGACGCCAAGATCACGGTGAGAGTCAGCCGCTACTTCATTGTGATCACCGTCAATGGACTGGACATCTACGTCGCGAAGCTGACCGGGAAGATTGATGGAGTGGGGATGGCTACAGGTTGCAAGGCGGATTTAAGCGGTTTATCATTTCCCGCTCCACCTGAAGTCTCTGGTAGTAAGGAAGCTCCCTGAAGCTGAATAGAGCAGGGTAGTAACTCCAGATGCACGTGCTTTGGTCGGAGGTACGGTTATGGTGGTCAAGCAACCTGCTCTGCATATAAGCAGATTCACCAACATAGATGGTCCCTCCCTGACTGTTCATAATCCAGTACACCCCTGAAGTATTGGGAGCAAAAGTGGAGATCCCACTTTGGGTAAACGGATAGCTCACTTGCGTCTCTCCAGTTTTCGCGTTGTTGTCGGGTAAGATCTGCGACCGGCCAGCCCGTAGAGCGATCTTTCATTCAGCAGTCCAGGAAGATCTCGCTTTTCACTTTTTCTTCTTGCGCCAAAAAAACCACGCTCCCAGATCCAGCAGGATGGCCTCTGGGAACAGAACCAGGATGTAGACTACCACGACCACCGCACCCCCAAGAATGGCCCCAAGAATGGTCCAGAGGTCAGTCATCTTTCGACCGATCGTATGACATTTAAGTGATGATCCCCGGCAGGCTGAGGATCACCGCTATCACAAACCATTCCATGAGGTCACTCTTTTAGTACGTGGGCGGCGATAGGCTAAGGAATATAGCAGGATCGACGTGAGAGTAGTGTGAATAGAAAGACAATATTGGTGAGCATTTGATGAGTCTGTTCGATGCGCTGCAACGCGCAGCGGCAGGATCCACGGGCCTCGTTACTCTCACAGCTCCTGGTCCTCCTCCGACCCTTGGGCCAGGAAACGCGTCCAGTCGTCCATCAGGATACGCCTTCGTTCGAACAGGTCCGAGCGGGCATGGGCCGCCTCGACCCGGTTCCAGACCACATGCGCCAGGGGCGCCTCGATCACCTTCCCGGGATGATCCGTCTCCTTGGCAGCTTAGTCCCGGAAACAAGCCACGCCAGAAGCGGCGGTTCTTCGCCAAGCCATCGCTGACACCGATTGGGAGACCCTTGAACGCCATGGCGGTTTCGATGCCGTCGTTAAGAAAGTCCTCCAAACGGAGCAAGAAACGGGCTCACTCGATGACCGTGGAATGATCGACGATTTCCGCCACTGGGGGTCAAGTCGGTGTAGACAGACCAACGCGCCACCAAAAAACCTCGGTGGCGCGTGCTTTCAACAACCACAACGCTTGTCTCTCAGAGGGCGGACCCTCGCCGTTGTGGTTAAGGACTTTCTGCGAACGCCGCATTGGATGCGGGATGAGACGGATATCCCTTCCCCAATGTGACAAGTCGAAGCGAGGCTGCGCCTCGCGTGGCCCCCCCCGTCCGGCGGGACGGCGCGCAGTACGAGAGGGGTGCTGGTGGAGGGAGCGACCCCACCATTTTTGTTGCTGGTGCATCACCGGCGAGGGTTAACCGGCGCGTACAGTGGCACGCGATTAACCCTCCCCTCGGCGGGGTCGCTCCCTCCACAGTGATCCCTGGCGGGAAGGCTGAAATACCGAAGAACTGGACCCGCGTTGTCCTGCTCAAGCTGGCTTGCCCCGGGCGAGGTCGCCTCGCTGGACTTGGCGCGGGCAACCGATTCCCCGGGCCAGGTAACGCGCCCAGTCGTCCATCAGGACACGCCGGCGCTATGCGGCAAAGCCCGCATGTGCTCGGTAACGTCATGTTGAGGTCCCAGGACCGGGGCGATCCTGTCGCAGGGTTTGTCGATCCGGTACTCCATGGCTACGGCCCATTCCAGGACCGCACGCAGGCGCTGGCGCACCCGCCGGGCGCTGGAGGCCTTCCGGTGCCAGATGGGGGTGAGGATGTCAAGCAGATCGGCGCTGGTGACCTCTGAGACCGGCATCTTGCCGATGCGGGGAAAGGCGAACCGCCTCAGGCTGGACATCCACTCGCGGTGGTGACGCCGGCCGCGCCAGCCGTCCCGCTTCTGTTCCAGCACACGCGAGGCAGCTTCAGCGAAGGTGGGGATACCCTCGGCGCGGCGCTTCTCGGCAAGAGGGTCTCCGCCCTGGCGGGCGAGCTTGCGGTTAGCCAGGGCCTTCTCCCTGGCCTCGGCCAGGGAGACCAGGGCGAGACTGCCGAGACCGAGTTCCCGGCGACGGCCGCGGACGACGAGGCGTTGAATCCAACTGCGTGTTCCGCTGGGCTGGACGAAGAGGTACAATCCGTTTCCATCGGCGTATCTACCGGGCGGAGCGGAGCGGAGGAAAGCGGCCGAAAGGGCGTTGCTGGGGTGGCGGCCGGTGGGTTTGGTCTTGGGTCGGACAGGAGCGAAGTCCGTTACAGCATCTATCCCCCCCTTATATGGAGGATGGCAGTGGATTGCAAGGGATGTTGGTAGAAAATCCAGCCACAGCAGAGCTTAGATAAGACACTCATAAATAACACAGTTATAGATCCTACTGGACGACGATAGACACCACTGGAATTTATAGGGACGTTGCGGCGGCGACAGCAGGTAGCCGTGAGCGGGATAGGTATTTGGCCGAGTCCCCGCTCCATACAATGGGCGGCTTCTACCCGGCGAAACAGGGGTGTTCCAGACAGGGCCTAAGCGGGGGAAGGGGCGCTGAAGCTTCGGATTTCGCTCGTCCGGGCGGGCCGGGTGCTCCGCCTTCGTATCTTTCGCCGATAGGCGGGAATTCGGGCCAGCCCTTCCCAATAGGGGGAGGGATGCCAGGAGGAAGAGCCTTTGAGCAGGTGGGACTTGGGGCGTGTCTTCAGGGCTTGGGCCGAGCCGCCGTTCTCCTGGATCAGTTTCCGCAGAAACTCGTCCTGCCATCTCCGGTAGGCCATGACGCCGCCTCCGTTGTTGAGAATGGCATAGAAGACGGGTCCGTGGGCTCGGGTCATGACCACACCCGCCAGTGTGCTGACACCCCCGTCCTTGGAGGAATTGGTACCCGTTTTCCCCAGGACCCGGCCTCGGTACCGGGCATGGCGGAAGCGCCCGCGAAGCGTCCCATTGTCCACTCCGGCCGCGGCCATGATGTCCTGCAGCTTCATTCCATGTTCCTGCAGGATGGCGCGAAGGCAGTGGAGCACTTGAATCGTGGCCCGTGCGGTCATGCGGCTGCGTCCGATACCGGACGGTTTTTCTATGTGAATATCGGAGGGGCGAATACCCATCTCCCGGATCAGGTATTCCCGCATGGACTCGGCTCCTCCCAGAGCGCGCCCCAGCCTGTCGGCGATATTGTTGACGCTGAACGCATTCACCTTCCACAAGATGTCCCGAAGGCTCGGAGAAGAGTGGCTGAGATACTCGATTCCCAAGCGCTCGCCGACACACTCTTTCGGCACGGCGTAGACTCGGCCGTCAATCCTGATGCCTGTTCTCCGGAAGTAGCGTGCCAGGTACCGGACAGGAAAGTTGGGATTGTTGCTGGAGTTGATCGTGAAGGGCCCGGCGATCACCAGGTCTCCGGTCACTCGACGCAAGCCCCGTCGTTTCAGGGAACGAGCCAATCGGTACAGTTCCGACCTGCTCAGAAGGGGATTTCCGTCGCTGACCAGGTAGAGGTTGCCGGGCAGCACCCGATTTTCCTGATCGATGGGGGAGTCGCCGTAGACTTGAGTGATGAATCGGTAATCGGGGCCCAGCCGCGCCAGAGCTACCAGAGAGGTGACCAACTTCATTACCGAGGCCGGGTTGAGCGGGATATCCGGGTTCAATTTCGCCAGAATGGCGCGGCCGTCCTGCGATTCCACCAGGATTCCCTGCTTGCCCAGGTCGTAGCCATACCGCCGGACTCGGCGAGAGAAGCGCTCGAGGGCCGTGCTTTCCAGTTGCCGAGGCGGGGCAGGCAGCGGCTGCGCCGCCGGGTGTCGAAGCTCGCTGCCCCGATTGGCGCCCACGGGCCAAAAGGCGCTCAGCACCAGGACGGCAAGACAGCAGGGACCGGACAGGAGCGGTCGGAAGTACTTGGTCGGAACAGCCCTCATGTATGTGGGTCCCCGGGAAGAGCGGAAGGATCGACCCATCATAGGAAAAGACGGCTCGGCTTGTAAACTCAAAAGAAGCGAGTTGACCTCGCGCCGCCGTAGCCGCAAAGCCGCCAGTCAGTCGCTTGCTGCCGGCTCCCAGACCCTTCCCAAACAGGCGGAACAGGGAGGGAAACCCCCTCATAATGCGCTTGACAGTTTTTTCGGCGCTTTCTTATACTGCCGCTGGCTGCCGTATCTGACGCCGGCTTGGTTACCTGCACCGTCTTGGTTTCCGTCCTGGTGGTGACTGGCCGGGAAGTGAGGCGCTCCATTTGCTTTAGGTTTTCCACGATCGTCACATATGGATGCAATCCAATTCGGTGTCCAGGGAGGGTGCCGTGGCCGACTGTCCGGAATGTGAAGCCGCATTGGAATTGGAAGATGATGTGGAAAAGGGTGAGATCGTAACCTGTTCCGATTGTGGGGCCGACCTGGAGGTCGTGGGGATGGATCCCGTGAAGTTGGACCTGGCTCCGGAGGAAGAAGAAGACTGGGGGGAATGATCCTCCGGCAAGGAGTGCTTACAACTCACCTTCCGACCCGATCGACCACAGAGGATGCGAGGATTGCCTGACCGATTCCGCTCCCTGTGGTTTTTTTGTGTGTGCCGATGAAAGTAGGACTGCTCTGTTCCATCCTTCGCAAGGAAGAAAAGCTGCTGCTGAGGGAGCTTCGCCGCCGCAGGGTTGCGCCGGAGATTGTCGACGACCGCGAGCTGATCTTTCGACTGGATTCCAGGCACATGGATTTCGACGTGGTGCTGGAGAGAAGCGTCAACCACTCCCGAGCGCTCTACTCCCTGAAGGTTCTCAACGACTGGGAGATCCCGACGATCAACCGCTACCCGGTAGCCGAAATTTGCGGCAACAAGTTCCTGACCACCAGTGCGCTCGCCCGGAATCGGATTCCCACCCCTCGAACCGCCATGGCCTTCACGCCCAAATCGGCTCTGCAGGCCATCGAGGAATTGGGTTATCCGGTAGTGCTCAAGCCGGCGGTGGGGTCCTGGGGGCGGCTTCTCTCCAAGATCAATGATCGAGAGGCCGCCGAAGCCGTGCTGGAACACAAGGACGTCCTGGGTTCCTACCAGCACTCCGTCTTTTATATTCAGGAGTACATTCCCAAGTCGGGCCGGGACATTCGGAGCTTCGTGGTGGGCGACGAGACTATTTGCGCCATCTATCGCTATTCCTCCCACTGGATCACCAACACGGCCCGGGGCGGGCGAGCCGAGAATTGCCCGGTGACGCCGGAAATCGACCGCCTGTCTCAGGCGGCCGCCCAAGCCGTTGGGGGAGGGGTCCTTGCCGTGGACCTTTTCGAGTCCGAGTCGGGGTTGCAGGTCAACGAAGTCAACTACACCATGGAGTTCAGGAATTCCATCCATACCACCGGCGTCGACATCCCGGCCAGAATTGTCGACTACGTTCTGAAGGTCGCTGCCGAGGGTCAGCCCGGATCCGAGGGGACGCCATGATCTCGGTTTCCGTCGTCGGGGGTTCCGGTTATACCGGTGGCGAGGTGTTGCGCCTCCTGCTGAGCCATCCGGAGGTGGAGTTGTGTCAGGTGACCTCGGAATCCAGGGTGGGCAAATTCGTCCATTCGGTGCACCCGAACCTTCGCAAGCGCTGCAAGCTGCGATTTGTGTCCAGCCAGGCCTTGAAGAAGGTGGACCTGCTCTTTCTCTGCCTGCCACACGGGATGGCCATGAATCGCATGGATGAGTTTCTCGATCTGGGCAGGCGGGTTATAGATCTCTCCTCCGATTTTCGCTTGCGCTCACCGGAGGACTATTTGACCTGGTACCAGCATGAGCACTCCAGGCCGGAGCTGCTGGGCCAAGCGGTTTACGGCATCCCCGAGCTGCACAGGCAGGAGATTCGAGAGGCTGCTCTGGTGACCGGGGCGGGCTGCCTGGCGACCACCGCCATTCTGGGGCTCTACCCCCTCTTCAAGGCGGGTCTGGTGGATTCGGAGGACATTTTCATCGAGGCCAAGGTGGGCTCATCGGCGGCCGGCAACAAGTCCCGTCCGTTTACCCACCACCCGGAGCGCAGCGGTTCCCTCCGGTCCTTCCAGCCGACCCGCCATCGCCACACGGCCGAGGTGCAGCAGGAGCTGGCTCTCGACGGGGCCACGCCCCGGGTTCACTTGTCGGCCACCTCCACCGATTCGGTGCGGGGGGTCCTGGCCACGTCGCAGATGCTGCTGGAGCGGTGTCCGGAGGAGAAGGCCCTCTGGAGGGCCTATCGGGGGGCCTACCAGGCCGAGCCTTTTCTCAGAATCGTCAAGGAAAGATCCGGCATCTACCGCTACCCGGAACCCAAGATCCTGGCTGGGTCCAACTACTGCGACGTCGGCTTTGAGCTGGACCCGGCGGAAGGACGCCTGGTGGTGCTTTCCGCCCTGGACAACCTGATGAAGGGGGCGGCGGGGAACGCGGTACAGGCCATGAACGTGATGCACGGCTGGGAGGAGACCTTGGGGTTGGGCTTTCCCGGTTTGCATCCCGTATAATGAGGAGGGACAACGCATTTGTGGAGCCCTCCGATGGCGATGGCAAGGTCCAAGGCACTCAGGTTGTTGGCGGCTACTGCCTTGGCGGCTTTGATTCCCGTTTCCCCGGCGCCGGCTCTGTCGAAGGACGAGCCCAAGGAGGCTCCACTTTTTGCCCTGCTTAAGGGGAGCTGCTTCGATCAGAGGGGCTTCAGCCTGCCGGGAGTGGCCGTCCAGGTGACCCTGCCGGCCGGCGAGAACGGCAACAAGAAGAAGGAAAAACGCTGGCGGATGCAGTCCGACCGCCGGGGGGAATTTGCCGTGCGCCTTCCCGCCGGAGAACAGACCGTGGTGGTGACCGCCAGCAAGAAGGGATACCTGAAGGCGGAGAAGCCCCTTCAGTTCTACGGCGATGAGCTGCAGCACATCGTCATTCAGATGAAGCCGGTTGCCGAGCCGGAATAGCCGGCGCTTCCGTGAAATGCGGGTTGCGGTTTCGATGCCGGCCAGATCTGCCAAGACCATGTTTCGACAAATTCTCAAAACCGCCACGATTTTGCGGCCCATCCGCGGGGTGGGGGCGGCGCCCCTACTCTTGGCGCTGGCTTTGACCTGGGGACTGTATCCGGGGGAGCCGCGGCTTCAGGCCGATGAGGAGGAGGCCCCGACCAAATCCATTCGCGGCCACGTGGCCGGGCCCGATGGAGAATCGCAGCCGGGCGCCAAGGTTTTCGTCAGAAACCCCAGGAACGAGACCACCACCATACTGATCACGGATGAGAAGGGGCTCTTTGCCATTTACGGGTTGGACCCGTCGATGACCTACGAGGTCCACGCCGAGTACCAGCAACTCAGCTCGAGAGTTCTGGCCATCAGCTCCATGCTCAAACGCTATGACAACGTCCTCAACTTCAAGCTGGCGGAAAGGGTGGTGGAGGACGAACCCGCGCCGGCCGCTGTGCAAAAGGAGAGCGTTGAGATCCCCGGCAAGGGAGGCTTGCGCGTCGCAGGCGATTGGTACCCCCCTCCGAACTCCGGGGAAGGACGATTTCCGGCGGTGTTGCTGCTGCACGGATCGGGCGAGACCCGCGGGGTGTGGGACGCCTTCATCCGGGAGAAGTTTGCCGGAAGCAACGTCGGGGTGCTCAACCTCGATCTGACGGCCGGCGAAGAGGCTACATCCGGGGGAGCGGCCGTTCTTCCTGAGGCCGACCCCGATCGGATGGATGCCCTGCTGGAACTGATCGAGGCGACCTTTGCCTGGCTGGAGGCCCGGAAATCGATCGATCCCTATCTCATTGGCGTGGTGGGCACAGGCCTGGGAGCCGACCTGGCGTTTCTGGCTTCCGGCAAATACGAGAATGTGCGTGCGGCGGTGGTGGTTTCCGGGACCCTGACCAATGTCCGCGGCGTGGCCGAGCGGGCTCAAGACTTCCAACCTCACTCCATTCTCTTCCTGGCAACCCGGGGGGATGAATCCTCCACCTCTTCCATCGCCGGATTGGAGCAGCAAACCGGATACCCCAGAAGGACTCGCGTGTTTGAAGGCTCCAGCTCTCGGGGGTTCGAGGTGATTGCGGAAATTCCGGAAGCCTCCGACCTGGTGATGGAGTGGTTGGACAAGAGGCTGCGCTGAACGCCGCCCGGAAATGCAGGCGGTAGCGGCTGGACTCGCCTCACAAGATCGGGTTGCGCCCAAGCATTTCCCCCAAGCTAAACCAAGGTCAAGGAGACATTTCTCTTATGTTGGTGGTCAAGGTGGGAGGCAGCCTCGGCATCGACTACGACGCCGTGTGCCGCGACCTGGCCTCCCTAATCCAGTCGGGCCGCCGGGCCATTCTGGTGCATGGCGGCTCGGCTGAAACCAATGCCCTTTCCGAAAAGCTGGGGAAGCCCCCCCGCATGGTGACTTCGGTTTCGGGTTACGAGTCCCGCTATACCGATCGCGAGACCCTGACCATCTTCGAGATGGTCTATTGCGGCAAGATGAACAAGGGGATCGTGGAGCGGTTTCAGAAACTGGGGGTGAATGCCGTGGGGCTCTCCGGAATGGACGGCCGCATCTGGCAGGGCCGCCGCAAGTCGACCATCACCATCGTGGAGAACGGAAAGAGGCGGGTGCTGCGCGACGACTACACCGGCCGCATCGAGAGCGTGAACCTGGACCTGCTCAACCTTCTGCTGGATCACGGTTACACGCCGGTGCTGACGCCGCCGGCCGTAAGCCGCGAGGGGGAAGCCATCAACGTGGACGGCGATCGGGCCGTGGCCGTGCTTGGAGCGGCCCTGGGGGTGGACAAGCTGGTCATCCTCTCCAATATCCCGGGATTGTTGCGGGACCTGGAGGACGAGACCAGCCTGATCCGAGAAATCCCCCTGGAAGAGGCCGATGCATTCATGCAATTCGCCCAGGGGCGCATGAAGAAGAAGTTGCTGGGAGCGGTCGAGGCGGTGCAGCAGGGAGTCCGGGAAGTCGTCTTCGGAGATGCCCGGCTGCCCGACCCCATCTCCAAGGCCCTCGCCGGAAAGGGCACCGTCATTCGCCGGCGGACAGGGGATGGCGACCTATAACCTCCCGCTGACGATCCTGCGCCGCATGTGCAGGACGTTTTCCCGCGTATCCACGACTTCGAACCCGGCCGACGCAAAGAGACGGGCCGGTCCCATCCAGACCTCACCGGGATCGAGACGGTCCGTCAGACTTTGCTTGCGCGGAAAACCTTCGACCTCCGCCACACCTGCCGCTGCCAAATCCCTCAATGTCAGCGCCATGGCTTGATGCATCAGGCCCCGACCGCGATGCCTTTCGGCGATCCCGAAGCAAACGAACGCGTAGACCGAGTCCAGCGGTTCCAGACCGAAGGTCGCACACAACTTCGGCCATTCCGTCCGCGGACCCACGCGACACCAGGCAATCGGCCGGTCCTCCAGGTAGAAAATCCGTCCGTGGTACGACCCGGCATCCCAGAGTTCCCGGCGCAGACACCGGTTTTCCTTCTCGGTGCGATCCGTCCATCCTTCCCAGCCAGGGGTTTCCCAGGCCACGCACCAACACCAGTCATGGGGCGGGGTCACCAGCAGCGTCGCAAAGTCCTGCGCGGTGTCCTGTCCCAGTCGCCGCAGGGTTAATGGGGTATCGTTCATGGGTTCAGACGCCTGAGACCGCGCGGAGAGCGTGATCGAAGGTCTTGATCCGGCTTACGCCGCGCCTGCGGCAGCTCGCAAGGTGGCAGAGGTCCCGGGGGCTCAGGCCGGAAAACTGTTCATGGAGTTGTCGGGCCAGGGTGACGTCCTCTTCTTCCAACGGCCACACTTCCATCCGAGACCCACGGATCAGCGCCATGGCCGCATCGAGTGTTTCGATTCTCGCAACCGGGAGATAGGCGTGCACCAACTCTTGTAAGACCTCCGCGGAGGTACACAGCGGGGTACCGTTCCGGTTGGCCTGGACGAAGAACTCCTGAGCCGGGTCTCGAAGTGGATGGGGCCGTCCGACCGCATACATGAAGAGGTTGGTGTCGACAAAGATCATGTATCGGATGCACCCCTTCTACGCGATTGATTGATCAGGTCCAGGTGCTGGTCCCAATCCGGTTCCGTCTCAGGACCCTCCAGACTGTCGCAGGCTCGGAAAAATTCTTCCAGATCCTCCGGGGATTGGAAGGGCTTGTCGTGTTGTCGTTCCTGCAGGCGCTCGCGAGCGGCAGCCCTCAACCAGGCGCTCAACGTCATGCCTTCCCTTCGGGCCTGGTGCACAAAACGGTCGCGATCTTCATCGGGGATCACGAGTTGAACTCTGGCCATGACGATCACCTGTATTTTCTGTAAGTGTATGTATAAATATTACACATGATTGCTTCAGTAATCAACTTCCCCGGGTTTCTTCCGGAGCATGACTATGCCCCAGCCACATAGTGATGCTACCATGAGAGGGTAAGGTATGATGTACATGTTTATGGACATTACAGGTGGATCGATGACTGACAAGCATTCTATCGCCGAGGCGCGCCGCAATCTACCGAAACTCGTTCGCGCAGTAGAACATGGAATGGCGGTGGAGTTGACGCGGCGCGGCAAACCCGTCGCGGTGTTAGTCGGCTGCAAGCGCTTCGAGCGACTCGCTTCGAGCCGCCGTAGTTTCGTAACGGCGTATCAGGTCTTTAGGAATGAGAGCGACCTCACGGAGCTTGCACTTGACCCTGACAAACTGTTTGCGAGGCAACGCGAGAAAACACCGGGACGCGACGTCCGGTTGTGAACTGTGAAATACCTGCTCGATACCAACATCATCTCGGAGCCTCTCAGGCCGAAGCCGTCCAACAGCGTCATGCGGCAGATACGTCGGAATGAGGACGACATTGCGATTCCGGCGCCCGTCTGGCACGAGCTTCGGTTCGGCTGCGCCCGACTGGGCCCGTCACGACAACGGGAAGCAATCGAGCGCTATATTGAGGATGTGGTGCTGGCGAGCTTTCCAGTGCTGGAGTATGACCAGCGAGCCGCTGACTGGCATGCGATCGAGCGCGCGCGACTGAGTGCAGCGGGCAAGACCCCGCCGTTTGTTGACGGGCAGATTGCCGCGGTCGCTTTCGTCCATAACTTGACGTTGGTTACGTTGAATGTAAGCGACTTCAAGCAGTTCAAGGGACTACGAATTCGAAGTTGGGCGTAAGCCCAGTCCAAAACCCGTTGAATAGAGCGTCTCCCAGTTTCTCCCCGTCAGCCATCAACTTCCCGTTGCCGCCCGACCGGGCGCGGGAATAGAATGAGAGGATCAAGCAGGGACCTCTATTCGGGTTCGTCCAGCTTGAGGCGCCGGTGTGGCCGATTGGCCGGTGGGGCCGGCGAGCTTGGCGCCTTACCGGAACGAAGCCACCGGAGCCGGCAAGGGCCCAGGCAAGGGCCCACTGGAACGGAATTGCAACAACGGTTTTTCTGCCATGAAGGCTGAATCCCTGAAGTCAAGACTGATTGCAGGCGGGGCCCTCGTGCTCTGTTTGGCCGGATCGGGAGTGGCGTCCGAGCAGTTCCCGGCCGAGGCCCTCGAGTTTTTCGAGAAGAGGGTGCGTCCAGTCCTGGCCTCCCATTGCTATGACTGCCACGGATCTCAGTTGCAGCAGGGAGAGCTGCGGCTGGACTCGCGGGAGGGGGTCCTCAAGGGTGGAACCCGAGGGGCCGCTGTGGTGGAAGGCGAACCGGAGTCGAGCTGGTTGATCAAGGCGGTTCGCCACCAGGAGCTGGAGATGCCCCCGGCCGGCCGCCTCTCTCCCGAGCAGATCGGTGATCTCGAGCGCTGGGTTGCCATGGGCGCTCCCTGGCCCGAGCCTGCAGCCGAGCCGGGCGGGCCGGAGGGAGTGGATGAGTTCTATGCGGCAATGCTGCGGGAGCACTGGTCCTATCAACCCTTGACCGAACCCGGGGTGCCGGGAAACGGTGCGCGGCCATTGGGACATCCGGTGGACCGGTTCATTCGGGAAGAATTGGGGCGCCGGGGATTGAAGCCGGCCCCGCCGGGCGATCGGCGGACTCTTGCCCGAAGGCTTAGCCTGGTGTTGACCGGGCTGCCACCCCAGCCCGGAGACGTCGACCGGTTTGTGCAGGATCCTTCCCCGGACGCCTACGAGCGGCTGGTGGACCGTCTTTTCGCCTCTCCCCACCTGGGGGAACGGTGGGCGCGGCACTGGATGGACCTGGTGCGCTTCGGGGAGACCTACGGCTACGAGTGGAACTACGAGCTGCTGGCTGCCTGGCGCTACCGGGACTACTTGATCCGGGCCTTCAACCAGGACCTGCCCTTCGACCAGTTGGTCCGGGAGCACGTGGCCGGCGATCTGCTGGAACAACCCCGGGTCGACCCCCGCTTGGGCCTGAATGAGTCGCTGGCCGGGGCGGCTTTCTTCCGCCTGGGCGAGATGGGTCACGACAACTGCGTGACCTTCCGGGAAATCCGCACCGATGTGGTCGACAACCAGATCGACACGCTCACCAAGGCCTTTCAGGGTTTGACGGTGGCCTGCGCCCGCTGCCACGACCACAAGCTGGATCCTGTTCCCACCGCTGACTATTACGCCCTCTACGGCATCCTGAACAGCTCGCGCCAGCTTTCACGGACGCTGGACATCGGGGACTCCGACCAGAGGATCGAGGCGAGTCTCGGGAAGCTCAAGTCCTCGATCCGCAAGGAACTGGCAAGGCTTTGGACTCGCCGGTCCGAACAGATACCCGACTACTTGCTGGCGGTCCAGGCAGCCCAGGCCGTCGGTGTCCCGGCCGCGGCCCAAGCCGCCGGTCTCGATCCCGAATGGCTGGAGCGATGGCACCAGGTCCTGCTCAAGCAGAGCGCGGACCCCGAGGGGATTCTCTACCCCTGGGCAGCCATCGCCTGTGAGGCCGGGTTGTCTCCCGGACAGTTTTCCCAAGCCTGGTCGAAGATGGAGTCCTACTACAAGCGGGAGATGGCGGAGCGCAAGGAATTCAACCGCACCCACTTCCTGAGCTTCGGCGATTTCCGTTCCGGTAGTCTGGACGGCTGGCGCCCCGAGGGCCTCGGCCTCAAAAGAGGGGCGGCGACCGATGGAACCTTGACCCTCGGCACCGACGGCTCACGAGTTGTTTCGGGGGTCCTTTCCGCCGGTCTCTACAGCCACGTCCTCTCGGAACGACTCAATGGCGCCCTGCGTTCGCCCTACCTGCCCAAGGACAAGGAATTCGTGAGCCTGCGGCTCATGGGAGGCAAGCTGGCCTCCCGCCGGACCATTGTGGATCACTGCATCCTCGGCGACGACTACAAGCCGCTGGAGAGCGATCGCCTGTCCTGGTACCGGATACCCATCAAGCACCGCGACACCACCTTCCCGGTCTATATCGAACTGGTCACCAAGGACGGGAACCCTCGCATACCCGAGCGCCCCCGACATCTGAAGGGCTACACGGAGGAAGACTTCGCGAGGCCCGGATCCTATTTCGGTATTTCTCAGGCGGTGCTGCACGACATCGAGGAGCTGCCGCGGGAGGAACTGGACTACCTGGCTCCGCTGTTCCAGGAGTCTCCGCCGCGGAGTGCGGAGCAGTTGGCCGGTCGGTATAAGGCAGCCTTCAAACGGGCTCTGACCGCATGGGCCAAGGGCAAGGCTGGGTTGTCGGAGGTGCGCTGGATCGATTGGCTGATCGGGAATGACCTGCTGGAAAACCGCAAGGACCTGAGCCCCCGGCTCAACCGTTTGGTTTCCGCCTACCGCAACCTGGAGTCCCGGCTGTCGAAACCGCGGATCATCAGCTCGATGGGCGACGTCGATCCCGGATTCGATGCCCCCCTGCTGGAAAAGGGAGACGCCAAGCGTCCCGGCGACCCGGTTCCCCGCGGCTACCTGACCATGTTGAAGGCCTCCGGTTCGGCCTTCAAGACCTCGGGCAGCGGACGCCGGGAGCTGGCCGAGATCATCGCCTCGGCCGACAATCCGCTGACAGCCCGGGTGATGTCGAACCGTCTCTGGCACCACGTTTTCGGCCGCGGCATCGTGCCCACGGTAGATGACTTCGGCCGATTCGGAGACAAGCCCACGCATCCCGAACTGCTCGACTACCTGGCCAGCCGATTCGTCAAGGATGGATGGTCGGTCAAGCGGTTGCTGCGCCTGCTGGTTCTCTCGGAAACCTTTCGCCAGTCCAGCCGGCCTTCGTCCCAGGCCACCAAGGTCGATCCCGATAACCGGAGCCTCCACCACTATCCGCTGCGGCGGTTGGAAGCCGAGGTCATTCGGGACACGATCCTGTCAGCCTCGGGGAGGTTGGAACCCCGCCTCTTCGGCCCCAGCATCCAGCCCTTTCGGGACGACCCCAAGGATTATCGCAAGCTTCTCTCCGGACCCCTGGACGGAAACGGGCGGCGCAGCCTCTATCTGAGAGTGACCCGCATGGAGAGTCCGCCCTTTCTGGAACTCTTCGACTTTCCGGCGCCCTCGGCCACGCGCGGCCGTCGAGACCGCACCAACGTGCCTTCCCAGGCCCTGGCACTGCTCAACGACGCCTTTGTGGTCGAGCAAGCCGGCTATTGGGCGGAACGGCTGCTGGCTGAAGGAGATGAAACGGTGGAAGCCCGCCTGCAACGGATGTTCCGCCAGGCGCTGGGCCGTTCCCCGGACTCGACCGAGCTGGGGCGATTCAGAGGCGCGGTCTCGCGGCTATCAGCCTTGCACGGCATCTCTGAAGAGAATATACTGGGCGAAAAAAAGGTGTGGAAAGACGTGGCTCACGCCATGTTCAATCTGAAAGAGCTTATCTATCTGTTCTGAGGCTTCACCATGTCGATTCGAAAAGGGAACGGAGAGGGTTGTCCAGGGTATGCCGGCGCTCCGCTGACGCGGCGCGAGGTGCTCAAGCAGGCAGCCAATGGTTTCGGAATGCTGGCGCTGTCTTCGCTCATGGCCGACGAGGCCTACGCCGGGCTTGTTCCCACGGCCATGCCTCATTTCCCTTCCAAGGTGAAAAACGTCATCCTGTGCTTCATGCCGGGCGGGGTCTCGCACATGGATACTTTCGACCCCAAGCCCAAGCTGGACGAGCTGCACGGCCAGCTTTCGGGAGACGGGCAGAGAATCTGGCAGGGGTGCCCCTGGAGCTTCAAACGCTACGGACAGTCCGGGATGCACGTCAGCGAGCTGCTCCCCCATATCGCCACCTGCGTCGACGATCTGGCCGTTGTCCGCTCCATGGTCTCCGGGTTCCCACTCCATCCCCGGGGCAACATCCTGTTCCACACCGGCAGGAACGTGGGAGGCCATCCCAGCCTGGGATCCTGGATCACCTACGCCTTGGGCAGCGAGAACAGGAACCTGCCCGGATATGTGTTGCTGCACACCGGAGATATTCCTCCCGGCGGCCTGGAGAATTTTTCCAACGGTTTCCTGCCGGCCACCCACCAGGCCCTGCCCGTCAAGGCCGAGGGCAATGCCATCGACAATCTGGTGGCTTCCGATAACCCGCGGCTCCAGCAGGCCAAGCTGGACCTGCTCCTGGACCAGGACCGGGCCTTCGGCGCCTCGGCCGGCGGCGACGACGCCGTGGAGGCGGCCATCCGCAACTACGAAATGGCTTACCGCATGCAGTCCCTGGTCCCCGACGTTCTGGATCTGGACAAGGAGACCGAGGCCACCAAGCGTCTCTACGGCCTGGACACCAGCAACAAGGACAAGCGGAACTACAGCTTGCAGTGCCTGCGGGCCCGCCGGCTGGTGGAGGAAGGGGTGCGCTTCGTGGAGGTCACCTGCCCGGTTCTATTCGGGCAGAACAACGGCACCTGGGATCAGCACTCCTATCTGAAGCGGGGCCACGAAGCCAACGCCCTGGTGACCGACCAGGCGGTGGCCGCACTGATCAAGGACCTCAAGTCCAGAGGCATGCTGGAGGAGACGCTGCTCATCTGGGGCACCGAGTTCGGGCGGACCCCCGACAGCTCCAACGGCGACGGCCGCGACCACCTGGAAACCGCCTTTACCATCTTCATGGCGGGCGGGGGCATCAAGGGTGGAACTCTCTACGGTGAGACCGACGAGATTGGCAAGAAAGCGGTGGAGAACATCACCACCGTGCATGACCTCCATGCCACCATCCTGCACCTGGTCGGTCTCGACCATGAGAAGTTGACCTACCGCTTCGGCGGCCGGGACCTCAGCCTGACCGACGTCCACGGCAGCGTGATCCGGCCCATCCTGGCATAGGCCCGCATTTCTCACCAGGTCGCTGCTTAAATCCTGCAAAAAGCAGTTTGCCTTTTCCGAGCGGGAACGCTCCGTCAACGGACGCGTTTCCTCGCGCCCGGGATTTCCTTCCCGGACAGGTTCCTTTGCCTGAAACAACGGAAAAAAGACAAAAGAAAAAGAGCTATCCACGAAGGGCCACTAAGAACGACGAAGGGCCACTAAGGCGTTGAGGTGAACCGCGACGGGATGCCAAGGTCGCAAAGGGATAGCCGATTTCTGATTGTTTCACTCTCGGATGATCTGCACACCAGGGCGGGGGCCGGACTTACCTGAGAATATGCTGCTTTAGCCGGCTTCCTTGAGAGCGGCGAAGCCGCGGCAGCACTTAGCCGTGGGCGTCAGCCCATGGGAAACATCGCCTATGGGTGTCGAGCCGCGTAGGCGGCGGCAGCAAATGCCGGTGAGCCTAAGTGACGCACAAGCCGACGCAGGATTAGCCATTTGCAAAATTCGGCAGCGTGACCTTTGCCGGGGATGGCCACAAAAGGCACAAGAACACACAAAGAGCAGGACACTGAAAGCCTGCAAGACGTTGACTCCCGAACCTGTCGCACAAGTTCCGCGCTATCTGCATACATCCGGTCAATGCGTCGCCATGGGGATCAACTTCGGATTGCCAAGACTCGAAATCACGAAAGAGGAGCAAGAGTGAATGGGAGAACGCCCCCCCGGGAGCGCGGGCGTCTCGCCCGCATAGGACTTGGCACCATAGTAGCGAACCCTGCAAAGGCCGGTTTGGTGCACTGTTCGAGGGAATGCCCCTGGATCGCAGGCTGCTTGCACGAATAAGGTTGCGGGCGAGACGCCCGCGCTCCCGGGGGGGCGTTCTTGTCTGAAACAAACGAGAAAGGAGTTATCCACGAAGACACACGAAGGACCACGAAGGGCCACTAAGGCGTTGAAGTTGACCGCGACGGGGTACCAAGATCGCGAAGGGATTTTCGATTTCTGATTGTTTCACCCTCGGATGATCTGCCCGACAGGGCAGGGGCGCCACTTGCCTGTGCCGTTGTGGGGGAATGTGCTCGGCCCGGTCAGGAGAAGAACGCCAGCAGAACCCAAAGCACCAGGCCCGAGGAGATGATCAACAGAATGCAGACGGTGGTGATTACCAGCGAGAGGATGCGAAAGAAGGTCTCCAGGAACCGAAACGCCGGGGAATCCAGCAGGTCGGTCTCCAATTCGGGAGGTTGCGGTGGTTCCTTTCGATCCGATTGTTCTACCAGGTGAAGACGTGCCGCGGGTCTATTCATGACACTATTATAGTCGGATTGTTCTAGTCGCTTGCCCTTGCCTATGGATTAGTACCGCTCAACCGCCCAAGGATCATCACCCCGACCAAATAAATCGCGACCCGGCACCATAATGTCGCCCCGCTTGCCGCGCGGCTCGGACGGGATCGGCCGGCGGTTTCCACTCCATAAGGCGGGACGGGTTGCGTCCGAACCTCCACCCGTATACAGTGTTTCCCGGGAACTGCCTTCCCGCCGGCCGCGAAAGTCCTGGGCGGCTCGGCCGAACCTTGACCCTATGGAGGAATGCTTTGGCTGCAGGCTCCAAGAGGCCGGTCGGATGGACGGGCGCCGCGGCGCTGGCGATCCTGGCCCTGCAGGGTGCCTGCGTTCCGGTGGGAGAGGATTCGATCGAGGTCACGGCCACGGCCTACAACTCTCATCCAAGCCAGACTGACGATACTCCCAACGTAGCTGCTTGGGGAGACAGGCTACAGCCGGGCATGAGGGCCATCGCCGTCTCCCGGGACCTGATCCCGCTGGGCTTCGTACGCGGTGCGCGGGTGAGGATTGAAGGATTCCCCGGC
This sequence comes from Terriglobia bacterium, assembly GCA_951813285.1. Taxonomy (GTDB): domain Bacteria; phylum Acidobacteriota; class Terriglobia; order Versatilivoradales; family Versatilivoraceae; genus Versatilivorator. Next base: position 2,000,107 of record OX638355.1, read on the forward strand.
GGGCGCTTCGTCGTTCTGGACCGAATGCACTATCGCTGGCGCCGGCGCATCGACATCTACATGGGTGACGACATCAAGGCGGCGCGGGAGTGGGGAAGGCGCCGGGTCCGGGTCTACTGGTTCTCCAGTTGGATCCGGAACAGTGTGAATCCCCGCAAGCGCTGAACAGGAGTTTGAAATCGTGAATCAGCCAACCTACCGCGCGGGGATCATCGGCCTGGGGTTTATCGGTGCTGCCGACCAGACTTCCGGCGATGCCCTGGGGCAGCAGGTCGAGAACCTGGATGGCACCCACCTGGGGGCACTGGCGGGCAACCCGAGAGTACAACTGGTGGCGGGAAGCAGCCGCGATCCGGGGCGGCGGTCCCGCTTTGAAGAGCGGGCCGGGGTTCCCGGCTACGCCGACTGGCGGGAGATGATTGCCGCCCAATCCCTCGACCTGGTGAGCGTGGCCACCTATACGCCGGTGCACGAGGAGATCACCGTGGCTTGCGCCCGCGGCGGGATCCGGGCCATCTACTGCGAAAAGCCCCTGGCCTCCCGCGTCGCGGAGGGGGAGCGGATGCTGCGGGCCTGCCGGGAGTCGGGATCTCTCCTGGCGGTCAATCACAACCGGCGGTTTCATCCCAACTATCGCCGCCTGCGCGACCTTATCGGGGAGAGTGGGTTGGGAGAGTTGACCTCGGTCAACGTGCAGTGGAGCAGCGGGCGCCTGGGCAATGTCGGCACCCACCTGTTCGACGCCATCTGCATGGTGACCGGACGTCGGGTGGAAGCCGTCTCGGCCACCCTCGATCCGGCGGGGAAGCCCGACTGCCGCGGCCCGGCCTTTCAGGACCCCGGCGGCTGGGGCTTGATGCGACTGGAAGGCGGAGTGATGGTCAGCGTGGATGCCTCGGATTACGCGAGGGTCCCCATGAGCTTGACCTTCAACGGAAGCGAGGGGCGAGCCCTGACCGGAGGGGACGGCGTGAATCTGGAGTACTGGGACGGCAGGCAGGAACAATGGCCCAGCCTGCGCAATGAGGCCAGCGGCATGGACCGGGCCGTGCAGGAGATCGCGGCCTGGCTGGACGGCCGCGGGCCCTTTGCCTACGACGCCGAGGAAGCCCTGCACGTCCTGGAAAGCATCGTGGCTTTCCACGTCTCCCACGACCGCTCGGGCGCCTGGACGGAGCTGCCGCTGCAGGGAGAAGACCGTAACCGCCTGTTGAACAGCGGTTGATCCGCATTTCCCACCGGGTGTTTCGAGTAGAGCCGCAAAGCGGCGGCAGCACTTAGCCGTGGGCGTAAGCCCATGGAAACAGGTAGCTAAACTCCCGAGCCGCGTAGGCGGCGGCAGCAATCATTCCTGGTGTTTAATCTCAAGAAACAAATTTCCAGCCGATGCCGGGCCGCTCGGTGAGAAATGCGGTTAGCCCTGCACCCGGTCCAGCGCCTTCTCCATGGCTGCAACCAAGCCGGTGATGTGCCGCTCCTCCATGGGCAGCGACAAGGCGCACATGCTGAGGGTGTGGCTCAGGAAGTACCCTTCCTTTAGCAAGGCCAGGAAGACCTGGTGGCTCAAGGCCCGGTCGGCGCGGGCCAGGTCGCGGTAGGTCTCCAGCTTGCCCTCCACGAAGTAGATGCTGAAGACCGAGCCCGTATTGATGGCCTGAGCATGGACGCCCCGGCGGGCGAAGAGGTGGTTCAACCCGGCGATCAGCCGGTCCGCCAGGCCGTTGAGGTGGTCGAAGGCGGCGGGCGTCAATGCTCGCAGGGTGGCCAGGCCGGCAGCCATGGTCATGGGGTTGGCGCTGAAGCTTCCGCTCTGGGAAAAGCCGGTCGGCCCCCGGCTGGGATTCAGCAGGTCCATGAGGTCGGCCCGGCCGCCGAAAGCCCCCACCGGAAACCCTCCCCCCACGATCTTTCCAAAGCAGGTCAGGTCCGGATCGATACCGAATTGGGCTTGCAGGCCGCCTCTGCCGGCGCGAAAGCCGACAATTTCGTCGAAAATCAGCAGCAGCCCGTGTCTTCGGGTGATTTCTCTCACGGCGCGGGCGAATTCCGGCCGAACCGGGAGCATCCCCGCCTTGGGGTCGAAGATGACACAGGCCAGCTCCCGGGCGTGTTCTTCGATCAGCCTGGCGACAGCGGCCTCGTCGTTGTAGGGAAGCACCAGCACCTCGCCGGCCGCGTGGGGCGACATCCCTCCGGCGCCGGGTACGGAATGGGGGGCCTGGATCGGTCCGGCCCGGTCCAACGGCGGAAACACGCTGACTTCCACCGCGTCGTGGCTGCCGTGGTAGCCGCCTTCGAACTTGGCGATCCTGGACTTTCGGCTGAATCCTCGGGCCAGCCGAACCGCGTGCAGGGTGGCTTCGGTGCCGGAGTTCACGAACCGGACCCGGTCGAGGCTGGCGACCCGACGGCACATTTCGGCGGCAATGTCGGTCTCGATGCCTGTGGGGGCGCCCAGGGCGATTCCCTGATCCAGTTGGGCCCGAACGGCCTCCATGACCTTGGGATGGTTGTGGCCCAGGATCTGGGTGGAGTGGTGGTTGGCGAAGTCCACATAGCGGTGCCCGTCGATGTCTTCCAGGATGCACCCCCGGGCTCTGGCCATGGTCAGGGGATAGGGCTGAAAGAAGTAGGCGCCCTTGGCCGGTCCGGCCGTCACCGGCCCGCCCCGTCGAAAGGCGTCGGCCGAGTTGGGCGTGCGCCTCCTGTATTCCTCTTCCAGCGAGATCGCTTGCTCCGTCATGATGGTGCCCTTTCCGGGTTTAACCGAAGGTGAGGTTTCGATGTCCCGCCTTCGATTCTTGTCCTGCATGGATATACAGGCTGGACAGGATTAACAGGATCGTCTGGTTCTCTATTCCGAAAATCCTGTCCATCCTGTCTATCGATGTTTCTTTCCAAATTGCCGGCATCCGCTGGAGCTCCGCCAAGCACAGCGGGAAACAGTGCCATGCCGTTTGTACCAGTTTCCCGCCCCCGGGCGCCAGGGAAACCTCCCTCATCCAGGCGCCGGCTGCTTTTGACTTCCAGGGTGCCTTGCCATAAAATCGGCCGCAATCGGTTGTGCCCCGGGCATTTTCCAGTTGGGTGAGGTGAGTATGCGAACTCTAGCAAGACGGTTGCCGTTTCCGGTTCTTGCCATCTTGGCTGTCGTCCTTGGTTCGACCTCTGCAATCCCGGCCCCGGCGGTGGCGGAGGAAGAGGAGAGGAAGCAGAATCCCTACAAGGGGGACCCGGACGACATTCTGGTCGGGAAGGGCCTCTTTCGCTACTACTGCGCCGGCTGCCACGGAATGGAGGGCGGCGGGGGATTCCGCGGGCCGGACCTTGTCCGAGGGCAGCTCACCCATGTTGTGGACGATCACGACATGCTGGATGTGGTGAGGAACGGAATCCAGGGAACCCAGATGCCTGCCCAGACGCTTCCTGACAGCAACCTGTGGCGCATGATCGCCTTTATCACCGATCTCCGGTCCAAGGCCCGTCCCCAGGCATTGAGCGGAGACTGGGAAGCGGGGCGGGAGATCTTCAGCGGCAAGGGGTTTTGCTCCGGTTGCCACATGGTTCGAGGAGAAGGAGGTCGCTTCGGTCCCGACCTGACCGGCATCGGAAATACTCGCCCATGGGAGTCGTTCCGGGAAGCCATGCGGGAGCCCAGCGCCCAGTTCAAGAATGTCCTGCAGGCGGACGGGCGGATGGCGGGCGGCTACGAGTCGGTCCGAATGGTGACCGCCGCGGGAGAGCAGATCACCGGCGTCGTTCGCAACGAGGACACCTACACCATCCAGGTGCTGGACCGGCAGGAGAACTACCACAGCTATCGCAAGAGCCAGCTCCGGGAAGTCACCCACCTGGACCATTCGCTGATGCCGGCTTATTCGGAAAGCGCGCTTTCCGACCAGGACTTGAGGGACCTGCTGATTTTCCTCACTCGTCCGGCCGCGGAGTGAAGGTGTCGAGAGGGGTGGGTTCGAGTTGTCCAGACAGAGCTGCCGCGCGCGGTCCCTTTATGGGCCGGCCGGTTGGCGCAGGGGTTGAATCCGAAGAGGAGAACCGATGAAGCGATCATGGTTTGTGCCGGCAATGTGCCTGTCGCTGATATTTCCCGGCTTGACCGGCTTGTCCCGGGCGGGCGAGGTGACCAGCGAACGATTGGTGCGGGCCCTGGAGGAGCCGCAGAACTGGCTCACCTACCGGGGAGATTACAGCGGCCGCAACTACCGCCCGCTCAAGCAGATTCACAAGGACAACGTGACCGACCTGCGGGTCGACTGGGTGTTTCAGACCGGCGTGGGAGCTGCCGCCAAGTTCCAGACCGTACCCCTGGTGGTGGACGGGATGATGTACATCACCGCTCCCTACAACAACGGCTATGCCCTGGACGCTCGAACCGGACGGCGCCTCTGGAGATACCAGCGCAGCCTGCCCGACCAGAGCCTCTGCTGCGGGCCCATCAATCGAGGATTCGCCCTGCTGCGGGACAAGTTGTTCATGGCCACACTGGACTCCCACCTGGTGGCCTTGGACACCAAGACCGGGAATGTCCTCTGGGACGTTCAGCGGGCCGACTACCGAATGGGCTACAGCTCCACCGGCGCCCCCCTCATCGTCAAGGACAAGGTCATCATTGGAACTGGAGGCGGAGAATATGGCGTCCGCTGTTTCGTGGATGCCTACGACCCCGACACCGGAAAACGGCTGTGGCGGTTCTGGACCATTCCGGCCGCCGGAGAGCCCGGCTCGGAATCCTGGCTGGGAGACTCCTGGAAGACGGGAGGGTCGCCCACCTGGATGACGGGAACCTACGATCCTGAGCTGGACCTGCTCTACTGGTGCACCGGCAACCCGGCCCCCGATCTCAACGGGGAGACTCGCCTGGGCGACAACCTCTATTCCGCCTCAGTGGTGGCGCTGGACCCCGACACCGGCAAGATGAAGTGGTACTTCCAGTTCACGCCTCACGACGTCCACGACTGGGACGCCAACGAGGTTCCGGTGCTGCTGGATCTCGAAATGGACGGCAAGCCCAGGAAGCTGCTGGTCCAGTCCAATCGCAACGGTTTCTACTACGTCCTGGACAGGGAAACCGGAGAGTTCCTCCACGCCAACCCGGTGGCGCGGGTCACCTGGGCCTCCGGAATCGACTCCAAGGGGCGGCCTCAGGTGCTTCCCAACACGGACCCGACCCCGGAGGGCAACCGGCAGTGCCCCGGAATGGGGGGAGGGTCCAACTGGATGGCGCCTTCCTACAATCCCGATGCCGGCCTGCTATATGTGGTGGTTCGAGAGGAGTGCACCAACTACTTCAGCAGCGAGCAGGAGTTGGAGCCTGGTCACTTCTGGCTGGGGAGTTTTCCGCAAGTCAAGCCCGACGAAGATACCTGGGGCGTGGTCAAGGCCCTGGTGCCCACCACCGGGGAAGTCAAGTGGGAGTTCAAGTTCCACACTCCAACCTGGGCAGGGACGCTCTCAACAGCGGGAGGACTGGTCTTCGTGGGCGACATGGAGGGCTATCTCACCGCACTGGATGCCCACACCGGCAAGAGCCTGTGGCGGTTCCAGACCGGGTCGCCCATCACGACCCACCCCATCACCTATATGCTGGACGGCAGGCAGATCGTGGCCGTGGCCGCCGGCAGCAATCTCTTCACCTTCAGCCTGGCGCCCTGAGAGTGGCTTGATCTACTCCCGTCGCTTCCAGGTTTCGAAGTTCCACAGCTCCGAATCCCAGGCGTTCATCCAGACCCCCTCGATGTCGTTGGAGTGAGCCGACACGAATCCCCGGTGAACCAGGGGGACGATTGCGTAGCTGCCGACCAGCAGGTCGTTGAGCGCAATCGTGATCCGGTTGCGCCGTTGGGTGTCGACCGTGTTCTGCAGCTCGGCGAAGAGCCGGTCGTATTCGTCGGACTGGAAGCGCGGGACGTTTGAGCCGAGATAGGAGTTGGCCGCTCGAGCGATCTCGGTGGTCACCCAGGAGCCCAGGTAGCTCTCCGGGTCCACGCTGCTTCCGCTGTTGGCGTACATCTGAACGTCGGCGTAAAACTTGCCCACGGTGTCCGGGCTGGTGATGTCATCCCCGAAGAACACGCCGGGATTGACATGCTTCAGTTGGGTCTCGACGCCGAGTTCCGCCCACCAGCCCTTGATCAGCTCCTGGGAAGTCTGGCGCACCGAATTGGTCACAGTCTGGAAGAGGATCCTGAGCGGAACGCCTTCCCGCTCCCGTACGCCGTCGCCGTCGGAATCCACGATCCCGGCATCGTCCAGAATCTCCTTGGCCAGATCCATGTTCTGAACCAGGCATTCGTCGTTGTTGGTGGATGCCTGGGCAGGCGGAGCGGGCCAGACGTTGCAGGTCGAACGCCCGGCCTGCTCGCCGTAACCGGTCCTGACCAGGGTGTCGCGGTCGATTGCCAGCGAGAGGGCCCGTCCCACGACCGGATCGGTCAGGAACGGGTGGGGGTTGGCGCCGTCCGCGTACTCGGAACGAAGATCGCCCAGGCTGGAATCCGGGTTGGTCTGGTTCATCACCAGGCGCTCGACCAGGGTGGTGAAGGCCGAGACGACGGTTCCGCCGCCGCCCTCGGAGATCGAAGCCAGCACATCGGGTTCGATCTGGAGGTTCCAGGCATAATCGGCCTCGTTGAGCTCGAACAGGGATCTTGCCGCGGCCTCGGCCGTCCCGCCGCCTTTCAGGATCACTTCACCGAAAAAGGGAAGGCCCGACTCGACGCCCCGGTAGTGCGGATTGAACCGGTAGAGGATGGTGCCGTCTGCGCCGAAGTCGGACACGAGATAGGGACCCGTGCCGATGGGTCCCAGGTTCGCATCGGTGCAGCCGGCCGCCGCTTCACCCAGGCAGTCGGCGAACTGCGCGGCTTGCAGGACGGGGCTCAGGCTGGACACGAACGGGTCATAGGGGAATGATGTCGGTTCAACGAAGGTAATGGTGACGGTTCGCTGGTCGACGGCATCGACGGAGGCTACATTCTCGAAGCTCCGCGACCGGGCGCAGCCGCCGCCCGGAGCAGTGCAGTAGCGCCAGGTAAAAACGACGTCGTTGGCGGTCACCGGGGTGCCGTCCGACCAGAGCGCATCCTCCCGTATAGTCCAGGTGATGCTGGTCCGGTCCGCGGAGAAACCGCCGTTCTCGGAGGTCGGTACTCGCGTGGCCAGGACGGGGACGATCTCGCCGTCCGGGGTGTACTCGGCCAGGGGCTCGATGACCAGCGATGCCGCTTCGGCATCCTTGGTGCCTCGGGACAGGTACGGGTTGAGAATGGTCGGCGCCTGCCAGTAGAGGAGCGTGGCGCTGCCTCCCTGGCCGGCACCCTGGGTGTCGTCCCCTGGTGGAGAACCGGACCCGCCGTCATCTTCGTGATCCAGGTCTTCCGGATAGTAGCCGGCGGCGAGCAGGACAGGCACCCCGAAGACCATGACCCTCTTGACGAAAGTCACCTTGCGCGCCTGCAGTCCGGTATAGGGATTGCGCGTCGTGTAGTAAAGAAAGGTTTCACCGAAAGCATCGGCGACGCCCGTGATGTCGCGGCCGCCGAAGGTTCCGACAAAGCTCGGGTCCAGTTCGGAAACGCTGGTGCCGTACGGGTGGCTGTAGGGATCCCCGGTAAACAGCCCATTGCCGGAAGTATCCAGGCCGAACAGGTAGACCGAGCCGCTTCTCCATCGGGGATCGAACGACAGAGCGAAGGTGGCGAAGTATCCCCTCGACTCCAGATCCATGGCGGCACAACGGACAAACTCCTGCAACCTCGCCTGGGAAGGGTCGGCGTCCAGCATGGCGGCGTTGACCTCGTCCCCGTGGCAGGTGCCGGGAATATCACGGCGGTAGATCCCGGCGCCGATCCTGGAAGGCACCCCGTTCCAGTCGATGGCCTTGAAGTAGGAAGCCTTCGGCTCATCCCGGCCCGTCACAGGATTGGCGAACGAATAGTAGGACCAACCCTCGCCAAATTGACTCACGACACGGTCCCCTTCCAGGGCGAGGTCGCTGCCGAAATTGTCGATCAGAGGTCCCTGCGGTATTCCCTCTCTCGAAGGGTTGGGTGGGAAGACGAACAATCGAGCTGCCCCTGGGGCCGGCGACAGTTCGACGACGACAATATAGATCGAACCACTCCTCCAACGCTCTTCCTGGTGGAAGGCCCGCCGGGCCGCCTCGGGGCCCACTTTCTGAACCAACTCGTAGGCGCATTGAACGAATACTCGAATGTCGTCCTCCGTACGCACGGAGCCGGCGACGATGGCGCTGTCCTCGCAAGTTGGCGCATCACTGCCTACTTCTGCGCCGAAAACCGGCGCGGCAACCAAAAGGATCAGCAGCAATGGCAGACAATACAATCGGTTTCGCATGCCTATATATTTCGGAAAACCGGACAAAAGGTCAAGGCACGGCCCTCCCTCCCTCACTGCCGTCATGAAATGACGCCCACCCGGGAGCGCGCACGTCCCGTAACGCTCGCAATTTTGGCGCCGGCCGGCAAGGATGCCCACCCGGGAGCGCGGGCGTCCCGCCCGCATCCTTGTTCCTGACAACGCTTCGTCCCCGCCGGCGAGGTTACCGGTGATCGCGAAGAGGGCCAAGCCACTCCCACGCCGAATTGCATTCCATCATCCTCTCCTACCGGGAATCAACAACTTACGAACGATGTTGGGCAAATATAGGGTAGAATCCCGAAAAATCACCGTTCCTTTCCTTGACGACGGGCCAACGATTTGGGTGACCAAGACAGATTTGTCGGGACTTCTCAGCCCGCGGCCGCGGGTTCGGCCCATCCTTTGCTCGACGCCCGACCGGAAGCTGCCACGCCGACACCCCGGCAAGAACCACCCTTCCGGCCGCGCTGCCTTTCCCTTGATCTGGAGATCAACAAAAAAAACGGCCGTATCCGTGCCTTCGGCGCGGTGCGGGCCGATACCGGGCAAGGGTATTCCGGCGGCGGTACGGCATCGGAACTGGCGAAGTTAGACGATCTCGCCGACGGTACGGACTTTCTTCTGGGCCACAATCTGATCGACTTCGACCTGCCTCACCTGGCGGCGGCGCGGCCCGGCCTGCGGCTTCTCAAGCTGCCGGCGGTGGACACCTTGCGCCTCAGCCCGCTGGCCTTTCCGCGCAATCCCTATCATGGCCTCGTCAAGCATTATCAGGACGGGGGGCTCAAGCGCGGGCGAGTGAACGACCCGGAACTGGACTCCCGACTTGCCCTGGAGGTGTTCAGGGACGAGCAGGCAGCCTTGAAAGAGACAGCCCCGGATCTGCTCACGGCCTGGCAATGGCTGACCACACTGGAGTCCGGGGGCCTGGACCGCGGTCTGGACGATTTCTTTTCCGAGCTTCGCGATGCACGAAGACCCTCGGACGCCGAGGCCCGCGCGGCCATAGCTCAGCGACTTCTGGGTACAGCCTGCGTGACTCAGGGGTGGGAGGTCTTGAGCGAGGCGAGAGATTGCGGCTGGGCGCTCGCCTACACGCTGGCATGGCTGTCGGTCGCTGGCGGCAACTCGGTCATGCCGCCCTGGGTGCGGCATCAGTTTCCCGAAGCAGGCCGCCTCGTGCGCCGGCTCAGGGACACGGCTTGCAACGATCCCGCTTGCGACTGGTGCCGAGAACGGCACGATGTCCGCAAGGAGTTGAAGCGCTGGTTCGGATTCGATGACTTTCGGCCCGAGCCGGCGGACGAAGACGGGCGCCCCCTGCAGCAGGCCATCGTGGAGGAGGCGATGGCGGGCAATCACGTTCTGGGCATTCTGCCCACCGGCGCCGGCAAGTCTGTCTGCTACCAGGTCCCGGCCCTGTCCCGCTATTACAACACCGGTGCCCTCACGGTGGTGATCTCTCCCCTGGTTGCCCTGATGGCGGACCAGGTGGCGGGGCTGGAGGCCCGCGGGATCGGCTCCTGCGTGACCGTCAACGGGCTCCTGTCCATGCCTGAACGGGCCCATGCCCTGGACCGGGTGCGGCTGGGGGATGCGGGTATCCTCCTCATCTCGCCGGAGCAGCTCCGCTCCCGTTCCTTGCGCCGGGTGCTCGACCAGCGGGAGATCGGCGGCTGGGTGCTGGACGAGGCCCATTGCCTGTCGCGCTGGGGCCATGACTTCCGCCCCGATTATCGCTATGTGGGTCGCTTCATCCGGGAAAAGGCGGGTAGCGGTTCGGTGCCGCCGGTATTGTGCCTGACCGCCACCGCCAAGCCCGACGTGACCGAGGACATCAAAGAACACTTTCAGGACAAGCTCGGCATCGAGCTGAATGTTTTCGACGGCGGCGCCGACAGGCCCAACCTCACCTTTGAGGTGATTCCGACCTCGGGCGACAAGAAGTTCAGCGACATTCACCAGGTCCTGACATCCTATCTGCCGCCTGACAGGCCCGGCGGGGCCATCGTCTACTGCGCGACCCGGCGGCAGAGCGAGGAAGTGGCCGAGTTTCTGCAGGTGAAGGATGTCGAGGCCGAGTATTTTCACGCGGGCCTGCAGCCGGAAAGCAAGAAGGAGGTGCAGCGGCGCTTCATCCACGGCGATCTGCGCGCCATCGCGGCGACCAATGCCTTCGGCATGGGGATAGACAAGCCGGACGTGCGGCTGGTCATTCACGGCGATATTCCGGGGTCGCTGGAAAACTATCTCCAGGAGGCCGGCCGCGCCGGGCGTGACCGGGCATCGGCGCGGTGCGTGCTGCTCTACGAGCCCGAAGACGTGGAGCGCCAGTTTGGGATGTCGGCGCGCTCGCGGCTGACCCGGCGGGAGATCCACGGCATCCTCAGGGCACTGCGCAACCTGGACCGCAAGAAGCAGTTGGGCGGCGAGGTGGCGGCCACCCCCGGCGAGATCCTGGGCGAGGACGAGGAAAAGGCGTTCGAGCGGGACTCCGCCACAGACGATACCCGGGTACGCACCGCTGTTGCCTGGCTGGAGGAGTCGGAGCTGCTGACCCGGGAGGAAAACGCCGTCCAGGTGTTTCCGTCCTCGCTGCGGGTGAACTCGGTTGAGGAGGCAGGCAAGCGGCTCCAAACAGCAGCTATCACTGAAGACTACCGCCGCCGGTTGTTGCGCATTGCCCAGGTGTTGATTGAGTCCGACGCCGACGAGGGCATCAGCACCGATCAACTGATGGAAGTTTCAGGACTGGGTTCGGAGGGCGTGCGCGCGGCCTTGTACGACCTGGAGCGGTTGGGCATCGCCAGCAACGACACCGTTCTGACCGCATTCGTTCACTCCGGCGTGGAGCGTGCATCCCGCAGGCGTCTGCAGGAAGCGTCCAATCTTGAGACAGCCCTGATCTCGCACATGCGCGAGGCGGCGCCGGACTTGGGCAAGGGCGATACCTCTTCCCTGCATCTGCGCATGGCCTCCCAGGTCCTGCGGGACCAGGGATTGACCGATCCCCTGCCGGAACGGCTCTGGCGCATCATCCGCGGCATCGCCTACGACGGGCGCGGCGAGGACGGGGCTGCCGGTAGCCTCACCGTCCGGAAACTGGACGCGGAGTCCGTACGGGTGAGGCTGCGGCGCGAGTGGGGGCTCCTGGAGGAGACTGCCGGTATCCGGCGACAGGCATCCGTCCGGTTACTGGATCATCTGCTTTCCTGCCTACCGCCGGGGACCCGCGGTACGGACCTGTTGGTCGAGACCACACTTGGGAGACTGATACGGGCCGTTGAGTCCGACCTGATATTGAGGAGCCGAGTCCGGCGCCCGGACAAGCTGATGGACCGGGCGCTTCTGTGGCTGCATGAGCAAGAGGTGATCAAGCTCAACAAGGGCCTGGCGGTGTTTCGTCCGGCCATGACCATCCGACTGCAACAGCGCGAGCGCCGCGGCTTCGCCAGGGCCGACTTCGAGCCCCTGGCGCTCCATTACGCCGGACAGGTCCTGCAGATACACGTGATGGCCGAGTTTGCCGAACGTGGCTTGGCTGCCATGAGCGAGGCGCTGCGTCTGGCAAGCGACTATTTCACGCTGAAAGAGGAGGCGTTTCTGAAACGCTGGCTGCCCGGCCGGGACAGCGAGATCGGACGCCAGACCACGCCGGAGTCATGGCGCAAAATCGTTGAGAACCTGAAGAACCCCGTCCAGCAGCGCATCGTCGCCGACGACCGAGAAGAGACCAACGTGCTGATTCTGGCGGGCCCGGGCTCCGGCAAGACGCGGGTGCTGGTGCATCGGATCGCCTATCTGATACGCGTACGCCGCGAGAGCGCCCGGGGCATCTTGGCTCTGGCCTACAACCGTCACGCGGCGGTCGATATCCGGCGCCGCCTCCTAGAACTGATCGGAGAGGACGCGCGCGGCGTCACCGTGCTCACCTGCCACGCCCTGGCGATGCGGCTGGCCGGATCCAGCTTCACAGGACGGGCGGAGCGCCCCGACGACGAAGTATTCCGGGAGGTGATCCGCCGCGCGGTCGATTTGCTGCGGGGCAAAGACCTGCCGGCGGAGGAGGCGGACGAGAGGCGGGAACGCCTGCTGGCCGGCTTCCGTTGGATCCTGGTCGACGAGTACCAGGACATCGGATCGGACCAGTATGAGCTGATCTCGGCCCTGGCCGGGCGAATGCTGGAGGACGAAGCCGGCAAGCTCACCCTGTTCGCGGTAGGCGACGATGACCAGAACATCTATGCCTTCAACGGCACCTCGGTGGAGTTCATACGGCGTTTCGAGCAGGATTACGGCCCCAAGCCGACCTATCTGACGGCAAACTACCGTTCCACGCGCCACATCGTGGCGGCGGCCAACGCCGTGATCGAGCCGGCGCGAGAACGGATGAAGGCCGGTCATCCCATCCAGGTCGATCGGGCGCGCGCCAAGGACCCTGCGGGGGGCGCCTGGGAAGACCTCGATCCCGTCTCCCGGGGACGGGTGCAGATCCTCCCGGCCGGAGGCGATCCCGTCGATCAGGCGCGGGCTGTCATGGGTGAGTTCTTGCGTCTGTCCCGGCTGACACCCGATTGGGACTGGACGCGTTGCGCCGTGATCGCGCGGGAGTGGGAATACCTGGTTCCGGTGCGCGCCTTCTGCGAGGCGCACGGCGTTCCGGCGCAGATGGGAAACGAGGAGATCCCGAACTTCTGGCGCCTCCGGGAGACCCGGGCGCTGGTGGAATGGCTGCGTGGGCGGAATCCCCGCCTGGTCGATAGCGACGCGTTGGAGGCCTGGGCCGAGGCACGCCCCTGCGATCCCTGGCACGATCTGCTGCGTCAGGCCATCGGGGAGCACAAGCTGGAAAGCGGCGGCGGGGAATCGCCGGTCGATCACTTCATCGAATGGCTGGCGGAGTGGGGGAGGGACATACGCCGTCGCCAGCACGGCCTCCTGCTGCTGACCGGCCACCGGGCCAAGGGGCTCGAGTTCGACCACGTGGCCGTGCTCGACGGGGGGTGGGAACGCGTCGGATCGGGCGAGGGCCCGGACGACCCGCGGCGGCTCTACTACGTGGCCATGACCCGTGCCCGCCAGACCTTGGTGCTGGCGCGGTTCCACCGACGTCACAGGTTCCAGGATGGGTTGGCCCGGCATCCCTCCGTGATACGCCGCGAGGCTGTCGAGCTTTCCCCGAGTTCCGCGGCGATCCAAAACCACCACGTCCGGGCCGGCCTTCAGGACGTGGACCTCGGCTTCGCCGGACGCCGTTGGCCCGGTGACCGGATCCACCAGGCCATCGCCGCGCTGTCACCTGGCGATCCCCTGGAGGTACGGGTTGGCAAAAAGGGGCAATGGGAGTTGCTGAACCATGCGGGGAGGGTGGTGGGACGGCTCGCCAAGAGCTTCAGCCCCCCACCCCGGAAGTCCTGCCGGTCGGCTCAAGTGCTGGCCATAGTCGGATGGAGCCGCGAGGCCTCGGACCCGGACTACCGGGACAGCCTGAGATGCGATTCCTGGGAGGTGGTCGTCCCGGAGTTGGTGTTCCAGCCTGACGGACCCGCAGCCCGGAAGGGGGCGCCAGGCCGGCCTCGGCCTGCGACTGGCAGACCGGACTTGCAGGACCTCTCGGCCGGTCCCCGAAGCAGCAGATAGCCGCCGCCCATCAACCCTTCGCTTTCGCCATCAGTTCGTTGTAGGTGTCGGAGGCGGCCTTGAGCCGCTTGAGAGCCTCGTCGGGCAGGGTGAGTTGCGTGCCCTTGAAGTTGTCCTCCACGTGCTCGGGTTTTTCTCCTCCGGAGAGGGCGCTGGTCACCTCGGGGTGAGAGAGCACCCAGGCCACGCACACTTGGGGGCGGCTGACTCCCAGTTCTTCGGCGACCCGATCCAGTTCCTGGATCACGCCTACCAGGGGAGATCCCTCCTCGGGCTCTCGACCCGGCACCAGTCTGCCTTCTCCCAGAGGACTGAAGGCCATCAGCCCCAGGTTGCCCTTGCGAATCAGCGGGAACAGCCCCTGGGTCATGAAGTCCCGGCGGGCGCCGGCCACGATGTTGTAGTAGTCCTCCAGGCCGGCAATACGGGATTTTCCGGACCGGTCAGGCCTCATTCCAATCTCGATCAGCTCGTCAACCTGTTTGGCCAGGTGGTTGGAAACCCCCCAGTAACGGATCTTGCCGGCCTGAACCAGGCTGTCCATGGTGTCGGCGATCATCTCCATGTGCTCCAGGGTCGCGGTGCCGGGAGGCGGCTCCGGACGTTCGGAGGACGGAGTAATCCCGTCGGGCCCGTGCAACAGGTAAATGTCGATGTAGTCGGTGTTCAGGCGTTTGAGACTGGCTTCGCACTTCTGGGTCAGAATCTCCTTGGTGAATGCCAGGGGCTCCTCACCGGCGGGATGTGGCGAGCCTTTGGTGGCGATCACCACCTCGCTGCGCCGTCCGGCGACGCCGTTCCCCAATGCGGTTTCGGATCCTCCCATCCCGTAGCCTTCGGCGGAGTCGAAGAAGTTGATGCCGATGTCGATGCAGTGCCGGATCAGCTTGTGAGCTTCGGCATCCCCGCCCTCGCGGCTGAGATGGCGCCGGAAGGCCGTGCCCTGGCAGTGCCTGGAGACCCAGAGGTCGGTGTGGCCGAACTGCACCAGGTGAGAGGGACGGCTGGCGGAATCGGGCGGCGGTGGTGCCTGCTGGCAACCGGACAGCGGAGCCAGTACCACCGAGCCCGCGGCCGCTCCGCAGGCCTTGAGGAAGGTTCTGCGATCAGCCGTGGAGTCGATGTGTCGCGGAAACAGGGGACGTTGTGGCATTGTGGTTTACCTTTCTGGAATGGTAGTGGCGGCTGGCTGGAACCCCCAGCCCGCCGCCCTCAACTCTTCGCTTTCGCCGTCAGTTCGTTGTAGGTGTCGGAGGCGGCCTTGAGCCGCTTCAGAGCTTCTTCGGGGAGGGTGAGTTTGGTGCCCTTGAAGTTGTCCTCCACGTGCTCGGGCTTTTCTCCTCCGGAGAGGGCGCTGGTCACCTCGGGGTGAGAGAGCACCCAGGCCACGCACACTTGCGGGCGGCTGACTTCCAGCTCTTTCGCAACCCGGTCCAGTTCCTCGATCACGCCCACCAGGGGAGATCCCTCCTCGACCTTTCGGCCCGGCACCAGTCTGCCTTCGCCAAGAGGGCTGAAGGCCATCAGCCCCAGGTTGCCCTTGCGAATCAACGGAAACAACTGCTGGCTCATGAAGTCTCGGCGGGCGCCGGCCACAATGTTGTAATAGTCCTGCAGACCGGCGAGGCGCGACTTGCCGGTGCTGTCCGACCTCATTCCGATCTGGATCAGCTCGTCCACTTGTTTGGGCAGGTGGTTGGAAACTCCCCAGTAACGGATCTTGCCGGACTGCACCAGGCTGTCCATGGCGTCGGCGATCTCCTCCATGTGTTCCAGGGTCGGGGTGTCGTGAGGTGGCGAGTGCTGCTCGTCTGAGGGAGTGAGCTTGTCGGCGCCGTGGAGCAGATAAATGTCGATGTAGTCGGTTTGCAGTCGTTTGAGGCTGGCTTCGCACTTTTGGGTCAGGATTTCCTTGGTGAAGACCAGGGGCTTCCCTTCGGGGCCGGTTTGGGCGGCCTTGGTGGAGATCACCACTTCGCTCCTCCGCCCGGCGATGCCGTGGCCCAATGCGGTTTCAGACCCTCCCATGCCGTAGGCTTCGGCTGAGTCGAAGAAGTTGATGCCGATGTCGATACAGTGCCGTATCAGCTTGTGAGCCTCGGCATCCCCGCCCTCGCGGCTGAGATGGCGCCGGAAGGCCGTGCCCTGGCAGTGTCTGGAGACGTAGAGGTCGGTGTGGCCGAACTGCACCAGGTGCGAGGGACGGCTGGCGGGTTCGGGCGGCGTTGGGGCCTGCCGGCAGCCGGACAGCGGAGCCAGCACCACCGAGCCGGCAGCCGCTCCGCAAGCCTTGAGAAAAGTCCTGCGATCGGTCGGTCGGTCGACGTGATGGGAAGACAGGGGACGTTGGGACATGGGGGGTTACCTTTCTGGAACGGTTTTATTGCGGTTGCGGTGAATCCTGTTGCCGGAGGCGGTACCGTGGCCGGCCGGGGAAAGGTCAACCAGCCGTTGAACGGGAGCGCCCTGGCCGCGCGGGCGCGGGAGATCTCGCTTTCGCGGGTTTTCGGCGGCCCGGCCTTCGGATGAGCGCTTGGCCGGGAGCCCCTAAAATCCTTCAGGCGGGACGGGTTGTCAAGTCTTTTCAGGGGTTCTGCCACCGGCCGGTCCCGTCGGCGGTTTTCCGGGCCTGCCGGCCCCGACCTCGCGGGCGCCGTTCGGGCTCCCAAACCTGGAGGCCAAAGGCTTGACAGGTGGAGGGCCCCCCGATATTCTCCGAGGCTTGTTCAGCAATCTTCCCCTGATGTCGGATCCCCCTTCCGCGAGGACCCCGCAATGAATACTGCCGCCCCGCCCGCCCCACACTCGGAAGAGCAGACCCTGCTCGAGGCCCAAAGGAAAGGCGGGCTTGCGCTGGTGCTGGCCTACTTCAAGCTGTCGGGTCCGGGTTGGCTGCAGAGCGCTCTGACCCTGGGCGGCGGCTCCTTGAGCAGCAGCCTCTATCTGGGGGTGCTGGCCGGCTACTCCCTGCTCTGGTTGCAGCCGGTGGCCATGGTGCTGGGCATCGTGATGCTGAGCGCCATCGGATATGTCACCACCTCCACCGGAGCTTCCCCCTTTCAGTCCGTCAACCGGCAGGTCAACCCCGTGCTGGGGTGGGGCTGGGCGCTGGCCTCGCTGCTGGCCAGCCTGGTGTGGTCCATGCCCCAGTACTCCCTGGCGACGGCGGTGGTGCAGCAGAACCTGCTTCCGGGGGTGGTGGAGGGATGGCCGGGCAAGGTCCTGGTGGTGATTCTGATCCTGGGGGTTTCGACGGCTGTCACCTGGAGCTACGGGCGCGGCCGCATGGGAGTCAAGCTGTACGAGGTCATTCTCAAGATTGCGGTGGCCCTGATCGTGGCCTGTTTCATCGCGGTGGTGATCACGCTGAGCCTGTCTTCCCAGGGATTGCCCTGGCAGTCGCTGTGGAAGGGGTTCATCCCCAATCCCCAATCGCTTCTCACCCCCTCGGAACAGTACCAGCCGCTGCTTCAGGCCGTGAAGGAAGCCCATCGTTCCTACTGGAGCGACCTCATCGTGCAGAAGCAGACCGACGTGCTGGTCAGCGCCGCGGCCACCGCCGTGGGCATCAACATGACCTTCCTCTTTCCCTACACCCTGCTCAGGCGCAAGTGGGGCAAGGCCTTTCGCGGCTTCGTGATCTTCGATCTGGGCAGCGGCATGCTGATTCCCTTCGTGATCGCCACCAGTTGCGTGGTCATCGCCGCCGCAACCCAGTTCCACGTCCAACCGCAGCCGGGTCTGGGGCCGGAGACGGCCGAGCAACGGATGGCCGCCGCCTCCCCCATTCAGCAGAGGGAGTTCCAGCAGTTGTTGCAGGGTCGAGTGGCCGCCGGCCAATCCGTCGCGCCGGCGGAACACCTATCCTTCTCCCCGGCCGAAAGAAAGCTGGCGGCGACGCTGGTGACCCGCGACGCCTTCGACCTGGCCAACTCGCTGCAGCCGTTGAGCGGTCGATCCTTCGCCAACCTGGTCTTCGGGCTCGGCGTCCTGGGCATGGCCCTGTCGACCATTACGCTGCTGATGCTGGCCTCCGGGCTGGTGATCTGCGAGATGTTCAACCTGCCAGCGACCGGCTGGACCTATCGGCTGGCCACCCTGACCGCGGCCACCGGGGCCCTGGGACCCTTTGTCTGGAGCAAGGCCGCCTTCTGGCTGGCCATCCCCACCTCGGTATTCGGCTTCATCCTGCTGCCGCTGGCCTACCTGACTTTCCTTCTCCTGATGAACCAGCGGAAGGTGCTGGGTCCGGAAATGCCCCGGGGCGCGGGCCGCTGGACCTGGAACAGCCTGATGACCCTGGCCACCGCGGTCGCCGGTTGCGGCAGCCTGATCATGGTGTGGAAAAAGGGCGGACCGTGGGGGCTGGCGGCGGTGGGGGCGGTGGCTGTCGCGGCCCTCTGGTTCCACTACCGGCGTCGCCGGACGGGCAATTAGAGAGGCTCTGCTTACCGGAAGGGTGCTACTGATTCGCCGCCTACGCGGCTGTGGCAGTGCGGGTTCACACAACACCGGGCTCCAGCCTGGGGATTCGAGTGGAGCCGCGTAGGCGGCGGCAGCGATCTTTCTTGGCGTTCAATCTTAGACCGGCGCGGGTGCGCCCAGCACAGTCTGTACTCTGATGGATCGCCCAAAAAGCGCTGCAACGTACTGAAGACAAATATTGTGCCAGCTGAGGTCCCACTCCCTGGTGAGAATGAGGGCTAAGGGATGGAAGACTACAAAGACATATTGGCGAGACTTGCCAATCAAATGAACACAAAGATTGCTACTGAAACTGACAGTCCTGAAAAGAATGAGTTGAAGAAACAGTATGGTCGAATTTTCCAAACAGACCACTGCTCACGTCGTCTGGCTGAGAGAGGTCTTGAGATTGCGCGGGATGAAGTTCGAAAGAAACTGCTTAACCTGGAGCGCTCTGATGCTGTCTTGTTCCATATAGAATCCAACACATTCATTCCCATCAAACCCAATAGGGAAAGAGATTGGGTCGCAATTACTGCTTATTCCGTGAAGGGGTTAGAATCCGCGCGGCGAAAGGCCAAAGAGAAGGGTGCTCAGCTATTGGTCTTTTAAATAGGGGGAGTAGGGGACGTTGTTGAATTACTGGAATAACTTTGATCGGCCGCTCCTAATTGCTTGAGACTCTTGCAAAATTCGGCAGCGGGACGTTTGCCGGGAATGGCCACAAAAAGCACAAAAAGGCTCCAATAGATTATCCCCGGGCACCAGCCTGGGGATTCGAGTGGAGCCGCGTAGCGGCGGCAGCAGGTAGCCGTGGGCGTAAGCCCATGGAAAGCTGCGCATTGGAGTTGAGCCGCGTAGGCGGCGACAGCAATCTTTCCCGGCGTTCAATGCCGCGCAAGCCAAGGCACACACGGAGCAATCCGTACCCCGAGGCTCCCCTGAGAAGCGCTGCAAGACGCTATGGACAGCCGATGATTCGGCCGAGGAATGAGAAATGCGGGCTTGGGAACAGGTCCGTCACTGCAGCACTGGAAGCTTAAAGGCAGCGGCTTCCTGGTGGTTCCGGACCAGCAGCAGGTCTCCGCTGAGGGCCGGCGTGTTCCAGGTGATTCCCTCGAGGGCCGGAAAACGGGCGACTTCCTTGTACCGCTCGGGATTGGCCTCCACCAGCGCCACCTCGCCCTGCTCCGAGGTGATGAGCAGCAGGTCCCCCACCAGAAGAAGCTGGCCGTGTCCGTAGCGGCCTCTCTTCCAGCGCCGCCGGCCCGTCTCCGGATCCAGGCAAACCAGGATTCCCTCGTCCAGACCGTAGATCGAACCCTTGTGCAGCACGGTGTTGGTGAACTTGGTTTTGAGTCCCCTGCTTTCCCAGACGGTTTCTGAACGGTACTTTCCATCCTCGCCGGCACTGATCCGGAACAGCTTGCTGCCGATTCCATAGCCGCTGGAGACGAGCACCAGGTCGTCGGCTATGGCCACCGGTTGGGAGCAATGAGGCTGGCCGCTGGGAAAGGCCTGCTCCCAGAGGACGCTGCCGTCGTCGGGCGAATGGGCGGTGACCATCTGTTGATTCACCATGACGATCTGAGGCCGGCCCAGCAGGGTGAGCAGCGTCGGTGAGGAGTAGGAACTGACGGCGTTTCCTGCGATCCAGACCAACTCACCGCCGAGTTGGCGATAGGCAGCCAGGGAACGATGGGGGGAACCGCCGGGGTTGACCACCACCAGGTCGTCGACCAGCAGTGGGGAAGAGCTGCGACCCCAGCGCATTCCGCCGGCCGCGTTCTCGGTCTCGATATTGCGTTGCCAGAGCAGCTTGCCGGTTTCAAGTTCCAGGCAGTTGAGCAGGCCCCTGGGGCTCAAGGTGTAGACTCTGCCCTCACGAGAAATGGTGGGAGTGGCTCGCGGGCCGTCTCCCCCCAGGGCGCTGTGGAATGTGGCCTGGTCGGTGTGAACCCAAACGACCTTGCCGCTGCGCAGCTCGTAGGCGACCACCAGTTGGCGTGAGCCGCGTTGTTCCTGGGTGACGGCCAGCTCACCGGCAATGGCGAAGGAGGACCATCCCAGCCCGATCGGCTGTTTCCAGAGCTGCTCGGGAGGGTGTTGGGTCCAGTCGGAAACCAGCCTGGGTCCGGGAAGCCGCGCATCCCGGTTGGGGCCCAGAAACTGAGGGAAGTCGGTCGCGGCGCCGGCTACCGTAACCGTGTGCGTTCCCGAAACGGAGCCGGGGATGTCGGGAACAGCCCGGGAGGTCCAGCTCCAGCTCAGAATGGGAACCAGGTTACCGTCCACTCCTTCGTAGACCAGCACGCTCCGCAGCAGGAACCCGAACAGGACCACCGCCGCCAATCCCAACCCCTTGGCTTTCCAGCTCAGGCCCGAAGCCAGCAGCCACCACAGGGTCAGCAGCAGCGTGGAAACGATCAGGACCAGGGCTGTCCGGACGGTTCGGGTCGCCTCCTGGTTCACCTCGGCGAACCAGATCCAGGTCAAAGCGACCAAGGCGGCGATCCCGATGACCGCCGCCGGCCACCAGCGGAGCCGGCGGCGCCTTTCAGTCTTGTTTGATTCGGATTCCGATGGACTCACAGCGTCTCCGTTGGCTTTCGCCGCCTACTCGTTCTGCAGCACCATGGCCTCGGCTTCCAGGCGCTTCATCATGGACTGGAACTCGGGAGAGCCGTCGTTGTCCCAGTACTCGGTAGAGAGGGGTGCGTCGAAGGCCATGGGGATCAGACGCCATCGGTGGGGCAGGACCATCAGATGCCGAGTCTCGGGAGGCTTCATCAGGTTGTACATCACGGCCCCGTTCTTGAAGCGGGTCCTCAGGATGAAGGGAGGTTGCTGGGGCGGCCGGTTGTGCTTGAGCGTCTCCAGGGCTTCCCGATCCAGGGTCACCCCCAGGCCGGGGCTCTCCGAGACGCGAACGAAGCCGTTGGTGGGCCGGAAGCGTTCATTGGTCACGTCACCGGCCAGGGTCTCGGCCGCGGTGGTGATATGGAATTCGGCGGTCTTGAAGGCGGCCTGCATGTGGATCAACATGGCCTGGGTGATGCCGCCCCCGACCCATTGGACGGTGAAGGGCACACCCGCGGCAGCGAACAGTCCGGCTCGCTGCATGACCAGACCCAGCTTGCTGTGTCCGATGATGTAACCGTCGGCGGCCCGCCGCAGAACCTCGAAGCTGTGCTGGATCCTGCTGCCGTGGATGAGGATGGGCAGCCGGATTCGCTTGCGCAGATCGATGTAGGCGTCGATGTCGGTGGTCTCCAGCGGGTCCTCGAAGCAGCCGGCAATGGGAGAGCGAGCCACCCGC
Organism: Terriglobia bacterium; assembly: GCA_951813285.1. Taxonomy (GTDB): domain Bacteria; phylum Acidobacteriota; class Terriglobia; order Versatilivoradales; family Versatilivoraceae; genus Versatilivorator. Next base: position 2,021,927 of record OX638355.1, read on the forward strand.
TCCACCAGGTCGGGGTTGTGGCCGTAGTGGTGGAAGCGGGTGAGGTCGAAGTGCAGCTTGAATCCCTCGGGGGCCACCTGCTCCATGGCCTCGAGCTGATCGAAGACGTTCTCGAAGGGCGAGAGGTGATACTTCATCCAGTTGTAGCCCATGGCCGAGTATTTCTGGACGGCTTCCACCATGTGTGGCGGATGGGTGGAGACCGTCCAGGAGCCGATGGGCACCCAGCGGCGGTAGCGCTGGCCGAAGAGCTTGTAGACGGGGACCCCGGCTGCCTTTCCCATCAGGTCGTAGGTGGCCTTGGCCATGGGAATGGAGGTCTCGTCCCCGACCCAGTCGAAGGGGCTGGTGCCGATGTATTTCTCGAGCACCTCATCCGGCTCGTCGCCCCCTTCGCCCAACCCCTGAAGGCCCTTGTCGGTGTGAACCACATAGACGCTACGCTTGGTGGGACCGTAGAAGTGATTCAGTTCGTAGTGGAGCCAGTCCACGTAGTCGGGATGGATCTCGTGTTTCTCGATGTCGGTGATGGTGATCTGCCCGCGAACCGAATCGGCGGTCTTCTTTGCCGCCAGCGCCAGCCAGGGCTGTTGCAGCGCTGCCGTGGCCAGCAGTCCTCCCGCGCCGGTCGCCAGGAACTGTCTGCGGCTCTGAATCTTCTTCCCCATGTCCTTCTCCCTGTTGATGGTATCTTGTAAGGCTTGTACAGCAGGTGGTGCGGAAGGGGGGACTTGAACCCCCACGACCTTGCGGCCACTAGAACCTGAATCTAGCGCGTCTGCCAATTCCGCCACTTCCGCTCGGGTAGGCGGTTTGAACGTTAGCACGCCGTCCGGTCCTTGTAAAGAGGCCGCCAACGCAAGCTTTCCGCCGAAAAAAACCGCCCGCCGCATGGAGTCGTCCGGGGCCTGATAGCCACATTGGTCGAGAATCCCAACATGGAACCGCTGGAACAGACTCTCATGCGGCTGATCAAGGCCTCCCCGTCTCAGATCGGCAGCTTCCGGCAGCTCAGCCGCCAGTTGGATATGGGTGAAGACGGGAGGCGGGAGATCCGGTCCGTGCTGCACGGCATGGTGAAGGCAGGCGTGCTGCTGAAGTTGAAGGGGAACCGCTATACCGTTCCTTCCAGGCAGTCCCTGGTGACGGGCAGGATCTCGATCCACCGGGACGGCTACGGCTTTGTCATCCCGGACAAGCGGCCGCCGCGCCTGGAGGGCGATGTGTTCATTCCCGCCAGGCATGTGGGCGAGGCCATGCAGGGAGACTCGGTGCTGGCCAGCCTGGATCGGCGGCCGGGCAGCAATCGGGCCGAGGGTCGGATCTTCAAGATCCTGCACCGCAGGAATACCACTGTAGTGGGGCAGTTCAGGGAGGACAGGCCCTTCCACCGGGTGATTCCCCATGACTTCCGGATTGGGCAGGACATCCTGATTCGGGAAGGGGATCAAGGGGAGGCCGTCGATGGAAAGATCGTCAATGTCGAGGTGACCCGGTTCCCCGGTGGAGCCGGGCAGTCCCCGAGAGGGCGGGTGATCGAGGTTCTGGGCTCCCCGGGAGACATGGGCGTGGACATCGAGATCATGGTCCGCAAGCACCAGATCCCGGTGGAGTTTCCCGCCTCGGTTCTGGAGGAGGTGCGGGACGGGAGCTGGCAGGTTCCGGCGGCCGAGTCGGCCCGCCGGACCGACTTTCGCCAACTGCCGGTCGTGACCATCGACGGCGAAACGGCCAAGGATTTCGATGACGCCGTCCACCTGGAACCGCTGGAGAATGGCCGCTTTCGGCTGGGAGTTCACATCGCCGACGTAGCCCACTACGTGTCCCGGGACTCGGCACTCGACCGGGAAGCCCTGCGGCGCGGCACCTCGGTCTATTTCCCCGACCGGGCCATCCCCATGCTGCCCGAGGAGCTGTCCAACGGGATTTGTAGCCTGAAACCCGGGGAAGACCGGCTGACCCTGTCGGTGCTGATGGAGATCGACCACACCGGAGAGGTGCAAGACTATCGTTTTCACGAGGGTGTGATCCGCAGCCGGGAACGGATGACCTACACCGCGGTGGCCAGGATCCTGTTGGACCGGGATCCGTCGGAGTGCGCCCGCTACGCCGTGCTGGTTCCCCAGTTCGAGCGGATGCGCGAGCTGGCCCTGCTGCTGCACGGGAAGCGGCAGAAACGAGGCTCCATCGACTTCGACCTTCCCGAGGCCGAGCTGACGCTGGACGAGTCGGGCAGCTTGACCGACATCCTCCAGTCGGAGCGCAACGTCGCCCATCGCATCATCGAGGAGTTCATGCTGCTGGCCAACGAAGTCACGGCCGGCCACCTCAGGGGTCAACGCTTACCTTTCCTCTACCGCATCCACGAGTCCCCCGACCCCATCAAGGTGCTGGAGTTCAACCGGATCGCCATGAGCTTCGGCTACCAACTGGGCGCGCCCACCGGCGACAGCACCTCCGCCGCGCCCCGGGTGAGGGACCGCGCCCGATTCAGAGGGCGGGGATCGAGAGAGCGGGGCAGGGATCTGAAGGAACTGCGCGCCCTCAACCTCAAGGTGACCCCGCGCGACTACCAGAAGCTGGTGAACAGGATCCTGGGCAGGCCCGAGGAACGGATTCTGTCCTACCTGATGCTGCGGTCCATGAAGCAAGCCTGCTATTCCCCCCGAAACCGGGGGCATTTCGGGCTGGCCTCGGAGTGTTACACCCACTTCACGTCTCCCATCCGGCGCTACCCCGACCTGATCGTCCACCGCATCCTGAAGCATCGTCTGCGCCAGGACGGCCCTGGAGATGCCGGCGAATCCGCTGCCGCGGCCGATGCCCGCCGGCTCTACGAACCCGAGGTCCTGGAAGGCATGGGTCTCCAAACCAGCGACGCCGAGCGGCGGGCCGATGAGGCCGAACGGGAGCTCATCGAGCTGAAGAAGCTCGAGTTCATGGCCGGCAAGCTCGGAGAGGAGTATGAAGGGACGGTCATCCACCTGAAGCGGGAGGGGATGGCGGTCGAGCTGGAAGAACTGTTCGTGGAGGGCTTCGTGAGAATCGAGACCCTGGAAACCGACGACTACCGGCTGCGAACGCGGCCCCTGTCCCTGGTGGGGCGTCAGTTCGGCGCGGTCTTTCGGCTGGGGCAGCGGTTGAGAGTGTGCGTCGACCGCATCGACCGCTTCCGCCGCCGCGTGGACCTCTCGGTGGTGCCGGAGAGCGACGCCGGAGGCTAACGATTGCAACAAGGCTTGGCACAATGGAAGAGATCCCCCCAAAGGTGGTTTCGGTGCACATTGTAAGGGAGTGGCCCGGATGAGAGGCTGTTTGCAGGAATGCTGTTTGCAGGAACAAGGATGCGGGCGGGACGCCCGCGCTCCCGGGGGTGCCAACCCGCAAGAGGTGCTATACTTTGAATCCCGAGTGGCGGGGTAGCTCAGTGGTTAGAGCGAAGGTCTCATAATCCTTAGGTCGGGGGTTCGAGTCCCCCCCCCGCTACCAGTTCTCCTTCCGCGGGATAGGGGGCACTCTCAAGGATCCATTCCCGGAATGCCCGGACCTCCGGCTTGCGCCGTGCCGCGGCGGTGGTCATCATGCAGCACCGCGTCGGCACATCGTTGTGCCGGTCGAACAACGGTACCAGCGTCCCCTCTTCCAATTCCGGCACAATCGTCTTCGGGCGTCCGACGGCCGCCCCCATGCCCTTCAGGGCCCCTTGCAGCAGCAGGCTGCACAAGCGGAAGCCCGATGAATGCGACAAGTCCGGCGGCGAGGCACCCTGGGAGGCGAACCAGTGAGCCCAGTCGGAGGGAAATCCCAGATGGTAGATCAGGGGCCAGGAATACAGGTCCCTCAATTTGCGGGGCCGTCCATGGGTTTCGAATAGAGCCGGGCTGCAGACAGCAAGCAACGTGTCCTCGAACAGCGTCTCGCGGAGGGCCACCTCCTCGCTCGGCGCCTTGGTCCCGCCGTCATAGGTGATCCAGATGTCGAAGTCGTGCCGGTTGGGGTCGACGCCGAGGTGATCGGTCTCCAACTCGATGGCGATGTCTGGCCGGGCAGCGTTGAAGTCCGCGATCTTCGGCATGAGCCACCGATCGGCGACGGACTCGACCACGACGACGCTCAGGCGCTTCATCCGTGGCCCGCTCCGATAGCGGTCAATGACTTCCTCGATCTCGGTGAGAATGCGTTGCACGTCCCTCAAACAGGCCTTGCCGCGAAGGTTCAGCGTGACGCTGCGGTGTTTGCGGTCGAAAAGGGTGTGGCCGAGGTGGGTTTCGAGCATCTTGACGCGGTGGGCGACGGCGGCGGCAGTGACCTGAAGCTCCTCCGCGGCCCGGACGAAGCTCTGGTGCCGGGCAGCGGCATCGAAAAAGCGCAGGCACTCAAGCGGCGGTAGCGGTGACATAGCTTGGTTAACGGGGAGTTACTGACTGTAGGCATAACACATTCTTGTCATGGTGTCATGGTAAAACCGTTTCTGCTCAGGCTCGAATTGTTGGGCTGACGAGAGGCGTGCCGCAGTCGAGAGGCGTGCCATTGACATAAATATATTAAGTCTACCAAAAATGGTATTTGAATAGTGATGGCGAAGCATTATCCTTAAGTGACCGTGGTCACCGGTAAACCAAGATCGATCGACGGAGCAAGGCCGCGCGGTGAGCAGCGCGAGATTCCCATCCGTCACGATCTCGACCAAGGGGTTGGGGGCTCGATAGCCGAGTTGCCAAGTACCCCCGGGAAGTCCGATGGCCTGTATGCCAATCAGTTGCCAGGGTCTGCCTGACGTTGTGATTGCGATTGAGGTTCATGCCGTGCAGATTCCATCTCTGGATATCCCGTCCTGGGTGCTAGGCGTCGGGGCTTTCTTGCTTGCGCTGTGGGCTTTCTGCCGGATCGGCTTGTGGCTGGTAGCAAACGTCGCGCGTGATGTCCGGGAGCAGATTGAGGGCGAATAGGCGCAATCCTGCCTGTCGCCACGCGGTGAGGCTCGAAGGCGCCGAGAGTTTTTCGATGGGCGGTTATGAGGTATCCGGCAGATCGGGGACCGGGAAACTTCAGCCTGGCCGGCAAGCCGCAAGTTCTGAGGAAACCGGGAGAGGCAATGCCAAGTGAACTAATCCTGCGCGTACTTGAAACCGGGCAGGAACGCTTCTTGTCGTCTGATGTGGTGTCGCAGTCCTCGCTTGACTCGCTCGAACCCAGTCTTGCCGAGGCCCTTGAAAACGACCTGCCGGTTTCGATCCGGGGCAGGTTCTGGATCCAGGGCGGTTTCTGGTTTCGGGCCAAGGTTGAAAACAGCAGGATGCAGGCCCGCGTGTGGCATAGCGACGAGGCATCCGAGATGGCCCTGATAGCGATGACCGTCAGTCGGACAAGCGCTGACGGGAAGCCGCTGGTTGAGGTGAGCCTGGCCGGCATGCGCTCCACTGTTGTGGCGCGCGAGATGACCTTGGAGTTGGGAGACCTGGTGTCGCAAATTGCCTGGTGTTGGCTGCTGAGGTGCGTCAACTGAGGGAGGGACAAGGGGCAAGGCCTCCCGGGAATGCGCCGGTTGGCTTTTGCTGTTGTGCGTCGCTATGGCCCGAATTGTACGTGGGAGTTTGAACTCAAGAGCACATCAAAGGAAAGGGGAGAAAAATTCATTTTGGTAATGCCAAAATTATATAAGTCCATACCACCGCAGATTTGGAATGCATGACACCTACCTTCCGGGCCGAAGCCAATCACCCGAGCCTTTTGCAAAATTCCCAATCGGGAATGACATTGACGCGACAAGGGTGATGTTCTGCAGGCTCCGGTATTCGCCACAAAGAGCACAAAAGTCACAAAACAAGTTTCTTGATTTCGAGTCTTGCCGATCGGAAGGTTCTTTTTGTGTTTTTGTGCCTTTTGTGGCCATTGAGCTTCAGACGGCCAACCGGTTCAGTGTCACCTGATCCTTGACCGACTCGGAAGGAAAAACCCTCGATCTGAATAAGGATCGTCCGACTCCGAATTTTGCAATAGGCTCACCCATTCACCGGAACTGCTCATTGGCCTTGCCGCCCCGACAACCAAACTCCCACTCGGTGTTTTACCCTGCAAGTCGCGGTTGCGGTCAGTAACTTATGTGGACACGTCTGCGAAGCACTGAAGAGCCCGTGTCGATGGCGAGGTAGCCGCGTCCGGCTCGACAAGGGGACTGACTTCACTCGTTAGACCTTGCCGCAGACCTTGCCGCGCCGTCAGCTCTTCCACCCCTTTCGCGGGGGGCGCCCGCTCCCCCGAGGATCTCCCGATCCCTCTCCACCGTTACCCGAAGGGTTTCCGCCACCATCCGCAAGGTATCGGCCATCGCCGACCGGCGGCGCCATCCAAGCACGATGGTTCGGAAGGGGACCGGACGCTCCAGCGTCCGAATCGATAGTTGGGAACGGTGAGTCTCGGTGGGCACCGCGATCGTCGGCAGCAGCGCCGCCACCAGGTCTCCCCGTTTCAGGGCGCGGAGAAGAGCATCGGTCTTGTCTTCGATCCGGATCAGCGTCAGGTGTGGATAGGTTTTGCGCAGCGCAGGAACAACATGGGGAAGCAGAATCTTAGACATATCAGAACGCGGAAGTATAGACTCAAAATCCGCGCCCCACGATTTCTTTGGACAGTGATGTGAGAATCCGTATGAGGGGCTGCAACAGAGGTCGATCCCTCTTTGTACGGAGGAAGGAATGGAGCCTCCGGGGGCACGAATTGAGCCTGTGGTATAAACTGTAGGCAGAGACTGAGTGTGAAAATGACGCAACATCCAGGGGGCGCGGGTCTGTCCTGCTCCCAAGAGGTTTCCGACAACCAGGCCGCGCTTCTTGAGTGCATACACCGCTTCGATGTATTCCGAATCCAAAGGAGCAACCTAGATGCTTAGACGAACGATATCCATAATCACCCTGCTGGCGATCGGGATCTCTCCGGTCGCGCCGATCAGCATGGCAGGCGCCAAGGACAAGGCGCCCGACAACGACTACTGGTGGCCTAACCGGCTGAGCCTCGAACCGCTGCGCCAGGCGTCTCGGGAATCCGGACCGGTCGGCAACGGCTTCGACTATGCCAAGGCGTTCAAGAGTCTCGACCTGCATGCGTTGAAGGCGGATCTCACCAAGCTGATGACGACTTCCCAGGACTGGTGGCCGGCGGACTATGGCCACTACGGACCGTTTTTCATTCGCATGGCCTGGCACAGCGCCGGCACCTATCGAACCATCGACGGACGGGGTGGCGGTGACGGTGGACTGCAGCGCCTGGCTCCGCTGAACAGTTGGCCCGATAACGCCAACCTGGACAAGGCGACGCGATTGCTCTGGCCGATCAAGGAGAAGTACGGCCGCAAGATCTCCTGGGCCGACCTGCTGATCCTGGCGGGTGACGTGGCCATGGAGTCCATGGGCTTCAAGACCCTGGGTTTCGCTGGCGGTCGTGTGGATGCCTGGCATCCCGAGGACGTGAACTGGGGACCCGAGGGCGAGTGGCTCGCCTTCGATCGACGCGACAAGGACGGCAAGCTGCGCCCTCCTCTTGGAGCCTCCCAGATGGGCCTGATTTACGTGAATCCTCAGGGCCCGGGCGGCAAACCCAATCCTCAGGCGGCCGCTCAGGCCATTCGAGAGGCTTTCGGTCGCATGGGGATGAATGACGAAGAGACGGCTGCGCTGATTGCCGGCGGCCATACCTTCGGCAAGGCTCATGGCGCCGCCGATCCTTCCAAGTACGTCGGTGCCGAGCCGGAGGCCGGCGATATCGAAGCCCAGGGATTCGGTTGGAAAAACAAGTACGGCAAGGGCAATCGCGGCGACACCATCACCAGTGGCCTGGAAGGTGCGTGGACGCGGAACCCGGCGGCCTGGACCCACAACTTCCTGGAGAACTTGTACGGCTATGAGTGGGAGCAGACCCGAAGCCCCGGCGGGGCAATCCAGTGGAAGCCGGCCGGCGGCGCCGCGGCCGACCTGGTGCCGGATGCCCACGATCCGTCCAAGCGGCATGCGCCCATGATGCTCACCACCGACATCGCCCTGAGGGCCGACCCGGCCTATCGCGAGATCACCTCCCGCTGGCTCAAGAACCCCAAAGAGTTCGAGGACGCTTTCGCCCGGGCCTGGTTCAAGCTGATTCACCGCGACCTGGGTCCGAGGTCGCGTTACCTGGGCGATCTGGCGCCTGACCAGGAATTCGTATGGCAAGACCCGATTCCTGCAGTCGATCACACCTTGATCGATGCCAAGGATGCGGCCGCGCTCAAAGCCGAGATTGTGGGCTCCGGGCTGTCTACCGCTGAATTGGTCAGGGCGGCCTGGGCTTCGGCATCCACCTTCCGCGGGACCGACATGCGCGGCGGCGCCAACGGAGGACGTATTCGCCTGGCGCCCCAGAAGGGTTGGGCTGCAAACAATCCGGCTGAGCTGGGCCGCGTGTTGAAGACCCTGGAGGGAATCCGGAGTGGTTTCAACGGCGCCCAGTCCGGCGGCAAGCGGGTCTCTCTGGCGGACCTGGTCGTTCTCGGCGGCGCCGCTGCCATCGAGAAGGCGGCAAAGAAGGCCGGGATGGACGTGGATGTGCCCTTTGCACCCGGCCGTACCGATGCCTCGGCGGAGCAGACCGACGCGGATTCCTTTGCCCTGCTCGAACCCACCGCGGACGGCTTCCGCAACTACTTTGCCGGCCGCAACTCCCGATCGCCGGTGGAGAGGCTGGTGGAGAAGGCGGCCATGCTGAAGCTGACGGTCTCTGAAATGGCAGTGCTTGTCGGTGGCATGCGAGTGTTGAATGCCAATGCGGGAGGCTCTGGTCACGGAGTGTTCACCGACCGTCCCGGCACACTGAGCAACGACTTCTTCGTCAACCTGGTCGACATGTCAACCCAGTGGACCAAGTCCTCCAGCGCAGGCGTTTACGAAGGTCGTGACCGCGCCACGGGTGAGGTCAAGTGGACGGCTACCCCGGTTGACCTGATCCTTGGTTCCAACTCCGAGCTGCGCTCAGTGACCGAGTTCTACGCAGCCAGGGACGCCAAGGAAGACTTCGTGCAGGACTTCATTGCAGCGTGGACCAAGGTGATGACCCTGGACCGCTTCGACCTGTAGCGGATAGGTCGCAGCCAAATCAACTGCTCCGGAGCCTCCGAAAGGCGGCGCACCCGGAGTGCCGGGTCGGGAAATCCACACCAACTGTTCCTGATCCGGAAAAACGCAAAACGGCGGCATCCCCCATGCCGCCGTTTTTTTTAGCCCGCTGGCCTGGCAACGCCAATCACTCCCCCCGAAGGGAAAAAGCGATGCCATCGGCTGACGCCCCCCGGGAGCGCGGGCGTCTCGCCCGCATCCTTATTCCTGCAATCATCCCGCGGTCCACGCCACTCCCTTACAATGCCTCGGCCTATCACTCCGGCTCCAACCAACCAAGACCGCCACCCTCCCCGGGTGCTCAAGGCCAAAAGCGATGCCATCGGCTGACGCCCCCGGGAGCGCGGGCGTCCCGCCCGCATCCTTATTCCTGCAAACATCCCGCGGTCCACGCCACTCCCTGACACCGCCTCGGCCTATCACTCCGGCTCCAACCAACCGAGACCGCCACCCTCCCAGACTGCTCAAGGCCAAAAGCGATGCCATCGGCTGACGCCCCCCCCGGGAGCGCGGGCGTCTCGCCCGCATCCTTATTCCTGCAATCATCCCGCGGTCCACGCCACTCCCTAACACCGCCTCGGCCTATCACTCCGCCTTCAACCAATCGAGACCGCCACCCTCCTCGGCTGCTTTTGTAAACGATGTATGCGGTTTGTGTGGTTACCCGTCCCTCTCTCCCGTGCCTATCGAGCGTCATTTAAGGAGCGCTTCCGTCACTGGCTCCAATCCTTGCATTGACACGCCGAATCAGGTTACGCGGAATATTTTCCAGAGGTAGCTCCGTGTGAGTTTTCTCTGCGCAGTCCCGGCAAGTGCCAATCGGAAGCCGGAAAAACTTTTTTTGCCACAACCGTTCGGTTTCCGATCCTCAAGCGTCCTTTACTTATTTCAGAGCAAATAGGCAATGAGTCGGGGATTGCAGCGACCTCGGTCCAACCGCCGATCGAGAACATGAGTGTTTTCTCATGTAGATCGAGGAGCGAACGGCGCCAAGGTTTTCGCGTGGCTACTCGATATCGGGCCGGCTGATTGGCAAGGCGCTGGCCACGCCGACGATCATCGTCAAGGGCGAGACGGTTGCAGGCTTGGTGCGGACTTTGGGCAGGACGTACCGGATTGGGTCGGATCAACTGCCGGAGTTCGGGCAGGCAACGACAATTGAGGGATCAGGACAGTCAATGCCAGATGAATCAGTATTAGTCCGCCGCGTCCTTGAGACGGGACAGGAGCGTCTCTTATCGGTTGATGACGTGTCGCGGGTAACGCTCGACGAACTGCAGCCGAGACTTGCCGAAGCCCTTGTGAACAACCTGGTGGTAACGATCAAAGGTGGGTTTTGGCTCCGGGCCAAGGTTGACCATAGCAGGCTGCACGCACGCGTGTGGCATGGCAACGGGCCTCAGAGGACGGCCCAGATAGCGATGGCCGTGAGTCGGACAAACTATGAGGGGGTGCCGGTGCTTGAGGTGAGCCTTGCTGGAATGCACACCACCGTTGGCGAGCCCGATATGATCCTGGAGATGAGTGATCTGGCGGAATGCCTTGCTTGGTGTTGGCTGCTGAGATTCGCCGGCTGATCCGTTGCTGTTGTTTCAACAGCAGTCATCCCGCGAGTTCGATCTCAAACAGGCCCCCGCCCGCCCAGCGCAGAACGCCCAGCCCTCCGCCGATAAATCGCCACCCTCAATCCATCCCCAACACCTTCAGAGAATCCCGTTCCAGCAACTCCTCGATAAACGCCTTCGGGATCGGCGGCAGACCGGCCCGCTCAGCCATGTTGGAGGCGTGGTAGAGAGCGCGGACGCTGTCGTCCACTCCGACATAGGGATAATCCGAGCCGAAGAGAATCTTGTGCCCCACGTCGTATTCGATGGCCGTGACCAGCGCCTCGTAGAAGCGCAGGGGACGGATGCAGAAACCCGACATGTCTGCATAAACGTTCTTGTGCTTGCGAACAATCATCACGGCATCGGTGTGCCAGGGGTGCCCGATGTGGCAGATCATCTGGCGCAGCTTGGGGAACCGTTGGGCCACCTCGTCCAGCAGAATGGGTTTCGACCAACGCAAGGGGGTGATGGCAAAGGGAGTCGTGCTCTGATGCCAGAAGACGGGAATGTCCAGCTCCTGGGCCTTGCGGTATAGCGGGTCGTGGCACGGGTCAGCCGGGTTGAAATCCTGGTAGGCGCCGCTCAACTTGACCGCTCGAAAGCCGAAAACCCTGACCGCATGCTCCAACTGTTCGATACAGCCGGGATCGTTGGGGTCCACGCTGGCCACGCCCACCAGCTTGTCCGGGTGCTGCCGGACATACTCATGGACATAATCGTTGGGAACCACCAGCCCGGCGGCATTCATCATCATGGCGAAAACGGCCGCCCGCTCCACTTTTTGCGCCACCTGTTCCCAGTGCTCCTCGGGCGGACAGTGGCACTTGTTGGTCTTGCCGTAGCTGGCCTCAACCTCCGCGATGGTCCTGTCGGCCCAGTGACGCCGTTCGTAGATGTGGCTGTGGATATCTACTTTGATCATCCCGCCTCCTCCTTTCCGGTTGTGCAAAAGGCCTATCCTATGCCGCTTGTCCCGAAGCGGACACTTCACTTGCTACTTATACCGGACACTTCACTTGCTACCGACCCGTTCCCAACCACCGCTTGAGCTACCGGACGGAATCCACTAGGCTTGACAGCATCGTCCCCGAAAAGCAGTCGTCGAAAGCCCTGCTTGCGGCTTGCCGGTAATGCGACCGGCTCGACTGTCCTCCCGGGGGCTGCAACTGAGCTGTCAAGGCAGGGAAACTTGCACACAAGCCCGCGAATACAGAATCTCCCGACCTGGATACAACGCCGGGCAGTGCCCATAAACCGGTAGGATTCAGCCGCCGGGCCACGACGATAATCCCTTTCCGGGGGATTGTACAGGGACGGGCCGCCCGCCGCCCAGGAACCTGCCGGGCAGTTGCGGATCCGGCCAACCGAAAAAGGAACCAGACCAAGGAGGCATCGTGATTCGAAACAAACCCGTCAACCGCCTGCTCAAGGCTTCCATGGCGATCATGATTCTCGGCATCGGGTGCGGACCGTCGCCTGAAACACAAGTGTCTCCCCCCGGCCCCAGCCAGGCTGACCTGTTTGTGAGCGGGGAAGGCGGCTATCACACCTACCGAATTCCGGCCTTGATCGTCACCCGGCAGGGCAGTCTGCTGGCCTTCTGCGAAGGTCGAAAGAACAATCGCCGTGATCACGGCGACATCGACCTGCTGCTCAAGAGGAGCACCGACGGAGGTCAGACCTGGTCGGATCAGCAGATTGTGTACGAGGAGGGAGGAACGGAAGAAATCACAATCGGGAATCCCTGTCCCGTGGTGGACCAGGAGACCGGTACCATCTGGCTCCCTTTCTGCCGCGACAACAAAGACGTTCTGATGACCAAGAGCATCGATGACGGCGTCAGTTGGTCAGACCCTGTCGACATCACCGCAGACGTCAAGGAACCCGACTGGACCTGGGTGGCAACCGGTCCCGGGATTGGAATTCAGCTTCACCAGGGACCCTACAAGGGCCGCCTGCTCATCCCCAGCGATCATGGAGTAGGCAGCGGCGAGGAGGGCGATGAAAGAGTTCAGTACTCTTACGTCTTCTACAGCGACGATCACGGCGAAACCTGGCAGCGTGGCGGCAGCGTCGCCCCCCACACGGACGAGTGCCAGCTGATCCAGACAGACGACGGAAACCTCCTGATCAACATGCGCAACTACTGGGGGCGGCAAGGCGGCCGGCCCGACCGCGGAGGCATGCGAGCCCTGGCGACAAGCCAGGACGGCGGGGAAACCTGGTCCGAACTCTCCTTCGACCCGACCCTCATCGAACCCATCTGCCAAGCCAGCCTGATACGCCACGTAGGACACGGCGCCGCCGACGAGTCACCCTCCCGGGTACTCTTTTCCAATCCGGCCAGTCCAACAGACCGGGTCGACCTGACGGTGCGCCTCAGCTACGACTCTGGAAAGACCTGGCCCGTCTCCAGACTACTGAACGCCGGCCGCTCGGCCTATTCCAACCTGGCCATCCTCCCGGACGGGACGATTGCCTGTCTTTACGAGCGTGGAAAGTCGATCCCTTACGAGACGATTACGTTCGCGCGGTTTACCATGGATTGGCTGGTGGGGGGAGGGTGAAGTGCTCGTAGCTGATAAATGTTGGGAAAAAATCAAGGGGCGGTTGAACTAAAGGCAAGAACTCACTGAGTGGGTGGACCAATAAAAGGGGTCTTTCATTTGCCAGAATTTTCACTCTCGGAACGGACTCATTTTCGGAAGTAGGTCAGTGGGTCAGTGGGAACTCAAGGTAAGCAACGAGACTTCGGAGTTGTCTCCATGATTGCAACGGACTCGATCCCACTACGCGCGGATCCGGTGTGGCGCTCTATGCGCAGGACACTCACACGCCTTGGGGAGGTGTGGAACCTGCCGAGGTTGCACTTGGAAGTCGAGGTGGTATTTAGCCCAAAGCTAACCCGCAGTATGGGTCGAGCCATCCCGAGCAGGGGTATAGTCAGGTTGCACGTCGCCCTCGCCCATGCCCCGCGACGGCTGCTTACAGAGGTGCTTTGCCATGAAGCTGCCCACATTGTTGTATTCAGAAGGCACGGTGAAAACAAGCGGCCGCATGGGCCGGAATGGGCAGAACTAGTACGGCAAGCCGGATACAAGCCAAGCAAATCGCTGGTCGTGGCAGTATCTGAGCATCCGAATCGACGGGTAAACACACGTCGGTACGAGCATTTGTGTCCAGTCTGCCAAATCGTGAGGGTTGCGAAGAGGCCGATGCCCCGTTGGCGCTGCCAGGATTGCACCGATGCTGGGCTCGAAGGGACTCTTCAGATAAGGCTGCTTGAACCATAATGGACTGCCCGTTCTGCCGTCCGGAAGCCGATAGAGTCTTTCATCAGGGGGACCTGATCCTCGGCCTCTGGGACATGTTCCCGGTGTCCCCCCGGCACGCGCTCATAGTCACCCGGCGCCACATCAAAGACTGGTTCGAGGCAAGCTTCGAGGAGCAAATGGCGCTTCTCGAGGGAATCAAAATCGCCCGAAGCGTCATCTTGGCCATAGCCGATCCGGCAGGCTTCAACATCGGTGTGAATGTGGGAGAAGTTGCTGGCCAAACCATTCCTCACCTCCATCTGCATGTGATCCCACGCTACGAGGGTGACGTTTCCGATCCCAGGGGCGGCGTACGCCACGTGATTCCGGGGCATGGCAACTACCTTGCTTCTGAAGCCCACGTCGCTACAAAGGAGCGGCACTCCCAAACATTTCCCCATGTCTCTGAGGATTCTCCAGTGCACTATGAGCATGATGTACCGAGGGTGTACGGATCCGAGGTACGTCCGATTGGAAATCGTTTGCTCCAAGATCTTGGTCGGGCGCGTGCTATCGATATCGCGGTAGCTTTTGTGACACAAAGTGGGCTTAATCGGCTCTTTCCGCATCTCGATGATCTTGTCACTCGCGGTGGCAGACTAAGATTCCTTACAGGTGACTACTTAGGTGTCACGGATCCGGGGGCGCTGCGCCGATTGCTCGACTTGGAGCCAGCAGAGAGTGGAAATGCTGAACTCCGGATCTTTGAATGTAGCGAGGAACTAGGGTTCCATCCTAAGGCCTATCTCCTCCATGGAACTGATAATGCCGGTGCGGCTTATGTTGGAAGCTCGAATCTCACGGTGCAGGGACTTGATCGCGGCATTGAATGGAACTATCGGTTGGAGTCCACGCATGACTCCAGTGGATTTCGATCAATTGCCACCGAATTCGATCAACTCTTCAAACACGTCAAGGCACGACCGCTCACGACAGAATGGGTCGATGGATACGCACGTCGACGCCCTACACCGGCATACGTGTTTCCAACTGAGGTTGACTCCGACGCCACTGAACCTCCGGCACCGCATCCCATCCAGTCCGAAGCCCTCAACGCACTCGCGCGGACACGCGAATCCGGTAACCGCGCCGGGTTGGTGGTTTTGGCAACCGGACTTGGTAAAACCTGGCTAGCGGCATTTGATGCTCAATCGTTCAGGAGAGTACTATTCGTTGCACATCGTGAAGAGATTTTGGCGCAGGCACGGCGAACGTTTCGGGCGATAAGGCCGTACGCGACCCTTGGCCACTACACGGGAAAGAGTAAGGATCCAGGCGCTGATGTAGTCTTCGCATCGATCCAGACGATTGGGAGATCTGAAAATCTGGCCCGATTCGACTCTCGCACCTTTGACTATTTGGTCGTTGACGAATTCCACCACGCCGCCGCAGGAACATATCGTCGACTCATCGAACATTTTGACCCAGATTTTCTGCTGGGCCTGACAGCTACGCCTGAACGAACCGATGGTGGTGATCTGCTCGCCCTTTGTGAGGAGAATCTCGTCTATCGATGCGACCTGGCGGAGGGGATAGGCGAGGGTTTGCTCTGCCCGTTTCACTATTACGGCATCCCGGATGAGGTCGAGTACGAGAACATCCCTTGGCGGAGCGGACGCTTTGATGAGCAAGTTCTCGAATCCGCCGTGACCACACAGCTAAGGGCCGCCAACGCCTTTGAGCAGTGGCAGCGATTGGGCGGAAAGCGGACGCTCGCTTTCTGCGTGTCCAAGCGTCATGCGGATATGATGGCAAAGTATTTCCAAGATCGTGAGGTCGCTTGCGTTGCGGTTCATACCGGCCCGACCGGTGCACCCCGAGCCCTTTCGCTTGAGCAGTTAAACGCTGGTGAACTCAGCATCGTTTTCTCGGTTGACATCTTCAATGAGGGAGTGGATCTTCCAAGTGTCGACACCGTATTGCTTCTGCGCCCAACTGAATCGAAAATTCTTTGGCTTCAGCAATTTGGTCGAGGTTTGCGCTTATCGGAGGATAAATCTCATCTTTCCGTCATCGACTACGTCGGTAATCACCAGACCTTCCTCAAGGTACCCATGCTGCTGTTTCCAGGCGTCGGCGACAGCCACGGTGAAATCGCGATGGCGCTAGAGCGCTACGAGCGCGGTGAGTTCGATCTACCACCTGGTTGTTCGGTGACCTACGAGCTCGAAGCTATCGAGATTCTCAAGCGACTCATTCGGATTCCCCGTGGGGTCGATGCCCTCCAAACTTGGTACCGTGCCTTCCGTGATCGCCATGGAGTCCGACCTACTGCATCGGAAAGTTGGCACGCCGGTTACGACCCCAAGGCGGTCCGGCGCGCTTTCGGCTCTTGGTTCGGTTTCGTCGGTGCTCAAGGCGATTTGAGTCTGCAAGAGCAGGCCACACTGGAAGCGACCGAAGCATTCCTCGGCGCACTAGAAACCACACCAATGACCAAGAGTTACAAGATGCTCGTGCTTCTTGCGATGATTGGGAAGGATGCATTCCCAGGCGCCATCGAGCTCGACCGACTCACCGAGGATGTTGCCCGACGAGCTCGCCGCTCGGCTGTGCTAGCGGCTGAGCTCGGGATGGCATTGGGTGACGAGCAAAGTTTGAAAACACTCTTGCTCGAGAATCCTATTGCCGCCTGGACCGGTGGGAAGGGCACGGGTGGTACAGCGTACTTTGTGCTGGAGGGTGGGCAATTTCACTCTCTCGTAGAATATCCTCAGGAAGCAAAAGAGCCTCTGCGAGAATTCGCCCGCGAACTATGCGAATGGCGACTCGCGCAATACGTTGAACGCCTGCAATCATAGGTGAAGCATGCGTCACGTTTTGTATGCCCGGTTAGCAATTCCAGTGGTCGCCCCATCCTTATCTTGCCCGATCGAGAGGCTAATCCTGGTATTCCAGAAGGCTGGACGGTCGTGAAAACGGCGGCCGGTGCACTTGAACTAAGTTTTGCCAAATCGGCCGTGAGCGCAGCACGGCCACCAGGAGAGACCGAAAACGTTATGCCACAGGTGTAGCGCTGGGGACGTTGTTGAATTACTGGAATAACTTCGATCAGCTGCTCCTAAATTGCTTTGATTCAATAACATCTCCTACGTGCTCTCTACCAGTTATTCCAGTAATTCAACAACGTCCCCAATTCGCTCTTCACTGTCTCAGCGCTGAGCGCGGTCGCAGATCCTAGCGCAACATTATTCTGTGGCGCTACCATTCTCTGCAGCAATTCAACTGCGCAGCCGATCTTCAATTCACTCCACGCAATTGCCGTCCACTGGGGTCCTCCTCCCCCAACTATTCGAACACCATCCTGACCGCAGGTTCTCAAGCCGCTGGTGGATATGTAATCGGTCTTCCCGTGACGATAGGAATCCACCCGACAAACAAGGCTTCCGTGACACCCGCCGCGTTCAGTCCGCCATGCTGTGAATCAACACGAGAGCCGCGAGGAGGCCCAGCGCTGTCGCAATGCCGGCCATCTGGTGGTCGCGGCGGTAGGCTTTGGGGAAGATCTCGGTGGCGAGGGCTGCGATGATGGCGCCGCCGGCGAAGACGCGCATCAGCACGAGATATTCTTGTGGCGCGTTGCGAAACAGCAGGTTTCCGGCCACCGCCGCCACGACCAGGAACAGTGCCGTGCCGAGCCAGATCGCCAATATCCGCCCGCGCGGCCAGCCGATTGCGCGCATGCCCTTGGCGCCGCTGGCGCCTTCGGGCACGTTGGAGAGGAAGATGGCCCCGGCGAGGCCCGCGACGTCCCAGAATCCGGCGCCGATCAGCGCCACTCCCAAGGCGAGATTTTCCGGCACTCCATCCAGGGTGGCCGCCGCCAGAAATCCGACGCCGCCCTCATCGCCCCAACGCTTGTCGATGAGATAGTCGATGAGTGAGAAAGTCCCTGCACCGATCATCAGCGTTAGTCCCGTCGCGGTCAGGCTGATGAATTGCTGAGCGGGCACAATCAGTTCGAGAACGGCGGAGAACATCAGGGCCCCGCCGCCCGCGGCGAGGATAAACCCTTCGGTACGGTCGCCGAGACGGCCGTAGAGCGCCCACAGGGCGCCTAGAACAAGCGCCAGGGAGACGGCAGCGGCAACGGCAAGCAGGGTCACGGGATTCCCCAACTACGGGATGGATGTAGGGATGGATGTAGGTTTGGCAACGGTTCGGGCGGTCCAGCTACTCCCCACCCTTCTTCCCCTTCGGCCAGGGTTTCCAGCGGGCGGCCTGCAGGGTGTAGCGACGGCCGGTGGGGGCGGCCTACCCAGCTGTTTTGGCCGTCGCCGGCCAGGGTGACTATGGTGCCGTCCTTCAGCACCACCGCGCTGGAATCGCCGTGGCCCAGGGTGAGCTTGTAGAGCTCGGGTTCCCAGGTTCGGCCTCCGTCCCAACTGACCCGGGCCGGCATGGCGCCCCGTCGGCGTAGGGGTAGCGGTTCTCGAAGGTGGCCATCACGCCTCCTCCCGGCAGGCGGCCAGGTCCCCGTGAGCTCGGCCGTGGATGCGGGTGAGGGTGAGGGGATATTCTCCGTCTCCTTGCTCCGCTGCGGCAGGTCGTCGATCAGCACCTTCGGATTCACCTTCTCCTGGTTGAATAGAGGCGATCCCTGCACCCCGGATCCGACCAGTCCTGGTGGTCCTTGCCGCGCCAGACGAGTTGCGGGTCGAGGTTGCGGTGCTCATAGGCGACCTGGATGGGATTGAGGTCGTCCTCCGCAATCGCCGCCTGGTGCTCGGCCCCGGAGATGTTGGTACGTTTGGCCTTGCCGTGGGTGATGGTTGCGACGACTTTGGATTTGCCGGTTATTGGAGTTTGCGCCAACGGTAAGCTCATGTCCTGAACGGATTTGTGATGGTGACTCCGTCAATTTGCTGTCCGTGCCGCAGGTCTTCGCTGTAGAGGGTCTTGCAGCCCGCTTCGAGCGCGGCGGCAACGATCAGGCTGTCGTAGAAGCTGAACTGATAGCGCGACTGGATGTCCAGGGATGATCGATAGAGGCGAAGACTCGGCTGAATCCTTAACAAGGGCGCGAGCACAGATTGCAGATACTCTTCTATCTCATATCTGGTCAACTTTATTTCCGCCTTGCGAATCGCCGTGTTGAGACATTCTTGGACAACCTGAGAACTAATACATGCGGTTCCGCTCACTATCCCATGTTGGATCAAGTGTTCTGCAATTGCGGCCTTGCGGGTATCAAGTCGCTCAAGCTGGTACACGAAGACGTTGGTGTCTATGAAGCTTTCAACGCTCATTCATTTCATCCCGCGTCAACTTGCGTCCAACGCGCAACTTGCCTTGCAACTCACGCATGACTCTCATGGCCTCGGCAGCCTGCTGCTCGCGCCGAACGTAGTTCTTGAGCCACAACCGAAATTGCTCGTTCAAGGTCGTGTGCTCCGACACGGCCCGTCGTCGCGCGGCTTCAATCAGGTTCTCGTCGGCGCTCAAGGTAATGTTTTTCACGATTGTCTCCTTACTGTCGCAGCCACACTATTGTAGCGTACACTACTATTGTGTCCAAAGGGGCTATTTCCGAAATTCAGTCGGTCATGGTGTGGGTTACCAGGAGAGCCGCGAGGAGGCCTATTGCAGCGGCGACGACAAGCAGGGTCACGGAATGCGGCCCCAATCAGGGGATGGATGCAGGTATCGGAAAGGCTCGGCCTGTCTAACTACTCCCCACCCTTCTTCCCCTTCGGCCAGGGTTTCCAGCGGATGGCCTGAAGGGTGTAGTGGCGGCCGGTGGGGCGGCCCGCCCGGCTCAGTTGTCCGTCGCCGGCCAGGGTGACTATGGTGCCGTCCTTTAGCACTACCGAGCCGGAATAGCCGTGGCCCCGGCTGAGCTTGTAGAGTTCGGGTTCCCAGGTTTGGCCTCCGTCCCAACTGACCCGGGCCAGCATGGCGCCCCCGTCGGCGTAGGGGTAGCGGTTCTCGAAGGTGGCCACCACGCCTCCTCCCGGCAGGGCGGCCAGATCCCCGTGAGCCTGACCGTACATGCGGGTGAGGGGGCGACGGCTGTGCCAGGTGCGCCCCCCATCTTCCGAGTTGGCCAACTGCACCGTCTTGCTGTCGTGTTTCCCGCTCTCATTGCGAAAGGCCGCCAGCACTCGCCGGCCGCCCAGGTGCAGGAAGCCGGTTTCGGCGATCTTGGGCAGGTAGGAATCGAACTTCCAGGTTTTTCCGCTGTCGGTGCTTCGGAAGATCACCATACCGCCCTGTTCCGGGACATTCGGGTCCAGCGATCCTCCATATCCATCCAGGTTGGCCAGAAGCTCGCAGCCGCCCAGGCTGACGATGTGATTGCCGTCGCCCCCGGCTTTCTTGAAGGGATGTTTCAAGGGATCGCCGGCTTGCCAGGTTCGGCCGCCGTCGCTGGATCGGGAGATGACCGCCGGGTAGGCCGGGTTCTCCGACTCCGGGTCGATGGGGAGCAGCCCCCGGTGAGCGTGGGCCAGGAAGATGTACTCGTCATTGCTTCCGAAGGCGGCGGTGCTGACCGGTTGGCCCTCCCGGGCGCCGGCAAGGTTGTCCAGCTTCCTTCCCTGCCAGCTTCGGCCTTCGTCGGTGGAGTGGTAGAGGTAGCGGCCGAAGGCGGCGTAGAGGGTACCGTCGCCCGTCCGGCCGACTCGCCCCGTCAGCTTCCAGGGCGACTTGGGAACCGGCAGCCGCAGCCGCTGGGCGGGCAGGGTTCCCAGCTTGCGATAGATGGCTCGCATGGCTCCCAGGGTGGTCAGGGGAGATTCCAGCGCCCACTTGCCGGCCGATTGCCAGTAGGGATCGGCCTCCAGCACCTCGATCGGATAGTCGAGCGACGGGTCCTCACGGCTCTCGAGGGTTTGAGCCTGGATGGGGGAGGCGGCAATGGTGAAGACCAGTGCGCCAAGGAAAATAGCAAGGATAGTTTGGTGTCTCATGGGGGAACATTTTTCAGAATGCAGTGATATTGTCAAGTGGGAGGCAGGGGAAGGGGAGGTGGAACCATGCCTTGCACGGTGATATGGGAACGGTGTCGTTCCCGGTTGATCGACCTGGGAGAAGCAGGTGAAGCCGTGCCGGGTCTTGTGCGGGCGGGACGCCCGCGTTCCCGGGTGGGCATCGTCCACACATTAAACCGGGAACATGGTTTACATCGTGCCCGGGAATCGGGCAAGACGCCTTATGCAAGCCTCAAGAATCACTCCCCCCTTGAGGGGGAGTCGGAGAGACAAGGGCGACGCCCGCGGTGGAGCTGGAGGGGGGCAGACACGGTGTCGCGAGGGGGCGGAGCCCGCCGTCGAGCCGGAGGGGGGCCAACGCGGCGTCCCGTAAGTGAGAGTCAGCGTTGCGTCGGTGGTGCAGGGCGCCAGCTCGGGCGTCTCGCCCGCACAAGACCCGGCATGATGGAAGAGATCCCCGTAAAGGCGGGTTCGGTGCGCATTGTAAGGGTGTGCCGTGGACTGCAGGCTGTTTGCAGGAATAAGGATGCGGGCGGGACGCCCGCGCTCCCGGGGGGGCATAGTCCGGCAGCATCCTTTGCACCGAGGTTGGCTGATGGAGACGTCACTGTGAGCATCCCCAGGCTTCCAAGGGATCGGCCGGAAGTTTTTTCTTTCAAGAGCGTCCTGGTTTCGCTTGGGCTGGTCTTCTGCGGCGTTCGGATGATGTTTGCTCCCGATCCTCCCCTGACCATTGGACAGCAGAAGCAGTTGCTGGTCGATGACCATGTCGTGGCTTCCACCTCGGGGCTCGATCGCCGGCTTGGGGAGGTGGTCAAACATCCCCGCCCGGTGCTGATGCCGGACCGGCGCTGGGATGACCCCTCGGCCTTTGGCGGTTACTTGACGGTTCTGCGCGACCAGCCGGGCGACAGGTTTCAGATGTGGTATGGGGCCGGGGAAGAGAAGGGGATCGGCTATGCGGAGTCCGAGGACGGAATCCATTGGACCAGGCCTCGTGTCTCCTCCGACGGCAGGTCGAACATTGTCTTCGACGCCAGGGGGCACATGAGTATCTTCATCGATCCCCATGAGGCCGACCCGCGCCACCGTTACAAGGCGGCCTACTATGGTCCTGGAGTCAGGGCCGCCCTGGCCCACTCGGCAGACGGCATTCAATGGATCAGCTATAACCAGGGCCAACCGGTCACCGGCAGGGCGGCCGACACCCACAACCAGATCCTGTGGGATCCACTGGCGCGGGTATACCGTCTCTACACCCGCAGCGACTTCGGAGACGATGACGTCAATGAGTGGCGGGGCAACCGCTCCATGGTCAACCCCGACGTGAAGGCCGACCCCACCGGCTGGACGACCGTGAGAAGCTGGAAGTTCGACCGTGAGGGAGCGAGTGAGCGGTGGCGCCGCCAGATCTACGGGCTGACCGACTGGATTTACCAAGGGCTGCATTTCGCCCTGATGAGCGTCTACGAGTTTCCGCCCAGGGCAATTCCGCCGCCCTACGCCGACAAGCCCGACTTCCGCACGCGCCACCAGCGGGACATCATGAACTTCTACATTGCGACCAGCCGGGATGGCGACGACTGGGACCTCGGCTGGGTCTACGACGGCAAGCCCATGGTCCGGCGGGGCCCGGAGGGATCCTTCGACAAGGACATGATCATGCCGGCCTCCCAGGTTGTGACCTGGAAGGATCGTCATTGGATCTATTACGGCGCCGGCAATGAACGCCACTGGTGTTTGAAGCGACGGAATGTCATTGGACTGGCCACGCTGCCGCTGGATCGATGGGTGGCCCTGGCTGCCGCCGAAGAGGGGGGCGAGCTGGTCACCCGGCCGTTCCGGCTGGAGGGAGATCATCTCGAGGTCAATGTGGATGCGCGGCACGGAGAATTCCGCGCCGAAGTGCTCGACCCGATTCGCGGGGCTATCGATGGCTTCGGGCGAGATGAGGCCAAGCCATACGCCGGGGTGGATGAATTGCGGCTTCGGCCCGGCTGGAAGCGGTTTCCCGACCTGAAGCGACTGCGGGGCAGGGTGGTCCAGCTCAAGTTCCACCTGAGGCAGGCCAGGCTGTACGCGTTTCAGATTCGAAGTGACGGGTGAGAGATTGCTTTTTGGAGAATGCTTCAGGGTACAGACTGCGCTGGGTCCGTTCAGGCCTGTTTGAGACCGAACACCAGGTGTGATTGCTGCCGCCGCCTTCGCGGCTTGCTGGCGCCCCCGGGGGCGTCTGTCTCAAGACTGCAGCCGCCGGTGGGTTCAGATCCAATACATCCTTGAGGCTTTTGCAAAATGCGGAATGGGGCATCTCCATGAAACAATAGAGAACAGACCTGCCCCGCGACTGACCTCTCCCCTGGCTTCTCCCGGGAAAGGTCCGGCTGCCCGGCGAATGGGAAACGGCTCAACCACAAAAAGCACAAAAGGCACAAAACAGGGCTCCAGTCTTGCCCAATCCCGTTTTTGTGCCTTTTGTGGCCGTTCCACGGAGAGCCGTGTTCTGTGAACCCGGATGTCTCAATGAGATTTGAGACCTGCCGATTCCGGCTTTTGTGCCTTTTGTGGCCATTCAGGCACAGAGCCGACCTGCCCCTCGCATTCCCTGTCCCCTCTCCCAACCCCTAAATCCGTCGCCTACAGAATCTTGCAAAAGGCTCCCTTTACACAAGAAACGGGGAACGGCGCCGTTCCCGGTTGATCGACGTGGGGGAGATCGGTGTGGCTGCGCCACGTATTGTGCGGGCGGGACGCCCGCGCTCCCGGGTGGGGCATCGTCCACGCATTAAACCGGGAACATGGTTTACATCGTGCCCGGGAATCGGGCAAGGCTCCTTGTGCAAGCCTCAAGAATCACTCCCCCCTTGAGGGGGAGTCGGCAAAGACACGGGCGGAGCCCGCCGTCGAGCCGGAGGGGGGCCGACGCGGCGTTCCGTAAGTGAGAGTCAGCGTTGCGTCGGTGGTGCAGGGCGCCAGCCCGGGGGTCTCGCCCGCACAAGACCCGGCATGATGGAAGAGACCCCTGTAAAGGCGGGTTCGGTGCGCGTTGTAAGGGAGTGCCTGGACCGCAGGCTGGTTGCAGGAATAAGGATGCGGGCGGGACGCCCGCGCTCCCGGGGGGGCATCGTCCACACATTAAACCGCAAACATGGTTTACATCCTGCCCGGGAATCGGGCAAGAGGCTTGGTGCAGGCCTCAAGTATCACTCCCCCTTGAGGGGGAGTCGGCAAGAGGGCGGAGCCCGCCGTCGAGCCGGAGGGGGGCCAACGCGGCGTTCCGTAAGTGAGAGCGAGCGTTGGGTCGGTGGTGCAGGGCGCCAGCCCGGGGGTCTCGCCCGCACAAGACCCGGCATGATGGAAGAGACCCCTGTAAAGGCGGGTTCGGCGCGCGTTGTAAGGGCGTGGGGTGGACCGCAGGCTGTTTGCAGGAATAGGGATGCGGGCGGGACGCCCGCGCTCCCGGGTGGGCGTCTACGACTTTTTTCAGGGGGCTCAGAATCGGAACACGGCCAGCACGGGGAGGTGGTCGCTGGCGGCGATGCTTTTGGGGTCGTTGGGGTCGAGGGCGGCTGCGCCGCGAGCCACGATCTCGATGGACTCCAGGCGGTCGGCGATGTCGGGGGTGCAGAAGATGTAGTCGATGCCGCCCCGGGTGCGGTCTCCCTTGAGGCTGGTGGTGGTATGAGGGAGGCCCAGGTGGGCAAAGGCATCCACCAGTCCCATGCGGTGGAATCGTTTGTACAGCAGGTGGGTCCGCTGGATGTTCCAGTCGCCCATCCAGATCATGGGGCGCTCGAGGGCGCGGTCCAGGCGGCAGACCTCCTCGATGAGGTCCATCTCGGCGTCGGGGTTTGGATCGTAGTGCCCTCCGTAGATCAGGATCTCCTGTCCCCCGGGCAGGCGAGCCAGAGAACGGCCCAGGAACCGCTTGATGACTACCTGGCCCTCCATCTCCAGGAAGGTCAGATTCAGGTTGTCGAGCAGCGGGTATCGACTCAGGGTGGCGCCGGCGCAGTGCTTGTGGTGGGAAGCCGGGAAGAAACTGGCCAGGTACCCCAACCGCTCGATCAGCCGGAGCTGCAGGGGCTTGTCATAGTCGCATTCCTGCAGGGAAGCCAGGTGGGCGTCCAGCATCCCCAGGGTTCTGAGCTGGATGTCCAGCTTTTCCTGGGGGTCGCTCTTCCAACGCGCCGTTCCAAGGTCCTCCGGATAGCCTCTGAAGTTGTGAATGTTGAATGTCAGCACCCGAAGCCGCAGCCCGGTGTCGCGGGGTTTGGCCGGCGGGGGTGGCAGGGTGGCGTTGTGGGCCTGCAGGGCCTCCAGGGTCTTGATGACAGTGCCGCTCATGCTGAGCCACTTCCGCTCGCTCTCTGCTTGATCGGTTGCGGCCGCAATGGCCAGGAAGACAATCAGGGTGACGAGCAGTTGAGTTGATGCTTTCATGTTCATGGGATCAAGACCCCAGAGTGTAATCGATTGCGTTGCCCGGTTATTGCCTCGGGGGTGGGGAAGGGCCGGTCAGCCCCTGATGGAAGTGGTCGATGGCTTTTCTACGAACCGGGCCAGCTTCAGGTAGAAAACGATCAGCAGGGCGAAAGTCAGGGAGATCAGAAGTAGCAAAACAGGGATGATGATTTCGGGAGAACGCGGGGCCGGATTGAGGATGAGCCATAGGATTATCGGCACGTCGGGCAGGAGGGTCAGTACCAGGATGGTCGCGAGACTCTTGGGTGTGATGCGCAGCACCTGCTCGCATTGGGGGCATGTGACCTCGGCCTTGTCCAGGGTGCCGGATTTCAATGCTTTCCAAAGCAGATGGCGAGGCAACTCTGTGTGGCATTTCATGCAGTTGGCTGCCATGGGTCCTCCTTGGGTTCAAGTCTTGCCCGGCTCCGGGCGCTAACTGGTCCGCTCCCAGCGGCTGGCGTCGATGCCGGGTCCCTCGCTGGCCATGTTGGGAGGCTTGTTTCCGCCCTCGAAGTGCCAGATGCGGGTGTTGGGATCGGCCATGAGCTCCCGAACGGCAGGGGGCACCTTGGACAGTTCCTCCGGGTCCCACGGCTTGATCTTGTCGCTGGGTCCGGCCCAGGAGGGGCGGTAGGCCAGTCCCAGCATCTCGCGGGCGTAGGTGCCGATGTTGGGGTAGTTCCCGTGAAAGACGTTCTGGTTGATCAGCACGGCCGAGCCTGCCTTGCAGGTGACCATGGTCTGCTCGGGATGCTCCTCGTAGCGGAGGTAGGGATTGCCGTCATGATGAAAGCTCAGATGAGAGCGCGGCACCACCTTGAAGGCCGACACTTCGGGAGTGAGGTCCTGCAGGTAGTAGAGCACTCGAATCAGGCGGGGGCAGCTCTGCTCGTAGCCGAAGATCTCCGATCCCCAGGGCTGCCCGTCGCAGTGCAGGCTGATTCCGGGATGGCCGGGCTCGGAGCGGGCGTAGTCGTAGCTCATGAAGATCAGCTCGGGGCCGCACATGGCTTTGAGGAAGCTGATGAGGGGAGGATGGGCGATCAGTTCGGTGATGGCTCCGCCCCGGAACTGGATATCCTGGCACCCCCTCTGATGGACGCTGTAGTCGACGTGGAAGGTCTCGAACTTGCCGGCCTCGGCCTGAAGCCGCCGGATGTGGTCCGGGTCCAGCAGGTCGGGCAGGACCAGGTAGCCTTCCACCTCCAGGTGCTCGATGCGTTCCCCCAGGGTCATCCCGGCCCAATCGGTTTCAACGATGCGATCCTTGCGATCATTTTGTTTGAGCACGTCTCTTTGTTCTCCCATGGCAATCGAAATGGTTCGGCAGGCCCGCGTTTCGGGCCGTCTGCGGCGCGGCTTCATTTTACCAGATGGTGTTCGCCTGGCGGACATGCGGCGCCGTTTTTTGGGGGAGTTTTACCCCCGGGAGCGCGGGCGTCCCGCCCGCAACCTTATTCGTGCAAGCAGCCTGCGATGCAGGGCCACTTCCTCGCAAAGCGCACCAAGCCCGCCATTGCGGGGATCGTTACCACTATGCCAGGTCCTATGCGGGCGAGACGCCCGCGCTCCCGGGTGGATGTCATTTAGACGTCATCGCTCTTGCCCCTCATGGGAGGAGCGATCATTAACATCGCGAATAGACGCCAACCCCTTGGAGTTCCCTCGTGGAAAACTCTTTTTCCCTTACCCACCCTTCGTATCTTTCCACTCCGCCCCTCCCAACCCGTGGCAACCCCCTTTCGATTTTCCTCGATGCCTTAGTGGCCCTTCGTCATCCTTAGTGGCCCTTCGTGGATAACTCTTTTAAACCCCGTCACGGTTCTGCACTGCTCCTTTCGTGGATAACTCTTTCTTCGTTGTTGGCGGCTTCGTTCGAACGCTTGTGAGGCCCGCACCGGCCAGCCGGTGTAACCGACTCGCCGTGGTATGATGCCGGCTTTGGAGGAACGAGGGAGGAGCGACAATGGAAACGCCGTTGAAGGGGATCAACCGCCGTCAATTCCTGAGCAGCACCGCGGTCATGGCTGCTGCACCCGCCTGGGTGGGAGCCGCAACGGCGGCCGGCCAGGAATCCGGGACGCCGGCAAGCCTGGTGGAGGTCATGGCAGAGCTGGCGCCGGAGGGGGTGTCGCTGAAACCGGGTCCCGGTTTCGCCATGGAGCGCAACGGAGAGATGCTGGCCTGGAAACTGGAGTCGCTTGAGGCAGATACCGGAGATGCCTGGAATTTTCGCTATCGCTCCCGGGACGGTCTCGAGGCTGCCGGAAGCCTGCGATTGGACCGGACCCTACGCGTGGCGGAATACCGGGTGAAGCTGACCAACTCCTCCGATGGGCGTTCTCTGCCGCTGACCCGCCTCTATTCCCTCTTTCTGCGGCTGGGCGGGGTGACCGATCCCCGGATCATGGGCTGTTCCGGGGCCGGCAGCGCCTCCTACTTTCCTCACGCCCGGGAGTTTCCCTCGGACGCCTTTCGTCCCCGCTGGATCGAGCCCTTCCACTATCGCCCGGTGGAGTTTGCCAGCCACCGAAACCTGACCGGGTGCCCCACCGGCTCCTGTGAAGTGAGAGTGCCCGTCAAGCAGCGGGGCTTCGGAGAACGCTGGACCGGATCATCTTCCCAAGATCTTCCCCTGTTCATGGTCAGCCAGGGTCCCGATTCGGACCAGCCCGGGATCTTCTTCGGCCTGGAGTGGTCCACCTTCTGGCAGGCCCGCGTCGCCTATGACGGATCTCCCACCGACCTGAAAATCGAGGTGGGTCCCCTGATCAAGGACCTGGTTCTGGACCCGGGGGAGAGCCTGGACCTGCCGGTGGTCCACCTGGGCTTTTTCGAGAAGGGCTTCGAGTCGGGTTCCAACGGTTTGCGCCGCTACATTCACCAGCGCCTGACGCCCCACTATCGGGGAAAGCCCATGGTGCCGCACGTGGCCTACACGCTCTGGCCCGGCATTAGCGTGACCTACACCGAAGAGGAGCTCCGCAGCCAGGTGGACGCGGCCGCCGAGGCCGGAGTGGAAATGTTCTGCGTGGACGCCGACTGGTACAAGGGAGGGCATTCCAAGGGCAGGGGAAACTGGGAGGTGGACCCCGAGAAGTTTCCCCGGGGGATGGAGCCCTTTGCCGAGTATGTCCGCTCCAAGGGCATGGGCATGGGACTCTACTTCGAAGCCGTGGCCTTTCCCTGGACCAATCTGCCCCGGGAGCATCCCGAATTCTTCTACAAGCTTCCCGAGGGGTTCCACCCGCTCAAGTACAACTTCAGCTCGCCCAAAGCCTGCGACCACTGGATCGACCTCATCGGCGGCTTCGTGGAGCGCTATGACCTGCGCTACATCCGGGCCGATTTCTATACCGATCCCATGCGGGGAGAGGAATCCTTTCACTGGGACCTGGTGGACTCCGACGGCAAGACCCGCTTCGCCCACGTGCGCGGGCTCTATCGGGTGTGGGAAACCTTGACCAGTCGGCATCCCCGCCTGATGCTGGAGCTGAACGCCGGGGGCGGCAACGCCATCGATCTGGGCAGCCTGAGGCGCCACCACTGCGCCTGGGCCAACGACATGAGCGGGCATCCCCACTCCTGCCGCATGATCCAGTTGGGGGCCAATGCCTTCCTGCCGGCCAACTACATGGGATCGGCGGTGGGACCCGACCGGGAGGGGCGGGACAACGGCCTGGATGCCGGCTTTTCGGATCAGGCCTTTCTGAGCCGCATGAGCGGGCAGTTGCTCCTGCACGGCGGACTGGCCGCCTGGCCGCCTGAAGTGCTGCAGCGCGCCAAGCACTGGGTGGGGGTCTACAAGAAGATCCGGCCGCTGCTGGTGAAGGACTTCTACCGGTTAATGTCGGTGCCCAACAGTGAGGCCGATTGGGACGCCGCCCAGTTCTGCGACGGCTCCAGGGAAGGGGTGGTGTTCGTCTTCCGCTACCTGGGGCGCCGGCCTCGCCAGTCCATTTTCCTGCAGTCCCTGGATGCCGGCCGCCGCTACCGCCTGCAGGACGAGGGCACCGGAGAAAGCCGGACCCTGTCGGGAAGTGAGCTGATGCATGGCGGGCTCACGGTCCCGCTGGCCCCTAATTCAGCCAGGTTGTTCTCCTATCGGGCGGTGTGAGCGGGGCGATACGGTCCGCGGGGCCGTTGGGGCCGGATGTAGTCCGAGGGTGGGTCCGGATTCAACTGGTTCAGCATTCCCGGCAGCGCCGCGCCGGGTACAGCCCCCATCCAGGGACAATCAAACGCGATGGCTCGCATACTCATTGCCGGTTGCGGCTACGTGGGGCAGGAACTGGGTCTGCGCCTGGTCCGGGAGGGTCACTCCGTCTGCGGCTTGCGGCGGGGGGCCGGTCAGCTGCCAGCGGGGCTGCGCGGGTTCAGCGCCGATCTTACCCGGCCTGAAACGCTGGGGGACTTGCCGGGGCCTTTCGACGTGGTGTTCTACACGGCGGGGGCCGATCGCCGCTCGGAGGCGGGCTACCGGTCGGCCTACCTCCAGGGCCTGGGCAACCTGATCGGGACCCTGCAAGAGCAGAACCCTCCCGTTCGCCGCCTGTTCTTCACCTCCAGCACGGCCGTATACGGGCAGTCCGGTGGGGAATGGGTGGACGAGAATTCACCGGCCGAGGCCGGCCATTTCCGGGGGCAGTTGCTCAGAGCCGCCGAGCAGGTTCTGCTGGGAGGCCCGATCGCGGGCGCGGTGGTTCGCGTGGGAGGGATCTATGGGCCGGGCCGGCACCGCCTGATCGACAGCGTCGGGCGCGGGGATGCCTGCTGTTTCGAAGGGCCGCCGCGCTATCTGAACCACGTTCATCGAGATGACTGCGCCGGAGCGCTGGCCCATCTGATGGAGCTCGACAGCCCGCGGTCCCTCTATCTTCTGGTGGACCATGAGCCCGCCGAGCAGTGTCAGGTCCTGCGTTGGATCGCCAACCGGCTGAAGGTTCCGGCGCCTCCCCGGGTGTCCCCCGAGGCAGGCAAGCCCGCCCGCGGCACCAAGCGGTGCCGCAACACCCGGTTGGCGGACTCGGGCTATGCCTTTCGCTATCCGACGTTTAGGGAGGGGTATGCGGCGGTGATTGCGGGTGAGGGGGGATAGGGCGAGGGTGTGGGGGGCGGGTTAGGTGCTGCCGCCGCCTTCGCGGCTCGACTCTTACGCGACGCAATCCATGGGCTTACGCCCACGGCTAAGTGCTGGCGCCGCCTACGCGGCTCTCAGGGAAGCCGGCTCAAGATGCGTTTTTGCAGGTGAGAAAGGTCATTGCGTTGCCCTGCGCTTCACGTGGGCTCACCGGCATTTGCTGCCGCCGCGTTCGCGGCTCGACTCCCGTACGTTACGTTTCCGGTGCACGTTTCCCATGGGCTGACGCCCACGGCTAAGTGCTGGCGCCGCCTACGCGGCTCTCAGGGAAGCCGGCTCAAAATGCGTTTTTGCAGGTGAGAAAGGTCATTGCGCTGCCCTGCGCTTCACGTGGGCTCACTGGGGTTTGCTGCCGCCGCGTTCGCGGCTCGACTCCCGTACGTTACGTTTCCGGTGCACGTTTCCCATGGGCTGACGCCCACGGCTAAGTGCTGGCGCCGCTTACGCGGCTCTCAGGGAAGCCGGCTCAAGATGCGTTTTTGTAGGTGAGAAACGCCATTGCGTTGCCCTGTGCTTCACGTGGGCTCACCGGCATTTGCTGCCGCCGCGTTCGCGGCTCGACTCCGATACGTTACGTTTCCCATGCACGTTTCCCATGGGCTGACGCCCACGGCTAAGTGCTGGCGCCGCCTACGCGGCTCTCAGGGAAGCCGGCTCAAGATGCGTTTTTGTAGGTGAGAAAGGTCATTGCGTTGCCCTGCGCTTCACGTGGGCTCACCGGTGTTTGCTGGCGCCGCATTCGCGGCTCGACTCTTACGCGACGCAATCCATGGGCTTACGCCCACGGCTACCTGCTGCCGCGGCTTCGCCGCTCGAGGGGATCTCCGGGCTGGCGCCCGGGTCTTCTGCCGCGCCGCCAGCGCTGGCGGCGCGGCCATCAAAAGATGTCGAAGCGGTCCTGGGGGAAGAGGGGATCGCTCTTGATCACCACGTCCTTCTTCAGGCTCGACTCCAGTTCGTCGACCACTGATGACTCTGTGGTCTTGAGGGCCTTGGCGACCACGGGGTGCACCCGGACCGTGATCTCCGGGTCTTCGATGGCGCCGGCCATTTTCTGCGCCTCCCCCTGAATCTCGTAACAGACGGTCTGGGGAGATTTCACCATTCCCGATCCGGAGCACTGGGAACAGGGCTCGCACAACAATTTCAGCAGCGATTGCTTGACCCGCTTGCGGGTAATGGCCACCAAGCCGAAGTCGTTGAATTGAAGCACCTTGGATGGTGATTTGTCGCGCTTCAAGGCGGCCTCCAGCGTCTGGGTCACCTTGAGCCGGTTCTTGCGGTCCTCCATGTCGATGAAGTCGCAGACGATAATGCCTCCCAGGTCGCGCAGCCGCAACTGCCGGGCGATCTCCTTGGCGGCCTCCATGTTGGTCTTGGCGATGGTGTCTTCCAGCTTGTTCGACTTGCCCACGTACTTGCCGGTGTTCACGTCGATGGCCACCAGGGCCTCGGCCTGATCGATGACGATATAGCCCCCCGATTTCAGCCAGACCTTGGAGCGCAGGGCCCTGTCCAGTTCCGATTGGACCCCGAACTCTTCGAAAATGGGTGTATCTCGGGTGTAGAGCTTGACCCGTTTGACCAGGTTGGGTTGGAATCGATGGATCAACTCCACGATGGAGGCGTAGGCCAACTCGTTATCCACCCGGATCGCAGAAAAATCCCGGTTGAACTGGTCCCTGAGAATCCGTTGCACCAGGTTCAGTTCCCGATGGATGATGGCGGGAGCGGACTTTTTCTCGGACTGAGTCCTGACCTCTGTCCAGAGGGCGCGAAGAAACCCGATGTCCGCCTTGAATTCGTCTTCTCCCTTGTGCTCCCCGGCCGTGCGAACGATGAACCCGCCCGGCAGATCTCCCCGGTTGTCCAGGATGATTCTCCTGAGTCGCTGGCGCTCCTCGCTTGAGCTGATCTTGCGGGAGACCCCGATGTGGTTGACCGTCGGCATGTAGACCAGGAAGCGTCCCGGAATAGCGATGTGGGAAGTGATTCGAGCTCCCTTGGTCCCCAGCGGCTCCTTGGCGATCTGGACCAGGATCTCCTGACCTTCCTTGAGCAGGTCGGCGATCATGGGCGGGGGGGAGGCTGCCTCCCGATTTTGGCGCTCCTCGCCGCGATAGTGGGAGCGCCGCCGGTCCGGTGACCGGCGAAAGAACCGGGGAGTGTTGGGACGGCTGCGATACTGGGCGTTGGAGGCCCGGGGCCTGGAGGTGGGAGCGGAGGGTGCTTGGGATGCCCCGACCGTTTCGAGTTCGGGTTCGGCGGCCGCTTGCCCGGTCGAGCCTGGATGTTCGGGCTGCGCCGGGTCGGATGTGTCTTCGCCGGTGCCTGCAGCCGGCTCGGCGGCTTGCGGGGAGGGAGTTTCGGCGCCCTCGACGGCGGCCGGCTCCGAAGTCTCGTCCGTGGCGGTCGACGCGGCGGCCGGCTCCTGAGGCTGGTCCGTCTCGGTCGAGGCGGCGGCTGCCTCCGCCTGGTCTCCATCGTCGGCTGCGGTGGGAGAGGCGCCGGATTCATCGGCCGCTGCCTCTGCGACCGGCTCGGCGACTTCGGAAGCCGGATCTGTGACGGCTCCGGCATCCTCGGCGGCATTCCCTTCGGGCGACGTCTCCCCGTCAGAAACCGGGGAGGCTTCCACTTGCTCGCTTACCTCCTCGGCCGCCGACTCTGCCTGCGGCGAACTGGGAGGGTTCTCCTCCGCGGCTGCCTCGGGCTCTGCCGAAGCCGTGACTGATTCCGCGGGTTCCCGGGAGGAAGCTTCGGGGGCCGGTTCGGAGTCGCTGCCGGATGGGGCTGCTTCGGCTGTTGCCTCCGCCGCTTCCGCGGTTACGGCCTCGCCGTCGACTTGAACTTCCGCTTCCGTGTCCGCGGTCTGAGCTTCTGCAGGGGCTGCCGCGGAGGAGTCCGCCTCAGCGCTTTCGGCAGCAGTTCGCCTGGAGCGCCTTCGGCCTCTTCTACCCTTCAGGGGCGGGGGCTCCGGCTCGGCTGCTTCGGTGACCTCGGCCGCCGCGGTAGGCTCGCCGGTAGCGGGTGCCTCGGTCGCAACGGTAGGGTCGGCCACAGCGGCAGGCTCGACTGGTTCGGATGGCTCGGTTGCAGCGGGTAGCTCGAGAGCAGCGGCTGGCTCGGTTGCTGTGCCCGGTTCGGTCTGAACCGCGGGCGTTTCGGCGCTTTCAGTTTCCTCTGTCGGGAGAGATTTGGAAACCGCCGCGTACTTGGCCAGCGATTCCCCGGGAAGCACGGAAAGAGCCTGGGTTTCGGCGGAAACCGGAGCCGGCGGAGGGCTGGTTGGTGGAGGGCTGGCTGGCGGCGCGGCGGGCGATGCCACGGCGGGCGATGGCGCGGCGGGCGATTCGGAAGGAGCAGCTTCCTGGCGTTTTCCTCGCAATCGGCCCCGCCTGGCACGGCGGGAACGCAGTCGGCGGTCCGGGTTGCGGGAGCCGGCGAAATCCTCTCCGCCGGTGGTGGATTCCTTGGCGGTTTCGGTACGGGGGGCCTTGTCCAGCTTGGCGACTTGGTCTTCGGCGGTGCTTACGATCCGGTCATATTCGTCCGTGTCTTCGAAAAAGTCGGAGACATAGAGGAAGGCATCCCTTTCCAGACCGACATTGACAAAAGCCGACTGCATTCCCGGAAGCACCTTGGTCACTCGACCCTTGCAGATGCTTCCTACGATTCCCTGGTCCCCTTCACGCTCGATGTGGATTTCAACGACTTCGCCGCCCTCCAGGATGGCGGCCTTGGTTTCTTGTGACGACGAGGAAACAATAAGCTCCTTCGACATGAGGTACTCCTCCTTGGTGAAACACCGAGGAGCTGTGCGGCGGGGCAGAGGGTGGGTTTGAGCGGGTCGAATGCCCGGGTTGGTAGGGCGGACTCAACCCTAGATCGAGCGAGTATCCTGTCGATCCCATCACGGATCTACTCCTGTGGCCATGCCAATGCCTGGCTTCCGCGGACGAGCAAGTCGGGCTCGCCGGGAACGCTACCGTTCAAGCTCTTTGGTGTTTCTCGATGATCCCGATCCGTTCGACCATTCCTGTCGAAGCGGGACCGGGTTGCAATTTTCAGAAAAAACGTTGGTAAACCTCGGGACTGGCGAGGAGCTTCAACTCCGGCCGCCCCGACCGGCGTCATTAGACCGTCCGGCTAATAAATGTACCGTCTCATTCCGACGTTCATGATCAATCCCAGCAATATGAAGGTGCTGAGCATCGAAGACCCTCCATAGCTCAACAGGGGGAGGGGAATGCCCGTGATGGGCGCCAGGCCCACCACCATTCCGACGTTCACCAGGATATGGAAAAAGAGCACGCTCACCGCTCCCAGGGCGAGAAAAACTCCGAGCTTGTCGCGCGCGGTCTGTGCGATCCGAATCGAACGCATGATGATCACAAAGTAGAATGCCAGGATGGTGAACGATCCGAAGAAGCCAAGCTCTTCTCCCACCACCGAAAATATGAAGTCGGTATGGCGTTCGGGAAGGAAGCCCAGCGCCGTCTGGCTTCCCTGGGTGACTCCCTTTCCCAGCAGACCGCCGGAACCCATGGCAATGCGGGACTGCATCGCCTGGTAACCCTGGCCGCGAGGGTCTCTTTCCGGCTCCAGGAACGTGTAGACCCGTTCCTTTTGATACGGCTTGAGACTATACCATCCGGCAGCAGTAATCAAGGTCGCCACGAGAGCGCCGGCGAGGATCCAGTTCCGGCGGAGTCCTCCAAGAACGAGACCGAGGGCGAGCGGTGGAACCATGGTGATGGCCGAACCCAGGTCGGGTTGCAGCAAAATCAGTCCCAGGGGCAAGCCCACCAGAAGACAGGCCTTGAGGATTTGAGCGGAGGTCAGAAAGTGGGTGCGGTTCTCGCTGAGGAAGCGGGCAATCGTCAGAACGATTGCCACCTTGGCGAACTCCGCGGGCTGGATCTTGAAGGCGCCCAGTGGAATCCAGCCACGGGTGCCGTGGATGGCCGGGGCAACGAACAGGACCAGGAGCAGCGACAGAATTGCAAACAGGTAGATATAGGGCACCTGCTGGGACAGGAGTCGATAGTCCAGACTGACGACCAGGGCCAGCACCACCAGTCCCAGGATAATGAAGTAGATCTGTTTGACGTAAAAGGATTCCGACAGTTCGTATTGGGTGGCGCTGTAGATCTCGGCCACGCCCAGGGCGGCGACGGCCAGGGCCAGGGAGAGGATCACCCAGTCACACTGCTTGAGATAGGGCAGGATTTGTTTTGCCACGCTGGATCAGTTCGCCCTCTCGGATGGCAGGGAAAAAGTGATCTGCTCCGAGCGGCGCCCGTCTTGGGGCTGCTTTTTCTTGTGCTTGTCGAAGTAGACCTGGAACATGGCCTGAAGGACGGGCGCCGCGCTGGCGCCGCCGCTTCCACCCTCTTCCACGAATACGGCGGCCGCAATTTCAGGAAGGTCCCTGGGGGCGAAGCCCACGAACCAGGCGTTGTCCTGGAATGGCTCGCCGTCGGATTTCAAGCGCTCCCGTGATTCCCGACCGATGACCTGGGCCGTCCCTGTCTTGCCGCAGACGTCGAATCCTTGCACGGCAGCCCGCCTGCCGGTGCCGTACTGGTTGACGACACCCCACAGACCCTGGCTGACGAGGCGCACGGTCCGGGGCTCGAGAGGAGGATCCGGCTTGAATGCGGCAGGTAGTTGCTTGCCCGCGCGATGCCGCTCCGCGGCCGGTACCACGTGGGGAACGTTGTAGACGCCTCCCAGGCCCAGCCCTCCCAGGGCCCGGGCGAGTTGAATGGGTGTCAGTGAAACCGCCCCCTGACCGATGGCCACCGATATGGTCTCTCCGGGATACCAGTTGGCGTTGTAGATCCGCCGCTTCCACTCGGGGGAGGGAATGATTCCCGGATTTTCGCCAAGCAGGTCGATTCCGGTCTTGTATCCCAATCCCATGGCTTTGGCGTGGACGGCGATCTTTTCGATCCCCAGCTTTCGACCCAGGCGATAGAAAAAGACGTTGCAGGAAGACACGATGGCGCGGTGGAGATTGACCCTTCCGTGCCCCCCCTTCTTCCAGCAGGCGAAGCGGCGGCCGTAGATCCGCGTGCCTCCCGTACAGTACTCCGTGTGGGTCGGGGTCAGTATCCCTTCCTGCAGGCCGGCGACGGCCAGGAATATCTTGAACACCGAACCCGGGGGGAAGCGGCTCTGAATGGCGCGGTTCTGCATGGGTTTTCGGGGATCCAGCAGCAGTTGGTCCCACTTTTGCCGGCTGATTCGGGTGGCGAAGCTGTTGGGATCGAAAGCGGGGCGGCTCAGCAGGCAGAGCACCTCCCCGGTGCGGGGATCGACGGCGACGGCTGCTCCCGCCTTGTCGCCGAAGGCTTTCTCGGCGGCTCGCTGAATATCGATATCGATGGTCAAACGCAGGTTGTTTCCGGCCTGGGGAGGGACCATCTCGATGGTTTCGATCTCGCGGCCGCGACTGTCGACCCGCACCGTCTTTTCCCCGTCCACGCCCCTGAGGATGTGGTCATAGACCCGTTCCACCCCTTTTTGGCCAACGATGTCGCCGGGTTTGGCTATATCCCCGAATATCCCTGATTCCAGTTGAAACTCCGATATTTCGGTCACGTAACCCAGCAGGTGAGCCGCCACCTCGGTTTCGGGATAGTTTCTGATGGGATGGGGAACCACCTGTATGGCCGGAAGCTCCTGGCGGTGGGCCTCGATGAAGGAAATATCGTCGATTCCCGCATCCTCCTTGAGAACCAGGGGTAGAAACCTGGGGCGTCTTCGCTGCTTTTCGATCTGGGTCCGCAGGAAGTCGGGCTCGAACTGGAGGCCCTGGGTCAGGAGGTCCAGGGAGGACTCGAGCTCCGGAAGATCCTTCCGCGTCACGCTGAGTGTGTAGGAACGCCGGTTGTTGGCCAGCGGCCGTCCATAGCGGTCCAGAATCTTGCCGCGAGGCGCCACCCAGCGGATGGATCGGATCTGATTCTGCTGGGCCAGGGCGGCATAATGGCTGTGCCGCAGGATCTGCACCTTCCACAGCCCGCCCAGCAGCAACAGGAACCCCAGGATCACCGACACCTGAAGAATCGGGATTCGAGCTTGAACCGTCTCTTTGTCCTTGTAAAAGTCCCGGAGTTGCATCGGTCAGCCCGCCCGTTCTTTCAGGAATCGATCAAAGAGGGTAAAGATCGGCAGCCCGAGCCCGGCGCAAACCAGGCCGCCCATCAGCAACTGGTCGAAAGGGAGGCTCTCGAACCGGTCCAGGAAAGCCACCCGCAGGACCCAGGAGATGAAGCCGGAGGCGACAAACGATAGCCCAAGAATGGCGGTGCGCATGATCCAACCGTCCATTGCAATCATGGTGCCGCCCATGTAGACCAGAACGCATACCGACAGGTTGCAGAATCCGCTGAGTCCCAGAAGATGGACACCCTGACTGTCCTGCAGCAGGCCGACCAGGGTTCCCAGGAAAAGGATCCACAGCAGGTCGGCTTGGGTCAGTGTCATGTAGAGCAGCACAATCAACGGCAGATTCAGCAGGGAAGCGGCGTTTGGGAAGAAGTGGGCGGACACGCCCTGGATGACCACCATCCCCGTCAGCAGCAGCACGTCCACAAGGGACTGGATGAGGGATTGCATCAGCCTGTCGACTCTTTTTTGAGGATCAGGACCTCTTCAAGCTTTTTCATCCGGGCGGCGATGGCAACCGTGAGCTGTTGCGAGCCGGTCCGGCCTGAGGTTGCCGACAGCACGTTCCCAACCAACAGCCCCTTGGGGTAAATCTGGTCCAGTCCCGAGGTGATCACCCGCTCTCCGGGTGAAGCCTTTTCGGTGAGGGGGACATAGTGAATAGTGGCCGTCTGTTGGCCGGAGCCCCTCAATACGCCGGTAGCGCGGCTGGTTTCCAGCAGGATGCCGACGCCGCTGTCCATATCCGAGATCAGCTGGACCACCGCGCTGTTGCTGGAAACGTGCACCACCCGGCCGACCACGCCTTCGGCGTTGATCACCGGGGAATCCCGACTGATTCCCGAGTTGGATCCCTTGTCCACGACTCTGGAGCTATACCCCATGCGACCGTCTCCGCCAATCACGTTGGCCGCCACGCTGGGTCGGTTCAGAGCGACCTTGACCAGATCCAGAACCTCCAGCCGTTTGAGCCTGCGGACCTCTTCTTCGTAGACGAGGATAGTTTGCCTGTAATCCTGAACCTGGCTCTTGAGGCGCTCATGTTCCTCCTTGTCGACCCTCAAGCGGACGTAGTCCTCCCAGAGCCCGGTCATGCTGCTGACGCTGCCGACAGCGCCCCTCAAAAACGGCAGGACGAACTCCATGGCCCAGTTGCGCAACAGAGGAGTGGAACTGACCTTCGGGATCTGGGTGGAGAGCAGCGCCAGGTGAGCCGCCAGGGCTACAACGACGATCACCGCTTCTTTTCGCGATTTGAATAGCGTCTTCATGGATGTCACGCCTATGGAGGGGGCCGAGCCCGGTTTCTGGTCCGGTCGTGACGTCGTCAGAAGGAATCGACAGAGATTTTCTTGAGGAGATTGAAATCTCCCAACATTTGTCCAGTCCCCCGCACCACGCAGGAAAGGGGATCTTCCGCCACGGTGACCGGCAATCCGGTTTCCTCCCGGATACACTTGTCCAGGTTCCGAAGCAAGGCGCCTCCTCCCGTCAGGATGAGGCCTTTGTCTACGATGTCGGCCGAGAGTTCGGGCGGCGTTCTTTCCAGCACCGCCCGGATGGCATTGACGATGGCCCCCACGCCCTCCGCCAGCGCTTCGCGGATTTCACCGTCGGTAATGACCACGGTTTTCGGAATTCCCTCGACCAGGTTGCGCCCCTTGATCTCCATGGTCACCGGTTCGTCCAGGGGGTAGGCTGAACCGACTTCGATCTTAATCTGTTCCGCGGTGCGCTCACCGATCAACAGGTTGTGCTTGGCTCGAATGTATCGAATGATGGAGTCGTCCAGCTCGTGGCCGGCCAGCCTGACGGAGCGGCCGTAGACAATCCCCGACAGGGAGATGACGGCGATGTCGGTGGTGCCGCCTCCGATGTCCACCACCAGATTCCCCGAGGGTTCGGAGACCGGCAGTCCCGCTCCCACGGCCGCTACCATGGCCTGCTCCACCAGGTAGACCTCGCTGGCCTTGGATCTGTAGGCCGAGTCGATGACGGCCCGCTTCTCGACCTGGGTGATTTCCGAGGGGACTCCGATGACAATCCTGGGGTGAACCAGCAACTTGCGGCCATGGGCCTTGCGGATGAAGTAGGTCAGCATCCTTTCGGTGATCTTGAAGTCGGCGATGACGCCGTCCTTCAGTGGCCGGATGGCGACGATGTTGGCTGGGGTGCGTCCCAGCATGTA
This sequence comes from Terriglobia bacterium, assembly GCA_951813285.1. Lineage (GTDB taxonomy): Bacteria > Acidobacteriota > Terriglobia > Versatilivoradales > Versatilivoraceae > Versatilivorator. The sequence goes on from OX638355.1 coordinate 2,061,894, forward strand.
CTTGGCCTCGCGGCCCACGGCTTCCACTTCGCCCGTGGATTCGTTGACGGCCACGATGGACGGTTCATCGACCACAATTCCCTTCCCCTTGGCAAAGACCAGGGAGTTGGCCGTGCCCAGATCTATGGCAAGGTCGCTGGAAAAGAGGTGGAAGGCAGTTCGCAAACTCATTCAGTGGCTAGCTCCTCGACCGGAATCGTTCCAGCACCAGGAACGGATCCAGCGTGCGCTCGCAGTCGACACGAGTTACCGATGATCAACCTCGAACCTGCGCCCGGCACCAATGCAGTCGGATTGAAACCCGTTTCCAAACGGAATTCTTCAACTCTGGTGGGTTGCGGTGGTCCAATGCTCAAGAAGGTCTTCCGATTCTCCAGTCGGGAATTAGAGGCTGCCGTTGCCTGATTGGCCCTCCGGAGGGTCCGTCTCGGTTCGAACGGATTCAGGTTGCGCTGGGAAACGTCGTGCCCGGACCCCTGTCAAAGCGGGCGGCATCTGTGTTTCGGTTCGTTCTAGAGTAGCAAATTTGCCCTTGATTTACCAACACTTACCCCGCATTTTCTTGGGGGTGGAACGCCCTCTCGAGGTACATGTTTTGAGACGATTCCGGCTCTGCTATAATGGCTGTTTCAGAGTTGACGGTTGTTCGAACGGGAGAGCGTGAAGACCAATGATCCTGGATGTCATGCGTCGGCAAAAACGGTTGTTTGCCTGGGTGATTCTGCCTTTGCTGGTGGTGGGCCTGGTGAGCTATCTGATCCCGGGAGTCGGGGGGGTATGGGGCCATGAGATCGGCGTGCCCTTTGTCGCCCGCGTGGGAAGCGCCGAGATCTCGCCGACGGAGCTGAAGGTTGCCCTGTACCGGTTTCTGCGAAGCAGCCAAGTGCCCTATGATCGCAAATTGTTGAGACAGTTGAGGATCGAACAGCAGATCCTCAATCAGCTCATCAGCCGGGAGATCGTCTTCCAACAGGGCCGCCGGCTGGGAGTGGACGCCACATCCGAGGAGATTCAGGAGAAAATCCTGACCGTTCCGGCCTTTCTCGAAGAGGGGAACTTCTTTCTCGCCCGGTACAAGGCGATCCTGCGCCAAAACGGACTGACGGTGGAGGAATTCGAGGAATCGATTCGTTACGAGATCATGCAGGAAAAATTGCGTGGTCTGGTCACTGAATATGTGAATGTCTCCGATTGGGAGGCCGAGGAAGACTATCGGCTTCGGAACGAGAAGGCCAGAGTCCGCTATGCGGTCATTGACCCGGCGTCGTTCGAGGGAACGGAGTTCATTGCCCTGGATGAGATCACGGCCCACTACGAAGAGAACAAGGCGACCTACCGTCTTCCGGAGCAGCGTCAAATCGAGTATCTCCTGGCGGACATCAGCCGGCTCAGGGCCACCTTCGAGCCCACTGACGAGGAGATGCAGGACTACTACCGGAAGAACCGGTCCGAATTTCAGGTTCAGGAACAGGTTCAGGCTGCTCATATTCTGTTCAAGACCGCCGGCGAGTCGGACGAGTCCGTGCAGAAGATTCGGCAGAAGGCCGAGAAGGTTCTTGAAGAGGCCAAGGCGGGCAAGGATTTTGCCCAATTGGCGAGGCGGCACTCCGAGGACGGTTCGGCTGCAAACGGCGGAGACTTGGGATTCTTTGGCCGCGGCAGGATGGTGCCTGAATTCGAACGGGCGGCATTCGGCCTGGCCAAGGGTGAGATCGGCAATCTGGTGACCACCCAGTTTGGATTTCACATCATCAAGGTGCTTGAGAAGCAGGCCGCTCGCACCCAGGCCTTGAAAGAGGTGGAAGGCCTCATTCGGTCATCGATCACCAGTGAGAAGGCCGAGGAGGCTGCAAGGGACCTGGCCGACAAGGCCTTCCGGCAAACCAGGAATGAACGCTCCTTCGAGGAAATTGCCACGGAGTTGGACCTGGTGTCTGAAACCTCGCCCTTATTCTCTCCGGGAGCCGCCATTCCCGGGATCGGCAACGCACCCGATCTTTCGACCAAGGTGTTCTCCATGTCGGAGGCATCCATCAGCGCACCCCAGCGGGTCCCCAACGGTTTCGTCCTGGCCCGCCTGGTTCAGGTGAAGCCCTCCGGAGTTCCTGAATTGGAGGAGGTGCGTCGCAGGGTGGAACAGGACCTGATAACCAAGAAGAGCAATGTCATGGCTCAATCCAAGGCCGAGGACCTGGTCAAGAATGTGAAGGCCGGTCGAAAGTTGTCATCAGCGGCGCGGCGAGCCCGTATCGAGGTCAAGCTGAGCGATCCCTTCAGCCGCAATGGATCCATCCCCGATCTGGGTGCAAGCACCCCGCTGGATGATTTTGCCTTTTCGGCCAAGGAAGGAGAGGTCAGCGAGCCCATCCAGGTGGGCAGGCGGCTGGTGGTGGCTGTTCTCACCGAGAGGCAGGATATAGATCCGGAAAAGTTTGCCGCGGAAAAAGAGGAGATCCGCAACCGGTTGGTGACCCGGAAGCGGCAGACCGTTTTCGACGCCTTCCTGGAAGGGGCCAGGACCCGGATGCAGGACCAGGGAGATATCCTGGTGAACCAGGCCCGCCTGGACGAAGTTTCCGCCCAATTCTGACCCTGACCGGCCTTTCTCGCCGGGTCCCTCCACACAACAGGCGTTTCGCCGGGCGACCGACGCCGACGGCAGCTCCGCCGCATTCCCGAGACCACGCGACGCTGAAGCGACCTGGCGGCGCCGCGGACCGCTGACTCGCGGCCCGCGGGACCCCCCACCGCATCAGCCTTCGCCTGCGGCTCGGCTTCTGCGACTCCCCCACCGCAACCGACGCACGCCGGCGGTTACCGCTACGGCGCACAAGATCTCGCCTTTGGCTCGCCTTGTGCGAACCCCCCTCCGCATCAGCCTTCGCCATTCGGCTCGGCTTCTGCGACTCCCCCTCAAGGGGGGAGTGATACCCGTGTTATGAAGAGGGAACGGAGTCTATGCGTTAGACTGGGAACATGGTTTACATCCTGCCCGGGAATCGGGCAAGGCGCCCCATGCAAGCCTCAAGAATCACTCCCCCCTTGAGGGGGAGTCGGAGAGACAAGGGCGCAGCCCGCAGTCGATCCGGAGGGGGGCAAACGCGGCGTCTCGTAAGAGCCGATCGGCAGTGCTCGCAGAGCCACGAAGCGAGACGGACCTGCTTCAACGGCACGCGTTGCCGCAAAGCTGCGCCGGAGGGGGGCCAACACGGCGTCCCGGAAGTGACTACCAGCGACACGCCCTGAAACTCTTTGGGCGTCAGGGGCATCACAACCAGCATTCTCTTGAAACGCAATCCGGTCAATCGAACAGGAAGGAGAAAGGCCATGCAAACTCTTGAACGGACAATCTGGTGCCTTAGCGCCGTTTTGCTGCTGTCCCTGGCGAGTTGGGCTCAGGACCGGGGCGCCGGGCGTGAAGCCGCCGCGAGGAGGACGGCCGGGGGAAGGGCGGCGATGCAGGATCGGGTGAGGGCCATCCGCCTCAACCAATCCAGCCTGGCCCCATCTCTGCTGAAGCTGCGACGCCACCTGCAGCAAGCCAATCAGGAGAGCTTTGAGGGCGACAACTACATCAGCTTGATTCCACTGGTCACCAACGAGAACGGATCCCGCACCAACGTCGGCCTCAACAACTTCAGCCGGTTTTCGGTGCGCAAGGGGGAAGACCCGGAAGCCAGCGTGGCCGTCGGCCTGTACGATCCATCTGGAGAGCTGGACCGCACGGGTGTCTATGACGTGCGATCGAACGGAATGCATCAGATCGATGATGTCTTTAGCAAACTGGACCCGGTTGACGGAGGAGGGGCGGCAACCACCGGATGGTTGCTGATCCTTTCGGATACGCCCGTTACCGCTTGGGCCTCGGTGATTCTGGATCGGGTGAGCAACGACCCCGCCATGGAGTTGGCGATTGCGGACCAGATCTTCAAACCGGCGGCCTATGTAGAGAGCCAGGGGACTCCCTCCAACCCGCTTCTCATTCAGTCTTCGGCAGGAGTGGGATCCTTCAAGTCCCGGTTGGCGGTGGTCAACATCGGCAACGGCGCAGGGCGGCTCCAGATCAAACTCCTCAACGTTGCTGGAGACCTGCAAGAGTCCCTACCGCCGGTCGATGTTCGAGCAAACGGCATGTTTGTGAACAACGACATTCGTTCGACGGTGCCTGGCACCTTTGGTCCGATCGTCGTCGAGGTCGAGGACCTCAACCCCACCCAGGGGCACCTCGAGCCGCGCATCGTCGCCACTTCCCTGGTCGAAAGCACCACCGGTCCCTTCGCCGGGTTTTTTCCCGCCTTCGCCCTGCCGCAACCCGATAACCCGGCCATGGCCGGAGTTTGGGAAGGCGAGGTCACCGGGGAGATCATGAACGCTCAAGTCCAGGTGACGCTCCATCAGGAGAGGGATATGCTCTACGGGACCCTTGGCATCCTCAGCGGTAGCTTCCCTACCACCGACAGGGACTTTCTCGTTATCGGGGAAGTCGTCAACGGATCCTTTTTCCTGGAAATTCGGGACCGATTCGATGACTGCTTCGAAGAGGACGATCCCTGCACCTTTATCGGCTATCGGATGTTTGCCCCTTCCATCAGTGGGGATACCATGGACGGCGATACCATCTACTTCGACGAATCGGACCAATTTGACAAGGGAAATTTCAGCCTGACCCGGATTGGCGCCGTCTACCCTCCCGACGAATAGGGTATTCACAGCCATCCCACCGGTCGCGGGGAGAATATCTTTCCTCCCCGCTTCCTTTTCTTCACCCGCCTTTTTCTTCTGGCTTGACAACCTGTCCCCTTGCTTTCAAGCTTTGGGACCGGAGGTTTGCAGGCCATGCCCAAACAGTGTCCCAGTTGCCAGCAGATGCTTGACGACAGCGCAAGCTTGTGCCCCATTTGCGGAGCGCCCGTGGGTCACGTGGATCCCAATCCCAAGCCGGCAAACGTCCCACTGGAACAAACCTCTTCAATTGCCGGCGAACCCGCCCCCGTCGAACCTTCACCGCCGCCGGCGACTTCGCCACCCCCGTTCCCACCCGCTCCCGGGTCCAGCCTGACCAAGCCGGCCTTGATGGCCGGAGTCGTTCTGGGAGTGCTCTCCGCCATGCCCTACGTGAACATCTGCTGTCTGCTCTGGGTGGCAGGCGGCGGAGTCCTGGCGGTCTACTTTCTGCGGACCGAGACGCCGGGATTGATTTCGTCCGGGACCGGCGCCAGCCTGGGGCTTCTCACCGGCCTGTTCGGCTCCCTGGTCTGGTTGTTCCTGGAGGTTCTGGTCAGGTTGGTCTCCGGGCCGGAGAACCTGGACAGTGTTCGAGATCAGTTTGCTGCGATAGAAGGCCTTCCGCCCGAGTTCGTGGAGCAGGCGATGGAGTTCTTGAGCGATCCGCTCGACCCTGTTTTTCTCATCGTCAGCCTGTTGACCAAGTTGATCCTTTGCGGGATCTTGACCACCTTGGGCGGAGTCCTGGGCGCCTATCTGTTCGGGAAAAGCCGCGCCAACCAGTCCTGAATGGCGTACACCCAACCGCTCCGGCAGCGCCCGCGGGGTGGCGACCCCGCGCTGCTCACCCAGAGGCTCCACTTTTGAAAAAAACTACGTGTTCTGCGTTCTTCGGCAATCACATTGGATCCCCGAGGACGCAACAAATATGCCGCATACGCGGCTCCGGGGCTGAGGGGTTCAATCGACCCCAGGCGCCGGCCTGGGGGATTCCATACGAGCCGCGGAGCGGCGGCAGCACTTAGCCGTGGGCGTCAGCCCATGGAAAATGGTCGCGTGAGAGCCAAGCCGCGAAGGCGGCGACAGCAGGGTGCGCAGGCGAAAGATGGGCGCAGGGATAGAGAGGATCGGGTCGATGACCGTGGACCGGAAAGTAGCCTGGGGTTTGGCGGGATGTGGCGGCATCGCCGAAAAGCGGGTGGTGAAGGCCATTCAGGCGTCGGCGCAGGGCAGACTGGCAGGTTGCACTCGCCGCAATCCTAAACGCCTGGCCGAGTTTCAGTCCCGGCATTCCATTCCCAAGGGCTATGCCGACTACCGGGAGATGCTGGGCGACCCCGAGTTGGCGGCCGTTTACCTGGCGACGCCGGTGTGGCTGCATGGCGCCCAGACGATTGAAGCGGCCGAAAACGGCAAACACGTGTTGTGTGAGAAGCCGATGGCCATGAACCCGCAGGAATGCCGGCGCATGATCGACGCCTGCCGCGGCAACGGAGTCAAGCTGGGTGTCGCCTACTACCGGCGCTTCTATCCGGTGGTGCTGAAGATGAAAGAACTTCTGGATCGAGGGGCGATCGGCCGGCCCATTCTGGCGCGGTCCACCCTGGTGGAACATGCCCGGTTAAAGGAGGGAGGCCAACCGGGATGGAGGTTTGTGCGGAAGCAGGGGGGCGGCGGTCTGCTGATGGATATGGCCAGCCACCGCCTGGACGTGCTGGCCATGCTATTCGGGACTCCCGAGTCGGTGTCGGCCTTCACCGATACCCATGTCTGTCCAATCGAAGTCGAAGACACCGGAAGTCTGCTCATCCGTTTCGCCGGGGGGATTCACGCCATGGTCTTCGCCAGCCATTGCGTGGAGCCTCCGCGAGACGATTTCGAAATTCTGGGAGCGCGGGGATGTCTCAAGGCGGCGCCCCTCAACGGAGATCGACTGGAGTTGACCGGAGCCGGCCGGAAGGCGTATCCGGTCCCCAAGGCGGAGAATGTCCATCGGCCCCTGATCGAGGATTTCAATGGCGCGATCCTGGAGGACCGCCCACCCATCGTTTCGGGGGAAGAGGGGATGACAGCCTCCCTGCTGCTGGCGGCGGCCTATCGGTCGGCCCAATCGGGCCGGGCGGTTCAGCTGGATCACCTGGCGGATGACGGTGCGGCGTAGCCGAACTGCCTGCCAAGCGGATTATTCGAGAGTGGAACATCAGGCAAACTGGAAGGGACTGACGGCATGGCGGAAATCGGATTTGGAATCATCGGGTGCGGAGGGGTGTCCGATGTGCACGCTCAGGCCATACAATCCATTCCCGGGGCCAGGCTGATCGGCTTCCACAACCGGACCCGGCCTCGGGCCGAACGGCAGGCCGAACGCTACGGCGTCGGTTGGGACCTGGACCTGGACCGTTTTCTCAAGCGCCCCGGCATGGATGCCGTGAGTGTCTGCACTCCCAGTGGAACTCACGGCGAGCTGGGAATGCTGGCGGCCCGGGCTGGCAAGCACGTCATGGTGGAGAAGCCCATTGAGGTGAACCTGGAGAAGGGCCGACTTCTGACCGCCGCCTGCCGGGAGGCCGGCGTCCGGCTGGGGGTCATTTTTCAGTCCCGATTTCTGCCGGCGGTCCAAAGAATTCGGGCAGCGGTGGAGGCCGGGGCTCTGGGGAAGTTGCTCCTGGGGGATGCGTCGGTAAGGTGGTTTCGCAAGCCCGACTATTTCCAGGACGGACCCTGGCGGGCTACCTGGGCCCTGGACGGCGGAGGAGCGCTGATCAACCAGTCGATTCACACCATCGACCTGCTGCAATACCTGGTGGGCCGCCCCCGGTCGGTGTTTGGATTTGCCGGGAATCTCCTGCACGCCTCGATCGAGACGGAGGATACCGCGGTGGCTGTTATAGAATTCGGATGCGGTGCCTTGGGCGTGATTCAGGGAGCCACCTCCCTGCGGCCGGGGTTCCCGCGCCGGCTGGAGCTCTTTGGCGAGAAGGGAAGCCTGCTTCTGGAGGGGGATGAGATCGCACGCTGGGACGTCCCCGGAACGACCGGCGGGAACCGGGGCCGAACGGTAGCCGGGTCGGGGAGTTCCGATCCGTTCTCGGCCTCCATGAAGTCGGAGATGGCCAACCACCGACGGCAGTTCGAGGATTTCATCGCGGCCATTCGGGAGGACCGGCCTCCCCTGGTGGACGGGGAAGAGGGGCTCAAGGCCCTGGAGATTGTTCTGGCGGTCTACCGCTCGGCCAGAGAGAAAAAGCCGGTGGAGTTGCCGCCGGGTTGATGCGAGGGAATGCACAGGAGAGTGTCATGGCACAAACGATCGGATTCATCGGTCTTGGCATCATGGGAAAACCCATGGCCAGGAACCTCATCGAGGCTGGGTATCCGCTGGTGGTCTACAACCGGACGACTTCAAAGGCCGCAGAGCTGGTGGAATTGGGAGCACGCCAGGTCGAGTCTCCCAAGGAGGTGGGGGCCAGTGCGGAGGTGGTCATCACCATCGTGTCCGATTCCCCGGAGGTGGAGTCGGTCGTTTTGGGAGACAACGGGGTGATCGAGGGCATTGCCGAGGGTGGCGTCGTGGTGGACATGAGCTCCATTTCTCCCATCACCACTCAGCGGATTGCCGCCGAATTGAAGGGCCGGGGCGTCGCCATGCTGGACGCTCCCGTCAGCGGCGGCGAGATCGGCGCCATTCAGGGGACCCTCTCCATCATGGTCGGGGGAGAGGAATCGGTCTTTTCACGGGTCAAGCCCATTCTGGAAAGCATGGGCAAGAGCGTGGTGCGTGTGGGCGAGATTGGGGCCGGAGGATTCGCCAAGCTTTCCAATCAAATCATTGTCGCCGGTGTGCTCCAGGCTGTCTCCGAAGCCATGGTCCTGGCCAAGAAAGCCGGTGTCGACATCCAGTTGGTGTATGAGGCCATTCGCGGCGGCATGGCCGGCGGCCGGACCCTGGACATGAAGATCCCGGCCTTTGTGGAGGGCAAGTTCGAACCCGGATTCAAGATGGACCTGCATATCAAGGACGTCAAGAACGCCCTGTTGGCGGGAAAGGCCTTGGGAGTGGCGCTGCCCTCCACCGGCCTGGTGCATGAGCTGTTCTCCTCCTGCAGTGCCCAGGGCAAGGGACAAAAGGATCACTCGGTCATTTTTACGTTGCTGGAACAACTCTCGGGGTTGAGGTAGTCGTTCCGCGACTGGGCGGCGGAGGAGACGCACCCTCCGCGGAGGGTGATCGAGGCGGCTCTGGCGCCGGCAGTGGAACGCAGGAGGTCGGTAACTCCTGCAACCCAGGCCGCTTCAGGAGAGTGGCACTTTGCAATTCCAGGAGCATACGCCCTATCGACTTGTCCGCTGTGAGGACCTTGAATCACTTCGTTCCATGATGGTGAATGGCGCATTCGCCTGCGCGTTCGAAGGCGACCATTCGATCCTGGTCCCGATTCCGGACGCAGAAAGCCATGCCGGGGACGACTGGGCCTGTTTTCGCATTGACGCGGATATTCCACTGGGCACGGTCGGTGTTGCCGCCGAGGTCACGGGGTTGCTGGCGGCGGCTGACATAAGCGTGCTGGTGATGAGCGGCTACCGTACCGATTACTTTCTTGTCCGTGACTCCCAGCGGCAATCGGCGCGGGATGCTCTGATCGGCGGGGGGCATCATGTCGACGTGCATCGTGAAAGGGGAGGCGAATAGGGGAGCGCTGCACGACGAATTTTGCAAAAGTCCCTATTGGATTGTCCCCGGGCTCACGCCCGGGGATTCGAGTCGAGCCGCGGAGCGGCGGCAGCAGCCATCCCTGGTGTTCAATCTCAAACAAGCCCGGAGGCGGCGGCGCGGCGGGTTAGTTGGAGGGTCGTGATTGGCTCTTGGAATCCTTTACAAACACAAAGACGTGCTGCCAGGGAAGGAAATCGAGCCTGGATTGAAGTCGGAAACCCATGGGCAGGATTTCCAGCAGGACCTGCTTGACAGTCATCTTGTGTTCCGGCCTGATGGGCACCGTCGGATCCTCGCCACGGTATTCCACCAGAACCATGCGGCCGTCCTCCTTGAGGGACTCGCGGATCTTGGCAACCATCGCCTCCGGGTACTGAAACTCGTGGTAGACATCCACCATGAGCGCCAGGTCCACCGATTGGGCGGGCAGATTCGGGTCCACCGGCGTTCCCAGGATGGACTGGACATTCCTGATATCCCGCTTCCTCATTTCCGCCCCTAGGCGTTCCAGCATCTCAGGCTGGATTTCCACCGCCAGAACCCGACCCTCGGGACCCACCCGCCCGGCGATTCTCCAACTGAAATAACCGATTCCGGCCCCCACGTCCGCCACCGTCATCCCGGGTTCGATCCGCAGGGCATCCAGCAGGCGGTCGGGTATCTCCATCTTCTCCCGCTCGGGACGGTTGAGCCAATCGGCCCCGGCGGCGCTCATCACTGGAGCGATGATGCGCCCCTTGTAGCGAGTAGGGCCTTTGGCGCTCCTGTCCGAGTCGGAGCCAGGGAGTGTCGACGCCAGGGCCGCTGTCAGAAACAGGGAATAGATGAGGGTAGCGAGAGGGTGTGTTTGGCGGAAGCGGAAAGGATTGACGGAGAGTAAGCGCGATCTCACCGGTACTTCTTCTCACGCTTGGCTCTGCGCTGTTCGTACTCGGCGCGCATGGCCGCGAATTCCCGGGCCTGGTCCGGATTCAACTGTTTGCGAATCCTCTGCGCCATCTGTTGGCGAATGGTTTCGAACTGAGGCTTGACGCTTTTGTGCAGACTGCCGAACTGCTGGTGGGATTCATCCAGTATGGCTTGAACTTGCGTCCTCTGCTCAGCGGAAAGGTCAAGCCGTTTCTGTAGCTTCTCAATGAAGGGTCCGCGGGAGTGGTGGTGGGGTCCCCTGGCGGAAATCGACCGAAGAACGGTCCGGCTGAGCGAGGCGCCGGCCAGCGCCCCCAACAGGAAGACAACCGCAATGACCACCAGGGCCTTGAACTTAGAAAGATTCATCATAGTCATCATCCACCGCGATTCCGATCGCGGGGTCTCCCATCAATGTTCGGACGGCCAGGTTCGGATCTCCGACAACGGCTTCCGAGAAGATGGCTTCCGTCACTCCGTCTTGCTGCTCCGAGTAGGATTCGAGCAGGGGATCTTCCCAGGCGGCAAGGGTCGGTGCTTCCGAGGGTCCTTGAAGGAAAGCCATGGCTCCCAGGAGAATCGTCAGAAGCGCCATCACCGGGATGGCTTTCAGGGCCACGGCACGAAGTGGCAGCCAGAAGAGGTAGACTTCCCGGTGGCTCTCCAGGCGCCTTGCCAGCCTCCGGGCAAATCCTGGAGACGGTTCCGGATGGTCGGTCAGCCTGATCTTCCGCATCAGCGCCCGGATCCACCCCAGGGCGCGCAGGTGCCGGTTGCAGGCGGAACAATCCGCCAGGTGCCGCTCAACCACTTGCCTTTGTTCCGGCGACAGCTTGGATTCGGCAAACTCTTCCAACTGAGACCGGACTGTTCGATGGCCCATTTGGCTACTTCCCCCGAGGGAGCCTCCCCTTCTCATAGGCACGCCGCAATTGGTGGCGCGCTCGGAACAACCTCAGCTTTACGGCGTTCTTGGAAATCTTGAAGACACCCGCCAAATCCTCGATCGAGAAGTCCTCCATCTCCTTCAGCACCAGCAGCATGCGATCGCCAGGCGGCAGCAGGCTCAGCAAGCGGTCCGCGATTTCCCGCATTTCCACGATCTTCCCGATATCGGGGGGCCTGGATTCGGTGAGCGACGGCAGACTTTCAAAGACCGAGGCCTCGGTTTCCGAAAGATCGGAATAGTTGATTTGAGGGGTGCGCTTGCGCTTTCGCAAATGGTCATAACACTGGTTGACTACGATGCGGTAGAGCCATGCCTGAAAGGAGGAATCCAAACGAAATTGAGGTAGCGAAAAGTACAGCTTGGTGAAAACCTCCTGCGCGACGTCTTCCACCTCCTCCGGCGATCTAAGGACCTGGTAGATCAGACCGAACACCCTTTGCTGGCAACTGGCAACCAGTTCTTCGAAGGCTTGCACATCGCCTTGCTGGCTGCGTCGAACCAGTTCGGTCTGCGGCGTCATCGTCCCGGTGTTCCTACCCGCAGCCCGGCGGTTTGTGTCATACATTTACAACGAAGGCCTGGCTGCTTCGGTTTCTATTTTTTGATGACATCCGGCCCGTCTGCAGAGCCGGCTTATGGAATGGACACAAATCCCGGTGCCCGACCGATGGAAGCCCCGATGGGCTCCCAAGCCATCGGCGGCGTGGTCGTTACGATTATGACGGTTCCGGAGAGGAACTGAAAGCGGCAGTACCGGGTAGCGTAGATTTCACCACCGGTTTGGAAAACTTGGCGTCCGCCCCCCTCCGCATCGGCCTTTGCCTGCGGCTCGGCTTCTGCGACTCCCCCACCGCAACCGACGCACGCCGGCGGTTACCGCTACGGCGCACAAGATCTCGCCTGTGGCTCGCCTTGTGCGAACCCCCCTCCGCATCAGCCTTCGCCATTCGGCTCGACTGCGACTCCCCCTCAAGGGGGGAGTGATACCCGTGTTATGAAGAGGGAACGGAGTTAATGCGTTAGACCGGGAACATGGTTTACATCCTGCCCAGGAATCGGGCAAGAAGCCCCGTGCAGGCCCCAAGTATCACTCCCCCCTTGAGGGGGAGTCGGAGAGACAAGGGCGCAGCCCGCAGTCGATCCGGAAGGGGGCAAACGCGGCGCCCCGAAAGTGACGATCGCCGGCACCCGCAGCCGCGTAGGCGGAGAATCAGGTGCGCCCTTCGGGAACGCAGTGCCCGTCCACGTAATATTCCCCTTGACAATATATGGACAGATGTCTATATTGACGTTTGTCCGTATCCGGGTTTGACGTCGGCTGCGGCCACCCGAGCTCGCGGTCGGCCGGACCGAGGTGGCGGCTGGGGCTTCGAGGCGGGCGCCGGCCGTCAGGAGGGCAGGCTTGTGAGAGCGTTAACCGAAAAGCAGCGTCGAGTGTACGAATTTATACACGATTACTGCATCCGTCAGGGATTGCCTCCCTCGGTGAGAGAGGTGGCCCGGGCGCTGGGAAAGTCAGCTCAGGCCATCCAGCAACATATCGAGGTCCTGCGGGCCAAGGGATACCTGGATCACCAGCCGTCCAAGTCGCGGGCCAACGTGCCCCGAGGCGGGGTGACCGGGAATGAACGGGCGGTGGAACTGCCTTTGCTGGGGCGCATTCAGGCCGGCCTGCCCATTCTGGCCGAGGAGAACCGGGAGGGGACGGTTCCTTTGCCACGGGATTGGGTCGGGGACGAGACCGTATTCCTGCTGAAAGTGGAAGGCGACAGCATGATCGGCGCTCACATTCTGCCGTCGGATATGGTTCTGGTCAGAAAACAGCCCACGGCCGAAAACGGAGAGATTGTGGTCGCTCGGGTCGACGGGGACGAGGCCACGCTGAAGCGTTTCTATCGATCGGACGGAAAGATTCGTCTGAAGCCGGAAAACCCCCGCTACCAGGTCATCGAACTGGAGGCGGAAGAGGTTGAAATCGTCGGCAAGGTGATCGGAGTCTTTAGACGGTTCTAGCCCGCGTCCGGAGGGGCGCGGCAGATGAATTTCCACCCGGTCATTCAGAATGATTTTTTTTGAGGAAAGAAATCCAGGAGGTTGTCATGGAACTGACACTGCCGGTCGAGACGGGTGAATGGCTGGAACGATTTCGAGACAGGGTCCACAGAGAGCGTCGGATCCTTGGGATGCTGATCGCCTGGGGGTTTGCCGGAGCGGCCTTCGACATTCACCGCGATATTCAGGCCCGGCTGAAAAGCATTCGGGAGACCCAGGCGCCGTCTCGATATTCCCGGACCCTGGGTGTTTCCGACCGGCTGGGACGCGAGATTCGCCGGATTCTCCGCAGCCACTACCTGGCGGGACTCGCTGGTCCCCGGGCAGGGCAGAACCGCCGACTTCTCCAGGGTGACTACCTGAACGGGTTCGAGAAGACGACCTCCCATTTGATTCAACTCTATGGTCCGCATTGGGGAGAGTCGCCGGCCATCTCCGCGGACGAGAAAGCGGCCTGACCGAACATACCTGGAAAGGCTGGTGTGGATGCAGCCCGCCGCCGGCCTCGCTCCCTCTGCAGTCAGTTTACCCGTGGTCCCCTTCTGGCGTAGAATGGCTCCGGTCGCGCCCTCCCTCCCGTTCCGGTGCCGATGATTGAGCTGAGCCAACCCGCGCAGTGCCTGTTCTGTCCTCAGAGGCGCAGGGTCGCGCTGATCATGAAAATCGTATTGGCTGTCAGCGCGGCTCTGATCGCCGGAGTACTTCTGTTTCTCATGTCATGAAGACGCCCGCTTATCGAGCCTTCAAGTCATTTGCCGGGTTGGCTCGGATTCGTCCGCGATCCCCGGCGGTGGTCCCGGAAGAGCCCAAGGCTCCGGAAGAGCCCAAGGCCCCGACTGGATTGCCCGAGACCCTCAGCGACGATCAACTGTTCGCCCTATCCATGCGGGAGGTGGTTCCCCTGGGTTGGAGTTCCGCTCCATCCCGGCCGACTCCGGTGCTCGAGATCCCGGATCCCATTGACGACGAGGAGGAAGGGTTGTGTTTGTTGCAGGAGTTTGTCTCCGGGAAAGGCCGTTTCGACTTGACCATGAGTGGAGAATACCTGGAGGGGACGCCGCATCCCGAGGGCCGCCGCTGGATCGGGGGCTTGAGAAAGGGGCGCTTTTCAGTGCAGGCTCACCTGGATCTCCACGGACTGGTCGCCAGCGAGGCCAGGAAGGCATTTGAGGCTTTCATCCATTCCAGCCTCAAGCAGGGCCATGGTTGCGTACGCGTGGTTCACGGGCGGGGAAAGCATTCGCGGGAAGGTCGGCCCACATTGAAGGAAAGGTTGTCGAAATGGCTGGATACGCGGCGCATGAGCCGTCACGTCATCGCCTATGCAACGGCTCGTCTCGCAGACGGAGGTGGCGGAGCCCTCTATATTCTCTTGCGGCGCCGCTGATCCGGCCCGTCGCAGGGAACGGGGGGCGCTAACCACGAGGCGCTGGTCTGAAACAAAAGAAAAAAAGACAAAAAAGAGGAATCCACGAAGGGCCACGAAGGACGACGAAGGGCCACCAAGGCGTTGAGGTTAACCGCGATGGGATACCAAGGTCACGAAGGGATGGTCGCTTTCCGATTGTTTCACTCTTGTATGATCCGGACGACAGGGCGGGGGCGACACTTGTTAGCAATTGATAATCCCCGGGCGAACGCCCCGGCGACCCATTGAGCCGCGGAGCGGCGGCAGCAGGTAGCCGTGGGCGTGAGCCCATGGAAAGGGGTAGCCCAGGTCGAGCCGCGAAGGCGGCGACAGCAGAGGGCCGAAAGCGCGAGGCCCCGGAGACCGGCTCTCCTGAGACAAAAGAAAAAAGAGGAATCCACGAAGGGACAAGAAGGACGACGAAGGGTCACCAAGGCGTTGAGGTTAACCGCGACGGGATACCAAGGTCACGAAGGGATGGTCGCTTTCCGATTGTTTCACTCTTGTATGATCCGCACGGCCGGGCCCTCACCCCAATTCCGGCAGTTTCGGCGGGGAATTCTCGTAATTCTGGAGGTATTGCATGTCCAACTCACCACTGAGCAGCCGAACCATCCTGCAGGGCCGGGACCGCGCCCCGGCGCGCTCCTTTCTGAAGGGCATCGGGTACACCGATGAGGACCTGTCCAGGCCCATTGTCGGGATCGCCAATACCTGGATCGAAGCCATGCCCTGCAACTTCCACCTGCGGACTCTGGCTGCCAAGGTCAAGGAGGGGGTGCGCGCTGCCGGCGGGACTCCCATGGAGTTCAACACCATCGCCGTGAGCGACGGAATCACCATGGGCACCGAAGGAATGAAAGCCTCCCTGGTGAGCCGTGAGGTTGTGGCCGACTCGATCGAGCTGGTGGGACGGGGCTACATGTTCGACGCCATGATCGCCTTGGTCGGCTGCGACAAGACCCTGCCGGGAGGCGCCATGGGGCTGATGCGGCTCAACGTGCCCTCGCTGGTGCTGTATGGGGGATCCATCGCTCCGGGAAAGCATCGAGGGCGCGACATCACCATCCAGGATGTCTTTGAAGCCGTGGGCGCCAACGCGGCGGGGCGCATCAGCGATGCCGAGTTGCTGGAGATCGAGAACACGGCCTGTCCGGGGGCCGGTGCCTGCGGCGGCCAGTACACGGCCAACACCATGGCCACGGCCCTCGAATTCCTGGGCTTGTCGCCGATGGGGTCCTCCAGCGTGCCGGCCACCGATGCCCGCAAAGATGGGGTGGCATTCGAGGCCGGGAAGCTGGTGATGGACCTGGTCAGGAGCGGCACCTGCCCCGGAGATTTGATCTCTCGTCAATCCTTCGACAACGCCATTGCCAGTGTGGCGGCCACGGGTGGATCCACCAACGCCGTTCTGCACTTCCTGGCGATGGCGCGGGAGATGGGTGTGGATCTGGAGATTGACGATTTCGACAAGATCAGTTCGCGGACACCCTTGATCGCCGACCTGAAGCCAGGGGGGCGGTTTGTGGCCGTGGACGTCGATCGAGCCGGCGGGGTGCCTGTGATTGCTCAGCGTCTGGTCGAGGGCGGATACGTGGATCCTGTTCAGAAGACCGTGACCGGCCGCACCTTGGGGGAGGCATGCCTCGACGCCACGGAAACTCCGGGCCAGGAGGTGCTGCGACCGCTCTCCAACCCGGTCAAGAACACGGGCGGGCTGGTGATTCTGCACGGCAACCTGGCCCCTGAAGGATGCGTGATCAAGGTCGCCGGCCACGAGAGGCTCTACCACCGCGGGCCGGCGCGCGTCTACGATCGGGAGGAACTGGCCATGGAGGCAGTGACCCGTGGGGAGATCCAGGCAGGGGACGTGATGGTCATTCGATACGAGGGTCCTCGAGGAGGACCCGGCATGAGGGAGATGCTGGGGGTTACGGCTGCCGTGGTGGGAGCCGGGCTCGGCGAGAGTGTGGCCCTGATCACCGATGGGCGATTCAGCGGTGCTACCCGAGGTCTGATGGCCGGCCACGTGGCGCCCGAAGCCGCGCGCGGCGGCGCCATTGCGGCGGTGCGGGAAGGGGACATGCTTGTGGTGGACATCGATCGGCGGCGGCTGGATGTCGAACTGTCCGAGGACGAGATTTGCCGGCGCCTCTCCCAATGGACCGAGCCCGAGCCGCGCTATTCCTCGGGGGTGTTCGCCAAGTACATGGCGCTGGTTTCTTCGGCCTCTCAGGGCGCGGTCACCAAACCAGGCGGCGGCTAACCCGAAGGTTCCTTCTCTGAGTGGAGGGATCGCCGGCGGGGGCAGGCCGCGCAGGTGAGAGACTCTCCTTTGGAGTCGAACAGGTCGGGGCCTCCGCATGAGCCGCGCAGGCAGGGTCTCTTGAAGAAAAGACCCACCGCCATAAGGACCATGACCAGGCCGATCACAACCAGCGTGACTAGGAAAAGACTCACGATCCACTCTCCCTTTCCGGGGTCAGATCTGTCCCTGTAACAGGCTTGGCCCGCAGAAGACGCTGAAAGGCGGGTGTCTCCATCTCTCGGAAAGATCCCTCACGGGTCCGCACCAGAAAAAGCGCTGCCAGATCCTGCTCGGCTGCCAGGCGATAGCCGTCCTCTTCCCCCAAAACCATCAGGGCGGTGGCATAGCCGTCGGCCCGCATGCAGGAGGAATCCACCACGCTGACTGAAGCCAGCTCGTGTTGGACCGGTCGGCCCGTTCTGGGATCGATGGTGTGGGAGAGGTGTCCCCCCTCCGCCCGGTGAAAATTGCGGTAGTCTCCGGAGGTGGCAAGGGCCAGGTTCTCCAGGGGAAGAATCCGCTGGAAAGCGCTGCTGACGGATACGGGTTTCTCGATCGCGATCCTCCAGGGGTTTCCGCCGGCATTGCGGCCGCTGGTTCGTACCTCGCCTCCCAGTTCCACCATGTGCCTGACAAGTTTCATTTCGGCCAGGACTTCCGAGAGTCGATCGACGGCATAGCCCTTGGCGATTGCCGACAGGTCCAGGTAGAGGGCCGGGTCGCCCTTGCGAATCGTGGAAGTCCGGGGATCCAGTTCAATTTTGACCCAACCGCTCCGCAACTTCAACTGCTCGATCTCCACGTCCGTGGGCAGGGCTGCCGGGTGAGGCGCAGGTCCGAACCCCCAGGCGTTCACCAGGGGGCCGACCGTAATGTCGAAGGCTCCCCCGGTCATCCGGCTGATTCTCAGGGCCTCGGTCAGCACCGTGAAGGTTTCCCGGGATAGCGGGTGGGGGGTAGTTTCCCGCGAGCGGTTCAGGCGGGAGATTTCGGAAGCCTCCCGGTAGGTCGACATCTTTCCGTCGATGTCCTGCAACTGCCCCTGAATGGCCTCCCGCACCAGCTCCTGCTGTGGCTCCGGCAGCAGGGAGGCTACCACCTTCACCTCGAACGTGGTTCCCATGCTGCTGCCCTGGAAGCGGTATTCCCGGGTGGGGTCGGCTGGATGACATCCCGTCGCGGCTGGTAGCAGAACCAGCAGGAGACAGGCGGCCGCCGATCCGGGACGCCGCGTTTGCCCCCCTCCGGCTCGACTGCGGGCTCCGCTAACGGGACGCCGCGTTGACCCCCCACCGGCGCGACTGCGGGCTGCGCCCTTGTCTTGCCGACTCCCCCTCAAGGGGGGAGTGATACTTGAGGCTCGCATGGGGCGCCTTGCCCGATTCGCGGGCATGATGTAAACCATGTTCCCGGTCCAATGTGTAAACGCCGTTCCCGGTTAGTGCCCGTGTATCACTCCCCCCTTGAGGGGGAGTCGCAGCCGAGCCGAATGGCGAAGGCTGATGCGGAGGGGGGTTCGCACAAGGTCAGTTGCCAGGCGAGGTCTTGTGCGCCGAGGGGCGGATACCATGCTGCCAGGCTGCGCCCGGCGGCCACGCCAGGTCGCTTCCGCATCCTCCGGCCTAACCGCCGAAGTCGTCGAAGGCTATGTTTTCCGGCTCTACCCCCAGGTCATCCAGCATCTTGAAGCAGGCGTTCATCATCGGGGGGGGGCCACAGATATAGTACTCGATGTCTTCCGGGGCGGGGTGGTCCTTGAGGTAGTTGTCGTAGAGGACCTGATGGATGAAGCCGGTATACCCGGTCCACTGGTCCTCGGGCAGGGGTTCCGACAAGGCCAGGTGCCACTTGAAGTTGGAATTTTCGGCCTGAATCTGGTTGAAGTCATCGATGTAAAAGGCCTCGCGGAGGCTGCGAGCCCCATACCAGAAGGTGACCTTGCGTTGGGTGCTCAAGCGGCGAAACTGATCGAAGATGTGGGAACGCATGGGAGCCATTCCGGCCCCGCCTCCGATGAAGACCATTTCCGCCTCGGTGTCCTTGGCGAAGAACTCGCCGAAAGGGCCTGAGATGGTGACTTCGTCGCCCGGCTTCAGACCGAAGGTGTAGGAGGACATCTTTCCCGGAGGCGTGCCCTTGGGGCTGCGAGGAGGCGGGGTGGCCACCCGGATGTTGAGCATGATGATCCCTTTTTCCTCCGGGTAGTTGGCCATGGAGTAGGCTCTGTCCACGGGCTCCTCCACGGTGGACTGGATCTCCCAGAGATTGAACCGGTCCCAGTCCTGGCGGAATTCATCCTCGATTTCAAATTCCTTGTAATTGACGGTATGGGTAGGGCAGGTGATCTGGATGTAGCCTCCGGCGCGGAACGGCACCTCGTCCCCGGCAGGCAGCTCCAGGACCAGCTCCTTGATGAAGGTGGCCACGTTGTGGTTCGACCGCACTTTGCAGCGCCACTGGCGAACGCTGAAGACCTCGGGCGGGACACCGATCCTCAGGTCCTGTTTGACCTTGACCTGGCAGGAGAGCCGGCACCCTTCCCGAGCCTCCCTGCGGGTGATATGGGGGGGCTCGGTGGGCAACATGGCCCCGCCGCCGTCGAAGACGTCCACCTTGCATACGCCGCAGCTCCCCTTGCCCCCGCAGGCCGAAGGGATGAAGATCTTCCGGGCCGCCAAGGCGCCCAGCAGGGTCCCTCCCGCGGGTACCTGGATGGTGTTGTCGGCGTCGTCGTTGATCACGATGTTCACTTCGCCGCCGGCCACCAGCTTGCTCCTGGCGACCATCAACACCACCACCAGCGAAAGGATGACCACGGTGAACATGATCACGCCCAGAATGACTGTCATGAGGAAACGTCCCTCCTACCAAGCTCTACCGAATTTCAGCCTGCCTGGCCGGGGCCGGCCTGTCTTCTAAAGCTGAATGCCTCCGAAGGCCATGAACCCGATGGCCATCAGGCCGGTCAGGATAAAGGTCATGCCCAACCCCCTCAGCGCCGGGGGAACGTTGCTGTAGCGCATTCTTTCCCGGATCGACGCCAGGGCCACCACCGCCAGGAACCACCCGATCCCGGAACCCAGGCCGAAAACGACGCTCTCACCGAAGTTGTAGTCCCTCTCCACCATGAAGAGCGAGGCGCCCAGAATGGCGCAGTTGACGGCGATCAGGGGCAGGAATACCCCCAGTGCCGCGTAGAGGGTGGGTACGAAGCGGTCCAGGGTCATTTCCACGATCTGGACCATGGCGGCAATGGTGCCGATGTAGCAAAGGAATCCCAGAAAGGAGAGGTCGTAGCCCGCCAAGTCGGGGTGGAGCCAGGAGAGAGCCCCGCCAGTGAGGGCGTAGTTGAACAGCAGGTTGTTGATCGGCACGGTCACCGTGAGCACGAAGATCACCGCCAGCCCCAGGCCGATTGCGGTGTTGACTTTCTTGGATACCGCCAGAAAAGAGCACATGCCCAGAAAGAAGGCCAGGGCCATGTTCTCCACAAAAATCGTTTTGACCGCCAGTCCGAGGTAGTGTTCCAGCATGATGTCTCAGCCCTCCTCTTCCACCTGGTCGCGCTTCCAGACACGAAGCGCCCAGATGAAGCCGCCGATAATGAAAAACGCGCCGGCCGATAGCGTCATCAATCCGTTGGGCGAATACCACCCTCCCTCCGTCACCAGGGGCAGCACCGTGTGGCCGAAGAGTTTTCCGGAACCCAGCAGTTCCCGAAAGAAGCCGGTGGCCAGCAGAATCAGGCTGTAACCGAAGCCGTTGCCCAAGCCGTCCATGATGCTCAAGCTGGGCCGATTCTGCATGGCATAGGCTTCAGCCCGGCCCATGATGATGCAATTGGTGATGATCAATCCCACGAAGACCGACAACTGCTTGCTGATGTCGTAGAGGTAGGCCTTCAGGAACTGATCGGCAATGATCACCAGGGAAGAAATGATGGTCAACTGCACAATGATGCGGATGGAGCTGGGAATGTTGTTGCGAAGCAGGCTGACGAAGAAGTTGGAAAAGGTCAGAACAAAGATCACCGCCCCGCACATCACCACCGAGGTTTCCATCTTGGTGGTCACGGCCAGGGCCGAACAGATCCCCAGCACCTGCAGGGCAATGGGGTTGTTTTCAAAGAGTGGATCGAGTAGCGCCTTGCGCCCGGGACCTGCCATTTCGCTTCCTCAGGATGACTTCCGGCTGTCGCGAAGTCTGTTCAAATAGGGTCCGAATCCGTTTTCTCCCAGCCAGAACCGCAGCATGTTGGTGACACCCCGGCTGGTAATGGTGGCGCCGGCCAGTCCGTCGACGCGATGGGGGTCGTCCTCCGGAGGACCGGCTCGGCCCTTGATCACCTCGATCACCGTCTGACCGGTGCTGTCGAAGGCGATCCGGCCGGGCCAGCGGGACTTCCAAAGGGGATTGTCCACCTCGCCCCCCAATCCCGGTGTCTCGCCGTGTTGGTAATAGGTGAGCCCTCGCACGGTCTTGGTATCGGCATCCAGGGACAGGAAGCCGTAGAGGGTGGACCAGAGTCCATAGCCCTCGATGGGCAACACCACCATCTGCAATTCCCCCGCGCCGTTGAGGACCTGGTAGACCACGGCGTGGTTGGGCAAACGGCTGATGCTCGAGTTGTTGGCCGGGGCCGGACGGCTGGAATCGGGATCGTTGCGGGCTTTCCTCTGATCGAAAGTGGAGGCGTCGATGGCGGGTGCCGCTTCTCCAGATTGGATGTCGATGACCACCGGTTTCACCACCCGAAATCGTTCCTGAACCTGGGCGGCGTCCAGCCTTTCCGAGGGTTGAGCCAGTCCGGCCGCCAGCAGGACGTTCTTGCGTTTGTCCAAGGCGGCGTTGGCCTGCTGCAATTCGCTGAGCGATACCGCCGAGGAGGAAACCAGCACGGCACAGACGACGCAAATCAGGCCGGCAAAGAGAATGGTGTAAGCGACGCTATGCTGCATAGCGGGCCCTCCTGCGCTTGACGTTGGCCTGCACCACGAAGTAGTCGATCAGGCCGGCAAACAGATTGACGAAGAGAATGGCCAACATCATACCCTCGGGATAGGCCGGGTTGACCACCCGGATCAGGATCGCCAGGATGCCGATGCACAGGCCGTAAATGTAGCGGCCGGTGTTGGAGTGGGAGGCCGAGACCGGGTCGGTGGCCATGTAGACCGCGCCGAAGGCCCAGCCCCCCAAGACCACATGCCATCCGAAGGGGACCGCCAGCAGGGGATTGGTGTCGGAGGCGATGGCGTTGAGCAGGGTCGAGGCCGCCAGGGAGCCGAGGACCACAGCGAACATGATGCGCCAGGAGCCCACCTTGGTCACGATCAGAATCAAGGCTCCGATGAGGCATCCCAGGGTCGAGGTCTCGCCCATGGAACCGGGGATCAACCCCAGGAAGGCGTCCCACCAGCTCAGTCCTTCCAGGAGCACTTGATGCCCCAGGGTGGCCGCCTCGGCCAGCCAGGTCGCCCCACTGACGCCGTCCGCGCTGGTTTGGGCCGCCACCCAGACCTTGTTCCCCGAGATCTCGGCGGGATAGGCAAAGAAAAGAAATGCCCTGGCCGTCAGCGCCGGGTTCAGGATGTTCATGCCCGTCCCGCCGAAGATTTCCTTGCCCACGATCACCCCGAAGGCAATGCCCAGGGCTACCTGCCACAGGGGAATGGTTGGCGGCAGGGTCAAGGGGAAGAGCATTCCCGTCACCAGGAATCCCTCGTTGAGTTCGTGCCTGCGCACGACGGCGAAAAGAGCCTCGCAGTGGCCACCGATCAGGAAGGTGACCAGCAGCACGGGCAGGTAGTAGAGCGCCCCGTGAAATATGCAGGCCAATGGGTCGCCCGGGTCGAACCCGTTCAGTCCCAAGTGGATCATTACCGCTGTCTGCCAGGTTTCCAGGGGCAGCGCTCCCTGGGAGATGGCCCGATGGGCCTGCAAGCCGGTGTTGTACATGGCCATGAACACCGCGGGAATGAGAGAGATGACCACGGTCACCATCATGCGCTTCAGGTCGAGTCCGTCCCGGACGTGGGAACCGCCCTTGGTGACCTGTCCCGGTGTATACAGAAAGGTGTCGAGAGCTTCGTAGAAGGGATAGGCGAATTCCAGCGCTCCGCCCTTGTGGAAGTGCCTGGCCTGTGAATCCAGAATGGTGCGCAGGATCTTCATCAGCCTTCCTTCTCGATGGTGGTCAGAACCTGTCGCAAGAGGGGTCCGTACTCGACCTTGCCGGGGCAGACAAACGAACACAAGGCCAGGTCCTCTTCATCCAGCTCCAGGCACCCCAGTTCTTCGGCCTTCTCGGTGTCGCCCGCCAGCAGGGCCCTCAGAACGAAGGTGGGAAGGATGTCGAAGGGAAAGACACGCTCGTACATCCCGATGGGAACCATGGCCCTGGAGGATCCGTTGGTCGAGGTGGTGAAGCGGAATTTCCTGCCTGGTATCAGCTTGGACAGGTAGGTGTTGATGGTGGAATAGCGGCTGACCCCGGGCGATAGCCATCCCAGGAACTCCCTGGAGCGGTTTTCCGGGAGAACGGAAATCTGTTGATGATAGCGTCCCAGGAAGCCGAAGACATCGCCCGAGGCGGTGCGGCCGGACAGGACCGATCCGGAGATGATTCGGGATTCGCCCTCGCTCAATTCTCCCTGGGTGAGGTCGCTGGTGGAGGCGCCCAATCGGGTCTTGAGCAGGCGAGGCCGCCTGACCGAAGGGCCGGCCAAAGAGATGATCCGCTCCGGGTGCAACTGGCCGTCTCCGAAGAGGTTTCCGATGTCCACCACATCCTGGAAGTTCAAATGCCAGACCAGGCGATTCTTGTCCACCGGGTCCAGGGTATGGATGTGGAAGCCGACGGTTCCCGAAGGATGGGGCCCTCTGAACTCTTCCCGGCGGAACTGGGAATCGGAAGGGACGGGGAACCCGCTCTCCGGACTCTCGCAAACGAAGACCGGCCCTTGGGTCAGCCTGGCCACGGCCCGCAATCCCCGTTCGAAGGCGGCCTCCTGTCCCTCCAGCGCCGGACGGGCAGGGGGCGCCAGGGGGTGGCTGTCCATGGCGGTGACGAAGATCGACCGCGGAGTTTCAGCCGGGTCGGCCACCTTGCCGAAGGGCCGAGCCCGCAAAGCCGTCCATAGGCCGGATTCGAGCAGCAGTTCCTGGACCTGGGTCCTGGCGAGGGAACCGGGGTGTCGCCCGGTATAGGCGTTGAAGCTGACACTGTCGGCGCGGCCGCTCGACTCGGAGGCGTCCAGTTGAATGACCAGAGACTGAAGGGCGCGCCGCTCGCCTCGGTTAATGGCCGTCACCCGGCCCGAGCCCGGCGCGGTGTATCGAACTCCGGAGGTCTTCTTGTCCTCGAAAAGGAGCTGGCCTCGACGAACCTCGTCCCCGACCCGCACCTGCATGGTCGGGCTCATTCCCGGGTAGTCGGCAGCCAGCAAGGCCACCTGACGCGCCGGGGAGGCCGTCTCGATCCGGTGCTCAGGCTCTCCGGCGATTGGAAGATCCAGACCTTTGGTGTTCCTGTGAAGCATGCGACCTATGCGTGGGACCAGCGGAAAGTCCGGCCCGGGCTGTGGAGCCGTCGAGCGGTCTCCGCCAATCCAGGGCAGTCTCCCGGAATCAACTCATGGGCTGTGGAGCCATCAACCGTCCGGTTCCTCTATTGTCCGGTGCCAAACAGAACGATGCAGCCGCTGTGACGGCGGCGGGAGCATTGATCAAGGACGTCGCCATTCGAGAGCAAACGGAATGCAAGGCGGGCAACGGAAACAATCATCCCGCGTATCATGTTGTGAATAATCTCACAAACTGAAGCTTAACACCATGTAGTCTCAGAACACAAACGAAAGTGGGGGAGACCCACCAGAGAAATATTGGCCGGACCGGGGCGGCAATTTTCAGGACTCTTGCCCCAAGAGGGTACAATCAAGGGGGCCTGACCTGGAGCCAACGCCATCCAGGCCCGTGCGTTCAAGAGCCACCACCGGAACCTGGAGGAAAGGAAGCCTGCACATGACATTATTACTGCGACCGTTTTGGGTGGATTTGGGAGTCGGTTTTTATTGGCAACTCATGGCCGTCTGGTTCGTGGCGATGGCCTTGATGGGCTGCTCCGCCTCGGGACCGAGCAACCCGAAGGTGCCCAAAGGGGCCAAGAGCTCGGGTGGAAAGCATGTCCGGATCGAAACCGAAATGGGCAACATCACCATCCAGTTTTTCGAAGACGACTCTCCCACGGCGGTGGAGAACTTTCGCCTGCTGGCCGAGCATGGCTACTATGACGGGTTGACGTTTCACCGGGTGGTGGAAGGCTTCATGATCCAGGGAGGAGATCCCAGGGGGGATGGGACCGGGGGCGAAAGCGCCTGGGGAGGTTCCTTCGCCGATGACATCGATCGCGACTCCACCCTCTACCGGCGGGGCTATCGTCGCGGCATCGTGGCCATGGCCAACAGCGGGCCCGACACCAACGGCAGCCAGTTCTTTATCATGCACGGCAACTCGCGGCTGCAGCCCAACTACGTGATCTTCGGCAACGTGGTGGAAGGTCAACAGGTGGTGGACGCCCTGGCAAGCGTTTCAACCGCTCGCAGCAGCAGTGGTGAGATGAGCCGGCCCACTCGGCCCCTGGTGATTCGGAAGGTCGTCATCCTGCCCTAGCCGCCACCGCTAGCCCGGATGTTAATCAACAGGGTTTGCAAGGCCTCGGGGTTGGTCGCGCCGCCCGGTTGGCACCTGTCTGAAATTCCCCTGTTTCAGCCTGTTTCAGCCGCCCCATCGTATGGGACGGCGGCACGGCCAAGTGAAAAGTGAAGAGTGGAGGGTGGAGAGTGGAGAGTGGAGAGTGGAGAGTGGTCGCCGGGGGTTTCAACGGGTAAGCATCTGATGAACTGACTGCGCCTACCTGAAACAAACGAAAAAGACAAAAGAAAAAGAGGAATCCACGAAGGAACACGAAGAACGACGAAGGGACACTAAGGGATTGTCAGATCGGGATTCAAGGCGACCATCCAGCCAGTTCGTTTGCGCCGACTCTCCCTTGAAGGGCAATTGTGACGAAAGCGGCCCACCCGGGAGGTGGTGATATCAAGGTCACGATGTCGCAGATGCATTCGGGCGTGGTTGGTCATTGAAGGTGGTCCATCCCTATTCGTGTTCATTCGTGCCCATTGGTGGTTCGTCTTCAAAAGAGATTGGCAGTTTCTTCCTCGAATGATCCGGCCGACAGGGCGGGGGCGGGACTTATTTGAAGGACTGCACCGAGACCGACAAGATGCTTTGCGTGTCGATCAAATAACTCTCCACTCTCCACTCTCCACTTGCCTGAACCCCTGTTTCACTCCGTTTGATTCGTCCCGTGGGGGTACCTGCTATTCCGTTTCCGCCTCGTACACGGGATCGCCCCGGTGAAGCCGCATGGCGATTCGCAGGGTCTGGTTGAGCGCCCGCTGGGTGGGTGCGTGGGCGGCAAGGTATCGGGCAGCCGCGACCATGACCAGCCGCTTTTCTTCTTCATCCTCCAGCTCGTCGTGCTGACGGATCGCAGCTTCCAGGACCTGGAAGCTGTGGAACTCGGCGTCCTCACGGAGCAGGCTCTCAGCCAAGGTGCGGAAGAGCCCGGCGCTGTCGCCCCGACCGTGCAGATAGCTGTAGACCCTTTGCCCGGCAGCGTCGGTCTGTTGCTGAATGTTCATCAGGTTGAGCAAATCCTGCAGCGCGGCCTCTGGGCGATCCATGGCTTGCCCGTTGCCCGATGGCGTTCGGGCGGGGGGGATGTTGAAGAAACGATCGAGATAGCACCTCATTGCGCCGTGGAAGACGCCGCGGAGAAGGTCGGCCGATTCGGTCCGCTTGAGAAGCTGATGCAACGCATTGGCATACGTGAAAGTGTGGAGGGCTGCGATCCAGTCGGCGAACTCGTTCTGGACGTGGAAGCGCACGATCCGCAACGCGGCAGCGTAGGCAACGGCCTGCGCCAGTTGCACCGGCTTGGCCCCTTCGCGCAAGGCGCCCTTGAGCGCGTCCAGGCAGATGAACGGATCATCCACCAAGAGTTGATCCGTGAAATCCGGCCCGCGGGTCCAGGTTTTCTCCGCGCCTTCAGCCAGCATGCCGGGAAGCTCTTCGAATGTGCCGCGCAACACCGGAAGAAGGTCGATGGGATGGCGCCAGGCATTCCGCTCCTCGCTACGGATTGCGGTGCACAGCCCGTTGACCAGAGATGGCAGAATCCGGTCCGCATGGTCCCATCCGATACGGTCGAGCAGCTCAAACGCCTTGTTGATGAAGTCGACCACGTGGCCGCCGTCGAGATAGAAATGGTCGGTAGCCGCGGTCACGATCATGTCGGCGATGTCGGCGCCGGACAGGCCCTTCCGCACCGCGGTCAGCACGCACCGTTCCGCCCCCTCCGTACTGCGGACCTCGACAAAATAGCGCAGCCAGCGCTTGAGGTGTTCAGGGGGAATCTCCTCATTGTCCAGGGGGCTGATCTCGAACTTGGGCGTCATTCCCGCACAGTCGCGTGCTACGTGAACAAGCCCGTGAAACAACGGTGCGATCCGGTCATCCCCCTCCAGGTGATCACAGAGGTTGGCCATCGCGCTGAGGATGGTCAGACCCGAAGCCCAGTTCTGCCGGTGCCGCACGCCGTAGAGCGCGCCGAGCTTCGCGATCTCATCGGGCGTGACGCCGCTGTGCAAGAGGCCGATGACCGATTTGCCGATGATGAGGCTGAGATTCTGCTCCATCCCTTCCCGAAGCCGGCGCGACCAACGGGCGACCGGATCCCGCCGCGGCCTGACCGTGCTCAGATAGACCTCACCCCCCTTGACTTTGACCGGGTAGGCATCCACATCGTCGGCGAACAGATTGAAGGTGCAGCCACTGGCCAGGTCGAAGCGGGCGTGATGCCAGTGGCAGGTGAGAATCCCATCCTCGACCGTGCCGCGATTAAGGGGGAAGCCCATGTGCGGACACCGGTTGTCGACCGCGTAGATCTTTCCTTCGTGATGGAACAGTACGATCGGGACGGGACCGTCCGAGACCAGGAGCGGACTCCTGGCCCGCACCTCCGTCAAAGACCCGACGTGAATCTCATGATCTATGCCGGCCATAGGGACAACCTCATTCAGAGAACCGACGCTTCCTGCCTATGGTGAGAACTCCGGGCTAACCCTTGGGGAAAAACCTCTCGACGTACTCGCCCACGGCTTCCCGGGTACTGGGAAAGGCGAGTTCCTGCCAGGGAATCTCCCCGGGGGCAAAGAGCCCTACTTCCAGGCACTCGTCTCCGGCTTCGAACGTGCCGCCGATGACCTCGGCGGCGTAGACCACCAGAATGACCGGACTCCCCGAATACGAATAGACATTGAGCAGGCTGACCAGGCGCACCTCCAAGTGGGCCTCTTCCCTGGTTTCCCGGACGGCGGCGTCCTGGATGGCTTCACCCCGGTCCACGAACCCGCCCGGGAAGACCCATTTCCCGTAGCTGGGCTCGATGGAGCGCTTCAGCAGAGGGATCTTGCCCTCGATGGTGAAGAGGGTCCCGGCGGCGACCTTGGGGTCCAGAAAAAAAACGAAGCCGCAACGGGTGCAGACCAGGCGTTCCGGTTCGTTGGCTTTCAGTTTTCTGGAGTCCAGGGGACCTCCGCACCGGGGACAGAATGAGTATTCCATGGCTAGAACTCCGAGGGCGCGAAGCCGATGGTGCGGTCCTTGCGCCCGACCCAAAAGGCGATGGGTAATCTGAGTTGGCCCTCGTCCGTCCTGATTTGCACCCTGACGATCACGCCGCTGCCCTGCGACTCGGATTTGACGATCCAGAAGGAGCGGACCCGCCCGTAGTAACCACCGTCTCCCCAATCTTGCAGGAAGTCCTTGAAGGTGTATTCTTCGGTGGGGCCCCAGATCTGATAGGCCGCGGCCAGGTCTCCCTTCTGCATAGCCTCGAAGCATCGCTGCACGGCACGCTCTTCCCGAAAGTTGGCAAAGAAATAGATCAGAATCCCCAGGCCCACGGCGGCTCCCGCCAGAACGAGGGGCGTGGTCAAGGTTCGATGTCTGCCCAAATACACCATGTCTTTGCTCGGTCGAGCCCCCCGCTTGCCATACCTCCCGCGTGGGTTGCCGAAAACCAGGAGCCGCCCGGCGCGCGTGGCCGCGCCGGCAGCTACAAGTAGCGAGGCCGTTCCAGCAGGGTCATGGCGATGGTCTTCGGACGGCCGTCGCGGTAGATCTCGAGATCGATGGCCTCTCCGGGCCGTCTCTTGTCGACGATCCGTTTCAGGCGAGCGATGGAGTCAACCGCCTGTCCATCGGCCTTCACGATGATATCCCCTCCCAGGAGGAGCCTTCTGTTGCCGACCCGATAGGTCTGTCTCCCGCCCCGGACCCCGGCTTTGGAAAAGGAGTCTCCACTGGCCGTGCGGGCCACCAGGACTCCCTGAGTCACCGGAAGATCCAGGATCCGAGCCAACCGCGGGGTGATGCGATAGCCCTCCAGGCGTGCGAAGGGGCGCCGCACCCTTCCGGCTGAGATCAGGTCGGGAATGATGCGCCTGGCGGTATCCACCGGCACGGCGAAGCCGATGCCGATGCTGCCGCCGCTGGTGGAAAAGATCTGGGTGTTGATGCCGATCATCTCGCCCCGGGCGTTGAGCAAGGGGCCTCCGGAGTTCCCCGGGTTGGTGGCGGCATCGGTTTGAATGATGTCGTCTATCAGCCGGCCTCTCCGGTCCTGTATCGATCGTTGCAGGGAACTGATCACCCCCACCGTCAGGGTTCCCTGAAGTCCAAAGGGGTTCCCGATGGCCAGCGCCTTCTGCCCCACCCGCAGGTCGGCCGAAGCCCCCAACGGGACGACGGTTAGCGGCGCATTGGCGGGATCGATCTTGATGACAGCCAGGTCATTGGGTGGATCTGCGCCAATCACCTTGGCTTCGAATTTGCGCTCTTCAGTCAGCAGCGTCACTTCCAGGAGTCGGGCCTCTTCGATCACATGGTAGTTGGTCAGGATGTGGCCTTGGGCGTCGATGATGGATCCGGAACCGGAGCCCTGCTGGGGGAAGGCGCTGAAGAAGAAGTCGAAGCCGAGGGTGGTGGAGGTGATGTTGACCACGCCCGGACTCACCCGGCGGTAGATCTCGATATTTTCCGATTCGTCCTGGCTGAGGGGGCCCTCCGGCAGCGGGGCCGCCACCACGCTGGTGGATTGACCGGGATAGGGAGCAGGCGGCAGATCCTCCCGGGTCGGACGCCCCAGCAGCCAGGTGAGAGCGGAGGCCAGGGCCAGCAGGAACAGCAGCGTCGACAAACGAAGGGTCAGCTTCATGGTGTTGAGAGATGCGGGCTGGGGTTAACCCGCTGCCGGTTCGGCCGAGACCCCCTCAACCCGGGATGCCCTGGAACGCCACCGGTCAGGTCCGGAATTTTCGAACCAGGGGTGGAGTTCAGGTAAGCGCAAAATGGCCTCTGCTACCCCAGGAGTTCCTCGATGGTGCGTCGGGTATCCTTCATGTAGGCGGGTCGATAGCCGTCGTACCTTTTGACGATCTCTCCCTGTTGATCCACGATGAAGGTTGTCGGAATGGCCCGGACGCCTCCGAAATCGTCTCCCACCGAGGAGGCTCCCACCACGACCGGATACTTGATGCGGTGTTGCCGGGTGAACCGCAGGACGTGTTCGGCGCCGGCCGAATCCATGGAGATGCCCAGGACCTCCACCCCCTTGGAACGAAAGTCCCTGTAGAGGTCGTTCAAGTGCGGAATCTCGTAGACGCAGGGCGTGCACCAAGTGGCCCAGAAGTTCACCACCAGGACCTTCTGATCATAGTCTTGCGACGTTACGGTTTCCCCGGCCAGGGTGGTCAGTGAGAAATCAGGCAAGCTCGATACCTGCCGAGCTCCCGAATCCCCGGGTCCGTTAGTGGTCGGGGAAACACAGGACCAGGACAATCCGTGCAGAAGGCAGAGGGCGCCGGCAAGCAAGCGGCCCCGCCCGGCAATGGTGGGAAACGGATTCATCAACTCTCCCGGCAAGACCCCGGTACGTTTCGACTGATCATTGTTGTTGCCATTGTAGTTGCCGCCCGCTCGGGCGCACAAGCCTCAGCCTGAGACATGCCCGGTTCCGGTTCTTCTCGGAGCGAGGAACGGCTGTCCCGGGTGGAGTTGGAGGAGGCCTCGATCCGTTGGATCCGGGTCAGGAACGGCTCCGGAGGTTCGAATCCTTCCAGGCGCAAATCGGTGCGTTCCCGGCCCGAGGAATCCAGGAAGAGTATCGTGGGCACTCCCAGGATGCCGAAACGCCCCCGAGCGCGCTCGGCCTCCGAGCCCGATTCAATCAGGGTCAGGTCCAGCTTGAGCCTGACCAATTCCTCGGCGGCGCTCCGCACCGCGGGATCGGTGAAGGTAAACGTGTCCAGCTCCTTGCAGGGGAGGCACCAGTCGGCGTAGGCGTCGATCATCACCGGCTTCCCCTGCCGGCGGGCCTGGGCCAACGCCTCTTCCGAGTAGGTTGCCCAGACAATGCCCTCCTTGGGTTCGCCGGGAGCCAGCAGCACCGCCGCCAGCCCCAGCCCCGCTCCCAGACAGACCAACAGCCCGGCAAAGACCCGGGAGGCGGCGCGCCGGGCCTCCACCAGAATCAGGTAGGCTGCCGAAGCCGCCAAAAAAGCCACCAGCGCCCAGGCGCCGTAGTGGCCCATCAGCGGGTTGAGGAAGTAGAGAGCCATTCCCAGCAGGACCAGGCCGAAAAAGCGCCGCACGGTTTCCATCCATTGTCCGGAGCGGGGAAGCTTCTTCAGAGCGCCTGAGAAGGTCCCCAGCACCAGGTAGGGAAGCCCCAGGCCCAGCGCCAGGACGAAGAACATGAAAAATCCATAGGCCGGTTCTCCCCGGTTGCTGACGTGGACCAGCAACCCGATCACGAACGGCCCGATGCAGGGCGCCGCCACGATGCCCATGGTGAGCCCCATCATCAGCGCTCCCAGGTTTCCCTGGGAACTCTGGGGGACGAGTCGATTGAAGCTGACCGGCAGGCGGAATTCATAGAGTCCGAACATGGAAAGCGCCATCGCCACCATGAGACCCGCCAGCCCCAGCAGGACCAGGGGGTGCTGGAGCGCCGCCCCAAAAATCCCTTGGGTCAGGGAGGCTGCCACA
This sequence comes from Terriglobia bacterium, assembly GCA_951813285.1. GTDB lineage: Bacteria > Acidobacteriota > Terriglobia > Versatilivoradales > Versatilivoraceae > Versatilivorator. The sequence goes on from OX638355.1 coordinate 2,094,130, forward strand.
CCCAAGGCGGAGTAGGTGACCGCCATGCCCAGGACATAGGCGGAAGCCATCAGAAAGGTGCGGCTCAGCCGTCCCTCGGTCTGGTTGCTAAAGAACCCGATGGTGATGGGAATGATGGGGTAGACGCAGGGCGTGGTGTTGAGGGCCAGTCCCGCCAGAAATACCAGTCCCAGGGTTACCGGCAGTCCGTGTCGAGCGATGCTTTCAGACAGAGTATCCTCTCGCCGAGCGCCGGCGAATTCCTGAAGCGTCCCCGTCTCCGACTCCGAGCCGGCGGCCTCGGGCGAGGGCTGCGACGATCGAAACAGTTCCTGGTTGATCGGTTTGGGAGCGCCCCCGGCCTCGAGCACCTCGAGGGAGATGGAGAAGGGAAGAGTGACCGGAGCCAGGCACTGGTTGTGGCTGCAGGCCTGGACCGTCACCTTGCCGCGCACCGGAATCGAGGCCGCGTTATCGATTTGGACAACTTCTCCCGCGGCGGCAATGACGACCCGGCCTTCGTACACGTCCAGCGGCTGCCCGGGGGCGAACTCGAAGGTGCGACGAATGGGTTGGGGGTATTGGGGCTCGGCCATCCGGACGGCGTCGGAGGGGTCGAAGGCCAGCCGGGTGGGAATCAGATAGTCCAGCGAGGGGACGTGGGCGTTGATGTGGTAACCCGGCTGAATCGTCAGCACAATGGCTACTTGAAAGGCGTCTCCGGACCGCACGCCGTCCACCGAGGGAAAGGCCTCGAGAGTGACTACCCGGCGGCTGCCCTGGGCCGGAAAGAGCGGTTGAGTCAGGGCCAGGCAGAGGAAGAGTCCACAGATCCAGCCCCATCGAATGGTGAAACGGGTTAGCACTTCGCCTTTTCCGCCGCCAGAGTTACCAGCAGCCGGTCCACCTGGTGCCGGGTCTGCTCGAGGGTTCCCGAATTGTCGATCACGACCGTCGCCAGGGGCAGCTTGGCCTGCAAGGGCCACTGCAGCCCGATGCGTTGCAGGGCCTGGGCTCGGGAGAGCCGGTTCCTCGCCATCAGGCGCTCCAGCTGCTGGTCGATGCCGCAACTGACCACAATCAAGTGTTGGAACTGTTTGTGGAATCCCGACTCGATCATGAGCGAGGCGTCCACCACCACCTTCGACGGTGGATGGGATTGTTCCAGCCGGTCCAGTTGTTCCAGAATCCTCCCAATGACTTCCGGGTGAACCAGAGTATTCAACTCCTGCAGTCGGGCAGGGTCGTTGAACACCAACTCGCCCAGCCGGTTTCGGTCGATTTCTCCGGCCGCATCCAGAATCCGGGTCCCGAAGGCGGCTACCACCGGATCGAAACAGGGTTGACCTTTCCGAATCAGGCCGTGGGCCACCCGGTCTGCGTCAATCACGTTGAAACCGTGCTCCGCAAGCCAGTTGCAGACCGTTGACTTCCCGGAGGCGATGCCCCCCGTCAAGCCTACTCTAAGCATAGCTCAGGGCTGTCCAAGTTTCTATTTCCGAGACAGAACACGAGCCGCTTGAACCGTGTTCTTCATCAGAAGCGCGATGGTCAGCGGACCGACCCCGCCGGGAACGGGGGTGGCGGCAGAGGCCACTCGGGAGACGCTTGACCACTGGGCATCGCCCACCAGGATCGAGTGGATCCCTTTGCTGCGATTGCGTTCGTATCGAGGCCGTAGCGAAGGGTCCTCCGCGAGCAGCCTTTCCAGTCCGGGCCCCTCGACCCGGTTGATTCCGACGTCGACGACCACGGCTCCGGGCTTGACGAAATCGGCCGTCACCATGGCCGGCCTACCCACGGCAGCCACCAGAATGTCGGCGGATCTGGCGACCGCTTCCAGGTCGCGGGTTCTGGAGTGGCAGAAGGTGACCGTGGCGTGCTGTTGCAACAACAGCAGGCCCAACGGCTTGCCCACCAGATTGCTGCGCCCGATAACCACGGCGCGGGCGCCCTGGAGGGGAATCCCTTCCCGGCGAAGAACCTCCATGACCCCGCTCGGGGTGCAGGGCCGCAGGCCCTCCCGGCCCAAAGCCAGCGCTCCGGCATTCATGGGATGCAGGCCATCCACGTCCTTGGCGGGGTCGATGGCCAGCAGCACTGGTTGTTCGTCGATCTGGCCAGGCAGCGGCAACTGAACCAGGATGCCGTGGATCGAGTCCCGCCGGTTCAGATCGGAGATGCATTGAAGGAGTTGGGCCGTCGTGGTTTCCTGCGGCAGCGCCACCAGTTTGCTGTGCACTCCCAGCGATTGGCAGGCCTTGATCTTGTTCCTGACGTAGACGCGTGAGGCCGGGTGGTCGCCCACCAGCACGGCCGCCAGTCCGGGTACCACCCCCCTGTCTTTCAGGCGCGCCACCTCAAGGCCCACTTCCTCTCTGATCTCCTGTCCGATCCTCTTGCCGTCGATGATCTTGGCTGTCATGGTGGGGGGGGGGCAGCCTCCGGGTCGAACGGGTGTTGGAAGGCGAATCGGCGGCCGGCGCCGCCTATTCACTTCCCGGGCAACGGCCGGGGCCGCCAGGGGAAAATGGTAGCATGGATTCCGGGGATAGGAGGGAAGGACTGCAACGGCCCATTTCATATTGACAATGCCCGAGGATGGACTATGATGGGTTTGTAGGCTAGGGTCGGTGAAGTTGCCTTGGAGTTTGTCCGTGTCTTCGCAAACTTTTATATCGAAACTGACAGTGCGCTCGGGTTTTGAAGTCCTGCGACCGGCGACGCGCCAGAATCGGCCTTATTCCAGCTTCGGTTCCTTTAGCAGCCTGTCCTGGTATTTTCGGGGCAGGCGGGCGGATTGAATCGAGCTGAGGATGATCCTTGGAATGAATTCAAGCCCGCCTCCCCGGCGGGCTTTTTTGCGGTTAAGGAGTATCTCATGATCATTTCCATGATCCGTCAGGCTACCAGCCAACAGGTGGATTACGTGTGCGACAAGATAAAGAGTTTCGGCTATGCAGCCCATCCCATCCAGGGTTCGGAACGAGTGGTCATCGGAGCCGTCGGTGACGGCAAAGACAAGGACCGGGTCATCTCGGTCATGGAATCGGTCCCCGGGGTGGAGTCGGTCATTCCCATCCAGCAGCCCTTCAAGCTGGTGGGCAAGGAGCTGAAGCAGGAGCGTACTGTTGTCCAGATGGACGGTTTCACCATCGGAGGGGACCAGTTCGTGGTCATGGCCGGTCCCTGCTCGGTCGAGTACCGGGAACAACTCATGCAGACGGCCGAAAGCGTCAAGGCAGCCGGCGCCAAGGTTCTTCGAGGCGGGGCCTACAAGCCGCGGACCTCTCCCTACGATTTCCAGGGCCTGGAGGAGGAAGGGCTCAAGCTGCTGGCGGAGGCTCGGGAGCGAACCGGGCTGAAGATCATTACCGAGGTCGTCAATACGGAGAACGTCGATCTGGTGAACGAATACACCGATATCTTCCAGGTCGGAGCCAGGAACATGCAGAACTTTGCCCTGCTCAAGCGGCTGGGCAGGACCCGCAAGCCCGTCCTGCTCAAGCGGGGCATGATGTCGACGCTCAAGGAGTTCCTCATGTCCGCGGAATATATCGTCTCCCAGGGCAATTCCCAGGTCATTCTCTGTGAGCGCGGCATCCGCACCTTCGAGACCTACACCCGCAATACCCTCGATATCTCGGCCGTACCGGCCCTGCAGCAACTCTCCCACCTGCCGGTGGTGGTGGACCCCAGCCACGGCACCGGCAAACGCAACCTCATTGCTCCCGTTTCCAACGCGGCAGTCGCCGTGGGCGCCCACGGGCTGCTGGTGGAGGTTCACCCCAAGCCGGAGGAGGCCTTCTCCGACGGACCTCAGTCACTGCTGCCCGCTGAATTTGAAGCGCTGATGGAGGGAGTCAGGAAATACGTGACCGTGGATGGGCGCGGCATGTAAACGGCGGCTCATTCAGGTCCTGACCTGGGGATGCGCTCAGCCGCCCGCGCCAACGACCGCAGCCCGCACCGGGGCGCGAGACGACCGACTGCCCGGCTTGGAGCGCCTGTACTCGATCATCTGAGCCACCACGCTCACGGCGATTTCCTCGGGTAGAATGGCGTTGATTTCAACCCCCATGGGGGATTGGACCCGATCCAGCGCTTCCTGGGGAATGCCCTCCTCCCGCAGATTCTGAAACAACGTTCTCTTCTTGACCTTGCTTCCGATCATTCCGATGTAGCGCGCGCGGGTGCGGGCGGCCCAGCCGAGGACGGTCTGGTCTTCCTGATGGCCGCGGGTGACGATCACGACGTAGGAAAACTCGTTGGGATGGATGGCTTCAAAGGCCGCCTCGAAGCTCTCCGAGTAGATCCGAGTGGCTTCAGGGAAACGCTCGGCGTTGGCGTACTGGGGACGATTGTCGATGATGACCGAGTTGAAGCCGGCCAGCACCGCCACCTTGGAGATGAACTTGGACACGTGGCCGGCCCCGAAGATATAGACCGTGGGGGTAGCCAGGATAGGTTCCACGAAGACTTCGACCTTGCCGCCGCAGATCAGCCCGGCCTCCAGGTTGGAGGTGTCGGTCAGGTCGAAGAGCAGGCGCTTGGGTTTTTCCGCCGCCATCACCTGGCGGGCAGCCTTCCAGACATCGTTTTCCACACAGCCGCCCCCGACCGTGCCCAGGGTGGAACCGTCCTCGCGCACCAGGATCTTGGCGGTTTCGAAGCTGGGGACCGACCCCCGGATCTGAATAATGGTGGCCAGGGCCGCCCGTTTCCCCTGTTGGCGCAGGCGTGTAATTTCTTCGTAGATATCGACGTTCCTGGAGGTGGTCATTCCGGGTTCCTCTTCGATCGGGGCGTTCTGCTTTGCGGCCCTGAGCCCTCACAGGCCGACAGGTATGCCAGTATAAACCAACTGGAGTGGAGAGTGGAGATAAGACAGTGGACAGTGGAGAGTGGTTAGGGGAGAGTCCCGGGAGCAGGCGAGCTCCCTGTGACGTGGTTGCATTCTTTGCCTGAAACAAAGGAAAAAAGACAAAAGAATAAAGAGGAATCCACGAAGGGCCACGAAGAACGACGAAGGGCCACTAAGGCGTTGAGGTGAGCCGCGACGGGATACCACGGTCGCGAAGGGATGGTCGATTTCTGATTGTTTCACACTCGTATGATCCGCCCACCAGGGCTGGGGCGACACTTGTTAGCAATTGATAATCCCCGGGCGAACGCCCGGGCGACCCATTGAGCCGCGGAGCGGCGGCAGCAGGTAGCCGTGGGCGTGAGCCCATGGAAAGGAGTAGCTCCACGTCGAGCCGCGAAGGCGGCGACTTGAAAACCGCGTTCCGAGACCCCACGGCCTCCCCAAAGCCACGCCTGTCAGGAACTCCCCTGTTTCACTCTCGTATGAGCCGCCCGACAGGGCGGCGGCCGGACCTATTTCTGAGACAGGACACCAGATGACAACCGCATCGAAAAAATCACTCTCCACTCATCATTCATCATTCATCATTCATCACTTTCCACTCTCCACTGTCTTCTGGCCGTTCGCCTCGGCCGCGTGTAGAATGGCCTCCACCAGTGAGATGACCGGGGGGTGTTCGAGATGAAAATGTTCCTGGCGGACCAATGGGTCGAAAGATCGGAAAAGATCGAAGTGAGAAATCCCTTTGACGACAGCGTGGTCGATACCGTGCCTCGGGCCGGTTTGGCCGATGTGGACAGCGCGCTGGAAACCGCTCAGCAGGGGGCGGACCTCATGAGGCGGATGGACGCCTATGAGCGGTATGAATTGCTGGCCAGAGCCACCCGCCTGGTTGAAGAGCGCAGCGAGGACCTGGCCAGGACCATCACCCTGGAGGAAGGCAAGATCATCGGAGAGGCCCGGGTGGAAGCCTCGCGGGCCGCCCAGACCCTGGAGGTCTCGGCCGAAGAGGCCAAGCGGGTGACGGGCGAGATGATTCCACTTGGGGGAGCGCCCGGCTCGGGCAACCGCTTGGGGTTCACCCTGCGGGTTCCCTGCGGGGTGGTCGCCGCGGTGACGCCCTTCAATTTCCCGCTGAACCTGGTGGCCCACAAGGTTGGACCCGCCCTGGCCGCGGGTAACAGCGTGATCATCAAGCCTGCCAGCGATACTCCGCTGTCCGCGTTGAAGCTCACCGAGATCATGCTCGAAGCGGGGTTCCCGCCTCCGGCCGTTCAATGCATCACCGGGGGCGGAGGGGAGATCGGCCGGGCACTGTGCGCCGATCGGCGGGTCCGGAAAATCACCTTCACCGGCAGCCGGGACGTGGGGGAGGACATCTGCAAGACTGCCGGGTTGAAGAAAGTCACCATGGAGCTGGGCAGCAACGCCCCGCTGATCGTCATGCCCGACGCCGACCTGGAGAAAGTGTGCCAGGCCATTCTGGCCACCGGCTACAGCAACGCCGGTCAGGTGTGCATCAGCGCCCAGAGGGTCCTGGCGCTTTCCGATATCTATGGAGAGCTCGGAGAAGCCTTGAGCCCCAAGGTGAAGTCCATGAGTTTCGGCAACCCGCTGAGCAGGGACATCGGCATGGGGCCCATGATCCGAGAGTCGGATGCCGAGCGCGTGCAGTCCTGGGTGCAGGAGGCGGTTGCAGGTGGGGCCCGGCTGCTGGCCGGCGGAGACCGCCAGGGAACCTTGCACTCGCCGACCCTGGTCGGGGACGTGGACCCCGCCATGCGTATTTCCTGTGAGGAGTTGTTCGGCCCGGCAGTAGCGCTCAGCTCCTGCCCTTCGGTGGATGAGGCTGTCAGGCTCGCCAACGATACCCACTATGGACTGTCCGCCGGGATCTTTACCGAGAACCTGGATTGGGCCATGAAGTTTGCCCGCGAGGTGGACTCCGGCAACCTGCATGTCAATTGGGGACCCCAGTGGAGAGCGGATCTGATGCCCTACGGTGGGTTGAAGGACAGTGGATTCGGCAAGGAAGGCCCAAAATACGCCATCCATGAAATGACGGAACAGAAAATGGTGGTCTTGCACCTGAAGTGAGCGTTGGGAACCCATGCGAATTCGCAAGGCAGTGATTCCGGCGGCCGGCCTGGGGACCCGGTTTCTCCCGGCCACCAAGGCTCAGCCCAAGGAAATGCTGCCTCTGGTGGACAAGCCCCTGATCCAGTACGTGGTCGAGGAGGCCGCGGCCTCCGGCATCGACCAGGTGATCATCGTGACCGGAAGGGGGAAGGGCGCCATTGAGGACCATTTCGATGTGGCTTTCGAACTGGAGAAGACCCTGGAGGAACGGGGAAAGGGCGATCTGCTGCAGCAGGTTCGGGCGTCCTCCAACCTGGCCACGGTCTCCTTCGTTCGGCAGAAGCAGGCTCTCGGACTGGGTCACGCCGTGCTGGCCGCTCGGGACCTGGTAGGGGATGAGCCCTTTGCAGTGCTGCTAGGGGATGACATCATCGACGGGCCCACGCCCTGCATCGGCCAGATGATGGACGTTTTTGAGGAATATGGGACCTCGGTGCTGGCCACTCAGGAGGTCAATGGTCCCGCCATCAGTCAATACGGCGTGATTGAGACGGACGCGACGGCAGGAGTCGCCGAGTCGGGAGTCTTCAAGGTGCTTGACCTGGTGGAGAAGCCACCCTTCGAGCAGGCGCCGTCCAACCTGGCCATCATCGGCCGTTACCTGCTGACACCGGAAATCTTCGAGGTTCTGGAGCGGACCGTTCCCGACAGGGGCGGTGAGATTCAACTCACCCACGGGTTGCGGGGTCTGTTGAACTGCCAGCCCATTCACGCTCTCCGTTTTGCGGGAAAGCGCTATGACGCCGGCGACAAGCTGGGTTTTCTGGAGGCGACCGTCGAATTCGCCCTCAAGCGACAGGATCTGGGCAGACGGTTTGCGGAATATCTGCGGCGACTGCAGGTCGACTCGGCCGGCGAAAAAGATTCGCCCCTCCCGCACTTGGCGGGAGGGGGAAAGCCTAGGTGTGCTTAAAAGCAGTGAAGTGAAAAAAAATTACTGGTCGGCTGCCCAGAAAGGGCAGCGAATAGATGGACTGACTTCGTTACGGAAAGGGGCCCTTTTTCCTTCAGGAACCTCTGCTACCAGAGGGCTCCCTTGTCACGCCCAGCGCGGGTATAACAGCTTTCTAAATGGGCGTCACTGGAAACCGAGCTAAGTTGAATTTGAGTGTAAACTATATTTCTTATCTGTCAAGTAAAAAAAATCACTAAGTCCTGCAGCGGGCCATGAAGCACATTGTGGTGGGGACGGCCGGTCATATCGATCATGGCAAAAGCACCCTGATCAAGGTCCTGACGGGAGTGGATCCTGACCGCCTCAAAGAGGAAAAAGAGCGGGGGATCACCATCGATCTGGGTTTTGCCAGCCTGCAGCTCGGCGACCGGTTGAGAGTGGGCTTCGTGGACGTTCCCGGCCACGAACGCTTCGTCAAGAACATGCTGGCCGGCGTTGGAGGAATCGATGCGGTGCTGCTGGTGGTGGCGGCCAATGAGTCGATCATGCCGCAGACCCGGGAACATTTCGACATCTGCAAACTCCTTTCCATCCCGCGAGGGGTGGTGGTGATTTCCAAGTGCGATCTGGTCGATCGGGAGATCGTCGAGCTGGTTCAGTTGGAGTTGCAGGACTACCTGCGCGGCTCCTTTCTGGAAGGAGCCCCCGTCATTCCCTTCGGCGCCTCCAGTCGAGAGGGGCTGGATCCCATCAGGCAAGCCCTGTCCGAGTTGGGTGATGCCTTGCCCCCCCGCAATCTGGATCTCCCCTTTCGATTGCCGGTCGATCGTTGCTTCAGCTCCAGGGGATTCGGAACGGTTGTCACCGGAACGCTGGTGGGCGGCGCGATTCGAAAAGAGGGAGAGGTCGAACTCTATCCGACCGGGAAGCGGTCGCGGGTGCGCCACCTGCAGGTCTATTCCCGGGAGGTCGATCGAGCCCAGGCCGGACAGCGCACGGCCCTGAACCTGCAGGGGGTGGAAGTCGGCGAAGTCCACCGGGGCGTGCAACTCTCGGTCCGCGGCCGCTACCGGGCCGTCTCGCGCTGCGATTGCCGCCTGTCGCTGCTGGAGTCTTCACCGGTGCCGCTCAGGAATCGCAGCCGGGTGAGGTTCCACCTGGGCACCGCTGAAGTTTTGGCCGAAGTCCGCCCGCTGCAGCCGAAAATGCTTGTCCCCGGTCACACGGGTATGGCTCACCTGGAACTGGAGAAGCCGGTGCTGGCCTTGGTGGGAGATTCCTTCATCCTGCGCCGGACCTCGCCCATGATCACGGTCGGAGGGGGAGTGGTCCTGGACATCTTTCCGCCGCGCCGCCGTCGAGGTCGGGATCTGGACCGGAGACTGGAGTTCCTGCAGGCCATGGATTCGGAAGATCCGAAGGCCATGATCGGACAACTGGCCGGTAGAGAGGCCAGCGGAGTCATCGATGAAGACCGGATTCTCTCCCAACTGCCTTTGACCAGGACCACCGTCCGCGAGGTCTTGTCTCTTCTCGTTGAAGAGGGACGGGTGTGGCGGCTGGCCCAGCATCCCCTGCAGGTAATGGATCGGGAGTGCTTCGATGGTCTCTGCCGCCAGTCCCTGGCCCTCATCCGGGACTACCAGCAGCGCCAACCCCTGTCGGTGGGACTCCCGAGGGAGCAGCTTCACTCCAGCCTGTTCGCCGGCCTGACCCAGACCGTGTTCAAATCGGTGCTGGCCCACTTGTGTGACCGAGACCTGGTCGAGTTGGACCGGGATCGGGTGCGGCTCAAGGGCTCCGGGGTTCGCTTGAGCGCGGATGAGGCCCGGGCTCTGGACAGAATCGAACAGGCTTTCCGTGGCTCGGGTCTCCAGGTCCCTTCGGTCGAGGAGGTCATCCGGGAGGTCGCCCTCCCCCAGGAACAGGCCAGGCGGCTGGTGGTCCTGCTGACTCGCCAAAAGAAGCTGGTCAAGGTGAACGAGACGCTGTTCTTCCATACCGACTCCATCGAGGAGGTCAAGAGAAAGCTGAGGGAGTACAAGAAGCAGCGAGACCGCATCGATGTCCCCACCTTCAAGAAACTGGCCGATGTCACCCGCAAGTACGCCATTCCTCTGCTGGAACATCTGGACCGGGAACGTGTAACCCGCCGGGCCGGAGAATTCCGGGTGATCGTCTAGCAATTCAGGGAGCGGGAGGCGGCGTGGCAGGTTGGGAGGCGTCGCCCTCGGACGGATTCAAGCGGCGAAACTCCACCAGCGCCATTTCCGAGGCTTTCTTTTTCCCCATTCGCTGGTAGAGGAGGTGCAGCCAATAGTGCAGCCGAGGATCCTCCGGATCCAGGTAGGTGGCGTCCTCGAAAGCCTCGGTGGCCTTCTTGAACTGTCCCAGACGCCAGTGGATTTCTCCCAGCAGAACGTGGGTGTTCTTCAGCCTTGGCTGAATTTCCACCGATTTCAGGGCGAAGCGGAGGGCTCCCTTGGGCGAATCTTCCAGCAGTAGTCGGGCCATGCTCTGATAGGGATAGCTGTAGCCTCGAAAGAAGGTTTGCTCGATGAGGGCAATGCTTGCTTCGAAGTCTTTTCGGGCCTCGTCCTTGCGACCCATCTTCTGGAAGGCCCGGCCTCTGTGGTAGAGCGCCTGAACGTAGCTGGGTCGGAGTCGCAGGGCATTGTCGAAGGCCTTGACGGCGGCCCCGGGGTTGTCGTTCACCGAGACCTGGTGGAGTCCCCAGAAAAAGGAGAGCTCGGGATCGGTGGGGGTCTGGAGGAAGGCGTGCTCCATCTGGGACTCGAAGAGCCGGTGCTGCCGGGCCGAGAAATAGCAGATGGCCAGAGTCTTGGCCAGACCGGGGGTTTCGGACCGAAGGTCCTGGGCTTTTTTCAGAAGGGGGATGGCCCGGTCATAGCGGGCCTGACGAAACTGGACCATCCCTGCCAGGAAAAAGGCCCGCGGCTTGTCGGGAGAGCCGGCCAGGAGTCGAGTGGCCAGCCTCTCGGCCTGGTCCCACCGCCTGGACTTGATGAGCGTTTCCAGGATCTGCAGGCGAGACCGCCGCTTGAGCTGAGGTTTTCCGGATTCTTGAGACTTGGGGAGGGCGTCGGCGCTGAAGGTAGCCGGGATCGCCAGGGCCCCGAGGCACAAAGCCAGAGTGACTCCGAGAGCCGCCGATCTTGAAGGAGGAGTGGTCAAGCTCACCTCAATCCTCTCGCAAGGGACCAGCCGGGCAAAAGAGAATGCTGCTGCCAGTAGATACCACCAACTATTTTATCGTGTCCGGGGCCATTCCCTCAAAAAAAGAAACGGCCCGCAAGCAGGGGTCAACGTCCGAGTCGTTTGACAGAGGTTGATAGAATACCCGGCACCGTTGCGATCACTGTAATGAGACTTTTCCAGCCTGAAGGAAGGTAAGCCGATGCTTCGAACCGTTCAGTTTCTGTTTTTGTCGTTGGCGATGCTGCAAAGCGCCGGGTGGGCTGTTGCCGCCGGCAAGTCCGCCTATTTTGAACCCGACACCCTGGAAACCCTGTTCACCGGCGGGGTCCTCACCGAGGGCGCGGCAGCCGCGCCCGACGGCACCATCTATTTCAGCGACATCACCTTTACCCGAACCGCGGGTATGCAGGCGGGTCACGTGATGAAGTACGACCCCGGGACCGGTGAGGTCAGCGTCTATCGATCCCCCAGCGGCATGTCCAACGGCATCAAGTTCGATGCTCAGGGGAACATGATCGTGGCCGAAGGGGCGGACTTCGGGGGGCGGCGTGTCATTCGAACGGACATGAAGACCGGCAAGAGCGTGATCATCGGCGGCTTCTATAACGGACGACAGTTCAACGCCCCCAATGACATCAGCATCGACCTCAAGGGCCGGATCTACTTCTCCGATCCCCGCTACGTCGGCCACGAGCCCATGGCGCAGGGAGTGATGGCGGTCTACCGGATCGATCCGGACGGATCGATTCACCAGATCATCACCGATGCCGGAAAACCCAACGGGGTTTGCGTCTCCCCCGACCAGAAGACCCTCTACGTGGTGTCCAACGACAACGGCAACTTCGACATCTTCCAGTTTTCGACCGATCTTCCCTTCCACAAGGGCAGGATGGCCCTTTTGGCCTATGACCTGAGTCCCGAAGGAACGGCAACCTTCAGAAAGACGCTGGTGGACTACTATCCGCAGGACGGACCCGACGGACTGGTAGTGGACGCGGAGGGCAACCTCTATGTGGCGGTTCGGGATCAGACCCGTCCCGGCATCTATGTCTACTCTCCCGAGGGCAAGGAGCTTGACTACCTCCGCACGCCCGATCTGCCGACCAACGTGGGTTTCGGCCGCGGAAAGGAGCTCAAGACGCTCTACATCACTTCGGGCGACAAGCTCCAGCGGGTCAGGACCAAAAAAGAGGGATATCACTTACCCCCCAAGTAGAGCCGGACGGGCCTTCGGGGGTTAAGCGGGCGCCCCCCGGAGCGGCATTCCCCACCGGCCCCGGGCCGAGCCAGGACCCATGGCGAATCCAGAACAGAATATTCAGTTGGAGCGGACTCAGGTGGTCAGGGAGCCGGTGTGCATCGACTTCATGGGCCCAGGGGTCCAGCCCGTGCTCTCCACTCCCTCCCTGATCATGTGGCTGGAGATGGCCTCCCGAGAGGCAGCCGCCCCATTGCTGGGCCAGGATGAAGAGACGGTTGGAACGGCCATGGACCTGAAGCACCTGGCTCCCACGCCTCTGGGCATGAAAGTCACCCTGAAGACCCGGGTCGTCGAGATCAAGGGGCGGAGAATCCGTTTTCAACTGGAAGCGTTCGACGAGGTCGAGAAGATCGCCGAAGGCTGGCACGAGCGAGCGCGTGTGTCGGTTCCTCGCTTTGCCGCTTACCTGGAACAAAAAAAAGAGTGATCCACGAAGGGCCACGAAGAATGACGAAGGGCCACTAAGGCGTTGAGGTAAATCGCGACGGGATGCCAAGGTCGCAACGGGATGGTCGATTTCCGATTGTTTCACTCTCGAGCCTTTTGCAAAATTCAGCAGCGGGACTTTTGCCGGGAATGGCCACAAAAGGCACAAAAGGCACAAAAAGAGCAGAACACTGAAAGCCTGCAAGGCGTTGACTCCCGAACATGTCGCACGAGTTCCGCGCTATCTGCCTACATCCGGTCAACGCGACGGCATGGCCCTTATTCCCGGCAGGACATGAAGATTCGTTGTTTCACTCTCGAATGATCCGCACGGCAGGGCGGGGGGGACCAGCCTGGAAGGGCTCCAGCTTTCGGTCGGGGTAGAGTTCACAATGAGAGGAGGCATTCCATGGAAGGACTGAAAGGCAAGGTGGCTATCGTGACCGGCGGCGCCAAGGGCATCGGCCGCGCCTGCACGCTGGCCCTGGGTCGGGAGGGCGCTTCGGTCGTATTTGCCGATATCGATGGAGCGGCAAACCAGGAGCTGTTGGGCATGGCCGAGGAAGAGGGGCTGGCGGTCCAGCCCGTGGCGGCCGACGTGTCCGACTCCGGGGAGGCGGCCGGGGTGGTCGGCTATGCTGCCCAATCCTACGGCGGAGTCGACATACTGGTCAACAACGTCGGAATCCAGCCGCCGAGTTCCTACGTGAACGCCGTGGATACTCCGGAGGAACTCTGGGATCGGATCATCGACGTCAACCTCAAGAGTTTCTTCCTGATGTCCAAGTTCGCCATTCCGGAGATGAGGCAGAGGGGCGGAGGCGTGATCGTCAACATGGCCAGCGTGCAGGGCCTGCAGTCCATGAAGAAGGTCCCTGCCTACGCGGCCAGCAAGGGAGGCATCCTCTCCTTGACCCGCAACCTGGCCCTGGATTTTGCCGCCGACAACATCCGGGTACTGGCCATCTGTCCCGGCGGCGTGGACACTCCCCTGCAGCAGGAGGCCTTCGAGGCCTCGGGGGGCGACGTGGCTGAGCTGAGAGCCAAGCTGGGCCAGGCCCATCCGCTAGGTCGGACCGCCGGTCCGGAGGAGATCGCCAACGTGCTGGTCTTCCTGGTGAGCGACCGGGCTTCCTTCATGACCGGCGAATACGTCTGCGTCGACGGTGGCATCAACGCCCGCGGAACCTGGGACGAGTGAGGGGCATGATCCCAGCCGGCGGCGGTCATCCTACCGAAAGGTGAAGGCAACCTCTTCCAAAATGGGCGAGCCTGCGCCGTGGGGGGTGTTCAGGAAGGCCCGGTACTGGATCCAGCCGTGGCCTTCGGGACGGTCCGCCAGTGCCGAGGGGTGTTCGAAATAGGAACCGGGGCCGGAGGGTCCCTCCCAGCGGGCCTTTTCCAGCCCCTGCTCGTCCGCGGCGGTGCGAAGCTGAAAGCGGAGGGTGCTTCCATGGGGCGTCTGTCCCCGCCAGGCCAGGTCGGCGGGCTGACGGTCGCCATAGTTGAAGGCCGACGAGACATAGGTGAACTCGTGGCGTCGATCATAGATGTTGCCGAGGTCCACCACCGAGTCGAAGTGGGGGCCGCGCACGGGGATCTCCAGGCGATGATCGGCTCGGAAGCCCTCGGGACTGCCCCAGTAGAGATAGGAATCGGTCACGTGGTCGCCAAAGGAACCGATCCGGTTGGGATCGCCTTCGGACCGATGGCAGATGATCAGGATGTCGGCATAGCCGTCGCGGTTGAAGTCGGCCACCATGCTGCCGGTTCCGGCGTTGCTGGGTAGCTCGAACATGCGGTCGGAGCTGATGCCGTCCGGTCCCCCCAGGTAGATCTTGGTCATGGTGGCCCGGCTGGAGCCGGTGTTGTAGCTGGGGCAGATGAAATCCAGCCAGCCGTCCTGGTTCACGTCGCCAACCGTCAGGGTGATGAGTCCCTCGGTGGCGAACTCGAGCCTGCCCTCGCTCTTGTACTCCCCACTGGAATTTCCCCAATAGACGAAGCCGGTGGTCTGGCGTTTCCCCAGATCACCACCTCGGGTCAGGATCAGGTCCAGATAGGAGTCCCGATTGAGGTCCGCCACCTCGGACCCGTGCATTCCCTTGCTGTCGGGGATCTGAGTCCTGCGGCTCTCGGAGAAATTGCGGCTGCCGTCGTTCCAGAAGACTCCCACTCCCTCGCTGCCCCCGAAGACTAGATCGGGTCTGCCGTCCATATTGAGATCGGCGACGGTGGAGGTGCCTCCGCCGGGAACTTCGCTCCGCTGGGTCACCACGAATCCCTCCGGACTCCCCCAATAGATGAAAGCTCCCTTGATTCCGTCTTCCGGACGGGGAGAGTTGCTGAGGATGACGTCCAGGTGACCGTCCTGGTCCAGGTCGGCGATGGAGGCCCCGGCGCTGCCCACGCCCATGAGGGCCGAGCGGCTGTCGACCGAGAAACCCGCGGAGTTCCCCCAGTAGATATAGCTTTCCTGGCGCCAGCGGACCGTTTCCCCGAAGTTGGAGACCAGGAAGTCGACCCAGCCGTCGTCGTTGAGATCGGCGGCCGCCCACTCGTAGGGGTCGACCGAGGGGAGTGAGAGGCGGTCTTCCGGTGTATATCGTCCCTCCCGATTGCCCCAGTAGATATAGGTGGGGACAACGCCGCCTCGGGAGCGGGAAATGGTGTTCATGAACAGCAGGTCGGGATGGCCGTCCTGGTTGAAGTCCGAGACCAGGTTGCCGACCGCGCCCTGAGTGAAGAGGGAGGTGCGGCGCACATCGGAAAAGGTGCCCTCGGAGTTCCAGAGAACGACCGAGGGCACGTCGAAGGAAAAGTGCTCCTTGTAGTTGGAGACGATAATTTCGGGATATCGGTCGTGGTTCAGGTCGGCCACCGAGACCCCCCAGGCTCCCACCGTCTCGAATTCCTGCCGGCCCTCATCGCTGAAGCCGCTCTCCCCTCCCCAATAGAGGTAGGAATGGGTCAGACGATTGTTGCTGGCGTGGTGGTTGGTAAAGAAAACGTCGTTGCGGCCGTCCCGGTTCAGATCGGCCACGGCGCAGGCCTTGGCGTTGCTGGTGGCCAGCTCCAGCCGACGGCCGGGCTTGAAGCCCTTGGAGCCGTTGAGGTAGGCATAGGAGACGGAGCCCTCGCCGTTGGCGAAGACGATGTCGGGGCGGCCGTCGTTGTTCACGTCTCCCAGAGTCACCCAGTTGGCCTGGTGGGTGGGCAATCCGGTCCGGCGCGCCGCGTCGAATCCCTTGGCCCCGCCCCAGTAGATAAAGGAGTCCACGTCGGGATTGCCGTCCCGTCCCTGGTTGGCCAGCACGATGTCCGGCCAGCCGTCCTGGTTCAAGTCCCCGATGACGACCGAGGAGGCGCCCAGGGCCGGGAGATCGATCTGGTTGTCGTCGCTGTAGCCGTCAGCCGAACCCCAGTAGATTCTGGAGGGAGACTCGTACCCTCCGGTGGCGGCCCGATATTCCCAGAAACCGGCAGAGAAGGCGAATACGATGTCGGGGAAGCCGTCCTTGTTGAGGTCTTCGACGGCCGCGTGCTGGGCGGCCCGGCTGGGCAGCGCCACCTTGCGTGCAAAGGGATGAAAGCCCCATTGGGAATCATCCTTGCGCGACTTGAGCTCCTGGATGCCGCCGTAGTAGACGTATGAGTCCATGCCGTCCCAGGTTCCGTTGGTGTAGTTGGCCAGGACCAGGTCCATCTGGCCGTCCCCGTCCAGATCGGCGGCAGCCGCGTTCTGGGCGCCGTCGTTGGGGACGAAGGAACGCCGCGAACCGTCGAAGTCCTTGCCGTTACCCCAGTAGATGGCCGCATCCATCTTCTCGCGGTGGGGGTGGGTATTGGAAAACACCAGGTCCAGGTAGCCGTCCTGGTTCAGATCCCAACTGTTCACCAGTTGGATCCGGCCTCGAGCCGAGACGTAGGTGTTGGCCCCGCCGTCGCCCAGTCGGCCGTCGGCGAAGTCCTCGAAGGTGTGTTCCCGCCACACCAGCGCGGACGGTGGCTCCGAGGAGTGAAGCGACCAGGGGCCTGCAATGAGGATCCCGGCCAGCATCCACCAGGCAGAGCCGAGTCGGCTGTGGGTAAGGAATGGCTTAGGTGATGTCATCGCTTCCTCCAACCCCCAATGGCTTGACCCGGGCGTCGGGACGTCCACAGGCTCGGCCGAGAGTGAATATGTCCGGCCCTGGGAGAACGGGTGTTTGCTCGGGCGCTGTTCCGACCCCGGCGCACTTGGCGTGCTCCCGTATCCCTGCGGGCCACGGCCCGTCATTGTACGCTGTCCCGGTGGATTTCCAAAGACCGATAGCGGGTCTTAAGACCATCAACGAACGGGATCCACGGTGCACACGAAGTCCCTTTAGGGAGTTATCCACATAGCATTTCTTTAGGCATGTCCCGCCCTTGAATATCCAGTTCTTTGCGAGGGCCGTCTGCTGGTAGATCCCAGCAAGGATCCAACCCAACACATAGTCCTTTTCGACGACGTGGGGCAGCAGTCCAAGGGTCCCCGCGATGTCGAGGATTTCGCGGCGGTCGATCATGGAAGTGCTGAGGGGATCCAGTTCTCCGGAACGAAAAGACGCCAACGCGTTACTAGCCGCCGGCAGGGAAGCGAAGGGTCGAGTTTTGCATTACCCTGGGTCAGACGATTCCGGCAAGCGTCGACAAGAGCTGTGCCGCCAGATCCGCGTTCTGCCAGAAAGCCAAGGCGCTTGAACACGGCACCGTTGCCGAGTCGGTCGGCATAAGCGAACAGCCTGTCATCGATTCTGTCCCTGTGGCCCAAATAGGATGCGAGGCAGTCGTCGACATGCTGAATGCCAGCCCCCAACTCAGGGTCGTCCAACATATCGACGATGGTGCGATGAACGTCCGAAACGGCAATCCTGGTTCTGCCGCGCCAGACACTTTTGGTACCGAAGATCACGCCCGGCCGGACATGTCGCAGCGTGAAGCTAGCGCCGTGGTGCTCCCGGCTTCGGGCACGCACTGGCCGCTCCGTCAACACGACAATGTCGCGGAAGATCTGCTCCGTCAGATCCCAGTGTTCCGCTGCAGTGTGGCCGCCGATGTAGGCAGGGTCGAACAGTGCAGGCACCAGCACCCAGTGGTCGTCCAGAACCCGCTCACTGACGAGGGAGTCCAGGCTGACGGGTGCATAGGTGCCAGGACCGACACGCCGTAACCAGCCCTGTGCGCTCCACCGGGACAGCAGCTTGGCGGCTGTGGTACGGCTGATGTCCAGAGCTCGTTCAGCATCTGCGATCTGGACGGTTTCGCCAGCTTCCCGAACCACTGTGGCCAGCCTGCGACGCCCCTCGGGTATGGTGATCTCTTTGCGCATGATTTAGTGTAGTACAACTACAATTATTCCCTAAATTAAGGAATAAATGATTTACTATTGTATCACATCTGCATTCTTGCAAGAGGACTGGTGTCTCCCTCCCGCTGAACTTCCACTGTTTTGCGGATTTATGAACCACACATGTATTGCCTGACCCAGTACTGGGCTCATCTCCAACACCGCTAACGCGGATCTGGCCCTGCCCCTGATATGGATTCACGGGAGGGTTTTTCATCCGCCCCCGCCCCTTCCTGGGTCCTCCCGCTCCGATAGCTCCGATCGTGGGAGGCGTAGGAGGAGGAGTGGGACCTTGAGCCGTGGGGGGCGATCATGCTATAAGACGTGCCGTGAACGCAGGTGAATTGGTCGCTTGGCAGGCCCTTTATTCCTGGATTTTTCCCAGGCCGGTCTTACTCATTGATTATTAGTTCATCAGGACTGTACCATTCGACTGTGAGCAAGCGACTTCAAGTACTCTTGGACCCGCAAGAAAACCGCGAGATACAGGGAACCGCCAGACGGCAGCGAATGTCGGTTGCCGAGTGGGTACGCCAAGCACTACGCAAGGCCCGCAGCGACTCTCCCCTCGCCGTCGAAGCCAAGCTGCGCGCCGTGGCCGAGGCCTCCCGTTACCAATTCCCAACGGCTGATATCGAAGTCATGCTACGCGAGATTGAGGCGGGACAACGTCTTCGGTGAGCTTCGATTCCGCTTTCGATTCCATCCCTGAAATCGAGCGTATTCACTGAAGGTTGGATCTGTTTCGGATCGTCGGCAAAAGTGTTCCGGGGCATCGGCGTAACCGCTTTTCGGCAATGTCGGGATCTGCCGCACTCCGGGGTTCCCGAAGCGCCTTAGCCCTTGAATCTCATACCTGACCGGGAAGAGGCGCTCTCAATGGGCGCTTGCTTCGCCAGGCCCGATTGGGCTCTATATGGAGGAGGTCGCGTCGTGAAGCCCTTAACCGTTGTTTACGTCGAGGCGGACGGAGTTCCGGTGCCCTCCTGGGTCGAAAAGGACCTGCAGCGGGGCGGGGTGGACCTGCGGATTCACCCCTGTACTTCCGGAGAGGAGTTGTTGCGGGCGGCGGCCGATGCGGATCTGGTCTGGCTCTACGGGAATCCGGTCATTACTGCCGAACGCCTGAAAAAGCTGCCGCGCTGCGGAGCCATCCTGCGGACCGGCAGCGGTTTCGACAACGTTCCGGTGGAGGCGGCCACCCGGCAGGGCGTCATCGTGGCCCACACCCCCACCGCCGTATTCGACGAGGTGGCCGACCACGCCATCGGACTGCTCTTTGCCGTGATCCGCCAGATCGTGCCCCATGATCGGGCCCTGAGAGAGGGGCGCTGGGAACGCCGCGAGCACATTCATCGCTGGCATCTGCGGGGAAACACCCTGGGCCTGATCGGCTTCGGGCGCATCGCTCGCAGCGTGGCCCGCAAGATGCAAGGTTTCAAGATGCGGATCCTGGCCTCCGATCCCCTGCTGGAACCGGAGGTGATCAGGGCCGAGGGCGTCCGACCGGTCGAGATGGAGAGCCTGCTCTCCCAATCCGATTTCGTTTCCCTGCACACGCCCCTGATCCCAGGAACCCGTCACCTGATCGGTGAAACCCGATTGCGGTCGATGAAGCCGGAGTCCGTGCTCATCAACACCTGCCGGGGACCGGTGGTCGACGAGCAGGCCCTGATCCGGGCGTTGCAGGAAGGTTGGATCGCGGCGGCGGGCCTCGACGTCTTCGAACCGGAACCCCTGGCTCCCACCAGTCCACTGCTGGAGATGGAGAACGTGGTGCTCACCCCTCATGTGGCCGGGTGTTCCGATATCAGCAAGGACTCCTTCTGGCGCCTGTCGGTGGATACCCTGATTCGACTGGCGGAGGGGCGTTGGCCCGATGCCTGCGCCAATCCCGGGGTCACACCCAAGTGGAGTCTGCGGCGGTAATCCGCGCCGTCTTCGGCCGCGGTGCGGAACCGGTTGCCGCTCGGGTGGATCGGAACAGTCGGAGAAGGCATTGCCTGTAACCGCCTCCAGCCAACCTGCGAACTCCTCCGGGGAGGTTGCCCTCAGTTGTGCCTCCCTGGTGAAACGTTACGGCGAGGTGGTGGCCGTGGCGGGCATTGACCTGGAAGTCCGCATGGGAGAGTGTTTCGGCTTGCTGGGGCCCAACGGGGCCGGCAAGACCACCACCGTCGAGATCTTCGAGGGCCTCACCATTCCCGACAGCGGCAGGGTGGAGGTGCTGGGCCAAGGCTGGGGGGAAGGCGATGACCGCTCTCTGCGGGAACGTCTGGCGGTTCAACTCCAGGAGACCCAGTTTGCCGAGCGTTTGACGGTGGTGGAAACCATCGCGATGTTTCGCAGTCTTTACCGGCGGGGGTGGGACCCGGACGAGGTCATCCGGCTGGTGGAGCTGGAGGAGAAACGGGACGCCCGGGTGGGAAAGCTTTCGGGAGGCCAGAAGCAACGGCTGGCCATCGCCTGTGCGCTGGTGACGGCTCCCGAGGTGCTCTTCCTGGATGAACCCACCACGGGCCTGGATCCTCAAGCCAAGCTGAAGCTCTGGGATCTGATCGAAAAGTTTCGTTCCCGGGGTGGTACCATACTGCTGACCACCCATTACATGGAGGAGGCGGCCCGCCTGTGCGACCGGGTGGCCATCATGGATCATGGGAAGGTGATTGCGCTGGATACGCCCAACGCTCTGGTGGAATCGTTGGGAGCCGATCAGATTGTGGAACTCAGCCTGGAAGGTTTCGTCGGCAACGAGCGCTTCTCTCGGCTGCCCGGCGTACGCGGGGTGCGGAGCCGCAACGGAAACTATCTGCTGACCGTCTCCAGCGTGGCTGAAGCCCTGCCGGCCCTGCTGGCGGAAGTGGAAATTCAGGGGGCCAGGCTGGTGGGCATGACCACCCACACGGCCACTCTGGAAGACGTCTTTGTGAACCTCACCGGAAGAAAACTCCGAGATGCCTGATGTCATCGGCGCCAAGCCCCGCCCCTCGCAGGAGCAAGCCCCACCGCCCACCGATCCGGTGGAGACCGGACCCTTGCCCAGCGGCGCCGCTGATCCGGAGGCGTCCAGCCCGGGCGCGGCGACTCCGCTCCCGGAGGCCAGCCGCTACCGCCCGGTCAATCCGCTGTGGGAGCTCACGCTGGCCAGGATTCGGGAGTTCGTCCGGGAACCCGAAGCCGTCTTCTGGGTCTTCGTCTTTCCCGTTCTGTTGGCCATTGCCCTGGGGATTGCCTTTCGCGATACAGGCCCGCAAAAAGTCCAGGTGGCGGTGGAAGCCGGCGGCCCCCGGGGACTGGGCTCCGGTTCCGGCCGGCTGATGGAATGGTTGGAAGGGCGTCCCGATATCGAGGTCCTCCTGCTGTCGCCCGAGGAGGCGGCGCGTGCGCTGCGTACGGGCAGGGTGTCGCTGGTGCTGCAGCGTGATCAGTCGGAGGCTTTGGCGACCGGGAATCCCGAGGCGGGAGAGACGGTCTCCGCCCTCCCGGCCCTTCCGGAATTGGGTTCGGAAGGCCTGGTTTACCGTTACGACCCGACCCGACCCGACAGCCGGGTCGCCCGGCTGGTTGTGGACGACGCCCTGCAGCGGGGGATGGGACGGGAAGATGTCGCTCGGGTCAGGGACGAAGCCGTGGCCCAGCCCGGGGCCCGCTACATCGATTTTCTGATCCCCGGCTTGGTGGGGCTGAACCTGATGGGGAGCGGGATGTGGGGCCTGGGATTCGCGGTGGTTCAGGCCCGCACCCGCAAGCTGCTGAAGCTGCTGGCGGCCACTCCCATGCGCCGGACCCACTTCCTGCTGTCTTTCATGCTCTCGCGCCTTATTTTCCTGGCGCTGGAGGTGGTGGCCGTGATCGGCTTCGGCTGGATAGCCTTCGGGGTGTCCGTGCATGGTTCGATCCTGGACTTGGGAGTGATTTCGCTGGTGGGGTCCATGTCCTTCGCCGGGCTGGGACTGCTGGTGGCTGCCCGGCCCCGGACTATCGAAGGCGTCTCGGGGCTGATGAACCTGGTGATGCTGCCCATGTGGCTGCTCTCGGGGACCTTTTTCGCCGCCGGTCGCTTCCCCGAGTTCTGGCAACCGGTCATTCAGGCCCTGCCGCTGACGGCGCTCAACGACGCCTTGCGGGCGAACATCAATGAAGGGCTTCCCCTTGCCTCCAGCCTGCCGGATGTGCTGGTGATGGCGGCCTGGGGAAGTGTCAGTTTTCTGCTGGCCTTGCGGTGGTTCCGTTGGCAATAGACTCTTGATTGGTGAAACAGGGGTGTTTCAGACACGACGGGGAGGTGAGGATGATGTTGCAACAGAGTCCGCGGCCGACGGTTCGACTGACGGTCGCGCAAGCCTTGGTGAAATTCCTTCAGGTTCAGTTCAGCATGCGCGACGGGCGATCCCGCCGCCTGATTCCGGCCATCTTCGGCATCTTCGGCCATGGCAACGTGGCCGGTTTGGGACAGGCGCTCTATGAATACGGGGCCGACCTTCCCTACTATCAGCCCTGCAACGAACAGTCCATGGTGCACACGGCCGCCGGATACGCCAAGGCCAACTGCCGCCTGGCCGCCATGGCCTGTACCTCCTCCATCGGGCCGGGCGCCACCAACATGCTGACGGGGGCAGCCACGGCCACCATCAATCGATTGCCGGTCCTGCTGCTGCCCTCGGACTACTACGTGACCAGGCACCAGGGACCGGTGCTGCAGGAGCTCGAGCATCCGGTGTCGGCCGATGTGAGCGTGAACGACTGTTTCCGCCCGGTCAGTCGTTTCTTCGACCGGATCTCGAGGCCCGAGCAACTCCTGACGGCCCTGCCCGAGGCCATGCGGGTGCTGACCGATCCCGTCGAGACCGGAACGGTCACCCTCTCGCTGCCCCAGGATGTGCAGGCTCACGCCTACGACTACCCGGCGGCCTTTTTCGAAGCCAGGACCTGGCGAGTGGAGCGGCGCCTGCCCGATCCCGACCGCGTTCGGGAAGCGGTCGGCCTGTTGAAGCAAGCCAGGCGTCCCATGGTGATTGCCGGTGGCGGGGTCCACTACTCCGAGGCCTGCGAGGCGTTGCAGCGGTTTTCAAACGAGCTCGGGATTCCCGTGGGAGAGACCTTTGCGGGCAAGGGCGCGCTGCGGGAGGCATCCGAGCTGGGCCTGGGCGGTTACGGGGTGACCGGAAATCCCTGCGCCGGCAAGGTCGCCGGCCAGGCCGACCTGCTCATCTGCGTGGGTACTCGGCTCACCGATTTCGCCACCGGGTCCCAGTCGGCCTTTCAGAACCCGGAGGTGAAGTTCATCAGCCTGAACGTGGGACCTCACGATGCCTACAAGCAGGGGTCCGTGCCCCTGTTGGCGGACGCGCGGGCCGGACTGGAAGCGCTCACCGAGGCGGCCCTGGCGGCCGGGGTGAGGCCTCGGGCCGACTATGCCCGGGAAGTCGCCGGTTGGAAGCGGGAGTGGCGGAGTCAACTGGAGAACGAGGTCTACCAGCCGGTGGCCGGGGAAGCCATGAGCCAGGCCCAACTGGTGGGCGTTCTCAACGAGGAGGCCCGTCCCGGGGATACCATCGTGGCTGCCGCCGGCAATCCTCCCGGCGATGTGCTGAAGCTGTGGGATGCCACCGGCGGGAAGAACTGTCACGTGGAATTCGGCTTTTCCTGCATGGGCTACGAGATCCCGGCCGGCCTGGGCGTGCGCATGGCCCAGCCGGAAGGGGAAGTGTACGTATTCGTGGGTGACGGCACCTACCTGATGAATCCCATGGAGTTGATGACCGCCGTTCAGGAAGGGCTGAAGATCACGCTGGTCATCTCGGAGAACCACGGCTACCAGTGCATTCGCGGCCTGCAGCTGGCTCGGGCGGGACACAGCTTCGGCAACGAGTTCCGGGCTCGCGACCAGGAAACCAATCGTCTGGATGCCGATTTCGTACCCATCGACTTTGCTCACAACGCCCAGAGCCTGGGGGCTCACGCCATGCATGTCTACACCACCGGCGAGTTCCGGGAGGCCTTGCAGGAGGCCAGGAAGAAGTCGCAGCCCTGCGTCATCGTGGTGGATACCGAAAAGTATCGGACGCCTCCGGGCGCCGGCATCTGGTGGGACGTGGCCGCTGCCGAGGTGAGCGGGGATCCCGAGACTCGCAAGCGCCGGGAGGAGTACGAGGACGAAAGGGCCCGGCTGCAGCGCTTCTATTATTGAACCGGTCAGGGAGGGCCGGAACCGCCATGGACGTCAAGATCGGCAGTGCCCCCGACAGTTGGGGTGTCTGGTTTCCCAGCGACGACAAGCAGATTCCCTGGCAACGCTGCCTGGACGAGATTGCCGAAGCTGGCTATGAGTGGACCGAGTTGGGGCCCTACGGCTATCTGCCCACCGATCGGGCCACTCTTCAAAGCGAGCTTTCCAAGCGCGGCCTGCGGGCTTCGGGCACCTTCGCCATGGGCCACCTGGAAGACGAGGCCGCCTGGCCGGGTCTGGAAAAGCAGGTGCTGGGCGCGGGGGAGTCTCTGGCCTATCTGGGAGCCGAATACCTCATTCTGATCGACGACACCTATACCAATCTCTGGACGGGGGAGGCCACCGCTCCCGGCAGGCTGGACGACGAGGCCTGGAAGCGGCTGGTCGATCGGGTTCATTACGTGGTGGACCTGGTCCGGGACCGGTTCGGCCTGCAGGTGGTCTTTCATCCTCACGCCGAGACCCACGTGGAATACGAGGACCAGATCGAAAGGCTGCTGAGCCAGACCGATCCCGAGCGGGTCGTGCTCTGCCTGGATACCGGCCATCATGCCTACCGGGGGGGCGACCCGATCGCCTTTCTTCGCCGCCACCACCGGCGGATCCCCTATCTCCACCTCAAGAGCGTCCGGCCCGATCTGCAGAGGAAAGTGGCCGAAGAGAACATTCCCTTTGCCCACGCGGTGGGCATGGACCTGTTCTGCGAGCCCTCCCAGGGAGTGGTGGATTTCCCGGCGCTGTGCCGGGTGCTGCAGGAGATCGACTACAACGGCTATGCCATTGTCGAGCAGGACATGTATCCGGCCCCCTTTGACAAGCCCCTGCCCATCGCCAGGCGGACCCGGGAATATCTGAGGTCCATTGGCATCGGATGACCGGGGGCAGTTGACTGTGAGGTTCGACGCTTGGTCACTCAACTCAACCTGGGCCTGTTCGGCGCAGGCCGCATCGGGCGCATTCACGCGCACAACCTGACCCGCAGCATCCCGGAAGCCCACCTGTCGGTGGTAGTGGACATTTCCCGGGCGGCCGCCGAGCGCTGCGCCGCCGATTTCGGGATTCCCTCTTTCGGCGAGGAGGAGGCGCGCATCATGGAGGATCCCTCCATCGACGCGGTGATCATCTGCTCCAGCACACCCACCCATCCCGAGTTGATCCGCCAGGCGGCCTTTGCGGGAAAGCACATCTTCTGCGAAAAACCGCTGGCCCTGGATCTGCAGGAGATCGACGATGCTCTGGAGGCCGTTCGGGAATACGAAGTGACGCTTCAGGTCGGATTCAACCGGCGCTTCGACCCCAGCTTTCACCAGGCGCGGGAGGCCGTGGCCGCCGGCAGGATCGGAACGCCCCACCTGGTCCGCGTCACCAGCCGGGATCCCGAACCCCCTCCCGCCGAGTACGTGAAGGCTTCGGGTGGAATCTTCCTGGACATGACCATCCACGATTTCGATATCTCCCGCTACCTGGCCGGGGACGAGATCGAGGAGCTCTATGCCACCGGAAGCACCTTGATAGACCCGGCCATCGGCCAGGCCGGCGATCTGGATACGGCCATGGTGATGCTGCGCTTCGCCGGCGGCGCCCTGGGCGCCATCGACAACAGCCGCCGGGCCGTTTACGGCTACGACCAGCGGGTGGAGGTGTTCGGTTCGGAAGGGCAGGTGGTGGTGGGCAACCGCACCTCTCATCAAGCCGTTTACAGCAATGGCCAGGGGGTTCACGGGCCGCTCCCCCTCTATTTTTTCCTGGAACGATACCAGGAGTCCTACCTTGCCGAGATGAAGGCGTTTGTCGGATCGGTGATCGAGGATTCCCCGCCGCCGGTCACGGGCCGGGACGGAAGGCGGGCGGTGGAACTGGGGTTGGCGGCCTGGAGGTCCCACCGGGAAAACCGTCCGGTGGGTGTCGGCAATCCGGGATGAAACGCGAGCTGGCCGGCGTCGTCGAACGGGCCGGGCAGGTGAAATTGATCAGAGGGGGTGCTTCCTTGCACAAGAATACGACCAAGGCCAAATTGAAGGCCGGTGAGACCGTCTTCGGGGCTTTCGTCCGTTATCCTGATCCGGGACTGATTGAATTCCTGGGGTACCAGGGGTGGGACTTCCTGGTCTTCGACGGCGAACACGGGACGGTGGAGCCGCGGGACTGCGAGAACATGACGCGGGCGGCGGAGTTGCGGGGGGTGACGCCCATCATTCGGGTCACCACCAATCAGCAGCCCATCATCCTGCGCTTTCTGGACACCGGTGCCCAGGGAGCGCTGGTGCCCTGGGTGCAGACGGCGGCCGAGGCCGAGGCTGCCGTTGGCTCGGTGAAATATCAACCCCTGGGCATCCGCGGCCTGGCGGGAGTGCGGGCCGCCGACTACGGGCAGACCCAGTCCCTGGGGGAGTACGTGGAAGAGGCCAACGCCGAGACCCTGGTGGTGTTGCAGATCGAGACCGCCCGGGCGGTGGACAACCTGCCTGAAATCCTGAAGGTAGGGGGGATCGACGTGGTCTTCATCGGGCCTTCCGATCTGTCCCAGTCACTGGGCCTGCCGGGTCAGGCCCAGCACCCCGAGGTCCAGGCGGCCATGCAGCGCATCGCCGATGCCGTGGCCCCCACCGATGTGGCCCTGGGACTCATGGTGCGCAACCTTGAGACCGCCCGGCAGTGGCGGCAAAAGGGCGCTCGCTTCATCGCCATCTCCCTGGAGTCGGTGCTGGGCCCGGCGGTCAAGAGCTACCTCCAGCAGGCCAGGGAGTGAGGGTGGACTAGGCTCGGTGTCCCGCATGGAGTATGATTCAGGAAACTCAACCGACAATACCAGGAGGGTGGCATGACCAAGTCCACGACTTTCCGACTCTGCGCGCTGGCCGTTTGCGCCCTGGCCCTTGTGGCGGCCCACCATCGGACCAGGACCGAGACGGTCCTGTATGAAACCGCCACGCGGTTTGTGAACTCGCTCTCGGACGAGCAGCGGGCCAAGGTGGTCTACGACTTCAGCCACCAGACCCGGACGGTGTGGCATTTCTTCCCGGACAGCGCTTTCGCCAGGGAGTACGGCTACGCCAGAAAAGGGGTGAACTACAAGGGCATGGCTCCCGAACAGCGCCGCCTGGCCGACGCGCTGCTGGCCGCCGGGCTGAGCCAGGCCGGCTTCGCCAAGGTGATGGCGGTCCAGACCCTGGAGGAGATCCTTCGGGTGCTGGAGAAGGACACCACCGGAAACCGCGACATCGACAAGTACTACTTCAGTGTTTTCGGCAAGCCGTCGCTGCAGGGAACCTGGGGCTTCCGGGTGGAAGGGCACCATATTTCCCTGAATTTCACCTTCAAGGAGGGCCACCTGGTTTCGGCCAGTCCTACCTTCCTGGGAGCCAACCCCCACCAGGTCATGGCGGGGCGCTACCAGGGGATGAGGGCCCTGGCCAAGGAGGAGGATATGGCACGCGCCCTGGTCCGGTCCCTGGACGCCAAGCAGCTTGGCAAGGCGGTGGTGGCCGAGGCGGCCTATCCCGATGTCCTCACCAAGGCGGATTCCCGGGCCAAGCTGGAGGGCCAGCCGTCCGGGTTGCCGGCCTCCGACATGACCGTCGCTCAGGTGGATCGACTGATGGCCCTGATCGGGGAGTATGCCAACATCCTTCCGGACGAGGTGGCCGAGCGGCGGATGCAAAAGGCCCGCAAGACCCCTCCCGACCAACTCTTCTTTGCCTGGGCCGGTTCGGTCAAGCCGGGAGCCGGGGACTACTACCGGGTGCAGGCCCCTTCCTTCCTGATCGAATACGACAATACCCAGAACAACAACAACCACAGCCACTCCGTCTGGCGAGACTTCGACGGCGACTTCGGCCGGGACGTGCTGGCCTGGCACTACCAGCTCCACCACCCGCTTCAGATAGCCGGCGGCCGGTAAATGGCGGCCGGCGCGGGGTTCGGGCCGCCCTGGAGTGCGCCGGCGCCAAGGCCCTCTTTGCCGCCGATTCCGGGTGCAGAGGACCTTACTCGCACGACACCGGGAACATTCCAACGGACCAGTGCGGGCGATTTTCTTTGGAAGACTGACACCCGGAGAGATTTTTGGTTGACAAAAACTACATATGAAGGTATTAATACTTGTAACTCATATAAAAAGTTTCCTGCTCTGAAAAACCGGTTTTCCCTTCAGCCGATTTGGTGACTATGGATCACGCTCTATCGGCGACGCCAGAGACTTGGAGGTGGAACAATGAAAGGAAAGACAACGAGCAGGTATCTGTCGGTTTGCGCCACACTTGTTCTCGGGTTGACCCTTCCCCTGCTGCTGCAAGGGCAATGGCTCCCCTTGACAGCTCAATTCAAACAAGAATATAAGGAGGTACTGTCTTGACACAGAGGAACAATATCAAACTGTCGCCGCTTGAGCTCAAGGCGATGGAAGCGCTCTGGAAACTGGGCAGGGCGTCCATCAGGGAAATCCTGGAGCAGATCCCTGTGAGGAAGACCCTCGCCTATACGACGGTCCAAACCCTGGTCTTTCGCCTGGAGGCAAAGGGAGCCCTACGGAAACAGCGAAAGATCGGGAATGCTTATGTTTTTGTCCCCGTCATTACACGTACGCAGGCCTACCGCCGCCTGGTGAACGATTTTCTGGAGTTGTTCGGCGGTTCACCACGGCCTGTGATGTCCCATCTGGCGGATACAGGCAAACTGACCCTGGAAGACCTGCGGGAATTGGAAAGGATGCTCAAGGAAAGGCAGACCCGGCAAGAAAGCGCCAACACCGGGGATGCGAAATCCGAGTGATTCCTGGGTAGGGCGCCCGCGAACAGGTAAGGGGCACAGTCTCTCATGAACATACACCGGTGGCTGGCAGAGTGGTCGTCCTGGCTGTGGCCCAACATTTTGGTCCACCTTTGGGAGGCAACTCTCTTTGTCGGATTGCTGGCATTGGGTGTCCGGTTGCTCAAGCGGGCGCCGGCAAGCACCCGTTACTGGTTCTGGCTTCTGGCCGCGGTCAAGCTGCTCGTTTCCCTCGGTCCTGTTGGCATGGCTGGTATCGGAAATTCCTTCCGCGGCACCATCCCTTTCCCCTGCATTACTGGAACAGTCAACCCATGGGGCTCCAGCCATCGACCCGGGAAGACCCGCCTATGAAATCCTCAAGCCCTTGCTCCTGAACCAGCCCGTTGTGGGTCAGCCGGTGTCCGCTGACGTCCACAACGAACTGTATTGCACGCTCACGCTGACTTGGCTGGCGGGGTTCCTGTTCTTTGCTTTTCGTTGGGCGAGAGCCTCTTTGAGTCTGGCCTGGGCCGTCAAGACCAGCTTTGGCCTCTGCTCTTCCAGAGAAACGGAGGTCCTGAAGCGAGTCCGCTCCTGGCTTCTGTTGAACCGGGACGTCGATATCCTCGTTTCAGACAGAGTCACCGTAGCAGGACTTTGGGGAATTCGGAGACCTGTAGTCTTATTGCCCGAAGGCGCCGCATGCCGATTGAGCGACGGGGAGCTGGAAGCGGTCATGCTCCACGAACTGCTTCATGTGGAGCGCAGGGACAACCTCGCTGTAATCCTCCAGAAGGCGATGACGGCTTTGCTGTGGTTTTATCCTCTTGCATGGCTCATCGACCGGAAGTTGTTCGAGGAGCGGGAGCGAGCCTGCGATGAAGAAGTTCTGCGGCTCAGGCAGTCCCCTGAGACCTATGTTTCGGGAATCTTGAAGGTTGCCAGAGCCTGTGTGGAGCAGCGGCTGGTTGGAACGTCTTCGATTGGCGGCGCAAGCCTCAAAAGACGGATGAAACATCTCCTGTCCGCCGAGCCACCGAGAAGGCTTGGCACCCTGGAACGCGCCTTGATCATTGGACTGGTGGCGGGTCTGGCCGTCTTTTCCCTGGGTGCGGGTTGTGTGAACCGTGACGCCTACGCGGCCTGGAGCAGTTCGGCCGGTGTGTTCCCGTCGCGGACCCAAACCAGTCAGCGATCAACCGCGGAAAATGCGAGCGCGGTGGTGCGCATGTCCCGTAGCGAATGCGGACCGATGGTCGAGGAATCCATGCGTAACAAGCGGATGGGACCTCCTCCGCCTGCAATCACCTTGCAGCAAGTAGAAACGAGTTCGGAATTACCGATATCGTTTCGAAATCCGAACGGCAGCCCCTTGCTCATCACCGATGCCCGTTTGAGGGCGATGAAGGTCGAGGAAGGGGGTGTTTACCTGCTCCTGCCACGTGTCAGCTTGTCCAATCGGACGGCCAGAAAGATCACTGCTGTGCGGTTGAATCTCCACCATGCCCGGCTCCGGCGGACTGTGCGCGCGGAAATGTACCAGCTTGACCTGGAGCCCCATGGCTCCTTCTCGACCGACCGCATGCCCGGAATAAGCGCTCAAAGATTCCTTGACGGCTTGAATATGCCCCTCCCTCCTCGAAATTTGCTACTCCCGGACTCGGCCAATCGTGTGTTCCATCCATACTTGATCTACTTTCCTGTAGAGAAGTCTCCCGCGGATTTCACGGTCGGCGTCCTGGGTGTTCAGTTCGCGGACGGCGATACCTGGGGAACTGTGCCGGCAAGGTTCCCGACCCCCGCATCTCCCCGCCGCTTTCCACCGCAAGCGCTGAATTTTGGATCACCCACCGCTTTCGACGCCCAACCATCGTCAGAACGAGTTCGGGTCAACGAGGACGAGCAGCGAAAAAAGATCCGGTACCGGTTGGAACCGCCCTGTCCATCGGGGGCGTTCTCCATCGGAATCGACGGGTCGTTGGTGCTGGAAGCCACCATCGGAAAGGACGGTTCGGTCCGAGCCCTGAGGACCGTCGATGGAGAACCGAGACTCTACCTGCATGCCGTAGGAAAAGACAGCGTTACACGCACATTCACCGGAAAGGCCACACGATGGAAAACGAACTCAGCACATCATGTACGTTTCAATGGCGCTCGCTCGGTTGGATCCTTGTTGCGGCGGTGGTGGTGACTTCGATGGGGTCGTGCCGGCGCGCGGTCGCCCCGGATGCCGAGCTGCCCGAGATCGGGCCGGACTGGTTCGTGGTGCAAGAGTACCTCGAACAGGAACGCGCCTGGCAGAAAGACAGTCAGGAGCGTTTCAGAAAGGGCGCTAAAAAGGGCAAGTCGCCTCGTGAAATACGGGAAGGTCTTCCAGAGCCGCCTGACGTCGAACCCGCTTTAGCTGCAGCGACCGCCATCCTGAGCTTGGGCGGTGCGCATGAAAAGACGATCGAAGCCGCGGAGTTCCTCGTGATTCCGATGAATGCGTACAAAGAATCCGGCCGGTACTTCTTCGTTGGCGCGAAGGCTCCCCTCGCCTACGCACCAGACTACCAGGAGTGGCCTCGGGTGCTGAGCGAGATCTACTACTTTCAAACTCCTTACGGACCGCAAGTTGCACAGTTCCTCGAGGAAATGGCGTCCGAGGCTGAAGACCCTGTAATGCGCGCCAACGGCAAGTATTACCTGGCAGCCGGAATGATGCGTGCCGCCAACCAGCAGTTCGTGCTGCCGGCAGAGGATCGGGAGGTCCTGCGTCAGCAGGCGATCGAAATGGCCGCCGGATTGAGCGCCGGTGTGGAGAAGGAGAAGTTCCTGGGGGTGCATCGTGACTCCACGGCAACTCCTCATACGCTGGCCGAGGCGGAGGCGGATCTGCTACGCAGCCTGCACCATGGGACGGTGGGCGCCATGCTGCCGGAGGTGACGGGCAAGCGGCTCGACGGCCTCGTGGAACGTCTGTCGGACTATCGGGGGCGCATCGTGCTGCTCGATTTCTGGGCAACCTGGTGCGGGCCGTGTGTCGCAGATCTGCCGAAGCTTCGGGAACTGGTTGCCAAGCTGCCGGCCGACCGGTTCGCCGTCGTCTCGATCAGCGGGGACGAAGAGCTTGGGACTGTGACCCGGTTTATCGAGGATGAACCGATGCCTTGGACGAACTGGCACGCGGGCGAAGGGAGCGACTTCGAGCGCCTCCTGAGAATCGAGGGCTATCCGAGTTACGTGCTCGTGGGCGAGGGCGGCAAGATCCTAACCCACGTGCCCTCCCTGATCCCCCCGTTTGCTTCCCTGATCGAGAAAGCGGTGCGCCGCCTCGGGGAATTCGGAAGCACCCGGGGGCTCGATGTCGAGATTACATTGGAAGACCTTCGCTCGATCAGGCCGGGTTAAGACCGTCCAAGACGTTCATTTCCCTTTCGCTTTCGGCCAATCACCTCTGAGGAAGCTATAGTGAGAACCGGCACAAAATTGTGGAAGTCATTCAGACAGGGCACGGCTACAGGACTCGTGCTGCTGTTGACTATGATTAGCTTTGCGCCTGTGGCCGAGGCGGGAACGTGGATCAGGCGGGACTGGTCCAAGGTGCAGAGAATTGCATCCGGAGCCCGAACCAAGGTGCGGCTCTACAAGGATCGAGCCCCTGCAGGCCGTCGGAAGATTGAAGGGTCCTTCAAATCGGCCACAGCCGAAGCGATCACGCTCACATTGCCGGGTGGAAACCCCCACACTCTGCAGAAGCAAGACGTGACCAAGGTGGTGGTTTTTCGCCCCCTTTCAAAACGGTACCATGTGTGGATCACCCTTGGAGTTTCCGCCGGCTGGTCGATTCCCACAGTTGCCAGTTACGGCTCCGATGTCGTTCCGTCGGGGAAATTATTTTACAATGGGATCTTCATCGGGGTGCCCACAGTCATCGCCTTGTTGGCAGCCCCGAGATGGGGCGGCGTCTACAACGTGCCGCGCAAGCTCCGGGATGATATTGCGCCCCAGCCCCCGCCGACAGCGACCAAGAAAAGCTCAACCACTTCAGGGAGCGGCTTGCTCTTGCTTGAAGATAAGGCATTTGGACCGGAGTTGCGCCGGTCGAAATCCCGGCGGCCTCTGTTTCGGGAAAAGCTTCTGCTTGATTTGTCGGGCCGGCAGATACATGCGCCCAGATCAGGTATTGATTGATCTCCCCCGCTGTGCCCTCTACTGGGCTTCCGAAAAGAAAGACCCTTTACGTCAACTCCTTGGAAGTCCCCTACCTAATTGGGGTTTCCCGCCTGTAACTGACGACTCCGATTCACAACATCGGGGGTCTCTCTTTGCTGACGCCGCACCGGCCAATTGACGGAATATCCACGAAGAGCACAAAGTCACGCCAAGTGCACAATATCGCCGAAGAATCTTGGCGCTGCTTGTCGGCAAAGGCGGTCGATTCTTCTTCGTGTGTCTTCGTGGTCCTTCGTGGATTCCTCTTTTCCCTGTTCGCGGCCCGTTGTGGTTGACCCCAGAAGATTGAGACAAGGGGCTCTCTCCGGTATACTTCCGCCAGATTCGTTTTCCATCGAGGCAAGGGCATGGCTTTCCGGCGAAGGGCTGCAGGGTATTGCGGTTGTGTGGTTTTGGCCCTTCTGCTGTCGGGAGTCCTGCACGCCGGCTCCGGCGCCGCCGAGCTTCAGCCCACCGATCCTGAAGTCATCCACGTCTTTCCTCTGGGCGGGCAGCCGGGGAGCAGTGTGGAGATCGAGATCCAGGGTCGGAACCTGGAAGGGGCCCGCGCCCTCTGGGCGGACACCGACGCCATTCAGGGCCGGGTGGTCCGGGTGGAAACGGGGTCGGCCAGGATGAAGGAGGGGCGCAAGGTCAAGGACATTGCGGGGCAAAGGGTGGTGGCGGCGATGACGATCGACCCGCAAGCCGAACGGGGTCCTCACGCCTTGAGGCTGGTTTCGGCCAAGGGTGTCTCGAACGAGATGATCTTCTGGGTGGTTCCCATGCCCACCCTTCATGAGACGGACGAGGAGCATGGGACCGCCCCGCAAGCTCAGGCCATATCCGTTCCCTCGGCCCTCAGCGGCCGGATTGGCGACGAGGAGCAAGCCGACTTCTACCGCTTCGAAGCCCAACCGGACCAGGAGCTGGCGTTCGAGGTGGTGGAAGGGGTGCAGCGCCTGTGGGGGGACCTCAGGAGGGCTCCGGGATTCTCCCTGGAACTCTCGGGCTCCGGCGAGAGCTGGTTCGATGACGAGCGCCGGGTCAAGCTGGGAACCGCCAATACGGCCGTCTTCCACAAGAATATCTCGGCCTACAAGCCTAGGCTGTTCCACCGTTTCGCAAGTGGCGGATGGTACACCCTGGAGGTCAAGGGGGAGCCGGGCGCCTCCTACCAGTTGCAGATCGGCGCTCCCGCCGACTTTCCTCCGCTGGTCCGGTCCCACGGCCTCGACAAGCTGGCCCCGGACCGGTGGCAGGAGCGAGGTTTCGGCCGCAGGCTGGAGCCGGACCGCCTGGTCCGGTTGCAGGCTCGATCGGGAGGATCGGCCCGCCAGGCTACACTGGCCGTGTTGGAAAAGCAACTGAGGGACCTGATGGGTCTGAGTGGCGAGCAGAAGCCGTCCGGGCTTGCCGCTGCCCGCTCGGCTGCCCTTGTCACGGAGCGGGAGCCCAACGACGACGCTCCGCGGGCCCTCCCGTTTACCATTCCCTCCATCATCGAGGGGACCATCGGCTTTCCGGCGGACCTGGACCACTTCCGTTTCCAATTGCAGGACGGGCAGGACCTGGCTTTCGAGATCGAAACTCCCGAGCGCCACTACCCCTACTTCAATCCGCGCATCGAGGTCTTCGACCAGGCGGGCAGGGAACTGGTCAACAATATTTACAAGCGCCAGGCCTCTCAGAACATGTGGTTCTGGAAGACGGCCGAATCCAAGACCGTCTTCAGCTTTCCCGAGAGCGGGTCCTACCTGATCCGGGTCCGGGACGTGACCCGCCGCAAGGGGGGAGAGGGATTCCGCTACCGCCTCATGGTCCGTCCCCAGGTGCCCCACGTGGGCGAGGTCGAAGTAGCGGAGGTTCTGAACATCCTGGGCCGGGAAATGCTCGACTGGATGATCGAGCTGGACCGGGTCAATCTCTATCCGGGCGAGGCCAAGAAGGTGAACGTCATCATCAGCCGGGAGGAAGGGTTTGCCGGAGACCTGGCGGTTGCGGTGGACAATCTCCCCGAGGGGGTCGAAGTACTGCCGGGAGCCGATATGGGCCCCGAGCTGGGACTGCCCCAGGATCAGGGCCGCAAGGAGAATTTTGCCGGGGAAGGCCAGGTGGTCACCCTGCTGCTGGCAGTGCGGCCGGACGCGCCCCCTACGAGCACGCCCAGGTGGATCCGGTTCCATCTGCGCCCGGTTCAACCCGGCCGGCTGAACCGCTATCGCAAGATGACCGGCGAGGATCCCTTTCGGCCCATCTGGGAGGGAAAGATGGGACCGTCGATACCCGTGGCCCGGGTCCCGATGATGGTGCTCCACCCCTCGGGAGGCGGACCGGCGGTCAGCCAGGTGATTCCCGCGGGCAACTGAAGGACCAAATGGACAGGATGCAGACAGGGAACAGGAGTCCGGGATGGATTGGGGGAGCTTTCCCCGGATCCGGTCTCTGCAAGATTGGCTTGTTGATCGGGCTGCTGGGTTGGCCGGCGCCTCTCCGGTCTGCCGGCCCGGAGTCGGCGGGGGAGCCTCCCTCCGGCGCCCGCCTGCTTTCCGTCAGGCTCCTGCCCGAAGAGGTGCGGCTACGGGGCAGGGGCGCCGCCCAACAGCTCCTGGTCATCGGAACCTATGCCGACGGGCTGGAGCGGGACCTGACCCAGGCGAGCCGATTCTCCATTGCCGATCCCGCCTTGGCCGAGATCGATGTCCAGGGCAGGGTGAGGGCGCGGTCCGACGGCCAAACTCTGCTGATCGTCCGGTCCTCGGGCCAGGTTTTCCAGGCGGACGTGCAGGTGCGGGATTCGGCCCTGAGCCGCCCCCTCCGTTTCGATCGCGACATCGCCGGGATTCTCACCAAGCGGGGCTGCAACAGCACCGAATGTCACGGCAGCGTCACCGGGCAGGGCGGGTTCAAGCTCTCCAAGAATGCCAGCGATCCCCGGGAAGATTACCGCTGGATCGTGGAGGGCGGCGCCTTCCATGTCCTTACGACCGAGACCGGCGAGAAGGCGCCCCGGGTCAACTTGGCGGATCCCGGCCAGAGCCTGTTGCTGCTCAAGGCCAGCCTGGCCGTGCCCCACGGGGGCGGCGAGCAGGTCGAGAAGGACTCCCGGGACTATCGGCGCATCCGGGACTGGATTGCCGGAGGCGCGGTCTACAGTCCCGAGAATGGCGCTCGATACGCGCCCCTGGAACGGGTAGCGGTCAATCCCGGACAGGTGGTGTTGCAGAAGGGAGGGGCAAGGCAACTACTGGTGACCGCCCATTGGGCTGATGGCGCCCGGGAGGATTTCACGCGGCAGGTGCGCTACATTTCCAACAACCCGGAAGTGGTTTCGGTGGGACCCGATGGCCGGCTGACGGGGCGGCAGGTGGGAGAGACCGCCATCCAGGTGCTGGCCGGCGGGCAGAGCGCCAGCGCCACCGTGGGTGTGATCGAGGAGCCGGTGGCGGCCTACCCCGAGGTACCCCGCCACAACTTCATTGACGAACATGTCTTCGCCAAGGCCCGCAAGTTTCACCTGGTGCCTTCACCGCTCTCCTCCGACGCCGAGTTTCTGCGCCGCCTCTGCCTGGACATGACCGGCAGGCTGCCTCCCGTTCATCGCGTGCGCCAGTTCCTGGCCGACCCGGACCCGCAGAAGCGCTCCCGGCTCATCGACCTGCTGCTCCGATCGCCCGAGTTCGTGGATCACTGGTCCTGGCGCTTCTACGACTTCCTGCGGGTGATCAACCCCCGCTACAAGGACTGGGTTCGCCGGGCCATTGCCGAGAACAAGCCTTACGATGAATTCGCCCGTGAACGGGTGGCCGCCCAGGGTTTCGACGGCCCCTCCCGCCACTACGAGGATATGGGTGGCACGGCCGTACCTCTGCCGCAGAATGCCATGGGGGAGCAGGTCCGGGTCTTTCTGGGCCGGCGCATGGACTGCGCCCAGTGCCACGACCACCCCTACGAGTCCTGGAGCCAGGACCAGTTCTGGGGCCTGACCGCCTTCTTCGGACGGTTGAGCAATCTCCATCCGGGATTTCCCCAGGTGGATTTCGTGATCGTGGACGATCCCGAAGGCTACGGGACCTTCGGCAAGGGATCCAAGGTCATTCATCCCCGCAGCAAGCAGGAGGTTCGGCCCAGGTTCCTGGACGGGAGTCCCTTGCCCCAGGACCGGCGGGACGACTGGCGGCTGGCGCTGGCCGAGTGGATGACCTCGCCCGATAACCCCTACTTCGCCCCGGCCATGGCGAACCGGATGTGGGGCTATTTCTTCGGAAGGGGGATCGTGGATCCGGTGGACGACTTTCGCTCCAACAATCTGGCCACCCATCCCCAACTGCTGGAGGCCCTGGCCCGTCACTTTGTCAGGAGCGGCTACGACCTGCGCTCCCTTATTCGCCTCATGGTGGAGTCCAGGACCTATCAGCTTTCGGGAGATCCCAACCCCACCAACCGCTATGATCGGGTCAACTATTCCAGGGCGCTTCCACGCCCCCTGGACACCGAGATTCTCTTGAGGGCCATCTCGCAGGTGAGCGGCGTGACGGGAGAGGACGGAAACTTTTTCAACGTCTACGGGAAGCCCGACTTGAGTTATATTCCCGAACGCGACATGAAGCCCAGCCTGCTTCAGGCCCTGCACCAGTTGGCGGGTCCGACCTTTACCGCCAAGCTTTCCCGCAAGGGAGGCCGGGTGGACCGCCTGCTGCAGCGTCAGGCCTCCGACGAGGCCATCATTGAAGAACTCTATCTGGCGGCCCTGTGCCGTTTCCCGACCGAAACCGAGCGGGCCGGGCTGAAGGCCATGATCGGGCGGCAGGATTCACGGCGAAAGGCGCTGGAGGATCTGCTTTGGGCCATGGTGAACTCGGAGCAGTTCCTGAACAACCGCTGATCCGACAAGGAGAGTCCGGGCCATGAACCGATGGGGATGCGACAGTTTCTGTGAGAGCCTGGCTCGCCGGCACTTTCTGCGGGTCGGGTCCCTGAGCCTGGTGGGGATCCACCTGGGCCAGTATCTCCAAATGAGGGGTCTGATGGCTGCTTCGGGCGTCAAGGTCTCCCCGGCAAAGGCCCAGGCCTGCATTCTGCTCCTGCTGGAAGGCGGGCCCAGCCAGGTGGACACCTGGGATCCGAAACCCAGCAGCGGTTTCCAGCCCATCGCCACCAACGTGCCCGGGATCCGGATTTCCGAGATTCTGCCTCGGATGGCCCGCCACATGGACAAGTTGTCCATCATTCGCTCCATGACCCACGAGGAAGTGGACCATCCCCTGGGCCGGGAGTACATCACCAGCGGACACCGCCCGGCCCCGGCCATGGAGTTTGCCAGCGTGGGTTCCATCATCGCCAGGGAACTGGGGCCCCGCAACGACATACCCCCCTATGTGCTGGGGGCGCCCCACCTCACCCAGAGCTATTATGGAGCCTCTTCCCTGGGAGCCGCCTACAATCCCCTGGTGGTCCCCGATCCCAGCAAGAAGGACTTCAAGCTCAAGGACCTCACCCTGCCCAAGTCCATCACCGAGAAACGAATCGAGGATCGCCGTGGCTTTCTGCAAGTGGTGGACGACCTCTACCGCCGCAAGGAAGTCCTGACGGAAGCGGCCACGCGCGAGACCTTTCGGGACAAGGCCATGGAGATGATTCTCTCCCCGGCCATGAAGAAGGCCTTCGATCTTTCCCGGGAATCGGAGACGACCAAGGACGCCTACGGCCGCTACGGATTCGGACAGAGCGCCCTGCTGGCCAGGCGCCTGGTGGAAGCCGGCTCCCGTTTCGTCACCGCGGCCGGTTACAACCTGGACAGCGGCTGGGACACCCACGG
Organism: Terriglobia bacterium; assembly: GCA_951813285.1. GTDB lineage: Bacteria > Acidobacteriota > Terriglobia > Versatilivoradales > Versatilivoraceae > Versatilivorator. The sequence continues at coordinate 2,133,280 of OX638355.1, forward strand.
ACGGGGATCGGGGGGAGAGAACGACAAGAAGTTGCGGGCTCTGTTGTGCCCCACCCTGGACCAGACCCTGACGGCGCTGCTGGTGGATCTGGAACAGCGCGGGCTGCTGGAATCCACCATCGTGATGGCCATGGGCGAGTTCGGCCGCACCCCGGAGATCAACCCCATCAACGGCCGCGACCACTGGCCCTTCTGCTGGTCCATGGTCCTGGGAGGAGGGGGGCTGCAGGGGGGGCAGGTCATCGGAGCCAGCGACGAGAGGGGCGGATACGTGGCCGAGCGGCCCATCTCGGTGGGAGACGTTTTCGCCACCATCTACAAGGCCATGGGCATAGACTGGACTAAGGAGTACATGACTCCGGTGGGCCGGCCCATCAAGATCGCCAATTCCTTCGACGACACCACCGGCCGGCCGATCGAGGAGCTGATCTGACGGGGCAGTGCCTCAAACTGACACGCAATGAATGGTTGAATGTTGATTTCTGATTGTTGATTGGGGAGATGTGGCAACTGATTTTGCGTAAGACCCGCAATTTGCGATCCGAATTTCACAATCTGAATGGAAGGACCACCAAGGGACTGATTCAGGAGGCACATCATGGCTCGAATACGTCATCTGGCTCTCCGCTGCCGTGACATGGAGGAGTCCCGCCGCTTCTACGAAAGTGTCTTCGGGTGGGAATTCATCGGCTATCGGCCCAGTCGGCTGGGCATGGACCTGACCGACGGCGTGACCAACATCACTCTGATTCAACAGCCCGCCGACTGCGATCGACCCCGCATCGAGGAGGGCAACGAGTATGTGCACTTCGGCGTCATGGTGGAGGACCTGGAGGCCGCCTGGCAGCGCTGCCGCCAATGGGGCGCCGAGGCCTCCAAGACCGTCAAGGAGCGCATCGACCTGGACCGCCGCCGCCTGCCCGATCGCGCCTTCAAGATCGAAGATCCCGACGGCAACGTGGTGGACGTGACCGCCGACCGGGGCGAATGGCGGGGAGTCAAGCTGTAGGATCCTGTCTCAGAGCTGTAAACGGGGGAAAAAGAAATCCAGGAAGAACCACGCATGAACTCGAATAGACTGATTGCTGAGCCTTTTGCAGAATCTGCCGGTAAGCGGGATTTATCGCCGGGAAGGGTTGTGTCCCCCCGGGAGCGCGAGTCTGAATAGGGGACGTTGTTGAATTACTGGAATAACTTCAATCAGCTGCTCCTGAATTGCTTTAATTCAATCACGTCTCCTACGCGCTCTTTTCAAGTTATTCCAGTAATTCAACAACGTCCCCAGCGCTGGACCCTGTTTGCAGCAAAACGGTGCGGGCGGGACGCCCGCGCTCCCGGGGGGATAACCAAGTGACATCCGAGACGGATACTTCAACAGCGGGACTGCCGGGTACTGCTCCACAGGCGCTGTCCGCGGGCGGCCGCTACCTGATCGTGGTGACGGCTTTTCTGGGATGGATGTTCGCCGGGGTGCAGATGTCCATCACCGCCCTGGCCATGCGTTCGGCGGCCATCGATCTGCTTCAGTCGACCAACGAGGCTCTGGTCGGAAAGTGGTTCGCCTGGTATGTGTGCGCATTCCTCTTCGGCGCCGCTGCAGGGGGCTGGCTTTTCGGGCGGTTGGGAGACCGGTTCGGTCGTGTCAGGGCCATGGGATGGAGCATTCTGTGCCTCTCCATTTTTTCCGGCCTGGCCTGGTGGGCTCAAAGTCCCTTCGAGTTGCTGGTCATACGATTTTTGACCTGCCTTGGCATCGGGGGCATGTGGCCCAATGGCGTGGCCATTGTCTCGGAGGCCTGGTCGGATCTCTCACGACCGATCCTGGCGGGCATCATGGGGACGGCGGCCAACGTGGGCCTGCTCCTGATGGCCTGGACCGCCACGGGAGTCGAAATCACCCCCGACACCTGGCGATGGGTGATGGTGGTGGGAGCAGCGCCCGTCGTTTTGGGTCTGTTCGTTCTGGCCGCGGTTCCGGAGTCGCCTCGCTGGTTGGCGCAACGAAACGCTCCCCGACCCGCCGAAGAAAAGCAATCCAAAGCCACCGCCGAGGTCTTCCGGCCGCCTCTGCGAAGGCTGACCCTGATCGGAATCGCCTTGGGGACGGTTCCCTTGCTGGGGGGATGGGGCGCCTCCAACTGGATGATCCCCTGGGCCGGCGAGGCCGGCGCGGCAGCCGATCCGCCGGATCCTTTTCTGAAGGCCTGGGTTCAGTTTTCCCGATCCCTGACAGGGATGATCGGCAGCCTGTTGGGGGGCGTCATCGCCAGCCTGGCGGGCCGCCGCCGCACCTATTTCCTGATGAGTCTGGGAGCTCTGTTTTCCAGTCAGTACATGTTCTGGCTGCTCACTCCCACCGATGACACCTTCCTGATTTGGGCCTCGGCCCTGGGATTTTTCTCCGGTGTCTATTTCGGGTGGTTGCCGCTGTTCCTTCCGGAGCTTTTTCCCACCGCCGCTCGCTCAACGGGGTCCGGGGTCAGCTTCAATTTCGGTCGTATCCTCACGGCGGTAGCCGTGTTGTTGGCCGGATGGCTGATTGCTCACTTCGACGGGGACTACGCCCGCATCGGAAGAGTCACCAGTTTCATCTACGCGGTCGGAGTCGTCGTAATCTTCTTCGCTCCCGAAAGTTCCGACCACAGGCTGCCGGACTGAACAACGGCTTGCGGGAGCGAGAGGAGTCCGCCGCCAGCGGCGGGGGGAGAAACAAGGATATGAATAAGATCACTCGTCGCCAGGTTCTTTCCTACTCGCTGGGCGGTTCGGCTGCTCTGGGGGTGATGGGCAGTCTGGCAATCCGGTCCGGCTCCGCCTCACCCAACCAGCGCGTGAACGTGGCCGTCATCGGCATGAACGGCATGGGCCACTTTCACGTCAGGACCCTGGCCAACCGGACCGATGCCCACATTGTGACCCTGTGCGACGTGGACCCGGCGGTCCTGCAGAAGGCAAGTGAGACGGTCAAGAATGCGACCGGCCAAACGCCCAAGCTGGAAGGCGACTTCCGCCAGGTCCTGGCCGACCCCTCGATCGAGGCGGTCGTTATCGCCACTCCCCACCACTGGCATGCCCCCATGGCGCTGCGGGCCATGAAGGCCGGCAAGGACGTCTACGTCGAAAAAGCCGCCAGCCACGTCTTTCGGGAGGGCCGGCTTCTGGTTGAGGCGGAGCGCAAGTACGGCCGAATCTTTCAGCACGGGACCCAGATGCGCGCCAGCCCGCTGCTGGCCCGCGCCGGTGAGATCCTGGCCGAGGGGACCCTGGGCGAGATCAAGACGACCAAGGCCTGGAACGTGCAGCGGCAGAAAGAGCGCCCGGTGTTGCCGGATGGTCCAGTTCCCGAGGGAGTCGATTACGACAGGTGGCTGGGTCCGGCCCCCCGCCGCCCCTTCAACCCCAATCGGTTTCATCGCAACTGGAGACTGTTCCGCGACTACAGCAACGGGGACATCGGTGACGACGGGGCCCACGATCTGGACCTTGCCCGCTGGGCGCTGGGCGTCGACACTCACCCCGAGCGCATCACCGCCCACGGAAGCCGCATAGCCCTGGCCGGAGCACGGGAATATCCGGACAACATGATGGTGGCCTACCAGTACCAGGAAGGCAAGGTGCTCCTCTATGAAGAGCGCCTCTGGACGCCTTACGGGCTCCATGGGTATGACAGCGGCAACACCTTCTACGGGACCGAGGGATACATGGTGCTCTCGCGGCGAGGATATTTTCAGGTCTACATGGGTAAGAAAGAGCACAAGGGAGAGGGCATGAAGGAAGGGAGCCTGTCCGAGACCGGTCGTCAGAACATGGCCCAGTTTCTCCAGTGCGTGCGCGACCGCTCCCGGCCCACCGCTCCCGCCGAGGAGGCTCACCTCTCCTGCGCCCTGATCCATCTGGGCGAGATCGCCTTCCGGCTTTCCCAGGTGCTGCAATTCGATCCGAAGAGCGAGAGCTTCACCGACAATGCCCGGGCCGACGCCATGTTGACCAAGACCTACCGGGAACCCTGGACCGTGGAGGGCTTGTAGCTCCGCTGGTCCCCCTCTGCGAAGGAGAGATGAGATGAAAAGACGAGAATTTCTGACCACCATCGAACGCGCCGGCCTGGGCATGGCTGCCGGTGCTTTAGTGACTGCGGGAGCCGGTCAGGCCCGGGCCGGCTCGGCCCCCGGCAGGGCCGCCGGTTCGCCTGGAAAGACCGGCACCGGACACCGTTTCCGCCTGGCCATGTACATCCCGGAGCTGAGGCTGCCCTTTGACGAGGAGTTGGCCAAGGCCAAGGAGGTCGGGGTGGACTACGTCTGGTTCAATCGTCTGCTCAACGAGACCCCCGTGGCTGAAATGAGCGACGCGGCCGCCGACCGCATGGCCCAGAGGGTGGAGCGGCAAGGCCTCGAGATCTTTCTGCTCAACGCCGGCAATCCCTTCAAGCACATTCACCTGACCGACCTGGATCTCAAGACCATGGCGGATCACCCGGGGTTCAAAAAGGACTTAAACCACCTGGTTCGCTCCATGCAGATCGCCTCCCGCATCGGCGTGGGCGCCGTGGGCGCCTTCACCTTCGCCTGGCCCGGCGAGTACTCCAGCGGCAAGCCCACCTGGCCCATGCGCTGGCTCACCCGGGGCGGGGTCATCGCCGAGGTGGACATGGAGAAGCTGGTGAAGGCCTTCACCCTGGTGGCGGAGGAGGCCGAGCGCTACCAGGTGGACGTGGCCCTCTCCATGATGCCCTGGAACTACACCAACACCACCGGCAACTTCCGCAGCCTGGTGGAACGGGTGGGCTCCCGCCGCCTCACGGTGATGTGGGGGCCGGCCGACTGCTGGAACTGCGGCGAGTGGGACGTGGCCACCGCCGGCTTCAGCAACATTCGGCCCTACCTCCACGGGCTTCATCTCAAGGACCTGCACGTGATGGACGGCCGCAAGCTCAAATTCGAATACCGCCCCCTGGGCGACGGCGACGTGGACTACCTCACCATTCTGCGCGGCATGCGCGACCACGGCTGCGACGTCTTCCTCTCCCTGGCCACCCACTTTCGTCCCCCCAGCGGTTCCCGCGTAGAGGCCATGAAGATCAACTACCGCAATCTGAACGAGATGATTCGCAAGGTGGAAGCGGAGGTGTGACCCGTATTGACCGCGATGCGGCGGCGGGCAACGATTTCAAGGAGAAACCGTCGTGAGCAATCTCACCCGAAGGACCTTTCTGACACGCTCGGCCCGCGGGGCTGCACTGGGAGCGCTGGGACCGGTGTTGGCTGCCCGTCGCGCATGGTCCGCCAACGACCGTTTGGGGATGGCCGTCATCGGCCTGCGGGGGATCGGTAACAGTCATCTGAAGCGTATCCTGGCGCGCCCCGATACGGACTGCCTGGCGGTCTGCGACGTGGATCAGGAGTTCCGGCAGCGTGCGGCCGAGACCGTCAAGCAGGCCACCGGGCGCAAGCCCAGGGTGGTGGTCGATTTTCGCCATCTGCTGGATGACCCCGCCATTGATGCCATGGTCATCGCCACCCCTCACCACTGGCACGCGCCCATCGCCGTTCGGGCGCTGCAGGCGGGAAAGGATCTCTACGTGGAGAAGCCGGCCAGCCACGTGTTTCGGGAGGGACGGGTGATACTGGACACGGCCAGAAAGCACGGCCGCATTGTGCAGCAGGGCACCCAGATGCGCTCGAGCCCGGTGACGCTCAAGGCCGGGGAGTTGTTGAAGGCGGGGGTGATCGGGGAAGTCAAGATGTCCAAGGCCTGGAACCTGCAGCGCCACAGGCATCGAAAGCCGGTTCCGGACGGCCCGGTCCCGTCCGGGGTGGACTACGACCTTTGGCTGGGTCCGGCTCCCAAGCGGCCCTTCAACGCCAATCGCTTTCACAACTATTGGCAGTGGCACCGGGACTACGGCAACGGCGACATCGGCAACGACGGCAGCCACGACCTGGACATGGCCCGTTTCGGGTTGGATCCCAAGGGCCTGCCCGTGAGGATTACCGCCCACGGCAGCCGCATCGACCTGGAAGGCGTGCGGGAATACCCCGACAACATGATGGTGGCCTATCAGTATCCGGACGACAAGGTGCTGCTCTACGAGGACCGCGGCTGGACGCCTTACGGAGGCTACGGCTTCGACAGCGGCAACGCCTTCTACGGCACCGAGGGCTTCATGATCTTCTCGCGGCGCGGCTACTTTCAGGTCTACCTGGGCAAGAAGGAGGAAAAGGGGCCGGGGATGCGGGGCGGCATCGGAAAGGAGGAGCACTTTGCCAATTTTCTGGACTGCGTGCGTTCCCGCAAGCAGCCCAACGCCTCGGCCGAGGTGGCCCACCTCTCCTGCGCGCTAAGCCATCTGGGCGACATCGCCTACCTGACCCAGCGGGTGCTTCACCTCGATCCAGAAACCGAAACCATTCTCAACGACCCCGAAGCCAACGCCATGCTGACCAAGGAGTATCGGGAGCCCTGGTCGGTGTGAGGACCGGGTTGTCCGAGTCAATAGACACGGCTCCACATTCAGGCAGGTTTTGGGAAGGTGACGCTGAGGTGCCGTCATGAAGATGCTGATTTTTCCGGCGGTTGAATCGGAACGGCGCCGGAAGATCGTGGAGGCCGCCCGACCCATGTCGGTGGTGAACGTCGACGGGGAGGAAGCGGCTCTGCGGGAGATCGCCGACGCTGACGCCTTTTTCGGAAAGCTCACGCCCCCGCTGCTGGCGGCGGCATGCCGGCTGAGTTGGGTGCAGTCTCCCACCGCCAGCCTGGAGCACTACATGTTCCCGGCACTGGTGGACCACCCCTGCCGGCTCACCAACATGCGCGGGATCTATGCCGATGTCATTGCCGACCACGTCTTCGGCTACATCATCTGCTTCGCCCGCAATTTCCCCCTGTACTTCCGGCAGCAGCTCCGGTCTCACTGGGAAGCGGCGGGCGGGGAGGCCGAACGCTCGGGTTTTGTCCTGGGACCCTCGAGGGTCAGCGGCATGGACCGCGCCCACCGGCATCTTCCGGATTCAACCCTGGGGATCGTCGGTCTGGGTAGCATCGGCTCCGAAATCGCCCGGCGAGGCCTGGCCTTCGGGATGCGGGTGCTGGCCGTGGATCCGCAGCAACAGCGGGCCCCGGATGGGGTGGAGGCCCTGTGGAGGCCGGACCGACTGCCCGACCTGCTCTCCGCCAGCGATTTCGTGGTGGTTGCGGCCCCGCACACGCCGGAGACCGAGAAGCTGTTCCGCCGTCCGCTATTTCAACAAATGAAGCCGGAAGCCTACTTCATCAACATCGGCCGTGGCATGATCGTGGACCTGGCCGATCTGACCGAGGCGCTGCAGGCGGGCGAGATCGCGGGGGCCGGACTGGACGTCTTCGAAACAGAGCCCCTTCCCCCGGACCATCCGCTCTGGAAGATGGACAATGTGATCCTCACGCCGCACGTGGCCGCGGCTACGCCCAGAATCGCCGAACGCCACCTGGGAGTTCTGCTGGACAACGTGCGCCGTTTCGCCGGGGGCAGACCCCTGCGCAACCTGGTGGACAAGGCCAAGTGGTACTAGGGTGGCGACCTCTTGAGAAGCTGTAACTGCTTGCTGTTGATTTAGCTTGGCGCTGGGTTCCGGGACCCGGCTACTAATTCGCCCCCTTCATGGCCATGCCAGTGCAGGATTCACAAGACCCCGGGCTCACACCCGGCGCTACCTGCTGGTGCGGCTGCGCCGCTCTTCGTTAATCCAAGACACTACTGGGGACAGGATTTCCAAATAATAATCCTCCCGGGCGTCAGCCAGGGGCTTCCAAAAAGCCGCGAATGCGGCGTCCGCACGTAGCCGTGGGCGTAAGCCCATGGAAAAGGATGCGACGAAAGCCCGAGCCGCGAAGGCGGCGGCAGCAATTACCCCTGCTGTTCGATTTAACGTATGCCGAACGAAAAACCGAACCTGCCGAGTCGGACTCGCCGTGCGCGGCTGTTTCGCAGTGGCCACAATCAGGCTCTAAGAATCCCGAAAGAGTTTGAACTGAGCGCAGACGAAGTATTGATAAGCAGGGAAGAGGACCGTCTGGTGGTCGTGCCCGTCCAGGAGCGTCCGTCACTTGCCGAAGTCTTGTCCCGTTTGAGGCCCTTGGACGAGGACTTCCCGAACACCGCAGACCCGCCTACCAAACCCCAAGACTTCCTCTGACGCGCTCCAACACGACATATGTTGGACACAGATGTCGTGTCCGACTTCGTGGCCTTCCTCCAAAATCAGGTTCAGCTCAAAGGTGACGATTTTTTTGGAGCTGCCTTCAATGAGGCCGCGGCCGGGCGGCCGCGGAAATGTCAGACCGGAGAGCGACCCGGTCAAAACGTAGGGCTGCTTCAATGAGGCCGCGGCCGGGCGGCCGCGGAAATCTGGAATCCTCTGGCTGGCCCAATACATCGACTACCAGCTTCAATGAGGCCGCGGCCGGGCGGCCGCGGAAATGCCATCCGGGGGCTTCAGTGAAACCCTGAAAGGAATGCTTCAATGAGGCCGCGGCCGGGCGGCCGCGGAAATGAGCTGGCGACCCAGCCGATAGCTACACGCTCCAGTGGCTTCAATGAGGCCGCGGCCGGGCGGCCGCGGAAATAGGGTAGGGCCTAGAGTCATGGTACGGGTGCCCCCCTGCTTCAATGAGGCCGCGGCCGGGCGGCCGCGGAAATGAGGGAACAGCATGCCCCCGCCGGCGGGTTGGTCCAGCTTCAATGAGGCCGCGGCCGGGCGGCCGCGGAAATAGCCTGCGTCGTAACTGCCATATTGTCAAAGACCTGGCGGATCAAATGCGAGCGACTACCACTGCAATTCTGCATATTCTGTGACTCCTCCGTCAAGCCATCATGCAAAACACTGAAAACAAGCACTTTCGTGGACGCGAGCGGCTCCCGTGATTCTTGCATCGCCTCGCCGCTCGCTATCCTCATCGCGTCATGAAAACCGGGTATTCGCTTAACTCACCCTCCAACGTCTTCGCCAGGAGGCGTGCTTGAATCTCCAGCAGGCGACGGTAACCGACACGGTAGCCGAAAAGCGGATGAGTTACCAGTGTATCCATTCGCGATTCGTATGCCCGAAAGAAGTGTTTCCGCCCAGTTGGCGTCAGTGCAATGGCGCGTCCTGCTGTAACGAAATGGCTTTCTGAGACCATCTGGGTATTGATTGCACTCAGTACGGCCGAGTCGGCGATGAGGGGTCGCAATGGCTCCATCAGATCCAACGCCAGTGCCGGCCGGCCATGACGCAACTGATGATAGAAACCCACCATGGGATCAAAACCCACTGCGTAGCAAGCCACGGTAAGGTCCTTGGTCAGCAGGCTGTAGCCGAGCGAAAGCATTGCATTGACCGGGTCTCGCGGAGGCCGCCGGTTTCGGGCACGGAAGTCGAAGCGAAAGCCGGACTCTCCATCCCGCTTTCCGTCCCGCTTCAACATGCCGGAGAAGAGCCCGAAATAGAGGCGTGCCGCCAAGCCCTCCAAACCCAGAAGCTCCTGGAGCGAACTCGCGGCCTCAGACCGTTCAGCCAGGCGCTTGAGTTCGCGCAATTCCCACCGGGGAGGTTCCAGGTGATTGCGCAACAGCATGGTGCGTTGATTGCGGATCTTGCCCGACACCAGCCGGCGGGCGATCCGTTGGCAAAACCAATCCTCGCCTGCCAACCGGAACTGCGCTTGGCGCAGCAGAACGTTCTTGGTGTTAAGACCGCTCGTAACGCCATAGAACCAGCCTCCCTGGGAGAAGTAGCAGATCGGCTTTTCGCTTTGGCATAATTCCTGCACGGCTTGTGTGCTGATCTGGACGCTCCCCATCAGATTTACCTGGCATATCTCGTTTATCCGCACATCTTGAACCACCTTGTTTCTTTCCTTGATGCGGAGGAGGCCACCGGTCTTGCCCACGCGCAGCCCTTGCGAGTTCAGGTAGAGAGGTCGGAGGTCGGAGCGCGGGGCCGCCAGCAGTCGAGCCCCTGACGCCACCGGCTCCGCAGGCTTCTTGCGCAGCTCTTCAAACAATGACAATTGTTCCGGTTTGCCATTGCCGGATTGGGATTGCAACTGCCAGGTTTCATCCGGCATGCAGATGGAGACCAGAGAGCAGCCCGGACACTTCGGAGAGTCGACGAGAGGGGCAGGTATCTCGGTGGCCGTCGCTGCCTCCCAAGCGCCTGCGATGGCCTGCTCCGCTTCCGCGATGGTCTCGCTGTTGAATCGGATTCGGACTCGTTGCCGCGTCTTGTGATAGAAGACGAACCCCTCCTCGCAGCAATAGCCATTGGCTTGCAGGACGAGCGCCTGCACCGCCAGTTGAACGCGGTCGGGGGGCCAGGCTTCGATACCGTCCTCACCACTCTTCGGCCGACCATGCTTGTAGTCCACCGGCGTGGCGCGGTTATCGGCGAACTCGGCCAGGTCGAGCTTGGCGATGACGCGATGCTTCTCGGATGAGAGCGTGATCGAGCGCACCACGACCGGCTCTTCGGTCTCTTGGCCAGGCTGGGGCGCCGATCGGCCCTCCCTATCGACGCGCTTGTGCTGGGCGGCGCCCTCGGCGGTGTGCTCGTTATGCACGAAGACTCCCTGAACCTGCTCGAAGAAGAAGAGCCGAGGGCAGTAAACATACTCATTGATCATGCGCGCGGAGAGATAGTCGGGCAGGGACCGACGAATCGTTTCGAGCTCTGGGGCAGGCAGAGCGCTCACAATGGTTTCACCTCCGTTAAATGACGATCAAGGGCGCATCGACGTGGACATAGGGTTTGCCGATTGCAGTGATGACCCGGTCTCCGCGCCCTTCAGCCGGCCCGAGATCGACGAACAGCACCTGGTCTTCGTCGTGATGAATGATTTCGTCCAGCTTCGCCCGCAAGCGCACCAGATCCATGCGCGTGAGCTGGCACTCGAAGACCGAGAATTGCAAGTGATCCCCCCAGGCCCGCATGGCCTTGAAGACCTGTCGCAGGCGCTTGGGATCAGCGATGTCGTAGCTGACAATGTAGGAGTTGCGCATGGAAATAATGGAAATTCAGGAGGCCGACTCAGACTGGGCTTGGGTGCTGCCGGAAATCATCACGACCACCGGTATGAGTTGGCGGTCGTAGCTCATACAGGTACAGCAGGTGCAAAATTGCGATATTTGTCTCTGGTAATTCGCTGACTTCGGTAGATCTCAACAATCCCTCTGGCAAAAAGATTCTTCCGATCTGGTCGGGGCTTTTGCAACTCGGCCAAGCTGAGCAGTGAACGCACGGTGTCAATGTTCAAGGGCATTTCCCAGATCGGCCATGTGAAAAGCACACCTTCGCTTCGTCGTTGTGTAAAGCCGGTGGTATGGAGTTTCCTTTCCCCAGGTGCGGTAGGGAAGAGGGGCAGTGCTTCCACCGCGAGACGGTTGGCGCCGCGCATGGTGCGCACAGGATCGCCCGAAGGTTCCTCCCAACGCAGGGCGTACCTGCGGTCATCCAGGGGATCCCAGCGAAGGCTCGGCTTGGAATCCGAGTACTGCCACGACTCGAACAGGGAAGCGCGCAAATGGCCGGGGTTGGTTTTTTCCACCAGTTCTCGCATGGACCCGATGAAGTGCTGATGTCCTGCTCCGCTCATGGTTCGCAGAGCTGTGTCCTGAATACGTTGGTCTTTGGCCGACACTTGTAGGCTATCGCAGCCAAAAGCGGCAATGAAATCCGCATAGTGCCGATCAGTAAGGTCCGCTGCGTTGTAGGCAGATCGAGCCACTTTCCGGAATTCCTCACAACTGATCGTTAGATCGTCGGCAAACCTAAACGAAGGATCATCCTTCATCGCGGCTAAGGCCGGAATGAGCAAGTCAATCAAACTATCCGCCGTAAGTCTTGCGTTCCTCATCAAGACAGGGGACCACTGCCCCGCTCGCATCTCCCAACGTACGCGCCAGTCCGATTGAGAGGCTACCTTCGTCGCAATCCGTAACACGCCAATAGCCGCGAGAAATCCTAGCGGATTGCTGCCGTCGAGTCCGTTGAGTAAGAGACTTGGAGTGGCTTCATTTGCCGTCATTGTGACTCCTCCAGTCCGCTCTGACGCCAATCGGCCAGACGCAGCAGGGCTTCCAGCCAAGCCAAGCCCCACCAGCCATAACGACGCACCAGCCGCCAATAGCGATCGGCGACGCCGGAGTCCACACGCTCAAGATTAGTGGGGCCGGACCAGTGCGTCCTCTGTCCTCGCAACTCGAAATCTACATCCAAACACCGCTCGTCGAATACTACTGGCGCAAGAGGCCGGCAGTAGCCATGGTGGCTGGCAATTAAATGAAGAACCAAGTCGAGCAGATCGTTCCTTTCCGGCAAAAGCACCAACGCGCTTTCGGCCAAGCGCACCGAAAGCAGTTCGTGCCGCCAGCCTTTGGGATAGCCGGAAGCGGCCCTGGACTTTTCGAAAGCTGACTGACTTCTCGGCATTTCGGCAGATTTGGCCAGAGGTTCTCCGCCCAATCCCGACCATCGAGCGCCGCCACGCAACAAAGACTGAAATCGAGAATCGGCCTTGCCCAAGTCGTGAAACAGGCCCGCGCAAGCGATGGCTCCGACCAAGTCATCCGGCAAGCCGCAACCAGTGGCATGACGCCGGGCGAACGTTTCAACTCCTAGAAGGTGCGTTTGAAGCTTGACGGGGGATCCGTTGCAGTGCGAAATACCGGATGCAGCAGCGTCGTCCTCATCACTGAAATGGTTGGCTTCGAGGGTGAGTTCCGGTATGCGCTGCCGCCCGACGAGGACGATACTGTCGCCGCCGACAACGCGATAGGCACGGGCCAGCTTGGAGCCGGAGTATTCCTTACTCAACTCTCTTGCCGCGTTTGGCAACCAAGACCAGTGTTCCGGGAGCGATTCAGAGTCGGCGAGATTCTGTAGAAGCGCCTTCAAGGCATTGCCGACCTCACGCGGGTCGTCGTCGTACTTCTGCTCCAGACCCTTGAGCAGTTCCTCTGCGGGACCTCTGGCCGTTACCGCATCCGGCCAATCGTCCACCAACTTCGGGTGCAAGCGGAGGATAGGCTTGGCCCGGGCCAGCCGATGGGCGTAATCACCCACGTCCAAGTCGGCGTCCGGCGGCAGGTCTCCGAGTTGACGCTCCGGCCCAGGATGGTCGGCTGGAATCACAACAACATCGCCGGGACGAATCTCCCCAGGGTCCGCTGTGATGTGTTCGACTTCTGTCTCGGCTGCCCCCCGCCATCGGATTATCCGACGTTCCGCCTTGGACGAACTGTCTTCGCCAATGCCATCCTCTGTGCCGATTCCTTCCACGTCGGCACTGTCGTCTGCGGCATCTACTCCGGTCAACCAACGCTTGAACACACCGACTGGCACCGGGAGAGTTTCACTACTGCTTGGCGGACACAAGCACAATGACACAAGCGCATGTTTTCGTGATTCTTCGCTCTTCAGATTCAGGTCAGCGCGCCAGCAGACCTGCACATCTGCCGCGCCTTCACGAGGACCGTGCAGGAACGGAGCCACATCAGGAGAAGGTTGTGGCTCCGGTGCTGTCTGCGCCCAGCAATCAACATGGGCGGGAAGCATCACCGGGGCACTGCCGGAGGGTGCGTTGAGCGAAGAATGTCCGTCCGGAAGATAGGCGATTCCGAAATCGACCTCACCGTTTTCGTCTTTGCACTCGTCGAGCCAATTCCAAGTCTTGGCAAGAGACTCGCCGTATACGGGGTCGTCCCCTTTGTCACCTGTCTGGTCGCCACCTATGAGAATCGCCGCTCGCGCACCGATCTTCCGCCCCATGCGATTCAACCGACCAAAGCGCTGGCGCAGGGCATCAAGACTTGCGCACTCGGTCACCAGGCCGTCAAAGTCAAGATCGGCCCCCACTTCCAGAGTTTGGGTAGCCACCACGATCATCGGCTTTGCCAAAGCGCGTTTGTTTGCTTGGCCGGATTCAAGACATTTCAAGTGTTGTTTAACCAGGGCATCCTTGTCGACGGGGCGCATCCGACCGGTTAGCAGGACAACGTCAATGTCGTCCCGGGTGTGGAGCAAGCGATAAGTCTCCCGCGCCGTGGCAACACGGTTGACAAACGCCACGATCGCACGGCGTTCGTCGTTGACCAGCCCCGATGCAACCTCAGCCAAAGCCTTGGCTATCACGCTGGCGGCCTGCTTCCCCTTGGCTTTTTTGACTTTCTTCAGAACGGCTGGCTTGTGTGCCAGTTGACGCTGACCCAGCGGGTGACCAAGATCGCGACTTTCTTCGGATAGGTCCTCGAACAGATCTACCCCCGGTGGCGGGGTCGCCGACATCACGACCGGGCAAAAAGGACGCTCAAGCGACGCATGTCCCCATTCTTGATAGCGTCGAACCGCTTGCAGGGTCTGCAGGAACGGCTGGGCACAATGCGCCTCGTCGAGCAGGATAAGACTGTCGTTAGCGATCAATCCCGCAGCTATCGGCCACGTGCCATGGCCACGTCCATAGCCGCGAAACAACAGGCGAGAGCCGACTTGATCGACGGTCGAGGCCACCACCATAGGCTGAAGCGGGCTGTTCATCCAAGCCTCTGACCGATACATGCCACCGCGCAATATATAAGCTGCCAGCGGCTGTGCCTTCTCGAATCCGTTCGCCTCGCCGTGGGCAATCTGGCGCAGATTGTCCGCAACCCGCCTGATAACGCTGCCCTGCGCCCTCTTAAGATGGTCTGCCAACAGGCGGGCCCGCTCGTATGCCTGGTCCACTATCACGCGCCGATCAACGACCAGGAACACGCGACGCGGTGCAGTGATGGCTTGCTTCCGCGCCAACCGAGATGCCTGGGCTGCCAAAGCGAATACGGCGATATCCAAGCACGCAGTCTTGCCTGCTGCGGTCGGCAAGGCAATGGCTTCGGGCCAGGGAGCCTCTGCCCGCTCCAGTACTCTATCCGCCAATTTCTGCTGCCAGGCAAAAGGCCTATGGCCCCACAACTTTTTGAAGAACTCGGCAAAGTCCGCAGCGCTCAACTCAGTCACGGTCTTCACCTTTCTCAGCCATCGGCCGGCACAGGCCGTATCCCCGGAAGCGACCCGCCCCTACGAGCACAGGCCCGCGCACCGGCTCGTCAAAGACGATCACCGCGTGACTATGGCTCCGTCGCCCGCCGCCGTTCTTACGCATCAGTTGCGGATACTCCCTCGCATGGGGTACGCCCTCAACCAGCGAAACCGGGTGCAGCAACACCTCGCGCGGGCGTGGCAGGCCGATGTGTCCGCACATGTCTTTCACGCTCTCTGCCGCCCGCTCCCACTTGTCCTTGCCATCGAAATGTCGGTTCAGAACCACTGGAGTCACGCTTGCCCAACAGCGCGACACTCGCGTCCAGGTGGCCGGGTCGAGGTTTCTCGGCGGGCTTTCTCGGGTTTCCAATTCAATAGCGCATTCGAACCATTGGCCATCGAACAACCGGTGTTCACGCGGTAATCCGGTAGCCGGATCGCGTAGAAACGGTTCGAAGCAATGACCGGCTTCCTGCTGATCCAAGCCTGCCGGAAGAACCAGAGCCAAACCCATAATGCGGCTGTCTGCATGTTCCGAGCCGACGAAGGGGAGAGACGTAAAGGCGAGATGCGGTTCGGAGGTGGGCGTTCCGTCCAAGCGATGACCACTGAGCCACTCGGGTGGCGGTTGTTCGGGACACGATCCCATCAAGAGTCCGCGCAAGGCCACCGTGAGCTTGAGCGTCGCCGGCAGAGACACGCGCTTGCCTTTGATGCCGAGGACAACGAGCCGAGAATCGAAAACCGGGCCTGGAGCTTCGGAGACCTTGTCTTTCGAGGGTCTTTCGTATCCCTGCCAGCGACCCGGAACTGGGCGCAGACTCACGGGTTGGCCGGCGGGAAAACGATCTTCCACACGCGCTTTCATTTTCTTGATGTATTGTCTTTGCTCGCGAGGACTTCGCGCGTGACTTCGGCTACCTCGTCCGCGCATTGCCGCAGCAAGTCGATTTCGGATGGTGTCAACATCCGGGGAGCGGGCGAGGTACCGAGCCTCTGAGTAAGTAAGGCAATCGAAGGTGTGGCCGAAGTGCGCCTTCCACCATTTCTCAAAGTTTGATCCGTGTTTTTGTCGGAGTTCATGCAATTGCTCCTGTGAGGGGTTTAGTTTAGCTGAGTAGGATTTTCCAGTCAGGGTAATGGCGCCGAGGACTTTGGCGCCCTGTTTCTCGATCCAACCACGCAGATTGGCCAAGGTACCGCCCTGACCGATAAAATCGTCCACCATTACGTATTCGCGTTCCTTCTCAACCGTTCCGTCAAATGCGGCTTGCCGAGCGAGTCGCCCATAGCCATCGGCGCCGGTGTGGGATACGACATTGGTCTGGACGACAGTGGTATCAAATGGGATTTCCAAGCGTTCACTTAGCAGTTTTGCCAAGGCAACAGGGATCGCATTGAAGCCTTGCTCGTAGGCATTAGCGCATACCAGCACGGGGTCTCCGCTTTCGCTGACCGCGGCGATGAGTGCACGAACTGTGGTGATTCCTTCTTCGTCAACCAAGCTGCTAACCAGATTTGCTGCAGCCTCAGCATCACCACTTGCCTTCGCGCCGGGGAATTCGGGATGCTGCTTGGCATGGGACTCGCCAACCAGCAATACCGCGTTCGCGAATGCCTTCCAAGGAACCCTTGGCGGATGCTTCATTGCCTTGAGGTCCGTTTCAGCTTGCTTGATTTCGCCACGAAGATCCCGGTACGCGATCGATGCGGCGCGATTCATGCGCGCTTCCAACATCTTCAAGCGCCCGGGGCCCATTACGCGGAGTCGCTGACGGGCAACGCCAGGCGTCGGAATCCAAGCAGGAGGCGGAGGACTGGATTCCAGCCACATTTGCACAAAAGAGGCCGAATGCCCCACATGCGTGACCTTGGCGGCCAGCCGTTCCATGGCGGCCCAATGTGTACCCAACTCGGCCTGCGGCCAGATCAGATGCACTCTCGGGTCGTGGGGAATGGCAATCGGAAAACCGCGAGGCTGGCGCGATCGATGCTCTGGAAGCTGGGCCAGTCCGGCATCCTTTAGTTTGTTCAGGTCCCTGCTGGTGGGCAACTTGCGACTGAGGCTCGCGTCGTTGACGGGCACATAGCTGACAACAGGGGCGCGACTGTCGGCATCCGAGGCGGCAATCGCAGGGGGCGGCAGGGATTCGAGCCAGCGCAGGGCTACGCCTTCGGCTGAGTCTTCGCCGGACTCAAACCAGGCTGCCGCCAACGCCATGAACACCCGATCGGGATGCGGTGGCCATTCGGCCTGCCTCTTTCGCGCCCCGTCCGCCGCTGCCATTGACCATCCGTTCAGGTAGTGGATGCCGAGGGCGAACATCAGCCTTCCTCTCCCCCCGACGTGCTCGCCAACTCCTGGCTGCGCCGAACCAGTTCGACAAGATCGGGCGATGGGGTCAACTCAATTTCGTCCTCCCATGGCAGCCCCGCGTTCTTCGCCTCGGCAATCGCCGCTTCCAACAGTTTTAGGGCGTCTTCGGGACCAAGTTCAAATTCCCGTGGAGTTTCTCCGGGGCGGTCGAGCAGTTCCCACTCCGACGCCTCTACGGCGAACAACTGACAGCGAGAGCGAAGGTCCGTATCAACTCGCGCCAAAGTACCAGCAGCGAGCCCCAGCGCGGCTAACGTGGTACGTGCTGCTATATCAGTTTCGTGGTTGGAGTCCGCGGAACCGTTTAGGGGAAAACGGAGCCGACGCAACACGGCCAGAGACAGGGTTGTCATTTGCCGGGCACTCAAAAACGTAAATCCGCCTTCCGTAATCGTTGGAGTGACGTTTCCGTGATTGGCTTCCGAAGGTCTTCCCGTCTTCAGCTTTTTCTTGCCTTCTGTCTCATCCAAGGTCCATCGGGGCGCAATGTTGCTTTCAGATTTACGCTCATGAAGTGTGGCCGCGCTACGCATGATCTCTGCAGGATCAATGCGGCTGGATGTTCTATTTCCTAACCTCGCATCATACCCGACAATCTCCGACACCACCGCCCGCTGAAACTTGCACCCTAATCCGCCACGAGGTCCGGTCGAGTCCCACAGTCCAAATACCAGTGCGGTCGGGCATAGTCCAAACAGGTCGGTGGCGTTCCGCGCCTCCGCGGTGTCGAGTATCCGGCCCTTCTCTGATTTACGGAATATCGTGCCGGCGAGCAGGCTGTCGCGGAACAACGCATCCGCGACCCGATGAGGGGCCTCCAAGCTGGTCACCGTGAACTTCTTGATCAGTTGCTCCTGATCGAAGCGCGCTACCAGCAGAGGAAGCCGTACCGTTCCTGCGCGGTGCGCTTCCAGTAGCGCCAACTCCATGCGGTTGGCCTGCGACTGCACCGAATCCAGCAGAACGCACTGCCGAACCTCGCCGGTTGCGGGATCAATGCGTTCCTCGGTGGCGTATTTGCCGCCTTCGTAGGTTGGGGGAAATACCTTGTCGCCGGGACCTCCCGCCGGCTGATACTTGGTCACGCAACGAAATGCTGCGGCTGTCCCGCTGACCGCCGCTCTCAAAGTTTTTAGATCGATCGTCGTCATTTTGATCTTCCAGTAGCTCCTGTCTAAATTACTGTCTGCTTGGGTTTGGACTTCTTGGGGTTGGGGATCATTTGATAGATACACAGAACCTTGCCATTCTATGCAAATAGAGAATACCAAGGATGACGATGTTCTTCTAATCACGGAACATCGCCAGAGCACAGTAGTGTCCTGTTCTGGAAATTCCACCCCCCGGTCCCCGTGAAGGTACAACGGTTTTCGAGACCTCCGCGAAGGATTGGCATTGACACCCGAACTGCACCATACGGGCTCAAGGCAGCAGCTTTCCCTCTCACTCCATCCAGGGTTCCAGGAACTTGGCGCTGCGGCGGGCGGCGTCGGCCACTGACATGATGCCGGCAAAGGCCTGGTGGATGGTGACATAGCCCCGGTATTGGATGTCCTCCAGGCCCTGGAAGACCTCTTCGAAATTGACCCCTCCCGACTCCCACAGGCCGATGTGGTCCAGTCGGACCGGGCCCCGGTTCCAGGTTCTGACCATGCCCTCTCCCTGGGGATTGAGGCGGTGATTCTGGACGTAGACGTTGAAAAGGTGAGGCCCCAATCTCTTGATGGTCTCGCTGCCGTAGTCTTCTCCCGCAATCATCCAGTTGGCGGGTTCGTAGATGATCCCGAAGTTGGGGCGGTCCACCTTCTCCAGCACCCGGAGGGAGCCCTCCACCGTCTCGAACAGGCTGGAGCAGTGGGACTGGTGGGCCAGGCGGATGCCCCGCTCGGCGGCGGTGTCGGAGGCCGTTTGGGCCCAGGGAATGTCCTCCTCCTTCTTCATGCAGATCCGGATCAGGTCGGCCCCGAAGGTCTCCGCCAGGTCCAGGTAGGGCGCGATGTTGCGCAGTCCGGACGGCCCCAGCTCGTCGTTGCGGGGCACGGCGAAGTCTCCGGTGACCATGGAGACCCGGAGGCCGGCCTCCCCGATCCGGCGGCTCATTCGGGTCACCTGTTCGGGCGGCGAATGAATGCCCGCCTGAGAGGCCCGCATGCAGAGGGCCCGATACCCGTGGTTTCGGGCCAGGTCGATGAGTTCCTCCAGGTTCAGCGAGGCCTCTTCCTTGTTGGAAAAGCTCTCCGCAACCCGGGCCGACAGCGATAGTTTCATGCGAGCCTCCTTGCCATCCGCCTGCCCGGATGGCTTCTTGCCGCCGCCCTCCCGGGAGGCGCAGCTCCAGCCTGCGCCCAGCAGCATGAGTTGGAATGAATTCCGAAGAAAATCCCGGCGGTCGGGCGGCTTGCCATGCATCGATTGCTCCTGACATGTGCCTTTCTGCTGTTTCAACCTCCGCTACGGGGTTGTGTCGAGAGGCAGTGCAGAGTAATATTCGCGCCAGCGTTGCCAGCCGTCAAGCCCGACCTGAAGGACACCCATGCCATCGATGACGGGATCCCGCTACTTCGCCGAGGCCATGCAGGCCTATGGAGTCACCCACGTCTTTCTGGTCCCCACCATTCTGACACCGGCCCTGGCCGAAATGGAAAGCCGCAATATCGTGCGGGTCACGGCCCACAGCGAGAAGGCGGCCGTCTACATGGCCGACGGCTACGCTCGCATCTCGGGCAGGCCCGGGGTGGCTATGGCCCAGACCATCGGCGCGGCCAACCTGGCGGCAGGGCTGCGCGACCCCTATCTGGCCTGCGCTCCGGTCATTGCCATCAACGGTGGCCGGCTTCCCGAGAGCAAGCACCGCGGCGTCTACCAGGAGGTGGATGACTTTCCCCTTTTCGAGCCCTTGAGCAAGTTCAACGTCCAGGTCGATCTACCCCAGCGGCTGCCCGACCTGCTCCGCCAGGCCTTCCGGGAGGCCACCACCGGCTGTCCGGCTCCGGTTCACCTGGAGATCGGGGGAAACTTCGGTCAGGCCATTGAGGGAGAGGCCGATCTGGACACGGTCTTCGAGCCCAAATTCGCTCGATATCCCGCCATCCGCCCTCGACCGGAGCCCGGCAGTATACAGCGGGCGGCCGAACTGTTAGGCCGAAGCCGCCGGACGGTCATCGTTGCCGGCGGAGGGGTCACCCTTTCAGGAGCCCAAGCCGAAGTGAGGCAGTTGGCGGAAAGGCTCTCCATCCCGGTGGCGACCTCTCTCAACGCCAAGGGGACCCTCCCGGAAAACCACTCCCTGTCGATCGGGGTGGTGGGTTCCTATTCCCGCGACTGCGCCAATCGGCTGGTGGCCGAGGCCGACCTGGTCTTTTTCATCGGCAGCCGCACCGGGGGGCAGGTCACCAACAGTTGGCGCATCCCGCCCAAGGGGACTCCCGTCCTTCAACTGGACATCGAGCCCGGGGAACTGGGCCGCAACTATCCCAACCTGTGCAGCTTGTGGGGCGACGCCAAGGTCGGGCTGCAGGAGTTGAATGCCGCCTTGGCCTCCCGGCCGCCCGACCCCGAGTGGCTCTCGCGGGTGGAGCAGGTGGTGGCCGAATGGCGTTCGGAGGTGGCTCCCCTGCGGTCTTCGCCGGCGGTGCCCATGCGCCCGGAGCGCCTTTGCAAGGAAATAGAATCGGCCTTGCCCGAGGATGCGATCCTGGTGTCGGATACCGGCCACTCGGGAATCTGGTCGGGGACCCACATCGAGCTGCACCACCCCAGCCAGAGCTACATCCGGGCTGCCGGATCCCTGGGCTGGGGCCTGCCGGCGGCCATCGGGGCCAAGTGCGCCGCGCCCCGGCGGCCGGTGGTCTGTTTTACCGGCGACGGCGGCTTCTACTACCACATGTCGGAGTTGGAGACGGCCCTGCGCTACGGCATCCATCCGGTGATCGTGGTAAACGACAACCGTTCCCTCAATCAGGAGACCGAGATATTCGCCAGCGCCTACGGGGGCGTGCAGCGCCAGGGGTTGGAGATGTGGCAGTTCCGGGATCTGAACATCGCGGCCATGGCCGAGTCGCTGGGCTGCCGGGGCATCCGGGTGGAGCAGCCCGAGGGGGTGGTTCCCGCCCTGGAGGAGGCCCTGCGGGCCGACCGCCCGGTGGTGCTGGATGCGGTCACCGACATGGAGGCTCTGGCTCCCGATCCCTGGGGGTGAGGAGAACCGACCTTTGTCCACCATCAGAAATATCGCGGTGCTGGGTCTGGGAACCATGGGTCATGGCATCGCCCAGGCCTTTGCGGTGGGAGGCCGCCATGTCACCGGCTATGACCAGTCGGCCGAGGTGCGGGGCTCGGTAGCCGGACGCATCGAGCAGAACCTGAGGACGGCTGCCCGAGCCGGTTTCGGTGAGGAGGCGGCCATTGAACCCGCGCTGGCCCGATTCAGGGTCTGTGAGACCGAAGCCGAAGCGGTTCAGGGGGCCGAGTTGGTGGTGGAGGCGGTTGCCGAGGACCTGGAGGTCAAGCGCCGTCTGTTCAGCCGGATCGAGCTCCAGGTATCGGCCGAGACCATCCTGGCCAGCAACACCTCCAGTTTCCCCATCTCCGACCTCGCCGCCGATCTGAGCCGTCCCCGGCAAGCCCTGATCACCCACTGGTTCAACCCGCCCCACATCGTGCCGCTGGTGGAGGTGGTGCCGGGGGAGAAGACCGGGACAAAGGCCGTCGAGACAACCATGGACCTGCTGCGACGGGTCGGAAAATCCCCGGTGCAACTGAAGAAGGAAGTTCCGGGTTTTCTGGTCAACCGCATCCAGATTGCCATGCTGCGGGAGATCCTGGACCTGCTGGACCGGGGAGTGGCGGACCCCGAGGAGATCGATCGGGCGGTGAAGAGCACCATCGGTTTTCGCCTGGCGGCCATCGGCCCGCTGGAGGTCATCGACTTCGCGGGCCTGGACGTCACCGCCAGCGTGTTCGAGAACCTGGTGACGGATGTCCGATCCGACCGGCAGCTTCCGGCGGCGCTGGAGCAAGCGGTCCGCTCGGGCCGTTTCGGAGTCAAGAGCGGAGAGGGCATCTACCGCTACACCCCGGAGACGGTGCAAAAGAAGGTGTCGGAGCGAGACCGCCGTTTTCTGGCCCTGCTGCAGATGTTCCACCAGGGGTAGGAGCCCCCCGGCGCAAATCGCGGGCGGGGTTTCACAGAGCAACCAACGAGCGAACCATGAAGATTCGAGAGGGAACACGAGTGCTGGTGACGGCCGGAGCTTCCGGGATCGGCCGCAGGATTGCGGCTGCCTTCCTGGGGGAGGGGGCCAAGGTGCACGCGTGCGATGTTTCCGGGGACCGGGCCGCGGATCTGCTCCAGGAGCTTCCGGGAGTGGGATTCACCCGGGCCGACGTGGCCGTTCCCGCCGACGTGGAGCGGGTCTTCGCGGATTCGGCGGCACATTTGGGCGGGCTGGACGTGCTGATCAACAATGCCGGCATTGCCGGCCCCACCGCACCGGTGGAGCAGGTGAGCCCGGAGGACTGGAGTCGGACCCTGGACGTCAACATCACCGGCCAGTTCCTTTGCGCCCGGTTGGCGGTGCCCCTGCTGAAGCAGGCGGGAGGCGGCTCGATCATCAACCTCTCATCGGTGGCCGGCCGGCTGGGGTATCCCATGCGAACCCCCTACGCCGCCTCCAAGTGGGCCGTGGTGGGCTTCACTCAGAGCCTGGCCATGGAGGTGGGGCCTCACGGGATTCGGGTGAATGCCCTGCTGCCCGGAATGGTGGAGGGCGACCGCATCCGCTCGGTCATCACCGCCAAGGCGGCGGCTATCCAAAAACCCTATGAGGAATTGGAGGCGGAACACCTGCGTCAGGTCTCGCTTCGCAGAATGGTGAACCCCGACGAGATTGCCAACATGGCCCTTTTCCTCTGTTCCGAGGCGGGATCGGCGATCACGGGTCAGGCCCTGAGCGTCTGCGGCAACGTGGAGCGAATGATCTGAAGGAGCGCGCTTTTCCCTTGGCCACCCGAACTCCCGACTCCGATTGGCTGCACTGGGTCCTATTCGGACTGCTGCTGGCTTTGTGCCTGGTGGTGGGAGTGGCTCTCTTTTGGGAAGAGCCTCCCGACAGCCAAGGGTATGGGCACGGGCAGTTGAGCACCATGCGGCAAGGGGGGGACGGGGAGCGGCATTCTCAGGTCCTGTGGCTGGGCGCGGCCTTCGGGATTCTGCAACTGCTGCTTTTCGTGGCTTGCCTGGGCTTTGGCCTGCGGGGCGCCAGGGGGTCTTCCCGGGCCAAAGGAAGAGCCCTCCTGCTGGGCGGCGTCCTCTACCTGATCGTCTTCATGGTGCTGATCCTCGCCTACCAGGACTACCTGAAGGATCCCACCCGGCTGCTGGTGTCGCTACCGCCGCCCACGGCCGTCATGCTGTGGGTGCTGTGGCCGTTTCCCCTGTATTTCGTGCTGGTCTACAGCTTGAGGTTCGAGGACTGGGTGTTCCGCAGGGAAGACAGCCGCCGCTTCCGGGAGCTGGTCGACGCCGGGCCGGCAGGGAACCCCACCGATACGAACCCCGAATTGCCCGAGGAGGATGGCTGATGGACACGGACCGGGGCGTCACCATCCTGTTCTCGGTGATCTTCTACATGGGAATCTGCATAGTGGTGGGGCTGTGGGCGCTTCGGCGGACCCGGTCCAGCGCGGATTTCTTCATGGCCGGACGGAACCTGGGGGTCATCGTCACCGGTTTCGCTGTCTTTTCCAGCATCATGAGCGGCTTCGGATTCGTAGGCGGGCCGGGTCTGGTCTACCACATGGGAATGAGCTCCCTGTGGATGGTGATCAGCGCCCCCATGGGCACCTGCATCTCCTTCTACCTGTTGGGGAAGCGCATCCGGCTGCTGGCCGAGTTGAAAGAGTCGGTGTCGCTGCCGGACGTGGTAGCCGCTCGCTACAAGAGCCGGCTTACCCGCCTGCTGACCTCCCTCGCCATCCTGTTGGGTGTGATGGGTTACCTGGGGACGCAGATTCTGGCCATGGCCACCGTCCTGCAGGACATCATCGCCAATACTCCGATCGGACGGTTGAGCCTGGAAGCCTGCGTGACCGTGTCGTTTGCAGTCCTGGTGTTCTACTGCGTCACCGGCGGCATCATCGCCTCGGTCTATACCGACGTGATTCAAGGCTTCATTATGGTGATTGCGGCCTTGCTGGTGCTGGTGGCGGCCACCACCGCCGTTCCGGACGGCTTTGCCGGCATGTCACTGACCATAGGGGCCGACGACCCCGAAGCCATCAGCCCCTGGGGATCGGTGGGAGTGCTGGGGTGCCTCTCCTGGTATTTCCTCTTTACCCTGGGGGCCTCGGGCCAGCCTCACGTGATCACCAAGCTGATGATGAGCAAGCGGGTGGAGGATGTGCGGCGCACCCTGCCCATCTCGGTGGTGGGGTACTCGCTGACCGCGCTCCTCTGGCTGGCCATCGGCCTGGCCATGAGAACTCTGGTGCTGTCGGGCAGCCATCCCGAACTTCCGGGGATCGATGCCGCGGCGCCCCAATTCCTGCAGGCCTATACCCATCCGCTGCTGGCCGGCCTGGTCTTCGCGGCCCTGTTCGCCGCTATCATGTCCACCGCCGACGGCTTCCTGAACATCGGCTCGGCCGCCATCGTCCACGACATTCCCCAATCCTTACGGGGTCGGTCGCTGAAGAACGAACTGCTGTGGGCCCGCACGGCCACGGTGGTCATTGCCCTGGCGGCATCCCTGATTGCCGTCTACTCCGGCGACCTGGTGGCCATCCTGGGAGCCTTTGGCTGGGGCACCTTTGCGGCGGCCCTGGTCCCGGTGGTGACCATCGGCTTCAACTGGAAGCGGGCCACCGCCCTGGCCGCCAACACCGCCATGATCTCCAGCCTGGTTATCAATCTGGGGGTCAAGCTGCTGAAGATCCAGATCCCCTTCCGCATCGACGCCGGAGCCATCGCCCTGCTGGTCTCCCTCACCCTCTTCTTCGGGATCTCCCTCCTCTCCAAGCCTCCAAAGCTGGACCCGGACGTGGACCGGGTCATGGACTTGTGATGCTGTCCGCAGTTTTCATCGGGAGCGGCACTCGTGAGACGAGTGAAGGGAGCGGGGCAGGTGTTTAGCCTGATCAAGGAGACAGGTAAGATCTCGATGCCCATGGAGGGATGCAGACTGCACTGAAGCGGGCTGTAGACCTCGAACCGATGACAAGAGTAGACTCTCCCCGAAATCGGGGGCTCATATGCTCCGCTCAGTCTGACGCTCGCCATTCCCGGCTCATCGCTCCCAGTCAGGCGTTAGCCTCACCGTCCCGCACGCCTGGGGGAGCTGCGACGGATCGATCTGCATGATGGCGTGTCTCCCCGCGACGGCCGGACGAATTCGAAACGTGGCGCCAGGGATGCGGACCGTGCCCGCCACCACGCTGCCGTTGACCACCACGGTCACGCTTCCCCCGGCCACTCCCGCCAGTCGGCCCGACAGCGCATAGCCGCCGGAGTAGGTCGGCGTCCGCCGCTCGAAGATCCCCGTCAGCACTACGTCGTCGAACAGGTTCAGACTCAGGGCAGTGAGCCCACCGTCCGGCACGCGCGCCAAACTCCCGATGTCGACGCTCACCTCGCGCCGCCGCAGTGTCGCGCGATCGAGCACTCGGCCGGTCATCCGCGAGGCGGCCCGTCCCTCCTTCGGCGCAACCGCCCGGAAGAGGTTGCCGCCCGGAACCGGGATCACAGCCTCGCCGGACTTGAGCGTGGGCTTGACTTGTGAATGGGTGGAGGACAGCGTCAGCCGGTTTCCGGAAGCCCGGGGCCGGAAGCCCGCCACTGCATGCCGCGTGAGGTTGAGAACGCGCACCGCGTCGGCCGGTCCGTTCACGGCCGACGTCCGCTCGTCGCCGGGCACTCCCAACGGGTCTCCCAGGTAGGTCTGGTTCGGATTCGAAAAGCGCAGAAGCTCGTCGCAAAGAAAGCCCGAATCTTCGCACTGTTTTGTGTAGGCCATGATTGTCTTCCAGCGCGCCGACTGGGGCGCACCATCCGCGAAAGCCCGCTGATTCACGTAGCCGTGGCTGTAAGGAAGTGATCGAGTGCGTTCTACGTATCTGTCGTGATGAAGTCCCATGTTGTGCCCGAGCTCGTGTGCGAAAATCCAGGCATCGCACCCGGCACAGGTGAGACCATATGGATTCGCGACGCCCGCCAGGCCTCTGAAGTCTGTCATGTCAGCGATCAAGTGAACGAGGTCTGCACCGGCCTGGTCGCGAATAGCGTGGACTTCATCCAGGTGGCCGTCCGATGGGTTCCCCAACCGGCCTAAATCCGTGTTCGAATCCCCCGACTCGGTGTACTCCACCTCTTCCCTGGACACCAGCGCGACACGCTGATCCACGCCGCCGTCCAGGTAAGCTTGATTGGTCTCGGCCATCATGAGATCTATGTCCGCTTCAATCTCCGCAGTCCCGCCGGCGATCTGGCGCGCCGCCGGCGTATAAACCACCGCGACGTCGATCGACGACATTGCAGGGGCGGGGCGTCCGCACGTCAATCCCGAGGTCCTGAAGAACCTGATCCCCGCCAGCCACTCCTGCAACTCCTCGTCCTCGGGAACACAGACCGAGGTCGCAAACAGGTGCACAACCGAGAGCGGTAGCTGTTGCAGCCCCGGCGGGATCGTCCCGGTCAATTCCGGATTGAAATTGAGTGTCAGCGCATAGAGGTTGGTCAGTTGCGCCAATTCCGGTGGGATCCCCCCGCTCAGCTGGTTGCCATCGAGTGCCAGCGATCGGAGGTCGGCCAGCCCTCCCAACTCTGGCGGGATCCCCCCGCTCAGCTCGTTCAACCTGAGGTCCAGCGATTGGAGGTTGGCCGGTTGCGCCAATTCCAGCGGGATCCCCCCGCTCAGCTCGTTGCGGCTGAGATTCAGCGATCGGAGTCGGGCCAGCCCTCCCAACTCCGGCGGGATCTCCCCGCTCAGCTCGTTGCGCCTGAGATTCAGCGATTGGAGGTTGGCCAGTTGGGCCAGTTCTGGAGGGATCCCCCCGCTCAACTTGTTTTCCCCGAGAGCCAGCCCTCGGAGATTGGTCAGTTGGGCCAATTCCAGCGGGATCCCTCCGCTCAGCTCGTTGCGGCTGAGAAACAGCGATTGGAGGTTGGTCAGTTGGGCCAGTTCTGGAGGGATCCCTCCGCTCAACTCGTTGTCCGCCAGATGCAGCGATTGGAGGTTGGTCAGTTGGGCCAATTCCAGCGGGATCCTTCCGCTCAGTTCGTTGAAGTTGAGATGCAGCGATTGGAGGTTGGTCAGTTGGATCAATTCAGGCGGGATCGTCCCGCTCAACTTGTTCTGCCCCAGATCCAGCTCTTGGAGGTAGGTCAGTTGGCTCAGTGCAGGAGGGATCGCCCCGCTCAGCTTGTTGAAATTGAGATTCAGCAATCGGAGGTTGGTCAGTTGAGCCAATTCCAGCGGGATCCCGCCGCTCAGCTCGTTGAAATTGACATTCAGCTCCTGGAGGTTGGCTAACCCTCCCAGGTCCGGTGGAATCCCGCCGCTCAGCTCGTTGAATCTGAGATTCAGCATTTCCAGTCGAGCCAGTTGGCCCAACTCGGGCGGGATCGCCCCGCTCAGCTTGTTGAACTCGAAATTCAGCGCTTGGAGGTGGGTCAGTTGGCCCAGTGCAGGCGGGATTGCCCCGCTCAGCCCGTTGGAAGCCAGAGAAAGGCTCGTGACCCGGTCGTTGCTATCTACACCGACCCCGAACCACTCCGAGAGCGGCGCAGCACTCAGCCAGTTGGTGCGGTTGTTCCAGTCCGGCCCGCCGGTCCCGTGATACAGTGCATCCAGCACCTCCCGGTCTGTCATCTGCTCGGTCCCCGGATCGTGAATCGTCACCGTGGCCGTCTCCGGAGAGCCGACCGTGACCCCGGACGGCAGCGGTTGCTGGAAGCCGAGCACGACCGTCTCGCCGTCGTCGAAGGGACCGTCCGCGACTGCCGTGAAGACGAATCCCGCCTCGGCGGCCGGAGCCATGATAGTGATGCGCTCCGGCACCCCCGAATAGTCGGCGGCGGTCGCCCCACCGCCCGGCGTGGCCGTCAGAGCCATCTCCACCGACCCGACCGGTCCCCCGGTCCGATCGATCAACCGTACCGACACCGTGACGGTTTCTCCCTCCGTCACCTGATAGCTTGATGCCGAGAACAAGACCCGGCGCGTCCCATCGCAGACGAGTCCCGAGGACCTGAATCTGGAAAGAGTGGCCAGCCATGCTTGCAAGGCTGCATCCTTCGGTACGCATACGTCGGTGTCACGGATGTCAAGCTGCGTGAGCTCCGACAGTTGCTGCAGGTTCGTCGGCATCCCCCCACTCAGCTCGTTAAACCCAAGATCCAGCCATTGGAGATGGGTCAGTTCGCCGAGTTCCGGCGGAATCCCTCCGCTCAGCTGGTTGGATCCGAGCGACAGCCATTGGAGGCGAGTCAGCCCACCCAGTTCCATCGGAATCCGTCCACTCAGCTCGTTGTATCCGAGAGACAGCACTCGGAGATGGGTGAGCCCCGCCAGTTCCGGCGGAATCCCTCCGCGCAGTCGGTTGTCCCTCAGAGCCAGGCTCGTGACCCGGCCTATCCCATCCGTCGTGACCCCGTGCCACTCCGACAGCGGCATGTCGCTCAGCCAGTTTGTACGATTGTTCCAGCTTGCCCCGTCCGTCGCGTCATAGAAGGCCTCCAGCACCTCCCGGTCCGCCGTCCCATCGGCCCCCGGATCGTCGATCCTTTCCCTGGCGGGCAGGTAGGCGCCGTCGCCGCTCCGCTCCCCCGGTGCCCCTCCATCGTTGATCACTCCATAAGCCAGGAAGGGATTGCTGCCGGACATCTTGCGGATCTGCACATAGCCCTGCGTGGTCCCTGAAGCGTATGTCCCAAGGATTCCGTTGATCTGACGCCAACCCCTGGCCGCAACCGTCAGGTCGGTCACTGTGTTGGCCAGCATCCCCGTTACCCCATCGTAGATATCTAGTTGAAAGACGCTAGGGCTGCCGTCGACTTCTCCCGTGTTGACCAGTGCCAGATTGCTCCGGTTCTTCTCGTTCTGCTGCAGGCCGTCGATCCAGGCTTCCTCGATGATGGCCTGACCCGATGGCGCCGCGTTGTAGAAGACGCCGTACTGCCCGCCGCGACCGTCGGAGGAACTCGTGCGAGCCCCGATCACGATCCCGCTCATGTTGCCGCCCGTCACCCGGGCGAAGAGAGCCCCGGCCAGTCCGCCTCTCGACGAACTCACGCCCTCCACGCCCTTCTGTCGCAATTCCGTGTCGATGACATCGGGAATGATCCGCTGCTGGCCAGCCTCAACGCTCAGGTTGAAACGGGCCGTGCGGTCAGGCGTCGTGAGCCCGCCAGCCACGAAGCTGAAATGGAAGGTTTTGGTCTCCTCGGAGAAGTTGGTCACCGTCAGCTCGCTGGTGAACTCTCTGGTCTCGACGATCACGGGCAGGGTCTGTCCCGTGGCCCCCTCGAGAGAACTCTCCGCGACCGGAAAGACAAAAGAGCCGTCGGAGTTGAAGTTGTCATTGATGACGCCGTAGGCATAGAAGGGCGCCTCTCCCTCCACCCGCTCCACCTTGACGTAGCCGTTGTCAAAGCCGGCCCGGTTCAGGATGCCGTTGTACTGGTAAAACCCGCCCGGAGCCAGCATCCGGTCCCCGAGGACATGGCCTGCGGAAACTTCCGGATCTCCGGAAAACAGGGTCGTCCTCAAGGTAATCGGCCCGGCCTCCGGGGTGCCCATGTTCTGGAAGGCCACGTTGGAGCGGTCCTGACTGTTCTGGCGCAGCCCGCACAGATAGACTGCTTCCTGGAATCCGTCAGCGGCGGCAATTCCCGGATAGGCCAGACCGGCCCGCCCGTCGGCCACCAACGTGGTCGTCCGCACCGACACGCCGAGGTCGGAAGAGCCGGAAACCGCCACCTGTAGCGTTCCGATTCGATTGCCCGAGTGGGGAATGGGAATGCCCAGTCGTCTCAAGTACCCCAAGGCGTCCGGTTCGATCATCTGCTGACCCGGAGCCAGCCTGTCGGAGGCCTTGCCGCTTCCGCCTCCGGCATGGGCCGTGTAGGTGTAGTGTAGGGTGGCCTCCTCACCGCCCCGGTTGGTCAGGGTCAGCTCTGAGGTGTAGACGGAGTTGTTCTGTCCGGACGCGGTCAGGATGACCGGAACGAAGAGGGCCGAAGATGTCCCCGCATTGGTGGAAGACGATGGGAGGGAGTCGGTCAGTGGGTTGTTGGAGAGGGACAGTAGGGCCTGACGATCCGCCGCCCCGCTCCGTTGGGCAGGAGCGTGGCCCGCCAGGAGGCACAGGAGTACAGCCACCAGCCACCTTACCACCTGGTCGGCTCCGCTCCGCCGCTCCGTCTTCATGGAATTCTCCTGACTCTCCCCCCTGCTGCTGCCGTCTGATGAATCAGCGAGAGGCGCGTGGGTTCGCCCTTTGATAAGCATAGGGCATCAAGGGGGAGGATTTGATTCTGAAATACGTATTGTTTGCAGTATTAATCATTGATTTCACTCAGAAGTCACAATTTATCATGCTTCGATTGCTGCAATAATCCCAGTAGCAGCCGAAAAAATCCAGCAATGGCAACTCTGGACGCCTGGCCCGCATGTCTCGTAGTGTCGCCGGATAGACGATGCAAAGATCGTTCTTTTTCAACAGCTTGTCAGTTCTATTTTGGCGGTTTCCAGCTACACACGATGCTGGGAATGTCCAGGTTGGTCCCTTTCCCGTCAGCCCGCAAATGCTCGCTCGATCGTAGTGAGCGCTACGCTCTTCACTCACGAGCACACGCTGACGGAAAAATTTCTGCGCCGTTCCCACCTCCTCCGGTGAGAAATGCGGGCGGCGGCGGTCTTCTTGCGGGAAGCAGGAATGCCAGACGGAGGCGAGGGGGTATGTCACCCGATGATCTCGTGGAGCACGCGGCCGCCGATGTCGGTGAGGCGGCGGAAGCGCCCGCCATGGAGGTAGGTCAGGCGCCGGTCGTCCAGCCCCAGCAGATTGAGGATGGTGGCGTGCACGTCCCGCAACGGGATCTGTTCCTCCAGGGCCTTGACTCCGAACTCGTCGGTGGCTCCGGCGGTGGCGCCGCCCTTGACGTCTCCTCCGGCCATCCACATCACCAGGGCGAACTGGTTGTGGTCGCGTCCGGGAGTCTTGGACTCGAGGTCGTTGAGGAAGGGGGTGCGGCCCATTTCCGAGGCCCAGACCACCAGCGTCTCCTCCAGCAGCCCCCGCTGCTTGAGGTCTTGGAGCAGGCCCGCCACCGGCAGATCGACCTCGGCGGCATGGTTCCGCATGCGTCCCTCGACGTTGGTGTGATCGTCCCAGCTGTGCTTGTTGATCTCCACGCCGTGAACCAGCAGCGTGTAGCGCACCCCCCGCTCCACCATCCGCCTGGCCAGCAGACACTGGCGGCCGAACCCCTCGGTGACGGGATTGTCCAGTCCGTAGAGACGACGGGTCTGGGCCGACTCTCCCGACAGGTCCACCGCTTCCGGGGCCGAGGCCTGCATGCGGTAGGCCAGTTCGTAGGCGCTGATCCTGGCCTCCAGCTCGGAAGCGCCGGGTCGCTGATCCAGGTGCCGGGAGTTGAGGAAATGGAGCAGGTCGAACTCCCGCCGCTGCTGAGCGCGGTCCACCCCGCCCGGAAGGTCCAGGTGCAGGATGGGGGCGCCGCTGGAACGCAGCACGGTTCCCTGGTAGGCCGCGGGCAGATAGCCGCTCCCCCAGACGGCGGCGCCGTTCACCGGGGCCCCTCTGGGGTCTTGAATCACCATGTAGCCGGGCAGGTTCCGGTTGGGGCTGCCCAGTCCATAGGCGACCCAGGAACCTACCGAAGCGCTGCCCTGAAACTGGGACCCGGTGGTGACGTGCATGGTGGCGGGGCCGTGGTTGTTGTTCTCGACCTCGATCCCGTAGACGAACGCGAGGTCGTCGGCGCATTGGCCGATGCGGGGAAAGAGGCTGGAGATGGCGCGGCCCGACTGGCCGTAGCGCTTGAATTCAAAGGCGCTGGGAATGACCCGGTGAGGCTTGTTGAGGTAGCCCTGGATCTCTCCGGAAAGGCCGCTCAAGGGGGGCAGTTCCTGCCCGGCGAGTTTCTGCAGAGCCGGCTTGTAGTCGAAGCTGTCCACGTGGCTGACTCCTCCCGCCATGAACATGAAGATGCAGTGCTTGGCCTTGCGGCCGGAGTGAGGCAGGGGAGGTCCCGTGGCAGCCGAGGTGCCTGCCGGCAACTCGTCCGCCAGCATGCCGGCCAGGGCAAGGGCTCCGATCCCGTTGCAGGAACGGCAGAGAAAGTCCCGCCGGGACAGAGCCTGCAGCGGCAGCTTGGCGATGCGGTTCCGGTGTTCCTCATTCATGGTCCAACTCCTTCGTCACCAATCAGCCATTCATTCTATCAATCTCTTCGTGTTCCTTCGTCGTTCTTCGTGCCCCTTCGTGGATTCCTCTTTTTCCTGAATGTCCGTCGCAGATACGGCCTCGCTAGTCAACATACACAAACTCATTGCTGTTCAGCAGCACCCGGCAGAGAGCCGTCAGTCCCTCGCCGGATGGGCTCTCCTCCAACAGTCGTAGCGCCCCTGCGGTCTCGTCGGGCCCTGGGTCGCGGCTCAGGGCAATTCGAAAGGCTTGCCGGATCCGGGAGGCGGGGTCGGGGCCACCCTCGCGCTTGACCCGCTCGGCGAAGTGGCGTGCCTCTTCGTTCACAAACTCCCCGTCGTACATGGTCAGGGCCTGCAAAACCGAAACCGAGGTCTCCCGCCGGGCGCAGGAAGCATTGGGCACCGGCGCGTCGAAGGTCTCCATCAGGGGCATGCTCAGAGAGCGCCGCTGAAAGATGTAGACGCTTCGCTTGCGGGCCCGGGGGCCGGTCATGGTCTCCCAGGTGTTGGTGCCCTGGACTTTCTGGGCTTTGTCAAGCCCCCGGGGCAGGGGAGGAAAGACGGGAGGCCCGCTCCGGTCGCCGTTGAGTCTGCCGCTGGCCGTCAAAATGCCGTCCCGGACGGCTTCTCCCTCCAGGCGCCGCCGCCGGAAGCGCCACAGGTATCGATTCTGCGGGTCGATCCGGGTGGCCTCGGGATCGGAGTGAAGCGAAGACTGACGGTAGGCGCCGGAAGTCACCATGAGTCGATGCATGGCCTTGAGACTCCAGTTTCGCTCCACCAGCTCGCGCGCCAGCCAGTCCAACAGGCGGGGATGGGTCGGGGCCGCCCCGTTCTTGCCGAAATCGCTGGGCGTGTCCACGATGCCTCTCCCGAAGTGCCACTGCCAGAGGCGATTCACCATCACCCGGGCCGTCAGGGGATTCTCGGGGCTGGCGATCCACTTTGCCAGTGCCAGCCGACGACCCCTGGTCGGGTAGCGCCCGAAGGGATCCAGCTCGATCCGGGCCGGTTGTGAGTGACCCTCGATGGCGCCGGGGAATCCCGGTTCCACCGGTTCTCCCTTGCGGTTCCATTGGCCCCGCTCCAGGACGTAGGTGGTGGAGACGTTGGGGCCGTAGGGAGGCCCATCGGCGTTTCTCAGGGACATGGCCAGCGGCTTGCGCCGCTCGATGGCGTTCTTGAGCCGAAGAACGCGGTGGCTGAAGTCCGAGAACTGCCGGTGCTCTTCAATGGAGAACTTCCGGTAGCCCTGGTCGTCCCGGATGGCTTTCTTCAGGTCCTTGAGGGTGGGCGGTTCGGGCTCCGGGGAGGCCAGACGGTCTCGGGCGGCTTCCATCCTGTAGGCTTTCAGTCGCTCCAGCAGCGGTTCGTAGAAGAGGGCGAAAGACTTTTCGGTGGTCTGCAACTGTTGTTCCAATGCGGCCCGCTCCCGCTCCCACCGCTCCCCGCGGACCGGATTGAGGAAACTGGCAGCTTGGGGTCCTCCCAGTTGCTGGATGTCCCCTGGGCGCGGGGGATCGATCTGCACCGTGGCGAAAAAGGCCTTGAGCCGGTAGAAGTCCCTGGTAGGCAGCAGGTCGTACTTGTGATCGTGGCACTGGGCGCAGCCCACCGTCAGCCCCAGAAAGACGGAACCGACGGTGGAGGTCATTTCGCTGAGCAGGACGTGCCGGTCCTCTTCGCCGCGAGGCTCGGTGAAGGGAGCCAGCCGCAGAAAGGTCAGGGCCACCACCTTTTCCGGGTCCGGAGGCGGCAGCGCTCCGGCCGACATCATCTCGAAGAACTCGTCCCCGGCCAACTGTTCCTTCACGAACAGGTCGTAGGGCTTGTCCCCATTGAAGGCATCGATGACGTAGTCCCGATAGCGCCAGGTGTGGTAGTACTCCGGATCGCCCTCGTAGCCGTTGGTGTCGGCATAGCGGGCCAGGTCCAGCCAGTGGCGTCCCCAGCGCTCCCCGTAGCGTGGATCGGCCAGCAGGCGGTCCACCAGGGCTTCATAGGCGATGGGGGAGGGATCGTCGACGAAGGCCTCCACCTCGGCCGGCTCGGGCGGCACCCCCAGAAGGTCGAAGAACAACCTGCGGATCAGGGTCCTGCGGGAGGCGGGGGGCGCGGGTGAGATTCCCTCCTCCTGCAGGCGTTTCCACATGAAGGCATCGATGCCGTTCCGGATCCGCGACGAGCCCTGCACCTCGGGGGGTGTCCCGGCGGCGGGTTTGACGTAGGCCCAGTAAGGCTCCGCCGGCGAGTCCACCTGGGGATTAGCGGAGAGCCCGCCGATCCACTGCTCGATGAGTTGGATCCGGTCTTCGGAAAGGGTTCGGCCCAGGGGCATCCGCGGCTCAATCTCTCCGCGCAGCACCTTTGACAGGGGGCTCTGCTCAGGGGCTCCCGGCATGACGGCGGCCCCGTGGCGGGCGCCACCCGCCAGAACCGTGTCCAGGCTTTCCACCGAAAAGCCGCTGGTTCGGGTGTGGCGATCGTGGCAGGGGAGGCAGCTCTCCTGCAGGATCGGCAGCACCTGATCCTGGAAGTCCACCGAGGCCCGGGCCGGAAGCCCGGCCGTCAGGAGCAGGGCTGCGCTCAGGCAGGCAATCAGCCATGCCCTGTGGGCTGCCCGCAATGGGCCGGAATGTGGCGATGGCCTGTCCATCCACGCTCCCCGCGGCCGCCCCCGCCCCGCAGCGCAGTCGAGGCTGCCGATTGAAGGATGAATCAAATATACAAGAGCCCCGGATCAATGTCACTCCCTTTGAGATCCGCTCGCCGGGGCCTATCAGCCACCGGCCACCAGGAGCAAGCCGATGAGGAGAATCAGCAGGCCCAGGGCCTTGGGGAGGGGAAGCGGCTCCTTGAGCCAGAAGATACCCAGCAGAGCGCCCAGCGGAATGCTGACTTGGCGGAAAGCCACCACATAGCTGACGTTGTGGCTCCAGGTCATGGCAGCCAGGATGAGCAAGTAGCCCAGATTGATGCCCAGTCCCAGAGGGACGTAGGTCCGGGCCCGCCGGCGAATGAGCTCCAGGAAGGTAGCCCGCTCCGGCTTGCGGCCCAGCACCACCACCGCCTGCAAGCCGCTGGAGGAGAGGACCCACAAGGCAAAATAAACCCAGCTGGCCTCGAGGTTGGAAAACGCCCCCAACCGCCCCGAAACCAGCAGCCGCAAGGCCTGCTCGTCGGCGATGGAGTAGGCGGTGGTGGCCAGGGCCGCCACCAGGGCCGCCAGGAACACGCGGCTGAGGTAGTGGCTGCTCTTGAGGTCCGCCAGGTGCCTCATGGGCAGGAGAATGCAGCCGGCCACCACCAGAACGATCCCGGCCAGGCATCCGCGGCTGATCTCGGAGCCCCTTCCCAGCAGGAACATGACCGCCACGATAAACAGCGGGGAGGATCGTGAAAGCGGATAGGCCAGGGAGAGATCCCCGGAGTTGTAGGCGGCGGCCAGGCAGCGGTAGTAGATGACGGTGGCGCAGCCGCTGACCGCCAGCAGCGGCCACAATTCCGCTAGAATCGCGGGAATTTTCGGGATATGGTAGGCCAGCCCCGGCAGCAGGCAGAGGCAGCCCACCAGGTTGGCGGCCAGGAAGAGGGCGCCGCTGGGCCGGCTGCGCTTGCCGAGGGTGTTCCATCCCGCGTGAATGACCGCGGAGATGAGTATCAGCAGCAGGGCGATGGGTTGCATGGGGTCGGGCGGCGGGCCGGGTCGGGTGGAGTCGCGCCCGGATGATTATACCCAAGGTTCCCGGAAACCCGGCGTAGGGGCAACCTCGGAGGAACAGGCATGGAAGAGGAGCTTGCAGCCATCCGGCGTTGGGAGGCAACCGTCGAGGCCCTGGTGGGCTGGGACCCGGTCGGGGCTCGGCTGCGCCGCCGGCAGAGCGGCGGCGGGCCGCTGAGCGGCTGGTCGCTGGGGGTCAAGGACATCATCGACGTCCAGGGAATGCCGACCCGCTGCAACGTGGACTTTCTACCGGAAACACCCGCCCGGGAACACGCCGGCGTGGTGGGGCGCCTGCTGTCTCTGGGCGCCTTCGTCCTCTCCAAGACCGTCACCACCACGTTTGCCTTTCTGGATCCGGGAGCCACCCGCAATCCCTGGAATCCCGGCCACACTCCCGGGGGCTCCAGCAGCGGGTCGGCCGCGGCCGTGGCCTGCGGGATGGTTCGGTTGGCTTTGGGTTCCCAGACGGTGGCGTCGGTCAATCGTCCCGCCAGCTACTGCGGCGTGACGGGGTTCAAGCCCACCTTCGGGCGGTTGCCGGTCACCGGTGTCTTTCCCTTTTCCCCCAGCGTGGATACGGTGGGTTTATTCACCTGCGGCGTTTCCGACATGCAACAGGCGGCTGCAGCGCTGTTGGGAGAGCCGGTGGCGGAGGAACCGGGACGCCTGAGGATCGGACTGGCTCCGGACCTGCACACCAAGCCTGCCGAGGGCCTTATGTTGCGGGCGCTGTCGGAGGCCGGGGAGCGTTTGGCCGCCCGGGGATGCCAGGTCACCACGGTGACCCTGCCGGAAGAGTGCGCTGCCGCCTACCGGAATCACTTCGACCTGATTGCCGCCGAAGGGGCCCGAGGCCACGCGGAGCTGATGGCCCGCCACGGCGACCGCTACCCCCCCAAGCTGCGTGCGCTGCTGCTGGACGGGGAAGCGGTCACTCCCGAAGCCCTGAAAGGGATTCAGGAACACCGGCGCTCGCTGACAGTCTCCCTGTCGGGATTGTTGGAGGAAGTGGACCTGGTGTTGTCTCCCTCGGCCGAGGGAGCTGCACACCGGGGCTTGGCGATCACCGGCGATCCCCGCTTCAGCCTGCTCTGGACCTATACCGGGTGTCCCACGGTGACGCTGCCCGCGGCGCTGTCACCCGAGGGGTTGCCTCTGGGCCTGCAGTTGTCGGCGCGCCCCATGGCCGACGGGGCCTTGCTGGCGGCCGCCCGCACGGTGGAGGCCCTGCTGGGATTTCACGCCCGACCCGGATGACTCCGCAAGGCTCACCAAAGTCGGCTTGCAATCCACCAAGGAAAAGAGTTGTCCAGGAAGAGACACGAAGAACCACGAAGGGCCAAAAAAGATATCCAGGAAGGGGAACGACGAACCACGAACGGACACGAATGAACACCAATTAACGGATTGATGAGGTGTTGATTGGCGGGATGTGACAACCGATTTGGTTTATTTACATGGATGGACAGGATGAACAGGATTATTGGGCGGGAGGTTTCAGCGGGCTGAGTTTAGCCATCGCCTATGTTCCAACACAGATCCCGGAATTTCCGCTCCCAGGCTTTTGGATTCCTTCCAACACGCACCCGAGCTTCGAGTGAGTCCGCTTGCTGTGCCGCAGCCTCTCGTCTTGTTTATCCTGTCTATCCTGTGTATCCATGTTCAATATGTAGAAAATCAATTTAACGGGACACGGCCCTTGTTCCCGATAGGCCATGAAGATTCGTTGTTCCATCTTGTATCATCCACGGGACAGGCCGCGAGCTGGCCAATCACTAAGCACTGACCGCTCGCCTCGGTCGTGAGGCTGTCGTGACGCAAAGAGACCCTGCCATGAACCCGCTGCGCATCGGACTTGCCGGCTACGGTAACTGGGCTCGCGAGGCTTATGTGCCGGCCCTGCGGGCTGACGGCAGGGGCGCGGTGGTGGCCGCCGCGGCTCCCAGCCAGGCCACCCGGCAGCGCATTCGGGAGGAACTGGGCAGCCGGGTCCGCATCTATCCTCACTTCGACGCCATGCTGGACGCCGGCGGTCTGGACGGCGTGCTGATGGCTCTTCCCGAAGCCGTGCACGAGCCGGGTCTGCTGGCCGCGATCGGTTCGGGGATTCCCTTTTTCCATGAGCCCCCGGTGTCGCACCTTCGGGACCGGATCGCTCCGGTGCTGGAGGAATTGCTGGGGGCCGGCCAGGTCCAGCAGGCCGACTTGGAGCTGAGGTTCCTCCCGGTGGTGGCCGCGGCCGCCCAAAGGCTGGCCGAGGGCGCCATCGGAGAGCCGCAGACCGCCAGAATCCGGATGAACGGCAACTGGAATGCCCGGCCGGGAGCCGGCCTCAGCCTGAGCCATGTGCTGGCTCCCTGGTACGTGGATGCCTTGGACGCGATGCTGGGTTCTCATCCTCAAAGAGTGCTGGTTCAGGATGGCCGGGGAACCGAAGGCCGCATGCAGGCCTATGCCCTGACCCAGTTGGACTACGGCGGGGTTTGGGGAACCTTTCAAGCCAACATCTCCAGCGTTCAGGGTCCCGAAACCTGGGTCGAGATCCAGGGCCGGGACGGAGACCTCTTTGCGGATCTCTTTACCGGGGAGTTGCGACTTCGAAGCCGGTCCCTCCCGGAGTGGCGGGTGGATCGAGTGGTCTCGGCCCTGCGGCCCTTCGCCGGATGGCCCGGCTTGCGGGAGTGCCTGTCGGACTTCCTGGACCAACTGGAGGGCAAGCCCTCCTCGGGGGTGCCGGCCGAAGATATGGCCAGGCTGCACCGCCTGGGTCTGGCTGCCGAGGAGTCCATCGACACTTTGTCCTGGGCTCCGGTGAGAAGCATGGACGAGTTGCGCCGGAATTTGCGATGATGGGAGGGCGGGGCGGGTAGGAGAGGCTTGCCCGACAATAAACAAAGGCAGCGAGGTGGGGGATGATCGATCGAACGGTGAAGAGAGCATGGCTGGCCGGCGGCTTGGGAGGGCTCCTGTTGTTGGGTGCCGCCGGGGTTGCCGGGGGAGAGGACAAGTTCAAGTATCAATACGAATTCGAATCCATCCAGATTCCCAGACTGGACGCCGATGAGCCCAAGCTCCGGGAGGTCTCGGTGCAGCGTGCCCTGGACTTTCTCGACCAGGGGGCCACTGCCTGGAGCCGCGGACACAAGTGCGTGACCTGCCACACCAATGGAAGCTACATGGCCCTGCGGCCCTCCCTGACACGTTCCCTGGGTCAACCCTCCGGGGAGTTGCGCGATTTTTTCGGGAAGGTTCTTCGAGAAGGAACCGCACGACTGGGCAAGAAAGGCAAGCTTGGGGATTCGCAAATGATCTACCTTGCCCGCGGCCTGGCCGAATGGGATGCCCATGTGACCGGAACCCTGTCGGACGAAACCGAGCAGGCCTTGAAACGGCTGTTTGACCGGCAGCTTCCCACTGGGGAGTGGAAGGCCGCCCTGTGCTGGCCGCCTCTGGAATCCAGCGCCTTTCAGGAAGCTACGATAGCGGCCTTGGCGGTGGGTACGGCTCCGGGTTGGCTGTCCGGCCTGAGCGACGAGGGACTGAAAGCCGGAGTGAAGCGGTTGCAGGACTACCTCCGCAAGGTTGAACCGCCGCACGACTATGGGCGGGTGATGCTCCTGTTGGCCTCGACCAAGTTGGAAGGCCTGCTGGAGGAGGGTGAAAAGGAACGGATCATCGCAATGATCCGGAGCAAGCAGCGGGCCGACGGAGGGTGGGCGCTACGCGCCTTTGCCCGACCCGAGGAGTGGGGCGAGGGGAACCGGGCCGAGAAGCTCAGGGCCGAAAAGGAATTCGCCGACCCTCCCAGCGACGGCCACCAGACGGGTCTGGCTCTCGTTGCGCTACGAGAGGCCGGAGTCAGCGCCCGGGATCCCGGGATCCAAAAGGGTGTCCGGTGGCTGCTGGCAAATCAGCGAGAATCGGGTCGCTGGTGGACCCGTTCGCTCAACACCGACAACTACCACTTCATCGCCTTCAGCGGGACCCTCTATCCGCTGGTGGCGCTCGACCTCTGCGACGCGCTACCGCCGAACCGCAGCGCCTCGGCCAGGGTCCCGTAGGTGGCACTCTTCGCCGGGGATCGATATTTTGGGGATATATGTAGGAGAGCAACCAGGGTCCTCGCTGGTTCGTGAGCAAGCACTACCTTCCCAGCGCCCCCTCCCAATGCACGGGTTTGTCTGGAATGTGCGGCTCTACGAGACACTGCTGGGGATGAGCTTGGAGGTCAGTAGCGTGGAAGACAAAGTTGAGTTGCAATTCATCAACAGAACCGGTGCTACTTGGTTTACCGATCCGAACAATTTATAAAACTTTTGCTGGGAGTTTCGACTATACTGTTTATCCAAGGAGTTGACGGAACTAACATCGCTGGCATGGAGTAGCGTGGCGCAGCCAACGACTCTCACACGTCCTCCCATCACCGAAGCGCTTGTGGATCTTCGGGCAACCATTCCCGGAGATCTTGAGTCGTTTAGCGCTCTCGCCAAGCAGTTGAAACATAGATTCCCCCACCTACAGGAAAATCGTCAATTCGAGGGTAAACTGGAATTTAAAGACGGTGACGTGCGATCCCATGTTAGCCCTCCAGCGTTTGCGGGCATTTTTGCAGCGAACGAGGAGAAAACGATCTATGCGCAGTTTCGACCCGATGGATTCACTCTGAACAATGTAGTGACAACCGCAGGAAGCTATATCGGCGGTGATCGACTTTTTGGTGAAGCACTTGATCTCTGGAATTGGTTGGTTGAACAGACAGAGATTACAGGCGTGTCGCGCGTAGGTCTTTACTACCTTAACCAACTGACTGATTTGCCGCTTAAGCCAAGTGAGAGAACTGATCTGTATTTCCAAAATCCTCCGAGTCTTCCCCATGGCTCACCCCAAACAATCAAAGGGTTCCTTACTCAGGTCACAGCCTACGATCAGGATCGAGAAGCAAATGCGATTGTGATTCAACAGGTTAAGCCATCACCCCAAAAAAACGAATTTCCTCGGGTCAGAATCGCCGTAGATGTGTTTCGGACAGGGACTTTCCCCGTGGAAGCGGTTCCATTGCGAGAAGTCCTCGGTTCTCTCCGACAGCTAAAGAACGAGATCTTCTTCTCGCTTCTCACAGATAAAGCAGTGAGGCACTACCAATGAGTTTTGCTGACGCACAACCATCGTTCGCCCCCCCTTCTTTGGTCCATTGGGGATTCCGGCCCTTGGGAACAGATGCGATAGAGTTGCAGGATTCGATGAGTAAAGCCTTCGATC
Source organism: Terriglobia bacterium (assembly GCA_951813285.1). Taxonomy (GTDB): domain Bacteria; phylum Acidobacteriota; class Terriglobia; order Versatilivoradales; family Versatilivoraceae; genus Versatilivorator. Next base: position 2,175,124 of record OX638355.1, read on the forward strand.
CCCCGGTTGAGCATAGGGAGGTCAAGATCTTCTTTCATCTCTCTGACGTTGTACGAAAATCTTCTGGTGTGTCAGTGATCACCTTCAACAGGGCCTTGAGCTTGCTTAAGTCCCTGCCCAGCAACATACCCCTACCTTTTGTGTGTGTGGAGTCAAAGGACGAGATTGGGTTAGATTGGGACGAAGGAGGAGAAAAAGTCGTCAATCTCGTGATTGACACGTCCCCCGAGATCGGGTTTGTTACACTGCTCAAAGCGATGCCCTCGTATGGGACAGTTGAGTACCGTGAATCGTCTAACACTCCTCCTGGCATTGTTCGATTTCTTCTGGAGCATGTGTACTCGTTGGCCCGTGACTGATCCTTACGATAGTAGTCCTATCCGCTCCAATGAACGTCTGTCGCGATTCGTCTACGACAGGGGTAAATGCAAAATTCAAAAAGAACGTGTTGACGTGAGTGGGTTCTTACCTCCAAAAGAGGGAGATAATTCAGGGGAGATCTCTGTCTGGAGAACAGGAGGCCTCACCGATGAGAAGGTGTGGAGTTACGCCCAACCACGTTCTCATGGTCCAGCCGTCGCTCGCGGAGACTTTACACCTGAAGACGTAGCAAGGAGCAAGGATGGCAACTGGCAGCTTCGCGCTGAACCATCTCCACCAGCCCGGCACGTCCGAATCATCGGGTGGCCGCCGGTAAGTGAGCGAATGGCACGAAGGTTTCTTGCCCGCAAACTTAGTCAAGTTGCTCAACTCGTCCTCCACGAAGAACATTTCTACTCGTAGCCACAGATTCCAGCAGAGTCTTTGCCTTCCCTCCAAGTAAAACAAACCTCAAGACGCAGGCCCTGCCACTTGAATCTTGAATCTGATGATGAATCGCCCGCGGTAGTTTGGTCGCATATTTTCTTCTACCTAAAATCCTGAAAAATAAGGCCATGGATTCTTTGGCACATAGGTTCCATATTTTTTCATAATTGACATTGATACATAGGATGCAATGGATGAACAGGACGAGAGCTTGATGCACGATAAGCCAGCTCGGGCGATGATCCGGTGAGCACCAGGGGACGATGTTGAATTACTGGAATAACTTGGATCGGCGGTTGGTGAATTCCTGTTATTCAACAACGTCCCCTACTCGCGCCCCTTTACTAGATTCCGAGAACCGATGCATTCTACCTCTGGTGAGAAACGCGGGCTAAGCATCCTCGGGATCTCGCAAAATCACGGCACCTGCGATTCCGGGAAATTCGTTCCGGTTCTCGGAAAGCAAGTCCGTATTGCCCTTCGCCCGCGCTTGCTCGATGTGTTCTGCATATTGAAATAATTCGGGCAACTCTGTTGCAGGTTCGAACGGGGGCATCAAGTCGGGACCAAGACCATCGTCCTCGCTCGTACCTTCGAACAATGTTGAGAGCGCGGCGGCCGCCGCATCGGCTGAACCCATAGCAAATTGTTGACCGGTGCCTCTCGAACAGAGGACGCAGTGCAGTGGCCGGGAGTGATGTCGATGGCAATCGTATGTCTTGTTGGGCTTCGCTTTGCGGACATTGATCGCCGATGCGACGGCAACGCCCCAGCTCTCTGGAAGTGACGACTGAATTAGATCAAGGGTCCCGCACGAACTCCGTGGAATGCGACTGGGGTCGTTTAAGTGATTGTAGAAAGCATATACCGGCGGCAGTCTGTACCGTTTGGCGCTGGCAATAAGCCTGTCCGACTGCAGGACTGAATACGTGGACCCACTTGGCTTGCCTTGATAGTACAGTTCCGAATACTCCCTGTCGTGATTGTCTAAGCGCTTCGCCTGCACAAGCAAGGCTTGGCAGGAACGCCCGTCCGGGCCGACGAACGCCCAAGCCCAGTCAGCACCAATCTGTGACTCCGCTTTCGGATTGAACGGGATGATCGAGACCTTGCCGGGAAACACCTCGACAAGATCGAGAAGAAACACTTCTGTCACGGTTGGCTCATTGAACATCAGACCGGCGGCTTTGGCTGCACCGCGACGTTGCCACACTCCTATGGACAGGTGTAGTAGACAGAGCTGTTGTGCAGAAAAAACGTAAATCACATGGAAACCCAAAAATTCAAGGGAAGCACTCGTCGATTGGCACGAACCCGCGCTGATCGATGCTCCAAATCCACTTCCTGGGAGCCGACTCAAGCTGGCCGATCGTCAACGGATCGGTGCGGCCTTCGCCTCTCGCCGGCCAGGTAGGTTGCCCAGTACTCCATCAGCCGACGCTGGCTTGGCGCCGGGGGATCAATATTTTTTTCATAATTAACATCGATGCACAGGATGAACAGGACGATAGCTTGCTGCACCAGAAGCCGGCTCGGGCGATGATCGTGTGCGGGATTACGTATACTTAGGATTACAAGCTAGTGTGCTGTCTCAGAAATTCATTTACAGTGTTTCGGCCAGAAGTTCTAATGAATTCAATGAGTTAACGTCTTGAATAATGCGCCGAATTAATGAGCTAGTACACTAGCTGTTTCCTGAAAAAATCCTGTTCATCGATGTTAATCATTCATTCAAATGATACCCGGCATTACAGGACGCCGCGCCAAAGAACCAATTCGGGCAAACCACGTCCTCAGCCCGCGACTTGCCGTCGAAGCCTCAAGTCCTCCGTTGCTGTCTCATCGACCTTGCCCGTCCGCTCGTCGATCGCCACCCCATATTCCCGCCGTGCAGCCAACACGGACACCTTGCCGTTCCTGACGTCCCGTTCCACCGCCTGGGGGGACCGCTCCAGCGGGTTGCCCCAGCCGCCGCCGCCCGCCTGCCGGTGGTAGATGCGCTCGCCCTGCTTGATGGAGGTCGAGATCATGGTCTGCAGGACCCTGGTTTCCACTTTTCCCCGCAGTTCGTTGATGGAGCCCCTTCCCGGCCGGCCGCCGGAGAGCCCGTAGGGGGGATGGTCCCTGCGGTCTGAGCGGATGGCCAGGTGGGCTTCCCCTTCCAGCAGGCGCCACTCGCGCTCGATGCCGAGACCGCCCCGGAATCGGCCGGCTCCCCCGCTGTCGGTCACCATTCCGTAACGTTCGATGTGGACGGGATACTCGCACTCGGCCTGCTCCACCGGGATATTGGCGGCCACGTTGGCGATGTTGCACAGTCCATCGTTGCCGTCCCGGTCGGGCCGGCCTCCCCAAGTGCCGGAGAGCAGCTCGTAGTAGACATAGGGTACCCGACGGCCGCCCTGTTCCCGCAAGCCCCCGATGATCACCAGGGTGTTACCGCCTTCGCCGGCCGCAAAGACGCGATCCGGCAGAAGGCCTGCCAGGGCGCCGAACACGGCATCGACCATGCGGAATCCGGTAATTCCCCTCATGGATGAAGCTGCCGGCATGACCCCGTGCACCACCGTGCCGGGAGGAGCCACGATCCTCAGCGGCTTGAAGAGTCCGGCGGTGTTGGGGACCTCCTCCTGCATGACCGAGCGGATGCAGAGGGCCACCACCGAGGCGGTGAAGGAGAGCGTGCAGTTGATGGCTCCCCTCACCTGGGGGGCCGAGCCGGTGAAATCGGCGGTCAGGGAGTCGCCCTTCACGGCTATCGTGACCTTTATAGGCACCGGGGGGCCGCCGACGCCGTCACTGTCCATATGGTCGGTAAAGGTGTAGCAGCCGTCGGGCCAGGAGGCGATTTCCCGTCGAAGCAGCCTTTCGGTGTATGCGATCAGTTCGGACGCGCAGCGAGTGAAGGTCCCCAGACTGTAGCGCCGGATGAGTTCATGGATGGCCCGCTCCCCGATGTGGCAGGCGGCGATCTGGGCCTGCACGTCCCCGATGGTCATGCGCGGCACCCGGACGTTGGTCCTGAGCAGGGCAAAGAGAGCCTCATCGGGCTCTCCCCGCCGGTAGAGCTTTAGCCAGGGAATCCGCAGGCCGTCCTGAAAGATCTCGGTGTTGTCGCAGGCCGAGCTGCCGGGGAGACGTCCTCCCAGGTCGAGGTGGTGGGCCGTGCTCACGGCAAAGGCGGCCAGCCGGTCCTCCCAGAAGACGGGCTTCACGATGAAGATGTCCGGGATGTGCATGCCCCCGTCGAAAGGGTCGTTGAGAATGAAGATGTCTCCCGGGCACATGCTCTCTCCATACTTCCGGAAGAGGGTCTCCATGGCGTAGGGCACCGTGCCCAGGTGCAGAGGCGTGGTGACGCCCTGGGCGATCATCTCTCCCTCGGCATTGCAAAGAGAGGTGGAGTAGTCCAGGCAATCGCGGACGATGGTGGAGTAGGCGGTCCGGTAGAGGGCCAGGGCCATCTCGTCGGCGGCGGAAGCCAGGGCATTCTGAATGATCTCCCGGGTGACGGGATCGATGGGAGCTTCCCCGGCAGGTCTGGTTCCGCCTGTGATGTCAGCGTTACTCATCCTCCACCTCCATGACCACATTCCCATGCTCGTCCCGACGAACCGACATGAAAGGGGAGACGACGATGGTGGAGTCGTATTCGTCAATCAACAGGGGGCCCCTGGCGGTCCCGGAAAGGTCCGAGCGGGCCACCACCGGAGTGTCGATGACACCGTAGTCGGAGCCGAAGTAGGCCTGCCGGCGAGACCGGGCCGCAAAGGCGGATGCCCCGTGTCTGAACCCCGCCTCCCGCCCGGGGGCAGCCACCTGTCCCACCAGGCGCACGGCAATGATTTCAGTGGGATTTTCGGGATCCGACCGGTGGCCGTATAGCCGCTGGTGTTCGGTTTCGAAGGCCTCGTTCAAGGCCTGGATCCCGGGTCCGTCCAGGGGGTCGCCGGAGAGCTCGAGGCGGATCTCGGAGGCCTGTCCCTGAAAGCGCAGGTCGGCGCTCCAGCTCAAGGCGACCCGGGAGGCGGCGTAGCCCTCGGCTTCGAAGCGGTCCAGCATCTTCTGCCTCAACTCCTGCCGAACTCGCTCCAGGCTTGCCGCCTCGGCGTCGGTGGCGAAAAGCAGGCAGCTCCTGACGTCGTGGTGCTCCACTCCCGAGGCCAGCAGACCCAGGGCGCTGAACAGGCCCGGCAGGGGCGGAACGATGACCTGACGGATGTGCAGCTCCCGGGCCAGACCCGCCGCATGGACGGGGCCGGATCCGCCAAAGGCCATCAACACGAACTCTCGAGGGTCCCGGCCCCGCTCGGTGGAGACGGCGCGCAGGGCTCGCATGGTCCTGGCGTTGGCAATGCGGTGGATGCCTTCGGCCGCTTGCAGCAGATCCATTCCCAGAGGAGTGGCGATCCGGTCCCGAACGGTGCTTGTGGCGGCATCCGGGTCGATGGCGATGTCCCCGTTGGCCAGTCGGCCGGGACGGATGTATCCCAACACCACGTTGGCGTCGGTGACGGTCGGTTCCTCCCCGCCGCGGGAATAGCAGGCGGGTCCGGGGACGGCTCCGGCGCTGCGCGGACCCACCCGCAGCCCGCCGGCTCCGTCCAGATAGGCAATGCTGCCCCCGCCGGAGCCCACCTCGGCGAGGTCGATGCTGGGAGCTCGAATGAGCTCACCGCCTCCGCCCGTCAGGCGGTTGCCGGCAGAGAGGGAAGCGCCGACCTCGTATTCGGGGCTGTAGCGCACCCGGCCCTCCTCGATCAGGGAAGCCTTGGCGGTGGTTCCCCCCATGTCCAGCGTAATGACGTTCTCCAGTCCCAGGTGGCGGGCCGTAGCCTGGGAGGCCAGCACGCCGGCGGCCGGTCCCGATTCCAGCATGTAGACGGGACGGCGGGCCGCCTCCTCTTCCGGCGTCAATCCCCCGGCGGACTGCATGATCAGCAGAGGCGAACGGATGCCCAGGGCCTCCAATCCCGACCTCATGGCCGCCAGGTAGCCGCGCATGACCGGCCGCACGTAGGCATTGACCACGGTGGTGGCGGTGCGTTCGTATTCCTTGCGCTCGCGAAGCACCTCCGAGGAGAGAGATATCTGCACATCGGGCAGATTCCGGCGCAAATAGTCTCCCACCAGAGTCTCGTGTTGGGGCCAGGCGTAGGCGTGCAGCAGGCACACGGCTACCGATTCGACCTTCTCTTCCTTCAGGCCGCGGGCGATGCGGTTCAGGTCGTTCGGGTCCACCTCGTCCAGAACCTCGCCCCGGGCGGTCAGGCGTTCCCCGAGTTCGAACCGCAGGCAGCGCTCCACCAACTCAGGGGGTTTCTGGAAAAAGAGGTCATACATCTGGGGCGCCCGGATGCGGCGCAGCTCCAGCACGTCCCGGAACCCCCGGGTGGTGATCAGGGCCGTCAGCGCCCCGCGCCGCTCCAGGATAGCGTTGGTGGCCACGGTGGTTCCGTGAACCACTTCGGCCACCTCTGACCCGGAAGCCGCGGTGCCGTGGAGCAACCGCGAGATGCCGTTGAGCACCGCGGTCTCGAAGTCGGGCGGCGTCGAGGGAACCTTGGCGGTCCAGACGTTTCCCCCGGCATCGGCCAGGACCACGTCGGTGAAGGTTCCTCCGACATCGGCCCCCACCCGAAACGGACCAGTCGGTTTCATTCCGTGCCCCTGTAGCTGCAAACCATTGCTTGCTTTTTCCCCATTCAAAAAAGAATCCTCTACCCGAGCAGTGTCTTGGCTTTGGGGAGAGCGGTGAAGCCGCGGTTGGCCTCTGTCGGTTCAGGAAACCTCTTCTACAGGTCTTCCCTATAAAGCGGCGAAGCCGCGCCAGCACTTAGCCCCGGGCGTGAGCCCGGGGGCGTGTGAGCCCGGCGCTACCGTAGCCGCGTAGGCGGCGAGTTTAAGGCCAGGTTCCGAGACCACGCGGCCTCCCTAAAGCCACGCCTGTCAGGAACTTTCCTGTTTCACCCCCGGATCATCCACTCGACTGGGCGGCGGCCCGGTCAATCCGGGGTGCCGTAGCGCTCCCTCAGTTCCCGTCGTAGCGTTTTCCCGTAGGCATTCTTGGGAATTTCCTCCACGAAGACCACCGATCGCGGCTTCTTGAAGCTGGCGATGCGCTCCCGGCAGAAGGCAAGCAGCTCCGGGACGGGCGGCGGGGCTTGCGGATGGCGGGGCCTGACGGCTGCTTTCACCGATTCTCCCCACTCCGGATCGGGCACGCCGAACACGGCCACTTCGGCCACCTCAGGGTGCTCCATCAGGGCTTCCTCGACCTCTCGCGGATAAATGTTGGACGCTCCGGAGAGGATCATGTCGTTCTTGCGGTCTACCAGGAAGAGAAACCCACGTTCGTCAAGGTAGCCGATGTCTCCGGTGTGGAGCCAGCCCCCGCGCAAGGTCTCGGACGTGGCCCGCGGGTTGTTCCAGTAACCCTTCATGACCACGCCGCCTCGCACCAGAACCTCGCCGGAGCTGCCCGTGGGCAGTGGCTGACCGGCCTCGTCCACCACGCGGACTTCCACGTCGGTGCGCGGCGGCCCGGCGGTGAGCAGCGGCGGCGCCTTCTCCAGCTCCGCCGCCATGGCCCGCCGGCTGAGGGCGGTGATGGTCATGGGGGACTCTCCCAGTCCGTAGAGCTCTGTCAGGATGGGACCGAACCGGGTCACGGCCCGGCGGGCGTCTTCCACGTACATGGGGGCGCCGCCCCAGGCGATGGCCCGCAGGGTGGAAAGGTCGTGGCCGGGGCCGACCGGCTCCTCGGCCAGTCGCTTGACCTGAGTGGGGGCCAGGAAGGGAATGAGGGTGACCTTCCAGCGGGTGATCTCCTCAAACACCCCAGCCGGGCTGAAGCCCACCGAATCGTGAAGAATGTTGGTGACGCCGCGGGCCACCAGGGGAAGTGCGTAGAGGCCGCTGCCGTGCGAGAGAGGCGCAGCGTGAAGCGCCACGTCGGTCTCGTCGGGGACGTAGTGGTCGGCGAAGAAACTCATGATCATGGCCAGCAGGTTTCGGTGGGAGAGCATGGCTCCCTTGGGCTTGCCGGTGGTGCCGGAAGTGTAGAAGAGCCAGGCCAGAGCGTCCTCGTCAAGCTCGACATCGTCCAGGAGTTCGGGACCCTGCGCCAGCAGATCCTCGTAGCCCAGGGAGTCGTCGGAAGCGGGCTTGCCGGTGCTGATCCAGTGGCTCACCGAGGTGCCCTGGCGGGCTTGTGGAATCCGGGGGTTGAAAAAGTCGCCGTGGATCACGGCGGTGGACCGGCTCTGCTCCAGAATGTAGCGAATCTCACGCGAATGGAGCCTGAAGTTGAGAGGGACCGCCACTGCCCCCAGGCGAAAGAGAGCAAACAGGGTCTCCAGAAACGGCGGCGCATTGTGCTGGAGGATGGCGACCCGGTCGCCTGACCGGATTCCCAGGTCCCTCAAGGACCCGGCCAATCGGCCGGTCCGCCGGTTGAACTCCTCGTAATACAGGATCCGGTCGCCCTGCACCAGGGCAGGCTTGCCTCCGTGGGCCCGGGCGGCGCGGCTTAACAAGAGGGCAAGGTTCATGGGCTTCAAGCGACCGGCCCGGCGCTCCCGTGGCGGGAACAGCTGCGGAGCGGGTCAGGAATCGGCCGAGGTATCCAGGGGGCCGGCCTGCCGCCGTAACATATCCTGCTCCCAACGCCGCGTCAACCGGGCGACCTTGTGCGAAACCCCCGAGCGTTATCCGCAAAGGCCGAAATGAGCTATTTACGAAGTGGAGAGTGGAGGGTTTCGGGAACAGGCAAGCTCCCGATGACCGAATTGCTTAGAGGAAGCCCACCCGGGAACGCGGGCGTCCCGCCCGCACAACACCGGCAAAGCCTCGCCCATTGCCTCGACCCGGGTCAACCGGCAAGGGCGCCAAGGCTCTGCTTCGGCCGGGCTCATGCGGTTCCCACCGGCAGGATGGACGGGTGCGCCATCGCAGGGAAACCGAGCGGCAACCCAAGGGAGAGGATGCGGGCGGGACGCCCGCGCTCCCGGGTGGGCCGCTTTGGTCACGATTGCCCTTCAAGGGAGAGTCGGCGCAAACGAACCGGCTGGATGGTCGCCTTAAATCCCGATTTGACAATCCCTTCGTGTCCCTTCGTGGATTACTCTTTTTCCTTTTGTCTTTTTTCGTTTGTTTCGAATAATTGGCGCGGCGGCAGCCAGGGCGCGGCAACCGGGGGTCTTCTTTCCATTGCCTTGAATTTTCGCTATTCTGCCGCGGGGCCGGCTAAACAGGAATTGCGCGTAAGCCCATGGCTGAGATCAGACTGCAACATTTGACCAAGCGGTTCGGCGAGGTGACGGCGGTGGACGACCTGAGCCTGGAGATCGCCGACCGGGAGTTCCTGGTGCTGGTTGGGCCCTCGGGCTGCGGCAAGAGCACGGTGCTGCGCTGCATTGCCGGCCTGGAAGAACTGACCGGCGGGGAGATTCTTATCGGGGACCGCCGGGTGAACAGCCTCTCTCCCAAGGACCGGGACGTGGCCATGGTATTTCAGAACTATGCCCTCTATCCCCACATGAACGTCCGGGAAAACCTGGCCTTCGGCCTGCGCCTGAGGACGCCTCCCCATGGTCCTCTGACTTGGATCCTCGACCGCCAGGCCTGGAAGAGGAAACGGGAAGGCATCGATCGGCGGATCCAGTCTGTTGCGCGAATGCTGGAGCTTCAGGAGGTGCTGGGCCGGCGTCCCAAGCAGCTTTCGGGCGGGCAGCGCCAGCGGGTGGCCCTGGGGCGGGCCATCGTCCGCGAGCCCAAGGCATTCCTGATGGACGAGCCCCTCTCCAACCTGGACGCCAAGTTGCGGGTGGCCACTCGGATCGAGCTGGTCAAGCTGCACCGCAGGCTGGGAGTGACCACGGTCTACGTGACCCATGACCAAGTCGAGGCCATGACCATGGGGGACCGCATCGCCGTCATGAACCAGGGGATCCTCCAGCAGGTGGATACTCCCCTGAATCTCTACAATCGGCCGGCCAACCGGTTTGTGGCCGGGTTCCTGGGATCGCCGGAGATGAACTTTCTGGAAGGGCGGGTGGCCGCTCGGGACGGGGAACTCTGGCTGGAGACCGAAAGTCTGCGGCTGCCGCTCTCGGAACTCACCCTTCATGGGGACTGGAGCGGCCAACAGGTCACCCTGGGCGTTCGCCCGGAACACATTCTCAAGTGCGGGTCCGGGCCAGACGGGAACTCGAGTCTTGTGCGAGTGGAAATCGAGGTGGAGGTGGTCGAGCCGATGGGCAGCAGTGTCCTTCTCTATCTCAAAGCCGGCGCCCATACGCTGCTGGCGCTCTGGGGGCCTGAAGCGGCGGGCCGGCCCCCGCCCGAAAGGGTGAGTCTGGATCTGTCGAAGGCGCACCTGTTCGAGTCGGGCAGCGGCCGTTCCCTCTGTCAGCCGGAGGGGCCGGCCGCGAACTTCTGGACCCGTCGGCCCAGCACGTCGCAGACGTAGACCTCTCCGGAGGGGGCCACCGCAACGTCGTGGGCCCAGTAGAACTGCCCGTCGTATCTCCCGAAAGAGCCCCACAGATCCAACAGCCTGCCCTCGGGACTGAACTTCAGGATCCGTTCCTTCTTGTCCCGATGGACCAGGTCCCCTCCGTCGGCCACGAAGACCGACCCGTCGGCTCCGATGTCCAGGCCCCAGGGGCGGCGCATCCGGGGACTGCTCCAGTGGTGGAGCAGCCTTCCCTTGCCATCGAACACCTGGATGCGCTGGTTGCCCCGGTCGGCCACGTAGACTCTGCCCCGGCTGTCGATGGCGATTCCGTGAGGCGTGTCGAGTTGCCCCGTCCGGTCTCCCTTGCTTCCCCAGTCCATCAGAAATTTCCCGTCAGCGGAGAACTTGGCTACCCGGCTGTTGACATAGCCGTCTGCTACGAAAATCTCCCCGCTGCCGGCCACGGCCACGTCGGTGGGCTTGTTGAAGTGCGCGGGTCCCAGGCCGGGAGTTCCCCGGGTTCCCAGGGTCATCAACAGCTCTCCCCGGGGGCTGAACTTGAAGACCTGGTGGAGACTCACGTCCACCACCCAGACATTGTCCCGGGGATCGACCTCCAGGCCGTGGGCCGCCTCGGTGAACCGGCCCTCGCCCCAGGATGCCAGCAGCTTGCCGGTGGCCCCGTCGAAACAGAGGATGGGCGGGTCGGTGCGTTGAAAGATGAAAACCCGGTTTTGTGAATCCACGTCCACCCCGGCGACCCCGGCAAAGGGGGATCCTTCCGGAGCCCGCGGCCAGCCGTGGACGACCCGGTATTTTGAGCCGGCAATAGGGTTCAGGTCAGGCCACAGCGCAATTCCGGCCAGCGTCGCAAAGGCTGCCGCCAACCACAGGCGTCGCAATGGAGTCTCCTCAATCTTCCCAGGTGAACAGGACACCCAACATGGATTTTTCCCGATGGTAGATCATCTCGTAGGCTTCCTTCATCCGGGAGTAGTGGAAGCGGTGGGTGATCAGCTTTTTGGGTTCCAGCGAGGCCGTCTCCATCAGAAAGAGAACATGTTCGGCGGCTCGATCGTTGGAGAAGCGGTTTTCCATGGTGGGCCCGCCGTTTCCGTCCGGATAGAGATATCCTGTCGGTCCCGAAACGGCGTGCAGCGTGATGCCCCGGGTGTAGAACAGGGACATGGACAACGGATTGAAGTCCAGTTGAGTTTCTCCCCGACCCAGGAGGCTGACAATGGAAACTCGGCCGTGAAGGCGCACAATCTCGAGGGCGGTGCGGTAGGCGGGCCAGGGATTGGCTGTCAGGATCACCAGGTCGATGCCGGCTCCTCCGGTGGCGTCGTCAAGCTTGGCCTTCAGGTCCGGATCGTTGTAGAGGAAGCCCTCGTGAGCCCCCATGCGCCGGGCCATCTCCAGACGGGTGGGGCTGTTGCCGATCGCAATCACCCGCCCACCAAACAGCGGCCCCAGTGCCACCGCTCCCAGACCCAGCACTCCCAGTCCGACCACGGCCACGTTTTCGCCCGGCTCGAAATGGGCCTTGCGGTAGCAGAGGGAGCTGAGCCCGTAGAGGTGACACCACACCGCGTCCTCGTCGTCCACGCCCTCGGGAACCTTCACCAGGCTGGCTGACTCGTTGGTGATGTATTCCGACTGGTGGGGTTGCCGGGTCACCACCCGGTCCCCGACTTGGACCCGACGGACGGCGCTGCCCACTCCCATCACGATTCCCAGGTTGCTGTCCCCCACCCACCGGGGATAAACGGGGGCTCCGGGGACATGTTCCGCTCCCTCGTAGTTGCCTCGGTCGGTCCCGATCTTCAGGGCGCTCACCCGGGTCCGGATCCAGATTTCGTCCGGCTTCAGGTTGCTGGTGTCCAGGGGGTGCTCTTCGATGTGCAGGTCTCTGGGACCGCGAAGCATGGCGATTTTCATGGCGGCTCCTTTGAATTCTCCGGATGGAACGGGGGCATCAGCCCCGGCATTTGGGACCGTCCCTGGCCCGGGCATGGTGCGCGTGCCGCGTAAGTCTATCACGGACGAGGAGGGCGCAGGCCCTAGCCCGGGAATAGATCGTTCGGGCTTTCAGAAGTAAATGCTCAGCGAAAGGTAGGCCGTGGTGCCGAGGCCTCCATATTCGGAGGCGGGCGGTTCCTCGGAGCCCGGGGAGATATCGCCGAATCCCTTGAAGAGGCCGCCGGTGATGGTGACTTCGTTGCTTGCCGAGTAGGAGAGGCTTGGAGCCAGCAGAGAGCTGCGGTCGTTGAGGTTCCACAGGCAGAGCAGCGACAGGCTCCATAGGGGATGGAGCTGATATTGGGCCTGGGCGGCGGCCTCGTCGCGCCCCAGAACCTGCAGCTCGCCCCGGGTGAAAACCGCAGACTCCAGGACCGACGAGGTTTCATCGGCGCCGGCGGCGCCCAGGCCGTCGTGCTGGTACTCGGCCACCAGATAGAGGTCTCGGTTGGAGACGGTGACCCGGCGGTCGATGCCCAGGGTTCCTCTCAGCACGGTTTCACCATGTATCCTGCGCAGCGATGCCTCGCAGCGCAGCGCCACGGGGCCCAACGAGCCGGAAACCGCCCCGGCCGCGGCAGGCTCGTCGAAGAGCGCTCCGGCCCAACCCGATATTTCCCAGTTCTTCCAGGTAGCCAGGCCTCGCCCCAGGGCTGTGATTTCTCTGCCGGCGGCTGAGCGGGTGGGCCGCACCACCACCTCGACCTGGCTGAGGGGGCCGGGATGGAATTGAAGCCGGGCGGCGTCGATGCCTCCGCGGTAGGCCCGAAAGGGATCGGCAGGGTTGAAGGGGGAAAAGGGGTCGGCCGGGGTGAGAAAGAGCGTGGTCGCCCAGGAGGCGGTCTGGCGCCCCAGCGTCACGTCCAGATTTCCAGTGGGCGCCCAGCTCAGGTTGAGGCGATCGAAGCGATGCAGCCAGCTCACATGCTCCTTTTCCCAAAGGTTCCATTGGAGGCCCAGCCAGGGACTGATTTCGGGGACGCCGGCGATCGCAAGCGCGGGGGAGGTCTGCAGCCGGTTCAAGCCGAGGGTGTGCTCGTAAGCGATCTCCAGGGAGAGGGGCCCCCAGCGAGGCTCGCTCATCAGCCGGAAACGGTTGAAGTCGCCGAAGAACCCGGCACGGGAGGGGGTCGCCCGGCTCCACAGGGGAAGGTTGTGATAGTAACCCCGGATCAGGGGCGTCTGGGCCGCTGCCGGTCCGGGGCCGCCCTGGTTCACCCCCATGGCCAGGAGGAATGCAGCGGAAACTATAATTCGCGCCGGGGCTCTTGCCATTGGTCAGAGACGATTTGACCGTCGACCAGGTGGATCAGGCGACGGGACCGTTCCATCAGTCGGGAGTCGTGGGTGGCGAAGAGGAAGGTGGTTCCAAGATCCCGGTTCAGTTCCTCCATCACGGTCAGCAGGATGTCGCTGGCGGCCGAGTCGAGGTTGGCGGTGGGCTCGTCCGCCAGGACCAGGGCGGGTTCTCCCACCACCGCCCGGATGACGGCCACCCGCTGCTGCTGCCCCCCCGACAGTTTCCCGGGCCGGCGGTGTTCCAGTCCCGCCAGTCCAGTGCGCTGGAACAGTTCGCGGACCCGCCGCTCTCGTCGGCCTCGCTCCAGGCCACGCAACAGCAGCGGGAACTCGGCGTTCTCCAGGGCCGAGAGGACCGGCAGCAGGTTGTAGGACTGGAAGATGAAGCCCAGTTTCTCCAGGCGGATCCGGGCAAGCTCGCGACTGCTCATCCGGGTCAGCTCCAGTCCATCCACCCACACCCGGCCGTCCGTGGGCCGGGTCAATCCCCCGATCAGGTTGAGAAGGGTGGTCTTGCCTGATCCCGAGGGGCCTGCCAGCACGACGAACTCTCCGTGCTGGATGGTGAGGGTGACCCCGCGCACGGCCCGCACCTCTTCCGCTTCCTGATGAAACACCTTCCACACCGCTTCGGTACGCAGGGCCGGGTTGCCCACGATCTCGCTCCTTCAGCGCTCGAACTTCATGGTTTCGGCCACGTCGATGCGCATGGCTCTCAGGGCCGGGTAGAGGGAAGCCAGCATGCCAATGAGGAAAATGAATGACAGCCCCTGCACCATCCGGGCCACCCGAAAACGGGGCACCACCACCGGCTCCATCACCACCCCGGAGAAAGTCCACTCATTGTCCATCATGGAGGACAGGTCGAGCCCCTCTCCCCAGAGAAACCAGGTGACCGACAGGCCCAGGGCAATGCCGATAGTCCCGCTGAGGACGGTCAGAATCAAGCCCTCCACCAGAACCAGGCTGGCCGATTGGCCGGGAGTCAGACCCAGGGCCTGAAGCACGCCGAACTCCCTCCTCCGATACATCACCGACATGAGCACCGTGTTGACGATTCCCAGGGCGATGATGCCGAAAAGGATCCCCTGAAAGAGGTAGTTGGAGAAGTCATCGATCTTTACGGCGGCATCCAGCTCCGGCAGGGATTCCCGCCAGCTCAATGCCCGCAACGCTTCCGTCCCGTGAGTTTCCGAGAGCCTTTGCTGCAGTGAGCGCCGAACCTGAGGCACCAGTTCGCTGTTCCCCAACAGCAGCCCCATGGAAGTGACATCGCCGCCGCAGCCCAGCCAGGCCCCGGCCGTGGAAAGCGGTATATGCAGGAGCGAGCGGTCCACCTCGGGGATGCCGGTGCGAAAGGTCCCCACCACCCGAACCAGTTGGCCCGCGATCTCCCCGCCGGCATCCTGGGCGGTGAGGACAAACTTGGAGCCCAGCCGCAGATCGAGGGCTTCGAGGAGCCCGATTCCCACGTAGGCGGCCAGCCTGTCGCCTGGTCGCAGGTATCGGCCCTGCCGCACTTTCTCGTCCAGGACGGAAAAGGAGACCTCAACAGCAGGGTCGACCCCCAGGATGCGAGCTGGTCGCGCCCCGGCCGCGGAGCTGGCCATGCCGGTGACGGCGAGCCGGGGGGCCATGACACGGATCTCGCCGACAATGCCTCCCTGGAGCAAGGCTTGTTCCACAAAGGCTCGGGATTCGCCAGGCATCCGGTCCTTCAGGGCGCGGCTCCCCTGGAATCGGGGAGACTGGATCGTAAGGTGTCCGTCAGCCATGCGCACGGCCGAGTCGATCCATTGTTCGTGGGTTCCGTCCCCCAGGATCAGGCTGAAAATCAACAGGGCGCCGCCTGCAATCATGGAGGCAGCCGTCAGCAGGCTGCGTCTGGCCTGTCTTCTCAGGTTGCGCAGGGCCAGTTTGGTAATGACGGCGGTCTTGAAGCTCATAGGCCCGAGAGCGTGTCGGCCGGCGGCAGCCATGCGGCTCGCGCCGCCGGGTAGAGACCGGCTGTCACCGCGGTCACCAGCAGCGCCAGGCCGGTCCACAGAGACACGGGGAGGTTGTACTCGATCCTGAGAACGGGGCGTATCAGCGCTCCCAACATGGTGAGATCGCCGTAGATCCAGCTCAGGTCGATCGGGTAATGGTGCCACCAGGCAATGAGCGGAAAGGTGACGGCCACGCCCAGGGCCAGGCTGATCCATCCCAGCGCCGTGGCTTCCGAAACCACCGTGAGCAATATCTGGTGGGGTCTGGCTCCCAGAGCCAGCATCACCGAGAACTCCCGCCGTCGCTCGAAAGTGGACATGAGCATGGTGTTGGCGACGCCGAACAGGGCGAAGGCGAAGACGATGAGCACCACGATCGAGTACCAGGAATCCATCAAAAGCGCGTATTCGAGCATCTCCGGCCGCAGCCGGGTCCAGTCAAGGACCTCCAGCTCTACCCCCAGGGGCGCCAGGCCGGCAACCAGCCGTCGGCCGGCTTCCGGAGCCAGCCAGGGATCGGCGGTAGAGAGGGCGATCTCGTGAATCCTCCCCGGATCGAGAGCCAGCAAACGCTGCAGCGACCGGATCGGCACCAGGGCGAAGGCGCCGTCCAGGTCCGCCATTCCCGTCCGGTAGAGCCCGCATACCTGGAAAATGTCGTTGCCCATGGAGCCGTCTGCGGCGGGAGCCACCAGGATGACCTCGTTGCCGACCTGCAGTTCGAGCCGGCGGGCCATCTCGGTTCCGATCATCAGTTCGTTGGCTGCCGGGGCTGGAGCCCGCCCTTGCGAAAGAGAATTCATGAGGCGGCTGACCCCGGGCTCGCGATCGAGGTCGATGCCCATCAGCATGCCACCCCTGGTGGATTGTCCCGAGCTCAGAAGCCCCGCGCCGTAGACTCGGGGAGCGGCCCCGACCACGGCGGGGTCTCGGACCGCAGTCCGGATTACGGCTTCGAAGTCGGCTCCGGCACGGCCCCCGATAGTCTCGTAGAGGCTGCGGTCCGGCCTGTAGCGGGGCGAGTGGATCTGTATCTGCCCCGTCATCAGGCCGGTGCCGTTTTCGATCATCTCCACCTTGAGTCCGTCGGCGAAGCCTACCATGAAGATGACGGCAAAGTAGCCGGCTGCCAGGCCCAGGGCCGTGATGAAGGTGCGTTTGGGGTTGCGGCCGAGATTACGCCAGCCGATCAGCCACCAGGAAGGCAGAGCCATGGCCGCTCACCTCCCGCGCCGGAGGGTCCGCAGGGAGAAGAAGGACTTGTCGATTTTCAGGTCGAACTGCAGCTCGGCGTAGCTCACGCTGGTTCGCTCACCGGGTTTGTCTTGGGGTTGCATGTCCATGTGGGTTGGAACCAGGCGGTCTCCCATGCGCCGAAAGTCACTGAAGGTGAGGGTTCGCACCAGTTCGCTCTCTTCATCGAAGTAGCGCGCCTGCAGAGGCATAAAGTCCCGTTGACGGACCCGGTAGTCGATCTTTCCCCAGACCACGGCGGCTTCAGGCTTCGGGTTCAGGGTAAATTCCCAGACCGTGACATTTTCGCGAGTTCCTTCAAAGGTGGTTTCTATTTCGTAATCCTCGACCAGGCGGCTTTCCTTGACCAGGTCATCGTTGGTGAAGTGGGATCCCATCCAGGACCCCATCATCATGGAGGCGGGAATCTTGATGGTGCGATCCACCTTGGGCAGGTAGTTCCAGATATCCCTGGAGGCTTTCAGGGTGCCTGTGCCGGCTTCCTTGGCGGGAGACAGGACACGGACCAGGGAGTAATCGGTGCCCAGGGACCAGACCTCCATGGTCAGGCTCCGTTCCCAGTGCCGGGTGATCACCCTCATGGTGGCCACCCCGCGGCTGGAAGCCCCTCGCAACACGCGGTCCACTCGGTCGATAATCTCCCGAGGCGAATGCCGATCGCCGGCCGTCAGTCCCGCCGAGGTCAGAGTCATTGCCAGCAGCGGCAGTCCCAGTGTGTGGAGAATGCGCCTGCTACGCCTGTGGTATTCGGCGAAAGTCAATCCATTGCCTCCCGATTCCTGCACGGCTGCTCGCAACCTGACCTGCAGCCCGCACTAGCCGGGCTCGGCACTACTGTACCCCTTGATTGGAGAGAGGCGCAACGGTTCCCGGCCGCCACCGGAGGAAAGATCCGAATTCCCGATCCTCACAGCACCAGGCGTTTCAGGCGCAGGGCGTTGCCGATGACAGACAGGGAGCTGAAGGTCATGGCGGCGGCGGCAATCATGGGGTTCAGGAAAAGGCCGAAGAGCGGATAGAGGAGGCCGGCGGCAACCGGAATGCCCAGCAGGTTGTAGACAAACGCCAGAAACAGGTTCTGGCGAATGTTGCGCATGGTCCGTCGGCTGAGTTGGAAGGCCCGAACCAGGCCTCCCAGGTCCCCTCCCACCAGGGTGATCCCGGCGCTCTCGATAGCCACGTCGGTGCCGCCCCCCATGGCGATGCCCACTTGTGCCTGGGCCAGTGCCGGGGCGTCGTTGATGCCGTCGCCGGCCATGGCCACCCGCTTGCCCGCCGCTTGCAGCCGTTTGACGATCGCTCCCTTCTCTTGGGGATCCACTTCGGCCACGACCTGGTCGATCCCCAACTCATACGCCACTCTTTCGGCGGACTTTCGGTGGTCCCCGGTGACCATCAGGATGCGCAGCCCCGAATGCTGCAGCCGGAATACGGCCTCCTTGGCGGAGCTCTTGACGGGATCTTCCACCCCCAGCCATCCGGCCAGTCGGCCGTCGGTGCCCACCAGCACCACGGCCTGGCCCGACTCCCTCACGCTGTCCCGCCGGTGATGGGGCGCCCCCGCTTCGATCCCCAGTTCCTCCAGCATCCTGGCGTTGCCCACTACCAGGGACCGTCCGCGGACGCGTCCCCGAATCCCTCTCCCGGGAACGGCCTGGAATTCCTGGACGGGGTCCAGATCGAGGCCGCGGCTCTTGGCCGCTTCCAGGATGGCCCCTGCCAGGGGGTGCTCGCTGGCCTGCTCCAGGCTGGCCACCGCCGACAACAACTCCTCTTCGCTCCAGCCCGGCAGGGCCGCCAGGGTCCGCAGCCGGGGCTTGCCTTCTGTGAGAGTGCCCGTCTTGTCCAGAACCAGGGTGTCCACGCTGTCCAGGGCTTCCAGGGCCGCGGCATTCTTGACCAGCACGCCGGAGCCGGCTCCCCGTCCGGTCGCCACCATGATGGACATGGGGGTGGCCAGGCCGAGAGCGCAGGGGCAGGCGATTATCAACACGGCCACGGCATTGATCAGTCCGTAAGCCATCGGGGGCTGCGGCCCCAGCAGGCTCCAGACCACAAAGGTCAGAAGCGCGACCAGGAGGACCGCGGGGACGAAGCGGGCAGACACCGCGTCGGCGAAGCGCTGGATGGGCGCGCTTGTCCTCTGGGCGTCGGCCACCATCCGGACGATCCGGGCCAACAGGGTGTCCTGTCCGACCCGGGTGGCGCGCATGACGAAACTGCCGGTCTGATTCATGGTGCCGCCGGTCACCCGGTCAGCGGGAAGTTTCTGGACCGGAAGGGGCTCGCCGGTCAGCATGGATTCATCCACCGAACTGGCGCCCTCGAGGACCTCTCCATCAGTCGGGATGCGCTCCCCGGGTCGAACCCGCAGGCGCGCATCGACGGAGACGCGGTCCAGCGGAATTTCCTCCTCCGCTCCGTCCTCGCGCAATCGGTGTGCGGTTTCGGGGGCCAGGCTCAGGAGCGAGCGGATGGCGCTGCCGGTCCGCTGCCGGGCCCGAAGCTCCAGCACCTGTCCCAGCAGCACCAGTGTGGTGATGACGGCGGCCGCTTCGAAATAAACGGGAACGGCTCCGTCCGGACCCCGAAAGGCATCCGGGAACAGGGAGGGGGCCAGCGTGGCCGCCAGGCTGTAGAGGTAGCTGGTGGCTGTGCCCAGTCCGATCAGGGTGAACATGTTGGGGCTGCGGTGGGCCAGGGAAGTCCACCCGCGCTCCAGCAGCGGCCATCCCCCCCAGAAGACCACGGGGGCGGCCAGCAGGCACTGAATCCAGGCCGAGACCCCGGCCAGCCGGTGCGGCTGCGGGAGGCTGCCCCCGATCATCTCCCACATGGCCAGCAGGAAGATGGGAAGCGTCAGAACCAGGCTGACCTTGAAACGGCTCCCCATGGCGGACAGCTCGGGATTGTCGGGCTCCTCCAGGGTAACCGCTCTGGGTTCCAGTGCCATGCCGCAGAAGGGACAGGCTCCGGGTCGATCGGCCAGGACCTCGGGGTGCATGGGGCAGGTGTAGGCCGCCGGTTGGCCGTGGTCTTTCAAGTCTGGTGATTCGGTGGTGGCGGCCGGGCCCGCGGCGGTCTCCCGGCTGCCCAGATAGCGATCGGGGTCGGCCTCGAATGTGGCGCGGCAATGCGGGCGGCAGAAGTAATGGGTCTGTCCGCCAAAGGCGTACGAATCGGCCGCGGTCTTGGGGTCGACCCACATGCCGCACACCGGGTCCCGCACGGCGTTGGGCTTGGGATGTGAAGGGCTATGACTGCTTGGCTCGCCCGGGTCCGGCAGGATGTTCAATTTGGGAGGGTCCATGGCCTGTGGCGCGTGGTGGCTTCCGGGGAGGGGCGGGTTGGGACGGTTTCTCCAGCGCTATTGAGTCGAATCGACGTCGATAGATGAGTCAAGTATCGTGAATTTTGGAATTGTTGATTTTGGATTTTTAATTTGAAGCAACATCGGTTGGCCTTGCTCCGCAGTCAACAATCAGAAATCAACAATCACAAATATTCCACTTGCTATTCTACACGCCCGCGCGGGTTTTGCCGGTCTCCCGAAACCCCTCCACGTTGGTGGTGGCCGAGGGGCTCTTGGTTGAATTGGTTGGAATTATGCTATCGTTCCGTCGAGTTGGCTGATCCTGAGAACTGCCGGGTCGATCAAGGGGTTCCTGGTGCAAAGGCGGGTTGTCTCCCACCCTCATCGGCGCTTCTGGAAAACGGCGGTTGCCCTGGTCGGCCTGCTGCTGCTGGGTGCGTCAGGGTTCTGGCTGCTGGAGGGCATGGAGCTGCTGGATGCCCTCTACATGGCAGTGATCACCTTGAGCACGGTGGGCTTCGGTGAAGTCAAGCCTCTGACGCCGGGTGGCAAGCTCTTCACCATCGTGCTCATTCTGGGAGCCGGATGGCTGGCCATGTACCTGCTGAGCGGCATGGCCGATTTCCTGCTCTCCGGCGAAGGACGGGCCTACCTCCAAAAACGACGCTTGCTCCGCATGTTGGACAAACTCTCCGATCACGTCATCGTCTGCGGCTACGGCCGGGTGGGCCGCCACGTGGCTCAGGAATTGGACGCCCAAGGCCTGCCCTTCGTCGTGATCGATCCCTTGCCCGAAAAGATCAGCCAGGTGGACCAATCCGGTTTCCCGGCGCTCCAGGGGGACGCTGCCAACGAAGCTCTATTGGCTCAAGCCGGAATCGAGCGGGCCCGCGGTCTGCTGGTGGCGGCCGATTCCGATGCCCAGAACGTGTTCATCGTGCTCAGCGCGCGCAGCGTGAGGTCGGACCTCCTGATCGTGGCCCGGGCCATCGACGAGCAGTCGGAAAGCAAGCTGGTGAAAGCCGGCGCCAACCGGGTGATCTTGCCCTATCAATTCAGCGGCCGCAGGATGGTCGCCATGCTGATCCGGCCCGAAGTGGCAAACTTCCTGGATGAAGTGGCCTACGGGGGCGGCCTCGAGCTCCACATGGAGCAGTTCCGACTCTCGCCGGACTCGCCGCTGGTGGGCCAGACCCTGGAGCAGTGCCGGTGGCGCGCTCGCTTCGGCGTCACGGTTCTGGCCTGCAAGCTGACCGATGGCGGGATCAACGCCAGCCCCTCCGGCGATACCCGATTGACAGCCGGTCTGAGGATGATCGTTCTCGGAACCCGGGAACAGCTCCGAAGCCTGCCCGCCCTGGCCCAGGGGAAGCTCGAAGCCTTTTAGCTAAACGTTATACCGGCTCCTGATTCGAGGAATCAGGTACCGGCTGAAGGCGGCCTCCTTGTCGTAGCGGGGCGACCAGCCCCAATCGGTGCGGGCTGCCGAATCGTCCACTTCAGCCGGCCAGGAATCCACGATGCCCTGGCGCTTTGGGTCGGGGTCGAAGTCGATCTCGGCATGAGGCCACTCCTCGAGGATGCGTTGCTGTATTTCGGCGGCCGTCATGCTGAAGCTGCTGACGTTGTACTCGGTCTGACGGAGCTTGTCCCGAGGGGCCTTCTGGAGTTGCAGCAGGGCGTTGATGGCGTCCGGCATGACGATGAAGGGGAGGCGGGTGTCGGGGACCACGAAGCAGCCGTACCTCTTCCCACTAGCGGCGGCATGGATCATCTCCGGAGCATAGTCGGTGGTGCCGCCGCTGGGCAGGGTGACGGCGCTGATGAGCCCGGGGAACCGGATGCAGCGGAAGTCGATTCCGCGGCTCGATGAATCGGCCGCCAACTGCCGGTAGTGGTTGGCGTAATAGCGCCCCAGATGCTCGCAGTAGAGCTTGTTGCAGCCGTACATGGTGGTGGGGAAGTTCCACTCCGTTTCCCTGACCTTTCCGGTGCGTTGCTTGACAGCCCGGCCGGGGAGTCCGTAGGCGGCGATGGAGCTGGGGAACATGAATTTCACCGAGCGGCCGTGCCACTGAGACTGCTCGACGGCCATCTGGAGCAGTCTCAGCGTGCCGCCCGCGTTCACCCGGTGGGCGGCATCGGGGGTAAACTCGGCCCGCGTGGACAGCAGAGCCGCCAGGTGATAGACGGTGTGGATCTCGTATTCGCTTTGCATCCGCTCCAGCAGTCTCTCGTCCAGAATGTCTCCGTTGACGCAGGCCTTGCATTGACTTCCGATCCGGTTGTCGATGGGCCGGATATCCAGGGAGACCAGGTCGTCGACGCCTTCATCCGCCAGCCGGCCAATGAGCCCATGCCCCATTTCACCGCTGGCACCGGTGATCAAGGTGGCGGTCTGTCTCATCGGTTCTTGCTCCTGTTCCTGTCCTTGCCGTCGCAGGAGGCTTCAATGAGAAAGCGATCCCGTGATTGACCGCTGAAATGTCTCCAGGTGATGCCGGCCTGGCTGGAAACGTCGCTGAAGAGTTCCCGAGGGGATTGTCCGGCAGAAACAACTGAGCGACGATCGGCGAAGGACCCAAAAGAGTTATCCACGATAAAGGCCGGAAATTGAGGCATGGAAGCCGAGAGATGGGGTCAAATCACGTAGAAGGACTGGGGGTTGGCTCCCGGAACCACGCTTGGCGAGATGCGGGCGTCGAATGTAACGAACCGGCCCTGCCGTTCGACGGCCAGCGCCAAAAGATAAACATCGGTGATCTGTTTGGAACCAATCACCTGATTCCAATCAACAACGCCCGGGTGCAGAAGACTGGTTTGATCGGGCCAGAATTGATGATGGCTGGTGGCCGTCGCCTCACAGAGGCGTCCGGCAACGAGGGACGCTGCCAAGCTATTGGGATAGGTCGGGTGGGCCATGATCAGCAAACACCCGTTCTGGGTGATTGGGCAGGTCGCCCAACCGTGCTGGATGTTGTCTCTCAGCCAACGCCTGGCGGGCTCGTGATGCAGGTGTTCGGCATCCAGCAACGCGATCAGGACGTTAACGTCCAGCAAGGCTCGCATCAGTCGCCCATCTCTTGGCGCAGCCGGTCGATCAGTTGGTTGGTGAGGACACCGCCACGTTTGGGAAACGGACGAAAGCCGAACTCGGCACCCGGCTCTTCTGTCTGGCTCTCCAGTCCGTCCCGGCCGGTGGGAGCCAGCGAATGCCGGAGCATGTCCGATATCACTGCACCGGCCGATTTCGACTCGCGTTTTGCGACTTCCTTGACGGCAATCAGCAAGTCATCGTCGATATTCAGAGTCGTTCGCATGGATGAATCCCAACCGGAAGACCACAGGGGGTGATGCTAGCACACCATGCATCACGCATCAATGTTCTGCATAATCTGTCTATCGATGGAGCCTTTTGCAAAATTCCGCAGGTAGGGGAATCGAGTAGGGGACGTTGTTGAATTACTGGAATAACTTCGATCGGCCGCTCCTGAATTGCTTTGATTCAATAACGTCTCCTACGCGTTCTCTACAAGTTATTCCAGTAATTCAACAACGTCCCCGGCGCTGCCAAGACTTTCGGTGACCTCGCGTACCTTCAAGATGCCAGCCGCGAGGGCACGCTCCTTTGCGCTTGGTGTCGAGGCCACGCTACACTTCCCGAATGCCTTGTCAGCTACAGTGTTGGCTTCCTCAATAATGAGCTCCGTCCGCAGGGCACGATACTCCGTTAGGATAACGGATGGAGAAGGCGATACCGTTCGGACACCCTTGTGTTCGAACTTGGAAAGGTACTCCCCATGCTCAATCGTGAGGTCGCAGCGAGACAGGCGAGTGCCAAACGTCTTTCCTTCGTGCGCCAACCGCATCGAGTCAATAAGAACACGTGCTTTGCTCTCCACCTCGATGATCAATGGTTGGCAGTCTCGACAGAGTCCGTTGGAATCAACCGATAAGAATAGGCCTTTCTTGTCGCACCATCTGCATTGTGCCATTTTGGATTCCTTGACTATTGCAGGGGTTGAATTCTTGGGATCTTGGATCTAGACAGTCAGTTGCACCCAAGTAAACTAGCGCTCAGGATGAGGCGCGTGGTAAAGCGCACAGCACTCTATCAAGTGCCTCTCGACCCCATAGTTAGCTATTCTCATCCTCGCCAGTCTCAAGTCTCTCTGCTTCCTCGTCTCGCACGACTCGTTCCAGTTGTGAGCGATGCTCGTCTAGGAATAGGGCTGGGGCGGAGGATTCCGCCGCTAGGGCGTTCGATAGACTGCGCCGGAAGGAAACGATCTCCACGCGAAGCCCGAGAGTCTTTACTGCCCGAACCGTTCCGAGATAATCCTTATCTCCAGAAACCACTACGGCTGTGTCAAAGGCTCGATTCGATGCGTGCCTGAGAATCCTTGTAGCGAGAGCAACATCTACACCCTTTTCCGTGTGCGTACGCCAAGTTTGTTCACAACGTTTGCACCGTGAAATCTAACGGCTGGGTTCGGTTGCGGGACGCCAGGCGGACGTTTCCCTTCAACCGGCCACTATGAGGCCATCTGAAAATCGCCGCTTACTGTACATGCTTAGTCCTGTTGGTATATGGATTAGTCGTTGATCGTGCTTTCGAGCGCTTTGGCGCAGTATGCATTCAGACTCTTGCCTTCTTTCATGGCTGCCAACGCCAGGCTTTCATGCAACTCTCGATCCACTCGAAGGTTAAACTTCCCCGAGTACTTTTTTCCAGCCAACCCGGGAGGGAGCGGTTCATTGTCCTTTTCTGAAATTTCTATCCACTCCTCGATAACAGCGCACAATTCGGCAAATACCTTCTGTTCATTCTTTCCGTGCACACCACCAAACATGAGTTCCGGGCACCGGCCAACATAGCAGCGGTCTTCCTCGGACCACTCCACGATCTTTCGATATTGAGCTGATTTCTTCATTCCGACACCTTGGCGATGGCTGCTTTCACCGCCTTTTCCTGGTACGGCTTCGCATCCGAACCCAAAGAGCCACTGATCGTTATCTGCGCGCCCCTGGAATGCCTGAAGTTTCGATGGCTGCCCTTACCACCACGATTCCGGAACCCGGCAGTTTCAAGGCTTTGGACTAGTTCGCGGATTTTCGGGGGCACTTCGATATGATACTACATTAGTACCACTACTGCCATCCCCACTGAAGGGGCAATCGTGATGGGAGGAGGACCTCCTGGGAGCGCGGGCGTCCCGCCCGCACCATGCCGGGCGCAGCCCGGCCCGACTCCCCCATCCGGATTAAGCGGGAACGGCGCCACGGCTCTCCTTCCGCCCCGGCTGAGGCGGCGCCCGCCGGGAGGGTCGCCCGCCGGGTCGGCGGGGAAAGGATGCGGGCGGGACGCCCGCGCTCCCAGGGGGTGCCATCCGGCTGACGACCTCTCAGGAATCTGACGGGCGGCCTCTCCTTCCTGCGCGGCAGCTTCTCATCCTGTTAATCCTGTCTATCGATGTTCAATAATCCGGGCGTTTCACTCTCGAATGATCCGCCCGGCAGGGCGGGGGCACGGCTCGCCATTGATTGACAACAGTCATCGCCCAGAGGCGCCCACGTTCAAGCTCACCGAGGGGGTGTTCCCTGGGCTTCCTCGGCGGCCTTGAGCTGACGATATTTTTCGGCCTGTTCCCGGGCTTGCTGTTGGCGTCCCAGTCTCCGGTAGGCGCGGACCAGGCCGTAGCGCAGCTTGCTCTCCCGGGGCGCGAGTCGAACAGCCGATTCGAAATGCCGGGCCGCTTCTTCAGGATTTCCTTGCGCCAGAGCCAATTGGCCCAGTTGATAGTGGGGCTCGACCAGGGAGGCATCCAGGTCCAGGGCCTTCCTGAGCAGATCGGCCGAACGGGATCGGGCCGCTTCATCTCCCGAATCGCCCACTTTGGCCAGCAGGAGGCCGTATTCATGGTAGAAAGAGGCATTCAGAGGAAACTGCCGGATGCCCCGTTGGAAGGTTTCTCCGGCTTCACGGGTTTTGCCTGCCAGCCTTTGCGCCACGCCCAGCCCCAGGTGGGCCTTGGCGGAACCGGGATCCAGTTCGAGGGCCCGGGCGTAGGACTGTATGGCCCCCCGGGTATAGTCCAGCTTGGCCTGAACGAAACCCCTGGTCTCAAAGAGGCGAGCTGAAGCCGGATGCTTCTCGACGCCCTGGTCGAGAGCCTGGAGAGCCAGATGCCACCGAAGCCGGGGGCCTCGGCTCGGTTCGAGCCAATAGTTCAGCAGACCCTCGTCTGCAAGAAGCCGGACCAGGTCCAGGTAGTTGGATTCCTCGGTCGCATTCCGGCTTATGGCTCTCTGAAAGGCTGCGAGGGCTTCCCCCACCTTTTCCTGCCCTTGATAGCAGTGGCCCAGGAGATTTTGGATTTTGCTGTTTCCCTGCTCTCCGGAGAGAACCTCGACCAAGGTTTGTTGGCAATCGGCGAACCGGCCGGTGCGGAATTGCACCAAGCCGAGATGGTAGCCCACGGTCAGAGGGTCAGGATGATTCGAGCCAATGGAGTTGAACAGCCTCTCGGCGGTTTCGTAGTCTCCCGCCTCTCCGGCAATTCGGCCATAGAGCAACCGGGTCTGAGGGTCCACCGAGGTCTTCTCGGACATCTCAGCCAAAATCTGGCGAGCCTGGTCTCCATTTCCCTGTTTGTAGTGGTGGCTGAGGACCGCTGCAAGGGCTTGGGGGTCCTGAAGCGGCAGTTCATTGGATGACCGGGGTAACTCCGGTCCCGCGTCAGACTCTCGCCTGGACTCCTCGGCCTCCTTCATCCGGCGAAAGGTCTTCAAATGGGACCGCGCTTCCTCGCCCCGCCCCAGGCGGCGGTAGGCCCGCGCCAGCAGATAGTGAACCCTGCTCTGATCGGGACTCAACCTGGCGGCGGTTTCCAGATGGGGGAGCGCCTCGCCGGCTCGATCCCTCTCCAAGGCCAGCCGACCGAGCTGGTAATGCGCTACGGGAAGAGAGGCATCCAGCTTGACGGCTTTCTGCAGCAGGCCAACGGCCCGTTTCACGGCGCCGTCGTCCCCGGTTTCTCCGGCTTTGAGGAGCATCAGGCCATATTCCTGATAGTGGGCTCCGTGGGAGGGGAACTTCCGGATGCCCTCTTCGAAGGTGGCGGCGGCATCCTCCCGACTTCCCGCTGTTCGCTGGGCTATGGCCAGCCCCAAGTTGGCTTTGGCCGAGTTGGGATTGATTTCGAGAGCCCGGCGGTAGGATCGGACGGCATCCTCACTGTAGAGCATGGCCGTTTCAGCCAGTCCCTTCATTCGATAGAGACGGTCGGAGCGGGGAACGCGGCCCACTCCCTTTTCGGCAATTCGTATCAGGACCCGCCAAATCTGATGCTCGGCCAGCAACTGCACGGCATCCAGATAGTGGGACTCCTCGGCCGGCTCCAGCTCCATGGCCCGTTCGAAGGAGGCAACGGCGCTCTGCAACTGGTTCTGAGCCGCGTAACAGTGACCCAGCAAATTGTGGATCGGTCCGGAGGGTTGGCCCTTCTCGATCGCCTCCAGCAGAGTTTGGCGGCTGCGGTCGATCCTGTCGGACCGAAGCTGCATGAGGGCGATCTGGTAGCTTAGCGCCGCGGCCTCGGGATAGGTGGAACGGATGGACAGGAAGAGCTTCTCGGCGGTGGCGTAATCTTCGGCATTGGCTGCCGTCGTGGCGCAGGCAAAGACATCGCCGGGGGGCAATGACCGGTTGAGCGCCATCGATTCCAAAGTTGCCCGGGCCTGATCCGTCTTGCCCAGGGCATATTGGGCCCTGGCCAGAGCAGCCACCGCTTCGCCCTGGCCGCGCACACGTTCAGGCACCGACGCCAGGAGCTCCACCGCACGTGCATACTCTCCGGAATTTACCAGAATCATTCCCAGCAGGAACCGAGTGAGCTGGTCGCCGGGAACCTTGGCCAGCACCTGCTCCAGATTGGCCTTGGCTTCTGCAAACCGGCGCCGGGACCATTGGGTCAGCGCCAGATTGCGACGAATGGCGGCGCTGTCGGGAGCCAGTTTCAACGCCCGACGGTAGTAGCGGGCGGCTTCCTCCATCCTGTTCTGCATTCCCAGAAGCTGGCCCAGCCTGGCAAGATAAGAGGGATTGCCGGGAACCAGTTCTACCGCCCGTCGCAACTCGGTCTCGGCATTCCGCAGGTCTCCATCCCGAATGAACCGGGAAGCGTTGGCCAGGTGCGTTTCGGCTTGAGCATCCGCGGGGGATGAGTCGGCGGGAAGCGTGGATGAAGCGAAGATGAGGGTGACGGCAACCGCGGCGCGGCGCCAATGCTGCCTGGCAGCCCCGCACCTGTCGGTTTTGCTGGGACCGGTCACCGGATCAGACCTGGGTTGAAGTTGGGGTAGCGGCCACAAATCCAGTATAGAAATCCGGCCGATCCGGTGTCAAACCTGGAGAGGCACTTGTCTGAGCCCCCCTGTTCACCCCAAGCGGCTGTTCCGCAACCGGGAGGAGTCAGGACTCCTTCTTCAGGCTCATGATGGCATCGAGGAGATTTAGGGGCAGGGGAAACACCAGGGTGTTGTTCTTCTCGACGCCGATTTCGGTCAGGGTCTGGAGGTAACGGAGCTGAAGAGCCACCGGCTGCCGGGACACCACTCGGGCGGCGTCGGCCAGCTTGGCGGCCGCCTGAAACTCGCCGTCGGCGTGAATGATCTTGGCCCGTTTTTCCCGCTCCGCTTCGGCCTGCTTGGCCATGGCCCGCTGCATCTCCTGCGGCAGGTCCACCGCCTTGACTGCCACCAGGGAGACCTTGATTCCCCAGGGGTCGGTCTGTTTGTCCAGGATGGCCTGGAGCTTCATGTTGAGCGTCTCCCGCCGGCTGAGCAGGTCGTCCAGCATGACCTCGCCCAGCACGGAACGCAGAGTGGTCTGGGAAAGCTGGGAGGTGGCATAGAGGTAGTTCTCAACCTCGACCACCGACCTGGTGGCGTTGAGCACGCGGAAGTAGACCACGGCATTCACCTTTACAGAAACGTTGTCGCTGGTGATGATGTCCTGGGTGGGCACGTCCAAAGCGACGGTTCGCAGGGAAATCCGGACCATGCGATCGATGGGCCAGAAGACGAAGATCAGGCCGGGCCCCTTGGGTTCCGACAGCAGGCGCCCCAGTCTGAAGATGACACCTCGTTCATATTCCCTCAGGACATTGATCGAGTTGATCAACCACAGGACAACCACCAGAATGAAAAAAACGGTGACAGGATTGACGCCCCACATGGGTTCCCCTCCGGTTCAAAGCCATGGTTGACTCCAGTGTATCTCAATCGGTCTCGAAAGGCGATGGGATTGCAGGGCAGGACTTCCGGCCAAGACCGGCGTGCATGTTTGGTCCAGCCCCGACTTGCAGTGCGGTTCATACGAGAGTAAAACAATCGGAAATGATCATCCCTTCGCGACCTTGGCATCCCGTCGCGGTTAACCTCAACACCTTAGTGGCCCTTCGAGGTCCTTCGTGTGTCTTCGTGGATCACTCTTTTTCGTTTGTTTCAGGCAAGCAGGGCCCCGACGACGGGGCGGATCATACGAGGAAGAGACTGCCGATCGTTTTTAAAGACGAACTACGAATGGACACGAATTGGGATGGACCACCTTCAATGACCAACCGCGCCCGAATGTATCTGCGATATCGTGACCTTGATATCCCGACGTCATGGGAGGGAGCCACCCGGGAGCGCGGGCGTCCCGCCCGCAACCTTATTCCTGCAAGCAGCCTGCGATCCAGGGGCATTCCTTCGAACAGAGCACCAAACCGGCCTTTGCAGGATTCGCTACTATGGTGCTAAGTCCTATGCGGGCGAGACGCCCGCGCTCCCGGGTGGGTCCCGCCCGCAACCTTATTCCTGCAAGCAGCCTGCGATCCAGGGGCATTCCTTCGAACAGAGCACCAAACGGCCCTTGCAGGGTTCGCTACTATGGTGCCAAGTCCTATGCGGGCGAGACGCCCGCGCTCCCGGGTGGGCGTTCTCCCATTCACTCTTGCTCCTCAAGAGAGCGTGTCGGGTTGCCGGGCCGCAGCCCTGCCGTGCAGATCATGCGAGAGAGCCTCTTGCAATATCGGCAGTGGGACAGGTCGTTTTGCCGGCAATCGTGATGTTCTGCCTATTTCAATAGTCGGGTGCGACCTGGTGGAAAAGGGGAGTTCACCACAAAAAGCACAAAAGTCACAAAACGAATTTCGTGATTTCGAGTCTTGGCAATCCGAAGTTGATCCCCATGGCGACGCGTTGACCGGATGTATGCAGATAGCGCGGAACTTGTGCGACGGGTTCGGGAGTCAACGTCTTGCAGGCTTTCAGTGTTCTGCTCTTTTTGTGTTTCTTGTGCTTTTTGTGGCCATTCCCGGCAAAGGTCACGCTGCCGAATTTTGCAAAAGGCTCATCCTTGCGTCGGCTTGTGCTTCACTTGCGCTCACCGGCATTTGCTGCCGCCGCCTACGCGGCTCGACACCCATAGGCGATGTTTCCCATGGGCTGACGCCCACGGCTAAGTGCTGCCGCGGCTTCGCCGCTCTCGAGGAAGCCGGCTAAAGCAGCATATTCTCAGACAAGCCCGGTCCCCGACGACGGGGCGGATCATACAAGGAAGAAACTGTCGATCATTATTAGAGACGAACCACGAATGAACACGAATTCACACGAATCCAGGTGGACTCACTCGAACGAGAAGCGGCACCACAATGCTTCTGCAACGCTGTTACCCTGGTATGACTTCGTGTCCGTCGTAGATAACCCTCGATATCGGTGGTCGCACCCCCCAATCAACACCTCATCAATCAGTCTATTGGTGTTCATTCGTGTCCAATCGTGGTTCGCCGTTTTCCTTTAGAGTGAAACAACGAATCTTCATAGCCGGTCGGGAACAAACACCCTGTTCCCTTAGCACGGTTTTCTACCTAATTGAACATCGGTGCGCAGGATTAGCAGGACGAGAGCTTGCTGCACCAGAAGCCAACTCGGGCGATGATCCGGTGCGGATTTGCGGATTCCCGGCATTGGAAGCCAGCCGTTTCCTGAAGAATCCTGTGAATCCTGTGCATCGATGTTAATGATCTCCTTAAATCACGATGGGGTCGGAAGCCCCCCCACTGGCTCCGCCGCGGTCCTTGTTGCTTCTTCGCGGACAAATCCTTTTTGTCCCTTGTGTCCTTCGTTGACCCCCTTGCCGACCTTCGCCCAATCCCTCTTGGGCCTTCTACAGCGCCTTGGTGTCCCTTCGTCGTCCTTCGTGTGTCTTCGTGGATTCCTCTTTTTCTTTTGTCTTTTTTCGGTTGTTTTAGACAAGCGAGATTGGAAAGGTGCCAGTTTGCTCTTAACTCTCCTCTATCCCCAATCTGAGCCAAACCGGGGACGGGGGTTTGCATCCCTACTATCGAATGGCCGATTCAAGAAAGGAGGAATCTCCATGACTGACAAACATCAAAGCGTATTCGACACGGCAATGGAGCAGTTCGAGGCGGCGGCCGATCTCCTGCAGCTGGACGACGACGTGAGGAACAAGATCAAGTATCCGGAACGCTGCCTGATCGTTTCCGTACCCGTCCGACTGGACGACGGCCGCATCGAGCGTTTCGAAGGCTATCGGGTCCAGCACAGCACGGCCAGAGGTCCTGCCAAGGGAGGCCTGAGGTACCATCCCAGGGTGAACCTGGACGAAGTGAAGGCGCTGGCGACCTGGATGACCTGGAAATCGGCAATCGTGGGCATCCCCTTTGGCGGTGGGAAGGGCGGGGTCTGCTGCAACCCGAAAAGCATGAGCAATGGAGAGTTGGAACGGCTGACCCGAAGGTATACCAACGAGATCCTTCCCTTTATCGGCCCCGAAAAAGATATCCCGGCGCCGGATGCCTACACCAATCCCCAGGTGATGGCCTGGATCATGGACACCTACAGCATGAACAAGGGCTACTGCGTGCCGGGAGTGGTCACCGGAAAGCCTCTGGAACTGGGGGGATCCATGGGTCGCACCCAGGCCACCGGCCGCGGGGTCTTTTTCACCATCGGGTGCGCCGTCGAGCACCTCAAGCTGAAGCTGGACTCTCTGAAGGTGTGCGTTCAGGGCTTCGGGAACGCCGGCTCGGTGGTCGCCCGGCTTCTGGACGAAGCCGGAGTCAAGGTGATTGCGGTCAGCGATTCCCAGGGGTGTGTCTATAACGGGAACGGACTGCCGCCCGGCAAGCTCATCGAGTACAAGGAGCAGACGGGGAGTGTCTCGGGATTTCCGGAATCGGAGCCGATGCCGGCTGAGGATTTGCTCCATTGTCCCTGCGATGTTCTGATCCCGGCGGCGTTGGAAGATTCCATCACCGAGGAAAACGCCGCCGGGATCCAGGCCAGGATCGTTGCCGAGGCGGCCAACGGTCCCACCACCCCTGCGGCGGACAAAATCCTCCAGGCCAAGGAGGTGTTCCTGATCCCGGACGTACTGTGCAATGCTGGTGGAGTCACAGTCTCCTATCTGGAGTGGGTGCAATCCATTCAACACCTTTTCTGGGAGGAGTCCGACGTCTT
Organism: Terriglobia bacterium; assembly: GCA_951813285.1. GTDB lineage: Bacteria > Acidobacteriota > Terriglobia > Versatilivoradales > Versatilivoraceae > Versatilivorator. The sequence goes on from OX638355.1 coordinate 2,207,795, forward strand.
CGAGAAGCTGCAGACCATCATGAGACACAGCTTCAAATCGGTTCTGGATCTGTCCGTGGCCAGAAGGATTCCCATGCGGACGGCAGCCAGCATGGTCGGGATCGAGCGAGTGGCCAGGGCTACCCGCCTGAGAGGGCTCTATCCCTGACCTGCCGTTAAGGAAGTCTTGAAAATGTCCCTGGACGATTCCCGGCCCCTGCCGGCCGGCAAGCTGCCCAACGAGCTGTTGGATCGATTTCTCAAAGTGCTGGACTGCTCGGATCCATCCGTGTTGGTGGGTCCACGGGTGGGGGAGGACGTGGCCGTCGTCAGCCTGGCCGGAGAAGACACGCTGGTGCTCAAGTCCGACCCCATCACCTTTGCCACCGATGCTATCGGCTACTACGCCATGGTGGTCAACGCCAACGACCTGGCCACCTGCGGCGCCAGGCCCCGCTGGATGCTGGCCACTCTGCTTTTCCCGCCCGGGACAACGCCGAGTCGGGTCCGCCAGGTCATGGTCGAGTTGCAGCAGGCCGCCTACCAATTCGGGGTGAGCCTGTGCGGCGGCCACACCGAGATTACCGACGCGGTCACCCGGCCGGTTGTCGTGGGGCAATTGGCGGGAACGGTCTCACGGTCCCGGTTCATCGACAAGCGCAAGATGCGGGCCGGGGACCAAATCCTTCTCACCAAGGGCGCGGCAGTAGAGGGAACCGCCCTGATTGCCCGTGAGTTCGCGCAAAAGCTGCTGGAGCTCGGAATGCGGCAAGATGAGGTCGACCAGTGCCGGGGGTTCCTGACCGATCCGGGCATCAGCATTTTGCGGGAGGCCCGGATAGCGGCCGGCTGCAAGGAGGTTCGGGCTCTTCACGACGTCACCGAAGGCGGCCTGGCGACGGCCCTCCGGGAACTGGGCGCCGCCGGCGGACATCGCCTTCGGGTCTATCCCGATCGCATTCCGGTTCTCGGTCCGACGGCTCGGATCTGTAAGCTGTTGGAACTCAATCCGCTGGGGTTGATCGGCTCGGGGAGTCTGCTGATTGCCTGCGGTTCTGAGGGTTGCCGAGGGCTCTGCGATGCCCTGTCGGAAGCCGGAATCCCGGTGGCCCGCATCGGAGAGGTCCTGGAGGAGGGAAGCGGTGTCGAAGCCCTGGAGAGGGAAGGGGGCCGACCGGTCCCTTGGCCCGCTTTCCAGACCGACGAGATCACCCGCCTGTACTAAGGTCCATCCTGTCTATCCATGTTCCATAAGCAGAGAACCGGATTTGTGGAACATGGTGCATGCTCCAATTGGGCCACAAGGGTCCGTTGTTTCACTTCCGAACGGTCCGCACGGCAGTGCGGGCGACGGGCCAACAACGATCCCAAACCGTGGAGGCGAGAACCGGCCGGAGCAGAAAGTCCCGGTTGGAATTCGACAGTTCGTCAGGCACCTGAGTGGCAGCATTCAGTATAATGGGCCCATTGATCGTGCTTGGCACAGTAATCTGCAATCGACAATTCATTAGCGAGGTGTCTGCCATGCGGTGGATGACGAGACGGGAGTTGCTGGGCTCCGGTCTTGGCGGATTCATGGCCATTCCCGGGCTCTCCTGCCTCAACACCTGGGCGAAGCCTTTTGGAATGACCGACCAAAGGAGGAAGCCTGACATGAACGGAGAAAAAAATCCCGACACGCGAGCGGAGCAGACCGGGGTCACCGATGCCGAGATTGTTCTTGGCGTATCGGCGGCTTTTTCCGGTCCTTCACGCGGTCTTGGCATTGAGCTGTACCGAGGCGCCAATGCTTATTTCGAGCACGTGAACGGGGCCGGCGGCATCCGAGGACGCAAGGTCGTACTCAAGACCTATGACGACGGTTACCAGCCGAACCCGGCGGTCACCAACACCATGACCCTGGTGCAGCAGGATCAGGTATTTGCCCTATTCGGCTACGTCGGCACCCCGACCGTCACACGTGTTCTTCCCATGCTCAAGAAGTTCCAGCAACAAAACGCCTACCTGTTCTTTCCATTCACGGGCGCCCAACCCCAGAGGGAACCGCCTTACGGGGATTTTGCCTTCAACCTTCGTGCCTCCTATCGCCAGGAAACCGCTGGTCTGGTCGACAATTTCGTCTCGATCGGCAACGAACGCATCGCCGTGTTCTACCAGGCCGATGCCTATGGCCGCAGCGGTTGGGCCGGCGTGCGGCTGGCGATGAGTCAACATGGTCTGCAGATCGTCGGGGAGGCCACCTATCGTCGGGGAGCAAAATTTTCCGGGAGTATGCGACGCCAGGTGGAGATACTGAAGCAGGCGAACCCGAGCGCGGTCATCTGTATCGGCTCCTATGCCGCCTGCGCGGCGTTCTTGCGTGACGCTGTCGACCTCGGACTGGAAGTCCCCATCGCCAACCTCTCCTTTGTCGGGAGCGAGAACCTGCTGAAATTGATTACGGAAGGTCGGGAGGACAGCCGGCGCTACACCAATCTCCTGGTGAATTCTCAAGTCGTCCCCAGTTACGAGGACACGTCCATCCCGGCGGTCAAGCAGTATCGAGAGATGATGGATCGGTTTGATCCTCAACCTCCGTCGCACGTGCTCAAGGAAGACTACTCGTCATTCTCCCACAGCTTCGTCAGCCTGGAGGGATTTCTCAACGCCAAGCTGATGGTCGAGATCCTTCGACGCCTGGGCGATCAACCCGACCGGGACAAGCTCGAGGATGCGGTCTTTACCATCAGAGATTTCGACATCGGCATTGCGGAGCGCGTTTCCTTCGGACCCGATCGGCGACAGGGCTTGCAACAGGTCTACTACACCGTTGTCGAAGCCGATCGCTTCGTCACCCTGAAGAGCTGGGAGGACAGGTTTGCGTCATGAAAATTCAGAAGCTGTTTCAGAAGACCCTGGTGGGCATCTTCTTCCTGTTCGCGGTGATCAGCCTCTCGACCTCCGCCCTGTGCATCTATACGGTCGATACCCACCTGTCCGCCGAGTATGAGAGCAATAGCCGTGGGATCGCAAAGACGATTGCGGATTCAAGCGTCGACATCCTGTTGAATCGCGACTTGTCCGCTCTGCAGTCCCTGATCGACCAGTTCATCGAAATCCAGGGAATCAGCTACATCTACATCACCAGCGAACACGGCGAGTTTCTTGCCCACACGTTCGTCCCCGGAATTCCCGCCGAAATCGCCGAGAGCGATCATTCCTCCAGGGCTGCAGTGGAGCGCAACCTCCCCGGAATGGGCGACTTCGTCGAGGTGAGCAGCCCCATCCTTGCCGGTGTCGCGGGCGCCGTGCATATCGGCATGGATACTGGACTGATCGCGCTGAAGATCCAACGGGCGGTCGGACAGCAGGTCTACCTTATTTCCTTTATCTTCATCATCGGGGTCTTTTCCGCCATCTGGCTGGTCAGGCTTGCCGCAAGGCCCATTGACTCCGTGATCGCCTATGCCGCCAGACTGGCACGGGAGCGTAACAAAGACAGTTCGGACGACACGCTCCTGGCTCGCGACGACGAGGTAGGACAACTGGCTCGCCTGTTTCTCTATTTCTCGACGGTCAAGGATCCCGACAAGGCCCAAGGTGCTCCGTCCGGGCGGCCTATCTGACTCTGAGGCAGTGAGAATGACCATGCCGCCTGTCGTACTCCCTCGGACTGTGATCGTCCTGCTCTGCACGCTGCTGCAGATCTGTTTCGGGACGGTGTATGCCTGGAGTTTTTTCCAGACACTGCTGGTCCAGGACTACGGTTGGACCTTTACCCATACCGCCATTGCCTTCAGCATCGTCATTTTCACGCTGGGGCTGTCAGCGGCCTGGGCAGGCATGTTGCTGCCCAAGACCGGACCGCGACTATTGGCGACGGCCGGCAGCGTGATGTTTTCGTCGGGCTATTTTATTGGCGGATTGGCCTTGCATCTCGACAACCTGTTCCTGTTCTACCTCGGTTATGGCGTGATTGGCGGGGCGGGGATCGGGCTCGGCTATGTCACTCCGGTCGCGACGACGGCGAAGTGGTTTCCGGACCGCAAGGGATTGGCGACCGGAATTGTCGTCATGGGCTTCGGCATCGGGGCATTTCTGCTCAGCAAGGTGCTGGCGCCCGTTCTCATGATGTATTTTACCGGGGGAGATCTGTCACTCCTCTTCGCCTGGCTTGGCGCCATATTCGCTTGCATCCTGATTCCGTCCAGTCTACTTCTCTCCGATCCGCCTGCCGCTGCAGCCCCCAGCCCGGGAAGCGCCGCGGGGAGCGCCGCCCCTCAGGAATCGGAATCCATCGGGCAATGCCTGCTCTCCTCCAGGTTCATTGTCATGTGGCTGGTCTTCTTCTTCAACATCTCCGCGGGGATCTCCGTGATCAGCTTCCAGTCTCCACTGCTGCAAGATGTGTGGGGGTTGTCGGATCCTACGATCGAGCCTGCGACCCTGGTCGCCTATGGAGCCACCCTGATCGCCGTCAGTTCGTTGTGCAACGGCGCGGGACGATTGTTTTGGGGGCTGCTGTCGGATCGCATCGGGCGTATCAGAGTGTTTCGCATTATCCTCGCCAGCCAGATGGTCGTTTTCGGAATTCTCATGACCGAGCGCAACCCCTGGGTTTTCTCGGTGCTCGTCTGCTACATCCTGCTCTGCTTCGGTGGGGGCTTTGCCACGATGCCTTCCTTCATTCTGGATGTCTTCGGCGCCAAGCGGATGTCGGCCATCTACGGGACGGTGCTGACGGCCTGGGCGGCGGCAGGGATCTTCGGGCCACTCTATGTCGGGCACCTCAAGGACAGATATCCCGACCGCGCCGTCATCTATTGCTTCCTGATCGGAGTCGTGATTCTCTGCCTGGGATACATTTTCTCCTACCTGTTGAACGATGAGAGGATCCGCCTCCGCCGGCCGACGGTGACGGATACATTGCAGCAGCTTGGCATTCCCTTGCCACAAAGGAATTGACGAGAAGGGACTACTCTTCGTCGGCGGGATCCAGGAAGTGGAGCAGTTTGCGGTTGGAGGGAGAACAGCGGAGCTTGATCAGTGCCTTGGCCTCGATCTGGCGGATGCGCTCACGGGTCAGGGACAGACTCCTTCCAATCTGTTCCAGCGTGTGGGTGACTCCGTTTTCCAGGCCGAAGCGGAGCCGAATAACCTTTTCTTCCTTCGGATTGAGCGTCTTCAGAGCGCTTTCGGCAGCCTCTCTCAAGTCCCGGTTTTTCAGGAGATCGTCCGGCGAGGCCGCTTTGTCGTCCTTGATCAGATTTCCGAGCACCGAGTCCTCGTTCTGACCGACGGGCGTGTCCAGGGAGATGGGCTGACGTGCGATCTTGAACGCCTGGCGAACCTTGCCTACGGGGATGTTCAGGTGGCCCGCAATTTCCTCGGAGCTTGGCTCCCTTCCATACTCCTGCACCAGGGCCCTGGAAGCCCTTATCAGCTTGTTGATGGTCTCGACCATGTGCACGGGGATGCGGATGGTCCTGGCCTGGTCCGCCAGGGCTCGAGTCACCGCTTGTCGAATCCACCAGGTGGCGTAGGTGGAGAACTTGTAGCCGCGCCGGTATTCGAACTTGTCCACTGCCCTCATGAGACCGATATTGCCCTCCTGAATCAAGTCCAGCATGGGCAGGCCGCGCCCCGAGTATTTCCGCGCGATGGAAGCCACCAGGCGTAGATTGGCTTGAGCCAGATCCCGCTTTGCCAACGCCACGATCTTGCTGTTTCGGGCGAGGACGGCCAGGGTCCGCCGCACTCCTTCCCGGCCAGTCTCGGAAGGGCGCTTGCGGTGGCTACGGGCTGCGGTCCCGCCGGGGGCCCGAGGCTTGGACCGGTTGGTGGACAGGTCTTCGTAATGCTGCCTGAGACCCCTGATCAAACGATTGCGCTCGGCGTCGGTCAGCCGGAGGCGCCGGACCGCTCGGGAGACGAGGATGGTGTGACGGGCAAGCCTGCTACCCAGTCGGCGACGCTCCCCGGGTTCGACAGCGTCGGCCGAAGCCCATTGCTGTTGCAACCCCTCCCATTCTTCGGCCAACTCTCCAATCCTTTTGATCCGGTTCAACGCGTCCCGAAGCCTCACATCGATCAAATCACCGCTGGATACGACCACCCGGTTGACAGAACGCTTCCCGCTTTCCAATTGGGCGCCCAGCCGGAGGATTTCACCCACCACGAAGGGCGACCGGGACAGAACTTTGGTAATCCGGAGGTTGCCACGTTCAATGCGCTTGGCCAGGGCGACTTCGCCTTCGCGGGTCAACAGCGGAACCGACCGCATCTCCTGGTAGTAGAGACTCACCGGGTCCGTCTCGCTGGCACGATCCAAGGCGCCAGGCGTCAGGTCCAACTGAGTGGAGTCTTCCCGATCCTGAGTGGCGGTGCCCTCGCCGGAATCGAAAACAACGGACTCGTCGTCGCTGGTCTTCCTGCCCAGGGACGTCCGGTCACTATCTTCTCCAACAAAACGGCTGGCTCCTTCCGGGAGCGCTTCCACCGACTCTTCATCGAGTGCCCCGGGCCGTGGGGCAACCTCCCGGGTGTCGGCGCTCGGAGTCAGGGTTTGCTCCAAAAGCTTGTCTTGTTCCGTACGGGGAATCATGGGTCTGGTCGACTTGCCTGCTCGAGACTCGAAGGCGACCCTGAATGGCTGCGGCCTTGCTTTCAGGTCCGGAGCACGGTTTGAATGGTCGCCCGTGGGTCAGCCCATGTAAGGGACGGCGGCTTCAACGCCGGAAAGGCTGCGCCGCACTCCTGGGCCTCCGTGTGATGTGGCTGGTAAACTGCCTGGAAGGATTTCTGAAAACGAGGGATCGCTCGCAGGACCATTCGGGTCGTTGGCGTCACCCGGTCGATTCGCCCTGAGGGGCCAATGTCGGGTCACGCTCTACAGGAGTTCTTACCGGCCTTCGAACCTTAAAGTCTAGCGCAGTTTACCTGTTACGACCAAGTAGAATCGTATCGATCAGCCCTTCATGACCCCCAGAGGAACCAACTTGGCCAGCTTGGTGGCGATGCCGGCCCGTTCGACCACTTCCACTACCTGGCTGACGTCCTTGTAGGCGTCCGGCTTTTCCTCGACCAATCCGGACCGCGATTGCGCCCGTACCAGGATCTTCTTGGCCGCCAGCTCGTCCAGGAGCTTCTCAGCCGGCGTTTCCCGCTTGGCCTGGCTGCGGCTCTTGGCGCGCCCGGCCCCGTGGCAGGAGGAACCGAAGGTTTCAGCCATCGCCCGTCCCGTGCCCACCAGGACATAGGAACAGGTCCCCATGCTTCCCGGCACCAGAACCGGTTGCCCCAGGTCCTTGACCTCCCGCGGCAGAGCCGGATGGCCCTTGGGGAAGGCTCGGGTGGCGCCCTTGCGGTGGACCAGCACGTCCCTGGTCTTGCCGGCGATCCGGTGCTCTTCCCGTTTGGCGATGTTGTGGCAGACGTCATACACGACTTTGAGCTGCCGGCTGCCCAGGATCCGGCCGAAAGCCCGGCGGGTCCAGTAAGTGATCATCTGCCGGTTGGCGAATGCGTAATTGGCCGCGGCGGCCATGGCCGCCAGGTAGTCCCGGCCTTCGTCGGAGTTGATGGGGACGCAGGCCAACTGGCGGTCTATGACCTTGATCCGATGGCGCTTCATGCCTTGCTGCATCAGATCCAGGTAGTCGCTGCACACCTGGTGGCCCAGGCCGCGGGATCCTGTGTGGATCAGCACCACTACCTGGTCCCGGTAGAGACCGAAGCGTTCGGCCAGTTTCGAATCGAACACGTCCTCCACCTTCTGGATCTCCAGGAAGTGGTTGCCCGACCCCAGGGTGCCCAGTTGACGGTGTCCGCGTTGCTTGGCTCTGGAGCTGACTCTGGAGGGATCGGCCCCGGGCATGCGGCCCAGCTCCTCGATGAAGGCCTCGTCAGCCGCTTCGCCGTACCCTTGCCGCACCGCCCATTGGGCTCCGTCTTCCAGCACCGGGTCGAGGTCCCGCGGGGCGAGATTCAGCAATCCCTGTTTCCCGGCGCCGCAGGGGATGTCGCGAAAGAGTTGATTCAGGAGAGGCTGCAGCTTGGGTTCGACCTCTTCCACTTGCAAGGGAGAGGCCAGCAGGCGGACCCCGCAATTGATATCGAAGCCTACCCCGCCTGCCGAGACGACGCCCTGGTTGAGGTCGGAGGCTGCTACGCCTCCGATGCAGAACCCGTAACCCTGGTGGGCGTCGGGCATGGCCAATGACCGTCCCACCAGCCCCGGAAGGGTGGCCACGTTGGCTACCTGTTCCTTGGTCAGGTCCTTGCCTATTTGCCGAATCAGCGACTCGTTGGCGTAGACCAGTCCGTCGACTTTCATTCCCTGCTTGTAGGACTTGGGAATCAGGTAGCGGTACTCGTCCAGTTTCTTCAGCATGGCCTCATTGGCTCAGATCAAGCGGTCACCGTCCTCCAGCACCGAGTCCTGCCGGTAATGGCAGCCGCGGCTCTGCCGGTTGTGAAAAGCGGCCCTGGCCACGATCAGGGCCGCTTCGACCGCGTTGCGCAGTCCGATCAGTCCGTCGCTCAGCTTGGTGGTTCGGTAGAACGTCTCGATTTCGTTCCACAGATGCCGCAACTCCCGGATGGCGCGTGAGAGGCGGTCGCCGCTGCGGACCAGCCCCACGTAGTGCCACATGATGTTTTGAATCGTCTGCATGTCTCCCTGGATGAGCGCCGGGTCGGGATCGGAAACCAGTCCGCTGTCATCCCAGGGGGGCAGATCCTCCAGGGATGGCGGCAGAAACGAGCCGGAGTTCATGCAGGCTTCCATTTTGTCGGCCGCTCGGCTGCCCCAGACCAATCCCTCCAACAGGGAAGTCGAGGCCAGGCGGTTGGCTCCATGGACGCCGGTGCAACTGGCTTCACCCACCACGTGGAGATTTCGGATGTTCGATTGTCCCCAGGAGTCCACCAATACCCCCCCGCAGAAGTAGTGGGCCGCGGGCACCACCGGAATCGGCTCCGCCGTGATGTCGATGCCGGCATCCAGGCAGGTGGACCGGATGTTGGGGAATCGTTCCTCGATGGCCGCGGCCGGCATCCGCGAAGCGATGTCCAGCAGCACGTGCGGGTAACCGTGGGTTTCCATCTGGTGGTGAATGGCGCGAGCCACCACGTCGCGCGGGGCGAGGTCTTTCCACTGGGGGGCGTAGTCGGCCATGAAGGCCCTGCCATCCGGGGAGAGCAGGACTCCCCCTTCACCGCGCACGGCCTCGCTGATGAGAAAGCTGTCCCCGCCCGGCGCTGCCATCGCGGTGGGATGGAACTGGACGTACTCGGCGTTGACGATGCGGGCGCCGGCCCGGTGGGCCATGGCAAGGCCGTCGCCACGGGCTCCAACGGGGTTGGTGGTGTTACGGAAAATCCGGCCCAGGCCCCCCGTGGCCAGGACCGTGAATCGGGCAAGGTGCCGGTGGACCCTGCGTGCCTGGCGATCGAACAGGTAGGCGCCGTGGCAGGTGATGGGCTCATAGGTGGCCAGCGGATCCCTGGAGTGGTGAGGAAATGTAATGAGGTCCACGGCCGTGAAGCCGGTGAGAAGCTTGACGTTGGGACAGCGGCGCAGCGCCGCCATCAAGCCTTCGATAATGCTCAGGCCGGTGGTGTCTCCCACGTGGACCACTCGCCTGCGCGAGTGGGCAGCCTCCCGTCCATAGGCCAATTGGCCCGAATCGCCGCGATCGAAAGGGATCCCCGCCTCCTCCACCAGGATTTCCTGCAGGAGCCGCGGACCCTCTTCGGACAGAAGCCTGGCGGCTTGAGGAGAGCTGGCGCCGGCTCCGGCAGCCACAATGTCGGAAGCCAGGGTTTCCGGTGCATCGTCCATACCACGTCCCACCACCCCTCCCTGGGCCCAGCGCGTGTTGGATTGCTTGGGATCTTCCTCACGGGTGACCACGGTCACCCGCCGCCGGGGATTGCGGGCCAGGCGGAGGGCCGTGGTCGCTCCGGCAATACCGCTGCCGATGATCAGGACATCGGTGGGGCCGGGACCGGACTCGTCGCCGTTGGGGGAGGTGGGGTTGTTCTTGCTGGCTTCGGCCATCGGCAATGGCCTTTCGGGGGCACTGATTCAACAGCCCCGGTTTTCGGCGGATCGAAACGGTCCGGCCCTGAAACCCCTTTTCCCGAGGGGGATTCGGGGCGGAGGGTCACTGGGGAGGGTGAGTGTATCGGAACAGCGATTGGCCTGTCCAGCCCACTCTCAGGCCATGTTGCCCAGCAGCGCCGAGGCGAGCCAGAAGTAGATCACCAGTCCGGCCACGTCGGCTATCGAGGTAATCAAGGGGCTGCTGGCCACGGCCGGATCGATTCCCAGCCGGCTCAAGAGGAAGGGCAGCACCACCCCGATCGTATTGGCCGCCACAACGATGGCCAGCATGGCCAGACCCACCACCATGGCGAGGTCCAGCCCGCCTCGAAGCACACCGAAGAACCAGGCCGTGGCTCCCATGGTGACCCCCAGAGTCCCTCCCACCGCCAGTTCCTTGAGGACGGTTCGGGGCCATTGTCTTGCCCGGATGTCTCCGGTAGCCAGGGCGCGCACCATCAGGGTGGCCGACTGGGCTCCGGCGTTGCCTCCGCTCCCGATGAGCAAGGGAATGAAAAACGCCAGGGCGATGGCGGCCGACAGGGTTTCTTCGTAGGCGGCAATCACCGAAGAGGCGGCCAGGTTGACCAGAACCAGCAGGACCAGCCAGGGGATTCTCTTGCGATAAAGAGACCAGACCCCCGCCTCCTCGTAGCTCATTTTCAGGGGTTCCACGGCCGCCGACTTCTGAAAATCCTCGGTCGCCTCCTCCTCCGCCACGTCCATGACGTCGTCGACGGTCACCACGCCCAGCAGCACTCCGCCGGAGTCCACCACCGGCGCCGCCACCAGATCGTACTTGCCCAGGAGACCCACGGCTTCCTCGCGGTCGCTGTAGGGGGACAGGGTGGCGACCGAGCGGTCCATCAGGGCATCGACTCGATCGCTGGGCGCCGCCAGCACCAATTGCTGCAGCTCGATCTCGTCCAGCAGCTTCCACTGGGGGTCGGTCACATAGACCGTGGCGATGGAGTCCAGCCCCTTGCCGACCTTGCGTATGTGCTGCAAGCTGCGCTCGATGGTCCACTCGGTGCGTACGGCCACGTAATCCGGCGTCATCAGCCGGCCCACGCTCTCTTCCGGGTATCCCAGCAGCTTGCGGGCCTCCACCAGATCTTCGGGGCTCAGCAGGTTCAACAGGCGCTGAGTGGCTCGTCCCGGCATTTCCTCCAGCAGGTGAGTGCGGTCGTCCGGTTCCAGGTTGGCCAGGAGCTGTCGGGTTTCCTCGTCGGTCAACTCCTTGACCAGTGCGACCTGAGACTCGGTGCTGAGATGGGCGAAGACATCGCTGGAGACGGGGCGGGGAAGAAAGCGAAACAGCAGGACGCGGTCCGACTTGTCCATTCCCAGCAGCAGTTCGGCCGTTTCGGGCGCAGGCCAATTGGACACCAGAGTCCGAAGGTCGGACCAGCGCTTGTTATCAATCAATTCCTCGACGGATGGTCCGAGCTGTCGATTCATGGGAAAGCCCCCTGAAAGGAGAGTGGAGACGAGTGCTGAGTAGTTCTCGCGACCCCAAATCGCGCGGGCAGGAGCCTGCCGGCCCGGTATTATCCCACCAATTGTCGCAATGGTTCAGCAGTAACTTTGCGAGGGAAAGCCTGCCGCGGGAATGACCTCGTTTTCGCTGCCCGCTTGCCGCTGTGATAGGCTGATAGGCGCATTCAGCCGGTCACAACGGCAGAGGATTGGTTGCCTCGGGCGCTGCTGGAAAGCAGGACGCCTGACCATTGGCTGCGAGGAGTGGTTAAATCATGGATCGACGCGAGTTCTTGGGTGCTGCCGTTGCAGGCGTGGTCGGAGCCGCGCAACTCAGTGGGTGCCGCGTGGCTCTGGAGGATCGGCCCGGTGGAAGTAGACCGCCCGTCCGGCTTTCGCCGCTTCACCTGGAAGCCGTCAACCGACGCCGGCGGGTGGCCAAGAACTTTGACGTGCTGCTGATCGATCCCGACATCTATCCAAGTATCGATGCCATCGTGAAGAGTCGCTTCGCCTTCATCGACGACCCCCAGTCCTGCATCGACAGCGTGTGGTGGAACTGGGGGGAGGGCAACGTGGCTGCCTACCCCAGCAAGATCCTGCCGACCTACAACCAGCCCGCTTACCAACGCTGGATCGAGCAAGGGATTGACATCGTTCGGATTTTCCAGGACGAGACGCGTCAGCGGGGGCTGGAAGTTTTCTTCTCCGAACGCATGAACGGCAGCGACAACGACCCGCAGTTCGTTCCGGGGCGGGGAACCTTCATCGATGACATGCACAATCAGAATCCCATCCCGCTCAAGCAGCAACATCCCGACTGGCTTATGGTTCTGCCCTGGAATCCCAACGGGGTTTGGAACTATGCCGTCGAGGGTGTGCGTGACTACGTCTTCCGCAAAATGGAAGAGGTTGCGACGGTCTACGAGTTCGACGGAATCGAGCTGGATTTTGCCCGCATGTGTCCGATTTTCCCTCCCGGTCAGGCCTGGGAGAATCACTCCCTGCTGACCGATCTCATCCGTAGAATCCGGATGATGACCCTGGAGGTGGAGCGCCGCCGCGGCCGGGCCTTCCTGTTGGCCGCCCGGGTTCCCGAGAACCTGGTGGGCTGTCATTTCGACGGATTGGATGTCGGCGCCTGGATCAAGGAGCAACTGGTGGACATCCTGGCACTGGGATGCCGCAATTTCGAAGTGGACCTGGTGTCTTTCCGTCAACTGGCCGAGGGATTGCCCACCAAGCTGCTGGGCGTGATCGACGATCACCATTCCTCTGACGGCTACTGCGCTCCCCCCATCCAAGTCCTTCGGGGAGTCTGGTCCAACTGGTACCAGCAGGGCGCCGACGGCATTCAGACCTTCAACTTCAAGTACGGCCCCGATCCGGGAGAACTCCATTGGCCCATGCATCAGCAGGCCTTCCGCGAGATGGGAGGGGCCGAGGTCATTCGCCATCTGGACAAGACCTTCGTGGTTCAGCGACGGGGAGGCGGTCACGGAACCATTGTGATGCCGAATCCCGAAGACTGGACCACTCCCAGGTTGATGTACTCCAACACCAACATGCTGGAGGCGTTGCCCGCCCCCCTCGACAACAATGGAAGGGTGGATACCCTGCTGACCCTCAATGTGGGAGACGATATCCCGTCAGAGGCCGACAGGGTCGCCAGTCTCCGCCTCCGTTTGCTGCTGAACGATCCGGCCGCGGCGCAATTGCCCAAGGGCAGGAAGCATCCCCCCGTCATGGTCAGGGACCGACTGGTCCCGGAGCGGGTGGGCGGACCGGGTCCGGAGCCTCACTGGACCAGCGGCATGGCTCGAGGCATCGAGAAGAGGGTTGAAGTGAGGATCAACAACCTCAACCTGGGAACCTCTCGCGTCGACGACGGATGGCTGGAATTCGAGGTGAAGCCGGACCAGCTTGCCCTGGGCAGAAATCTGGTGGGGGTTCGCGTCGCCGACCGGCCGGCTGAAATATCCGGCGAGATCCTGATCGAGAAACTGGAGCTGATGGTGCGTTACAGGGAGGCGAAGTCGGCCTGACCGTCGGAGTCACGTTTATCGAAGTTCGCCTGCCGAAGCCGGAAATTCAAGCGCCCAACGTATGAATCGGAAGATCGTTCGGTTCCCATTTCCAACGGGGAGGGTTATTTCATGAAGCGGCACACCCATGTCCTTGTCTGTGCCTGGGCCGTTGTGTTGAGCCTCAGCGCGAGCTCTCCAACGCTTTTCTCGCATGACCACCGGTCCGCGGTGGCCTATACGCTGGCCGGCGGGCTGCAAGGCGCCACCACGGCAGAGGCTTCTCGAGAAGCGGTGAGCGGGCAGGGAGCCATGAAGTTTCGGGTCCTGCATACCTCGAAACGGCTGCCGGAGAAAGCCAGGAAGGTCCTGGCCGCCGCCCACGGAGGCTTTACGGTGGACCGCCGCCCCGGAAGGGGAGAGACCTATTTCGCCCTGGCCGGAGCGGGAATTCTTCAGATCAGCGCCGACCTGAAGACCATACGGCTGCTGGAGACGCCGGAGGCAATCAGGGAAGTGGCCCTGCACAACGTCACCGTCTGGTACGGCGCCGATGGAACAGGCTACCTGACCTTTCCGGCCCACAAGACCGGGGACATTTATACCACCACGCTTGACGGAGCCCTGGTCCACACGCTCCAGGCTCCCACTCCGGCAGACGACTTCGATCATCCCACCGTCAACGACTACTTCCGGGGAAAGGGGAATTTTGCTCCCACCGACGTGGAACATCTCGACGGAACGCTCTACGTGACCACGGGTTACTCGAGTCTCGACTACGTCCTGACGGCCCGAGTCCTGGGCACGGACCCCTTTCGCGTTTCCTGGCACGATCTGGCTTTCGGCGGCAAGGGCGACGGCCCCGGCCTGTTCGGCACGGGGCACGGCATTACCCTGACTCCCGACAAGAGACAACTGGCGGTTTCGGACCGGCCCAACGCCAAGGTGGAGCGCTTCACCCGCTACGGGCACTACCGGTCCACCCTGAGGCTGCCGGTCGGTTCCTTTCCCATCGACATCGACTACGTGGGGAAATACGCGGTGGTGGGTTGCCTGTATGGCCCCGACCGCAGCAAGGGCGCGCCCATCTATATTCTGGAAGGGGACCGGGTGATTTCCACGGTGATGGTCAAGGATGAGCTGGGCCTGGAGACCTTCCAGCACATCCACGACGCCGTGCTGCGCCGGATCGACGGCAGGCTCTACATCATCGCCCAGACCTGGAACCCCGGGGATGTGGCCGTCCTGGAGCAGGTCACCCCCTGACCTGAAAAACGGTAGTCATCCTTCGGCGCGTCTTGTAGGAGGATCCGGTGTAGGCTCGCTTCGATGCCGACCGGAAAGATTCCAGTCCATCGCCTCTGTTTCGAAGAAGCCTGTTCTCGCGTGAGAGTCTCGGGGGTTCGGGCCGCCCATCCTCAGAAATCCAGAACGAAACCGATGCCGAAACGGTAGTGGCCGGAGCGCGCCGGTGCGGCAGACGAGCCGGCAGACCGGTCTTGGCGGGGGCGGCGGTAGTCGCCGAACAATTCCAGCCGCAGACCATCGGTCACCTCTTCCGCTGACGTTTCCGGCGCACCCAGGACATCCAGGCGCATGCCGCCTCCCAGGCTGGGGAAGTTCGTATCCTCCAGATGCATCCTTGCAAAAGGCCCCAGGCGCCCGCGCCCACCCCAGGTCTCCAGTCCGTAACTGAGGGCCGCCTGCGTGCGGTCAGGTCGCCAGTGCATGCCGTCACGTCCATCGATGCGGTTGCGTCCGGCGGACAACATCCGGTTGTTTCTCCACAGGGCTTCGCCGCCTCCGGAGTTGTTCCCCCACAAGGGAGCCAGGGACAAGCCCCATCCCTTGCCGTCCGCACCCGGGTCCAGGCGGACGGCCAGGCGGGCGCCCCGCTCCTTGAAAGCGCGGTCCTGGTGAGCGATCAGCCAGTGTCCTCCGGCTTCCACCACCAGCCCCAGACGCCGGTTGGCAAACGAGGCTCCCCCGGCCAGCTCCGCCCCCAGACCCGTTTCGGCGTCGCCTCCGTCCATCCGGGCGCCCAGTCCCAGGCTGGGCGTCAAGGTGGAGTGGGAGGACAAGGACCAGTCGGTGCGGCCCTCCAGCATCAGGCGCGTCCGCTGGGTATCGCCGTTAGCCACCCGCAGACCCTCCACGGCTTCCGAGCCGACACTCACGGCGAAGGCGTCGGCCTTCAGCGCCAGGTCGACGGCTCCCAGCCGCGTCAGTTCGCTGCGTCCGCCCAAGGCCGCCATGCGGATGTCGATGCCCATCTCAACCGATTCGCCCGCAACTTCCAACTCCGCGGCGCCCCGCCCATAGCCCATCAGACCCCACAGGTCCAGTCCCGGCCGAGGAGACCATTTCACATAGGGATGGGCGCTGGTCAGGCGAGCCCCCACCTCCAGCTCGTTCTCGCCGTCTCCCCCGTTCGCGTAATCCAGGGCTCCAACGCTGTGAGAGGCGGCCACACCCGTCACCACCTTGGATCCCCAGCGACGGTCCGCTCCCAGATAGGCCGCACCCACCCGACCGTCCAATCCCAACGCCGCCTGAGGTTGACCGTAGAAGTCGCTGCGCACCCCCTGGCCCCACAGCATCCAGTTTCCTCGCTTGGAACCGTCCTGGTCCGGAGCATACTGGAAGGAGCTGCCGGTCATCAGGCTCCGGCCTGAGAAGTGGTTGAAGCCGCTTCCACTCGGCGTCGCCAACTGAAGAGAACCACCTCCAATCCCTCCCCCACCGCTGCCGCCCGTCAAGCCGCTGCCATGGGAGAAGACGGTCCGGGTGTCTCTCCGACGTCCGGCCATGTCCCACTGCCCGGGCACAGGCCGGCCCGCCACCGGCGTTCCGATCACGAATTCAGATCGGAATGATTCCCTGTTCTGCGAACTCAACAGACTCTGCAACCACTCGGCCACCCGGCTTCGGCCCTTACCCTCCGATGAGGCATTGAAGTCGAGCCGCTGTCCGCTGAAGCTGGCGACGGACTCCCGCGACGAGACCTCGAAACGCTCTCCGATCGCGTCCACTGCCTGGCTGGCTACGGTCCGGCCGAAGGCCGCCAGCGACAACTCCAGCAAGCGGTTGCGCCGCTCTTGAACGGTCTCGACCCTCACTCCAAAGGACTGCTCTGCGCTCAAGCCCTCGGGGTCTCGCGCCGTTACCGTGACACGGGTGGAGGCCACGGCCATCGGGGTAAGCACCACCTCGCTGTCCGACAGGTTGACCTCCACCGTGCTGCTTCCATCCAATGCCCGGGCCTCGTAGCTCAGCGGGTCTCCGTCCGGATCGGTGAAGTAGCTCGGCAAATCCACCCTCCCGTCCTTGCCCAACATCAGCACCTGGTCCGGAATGGGCTCCGATTCCGGCCCGGCGTTGACCCCCGTGACCGTGATCGTCGCCGTCGCCTCATTGCTCAGGGCGCCGTGGCTGTCCTTTACCCGGTAGGTAAAGCGGTCCTCGTGAGAGGTTCTGCTGCCGTCATGCGCAAAGCTGAAGGTTCCGTCCCTGTTCAGCGTCAAGTGGCCGTGGTCGGGGGGGGTGACCAGTTCCACCGACAACTGGTCTATCCTGTCCTCCAGATCGCTGTCGTTGGCCAACACGCTGGATTCCAGGAAGAGGTGGGACAGTGGCGACCGCGACGGGTCCCAATCGTTGTTGGTGTCGTCAGAAGGATCTCCCGTCCAGCCGGCTGAATAGACACCGCGGTTCACGGGGTAGGAGGACTTGTACCCGTTCGACACCAACGAGGTCGACCCGCCTCGCGCAACTATAATGTTGTCGCCGACCGCGACGGGAGCACTGTTGTCCTCGGTGTCGCGCTCACCGTTATTCCCGCCGCCCCCGTCGTCGTTGTTGATGGTTCCCGTGGCCGTGTCGGTCGCCGACACCGCCGCACCGATCTTTGAGACGCTCAAACTGACGGTGAAGGTCTCGTCGGCTTCCACCACCGGGTCCTCGGTGGTGGCGACCGTGAAGCTCCGGGTCTCCCCCGCCGTGCCGGCGAACGTAAGCGCCGTGGTGTTCTCGGTGTAGTCGGTGTCCTTGGTGGCCGTCACGTCGGTGAAGCCGGGAGTCACCGTCAATCCGCCCGACACCGCCTTGTCCAGCGTCACCGTGAAGGTGATCGCGTCGCCCTCATTGGCCGAGGCGTCGGCGATGGTCACGGCCGCGCTTCCGTCGTCGTTGGTGATGGTCCCGGTGGCCGTGTCGGTCGCCGTCACCGGCGCCGTTGTTCCGGAGACGCTCAGGCTCACGGTGAACGTTTCGTCCGTCTCGACGTCCGTGTCGTGGGTGGTCGCTACCGTGAAGCTCTGCGTTTCTCCCGCAGTGCCGGTGAAGGTGATCGCGGTCGTGTTCTCGGTGTAGTCGGTGCCTGACGTTGCAGTCACGTCGGTGAAGCCGGGCGTCACCGTCAGTCCGCCGGCTACCGCTTGGTCCAGCGTCACGGTGAAGCTGAGCGAATCGCCTTCGTTGGCGGAGGCGTCGGCAATGGCCACCGCCGCGCTGTCGTCGTCGGTGATTGTCCCCGTCGCCCTGCCGGTCGCCGTCACCGGCGCCGCTGTTCCGGAGACGCTCAGGCTCACGGTAAACGTCTCGTCCGTCTCGACGTCCGTGTCCTGGGTGGTGGCCACCGTGAAGCTCTGCTGCTCCCCGGCGGTCCCGGTGAAGCTGAGCGGCACGGTGTTCTCTGTATAGTCCGTGCCCGACGTTGCAGTCACGTCGGTGAAGCTCGGCGTCACCGTCAGCCCGCCCGATACCTCCTGGTTCAGTGTCACCGTGAAGGTCAGATCCTCACCCTCTGCTGCGCTGGCGTCCGCTATGGTCACCGCGGCGCTGCCGGTCGTGCCCTCGTCGTCGGTGATGGTCCCCGTGGCCGTGTCGGTCGCCGTCACCGTCACCGAGGTCCCCGACACCGTCAGACCCACCGTGAAGGTCTCGTCGGTTTCCACTACCGTGTCCTCGGTGGTCGCCACCGTGAAGGTCTGTTGCTCACCAGCCGTGCCGTTGAAGGTCAGCGCGGCCGTGTTCTCCGTGTAGTCGGTTCCCTCGGTGGCCGTCACGTCGGTGAAGCTCGGAGTCACCGTCAGCCCGCCCGCCACTACCTTGTCCAGCGTTACTGTGAAGGTCAGGGAATCTCCCTCTTCCCCATTCGCATCGGCAACCGTCACCGCCGCGCCGTCGTCGTCGGTGATGGTGCCGGTGGCCGTATCGGTCGCCGTCACCGTCGCCGTGGTCCCAGAGACCGCCAGGGTCACGGTAAAGGTCTCGGCCGTCTCCACCACCGCATCCTGGGTGGTGGAGACGGTGAAGGTCTTGGTCTCCCCGGCCGTGCCGGCGAAGGTGAGCGCCGCCGTGTTCTCGGTGTAGTCCGTCCCCTCGGTGGCCGTCACGTCGGTGAAGCCCGGCGTCACCGTAAAGCCGCCCGAAACCGCTTGGCCCAGCGTCACCGTGAACGGGATCGTGTCCCCCTCGGCGGCCGAGGCGTCGGCAATCGTCACCGTTGCGCCGTCGTCGTCGGTGATGGTGCCGGTGGCCGTGTCGGTCGCCGTCACCGTCGCCGTCGTTCCGGTGACCGCCAGGCTCACCGTGAAGGTCTCGGCGGCTTCCACCACCGCATCCTGGGTGGTGGAGACGGTGAAGCTCTGCGTCTCTCCCGCCGTCCCCGCAAAGCTGAGCGCTGTGGTGTTCTCCGTGTAATCCGTCCCCTCGGTGGCCGTCACGTCGGTGAAGCTGGGCGTCACCTTCAGGCCCCCAGCCACCGCTTGGCCCAGCGTCACCGTGAAGCTGATCGAATCCCCCTCACTGGCTGAGGCGTCTGCCACCGTCACCGCCGAATTGTCGTCGTCCGTGATCGTCCCCGTCGCCGTGTCGGTCGCCGTCACCGTTGCCGAGGTCCCCGACACCGCCAGGCCCACCGTGAAGGTTTCGGCCGCCTCGACGTTCGTGTCCTCGGTGGTGGAGATGGTGAAGGTCTTGGTCTCCCCGGCCGTGCCGGTGAAGGTGAGCGCGGAGGTGTTCTCCGTGTAGTCCGTCCCCTTGGTGGCCGTCCCGTCGGTGAAGTTCGGCGTCACCTTCAGCCCGCCCGACACCGCCTTGTCCAGCGTAACCGTGAAGGTGATCGAGTCGCCCTCCTCAGCCGAGGCATCCCCAATGGTCACGGCCGCGCTGTCGTCGTCGGTGATGGTGCCGGTGGCGGTGTCGGTCGCCGTCACCGTGGCCGTGGTCCCCGACACCGCCAAGCCTACCGTGAAGGTCTCGGTCGGCTCGACGTCGGTGTCGTCGGTGGTGGCCACGGTGAAGCTCTGTGTCTCGCCCGCGGTGCCGGTGAAGGTGAGCACCGCCGTGTTCTCGGTGTAGTCGGTGCCCTTGGTCGCCGTCCCGTCAGTGAAGCTCGGCGTCACCGTCAAGCCGCTCGCAACCGCTTGGTCCAACGTCACGGTGAAGGTGATCGAATCGCCTTCGTTGGCGGAGGCGTCGGCCACGGTCACCGCCGAATTGTCGTCGTTCGTGATCGTCCCCGTCGCCGTGTCGGTCGCCGTCACCGTCACCGAGGTTCCCGACACCGCCAAGCCCACCGTGAAGGTCTCGTCGGCTTCCACCACCGCATCCTGGGTGGTGGAGACCGTGAAGGTCTCGGTCTCCCCGGCCGTGCCGGTGAAGGTGAGCGCGGCCGTGTTCTCGGTGTAGTCCGTCCCCTCGGTGGCCGTCACGTCGGTGAAGCTTGGCGTCACCTTCAGCCCGCCCGCCACCGCATTGTCCAGCGTCACCGTGAAGCTGAGTGAATCCCCTTCGTTGGCGGAGGCGTCGGCGATGGTCACTGCTGCGCTGTCTTCGTTGGTGATCGTGCCTGTGGCCGTGTCGGTCGCCGTCACCGTCACCGAGGTTCCCGACACCGCCAGGCCCACCGTGAAGGTCTCATCGATCTCAACCACCGTGTCCTCGGTGGTCGATACCGTGAAGGTCTCGGTCTCCCCGGCGGTGCCGGTGAAGGTGAGCGCGGCCGTGTTCTCGGTATAGTCCGTTCCCTCCGTCGCGGTCCCATCAGTGAAGCTGGGCGTCACCTTGAGGCCGCCCGACACCGCCTTGTCCAATGTCACCGTAAAGGTGAGCGCATCGCCCTCATTGGCGGAGGCGTCGGCCACCGTAACCGCCGCGCTGTCGTCGTCGGAGATGGTGCCGGTCGCCGTGTCGGTCGCCGTCACCGTCGCTGAGGTCCCCGACACCGTCAGCCCCACGGTGAAGGTCTCGGCGGCTTCCGCCACTGTGTCCTCAGTCGTGTCCACGGTGAAGCTCTTGGTCTCTCCCGCGGTGCCGGTGAAGGTCAGCGCGGACGTGTTCTCGGTGTAGTCGGTGCCCTCCGTGGCAGTGCCGTCGGTGAAGCTCGGCGTCACCTTCAGCCCGCCCGATACCGCCTTGTCCAATGTCACCGTGAAGGTGAGCGCGTCGCCCTCATTGGTCGAGGCATCGGCCACCGTAACCGTTGAGCTGTCGTCATCGGTGATGGTGCCGGTCGCGGTGTCGGTCGCTCTCACCAACGTCGACGTTCCCGAGACCGACAGGCTCACGGTGAAGGTTTCGCCGGCCTCCACCACCGCATCCTGGGTCGTGTCCACCGTGAAGCTCTGCTGCTCATTAGTGGTGCCGGTGAAGGTCAGTGCGGACGTGTTCTCGGTGTAGTCGGTGCCCTCCGTCGCGGTCCCGTCGGTGAAGCCGGGGGTCACCTTCAGCCCGCCCGACACCGCCTTGTCGAGCGTCACCGTAAAGGTGATCGCGTCCCCCTCGGCAGCCGTGGCATCGGCCACTGTCAGTGCCGAAAGGACGATGCTTTTGGGGTTAAGGTCGTCGGTAATGGTGCCGGTGGCCGTGTCGGTCGCCGTCACCGCCGCCGTCGTTCCGGAGACCGCCAAGCTCACGGTGAACGTCTCGTCCCCCTCGATGTCGGCATCCTCGGCCGTCGCTACCGTGAAGCTCTGCGTCTCTCCCACGGTGCCGGTGAAGGTCAGAGCCGCCGTGTTCTCTGTGTAGTCCGTCCCTTCCGTGGCCGTGCCGTCGGTGAAGCCCGGTGTCACCTTCAGGCCGCCCGACACCGGCTTGTCCAGCGTCACCGTGAAGGTCAGGGAATCGCCCTCTTCCTCGCTCGCGTCGGCAATCGTGACTGCCGCGCTGTCGTCGTCGGTGATGGTGCCCCTCGCCGTGTCGGTCGCCGTCACCGTGGCCGTGGTCCCCGAGACGGTGAGGCCCACCGTGAAGGTCTCGTTCGGCTCGACGTCGGTGTCGTCGGTGGTGGCCACCGTGAAGCTCTTGGTCTCGCCCGCGGTGCCGGTGAAGGTGAGCGCCGCCGTGTTTTCGGTGTAGTCGGTGCCCTCGGTGGCGGTCCCGTCGGTGAAGCTGGGCGTCACCTTGAGGCCTCCCGACACCGCCTTGTCCAATGTCACCGTGAAGGTGATCGCATCGCCCTCTTCAGCCGAGGCGTCCCCGACGGTCACCGCCGCGCTGTCATCGTCGGTGATGCTGCCGGTGGCGGTATCGGTCGCCGTCACCGTGGCCGTGGTCCCCGAGACCGCCAGGCCCACCGTGAAGGTCTCGTTCGGCTCGACGTCGGTGTCGTCGGTGGTGGCCACCGTGAAGCTCTTGGTCTCGCCCGCCGTGCCGGCGAACGTCAGCGCCGCAGTGTTCTCGGTGTAGTCGGTGCCCTTGGTGGCAGTCCCGTCGGTGAAGGAAGGCGTCACCGTCAGCCCGCTAGACACCGCCTTGTCCAGCGTCACCGTGAACGTGATCGAGTCGCCCTCCGCCGCGCTGGCGTCCTTGATGGCCACCGTCGCGCTGTCGTCGTCGTTAATCGTGCCGGTGGCTGGTCCGCCGACCGTCACCGCTGACGGCGCGTCCGACACCTTCAGGCTCACCGTGAAGGTCTCGTTGGGCTCGACGTCGGTGTCCTGGGTGGTGGCCACCGTGAAGCTCTTGGTCTCGCCCGCCGTGCCGGCGAACGTCAGCGCCGCAGTGTTCTCGGTGTAGTCGGTGCCCTTGGTGGCAGTCCCGTCGGTGAAGGAAGGCGTTACCGTCAGCCCGTCCTGCACTGCCTGGTTCAAGGTTACCGCAAAGGTCAGAGACTCCCCTTCCGCGGCTTCTGCGTCCTCTGCGCCCCCCTCTCCGCCCACAATCGTCACCGTGGGGACCGTACCGCGCCCCGGGTCGCCTCCGTTGGCGTTGAACACCTGCTTGATGGTCCCGGTGGCCGTGTCGGTCGCCGTCACCGCCGCCGAGGTCCCCGAGACGGTGAGGCCCACCGTAAAGGTCTCGTTGTCCTCCACCACCTCGTCCTCGGTGGTCGCTACAGTGAAGCTCTGCGTTTCGCCCGCGGTGCCGGTGAAGGTCAGCGCCGCCGTGTTCTCGGTGTAATCGGTGCCCTTGGTGGCCGTCACATCAGTGAAGCTGGGGGTCACCTGGAGGCCCCCGGCCACCGCCTTGTCCAGCGTCACCGTGAAGGTGATCGAGTCGCCCTCTTTGGCCGAGGCGTCGGCGATGGTCACTGCCGAGCTGTCGTCGTCGGTGATGGTTCCTCTCGCGGTGTCGGTCGACGTCACCGTGGCCGTCGTTCCGGAGACCGCCAGGCCCACGGTGAAGGTTTCGGTCGGCTCGACGTCGGTGTCGTCGGTGGTGGCCACCGTGAAGCTCTGCGTCTCGCCCGCGGCGCCGGTGAAGGTAAGGGCGGCCGTGTTCTCGGTGTAGTCGGTGCCCTCCGTAGCCGTCCCGTCGGTGAAGGAAGGCGTCACCGTCAGGCCGCCCGAGACCGCCTTGTCCAGCGTCACAGTGAACGTCAGGGAATCGCCTTCCGCCGCGCTCGCGTCCCCGATGGTCACCGCCGCCAGCGCGCCGTCGTCGTTGGTGATCGTCCCCGTCGCCGTATCGGTCGCCGTCACCGTCCCCGCCGCCCCGGAGACGGCCAGGCCCACCGTGAAGGTCTCGTGGTGCTCCTTGTCGGTGTCCTCGGTGGTGGCCACGGTGAAGCTCTGCGTCTCTCCCGCCGTGCCGGTGAAGGTGAGCGCAGACGTGTTCTCCGTGTAGTCCGTTCCCTTGGTGGCCGTCACATCAGTGAAGCTGGGGGTCACCTGGAGGCCCCCCGAGACCGCCTTGTCGAGCGTCACCGTGAAGGTGATCGAGTCGCCCTCCTCAGCCGAGGCATCCCCAATGGTCACGGCCGCGCTGTCGTCGTCGGTGATGGTGCCGGTGGCGGTGTCGGTCGCCGTCACCGTGGCCGTGGTCCCCGACACCGCCAAGCCTACCGTGAAGGTCTCGGTCGGCTCGACGTCGGTGTCGTCGGTGGTGGCCACGGTGAAGCTCTGCGTCTCGCCCGCGGTGCCGGTGAAGGTGAGCGCCGCCGTGTTCTCGGTGTAGTCGGTGCCCTTGGTCGCCGTCCCGTCAGTGAAGCTGGGGGTCACCGTCAGGCCGCCCGACACCGCCTTGTCGAGCGTCACCGTGAAGGTGATCGAATCCCCCTCGTTGGCCGACGCGTCGGCGATGGTCACCGCCGCGCTGTCGTCGTCGGTGATGGTGCCGGTGGCGGTGTCGGTCGCCGTCACCGTGGCCGTGGTCCCCGAGACGCTCAGGCCCACCGTGAAGGTCTCCTTCGGTTCGACGTCGGTGTCGTCGGTGGTGGCCACGGTGAAGCTCTGCGTCTCTCCCGCCGTGCCCGTGAAGGTAAGGGCGGCCGTGTTCTCGGTGTAGTCGGTGCCCTCGGTGGCGGTCCCGTCGGTGAAGGAAGGCGTCACCTTCAGCCCGCCCGCCACCGCCTGTCCCAGCGTCACAGTGAACGTCAGGGAATCGCCCTCTTCCTCGCTCGCGTCGGCAATCGTCACTGCCGAGCTGTCATCGTCGGCGATGGTTCCTCTCGCGGTGTCGGTCGACGTCACCGTGGCCGTCGTTCCGGAGACCGCCAGGCCCACGGTGAAGGTTTCGGTCGGCTCGACGTCGGTGTCGTCGGTGGTGGCCACCGTGAAGCTCTGCGTCTCGCCCGCGGCGCCGGTGAAGGTGAGGGCCGCCGTGTTCTCGGTGTAGTCGGTGCCCTCCGTAGCCGTCCCGTCGGTGAAGGAAGGCGTCACCGTCAGGCCGCCCGAGACCGCCTTGTCCAGCGTCACAGTGAACGTCAGGGAATCGCCTTCCGCCGCGCTCGCGTCCCCGATGGTCACCGCCGCCAGCGCGCCGTCGTCGTTGGTGATCGTCCCCGTCGCCGTATCGGTCGCCGTCACCGTCCCCGCCGCCCCGGAGACGGCCAGGCCCACCGTGAAGGTCTCGTGGTGCTCCTTGTCGGTGTCCTCGGTGGTGGCCACGGTGAAGCTCTGCGTCTCTCCCGCCGTGCCGGTGAAGGTGAGCGCAGACGTGTTCTCCGTGTAGTCCGTTCCCTTGGTGGCCGTCACATCAGTGAAGCTGGGGGTCACCTGGAGGCCCCCGGCCACCGCCTTGTCCAGCGTCACCGTGAAGGTGATCGAGTCGCCCTCCTCAGCCGAGGCATCCCCGACGGTCACTGCCGCGCTGTCATCGTCGGTGATGGTCCCGCTCGCGGTGTCGGTCGCCGTCACCGTGGCCGTGGTCCCCGAGACCGCCAGGTCCACCGTGAAGGTCTCGGCGGCTTCCACCAGCGCATCCTCGGTGGTGGCCACCGTGAAGCTCTGCGTCTCTCCCGCCGTGCCGGTGAAGGTGAGCGCCGCCGTGTTCGCGGTGTAGTCGGTGCCCTTGGTCGCCGTCCCGTCAGTGAAGCTGGGGGTCACCGTCAGGCCGCCCGACACCGCCTTGTCCAGCGTCACCGTGAAGGTGATCGAGTCGCCCTCCTCAGCCGAGGCGTCCCCGATGGTCACGGCCGCGCTGTCGTCGTCGGTGATGGTGCCGGTGGCGGTGTCGGTCGCCGTCACCGTGGCCGTGGTCCCCGAGACGCTCAGGCCCACCGTGAAGGTCTCCTTCGGTTCGACGTCGGTGTCGTCGGTGGTGGCCACGGTGAAGCTCTGCGTCTCTCCCGCCGTGCCCGTGAAGGTAAGGGCGGCCGTGTTCTCGGTGTAGTCGGTGCCCTCGGTGGCGGTCCCGTCGGTGAAGGAAGGCGTCACCTTCAGCCCGCCCGCCACCGCCTGTCCCAGCGTCACAGTGAACGTCAGGGAATCGCCCTCTTCCTCGCTCGCGTCGGCAATCGTCACTGCCGAGCTGTCATCGTCGGCGATGGTTCCTCTCGCGGTGTCGGTCGACGTCACCGTGGCCGTCGTTCCGGAGACCGCCAGTCCCACCGTGAAGGTTTCGGTCGGCTCGACGTCGGTGTCGTCGGTGGTCGCCACCGTGAAGCTCTGCGTCTCGCCCGCGGTGCCGGTGAAGGTGAGGGCCGCCGTGTTCGCGGTGTAGTCGGTGCCCTCGGTGGCCGTGCCGTCGGTGAAGGAAGGCGTCACCGTCAGTCCGCCCGAGACCGCCTTGTCCAGCGTCACCCTGAAGGTGATCGCGTCGCCCTCCTCAGCCGAGGCGTCCCCGATGGTCACCGCCGCCAGCGCGCCGTCGTCGTTGGTGATCGTCCCCGTCGCCGTATCGGTCGCCGTCACCGTCCCCGCCGCCCCGGAGACGGCCAGGCCCACCGTGAAGGTCTCGTGGTGCTCCTTGTCGGTGTCCTCGGTGGTGGCCACGGTGAAGCTCTGCGTCTCTCCCGCCGTGCCGGTGAAGGTGAGCGCAGACGTGTTCTCCGTGTAGTCCGTTCCCTTGGTGGCCGTCACATCAGTGAAGCTGGGGGTCACCTGGAGGCCCCCGGCCACCGCCTTGTCCAGCGTCACCGTGAAGGTGATCGAGTCGCCCTCCTCAGCCGAGGCATCCCCGACGGTCACTGCCGCGCTGTCGTCGTCGGTGATGGTGCCGGTGGCGGTGTCGGTCGCCGTCACCGTGGCCGTGGTCCCCGACACCGCCAAGCCTACGGTGAAGGTCTCGGTCGGCTCGACGTCGGTGTCGTCGGTGGTGGCCACGGTGAAGCTCTGTGTCTCGCCCGCCGTGCCGGTGAAGGTGAGCGCCGCCGTGTTCTCGGTGTAGTCGGTGCCCTTGGTCGCCGTCCCGTCAGTGAAGCTGGGGGTCACCGTCAGGCCGCCCGACACCGCCTTGTCGAGCGTCACCGTGAAGGTGATCGAATCCCCCTCGTTGGCCGACGCGTCGGCGATGGTCACCGCCGCGCTGTCGTCGTCGGTGATGGTGCCGGTGGCGGTGTCGGTCGCCGTCACCGTGGCCGTGGTCCCCGAGACGCTCAGGCCCACCGTGAAGGTCTCCTTCGGTTCGACGTCGGTGTCGTCGGTGGTGGCCACGGTGAAGCTCTGCGTCTCTCCCGCCGTGCCCGTGAAGGTAAGGGCGGCCGTGTTCTCGGTGTAGTCGGTGCCCTCGGTGGCGGTGACGTCGGTGAAGGAAGGCGTCACCGTCAGCCCGCCCGCCACCGCCTGTCCCAGCGTCACAGTGAACGTCAGGGAATCGCCCTCTTCCTCGCTCGCGTCGGCAATCGTCACTGCCGAGCTGTCATCGTCGGCGATGGTTCCTCTCGCGGTGTCGGTCGACGTCACCGTGGCCGTCGTTCCGGAGACCGCCAGGCCCACGGTGAAGGTTTCGGTCGGCTCGACGTCGGTGTCGTCGGTGGTGGCCACCGTGAAGCTCTGCGTCTCGCCCGCGGCGCCGGTGAAGGTAAGGGCGGCCGTGTTCTCGGTGTAGTCGGTGCCCTTCGTTGCCGTGCCGTCGGTGAAGGAAGGCGTCACCGTCAGGCCGCCCGAGACCGCCTTGTCCAGCGTCACAGTGAACGTCAGGGAATCGCCTTCCGCCGCGCTCGCGTCCCCGATGGTCACCGCCGCCAGCGCGCCGTCGTCGTTGGTGATCGTCCCCGTCGCCGTATCGGTCGCCGTCACCGTCCCCGCCGCCCCGGAGACGGCCAGGCCCACCGTGAAGGTCTCGTGGTGCTCCTTGTCGGTGTCCTCGGTGGTGGCCACGGTGAAGCTCTGCGTCTCTCCCGCCGTGCCGGTGAAGGTGAGCGCAGACGTGTTCTCCGTGTAGTCCGTTCCCTTGGTGGCCGTCACATCAGTGAAGCTGGGGGTCACCTGGAGGCCCCCCGAGACCGCCTTGTCGAGCGTCACCGTGAAGGTGATCGAGTCGCCCTCCTCAGCCGAGGCATCCCCGACGGTCACGGCCGCGCTGTCATCGTCGGTGATGGTCCCGCTCGCGGTGTCGGTCGCCGTCACCGTGGCCGTGGTCCCCGACACCGCCAAGCCTACCGTGAAGGTCTCGGTCGGCTCGACGTCGGTGTCGTCGGTGGTGGCCACGGTGAAGCTCTGCGTCTCTCCCGCCGTGCCGGTGAAGGTAAGCGCCGCCGTGTTCTCGGTGTAGTCGGTGCCCTTGGTGGCCGTCCCGTCAGTGAAGCTGGGGGTCACCGTCAGGCCGCCCGAGACCGCCTTGTCGAGCGTCACCGTGAAGGTGATCGAGTCGCCCTCGTTGGCCGACGCGTCGGCGATGGTCACCGCCGCGCTGTCGTCGTCGGTGATGGTGCCGGTGGCGGTGTCGGTCGCCGTCACCGTGGCCGTGGTCCCCGAGACGCTCAGGCCCACCGTGAAGGTCTCCTTCGGTTCGACGTCGGTGTCGTCGGTGGTGGCCACGGTGAAGCTCTGCGTCTCTCCCGCCGTGCCCGTGAAGGTAAGGGCGGCCGTGTTCTCGGTGTAGTCGGCGCCCTCGGTGGCGGTGACGTCGGTGAAGGAAGGCGTCACCGTCAGCCCGCCCGAGACCGCCTGTCCCAGCGTCACAGTGAACGTCAGGGAATCGCCCTCTTCCTCGCTCGCGTCGGCAATCGTCACTGCCGAGCTGTCGTCGTCGGTGATGGTGCCGCCCGCGGTGTCGGTCGCCGTCACCGTGGCCGTGGTCTCCGACACCGCCAGGCCCACGGTGAAGGTTTCGGTCGGCTCGACGTCGGTGTCGTCGGTGGTCGCCACCGTGAAGCTCTTGGTCTCGCCCGCGGCGCCGGTGAAGGTAAGGGCGGCCGTGTTCTCGGTGTAGTCGGTGCCCTCCGTAGCCGTCCCGTCGGTGAAGGAAGGCGTCACCGTCAGGCCGCCCGAGACCGCCTTGTCCAGCGTCACCCTGAAGGTGATCGAGTCGCCCTCCTCAGCCGAGGCGTCCCCGATGGTCACCGCCGCCAGCGCGCCGTCGTCGTTGGTGATCGTCCCCGTCGCCGTATCGGTCGCCGTCACCGTCCCCGCCGCCCCGGAGACGGCCAGGCCCACCGTGAAGGTCTCGTGGTGCTCCTTGTCGGTGTCCTCGGTGGTGGCCACGGTGAAGCTCTGCGTCTCTCCCGCCGTGCCGGTGAAGGTGAGCGCAGACGTGTTCTCCGTGTAGTCCGTTCCCTTGGTGGCCGTCACATCAGTGAAGCTGGGGGTCACCTGGAGGCCCCCCGAGACCGCCTTGTCGAGCGTCACCGTGAAGGTGATCGAGTCGCCCTCCTCAGCCGAGGCATCCCCGACGGTCACTGCCGCGCTGTCATCGTCGGTGATGGTCCCGCTCGCGGTGTCGGTCGCCGTCACCGTGGCCGTGGTCCCCGACACCGCCAGGCCCACGGTGAAGGTCTCGTTGGGCTCGACGTCGGTGTCGTCGGTGGTGGCCACGGTGAAGCTCTGCGTCTCTCCCGCCGTGCCGGTGAAGGTAAGGGCGGCCGTGTTCTCGGTGTAGTCGGTGCCCTCGGTGGCGGTCCCGTCGGTGAAGGAAGGCGTCACCTTCAGCCCGCCCGCCACCGCCTTGTCGACCGTCACCGTGAAGGTGATCGTGTCGCCCTCCTCAGCCGAGGCATCCCCGACGGTCACTGCCGCGCTGTCATCGTCGGTGATGGTGCCGGTGGCGGTGTCGGTCGCCGTCACCGTGGCCGTGGTCCCCGAGACCGCCAGGCTTACCGTGAAGGTCTCGTTGGGCTCGACGTCGGTGTCGTCGGTGGTGGCCACCGTGAAGCTCTTGGTCTCCCCGGCCGTGCCGGTGAAGGTCAGCGTCGCCGTGTTCTCGGTGTAGTCGGCGCCCTCGGTGGCGGTCCCGTCGGTGAAGGAAGGCGTCACCGTCAGCCCGCCCGAGACCGCCTTGTCCAAAGTCACCCTGAAGGTGATCGAGTCGCCCTCCTCAGCCGAGGCGTCCCCGATGGTCACCGCCGAGCTGTCGTCGTCGGTGATGGTGCCGCCCGCGGTGTCGGTCGCCGTCACCGTGGCCGTGGTCTCCGACACCGCCAGGCCCACGGTGAAGGTTTCGGTCGGCTCGACGTCGGTGTCGTCGGTGGTCGCCACCGTGAAGCTCTTGGTCTCGCCCGCGGCGCCGGTGAAGGTAAGGGCGGCCGTGTTCTCGGTGTAGTCGGTGCCCTCCGTAGCCGTCCCGTCGGTGAAGGAAGGCGTCACCGTCAGGCCGCCCGAGACCGCCTTGTCCAGCGTCACCCTGAAGGTGATCGAGTCGCCCTCCTCAGCCGAGGCGTCCCCGATGGTCACCGCCGCCAGCGCGCCGTCGTCGTTGGTGATCGTCCCCGTCGCCGTATCGGTCGCCGTCACCGTCCCCGCCGCCCCGGAGACGGCCAGGCCCACCGTGAAGGTCTCGTGGTGCTCCTTGTCGGTGTCCTCGGTGGTGGCCACGGTGAAGCTCTGCGTCTCTCCCGCCGTGCCGGTGAAGGTGAGCGCAGACGTGTTCTCCGTGTAGTCCGTTCCCTTGGTGGCCGTCACATCAGTGAAGCTGGGGGTCACCTGGAGGCCCCCCGAGACCGCCTTGTCGAGCGTCACCGTGAAGGTGATCGAGTCGCCCTCCTCAGCCGAGGCATCCCCGACGGTCACTGCCGCGCTGTCATCGTCGGTGATGGTCCCGCTCGCGGTGTCGGTCGCCGTCACCGTGGCCGTGGTCCCCGAGACCGCCAGGCCCACGGTGAAGGTCTCGTTCGGCTCGACGTCGGTGTCGTCGGTGGTGGCCACCGTGAAGCTCTGTGTCTCGCCCGCCGTGCCGGCGAACGTCAGCGCCGCCGTGTTCTCGGTGTAGTCGGTGCCCTTCGTTGCCGTGCCGTCGGTGAAGGAAGGCGTCACCTTCAGCCCGCCCGAGACCGCCTTGTCCAGCGTCACCGTGAAGGTGATCGAGTCGCCCTCCTCAGCCGAGCCATCCCCGATGGTCACCGCCGAGCTGTCATCGTCGGAGATGGTGCCGGTGGCGGTATCGGTCGCCGTCACCGTGGCCGTGGTCCCCGAGACGCTCAGGCCCACCGTGAAGGTCTCCTTCGGTTCGACGTCGGTGTCGTCGGTGGTGGCCACGGTGAAGCTCTGCGTCTCTCCCGCCGTGCCCGTGAAGGTAAGGGCGGCCGTGTTCTCGGTGTAGTCGGCGCCCTTGGTGGCCGTCCCGTCGGTGAAGGAAGGCGTCACCTTCAGCCCGCCCGACACTGCCTTGTCGACCGTCACCGTGAAGGTGATCGTGTCCCCCTCGTTGGCCGAAGCGTCGGCAATGGTCACGGCCGCGCTGTCGTCGTCGGAGATGGTGCCGGTGGCGGTATCGGTCGCCGTCACCGTCGCCGTCGTCGCCGAGACGCTCAGGCCCACCGTGAAAGTCTCTGCGGCTTCCACCACCGCATCCTCGGTGGTGGCCACGGTGAAGCTCTGTGTCTCGCCCGCCGTGCCGGCGAAGGTCAGCGCGGAAGTGTTGTCGGTGTAGTCGGTCCCCTCGGTCGCGGTCACGTCGGTGAAGCTGGGTGTCACCGTCAGTCCGCCCGAGACCGCCTTGTCCAGCGTCACCGTGAAGGTGATCGAGTCGCCCTCCTCAGCCGAGCCATCCCCGATGGTCACGGCCGCGCTGTCGTCGTCGGAGATGGTGCCGGTGGCGGTATCGGTCGCCGTCACCGTGGCCGTGGTCCCCGAGACGCTCAGGCCCACCGTGAAGGTCTCCTTCGGTTCGACATCGGTGTCGTCGGTGGTGGCCACCGTGAAGCTCTGCGTCTCTCCCGCCGTGCCGGTGAAGGTAAGGGCGGCCGTGTTCTCGGTGTAGTCGGTGCCCTCGGTGGCGGTCCCGTCGGTGAAGGAAGGCGTCACCTTGAGGCCTCCCGACACCGCCTTGTCCAAGGTCACCGTGAAGGTGATCGATTCGCCCTCGTTGGCCGAGGCGTCCCCGATGGTCACCGCCGAGCTGTCGTCGTCGGTGATGGTGCCGCCCGCGGTGTCGGTCGCCGTCACCGTGGCCGTGGTCTCCGACACCGCCAGGCCCACGGTGAAGGTTTCGGTCGGCTCGACGTCGGTGTCGTCGGTGGTGGCCACCGTGAAGCTCTGTGTCTCGCCCGCGGTGCCGGTGAAGGTCAGCCCCGCCGTGTTCTCCGTGTAGTCGGTGCCCTCCGTAGCCGTCCCGTCGGTGAAGGAAGGCGTCACCGTCAGGCCGCCCGACACCGCCTTGTCCAGCGTCACCGTGAAGGTGATCGAGTCGCCCTCGTTGGCCGATGCGTCGGCCACCGTCACCGTCGTACTGTCGTCGTCGGTGATCGTGCCCGTCGCCGTGTCGGTCGCCGTCACCGTGGCCGTGGTCCCCGACACCGACAGGCCCGCCGTGAAGGTCTCGATCGGCTCGACGTCGGAGTCGTCGGTGGTGGCCACCGTGAAGCTCTGCGTCTCGCCCGCCGTACCGGCGAACGTGATCGCCGCCGTGTTCTCCGTGTAGTCGGTGCCCTTGGTGGCAGTCACATCAGTGAAGCCCGGCGTCACCTTGAGGCCCCCGGCTACCGCCTTGTCCAGCGTCACCGTGAAGGTGATCGAGTCGCCCTCGTCAGCCGAGGCGTCCCCGATCGTCACCGCCGCGCTGTCGTCGTCGGTGATGGCGCCGGTGGCGGTGTCGGTCGCCGTCACCGTTGCTGAGGTTCCCGAGACCGCCAGACTCACGGTGAAGGTCTCGTTCGGCTCGACGTCGGTGTCGTCGGTGGTGGCCACCGTGAAGCTCTGCGTCTCTCCCGCGGTGCCGGTGAAGGTCAGCGCCGCCGTGTTCTCCGTGTAGTCGGTCCCCTCGGTGGCGGTCCCGTCGGTGAAGCTGGGCGTCACCTTCAGCCCGCCGGCGACGGCGGAGCCCAGCGTCACCGTGAGGGTGATCGTGTCCCCCTCGGCGGCCGAAGCATCGGCGACGGTCACGGCCGCGCTGTCGTCGTTGGCGATTGTCCCTGTCCCCGTGTCGGTCGCCGTCACCGTCACCGAGGTACCCGACACCGCCAGACCCACCGTGAAGGTCTCGTCCGTCTCCACCACCGTGTCTT
Organism: Terriglobia bacterium; assembly: GCA_951813285.1. Lineage (GTDB taxonomy): Bacteria > Acidobacteriota > Terriglobia > Versatilivoradales > Versatilivoraceae > Versatilivorator. The sequence continues at coordinate 2,240,628 of OX638355.1, forward strand.
CGGTCGTCGACACCGTGAAGCTCTGGGTCTCTCCGGCCGTGCCGGTGAAGGTGAGCGCGGAGGTGTTCTCCGTGTAGTCGGTCCCCTCGGTGGCCGTGCCGTCGGTGAAGCCCGGCGTCACCTTCAGACCCCCCGCAACCGCCTTGTCCAGCGTCACCGTGAAGCTGATGTCATCCCCTTCGGTGGCCGAGGCGTCGGCCACCGTCACGGCCGCGCTGTCGTCGTCGGTGATCGTCCCCGTCGCCGTGTCGGTTGCCGTCACCGTCGCCGAGGTCCCCGACACCGTCAGGCCCACCGTGAAGGTCTCGTTCGTCTCCACCACCCCGTCCTCGGTCGTGGAAACCGTGAAGGTCCTGGTCTCTCCAGCCGCGCCGGTGAAAGTCAGCACGGCCGTGTTCTTTGTGTAGTCGGTCCCCTCAGTGGCCGTGCCGTCGGTGAAGCTTGGCGTCACCTTCAGGCCCCCCGCAACCGCCTTGTCCAGCGTCACCGTGAAGCTGATGTCATCCCCTTCGGCGGCCGCGGCGTCGGCGATCGTCACTCCCGTCCTGTCGTCGTCGGTGATCGTCCCCGTCGCCGTGTCGGTCGCCGCCACCGTCGCCGACGTCTTGGAGACGCTCAGGCTGACGGTGAAGGTTTCGGCGGCTTCCGCCACCACGTCCTCGGTGGTGGAGACGGTGAAGCTCTGCGTCTCACCCGCGGTGCCCGTGAAGCTCAGCGGCACGGTGTTCTCGGTATAGTCCGTGCCTGACGTGGCCGTGCCGTCGGTGAAGCCCGGCGTCACCGTCAACCCGCCCGACACCGCCTTGTCCAGCGTCACCGTGAAGGTGAGCGAACCGCCCTCGACGGCCGTGGCGTCGGCCACCGTCACCGCCGCGCTGTCGTCGTCGGTGATCGTTCCGGTCGCCGTGTCGGTCGCCGTCACCGCCGCCGACGTTCCGGAAACGCTCAGGCCCACTGTGAAGGTTTCGGTGGCCTCGACGTCCGTGTCCCCCGTCGTCGACACCGTGAAGGTCTGCGTCTCTCCCGCGGTGCCGGTGAAGCTGAGCGCCGACGTGTTCTCGGTGTAGTCGGTCCCCTCGGTAGCGGTCACGTCGGTGAAGCCCGGCGTCACCGTCAACCCGCCCGACACCGCCTCGTCCAGCCTCACCGTGAAGGTGAGCGAACCGCCCTCGACGGCCGTGGCGTCGGCGATGGTCACGATCGCGAGGTCGTCGTCGATGATCGTGCCGCTGGCCGTGTCGGTCGCTTCTACCGTCGTCGGCGTCCCGGAGACGCTCAGGCTCACGGTAAACTCCTCGTCCTCCTCGACGGCCGCGTCGTCAATGGTGGGTACCGTAAAGGACCGCTTCTCGCCCGCCGTCCCCCTGAAGCTGAGCGCCGCCCGGTTCTCCGTGTAGTCCGCGCCTGAGGTTGCCGTCCCGTCGGTGAAGCCCGGCGTCACCCTCAGCCCGCCCGACACCGCTTTGTTCAGACTCACCGTGAACATCGGCGCGTAGCCCTCGCCGGCCACCGCGTCAGCAATCGTCACCGCCGCGGTGTCGTCGTCGATGATCGTCCCCGTCGCCGCGTGCGTCCCAGTGTACGTCGCCGTCACCGTCGCCGAGGTCCCCGAAACCGCCAGCCTCACCACAAAGGTCTCGTCGGCCTCCGCGGCCGTGTCCTCAGTGGTCGCCACCGTGAAGGTCCGCGTCTCGCCCGCCGTTCCCGTGAAGCTGAGCGCTGCCGTGTTCTCGGTGTAGTCGGTCCCCTCGGTGGCCGTCACGTCGGTGAAGCTGGGCGTTACCGTCAGCCCGCCCGACACCGCCTGGTCCAGCCTCACCGTGAAGGCGATCGCGTCCCCCTCGTTAGCCGAGGCGTCGGCGATCGTCACGGCCGCGCTGTCGTCGTCGGTGATCGTGCCCGTCGCCGTGTCGGTCGTCGTCACCCTCGCCGGCGTCTCGGAGACGGCCAAGCTCACGGTGAAGCTCTCGGCGGCTTCCGCTACCGCGTCATCGGTGGTCGCCACCGTGAAGGTCTGCTGCTCGCCCGAGGCGCCGGTGAAGCTGAGCGCCGCCGTATTCTCCGTGTAGTCGGACCCCTCGGTGGCCGTGCCGTCGGTGAAGCTCGGCGTCACCTTCAGCCCGCCCGACACCGCCTTGTCCAGCGTCACCTTGAAGGTCAGGGAATCGCCCTCTTTTCCGCTCGCGTCGGCGATCGTCACGGCCGCGCTGTCGTCCTCGGTAATCGTGCCGGTGGCGGTATCCGTCGCCGTCACCGACGTGTTGGAGACGGCCAGGCTCACCGTGAATATCTCGTCGGCTTCCACCATCGTGTCTTCGGTGGTGGAGACCGTGAAGCTCTGCCTCTCCCCGGGCGTGCCGGTGAACGTAAGCGCCGCCGTATTCTCCGTGTAGTCGGTCCCCTCCGTGGCCGTGCCGTCAGTGAAGCTCGGCGTCACCGTCAGGCCTCCGACCACCGCCTTGTCCAGAGTCACCGTGAAGGTGATCGCGTCCCCCTCGTTGGCCGAAGCGTCGGCAATCGTCACCGTCGCGCTGTCGTCGTCCGTGATCGTCCCCGTCGCGGTGTCCGTCGCAATCACGTTGTCCTGTGCATGGAGGACTCCCAGTCTCACGGTAAAGGTTTCGTCGGTCTCGATCACCGCGTCCTCGGTGGTCGCCACCGTGAAGTTCTGCGTTTCTCCCGCCTGCCCCGCGAACTCGAGCAGCTCCCCGCTCGGTTCGTAGTCCGCGCTCAACGTCGCGGTCCCGTCGTAGAAATACGGCTCCACCGTCAGCCTGTCCGACAGACCCCGGTCCAGCGTCACCGTGAAGGTGATCGCGTCGCCCTCGTCTGCGCTCGCATCGGCAATGGTCACCCTTGGGTGGAGATAGCCGACCCTCACCGAATACTGCTCCGCCGCCCTGTTGCCGTTACCCTCCGCATCGAAGGCCACAAACTCAGCCACGTCCACCGTCACCGTCCCGCTCGCCTCCGGCTCTATGGTGGCCGCGTAGGTGGCCTCCGACCCGGAAAACGCCGTCACCGATCCGTTGCCCACCGTCACGTCCCCCTGCTCGAACCCCCTTACCGGATTCGAGAAGATGAACTCCACTTCAAACGCCCCGTTCTGAACATCGGTCGGACCTGTGATGAGCACTGTCGGACGATTCACAACCACGAGCACCGAATACTGCTCCGCCGCCGTGTTGCCGTTACCCTCCACATCGAAGGCCACAAGCTCAGCCACGTCCACCGTCACCGTCCCGCTCGACTCCGGCGCTATGGTGGCCCTGTAGAGTTCCCCCGAACCGCCAAACCGGACAACCCTTCCGTTGCCCACCGTCACGTCCCCCTGCTCGAAGTCCCTCACCGGCTTCGAGAAGGTGATCGTCACGTTGAACGGGCCCGTTTGATCACTGCTTGGACCGCTGATGGCCACCGCGGGACGGCCCAACTCCACCAATACCGAATACGGGTCCGCCGCCCTGTTGCCGTGGCCCACCGCGTCCTCGGCGACGTCTGCGGCCACATCCACCGTCACCGTCCCGCTCGACTCCGGCTTGATCGTGGCCGTGTAGTGCATCTCCGAACCGGAAAACGCCGTCACCGATCCGTTGCCTACTGTCACGTCCTCCTTCTCGAACCCCGTCACCGGCTCCGAGAAGCGGATCGCCACGGGAAACAGGCCGAACTCCGGACCTGCCGGACCGCTGATGGCCGCGGTTGGAGGATCCAGGTCGGCCTCTACCGAATACGGGTCCGCCGCCGTGTTGCCGTAGCCCGTCGCGTCCTCGGCGACGTCCGCGGCAATATCCAACGTCACCGTCCCGCTCGACTCGGGCTTGATTAGCGCAGTGTAATTCGCTCCCGAACCGAGGAACGCCGTCACCGATCCGTTGCTTACTGACACGTCCTCTTTCTCGAACCCCGTCACCGGTTCCGAGAGGGTGATACTCACGTCAAAGGGTCCCTTCTGCGTATCCGCGGGGCCGCTGATCGTCACCGTGGGCGCCTCAGCATCGTCGTCGATGATCGTCCCTGTCGCGGTATCGACCGCAATCACGGTTCTCGACGCTTCCGAGACTGCCAGGCTCACCGTGAACGTCTTGTCCGACTCTTCGTCGGTGTCCTCGATCGTAGCTACGGTGAACTTCTGCTGCTCCCCGGCCGTCCCGGTGAAGATGATCGCCGCCGTGTTCTCGGAGTAGTCCGTCCCCTCTATCCCAGTCCCGTCGGTGAAGCTCGGCGTCACCTTCAGACCGCCCGATACCGCCTTGTCCAGAGTCACCGTGAAGGTGATCGCATCGCCCTCGTCCGCGCTCGCATCGGCAATGGTCACCCTTGGAGCACCCAGGTCGGCCTCCACCGAATACTGGGCCGCCGCCAGGTTGAAAAGGTCGCCGGTGCTCTCGTTTTGGGTCACAGCCACAGGCACATCCACCGTCACCGTCCCGCTCGACTCCGGCATGATCGTGGCCGTAAAGGTCTTCCCCGACCCGGAAAAGGCCGTCACCGACCCGTTGCCAACCCTCACATCCGTCTGATCGAACACCCTGAAACGTGGGTGATCGAACCGGGCCGTCGGTTCCGAGAAGGTAATCGTCACGTCAAACGGGCCCGTCTGGACACCGGTCGGACCACTGATGGTCGACGTCAGAGGACCCAAGGCGGCCTGCACCCAATAACGGGGCGACGCTCTGTTGCCGTTACCCGCCGCATCCACAGCCACATTTTCAGGCACGGATATGACCACTTCCTTGGTGAACAACGGCGTGATCGTGGCCTTATAGGACACCGTCGGACTGGCGGAAGGGGGGGACGGTTCGAGGACAAGGGCGGTCACGGATCCGTTGGACACCGTCACGTCTCCCGCCTCGAACCCCGTCACCGGCTCCGAGAATGTGAACCACATTTCAAACGGACCACTCACAACAACGAAATTAGTGCCCGGGTGGCAACACAACGGGCTACCTACGCCCATCAGCGGACGATCTAAGTCGGCCTCCACCTCGAAGGCAGCCGAAGCAAGGTTGCCGGCGGGTCCGCCTTCTTGGGTCCCGTACTTGTCGGCCGCGTTCTCAGGCACGCTTATCGATACTGTTCCCGTGGCCGACGGATCGATAGTGACCCTGTACTTGTCCTTTGAGAGGAATCCTGAAAGGGCCGTCACGGTGCCGTTCTGAACCGTCACGTCCGCCTTCTCGAACCCGTTGACCCAATACGAAAAAGCGATGGCCACGTCAAACGGCCCGTTCTGAGGATCGGTCGGACCAGTGACGAGCGGTACCGGACGATCCACACTCGCCCAGACCGAGTACTTCGCTGCCTTGTTTTCGAAGCCATCGGCATCCACGGCCACCCCGGCCTCCACGCCCACCGTAACTTTCCCCCTTGCGACCGCTGGCAGGATGCCCACCTGAAAGGCTGTCTCCGAACCGGAAAAGCTCGCCACCGCCCCATTGGTCACCGTCAGATCCCCCTTGTCGAACCCGGTCACCGGCCTCGAGAAGGTGATCGTCACCGCAATTTCGTTGTTCACAACACCGGTTGGCCCACTGATACTAACCGACACATCCACGTCGGCCATCACACGGTATTGATTTGCCGCCGTGTTGCCGTCGCCACCGGAATCCGCGGCCGCCCCGGCCGCCACATCCACCGTCACTGTCCCGTTGGCCGACGGCGTGATCATGGCCGTGTAGCTCGTCCCCGAACCGGACAAGGCCGCCACGGCGCCGTTGCCCACCGTCACCTCTCCCTGCTCGAACCCCGTTACCGCCTCCGAGAAGGTGATGGTCACGGCAAAGGGGCCGGTCTGCACAGCCGACGGGCCACTGATGATCACGGTTGGAGCCTCCAGAACCACCTGCACCGAATACCGGCCGGCCGCCGTGTTGTCGCGACCAACGTGATCCTGGGCCGCCCCCGCGGCCACGTCCACCGTCACCGTCCCGTTGGCCGACGGCGTGATGGTGGCCGTGTAGCTCGCCCCCGAACCGGACAAGGCCGTTGCGGCTCCGTTGCCCACCGTCACATCCGCCAGCTCGAACCCGGTCACCGCCTCAGAGAAGGTAATTCTCACCTCGAAGGGGCCGGTCTGCGTGGCCGACGGACCACTGATGGTCACGGTCGCATCTACCAGATCGGCCACCACCGAAAACCGACTCGCCGCCGTGTTGCCGTCGCCACCGGAATCGGTGGCCACCCCGGCCGGCACGTCCACCGTCACCGTTCCTGTGGCCGCAGGCGTGATCGTGGCCCTGTAGTTCGCCCTCGAACCGGAAAAGGCCGTCACGGCGCCGTTGCCCACCGTGACATCCGCCTGCTCGAACCCCGTTACCGACTCCGAGAATGTGATTCTCACGTCAAACGGCCCGCCCCGGGCACTGGCCGGACCGGTAATACGCGTTGTCGGACGAACCAGAGACGCCGATACCCGGAAGGTGTTGGACGCGGTGTTACTGAATCTGCCGCTCAGGTCCGTGGCCACGTTCTCAGGCACCGTCAAATTCACCAACCCGGTGGTCGTCGGCGTGATGGTGGCCGTGTAGCTCGCCCCCGAACCGGAAAAGGCCGTCACAGTGCCCCTGTAGCCCAACAAGTCCCCCTTTTCAAACCCGGCCACCGCTTCCGAGAACGTGATGGTCACGTCAAACGGCCCGCTCTGCTCAACGGTCGGGCCAATGATTTGCGCCGTCGGACGATCCTGATCTACCCTTACCGGTACCGAGAACGTTGGCGCTGCCGCATTGGGGTAGCCTTCGGCACTCACGGCCACCCCGGCCGGCACGTCCACCGTCACCGTCCCGGTGGCCGTGGGCCGAATGTTGATAAAATATTTAGGATATTTAGGCCCGCTGCCGTCGTATGTAAAACTGATTATCGTCCCGTTGCCTACCGTCACGTCCGCCTGCTCGAACCCCGTCATCTGCGTCGGGAATAGGATCGTGACCCAGGCCACACCGTCCACTTCAAGGGTTGCCCCAAAGATGTACGTTGGCACACTGAAGTCGGCCTCCACGCTGTAACGGCCCGCCGCCGTGTTGCCGTCGTTACCGGAATCGGTGGCCACCCCGGCCGCCACGTCCACAGTCACCGTCCCGCTCGCCTTCGGCGTGATGGTGGCCGTGTAGCTCGCCCCCGAACCGGAAAAGGCGGTCACGGCGCCGTTTCCCACCGTCACGTCCGCTTGCTCGAACCCCGTCACCGACTCGGAGAAGGTGATGGTTACGTCAAAGGGGCCGGTCTGCGTGGCCGACGGGCCACTGATGATCACCAACGGAGAAACCAAGTTCGCCTGCACCGAATACCGGCTGGCCGCCGTGTTGTCGCGGTCCACATGATCCTTGGCCACCTCCGCGGCCACGTCCACCGTCACCGTCCCGCTCGCCTTCGGCGTGATGGTGGCCGTGTAGCTCGCCCCCGAACCGGAAAAGGCCGTCATCACACCGTTGCCCACGGTCACGTCCGCTTGCTCGAACCCCGTCACCACCTCCGAGAAGGCGATCGTTACGTCGAACGGGCCGGACTGCGTGCCTGTCGGGCCCTGAATGGTCACGGTTGGAGGATCAATGTCGGCCTCCACCGAAAACTGAGTCGCCGCCGCGTTGCCGTAGCCATCGGCATCAACGGCCACCCCCGCAGCCACGTCCACTGTCACTGTCCCGCTTGCGGCCGGCGTGATGATGGCCAGGGCGCTTCCCCCCGTTTCGGCCCACCCGGTTACCCGTCCGTTGCCCACTGTCACGTCCGCCTGCTCGAACCCCGTCACCACCTCCGAGAAGTCGATGTCCACGGTGAAAGCACCTGTCTGAATCTCGGTCGGTCCGCTGATGGTCACCCCCGGCTCACCGACGTTGGCCTCCACCGAAAACTGAGTCGCCGCCAGGTTGCCGTTGCCGTCGTCATCCACGGCCACATTCGCCGCCACATCCACCGTCACCGTTCCGCTTCCGGCCGGCGCAACGTACAACACGGCGGTGGGCCCCGAACCGGCCCACGCCCAGATCCTTCCATTGCCCACCGTCACGTCCGACTGCTCGAACCCCGTCACCGCTTCGGAAAAGGTAATGCTCACCTGGAACGAGCCCGTCTGAACCGTGGTCGGCCCACTGATGGTCACCGTCGGAGCATCCAGGTCGGCCTCCACCGAAAACCGGGTCGCCGCCGTGTTGCCGTTGCCAGCGTCATCCACGGCCACATTCGCCGCCACGTCCACCGTCACCGTTCCGGTTGCGGCCGGATCGATGTACATGGCGGCGGCGGACCCGGAACCGGCCCACGCAATGATCTTTCCATTGCCCACCGTCACGTCCGACTGCTCGAATCCTGTCACCGCTTCCGAAAAGGTAATGCTCACCTGGAACGAAGTTGGCTGAACACCGGTCGGGCCACTGATGGTCACAGTTGGGGCAACCGGGTCAGCCTCCACCGAAAACTGGGTCGCCGCCGTGTTGCCGTCGCCATTGGAATCCACGGCCGCCCCGGCCGCCACGTCCACCGTTACCGTCCCGCTGGCCGTCGTCGGCTTGATCCCGACCGTGTAGCTCACCCCCGAACCGGAAAAGGCACTCACGGCGCCGTTGCCCACCGTCACGTCTCGCCGGTCGAACTCCGTCACCGACTCCGAGAAGGTGATCGTTACGATAAAGGCGCCGGTCTGGGTGGCCGACGGGCCACTGATGATCACCGTTGGAGAAACCAGATTCGCCTGCACCGAATACCGGCTTGCCGCCGTGTTGTCGCGGCCCCCCTGATCCTGGGCCGCCCCGGCCGCCACGTCCACCGTCACCGTCCCGCTGATCGTCGGCGTGATCGTGGCCGTATAGCTCGCCCCCGAACCGGAAAGGGCCGTCACGGCGCCGTTACCCACCGCCACGTCCGACTGGTCGAACCCCGACACCGCCCTCGAGAAGGCGATATTCACGTCAAAGGGGCCGGCCTGCACGGCCGACGGGCCGCTGATGACCACGGTTGGAGGGTCAAGGTCGACCTCCACCGAAAACTGCGGCGGCGTCAGGTTGCCATTGCCATCCCTATCCACGGCCGCATCGGCCGCCATGCCCACCGTCACCGTCCCGGTCGCCGACGGCGTGATCGTGGCCGTATAGCTTGCCCCCGAACCGGAAAAGGCGGTCACGTCGCCGTTGCCCACGGTCACGTCCGACTGGTCGAACCCCGTCACCGACTCTGAAAAGGCGATCGCTACGTCAAAGGGGCCGGCCTGCACGGCCGACGGGCCACTGATGGTCAGCGTCGGGGAATCGAGGTCGGCCTGCACTGAAAACCGGCTCGCCGCCGCGTTGCTTTTCCCATTGGCACCCACCGCCGCATTCGCCGGCACGTCCACTGTCACGGTCCCGGTTGCGGCCGGCTCAATCCAGAACAAGGCTTTGGGCGTGGCACTGGACGCAAAATTGTTATGGGCGAACACCCTTCCGTTGCCCACAATCACGTCTGATGACTCGAACCCCGTGACCGACTCCGAGAAGGTGATCGTCACGATGAACCTGCCGGTCTGAACATCGGTCGGGCCAACGATGGTCACGGTTGGAGCAGTCAGGTCGACCAACACGCTGTATCGACCCGCCGCCAAGTTGCCGTCGCCACCGGAATCCGTGGCCGCTCCGGCCGCCACGTCCACCCTCACCGTCCCGCTGGCCGTCGGCGTGATCGTGGCCGCGTAGCTCGCCCCCGAACCGGAAAGGGCCGTCACGGCGCCGTTGCCCACCGTCACGTCCGACTGCTCGAACCCCGTCACCGACTCCGAGAAGGTGATCGTCACGGCAAAGGGGCCGGCCTGCTTGCCCGACGGGCCACTGATGATCACCGTAGGAGAAACCAGAGCCACCGGCACCGAATACCGACTCGCCGCGCTGTTGTCGTGGCCCGCTTGATCCTGGGCTGCTCCGGCCGCCACGTCCACCGTCACCGTCCCGCTGGCCGTCGGCGTGATGGTGGCCGTGTAGCTCGCCTCCGACCAGGAAAAATCCGTCACGACGCCGTTGCCCACCGTCACGTCCGCATGCCCGAACCCCGTCACCGATTCCGAGAAGGAGATCCTTACGTCAAAGGGGCCGGCCTGCGTGGCCGACGGGCCACTGATGGTCACGGTGGGAGGGTCCAGGTCGGCCTCTACCGAAAACCGGGCCGCGACCGTGTTTCCGTAGCGATAGACTCCCACGGCCACGCCCGCCGCCACGTCCACCGTCACCGTCCCGCTGGCCGTCGGCGTGATGGTGGCCGTGTAGCTCGCCTCCGAACCGGAAAAGGCCGTTACGGCGCCGTTGCCCACCGTCACGTCCGACTGCTCGAACCCCGTCACCGACTCCGAGAAGGTGATCGTTAGGTCAAAGGAGCCGGCCTGCATGGCCGAGGGGCCACCGATGGTCACCCCTGGCTCATTGACGTCTGCCTGCACCGAAAACTGCGTCGCCGCCAGGTTGCCGTTGCCGTCACTGTCCTCGGCCACGTTGGCCGCCACGTCCACCGTCACCGTTCCGCTTCCGGCCGGCGCAATGTACAACACGGCGGCGGGTCCCGAACCGGCCCACGCCCAGATCCTTCCATTGCCCACCGTCACGTCCGCCTGCTCGAACCCCGTCACCGACTCCGAAAAGGTGATACTCACGGTGAACGAGCCCGTCTGAACCGTGGTCGGCCCACTGATGGTCACCGTCGGAGAATCCAGGTTGGCCTCCACCGAAAACCGGCTCGCCGCCGTGTTGCCGTTGCCGTCGTTATCCACGGCCACATTCGCCGCCACGTCCACCGTCACCGTTCCGGTTGCAGCCGGCTTAACGTACATGGTGGCGGTGGGCCCCGAACCGGCCCACGCAATGATCCTTCCATTGCCCACCGTCACGTCCGCCTGCTCGAACCCCGTCACCGACTCCGAGAAGGTAATGTCCACCCGGAACGAGCCCGACTGAACCGTGGTCGGCCCGCTGATGGTCACTGTCGGAGAACCTTGGCTCGAGCGTAGCGCCAACGGCTCGGCGATCACCGTGATCGTGAAAGTCGCAATCACCGCCGCGTTCACCCCGTCGTCCGCCGTGATCGTCACCGTGTAGTCTTGCGCCGCGGCGTCCGCCGCCACCGTCCCCTGAACCTCGTCGTTCGTGTAGGACAGCCCCGACGGCAGCCCCGTCACCGTCACCGTCACCGGGTCCCCGTTCGCAGTCGTCGCCGTGATCCCGAACGCGGTGATCGTTTCCCCCTGCCAGTAGATTTTGTTCCCCGGCAGAGTGATGGCCAGCGCCGCGATCCCCAGCGCCGGTTCGGTCACCGTCACCGTGAAGGTCGCCGTCACCGCCGTGTTCACCCCGTCGTCCGCCGTGATCGTCACCGTGTAGTCTTGCGCCGTGGCGCCGGTCGCCAGCGTCCCCTGGACCTGGTCGCTCGTGTAGGACAGCCCCGACGGCAGCCCCGTCACCGTCACCGTCACCGGGTCTTGGTCGGCATCCGTCACCGTGATCCCGAACGAGGTGATCGTCTCCCCCAGTTCGTAGGTCTTGTCTCCCGGATTCGTGATCACCGGTGCCGCGTTCGCCGGGGCCGGTTCGGTCACCGTCACCGTCACCGTGAACGTCGACTCCGCCGCCGCGTTCACCCCGTCGTCCGCCGTGATCGTCACCGTGTAGTCCTGCGCCGTGGCGTCCGTCGCCACCGTCCCCTGAACCTGGTCGTTCGTGTAGGACAGCCCTGACGGCAGTCCCGTCACTGTCACCGTTACCGGGTCTTGGTCGGCATCCGTCACCGTGATCCCGAACGAGGTGATCGTCTCGCCCTGCTCGTAGGTCTTGTCTCCCGGATTCGTGATCACCGGAGCCACATTCGCCGGTGCCGGTTCCGTCACCGTCACTGTGAACGTCGACTCCGCCGTCGCGTTCACCCCGTCGTCCGCCGTGATCGTCACCGTGTAGTCCTGCGCCGCGGCGTCCGTCGCCACTGTCCCCTGGACCTGGTTGCTCGTGTACGACAGTCCCGACGGAAGTCCCGTCACCGTCACTGTTACCGGGTCTTGGTCGGCATCCGTCACCGTGATCCCGAACGAGGTGATCGTCTCGCCCTGCTCGTAGGTCTTGTTCCCCGGAGACGTGATCACCGGCGCCGCGTTCGCCTGCGCCGGTTCGGTCACCGTCACCGTCACCGTGAACGTCGCCGTCACTGCCGCGTTCACCCCGTCGTCCGCCGTGATCGTCACCGTGTAGTCCTGCGCCGAGGCGTCGGCCGCCACCGTGCCCTGGACCTGGTCGTTCGTGTAGGACAGCCCCGACGGCAGCCCGGAGACCGTCACCGTCAGCGGGTCGCTGTCGGCGTCCGTCACCGTGATGCCGAAGGCCGTGATGGCCTCTCCCTGCTCGTAGCTCTTGTCGCCGGGGTCCGTGATCACCGGCGGCGCGTTCGCCGGGGCCGGGGCCGGCTCGGTCACGGTGATCGTGAACGTCTCGGTCGCCGCCGTGTTCACGCCGTCATCCGCCGAGACCGTCACGGTGTAGGCTTGCGCCGCGGCGTCGGCCGCCACCGTCCCCTGCACCTGGTCCGACGCGTAGGACAGCCCTGATGGCAAGCCCGACAGTGTCACCGCCACCGTGTCGGCGTCGGCATCCGTCACCGTGATGCCGAAGGCCGTGATCGTCTCTCCCTGCTCGTAGGTCTTGTCGCCGGGGTCCGTGATCACCGGCGGGGCATTGGCCGGGGCCGGGGCCGGCTCGCTCACGGTGATAGTGAACGTCTCGGTCACCGTCGCGTTCACGGCGTCGTCGGCCGAGATCGTCACGGTGTAGTCCTGGGCCGTGGCGTCGGCCGCCACCGTCCCCTGGATCTGGTCGCTCGTGTAGGACAGCCCCGACGGCAGTCCCGTCACTGTCACCGTCACCGGGTCGGCGTCCGCGTCCGCGACCGTGATGCCGAAGGCCGTGATCGTCTCTCCCTGTTCGAAGGTCTTGTCTCCGGGACTCGTGATCACCGGCGGGGCATTGGCAGGGGCCGGGGGCGGCTCGGTCACGGTGATCGTGAACGTCTCGGTCACCGTCGCGTTCACACCGTCATCCGCCGAGACCGTCACGGTGTAGTCCTGGGCCGTGGCGTCGGCCGCCACCGTGCCCTGCACCTGGTCCGACGCGTAGGACAGCCCTGATGGCAAGCCCGACAGTGTCACCGCCACCGTGTCGGCGTCGGCATCCGTCACCGTGATGCCGAAGGCCGTGATCTGCTCGCCCTGCTCGTAGGTCTTGTCGCTGGGGGCCGTTATCGCCGGCGGGGCATTGGCAGTTGCCGGGGCCGGCTCGGTTACCGTGATCGTGAACGTCTCGGTCACCGCCGCGTTTACGCCGTCGTCGGCCGAGACCGTCACGGTGTAGTCCTGGGCGGTGGCGTCCGCCGCCACCGTCCCCTGGACCTGGTCGCTCGTGTAGGACAGCCCCGACGGCAGACCCGTCAGCGTCACCGACAGCGGGTCGCTGTCGGCGTCCGTCACCGTGATGCCGAACGAAGTGATGGCCTCGCCCTGCTCGTAGGTCTTGTCTCCGGGGTTCGTGATTGCCGGCGGGGCATTGGCAGGGGCCGGGGGCGGCTCGGTCACGGTGATCGTGAACGTCTCGGTCACCGTCGCGTTCACACCGTCATCCGCCGAGACCGTCACGGTGTAGTCCTGGGCCGTGGCGTCGGCCGCCACCGTGCCCTGCACCTGGTCCGACGCGTAGGACAGCCCTGATGGCAAGCCCGACAGTGTCACCGCCACCGTGTCGGCGTCGGCGTCCGTCACCGTGATGCCGAAGGCCGTGATCTGCTCGCCCTGCTCGTAGGTCTTGTCGCTGGGGGCCGTTATCGCCGGCGGTGCATTGGCAGTTGCCGGGGCCGGCTCGGTCACGGTGATCGTGAACGTCTCGGTCACCGCCGTGTTCACGCCGTCATCCGCCGAGATCGTCACGGTGTAGGCCTGCGCCGCGGCGTCGGCCGCCACCGTGCCCTGCACCTGGTCCGACGCGTAGGACAGCCCTGATGGCAGACCCGACACCTCCACTGTCAGCGGGTCGCTGTCGGCGTCCGTCACCGTGATGCCGAAGGCCGTGATCTGCTCTCCCTGCTCGTAGGTCTTGTCTCCGGGGTCCGTGATTGCCGGCGGGGCATTGGCAGGGGCCGGGGCCGGCTCGGTCACCGCGATCGTGAACGTCTCGGTCACCGCGGAGTTCACCCCGTCGTCGGCCGAGACCGTCACGGTGTGGTCCTGCGCCGCGGCGTCGGCCGCCACCGTCCCCTGGACCCGATCGTTCGTGTAGGACAGCCCCGACGGCAGGCCTGTCACCGTCACACTCACCGTGTCCTGGTCGGCGTCCGTCACCGTGATCCCGAACGCCGTGATCGTCTCCCCCTGCTCGTAGATCTTGTCTCCGGGATTCGTGATCACGGGCGCCGAGTTCGGCGTGCTCGATTGCCCTGCCGCCTGCCCAACGAACAGGTTTGCTCCCAGCAGGCAAGCCATCGTCGTACCGGCCGTCGCCTTGCCGAAGGTTTTGACAATGCTGGAAAGTTTGCAGCGTAGGGATAGACAGAGTAGGTTTGCGACGATTGCTGGGAACCCAGCGTACATTCACCAGCTCCATTTCGAAATGGACGATCGCGACCCGTGAGGGCCCAATCAATTTTCACCATCACCGTAAGAAGCAATTGGCGTGCCAAAGTAATAAGTTTTTCCCAAGTCATTTTAAATAAAGTACTTCAGAGTCTTTTTCCGCGGAGGCCTCTTCACCCGCAAGCGTCGCAGCAAGCAACGGTGGAGCGCCCTTGGGAAGTTCCGCGATGAAAACAGGTCGAACGACTACAGGGGATTAGGTGATATCGGTAGGGACGTGTCGCAGTTCACGACATAAGTCGCATTTTGCGACACGCACCGTAGTACGAAGGAGTGAAATTCAGTTGCTCGGGCGCAGGCCGTACTTCTTCAACTTGCGGTACAGGGTGGCCCGATTGAGACCCAGGGCCCGAGCCGCCTCGGTAATGTTGTTGGTCGAGACTTCCAGCGCGTGGACCAGCGCCTGCCTCTCGACTTCGGCCAGCGGAAGGATTGCCGCCGGCGCCGCGGGGTCTGTTCCGGAAGCGACAATCGGAGAGAGTTGTGGGGGGAGGTTGTTCACTTGGAGCACGTCCGTCGTCTCCAGTAAAACGGCGCGCTCGATGGCGTTCTCCAGTTCACGAACGTTGCCGGGCCAATCGTACTGGAGCAACAGTCGCAAGGAGGCGGTGGAAATGCCGTTGATGGATTTGTCGGCACGGCTGGTGTGTTTCTTCAGAAAATGTTTCGCCAACAGCGGAATATCCTCACGACGTTCCCTGAGAGGCGGAATCACGATGGGAAAGACAGCGACACGATAGAACAGGTCCTGGCGGAACGCGCCGGTCTTTACAGCAGCCTCCAGATTCTTGTTGGTGGCCGCAATCAGCCGGACGTCCACCGAGATGGGGGTGGAGCCACCCACCCGATGGATCTCTCGCTCTTGCAGGACACGCAAGAGCTTGGCTTGCAGAGCCAGGTGCATGTCGCCGATCTCGTCGAGAAAGACCGTTCCTCCCCTGGCTCGCTCGAAAATGCCGATTCTCTGTTTTCCCGCCCCGGTGAAAGCCCCCTTCTCATGTCCGAACAGTTCGCTTTCAATGAGCGCCTCCGGAATGGCGGCGCAGTTGATGGCCAGAAACGGCCGCTTTTTTCTCAAGCTGTTGAAGTGAAACGACCTTGCGACCAGTTCCTTGCCGGTTCCGCTCTCGCCGCGAATGAGCACCGAAATATCGCTTTCGGCAGCCTGCTTGACCAAAGCGTACACCTGCTGCATTGGGGGGCTGGCGCCTACCATGCCGGCGAAGGAGTAGGTCGTCTCCAATTCGGTGCGCAAGCGAAGCACTTCGGCTCTCATCCGCTCGACCTCGATCTCCTTGGATACATCCCGGTACACGTAAAGATCACCGATGACGTCTCCTTGGCTGTCACACACCGGGGCTATGGATCGATAGAACAGCCGCTGCTTGGGCACTCGACCCGAGGCGGCCGTTTCTATCACGTTCCCCTTACCCTCGAAGAGGAATCCTCCCACCACATCGGTCAGATCAGGTTCTCGGAACCTGCTTTTGAATTGCTCGGCGAAGGCTTTCGGCGACATCTTCTTCAGTTCGCTCTTCGCCAGGTCGAGCACCGTCTCGTATCCGCGATTGGCAAACACCAGATTCCCGGTGACGTCATACATGGCCATGGCGTCTCCGGTAGCATCGAGCACGGCTTCCAGCCTTTGATGACTGATGGTGAGTTGCCGCCGTTTTTCCGCCAATTCCTGTTCGACGTTCCACTTCCCGACCAGAGAAAGTGTAATCTGTTGAATTTCCTCGCGCGCAAAAGGCTTTCGGATATAGAGCACCTTGTGGAGCAATTCCATGTCGTGGATAATCTCGGGCAGAGACTTGTCCGTGTAGGCGGTCATGATGATGATCTCGATGTGCCGATCGATTTTTCTCACCTGACGGATCGTTTCAATCCCATCGATGCCCGGAGGCATTCTGATGTCCACGAAGGCAACGGCAATGGGACGGTTGGATTCCTTTCCCGACTTGATCACTTCGTAGGCGTCCTCTCCGCTGGTGGCGTGCAAGAGCTCGAACTCCGGGAGAAAGACCTTGTCTTCCCGGGGGGTGAATGCCGCGGCCAACTCATCCGTGGTCGTCTCCACGAATCTGGGCGTCAACATTTCCGCAAAGTCGTCGTGGATCTCTTTCTGGTCGTCGACAATCAGCACACGACGGTTCCCCTGACCTCTGAAATTCATCAAATTGCCTCTTGTGTGTCTGGTCTGTCTTGACGAACGGAAATGCCCTCGCTTCAACGGTCCGTCGCAGGTGCTATCTCACTTTTGCCGTGATCGGGATTTACCAGAGTGCCCTACGTCGCAGATTCGGATTTCAGCGCCACCGAGGCCAGTCTCATCTTGATCCGCATGGTGGTTCCTTTGCCTGGTCCGGCGCTCACGGGGTGAATTCGCCCGCCTGAACCAATGATAAAGTTGGCGATCGAGTGAAGACCCAGCCCGCTCCCACCTAGCTTGGTCGTATAACCGGCGTTAAAGATAATCCTGGCCCGTTTCTCTTCGATACCGATGCCGTTGTCGATCACGTCCAGAACAAGGAAATCCTCCTGAAGGTAGGCTCGGATCTGAATTCGGGGCTCCGCCTCCAGTCCGCCCGACTGATCGAGCTCATCAATGGCTTCCATGGCGTTCTTGATCAGATTGACCAGCATCTGGTGAAACCTGCTCTCTTGAGTCCGAATCTCCTGGGGCGCGTTTCCACAATCGACCTCGATGCGGATACCTCTGTTGCTGATCGAATCCTGCAAAAGCTTGACCGCGTCCGTGATTGTCTTGTGAAGGTTGATGTCTTTGTGCACCATGGCTCCGCTGTCGAGCGAGCGTTGTGTTCGGATGATATCGACGATGTGCGCCACCCTGTTTTCAACGCGTTCGACCGTCCGGGTCAGTTGTGCGTTTTGTGCGTCAAAGTCTTTGGCCAAGGCCAGAATGAACGGCATCACCTTTTGGCCTTGCGGGTCCGATTTCAGATAGGGGATCCAATCGTCTCGATGGGCTTCTATGGCCGCGGCCAGGGCAGACATGCGTTTTACCAACTCATTCCGCGCCACCTGCCCGTAAACGGTCCCCACTCCCGTGGCCACGCTGTTGATGGCATTGCCGATGTTGTGGAGGATGGTATCGACGATCTCCAACCTCCCCTGTGCGAATGCCTGTGACAAGGCTTCTTCCGCGCGCATGCGCTCGGTCACGTCGCGGAAAACGATCACGCCGCCTTTGGCCAGGCCTGAATCGTCTTGCAGCGGTCTCCCGCTGACGCTGATGAAAACTCCTTCCGGAACTCTCGGATTGCGGACGAACATCTCCACTTCATCCGACGCCTCGCCCCGGATGGCGCGCACGAGCGGAAGCTCCTCCACCGGAAACGGCGTTTGCCGGTCGGGAAAGAAAATGCCGTACCGGTCCGACCATTGATCGGGGCCCGAATCCGTCATGCCAAGCCCGACAATGCGTTCCGCACTGGGATTGAAGATGGTGAATTTCCCATTTTCATCGGCGACGACCACGCCGTCGCTGATACTGTTGAAAATGGTTTCCATGGCATGGGTCTGACTGCGCAGTTCGGCGATGGTCCGCTCCAACCGGGCTTCAGTCTCTTTGGTCTTGGTGATGTCGCGAAATACGATCACGCCGGCTGTGACCTTATTGGTTTCATTGCTCCGTAGAGGGCGACCGATGACGCTCACATAGACACCCTTCGGCTTGTACTCATTGCGTACGAATGCTTCAAAGTTGTCTGTCGACTTCCCCCGCATGGCGCGCACGAGGGGATTTTCCTCCACTGAAAGATAGGTTTTCTCATCGGGATAAAAAATGCCGTATACCTTGGCCCATTCATCGGGTCCTGCCCTCGTCGTCCTGGTTCCACTGATTCGATCGGCACTGGGGTTGCGGAGAATCTGGCGGCCATTGATATCACCGACGATGATGCCCTCATCCATGCTGTTGAAAACCGTTTCCATGAGATAGGTTTGTTCCTGCAAGCGGTGGACCGTTTGTCTCAGTTCGGACTCGGTCGCCTTCAGCCTGGTGATGTCACGAAGCACGATGACGCCGCCTTCGATCGTGCCTGCATCGTCCTGCAGCGGTCTCGCGCTGACGCTGATGGAAACTCCCTCCGGCCTTGCCTGATTGCGTATGAATAACTCGACGTCGTCCAATGACTCGCCGTGCATGGCGCGCACGAGCGGAAGCTCACCGGATGGGATGGGGGTCTTTTTGTCCGGATAAAAGGTTCCGTAGGTCTCAGCCCATTGATCGGATGGGGTATCGGTTGCCCCCATGCCGACAATCTGTTCCGCACTGGGATTGACGAACAGGAATTCCCCGTCCTTGCCGGTCACCACCACGCCATCGCTGACGCTCTTGAAAACGGTCTCCATGAGTTGGGCCTGTCTTTTCAGTTGGCCGATGGTTTCCTGCAACTGGGCCTCTTGCTGTTTATGCCGGGTAATGTCGCTAAAGACGACCACGCCGGCTTTGACCTTGTTGTCAGCACCTTCATCGCTCGGTATGAATCGCCCCTTGGCGCTGACATAAGCACCCTCCGGCTTCTCGTCATTGCGAACAAACAGCTCCATGGAGTCTGTCGCTTTACCCTGGAGGGCACGCACGAGGGGAAGTTCTTCGGTTGGAACCCGTGTTTTCTTATCGAGATAAAAGGCGCCGTATGTTTCGGACCATTCCTCCGGTCTTGAATCCACCAATCTGCCGATAATGCGTTCCGCGCCGGGATTGAAGAGAAGCAGTCTCCCCTTTTCATTGGCGACGGCCACGCCCTCGTCCATATTGTCAAAGACCGTTTCCATGAGTCGGGTCCGGTCGCGCAGTTCGGAGATGGTTTTTTCCAACGTGATGTCTTTCTCCTTGATCCGGCTCAAGGCGTCCTGCAGTTGTTGCTTTTCGCGCTGGAGGTCTTCGTTCTTGCTCGCCAGGAGCGCATGGAATCGCTCCCGCCAATTTTCGTAGCTCCCCCCGATGATCGTGACAAAGAGGCAGCCCACGAGAAACCTCAAGGTGTTTCCCGTCCTATAAACGTTTCCGACCCCGAACCCCGATGCAAACATCAGCGCGGCCACACCGACGAAAAAGATCCCGACCGATACCGCCCCCTCGCGGCGCCCGAGGAAATACAACAGCAGAAGCGGCATGACGAGTTGGTAGTAGAGAAGACCATCCCCGGTCAATATCAGGCACCAAAGGCCCAAACCTGATCCCCAACAGCCGAGGCGATAGGCCCTTTGGTCGTCGTTGCCGAGCAGAAGTGCGAGGAGGGAACCGGCCACCACCAGCGCCATGACGGCGTCGGTCCACATCGCCGCCATGTTGTTTCTGAGGTACTCGACGATTGAGAAGCCGACCAGAATGAGCAAGCCCGCACCGGCGACGACGTAGTAAGCCTGCTTCCGGTAGTGTGCATCCAAGCTGTTGGATTCCATGCTCTGCCTCCTCCTCGATCATATCCATACCGGTCCAAGCCCCAGGGTTGGCGAACCGTGCGCTCGAAGCCGGTACTTCCAACACCGCGGTCGTGGCCGGGGCCACCGTTGAGTCACCGGCGCAACCGCGGAACATCGTCGCTTTCGGTCCGGGACGGTCCCGGCGGAACCGACATCTTTCAAGGCCCAATCGGGAAAAATGTCCATTGCCCGTTCAGTGGGTTGGGGTGCCCGGGAGCTTGTGGCGCACCCGCCCGCGCCATTGACCGGCATCTCGGTTCTTGTTGGAATCTGGGACTTCAAGGCCGGATCAGTGCGCTTGAGGAGTACTGGAAATTGCTGCTGTATTCCCGAGCTGGTATTGAGACCAGCCACAGCCTGAACCCATTCGGCTGGTCGTCAGGGACCTCCAGGCATGATTTGATCAAGCGCGGTCTGTTGAACCGCCAGGGATTCAGCGCGTGCTGCACGCCGGTCACTTCCAGACTGGGCGACTCCTCCAGGAAGTTGCCCTACCAGTCATACTCGATGTCCTCGAATTCGAGTGCGACGGCGATGTGGCCGATAGCGCTGACGGGAACTGTTGAGCCATCGGCTTCAACGACGCGACGGGTCGCCGTTAGTTTCCACCCGGGAGCAATCAGGCTTCCGAAACACTCACAACTATCGACGAACTAAGTACATTTCCAGTGAATTATTAGCCGTGTGTTGTGAATATTAAGTGACAACCTGCGCTGAGACATCGTTGCTGGCGTTGCTTGGACCCTTCAGTCCGGCTATGTGGGCCAATGTGGTTGGGAAATGAAGCGTGTCGAAGTGAGGCGGGAGAGCGAGGCGCTGCGGGGGCGGGTCCGGGGGACGCGCCTGAAGCAAAAGAGTGATCCACGGAGGGCCACGAAGAACGACGAAGGGCCACTAAGGCGTCGAGGTTAACCGCGACGGGATTCCAAGGTCGCGAAAGGATGGTCGATTTCTGATAGTTTCACTCTCGTATGATCCGCCCACCAGGGCGGGGGCCGGGCTTATTAGTATTTGATAATCCCCGGGCGAACGCCCGGACGACCCATCGAGCCGCGGAGCGGCGGCAGCAGGTAGCCGTGGGCGTAAGCCCATGGAACGGGGGTAGCTCCACGTCGAGCCGCGAAGGCGGCGACAGCAGAGGGCCGAAAGCGCGAGGCCCCGGAGACCGGCTCTCCTGAAACAAAATAAAAAAGAGTTATCCCCGAAGGACGACGAAGGGACACTAAGGGATTGTCAAATTGGGATTTAAGGCGACCATCCAGCCCGTTCGTTTGCGCCGACTCTCCCGTGAAGGGCAATCGTGACGAAAGCGGCCCACCCGGGAGCGCGGGCGTCCCGCCCGCACACGACTTGGCACCATTGTAACGATCCCCACAATGGCCGGTTTGGTGCACTGTGCGAGGAAGTGGCCCTGCATCGCAGGCTGTTTGCACGAATAAGGTTGCGGGCGGGACGCCCGCGCTCCCGGGGGGGGCATTCTCCCATGACGCCGTGACACCTACGTCACAATATTGCAGAAGCGCCCGGGCGCCGCTCGTCATTGACCGAGCTCCATCCCTATTCGTCCCCATTCGTGTTCATTGGTGGTTCGTCTTCATTTCCAAAACCAAAACGGCTGGCTGTTTATCCTGTCTATCCTGTGCATCCATGTTCAATCAGTAGAAAACCGGTTTTGCACGACAGGGTCCTCGTTCCCGACAGGCCATGAAGATTCGTTGTTTCACCCTCGAATGATCCGCCCCGTCGTGGGGGGCAGGGGCCTCGCTTGCCTGAAACGCCTGGAATTCGGGATCTGTCCGGCTGCTTTCGGTCGCTCGGCCCTTCCTCGGCCTCGATGCCGGCCGAGAAACTGCCACGCACACCGTTGTATTACCGTAGCTGGTACGTCATCGACCTATTTCCGGGCGAGATTAAGGACGGAGGGGAATTCACTGGAGAGGACACGGTGAGAATCTATTGGGGACGGTTTGCACTGACTTTCGATGGCCCCTTCAGGAGCTGCTCGACGTCGACCGCCGCGACGTCCGAAAGGGGAGTTTCCTTACCGATCGACCTCCTTGGCCAAGCGGTAGCCGACTCCCCGCACGTTATGAACATAGGTGGGGACAGTCGCGTCATCGCCGAGCTTGCGGCGGAGATTCTTCACGAAGGTGCGCACCAACCGGGAGTTGGCGTGTTCCCGGCTGCTCCAAACTTGCCGAATCAGGAAATCGTAGGTCGTCACCCGTCCAGCGTTGACCGATAGTGTGCGAAGCAGATCGTATTCGATGGGCGTCAATTGCACTGTCCGTCCGGCCACGGTCACAGCGCGTTCCCCGTAGTTGATGGCCAGGTCCCCCAACAGAAAAGGTTCGGGCGTCATGGACCTTTTGCGTAGGGCTGCCTGTACCCTCGCCGTCAACTCCTTCGCAGAGAAGGGCTTGACGATGTAGTCGGCGGCGCCGATTTCCAGGGCCCTGGCAATGGTATCGTCCCTTCCGTAGCCGGAGATGAAAATGACCGGCAAATCGGCCAACTCCGGCAGGCCTTCCATCAACTCGATGCCGTCGGTCTCGGGAAGCACCAGATCCAGCACGACCAGTTGGGGCTTTTTCGTCTTGATCAGCCGGGGCACCTCCAGCGGATCCCCCGTCACAAACGGCACGTAGCCCACGGCGGAGAGAGCGTCGCGAACGAAGCGGAGCGTCAGGGGGTCGTCGTCCACAACAAGAATGCGCGGGCCCTCCCGTCCTTCCCGAGGCGAGGGCGTGGAACTGCGGGAGAAGCCGGCGGTAACAGGGCTGCCGGTGTCGTCGGCTACTGGAATGGTGAACGTGAATTGCGCGCCCAGGCCGGCTCCGCCGCTCTCGGCCCGGATGCGGCCCCCGTGGGCTTCCACCAGGCCCTTGCAGATGGCCAACCCCAGGCCGGATCCCCCGATCCCACTCTCGCCGGCTCCCGCGGGCGCGTGCTTGCGGAACAGATGAGGCAACTCCTCCGGCGGTATGCCCCGGCCTCCATCGGAGACCGAGATCGCCACGTATACGCCATCGTGCGCGGCTGAGACGCGGATGGGGCAGGTCTCGGGAGAGTGCCTCGACGCATTGGCGAAAAGGTTATTGAGAACCTGAACGATGCGGAGCCGGTCGGCCAGCACGACCGGCAGGTCGGGCGCCAGGTCGATCAGGAGGGTGTGCCTGCCGCCGCCGCTCAGGAAGGTCTTCCTGGCTTGTTCCACCAGATCGGCCACCCTTGCCGGCTCCGTGGTAACGGACAGAGTGCCGGCCTCGATACGCCCTGCATCCATCAGGTCCCTGATCAGACCCCGCATGTGATCGGCCTGTTGTTCGATGATGCGGAAAAACTGCAGTATTTCTGCCAGGTCCGGGGACGGCGAGGCGTCCAGCACGGTGGTGGCCGAGCCCTTGATAGCGGCCAGCGGCGCCCGCAGTTCGTGACTCACAAGACTCAGAAACTCGGCCCGAGACCGTTCCAGTTCCTCCAGCGGCGCCATGTCCTGCAGGGTGACCACGAACGACTCGACCGCGCCGCCGGCCGCCTGGATCGGCGTGGCGTTTACCAGCGCGGTGATGCTCCGGCCCTCTGGGACCGAGAGCACAATCTCCTCGGCGCGCACCGTCTCGCCGCTGCTCAGTTGCTGCGCCAGCGGGAGTTGCGCCAAGTCGACCTCCCGCCCGTCGGCGCGGCGGCAGGTGATCACTCTCAGCAACTCCTCGGCCGTCTGTTTCTGCGTTCTCAAACGCTCGACCATCTGTTGCGCCTCCCGGTTGAACGATACGGGCTTGCCGGTCCCGGCGTCGAAGACCACGACAGCCACCGGCGAGGTCTCGATCAGGGTCTCCAGGTCGGCCCGCGCCCGGCGCTCTTCGCGGTGGGTGCGCGCGTTGGCGATGGCGGCCGCTGCCTGGGAAGCGAACAGCACCAGGACTTCCTCGTCGGCGCTGGTAAACTCCTGGCCACCTTCCTTCCCGGCGAGAAAGAAGTTGCCGACGTACACGTCGCGATGTCGCAGCGGAGTGACCTGCAGCGTCTTCGACGGCATCCGATACGACGAGAAGCCAAGCTCCCGGACGTAGGCGGGCAGGTCCGCCAGCCGAAGCGGCGCGTCAAGGTTACGGAAGTGCTCGAAGAGCTGCGGTCCGTCCGACCAGGTGACCATCTGGTCTTTTTCCTCGGGCGTGAAGCCCGAGGTGAGGAACTCCTGGACACGCCCGGCGTCGTCGGCGGTGGCGATCACGCCGTAGCGGGCGCCGGTCAGGGCGCGTCCGCTGTCGACCACCTCCTGCAGCACGGTGTCGAGGTCGAGACTGATGCTGATGCGCAGGACGGCGGCGCTCAGTCTGGAGACGCGCTCCTGGAGCGCCTCAATCTGTCGCTTGAATTCATCGGAACGCTTCATTTTCCAACCTCGTTGGATCCCGTAGAAAAACGCGCACGTCCTAGCAGTCGCAATAATAGCATCTCAGGGTGTGAATTCACCTAATCATAGGGGCCGGGGGGACTTCCAGACACAGGTGGGATCGGGGCCAGACGTTGGAGGTCAATATAGCAAGAAATCGACTCATCGCAGCAGGCAGTTACGCTCTGGCAAGCGAGATATGACTGGGACCCGAAGCAGGTCTTGGAGAGCGCTTCTGTGTCATGCAGTCGAGTAGGCTCGCCTAAAAGGCCGCGATGTTGAGGACGGCCTTTTCCTCGGGCGTGAGGGCTTCGATCTGTTCCGGCGTCATTCCCCGAAAATGGGTGTTGGGAGGGACCGCGGCCTCCAAGCCCCAGATGCGCCGCTCCTCCTCCGTCATGCGCGCCCTGGCCTCCAGCGGACAAAGCCGGTAGGCGTCGTTGAAGCCCCTGACCCACCAGCGCTGGAAGTAGAACACCAGCGAGTAGCGGGGCGCCGTCCCGCAGTTGGCGCCGCTGGTGTGCCAGAGGGCCGAGTCCCAGAGAATGGCGGAACCGGCCGGGGCCTCGGCTCGAATCCACCCCTCCGGCAGGGTCTGAGGCTGTTCCGGGGGGACTTCCAGAGACAGGTGGGATCGGGGCCAGACGTAGGTGGCTCCGTTCTGCCGGGTGAACTCGGAGATGCACCAGACGGACTGGACAGCCAGCGGATAGTGCCTGCCGCCGATGAAGGGGTTGACCGTAAAGTGGTGCCAGTCGGCATGCAGGTAGCCGCCAAGCTTGGTCCAGTCCTTCTTGCCGGTCGGCAGGGGTTTGCGGATGGCCAGGTTGTGGGCGAACATGTCCTCCCCCAGCACCCGGCGCGCCACCAGGAGCGGCTCGGGGTACCGGGTCAGCATACCCGGGAAATGGGGATGCTTCCCCTGGGCGTTGTAGCACATCAGGAGGTTCTCGTTCTGCAGGCCGTACCTGCGGGCGGTGGCGGCTTCCGCCTCCAGGGTCTGGTCGATGGCCCGCCTGGCCTCTTCCAGGGCTGCCGGGGACAAGACCTCGGGGATGATGGTGTAGCCCTCATCGGCCAGCCTGGCGGCATGCCGGGCCAGTTCCGCGGAACTGAGCCTTGAAGTGTTCATTTCCGGTTCTTCCTCTCCATCTTCGCCGTTACCCGAATGAAAGAGCCGCAACGGGTCGATCGGCTGCCGCCGGCGGTTGTCCGATCTCTTGTCAAGCCTCGGCCAACACCTCCACCCGGGTGACTCGCAGGGGTTTGTCCGATCCGGCGCCGCGGGCCGACAGCTTGAGACCCAGCCGATTACGGCCTTTCTTGAGCCTGTTGACGGGAAGGTCGAGCCGCAGGGCCCTGAACCGCATGTCGTACGATTCTCCGGCGGGGAAGCCCAGGATTCCCTCTCCGGCCGGAGGACTGACCTCGTAACCGACCTGCTGCCAGCGGCTGGATATGTGCAGTTCCCCGGGTTCCAGCGGCTGCCCGTTGAGTACGAGGTTCAAGACGTCTCCCGTCCTGTGGTAGTGCATGCCGATCCACAATTCAGCCTTCCGGGGGCGGTTCGACCTGGATCTCGGGTCATCCGCGATGGGAACCAGGAGGGTCTTTACCTTGCCGTCGGGGATCAGGTCGAAAGGGAGCGGGGCATCCCGGAGGGCGGTGTTGTAGCGAATGGGGTCGGTTACGGGAGTGAAAGGCGTCGAGTCGAATCGATGGACGGTCGTATAGTGCTTGGCTTTTTTTAACAGGGTTTTGGGATCGGTAATCTCATTCAACAGAGGCTTCCGCCATGATCCGTGGGTGAACCAGTTGAAGGTGTAGAGACCGTCGGCTCCGTCCCGCCACAGGTTGGCCGCGCTGCCCCGGATCACGGCATCGGGACTGACTCGGTATCCATTGCCGTACATGTAGAGGCAGGGATAGATGGGCAGGTTCTTGCGGGTCATCAGTTGTCGAAACTCTTTCAATTCCGGCAGTTCGGTCAATCCCTGCCCCAGGATCAGAAAATCCACCAGATCCTCGGAAATCCAGGTGGGGAGGTCGTAACCTCCTTCCAGACACCACTCAAGGCGCTCCGGAACCCGTACGCCCAGCTCAATGGGCCTGCCGCGGCGCCGGCCTCGTTCTCGCAGACTCCGGCGCACCGAGCGCATGAAGCTGTTGAGGTGTTTGGCGTTCTCACGTTCCGTGCCCCGGGGAAAGTTCAAGGTGTGGCGAAGCCAGTCCAACTCGATGCCGTCAAAATCCCAGCGATCGAAAAATTCCTCGATCACTCGCAGCTTGAGAGCGCGTACCTGGGGTTTTTCGAAGTTGAGCGCCGTCCACCAACGCAGATTGGAAAGCCAATCGGGATTGAGACGCTTGAAGGTGGGCAGTTCTGGGTTCGGCAACTGCCCGCGCCCCCGAAGGGCATCGTGGCAATCGTTCATGCGCAGAGAAACAAAGGCCTCCAGGCCTCGGCGGTGGCATTCCTGGACCACAACCGCCGGGGGATTGTGTCCGGCGTCGGCCAGCGACTTCGGGTTCCGGTACTGATCCTTGGGGTCCACCGGGATGCCGGCGTGCCAGGTTCTTTCCTCGGGGAATTGGAAGTTGTCGGCTTCTCCCGGCCACTCCAGTACCCGGCTCTGGTACTCGGCCACGTTTCCGCTGCCAAAGCTGAAAAGCACGGTATCCACGGCCGAGTCTTCAATGGGAGTGAACACCAGAGAAGTGAACTGGTCGCGGGTCAGAGGGCCCTTGGAGTGCGGCAGGGCCGTGCGCCCCCAGCAGTGGATCATGGAGCCGTCCCAATTGAACAGGAGGCGGCGTTTCCCGGGAGAGGTAATCCTGGAAGGGAGAGCAGCGGCAGGCCGCAGCAGATGGGCGGCTCCGGCGACACCCATGGCCAGAAAGCCGCGCCGGCTGACCGTTCCCGTTTCCATCAGGCGATCATCTCCTTGATCAGATGACCGCCCAGATCGGTGAGACGTTTGAAACGCCCGCCGTGGTAGTAGGTCAGGCGCATATCGTCCAACCCCATCAAGTGGAGGATGGTGGCGTGCAGGTCGTGAATGTGATAGCGGCTTTCAACGGCCCGTCGTCCCATTTCGTCGGTCGCTCCCACCACGGTCCCCGGCTTGACGCCCCCGCCGGCAAACCACATCGCCATGGCTTCCTTGTTGTGCTCGCGCCCCATGGTCTCTTTCACCAGGCCGCGGCCGCTTTCGGGGGTGCGCCCGAATTCGCCTCCCCAGACCACCAGGGTTTCGTCCAGCAGGCCTCGCTGCTTCAGGTCCTGCAGAAGACCCGCGATCGGCCGGTCGGTTTCCAGACCCCTGCGGAAGTGCTCCTTGGTGAGATCGAAGTGGGAATCCCAGCTGCTGTTGAAAACCTGGACGAATCGGACGCCGCGCTCCACCATCCGTCTGGCCATCAGGCACTTTCGTCCCATGGGCTCGGTGACGGCGCTGTTCAAGCCGTAGAGTTCGCGAATGCTCTCGGGTTCCTTCTCCAGGTCCAGGGCCTCGGGGACCGAGGTCTGCATCCGGAAGGCCAGCTCATAGTTGCGGATGCGAGCCTGCAGGTCATCCTTGACCGGATTGGAACGCAGATGGTCTCGATTCCACTTGTTGATCAGGCGCAGATTGGCCGCTTGTCGGGATCGGGTCACCCCTTCAGGCGGCTTCAGATCGACGATGGGCGGTCCTACCAGGTTCAGCAGGGTGCCTTGATAGATGGCCGGCAGATATCCGTTGGACCAATTCTGGGGGCCGTGGATAAATCGGTAATCGGGCAAGACCACAAAGGCAGGCAAATCCTGGTTCTCGGTGCCCAAGCCATAGACCATCCAGGAACCCAGGGAGGGACTGCCCGGCATGGGGCGGCCCAGGTTCATGAGCAGGGAGCCGGCGGTGTGGTTGTCGCTGTCGGTGTAGAGAGACCGAACCACCGACATTTCGTCGACCCACTCGCCCAAATGAGGGAAAAGCTCGGAGACCTCGATGCCGCTCTTTCCCCGTTTGCTGAACCGGAAGGGACTGCCGATATAGAGGAGCTTGGAGCCTTCGGGTTGGTCCGGTCCGCCGCTGGCAACCGTTCCGTGGTGCCGGGTGAGATCCGGTTTGGGGTCGAAGGTGTCCATGTGGCCGGGACCCCCGCCCATGAACAGGAAGATACAGGACTTGGCCTTGGCCGTCAGGTGGGCGGGCTTGGGGGCCAGCGGGCCGGCGGGAGATTCCGAGGCCAGCAGACTCTCTTTTTGCAGCAGGTAGGACAGGGCCAACCCCCCCAAGCCGGCGCCACCCTGCAAGAGGAAGTGCCGGCGTCCCATGGGTCCCGTCTGTGGACCGTTCATGGAGCTCGGGACGGGATTCCGTTTCGGCAGACCGTAAGCCATGGTGAGGGTTCTCCTTGTCGGGGATGAGCGGGCCCATCCTCCCGCGATGCGATTACTCGATATAGATAAATTCGTTCAGGTTGAACAGGGCCAAACAGAGATCGGCCAAGGTTCCCTCTGCATCCATTTTCTGCCGTGCGGCGGGATTTCCCCGGTCGTCGTCGATCGAACCGCCCCCGCCCGCGGTCGGACTCACGGTATCCTTCAGATCTCCCGAAACCCGCCGAGCGGCTCCCAGAAACTCCAGGCCGTCGCTTCGTTCCGAAGGAGTGGGGGAGCGTTGCAGGGCGAGTCGGAAGGCTTGCTCGAGCTGTTGTCCGGGATCATCCCCAACCTTTGCAACGATCCTGCCGGCCAGCGCGCGGCTCTGCTGGTGGGCAAACCGGCTGTTGAAGAGGACGAAAACCTGGGGGGTCACCGTGGTGACCTCCCTGGCGGCGCAGCTCTCGTCCAGTTGGGTGCCGTCAAAGACCTTCACCAGGGGCAACACCAGGCTGCGCTGCTGGTACATGTAAAGGCTGCGCCGATTTCTCGCCTCGGGAGGGGAGGGCTCGAACCAGGTCACTGCCCCTTCCAACAAGTCTTTGTCGATTCTGGGAAAATATCCGGGTCCTCCCATGAGCGGATTCAGCCGGCCGCTCACCGCCAGGACACTGTCCCGGATGGCCTCGGCTTCCAGCCGCAACATGTTCCATCGCCAGTAATAGCGATTCTCGGGGTCGATCTTCTGGAAACGGTCGAATTCCGGATGATGCATCGATTGACGATAGGTGTTGGACTGCAGAATGAGCCGGTGCATGGATTTGACGCTCCAACCGCTCCGGATAAACCGGGTGGCCAGCCAGTCGATGAGCTCCGGGTAGTCGGTGCCGGAGCCGTTGCGGCCAAAATCGTTGGGGGTCCTGACCAGTCCTCGGCCGAAATGGTGTTGCCAGATCCGATTGACCATCACCCGGGCCGTCAGCGGGTTTTCAGGGCTGGCGATCCACTCGGCCAAGACCTTGGTGGGGTTTCGGATGGGGCGGGAGACCCCGTCGTGGCCAACCTCTTCCAGCCCGGCCGGTTCCGAGTGGCCGGTCAGGGCACTGAGAAATCCCGGCTGGACCACCTCGCCCCGCTTCTTGGGGTCTCCTCCCTCCAGGACAAAGGTGGTCGGTGGGTCCGGAAGGCCTCCGGCATCTCTTCCCATGGCCGCGTAGTTCAGGCCGAGGGAGGCCGACGCCGAGTGGGCCATGGTCTTGTAGTAGTCGGGGCTGTGCGGATTGCGATAGGCGGTGGTCTGCTTGCGCATCAGGTGGTAGAGCGCCTGTTCCTGCTCATTCAGGAGGACGCCCTCGAGGGCTGCCCGTTTGAGGTCTCCGTTCACGGGACTGTTGCTCAAGGGAGGCAGTTCCTTGAGATCCTGAAAAGCCTGCAGGAAGCGAGCCGTTTCCAGGCGTTTCTTGAACCTGGCCGTGGTCTTTTCGCGGAACTCCTTCTGGCGCTTGAGCAGACCTTCCCAGTAGGCTTTGC
Source organism: Terriglobia bacterium (assembly GCA_951813285.1). GTDB lineage: Bacteria > Acidobacteriota > Terriglobia > Versatilivoradales > Versatilivoraceae > Versatilivorator. Next base: position 2,270,991 of record OX638355.1, read on the forward strand.
CGTCTTCCCAGGCCTTGGGGTTTCGGCCGGGCAGCTCGTACTGGCTGAAGGGTACTTCCATGGTGCTGAGCTTGACCGGTGCGAAGAAGGCCTCCATCCGATAGTAGTCACGGATGGGGATGGGATCGTATTTGTGATCGTGACAGCGGGCGCAGGCCAGAGTGAGTCCCAGAAAGGCCGAAGCGGTGGTGTTGACGATGTCGTTGAGGGCGTCGCGCCGCACGCCATCCTCGCTGAACACGGTGCCATGCAGGAATCCAAGACCCAGCTTACCTTCCTTTCCATAGTGCGGATAGGAGTCGCCGGCAATCTGCTCCCGAACGAAGCGGTCGAAAGGTCGGTCCTGGTTGAACGCCCGGACCACGTAGTCCCGATAGCGCCAGATGTGGGGGAGGGGGCCGTCATAGCCGCCGTCGGTATCGGCGTACCGCACAATGTCCAGCCAATGCCGCCCCCAGCGCTCGCCGTAACGCGGGTCTCGAAGCAGCCGGTCGATTTCCCGCCGGTATGCGTCGGGGCTGGGATCACTGGTGAATCGATGCATCTGCTCGGGAGTCGGGGGCAGGCCGATAAGATCGAAATAGAGGCGCCGCAGCAGGAGCCGCTTGGAGGCCGGCGAGGCGGGAGTCAGCTTCCGGCTCTCCAGCTTGGCCAGGATGAAGGCATCGATCGGGTTCTTCACCCACTGGTCATGGCGCACCCGCGGGATCTCGGGCGTCTTCAACCCCTGCCAGGGCCATCCCGGCGCCTGATTTCCGGCTTCCGGAAGTGGCGGCAGTTGATCGATCCACCCGGCTATCGAGGCAATCTCTTCGTCGCTCAGCGGATTGCCGCTCAAGGGCATCCGAGGTTGCTTGCGGCCGGTCAGGTAGAGAATCAACGGACTCTCCCGGCTCTTTCCCGGGATGACGGCGGGCCCGTTCAAGGCGCCTCCCTGGAGTGCAGCCTGGGGACTCTCCAGGACCAGACCGCTCTGGTGCGAGCGGGAGTCGTGACAGGCCAGACAGTGTTTTTCGAGAATGGGCCGGATGCCTTCGAAGGCGGGGACGGATTCGGCCCAAGCCGAGGCAGGCAGGGATCCTGCCAGCAGTTGCAACACCAGCCATGGAAGGAGTCGTGCCGGCATGCGGTTCACGGTTGCCGTGGGTTGAGCGGAAAAGCCTTGTCCAGATACCTTTACCTTACCTGAAACAAAGGAAAAAAGATATCCACGAAGGGGCACGAAGGAACCGGATTGACGGAACATGGGCCTATACCCGATCGGCCATGAAGGCCCCCGTGTCTCACCTCAGGAATGTCCTCAAGACGTTTTCCGTAATCCGTGACACGTTGTTGTCGTAGTCGTTGTGGGACAGGCTGCCGCACCAGGACATGGACCCCACCGAAAAGACCGCTCCTCCGCGGGCGGTCTCGAAGTAGACCATGTCGGCTCGAATCGGAGGATGGGTGCTGCCGCCGTAGACCCGTTCGCTCTTGAGTTGGGGAATGTCCTCGATGACCTGCTGGTAATGGTGGTTGTGGCCGGTGGAGGAGGCCAGCAACAGGGCATGGGGAGGGGTCCCCAGCTCGAAGTCGAGCCGGTCCAGCTCGTCTCCGGCGGCTCCGCCCATGGCCAGGCCGAAGTCCCCGATGGTCTCCCGTTCGCCCACGCCCTCGAAGATGAAGGCCGCCCGCGGGTCGCGACCGGCCGGAGTGCGGGCGTATCCCGGCGACTCCATGCTCCAGCCCATGCAGGATAGGCCCACTCCCACCAGCTTGTTGGGGGCCTTGCCCCGGTGCCGCCACAGTCCTCCCATCTCCCCGGTGGTGCTGTGATGGACCTCTCCGGGAGCCGATTCCCAGGTCCGCGACCCCGCATGCCCCCGCCGGACCTCCATGACGTGGGGTTTTTCCCCGGAAATGCTGGTGACCCAGTAAAACCCGTTGCCGCCCAGGTACATCAGCCGTCCCCCCTGGTCGAGGTACTGCTCCAGGGCTGACAGCATGGCCCCGGTGGTGTACTCGGGATGGGTGCCGGTCAGCAGGACCCGGTAGTCCCGCAGCAGTTCCAGGCCTTGACGGTGCAGGTCCTCGTCCGTGATGACATCGCAGTCAAATCCCTTGGCCTCCAGCCAGTCCACCAGGTAGAGGTCGCCGGCCAGATGGCGGGGGCCTCCCTTCCGCCATTTGAGGTACTTGGGACGCAGGTTGGTAATGGGCCGCAATCGGGAGGCATGGATGAAGCCGCTGCCGTCCCGGTGAAAGTCGTAGAGGGAGGACGACAGCTCCGGGTGGTCCACCAGGTACAGATCTCTCGGGTCCCGATTGAGCGGCCGCGGGCCGGCCATCAAGGCCGCCAGGCCGGGGCTGTAGTCCATCCTCTCGTTGGCGTAGGCCAGATAGGTCAGGGTGGGGACCAGCAGGGCCGCCCGAGCCCGTTGCGCTCCCTCGCCGGGCCTGACGAAGAAAGGGATGTGGTCTTCCCGATCGGCGCCTCTCAGCCTGGCCGCGTAAATGCCGCTCCTGAGATTGGGGGGGACCTCCAGGGTGAAGTCGGTCCGCCAGGCCGCATCCTCCAGATCGTCGGCGTGGAAATGGATGGCGCCGTATTCCGCGGGGGACCGCTTGAAGTCGATCTCTTGCCCGCTCCAGTTGTAGCCGGTGACGGCCCGGGCCGGCATGTTGACGGTGGTTGCGTGCAGCTCATTGGTGCCCAGGTCGCTGACCCGGGAGGTGTGCATGTCCGTGGAAAAATCCCAGGCGGCAACCAGGTATTGCCGGCCCACCTTCAGGGCAGAGGCCCCTTGCCTCAACCGCTCCAGCTCTTCGGCACCAAGGGTCCGGCTAAACAGGCTGGGCCGGTCGAGCTTGCCGTCATAGAGTTCCTTCCCCAGGATGCGCCCGTCGACCCGGTGAGCGCGTCCGGCCGCCATCAGCAGGGGGGCGTCGCTGTCGAGCGCCGCCTGTCGGGGAAGCGCGCCCGTGATGCTGCGGGAGGTCCCCTCCAGGCCGGGTCCGAAACCCTCGTGCTGGTACAGGAGAGCCTGCCGGCAGGGGCCGTCGATGGTGGCTGCTACGAAATACCAGTGACGGACTCGCAGGGCGCGGCCGGTCGAGAGGCTCCAGATGTCGCCGTCCCGGCGGCCCACCCGCAGCTCCAGGTCGCCCCCGGGCCCCAACCCGAGCCCGTACCCGGCCGGATCGGTCGACCACCCCTTGGAGACCAGCCCCTGCCGTTCGCCTCTGTCGGTTCCCGTGGGGTAGATCCAGGCTTGCAAGGTGAACGAATTCAGATCCCTCAGCGCGGGTTGGTGGGGAACCATCAGCCAGGATCCGCAGTGGATTTTCTGCCTTCGACCGGGGTAGGGGCCGTCGACCGGGGTGGGAACCACTTCCTCCTTGAAGCCCGGTCCGGCCGGGTTCTCGTCACCGTGGATGAGGCGCACGATGGCGACGTCATATCGGGCCAGGTCGGTGCTGACCTTGAATGCCAGCTTCTCTCCGGGGGCCGCGCTGAACTTGTCGCTGTAGCCGATGAGCTCTGTCGCCATGGGCGCGATTCATCTTTCCCAATCCATCAGTCGCCCTGCCGGCGATATCCGACCGTGACCGATCGCAACACCGGACTGTTGGCGGAGTCCGGGCTGATCAGGCTGGCCTTGTACTGGATCCAGCGGGCCTTTTGGGGCAGGCCTTCGATCCCGGCCGGCGAGGTTCGGTAGAAGCTGTCCCGGCCCTGGGGACCCTGCCAGGGGGCGGCGTCCAGGCTCTGGCGCGTTTCGGCCGCGCGGAGTTGAAACTCCAGCCCGGTTCGCCAGGGGGTGTCGCCCTTCCATGTCAGGGTGGAGAAGACGGCCCCGGGACCCGCGTCGAATGCCGGGGAGATGAAGTCGTAGCGGTCGCCGCGGTCGTAGATGTGGCCGATGTCGATGACGCTGAGGAAATGGGGTCCCAGCACCGGCAGCTGGCTGCGCCGCTCGGTCGAGAATCCGTCGGGGCCGCCCCAGTAGAGAAAGGCCTGGTTGCGGTGGTTCCCATCCCTGGAATGGCAGGAAAAGAGAATGTCCTGGTAGCCGTTGCGGTCGAAGTCGGCCGTCAGCACGCCCGAGGCCGAGTGGGTGGGCAGCCGGGTGAACCGGTCGGGCTGGAACCCCTGGTCGCTGTTCCAATAGATGGTGGAGGGGTGGCTGCGGGTGTGGCCGGCGTGGTAGCTGGTGAGCACCAGGTCCAAGCGTCCGTCCCGGTCGAGATCGGCCACGGCCACGTCGGCATTCCCAACGGAAGGCAGAGTCTGGCGGGAGGACGAGGAATAGCCCTGGGGGCTGCCCCAGTAGATGAAGGTATTGCCCTGCGGGGAGCCGCCGAAGGACTGAGGCTTGTCGGGACTCGGATCGGGATCGAACAGGTTGGGGACGATGAGGTCCAGCCAGCCGTCCCCATTGAGGTCGGCCACTTCGACGGTGGCGGCGACCCCGGTGGGCAGGCGGGTCTTGCGGGTGTTGTCGAAGCCCTGCGGGTCGTTCCAGTAGACAACGATCTCCCGGCTGGTGGTGCTGGTAAAGATGAGGTCCGGCCAGCCGTTGCGGTCCAGGTCGGCCAGGTGGTGGTGGCGCAACCCTCCCACCTGGAAGACAAAACGGTTGTCCCGGGAAAAGTCCCCGGGGCCTCCCCAGAGGAGACTGGTCTCCGCATGTCCCGGCTGCCACTCGCTCAGCGCCAGGTCCAAGTAGCCGTCGCGATTGAAGTCGGCGAACCTTCCCGAAATCGCCAGCTCGGAGTCCACCTTGGAAGTCCGGCTGGGGGAATAGGTCTCCCGGCCACCCCAGTAGATGACGGGGGGCTTTTCCGGGAGAAAGAGATCGGGGAATCCGTCCCGGTTCAGGTCGGCCGCCGCGTAGGAATCGGCGCCGCCGCTGCCGAGCTCCAACCGCGCTTCCCGGCTGAACCGGCCTTCGGGAGCTCCCCAGTAGAGGAGGGAGGGCACCCGGCGGCTTCCGTCAGACTTGTTGGCGAAGACCAGGTCCGGGCTGCCGTCGGAGTCCAGGTCGCCGATGGCGATTCCGGCGGCGTTCAAGGTGGGGAGGATCCGTTTGCGGTCGCGGCTGAATCCCTGGCCGCTGCCCCAGTAGATCAGGGAGCCGTCATCCTGGGCCAGGCGGTCCGTGCGCTGGGCGAAGACCAGGTCGGGATGGCCGTCTCGATTGATATCCTCTACTTCCACGGCGGCAGCTTCCGAGGTGGGAAGGGCCGACCGCTTGTGCGGGTGGAACCCGCCGGCCGATGCCCAATAGATGTAGGACGCCCCTCCGGCGCCGTTGGCGAAGACCAGGTCGGGCCTTTGGTCTCCGTTGAGGTCGGCTGCTTCCACGTCAAGAGCGGACACTGTCGGCAACCGGCTGGGCTTATCGGCCTCATACCCCTCCGGGCTTCCCCAGTAGACGTAGGAATCGACGGCCACCGTATCGATGATGGTGTAGATTTCAATCTCCCGGGCCCGAAGCCTGAAGCGGTTGGCCAGCACCACTTCCGGCCAGCCGTCGCCGTTGAGGTCGTTGGCGGCCACTGCCGAACTCCTCTCACCGGGCAGCCTGGTGACCGGACGCCCGGAGAAGTCTCCTTTTCCGTCCCCCCAGTAAATCCAGGCGCCCGACTCTTCATCGCGGTTTCCTTCAATGGCGAAGACCAGGTCGAGGGAGCCGTCCCGGTCCAGATCGGCGATCTCCAGGTCGCGGGCCAGCACCGTCTTCAAGCTGGTGCGCCGATCCGGGCTGTAGCCGCTCGGGGCGCCCCAGTAGATGAAGGACCGATTGAATCGGTCCACGGGAACGTGGTAGCTCAAGCCGCTGTTGGCGAAGACCACTTCCGGCCAGCCGTCTCCGTTGAGGTCGGCGGCGGCCACGGCCTCGGCGCCCCGCGTCGGCAGCAGCGTGCGGCGGCCTGGTTCGAAGCCTGCAGGGCTGCCCCAGTAGATGTAGGAGTCCAGATCGCTGCGGGTGCCGTTGAAGCGGTTGACCAATATGAGATCGGGATGCCGGTCCCGGTTCAGGTCGGCAATGGCCACGGCTCTGCCTCCGTTGCTGGGTAGCCGGGTCCTGCCGGCGGGGTCGAACCCCGAGTTCCCCCAGTAGATGAACAGGTCCACTTTCTCGTTGTGGTCGTGGCTGCTGGGAAACAAGAGGTCCAGCCGCCCGTCGTCGTTCAGGTCCCAGAGGTTGACGAGCCGCACCGTGCCGTCGGCCCCCACGTAGGTATTGGCGCCACCGTCGGTCAGGGCGCCGTCCACGAAGTCCAGGAAAGAGGAGGTCTTCCATTCCCGGTTGGACCCGGTTTCTCCCAGAGCGAAGGTCCAGAGCGCGGCCAGCAGGATCGGGATGGCAATCCGAGTGGTTCTCTGCCTCACCAACAGTGACATTCATTACCCCCTTGTCGTCCGGATCCGCGTCTCCACGGCACCCAACCGGGACGGGTCGTGTCGGGATCGTTGCAGGATCCGTCAACGATCCTTGCGCAACGATTCTAGGCGGGTCGGGGCCCCTCCCAAAGGGAATTCGAAAGAATCCCCGGCCTGGCTTGCGGCGTCACCAACTCTTGATCCGCCCGCCCGAGTCCAGTAGCCTTGCCTCCTGATCATGACTGCACGAGCCGCAATGGCTGCAGACAGCCCCCGTCGGCTCCACTGGATTTTTGGAACCTGTCCCGGACAGGCGGTTTGGAGGCTGCAATGGACGCCCCCTCGAGAGTGCTGATCCCCCGCCGGACCCTCTGGCCCTTTGTCTTGCTCACCAGTTGCTTTGCCTGGTGGGGCCTGGCCAACAACATGACCGATACCCTGCTGGCGGCCTTCAAGCGGATCATGAGCCTGTCGGACTTCCAGACCTCCTGGATACAAATCGCCTTCTACGGATCCTACTTCTGCCTGGCCCTGCCGGCGGCCCTCTTCGTCAAGAAGTGGACCTACAAGTCCGGGGTGCTCCTGGGGCTGGGGCTGTTCGTGGGCGGAGCGCTGCTCTTCTATCCGGCCAGCAAGACCATGAACTACGCCCATTTCCTGTTGGCCCTCTACATCCTGGCGGGGGGACTCTCCATCCTGGAGACTGCCGCCAATCCCTACATCATCGCCATGGGGCCGGAAGCTACCGGGACCCGGCGATTGAATTTCGCCCAGTCCTTCAACCCCATCGGTTCCATCCTGGGAGTCTTTCTCAGCAAGTGGTTCATCCTCTCCGAGCTGAACCGGGCCGGCGCCGAGGATCGGGCCGCCATGAGTCGGGAGCAGCTCGGCCGGATTCAATCCGAGGAACTGGCGGCGGTCATGGAACCCTACGTGGCGGTGGCCCTGTTCCTGACCCTTGTATGGATCCTCATAGCCGTCACCCGCTGGCCCAGGGCTGCCGACGCCGGCGGCGATCTGGACCTGGCGGCTACCCTGGGGAGGCTGATCCGTGTGTCCCGTTACCGCTGGGGGGTGGCGGCCCAGTTCTTCTACGTGGGCGCCCAGATCGGAGTGTGGTCCTTCACCATTCGCTACGTGATGCTGGAGCTGGGGCTGAACGAGAATCAGGCCGCCAGCTACTACCTGGCGGCGCTGATTCTCTTCACCGTCTCTCGGTTCATCAACACCTGGCTGATGCGCTTCCTCAGTCCGGGAGCCTTGCTGTGCCTGATGTCCCTGATCGCCATGGGCTGCACCCTGGGGGTCATTCTGGCGGGAGGCCCTGCCGGGGTTTATGCCCTGGTGGGGATATCGGGGTGCATGTCGCTGATGTTTCCCACTATTTTCGGCCTGTCGGTGCAGGGGCTTGGCGAGGACACCAAGATCGGGGGAGCCGGGCTGATCATGGCCATCCTGGGCGGAGCGGTCCTGACGGCCCTCCAGGGCCAGGTCTCCGACATGACCGGCAGCATCAGGATCGCCTACGCGGTGCCGCTGGCCTGCTTCCTGGTGACAGCCTGGTTCGGCGGCGTGATCTGCCCCAGGGAGTTGCCGTCCATAAGACGATAAGCGGGAAAAGAGATATCCACGAAGGGGCACGAAGAACCACGAAGGGCCACTAAGGAAATGAATGGCAAATTGGAGCTTTTTGTGAAATTCGTCGTGCAGCGCTGGGGACGTTGTTGAATTACTGGAATAACTTGTAAAGAGCGCTTGGGAGACGTTAGTGAATCAAAACAATTCAGGAGGGCTGATCGAAGTAATTCCAGCAATTCAACAACGTCCCCTATTCACACCCTGTTGCCGGGCACCTGCAATCCCGTACCGGATCATCGCGCGAGTCAGCGTGACCTGCTGGAGCGTCTCGGCCTGTTTATCCTGTCCATCCTGTCTATCCATGTTTCATTCATTTTGTCGCCGGCGTTTTTTCCTGTCTTTCTTCGTGTGTCTTCGTGGTCCTTCGTGGATGACTCTTTTTGCTGCTTGTCGGTCTGAGCCGAGGCTTCGCTAGGAGCTGGAGGGTTGCGGCGACCGGGTCCGTTTTCCCAGTCCGGTCAGGGCCGCGATCAGGCCGAAAGCCAGGAAACCGCAGGCCGCCACGCTCAGCGCCAGCCGGAAATCGCCGGTAAGGTCTGCCAGCCTGCCGGTTCCCTTGAGAAGAGCGAAGCCGATCAACTCGCTGACCAGCATGCCGCCGGCCACGATGGAGCCGAATTCGGCCATGGACTCCGAGGAGACTTCGCTGACCAGCACCGGATACTCGGCGGCGAACATCATGCTGGCCAGGGTATAGAGAATCGGCACCGAGACCGCCGGCCCGAACCAGAGGGTCAGAATGACGGTGGTTCCCCCCAGCGGTCCCGCCAGGCACAAGATGCCCCGGTGCCACTTCCCCTCGGGCCAGAAGGACAGCAGCGTCCGGGTGGCCACGTACGCCAGGCCGTGTCCGGCAACCGCCGTGGCCGGGGGCAGCGGGAGGTGCTTGAACTGGCTGGCCATGAACATGGGCAGGAAGGTGTAGAGGGTGGTGTCGGCGGCGGCGTGGAGAGACAGCATCAGAACGATGGCCAGGGAACGGAGGTGCAACAGTTGACCGATCCGGATGCGATGGGGTTTTTCCAGCTCACCCCGGGACACCTTCAGTTTGGCCAGACCCAGCAGCAGGCCTCCCAGCAGCAGCGCTCCCCCACAAATAACGAATGGGGTCTGAAGAATGGTGGCGAAAGCGCCGTCCCCGCGCCCGTCCGACCACTTCAACAGCTCGTTGGCCAGCAGCGGAGTCAGAATGGAAGGCGCCGCCGACGCCACCAGCATGAGGGAAAAGATGCGCCGCTTGCGATCCGGGAAGAGCGAAATCAGGAAAGCGGGGACGGCAATGCCCGAGAGTCCCAGAAAAAAGCCCATGGCCGGCATGGACACCCGCAAGGCCGGCAGGGTTCCTCCCAACCCCAGGATCAGGAAGGCGATTCCGGCCCCCAACGTGGCCAGTACCGTCACCCGCCGGACACCCACGCGGGCCAGCAGTGGGCCAATCGTCAACAGCGCCGGTATGCGGCCCAGGCCGCGGGTGCCGAACAGCGTCCCGAACTGCTCGGCGTTGATGGCGAAGTATTCCCTGAGGCGGGTTCCGTAGACCAGGAGCATGGCCTGGCAGGAGGGCAGGGTCACCAGGGCGAGCACGAACAGGGCCAGGTTTCGCCGGCGTGAGTCCGCTCTGCTGGCGGCGTCAGGGGACGGGAGGCTGTCGCCGCTTGTCATTCTTGGGTCTCCAGGCAGGAACGTTTGAGGAAGGGTTGATTCTCCAGTACACGGCAGGCGGAGTCAACTGGTCGGCCGATCCTCCGCCCTGTCCGGAGCGGGAGCCCGGCTTGACTGAGACAACCGAAAAAAGACAAAAGAAAAAGAGGAATCCACGAAGGGCCACGAAGGACGACGAAGGGCCACTAAGGCGTTGAGGTTAACCGCGACGGGATACCAAGGTCACAAAGGGTTTATCGATTTCTGTTTGTTTGACTCTCGTATGATCTGCACGGCAGGGCAGGGGCGCGGCTTACCTGAGAATATGCTGCTTTAGCCGGCTTCCTTGAGAGCGGCGAAGCCGCGGCAGCACTTAGCCGTGGGCGTCAGCCCATGGGAAACGTCGCCTATGGGTGTCGAGCCGCGTAGGCGGCGGCAGCAAATGCCGGTGAGCCCAAGTGAAGCACAAGCCGACGCTAATGATGAGCCTTTTGCAAATATCGCAATCGGGAATGACATTGAGGCGGCAAGGATGATGTGCTGCAGGCTCCAGCATTCACCACGATAAGCACAAGAGACAACAGAAACCACAAAAACCACAAAAGGCACAAAACGAGTTTCTTGATTTCGAGACGTGCCCATCCGATGGTTCTTTTTGTGTTTTTGTGCCTTTTGTGGCCATTCCCGGCAAAGGTCCCGCTGGTGAATTTTGCAAAGGGCTCTGATGTTTATTTGAAACAACGCCTTGTGCCGGGTGGCGGAACATCCGTTCAAAGTCAAGCATAGTCAGACGGCTAATTTACATGGATGCACAGGATGGACAGGATTATTGGGCGAGAGTTTCCACCGTCATGAGGCCAACCATCGCCTCTGTTCCAACACGGATTTCCCAAAACCCGCTCCCGGGCTCTTGGATCACTTCCAGCACCCACCCGATCATCAAGCGGGTCTGCTTCTGTGGCACAGCCTCCCGTGCTGTTTATCCTGTTTATCCTGTGCATCCATGTTCAATCAGTAGAAAACCGGTTTGGCACGACAGGGCCCTTGTTCCCGACAGGCCATGAAGACTCATTGTTTCACTCTTGTATGATCCGCCCGGTTCGGCGGGGGCTGGGCTCGCGGACAAACGGGAGTTTTCCAGAAGGAGACCGTCGGCTTTCAGAGAATTCGCCCGCCGGATGCCCTCCATTCGCACCATCGGGACGACCCCCCCGGGAGCGCGGGCGTCTCGCCCGCACACGACTTGGCACCATTGTAACGATCCCCACAATGGCCGGTTTGGTGCACTGTGCGAGGAAGTGGCCCTGCATCGCAGGCTGTTTGCACGAATAAGGTTGCGGGCGGGACGCCCGCGCTCCCGGGTGGGCTTCCTCCCATGACGTGGTGATTTCCGTGAATTATCCCTGTAATTCACATGGCGGGGGAAGGCGGCCCCACCCCTGAAGATCACTTCCCAATCCAGGTATAATCCGGGTCGGCAAAGTCAACCAGGTGTCGTGCAAAGGAGGCTCACCATGCGATCCAATCCATTGAGCGAGGCCGTCACGGTCCTCCTCTTGTTGACGGGCGGAACCCTTTCCGCGGCCGAGGTCTACAACGGCCAGGGGGAAATGGCGGGTGAGGTCACCGAGACGAGCGTGATTCTGCAGTCCCGCTTGACCCGGGGCACGGCGCTGGTGGACGGGGATCTCCCCGGCAGCTCCGGGGTCGCCCGTTTCGAGCTGTCGGCGGCCGACGATTTTGCAGATCCGAGGCTGACCGATTGGATGACCGCGGTGCCCCGGAACGACTATATCGTCAAGACCCGGATTTCGGGCTTGACTCCGGCAACCCGCTATTACTACCGGTTGCGCTACGGAGTTGATCAGTCACATACCAGGCTCGGTCCCCGCGCCACCTTCAAGACCCTGGCCGGACGGGAACGGAGCGCCGTGGTGAGCTTTGTGGTGGTGACGGGGATGAACTACGCCTTTTTCCAGGATGGCGCCCCCAAGTTTCAGCGTCCCAAGTACGAAGGCCCGGACAAGCCCCTGGGCTATCCGGCCCTGGCCACCATCCTGCGCATGAAGCCCGACTTCTTTGTCGGGACCGGAGATAACGTCTACTACGACCATCCGGCCGACTCTCGTGCTCGAACCCGGGCCGAGTTGCGGAAGAAATGGCACGAGCAGTTCGTGCAGCCGCGGTTCATCGAGATGTTCCGGCAGGTTCCCACCTATTGGGAAAAGGATGATCACGACCACCGCTTCAACGACTCCGATCCCCACACTCCCGTGCAGGGCTACCACGCCTGGGTGCAAGACCGGGAGAATGCGGAGCTGGCTCAACAGCCCTCCAACGCCCTGGGCATCGAGATCTTTCGGGAGCAGGTGCCGGTGGTGGACCCGGCGGAGACGGAGGCGGTGACCTACCGCACCCACCGGATCAGTCGGGAACTGCAGATCTGGCTGGTGGAGGGCCGCGACTACCGCAGCCCCAACAGCATGGAGGACGGTCCTGGCAAGACCCTGTGGGGAAAGGCGCAGATCGCCTGGCTGAAGCGGACGCTGCTGGATTCGGACGCCCCCTTCAAGATCCTGATCGCACCCACGGCCATGGTGGGTCCCGACGGCGCCACCAAGCGGGACAGCCACGCCAACATCGGCGGGTTTCAGCACGAAGCCCGGGAGTTTTTCGGCTGGCTGGACCGGAACAGTCCGGTGAAGAGGAATTTCTATCTCATCTGCGGTGACCGCCACTGGCAATATCACGCCATCCATCCCGGCGGCGTGGAAGAGTTCGCCTGCGGAGCCCTCTGCGATGCCAATGCCTTCGCGGCCATTTCACCCGGCGACCCGGGATCGACCGACCCCGAGGGCAGGATCATCCACAAGTACACTCAGCGGGGTCAGTCCGGCGGTTTCCTGCGGGTGCGGGTGCATCCGCCGGCGGGGGAGAGGCTGGCTCAGGCCGAGTTCGCCTTCTACGATGAGCTGGGAGCGCTGCTCTACCGGACCCTGAAGACGGCTCACCGTCCCTGACCCGATCCGTCCATTTTCTTCTGGGAGCCGGCGGGGTGGTAGTAGGGGGCCAGCAGCAGGTGGGACTTGACCGGGTCGGCCTGGGTGCGCTGCAGCAGGTCGGCCGAGAATTCACAGCCGGGCCAGTTCTCCATGTAGGAAGGGCCGTACTGGAATTCGAGCCAGTGTTGGCTGTCCCGGCGGGGCGGTCTCAGAGCATGGGAGACGTTGTCGGTAAAGACCACTGCCGAGCCGGCCGCCAGGGGCAGATCCTGCAGGGGCGCGATTTCTTCCAGTTCGCGTTCGGAATAGGGATGGGGAAGGTGGCACTTGTGGCTTCCCGGAATGAGGCAAAAGGCTCCATCATCCGCGGTCGTGTCGCATAGCGCAATCAGGCAGGTCACCAACAGGCAGCGGAACTCTCCCTCGGGACCGCAACGGTAGCGTGCGTATCGCCGTGGGTCGGCTTGGCCACCCTGAGTCAAGCGACCGCGGCTCCTCATGCCTCGAATCCTTCCTCGGGAAGCAATCAAGCGAAACTGCTGTCCCCAGATGAGCCCCTGCAGGTAGCGCTGCACGGGCTCCAGGGCCATGGCGTCTTCCAGGATGCCTCCGGCTTCGATGATGCTGAGCAGTTCAAGCTCGAAACTTTCCGTCCGGCGGCAGCTGATCGCGGGGGTCGGAGCCCGAGCCAGGTGCTCGAGGCTTCGCCGGGCCGCCTCGGCCTGGGGTGGATTCAGCACTTCCGGCAGGAGGGCGTAGCCGGCGGTATCGAAGAAATGCTGCTCCTCTTTCGAAAGCGTCTGCCGGTCGCTTCCGGTCTGAAGGTCGAAGACCTCTTCCTCGGTGGGGAGGGGGTGGGTTCGAGTGGCATCCATGTTTGACAAGCGCTCTTCCCGAAGGCCCAGCCTGAGGTGGCTGGGAGTTCAGGTTCGGGAGAAGGGTTTCTCTCTAGCGGCGCAGCCTGCTCCGTCTGGAATCAGACGGCGGTGAGGCTGGCCGGCATCTCCTCAAAGGGCGCCGGTCCCCGGACAAGCTCCAGCCGGCGCGGATTGGCGCGGGACTCGAAGCCGGGGGCGACCTCGGTCAACCGGCCCCAGGCGCACTGAAAGGCGGGCGCGTAGGAATAGAAAAGGGTTCGCCGCACTCTGTAGCCCCGGTTCTCCACGGCTCCATGGGAAAGGTCCTCGGAAAAGAGCACGGCGTCTCCCGCCGCGCAGGGCAGTGGCCGGACCAGCGGGTGTGCCGGATCGGGAACCCGTCCCACCAGTGGATTAGGGAAGTGGCTCTTGTGGCTCCCCGGGATGACGGTAAAGCAGCCGTCCTCCACACCCACGTCGGTCAGGGCGTAGGAGATCTTGATGCTGGCGCAGAGAAAGCCGTCCCGCTCGAAGGCGTACTCGCTGTAGGGCAGCATCTCGGCATAGCCGTGGTGGAATACGAAACCTCCGCCGCCATGACGGGACATGAAGCTGGCCGCGTCCAGCCGAAGGGGTACGCCAATGGCCTCTTCCAGGTAGGGAAGGACGGCGGGCCAGTCGATCAGTTCCTCGAAGGGGCCGCCACAGGGAAGGATGGTGCTGGAGTAGTCCGCCAAGCCCTGGTGCGGGGCCGGACCCACCTGGGCGTAGACGTTGTCCTCCTGGTATTTCCGCGCCAGGTTTCGGGCCTCCACCTCCCGGTCGCTCAGGGCCTCCAGCCGGTCGATGCTGTCGTTCACGGCAGCCAGAACCGGCGGGGGCAGGACCTTCCTCAGCACCAGGTAGCCGTTGAGATCGAACAGGTAGCGCTCTTCCGTGGTCACGACACCCTCCAGGAGACAGAATTATCGCGCGGGCTCATGGTAGCAGATCGCCAGCGGCGTCGCCAACGATCGCTTTGGGTTATGCTATAGTAAAATATCAATTTGAAATAGCATGATTATGCTGTCAGGATCTGCCCTATGCCGATCAGTCGTGATCTTGCACCGCACTTGTTGAGGGCGGCGGCCCAATTTCCGGTCCTTACACTCACAGGGCCTCGGCAAAGCGGGAAAACCACCTTGTGCCGAGTTCTGTTCCCGCGGCATCCATACGTGACGCTCGAGGCTCCGGATGTACGTGCGTTCGCGACTGAAGATCCGCGGGCATTCCTGGCTCAATATCCAAACGGCGCCGTCATCGACGAGGTGCAACGGGTTCCCGAACTTCTCTCCTACCTGCAGGGCATCGTTGACGACGACCCATCACCAGGACGCTGGATTCTCACCGGTTCGCAAAACTTGTCCTTGCTGGAGTCGGTCAGTCAATCGCTGGCCGGACGGACAGCGATGCATCACTTGCTTCCGCTGACCCGTGGCGAGATCGTTCGCTTTCCCCGACATCCCAAGAGCCTTGAAGAGGCGCTCTTGGTTGGCGGGTACCCTCGAATCTTCGATCGCAACCTCGATCCGGTGGATTGGCTCCGTTCCTATGTTGCCACCTATCTCGAACGGGATGTACGCACGATCAGCAATGTCAGTGACCTGGCCACATTCCAACGGTTCGTCGAACTGTGCGCGGGACGTACGGCGCAGTTGCTCAACTACTCGTCACTGGCCAATGATTGCGCCATTTCCCAGCCGAGCGCCAAGGCCTGGATCAGCATTCTCGAGACCAGCTTCGTCGTGTTCCACCTGCCGTCGTTTCACGCAAACCTGCGCAAGCGGCTCGTGAAGATGCCAAAACTATACTTTTACGACACCGGCCTGGCCTGTTGGCTCCTGGGAATCCGTACGCCGGAACAGTTGCGATCGCATCCCCTGCGCGGTTCCATATTTGAGACCTGGGTCGTCTCCGAGATCGTGAAACACCGAACCAACCGAGTTGAGACGGGCGGACTGTCATTCTATCGAGAGAGCAACGGCGCCGAAGTCGACCTCCTCATCGATCAACCGGCTCGAATCACCCTGGTCGAAGCCAAGTCCGGCGCAACTTCATCGTCGAGCTTTTTCAACAGCGCAAAGCGTGTTCGGCAACATCTCAGCAAGTTATCCCGTCCCTGTGACGTTGCAGTCGCTTACGGTGGCGATCAATTTCAACAGCGTACGGGCGGTCGGCTGATCCCTTGGCGAATGTTGCGTGCTGTCGGTGTTCCCGACTCCAAGCACACCATTTCCGTCTCCCGCGCAGGCCGGCCGGTTGCGGGCGCCGACGTCCTTGCACTATTCCCCGACAAGACCTGGAAACGCGGGTTCACCAGCGAAAACGGCGAGGTCAAACTGGAATTGCATTCGGTTCACCTGCCAATGACCGTTTTCGTTGCCGCCAAAGGGTTTGCGGCGCATCTGGAGCATGAATGGATACCCGCCGAACGAGCGCTCCATGTCGAACTGAGTGGGCTTCCGGGCGGCGGTGCCGTTATCTTCCCTGAGGCAACCGGTCACGTGCCAGGGTTGATCGGGAGACTCAGTCCTATTCGCAATGCCCTGGATCGGACCTATCTCTACGCCTCCAACATTGCCATCAATGAAGGAGAACAACAGCCTGTAGACTTTGTCCCAGGCGAGGAACTGCGGTTAACCGATGCCGATGGGAACAGGCTCCAAGTGCGAGTCCTCGACATCGTCGGTCAGTCGGTGCTTGTCGAGTATTTCAGTCGTGCCGGCGTGCTCGAAAAGCGATAGAGAGGCTCCAACTTTCCTGTAGTTTCCCAAACAGTTTCTCAGTTGAGCTTTTTGCAAAATTCGTAGCGGGGCAGGTCGTCTTGCCGGCAAACCTGAGGTTCTGTCTGTTTCAATATCGGGTGAGACTTGGTGAAGAATGCTGTCTAACCACAAGGTGAAAGAGGACACATGGATTTTCTACCCATCAAGAAGGACGGATCGGCGGTGTACGCCGGATTCTGGAAGAGGTTTGGCGCCTCACTGGTCGACAGCTTTGTGCTTTTCCCGTTCGGGATGATTCTCATCTTGCTTGAGAACATTTCCATTTCGAGCGCGATAGCCGTCACGGTAATCTCCAGCATTTTCTTTGCCGCCTACACCATCTTCTTTCACTACCGATACGGTGCAACCCTGGGGAAGATGGTAACCGACATCAAGATAACGCTCCCCAATGGATCACCCATAGGCATCAAGGAAGCGATTCTTCGGTCCTCAGTGGAACTTGGCTTGTCGATAATGACGATGTTCGGTGAACAGAGCGCGATAAGCAATCCTGATGCAGAGCAATACCAATCTTCAGCTCCTGCCTGGGATGGCGCCGTTGAAGCCATTGACACACTCTTGAACACCGTCGCCATGATGGAGAATTTGCCCTTTCGGAAATCTGTGGTCTTTATTTGAGGCGGATTGCCACTGGTCTACTACAGCAAGATTGACAGAGACATCCGCAGCACAATGCGTCGCCTGACCGATGCCTGCAGCCGGGCCTCGGTAGTCATCTACTCCATTGAAGCGGAAGGGTTGAGAATGTTGCCGCAATACAATGCGGGTTCCGAATCGCCTCGAACGGGTGGAAGCGTAAGGACTCCGAGCGATGGCAGGTACCATCTGGCCCGGGAAACCGGCGGCGTGTACTTTCAATCCTATAATTCCCCTCATATCGCTACCGATCGAATCCTGCAGGACCAGCAAGGGTATTCCGCGTTGGCCTATACTCCGGATTCACCAAGTCCCCAGGCAGTCAACCGTATTATCCTGTGCATCCTGTCTATCCATGTTCAATAGTCCGGGAATCCGGATTCACGGGACAGGGTCCTTGTTCCCGATAGGCCATGAAGATCTGGCATTTCACTCTCGATTGATACGCACGGCGGGGTGGGGGACCGGCTAACCGCCGTCAGGCCACCTCACGCAGAATTGGGGAGAGAGATGGTTGTTCATCTTTGTCCGAACCACGGCATTCCTGGTCATGGCTGCTGTCATGTGGGTCGGCTTGATGGCGCCACTCTCGATGCCCTGCTCGTCGATGGCGTGCACCCTGTCAATAAATGCCTTGTCGAATTCGCTGTTGGGGTCGAAATTGTGTCCGAAGTTTCGGTCCACGAAGACGTCGATGACATTCGCGAAGCCGACAAAGAGGTCGAAGTGGAATTTCTTCAAGAGCAGCGGCAGAATGTCTTGTGACCGGATTCCCTCATTTCCTCCCTGTCTTGAGCAATCCCAGTTCTCATATTCGATTTCCAATCGTTTAAGCTGGTGGTTGTACTTGTAACGAGCGGGCAGTTCCGCCCACAGTTCCTCAAGCATTGCCAGCGCTTCCGGCCATCTCATGTGGCCGTTTCGGCCGATCATGTCGTCGGTAACAAAATATCCTTCGGGGTGAAGGACTTTGTGGATCGTGTCGAAGAGAAGTTCCAAGGCGACAAAGTGGTGTAAGGAGTGGTTGACCATCACAAGGTGATACCGCTCAACGGGCTCCCACACGCTGATGTCGGAACAAACGAAGCGCAAATGACCGAGCAACCCGTTTTCTTCCGCCAGGGCTCTTCCGCGCTTGAGCATATGCTCGTTGACATCCAGGCATTCCAGGACGAAATTCGAATCCCCGGACTTCAGCAGCATTCGGGCAAGCTCAGTTTCGAGATCGCAATTTCCCGAGCCAACGCTGATGAATCGACAGTTTTCTCCCCTGAAACGGCGACAACACCGCATCATGTACAAATGGAAGAATTCCGTGGGGTTGGCAAAACCGAAGGGGAGAAACTTGGGAACCAGGTACTTGTTTGACCAGTAGTGGAAGATGGCGGGCAGCTCGTGCACATTCCTGCAAGACTTGAATCTCTTGATTTCCTGGCGCATTTTCCAGTAACGAACCAACCGATGCACCGCATCAGTAATCTTGCCCAATAAATCGTGCTCAATCATTGGCTTCACTTAGTCGCTGAACGATGCCGGTGAGGTTGAGTGCTCAGTGACCGTGACCGTCCGAAAATTCCGTTGCCCATTTTACTCCGCCGCACTCCCAAGAAGTCCCTATTGTCCCTATCGATCGACTCGGTGCAGCAGGCAGGAGGGATCAGCAGGCCGGCAACGGCGGCAATGCCGCTTCCGCTGGCCATTGGGCACGCCGGCTGTCAGTTGATTGCCGTCACCCTATGCTCAGCGGCACCCAGCGGAGGCAGGAGGGGCTGAGCAGTTCCTGCACCTGTCCGGTCGGTGTGAGTTTGCCGGTCTGGGGATCGACAGCGAAAGCGACCACGTTGTTGCTTTCCCGGTTCAGCGCAATCAGCCACTTGCCGCTGGGGTCGAGGTTGAAGTTTCGCGGGTAGCTGCCCTGGGTGGGGGTGTAGTCGACGGCGGTCAGGCGGCCGCTGCCCGAGTCGATGGAGAACACGGCAATCGAGTCGTGCCCGCGATTGGACCCGTAGAGGAACTTCCCCGTAGGGTGGACGACGATCTCGGCGGTATAGGTCTCCCCCGGGAAAGATGCCGGAAGCGTGGGAATCCGCTGAAATTCCTCCAGGGTTCCGTGCCGCTCGTCCCACTTCAAGGCCATCACCACGTTGGCCGTCTCCTCGATGATGTAGCAGTACCGGCCCGAAGGGTGAAAGGCCAGGTGGCGCGGGCCGTTGCCCGGCCTGTCCGGAATCTCCGCGGGCACGTGCGGCTGCAGGGATGCTTGTGCGGGATCGGCGCGGTAGAGGTGGACCTTGTGGATGCCGACGTCGGGCACGATCAGGAAGCGGTCGTCCGGCGAAAAGTTGACCGAATGGGGATGAGGCGCCTCGGCTCCCCGGATCTGCATGATGCTGACCACCTCTCCCAGCCGGCCGTCTGCGAGCACCGGATTGGAAGCCACCGTTCCGGTGACGTAGTTGGCCACGGCCAACATGCGGCCGCCCGAGTCGAGACCGATGTGACAGGTGCCCCTGCCCTGGGCCGGCGCCTGGTTGAGGAGTCTGAGCTTGCCGGTCGCCGAATCGATGGCATAGGCGCTGACCGTTCCGTTCCGGCCGCCCACCTCGTTGGTGGAATAGAGGTAACGGTGGTTGGGATGGACGGCCAGATAGGAGGGGTCCTCGGCTTCCAGCGCCAGGCGGATTGGGCCCATCCTGCCGCTGGAGGCGTCGAAACGGCTGACGTAAATGCCCTTGGAACCATGCTCCCCCCGGGTAAAGGTGCCGAAATAGGCCAGGTAGTGTTGCGGGGTTTCGGGGTGCATGGGGTCGACCTGTTCGGGGTCCGAGTTGACGCAACCGCCCGCAAGGGCAGCCAGAAAAAGGATACCGACAGGGAAAAGGCGGCGCAAACTCATCCTCCTTCGGTAGGGCTGTCGGAACCGGCATCCTGGCACTGGGGGAGGTGGGTTTCAAAGAAGCGCTGCCAATTGCGGAACATGACGTTCTCGATGGCCTCGGAGGAATAGCCCCGCCGCTCCAACACGCCCGCGACCCTCTGGTAGTCGGCCACGGTGTCGATTTCGGCCGGAGCTCCTCCTCTGCCGCCCTGGCCATCGGTGTCCCCACCGATGGCGGCGTGGCGGCTGTTGCCCGCCAGTTGGCAGACGTGGTCGAGGTGGTCGCAGTAGTCCTCCAGCGTCACCGCCTCCTTGGAGTAGACGCTGCGCCGGGAAGGAATGGGACCGCCCCAGTCCAGGCCGGGCCGGTAGAGCATCCAACTGTCCATGGAGGCCCCGATGACTCCGCCCCTCCCGATCACCGCTCGCAGTTGGTCATCCGGGAACTGTCGTTCTCCGGGGACGATGGCCCGGCAGTTCTGGTGGCTGGCCAGCACCGGTCCCTCGAACAGATCCAGGGCCTCCCGGACCGAGGCATCCGAAGCGTGGGTGACATCCAGGATCATTCCGGCCGATTCCATCTCCCGCAACAGGGCCTTGGCGGGCGGGAACAAACTTCCCGAGGTCCCCGTCCCGGTGCCGTGGCAGTAGGTGCTGAGGCCGTAGTGGGAGAGGCTGATGACCCGGATTCCGTCCCGCCACCACTGGGATACCTGGTTCGTCTCCAGAATGGGGTCGGCCCCCTCCATGCCGAGGATGAACCCGACGGGAAGCCCCTCCCGCGACTCACTGTTTGACCACAATTGCAGATGGTCGGAGATATCCGCCCCCGTCCTCAGGATCCTGGCCTCCCCGCGCATCTCCAGCATCTGGTAGTAGGACAGTTGAGCCCGGGCCGCGGCATAGGTCATCTCGGCGCCCCGGTATCCCCACAGCGGGCTCCCCGACCGATAGTGGCGGGCCACCACCTTGACCAGGGCCGCGGCGATCCCGCCCCGGCGCATCTCCGGCAGGGAGGCCATGGTATCGGCGTCGGGCCGGCTTTCCTCGGCGAAGCGGTCGGGAGCGGTGCCCCGAATCTCCGGGAGGGGGAGGGTCAGGTCACGGTTCAAGTCCATGGCGCCAATGGCCATGGGGTAGTCTCCGTCGATGATCAGCATGGTCAGCCTCTCTGCTGGGTCAGTCCCGACCGGCGACCGGAAGGATTGCCGAACAGGCCCTTCCGGTCGTCCACTCTTTTCGTCGGGTCACCCGCCTGTATCGGGTTGTTCGTTTTGGCGTGTGCGTCTCGATTTCAGGATGGGAATGGTCAACAAAAGAAACACAGCCATGGAGCCCCTTCTTTAGCGGGTACCTGCAACAGGCTCTTCCGGTTGGTCGGCCCTACCCCCCGGCAACCTGGGCGATCTCATCCATCCAGACCACTCGCTCGGCCGTGGAATCGTAGTTGGGTGTCTGCTGTCCCACTCCCGACCAGTATCCCTGCCTGGATTGCAGGCGGATCAAATTGTCGCCGATCCTGAGCGCCATGGCCCGATATTTTTGCTCTCCCGTGACGCGGAACAGCAGGGAAGCGGCCCAGCCCACCTTGCCTGCCCGGATCAGTCGGAAAAGCTCGTCGCTGGCCCCTTCAGCGAAGCGCATGTATTCAATGGCCAGATCCAGCCACTTCCTTTCCCGACTGGCCTGGAACAACCGGCAAAGGAACCCGGCGGCGATTCCCGGGTTGAAGAAAGCCTGGTCGGTGCGGGAGTCCGCCACCACCACATGCCTTAAAGCCTCTCCCGGATCGAACGCGGTATGCAGACCGTTATACCTGCTGTAGACGGTGTGCAATTTCTTGGGAAACTCCGGCTGGGCCTCCATCAGGTTCCTCAACCAACCCGCGGCCCCGAAGGCCTCCCGGGTCTTTCCCATCGACAGACAGGCCAGTCCGCACAGGCTTACCACCATCAGATCCTGCCTGGTCTCAGCGCCCCGCTCGCTGGGGTCCGAAAAAAAGCCCCCGGTTTCTTCGTCTTGAAATGTCAGCAGGAAGTGGATTCCCCGCGTGGCAATGTCGAGCTGGCCCAGCCGTTGCGCCCCCAGGATGACCCAGGCATTGAAATAGGCGCAGGAGTAACCGGAGGCGCCTTCCCCTTTCGGACCGAAATCGCCCTCGGGAGTCATGCCCCGGGTGCGAATCCACTGGCAGAGGCGGTTGGCGGCGTCGTTATGGCCACCGACCTGAAAGGCGGAGAGGACCTTGTAGTAATCGTCCAGAGCCGGTCGGCTCCGGGGAAATTCTCCCCGGATGCCCTGATGGCGCAAGAGAAAGGCGCATCCGCGGTCTCTGGCCTGCTTGAATGCGGGGGCGGGGTCCATGTCTCGGTCCGGTTGGGTCCGCCGACAGGGTAGACCCTCTTTGAAAGAGTATCAATGGATTTCGAAGCCCGCGGGCCCCCATGGGGGAGAAATTGACATTGGGATTTGTGGACGATTAGAATCGGATCGCTCCTGCCCGCTTTCCAAGCTCGAGGAATCATCGTGGCCCTTTCCTGGAAACCCGCCAGCCTCTTGGGCCGGGGATGGATGGTCACCGCCCTGCTGGTCCTGCTTCAGCCCCTCCCCTGTCCCGCCGAGGCCGACTCTTCCGGTCCACCCGAAATCCTTTCCCTGTTTCCCCTGGGGGGTCGGCCTGGAGAGGAGTTTCAAGGCACCCTCAGGGGGCGTAGACTGGAGGGAGCCCGCGAGCTCTGGTTCGACTCCGGCGGCGTCAGGGCAACCGTTCTCGGCCTCCGCAACGAGGATGGGCCCAAGCCTGGAGAGACGCTCCAGTCGGACGCCGGGGCCAAGCCGGTCCAGTTGCTCAGCCTGAGGTTCCAGGTGGATCCGACTGCCCAAGCGGGACCCCGCGGCCTGAGAGCCATCACGCCTCGCGGCCTTTCCTCTCCCGTGTTCTTTCACGTGCATACCGAGCCTGGCCACCTGGAGAGCCGTCCCTCCCACGATTTGGCCTCCCAGGCCGAGCCCTTGCCCGAGTGGCCCCTGGCGGTACACGGGACCATCGGTCAGTCTGCCGAGGTGGACTACTACGCCTTCAGCGTTGCCGAAGGAGAGCGGTTACGGTTCGAGGTGCGCTCGCTGGCGCTCTCGGACATGGCCATTACCCTCTATGAACCCGCGGGGAGCTGGTTCAGCCCCCACCGCGCCCGCCGGCTGGCGTTCAGCGACGAGCCGGTCTTCTATCCCGAACTGAGCACCGAGCCCGTTCTGAGGCACCGATTCGAAAGGGCCGGTCGATACCTGGTTCGGGTCAGCGGCTTTATGGGCGAGGGCGGTCCCGATCACCCCTACGTTTTACGGATCGCCAGGGATTCGGAGGAGGAGAAAGAAGAGGGGTTCGCTTCGGCCTCCATCGGCTCGGGCGCCGACGTCTGGCAGGAACGAAGCTGGACTCGGGTGCTTCGAACCGATCGAATGGAAGCTCTGCGGGCGCGAACGGCGTTGCCGCCAAAGCCTGCCTCCAACCCGGAGCCGGCCGCCGAAGGCCAGGCCGGAACCCAGGCTCGCCAAGCGCCGAAGGCGATCCCGATCGTCCAACTGGATGAAGCCCCGGACGAAGCCTCGGAAGCAGTGGCGGTTACCCTGCCGGCGCTGCTGGTGGGAACCATCGAGCATCCAGGCGATATCGACCGGGTGCGGTTTGCGGCCAAGGTGGGCGAACGCATCGCCCTGGAGATTGAGACTCCCCTCGCCACGGTGCCGGTCTTCAATCCCTACCTGAAGATGGTGGATGCCGAGGGAGCCGAAGTCCTGACCAACGTGCACTCCATATTGAATGCCAACACCGAGATCGAGAAGCAGATCCGCCCCAAGGTCATCCACTCCTTCCCTCGAGCCGGGGAATTCACGCTGGAGATTCGGGACATCACGGCGGCCTTCGGCGGGCCCTCCATGGCCTACCGAGTTTTGATCCGCCCCCAGGTGCCTCACATGGGCCGGATCCACGTGGAGGAGGACCATTTGAACCTGGTCACCGGTACAGCCACGCCCCTGAGCCTGGTCACCGACCAGGAGGAGCACTTCGAGGGCAGCATCGCTCTGAGTCTGGCGGGTTTGCCATCGGGCGTGACGGCCGTGGCGGCCACCCAGGCGGAACCCGATGCTCCTCCCGCGGTCAACGAGGGCCGCAAGGAGCGCTACGTTTCCCGGAGCCGGAAGGCAACCCTGGTATTGGTTGCAGCCGCCGACGCCCCGCCCACGCCGGTTCCGGTCCCGGTCAAAGTGATGGCTCAACCCATGGAAAAGGGACGCATGGGGCGCATGACTCCGGTGAAGGATCTGTTGTTGATGGTGGTGGCTCCGGCCGCGACCCCCACTCAGGCAGCCTTAAACCCGGTTGAAAAGAGCGGCCCGGAAGGGGATAATAAGCGGGTATCCCCTGAGTGATTGAGATGCGATGAGTACGCATGCCCCCTGCCTTTCCCGGCGCCCGATAATTTCGCTCCTGACTGCCGGGTTCCTGCTGATCCCGGCGCTCCAGTCAACGGCCGTCGCCGAGCCCTCTTCTTCGGATCTCCTCTCCCTGCGCCTAACGCCCGAAAAGACCACCCTGCGGTGGAAGGGCGCCTCCCAGCAGTTCTCCGTTGTGGCCACCCTCGCCGGGGGTCGCCAAGAGGACGTGACGGCTCGGGCCGAGTTCTCCCTGGCCGATCCCGCGGTGGCCCGACTCGGTTCCGCCGGTCGGGTGTTGGCGGCAGGGGACGGGCAGACACATCTGAAGGTGACTTTCGGGTCCTTGAAGGCCCAGTCCGCCGTGGCGGTGGTCGATTCGGCCCGCCCGCCTCCGTTCACCTTCGAAAAAGAGATCGGGGCCATCCTCACCCGGCGGGGCTGCAACGATATTGCCTGTCACGCCGGGGTCAAGGGCCAGGGCGGCTTCAGGCTTTCCATCAACGCCGCTCACCCGCGTCCGGACTACGATTGGATCGTCAAGGGCGGCGTCTTCCAGGTATTGACCGACAAGCCCGGAGAGCCGATCGTTCCCCGTGTCGACACTGAGGCGCCCGAACGCAGCCTGCTGTTGAGGAAGCCGTCGCTGGAGGTTGCCCATGGGGGCGGATTACGGCTGGAGAAGGGGACGGAGGACTACCGGGCGATCCTGGACTGGATCGGTCGGGGAGTGCCTTACCGTGAGGAAAACGGGGGGGACCTGCCCAAGGTGGAAGGACTGGAGGTATTTCCCCGGGAAGGGTTGCTGCAGGAGGGAGGGAGCCGGCAGTTGATCGTGACGGCGCTTCTGTCCGACGGCACCCGGGAGGACTTTACCCACCGGGTGCGCTTCGAATCCAAGCAGCAGGAAGTGGCCGAGCTGGACGGACAGGGCCTGGTGCGGGCTCTCAATCCCGGTGAGTCCAACATCCTGGTCCGCGGCGCCGGTTACGAAGTGCAATCCAGGATCGGCGTGGTGGCCGAGTGGATTCCGGACTATCCGGAGTTGCCCCGCGCCAACTTCATCGACGATGAAGTCTTCGCCAAGCTCAGAAAGTTCAATATCCTTCCCTCCCAGCGTTCCGGCGACGCCGAGTTCCTCCGCCGGGTCTGCCTGGATCTCACCGGACGCATTCCTCCGGCCGGCCGCGTGCGGGAGTTTCTGGCCGACCGCGATCCCCGAAAGAGAGAGAAGCTGGTCGAGGTGCTGCTCGACTCCCCCGAGTTCGTGGACTACTGGACCTTCCGGTTGGCCGATCTTTTCCGGGTGGCCGTCTTTCCGGTGGGGATCAATCCCAAGTGGAGCCAGTCCTACTGGGAGTGGATTCGGGACGCCGTGGCCCGCAACCGACCCTACGACCGGGTGGCCGAGGAGCGCATTTCCGCTCAAGGGTACAGTCCCGCCTCCAGGCACTATCTCCCCTACCTGGTTCTGCCTCCCCCCGAAAACATGATGGGCGAGGAGGTTCGGGTATTCATGGGACGGCGCCTGGATTGCGCCCAGTGCCACGACCACCCCTATGAGCGCTGGACCCAGGATCAGTTCTGGGGGATGGCGGCCTTTTTCGGGTCCATGTTCCGGCTCGGAGCCAATCCGGAATCGGTGGTCTTCGACAGCCCCGACGGCCGGGAGGTCGCCGCCGACGTCCCCAGCCCCACCGAGCTGCGTGTCCTCCACCCCCGCACCGGCCAGGAGGTGGCCCCCACCCTGCTGAACGGCACCCCGGTGTCATTCGATGGGCCCGGCTTTCCCCGGGGCGAGATGGCCAAGTGGATCACCTCCCATCCCTATTTCGCCGAGGCCTCCGTCAATCGGTTCTGGAGCTACTTCTTCGGCCGAGGGATCGTGGATCCGGTGGACGACTTCCGCAGCAACAACCCGCCCACCCATCCGGAGTTGCTGCGGCGATTGGCCGAGGACTTCGCCCGCAACGGCTACGACCTGAGGCACCTGTTCCGCCGAATCGTTCGTTCCCGGACCTACCAGTTGTCGAGCGCCGTCAACGACACCAACCGGGCCGACCGACTCAACTACTCCCGCGCCCTGAGCCGTCGCCTGGACGCGGAGATCCTGCTGGATGCCATCTGCGACGTGACCGGAGTACCCGAGACCTACGGCAACTGGCTCCACAAGAAGAAGGGAAGAGGCGGCGCCCCCAGGGGCACCCGGGCCGTCCAGCTCAAGGAAACCGACATCTATCAGTCCACCTTCCTCGACACCTTCGGGCGCCCCAACCGGTTTTCCATACCCGAGCGGGACGGCAAATCCAACCTGACCCAGGCCCTGCACCTGCTGGTGGGATCGACCTTCAATGAAAAGCTCTGGGCCGAGGGCGCGCGGGTCTATGAACTGTTTCAGGGGGGAGCCCCGGACGCGGAGATCGTCGAAGAGTTATACCTGGCAGCCTTCTCGCGGTTCCCGACGCCGGCGGAGGTCGCGGATCTGGAGCGTTTGATCGCGCAAACCCCCAGCCGGGAGCAGGCCCTGAGGGACTTGCAGTGGGCGGTGATCACTTCGAGGGAGTTTGCGGAAAATCATTGACGGTTCGGGGCAACAAAAAAAGAGCTATCCACGAAGGGCCACGAAGAACGACGAAGGGCCACTAAGGGGTTGGACAAGGCTCAAGAGGGTTCCGTGAAGCGCCACGAATTAAAGACTTTAAGGGGAGGGGTTTGCAAGATTCAGTAGCGGGACCGTTGCCGGGAATGGCCACAAAAGGCACAAAAACACAAAAAGAGCAGAACATCGTCAAGACTCGGAATCAATAAATTCGTTTTGTGACTTTTGTGCTTTTTGTGGTGAACCCGCATTTCTCACCAGGTCGCACCCGATATTGAAAAAGGCTGAGGGGAAAAAGAAATCTACGAACTTCGTGTTGCGTCTTGGTTCGTCTTCAAAACCGATCGGCAGTGTCTTCCTTGAAGGGTCCGCACGGAAGGGCGGGGGGGAGGGCTTGTCTTTGAGTGTTGCAGGTTGTTTTCGGGTGAGAAGAACAGAGAACCATGGTGGCCACTCGGTTTGACAACCTCGCTGTGGTTGGATGAGATGGCAACGCCACTGGAGGATCCCATGACACAAACGAGCGAAGGAATGCCTGTGGCCCTGGAGGGTGTATTTCACAGCAAAAAAGGTTTCGTGGGCGGCACGCCGATTTTCGTGGGGACCCGTGTGCCGCTCAAGAACCTGTTTGACTATCTGGGAGGAGGGCACAATCTGGACGAGTTTCTGAATGATTTTCCGGGTGTGAGTCGGGAACAGGCGGTAAGGGTGCTTGATATGGCTGGTGAGGTGTTGGAGAGCGTCGCATATGAGACTGTCGCTCGACGAACAGGTGCCGAGGCGGTTAAAATTGAAGCCTGATGACACGGTCAGAGGCGTCATGCCAAGGGTCGTTGGGTGTTAGCGATGGGTTTGAAGACAATGAGCAGCCCTGAGTATGCCCTCACGTTAGGTGTTGAGGCATGGAGGGGCTCGGAATTTACCACCGGGTCGACATCTGAGTAGGCGGAAACGGGCGGTTCCATGTCCGGGGCTGCCACGACGAGGCCAAGAGGACAGGTCATGCTGAAAAAAGTGGGTTGTTTATCTGCCACCCGGGAACAGTGGAACCGGCGGGAGTTTATCGGTGTCGGGTCGCTGGGGTTTCTGGGTATTAACCTGAGCCAGGCTTTGCGGCTGGAGGCGGCCCTGGCCGATCCTGGTCGGTCCAATCGAGCCAAGGCCAAGGCCTGCATTCTGGTCTGGCTGGGCGGCGGTCCCAGCCAGGTCGACACCTGGGATCCCAAGCCCAACAGCTCCTTTCGCCCCATTCCCACCAACGTGGCCGGCATTCAGATTTCGGAGCTGCTTCCCAGGCTGGCCAAGCGGATGGACAAGCTGGCCGTCATCCGCTCCATCAAGTCCTTCGGCAACGACCATCCCCAGGCGGTGCACTACTCCGCCACCGGTCACCTGCACAATCCCGCCATGCAGTTCCCGGCCTTGGGGTCGATCGTGGCCAAGGAGCTGGGGCCGCAGAACAACATGCCGCCCTACGTGATTGCGCCTCGCTGGGAGAAGAGCACCCAGTATCAGGATTACTTCAAGTCGGCCTTCCTGGGTCCGGACTATGCGCCCATGACCATTCCGGATCCCTCCAAGGAGGACTACCAGGTCCCGAACCTGAGCCTTCCCAAGTCGCTCATGCCGGCGGTGGTGGATAACCGCCGATCCTTTCTCCAGGCCGTGGACCGGCTTTACCGCCATCGGGTGGAGAGCCTGGAGCACAGCCGGATGGATGCCTTTCTGGAGAAGGCGTGGGACATGATTCTGACTCCGAGCGTGGGAGCCGCCTTCGACCTGTCCAAGGAATCGACCAAGACCCGGGAGGCCTATGGACTGGATTCGGTGGGCCAGAGCCTGCTGCTGGCCCGGCGCCTGGTGGAGGCCGGGACCCGCTTCGTGACCGCGGCCGGCTTTCACGGAAACTCCTGGGACACCCACCTGGACAACGACAAGGGCCACCGCGACCGCCTGACCCCGCCCCTGGACCGGGCGCTCTCGGCCCTTCTGGACGACCTCAGCCGGCGCGGGCTCTATGAGTCCACTCTGGTGGTGGCCATGGGCGAGTTCGGTCGGACCCCCCACATCAATCCCGCTCTGGGCCGGGATCACTGGCCGGGCTGCTGGTCGTTGGTCCTGGGCGGCGGGGGCCTGCAGACGGGTCAGGTGGTGGGACAAAGCGACGAGCAGGGAGCCGTGATCGTGGAGCGTCCCATCAGCATCGGGGACCTGTTCGCCACCGTCTACAAGGCCATGGGGATCGACTGGCACAAGGAGTACATGACCCCCGTCGGACGTCCCATCAAGATCGCCAATTCCTTCGACGACCTCACCGGTCAACCCATCTCCGAGCTGGTTTAAACCGACGGGCAGGCAGCGGCGCCCAGCGGACGCAGCAGTGCGTCCGCCGGAGCGCGTCAGCCGGCCTTGCCGCTCGCTTCAATCCAGATAATAGCCGGCGCCGATGAGCACCGGGACTCCGAAGGAGGTAACCCTCTTGACGAGGGTTATCTTTCGTTGCCACTGGTTGGTGGCCGGATTCCGGTTGGAGTAGTAGAGGAAGGTTTCGCCGAAGTCATCGGCAGCCGCCAGAACGTTTCGGCCCCCGAAGCTGTCGATGTAGACCGAAGACAACTCCGACCCGATCAGGGGATGTGCAGGGGAGCCGCTGAAGAAGGTGTAGCCATAGGTGTCCAGTCCGAACAGATAGATGGAGCCGCTTCGCCAACGGGGATTGTTGGCCAGGCTGGCCGAGGCGAAATAGCCCTTGGAGTCCAGCTCCATGGCGGCGCAGCGGACAAACTCCTGCAGCCGCTCCCGGGAAGGATCGGAGTCGAGCATGGCGGCATTGACCTCCTCGCTACGGCAGGTGCCGGGCAGGTCACGCCGGTAGATTCCCGCCCCTATTGCTGCCGGGATTCCATCCCAGTCGATCGCCCTGAAATAGGATGCCTTGGGTTCAATGTCTCCCGTCGCCGGGTTGGGGAAGGCGTAGTAGACCCACCCCTCGCCGAAGCTCGATGCAATACGATTGATTTCCGACATGAGGTCATTGCCGTAGTCGTCCATCAGCAACCCCCAGGGTCTTCCTTCCCTCGACGGGTCGGGCGGCTGAACGAGTGCACGGGACGCCCCGGGCACCGGTGTGAGCTCGGCGACCCAAACATAGGTGGGGCCGCTCTTCCAACGCTCGTCCTCATGGAAGGCGCGGTATGCCTCTTCCATGCCCATTTCCCGGACATACTCGTAGGCGCATTGAACAAAGACTTCAGCATCCTTCGGCGTCCGGACTGCCCTGGCGCCGACGGATTGATCCGCGCAGGTCAGGGGACCCGGATAGCTGATGAGAGTCTGGGCGACGCCTGTCAAGGGAATCAACAACAGTGTGAGGAGCCAGAGGGGGCTCATCCGAAGAATCATTGTGGGTTTCACCATGATCATCCTCCGTGCAATTAGAGAGATGGCAGCGGACTAAAGAGGCATCAATATAGATCCAGTGGGGTTGAGTCCGAGGTTATCAAAGCGATCGAAGACGGATCAATAGAGTGCACAGGGACAGGCATCCCCTGTTAGATCCCGTGGCAGTCAAGCGGCGATCCTGGTTCCTCTCGTGAAGCGCTTGATTCGTCCCTCCCGGTCGATGCCAGAACTGGTTCGGGCGCTGAAAGAATTTCGCGCTCTCTACGATCAGCACTAGTTGATTGAGCGATTGGGCTTCGAGTCTCCGGTTCAGGCGCGACAACGCCTTGCAACCGGTCGCTTGAGTAGGGTGGATCTTATCTGTACAAGAGATCACGGACTATGCACCCATTTCCCCACGCAGCCGGAGACCGCCGCGGTGCCACCGGAGGACAATCACCCTGCCAACAAGGAACGGCTACTCCTGGCTGAGCAGGAAAGCGCCGTCCCCACTGCGCTCCCCGGGCCTGCCGCCGTCGTTGATCACGCCGTAGGTGACAAACGGGTTGTTGCCCGAAACCTTCCTCACCTGCACGTACCCCTGGCTGATCCTGCCTAGAATCCCGTTTTCCTGATGTCAGCGGCGGGGACTCAGCGTCACGCTCCTGGTTCTCGTTTCGGACCCCCCGCTACCGTCGTAAATCGTGATCTCGAAGGTGCTGGAGCTGTCGTCGATCTCTCCCGTATTCACCAGGGCCAGGTTGCTGCGGTTCTCCGCGTTCTGCTGCAGCCCGTAGATCCAGGCGCTTTCGACCGAAGCCCCGCCATAGGGCACCCCGTTGTAGAAGAGGCTGTACTGCCCCCCTCTCTGGTCCGGAGCCCCCGTCCGGGCGCCGATCACGATCCCGCTCATGTCCCCCTCGGCCGGCGTGGCGAACAGTGCCCCCACAAACGCCCGGTTAGCCGGACCGATGCCCGCCACCTCCTCCCGGCGCATCCAGCTGACAAGGTCGGGCCGGATGATCTGTTCGCCCGCCTTGAGCCTCAGGGTGAATTCGGCGGTGTCGTCGCCGGCTTCGACCGCTTCGGCCACGAAGCTGAAGTCGACGGTCTTTTCAGAGGACGAGAAGTTGGTCACGGTCAGCTCGCTCTGGAAGTTGCCGGTTTCGATGATGACCGGCAGGGTCTGACCGCTGGTTCCCACCAGGGAGGATGCGGTCAGGGGAAAGACGAAGGAGCCGTCGGAGTTGAAATTGTCGTTGATGACCCCGTAGGCGTAGAAAGGGGCATCTCCTTCGACCCTTTCCACCGTGACATAGCCCTGGGCCGGAAAGCCCGGCCTGCCCAGCAGTCCCGAGTACTGGTGGAAGCCTCCCGGCTGGAGCTCGACCTCTCCCACCACGCGGGGGGTGGTGTCGTCCGGCTCCCCGGAATAGACGGTGGTCCTCAAGGTGATAGGGCCCTCGTCGGGAGAGCCGATGTGCTGGAAGGCCACGTTGGAGCGGTCCTGGGTGTTCTGGCGCAGCCCGCACAGGTAGACCGCTTCCTGGAAGCCCTCCTCCTCGGCGATGGAGGGATAGGCCAAGCCGGCGCGGCCGTCGGGGACGGCGGTGCTCGTGCGGGTGGTCAGGCTCACCTCGGAAGAACCGGAAACCTCCACTCTGAGGGTCCCGATGCGGTTTCCGGAGCCGGGAATGGGGATGCCGAGGCCTGAGAGGTAGCCGATGGCGTCGGGTTGGATACGCTGCTCCCCCGGGGCCAGGGTGTCGGCGGCGGTTCCGTCGCCGCCTCCCGCATCGGCCGTATAGGTGTAGTGGAGGGTGGTCTCTTCGGTTCCCCGGTTGGTCAGGGTCAGCTCCGAGGTGAAGAAGGCGTTGTTGCGCCCGGCCGAGGTCAACAGGACGGGAACGAACAGGCTCCTACCCTCCGGTTCCGAGTCAACCGGCACCACCGGGTAAGCTATCCATGCTATTGCTGTCGTGTGACCGCTTGCGTTGCTCGCCCTGATCTCAATCTGGTAAAAGACAGCATCGGTGGAAAAATCTGTCAGCGTCCACTCAATCGTAACGCCTTCCCCCCTCCTCAGCGTCGTCTCTGGATCCTCAATCGGGGCCCACTCAGTCCAGGTTTGAGTCACATCCCGAAGCCGGTACTGGTAACCGGCGGTCGAGTCGCCCGGGTCGTCCCAAGTTATATCGATCCGGTCGGCCGCCGTCTGAATCGCGGTCAAATTCAACACATAAACATCTGGCAGATGGTTCAATTCCGATGGGACCGATCCAGTCAACTGGTTTCCCCGATAACTGAACTCCCGCAAGCGTCGTAAGTGGCCCAGCTCCGGCGGGATGGGTCCCGTCAACTGGTTATGCTGCAGGTGCAGCCTCTCCAGGTGTGACAGTTGGCCTAACTCCGCCGGGATCGGCCCTGTTAACCGGTTGTTGTCCAGGTACAACCACTGTAGTTGAGAGAATTCATCCCATTCTGTCGGGATCGGTCCCGTCAGCCGGTTGCCCGATAGAACCAGCACTCGAAGAGAAGGCGATCGACCCAGCTCTGTCGGGATCGGTCCCGTCAGCCGGTTGCCTGGTAGAAACAACCACTCAAGAGAAGCCAATTGACCCAGTTCAGCCGGGATCGGCCCCGTCAACTGGTTGTTGTCGAGGTATAACTGCTGCAGTTTGGACAGTTGACCCAGCCCGGCCGGGATTGGCCCTGTCAACTGGTTGTTGTAGAGGTACATACGCCACAGCTCGGGCAGCTGGCCCAACTCGGGGGGGATCGGCCCCGTCAACTGGTTATTGTTGAGGTACAACTCCTGCAGTGCGGACAGTTGACCCAGCTCTGTCGGGATCGGCCCCGTCAACCGATTGTTGAAGAGAGACAAATCTCGCAGACTGGACAGTTGACCCAGTTCTTTTGGGATCGGCCCCGTCAGCCGGTTGCCGGAGAGGGACAGGAACCACATTCGGGGCAGTTGGCCCAACTCGGGCGGAATCTTTCCGGTCAACTGGTTGTCGGCGAAGGACAAAATCGCCATGCGGGACAGTTGACCCAGCTCCGCCGGGATCTTTCCCGTCAATTGGTTATTGCTGGCTAGCAGCCGAAACAAGTTGGATAGTTGGCCTAGCTCGGGGGGGATCTCCCCGGTCAACTGGTTCCTGTACAGGGTCAACTCCTTCAGTTCGGCCAGTTGACCCAGTTCTGCCGGGATCGGCCCCGCCAGTTGGTTGACCCAAAGAAGAAGTTCCTCCAGGCGGGAAAGCTGACCCAACTCGGGAGGGATCTTTCCCGTCAACCGGTTGTATTGCAGGTTCAGAGACCGCAGCTGGGACAATAGGCCCAACTCGGGCGGAATCTTTCCGGTCAACTGGTTGTCATTGAGGAGCAAAATCTCCAACTTGGACAGCTGGCCCAACTCGGGCGGGATCTCTTCCGTCAGTCCTTCGTCTGAGCCAATTCTGCCGGTGAGGGCCAGCTCCTTCAACTCGGACAGTTGACCCAACTCAGGCGGAATCTTCCCTGTAACCTCCTGGAAGAGGAGTAACAACTTTGTGACACGGCGAGGTGATCCCGAAACGGTGATGCCTTGCCAAGCGTCGATGACAAACTGGGCATCCCAGCTCAGGCGACCGTCGCCAGCCAACTCATTGCGAATCTCCAATAGGACTTTGCAGTCTGCGACCAAACCGGGGTTGTTCTCGGGATCCGGCACTGCAATTCCATCATCGCAGGCCAGCAGGGGCGAACTACTGCCCACCAGAATCAGGCCTGCCGTGAGACTCCAAACTGCTCTGGCACTGCCGTAGGAAACCCATTCTCTCCGAATCGCTGACACGCTCATTCTGTGTTCTCCATCAATAGTTCATTGGTTTTCTCAACCCACAACGGAGAAAGAGACATCGCTCAGGAAAACAGAAGAAACCTGGTGACCTTGTACAGAATTCAAGGCTAGGCCAGGATCTCGTGGAGGATCCGTCCGTGGACGTCGGTGAGGCGGAAGTCGCGGCCGGAGTAGCGGTAGGTGAGCCGTTCGTGGTCCAGGCCCATCAGGTGCAGGATGGTGGCGTGCAGGTCGTGGACGTGCACGCGGTCGTGGACGGCCCGCATGCCGAAATCGTCGGTGGCGCCATAGGTCATGCCCGCCTTGACGCCTCCTCCGGCCATCCATGCGGTGAAGCCGTAGTGGTTGTGGTCCCGTCCCGGCCTCTTGGTGCTGGGATCGGCGGTGGGGGTTCGCCCGAACTCCCCTCCCCAGAGCACCAGGGTCTCCTCCAGCAGCCCCCGGGCCTTCAGATCCTTCAGCAGCGCCGCGATGGCCTGGTCGCAGTCCTTGGCCTTGGGCCGATGCCACTGGATGTCGCCATGGTCGTCCCAGGCAATGTCGGGGGCAAAGGCGAGTTGCACCACCCGGACCCCCCGTTCCGATAGCCTGCGGGCCAGCAGGCACCCCTCGGCGAAGCCTCCGAAGGGGCGGCCGCCGATGGTGCTGTAGGTGGGCTCATCGGTGATCCCGTAGAGATCGCGGGTGGCTTGAGTCTCCCGGCTGAGGTCGAAAGCCTCGGGGGCGGTCGTCTGCATGCGATAGGCCAGCTCGAAGGACTGAATCCTGGCCTCCAGGGCCTGGTCCCGCTCCACCCGCTTCAGGTTCAATCGGTTCATGCGGGACAACAGGTCGACCTGGCGCTGCTGTTCGGCGCGGGACAGGTAGGGGTTGCGCAGGTCGGGGACGACCTTGTTGGGGTCCAGATTCTCGGTGTCGACGAAGGTTCCCGAGTAGATGCCCGGCAGAAAGCTGCTGTTCCAGGCGGGCTCTCCGGGACGATGGCGTCCCTTGTGACAGATGGAAATGAAGGCGGGCAGATTCTGGTTTTCCGTGCCCAGGCCGTATCCCAGCCAGGCCCCAATGCTGGGCCGGTTGGGTTGAATCGCCCCGGTGGTCATCATCAACAGTCCGGCTACGTGTTCCGGAAGGTCGGTATGCATGGAGTGGATGATGCAGAGATCGTCGATGCATTGAGCCAGGTGGGGAAAGAGCTCGCTGACCCAGCGGCCGGACTGGCCATGGCGCTGGAACTCGAAAGGCGACTTCATCAGGCCCTCGGTCTTGCGCTGGGTCTTGATGTCCACGGCCGCGGGGCGCTGGCCGTGGTATTTCTCCAGCAGAGGCTTGTGGTCGAAGGTGTCCACGTGGGAGACGCCGCCGTTCATCAGCAGATGAATCACCCGCTTGGCCCGGGGTGCAAAGTGCGGCGACTTGGGGGTCAGGGAGTTGCCGAGCCGCGCTTCCGAGGCCAACAGCGAACCGGAGTCCAGCCACCCGGCCTGGTCCATCACGGCTGCCAGTCCCAGGGAACCGATTCCCGTGCCGACCCGGCTCAGCAGTTCCCGGCGGCTCAGGGATGTTTGAAGGAGTGGATGTCTCATCTGAAGTTACGGGGACGTTGTTGACTTACTGGAATAACTTCGTTCCGGCTAAGCCTTGGCTGGCAGAAAACGAGCAGCCGACGATTCGTCAAGCGCAACTGGATGGCCCGGGATCGCGGCACACACTCTCACACTACACGGTATCAAGCCCTTCCGGCCATATCCAAGGCATTTCAGAATCGCCACGCACAGTATTTCCAGTTAATCAACAACGTTTCCTATTTTCCCTTGTTTTTCTTTGCGGCCTCAACCTGAAAATGATTACAAGGGTCTTTCGAATCGCTGCATGGAGCCATTGAAGTTGGTACAGAACAGCTCGTGAAGGGCGTGAACCGAAATCGCAAATGTCAGCAGGCCTTCACATCGCACCCGACGGTTGGACCCCTTCCCGAGCAACGGCAGGGCATGCTTCAAGGTCCTCAACCTCGCGGAATTGAAAATTCCGCATTCTTCCGTCAACCGTCGGTCGAGATAACGGTTCAGAGGTGACTTTCCGTTCCGGAGATCCAGGGTCGCCGCGGGCGAGAAGAAGGCCTGCTTGGCGACACGGTAGGCGGGATGGGACTGGCCGAGGGCCTCCCGCAAGAGGACCTTGCCTTGACCGTCGCGGACCTTCAACGACCTTGGAAGCCCGAAAGCAAACTCCGCCAGCTTGTGGTCGAGAAACGGCACGCGGCCCTCGACGGAGTTCGCCATCTCCATGCGGTCGCCGAGGCAATTCAAGATATAGCCGGGCAGCTGTGTCCTGAACAGGAAGTCCTGTGTGGCGCTCAGGGGGTCATCGCCCGCCAGGGGGCGTGAGCTCCATCCGGCAGCGAGTTGCTCGAGCGGATCGAAATCGCAGATGCTGCGGGAATACTCCCGCGACAGCAATTTGCGAATCCAACCCCCCAGCTTCAGCGCTCGCAGTGCGGGGTAAGGGTAGGCGCCAAAGAGCTCCACCACTCGGTCGTACTCCGCGTAGTCCCTGGTATTGACGGTGCCCGAAAGCAGATCCACGGAACTGAGGAATTGGCGCATCTGAGCACGAAGGGCAGGATTCCGCGGTTCGCGGCGCACGCGCTCGATCAGGGCCTGGTGGCGAAAGAGATCGTATCCGGCCAGGAGCTCGTCGGCGACCTCCCCGGTCAGCACCGACTTCACCTGCTGCGACGCCAGGCCGGAGAGCAAGAGCTTGGCCGCCCCATGACCGTTCACCACCGGCAATTCGCAGTGCCAGATGGATCGCACGAAATGGGATGCGAGCCCGGACTCCGGAATGGTCACGATGTGGTGGTCGAGCTCGTGCTGCCGCACCGTCTCGACGGCGCGCGCAGACTCGTCGAAGTCGGGATCGTCAAAGGCGACGGTGAACGCTTTCATGGGTCGGCCGGACAATCGAACGGCCTGGGTGGCTACCGCCCTCGAGTCCAATCCTCCCGAGAGGTAGATCCCCGGTTCCTGGTCGCCCTGCAACCGCAGTCTGACCGCTTCGGCGAACAGCCTGCGGAATTCCTCGACGAACTCTCGGGCAGGAACCCTCGCATCGGCTGCATCCGGCCTCTCGGCAAACCGCGGCTGCCAGTATCGGCGCGACTCGACGCCCGTAGCCGTCACCCGTAGCAGACACCCGGGCTCGACCTGCCGGACCCCGGCGAACACGGTCTCTTCGGGCGGCAGCAGTCCGTGGAGATAGGAATAGATGAACGGCCGGTTGAGTTCTCTCTTGACGGCCGGATTGCTGAAGACGGCCTTGATCTCCGACCCGAACAACAGGGATCGAGGTGACTCCGCGTAGTACAGCGGCTTGACGCCAAACCGATCGCGGCCGAGCCAGAGGGTGTGTTGTCGCCGGTCATACAGCGCGAAGGCGAATTCGCCACGCAGGTGCTCGACGAACGCCTCTCCGTACTCCTCGTACAAATGCACCATGACTTCGGTGTCGCACCGGGTCCGAAGGCGATGCCCCCTACTTTCCAGTTGCCGCGCCAAGGCGGCGAATCCGTAGATTTCCCCGTTGAAGGTGATCTGGACGGACCCGTCCTCATTGGCGAGCGGCTGGGTGCCGCCCCCGATGTCGACGATCGCAAGGCGGGTGTTGACCAGGAGGACGTTCTTGGCCGGGCTGATGTAGTGTCCGTTGCTGTCCGGTCCGCGGTGGCGCAGGGCGGAGATCATCCCGCCGGTGGCAGCCGTGACCTGGTTCCGCTGGAACGCGAACTCACCGGCGATTCCGCACATCCCTGTCCCCCCAACTCGGGCACCGGCGCCGAGCGACCTCACCCCTGGCTAGCCGAGAATTCCGTGAAGGTTGTTCCCAGGCTAGGCCAGGATCTCGTGGATGACCCGTCCGTGGACGTCGGTGAGGCGGAAGTCGCGGCCGGAGTAGCGGTAGGTGAGCCGTTCGTGGTCCAGGCCCATCAGGTGCAGGATGGTGGCGTGCAGGTCGTGGACGTGCACGCGGTCGTGGACGGCCCGCATGCCGAAATCGTCGGTGGCGCCATAGGTCATGCCCGCCTTGACGCCTCCTCCGGCCATCCATACGGTGAAGCCGTAGTGGTTGTGGTCCCGTCCCGGTCTCTTGGTGCTGGGATCGGCGGTGGGCGTCCGCCCGAACTCCCCGGCCCAGAGCACCAGGGTCTCCTCCAGCAACCCCCGGGCTTTCAGGTCCTTGAGCAGCGCCGCAATGGCCTGGTCGCAGTCCTTGGCCTTGGGCCGGTGCCACAGGATGTCGCCATGGTCGTCCCAGGCGATGTCGGGGGCAAAGGCGAGTTGCACCACCCGGACCCCCCGTTCCGATAGCCTGCGGGCCAGCAGGCACCCCTCGGCGAAGCCTCCGAAGGGGCGGCCGCCGATGGTGCTGTAGGTGGGCTCATCGGTGATCCCGTAGAGATCGCGGGTGGCTTGAGTCTCCCGGCTGAGGTCGAAAGCCTCGGGGGCGGTCGTCTGCATGCGATAGGCCAGCTCAAAGGACTGAATTCTGGCCTCCAGAGCCTGGTCCCGCTCCACCCGCTCCAGGTTCAATCGGTTCATGCGGGCCAGCAGGTCGACCTGGCGCTGCTGCTCGGCGCGGGACAGGTAGGGGTTGCGCAGGTCGGGGACGACCTTCCTGGGGTCCAGATTCCCGGTGTCGACGAAGGTGCCCGAATAGATGCCCGGCAGAAAGCTGCTGTTCCAGCCGGGCTCACCGGGACGGTGGCGGCCCTTGTGGCACATGGAGATGAAGGAGGGCAGGTTCTGATTTTCCGTGCCCAGGCCGTATCCCAGCCAGGCGCCCAGGCTGGGCCGGTTGGGTTGAATCGCCCCGGTGTTCATCATCAACAGCCCGGCCACGTGCTCGGGAAGGTCGGTATGCATGGAGTGGATGACGCAGAGGTCGTCGATGCATTGGGCCAGGTGGGGAAAGAGCTCGCTGACCCAGCGGCCGGACTGGCCATGGCGCTGGAACTCGAAGGGCGACTTCATCAGGCCCTCGGTCTTGCGCAGGGTCTTGATGTCCACGGCCGCGGGGCGCTGGCCGTGGTATTTCTCCAGCAGAGGCTTGTGGTCGAAGGTGTCCACGTGGGAGACGCCGCCGTTCATCAGCAGGTGGATCACCCGCTTGGCCCGGGGGGCAAAGTGCGGCGCCTTGGGAGTCAGGGAGTTGCCGAGCCCTGCTTCCGAGGCGTGCAGCGTGCCGGGACCCAGCCAGCCGGCCTGGTCCATCACGGCCGCCAGTCCCAGGGAGCCGATTCCCGTGCCGACCCGGCTCAGCAGTTCCCGGCGCGACAACGGTGCATGAACATCCATAGCGCTTCTCCAAGCTCCTGACGCTGCCATCGTCGAACGTCCTCACTCTCCATCTCGCCTTCGAGCCCATCCGGCCAGGTTGTGGAAAGACGCGCCAAGCTGGCGGTTGGCCAGAGCAGAGACGGAGAGAGATCGAGGCGATTTGCTTCTCCGGCTCGCCAATCTTTCAGGAGACGCAGCTTGCTTCGATTCTCCCTCGGGCCCGCCGGGCGTTTCCGCGGGCGCTGGACGGGGTCCACCCTGATCCCCTCATGGACGGCATGGCGCACGCCCGAGGAGAACCGTCCGTTTCCGTATCTTCCAAAGCCCTTGAAGCGGGCAGGGTCGGAGTGTGGGCTGGCCGCCAGCGCCACCATCGCTGCGTCGGAGAAGATCCTGAACGGTGGCCGGTTGTGCCGCAGGGCTTCTTTCTCGCGGAAGGCGTGGAGCGATCGGAGGACCGCCAATCCCCGTCCGTCGAGGTCTCGACTGCCCTTGACCGAGAGAAATCTCCACTCGGTATCCGGCGCCACATAGCGAATGCCCTCAAGCCGTTGGCATTCCTCTTTCACCCACTCCGTTCTGCCAAGCTTGTCCAGCCTTTCGTACAGGAGCGTCGTAAGCCGATCAAGGTAAAGCACATCCAGGGCCGCGTACCGCAGTAAGGCTCCAGTAAGCGGCCGGCGAGACCAGTCGGCACGCTGCAGCTTCTTGTTCTTGGTGATCTCGATGCCCAGATGTTCCGTCAGGATCGCCGCCAGGCCGAGCTTCTCGGACCCCAGGAACGCGGCGGCCATACTGGTGTCGAACAGGCCCCGCACGGGAAACTTCCAATCACGATCCAGGAGCCGCAGGTCGGAGTTGGCAGAGTGAAAAACCTTTTCTACGGCGGCGTTGGCCAGGAGCTTCCCGAGAGGTGTGATGTTCTCGATTGCGAGCGGATCGACGATGTATACGGCATCGGAGGTCGCAAGCTGTACCAGGCACACCCGATCGGGGTAGCGGTGGAAGTTGTCGGACTCCAGATCCACCGCAACGCGCGGCTGACTTAGCGCTGACTCGACGACTTCCTCCAGCCGCGCCCCGGTCGTGATTCTTTCGCCGATGTCCCCGCCAGTTTGCTCCAACCCCTCACCGTTCCTGAAGTTGTCTATCACATCCAATTGAGATCGTATCAAGCTTGCTGCCGAATTCGGCGCCTGAAGGGCTGTGGAAGAACCCATCCGCGGAGTGCCATTTACCGTTTCTCCCGACGGTGTTTGGAGAAGAGCGGGCGTCATGATTGTGAGCCCGGACTCGTCCGTCCCTCTCAGCGCACGTGCATCAACTCGTTCGAGCTCAGCAGCACCTGGGCGTACTGTTCCCAGCGGGTCAGCCGCTTGGGCCGGACCCCTCCCGGGTCTTCCTCCAGGAATTCCAGCGCCAGTCTCCGTTCCGTTTTCGATGGGGGCCGCGAGAACACCAGGCGGAAGGCCTCGTCGACGCGCTTGCCGTTTTCCTCCACCACCGAGAGGCGCCGGGCCAGGGCTTGGGCTCGAGCCACCATGAAGGGGCTGTTCATCAGAAATAGCTGTTGCTGAGGCACGGTGGAGACGGTTCTCTGGCTGCGGGAGAGCCAGGCGCTGGGAAAGTCGAACAGGCGCAGGAACTGGTCGGAGGCCGAGCGCATGTCCCGGTGGACGGAGGCGTAGAGGGTTCGCCGGCGGCTGCCGAGAATTTCCTCGACCGAGGGGCCTCCGATCTGCAGATCCTGCTCGTCGGCGGCGGCCAGCAGTCCGTCCCGCCAGGCCTCCACGTCCAGCCGCCTGGGGTTCATCCGCCAGAGCCAGCGGTTTTCCCCATCCACCTCGAAATTGCCGCGGTCGAAAGCGCTGCTCTGGCGGTAGGTGGCAGACAACAGGATCTCCCGGTGCATGCGTTTCATGGACCAGCCCGAGTCGATAAAGCGACGGGCCAGCCAGTCCAGCAGCAGCGGGTGGGTGGGAGGCTCTCCCATGAATCCGAAGTTGCTGGGCGTGCGAACCAGGCCCTGACCGAAGTGGTGTTGCCAGATGCGGTTGACCATGACCCGGGCCGTCAGCGGATTGTTCTCGCTGACGATGGTCCGGGCCAGCCCCAGCCGGCCGCTGCCTTGAGTGAAGGGCGCCGGCCTGTCCCCGGCAATGACGCGCAGGAATCGGCGGGGCACCATCTTGCCCGGATGCACCGGATCTCCTCTGATGGCCACCGGGATGTCCTCCGAGCCTCCCTCGGCGACGCTGTGGACGTGTGTCGGCTCTGGGGGCAGTGCCTTCTTGAAGGCTTCCAGCTTGGCCGTCAGAGCGTCGACGACCTTCTGCTGTTCCTTCATGGCGTCGACCTCGTCGTCCTGGAAGAAGACCTTTTTGGTCTTGGCCACTTCGACGCATTTCTTTTTGTCCTTGAGCACGGCTTCCAGGTACTCGTAGCGATCGGACACCTTGGACGGCACCGTCCACTTGCGGGACACATACTCGGTGTTGAAGAAAACGCCCGCCAGGGAGTAGTAGTCCTCGGTGGGGATGGGATCGAACTTGTGGTCGTGGCAACGGGCGCAGGAGACCGTCAAGCCCAGAACGGCCCGGGACATGGTGTCGATCTTGTCATCCATGGTGTCGTAGCGGTGGCGCAGCTTGCTTTCCTTTCCACCGCCATCGGATTCGTAGATGGGGCCCAGGGAAAGAAAACCCAGTGCGCTCCACCCTTCCATGCCGACACCGCTCATCAGGTCCCCGGCGATCTGCTGCATGATGAACTGGTCATAGCCCAGGTCCCGATTGAAGGCCTCCACCACCCAATCCCGATACTTGTAGGCGTAGCGCAGGTGCTTTCGACTGTGGTTGTTGGCGCGTTGTTCTTCCGCGTAGCGGGCCAGGTCCAGCCAGTAGCGGGCCCAGCGCTCGCCGTAGTGGGGAGATGCCAGCAGGCGGTCGACCACGGTTTCATAGGCCTGGGGTGAGGTATCCCCCAGGAAGGCCTCGACCTCCTCCGGGGAGGGCGGCAGACCGATCAGATCCAGGGTGACCCGGCGAAGCCAGGTGCGCCGGTCGGCCGGTCCCACCGTTTTCAGTCCTTTTTCTTCCAGGCGGGCCTGCACGAAGCGGTCGAGGGAGGAACGGACCCAGCCACCGTCCCGCACGGCGGGAAGCGCCGGTTGAGCCAGGGGCCGGAAGGACCAGAACTTGCGTCCCTCCTCCAGGTCGATGGAGTCCTGCACCGGCACGGCTTGGGAAGCGTCGGTTCTGGGATCGGGAGCGCCGACCGCCACCCACTGCTCCAGCAGCTCGACTTCCTCCGGTGGCAGGGTCCCCTCGGGCGGCATGGACAGCTCGGGATCCTTGTAGTTGACGGCCTGGATCAGCAGACTTCCGGCGGGGTTGCCTGGAACAATGGCGGGGCCGCTGCTCCCCCCGATCGCCCATCCCTCCCGGGTATCCAGACGCAATCCTCCCATGGGGGCGGGCTCGGCCGAATGGCAGGCGTAGCAGCGTTCAACCAGCAGTGGGCGGATCTTGGATTCGAAGAATTCGACCTCGGCAGGCTTGAGAACCTGGGGTTGCAGAACGTCGCCATCGGCGGCCGAAGCCCAGGAGACTGTTGAGAGGAGTCCCCCCAGCAGCAAGAGGACCAGGCCCGGCGACTTTCGGGTGGGAATGCTTGCCGACACGGTCACTTGTTGGGGTCCATGCGGGTTCGAGCCAATCACGGAAGCAGGGCAAAACAGAAAGCGTAATTTTATCCTAATCCCCATTGCCAGGACAAGGACCGGTACGCGCATGTGGCTGCCGTGCCGGGCTTGCATCGAATCGTCACTGCAGTAGCTGGGATTGAGAGAGCTTAGCCGAGCCCTGCCCTGGCGTGGGAAACATTCGAGGAAAAACGGGCGCTCGTTCTTGAAAATGAACCACGAATGAACACGAATGGGGATGGACCCCCTTCAATGACCAACCGCGCCCGAACCCATCTGCGATACCGTGACCCTGATATCCCGACGTCATGGGAGGGAGCCACCCGGGAGCGCGGGCGTCCCGCCCGCAACCTTATTCGTGCAAGCAGCCTGCGATCCAGGGGCATTCCCTCGAACAGAGCACCAAACCGGCCTTTGCAGGGTTCGCTACTAGGGTGCCAAGTCCTATGCGGGCGAGACGCCCGCGCTCCCGGGTGGGCGTTCTCTCATTCACTCTTGCTCCTCAAGAGAGCGTGTCGGGTTGCCGGACCGCAGCCCTGCCGTGCAGATCATGCGAGAGAGCCTCTTGCAAACTTGGCAGTGGGAC
Organism: Terriglobia bacterium; assembly: GCA_951813285.1. Lineage (GTDB taxonomy): Bacteria > Acidobacteriota > Terriglobia > Versatilivoradales > Versatilivoraceae > Versatilivorator. Next base: position 2,314,715 of record OX638355.1, read on the forward strand.
AGGTCATTTTGCCGGCAATCGCGGTGTTCTGCCTATTTCAATGGTCGGGTGGGACCGGGTGGAAAAGGGAGTTCACCACAAAAAGCACAAAAGTCACAAAACGAATTTCGTGATTTCGAGTCTTGGCAATCCGAAGTTGATCCCCATGGCGACGCGTTGACCGGATGTATGCAGATAGCGCGGAACTTGTGCGACGGGTTCGGGAGTCAACGTCTTGCAGGCTTTCAGTGGAGCCTTTTGCAAAATTCGCAGATAGCGGGAATTTTCACGGGGGGAAAGATCAAGGAGGGCAGGTGGAAGGAGGGGCAAGACCACTGTCTGTTGTATCATGAAGGTGTCTGAACCACATGATGAACGGAGGTGGAACTTGCCCCTTAGGGAAACCCTATCACGACACTGGTTCCGGTTTCAACGAGAGCTGTTTCCCCTGCTGGAGGAGGTTTTGGGGCCTCTGGGAGAGCGTTACCAGCGGCTGGTGCAGGTATTGGAGTTGGTGCGGGTGGAGGAGTTGCTGCCTTACAGTCGGGGCTGGCGTGGCCGGCCGCTGGAGGATCGGGCAGTGCTGGCGCGGGCCTATCTGGCGAAGTCGATGCTGGAGGTGGAGACCACGCGGGGTTTGGTGGAGCGGCTGAGGAGTGAGGGGAGGCTGCGGCGGCTGTGCGGCTGGGAGAGGGCGTGGGAGGTGCCGAGCGAGTCGACCTTCTCGCGGGCCTTTGCGGAATTCGCTGAGAGCGACCTGCCGGGGCGTTTGCACGAGGCATTGCTGGAGGAGACGCTGAAGGGCCACTTGGCGGGGCATGTGTCGAGGGACTCGACGGCGATTGCGGGACGGGAAAAGCCAGCGGCCAAGGCTGCCCCGGAGGCCAAGCGGAAGCGCCGGCGGGGCCGGCCGCCGAAGGGCGAACGACGGCCCAAGCGGTTGAGCCGGCTGGAGCGGCAGGGGTCGATGACGCTGGAGGAAATGTTGAAGGAGTTGCCCAAGGCCTGCGACATCGGCGTCAAGCGCAACGCCAAGGGGCATCAGGAGAGCTGGACCGGCTACAAGCTGCACCTCGACGCCATTGACGGCGGGATTCCGGTCAGTTGTCTGCTGACCTCGGCCTCGGTGCATGACTCTCAGGCAGCCATCCCGCTGGCGACGCTGACGGCAAGGCGGGTCGAGAGTCTCTACGACTTGATGGACAGCGCCTACGATGCGCCGGAGATCCGGGCCTTCAGTGAGAAGCTGGGGCATGTGCCGATTATTGACGTCAACCCCCGCCGAAGAGCTGCCTTGAAAGCCGAGCGGAAGCGGGAGGCACTGGCCCGGCGCTGTATCGGCCAAGTGACTCCCGAGGCGCGGCGCTACCGGGAACGCTCGACGGTGGAGCGGGTCAACGGACGGCTCAAGGAGGAGTTTGGCGGGAGGCAGGTGAGGGTTCGCGGCCCCGACAAGGTGAGGTGCCACCTGATGTTCGGCATTCTGGCCCTGACGGTGGATCAGTTGATGCGCCTGACGCTCTGAAAACCGGGTTGCCACCCCCAACCGCACAGCAGGTTCGCCCGCCTCAAGGCCGGGAGCGGGTAAGCTGTGCCTGCGTCCGGCGACCGCTGGCCATCCGGCCATCAGATTCGGGCTTTTTCCTTCAAAAGGGTCTTTGCAGCTGGGTTGTCACCGCCGGAACATCACTGTTGCCAGCCCAATGTCATGCCCGATTCCGAATTTTGCAAAAGGCTCAGTGTTCTGCTCTTTTTGTGTTCTTGTGCCTTTTGTGGCCATCCCCGGCAAAGGTCACGCTGCCGAATTTTGCAAAAGGCTCATCCTTGCGTCGGCTTGTGCGTCACTTGGGCTCACCGGCATTTACTGCCGCCGCCTAGGCGGCTCGACACCCATAGGCGACGTTTCCCATGGGCTGACGCCCACGGCTAAGTGCTGCCGCGGCTTCGCCGCTCTCAAGGAAGCCGGCTAAAGCAGCATATTCTCAGACAAGCCGGGCCCCCGACGACGGGGCGGATCATACGAGGAAGAAACTGCCGATCGTTTTTAAAGACGAACCACGAATGAACACGAATACACACGAATCCAGCAGGACTCACTCGAACGACAAGCGGCACGAAAATGCTTCAGCAACGCTGTTACCCTGGTATGACTTCGTGTCCGTCGTAGATAACCCCTCGATATCGGTGGTCGCACCCCCCAATCAACACCTCATCAATCAGTCTATTGGTGTTCATGCGTGTCCATTCGTGGTTCGCCGTTGTCCTTCGTGGATGGCTCTTATCGGCCCTTTGTGGATAACCCCTTTTTTCGGTTGTTTCAGGCAAGCGACGCCCCTGCCCCCCACGACGGGGCAGATCATCCGAGTGGGAAACAAATTGTGTTTCAAGAAAAATGTCTTCAAGTCTCATGGTTTCAATTGGTTCCACGGTCTGAGGCGGCCTGGGAGCCAGGGTTGTTTCAGGCAAGCGAGGCCCCTGCCCCCCACGACGGGGCAGATCATCCGAGTGGGAAACAAATTGTGTTTCAAGAAAAATGTCTCCAAGTCTCATGGTTTCAATTGGTTCCACGGTCTGAGGCGGCCTGGGCGCCAGAGTTGTTTCAGGCAAGCGAGGCCCCTGCCCCCCACGACGGGGCAGATCATCCGAGTGGGAAACAAATTGTGTTTCAAGAAAAATGTCTTCAAGTCTCATGGTTTCAATTGGTTCCACGGTCTGAGGCGGCCTGGGCGCCAGGGTTGTTTCAGACAAGCGACGCCCCCGCCCCCCACGACGGGCGGATCATTCGAGGGTGAAACAACGGATCATTGTGAAAGAATAAGCACCTGGCGAGACTCCGGCAGCTACGCCCCGTTCCAGCATTGGTGCCCCGTGCCCCAAGACAAGTCTGGGTCCGAGCAGGTCATCATTCATTAGTGAGGCTTCCCGGGAAGCTCTCCTCAAGGCAAGAATCCGAACGACCACGCCAACTCGGGCCGGAGCCCTCGCCCTCGAGGAGGCCAATCTCATGCAAAAGAGCAGGAAAGTCAACACGAAGGCGAAGAAGAAGCGCAGCCGTTCGACAGCCTTGTCGCGGATCCACCCCGAGGTGGCAGGGATCGACCTGGGGAGTCGGGAGCACTGGGTGTGCGCTCCGGAGGCAACCCCAGGGAAGCCGAACGTGCGCACCTTCGGCACCACCATGGAGCAACTGCAGCAACTGGCCGACTGGTTGCTGGAGCAAGGGGTGGAGTCGGTGGCGATGGAGAGCACCAACGTGTATTGGATTCCCCTCTACGAACTGCTGGAGTCCTGCGGCATCGAGGTGCTGCTGGTCAACGCCCGGCAGTTGCGCTACGTTCCGGGCCGCAAGACCGACATGCGGGACTGCCAGTGGATCCAGTTGCTGCACAGCTGCGGCTTGCTGCGGGGATCCTTCCGTCCGCACGAGGCGATCGTCCGGGTTCGGACCCTGCACCGGCAACTGAGCACTCTGGGGGCCGAGAGTACCCGTTTTGTCCAGTGGATGCAGAAGGCGCTGGATCAGATGAACGTCCAGATCCATCGTGCGGTCACCGATCTGACCGGTCAGACGGGGATGGCGATCGTGCGGGCGATTGTCGACGGAGAACGGGACCCGGTCCGTCTGGCGGATCTGCGGGACCGACGGTGCAAGAAGTCCAGCCGGGAGTTTGCCGAGCACCTCAGAGGCAACTGGCGAGAAGAGCATCTGTTCAACCTCAAGTCGGCGCTGAAGCTCTACGACATGACTCAACGCGAGATTGCGGCCTATGAGGCCCGCATCCTGGAGGAAATCCAGGCGCTGCAACCGGTGGAGCGCCACGACCAGCCCGTGCCGAAGCATCCCAATGCGATCAAGGAAAAGGCGATTCGCCGCCGCGGTGGGCACCACCTGCGCACCGAACTGTGGCGCTTTGCCGGAGTCGATCTGACGCGCATCGACGGCATCGGCACCGAAGCGGCCCTGACCCTGCTGACTGAGGCCGGCCTCGACCTGACGGCCTTCCCCTCGGAGAAGCACTTCGTCTCCTGGCTGCGCCTGGCTCCAAAAACGGCCGTCTCCGCAGGCAAGCCGCTCCACTACAAGAAGGCCAACAGCACCGGGTCTACTCGCGCCGCCGCCGTCCTGCGCATGGCAGCCGTCTCTCTGAAGCACTCCAAGACCGCTCTGGGGGCCGCCTTCCGTCGCAAGGCCCGCCACAAGGGATGGAGTGTCGCCGTCTTCTCCATGGCCCGCAGGCTGGCCGTTCTCGTCTACCGCATGCTGTGCTACGGCCAGGACTACATCGACATCGGGGAAGCGTGCTACGAGGACCGGTTCCGGCGACGCCGCCTCGCGGGCCTCAAAGATGCCGCTAAGTCTCTTGGTTTCAACCTGGTTCCACAAATCGCAGCCGCTTGAACTGCGGGGTTGTTTCAGGCAAGCGAGGCCCCTGCCCCCCACGACGGGGCAGATCATCCGAGTGGGAAACAAATTGTGTTTCAAGAAAAATGTCTTCAAGTCTCATGGTTTCAATTGGTTCCACGGTCTGAGGCGGCCTGGGAGCCAGGGTTGTTTCAGGCAAGCCGCTGAACGCATCGATCCAATAACTCTCCACTCTCCACTCTCCACTCTCCACTCCAAAAATCACCAGATGGCATTCATGGACCACACGTCCAGCGATTTCAGCACGGCGCTGCCGTTCTCTGCAAATACGGCGATCCCAAGATCTTCTTCGGGAGCGTAGTTGACCCGTGTGACCGCGGAGCGTCCTTCGTCGATAAACACTTCCAGGACGGACTTGTCGAGAAACAGATGCACTTTGAGTGTCCGGGAATCGGCCTCAAGGGGCACCTCGGTTCCCGCCACGTTCAGAGTCCCATCACTGTAGCGCAGTGAAATGCCGTTTTGTCCGTCCCGGCTGCAACGCACCTTCAGACCGAAGGCATCGGCATCTCCCGGGACGAATTCGGCCTTGATTTCCAGGGCGTCTCCTCCGGCGCCCTCAATGAGTTTCAACTCATCGGCCAGGCTCAGGTTCTCCACCTTGAGGTGTTGCCCCCGTAGTTGTGCCAGTTCCGGCGCCGGGGTCTGAATGAGCCGATTATCCTGGTCCAGGCTCAACAGGCGGGGCAGGGACATGCAGCCGTTCCAGCCGCGATCGGGTTTGAACCCGCTCACCCATCCCAGCAGGACGGTGCGACCGTTTGGATCGGTGAACACGGTGGTGCCGTAAATGCCTCGTTGCAGGGGTGACGGCATTTCCTCGCCGCCATAGCCGTAGTCCAGAACCCGAGGCTGGGTTTTGAGATCCAGGGCAATGGCGTCCGGATCGAAGTCGCCGATCAGGTAGCTGATGGGATAGGTGGACCGGATCAACACCTGGCGGCCGTCCAGCGAGAAGATATTGGGGCACTCGCCGTCGACGCCTTCGACCTTGCCCACCGCTTGCCAGGTGGTGAGCCGATCGTTTTGCGCTTTGCAGATCAGCCCATCGGTCTCCTTGAAGGTGGCGAAGACGCCGTCTCCCACCTGAAACACGAACATGTCGGCCCAGTTCGCCCGGATGTCCTCGGGAATGCCGCTCTTGCCCGCCTCCAGGCCGATGTCGAAGCGGCGCCAGACCATGAGGTCCTCGTCGACCGGCTCGGCCGCCCACTGTTCGCGCTTGTTCTTGGAGAGATCCATGGGCGTATGGGCGAAGAACAGGATGGGACTGCCGTCCTTTCGGATGAACGCGCTGCCGGAGGCTTCCAGTCTGGCGCCTTCCGGCGGCATGAGAACGGGCCGCAAGTGCTCCCAATGCACCAGGTCGCGGCTTCTGGCGTGTCCCCAGCCGATGCCGCGACCTCGGTTGTGGCCATCGGACAATGGACCCTGTTGGAAGAAAAGGTGGTAATAATCCCGGTAGTGGAAGGCTCCGCAGACGTCGTTCATCCAAAGGGCGGGTGGGCGATAGTGGTAAATCGGACGGGTGGGATCCCTGGCCGCCTTCGGGGCGGCGGCTTCAATGGCAGCTACGGCCCGATCGATCCGTTCCTGCTCCGGGTCTTTGAGGTCATGGCATCCGAGGAATGCGACCGCCATTGTCAAAAGAGCCAAGCCTGTGTGGATACTGTTCTGGGTCATCTCTTGCTCTTGCTCTGTTCCAGGTAACGTAAAGAGAGGGGACATTATCGCACAGCGTCGACTGCAACAAAACCCGATCCCGGTAAGCCGCGCCCCCGTCCTACCGTGCGGATTGTTCCGGGTGCAACAGGAGGGGACGGGTCGGCGCCAGGGAATCGATATTTTTTTCAAGCCAGATAGCGTGCGGTGCCTCTTGAGAGCGAATGAGGCCGTCAGGCTGCCTGCGGGCCGGAACTATTCGGTTTACGTGGGGAAGTCCGAATCAGTATAGTGAGCAGCCAATTAACCCCATGAGGGTTGTTCCCGCGGGGCCACATGAGGAACTGCCATGGACAAGCTCGTCATTACGGTCACCACCGACTCCACCGGGTCCTATCCCCGCAACCCCTACCTGACGCCTTGCACCGATGCCAGGGGCGTGGCCGAGGAGTACCTGCGCGCCCTGGACGCCGGCGCCGCCATCGTGCACACCCATGGCGCCTACACCCACGATCCCGTCATTCAACCGGACGGGCGCAAGCTGTCCATCCCGGACATGCAGGGCTGGCGGGACATCAGCCAGCGGATTCGCGCCAGGTTCAATCCCATCATGCAGTTTGGAATGGCCAGCATGCGCCTGGAGCAGAAGCTGGAGCTGTGGGAGACCCTGCGGCCCGATATGAGCTCCATCAACTTCAACTCCCACGATGAGTATTTCCAGCCCGATCCGGAATATCCCCCCTTCAGTGTCTACTCCGTCCATCCCATCAACGAGCTGCGGGAATACGCGCGTTTGGCCAAGGAACGGAGTGTGAAGCTGGAGATCGAATGCTTCAGCACCGGAGCCTACTGGGCTATCGGCAAGATTCGATCGGGAGACTTCTGGACCGACGAGGGAGTGCGGGAGCAGGAACCCGGCCTGCTGGCCGATCCCCTGTGGCTCACACTTTTCTTCGGCTGGGACGGCCAGAGCTGGAATCCGCCCACGGTTCGGGCCTTGCAGTACATGGTGGACAATCTTCCCCCCAACGCCAACTGGAGCATGAGCTGCATGGAGCCGCCGGTCTACTGGTCGATGGTGGCCCACACCATTGCGGTCGGGGGCCACGTGCGCATCGGAATGGAGGACTGTCCCTACCTGGAGGACGGGGTCTATGCCAAGACCAACGCCGAGCTGGTTGAGAAGGCCGTGCGCATCGCCCGGGAAATCGGCAGGGACGTCGCCTCGCCGGAGGAGGCCCGGAGAATCGTGGGCCTGTGAGCGCTCCGGCGCCGTTGCGCTCCGAAATCCGGCAACCCTATTTCCGAGACAGTACACTAGCCGCCTATGAAAGGAATCAGTTGCAACTCCAACCTGCTGAGCGACCTGCCGGTAGAGCAGGCCATGGACGTGCTGGGCGGGCAGGGCTACGCGGCCATTGATATCTGCCTGGAAATCGCACCCCCCTTCGTTCCGATACCTACCCCGCATCTCAGTCCCAAAGACGGGTCCGGCAAGCGCGAGCAGGTGCGAAAGCGGGCGGCAGAGGCCGGTATCGCCATCGCCGCCCTCAATGCCCACACCAACCTCTGCGCCCGAGATCCGGCGGAGCGGGCGGCCAATGCCCGGTTTCTGGAAGGCTCCATCCGGATGGCAGCCGACCTGGGGACACCCATCGTGGTGACCGCCGGGGGAGGGAAGAACGCCTACGGATATGAGCAGTGGTTCTTCGACTGGGCCGTCGAGGTCCTCCGCCAGGTGCTGCCGGTCGCCGAACGCCTGGGTGTCGCTCTGGCCATTGAAGCCGGCAGTCCGGCCGGCTCCCTGATCTACAACCTCGAGACCATGCGGAAGCTGCTGAACACCAGTGGCCTGGAGGGGCTGCAAGCCCTGTTCGATTGCGCCCACTACCACATTCGGGGGGATTCCCCGGCCATGGTGTTCAACACCCTGAAAGACCGCGTGGTCCACATGCATGCCAAGGATGCCGCGGGCGATCCCGAGAACATCGTATTTCCGCCCCTCGGTCAGGGGAAGGTGGACTTCGACGGCTTGCTGGGCGCCATGGCCCGGGCCGGCTACAACGGGTACATCGCCATGGAATACGAGGCCTTTGCCTGGGGCTATTCCAAGGACTACCGGAAGGTCCTCGCCGAAAGCAAGGCCTTCCTGGACCCTCTGATCGCAAAGCACTGGGGCTGATCCGACAGGCGGGGGCGCCACTTGCCTGAAACAACCCTGGCTCCCAGGCCGCCTCAGACCGTGGAACCGATTGAAACCATGAGACTTGGCGGCATTTTTCTTGAAACACAATTTGTTTCACCCTCGAATGATCTGCCCCGTCGTGGGGGGCAGGGGCGCGGCTTGCCTGAAACAACCGAATAAAGACAAAAGAAAAAGAGCTATCCACGAAGGGCCACTAAGAACGACGAAGGGCCACTAAGGCATTGAGGTGAACCGTGACGGGATACCAAGGTCGCGAAGGAATGGTCGATTTCTGATTGTTTCACTCTTGTATGATCCGCCCGGCAGGGCGGGGGCTGGGCTCGCGGACAAACGGGAGTTTTCCAGAAGGCGACCGTCGGCTTTCAGAGAATTCGCCCGCCGGATGCCCTCCATCGCACCATCGGGACGACCCACCCGGAAGCGCGGGCGTCTCGCCCGCACAGGACTTGGCACCATTGTAACGATCCCCACAATGGCCGGTTTGGTGCACTGTGCGAGGAAGTGGCCCTGCATCGCAGGCTGTTTGCACCAATAAGGTTGCGGGCGAGACGCCCGCGCTCCCGGGGGGGCATTCTCCCATGACGCCGTGACACCTACGTCACAATATTGCAGAAGCACCCGGGCGCCGCTCGTCATTGACCGAGCTCCATCCCTATTCGTGCCCATTCATGTTCATTGGTGGTTCGTCTTCATTTCCAAAACCAAAACGGCTGGCTGTTTATCCTGTTTATCCTGTGCATCCATGTTCAACAAATAGAAAACCGGTTTTGCACGACATGGCCCTTGTTCCCGTCAGGCCATGAAGATTCGTTGTTTCACTCTCGAATGATCCGCTGGCCGGGTGGGGGCATGGGGAAACACATTCCATGCCTGCGGGAAGCCCATGATAGAATCCCGGCAGGCCATGTCCGAACCAACCTCATCCACCCGTTCTCATTCGCCGGCAGCCGTGCCTTTGAGCACACGGCTTCGGGTTGCCCTGGAGCTGCTGTTCGGCCTGCGTCCGGCCGACTTGCAGACAGCCAGGATCTATGCCGACGCCCAATTCGCCGGGCACTCCATCGTGGTGAGGTGGGCGAAGCTGGTGGGGTGGGCCTGGCGCCAGATGTGGGTCTCCATACCGGACGCCAGCCAGGAACTCATCATCGAAGGCAGGATCTCCAGGACGCCCATGTGGTTGATCGACGCCAATCCCCTGGCCAACCACCCCTGGGAAAGCGATCCCTCGGCCCGCTTGCCGCAGGAGGTCGACACGGTGGTGATCGGCGCCGGATTCACCGGTGCGGCCGTGGCCTATCACTGGGCCCGCAGGTGCTCCGAGGACCGGCCTTTGCTGGTGCTGGAGATGGATGATCCCGCCAGCGGCAGCTCCGGCCGCAACGAGGGGCTGGTGGTGATGGGCCGCTACTTCAAGTATGTCTACGACACCGTGCTGGAAGCATTGCCGCGACTGCGTACCGATCTGAATCGGGACCAGCAGGCGCGGCTGGCCCGTCAATTCGCCCGGGTCTATTGCGCGGCGGCCTACCGCAACGCAGACCTGATCGAGAAGACCATCCGGAGCGAGGGCTTCGACTGCGACTATTCCCGCTCGGGCTGGGTCCAGGGCCAGGATGCCCTGGGACAGGAGGGACTGGAGGCATCGGTGAAGATGGCGGTCGAAACCGGTTTTACCGACTGGACTTCCATCGGTCCCGAAGAGGTCCTGGAGCGCAGCGGGATGCAGGTGGAACATCCGGCCGGGTTTTCGCGGGCGGCGGCTTCCTGGCACCCGGCCAAGTGGGTCTGGTGTCTGCTGGGAGCGGCGCTCAGAAAGCCGAGCGTGGAACTGATGACCCGAACGCGGGTGGCGGGGGTCGAGGACGAGGGAGAGCGCTATCGCGTGTCCACCCCCCGGGGCTCCCTGTTGACCCGTCACCTGGTTTACGCCACCGAGGCCTACACGCCCAAGATCTATCCGCTGCTGCATGACTGCATCCTTCCCATGCAGCAGCAGGGCGCCAGCGGCGATGGCGGTCCGGAAAACATGAAGCCCCACGTGGGGATCAGCGGCTCCTGGTACTTTGCCGGACGCTACGCCCGCCGGGTCCTTTTCGGTTCGGGCGGCCCCCGCGTCCCCGATGGGGAGGCGGGCCGCAACCGGCCCTCACGCTTTCTCAGTCGGTTCGTGGCGGCGGAGATGAAGAAGCAATTCGGTCCCTATCGGCTCCGCATGGCCAACGAGTGGAGCGGCACCGTGAGCTATACCCCGGATGAATATCCCATCGTCGGGCTGCTGGACGGAAAGCGGCGTCACATCATCGGCGGAATGGCCGGCTCCGGCAGCGGCGTCTCCTTCAACGGCGGTCGCTGTATCGTCAACCGCATCCTGGGCCTGGACGACGAGCCCGACGACTATCCCCCCGCCTACTTTGCTCCCAGCCGCCTGATCGATCCCGCCCGCCACCCCTGGCCGGAGATCGAGCCGTAGGGGCAACCCTTGTGGTTGCCCGATTGTTCTCCTGCCACGGCATTCGGCGCCATCCCTCGGCAATTTACCGATCGATACGGTAGATCGGGTCGAGTCCCCGGGCCACCCGGTCCAGGTTCTCGACCGCCATGGCGGCCCGGCGCTCGGCGGTTTCCTGGGTCTGGCCGGCGATGTGGGGCGCCGCTACCACGTTGGGGAGCTGGAGCAGGGGGGAATCGGGATCGACCGGCTCCTCGGCGAAGACGTCCAGGCCGGCCCCGGCCAGCTGCTTTTCGATCAGGGCCTCATAGAGGGCTTCCTGGTCCACCAGGGCGCCTCGAGCCACGTTGATGAGGTAGGCGGTGGGCTTCATCAGCCGCAGCCGGCGGGCATCGATGGTCTGTCGGGTTTCCCGATTGAGGTGGAGGTGCAGGGAGAGGTAGTCGCTGTGACCGATGACCTGGTCCAGTTCATCGGGGCCGCCCACGAAATCGACTCCCAGCTCCTCCTGCTCCTCCCGGGAGATGGATCGGATGTCAATGGCCGAAATCTTCATGGAAAAGCTCTTGGCCCGCCGCGCCAGCTCGATGGCGCTGGCGCCGAAGCCCACCAGGCCCAGCCGCCGGTTTTCCAGGTCCAGCCCCTTGGGTCTGCCCACCACCCGGTCCCGGAGAAGAGCCTGGGCTTCCGGCCAGCGGCGGGACACCATGATCATGAGCATCAGGGCGCATTCGGCCAGGGACACGGCGCTGGAGCCGCCGGGGGTGTTGGCGACCGGAATCCGCCTCTCACGCCAGTAGTCCACGTCGAAGTTGTCGAATCCCGTGCTGACCAGCTGCCAGAGCTTGACCGAACCGGACAGCAGGTCGGCCAGCGGCTTCTTGTCCTTGGGGCCGCCCATGTCCAACACCGCCTCCACTCCTTGCAATTGCGGGGCCGGGTCCTGCTGGGGGTCGAAACGGACAACCTGGTGACGGGGGGCGATCAACTTCATTGCCTCCTCCTCCCAGAAGTCGGGAGGGGGTGAGGCAAGCAAGAGAACCTTGATACGGGGTGCCATGGGATGAACCTCCTGGTTGGGTAGTGTAATGAGGCGGCGCCTCAGACGGACAGGCGATCAAGCTAAGAAAATATTCACGAAGGGGTACGAAGGGAATTGTTGATTGCTGATTTCTGATTGTTGCTTGGGGAGTGCCGACAGCTGATTTTGCCCAATGTCGAAAGTTTACAATGAGTCCTTCAACAGCGTTACTCTCTCAAGCTGCGCCGCCCTGCGGTCGAAGGAGTATAGCGTACGGGCTCCCCACCGGCTTGCGGCAGCCACAATCATCAGGTCGGAAAACCCGGCACCGCCCCGACGATAGATTGCGGCGGCGCGGGCCACGTCTTCAGCCGCCTCGACCTCAAGGGCTTCGGTGGCGACCAGATTCTCAAGAACCGTGGAAATTCGGGCGCGGGAAAATCCGTAGGCCCGTCGCAACACCCATACCAGTTCGACAATCACCTCTCGGCAGATGAAACCCGGATGTTCCGTCGTCAGCCCTTCCAACAGTATACGGGCGGCCTCTGCCTGCCTTGCATCGTCCGCCACCAGGTAGCGGACCAGGACGTTGGTGTCGAGCGCGATCACTCCTCGCAGGCCCCCTCGGCAGCAGCCCGTTTCATGTCCTCCAGCGTCAGGGGAGGGCCGTCATGTTTCAATGCACCAAACAGTCGCCCGACGGGACGCACGGGCAAGATCCGTACCTCATTGTCCAGGATGACATAACGTACGCGGTCTCCTGTCTTTACTCCGAGCGCCTGCCGCACGGACTTGGGCAATGTCGTCTGCCCTTTTGAAGTGATTGCAGATTGAATCATGAAAAACGCCTGATTCCTTACTTTTCTTTAATATGCCTTACGTTATAAGAAAAATCAAGGAGCAGAGGCGGCATCCAAACCCTGATAGGCCGAGTCCCCTTCCTGCCGTGCGGATCATCCGAGGAAAAACACCCAATCGTCTCTAAAGACGAACCACCAATAAACACGAATACACACGAATCCGGGTGGACTCACTCGAACGACAAGCGGCATCAAAATGCTTCTGCAACTTTGTCACCTTGGAATGACTTCGTGTCCGTCGTAGATAACCCTTCGATATCGGTGGTCACACCTCCCAGTCAACAACTCATCAATCCGTCTATTGGTGTTCATTCGTGTCCATTCGTGGTTCGTCGTTCCCCACTGTGGATGCCTATTCCCTCCTAATGTCTTTCTTCGTGGCTCTTCGTCGTCCTTCGTGCCCCTTCGTGGATTACACTTTTCCTCTTCCTGCTCTTCGTGGATATCCTTATGGGAAGTGCCTGGCCAGTTCGCGCTTGTTGACTTTGCCCATCAGGTTGCGGGGCAGGCTGTCCATCTGCAGAAAACATTGGGGCACCTTGTAAACAGCCAGCCTGGCCTTGGTCCAACGGCGTAGGCGGTCCGGAGAGAGGGACCGGCCGGAGCGGGGAACCAGCGCCGCCGCCACGCATTCTCCCCATTCCCTGTCGGGAAGTCCGACCACGGCACACTCGGCGATTTCCGGGTGGGTTCGTAAAACCTCTTCGATTTCCAGGGCCGAAACCTTGTACCCTCCGGTCTTGATGATGTCCACACTATTGCGGCCCAGGATTCGGTAGGAGCCCCTCTCCACCACGGCTACATCTCCGGTCAGAAACCAGCCGCCGGTGAACGCCGCCCGGGTTTCCTCCGGCCTTCGCCAGTACTCCCCGAAGACACCCGGTCCCTTGACCTGAATCTCCCCTGGAGTGCCGGCCTCGACCGGTTTCCCCTGGTCGTCAACCAATCGCACCTCGACGCCTGGAAGCGGTGTCCCCACGTATCCCGCCCGCCTTTGGCCCTCCAGGGGGTTGGAGAGAGCCATCCCGATCTCGGTCATGCCGTAGCGTTCCAGCAGCCGATGGCCGCTGATCTGCTGCCACTTCTCCAGCACGTGCACCGGCAGCGCCGCCGAGCCCGACACCATCAGGCGCATGCCGGCGCATGCCTGGGACCAGATCTTTCGTTGGGAGGCAGGGGAGGCCTCCCAGGCTGCGATCAGCATGGAGTAGACAGTCGGCACCGCCATGAACAGCGTGAGGGGACTCCGGACGAATCGCTCCCACACCTGGCCGGCCTGGAATCCGGGCAGCATCTCACAGGCAGCGCCCGACCAGAGAGCGCAGCACAGAACATTGACGATGCCGTGCACGTGGTGCAGGGGAAGAACGTGCAGGATTCGGTCCTGCGACTGCCATCCCCAGGCCCGGACCAGGGTCTCGATCTGGGCCTCGAGGTTTCCGTGGGTGGAGACCACCCCCTTGGGCCGGCTGGTGGTGCCGCTGGTGTAGACGATCATGGCCCGTCGTGAGGGCGGGATCGAGGGCAGCTCGACTGACGCAGAGTCCGGTTCCGGAGAGGCGTCGTCCATTACGGCCACGTCGCACCTGCGGGCCACCGGACGGATCCGTTCCGCAAAGGATTTGTGGACAACCACCAGGTGGGCTCCGGAGTCCCGGATGACGTATTCCCACTCCGGCGGCGGATGGGCGGTGCAGAGGGGTACGGCAATGCCGCCCGCCCTCCAGATTCCCCACTGGGTGGCCACGTGGGAAATCCCCGGCGGCAACAGGAAGGCGACTCTCTTTTCCCCGAGGTCCCCGGCGCCCTCGAGCAATCTCCCGGCCGCACCGGCCGACGCCCGCAGCAGATCGCAGTATGAGAAACAGGCGCCCTCGGCCAGAATCGCGGTTCGGTCGGGATGCTGGCGGGCCCGTTGGACCAGTCCTGGTTCCATGGAGAATCTCCAGGGTCGGGAGAGTTGCCGGCCGGGACGGCAGGTCGCTGGAGGCCCCCGTCAGAACCGCTGGGTGACGGTCAGCTTTACCCGGCGGCCCCTGGGGTTGTGCGTCAGGGAATCGAAGGCCTGCTCGGTATTCACCAGCGGAGGCTGGACATCGGCCAGGTTCAGCGCGGAAACGGTCAGCGTGGTTCCGGAATCGGGAATCTGCCACCGGAAGTTCATATCGAAGGTCAGGAACTTGTCGATCTGGCTGTAGGCGGCCACCGTGTCCCGATCCTCGTATCCCGAGATGTAGTGCACTCCTCCGATCAGGCCGTAGTGGTTCCAGTGGTAGCCCAGGCTGCCGTGAGTCCTCCAACGAGGGATGGGAGGGGCGAGCGGGTTGGTCCGGTTCAGGTAACCGGCCGCCTGCTCCCTGGGCCGCAGTTCCACGCCGTTGTGAAGGAGGGCCTCCACTTCGAAGTCCAGGGTGTGGTTCCCGTCCAGATGGCCGACCAGCACACCCGGCCCCATGAGCCGGCGGCCGCCCAGGTGCCAGTCGATCCCGGAGGTCTTGATGCCCGGCCAGTTGATGTGGTGCACCCGGATTCTCTCGATGTCGACCGGCTCGCAACTGGCGTCGTTGCGGTTGCCGGGACAGAAGATGCGACCCTGCACCGCGCTTCGGGTGGCCGGGTCGGCATAGGCGGAAGCCAGGGCGGCGTGGGGCAGGACCCCGATAGGGTTATTGAAGTCGAATCCCCAGTAGTCCAGGGTCACGTCGAAGTCCGGGTCCCGTTTCAGGATCACCCCCAGGTTGTAGGTGAGCGCATCCTCCGGCAAAAGACTGGTGCTCCCGGACGTGCTGATGGCCTTCCAGGTTCCGCTGGCAGCCACGTAGTCGGTGGTGGTGACCAGGTCCTGGTTGAGGTCGTCCACCGAGGGAGTGCGGAAGGAGGTCTGCACCGTCCCCCTCAGGGCCACCAGGTTGTTCAGTTGAACGCGAATGGAGGCCTTGGGGTCGAAGCTGTCGGCGAACTCGTAGCGTTCGTAGTGGGCGGCCAACTGGGCGTCCACCCTCTCTCCCAGCTTCAGAGCCAATTCGACGAAAGTCACGTGCGTGCCCTGCTGGTCGGCGTAGGGGTGGACTCCGGAGGTGAAGGTGAAGGAACCGGTCTTCACCGGACAACTGCTGTCTCCCGGAACCGGGCAGGGGTTGATGTCCAGGTTGCCGGCGGTGTTGGGGGTCGTGCCCACGTCCACCAGCCGGTACTGATAGCCCAGCGCGTAGCTTGCCACGCTGGAAAGCAGGTTCCCGTTCAGGGTTGCATCGGCCGTGACCAGGCTGGCCCGGTTGACGTAGGTGACGTCCTGGTTGATCCAACCCAGCAGCTCGGGAGTGTTTGCCAGTTCGGGACGAAACTCGGGGTTTTGAGTGTCCTTGAATCGGGCGCCCGGCTGGGCCGAGAATCCGATGGCATTGCTGAAGGGGTTGTAGTAGGAGCAGTCGCCCCGCCCGGGAGCGACGCCCTCGGGGATGCGACCGAGAGCCATCCCGGAGGGGGCCGTCGAATCCACCATCACCTCGACGCCGCAGCTCGGTCCGCCGAAACCCCGATAGGCCAGGAACTTGCGATGAGCCCATTCTGCCGGGTGGCTCAACTCTCCCCTGGCGTCGGAGTAGGTCGCTCCCAGGTCGTAGTAGAGGCCGGTTTCCCCGATTTCGCTCCCTACGGACCCCGCCAGCCGCCTGGTCCGGGACTGTCGGGGCGAGCTGCGCCCGGGACCGGAGTTGCCGACCAGTCGGCCGAAGAAGTACCAGGGCTCGTCCCCTGTAAGATCCAGCGGTTCGCCGGAGCTGCTGGGCAGCATCGGGTAGTGGTTTACGAACGCCTGCCTGCCCGGGTGATCGGCGCCGACCAATTGCAAACCATCGAAAATCGACACGGGCGGAAACGATGGAGTGGTCTCCCAGTCGGGAATCCGGGCATCGGCATAGAGCATTTCCAGACGGTAGTTCTTATTGTCGCCGAAGGTCCCGTTGATCTCGGCAAACCCCCGACTGTGCTGCTGGGCATAGATCAGGCTGTCCCAGGGCTGGTAACGGAAGCGGCAGGTGCGGGAGCCTTTGTCCGTATACCCGCCCATTTCGTCGCAGCGCGGGTCGATGAAGCGGGGTGCTTCCACCAGAGCCGAAACTCCGGTGGCCTGGGTCTGGGGCACGATGAAGGCGCCGGGGTTGCCCGTCCCCGACCATCCCCACCACCATCCCGGGTAGGGGCGCAACGCCCATCCCGTCTCCTCGGCTCCGATGTGGCCGCTACGCTTGTGTTCCATCGCCACCACCACGTGGGCCGAAGTGCCGATCTTCTTGCCCCAGATTCCGCCCAACATCCCGTCCTTGGAACTCGAGTAGTGGTCGTAGGAGGCCGAGACCTCGAAACCCTCGAACTGGCTGCGGGTGATGAAATTGACGACACCGGCGATCGCGTCCGAGCCGTAGACGGCGCCGGCGCCCTCCTTGAGGACGTCGATTCGGTCGATGGCGATGGTGGGAAACGCATTCACGTCCACGAAGCGGCCGCCGGCCAGTCGAGCCGGCAGATAAGTCTGCCTGCGTCCGTTGAGCAGCACCAGGGTGCGAGAGGCCCCCAGAGAGCGCAGGTTCACGTTGGCCACCGTCTCGGCGATACCTGTCGAAGTGCTGTTGAACCAACTGTTGGATTCGCCCAGCACGCCGCCGCTGACGCTCATGGTCTTGAACAACTCCACCACCGAGGGGGATCCCTGCTGGGACAGGGATTCCCGGTCGATGATGGAAACCGAGTTGGGCGAGTCGATGGGCGTTTCGCGGATCACGGTGCCGGTTACATCGATCTCGGTGTAGATGATGTCGCTCTCATCGGTCAGCAGGATGTCGGTGTCGTCTTCTTCGTCTGACGGGTCGGTTTCTTTCTCCTGGTCTCGGCGGTCGGTCTCGTCGGACTTCTGATCGGGCGCCGGTTGGTTCTGCGGCGGCAGCGGGGGGCTTGAGGCAATGGTGCGGTCCCCGAAGAGCACCAGCAGAAGGAATAAGCCGATGGTCTGCGCAAGTTGGTGGTTCATGGGTATTCCGGGATGGGTGAGAGTGGCGTCAAGGGCTCGGCGGGTCAAGGCGACTCCCGCCAGTACTTTCCCGGCGCTCGTGGTTGCCGTCGAAAGCCTCTCCAGTATAATCGAAGCGTTCGGTTCGATACCATTGGATGTGGGCTGGGAGCGGAATCATGACTGTTGCGAGGATTGAGGGGCTGAAGATCATTCCCACGGGCGGAGCCCTGGGCGCCGAGATTCAGGGAGTGGAGCTGTCCAAGCCGCTGCCGGCGGATGCCGTGGCGAGCATTCGCCAGGCACTGCGGCAGCACTGTCTGATCTACTTCAGGAAGCAGCGCATCAGCGAGCGGAACCAGGTGGACTTTACCCGCCATTTCGGCAAGCCGGTGGAGCACGTGCGCAAGCAGCTGGATCGCCCGGTCAAGGAGATTTTCCTCATCTCCAATCTCAAGAAGAACGGCCAGCCGATCGGAGCCCTCAGCAACGAGGAGATCGGTTTCCATTCCGACCTGTCCTACCTGCCCCAGCCCGGGACCATCTCGACCCTCTACGCCGTCGAACTGCCCGAGGGGGGCGGTGGCGCCACCCGGTGGTGCAACGGATACGCCGCCTACGAAGCCCTGGACGAAGGTCTCAAGGCCCGCCTGCGGGGGCTGAGAGCGGTCCATCGACACTCGGTGGAAGCCCAGAATCGCCCCTATCCCGTGTCTCACCCCCTGGCCTGCACCCATCCGGAGACAGGCCGCAAGGCCCTTTACCTGGGCCCCCACCTCACAAAAACCATTGTGGGTCTGGAGTCCTCCGAAAGCCGGCGGTTGCTTGACCTGCTTTTTCGCCACATCGAGCTTCCCCGGTTCGTTTGGACCCACCACTGGCAGATCGACGACCTGGTGATCTGGGACAACCGTTGCACCATGCACCGTCGCGAAGGGTTCCCGGGCCGGGAACGCCGCCTTCTCAAACGAACCCAGGTCTTCAACGACCAGACCCCCCGGGAATAAGTCGGGACCAACGGGCCGTCGCCGTGACGGTCGGATCGTACGGGGTGCAACAGGGATGTTGAAGGCAGTGGAGAGTGGAGAGTGGAGGGTGAAGAGTGGTCAGCGGAGGGTTTCGGGAACCGGCAAGCGCCGCCCCCGCCCTGCCGTGCGGATCATACGAGAGGGAAACAACGAATCTTCATAGCCGGTCGGGAACAAGGACCCTGTCGTGCAAAACCGGTTTTCTACTGATTGAACATGGATGCACAGGATGCACAGGATAAACAGCACGAGAGGCTGTGCCACAGAAGCAGACCCGCTTGATGATCGGGTGGGTGTTGGAAGTGATCCAAGAGCCTGGGAGCGGGTTTTGGGAAATCCGTGTTGGAACAGAGGCGATGGTTGAATTCAAGACAGTGGAAACTCTCGCCCAATAATCCTGTCCATCCTGTGCATCCATGTAAATTAGCCGTCTGACTGTACTTGACTTTGAACGGATTTTCCGCCACCCGGCACAAGGCGTTGTTTCAAATAAACATCATTGCGTCGGCTTGTGCTTCACTTGGGCTCACCGGCATTTGCTGCCGCCGCCTACGCGGCTCGACACCCATAGGCGACGTTTCCCATGGGCTGACGCCCACGGCTAAGTGCTGCCGCGGCTTCGCCGCTCTCAAGGAAGCCGGTTAAAGCAGCATTTTCTCAGGTAAGTCCGGCCTCCGCCCTGCCGGGCGGATCATCCGAGAATGAAAAAATCGGAAATCGATCATCCCTTCGCGAGCTTAGTGTCCCGTCACGGTTAACCTCAATGCCTTAGTGGCCCTTCGTCGTTCTTCGTGTCCCTTCGTGGATAACTCTTTTTTCTTTTGTCTCAGGCAGGTTCCACCAAGCGGGGCAGGGTGTGTCCGATCTCTTCCCGGATCACCAGGTCGGCAAATTCATCCAGGGGGGTCTCGGTCCGGTTGAGAATGATGAGCCTGGCCCCGGACTGCTTGGCCAGAAGGGGCAGGGAAGCGGCCGGCTCCACTACCAGGGAGGAGCCCACCGCCAGGAAGACCTCGCAGGCCTGGGCGGCCCGGCGGGACCGGTCCAGCACCTCCATGGGAAGGGACTGGCCGAAGGAAACGGTAGCGGGCTTCAGCAGGCCCCCGCAGTGGACGCAACGAGGCGCCGGCTCGCCCTGGACCACGCGGTCGACGGCCTCGTCCATCGAGATCCTTCTGCCGCAGCCGAGGCAGGCCGCTTCGGCCGTGGTCCCGTGCAGTTCCAGTATCAGCCGGCTGTCCAGGCCCGAACGTCGGTGGAGGCCGTCGATGTTCTGGGTGATCATGGCCAGCAGCTTGCCCTGCCGGGCCAACTCGGCAAAGGCCAGATGACCGGCGTTGGGGGCTGCATCCCGCATGGCCGGCCAGCTTTCCACCTTCTGCCGCCAGTATTCGATGCGGTCGGCTTCGCTGTCGAGGAATTCCTGAAAATAGACGGTCCGGTTTCGGGCCCAGACCCCGTTGGGACTGCGAAAATCGGGAATGCCCGACTCGGTCGAGATGCCGGCTCCGGTGAAGCCGGTCACCGAGCGGCTTTCCGCGATCCAGCCTCTGCCTTGCTGCAGGTCCATTGGTTCGGTTCGCGGGATGGGCTACGCCAGCACCGACTGGACGACCTCTCCGCGGACGCCGGTGAGGCGTTGGTCCAGCCCTTGGTAGAAGTAGGTGAGCCTGGTGTGGTCCAGTCCCATCAGGTGCAGGATGGTGGCGTGCAGGTCGGACACGTGGCAGCGTTGCTCCACGGCTGAAAATCCCAGCTCGTCGGTGGCGCCCACCGCCTGACCGCCCTTGACCCCGGCTCCGGCCAGCCACATGCTGAACCCGTGCCAGTCGTGGTCTCTCCCCGGCTTGCCCAACCCCTCGCTGGTGGGGGTTCTGCCGAATTCACCACCCCAGATCAGCAGGGTCTCATCCCACAGGCCGGTGCGTTTGAGGTCGGCGATAAGGGCGGCGATGGGCTGGTCGGTTTCCCCGGCGTGGAGCTTGTGATTGGTGATGCAGTCGCCATGGCCGTCCCAGGTGTCCTCGATGTGGCCGCCACCGGAATAGAGCTGCACGAAGCGGACCCCGTTTTCCAGAAGGCGGCGGGTGATCAGGCACTTGCGGCCGAAGTCTGCCGTCAGGGGACGGTTCAGGCCATACATTTCCCTGGTGGCCTCGTCTTCGCGGTCCAGGTCCACCGTCTCGGCGGCCGTGGTCTGCATGCGGTAGGCCAGCTCGTAGGTGTTGATCCTGCCTGCCAGCTCGTCTTCCCGGGGCCGCGAGGCCAGGTGCTCCTCGTTCAGGGTTCGCAAGAGATCCAGGGAGTGGCGTTGGGTCTGCCGACTGACGCCGGGAGGGGTGGCCAGATCCAGCAAGGGCGCCCCGGTGCTGCGGAACAGGGTGCCTTGATAGGGTGCGGGCATGTATCCGGCCGTCCAGTTGGAAGCCCCGCTGATGGGCCCGCCCCGGGGGTCGGTCATCACCACGAAGCTGGGAAGGCTCTGGTTGAGAGTGCCCAACCCGTAACTCAGCCAGGATCCCAGGCTGGGCTTGCCGATGGTGACGTTACCGGTGTTCATCTGGAGACATCCGGAGGCATGGGCGGCCGTATCGGTATACATGGAGCGAATGACGCAGAGGTCGTCCGCGAATTTGGCCGTGTGGGGGAAGAGACTGCTGATCTCCAGGCCGCTCCGGCCGTGCTTGCGGAAGGGGAAGGGGCTCTGCATCAGGTAGCCGATAGCCCGGTTGTTGGAGCCGACCTCCAGGGGGCCCTTGTAGGGAGATCCGTGAAAGCGGGTCAGAGCCGGCTTGGGATCGAAAGTGTCCACCTGGCTCGGGGCTCCGTTCATGAAGAGAAAGACGGCGTGCTTGGCCTTGGCCGGAAAATGCGGCGTCCTGGCGTCCAGCAGGGAACCCGTGTCGGGGATTTTGTCCGAGGCGGCCGCGGTGCGGGTGAAGAAGCCGTCCCGAATCAGCAGGTCGGTGAGGGCCAGGCCTGCGAAGCCGCCGCCCACTTCCCAGAGAAACTGCCGCCGACTCCGGCCGCAGGGGGTGGGATTGGGAATATACCGATGGGACATGGTCTCACCTCTCGATGGTTCGAGCCCCCGGGCAGTCCTGTCTGCCTGAGACGGGCTGTGTGCCTTCAACGGCTTACCTGGTTTGGTCCGGGGCTAAAGCAGCCTGATTAGCCGGTAAGGATCAATCGGGATATACAAACTCGTTCAGGTTCAGAAACACCCGGCACATCTCTCGCAGGGCTCCACGCCGCGCGTTGGCGGGAACGATGTCCTGCTGCCGAATCTGTCGGTCGGTCTCCTGCCTCAAGAACGCGAGCAGATTCCCTTTCTCCGTCTGGCTGGGAGGCCGGGCCAGCGCCAGGGCATAGGCTCTTTCAATCTGTTTCTCCGGATCGGTCCCCACTTCGTTCTCCAGGCGGGCGGCCAGGTAGCGGGCCTGCCGGTTCACGAACTCGCTGTTGAACAGGATGAGCGCCTGCGGGGCCACGCTGGTGGTCATCCGCCGGGACGCGGTCTTGGTGGTGTCGCACAGGTCCAGCACCTCCAGCATGGGAACCACCAGGGAGCGCTTCAGGAAGACATAGATGGTGCGCCGGGAGCGGTCTTCTTCTTCGGCGGACGGTTTCCAGACGGTGTCGGGATCGCTGTGTCCTTCCAGCGCCGCCCTGGAGATATTGGGAAACATGCTGGGCCCGTACATGCGCCGGTTCAGCCGGCCGCTGACCGCCAGCATGGAGTCCCGAATGGCCTCGACCTCCAATCGAACCCGGGGCATGCGCCACAACAGCCGGTTCTCCGGATCTTCCTTGCCGTAATCGGCGTGCCACTTCCGGCTCATGCGGTAACTGTTGCTGGCAAGGATCAGGCGATGGAGCTTCTTGAAAGACCACCCTTCCCGAACGAACCAGTGGGTCAGCCAATCCAGCAGTTCGGAGTGCGTCGGTTTCTGGCCCCGCGCGCCAAAATCGCTTGGGCTGCGAACCAGTCCGAATCCGAAGTGCTTTTGCCAGATCCGGTTGACGATCACCCGGGCGGTCAGAGGGTTTTGAGGATCGACCAGCCATCGAGCCAGGGCCAGCCGGCGCCCGCTGCTCCTGTTCCGGGGCTCCGGCCGAAAGACCGTATCCGACAGAATGGCCGGGAAGGCCGGAGCGATTTCCGGTCCGGGGTTGGCGGCGCTGCCTCGGATCAACAGGTGGGTAGCGGGCGGGGACGGATCCGGCTCGTGCATGAAATAGCCGCGGGGCAGGTCGATTCGGGCTGCCTCCAGCGCCTGGATCTCCCGTTCCCCGGCCTCCAACTGCTCCCGGACAGCGTCCGGCACGGGGGCGTTTGCCACTTCTTCCGCCAACTGCTTTTCGAAAATCTGCCTCAACCCCTTCTGCTTCCGGCTGGGATCCCCGGCCAGAAAGGCCTGCACCGCCAGGGCCGGCAGGTTGGACCGGCCCGACTCCAGGAAGTTCCGGCGCAACCGCGCTCTCAACCGGTCGAGCTCCTCCTGCAGACGCTCGATCCGGCGGGAGGTGGCCCGATACTGCTCCAGTTGCCGGGGAGTTCCGATCGGCAGGTCCAGCTCGGTGCGCTTCCTGCGGGGACGCTGCAGGCCGTTGAAGACCGCCACCATGGAGTAGTAGTCCCGGGCGGTCAGGGGATCGAACTTGTGGTTGTGGCAGCGGGCGCAACCCAGGGTCAGGCCCAGAAAGACCTGGGAGGTGGTGCTGACGATGTCGTCCAGTTGATCGAATCGGTCGGTTTCGGGATCGGCGGGTTCATCGTCCCAGGCTCCCAGGCGGAAATACCCGGTGGCGATGAGGGTCTCGGCCGAGGCGTCCGGCAGCTCGTCTCCGGCCAACTGTTCCAGGGCAAAGCGGTTGAAGGGTTTGTCCCGGTTGAAGGACCGGATCACGTAGTCCCGGTATTTCCAGGCGTGGGGCTTGGCGCCGTCCCGCTCGTACCCGTTGCTTTCGGCGTAGCGAACCAGGTCCAACCAGTGCCGGGCCCAGCGCTCCCCATATGCCGGTCGCGCCAGCAGATCATCGATGGTTGCCTTGTAGGCAGCCTCGCTCGGGTCCTTCAGGAAGGTTTCCTGCTCTGCCAGGTTGGGGGGCAGTCCAATCAGGTTGAGATAGAGCCGCCGCAGCAGCTGATGGGGTTCGGCCGCGGGTGAGGGCTTCCAGCCCTTCGCCTCCAGTTTTTCCAGGACGAAGGCATCGATGGGGTTCCCGACCCACTCCTTCGCCTCCACGGCCGGCGGCGCGGGCGCGGAGATCGGCTGGAAAGCCCAGTGTTCATTGAGGTCGGGCTGGGATTCCGAGGGGTCCTCGTCCTGCGGCCAGACGGCCCCCTGGTCGATCCAGAGGCGCAGCAGTTCCACCTGCTCGCCGGTCAGCGGCGGCCCTTCGGGCGGCATGACCACGTCGGGGTCTCGGCCGGAGACATAGCGCAGCAGCAGGCTGTCGGGGCTGTTACCCGGAACGATAGCCGGCACGCCGGAGTCGCCGCCCTCGAAGGCATCCGACCTGCGGTCCAGCCTGAAGCCGTGCAGCTGGGTCTGGCTGCCGTGACAGGCCAGGCAACGCTCCTGGAAGATCGGTTGGATCTCCCGGGCGAAATCCACCGTGGGGTCAGCGGCCATTCCCGAAACGGGCAGCGGTCCTGCGATGGCCGCAAGCGCCAGGGCCGCTCGAGCCAGATTGCTCCTGATCACAGCTTTCTCCTGACTGCAAAGAATATCAAAAGGGCCATTGGCCCTTCAAGGCAGGGATAGGTTCGTCCCCAAGCCCAGCTGCTCCATTTCGTAGCGCAGCGTTTCCCGTAGCCCCTCCTCCAGGGAGCGGGGGGCGAAGCCCAACTCGCGGCGGGCTTTGCGGTTGTCGCCAATGTAGGTCGTGCCGGCCATGATTTGCAGGCTCTCCGCCGAGTAAGCCGAGGGAAGGGGAAGCAAGGCTCCCAGGAATTTCATGAAGGCTGCCATGGCTTTCATGGCAGATGGGCCGGGGTGAAGCCGGGGGGCCGGGATGGCGGTCAGGCGCTCGGCCAGTTCGAAGACCTCCCGGAAGGTGTGGACCGGGCCGGCGGCAATGTAGCTCTCGCCCAGCCGGCCTCGTTCCATGGCCAGCCGATGGGCCGCGGCGGTGTCCTCGACGTGAGCCCAGCAGAAGGCGGTTCGTTGCGGGGTCACGGGCAACCTGCCCTGCAGGTACTGCCGGAAGGCCGTGCCGATGGCGCTGGGGTCGCCGGGGCCGTACACCACGCCGGGCTGCAGGATGACCAGGGGCAAGCCGGCCTCGGCCATGGGCCGGGCCACCTGGTAGTGGGCCATCCACTTGGTGCGTTCGTATTGGGTCAACCAGGGACCGTGGTGGCGGAACTTTTCGTCAACCAGACGTCCACCGGTGTCTGAGGAGACAGCCACGGTGCTGGTGTAGACGATCCGGGGGATGCCCAGGTCCCGGGCCGTTTCCAGGATATTGCGGGTGCCCTCCACGTTGGTCTGGTAGGCCTCCCCCCGGTCCTTGACTCCGATGCGATACCAGGCTGCCAGGTGGAAGAGGCCGTCAACTCCGCTCATGGGAGCTTGCAGGGAAGGTTTGTCCTGAACCTCCCCCTGGTGGATGGACACGCCGGCGGCCTTGAGGTCCGCGGCGGCCTCGGGGTTGCGCACCAGGGCTCCCACCTCGTGCCCTGCCCGGACGAGATGCCTGGCCAGGCAACCACCAATGAAACCACTGGCGCCCGTCACCAGATATTTCATGAATTGCTCCCGTTGGCTTCCAAGGGTGTCGGCTGCTTCTCAATAATAGCAATGACAGGGAGCAATTATCTCTGGAAGAATGGAAGGGACGGTCCGAATGGAGTCAAGCGCGTCCTCGCCCGCCCGGGCGGATCATACGAGGGTGAAACAACGAATCTTCACGGCCTGTCAGGAACAAAGGCCAAGTCGTGCCAAACCGGTTTTCTACTTATTGAACATGGATGCACAGGATGGACAGGATTATTGGAATGAAGACGAACCACCAATGAACACGAATAGGGATGGACCTCTTTCCGTTTTTCTTAGTGGCCCTTCGTCGTTCTTCGTGTCTCTTCGTGGATAACTCTTTTTCTTTTGTCTTTTTTCGGTTGTTTCAAGCAATACAAGTTTCGGGAGGCCGGCGATGAGAAGGCGAGGCCGTTCTGTACCGGGCGGATGGATCCTGCTGCCCGGGATAGTTCTGGCGCTGGCGGCTGGAGCCTGCGGTCCGCGCGATCAAGGGCCGACCGAGATCCTATGGGACCGCTGGGGCGTGCCCCATATCCATGCCACCGGGCCCGGGGAGCTGTTCCGGGCCTTCGGCTGGGCCCAGATGAAAAACCATGCCAACCTTATCTTGCGGCTCTACGGTGAGGCCCGGGGCCGGGCGGCGGAGTATTGGGGGGAATCCTATCTGGCCTCCGACCGCTACCTGAGAACCATGGGAGTGCCCGAGCGGGCACAGCAGTGGTACGGGGCGCAGAAGCCGAGATTCAAGGGGTATCTGGACCGTTTTGTGGAGGGGATGAACGCCTATGCCCGCCGGCACCCGGAGGTTATCGATCCTGAGCTGGAGTCTGTGTTGCCCCTGGACCCGACCGATGTCCTGGGGCATTTGCAGCGGGTGATCCATCTCTCTTTCGTCGGAAGAGAGGTCACCTTCGGCATAGCCCGGCAACCGGTCCCGGGATCCAATGGATGGGCCATTGCTCCTTCGCGTTCCGCCGCCGGCAATGCCATGCTGCTGGTCAATCCCCACCTTCCCTGGAGCGGTTTCTTTACCTGGTTCGAAGTCCAGTGGAAAACACCGGAAGTGGATGCCTACGGCGCCACCCTGGTCGGAATGCCCATCCTGGGGTTGGGGTTCAACGATCATCTGGGCTGGACCCACACCACCAATCCACTGGACGGCATTGACCTTTTCGAACTGAGCCTGGCGGAAGGCGGTTACCGCTGGGATGGAGAGGCCAGGGCCTTCGAGACCGAGACGCAGTCCATCCGGGTCCGTCAACCCGACGGGACCTTTCGCCGGGAGACCCTGACGGTGCGCCGCTCGATCCATGGCCCGGTCCTGGAAGTCAAGGGCGACAAGGCCATTGCAGTACGGCTGGTCGGTCTGGATCAGCCCCACATGTTCGAGCAGTACTGGGACATGATCCGGGCCAGGAGCCTCCGGCAGTTCGAATCGGCGCTGCGGCGGCTGCAGAATCCAATCTTCAACCTGATCTACGCCGACCGGGAGGGACACATTCTCTACCTGTTCGGTGGACGGACACCGGTCCGTGCCTCAGGCGGCTGGCAGGACTGGCAGGGGATGGTTCCCGGGGACCGCCCGGAAATGCTCTGGACCCGTACCCACCCCTACGAGGAGTTGCCCCGGGTGGTGGATCCCTCCGGGGGCTGGGTGCAGAACGCCAACGATCCGCCCTGGAGTTCCACGCTTCCCCGGCTGCTGAATCCGGGCGATTTTCCCGCCTACCTGGCCCCCCGTGGGATGCGTTTCCGTGCTCAGCGATCGGTGCGCATGCTGGAGCAGGACCGGAAGATCAGCTTCGAATCCTTGAGCCGCTACAAGCATTCCACGCGGATGGAGTTGGCCGATCGCATTCTGGATGAACTGACGGCAGCGGTGGGTCCGCGGTCAAGCGATCTGGCCCGACAGGCGGCTCGGGTGCTGGCGGATTGGGATCGAAGGGCCGACGCCGAGAGTCGGGGCGCCGTGCTTTTCGCCGAATGGGCCCGGACCCTTGGCGCCGGCATGTTCGCCTCGTCCTGGCGGGAGCAGGAGCCCCTGACCACGCCCAAGGGGCTGGCCAATCCCGCCGCCGCCGTGGCTGCCCTGGAAAAAGCCGCCCGCGTCACCCGGGATCGTTTCGGCTCTCTGGATGTGCCCTGGGGAGACGTCTATCGCCTGAGAATTGGAGAACGGGACCTTCCGGCCAGCGGAGGCCCCAGCCGGCTGGGAATCTTTCGGTCCCTGGAGTTCGCCCCTGAAAAAGACGGCCGCTTCCGGGCGCTGTTTGGCGATTCCTTCGTAGCGCTGGTGGAGTTCTCCCAACCCGTCCGGGCGTCTGCCCTGCTGAGCTACGGAAACGCCTCCCAGCCCGACTCGCCCCATCGGGGGGACCAGTTGGCGTTGTTTGCCCGTAAGCAGCTTCGTCCGGTGTGGCGGACCCGCAAGGAAATCGAAGCCCACCTGGAGTCGAAGGAAGTTCTACCCCGCATTCCTTACAAATAGCCCTCACTCTTCGCCCGGCTTGGGCATGCTGTAGCCGATCTGGCGGACGTTGAAGACGTAGGCTGGGCTGGCCGCGTCGTCGCCGAGCTTGCGCCGCAATCTTTTCACGTAGGCCCGCACCGACTGGTAGTCACCAGTGTCTTTCCCTCTCCACACCTGGCGCAGCAGCGAATCGTAGGTCGTTACCCGCCCCGCGTTGACCGACAGCACGCGGAGCAGTTCGTATTCGGTGGCGGTCAGTTGCACGGAATGGCCGGCCACCGTCACCAGGCGTTGCTCATAGTGGATGGCCAAGTCCCCCAATCGAAAGGGCTCCGGCGGATGGGCAAGTCGGCGCAGTGCCGCCTGGACTCTCGCAGCCAGTTCGGTCGGTGAGAACGGCTTGACGATATAGTCGGCGGCGCCCGTCTCCAAGGCCCTGGCGATGGTCTCGTCCCTGCCGTAAGCCGAGATGAAGATGACAGGCAATTCGGCCAGTTCGGGAAGTTGCTCCATCAATTCAATGCCATCGGTGCCGGGCAGCACCAGGTCCAGGAGAACCAGGTGGGGCTTTTTCGCTTTGACCAAATGGGACACTTCCCTTGGGTCGCCGGTCACGAGCGGGGAATAGCCCGCTGCCGTGAGAGCGTCCCGCACGTAGCGAAGTGTCTGGGGATCGTCGTCCACCACCAGAATACGTCCGCGTTCCCTCCTTCTCAGCGGCGAACTGGAAGCGCTTCGGGCCGAGCCGGGCGTGGCGACGTTTCCGGTCTGCTCGGCTATCGGAATGGTGAAAGTGAACCGCGTACCCTGATCCTTGCCGCCGCTTTCGGCCCGGATACGGCCGCCGTGAGCCTCCACCAGCCCCTTGCATATGGCCAGGCCAAGGCCCGACCCGCCGATCCCACGCTCTTCATCGGCGGCGCCGACCCGCGTGTGCTTCCGGAACAGGTAGGGTAGCAGGTCTGGCGACACCCCCCTGCCCTCGTCGGAGACCGATACGGCCACGTAAACGCCATCCCGCACCGCGCTCACCCGGATCGTAGAGGGCACGGGAGCATGCCTGGAAGCGTTGGAGATGAGGTTGTTCAAGACCTGGACGATGCGTCTCCGGTCAGCCAGCACCGGGGGCAGGTCCGGAGGCAGGTCGATAAGAATGGTGTGCTTGCCTCCTCCGCTCAGGAAGGTATTTCTGGCCTGTTCTACCAGGTTGGCCACCTCCGCCGGATCGGGGTTCACCGACAACGTGCCCGTCTCGATTCGCCCGGCGTCCAACAGGTCGCTGATAAGGCCCCGCATGTGATCGGCCTGCTCATCGATGATATGGAAGAACTGGAGCATCTCGGCCGGCTCCAGGGAGGGTAAGGCGCCCAGCACGGTAGAGGCCGACCCCTTGATCGAAGTCAACGGAGCCCGCAGTTCGTGGCTCACCAGGCTCAGGAACTCCGCACGCGATCGCTCCAGCTCCTCCAGCGGCGCCAGATCCTGCATGGTCACCACCAGCGATTCGACCTGGCCGTCCGCGGAATGGATCGGCGTTGCGTTGATCAGAATCTTTACGCTGCGCCCGTCGGGAACTTCCAGAACGATCTGCTCGGCGCGCACGGTCGTCGCGGCACTCAGCTCCTGAGCCAGCAGAATTTCGTTCAGAGCAACTTCCCGCCCGTCGGCACGCCGGTAGGAAATGGAACTCAGCAGTTGTTCCGGGGATTGGCCCGGCTGGCCCAGGCCCTCTGCAATCCGTCTCACCTCCCGGTTGGTCCTCAACGGATGTCCGGTTCTGGCACCGAAAACCACCACTCCCACCGGAGAGGTTTCCACCAGCGCCTCCAGATCTGCCCTGGCTTGCTGCTCGTCCCGGTGGGTGCGGGCGTTGGCGATCGCCGCCGCCGCTTGTGACGCAAACAGTACCAGGACCTGTTCGTCCTCGCTGGTAAACTCTCCCCCGCCTTCCTTCTCGGCCAGAAAGAAGTTGCCGACGTAGACGTCTCGGTGATGCATCGGCATTCCCTGGAAGATCTTCCACCGAACCATTTCCGTGGGAAAGCCGAGTGACCGAATATAGCCGGGCAGGTCTCGAAGTCTCAGCGCTCCGGGCTGGTCCCGGAAGTGTGCGAACAGCTGCAGTCCGTCGGGCCAGTCCGCCAGTTGCTTATCCTCCTCCGGCGTTAAGCCGGCGCTGACGACGTCCTGAACCTGCCCCGAGTCGTCGACAGTCGCGATCACGCCGAAGCGGGCGCCGGTGAGTTCGCAGGCGCTTTCCACGGCCTCGCGCAGCACGGTGCCGAGGTCGAGGCTGGCGATGATGCGCAGGCTGGCCGCGCTCAGCTTGGAGATACAGTCGCGCAGTACCTCGTTCTCTCGCTTCAGTGTGTCGGGGTTGGTCAATGGCCGATCCTCCGTCGGAGCTAGACCCACTCGGGGCCAGCCGCCGGTTGGGACGATGGCAGTGGGGACCTGCATCGAATTGAGATGGCGACAAGGATAACACCTGATTACAGTTATTCACCTTAAATTAACTAAAAAACCTCATTTATACACACTAATTTCACATACTATCGTTTCCCCGGGGTTTGTGGCTGGAGTTGTTCAACCCAGGAGTATGAGGTGGAGGCGATTGATGGGGTGACCGGCGGTAGTGAGAAATGCGGTCTAGCGGCTATCCAGCGAAGGGCCACTCCCGCCAGCTCTGAAGCATGGGGAAATAGAGACCCAGGCGAATGGGGCGGGAGTCCATGGACCGGATCAGGCTCGCGTAGGTTTCCAACTGAGTACGGTAGCGCGCCTGCTCATTGTCTAGAAAGTCTTCCGGGGACCCGCCGGAATGGGTCCCCGTCTTGTAGTCAATGATCCAGCGCGTGCCGTCCGCCACGAAGGTCCTGTCCAGAACATATCTCCGGGTTCTTTGTTGGACGACCGTGGAGAGTGCATACTCTCTTTGGTCGTCCTGGTGCCGCGAAAGAACCCAGCGCCCACGTTCGTCGGCAATGGTGTTCTTGAGAGCGGAAACGGCTCGGGCGAGGGCCTGGTCGAGCTTGTCGCCGTCCAGTCCGTCCTGCAATAGCGCGACACGGAGGGTGTCCCGGTCGAAGTCGAGACGGTCCGGTGCGCACAGTTGCTGAAGCATCCGATGGACGACGGTACCCACTCGCCGCTGCAGATCGCTCACCCACTCGAAGGTTGGTTGGCGTGCCTCCACGTCTTCGGTCCCGGCCGGCTGTTTTCGTGGTTTCCAAACCGCATCCTTCGGGGGAGGGGAGGGCGTCCAATCGGCGGCAAGGCGCCGCAAAGGGATGCCTTGAGGCTCGCGGAAGACGGTTTCGTCCGTTTCCACTTCCTCAGTTACCCGGTCTTTTAGACGTTCCGAGAATTCCGGCTCGACGGTTGTCCAGATCTTCGCCAGCAGGGTGCGCGAATCGGGGTCTCTCAACCGCGCCCCCTCAGGATCGAGCTTGGTGTGTCCCAGCAGGTGCAGGCCCGTGCGAGCCCTGGTAGCAGCCACATAGAGGAGGCGGGTGGTTTCATGAACCCACTTGTCCCGGTCAGCCTTCTTCACGTATTCGTAGAGCGCGTCCCCGTCGCCCGCCGCCCGGGGAATCGGCGCCAGCAGCAGGCGGGCTACATCGCCGTCCATGTATTCCAGCCACCGCAGCAGGCGTGAATCGTCGTGCCGCGTGCGTCGTCCCAGGCCCGGCAGGATCACCGTGTCGAACTCCAGCCCCTTGGCCTTGTGAATGGTCATCAATTGCAGTCCTTCGCCGGCTTCTACGTCGGAAGGAGCGTAGAGGCCGGCGACCTCCTCGGCGAACCTGGTCTCGTCCAGGAGCTGCATGCCGTCCAAAGAGCGCTCCAGCAGGTCCAGATAGGCGGCGGCATCTTCGAGCTCCGCGCCCGTCTCGAGGCAGGCCGGACCGCCCAGGGCGATCCAGAGGCTCTCCACCCAGCGGCGAACCGGCATTCGTGCCCGACGTGCCAGCGCATCGTCGAGCAGAGGGATCAGACGCTCGAGGCGTGTCCTGCCCTCGGGAGACAACCGCTCTCGTCTGGCCGGATCCTGAAGAAGATCCCAGACCGCGGCCCTGGAGTCGCCATCCACCAACGCATCCAGATCCCCCAGTCTCAAACCGCACCAGGGCGCCCGCAGAATCGACAACCAGGCCAGCCGGTGGCCCGGATGCAGGAGCGCCTGGGTGAGCGACATCAGGTCCTGAACCACCTGACGTTCCCCCAGGGCTTCGATCTCAACCGCTCGAAACTTCTTTCCGCTATGGCGAAGCGCGGCCACGATATGGAACAAGTGGCTGCGGGCCAACACCAGCACGGCAATGGTCCCACACGGGTTCTGTGACTGGGCTTTCTCGATGGTCTCGATCACCCGCCGGGCTTCCTCGAGCACCGGCTCATCCGTCAAAATCGGATGCAAGTGAACGTCCCCGACGGGACTGTCTCTCTTGAACGGTACCGAGGGTTCGTAAGTCACCGCCCCTGTCAACACATTTTCCGTTTCCGGGAAGGCCTGGCTCAGTGTGCGGTTCACCCAATCCACGATTCCCGTGCTGGAACGAAAATTCACCGAGAGCGTGAGCGGCGTCAGCCGGACAGCGCCGATCCCGTTCGACCGAGCACTCAGAAAAAGACCGACCTCGGCCTCGCGAAAGCCGTAGATCGACTGCATCGGGTCTCCGACCAGGAACAGCGTGCGGCCGTCCCCCGGCTGCCAGTCGCCGATGAGTCTGGCCAGCAGGGAATACTGGCTTTGGGAGGTATCCTGAAACTCATCGATCAGCAGATGCTGGATTCGGCAATCGAGCGCAAAGGCGAGGTCGGTGGGAACCTCGTCCGTTCCCAGAGCGTTTCGGGCTCGAATCGCGATTTCGCTGAAGTCCACACTCCCTTCTTCCCGAAAGACGAGTTGAAGTTGGCCGACAACTTCGTGCAACAGGCGCAGCAGGGCAGCCAGCACCTCCCACTGCTCATCCTTGAAGCTCGCCGGAGGCAATGACCGCAAGGCGTGGAGTGCGGCCACGGCCTCTTCGTCGAGTTCGATCCCGCGCCACACCTCCTTGGCTCCACGTCCTAAATCGGTTGGCGGGAACCCCTGGTTCTTGTTCAGGGTCCGGCGGCGGATTCCCTGTTGGGTCAGGAACATCTCCGCCAGCCCCAACCACCGAGGCAGCGACTCCAGGCCGGCATCCGGAAAATCAGGGAGCTCGAACCAGGCCTCGAGGGCACTGCCACGCTGCTGTTCTGGAAGGTTGCCGGCCGCGAAGCGGGCCAGTCCAACGGTCACCTCCCTGAAGTCTTGGGGGAATGCCACCGCCACCCGTTTCAAGGCTCGCCCGACAATCCGTCTGAGTGCGGTCTCCAGATCCCTGCGTCGATCCTCCGCAGGCTGCGTTCCGACCACGTGCCGCAGCCACTGGTCCCGGTTTCCGAGCATGGTGCTCAACAGCTGCTCCACCGTTCCGACGTTGTTGTCAAGGTGTGCGAGAAGTTGCGACAAGGCCTCGGAAATTTCAGTCCGTCCCCCTTGGGGATCCAGCATGGCCAGTGTTCGGCGGGCTGCCTGAAGGTAGAGGCGCCCCGCATCTTCTTCGGGGCCGAGCGAAGCTCCCATTCGCGAAACCCAGGGCATCTGGCGAACCAGCAGGGCGCACAGTGAATCGATGGTCTGGATGCGAAGACGGGAGGGCTGTTCGGTCAGGCACCAGTTGAGTTCGTTGTTCCGAGCCAGTGCCGCCTGCGCCAGTGACCAGGTGTGCGCTCCATGTGGTGTGGCGGGTTGTGGACCTGAGGCGCTCTGGAGAGCGGCGATGACCCGGTGGCGCATCTCCGCGGCCGCCTTTCGCGTAAAGGTGATGGCGACCACGGCCTCGGGTTGCTCGACTTGCCCCAGCAGCCTCAGGAATCGCTGGATGAGCAATTCTGTTTTTCCGGAACCCGCGGGCGCCTGCACGATGAACGACTGGGTGGGGTCGAGCGCCTGCAGACGCTGTTTTCGGTCCTGGACCTGGTCAATCACCATCGCCCTCCACCGCGGCAGGGGCCTGGCCGATCCGGCAGAGCGCCGGCAGCGCGCAATGCCGGCAGGTCTTACGGGGTTGTTTGGGGTCCACGATGGCTTGTCCTGCCTTGAATTCGCGGCCCAGTCGATCCAGCACCTCCCGCCACTCTTCAATCGTTTCTTCGAGCGAAGGCTGATCGTCGGGCGCCTTGACGCCGGGAACAATGCCGTCGGAACCAGCCAGGCCTCGAAAGGCGTACTTACCGGTCTTGAGACTGCCGAACAAGACACCTGCCACCGGAGAGTCGGCGGTCACGGCGTAAATGGGCAGTTGCGGTTCATCGGGTCTGGAGCCGTCCCAATCGGAAGGGCTGCACTCGCCGGTCTTGTAGTCCAGAATGACCAGTTCTCCGGTTTCGAGGCGGTCCACGCGGTCGGCTCGGATATTCAGCTGGAGGCCGCCCAGTGTCACACGCCGTCCCGTTTCCTGTTCGAGCATGGTGAACGGCTGCCGCCCCTTTTCCAGGAGCAGCCACTGCCCGACAATGTGTTCGATTCGTTCCCGTTCGATGGCTGCAAAGCGGGCGTTTCTCAGAACCCGGCGGCGTCCGGAGAACTTCCGAATCTCGGCGGCGGCCTCGGAACGCACCAGGTCCGCCAGCCCTTCCTCGCTCATCGACAGCAATCCCCGGTGGGATCGCAACTTCTCCCAGACACGCTCCAGAATGCGATGGACCAGTTGCCCCCGGTCGAGAGCGCTCAAGCCGGGTTCGGGCTGGTCCGGCGCTTGTGCTCCAAGGCGCAACTCGGCAAAGGCCCTGAAGGGACAGGCCGCCTGCAGCTTGAACAGAGAGGTCCCGGTCCTGAAGGGGACATGGCCGCACGCCGGGGCGCGGTGGTCCTGGATGGTCTCCATGCGGGACGACCGCCGGAGTTGTTCCAGGTAACCGTCCGAAGCGGGGAGCCCCAGGCCGGCTTCGACAACTTCCGGCAGTGCAGCCAGGAGGGGGCTGACTCTCAAATCGGAATCGCCATCCCGCTCGGGATAGCTGACGACCACGGTTGGGGCGCTTGCCAGGAGCCGGGTGGTGAACGTCCGGGTAAACTCCAGTTCGCGGTCCGGGGAGGAGCGGGGCAGCTTGAAACGCCGCTGCAGGTGAAACGGCAGAAACGGATCGGGCGACGGCGCCACCGGCCAGGCATTGTCGTGCATCCCCATGATCCAGAGCCGGTCGAAGCGCAGGCCGGAGGCTTCCAGCACACCCAGAATCTGGACAGGCGCCGGCTCGGACTCAGGCTGAAACTGCCTGGCGGAAGCCAGGTGTCTCAACTTGCCGACGGCCGTACCCAGCGAGATGTCCCCGCAGACGTGGTCGAGCCTGGCCAACTCGGAGAGCAGTTCATTCCAGACCTCAAGCGTCTGGTACTCCATGCTGTCGATGCCGCGATCTCCGGGCCACCCGATCGCCTGCAGGAATTGGGAGAGGACGGGAGCCCAGTCGCTGGGCAGCCGAGTGGCCTGCAGCGCCTGGTGTCGCTCCGTCCAGGCGAGGTACCGGGCTGCGAGCCGGGGACACCGATGCGAGGCATCTCCGCCGCGGGCAAGGGCGATAATGTCCCTCAGCGAAACGTTCGGTTCCCCCTTTGACCGCAAGTCGACGTCCAGAAGGGCCCGGCTCGTCAGTTCCTCCTCGGAACCCTGCAGGAACGGCGATCGCAAGAGTCGGCCGGCGATCTCGATTGGAATTTTCCAGGGGTCGATTGCAAGCAGCAGGAATGCCGACTCGACGAGGGGGTAGTGGGCGGCCGGCAACCCCAGCGAGATGTTGAAGAGCCTCTTCGGGTCCAGGTTCTGGCGCAGCCGGGTGCGGGGATGCAAGGTGTCGGCGAAAACACGCTCGATCTGGCTGCGGCGCCCTCCCAGATCGGGAACAATGACGCCGAGTCGGAAATTGGGAGCTGCCGCCTCCGGGTCGCGTTCCAGAATCCGGCGCGCCCATTGGGCGGCGGCCCGCAATTCGCGGTCGGCATCCCTCAGGCCCAGGCGCACGGCCTTGCCGGGTGTTTGGGGGATTTCACGCTGGTGAACTTCCGTCCCGCGCCGATCCAAGGAGTCGAACAGCCTTTGCTGGGCAGGCGTCGGCTCGAGAAAGCCTGCAAATTCCACCGGGTCGGGAACCGGGAGGTGGCCCTGTTCGATGAGGCTTGCCGCAAGTGCCGGGAGTTCGGCATCCGAGAGCCACCCGTTGCGGCGGCAGCGGCGGCGAAATTCCTCGGCCCACGACCGAAAGGTCTCGGGATCCTCTTGATCTCTCCACTCCGGGGCGTCCAGAGGAATATGCCAGGCCCACAGAAGATTCCAGGAGGCCAGCGCCGACTCGGCGGTCCTGGGGACTTCCAGCAGCGGGTTGTCGGGCATTGAACGGATGATGTTTTCCCAGATTGTCCGTTCTTCGGCTGGACGGAGGAGGCGTCGGGCGGTTTCGGCCCGACCGGAAAACAACGCCTCCCTCCACAGTTCGGACAGCCATGCGGACCAGGGAAGAATGCGGGGCGTCGGCCAGCAGGACAGCCCTGCCGCCTGCTGTTCCCGGTCGTATTCCTGCTGGAGTTCTCGGGCGAGTCGGAGATTCGCGGTGATCACGGTCATATTCGGATACCCGAGTCTAGCACGACAGGATGCCCGCGCAAGCGGGGAGGGGACGTTGTTGAATTACTGGAACTTGTGGAGAGCAAGTAGTAGACGTTTTCTTATTAGCCCGGCCCCGCCCTAGCAGTCGGATCATACGAGAATGAAACAACGAATCTTGATGGCCTGTCGAGAACAAGGGCCATGTCGTGCATAACCGGCTTTCTACTTATTGAACATGGATGCACAGGATGGACAGGATTACTAAATGAAGACAAACCACGAATGAACACGAATAGACACGAAGAAGGATAGATCTCCTTTGGTTCGACGGCGTCATGGGAGGAAGCCCACCCGGGAGCGCGGGCGTCCCGCCCGCGCTCCCGGGTGGGCCGCTTTCGTCACAATTGCCCTTCAAGGAAGAGTAGGCGCAAACGAACTGTCTGGATGGTCGCCTTGAATCCCGATTTGACAATCCCTTGGTGTCCCTTCGTCGTTCTTCGTGTCCCTTCGTGGATTCCTCTTTTTCTTTTGTTTCGGACAAGGGCCGGCGGCACGGCTCCGTCTTGACGGGAGAGTGGCGGAAGTCCTATCATTGCGGCTGGAAGCTCACCGCTCCATCCAATTTCTTTTCAAGCGCAGGTCTTTGCCAATGGCAGGGTTTTTTCGGTCGTCCTTTCTGAAGGCCGTGGGGTGTTTTCTGCTGGCCTGGACGGTGGTCCCCTCCGCTCCCGGCAAGGCTGAATCCGCGGAGGAGCCACCGCCGGCGGCTCCCAGCTATTTCCGGGACATCCGTCCGGTGATTCAGCAGCACTGCCAGGGCTGCCACCAGCCGGCTATCATGCAGGGGCACCTCGACCTTACCCAGTATCAGACGCTTCTCCGGGGAGGCCACAGCGGTCCGGGCCTGGTCGCGGGAGATCCCGAGAGAAGCCTGTTGATCGCCATGATGGAGGGCAGGCGCCCGCCCCTGATGCCCCTGGGCGGTCCGGCGCTGGACCGGGAGACCATCGCCAAGTTTCGGGCCTGGGTGAAGGCAGGCGCCACCGACGACACGCCCATCCAGCTCGACAGGGTTTCTCAGAACGAGCCTCCGGTCTATTCCTCGCCACCCGTGATCACGGCCCTGGCCTATTCGCCGGACGGTTCCCTGCTGGCCGTTTCGGGATACCGGGAGGTCCTGCTGCACCGATCGGACGGTAGCGGGCTGGAAGGCCGCCTGGTGGGACTTTCCGATCGCATCCAGTCGTTGGTCTTCACTCCGGATGGAAAAACATTGGTGGCCGGGGGTGGGACGCCGGCCCGTTTCGGGGAGCTGCAGTTTTGGGAGCTCGCCTCCGGCAAGTTGAAACGCTCGGTCACCGTTTGCAAGGACACCCTCTTCGGGGTTTCCCTCTCGCCCGACGGTTCTCAAGTAGCCTTCGGGTGCTCGGACAGCACCGTCCGGATCCATGAGGTGTCTTCGGGAAAGGAGTTGCTGAAGACCAACCACCACGAGAACTGGGTCCTGGGGACCCGTTTCGGCATGGACGGAAAGCGCATCGTGTCGGTGGGGCGGGATTTCGCCGCCAAACTGATGCATGCCGAGTCGGGAGCCTTCATCGAGAACCTCAACAAGCTGAGGAAGGAACTGGCGGCCGTGACCCGCCATCCCAGTCGGGACCGGGTGGTGGTCGGCGGCGAGGAACGAATTCCCTACTACTATCGGATGGATCGACCCAAGAAGATCTTCGCCGGCCAGGAAGGCACCTTGATCCGCGCCTTCGAACGCCAGTCGGGGGAGATTTTTGCCCTGGAGTTCAGCGCCGACGGCCGGAAGCTGGCCGTAGCCGGCGCGGGAGCCGAGGCCCCCATTTATGACGCGGAGAGCGGAGAGCGCCTGGCAGCCTGCACCGGGCATGAGGCCGGGATCTATACCCTTGCCTTTCACCCCGGGGGACGGGAGTTGGCCACGGCGGGGTTCGAGGGACGGGTTCGAATCCACGAGGTGACGTCGGGGAAGCTGTTGCGGGATTTTGTTCCCGTCCCGATGAAGTCGGAGATGGCGGCCTCCGGTCCGTAGACCTGAGGACTTGGCGGGAAGGGAGAAAGGGAGAAGAGGATGATGGAGAACCGCCGATGTCGCTGGGGGGCCTGCCGGGGCGCCGGTCTGCTCGGCGGCCTGCTACTGGGGACATTGGCTACTTCGGCCCTGGGCGCCGGCCCGAGCCTGAAGCGGCTGGATCCGCCGGGGGCACAGCGGGGGACCGCTTTCACCCTCACTTTGGTCGGGAGCCGCTTGCAGGGAGCTGAGATCGTCTCGAACCTGCCGGGCACATTCACGCCCTTGACAGTATCCGGACAAGGGGCCGGGCCCGGCAAGACGGAGGAGAAGCAGCCCTTCCTGGTGGAGCTGTCCAAAGAAGCTTCGATAGGGCTCTACACCTTGAGGCTTCGCTCCCCCGAGGGGCTGTCCAACGCGTTGCTGTTCAGCGTCGGCGCCCTGCCGGAAGTTTCCGAGGAGGAGTCCCGCCAACCGGTCCACCAGGCCTTGAACAACTCCGCGGAAGGAAGCCAGCCGCTGCAGCTTCCGGCCACGGTCAACGGGACGCTTTCCGGACCCGACCGGGATTTCTTCCGGTTCGAGGGCCGAAAGGGTCAGCGCCTGGTGGTCGAGGTGGAAGCCCGGCGGGCCGGATCGGCGCTGGATCCGGTCGTTCGACTGTTGACGGCCGAAAAGAAACAGATCGCCGTCTCCAACGACGCTCACGGCATGGGTGTGGATTGCCGGCTGGACATCTCCCTGCCCGAATCCGGCCACTACTACCTGATGGTGCACGATGCACGTTTCAGCCAGCAGGAGCAGAACTTCTACCGGCTGAAGATCGGGGAGTTCGCCTACGCTGCCGGCCTGTTTCCCTTGGGGGGGCGAAGAGGCGATAAGGTTCAGGCACGGCTGGTGGGCGGCAACCTCACGGGATCCAGGGAATTGACGGTGGATCTGAGCCAGGTCGGCCCCACGGCTGACTTCGCCACGGTGCCGATTCCGGGCCCGCCGGGGAGCCTCCCGCTTCTGTTTGCGGTAGGCGATCTTCCGGAGACGGTCGAGCCTGACGGGGGAGCCGAGGTCAGGATCGAGCCTGAAACCGTTGTCAACGGACGCATAGCAAGCCCAGGGGAAGTAGATCGCTACCGCCTGGCCGTCAACCCCGGAGAAGAGTGGGCGATCCAGCTGGAATCGGGTGGATTGGGGACCTCGCGCCTTTTCGGCAGATTGACCGCCTACGATAAGGAGGGGAATCGCCTGGCCTCGGCGGGGGACGATATTCCGGAAATCGCGGTCTTCTCGGCAGTGTTGCGCGGGTTGAGGACCAGTTCCGACCCGTTTCTCCGAGTGAAGGTGCCCGAGGGCGTCCGAGAGCTGCTGGTGGCGGTGGAGGACCTGGTGGAGCGGGGAGGTCCGCTGTTCGGCTACCGACTCCTGGCCCGCCGGCAGACGGCCGATTTCGTCCTGAGCCTGGATACCCCCTACATCAATATTCCGGCCGAGGGGACGGCGGCGGTTGAGGTCAATATTGAACGTAGAGGGTACCTGGGGGAAATACGACTTGGTATTGCAGACGCCGGCAAAGACCTGGTAGTCGATGGCGGGTTGGTTCCTGCCGCCTCCCTGGTGCAGGGAGAGAGGGCCGTGTCCGCGAGCGGCATGCTGACCGTTACCGCCCGCAAGGGCGCCTCGCCCAGGTTGAGAGAATTGTCCGTTTGGGGAGAGGCGGTCCTGGAGGACGGAACCCGGCTGCGCCGAAGGGCGCGAGGTCCCGGATTGGTCACCCAGGTTCAAAGCAGCCGGGGAACCGGACGGCCCGATCCCAACAACCGGGATGATCAGACCCCCTTCGCAGCCCACTGGCTGGGAATGGAGCTCCCGGCCATGGTGTCCAAATCCTCCCTGGCTGAGCTGAGTGTGGAGGGTTCCCGGTCGATCCGACTGGTGCAGGGAATGCAGACCCAGCTGCCGTGGAAGTTCGAGAGTGCCGTGGCCGGACTTCGCCCTCCGGAAAGGGTTGTCGCCAGATCAGTCGGATCTCGGGAAGTGAACGTGAGGGTGGGAGAGGTCGGCGCCAAGTACATCAGCGAGGGTTGGGTGAGGATCGGCACGACAGTGGGAACGCCTGCGCTGAAGTTCAACCTGGTTCTGACCGGTCTGCTGGACGTGGATGGCGCTCCGGTGACCGTCTACTCGAGGGCCATGACGGTTGACGTGGTGCCGGGATACCGCCTCAGCCTGGCAGGCGAAGGGATCGGGTTGATTCCGGGTGGGGGCGGGGAACTGCTGGGCAGGGTCGAGCGGGAACCCGCTTTCAAGCAGCCGGTGAGCATCCGACCGGAGAACTTTCCGCTGGGGGTATCCTGCCCGCCTGTGGAAGTTCCCGCGGATGAAGACGAATTTCGAGTGGTGTGCCGGGCGGAAGACTCCGCCGCTCCGGGAGAATATGAGTTCGAAATCACTTCCTCCTCCATGTTGGCGGGGAGAGAAAAGGAAAAGGTCCCCTACCGTATTGCTCCCCTGCGCTCCAGAATCGTGGTTTCAGCCGGGGAGGACTCGGCCAGTGTTCATATTCCGATCGAGAGGTAAGCGTTTCATGGTTTCCAAGCCGATAGCGACCTGTCTTTGGGCAGGCAGCCTTATCCTGATGGCCGCCGGCACTGGTCTGCCGGCCGGAGACGGTTCGGCCGGGCCGCCAGCCGAAATCCGTGAGCTGCAGGTGCAGCCTGGCGGTCTGGTTTTCAGCAGGCCGGGAGAATTGCGGAGGATCCTGGTCACCGGCATCTCCGCCGGCGGCGAGCGACTGGACCTGACGGAAAGGGCCCGGATCGAGCCGCAAGGCGGTATCGTCGAGTTGGGACCGGACAGCTATCTGCGGGCGGTCCGGGAAGGACAGGCCCGGGTGACGGTTCGGTCCGGCGGGCATTCGGCCGAGATTGCCGTGCGCGTGGATGCCTCATCTGGTTCCGCCAGGACCACCTTCCTGCGGGACGTCCTGCCAATCATGAACAAGGTGGGATGCTCCCAGGGAGTCTGTCACGGGGCGGCCAAGGGCAAGAACGGGTTCAAGCTCTCCCTGCGAGGGTATGACGCGGAGTTCGACTACCGGGCGCTTCTCTACGACATGTCCGGCCGGCGCTTCAATCGAGCCGACCCCCCTCAGAGCCTGATGCTGGCCAAGCCCACCCAGCAGGTCGCCCACGGTGGCGGCTTGGTGCTGCAGTTGGGCTCTCCCTATTACAACTCCATCATGACCTGGATAGAGCAAGAGGTTCCCTATGGCGATCCCAAGGCGGATCGGGTGGTAGGGGTGGAGGCTCATCCCGGGGAGATCTTCATGCACGCCCCCGGACGCAGGCAGCAGGTGGTCGTGGTGGCCCGCTACCCCGACGGGTCGACCCGGGACGTGACCCGGGAGGCGCATCTTGGCAGCAGCGACGTGGAGGCGGTGGCCGTCGAGGGAAGTGGGGTGAAGGGTCTCCGCACGGGAGAATCGACCCTGATGATTCGCTATGAAGGTCAATTCGTGATGGTTCCCGTGACGGTGCTCAATCCCAAGCCCGGGTTTGTCTGGGCTGCCATGCCCCAGTTCAACTATATCGACAAGCTGGTCGACAGGAAGCTGAAGCGGCTCAGGGTTCAGCCCTCTCCGCTGGCTGAGGACGCCGAGTTCCTGCGCCGGGTCACCTTGGACTTGACCGGCAAGATCCCTGAGCCGGAGCGAATTCGGGCCTTCGCTCAGGATCCGACCGATTCTCAACGGAAGCGTTCCCGGGCCATCGATGAGCTGATCCGCAGCCAGGCCTACGCCGACTACTGGACCCTGAAGTGGGGCGATCTGCTGCGCAGCAATCGCAAGTTCATGAGCTACAAGGGCATGTGGACTTTCCGCGAGTGGTTGCGCCAATCCATCGCCGACAACAAGCCCTATGACACGCTGGTGCGGGAGTTGCTCACCTCCAAGGGGAGCACCTTCGAGAATCCGGCCGCCAACTTCTTTCTCTCGGCTCGCGGCCCCACCGCCGCCATGGAGACCACCACCCAACTCTTCCTGGGAGTCCGGATGGTCTGTGCCCAGTGTCACGACCATCCCTTTGAAAAGTGGACCCAGAACCAGTACTTCGAGATGGCTGCCTTTTTCTCTGCAATCGGGGTGCGGCCTGGATTCGAAAGCGGAGAGGAAGTGGTCTATCTCAAAAGGGTCGAGAACGAGTTGAAGCACCCCAAGGACGGGCGAGTGGTGAATCCCCGGTTTCTGGTCACCGGCGGGGCCGTGCCTTCCATTCCC
The DNA here is from genome assembly GCA_951813285.1 of Terriglobia bacterium. Classification (GTDB taxonomy): domain Bacteria; phylum Acidobacteriota; class Terriglobia; order Versatilivoradales; family Versatilivoraceae; genus Versatilivorator. Next base: position 2,357,529 of record OX638355.1, read on the forward strand.
TCGCTGGCCGAGGGAGACCGCCGGCCGGCCCTGGTCGAGTGGCTCACCTCCAGGGAAAACCCCTTCTTTGCCCGGGCCATCGTGAACCGTGTCTGGAGCTACTTCTTTCACCGGGGAATCATCAGCCCGGTAGATGATATCCGCGCCTCCAATCCCCCCGTCAATGAAGCGCTGCTGGCGGCCTTGGCCGAGGACTTCGAGAAGCACGACTTCGACCTGCAGCACCTCATGAGAACCATTACCAATTCCCGGGTCTACCAGACCACGTTCCGCACCAACCAGTGGAACCGGCATGACGATCGCAACTTCTCCCACCAGATCCCCCGCCGCCTGGGCGCCGAGCCCCTGGCGGACGCCATTGCCCTGGCTACCGGGGTCCGTTTCGAACTCCCCGAAATGCCGGAAGACTACAGCGCGGTGCAGGTCCCCGATCCCCACGTGGGCAAGGGCGGCTTCCTGGACCTGTTCGGACGCCCGCAACGGGAAGAACCCTGCGAGTGTGAGCGCCGCAGCGATGTCAGCCTGCCTCATGCCTTGAATCTGGTGAACGGTCCCACGCTGGCCAATGCCGTCTCGGCTCCCGAGGGCCGCATCGCCACTCTCATCCAGCAAGGGAAATCGGACCGCCAACTGGTGGAGGATCTCCACCTGGCTACCTTGAGCCGGCCGCCGACTTCTCAGGAAATGCAGGTCGGTGTGGACCATCTGAAGCATTCCGAAAGCCGGGCTGCCGGCGCCCAGGATCTTCTGTGGGCGCTGCTCAATAGCAATGGCTTTCTCTTTAACCGTTGAACCGGTATGATCATTCCTGAAAACAAGCGGGCGTTTTCCGAAGGAGGGACAAAATGCTAGTGATTCCAGGCCGCGGCGGCAGTTTCTGCGATGGACCCACCCGCCGGGAGTTTCTGCGGGTCGGATCCGTGGGTTTGTTCGGGCTCGGGTTGCCCCATTTCCTGGCCATGCAAAAGGCGCAGGCGGCCTCCACGCCCGACTTGGCGGCCAAGTTCGCCGGAGTCCGGGGATTTGGGGCGGCCAAGCACGTGGTGCTTCTCTTTCTGCAGGGAGGACCCAGCCATCTCGACATCTGGGATCCCAAGCCGAAGGCTCCTTCCAACGTCCGGGGCGAGTTCAACCCGATCAAGACCAAGGTCCCCGGTATTCAGCTCAGCGAGACCATGCCCCTGCTGGCCGATCAGGTGGACAAGTGCACCTTGATCCGCTCCATGAGCTACACCCCCAAGGGACTGTTCAACCATACCGCCGCCATCTATCAGATGTTGACGGGCTACCCCCCGGACAAAGTGGCCCCCTCGGGTCAGCTCGAGCCCCCTTCTCCGGCCGACTTTCCCACGGCCGGCTCGCACATTTCCAAGATGCTTCCGCCCGATGAGCCGGTTCTGCCCTTCGTGGAGCTGACCCGCCCCTTGCAGGAATCCAGCGTGATCGGCAAGGGGGGAGCGGCCGGCTTTCTGGGCAAGGCCTACGATCCCTATCGGCTTTACCAGGATCCCAATCAATCCGTCAACCTGGATGATCTGACGCTGCGCAGGGAAATTTCGGAGCAGCGCCTGAAGGACCGGTACACCTTGCTCAAGGGGCTCAACCAGTCCATGCCGGAACTGGAAAAGGCAGTGGGCCAACACGCCCTGGGAGAGTACTACGAAAAGGCCTTCGATCTGGTGCTCTCAGGCAAGGCCCGGGATGCCTTCGATCTGGACAAGGAGTCCAGCGCGATGCGGGACCGCTACGGTCGAACCACCTTCGGTCAAGGGGCCCTGCTGGCCCGCCGGCTGGTGGAAGCCGGAACCCGCTTCGTCCAACTGAACTGGCCGGCCGTGGCCAACGGCAATCCCGAGGTGGATGCCTGGGATACCCACGCCTCCAACTTCAAGCCCTTGCGCAATCTCCACTGTCCCAAGCTGGATCGGGCCCTCTCGGCGCTGCTGGAAGACATGCACCAGCGCGGGCTGCTTGAGGAGACATTGGTGGTGGCGGTGGGAGAGTTCGGTAGATCGCCTCGTCTGGGCGTGAGCACTTCGGGCAACACCAACGCTCCCGACGGCCGGGACCACTGGCCTTACTGCTACACCGCGGTCATTGCCGGGGCCGGAATCCCGGGCGGCCAGCTCTACGGGGCCTCGGACGAGACCGGTTCCGCGCCCAAGGACAAGCCGGTTCACCCCAACGATCTGTTGGCAACCGTCTATTTCACACTGGGGATCAATCCGGAAATGGAAGTGCTCAACCACCTGGAACAGCCCCGGGAACTGGTCAAGGGCCACCCGGTGCTGGATCTCTGGTCCTAGTTGCCCCGCGATTTCCACCGGTTTGCTGCAAGCCTGGCAAGAGGAGATATGGAAGCCCGTGTGACTTTGCCGGAGGGATTTGAAGAAACAATGGCCATTCCCAACGCCGCCGAGCGGCTGCGGGAGGCCAGGGAAGTGGGCGATCGACTACTTGGCGCGGGGATCCCGCTGATGGATCACCCCGACCACTACGCGATCTTCTCGGAGCCGCCCCGGATGCTGGCGGAGCCGCTGAGAAGCTTGGGGTACGTGGTCGGATCGGACAACCGCTGCTATCCCTCTCCAGTGGACGGCTGTGACTACATCAACGTGGCGGCTTCGCTGCCGGAGGTCAGCCCGGCCCGGAAAAAGGGCTGGCCCGACCACATCGCCGTGGTTCATCCCCTGGACGAGACGGGCTACCGCCGCATGATGGACCAGGGGTATGGAAATCCTTTCATCCATCACATCACCTGGGGCATTCGGCCCCCGGCTCAAGCGCCCGGCGACGAGGTCGCCTTCGCCGGCAGCCTGATTTCCCGGATGGCTGAAATTCGGGAACGGATCCGGGCACTCCTCCGGGAGGATCCGGGCACCTTGATCATGGCTCTGCCCGGCAGGGTGGTCGAAGCTCCTGCATTTCAGGCGCAACTGGCCGCCTCGTTGGGGGGAACGCCCGAGGACGAATACCAGGTGGAAGTGATGGAAGGGGGCGGATACCTCCTGCAGTTCTTCGTATTGACGGGCGGCCGAATCGAGGTGGCTCTCAGAGTCGGAACCCGCCAAACCTTCAACCCCAAGAGTGTCCACAAGATCTCCAAGGACGAACTGAGCGTGGACCAGGGGCGGGCCGTCGGTTCGGAGACCATGTAGCATCGGAAACGTCCTGCCGCTGCACTCCTGTCCTGTTTCCCCCAAAGAAAGCATCGCATGGCTCAAAACGCTAGCGCGGACGTGGGACTGATCGGTCTGGCCGTAATGGGCCAGAATCTGGCCCTGAACATGGCCGACCACGGATTCAAGGTGGCGGTCTACAACCGCACCCGTTCGGTCATGGAGCGGTTCGTGGCCGACAACCCGGGGACTCCCGGCGGGCTGGTGGCATGCGCCTCCCTGCCCGACCTGGCGGCAGCCCTCAGGAAACCGCGAAAAGTGATTATTCTGGTCCAGGCGGGGCCCGCGGTGGACCGGGTGATCTCACAGCTCCTGGAGGCGGGCATCGAGGAGGACGACCTGGTGGTGGATTGCGGCAACAGCCTTTGGACCGACACCATCCGCCGGGAGCGGGAGTATTCCGGCCGCTGCCTCTTCTTCGGTTCGGGCGTGTCCGGAGGGGAATTGGGCGCCCGATACGGGCCTTCGATGATGCCCGGTGGCCAGGCCTCGGCCTGGAAGCACCTGGAGCCGATATGGAACAGTATCGCGGCCAAGGTGGACGAGAGCAGCGGCAGGCCCATGGAGACGGCAGAGCCCGGAAAGCCCGTCCGGGGCGGGATGCCCTGTACCAGCTACATCGGGGAAAACGGAGCGGGGCACTATGTCAAGATGATCCACAACGGCATCGAGTACGTGGACATGCAGCTCATCTCCGAAGCCTATTTCCTCCTGAAGAAGCTGTTGGACTTGAAGTCGGATGAGCTGGCGGCGATCTTTGCCCAGTGGAACCAGGGGGATCTGGACTCCTATCTGATCCAGATTACGGCGGAAATCCTGCGCCAGCCCGATCCGGCCGACCCCGACGGCTTTCTGGTGGATCGCATTCTGGATGCGGCTCAGCAAAAGGGCACGGGAAAGTGGACCAGCGGGAACGCCCTTGACATGGGAATCCCGGCCAACTCCATTGCCGAAGCCGTCTTTGCCCGCTGCCTGAGCGCTCTCAAGAGCGAGCGCGTCGAGGCATCCAGGCAACTGTCCGGTCCCGCCTTCAGCTACCGGGGCGATCGCCGGGAATTGATTGCCGCCGTCCGTGACGCCCTCTACTGCTCCAAGATCTGCGCCTACGCCCAGGGGTTTCAGCTGATGCGCCAGGCCCAGGTGGAATACCGCTGGAAGTTGGACTTCGCCTCCATCGCCAGGATCTGGAGGGGCGGGTGCATCATTCGCGCGCGGTTCCTGCAAAAGATCACCGAGGCCTACACTCGCGATCCCGAGCTGGTCAACCTGATGCTGGATCCCTATTTTGAGGGGCAGATCCGGGAGGGGCAGGCTCATTGGCGCCGGGTGGTCAGCCTGGCGGCCCAGGCGGGCCTGGCAGCTCCGGCCTTCATGTCGGCCCTGGCCTACTACGACGGCTACCGCTCGGAGTTCCTTCCCGCCAATCTCCTGCAGGGCCAGCGAGACTATTTCGGCGCCCACACCTACGAGCGCACCGACCAACCTCGAGGCGCGCGCTTCCATCTGGACTGGCCCCACCCCAAGCGGCCGCAAATTCCCATCGATTCCGGCGGGTAATCCTGCTTCCCGGCACCGAACGTCTCCGTTCAGTTGGACAACTGGCGCGTCCGATCGGTCTGGTTGCCACGCACCGATTGCTCCAGAGTTGCGCGTGGAGCGATGCGGTCGTAGATGTAGTCCATCAGGTGGGTTGCCAGACCGCGAATCCGCTTTTCGATGGCCGCATCCAGGCATTGGCCATTTTCGTCGAAGACCGTCTGCACCCGGGCGACAGAGACGGGCCCCGGGAGCACAAAGCCCCCTACGTGGGAGCAGACACTGCCCAGGTGCTCCAGCGCCTTGACCGCGCCGATCTGGCCGGCGGCGGCTCCCAGCAGGGCCACCGGCTTGCCTGCCAGGGTGGAGGGGAATCCCAGGTTTTCGATGAACCGCTTGATGGCGCTGCTGTAGCTGCCGTGGTACTCGGGGGTGGCCAACAGGATCCCGGCAGCCCCCTTGACCAGTTCCTGCGCCCTGTGGGTGGCCTGGGAAGGGCCCTGTCCCGGAAAGGGAAAATCGGTGGTGGCGAGATCGATCAGGTCCACCTGGACCTGGTGTCGGCTCTGCAGCTCTTCGACGGCCAGGGCCAGCACCCTGCGGGTATAGTTGCCGGGACGGGAACTGCCCGACGCGGCCAGGATGTGAAGGGGTTGGCGGCGATCCATTGAGGATTTTCCTCCCTGGGGAGCACCATCCACTACCGGCCCGCCCGAGAGGACTCTTGCCTTTCTGCCGGGGTTGGCTGAATCGAGGCGCTGCCGTCGAATCGAGCGCAGGCGTGGGGGTGAACCGCCTATTGGGACGCAATCTGAACCAGCGCCTGGGGGATGGCGAAGTGGACGCGCTCGTCCTCGAGTTCCAGGCCCTCCACCTGGACCGCTTGGGAGGATCTCAGATAGTCCACCACCTGCAAAACAATGTGTTCCGGAGCCGACGCCCCGGCGGTCACCCCCACCACCTCGACCTGTTCCAGCCATTCGGACCGAATCTCGCTTGCGTCGTTCACCAGGTAGGCGCGGACCCCGGCTGCATGAGCCGCTTCGGTCAGACGCTGGGAGTTGGAGCTGTTGGAAGATCCCACCACCAGCATGAGGTCGACCTGTTCCGCCAAGTCCTTGACGGCGTTCTGGCGGTTTTGGGTGGCGTAGCAGATATCGTCCTTGGGGGGTGAGGTCAGGCGAGGGTAGCGGGTTCGCAGGGCCTCGACGATCTGAGCCGTGTCGTCCAGGCTGAGAGTGGTCTGGGTCAGATAGACCACCTTGTCGGGATTGGAGACCTGAAGGCTTTCGACATCCTGGACGGAACTAACCAGGTGCATGGGAGCTTCGCCCATGGTCCCGTCGACTTCGTCGTGGCCGGGATGGCCGATCAGCACCAGGGAGTATCCCTCCCGGGTAAACCGAATGGCCTCCAGGTGGACCTTGGTGACCAGGGGACAGGTGGCGTCAACCACTTGAAGCTGCCTGTCTTCGGCCAACTGGCGGACCGCCGGGGACACCCCGTGGGCGCTGAAGATGCAGACCGAACCGCCCGGGACCTCGTCCAGGTGGTTCACGAAGACAACCCCACGGCCGCTGAGACGGTCCACCACGTGGCGGTTGTGGACGATCTCGTGGAAGACGTAGATCGGAGGGGGAAGAAGATCCAGCGCCCGCTCCACCACTTCGATGGCACGGACCACCCCGGCACAGAAGCCCCTGGGATTGGCCAGAATGATTTTACTGATTGGCACGGATGTTTTCCTTGCGGTGTGGTCGCCTCCGGGGTCGACAGCAGACAACCGAGCCAATGTAGCATGTTTCTCGAATCAGAAGCAATCGGGCCGGAGGCTCCGGTGGGGCGGAAGCGCCGGCAGGGACAGAATACGGACGGGGAGCCCGCGCTTCCAGGCAGGTCCAGTGGGGGAATCGAAACGGCCCGGCCTCTGGAAACTATATTTTTTGCAAATAACATCGATGAACAGGATGAACAGGATAAACAGGAAAGGCGCAACCTCCCCTACTCCCCCTATCTGCGGAATTTTGCAAAAGGCCCAACTCATCAATGAGTTAATTCGTGTTAATTCGTGTTAATTCGTGGTTCGTCGTTTCCCTTTGCTGCCGAGGCTTGTGTTCCACAAAGTGATGGAATTGGCGCGGCGCCGGTGCTACGCTTGACCCGCCCAAGGGTCTTGACTTCGGGCCTGGAACTGACCGAGAGTCAGATACTGCAAGGGAGGGTTATTACCAGATGCTGATTGTCGATTCGCACATCGATATTGCTCACAATGCCCTTGAATGGAACCGGGACCTGTTGCAGAGCATTGCCGGGATCCGGGAATCGGAAGCCGGCATGGCCCAAAAGGGCCGGGGCCTCAACATGGTCAACTACGAGGAGCAGCGCCGGGGAGAGATCGGGCTCTTTTTCGTCACCGTTGCCTGCCGGGTCGCATCCATGGGAAAACGCTTCTCCGGGGTGCGAAACCAGGACATCGCCTACGCCAAGTGCCGCGGCGAGCTGGCCTACTATCGCCTGATGGAGTCCAAGGGAGTACTCCGTCAGATTCGGGACCGCTCGGGTCTGGAGGTTCATTTGAAGGATTGGGAACGGGACTCCCGCTCCACCCCCCTGGGGTTTGTGCTCACCATGGAAGGAGCCGACGGCATCGTCTCTCCCGAGCAGGTTCCGGAGTGGTGGGATGAAGGCCTTCGGGTGGTGAGCCTGTGCCACTACGGCGTCAGCAGTTATTCCCACGGGACCCAGGCTCCCGGGGGCTTGACTCCCCGCGGGCGCCCCCTTCTCAAAGCGCTGGAAGCTGCCGGCATGCTGCTGGACCTGACCCATCTGGCCGATCAGGCCTTCTGGGAGGCCTTGGACGGCTTCGGGGGCCGGGTGCTGGCCACCCACAACTGTTGCCGGGCTCTCTGCGACCATGACCGTCAGTTCGAGGACAGCCAGATCCGGGCCATCGTGGAGAGGTCCGGGGTTATCGGTGTGGCCTTGGACGACTGGATGCTCTCACCCCTATGGGACCATCAGGCGATCGACAACAGCGGCATCACGCTGGAGACGGTGGCCGACCACATGGACCACATCTGCCAACTGGCGGGTAACTGCAACCACGCGGGGATCGGGACCGATCTGGATGGGGGTTATGGGAAAGAGCAGGCTCCCTGCGACATGGACACCATCGCCGACCTGCAGCGTATCGGAGAGATCCTCCGAAAGCGGGGCTACACCGACGAGGACGTCGCCAGGGTCATGCACGGAAACTGGATCGAGTTTCTAAGAAGCAGTTGGAGTTGAGGCTCTGGAGCTAGGCGGTAGGGAGTCTAAATCGTGCTTTCTTGGTCGAGGCGGCGCATTCGACGAGAAAGTGAAGGAGAAAGCAGCGTGGAAAGACTGAAGAGAATCAAGATCAAGGGCTTTCGGTCCATCAAAGAGATGACGTTGGATCTCTGCCCTCTCAATGTCTTGATTGGCGCCAACGGAGCGGGCAAGAGTAATCTCATTTCCTTCTTCAAGTTGGTGAATGAACTAATGGGTGGACGGCTTCAGCAACATATCGCGGCGACGGGCCGGGCCACGGCCAATCTGTACTTCGGTCCAAAAATAACGCCTCAATTGGAAGCGGAAATGGAGTTCGAGGTTGAGAACGGAACAGACATCTACCGGATGAGACTGTTCCACGCTTCCGGGGATTCACTGATTTTTGCTGAAGAGACGCTTTCCTTCCATCAAACAGGCTATCCGCAACCAAGGGTCGCGTCTCTCGGGGCCGGTCATCAAGAAACACGGATTGGAGACAAAGCGGAAGAGGGTGAACCTTCGGCAAGGGTCCTCAGACGTTTGCTGAATAATTGTCGTGTCTATCACTTCCACGACACATCGCCAACCGCGAGAATTCGGCATTATTGTTACGTTGGCGACAACCGCTGGCTCATGCCGGATGCAGCCAATCTGGCAGCGATATTGTACGAGCTGAAGTCCCATAGAGAAATTGAGTATCGCCGAATCGTCGAGACGGTCCGGCAGGTGGCGCCGTTCTTCGAAGACTTTGATCTTGACCCGACCGGCCCTGGCTACAGAGACATCATCCTCAACTGGAGGCATCGGAATTCCGATCTGGTTTTCGGACCCCATCAGCTCTCGGACGGTACGCTACGCGCCATCTGCTTGATTTCTTTGCTTTTGCAGCCCAAAGAGAATCTTCCCTACCTGATTGTGGTGGATGAGCCGGAACTCGGATTACATCCCTATGCGCTCAAGGTGATTGCCTCGCTGATTCGGGCTGCATCCGGCCATACGCAGGTTCTCGTCAGCACGCAGTCCAGCGCATTTCTGGACAACTTCGAGTCGGAGGACATCGTGGTTGTCGAACGAAACGGTGAGGCAACGGAGTTCAGCAGGCCGGATTCCGAAAAGCTCAACGCATGGTTGGATGACTACCTGCTTGGGGAGGTCTGGGAGAAAAATATCATTGGCGGAGGACCGCATTAGTGGTTCGCCTCCATCTCTTCGCCGAAGGCCAAACGGAGCAGACGTTTGCCAATGCCGTTTCCCAAATCTCCGCGTTGCAGAAAATCGTCGATGAAATCCAGTCCCCGGAACTGATCGACGACGGGCAACAGACCGCGCCATCGAAGAGAATCATCGCCCAATTCTCCCAATACAATGACTTGAAGACGACGGTAGGCACGCAGATGGCCGAGCGTATTGGCTTGGAGAACATCCGGTCCAAGTGTCCCCACTTTAGAGCGTGGATTGATCGACTTGAGAAACTTGGAGTGTAGTCGCCGTAGAAGCGATGACGACCGATGACCAGAACGACGGTTCGGCTGACGATTGAGTGTGCCTACGCTGTCACCGAACGCAGTGGCTTGGGCCATAGGGTTTCCATCCTCGTCCTGGGTCAGACCACCTAGATGAAGACTGGAAAGGATGAATAAAGGTGCCCCGCTGGGAGACTGACCTCACGCTGCAACTCGCTGGCAGCCGGGGAGCGTCAGCAGCCGGTTCGCGAAGACGACCTCGGACCATCGTTGTTCGTGGGCACTGAGGGCGCGGGCCAGATGGTCCAGTTCGCGCGCATTGAGTGAAGCAGGCGGCAGATCCAATCCAGGAGCATCGGTTTACCAATGAAGATCGAACCGCTCATTTCTCCGGATGCTTTCGTCGGACTGGAGGGAGTGACCCACCTCTGCACGGGTGGGGAGGCTCCCTGGATGAAGAGCCACCAGTCGGTCTACGCCGATTTCGCCCGCTTGAAGAGTCGGGGGTACGAAGGGCGGGGGGAGGTGGCTGCCCGGACCGAGGCCTGCCGGAAGAAGGTGGCCCGGTTGTGGAACGTCCCCGCCGGCCGGGTGGCCTTCATGCCCTCGTCGGCGGAGGGGATGAACTGGCTGGCGCGAGGTCTCGATTGGAGTGCCGGAGACAACATCGTGACCACCAGCCTCGAGTTTCCCTCGGTGGGCTACGCCTGGAAATCGCTGGAGGCAGAGGGCGTGGCGGTCCGAAGGGTTCCCCATTGCCGGTGGATAGTCAGGGAGGAAGACCTGCTGGGGGCCATGGACGCGCGCACCCGGGTGCTGGCCGTTAGCCAAGTGAGCTTCTACACCGGCCAGTGCCTGGACTTGCAGCGCCTGGCGGAGGGGGCCTCTCGGCGAGGTGCGCTGCTGGCCGTGGACGCCACCCATGGCTCGGGCGTGGTGGAGGTTCCGGCAGGCGTGACCGACCTGTGCGTGAGCAGTTCCTACAAGTGGATGCTGGCCACTCATGGGGTGGCCCCCTGCTACCTGAGCCCCAGGGCCGAGAGTCGCACGGCCGCAACCTGCTTCGGCTGGCGCAACCTGGTTGCCTGGCCCCGGGACCAAATGGAGGCGCTCCCCGACGTGCCGATCCGGCCCATGCCGGAAAAGATGGAGCCCGGTAACCCCAGTCTGGTGTCGATAATGTTCCTGAGCAATGCCCTGGATGTCCTGCTGAGCACGGGGATGGATCGCATTCAGGAACATGCCCGGCAGTTGTCGGCAAGGATCGCGGCCGGACTGGAAAGGCTGGGATACACCGTCATCACACCCGGGGAGTCCTCGGCTCGTTCCGGAAACACCTGCTTCCTGTCTGCAGAAGCCGGGAAGATACACGATCATCTGAGGAGCCGGGGGATACTGGTCTGGGGCGAGCTGGGCCGGGTGCGGATTTCCGGACACCTCTACAACGGCAGCCGGGACGTGGACCGGGTGCTGGCGGCGCTGGCAGGGAGCTGAAGCGGAGAAATTTCTGCGCAATCGCCACGCCTCCCGTAAGAAATGCAGGCAAGCCGGAATCCACCGATTGGAGGAGTCATGCAAGCTGGCTGGACGCGGCTGATTGTCGTTCTGCTCGTTCTGTTTTCGGCGGGAGGCCGGCTCCAGGGTGCTCCCGGGGCGACCTCGGACGATGGGGTAAGCCGGGAGAGCCTGGACTACTTCATCATCGTGACCGGTAGCGAGCTGCTCCAGGGCGTCTATGCCGATCGGCATACCCAGTTCATCACCCGCACCTTGGGTCCCTTGGGATATCGCTGCCTGGGTTCGATGAGCATCGGAGACCTTCAGACGGACCTGTACCAGGCCCTGGATTTCGCCCGCGGAAAGGCTCCCCTGGTCCTGACCACCGGCGGTCTGGGTCCCACCAGTCAGGACATCACCCGCAAAGTGCTTTCCGACTACACCTCCATCTCCCTCAAGGAGCATCCGGGGGCCCTGAACGATCTCAAGCGGAGATACGGTGGGGAAAAGGGAATCCTGCGGCCGGTTTTGCGCGGGCAGGCGCTGGCCCCCGAGACGGGGACCTACCTTCCCAATCCCAACGGAACCGCCGTGGGGTTGGTTTTCGACGATGGCCAACAAGTGATAGCGGCGTTGCCGGGGCCTCCGCGCGAGCTTCAACCCATGGTCAGGAACGAACTGGTGTCCTATCTGGCGGAGCGTTTCGGGCTGCGCAAGGTCGGCCATTCTCTGACCATGCGTTTTGCAGGTATCGGCCAATCCAGCATCGACCGGGTGATTCGCGACCATTTGAAGCTGCCGGGGGAATTGGCGGTCTGGTCTTCCTTCAACTCGAACCGCGTGGATATCACCTTTTCCTTTCCCGGCAACTCCCCTGAGGAACTGGGGCGCCTGCGGCGGCTGAAGGGTGAGCTTCTCGAGCATGTCGGGGAGTACATGTATTCCGACGCCGGTGCTTCGCTGGAGGATCGGATCTGGCAACTGCTGCAGCAACGAGAGGTTTCCCTGGTGCTGGGGGAAATCGCCAGCGGAGGAGCCGTTTCCTCCAGCCTGCTGGCGGGGCGGGGGGATTCTTCCCGTTTCACCGGAGCCTATGCGGCCGGCAGTCCTCAGGCATTGAGCCGACTGTTGGGCGGCAAGGGCGAAGCGACCACGGTCCCTTCGCCGGAACGGGTCGTCAGCATGCTGGCGAAACGAGCGGCGGAAAAGGAAGCGGGGGCTTGGGGGCTGGTGGTGGGTCCGGTGGGTCTGGAGGAGAGCGGGGCGGCGTCGGTCTGGATATCGGCCGGGTCGGTCAGGACAGGCTTCGCCTCCCGCAGGATCAACGTGAGAAAGGGCCGCCGGCTGCGCAGGGATCGACTGGTGACCCATGCCCTGGACCTGCTCAGGCGGGAGTTGTCCAAGGAACCGGGTCTCGCACCATGAAACGGTTACCGCTGGCGTTGGGAGTGGCCGGCATCATCCTGCTGGGCTCGGTCCTTGCCTACTACCATTTTCAGGTGGCGCCACGGATCCGGACCGGCCGGATGGACGGGCGTTATGCAGACCCCGCCTCCCGTCCGGAGGTCGGCGGATTTCGCTTTGAAACCCGGCGTGGAGTCGAGGATATCGGTGACTATTCCGGCCGGGTGGTGGTGGTGGACGTCTGGGCCAGTTGGTGTCCTCCTTGCGTGGAGGGCATCCCGCGTCTGGTGGCGCTGGCAGAGAGGTTTCGGGCAGCGCCTTTCGATCTGGTGGGGTTGAGTGTGGACCGTGGAGGCTGGGAAGATCTGGATCCCTTCCTGGAGAGGCATCCCGAGATCAACTACAGGGTGGCCGTTCCCCATCCCCCTCCCGCCTTTCTACTGCGAACGCTGGTCGACCTGGATCCATTGGGTGACGTGGCTGTCCTGCCCACCTTCTTTGTGATCGATTCCCAGGGCAGGCTGGCCGGAAAGTTTGTGGGATCCAACACCCTCCCCGAGGTTTCAGCCCTGGCCGGCCAGTTGCTGGAGGAGAACTCCAGAGAAGGCGAGAGGAGAGATGCAATCTGAATACACCCCGGACCATGCCAAGTCCGGCATCGATGCGGTGCTTCCCAAGCTGGAGGTGTGGCCCAACCAGTTTCGCGACTACGAGATTACGATCCAGGTGCCGGAATATACGTCCATTTGTCCCAAGACCAGCCTGCCTGACTTCGGCGCCGTCACTCTGTGTTACGTGCCCGACCAGGTCTGCCTGGAACTCAAGTCCTTCAAGGGTTACATCCTCGGCTACCGGTCCCTGGGCATCTTTTACGAGAATGCCGTGAATCGAATCCTGCGGGACGTGGTTGAGGCCTGCCGGCCTGTCCGGGCGGTGGTTCGAGGCGAATTCAACGTGCGCGGCGGCATGAAGAGCATCATCGAGGCTCGCTACCCCAGCGAGGGGTAAACTGGGACCGGAACCCGGCCGTCGTCCGTCCCCACGGCGCATGCCTTCGGCTGCGACTCCCCCTCACGACGGGAGCAATTGTGAAGTTCTCGGGAGTGCCGGGCCGCGGTTTGGTCGGGTAGGGCAAAATTCTGGTTGGACGCCCAAGATGAGATTGATTGGGATTTCCGCCCATGTTACTATTTTTCTGCTGTTTGCCGGTATTGCCGGCTGCAGGAGATCGCCTTCCCGCCTGGCGGCTATGGTTTTGGTTGACAAGAGTCCTTTGCTGGCAGATACCTTTAGGCGACAGGCGTCCGGAGTCCAACGACGGTTTTCCTGCGATGTTCCTGAAGTCATCATTTTTATGAGGAGTTTGGCATGACTTATATCATCACCGAGCCCTGTATTGGAACCAAGGACACTGCCTGTGTGGATGTGTGTCCGGTGGATTGCATTCATCCCAAGTCCGATGAAGGTGGATTCGAAGAGGCCGAGCAGCTCTACATCGATCCGGAAGAATGCATCGACTGCGGCGCCTGTGTCCCTGCCTGTCCGGTGGAAGCCATCTTCGCCGAAGAGGATCTTCCGGAGCAGTGGAACGAGTACCTCGAAATCAACGCCAACTGGTACCAGAAGTGAGCGTTTTCGCTCGACGACGGGATGGGGGTGGGCTTACCCCTCCAACATTGTGAACCTCATGCTCCCGGAGCTGAAACAAGGAGGAAATCGATCATGGCTTACGTGATTGCCGAGCCCTGTATCGGAACCAAAGATACAGCCTGCGTGGACGTCTGTCCCGTGGATTGCATCCACCCCAAGACCGACGAGGATGAGTTTGAGGGTGCCGAGCAGCTTTACATCGATCCGGACGAGTGTATCGATTGCAACGCCTGCGTCCCTGCCTGTCCGGTGGAGGCTATCTTCGCTGAAGACGACCTTCCCGAACAGTGGAGCGAGTATCTGGAGATCAACGCCGACTGGTACAAGAAGTAAGCGGACTCTAAACGGTCTCCAGGTCTGGGTGAAGGGGAGTGCTCAAGTATTTCAGGCCACTGTCGCAGACCAGGAAAGCGACGGTGGCCCCTTTCTCCTTCTCTTGTAGCAGTTGAATGGCCGCGGCCAGGTTGGCCCCTGACGAAAAACCGCCGAATATCCCTTCCTCTGTAGCCAGCAACCTGGCGGCTGCAATTGCCTCATCATCGCTGACCTGAAGGTAACCGCTCACCAGGCTTCGATCCACAAGCGGGAGATCGGCAAGACTGTATCCGCCGCCCTGGAGCTGGTGGCTGGAACGCTTGACCGCTTTCCCGGCCAGCACGGCAGCTCCGGCAGGCTCCACGATGTAGGCCCGAATTTCGGGTTTTTGCCCTCTCAGACAGCGGGTCACACCGCTGAAGCTTCCGCCCGAGCCCACGAAATCCAGGAACACGTCGATGCAGCCGCCGGACTGTTCCCACAGTTCGGGACCCGTGAAGCGTTCGTGAGCCAGCGCGTTGGATATCAGCTCGAATTGGTTGGCTCGAAAAGCCTGGCGCTTCCGGACCAGTTGGCCGGTTCTCTTTTCAACCAGGGCCAGATCGTCGCCGGAGACCTGGTTGGGAGGAGAACCTGGAGCCTGGTCTACCAGCACCACCTCAGCGCCCAGGGCCCGCATCATCCGTGCTCTCTCTAGGGTGTTTCCACGCGACATGACCGCGACGAAGGGATGTCCCAGCGCCCGGCAAACAATGGCCAGGCCGGTGCCTGTGTTTCCGCTGGTGAGTTCCACCACCGTTTGGCCCGGACGAAGCGAGCCGTCCCGCCGAGCCTCTCGAATCATCTCCAGCGCAATCCGATCCTTCTTGCTGAATCCCGGGTTGAAATACTCCAGCTTGGCCAGCAGGCGTCCCCGAAGCCCCAGGATGCTCACCGCGCGCTTGAGCTCGACCAGAGGCGTATTGCCGATGGTGTCCGTGATGGATAGACTGGGTGAACGATTTGCCATGGGTTTCCAGAGATGGGTTGGCATCGGGAACGCCACCGGCAAAACTAGCCGGAAGCAGTGACCTGGAGGCCGTTTCGGTATTATAATCCAGTCCATGCCTGCAGGTTGAAATTGCCCGGGAGTTCAGCCCTTATTCGCCTCAACAGATGGCTTTCCTGCGCAGCCGGGCTCCGGGCATCAAGGGTCCGGATCTGGAGGACTGGAAGAGGGATCTGGAGGTCCGCGTTGGAATGGGCCCGCGTCCGCCCTACCTGGGGGGGTGAGTGGGTCGGGGTCAGACGTGGTCGATCTTGCAGAATCGGTCGGCGGTCGCTAGGTGCCTCTCCTGGATCTTCAACCCGGCGTCCAGGGATTTGACCATGGTGACGGATTGGGTGCGGGGTTGAAGGTCGAACAGGGACCGGATGGCGGGCTCGTCGGGCAGCCAGCCTCGAACCTCGGTCTTCCCTATTTTCCCCGCCAGGTCGATGACCAGCCTGAACAGCAGGCGGAGAGAGTCGGACCGTTCCCGTCTGACCGCGAAGTCGCTGAATTGCCAAGCCCCGTCCATCTCGGTGACCCGCACGTATCCCTGTGTCTGCGACTCCGGGTCTTTCAGCCAATAGAATTCGTCCCCAGGTTGCTTGAGCAAGGTGTATTTCCAGTAGTCGAGCGAACGCGCCACGGCCAGGGGGTAGGATCCGTGATAGGCGCGGTAGAAGCCTTGCAGCTCGGGTAAGGCCTGAGAAGCGGAAAATCGCTGCAAGGCCCAGGAATGCTCCCCGGTTTCGAGCGGAGCACGATGGGTTGCCGTCCGGGCGTTCCAGGAAGGACAGCCCAGGTAACCCTGCTTGGCATAGTAGCCCGGATCGATGTCGGAGTAGAGAGAACTGAGTCGGGCTCCTTGCTTCTTTCGGTCGCGTTCCGCCCAATCCATGACTGCTGCCGCACAACCCCGCCGCCGATATTCGGGACGGGTGTGAACCGATCCGATGGAAAAGCCCTCCACCTCCCGGCCGTCGATGTGAAACTTCAAGGGGAAGCATCCCAGCGAAGCCACCACCTTGCCGTCCAGGCATCCGGCATACCAATGGGCCCGTTGATGTTTGGGCGAAGCCAGTCGGAGTCGAAGGTGCTCTTCCAGAGAGGAAGCCATGGGCCAGAACTCGTAGACATTCTCATAGCACTGCAACCGCTCCTCGGGAGAAGCGGGATGGATATCGAGTGTTTCGGCCATGAAATCTCCCCGTCGGAGGCCGGCGGCGCAACGGGCATTGCCGACTCCACCCATAATCTACTACGGATGGAATCGAAATGGAACGTGAGGTATCGGTCATGATGAAGCCGTTGGTGATGATTAGCCTGGTCGTGCTGCTGGCGCTGTCCCCGCGGGGGACGGCAGGAGGGCCGGATGAGTCCGGCGACACAGTTATAGCCGGCAAGGGACTCTTCAAGGTCGTCCACCAGGGATTCGAGGCTTTCTCCAAGGGTGAATTCGAGCATGCCGGTCAAAACATCTATGTCTCCCGAGGTGGGCGCATCCAGCTCATTCACCGCTGGGACCTGAACAACGACGGTTATTACGAGTTCGTCTTCAGCAATACCCATAACGTGATGCTGGGTGGGGTGGATGCGCTGGGTTACCTTCAGACGGGGCGGGGATTTCGTTCCGCCATATCGCCCGTCCACCGTTCCATTGCCCTATACGACCTGTGGCTCCAGGAAGAGAAGAGCCGAGACTGGGTGGTCCGATTTCCGGTCGAGCGTCCCTCCGCCGTGCAGTTTCACGATCTGGACCGGGACGGTTCGATGGACATTCTCTTTGCCTCCTCGGGAGCCGGAGACACCGTCTCGACCGACAGCCTGATCTACTGGGGCGATCCTACCGGGTACCGGACGCGGAGACGGGTGGAACTGCCGACGGTTGGAGCCCGGGACCTGGCGGTCGGCGACCTGAATCGGGACGGCTACACCGACATCGTTTTTGCCAATTCCGGCAGCAGAAAGCCCCCCAAGATCAACGAGGGATCCTACATTTACTGGGGTTCGGGCGACCGCTACGGCACGCACCACCGGAGCGTGGTGCCGACCCGGTCCGCGATCGGCTGCGCTTTGGGCGAGGTGAACGGAGACGGCCACCCGGACTTGATCTTCGCCACCTCGGAGCAGGGCCGGGGCGGACTGTGGTTCTATCCGGGCTCGCCCGAAGGGCCGGATCTTGAGGCCGTGGTCAAGGTTTCGGTCCCCGACCTGCAGTCGGTGCGTGTCGGGGATGTCGACGGTCTGGGCAAGGTGGTGCTGGCCCTGTCCAAGAAGCGCCTGCGGTTGTTTTCCTGGGATGCGGGAGGTCTGGTAGAGAAAAAGACCCTGGCCCTGGGAGGCGCCCGGGCCGTCATGGCCGATCTGGATCGGGATGGGCGCACCGACTTGGTGATTGCAAGCGGCGACCGCTCCGTCGTTCTGTGGGGGAAGTCGGGCTGGTCGACCGATGCGGCCCTGTGGTTGCCGACCCTGAAGGCCACCGACGTGGCGGTTGCCGATCTCAATGGCGACGACAGACCCGAAATCGCCTTTGCCAACCAGTTGCAGGGAACTCACGGGGATCTGGATGTGGCTTCGTATGTTTACTGGGGAGAATCCTGGGGCTACGGGACGGAAAGCCGCACCGATCTGCAGACCTTTGGAGCCACAGCCGTAGCCGCCGGCGACATCGACCGTGACGGCCGCTCGGACCTTCTCTTCGGGAACTCGGGCAGCGGCATCCAGGGGGGAAAGGGTGAAGAGATCTACGTCTACTGGGGCCGACCCCACCGGGGCTACAACCCTGCCGCCATGACGGCCTATCCTTGCGTGATGGGGATGGCGACGCTGATGGCGGATCTGGATGACGACGATCACGCCGAGCTGCTGGTAGCCAATTCCGGCCGTCACTATAGTGGGAAACCGGGGGCCAGCTACATTTACCGAGGTGGGTCCTCCGGGCCGTCCTTGGAGGGTCGGCTGGAAATTCCCGCGCAGGAGGTGGGATCCTGGTCCGTGGCCGACCTCAATCGCGACGGCTTTCTGGATGCCCTGGCCTGCGACTTCGATTCCCTGGCCATTGCCTGGGGTTCGGCAACGGGAGTTTCCACAGATCCCCAACGCGTCGACGGAGTGGCCAAAGCCAGCCAGAACTGCCGGCTGGTAGACTTCAACCGGGATGGGTGGCTGGATGTCCTGGTGGCCGATGTGCAGGGCTCCAGGAGCCGGGTGTTGTTGGGAGACGGCCAGGGCTTCTCACTGGACCGATCGGCCTGGGTGGAGGCGGCTTTTGTCGCCAACAGCGAGTTTGCCGATCTGGACGGGGACGGTTGGCTGGACATGATGCTCACCCGGTCCTACAACTCGTTCGACCGCAACGATTCCTGGATCCGCATCTACCCGGGTAGCCCCGACGGGTTTGCCCAAACCCACCGGTTCGAGTTCCCCACCGCCGGTGCATTCGACATGGCCGTGGCCGACCTCGACAGCGACGGCGATCTGGACGTTGCCGTTTCGCAGTACGCTTCCCGGGATCGGCGCAATCTGCCCGTCTACCTCTTCTGGAACGATGGCAGCGGCCAGTTTTCTTCCGGGAGACGGACGGATCTGCCGGCGGAAAGCTCTTCCGGATTGCTGGCCGCGGACTTCGACGAAGACGGACACCGGGATTTGCTGGTCTTCAATCATAAAACCACCTACAAGGAAGACAATCACAGCAACGAGAGCTTCGTCTACTGGGGGTCTCCCCGGGGTTACCACACCCGCAATCGCAGCTATCTGCCGGCCCACGGACCGCACTTCATGCAGAACGTGGACATTGGAAACCTGTCCAGCCGCAAGGCCGGAGAATCCTACCTGTCGGTTCCGATCGAGCTGAGCCCGAAACCGGCCACGCTGGTTCTCTCCTTCCAGGCGGAAACTCCGCTGGATTCGGAGGTGAGCTTCGCAGTTCGAACGGCCGGCACCTCGGCCGCGCTGGCGCAAGCAGGCTGGCGGGAGCCGGGACCAGGTGGCGAGTTGGCCGTCCGGAAGGAAGATCGCTGGCTGCAGTACCGGGCGACGCTGAAAGCGGGGCGGGGACATGCGACGCCTTACCTGACCCGCGTAGCCGTGGAGGCAGTGGCGGAGTGAGGGAGAGTGGGGATCGGGGAGTGGAGAGTGGAGAGACCCGCCCCCGCCCTGTCGGGAACAAGAGCCATGTCGTGCTAAACCGGTTTTCTACTTATTGAACATGGATGCACAGGATAAACAGGATAAACATCATTGCGTCGGCTTGTGCTTCACTTGGGCACACCGGCATTTGCTGCCGCCGCCTACGCGGCTCGACACCCATAGGCGACGTTTCCCATGGGCTGACGCCCACGGCTAAGTGCTGCCGCGGCTACGCCGCTCTCAAGAAAGCCGGCTAGGAGTCTGCGCCGCAGAAAACCCATCAGGGCTGAATGATACAATAAGGGGCACAGAGAGAACATTGGAGGTGGTGGATGGGGATA
This sequence comes from Terriglobia bacterium, assembly GCA_951813285.1. Classification (GTDB taxonomy): domain Bacteria; phylum Acidobacteriota; class Terriglobia; order Versatilivoradales; family Versatilivoraceae; genus Versatilivorator. The sequence goes on from OX638355.1 coordinate 2,377,366, forward strand.
AGGTTTCGCCCGTATCAACCGAAGCAGCTGTTGATGTTGCCGCCGGACCTGGGGGAGTGGGTAGGGGAAGGGCACTTGGCCCATCAGGTGAGTGAGTTGGTGGATGGGCTGGAGTTGAGAGCATTTTACAAGCCCTATGAAGAGGACGGGAGGCGCAACTCGCCCTACGAGCCGCGGATGATGGTGAAGGTGTTGATTTACGCCTATGCGACGGGGGTATTCTCGTCGCGCAAGATCGCCAGGAAGCTGGAGGAAGACGTGGCGTTTCGGATGCTGGCGGCGGGGAACTTTCCGCAGCATCGGACGCTGAGCGAGTTTCGCCGCCGACACTTGAAGGACTTCAAGAAGCTGTTCGTACAGGTGGTGAGCTTGGCACGGGAGATGGGGATGGTGGGATTGGGGCGTTTGGGGATCGATGGGACGAAAGTGCGGGCGAACGCGAGCCGGCGCAAGGCGATGAGCTATGGTCGGATGCGGGAGCGGGAGCGGCAACTGAGGGAAGAGATCCATGAGTTGTTGAAGAAGGCGCGGCGGGAGGACAGGGAGGAAGATGAGCGCTACGGGGAAGACCGGCGTGGGGACGAGTTGCCGGAGGAGTTGCGTCGGCGGGAAGACCGGCTGGCGGCGATCGAGGCGGCCAAGCAACGGCTGGAGGCGGCGCAGCGAGAGGCCGACGACGAACGGGGCCGGAAACCGGGGCAAGAGCGGAACCCGAAAGGGGGAAGACCGTACAAGCGGGACTACGGGGAAGTGGAGGAGAAGGCGCAGAGCAACTTCACCGATCCGGAGAGCCGGATCATGAAGACCAGCACGGAGGGGTTCCAGCAGTGCTACAACGCGCAGGTGGCGGTGGACGGAGAGCAGCAGATCATTGTGGCCACCGAGGTAACGGCGCAGGCGAGCGATCAGGGACAGATGATGGGGTTGTTGGAGGAGGTGGAGGAGACCTTCGAGGAGACACCCCAACAGGTGCTGGCGGATGCGGGCTACTGCAATGAGGGGGACTTGCAGGAACTGGAAGCGAGGGGAGTGGACGGTTACGTGGCGCTGGGGCGTGAGGGGAAGCGGGCGGTGGACGTCAATCCCGGCCGGTATCCGGCCAGGAGTCGTATGAGGAAGAAGCTGGCGAGTCTGGCCGGTCAGGTAGCCTATGCGCGGCGGAAGTGGATTGCCGAAGCCCCCCATGGGTGGATCAAGGAGGGGCTGGGATTTCGACGGTTCAGTCTGCGGGGCTTGCAGTCAGTGCAAGGGGAGTGGGACTTGGTGTGTCTGGCTCTCAACATCAAGAGGATGAGTGCGTTGATGGCGGCCTGAAGCAAGGGATTTCTACCTAATCCAGAGGACCAGGACGGTCCTCAACCTGCCATTCCGGGAGCCCGCAGGTGGCTTGAGACTCTATCGACGCCAAAGCGGCTCCCAAGCACTCCTTCGAACAGTTCTTCGACAAGATTCTCTCGCTCTCCCACCTTCCGAAATCGTCCTGCGGCGCAGACTCCTAGAGCAGCATATTCTCAGACAAGTCCGGCCCCCGCCCAGGTGTGCGGATCATACGAGAGTAAAACAGGGGAGTTCCTGACAGGCGTGGCTTTGGGGAGGCCGTGGGGTCTCGGAACGCGGTTTTTAAGTCGCCGCCTTCGCGGCTAGGGCAGTGCAGGGTCCACACGCCCCCGGGCTAACGCCCGGGGCTAAGTGCTGGCGCGGCTACGCCGCTTTATAAGGAAGGTCTGTAGGAGGGGTTTCCTCCCCAGACCTGGCTCAACCGCGGCTTCGCCGCTCTCTCCGAAGTCAAGACATTGCTCGGACGCGGGATGCTTATTTAAATGATTATCTCCCGTGCGTCAGCCCGGGGTTCCAGACAGCCGCCAAGGCGGCGGCAGCGCTTAGCCGTGGGCGTCAGCCCATGGAATAGGGCAAGTCCCCCCGAGCCGCGTAGGCGGCGACTACAATAGAAAACTTGTAACTGCTCATTATAATAGACCTACTGTGGTTTGTCCTGTTGTAATCCCCTCATTATATCCCTCTAATTGAACGGGAATCCACTGGACTATTCAGGACGTTGGTGGACAGTAACTGTTCGGTCAAGCCGTGGAAGAACGGTCAGTCGTCATCCTCCCCACAGCGATCAAGCCACATTGCATCGGTGTCGCCGCTGAGCCACCAACGCAGCGGCTGGACCACCCCCCGGACAGGCCAGCCGAGGGTGCTCGCCAGCCGCGAAACCCCTCTACACAGCTGGCGAACCGACCCTATCGTTCCGACACCACGGGTCTCATCTCCGCTCTCTGCCCCCAGTCCCGATGGAGGTGGAAGGGGGACGCTTCGTCGGTTGCTCGGTCGGCATAAAGGACAAACCCGGAGGAGGTCGACCCCACGGCTTGACCGAACGGTTACGGTGGACAGGTCTTACGATGTTGCAACCCCCGAGACTCTGCGTCCGAGACCGTCGAGCGGGGTGGTAGGCTGCCCCTGGGTTCGGATCGGAGATATTGGGTTGTGAGCCTCCTCCAGCCTTGCCCTTCTCGGCCTCTGGGCCATTTGTGGTCTTCGGTTCTTCGAGGGACTCATCGACGAGGGCGCGCAGCCAGGAGCCGACGTTGAAGTGCCGCTGGATGCCGAGGCGCTGGAGACCTTGACGGGTTTCGGGAGAGACGGGGATATGAAGTGGAACATGGTGCAACAAAAAGGCACACAACAACACATAGAGCAACAAACAGGTTACAAAGCTACACAAAGCCACACGGAGTAGACACTCCTCCTCCATGAGCGCGAAAGCGCGCCTGGAGGCCTTCCCGCAAGGGATCACTGTGGAGGGAGCGACCCCCAAAAGGGGAGGGGAGGTGGTGGATTTTGGCGTGCACCACCTCCCCCTGCCCGGTGCCGCACCAGCGGTCAAAAAGGGGGGGTCGCTCCCTCCACTTCCTCCCCCTCTCGTGCGGTGCGGCGAGGCGCCGTGCGAGGCGGGGGACACGCAGGCCGACGCCCTACGGCGCTTTACCGCAGAGGACTCGGGCAATCCGTGCCAACCCGCGTCCAATGCGGATTTCCAAGAATAGCCTCGACCACAACGGCGAGGGGTGCGCCCTCTGATAGTGCAGATTTGTAATTGTCAAAATCGTGCACCACCTGCCTGCGCCACCCCCCATTTGTAACCGTGTCACCCATACGACGCCACGTCCTTGACCCCCAGAGGCGGAAATCGTCAATCATTCCACGACCGTTGGAGGCCGGGTTTTTCTGTTCCCATTGGTCGATCTTCTCCACAATAACATCGAGGCCGCCATGGCGTTCGACGGCGTCCCGACCGGCATCACCGATCGCCTGCCGGAGCCCCACTGCTCGTGTCGCGACCGTTGCCGTGTCTCGGGATGCCCAAGCCTGGAGAACACGCTTGTTACGGTCGAGATGGTGCTGGTCCCAAGCGACCGCAAATACTTCGACAGTCCGGCTTGCATTGCAACCGGCCGGTTGAGTATGGTGGGTCTTATCTGTCGAAGAAATCGTCGAAGAAATCGGGAGCGGTACAAGGCCAACTTTCGAGACCATTCCTGATGAGTCCACAGCATGCTTTCGTAAACGCCCACGCCGTTGTCACTGTCGGGCCGGTAGTGTGCTGTAATATCTGGAATCAGCGCCTACGATGGGTTGCCGAACCTTGATAAGGTGAGGCACCCACGCGGAGAGTACGTCAAAGGGGCAACGTACACTAATGGCGTAGAGAGCTTCTGGGCGCTGCTGAAGCGGGTATACTACGGGACCTACCACTACTGGAGCAAGAAGCACCTGCCACGTTAATTGGAGGAATTTAGTCAGAGAAGCAACATGCGTCCACTAAACATCATTGACCAAACGGCTAAGGTGTTCCATGGGATTGGGGGGTCGGAGTTTGACTTGGAGGGAGTTGGTGGGGCGACTTGAGTACTGATTGTTGTGTGGATAGATCGAAGCTCTGCCAGAATCCTCTCTACGTCTTTCCACACCCACCAGAAAATCAAGAAAAACAAAACGCTTAGACTGAGACTGATAGGCGAAACAACAATGTCGCAAACAATTCCGGGTTCTTCCTCCATCACTCAAAGCTCCTGCGCAGTTTGTTCAGGCCTACAGTTTCTACATCCGGCCTAGGCTTAATGAGCACTCCCCCATCCAGGTGCTCTGGGACCAATATAACCTCTTTGCGCTTTTCCTCAGACCCACATTCCATCCTATACACTTGAGCCCCGGCATTAGGGTCTTCCATGTCGTCTTCCGGACCGTACATACGTGAATACCTCTTCCAGCCCCCCTGTTCCTTGATCTCATTCGGAGCACACGGCCCTCCGCGCAGTACGCCAAAAGCAGCGACAACGAAAGCCTCTTTGTGCTTTTCGTAGTCGTCTGACTCCTGAACCAGTGTGTCGAAAAACTCCTTGTCTTCAGGTGAGACTTTATACGCAGATGGAGTACAGCTCAGTAAGGAAACAACCATGATGAGTAGAAGGGCTCTCATTACTCCTCCTTAGTCGCGGGACAGTCCGGGGTGGGACTGTCCCGCAGGGCTCCCCGATGGCGCGGGAGGGGAGGGGAGCCAATCTCTATTCAAACAACCGATCCAGCTTCCGGTTGAGGACAATCTTTGGCGGTTCGCTTAGTCTTCGAAGTAGCCAAAACGTGAAAATCGCCAGACATGGGGTTAACACTTGCTTGCCACTTGGGCCTGGCGACGGAGCAATTTCCTCAAGAAAGAAGCTAGAGCCTTTTGCAAAATTCGGAATCGGGCATGACATTGGGCTGGCAACAGTGATGTTCCGGCGGTGACAACCCAGCTGCAAAGACCCTTTTGAAGGAAAAAGCCCGAATCTGATGGCCGGATGGCCAGCGGTCGCCGGACGCAGGCACAGCTTACCCGCTCCCGGCCTTGAGGCGGGCGAACCTGCTGTGCGGTTGGGGGTGGCAACCCGGTTTTCAGAGCGTCAGGCGCATCAACTGATCCACCGTCAGGGCCAGAATGCCGAACATCAGGTGGCACCTCACCTTGTCGGGGCCGCGAACCCTCACCTGCCTCCCGCCAAACTCCTCCTTGAGCCGTCCGTTGACCCGCTCCACCGTCGAGCGTTCCCGGTAGCGCCGCGCCTCGGGAGTCACTTGGCCGATACAGCGCCGGGCCAGTGCCTCCCGCTTCCGCTCGGCTTTCAAGGCAGCTCTTCGGCGGGGGTTGACGTCAATAATCGGCACATGCCCCAGCTTCTCACTGAAGGCCCGGATCTCCGGCGCATCGTAGGCGCTGTCCATCAAGTCGTAGAGACTCTCGACCCGCCTTGCCGTCAGCGTCGCCAGCGGGATGGCTGCCTGAGAGTCATGCACCGAGGCCGAGGTCAGCAGACAACTGACCGGAATCCCGCCGTCAATGGCGTCGAGGTGCAGCTTGTAGCCGGTCCAGCTCTCCTGATGCCCCTTGGCGTTGCGCTTGACGCCGATGTCGCAGGCCTTGGGCAACTCCTTCAACATTTCCTCCAGCGTCATCGACCCCTGCCGCTCCAGCCGGCTCAACCGCTTGGGCCGTCGTTCGCCCTTCGGCGGCCGGCCCCGCCGGCGCTTCCGCTTGGCCTCCGGGGCAGCCTTGGCCGCTGGCTTTTCCCGTCCCGCAATCGCCGTCGAGTCCCTCGACACATGCCCCGCCAAGTGGCCCTTCAGCGTCTCCTCCAGCAATGCCTCGTGCAAACGCCCCGGCAGGTCGCTCTCAGCGAATTCCGCAAAGGCCCGCGAGAAGGTCGACTCGCTCGGCACCTCCCACGCCCTCTCCCAGCCGCACAGCCGCCGCAGCCTCCCCTCACTCCTCAGCCGCTCCACCAAACCCCGCGTGGTCTCCACCTCCAGCATCGACTTCGCCAGATAGGCCCGCGCCAGCACTGCCCGATCCTCCAGCGGCCGGCCACGCCAGCCCCGACTGTAAGGCAGCAACTCCTCCACCCGCACCAACTCCAATACCTGCACCAGCCGCTGGTAACGCTCTCCCAGAGGCCCCAAAACCTCCTCCAGCAGGGGAAACAGCTCTCGTTGAAACCGGAACCAGTGTCGTGATAGGGTTTCCCTAAGGGGCAAGTTCCACCTCCGTTCATCATGTGGTTCAGACACCTTCATGATACAACAGACAGTGGTCTTGCCCCTCCTTCCACCTGCCCTCCTTGATCTTTCCCCCCGTGAAAATTCCCGCTATCTGCGAATTTTGCAAAAGGCTCGCTAATTAGTCAATACGAGTTTTCATTAAGTATCGTACTGGAACAGCGCTAAGTCAACAGCCGCAAGACAGCTGTCGCTGGCGGCGCCACCGAGACCCTGTGCTCCTGCGGAACCTTGGCACCCGGGAAAACGACTGTACCAATGGCAAAACACGCACCCTGCAGAAGCAAGCCTTGCGCAAAGTTTTGGTTTACCGCCCTATCTTCGAACGGTACCAGGGGTGGGTAGCCCTGGGCGCCGCTTTCGGTATACTTCAGGGCTTGCTGAGCGCCAGCGCTAGTTTCGACTACGTCTCCGATTCAACAATGGCAAAAACCCACGCGGCCTTAACCCTTCCTGCTGGAGTCATTGGTTTTCTAGCGGCGCCGAAGATGGGCGAGATCTACCACGTGCCGCCAAGCACCGGTCGGGCGCAACGCTCCCCGGAGAAACGGAGGCAACGAGAGACCACACCGGTTCGGGGTCAGAGGACCACGTCGCCAGTAAGGAAACTGATCCGTCTTCAGCCATTCGGGAATACCGGTCACGGTCCCGTTCCCCGCAGACGCGGGGATGAATCGGAGCACAAAACAGGCTCTCCCCATGACGCTGGAATGATCGACGCTTTCTGCCTCTGGGGGTCAAGCAGATGCCGTCAGATGGGTGTCACTCTTTCAGAAGGGGGGGTGACATGGAAGGGTGACATGATTTTGACAACCACAACGCTTATCTCTCAGAGGGCGGAGCCCACGCCACTGTGGTCGGGACTTTCCCGAAATGCCGCATCAGACGCGGGACGACACGGATTCCTCGCGACCGTTGCGGAAAAGCAAAGCGAGGCTGCGCCTCGCGTGTCCCCCTCGCCCAGCGCAACGGCGCGCCGCACGAGAGGGGTGCTGGTGGTGAGAGCGACCCCCCCTTTTTGGCCGCTGGTGCGGCACGGGGGAGGGAAAAGGGTGACAGGGAAAACGACACCCTTTCCCCCCCTTGCGGGGAGGTCGCTCTCACCACAGTGATCCCTGCGGACTTTATCTGCCATTGATGTAACGCACTTTATACAAAGGACTTATGGATTTCAAGACGGTGTCCTGCCCCACATTATGCCCCTAGAAAAAAACGGATTCCCCTGGCTCTTCTTGGCCGTATAGGGAGTAACGGTTCGGTCAGGCAGTGATGGCTTGGACCCGGACGAGGTTGGAGGTGCCTGCAATCGCAGGCGATCCGCCGGTTCTGCTCGCTACGCCTCCCCCGGACGGCGGATAGACTCCACGGGTTGGCCGAACAGTTACTTGCGGACACCTCAGTTGAGTATCAACCCTGAGTCTCGGAGTCTGGATCCGTCAAGAGGATCCGCCAAGTGGATCCTGAGCCCGCCATGCGATATCCATAGCCAATGCAGTGCCAGCGGTTCGGTCCATACTATTTTTGATCACCGGCCCTTCCTACCACCTACGGACCCGCGGCGCGCTACGGTCGCCTTATCGGTTCCCTTCGCGCCCCTAGGTCCCCCGTTTCTTCCTCTGGACATAGCGTGATCCTCCCGTCCGATAGCTTCTGCTATAGTTTTTCAAATCACTGTCCGAAGAAATCGTGGGGCAGGGAAATCTTTCAAATACAATCTGGATATTCCATCAGTTAATGGAATATCTGTGCTTAAATGGGACCTCTCAAAACATCTGTCTATTCTGACTCTTAATCAGCAGGTTCGGAGTTCGATTCCCTGGCGGCTCACTACCATCCTTTAATGCGAACGGAGAGTCGTATATGAAATCTATGTTTGTCCAGGCTGTCGGGCTCTTCGAGGCCGCTCGGACCGAGGCTGACGTGCGTGACAAACTGAAGCTACTCGAGCAGGCAGAAGCCGTCTTCCAGAAAATCATTGATCGAAATCCGTCCGCCGACCGTACGGTCACCGAGAGTGAGGCCGCCCGATCAGCTTATGTCTCTGTCATCTCGCAAGCGCTTGTTATTGCACAGACGATCATTGACGAGGGAGTGTTCGAGAAGAACGAGAAAGGTGTTCAGGTGCTGGTGGGTATTGCCGAGGCACAAGCACGGTCGGGAGACGACATTGGTTCTCAAGAGAGTCTCTCCAATGCACTCGCCGTAGCGCGAACCATCAGCAATGGACCCCGATTGCTGGCGGACATTGCAGAAGCGCAAGCACGGTCTGGCGACCGTGTCAGTGCTCTGGAGAACTTCGCCCAAGCGGTTGTGTTGGCGCAGGCAAGAGGAGAGAAAAGGGAGGAATTTTCGAAGGAATCAGGCATCAACGGAAGTTATAGAGAGGACTACGTCAACCAACTGGCTTACATTGCCGAGGCGCAGGCACGGTTGGGGGATCGCACTTGTGCCCAAGAGAGTTTCTCGAAGGCATTCGGGGTGTTGCAAACGATCACTTCGGAGTCGGAACGGATCAAGCTGCTGGCTCAAATCACCGCGGCACAAAACCGAGCGCTGCTGCACGTCGGTGAAGAGGACGGCAATGTCCAGGCGGTCGTGGCGGCGCGAACGATCACCAACGAATGGCGGAAGGCCGCAATACTGGGTCCAATGTGGTTGAATCCGTTTAGTCGAGGTTCACAAAATGACGACATCGAGGCTAACAAACAAATCCTTGCATTGATGGGCGTGGCCGCAAAGCAACGAGCGCAGACCAGGGACATAATGGAGGCGCTTGAGCGAATGAGTGCCGACAAATGGGAACGGGTCCGGGTGCTTGGGGCCATTGGCGAGGGACAAGCTCGGGCGGGGAACCACACTGCCGCCAAAGAGAGCTTTTCCCAAGCATATACAGTCGCACGAAGGCTCACGCATAGAGGGTGGTTATGGTTCCTGACGATCGGCGTCTTCCTGGCGAAGTTGATGATCATCAAGATACTCCGATACGAAGGGTGGGAGGCTCGAACGTTAGCGGAAATTTCTGAGGTTCAAGCCCAGTCACTGGTTCGCCTTGTCGGCGCAGAAGCCGAGTCCGGTGACATTCCACGTATGCCAGCTGTCGAGCAAACGATTAGACACGACAGAGGGTGGCGTGCCTGTGCGATAACTCGCAACCTGCAGAGTATGGTTGTTGGCTCCAAGGAGTTCTCCGACAGAGAGGGGAAAGCCGGGGCAATGGCCGATCTATCTTTAGCGCAGGTTCGGGCGGGGGATCTGTCGGGCGCACAAGAAACCATTACCTATGCGCTGAAGCTGGCACGAAGGATTCGTAACGAAGGCAAGCGGGCCTGGGTTCTCGGCCGAATCGCCGAGGGACAGGCTCGGGCGGGGGATCTGTCGGGAGCACGAGACACCACCCAGCAAGCGCTGGCCCTTGCGCAGCTGATAAGCATTCAGAAACTACGGGCGGGTATGTTCGTCGTTATCATCAAGGCGCGTATTGAGGCGGGGGATTTTGAGCAGGCGGTCGAGATTGCTTCAACAATCGATGATCAAGACATGCGGGATGGGGCGCTGGCGGAAGTCGCCAAGACACAAGCCGAGACTGGGGATATCGCACAGGCACTTGAGGTCGCCCGTACGATTGACAGTGAAGATGTTCGGGATGGCGTGTTGGCTGAAATCGCCAAGGTACAAGCCCAAGCCGGTGCCATTGCGCAGGCGTTTACACTTACGAAGACAATCACCGACAAGGAACAAAAGATCCGAGGTCTGTCGGCCGTTGCTGAGGAATTGGCCAAGTTGGATAACACTACGGACCTAAGGGAACTCACCCAACCACTTGCCGCCAAGGAGCAGCAGGTTGGGAGGCTAGCCATTTTGGCAACTGGTCTCGCGGCTGCTTGGTCGACTTATGAGTGTGTCATCGACCAGGCGCTCACGCTAGTGCTTAAAGGGCTTGAGTCAAGTTTCCATGCAAAGGATTACGTCACATGCTTGGTCGATATCGCCAAGCTCCAGGCCCAAGCGGGCGACTTCACCGGAGCTCGGAAGAGTTTCTCCCAAGCATTCACTGCGGCGCAGGCTCTCCCCGAAGAGGACCACTATGAAGGATGGAGTCGCCGTGGACTGCTCTGCGACATCGCCAAAGAACAGGCCGGTGCCGGAAACGTAGAGCAGGCCCTGGCGCTGGTGCAGATGGTCACCCCTCAAGAGGAACGAGTCAGACCGATGATCGACATCGCCAAGGAGCAAGCCGAGGCAGGGGATCGCACAGGTGCTCAAGAGACTCTTTCGCAAGCGCAAGAGCTCGCCCAAACGATCACCCACCAACGGTACCGGGACTGGGTACTGGCCAATGTTGCCGAGACGCAAGCCGCGACAGGGGGCATTGCACAGTCGCAGACGGTCGGCCGAACGATCACCGACGAAAACAGTCGGAACCGCGTGCTGGCAAATGTCGCTGTAGCCCAAGCCAAGGCTCAAGTCCGGAAGGGTGACCGCGCCGGTGCCCGGGAGATCTTCTCGCAAGTGGTCGCGGAAGCGCAGAAGCTCCCAGAGATGGACGATTATGGGAAGAGTCGCTACGAGGTGCTCGGCGACATCGCCAAAGAACAGGCCCGCACCGGGGACGTAGAACAGGCCCTGGCAGTGGCGCAGACGATCACCATTGTAAACAGAAGGGACTGGGTACTGGCCGACATTGCCGAGACGCAAGCCGCGACAGGGGGCATTGCGCAAGCGCAGACGGTCGGCCGAACGATCACCGACGAAAACAGTCGGAACCGCGTGCGGGTAAATGTCGCTGTAGCCCAAGCCAAGGCTCAAGCCCGGAAGGGTGACCGCGCCGGTGCCCAGGAGATCTTCTCGCAAGCGGTCGCGGAAGCGCAGAAGCTCCCAGAGTTGGATATTGGAGTAGGGGCTCGCAATGGTGCATTGGCCGACATTGCCAACGCGCAAGCCGAGACGGGGGGCGTTGAGCTGGCGGTCGATGTCGCACAGACGATTACCGACAAGGAATTCGGCGAGTGCGTATTGGCTGACATTGCCAACGCGCAAGCTAGAACAGGGGGTATTGCACGAGCGCAGAAGGTTGCGCAGATGATCACCGACGAAGACAGTCGAAACTGGGTGCTGGCGAACATCGCTGTGGCCGAAGCTAAGGGATACGCACAGACAGGAGATCGCACCAGGGCTCGAAGGAGTGTCTCCCAAGCGGTCACACTGGCAGAGAGAGTCGCCGATAGGGTGGTCCAGGACTCACTACGGGCGAGAATCGCCCAGGCGCAAGCGGAAACAAGAGACTTTGCACATGCGTTCGCGCTCGCACAGATGATAGACAGCGATAGGACAAAATCCTTTGTGCTGGCGGCTATTGCCAAGGAACAACTAATAAACTCAGGACTGCAAGTCAGGACTGCAAGTTAGGTAAGCAAGGCTGCGACAACGAGCGGCTGTCAATCATTTGGGTTCGTAGTGCTGGATATTAACCTCATTTCCCAAGGGCACGCATGTGTAAAGCATTGAATCAAGTCTAGCAGGGCGACCTCTCCAGGGGCCGGCCAGGGCAAGAGGCAGGTCATGCTGCTCGGGAAATTTAGGCGTTCGTTGAAAAGCAGAAACGACTCGCAAATCTGGATTGCAAACGCACGAGACCGCCAGCACATTCTGAAAATCTTAAAAGCTGTTCCGAAAAACTTCGAGCGAACAGATCCCCCTTATGCTGTTGTAGCGGCAGACGGTACAGTAGTAACCATTGGATATTGGACGCGAAAAATTCACCGTCGTTGAAAGGAGCCAGCGGTTATGTGTGGCAATGCCTATCCAACGGAGCGAGGCCGGAATTGACCCGTGCTCATTGACCGAGTTTTCGGGTGCGGACCAAGAGGTGGTCGGCGGGCTGCTGGACGACCTCGGTGCCGGTCGCGGATCAGGATTTGCCGCTTCTGTCCCGGACGGTGATGGTGAGGCCAGCGAGGTTCTAAGCCAAGGCATTGGGATTGGTACCTGCATGGAAGCGTGCCCAGAAGCCATCGCGGAAGCGCGCAGACCTCAAGCCTTCGAGGGGAGCAGATGCTGGCAGTGGGGTGGCGGCGATGGCCTTGGATCTGCACTTCCTGGACCGTCCTGGTGGAGGCTTGAGTTCTGGGTAGCGGGCGACAAAGGGGAACCTCCCAGGAAGTGACCTTCCTCCGGCGAGCCATCGGTGATGCCGATCGGGACACCGTCGAACGCCATGGCGCGGCCTTGATCCAGTAACGGGGAAGACCCTCCAGTCGGAGGTGGAAAGGGTGGCCTCGGCCGTGGCAGGATTGATCGACGATTTCCGCCTCTGGAGGTCAGGGCGGTGTAGAAAGACCAACGCGCCGCCCGCAACCATGGCGACCAGTCCACACCCCTTCGACCACCCTCCGAGGGTGTGATAGCATCCTTGACCATGACAAACGACAGCGCCCTGTTTCCGGTCGTCTCCGAAAGATGGGGCTTCGGCATGTCGCCTCCAAAGCCAGCAGTCCAAGAGAGTCGCCGCGCCGCGTCTGAGTGTACTCTACGGATCTTGGAACACAAGAGTACGGCACCCAACGTTGATCCTCTAGTGATGGAATCCCTGAGTGTAGTCAAGGGCTTGTTCAATAGGATCGTGCGAGAGGATCAGTGGGATTGGTTTACCGTTGCCGGCCAACTCGGATATCCGTCTCGACGGATATCGCGCGTTATCGCTCAGGAGCTTTCTCATCTCCGTACTGCCATCAAATTGGGACACAAGACGACATACGAGACAACGAAAACCAACCTACGTCGTCTTCCAAGCCGGCGTTGTCTCTCTGTACTTCTCGGAACAGCTAAGATAGTGGATGAACCTGGTGCTGGTTGGATCTACATTCTGTCGACGCGCGAAATGCGGAACCTCTTGAAAGTTGGGATGACAACTCGTTCAGTAGAGGAACGGGTCAAGGAGATCAACGCTGCAACAGGCGTAGCGATACCGTTTGGCGTAAGGCGATGCTGGAGGGTGTCCGACCCTTCTCTTGCGGAAGGGCTGGTCCACGACGCCCTGAGGGAGCATCGGCTGCGACAGGACCGAGAGTTCTTTCAAGTGTCATTCAAATACGCAGGCAAAGTCGTAGACGCTGTGATTCGCGAGAGTTCGCAGGAAATACGGACACTCGACGCCTTGGCCGGATTGGCATAGAGAATTAAGAGTGCAGGTTGGAACGAATACTTACTTATGTCGTCGCTTGTCTCGACAGCGAACACTACGACCGTTGGGCGTTGCTTGGCGATGAGGTCTTGACGTGACTGTTCAAAATTAAAAGGCACGGACGGGGTCTGCCGGCTGTGCCGTCCTAGTAAACGATAAGGCCGCGCGCGCCGCGTGAGAAGTGCGTTGTCATATCCCAGAATCTGCCAAAGGTGTCTAGCTCCGAATAGGTCACTCCGTCCATACCGGGAAAACTGTTTGTTGCGAATTGACCCATTTGGATAAGTGGCGCTTCAACGGGGTCAGAAAGAATAGTCACGCTTTGGGGAAGAACATAGGCATTGTGCTGGCGATTTCGCCGGATTGTGCCGTCCTTCTTTGTCGGCGCGGGCAGTGTAGGTAGGCCTGAGACGTCGAGGAGCCAGGTCTCTTTCAATAGATTCGTGGATCTCCTCAGTTCCTGCGTATTACCAACTAGGGGAAAGGCATAAAACACTGAGCGCATTGCACCTCCTGCTAGGCCGCGCAAGGCGAGCAGTTGGTCATGGTCTAGCTGGAACTTGCGCTCTCCGCTCCGGAGACGATGGTTCGATGCTTTAAACTGAAAAAGGAGAAGCCTACCGCCGAGCTTCGCACAGGTATCGAATCCCATGCGTGCTTCCTGACGCTGTGTTAGCCCAAACCAGATCAAACGCGCACGTGGAAACACGGCGGTGTGCACCTGCGCGCAGATATTGAGTTCAAGTGTCTTTTCCGAAAGCTTCATTCCCTAGACCCGCGATTCTGCTCCACCCAGCTTACCGCTGCGATCTGCTGTTTCATCGCTCTAGCTGTGTTGTTCGCGCTTTGTGTAGGCTGGATTGATCCTTCCTTGCCTGCCTCGCTTGTTTCGATTGTCGTTGCCAGAACGTCCTCCTTCTCCACCTGGTTCCGCTTGGGGATGTCGTCTGTCATATGGCGCACGCTAACGGCTTTTTTTTATCAGGACGGCGTCCCGCGCTTCACCTAGCTGTTCAAGTGAATACGGAAATAGGTCATACTCCGAATCGGTATGCCATCCTTCTCGTACCTTCCGAACGACCACCTGTCGGAATGATTCATCGCCGCCTCCCAGACGAACAACCCGAAGCAGAGCCCGGCAGCGACCGTGTCGTACTGGCATGCGTTTGCGTAGACCGGCTCCCAGACCGTACCCGTCCAGTCACTCCCCGGCATCCAGCCAGCCGTGTGAATTTCGTCACCCGCTATCATGCGTTGAAGCTCGATACGGATCGTCCGCAACTGGATAGGAGAAAGTCGCGAACACCATGCGTCAAACTCGGACTGATGGGGGATGTGTGTGATCTTGTGGTGTTCGCCGTGATTGTCGATCGAATAGAGTGCCATCGTCTGAGGTTATAATAGGAATCAGCGGTGGTGCCCGTGCTCTACAGACACACCCATCTTAGATCAACAACCGTCTTGGAATCCACCGACACCCTTGTTGCGAGCCACCTTCGTCCGCACCTACGCCTGGATGGCCCTGACACTGCCTCAGACAAGCCGAGCGCGGAGCACTCGAATTGCCCGGGAATCGTCTTGGAACGACGGCTCCGCCAATACAATGACGGTGAGGTCTTATATGATGCCCTCATCAGGAACATGCTTCGCGGTCACCGTTCCATGCGGGGTGTGATCAATTCCGCGCCGTCGGCCTCAGGTAACACGCCCAATCGTCCATCAGGACATGCTGGCGCTTGAACAGGTCCGAGCAGGCATAGGCCGCGTCGACCTGGTTCCGGACTGCATGCGCCTGGACCGCCTCGATCACCTCCCGGAGATGGTCTGTCTTCAGCCATTCGGGAATAGTGGTCACGGTCCTGTTCCCCGCAGACCCGGGGATGAACCGGAGCAGGAAACAGGCACACCGAATGACTGTTGAATGGTCGACGAATTGCGCCTCTGGGGGTCACGCAGATGCCGTCAGATGGGTCGCCACCCTTCCGACGGGGGGTGGCGGTCTAACATGGCGGCGATCCTGCTACACACAACGCCTTTCTCTCAGAGGGCGAAGCCCCTAGCCGTTGTGGTTGGGGATGCAGGTTGGCGAAGCCAGCTTCGAGTTTGGAGTCGACGCCCAGCGGCTCAAGAGTCCGGCTTACGGCGGTACGGACCACGGCGCCTTGGCCCGACTCACCGCGAGCTGGTAGCAGACACGCGAATCCAGTGGCGGCAATGGAACGCGCGACGGCTATGGAAAGTGCCGCCCCTGCTGGAAACCCGGTCTGACTGCGCTCGGGTTCCCGCAACTTCCCGCAGCCCCGTCGGCGGGTTGACCAGGAACGATGAACCTGCAGGGCGGGTTCCGGTTACCTTGTCAAAGCGATCCTTCAACCTGCTGTGGTTCCCCGGCCGTCCGGCAACCGGTTGGGAATCCAGTTGGCATGTCTCGATCAAGGCCCCGGCCGATCCGGACAGGGCACTGGCCCGATCGTTGAGGCGTGGGCAACCGTCTTCAGGCCGGGCGCGTTTCCATGGCCGGCCCATACGGTCCACCGGCATCCGATGTCGTCCATAAGTATCTGAATAATAGTCACTTGACCCCAACCAGGGCTTTGACTCATCCGATCCCGACTCGATACCATTGCTGAAGTTTCCACAGCCTGGGAGAGGTGGAGGAGGAGGTTGTGAGGGGACCTCACCGTCCGAGATCGGGACCCGACATGCGGTCGCGTTCCCCGGAAGAGGAGGGGGCGGATCCAGGCGCGCTTCTTGTTGCGAGACGGGTGCTCAGCCGGAGCACGGCACGCTCCGTGAGACAGGGGAGCCAGCCTACCCAATGTAATACATTGGGGCTGGCGAGGGGCTTCGGCCCCTTCGAACCCCCGACCGGGGGGAACTCCCCCTGCTCCCCCCACCACCCCCGCCGCTCCCGTCTCCCTCTCCCGAGAACTTCGAGCCTGGCTCTCACCCTGGCCTGCACGGGGCGAAGTCCCGTTGCTGGGCTTGGCGCGGGCACCCGATCCCTGGGGCCAAGTAACGCGCCCAGTCGTCCATCAGGACACGCCTGCGCTCGAATAGGTCGGAGCGGGCATAGGCCGCCTCGACCCGGTTGCGGACCACATGCGCCAGGGCCGCCTCGATCACCTCTCGGGGATGGTCGGTCTCCTCGGCCGCCCAGTCCCGAAAGCTGGATCGGAACCCGTGCGGCACGGCTGCAATCCCCTGCTCGCGGACCAGCCACCGCAGCTCCTTGTCATTGAGCGGTTTCCCTTGCCCACGGCTGAACACCAGAGGACCGTCGCCGAGGGTCCGTGCCGCCTCGAGAATCTCCAGGGCGCGTCGGCACAGCGGCACCCGGTGCTGGCGGTTAGCCTTCATCCGCTTGGCCGGGACGGTCCATACACCAGCGTCTCGATCGATCTCCGCCCACTCGGCCCACCGGACCTCACTCCACCTGGCCTCCGTCAGCACCAGGAACTACGAAGGCCAGCTTGGCCACCTCCGGCGCCGTCGCTGCCTGCACCGTCCGGATAGCCGCAAGCACCTCCCGATGCGGCAAAGCCTGCATGTGCTCGGTAACGTCCTGTTGGAGACCCAGGACCGGGCCGATCCTGTCGCAGGGGTTGTCAATGCGGAACTCCATGGCTACGGCCCATTCCAGGATCGCCCGCAGGCGCTGGCGCACTCGCCGGGCGCTGGACGGCTTCCGGTGCCAGATGGGGGTGAGGACCTCAAGCACGTCGGCGCTCGTAACCTCAGAGACCGGCATCTTGCCGATGCGCGGGAAGGCGAACCGCCTCAGGCTCGACATCCACTCGCGATGGTGACGCCGGCCGCGCCAGCCGCCCCGCTTCTGCTCCAGCACACGCATGGCGGCTTCGGCGAAGGTGGGGATGCCCTCGGTGCGGCGTTTCTCGGCAAGGGGATCTCCGCCCTGGCGGGCGAGCTTGCGGTTGGCCAGGGCTTTCTCCCTGGCCTCTGCCAGGGGGACCAAGGCGACGCTGCCGAGACCGAGCTCACGGCGACGGCCACGGACGACGAGGCGTTGAATCCAACTGCGGGTTCCGCTGGGTTGGACGAAGAGGTACAATCCGTTTCCATCGGCGTATCTTCCGGGCGGAGCGGAGCGCAGGAAGGCGGCCGAAAGGGCGTTGCTGGGGTGGCGGCCGGTGGGCTTGGTCTTAGGTCGGACCGGAGCGAAGTCCGTTACAGCATCCATCCCCCCATTATATGAGGGATGGCAGTGGATTGCAAGGGATGTTCGTGGCAGGTCCAGCCACAGTAGAGCTTATATAAGACACTCATAAATAATACAGTTATAGACTCTACTGGACGGCGGTAGACATCACTGGAATTTGATGTGCCGTTGCGGCGGCGACAGCAGGTAGCAGGAGCGTGGCAGGTGTTTGGACGCACCCCTGGTTCTTCGACGGGCGACTCATTCAGGGCAATACCGGGGTTGTTTCAGGCAAGCCGGGCCCCCGCCCCCCACGACGGGGCGGATCATTCGAGGGTAAAACAATCAGAAATCGAAAATCCTTTCGCGACCTTGGAATCCCGTCGCGGTTTACCTCAACGCCTTAGTGTCCCTTCGTCGTTCTTCGTGTCCCTTCGTGGATTCCTCTTTTTCTTTTGTCTTTATTCGTTTGTTTCAGGCAGGCAGGCAAGCAAGCAGGCAGGCGCTATCGGTAGGATGATTCCAGGTTGGAATAGACCAGTCGGCCGGCCGAATCCCGGTAGCTGACGATATCCGGTTTGACTCCGCCGGCGGTTGTGTCCGGCAGGTCTTGGCCATAAAGCCGGCTGATCTTGTGGACGTAGTCCCGAGTCTCTCGGTAGGGGGGAATGCCGTCATGCTTGCGGACGGCATTTTCGCCCGCGTTGTAAGCCGCCAGCACCAGGGAAAGGTTGCCGGGAAACCGATTCTGCAGGAACTTGAGGTAGCGTATTCCTCCCTCGATGTTTTGGGCGGGATCGTATGCGTCAGCCACGCCGAACCGCTTGGCGGTCGCCGGCAGCAACTGCATGACTCCCAGGGCTCCCCTGGGGGAAATTGCTGTTGGATTATAGTTCGACTCCACCCTGGCCACCGCCCTGACCAGCTCAGGATCCATCCCGTGCTTTCGGGCGATGCGATCGATGAGTCGTCCGATCCCGGCAGGAGGCTGCCCCCTTCGGCGAGTCCTCGGTGGCGGGCTCGGCTCGGGCAGTGTGGGAGAACTGGCCGGGGCTATGGCAATGTTTCGAGTATTGGAAAATATGCGGTGTCCGTCGGGTCCGGTGAAGCTGTCGATCTCCCCGCCGATCGAGGTCGGGCACACGACCAGGGTGAACAGGCAACCGGCCGAAGCCATGTATCGGTTAAGGTTCCAACCGGGAGTGTTGATTTTCGTGGGGGTAACCATGGGAACGGGAGCTGAATGATGGGGCAACGTTCTCTCTCTCAGGACATTTAGATGGTTCGGAACCGGAAATAGTCTAACGCTTTCTCCAAGGACCGATGACCGGCGGGCCCTTCTCGGTTGGCCCGACCATGCAGATTCATGGGCGCTGCTGAAAAAATCGGCGGGTCAACCCGCCCCTTGGACATGCCTCTCGACGTAGTCGGCGACCGCCTCCAGCGCCAGGGGTAATTTGCTCGGGTCCCTGCCTCCGGCTTCAGCCAGGTCCGGTCTGCCGCCGCCGCCCCCGCCGACCACCGAGGCGATTTCCTTGACCATCCTGCCCGCGTGGAGACGGGGAGTCAGATCGGAGGTAATGGCCGCGACCAGGGAGACTTTGCCGGAACCCGAAGTGGCCAGCACCACCACGCCCCGGCCGATCCGAGACTTCAGCTCGTCAGCCAGATTGCGGAGCGAGGCATTGTCTAGCTGATCCACCACAGAAGTCAAGACCTTGATGTCATTTACGTTCTTGGCGGTATGCAGCAGTTGTCCGGCCCGGTCCTGGGCCAGGCGGTAGCGCATTGCCCGCAATTCCTTCTCCAAAGACCTGATGGAGGCCTGGTACTTGCGGACCGACCCCACCAGCTCGGGCCGAGTGCCTTTGAAAAGCCCCTCCAACTGGCTGAGCAGTGCCTCGTCCTCGCGAAAGCGGCGGAGCGCCCCGGTGCCCGTTATGGCTTCGATACGGCGGACCCCTGCGGCGATCCCACTCTCGCTGACGATCTTGAACAATCCGATGTCGCCGGTGCGGGAGACGTGGGTGCCGCCGCAAAGCTCCTTGCTGAAGCCATCCACCGACACCACCCTCACCTGTTCTCCGTACTTCTCTCCGAAGAGAGCCATGGCTCCTTCCGACACCGCCTGGCTCAATTCCTGAACCAGCGTGGTGACGGACAGGTTGTCCATGACCTTGCGGTTCACCAGGTCCTCGATCTCGATGAGGTCCTCCGGCGAAAGGGCCGCATAGTGGGTGAAGTCGAAGCGCAAGCGATCGGGAGCCACCAGGGAGCCGGACTGTTTGACGTGAAATCCGACCAGTCGGTGGAGGGCGGCATGGAGCAAGTGAGTGGCCGTGTGGTTTTTCCTGATGGAATCGCGGCGGATCGGGTCCACCCTGGCCTCGACCCTTTCCCCCACTCGCAGGGCTCCCCCTGCGCACCTGACCCGGTGAGCGGAATAGCCGGGAGGAGCCGGATAGGTATCCTGCACGACGGCCTCGGCCTCGGCGCCCTGCAAGACCCCGGTGTCTCCGATTTGGCCTCCCGTTTCCGCATAGAAGGGCGTCTGGTCCAGGAAGATCTCTCCCACCTCTCCGGCCTGCAGCCAGTCGGTCTGCTTGCCCTCGATCAGGATTCCCGTGACGGTCGACTGGTCGGTGCCAAGCCGGGTATAGCCGAGAAATCGGGTCTTCTTGGCGGTGGGCGGCGGCGCCGAGCCGGCAGCGGTGGCCGTTTCCTTCCAACTGGCCCGCCCCCTCTCGCGCTGGGCCGACAGCCGCCGGTTGAAGCCTTCTTCGTCCAGCATCAGTCCATTTTCGTCCGCGATCTCCTGCATCAGGTCCAGGGGCAGGCCGTAGGTGTCATAGAACTTGAACATGACCTCGCCCGGCAGCCGGCGCGGTTGGCTCCCGGAGGGTTGCAGTCGAGACAGCACGTCGCCGAGCTGGTCCAATGCGATCCGCAGCGTGGACGAGAACCGCTGCTCTTCGTGGCGCACCACCCTGGACACGTAATCCCGGGTGGAGGCCAGCTCCGGATAGGCGTCCTGCATGAGATCCGCCACCCTGTCGGCCATCCGGTGCAGAAACTCGTCCTGGATTCCGATGAGCCTTCCGTGCCGTATGCCGCGGCGCATGATTTTTCGCAGGACATAGCCACGGCCGTCATTGTCGGGCACCACCCCGTCGCTGACGAGGAAAGCCGTCGCCCTGGCATGGTCGGCGATCACCCGCATGGAAACGTCGGCGGCCCTGTCGTCGCCGTAGTCCCGTCCGGCTATTTCGGCTGCGAATTGCGTCAACGGCTTCAGCAGGTCCGTGTCGTAGTTGCTGTACTTGCCCTGGAGCACCGCTGTCATTCGCTCCAGGCCCATGCCGGTGTCTACCGAGGGCTTGGGTAGGCGAACCAGTTGACCCGATTTCTGCCGGTCGAACTCCATGAACACCAGGTTCCAGATTTCGACAAAGCGGCCGCACTCGCAGGGAAAACTGCATTGCGTATGTCCGGCCTCGCTGCCGGCCGGCCCCTGGTCGAAGTGCATCTCGGAACAGGGACCGCAGGGACCGGTGTCTCCCATGGCCCAGAAGTTGTCCTTCTCTCCCAGTCGAAAGATGCGGTCGGCCGGAACCCCGATCTCTCGGTTCCAGATCCGGTGGGCGTCGTCATCGTCCCGGTAGACCGTAATCCAGAGTTGCTCCGGCTTGAGCCCATAGACTTCGGTCACCAGTTCCCAGGCCAGCGGGATGGCTTCCGACTTGAAGTAGTCGCCGAAGGAAAAGTTCCCCAGCATTTCGAAGAAGGTGTGGTGCCGGGCGGTCTTGCCCACGTTCTCGAAGTCGTTGTGCTTTCCGCCTGCCCGAACGCATTTCTGGGAGGTGGTAGCCCGAAGGTAGTCCCGCTTCTCTCGTCCCAGGAATACGTCCTTGAACTGGTTCATGCCGGCATTGGTGAACAGCAGCGTGGGATCGCCGGCGGGGACCAGCGAGGAGCTCCTGACGATGCGGTGCCCTCTCTGTTGAAAATATTCCAGGAACTGCCTGCGGGTTTCGGTTCCGGTCACGACTTCGGTGTCCTCTATGCCGAACTGTTCTGGCGGGGAGCTGCTTCAGTCCGCCCATTCAAAGGGTCGATGGAATCGCTTCCTGAATTCACGCCGCACGGCCTCCAATGGGAAGCCTCGGGCGAGCAGGTAATTATAGAGCCTGGCCACCCTTTTTTCATCCAGCGGCTCGGACAAGGCCTCCAGCTTGCGTTCCAGGCTGTGCCGCAAATGGGCCAGCTCTTTTTCCGGCGGGAACATCTCGTCCAGCACCTGGTCGACCAGGCGCCTGGGCAGTCCCCGAGCAGCCATCTCCTTCTGCAGCCTGGATCGGCTGCAGGCGCCGCGGCGCAGACGGACGGTGACGAGGGTCTCGAGGCACTGCCGGTCATCCAGGTAGCCACTCGCCTTCAACCTGGCAAGGACGCCGGCCACCGCGGACGCATCATCGGTCCGGGCCAGCAGCTTGACTTCCAGTTCTCGGGTGGAGTGGATCTTTCGGCCCAGGGCCCGGAGCGCCCATTGGAAAAGGGCCTCTGAATCGTGTGGACGGGGCTCCTCGCTCACGGAGCGTTTTGCAGGATTTGAGCTGTCGGAATCATACGAAGGCCAGCCAATCGGGGTGGTCATCGCTCTTGCCTTCAACGATCTGGAAGAACCGTTGCTGGATTCTGGCGGTGACCGGCCCCCGGCGGCCGCTGCCGACGCTGATCTTGTCCACGCTGCGGATCGGCGTGACTTCTGCGGCGGTTCCCGTAAAGAACAACTCGTCCGCCAAGTAGAGAAATTCGCGAGCGATGCCCTGCTCCCGGACTTCAATGCCGAGGTCGCGGCAGATCTCGATCACTGCCCGCCTTGTGATTCCAGGGAGGACGGAGGAGGCCAGCGCGGGCGTCAGGACCACGCCTTCCTTGATGACAAAGATGTTCTCGCCACTGCCTTCGCTGACGTAGCCGGCGGTGTCCAGGGCAATGCCCTCCGAGTAGCCGGCCTGCATGGCCTCCATCTTGATGAGCTGGGAGTTCATGTAGTTGGCTCCCGCTTTGGCCAGGGTGGGGAGCGTATTGGGGGCGATGCGGTTCCAGGAGGAGACGCAGACGTCCACGCCTTCCTCCAGAGCTTCCTTGCCAAGATACCGACCCCACTCCCAGACGGCAATGACGACTTCCAGTGGGCAGCCCAGAGGGTTGACCCCAATCTCGCCGTAGCCTCTGAGAATGATGGGACGGATGTAGCATTCCTTCAGTCGGTTTTCCCGAATGGTGCCCAGGATGGCCTGGCAGAGATCCTCGGCGGAATAGGGGATCTGCATCCGGTAGAGCTTGGCCGAATTCAGAAGACGCTCCACGTGTCTATCCAGGCAGAAAACCGCCGAACCCTTGACCGTGTTGTAACAGCGAATGCCTTCGAAAACGGCGGATCCGTAGTTCACCACGTGGGAGAGAACGTGGATCTTGGCATCGTCCCAGGGAACGAAGTGTCCGTTGAACCAGATCTTTTGCGACTTGGGAATGGGCAACTCAGCTCCTTGACTGGGACCTTCGCCGGGTGCCAGGAAGGGTGCGATTCCCGGGGAGCCTGCCCCGAGGAGCGAGCAGTATAGCACAGCGCCGGAGTTTCCCGGCAACCGCCCAAGCCCGCCCAAACCCGCATTGCCCACCGGGTTGCATTGTTCAGAAGGGTGCAGAAAGGGAGGGTCGATTCTGAAGAGGCCCTGCGGCTCGGAAGGATGCTCCTGCGCGGCTATAAGCTGTAGCCTGTAAAACTCTAATAATAATAGACTTAAGTCGGATCAGCCTAGTTCCATTCCCTCATTGAATCTCTCTGATTTAACAGGAATCCATTAGACCATCCAGGACGTTGGCGGACAGGTCAGCCGAGTTTCGATCCTGAGCCGGAGGCCGTCAAGCGGAGAGGCAAGCTGCCCGTGCAGCGGATCGGAGATATTGGGTTACTTGCATCCTCCAGCCTTGCCCCTCTCGGCCTGAAGGCCATTTGTGGTCCGCTGTTTTTCGCTCCTCAAGGTCCCGACCCGGCTGCCGGTTTCGGGAATGGGAACGTCGAGGCTCCTGAGATAGTCGATGGCGTTGGTGGCGATCATCTGCTGGTGGGGGCCCAGCATGTCGGTGGCGGTGGCGGGGGTGCTCGGCCCGCCGGCTTCGGCCGTGTAGGTGAAGTTGAGCATGGCCGCATCGGATCCCCGGTTGGTCAGGGCCAACTCCGAAGTGAAGTGGGAGTTGTTCTTCCCCCTCGAGTCCAGCACCACCGGGACGAACTGGGTCATGGTGTCCATGCCCGGCGCAGGCGTTGTCTTGTAAAAACCGGAGGCAAAGATGAGTGGCGGGAGTAAATGCTCAAATCCGGGGAGCAGGCTATGCTGGCGCACAAAGGCTGTCTTGGGAATTTCGGCGCTGTCGGAATCATCGGCGGGATCGTCGAACGGAAGGTTTCCCTGAACTCCTTTGCAATGCTCTAATCCAGCACCAGCTTCACGCCGGTTTCGAATTGTCTGTAGTCGGTGAACCGGGTGACGTTTCGAGTGTGGATCCGGGCACTCTGCAGGATGCCGACGGACATGTTGAACTGAGCCCTGATCGGAAGCCAGTGTTGGTTCTCCCCGATCCGGACCTGGTCGTAGGCGATGCTCACCTCCGAGGTCTTGATGGGGAAATCCTCGGGGAGATCCACCGTCTCCTTGATCAGTTTGACCACCTGGTAGGAGTTGACGTCGATCCAGCACAATCCTCGGTAACCCACCCGCAGGGGATTGCCCTGGTAGATCAGTTGAATCGAGGAAGTCTCCTGGGGAACCCGAAAGGCCACCCGCACCGTCTGATGCCCCGCGAATTCTTCGGCGCCCTCCAGACGGAAAGAGGTTCTGCTCCCGGGAGCGAACACGTTTCGGAGGGCGGCGGCGTACTCCCCGATGGAATAAGCGCCGTCTTGGCTGACCGACGGCCCTTGCCCCTGGACGGGCTGGTACCTTTCTTCTCCGTTCGAGTACAGGAGATCCTCCTGGAGCTGGTCCTTTTCCTGCCAACCTCGGAACAGCCGCTCAAATCGGGCTGTCCGGCGGCGACACACGAAATTGGGCAGGTCGTGGGTGTAGGCATCGATCCTGCGGCGGACGGCTTCCAAAAAATCCGGCCATTCGCTGTCGGTCGGCACCCCGCCGGGCCGGCTGGAGGCGAGAGTTAGCGCTGCGGTGTCGCTGACGGTAAACTCCTCGGACCCGGTTTCCATCATGAACTCGGGGCGATGGTAGGCAGAGGGGGTCTGGGTGGCCTGCATTTTCCTGGTCTCAGCCTGTTGGGGATCGAACGGCAATCGAGTGCTCTCGTCGTAGCGGGCTCCTGCAAACCGCGTCTTGCCGATTCTGATGTTGCCGGCAAGGGGAATAAAGAGGTTGGCCTCCCTTCCTTCGACCAGAGCGGCTCGGGTCAATCTGGCCCCCCGCAGGTCGGCTTTCCTCAGATCGCTGCCGAACAGGACTGCTTCGGACAGGTCGGCCACCTGCAGATTGGCCCGGCTCAGGCGGGCGTCTTTCAGGACGGCGCCCTGCAGATTGGCGCCCAGCAAGCTGGCGCCCTCCAGGCCGGCTTGGGTCAGGCTGGCATCAGCCAGCTCGGCCCCGTCCAGTTGTGCGCCGTCCAGCTTGGCCTTGATCAGTTCCGCGCCGGTCAGTTTGGCGCCCCGCAGGTCGGCCCCTCGCAGATCGGCCTCCCAAAGCTTGGCTTGGGTCAGGTCGGCTCTCAGCAGCACCGCATCCCGGAGGTCGGCCTTCCGCAGGTCCATGCCGCTCAGGTTGGCTCCAAAGAGATTCTTCCCCTTCAAGTCGTGCGACTGCAGTCGGCTCCCCCGCAAATCGCCGCATTCGCCCCGAAGATCCGGGTTGTACCCGAGCTCTCCCTGGTCGTTGGCGCAGGCCAGGGTATGGCTGCGAAATCGGTAGGTTTGTAAAGAAGCGGTATGGCCCGAGGAACGTGGAATCTCCAGACTGTCTCTGATCTTTTTCAGGTCGAGGCGAACGGCCGGTTCCGGCTCGGACGTATTTTGGGCGCGAGTCTGATCGCCGATGGCCGGTGTCGGCACGACCTCGGGTTCGGCCGCTGCAGATCCCCGCGTCACCACCAACTCGGTCTCGGAGATGGTGGCACGGCCGCTGGCCGACTCCTCGGTGGTAATCTCGAATCGGTAGTCGCCCGGGCTCAAGGGTTGGGTGGACAGCTTGAAGCCCACCGCAACCTGTCCCGGCGCCCGCTCTTCCAGGTGGTTCCGGTCCAGCGCGATTGACGGGAAGTCGACGGTCTCTCCGCTGTCCTTCACTGCCTGGATGTGAGCCGTGAGATTGCCGTCCTGCAGCTTGGAGGCGTTGTAGAGTTTGTAAAACACGGCCAGAGGTCGGGGAGGGACAATTTTGTTCCTGACCGACGGCTTCACCTGGAACCCACGGTGAAACAGCCAGCGGGTCTCCGGGACCTGCATTCCGGCGACGGCGGGGGAAAAGGGCTCCAGTTCCTGACTCAGGACCAGGCCGCTGGTCATGAGCACATCCGGGGGAAGGGCCGGAACCCATAGAAGCTGTTCGGCCGTCCCCAATCTGGCGTGGCGGTCCGCGGCCACCAGCTTGATGCGATACTTGCCCGGCTCCAGCTTGAGAAAACCCTGCACGGCGGATTCCGCCTTCCCGTTTGCCAGCGGGAGGGTCTGGTCGAAAACCGAAGCCGCCTGCCCGTCGTCAGAGAAGGCAACCCCCATCAGGCGAAGGTCTTTCCCCGGCAACCAGCTCTTTGGGGTATCCCCGTCCGAATCGTGGGAAACCCTGGCCGAGATCAGGACCAGAGCCCGCTCAGTCTCCTGGTAGAAGAAGTGCGCCTTGAAATCCAAAGCCAGATCGTGCTGTTGCTCCGATGCCTGCAGTCCCCGGAGCACGGTCCTTTCCAGAGATCCCGCCGTGTCCCGGTCCGACAACAGGGGCACCTCGACGGTTCGGCGCAGAGACCCCAGTCCGGCGTTGAGGTTCTCGCGTGCCGCAACCTTGACTTGATACCGCCCCGGTGGGACTTTCAGGACGACCTTGGAGGTCAGGCCCGATCGAAGAAGAGCCTGGTAGCTGCCGTCGCCGAGCTTGAAATCCCAGGCCTTTTCGTCGCCCCCGACGTACTCGTCCTTGGCATCGAAGGCGACTACAGCCAGATTGATTCGATTGATCCGCTTGCCCTCTTCGATCAGGAAGGGGAGATCCTCAAAGCCCAGGCGGGTCAGGATCTCCAACCGGTAAGTGTCCCCATCCAGGCTGGAGCTGTGGAAGGACATCTGCAGCGGGATTTCCCTGAGATCGGTGGGCGCCCGCATGGCTTCCAGCATTTCCTTCTTCTTTCGTTCCTCCGGGGACAATCGCTCCTTGGGGGCAAAGAAGCCCTTGCGGTGAGTGACTCGGACGCCGGGCCGCAACACTTTCACTCGAAGCCTGTAGTAGCGGCCGTTGGGCTTCTTGGGAGGGGTGGCGTAGCTCAGGACATAGTAGGAGAACTGCTGATCCACCACCTGTCTCAGACCTGCCACCAAGTCGTTGTTGTCTCTGAAGTAGATTCCTCCCGTAGCCTTGGCCAAGTACTCCAGGGACATGCCCTTTTGCTTGCGGTCCTCCGAAACCAGCAAGGATTTGTCGAGCCGGAGACCACTGTTATTGGTAAATTCGTCGCTGACGTCGTACATCGGGCTGGTTTGCAGCCCGGTGGCCCGGATGGAGTTGAAGATAATGCCGGTCTTCAGCGCCATGTCGACCAGGCGCTCCAGGTCATAGCGAAGCGCGCGGTGCAGGAAGCCTCCGGAGAGCAGCACCAGAGATTTCTGCGCCTCAACCGGTCCGAGAGAACGGATGTGCGCTCGCAGGACGTCCAGCAAGCGACGGATGCGGCTCCGTTGTCCGGCTAGGTGCTGGGAAGCCAGGGTCCGCACATAGTTTTCAACGATCTGCTGGGTTGGATCAATGGGACTTCCACCGATCCCGGCACCTAGTGTTTGGCCCTGCGGGGCGTCCAGGCCGGCGCCGATCCCGCAGTCTTCGGCTTCGGCCATGGCCACGTCGATGGCCCGGTTTCCCGGCACGGGCCCAAATACCTCAATCTCTTCCGCCTGAGCATCGGTCAGTGTGACGCATCCGCGCTGGCGCAGCGACTGGGTGAAATCCAGTTTATTGTGGAGTCGGTCGATCTCTGCCAGCAACAACTCCTTGTCCTGAGTGAAGGGGACGAAATGGCCGCGGGAGGCCGTCATGATGGAGATGTGGTTTTGTTCTTTCAACCCCCTTTCCACGAATCCGCGAATGGCTTCTACGGTGCGGTTGAGGGTGCCCATCGGGGGATAGGTGAGGTCGTCGATGACCAGGCTCAACAGCCGGGGTTTGTCGGGGGCCGCCTCCGGGGCCGGTTCCTCCTGGCTGGCCTGGCTGCCCCAGGTCATGGAACTCTGCGGGTTCTGGTAGAATTCCTGGGAGAAAGACTGAATGGTCTGCATCTTGCGGTTTTCGAAGACCTCGAAATCGTCCACGGTCAGATCGGTGATGGGGTTGCCGTCCCGGTCGGTGACAATGGTGTTGACCACCACCACTTCCACCGGCACCTTGAGGGTGAATCCGGAGGAGGGCTGACCGCGGGCTTTTTCGGTTTTTTCGGGCTTGGCCTCCGCTGTTGCCGGGCTTGGCTCCAAGGCGGCTGTCAACCAACCGGCAACCATGGTTCCCGCCAGAACGGCGCCAGTGAGAAAGGGCCTTCTGAGAGACATTGTCGGATCCTGTTTATGGACGGTTGTAACGGACCGGTAAGAGTAGGCCATTATGGAACGATGGCCCATTGCGGGCAACCTCATTTTGCGCGGCCGTGCGGCTACCTCTGGCTTGACCCTTCTTCCAGCCCTTTGCTAACATCGCCCGAGGTTGAGCGGAACGGCTGAAACTCAAGCCAGGCAAAGGATTCCGGACACTTCCCGCCTTCAGTGGTGTGCAATCATGACCCCGAGTCCGCATTTCTCACCGGGGGGCGTGATGATGGCGCAGGAATTTTTCCCTCAGCGCCTGCTCGCGAGCGAAGAGCGTAGCGGTCACTACGTTCGAGCGAGCATGTGCACGCTGAGGGGAAAAGGACAAGCCAGGGCACGCCCAGCGCAGCCTGGTTCAGCATGCCCTCAAGACAGCACCCATATAGCCCTGAAAATCAATATCTTTCCTGATGCGTCCAGCGACTCGGTGAGAAATGCGGGCTAAATACACCCCCGACAGGATCGAAGCCAAGTGGGCCGACCGCTGGGAACGGGACGGGCTCTATCGGACCGCTCCGGCCAGCGGTCGCCCCAAGAAATACGTGTTGGATTTCTTTCCCTACCCTTCGGGGGACGGGCTCAGCGTGGGCCACTGCCGGAATTACGTCCCCACCGACGTGTTGAGTCGCTACTACCGCATGCGGGGCGAGAACGTGCTCCATCCCATGGGCTGGGATGCCTTCGGTCTTCCCGCGGAAAACGCGGCCATCCGTCAGAAGACCAACCCGGCCAAGCTCATCGCCCGCTTTGCCGGCAACTACAAGCGGCAGATGCGGCTGCTGGGCATCTCCTTCGACTGGAGCCGGGAGATCAACTCCTCCCAGCCCGACTACTACCGTTGGACTCAGTGGGTTTTTCTGCAGCTCTACCATTCCTGGTACGACCCGCGGCTGCAGAAAGCCTGTCCCATCTCCGGCCTGGAGGAGGAACTGGCGACGCGGGGCAGCGACGGCATTCCCGGAGCCCCGGCCATGACCGCCGAGGCCTGGAGGCAATTGCCGGTCACCGAGAGAAAGGACTATCTGAGCCACTGTCGGCTGGCCTACCGCGGGGCATCCACGGTGAACTGGGACCCGGTGGAAAAGACGGTGCTGGCCAACGAAGAGGTGGTGGACGGGCGGGGCTGGCGAAGCGGGGCGCTGGTCGAGAAGAAGCGGCTGATGCAGTGGTTCTTTCGAATCACGGCCTACGCCGACAGGTTGCTGGCCGACCTGGACGGCCTGGACTGGCCGGAGAGCATCAAGCTGATGCAGCGCAACTGGATCGGACGCAGCCGGGGGGCCGAAGTCAGTTTCTCCACCGCGGCCGGGCCATTGAAGGTGTTCACCACCCGCCCCGATACGCTTTGGGGCGCCACCTTCATGGTGCTGGCGCCGGAGCATCCTCTGGCGCCCGCCCTCACAACCCCCTCCTCGGCTCGAGAGGTCGAGACCTATCTGCGGCAGGTCCAGGGCAAGAGCGATCTGGATCGTACCGCCCAGGGCCGAGCCAAGTCAGGGGTGTTCCTGGGATCCCATGCCACCAATCCGGTCAACGGTGAAGCGATCCCGATCTGGGTGGCGGATTATGTGCTGATGGGGTATGGAACCGGCGCTATCATGGCGGTTCCGGCCCACGACCAGAGAGATTTGGAGTTCGCCCGACAGCACGGCTTGGAGATCCGGGTGGTGATCCAACCCGGGGGGCGGGATGAACCGCTTCGGTCCGACACCATGGAGGAGGCCTGGACGGGTGAGGGGGTCATGAGCCGGTCCGGCTTCTTCGACGGCACCCCCACCAGCCAGGCCGTCGACAGGGTCACCGACTGGTTGGAGAAGACCGGTCGGGGCAGGTCCAGCGTCCATTACAAGCTGCGCGACTGGGGGATCAGCCGCCAGCGCTACTGGGGCACCCCGATCCCGATCGTTCACACCTCCGAAGGCGAGGCGCCCGTGGCCGCCGCCGATCTTCCTGTGCGGCTTCCGGAGGTTCGCCACTACGAGCCCACCGGCAGTGGAGAGTCGCCCCTGGCAGCCATTTCCGATTTTGTCCAGGTGTCCCTGCCCGGAGGCATCCGGGGACGCCGTGAGACCGATACCATGGGAACCTTCGCCTGTTCCTCCTGGTACTTTCTGCGCTTCGTGAGTCCCCGCAATGTCCAGGCCGCCTTCGATCGCAAGGAAGTGGATTACTGGCTGCCGGTAGACGTGTACGTGGGAGGTGCCGAGCACGCGGTCATGCACCTGCTCTATGCCCGCTTCTGGACCAAGGCGCTCTACGACCTGGGCCACCTGCCCTTTACCGAGCCCTTCAAATCCCTGCGGAATCAGGGGATGATTTTGGGTCAGGACGGAGAAAAGATGTCGAAGAGCCGGGGCAACGTCATCACACCGGACGAAATGGTGGAGGCCTGGGGCGCCGACGCCTTGCGTGCCTACGAGATGTTCATCAGCGATTTCGAAATGTCCACGCCCTGGAACACCAACGGTCTCTCCGGAACCTTTCGTTGGCTGCGCCGTGCCTGGGAGGTGATTTTGCGGCCTCCGCCCGAGGAGTCCTCCTCCTCTAAGACTCGGAAGCCGGACCGGGATCTGCGCCGCTGGACGCACAAGACCTTGTTCAAGGTTTCGAGCGACATCGAGGGATTTCGTTTCAACACCGTGATCTCGTCACTCATGGAGTTCACCAATGCGCTTCAGGACGCCGTCAGGCAGCCGGTTGGCCGGGAGGCCTTGGTGGAGGCCACCGATGCGCTGCTCCTGATGGTGGCGCCGATAGCTCCCTTTATGGCAGAGGAGCTCTGGGCCTTGAAGGGGCGTCCCTACTCGATCCACCAGCAGCCCTGGCCCCGGGCCGATCGCCTCCTGGCGGCCGAGGAGGAAATCACGCTGGTGCTTCAGGTCAACGGCAAGGTCCGGGGGCGCCTGAACCTTCCGGTCGACTTGACGGAAGCACAGGCTCGGGAGGCGGCCTTGAGCCAGGAGTCGGTGCAGCGCCACTTGAACGGCAAAACCCCCAAACGGCTGATTTATGTTCCGGGAAAACTGGTCAATATCGTGGTCTGAGGGACAACGGGCTCGGCAGACATCCGGGCGTGTGCCCGCCAGGATGGTTCCGGGGCCGGCAGTATGGTTGCTGAGCGGCCTGTTGGCTGCCGGCTGCGGGTACCGCCTGGCCGGGAAAGCCACGGCCATCCCCGAGTCCGTCGATTCCATCGCCGTTCCCATTTTC
This sequence comes from Terriglobia bacterium, assembly GCA_951813285.1. GTDB lineage: Bacteria > Acidobacteriota > Terriglobia > Versatilivoradales > Versatilivoraceae > Versatilivorator. The sequence continues at coordinate 2,408,857 of OX638355.1, forward strand.
ACCAATCGGACGACCAAGTACCGGCTGGAGCAGCGCCTGACCTCGGCAGTGGTGGATGAGCTGACTTCACGCACCCGGTACCGTATTTCCTCCGATCCCGCTTCGGCCGCGGCCGTGCTGACCGGCGTTGTCACCGGCTTCACCTCCACGCCGGTGATCTTCTCGGGCAGGGCGGGGTCCACTTTTCTGGTGACGGTGCGCCTGCGGGTCGAGTTGAAGGACTCCAAGTCCAAGAAGCTTCTTTTCGAGAATCGAAACTATTTCTTCCGGGAAGAGTTCGAGATCAGTCGGTCCTCCCAGGACTTTTTTCCCGAGGAAGGGCCCGCTCTGGATCGGCTGGCCGAGGCCTTTTCGCGGGACCTGGTGAGTACCATCCTGGAATCCTTCTGACCGACATGTCCTTTTCCCAGTTCCAGGCACACCTCCGCAAAGGAAAGTTCAGTCCGGCTTATTTCATTTTCGGTCCCGACGCCTACCTGAGAGATGCGGCCAGAAAGGCGCTCATGGACGCCTTGACCAAGGCTTGGGGGGGCGAACCGCCAACTTCGAGTGTCGATCTGGACCAGACCCGGTTGGATGAGCTGCTGGCCTCGGCCGCGACCCCCTCGCTGTTTGCGCCCAGGCAGGTCATGCATATCCGGGGAGTCATGAAGCTGCGAGACCGGCAAGTCAGGGAACTGGCCGACTACCTGGGCCGTCCCAGCCCGGCTACCGTCCTGGTGTTCCTGGCGGGGGAACTGGGCCGCGACCACCGCAGGAAAAAGATTTTCAAGACGCTGCAGGCAGGCAGTCGGATGGTCGACCTTGCCCTCCTGAATGAGGCTCAGACCCGAAGCTGGATCACCAAGGCTCTGGGCAAGCGGGGCTTCAGCATCCAGGAGGAGGCGGTGGAGTGCCTGGTAGAACTCCAGGGAACCGATTTGGGCCGGGTGCATCTGGAGGTAGAGAAGCTGGCCCTGCTTGCCGGGGATGGGAAGACCGTCACTCTGGAAATGGTTCAGGAGTCGGCCGGATATTGCCGAGACCACACCGTTTTCGACTTTCTGGACGCGGTTTTGGCCCAGGATCGCCGCCAAGCCTTGCGGCTGTGCTGCGAATTGTCGGCTCAGCCGGCCGAAATGCTGTCAATGGTCACGCTGCTGGGGCGGCGGCTGCGCAGCCTGCTTCAAATCCAGGAGATCCCGCCAACCACGGGCCTGGGGGAAATGGCCCGTCAGGTCGGGGCCAATCCCTACTTCCTGAAACGGCTGCTGGGCCCTGCCAAACGTTTCCGCCGCCAAGCCCTGCTCACGGCCATAGACCGATTGGCTTCCATCGACGACGGGATCAAACGGTCCAGCCCCGACAGCCGCCTCTGCCTGGAACGCCTGGTTGCAGATCTGAGCGCCGGCGCCGGTAGCGCCCGGCGTTAGTGGGTTCAGAGGGTTTTGCGGTATTCCCTCACGAATCCCACGAAGAGCGTTCGGTGCAACTCTTCGTCCGCCACCAGCCGGATGGACAGTTCCCGGGTGACGTAGTCCAGGCCTTCACAGAGGCGGATCACGCGGTTTCCCGGTCGGACCGATCGGTTCTGCGGAAGATCTCCTCGGCGGATTGCAGTCCTTCCCAGGCGGAGGGGAAGCCCGCATAGAAGGCCATTTGCAACATGGTCTCCCGGATCTCCTCTCGGGTGGCGCCGTTGCCCAGGGCCATCTCCACGTTGAGCTCCAGCGCCCGGGTTCTCCCCAGGGCAGTCAGGCCTGCGATGGTGACCAGGCTCCGAGTGCGCCGGTCGAGCTTGGACCGTGTCCAGACCTCGCCGGCCAGCACTCCCAATACGAATTGCTGGAAGTCGGGAGAAATTTCCCCCCACACGTCCCGCAGCTGGCGGGCTCTGTCTGCGCCGGCCATTTCCACGAACTGCTCGAACCCTCGCTGCACCCTGTCTTGAGTCGGTTCCATAATGAAAATCCTCCCGCGTCGGTTTTCGAGATTCCTAGGCGTTTCCGGTTTCCAAAAGCCCTGATCCTTATCGCGGCAATCGGAAGTCTTCACGTAGTTTGGCTACATCGATACTTTCCCAGCACTTCTGTGTCAAGAAGTCAACAAACACACTTACGCGGTAAAGCTGGCTAGGCAATGGATCACGATCAGTCACTATGTACCCCACAAAATTACAGGGACGCACAAGGCGTCCCTGGGGTCATAATAAACCGGACACTCGTTTTGCCCTTTTCGGGAGATGGTCCGGCGGATCTTATAAGCGCAATTAAGTCATAAGGGACGTTACTTGGCAACTTGTTTTTGGCTTCCTGCTCAGCGACCCTTCAGTTGCCACAAGAAGGGCCATGAGATAAGAGCGAGCCTTTTGCAAAATTCGGAGTCGGGCGATCTTTATCCAGATCGAGGGTTGTTCCTTCCGAGTCCGTCAAGGAACAGGTGTCACTGAACCCTTTTGCCGTCTGAAGCTCAATGGCCACAAAAGGCACAAAAAACACAAAAGGAACCATCCGATCGGCAAGACTCGAAACAAGAAACAAGAGACTCGTTTTGTGACTCTTGTGCTTTTTGTGGTGAATGCCGGAGTCCGCAGCACACCACCTTTTGCCGCTTCAATGTCATTCCCGATTGCGAATTTTGCAAAGGGATCGAGCTCTAGTTAATTACCCCTTTGACTGTTGCGGAGGTAAAGCAGTGACTATTTCTGAGAAAGAAGAACAGCTATTCAAGAAGTGGGAAAAAAACCGAAAGAACCGAAGACCCTTATGAAAGGTCAAGCCGTTTTGCTGATCGGTTTCGGGGGACCGACCCGAAGCGAGGAGATCCGTCCCTTTCTGGACAACGTCCTGCGCGGGCGTCCCGTACCCCCGAAACGGATCGAGGAAGTGGCCCACCATTACGAATTGATCGGAGGACGGTCTCCCTTCAACGAACTTACCTTCCGCCAGGCGGATGGGCTCAGGAGCCTGCTGGAACGGGAAGGCCCCCCGGTCCCGGTGTACGTGGGAATGCGCAACTGGCATCCGCTGCTGGCCGACGTTCTGGAAAAGATGGCCGGAGACGGGGTGGAGCGGGCGGTGGGGGTCATCCTGGCGCCCCACCAGGGCGAGGCCAGTTGGGGACGCTATCAGGCCTCGGTTCGGGAGGCCGGGATCGCCGTGCAGGAAAAGCTGGGACGGCCGGCGCCGGCGGTGGACTATTGCGAGGCCTGGTTCGACCATCCCGACTTTGTCGGAGCGGTCACCGATCGGGTTCGGCGCCAATGGGAGCGGATTCCGAGCCGGGACCGGCCCCGGACCAGGCTGCTCTTTACGGCTCACAGCGTCCCCAGCCGCTTCGACAGCCCCTACGTGGACCAGCTTCGGGAGTCCTGCCGGGCGGTAGCTTCGGCCCTGGAGATATCGGAATGGGATCTGGTCTACCAGAGCCGCAGCGGCGGGCCGAGGGATCCCTGGCTGGAGCCGGATGTCTGTGACGTTATCGAGAGCCTGGGCAGAAAACAGTGTCCCGGCGTGTTGCTGGCCCCCATCGGATTCGTGTGCGATCACGTGGAGGTTCTCTACGACCTGGACGTCGAGGCTCGGCAAGTGGCCGCCAAGTGGAAGATGGACTTTTTGCGGGCTCCAACGGTCAACGATCACCCCCGCTTCATCCGGATGCTGGCCGACGTGGTCAGACGGGCTCTCGAGGGTGGGGTGTCTCGGGGGTTGTAGTCCGCGATTTCTCTTACGGGACGCCGCGTCTGCCCCCCTCCGGATCGACTGCGGGCTGCGCCCTTGTCCGACTCCCCCTCAAGGGGGGAGTGATACTTGAGGCCTGCATATGACGCTCGCCGACTTCCCTCAAGGGGGGAGTGATTAGGATTGCGGGGTGAATAAAGCTTCAGACACCCCCAATAGGGGAATCCCACCACCACTCGCCAATCGACAATCAGAAATCAGCAATCAACAATTCTTTGTTTTGACCTTGGACCGATCAACCTTGCCTGATCGCCTGGCGGGGGAAACCTTGGCCGCTTCGGAGTGGTGTTCGGTGTGCTCGGCCAGGGTTGACGAGGCGGCAGGCGTCTTCTTTCCTTCCTTGGCAATCGCCGCGAATTCCTGCGACAATTTCTTCAGCCTGTCGATCTGGCTCTTGGTGAGTGTGCCGGCCATGGTGTGAGCGGGTGGAAATGCAATGCGCCGGTCGGCCTTCGCCTGGGCTTGGCAAGGGCCGGCACTTCGGTCTGAGGCGGGCTATGCCGGATCTTCGAGCTCAACCGCCTGAAACAGTCCTTCGGTCACCCAGCCGCGGAACCAGGAGAAGAGCTGCACCTCTCCAACCGGCTGGCGCCCCCCTTTCAAAACGCTGCTCAATGCGTCTCCAAGCGGAACGCCGCTGACCAGAGCATGCAGAAGCCTGTAGGCGGGACGGGACAGATCCAGCCAGCGGAGCGCGTATTGACGCCTGTAAACCACCGCCCAGTGGTTCTTGCGCCGGGTACCGGGGCAGGTCTTGCCCTGGCGCACCGCCTCCAGGTAGGCTCCCACCGGGTAGCGAAGCACCTCCACCGAAAGGGCCGCGATGGGTTTGAGACGGGCTGTCTCCCAGCTTTCCGGGGGTACCGCGGCGATGGCTTCGGGGGTGAGGACCGGTGATTCCTCAGCGTCGAACAGTCGACTCATCAACAGCTCAAAGCGAGCCAGCTCGTGGAGGAAGTCCTGCCGCACTATCCCGGGACTGCTCCGGATATAGTCGGGGAGACGATCTCCCAGGCGGTTCAAGGTATAGCTCCGGGAGGGATAGCGGTCGACATAGCCCCTGACCAGCTCGGAGAAGCGCTTCCGACCCAGAAAATGAAGCAGCCCGGGAAAGTCGGCCTCCAAGGCTTCCTGCAAGCGGGCCAGGTACATGCCGCGGTAGATGCCGATTCGGTCGAAGGAATCCAGCGTGCGGGATGGCCTTATCAGGCGTGGAAACTGGCTCGCCGGCACTAGCTTGCGGGCTTTCGGGGAAGCCACCGCCTCGCGATCGGAGCCCGGATGCAGAATGACCGCCTGCATCCATTGCTGGGTGTTGCCCAGATCAGGTGCCATAGGCTCTCTTGAGGTCCGGCTCGGGAAGGCCGCGGTGCCGGCGGGCTTTCAAGGCTTCGGCGTGAACCACCTCAAAGCTGGGAATGTTCTCGTCCCACTCCAGCAGGGTTGCCACCCCGCCGGTTCTCCGGCAGGAGCGTCGATAGAGGGACCAGACTTCGTCGATGACGTAATCGCTGTGGGTGTCCAGAATGTGGGTTCCCTTGTGGGTGTGTCCGGCCAGGTGATACTGAACGACACGGTCGGCCGGGACGCGGTCGATGAAGGCGTCCGGGTCCAGGCCGTGGTTGAAGCAGCTGACGTAGACGTTGTTCACGTCCAGCAGTATCCCGCAGTCGGCCTCCTGGGCCAGGGTGGACAGAAAGTCGACTTCGCTCCAGGTCGAGGTCCCGAACTCCAGGTAGGTCGAGGGATTCTCCAGCACCAGGGGACGCTCCAGGATTTCGGAAACCGCCTTCACCCGTTCGATGGTGTAGCGCAGGGATTCGTCGGTGTAGGGCATCGGCAGCAGGTCGTGGACGTTGATGCCGCTCACGCCGGTCCAGCAGAGGTGGTCGGAGACCCAGTGGGCCCTGGTACGGTCGGCCAAAGCCTTCAGTTTCTTCAGATAGTCCAGGTTCAAGGGGTCGGTGCTTCCCACCGACATGGAAACGCCGTGGAGCACGACCGGGTAGCGTTCCGCCACCTGGTCCAGCACGTAGAGCGGCCGTCCTCCCGTATCCATGTAGTTCTCCGACAGGACTTCGAACCAGTCGATGGGGGGATGGTTGGCGAGAATATAGCTGTAGTGGACGGTGCGGAGACCGATTCCAAACCCCAGGTCGGGCAAATTCCATCGGTTCCTGCCCATAAGGGACCTCCTGTTCCGACGCACGGACTCGCCCGGCATCCCGCTTCCCGGCCGCGGAGTCGTGGGCAGCACCCGGCGGTCGGAAAAGTCGGGAGACCGGTTGGTCCTGGAGAGTCAGACTATTTCTTCTTTTCGGTCCCGTGAACGGGAACGGCGCAGCCGCCCTTGCCCTTGCAGGAATTCTTGCCGGCGCAGCCGTTGTCGCCACTGCCGCAGCCGCCCTGGCCCTTGCACTCGTTCTGACCCTTGCAGGCGTGCTTGGCCACGGTGGCGCAGCCACCCTTGCCCTTGCAGGAATTCTTGCCGGCGCAGCCATTGTCGCCGCTGGCGCAGCCACCCTGGCCCTTGCACTGGTTACGGCCCTTGCAGACGTGCTTGGACTTCTTGTCTTCATCGGCCAACAACAGCGAATCCGTTTGGCTGACCGTTTTGGAACCCGCCACCATGCCGGCCACCGCGGCTCCCATGACCTGAGTGAATTTTCTTCGATCCATTGAGGAATCCTCCTTGAGGATGGGTGCGAACGTCATCTCCATAGCGATCCGACGAGCCATGCCCGCCGGTCAACTGGTACTTTCGAGAGAGCCAGAATATAGCCCAACCTCCCGGAAAAATCAAAGCTCGCTCTTCGCCGATAGAGCGGGGATGCCCAACTGCCGTGCCTGTCTTGCTGGACCGGCGGCATGGACAACTGCAGGCGTTCGCCAGTTGGTTCGAGGCCTCTGCGTTTGATCCCCGGGTGCCCGGTTACTGTGGTATAGTCCCCGGCGTTTGAGGCAAGGTTTCCTGTGTCGGGGTCACCACCCGGGAGGTCAGAGGTCATGTTCGAGACCATCGCATGGAGCGACGAAGGCGTGGTCATGATCGACCAGCGGAAGTTGCCGGCGGTCGAAGAGTACCCGGTGTTCAAGACCTACCAGGAAGTGGCGCAGGCAATCAGGGACATGGTCATTCGAGGCGCGCCGGCGATTGGAGTCGCCGCTGCCATGGGAGTGGCGCTGGGGGCCGAGTCCGTCAAGTCCCATGAGCCGGAGCGGTTTGACCAGGAGTTTCAAGCCATATGCGGGACTCTGGCGGCGACCCGGCCCACGGCAGTGAATTTGTTCTGGGCCATCGAACGGATGAAGGGGGTCTACCGGCGGAAAAGGTCCCAGGGGCCGCTGGCCGTGGCTGCCGCCCTCAAGGCGGAGGCCCTGAGCATCCACGACGAGGATATTCGACTCAACCGGCGCATGGGGAGCCACGGGGCCGGTCTTATCCAGGACGGATCCCGGATTCTGACCCATTGCAATGCCGGCGCCCTGGCGACCGCCGGCTACGGCACGGCTCTGGGAGTCATTCGGGCCGCGGTGGAGCAGGGCAAGAGAGTGGAGGTGCTGGCGGATGAGACGCGGCCTTTCCTGCAGGGAGCCCGCTTAACCGTTTGGGAGTTGCAGAAGGACAATATCCCGGTCACCCTGATCACCGACAACATGGCGGGGTATTACATGAAAGAGGGCCAGGTGGACTGCGTCGTCGTTGGAGCCGACAGGATCGCAGCCAACGGAGACGTCGCCAACAAGATCGGCACCTATTCGGTCGCCGTGCTGGCCCGGGAGCACGAGATCCCCTTCTACGTGGCGGCGCCCCTCTCGACGGTCGACCTGGACGTTTCCACGGGCGACGAGATCCCCATCGAGCAGCGCTCCCCGCGAGAAGTGACCCACCTGGGCGAAAGGGCCATTGCTCCTCAGGGAGCCCCCGCCGGAAACCCCGCCTTTGACGTGACCCCTCACCGCTACGTGGCGGCCATCATCACCGACGCCGGAGTTGCCCGGCCTCCCTTTCTGGAGAATCTGAGAGCTCTGAAAGACCGGGGAGGTCTTACCTGAAACAAACGAAAAAAGACAAAAGAAAAAAGAGCTATCCACGAAGGGCCACTAAGAACGACGAAGGGCCACTAAGGCGTTGAGGTTAACCGCGACGGGATGCCAAGGTCGCGAAGGGATTTTCGATTTCTGATTGTTTCACTCTCGTATGATCCGCCCGGTACGGCGGGGGCTGGGCTCGCGGACAAACCGGAGTTTTCCAGAAGGCGACCGTCGGCTTTCAGAGAATTCGCCCGCCGGATGCCCTCCATCGCACCATCGGGACGACCCACCCGGGAGCGCGGGCGTCTCGCCCGCACAGGACTTGGCACCATTGTAACGATCCCCACAATGGCCGGTTTGGTGCACTGTGCGAGGAAGTGGCCCTGCATCGCAGGCTGTTTGCACCAATAAGGTTGCGGGCGGGACGCCCGCGCTCCCGGGGGGGCATTCTCCCATGACGCCGTGATACCCACGTCACAATATTGCAGAAGCACCCGGGCGCCGCTCGTCATTGAAGGAGCTCCATCCCTAATCGTCCCCATTCGTGTTCATTGGTGGTTCGTCTTCATTGCCAAAACGAAAACGGCTGGCTGTTTATCCTGTCTATCCTGTACATCCATGTTCAATAAGTAGAAAACCGGTTTTGCACGACAGGGCCCTTGTTCCCGACAGGGCATGAAGATGCGTTGTTTCACTCTCGTATGATCCGCCCGGCAGGGTGGGGGTTGGACTCGCTATTTCCCCGGGGAATGCTCAGTCCAGGCCCTCGAAGTCCTTGATCTGTTGCCGCATCGTCTCGGGAATGGGGACCGTCCGTCCGCTCTTCCTGTCGAAACAGGCTTGCACCGACAGGCCGTCGGCGATCAGACGCCCGCTCCGACTCTCGATCAGGCGGTATTCGAAGGTGAAGCTGGAATTCCCCAGGGCCGAGACGCGTGCGGCGATGTCGATGGTCTCTCCCAGAAGCGCCGGGGAGCGGTAGTTGCATTCCGTCCGCACCATCACGAAACCCCAGTCATCGGGGGGAGGAAGGCCGAACAGACGCTTCCAGTATCGGGTTCGAACGATCTCGAAATAGGTGAGGTAGACGGCGTTGTTGACGTGGCCCAGCGCGTCCAGATCTCGAAAACGGATCTCCAGGGCGGTGGTGAAGCGAAAGGATGGCATCAGCTGGCAGTCGTCGGTTCTTCCGAGAGGTCGTGAAAGCCCGGGAAGAGGTCAACTCGGTATTTCGTCGAGCGAACTCCCTTAGTCCTCGGCTTCACTCAAAGGGATACTGAGTCACCTCGGCATCGGTCCGCGCGCCGCCGTTCTCCACTCCGACGGTGGTGCCGGGATCCCAGGCCTCCTTGCGGACATAAGCCAGGGCGATGGCTCGCCCTAGCCTGGGAGAGTAGGCGCTACCCGTAACCCAGCCCACCTCCTTCCCGGCACGGAATATCTTGTCTCCCCCGTGGGCGGGCTTACCGGATGACAGGAGGAGGCCCATGAGCTTGCGATTGACCTGCCCGCGGAAGGTGGACCGGGCGACGACTTCCTGGCCGATATAACACCCCTTGCTATAGCTGATGGCCTCTTCCATGCCGGCCTCCAGGGGTATGCGGGCTTCGTCCATGTCGGTCCCGTACCAGGCGATTCCCGCCTCGAGCCGGTGGATGTTCCAGGCTTCAAGGCCCACCGGCTGAAGGCCGGCCGGCTCTCCCGACTGTAGCAGGAGGTTCCAGAGATCGACTGATTGGGCTTCGGGCACAATGAGATCGTAGCCTCCCGAGCCGGTTCGCCGCATGCGGATACAGCGGGCCGGCAGGTTCCCGAATTGAACGAGACGGTGTTCGAAGGGAGCCTCGGGCAGGGACTGTCCAGGACACAGCCTGGACAGGGCCTCGGAGGCCTTGGGTCCTTGCAGCGAAAGAACAGTCAGGTCGGCCGACCGGTCGATGATCTCGACCTGATCCGCAATAATGTACTTCCTCAATAGAGCCAGGTCCTTCTCCATGAGGTCGGCTTCGACCATCAGCATCAGGGCCTCCTCCAGGCAGAGGACCCGCATGTCGGTGAGGATCCGCCCCTGGGGAGTGAGCATGAGCGCATAGCAGCCCTGTCCGGGTGAGAGATTCCGGATGTCGTTGGTGACCATTCCGTGGAGAAAACGCGATCGATCCCTGCCCCTCAGCTCGGCCACGCTTTGAAGCGACAGGTCGAGAAGACCAGCCTCGCGTCCCAAGGCGGCGTACTCCTCTTCCAGAGAACTGAAGCGGCTCGGGACCTCCCGGTCCCGAAATTCCACGAAATCCGCTCCCGCGTCCCGCTGAGTCTCAAAAAGGGGAGATCGCTTGGGCATGATCCTCAACCGTCCAACCTGGTTCTCAACAGTTCATTGACCAACCGCGGATTGGCCTGCCCTCTGGTGGCCTTCATGACCTGGCCCACAAAGAAGCCGAAGGTGGCCTTCTTCCCGCCCTTGTACTGTTCATGGATTCTGGGATTGGCCGCAAGGACTTCTTCAATCACGGCTGTGATCGCATCGGGATCGGTGATCTGCTTCAGGCCCTTTTCACGGATCACCTTCCCGGCGGTCTTCTTCTCCCGAAACATGACCTCGAAGATATCCTTGGCCATCTTGCCCGAGATCTCTTTGCTGTCGATGCAACCTATCAATTCAGCCAATTGGAGCGGGCCGACCGGAGAAGACTCGATGTCGAGATTGAACTCCTTGAGGTCCCGCAACAGATCTCCCATGATCCAGTTGGAAGCAGCCTTGGGATTGCGGGATCGGTCGGTGGTTTCTTCGAAGAAATCGGCCAGGGCGCGCGTGGTGGTGAGCACGCCGGCGTCGTAGTCCGGAATCGCGTACTGGTCCACGAACCGCTGCTTTTTCTCTTCGGGCAACTCCGGCATGTCGGCACGAATTCGACCCTGCCAATCGGTGTCCACCACCAGAGGAGGCAGGTCGGGTTCGGGGAAATAGCGGTAGTCGTGAGCCTCCTCCTTGCTGCGCATGGGGAAGGTGCGTTGCTCGGTTGTGCTCCAGAGGCGGGTTTCCTGGGTGACGGTTCCTCCTTGCTGCAAGAGGCGGGTCTGGCGGCCGATCTCATATTCCAGCGCCTTCTGAAGGAATCGGAAGCTGTTCAGGTTTTTCAGCTCGGTCTTGGTTCCGAGGGTGCCTGAACCGGCCGGGCGAATCGACACGTTGGCGTCGCAGCGGAGACTACCCTCTTCCATGTTGCCGTCGCAGACTTGCAGGTATTCGAGAATAACCTTCAGGCGGGTGAGGTAGTCGTGGGCCTGGGCCGGCGAATAGATCTCAGGCTCGCTGACGATTTCCATCAGTGGGGTGCCGCTCCGGTTCAAGTCGATATAACTGTAGCGATCGGAATCGGCAAATCCGTCGTGGATGGATTTGCCGGCATCTTCTTCCAGATGGACCCTCTTGATCGCCACCCGATGGCGATGGCCGTTCTCGTCGAGATCGAGGTGTCCGAACTCTGCCAGGGGTTTGTCGAATTGGGAGATCTGGTAGCCCTTGGGAAGATCGGGATAGAAATAATTCTTGCGTGCAAAAATCGAAAGGGAATTGATGCGGCAGTTGAGCGCCATTGCCGCTATGGCGGCCATGACAACGGCCTCGCGATTGAGCACCGGAAGAGCTCCGGGCAGACCCAGACAGACCGGACAGGTATTGGTATTGGGAGGGGCTCCGAATTGGGTCGGGCAGGAGCAGAAGATCTTGGTTCGAGTCCGCAGTTGGGCGTGAACCTCGAGGCCAATGACGGCTTCATAGGTCATAGGGGTCATGGGATCTTGTGGATGCGGCTAATGACGAGTTTCTATGGGTTGAGTACTGCTCGGGTATGAGGAGCGCGACCGGGAGCCGGATGATTTATTTTCCCTGCTTCTTGACCAGCAAGTCAGGATCGACCGGGTCACGGCTGATAAGTGCCTTGGCCTGAGGAAGCACCTCGAGGGCCTTGGCGAATTGGGGGTCGTTCTCCAGGAAAACCTTGTGAGCTTCAGCTTGACCCACCCGAGAGAGGAAGTATTCGTAGCGCATCTGGAACTTGATGAAGTCCAGGTTGTCCGTAAAGTCGCTTTCCTTGAAGACGAGCTTCTGGCTGGTCAGATAAGTCCGGAACTCTTCCAGAATTTCAGGCGTCGTCTGGAATTTCCGGTCCACCGTGGGATGGTTGGCATTATAGGTGCGGATGAAGCTGAAAATCATTCCCTTGCTGGTGAGCAGCAACTGGAATTCATTGATCTTATTGGGTTTGACCTGGAAATCCGGAGTGATGCCGCCCCCCCCGTAAACCTCACGGCCGCTGTCGGTTTTGTAGACCTGCCTTTTCTCGGGATCCTTGTTTCTGGCGTAGTAATAGTCGATATAGGACTGGTTGGCGTAATCTCTCTGGATGAGCCGGCCACTGGGAGTGTGCCACTTGGCGGTGGTGAGGGAGACTCCTGCGCCGTTGTCGAGGGGATAGACTGTCTGAACCAATCCCTTGCCGAAACTGACCTCGCCGACCAACATGCCGCGATCATGGTCCTGGATGGCCCCGGCCACGATTTCGGAAGCGCTGGCGCTGCCGGTATTGATGAGCACCACCAGGGGGAACCGAACGCCCCCCGATCCTCTGGGAGCTTCGTAGGACTGCTTGGCGCTCGCCGTGCGTCCATCGGTAATCAAGACCTTCTGGCCCTTCTCCAGGAATTTGTCCGCCACCTGAATGGCCGCCTGCAGGTACCCTCCGGGATTGAACCTCAGGTCAAAAATCAGACCCTTCAGATCCGTTCCCAGTTCTTCCAGGCTTTCTTGAACTTCCCTGTTGGTGGTCTCGTTGAAAGTGCTGAGCTTGATGTAACCGATGCCGGGGCGGAAAAAGAAGGCGAAGGGGACACTGTGATGGGGGATTTCATCGCGGATGACCGCCATATCCAGCAATTTCGGTATTCCGGCTCGGTCTATGGAGATGTTGACCACCGTTCCCTTGGGGCCCCGCAGCTTTTCCACGACTTCCTGAATGTCCAGTCCCTCGGTCGGACTCCCTTCAATCCTGGCAATGACGTCCCCGGAGCGTATGCCCAGGCGATATGCGGGGGTCCCGGGAATCGGCGTTATGACGGTGGGCTTGGCATTCTTCATGGAGATGATGATGCCCAGCCCATAGAAATTTCCTCGCTGGTCTTCCCGGAATTGGGCGAACTGCTTGGCGTCAAAGAAGTTGGAATGCGGGTCCAGCGTCTTCAGCATGCTTCGCAGGGAGGCGTGGACGCTCTTTTCAACGTTGATTTCGTCGGCGTAGTACTTCTCGGCCAGATCGAGTACCTGGGAGTAGACGTTGACCAGGTGTTCACGGACGTTGGACTGGGCGGTCGCTTGTACCGGCCTCCCCCAGAATCCTCCAACCAGGGAGGCGATAACGATCACGGTAACGACCGTGGTCCAGGAACGAAGTCTTTGCATACCCACCTCTTAACCTGGCCCCAATATAGCATCGGCCTCCAATCGAAGTAAAGCCTCAAACAGGAAGCCCGCCTTGACTTGTACCCCCGCTCCAATTATGATTCGGTACGTTTGGAGGAACGAATGGGCCCCATCGGCGTACCCGAGTTGATCATCATTTTTGTGGTGGCGTTGCTGGTATTCGGGCCACGCAAGCTGCCTGAGTTGGGGAAATCTCTCGGTCGGGGACTCTCCGAGTTCCGACGCGCCTCCAACGAACTCAGAAATACCCTGGAGGAAGAGGTTCGCGCGGCTGAATACGAGCCTCCCCCTCCCCCTCCCCCGCCCAAGCTGGAAAAGCCGGCGGAAGCTGCAACTGCCGACCCTGCACCGGCCGTCGATACCGGGGAGGAAGCGGCGGCACCGACCTCTTCCGAAGCGGAAGGCGGTGATGTTGCGGCGGAAGCTGTCTCCGCCGAAGAGAAATCTGAAGCACCCTCCCAACCTTCAGAAGGCGACGCCGGCCAGGAGCCGGAGGCTGCGACAGCCTCCTCGGTCGGCTCAAGCTCGGAGCCCAAGCCTGAACCCAAGCCGGATGGACACTGACCCAAGGGACGACAACGAGCTTGCGGCGACCGGCAAGATGTCCTTTTTGGATCATCTGGACGAGTTGCGCCGGCGCATCATCGTCGCCGTCGTTGTGGTGGGCATCAGTTTTGTTGCCTGCTGGATCTTTCACGAGAAAATCTTCGAGTTCCTGTCGGTTCCGATCACCCAGCACTTGGGGGACCGCAAGCTCACCTATCTGCGCCCCACCGAGCCCTTCATGATCTACATGAAGGCTTCTTTCTACGCGGGGATCTTTCTGGCCTCCCCGCTTGTCCTGTGGCAGGTCTGGCTGTTCATTGCCCCCGGCCTCTATTCCCGGGAAAAGCGATACGCCATACCCTTCCTGCTTTCCTCCAGCATTCTCTTTATCCTGGGGGGGGTCTTCGCCTACTCGGTCGGCCTTCCCATGACCTTGAATTTTCTCACCGATTTCGGCCAGAACTTTGAGGAGATGGTGACCGCAACCTTCTACTTCGACTTCGCTCTGGTCATCATCCTGGGATGCGCCATCATTTTCGAAATTCCGATCGTCATTTTCTTCCTCTCCATCATGGGCATCACCAATGCCCGATTCCTGTTGAGGAATCTCCGCTACGCCGTCCTCATTATTTTCATTACAGCAGCCATCATCACGCCAACGCCGGACATCCCAACCTTGATGGTCTTCGCCGCGCCCATGCTCTTGCTGTACCTGGTAGGCGTACTGGTAGCCTGGATCTTCGGCAAAAAGCGCCTGAGGGGCGAGGATTCCGACTGAGGTTCCTCCACCCCTTACTTGAAACAAACGAAAAAAGACAAAAGAAAAAAAGAAAAAAGAGGAATCCACGAAGGGCCACTAAGGACGACGAAGGGCCACTAAGGCGTTGAGGTGAACCGCGACGGGATACCACGGTCGCGAAGGGATGATCGATTTCCGATAGTTTCACTCTCGTATGATCCGCCCGGTACGGCGGGGGCTGGGCTCGCGGACAAACCGGAGTTTTCCAGAAGGCGACCGTCGGCTTTCAGAGAATTCGCCCGCCGGATGCCCTCCATCGCACCATTGGGACGACCCACCCGGGAGCGCGGGCGTCTCGCCCGCACAGGACTTGGCACCATTGTAACGATCCCCACAATGGCCGGTTTGGTGTACTGTGCGAGGAAGTGGCCCTGCATCGCAGGCTGTTTGCACCAATAAGGTTGCGGGCGGGACGCCCGCGCTCCCGGGTGGCATTCTCCCATGACGCCGTGACACCAACCTCACAATATTGCAGAAGCACCCGGGCGCCGCTCGTCATTGAAGGAGCTCCATCCCTATTCGCCCCCATTCGTGTTCATTGGTGGTTCGTCTTCATTGAGAAACGACCAAGGCATGCGGGCTTTGTGTGATCAGATCCGCCAGACGGCCTTCGACCTGCATGGAACTCTTCGTATCGGGCATCTCGAGAAGGCATACGATAAATTCGTTTTGTGCTTTTTGTGGTTAGACAGCATTTTTCACCAAGTCGCACCCGATATTGAAAAAGGCAGAACATCGCGTTTGCCGGCAAAATGACCTGCCCCGTTGCGAATTTTGCAAAAGGCTCCAGAGACAATCGGCTGTTTTTCCTCTGAAGGAGCCGCCCGCCCCGTGACCTGCCGTGGCCGACTCCTCCAGCACAGATCGGACGTCTTTTCGAACCCGCGTCAAGGGCAAGCCGATCTTCAGGCGCCACCTCTTTATCAGCTCCGCTCTCTTTCTGGTGGTGATCGGGGCCATCGCCTTTTCGCTGATCGATTTGGCCAACCGCTGGGCAAGCGAGCGGGTGGAGCTTGTAATGGAGGCATTGCGCGACGATTTACAGGATCGGATCGAAAATCAAATCCGTCTTCTCGATCTGGAGCTGCCGGGCGCCGATCCTGCCGATGAACTTCGCCGCCGGCACCACATGGAAGGGTTTCTGGAGGAGTTGTTGGCCGGCAACGACCAGGTCGTCTACGTTTTTGCCCAGCATCCCCGGGGAGATCTGCTTTGGCGCCGCTTGCAGATGGGAAGGGAACTGGAACAGAGCCACTTTCCGGATCTCATTCTGTCCTCCAGGGCAAGGCAGGAAATCGCTTCGGTCAGCAGTCCCGGGAAGCGCATCACCGACTGGGTCGAACCGGTGGTATCCGAGGGTCAAGTGAGGCTGCTTATCCATTTCGGTTTCGACAACACCCTGATTGCCGGCCGGGTGGCTGAAGACCAGATCCGGATCAACCGGCAGATTCTGATGGCCTCCTCGGTGGTGCTGGCGCTACTGCTGGTGGCCTTGTTTTATGTGCTCTGGCTGCTCAAGCGAGCCCAGCTGATCGAGGCCGAAGCACACACGGCCGACCGGCTGGCAGTGCTGGGGACGCTGGCCAGCGGATTGGCCCATGAGATCCGGAACCCTTTGAGCGCCATCAACCTGAATCTGCAGATGATCGAAGAGGAAGTTTCCGAGTCTCCTACGTATTCCGGAGAGATGGCCCAACTACTGGCCGGGGCCAAGTCCGAGATTCGGCGGTTGGAGCGGTTGGCGCGCAATTTCCTGGTGTACGCCAAACCCTTGAAGCTGGATCGACAGGTGGTTTCGCTGCCCCAGGTCCTGGATCAGGTGGTCCAGCTTGTGGCCAAGGAATGTGACAGAGCAGGAATCGAGCTGGTGAGGCAGGATGGACCGGGGGTGCTGGAGGTTCGGGGAGACCGCGACTTGTTGCAGCAGGCCTTGATGAACCTGTTGGTCAATGCCAGGGAATCGGTCCTGGCCAGTGGGGATGGACCGCGCCGAATCTCAATGGGGGCCAGGCGGGAGTCGTCGGGCCGTTTGGCGGTGTGGGTTCGCGATAGCGGTACCGGAGTCTCGGAGGAGGAATCCGGCCGGCTCTTTGACCTCTTTTATTCGAGTAAGCGCGGCGGGACGGGTTTGGGCCTGCCCATAGCCCAACGGATCGTGGAAGCCCACGGCGGGCGGCTGGAATGGAAGAATTGTGATGGTGGAGGGTCGGAGTTTTCGATGCGCTTCGACCTCTGAAAAAAAAGCCACCGGAGCAGGCTCCGGTGGCTCTGAGCTTTCTGGTGCCGGCGTCAGTACATCCCGCCGCCGTGAGGTGGTGCCGGCGGAGGAGCCTTGTCCTCCTCGGGAATGTCGGCCACCAGCGCCTCGGTGGTCAGCAGGAGCCCGGCGATGGAGGCGGCGTTCTGCAGGGCCGTCCGCGTCACCTTGGCCGGATCGATGACGCCCGCATCCACCAGGTCTCCGTAAGAATCGCTGGCGGCATTGTAGCCGTTGTTTCCGGTTTCCGCAGCGACCCTGGAGACGACCACTGCGCCCTCGACACCTGCGTTCTGGGCGATCTGCCGCAAGGGCTCCTCGAGCGCCCGGCGAACGATATTGCTGCCGATCTGCTCATCGCCCTCCAGGTCGAGTTGGTCGAGGCTGGGAATGGCTCGAATCAGGGAAACCCCGCCGCCGGCCACGATGCCCTCTTCGACGGCAGCCCGGGTGGCATGCATTGCATCTTCGACGCGAGCCTTCTTCTCTTTCATCTCGGTCTCGGTCGCCGCTCCCACCTTGATGACGGCTACCCCGCCAACCAGCTTGGCCAGCCGTTCCTGCAGCTTTTCCCGATCGTAGTCGGAAGTCGTCTCCTCGATCTGGGACCGCAACTGGTTGACCCGGCCCTGGATGTCGGAACTCGCTCCCGAGCCTTCCACGATGGTGGTGTTGTCCTTGTCGATGGTGACCTTCTTGGCGTCGCCGAGATCGCCGAGCTGGACGTTTTCCAGCTTGATGCCCAGGTCCTCGCTGATGACTCTGCCACCGGTCAGAATGGCAATGTCTTCCAACATGGCCTTGCGCCGGTCGCCGAATCCGGGGGCCTTCACGGCCACACAGTTGAGGGTTCCACGCAACTTGTTCACCACCAGTGTCGCCAGGGCTTCACCTTCCACTTCCTCGGCCACGATGACGAAGGGCTTTCCGGTTTTGGCAATCTGCTCCAGCAGGGGAAGCAAATCCTTCATGGAGCTGATCTTCTTCTCGTGGAGGAGAATGAGGACATTGTCCAGCACGCATTCCATCCGCTCCGGGTCGGTCACGAAGTAGGGAGACAGGTAACCACGGTCGAACTGCATGCCCTCCACCACCTCCAGTGCGGTTTCGATCGTCTTGGCTTCCTCGACCGTGATGACTCCGTCCTTGCCGACCTTGGCCATGGCCTCGGAAATGATGGTGCCAATAGTCGCATCCCCGTTGGCGGAAACCGTGCCGACCTGGGCAATGGCATCTCCCCGCACCGGCATGGAGCAGTTGGCGACTTCCTCCACGGCTCTCGCTACCGCTTTTTCGATGCCGCGCTTCAGGGCCATCGGGTTGGCTCCGGCCGCGACCGTCTTGACCCCTTCCCGGAAAATCGCCTGAGCCAGAACCGTGGCCGTGGTCGTCCCGTCTCCCGCCACGTCGCTGGTCTTGGAGGCCACTTCCCGTACCATTTGGGCTCCCATGTTCTCTTCGACGTCCTTCAGTTCGATTTCCTTGGCGACGGTGACTCCGTCTTTGGTGATGGTCGGCGATCCGAATTTCTTGTCCAGAACGACGTTCCGTCCCTTGGGACCCAGGGTGATGCGAACCGCGTCGGCCAACTGATTGACACCCTTCAGGATGGCTTGACGGGAATCTTCACCGTGAGTAATTCGCTTTGCCATGCTTCATTCCTCCATGTTTTTCGTGGGTTGATCTATCGAGGCCGGATTGGCCCGGGGGGACGCCACGGCCTGCTAGCCGGCGTCCGCAAGGATACCGAGGACCTCGTCTTCCCTCAGGATGAGGTATTCCTCACCTTCAATCTTGATGTCGGTGCCCGAATATTTGCCGAATAGGATGCGATCGCCTTCTTTGACCTCCAAGCTCAAGCGCGTGCCATCGTCCAGGATCTTTCCGTTTCCAACCGCCGCCACGATCCCCTCCTGGGGTTTCTCCTTGGCGGTGTCGGGAATGATAATCCCACCCCTGACGTTTTCAGTCTCCTCGATGCGCCTGATCAGTATCCGGTCGTGGAGCGGTCTGACCTTCATACCGGGATCTCCTTTCTATTCCAAGTGTGACCAGTCTCAGTTCGGATCGGGGTTGTTAGCACTCCAGATCCGAGAGTGCTAATAATAGGAACGGGTCCCTACCGAGTCAAGCGTTTTTTGGGTGGCCCGGCTTTTTTTCGGGGCTGGGAGCGGTTGGAGGCGGAAAGCTTTTTCTGCAGGGTGTTGCGGTGGATTCCCAACCTGTTGGCGGCCTGGGTCCGATTGCCCCCGGTTCGTTCTAAACACTTCATGATAAACTGTTTTTCAAATTCCTTGGTGGCTTCTTCAAAGAGTAGTCCGCGATCCAGCATCTCGGAGATCAGGCGGTGCAGTTGGTCTTTCACGATCGAATCCCCATCAGTTTGCTGGGCCGCGCCTCGGAATCGCCTTGAGACCCGGCTACTTTCCCGACCCACGGGCTCAAAGTGGCTCGGCGCCTTACTCCCGGTTGAAAAGGACCCTGCACAGACAGCCAAACACGGCCTATGCCTCCTCTTCGCTCGCCGGCTCGGACTGTTCCCGCCAGAATCTCTCCACTTCGCCGTAGCCTTCCATGAATCGATCCTTCAGCGACTTGGGGGTGACCAGGATCAGGACACGGGCGCTGACCAGCAGGAAGGGAGCCAATCTGGCTTCCTGGATGCTGGCCAGTTTCACCGGGAAGGCCGTCAGGAGCAGAACCATGACGGCAGCGATCATCCACCCCCGAATCAGGCCGAAGGCAGCTCCCAGCAGGCGATCGAACCACTGCAGGTGAGCCACTCGCACGAATTTGTGGACGAAGGAGGAGACGAGGGCGCCTGCAATCAGACACCCGCAAAATATCGTCACAAAACCCAGGATGGCGGCCAGGTCCTGGCCGCTGACGAGCTGAAGAAAAAAGCTCGCGGTCATGGGGTAGAACCAGGAAGCCAGCACGATTCCAACCACGACCGACCCCAGAGAGATGGACTCTCGGGCGAAGCCCTTCAGGAGACTGCCCAACACGGAGACAAACACCACCGCCAGGATGACCCAGTCGAGGGAGTTCAGGTCGTGGAGAGGCTCCATCCAATCAGCCCTTCCTTTCCATCAACTCTTCAATCATCTCTCTGCCGCGGGCCTTGACGGAGCCGATACTGACGTGGGGTTTGACTCTTCCGTGAAAATCCGAGCCCGCGGTCCTCACCAGATCCCAGCGGGCCGCCCAGTCCGCGAAACGTCGAGTGGAGCGGGGCTCATGGTAGGAGGAATAGACCTCCAGCCCCGCCAGCCCATGGGCGACAAGAGTCTGCAGAACACTCTCGTCAGCCTCGTAGCCGGGAGCCCCCGGGTGGGCCAGCACGGGAACACCCCCCGACCGGCGGATCAACTGCAGGGCTTCCAGGGTTCCCAGCCTCTCCATTTCGGCGAAGGCGGGTTTCCCCCGGGCAAAGAAGTCTCGATAAAAGGCAATGATCCCTCGAGCGGATTCATTCCCATGGAGATAGCGGTGCAACCTGGGGGACTCATGGGATTCGGGTTTTGCCAGAAGGATTTGAACAATGGCCGGGCCGGTCGGTATCGGGTTGCCGGACCCTCGGATGACCTCCTCAAAAGTAATGTCGAAGCCCAGATCCCGAAGCCGGTCAACCCTGACTTTCGCCTGTTGGCGTCTTCCCTCGGCCAAGCCCTGAAGCTTTGATTGCAACTCGGCAGACTGGAAATCGACCAAGGGAGCCAGCACATGGAACTTGCGGGTCCCGTAATGGGTGCTGATCTCGACGTTCGGGTAGAACTCGAGGGGAAATTCCCGAGCCAGCTGCGTCCCTTCGGCCATGGCCGCCACCGTATCGTGGTCGGAGATGGCAATACCGGCAAGGCCGGCCTCGCAAGCCATTTCAAAGAGAAGCCGGGGGGGATGGTCGGCGTCGCTGGAGTAATTCGAGTGAATGTGCAGATCGTAGAAGCTGGCCCGCATTTCTCACCGGGGGGAGTGACAATGGCGCTGGATTTTTTCCTTCAGCGCGAAAATAGAGGCTGAAAGCTGTCATGAACAGGGAAGAGGCCCTTGTTCAATCGATTATGCGGTTAACTGGTGGGAACACACTTCATCGGCAGGCCCCGTACTCCTCTGCAGGGCCAATTCCCGGCATTCAGCCATCCAGTTTTCTCCCGGTGAGGCGCTCGAAAGCATCCATGTACTTTCGGCTGGTTGCCTCCACGACCCAGTCGGGCAGCTCGGGCGCGGGGGGCTTCTTGTCCCACTGAATTTCTTCCAGGTAGTTCCGTACGAACTGCTTGTCGAAGGGCTGCTGGGGTTTTCCGGGCTGGTAGTCGGAAGCCAGCCAGAACCGCGAAGAGTCCGGAGTCAGGACCTCGTCGATCAGAATGATGTCGCCCTGGTAGGTGCCGAACTCGAACTTGGTGTCGGCGATGATGAAGCCCTTGGAAGCCGCGTAATCGCGAGCCTTGCAGTAGATATCCAAACTGATATCACGAAGGCGCTCCGCCGTGTCCTGCCCGACCAGGTCCACCATCCGCTCAAAGGAGATATTTTCGTCGTGACCAGTGGTGGCCTTGGTGGCGGGAGTAAAGAGAGGTTCCTCCAGACGGGCCGATTCGGGCAGTCCGGCCGGCAGCCCGATGCCGCAGACCGACCGGGACTGCCGGTACTCCTTCCAGCCCGATCCGGCCAGGTAACCCCTGACCACGCATTCCACCGGAAAGACCTCCGATTTCTTCACCAGCATGGATCGTCCGGCCAGCACCCGGGCATAGGGCTGAAGATCGGCTGGGAACTCCTCGACCCTGGCGGTCACCAGGTGGTGGGGAACGATTTCGCCGATGCGCTCGAACCAGAAGAGCGACATCTGGGTCAGGATACTTCCCTTGTTGGGAATGCCGCTGGCCAGCACGTAGTCGAAGGCGGAAATTCTGTCGGTGGCGATGATTAGCAGGTGGTCCCCAATCTCGTAAATGTCACGGACCTTGCCTCTGCCGACCAGATGATGATCGGGTAAATTCACCTCGGTTTGCAGGCTCTCTTCGGCCATGGGATTGCACGCTCTCCTTTCGTTTGGGAGTGTCAGGCGGGTATAGGGGGGAGACCCTTGAACCAGCCCGTGGCTTTCGGCTTGCCCGGATTTTTCCAGCAGAAGGTGGCCATTCTAGTACAACGGGGACGCTTGTCAAGACCCATGTGAAAACCCTGTCCATAGCGTCTGAAAACCCGGGTGGAACCCATGGCAGGACGGCCGGCGGCAGGGGAATCAGTTCATCCGGACCGAGACCAGTTTGGACACGCCGGCCTCTTCCATGGTCACTCCGAAGAGGGCGTCAGCCGCCTCCATGGTCCGCTTGCTGTGGGTGATGAGCACGAATTGGGTCTCACCGCTCATGGACTTGATCTTCTGGGAGTAACGCCCCAGGTTGACGTCGTCCAGCGGAGCGTCTACTTCGTCCAGGACGCAAAAGGGGCTGGGTTGGTAGCTGAATATGGCCAGCAGGAGGGCGATGGCGGTCAAGGCCTTTTCGCCTCCCGAGAGCAGCAGCACATTCTGCAATCGTTTCCCCGGAGGCTGGGCCACGATTTCGATCCCCGTCTCCAGAGGATCCTGAGGATCCAGCAATTTCATTTCGCCCCGTCCGCCGCCGAACAGCTCCCGAAAGCTTTCCCTGAAGTTCAGGTTCACCGCATCGAAGGCTTGCTGAAACTGCTCGCAGGAAACCTCATCGATCTCGCGGATGGCAGTGCTGGTGTCCTCTATGGAATCGAGCAGGTCCTGACGTTGCCGGTTGAGGAAATCGAACCGTTGCTCGCATTCCTGGAATTCCTCCAGGGCCATCATGTTGACCGGTCCCATGGAATCCAGGCGGTTCCTGAGGCGGAGGTATCGTTCCTCCGATTGCCGATAGTCTTCCTGGTTGAATTCGCCGGCCTCCTCCACCTGAAGCGATTCCAGGGTTTCCCCCAGCTCCTGGCGGCAGGATTCCTCCAGATGGGAGTGGTCGGAGGCGAGTCTGGCCCGCTCGACCTCGGTTTGCGTCCTACGGTTCCGTAGCTCGTCCAGTTCCAGACGCCACCCTTGCAGCTCTTCTTCCAGTTGTGCCTGGACCCTTCGGGACGCCTCCATCCGACCTTCCCCGATCCGGATCTCCGCCTCCAGAGAAGCGCGTTTGACGGCTCGATTGAAGACGGTCTTTTCCAGTTGTCGAACCGAGGTCTGGATCTCCAGGCTCTGGGCGGTCCACTCCTCTCGCTGGGCGTTCAGCCTGGTCCCGCGTTGGAGGCAATCTTGCAGGCTGGCTTGAACCCGTTCCCGGTCGGCCTCGGTAGCGAGCTTGCGCTCGCCGCATGCGGCCAGCTCCGAGCCCACCTGGCTGAGCTGCTGCGAATGGTGCAGCCATTCGTCCCTCAAGCGCCGCCAGTCGGCCTGAATCGAGTCGATGGACTGGTCCACCTCCGTCTTGCGTGCTGCGGCCCGCGTGATTTCCGATCGGGATTGGAGGAGGCGCTGGTCGATTTCCGACCGCTCTTGAGCCAGGTTCCGGATTTCCCCGGAGACTTCCCGCTCCCTATGGCTGAGGCGTTCGAGCTCGCCGGCGAGGGTCTCGAGTCGGTGGTTGGAGCCTACCAGCTCCTTTTCCAGTTCCTGCACCTGCCGGTTCACCCGGGTCAGCTCCTGCTCACGGGCTTGCACCGACCGATCCAGGTCCTGGAACCGTTCGTCCAGCAACAGCAGGTCCCGGCGGGCCGATTCGAGCCGCCGGTCCAGTTCGCGGATCTCTCGCTTCAGGGAGAGGTGCCCGCGCTGGTCACCGCTGCCGCCGGAAATGAGCTGCCCTCGAAACGCCTCGCCCTGCGGCGTCAGCACCGTCAACTTCGGATGGGCTTGAGCGATCTCCAGGGCTGCCTGATAGCCGGGGGCAATGAGGCTGTGGAACAGATGGGGGAGGGCGGAGCGAAGCCCCTGGCGATGGCGGGGCGGCACACGGATGACGCGGCTCATCGGAATGAGCCGCGGGTCTCGAGCCGCCAGATCCTGGATCAGGACGTCAAGGGTGTCGGCGGCCGGGTCGGAGGCGCCGTTGCCGGCGACCAGAAAGGTGGATCGGCCGGAGCCGCTCTTGCGCAGCAGATCGATGCCTTCCCGCGCATTGGACGTAGAATCGACCAAGAGAAATTCGAGCTCCTGACGCACAAACTGTTCCACGGTCCGCTCGTGCTCGGTGTCCACCTCCACCAGATCGGCCAGGATCCCGTGGGTCCGAAACTCGGCCCCCCGGGACCGGTCGGCCACCGACAAGAGTGTCCGCACCGATTCGGCACTGTAGGCATGGTGCGCAGCCAGTTCCTTCAGGGACTGGAGCCTTTGATCCTGCGCACTGAGCTCTTCCCGCTTCTCGGCCACCTTCTGCCGGGCTCGAACCAGCTGCTCCCGTTCCCGGTTGACTTCAACCGAGAGTGCTTCGACCCTGCCGGCCAACTCACGCAGCCGCGTTTCCTCCCGGGTGTGCCGGCTGCCGGCGCTTTCGCGGGTGTCCGCCAGGTTCCGGCGATCTCGGGATGCCTGTTTGTGTTCGTTTTCCAGGCGAACGGATTGCAAGCCCAGCTGCTTTTCGTGCTCCTCCAACTGGATGACGGCGCTGCCAAGGGTGGTCGCTCGACCCAGTAATTCCAGTTGTTCCGACCGCAGCCGGTCTCCCGAGACTTCCAGTTCGCCCAGCTTGTTCTGCCGTAGTTCCTGTTCCCGATTGCGGGCGTCGTACTGTTCCTCCAGCCTGTCGAACTGCCGGGTCACCTCCTGGAGGGACTGCCGATGTTCGCGGGCTTGCACCTGGTATTGCTCCTCCTGCTCCTTGAGCAGCTGGAGCTCCAGGGCATTTTCGCGAGACCGGACTCCCAGTTGGTCGAACCGGTCTTTCTGATGCTGAATCGTTTGCTGGTCCCTCTGGTTTTCCATCTGCAACCGGGACAACTGTTCGCGTTGCCCTTTCAAGGCGGTCTCGGCCTCGAAGAGGGCGTCGTTTTCCCGACGAAAATGGGCTTCCCGCTCGTCGATGAAGCGCTGTTTCCGATCGACCTGGTCCTGGAATTGCTCGAATTTTTCCGATACCTGGCTCAACTGGGCCTTCAGACGACGGGCCCGGGCGGAGAACAGGCTTCTGGAGAGATTCCGGGCTTCCAGGCTGAGCTCCCGGTAACGGCGGGCCTTGGCAGCCTGACGCTTGAGAGCATCCAACTGGCGGGAAACCTCCTCGGTGATATCGTTGACACGGAGCAGGTTCTGCCTGGCCTGCTCCAGCTTCGAGGCGGCCAGCTTGCGCTTGACCTTGAATTTGGTGACCCCCGCCGCCTCCTCGATGATGGCCCGTCGATCCGAGGGTTTGGAGCTGAGGATCAGGCCGACCCGGTCCTGCTCGATCAGCGCATAGGAATCCGGCCCCAGTCCGGTTCCCAGGAACACTTCCTGAACGTCCCGCAGTCGGACCCTCCGTCCGTCGAGCAGGTACTCGCTCTCTCCCGAACGAAAAAGGCGCCGGGATACCACCAGCTCACCCGGTTTGGCCGGCGTCTTGGTTCGCCTTCTCTTCCTTTTTCTGGAATCTGAGACCGGTTTGACCTCAAAGGGAGCAGGCCGGACGGAACCTTCGATTCTTGCCTCACCCTTGGGCATGGAGCCGTCGCGGCCGGCTTCCCGGTCATCGCCGGCCGGAGCCGCCTGGGGGGAGGAGGCGGCGGTTGAAAGCACTTGCTCGGCCCTCTCCGGATCGAACAGAACCACGCTGACCTCGGCCAGCCCCAGGGGCAGCCGGGAGCGGGTACCGTTGAAAATGACGTCCTGCATTCGCCCGCCGCGGAGGGTCCGGGCGCTCTGCTCCCCCAATACCCAGGCGATGGCATCCGAGATGTTGCTCTTGCCGCAGCCGTTGGGTCCCACAATGGCTGCTATGCCGGATCCGTCAAAGGTCAGTTCGGTTTTGTCGGCGAAGGATTTGAATCCTTGAATCTGAATTTGCTTCAGTTTCAGCAATAGGAAGGCACCCTCAATGGCTTACCGGCAACTGCAGCCATTGGATGTGACGGGGTCGAGAAAAGGTAGGGTCTCATGCTGACCCGGCGAGTGTAACACGGATCCGCAACCAGTGCAAAGCACCCTGGAAAAGACTCGCCTGTATTGACTTATCGGTGAACGGCGGTCTATTCTAGCCGCGGAAACGGACCTGGGACGAGGTCGTGACCGGGCAGGCCTGCGCCGCCGCCGGGCTGCGACGGCTCGACGGAGATTTCACCCATGCTGCGGCTTTCCAACACCCTTTCCGGGAGGGTCGAGCCCTTTCGACCGCTGGAGCCCCACCAGGCGAAAATGTACACCTGCGGCCCGACGGTGTACGACTTTGTCCACATCGGAAACCTGAGGACCTTCGTCTTCCAGGACGTTCTGAAGCGCTATCTGCGGCACAAGGGCTTTCGGGTCTTTCACGTCATGAACATCACCGACGTCGACGACAAGACTATCCGGAATTCGGAGGCGCAGACCATCGCTCAGCTCAGAACGTTTACGGACCATTTTACCCGGGCCTTTTTCGAGGACTGCGACCGGCTGGGCATCGAGAAACCCGATCGGGCCGTTCATGCGACCGATCACATCGATGACATGGTGTCTCTGATCCGGCAACTGCAGTCCGGAGGCTACACCTACGAGAAAGACGGCTCGATCTATTTCCGGATTGAAGCCTTCGGGGACTACGGGAAGCTGGCCAAGCTCGACTGGGAGGGAATCCAGGTGGGCGCCCGGGTGGATGTGGACGAATACGACAAGCAGGATGCGCGGGACTTCGTCTTGTGGAAGGCTCCCAAGAACGGGGAACCTCGCTGGGAGACCCCCCTGGGTCCCGGTCGGCCTGGATGGCACATCGAATGTTCAGCCATGAGCATGAAATATCTGGGTGAAACCTTCGACCTGCATTGCGGCGCGGTGGATCTCATCTTTCCCCACCACGAGAACGAGATTGCTCAAAGCGAGGCCGCCACCGCCAAGCCGTTCGTGCGCTACTGGGTCCACGGGGAGCATCTCATCGTGGACGGCGAGAAGATGTCCAAGTCCAAGGGCAACTTCTTCACCCTCCGGGACCTGCTGGAGAAAGGGATCCAGCCCGGGGCCATCCGCTACGCTTTGCAGAGCGTTCCCTATAAGCGTCAACTCAACTTCACCATGGATGCGGTACAGCAAGCCGGGGCCTCGCTCCAGCGGCTGCAGGACTTCAAGCATCGGATCGAGACCGAGTCATTGCCGAGGGGCGCCAGTCCCGAACTCCAGTCAGGCTGCAAGGCGGTTGTGGAGAAGTTCGAGGAAGCCATGGATCAGGACCTCAACACGGCCCAGGCCCTGGCGGCCATCTTCGACTGGGTCCGTGAGGTCAACACCGCCCTGGCTGCGGGCCGGGTCCATGACGGCGACAGCTCCGCGATTCTGGCCACCATGGAAACGCTCAACCGGGTCCTGCCGCTGTGGGAGTCCGGGGAATCCGGTCTGGACCCCCAAATTCAAGGCCTGATCGAGCAGCGCAGCCGGGCGCGGCAGGCCCGAGACTTCGCCCTGGCGGATGAGCTCCGCGACCGGATTTTCGACCTGGGCTACCTGGTCGAAGACACCAGGGAAGGCGTCCGCTGGAAGAAACGATAGGACCGGTCCGGCCGCAGGCCGGCAACGCCCCGCCCCAGGCGACGGAGCGGATCATACAGGGTGAAACAGGGGTGTTCCTGACAAGTTCCGCCCCCGCCGTACCGGGCGGATCATACGAGAGTGGAACTAACGAATCTTCATGTCCTATCGGGAATAAGAGCCATGTCTTGCTAAACCGGTTTTCTACTAATTGAACATGGATGTACAGGATAGACAGGATAAACAGCCAGCCGTTTTGGTTTTGGAAATGAAGACGAACCACCAATGAACACGAACGGGCCCGAATAGGGATGGAGTTCCTTCAATGACGAGCGGCGCCCAGGTGCTTCTGCAATATTGTGACGTGGGTGTCACGGCGTCAGGGGAGAATGCCCCCCCGGGAGCGCGGGCGTCCCGCCCGCAACCTTATTGGTGCAAACAGCCTGCGATGCAGGGCCACTTCCTCGCACAGTGCACCAGACCCGCCATTGTGGGGATCGTTACAATGGTGCCAAGTCGTGTGCGGGCGAGACGCCCGCGCTCCCGGGTGGGTCGTCCCGATGGTGCGATGGAGGGCATCCGGCGGGCGAATTCTCTGAAAGCCGACGGTCGCCTTCTGGAAAACTCCCGTTTGTCCGCGAGCCCAGCCCCACAGCCGCCAAGGCGGCGGTAGCACTTAGCCGTGGGCGTCAGCCGGGCGAAGCCATTGGATCGGGTTGGCTTAAGAGTTGAGCCGCGTAGGCGGCGACAGCAGCCATCCGTGAGCGTGAGCGGTTTCCAGGATAAGATAGCAGGGCTCTCTCGCCACACTGCCGGAGTGCTTCCCCACCGGCATCTCTCCCTCCACAACCTGTTGACGGTTCTCAAACGATCCGGTTGGGCCGTTGGGCCCAGAAGGGGGAGGCATGCGTTCCACCTGGCTTGAAAAGGGAAAGCGGTGGGTGTCCGGATGCCGCTTCGGCCGGGCCCGGATACCAGGTCGGCCCAACACCTCGGAAACGGGCATGAAAGGAGAGTTGCTCGCCTATGCCTTCCTCAAGCGGCAAGGCTATCGAATTGTGGCCCACCGCTACCGCAGCCGCTCCGGGGAGATCGATCTCATCGGTTGGGACGGAGACATCCTGGCCTTCATCGAGGTGAAATATCGCAGGAATCGTCTATACGGAGGACCCGAGGAAGCGGTGGACCGTTTCAAGCAGCGCCAGATCTGCCGTGCAGCCGCCGACTATCGCCGGGGCCTTCGCCGCCAGGCAGCGGCTTGGCGTTTCGACATCGTCGGCATACAAGGGAGCTGGCAGGATCCGGAGGTGTTCGTCATCAAGGATGCCTTCCGGGAGCCGGAGCGGGGCGGCTGGTAGTACCGGTGACTAGTCTACCGTAGCGGCGGGGTCTTTGTGGTTGAAGAGAGCCTGGTAGAGGGCGTCGATGCGGGAACTTAGGGCGTCAATGCGGGAATTCATGCGGCCTTCCAGGGCGTCGATGCGGGAGTTGAGGCGATGCTCCATGGCGCCCATGCGAGCATCCAGGCGCCAGAGAAAACCGAGCAGTGCGACACCGGTTCCAATGATGGCAAGGATGATTTGGGTAGTGTCACTCATGCCGATATTCTAACATACGCGGCCCCCGGGCCGACAGGGCAGCCAACGACCAGGCCATTCTGCCGGGTCGCCAGCTCTCAACGTCACTCTCACCACGGGATGGGGAACGGTGGCCTTACGCAATCGCATTGCCCCGCAACCGGCCGAATGGATGACCTCTACCGAACTTCAGCGCGGAGTCGTGGTCATGCCCGGAGAGCAAGGACTCTACCTGTACACCCCTGCGCTGTGCGTTCCCCAACGGCCTGTCTGTTTTGCCCCGTGTGAACAACCTGGACAAATTCGCGGCCGGCCCTCACGCTCAGAACTTGTAGCTGGTGAACAGGTAAGAGTAAGTGAATGGGTGGCCGGGGGTATTGGCCTTGACAAAGGGGCCGGGAAGCATGTGTGCGAGGCCGGCTCCCAGGCTGAAGTTGTCTGTTACCGGCACGGTGAAGACGGCGTCGACTTCGTTGCCGACCTTTGCGTCCCGGGCGCCTCCGGGGGGCGGGGCCACCGACACTCGCCCGGCCGGGCTGTAGAGGGCATCGGTCTTGGAGGCCAGCCAGAAGGAGTGGAATTCCAGTAGTAGCGTCAGCTTGGAGTGCGGCTTGAACTCGCTCCCCAGGCGCAGGCCCTTGTGGTTGCGCCAGCCGACCCGGTTGGCGCGGCCGTACAAAAAGGCGGTGGTGGGATAGAGGTTCACGAAGCCTCCGAAACGGCCGTCTTCGGGGTCCTTGTCGCCCGATCCGAAGTTGTAGTGGATATAGAGGCGTGGGTTCAGTCTGGCCTCGATCGAATAGCCCAGTTCTCCGTAATAGGCCCAGGCCTGGATATCCGATCCCGCCACCTGCCCCCACTGGCGGACCAGGGCGGCGTTGTAGTCCCAGGGCCCAAGCCCCTTGGCCCAAGCCCGGAATCCCAGAGTATAGCGGTCCAGATCTCCGAGTGCGTTCAGCTCATTGACGACCGAGGACTTTGTCTGCCAGAGCAGGTAGGGTTCCAGAGTGGATCCGGGGATGACGTTCTCCAGGGAGCCGTAGAGGCCGTGCAGGTATTCTCCCTCGACCGACCGGTTCAAGCGGCGGTTGGGGTCGTTCCGCACCACCGAGGCCGAGAAAAGGTCGAGCTTGGCTCCCGATCCCCGCACCTGCAGCCTTACTGCGTCGAAGACGCGGGAGGTGTTGGACCAGTTTGGAGCTCCAATCAGGCGCGAGTCGCCGTAGATCAGCGCCTGCCTGCCCACCTTCAGTGACGCCGGGGACCGGCTGGCGCCGATCTCGGCATAGGCCTGGCGCAGGTCGAACGGATCCCGGACGGCTCCGGAGTTGGACAGCGCCGGCCGGATACCCGGCGCCCTGGAGTCCTGAGCCTGAATCCCGAAGTTCAGCCAGGAGACCGGCCGGACCCCCAGCTCCAGGCGGGTCCGGGTCAGTCCGTAGCCGTCGTCGCTATCCTCGCTGTAGCCCAGGCCCTGTCCGTTTTCGAAGCGGAAGCGGAACTCGCCGGACAAGGAGAGCCAGCCCGGCAGTTCGTCCCCCAGACCGCTCTGCAGCGTGCCCGGAGTCTCGTCCCGCTTCGGGGCGCCGCCTTGGCCGAAACCGGCAGGGGCCGACAGGATCCAGATCAGTCCGGCAAGGAGCGCCCGCTTCAGTGGGGCGCAGCCATTCTCCCGGGGGAAACGGCTTGGAGGGTCGATCGAGACCTGCTGGGATGCTTGGCGGAGAGCCATCGACTCGGTGATTCCTTTTTCTCTCACATGGGGGCTCGGCGAGTCCCCATCGCGGCGGTCAAACGAACGACGGTCCGACGAAGACCTGAAGGCCTCGTCTCCGATCGATGCCGTCCCGGGCATGCGCCGGCTCACGCCGGCTCAAGAGTCCCTGGCCTCGAGCCTGTCCGATTCACCGGCGGAAAGCACGGGCTCATCGTCCTCTTCGTCCGTGTCTACTTGCTCAGGCATTGCCACGGGCGATTCCAGGGGCAATTCGACCAACATCTCGGTGAAGCTGCCGGGTTCGGTCTCCACCTTGATGGCTCCTCCATGCTCTCGCACGATGTCGTTGGACAGTGCCAACCCGAGCCCGGTTCCCTCGTTGGTGGGCTTGGTGGTGAAGAACGGGTTGAAGATCTTGTCGACGACCTCGGCGGGAATGCCGCTCCCGTTGTCCCGCACGCGGATTTCGATCCGGTCCTCCAGGCGCCTGGTGCCGAGCCACAGGGTCGGACTGTATTCGCCATGCCCATCGGCCTGTTCTCCACCGTCCGTCCCCAGGGAACGCCGTTTCTCATCGGTGGCATAACAGGCGTTGCTGACCAGGTTGAGGAAGACGCGTCCCATGTCCTGAGAGACGACATCGACGGATTCTATCTGCGGGTCCAGATCCTGCTTGATGTCCAGGTTGAACGACTGGTCGGTGGCCCGGGCGCTGTGGTAGGCCAGTCGAGCGCTTTGATCGAGCAGGCCGTTGATGTCGGTCGGTTGCCGCTCGCCGGAACCTCGTCCCATCGACAGCATGTCGTGTATCACCCGGTTGGCGCGGTCGCCGTGGTGGCGGATGCTCTTGAGATTGCCGGTCAGATCTCCGGAAATTTCCTCGATCAACTCCCGGTCGTCCTTGCTCAGCTTCTCCTGGTTGTCGGTGAGGACCTCCCCCAGTTCCTCCATCAATTCCTCGGAGACTTCCGAGAAGTTCTTGACGAAGTTGAGCGGATTCTTGATCTCGTGGGCGACGCCCGCGGTGAGTTGGCCGAGTTCCGCCAGCTTGTCGCGCATGACGATCTGATCCTGAGCCTTGCGCAGGTCGTCCATGGCTTTTTCGAGCTGAGAGTTCTTTCCCTTCAGTTCTTCGGCCAGCTTTTCGACCAGGTTCAAACGCTGAACCTCCAGGGCGTGACGTCGAAACACCTCCAGAGCCGCCGCCATCTCGGCGACCTCGTCGCGCCCGCTGATTTCCACCCGGGCCTCCAGGTCGCCTCCGGCCATGCCACGCATGCGATCGGACAGGTTCTTGAGGCGGCGCAACAGAATCCGCCCGACAAACAGCCAACCGATCAGCACGGCCCCGCTGATACTGACCAGGTTCAGGACCAGAAGCAGTCTGCGTCCGGTGAGGATGGCTTGCGTGGACGAGAGAGCCGCATCCTGAGCCCGCGCACTGGCCGAACTTACCATCCCTTCGACTTCAGCCACTAGGTCGACGGAGAGTTTACGATTGCGCTCCAGCAGGTCCCGCTGCCTATTGGCGAGACCCAGCTCCTCGGCACGCAGATCGAATCCATTCTGTTCCCCCAGCCCCAAGTCCAGCAGTTGGTCGAAAACCGGGGTGATCCTGTCCCGCAACGGAGCCCTTCCGAGAGCCGCAAGGCTGCGCCCGATTCCGTCGCGGGCGGACTCGAAGCGCTCCCGAACGGGTTCGATCACCGGGATTTCCGTCAGATTGGTGACACCGGCAAGAAGCTGGGTCGCAGTGGTCGCATGTGCCTGCAATTCAATCATGTAGCGATAGCGGTTGAACTCGGACTTCGAGAAGTGCCGTGCCGGGGAGGCCGGCCGTTGGCCAAGGGTCCGGTAGCCGGTCAGCGCATAGAAGAGATGGTCATCGACGGCGGGCACCAGGATGCGGGTCAGTTCGTCCTGCAGGGTTTCCAGCTTCGTGAGCAGCTCCTCGCTTCGCCGGCTCAGCACGAAAGACTGGGATACCGAATCCCGAATGGCCCCGATGTTCGAGATAATTTCACTTCCATGGGCGAGAACGCGTGAGACCGTTTCTTCTTCACCCTCCCGGGGGGTCAGGGCTTGAAGGCGTGTCTCGAAGTCCGTTCGCTCTTTGGCAACCGCTGCGGCGACACGGGTGAAATCGACCGGAGTCGCGGCGGTCACCAGGCGCGGGGCCGCCGCCACCAGGGTGCCGGCCTGGCGCGCCACACCGAAGGCGGCCGTCATTTCCGGGATGCTGTCCTCGTTGACTCGATTCTGGGAATCTCCCACCTGATTGAAGGAGAACCAGGCCACCAGGCTCGCCGACAGAGTGATGACCACAGCTCCGCCGATCCCGATATAGAGCTGCATTCCCAGCCCGATTCGACCTTCACGCAGCCGCTGCAGCAGCTCCACCGCCAGCCCGCGATGGCGTTGAAGCCTCTCGGTCCCGACCAGGCGGGACAAAGGGCTCAAAATCGCGGTCAGGAATCGGCTCTCGAGCAGTTGCTGCAGCAGGCCGGCGCCGGCAGCGGCTACTGACTGACCTGTTCGGGTATCGGTCCCGCCGGCAGGGCGCGTTGATTCCCCGGAGCGGAATCGGTTCTTCAGCAAGCGTCGCAGCCGGTCGATCACGGTCGAACCCCGATGCGTAGCGTCTCGACGGGGTGATAGTAACCGTCGCGGCCGATCCTGGTCAGGAATATGGAATCGGAGCCCTGGTTGTCGCTGTCACCGAAGCGGAGCTCGAACCCGTCCAGATCTATGGGTTCGGAGAGACGCAGACTGTCGAGAAAGCCGGCTCGGTCCACGTCCCGGCCGCAACGCTCCAGGGCCGAGATGGCCAGGCGGCCGGCCAGGTAGCCTTCGAACGAGACAAATCCGGGAGTGGCGTCCGAGTCGAAGGCCCACAGGGCGCGGTTGTAGTTGGCGGTGATGGGGTAGGTGGTATCGGTCGGCGGGGGAACCACTTGGGTCACGAATACCCCGACGCCGGCGGGACCAAGCTCTTCGGACAAGGCGTTGCTCCCCACGAAGGAGAGCGCCATGAAGACCGCGTTCATTCGGGTGTGGCGTGCCCAGGCGATCAGGGAGGCGACCGGCTTGTAGGCCCCGATGAGAATCACCGCGCCGGGATTTTCGGCGCGCAGGTCGAGAAGAGGCGTCTTCACGGCGGTGGTGTTGCGCTGATATACCCCCACCGCAACCGGCTTGAGCTGACGTCTTCCCAGGGAGCGTCTCAAACTGCGGTAGGTGTCGCGGCCGAACGAATCGTCCTGATACATCACGCCGATGCGGTCGATGCCCAGCTTGTCGGTCAAGTGGGAGACCATGGTATCGATCTCCTGACGGTAGGAGGCCCGCAGGTTGATGACGTTTTTCCACTCTTCTTCCCTTAGGAAGGCGGCGCCGGTGAAGGGCGCGATGTAGGGAACTCCGGCGCTGGCGGCCACGGGGGTGGATGCGCGTGAGGTCGGCGTGCCCACGGCTCCGATGAGGGCGAAGACCTTGTGCGTGTGGATCAGTTGATGGGTGTTGGCGATGGCCGCTTCGGGCTCATAGGCATCGTCGAGGCTTTGCAGCTCCAGCCGCCGCTCGTGAACGCCGCCTCGCGCATTGGCCTCGTGAAAGGCCGCTTGGATTCCCAGACGCATGTTCCGCCCCAACTCTCGAGCGGGTCCGGTGAAGGCAGCCGATTGTCCAAAGAGGATACGATTCTCAGAGACGCCCACCTCTTGCGCCAAGCCCGCGGTTTGCCCACAGAATAGAGAGCCGGAGGCAAGCAGCAGCGCTGCCGCCATCCGGCGCGCCGGACTCATCAGTCCCTCCGCTTGACCAGAGTCAGATGATTTCTGTCCTGTTCCCGACGGTAGTGGGCTTCGTCCATCAGGGTCTGCACCAGGTAAACGCCCAACCCGCCGATGGGACGGTCTTCGAGGTTGGCGTTCACATCGGGCGTCGGGGCCTGGCTCAGCGGATCGAAGGCGCGGCCGTCGTCGGCAATCTTGATGGTGAGGGTGTCCGGTTTGGAGATCAGGTGGACGTCGATCTTGTGCTTCCCTCCCTCGTAGCCGTAGTTGATGATGTTGACGATCACCTCCTCCAGTACGAGCTTGACCTGGTAGAGGAGGTTTGCGGGCCATTGCTCCCGCTCCCCAAGATCCTCAACGGCCGCTTCGAGTCGTTGCAATTCCTCGAGCCGGGATTCGAGACACAAAGAAAGCATCGGGATCAGCCGCCGTCGCTACCGTGCAGGAGCGTCACGCAGGTGATGTCGTCGGACTGCGGGGTGTCGCCGGCGAATTTCTCTACGGCTTCGAATACGGAACGGTTGGCTGCTTGGACATCTGTCGGCTCAGCCCCTGCAAAGACCTCTTGCAGGCGCTGGGTGCCGAACTGGTTCCCCTCTTCGTCGAAGGCCTCGGTGACACCGTCGGTGTACATAACGATCAAGTCCCCGGGAGCGAGGGTCACGGATTTGTTGTCGTAGTCGAGATCGGGAATCAACCCCAGAGCAATGCCTCCGGTCAGGGGCAACTCGGCGGAGCTTCCGTCGGCATGCACAACCAGAGGAGAATTGTGCCCTCCGTTGGCATAGTGGAAACGCCGGCTGTCGGGGTCGTAGACGCCATAGAAAACAGTCACGAACATGGCAGCGTCGTTGTCCTCCTGCAGCAACTGGTTCACCTCGTGCAGCACTTCTCCGGGATCGGTTTTGCCGATGGCCGCACCCTTGATCAACGTGCGGCAGGACATCATGAAGAGCGCGGCGGGAACCCCCTTGTCCGATACATCGGCGATGGCGATGCCGATTCGGCCGTCCGCGAGGTGGATGACATCGAAGAAATCCCCTCCCACGTTGCGGGCAGGCTTCATGTTGGCGAACATTCGGCAGCCGGGTTTGTCGGGGAAACGGGTGGGCAGGATGGACTGCTGTATCTTGCTGGCGACGCCGAGCTCGTTTTGCAGCGCCACCAGCTTGTCGCGCGATTCAAGAGCTTCGCGCCATTCGACCAGGTGCTGAAGGGTGCGCGAGATGGTGAGTTTCAGGTCGTCGAAGTCAATCGGCTTGGTGACAAAGTCGAAGGCGCCCCGGTTCATCGCCGTACGGATGTTCTTCATATCGCCATAGGCCGAGATGATCACCGAGCGGATATCGGGTTGGACCTTGGGGATCTGCTCGATCAGCGTGAGTCCGTCCATCTTGGGCATGTTGATGTCGGAGAGCACCAGGTCTATGTCCGGCTCCTCCTTCAGCCGGTCGAGGGCTTCCAAGCCATTGTGGGCAAAGACGAACTTGTAGAGGCCGGCTCGAATGTCACGACGCATTCGCTGAAGCATGAGCCGTTCGAGATCAGGCTCATCGTCCACGACCAGTATTTTGTATTTCCAACTCATCTGTTGGTCCATCCCCCTGCCGGGGATCCCATCGCTCTACCCGAAGCCCCTATCAGCTTGCAAATCCCGGACTGCCAATTTTGGGAGGAAGTATTGCCTCGCGCACCATGGTCCGGTCGGATTTACACAGGGCATAAGGGGAATCGTCCCCGCCGGACCGCCGGAAAGGCGATCGCCATTAGCCGAGAGAGGCTCTTGCCGCGGTCAGATCTGCATGTATCGGGATGATCTTGTCGAAGCCACTGATTTCGAAGACCTCCCGAATTGGCTCCGCGAGCGAGCAAATCAGCAGCTTCGCGCTCCTTTGCTGGAGGTTCTTGGCGGTCAGCAGAATCACCCTTAGGCCCGCGCTGCTGACGTACGAGACTTTCTCCAGATCCATAATCAAAACCTGGTCGCTTTCGCTGATCGCGGATTTCAAGGCATCGTCGAACTCTCGTGCATTGATACTGTCGAGGCGACCTCCCGCCCTTGCAACCAGGAGCGTGCCTTCCCGCTCCGTACTGATCTCCATCGGCCTCGTCTCCTTGATGTCAGGTTCAACCTCCGGTTGGCCGTGACACCCGCATGATAGTTAGCTGCTCACAAAGAACGCTCTAGTGTAGCAAAAATGGGCTTACCAGAGTACTCGAACGAAAAATCCATGATTCCGGCGCCCTGCTCTCCGAAATTTGGCAATCCTAATTCCGGGACAGGACACCGGTCCTGTCCGCGAAGACCTCTTCCGGCGCGGCTTGGGGATTTGGGAGGGCGCTCACCTTGACGGCAACCTCCATACCGGCGCTCTCGCCCCCTCGCAGGACTCCGCGGGTGGGCGAAACATCATTGTAGTCGCGTCCCACGGCAATGCGCACATGACGCTCGTCGGCCAGACAGCGATTGGTAGGGTCGAATCCCACCCAGTCGAGTCCCGGAAGCAGGCACTCGACCCAGGCGTGGGTGGCGTTTGCCGTCGCCTGCTCGCCATCCAGACCGGCGAGGTGCAGATAGCCCGAGACATAGCGGGCAGGAATGCTCCAGGAGCGTGCGATCGCAATCATGGAGTGGGCGTAGTCCTGACAGACGCCGCTGCCGGATTTCAGGATTTGCTCGATGGAGGACATCACCGAGGTGCTTCCCGGTGCGTAACGGAAGCAGCCGTGCAGCGTGTCCGAGAGCCGCATCAGCCCCTCCAGAGGATCCTTCCCGGGCCGGATGCCGTGCCGGTCGACGAATTCGTCAAGCAGGGATGACGGTCGAGTCAGAGCGCTTGGGCGGATAAAGTCCCAGAGAGCGAAGGAGTCATTCCACGACTGGATCTCGCTCCAGGCACCTGCGCCAAGGGATCGGGGCAGGGGACTGAAGGGGGCCGGCGAGACCCTGGAACGGGCAGCGATCTCCAGAACCTGATGCTCGCTGTTGAGATTGAAAACGTGTCGCGTATTGCCGAAACAGTCCAGCTCGGCGGTCAGAACAGCGGCAGGGTCGGTTTCGATTTCAAAGTTCAGAACTCGCTGCCCCCGGTCGTCTCGAGGTTTCAGACAGAGCATCATCACGCACTGCTTCGGACTGCGGTTGTAGCGG
The DNA here is from genome assembly GCA_951813285.1 of Terriglobia bacterium. Taxonomy (GTDB): domain Bacteria; phylum Acidobacteriota; class Terriglobia; order Versatilivoradales; family Versatilivoraceae; genus Versatilivorator. The sequence continues at coordinate 2,446,579 of OX638355.1, forward strand.
TAGCGGGAGAGGTGCTCGATGTCGTAGTGGACGGCTTCAGCCATAGAATTAGTGCACGGGGGCATCGTCGACACTGTAGTCGATGTAAGCGGCCATGACTTGATTGTGGAGGTTCCGGCAATGCTCTCCAATCTGCCGAAGCATGGCCTCACGATCTTGCCGATCCGGCCACTCATGCCGGATCAGGGCTTGAAGGCGGCCTGCCAGCCGCCTGGCGGCGGCACTGCTGGACGCGCTCGGCCCATGAGCGATGGCAGCCAGTTCTTCAGCGGCGGAGTCCAGCGAGCGGCAGAGCGAGCTGGGCAGCATGGGGTCGGCTGCCAGCAGGTCCAGCACCTGGTCGGGCTGGATTTCGAGGCTGTGCTTGCGGTCATAAGCGTCGAAGGCATGGTAGAGGCGCAGCAGGGCTGTGCAGTCCGCATCCGGGGAATCCTGGTAGAGCTTGGCCGTGGCCATTTGAGCCAGGAACAGCGCAACCGAAAGCTGGGCGCGCTCGATGCAGCGGCCCAACTGCATGAAGTGCCAACCTTCGTCGCGGTACATGGTCGTGGAGGCGACCCCCGAGAAGGTATGAATTTCTTCCACCGTCTCGGCGTAGAAGTTTTCCGGCGAGGTCTTCCAGATGTCCTCGATGCTCAACTTCTGGATCCTCAGGTAGGCCAGGTTCAGACTGATCCACATCTCGGCGCTGATGCGGTGGCGCATCTGCCGTGCATTCTCGCGCCCCAGGGCGAAACAGTTCCAGACCGAGTCGGGATTGGAGCGTTCGAAGGTGAGGTCTCCGGCCAGTGTATAGGAATCGGCCAAGGTGTAGTTGTCTCTCTTGTCGAACTGGATGCCGCCGAATGGAGGCTGTCGGTTCAAGGCGTTGTAGATTCTGCTCCAGCCGAGATGGATCTCCCAAACAGGCCTGTCCACCAAGGCCTCCACCTGCAATTGCAGCAGGCGGCAGAGGTGCTGCGCACGCTCCAGGTACCGGCCCATCCAGTAGAGGCCCTGCGCGCTGCGCGAAAGCACGATCCCTCTCCATTAAGAAACAGGTCCAATCCCCGCTTCGGCTCCAACTCATCGGGAATCCACGCTCTGGCGGGCGCTGTCCGTAGTGCAAGGTAGCGGCCGGCAATCCCGCGGTTCCGGCGAGGATTCAAGCAGTCTCCGAAAAGGAGCCATCCGCGCTCGGCGCGCGCGCCTCAGTCCCGATCCTCCTCTTCCGGCATGAGCACGAACTCGGGATAGGCTTCGATCCCCAACTCCCCGGCATCCTGTCCCAACTGCTCGACCTGGCGGGTCACGCGTGCGGTCAAGGTCAGATCCAGCAGGCGCCACAGCACCCAGGAACTGGCGAACACGAAGACGCCTACGGCCAGGATGCCGATCAGTTGCACACCGAGATTGCCGCCCCCGGCGATACAGACCGCCAGAGTTCCCCAGATGCCGGCGAACAGGTGGGCCGGGATGGCTCCCACCACGTCATCCAGCTTGACCTTCTCCAGGAATTTCAGTCCGGCGGTGCAGATGATGGCTCCGACGGCGCCGATGATCACGGCCCAGTAGTGCTCCACAATGTCGGGCGCGGCCGTGATCGAGACCAGCCCCGCAATGGCCCCGTTCAGTCCGGCAAACAGATCCATGCGCCCCAGGATGGTCCGCGAGAAAGCCAGGGCCGTCATGACTCCGGCGGCTGCCGCCAGGTTGGTGTTGACCAGCACATGGCTCATGGCGATGACGTCAGTTGCACTACCGAGAGCCAGTTGTGAGCCGCCGTTGAAGCCGAACCATCCGAACCACAGGATGAAAACGCCCAGGGTCACCACCAGGATGTTGGAAGGCGGGGTGGCCTTGGTGGTGCCGTCCTTGGGGAATTTGCCGTACCTGGGCCCGATTACCATGGCGCCCGCGAGTGCCGCCCAACCTCCGGTGCTGTGCACGATGGTCGACCCGGCAAAGTCCTTGAAGCCCATTTCATTCAGCCAGCCGCCACCCCAGGTCCAGGCGCCCACGATGGGATAGATGAAGGCGGTCAGCAGCAGCGTGAAGAGGAAAAACGGCCACATCTTGACCCGTTCCGCCAGTGTGCCCGACACGATGGAGGCCGCCGTGGCTACAAAGACCATCTGGAAGAACCAGTCCGACATGGTGGAGTAGCCCTTCTTGATCAGTTCGGCGGACGGGGCGGCGGCCTCGGATGCCGCCAGCAGGGCGACTTCGGCCTCCGACGGCCCGTAAAGGAGCTTGAATGAGCCGATCACGCTCCCCACATCGACATACATGAGGTTGTAGCCGATGAAGTAGTAGGCCAGTCCGGCAATCGAGTAGAGGCCGATATTCTTCAGGCAGATCATGGAGGCGTTCTTGGTGCGAACCGAGCCGGATTCCAGCATGGTGAATCCAGCGCACATCCACATCACCAGGGCGCCCCAGATCAGAAAGGAAAAGGTGTTGAAGACGAACACGGCTTCGCTTTCGACCGCCGCTTGCGCGGCCGTGTTTCCAAGCAACAGGCAGCCAACCAGGAGGAGCGTCTTTCCCGCCAGGTTGCCGGCGCGGCCATGATTCCAGAACCTATTCATCGCTATTCTTGGCATAGATACCTCCTGACCGTTCGAGTGGTAACGGTGAGACGATTAACCGTACTCTACATCTACTTCCGACTACTGCCGCAAGAGATTACTCAGCAGGGATCGATTTCCTTCATCGGATTGGCGGCGGAGAAGCTTCCGCCGCCGTGCCGGACGTCCCGCGCCAGCCCTATTCAATCTTCCAATACCCAGAGGTCCTTGCCACCGCCTCCCTGGCTGGAGTTCACCACCAGGCTGCCGCGGCGCAAGGCTACCCGGCAGAATGCTCCGGGCACGAGACGCGTCGTGGTCCCGTGAAGCACGAAGGGGCGCAGGTCCACGTGCCTGGGCTCGGGACGGCCCTCGACCAGGCAGGCTGCGCGTGACAGCGGAAGCACCGGCTGGGAGATGAAGTCGGCCGGGTTGGCCCGCATCTGCTCGGCATAGGCCTCGCGCTCCTCGGGGGTTGAGTGGGGGCCGACCAGCATGCCGTAGCCCCCCGACTCGCCCACACGCTTCACCACCAGGTTCTCCAGGTTGTCGAGGGTGTACTCGAGTTCCTCCGGCCGCCGGCAGAGATGCGTTTGAACGTTGGCCAGGATGGGCTCCTCCGACAGGTAGTAGCGAATCATGTCGGGGACATAAGCGTAGACGCTCTTGTCGTCCGCGATGCCCGTTCCGGGGGCATTGACCACGGCCACGTTGCCGAGCTTGTAGGCGTGGATCAGCCCGGGGACTCCGAGCAGGGAGTCCTCGCGGAAGACCAGGGGATCGAGAAAGTCGTCGTCGACCCGCCGGTAGACCACGTCCACCCGCCGCAGTCCGCTGGTGGTGCGCATGTAGACGAAACCGCCGTTAACCAGCAGGTCGCGGCCTTCCACCAGTTCCGCGCCGATCTCCCGGGCCAGGAACATGTGCTCGTAGAAGGCCGAGTTGTAGACTCCCGGCGTGAGCAGCGCAATGCAGGGATCGTTACGGCCGCTCGGGGAGAGCTCGCGCAGCGTCTCCTGCAGCAGTCGTCCATAGTGCTCGACCCCCCGCACCCGGGAACTTCGGTACAGCCGGCGCAGACTGGTCTTGACCACCTTGCGGTTCGCGATCATGTAGGAAACGCCCGAGGGGACCCTCAGGTTGTCTTCCAGCACCTGGAATCCCTGGTTGGTGCGCACCAGATCGGTGCCGCAGACAGCCACCCAGGTTCCGTGAGGTACGGAGACGCCGCACATTTCGCTGCGGTACTGGGGGCAATCACGCACGACGTCAGCCGGAATCACACCGTCACCAATGATGCGGGCGTCCCCGTAGACATCATCCAGAAAGCGGTTCAGGGCTGCGAGGCGTTGCGTCAGACCGATTTCAAGATGCCTCCACTCGGCAGCCGGCAGGATCCGGGGCAGGCAGTCGACCGGGATAATGCGCTCGTTGGCTTCAGCGTCCCCGTAGACCGTGAAGGAGATACCCTCGTTCGAAAAGGAGCGGGTAACCCGCTCCTGAATGCTGCCAATCTCCTCGCTGGAGAGCTGGCACAGGGTCTCGTAGAGCAATCGGGAATGCTCCCGAGGCTCCCCATTCGGCTGCAGCATCTCGTCGTAGATCCCGTCGTCAAGATGGTAAGCGGCAAATTCCATGGCGCCGTTCACTCTTTGGGAGGGTTTCGGAGGGCCTGTCGCTGGTTGCCGGAATTATCGGGCGTCATCCGGCCCTTGTCAATTCGGTCCGTTCGTCAAGGACTTGAGCTTGCATCGGTTCCGGTTGTGACGATAGACTTTTGAGCCGTTGGAATTCAAGGGGGAAAGGAAGACTTCCATGGAGTGGAAACGAGGCGACCGGCTGACCGAGCCTCTGGTGAGGGACGGCGCAGGCCTTCATCCGGCAGGTTGGGACGTGGCCCTGGATCGGGCCGCCCGGGGATTCGAGAGGGTTGCCAGGGACAAGGGGCCACAGGCTTTCGGGATGTTCAGTTGTTCCAAGACGACCAACGAGCTCAACTTCGCCGCCCAGAAGTTCGTTCGTACGGTCATTGGCTGCAACAACATCGACAGCTGCAACCGCACTTGACACGCTCCCAGCGTCGTCGGTCTGGCGACGGTTTTCGGGATGGGTGGCGGGACCAGTTCCTACCAGGAAATCGAGGAAACCGACCTCATCCTCCTGTGGGGATCGAACGCTCGCGATACGCACCCGATCTTCTTTCACCATGTGCTGAAGGGTGTGAAGCGCGGGGCCCGGCTCTTTGTCATCGATCCCCGCAGAACCAGCTCGGCCCAATGGGCTGACGGCTGGCTGGGCCTGGAGGTGGGCAGCGACATTGCCTTGTCCAACGCCATGGCCCGGGAGATTCTGGACGCCGGCCTGGAGAATCGGTCCTTCATCGACCATGCCACCAGCGGGTTCGATGAGTACTGCCGATCGGTGGACCCCTACACCCTGGAACGGGGCGAGCGGGAAACCGGGGTCCCGGCCGAGAGCATTCGTAAGCTGGCACATGAATACGCCCGGGCCCAACGGGCGGAACTCTGCTGGACACTGGGAATCACCGAGCACCATAACGCCGTCGACAACGTTCTGGCCCTGATCAACCTGGCCCTGTTGACGGGTCACGTGGGCAAATACGGAAGCGGGCTGAATCCTCTTCGGGGACAGAACAACGTCCAGGGTGGCGGCGACATGGGCGCCATTCCGGACCGGCTTCCCGGTTTTCAGCACGTGGAAAACGACTCGCTTCGCAACCGGTTCGAAGAGGCCTGGGGGGCAAAGATTCCACCCCGGCGGGGCCTGCACCTCAGCGGGATGTTCGACGCCATGGAGGAAGGCAAGCTGTCGGCGCTCTACATTCTGGGAGAGAACCCGGCGGTGTCGGAAGCCGACCAGGGGCGAGCCCAGCGCCTCCTGGAGGGATTGGAATGCCTGGTGGTGCAGGATCTTCTCATGACCGACACCGCGGCCATGGCGGACGTTGTCCTGCCGGCTGCAGCCGGCTGGTGCGAGTCGGAAGGAACAGTCACCAGCAGCGAGCGCAAGGTGCAACGCGTCCGGCGGGCACTGTCCCCGCCACCCGGAGTTCGGGACGACCTGGAAATAATCTACGAGTTGTCTCGCCGCCTGGGTAAAGACTGGGGCACGCCGGATCCGAAGCGGATCTGGGACGAGCTCCGCAGCCTCAGTCCGATGCACAGGGGAATGCCCTACGAGCGGCTGGAAGCCCTCGACGGCATCCGCTGGCCTTGCTATGACGAATCGCATCCGGGAGAGCTCTTCCTGCACAGCCGGTTGTGGCAAGAGCCCCTGTTGGGACCGCAAGCGCCCTTCAGCCCGGTGGAGTTCGAACCCCCGGTGGACAAATTGGACGATCAGTTTCCGCTCAGACTCACCACCGGCAGGCGTCTGGATTCCTACAATACCGGCGCCCAGACTTCGTCCTACTCCTCTCCCCTGCGCCGGGGGGAGTCCCTGGATCTGTCTCCGGAAGACGGTGAGCTCTACGGGGTTCGGGAGGGGGAGCGGGTCAGGGTGATCTCACGGCGCGGCTCGGTCATTGCCCCGATCCGTTTCGATACCGGTCTCCGCCCCGGTCTGGCCTTTATGACCCTGCATTTTCCGGACGAGGTTCAGACCAACCAGCTCACCATCGACGCCGTCGACCCCAAGTCGGGCACGGCGGAGTTCAAGGCCTCTGCCATTCGCATTGTCAAGCTGGCGGCTTCCCGGCCAGGTTAGCCCGCCCGGGATAGCCGAGGAGACTACCGTTGGATCTTCACATTGCGGGTCAACCTCCGGAGCGGGACGAGCGCGCCGCGGTCGATAGCGTCCTGGGTCCTCTACAGCTCGGCAAGGCGGAAAGCTATCACCTCCAGCAAGAACGGCCGGCTCGGTCGCAGAGGCACCTGCTGCTTCCGGTTCTCCACGCCATCAACAGCCGCATCGGCTGGATCAGTCCCGGAGCACTGAACTACGCCTGCAGGCGGTTGAACCTCCCTCCCGCCGAAGCCTTTGGGGTTGCCGATTTTTACGGGCTCTTCTCAATGACCCCGAGGCCGCGGGTCCTCATTCACGTGTGTGACGACATTGCCTGCCTGACGGGCGGGGCGCCTGCGATCTGCGAGCACCTGGCGGGCCGCCTGGGACCTGCCGGTGCGGCCAAGCCCTCGGACAAGCTCACCTGGCTCAGGAGTCCCTGCCTCGGCCTCTGCGACCGCGCCCCGGCGGCCCTGGTCTCGGCGGCCGGCCGAAAGTCCTGGGAATGTGCGCTGGCTCCGACCTCGGCAGATGCCTTGCTGGCCGCGGCGGAGCAGCCGGAACGCAGGCCGGAATCTCCGGCCGTCGCCGCATCTCTCAGCGTCCCGCAACAGGGGCAGCAGGGATTGCACCTGTTGCGCCGGGTCGGCCGCTTGCAGCCGGAGAGCCTGGAGGATCATCTGGCCGAAGGGGGTTATGAGGCCTTGCGGCGGGCAGTCGACCTCGGTCCCGAGCGGGTCATTCGCGAGGTCATCGATTCCAGGCTGGTGGGGAGGGGCGGCGCTGCCTTTCCCGCGGGCCGGAAATGGGAAGCGGTCTACCGTGCCCGTTCCTCCCAACCCACCCGTTACCTGGTCTGCAACGCGGACGAGTCGGAGCCTGGAACCTTCAAGGACCGGGTGATCATGGAGGAAGATCCATTCCTTCTCATCGAATCCATGACCATCGCCGGGCTGGCCACCGGATGCGAGCAGGGTTTCCTCTACATCCGGGGAGAATACCCCCTGGCTTTCGAGCGCCTGAGCCACGCCGTCCGTCAGGCCAGAAAGCAAGGCTTCCTTGGGAAACGGATCCTGAATCTGGACCTGTCCTTCGACATCGAGATCCGCCGCGGAGCCGGCGCCTACATTTGCGGCGAGGAGACGGCGCTGTTCAACTCGATCGAGGGATACCGGGGAGAGCCCCGAAACAAGCCGCCTTTCCCCACCGAGGTGGGCTTGTTCGGCCGTCCCACCCTGGTCAACAACGTCGAGACCCTGGTCAACGTTCCGGGAATCGTCCTGTGGGGAGGCCGGTCCTTTGCCGGAATCGGGACTCCCCGGTCGACAGGCACCAAGCTGTTCTGCCTTTCCGGCCACGTCGCCCGTCCGGGAGTCTATGAAGTTCCCTTTGGCGCCAGCCTGGCCGGCCTGCTGGACCTGGCAGGCGGAGTGGCGGGCAACGGCCGGTTGCAGGGTGTCCTGGTCGGGGGTGCTGCCGGAACGTTCCTGTCTCCCAGGGAGCTGGATACCCCCATGACCTTCGAAGGTACCCGGGCGATCGGCGCCGCCCTGGGTTCTGCGGTGGTGATGCCCTTTGACGACAGCGTGGACCTGAGTAAAATCCTTTTGAGGATAGCCGCTTTCTTCCGCGACGAGTCCTGCGGCCAGTGCGTTCCTTGTCGGGTGGGCACGGTGAGACAGGAGGAAGCCTTGTCCCGCCTGTTCGGCGGGCATGCCGAGGGAGTGGGGCAGGCGCCGTTGCAGTTGGCCGAGATCGGTCAGGTCATGAGCGACGCGTCCATTTGCGGGCTCGGACACACCGCTTCCAGTGCCATCCAGTCCGCTCTGGCCCGTTGGGCCGAGTTTTCGGATCTCCGCCAGGGATCGGACCCGGAGGACTAGCAGGCCCGTGGCTTTCCCCGGAATTCAGTGCCGGCCTGGCGGACTCAAGACCTCGGCAATCAACTCCATGGAAAAGAAAAAACCAGTTACCCAGGACAGTTTTCCCTTCATCGCCTCGGCTCCATCCCCGACTGTTCCGGTGCCGCCTGGTCCCATCCCGGCGCCACCGCCGGCCGCCCCCAGGAACGAAGTCGCCCTGACCATTGACGGCAAGACGGCTCGGGTTCCCGAAGGGTCGACGCTTCTGGAGGCCTGCAAGACTCAAGGGATCGACACACCCACCCTGTGCTACCTGGAAAATTTGAATCCCGTTAATGTCTGTCGCGTCTGCGTCGTCGAGCTTGAGGGGGCTCGGACTCTGGTTCCGGCATGTTCCCGCCGGGTGGAAAACGGGATGGTGGTCCGCACCGACAATGAGCGCGTCCGCCTGAGCCGTCGCATGGTCCTGGAGTTTCTGGCTTCTTCGGTGGATGTTTCCACCGCACCCGAACTGCAGTCCTACCTGGAGCGCTATGGCGGTCAACCGGAACGATACGGGCCCGCCGCGCCGGCAGCCGGAGAACCGGAGGCGGGGCCGGCCGGTGTCCACGCCGCGCCGGACGGGCTGACGGCGGCTACCGTGGCTCAGCCGGTCAAGATCGACAACGACCTCTACGTTCGGGACTACGGCAAGTGCATCCTCTGCTACAAGTGCGTGCAGGCGTGCGGCGAGGAGGCTCAGAATACTTTTGCCATCGCCGTGGCCGGCCGCGGGTTCGACAGCCGCATCTCCACCGAATTTTCGGTTCCGCTCCCGGATTCCGCCTGTGTCTACTGCGGGAACTGCATCGGGGTCTGTCCCACCGGCGCCCTGATGTTCAAGTCGGAATACGACATGCGTGAAGCGGGCAACTGGAAGGAATCGGAGCAACAGCGCACCGACACCATCTGCCCCTACTGCGGGGTCGGTTGCACCCTCACCCTGCACGTTCAGGACAACCAGATCGTCAAGGCCACCTCGCCGCTCGACCAGGAGGTGACTCGCGGGCACCTCTGCATCAAGGGACGCTTCGGCTGGCAGTTCATTCGGGGAAAAGACAAGAAGAAATCCTCCTGAGCGGGGGTAAGTGATTAGTGGGGAGTGGAGAGTGGAGAATTATTGAATCGACACGTTAAGCATCTGAAACAAACGAAAAAGAGTTATCCACGAAGACACACGAAGGACCACGAAGGGTCACTAAGGCGTTGAGGTGAACCGCGACGGGATACCAAGGTTAGGAAGGGATGATCGTTTTCTGATTGTTTCACCCTTGTATGGTCCGCACGGCAGGGCGAGGGCGACACTTGTCTGAGATCGAATACCCGGGGAAATTGCTGTCGCCGCCTACGCGGCTCAACTCTCAGAGAGCACGTGGTCCATGGGCTGACGCCCACGGCTAAGTGCTATCGCCGCCTTGGCGGCTGCCTGGAACCCCGGGCTGACGCCCGGGAGATGATCACTTAAATAAGCATCCCGTGCCCGAGCAGTGTCTTGACTTCGGAGAGAGCGGCGAAGTCGCAGTTGACCCAGATCCGGGGAGGAAACCTCTCCTACAGACCTTCCTTATAAAGCGGCGTAGCCGCGGCAGCACTTAGCCGTGGGCGTCAGCCCATGGGAAACGTCGCCTATGGGTGTCGAGCCGCGTAGGCGGCGGCAGCAAATGCCGGTGAGCCCAAGTGAAGCACAAGCCGACGCAAGGATGAGCCTTTTGCAAAATTCGGCAGCGTGACCGTTGCCGGGGATGGCCACAATAGGCACAAGAACACAAAAAGAGCAGAACACTGAAAGCCTGCAAGACGTTGACTCCCGAACCCGTCGCACAAGTTCCGCGCTATCTGCATACATCCGGTCAACGCGTCGCCATGGGGATCAACTTCGGATTGCCAAGACTCGGAATCACGAAATTCGTTTTGTGCCTTTTGTGCTTTTTGTGGTGAACTCCCCTTTTTCACCAAGTCGCACCCGACTATTGAAATAGGCAGAACATCACGATTGCCGGCAAAATGACCTGTCCCACTGCCAATATTGCAAGAGGCTCTCTTGCATGATCTGCACGGCAGGGCTGCGGCCCGGCAACCCGACACGCTCTCTTGAGGAGCAAGAGTGAATGGGAGAATGCCCACCCGGGAGCGCGGGCGTCTCGCCCGCATAGGACTTGGCACCATAGTAGCGAACCCTGCAAAGGCCGGTTTGGTGCTCTGTTCGAGGGAATGCCTCTGGATCGCAGGCTGCTTGCACGAATAAGGTTGCGGGCGGGACGCCCGCGCTCCCGGGTGGCTCCATCCCATGACGTCGGGATATCAAGGTCACGATATCGCAGATACATTCGGGCACGGTTGGTCATTGAAGGGGGTCCATCCCTATTCGTGTCCACTCTCCACTAACCACTGCCCCCTCTTTCTCTCTCCGCTGCCACCGCTTTAGCCATCTCCCGGATGGAGAAATAGACGAAATCGGTAGAGGGGATGGACTCCATCGGCTCGGTTGCCCCCCAACTCCCGCCTTCCGACAGTCGCTGCCGGTCGATCCAGGCGTTGGCAATGCCGAAACGGTTGGCCGGTGCGTGGTCGTGGTAGAGGCTCTGGGCCACGTGGAGAACCTCCGATCGCTGCAGTCCGAGATCGGATTTCAGGTGGTCCAGCAGATAGCTGAAGTTGGCGTCGGCCGGTTTGTAGGAGCCGATGTCCTGAGCGGTGTAGACCGCGTCGAATTCAACCCCGAGTTTCCGCGTTGAGGCGGCGATGCCGTCGCGATCCACGTTGGACAGGATGACCAGCTTGTAGTACCGGCTGAGGAGGCGCAGCCCGTCGGCGCTGTCCGGATAAGCCGGCCAGTGCGGTACCGAAGCCCCGAAGGCAGCATCGAGGTCCCGGGTGGATTCGAGCCTGAGGTTTTCCGCGATGCCCCGATGCACGCGCGCCAGCAACTCCGGATAGCCCATATCGGGCGTGGCCGATTGCTGCCGGCTCTCCCACTGGGCGAAGGCTGCAAGCGCCGCCTCGCGAGTGAGGTCGGACCCGGGGTTGTGCAGGATCAGCGGCTGCAAGGCCTCCCAGATCCCGATTTCCCAGTCGATCAGGGTGCCATAGCAATCGAAGGTGAGAGCACGAAAGTCGGATAGTCGAGACATAGGTTCAGGTTCGGCCTGAGGACAAGAATGGACTACAAGATAAACTACGAAGGGGCACGAAGGGAAAAAGAGTGATCCACGAAGTTTCACGAAGGTCTGCGAAGGGCCACCAAGGAAGACACCAAGGGGAAAAATCGATCCCCGGCGCCAGCCTGCCAAGGCAGCGTCCGCGGGTATCCGCCGGCCTGGCCTGGAAAATCTCCCCTCCGCGGGGAATGCGGTAAGTTTGCTACAATGAGCGGTAGTGAATATTCATAATGGCCTGTTTACCCGTTCGCGCTCGTTTTACGCGGTTGAGAGGAGAGAGTAATGATGACGAAAGCCCCCCGTCTCGGCTTTCTGGCAGGCCTGATGGCACTGCTGGGGTCGACCCCGCCACTGCCGGCATGGGCTCAACAGTCCGGCTCTCAGGCAGAAGAGTGCCTCGAAATCCGGGTTCTGGACCCCTCTGCGGCATCGATCCCGGGAGCCACGGTCACCATTGGGAATCGGGAGGAGATGACCGACAGCTCGGGTGTCGCCACCTTTTGCGGTCTTGGCCCCGGCCCCCACCGGGTGGTGGCGTCGGCGGAGGATTTCGAGGCTCATGAAGGTTCGGTGGAACCGTCCCGGGGTAACGTCACCATCATCCTTCAGTTGCTCCTCGAGACCGAATTGGTGGTCGTGGGAAGCCGGGCCCAACCGCGGTCGGTGACCGAATCCCCGGTACCCATAGACGCCATCCCGCTGCAGGACGTGGTGAGCCAGGGATCCACCACCCTCGACTACCAGTTGCGGACCCTGGTCCCGTCCTTCAACGTGGCCACCCATCCCATCAGCGACGCGGCCACCCTGGTGCGACCGGCCAGTCTGCGCAACCTGGCCCACGATCACACGCTGGTGCTGGTGAACGGAAAGCGCCGCCACCGCTCCTCGGTGATCGCCTGGTTCGCCGGGGTGACCGACGGCGCGCAAGGTCCCGACATCGCGCCCATTCCCGCCATCGCGCTGCGTCAGGTGGAGGTGCTGCGGGACGGGGCCTCGGCCCAATACGGTTCGGACGCCATCGCCGGCGTATTGAACTTCCAGCTCAAGGATGCCCGGCAGGGGGGCAGCCTGGAGTTCAACACCGGCACCTTCCGCGCCGGGGACGGGGATTCCTACACCATCGCCGCAAACATCGGGCTGCCCCTCGGCAAGAGCGGGTTCGCCAACCTCAGCCTGGAATACGGCAACTCCGATCCCACCAACCGCAGCGTGCAGCGCGCCGACGCGGCGGCCCTGATCGCGGCCGGCAACACGGCCGTGGCCAATCCGGCGCAGATCTGGGGCAACCCCACCATCGACGACGACGTGAAGTTCTTCGGCAACTTCGGGCACCTGTTCTCCAACTCCGTGCAGCTCTACGGCCACACCAACTACGCCGAGAAGAAGGTGACGGAGGGCTTCTACTTCCGGAATCCCAACAATCGGGCCAACATCTACAGCCTTGACGAAGGCGAGACACTCCTGATCGGCGACGTGCTGGACGCACGCGACGGAGTCCCCGACGGGTCCGCCAACTGCCCCGTCGTGCGGATCACCGACAACGTACCCGACCCCGAAGCCCTGGCGAGAGTGATTGAGGACCCGAACTGTTTCTCTTTCCGGGAGATCGCCCCCGGGGGATTCACTCCCCGGTTCGGCGGGGTGGTCACCGACATGTCGGTGGTGGGCGGCGTGCGCGGCGTTCTGGGCAACGCCATGAGCTGGGACGCCAGCGCCAGTTTCGGCGCCCACGAGTCCGACTTCTTCTTCCATAATACGGTCAACGCCTCACTCGGGCCCGACACCCCCCGGGAGTTCGATCCGGGGCTCTACCGCCAGGAAGACACCAACCTCAATTTCGACGTCTCCTATGCCGCTACCGACATGGTCAACATCGCGGCCGGCACCGAGTGGCGCAACGAGCGTTTCGAGATCGGCGCCGGCGGAAGACCCTCCTGGGAGGTGGGACCCTACGCTGCCTAGGGCTTCGTCTCCGGCTCCAACGGATTTCCCGGATTTCCCGATTATACGGAGGGTGCCTGGAATCGCAGCAACGTGGCGCTCTACGGCGACCTGGAGCTGCGGGATCCGGATGACCGCTGGACGGTGGGCGGCGCCCTCAGATTCGAGCACTTCGACCTCTTCGGCGCGACGACCAACGGCAAGGTGTCGGCCCGACTGGGGCTGAGCAAGGCCGTCTCCCTGCGCGGCGGTGTCAGCACCGGGTTCCGCGCTCCCACCCCGGGCCAGCAGAACACGCTCAACGTGCAGACCACCATCGACCCGAAAACACTGCAGTTGGTCGACAGCGCCAACGTGCCCTCCACCTTCCTGGCGGCGGAACTGAAAGGCGGCAAGCCGCTCGAACCCGAGACCTCGGTCAACACCACCGCGGGCCTGGTGGTCGACACCGGAGCCTTCACGTTGACCGTGGACTATTTCCGCGTCGACCTCTCCAATCGCCTGGCCCTGTCGCAAACCTTTACACTCACCGAGGATGAACGCGCGCTGCTGCTCTCGGAGGGGATCGCCTCCGCCGGCACGCTGGCTTTCTTCCGGTTCTTCATCAACGACTTCTCCAGTCGAAACCAGGGTGTTGACCTGGTCTCGACCTACACCCCGGCGGAGCTGGGAGGCAACACGGTCTTTAGTTACGCGATGAACTATACCCACACACAGCTGACGGAAGAGTCGGACCTGCTCACCCCCGGAGACGTGCTGGGTCTGGAGCGCGGCGTCCCCCGAATCCGCTGGAACGCCGCCGTCACCCAGCGCCTGGGACGTGTAGACCTGCTGGGCCGTGTGAACTATTTCGGCTCCTGGGTCGACCACTTCGACGCCCGGTTCGTCCGCGGTCCCGACTCGCCGGCTCTGGACGGCCGTCACATCCTCGACCTGGAAGCGAGCATCTCCTTGACCGACAGCCTGAGGTTGGCCCTGGGCGGTCAGAACGTCTTCAACACCTTCTCGCAGCGGATGGACCTCTTCGCCGATATTTTCGGACTTCCCTACAGCCAGTTTACCCCGTGGGGCATGAGCGGCGGATACTACTACGCCCGAATCAACTACTCCTGGGGAAGCATTTTCTAGTGGTTAGTGGATAGTGATTCGTGGTTAGTTGGCCCCCCGCACTGCCGTCCGGAGCATACACTCAAACAGATTGTTGAACGACGTTCCCCCGGGCGACAGCCCGGCAATTCCAGTTGGCCGCGAAGGCGGCGACAGCAGGTAGCCGTGGGCGTAAGCCCATGGAAAGGGTCGGCTAGATTCCCGAGCCGCGAAGGCGGCGGCAGCGATCATCACCCGTTTCCTCAATCCTCTGGAATTGAATGGCGCAGACCCGGAGGGTGCGCCGGGGGTTTTGCCTCCAGAGCCATGGCGGGCTCACCCGGACCCTTCGGACCTGAGTGCGAAGGACGGCGTCATTGCTCGCCAATGCGCAGAGCTCCTGTGGACTTACGCCCAGGAAGGCTTCGCCGCGAGGCGTCGGGGCGCCCGACGTGGACGAAGCCTTTCGGGTCGGCCGGTCGCCGCCCGGCTCGAGGGCGAAGTCGGTGACCAGGTAGCCGACAGCGCCCGGCAGGAGCAGTTCCGCCAGCAGGCGCAGGTGCCGCTGTTGCAAAGTTCGCACCAGTTCCAGGGGTACGGCCCCGGGTCCGGTCACCGAGACGACCGATTCGACGATCTGGGTCAGCAGGCAGATCGAAGCCGCGACGTTGAACCCGCCCAGGAAGGGAAGACCGGCAAAGGCCCGGGCTTCGCGGATGCAGTGGTCGATGCTCTCTTTGCCGGGCCGGTAGCGTTCCCAGGTGTCCAGGGTCTTCAAGATGCCGGTGAGGTCGATTCCCCCGTGGAGACTGATTCTCTCGGGAGTGGACGGAGATTGCCGCTGGATTCCGGCGGCCATGGCCTGCCGGTCGAGATCCACCAGGTCGACCTGTTTGAAGCGGCCGGTGAATCGGGCCAGGTCCAGGTCGTTGCAGTTGCCGGCGCCCAGGATGCAGAGCCTGGCCGAGGCCGGCTGAGGCGGCCGGCAGATCAGGTCCGCCACCGCTTCCCGGTGAGAATGGTAGAGGCGCCAGTTGTCGAGCGTCTCCCGGTTGAGCCGCAGTTGGCGCGCCACCAGGGGGTTGGTCCATAGACGCAAGTCACTCAAGCTCTTTCTATTGCCTGTCCGGGTCGGGCAATGTATGCTTTCGACATTGCGATTATGCTCTCCAAAACCTACGAGGCCTTAAGGGCCGCCGGCGCGCCTGACGAAAAGGCCCGAGATGCAGCCGTGGAGATCGCGACCTACGAAAACCGTCTGGCAAACATCGAAGCAGACGTGCGGCTCCTGAAGTGGATGGTCGGTCTCGTTCTAGCCGGTGTTCTAAGCCTCGTGGTAAAGACCTTTCTTACCTGAATAGTCGTCTCCGATCAACGCACACTCCACACCGATGCCCCTTGTCTCGGGCCTTGACCGAAGAAACCTCTGAGCCGTTCCGACTCGGATGTGCCGCACGCAGTGAATCCTGTCGCTTCCTGAGACCGGAAGACTTCACGAACGATCCTCATCACTTGGCTCGGCATCAGGCGATTCGAGACGAGGGTCGTCGGCTTCAATGTTCAAGGGAGGCCGTCGGGACCGGTCCACGCTGAGCTTGAAGATGTCGAACCGGTTGTACCCGCCCACCACGTCGTGGATCTGCTTGGGGGCTACCGTTTGGGAGAGATCGATCTGGGCGTAGAGGAGGCCTTCCTCGTCCTGCAGAATCGGGCTGACGGGGGTTCCCTCCGGACCCATGACAACGGAGATGCCTCGGGGGCTTCCGTCCAGGATACGCCCGGCCTCCGGCGTCAGCCGGCCCAGCTGCTCCCGGGCGGCATCATCCAGAAAACCGGAGGCCACCACGTTGAAGACCTTGCCTTCGAAGGAGTGGTTGCCGGCCCGGATCAGTATCGCCTGCTTGAGATCGTAGTTGCCGCCGTTGGCGGGATCCCGGGTGGGCCACAGGGGCGGGTAGGTAGATAGATGGATCTGTTCGCCCTGGGCCAGCAGGGCGAACCGAGCCAGGGGGTTGGTGTTCTCTCCGCAAATCAGCATTCCCACCCGACCCAGCCGGGTCTGGCACACCTGCAGCCCGCTGCCGTCCCCCGGCGCCCAGACCAGTTTCTCATAGAAGGTCGGAACCAGCTTGCGATGGTGGCAGAGGATGTCTCCCCGATCGTTCAAGAGCAGGTTGGCGTTCCAGAGGCAACCGTCGCTGACGGGCGAGACCTCGTTGAAGCCCAGGGAGACGAAAATGCCGCTGCGGCGGGCCGCGTCGGCGATCTTGCCTATTTCCGGTCCGTCCACCCGCAGACTGCCGCCAGCCAGTCGGCAGAAAAGCGCATGGTTTTCGATGGGGGCTTGCAGGGCGCACCAGAGCGGAAAGGCGGGAATATAGGTCTCCGGGAAGACAATGAGTTGAGCCCCGTGGCGAGCGGCTTCCCGGATCAGGGCGCAGGTCTTGTCCAGGGTGGCGTCTCGATCGAGAAATACCGGGGCCACGTGAGCGGCGGCCACCTTGTAGGTTGGAGGTTGCATGGTGAGTGGGGGCCTCTCCGGGCGGCGGCCATCGTAGGCGCAGGCGGGTTCGCCGGGGAATGGTTGCGCCCGGTCGAAAGGAACCAACCGTCATTCCCGCTCACTCCAACCGGGCCGCCAGTCCCTGGAGAATCGGGTCCAGGAGTCGATTCAGCCGGGTGAAGCGACGGGGTTCGGACAACATCTGTTCGGCACTCTGAATGAACGGTCTGTCGACGAGTTCGTCGGCACAGCCGTGAGCCAGATCCTCCAGGGCTTTTCGGGTGGTTTCGAGATGGAATTGAAGCCCCAGGACCCGGTCGCCGTAGGCGAAGGCCTGGTTCACACAGGCCTGGCTGCGAGCCAGGTGCAGAGCCCCTCGGGGCAGGTCGAAGGTCTCTCCGTGCCAGTGAAAGACCTCGGCTTGTGGGGGAAACAGTTTCCCCAGGTTGTGGGCGGCCGCCTCCGGGGAGCGTTGAACGGGAAACCAGCCGATCTCGGGCTCGCTGTTCTTGTATACCCTGGAGCCGAGAACATCGGCGATGAGCTGGCTGCCCAGGCAGACCCCCAGAATGGCTTTTTCGGCCTGGAGGGCCTGAGCGATAAAGTCCTTTTCGGCCTTGAGCCAGGCGTGTTCGGACTCGTCGTTGGCGCTCATGGGGCCGCCCATCACCACCAGCCAATCGATCTCATCCACGGGTGGAAGCGGTTCATCCCGATAGAGCTCGGTCAGGCTGACCTGCCATCCGCGTTCCTGGAACCAGGGAAGCATGGAGCCCAGTCCCTCGAAGGGCACGTGTTTCAAGGTGTGAACTCTCATATCCTCAAGTGCCTGAAGTTCCGGCTGCTCATTCCGTTCCGAATGTGAACACCACGGTATGGCGATAGGTCTCACCCGGCCGAAGGACGATGGAGTGCCACCCCGGCTGGCCCTCCTTGGTGATGGAATCGGGGAAGTGCTGGGTTTCCAGGCAGAATCCGGTCTGTTTTTGATAGGCGACGCCGCCCTTGCCCTGGAACGAGCCGTCCAGGTAGTTGCCGGTATAGAGCTGGACTCCCGGTGCGGTGGTGTGCACTTCCAGGGTCCTGCCGGAAACGGGCTCCCGCACCCGGGCGGCCCGCCTCAACTGTCCGGGGGATCCCTCCAGAACAAAGTTGACGTCGTAGCCCTCGCGCTGATCCTTGGCGTCCGCCGAAATATCTCCGATGTCGGCGCCGAGCGTCTTGGGCTTGGTGAAGTCGAAGCGCGTCCCCTCGACCGGGGTGATCTCGCCGGTTGGAACGCCCAGCCCATCCGATACCGTATAGCTGGGCGCATTCAACTGCAGCTCATGTCCCAGCACGTTGGCGGCGTCGTGTCCCGCCAGGTTCCAGTAGGCGTGATGGGCCAGGTTGACGATGGTGGGAGCATCGGTTTCCGCCTCCATCTCGAACCTCAGCGTGTTGTCGTCTGCCAGGGTATAGGTGACCGAGGTGGTCAGATTTCCGGGGTAACCCTCTTCTCCGTCGGGGCTGGTGTAGGTCATCTTCACCGAAGCCCCGCTGTCTGATTCGGACTCGCCGGCCACTGTCCACACCTTTCGATCGAAGCCCTGGTCTCCTCCGTGCAGGTGGTGTTCCCCGTAATTTTTGGTCAGGGTGTACTCACGGCCGTCGATCGTGAACCTGGCGTTGGAAATTCGGTTCACCACCCGCCCGCAGATGCAGCCGAAGTAGGGATGGCGCGGCAGGTAGTCCCCCAGCTTGTCGAAACCCAGGGTGACGTCGGCCATCCGGCCCTGGCGGTCCGGAACGTGCATCTCTGTGAGGATCGTTCCGTAATTGGTGATCCGGGCTTTCAGGCCCTGGCGGTTGGTCAAGGTGTAGAGGAAGACCGGGGACTCTCCCACCTGTCCCCATTCCACCTTTTGCAGTCGCGGCGCTTGTGCCTCGTCACCCGACCGGCTGGATTCGGGTGGGCCGCAACTGAGAGTCCCGGCCAGAAGGCTCACGGCCATCAGGGTCGGGGTTACTTGTCGGTAGCCTTTCGTCATGGGTTCCTCCCGTGGATGGACGGCCGGTTGTCGTCCATGGGCCAAAACGGCCTCCGTTAGCGGGCAGGCATTCCCGGCCGGCAGGTGGCTCCATCCTGGATGCGCCCGGTTCGCTTAGCGAGCCTGATCCACAAATACCGGCTGAGTCCAGGCCGTGTATCCCATGGAGTCCACTACCCGGGCCCGCACGTAGCGTTCGCCTCCCTGGAACCGATAGCCGGCGTTCAAGCCGTGAGCCTTGCTGAGCAGGCGGCCGCCGTCACCGATGAAATGGGTGGTGTACTTGAAGGTGGGTTTCTCCTGGATGACGATTTCGATCCCCTGGTCGTCCACCTGCAGGTCCGACAGGGAAACGCCGGTGGACGAGTAGAAGCGGCCGGCCTCCAGGCCCTCCATGATGGCCCCGGCCGAGAGCCGGGGAGCCCGGACCACCACCCAGCCGCGCCCGGGGTTGAGGCGGTCGGGGGAATATTCCCCCTTGAAGTGGTGGGCGTCGTCCACGGCGATGCCGTAAATGAGCTTGCCGCTGCTGAGGATCTCGTCCCACATGGCCTCCAGGCCGGGCGAGCCGCCGCCGCCGTGGTTGTTGACCGACGGCGAGCCGTTGTAGATCTCCAAGAGCTTGTTGTTGCGGACTTGGCGCATTTGATCGGCGGTCAGAGCCCAGCGGAAGTTGGGGTGGTTGATGTGGGGCACACCGCCCGCCCCGCGGATGGCGTCCACGTTGCGCTGAAGGGTGTCGACCGCGTCGGAGCCGCCTTGAGGCGGGACGACCTCCCGCAGGTTCAGTCCATTGATATGGATGGGGCTTCCTTCGAAGCTGTCGGTGACTTCTTCTCCGTTGATGACCAGGAACTTCTCCCGGGCTGCAAAAATGCTGTTGAGACCCTTGACCTCGGTCAGAAAGTTATGGTCCGACAGCACCAGGAAGTGGAAGCCGTGTTCCTTGTACCAGCGCACCACCTCGTCCGGGGTGCTGTCTCCGTCCGAGTTGATGGTGTGGGTGTGGGTATTCCCCTTGTACCACTGCAACGGTTGATTCGGAGTCATGGCCATCAGGCAGAGGGGGATGAATGCGAAGGCAAGATGGATGCGTTTCATGGGACCTGTTTCCGAGGGGATTGTGCCGGCATTCGGCTGTACGACGAGCCTAAACATAACCCATCCCTCCGAGCCAAGGCAACGATTCCCGAAGGTGTCAGGGGTCTCAAGGGAATAAAGAAAGACAAACCCCTTCTGACTTGCAATACTGGTTCACTCTTCACTGGTTGATGCAGACCTCTGCCCGCTACGATAGGCCGTAATGGCTGGATTCCTGATTCCTTCACGCCGGATTCTGCTGCTTTCCGGGCTACTTCTCTCATTGGGTGCACGACAGCATGCGGTCGGTCCGGGGGCGGCCGGAGCGTCGGACTGGCCCCAGTTCCTGGGCCCGAAGCGGAACGGTGTCTACGGGGGACCGGCGATTTCCGATTCCTGGCCCGCCTCGGGGCCTCCCGTCCTCTGGCGGAAGCCGTTGGGAGAAGGGTTCAGTGGAGCCGTGGTGCAGGCCGGCCGCCTGGTTCTGTTCCATCGCCTCGAAAACAGCGAACAGGTGGAGTGCCTTGAGGCTCAAACCGGCCGCCCACTGTGGCAATACGACTATCCCACCGATTACCGGGACGATTTCGGTTTCGACGGCGGGCCGAGAGCCACCCCGTCGATTTGGGAAGGCAAGGTCTACACCTTCGGCGCCCAGGGAGTGCTGCATTGTCTGGAGCTGGAGAACGGCAGGAAAGTCTGGAGCCTGAACACCCACGAGAAATTCGGCGTTCGCAAGGGCTTTTTCGGCGCCGCCTGCTCCCCTCTGGTCGAGGACGGCCGGGTGTTCCTCAACCTTGGCGGACGAGACCAGGCAGGGCTGGTTGCATTCGATGCTCGAACGGGGCGAGTCTTGTGGACCTCCACCGATGACGAGGCCAGCTATTCCTCTCCCGCCACGGCCACCTTGGGCGGCCGCCGCCAGGTGCTGTTTTTCACCCGCACCGGACTGGTATCGGCGGATCCGGCCAGCGGAGAGGTTCTGTTTCGCTTTCGCTGGAGAGCCCGGAGCCGTGCTTCGGTGAACGCCGCCACCCCTCTGGCGGCGGCCCCCCTGATTTTTCTCTCGGCCAGCTATGGAACCGGAGCGGTTCAGCTCAGGGTCAAGGGCTCCGAGCTGGAAACGGTCTGGACCTCGGACGAGTCCCTTTCCAACCACTATTCGACCAGCGTGATCCGTGGTGACCATCTCTTCGGATTTCACGGCCGCCAGGAATATGGCCAATCCCTGCGCTGCGTGGCGTTGCAGACGGGCCGAGTCCTCTGGAGCCGGGACGGGTTCGGAGCCGGGACCTTGAGCCTGGCGGGGGATCGGCTGCTGGTGCTGAAGGAAAACGGGGAGCTGCTTCTGGTTGCGGCCTCGCCACAAGCCTTTCGCCTCATCGCCAAGGCCAGTATCCTGGGGCCGACCGTGCGAGCCTATCCCGCCCTGGCCGACGGCCGCCTGTTTGCACGCAATCAAAAGGAGTTGGTGGCCGTGGATCTTCAGCCAGGCCGTTAACAAGCATTAGCCACCAAGGGACAAAACACCCATAGACCCGTCTGGAATCCCATTTTGTGCCTTTTGTGCTTTTTGTGGTTGAGCCTCTTGCAGAAGTAGGCTCACAGCGAGAGCTTTGCCGGGAAGGGTCAGGGGAAAGCTCCATCGAGGGACCGGATCGCTCTCTGTTGTCTCATGCAGATGCCGGATTCCGAGTTTTGCAATAGGCTCTTCTGAAACTGGACCTTGCTTGTCCAGGCTTCAATAATTGCAGAATGCTTGTGGCGCCGCGCAGTCAGGGGGCGTCGGAGTCCGGCGCGCGCAGGTCGTAGCACAGCAGCCTGGGGGATCCTCCCCGCAGGAAGTCCCGGCGGTTCTGGGAGACGTAGAGAAGGCCTCGGCTCAGGACCGGAGGAGACCAGGACTCGCGGGCGGCGAACAGCCAGGCGCGAGAGAGGATCCGGAAGCCCTTGGGAGAGAGGTCGAGCCACAGAAGGTGGCCCAGTTCGCCCAGGCAGAGGAAATGCCCATCGGCCCAGAGCAGCGAGCCCCTGTAGGTGGTGAAGGTACGGGTCACCTGCCGGCCGCCGAACTCCAGGGTTTCTTCCCATTCGGGCACGGCGCGCCACATCTCTTTTCCCGTCTTCAGTTCGACGCACACCAGGGCCGCATCGGGCTCATTGCGGCCGTCGAATCCATACAGATACCCGTCCCGGTGAATGGCCGTGTTCCAGTGCAGGCCGAAGTGGGGCGCGGTCCAGGCCACCCTCCGGGTTCCGTCGGGCCGAAGGTCGAGCAGCGCCGCTCCCGTTTTGTAGCTGGCCGAGATCAGCACCTGGTTGCCGATCACCACCGGATTGGAAGCATTGACCGACTCATAGCTGCGGCTTCTCCAGGGAAAGCGGAAGTCGATCTTTCCGTTAGCGGGATCGATGCTCAACAGCCCGCCGGTGGGCGGGCGGCTTTCGCCGCCGGCGAAGACAAAAATGCGCCGCTTGCCTCCCACCGTGGCCGGAACCGGAGACGCATAGCTGGGACCCCACTGGTCTCCGGCCTCCCAAACGAGTTTGCCGGTCTGTTTATCCAGAGCGATCACCGAAGGCCCTCCCGGGGTACCCACATTGACAATCAGCAGGTTTCCCTCGACCAGGGGAGTCGAAGCGACCCCGAAGAAATCCTGGGGCACCCGGAACTCTCGCGACAAGTGGCGTTTCCAGTGAACTGCACCGGACTCCAGGTCGAGGCAATGGAGCTTGCCTTCGGCGCCGTATGTGTAGACGCGGTTGCCGTCGATCACCGGGCTGCAGCGGGGCCCGTCGTTGTAACCGTAACGGTCGCTGTAGCCTGTGGGGTAGCGGACGGTCCAGTAACGTTGTCCGGTTTCGGGATGCAGGCAGTCGACGATTTCCTCCTGGTCCTGGCGGTAGAGGTAAACCAGCCGGGAGTCGTGGATGGCGGGTGAGGTGTAGCCGGTCCCCTTGGCCAGCTCCCAGACCAGGGGTGGCCCGCCCTCCGGCCAATCCTTGAGCAGGCGGGTCTCGCTGGAAACCCCGTTGTGGGTGGGTCCCAGGAAGGAGGTCCAATCGTGGGTGACGGCTCCCGCGGGAAGAGGCTTGGGCTTGGCGTGAAAGCGAACGCCGGGGTGGGGATCCGGTAAAGGAGTGCTGTTCTTGGCGGACGCCAGCAGCCGAGCCGCTCCGGCGGTCCAACCATGGGTCGGCGAAGACCGGTCGCCCGTCTGACAGGCACTCTGTCCGAGCCAGATTCCGGCGAGCATGAATCCCAGCAACAGCCGTCTCATCGCTTCCTTCTCGAATCCAGGGGCCGTCATCGACTCGGAATAGTACTTGCCTGAAACAAAAGAAAAAAGACAAAAGAAAAAGAGGAATCCACGAAGGGCCACGAAGAACGACGAAGGGCCACCAAGGCGTTGAATTCAACCGCGACGGGATGGTCGATTACTGATTGAGCCTTTTGCAAAATTCGGCAGCGTGACCTTTGCCGGGGATGGCCACAAAAGGCACAAGAACACAAAAAGAGCAAAACACTGAAAGCCCGCAAGGCGTTGACTCCCGAAGCTGTCGCACAAGTTCCGCGCTATCTGCCTACATTCGGTCAACGCGTCGCCATGAGGATCAACTTCGGATCGTCAAGACTCGAACTCACGAAATTCGTTTTGTGACTTTTGTGCTTTTTGTGGTGAACTCCCCTTTATCACCAAGTCGCACCCGACTATTGAAATAGGCAGAACATCGCGATTGCCGGCAAAATGACCTGTCCCACTGCCAATATTGCAAGAGGCTCTCTCGCATGATCTGCACGGCAGGGCTGCGGCCCGGCAACCCGACACGCTCTCTTGAGGAGCAAGAGTGAATGGGAGAACGCCCACCCGGGAGCGCGGGCGTCTCGCCCGCATAGGACTTGGCACCAAAGTAGCGAATCCTGCAAAGGCGGGTTTGGTGCACTGTTCGAAGGAATGCCCCTGGATCGCAGGCTGCTGGCACGAATAAGGTTGCGGGCGGGACGCACCCGGGAGCGCGGGCGTCCCGCCCGCATAGGACTTGGCACCAAAGTAGCGAACCCTGCAAAGGCGGGTTTGGTGCACTGTTCGAGGGAATGCCCCTGGATCGCAGGCTGCTGGCACGAATAAGGTTGCGGGCGGGACGCACCCGGGAGCGCGGGCGTCCCGCCCGCATAGGACTTGGCACCAAAGTAGCGAACCCTGCAAAGGCGGGTTTGGTGCACTGTTCGAGGGAATGCCCCTGGATCGCAGGCTGCTGGCACGAATAAGGTTGCGGGCGGGACGCACCCGGGAGCGCGGGCGTCCCGCCCGCATAGGACTTGGCACCAAAGTAGCGAACCCTGCAAAGGCGGGTTTGGTGCACTGTTCGAGGGAATGCCCCTGGATCGCAGGCTGCTTGCACGAATAAGGTTGCGGGCGGGACGCCCGCGCTCCCGGGGGGGCTTCCTCCCATGACGTCGGGATATCAAGGTCACGATATCGCAGAAGCACCCGGGCGCCGCTCGTCATTGACGGAGCTCCACCCCTATTCGTGTGTATTCGTGTTCATTCGTGTCTATTCGTGGTTCGTCTTCATTTCCAAAACGAAAACGGCTGGCTGTTTATCCTGTCTATCCTGTGCATCCATGTTCAATTAGTCGAAAACCGGTTTACCACGACATGGCCCTTATTCCCGGCAGGATATGAAGATTCCTTGTTTCACCCTCGGATGATCCGCCCGGCAGGGCGGGGACGACACTTGTCTGGAATGCAGCCCGCCGGTGAGACCGGTGGATCAATACCGCACCTGGGTGGGCCGTCCTCGGTCCTCGCCCCGCAGCCAGATGAAAACCGGGGCGTGGGGCTCGGGCGAGGGCCAGGGCAGGGCGATCCTCAAGGTCTGCTTTTGGGGGTCGTCCGGGAAAGGGGTGGGGATGCCCGCTACGGGGTGACCCTGGCTCGCGTCCCAACCCGCCTTGGCGATATGGTGCAGTTCCTCCCCGGTCAACAATCCCTCGTAGAGCGATTTCCCCACCTTCCTGCGGGTCAGCAGGAAACGCTCGATCCTCGGCAGCCGGACCACCCGGCCCAAGGGGTGCGGGTCCGACAAGCCGGTGGTCTTGTTGCGGACCACGACCGCCAGGGAGCAGGCAGTGGCGCTCAGGCTGCCCGGGTCCAGCGAGAGAAACAGGGTGTCCTTCCCGGTGACGTCCAGCCGGGTGGTCCCTCGGGCCTGGCCGGGTTCAAGGGTCAGCCTGGATTCGAATTGGCCGCCCCTCCGGCATCCCAGTTGCAGCGAGGCCAGCGGATGCAGGTTCTCCACTCCGATGGCGAAGCTGACCGGCCGGCCGGCCGGGAGCTCGCCCTCACGCAGTCCAAGCGCGGACTTGGGTGGGAAGGAAGTGCTGGCGCGTGCAACGGCCGGCCTTGGTCCCACGATTTGCAGCCCCTCCTTCAACACGACCGGAGCGTCCAGTCCGATGACCCTCAAGGTGACAGGGAGCAGATCGCCCTCTTGGACCACGTCCTCCAGGTAGGCCGTGAGGCCCCGCTGTTCAAGCTCCCGCGTCTCGGGCGACACCGGCGCCAGTTCCCATCGGGCCTTGGCGCTCTCCAGCCCGCCGATGCGCTCCAGGCCGGTTCCTTCCAGCAGGAGCCTCTGGCTTTCTTCACCGAGATTGAGTCTGAGAGGGAGATTGGCAAGCCGCGGCAGTGGGGGGTGGACCTCCAGAGGAAGAACCTGTGGTTCGGCGTCAGCCTGGGAGATTCTCAGTCCGTAGAGGCCGGGGGCGAGCCGGCCGGTGTCCAGTGCGAAGCCCAGTTGCGCCTGCCTTCCGTCAGGTGTCCTTGGAGACAACAGGAAGGCAAGCGGCCTGGCGGTTTGTCCTGAAGCGTTGGAATCCACCAACTCCAGCTTCTTGACGAACTGGAAGTCGGCGCCCATCAACTCGACGCGGACACGCCCGCTTTTTGTCACCAGCCTGTCTTGGGATTGGGGCGTCAACCGGGCCAGGTTCAGGTCCCCCAACCGGTGAAAGCGAAACCGGCCGGCCAGCTCAAAGGGTTCCCAATCCCAGGAAGCGGCAAGGGCGTATTCCCCCGGGGGCAGGTCTTTATCGACGGTGTCCAGTTTCAGGGCCCGCAGCGACGGCTGGAGCGAAGCTCCGACGTCAAAATGCCGGCCTCCTACAGCCTGGACCAGCTTCCAGTCGTGGGCTCGCGGCAACTGCCTCCATTCGGAGGCATCCTTCGCCGAGATCGGGAGCAGGGCTTCCCGGCCGATGGGAAGGTGAACACCGGAAGCCACCCTCACTTGGGGCGCCGCCTGGGAGGGGATTCGCAGAGCCCACAGGTAGGCGATCCTGGCCCTGGCCTTGGTGGGGCGCCGCTGGGAACAGAGCTGGATGTCGTGAGGGGAAACGTTCTGGGCGAAGGCGGAGCGGAAGTCGGTCCCGGGGGAGATCAGGGTCCTCAGGTTCTGAAACAGGGCCACCCCTCCGGTGGCCAGCAGGGCCGAGTTTCCCAGGAACAGGGTCGCCAGGGAAGCGGCCAGACCGGCCGATTGCCGTATTCCATGGGCCGGTTGGGGGTTGAGCGGGTCGTAGGTTGACAGCGACGGCAGCAGGGTGCGCAAAAGCAAAGCCGCCTGCTGGTCGCCCGGCGCCTTGGGGTCGATGCGGGGCAGGCTGACGTTGTGCTGAGCCGAGAACCCCTGCAGCACGGCGTCCAGCGGCCGGGAATCGGCGGGGGAGCGTTCCCAGGCCGCCAGCGCTTCCACCAAGGCACCGACCTGGGCCGTCTGCTGGGCGTAGTCGGCGAGTTGGGTGATGACATCCTGGTTCTTCTTGACCAGGGACTTGACCTTCTTGATGTTCAGCCCCCGGGGACCGTAGACGGCTGCCACCACGCCGACGTCGAAGGGAACCTCCCACTGGGTGGCCGCCGCGGCCGGCCTGGGGTCCAGAACCACCCATTCTTTGTCGGGGCCGCTCTCGGTGGGGATCAGCACCAGGGCGATGGTGGCCTGGTGCTTCCGGTCGGACTTCTGGCGAACCGGGATATACAGCAGTCTCCGCCCCTTCTCCAGTCGATTGACCGCGGACAGCGGGCGAGCCCGCACCTTGGGTGCCGGTTGCACCAGAAAACGGAATTGACCGATGGATTGGCCGCCGGCGCAGACCGGCGGTTCGGCCGCCGCGGCCGAACGGCACAGGATCAGAGCCAGACCCATCGCCAACGCTACAGGAATCCTTGGCAATTCGCCCCCCTCAAGTTTCATGATCGCCTATCCGGAGGAGGATTGAAAGTGCCAAAACGGCAGTGATTTAGTGGATAGTGACAGGTGGAGAGCGTTTCGTCGGATCCCTGTCCAGCCGTGCGGATCATTGGGAGAATAACGGCTGGTCATTAAAGAAAGACCAACCACGAATGGACACTAATGAACACGAATAGGCAAGGAGAAGGATGGATCTCCTTCAAGGACAAGCGGCGCCGGCCAGGGCCTGCTGACATTCACTCACGGGACGCCGCGTTTGCCCCCCTCGGCTCGACTCCCCCTCAAGGGATAAGGAATAAGGATGCGGGCGGGACGCCCGCGCTCCCGGGGGAGATCTCCGTTTCGCTTCGTGGCTCTGCGAGTGCTGATGATCGTCTCTTCCGGCCGAGCCGTCAGGCGAAGGCTTGTGCGCGGTGTGCGGCGGACGCCAGGGTTCCAGGTTGTTCCCTGCCGGAATGTCAAACAAACAGCGGCGCGATCTCGTCCACCTTCAGGAAAGTCGTTCCCGAGACCGGTTCCAGGTACTCGAAAGCCCGACCCGACGGGGTGTTGGTGATCTTCTTGGACCAGTCGATGCCCAGGGCGGAGTACATGGTGGCGGCAATGTCTTCGATATAGATGGATCGCTTCTGGCTCCAACCGGAATCCACCACTTTGCCGCCGGTGGGGTCGGTGGCGCCGATGATGCGGCCGCCCCGGACTCCGCCGCCCGCGAACAGGCTGGTGGAAGCGAAACGGTGGTGATCGCGGCCCTTGTTGACCGTAAGGTCTCCCACGGTGCGCCCGAATTCGCCCATGCAGACAATCAGGGTGCGGTCCAGCAGCGCCTGTCCGTCCTTGGTCTTGCGCTGGCTCAGGTCGGTCAGCAGGCTGGCGAACGCCGCGTCCAGCTCCCGGCCCAGAGTGTATTGGTTGGGCGTGCTGGTCTTGTCGTAGGCCTTGGCGTGAAGGTCCCAACCGTCGTGGGTGATGAACACGTAGCGGGTGCCGGCCTCAGCCGCGATCAGGTTGCGCCCCAGGATGCAGGCATCCCCCAGGGCCGAGGATCCGTAGCGCTTGCGTTCCTCCGTCTCCAGCTTGAAGACGTCCCGGACCTCGGGCGCCATCATGATGGAATGGGCCTCTCCGTAGTAGGATCGGAACTCTTCAATCGGGCGCGAACTCCCCGACGACGAAACCGGGTGTCCCTGCTCCAGCCGGCTCAGGAGGTCCCACCGTCGCAGAAAGCGTTCCCGTTCGCCATCCTCCAGCAGGAAGTGCCGGCTCTCCTGGGTATTGAAGGCCAGGGGACCGTACTTGGGGTCCAGACAGCCGGCGCCCACGATGCCGGCGCCGCTGGTGATGTTGTAGTTCATGGACACAAAGGGAGGGAGAAAGTCGCCGGGCTTGCGGCGGGCCTCCATTTCGTAGGCGACGACGGCTCCCAGGGAAGGCATTTCGGCCCGCCGGGCTGGGCTGACCGGGTGAGCCACCTGCAGGACGTACTGGGCTCGGGAGTGGCCGGCTTCCCAGGCCTCCACCGAACGCACGATGGCCAAGTCGTCCAGCTTCTCCGACAGCCGGGGGAACAAGGCGTAGGGTAGCTTCAACATCCCGCTCTTGACGGTCCGCACGTCGAAGTCCGCCGGTGTGTAATGCCCCTCCTTGAAGTCGAAGGTGTCGATCTGGCTGGGCCCACCGTCCAGAAAGAGAAAAATGCAGTAGTCGGCGCTGCCCCGGGGGTTCACCTTTCGGGCCGCTTGCAGGTTGAGCGGGTCCATCATGGGCGAAAGGCAGAAACAGGTGGCCGTGGCGGCCCCGGCGCGAATAAAGCCTCGCCGGGTCAACTGTGGAGTGCGGGTCATGGCTTCTTCCATGGTACCGTTTCCTCTCCTAAAGGTTGAACAGAAACTCCTTGGTGTTGAGCAGGCTCCAGAGCAGGTCCTCGGCCCCGGACTCGCGGTAGCGTTCAATCTGGGACACTCCCAGCCGCTGCTCCTCTTCTCGCGGGGGCCGGCCCAGGGTCGCCAGAAAGAGCTCTTCCACGATGGCCTGGTTGCTCTTGAGGGGCTCCTGCTTGAGCAGCGCCTGAAGCCGTCCCTTGTCCGCCCGAACCTTCTCCTTGATCAGATCGCTGTTCAGCAAGAGCGAGGCCTGCACGGTCGAGCCGGCCAGGCTCTTGTCGGCCACGTCGCGGTTGCTCCGGCCAAAGGCGGCCAGAAAGACCTTCAACTCGCCTTGCAGGTCGTAGGGGCCTCGGGTCTGCACCACGTACTTGACCTTGAGATCGGTGCCCATGATGGGGATCTCGGGGAAGACCCCGGTGGCTTGACAGAGGCTGTCGTGGAGTTGGGCCGCCGAGAGGCGCCGGGCATTGCGCCGGGCGAAATAGCGGGCATACTCGGGACGCCACTGGCCGGGAAACCGGCTGGAAAGCTGATAGGCGCTCGACTTGGCGATCCGCCGGATGATGGCCCGCAAGCTGAAGCCGCTCTCGGCGAAGTCTTTCCCCAGGGCGTCCAGCAGTTCCGGGTGGGTGGGCTGGATGGTCCAGGGAGAGGGCGGGGGATTGCCGGGGTCCTGACGGGCCAGGTCGAACTCGAAGGGAGGATCGACGATGCCGACCCCCATCAGCTCGGTCCAGATCAGGTTGGCGGTAGCCCGGGCAAACTGGGGATGGGAAGTGAGCATGCGGGTGTAGGCCCGGCGAAAGTCCTCTCCCGGCCTGGCCTGCTCGCCGTTGAGCAGGAAGGTGGGAGTGGTGTCCGCCGAATAGCGCGTCATGCGCTTGACGCTGGGGTACTTCAGGTCATAGCGGTGGGAGGCTTCCTGCACCGGAAATTCTTGGCCGATCCCGAAGCCGCGGGACATCCGAATGCCCCCGAAAAAGGAGGCCTGACGCCAGAACTCCTCCCGCTTTTTTTGGCTGAGCCAGAGGTTGATCTTTTCCAGGTGGTAGGCGCCGTCGTGGCAGGCGATGCACTCCAGGTTGATCCCCAGGAAGTTCCTGGTGCTGCTGATGGCGATGTCCTCGATGCTGTCCTCGTGGTTGACGGCCAACCCGTCGGCGTCGTCGGCGTGGTTCCTGGCCAGATAGTTGGCGGGGGCCGACTCCCAGTTGGAGCGGGCCGTGGCCGTCAGCATCTCGGTGACCAACTGGTCGTAGGGCACGTCCAGCAGCAGGGCCGTGTTGAGATAGTCCCAGAAGAGATTCCGTCCCTTGGGGCCTATCTCGCCCTGGGTGGCGCGAAAGAGATCGCACAGAAAATAGGTCCAGCGATCCAGGTAAGGGTGGGAGGGGTGGTCGGCGGCGGCGGGGTCCACCCTGGCTCCGGTCAGCTCGTCGATGAGCCTGGACCGCTTGTCGGGATCGGTGTCCTTCAGGAAGCTCCGAACCTTGTCGACCTCCGGCAGGCGGCCGGTCAGGTCCAGGTGGGCTCTGCGCAGGAATTCTGCGTCCGACGACAGGGGGGCGTGGGGAATCCCGTCCCGCTCCAGCTTGTCGAAAATGAATTCGTCGATGTAGTTGTTTCTGCGGACCGGCAGCGAGTGCTCCGGACCGGCCAGGCCGGCTGTCACCCGGCTGGTGACCTCATCCAGCTCCACCCGGCTGCCCGACCCGGGATTGGGCGGGTGCGGCTTCTTGCCGGCCTTGTCCTCAGGTTGGCCGAGGGCCACCAGGGTGGCAACGAGCAGCGGCAGCAGCAATGGTAGGGATAACTTCATGGCTCACGCCCCTTGTCCGCAGGCCGGTTGGCCCGGGGACAAGGAGTGTCCGGGTAAGAGGATCCGGGGAACAATTCCAGGAGAGTTTATCAGGATTCGGCCAAAGTTTGAAACGGTCTTGCGTGCGGACGATAGGAATGGTGAGCGGAAAAGATTCGTATGACTGCTTCCCAGAGAGCTTATTTGCCGCCTCTCAGCATCGTCACACCCTGAGCCCCCAGGAGCAGCGGCAGGGCGGCGTCGATCACTGCCCAGATTACCGAAACAGCGTCGGGCCCCACGGCGTTGTAGGCAGGGCTCTGCAGGTTGAACCAGTTGAAGAAAAAGAGGATGCCGATGAACAGCAACCCGTAGAAGATCGTGTTGGCAGCCAGAAAGGCACGGGTTACCGGTGCATTGCCGCCTTCCCGGTCGACCTCTTGCTTGCGCATGCAGCTGAAGATCAGGCCCAGCGCTATGGCAATCGCCATCAGCGGGTTGATATAGCTCCAGTTGGGGCTGTAGGGGCTGGTCTGACTGGAAGCGTGATAGAGCGGCTCGACGACGGTGTGAATGGCCACCAAGGCCCCGATGAGGATGAGAACGGCACCTGTAACCTGCCTGAGGGTAGTCATCAATCTGTACTCCTTTCGCTGTTGACTATGGTCGATCTTCGTGAGTCCGGGTTGAGCCGGGCTCCGTCCCCGTGAGGCAGGGCCAGGGTGGCCTTGGCCAGCAGCATGAGGATGGCTTTTAAGGTGTAGAGGGTCTTGGGCTCCACCGTCTTCAAATAGAACTGGCCGTTGCGGCTGATTTTCTTGTAGACGTTGGTCAGGAACTCCCTGCCGTCGCTGTCGAAAACACTCATGCGGGGATTAAACCGGGGCTTTCCGGTTTCGGGTGTCTCGATCTCAAAAGCCAGGCGGTCTCCGGTGCCGACCTGAAATTTGAAGGTGTCCACGTCCCCGGGTGCTCGATGCTTCCTTCCACCAGGGCCGGCAGGCTGACTTCCACCGCCTGCTCGAAGGAGTTGTTGGATTGACACTTTCTGCCTGGGGCGATCCGGAAGGTCAAGTTCCATGCCGCACCGAACCCTGTTCCTGAGCACATGGGGTGATTCCTGAAACCGGTCTGCAAATTCTATCACCGGCCTCGCTCCGGAACCAAAATGTCCGGGAATTCAGATGGTGGGCCCCGTTTCCGGCTCGATCCTCGATCGGGTTGGGGAGAATGGTTGCGCCAGAGACGGCAACCGTTCGGTTTACGATTCCAAAACATTTTGTTTGATAGGCAAGGCGAATTCTGGCCAAAACAAATCCGCAGTCTCAGGGTGAAATTCACACCGAAAGTGAATTACTGACGGATTGGAGGCCAGCCGGTAGCAGCCCTTTCCGAAACAACGGAATGGCATTTTATTTTTGGGAAAGAGTTTGAAAAGAGGTAAGATAACCGTATAGTTGAGGCATAATTTTTCGGATAAAGCACCCATTGCCGGATTTCCCGTCGGATTTTGTTGAGTGGGCACCAGTGCTCCTCTTGAAATCCGATTAACTTTGTTCACACGAATAGTGCATCACCTTTCGGGAACCCATGCTGTCTGCCCACGGTAAAAGATTCAGCCGAGGGTTCTTCTGGAGAGGATTCCAACAATGAAACCAGCTCGATTTTACGTTTCGTTTCTGACCCTGCTGGCGGCCATCTCCCTGTTCGCTCCCGAAGCTCAGGCTCAATCGAGCAGCTTGAGTGGAGTGGTCACCGATGAGACCGGCGGCATCCTGCCCGATGCCGAGGTCACCGCGATCAACCAGGACAACAACCTCCAGCGAACCGTGCTGTCCAACGAAGAGGGTCTGTTCGTCTTTGCCCAGCTCCCTCCCGGTGCCTACACCCTGTCGGCGACCCAGCCGGGATTCAATTCGGTGACGATTGAAGGCATCACCTTGCTGGTCAACACCAACCTCGAGCTTCCGGTGGTGTTCGACACCGTAGCCACGCTCACCAAGTCCATCACGGTGGCTGCTTCGGCTCCACAGCTGAATACCACCGACGCTTCGGTGGGGAACGCCTTTGGAGCCAAGCCGATCAGACAGTTGCCGCTGAACGCGCGAAATCCGGCCGGGCTGCTCTCGCTGCAGGCGGGCGTCACCTTCCTGACCGCCGACCCGCTGGACTCCAAGTTGTCGGGTGACATCCGGAACGGTACCGTGAACGGAGCTCAGAGCGACCAGTCGAACGTCACGCTCGACGGGGTCGACGTGAACGATCAGAACGGACGCTTGCCCTTCACCAGCGTCCTTCGCAACACGCTGGATTCGATTCAGGAATTCCGGGTGGTGACC
The DNA here is from genome assembly GCA_951813285.1 of Terriglobia bacterium. Classification (GTDB taxonomy): domain Bacteria; phylum Acidobacteriota; class Terriglobia; order Versatilivoradales; family Versatilivoraceae; genus Versatilivorator. The sequence continues at coordinate 2,479,851 of OX638355.1, forward strand.
ACCACGGCCAATGCCAACCAGGGCCGTTCATCGGGTGCGCAAGTGTCGCTGGTGACCAAGAGCGGGACCAACGAAGTCCACGGATCGCTCTACGAATACCACCGCAACACCATCACCGCCGCCAATGATTTCTTCAACAACAGGGCCGGCGTGGATCGCCCCAAGCTCATCCGGAACGTGTTCGGAGGTTCTGTCGGCGGTCCGGTCAAGAAGGACCGCGTCTTCTACTTTCTCAACTACGAAGGGCGACGGGACGCCAGCGACGGCAGCGCGGTGCGCCGGGTTCCGACAGCTTCCATGCGCGATGGGTTCGTTCGGTACAGAAGCGTTGACGGGGTGGTACAGACACTCGATCCGGCATTCATCCGCACCCGGATCGATCCGCTCGGAACCGGTCCCAGTCCCGCCACGCTCGAATACTTCAGATCCTTTCCGGAACCGAACGACTCCACTGTCGGAGACGGTCTCAACACGGCCGGATACCGGTTCACGGCTCCGACACCCCTGAGCTGGAACACCTTCATCTCGAAGACGGACTGGAATTTGGATCAGCAGGGTTCGCACAGCATGTTCCTGCGTCTCAACTACCAGAACGACAGCATCGGAAGCGTTCCCCAGTTTCCCGGGCTGCCCCCGAACACGGAGACCGCCGACACCAGCCGCGGTATGGCATTGGGGTACAACGGCTTGTTCGCCGGCAACCTCGTAGGCACGTTTCGCTACGGATTGACTAGCCAGAAGTTGAACTTTTCGGGCGTGCAGACGGCATCCAGGGCAAGTCTTGGGGATAGCATCATCGACGATATTGAGGGTGCGACGACCCCCCGGGACGTCGAACTGCCGACTCAGACCCTGTCGGCGGACTTCTCGGTGATTAGTGGTACCCACTCCCTGCAGTTCGGAGGGGCATTCTTCTCCAATCGCAACCGTCGTTTGAGTTACGGCAACAGCTTTCACTTCGCCAAGCAGGCCGCCTGGGCTTTAGCCGACGGCCCGGCGTTATTCGACGGGCCGCTCTCGGCAGCGCCCGCCAACCCCGGAGTCTACCGGGAGACCATGGCGACCGCCCTCGGGGTTCTCAACTTCTTCGACGCCAACTACAACTACGACCTGGACGGCAATCCGCTGCCTCTGGGTGACCCCGTCAACCGGACTTTCGGAGTGGAACAGCTGGAGCTTTACTTCCAGGACACCTGGCGCGTCCGGCCGGGCCTGGCCATCACAGGCGGCCTGCGCTGGTCGCTGATGCCGCCGGTCAGGGAGGTGAATGGGATCCAGGTCAGCATCACGCCGGGTCTCGACCAGTACATCGGGCAGCGTCTGGAGTTGGCGGCGAACGGTCGTCCCACTCGCGAAGCGGGCTCCATCGGCTTCGTGGGAGTGGACGACGCCCAGGGCGGTCCGCTGTGGGCGACCCATGCCAAGAATTTCTCGCCACGGCTGGCCATCGCCTACTCGCCGGGGTCCAGCGACGGAGTTCTGGGCAAGCTGCTCGGCGGCCCGGGAAAAACCTCGATCCGGGCAGGGGCGGGCCTCTTCTACAACAGCTTCGGGATGGGAATGATGCAGATGCTGGACCGCAATGCCTTCGGGCTCACCAGCAAGGTGACCAACCAGATCGCCAGAGTCGCCGATGCTCCTCGCTTCACCGGGCTATCGACCCTGCCCGCGGCAGGGATCCTGCCTCCTCCACCGGGTGGCCCGGGCACACCCAACCCGACCGGACTGGGATGGAGCCAGGGAGTCGACTCCAGCCTGAAGCCGCCCTACAGCATCAACCCCACCTTTTCTCTGGCCCGCGAGTTCGGCGGGGGATTCCTGGTGGACATCGGCTATGTGGGCCGACTCGGCCGCAGGCTGCTGGTCAACGACACCGCCTCGGCCCAGTACACCAACTTCAAGGATCCGGCGTCCGGCGAGTATTTGATGGATGCGCTCCAGGCAATGGAACGCATGGCGCACCGCGGAGTCCCGACCGGGTCCGTGCAGCCGATCAGGTTCTGGGAGAACCTCTATGCCGGAGCTGCCACGGCGGACGCGACCGCGACTCAGCGTGTCTACGATGTTATCCGGTCCGCCAGTCCCGATACGGGTACGGCTCTCTATTACCTCGACTACGCCTGCATCCCGTTTTGCAGCGACATGGGGCCGGGGGTGTCCATGAATCCGCAGTTCTGGGCCTTCGATGCGCTCCGGTCTTTCGGAACCTCAACCTACCACTCGATGCAGGTGTCACTGCGGAAGGCTTTCTCCCAAGGGTACCAGTTTGACCTGAACTATACCCTTTCCAAGTCCACCGACCTGGTGTCGGTCGCCGCTCGCCGCAGCCAGGGAGAACGGTTCGGCCAGATTCCGGGAGACACCTACTGGTCCGCGTTCAGCGTCATCAACTCCTGGGACCGGGAAGCCCAGCGGTCCGTTTCAGATTTCGACATGCGCCACCAGTGGAACGCCAACTGGGTGGTGGAGTTGCCGATCGGAACCGGGAAGCCGATCCTTCCCGATATGGGAGGTGCGGGCCAGGCGGTGCTTGGCGGCTGGCAGCTCAGCGGCCTGATGCGCTTGACCTCGGGCCTTCCCCTCAGCGTGCTGAACGGTCTGGCCTGGCCCACCTGCTACTGCTACCAGCACTTTGCCGAAACCGATGGGCCGGCGCCGGCACAGACCAACGCCAAGAACGCGAGGTTGATCGGAGGGGGGTCCGGACCCAACGTCTTCAGCGATCCGGAGGCGGCCCTGGCCTCGTTCAGGCAAGTCCTGCCCGGGGAGGTCGGACAGCGGAACAACCTGCGCGGCGACGGAATCTTCTCGATCGACATGTCCATTGGAAAGCGCTTTGCATTGCCGTTCGAGAATCACAGCCTCCAGTTTCGGGCCGAGGCCTTCAATTTGACCAACAGCGTTCGGTTTAATGCCGACGTTTGGGAAACCCTCTCGTTCACCTTCCCCGGGAGCTTCGGCAACTACTCCCGGGTCTTGGTTCCGCCTCGGGTGATCCAGTTCGGCCTGCGCTATGAGTTCTAGCGAGGCCGTGCCTCAGACCAAAAGGCAGCAAAAAAAGATATCCACCAAGGGCCACGAAGGACGACGAAGGAACACGAAGAAAAACGGGTATCCGCGGAATCTCACCCGATCCGTCGATCTGTCCGCGAGATCAACCTCGGAGGGTTCATCTTGAGGGCGCCGGGCCGATGGAGCTTTGCAGCAGGGCCTGGCGAAATTCGTCGAAGGGGACGCCGCCCGAGACGATGAAGATGTTGCGGTCGGTGGGCAACTGGCGAAGGCCCACAGAGACCGGCACCCTCATCGGTCCCTTGAAGTCCATCCTGAGCGGAGAATCGTTAGCCGATCCCATCCACCACCAGTGGACGCCTCCCAGGTGCTGAGTCTCGCGAACGGGATCGGGCCAGAGCTGGGTGCCGAACTCGTCGAAGAGCTTGAAGGCCTTCAGGTCGAAGGGCAGGCTGACGAAGAGTTGGGCCTGGGCCAGGCTGCCCCGGGTTCGCACGAACCAGGCCATGGGACGTCCGTCCTCCAGTTCCCACAGGAACATCCGGACCTCCTCCCCCACCGCCACCCTCTCCTTGAACTTTGCCCCGCGCAGCAGCGGCATGCCGCTCACCGACAGGTTGTAGTCGATTTCAATGGGCCGGGACCAGCCCAGGTAGGTGCCTACCATGGCCTTCCAGGTGGTGGCGCACTGTTCGAATCCCTCGCCGAAGGCCAGGGCCTCGACCCTGTCGGGATCGACCCGAAGCCTCCGCTTTTTGAACTCCCGCTCGATTTCCAGCGCGATCATGCGGTTGTAGAAGATGACTTCCAGCGCCTGGGCGTTCCAGGTATCGCTGTTGTGCCGGACGGCCTCCAGCAGGTCGTCCAGCAGCTCGATTTTCACCGCGTCCGGCAATAGTTGCCGGTAATCCACCTTGTGATTGGCTGAGGGGCTCTCCGAGCGGATGATCAGACAGCGTCGCCCAAGCCGTTCCCGCCCCTCGTTTTCCAGGGCCTGCATGGCCGGCCGGTTTCCAATGGGGTAGATGATCAGCGCCTCGTCAGGGCCCATGGCCCGGATGTATTCCTTCTGTTTTCGGTTGACCCGCCGCTCCCATTCCAGGATCTCGTAGAATTCCTGCTTGTCGTACCAGGCGCCGCCCCGATAGGTGAAGGACTGGTAGAGGAAATCGGGGCGCATGCGGCCCCCTTCCGCCAGGGCCAGGTCCCAGCAGACAGGATGGATCAGGAAGCTGACCTTGGAAATATGGATGGGGGAGTCGGCCCCGGTTGCCAAGCCGGTTGAAAAGACCAGGAGCAGAGGCAGAAGCGGGAGAAGGAGAGCCTGCACTGTTCGCACCCTGAAATGTATGAGATCGATCACCGGAGATGATTGCTGCCGCCGCATTGCGCCTCGGCTCGAAGCCCAGAGAATTGAAGACCGATGCAGAGCTGGGGACGTTGTTGAATTACTGGAATAACTTGTAATGAGCGCTTTGGCGACGTTATGGAATCAAAGCAATTCAGGAGCGGCTGATCGTAGTTATTCCAGTAATTCAACAACGTCCCCTATCCACGTACGTCACGGTTAACCTCAGCGCCTTAGTGGCCCTTCGTCTTTCTTAGTGGCCCTTCGTGGATAACTCTTTTTTCTTTGTCTTTTTTCGTTTGTTTCAGGCAAGTTCCGCAAGCCCCGATCAGGCCAGTATCCCCTTCACCACCCGGGCCGGGTATTCATCGGTGAGGCGCTCATTGCGGCCTTCGCGCCGGTAGACCAGGTCGCGGTGGTTCATTCCCAGAAGGTGCAGGATGGTGGCGTGCAGGTCGTGCACGCTGACCGGGTTCTCGACGGCGCGGTGGCCGAGCTCGTCGGTGGCGCCATAGACCGTTCCCCCCTTGATCCCGGCCCCGGCCAGCCAGACGCTGAATCCTGGCGGTCCGTGGTCCCGGCCCGCCGTCTTGTCGGGATGCTGGGAAAGAGGCAGCCGGCCGAACTCGCCTCCCCACACTACCAGGGTGCTGTCCCACAGGCCTCGCTGCTTCAGGTCGGTCAGCAGGGCGTGAACGGGCTTGTCGGTCTTGCCGCAGGCGTAGCGCAGGCCACCCGCAAGGTCCTGGTGCTGGTCCCAGATCTGCTCCTCGATGTAGAGCTGGACCATGCGGACTCCCCGTTCCACCAGCCGGCGGGCCATCAGGCAGCGCCTCCCGTAGGAAGCCGTGGCCTCGTCGTTCAAGCCGTACATCTCGTGCGTGGCCGGGCTCTCCTGGGAGAGGTCCAGGGCATCGCTGGCGGCGATCTGCATGCGGGCGGCCAGTTCGTAATTGGTGATGCGGGCCTGCAGCTCCGGCTGGCCCGGGTGGCGGTGCAGGTGGCCCCGGTCGAGCCGGGTGAGGATCGACCGGGCCATGTTCAGCACCGGAGCGGGAAATTCCTCCTTGGGATGAAGGTTGAGCAGAGGAGAGCCCTCCGACTTCAAGCGGGTTCCCTGGTAGATGGGCGGCAACCATCCCGCCTGCCAGTTCTGAAGGCCGTTCACCGGGAGCATCTTGGGGTCGTCCAGCACCACGTAGGCGGGAAGATTCTGGTTCTCGCTGCCCAGCCCGTAGACCACCCAGGACCCCAGGCTGGGGCGTCCGACGATGGTCCGTCCCGACTGCATCAGGAAAATGGCGGGCTCATGGTTGAAGTGCTTGGTGAACATGGAACGGACCAGGGCGATGTCGTCCACCTTGCGGGACAGGAAGGGAAGCATCTCCGAAATCTCCATGCCGCACTGGCCCCGCTTTCGAAATTCGAAGGGGGACGGCATCAGGGTGCCGACGGAGGCGATCTGTTCCACGTCATTGGTCAGGTCGCGTCCGGGCGGCTGCCCCTCGTGCTTCTTCAGCATGGGCTTGGGGTCGAACAGATCGATCTGGCTGGGCCCGCCATTCATGAAGAGGTGGATCACCGACTTCGCCCGCGGTTGATAGTGGGGTCTCCTGGGTCTCAGGTCGGGCGCCTGCCCGCTGTCGGCCGGCAGGGGTTGGGCGGACAAGAGGTCCCTTCCCAGCAGGTAGGCCAGGGCACCCCCCAGAAACCCGTTGCCCAGGCTGGAAAACAGCTCCCTGCGGGAAGGCAGGGGCGCCGCCGTTTCCGCGGACTCCCGGCTCGGAAGGGTGGACTCCAAACGGGTTCGGTCCCCAGGTCTCATGGTTTCCTCGCTCAATAGAAGATAAATTCCGCCGAGTTCAGCATGGCGTGGCAAAAGGTGGAGAGGGCCAGCCAGCGGGCTCGCGACCGCCTGGGCTCGGCCGGCGTGTCGCTCTCCAGGTGCTCGGCCCAATGCCGGTCCAGTTGACCGATCTCCCTGAGGGCGACCGCTTTCTCGGTGGCGGTGGGCCAGCGGGACAAGGCGGCCAGGTAGACCTGCTCCACCTGGCTCTCCAGGTCGCTGCCCACGGCGTCGATGACCCGGCCCGCGAAGTGGCGGGCACTCTTGCGGGCCAGTTGGCTATTCCAGAGTTGAAGGGCCTGTGAGGTGACCATCGACTGGGAACGCTTGACGCAGTTGGGGTTGAGCTGGGGGGCGTCGAAGGTATCCAGCATGGTCAGGGGAGTGGTGCGTCTCTGCAGCATGTAGACGCTGCGCCGGCAGCCGGCCGAGCTGCACTGGCTGGTGACCTCGCCGTCCTCTTGGACCTCGACCTGGTCGGCCGGGCCGAAGGGAGTGGGGTCCAGCCGGGCGGAGATCTTCAGTATCGAGTCGCGCAGGGCCTCGGCATCCAGCCGCTGCAGCGGAAATCGGGAGAGCAGGGAGTTGTCCGAATGACCGTTGGCCGCCTCATCGCCGGCGCTGCCCGAGGATTGACGGTAGGCGCTGGAGGTCATGATCAGGCGGTGCATGGCCTTCACGCTCCAGCCTCGTCGCACGAACTCGGTGGCCAGCCAGTCCAGCAGTTCCGGATGGGATGGGACGGCCCCCAGCTTGCCGAAGTTGCCGGGCGTGGCTACCAGGCCCCTGCCGAAATGGTGCTGCCAGATACGATTCACCATCACCCGGGCTGTCAAGGGGTGATCGGGTTGTCCCAGCCACCTGGCCAGAGCCAGTCGCCGCCCGCTGCTCCACTCGGGCTTCTCGATACGGTAGGGACGGGTTTGCGGCCTGAGCGCCGTGGGGATTCCGGGTTCGACGGAATCGCCGGGACGGATATGCTCCCCCCGAAGCAGCAGGTAGTTCGGAGTGGGTTTCCCCGGCATGTCGAACAGCGCCCGGATGGAGGGACGGCGCTGCAGCTTCTTCTCGGCCTTCGTGACCGCTTCCTTGATCTTGGCCGACTCTTCCCGGTACTTCTCGAAGCGTTTCTCCAACTCGCCGGGTTCCAGCGTGAGAAACTCCTGGAAGGCCTCCACCAGGTATTTCTGCAACTCGCTGCGACTGTCCTCGGCAACCTCCGCGGCTGCCTCCACGTCCGCCCGCAGTGCTGCCGGAATCTTTTCCATTTTTTCCTGCAGCAGTTGCTTTCGGAAGGGGGCTGCCTTCTCTTCCAGAGAACGCTTCAGACGCTTGATCTCCTGCTCCACGGGACCGTTGTTCCGCTTCACCTGCCGGAGTTCCTTCTCCGACCCGTAACGGAGCAGGCGTTTGGGAAAGGGGCCGCCCGACGGCGCCAGCAGAGGCTCCTGGGGAATCAACCAGTCGTAGGGATCGTAGGCCGAGCGCAGGATGGCGCTGAAGCGATAGAAGTCGCGCTGGGGGAGCGGGTCGTACTTGTGGTCGTGGCAGCGGGCGCAGGCCAGGGTCAGGCCCATCACCGTCGAACTCAGCACCTCCACCTGGTCGGCCACCACGTCCAGCCGCTCGGGGACGAAGTTCTGAGCCCCGGACCAGGTGCCGTCGGGCGCCATGCGCAGGAAGCCGGTGGCGATCAGAGGTTCCACCTCATCCGGAGTGAGGGATTCGAGCTTTCGGTGGTCCACCAGCTCGTCGCCCGCGATCTGCTCCAGCAGGAAGCGGTCGTAGGGCTTGTCGTCGTTGAAGGATCGGATGACGTAGTCCCGGTAGCGGTAGGCGTGGGGCCGCAGATTGTCGGCATGGACCTTGCCCTCGGAGTCGGCGTAGCCGGCGGCATCCAGCCAGTATCGGCCCCAGCGTTCCCCATAGTGCGCGGAATCCAGCAGCCGGTCGACCAGCCGTTCGTAGGCTTGAGGGTCGGCGTCCCGGTGGTAGGCCCTGACTTCGTCGGGGGTGGGAGGCAAGCCAACCAGGTCCAGATAGGCCCGGCGCATCAGGGCCAGGCGGTCGGCCGGGGGAGCGAAGGCGAGCCCGCGTGCCTCAAGCTTTTCCAATAGAAAGGCGTCGATCGGGTTCCGGACCCGATTGCTTTCGGCAACTCGGGGGACGGCAGGCCTGCGCGGCGGCTGAAAGGACCAGAGTGCCGGGTCTTTTTCCGTGTCGGCCGATCCCTTGGCGGCTCTTGAGGCCCCGTTTGGCGGGGCTTCCGGAGCTCCGTCGGCAATCCAGCGCCGCAGTTTCTCCAGTTCGCCCGAGGTGACGGGGCGGACACAGAACCGGGAAAAGTCCTTGGGAGGCGGCATCTCCTCGGCCTGGATGCGTTGCAACAGCAGGCTCTCTTCAGGCTTGCCCGGAACCATGGCCGGGCCCGACTTTCCCCCTTTCAGGATGCTGGCCCGGGTCCGCAGGTCCAGGCCTGCTTCCTGCGTTCGGCGTCCGTGGCAGATCAGGCAGCGCACATGCAGGATGGGCGCCAGCACATCGTGGCTGGTGACGGCGGGTTTCAGATCCTTGCGGGTCTGGAACGCCTCGGGGTCCTGGCCGTCGGCCAGGGCTCCCTGGTCGATCCAGCGCCGGATGATTTCCAAGTCGCGGGGGCTCAGCGGATCCTGTCCGAGCGGCATCTGCCCGGTCTCCACCTTTTGAAAGAGCAGGCTCTGCTCGGCCGATCCCGGAACGACCGAAGGTCCAGAGGCCCCGCCCTCGAGGAGGCTCTCCAGAGAGCCGAGGTCCAGCTCACCCTGCCGGCTTTGCGGGCTGTGACAAGCCAGGCACCTGGCCTGCAGCAGGGGCAGTACCCGGGTCTCGAAGCCTGGAGAAGGGGCGGTTTCGGCAGTCGCAGGGATGGCGCCTGGCGACACAGCCAGCCAGGCAGTCAGCAACGAAAGGCGGATAAGAGACGCTCGGGACAGCAGCGCAGCCATGGGGTTGGTCTCGTGGGGGTTGTGCTCGTTGAGTTTAGATTAGTGAAGTGGGGCAGCGGAGTCAAGAGGCCGGGCCTTGACTGGTTTCGGAGACCGGGGGGAACAGGCTGCCATGTGATTCACATCGATTTTTTGCATCGATGCACAGGATGCACAGGATTGGCTCGGATATCTCTTCCTGGGGCTTTGCGATGGCGCCGCCTCCGATTAGGATAGGGGGTCCGGGCGGCTTGGAGTCGGGGCGCAGGCCGCCACAACCCGGGCGATGAATCATTTCCGGCCCGGGATTCCGTATTGATTCACCATTCACAACCGACGCAAGGAGGATGGCATGCTCAAGGCAGGGGACAGGGCCCCGGATTTCACCGGCACCGACGATCAAGGTCAGACCGTGGGGCTCAAAGATTTTCGGGGCAAGAAGGTGGTGCTCTATTTTTACCCCAAGGACAACACTTCGGGATGCACCCGGGAGGCTTGCGACTTCAGGGATTCGATGCCCGACCTCAGCCAAAAGGGCGTGTTGGTGCTGGGGGTCAGTCCGGATTCGGTCAAATCCCACCAGAAGTTCAAGGCCAAGTTCTCGCTGCCGTTCGGGTTGCTCAGCGACGGCGATCACGCCATCGCCGAGGCCTACGGAGTCTGGCAGGAGAAGTCCATGTACGGAAGAAAGTACATGGGAATCGTCCGCTCCACCTTCGTGATAGACGAGGAAGGCAAAATCGCCGAGGTCCACGGCAAGGTCAAGGTGAAGGGCCACGTGGAGGGGTTGCTGAAGTCGCTGTGAAGTTTTCCCCTACGAGTGCCCGCGGCCGGCCACCGGCCAGTAGCCTTCGACCTGCTCTCCCCGGCGCAATAAGAGGTAGTTGTAAAGATTCACGGTTGGATCGCAGTGGGGCACCACGAACTCCAGCCGGTCCCCCAGCTTGATCTCCCGGCTGGGGTTGGGCAGTTGGAGCATCCCGTGCTCGTCGCCGCCGAACTGGTATTGGGTGCCGCTGATACCCTTGACTTCGGGCACCGACTCCCGGTCGGTGGCGAAGGCCTTCATGCCCGCGTCCAGGGTGGCCAGGTCCCGGTGGAGCTTGCTCATGACGGTGGTCAGCACGGTCAGGGCAGGGGCGAAATCGTCGTAGACCTCTCCACCCGCCCCCCCGATGATCTGGTAGTCGACGTCCATGAAGACGTAGGACCCCACCTGCATCTCGGTGATCTCTTCCAGAAAGGGGTCGATGTTGTAGGTGCCGGTGCTGGCCCCGGTGAGAATTTCGACCGGCATCCCCGCATTCTTCATCCGCTGAAAGGTATCGATGGGAGGGGCCATCACCTCCTCCGAGTGGGCCTTGCGCTCGGCGAATCCGACCACGTGGGAGCTGGCCCCCGAGTAGGAATGCACTCCGCGCAGGTTCAGGTTCGACAGCTTCAGGATCCCCTCGGCCAGGGCCATGGCCGGATCACCGGCCGTTGTTCCTGTCCGGCGCCCCATGGGGTCGATGTCGACCAGCACGTTGAGCTGCACATTGCCCGCTTGGGCCGCGTCGTTGAGCTGGCGGGCGTGCGCGATGTCATCCACCACCGACATGGTGTCGGGCTGCCCGCGGGTCAGCGCCACCAGCCGCTCCATCTTGTTGTGCCCCACCATCTCGGAGGTGATCAGCAGGCCGGGTATGCCTCCCGCCGCCAGCACCTCGGCTTCGTGGATGGTGGCGGTGCAGGCCCCCAGTGCTCCCGCCTCCACCTGCCGCCGGGCGATTTCGGGGCACTTGTGGGTCTTGGCATGAGGCCGCAGCCCGATGGAGTGCCGCCTGGCGTTCCCGCTCATCTTGTCGAGGTTGGCCTCGAACAGATCCATGTCCAGAAGCAGGCAGGGGGTGGGAAGCTCGTCCAGATGGACGGGGTCGCCGGAGTCCAGGCGGCTCAGGAGGCCGGCGGTGGAGCCGCCGGCCGGCGCCAACGGGAAACGTCGCAGGGTGTGATGGGTCATGATCCTCTCTCGATGGGTTCAGTGGAAAGAACGTAACCGGGCAGCTGGACGGACTCAGGAATCGTAGGCCTGGGCCGCTTCCCGCAGGAAGCGGGCGCAACGGCGGGCCTGGTACTGCGATTCCAGCTCGCCGGCCAGCTGTTCGAGCCGTTCGGGGGTGCTGCGGCCGGGCCTCAGGGCCTGGTAGACCTCCAGGATCCTGGCCTCGGGCACGTTCACCAGCTCGGCCGCCCGTCTCAGGTTTTCCGCCAGTTGGCTCCTGCCGGCGCTCTCGGCGATCTGGGCTTGAAGCTCCAGGGTCTCGGGGGCGATTCGCAGATCGCTCATGCTGAGGGTGCCGTCCAGGACCGATTGCAGGTCGATGTCGTTCCAGGAGGCGCCCGTGGGAGTGGTCAACCGGTCGGGGTTCTTTTCGGACAGCGGGTAGTTGTCGGTGATGCTGCTCATGGTTCTCTTGCCGCCCGGAGCCCGGACGCAGCCGGTCAGGCGCCTGGCCGCGCCTCTCAGGCCTGTGTCACCTTCTCGACCGCGCCCGATCCGGCCGCGGCCTGAATCGGGCTCCAATCCAGCTCCCGAGCTTTGCGGTCCTTTACTACCTGCCGGGTTTCGTGAAGGTGGAGGACCGTGGTTCTGACGATGTACTTGAGGCGGGCCGTGTTGTCGATCCGGGTCGGGACGGGCGTCACCGGCTCTCCCTTGGCGTACTTGGCCGCGTTTTTCCCAATGGTCCGGTAGGAGCTCAGGTCGAGGTTGGGGGCCTGGGGAAACAACTCCAGGTTGTTCAAGGGCTCCAGGTCGCGCTGGTGGATGATGGTGGTCCCCTTGGACTGGATGCCGATGGCGATCCCCGAACCGCTCAGTTGAGCTCCCCGGTGGCCGATGAAGCCGCAATCGGAGGTGGCGTATATCTTCACCGCCCTGGGCCGCAGGCCCTCGGCGCGGATCCCGTCGATCAGAGCCTGAAGCACCTCCCGGTGGGGGATGCCCAACAGGGTGGATCGAAGCGCGGTGCCGAAAGCCGGTCCCAGCGCAATCACGATCTCCCCTGGATCCGTTCCGGCGTGGGCCTCTCCGGTTTCCCTGAGGAAGCCGCCGGATTGGGCGGAGGGTTCCCGCCCGATTTCCCGCGGATCCAGGGCTTGGTTGAGCGAGGCGATCTCCTGCCGCCGTTCGGGACTGAGGCTGTAGCCGGTCCCGGGACCCCGATAGTCGTTGGGATCGTTGACGGCGCTGACCACCTTGGGGCCTGGGAGCACCATGGCCGAGGTCTGCAGGTGATCTCCCGAAAGCCTCAGTTTCTGGAGCGCCAGAACCTTCCGGGCGATGTCGTCGAACCCCTCCCGGGCCAGGGCACGGATCACGTCCAGTCCGCTCCTGCCTTCCTCCAGGAATCGACCGGCGGCCTCCAGGTCGCCCACCACGTCCCGTTCCGGCATGTCGGTGCTGCTTTCAGCCCGCGTGGCGGCTTCCACCTCGGCCTCGCTCACCGGCGGCAGTTCCAGCTGCCGGAAGACGGCCTGCACGGCTTGGGCGGCTCGGCGGCGTACCTTCAGAACGTCTTCGTCGCTGACGGGGCGCAGCCCGCCGTCCACCTGCATGTCCCGCTGCAGGACGTTGTAGTCGTCCAGGTCGTGGGCATCGAAGTTGCCGCCGCCAAAGAGGTTGTCTTCCTTGGGCATGGAGCTGTAGCCGGAGAAGATGTAGTCGGTTCCGGGCAGAAACTGCAGCATCAGCTTGGCCGATTTGCGGATGGAGGAATGGGAGGCCAGGGCGTCGTTGCCCGAGGCCAGCTCCAGGTCCAGCAGGGTGGCGATCAGGTTTTCGGCCAGCACGCCCCGGACTCCGCCCGGCAGGGACTCCGGCAGGGCGATGCAACTGATGGAACCGTTTTGCACTCCCTGGGACCCGGCCCCCTTGATGGCCATCAGGCAGCGGGCTTCCAGGTAGAGCATGGACTTGGCTTCGGCATGGCCCATGAGCGCCTCCGAGCCGGTCCCCGAGGTAAACCGCACCTTTATGCCTCGGGAGGCGTAGGCCGAGGCCAGGAAGGCCTTGGACCAGGGCGTGTCGTCGCCGTCATGGAAGGCCTTCTCGGTGCCGTAGACGGAGAGGGTCTCGGCGTAGGTGGTCAGACCCAGCAGGGCCAGCTTGAGGCTGAGGGCCTCCTCCACGGCGCACTGGGTAAGGGCCGTGCCCCGTCCCGTCTGGGAACCGATGAGCAGGGCCAGGGCGTTGAAGGGGGCGTAGCGGGAGACGCCTACCGTGGTCTCCAACTCGGAGAAGCCCCGTTCCACCGCCTCGGCCGCGTCGGCGGCCAGCAAGGCCGGGTTCTCCTTGCGGTTGGTCACGTGGGCCTGGTTGGAGGGGGTCCGGCGGGCCCGCATCTTCTGCAGGGCCATCATCATTTCCACCGTGTTGAGCCGGTTGACCACCTCCACGATCTTGGCGGGGGTCAGGGCGCCGAACAGCTCCACCAGCTCCTGGCGGGGCACGCCGATGTCGATCAGACGGCGGGCCACCTCGGTGGAATCCAGGGCCATGGCCTCTTCGGCCCGTGTCAGGTCGATGGCGTAGCGGGCGATGAACCGGTCGATGAGATCGAATTCGGCTTCAGGCTTGCCGTCCAGCTCACACAGTCGGCCCCGGGAGATCCGAATCCCGGGTTTGGGATCGAAGGGGCTGTTGAACAGGATCAGCCCGGTCTCCGGCCATTCCTGGATGAAGCTGTCCTGGTTGACCGGGCGCCGGCTGGAGAGATCCAGACGCTTGGACTTCATGGCTGCCATTTTCCTCCGAAAGCGGCCGATCGATGGGGGGCGGGCAATCCGTCGCCGCCAGGCGATCCGCTCCCCGGCGGACACCGGAAATGCTCGCGGCAGGTCGGTCCGCGGGCGACCGGGCGACCCGCCGATCTTACCACAGCAGGAGTTGCCTCAAACGGCTTCGAGAGCGGAATCCAGGTCCCGGATCAGGTCTAGGGGGGCCTCCAGTCCGACCGACAGGCGGATCAGCCCTTCGGAAATTCCGGCACGCCGCCTCTCTTCCCGGGAGAGCTCGGCGTGAGAACTGGTGGCCGGCCGGGTGATCAGCGATTCCACGCCCCCCAGGCTGGGGGCGTTGACGGGCAGGCGCAGCGCCTTGAGGAACCGCTCGGCCGCCTCGGTTCCCCCGTGCAGCTCGAAGCTCAGCATGCCCCCGAAGCCCTTGAAAAGGCGGGAGGCCCGCTGGTGGTCGGGGTGGTCCTTCAAGCCCGGATAGTTGACCTTGGCCACGCCGGGGCGGGTCTGCAGGAACTCGGCCAGCTCGAGGGCGCCGCGGTTCTGGGCCTCGACCCTCAGCGCCAGGGTCTTGATGCCTCGATGGAGCAGGAAGGCCGCGTGTGGGTCCAGCGAGCCGCCCAGGTGGTTCGCCGTATGGTGGATCTTCCGGATGTGCCCGTGGGAGCCGATCACGGCGCCTGCCACGATGTCGGAGTGGCCGTTCAGATACTTGGTGCCGCTGTGAACGGACAGGTCGAACCCCCATTTCAGGGGACGGAAGTTGACCGGGGTGGGGAAGGTGTTGTCGATGACCGAGATCAGGCCGTGCTCCCGGGCGAAGCGGGCCAGGGCTTCCAGGTCGGCCACCTGCATCAGGGGATTGGTGATGGACTCCACGTAGAGAATCCGGGTGTTGGGCTTCAGGCACCGCCGCCAGGAGTCGGGGTCGTCGCCTTGGATGAAGTCGAAGTTCAGGCCCAGGCGCACCATGTCCCGGGTGATCAACCCGTGGGTCCCCCCGTAGAGGCAGTCCTGAGCCAGCAGGTGATCGCCGGCATCCAGGCAGGCCAGCAGGGTAGTGGCGATGGCCGCCATGCCGCTGGCGGTCACCAGCGCCGCCTCCCCTCCTTCCAGCGCCGCCAACTTCTGGTGAAGGGCCTGGTGGTTGGGTGTGTTGCTGAGTCGGAGATAGCGGTCGGATACGCCGTCGGCCTCGTAGGTGGATGTCTGAAAGATCGGCAGGGTCACCGCCCCCTCGATGCGGGGTCTGAGTTCTCCCGCGTGGATCAGGTCGGTTTCCAGCCGGTGGGGTTTGTCGGGCATGGTATTGCTCCCGGTGGCTCTTACAGATTTGCTTCCGGCGAAGTGAAGGGATTCTCGTCGGTGGTCGACGATACCTGCAGGTTGGGAAATAGAATGCGCACGGAACGTCCCTGGACAATTTTTTCTTGAGACAGCAGGATGCCTCCGAACTTCTCCCACCGGACCCAGTCGGCCCCGGTCGCCGGACCCTTTCCACCTTTCAAAATGTATTCCCAGCGGTCCATCAGCCCCGTCTCTTGGTTGATGTAAGCCCAGTAGCGGTCCTTGGGCGTGAGACCCACGTTGTCGTCAAAGGTCAGAAGGACTTTATCCCACAGGGTGCCCCCGTTCCCGCCGGCAGTTCCTTCATACTTCAGGTGAACCCCCGGATCGTTCCACTTGAAGGGCATCAGCAGCCAGTAGGTGTCGTTGATGAAGCGGCCATAGCCCAGATCGATCAGCTTCTGGTGGTCCTCACCCTGGACGGCTTTTCCATTGCGAAAGGCCTGGCCCTTTTTCGCATTGATGTCCTCGAACAAGACCACGTAGTCCCCCTTGTCTCGGGTCTTGCCTTCCACGCGATATCGCCCGGTGTAACGATCCCAGAGGTGTTTGACCGTTGACACGATCTTTCCATCCCGCTTCACCACAAAGTCAAAACGGAGATAGCGAGCCCGGTCCCAGTTTTCCTGTCCCCCCAGGGCTTCCATCAGTTTGGCGGCGACCTCTTGGGCCTTCCCATCTTTCGATGGGGCGGCTTCGGCCGGCGTCGTTGGGCCCAACAGGCTTGTGACCAGGAGCACCAGCATCAGGGTGTTCGAGATGAGAGAAACCGGTCTAAGCATTAGAATATTGTCTCCTATGCCTGGCGATGAAACGAGAGGGACGCACCGGCAGCGGGATACAGGGCCGGAAGCGCCGCGCATTGCGGAAGGATCTTGATCGCCTGATCGCAGCCGCACCGTCAAGAAGCGCTACTCTATCCGAGGGTGCCGGCTCCAGCAATAGCGAAGTATCAAGGGGTAGGGCCCGGCATGCGGGGTTGTCTTCCGTCTCTGATAGACTACGAGGCATTCCATGGGACATCTCCCCACCATCCTCTTCAGCCTGGCCCATCCCGACGACGAGAGCTTCATGGTGGCGGGGGTGTCCTGCAAGTATGCCGCCCGGGGAGTCCGGCTGGTGCTGGCCACCGCCACCCTGGGCGATGCCGGAAAGGTGGGAGACCCTCCCGTCTGTTCCAGAGAAGAACTGCCCCGGGTGAGAGAAAGCGAGCTGCGCCGAGCGGTGGATCTACTGGGCATCGACTCTCTCCACCTGCTGGGATACCGGGACAAGAAGTTGTGCGATGCCGATCCTGCGCGGATCCGCGGGCAACTGGTCCGGCTCCTCCGCCGCTACCGGCCGGCCCTGGTCATCACTTTCGACCCCAACGGGTTCAACCGGCACCCCGACCATATCGCCATCAGCCGGTTCACCTCCGACGCCGTCGCGGCGGCCGCCGACCCTCGCTGGCTGCCGGAGGCGGGTGTACCTCATCGAGTGACCCGGCTGCTGTGGACACCGCCGCTGCGGCCGGAGGAGATCGGGGCCGGCCCGCCCCTGGGCAACCGGCCCGGCGTCGATTTCCTGGTCGACATCCGGGCCTGGTCGGCCCGCAAGGCCGAAGCTCTGAGAGCCCACCGCACCCAGCACCTCTCCATCAATCGGATCTGGTTCGATCGACCCGACCCGGAACTGGCACTGTCGAGCGAACCCTTCCGCCAGGCCTGGGGGCCTCCTCTCCAGACGAGACCTGAGACCGACCTGTTCGCTGGGATGGAGATGGTGGCGGGAAGCGCACCGGCGGATCGTGGGTGAGAACGTCTACCGGGGCGGGCGTTGCCGGTACGTCAGGGTTGGGCCTCCGTGGCTCGCTCTCCGTCGGCCTTGGGCGGCAACCAGGACCGATGTCCCCACTTCTATCCCTCTCATTCTAAAAGGACTGCTGTGGTTCCAGGCGGCTTGACAGACTCTTCGAGCCCAGCCTATAATGACTCTACCTCACCCGCTGTCGAGTTTTCGGCGGGACAGATTCCCCTGGGGGCGAAACGGTTTCGACGGGATTATCGAGGCTGAAGATGCGTGTCGAGGACCATCCCCTCGTTAAAAAGATGGACCTAAACGTAACTGCTGATAAACCATTGGCACTTGCTGCTTAAAGAAATTTAAGTAGCCGTTCCCTCCGCTGATACCTGTGCGGCGGATGTGGGGCGTCGACTAACAGGCTAGCCGGTGGCAGCTGTCCGGGGGCCGTCGGCGAAACTCACCGGTCTAGTCGCCAGGCACTCTTGCCGGTTCTCGATGTCGGGCGGCGAAACCAAAAAGGAACCGGATACACACGTAGATTCTTTTCGCCAAGTAATGTCGGACGCGGGTTCGACTCCCGCCGCCTCCACCATTCTTCCCGACACAACGCTCTTTCCTTTCGGGTACCTTTTTTCGTGACGCTACAATTCTCTTTCGGGCATTTTTTTTGGCGACTCGCCTAGTGGATTTCTTTCCACAATCCGAATAGGATCTCAAGTGCAAAGGTAAGGTAGTCGCGTGATCATATTCGTAATCGCCCTCAGCCTGCTCGGAGCCCCCGAGGAAGCCGGTCAAGACCATGTCAACTTCTTTGAGGAGAAGATTCGTCCCGTGTTGGCGGAGCGCTGCTATCAGTGTCACTCGGCGGAGGCCGCCCGCAGGGGAATGCTGATGGGGAAGCTGCAGCTCGACACCCGGAAGGGTGTCCAGCGGGGCGGGTCGCGGGGCTCCGTCGTCGTGGCGGGGCGACCCGATCAGTCGATGCTGATCGAGGCCCTCGAGTACACCAACCCCAACCTGCAGATGCCGCCCGGCGGCAAGTTGCCCGACGAGGTCACCGCTGATTTCGTCCAATGGGTGGCCCTCGGTGCGCCCGATCCAAGAGATACGCAGTCGGTTGATACGGCGAAGATGGATCTCGAATCAGGACGTCTCCACTGGGCCTTCCGCCCCCTGCGTCCTGTCGATCCGCCTCAGGTGTCGGCGGCAAGTCCGGAAGAGTCCACGTGGACGGACTCGCCGATTGATCGTTTCGTCCTCGCCAAGCTGCACGGAAAGCAGTTTCGCCCTGCACAGGAGGCCGATCGGCCGAGGCTGATTCGCCGCGCTTACTTCGACCTGATCGGTTTGCCGCCTGAACCCGACGAAGTCGAGGCGTTCGTTCGAGATTCCTCTGCGGAACCCTTTCGCCAGCTCGTTGACCGCCTGCTCGCCAGCCCGCACTATGGCGAACGGTGGGGACGGCACTGGTTGGATGTGGCTCGGTTTGGCGAGAGCCTTGGAGCACACGAGGGGGACAACGCAATTCGAGAGGACGCATATCGATACCGCGACGCCGTGATTCGCGCTTTCAATGACGACCTGCCTTACAACGACTTCGTTCGCTACCAGGTTGCCGGCGCTCCGAGAGGTTTACCCGTCGGCCGGCGGGACCTGGGCAGGTTCGTTCAGATTGGAACGAATCTGAGCAAGAACGACAACCCGAACGATCGGAAGTTTCACCGGCTCGACGACATGGTGTCGACGACCGGTCAAGCGTTCCTTGCCCTGACGGTCGGGTGTGCGCGTTGCCACGACCACAAGATCGACCCGATCACGGCCGAAGAATATTATCAGTTGACGGCTGTATTCTTCGACGAAGCCGAGGTCAAGCCAGATGCAGGCGGCAAGTATGTTGCCCTGGAGGTACCCACACCCCATCTTCTGGCCGGCGGTAGTTGGGCGCGCCCCATCAAGCCAGTCAAGCCAGGGTTCCTGCGCGTCTTGATGCGGGACGGTCGCAGCGCGAAGGATTGGCGGCCCCGTCCCGAGGCCACCGATGGCCCCGAGCCGCAGCTTGAGGCGTCGAAGCTTCGGATGCTTGCGAGCTGGCTGACCGACGTCGAGCACGGCGCCGGTGCGTTGCTGGCTCGGGTGATCGTCAATCGTCTCTGGCAACATCATTTCGGGCGCGGCATCGTCAGCACTCCCAATGATTTCGGCAGACTCGGTACCGAACCCACGCACCCCGCTCTGCTGGATTGGCTCGCTTCCAAGCTGATCCAGGAGGGCTGGCGATTCAAACCGATCCACCGGCTGATGATGAACAGCGCCGTATACAGACAGGCGGCCAGCACGGAGTTGGCTCAGGCCCAGCACGATGCTTACAACGAGTACCTGTGGCACCGCAGGCCCTTGCGCATGGAGGCTGAAGTCATCCGCGATCATATGTTGAGCGTCTCCGGCGCTCTGCGCACGAACATGTACGGGCCCAGCACTTCCATTGGCAGCCGCAAGGAACCTTTCAAGGACACGCCGGACACCTGGCGCCGGTCAGTCTACCTCATGTCGCCGCGCTTCATCCTCCATCCGGTCCTCAAGATCTTCGACCTTCCGGACAACACGCAAAGCGTCGGCCTTCGTGACATCAGCACGACACCGAGCAGCACGGCGTTTACGCTGAATGCGCCATTCGTGTGGGAGCAAGCGAAGCGCTTCGCACAACGGGTGCGGGACAGAGTCGGAGGCGACCCCGGCCGACAGATCGAGGCGGCATACCGGATTGCTCTTTCTCGGCCGCCGACCGTGGAAGAACGCGAGATCGGCCTGTCGTTTCTCGGTCAACGGCGCGCTGGCTCCTTGGAGGCAAGCAAGGAGCCGGGGTCTTTGGATGCGCGAAGCCCGCTGGTCCAATATTGCCATGCCGTCATGAGCCTGAACGAATTCATCTATGTTCACTGACGCAGCTTATGGAACTCGACCGATTGGCAGGGACCGCCGTGGGTTCCTCAAGGAACTGGGCCTGGGTGGCATCGCTCTGGCCAGCCTGCTCGCGGACCAGACGGCGAGCGGTGCGGCGCCTGACCTCAGCGAGCCACTTGCGCCCAGGCAGCCACACTTCGCTCCCAGGGCGAGGAGCGTCATCTTGCTGTTCATGGTCGGCGGCGCAAGTCAGCTGGAGACGTTCGATCACAAGCCGCTTCTGAAAAAGTACGCCGGAAGATTGGCACGAGACATATTCTCCAAAAAAGACTTGGATGGCCTTAACCCGGAGAAGACCTACACCAACACGCGCATCGTTCCGCCGGTGTTCTCCTTCAAGCGCTATGGGCAGAGCGGCGCATGGGTCAGCGAGATCTTCCCGAACCTGACCAAGGTGGTCGACGACATCGCATTCATCAAGTCGATGCACACCGATTCAGCACTTCACTTCACCGGCCAGATCCTCATGCACACGGGTTATCCCAGACAGGGCCACCCCAGTCTTGGCTCGTGGGTGACCTACGGTCTGGGGACGGAGAACCGGAACATGCCGGGATTCGTGGTGATGACAGACGGCCGACCGTCCGGCGGGCGCGCGCTTCACCAGGCCGGATTCCTCCCTGGTATCCACCAGGCCACGCTGGTGGACTTCAAGCCCGGACATCCACCGGTGCCGCACATCAATGCACCGGCATTTCTCAGCCGAGGCCAGCAGCGCGCGCAGTTGGATCTGGTGCGGAAGTTGAATCGCCTCCATCGCGGTATTTATCGCACCCAGCCCGAGCTCGACGCGCGCATCGCCGCATTCGAGACGGCCTTTCGCATGCAGATGGAAGCGCCGGAGATCTTCGATATCCGGAGCGAGCCGGACTCGGTGAAGGCGCTATATGGCGACACCGACTTCGGGAGGAAGTGCCTGACGGCGAGACGGCTGGTGGAGAGCGGCGTCCGTTTCGTGGAGATTCTCGACGGCGCCCAGGGGCGGCGATGGGACGCGCACGGCAACCGCGGCGGGCTCATCAACAACCACCGCACCAACGCGGCGCGCACCGATCGCGGGATCACCGCCCTCATCATGGACCTGAAGTCGCGCGGTCTGCTGGACGAGACTCTCGTCGTCTGGGCCACTGAGTTCGGTCGCACGCCGATGGAGGAGGCTCGTAAGGAGGAATCCCTCGGCCGCGGCCATCACCACTACGGCTTCTCCATGTGGATGGCGGGCGGCGGCGTCAAGCCGGGGATCACGCACGGCGCGACCGACGAGCTCGGCATGCACGCTGTCAAGGATCGCGTCTCGCATCACGATCTTCACGCCACCATCCTCCACCTGTTGGGCCTGGATCACAAGCAGCTCACCTACCGCCACAATAGCCGCGACTTCCGCCTGACCGATGTCTACGGCAACGTCGTGCACGACATCATTGCCTGACAGTGAAAAGTAGGATCAATAGGGGACGTTGTTGAATTAGTGGAATTATTCTGTATGGCGCTTCTGTAAACTCTTGGCAATTGCGGAGAGGGAGACCCCTAACTCGCGAGCAACTTCCGCCAGGGAAAGCCCGAATTCCTCCATTAACCGTTGTGCCAGCAACGCTCGAATCTTTGACACCTGCCTCCGCCGACTGCCCGCCCTAAGTTCCAGTGGGCTGACACCAGCCTGCTGACAGACCTCCTCTATTGCCTCGGTCATACCAGACTGGTTTCGTCGCACCTCCAATTGTCGGCGTATTCGCTCTTCCGCTTCCCGTAGTACCGTGTCCACGAAGACCTCACCGCCAAGGATGCGCCCATTCCCTGCTTTTTGCCGACTGCGGCCGCGAACTACCGACCAACCCCCTCCTGATCGGACCTGTCCTCCTCCGACCAGCCCAGGCCGCCGCTCCTGTCCCACCCCCGCCGCTACAAATTCCCGATAGGCCCTCTTGGCACTATCGGCCGTATTGCCGAACCAACTCAGGACCCACTCCCGTTCTTGCCAACTCCCTGCTACCTCTCCCAACAGAATTCCATGCCCACTCCAGGGATAGCGCTCCAATTCGCCTAAAGTGCCCACCAGCCCGGCACGAATAGGATTGAGATGGATGTAGCGGAGTAACTCCACAAAATAGCCGTTCTCTTCACACACAATGGATTTGTAACGATTCTGAAAAAGGTGACCGTGACGCTCGTGGCGCCGGTTGTAGGCTTGGGCGTATCCGGTCAAAAAGCGGCGCATCAACTGGGGTAATCCATCAGGGCCGCTGCGTAGCAACAGGTGGGCATGATTGGTCAACAAGGCCCATCCATAAACCGCCGTCCTGCTCTGCATGGTCAAGGCACCCAAGCGCCGGACAAAATCGTGACGGTCTGCGTCATCGGTCACAATCGCCCGGCGCTCGATGCCACGAAGCATGACGTGGTGCAGTGTGCCTGGAGCATCCAGCCGTACTTGGCGAGGCATTGCTACTCTCCCTTTGGCGGTGACAACTTGGAAACTGAGCAGGGGTGTTACGGTACTTCAAAAACGGACCGTCAGCACTCCTGCTGTTATCAGTCCGGTGTGGTCGTCTTCGAAATACGGGAGAACCAAGCGGTCGACGACTCTTACGGAGGGAGGAAAAAACAGGAGGAGAATGAAGGATACCGTGAGGGAGTTTCTGGTGCAACGATTCGGCCGCGTTTCGAGGACGAATCGCGGTGTGAGTGCCTGTGAGTGAACCGAAGCGTTCGGGAAGGCATCTGCTACGCCGTTTCAGTCGGTTTAGGAGCAGAAAACTGGGACAGTTATTCCAGTAATTCAACAACGTCCCCTAATTTTTCCCTGAAGACGTACCGCCCTCATATCACCGACTTGGACGTGTAATGCCGGATACTTGCTCTTGGCCTACTGGATCATTGTCTCCAAGTAGTCTACGCCCCAGCAATCTGGACAATCTCGAGAAAGGGCGGCCCAATCTCTTCCTTTTCCACATCCAACATCAAGGATGGAAGAGGGAGGGGAAGCCAAAAACCGGGCAAACATCCGGCGACACATTTGCGGAGTCTCTTCATTGGGCTCGGGGTATACAGACTCGTAGTGTTCCGGGTGATCGTATAGGAAATTCCGGACGGTAGACTTCATGCTCTGCCTTCCATGCATCATCCAATTCAACGCGCCACATAACTGCAGGAAAAAGAAACTGGGAAGGTCATTCCCGTAATTCAACAACCTCCCCTATTTCCGGTCCCTTGTTTTGTTAGCTCCTCTAGGATGTGCCATTCTTCAGGAGATTCAAAAAGTCGGGATGGATTTTCCCTCTCCAGCTCCTCGCGAGAGCCGTAGCCCCAGAGCACTCCTGCAGACGTAAGCCCGCTGGCGTGGGCGGCTGCGAGATCAACCGCCCTGTCACCGATCATCATAGTGTTCTCGGTGATTTCTCCCTTGACCAGCATCTGTGCAATCTGTTCCTGTTTTGTGGTTCCAACGTCTCCACCGTTGACAAATCGAAACAGACTGTCGAGTCTAAATATCTGCAGTATTTTCTGGGCATAGTCAGAACGCTTGGAGGTACAAACAGCCAAGGGAACTTTCTTCTCGTGCAGGTCAATCAAAGCTTCGAGTACTCCGGGGTAAAGAGAGTTCTCTGAATATCCGACGGCGGCAAACCGCTCTCTGTATTTGATAACAAGCTGATTGACGAGCTTGCTTGATTCACTTTCAGACAACGCTGCCAGCGTTTTGTCGATTGGTATGCCGATGAATTTTGCTACCCGGCCCTGGGAGACTTCCTCTAAGCCCAGTGCCGCCAAGGCATAGTTAATCGACTTGGCAATGCCACTGATCGGGTCGCTGATCGTCCCGTCCAGATCCAATAGGATCAAGTCGTATTTCTTGTTCATGCGCCAATGGCTTCGACTACACTTCAGCGAGAGTAGCCCTGTTCCCGTTTCCTTATCCTCGGCCCTTATTCTGCTCCCATCTGAGCCAAGTCCCTAGTGTTTCAATAGGGGACGTTGTTGAACTACGTTCAATTACTCTGTCCGGCGATTCTGTCGACGCCTCGAGAGGGACGAAAGAACGGAGGTGGAATCTAGTGTTGCTGTGGGGAACTGCTTGGCGCAACCTTTCGGACGCGTTTTGAGAAGGAATCGTGGCGTCAGCGCCTGCGAGTGTGCCAGAGTGCTGGCGAACGTATCTGTTTTGCCGTTTCAGTCGGTCAGGGATAAGATGCTGAGACAGTAATTCCAGTAATTCGACAACCTCCCCTATTTTTCCTCTCGGGAACATCAGGTCAGAGGCGTTGGCGACCATCACCGGTCGGTGCCGTGACGCTCGTTGTAGAGGAGTTGAATTGAAGGCCATTCGGAAACGACTGTTCGATGTCCTGTTTGGCGGCGGTCGCGCTGCGAAGAGCCTTGACCTGTGGCTGCTTGCCGCCATTTTGGTCAGCGTCAGTGTCGTCGTGCTGGATTCCGTGGCCGCCATCAGGTCCACGTGGTTCGATCAGCTACGGATGGCGGAGATTGCCTTCACGGTGATCTTCAGTGTGGAGTACCTGTTGCGGCTCTTCTGCCATCCGAAGCCGTCCCGCTACGCATTTGGATTCTTCGGCTTGGTGGACTTCGTCTCGATTGCGCCCACCTGGCTTGTGTTCGTGTTCCCGGGCTGGGACACCTTCGCTGTACTGCGTGTGCTGCGGATGCTTCGAATCTTCCGCATCTTGTCATTGGGGCGTTTCTCGCGAGCGGCGATGACCATAGGCAATGCTCTGGAGGCTACTCGCTACAAGATCGGGACCTTTGTGATCGGTGTGGTTCTGATTTCGGTAGTCGCGGGATCGCTCATGTATCTCGTTGAGGGACCCGAGAACGGATTCACCAGCATTCCAGCAAGTACCTACTGGGCAATCATCACGATGACAACAGTCGGGCATGGAAGCCTGATCCCAGCGACAGCCCTTGGCCAACTCCTGACGTCCGTTCTCGTGATTCTGGGCTATGCGGTCGTGGCGATCCCGGTCGGCGTAATCGCTTCAGAGGTACTCGCGGCGAAGAAGGCCCGCGAAGCGCTTCTCGCCGGCGACGAGACTGAGCAACGCGAGTTCAAATCCTCGGCCTTTTACAGCTACGGGGATCCCAACGTCCCGCAAAAGGTTATCTTCGAGGCATCCGTCCTCAAGCCGGTCGCCGGGTTTCTGAATGCGAGAGGAGGCTTCGTGTTCATCGGTGTGGACGACGACGCAACCCCGCGTGGCATTCAGCCAGACCTTGACATGAAAGGCTGGAATACAGAGCGATACATGAGGCATCTCACGGACCGGATCGGCGAGGAGTTCGGTTCGGCCGCGGCGACCTCCACTCATATCAGCATCGAGATGGTCAAGGGTCTGGAAATCTGCGTCGTCGAGGTAGATCCATCGCCCGATCCTGTGTGGCTGATGAAGGCGGAGAAGTCAGGCAAACGAAAGGTGTTCTATGTCCGGACCAGCAACTCGACGCGGGAACTGCACGGCCCGGACCTCGTCAGCTACATCAGGAAACGATGGGATTAGCCGCAACGGGTTCACTGTGTTCACTCGCAGGGTGTGCCCCCGAGGTCTTCCGGTATCTGGGAAGTCCCGGCGGCTCGAAACCGGCGTACGCGACGTTCAACAGGGGACGTTGCTGAATTAGTGGAATTACTCTGTCTGGCGATTCTGTAGACGCCTAAAGAGGGAGGGAAAACGGATGGACAATCCGGGATGCCGTGGGGGAACTGCTTGGTGCAACGATTCGGACGCGTTTTGAGGGCGAATCGCAGTGTCAAAGCCTGCGAGCGGTGCAAGCCTGTCACAAAGCTCCTCTTCAGTACCCGGAATCCTCTAGACACAGCGAGAGGTATGCGGACAGGATCGTGGTTCAGGACCTTCGCATCGGCGACAAATCGATCCGCAACAACGGTGCGATTTTCTGTAGCGTCTCGTGGCTGCAACGCTTCAGGAGAAAGCTCATCAGGTCATCCTGCCGCGGCTGCCCGAAAACCATGCGGTAGACAGCCAGGGATTGCTTGAGCGCTCTCAGCTGATTGGCGTCGCGGCTCAGGGGCAGTGCCGGGACGTGGCGCTCGATGTGGGCGCCGTTCGGGAGCGGGAACAGCCAGAAGGGCACGAGCCCCCCTCCAGTCGATGACTGCTCCAGCGCTTCTTCAAACAGGGCACGCCAAACATCCGTCGATTCGCCACCAAGAACCGCGGCTCCGTGCTCCGCCGCCACGTTTTTGCGCACGGCGTGGCCCTTGTAGCGGTGGACGC
This sequence comes from Terriglobia bacterium, assembly GCA_951813285.1. Classification (GTDB taxonomy): domain Bacteria; phylum Acidobacteriota; class Terriglobia; order Versatilivoradales; family Versatilivoraceae; genus Versatilivorator. The sequence continues at coordinate 2,506,140 of OX638355.1, forward strand.
GGCCCTCGCGCTGTTCGAGGTCGACGGGGTTCGACGGCAGGTTCCAGTGCATGACCGAGTGGCAATAGGCGTGGAAGTCCAGGCCCTCCTGGCCGACGGAAGTGGACGCGAGGACGAAGGGCCAAAAGGGAGAGTTGAAGGCTTGGCGTACCTGTCCCTCGCGGGCTCCCGTCTTGCCGTCGTCCCGTTCCTGAGCGCCGAAGCGCATGGCGAAGTGGTTGCGCAAGCGGCGGTGCTCGATCTGTACGGTATCGTCGCTGGGCCGGATTTCATCCACGCGCGGGGCACCCGTCCGGAGCGACAGCGCTCCGGTAACGGCCTCGGCCAGTTTGCCCCAGGCCGCGTTGTCGTCGTCGGCGAAGAGACCTTCGAGATCACGTAGCGTGTGGATGTACTCGTCCAGCGTGGCCTGCAGGTTGCCCGCTGCGCAATAGTCTACGACCTGTCTCCAATAGGGTGTCTCATCCCCGGGGCGTTCCCCTCGGACGAGCGCCATCGCCTCCGGGAGGTTGAACAGAGTCCGGAAGCCCCAGGCGATCCAGGCGGCACCGTCGCGGGCCGCGAGCGCCGCCCGTGTTTCCGGGCCCGAGGCGCGGGTGAGTGCCCTGAGCGCGCTCGTCGCGGGGCCGGCTACGGATCGCTTGGCAAGTATCTCAGCGAGCCCCGCCGGGGCGCGTCCGAGTTTCAGCGATCCGCACATCGCCTCGTCGACGAGCTTTTTCGCTTCCCCTACATGGTCCACCCACCGGGAAGCTGGGTCTTCATCTTCCTGCGCTCCGCTCCATAGATTCGGGAGGTCCGGACGGCCGAACCACTCCCGGGTTGTCTCTCCATACCGCTCGAGATCGAGAAGAATCGGGGCCGCCCAGTACCAGCGCTCATCCTCGCGCTCGGCATTGAGATACGGTCCCGTGAGTTGCTTAAGAAGCGGTTCGAGTCGCTTTCGGGCGCGGGCGAGAGCGTGATTCAGCGTGGCCTCGCCCTCAGGCACCGGAAGGGGGTCTCCCAGCTCGGCGAGGCTGGGGCTTGGGTACAGAATCCCGAGCGCCGGCATTCCCGTGGGTCGCTCGTTAGAGTACGCAAAGCGCAACAGCGGACGCCGCCTCCGGCGTTCCTGCGGCGTGTTGCGGATCGAGCCGTCGAATCGCCTCATGATGCGGCGTTCCACGTCGTAGCTCACCATGCTCGCGATCGCTTTGGGAACGACCTGCCAGGTCGAGAAGATCAGATGCTTGGAGAGTTGCTGCTCGCGAGCCCTCTTCCAGGGACCCGGCTCGGCGTAGTACGGAAGTGAAGGGGGTAGCCAGAGCAGCTTCCACGCCTCGCCACGCCCCATCCACTCGAGGACGCTGCGCAGACGGGGATTGGCCGGGTCCAACTGCGAGTAGCCCTCCACCGCTTCCCACGAAAGGGACACCCTGCCGTCGTCGGTGAGGAGCTTTGGCAGGCCGTTCCCCGAGGACCTATCCAGTCTCGCGACGACCGCGGCCTTGAGCTTGTAGTCGTCCATGAAGCTCAGTAGATACGGCGCCGACTTCCAGTATTCCAAGACCTGTGGTTGTCTCACTTCGCGGCCGATCTTCTCGAGCGTCAGGAAATCCTGTACGTCTCCCGCGGTGAGCTCCAGTCCCGCGGACGGTACTTCGAGCAGCATCGCCTGAGCGTCCGCGGATGCCTGCAGGCGCTCGGTCCGCGACATGACCCGGCGGAGCCGCTTCTCGATCTCTCTCTTGATGCGTTCGAGTGCCTCCGTCCCGGCCTCGATCCGATACATGGCCTGCCGGTAGTCGTCCAGTAGTTGGCGAAGCGCGCCGCTCTGCTTGAGCCCGGGATCGAGGAACTCGACAGTTCTCAGGAAGTCACGGTAGTGGTTGTCCTCGTGACTCTCGTGGTGCAGCGTATACATCCTGTAGGGCGTCGCCGAGAGAAGAAGGAGGCGAACGTCAGAGGTTGCGTCGGAGTAGGTGAACAGCCGTTTCGCCAGCTCAGCTGTGGCGTCCCCTCCGTCCAGCAGGTCCTTGAAGCGCTGAAACTCGTCGAGGATCACAAGGTCTGGCTCAAGCGCCGTGACGCACACCGCGGCCAGCATCGAACGCAGACGGCCGATGAACTTGGCCTGGTCCCAGCGATCGATTCCTGGGACCCGCTTCCGAGAACGCTGGAACCGTTGGCAGAGGTCCCTGTACTGTTCCCCGAGATCCTCGCCCTTCTCCAGCACACATTGCTTGAACGCCTCCGCAAGGTCTGGGTCGATTCGCTGGTAGCGCTTGAATTCCTTCAGTTCCCGAAGGAAGTGGTCCTTGTTCCTCACATATCCTTGGAAAAGGTTCCTGGGGCCGGTACGTTGATCCGGCCAGATCCGCTGGACCATATGATAGAGGAGGACCCGCTCGTCCCGTCGCCCCATGCTGCTTTTGAGATCGAAAGAAGTGCCCGGCGTAAGGGCGAGGTAGTTCACCCGTTTCCCCCGTAGGTGACGGATCACCTGTGGCAGCAGCGTCAACCGGTCAGCACGGTCGAACTGCCTGTTCCCGACCTGGAGTCGGCGAACGTTTTGTCGGGCGATCTGGGCGTTGGAACAGATGTACACAATGTCGATCTGCTCGACCTTGTGCGCCCCGTCCCACAGGTGATCGATGGCCTTCGCGATCACGCCTCGGGCCACGAGGGTCTTTCCGAGACCCACTTCGTCGGCCACCAAGAAGCGTCGGGTCGAGTCCGGGTCCCGGTAGAGGCGCTCGAAGGCATACTCCACGGTGTCGCGCTGGAAGCCCTTGAGGCGGCCCAGCACGGCCTTGGTGTCGGGGTGCTCGCCCGCTTCCCTGTGGCTCATAACTTAAGCGCCTCCCGCGCCACCGACACCGGTCCCCAGATCTCGTTCAAACGCTTCGGGAGGAGATCTTCCCCCTCCGGAGTGCTTCTGAGGTCGGCGATGAGGCGGGCCGCCTGGTCGATACGTTCGGGGTTGCGGCTCAAGCTCCGGAGGAGCGCCTCCAGCAGGGCCGTTTGGTCCCAACCGCCAAACGATCCCGCAGCCGCCGAGTCGTTCCTTCGGGCTGCCCGGATGAAAGACGACACGTCGGCTCCTTCGTCCATCAGAATGAGAAACAGGAGCCGGAGCACCCGACCACGATCATTGAGGAGCGAACGCAGCAGGCGTTCCTTCCGGTTCTCCGGCGCCCCGACCAGTTCGACCGTGACCGCGAATCGCTGGCGCACCTCGTGAGGTCCTTCCCGCACGGACACCTCGAACGCGAGGAAGGCTGTCAGTGCTTCAAAAGACAGGCCTCTGAAGGAAGCGACCGGATGAGCGGGGTCGGCCGGACGGTCCGACTCGCCCGGTTCCCCCGCCTGATCGTCGATCCGCAGTGCTGCCTCCGAGGAGAGGGTTGCCGGCCATACCCTGACCTCGACTCCGGAGGGGATCTCCGGCAGTTCACCCGACAAGGTCATGTCCCAGAGCTGCCCGTCATCCACGTTGCGAACAGTCGCGGTGAGGCGCGCGGCACCGAAAATGCGTGCAAGGCGTTCGGCACGCCGCTCCAGGGTCCGCTTGGTATCTTCGGGTAGCTCAACGGAGTCAGGGGGCTGGTACTCCTGCAGGAGGGACATTAGGTTCTCAAGCCTGGGGTCATCGCCGGAGCCGAGCAGGGACGCGATACCGCAATCCTTGGTCCCTCCGACAAGTTCGACCAGAACTTCCACGTTTTGTTGGAATGCAGCGAGGGTCGCGTTGGCCGAGCCGGTGAAGAGCCGTGCCTTCCGCCCGTTCTCGAACAGGAACAACTTGGCGTGGAGGCCGGAGAGTTCGACCTGGTCCTCATCGCGAGACCTCCCGTCCGCTTCTTCCCCCCACTCCTCATCGGCTTCCTGAGCGTCGAGGTCGGCTTTAGGCGAGAGCACGTAACAAGTCGCTGGCAGGGCATCGTTCCCGGAGATGCGGACGACTTCCTCGAAGGTCTCCGGCCGTGAGATCAGGACCTCAAGCCCGTGATCGCGCACCATATCCCGCACCAGGGACCCGACGAGATAGGGCGACACCACCAAGCTCCGTCCACCTGTCGGGAAGGACCAGCCTCGCTTGCGCCACAGGCCGAAGTGGTGGACTCGGAAGTCAGTGAACGGCCGTGGTGGCCGAAGGTCCACCCTCCTGACCTCGTAGGCCATGCGCTCGATATCCTCCCGTAGCCTGGCCGAGATCGGTTGGGAAGCGAGTCCCGGAAGGGACAGCAGAAGATCGGCGAAAGGTTTATTCCGCCAGTAGCCGCGCTGCCGCTGCGCGAGTCGTCCTTCAAGGCAGAGACAGGTGTCCCATGCGCGGGCAAACGTCAGGTTGCGGGAAAGGCACAGGACGCGGTAGATGGCCGGCCTCCCGTAGGACTGGAACTCGAGCATCCAGACCTTGGGGTGGAAGATCCCTCCTTCTTGAGGCGCCTGAACTTGTATCACTGAGCCTTCGAGGTAGGCGAGGAGTGTCTGCTCCGGTCTCGGCACGGCGATCGCACCGGCCTGGCAGAAGAGCGTGACCTTTTCGGCATGTCGCCGCAGAGCCTCGAGCAGCGCCACCGGGTCGGCCACCGGCGCACCGTCCTCGTTGTGGGCGTCGAAGAAGGTGAACGCGAGGGGAGCCGTCAGGAGGGCCATCAGGTCCAGGGTGTAGCTGGTTCCCACGGCGCGCCGCAAGTGGTAGCCCGTCGGCGGGCGCAGGCTCTCGAGGAGTAGCGTCCGCTCACGTGTTCCCAGCATCGTTCTCCCTCCGTGCCAACCCGTCAAAGATGTCCCGGAGGATCCGGCGGGTTACGTTCCACCGGTAGGCCATCCGTCCCGTCCCGGACCGCCCACCCCAAAGTTCGAGATGTCGAGCGCTTGTCAGCCGCGCGCGATTGCCCTTGAGTCGAATCTCGCGATCGCGCACCAGAGTTCGCGCCGTGGAGTTGTCACGGACGGCGGCTTCGGGGCCACGCCGCTTCAGGTTGTTGACCCAGCGCTGCACAAAGTCCTGCAAGAAATGTCTGGGCCGGCGGCCATTTTCCCGCACGACCTGCCACACACCATGCAGCTCCCAACCCGCCAGATCGGCTTCGAGCGCGGCAGCATCGGCGGCCCACTCCTCCAGTTCACCGCGATAGGTCTCGATTCGCTGCTCATTCCGCTGCAGTTCAGAGAGCATGAGATTGTAGAGGAGAGCTGCTCCATGCATGCAGACTGCGAAGAGCTTGGCGTCGTGAAGCTGATGGCGCAAGACAGGCGAGAGATCGGCGAGATGGGCAAGTTCCCACGGTCGATCGTGGGCGAGGTCGCCCTGCTGGGCCCGCCCCGCGAGCACTGCCAGCAGGCTCTCCGGATGTCGGGCCTGGATTCGCTCCCGTAGGTACTCGGCATCCTGTCGCCGAAGCGTAACCGTGATCTTGCCCCGAACAAATCCGGAGGGGGGCGCCGGGAGGTGAGGGTGCCAGTTGGTCGGAGGCGCCAGCCTGCCCTCTGGGTCCCGCGGTGTGCTCCGGAACTGGGTGACACGCCGGTAGAATCCGTCGAGCGATCGGAAGTAGGTCCACATGTGGCCTGAGAAGGTGCGGATACCCCAGCTCCCAAGCCCGCCCCAATAGACCTCGCTCGGAAGCCGTTTCAGAGCGTCGCCGGCTTGGGAACCGAAGACCCCCTGCGTATCGTCCCCGGCCCGCAGCCGCTTGTTGAGGTTGAGTTGTTCGCGCCTGTCCTTACTCGCAGCCTCACTCGACGGAACGCTCAAACGCTCGAGCCGCAGAAACGTCCACGGTACGAGCAGGAAGTAGCACGCCCGAGTCTGGATTGTGCTGGTGCCGGGGAAGAAGAGATCGGCAAAGCTGTCGCGGACCCCTGCCAGTCCAAGCTCGTCGAGCATTCCCGTCTCTCGGAACAGGTCGATGACGTCAAGAGCGCGGCGCCGATCGCGCTCCGAGTAGTCAAGCCAAGTCAATGTAGAAGCCATGGTTGGGTGGCGATTCTACCGCATGTTCAATAGGGGACGTTGTTGAATGGGTGGGAATAATCTGTCAGGCGATTCTGTCGACGCCTATAGAGGGAGGAAAAAACGGATGGACAATCCGGGATGTCGTCGGGGAACTGCTTGGTGCAACGCTTCGGACGGGTTGGGAGGACGAACGCGGTGTCAGAGCCTGCGAGTGTGCGGAAGCGCTACGGAGGGCATCTTCTTCGCTGTTTCAGTTGTTTCATTCGGTCAGGAATCAGAAACTGAGAAAGTTATTCCAGTAAATCAACAACGTCCCCAGGTTTTCCGCCTGGAGTTCCTCAAATCACTGCCCAAAGAAATAGTGGGGCGGGGGACAACCGCTTGCGGTTCTCCTGTCAAGTCGGAGCGTAAAGGGTATTTTTGCAGCAATTTGGTGCCACCCTTCATCGCGAGGCCGGGAGAGTTTACCTCAAGTATATTGAATTAAGGCAATATTGTTGTATACTTAAATTAGGCGACATTTATGTTGTACAACAAAGTGGATATATAAATGAGCGGCACTCCTGAATTCTATACCGGGGCTCCCGTCGACCCGGTGGACTTGCGATTTCGCGAGGAGTTTGTCGCAGAGCTTTGGGAAACACTGCGCACCAGGCATCTGGTGCTTACGGCGGCCCGACGAACGGGGAAGACCAGCGTCATGGATCACTTGCGTGACAATCCCAGGAACGGTTTCTCGACGGTTTTGATCAACGTCCAGGACTTGACTCATCCAGCCGATTTCTTCCAGGGGCTGCTCGACGCATTCCATGATGCACATCCGGATATCGTACGGGACCAACTTGCCGCAGGCTGGAAACTTGTGAGTGGCGCATTGGGAAGGGTCGGGGAGATCGGTGTCGGCGGCTTCAAACTCGCACTGCGCCAAAGTGATCCCGGTTGGCGCGAGAACTGGCGGCAGCACGGCGACAGGTTTCTCAAACAGGCTCGCAAAACCGGCGTACCGATTCTATTCATCATCGACGAGCTGCCTGACATGCTGCTCAACTTGTCCCAGAAGGATGCAGCGTTGCTGCGTGAGTTTCTCGCCTGGTTTCGAACCCAGCGATTGAATCCTTCACCCTCAAAAGACTCGATCCGTTGGCTGGTTGGCGGCTCAGTCAATCTCGCAGGCACACTTGACGTGCTCGGACAGGTGGATCTCATCAACGACCTTGAAGACATCCCTCTGCCTCCACTCACTGACAGTAACATCAGGGCTTTTGTGACGGAAATGTTGAGCGGGCGAGGCGTCCGATACCAAGAGGATGTTCCACAGCGGCTCGTCTCTCGCCTGGGTCGTCCCATTCCGCTTTTCATGCAGATGGCGACCCAGGATCTCTACAGATTATGGAAAAAGGAGCAACGTAAAATCGTCGCGTCGGATGTCGATTCCATCTTCGAAGCGTTGATTATTAGTCCCGGTGCGCGCACGCGGTTGCAACACTACTATTCTCGAATCAGGCAGTACTATTCGGACCCCAAACGCTCGATTGCCTATGCTTTGTTGGGGCAAATCAGTGTGTGCGAATCTGGGCTGAGCCGTGCAGCTCTGGTGCAAGAAACGGACCGGGTGTTAGTGGGCAGCGGCATCGAGCTCCCGTCGCATGAGCGCAAACAACTGTTCAACCAAATATTGCTCGACCTGGAGAACGATTTCTACATCATCGAAGTCAATGAGGGAATCTATGACTTTGCCAGCGGTGTGCTGAAATCGTGGTGGGGGAAATACTATGCCTGAGCCGACCCTCAATGCAAAGATCGGACTGTATCGCTCAGGAGTAACCAGTCCTGAGCGCCTGCGCCACACCAGCGTTGCGCGAGAACATGTCCTCGACAATTCGGTTGAATCCTTGCGTGGTTCCGTTGGCCGGAAATCGAAACACCATCTTCTGTTTATCGGACCGCGCGGAATCGGAAAGACCCACCTACTTGACTGCATTGAAGACACAGTGCAATCGGATGAAACGCTCAGTGCGAGTTGCGTAGTTGTCCGGTTTCCGGAGGAATCGAACCGGACACTGTCCTTCGCCGATTTTCTTATCGGTCTATGCGAGATCCTGAAAGATGCCGTCGATGACGAGCCGCTATGGGCGGAGTTGTTCTCCAAAGTACAAACCGAGGAAGACAACGCCCGGGTAGTCGACACCCTGGTGCCCGCAATCCGCGAACAGAATCGCCGGTATAGTCGCACACTGCTCATTATGCTCGAGAACCTGGGCGAGATATTTACATGGCAAATTCGCGACAAAAACGAACTCGCCTCGTTGCGCAAGTTCTTCATGGCCGACAACGGCTGCCTGCTGTTGGCCACCTCGCCGCTACACTTCGACGCCATCACCGATGTTGGACAGCCGTTTTACGATTTCTTCGACATTCAGATTCTCGAGAACCTGAGATTTGAGGAAACCGTTGAAGTAATCCGGCGCAACCTCGAATGGGAAAGCCGCGACGATATCCTCGCAACCTTTGTGGACATGCGTTCTCGCTTGCAGGCGCTTTACCGGATGACGGGCGGGAACCCTCGGTTGATTATGATGCTCTACGAGTTGATCGCCCACGAGTCGGTCACCAAGGTCCAGGATCAGTTCCACCTGCTGCTCGACCGGATATCGCCGTTCTATCAGGATCGGCTCAACGATCTGCCTCCCGGCCAACGCGCGCTGCTGGAGTGTCTGGCAAGCATGCGCGACCAGGAAAAGACACCGGCCGCCATTGCCGCGCGAATGCGCAGGAGCCAGCAGGAGACCTCGTCGCTGCTCAAGCGTCTCTCCGATGCCCACTACCTGAGCGCCAGCCAGCACCCACAGGACAAACGCTCGCGCCTTTACACGATTCGTGAAGGATTCTTTGATATCTGGCTCGCGATGAATCTGTCCCGCGGCGCGCGCAAACGCCTGCCGTTCTTGCTTGAATTCTTCAACCTCTTTTACCCAAGCATCGATGCCCGCGATGAGAAGCGCCGCCTATTGCGCGAGAAACTTATCGCAGAAGGCAGTATCGATGCGGAAAAGACCCTCGATTACCTTAGTGAAGTCGGCGACGAAAACGAGAGAGCGACCGCGAAATTCGACATGGCGAGGATCTATGCCCGCCGTGGAGATGCCCAGCAAATGGCGAGCTATGTGCGCGAAGCTGCGCCGCTGGCCGGCGACGGGGTGAGTCAATCGATTGCCCGCATTATTACGAGCAATCGATCCGCCCCCGACTATCTTGCCGAAGTCGAGGAAATGATCGCATGTTGGGAAATGCACCGAAGCGGTGAGTTTGAGAATTTCGCCAATCGGCTCATGGAGATGGGAAAGGGATTGACGCTGCGCAATTTTTCCGAGACCAGGCTGGACTTTCTGCGCGATACGCTGGAGAGCATAGACGATTCGGAAAAACGGATCTTGCAGCGCCTGAAAATTGCGACGGAACTGATGGCTCTCGCACGATGGGATGATTGTGAAACCCAGCAACGCAAAGCGCTCGCTGAGGCAAAGGGACACGCCAATACGAAGCTTGTCGCAATGGCTTCGAACAACCTGGCGCAGCTGCTGCAGGCCACCAACCGGATGGGGGAAGCGGAGCCGCTGATGCGGCGAGCGCTGGAGATCAGCATGGCCACCTTCGGCGAGCACCACCCGACCGTGGCGATTCGTTTAAACAACTTGGCGCTGCTACTGCAGGACACAAACCGGATGGGGGAGGCGGAACCGCTGATGTGGCGAGCGCTGGAGATCGACGAGACTTCCTTCGGTGGGCACCACTCGACCGTGGCGACAGATTTGAACAACCTGGCGCAGCTGCTGAAGGCCACGAACCGGATGGGAGAGGCGGAGCCGCTGATGCGGCGAGCGCTGGAGATCAGCAAGGCCTCCTTCGGCGGGCACCACCCGACCGTGGCAATTCGTTTGAACAACCTGGCGCAGTTGCTGCAGGCCACCAACCGGATGGGGGAGGCGGAGCCGCTGATGCGGCGAGCGCTGGAGATCAGCAAGGCTTCCTTCGGCGAGCACCACCCGACCGTGGCGATTCGTTTGAACAACCTGGCGCAACTGCTGCAGGCCACCAACCGAACGGGGGAGGCGGAACCGCTGATGCGGCGAGCGCTGGAGATCGACGAGGCCTCTTTCGGCGAGCACCACCCGACCGTGGCGATTCGTTTGAACAACCTGGCGCAGCTACTAAAGACCACCAACCGAATGGAGGAGGCGGAACCGCTGATGCGGCGAGCGCTGAAGATCGACGAGGCCTCCTTCGGCGAGCACCACCCGACCGTGGCGATTTATTTGAACAACTTGGCGCAGCTACTGAAGACCACCAACCGAATGGAGGAGGCGGAACCGCTGATGCGGCGAGCGCTGGAGATCGACGAGGCCTCCTTCGGTGGGCACCACCCGACCGTGGCGATTCGTTTGAACAACCTGGCGCAGCTGCTGCAGGCCACGAACCGGATGGGAGAGGCGGAACCGCTGATGCAGCGATCGCTGGAGATCGACGAGGCTTCCTTCGGTGGGCACTAGCCTGTGCCCGGGAATAGGTTTAGCGCAAAAGTAAGGAATTGAACGACAGGATCTTGGGCCAAGTATTGGGGCAACCATATTCTCTATATTGGCCGCAATCTGTTCTATTTTAATAACATATTCGTCCACCCTGAAAAGTCCGGACGGGTCACTGTGAAGCACCCCAGTAAGGAGATCCCCATCGGCACGCTGCGCAACATCTACCGACAAGCCAATTGGAAATGGGAGGACCGCTGAGATGCGATACCCGGTTGTGATCCACAAGGATGTAGAGAGTGCTTACGGGGTTAGCGTACCAGATCTGCCTGGCTGCTTTTCGGCGGGAGATACGCTTGAGGAAGCCATCGAGGCGGCCCAGGAGGCTATTGCCTGCCATCTGGAGGGACTCCTCATGGATGGAGAACCCACACCTGCCAAGAAATCGCTGGAAAAACACCAGGCGAGTGATGATTACAAGTCTGGGATTTGGGCACTCGTCAACGTTGATCTCTCCAAGCTGTTGAGCAAGACGAAGCGAATCAACATCACGGTGCCCGCCCGCGTTCTGGCGATCGTGGACAAGGCGGCGGCACGAGAAGGGGAAACACGGTCAGGCCTGCTCGCTCGCGCCGCGCTTAGCTACGTAGAACGTCATTCCAAGGAGCAATAGGTGCATGTTGTCTGACCGGGGAAGCGGGGGCAGTACAGGAGAATTAAGGACACCTTGGGGGAACTGCCTCGTGCTACGTTTCGCACCCGTTCTGAGGAGGAATCACGGTGTCAGTTTCAGCGAGTTTGACGAAGCGCTCGGGACTCGGGACGCCATCTGCTTCGCCGTACTATTCAGTCGAGAATAAGAAACTGAGAAAGTTATTCCAGTAATTCAACAACCTCCCCGATTTCTCTCTTTAGGCATCGGCGCCGACTCCCTTGCGGGTCTCGGCAATCACCAGATCGACCACGGCCTGCAATGCTTCTTGCTGGGTGTCGCCCTCCAGCCGGCGGAGCCGAAACAGGTCGAGCTGGCGGTCGGCGCCGCTGCCTTCTCGAACGATGGTGAGCACGTGGCGAAGCTCCCGCTCGCAGCCGAGCTTGTGGGCATCCTCCACCAGATCCTCCACCAGCCGCGCGGCGTAATCTTCGATGTCGACGCGCCCTTCGGCGCTGTTCATGTCACCGAAGAACGCCAGCACGCCGTAGCGCTGGGCAAGCCAGCGGTTCTCCGCGATTATTTCGGTCGGTGGGTCGGGGGGCAGCAGACCTGCGCTGTCGAGGCGCAACAGGCGCCGGACCAGCGAAGCGTAGAGTGCCACGATGCTCGCCACGTCGTCGAGACGCGGGCAAACGTCGCAGATCCGTATCTCCACCGTCGGAAAGTTTTGGGACGGTCGGATGTCCCACCACAGCTCGCTGCCGCTCTGGATGAAGCGCATGCGCTGGTAGGTCGCCAAGAGACGTTCATACTCCGCCCGCGACGACAGCGGGCTCGGCAGGCTGGTGCGGGGCAGCACTCCCAGGATGTTCAGGCGGTAGGACTTGAAGCCCGTCTCGCGCCCGCCATGGAACGGCGAGGATGTTGACAGCGCGTGGATCAGCGGCAGGTACTGCCGCATCGCCGTCATGACCCGGATCCGCGAGTCGGGGCTGCCGAAGCCGGCGTGGATGTGCATGCCACCGATGAGTTGCTGCCGCACGCTCTCCTGAAAGGTGACGACGAATCGCTCGTAGCGCTCCCGCGGCGTGATGAGTTGGGACTTCCATTCGGCGAACGGGTGGGTCGACGCCGCCAGCACCGCCACCCCGTGCTCGGCGGCAGCCTCGATCACCAGGCGGCGGGTTTCCCGCACTGCTTCGCAGGCCTCCGTCACCGACCCGCACACCCTGGTGCTGGTCTCGATCTGCGTCCGCAAAACCTCGTGTGCGACCGTGTGGGGCCCGCGGTTCTGCTCGCAGGCCTCAAAGATACCAGGGTTTGGATCGGACTCCAGGTCGCGGGTGTCGGGGTCGACCAGGAAGAACTCCTCCTCGACGCCGAGCGTGATGTTGAGATCGGATTTACTCATTTCCCTCTCATGCGCCCTTCCATGGGTCAAGGATGTCTATGCCCGTATTCTCGAAGTCCCGAGTATTGCGGGTTACCACCGCCATGCTGCGCGCCAGAGCGATGGCCGCGATCTGGCAATCGGCTTCCGGGATCGGTCTGCCCAGTTGGCGTCTTACGGCAGCGATCCTGGCATATGCCCGCGCGGCACCCCTGTCGAATGGCAGCACACGGTTCGCAAAGCCCGTTTCCAGGACGCGTTCAAGCGCCGCTCCAAGGCCGTCCCGGCGCTTGCCGGTTGGCATGACCGCAAGGCCGAAGCGTAACTCGGCCTCCGTCACTGCGGTCAGAAACAGGCTCGATGTCGCATGGGCCGCGACCCAGGATGCAATCACCGGATCGGGCGCCGGGCGCATCAGCTCGGACACCACGTTGGTATCGAGAACGAACATTGGTGAGCCTCAACTGAAATCAGGCGGCTCGCGCATCGGTTCGCGTGGCGGTAGTTCTAGTTCCACCCCGCCGAGGGGCTCGAAGCATTCGCGGATGAAACTGGCCAGGTTCTCGGGTTCGGCTTCCCGGCCGACCGCCTTGCGCAGGATAATCCGCGCCTCCTCCTCCATGGAACGACCGTTGGATGCGGCTCGAATCCGAAGTCGGGTCTTCACGTCGTCGTCGAGATGGCGGATCGTGATGCTTGCCATTGTCACACCTCCGTCTTCGGAGAAAGCTTACCCGACGATTGCGTTGCAATCAAGGGTGTCTCCCGAAAGTCAACTCAATCAATTCAACAACGTCCCCTATTTCCGGTCCCTTGTTTTGTTAGCGCCTTTAGGATGTGCCATTCTTCAGGAGGTTCGGGAGGATTTCGGGACTTCCCGTTCAATTCGGGAACTTTGGCAGAGGCTGTGGTGTCCATACTGGGGAGGAACAAAGCTTCTCGTCGTCAGTTGGAAGAAGCCGGTTGGCTCTGCCGGCAAGTATTTGAACAGGGGGTTGACCATGTTTAACGGGTTTATGGATTCGGGAGAGGCTGGCACGGCGGCGAAGAAATCAATCACTCTGATGGTTTCAGTCGCCATTCACCTCGCTCTGATCGTTTCAGCAATTACCCTGCCGCTGCTCTTTCCCGACACCGTGTCGGGGTCTATTCAGCGGCTGAGTTTTCTGGTGACGCCTCCCCGTCCCCCTGCACCTCCTCCCGCACCCCCGGCGGAGGCGACAGCCAGGAGAATCCCGCGGACGGTTGTTGACGATGCCTTCCAGGCTCCGGTGGAAATCCCCCAGGAGATCCTCATCGGCATGGATGCAGCGCCTCCGCTCGACTCGCTCGTCGCCGGAATTTCGGGAGGTGTTCCGGGTGGTATTCCTGGTGGTGTGCCCGGTGGCATCATTGATGGATTCATCGGGGGGAGGCCGGCTTCAATGGATCCTCTTCCACTCCCGCCGGCACCTCCGCGGGCCAAGCTCCCTCAACGCGTGCGCGTGGGTGGAAGCGTGCAGCACGCCAAGCTCATTCGACAGGTGCGTCCCCGTTACCCGCCGCTGGCGGTACAGGCCCGTATCCAGGGAACGGTGATTCTGGAAGCGACCATCAGCGAGTTGGGTTTGGTGGAAGATCTGCGGGTAATCAAGGGTCATCCCTTGTTGACTGAGCGCGCTCTGGAAGCTGTCAGACAATGGCGCTACAAGCCCACCGTGCTCAATGGAATGCCGGTTCGAGTGGTGACTCGCATTACCGTGAGGTTCAACCTGGCTTGAGTGCAGTATCGTTGGGAAGGGCCCGGATTCAGACTGCCACCTTACAATTTTCGCCGGGCGCGTCTGCCGGACGACTTCGGCTTCCGCTCTGCTGCGATATGATGCTTTTGTTCATCCCATGACGGGTGTCATTGGCATCGAGAGTCCTGCGGGGTTCGAACGCGGGTCGCTGTCTGCAGAGAGGCGGGGAATCGAATGAAATTGAGAATCTTTCTTGTCATAGGGTTGCTGGCGGTCGGAATGGTCGCCTGCACCACATCGGATGAAACGAGTCTGTCCGGCCGGAAGCAGGTGAGGGCCGACGAGCCCAGGCATGTCAAGGTCTACTTCGAGAAGGGCATGTTCGGCGGGTGGCCGGCCAATCACGGCATCTGGAGCTGGGGGAACGAGATCCTGGTCGGTTTCGGGATGGGCTACTACAAGGACCAGGGTCAGAATCACCACATCGATCGCGAGAAGCCGGAGATTCCGATGCTGGCCCGAAGCCTGGACGGCGGCGAGACGTGGTCGATAGAAGATCCGGGGGCAAAGGGGTACTTGTTGACGGAGGGCGGATACCTGCACGGTGTCACGCGTCCGGGTGTAACGATTCCTGCGCTAAAAGAAAGCGAGGGCGGCATCGACTTCGCACATCCGGACTTCGCCCTGACCGTTCGCACCAACAGCATTCACGCCGGAATCGGGCGCATCTTCTACTCCTATGACAGGGGCTGCACCTGGGAGGGCCCCTTCCGCTTGCCCAGCTTCGACTCACCCGGCATTGCCCCCCGCACGGACTACATCGTTGACGACAATCAGACATGCACGCTTTTCATCACGGCCGCAAAGGCCAACGGAAGGGAGGGAAGGCCGCTTTGTGTGGGGACCACCGACTCCGGCAAATCCTGGAAACTCGTGTCCTGGATCGGTCCGGAGCCCGAAGGGTTCTCCATCATGCCGGCCTCGCTTCGGCTATCCGACACGCACATTCTCGTGACTGTTCGAATGCGGGAGGCGACCCGTAGGTGGATCGGGACCTACCTGTCGACCGACGACGGCGCCGGTTGGGAGTACTTGAACGAGGCGGTGCCGGACGCGGGGGTGGGCAATCCACCCGCGATGATCGAGCTACGGGACGGACGGATCTGCCTGCTCTACGGCTACCGAGCCGAACCCTACAGCATTCGCGCCGTGCTCAGTGGCGACAGGGGCAGAACCTGGAGCAATCCCGTCACGCTCCGGGACGACGGGGCCAGCCGGGATATCGGTTACGTGAGGGCTATCCAGAGGCCGGACGGCAAAGTCGTTGCCGTGTACTACTTCACTGACGAGGCCTCCGGCCCGGAACGCTACATCGGAGCCACCATCTGGAGTCCGCCGCCGGCGTAGTCGGCAGTCCCTGCTGACGTTGGACCGGCCGCTGAGGCTTGCCGCGGACAGACTTGATGTCAAGCTCGTAAATCTGGAGGCGTAAGGTGGAGATCTATTCATATTCGGAAGCCAGACAGAAACTTTCCAGTGTGCTCGACGAGGCCGAGTCAACGGGAAAAGTATTCATTCGTCGAAGGGATGGCAGGACTTATGCACTGGTTCCGGAGAGAATGCCCGACTCGCCCCTGGACGTTCCCTCTGTGAACGCGAACATCTCTACACAGGAGGTTGTCGAACTCATCAGGCGCGAGCGCGGTAGAAGGAGAGGGGTGAGACGGAGTCCCTGACGCTCTCCATGGGGCTTGAGATTCTGCAGCAGTGAAACTGTTTTTGGAACCGGCTGCTTACGATCTCTACTTGGTGGGCACGGCCTCCACAGTTGAAGAAGCCAGGCAATTCCCGGGTGTCGGAATACGAACGACGTTCACCTGCTGAGCGGCCTGAAGTTCAGCGTCAGCAAGGTGTTGTCGTCCTTTTTGATTTCCAGCGACGGCGTGGTCAGGGAGGATTGATCCAGTATGACTGTCGAGCCGAAACAGGTATCGTCGAAAAAGGGATCGTCTTCCATCAGGACGACCTGGAGTTCGTCGTCCGGGTAGACACGTAGGGAGCCGGGTTTAGTCGGACTGGAGCGCATTTGAGTCTGGCGCATCAACCCGCGCCGCTGAGTCAGCAACTCCTTCATCCGAGCCAACACCGACGCATCGGCTGTCGAAATAGGCGCTCTGGCCCGGAGCGACTTATACTCCCGAGCTTCGTCATCCGAACGCTCGGACGGCCTGATGCCGCGCAACCTCTCCAATGACTCCAGTTCAGCCTCGGAAAGAGGATCGCTCTTGCTGTTGAAGTCCTGTTTCCGCAAGGAATCCACGCGCAGCTCCGCGTGCCACCAGGACATTCCGCCTGTGATTTGTTGAGCTTCGCGCTCCGTATCGTCGATCTGGTCCTGTAGTTCCAGGTCCAGGCGCTTCACCACGACATACAATTCCTCCGACCCGAATTCATCGTTGTGGCAGAGGCCGAATGCGCCGTGAATGGTCACGGTCAATCGGTAGGCATCCGCGGCAGGTAGCTTTGCAGGCGGCGCTTTCGGTTGAGCCGTTGACCGCTCAACGGACTGAGTTGGCGATTGCTCTCCCGACTGGTCTGGCGATCGGTCCTGCGGCTTCTCCGGCTCAGCTCCGGCCTGATCTGCCGAAGGATCCGGTGACTGCTCCTCGGCCTCAGTTGTCGACTGGGCTGGAGACTTTTCTGAGGACTCCTCTTCCGAATGAGTTGCGGACTGCTCTTCCGGCGAGGCTGGCGACTGCTCCGGGGACTGCGCTGCTGGCTGTTTCTCCGACTGAGCCGGCGATTTCTCTACGGGCTTGGCAGCCGGCTGGACTGACGACTTCTCTTTGGACTGCTCCGACGGCTGCTCTTGTGCGCCGACCGACAAATTGATGAGCAGGAGGACCGTTATCGTTCCAAACCACTTGCGGACCATTCGCAACACAATTCCCCCTGAATCTGCTTCACAGATACAGACACACGAATGAATGGGGTTAGCTTCCTCCAACAGTTCCGGGTCCATTCTCTCACACGCCCGACCAAGGGCCAAGTGCGCGGAGCGGGACTGTCCACGACTCTTCTTGTAGCATGCCGGCTTTATTCTATTCCCGAAAATTTGCGAAAAATCAGTCAAAAATGGTTGCGTGGTTCCATCGGATCTCGGTAGACTTACCGCACTATGAAAAGCCAAACCCTTTCGATTCTTATCTTTTTGGGGGCTGTCCTCGTCTCACCGGGCCTGGCCTCTCACGATACTTGTGAGGAACGCACCATCGTGGCCAGCGCGGTGCGCACCACGGAGGACGTGCAGGCCTTTGTGCAGTGCGCCTACGAGTTCGTCCAGGAAGTGGGCTTCGAGGAGGCCCGCAGGGCCTTCAACGAGGACGAGCGCTGGAAGAGCGGCCCGACCTACGTCTTCGTCGACGAAATGACGGATGTGCCCGGGGCCTCGCGTGCTTTTGTCTTCCCACCTGATCCCTCGCTGGAAGGGTTGGCGTGGGGAGTACTGACGGACGACTTCGGCTCCGACCTGATCCTGGAGTTCTATCGCGTCGCGACCAACTTCGGTCAGGGTTGGGTCTATTATTCCTTCACCAATCCTGCCACAGGCAGAGCCGAGCCCAAGGCTTCGTACTTCAAGGCCATCGACTGGAACGGGGTGTCCGCCGCCATTGGGGCGGGGATCTATCGGCGAGACCTGCCCAGCAGTTGCCGGAGCGACGAGGTCAATGCCGCCATGCTCCACTCCTATCCGTCCGAGGCGCGGCTCCAGGAGTTTGTCCGCTGCGGCGCCATGGAGCTGGATTCCATGGGGTATTTCGCCTCGGTCAGCCTGGCCAACGATCCCCGCTGGAAAAGCAGCTCCATCTACCTGTTCGGCCTGGACACGTACGGCTACACCCTTTTCACGGGCTCGCCCGCGAACCCCTTGATCGGCTCCGAGTTGTCCTCCGATTACGTCGGCAGTTTCGCAGGACGCAATATCCTGGGGGTTGCCGATGCCTTTGGTGAGAGCTTCCTCTATTACTGGAACCGGAATCCTGCCACCAACCAGTGGCAGCGCAAGGTGACCTTCGTCAAGAGGGTGGTGTCCTTCGGGGTGCCGGTGCTGATCGGAGCGGGCTATTACCTGGAATCTCCCGCACCGAACATGAACGGAACGGAATCGGGGAACTGAAACGCGTAGATTAGCCGGCCGAAGGTCCGGGCTGTTCTTGCGGTCGGTCCCATCCTCCAGTCCTGTATTCGTTCACGGAGCATGGCTTGACCATTCCGTGCAGAGGGCCCTGAGACTCTGCAGAGCTCACTGCACATCTCTGCAACTGCTGCGATTGCCATCGGAGCAGGAAAGCGACCCTACGAACGCAGGATCTCGTCGGAAGTAAACTCCCGGTCAACGGTGGCGCCTCCGGCTGAAAGCCCGACAATCTGGGTTACTTCGACCGATTCGTTTTCCGACAACGGTTGCTCGCCCGTTTTCTTGCCCAGTTGGGCCACGCTCGCCAGCTTCTTGAGCTTCTCGGCGCCATCGATGGCTGCAACGTCCCCCCCAAACCATTCGAATCTCCACGCAGTAGCCGTCCAGCCAGGGCTGCTCAGGCAACACTACGTAGTCCTTAAACTTTCCCATACGTCGCGGTAGCGCCTCCAACCTGCAGTCGTGGTAACCTAGCGCCTGCAGGAAATCGGAAACAAACCATTGACAGCCACCGCTGACCGGATTGCGGTCAGCCCCTCAAGATCTCTCCCATGACCAAATTTCGACTCGGACCGGGGCTGCTGGTATCGGCTGCATTCATCGGCCCGGGCACCATTGTGACGGCCAGCACCGCCGGGGCCGGCTACGGCGCCGCTCTGCTCTGGACTATCGTTTTTTCGGTGGCGGCCACCATCGTTTTGCAGGACATGGCGGCCCGGGTGGGCATCGCCGGCGGCCGGGGCCTGGCTGAGTCCATGCGCGCCAGCATTGGGTCGCCGGTGCTCAAAAGCGTGGTAGTCCTGCTGATCGCGGTGACTATCCTGCTGGGCAACGCCGCCTTCCAGGCCGGCAACCTGCTGGGGGCCTCGCTGGGCTTCAACGCGCTGACCGGACTGGACCCGGGCGTTGCAATTCTCTTGCTGGGCGTTCTCGCCGGCGGTCTGCTGCTGACCGGCAGGTACCGTACGATTCAGAACGTGCTGGTGGCGCTGGTGGTGGTGATGGGCGTCACCTTCTGCGTCGTCGCCGTCATGACCGCGCCGAGCCTGGGAGAGCTGGCGGCGGGCGCGCTGGTGCCGAGGGTGCCGCCGGGCTCGCTTCTGATCGTCCTGGCGCTGATCGGCACCACGGTTGTCTCCTACAACCTCTTTCTGCACGCCAGCACGGCCCTGGAGCAGTGGCCCGACGCGCGGCGCAAGGAGGAGAACGTGAAGGAGGCGCGGCTCGATACCGTCTGCTCGGTAGCCCTCGGCGGACTGGTCACCGCCTCGGTGCTGGTCACCGCCATACCCCTGCACGGCTTGGGAGTGGAGGTGAGCGCCGCCACCGTCGGCCAACGGCTGGAGCCGCTCCTCGGTCCGGCAGCCGCGGTGTTGTTCGCTGGCGGGCTGTTCGCCGCCGGCCTGACCTCGGCCATCACCGCTCCACTGGCGGCCGCCTATGCCGTCTCCGGCGCCTTCGGGTGGCCTCCCGACCTGCGGAGTGCCCGCCTGCGTCTGCTGGGCGGATTCGTACTGGTTTCCGGCGTGTTGTTCGGCGCACTGTTCGACGGCTCGCCCTATAGGGTGATTGTCTTGGCCCAGGCGGCCAACGCGCTGTTCCTGCCGGTGGTGCTGGTGTTGCTGCTGGTCATTGCGAACCGGACCGAGATCATGGGCCGCTTCCGCAACACCCGCCTGACCAACGCGCTCGGGGTGCTGGTGGTGCTGGTGATCGCCGCGCTCTCGGCAATCCAGCTTGCCCGCCTGTCGGGAATGGTGGAGTAGGGAGCAGCGTCGTGGTGCGGGTTGCTTTGCCCCGTTATCAGCCGGTCACTACTGAAGAAGCGTTTGCCGCAATGAAACAGGAGGGAACAGGCAGTGAATAGCAAACAAAACCCGGATTCTGCCACGGCTTCCTACACCATGGGCTACAGCGACGAGTTTCTGCAATTGCTCGACCGCCGCAACGCGGAGACCAATGCCGCCCACCTGCTGGCCCATCTCAAGCCCGGAATGCGGGTTCTCGACCTGGGTTGCGGTCCGGGAACCATCTCGATGGGGTTGGCGAAGGCGGTGGACCCCGGAGAGACACACGGCATCGACATGGAAGAGTCCCAGATCGAGATAGCCCGGGCAGCCGCCGGCGCGGGCGGACACCGCAACGCGGTCTTCCGGACAGGCGATGCGACCCGGCTTCCCTATGAAGACAGTTCGTTCGATGCCGCCCACTGTCACGCACTCCTCATGCACGTTCCCGACACCGATGCCGTCCTGGCCGAGGTAAAACGGGTATTGAAGCCGGGAGGTCTCATCTCGGCACGCGAAATGATCGGTTCCTCGTCGTTTTCCGAACCCGCATTCGAGGCTCTTGCCGATGCCTGGGTGACCTTCGCGAAGCTGCTGGAGGCCAACGGGTCCCATCCGGAGATGGGCAAGGAACTGCCGAGGAGATTTCTTGAGGCCGGGTACTCGGTGATCCATGGAAGCGCCTCGTTCGAATACTTCGGCACGCCCGAGGACGTTGCCTTCTACCACGCCTTTTCCGTCAGTTGGTTCTTTGCCCCCAAAACCGTCGAGGCTGCCATCAAATACGGGCTGGCAACTCAGGAGAAGTTCGACAACTGGCGCCGCTTGCTGGACCAATGGAGGGATTCCCCGGGCGCCGTCTCCGCCATCGCCTGGGGAGAAGCGATCGGACGGAAGCCGTAGGGGATTCCGCGTCCCAGGCTGGGTTTTCCAGGCGAGCGGGGTCCGCGTTGCGCGGTTCACCGCCGGGCTGATCTCGTCAATCACCGCCCCGCTGTCAGCCGCCTACGCCGTCTCCGCCGCATTCGGTTGGTCTCCCGAGCTGCGGAGCGCCCGCCTGCGGCTGTTGGGCGGATTTGCGCTGGTCAACGGCGTGCTGTCTGGGCCACTGTTTGGCGGCTCGCCCTACCGGGTGATCGTTCTGGCTCAGGCGGCCAACGCCCTCTTCCTGCCGGTGGTGCTGGTGCTGCTTCTGATCATTGTGAACCGGGCCAAGATCATGGGCCGCTTCCGCAACTCCCGCCTGGCCAGCGCCCTCGGCGTACTGGTGGTGCTGGTCATCGCCGCGCTCTCCGCCGTCCAACTCGCCCGCCTGTCGGGAATCGTGGAATAGGGGGCAGCCTCCCTGTGTGAGTTTTCTCCCCGGTCTCGACATCCACTTCGTCACGGACAACCAATCAACCCACCAGACGAAGATGGTCCGCGACCGGTTGGCCCGGCGTCCGCGCACTTCACGCCAACCTCATGGTTGAACCGGGTCGAGCGGCACTTCACGGGTCCGAAGAAAACGCGGACCCGGCGTGGGGTTCCCCGGTCAACTGCCGAGCGGGAAGGGGTGATCGGCGACTACGATAAGCACACTCGTAGGGATAATTTGTCCGGGTGGACTACCTTTCTGGTTTGCGTTTTGGTCTGGAAGGGAACATTACTGGTGCCTCCTGGACGCCGTTCCGGTTGTCGTCGGCAGGATGGCGGCTGGACCCCATGGATTTAACTCTACTAAATACCGGGGGATGAAGCTTTGCCCTGTTGTCTGTACGCCCTGAATTCGATCGATGAGATAGCTGCGGTGCTGGTCATCCGAGGCTCTTACGGCGTGCAGCAGGATGTTTCCTTCATGGGTGCGCCGCAGGGAATAAGGCTCAATCCGTCGGACAGAGCCTTGATACCGCAAATCCACGCACAAATGGTTAGCGCCTGCAAAACGGATGATTTCCAGGTAGGACTGAGCAGCAGCAGCCACCCGTAGACGCCTCGTGGGTTGTCTGAGCAGGGTTTCGCCTGCCGCCATCTGATAGGCGGCCGGCTCGGTAGGCGCCACCCCGGATTCCAGCCAGACAAAGAGACCGGGAAGCTCACTCCAGAATGATTCGACCGGTGGCAAGGCTTGAAGCTGATGACTCAGCATCGGACGCCAGGATCCTTCCAGATCATCTCGGTGTGTCTCCAGTCCGACGAGGGTTGGAACAGGAATGTGGCGGTGAGCACACTTTTGCCGAAGGACACCGTGCAGGACAGCGGACCGCGGTCGCGCTTCGGAATTGCGAAAAAGATTGATGACGTCGTAGAGATCACGGGGCCGGGCACGATCGCCCAGGGCACGTATCTTTTCCGCGAAGGCTTCGTCATAGGCGTAACACCTGACGGGAATCCCCTCTTCCGGCGCATCGCTGTAGTCGTGAAAGATCACACGCTTCGCCGGTGGCAGAACAAGAAGTTCATCGGGTGTTAGATCGAGCTTAATGCGTGGCAAACCGCCTGAACGCGGAGCGATCGGTCCCCGGTAACTGAGTTTGCCCTGGCATGACACTGTGCCGCGAGGATTTGGAAACCGTTCAAATTTCTGCCTCTCTTCCGGAAGTTCGATTCCTGTCTTCTCATAGACCCATTCGCCGATTTCACGGAAGACTCTTTCCAGAAACTCCTCATTGATCTGGGAGGGGTCGGATAGAGTAAAGTCGAGGTCTTCTGAGAATCGAAAAGTTTCGAAGTAGCATTTCTTCAGACACGTCCCGCCCTTAAATATCCAGGTTTCCTTGAGAGCGGCATGCTGGTAAATGCCGGCAAGAATCCAGCCGAGCACATAGTCCTTCTCAACGACTTGGGGCAGCAAGCCTAGAGCATGCGCGATATCGAGAATTTCGCGGCGAGAGATCATACCGATGCCGACCTGGCCCAACTCTCAGGGACAAGAAGGCGCCATCGGGATATCAGGCGGGGGCAGGGAATTGTCGGATCGAGTTTGGAATTTCCCTGGGTAAGGCGCGCAAGGCAGTCCTCAACCAGAGCAGAAGTGTCGGGTCTGCGTTCGGCTACGATGCCCAGGCGTTTAAAGACGGCGCCGTTACCGAGACGTCCCGCGTAGGATATCAGCTTGTCGTCGTCTCTGTTCTCGCGCTCGAAATAGGTCGCAAGACAGTCAGCCGAATGCTGGATCCCTGATCCCAGGCTTGGATCGTCGAGCATATCGATGATCGTACGATGAACGTCGGATATGGCGATCGGGGTTTTCCCTCGCCAGACGGTCTTGGTGCCGAAGATTCTGCGGTGCTGTACGTGCTTCAAAGTGAAAAGTGCGCCGTGGTGATGCTGGTTTTTCACCCTCACCGTCCGCGCGGACATCACGACGATGTCGCGGAAGATCTGGTCCGTCAGTTCCCAGTGTTGGGCGGCTGTACGACCGCCGATGTAGGCTGGCTGGAAGAGCGCCGGCACCAGCACCCAGGGATCATCAAGCACCCGCTCACTGGTAAGGGTATCGAGATCAACTGCTGCGTAAGCACCCGGACCGACACGCCGCATCCACGCCTGTGCGCTCCACCGTGAGAGCAGTTTGGCGGCATCGGAACGGCCGATACCAAGGGCACGTTCAGCATCGGAAATACGAATGATGTCGCCAGCTGCCTGAATAACCGCTGCCAGCCTGCGGCGTCCCTTGGGTATGGCGGTTTTTGGGCTCACGGTCAGATATAGAATGTTTGTTATAATTCTCATTTTAAGAGAATTTTCGTCATTAGAATACACTATCTATGGATCATTGCAAAAAGGACGTATGCCTCATGATCGTATTTTTTCGCATTTTTTGTGAATGTTCGTAGCTGGTATATACCTAACGCCCGCCGCTTGGTTCTCTTCCAACTACTGCTCCACGCCGCCCCCAAGGGTTGCCAGTTTGTCGACATCAGGGCGCTCAGTTGCGGGATTGAGAAGACGGAAACAGGCGTGCCTATGCAACATTTGGCCACCCGGCCACTCAAGGCCAATCTCGAACGCTGCCCTGCCGGCCTCAGAGTAAAGGGTTCGTGGAACGGTTCCACCGGACCCTGCTGGAGGCGCACCTGCGCGTACAGGAGCGCAACAAGTTCTATGAAACCCTGGAAGAAATGCGGAAGGACCTGAAGGGCTACTTGCTCCCCTACAATACCAAACGGCCTCAGCAGGGCCGCAAGTTGAAGGGGAGAACACCCGCTCAGGCATTCCGGGAGGAACTGCCCAAAGATTACAAAGGAGGGACCAAGAAGGCTGCATAACCGACCATCCCTGGCAGGGGGACTGTCAGGTGATTACTGTCACTGTAGATACAGGCTATGGCTTGGGAGGGGAGTCTATTTACACCTCCTTGGCTTTGATAAGTTTGATTGAATCCCGTGCAGTCTCGTACCGCGCTGGTAGGAAGTAGGTCATCCAACGTTCCAGCATCTCCAGCAACTCGCGAGCCCGGAATTCCTCAGAGGTAACGCCTATTTCCACGAGCACCTCACCGAGTGCGGATTCAGTCACTTGACCTTTGCTGTCAATATGTTGAATCACCTTCGCGATGAGAGGCGTTTGGCTTATCGAGGCAGCAACCCACGCTCGAAATCCCTCCTCGTCTAGTCCGGAGACAGCGCCGATTTGGGCTAGGGTTTCCTGCATGGGACGGAGAGCAGAGCGACTAACGTCGCTTTCGCCACGGTAGACGGTGTAGAGTTCCTCTGGATTTCTTATCCGGGGTATCCAACTCGGGGGCAACAGGCCTACCGCCTTTTCCTCGTTTTTATCTTTTGGTACGGCAACGGCCAAATCACGAAGTCTTTCGAACAACTCTTCAAGGCGATTCTTTTGTTCCTCTCTTGCACGTACCGATCCAGCCAATAACTCCTTCTCAAATTCGACAATGTGGTCGGCATTTCGGGCGATTGGTATGAGTAATTCAAAATTTGAAGGATTTCTCCAGCCCAACGCAGAAAGCGTCACGTTTGCCGAACCGACGAGGCATTTGTTGTCCCCAGCAAAAAACTTGGCGTGCAGGTCGTGCCGCAAGTAAAGCTGGGCCTTCCTGGCTTCGGCAATGTCATAAACCCGTAGATCAGACGCTCCCGCCAGGATGTCACTTGGTCGCCAACGCGTGACGATGGTAATTGGGGTGTCATCTCGAACATTTTCAAGGACCCGGCCTAGCGCGTCGGACCGGATGAACGGCGCTACGATTAACGCATTTTCTCGGGCAGCGCTCAAAAGAGAAACTACATCCTCGCCTAGTGTTTTCACGATTCGATCACACTTAAGAATTTTCGGGCTTCTCTCCCCCAATCCATTCGAACGTCTTGAAGCGTGTCTTTCATTCCTGAAGGAGCCTTATCTTCGTCCCGAGCCCAAGCGACCAAGAGCAGTCTAAGCGTGAACGCAGCCTTTTGGAGGCGCCTAACAAGTTCCTCCGCCATCTGGTTGTCGACTTCAGTGGATAGAACTTCAATGAGATGTTCATGGACCGGATGTTGGTCGTTGAGCCACACCTCGATCACATCGTTGACCGAGTTAATTTCGAAGAAGGCATCCCTATGACCAAGTGCGACGGATTTGAGCAACACCCGACGACCGCTGCGAACTATCTGTTCCGCCCATTCCCGCGCAGTTTGTTCTCCCACTTTAACTTGCTTAGCCGAGTCGACAATCTGCTGGATTTTCTCTTCGCTGCTCGTTTTAGGAGCACGATCCGTGGCTCCGGTCTCGCCTCTTTCCGTTTGCTCATTGATAATCTTCGTCGCAACGTCTTCGATTTCCTCGTCGGTTTGAGGATGGCGATGCGTGCGAGCACCCTTCCTTATCTTCTCTCGCTCCTTTCTCATTCGTCTTATCTGGTTATCTATCCAGGCCCAAACATCAATCAGATGGGTTCGCGGATCGGAAGTTCCGCTAAGTCGCTCCCTAAGCGCACCATTCGTCTCGCCGGGATCACGTATCTCATCCAAATCGAGGCCAGCGCCGCTGACGAAGAAGTGAGCGTGTTGTTTGTTGTTTACAACTCCGAATATCTCGTCGAGGATCGGATCAAACTCGACTTCTACGGACCACCAGCGTTCCTCTGGCTCGTAGTTGTTCACCCATGCGAGACTCAGTTCCAGTTCGCGCCGCGCTCGGACGATCGATACACCTTTGTTTCGATTAGCATGTTTGCCCCAAGGTGCTGAGCCCGGATTTGGATAGGATTTCGGCCATGAAATGCTTGACTTTGCCTCATTGATAGCGTCCGGCCTCGCCAGCGTGCAGCGCACGTGGATTTTTCCTTCAATGTCACCAATCAGAATAGTCCAAGTTCGCTCATTGAATAATTCAAACATCGGACGATGCCGGAAGGGTTCTGGCGTTGAAGAAGGGCTGATTAAGTAAAGAGGATCGTTGGGCAGACAGTTACGTTCATGTTTGACTTTCAAGCGCCCGGATTCGTCGGAAGCAAGCATTAGATTGATCAGTATTTGGTCCTCGCCTTCCGTAAGGAACTTTCTGTAAACCCGCCCGCATAGATCGGCGGTTCGGTCTAGCGTCTTCGCTCCGCCACTCCACCGGACTCGATCAAGATTGCTCCACAGGACCAAGGTTCCGGTGGGTTCAGTCGTGTTCGCCGCGATTTCCCGCCATCGGTCTGGAACGGGAATGACCGACGGCTCCGGCACGTCCCGTTGCCCGCTATTCTTGATTTCATCTAGGTCGAGATAGCAGTGATACGCGTTATCGGCACCGTTTTGCCAAGTCCAAATGTCCACGCGCTTACACTGCGAGATCGACGATTGCGGAAGGCCAACACCAAAGCGGCCAATACCCTGCTTCCGGCGATCCATGCGTGTCCCGTCGCCGAATTTCAGAGCGCGCCTTAGTGTCGTGCGATCCATGCCCTCACCGTTGTCGACAACGGCTATTTGGCTCACATGAGCCCGTGCATAAGACTGGTGAGGATCTGCAGGTGTTTCGACTGCAATGATTTCAACCAGGTCCGCCCCGGCTTCCACGGAATTGTCAATGAGCTCAGCAAGGGCATGATCTGTGCTTTTGTACCCGCTATCACGCATTGCCTCGATGGTCAGTTTTGCCGAGACGATGGAGAAATCAAATTCCTGCTGAATCGGCGGCGGTACCGTCATTCTGCGTTCCATATATCCTCCCAATTCAAGAAGGCTTCTGCGACATCCCCGAAGCCCGGCAACGTAGTGTCAACGACCGTAACTACCTCGCAACGTGCCGTACCCCCTGCTTTAGGTCCTCGAATTACACGTCCTACCATCTGGCTGTAAAGCACCAAGGATTTTGTCGGACGAGCAATCAGAGCGGCGCTTACCGCAGGCGCATCGAAGCCCGTCGTAAGCACTCCGTAGTTTATAAGTACGCGATGGGGGCCACCGGATCTTTTGAATCGGCGGATCATCTGGTCTCGCTCAATCGTGTCGGTTCTTCCAGTTACCGCGTCCGCCTTGAGTCCTACGCCTCTACAAATGCTTGCCAAGAGCAGAGCATTGTCCACGGAGGCTGCAAAAACAAGAATCCGCGAATGTGTATCCGCGAGTTCGAGCAAACGTTGAACAATGCGAAGATTGCGTTGTTCATCTTCACCAAATTGGGTCGCCAGTGCGTCGGGAATATCTAGAGCATGCGAAATTTCTGCGAGATCTTTCTCGGAGAGTTGAAGACCCGGTTCGACATTAAGAAGAGAGAATTCAACTTCAGAGAGATATCCCTCCTCCGTGAGCCGCCTGATCGGATTGGCGTCCACGAAATCGATTGTTACCTTGTTTTGGCGAAATAGATTTGCGACGGCCGCATCCACCTCCGGGTGTCCCCAGGTACGTCCCGGCGTAGCGCTCAGTCCAAGAAGCGGTGTTCTCGAGTTTCGGGTAACAATGGTTTCGATAAGATCCTCGTAAGTTGTGGCTACCGCCTGGTGTGCTTCATCAAAAACAACCATCGTGGTTCGATCCCCAAGGCGCCATAGCCGCCTTCGTTCTTTCCCGTAAGAATTTAGCTTGCCTAAGCCGGCAATGATGACCCCGTCCGTTTCCTTTTCTATGGGTGGATCGTAAGTCGACCAGAAGCGTAAACAATCGACCCGTCGATCTCCCACAATTTTCCACGTCGCTTCAAACTCGTCTGCTGCTTGCTCGAGGAGTTCCCGAGTCGTGGCCAACCAGAGAACCAATCCTGTCAATCGACTACGGAGGTGGGAGGCAACAATGCTCATGGCTGTGCGAGTCTTGCCGACACCCGTTGGGAGATGTAACATCACACGCCCGTCCCCAAGATATAAATGTCGCTCTACGGCGCTCGCAGCCCGCTTCTGGTGGGGAAACAAACCTCTCTGCGATTCCAAACTCTCAAGTGCTTCTTTGACAATGGTTGGGCGATCACCGACTGTTGCCAATCCGCAGAAACCGAGCAGGGCACGACGCTGCGGCTGGTCCAGCTCATTTCTCGCTCGCAGCCGATCGATGTTCGTTCCAATTCGATCCTCAAATTCAGCGATTTTTAACGGTGGTATTGCACTCAAAAGAATCGCTCGTCTTTGGGGGTCATCTACGGCAATCTCAAGTGAAAGGATTTGGCCGAGAGTTTCTGCTCGTTTCGGGCCATTAACTCGTTCCGGATCAAGTGCAGTGATTAGTTTGAAGGCTCCCTCGGGGAGTAGGCGCGCTACGTCGTGGTCGTCGAGCCTCTCACAAATCTGAGATGGTCGAATTCCTGGTGACTTCGCCTCAGAGATGGAAGTCATTTGTGACACGCGAGGCATACCTTTGCTTTACCATAGAGATCGTCAATATCGATCGGCTCTATGTCTGGTCGAAGAGGATTGGGTTTCTGCTTTGTGCGCAGTCGCTCCAAGCGTCTGAGGTAATCGTTTCTGATCTGCGCAATCCTTTCCGGTTTGGAAAGCTCTACGAGCGATTCACCCTGACTCCAGGTGAACGGAGAACCACCGTCAATAGCAAGCTTCTCGTAAGCCTTGGCCTCCTCAAAGGCTTCAGGATGCTGCTCCATCAATCGCACCCACTCGATTTTCTGCTGGAAAAAGCAGAAGGTGCAGCCACTGCGCGTGCGCCATTGATAGTATTTCGGAAGACCCAAACCAGAACCATCCAGAAGCTCCAAAACGCCTGCTTTATCGATTCCAGCATCTTTAAAAGGAAGCCGCACCACTAGATTTCTTCGCTTCGATGTGTAGCCTTCCCGGTATTCTTCATCCGCACGGATTGCGACATAGCTATAGACGGTTGTGCCGCTATCCAGAATTGATGAGACCCACTGCTCGAACGGCCTAATCTTGAGCTGTCGTGTGCACCAGCGTGTCTGCGGTGATGGAAGAAAGTTGTTGTACTGTTTCAGCCAAAAATCGAAGTCACGGTCAGGATTCAACCGCAAGATAGGTTTACCCAAAAACCCCTCTAGCTTAACGAGAAATTCATAGACTTCCGGAAGCTCTTTTCCGGTATCTGTAAAGAAGTAATCAATGTCTAGTTCAGAATGGTTCTGTCGCATGTAAACTGCTAATGCCGCGCTGTCGCGACCTCCGGACAGACCCAAGACGTGTTTGGTGCCGCTAATTTGGTTCATGCGTTCGTCCGTTTTCCGTTGATTATCGTTTATTTCCTCTTGATGTCTGAAGCCAAATATTGAGCGCTCAACTCAGCTAGGGCGGCAAGAATAACCTGTCTTCGCTCTTGACCGTTTTCTCGAAGAATTGCGTTGACACGCTCAATTAGTGTTTTGACTGCGGGTTGATCTAGGTTAGTGATCTCGAATTCGTCGTGGACTAGTTTCGGCGTGCCACCCATGCCCACAACCACCGCCATCGCGTGCCTTTTGTCTTGACGACCCTTGACGCGGGCGAACGCTTCGGCACGGATAAACCCTTGGGCTAGTTCGGCAAGCTCAACTGCCACGCGGTCGACATCTGGGTCGACCCAATCACGTGGCGGCTTGTTGACTGCCATGCTGGCCAGTCCCTCCATGTCCTCGTCGCTTCCTTTGAATTGCGCCAGGCGAACGATAAATGCTTCCAGACGATGATCACCACCAAGTTCACGGATGTTAGCTGCACGGGCGCGTAACTCAGCAAGCATCGATGGTGACGCATTAGGTACTTCAAGCTCTGCTAGTAGCGTCTCCCGCATTCGGCTCAGCATTGTGGGATAGGCTTGCCGCAACTCAGTCAGGCCATCGCGGACCTGACCTGCAATTTCGTGGGAAGCCACCTCGTCATCCGTGACTGGATATCTGTTCAGTACTTTGGGAATGTCGTCGAATATCAGCCTATTCGGATCGTTCGCCTGCTTGAACAATTGTCGAATGCGCTTGGCGTTTGCCGAGAGCCGCTGCGTCCGAGTAGCCCACGGTTGGAGTTGGTAATAGATGGCAACTAATCCTTTAGCTACATCTATGGGCTGGAGGTTAGCGAGTGTATTTCCCTCATCCAGTTTGCGTACGATATCCGCCATTTCGGACAAAAGGCGGCGTGATATGTCGGAGAGGTCCATCCATCGGAGTTGTATATCCGCCGGGTCTTTAGCGAGATAGTCAATGTCCAGATCAGTCACACGTGGTTGGAATATACCCTGACGGTAGATCGCTAGCGTCGTACGCTGCGATAGGATAAACGCAACAGCCAAAACCGGCAGCAGGCCCTCCTTAATGCCAATAGGTGCCCGGCGCCAGACTTCATAAACCTCGGAAACTGAGACCGAACCGTGGGTTTTTGACTTGAGCAACTCCTTGGCCGCCCGCCATGCTGGCGCCAGATTGTGAGGATCATGCGAAACTGTGGGGTCGACGAAACGCCAACCAGTCGCTGTCTCAGAATAAAGCCTAGTAGCCTTTAGCAACGAAGCGAACAGTCCGCCTTCTGCAGGAAACCTATGAATTCCTAAACGTGGCATTCCTTCGTTAATCGCCATTCGCCTGAGCAGTGCCTTTTGTGCTGCAACTGCGCTACTAGAGGGCTTTGCACGGCCCAATAACTCGTTGTGGAGTAACGGCGCACTTTCGAATCGAGCATCGGCAAGGTCGGAGGCTAGACTATTGAGTTTTCCATTTTGAAGGGATTTCGCACCATAGTGTTTTCGGTACCAGAACGCACTGTTGAACGCTCGGCCGAACTCAGCCTCTAATTGCTGCTGTAGCCTGCCCATGCGTGCTTGGACCTCGATTCGAGCAACCCTATCGCCCAGTAGTTCAGGCGTCTCGTCACGCACTCGCTCCAGAGCCAAAAATTCACGTGCTAGAACTGGGATGCCCCAGGCCCTTTGCGACAATCCGACGACGATATCCCAATTCCTTCCCTTCCCAGCCGCACGACGACATACTTCCTCCGCGACTTCTTCTGATTCTCCTAGTGTCGGAATCGTAAGGAAGAAGCAACCTACGGCGCCATGGCGCGGGATATATTCTGCCGCTGCTTGTTCGACCTCAGACAAGGATGTTATTACGACATCGAACCAACGTAGCGCGCCAGTTTCATGGTAATGCCGCTTTGCTACGATGGGCTGTAGAGCGGCTAACGAGTTAAGCGAAAGAAAGTCCACCTGGCCTATACTTTCTAATGCCTGATCTGTCGCCCGGTCTATGTTGAAATCGCTACCTTCGAAGATCGAGTAGGCGCCGACAAATTTTCGGTAAATAATGAACGACGAGCCCTGCAAATCATCGAGAGCACGTTGGACTATTTCCGGGGTATGGTGAGGAAATGCTAGTGTCAATAGGTCGAGACTCGCCCCAAGGCCAGAGCGGTCTTTGAACATCTCGACTGCTGCGATCACCTTGAGCAAGCGTAGATGTAAGGCGCCTCCGCCCGTAGTTTCGCACCGTTCCAGAGCGTCCATGGCCAACGCCCAACGGTGCCCATCAGGGGAAGCGAGTATCGATGGTTCCAGGTTGATGCGCAGGTAGTCCCATAGGCGATCTGGACAATAAAGATCCTCACTTTCGGCGTAACGGAGAAAATCCTGGAATCCCTGAGGCTCTGCAGAGTTAAGGAAGCCAAAGATACTCCGTTGATTTTGGCCGAACCGCCTACGGGAGATCGGACCCAGCAAACAGGCGACGATGGGGTGAAGCGGCCAGCAATCCTCTAGCATTTCCGCAAAGTAGGGGGAGGTTCGACCTTGAGTCTTCTGAGCCACAGCTTTGGCCAATGAGCCTGGTGTCGTCGGGCGGTAGGCGCTTTCAATTGCTCGACCTAGAAGGTCAATTTGCTCATCTCCGCCGATATTGACCGCAAGGTCGACGTAACGTCCTTGGACTTTCGACCATTCGTCCCGCATCTCCCGTGATAAGCGGTGGGCATACTCCTCGAATGCTTGGTGCAGAATACCGATAACCATGAGACGTCTCTTGCTGCGCGAAGCCAGTTCGGCGAGTTCTTGAAACAGGTGTATGTCCAAGCCATCGTTTGCTGCAGCCTCCAGGAATTTCCCCATCTCGTCGACAAAAACCACCAATCCACCGCTGGCACGGGGGTTTCGGTTCGATATTTCAGCGAGAACGTCGAGAACGCGCTTGTCACTCCACGACCTTTGCGCCCGGCTGTTAGCGAATTTATGCCGCGTAATGGCTTCGCCAATTACCTGCGCCGGTCGGTCCCGTCGGCCGACCACAGGGAGAATGCGCCAGCCTCTCGTCCGCGGCGGTAGTGCGTTCCAGATCAGATCCGCTGTTTTACGGCCCAGCACGGATTCCGCTTTGCACGAAAGCCTTTTGTCTCCCGTGAGAGCTGCACTCAAGGCGATGACCAAGCTAGACTTTCCACTACCGTAGGGTCCGGTCCAGGTAAAGGCGCCTTGACCATTCTCCGCTACGTGCAGCGCCATGGTTTCCAGAACCTCAGCCGAAGATCTTGGGCAGATGAATCCATCCAATGCGGTTGGATCGCCAAGATCACTGTCGATGCGGATTGCGCGCTGGAAGCGTCGGGCGATGTGGATTTGATTTGCGAGAGCCATCACACTGCATCCACGGTGTCACGAATCAACATAGTCACACTTAATTAAGTCGACCGCATCCTCAGTGTCCAATTCGCCATTCCTAGTGAGCTGCTTTAATCCGGTCGATTCTGACCACTTGTAGAGGCCATTGCTTACGCCTTCGAGTGTAGAAAGGCGATCTACCAGGTCGTTCTCGTCCAACAGGAAAACCCTTCCGGGAGAACCAGGCTCATGAGCTAGCGTTTCGAATGAAAGAGTTCTTGCTTTGGAATGGCTCAACCAGAAACTAGTAACGGCAAAGCAAAACACTCCAGGTCCGAGTGAAGGCTTGCGCCCTCGAACGAAGCGGAATCCGAATCGACTACCAATTGGCTTGATAAGCCCAAGTTCTGTGAGGGGAGATTCCAAGGTATCCTCGTGACTTGCCTTCCCCGACGGCGGCTGTGAAACATAGGTACGCACGAAGCATGCGACATCGTTCTTGATTGTAGCGGTGGAAGCACGGAGCCAATTACGATCCCTCGCGAGTTTCTGCAGGTTCTTGACGAGCATGTCGCGCTCAAAAGAAGGAACGGGAAAATAGTTAAATGCCCAAAACCATGTAGTTTTGTTTGGGTTGCCGCTTAGTTTCCAGTGAATTAGCCATGACGTGGCCGGATTCTCCATGTACGGATCGAGGCCGTTATCGGCAAATAGACGCCTACCAAGTAACGTGGTATGTGTCCGGCCCGACATGTCCTTAATGATGCCTGCCGCAGTTGCCCAATGCCGGATAGAGGCCACCATGTTTTTGCCGACGCCGAATCTTGCGATAGCATCGTCTGCCAAAAACACCGATCTGCTGTTTTGGTCGTTCTCGGTTTCTCGGACAGCATCGAAAGCTTTCTTTAGCCACCCGTATCGGAGCGGAAACGTCTCATGCCCCGATAGCTGTGGTTGGTACTTCTTTTTGTAAAGAGGACCTCGAAGCATTTTCCTTCCCGCCTGGATGATGCATCCAGGTTGACAATACGAAGATTCCCCCGTATTGTCAATTGGAGACTGGTGGCAGCCTCCAGGAAAACGGCATGCACAGCCGGTCTAGACATGGACAATCAAGGGACCATCTACGCAGACTATCAGGCGACTACGCCGGTTGACCCACGTGTCTTGGCGAAGATGGTCCCCTTTTGGCGCAACTCATTTGGCAATCCTCACTCGAGCGACCATGCAATCGGCTGGCAAGCAGACAAGGCTGTACAGGCGGCGTCAGCATCAGTGGCGGAGTCAATAGGAGCTGACCCTGATGAAGTGATCTTTACGTCCGGAGCCACCGAAGCTAACAATCTTGCCCTGCTTGGTCTCGCACGACGAGCACCTGCCACGCGGCGGCGAATTCTAGTTAGTGCGACAGAGCACAAGTGCGTCTTAGGTGCCGCGCGAGCCCTTTCCGAACGGGAAGGATTTGCTGTTGAAGTGATTTCGGTGGACAGAGAGGGTTTTCTTGACTTCGAAGAGTTGGAAAAACGCTTGGACGGCGACGTTCTCCTCGTTTCTGTAATGGCAGTAAACAACGAAATTGGGACGATTCAGGACATTCCGAGGATCGCCAAGCTGCTGACGGCACACGGGGCTTTGTATCACTGTGATGCCGCGCAAGCTCCTTGTGCCCTGGACGTGAGTGATCTTGCAATGCATGCAGACCTGATTAGTCTTTCAGGACACAAGATGTATGGACCGCAAGGGATTGGGACATTGTATATTCGCCGTGATCTCAAAGAGACAATGGAGCCATTGCTCTATGGTGGCGGACAGCAGGAAGGGCTGCGTTCCGGCACGGTACCAATGCCGCTTTGCGTGGGAATGGCTAAAGCTGCCGAGATCACACGGGATAGCGAAGCGGAGAAAGAGCGCAAAAGGGTCGCTCAACAACGTGATATGTTCGTTAGCCTTCTTAAGAATGGGAATTTGCCGGTTTCGGTCAATGGACCGACTAGCCAAAGCCGTCATCCGGGCAACGCCAATATTTGCTTTCACGGCTGTGATGCGGGGGACATACTTGGCGTGCTTCAGCCTCGGCTGGCCGCATCAACCGGTGCCGCATGCGCTTCTGGCATTCCTGAGCCGTCGCACGTATTGTGTGCGCTTGGTCTAACTGCGGCGCAAAGCGATGCTTCCATCCGGTTCAGCTTTGGCCGATTCACATCCCACGAGGACGTAAAAAATGCTGCCCACCTAGTTGAGTCCGCTGTAGCCTCCCTTTCTTCCGAAGCCACATCCCGATCTGTCTGAACGGTTTCGATCAAGGCTGGGGTCCCGCTGTGAACGACGATTCGGACATTGCGACCCCCATGCCGCAGTCGTAATATTGTCAACCCGGGCTGGAATCGGCGTTAGTCCCCGAAATCAATGGTTGCGCGACGGGCGGGATAAATGGAGTCGAAATGGATTCCATAATCGAGAACACGGCGAACCTTCCGTTTCCGCAGTTAAAGACTTTACAATCCATACTTTACGCATATTTCCAGGTTGTTTGTATAGATTGAAGCACGACTAGAAACCCTTCACCGTCCTTCAAGATACCGCCCGTCTCTCTGGTGGAGTTGTCCGCAGAAGGGTTCCCGTGCAACCCGAATCGGTCGAAGATTACTGGAACCAGCAATCAGCACGATAGCCGGAACGTCTACTGGATGACTGAAACA
Organism: Terriglobia bacterium; assembly: GCA_951813285.1. GTDB lineage: Bacteria > Acidobacteriota > Terriglobia > Versatilivoradales > Versatilivoraceae > Versatilivorator. The sequence continues at coordinate 2,541,986 of OX638355.1, forward strand.
GCAATTTGTGATCGACAATTGGCAACCGCTTAGTTGCCGTAAGTCGGTACCGGCGGATCGGGGTTTTCTGAGCTGCTTGCTGAATTGGGGAGATGAGGGGCGGCAGCCGGAGCGCTCGGTCGATGGAGGGCGGGCCTAGTCCGGGGGAGTGGCGATCATCAGAGCGTCAGTCGGCAAACGATGCCGACGTCGTCGCAGTACCACAGGACGCCGTCCCGGATGGTCATTCCGTGGGGCAGGGGGTCGTCGTCGGCGAGTTGGATCTTCTCGAGGATCTCGCCGGATTGGGGATCGTGCTTGAAGAAGGCGTTGAGGTTGGTGTCGGTGCACCACAGGTCGTCGCCTTCCCAGCCGATGCCGTGAGGGCGGTTGCCCACGGAAGGGAAGCGCTGCTCCACCATCCAGCTTTCAGGATCGATGCGGTAGATCATTCGGGAGGGCGGAACCGCCGCCCACAGCTTGCCCTCTCGCCATTCCAGACCGTGTGCCCCGGTGGCAGGGCGGGGCTCGACGGGAGCGGAGGTTGCGCTCGGCGGCGGCGAGGCGGGGGCCAACGGGCTTCGGCGGCCGGGAGGATCCGAGGGCATCCTGTAGATCACGCCGGCGCCCGGAGTGAAGTACTTCTCAATCGTCTTGCCGCTGGAGGCGTCGGCGCGGATGATCTCCCGGCTGTAGGTCGACGCCACCCAGATTGCCTCTCCGTCGAAAGTGATCCCGCTGGGGTGGACGGCCTCGGTATCGAAACCCAGCAGCACTGCTCCGTCGCTGTAGCTGACGAGGTGAGCGCGGGCATCTTCCCCATCGATAATCCACAGACCCTCGTCGGTCGCCTGCAGGCCGTTGGGGTAGGGGCCGGGGCTCTTGAAGACGGTCTCCACGCGGCCGGCCTCGCGCACGGGAATCTTGCCGAGCGCCGGGGCGGCGGCCAGCAGCGCCAGGAACTGTCTGCGTTCGATCATGGGTTTCTCCTCAGTGGAGCGGCAGGGCAACCTGCACCCGGGTCGATTGCCTTGGGAGGTGGCAAGGATTTCATGGCCTCGCCGGGGAGTCAAGATCGGCCGGGCGCGAGCGATCCTTTTGCCTGAGACAAGAGAAAAAAGAGTTATCCACGAAGGGCCACTAAGGGATTGTCAAATCGGGATCTAAGGCGACCAACCAGCCGGTTCGTTTGCGCCGACTCTCCCTTGAAGGGCAATCGTGACGAAAGCGGCCCACCCGGGAGCGCGGGCGTCCCGCCCGCATCCTCTGCCTTGGGTTGTCGCTCGGTTTCCCTGCGATGGCGCACCCGTCCACCCTGCCGGTGGGAACCGCATGGGTCCGGCCCAAGCAGAGCCCCGCCTTAGCGTACGATTTCCCCCGTCTTGTGAGGTGATCCCTTGCCCGTCCACCAATGGCGTGATATATTACTATGCTATATACCAATAGGAAGGGAGTCCTCCATGTCAAAGACGGCGAAATTGTTTTGGTCCGGACGCTCTCAGGCCGTTCGCCTGCCGAAGGAATTCCGCATGGACGGCGAGGAAGTACGCATCCGCAAGCAGGGGGCGGCCGTCGTCCTCGAGCCTGTTGCCACTGATTGGGCGTGGCTTGATGCCATTGAAGGGAAGTTCTCAAAGGATTTCTTGCCGGAAGGGCGCAAACAGCAGGGGCATCAGGTCCGGCCTGCCCTGGACGCAGCCTTCGAGTGATGCGCTATCTGCTCGACACAAACGCTTGCATTGGGTTACTGAACGGCAAGCCACCCTCGCTTGTTGATCGGGTTCGGCGCCACACATCTTCAGAATTCGGGTTACCGGCTCCGGTGACCTACGAGTTTTACTACGGTGCCTTCAAGAGTAAATACACGAACCGGAATCTTGAATTGCTCGATCTCATCGCTTTCGAAGTCGTTCCCTTCGATGCCGCGGACGCCCGTGCGGCAGGTGCGGTTCGGGCGAACCTCGAAGCAATTGGACGCCCGATCGGGCCTCTTGATACCTTGATCGCGGGTCAAGCGCTAGCGCGGGGTTTGGTCCTGGTGACCGCTAACACCCAGGAGTTCGTTCGGGTGGGCGGTCTCCATTGCGAGGACTGGTCGATCTCCGGAGAAGGAAGTACTTAAAATCCAGACCTGCTGACATGGGTCGGTGACCGGCACTTTCTTCGGCAGGCTCTTCAGGTGCGCCTGCCGCTGCTCGCTCCGAGCTTCCAGTTCCTCCATCCGTTCGCGCAGGGCCTCAGGCTGTTGGCGGAGTCTCGGGAGCCCTTCACCGAGCGGCCCTCAACGGAAATTTGATGGAGCGGGGGAGTGAGGTTCGGATTAGAATGCCTGCCTATCCTTAATCAATCTCGTCCAACCCAGGGAGGACTAGTAGCATGACCACCATGGCGTTTCACAAGTCGGCGGAATGGAAGACGGGCCTCCGCTCCTACTTCGAGTATCGGGACCTCGGCATCGTTGCGGCCACCAAGGGCAAGGTACTCGCCCACTGCATCCGGGCCACGGAATCCTGCAGCGGACCCGGCGGGCGTCACACCCATGACCTGGAGTTCCAGATGAACTACGTGCTGCGCGGCTGGACACGGGTCGAGTTCGAAGATGTCGGCGAGGTCCGTTTCGAGGCCGGCGACAGTTGGTACCAGCCTCCCAGCATCAAGCACGAGGTGCTGGAATTCTCCGACGATTTCGAAGTGATCGAGATCTGCATGCCGGCGGATTTCCCCACGGCAGAGGCGCCGGGTTGATCCGTGCTGCGGGCGGGCTTGCCCGTCCGGGACCGCCGATGTTTTCGAGGTGAGAACCGATGGGAAGACTGGACGGCAAGGTGGCGGCGGTCACCGGAGGCGCTTCCGGCATTGGGGAAGCCACGGTGCGGCTGTTTGTGGCCGAGGGGGCTCGGGTGGCCTTTGCCGACCGGGACGCCGCCCGCGGAAACGACCTTGCGGACTGGATAGGGGCCGATGGAGGTGACGCTCTCTTCGTGGAAGCCCGACTGGACCGCCAGGCCGAGGCCGAAGCCTTCATCCGGCGTACCGTCGAGCGCTTCGGGCGGCTGGACATTCTGGTTAACAACGCCGCCATCCGTCTCTACCACACCGTGGAAGATGCCAGCGAGGAAAGCTGGGACACCATTTGGGGCGTCAACGTCAAGGGGTACGCCTTCTGCGCCCAGGCCGCGGTCCCGGTGCTGCGGCGTTCCGGCAAGGGCAGCATCGTCAACATCGCCTCCAACAGCGCCTTCATCGCCAGCTACCACTCGGTTCAGTACGATACCACCAAGGCGGCGGTTACCGGCCTGACCCGCGCCATGGCCCGGGACCATGCCGAGGACGGCATCCGGGTCAATGCCCTGTGTCCGGGGCCCACCATGACCCCTTTTCACCATCGGCGCGCCACCGAGGCCGGGAAGAGTCTCGAGGAGTTCAGGGAAGAGTTCGGGCGGCCCACCATGCTCGGTCGGCCCGCCGAGCCGAAGGAGATCGCAGCCTGCGCCCTCTTTCTGGCTTCCGACGAGTCCTCCTTCGTCACCGGCGCCTGCCTCTTCGCCGACGGCGGCGAAAGTGCCACGGGCAGCAACCGTGCCTTGAAACGCTCCGGCCAGTCCCTCCCGTAGCCCTGATGGCCAAGCTGGGTCTCGGGCTTGTTTTGGATTGAAAACCAGGAATGGTTGCTGTCGCCGCCTACGCGGCTCGGGAGTTTAGCTGCCTCTTTCCATGGGCTTACGCCCACGGCTACCTGCTGCCGCCGCATTCGCGGCTAATTGAAACCCGGGCGGGCGGGCGCCCACGTTGACAGTGCCGGAAGGGTCGGGATATGCTGGCGCCCCTTTTGCGATAATTTCCAATTAACGGAGGTCGGGATGACTTTACAGCGGATGGTGGTATTGCTGTTGCTGGCGGGTGTGGGATTATCGCAGTCCTGCCAGGCCGGAGCTCGACAGGATGGAGGGACTCGATATCTTCGCTTCAGCCTGGGTGAGGGCGAAGCCTACGGCATCCTGGAGGGAGACCGGGTCCGAGAGCTCAAGGGCGACCTGTTCGGAACCTGGGAAAAGACCGAGACCACCCACGCTCTGGCCGACGTCACCGTTCTGGTGCCCAGCAAGAACCCCTCCAAAGTGCTGGCGCTGGCGGGCAACTACAAGTCCCACCTCGACGAGGATGCCGAGCCGAGCCCCCATCCGCAGCCCTTTATCAAACTGCCCTCCTCCCTGCTGGCCCAGGGCGGCGAGATCGTCCAGCCCGCCGACACCGATCCGGTGCACTACGAAGCCGAGGTAGTGGTCGTCATCGGCAAGCGGGCCCGCAATGTCTCCGAGGAGGCCGCTCTCGACCATGTTCTGGGGATTACCTGCGGCAACGACATCAGCGCCCGGACTTGGCAGAAGGGGGACGTGCAGTGGTGGCGGGCCAAGGCCGCCGACACCTTCAGCCCGACGGGCCCCTACATTCTCTCGGGCGTGGACTACAGCAAACTGAAGATGGTGCTCAAGCTGAACGGGGAAGTCCGCCAGCAGGCCCACATCTCCGACATGATTCACGGGATTGCCGAAACCGTCAGCTTTATCAGCAGGTATGTGACCCTGGAGCCCGGAGACCTGATCTTCACCGGCACCCCCGGAACCACCAAGGGAATGCAGCCGGGGGACGAGGTCACGGTGGAGATCGACGGGGTCGGGGTCCTCAAGAACCGGGTGGTCGCCGCCAAACCTTGAGACGGCCTACCTGAAACAAACGAATAAAGACAAAAGAAAAAAGAGTTACCCACGAAGGGGCACGAAGGACCACGAAGGCGTTGAGGTTAACCGCGACGAGATACCAAGGTCCCGAAGGGACGGTCGATATCTGATTGTTTCACTCTCGAATGGTCCGCACGGCGGGGCGGGGGCTCGGCTTATCCGGCATCAGAGCGGTGGGTGCGCTTTCCTTGCCGGTCACCGCTTCAGCAACTCCTCCAGCGACAGCTTCTCGAAGGTCAGGTCGGCCTGGCTTCCCTCGTACACGATTCCGATGTGGCGATCGTCTACCCGGCTGATGCTGGGGTAGCCACGCCCCCGGCCTTCATCCAGCAGGATCTGGTACTCCTCCGGCCAAGTCATGCCCTGGTCGAAGCTGAGCTTCAGGGTGTGGTGGTGCCGCCCCTCTGTCGAGTTGGGATTGGCAAACAGCAGCAGCGTCTTGGACTCGTCCCCTTCCCGGTAGTCGAACCGGTACAGGCTTCCGTTGCAGTTGGGTTCCACCAGGGCCTTGCGGTCGGTGGGGTGCGGTTCCCAGGTCCGGCCCAGGTCCCGGGTCACATAGACGGCCCGGTAGGGGTCTTTCTTGTCATTGCGCATGTTCAGCATGATGGACCCGTCGCCGAGCTGGACCGCCTGGCTTTCGTTGCCGCCGCTGAAGGCGTGGTTGCTCACGGTCCAGGTGGCGCCGTGGTCGCGGCTGTAGGTGATGTTGGCGAAGGGGTACCCGGTCCGGTCCCGCCCCTGGGTGGGCATGACCAGGGTGCCGTCGGAAAGAGCGATCCCCTGATTGGGCGCCGGGGCGAAGAGCCACCATTCCGGTTGCTTCAGCTTGCGGGTGAGGTTCTGCGGCCGGGTCCAGGAAAGGCCGTCGTCCCCGGAGCGGGCCATCATGAACTGGGCGCTCCTGGCGATGTCGTATCCGGGCTCGGAGCCGTCCTCCACCCACTGGTGCTTGCCGGGCTTTCCCCACATCCAAACGGCAAAGACGAAGATCTCTCCGGTCTTGGGATCGACCAGGATGCCCGGGTCGCCGATGCCGTTTTCCTCCTGGGGCCGCCCGCCCCATTCCCCCATGTCCATGATCACCCGCTGGGTCCCCCAGGTTCGGCCGCCGTCGGTGCTGCGGCTCAGCCCGACATCGATGTCTTCCTGCAGATCGCGCGATTTTCGTCTCCGCATGTCGTAGACGCACAGCAGCGTGCCCTTGGGAGTGGTGGCCAGAGCAGGGATGCGGTAGGTATGCACCCCTTCTTCCATGTGCTTGCGCAGAGCCACCCCGATGCGTTTGCTGACCTCGGGAGTCTCGTCCCCGGGTTTCACCGTCCCGGCCGAGGTCTCCACGGAGGTGCAGACCGCATCCACCCGGCGCCCCAGGTCGGCGTCGGGCTGCAACCGAACCGAGAGCCAGAAGACGTGTTTCCCCGGCGGGAGTTCCCGATCTCCGCGGAAGACCAGTTCAGGGGCGGGGCCGGCGGGATCGCCGAAGCGGTTCCCGGCCTGAAGATCCTCCCCGTCGCCCGAATAGAACAACTCGAGCGATTCAATGTCGTTGGGATCGTCGGTACCGCTCAGTCGGAAGGTGAAGGATAGGACGCGGTGGCCGGGGTCTTTGGATTCAACCGTCAGCCGCATCAGGGGATTGTGCTCGTTCCGGATCAGCACCGGATGCACGCGTTGGGACGACGTGACCTCCAACCCGGCAGGCGCGGGCCCGCCGCACCCGGCCGCGGCCAGGACCAAGGCCAGGCAAGCCGCAAGTTTCATCCGGACCGGATTAGACGGTTTGATGGATTCTCTTCCGGTATTCATACTTTCCCCTCCTTCAGCCCGTTCAAGATTAGGTGACGCTTGGACAGATTCTACTCCCATTGCGGGCGTTTGCGTTTCGGGACACAATGGTGAGGCCCATGAGAACAAGAATTCTTCTATTTGGACTGGTTTTGCTGGTTCAGGTCGGTTCGGCCGCGCCGGCTCAGCAACCCGGGCGCCTTCCCGGCACCACCGAGCTGACCTGGGAGGGCGATCTGTCGGCTCGCATGGTGGCCGGGATCGACCGTTTCCTGATGCGGCGCCTGGAGGCGGCGCCTGAAGGTCGAGCGGCTTTCTGGGAGAGAGATTTCTCCTCGGATTCCGACTACGTCCGGTCGGTCGAGGCCAACCGGGAGCGTTTCCGCGGGATCATCGGAGTGGTCGACCGCAGGTCCCCGGCCCGGCTGGAATTCCTCTCGGCCGAGGGAGGCGCGCCATTGGCCCAAAGCGATTCGGTGACGGTTTGGCGGGTCCGTTGGGACGTGGTGCCGGGCCTGGAGGGCGAGGGACTGCTGGTCCGGCCCAGGCATCGGCCTCCCATTGCCCAGGTGATAGCGCTGCCGGATGCCGATGTCACCCCGCAGCAACTGGTGGGAGTGCAGCCGGGAGTTCGGCCCGAGGACCGCTTCGCCCTTCGCCTGGCCGAGTCCGGCTGTCAGGTGATCGTGCCGGCCCTGGTCGACCGCGGCAGCCGGTTTTCGGGCAACCCGGCTCTCGAGCCGGCCAGTCGCGCCATGACCAACATGACTCACCGGGAATGGCTCTACCGCATGGCCTACCCCCTGGGACGCCACCCCATCGGATACGAAGTTCAGAAGGTTCTGGCCCTGGTGGACTGGCTGGAGTCTAGATCCTCGCCGGGAGCCGGGATTGGCCTGGCCGGGCAGGGCGAGGGGGGGCTCATCGCGCTCTATGCCGCGGCGGCGGACCCGAGAATCGATGCCTGCCTGGTGAGCGGCTATTTTTCCGCTCGGGAGCGGATCTGGCAGGAACCGATCTACCGCAATGTCTGGGCCCTGCTGACCGAGTTCGGGGACGCCGAGATCGGAAGCCTGGTGCTGCCGCGCACCCTGGTCGTCGAGCACTCGCGGGCCCCTCGGGTGGAGGGTCCGCCTCCCCCTGCACAGGGTCGCAAGTCGGTGGCCGCTCCCGGCAGGATCGAGACTCCACCGGCCGAGAGGGTGATCTCCGAGTTCAATCGACTCAAGCAGTGGGCGCGGGCTCTTCCCGGCGGCGCCGGGGACCGGGTCCGGCTGGTGCCCGCGGACCCGCGGGCCGGTACAGTTCCGGTGGGGTCGGAGACGGCGCTGCAGGGGTTGCTGGAGCCCTTGGCGAAAAATGCGGTGGTTGCGGCAGTTCCGGGCGCGGCGCCCAAACGCAGGGGGACGGGACCCGATGCGGTCGAGCAGCAGCGGCGCCTGGTCCGCGGCATCCAGGGGACGCTTCAGGACCTGCTGCGAGTCTCGGACCGAATCCGGGACCAACGCTATCTGAAGCGGGCCGGGTGGGAGTCGGTCGAGACCTTCACCCGTGAGGCAGCCCGCTGGCGCTCCACCTTCCGGAAGGAGGTCCTGGGCAAGATCGAGGAACCCATGGTTGCCGCCAACCCGCGTTCACGCCGCTGGCGGGAGACCTCAAAATGGACGGGGTACGAGGTGGCGCTCGACGTCTGGCCCGATGTCTTCGCCTGGGGTCTTCTCCTGGTCCCCAAGGATCTTCAGCCGGGCGAACGCCGCCCGGTGGTGGTGGCTCAGCATGGTCTGGAGGGGCTTCCCCGGGACGTGGTCCGGACCGACGTTGCTGACTTTCGCTACTATCGGGCCTTTGCTTCCCGCCTGGCCGATGAGGGATTCATTGTCTTCGCCCCCCACAACCCCTACCGGGGAGGAGACCGCTTCCGGGTGCTGCAGCGCAAGGCCAACCCCCTCAAGCTCTCCATCTTTTCCTTCATCGTGGGCCAGCACCGCCGGATCCTGGACTGGCTGAAGACCCTTCCCTGGGTGGATGGGGAGCGGATCGGCTTCTACGGCCTCAGCTACGGCGGCAAGACCGCCATGAGAGTCCCGGCTGTTCTGGAGGACTACGCCCTCTCCATTTGCTCCGGGGATTTCAACCAGTGGATTTGGAAGAACGTGACCGTGGAGTGGCCCAACAGCTACATGTTCACCGGAGAGTACGAAATGCCGGAGTTCGGCTTGGGAACGAGCTTCAACTATGCCGAGATGGCCTACCTGATCTTCCCCCGTCCCTTCATGGTGGAGCGCGGCCATCGGGACGCCGTGGGACTGGACGAGTGGGTCGCCCACGAATACGCCAAGGTGCGGCGTCTCTACCGGGAACTGGGCCTGGGCAGCCGCACCGAGATCGAATGGTTCGAAGGAGAACACGAGATCCACGGTGAAGGTACCTTCCGCTTTCTGCGCAAGCACCTCGACTGGAAACAGCCGCGCTGACGGCCAGGGTCCGCAGGCAGTCGCTCCCTCGACCAAGGGATGGGTTCGGGGCGCGGTCGGACCGCCTCAGCGGGCGGGTGCAGTCCCTCCCGGCTTCGGTACATGTCCCTGGCGGAATTTTGATCGGTGGGCGATTTTTACGGTTACAATGGTTTTAATAACCCTTTCACGGTCAATACCTGTAATTCGTTCTTGACGAGAGGTGCGGAATGAGATCACTTCCCCGAGGCCTCCTGTTCCCAACCCTGCTGGTGGCGGCTTCCATCCTGACCGGCCATCCGGCCCGCGGAGCCACTCCGGTGCTGGACGCCATGAAGGAAGAGCTGCAGCGCTCGGTCGAAGCGCTCTCGAAACAGCCGACGCCGCTTTACTTTCTCAGCTACGAGGTCACCGGAAATCGGCGATTTTCGGTGAGAGCCTCATTCGGGAACGTTACCGGAAGCTCGGAGGGTGATCACGCCGTGGTCGACGTCGATCTCCGGGTGGGCAGCCCCGAGCTGGACAACACCCACTCCATCCGGGGAGACAGGTTGTCCAATTTCCCTCGTTACGCCTACCAGCAGGCGCCCCTGGAGGATCCGGAGGCCCTTCGCAGCATCCTCTGGCGCCGCACCGACCAGCAGTACAAGGCCGCCGTGGAGCAGTTGGCCAAGGTCAGGGCCAACGTGCAGGTCAAGGTGGAAGAGGAGGATCAAGCCGGAGACTTCTCGGCCGAACCCGCTCAGAAATGGCTGGAGGAGCCGCTGCCTCTGGATTACGACCGGACTACCTGGGAGGAGAAGCTGCGCAGCTACACGGCTCCTTTTTCCGGCTCCGGCTACATCTACTCTGCCGACGCCACGCTGTCGGCGAGCGTGGAGACTCGCTGGTACGTGAACAGCGAAGGCAGTGAGATTCGGACCTCTCAATCCTACTACCGCCTGATGATCATGGCCTACACCAAGGCCGAGGACGGGATGGAGCTGCCGCGCTACGAGTCCTTCTTCTCCTTCACTCCCGAGGGACTCCCTGACGACAGCCAGATACTGGAGACCGTCGAGGAAATGATTGCCGATCTCAAGGCCCTGCGGGAGGCCCCTCTGGTAGATCCCTTTACCGGTCCGGCCATCCTCTCCGGCCGGGCCAGCGGAGTGTTCTTCCATGAGATTCTGGGCCATCGGGTCGAAGGCCACCGCCAGAAGAGGGAAGAGGAGGGCCAGACCTTCAAGAAGATGGTAAACCAGAAGGTGCTGCCGGAGACCTTTTCGGTCATTTTCGACCCCACTGTCCGGCGCAGGGGGGAGATGGACCTGGTCGGGGCCTACCGCTACGACAATGAGGGGGTGAAGGCTCGGCGGGTGCCGGTCATTGAAAAGGGAGTGTTGAAGAACTTCCTGATGTCCCGGACTCCGGTCGAGGGATTCTCCCGCTCCAATGGGCACGGTCGAAAACAGTCGGGCCTGGCGGCGGTGGCGCGCCAGTCGAACCTTTTCGTCGAGGTCACCCGGTCCCACTCCCGCGAAGAGCTCAAGGCCATGTTGATCGACAGCCTCAAGCGGGAGGACAAACCCTTCGGACTCTATTTCAAGGACGTCCAGGGCGGGTTCACCATGACCGGCAGGTTCACGCCGAATTCCTTTAACGTACTGCCGACCCTGGTGTACCGGATCTACGCCGACGGGCGCGAGGAACTGGTGCGAGGCGTGGACCTCATTGGCACGCCGCTAACCTCCTTCAGTAAGATCGCGGCCGCGGACGATCAATTCGAGTCCTTTAACGGCATGTGTGGTGCCGAGTCGGGAGGCGTGCCGGTGTCTGCCGTCTCTCCGGCTGTGCTGGTTTCGCAGATCGAGGTTCAGAAGAAAGAGAAATCCCCGGAACGACTTCCGATCCTTCCCCCTCCCTGGGAGTCACCGTAACCTTGCATGACGGCTGTGGAGGAGCATTCCCATGAAACGCGGCGCCATTTGCACTCTCTGGATTACTGTTCTGCTGACCGGTTTCCCGCTTCAGGCCCAGGAAAGCCTGCTCATGAAAGCCTTGCGGGACGAGATGGGTCGAACCATGGAAAGGCTGCAACTGGAGGATATGGACAAGCCCTATTACGTGGCCTACTGGGTTCGCGAATCGGAAGGCCGGGGCAGCACGGCCATTCTGGGCGGCCTGCTCGGTCGCGGCCGCGGCACCGGCAGTCGATTCCTGTCGGTGGAGCTGAGGGTCGGAGATCACGACCTCGACAACACCAATTTCATGGATTTCGGTCGATTGCGTTCCAGGGTGTTCCGAGACGGGTTTCCGGTGTCTCTCCCGCTGCGAGACGACTACAAGGAGCTGAGGCGGCAGATCTGGCTGGCTACCGACGGGGCCTACAAAAAGGCCGTCCACAGCCTTGCCAAGAAGCGCGCCACCCTTCAGAACAAGACGCGGGTCGAGATTATTCCTGACTTCAGCCGTGAAGAACCGGTTGAGTACAGAGACGAAAGCCGGCTGGCGCCACTGCCCGACGAGGCTCGGCTGGAGGCGGTGGTGCAGGAGCTGTCCGCCCTCTTCAAGGAGATGCCGCACATCTTCGACTCCCGGGTCAGCGCCGGCGTGAATAGCGGAAAGGTTTACTTCGTCAACAGTGAAGGTTCTTCCTATGTCAGGAACTTCTCCTCCGCCTCCATACAAGCTCTGGCGTCCACCCAAGCCGAGGGCGGGACACAGCTGGAGGACTTCGTGGTCGCCCGCGGCCGTCAGTGGGAGGACCTTCCCGACCAGGCCGAACTGGAGGCAAGGATTCGGGCCACGGCTGAACGGCTGGGCCGGCTCCGGGAAGCCGGGTTTGTAGAGCGTTACAGCGGTCCGGTGTTGTTTGAAGGGCAGGCCGCGGCGGAGCTGGTGAACCAGATACTGGCGCCCAGGCTGCTGGCGCTGCGGACCCCCATCGCCGACAATCCCATGTTCGGTCGATTCGGATCCAGTCCCGAAAATCCGTTTCTGGAAAAGCTGGGCTCCAGGGTCCTGCCCCGGTTTCTGAGCGTCGTCGACGACCCCACGGCCGGGATGCACGGCGAAGCGCCGCTGCTGGGGGGGTATGAGGTCGATGATGAGGGGGTGCGCTCCCGCCGCACAACAATCGTCCAAAGGGGCATTCTCAAGACCCTGCTTGCCACCCGCACCCCGGTTTCAGGGGTGTCCAACAGTACGGGGAATCGAAGAAATACGGGACCAAGTCCCTCCAACCTCTTCCTGATGCCGAGGAACGGGTTGAAGCCGGAGGAAATCAGGCAGGAGTTGCTCAACCTGGTGGAGGAGCGGGGCCTGAATTTCGGAATTGTGGTCCGGCGTGTGGGCAGTCCCGAGATGACCTTGTCCCGAGACCGGGATTTCTTTTTCGCGATGCCGGGTGAGGAGGGGAGACCGAAGCTCAAGCCTGTAAGCGAGGCCTACAAGATATTTCCCGACGGGCGTGAGGAATTGATTCGCAAGGCGGTGCTTCTGGGCCTCAGTGCGTCCAGCTTCCGGGAGATCGTGGCCGCCACCGATGTTCTGACTTCCCACCATACAACCCTTCGTCTCCGGATGAACCTCCCCTTTTCTTCCCCTGGTTTCATGGGGCCGCCCTCGGTTGTCTCGCTGGTCGTTCCATCGCTCTTGTTCGAAGACCTGGCGCTGAGACGGCCCCCCGGAAATATTCCCCGCCCGCCGCTGCTGGCCCACCCCGTGAGTGCACCGCGGGTTCGCTAACCGAACAGTCGTTGAGGCTTTCCGTCGGCTTGCGGCCGGTTGACGCCCACGGAGCAGTCCGTCGGCGCCAGCCCACAATACTCTGCCTTTCCAGACAGCAGCAATTCTGGTAGCCTGTCCGTAAGTCCATCAACACCCATTGAGCGCCGGCCCCGCCGGCGTCAAAAAGGGAACGCACAGGGAAAGGTGTCTCTTCCATGGCCACAAGACGACAATTTCTCAAGGTGGGGGCCGGAGCCGCCGGGCTGCTGGCAGCAACGGCGCCGAGCTCGGGCTCCGGGCGCGAAACTCGGAGCCGGAACGGCAAGCCTCGCCTGATCTATAACGACGACGGCAACAGCGTGGTGTTCATCCCCCACCGCTATCCCATGAAGGTGGAGGAGCTCACCGACCTGGTGGATCAGTTCTCGGGAACCCCGGTCGACCGGTACGTCTACTGCCTGGTGCTCCCGCGGGTCTTCCTGCACGACACCAAGGTGGGAGAAAGGGCCTGGGACCTGGCCAAGGGGAAGTACTCCAGCGCCTTCGATTTTCGGAGAGGGCAGAACGCCCGCCACCTGGTGGAGCAGGGGAACGACCCGGTGCGGGTGCTGGCCGAGCGCGCTCACCAGCGGGGGCTGCAGTATTTTGTCAGCCAGCGCATGAACGACGCCCATTTCGCCTACTCCAGGGAGGGGCCGGAGAAGAATTTCTGGACCGGAACCTTCTGGCACCAGCACCCGGAATTGCGCATCGGCGGCAATACAAAGCACTATTCCCGGCATCTCTTCGACTTTTCCCATCCGAAGATCCACGACTTTCACCTGGCCATCATCGAAGAAACCTGCCAGCGCTATGACATCGAAGGCTTCGAGCTCGATTTCCTGAGGCACCCCTTTTACTTCAAGCCGGAGGAGGCCCGCGGCAAGGCCCCCGTCATGACGGAATTCGTGAGGAAGGTGCGCCGCCGCATGCAGGAAATCGCGCGTGAGAAGGGGAGGGAATTACAGCTCCAGGTGCTGGTGCCGAGGACCCTGGAAGGAGCCCTTGGGATCGGACTGGACGTTCGGGCCTGGATCGAGGAGGGCCTGGTGGATTCGGTCGTGCCCAAGCACTACATCCGGTTCAACATGGAGGTTCCGGTGGAAGAATTCCTGGAGCTGACCTCCGGAACCTCCATCGCGGTGTCGCCCTGCCTGGAGCAGAGAATGGACGTCAGCGACGAGCAGTTCCGGGCGGCGGCCTCCAGATACTGGCAGGCAGGGGTAGACAGCCTCTACCTCTACAACTTCTTCAACCATCGCCCCCACCCCCTCTGCCAGGACGACCGCAGAATCCTGCGGGAGATCGGCGACCCCGAGGGCATCCGGCTGCGAGACAAGCACTACTTCCTGCTGCCCAATGCAAGGCACGACTTGGCTGACATCCCCAGGCAGATTCCCAAGAAGCTGGACACCCGGGCCGCCGGCCATTCCATATCCCTGATTGTGGGCGATGATCTCCCGGCGGCAGCGGCCACCGGGCTGGTCAAGGAAGTGAATCTGAAGTTGGGCGTCCCCGGGATCACCCCGGAAAGCGACGAATGGGAGGTCCATCTGAACGGAGCACCCATTCCCCGCCAGCAACAGCGCTGCCAGGCCGACCCGGTGGCCTTCGGCGAGCGCTGGATCGAGATCGACCTGACCTCGGGTCCCTATCCCACGCCCGGCAGGAACGAGGTCCGTTTCTTCCTGAGAAAACGCAATGCGATGGTCACTGCCAAGCTGGAGCTGACCGAGGTCGAGCTGTGGGTGCGCTACCATTGATGCCCTCGCGGGAAACCCGGACCGCGGTTGGTACTCCGGTCGGCTTCGGAATGCCGGCCAAGGCTGAACCAACGGTGAAAGGAGGATTGGCAACTATGGATCGTTATGGATTCAAAGGATGGTATTTCGGGGTGTTTTTGTTGATGTTCGTGCTCACCTCCTGCAGCCGGGAGGAGCCACGGGAGATGGAAACCATGGACGGCGTGAAGGAAAACGGAGTGACCAAGATTCGCCTGCTGCCTCCCAAGGAGGGGAATCCCCGCAATTCCGAAGGGGACTTCATACAGCTCAAGGACGGCCGCATCCTTTTCATCTATACCCACTACTATGCGGGCGAGGGGGGCGATAACGATCCGGCTTATCTGGCATCGCGGTACTCTACCGATGCAGGTCGGAGCTGGACCCGGGAGGATGTACAGGTGCTGGAGAACGAAGGCGGCATGAACATCATGTCGGTGTCCTTGCTACGGTTGGCCAGCGGCGAGATCGCGCTGTTCTACCTCCGCAAGAACTCGACCGAGGATGACCGCCCGGTGTTGCGCCTCTCCAGCGATGAGGCCCGAACCTGGAGCGAGCCATTGGAAATCATACCCGATGAAGAGATCGGCTACTACGTCCTGAACAACGATCGCGTGGTTCAACTCCCGGGAGGACGCCTGATCGCCCCGGTGGCGCTGCACAACGCTCCCGGGTGGGAGGGGACGACTCCTTACGGTCACACGATGTGCTATCTGTCGGATGACAGTGGCAGAACCTGGCGCCGGAGTCAGACGGTTATCACCACGCCCAAGACGGCCGAAGGTGAGCCGGTGCACCTGCAGGAGCCAGGAGTGGTGGAATTGAAAGACGGCCGTTTGATGATGTTCATGCGAACCAGTTCGGGAAGCCAGTATCTCTCCTATTCCGGCGACCAGGGCGAGAATTGGTCGACGCCTGTGCCCAGCCTGATCCGTTCGCCGCGCTCACCGGCCAGCATCGAACGGATTCCCAAGACGGGCGATCTCCTGCTGGTGTGGAATGACAACTTCGAGCCCGACCACAGAGGCGCCGGGAGGCGGACACCCCTCAACGCGGCCATTTCTCAAGACGACGGCCAGACCTGGCGGGACATGAAGGTCCTGGAGGACGATCCGGGAGGGTGGTATTGCTACACCGCCATCGAGTTCGTTGGAGACCGGGTCCTGCTGGGCTACTGCGCGGGGCAGCAAGCTACCAACGGTCTGGCCGTGACCCAGATCACCTGGTTCGAAGTGGACTGGTTGTACCGGTAGGCGGCCTGTGGCACTCTCTGTCGGGCAAGCCACAGGCTGGCACAGGCATGGTGATGTACTGTTGACCTTGGAAGGTCCAGGCGATAGAATCGACGCCATCATGAACATCAATAGAAACGCACCCCGGCCATATCGGGTGGGCCGCCGCGAGTTCTTGCGGGCAGCGGCCATGGTATCGGGAGCCTCCGTGGCTCTGTCATCCTTGACGGCTGCGCCACACGCGTCCGCGGCAGGCTCCTCGGACGCGGGGGAAGCAATCTACCTCACCGACCTGGGGCGCTGCCTGCCGGCCTCTTCGCTTTCCCGCAAACCTCGGAGGAATCGCTGGAGGCTTCTGGACTACGAAACCGATCGAGTGAAGGGAACCATGCTGGTCGCCGGACAGAACACAGCGGCGCCGCCGGTGACCTGTCCCCTGGACCAGAAGGGCTGGCACGCCATCTACTTCGGAATCCGGTCCTACGGCTACAACGAGGACAACACCCGGCTGTTGGTGCGCCTGAAGACCGACACCGCCTTCTCCCTGATCTCCCATCGTTCGAATCCGAGCCGGAGGTACCGCATCGACGACGTTTTTTGGAAGGCGGCGGATCTGACGGAGCAGGACATCGTCATGGAGCAATGGACCTCCCAGGTGGTTCCCGATCAGCCCGGCTCGGTGGGCAATCCGTCCCACGGAGCCTGGGTGGCCTATATCAAGCTGGTGCCCTTGTCCGAGGAGGAAGTCCGGCGCCTGAAGGAAGAGCGGGAAGGCGGGCAGAACCGGCGGCTCTGGGCCCACAACGATGCCTGGAGCTACCATTACTCCTTTCGACCCGTCAGCGCGGCCGACATCCGGCGTGAGATCGAGCCCTTTCGCGACACCGATTTCTCCAGGCTGTACTGGGAAGCCGCCTCCGGGGATCGCTGCAACTATTTCACCAGGATCGGAATGATGCCCTCGGACGACTGGATCGAGGACCCCTACCGAGTCGGGGACCGGCTGGCCGCGGAGAGCTGGCGTACCCTGCGCCGGAAGACTATCGATCCCTTTCGAGTGGCCCTGGAGGCTTGTCATGAGGCCGGCCTGGAATTTCACGCGGCCTACCGGACGGCCGGATTTCACTTCCCGGTTCCGCACCGGGAGTGGAACAGTCGGGGGTTTTACGATCGCCATCCCGAATGGCGTGGGGTGGATCGCCGGGGTCGCAATACCCCTCGCCTCTCCTACGCCTACCCGGAAGTCCGGCGGTTCGTGGTCTCCATCCTGAAGGAAGTCGCTGGCTATTCCGTCGACGGGGTCTGTCTCCTCTACAATCGCCGCCCGCCACTGGTGGAATACGAGCCTCCCATAGTCGAGGGCTTCAAATCCCGGTACGGACAAGACCCAACCGCACTGGATGCAAAAGACCCCCGTTGGCTCTCCTACCGCGCCACCTATCTGACCCGGTTCATGCGGGAGGTTCGCCAGGCCATGGACGAGGCGGCCCGGGACCAGAACCGGAAAAAGCCGATTCAGGTCACGGCCATCGTGATGAGCAGCCGGGAGGAGAACCTCTACAACGCCATGGATGTGGAAGGTTGGGTTCGGGAGGGACTGGTTAACGCCATCATCCCCTACACTTCGGTGACGGGATTGAACAGCGGTGCCGTTTCCTGGACGGATCCCGGCGATGCCCGGTTCTTTCAGAGGATCACCCGAGGCACGTCCTGCCGGTTGGCGCTCAACCTCATGCCGCGCCAGGTGGCTCCGGAGGACTACCGGAAACGGGCTCACGCCCTCTACGGGGCCGGCATCGAACACCTTTTCTTTTGGGATACCAACGCCCGCAACGACTTCAGCGCCTCCTGGAACGCCTTGCGGCGCCTCGGCCAGCGCGAGGAGCTTCAATCCTGGGTTCGCCAGGGCTCTCCCAAGCAGGAACGGCCCGGCAGCACTCTCACCAGGCTGGGGGACTGGGATCTCTCCTATGTGACCCCGGGTTGATTCCTCTCACTCCTCGACGAACTGGAAACTGAACAGCTCGGCGTTCTGCAGGAAGAAGTGCAGTTTCAGGAATCTCTCGGCGGGAAGCCTGGATTGCCCTCGCCACCTCAGCGCGCATCTGACGCCGTCGGCCGCGACGGTCCGGCAGTTTTGCCGCTCAAATCCGGGCAGGACGTTTCCTTGTCCGTCGGCGATGGCCGCCTGCAACCGGCCTCCGGGGTGGCATTTCAGGTTGACCACCAGGCCGCCTCCGGTGGGAAAGATGGGCCGGGTCGCCAGAATCCCGGTGCGGGCCGGACCCGCGGCCAGCGAGACGAAGCGGTCCCGCTTCATTTTGGCCAGGCCCAAGGCGTAGTTCACCCGGTCCAACCTGCCGCTTTCGGCAACCTCCAGTCCCTCGTGGAATCCCACCATCCACCAGTCGTGATGGACATTGGCGCCGCCGTGGTACACGTACAGGTCGTCCCCCACCTCGATCGGCTTGCTGCACACGGTGGCCATGTATGGATACCAGCTCCCTTCGTTCCCCGGGGCCAGCCAGGGTTGTCCCGGACGGATCCGTTTGAAATCCTTCCCGTTGCGTGAATAGGTCAACTGGACGTCCATGGTGTTTTCGGTGTTGTGAAGGACGTTGAGCAGCCCCAGCCAATCGTCGCCGATCCGAAACTGCTCCATGCCGTAGAACTCGTCGTCGATGTTGTCGGCGTCGTAGTCCGGAACAACCAGCGGGGTCGGCGTGGACCAGTGGATCATGTCGCTGCTTTCCATCCGGAATATACGCCGCCGCCTTTCCTGGCTGAACCGATGGGGATAGCTGGGCGCGATCCAGCCGCCGTCGGTGGGGTTACGCATGTCCTGGACGACGTTGGCTTTCCGGCCCTTTTCGGCAACGATTCCCAGGCCGGTTTTTCCCAGGCGATCCCGTCTTCGGACTGGGCGTACAGCACCCGGGAGGGACAGGATCGGTGAAGATCCAGGCAGAGCTTGCGGTCCGAGGGCCGGATCCAGGATTTGGCTCTGGACAGATCATCGATCCGCCAGTCCTCGTACCAGCACTTGAAAAGGCCGTCTGTAGGATACAACTGTCCCTGGTTCAGCGACAAGTTTCCGCGAACCGGACAATGAGGTTGCCGGCGCACGCGGGTCGGGACCTCAGCGGGTTGGGGCATCTTTGGATTAGGTGGCAGCCCTCGCAATATGATAGATTAAGTCTCAGGCAATCAATCATTTCTGGTCGGTCATCGCGATAGCTGGCTCGAAGCGCCCGGAGCGCAAACCGGACCTGAGCCGTCGCAAACGGCATTCGGCATTCCACCCGAACGGAGTCGAGGTCATGAAGCTACCCTCCATTGCGATCACTTTGTTGGTTTGGGCCATTTCCGTCCTGGCTTTGGACGACTTGAGTCTTACTCATGTGGATGTCTTCCAGTCCGGCCAGGAGGGTTACCACACCTATCGTATCCCGATCATCGAGACGGCTCCCGACGGCACGCTGCTGGTGTTTGTAGAAGCCCGAAAGTACAACGCCCATGATCCTGGCATGGAGGGGAACGACATCGACCTCGCCTTGAAACGGAGTACCGACGGTGGTCGGACCTGGTCCCGGATGACGGTGTTGGATGATCCGGGTGAGCGCTGGTCCTCCTGCAATGCGGCCACCGTGGTCGATCGAGAAAAAGGCCGGATCTGGTTGCTTCACGGCAGGAACAAGCCGGATCGCAGCAGCTTGACGGTTCGACCCGGCACTGACGACGCCCAGGCATGGGCGCGCTATAGCGAGGACAACGGCCTGACTTGGTCGGAGCCGGTGGATATCACAAGAGCTGTCCGGGACGTCAACCAGTGGGGTGGCGCCTATTTCGGTCCCGGGGGTGCGATTCAGGACAGTCGCGGCCGGTTGATCTTCCCCGTCGCCAAGATCACCGCCCGGAAGGATTCTCAGGGCAACCTGACACCCGGTACCTGGACGGCGTTTGCCTTGTATAGCGACGACCACGGCAAGACCTGGAAACGGGGCCAACTGGCCAAACGTTCCACCAGCGAGAGTCAGTTGGTCGAGCTGACCGATGGAACTCTGCTGATGGACTCTCGCCAGGATCGTGAGCCGAATCGCTGGCTGACAGCCAGCCGCGACGGGGGCAGGACCTGGTTGCCGGCCAGAGACGGCCAGATTGTGCCGCCGATCGCTGCCGGGATCGAGCGTTACTCCTTGAAGGCGGCTGGAGACGATCGAAATCGGATCCTGTGGACAGGCCCCAAGGGACCCGGACGCAAGACACTGGTGCTGCGCGCCAGCTATGACGAGGGGAAAACCTTTACCGGGGAAAAAGTGATCTCGAACGACCGGGCAGCCTATTCAGACCTCACTATCCTGAAGGATAAAAGCGTTGGAGTCATCTGGGAGCGGGGCGGCTACGCGTTCGTTACCTTCTCGCGTTTCAATCTGGACTTTCTGGAGCCGAAGTGACGGATGGATCGCAATCGGCCCGGATGACCTCATCACTTTCCATTAGACACTACACCTAGAGGAAAAGGCATGTTTGGCGTCATCGGACCCGTCGACACCGCAGTGGTGTTGATCTACTTCACGGTGATCGCCTTCATGGGTGTGTCTCTGTGGAGAAGGCAGAATTTTTCCGAAGAGTACTTCGTTGGCCGGCGAAACATGCATTGGCTGATGGTGGGCATCAGCAATCAGGCTTCACTCAATAAATCTTGCTACCTGACGAATTTTGCAAAAGGCTCAATATTTAATTTGTTTGTTTTTGGAACTTTACCTGCTATATTTATCGAGAATCTTTCCCAAAAATTTAGAAGATCGCTCAGACGACGCCCAATCCGTCTGTCGGTGAATTGGTGCAGGATCACCCATAAACCGGAGACAGGATAGGAGTTCCGTGGCGGTCGAAGGTGGCGACCATGAGTCAGAAAATTCGGCTGGCCTTGTTGGTAAACGTCGCGCTGAGCTTGGTCTCAGCGTCCTCTGTGCTGGGCCAGGAGACGAGAATATTGAGAGGGGAGTTGTCAGGGACGATCACGGACAGCAGCGGCGCCAGAGTGCCCGGCGTGGACGTGTCGGCGACCCATCAGGAGACCAACTTTGTCCGGACTCAGACGACCGATGACACCGGAGTCTACGTCTTGAGTGGTCTCCCGGTTGGAGAGTACGTGCTCTCCGCGCAGATATCGGGCTTTCGCGAGTACCGCCAAACTGGAATCGTTCTGGGGGGAGGAGACCGCCAGACGGTGAACATCGAGCTTGAGGTCGGCGAGGTGACCGATACGGTCGAGGTGATTGAGACCGCTCCCATCATCAATATGACCGACGCATCCATCGGTGAGAACCTCTCCAATGAAACGGTCGAAACGGTGCCAATTAACGGCCGGGACTTCACCCAGCTCCTGCTGCTGCAGCCGGGAGCCGTTTTGACTCCGAACTATTCCGGTCAACCAGGAAGGTCCTCCGATCCCGGGGCGCCTACGGGCATCAGTTATAACGGAGCCCATGACAGTTGGGGGAGCACAAACGTCACGCTGGACGGCGTCGACATCACCGAGGTGGCCCATGGGTTGGTGGATGCCAACTCCATCAGTGTGGAGGCCATTCAGGAGGTAGCCATCGACACCACCAATCTCTCGGCCGAGGTGGGCCGCACTCCACTGGGCAAGGTCACCTTTATCACCAAATCCGGAACCAACGACTTCCACGGTTCTGCCTTCTGGTATAACCGTCCCAGATTTGCTCAAGCCAACGAGTTTTTCCTCAACGCGGAAGGAAGGGAGCTCGGGGAGTTTAGCCGTCACCAGTATGGTGGCAGTATCGGCGGACCGGTGGTTCGGGACAAGGTGTTTTTCTTTTACACCTTTGAAGGGATCGATGCCGCGGTCCCCTCTACGTTTCAATTCAATGCTCCCACGGCTGCCTATAAGGCCACGCTCCCGGCTGTGTTGAAGCAATATTTTGATTTGGTGCCCGAGCCCAGCAAGCCTAACCCGGCGGACCCCAGGGTCGGAGAGCTGAACTTGTCGGGAGAGCAAACGGTCGACAATCGGATTCACATGCCAAGGATCGACGTCAATCTGGGATCCCATAGTGCTTTCTTCCGCTGGAACCGCCTGAGATTGAAGAAGACCAACACGGCGACCAATGGCGGCTATCCTGACTTTCCTCAGGAAGTCTCAAATGATCAAGACAATGTGGCTGTCGCCTGGAACTATGCCATCAGTCCGACCATCATCAACGAATTCGGGTACGGACGGCAGACCTGGAATGTTTTTGTCAACCAATTCACCGGTGTGGACGGATTGATCAACTCCAATCAGCGGGGAAGACTGACCGTTCAAGGGGAGTGGCCAACGGGGGCGATTCCCCATAACGGCGATGTTGCCGCCGAGGGGCACGGCCATTTCCTGCACGACAACCTGCGGGTCATTCGGGGAGGACACCAACTTTCCATTGGAGCGGAGTGGCGCCGAGCCTTGCATGTGCAGGGTTTTGATTTTTGGACCGACTATTCCTACGAAAGTCTGGACGACCTGGCGATCAACAGCCCGTTGAGCGCCAGTAACCGCTGGGGTGAATCGCCCTTTCCCATGGGGCCGGGAATCGGGCACAACGGAGGGATCTACGCTCATGACGACTGGAAGGTGACGCCCAGATTGACGCTCAACATCGGTGCTCGCTGGGACTACGAGGGGCCCATCATCAATCACAGCAGCCCGCCCAACGGACACATTGGCTTTCTCAGGCGAACAGGCAGTTGCCCAACGTGTCCCAACGGGACGGCCATCGGTCACATTCTCAACTGCAAGGTTTGTACTCCCGGCAGCTTCATCGTTCCGGGCACCGACATTCATGATTCCGTCAATGACCCGTTCTTCACCCGGACCGGTGAACGGGTACGCGAGGGAGACTACAACAACTTTTCTCCCCGCATCGGAATGGCTTACGATCTGACCGGTGATGGGACGACGGTGCTACGGGGAGGTTGGGCCTTCGCTTATGTCGGCACCGATCCAGGGTCCCACTTTGGGTTTAGAACCGGCGCCAACTCGGTCAATCCATCCACCCTCACCAGGGATGATATTCCCGACCTGGCTTTCCCGGTCAGTTTCTTCGGGGCGTCGCTACCCCCCGGGGCGCGGAAGAGCTTTGGCTTCTACCCTCGCAAAATTGAAATGGGATTCGGCAAGCAGTGGAACTTGTCGCTGCAGCGGGAGATGCCCGGCGATATGGCCCTGCAGGTGGCTTATGTGGGCAACGACCAGAAGATCGTCGGCGTCCTGAGCGGGGCCTATTCGGTCAACCCGTTCATCCCGGATGCCAGCCATCCCAACGGGGGAGACACGGTGGATCCCTGCTGCAATGCGGCCTTGTACGGAAGAGCCACCTTTTCCCGCTATGATTCGATGCAGGTGACGCTAAGAAAGAGGATGTCGAAGGGGGTCCTGTTCAATGTTTACTATACGTGGGCCCATTCCCTGCACGATTGGCCTGGAGGCCAGTGGGGAAGCTTCTACAATCGACCTCCGGCGGACCTGATCGGGGGTTATGCCTATCCCGATGGAATCCAGGAGGTTCGGTATGAGAGAAGTTCCGCCAATTGGGATATGCGCCACAACTTGCTCAGCCATTGGTTATGGGATCTTCCCTTCCCTGCAGATGGGAGTGGGTTCGCAAATCGTTTGGCCCAAGGTTGGCAACTCTCTGGGATCGTGGGTAAGCGAACCGGGTTCCCGATTGGCATTGGAACCGGACGACGAAATCGTTACAGGGGCGGTTCGAGGCCCAATACGGTGGCTGGCGCCAGAATCGATACGGGCAATGTAGGCGCCGACCTGCCATTTTTGAATAGTGGGGCCTTTACCTTTCCCGACCCCGACCCCGAGTTCCCGGGCCTGTACCATTTGGGGGATGCCGAGGTGCGGCCTGCCAGACGGCCCGGCGCCTTCACCCTTGACATCAGTCTGCTCAAGACTACCAATATCCATGAAAACCACCGGATCGAGTTTCGGGCCGAGTTCTTCAATCTGCTCAATCACATGGTATGGCATGGGCTCAACGGCAGCCTGCAGTCTTCCAACTTCGGTGCTTTGACCGGCACCCTGGGCAGCCGGCAGATTTCGTTCGGGCTCCGGTACATCTTCTAACCTGCCAGTGTAGAAAAACCGCGCGCCCGTTCTTCAAGGGCGCGCTTTTTTTTGTTCTGGGTGGGTTGTTCAGGAGTCACTTCATGGCTTTCCGCCGTTCCCGGCTGGCTAATGCTTGCCGGTAAAAGGCCAGTCGCCGGCGAATATCCGTCGCCAATGCTTCATCTGGAGCGGTGGAAGCGGCTTTCAGAGCCGCCTGGGCCATGGCGACGGCCCGGTCGAATCGCCCGGCCGCCGCGTAGGCACCAGCCAGAGTATCCAGGCTGGGTGCGTGCCTGTATTGGGTGGATTGGGCGGTGCGCTGAGCCAACTTGAGTGCCTCAGCCACATCCCGCACATCGGGATCCGGGTGGGTGGCCAGTATCCAGGCCAGGCCGTTCGAGGCCGGAGGCCAGCCCGGGTTGGCCGCCAGAGCTTGACGGTAGTGGGCGATCGCCTGGTCCAGCTTTCCTTGGGTTTTGAGAGCCATGGCCAGGTTATTGTGGGCCGGGTAGTACCGGGGCTTGAATAGCAGGGCTTGGCGATAGTGGCTCACCGCCTGGTCCAACTTGCCTTGATCCTGCAGCAGGTTGCCCAGGTTGTAGTGAGCTTCGGTGGACTCGGCATCCACTTCCAGCGCTCTGCGATAATAGGTTATCGCTTCCTCGAGCCTTCCCTGTGATCTGGAGGCCGCGCCCAGGTTGACCAGGGCTTCAGCGGATTTTGGATTGAGCTCCAGTACCTTTCTAAAGAGGCGCATGGCCTCCTCGATTCTTCCCTGGGAGGCCAGGGCGATGCCCAGGTTGTCGAGCGCTTCGATGGCCCCGGGTCTCAGTCGAAGGGCATGACGGAAGTGAGCCACGGCCTCCTCGGTCCTGTCCTGAGACCTCAGCGTCACCCCCAGGTTGTTGTGAACCTCTGCCGATTCGGACTTGAGCGCCAGCGCCTGCCGAAAGGACTGGGCTGCCGCCTCAAGCCTTCCTTCTTTTCTGAGCTCGAGGCCCAACCGGTTGTGGGCATACCAACTGTCGGGGAGGGAAGCAACCAGGCTGCGGTAATGCTCTAGCTTCGAGCCCGAGCTCTGCCATTCCGCCCATCCCATCAGGCACACCGGAATGACGAACAGGCTCCACATCAGCCCGTGATTCAGCCCGCGACCCGGTCCCGGGGCTGCTTCGTCGGCCTGTCCTCCCCTCAATCCCAGGCCCTGTCGGGTGGACCGCTCCCTCACTTTCCAGATGAAGCCGTCAAAGTAGAAGTGGAGCAGTGTGGAAGCCGTGACCACTCCGAAAAGCGATTGTTGCAGGAACCCCCGGTCGATGGCGTCAGTCAGCAGTTGAATCGCGCCATAGGCGAATACCAATCCAACGTAAAGTCCAATCAGGACCCCGCTGCGCCGGAAGAGGAACCGCGTGAACGCCCCGATGCCTTGGCCCTTATCGACTCGCCTGCGGTTGTATAACCAGACGATGGACAGGTATTGCACGTCGTGAAAGATCTCAAACAGGGCAATTCCCAACAGGACGTTGTCGATCCCGACCATGGCGTAGTACCAGAAACCGAAGCTGGTTGCCATCAACAGGGCCTTGATGGGATTGGCAGGCTGTCCCTCCCGCCACTGCCACCAAAGATTGATCAGAAAGGATCCGGTAATCAAGGCGGTGGCCATGCCCCAGGCCGTCTGAAAAGTGTGGATGGCTGCACCCGGAATCGGTGGGCCCCCTGAGAGGTAAAAGACATCCAACAGAGCCGCCATCCGCCCGGGTGAGTAAAACAGTCCCAGGCCGAACCACGCCAGACACATCAGCCAGTCCAAGCGTACCGTCAAGGGAGCGAAGGAGCCGCTCTTGGCGTCGTAAATGCGCACAAACCCGTATACCTGTGCCAGGGCATGCCAGGCTCCCCACAGCAGGAAGATCACTCGCAGCCCATTCAGGTGCCAATGGGCGAACAGCAAACAGACCAACAACAGGAACAAGGGTGAGACCAGAAAGCGCACTTTGAAGCGCCGAAACAGTTCACGGTCCCCGTAGGCGCGCATCATTCCTGGCAGATGGTGGCCAATGGCCCCGAAAGCCACTACGTAGACCGCGATTTCCTCGGTGGTCCAGCGGGATCCGGCCGCTGCCACCAGAGGAATGATCAGGGCCGGAGTACCCACAAAGAGGAGCAGATCCTTCCAGGAACCGAGGATCCACAGACTGGAGGCGGGGGAAGGCTTTCCGTCCTTCGGGATGGTGTTTGCCCGGTGAGCTGGCTTGTGATCCATATCTGTCGCCACGGATCAATCGATGTTTTTCCTGTCTCCCAGATGGTAAGAAGATCAGCCTGGCCCGATTCAACCCGGAATGGCTTTCCGCCGGCAGGGATCGGCTCGGGCGGAGGTAACTACCGCTCTGCTGCCTGGGCGAGGGCTGTCAGCTCAACCCTGGAAAGGAACCGCAGCCGTACCGGTCCGAGCAGACCGGAAACCGTTTGTCCTTCCAGGACCCACTTTGTGGGATAGGTGCTCATGTGATTGGCCAGGGTATTGGCCACTTTGATTTGAATCCGGTTTTCTCCTTCCCGGACCAGGTGGCTGATGTCGAATCGAAAGGGAGGGGCCATTCGAACTCCGGCCTTCCGGTCGTTGACGAAGACTTCGGCCACGGTCCTGGCATCGCCCAATTCCAGCAACCCTTGTTCAGACGCACGCTCGCCTGGATGGCCGCCGGGCCTGCCTCCCGACCGCTAGAGCCCTGACCCAAATCGAACTGAAATCCTTTCTTGTGCAGGTCGGCGACGTTCCAAGTATTCTGTCCCTGGGTGAAGGAGAGGACCTCTTCTCCATTGACCCAAGCCTGCTGACGGCGAGGCGGATCGAACCCTGGACTACTTCGGTACTCCGATTTTTCGGGTTTCCTCCCTAATTGAAGAGTGGCAACGGTTTCCTCGGGCGCGTAAACGTGGGTGAACAGGAAGTGGATGGGTTTGGAAACATCGTGAGAGGCTTCAAATACAAAGAAGTTTTCTGAGACGCCCGCCAATCCCGAATCCGCATGATGGACATCGCCTGGATAGCCGAACTTCTGGGAGAAGTGGTAGGGCTGCCACCGGAGTGGGCCTTGACCGATCTCTCCCCGCGGCCAGGGCTTGTCCGGATGGATGTCACCCCGCTTGAGACGTTCTACCCGGGACAGATGGGCCTCGGAACCGTTGGCCCGCTCCTGGAAAGGACCGATATGCCACCAGTAAGGGCCGTGGGAGTAGGTGACTTCCGGCCTGGAATTGTGTGGAGTGAAGACCAGCACGACCCCGGCGTAAGGCTCCATCTCCAGCTCTACCTGGGTCGTGTCCGTCTCTCGCTTAAAGCGATGAACGAGATAGACGCTTCCCGTGAAGGCATCCCAGATTTCGGGTTCGCCGTTCAGACGGAAGCGAAACGACAGCCGTCTGCGTTCCGGCTTGGCGTTAAAAAGAAAGTAGACCTCCAGGTCACCCACTTTCTGGTGGGTGTGAAAGACCTTTTCTTCCGAAGCGACCACATCCCGGGTGATGGCCTGGGAAAGGGCTGCCGGAACCTGGGTTTCCTCTTTGGGCACAAAAACCGCAACCCCTCCCTTTTGGCTGTAGTTCCGGGTCACCTGGGCCACCGGCCTCCCGGCTTCAATTCCGAATACGTGCCGGACCAGCGACCGAATGTGAGGATCCCCGCGGCCATGTTCCGCCGAGGCATTGGGCAGTTGACCGAAAGCCACCACCGTTCCCCCGCGGTCGTAGAGGGTCTTCACTTTTTCCAGGGTCGCGGTGCGAATGGTGGTAAGGGGCGGCAGCACGATGGCACGAAACTCCAGGCCTGCGACTTCAAGTTTGTTGTCCTGAATGGTGGCCTGCTCGATGGACTCGTCATTGATGAAATCCAGATCGATCCCGTGGTGGTAGATGGATTTGGCCAATTTCATCAGGGATTGAGCCGATTGATTGGCCGCAGGCTCAAAAGCCGGCCACAGGTCGTCGTGAGTCAACGGGCCTGAGAGCCTTCCGGCCACCCATTTGGCGTGCATGGTCGTGAGCGGATAGAGTAGAGCGACGTCGGCCCGATGTTTGCCTTGGCTCAGGATGTAGCTCAGCCGTTTGACGTAATCGGTAAAGGATTTCCAGTATTTCCAGTAGGGCTGGTAAAAGTCGACCGCCGGAGGCACCCATTCGTACCACCCCCCCATCAGGGTGTAGAGTCCGCCGTGGCGGTTGTAGAGATTGATTCCATAGGCGTAGTTCTCGTTGGTCCAGGCCAAGTTTTTCGCTTGGGTGACTCCCCAGCCCGAGCGCCAGAAGACGCACATGGCCACCCTCTGCCGCCCATAGAGATGAGCAATGGAGCTGGAGATCTTGCTGTCAAACAAACGCTTTTCTCCGACACTTCTCCGACCAATTGGGCGGATCCGACCTGAGGGGTTCCTGGTAAGGCCATCGGGGGTAATACCAGGTGCCGGCGACCCCTTTATCCTTCAACTCCTCCAATTGCCAGGTGATCTTGTCTTTGGTGACCCGGGCGGCCTCCCACCACCAGCAGTCGATGGGGCCGTACGCATCGGGCGGCTGAGAGAAGCGACTCAACAAGGTGGCCCTGGAGAGAGTGTCCCGGGGACTGGATTTTGTCGTCATCCAGGAGGCCGGCAGGAACTGATTCCCGCGGTGGAGGGAGTTGAGGAGCAACCAAAGACTGCCGGTCACGACCAAGGGGATCAAAAAGAAGGATTTTTTGCTCATCGATTCCTCCTTCCCGGCAACAACCCCGATCGGATGTGTAGGTCCGGGCGCTACGGCGTTCTTCCGCCGGTGGGATGATCGCCTTCTTGAATGGTGAGAATCTGATCGGCTTGAAGGTCTTGCAGGCGATCGACGGCGCCGCTGGGCCAACGGACTTCAACTTCCCGGACCCGGGTCTCTTTTCCCAGCCCGAAGTGGAGGCGAAGATCGTTTTGCGACAAGTAGCTGCTGCCGGAACGTACTTCCTGCTCCTGGGCGCCGTCGCTGGTGACCACCCTGACCCGGGCTCCGATACCGGCCCGGTTGCTCTGAGTCCCCCGGGTTCTTACCAGCAGCCAGTGGGAACGGTTGCCTCCCTCGTTGCGGAGAAGCATTGGTCCGCCGTCCAGGTTGTTGATGATGACATCCACATCCCCGTCGTTGTCGATATCGCCAAAGGCTGCTCCACGGCTGGTCTGCTTCTTCATCAATGGATCGCCGTTTCGGGATGTGGTCTCAGTGAAGGTTTCATCTCCATTGTTTCGATACAGCAGGCATCGTTGCCGGTAGGGGACGCTGACCGGGGGTTGTTCGATCTGAGGGTAAACGTGGCTGTTGACGGCCAGCAAGTCGGGCCAGCTGTCGTTGTCGAAATCCACAAAATCCACTCCCCAGCCGACGAAAGGGAAACTGGACGCGGCGATCCGGGAGCCAAAAGAGACGTCGGTGAAAAAGAAAGCTCGATCCTGGCGGTAGAGGGTGTGATATTGATCGGCATAGTTGGTGACAAAAATATCGGGCCGGCCGTCGCGGTTGTAGTCTCCGATTGCGACTCCCATGGACCCTTGCGGACCGCCGTCCTGGCCCACGGCAACGCCTGACTCCAGGCCCATCTCCCGAAAGGTTCCGTTGCCCAGGTTCCGGTACAGGTAGTTGGCTTGCGTATCATTGGCCACGTAGAGGTCCGGCCAGCCGTCCCGGTCGAGGTCCGACCAGACGACACCCATTCCGTACAACCTTTCTTTCTCCAACACTTTGGCCTCGCGGGTCACGTCCACAAATGTTCCGTCCCCCTGGTTGCGATAGAGTGCGTCCTCGCCTCCCGGAAGGCCTCGGGGACCGCATTGCACGGGGACCCCGCGGTAGTGGCAAAAGTGTCCCTTGCCGAATTCCGGCAGCTTGTCGAGGTCAAATTCCACATAGTTGGCCACATAGAGATCGACGTCACCATCGTTGTCATAGTCTCCGAAGGCCGCCCCCTGACCGCAGCCGGGATCACCAACGTTCGCCTTTGAGGTTGCGTCGCCAAAGGTCCCGTCGCCTCGGTTGAGATAGAGTTTGTTGGGGCCGAAGCAGGTCACATAGAGATCCAGCCAACCGTCGTTGTTCACATCGGCCACGGCGGCTCCCATCCCCCATCCGGGATGGGCGACGCCGGCTTGGGCAGCGACTTCTTCAAACGTGCCGTTTCCCCGATTCCGAAACAGCGCGCTGGGAGACGGTCCGTCCGGGTTCGCCACGGTCAGGGCATTGACGAGATAGATGTCCGGTAGTCCGTCGTTGTTGAAATCAAAGAGGGCGACTCCTGCGCTGATGGATTCCACCACGTATTTTTTCTCGGGCGCCGAGGGCCGCACAAAGGCAATGCCGGCGGCCTCGGTGATGTCGTGGAATCGAACGCCTGGATGCGAGGCGGTGCTGTTGTCGGTGAGAGCCGACGATCCGGCGCAGATGAGACTCAGACCTATCGTAGCGAATGTCCTGACCAAGGTCTCTCCAACTCGATTCGATCGGGCCAATTCCCGAAAGGTCCGTCAACTGCCTTGCCGTTTCAATTCCTGGTAGCGTCTCAGTGCTTGCCGTGACTTTTCCGTTTCTCCCAGTTGGCGATAGGCCAAGCTGAGCTGGTAGTGGATTTCAGAACGATTCGGGAGTAACTCCGCCGCTCTTTCCAGCTCTGCCAGGGCCTGACGATACTGCTGGCTCCTCAAAAGGAGCCGCCCCATCCCCAGTCGAGCCATCCCGTGATTGGGCTGTTTCTCCAAAACTCGGTGGAGCAGTTCACGGGCCTTGGCGTCGTCTCCCAGCTCATAGGCGATCATCCCCTGATAGAAGTAGGGCGCGGTTTGATTGGCGTCCAGCTTCAGGCTCAGGGACAAGTGTTTCCGGGCCAGTCCGTAATCCTTGATCAGAAAGGCCCAATAGCCCAGGAATCCGTGTCCCTGAGCAGACCGTGGCCTTAATTCAACAAATCGCCGGTAGCACTTTATGGCTTCCTTGAGTTCGTCGCTGTCGCGACGTTGGCTGAGGGCTTGACCCAGTGGGAACAAATAGTCCGGGTTGTCGGGGTCCATAAGTCGAAGACGCTTCAGCACCACGATAGCGGGGTCGGAAAATCCCCGCGTCAAACTGGCGAAGGCGGTTTCCACAAGGATCGGGATGGAGTAGGGAGCCAGTTTGCGGGCGCGAGTGGCGAAATTCATCGACTCGGCGGCCTTTCGTTGCCGCCGGGCAAGTTGGGAAAGTCGGTAGAGCGCGCCGGCCGACTGTGGATGGCCTTTCAGGTATTCACCGTAGCTCTCGGCTGCGTCGGCAAATCGGCCGGAAGACGCATGCAGGTCAGCAAGGATCTCGAAGTAGCTGCGGGGCGCTCCTTGGCTTGGCACCCGGGTGAGGTATTCTAGGGCCTCCCTGGGGCGTCCCAGCTTGCCGAAGAGTCCGGCTAGGCGAAGGGAAAGAGATCTCTCTTCGGGCAGAGTATTCTGCCCCTGTTGCAGCGCTTCCAGTGCTTCCTCAAAGCGACCCTGACTCAGGTAGACGGTTGACAGATTCAACAGAGCTTCGGGATGTTGCGAGTCCAACTTGAGACATTGGTCGAGCACCTTCTCGGCTTCCTCAAGCCGGTGCTGGGCCGCCAACAGAGTTCCCAACAGGCTGCGGGCGCTGACGTCGTCAGGCTGGGACGCCAGCCAGCGCTTGACCATCTCCTCGGCCAACAGGTACTCGCCATTGAGATAGGCCATGCGGGCTCTTTTCAAGGTTGATTGAGATTGAACGCCGGCCACCAGAAACACGATGAAGGCCTTGGCGCCCCGCTGCTTGGATGCCAGCACGCGGGTCCTGGCCAGATGATGCTCGAGGTCGGGGAGGGAATCGTCCCAGGCAGCGGCCCGCTCGAATTGCCGGAGCGCCGCCTCATAATCTCCTCGCCTCAGGTTGACCAGAGCCAGGCAGCGATAGGAGCGGGAGGTCAGGCTGCGGTAGGCGTTGCTCAGCACCCTCTCTCTCTCACTCTCCTCCCGGCTGAGACGGCGTCGATGGAGAACCAGGGGAGTGACGATCCGCTGAATCATTCTTCGGAGGGTCTTCAAGTTGAACTGCGTCGCCGTTGGAATAGAGAGTCCGTCGACCTGGGAGACAGCCGCTTCCGGGTTCTCCATCAAGCGTCTGGCAGTATCCAAATGACGGTCGGCTTCACCGGATTTCCGGGGAGAACTTGCCACCAGGCTCTGCCCCAAGAGATAGTGGGCGGCGGCTCTCAGCTTTTGAGCCTCCACATCCGAGTCGGGCTTCGATGGGGCCTGCTGTCCCAGCAAGGAGACTGCCTTTTCAAGCCGTGGAATCCCCTTCTGGAACTCCTGCATCCGGTAGCGGAGCAGACCCAGGAAGAGATGAGCCAAGGGATGGTCGGAGTCAATGACGAGGGCATTGTTGAAGAACAGAACGGCCTTGGCCCTGGCGCCCGACAGCTCGTAGCAAAATCCCAGCAGAAAACAGGTGGTGGCTTGGCGGGGATTCAACTCCAGGGCCGCTCTGAGAGCAGCCACCCCTTTCTCGATCTCACCTTGCAGCAGGTAGGTCGATCCCAGATCACGGTGGGAGAGCGCAAAATTCGGGGCGATTTGACGCGCTCGCTGGAGTTCTTCGACGGCCTCCTTCAAGTAACCGGCCTCTTGGAAAGCCTTTCCCATGCGTCGTCTGAGCAAGTAGGAATCTCCCAAAGTACTCTCCATCCGGTCGAAAATCTCACGAGCTTGGGCTTCCTGTTGCTGGCGCAGGTAGGTCGATGCCAGGTTGAAAAGAGCATCCGTGTCGCCGGGATCGAGGGTCCGAACCTTGTTCAATTCGGTGGCAGCTTTCTCGTGCTGCCGGGTCATCAGGAATAATTTGGCCAACAAGTGGCGGGCGGGAGCTTGCAGGGAGGCCAGCGGTAACGTCTCCCTTGCTTGGCCCAGGTCCTGAGACTCACTGGCGATGTTGGCCGAAGAGGGGGCCAGGTCCAGCAAGGACTCCACTGCGCTGATGCCTTCCCGGTAGCTCCCCTGGAAAAGATGGGTATAGCCAAGGTCGACCAGGAGTGGCTCGAAGAAGGGAGCCTTCTGGAGAGCTTCCTTGTAAGCGCGCTCGGCTGGGTCGAACTCGCCTAGACGGAAGTGAATGTCGCCGAGTTGATCCAGGGCGGTGCCAAGGTTGAGTCGATAATAACTCTCCGCGATTTCCAGCTCGCCCTCTTGCCGCGCTGTCAGAGCCTTGTCGAAGTTCTCCGCCAGAATTCGACGCGGATCTTCCTGGCCCCAGGCCATGAACTGAAGGGTCAGCAGAAAGAAAAGGCAGGGCCATTGACGGGCAAGCCCGGAAAGGCGCCGCATTGCTTCAGAGAGGCGAGGCCTGGGACGGAATGCATCCATATCCGCTTGCATGGTTGACTTTCCGGAGGTGGCTGATGATACCTGCCTTTCCACTCACCTTGCGGCTACAGGTTCTACAGAGGGAACTCGGATGGAATTCCCCTCTCGGTAGGGGTTTCAGGTGAGAATATTATCTGATATCGCTGTTGGATTGTCCATGAGCAAGACTCCCGCCGATCTGTTGCGATCCTAGACCGAGACCCATTGAAACCTGTTGAAGGACCGCAAAGCTATCACTTTCGGGTGGATTGCCGGCTGCAGACTTCAGGAAGGGACTGAGGCCACGCCCTTTCGGGGGCAGACTCCGTCCGGAGTCATCTTCCATACACCGGGTTTGCTTGCCTTGTCATCCTTACAGCTGGCCCGGAGCGGAGTCCAAGAAAATCCGACCGACTCCAACGACGATGGGATATCATTCGTAGTCACGGTCATTCCCCCACACAACGAGCGACAATCATGAAAGTCCGCAAGGCGGTGGTGAGCATTCTGGCGGGATGCCTGATAGTCGTCGGTTCGGCCGGGCCTAAAGCCAGCCACCAGGCCGGCATCGCGCCGAAAGGATTGCCTTCGGCGGCAGTGACTTTCGAAGATGTGGCCGAGGAGGCAGGTTTACGCTTCCAGCACGTAAGCGGCAGCGAAGAGAAGCGCTATATTCTGGAAGCCATGGGCAGCGGCGTGGCCTGGCTCGACTACAACCGGGACGGATGGCCGGATCTCTACCTGGTCAACGGCGGGAAATGGTCGGAGTTGCTGCAGGGCAACAGCACTGTGTCCAATGCGCTCTATCACAACAATGGTGACGGAACCTTCGCCGACGTAACCCGCAGGGCGGGAGTGGGCGATTCCCATTGGGGAATGGGGGTTGCGGTTGGCGACTATGACAACGACGGCTGGGATGACCTGTACTTATGCAACTATGGGTCCAACACGCTCTATCGCAACAACCGCGACGGTACTTTCACGGATGTCACGACTCAGGCGGGAGTGGGGGACAGGCGTTGGAACATGAGCGCCTCGTTTGCCGACTATGATAATGACGGCAAGGTGGATCTATACGTGACCAGCACCGTTCGGTTCGATCACCGCAAGCCCCCTCCCATGGAGTGCCTCTATCGCACCATGGTCGTGCATTGCGGACCGTTGGGTCTGGCGACGGATCCGGATATCCTCTATCGCAATAACGGGGACGGTACCTTTTCCGACGTGAGCGAGCAATCCGGCATCGCCAAGGTCACTCCCTGCTATGGCCTGGGAGTGGCTTGGGGCGACTACGACAATGACGGGGATCTGGATATTTACGTAGCCAATGATCAGACACCCAATTTCCTCTTTCGCAATCAAGGGGATGGGACGTTCGAGGAAGTCGGCGCCCATTCGGGAGCGGCTTATAGCGATGACGGGATCGCCCAGGGGAGCATGGGGGTGGAATTCGGCGACTTTGACCAGGATGGCTTCCTGGACCTTTTTCTGAGCCATTTCTCCGACGAGTACAACACTCTTTACCGGAACCTGGGTGACGGGAGCTTTCGGGATGTCTCCTACTCAGCCGAAATCGCCTTTCCCAGTTGGAGGTTTCTGGGTTGGGGCGTGGGGTTTGTCGACTTCGATAACGACGGGTGGGAAGACCTCTTCGTGGCCAATGGCCACCTTTTTCCCCAGATCAACCAGTACCGCCTGAACACGACGTATCGTCAGCACAGCCAGATGTATCAGAACCGGGGCAAGGGTCGTTTTCGGGAAGTGTCGGCCGGCCTCGATCGGGTGGAACCCGGCTCCAGCCGGGGGGTGGCCTGTGCCGACTTTGACAATGACGGCGATGTAGACATTGCCGTCAACAACCTGGACGGCAAACCGTGGCTGCTGCGCAACCAGGGCGGTCATCTGTCCGGCCACTGGCTCAGTCTGATGTTGCAAGGAGTTCGGACCAATCGCAGGGCGATCGGAACCCGAGCTACGGTCCAAACAGAGAATAATCGTCTGGTGCGTGAAGTACGGGGCGGTTCCAGCTATCAGTCGACGCATGATTTGGAGCTCCACTTCGGTCTAGGGGAGACAACAAAGGTCAAAGCCCTCAGCGTTCGTTGGACCGATGGCACCGTCCAGAGATTTGAAGATATCGCCGCGGATCGAAGGTATCGGCTGGTGGAGGGCGGTGAACTGGAGCCCCACGACGCGCCAAACGGCTGACGGATTGGGGTTGCGGCTGCCGACGCCCGCTCGTCACTGCCGGTGGAAGACAGGCGAATGGGCCCGGGGCTCCGCTATCGGTGGAGGTTCGGTCTACAGGATCGGGCCCGGCAGCGCCGTCTTCGGTGTCGCTCCTCCTCACAATGAATGAGCATTGCCTCGTCGTTGCTCCTTGAATCCGGTGCCGGTGCGCTCCAAAAGATGACAACCCTGTTCCTGAGACAGAACACTGGCTTTTCGTTCGCAGCACTGGTGGTTGGAGGCCTCCTTTGCCTGGTCGGCATGCTCCATGCTTCCGACACCCCTTCCTACCTGGAGGCGCGAAAGAAGTTTGAAGCCGAGGAGTACCTGCTGGCCATGCTGGCCGCCCAGAAAGCCGTGGAAGAAAATCCTGAACAGGCCAACCATCGCCACCTCTACGGGTTGGTTCTGATGGAGCTGAAGCAATTCAATGATTCAAAGGTTCAGTTGCGCAAAGCAGTGGCCTTGGAACCCGATAACGCTAAATTTCAATACAGCCTGGGTGCCACGTTGGTGCAGGAGAAGAAGGAGCGCCTGGCGCCGGGTTCCTCCGATGAGCGCCTGCTTCTGCTTTGGAGGATCTTTCCCGTGCCCGTGGTGGGCACTGAAGACGAGACGCTGGAAGCTCTGAAACGTGCTGTGGAACTCGATCCCAACCACCTGGAGGCACGCCTCCATCTGGGTCGAAACTACTACGAGCAGAGCCGGTACGACCTGGCCCTCCAGCAGTTCAGAGCCATTGCCGAAAAGGATCCCAACTATCCTTGGATCCACTACCACCTGTCGGTGCTCCTCGGAGACATGGGTGCCGTGCAGGACGCCTTGCAAGCGCTGGAGAAGGAAGTGGAGCAGTACCCTGATCACTGGTATGCCCGGCTGGAACTGGGTGAGCTCCTGGAGAAAACGGGACGGCTGCAGTCGGCTCTTGGACACCTTCTGCAGGCTGAAAGGGAAAGGTCTGCCAATGCCGACGTCCAATATGCCCTGGCCAAGGTCTATCGGGGCTTGGGTGAGAGGGAGAAGGCGCTTGCCTCGGCGCTGGAATGTATCGAACTGGATCCCGGGTTTATCGACGCCCATTATCTGGTGGGGCAGCTATACCGCGAAAGCGGCCAGCCGGAGCGTTCCCGGACCGCAATCGAAAGGTTCGAGAGGCTGAGAAGAGGGGGTAGGTTGTGAATGGAAGCTACGGTTCGAAGGGAGTCCCCATGAAATCGACCAAGAAAATCTTCAACCGCAGATCCTGGCTGGCTGGATTGGCTTCGCTGCCTCTTTCTGCCTGTTTGCAGCATCGATCAGGCGACGGGACGACGACTGTGATCGACTTTTCCCGCTCCTTTTGTCATTACATTCCCAGGAATCGGAAGCTTTGGGTACGCATTCAGATCGAATGCCGGTGCCAGGTCTTCGATCGCTCCGTCGAAAAATCGGATGAATACTGTCTGACGGTTAGAACCCAGACCGGCTTGAGAACCACCCCACCCTCCGACCATCTCGATCCGGGCTATGACTTCTGGATGATTTTCTCCCGGAAACATGTCGTGATCAGACGCGTGCACACTTCGTCTTATAACCGCAATCCCAGCCGGCCAGGTGTGGATCATTTCCACTCCAGTGGTTGGCATCTACAACCCTGCCCAGCCAGGCAGCTTCGTTCCGGAAAGGACATTAGAGAGGCGCTTGAAGCCTGGCGTCCGCTGGTTGCGCGGAGCGAGTTCGTCGGCGAAGATCCATCGCGAGGCTATGTGATCGAGTATCCGGTGAAGTGGGCCGACGGGAATCCGGACAACACCTTCAGAGTCGAGACCGGCCCCGTGGTCCTTCTGGACCCCCGGCAGGTCAAGGTCGGTCGCAGCCTCGAGTTCGACGACTTCCAGTGGGCTTACCTCGATTACCGCTCATTCGATCGCGTACGCTGCTTCTTGGAGCGACCGACCTCGATTCTGTCGGGTGCTACCTACCAACCGGCTGAACGCAACCCCCGTCGCAACCCTGCTCTGACTGCGGACCAGGTCGCACGGATTCGGAACCGGCTCTATTCCGGGTGGGACCCGCCTATTGCGAAAAAGCAGTTGCGGGAATTATTCCAAACGGATCATTTTTCGGCCGTATCATTTCTTCCGGTCACGACAACCCTTTACGCGCTCGATCCGCCCGGCGTTGGCTGAGGGTCGCGCAACGGTGGCTGTGAGGCTTTTCCCGGGTTGGGTTGGACCTTGAAAGGAGGTTCCCATGGAGAGTATTAACCTGCAGTGGCTGCTGGTGGCGCTGGTGGTGTGCATTCCAGCCTGCACTCCGGGTCCGACGGATTCGGAGCCGGTTCCCGAGGAAAAGGGTCTCTTTGAACAAACCGACGTGTTTGTCGCCGGTGAGGAAGGAATTGTGGAATATCGCATTCCAGTTCTGGTGACATCGAACAAGGGCACGCTGCTGGCATTTTGTGACGCCCGGGTCGACAAACCGGGAGATCCACCCAACAACATCGATCTTGTGATGAAACGGAGCACTGACCAGGGCAGAACCTGGAGTCCCCTCAAGGTTCTGCTGGATGTTGGCGAGGGCGCGACGGCGGATTCCTGCGGCCTGGTCGACCGGCAAACCGGCACGATCTGGGTCTTCACGGTCTACTGCCCGGTGGGTGTTGGCACCAGTACTGCCAAGCCCGGACTGTCCGGCGATACGTTCATGTACTGGGCCATCAAGAGCGATGATGACGGTGAGACCTGGTCGGAGAAAAGGGATGTTACGGCCATGTTCAAGAAGGCCGAATGGAAATCCGGTTCTCCCGGACCAGGGAGAGGCATGCAGATGAGGAACGGACGCTTGATCGTTCCCAAGTATCTTGTGAAAAACGGCTACTCGGCCTCTCACGTCGTCTTCAGCGACGATCATGGAGAAACCTGGAAGATCGGTGGAGAGGCACACAGTAACGGGGTCACAAATGAAAGCCAGGTGGCGGAACTGAGCGACGGGAGCTTGTTGCTGAACATGCGAGGGACCGAGGGCAACCAGCGGAAAATCAGCAGAAGCACGGACGGAGGAATGACCTGGTCAGACACTACCGAGGATCCGACTCTCATTGAGCCGCGCTGCCAGGCCAGCCTGTCCAACTTTACGAACATTCATGATCACGATAAGGACCGCATCCTCTTCGCCAATCCGGCTGCCCTGGAGCGCAGGAACATGACTGTTCGGCTCAGCTACGATGGCGGACATACCTGGCCGGTCGCCAGGCAGGTGCATGCGGGACCGTCGGCCTACTCCTGCCTGACGGTGTTGCCCGACATGACCGCCGGCTTGCTTTATGAACGGGGGGATGAGGGTATCTACGAAAAGATCAGCTTCGCGCGCTTCGACTTGGAATGGATCACCAAGGGAAAGGATAAAATCCTGTCCAAGGAGTGAGGGCCAGGAAGGGTTGATCCTGCGAAAAAGTAGACGGTGCCGTGACCCGACGCGCGAGTTCGTAGTTCTTCAATCGGTGCGGTTCAATTCTCAGGAGGCGGACTCGGAGCGGAGAACCCCCGCTTGCCGGGACTCGAAACAGCCAAGATCGGGAACCCTGGCGCATCCACCCGCCGGGGCTTCCGGCGGTCGCCGGGCCGGCTTGGCAGGTTAAGCGAGGACCTCCTTGATGACTCGTCCACCAGTGTCGGTGAGGCGCTTGAAGCGTCCTGCATGGAGGAAGGCGAGCTGGTCCTGATCCAGACCCATCAGGCGCAGCAGAGTGGCATGCACATCACGCACCGGCAGAGGCTTTCCTGCGCTGCGCAGTGCAAATTCATCGGTTTGGCCAAAGGTGGTCCCGGGACGCACGTCTCCGCCGGCCATCCACATGACCAGTCCAAATCGATTGTGGTCTCTTCCGGGCTTATCCGAGACCACGTTGGAATCGAATGGCGTCCTGCCCATCTCCGAGGCCCAGACCACCAGGGTTTCTTCCAGCAATCCCCGGGCTTTCAGGTCCTTCAACAAGCCGGCAATGGGCCGATCGACCTCATGACACAGCACCGGCAGGCGGCCGGCCAGATCCCCATGCTGGTCCCAGGGTTTTCCCTTGCCGTGAAGGAGCTTGACGAAGCGAACCCCTCGCTCCACCATGCGGCGGGCCATCAGGCACTGCCGGCCAAACGTCCCCGCGACCGGATCATCCAGTCCGTAGAGTTTCTTGGTGGCTTCCGATTCCTTTGAGAGATCGATCAGTTCGGGAGCCGCCGTCTGCATTCGAAAGGCAACCTCGTAGGCGGCGATTCGCGCTTCCAGCTCACTGGTGAAGGAGCGCTGTCGGAGATGCCTGTGATTGAACCATTTCAACAGGTCGAGCTCGCTTCGCTGGCCCTGCTGGCTGACACCGTTTCGGCGATCCAGATTGGCGATGGGAGTGGAACCCAGGCGGAAGAGAGTCCCCTGGTGTGCGGCAGGCAGGAAACCGGAACCCCAAGTCGACGCACCCCCTACCTCGGGAGCCCCCTGCCCCAGGACGATAAAGCCCGGAAGGTTCTGATTCTCGGTTCCCAGTCCATAGGTCATCCAGGCCCCGATAGCCGCTGCCCCGGGAAATATTTGGCCCGTCAGCGTATGGTAGACGGCCCGGCCGTGATTGCTGCTGTCGACGGTGACCCCATGCAGGAAAGCCATGTCATCCACGCAGGTGGACAGTTGCGGCAACAACTCCGACATCCATCGACCGGACTGGCCATATTGGGCGAAGCTGAAGGGCGACGGAATGACCCGATTGTGGGCCATCCCGAGACTCTCCACGTCCTGATCGGTCCCACGGACCGAGGGCATCTGTTGCCCCGCGTACTCGTCCAGCAGTGGCCGGTACTCGAAGGTGTCCATCTGACTCACTCCACCCTCCATGAAAAGAAAGATGCAGTGCTTGGCCTTGGCCGGCAAGTGAGCCCGTTTGGGTAACAAGGGATTCTCAGCCGAGCCAACCGAGGCGCCCAAATCGGTCGCCAAAAGGTCCGCCAGGGCCAATCCACCCAATCCCAGATAGGAGTTCTTCAAAAACTCCCTGCGGGACGGCATGAGGTTAGTTTGTGGCTCCCTCATGAGACACCTCCATATCGATTGGACGTCGACAAAATGATTCCAACCTATTCAATGAATAATAGTTCATTGGAGTTGAGAATGACACGACAAATGGCTTCCAGCGGCCCGTCAAAATCCACAAAGCGCTGAAGCTCGTCCCTTTTGGGAGACCGGTTCAGTGCAATCTCGAACAGTCGGGCGACTTGCCGTCCCCGTCCGCTGCCGGCCTCTTTCTTGACCCGAGCCGCAAGGTGGTCCGCTTCCTCGTTCACCAATCGCCCGTTCATCATGGACAAGGCTTGCAAGGGAGTGGTTGTGACACTACGGCGTTCGCAGGATTCGTTGAAGACCGGCGCATCGAACGAGGCCATCATGGGCAGGGGAAGGGACCGGCGCTGAAAGATGTAGATGGACCGGCGCCGAGCATCGCTTTCCTTTTCGTTAGGCTCCCACATCGACCCCTCGGGCCGGGTCATGTGCTTCAGGTCCGCCATCGACTCCGGCAAAGGCGGGAAAACGCTGGGCCCTCCACGCTCAGTGCTGAGACGGCCGCTAATAGACAAAATGCTGTCTCGAATCGCCTCCGCTTCAAGGCGGCGCCGGCTGTAACGCCACAATAGTCGATTCTCCGGATCCAGGGCCAGGTCAGCCACCCTGGGATTTTCCGCTGACTGGCGATAAGTATTGCTGGTCACCATCAGCCGATGCATGGCCTTCATGCTCCACCCCTCTTCGGAGAATCGCACCGCCAGCCAATCCAGTAGCTCAGGATGGGTGGGGCGATCGCCATTCTTGCCGAAGTCGCTGGGAGTGGCCACGATGCCTCGCCCAAAATGCTGCTGCCAGATGCGGTTGACCATCACTCTGGCAGTAAGGGGATTATCAGAACTGGCAATCCATTTCGCCAATGTCATCCGCCGGCCCCGCGTCGGGTACTGGCGGTACCGATCGGTTTCCAGCACGGCCGGTGCAAGGTCTCCGGTGATGGCGCTGGGGAATCCCGGCTCGACCGCTTCTCCAGGGTGGCGGTAATCGCCTCCCTTCAGCACGCGAGTGAAAGGAACCCCAGGCCCCAGGGGAGGACCAATCACGTTGGATACGGTCAAAGCCAACGGTCTCCAGCGTAACAGTCGACGCCGCAGTACCTCGATTGTGTCGGTGAGCTCAAGATACCGCTGTTTCTCTTGGCGAGAGAAGTACTTGGACGGTCGATTCACACGACGGGCTTCCGCGTGCACGTCCGCCACCGTTAGCTGGCGGAACCGGTCCAACGGATTGGTCACTTGGTTGGCGTAGGCTGCAGCGAGCTTCTTCAGAAGCTGGGCTTCGTAGCGTGCCAGGACTGCATGGTCTGTCTGTTCCTGGGTTTGCAGAGCCCTTTCCTTCAAGCGGTCGTGGGCAGCTATTTCATCCGACGAAAAGACCGTTTTCCCGGTCCGGGCAAATTCCAGTTCCAGGTCCTTGACCGTGAGCTCCTCGGAGGATCCCTCCGCAATTTTCATTGAAATCAACTTGTCGAGAAGCTCCTTCTGGAAAGCATCCAGCTCTCGTCGCTCCGGGCCACTCTTGAGGCGCTCCCGATAGTGCTCAACCTTGGATGCGGCCCGCTTCGCGAAATGCTTGTCCCGGAAGGGTACGATGAACTCGTCCGGAGTCACATTGGAAGTGTTTATGGGCAGGGGCACCTGGACAGCGTTGAAGAAAGCCTGCAATCGGTAGTATTCCTTGGCGGGAATCGGATCGTACTTGTGATCGTGGCAGCGGGCGCATCCGATCGTCAACCCCAGGAATATGGAGCTGGTCGCCGTAGTCACTTCGTCCAGGTAGTCCTGTCTCAGTTGCGAGGAGGAAAGATTGCCAAGATCCCAAGGCGCCAAGCGCAGGAATCCCGCAGGAATATGCCCTTGAATGTCCGGCTTGTACCAGGCCTTTCGGCTGTGCTCGTCGCCTCCCGCCAGTTGCAGAACGACAAATCGATCATAGGGCATATCGGCGTTGAAGGCTTCGACCACCCAATCTCGATATCGCCAGGCGTTACCCAGGAGAATGTCTCCTTCCATGCCATCCGATTCGCCATATCGGACAAGGTCCAGCCAATGGCGTCCCCAGCGCTCGCCATACCTGGCATCGGCCAACAGGGTCTCAACCAGTTTGTGGTAGGCATTGGGGGAGTTGTCGCCCAGAAAAGACTCCATCTCATCGGGCGTGGGCGGCACGCCGATCAAGTCCAGATATACCCGGCGGGCCAAGGTCCGCTTGGAGGCGGAAGGCGCCACCGTCAATCCATCTTTCTCCTCCAACTTGCGCAAGATAAATCGGTCGATGGGATTGCGCACCCAACGGGAGTTCTCTACTTCCGGCGGCACGACCTTGACCGGCCGGCGGAAAGGCCACAGCCAAGCCTGCTCCTGCACCTCCGGTCCGCTTTGGAAACTGTCAATCCAGTGCTCGATCAGGCCGATCTCGCTTTCGGTCAGTACGCCGCCCATCGGCATCCGTGGTTTGAGCTGACCCTTGAGAAGCCGGATCAAAGGACTCCCGTCAGTGTTGCCCTCCAACACCGCCCTGCCGTACTTGTTGCCTCCGGCAAGCACGGAATCTCTGCTCGAGATCGAAAAGCCGCTGGTCCGGCGATCCTGGGAGTGACAGGCTTGACATCGAGCCCGCAACAGCGGTCCCACCTCTTCCTCGAACAAGGAATTGGTCGACTGCCCAATACTCAGCCTGGGGGCCAGGCAGGCCAGTAACCACAGGCTGATCGATATTCGCCGGATATAGCTGAAATACAGGTCCATGGAGCTTTAACCCTTTATCGAGGCTCCGCGTTCAAAAAGACAAGCGGCAGGCGCCAAAGTCACGTTTCTCGCAATTGTGAGTATGTAGGGGCTGTCGTAAGTAGTAGCCCATAAGAAATAAGATTATCCCAGCAATTTTAAATCCAAACTGGAACCCGGATGGAACTTGCCCTGCCTGGAAACGAT
Organism: Terriglobia bacterium; assembly: GCA_951813285.1. GTDB lineage: Bacteria > Acidobacteriota > Terriglobia > Versatilivoradales > Versatilivoraceae > Versatilivorator. The sequence continues at coordinate 2,585,466 of OX638355.1, forward strand.
CTTTACTTTGTTTATGCGCCTGTCGTACCCGGTCAGGTCATTTCCTTTACATCGACGATCGCACGCCTGCTTCGGTCGACTTTCGCCTCATCGGCAAGCATGAATGCCTGGAGTTGTCTACCGCATCAGTAAGACCAGATGGGCGGGTAGCGGTCCATTACGAAGTCCCCCAGTTCGATCAGGGGCAGAATCTCCGGTTCGGTTGGGAAAGAAGCTCCTCCATCCGCAATCTGGTCGAGCTGAGCGATGGATCGAAGCAACGCCCATTCGGTTGTCTTGCTGGTTCCGGTGTCCCAGAAAGAAAACCCCTGTGCGCCTTCGGCCCGAAGCTTCAGGGCATTCGGAATGTACTCGGCAGGTGTCATGGCTCGCTGCAACATGTTGACAACCAGGCGGCACCCGCTTTGCCTGCAGGGATGCGCCAGATAAGCACATTGCGTCTCTGCCTTGCCCCGGTAGGCAGAGTAGACCGATGGAGAAATTTCGTCCACCCATCGCTCCCTGACCCAGCGCACAACGTCCAAACCATGCACGTAGTTGGCAGCTTGATCCGCGAACACGATTGCGGATATCTCCAGCCGTCCTCCCTGAGCCCTCTGCGTGCGCTCGCGCAATTCCTTCATGAATCGGCCCATGAATTCCGAGCGAAGCGCCAGGACATCGGGATGTTCGTCGGGAAGTTTTCGTGGATCCCCGCCATAGCGCGAACGGAACTCGCGCAGGAAGGGTTCCTCGTAGAGAACACAGGGTATCCCGCGGCAATAAATCAGGTTGATCCCATCCGGTTGATAAGCGGCAAGCTCATCCACTATGGCAAACAGGTGCTCTCGCACTTCCGGAAAGGCGAAACTGAGCCGTGCTATTCGGCGGCCATCTCGGTCCACACAGCGCAATGCCGGATTGGCGGAATAGAATGGAGACTTGAAAAAACCGTCGAGTGGCGGTTCCAGGGCAAAGCCTTGGGGGCGAATGGAAAGGTGGCATTCCAACCCGATCGAGTGGCACATCCGTATCACACTCGCCACCGGGTCGACTCCGGCCGCAAACAGCCCCTTCAGGTTTTCGGTGTAATAGCGGTCGCCGGTTCTATAGAAATTCTGCAGATCTCCTCCCATCAGTGTTCCCACCTTGGTCGGATAATTGCATTGATCCGCTCCGGTGATCTGCCAAATGAGCCCTGAAAAGCCACTGTCTCGAAAGGGGATGATGTCTTCCCACAGATGTTGCTCAGTCATGGGAGGGCGGCGAGTGTAAAAGGTCCCATGACCATCGTTCAATGCGATCAGCCGCAAGCCCTTCTTTCGATTGCGGTCGAGTTGTGACTCGGGGACAGGCACGGCACGAATGTAGGCCACACCCGCGGCAGCTGGATGAAGCTGGTTGAACTGGGCCAGGTGGATCTGGTGTCCCGTCATGTCGAAGGCTCCAAAACGAGCGTCTTCAATACCGTTGCGCGTTCTCAGATCCTTCGTGGGCGGGGTTATCCCGCTTTTTTCGTTGACGAGCAAGCGATAGCAGGGATCGTTGTCCAACTTGATCCGAATCGGGTTGGGTGAGTCGTAGGTAACCGGACTGGGCAGTCCCACGAAGATTTCGTGCGGTCCCGTCAGCTGAGGGTCAATCACCAGCTCGGGTGGACGGCTCTCCGCACCGACGAACAGCATCGTACCTTTGGCCACACGATCCCCGTTCTGAGCCTTCCAGGCCACCGACTGCCATTGATTGCGTCCCGGAGTCGGATTGAGAGCGCTGGACGGCTGGGCTCGTGCCAAGTCGATCCAAACGCCGCCCAGAGGTTGGGAAGTGCTGCTTGGGACTCCGGAAGTGAGAGCTGCGGCAACCGTGGACTGAAACGGGGCCGCGACCGATGACAAAACGGGAAGGGCAGCGACGCCTGTCATGAAGGAACGTCGATTCAATTGCTTGGTGGTGATCATAAGTTGCCTCTCAGGGAGCCGAAGAGGCCGTGGATCCCACGAAATCCGCTTCCCTAAGACTCATGCGTAGAGGGCGCCCGAATCCCGAGAGGATCCAAAGCAGGCCCGGCTCCCTTTCAAACAAATAGGAATAGCTCAGCATTTGCTGGCTCTGACGGGCGATAACGACGGGATCCGTCCAAGTGATGCCGTCATCTTCCGAAAAGGCGATTGAAAGCTCTTCCCGCTGCCAACTCTCGGGGTCGTTTTTTTGGGTTCGCTCGGAATACCACCGGAAGGCTTTTCCCATGGGAACACTGGTGTCGAAATTCCTCCGGGTGAGGTGCGCGTAGGAGTTCTCGCCTTCACGGTACAAGCGATTCCAGACCAGGACCAATCGGCCGCTGGCCAGGCGCAGAAGATAACCGGGCGAACTGCTGGCCTTGATGTCACTGGGCCGGATCACTCGCCAGGAAAGGCCATCGTCCTCCGAGTAAGCCTCCCAGAATCGGTCCCAGGTCGTGCGTAGAAGCATCCACAACCTGCCGTCTCTTAATTCTGCCAGTGTCGGCTCCATGGCGCCGTCGTGGTGTCCGTACCCTCCCAGGTCGATGATGTTGCTCTTTTTCCAGGTTTTTCCATTGTCCGCGGAAACAGCGGTATAGATCGCATGTCGGTCGGGATCCGGCAGCATGAACTGGATAGGGGCGACGATCCGGCCGCTCCTGGTTTGGATGATATCGATGAGGGCCCCGCAATACCCATCCAGGATCTTTTGGCGATCTACCCACGTTTTTCCCTTGTCGAGGCTTCGAATCGCCCAAACATCCAACCGGGCATCGGGCAGGGCGACGCCTCGCGCATCGTCCCATCCCCAATTCATGGTGTCCCAGTCCTGGTACACCAGAACTACGATTTGGTCTTTCGTCTTCAGGAGCAGGCCGTTCTTGGGTGTCCCCGGCTTCGGGCCCTGATAGATCTGACGGGGTTCAGACCAGGTCTTCCCACCGTCCCGGCTGATCCGGGTCGCGTTTCCATCTACCGTCAACAGGCTCCCATCGCCCAGCTTGACAAAGGGGCCCGTCAACTCGAGAGGCAATATCTTGCCTCGCGGGTGGATCCAAAGGTCCTTCGAGTCTCCCAAGCCCACTCCCAAGATAACCAGGACCAAGCTGATGGTAATCGCCACACTGAATTTCATGGACAATTCCCTTTAGGTTGGCCGCCCTTGATCGGAGTGGACAACACTTCGCAAGCAAGGAATGGGTCGTGCCGATGCTGCCGATTTTGTCGTGTTGGCTTTAGGCAAGATCATACGCTAGTTGTCCCCGCGTAGCAAGCCTGATCCGCCGTGCAAGGGCTTGCATGTGGGTGCCTCGCCTTGCCATAATTGGGGAAAATATTGCCCAGCCCAAAAAAACTGCGCCCCAAGGCGAGCTCGAGAGATGTTCAAGAAGGGGCCGGGTGTCCATGGGGGAGCACGCCTTTACCGGTCGTGACTCCCGGCGCGACCAACCCGCGCAAGTTGATGAAGACGTGCCGGTGAGTCACGAATGCCAACGGTCAACCGCGGTGCTGCGATGGGCCATTTACCGCCGTCCCGGCAGCGGTACGATTCTCCAGTAGCGGAACGAGCGCATTCACAACGGAGGTCAGAATGTATCACCATAGTTTCTTGAATCGCCGGGCATTCCTGCTGGGATCCACCACAGCCGCCGTGAGCTGGCCTTTGAGCTGTGGGCCTTCGGGGGCGGAGTCCCAGACCAGCGGTGGTGCTGCGTCTTCATTCGCTGCACCGTGGAAAATGGATATCACGCTCTATGATCGACACGGATGGTGCAATCATGGCTGGTACAACAAGCTGGGCGAAGATGGTTCCCTACCTGGAAAAGCCGTCCCATTGAAGGATTACCATTTTGCTCTAAGGATGCGGGCTCTTTCCGCGAAACCCTGATTACTCAAAAGGGAACATGGCTGGCCTCCGTGTTTTGCTCACCCAATCCGGAACGGAAGCCGGTGAGCTCTCTGCACAATGGAGCCTACGCATTACGTTCGGCGGATCAAGGCCGTACCTGGAAACTCATCCAAATTGCTTACGATCCGGATCTGCAACACAGCTTTGACGAAACCTCGCTGCTGCAGCTTCCCTCGGGACGCATTCTTGCAATGATGCGCCACTACGGACCCACGGGTAGTGGTGATCGATACCTGTACCAGTCTCACTCTGACGATGATGGATTGACCTGGGCGACGCCGGCAAAGACAGGCATGTGGGGTTACCCAGTTCCCGATAGGCCATGAAGTTTGGTTGTTTCACTCTCGTATGATCCGCCCGCCAGGGCGGGACGGGTCTCGTCTGATTCTCCCGGTTCTGAGTAGCCCGTAAACCTCTTTCCTGCAAAAAAAAGCGCGCCCGAAAAGAGGGCGCGCTTTGAATAGGGTAACGGGGATCAGGTCAGAACACGTACCTGATTCCGAAGGAAATCTGGCGACTGCCCAGCGTCTCCTGGGGGAAGCCAAACCGAGCAGAACTCATACTACTGTTTATCCGATCCCAGACCATATGGTTGAAGAGGTTGAATACCTCGGCGCGAAATTCAATCCGATGGTTCTCGTGGATCGTCGTTTGTTTGAGAACGCTCAAGTCGGTGGTCAATGCAGGAGGGCCTTTCATGGGCCGGTTTTCCGCGTAGCCCAGCAGTACCTTGCCGGGGAATTCGGGATCAGGCCCTGGAATGCTGAAGGCGGATACATTCACCCAGGGTCGATCATTGCCGATATACCCCGTGCTGGTGTTGGCCCCGGGCGATATGTTGGGCAATGAACTCCCTCGGTAGCGGTTTTGCCTGCCGCTGTTGGCCCATCCGTTCAACCCGGTCAGACCGCTTCGGGCACCGACGATGCCCGAAACCTGCCATCCCCGCAGGATGCGATCGGCAACGCCACTCCCACCTCCGGGGAAGGGGACATTCCACAACCAGTGGCTGATGAAGTTCTGGCGTATGTCGGCTATGCCGGAACTCTTCGCATAGGTAGTGCCGATGATCCCGTCCGGATAGGTGTAACCCGGATTGGTGGCATCGATAATCTCCCGGGTGGGCCTCCAGAAGAACTCTCCCCACTGGGTTCGAGCCCAATTGTGCAGACTGTGCCCCCAGGTGTAATAGGCAGAGAACTGAAGCCCTTTCGACATGGCTTTCCTGAAGGTCACCTGCATGCTGTCATAGCGGCCGGGTCCGGGCGTCGACCAGAGGTGGACGTTGCAGCAGGGATCCACGGTATCCCCCCCTCCCATGGCATTGGCATCGGGGATGAAGGGGTTGGGGCGATAAGGGCCGCTCAAGGAGCTCATGCTCTCATACTTGTTGCCCACATAGGCTACCTGGAGGGCGATGTCGGCGGGCAACTGCCTCTGGATTGAGATGTTGTACTGCTTGGCGTGGCCCATTTCCAGAAGATGCTGATAGAAGCCGAAAGCGATTCGCGACCCCGGGGTCGGCAAGGCCCCTTTGAAGGCAAAGGGGTAGGTCAGGGTCGGGACATCGTCCCTGGCTATGGTAACGGGGGTAACCGAGTTGGCCCCTGTCCTGGAACCTCCGTGAGACCCCGGCGTACTTCCCAAATAGGAGACAGCAAAACCACCCCTCAAGACCGTGCTGCCATCCCCAGTGAGATCGAAGGCGACTCCGATTCGCGGTGAGATGTTGTCGCGGTCGCCGTTGCGCAATTTCTGACCGACGCGCGTAAACAGGTGGTCGTTGGCCGCATCGTGGATATTGGTGTTGGGAAGGATGAAGTCACCCGGCGTGCAAACGGTGCAGTTGAGCAAGTGACCGAAGGACTTTCCATTGGGGCAGGAGGGACACTCACCCCCCGGAGTGCGCTTCAAGAAGGAAAGATGTCCGTTGGGAGGGTCGGCCCTGTTGTAAATATCTCCCTCCCAGTCCCAGCGAAGACCTAGATTGAGCGTGAGCCGGGGACTTGCCTTCCAGTCGTCCTGAACATAGAGGCCGCCGTTGTGAGTGATGTTGGGGCCGAAGGGGAAGGGCGCATCGCCCCAGCGGTTGGTGGCCGTGTGAACGCTGTTGGCTGCCAGATCATCCAGAGTCTCGTAAATGTAGTCCGGCCAGAAATCAAAGCCATTCATGGTCAGGACGCGGCGAAACTCCCCGCCAAGGGATAACTGGTGAGCCCCTTTCACCCAGCGCAGGTTGTCGTGAATGTAGTGACCGTGGGCCTGGTTGGCGGTATCCCCCTTGTGGGGATAGGTGCCGATCAAGGTTTGTTCCGAGGAAAGCTTGATTCTTCCAAAGGGATCCCCACGGGTGGGATCGATGAACTGCTCGATGCCCGAAAAGGAGTTGTTCAATTGACTGAAGGTTGCCCTTCCATAGCCGACCTCGTTGATGAGGGTCGGAGTGATCATGTAGTTCCAGGAAAGGGTAGTGTTATCCATCCAGTTTCTGTTTGTCAGGGGGAATTCGGGATAGCCTCCCAGCACCGCGCCGTTGGATTTCGTCAACCGAACCCGATTCCAGCGGAAGAAGGCCGTGTGATTGCCCAGGCTGAGGTCAATCCGCGGCATATGAATGCGGTTGTCCTGATTGAACGTTCCCGTGATATTCGCAGGCCCGACTAGGCCCCCTGGATTGACCGAGTTCGGCAGGGGCACCAGGTCGAAGATCTGCTTTAGCTGCGGTGCCAGGGTGGCTTTGAAATCAGCGGTGAGAGCGGGGAACTGGAAGGTCGAGGGGATCGAGGCGTCGATCCGTTCAAAGGTATAGAAACCGAAGAGCTTATCCTTGATGATGGGCCCCCCGATACTGCCGCCGTACTGATGCCGGCTGGATTCCCCCAGCTTGTCGCCGACAGCGTTGCTCAGGAACTCGTTGGCCTGGGCAAAGCGGGGACGAGCGTACTCGAACAGAGAGCCATGAAACTCATTGGTTCCCGATTTGCTGATAAAGACGACCTTTCCCCCGGCCGAACGGCCGACCTCAGCCGAGAGATTGGTGGTATCGATGGCCACCTCTTGAATGGCCTCCACACTGATGGAATTGGAGGCCATCAGTCCTTCGCCCACCCGGGTGATGTCGACTCCATCCAGGGTGATGTTGGTGCTGCCCCAGTTATCGTGGGCTCCGTTGTAGCTGAGGCCCATGGGAGCCCCGGGGTCGGATGCCCTGCCAGGTTGTCCCCAGTGGTTGGGCATGACCATGGCTCCCGGCTGCAGCAGCAACAGCATGCCGAAGTCGCGACCGTTGACGGGGACCGTCTCGACTGTTTCTTCGGACAGGTTTTCGCCAATGGTTGCGTCGGCCATCTGTATGATGGGGGCCGTATCGATAACCTGTATGGTGTCGGTGATGTCCCCCACTTCCAGCTGAATGTTGACCGTCTTCCGATCTCCCCCACCCAGAGTCAGGGTGTGACGATATTCCCGAAAACCGGAAAGTTGTGCCGATAATTCATAGTCTCCAATAGGCAGCCCGGTTAGAACGAAAAACCCGGTCTCGTCGGTGATGTGGGTCCGCGCGAAGTTGGTCAGTACATGTCTGGCCGTAACCTCCACGCCGGGGACTCTGGCCTCGCTGGTGTCAGTGATCGTCCCCGATAACTCGCCCCTCAGGATCCTTGTTTCCTGACCCAACAGGGCAGGTGGCAACAGCAGACCAGCTACGAGGAGAATGACCAGCAAGCTGCAAACGTTCATTCGATTCAGCGACATGGGAGTTGCCCTCCGTTTGGCGTGGGCTGTCGGATACCGAGGAACTTGCTACCGACCTTCCTGTCGCGGCGCCGATGCACCGGTGGGGCTCAGGAAAGTGAGGCGATCACAGCTCGTCGTTGGACAGCTTTTGCGGCCAGGACACTAGATTTCCGTGAAAATAGATACTAAAGTGAGTAGCAATTCTCTTGCCGAACAATCCACAGGTCTTGGATTGGTTTGGTAAAGGATTGATAATAGGAGAGATAAAATTTTTGCGTGTTTTCATCGGCTCCGCCGACCACACCATTTTCTACGAACAATCGTAAGTCAATCGGGCCTTTTGGCCGGTTCTTCTCGAAATCTATTCGTTAAAGTACTTTAATATCACGTACTTAACAATAATATCACGTACTTAACAATCCCGTTAGGAGAAATCCGGATCTTCGGATTCAGTTTGCGAAATTTGGAATTTTGTGTGGAGGGCCAACACCGCCCGGCACCTATTGGCGCAATACGAATTGGGCTACCTGGCGCACGGAACGTTGGGAGTGGTTATCGGTAACATGGACCACCAGGCGGTAGTCGCCGGGAGCCAGGTTCTTCAGCGGCACCAGTTTTCCCAGAGTCATCTGTTGGGAAGCACCGGCCAAATGGCCTCGTTCCTCATGAAACCGGGCAACCTTACGGTCGCCTTGCATGAAGTCGTAGTCAATGCGAGCCGATTGCTGTCTGGTCTTATCGTCCAGGGTCAAATTGTAGATTTGGAAGTAGATTCCCAAAGTCTTTTCTTGTTCGAACTCTTCTCTGACATTGGGATGTACCTTGGAGGCGCCAATCACGAACATCCCGTTTCCCGTCTGCGTGGGAGGCAGCCCTTCAATGCGGTCAGCCAGGATGATACTACTGATCCCCAACTGGTCGTCCGGATAGCGTGGAACGACAAGTCCGAAGTAGTGGGTTCCCACGTTGCCGCTGTGGAGGTCTTTCAGAACGAGCTCCAGCTTGTAGCGACCCGAGCTTAGGGGAATGGATCTCTGATAAAGGGATTTCTGCTCCAGTGCCTGCTTAAGGAGGGAGTCTGGGATATCTTTCGAGACCACATCCTCGAACACTTGAGCCACCCGCCCGGTGATGGTGGATACGCGCCCATAAATGTTGACGCGGGCCCGGTGGACGCCAGTCTCGTTCTTGAAAGTCATGTCCTTATGCTGCAACTGAATGGTAATGGGGGTTAAGATTGTCTCGTCAGTGATCTTGAAGAAGTCGGTTCGGAAATCAAAGGGGAACAAATTGTAGGAGACCCTGGTATCGACAACGGCCTCAAGGTCCTGAAATCTTGCGCGCGGGGCCTGAAATAATGCCGCCTGCTGCGACATCCTTTGAAACTGGTTGTAGCGTCGAGGCAGGATATCGTCGCCACCGGGCAGTGAACCCAGGGCCGGCCGGCCGGGATGTTGGAACCGTTCGCCCTGGTTGGCCATCTCCATGCTTTCCGCCAAGGTCGGTCCCATATAGGTCAAATGCTTTACGGCATCTTTCTCGGCGGGATCGATGGTCATGTGGTACTGACCTGTTCCAGTCGGGTCCACGAATTCGATGATTATTTCACTGCCCAACGATTCGCCTTGCAGGTACCGGTAGCGCCAAACCTCATAGGGGTGGGCGGCGGTGGTTCCTCCGCCCTCTTCGATCGGACGGTAATATTGTCCACCTGTGGGGTGGGATTCGATCTGGTCCGGGGGGCCGAAAGCGATGTAAATGCGTCCCCGGTCGGTCATCCATCCCGGTCGACCGGAAGAGAACCGTTCGTTGGCGTAAGCGATACGGCGGTAGTGCTCGTCTCGTGTTTCGTTTACGATGGTGTCCGGATTGGGATCCCTTCTCAACCAGAACTGCTCAATAAATTGATAGCGCTCATCATCAGTGGTCAGTTGTCTGAAGGCCTTCCGTTCCTCACTGGTGATGATGTATTTGACGTCCTGTTTCAGCCATTTTTTTAGATAGCGATCCGAGGTTTCGACCCGCAGCGACTTCTCCCTGGCGCTATCTCTTTTCTTCTCAGCGGTCGAGGTTGCGCTGAAACAGACCGCCAGCAGAATGGCGGTGCTGATTCGGAGCCAAAGACGTGGTGACAATACTCTCATGGGGGCCTCCACCCTTGATGAGGTCGCTACGGACATCGCACATCGCGATCGAATCCGGCCTGGATACATGTCTGGAAACATGGAGATTAATTCAATTGAGTATATGCGGCACCCGGGCAAAGTCAAGAGTCTTTCCCACCAAGGCGCGGATCCCGCAAGGGTCCTCCTTTGCCTGCCGAGCCCGCCTTCAAAATCGGGGAAGACGCTGCTCATTGACTTCGTCCGATTCCGGAAATGCGGAAGATACCACGGATCTTCCGGTCTCCTGCCAGCTTCCAAGCTATGCGCAGGCAGAGGAATCCAGAGTATTTTCTGTTTTCGGCTCCGGTTTGAGAGTTGTAGAATTGAGTAGCAATCGGCTCCATTGACAACCATGGATGACAGTGCGGGATCGCAGAGCTTGCCTCGGGTTCAAGGCGATGCTTGCTTCCTTTGCCTGTGTCCGCAAGAAGATCAACCTGTTAGTGTGATCCATCGCATTGATTGGGGACAGCCGTGTCACGCCGTTGCCTCCTGACCTGGGGCTGTGTTTCGATAATTCTGGCAGTTGGCTGCGCTCTGGGTACGTCCGGCCAAACTCTGGACCCAGCCCCTCCAAGTCAGAAACGAGAAAAGGAAGTCACGTCCGGATATACCGTCAAGGTCCCGGTGGACGTGGTGGTCGTGCACGCCACCGTCACGGACAAGAGAGGTCGGCCGATCAAGGATCTGACTGCTGATGACTTCACGGTTTATGAGGACGGTAAGATCCAAACGATCCAGTCGTTCGGCGTCGAGTCCCATCAAACGCTCCCACCTGGCCACCGAACTGGCCGGCAGGCGGCCACGGAATCAACTTCTTTTGCCGAACCGCCCCCGCTTCAGCCACCCCGCTTGTTCAGCCTGGTTATCGATGACCTCACCTCGCCCTCCTTTGAAAGTATGCACGGCACCATCGAGGCTGTTGAATCCTTTGTGACTGAGACTCTGGTGGAGGGGGATCAGGTCTCGATCCTGACTGCCTCGGGACGCTTCCAGACTCCATTCACCCGGGATCGGAGGTTGCTGTCGAAACAGGTCACCCAATTGCACAATAGAGTGAATAGACACGCAGCCCCCAGATCGGACTGTCCGAGACTAACGGATCTGCAGGCCGACAATATTCGCTTCGGCCCCAGGAGGCTTCCCGATTTCAACGTTGCATTGCAGGAAGTAATCACTTGCGCTTCCCTGCAAGCGCAGATGCAATCCGAGGATGTTGGTACGGCTCCGACGACCGCTGCCGAGGGCGGAGTGGGAGAAGATGTCACTGTCGGCGGAATTCAGACGAGTACCGGCGGTTTTCGTTCAACCACGAGTCCTGAAACACAGTTGATGGCGGAAGGCATGGTGTATGCTGCTGCATTGAGGCAACATGAGGTCGGTCTGCAAAGGAATCGCAGTCTTCTCAAGGCCTTGAGCAGACACGTGCAGTTCTTAAGCCATTTTGAAGCGAAGAAATCATTGGTTTTGTTTTCGGACGGGTTCCTTTCCCAGAGGGTTCGCCCTGAATTTGACAAGTTGCTGGATAGCTCCCTTCGGGCAGGAGTCGTCGTTAGTACGATCGACATCCGCGGACTCTACGCCACCAATTTGAGGGCCGGCGATCGGGCGCTCTACGGGGTTGCGGATTCGTTTCTATTGGAAGAGAGGAGGCGGCTTAAGGAGGAGGATGCGATCCGGCAGGAAGAACCGCTGGCAGAGTTGGCCCGTGCCACGGGAGGGACCTTTTTTCACAACAACAATGATCTTGCTGCCGGGCTCACAAGCATTGCCAGGAGCCAGTCTCATTACTACGTCTTGACATACGGCTTGACCGAGCCGAAGTTGGACGGCCGCTATCACAAGATCAAGGTGAAAGTTTCCCGCCCGGGCGTCGAGATCCGGCATCGAAAGGGATACTTCGCTCCCAAGGAAAGGCTGTCGTTGGAGGCGGTCAAACGGCGGGACCTCGAGAATGATCTCGAGGCCGTGTTGTATGGACCGGGGAACCTGCGGGGAGTGCCGGTGGGGCTTTCCTACAGCTATTTTCGCCTGGACGAGGCGACATTCCAGTTGTCTCTCCTGGCCAAAATCGATATCGGGGGACTCTCCTTCCTGAGAAAGAACGGGCATCGCGAGAATCTGATTCACCTTGTCATCGCTGTCCTGGACGACAACGGCCAATACGTGAAGGGATCGAGGAAAAAGGTGAACCTGAAATTGACGGAATCCGGTTACGCAGCCTTGTTGAATTACGGCTTGAGGACCCAAGTGAATCTTCAACTGCCTCGAGGGCGCTACCGGATCAAGGCAGTGGCCAGAGACAGCGTGGACACTCGTCTGGGTTCTTCCGAAACTGCCGTGGAAGTTCCTCCGGAAGGCTATCTATCCGACCTGCAGGGAGGCGGTTCGTGGACGGGTGGCGCCGTTGAAGACGCTTTCGCCCCCCAGGCCTCGCTGGACTTCGGGCTCAGCTACTTCTTCGATGGTCCCAATCTGGCGCGAGTTCCAGTCTCCGCCAAGCTGGAAGGAAGCGCCTTTCAACACCAGTCGTCCCAAGTGCCCGGACGTCTCCACTTCGTGGGAGCAGCCTATGCCGAAGACGACAGCGTGGCCGCCATGTTCAGCGAAACGCTCGAGGTGGCGATCGACACCCCGGTTCTGGATTACGGGAACCTTCTGAAGCTGCGCCCCGGCAGTTACCGGTTCGAGTTGGTGGTGAGCAATGAGCGGGGCACGCTGGGCGTTGCCGAGCGGGACCTGGAGGTGCCTGCCCTGGACTCGAAGGGTTTGGCCAGCAGCAGCCTGGTCGTCAGCCAGCAATTCACTCCGCTGCCGGAACAGATTCAAAAAATCCAACGAAGTTTGATCAACGAGGCAGATCCACTCGTCTTCAGGGAATTCAGAGTCATAGCTCCAGTGGAACCTCAGATCCGAATGGACCGCCCCTTGGCGGTCTTCTACAAGCTGTACAACCTGGCCGAAACGGCCGACACCGACAAGCTCCAGGCCAGAATGCAGCTCATCAACGAAACCGGTGGAGCCAATCGATTTCCATGGGTGAATCTGGACGGCAGTCTGGAAAGGACTGACGGCGGCGAGGCGGCGGTCTTCCTGGGGTTCCGGCTTCCAGCGGGACGGTTGGCTCCGGGGAAGTACCAATTGGTGGTCGAGACCGCTGAAAGCTCAACCGGTCGAACGGTCACTCGTGAAACCGGTGTATGGCTGCGATAGAGTCAGGGGAGAGGAAACCGTTTTGGATGAGGATGGATCCCTTCGAGGGAAGCCGATGATGCCAAGGTGGATTCCGGCTTGCGCCCCGGGTTTGAGTCTGTTCGCGGCCATCCTGCTGGGCTGCGTGGCGATCCCGTCTGTTCCGGCTGAACCGCTTGAATCGGAGAATCTACCTCGTATTCGTGCTGGCTTCACCGTTTCGGCGGTCGACGACCCCAGGCAGGATGGATGGAAGACAGAGGCCGTTGCCCGTGAGGCGGAAGGTCAACTGGGGCGCCTGTCCCAGCTCCTGATTGCAGGCAGGAAGATCCAGGCGACGCAGCTCAACGGTCTGATCACCCGGTCGTTTGTCTGCGATCCGCTCGTGCCCGGGAATCTGCCCGTCGTATTTGACGACCGATGGGTCACCGTCCGGCGCGCTGACTCTCGGATCGGTGGCGCCGGAGATCGTCACCATGGTCCCGAGGGACTGGCGACTGCGCTGGAGGCGTTGCTGGGTAGTACGCGGAGAGATGCGGAGGTTCGCGCCGACTTCAAACTGTTCGAGATCAGCCAAGTCGGGTCCAGAATCACGACTCGCCAATTCTTCGAATTCTCGCAGAAAGAGGGAGCCGGCAGGCGACAACGGAACGCGGTCTGGACCATCGTTTGGCTGCAGGCGAAAAATGGGGAGCCTCCCAGGATGAACCATATTCAGGTCGATGACTATGAAGAAGTCTTGACGGGTTCTTCCTTGTTTGCCGACTGTACCAGCGCGGTCCTGGGGCACAATGCCTGTTTTCCCAACCAACTCCTGCGGGGAAACAATTACTGGACACCTCGGATTCAAACGGCGTTGGGGTTGGGGTTGTTCGGCCACCAGGGTTTGGCGGTCGGAGATGTCAACGGCGATGGGTTGGAGGATGTCTATATCTGCCAGCCCGGCGGTCTTCCCAACCGGTTGTTTGTGCAAAATGCCGACGGTACTGCCAGCGACGCGTCCCGCGCCGGTGGTGTCGACTTCCTCGACCTGACCCACAGCGTGCTCTTGATCGACATCGACAACGATGGAGATCAGGATATCGTTCTGGCCCTGATGCAGGAGATTCTCTTTTTGGGCAACGACGGGCGGGGAGAATTCGAGCCAAGGGCCAGGGTGACCATTGAGGGTCAACCCACCAGCTTGACAGCGGCCGATTACGATCTGGATGGCAATCTGGATATCTATGCCTGCGTATACTTCGACAACGCTTCTGCCAATACGCTCACCGAGTTCGGGACCCCCGTTCCCTATCATGACGCCACCAATGGCGGAAGCAATGTCCTGCTGCGAAACCAGGGGGACTGGAGGTTCCGGGACGTAACCGACCAGGTCGGCCTGAATCACAACAACACCCGCTGGAGCTTTGCGGCCTCCTGGGAGGATTTCGATAATGACGGCGACCTGGATCTTTACGTCGCCAATGACTACGGGCGCAACAACCTCTACCGAAACGACCTCGGACATTTCGTGGATGTCGCCGCTGGAGCCGGTGTGGAAGATATTTCGGCAGGGATGGCAGTGACCTGGGGAGACTACGATCGCGACGGCTGGATGGATCTTTACGTCAGCAACATGTTCTCCTCAGCCGGGAACCGCATTACCCGTCAAGGCCGATTCAAAGCCGGCACTTCAGGGGACACCAAAGCCCAGTATCAGAGACACGCCCGTGGGAATTCCCTGTTCAGGAACAGGGGGAAGGGCCTTTTTGACGACGTCAGTTTGGATGCCGGGGTCACGATGGGGAGATGGGCCTGGGCTTCTCGCTTTCTTGACCTCAACAACGATGGTTGGGAGGACTTGCTCGTCTCCAACGGATACATCACCAATCACAAGATAGAAGACTTGTGAAGCTTCTTCTGGCGACAGGTCGTGTCGCGCTCACCGACGGAAGCGGTTGGAACGGAAGCAGCCAGAGACTACGAAGAATCGTTCGGAACCCTGGGCCGCATGATTCTCGAAGGGGGCTCCCTCAGTGGACGGGAACGCCATTGCCTGTTCCTGAATACCCGGGGGCAGCGTTTCGGAAATATCTCGGGTGTTTCGGGACTGGATTTCCCGGACGACGGACGAGGCATGGCCGTGGTCGATTGGGATCAGGACGGTGATCTGGACGTCTGGCTGTCCAATCGGACCGGGCCGCAAGTACGTTTCATGCGCAACGACACGCCCTCGGACGCTCACTTTCTGGCCGTTCGCCTCAGGGGCCTGAGCTGTAATCGGGACGGTATTGGAGCCCGACTGGAGTTGGTTCTCAAGAATCAGGGGCAACACAAGCTCATTAAGACTCTACGGGCCGGGGAAGGCTACCTGTCTCAATCCAGCAAATGGATCCACTTCGGACTGGGTTCCTCAACCGAGATCGACCGTCTTACAGTGCGATGGCCGGGTGGAGAGACACAATCCTTCACCGGTCTGAGTGCTGACCGGCGCTACCGGTTGACCCAGGGAATCGACATGGCTGAGGCCTGGGGGCCTCGGCGGCAGTCGCCTGCCTTGAAATCCAGCAGGCTCGATCCCCCCCCTGCAGACGGTGGCAGTGCTCGGGCGTGGCTGAGTGCGCGAGTACCGCTGGAGGGTTTGACCTATTCGGAGTTCGGCGACCGTGAGCGGTCCCTGCAGGAGTTCCTGGGGAAGCCCGTGCTCCTGAATCTCTGGGCCAGTTGGTGTCCACCCTGCATCCAGGAACTCGGCGAGTTCTCCAGGCGCCAGCACGTGCTCCGCCAGAGCGGCCTCTCCATTGTTGCGCTCAGCGTGGATGAATTGGGTGATTCAGGTGGGCGGCCGCATGAACTACTCACCCGGATCAAGTTTCCCTTCGCTTCGGGAAGAGCCGATCCCTGGTTGCTCCACAGACTGGAGATGGTCCGAAATCGCCTCTTTGCCTGGCGCCAGCCGTTTGCCGTCCCCACCAGCTTCCTGATCGATGCCAGAGGATGGTTGGCTGCGATTTACACAGGCCCCGTGACAGTGGACCAGTTGCTGAAGGATCTGAACTTGCTTGGCGAACCGCCGGAACAGCTTCAGACTCGAGCACTGCCCTTCAAAGGACGTTGGCTGACATCGATCACCCCCATCTCCAAGGAACAGTGGGATCGCGATCTGGCCAGTGCCTACTACAACGTGGGCCTGGATTTGACCAGGGACGGTCGCCTTCAGCAGGCCGTGGACCAGTATCTGCAGGCACTGGCTCTCAATCCCCAAGATGCCAACGCACATCATAATCTGGGTGCGGTCTATGCCCGCCAGGGCCGTCTGAGCCAGGCGATTGCTCAATACCGACAGGTGCTTCGCCTCCGTCCCGAATCGGTCCAGGCCCGCAGCAACCTGGGTGTGATCCTGGCTCAGCGGGGGGACCGCGAGGAGGCCGTGGCTCAATTCAGAGCGGCGCTCGGGCGGCGCCCCGATCATCCGGGAGTCCTCAATGCCCTGGCCACGACGTTGGTTACGGCGCCGGGAGTCAGCCGGGGCGACGCGGAGGAGGCGGTCCGGCTGGCACAACGAGCCTGCGAGCTCACCGGTTACCAAGAACCGCTGATCCTGGACACGCTGGCCATGGCTCACGCTGCGGCCGGTCGGAATGAAAAGGCCGTCGCCGCGGCCCGCCAGGCACTACGGCTGGCTCGGGAGAACGGGCAAACACAGTTGGCTGCAGGCATCAGGCGGAGGTTGCAATCCTATGCTCAACGTCCTCGCCAGCCTTGAGTGAAGCGACCGCGACGCGGTCAGTCGGGAGGTCTCGCATGAAAGAGAAACTAAAGGGATCACGGGGGGTCGTGGGGATTCTAATTGCCATGGCTTGGATGTCGACCTCTGGTTGGACCCAGGCAATGCTGAGCGGCACAGTCGTCGATGAGCAAGGCGAGCCGGTGGAAGGGGCACTCGTCAGCATCGATCAGCTGGAGAGGAATAGGCACTTCGAAGTTACGACCAACAAGAAAGGGTACTATGTTCACGGGGGGCTTCCCCTGGGTTTCTATAAGATAATCCTCACCATCGACGGCGAGATGAAGGCCCGTTGGCTGGAATTCAGGATAAGTCCCGGCTACAACAAGTTGGACTTCGACCTGGCGGAGATTGCCAGAACCAGTGATAGGGTGATCACGTCGGAAGAAAGAAAGGCCTTGGAGGAACAGAAGGCTCGGATGGAGGCGGCCCAAAAGAAGTTTGGCAGTCTGAAGCAAGCCTTTGGCGAGGGGCGCGAGCTTTTTGCGGCCAGGCAGTACGATCAAGCCGTCGTTGCCTTCCGCAGAGCCGCCGAGATTGACGCCACTCAACATCTGGTTTTCGGAAATCTTGCTGCCTCCTACGAGAAGGTCAGGAAACACGAAGAAGCGATTGAGAACTATCGGAGGGCGCTGGCGCTTCTGGACGAAAAGCCCGATCCCGAAGCCGCGGCCAAATACCACCTGAATCTGGGAATTATCTACGCGAAGACGGGGGAGGCGGATCTTGCCGCGGAGCAAGTGACCAAGGCTGCCGAATTGAACCCGGAGCTGGCCTCGGAAGCGTTCTACAATTTGGGCGCGATGCTCACCAACAGCGGTGACGCAGCCGGTGCCTCAAACGCATTTCGCAAAGCGCTCGAGGCCGACCCGAAAAACGCCAACGCGCACTACCAGCTGGGCCTCACTTTGGTGGGGCTGGTCAGTGTCAATGCCGAGGGCGAAACCATTCCCGCTCCGGGGACGATCGAAGCCTTTGAGAACTATTTGAAATTCGATCCCGAAGGGCCCTTCGCGACCTCGGCCAAGGGCCTGATAGAGATGCTTTCCAAGAGCATGCAGGCTAATTGACTTCAGGCTTGCACCACTTTGTTCGAGGAAGATCTGCATATTTCTGGTAGGACCAAAATCTCCCCTCCTGCCGCGAAAGGTCGCGCTGTCAAGAAGCGGGCTGAGGGGGCCCGGATCCTGGCTCGGAACCGCTCGGAAGGCCGGCTCTGGAGGGCGAGCGCAGCTGAATGAAAGGGGCGCCCGATCGGCTTGTCATCCCTCCGCCACCTGCCTCGGGATTAACCCGAAGTTCCTGACTGACCGACAAGATAACTCCTTATGCTGGCTGACGTGGTCAGACGGGCTCCGGACGGTCCGGTTTCTCAGGGGTCCTGGTTTTCCTGACCTCAACCGGATCGGAGCTTGGCGTTCAGGCCATTGGAGTCAGCAGCGGAAAAATTTCAAGAGCCAAGGCTTTTGTGAACGGACAAGCAGCGATGGCTGACGACAGCAAACACTCAACTTGGATGCTAGGAATCTCGGCTTACTACCACGATAGCGCGGCCTGTCTTCTGGGGGAGGGTCGGATCGTCGCGGCGGCGCAGCAAGAGCGATTCACTCGAAAAAAGCACGATGCCGGGTTCCCGGACCAGGCAGTCGCCTACTGTCTTCGAGAGGGAAGGGTGGATCTCAACGACCTGCGGTACGTAGTATTTTACGATAAGCCGCTAGTCAAATTTGAGCGGATCCTGGAGACCTATCTGACATTTGCTCCGCGGGGTATCCGGTCGTTTGTGGCCTCCATGCCGCTCTGGCTCAAGGAGAAACTTTTCCTGAAGGACTTGTTGAAGCAGGAACTGCTCAAGCTTGATCCCGGTATCGGGAAATCGGATCTGCCACCGTTGCTTTTTACGGAACACCATGAGTCCCATGCGGCTTCGGCCTTCCATCCCAGCCCTTTTCAGAGTGCGGCGGTGCTGTGCGTGGATGGGGTCGGCGAGTGGGCGACAACCTCGGCCTGGATGGGAGAAGGCAGTGGGATCACGCCGCTATGGGAGTTGACGTTTCCCCACTCATTGGGATTGCTCTATTCGGCCTTTACCTATTTTACGGGTTTCAAGGTCAACTCCGGGGAACACAAGGTGATGGGACTTGCTCCCTACGGGAGACCCAGGTATGTGAAGGCCATCTACGACAATCTCATTGAGTTGAAACCGGACGGCACCTTTCGCTTGGACATGGACTTCTTCAACTACTGTACTGGACTCACCATGACCAACGAGAAATTTGCGCGGCTTTTCGACGGACCGATGCGCAAACCGGAATCGTCCCTCACTCAGCGGGAAATGGACCTGGCCCGGTCCATTCAGGAGGTTGCGGAGGAAGTCATGTTGAGGCTGGCTCGGACTCTCCACCGTGAAACGCAAGCCGAGAATCTCTGTTTGGCTGGGGGAGTTGCCTTGAACTGTGTCGCCAACGGCAGGATTTTGCGGGAAGGGCCGTTTCAGGGATTATGGGTTCAGCCGGCGGCTGGAGATGCAGGTGGGGCTCTGGGTGCCGCTCTGGCTGCGTGGCATCAACTCGAGGCCAAGCCACGTAGGATCCTACCCTCTGGAGACGCCATGGGAGGGAGTTACTTGGGGCCCTCCTTCACGAATACGGAGATCGAGCGATTCCTTGGAAGCACGGATTGTGTCTATGTCCGTCTCAGCGGGGACGCATGTCTGTCCCGGGTCGCTGATGCTTTGGCTGCGGAGAAGGTCATCGGCTGGTTTCAGGGGCGCATGGAATTCGGTCCGAGAGCCTTGGGGAATCGCAGCATCATCGGTGATGCCCGCAGTCCCAGAATGCAGTCCCTCATCAATCGAAGGATCAAGTATCGGGAGTCCTTTCGCCCGTTTGGTCCATCCGTCCTGAAAGAACGAGTCGGTGACTACTTCGATATGGCGGGTGACAGCCCCTATATGCTGATAGTGGCTCCAGTCAAGGCGGCCCGACGCTACCGGTTAACGCCTCAGCAGCAAGCGCTTTGGGGGATGGATCAGTTGAAGCTCAAGAGGTCGGAAATTCCGGCTGTAACCCATGTGGATTACTCGGCTCGTATTCAAACGGTCCACAAAGACACCAATCCCCGTTTTCATGCTCTGATCCAGGCCTTCGAGGCCAGGACCGGGTGTGGAACCGTCATCAACACTTCTTTCAACGTTCGAGGGGAGCCAATAGTCTGCACTCCCGAAGATGCTTATCGATGTTTCCTGAGAACGGAGATGGATATGCTGGTTTTGGAGAATTGCATCCTCGAAAAGACCGATCAAAAGGGAACTGGGGTGGAGGCAGATTGGGGAAAAGCATTCCCGTTGGACTGAGTGACCGAATCTTGCGCGACCGCAGAATGCTGAGAAAGTTCGGGCTATTGATTGGCGGAATATTGGGCGCCATCGGTCTTTATCCGCTTGTCCTGGGCGATGGGGAACCAGAGACTTGGGCCCTGGGGGCCGGTGTTTTTCTGGGAATCCCGGCTCTTGTGAGGCCGAGTCTTCTCCAGCCGGTATACCGGGTTTGGATGTTTGTGGGTTACCACTTGGGCTGGGTGAACACCAGGATTATCTTAGGGGTTCTCTACTATCTGATGTTTACGCCGGTTGGATTCCTGATGCGTCGGTTTGGCAGCGACCCGCTGCGGCGCAAACCCGATCTGGAGGCGGAAACCTATCGGGTGGTGCGGGTCCCGAGACCTGCTTCGCATATGAAACGGCAGTTTTAACCGGAAGCGTTGAGATGAAAGACTTCTTGCTCGAGCTTTGGGCTTTTGTGACCGAACGCAAAAAGTTGTGGTTGCTACCCATAATCATCATCCTGGTACTTTTGGGTAGCCTGATTGTGTTCACGCAGGGCTCTGCCGTCGCACCCTTTATCTACACGCTGTTTTGACCTTGGGCCACCGGCCCTTGTTTGACCGGCCGCCAGGGAGGAACTGGAAGCCGAGCGAGCCCGGCGGGACCCGGTCCTGCCGGCCCAACCGTCGGGCTCAGCCAAACGGAAGAAAGTGAAGCGCCGAACCCAGGAGGGGCTGCCGCTGCACAGCCTGGAGACGCTGTCGGCGGAGATGGGGGCCCGGGCCCGCCACCGGTGCCGCTTGCCCTCGGAACCGGACGCGCCTTGCCTGCAGCGATTGACCCAGCCGACCCGGCTGCAGCAACGGGCCCTTGAGCTGGTCAGGATGTTCCCAGGCAAGAAAACCTGAAATTCTAGTTGGATGATTGAAGATAAAGGAGTTATCTTGTCGGTCAGTCAGGAACTTCGGGTTAGTGTTAACAGGATCTAGGGTCCTGACATTGAAATGGGTTTAATTAAATAACGTTGGCCAGAGCCTCTTTGGCTCGTTGAATCTTGGCGAGGATGGCTTCGCCTTTTGTATGCCATGTGTAGCGTTGAGGATCCGCGTTGCGGTCGGCCAGATAGGATTCGATGGCGCGAGCCAGTTCGGGGACGCTGCGAAAGCTGCCGTCGCGAATCACATCGCTGGTGAGATCGGCGAAGAAGCGTTCGACAAGATTCAGCCAGGAACTCCCGGTCGGCGTGAAGTGGTAGTGGATGCGTGGATGACGGTCAACCCAACGGCGGACACGTTCATGCTTATGAGTACTGTAGTTGTCGACAATGAGGTGAATGGCCAGCGACTTGGGCGTTTCCCGTTCGATCTGCTTGAGGAAACGCAACCACTCCACATGGGTGTGCGGCTGTTCAGTCCGGGAAATCAGCTTGCCGTCCAGGTAGTTGAGAGCCGCAAACAAAGTGATGGTGCCGTGTCGCTTGTAGTCATGAGTTCGGGTGCGAATGTGGCCGATTCCTAAGGGCAATCCCGGCTGACTGCGTTCCAGAGCCTGACACTGGGTTTTCTCGTCACAGCAGAGCACGAGCGCTTTCTCGGGAGGATGGAGGTAGAGACCGATGACATCCCAGAACTTCTGCTCGAACTTCGGATCTTTCGACAGCTTGAATGTACGCGTGCGATGAGGCTTCAAGTCGTTACGCTTCCAGATCGTGTGGACCGTGTGGCGCGAGACGCCGACTTCCTTCGCCATGCTGCGCAAGCTCCATCGCGTCCGTCCCGGTGGCGGCTGGGTCACTTTCACGATGATTTGTTCGACTGTCTCCATGGGCACCCGCGGTTTACGTCCCCGTCCCGCTTTGTCGTTCAAGCCGTCCAGGCCAGCCTGCTGGAAGCGCCTCGACCACTTGCTGACGCACGGCAAGCTGACGTTCAATCGTTGAGCCACTTCCTCGACCTTGACCCCTTCGCTCCGGAGCAGGACAATCTCGGCGCGCAAGCTATCGCGCTTCGAACTCGTGCTGGAACTAACCCGGCGCTGTAACTCTCGACGTTCACCGGCTGTGAGCTTGAGGACTGTAATCGGACGGGCCATGCCCTATACTATAGCATCGAATCATTATTATTAAACATTAAATAGATGTCACGACACTAGTATCGCCTCATTCCGAAAAGTGCGAAGGGAGGTTGCCTGCCGATACCCGTGCGGTTGCGCGTCCCCACGGTTGGATATTCATCATTCCGCTGACGGTGCACACATTTATCGGGGGTCTATTTCGGAGCCCGTGGAAACCCTCGCCAGTGCGGCGCTTGGTTTGGGCTAGGCGGCGGGGTCCTTGTGGCTGAAGAGGGCCTGATAAAGAGCGTCGATCCGCGAGTTGAAGGTGCTGGCCATCGAATCGACGCGGGCGTTTGTTTCCTTGATGTCCTGGCGCAGGATGCGAAACAGGGAGACCAATAGGCCGGCCAGGATGCCCAACAGAGTGACTCCGGTTCCGATGACGGCAAGGATGATTTGGGCGGTGTCGCTCATGCAGGCAGTCTAACACACGCGGGGCTCTCTCTCCAGAGCTCTGCCCAGGTCGTGTCCGTGTCGGAAGCTCTGTCCCCAGAATGTCTGCCCCGAGACCGGACATTACCGACCCGTGGTGAGAACTGCCCGTTCAACCCTCCTCCACGAACTGGAAACTGAACAGCTCGGCATTCTGCAGGAAGAAGTGCACCTTCAGGAATCTCTCGGCGGGAAGCCTGGATTGCCCTCGCCACCTCAGCGGGCAACTCACGCTATCGGCCTCGACTGTCCGGCAATTTTGCCGCTCGAAACCGGGCAGGACGTTTCCTTGTCCGTCGGCGATGGCTGCCTGCAACCGGCCTCCGGGGTGGCATTTCAGGTTGACCACCAGGCTGCCTCCGGTGGGAAAGATGGGCCGGGTCGCCAGAATCCCGGTGCGGGCCGGACCCGCGGCCAGCGAGACGAAGCGGTCCCGCTTCATTTTGGCCAGGCCCAAGGCGTAGTTCACCCGGTCCAACCTGCCGCTTTCGGCAACCTCCAGTCCCTCGGGGAGTCCCACCATCCACCAGTCGTGATGGACATTGGCGCCGCCGTGGTACACGTACAGGTCGTCGCCCACCTCGATCGGCTTGCTGCAAACGGTGCACATGTACGGGTACCAGCTCCCCTCCGCCCCCGTGGCCAGCCAGGGCTGTCCCGGTCGGATCCGCCTGAAATCCTTCCCGTTGCGCGAATAGGTCAACTGGACGTCCATGGTGTTGTCGGTATTGTGAAGGACGTTGAGCAGTCCCAGCCAATCGTCGCCGATCCGGAACTGCTCCATGCCATAGAACTCGTCGTCGATGTTGTCGGCGTCATGGTCGGGAACAACCAGCGGGGTGGGGGTGGACCAGTGGATCATGTCGCTGCTCTCCATCCGGAAAATCCGCCGCCGGTTCTCTTGTCCGAACCGATGGGGATAGCTGGGCGCAATCCAGCCGCCGTCGGTGGGGTTGCGCATGTCCTGGACGACGTTGGAGCACATGGTGGGGTGCCTGCCGTTCAGACGATAGATGCCCGATTCGGGGTCGATCGAGACCGTCACCACGTCGCCTGCAACCGGACCGCACTGGCCGTAGCGGACAGGCTCCGAGTGGACCTTCCAGTGGATCCCGTCGCTTGAGAGTGCGCTGCGGAAGGTCCCGCCGCCCTGGTCATCGGCTTCCTGACTGGCCCGGTTCTCGAAGATCGCCTTATAGCGGCGTGACGGCTCGCTTTCGAGCGTGTCCAGCAGAACGTAGGCGCAATGGGCCGGGCCCACCGGCTCGTAGCCACCGAGCACCACGTTGGTGCTCTGACCCATTTCGGTCACGATTCCCAGCGCAGGCTTTTCCCAGGCGATTCCGTCGCCGGACTGGGCGTACAGCACCCGCGAAGACCAGGAACGGTGGAGATTCAGGCAGAGCTTGCGGTCCGAGGGGCGGGTCCAGGAGATGGCCCTGGAAAGATCGTCGATCCGCCAGTCCTCGTACCAGCACTTGAAGAGGCCGTCTTTCGGATCCCGGATCACGTTCCAGGTATTGCAGGTGAAATAGAGCACGTGCTCCCAGGGCCGGTCCTTGCCCAGGACGGGGCGGTCGCCGGCCGGTTGGGGCGAATGGAATCGCCGCGTCAGGTTTTGGGTCTGCTCCAGCAGCAGGTCGTCGAAGAAGAACTGCCTCCGGTTGCCCACGCGAAGGTAGACGCTGTCTGTGATGAGAGGGTTCATGGGTCGGACCTCGGGGATTCCTCGGGTTGTGGACAAGGGCTGGGGGATGTCGGCTCGGGTCGGTGGTAAGAATACAACTGTCGCTGACCAGGTCACAAGATGCTGAAATCCCGGCCCATGGCTGCGTCTCGACCTGCAACGCAGCCCAAGCCCTGGCGACACACGGCCGATCGCAGCCGGCCAATCTCTGCGGCGGGGATGTCCGACCTGTCTACGGCGGTGCCGGCGCCGTTTGTGGTACCCTCCATTTTCCACTGACCTCCGTCTTGTTCATCTTGGCCCGCCCCGGGAAAACGGCATGCTTGGCCCCATCGGAGCTGTCGATACCGCCGTGGTATTGGTCTACTTCGCGGTGATCGTCTTCACCGGGATGTCGCTGTCCCGAAAGCAGAACTCAACCGAAGAGTATTTCCTCGGCCGCCGCAACATGCACTGGCTGATGGTGGGCATCAGCATTCAGGCCTCCCTGATGTCGACCATCAGCTACCTGTCCGTTCCCGGGGAACAGATCAAGAACGGGCTGATGTTTCACGCCGCCCAATTGGGGGTTTTCCCCGCCATCCTGGTCATCAATTTCCTGCTGTTGCCCTACTTCATGCGGAGGCGCATCACCACCGTTTACGAGCTGCTGGAGCACCGTTTTGACCTGCGGGTCCGCATGGTCGGGGTGGTCATCTTCATGGGGCTCCGCATCATCTGGATGGGCCTGGTGGTTTACACCGCCTCCTTCGCCCTGACCCGCATTACCGGCTGGGAACTTTCGACCATCATGGTGGGGGTGGCCGTGGTGGGCACGATCTACACCTGGTTGGGCGGGCTGCGGGCCGTGATGTGGACCGACGTCATCCAGTGGTCGGTGCTCCTCGGCGGCAGTCTCTTTTGCATCGGGCACATCATGGTCCGGACCTCGACCGGTCTGTTCGATTGGTGGGAGGCGGCCAGGCTGGTGCCCTACCAGCCCCAGCCGCTGTTCGACCTGGACCCCAGGGTGCGGATCACCGCCTTCGGAATCATCGTGCAGACCTTCTTCGCCAAGGTGTGCCTGCACGGTTCCGATCAGGTGGCGGTGCAGCGTTACCTGTCGACGCCGTCGTCCCGGGCCGCCGGCCGCTCGTTCCTGGCCTACGTGGGGTGCGGCATGGTCCTGTCGGTGGTGATGGCCGTGCTGGGGTTGGCCCTGACCAGTTACTCCCAGTATGGTCCCCAGGGCGTCGGGTGGGAGGGGGCCTCGCATCCTGACGAGGTGTTTCCCTGGTTCATCGCCCACTCGCTGCCGGTGGGGGTTCGCGGTCTGGTGGTGGCGGGCCTTCTGTCGGCCGCCATGTCCAGCATAGACTCCGGAATCAACAGTCTCTCGGCCGTGGTCACCGTCGATTTCCACCAGCGGTTTCGCGCCGCCGCCGGCGACCCTCGGCCGGCGCTGCGGGTGGCCAAGCTGGTGACGCTTCTGTCCGGTTTGCTGGCCGTCGTCATGGCCTTCGGGATGCAGTCGATTCAGGGTAACCTGTACGAGGTGATGAACAAGTCCACCGGCGGTTTACCGGGCACGCTGGGCATGATTGTGCTGGCCGGGGTGCTGCTGCCCCGCTGCGGACCCCGGTCGGTGTTGGCCGGGGCCACGGTCAGCATGGTTTGCGGCTGGCTGATCGCCTTCAGCAGCGAGCTGTTCGGCCAGCCGTGGGGCATCTCCTTCATGTGGATTATTCCGGGGGGATGCGTCTCAGGGCTGCTGGCGGCCGCAATCCTTTCCTGGATCTTTCCGGAGCCCGGCTGGGAGCGACAGCCGCGGGCAGCAACCTGACCCAGCGGTCTCCGATCACGGTGGCACCGCCATATGAATCCACCGGGCCACAATCAGGGAGATCGGCCGCTGCCTGTCAGGCTGTCCTTGCCCTGGGTCAGCCATGCCAGGTCGAACCTGGCGAAGGTGATCTTTTCGTAGGGGGTCCGGTCGCCTCTCTCGTAGAGGCAGTCGGCTGTCATGTCGGGCAGCACCGTCAGGCAGGAGTAGGCGGACGGCCCGGGGTGAATCTGGCGGGAGACGGGCCAGGTGCGGCCCTCGTCGTAGCTGAGACGAACCGTCATGTTGGTGCGATCGAGGGCGGCCGGGTTGGAAAAGAGGAGCCGGTCCCTGTCGTGATCCAGCCGATTGGTGAAGTTGGAGAGACTGGCCTGGCAGCGAGGCTCGATGAGAGCCGGGTCCAGGCTGACTTTTGACCAGTTCATCCCCCCATCGGTGCTTCTGCTGATTCTGCGCCGGTTCCCCTCGGTCCCGCGCATGTTGAGTAGAAGGGTTCCGTCGCTCAACTCCGCCACCTGGCTCTCGTTGGTGGTCCCGTTTCGACACGGAAGGTATCGTCCGGGTTGCCGTCAGCCCATTTCACCGGGTATTCGATCCGGTAGCCACGCGAAGGATCCTCCCCCACAAACTCGCTTACGGCCACCAGTGGACGCCAGGATTGGACGGCTTCGCGAATCTCCTTACCGGAGCTTAGCAGACTGGCCGGACTGGGCTGGAGGCGCCAACCGCTGGAATGGAACCGGTCCACTTTCGGCCGGCTGGGGTTGAGGTTGAAGGAGGAAGTAGGGACCCGCCGGATCAACACGTGCTTCTTGGAGAAAATCATCCAGAAGTCGTATCCCGGATCGAGGTGGTCGGAAGGCGGGTCGGTCCTCAGGCCGGTTTGGGTCCGGACCGTCAGGAAGTACTCGTCCGAGCGGCCGCTGGAGCGGTCGAAGACCTCGCACCGGCATTCGATCTGGATGCGGACCAGGATCTCTTGGTTCTTGGGGATGTAGTAGCAGAAGGAGCAGGAAAAGTCGGTGGCGGTGGTTTCAGAAGGCTCTGACCGGCGCTTCAGGCAGGCAGCCAGGGGCAGCGAGCTCAGAGAAAGGGCGCCGGCCAGCCAGGTGCGCCGGTTGACGGCCTTTGAGAAGATCGCCATGGGATTCCTCCACGCTGTTCCCATGATTGGCCCTGTCACACCACCGCGGCCTTGAGGCAGTGGATGGGCGGCAGCGAATGGAACAGGCAGTTCCAGTCCTCCCCGCCGTCCCGGCCCATCCAGAGTTGGCCGGTGGTGGTTCCGAAATATAGGGCCGGCGAGGCCAGCCGGTCGAAGTCGATGGCATCCCGCAGGACGGTGAAGTAGCTCTCTCTTTCGGGAAGTCCCCTGTCCAGCCGGTTCCAGGAGCCGCCGCCTTCCTGGCTGCGCCAGATCGCCGGCGCGCCTCCGGGACAGGTGCGGGTCATGGGTTCCAGCGGCACGACGTAGACGGTATCGGGGTCGTGGGGGTGAACGAGAATCGGCAACCCGAAATCGGAGGGAAGCCCTTCGGCGATCGACCGCCAACTGCGGCCGCGGTCGTCGCTGCGCAGGACGCCGATGCCTGGATGCTCGGGGAAGCCGCCGTGATTCTGAATGTAGAGTCTTTCGGGATTATCGGGGTGGATGGCGATCTTGTGGACGCACTGGCCGAACTCCGGATAGGGATCCGGCAGGAATGCCGCCGCGATTCCCTGGTTGAAGGCGTCAAAGGTTTCACCCCCGTCCTCGCTCAGGTAGTGGCCACCGGTTGAGATCCCCAGGTGAACCCGGTTCTCCGAGCGGACAATGGTATGCAGGCAGAGACCGCCGCCGCCGGGCTGCCAGTGAGGGGTGTGCCGGTGGTTGCTGATGGCGGAATCCATCTCCCAGGAGTCTCCGCCGTCTCGACTCCGGAACAGCGCCGCGGGTTCGACCCCCGACAAGAGCTCCCCTTCGGCAGCGCCCGCCTCCAGCGCCCACACGTTGATCAGGGTGCGTCCGTCCTCCTTGGAGAAGGCTGGCGCCGACCCCGTCTCCCGGAAATTACGTCCCAGGTTGGTGGAGACCAGGATCTTCATGCCGAAAAACATGTTGCGGCTGGAGGCGTAAATGCGGGGGGCGCCGCGCCTGTCGATCAGGGTGGCATCGACCGGAGCGCCGGCCCCAAACGGCCCGCGCAGGTCAAACCCACCGCGGTTCCTGGACGCTTCGGCCACAAAGAGTCCTTTCTTGGTTCCCACCGAGAGAATTACCCGTTCCGGCACGGAGTACCTCCTGAAACCGCGGGCAGAACCGTGAGGATGTCGCCTGACTGAAGCCGGGTGTCCATTCCGTTCAGCTCGTCGATTCGGTCACTGTTGAGGAAGAGGTTGACATGGGGGCGAACGGCCCCCGATTCCTGGCAGATGGAGCGGTACAGCCGGGGATGACTTGGCTCGAGCTGCCGCAGGGCCGAACCGACGGTGGCGGCGGCCAATGCCAGCTCCGAGGGGCAGCCGGCATAGCTGCAGAGTGCCGCTGAAAGCCGCATTTGGATCTGTACAGACTTTCCCGCGCCGGTCAACGGTTCCTGTCCCTTCCTCGCGCCGGGTAGCCCCGGCGGCCCTGCAAGAATATGTCTGCGGAAATCACTTTGTCCAGTCTGCATCTACTGGAGGGGAGGACGGGCCGGACGCATCAGTGTGTGAATTCTGCGAGGGTTGTTCATGCGCGCTAAATTCTTTATGAACATCGATGCACAGGATGCACAGGATTTACAGCACGAAAGGCTCATGCGCAGGGAGTTGACCGGCGAGATGATCCGAAGCGGGGTTGCGGATGCCCGGGATCAGGACACTGCAAACTCCCAAAACCAAATCCTGTATATCCTGTTCATCCATGTGGATTTGGCCGGTCGTATGGCATAATCGCCAGGATTTGGCGGCTCAATGGGACCTCGGGACGATACCTGAGCTTTGGAATTCCCGGCCTCCCGTAGTCCTGTCAGCGACAGATGAGTTGCGCTGTCCCCGAACGTGCTGACTCGCCCCGACAACGTTAAGGCCAGCCCCAAGCTTGATGCTGTGGAAATCATTCAATCGACCGTTGATCTAAACACTTGCCCATGAAAACCAATCGCCCCCTTTTCTGGATCGTACTGGTGCTGCTCTCGCTCGGTTCCCTGGCAGGCGCTTACCGGTATTTTGGCAAGGCGTTCCCTCTCATCACCCTGGATCTTCAGATGGATCGGGCCACCGCCCTGCAGCGGGCCGAGGAACTGGCCGGTCGCTACCAATGGGGTCCAGGGGAGTATGAGCAGGCGGCCTCCTTCGGCTCGAGTTCCCAGGTGCAGAACTACATCGAGCTGGAGGGTGGAGGAAAGGCAACCTTCTCCCGGGTGATGGCCGGTGACCTCTACTCCGCCTACACCTGGAGCGTCCGCCACTTCCGGGAGAAGGAGACCACCGAGAGCCTGATTCGCTTTACCCCGGCCGGAAAGCTGTGGGGGTTTCGCGAGACGCTTCCTGAAGACCAGGCTGGCGCCACTCTTGCAGACGAGGAGGCTCGAAGCCTGGCCGAAAGCCGGTTGAAGGAGATTCTGGGTGTCGATCTGGATTCCTACCAGTTGGTCGAGCACGCCCAGGAGGTGCAACCCGGAGGGCGCACCGATCACCGTCTGGTCTACGAGCACCAACGGAAGGATATCGGGGAAGCCCGCTACCGGCTGCGTTTGACCGTGAGCGGGGACCGGTTCACCGAGATCGAGCGCTTTATCAAGGTACCCGAGGCATTCAACCGGCGCTTTCAGGAGATGCGCTCTTCCAACAACGCCATCGGGGCCGTTGGAAGCGTGGCCATGGTGTTGGTCTATGTCTTGGGCGGGTGCCTCATAGGTCTCTTTTTTCTCCTGCGCCGGGGTTGGGTGCTGTGGAAGCAAGCGCTTTTCTGGGGTCTGCTGGTCGCCTTTCTGCAAGGACTGGTGGCTCTCAACCAGTTGCCGCTGGCCTGGATGAACTATGACACGGCCTTGTCCCGCCAGGGGTTCCTGGCCGACCAGATCGTGTGGGCGCTGGTCCAGTTCGTAGCCCTGGGCATTGTGCTGACACTCTCATTCATGGCCGCCGAGACGCTCTCGCGCAAGGCCTTTCCCCACCATATCCAGCTCTGGAAACTGGGATCTCGGGGAGTGGCCAATACCAGGCCGGTCCTGGGATATACGGTGGCGGGATATCTGCTGGTGCCGCTCTTCTTCGGGTATGAAGTGGCTCTCTATTTTTTCTCCAACAACGTGCTGGGTTGGTGGTCTCCCTCCAATGCGCTGCTGGAGCCGGATGTGCTGGCGACCTATCTCCCCTGGCTTTCATCCATTGCCATTTCGCTTCAGGCCGGCTTCTGGGAGGAGTGCCTGTTTCGGGCCGTCCCCCTGGCGGGTGCGGCGCTGCTGGGGCGCCGTTTCGGCAGGCCGGCCCTTTGGATCGGCTCGGCCATGGTTCTGCAGGCGCTTATTTTCGGCGCCGGCCACGCCGCCTATCCCACCCAGCCCGCCTATGCCCGGGTGGTGGAACTGATCCTGCCCTCCCTTTTCTTCGGCGCCATCTACTTGAGGTACGGGCTGCTGCCGGCCATCGTCCTCCACTTCGCCTTCGACGTGGTCTGGTTCGCCATACCGCTGTTCGTGTCCGAGGCGCCCGGCGTCTGGGTGGACCAGGTCCTGGTGGTGCTGCTCACCCTGGTTCCCCTGGGCACCATCGGGTGGGTCCGATGGCGGGCGGGGGAATGGAGCGCACTCTCCCCCGACAAGTTGAACGGAGCCTGGAGTCCCCCGTCACCACGGGAGCCCCAGGCCGAAGCGAAAGCGCCGCCGGTTGTGAGCGTCCCGGTGCTGGCTCCGGCCCTACGCTCCGGGTTGCTGCTGGGAGGGATTGCCGGTCTGGCGGTATGGGTCCTGTTGGGGAAATTCCACACAGACGTGCCCGAGTTGAAGGTGGATCGGGAGCAGGCGGTGAAGATCGCCCGGGAAGCGCTGGAGGAAAGAGGCGTTCAAATTCCCTCGACCTGGCGGGAGATGGTCTCCATTCAGGGGGAATCGACCCGGACCGGACGATTCATCTGGCAGACGGCCGGCTCGGAAACCCATGCGCAACTGGCCGGTTCCTATGTTCCGGGAGCGCGCTGGAGGATTCGGTACGCCACCTTTGAAGGAAGCGTGGAGGAACGGGCAGAGGAGTACCGGGTGATTGTGGCCGACTCGGACACGGTTCCCCGTGTCATCCACAGGCTTCCGGAAGCGAGCAAGGGTGCGGCTTTGTCCGAGGAGGAAGCGCGGTCAAAGGCTCAAGCCGCGGTGGCGGCCCGTTTCGGCCTCGAACCGGGAGATCTCGAGGAGGTTTCGGCCGAGCCGTCCCAGCGGCCGGCCCGCCGGGACTGGACCCTGGTCTACGCCGATCGCACCCTGTCGCTTCCCCATGGAGAGGCTCGAGTGGCTGCGGTGGTGGCGGGCGACGAGATCTCCGACGTCTACCGGCAGGTTCACCTGCCCGAAGAGTGGGAGAGGCGGGAGCGCAGCCGCCTCAATCTTGTCAGGATCCTCGGCGTTATCCGTGGCGTCCTGTTGGCATTGGGGGCAGTGTTCGCAGCCGTGGTCGCCGTGGTCGGTTGGAGTCGGAAGGGGTTTTCGGCTCGGACGTTCTTCTGGCTGGTCCCGATCCTGTTCCTGCTCCAGCTCGCCGCTTTTTTCAACGGGTGGCCGGCCATGCTTTCGAACCTGGCCACGGCTCATCCACTGAGCCACCAGCTTCTGACGCTGATCGCGGGCGGCCTGATCGGGACCCTCTTTCTCTCGCTCCTGTTGGCCTTGCTGTTCGGCTGGGTAAAGATCTCGGGCCGCTGGGGCGGTGAAACCACGGGAAGAAGAATAGCCTTGGGGGTGGCCGTGGGCGTTTTGGCCAAGGGGCTCCAAGTGCTGGCAACGGCTTTCACCAGCGCCAGGACTCCGGCATGGCCGGAGTTCGGAGCTCTGGACAACGTCTTGCCGGCCCTGGGTCCACTGGTGCAGTCGCTCACCCAATACTTCATCCTCCTGTGTATCCTGCTGGTGGCGGTCGCCGCCGTGGAAGTGCTGACCCGCGGCTGGAGCCGGCGGCGCTATGCCGGCGGCCTGTTCATTCTTCTGGGACTGGTGTGGCAGCCCATCGACGTCGAGGGCCCGGGGGAATGGCTGGTCAAGGGCCTGCTGTTGGGGGCCGCGCTGCTGGCGGTCTATGTTTATCTGCGGGCCGAGGTGGGTCTGATCCCTCTGGCGCTGGCTACCTACCTGGCTCTCGGACTCCTCCAGCAGGCCGTCGACCAACCCTACGGGGGAGCCCTGCTGCACTATGGCCTGGCGGCGGCGGGTCCCTTGATTGCCGGCTGGCTGTTCTGGCGACATCTGAACGAGCCGGCCGAGAAGAGCCTTCCCCGGGCGCCGTCCTCGGCGCAACAGGCCTGAGGTGCCTTGACTCGCGCCGTTGCCTCGACGCCTGGAAACATGAGCTGGGGCGTGGCCGGCGGGACCGACGCCAACCCATGGGAGGTGATGATGATTCTGACGACAACCCCCTCGATCGAGGGTAAATCCATCCGCGAATATCGCGGCATCGTGACCGGTGAAGCCATTCTGGGGGCCAACCTGGTCAAGGATCTTTTTGCCGGGATACGGGACCTGATCGGAGGCCGGTCCGCCGCCTACGAACAGGAAATGGCCAAGGCCAGGAGTATCGCCCTGGGAGAATTGGAGCAAGCCGCCAGGGACCTGGGGGCCAATGCCGTGGTGGGAATCGACCTCGACTACGAAGTCCTGGGCGGGAAGGGAAGCATGCTGATGGTCAGCGTCAGCGGCACCGCAGTCGTTATTTTCTGACCCTGGGCGAGTATAATTTCGGAAACTTCGTAATGAAACGACGATCCTTTCTAGAGGCAAGCTTGGCAGGATTGGCGACTATGGGCTGGGCCGGAAGTAAACAGTATCGCATCGGCGTGATCGGCCACACCGGCCGCGGCAACTACGGGCACGGGCTCGACACGGTTTGGCGGGCCTTTGACGACACCGAGGTGGTGGCGGTGGCGGACCCGGACGACCAGGGCCGGGCCCAGGCCAAAGAGCGCACCGGCGCCGACCGGGATTACCCCGACTACCGCCGGATGCTGGACCGCGAGAAGCTGGACATCGTGGCGGTCGCTCCACGTTGGCTGGACCAGCGGGCGGCTATGACCACGGCTGCCGCCGAGGCCGGCTGCCACATCTTCCATGAAAAGTCCTTCGCCGCCAGCCTGACCGATGCCGATCGCATGGTGGCGGCGGTGGAGCGGAACCGGGTGAAGGTCCAGATGGCCCATCAGATGCGGACCTCGCCCTTTGTGACCCGCGTCAAGGCGATGATTGAAGCCGGCGAGATCGGCATGATCCAGGAAGTGCGCGGACGGGGCAAGGAAGACCGGCGCGCCGGCGGAGAGGACCTGATGGTGCTGGGCTCTCACATCTGCGACATGATGCGCTACTTCCTGGGCGATCCCGGGTGGGTTTTCTCCCACGTGACCGAGGATGGAAAAGAAGTAGGCCGGGGGCAGGTCCGGGAAGCGACCGAACCCATCGGTCCGGTGGCCGGCAACCAGATTGCAGCGATGTTCGGCTTCGCCGGCGGCATCCACGCCTACTTCGGTTCCAAGGCCAGCGATCGGACCGACCGAAAGCGCTTCGGCCTCTGGATTTACGGCAGCCAGGGCGTCATTCACCTGCCGAACGACGTCTATCCCAGAGGCCAACCCTGGATCCTGCGCTCACCGGGCTGGTTGCCCGACGAGACCCACCGCTGGGAGCCCATCGAGGCCAAGCCGCCGGCATCGAGCCGCTTCCGGGCCGACAGCCATACCCTGGGCAACGCCCTGCTGGTGGCCGACCTGCTGGAAGCTATCGAGCAGGACCGCAAGCCGGCATGCAGCGAGCAGGATGGACGTTGGACCATCGAGATGATCACCTCGGTCTACCAGTCCCAGAAGACCGGAGCCCGGGTGAACCTGCCTCTTCAGGATCGCCGCCATCCTCTGAGGACTTGGGGGTAGGCACGAAAGCCCGAAAAAAATCCACGAAGGGGCATGCAGGACTCCTTTTTCACCCTCGAATGATTCGTGTGTCAAGGCCTGGGCTTGAATTCCCGCTTGGGTTTGACGGACCGATTGAAGGGGAAGGGAGGCCAGTATCCCTGGATCATGCTGGAGAGGGCCTCGGTCAGGCCGCGGCGCAGGTCCTCGCCCGACTCCACTGAGCTGGATCCCTGATGGGGCGTGAGCACGACGTTGTCCAGGCTTCTGAGGGGGCTGTCTGCCCCCAGGGGTTCCTCCTCGGTCACGTCCAAAGCGGCGCCGCCGATCCGCCCTTCCTTCAGAGCCTGGATCAGCGCCTCCTCGTCCACCACTCCGCCCCGGCTGGTGTTGACCAGAAACGCCGAGGGCTTCATCAGATCCAATTCCGAAGCGCCGATGAGATGCCGGGTCCCGGCGGTCAGGAAGGTGTGCAGGGACACCACGTCCGACTCTCCCAGGACCCGTTCCAGCGAAGTCAGCTCCACGCCCGCATCAGCGGCCAAGCGGGGGTCCACGTAGGGGTCGGTGGCCAGAATGCGCATGCCGAACCCCTGCAACCGGGGGACCATGTGGCGGCCGATGTTGCCGAAACCGACCAGTCCGAGCGTTAGGCGCCCGACCCGGCGTAGCGGGTGTTTCAGCGGAGGATTGTCCCAACCGCCGCCTCTCACATGTCGGTCCAGGATAACCACGCGCCGGGCGCAGGCCAGCACCAGGGCCGCCGCGTGGTCCGCGACCTCCTCCACGCAGTAGTCGGCCACGTTGAAGACCACGATGCCGCAGTCGGTGGCGGCCTCGACGTCGATATTGTCCACTCCGATCCCGTAACGGCCCACGGCCCAGCAATCGGGCAGGGCCTCCAGGACTCTCCTGGTAATGGGCGTGAACAAGCCCTCGGTCAGGATGATCCGGGCCCCGGCGCAGGCTCGAATGATCTCCTCCTCGGTTGTTGCCGACAGCAGCACCAACTCTCCTCCCAGGTCCTCGACAGCCTTTCTCTCCGGGGCGTAGAGGCTGTCCTTCTCCTTCTGCGTACGGTCGCAGTCCACATTCACGACTTTGACGGGCTGGTCTCCCGATTGGCTGGCCATGTTGTTCGCTCCTCACTAAGGTCGATGATTTCGTCTGCTCCGAGCCCAATTCGAGTACCCACGCCGGAGCATTGTACCCGAGCCCGGGGCAATCGGAAGAGTGAATCGGGCCGTGTGGTCTTTGGCGGACCATGGTTTGCAAATGTTGTCCTGTCCCCGGATGATTTTTGCCATTCTTGCGTCCCCTGATTGAAATTCGGGCGCCGGTTTGCAATGGCATTAAACATGATGCACAATCGAGAGAGATGGAGTTGTTGTGCCGGGGCGGATACCTGACGATGAGACTCGCCCATCCTTCCGATTGCCGCCCGGCCAAAGGTGGTTCCGGCCACCTTGAGAAGTCTCGCTTGACAAGTCCGGGTCGGGGTGGCCCCAGGAGGCGTACCGTGTTCGTTAAACCCTTTGCAATTCCAGGTTTCGCGCGTAGCGGGAGTATGGTCGCCCTTGCGGTGGTGCTGCTTGTGGCGGCCATTCCCGCCAGCGGTCAGCTTTTGACCTCCCGCGTGGATGGGAGGGTGCTGGATCAGACCGGTGCCGTGGTGCCGGGCGTGACGGTGACCTTGACCAACGCCGCCACCAACGTGGCCCGGGAGACCACCACCAACAACTCCGGTCTCTACGTGTTTCCCAACGTCTCCCAGGGAACCTATAGCGTTGAAGCCGCCGCGGACGGCTTCAAGACTGCCCTGGTCGAAGAGGTTCGGGTCGAGCTGGGCACCCCCGCCAATGTCGACATCGTGGTGGAGGTGGGTGTGGTGACCCAGACGGTGGTGGTGACGGCGGCTGAGACTCAATCCGTGATGAATGAGGTCAACGCGGAAATCAATACCAACCTCAACCGGGAGCAGGTCAAGGATCTTCCCCTGAACGGGCGCAGCGTGACCCAGTTGGCGCTCACCCAGGCCGGCGTGACCAGCCCGGGCGGGACGCGCTCGGCCGCCATCAACGGCGGCAGAGGCACCTTTAACAACTTTACCCTGGACGGAATCAACAACC
Organism: Terriglobia bacterium; assembly: GCA_951813285.1. GTDB lineage: Bacteria > Acidobacteriota > Terriglobia > Versatilivoradales > Versatilivoraceae > Versatilivorator. The sequence continues at coordinate 2,621,787 of OX638355.1, forward strand.
AGGACACCTTCATTCGAACCGATGCCCTCTTCGGAATCATTCCGGTGCAGGAGAGCTTCATCGAGGAGGTGAGCATCACCACCGCCAACGCCGATGTGGATGCCGGCCTGGGAAGCTCCCAGACCCAGTTCGTGACCCGCTCCGGGGGCAATGCCTATCACGGCGAGGTCTTCTACTACCACCGCAACGATGCCCTCAACGCCAACGACTACTTCAACAACGCCGCCGGACTCGACAAGGAGAGGACCTTCATCCACCAGTTCGGCTTCAACGTGGGTGGTCCCATCCTGAAGGACAAGCTGTTCTTCTTTGTCAACTACGAGGAGGAGCGCAGCCCCGGTTCGGCATCGGTGGTTCGCACCGTCCTGACGGAATCGGCCAGGGCCGGCAATTTCAGCTACGTCAGGCAGGACAACGGCCAGATTGCCACGATAAACCTTTTCCAGCTCTCCGGGTTCAGCCCCGACCCCGCCATCGCCTCCCTGGTGGATATCACCCCGCTGCCCAACGACAGCAGCGTGGGCGATGGAAGAAACACTTCCGGCTATCGCTTCAACAGCCCCGATAACACCGATTCCGACTGGTTTGTGCTGAGGACGGACTACGAGATCAACCCCAGCCACTCATTCACCGGGATTTTCCACCAGTTTCGCCTGGAGGCCCCCAACTCGGTGTTCAACGGCATCGACGCCGTCTTTCCCGGTCTGCCCGGCGCCGGGCAGGGTTCCAAGCGCAGGCTGGGTTCCTTCGCCCTGACCAGCCTGTTGAAGCCCAACGTCACCAACGAGGCCAGGGTGGGCTACCAGACCTCGAGCCCCCGGTTCTTCACCAACGAGACCTTTCCCCAGGGCTACCGGCTGTCGTTGTCGGGTGGTTTCAGCAACCCCGTCCAGGATTTCCTGGCTCAGGGCCGCGACACCCGCAACGTGGACATCATGGACCACATTTCCTGGGTCAAGGGGAACCACACCGTCAAGGTGGGGGGCAGCGTGCGCTTGACACAGGTGGATCAGTTCAATGACGGCGGCACCGTACCCACCTACAACCTGGGTTTCGGGCCCGGAAACCCCGATCCCCTGGTGCCCGATATTTTCCCCGGAGGGATTGCTTCCGGCGAGCTGGGCGCCGCCTCAGGACTCCTGGGAACCCTGGGTGGGTTCATCGACAGCGCCGATCAGACGTTCAACGCCATCTCGCCCTTTTCGGGCTACGTCGACGGGGCCTCCAACACCAACCTGCTCAAGCAGAACTTTGTGAATTTCTACGTGGGAGACACCTGGCGGATCACCCGCTGCCTGAGCCTGAACCTGGGATTCCGCTGGGAGTATCACTCGGTGCCCGACGAGGCCAAGGGGTTGGCTCTCTTACCGGTGGGCGGTTGGCAAGCGGTGCTGGACCCGGACGCCGTGGTCGATCTGGCCGGCTCCACCAACGGAAGGCCCTTTTACACCGGCGACGGCAACAACTTCGCTCCCAACATCGGCATCGCCTTTCAGCCCGGCCCCGGGCACCGGACCGTCATCCGGGCCGGCTACGGCATCAACTACGTGGTAGACAACGGCATTACCACGGTGCTGAACGCCGTGCGGGGCAACGACGGCCTGAGCCAGTCGGTGGCCCTTTCGGGACTCAGCGGCACGGTCAGCGGCGGCGGCCTGGTTCCCATTCCGGTGCCCGAGTTCCGGATTCCCCGCACCGCCCGCGACGGAATTCTGGCCGATTCCCAGGCCGCCCTCTTTACCATCGATCCCGGCATGCGCACTCCCTACGTGCAGCAGTGGAACATCGGAGTGCAGCACAGGCTCATGCAGGACACTGCCGTTGAGGCACGCTACGTGGGCAACTATGGCGTCAAGTTGACTCGCGCCATCGATCTCAACCAGGTGCTGCTTCCCCCGGACTTCATAGCGGACTTCCTGACGGCCCAACGCAACCTGGCCGCCAACGGGGACCCCAGGGTCGGTGAACCGCTGCAGATCATTCCGCAACTGGGTTTTGCCGGCTTCCTGCAGTCGGGGGGCGTCCAGAACTGGATCCGCAACGGGGAGATCGGCCAGTACATCGGGGGTTTTCTGGCCCCCAACCGCATTTTCTTCTTCAATGGCGAGGGCGGCGAGCGCTTTGGGGCCACCCTGCCCGCCAGCTATTTCCTGCGTAATCCCAACGCCTTCGTGGCCGACGTGGTGGGCAACAACGCCTTCTCCAAGTACCATGCCCTCCAAGTCGAGATCAGGCGGCGCTTGCGCTCGGGCCTGACGGGCCAGTTCAACTACACCTGGGGGAAGGTGCTGACCAATTTCTCCGGCAGCCAGTCCAATTTCCGAGGGCTCTTCGACAACGCCCAGCCCGAGCTGGAGATCCTGCGTCCCGATTTCGACATCACCCACACCTTCAACGGCAACTGGGTGTGGGAGATTCCCTTGGGCGCCGGACGCCGGTGGATGAACAGCGGCAGCATCCTGGACACAATCGCCGGCGGCTGGGACCTCAGCGGGTTCTTCAGGATGCGGTCGGGAGAGGTGGTCAACATCATCTCCCAGAGAGGAACCATCAATCGCGGCGGTTCCCGGGCCCTGACCAATACCGTTCACCTGGAGGGGATCGATATCAAGGCTCTCCAGACCAAGACGGGGGCCCACCGCCACCCGGACGGCCGGGTGACCCTGTTCGACTCGAGCCTTATTGAGGAGGGCGGCTTCGGGAATCCCCTCGTCTTCAAGAATCCGGCCATCCTGCAGGCGGGAACTCTGGGCATGTCCCCTGTCAGCGGGCCCTGGTTCACCACGCTGGACGTGGGCCTGCGCAAGAGCATTGCGCTGCCCTTCACGGAAGAGTCGCGGTTGCAGCTCCGGGTCGACGCCTTCAACGTGCTCAATCACACCAATTTCAGCGTGACCAGCACGGCGGGCATTACTGACTTGGGGGTTGTCAACATGCACAATCCCAACAACACCCGCTTCGGCCTCATCAGCTCGGCCTTCCCCGCACGCACCCTCCAGGTGGGGTTGAAGGTGGAATTCTAAGCGGCCCCAGGAGTCGACGGAAAGAACCACGAATGAACACGAATCGACACCAATAAACGGATCAATGATCTGTCCTGGTGTCCATTCGTGGTTCGTCTCCTCAATGGACGATCGGCCGTTTTTCCCGGAGTGATCCGCCCGGCAGGGCGGGGGCACGGGACAACCACCGACAGATTGCTCCAGCCTGATTGTTTTCAGCAAACAACTCGCATAGAATACGCTCCGTTATGGACACCGCACCCGGCCAACCCTGGCACAAGAAGCTGCACTGGCGGATCGCGATAGCGATGCTGCTGGGCATCATCGCCGGTCTGATCGGCGGGGAGCCCCTGGCCGACAAGGTCGGCTGGCTGGGCGATCTCTTCATCCGCCTGCTCAAGATGATTATCGTGCCCCTGGTGCTGACCTCGATTATTTCGGGCGTGGCTTCGGTCGGGGCGGGGGCCGGCCTGAAGCGCCTGTTCGGGAAGACCCTGGGTTACTACGTGATGACCAGCCTGGCCGCCTGCCTGGTGGGCCTGGTGATGGTGAACACCATCCGCCCTGGAGTCGGCGCGGACCTGGTGGATGCCGAGGTCGAGAGGATGCCCGATCTCACCGTCATCCAGTCTCCGGTGGACCTGATTCTGGACATCGTGCCCGAGAACATCGTTTCGGCGGCGGCCAAGCCCAACATGCTCTCGATCATTTTCTTCTCGATCGTGCTGGGCATCAGCATCAGCAGCCTCCGGCAGCGTTACCGTGAGCCCTTGCTGAATTTCTTCGAGGCCGGCTTCGAAGCCATGATGCGCCTGACCGGCGGAATCATTCGCATCGTGGCTCCGTTGGGGGTGTTCGGCCTGATCGTGCGTTTGGTAGGCACCACGGGCCTGGGCGCCTTCAAGGCTCTGGGGCTGTATGCCCTGATGCTGGTCTGCGGCCTGACGATACACCTGTTCCTTACCCTGCCGCTCGTCCTGCGTTTTCTGGGCGGGATCAATCCCATAGTGCACTTCAAAAACATGGTCGAGCCGATCGTGATGGCCTTTTCCACCAGTTCGTCGGGTGCAACCCTGCCCGTCACCATCAATGCCGTGGAAAACAAGGTCGGCGTCTCCAACCGGGTCAGTTCCTTCGTCCTGCCGATGGGCGCCACCGTCAACATGGACGGCACGGCGCTCTACGAGTGCGCGGGGGTGCTCTTTATCGCCCAGGCGATGGGGGTTTCACTGGGCCTGGAACAGCAGTTGTTGGTGGTGTTCACGGCGCTGTTGGCCTCAATAGGAGCAGCGGCCGTTCCCTCTGCCGGGCTGGTGGTGATTTTCATTGTTCTGGAGGCCGTCAACCTGAGGGGACCCCAGGTGGAACTGATCGTGGGAGCCATGCTGGCGGTGGACCGTCCCCTGGACATGTACCGCACCGTGGTCAACGTTTTCAGCGATTCCTGCGGCGCCGCCATCATCGCACGCTCCGAAGGCGAGACCGGAGTGGATGAAACGGTTGTACAAACGTCGTGAAGGGCGTTGTCGATTCGGGCTTGAGGCCTACATCGCTACCTGCGGTGGACCCGGAAAAACGTAGCGATCCTGGTTGAGTTCATATAAACTCACCAGTTCAGCAATCAGTCTGAAGTTCCTTGAAGACCAGCGAGGCGCTATGCAGAAAGGGAATAACACTGGAATGGAATCCCAAACCTTGTCGTCCGCATCCGAACCGTTGAAGACCGGGGCTCCCGTTCAATCTTCTGCCGCGACTCCGGCTGTAGCGAGATCCGCCCGTGGGAACGCCGGGGGGACCGCGGCCATCGGAAAATCGCTGGTGCTCACCGGAACCCTGGCCGGCCAGGAAGACGTCTATATTGACGGAACTGTGGAAGGGACCATCGACTTGCAGGACAGCGACCTGACCATCGGTCCCAACGGACACGTGAAAGCCGACATCAAGGCCAGGAAGATTACGGTATTCGGGCGAGTAACCGGGAAAATGTTTCCTGCGGAGAGAGTTGAGATCCTCAAGACCGCCTCAGTCAATGGCACGGTAAGGACACCTCGAATTGTGGTTGAGGAGGGGGCGGTCATCCATGGAAAGATCGAGTCTCTCGGACAAGAGATGAACTTCCCGGCAGCCAAGCAAACCAAACCCCTGATCATTCGGCAGGAAAGCCGCAGTTGAACCCCCACCGGTTGGCGTCGTATCGCTTTCCCTTCAGGTCGGCCGGACGATTCGGCGGAATTGCGGCTACCACTGAAGGGGACAATTGAGCCGCCGGGTTTGGTGGGTTCCGCAATTGGATGCTGCAGGCGGCCGTTGCCGGAGCCATTTGGGGCCAAGTGGACTCGCAACGGAAGGGACATCCCATGGCGACAGCAAATGAAAGCCGGGTGCAGGCGCTCCGGCAGCAGAATACCCTGGGGGCGGCCCGGCAGCCTTCACGATCGGCGCCGTCCGGTGGGACGCCGGCGATGCCGCCCGGTCGCGGCCAGACGAAGACAGCCAGCATCGGGGAATCCCTCAGATTCGAGGGGACTCTCAGCGGACTTGAGGACGTGGTGGTCGACGGGGAGGTGGAGGGAGCCATCCGGCTCCAGCAAAGCAGCTTGACCGTCGGCCCCAGCGGAAGGATCGATGCCGACATCGAGGCCAGGAACGTGACGGTTCTCGGTCACGTCACCGGGAATATCGTTTGCCTTGATCGCATGAGACTCTGCAGCACAGGCTCCATCGACGGCGACGTGAAGGCGCCCCGAATCCTCATCGAGGATGGCGCCGTTGTCCGTGGGACCATTGACGTGGCAAAAACCCAGGCGGCGTCCGAAGCCGAACCGCAGACGAGGTCTCCCTCCCCTTCCACTCAAGCCGGCTCCCCTGCCGATTCCTGAAGATCTTCCCGGAGCCGGCGCCAATTCCCGCCTTTGCCGGCACATTAGCCCCCTGGTTCCGCAAGGGACCGCCTTGCCTGAAACAACCGAAAAAAGACAAAAGGAAAAGAGTGATCCACGAAGGGCCACGAAGGACGACGAAGGGCCACTAAGGCATTGTGGTGAACCGCGACGGGATGCCAAGGTCGCGAAAGGATGGTCGATTTCTGATAGTTTCACTCTCTTATGATCCGCACGACAGGGCGGGGGCGACACTTGTCAGAGTTTGCCGGTTCTTGACAGGCAAGGCGACTTGGCCGGCGATTGTGGATATGGATTGCCCATACTATGCAATATTGCTAGTATGGCTCCTATGAAGACGACGATCGATATCCATGACGAGTTGCTGGCACGGGCCAAACAGCACGCTAGGAAAAAAGGGTGTTCGTTGCGTTCCGTGGTGGAGGAGGGCCTCCGTCAACTGCTCTCCCTGCCTGAGTCACGGAACCGGTACCGGTTGCCGGATCTGAGCACCGGAGATCCGGAGGCTGCCGACCCGCTGGAGGCGTTTTCGTGGCAGGACCTGCGTGGAGTGATCTACGGAGGGCCGGAGAGACATTGATTGCAGTCGATACGAACTTGCTTGTCTACGCCCACCGCAGGGAATCAAGATTGCACGAGGCAGCCCGTGAGGTTTTGCGGGAGTTGGCTGAAGGAGACAGGGTTTGGGCGATTCCCTGGCCGTGCTGCTACGAGTTTCTAAGCGTCGTGACAAATCACCGAATCTGGAAGGAAGCAGCCACTCCACCGCAACATGCCTGGCAGCAACTCGAAGCCTGGACGGCATCGCCGGGCAATCGCCTTCTCGGTGAGACGGATGATTTTTTGGAGATTCTGGGCGCCTTGGTTCAGCGGCCGCGAGTACGGGGAGCCATCGTGCACGACGCTCGGATTGCGGCGATCTGTATCGCCCACGGCGTTGAATTTCTGCTTACCCGGGACCGCGACTTTTCCTTGTTCCCCGAACTCAACCGGCGGGACCCGTTCCATGACCGGCCGCCGGCTCCTTGATTTCAGCCTTTGAGCAAGAGCGCAGCACCTGCCGGCGCTTGGTGGCCAACAAACTCATTTTCCCTTAAGTTTTTCTTCGTGTCCCTTCGCTTACAACCGGGTGGCTGTGCGAAAGGGGGGCTCGAGAAGACATGCCATTATCTCCCTCCGGGAATAAGGGACGATCGGAGCCGGGAGCTTCGCCCCCGTCGGTTTCTGACCGACTGGAAGGCGCCATTGAGCGGGTGACCTTCTTCAGCGAGGAGAACGGTTTCTGCGTGCTTCAGGTCAAGGTCAGGGGGCAACGGGACCTGGCGACCGTGGTGGGTTCGGCCCCGACCGTCAACTCCGGTGAGTGGCTCAGCGCCGAAGGCGCCTGGGTCATCGACAAGAACCACGGGCGCCAGTTCAAGGCCGACCAGCTCCGGTGCATCCCGCCCAGCACGGCTGAAGGCATCGAAAAGTACCTGGCCAGCGGCATGGTCAAGGGCATCGGACGGGTCTACGCCCGAAAGCTGGTACAGAAATTCGGGGAGGAGATCTTTGAAATCATCGAGGAGCATCCTGCCTGCCTGGAGGCCGTGGAGGGGATCGGTCCGGGTCGCAGGAGGCGCATCACTCAGGCCTGGTCGGATCAGAAGGCCATCCGGGAAATCATGCTCTTCCTTCACTCTCACGGGGTAGGAACCCGACGGGCGACCCGGATCTACAGAACCTATGGGTCGAATGCCGTGGCCCAGGTCCGGGAGAATCCCTACAGGTTGAGCCAGGACATCCCGGGAATCGGATTCAAGACGGCCGACCAGATTGCCGCCAATGTCGGAATCTCGCGGGACTCGGCCCTGCGGGCGCGGGCCGGTCTCAACCACGTTCTGCTGGAAGCGACCCAGAACGGCCACTGTGCGCTTCCTGCCTCCCAGCTACACCAGGAGGCCGTAAAGATCCTTGAAATCCCTGAAACAATCGTGGAAGAGGCCCTGGCCTGGATGATCGCTCAAGGACAACTGCTGCGGGAAAGCCTCGAGGGGGAAGACCTGGTCTTTTTGCCGCACCTGGCGAGCGCCGAAAGAGTCATTGCCGGCAGGATCGGCCGGTTGGCCCGAGCTCCCGCCAACTATCCTCCGATCGACCTGGAAAAGGCCATTGCCTGGTGCCAGCAGCGCTCGGGCAAGATTCTGGCGGAAAGTCAGAGAGAGGCTCTGGTCCAGGCCTTGAGGCACCGGGTTCTGGTGATAACGGGTGGACCTGGAGTAGGCAAGACCACCCTGATGAACTCGATCCTGATGATTCTCAGAGCCAAGAATGTGAAATGCCTGTTGTGCGCTCCCACGGGTCGGGCCGCCAAGCGGCTTTCCCAGGCTACCGGAATGGAGGCCAAGACGATCCACCGTATGCTGGAGGTCATTCCGGCCACGGGTCGATTCGCCAGGAACCGGCGAAATCCCCTGCAATGCGATCTGCTGGTGGTCGACGAATGTTCCATGCTGGACGTCCCGCTCATGAGCCATCTGCTGGCTGCCCATCCCCCCGGCGGCTCGCTGATCCTGGTCGGAGATGTGGACCAGCTTCCCTCGGTGGGGCCGGGGATGGTTCTGCACCACCTGATCGCCAGCGGGGTGGTGCCGGTGGTTCGGTTGATGGAAGTCTTCCGTCAGTCGAGAGACAGCCGGATCATCACCACCGCTCACGAGGTCAATCACGGCAAGGCGCCGTCCCCGGTCTCGGGCTCTGTTCCCGACTCGGACTTCTACTTTCTGGAGAGGGAGGATCCGGAGCAGATCACAGGGCTCATGTCGAGGTTGATCCGGGAAAGGATCCCCAGGCGGCTGGGTGTCGACGCCATCCGGGACATCCAGGTGCTCTGTCCCATGCATCGCGGGTCGCTCGGTGCCCGGGAGGTGAACCGGGGGCTGCAAGATCTACTCAACCCCGCTCGTCCCGGACGAGCGGAGATCGAGAAGTTCGGATGGACATTCCGTGTCGGGGACAAGGTCATTCAGATGGAGAACAACTACGACAAGAATGTCTTCAACGGCGACATGGGACGGATAGAAATGGTCGATCCGCTGGACAAGGGCGTGGCCATCCGATTCGAGAGTCAGAAGGTGACCTACGACTTCAACGAGCTGGACCAGCTGGCTCCAGGGTTTGCCATCTCCATCCACAAGAGCCAGGGGTCGGAATTCCCGGTGGTGGTCATTCCCCTGGCCATGCAGCAATATCTGCTGCTCCAACGCAACCTGATCTACACCGGGATCACTCGGGGGAAAAAGCTGGTGGTGGTCATTGGGCAAGCGCGGGCACTGCACACGGCGGTCAGGAATGACAAGCAGGAGCGCCGTTTTTCCGGACTGCTCAGCCGGCTGCAGGGTGGCGCGGCCTCCAAGGTGCAGCCGAAAGCAAGTGGAGAGTGAAGAGTGGAGAGTGGTCAGTGGAGGGTTTCAGGAGCATGCGAGCACCCTGTGACGTGGTTGCACTCTCTAAACGGCCACGCCAAGACCAACGAGATGCGTGACGTGTCGATTCCATAACTCCCCACTGTCCACTAATCACAATTCAACCGGCCCTATCACGGTTTGGACGTCGGCGACGTGGAGTGCTGGGCCAGCCGGGACGGCCGCCTCTGGGAAAAACGGGGCAGTCCTGCCGTTCACGAGGGGGAAAGCAATCGGATGAACGTGGCCGCCGGATTGGCACATGACGGATCCCTGGTGGTGCTGGCCTCGGGATGGGGCGGCCGTGATTTCCGGGAAAAGATTCTACCCACCCTGGTGGCGCGATCATCGGACGGCGGCGCGAGCTGGAGCCGATCCTCCGCGGTGCAGTTACCGGAGGGGGTGGATTTCCTGATTCCCTTTGGAGATATCGTTCAGGGAGAAGGAAAACTGCTGGCGGCCAGCTTCTACCATGAGATTCCAGGGGCAGCCAACGCCTTCGTCTTGTTCAGTCGCGACGACGGACGGAGTTGGGGCGAAGCGGTCAAGATAGCGCCTGGTGACTACAACGAGACGGCCCTGTTGCGGCTGGGCCCCGATCGCTGGCTGGCTGCCTCCCGGAGTCACGCCGACGGCCACCTGGCGCTCTATGTCTCGGAAGACGAGGGGAAACACTGGGCCAGGTCAGGGCTCTTGACGCTTCCGGGCCACCATCCGGCCCATCTGCTGGAGTTGGCTGATGGGCGCGTTCTCCTGACCTACGGGATTCGGGAGAAAGGGCACCACGGCATCGGCTACCGTACCAGTCGGGACCAAGGACAGACCTGGAGTCGTCCCACCCGGATCCTCAACCTTGAAGAGACCACCGACGGGGGGTATCCCTCGACCGTCCAGATGGCGGACGGAACCCTGATGACGGCCTACTACAGCAACCGGATCCCCCAGCACCAGCGCTACCACATGGGAGCCGTGCGCTGGGTTTCGGAAGAGTAGCGCCGTGTCTTTGCTCGTTATTAGTCTTTTCTTACCTTCCCGAAAAATCACTGGGGTCGTGGGGGAAAGCCTTCAAGCAACGTAACTTCCACGGTCTGTTGCACTTCCCGTTTGGGATTACGGGCAGTCAGCGTGTAGGTGGTTGTTTCAGTCGGACTGACGGTCACGCTGCCGCCTCTGGGGTCGACGGGGCCGATTCCGGAGATCTCCACCTCGGTTGCGTTCAGGACGTCCCAGTCCAGAGTGACTTCCGTGCCCAAGCCACTGAGGAATTGACTTGGTTTGGCTGTAAAGCGAAGGATCGTGATTTCGGAATCAACCGTCACTTCCACGGTCTGTTGCACCTCCCGCTTGAGATTACGGGCAGTCAGCGTGTAGGTGGTCGTTTCGGTCGGACTGACGGTCACGCTGCCGCCACTGGGGTCGACGGGGCCGATTCCGGAGATCTCCACCTCGGTCGCGTTCAGGACATCCCAGCCCAGAGTGGCTTTCTCGCCGATGCGGATTTGAAGAGGCTCGGCCGTGTAGCTCTGAATCGTAATCTTGGAATCGGCCGTACTGACCATCACGCTGTCGGTACCTGCTCCCTCATGATCGTCTTTGACAGTCAGGCGGAAGTGATAGGTCTGCCCCTCTTCGGCCGTGAAGCTGGTCTGAGAGGATGTCGCCGAGGAGAGAGCCACAACAGGTCCGCTGACCTGCTCCCAGGCGAAAGTAATGGGATCGTCATCCGGGTCGTAGGAGGCTGAACCATCGAGCATGATGGTGCCGGACTCGACGCCCACTTGGTCCGGCCCCGCGTCGGCCACCGGCAGATCATTGCCGGTCCGGACGGTGCGCCTATGCACCTCATAGCGGATCTTGGGGACGCTGACCGGCACCGGACCCTCGGTCCTGGCGTAGTTTTTCGGGTTCAGCCATTTGCCGAACTCAAGGCCGATCGTGAAGCTTCCCTTGTTGCTGCTCGAGATGAGAGTCTCGTTGAGGCCGCCGGCGAGAGTGATGGCAATATGGTCCGTGATCGGATGAACATAGCGAAGGCTTCCGCCGACGGTATTGCTGTCGAACCGGCGGAACTGGGTCGCGAAATCGCCCTCGAACCAGGAATCTCCCCATGCGCCGATGGCCGTCGAGAAGCCGAATTGATCCACAATGCTCAGGTAGGTCTCTTCGACTCGGTTCTGGCCCAGGAATCGGCTGTTCAGGATGGCGCCGTCGAGGAACCCCTTGGTTCCGAACAGGCCCACCCGGCCTTGAGAGAATAGGTAGTCGAGGGTCCCGGCCGCTTGGCCGAGGGACCCGCCGTGGCTGAATTCTTCGAACTTCACGTACTTGAAGCTCGAGAAGACCCCCGCTTGCATCGGTCCGAAGCGGTTGACGATCCCTAGATCGAACTGCCCCTCGTTCCGGCGGAAGCCGTGCACGTATTCGCCCTGCGCCTGAAGCGCATGGTGCTCGGCAAACGGCAGGAACACCTGGCCCCTGGCCCCGACATTCAGGTTGCCGCCCGGCGATGCGGGACCTGTCATCAAATTGTAGCGCGCGTATTTTTCGGAGGACTTAGGGGTCTCCTCACCGATCATTTGGCGCACTCGGCCCTCGGTGACGGGCTCGGGCGCGGCGGCCACCTCGGTTCCCAGCACCTGCTGTGCTTGCTTGAGTTTGTCGAAGTCGTCTTTAAGGGATTGGTGTTCATCCTTGAGTCTTTGGTATTGGCCCTTGAGCTCCTCTAACACTGCGAGGATCTGATCGAGTTTCTGCATCTCCTTTAGAATTTGATCGCAACATCCTTCCTGAGCGTTCAGCCCTTTGCCGATCGACACGATCGCTTCCCGGACTCCTTGATCGCTGACAACGCGACCTCCCCCATCAGTGACCGTGATCTCGACGCGGCGGTTGATCCAGCGACCAGTCCGACGTGTGTTGTCGGCAGTCGGGCGCTGCTCACCCTGGGTTCCTATCTTGATCTGTTCTGTCCGTGCTCCATACTTGACGAGAAAATCGCGCACCGCCTCGGCTCGCCTGCGCCCCAGATTCATGTTGTAGCCGGCCGGACCGATGTTGTCAGCGTAGCCCTCCAGTTTGACGCGGTAGTCAGGGTGCTGCTCCAACAGATCGGCCAAGCGCAGCAGGCTGGGGAAACCGTCGGTGAGGACCGACCGGTTAGTCGCGAAGTTGATCTCTTCCCAGTCACCGTGTTCTTGCTGGTGCTGTTGACTAAGCAACGGCGTTGCCGATAGGCAGATGGCAGCGCAGAGGTAAAGCAGTCGTTTGCCCATCAAACCAATGCTGTATGCGGAGAGGTTGGACCGATCATATTTCGGCCCTGCTTCGTAAAATGAGTTCGGTTCAAGCATGTTTCTTCCCTTGTGTTTTCCATGGCGGCTTTTCTGAGTTCAGTTCGGGAGGGGGGTAGGCTGGGGTGAAATAGGGAAAACAAGCGTTCCATCGTTTGAGCGGTTATCGACATTCACGACCCACAGATAGGCTTCTCGGGGGATGCTCCAGAGGATATAGCCTCTCACCCCTCTTGCAGATACGGGCTTTTGCGCCCATCCCTTCGGTGGCAGTGAAAACATGAGGGTCTGGTCTGCGTCGTCGCTGTCGCTATCGGGGTAGTAGACGCGAGCAGTGACGGTCTGGCTCCGATTCGAGCTGTTGAACACTCCGGCATTGGTGCGGGTGGACCCATCGACCGCGACCACTCCGACGCTCCGGGCCCTTGTCAAGTACGGCCTCAGCGGAACCGGCCCGTTGTGAACAACCGTCGTGTAATTGCCTCCGGAAGACGTGGTGTAGACCTCGGCCGAAACAGTGAACGGAACATTGCCGGAAAACTCGACGGCGCCGGCGCCCTCATAGTTGAATAGATCGGCCAGTAGGTTGCTCCAGGTCCAGTAGTGATTCGCCTCGATCGAACGACTGCGCAGGGCCACCAACCCACGAGGGCCGTAAAGCCGCATCGCCAGGTCCAGGTCCGAATCGAAATTCACCAAGAGCACCTTCGTTCGGTAGTAGGCTCCCTCCCTGCCGGGCGAATTGACCATTGTGGGAATAACCCACCGAGTCAGGTCCGGATTTGCCCCGTCCCCACTTGGGTCGGACCCCAGGGTTGTTGCCGTGGCGATTTCCGATTGAGCGGTGACGGGTTCTCCGTCAGTATCCCCCCCGAAGGCAGCAACCTGGTAGCTGTAGGTGGTGGAGGGGGTGAGGCCGGCGTCTATGAACGCGGTTCGGTTGGGTCCCAGCGCAACCAGCAGGTCCCACTCCTCACCGGGCGCACGTCGCCCGATCCTAAACCCGGCTTCGTTGTCGCTGTTGTCGTTCCAGGTCAAGCGGATTTGGGTGGAGTCTATCGGGAGGGCGGTGAGATTGGATGGGGGGCTGATCGTGATGGTCCCCGGCACTGCTTCCAGGCAGGAGTTGTATGCGGAAACGTGGCCCCTGATCTCGTCCCGGGAGAACTGGCAGAAACTGGTCCGGGTGTATTGGTTGAACCGGGATTGCATGATGGTGTCTGCACAGGATGAGACGGGTGGCTCCAGTTCGTCAGGGTGGCCGGCGCTGAAGTTGTGGCCGATTTCATGGGCGGCAATAATGAGCTTTTCGTTTGAATAGTCGTGGCGCTTGGACAAACCGTAGGCGCCGTAGCCGTAGTCTCGGTGGCGGCTCCCGCAAACGGTGGCTATATGGGCGAACCCTCCGAGGGTGATTTCTTCGCCATTTTCGTTCTCATGGGTCAGGTGTTGCTTGCCGGTCCATAGGTGGGCGAGGTCGTAACCTTCGGCGTCAAGAAAATTGGCATTCCAGTGTTCTCGGAACTGGTCCAGGAGTTCGCTGGCGTCTGTGGTCGTGTACGGATCGTTGCTGCTGCTCCAGGCGTGCTGAAAGACGATTTCCACCGTCAGTTTCACCTCGGGTTCGTAAACCCCTTCGACCTGGTTCAGGATCGCGCGGATTTCCCGGTTGGCTGATGCGGCGCCACCCCAGTACTCGACATATTCGTAGTCCGCCTCCGTGGCTATCTCGACTGTGTAGGTGGAGGTCGTGTCCTTGAAGGCCCTTTGGGCAGCCAACCTGTCCCTGCCGTATTGCAGGCGATGGGAGACCCCGCAACGCCAACCTTGCCCAGGCTTGATATCCGACTGCTTGTACACAACGAATGTATCGTTCGCAGCCGTCGGCACAAAGCTTTGCAGGGGTTCAATGAAGTGCCAATCTTCGGGTGTGAACACCACGCCTTCGAACCGGTTGCCGGCGATGGTAAAGCGCCCCTGGACGACTTCTCGACCGACTTGGGCTGTTCCCCGGTAGGTCGTCACCGGCCCCGGGTGGATTTGTCGCCTCACGCCTTCTTCTCCGGTGGATTCTGCACGGTATCGGGGGGATCTCAAATCGCGGCGTTGCATGCGGAAATGAAAAGGGAACCCTTTGAGCATCAAGGCCAGCTCCCCCGATTCCTTGACTTGCGCGGAGACGGCAGCGGGGTCCATGCGGATCACGGCGTAGTCGAGCAGGGCGGCCCGAAGGGCTGAGGACTGCTCGCTGTCCACAGGGTGGGTTGCCGCGCTCAGGGTGATTAGGGTCTGCCGAGTTGTGGCGGTGCGGCGGTTGGGGCTATCGACGGCTTCCATGGCTTGGCTGGTGGCGAGGAATGCGAGGGCCAGCACGCTCCTGAAACGGCGGGCCGCCGGAGCCCGCCGCATGGGGCGTGTTTTCTTGTTCCGGTTACCGTTGCCGGGGGTACCCAGTGTCGCCTGGTCACACATCGCCTTAAGGCGCCGACTCTCTCCACGGACGCCGATTAGCGCACCATCGAAGGCTTGTATGCTGGGCAGCAGTCCCATTGGTGCTTCGGCCCGCCGCGGAATCAGGAGGGGTGTCCCGTCAATCCTTGGCCGGAGTGGATTTCAGCCGCTGCTGCCTGGTCTGGAGTCGGATCAGCTCTATCAGCAAGTCTTCGATTCGATTGAGGCTGCGGTAGACGAACCAGATCAGGAACAGGAAAGCCAGGCTGCCGATCAGGGTCAGCAAGCCGGTAATGATGTCAATAGCCACGGTAAAGGTGTCGGAATTCATGCGGCGTGTCAGGGTCGGTTAGTCTTGGCAGCACGTTGCGTGGATCGGCTGCCTCAATCAGAAGCCGACGCTCTGTAAGAACCATATAAAATTCACATGAATTAATAGTGAACCTGAAAAGGATATTGGAGACTCAAGAGTGAACTTTTGTCCCCAAATGCTAGAATCGGCTGAGTTGGGGTCCGGCAGGGCCGGATCCGAGTCGGAGGACCGAACCTAGGGGTGGGATTGAAGAGTCGCGAGCAATTGAATCGAGAGAACCAGGTGTTGCGGGACCGCATCACCAAGCTGAGTGCGGCCAGTCTGCAGATCAGCGCCAGCCTCGACCTCACTACCGTGCTGAGCGAGGTCGTCGAAAACGCCCGCGCTTTGACTGGCGCGCGCTACGGGGTGATCGCGACCGTCGACGCGGCGGGGCAGGTCCAGGACTTTGTCACCTCCGGCTTCACGCCGGAGGAGCACCGGCAGATGGCCGACTGGCCGGACGGTCCGCGGCTGTTTGAACACTTCCGGGACCTTGAGGGGGCGCTCAGGCTGCCCGACCTGCCCGACTACGTGCGGTCGCTAGGCTTTAGGCCGGACCTGATTCTGGCGAAGACCTTCCAGGGGACGCCAATGCGTCATCTGGGGGTGCATGTCGGTAACTTCTTTCTAGCCGAGAAGGAACGGGGACGGGAGTTCACCGGCGAGGACGAAGAGGTGCTGGTGATGTTCGCCGCTCAGGCGGCGACGGCAATCGCCAACGCCCGCACCTACCGGGACGAGCAACGGGCGCGGGCCGACCTGGAGGCCTTGATCGATACCTCGCCGGTGGGCGTGGTGGTCTTCGACGGCGGGACCGGCAAGCCGATGTCGTTCAACCGGGAGGCTCGGCGGATTGTCGAGGGCTTGAGCATGCCGAAGCGGCCGGTTGAGGAATTGTTGACCGTTGTAACTTGCCGCCGCGGTGACGGGCGGGAGGTGAATTTGGCGGAGTTCCCGATTGCGCAGCAACTGAGCAACGCCGAGACGGTGCGGGCCGAAGAGATCGTCCTCGAGGTTCCCGACGGGCGAAGCGTCAGGACGCTTATCAACGCCACGCCGATCCGTGCCGACGACGGCACGGTCGAGTCGATGGTCGTAACCATGCAGGATCTGGCCCCTCTGGAGGAAACGGAACGGTTGCGCGCTGAATTTCTAAGCCTGGTAAGCCACGAGTTGAGAGCCCCGCTGATCTCGATCAAGGGCTCGACCGCGACCGTGCTGGGCGCCAAGCCGGCCCCGGACACGGCCGAAATGCTGCAGTTTTTCCGAATCATCGACCAGCAAGCCGACCACATGCGAGGTCTGATCAACGACCTGCTCGATGCGGGACGCATTGAGACAGGGGCGCTTTCGGTCTCGACAGAACCGGTCGAGGTGGCGAGCCTGGTGGAGCAGGCGAGAAACACCTTTCTGAGTGGAGGCGGGCGGCACACCATCCTGATCGACCTGCCACCTGACTTGCCCAGGGTGCTGGCCGATCAGCGGCGAATCGTCCAGGTTCTCAACAACCTCTTCTCGAACGCGTCGAGGTACTCACCCGAGTTGCTTCCGATCCGGGTCGCCGCAGTTCGGGACGGCGTGCACGTGGCGATTTCAGTCTTCGACGAAGGCAGGGGGGTACCGCCGGAGCGGCTGCCCTACCTGTTCCGCAAGCAGACGCGGATGGGCAGCGAGGGGGGGATCGGTGGGAGTGGTATAGGCCTGGCCATTTGCAAGGGCTTGGTGGAAGCCCACGGGGGACGGATTCGGGCCGAGAGCGGCGGGGAGGGCCTGGGCACGCGGATCATCTTCACGATACCTGTGGCCGAAGAACGCGGCAGGGCCGGGAGCCTTCCGTACCTGCCTCTGGACGAGAGGACGGACACTCGTATTCTGGTCGTGGACGACGACCCGAAGACGCTCGGATACGTTCGGGACGCCCTGGCGTCGGAGGGTTACGTTCCGTTGGTGACAGGAGACCCTCGCGAGGTGCCCAATCTGATCAGGACGGCGAAACCCCGGCTGGTTCTTCTCGACTTGATGCTGCCGGGAACCGACGGGATCGAATTGATGGAACGCCTCCCCGAGATGGCCGGTTTGCCGGTGATCTTCATCTCGGGCTACGGAAGGGATGAGACGATCGCCAGGGCTCTGGATACGGGGGCTACCGATTACATTGTCAAGCCCTTCTCGCCGACGGAGCTGGCGGCGAGAGTCCGGGCGGCCCTGCGCAAACAATACGCCCCCCCCGAACCCTTCCGGCTAGGGGATCTGTCTATCGATTTCGAGCAACGCCGGGTGATGGTGGCAGGGCGCGCAGTCAAGCTTACGGCCACCGAATACGATCTGCTGCGCGTGCTCTCGGTCAACGCCGGACGGGTCACGACATTCGATTCACTGTTGCGCCACGTATGGGGAGACCGTCAATCAGGAGACGTCTTGCTGTTGCGCACCTACGTGAAGAAGCTCCGTCGCAAGCTCGGCGATGATGCAGCCAGCCCTACCTATATCTTCAACGAGCGCCAGGTCGGCTACCGCATGCCGAGACCACACGATCGGTAACGTTTGGACTCGCTTTGCCTCGTTTCACTGCAGAATACAGATGGTATGTGGATTCAACGATTTATGCTGTTCATAGGGAATTTCCCCACTGGCAAAGTCACGTAAGCGGCGAATAGACAGCGCCCTTCCCGAACACACGGCCTTTCCAGATTCACGCTAAACATTCGTTGCGCTCACAGCACTCTTCTCAATAGTGAGCCCCCGGTGAAAACACGGCCTCGGTCGAAGCTAACCTCGCCGCTTTCGCGATCGGGCTTCCTTGATGACGGGTCCGTAGACCTCTTTGTCGAAAGGAGGACAGCCGGTGGGGTATTGCCCCCAGGGATGGGTTTTCTGGCGCATGAGATAGGTGCAGAAGGTCAGGGTTTTGCAGGTGGTGGCCGGATTCAGGGTTCCTCGGGTCAGGATGTCGGTGGGAAGATCGGGATAGGCCAGGGCTCCCCGGCCGATGCCCATGAAGGTTGCCCGGCCGTCCCGGAGGTTGGCCGCCCCGGCGTGGTGCTGCCAGTGCTGCAGCCAACTGTAGCCGGTGCCCACGATGGGCAGATCGGGGAAGGCCTGCTGGATTTCCCCGCACAGCCTGAAGTGCCGGTTTACGCCGATCAGGGGATGCTCCGGGGTCTGGTAGTTGCCTTCGTCGGGCTTTTCGAAGGGACGCCCGATGTGGGGATTGGTGTAGGGATTTCCCATGGAAACGTTGACCAGGCCGACCCCCGATTGCTTCATGAGGGCGATCACCTGCTTGGGTTCGGTGAGATCGGGCTTGTGAGGTCTTTCTTCGTTGACGCCGAAGCCGTACCGGTAGGGCAGGGAACAGGGCCAGGGCTCAGCCCGTCCGTTGTCGGCTCCCGCCCGGAAGGGAAGCCCGTCGAAGACTCCGATCCGGGAAGCCAGCAGGAATTGTTTGTGGGTGGCGGCCTTGATTTTTTCGATCGTGTTTCTGAGAAAACGAGTCCGGTTGTGCAGACTTCCTCCGTATCTGCCCTTCCTGGTCTTTGCCCCCAGTAGTTCATTGCCGAAATAACCGTGGGTCAGCTTGATGTCGATACCGTGAAACCCGATGGCGGCGGCCAGGCCGGCGGCCCGGGCGTAGGCGTCTTCCAGCCGTTCGATGGAGGCATCGTCCATCAGAGGGTAGTCGGGCGGCAGGGGCACCTGCCTGGATCCGTCCAGGCAGGTGAGCCGGTCCAGGATGGGATGGCGGTGGCAGAGCAGGGGCCGGGGATGGCTGTAGCGTCCCGAATGGGTCAGTTGCAGGACCGTCACCAGGTCGTCCACCGATCCATGGACCTCCCGGTGAACGGCCAGGGTTCGATCCAACAGCGCCTGCATGGACTTGGCGGTGGCCTGATTGAGCAGCAACTGCCTGGGATTGGCCCTGCCTTCCGGGACCACGGCAGTGGCCTCGAACCAGATCAGCTTGGCGCCGCCTCGGGCAAATCGATCGTATCGCCGGATAGTGAGTTCATCCGGTTCACCGAGGGGGGTGCCGTCGCATCCCTCCATGGGATGGATGGCCAGGGAGTTGCCGGCCCGGTAGTGGCCGATGCGGACCGGCCGCCCCAGAAGGCTCCTGACCAGCCGGGTGTCGGGTTCCAGGCGCAGGTCCAGCCCGAGCTGACGGGCCGCCTGGTCCAGTTCCTCCAATGTCTGGTAGTGGAAATAGCCTCGCGGCATCAGAGTATTTCCTGGAAAGCTGCCGATCCGGCGGACACCACCCGGTTCAGGAGAACTCGAAATCCAGCACCTGTCCCTGGCGCCGCAGGATTTCCTGGAGTCGGCCCACCGGCACCTGGCGCGGTTGGAGATCTTGCTCCAGGGCCAGGTGGGCGGCAACGCCGGCGGCCTGGCCCAGCGCCATCCAGGTCGGTTCCGTGCGGATCGAGGAGTATGCCACGTGGCTGGTGGAGGCAGCCACCGGGACGATCATTCCGTCCACCGTTTCTGGAATCATAATGCGATAGGGGATCTGATAAGGGCGCGTGTTTTCCAGCATGTACAAATACCCTTCCAGCACGGTCGTGTCCCCGGGCCGGCGCTTGCGCACCGGAAAGCTGTCGACGGGAAACTCGCCCACGGCTACGACGTCCTCGAAGCGGCCGGCCTCGGGCCTGGCCTGGTTTCGGCTGACATCCAGCTCCGTGAGCGTGTACAGGCCGACCAGGCGGCGCGCCTCGCGAACGTAGAGCTGAAAGGGAAAGTGCCCGTTGTCGGTGAACTCGTCGAGGGGCAGGTGAAACTGGCCTGCGATGCGGCGATGGGCCGGAGGCGCCTCCGGATCCTGCTGCAGAAACCACAGCAGTCCCAGCGTCAGGTTGCGGATCCTGGTCCGGATCTCCCGCCGGACCTCCCAGTTTCCCTCCACATAGCCCTGGTTCTCCTCGGCGAAGGGAAATCCCAGGGGCCGGGGATTCATGTTCACATCCGTTTTGCGGTTGGGAATCTCCGACACGGACAGGGCGCGTACCAGCGTGTTGAAATGGGCCGGAAAGTAGCCTCGGCCCGGCTTGAAGCGCTTGGGTCCGGCCAGGCGCCCCTCCTTGAGGTCTTCGAAGTAGCCCAGGTATGGGGAACGGTCGTAGTCGGGGGGCGGTTCGCTCAAGGGGTGTGCGTTGCCCGGGTCGGTGGTCAGGCAGAGACGGTAGGTGTAGGCCGGCAGGCGCCTGTCTCCCTCACCGGTGGACTCCGGCAAAAACACCCGCTTGCGGTAGTCGAAATAGATCACCCCGGCGTGGGGTTCCCCGAACTCATCCCGGGATTCCCGGCCCAGCCGGTAGCGGGCCCCTGCCGAGGCATAGACGTCTCCTTCGTAGGTGGCGTCGATCACCAGCCGGGCCGGCAGTCGTTTTTGAACGCCGGTTCCACGGTCCTGGACCACCACCCCGCATGCGGTTCCCTCTCGAGTGATGGTGGACTGGAAGCGGTGGGACTTCAGCAGGCTGATGGAGGGCTGCTCTTGCACCATCCTGTCGAAGGTGGCTTCAGCCACCGAGGGCTCGTAATAATAACCACCCCGGCACAAGCGGACATTTTCCGAGTCGGGACCGTACTTCTCCAGGTAGTGCCGGTGGACCCGCTCGACGAATTCGGCGAAGAACCCCCGTATGGCCGCACGGTTCTCGATGTCGCTCTTGCCCAGGCCGCTGGCGGACATGCCGCCCAGGTGGGCGTTTTCCTCCACCAGCGCCACCGAGCGTCCCAGGCGCGCGGCGGTTACGGCCGTGGCAATCCCGCTGGGGGTGCCTCCCACGACCACGCAGTCGAATCGGCTGGATGGCGGGGCGCCGCCGGGTTCCGTCCCGGGATCGGAATCGGTCCGGCAGGCTGCCTGGCCTGCCCACAGGCCGGCCCCGGCCATCGATGCGGCGTGCAGGAAGCTTCTGCGGGTCGTCGACTGTGGCAAGTCGTTCATGGACGAAATCCGGCGCTCCTTGAAAAATGTGGGTTAGGAGCCGTCCAGGGAAAAGACGAATCGGTTGATCGCTTCGGCAACCTCTTGCGGTCTCTCCAGCGGGAGCGAATGGGAGGCGCCGGCAACCCAGCGCAACTGAATGTTGGCCCGCTCCGGGATTCTCATCCGGCTGCGGCTGGGGCGAGGCCGATTGCGGTCACCCCACACCTCCAGCACCGGGATGAGCAGCAACGAAGGACCTGGACCCGGCCAGTGGTAGCAGGCCATGCACCCCCCGTCCCGGCGGGTAACCTCCAGGCGTCTGGGCGGATTGCCGGTAGCGATCATTCCTTTCGGAACACCATTTCTTCGGTCTGCAGCCGCCGGAACATGGCTCGGTACTCCTCGGATCCGTCGTCGTCCCAATACTGGCTGGAGACGGGCCAATCGAAGCTCATGGGCATCAGGCGCCAACGATTGGGCAGAACCATGAAGTGGGACTTCTCGGGGCTCATGATGTTGTACATGGTGGTGCCGTTGCGGAAACGGGTCTTGAGGATATAGGGGGGCTGCTCCGGCGGGTTGTTGTGCTTGAGGCGCTCCAGTTCTTCACGATCGAGGGTGACCCCCAGCCCGGGCCGCTCCGGCACTCGCAGGAATCCGTTGATGGGCTCCAGCCGCTCCTTGACCACGTCCGATTTCCAGGTTTCGGCGTCGCAGTGGAAGTGCAGGCTGGCGGTCTTGAAGGCGGCCTGCATATGGGTGGTCATGGCCCGGGTGATGTGGCCGCCGACCCATTGGATCATGAAGGGTACGCCGGCTGCCGCGAACAGTCCGGCCCGTTGCAGGATCATCCCCAGCTTGTGGTGCCCGATGATGTAGCCGTCGGCGGCGCGGCGCAGCACGTCGAAGCTGTGGTTGAATTTGCTGCCGTGGATCAGGACCGGTAGGCGGATGCGTTTGCGGAGGTCGATGTAGGCGTCGACGTCGGTGGTATCCAGGGGGTCCTCGAAGGAGCCGGCGATGGGCGAGCGCGCCACCCTCTCCACCAGGTCGGGGTTGTGCCCGTAGTGGTGGAAGCGGGTGAGGTCGAACTGAAGCTTGAAACCCTGGGGAGCCACCTGCTCCATGGCCTCGAGTTGATCGAAGACGTTCTCGAAGGGCGATAGGTGGTACTTCATCCAGGTGTAGCCCATGGCCGCATAGTTCCGGACGGCATCGGCCATCTCCGAGGGGTGGGTGGAGACCGTCCAGGAGCCGACGGGCACCCAGCGGCGGTAGCGCTGGCCGAAGAGCTTGTAGACGGGGACCCCGGCCGCCTTGCCCATCAGATCGTACATGGCCTTGACCATGGGGACGGAAGTCTCGTCCCCGACCCAGTCGAAGGGACTGGTGCCTATGTATTTCTGCAGCACTTCCTCGGGTTCCCTGCGGCCCTCCCCCAGTCCGTAGAAACCCTTGTCGGTATGCACCACGTAGACGGTTCGACGGGTGGGACCGTAGAAGTGATTCAATTCGTAGTGGAGCCAGTCGAGATAGTCCAGCTTGATGTCGTGGGCCTCGATGTCAGTGATGGTAATGCGTCCGTGGACAGAATCCGAGGTGCGCCTGGCCGCCAGCGCCGCCATATTGGGGGTCAACGCCCCGGCAGCTGCAACCAGGCCGCCCGTGCCGGCGGCCAGAAATCTCCGCCGGCTGAGCAGGAGTTCACCGTTGCGGTGTTGTCGAGTCGACGGGTCAGAACGTTCTTCAGGCATGGGGGTGTTGGGTCGAGGCGGCCGGCCGGGCTGCCGGCCCCACCGCCGCGGAATCTCCCGGCAAGCCGCATTTGCGTTGGGATGGAGGCCAAGGAGCGCCCCTGACCGGTTTTCGTCGCGAAGCCTATCACGGCCCGACAGGGAGGGTCAAAGTCTCGCCAACCTGCCAACGGGGACAGGATTTTCGAATGACTATCCCCGAGCGTCAGCCCACGGTTCCAGACAGCCGCCAAGGCGGCGGCAGCACTTAGCCGTGGGCGTCAGCCCATGGACCACGTGCTCTCTGAGAGTTAAGCCGCGTAGGCGGCGACAGCAATTTCTCCGGGTATTCGATCTCAGACAAGTGTCGCCCCCATTCTGCCGAGCGGATCATCCGAGAGTGAAACAAACAGAACAAACAGAAAACGATCATCCTTTCGTAACGTTGCTATCCCGTCGCGGTTCACCTCAACGCCTTAGTGGCCCTTCGTCGTCCTTCGTGCCCCTTCGTGGATTTCTAATTTTGGAGCCTTTTGCAAAATTCGCAGATAGCGGGAATTTTCACGGGGGGAAAGATCAAGGAGGGCAGGTGGAAGGAGGGGCAAGACCACTGTCTGTTGTATCATGAAGGTGTCTGAACCACATGATGAACGGAGGTGGAACTTGCCCCTTAGGGAAACCCTATCACGACACTGGTTCCGGTTTCAACGAGAGCTGTTTCCCCTGCTGGAGGAGGTTTTGGGGCCTCTGGGAGAGCGTTACCAGCGGCTGGTGCAGGTATTGGAGTTGGTGCGGGTGGAGGAGTTGCTGCCTTACAGTCGGGGCTGGCGTGGCCGGCCGCTGGAGGATCGGGCAGTGCTGGCGCGGGCCTATCTGGCGAAGTCGATGCTGGAGGTGGAGACCACGCGGGGTTTGGTGGAGCGGCTGAGGAGTGAGGGGAGGCTGCGGCGGCTGTGCGGCTGGGAGAGGGCGTGGGAGGTGCCGAGCGAGTCGACCTTCTCGCGGGCCTTTGCGGAATTCGCTGAGAGCGACCTGCCGGGGCGTTTGCACGAGGCATTGCTGGAGGAGACGCTGAAGGGCCACTTGGCGGGGCATGTGTCGAGGGACTCGACGGCGATTGCGGGACGGGAAAAGCCAGCGGCCAAGGCTGCCCCGGAGGCCAAGCGGAAGCGCCGGCGGGGCCGGCCGCCGAAGGGCGAGCGACGGCCCAAGCGGTTGAGCCGGCTGGAGCGGCAGGGGTCGATGACGCTGGAGGAAATGTTGAAGGAGTTGCCCAAGGCCTGCGACATCGGCGTCAAGCGCAACGCCAAGGGGCATCAGGAGAGCTGGACCGGCTACAAGCTACACCTCGACGCCATTGACGGCGGGATTCCGGTCAGTTGTCTGCTGACCTCGGCCTCGGTGCATGACTCTCAGGCAGCCATCCCGCTGGCGACGCTGACGGCAAGGCGGGTCGAGAGTCTCTACGACTTGATGGACAGCGCCTACGATGCGCCGGAGATCCGGGCCTTCAGTGAGAAGCTGGGGCATGTGCCGATTATTGACGTCAACCCCCGCCGAAGAGCTGCCTTGAAAGCCGAGCGGAAGCGGGAGGCACTGGCCCGGCGCTGTATCGGCCAAGTGACTCCCGAGGCGCGGCGCTACCGGGAACGCTCGACGGTGGAGCGGGTCAACGGACGGCTCAAGGAGGAGTTTGGCGGGAGGCAGGTGAGGGTTCGCGGCCCCGACAAGGTGAGGTGCCACCTGATGTTCGGCATTCTGGCCCTGACGGTGGATCAGTTGATGCGCCTGACGCTCTGAAAACCGGGTTGCCACCCCCAACCGCACAGCAGGTTCGCCCGCCTCAAGGCCGGGAGCGGGTAAGCTGTGCCTGCGTCCGGCGACCGCTGGCCATCCGGCCATCAGATTCGGGCTTTTTCCTTCAAAAGGGTCTTTGCAGCTGGGTTGTCACCGCCGGAACATCACTGTTGCCAGCCCAATGTCATGCCCGATTCCGAATTTTGCAAAAGGCTCTTTGGCCTTTGTGATAACCCTCAATTGTCTCATCTAAGCCCGGGCGCGGCTTGGCTTGTCTGAGGCGCATAGGCTTCCTCGAACGCGATACCGGTTACGCTCGTCAGTCGCGAGCGCGTGCTGAAAGTGAAAATCTGGAGCCATGTTCGCACCCCCGGTGAGAAATGCGGCTACGCTTCCGCAACCTCGTTTGCCATGGATGAAGTGTTGTATGCTTCCGCTCATGGACAAGTTCTCCATCTTCGACTACCTGGTCATCGGGATCTATCTGGTCTCGATGGTGGTCATGGGCATCCTCTTCTCCGGCAGGCAGAAGAGCCTCAAGGAGTATTTTCACGCCGGCGGAGATCTGCCTTGGTGGGCGGTGGGCATCTCGCTGATTGCAACCCACCTGAGTCCGATCAGCTACCTGGCTCTTCCCGGTTGGATCTTCGAACGGGACACCCGCAGCTCCATTACGGGGGGCCTTATCGAGTTCCTGATGGTGCTTCCGACCGCTGCCCTCTGGGTTCCCATCTGGGCGCGCCTGCGAGTGCTGTCGATCTATGAATACCTGGAGAGGCGGTTTCATCCCGCCGTTCGCTCGATCGGCGCCTTGCTGTTCATCATCTATACCGTCTTCTGGCTCTCCACCGCCCTGGTCGCGGCTTCCAAGGGATTTGAATCGGTGAGCGGTTTCGACGGGCGGCTGTGCCTTCTGGTCATCGGACTGCTGGGCGCCTTCTATACCGTGCTGGGCGGGATGAGGGCCGTCATCTGGACCGATGTGGTCCAGTACGTGGTTTTTGTGGGCGGCTATCTCATGATCGCCATCGTTCTTCTGACTTATTTCGACCCGATGGAGATCTGGACCCTGGCCTCGAATCAGATTTCCGAGCGCACCGGCCATCCCCACACAAAGCTCATTTCCCACGAATGGAGCATGGCGGTGGAGGGGACCATCTGGGTGTTGCTGTCCGGCTCGGTAGTGCGTGCCTTGGCTTTCGGAACCAATCAGATAACGGTCCAGCGCATGCACGCCACCAGGGACAGGCGCACCATGTTCAAGGCGTTGCTGGCCAACGCCGTCACCGGCTACGGGTTTGTCCTGTTCACGGTGCCGGTGGCCTGGGGATTCGTGGCCTACTACTCCCAGCATCCGGAACTGAAACGGCAAATCACCCATCCCGACATGGTGCTTCCCCACTTTGTTCTGCTGAACCTGCCGCTGATCATGCGCAGTTTGGTGATGGGAGGGGTGTTGGCGGCCCTCATGTCGACTTTCGACTCGGCCCTGAACTCCATGAGCAACGTCACCAACAACGACTTCTACCGGTGCTATCTGGAGCCGAGCCGATCCGAGGACCATTACGTCAGGGTGGCCAAGCTTCTCACACTGGGTTTCGGACTGGTCTTGCTGGGGTTTGCGCTCTCTCAATACGACCAGCAGAGCGGCACCGCCGGGGAACATTTCACGCGGCTGACCAGTCTGGTTTCAGCTCCCATCGCTGCGTTTTTCGTGTTGGGCATCTTGTCCAGGAGAGTCAATACCCCAGGCGTCCTGTGCGGTGCGGTGGCGGCCATCGCCCTGTCGTTGGGGTTCAACGGACTGCCGCCCATGGTTCAGCCCTTCCTCAACAAGACGACTCTGTTCGTTGTGGAGTCAGGCATTCCGGAGGGCCTGGACCAGCGTGCCATCTCCAGGAGGCTGACAGGGAGGTTCAGGACCCATGGGATCGTGATCAGGAGCGATGCGGCCGTGTTGGTCCGGGAAGAGGGGCGCCGGTGGGAGATAAGAAACGGAGAGCTCTTCTACCTCCTGGATAGGGACGGCGGAGTGGTCACGGTGGCCCATGAGCCCATCAGCTGGATGTGGATTCCGATTCTGAGCATGGTGGTGAACCTGCTGGTGGGTTACCTGGCCAGCTTCCTGTTCACCCGTCTGCCCCCGGAAAGACTTGTCGGTCTGACCTTGCTAAAATGAGAATAACCATGTCCAGCTACCTTTACGTTCCCCTGATCGACGAGCGGAAATTTCTGATTTTCGGGATGGATGAAGCCTCCGGCAAGCTCCGGCTGAACAGGCAGATCCAGTTGTCGGCCCGTCCCTACCAGCTCTGCGCCGATCCCGGGCAGCGATATCTCTACCAGCAGCTTCGGAGCGAGTCCTACAGTGCGGTGGCCAGCTTTCGCATCGATCCCGGCAGCGGGGATGTGACCCAGATCGGCGAAGTGGAACTGGAAGCCGATGCCTGCTACGTGGTCACCGACCGAGGCGGGCGCTTTCTGCTGGCTTCCTATCTGATTGCCGGAATGGTGACGGTTCATCCGATTGGGAATGACGGCGCCGTGCGGGGCCCTGCCTGCGACCAACGAGTCACCGAGATCTACGCTCACTCCATCCTGACGGATCCGTCCAACCGCTATGCCTTTGTCCCCCACGTGGCTCCCACCGACACCATTCACCAGTTTCACTTCGACCCTTCCAGCGGCAGTCTGCGCCCGAGTCGGGTCCCCAGAATCGCAACCACGCCGGGTCGCGGGCCCCGGCACCTGGCATTCCATCCCTCCGGGAGCGTGGTGTATGCGAACGAGGAGCAGTCCTCCAGCGTGGGCGCCTATCGCCTGGATCCCTCCAGCGGCGGGCTTACCCTGCTTCAGTCCCTGTCGACCCTCCCTGGCGGAGGTTTCCAGGGCAAGAACAGTACCGGCTCGGTCCGGGTCCACCCCGAGGGGAAGGCCGTCTACGTATCCAACCGCGGTCACAACAGCATCGCCGCCTTTGCCGTGGATGAAGACACCGGATTGCTGTCGGCGCTGGGTTGGGTCCCCAGCCAGCCGATCCCTCGGACCCTGGGCATTACCGCGGATGGACGCTTCTTTTTTGCCGGCAGCGACGAGTCGGGCCGGCTGGCCAGCTATCGGATCGATGAACGGGGAATGCTGGAGCCCCTGGAAACCTGCGAGGTGGGGAAGTTCGTCTCCTGGATCCTTCCCCTGGCCTTCGATTGAACGGAAACGGGAGCAATGGCGCCAGTTCCCGGGAAGATGAGCGGAGCGACCTTATGACGAATGCGACAGTGCTCGAAGTGGGAAACAGCCGGCAGCTCTTCATCGATGAATGGATCGTGGAGGAGACCCGGAACCTGCAGCGAACCTTGAACCAGCCCGCCAAGTATGCCGGCAATCCCCTCATGTTTCCCCTCTATCCCTGGGAAGGCCGATTGGAGCTGTATGGCACGGTCTGGCGGGAGGAGGAAACCGGCCGTTTCCGCATGTGGTATACGGGATTGGGGAACATGGGTGT
Organism: Terriglobia bacterium; assembly: GCA_951813285.1. Classification (GTDB taxonomy): domain Bacteria; phylum Acidobacteriota; class Terriglobia; order Versatilivoradales; family Versatilivoraceae; genus Versatilivorator. Next base: position 2,650,195 of record OX638355.1, read on the forward strand.
CACCCCCATGGGCAAACGGAATGAGACCAGGTGGGGGTTCATGGGGTTCGACCCCGAACAGCTACTCTACAGCATGGCCTACGCAACCTCGAACGACGGTATATTCTGGGAACGGCCCAACCTGGGCCTGGTCGAGTACGAAGGTTCCAGGGATAACAACCTGGTGCTGGTGAACGCCGCCGGCGGAAACGTCATCCGGGATCCGCGCGACCCCGATCCGGCCCGGCTGTACAAATCCCTCTTCTACGAGTCCCGCGATCCGGATGGCACCTCCAACGAGGGGGACGGTGTTTCGGTTGCCTTCTCGCCCGACGGCCTGAACTGGACCAAACATCCGGGCAACCCGGTGATCACCCGGGCCAGCGACTCCCACACCCTGCTGGGTTGGGACGAGAGCCACCGCCAGTACGTGGCCTATTGCCGCCCCTCTGTTCACGAGGGCGATCCAACTCGTCGGATCGGGCGCGCGGTCAGCGAGGACTTCATCCATTGGAGCCTTCCCCAGGAGGTCGTGGTCCCCGACGAGCAGGATCCCCCGGGCCTGCAGTTCTACCAAATGCCGGTCTTCAAGTATGAGGGTCTCTATATCGGACAGCTTGAGGCCTACCATACCCCTCCGGAGGAACCCCATATCCGCTTCTTCGGGACCATCGACATCCAGCTTGCCGCCAGCCGAGACGGTATCCGGTGGGCGCGCCTGGGCGACCGCAAGCCCTTTATTCCCAACGGACCGCCCGGGAGCATCGACTCGGGCGAGGTGTATATGGCCAATGCTCCGGTCAGGGTAGGTGATGAGCTATGGTTCTACTATTCTCCTTCCGCCATCGAGCACGGTCCCACCGGACGAAGCGGTCCCATCTGCCTGGCCAAGCTGAGGCTGGATGGGTTTGTCTCGGTGGACGCGGGCGAGGACGTGGGGACCCTGGTCACCCAGCCGTTTACCTGCGAGGGGGACTCGCTCGAGATCAACGCCCAGGCCCACGGCGGCTTGGTGGCTGTAGCCGTCCTGGACGGTGAAGGGACCCAGTACCCGGGGTTCGGCAAGATCGACTGCGCCGTTTTCGACAGCGACTCGGTCCGCCACCCGGTGACCTGGCGCCGGTCCTCCCTGGGAAGCCTGAAGGGGAAGGTCATCCGACTCAAGTTCTATCTGCGGAACGCCCGGCTCTACTCCTTCGGGCTGAGGGGCTGAGGAGGTCGAGCAGGCCAGGAGTCCGGACATGCCCATTCGCCTCAGGAAGCTGCATCCGTTGATCGGGGCAGAAATCACCGGGGTCGATCTGGCCGGGTCGCTCGACCAATCCACCGTGGAAGCCATCAAGAGCGCCTGGAGCCGTTACGGCGTGCTCCTCTTTCGCCGGCAGCCGATTACCGATGAACAGCAGGTGGCCTTCAGCCGCCATTTCGGGTCGCTCGAGATCTTTCCCCAGGCGGCAAACCGTTCCCAGGCAGTCCCCGAGATCTTCCGCGTCACCAACGTGGGCGAGGAAAACCGCATCCGGCCGGTCGACTCCCCCGGCGGCCGCTACAGCACGCTGATTTGCGTCTGGCACACCGACAGCAGTTACCGTCGAGTGCCCAGCAAGGGAGCGGTGCTTCATGCCATCGAGGTAGTCAGCAAGGGCGGCGACACCCTGTTTGCCAACATGTGCCACGCCTACGAGAAGATGCCCGGGGAGCTGAAAGCCAGAATCGCCGGACTCAAGGCGCGCCACAGTTTTCAATACTCCCGCCAACTGCGTCAACTCCCCCCCATGGATCCGGACGAGGCGGCCCAGGTGCCCCCGGTGGACCATCCCCTGGTCCGCCGGCTCCGGGACGGGCGCCTCTCGCTCTACGTCAGCGCCACCTACATGGAGAGCATCCTGGGGCTGGGCCAGGCCGAAAGCAGGCAGCTCGTCGACGAGTTGATGGCCTGGGCCACCCAGGACAGTTTTGTCTACAGGCATCGCTGGCGGCCCCACGACGTCCTGATGTGGGACAACCGCTGGTGCATCCACGTGGTGATCCCCTTCGACCACGGCGCCGAACGCCGGGTGATGCACCGCACCACCATCGCCGGCACCGAACCGGTGGAAGGATAGGGGGGCTGTCCCCCTGGACCTTCAGACCGAAGGCATGGAATTCGGCTTGCCTGAAACAACCCTGTTTCTTCACCTTCGAATGATCCGCCCCGTCGTGGGGGGCGGGGGCCTCGCTTGTCTGAAACAAACGAAAAAAGACAAAGAAAAAGAGTGATCCACGAAGGGCCACTAAGAACGACGAAGGGCCACTAAGGCGTTGAGGTTGACCGAGACGGGATACCAAGGTCGCAAAGGGGTGGTCGATTTCTGATTGTTTCACTCTCGTATGATCCACACACCAGGGCGGGGGCCGGACTTACCTGAGAATATGCTGCTTTAGCCGGCTTCCTTGAGAGCGGCGAAGCCGCGGCAGCACTTAGCCGTGGGCGTCAGCCCATGGGAAACATCGCCTATGGGTGTCGAGCCGCGTAGGCGGCGGCAGCAAATGCCGGTGAGCCCAAGTGAAGCACAAGCCGACGCAAGGATGAGCCTTTTGCAAAATTCGGCAGCGTGACCTTTGCCGGGGATGGCCACAAAAGGCACAAGAACACAAAAAGAGCAGAACGCTGAAAGCCTGCAAGACGTTGACTCCCGAACCCGTCGCACAAGTTCCGCGCTATCTGCATACATCCGGTCAACGCGTCGCCATGGGGATCAACTTCGGATTGCCAAGACTCGGAATCACGAAATTCGTTTTGTGACTTTTGTGCTTTTTGTGGTGAACTCCCCTTTTTCACCAAGTCGCACCCGACTATTGAAATAGGTAGAACATCACGATTGCCGGCAAAATGACCTGTCCCACTGCCAATATTGCAAGAGGCTCTCTCGCATGATCTGCACGCCAGGGCTACGGCCCGGCAACCCGACACGCTCTCTTGAGGAGCAAGAGTGAATGGGAGAATGCCCACCCGGGAGCGCGGGCGTCTCGCCCGCATAGGACTTGGCACCCTAGTAGCGAACCCTGCAAAGGCCGGTTTGGTGCACTGTTCGAGGGAATGCCCCTGGATCGCAGGCTGCTTGCACGAATAAGGTTGCGGGCGGGACGCCCGCGCTCCCGGGTGGCTCCCGCCCATGACGTCGGGATATCAAGGTCACGATATCGCAGATGCATTCGAGTGCCGCTCGTCATTGAAGGAGTTCCATCCGTATTCGTGCTTATTCGTGTCCATTGGTGTTTCGTCTTCATTTCCAAGCCGAAAACGGCTGGCTGTATATCCTGTCCATCCTGTGCATCCATGTTCTAATGAGTAGAAAACCGGTCTAACCGGACAGGGTCCTCGCTCCCGACAGGCCATGAAGTTCGTTGTTTCACCCTCGGATGATCTGTCCGGCAGGGCGGGGGGACGGCTATTTGAACGCAGTGCCGAAGGAATAGCTGAGACGGGCGTAGTAGTAGGCGCCGTTGAATCCGAAGGGGGAGTACTCGCTGTACCGTTCGCCCACGCTCAGTGCTATCGGGTTTTCATCCGGGTAGGTGTTGAAGACGTTCCGGCCGCCGAATGCAAGGGTGATGTTCCGTTTGAAGGAGTAGGCCAACTCCAGATCCAGCAGGTGTTTCCCTCCGGAGGTGTGTGCGTTGTCGAAGTCGAACCAACTGCTGTAGTAGCTGAACCTGCCGAGAAGCCGCAGTTTTTCATCCCATGCCTTGTGGTTGACAGTGAAGCTGTGCCGGGTCTCCGGAAGCTCTTCCTCCAGCGAACGAAGCCGCCTTTCACTGAGGGTGTCGGGATTGAAGTCCGTCACCTTCGTTTCGGTGTGGTTCAGCAGGAAGCTGAAGTCGGTGCGCCCGCCCAGCCGCGGTGGAGTCCAGGTCGCGATCACATCCAGTCCCGCGGTCCTGGTGGCGAAGTCGTTGGTGAAAAAGCGGAAGTTTTGCAGGTTGGAGGCGCTGGTAACTCCTTCGGCAACCAGGTCGTCAACCTCCTCCGGCCTCAAATTGAAGAGCTGGGTCAGGGCCAGACGATCGTCCACGTCGATGCGGAAGAGGTCCGCGGTCAGTGTGAACGGTCCCTGCTCCAGGATTCCGCCCAAGGCGAAATTCCGCGACGTCTCCGGTTGCAGGGGATCGCCGCCTCTCAGCCCGGCGACTGCGGAGGTCGACGGAATGGTTCCGTTGTTGACCAAATCCATGAGCGCAAGATCGAATTGGGTCGATACGTTGAATGCATTCGACTGTCCTGGCGTGGGAGCGCGAAAGCCGGTGCTCAAACTGCTTCGCAGGGAAAAGGCCTCAACCAGTCGGAGACGAGCCGCAACCTTGCCGTTCAAGGTGCCGCCGAAACCCTGGAAATCCTCAAAGCGCAGCGCACCGCCGGCGGTCCAGGCATCGTCGTCTCCCTGGAACTCGACGTCTCCGTATACCGCGTAGTTGGATCGATTCCATTGACCGGCGGCAATCCCGCTGAAACCGGGAAAACCATTGGAGGTAGCACTGAATCCCTGAGGAGCCAGAGGGCCGATCCGGAACGATTCGAGTTGGCCGATGCCGATCTCGAACTGTTCATTGCGCCATTCGAAACCACCAGCCAGGTTGGAATTGCGACTCAGCGCGTAGGAAAGGTCGACGTTGAGGTTCAGTTCCCTTTGGGTGTACTTGCCGGGGTCGAAAACAGTGGGCGAGTCGGGTCCGAGCGAGGCATTCACCGTGTGGAAGATGAAGAAGTCGGCTTCGTTGCTGCCGGCGCTGAGGCTGACGTCCCAGTTGATGGCGTTCCCGGTCTGGCCGCGGAAGCCGCCCACCAGCGAGGCATCCAGCGTCTCGCCCCCGAATTGGGGTGTGAATCCGCCGGGAAAGCGCTCCTGGAAGGAGAAGCAGTTGGGGTCTTCCAAGACCCTTTTAAGCGCCACCGGATCCGGCACGTGGTCGACGACGCGAACCTCGGGGCAGCCGGCCGAGCCGTCGAGCACGCCGTCGGTTGCGTCCAGCAGATCGCCGATGAGGAGTGTCCGGCCGCCATCGGCGCTGAACACGCCACCGCGGGTATTGGGATTGCGGAAAAAGAAGCCGCCGGTAACTTTCTTCTCGGCATAGTTGGCATGACCGTAGAACTGGGTGCTTCCGAACACGTTCCCGAAATTGGCCCACAGCTTGACATCGTCGTCGATGTCGGGTGACCCCCAGATCTGGGCTGGGTCGCGAACGTGGGTGTTTCCCCGGGAAATCAGCGTTGCGGCATCGGCCCGCTGCACACTGCGGTCGGTCGGCTTGCTGGTGGTGAACTCACCGCTGAGATTGAGAAACCCGAATTGGCCCCAGGGTAGACCCAGGTTGCCGGCAACACTCCAGCTTTCGCCGTCACCGGCCGTGTAGGCGCCGGTTCGCACCTCGACGGCGCCACCTTCCCGGGCGTCCTTGAGTTGGAAGTTCATCACACCCGCAATGGCGTCCGAACCGTACTGAGCGGATGCACCATCACGCAACACCTCGACCTGGCGTAGAGCGATGGCGGGGATCACCGAAAGGTCCGGACCCTGGGCGCCAGTGGCCAGGCCGTTCCCGCCCCAGTGGATGACGGCCGCGCGATGGCGCCGTTTGCCGTTGACCAGCACCAGGGTGTGGTCGGGGGCCAGGTTGCGCAAACTGAGCGGTCGCACGATGGTGGAGGCGTCGCTGATGGGCTGAGTGTTGACGTTGTAGGATGGCGCCAGCGTGCGAAGTAGGTTGCTAAGGTCGACATCGCCCTGGCTGCTGAAGTCCTGAGAGCTGATCACGTCCACCGGCACCATCGACCGGGTGACTGAACGCGGCTTGGCGCGACTGCCGATGACGACAATCTCCTCCGTGATGACTTCAAGGAGCTCGGACTCTTCCTCCTGCTGCCCGGATTGAGCTCGTTCTTCCAGGCTGTCAGTCTGCTGAGCAAACGCCTGCAATGCCACGACCTGCAGCAAAAATGCGGTCAGCCTCAACAGGCGGTAAAGAGGGTTGGATTTCGGCATACTTTCGTGGTTCTCGGTAACCAAAGCGTGTAACTAAAGCGTACCTGAAATAAAAGAAAAAGAGTGATCCACGAAGGGCCACGAAGAACGACGAAGGGCCACCAAGGCATTGAGGTGAACCGCGACGGGATACCAGGGTCGCGAAAGTGATGATCGATTTACGATTGTTTCACTCTCGTATGATCCGCCCGGCAGGGCGGGGGCGACACTTGTCTGAGATCGACTACCCGGGAAGACTGCTGGCGCCGCCTACGCGGCTTAACTCTCAGAGAGCACGTGGTCCATGGGCTGACGCCCACGGCTACCTGCTACCGCCGCCTTGGCGGCTGTCTGGAACCCCGGGGCTGACGCCCGGGAGATAATCATTTAAATAAGCATCCCTCGCCCGAGCAGTGTCTTGACTTCGGAGAGAGCGGCGAAGCCGCGGCAGCACTTAGCCGTGGGCGTCAGCCCATGGGAAACGTCGCGTTTGGGTGTCGAGCCGCGTAGGCGGCGGCAGCAAATGCCGGTGAGCCCAAGTGAAGCACAAGCCGACGGAATACGGAATGATGTTTATTTGAAACAACGCCTTGAGCCGGGTGGCGGAACATCCGTTCAAAGTCAAGCATGGTTAGACGGCTAATTTACATGGATGCACAGGATGCACAGGATTATTGGGCGGGAGTTTCCACCGTCTTGAGTTGAACCATCGCCACTGTTCCAACATAGATTTCCCAAAACCCGTTCCCAGGCTCCTGGATCACTTCCAATACCCACCCGATCATCAAGCGGGTTTGCTTCTGTGGAATAGCCACTCGTGCTGTTTATCCTGTTTATCCTGTGCATCCATGTTCAATAAGTAGAAAACCGGTATGCCCTACGCCTCTCGCGTCACAAGATTTTCGCGCGTCCCCGGGTGGCCCAATCCGTTGCTTTCCACTTTGAACTGCAATAGCATGAGCCTCGTCCAGTCCCACCGGGAAGATTTTCGCCCCCCGGACGCCGTGTCCACGGATGAAGAAGCCCCTCCCAATCACAAGCTCCTACCGTTTGCCCGCCAATCGTGGGGGCGTTTCGAGACAGTGGTGTCAACGGACCATGGCCTTCGAACGTGCAGAATCGAACTCGAGGAAGTCAGGTGTGGCCCTTGCGGCCGGGTTGTTCGGATTCCTTGTTTTCAGCCAGGGCCTGTCGATCTCTATCGCGGATGTCCTGGATTGGCCTCAGTGGCGGGGTCCCGGCCGGGCCGGGGTGTGGTCCTCGGTCCAACTGCCGAGGCGGTTGGAACCGGGTGCGGTCAAGAAGCTCTGGAGCACGGAAGTCGGCGGCGGGTTCTCGGGCGTGGTGGTAGCCGGGGATCGGGTGCTGACCATGGACCGGGCAGGGACCGGGGAAGAGGAGCGGGTGGTCTGCCTGGACCGCAAGGACGGCTCTCTTCTTTGGACCCACAGCTATCCGGCGCCCTACGGGGACCTGGATTGGGGCAAGGGGCCACGAGCCACCCCCGCGGTCGATGGCGGAGAGGTCTTTACCCTGGGGGCTGTCGGTCGGGTCTCCTGTCTCCGCCTTTCAGACGGCAAGCTGCGCTGGAGCCTGGATCTTCAGAAACGCTTCGGCGGGAAACAACCTGTCTGGGGACACTCCGCCTCGCCTCTGGTCGTTGGGGATCTGGTCTACATGCAGGCCGGGGGAGAACCCGGCGCCACCGTGGTGGCCCTGGACCGACGGACCGGCAGGGAGCGCTGGCGCGCCCTGGAGGATCGCCCCGGATACTCCTCTCCGGTCTTGGCCAAGGTCGGATCGACCAAGCAGCTGCTGGTGTGGACGGCCGATCGCCTGGTGGCTCTCGACCCGCGGACAGGAGAGGAAATCTGGGGGGTGCCCTTCCGTACCAGCAGCTACGACGTGGCCATCATCTCACCGGTTTTCGACGGCAGCCGGTTGTTCGTGTCGGGTTACTGGGACGGGGCCTTGGCCTGCAGCTTGCGGCACGGTCAAGGTCCCGAGGAACTGTGGAAGTCGCGGAGGTTGAGTTGCCTGATGTCGACGCCGCTCTGGTCAGGAGACCACCTCTACGTTCTGGACAAGCGGGACGGCCTGCTGTGCATCCACTGGCCCAGCGGGCGGGTGGTCTGGTCCGACGAGCACCGTCTCACCCCCAGGGGGCGGAACCCCCACGCTGCGTTGGTGTGGGCGGGGAAAGACCGTTCCGGCGCCAATGCCGGGGGATCAGCCGTGGCCGTCAACGCCGTGGGTGAACTGGTATTGCTGAACCTGACCCCCAAGAAGTTCGAAGACCGGGGGCGGGTAAAGATCATCCAAGAGGGCGACGCGCCCCTTTGGGCCCACCCGGCCTTCTCGGGCCAGGAGGTCTATGTTCGCAGCCAAAAGGAGCTGGTCTGTGTCCGAGTATCGCCCTGAAGGGCGGGTTGTGCTGCGCCAACTGCAGTTGCGCCGCTCTCTCCAAGACCGCCACAAATCGGGAAGGAAGCCTACTTTGGTATAGAATACCTGGTGAGGCCACGCCTGAGACCGATGGGCATAGAGGGGGGAAAGAACCACCAATTGTTTCACCCTCCAAGCGGTCGCAACCATCCCTTGTTCATCTCGGGAATCGTCATGTCATTTCGTTTCCTGCTGCTTTCGGTCCTGATGGCCACGGCCGTCGCCGCCTCGGGCCAGGCATCGGATCCCGCCCGGATCGAGTTTTTCGAGAAGCAGATCCGCCCCCTGCTGGTGGAGCACTGCCAGGTGTGCCACGGTCCCAGGCTGCAGCAGGCAGGGCTGCGCCTGGATTCGGCCGAGTTTCTGCGCCAGGGGGGCCAGTCGGGTCCGGCGGTGGTGCCGGGGGAGGTGGATCAGAGCCGCCTTATTCGGCTGGTGAGGGGTTCCGGGGATCTGCAGATGCCTCCCACCGGTCCTCTGTCGGAGAGTCAGATCGCCTCCCTGGAGCAGTGGGTTCGAGATGGCGCCGTCTGGCCACAGCCCCGGGCTGTCCGCAAGCAGACAATGGAGCGGCAGAGCGGAGTGGTCGCGCGATCCCCCGCTGACGGTGAGTTGGAAGCCGAGCTGCAGGTCTGGCTGAAGGCCGACGCCATCCAGCTCAAGGAGGACGAGACCCTCAAGGCCTGGCAGGACGCCAGCGGGCGCGGCAACCACTGGAAGGTTCCCGCCGTGGAGGAGCTGCCGGCCGAGGACGCGGCGCCGGAATGGATTGCCGAAAGCCGGGTGCACGGCAAGCCGGCCCTGAGATTCGAGGGACGGAGTCGACTGCTGGGTCCGGATGTCCTCCTTGCCAAGAATTCGGATGCTGTCGGGACCGTTTTTGCGGTGGCCCGGTTTGAACCTGGAGACGGGACTGGCGGGGCAGAGGGGAGCGCCGCCGCGCCCGGCGGCAAGCGTCCCTGGGTCATCGCCAGGATTCGCCGGCCGGAGACCGCGAACGGTGCCGCCCGCTATTACCTCAACGGAAGGGAGTCGGAAGTTTCTCCGGCGGTCCAGGCCCTGCTGAACCAGGTTGTCGCCGGCCGGATCTCGTTCCGGGGCGACCTGGCGGAAGTGATTCTCTACGGCACCGCCCACACCGAGGCGGAGCGGCGGTCGGTGGAGGCCTACCTGGGGCAAAAATACGACATCCTGCTTCCCTGGAACCCGGCGGAGACCGTTGCCGAGTTCACCGAGGAAGAAAAATCCTTTTGGGCTTTCCAGCCCGTGACTCCCAGCGAGCCTCCGGCAGTAGGGGACCGGGCGTGGCCCCGCACCTGGCTGGACCGGTTCATCCTGGCCGGGCTGGAGGCCAAGGGTCTGCGGCCGGCTCCCGCCGCGGACCGCCGGAGGCTGATCCGCCGGCTTTACTTCAACCTGGTGGGTCTGCCCCCGGAACCCGCGGAGGTTGAAGCCTTTGTCAACGACCCCTCTCACCAGGCCTACGCGAACCTGGTGGAGCGCCTGCTGGACTCGCCCCACTACGGCGAGCGCTGGGCCCGCCACTGGCTGGACGTGGTTCGCTATGCCGACACCACCGCCCACGACGGCAACTACATCATGCGCTATGCCTACCGCTACCGCGATTACGTGGTGCGGGCCTTCAACCAGGACAAGCCCTACGATCGATTTATTCTGGAGCAGCTTGCCGGCGACCTCCTTTCGGGGGACGCCGACTGGCGGGCCTTCCGCGACCGGATGGTGGCCACCGGGTTCCTGGTGCTGGGCCCCAAGGCGCTGGCGGAGCAGGACAAGAAGAAGTTCATTCTGGACGTAGCCGACGAGCAGATCGACGTTACGGGGCGCACCTTCCTGGGCTTGACCCTGGCCTGCAGCCGCTGCCACGACCACAAGTTCGACCCCATCCCCACCGCCGACTACTACTCCCTGGCCGCCATCTTCAAGGGCACCCGCACCATGGCCGATCTGGAGTTCGCCTCCAAGTGGCAGGAATGGCCCCTGATGAGCGAGCTGCGCAAGCGCTACCCCGATCGGTTTCCCGCTCCCGTGCCCAGCCTGGCTCCCTTGGGCGAGGCCAGCCAGTCCAGCACCAGGTGCGAGGCCACGGCGGACAAGGCGATCGACGGGGTCTTCAACAACCGCCAGGAGACCGGCGAGGGCGACGCCAACCCCTGGTGGGAGGTGAAGCTGGCCGAAAGCGGTCCCATAGGCATGGTGGTCTTGTGGAATCGCGTGGATGCCGAATTCAAGCGCCTCTCCAACTTTCGGGTCTCGGTGCTGACCGACCAGCGACAGGAGGTGTGGAATCAGGCCTTTTTCCCCGAGGGTCCGGATGCCGAGGAGTTTCCAACTCCGGCCGAGGGATTTCGCATTTGTCCGCCCCGGGGAACGACCGGCCGGATCGTGCGTGTGGAACTGTTGGGACCGCGGGAGGAGGAGACCTCCACCCTGCATATGGCGGAAGTGGAAGTATTTGCCGCCGGGGATTGCTCCAGCCCCCCCCCGGATCCGCTGACCGTGATGGCGGTCAAGGACGGGGCCCCGGCTCCCATGCGGATCCTGGTCCGCGGAAACCACCACAATCCCGGCAAGCTGGTCCCGCGCCGTTTTCTTCAGATCCTGGATCGGGGCCATAACGGGATCGTCGACAGCGACCAGAGCGGCCGCCTGGAGCTGGCCCGGTTCATTGCCAGCCCCGACAACCCCCTGACGGCGCGCGTGATGGTCAACCGGATCTGGCAGTGGCACTTCGGAACCGGCCTGGTGGCCAGCAGCACCAACTTCGGGACCCTGGGGGAACGGCCCTCCCATCCGGAGTTGCTGGATCGATTGGCGGCCTATTTCGTGGAGTCGGGATGGTCCGTCAAGCAGCTGCACAGGCTGATACTGAACTCCAGCGTCTACCGGATGCAAAGCGGCGTTTCCAACCCCGCCGCCGAGGTTGCGGATGCCGGCAACCGCCTGCTCTGGAGGTTCCCGCGCCGCCGACTGGAGGCGGAAGCCCTGCGCGATGCCATCCTGGCACTCAGCGGCAGGCTGGACCGGACCATGGGGGGGTCCATCTTCGACTACAAGGGCAAGTCCGCGGTGGACGACTACTACCGCGGCCTGTTCTCGGCGGGGAAGGGGGGCTATGGCTTCGACGCCTACCGGAGCGGGCGCCGCAGCCTCTACCTCCCGGTGGTGCGCAATCAGATCTTTCCCATGTTTCAACTCTTCGACTTTGCCGGTTCCAACGCCGTCACCAGCAGGCGCGGCGACTCCACCGTGGCTCCCCAGGCACTATTCCTGCTGAATAGCCCCTTCGTGGTGGAGCAAGCTCGCCATTTCGCCGAGGACCTGCTCTCCGGGGAAGGCGCCGATGACAGGGAGCGGGTGGAGCTGGCCCATCGCAGGGTCCTGGCCCGGCCTCCCTCCGACGAAGAGACCGAGCAGGCGCTGGCCTACCTGGCAGCCTACCCTCAGGTCCAGGGGCCGGACGGGGTTGAGCAAGCCGAGGCCCGACGCCAGGCCTGGGCCAGTTATTGCCAGCTACTGTTCGGCCTCAATGAATTCATGTATATTGAGTGAGAGCGGAGCCTTTTCTTCTCGAGATTACCGGCATGAATGACCCTTCGGCAGCTCCCCCGGCTTTCCAGCCCGGAGCGGTTTCCCGGCGCGATCTCCTGCGTCAGGCCGCCTGTGGCTTCGGCTACCTGGCCTTCGCCGGATTGTCCTCTCTGGAAGCCCGGGCTACGCGGGCTCCATCCAGGGATCTCAATCCTCTCAGCCCCAAGCCGACCCATATCCGCCCCCGGGCCAAGCGGGTCATCTTCCTCTTCCTTCACGGCGGCGTCTCCCACATCGACACTTTCGATCCCAAGCCCAAGCTTACGGAGATGAACGGCAAGCCCTTGCCGTTTCCCAAGCCCGAGATCACCTTCGCCGAGACGGGGAACCTGTTGAAGTCTCCCTGGGAATTCCGCCGGTACGGGGAATGCGGCCAACCGGTGAGCCAGCTCTTCCCCCATATCGCCACCTGTGTGGATGACCTCTGCATGATTCATTCCATGGTGGGCGACTTTGTCTCTCACGGCGGCGCCGCCCTGCAGCTCCACACCGGGGACGGGATCCTGATCCGGCCGAGCATGGGATCCTGGATCCTTTACGGTCTGGGAACCGACAACCAGAACCTCCCCGGGTTTATCAATATCTCACCGCCCTACATCCATGGCGGGGGCCAGAACTTCGGGTCGGCGTTTCTGCCCGCGGTCTACCAGGGAACGGGGATCGGCGACGGCGCCACCCAGTTCATCGAAGGGGAAATACCCAACCTGAAGGCCGAGGGGAGGGACCTCGCGGTGCAACGCCGGCAACTCGACCTGATGGGGGCCTGGAACCGGCGGCATCTCGCTTCGAGCGCCTACGATGCCCGGCTGGAAGCTCGCATCCAGGCCTTCGAGTTGGCCTTTCGCATGCAGCGCCACGCCCCCGAAGCCCTGGATTTCTCCAGGGAGTCGAAGAGCACCCTGGACCTCTATGGCATCGGAGTAGAGCCCACCGACGAGTATGGGCGCCAGTGCCTGCTGGCCCGGCGGCTGGCCGAGCGGGGAGTGCGATTCGTGCAGGTGTCGCACAGCTACCCCAGAAACTACTGGGATCAGCATTCCAAGTTGCGGGAGAAGCACCAAAAGAACGCCCTCAAGGTCGACAAGCCCATTGCGGGATTGCTCAAGGACCTCAAGAGCCGGGGGTTGCTGGAGGACACCCTGGTCATCTTCGGCACCGAGTTCGGGCGTTCACCGGCGGTGCAGGGGAAGGACGGGCGCGACCACAACCCTACCGGATTCACCATCTGGATGGCCGGCGGCGGGATCAAGCCCGGGATTCGCTACGGCGCCACCGACGAGTTCGGCTGGTATGCCGTGGAAAACAAGATGACCTTCAACGATTTTCACGCCACCGTGCTCCACCTGATGGGGTTGGACCACACCAGGCTCACCTACCGCCACGCCGGGCGCGATTTCCGTCTGACGGATGTCGCCGGCGAGGTGCCGCAGGCAATCCTCCTGTAACCGCCGGGAATCCGTCCGCAGTCGTTCAGTATTCGATAGGTTGATCTTCGAAGTGTCGATGGCGGCGATATTGGATGCGGCAGTCGACCCGCACCAGGGCCAGCCGGCCGGCGATGTCGGGGTCTCGCCTGAGGAGCTTGACTCTCAACCGGTTTCGGCCTCTCCTCGGGTAGCGGGCGGGGTCGAGATGGAAGTCGTAGGCATAGCCGTAGGGCGTGATGGAATGGGTGCTGGACTGCTGATCCACCAGCCGGTAGGTCATGTCCACCTTGCGGAGAATGGAATCGGGCAGCTTCTGCTCGTTGAGATGGACCTCGACCCTGTCGTAGTTGGGGAGGATGTCTCGGAAGCGAACTCGCAGCACCACAGACTCGACCCGCCCCAATCGGCGCCACTGCTGTAGGTCGTCGGCGACCCGGAACGTCACCCGATGGGACTCTCCGGGATTCAGCTCCTTGGGGAGCTGAATGTTCCTTCCAGGCAACCAGCCGGCCGTGGCCTCGTCCCGAATGTCGGAGCGCACCAGGAAGTGCTTGTCGGCCTGGGCCAGAAGCTCGGGGTGCCCCAGCAGGCGTAGCGCTTCATACTCCCGCGAGGTCCAGGGCCATCCGTTGGGAGCCCAGACGTGGTCGGCGATGGCGAAGCCGTCGGCGCCCTGGGCGTAAGCGTTGGCGGCGGCGGCCCAAATCATGGCCGGGGTGGCGCTGCGCGCGAATTGCCGATAAAGGTTGGTGTGGAAGGCGTAGTAGACCCGGCATCGGGTGCCGCGGGTCAAGGCCACCACCGGGGCCAGATCGACGTCCTGGTCCACGCCTTCTTCCTCGGTGAAGCTGCTCTCGCAAAAGAGCCCGTCCACCAGTTTTTCCGAGAGCCACAGGCCGACCTCGTACCCCACCAGCTTCCAGGCATCGGGATGAGCCGGAATGCGCAGGTAGATCGGCTTGGGGCGTCTCTGAAGGTCCCGGGCCCGGTCGGCCACTCGGCGCAGGTCGCGCAGCCATTGGGTGAGCAGCGGGGCCAGCCGGTCCACGTCACTAAACCGGCAATAGGGCATGGCCGAGGTCAGGTTCAACTCGACGCCGTCCGTCTCGTAATCGGAGAGCATCTCCGACAGGAGGCGTAAGCGTTCTTCCCGCACCTCGGCGTGGAGAAAGCTGAACCGGGTCTTCAGGAGGCCGGCCGCCCTGGGGTCGGGGTCCTCGCCCACCTGAAATTGGGGATTGTCCAGGGTGAAGGCCGACCAGCGCCCCAGGTTCTGATGGGTTTGCCGGTTGCCGCTGTGAAGGCTGATCCAGGTGCTGGGGATCATGCGGATGCCGTGATGGTGGCAGCGGTCGCAGAGAAGCTTGAGCGGATCGTGACCGTCGGCGATCAACTGCCGCAGGACCCGTGCCGTTCTGGCCCAGACATAGTGATCCCACCGCTGGACCGTATCCCCCCACAGGTCGGCCACTCGACTGGGATAGAGCACCGTCCCATGGGCCCCGGCCGCGAACAGCACCAGGGCGTCCACGCCGCTTCCTGCCAGTTGGTCGGCGATGGTGCCGTGATCTTCCGGGGTGATGGGCGGCTCAAAGCTGTCCAGTCCTCCGACGTGGCGACCGTCGTTGAAGAGGAAGACACGTGGCGGTGCGCTGGGGTCCCGGCGTTCCGGTGTGGCGCCTGAACCGGAGGCCGTCAGTCCAGCCGGAGCTGCCGGCAGACGGGCCGCCGGGGTTTGCAAAAATTGTCTGCGGTTCATTCGGGACCGGGATGCGGGGCTACGCCAGAATCTTGTGCGCCACCACGCCGGCCACGTCGGTCAAGCGGAAGTTCCGGCCCCCGTAGGTGTAGGTCAGTTTTTCGTGTTCGATCCCCAGCAGGTGGAGCACGGTGGCGTGAAAGTCGTGAATGTGCATGCGGTCCTCGACCGCGTGGTAGCCGAACTCGTCGGTTGCCCCGTAGGCAAAGCCGCCCTTGACTCCGCCGCCGGCCATCCAGAGGGAGTAGCCGTAGGGGTTGTGGTCCCGGCCGTCGCCGTTCTGGGATACGGGGGTGCGGCCGAACTCGCCGGCCCAGATGACCAGCGTATCCTCCAGCAGTCCCCGTGCCTTCAGGTCCTTCAGCAAGCCGGCTATGGGGCGGTCGACCTGCCGGGCGTTGTCGGTATGCTTGGCGTAGAGCTCACCGTGCTGGTCCCAGCCGACCCCACCCGGCATGTAGGTGTGAGTGCACTGAATGTAGCGGACTCCCCGTTCGGCCATGCGCCTGGCCAGCAGGCATTGCCAGCCGAAGTCGGCGGTCAGCGGGTCGTCCAGGCCGTAGAGCTTCCGGGTGGATTCCGACTCCTTTTCCACTTCAAATACTTCCGGGGCCGCCGCCTGCATCCGAAAGGCCAGCTCGAAGGCCTGGATGCGCGCTTCCAGCTCGGGGTCGTGCTGCCGAAGTACTCGGTGCCGCCGATTGATGTTCTGCAGCATGTCGAGTTCGTAGCGGGCCAGCTCGGGTGAATAGCGCTGGTTCAGGAGGTAACGGATGGGTTCCTTCCGGACATCCTTGACATAGAGACCTCCATGTCCGACAGCCGTGCCCTGGTAGGCCCCCGGCAAGAAGGCCGAGCCCCAGTTCTTGGCGCCGCCGTGGGAGAGGGCCGGCTTGATCATGATGAATCCGGGCAGATTCCGGTTCTCCGTTCCCAGTCCATAGACAACCCAGGAGCCCATGCTGGGCCGCACGAAGGTGCTGGTGCCGGTGAAGGTCTGGAGCATGGCCGCGCCATGGTCCACGCCCTCTCCGACCATCGAACGAATCACACAGAGGTCGTCGGCGCAGGCGCGGACGTGGGGAAAGAGATCGCTGACGGGAAGCCCGCTTTGACCGCCGGGCCGAAACTTCCAGGGTGACTGCATCAGCGGTCCCGCCGGATTCTCGTCGTCAAAGGCCAATGGCCGCTCGATGGGAAGCGGTTTGCCGTGGTCTTGGGTCAGGCGTTCCTTGGGGTCCAGAATGTCGATCCCCGAAGGCCCTCCGTGCATGAAGAGGAAGATGACCCGCTTGGCTCTGGGCTTGAAATGGGGTGGCTTCGCGGCCAGCGGGTTTCCCGAGGGCGAGGCCAGCAGGCCCGACTCCTCGGCAAGCAATCCGGCCAGACC
This sequence comes from Terriglobia bacterium, assembly GCA_951813285.1. GTDB lineage: Bacteria > Acidobacteriota > Terriglobia > Versatilivoradales > Versatilivoraceae > Versatilivorator. Next base: position 2,666,806 of record OX638355.1, read on the forward strand.
CAGATATCCGAATCCGCCGGCCGAAGCCCGCAACATGGCGCGCCTGGACACCGGCACTTGGAGTTTTCGATAGAGGGAATGGAGATCATTCATGCTCGGATCCATTAGCTAACCGCTGCAGCCCCGGAGAATACCGCCAGGCGCTCAATCCACGTAAATGAATGCATTGGAGGACAACAGGGCCTTGCAGTAGCTCTGCCAACCCCGGAGTCGGCTCTCGTCGCCCGGCGACCGCTCCTGAAATCCCCGGATGTAGTCCAGAGCCCGGTCCAGCTCCTCGCTTTGGGGATGTCGACTCAGGGTCCTGAGATGGGCAAGATTCAGCCGCTCCCGGTCACTGGAGTTCGGATCCTTCAGCAGAAGCTCGGCCAGCCCGCGGGAGCGTGTCTCCACGAATTGGCTGTTGAGCATGAACAGGGCCTGGGGCGCCACGTTGGTCTGGAGGCGCTCTCCCGAGGAAGTGGTGGCGTCGCCGAAGTCGAACAGGTTGAGCAGCGGTGGGAGATTGGCGCGTCGCAAGGGCAGATAGATGGTGCGGAGGCGCTGTGTTTCCGGGTCTACGCTCAGTCGCTCACTGCTGTTCTCGGGCTGGTATCCGGTCCCGCTCTGCAAGGTGCCCCCCATCTTCAGCTCGAGCGAGTCGTCCAGGGTCAGCATGCCGTCGCGGATTTCTTCCACCTTCAGCCGCCGTCTGGGGAAATGGGACAACCAGAGGTTCCTGGGATCGGTTCGAGCCGTCAGCTCCGAGCGCGAGCTCGCCATCCGGTAAGCGCTGGACCGCATGATCAAACGGTGGAGGTATTTCACGGACCAGCCGTTCTTCCTGAACTCTCGGGCCAGAAAGTCCAGCAGTCGGGGATGGGTCGGCGCCTCCCCTTTGGCTCCAAAGTTGTCCGGCGTCCGCACCAGGCCCTGGCCGAAGTGCGAGTGCCAGACCCGGTTGACCATCACACGAGCCGTGAGCGGATGCTCCGGCTGGATGATCCAGCGGGCCAGTTGCAGGCGGCCGCTACCCTGGCTGGCTTCCATGGGACGGCACCTGGGGTCGAACACCTTGGGAGACACCTTGGGAGCGTCCTCGCCCGGATTGGCGGGATCGCCTCGAACGAAAACCTTTTGCTCGACCACCTCTCCGTCCTCCACGGCGTTGGCCATGTCGGGTTCCGGAGGAGATTCCTTATCCAACTGCTCGATCTCTTTCTGGAGCCGTACGATGGTTTCCCTGTGTTCTTCGGAGAAGAGCCGGGTGTCGCTGGGCTTGAGGATAAATGGCGTCTGGTAGCTGTCGTCCCTCGGGTTGCCCTGCAGATAGACTTCGTGGAAGAAGCGGTCACTGCCGGGGATGAACTTGGGTCGGTCTTCCTTGGCTTCCTCCGGCCCGGCCTTCTCGACCCGCTGCCGCCAGGCCTCCAGTTCCCGGTTCCACTCGTGCAGCCGCTGTCGGAATTTCTCCTGATAGTCCTTGGCGACCGAGGCGCGCCGGTCCTCCCCGGACCGGCGCCAGGCCAGCAGGTGGGGGCGGAATCCCTGGCCGGGCTTGAGATAGCCGGCCCAGCGTTCCAGGATCGATTCTTTCAGGTCCAGCTTGCGGGACAGCTCTCCCGGATCGGCCCCCTGAGCGTAGACCCGATGGGCCGCCAGCATGTAGTCGGCCAGACGCCGGCTTTCGGCCTCCGCGAACCTTTCCTTTTCCTTCTCCACCAGCTTCCCCTGGGTCTGCTTGCGGTCGTCGGTTTTCTTCTTGTGATCGAGATAGATCTGGTGCTCGTCGGGGAGGACCAGGGGCTTCATGAACATTTCGGAGACATGGGCGGTCGGGTCCACGAAGCTGCGGGTGCTGGCAAAGACGGAGATCAGGGAGTAGTAGTCCCGGGTCAGGATGGGGTCGAACTTGTGGTCGTGGCAGCGGGCGCAGGTGATGCTCAATCCCAGAATGCTCTTGGAGACTACGTCAAGCTGCTCGTCGTAGACGTCGTAGACCATCCGGATCTTGTCCTGCTGGGCGACGGCCTTGGGCCCCAGGGCCAGAAACCCGGTGGCGATGATCCTGCGCCGGTCGGTCTCCGGGCGGCCTGTCCTTGGAAGCAGGTCTCCGGCGATCTGTTCCAGGATGAATTCGTCGTAGGGAAGGTCCCGGTTGAAGACATCGATCACGTAATCCCGGTAACGCCAGGCATGGGGGTACTTGTGGTCCTCGTCGTTGCCGGTGGAGTCTGCGTAGCGGGCCACGTCCAGCCAGTGCCTGCCCCAGTGCTCTCCGTATCGCGGTGAATCAAGCAGCCGCCCGATGACTCTGTCGAAGGCGTCGGGGGAGTTGTCGTTCAGGAAACGCTCGATGGCCTCGACTGAAGGCGGCAGGCCGGTCAAGTCGAAAGTGGCTCGCCTCAGCAGGGCCAGCTTGTCCGCCGGAGGCGCCGGTTTCAGACCTTGCTCTTCCAGCTTGGCCAGGATGAAACGGTCGATGGGCGTCCTTGCCCAGTCCTGGCGGCCCACCGGCGGTGGTTCGGGATCGGCCACCGGCTCCAAGGACCAGAGGCCTGTTGATCCCTCGCGGGCCGTTCCCGCTTCCTCGCCCATCCCGGCTGAAGGCTCGGGCCAGGGCGCTCCCAGCCCGATCCAGGTTTCCATGTCGCCGATTTCGGCTGGATCCAGCTTGCCGGCCGGGGGCATCTTGACCGGGTCCTGGTAGCGAACGGCTTTGAGGAGGCGGCTTTGAGAGGGAGATTCGGCCGAGATCAGAGGGCTGCCGGCCACCCCCTGGCGGAACCCTTCGGCGGTCGAGAGATCCAGCCCGGCGGTTGCCAACTCGGAGTTGTGGCAGGCCGTGCAGTGCCGGATAAACAGCGGCCGGATCTTTCTTTCGAACAACTCTTCAGCTTCTGACTCCTGGCTCCAGGCCGGGCCTGAGAGACCGCAGAGGGCCAGCACCGGAAGGAGTAGAAGCGCTGCCATATTGGAAGGGTGAAACTGGCTCGATCGATACATGCGGACTGTCGGCTTCGGGGCCGGGGTTTTTTCCGATATCCCCGCAGTATACCGCGATGCGGGTCATGAAAAAAGAGGTCAGGGCATTCCGGCGATTATTGTATGCTCCAGGTGATTCGCACTCGAAGCCGGGAGGCGCCTCATGACCTACAAGCCGTTCCAGTTGGGAAGCCGCAAGCACGTCTTTGTGGATTGGAACCTGATCGAGCCGGGCTACGGTCTGTCGTTCGGCGGCCAACGGCCCGATAGCTGGGAAATGCCCCATGGGGTCCGCCTGAGAGTCCATCCGCCTCGCCTGGACCGCATTCCGCTGGTGACGGCCGACAAGCCCTGGGAGGCCGGAAACGCCCGTACCGGCCTGGGGGTATACAGCACTCTGCTGGAGGACGAGGGGCGCTGGAGGCTTTACTACGACAGCGGGGATCTGAGCGGCGAACTGGAGGTGGACGAGGACGTGGGAACCCAGAGGGTGATGGCCTATGCCGAGTCCAGCGACGGGACCCATTGGGTCAAGCCGGAACTGGGGACGGTGACCTACCGGGGATCGCGCCGCAACAACCTGGTCTTCGGGCTGGACGCCTCACCGGGTCGGGACGCCCACGGGGCCACCGTCTTCAAGGACCCCTCGGCGCCTCCGCCGGAGCGCTACAAGATGGTCCATCTGGGTTCGCACCAAGGCCGTTTCTGTGTCTTCGGAGCCCTGTCCTCCGACGGGCTGCGCTGGAGAATGATCCAGGAGCCGTTGATCGCGAACTACCTCAGCGATACCCAGAGCGTGGTCGACTTCGATCCTGAAAGGGGAGTCTACGTCGGTTACTTCCGAGGCTGGACAGCCCACGAGCATGGAACCTCCCACGCCCGCCGCATCATCAGCTACGCGGAGACGGACCGTTTCGAGCACTGGCCGACTCCCCGGCCACTGGTGGAGATCGACATGCACGACGGCCCCGACACCGACATCTACACCAATTCCTATACCCGCTGGCCCGGAGCCGACGCCCACCTGATGTTTCCGGCTTTCTACCGCCACACGGGCGACTTCGCCGAGGTGCACCTGATGATCAGCCGAGACGGCCTGAACTGGCAAAGACCCCTGCGGCGACCGATCATTCCGGCGGGCGAGCCGGGTTCCGAAGCCGAGGGAGGCGCCTATGCGGGCTGCGGCCTGGTCAGCCTGACGCCCGGGGAGTGGTCGCTGCCTTACTCTCCCCGGCGCGGCTCCCACAACACTCTCTTCTTCGACAACTCCTGTCCCGAGACCGGCGTATTGACCGCAAGCTGGCGGCAGGACGGGTTTGTCTCCCTGGAGGCGGAGTCCCTGGGCGGGTGCTCCACCCTGATCCTGGCTCTCAGCGGGTCGCGCCTGGTGCTCAACGCCTGGACCCGATTCGGCGGTGAGATTCGGGTGGAATTGGCCGACGCGACCGACGACAACCGCAGGACTCATGCTCCCGCCCTTCCCGGCCGCGCTTTCGAAGACTGCGATCCCATCTCCGGCGATCACCTCGACCACACCGTCACCTGGAGGGGGGAGTCGGACCTCTCCGCCTGGAGTGGCCGCCCGGTGCGGTTGCGCTTTCGGATGCGCCGGGCCAGGCTCTATTCGCTTCGGTCTGTCTGACGGGGACCATGGTAAACCGTGCACTGCTGGCGTGTTTGTTGGCGGTTGCAGCTTCCGTCGCCTGGGTTCCTTTGGCACGGTCCGGGAAACCCGGCCGCGAGCTGCCCAGCGCGGGCCACGACCGGTGGAGCGCCTACGGAGGCGGCAACCGGCAGATCCGCTACTCCCGCCTCGCTCAGATCAACCGCCGCAACCTGCACCGATTGCGGGTCGCCTGGACCTACGATACCGGGGAGGCCTTTCCGGGCTCGGAGATGCAGTGCAACCCCCTGGTGGTGGGCGAGCGGCTGTATGCCACCAGTCCCCGGGGGCGGGTCTTCGCGCTTGACGCGGCCACCGGCAGGGAAATCTGGTCCTTCGCGCCGTCCATTCCGGGCGGGACTCCCCGCGACAGGGTTCGCATTCGGGGATTGATGTACTGGAGCCGGGACGGCCAGGCACGGATCTACGTCTCCTACTGGCACCGGTTCTATGCCCTGGACGCGGCCACCGGCAGGCCCTGCCTGGACTTCGGGAACCGAGGGGCCATCGACCTGAGGCGCCACCTGGGGCGGCCACACGATTCAATCACCGTTTCTCTGACCACGCCCGGGGTTGTCTACCGGGATCTGCTCATCATCGGCAGCACGGTGGGTGAGAGCCTGCCGAGCGCCCCCGGGGACATTCGAGCCTACGACGCCCGCAGCGGCAAGCTCCGCTGGAGGTTTCGAACCATTCCCCGTCCGGGCGAACCGGGCCACCGAACCTGGCCCGCCCAGGCCTGGAAAACCGCCGCCGGGGCCAATAGCTGGGCCGGCATGAGCCTGGACGAGCAGCGCGGCCTGGTCTACGTTCCCACCGGCTCGGCGGCTTTCGACTTTTTTGGCGGGAACCGTCCGGGTCACAACCTCTTCGCCAATTCGTTGCTCTGCCTGAAGGCCGACACCGGCGAGCGGGTCTGGCACTTTCAAGTGGTCAGGCACGACGTGTGGGACCGGGACCTGCCGGCTCCTCCCAGCCTGGTGACGGTGGTGAGGGAGGGCAGGCCGGTTGACGCTGTTGCCCAGATCACCAAGTCCGGACACGTCTTCATCTTTGGCCGTGAGACCGGCCGGCCGCTGTTCCCACTCAGGGAATTCAAAGTACCCATTGCCGGAGTCCCGGGCGAGCGCTTGGCCGCCACCCAGGTCCTTCCTTCGAATCCGCCTCCGTTCGCCCGCCAGCACCTGACGGAAGACCTGTTGACCGACCGCACTCCGGAAGCGCGCCGGGAGGTGCTCAAGCGTTTCCGCAAGCTGCGCAACGGACCCCAGTTCACTCCTCCCAGCCTGGAGGGGACCCTTGTTTTTCCGGGTTTCGACGGAGGGGGACAGTGGGGCGGGGCGGCTTTCGATCCGGAATCGGGACGGTTGTATGTCAACTCCAGCGAGATGGCCTGGGTCCTGCGGCTGGTGGCGAGGGAAGCGGGCGACGGTCCCTTCACGGCCCGGCAGCTCTACCGGTGGAACTGCAGCGGCTGCCACCGTCGGGACCGCACTGGCGCCCCCCCGGAGTTTCCCTCGCTGGTGGACCTGGGAAAGCGCCGGTCTCAGGAGATGGTGCGGCGGACCCTGCGCCAGGGCGGGGGGCGGATGCCGGGTTTTGCCCACCTGGAGGAGGAGGCGTTGGAGGCCATCCTGGGGTTTGTTCTCCACGGCAAGGACGCCTCGGTCCCCGCGGACCGGGCCGGCAGGCCTCTCTACCACCTGCCCTACGGTCATGACGGCTACAACCGCTTTCTGGATCCGGAGGGCTACCCGGCGGTAAAACCGCCTTGGGGAACCCTCAACGCCATCGATCTCGACAAGGGTGAAATCGTCTGGCGGGTTCCCCTGGGTGAAATCCCGGAACTGGCGGCAAGAGGAATGGTGGGGACCGGGTCGGAAAACTACGGCGGCCCCATTGTGACGGCGGGCGGTCTGGTGTTTATCGGCGCCAGCAACTTCGACCGCAAATTTCGGGCCTTCGACAAGGCCGATGGACGTCTATTGTGGGAATCTCTGCTGCCGGCCTCGGGAAACGCAACGCCGGCCACCTATGAAGTGGCGGGGCGCCAGTTCGTGGTGATCGCGGCCGGGGGAGGCAAGAGCGGAGCCCTCTCGGGCGGAAGCTACGTCGCTTTCGCCTTGCCCGAGACCATTGAGGGTGATCCAAAAAGGCAAGAAGAGGCATCCACGAAGGGACACGAAGAACGACGAAGGGCCACTAAGAAAGAAAATGAGGGGAAAAGATGTCCTCGAAGGGGAACGACGAACCACGAATGGACACGAATCAACACCGAGCCTTTTGCAAATATCGCAATCGGGAATGACATTGAGGCGGCAAGGATGGTGTGCTGCAGGCTCCAGCATTCACCACGAAAAGCACAAGAGACAACAGAAACCACAAAAAGCACAAAAGGCACAAAACGAGTTTCTTGATTTCGAGACTTGCCCATCCGATGGTTCTTTTTGTGTTTTTGTGCCTTTTGTGGCTATACCCGGCAAAGGTCCCGCTGCCGAATTTTGCAAACGCCTCCACCAATCAACGGATTGATGAAATGTTAATTGGGGGTACGATAACTGATAGGGAGGCGGTTATCTACGGCGGTTCCGAAGAAATGCCAAAGTGAGAACACGGCAGAAGCATTTTGGCGCCACTTGTGGTTGAGGGAGGTCCATTTGCCTTCGTGTCTATTCGTGTTCATTCGTGGTTCGCCTTTAAAGAAGTCCCGCCCTTGCCCTGCCGGGCGGATCATACGAGAGTAAGATAGGGGAGTTTCTGACAGGCGTGGTTTTGGGGAGGCCGTGGGGTCTCGGAACGCGGTTCTTAAGTCGCCGCCTTCGCGGCTAGGGCAGTGCAGGGGCGAAACGTCCCCGGGCTGACGCCCGGGGCTAAGTGCTGGCGCGGCTACGCCGCTTTATAAGGAAGGTCTGTAGGAGAGGTTTGCTCCCCAGACCTCGGTCAACCGCGGCTTCGCCGCTCTCTCCGAAGTCAAGACACTGCTCGGGCGCGGGATGCTTATTTTAATGATTATCTCCCGGGCTTCAGCCCGGGATTCCAGACAGCCGCCAAGGCGGCGACAGCACTTAGCCGTGGGCGTCAGCCCATGGACCACCTGCTCTCTGAGTTAAGCCGCGTAGGCGGCGGCAGCAATCTTCCCTGGTAGTCGATCGCAGACAAGGATCAGCCAGGCTCCCGGCGGCTTCCCGGGGCGGCGACTTGCCCGGTTGCGGCCGCCTCGCCTCGCTGGCCGGCCCGAGGGGGGCGCTCTATGCCTGCCGGCCAGGGAAGCTCCTCCGGCCAGTGGTGGGAAAACCACCGCAGGGCCCGCACGTAGCTGCCGATGGTGAAGTCCCGACCCGCCCGGATCCTGGCAATGCGCCCACCGTGGTTGAAGACCAGGGTCGAGACCCGCGCCTGGCTGAGTTTCGCCCTCCGGCAGTAACACTCGAACAGGGTCAGGAGAACCTCTCGGTGAGTCATCCCGCTACTATACGGTTATAAAACCGTAATTCAAGTCCTTTTCCTTTTGCGGTTTGATTCTGTGGTATAATTACCTCATGAGTTTTCGGCAACACCTCCTCGACCTAATCGATCGGTGTGGCGTTTCCGATCGCCACCTGTCTATCCTGGCTACCGGTAGCTCCGATACCGTTCGCAACATCCGCCGCGGTTCCTCCCCGCGCCTGGATTCCCTGGAAGCTATCTGCCGTGTCCTGGGCCTTCGGCTCCAGACAGCCCCTCTGGATGACCCTGTCGAGTCACCCGAGGGGGTGCCCGCTGTCGAGAAGCGCCCCGACTGGGCCCGGCGGCTTCGGGAAGACATCCGGCGCGACCTTACCCTACTCCTCGGCCAGCCCCGGCCCAAGGATGCGGAAGTCCCGGCCGAAAACCGCCACATAGCGATCAAACAGCTGGCAGCCGCTGCCGGCGCCAATGAAGAGCCCAACGAGTCCGTCGCCGGCTATATCACCTTCACTCGAAGCTGGCTCGACCGCAACGGCCTCTACCCCCAACAGTGCACTGTCGTCGGCGTCAAGGGAGAGTCGATGGCGCCCACCCTCCCCGACGGCTCCGCCATTCTGGTCGACCGCAACCGGGCCCAGCTCAAGGAGGGCCGAATCTTTGTTCTCCAGACCGATGAGGGCATGTTGGTCAAACGTATGGACAGGGACTCCGGCGGCAACTGGCGGTTGGTGAGCGACAACCCCGCTTGGGACCCGGTCCCCTGGCCTGTCGGCGCCAAGGTTTTCGGCGAGGTCAGATGGGTGGGGAGGCAGGTGTGAGGATTCCGGCTTGACCGGCCCCTTGCAGCTCTGGGTGGAAATCTTCTCGTCTTATCCAACCTTTGACGCATCCCTCTTGAGGCTTCTCAACCTCTTGGTGTCCCTTCGTGGATAACTCTTTTCCCCCTCGCGCCTTGGTGGATCCCCTTCGTGGATAACCCCTGAATTGTTTCAATCAGGAGTCCCGTCCGCGCTCCGCGGGAATATCTCCGGCCAAGCCGGCGGTCAGGGGATTTCGAGGTCGACATTCCGGGGCCCGAAGTTTGTGGTAACATGCGGAAAGCCGCCCGACAGGGCAGCCGCTTAACTGCAAGATCGGGGCGGGGAACAATGAGAAAGAAGAGAAAATTGAGCCGTGGGGTGGCCTTGGTTGGTGCGGGGATGTCTCAGTTCGGCATGTTCAGGGACCGGGACTCCAAGGACCTTTTTCTGGAGGCCTTCCGGGCGATGACAGCCTCGGTGGACAAGGGGCTGGACCCGGCGGATATCGACGCTTTCTACCTGGGCAACTACAGCAATGACTTTTTCGTGCGCCAATCCCACTGGGGCGCCATTCTCTCCGACACGCTGGGTCTGGTTCCGCGGCCGGCGACCCGGACCGAGGGAGCCTGCGCTTCCAGTGCCTTGGCCTTTCGGGAAGGCGTTTTCGCCATCGCCTCGGGCTTCTACGATGCGGTTCTGGTCGGGGGGGTGGAGGACATGTCAAAGGGAGCCACTGAAGTGGTGGCCGAAGGTTTGGGCATGGCGGCAATTCCATACGAACGGGAGGTCGGGTTCACCTTTCCCGGAGTCTTCGGCACCATCGCAACCGCCTATTTCGACAAGTTCGGGGCCTCTCGAGAGCATCTCATGAACGTCACCATAAAAAGTCATGACAATGCGGCCCGGAACCCCAAGGCCCAGCTCAGCGCCACGCTGGAAGAGGTCATGGCCGCCAAGAAAAAAAGGGCCGAGAGCAAAGGGCGCCCGGTTCCGGATTGGCCGGACCCCAAGGCTTTTCTGGGAGACCCCAAGGCCAATCCGGTGGTGGCCTGGCCAATTCACCTGTTTGACTGCTGCCCAATCAGCGACGGAGCCTGCTGTCTCCTGCTGGTGGGTGAAGAGATGGCTCGAAACTTTACCGACGATCCGCTTTACGTTGCCGGTATCGGGCAGGCCAGCGGGCGTGGTCTGCACGCCTCCGAGGATCTGACCACCTTTGAAGCAACCCGGTATGCTGCCCGGGAAGCCTTTGACATGGCCGGCATCGCCGCGGACGAAGTCCAGTTCGCCGAGGTACACGACTGTTTCTCCATCGCGGAACTGCTGCATATCGAGGATCTGGGTTTCTTTCCAGCCGGTCAGGGATACAAGGCGGTAGAGGAGGGTCAGACCCGTTTGGACGGGTCCAAGCCCATCAATACCTCGGGCGGACTCAAATGCAAGGGCCATCCCGTCGGGGCCACCGGGGCTGCCCAAATATTCGAAGTATGGACCCAGCTCCGGGGAGAAGCCGGGGAGAGACAAGTGCCGGGCCATCCGCGCTTGGGTGCAGCTCAAAATCTGGGAGGGACCGGAGGCACATCGACCGTCACCGTTCTCGAAAGGAGATAGTCCCCTGGAACCGAGGCCCTTCACCGATCACTCCTTTCATGCATTCCTCCGGGAAAGAAAGCTGATGGGATCGAGATGCCTGGCCTGCCAGGCGGTCTTTGTTCCGCCTCGGGCGCTCTGTCCCAGGTGCGACGGCTCGACCATGGAGTGGCAGCGGATGGAAGGACGGGGCAAGCTGGTGGCTTATACCTGCATTGCCATCGGTACCCCCGCCATGCTGAAGCTGGGCTACGGTCGAGAGAACCCCTACTGCACCGGCGTGGTCGAACTCGAGGAAAAAGCCCGGGTGGTGGCCCGAATTCAGGGTGTGGATACGCGCAATCCCGGCACGATTTCCGTCGGGATGCCGCTCCAGGTCGATTTCCTGCAGGAGGATAGCGGTTCAGGGTCGCGTACGGTCCTTGCCTTCAAGCCCTTGCATGCGGGTTAGCCTTGACAGCATTGGACTTAGCCGTTAGACTCTGTCGGCATCTCTTCGAGGAAAGGTTTTTGCGGTGATCAAACTAGACATCATCAACCATGTTGTCGAGCGGACCGGAATTCCCAGAACCAAGGCCGAGGCTGCCGTTGACGCTGTGTTCAACGCGATGAAGAGCGCACTACAACGCAATGATCGGATCGAGCTGCGGGGATTCGGCGTCTTCAATATCAAGCCTCGCAAGACCGGAATCGGTCGCAACCCCAGAACCGGGGAAGAGGTTTCCATCCCACCCGGCAAAGCCGTTCGGTTCAAGCCCGGCAAGGACCTGCAATCCATCTAACTCCGCCGTGCCATCCGGATGGAAGCTGCCGGATGGCCGCCCCGTCGATTTCCGGAAACAGGTATCCCTCTACAGGTCGTTGAGCTGCCGCTCCTGCGGCTGGTCCCCATTCCATTGAAATCCCTGACAGTCCAAGGTTGATCCCGGAACCTGCTTCCTCCAATCACTCCCCCCTTGAGAGGGAGTCGCAGAAGCCGAGCCGCCAGGCGAAGGCTGATGCGGTGGGGGGCAATCGCGGACCCGCAAGTTTCGCAGTGGCGCCTTACATCAGGTTCACCGGATCGATGTCGACGTGGACCCTGCGGAGATCCAGTCCCTGGGTCTGTGCCTGGCGGAGGGTATTCCGAAGAAGCGCTTGGAGCTGGGATCGACTCCTGGATTTTATCAGGAGCTGAAGTCGGTGTTCCGACCGGATTCTGGCCAGCGGAGACTGGGTGGGGCCCAGAATGCGGGTGTGCGGGCCGCGAGCCGCCTGCAGCAACTCGGCGAAGCGGCCGATGGTCTCGGTCGCCGCCGGGAGGTTCCTGTCGCGGACCAGCACCAGCGCCAGGGCGGTGAAGGGCGGATAGTGCATGAACCTTCGGAACTGGATCTCCTTCTCGTAGAACCCTCGATAGTCGTGGGAGGTCACGAAACCGAAGCAGTAGTGTTCCGGGCAGTAGCTCTGAATCAGGACCTCGCCCGGCAGTTCCCCCCGCCCGGCGCGGCCGGAGACTTGGCTCAAGAGTTGAAAGGTCCGTTCTGCTGCCCGAAAATCGGGAAAAGACAGGGAATGGTCTGCCGAGACCACCCCCACCAGGGTAACGAAGGGAAAGTCGTGGCCCTTGGAAATCATCTGAGTACCGGTGAGGATGTCGGTCTTGCGCTGCCTGAACCGGCTCAGGATTTGACGGTGCGCATCCTTCCTGCGGGCCGCGTCCCGATCGAGCCGCTCCACACGGGCCCGCGGGAAGGCATCCTGCAGCAGTCCCTCCACCTTTTCCGTCCCCTCTCCCATAAGGTAGAGGTACTGGCCGTGACAGCCCGGGCACTCCCCGGGAACGCGTTGAGAGTAGCCGCAGTAGTGGCAGACCAGGGCCTTGCGAATCTTGTGGAAGGCCATTGCGATGCTGCAGAAGCGGCATTGAATGCTTTCTCCGCAACTGCGGCAGAGCACGTGAGCGGCGTATCCCCGGCGGTTGAGCAGGATGAGCACCTGTTCCCGCTTCTCCAGGCGGTCCCCGATGGCGGCGCTGAGATCGGCTGAGAGAGGAGACTTGCGGGCCGTGTCCTTGAAGTCCGACCGCATGTCGACCAGGCGGGTCTCGGGGAGAGGCCGGGAGTGAATGCGAGCCGCCATTCGAAGGTAGCCGTATTTGCCGCTCTGGGAGTGGTGGAAGGTCTCGACCGAAGGTGTGGCCGAGCCGAGAACCACCACTGCGCCGGCCTGTTTGCCCCGAACGATGGCCGTGTCGCGACCGTGGTAGCGGGGGCTCTCCTGTTGCTTGTAGGAGGGATCGTGCTCCTCATCCAGCACCACCAGTCCGGGATTCTCCAGGGGAGCGAAAACCGCTGAGCGGGTGCCGATCACGACCCGGGCGTCCCCGCGCTTGATTCGCCACCACTCGTCGTGGCGTTCTCCGTTGGACAATCCACTGTGCAGGATGGCCACGGTGTCGCCCAGGCGGGCGCGAAATTCCTGCGCCACCCCTGGGGTGAGCGCGATCTCCGGCATCAGCACCAGGGCGGTCTTCCCCGACCGCAGGGTATGCTCGATCAGGCCGAGGTAGACTTCCGTCTTTCCGCTGCCGGTCACGCCGTGCAGGAGCACGGCCGAAAACCTGCCGGCGCTCAGCGCGGGGATCAGGGTCTCCAGGGCTTTCCGCTGCTGTTGGGACAGGACCCGGGGTTGATTCGGGCTGCCGGGGTCCGCCCCCCCCAAGGGATCGCGCGCCACCTCCTCCCGGCTCAGCCGGACCAGTCGCCGTTGCTCCAGCCGCTCCAGGGAAGGCCGCGAGAGGGAAAAGAGCTTGCGAAGACCGGCCAGGCTCAACGCGTCTCCGGCGCCCCGCAGGTGGGAGATCAAGGCCCTTTGGTTGGCGGTGAGCCTGGCGCCGGGCAAGGCGGCTTCACAATCGGGGTGGAGCGAGAGAAACCACTGTTTCTTGGGAGTGACGACCGATCCCCGCGTGGCTTGTCCGAACCGGATCCAGCGTGCGGCCGCCAGTATTTCGAGCTCGGCGGTGGAGACCCTGCGTTTCGCCAACCGTTGCAGCGACCGGCGGTCCAGCGCGGAGTGACGGGCCAGCAACTCCAGGATTTGCCTTTTTCTTTGGTTGATCTCTGCGCTATTCTTCGTCTGCTTCAGGAGGTGCTCCCCCGATGCAGTCAGTCTGAAGCTCTGTTCCAGCCTGGGATTGTAGTTGGGCGGAAGGCAGGCCTTGAGAACCTCCCCCAGCGAAGCGAAGTAGTAGTCGGCCACCCAGCGGCTGAGCTGGAAGAGACGCGGGGAGATGAGGCTGGACTCGTCCAGAATTTCGAGGATGGGTTTCAACTCGGCCGCTCGGGGGAAATCCGGCGGGAGTCGGCGAAGGGTTCGCAGGACATAGCCCGTCACCTTCCGGTTCCCCAGGGGCACCAGCACCCGCTGGCCCGGTTGCAGGGGCTCGGACGCTTCTTCCGGAAGGCCATAGTAAAAGTGTTGGGTGATCGGGAGCGGCAGGCTCACTTCCACGTACATGGGTCTTTACTTACCCGATTTCCACGGGGTTGGAAAGAGCAAATGAGAGATAGAGGACCAATGTGGAAAATGAGACCGCGGGCTGTATGACAACGGCCCTCCCGGGTGGAAATCAGGTGTCCGGAACAGGGAAAGGAATCTCATGAGCGCGACTCGGCAGGCCCCGGTCATTCAGTTTGAGAAATACCGCCTGGCCAACGGCCTTCAGGTCATTCTGCATCCCGACCCCAAGCTTCCCGTAGCCCACGTCAACTTGTGGTATCACGTCGGCTCCAAGAACGAGCAGCCGGGCCGCACCGGGATGGCGCACCTGTTCGAGCATATGATGTTCCAGGGGTCCAGGAACGCCGATGGAGAGTATCTGACGTATATGGAAAGGGCGGGAGCCAACATGCGGGAAGGTGGGGTCAACGGCACCACCAGCTTCGACCGCACCAACTATTTCGAGACGGTGCCCAGCGAGGCTCTGGAATACGTGTTGTGGCTGGAGTCGGATCGAATGGGCTTTCTGGCCGATGCCCTCACTCAGGAGAAGTTCGACAACCAGCGCGGCGTGGTCAAGAACGAGCGCCGGCAGAGCTACGAGAACGTTCCCTACGGGCGCGCGCTTCAGTTGATCTTCGAAAACCTTTTCCCCCCGGGACATCCCTATTCCTGGATCGTGATCGGATCGCAGGAGGATCTGGACGCCGCTTCCCTGCAGGAGACCAAGGACTTTTTCCATACCCACTACGCGCCCAACAACTGCAGCCTGGTGATTGCCGGCGATTTCGACCCGGCTCGAACCAGGGATTGGGTGGAGAAGTATTTCGGACCGCTGCCGCCCGGTCCCCCGTTGGAACGCCCCCGTTTGTGGGTGCCCCGAATGGAAGGCGAGCGCAAAGTCACCGTTTCCGACCGGGTGCCTCTGGAGCGACTCTACCTGGTGTGGCCGGCGCCGGCTTATTTCCACGCCGGAGACGCCGAGCTCGACCTTGCCTCGCGCATTCTTTCCCGGGGCAAGAACTCGCGGTTGTACCAGCGACTGGTCTATCAGGAGCAGGTGGCCTCGGATGTGTCCGCCTTCAACTATTCTCTGGAAATCAGCGGGCTGTTCGGTGTGGTGGCCACCGCCCGGCCCGGTCAGACCCTGGGCGGCCTGGACGACCTCATCCGGGAGGAGATCGCCTCCTTTGCCGAAAACGGACCCACTCCGGAAGAGCTGGAGCGGGAAAAAGCCAAGCAGGAGTTCGAGTTCGTCAGCGGCCTGGAGCGCATCGGGGGATTCGGAGGGAAGGCCGATCTCCTGAACCAGTACAACACCTTCCTGGGAGACCCTGGTTACTTCGGGCAGGACTATCTTCGCTATCAGGGATTGGGAGCGGAACAGGTGCGCGGGGTTGTGTCAGCCTGCTTGAACAGCTCCCGCAGAGTTGCCCTCAGCTTCGTTCCGGAGCTGTCTGCCCGTCCACAGAGAACCGAGCTGAACCGGGAGCAGCAGCCCGGCATGGGAAGTCCGAAGTCCTTTCGCCCCCCTGCACTGGCTGCCGAGACCATCGCCCCGGGTCTGACGGTGGCGGTGGCCGAGCGGCACGATCTTCCCAAGGTGGCCGTCAGCCTGCTGCTGAAATCGGGGTCTTGTTCGGATCCGCTCTCCAGGCCGGGAGTCGGCTGGATGACCACCGCCATGCTGGACGAAGGCACCCGCTCGAGGACAACCCTGGAGATCCAGGCGGAGCTGGACCGGCTCGGGGCTTCCTTCGGTTCGGGCACCGAGTCCGAGAACTGCCACCTGGCCCTGGAAGTGCTCAAGGCGCAGATGGGGCCGGCGGTTCGGTTGCTGGCGGACCTGATTCTGAACGCGACCTTCCCGGCGGAGGAGCTGGAGAGGCAGCGGAAATTGCGGCTGGACCGCATTCTCCAGGAGCAGAACAGTCCCTCGGCTACGGTCGGGAGGGTCTTCCGTTCCCTGCTGTTCGGCGAGGGTCACCCCTTCGGGCTTCCGACCGGAGGGGACGAGACCTCGATGCGAGCCCTGACCCGACGGGAACTGGTCGAGTTTCACCGAACGCACTGGAAGCCGGGCAACGCGGTCCTGCTTTTTGCGGGAGACATCACGCTGGCCGAAGCCGCCCGGCTGGCGGAGGATTGCCTGGCCGGCTGGGGGGCGGGCGAAACGCCCCGGCTCAGCCTGCCTGAAGCTGCTCCTCCGGAGGGGATTCGAGTGGTCCTGGTGGACCGCCAGGATGCTCCTCAGTCACAGATTCGCATCGGGTCGATCGGACCTCACCGCAAGGTTGCCGACTACCATGCCATCGAGCTGATGAACGCCGTGCTGGGGGGCAGTTTCAGCAGCCGCCTGAATCTCAACCTGCGGGAGGACAAGGGTTACACCTACGGGGCTTCCACCCGGTTCGCCTACGCCAGCCAGGGGGGATTCTGGGTTGGTGGGACGGCCGTGCAGACCTCGGTGACCACCGAGACGCTGCAGGAGATACACAAGGAAATTTCAGACATAGGCACAGCCCGGCCCATCACCGCTGCCGAGTTGTCGGCGGCCAAGCAGAATCTGGTGCGGGGATTTGCCCAGCGCTTCGAGACCCTGGGGAGGGTGGTCGATCAAATGGCCGACCTCTTTGCCTACGATCTTCCCCACGAGACGCTGGCCGGTTACCCCACGTCCGTCGATTCGGTGACGCTCGAGCAGGTTCGGGGCGCGGCTCAAAGCTATCTGGACCCGACCCGGTTGCTGGTGGTTGTGGTTGGAGACCTGAATCAGTTGGAGGAACCGGTGAGGCGACTCGATCTGGGACCGATGGAGATCGTGGATCCCACCGGCGAACCGGTGTCCGGATAGCCTCGGGGCGGTGCCCCCAGGACGCGTGGCGCAGTCCCGCCCGAGCTTGACAGGCATCCGTTCGATGCAATAGATTGTGCCGCGAGAAACCGGGGGCACCGTCGCATTCATCCCTCTGCCCGACCGCCCTGATTAAATCCGATCTCGCCCAGTTTCCAACGCTAAGGAGAATTCAGATGAGTCAACCTTGGAAGACCGATCGCTGGTTTGCCAGCCCCTGGAACTACGCGCCCGAAGCCACCCAGGGCATGAATTTCCCGGCGCAGATTCGCATTCACGATGTGACCCTGCGCGATGGAGAGCAACAGACGGGGATCGTGTTCCGCCGTCAGGAGAAGGTGGCGATCGCCAAGAAGCTGGCAGCGGCCGGCGTCCACCGCATCGAAGCCGGCATGCCGGCGGTTTCGGCTGAAGACGAGGCGGCCATCAAGGATATCGTGAGTCTGGACCTGGGTCCGGAGATCTTCTCCTTCGCCCGCTGCATGCCGGCCGATGTCAAGATGGCCAAGGATTGCGGGGTCCACGGCATCATTACCGAGATTCCCTCCAGCGACCACATCATCAAGCACGCCTACGGCAAGTCCATGGACTGGGCCATCAAGGCTTCCATCGACACCACCCTGGCGGCCAAGGAGGCGGGCCTCTACACGGTCTTCTTCACCATTGACAGCACCCGGTCCGACCTGAACAGGTATCTCGACCTCATGGAGCGGGTCTCCACCGAGGGACACATGGACTCGATGACCCTGGCGGATTCCTTCGGCGTCTGCACACCCCAGGGCATTGCCATGGTGGTGAGCAAGCTGCGGGACCGCTTCGCCCAACCCATCGAGATCCACTGCCACGAAGACTTCGGTCTGGGAGTGGCCAACACCATCTCGGCCCTGGCCAACGGAGCCTCGGTGGCTCACGTCACCGTTACGGCCACCGGCGAGCGCGCCGGCAACGTTCCCCTGGAAGACACCATTATGGCCCTGAAGGTCCTCTACGGCGTGGATACCGGGGTCAAGACCGAGGGCTTCTACGAGCTGTCCAAGCTGGTTCAGGAGTTGAGCGGGTTCGGCGTGCCTCCCAACCGGCCCATCGTGGGCGACTCTCTCTACCATATCGAGTCGGGCATCGTGGCCATGTTCCATAGCCGCTGCAAGCAGGCCGAGCCTCTGGAATACATTCCCTTCCTTCCGGAAGTGGTCGGCCGGCCGGCGGTAGATATCGCCCTGGGCAAAGGGAGCGGCCTGTTCAATATCGAGGAGCACCTGGAACGCAGGGGACTGCAGGCCACGCCGGAGCAGGCCAACGAGATCCTGGCTCAGGTCAAGCAGACCTCCATCGACAGCAAGCGTCTCCTGTCCGACGCCGAGTTCGACAGGATTGTGAAGTCGGTCCTGGAAGGGACACCGGCCTCGGTCTGACACTGCCTCCGGACGGCATGTAGCAGACAGTGCGACGTCAGGCGGGGAGCGAGGCGCGGACGCCGGGGGACGGCCATCGGTCCGCTCCCGAGGATTTATCAAAGGAGGCTTCTTTCCATGTACAAGAGCCTGGAAGAGCTGGTAGCCGCGGCCATCAGCGAGGGGCCTACCAGCATCGCGGTGGCCTGCGGCCAGGACCCGGATGTGCTGCAAGCGCTCAAGCAGGCCCAGTCCATGGGTCTGGCCCAAGGCATCCTGGTGGGCGATCGGTCCAGGATGGAACCCATGGTCGAGAAGGTCGGACTGGAGCTGGCTCCCGATCAGTTGATCCACGAGCCCGACCAGGCCCGGGCGGCAAGGAAAGCCATCGGCCTGATTCGGGAAGGCCGGGCCAGCCTGCTGATGAAGGGCAAGATCAACACCTCGACCCTGGTCCGGTCGGTGCTCGATAGGGAGAACGGTCTTCGCACCGGGCGTTTGCTGAGCCAGGTGATCGTCTTCCAGGTGCCGGGAATCCAGCGGCTGATGGTCATGACCGACGCCGCCATCAACATCGCTCCCAACCTGGCTCAAAAAGCCGAGATCTGCCGCAACGCCATAGAAGTGGCTCACGCCATCGGCGTATCCAAACCCAACCTGGCCGTACTCTGCGCCCTGGAGTTCGTCAATCCCGAGATGCCGGCCACGCTGGACGCGGCCGGACTGACCCTGATGAATCGGCGCGGACAGATCTCGGGAGCCTATATCGAAGGGCCCATTGCCCTGGATTCTCCCTTGAGCCGGTTTGCCGCCGAGCGAAAGGGCATCCACAGCCCGCTGGTGGAGGCCACCGATATTTTTCTGGCCCCCGACATCGAGGCGGCCAACATCCTCTACCGTGCCATTCTCTACTTTGCCCAGGGAGAATCGGGGGGCATCGTGCTGGGAGCCCGGGCCCCGCTCATCCTGCTGTCCCGGGCGGAAACTCCCGAGACCAAGATTCGATCCATCGCGCTGGCCGTTCTGGTCGGCAAGGCAGCGGGCGGCTCCGCGGGCTGAGCCGGATCGGAACGGGCGTGTGAAATTGACATGAAGATTCTGGTGGTGAACGTCGGATCCACTTCATTGAAGTTCCGGCTGTTCCAGATGGAAGATGAATCGGTGGCTGCGGTCGGCAAGGTCGAGCGGGTGGGCAGCTCCCGTTCGCCGCTGAGCTACCAGTTGGGGGACGGTCCGAAGCAGGAAAGGGAAATTCGGGCTCCCGACCACCGCGCGGCCATCGAGCAGGCGCTCGAAATCCTGACCGACCCGGCGGCCAAAGTCCTGACCAGCCTGCAGGAGCTCGACGCCATCGGCTTCAAGCCGGTTCACGCCAAGGGCATTGCCGATTCGGTGGTGGTGACCGACGAGGTCATCCAGGCCATGGAGGATTACATCTTCCTGGCTCCGGCCCACAATCCCCCCTACATCGAGGCCTTCCGCATCTTCCAGCAGCTGCTGCCCGACAAGACCCTGGTGGGGGTGTTCGAAGCCGCCTTTCACAAGACCATTCCCGACTACGCCAGAACCTATGGGATTCCCTATGAATGGGCCGAGAAACACGCCATCCAACGCTACGGGTTTCACGGAGCCTCCCATCGTTACATCTCCTGGCGGGCCCCCGAACTGGCCGGGCGCTCAGGCCAGGACCTGAAAGTCATTTCCTGCCACATGGGCGGCAGCGCCAGCATCTGCGCCATCAGGAACGGCCGGTCCATTGAGACGAGCATGGGTTTCTCACCCCAGGCGGGCCTGTCCCACGCCACGCGCAACGGCGATCTGGATCCCTTTGTTCCGCTCTATCTCATGCAGGAGGAGGGTCTGAGCGTGGACCAGGTGCGTGAAGGCCTTTCCCAGCGGGGGGGGCTCAAGGGAATCTCGGGCTTGAGCGGGGACGTGCGGGACCTGGAGGAAGCGGCAGCGGCAGGGAACCCCCGGGCCAAGCTGGCCCTGGAGGTGCTGGTGCACGAAACCAGGAAGTACATCGGCGCCTATTCCGCCGTCCTGGAAGGCCTGGATATTCTGGCCTTTACCGGAGGAATCGGCGAAAACGGCATCCGGATCCGAGAGTCTGTCTGCCAGGGCCTGGAGTATCTGGGGATTCGGATCGACCCCGCCAGGAACCAGGTGCGGGGCAGGGACGCCGTAATTTCCGCCGACGGGTCCAAGGTCTCAGTCCTGGTCATTCTGGCCAATGAAGAACTGGTGATCGCCCGCGAGACAGCCCGGCTGGCGGCCGAGGCGGGCTAGCCCGCGCTTCTACCCAGGGGCAGGAAAGGAAAAACAGGAAGACATCCACGAAGGGACGCGAAGGACGACGGAGTCACACTAATGGGTCGGAGGAGCCTCAAGAGGGATCCGCCAAGGGCCACCAAGCGAGACGGAATTGCTTCAACGGCACGCGCCGTCACGAAATGGATAATTAACATCGATGCACAGGATAGACAGGATATGGTTTTAGGAGTCTGGTGTCTTGTCATCCCCCTCATCGGCAAGCCCGCACCGGATCATCGCCCGATCCGGCTTCTGGTGCATCAAGCTCTCGTCCTGTATATCCTGTGCATCCTGTGCATCGATGTTAATAAAAAATATCGATTCCCTGCGCCCGTTCCCGCTTGATCCGGGTGATAGCCTTCAATAGCTGCGGGCCGCTGTCAGATTTGTCGAAGCCGCCCTTCAGGATCAGCCCACATCCTGTACCGAAACCGACACACCGGACCGGGCGCTGCGGGTCACCGCCTCCGTAAACTGCATGTACTTGAGGCCATCCTCGAAGGTGGTGTGAGAGATTTTTTCCTCGCCGCGGATGGCATTGACGAACTCCTCCTCCACCCGCCAGCCTCCTTCCAGTTCAGCCGGAATGGCGATCGGCGCGAGATTGCTGTCCCCCCGCTTTCCGCCTGACAGCTCGTCGGCGTCCAGATCGTAGCAAAGAGTGCCTTCGCTGCCGAACAGCCAGGTCCTGGAGATGGAGGCAGCCAGGCCGGTCACCGCGCTGAATTGCATTCGCGCCTGAGCCCCGCAGGCCATTTTCGCCAGGATATCCACGTGGTCGGGGATGGTGATGGTCTGCAGCACGCTCTCAGGGGTGCCGCGCTGGGTGACGTTGACCTGGGTCATGGCCACCACCTCGACGGCTTCCCCCACCCACCGCATCAGGGCTTCGTACCAGATCCCCATGGCCAGAATGTTGAAGCCGCTCAGGTTGCGATCGTGGCGCCAGTGCAGCGGGCCGGATCGGTCCACGAAGCTGTTGGCGTTGTTGGTGACCTCCACCGCCAGGATCTCGCCCAGGAAGCCTTCGGCCACCAGCTTCCGGATCATGCCGTCCACCCTCAAGGTGATGGGGGAGGGAACGATCTGGGTGACCAGGTGAGGGTTGGCCTGGGACTCCTCCAGCATCAGTCGGGCCTGCCCGGCGTCCATGGCCATGCGGGCCTCGGTCATCACGTGCTTGCCGGCCTCCAGGGCCGCCAGGGTGATGGGGCAGTGGAGATAGGGCCAGGTGCCGATCACCACGGCGTCGATCCCGTCCGACGCGACCAGTTCCCGCCAGTTGCCGTGAATGGTGGGGATGCCGAACTCCCGGGCCACTCTTTGACTGGAGGCCTGGCTTCGGTTGCAGACGGAGACGATCTCGACGCCTTCCTGGGCCTGCAGTCCTGGAATGTGACGCACGCGGGTGTTGTCTCCCGCGCCCACGATGCCGATGCGAATGGCCGATGCCATGAATCTAACCTCCTGTTTGAACTTCAGAAATTTTTCCGGTTGTCACGAAAGGGGTGGTGCCCCCAGTCAAGGGTTGCCGCTCTCCTGCCAAGGGCTGTGCTCCGGATGAGGATGGCGGAGTGCGGCCTCTGCCCGCTCCGCTCCGGCGGGTGCGGTCAGCTTCCAGTGGCCGTTTGCCGCCATGGAGGCTTCCAGGTTCAGCAGTCTTTGTTTCCGCTGCAGCCCCCAGCGATAGCCTCCCAATCCGCCGTCGCTGCGAATGACCCGGTGACAGGGGATGACCAGAGCCACCGGATTGGCGGCGCAGGCCCCGGCCACTGCCCGGACTCCACCCGGATTGCCCAAAGCCTTCGCCAGGCCTGCATAGGTCAGGGTCCGGCCTGGCGGAATCTCCTGGAGCCGGCGCCAGGCGGTTTGCTGAAACGGTGTTCCCCCCGGGTCGAGCGGGAAGGAAAGGTCGACGGGTTCTCCCTCGAGAAATCGATTGACGGGTTCGAACCACCGTTGCGGCTTTTCCAGCCCGCGGCGGAGGGTGCGCCGCCGAAACCGTGCCGCCAACTCCTCCAGAAGCTCCCGGTCGCGGTCTCCCCACATCAGGCTGCACAGCCCCTTCGAGGTGGCCGCAATCAACAGCCGCCCCAAGGGAGAGTCGCCGATGTGATAGCCAATATGCGGGTTGTGGTCGACGCCCATGGCCCTTTCCTTGTGCGGCTGGCCGGGTCCCCGAGTTTCAAGCAACAGCCCGTAGCTCGGGTGCGGACTCATTGTACCGTACCGGATTCCTATTCCGAATGGTTTACTGCCTGGAACTCGACGGATCCTTGCGGCGGCTTGCCGTTGCTTCCGGCAGTTCGAAACAGGGTGGGGTCTTTCGGTCCTGGACCGATTTTCTCTCGTTGAGAGGCAGGGTGTTTGCCGGATCCGGGTCGAAGGGTCTGGTTTGTCGGCAGGAGAATCCCAGGTGACATGCGACAAAGTGAACCTAAAATGGAATGGGGCTAGTCCCGGCTGAGCAGGAAGGCTCCGTCGCCGCTCCGCTGCCCGGGTTTGCCGCCGTCGTTGATCACCCCGTAGGCATAATAGGGCGCCCTCCCCTCCACTCGCTCCACCTTCACGTAGCCGTTCTCCATGCCGGCCTCCCTCAGGATGCCGTTGTACTGATGAAACCCTCCCGGAGGCAGGGTGAGATCCGGCAAGACCTGGCTCCTCTCCGAAGCGGCCCCATCCCCGGAGTAGACTGTCACCCTCAGGGTGATGTCCCCCTGGCTTTCCTCCCCCGCGTTCTGAAGGGCCAGGTTGGAGCGGTCCTGTCGGTTGTGACGCAAGCCGGTGATGAAGGCCGATCCGGCAAGCAGACTCTCGGGGTTCAACCCGGGGAAGGCCAGACCGGCCCGCCCCTCTTCCACCGGCGTGGCGACCCTCACCGTCACGGCAGCCACCTCAGGTGAGGAGAGATTGGAAAAGTGCACCGCCAGCGTCCCGCCTGCCGAACCCGCCCCGATGGGAATCCCCAGGGCCGCCAGATAGGCGATGGCGTCGGGAATCACCCGCTGCCGGCCAGGCTCCAGCTTATCCATGGCCGTGCCCGATCTCCCTCCAAAAGCCGCCCTGTAGGTGTAGGCGATGGCCGCCGGGGTGGTCCCCCGGTTGGTCAGCGTCATCTCCGAGGTGAACAGCGACCCCGCCGTCCGTCCCCGTGAACTCAGCACGATGGGCACGAACAGACGGTTCCCGATGCCCGTCGTCACCGTGAAGACCTCGGCGCTCACGGCCGTTCCCCCCACCGTCTCCACGCTGATCGGGCCGCTGGCCGCCTCCGGGGGGACGATGACTTCCAGGCTCGTCGTCGAGAGAACCTCGACCTCGAGAGCCCTGACTCCGTTAAAGCCCACTTCCACCTCCCCCAGAAAATCGGTCCCGGTGAGGGTCACCGCCGTGCCCGCCGGCCCCCGGAGGGGCGTGAACCGGGTCAGGGTCGGCTCCGGCGCTGCCGGAGTGGTTGCCTCGGCCTGGCTGGAGAAGCCCGAAGAGTCGGTGTCGTTGAAGGCCTGCACGCGGTAGCGGTAGCGGGTGGTCGGCTTCAGCCCCACGTCCGAAAAGGTGGTGGCGGCGGCCTCGGTGGTCGCAACTTCCTCCCAATCCGCCGAGTTTCCCAGACGGCGCCGCACCCGGAAGCCGGTCTCGTTGTCGCTGTTGTCCCGCCAGGTCAGGTCGATCTGCGAGAAGGACACCGCGGTAGCCGTCAACAAGGTGGGGGAGAAAAAGGGCGGACGGGGAGGACGTTCTGGAGGAGGCCGCGACCCGGGCGACCCGTAGGTTGCGGAAAAGGCCTTCACCGCGTTGCCCGCCTCGTCCTGGAGCCGATTGGTGCCAGGCGGGGTGTAGGTCACCCTATACCAGTTGTTGCGGGGCCTCGCCGGACTCAGCGTCAGCGCCACGGTTCCGGTCACTCGCGGGACGTCCAGGTCCACATCGGTGACCGTCGTATTGAGGCCGTCGACCACGACCTTGAAGGCGCTTGTGGCTGGCACCGAGTCTCCGTCCAGGACCTCGTCGAAGTAAAGCAACAAGGTCCTGCCATCGTTGCTGGATGAGGAGACCGGAAGCAGCTGCGGCGGCCGGGTGTCCGCCTGTGCCCGTGCCGCCCCGGCGGAGAACAGCAGGCCGAGGACGGCGGCGAGCGCGCACCATGCCGCCTGCCACCCGCCTCGCGCGGGTGAGGCGGAGACGATGAATTTGGGAACCGGAAGGAGGCGGGAAGGGGTGGCGCCCGGCGCGGACCGCGCGGCAGCTAACGCCATATCCGCAACTCCCGCGACCGCGCCAACCCGCCCCGCTTCGCAGGCAGGGCCGGCTGTCTCCCAACCTCGCCCCGGCAACGCCGCATCGCGATCGACTCCTGCAATCACCGTCCCCTCCTGCGACAGTCTCAAATGACGCGACGTGATCTTAGCAGGTTATGGTGAAATTAAGGTGAATTCTAGAAATAATATTGTGAGTAATGTGCGAACAATGCAGGGAGGTTGGGATACTGGGCACTTGTTCGGCATTTCTTTGGCTGGCAGGGACCGCCGTCGAAGGCAGCCGACAGGCGACGTCGGAGAGCTTCAATCCCCTGGGGTTTGGTGTTCGGCTGTGTCGGCATCGGTTCTCTTCTTGTGTCTGGTTAACTCCTTTTTCAAGAGTATGTTACCAGATTCAAAGAACCGATGTGGCTTACCTGTGGCGAGATATCCGGACTAGTACCAGTCTTTGATCCTGACGTCTATGTCGGTGTGAGACTCCAGCGCCCGGGTGAATATTTTCAGGTCGGAGCCGCGGTAGTGGTAGGGATAGACGATCCTGGGCTTGAAGGCCTTGACGCACTCGGCCGCTTCTTCGGGTGGCATGGTGTAGGGCAGGTTCATGGTGACGAAGGCGATGTCGATGTCGGTCAAGGACTTCATCTCCGGAATGCAGGCGGTGTCTCCCGAGATGTAGACTCTCTTGCCACCCAGGGTCAGCACGTAGCCGTTGCCTCTTCCCCGATCGTGGTAGAGCTTGCCGGGGCTGGGCCCCCGCTTGTGGTTGTACATGGGGACGGCTTCGATCTCCAGGCCGGCCACCACCTTTTTCTGCCCGTTATGCAGCACCAGGGCCTCGGTCACGGTCTGGGCCACCGCCTGCGGAGCTACGATTTGGGTGCCGCTCTTTTTCAGTTTCTGCACCTGAGCCGGATCCATGTGGTCTCCATGGATGTCGGTGATGAGGATCAGGTCGGCCTGGGGCAGTCCGGTGTAGTCTCCCCGGCCCCAAGGGTCGACGTGGATGACCTTGCCCTTGAACTCCAGCATCAGGCTGCCGTGAGTCACGGGGGTGATCTTGAGCTCTCCCTCGGCCGTCCGGATCGAGTCGGTCGAGCCGGCCAGCAGGTTGGCCACGGGAAAGAACAGGACGAACGTCAATACGATTGTTTTCATCGGTGGATCTCCAGAAAGGGATTCAACAGTTCCTTGTAGCAGTTCATGGAATTCGGACCTCCGCCTGTGGCTATGGCTCAGGGCGCCAGTCTCTCCACGACCCACTCGGTTTCCGCCTGGCGGCGGTAGCGCAGCCGGTCGTTCAGTCGGTCGGGGCGGCCCTGCCAGAATTCGATCTGGCCAGGGGAGAGGCAATACCCTCCCCAGAAGGGGGGCAGGGGAATGTCGCCGTCGCCGAATCGGGCCTGGAAATCCCGCATTCGTTCTTCCAGCACCTGGCGGCTGTCGATCACCTGGCTCTGGTGAGAGGCCCAGGCGCTGAGCCGGCTGCCGGCCACCCGGCTCTCGAAGTAGCGGTGCGATTCCTCCCTGGAGATTGGCTCAACGCTTCCGGAGATGCGGATCTGACGGGCCAGCTCCACCCAGGCCACCACCAGGGCTGCTCGAGGGTTCTCTGCCAGGTCCCGGGCCTTGGGGCTCCCGTAGTTGGTGAAGAAAATGAATCCGCGGGACTCCACGCCCTTCAGCAGCACCATGCGGGCTGAAGGCTCGGCCTCGCGGCTGGCCGTCGCCAGGCAGGCCGCGCCCGGCTCGAAGACCCCGGCAGCGCCGGCATCCTGAAACCACTGCTCGAACTGCAGGATCGGATCGGGGTTCAGGTCCGTTTCGTTCAGGCCTGCCCGGCTGTAGCGTTCTCGAATCTCGTCGATGGACATCCGCTTCCGAGAGGGAGGTAGCCCGACCGAAGCTCCTGAATCGCAATTGATTGGGACCTTCAGAAGGGCTCGAATTATACCAGATTGGGGCTGCCGGGCGGGCTGGTGGCTTGAGAGGGAAGCTGTCCCTCCGCCAGCGTCCGTTCACCTGGAACAAACGAGCAAATTCCGTGTCTGCCGGTGAATGAATCATGGATAATAGGCGGATCTTAACGACAGGAGCGAACCATCATGCCGCCAATCAAGATAGACCTCTACAGCGACACCGTTACCAAGCCGACGACGCCCATGCGGAAAGCCATGTCCGAGGCCGAGGTCGGGGATGAGCAAAAGTTTGAAGATCCGACCGTCAATCGGCTGCAGGAGAAGGTGGCTGAACTGTTGGGCAAGGAGGCAGGGCTCTATCTGCCTTCGGGCACCATGTGCAACCAGATTGCCTTCAGGATCCACTGCCGTCCGGGAGACGAGGTGCTGCTGCATCGCACGGCCCATCCCCTGATCTCGGAAGCGGGAGGACTTGCGGCACTCTCCAGCGCCATCCCCACCGGCCTGGAGGCTCGACGGGGGGTTTTCAGCGCCGAGCAGGTCAGGGCGGCCATCCGGCCGCTGAACCGCTATGCGCCCTGCACACGGGTGGTTTCCATCGAGCAGACCTCCAATTCCGGGGGAGGGACTCCCTGGCCCGTCCAGGCTATTGGAGAGGTGGCCGCGGTCGCCCGCGAGCATGGCCTGATCCTTCATATGGACGGGGCTCGGCTGTTCAACGCCGTGGTGGCCACCGGGACGCCGGCCCGCGACTTCGCGGCCCCTTTCGACACCGTCTGGGTGGATTTCAGCAAGGGATTGGGAGCGCCGGTGGGAGCCGTCCTGGCGGGGCGCCGGGAGCTGATCGAGGAAGCCTGGGTGTGGAAGCAGCGCCTGGGAGGGGCCATGCGGCAGGCCGGAATCATTGCCGCCGGGGCGCTCTACGCCCTGGAGAACCACATCGAGCGTCTGGCTGAAGACCACGCCAACGCCAAGGTCCTGGCCGAAGGACTGGCGGAAATTCCGGGTATTACCCTGGACCCCGGAGAGGTAGAGACCAACATCGTGATGTTCGAAGTGTCCGATCCGGCGTCAGCCGTGTTGAGCCGGCTGCTGGAGCAGGGGGTGCGAGTGAGCCAGCCGGGCCCGCACCGCTTGCGTGCCGTCACCCACCTGGATATCTCCCGCCGGGACGTGGAGGAGGCCGTTCAAGTCGCCCGGCGCTGTTTCGCCTAGACCGACGGATCGCGGAGTCTGCATGTCCAACAGGCGTTGGATCATCGTCGGCGTCGTGATCTGCCTGACCGCCATGGGGGTTCCCATGGTCGGGCAGCAGCAGGTCGGGAGACTCCGCGTCATCCTCACCGACCCCAGCGGCGGCCTCATCCCCGGAGCCGCAGTCGAGTTCAGAGGTTCGGCATTGATCCGGCCGGTCTTCAGCGTTTCCAATAGTCAGGGCCTGATCATCAACAACAGTCTTCCCCCCGGGACCTACACCATCGTCGCCCGTTGCCCGGGATTCCAGACCGCGGTGAAGGAAGAGGTCGTCGTCCAGGTCGGTCGCAGTTTCTCCGTTGAGATGGCCCTTGAGGTCGGCCGCGTTGAGAGCACCATCGTCGTGGAGGCGGGCGGGGCCGCAATCGATACTTTCAAGAGCGAGGCAGCCTCGGTATATACGGGTGAGGGGCTGACCAACGCCGCTGGCGGGCGGGACTTCACCGACTACGCCCGCTTCGCCCCAAGCGTCAATATCGAAGCCCTGTCGGGAAACGTGACCTATAGAGGACAGGGTGTCCATGGAATCTCGGTCGACGGTTCCTCTGGAGCCGAGAACGTCTTTTACGTGGACGGTGTCGATACCACCAGCATGTACAACGGGCTGAACAACCAGAAGCTTCGTGTCGAAACCGTGGAGGAGTTCCAGTTGAAGACCGCCGGATACGAAGCGGAATTCGGCGGCGCCATGGGGGGCGTACTCAGTGCTCGAACCCGGAGCGGTTCCAATGAATTTCACGGCAGCCTCCTCTGGTACGGCAGCGGAAGCGCGCTGACAGGCAGTCCGAGGAAGCGCCTGAGGCTCGATCCCACTCAGTCGGTGGACGTGGCCGAATATGTCTTCGATCCGGAAGACGGCGACCTGACCCACGAATTCGGCTTCACTCTGGGCGGTCCTCTTTGGCGGGACCGGGCCTGGTTCTTCGGAGGATTCCTGTGGGAACTCCAGAATCGGACGCGCTCGGTCACCTTTACCTCGGGAGAAGCCGGGCAATTTCAGCGCAACGAGAGGTTTCGCAGCATTCCGGTCAAGATCGATTTCCAACCCGTCGAGAAAGTCAGGTTGATGGCATCGGCGGTGACCGACCGGTTGCACTGGAAGGGCGGGCTGCCCCATCTCGACGGGACTTCGAACCCGGCTTTCGAATGGGCCCAAGAGGGCTTCGAATACCCCGGCTACACTCTCACGGGAGCCGCCATGATTACCTTCAGCCCGTTCCTGGCGGTGGACCTCCGGTGGGGATTGAATGCTATCCAGACCGAACAATTGCTCGGCCCGGATCAGGTGCGTCACCGGTTTCCCGAGTCGCCGGGACTGATCGGATACTCGCCGGATGACGCCTTGTACCGCCCCCGTGGTTTTTCCACCATCGGACATGGTGCAAGCTTCAACACGTCTCAGGATTTTCAGAAGAAGAGCACCCTGTCTCTGAGCGGGAGCTATGTGACCCGGGCGGCCGGCCAACACAACCTGCGGTTTGGCTGGCAGTTCAACGGGCTCGCACACGATATCAACGATGCCTACAAGTTCGACTATGTCCTCCACAACTACACCCGACCCTACAACATGGTGGACGGGACTGTTCGTACCAGCACCTGCACCGGCCCTAACGGCGATGTCTACGATCCCTGCGGCTACTACGAAGTCCGGACACCTTTCGGCGTGGCGGCCAACGCCGGCACGAACCGGCATGCCCTTTTCGTTCAGGACGCCTGGACCATCGGCGGTGCACTCACCCTGAATCTCGGGCTGCGCTTCGAGCGCGAGGAGATTCCGTCCTTCAGCGATCTTCCGGAATTCTCCGG
This sequence comes from Terriglobia bacterium, assembly GCA_951813285.1. Taxonomy (GTDB): domain Bacteria; phylum Acidobacteriota; class Terriglobia; order Versatilivoradales; family Versatilivoraceae; genus Versatilivorator. The sequence continues at coordinate 2,696,546 of OX638355.1, forward strand.
AGCCGTCTTCAAGTGGAACTTCGCCGACAAGATCGCGCCTCGGGCCGGCCTGGCCTATGACCTCCTGGGCAACACCAAACTGAAGCTCTTCGGCAGTTGGGGATGGTTTTACGATGCAATGAAACTTGAGATGGCCCAGGGGTCGTTCGGCGGGTTCAAATGGTTGAGCCACTACTACCTGATGGACGACAGCACGCTCGATTGGACCCGCATCGGCGGGCTGTCGGGTCAAGGAAATTATCCGGGAACCTACGTCGAGACGAGGAACTGGCGTATCCCCTCGTTCGAGGACCTGGACCCCGATCTCAAGCCCATGCGAATGACGGGGACCGTGGCCGGATTCGAGTACGAAGCCGCCCCGGACCATGTGGTTTCGTTCCGTTACACGCGCAAGAACCTTGACCAGGCGATCGAGGATGTCGGCCGCCAGACCCCGGCCGGCGAAGCCTACTACATCACCAACCCGGGACGGGGCCTCTCGGTCGACCGGTTTGTTGAAGTCGGCCTTCCGGCCACACCCAGACCCAAGAGGACTTACAACGCCTTCGAATTCCGCTTGCGAAAGGCATTCCGCCACAATTGGCTTGCGGACGTCGCCTACGTGAACTCCAGGCTTCACGGCCTCTATTCGGGCCTGGGAAGCTCGGACGAGAACGGACGCCTCAGTCCCAACGTCAATCGCGATTTCGATCTCTGGTTTCTCAACTACGACTCCATGGGCAACCTGATCGACGGACCGTTGGGCACCGACAGAACCCATCAGCTCAAGGCCCATTGGACCTATATCACGCCGTGGGACATGGAGATCGGAGGATTCTTCCGAGCCATGAGCGGAGCGCCGATCAGCCGGACAGTCGAGCTGGAACACGTGGACGTCATGGTGAACAACCGAGGCAGCGACGGCAGAAATCCAGCCTGGACTCAGACGGATCTCTCCCTGGTCCAGCGTTTCCACCCCTTTTCGGATGAAACCCGCTCGCTCGAGATCAACCTCAACGTCATCAACCTCTTCAATCGGGAGATGCCTTTAAGGACCTTTCGGAGCCTCTACCGCCAGTCCCTTCCCCTGTGGCAACCGGGCGATCCCGTTTCGCAAGTCCTGGACGGCTACGACTACCAGGCGATCGCGGCTTCGCAGGGCGCGACCCGGGACCCACGCTTCCTGCAGCATGACCGATTCCTGGATCCGGTCTCGGCACGCTTCGGGATCCGCTTCGTCTTTTGACGCGGTTCACGACGTTTCTACTGGTAAGTTCACCCCCCGCCCCCCTCGACAGGGCGCGTCATAGGAGGGTGAAACAAGGGAAGTTCATGGCCTATCGGGAACAAGGACCCTGTCCCGTGAATCCGGATTCCCCGACTATTGAACATGGATAGACAGGATGCACAGGATTATAAGGACGAGACACTGCCGCACGGGAAGCGGACTCGCTCAATGACCGGGTGCGTCTGCGAGGGGTTCCAGGAGCTTAGGAGGGGGTTTTGTCATCCTGGTTGAAGCCTGGGCGATGGTTGAGCTCAAGACGGTGGAAACTCTCGCCAAATAATCCTGTGCATCCTGTGCATCCATGTAAATAAACCAACTACCCATGCTTGACTTTGAGCCGGTTGCCCGCCACCCGGCTCAAGATGTTGTTTCAAATTTCGTCATTCGGGACTCATTCCGGTTCGAAGGGGCGATATTTCCTGAAGAAGCTGACCCAACGCAGCGAGGTCTTGTCGGAGGTTTGGAAATTGGGGGTCCCGCCGGCGTTCAGCACGCCGGTGCTCAGCCCGCCATCGCCCATGGCGTCTGTCTTGACGATGACATGCAATTCGGCGGGCAGCCAGACCAGCTTGTCCACCAGCATCACTTCCTTGTAGCGGAGCACCAGTTCCTCGTCGGTGATCGGGGCTTTCCGGGGCATGTCGGTGGATTTGGACTCCAGCCGGACCACCAGCTGGTTGTCGAGATCCACCCAGAAACGCCCGCGATAGCCAAAGGGAACCATGCCCTCGTCCTTGACTTGAAGGGGGCGCTGGGAGGTTTCACGGGGTACCTGAAAGGACACTTTGGCCGTGTTTCGTCCATGCTTTTTCTCCGGGCCCTCGGGTTCGGTGGGGATGATGCCGGGAGCTACGGTTGGCTGAACGGTCGTCTTGCGCTTCCCTCCCAACTCTTTCACGACACTCACAATGGCCGCGTCGGCTTCCAGGGGTTCCAACTGCTCTAGGGCCAACTTCGGCCTCCAGCCGTCGGGCAGCCTCACCATAGGACGAGCCTTTGTTTCACGGGCCCGTTGCCTGGCCTCGGTTCATCGCCTATAATCGGGAGCTTCTGCGGACGGCTGCCGGTTGGGGTCCGATCCGTCGACCCTCCCTCGTTCCAACCTCCCTCACAGTTCAAGCCGGGCTGCACTCTTCCCGCGCAAGCATCGCCAATGCGTCGGATTGCGCAGGTGCGTCCCGGCACCGGCCACCCACTGTCGCCGGCGAATGCTGGAGGTGAGGATGCTGTTCAAAACGCTGAGTGCAGCCGTTTTCGGGATCGATGCCTACGTGGTCGAGGTGGAGGTGGATGTTTCCCCCGGAAAGGCCAACTTCCTGACGGTAGGACTGCCGGATGCCGCCGTCAAGGAGAGCAAGGAGCGGATCCGTTCGGCCGTCAAGAACTGCGGACTGGACTATCCCTTTCGGAACATTACCGTGAACCTGGCGCCGGCCGACGTCAGGAAGGAGGGATCGGCTTTCGACCTTCCCATGGCCCTGGGCATCCTGGGAACGGTGGGAACTCTGCAGAGTCAGGATCTCGGCGACTGGCTCTTTCTGGGGGAGCTCTCCCTGGACGGAGGATTGCGTCCGGTTCGAGGAGCTCTTCCCATTGCCGTGGCCGCCCGGCAGAAGGGGATTGGCCACCTGGTCCTGCCGGCGGAAAATGCCCGTGAAGCCGCGGTTGTGGGCGGCCTCTCGGTCTACGGTCTGAAAAACCTGACGGAGGTGGTGGACCTGGTCAACGGCACCCGGGAGGTTCAACCCAATAAGGTGGATCCCCAGCAACTGTTGGCGGCGGCGCCCCGATCCCCGCTGGACTATCGCGACGTGAAGGGGCAACTCACCGCCAAGCGGGCCCTGGAGGTGGCGACCGCCGGCGGGCACAATCTCATCATGATCGGTCCTCCCGGTTCCGGAAAGACCATGCTGGCCAAGCGCATCCCCACCATCCTTCCGCCGCTGAGCTTTGAAGAGGCCATCGAAACCACCAAGATTCACTCTGTCGGCGGTGTCCTCACAAGTGGTGCCGGGCTGATCAACCAGCGCCCCTTTCGGGCTCCTCACCACACCATCTCCGACGCCGGGTTGATTGGTGGGGGAGCGCTGCCGAAACCGGGAGAGGTCAGCCTGGCCCACAACGGCGTCCTGTTTCTGGACGAGCTTCCCGAGTTTGCCCGCAACGTCCTGGAAGTGATGCGCCAGCCGCTGGAGGATGGAGAAGTGACTATCGCCCGGGCGGCCGTTTCGCTGACTTTCCCCTCCCGCTTCACCCTGGTGGGGGCCATGAACCCCTGCCCCTGCGGCTTCTACAACGATCCCGGCCGGGCCTGCGCCTGCACCCCGAGTCTGATTCAGCGCTATGTGGCCCGGATTTCAGGGCCGTTGCTCGACCGCATCGACATCCACATCGATGTTCCGCCGGTTGCCTATGCCGAGCTGTCGGCCAAGGCGATGGGGGAGCCCTCGCGCGACATCCGGGAACGAGTCACCCGGACCCGGGAAATTCAACAGCGGCGTTTCGCCGGCGCCAGGATCTACTCCAACTCCCAGATGACACCGCGCCTGATTCGTCGTTTCTGCGATATTGGAGCAGAGGGGCAGCGACATCTGGAACGAGCCATGACCCGAATGGGCTTCAGCGCCCGCGCCTACGATCGGATCCTCAAGGTAGCCCGCACCGTTGCCGATCTGGATCAGGCTGAGGTCGTTCAGCCCCACCATATCTCGGAGGCCATTCAGTATCGCAGTCTGGATCGGGACTACTGGACGCGGGCCGCGCCGGCTGAGCAGGTTTAGCCTTGCCCTCGGGACTGCCGTGCGGATCATAGGAGGGAAAACGGCAGACTATTTAATAAAGACGAACCACGAATGGACACGAATAGGGATGGACCCCCTTCAATGACCAACCGCGCCCGAATGTATCTGCGATATCGTGACCTTGATATCCCGACGTCATGGGAGGGAGCCACCCGGGAGCGCGGGCGTCCCGCCCGCAACCTTATTCGTGCAAGCAGCCTGCGATCCAGGGGCATTCCCTCGAACAGAGCACCAAACCGGCCATTGCAGGGCTCGCTACTATGGTGCCAAGTCCTATGCGGGCGAGACGCCCGCGCTCCCGGGTGGCTCCCGCCCGCAACCTTATTCGTGCAAGCAGCTTGCGATCCAGGGGCATTCCCTCGAACAGTGCACCAAACCGGCCATTGCAGGGTTCGCTACTATGGTGCCAAGTCCTATGCGGGCGAGACGCCCGCGCTCCCGGGTGGGCGTTCTCCCATTCACTCTTGCTCCTCAAGAGAGCGTGTCGGGTTGCCGGGCCGCAGCCCTGCCGTGCAGATCATGCGAGAGAGCCTCTTGCAATATTGGCAGTGGGGCAGGTCATTTTGCCGGCAATCGCGATGTTCTGCCTATTTCAATAGTCGGGTGCGACCTGGTGGAAAAGGGAGTTCACCACAAAAAGCACAAAAGTCACAAAACGGATTTCGTGATTTCGAGTCTTGACAATCCGAAGTTGATCCCCATGGCGACGGGTTGACCGAATGTAGGCAGATAGCGCGGAATTTGTGCGACAGGTTCGGGAGTCAACGCCTTGCAGGCTTTCAGTGTTTTGCTCTTCTTGTGTTCTTGTGCCTCTTGTGGCCATCCCCGGCAAAGGTCACGCTGCCGAATTTTGCAAAAGGCTCATCCTTGCGTCGGCTTGTGCTTCACTTGTGCTCACCGGCATTTGCTGCCGCCGCCTACGCGGCTCGACACCCATAGGCGATGTTTCCCATGGGCTGACGCCCACGGCCAAGTGCTGCCGCGGCTTCGCCGCTCTCGAGGAAGCCGGCTAAAGCAGCATATTCTCAGACAAGTGTCGCCCCCGCCCTGACGTGCGGATCATTCGAGGGTGAAACAATCAGAAATCGACAATCCTTTCGTGACCTTGGTATCCCGTCGCGGTTCACCTCAACGCCTTAGTGGCACTTCGTCGTTCTTCGTGTCTCTTCGTGGATTACTCTTTTTTCTTTGTCTTTTTTCGGTTGTTTCAGACAAGCCGAGGGTTCCGGCAGCAGGCAAGCTTCCCTTTGGTCCGTTCGCACTTCCCGAACTTCCGTGCCCAGATCGATTTGGTGCTCAACCCATCGATATCATTCACTCTCCACTCTCCACTCTCCACTCTTCACTCTGGATAGGTGAGCGCCAGGTGCACCTCCTCCAGCGTCAAGCCGGTTGGGCAGTTGGGGTGGACCCGAACCGCTAGTTCGTTGGTTCCCCGGCGGACCCGTCCGGCGGGCAGCTTCCAATCCATCCAGGTTGTGCCGCCGGAACCTGGCCGTCGAACACCGTCACCAGCGGCAAGCCGAACCCCGTTGAGCTCAAAGCTTGCCTGTTCCGGCCGGATCGGCGTCGACCAGGCAATCCGCAATTCCGTCGCCGGATGGCCGCCGGCAGAACTCTCCTTCAGGTCGTCGCCGACAGGGATAGGGATCCGTTTCTCCTGGGAGCCCGAGGCAGTCGAGAAGGTCACCGGCAGCGGCGCCCGAGGGCAGATGTGGGCAATGTAGCCGGCTTCCTGGGTGCGATCGACGGTATAGAGCTTGTCGAGACGCGAGAGCACGGCGGCCTCTCCAGTTTCCTCGGCGATCTGCTGCTGGTGGGGATCGTGGACCTCGGGAGTGCGTCTGCCGCCGCGAATGCCTGACATCACGAAGAGATTGAACCAGTAGAGGCCGTCGGCCCCCGCCGACCAGAAGCGCTGGGCCGCGGCCCGAGCCGCTCGAATATCCTGGAACGCTCGGGTGGAGCCGCTCAGGCAGGGATAAACCGGGATGCCCGCGGCATGGCCCAGTTCGATCCAGGTCTCGACCGGGGTGGTGAAGGGGACATAGCCGGCCCCGGCAACCAGCAGGTCCACCAGGCCTTCCTCGATCCAGGAAGCGGCGTCCACCCCGTTGTTCAGCGAGAGTTCGGGCGTGTCGGCCACCCGCATGGCCAGTTGGATGGCCTTGCCCTTCTGCCTCGAGATGTCTCGGAGGCGGCGGCGAACCGTCCGCACGAAGTCGGTCAGGAGGGGCACGTGCTGGCGTTCGGTTCCCGGTTTGAAGAAGAAGGGATGACGGCACCAGTCCAGCTCCACACCGTCCAGGTCGTAGCGCCGGCAGGCTTCTTCGATGGCTTGCAGATACCGTTGGCGCACCTCGGGGCGGGCGTAGTCCAGCGCCGACCAGCTGAACCACTCCGAGGAGCGGACCCCGAAGGCCTGCCGGGTCGGCGTCAGGGGGTGTTCGCCCTCCTTCCGATTCCAGCGCAGGAAGGGCTCAAAGGAGTCTGAATCGGAAAAGCTTGCCAGCAGAAACCGAGGGTGTCGACGCTTGAAAGGGTTAAGCCGTCCCGCGATGAAGGCGTCGTGGATGTCGTTCATGCGGAAGGAGAAGACGCACTCCAGGCCGTGCTGCCGGGCAAAATCCACGGTGACCCGGATGGGATCCTTCTCCGGCCCCATGGGATATGAGGTTTCCCAGTGGGGCCTGGTCACGAATCCGCAGTAGTAGAGGCTGTCGACGTGGGTGCCCGGCAGGGTCTTCATGCGCTGCGCCAGAAACCCCTCGGGGGTGGTGGCCAGGGGGGAGTAACTGTCGTCGCCGTCGTTGTTGTAGATCAGGCGGAGCCGCTTTCCGCTGCCGCGGGGACCCTGCGCCGGGGCGGCGCGGGATGGGTTCAGGCCCTGGGCGCCTACCAGGCCCAGGGAGGCGGTCGAGGTTCTGAGAAATTCTCTTCTGGTTTGCACTGGGTCCTCCTCCAGGCCAAGCTGGGACTGAGTCGCCTGGCTCCTCAAGGATTTTGCAACAGGGACGCTTCACCGGGCGTCTTGCGGCGCCACAGAGTGTATTCCCGGTCGGCGGGTGGGAGTCGCCGCACCCTGGCGAAAATCAGGCTGCACGGATAGGAGACTGCCAGGCAGATGACCATCCCGAGGGGCCCGTAAAATATCCAGTGGGTGTCCGAATAGTTCTGAATGTAAACCTGCGTGGGAATGGTGACCAGGCAGGTGGCGATCAGCCAACCTCCGAAATTTCCCCTGCGCGTCAGAATCCCCATGAGGAACAGGGCGGTGACCGGTGAGGCCACGTAGCCGCCGACCATGCTGATCGCCTTGAGGATTCCCTCGATCTGAGAGACCAGCAGGCCGGAAGCAGTGGCCAGCAGACCCAGGCCGATCGTCAGTCCACGGGCGACTTGGAGACCCTGGCGGGAATCCAGGGCTCTCTTTCTCAACGGCTGGATGAAGTCCACCAGGATCATGGTGCTCATGGAGTGAATGCCGGAGTCGACGGTGGACATGGCGGCGGCAAAGACGGCGGCGATGATCAGGCCTGAAATTCCTGCCGGCAGGGCGTGGATGATGTAAAACGGGAGAATTCTGTCGCCGCTGATCCCTTCGGCCAGACGTTCCGGAAACAGGGAGAAGTAAGCGAACAGGCCCAGCCCGATGAAGAAGAGAAGCGCCAGCAGGATGATTTCCAAAAGGTGATCCAGAATCTGTGCCTTGACCATCCCTCTGAAGTTCTTGATCGAGAGCAACCGCTGGACAGGCACCTGGCTGGTGCCGTACTGGCCGAAGGCGATGATGAAATAGCAGATCACCACCGTCAGGCCGTTGATTTCCGAGAAGCTGAAGGTCAGATCCAGCAGTGGCAGCTTGTCATGGGCGGAAGCCATTTCCATGATCCGGTCCATTCCCCCGGGCACACGCTCGATCAGAGACAAGGTAATCAGGACTGCCCCGAAGGCCAGAACAAGGAACTGCACCACGTCGGTCCAGATCACTGCGGCCATCCCGCCCAAGGTGGTGTAGGCGGTGGCCACCAGGCCCATGACAATGATCGCGTTCCAGAGGTCGAGGCCGGTGACCGTCGAAAGCGCCAGGGCCGGCGCATACAGGGCAATGCCCATCCAACCCAGCAACTGCAGAATCGAGAAGAAGGAAGCGGCGTAGCGGGATCGGATCCCGAAGCGCAAGCCCACGTACTCGTAGATGCTGGTGACCTGAAGCCTGCGGTAGATGGGGAAAAACAGCAGAATAACCAGCGGCGCGGCCAGCAGGGTAGCCGGCAGCCCCACAACCAGAGCGGCATTCTCCTCGTAGGCCACCTGCGGCGCACCCAGGTAGGTGATGGCGCTCAGAACACTGGCGACCACGCTGAGGGAAACCGCCAGCCAGGGCATGCGCCGGTTGGCCAGGAAGTAGGTCCCGGTGTCCTTCTGCTTGCCGGAAAGACTCAGGGCCAGACCGACCACCACCGCGAAGTAACCCACCAGAACCAGGGTGTTTAACGTTCCGAAAGATGGTGCTTCCAGAAACTCACCTCCGCGGGGTTGGGGTTGGGCGGTGCTGCTGCCGTTCAGGCCGGAGTCGCCGGTTCATTTGCAGCAGCTTCAGCTTGACTGCCCGGCAGCCTCTTCGGCCGACTGGGGGCGATTGGTCACGTCTCCGCCCAGCCAGCGGTAGGGTCTGGGGTAGAGGGCCAGGGCTCGGTCTTCCAGGGGTAGCTTGACCGGACGATTGCCGAGCTGGGCCGACAGCTTGCAGGCAATGGCGATCTCCAGGGCCTGCCGCAGGTCGTGGCCCGAAATGAACAGCTCCCGTCCCTTGTCGACGGCATCCAGAAAGGAGCGAATGGAGGTGACCAGGTAGTCGACCCCGTACCAGGGGGATTCTTCCGTTCCGGGAATGGTCCCCTTGGTCTGCTTGACGTAGTCCAGCCAGAGGTTGGGAGCATATTGGGGGTCCACCTCCTGGCGGGCGCCCTTGGCATCCACCCCCTTGTACACCTGAGGCTCGTTCCAGTTCCAGCGGACCAGGGCGTCTTCGGTCCAGGCTTCCACGCCGCTGTAGGGAGTCTTTTGGCCGAATACCGTGGCCTCCAGGCCGGAATCAAGGTAGAAGAGACCGTTGATGATCAGCCCGGCGTCGTCCTTCTCCGGAGCCAGCGCTTCCAAGGGGGTGCCCCAGGCAATCACCTCCTGCACTTCCGACTTGGCAAAGAGCCGCAGTACGGAAAGATGCTGGCACCCTCCGCCCGAGATCTCGCCGCCGAAACCGTGGATCGAAGCTCCCTGGAGAGTGCCCCATTTCCCCCCGTTCAACTGGCGGCCGGCCTCCTGAACGTTCCACTTGGCCCGCTGCAGATTGCCGCCGGCAAAAACCACGCCCCGCTGCTTGCAGGCCTCCACCATGGCGTCGGCGTCCGACAAGCGGGCCGCGATGGGTTTGTCGGTGGAGACCCCTTTGACTCCAGCCTCGGCGCAGGCGATGACCGCATCCTTCATGAACTTGGTGGGAGTGACGACGGCGGCGATGTCGGGCACCGTCTCCTTCAGCATGGCGGGCGCATCCTTGTAGAGCGCCTTGACTCCGAAACGCTCGCCGACCACCTTGCGCCGCTCCGGGTTCCACTCGGCGATGGCCACCAACTCGGTGTCGGGCATGGCGCGATAGACTTCCGCATAATACTGACCCATCCGCCCGCAACCGATAATGGCCACCCGGTGCTTTTCCTTGCGGCCGGCAGCCTGGCGGGGGCTCGTCAGCCCCTGGGAGGCCGAGCATCGCAGTCCGGTGGCCGCCAGCGTCAGCGCGGCCGATTGCAGAAAGAAGTGTCTTCTATCCATGGCTTGTCTCCCCTCGGGTTGTTGCCGGCAGGTCGGCACTTGAGATGATCTTAGCAGATTGGTCCGGGACTCGCCATCCCGGGCGAGAGGTCGTGAGACCCGGTTGCCATTCCGCCGGGAAGCGGGGTCAGCGGATGACAAAAAGACCGGTTGTGTCCATCAGGCGGGTCAGGATCCTGGGCCCGGTTTCGGTCACCACAAAGAGGTCCTCGAGATGGTAGAGGAATCCCTGCGAATCCAGCACGGCCGGCTCCACGTTGAGCACCATGCCGGGTTGGATCCGGGCCGTTTCGCGGCCGTGCAGCACCGGGAACTCATGCATGCCGATGCCCAGTCCGTGCCCGACCGCCTGGCTGGTCATGGACAGACCGCGCTGCTCCAGTTCCCGTCTGCAGGTGAAATAGAGGTCGCAGGCTCTGACGCCGGGACGGACGGTGTCGATGGTCTGCCGTTGCGCTTCCCTGAGCCGTCGATACACTGAGGCCTGCTCGGATGTAACGGTGCCGATGGCTGAGGTTCGGGCCACGTCCGATTGATAACCCTGAAAGGTCCCGCCGACGTCCACTCTCAGGATCTCCCCCGGAGTCAACGACTTGGCACTGGGGAAGGGGTGGTTGACGGCAGTATTGGCTCCCACGGCCAGCGTGATCCATTGCGAGGTGGCTCCGGCGTGCAGGACGCGGCCCGACAGGTCATCAGCCATGACTTTCTCTGACTGGCCCGGACGGGCCTTCCGGAAGGAGGCCTGAATGGCTCCCTCGGTCACGGAAGCCGCCTGGGTCAGGATTTCCAACTCGGCGGGTGTCTTGATGGCCCGCACCCTGCCGAAGAGCCGATCGGCTTCCCGCAGTCGCGCCTGGGGCAGCTCTTCGCCAAGCCGGTCGACGTCGGCGGCCGTCAGGAAATGCCGTTCGATGCCGATGACGGCCCTGGCCAGTCCCATCTCCCTCAGGGTCCCGGCCAGGGCCGTCATGGGGTGCTCCTGGAATTCCAGGTAGGTGCGAATGTCGGTCATCCATGAGTCCTGCCGCATCTGCCGTTCCTCGCAGTAGCAGACCATGGCGGCCGGGGGGGTCTCTCTGGGCGCTATCGCCATGCAGAGGCGGCTCGGAATGATCTGTTGAGAGAGAAGAAGGCAGTTCGACAGGTAGAAGAAGTTCTCGGGGGATGCGGCCACCACGGCCTCCAGGCCTTCCGCATCCATGGCCTGCTCCAGGCCGGACCAGTTGATTCTTGAGACGGGTTGAGGTCGGTTGGGCTTGAGGTCGGCGTCGCCCATGGGAACCTCCGGGTTGTCGCTCGTTGGAATTTACGCCGGTCCGTGCGGACCGTCCTTGCGGCGCAGCCGGCGGGTCTCGGCTTCGTCCACCTTCCAGGCGGTGGTGTCGAGCGCAACCCCGTAGACGCTCCGAGCCCTTTCAGCACCAACCTTGCCTTCCCGAACGTCCTGCAGTACAGCCTGGGGTGAACGGCGGTGAGGAGGACCGTATCCGCCGCCGCCGCAGGTGCGGTAGCTGATTATCTGGCCCGGCTTGAGCTGAAGAGTCTGCTTGGACCCCACTTCAACCTCCTGGTCTCCGGAATTGAGCAGGTAGCTGGCTCTGCGTCCAGGGAGTCCGCCCAAGAGGCCGTGCGGGCCCCAGCGTTCCCGATCCGCCAGAATGGTGAACGAGACCTCGTGGTCGGTGAACAGGTAGTCCCGGCGCAGGCCCAGTCCTCCTCGGCAGGTTCCGGCACCCTCGGAATCGTTGACCAGTTCGTAGCGCAGAATGCGTACCGGGTAGTTGGACTCGGTCTCTTCTATGGGCGCGTTTTCGGTGTTCTGACCATGAGTCTGTACGGCATCCGGGCCATCCCTGGCAGCCCGGGCTCCATAGCCACCGCCCAGGGTTTCCAGGAAACAGTAGTACTCGCCGCTTACGGGATGGATGGCGCCAAACCCGGCATGGCACTGCATGGCCTTGGTGCCCGCCGGCATGGTCCCGGGAAGGGCGGGAGCCAGGGCCTTGAACATCACGTCCACCAGGCGGGTCTGGACTTCCCATCCCCCGACCACCGGGGCCGGCGGCCTGCAATGGACCACGCTGCCGGCCGGAGCCACTATCCGCATCAGGCGGTAGAAGCCGTCGTTGACCGGCAGGTCGGGATCGATCAGCGATTTCAGCACGTAGGCGCAGGCCGAATAGGTCTGGGCGTAGGTGGAATTGACCGGCGCCCGCCTCTGGGGGTCGGAGCCGGTCAAATCGAATCGAACCCCCTCGGCGCCCTCGAACCGGATTCTGGCTGCCAGTCGCACCGGGCGGTCGGTGAAGCCGTCGCTGTCCACCACGCCCTCGGCGCTGAATTCGCCCCCGGGAAGCTTGGCCACTTCCGCTCGCGTCCGACGCTCGGTGTATTCGAGAAGTTCTTCGATATAGTGGGTAATCGTCTCCAGTCCCAGCCGCTCGATCAGTGCGGTCAATCGACGGGTCCCGGTGTGGTTGGCGGCCACCTGGGCCCGAAAGTCGCCGCCGGTCTCGTGCTTGGAGCGGATCTGAGCCAGGACCAATCGAAAGACATCCTCCACCAGCTCCCCGTTCTCCACTACTTTGACCGGAGGGATGATGACGCCCTCCTGAAACACCTCCTGGAAGGCCCCGACACTGGCCGGAGCCCCGCCCCCCACATCCACGTGGTGGGCCAGGTTGGCGACATATCCAAAGAGACGGTTTCGGTGGAAAAGGGGCGAGACGAAGGTAATGTCGTTGAGATGGACTCCCCCCTGATAGGGGTGGTTGGCGATGAGCGTGTCCCCCGGTCCGAGGCGGTCGGGACCGTAGGCGCGCACCACGCTGGGCACGCTGTGAACCAGTGAGCCCAGATGGTTCGGTTGATTGAAGGCCTGAGCCACGGCCCGCAGGCGGCGATCGAAAAGGGCGCAGGAGAAGTCGTTTCGGGTCTTGATGTTGGTGGAATAGGCGCTGCGGCGCAGCGAGACCGACATCTCCTCGGTCGCTTCCATCAGGGCGTTTCGGATGACTTCGAATCGAATCGGGTCCAACCGGGAAGCCGACGCCATGATTCAGGCCTTTCCTGATCGAGGACAGGCCGCATGATATCACCATTGCCGGCCGGCACCTTCCGCCTCTGCAGAAAACCGGGAGGCCTCGACTGGCCGAAGAATTGGCGCACCGGCCCTGTCTCGAGGCGATCGGTTCGAGCCGATGGGCCGCCAGTCGCCGCCATTGGAAATGCCGCTGTTCCAAACCGCGGGTGAAAGCGATAGAGTTGGAAGGAAGCCGGACTGCCGGAGCTACGGCGAAGCCGGCCTTCAATCGCAACGGGCGGTGCATTGTCAGTCGGGCAATGCCTTGGCGCCTGTACGTCCCTGCCTTGTCATTCCTCTCAGGAGCGCATCCATGATCAAAGGTCTCCACCACACCAATATCGTGGTTTCCGACATGAACAGAACCAAGCGGTTCTACACGGAAACTCTCGGACTTGAAATTTCCCTCGAGGTGTCGATCGAAGACAGTGAATTCAGCCGCGGGGCCGGTCTGGCCGACACCAGAGTGGCCGCAACCTTCTTCTCCGTTCCGGGGTCCAACACCCTGATCGAGACCTTTCAGTACCTCAATCCTCCCAGCCGCCCCATGCCCTCCGATTCCAAGGCCAACGACATGGGATTCGGCCATGTCTGTTTTGAAGTCGATGACATCCAGCAGGCCTATCGGTCCCTTCGGGACAAGGGCGTGGAATTCGCCTCTACCCCGGTAACCATGGCCAACGGGGTTCGCTGGTGCTACTTCTACGGTCCGGATGGCGAGAGGCTGGAGCTGTTGCAGTTGGCCCCGGAATCGGATTAAGAAAGCTTCTCAGTAGTCGAAGAGATAGTTGAACTTGACGAACAGGGCCCGGGTCAGTGTTCGGCGAGGAAGCCGATGGGAGTCGAGCAGGGGCGTGGTGGAATTGCTGGTGTTGTAGACCACGAAAAGACCGGTGCTGGCCGATGAGAGGAGTCCCAAGCGGATATTGTGCCCCAGCGTCTGCGACACGCTGTTGTACTGGCTGAAGGTTTGCAGGAAGCTCTTGGGGGTGAAGGACCAGTTGAAGCGCAGCCCCACCAGGTCGACGTTGAAGTCTCCCACCGGAAGCCTGACCATATTTCGAAGGTAGGAAGCCGTCCAGGAAAGTCTGTGGTTGTGGCGGTAGCCGCCGTTCAGATTGACGCTGCGGATCTTGCCGTCATAGAAGCCTCCGGCCGCGGCGGTGCCGCTGAGGAAGAGCGGCGTGCTGGGGTCGGTGCGATAGTTGGCGATGATCTCGTCGTAGCCGTACCGTCCCACCGGAATGGTGACCCCGGGCACCACCTCCAGGGGTTCGTCCAGGCGCTCGAAGTTTCGGTTCCAGGCGACGCCCAGCCGAGCCCCGTTCTGCCACTTGGAATCCACGTGGTAGTGCTGGAAGTCGGATTCGATGTCGCTGTTTTCCAGCGAGTACCAGGCCCTTCTGGAGGCGTGAGGTTCCCAACTGCGTATCGGGCCACCGTTCGGATAGTGGTGGAATCGGTAGAAGTAGTTGGTCTTGCGGTATCCCACCCTGGGAACAAAGCCGACCTCGGGATTGAAATGCTCACCCACTTCGAGGTAGCCAAGTCTGAACTCGTGGGTGGAATCGTCGTATTCCAGGAGGGAGGAATAGGCGTGGTTTCCGCCCTCGAGCCCCGGGGTTTGTGTGAAGGCAGCGTAGTTGTACCAGTTGGCGAATCGTCCCAGGCCGAGATTGACGTCGGTGCCGAAAGTTCGATTGTAGGGGCGGTTACCGTCGAAGGTGGACGTCGAACTCCGGTTGACTCCGATGACCCCGATGGAGGAGCGGTTGGGGAGTTCGCGGCTGAAGCGGGCCACCGAATAGTTGTCGGCAGGCACCACGCCGTCCACCTTGCGGGTCTGCATGTTGAGCAAACCCATCTGATAGGGACCCGCCTTGCCGCTCAACCGCACCCCTCCGTCGATGGGAACCTGGTGCTGGTGTTGGTCGATGCCGATACGCCTGGAAAAGAAGATCTCCACCTCCCGCGGGGAGCCGAATTCGAAGAAGCCCGAGTTTTCCAGAAAGAAGGGGCGCTTTTCCGGGAAGAAGAGGTCGAAGCGGGTGAGATTGACCTGTTCTTCGTCGACTTCAACCTGGGCGAAGTCGGTATTGACGGTGCCGTCCAGGGTGAGGCTGGGAGTGAGACTGTACTTGACATCCAGTCCGACGTTTCTCTCGAATTTCGATGGATCTCCGGGATGGGCGTAGTTTTGACTGTATCCCCCCAGCACGTAGGGAAGGAGCTTGAGACTGCGGTGGTTCCGGATTTCCAGCCCCTGCAGCGTCCCGGCCAGATCCACGTGGATGAAGCGGAAGGCCCGTGAAACCGGGGACCAGTGGGACAGTTCGTTGCGGCGCCGCAGATTGCGCTCGATATTGAGGCCCCAGGATTGGTCTCGACCCGGCTTGTAACGCAGGGTCCGGAAGGGAATGGCCATCTCGCTTTCCCAGCCGCGCGGCGTAATCTGCGACCTCACCTCCCAGACACCGTCCCAGTTCAAGCTCAGCGCGCTGGAGCCTCCCCGTTGGGCCCCTCCACCGCCTCCGGCGCGCGAGGGGCCGCCCCCGCCTCCGCGGGTCTGACCCGCCTTGGAGACCTGGGCGTCGTGCTCGATGCCGGTAGGGCTGGTGCCGAATACGAAAGCGTTCTGCCTGTCGTGGAAAGTGTCCAGCAATACGATGAGGTAGTCCGAGTCGTTCTTCAGCCCGTCCCGCCGATTCTGGTTGATCACGATCTCTTCGGGTCGGGAATCGAAACAGATGATGCCCAGGTAGAGGTTCTCGTCGTCGAAGGCGATTCGCACCTCGGTTTTCTCGCTGGCGAGTTCTCCTTCCTCCGGATTCCTTTGGATGAATTCGGTAGCCGGCTCGATCGGTTGCCACAGGGATTCCTCCACTCGGCCGTCCAGTGTAGGCGGCTCTGCAACCCGACGGGCCTGGAGGGTCCTTTGGGAACCGTTTCCCTCGGGCTCGGATTGGGCTGCGGCCTCCGGCAGGGCAGTGACGGGCAGGGCCGCGGCCAGCAGGATGATGAGGGAATGGGGAAGACGCGGCATTGAAACAGGGAGGTGGTGTAGTGAAAAACCGTGCCGGCTTTTGCTAAGGGTTCTTGCGGGCGGCGCCGATCGGATGCGATTGAGGGAGCTCCCGGGCGATGTCCCTGACTTCCGACCCCGCGCAATCATGGGGGTGACCGAACCCTCCCTGGCTCACCGCCAGGCTTCCGGCGGGATCGGTCTTCATGTCAAAGATGATGTTGTCGTCCCCGGTGGGGCTGATGCCGACCGGTACGTGGTCCAGAGCCAGGGCGTCCCGCACCTTCCAGGCCACCACGTGATCGGTGCAGGAGGTGTCGCCGCTCACCCCCAGCGCGCCCAGCAGAGCACCTTGGCTGTCATAGAGGCCCAGGCCCCCTCCGGTGGCGTCGATCCCCCCCACCCTTCGTCCGACCATCGGGTCCCTGGGCTCACCATGGTTCTTGGGGTTGCCGCGATGGGCGACCCGGGGATCGACCGGAAGGCTGAACTGGAGCCCGAAGAAACTGCCTCCCGGCTGCACGGCGGCATAGAGGTTGGCCGTCGAAAGAGCCAGGCCCGGCAGGGCTCCTCCGGCTCCCTTGGGAAGGCTGAAGGCATTGGCGGTAGTGGCTTTCCGAGCCGAGATCACCCGGCTTCCCGGCCACTGGCTGCCTCGGTCTTCGCCGGAGAAGGTGACCACGCAGACCACACCGTCCCGATTGACGACAGTGGCCCACAGATCGTTACCCAGTCCGCCGTTCCCCAAGGGATCCTTGACGACCTTCTTGAGGATCTCGGTCAGCTGCTCGTGGTCCGGCAGTTCCTTGCACACCCTGTTGGCGTCGTATTCCTCTTGAGCCGAGACGGGATGGACCGCCCAGAACAGAACGATCAGTGTTGCCGCGGCAAGAATCCTCGAAAAATGTCGTTGCGTTGGAGCCATCCACTACCTCCGCCCGCCTTGGGCGACGATCACCGTGATGGTGAGCACTCTAACACGCGACCCGGGGTGTCGCCTAGTCGGGGGAGTAGCGAATCAGCTTGGGAACGGCTTCGGCCGCCATCTTGAAAAAGTGGCCGTCTTTCTCGACTCCAATGCAGGATTGACCGACAGCCTCGGCGGCCGCCAAGGTTGATCCTGAGCCTGCGAACGGATCAAGAATAGTGCCTTCTCTCAATGGCAACACAGCGCCTACCAGTGTCCGAAGAAAGGATTGAGGCTTGAGGCTCGGATGCGGCGCCAACTTGCGTTCGCTCGTTCTGGTTGGCGACGAAGCGATCACGTCCCCGAACGGCTTCTCGCGGCTTGGCCGGCGAAAACCGCCTGTCTTCCATTTTCTCAGATTGTCCTGAACTCTTCCTTCCAGGGGTTTCCGGTACACGACCCAGGGTTCCCACATCGAACGCGGCATCACACTGACATCGGAAAACTCGTCGTGAGCAGCCTTGGGACGGTCCCCGCCCCTCATGGTCATGGTTAACCTCACGATTTCTCCACGCCGCTCCAGCCCCGCTTTCGCAAGCGCAGCAGACACCAGGTAGGACACCAGCGGATTAGAAGCCACGACCACATGAGCGCCCGGAACCAATTTCGGAAGAAGGAGGCGGGTCCAAACAAAGAAAAAATTCCCGATATAGGTGAGTTGTTCCTTGGTTAGCGTCGTAAATCTCGGAACGGGGGATCGAAGATGGCCGTCGAATGAAGGAGGAATGCGCCACACCCCTCCCTTGCCGCGCCGAAGTTTGGCTTGTTGTTCCCGGGTATACTCATGAAGTCCATAGGGAGGGTCGGTCACAACGGCGTGAATGCTGCCGTCTTCCCGTTGCCCAAGCCAGTCGAAACAGTCCCCGTGATAAAGTCTTGCCCGTCCGAACGATAGCGGCGCCTCGGACTCTCCCGCCAGCGGCAGTCCACGCTGGATGCCCAGTGCCATGGATGATTGCAGCTTGTATACACCTCGTTCTTCTCGGATGAACAACCGGGGGGTATTCAGCCTCAGATAGGATCTGACGGAAGACTCTTTGGTCGGCCCTACGACCTCAGACACTCGTTCTCCGATCTCCTTGACTGAGAGAGCTTTGGAGGTGAACGACATGACCTGCAGTATGCCGTCTCTCACACGTCCAGGAGCGTATCTGGGTTGTGTTTCCGCCATATCGACTTGAATTATGGACGTCTGGACGTCTTTAATCAAGGGTCAAGAACCGTGTTTGGCCAGATTCTCGCCCTGCAGTGCCTATCATTCGCTTGAAATCGGCCCATCTCTAACAAAAGACGAACCACGAATGAACACGAATAGACACAAGTGCAGATGAATTCATTCAACTCATTCAATGACAAGCTAACGTCCAAATGCTTCTGCAACTTTTTTACCCTGGTATGACTTCGTGTCCTTTGTTAACGAGTCCTCGAATTGACAATGGCGAGGCCCGAGCGGTATGGTTTTGCCGGGATTGGACTTTACTGGATTCAGGTCGGCCCGGGCCCGCGCGGTCGCGAATGGAATGAACGTGTTTTCGCCATGGAGCAGGATCGCCGGATCGGCGGCGGTGCTGCTGGCAGCTACGTTTTCGGCCGGTCCGCTGCAGGCCCAGGAACCGGCGCCCCCCACCGAACCCACGATTCTCTCCGTCCATCCCTTGGGAGCCCGGGCAGGCTCGACACTGGAAGTGGAAGTCCAGGGGCATCTGCTGGAGGGCGCCCGCGCGGTCTGGTTCGAGCAGGGTCAGCTTCAGGGTCGGGTCCGGGACCTCAGGCCGATTTCCTCGGAGGAGTCCAGCCCTGCCGAGGCTGCAGATAGCGAGAAACCGGTTCTCCTGGGGGTTCGGCTCACGCTTGAGATCCCTCCCACCGCCCTTGCCGGGGTCCATCGTTTCCGGCTGGTTGCCCAACGCGGAGTTTCCAATGCCCTGAAGTTTCGGGTGAATTCCGATGTCGTCCTGGACGAGACCAGCCAGCCTCACCAGACCCCCTCGACGGCCCAGCAGGTCCCCGTCCCGGCGTTGATCAACGGCCGGGTGGTCCGGGACGGCGAGGAAGACTTCTACGCCTTTGAGATAACGGAAGGCCGGGAACTGCGCTTCGAAGTTTTCTGCAAGCCGCCGGGCAAACCTCCCGATGTTGTAGGCCTGGATCCGGAGTTGACCCTCTACGAGCCAACCGGCAGTTGGTTCGACAAGGAACGCACCACCCGGCTGGCCTACAACGACGACCCCAGCTCCTATCACGTAAGCCGGCTTCCCCGATTGACCTATCGGTTCCTGAAGAAGGGGCGCTACCTGGTGGGTGTGGGGGCGTTTCTGGGTGGCGGCAGCCCACACTTTTCCTATCAACTGAGGATTAGCGATTCCAGCGCCCCCACTTTCGCCCAACTGGATCGAAGCAGCCGCAACCGGGTGCCCTCCCCCTGGAACGAGCGCGCCTTTCGCCGCACCATTGACGGCGACCGGCTCGGCCTCCTCCGGTCGAGGACGGCGGGCTCGAACGGGGCCGGTGCCGATGGCTCGTTGACCAACGGCGCCGCTTCCAGCCACGGGAAACCCGTGCTGCCCGGCGCCAATGGTCGAGGCAGCCAGGCGTCGATTGCGCTGGTGAAAGAACAGGAGAACGGGAAAAAAGAGGGGAACCTTCTCGTTGTGTCCATTCCCGGACTGGTCGAGGGAACCATCGATCGTCCCGGTGACGTGGATCGCTATTCGGTCAAAGCCGAACGGGGCCAGCAGGTGGCTTTCGAAGTGGAGACCCCGCAGGTCGGTCCTCCGCAGTTCAACCCCCGTTTCGGCATTCTGGATGAAGAGGGAAGAGAACTGTTCAGCAACGTCTACAAGCGCTTGGGCAGGCAACTTACCTTTTACCTGAAGACGGTTGAGCCCAAGACCCTTTACACCTTCGAGCGTTCGGGGGAATATTCACTGGTGGTCAGCGACCTGACTCGCCGCTTCGGAAATGCCGGGTTTCGCTATCGCCTGCTGCTGCGGCCGCAGATCCCTCACGTTGGGGAGGTTCGGACAGACACGGATCGCTTGAACCTGCTGGCCGGTCGGGCGAGCAAAATAACGGTGACCACCGACCAGGAGGAGGGATTTTCGGGCGACATCGCCCTCGTGCTGGAGGGGCTTCCCGAGGGCGTGGAGTTCTTCCCGGGCACCGAGGTGAAGGCCTACCAGGGCCCGGTACCGGAGGATCGGATGAGGGTGCGCTTCTCCCCCCAGAGCGAAAGCGTTACCATCGTTCTGCTGGCCGGCGCCGACGCTCCCGCTACGTCGTTGCCTGTGAAGCTGCGGCTGCTGGCCCGTCCGATTTCGGACGAGGGTCCCGGACCGGGCCTGTTGATCCAGGAGATTCCCGCCATGGTGGTTCGTCCCCCCGGGTGGGCTGAGGAGAGCTGATGTTCAGACGAGTTGCTCCCGGAATGAGCTGGCAGGTCCGGCTCGGTGGCCTGGTGCTGGGGATTGTCCTGGCGGGGCATGGAGGCGGTTCCGTGCATGCCGGCGGGAGTGCGCGGCCCTTCAGCTTCGGACGCGATGTGGGAGGGGTCCTCACCAAGCGGGGATGCAACAACCAGGAATGTCACGGGAGTGTCAAGGGCCGCGGAGGGTTCAAACTTTCGGCCAACGCGCTCTATCCCCGGGACGACCATGAGTGGATCGTCCAGGGAGGCATCTACCAGGTGCTGAGTCCGGAGCCGCTGGGGCCCCGTCGGCCCAGGATCGACCTGAAGCAGCCGGAAAACAGCCTCCTGCTGACCAAGCCCACCATGGAAGAGCCCCACGGCGGAGGCGAGCGGCTGAGCCGCGACTCGGCGGACTACCGCACGCTGGTGGAATGGATCCGCGCGGGAGCCCCTTACGGCAGGGAGGAAGACCATCGAGCCAGGGAAATTCAACAACTGGAAGTATCGCCCCGCCAGCCGGTGATGCGAGCGGGCCGGGAACAGCAGCTTCTGGTGACGGCCACTCTTGCCGGGGGGCTTCGGGAAGACGTGACCGATCAGGTGAATTTCGAGTCCAATGACCCCGAGGTGGCCGAGGTCAGCGAGGGCGGCCTGGTTCGGGCCAGGCAGCCCGGTGAGGCCGCCATCGTCATCCGGGCGGCGGGTCGGGCCGCAACCGTGGTCATCGGGGTGATTCGACAGCCCCTGGCCGGCTATCCCCGGGTTTCCCAAAGGAACTTCATCGATCGGCTGGCGTTCGCCAAGCTGAGGCGTTTGCACATTCTGCCGTCGGAGCCCTCGGACGACCGGCAGTTCCTGAGGCGGGTCTGCCTGGATCTGACCGGCACTCTTCCCCCGCCGCAGAGAGTGAGGGAATTCCTGGCCGGTGATGGTCCCGGCAAGCGGGACGAACTGATCGAGACCCTGCTGAATTCTCCCGAGTTTCTGGACCATTGGACCTTCAGGTTTGCCGATCTCTTCCGGGTCGGGAAGTCGGTGCAAGGCTTTACCAAGTACAGCCGCCTCTACTGGGAATGGATTCGGGACGGGATTGCCCGCAACAAGCCCTACGACCAGATGGCTCGCGAGCGCATCGCGGCTCAGGGCTACGGTGGCCCGGCTCTTCACTACTATCTCATCGGAGGGGATCTCCCCTCTCCCCAGGACATGATGGGCGAGCAGGTGCGGGTCTTTCTGGGCCGGCGGCTGGACTGCGCCCAGTGCCATAACCACCCCTATGAGCCCTGGAGTCAGAACCAGTTCTGGGGCATGACCGCCTTCTACGGTCAGTTGACACGGGTGGGAGACATCAATACGGGCACGGCCCCCTACAACATCATCATGGATGATCCCGAAGGGCATGGCGTGCTGGGAAAGGGCGGGCCGGTGGTCCACCCGCGCAACAAGACGGAGGTTCGCCCGGCCTTCCTTACCGGAGAGCCGGGCGGGCAAAACGAGCTTGAGGATCCACGGGCCAGCCTGGCGGATTGGATGACCTCCCCCGCCCGGCCCGAGTTTGCCGAGGCCATCGTCAACCGCATCTGGGGCCATTTCTTCGGACGAGGGGTCGTGGATCCGGTGGACGATTTCAAGCTGGCCAATCCCGCCACCCATCCCGACCTGCTGGCGGCGCTGGCCGAGGATTTCAGGGACGGGGGCTACGACCTGAGGCAATTGATGCGCAGAATCGTTCGGTCCAGGGTCTATCAGCTGTCCAGTTTCCCCAACGCCAGCAACCGGACGGACCGAACCAACTACTCCAGGGCCCATCCCCGGCCGCTGGATGCCGAGGTGCTGCTGGACGCCATATCCCAGGTGACCGGCGTGCCGGAGCGATTTGGAACCAAGCCTGAAGGGACGCGGGCCATCAACCTGGTCTCCAGCGACATGTACCCCTCTCGCTTTCTGGATCTCTACGGCCGGCCCAACCGGCAGATGGTGCCCCAGCGGAAGGTTGAAGCCAGCCTGGGTCAGGCCCTCCATCTTCTGGCCGGGCCCACCTACACCGGCAAGCTGTCGGGGAAGGGAAGCCGGATCGATCGCTTGATTGCCGCCGAGGCTTCCAATGCCGAAATCGTCGAGGAGTTTTATCTGGCGGCGCTTTCGAGGTTTCCGACCGCCGAGGAGCTCGGCGAGCTGGAAGGCTGGATCGAGGGGCAGGATTCGCGGCTGAAGGCGGTGGAGGACCTGGTCTGGGCCCTGATCGGTTCTCGCGAATTTGCCTATGTTCACTGAGATTGGGGTTTATACTTGAGAGGGAATCCGATGTTTATGCCGGGAGCGATGTCATGAAGTGGTCAGGCTGCTTGCAGTGCACCGGGGAAAATCTTCGGCGGCGCGATTTTCTGCGCGTCGGTTCGCTGAGTCTGCTGGGCTTCAACTTGAGCCAATTCCTGGCCCTGAAGGACTTGATGGCCAAGTCGGGGGCTGCGGGGAAGTCCAAGGCCGAGTCCTGCATTCTTCTCTGGCTGGAGGGCGGACCGAGCCAGGTGGACACCTGGGATCCCAAGCCCAACAGCGGGTTCAAGGCCATTCCCACCAACGTGGCCGGCATCCGGGTGTCGGAACTGCTGCCCCGGGTGTCCCGGCACATGGACAAGCTTTCCATCATCCGGTCCATGCACACCGAGGAGATCGACCACCCCGAGGCCACCCACTACGCCATCACCGGACATCGACCCAACCCGGCCATGCAGTTCCCCAGCCTGGGATCGATCCTGGCCAAGGAGCTGGGCCAGCGCAACGGCATGCCGGCCTACGTTCGCCACGGCGAGCACGACGACTGGAAGGGTTACGAGCGCTATTTCGGGTCGGCCTTCATCGGTCCGAAATACTCTCCCATGGTGGTTCCGGATCCCGACCGCAAGGACTTCGCGGTTCCGGATCTCTCTCTGCCCAAGGGGATCTCGGTGGAGCGCATTCAGGACCGCCGCTCGCTGCTCCGGATTGTGGACCGCCTCTGCCGCCAGAAGGAGGAGGTGGCCGAATACTCCAGGATGGACAGCTTCACCCAACAGGCCCTCAGCCTGATCCTTTCTCCCGAGGTCAAGAAGGCCTTCGACCTCTCCCGGGAGAGCGAAAAGACCCGGGAGGCCTACGGCCGCCACGGTTTCGGACAGAGTGTGCTGCTGGCCCGGCGGCTGGTCGAGCATGGATGCCGGTTCGTGACGGCGGCCGGCTACAAGTACAACCAATGGGATTCGCACTCCGACAACAATCAGGGCCATCGCGACAAGCTCTGTCCTCCCCTGGACCAGGCGCTGGCGGCCTTGATGGAGGACCTGGAGCAGAGGGGCTTGCTGGCCTCCACCCTGGTGCTGGTCATGGGCGAGTTCGGACGCACGCCCCACATCAATCCCAACAACGGCCGGGACCACTGGCCCCATTGCTGGTCGCTGGCCCTGGGGGGCGGCGGCATACGCGGCGGCCAGATCATCGGGGCCAGCGACGAGCGAGGGGCCCAGGTGGCCGAAGGAATGGTCACGGTGGGCGACCTTTACGCAACGCTTTACAAGGCCTTCGGCATCGATTGGGAGAAGACCTACATGACACCGGTGGGGCGCCCCATCAAGATCGCCAATTCCATCGGAGATGCCACCGGAGTCCCGATCGAGAGCCTGGTTTAGAGGTCTTGACTGTTCCGTAAATGGGGGCGCTAAAACCCGGTCCCGATCGGGGGCCAAAGCGAATTAGGAGGAACCCATGAGAACGTACCGAATCGCCTGCAGTATCCTGGTTGTCGCTTCGCTGGCGCTGGTTGCCTCCGTTCCGGTGTGGAGCAAGGGGAAGAAGGCCAAGCCCCGCGTCTTTATCAAGGAGAGCCAGTCCTGGGAGATGGAAGGCGGCGGCGGCGGCGCCAGCGTCGGTAAGGGTATCGGAGGCTTCGGAGGAAAGTTCGGCGGGGGCGCCCGGCCTCAGACCGCCGAAATCATCAAGACCTTCCACAAGAAATGCGGTAATTGCATCGTCACCATGAAAGAGGAACGCGCCGACTACGTGGTGATCCTGGAGCACGAAGGCGGCAAGGATCTCTTGAGAAAGGACAACAAGTTCGTGGTTTTTCGCGAAGACGGCGATGCCATCAAGAGCGGTTCGACCCGGTCGCTGGGAAACGCCGTCAAGGAAGCCTGCCGGGCTCTGATGGGCGACTGGAAGGACAGCAGGGAGGAGGAGAAGAAATAGATTCCTCTCTGCTCCTCGTATCTCCAAGATGCCCCCGAGGCGTGAGCCCGGGGGCATCTGCAATTCTACCGCTTGCAGCCGCGCAAGCGGCGGTTACTTAGCGTCCTACCGAAATACACCGCCTCTCCAAAACGGCGCCAGCCATAGGATCTACCGGACCCCGTGGCCAGCCGACCCCAGAGTCAACATCCAAAACGCCAAGGGCATGGCTAAACCCTATCAAGTCCGCCAGGTCATTAAGGCAATTGAGAAATTGGAGGACAGGAAATGAGTGACCATTACACCTACCGTATCACTTGGTCCGCCGAAGACAACCAGCATGTGGGGCTATGCGCTGAGTTCCCATCTCTAAGCTGGCTGGCATCTACTCCCAACATGGCTTTGGCCGGCATACAGCGGCTTGTGCGCGACTGTCTCGCTGACATGAAAAAAAATGGGGAAGCACCTCCTGAGCCAATCGCTGACCGCCGGCAAGCATGGCTGATTTTCACCGGAAACAGATTGCTTTGAAGATCACCTCAGCACAACTCGCCAGTCCAAAGCTGATCCAAGAATGATTGCCAAGGCATGATTTCGATGTCGTCCTCGGTCATCCTTGGGCGGGGCGCGCGGCAGACGAGCAGGCATCGGCTGTCCTTGTGCTCTGCCTTCCAGGCCCGCAGTCCTTTCATGTGGTCGCGGGTGGGGTTTTCAGTCGACTTGACCTCAACGGCCAAGGTCGCGTCCCCCAGGACGAAATCGACTTCGAGGCCGGAGGAGGTGTGCCAGTAGGCGATGGAGGGACGCCCACCGTTGTAACCCGAGTACGCGCGCAGCTCCATGAATATGAAGTGCTCGAAGGCTGCACCATATTCAAACGAACCGGGCTTCAGGGTGCCGCGATGGGCGAGTTCGTTCACCAACCCCACGTCGAAGAAATAAAAGCGCGGCGACCGGACAACCCGCCGTTTGGCATGCTTGCGCCATGCAGGCACCCAGCAGGCGATGAGGGTGTCAACCAGAATTTCAAAGTAACCACGAACACCGGGGGCCGAGAGTCCCACTTCTCGGGCTATGCTGGCGAAGTTTACCGTCTGACCGTTTGAGAAGGACGCAGCTTCGAGAAAGTGCTGGAAGGCCGGAAGATTGCGTGTGAGAGATTCGGCCAGGATTTCTTCCTTGAGGTATTCTCCGACGTAAGCCTCAATGAGAGGTTCGGGGTCATCGGCCAGATAGTGGCTCGGCAATAACCCGTGGTTGAGGGCTCGATCAAGCGAAAAGTCCGGGATCTCCCCACTGGTCAACGGAAACAGCTCGAGTCTTACGGCACGGCCGCCCAGGAGGTTGCCACCTCCGCGGACGAGCCGGCGCGCGCTCGAACCACACAGGATGAACCGGTACCCGTCTCGGCTGATGAGGGAATGCACTTCGTCGAGTAGCTCGGGCAGCTTCTGAATCTCGTCAATCACGATGGGTTCCGATTTTCGGCCTTTGGCAAGGCATTCCTCGCGCAACAGTCCAGGATTGGCAGACAGGCGCCGAAATTCGGACGCCAAGAGCAAATCGTATAACGGAGCATCTGGAAAACGTTGCCTCGACAGGGTGCTCTTGCCGGTCTGCCGAGGCCCCCATAGGAAGCAACTTTGACGCCCGGCTCGCGCAAAACTCAGGATGCGTTCGAACATGTAATAATTAAATATCGATTTCGATATACATGTAAATAAAAACTTGCACTTTGGATTGGCTGAATGCCTTGGAGGCCTTTCTGTTGGCTTCTCCGGCAACTTCTTTCAGGTTGGAACCCTCACGGGCTATTGCTATCGAGGTAAAGGGCGAATTTGTCTTGCGAAAGACTTGAGACGGGCTCCGCCCGGTCCCGCACAATCCGTTTGTTGTCCGATGGCAAGTGTGTTTAAATCCCCGCACAATGTTCAACCGGCGACAGGGAGTGGCTCATGCGAATTGAACCCGTGGAATTACTGGTGCAGCGCAAGGACAGGACCGAGAGGAAAATCATTCCCATCGGGTCGGTGGCCGGCGCCCGATTCTCGTCCCGGGACGTGGCCGGCATGCGCAAGGAGCTCGACGCCGCGCTGGCTCGTGGCGAGTCGGGCACCAAGACCAATCCGGCCATCTTTCACATCGGACGCTATCTGCTGACCCAGGCATCGGAGTTTGAGGTCCAGGGTCCGCTGACCGGTGGCGAGGCCGAAATCGTGGCCATTCGGGATGGGAACGAGATCCTCATCACGACGGGGAGCGACCAGTGCGACCGCGAGCTGGACCCGCTGTTTCAGGACAAGCCCAAGCAGATGTGTCCCCATCCGATCGCCCGCACCGCCTGGCCCTACGGCGAGGTGCGCGACCATTGGGATCAGCTTCAAATCTCCAGCGATGTGACGGTAGGAGGACAGGTGGTTCCTCTTCAGGACAGCCCGGCCTCGGCGCTGGTGAACCTGGAATATCTGCTGGCCATGGAGGATGTGCAGTCGCTGGTGCTGCCCTCCATTCTCTATTGCGGGTCGGTGTCTTTCCTGGATTCGGTGGCCCGGGCCATCCGCGACCATTCGCTCCCCGAAGAGACCAGCCACGGCGTCGGCGACGCCTTTCTGGCCCGGTTGCACGATCCTGTGCTGGGTCGAACCATCGAACACCGTTACCGGGCTGTTCCGGTCGGGGACGATCTGGCGGAACGGCGCTGACTGGCGCCTGCAGGTGAAGTGCCCGCCGGGAACGTTTAGCCCGGAAGGAGGGTTGGGGTGAAGATCAGTTGCCGAACACTTGCCGGATTGGCGGGGCTGGCTTGGATGGCGGCCTCCTGTTCCTCGCCCGGACCCTCCGGGTCGGACGCGGAGCCGCCCCTCATGGAGGTGATCACCGATCCGACGGTGATGACCCGCGAGCTGGGAGGGGTGCCGCCGCCCTCCAAGGAAGCCCTGGAGAACATGCACCGGTCGGACTACGTTCTGCATGCTAGGGCGGGAAGGCTCACCCGGGTTCCGGTCAGGAAGGTCCTGTTGCCGCATGCCCAGCCCATGACTCCCCAGGGCGGCACCTCGGTCGACCAGGGGCCGGACGGTACCGTCTACGTCCGCCAGGCCAACAAGCTGTCCAGCTCTTCCGACGGCGGGCTTACCTGGTCGGAGCAGGAGGTGAATGCCCCTGCCGGGTTTGAGATCCACCAGACGGGCCGCTGGAAGGTCTTGAGCGACGGTTCCTTCATCTGCGTGGCGGTGGTCACCGGAAAGGACGAGCGGGCGCCGGCCGAGGTGTGGACCTCCCAGGACGAGGGCCAATCCTGGAACAGGACGGCCCGGATCGACCTGGACCTGAAGATGCCCGGCACGGGCTCTCCCTACGATGAACGCTACTGCCATCGGGGGCTGGACCGGCTGCAGGACGATACCCTGCTGTGGACCATCGACGTTCGAAGTGACGCCGACCCCGAGACCGGGCTGCCCAGGCAGCACGGTCTGTTCCTGTTTCGTTCCCGGGACAAGGGGCGGACCTGGCAGGGGCCGACCTTGATGTGGGATTGGGGTTCGGAGGGGTCGGCAACCCGGCTCCCCTCGGGAGAGATCCTGGCCACCATGCGATACCAGCGGGACAAGCATCCCCAGGACTCGGCGACGATCGTCGAGCACATGGGAGCCTACCCCAGCACCCCGGAGAACGTCGGATTCAAGAACGTCTTCCTGGTGAACTCCGGCGACGACGGCGCCACCTGGACCCGGCCACGCATGCTGACCACGGTCTACGGGCAAACCTTCGGCTATCCGGCGGTGCAGAGCGACGGCACCGCGGTGGTCGTCCACGATACCCGTTACGGTCCGGGGCCGCCGGGAAGCCGCGCCATGGTCAGCCGGGATGAAGGCCGAACCTGGGAGGATGAAGTCTACTACCTGGACTCCACCAACTTCACCGGCAGCTACAGCGCCAGCCTGGTGCTGGAGGACGACACCATTCTGACCATTGCCGCCTCTTCGGTGGGGCGCTCCTGGGATGCGGTCCGGGACAAGACCGACCTCTACGCCATCCGCTGGAATCCGGTCAAGCACGACAAAGCGTCGGCCAGATAGCCGGAATGCCTGCGCAGGACAGCGGCGGGATCGGGGATGAAGGGCGCCAGGAGAGCCGGCGCCGCCGTGCCGGCCTCAGTAGTTGGTGAAGGCGCCGTCGCGGCGCCGGAAGTGAGGAGCTTCCCAGGGCAGCGGGGGATAGCGGCGAGCGGCCTCTTCGTCGAACTCGATGCCCAGCCCGGCACCCTGCGGCAACGGGAAGCCGTCTCCCTGCAGTTGAAGCTGCTTGGGGAACAGGTCCTCGGGAAGGTGGGGCATCTGCCAGTTATATTCCAGAATGGCGAAGTTGTGGACGGCCGCGCACAGGTGCACGGAAGCGGCCAGGCAGATCGACCCCTGAGGCGTGTGGGGCACGATGTCCAGGTAGTGGGCCTCAGCCATGGCGGCCACCTTTCGGCTGGCGGTGAAGCCTCCCACGTTGCAGACGTCCAGGCGAACGTAGTTGGCCAGCCCGCGTTCGATGAAGGGAGCAAAGGGGTAGATCCCCGAGAACTCCTCGCCGATGGCGAAGGGCATCGGCGTCATGGCCCTGAGAGCAGCGTAGGCATCCGGGCTCTCGGACCGGATGGGCTCTTCCAGGAACATGAGATCCACGTCCCGGATGCGCTGGCAGAAGGCGGCCGCCTCGGCCACGTTGAGGCGGTGGTGGTAGTCGATGGCCAGCCGGATCTTGGGTCCCACACGCTTGCGGGCCTCCCGGATCTGGTCAGCCGTCCAATCGATGGACTCCCAGGGTTCGAAGATGCTGTCCCGGTCCTGGCGAAAGTCGGGGTCTCCGGTCTCGGGGGCGAAGCGGATGGTCCTCCAGCCCTTGCCGACCAGGTCCTCGGCTTGATCGGCGTAGCTGTCGCCGGCCCCGGCCGGTCCGTCGATGTAGCAGGTGACCTGCTGGCGGGTGGCTCCCCCCAGCAATTGCCAGACGGGTGTGTTCAAGTGCTTTCCCAAAATGTCCCAAAGGGCGATGTCGATGGCGGAGGTGACGGCGGTAATGATGGTCCCGCCTTCGTAATACTGTCCCCGGTAGAGTTCCTGATTGATGTCCTCGATGCGGCGGGGGTCCTGGCCGACCAGAAAGTGGCGCATGTGCTCGATGGCTCCGGTCATGGCCTGTTCGCGGGTGGTGGTGCCGCCCTGGCCGATGCCGTGGATGCCCCGGTCGGTCTCGACTTTGACGACCAGCAGGTTTTTCCCCTGGACTCCCACGAAAAAGGTCTTGATGTCGGTTATCTTCATGTCTGTTCCTTCCCGGGCCACGGCCGCGCAGGCTCTGTGTACGCTCGGACCTGCGGAATGCTTCAGCCAAGCACGGCGGATCGGCCAGTGGGTTCATCATAGGCCAAGAATGGGGTCAAGGGAAGCAGGGCCAGGAAGGAGTTGACGGCGTGGATCTGGACAGCCGGCGATGGGACGCGCGTTACGGATGGGACCTGATCTCCCGGCATGCACCCGAGTTTCGGGATGCAGTGGTGGTCTCATCCCCCAGCGCCATGGCCCTGGTGGAGCCTCTGCTGGTCCACCGCCCCCTCCAGGTGGTGCTTCAGCAAGGCATGCGCGAGCCCATCCTGGATGAGATGCTGCCAGCTCTTCCCGAGGCTCAACGGATGCTGGCGATCGGTGGCGGCAATGCGCTGGACGTGGGCAAGTACCTGGCCTGGAAAAAGGGGTGGCCGCTGGTCATGATTCCCACCATCGTCTCCACCGGGGCCGTCTTTCAGTCTCCGCTGGCGTTGAGACGGGAGGAACGGTTCGAGTGGATCATGGGAACGGTCGCGCCCGAGTATCTGCTGCTGGACTACGGCGTCATCCGCCAGGCCCCGGCCCACCTGAATTGTTCCGGCATGGCCGAGTGCATCTGCTATCTTGGCCAGGTGGGAGCCTGGAAGTGGTGGCTGGACCAGGGTCTGGAAGCCCCGGCTTGGGACCAGGGCGTGGCCGACGAGGTTCTGGACTGGGTCGACAGCCGTGTGCGGGTGTTCCGCGGGAGTCTGGATGAAGGAGGCCAGCCCGGGGAAGCCGGCATCAGAGTCGCGGCCGAGGTCAACCGGGAGCGATACGACCTGAAGCTGCACTCCCTCGGCGTGGGCCACAGTCTGGACCACGCCTTTTGCATCACCTTCGAGTGGGTCCACGGCCGAGAACTGCTGCATGGGGAAGCGGTAGCGCTGGGCTCTTTGATCAACGGCTATCTCTACGGCTGGGGGTTCGATCGGACCAAGGAACTGCTGGAGGAGTGCCGCACCCGTTTTCGGCCGTCCGAGATCGGATGCACCCACCAGGAGGTGCTGGAGACGCTGAACCAATTGACGGCCTTCGCCGACCTGGTCGGCCATCCTCGGAATTATTTTCACACTCGCGGTCTGGACCGCAAGACCTTCAATGCCATGATGGCAGCAATCGAGGCGTAGCCGTATAACGTCGGTAGGGACCGGCAAGCTCCAACCCGCCTTGATCGCGGCCGGCAGGAAGCAACGGATGGATGCATCCGGGAAAGGAGCAGCGGAATGAAACGACGTGAATTCGTAGGGACCGCCCTGGCTGCAGGGCTGGCCTCGGGGGCGGCGCCCTCGCGGGCACTGGGCCTGAAGCCGCCCTCGGCCGCGCCCAAAATGCACGGGGCCGGGAAAAAGCCCCGGGTCATGTTCTATCACGACAGCCGCCATCCGGCCCTCTACATGTACGAGCCGCCCATGGAGAAGGAGGAGTTCGAGGCGGCGGTGGACGAGATCGTGGGAACTCCCGTGGATGCCCTGATGTACGGGCTGGCCGACGGGCGAACCATGTTCCACGACACCAAGGTCAGCGAGGTGCTGGGGGACCGGGTGGAGAAATGGCCCCACCTGATCTTCCGCCGGGCCCACCAGAACGCGCGCATGATGCTGGACTCGGGCCGGGACCCCCTCCGCATCATCTGTGAGCGGGCGCAGGCCAAGGGGGTGGCCATCTATCCCACCCTGCTGGTGAACCAGGGCCGGCGGGGAACTCGGGAAGAGGACGTCCGCAGCTCCAACTTCCGTTGGGAGAACCTGCACCTGGAGATCGGGGCCAAGGGCGATTTGAAAAGCCTGGCAGGAAGCACCAACCTCGATTTCAAGCACCAGGAGGTCCGCGACGAACGCTTTGCGGTCATCGACGAGGTCCTGCGGAACTACCCGGTGGACGGCTTCGAGCTGCAGTTGAACTACAAGAGCCCCGCGGTGCTCTTCTTCCATCCCGGGGAGGTGGAACAGGGGCGCTCCCTGATGACGGCCTGGATCAAGCGGGTCTACGATGCCGTCAAGTCCAGCGGGGAGGGAAGAGAGCTGGCCATCCGGGTCCCGGCCAGCATCGAGACTTCCCATGCCCTGGGCCTGGACGTGCGCGAGTGGATCCGGCAGGGCATCGTGGACGTTCTGATCGGCGAGACCTACCAGCACGCCATGGATCAGCAGGCTGATTTCCGTCCCCTGGTGCAGGCGGCCAAGGGCTCGAGCTGCCGCATTCACGGAGCCATCGGCCTGGGAGTCTACTCCGACCGGCTGAAGGACGGCCCCATCGAGATCACCCGCGCCGTCGCCTGCAACTGCTGGGAGCAGGGCGTGGACGGACTCTACCTGGCCCAATGGTTCGCCGCCTGGCCCTACGAGCCCAGCTTCTACGAACGGCTACGGGAAGTGGCTCATCCTGACGTCATGGCCGCCCGGGACAAGTACTACTACGTCTCGACCCAAAGTGTCTTCAAACCCAGCCCTTCCGAGCCGAAACCGGCGCTGCCGCGGACGCTGAAGATGAATCAGCCGGTCCAGGTGCCGTTGCCGGTCGCAGACGACCTGGATCGTTGGGACAAGGTAGGCCGGGTGCATGAGGTGCTGCTCCGCTTGAGGTTCACTAGTTCCACCGAGACCGATCAAGTGAGGTTTCGCTTCAACGGAAAGGAGCTGCCCGATTCCGGCTTGAGAAAGATTAATCGGTACTACAGTTTGCGAGCCCCGCGCTTCCGGGTGCACAGCTACTGGTTCGTGTGGCGTCTTCTCCGGGAACACTGGCCCGAGAGAGGCTCGAACCAGGTGGAGGTAACCCTGTTGCGGCGCGATGCCGACATCGTTCCCGAACTGATCCTGAGGGACGTGGAAATGGAAATCAAGTATCTGGGAGGAAAGAACTTTGCCCGCGGCGAGGGCGGCCAGGATCCCGACGCTGGTTCCTACGTGGTGCATATGTCCTAGCCTGAAGGAGCCGGGAACGGGGTGGTCCCTGACCTGGTTCGGAAAAGTTCGACAATCTTTGGAAAGGAGTCTTGAAAAATGAAGCGACGCGAATTCGTGAGGACGGCACTCACCGCAGGCCTGGCCTCCAATGCCCCACTCTGTGTGGCCGCCGTATCCGCCGGGGCCGCCAGCCTGGCGCCATCGGCTTCCGGCCCCGGAGGTCGCGGTTCGGGTAGGAAACCGCGGCTCATGTACTATGACGACAGCCGCCATTCGTCCATCTACATTTACGAGCCCCCCATGCTGAAGGAAGAGTTCGAAGCCTCGGTGGACGACTTGGTGGGCACCCCGGTGGATGCCTTGATGTTCGGTTTGGGAGATGGCCGGACGGTGTTGCACGATACCAAGGTCGGCGAGCTTTGGGGGGATCCGGTGAAGGAGTGGACCCACATGGTCTTCCGCCGAGCCCACCAGAACGCCCGCATGATGTTGGATTCCGGAGGGGATCCCCTGCGTATCGTGTGCGAGCGGGCCCGGGCCAAGGGACTGGCCATCTTTCCTTCCCTATTTCTCAATCGGGGGAGAGGGAAAGACCGCCGGGGAGACGTTCGGTCGGCTAATTTCACCTGGGAAAACCAGCACTTGGAGATCGGAGCCAGGGGCGATCTGGACGAGAGTTTTCCGGGTTTGCGGAAGTTGGACTTCAAGCACCAGGAAGTTCGGGACGAGCGCTTCGCTCTCATCCAGGAAGTGCTGCAGAACTACCCGGTGGACGGCTTTGAGTTGCATTTTGGCCACTACCACTACCTCCATCCCAAGGAGGTAGATGCTGGTCGAGACCTCATGACCGCCTGGGTCAAGCGGATTCATGACGCCCTCAAGGCCAGCGGATCCAACCGCGAGTTGGCGGTTCGGGTGCCGGTCAGCCTGGAGGAAGCCAACTCCCGGGGCCTGGACGTGCGGGAGTGGGTTGATCGGGGGATCGTGGAGGTTGTGATTGGAGAGAGCTATTCCTACAGGATGGATCAACTGGCCGATTTTCGTCCCATGGTGGAAGCGGCCCAGAACAGGGATTGCCGGGTGCATGCCGTCATCCAGCCCGAAGTTCACTCCGACAGGCTGGACAACGGCACCATCGAGTTCATTCGAGCCGTGGCCTGCAACTATTGGGCCCAGGGCATCGATGGACTCTATCTATCCCAGTGGTTCACGGCCTATCCCTACCGCGCTGAGTTCTATGCCCAGTTGCGGGAGATGAGCCACCCCGATATCATGACCGCCAAGGATAAGTTTTACTATGTGCCCACCAAGCAAGGAGCCACCGGTCCGGAGATGCCCCTGCCCAGACCGCTGAAAGTGAACCAGCCCGTAACGACCCAGCTGGCGGTTTCGGACGACCTGCCCCGCTGGGACAAGATGGGCCGGGTCCACGAGGTCATGCTCCGTTTCCGGCTGTCCGGAGCCACCGAAACCGACCGACTGGAGTTCCGCTTCAACGGCAAGAAGCTGCCCAAATCGAGCCTGAGAAAAATCAATCGGGTCTACCGGATGAGAGCCCCCCGTTACCGGGTGTTCGGCTACTGGTTCATTTACCGGCTCCCCAGAGACCACTGGCCCATGCAGGGGAAAAACAAGGTGGAAGTGACGCTCCTGCACCGCGACGGCGACATCATCCCCGATCTGGCCCTGAAGGACGTGGAGATGGAGGTGAAGTACCTGGACGGCAAGAACTTCGCCCGCGGCCAGGATCTGGACACCGGGCCCTACCGGGTCTGGAAGACGTAGTGACAATGGCTGGCGGGTGGTGGAGAGCTGACATTCCGGGGTTACCCCCGAATAGAAACGAGGTGTTCAAGTGGCAGAGATTACCCATTACAAGGGCTATCAAAGTGGTGAGGAACCGTCGATTCCCAAGCCGGCGGAACCGGCGCAGCCGAACGTGGTGACGGTTCAGGACGGGTTGCCGCTCAAGTTCCCCGGCAGCGAAGGGATCGGGGTGCGGGTCCTGCATCCCACCAACCCCAAGGCCCCTTCCAAGAACTTCGGGTTGACCATGTACTATCTGCCGCCCCATGTAACCTCGGAGACGGCCAGTCACTACACCGAGGAGTGCTACCTGGTCATGCGGGGCAGCGGTGACATGATCCTGGCGGGCCGGAGGGTGCCGGTAAAGCCGGGGGTGTTTGTCCACCTTCCCGCCTGGTGCGAGCACGCCGTGGACAACACCGGCGACGAAACCATGGAAATCCTGGTCTGCACCGCGCCGACCAATCCGTAAGCGCCCGTCCCGCAGGTCGGCGGAGAGTCGGAGTTCCGCTGCCGCCGCCGCAACGTCCCTATAAAATCCAGTGATGTCTAGAGCCGTCCATTAGAGTCTATAACTGTCTTTTTTATGAGTATCTTATCTAATATATGCTGCGGCTTGTCTTGCCACCAACATCCCTTGCAATCCACTGCCATCCCCCATATAATGGGGGGATGGATACTGTAACGGACTTCGCTCCTGTCCGACCCAAGACCAAACCCACCGGCCGCCACCCCAGCAACGCCCTTTCGGCCGCCTTCCTGCGCTCCGCTCCGCCCGGAAGATACGCCGATGGAAACGGATTGTACCTCTTCGTCCAGCCCAGCGGAACACGCAGTTGGATTCAACGCCTCGTCGTCCGTGGCCGTCGCCGGGAGCTCGGACTCGGCAGCCTCGCCCTGGTTTCCCTGGCAGAGGCCAGGGAGAAGGCCCTGGCCAACCGCAAGCTCGCCCGTGAGGGTGGAGACCCGCTTGCCGAGAAGCGCCGCGCCGAGGGTATCCCCACCTTCGCCGAAGCCGCTTCGCGTGTGCTGGAACAGAAGCGGGACGGCTGGCGACGCCGGCGTCACCACCGCGAGTGGATGGCGAGCCTGAGGCGGTACGCCTTCCCGCGCATCGGCAAGATTCCGGTCTCCGAGGTCACGAGCGCCGATCTGCTTGAGATCCTCACCCCCATCTGGCACCGGAAGGCCTCCAGCGCCCGGCGGGTGCGCCAGCGCCTGCGGGCGGTCCTGGAATGGGCCGTAGCCATGGAGTACCGGATCGACAACCCCTGCGACCGGATCGGCCCGGTCCTGGGTCCCCAACATGACGTTACCGAGCACATGCGGGCCTTGCCGCATCGGGAGGTGGCTGCGGCCATCCGGACGGTGCAGGCAGCGACGGTGCCGGAGGTGGCCAAGCTGGCCTTCGAGTTTCTGGTGCTGACGGTGGCCAGGTGGAGCGAGGTGCGCTGGACCGAGTGGGAGGAGATCGATCGGGACGCTGGTGTATGGACCGTCCCGGCAAGGCGGATGAAGGCGAACCGGAAACACCGGGTGCCGCTGTGTGGCCGAGCCATGGAGATTCTCGAGGCGGCACGGTCCCTGGGTAAAGAAGCCGGTCCTCTGGTATTCACCCGTGGGCAAGGGAAGCCGCTCAGTGACAAGGAGCTGCGGTGGCTGGTCCGCGAGCAGGGGATTGCAGCGGTGCCGCACGGGTTCCGCTCCAGCTTCCGGGACTGGGCAGCCGAAGAGACCGATCATCCCCGGGAGGTGATCGAGGCGGCCCTGGCGCATGTGGTCCGGAACCGTGTCGAGGCGGCCTATGCCCGCTCCGACCTGTTCGAGCGCCGGCGTCTCCTGATGGAGCAGTGGGCCGAGTACCTGGGCGCGGGCCGGAAAACGGCCGCTGTATGAGTTGCCCCCTCTCGTTCGTCCCCCCCTGTAGTCAGTGTTCCGACCCGGGCTTCGCCGCCTCTATGACGGCCTTCCCGCCAGGGATCACTGTGGAGGGAGCGCCCCCCGCCGGGGAGGGGAGATGGTGAATCTTGTCGTGCACCACCTCCCCCTCCCTGGTGCCGCACCAGCGGCAAAAATGAGGGGGTCGCTCCCTCCACTTCCTCCCCCTCCTGTGCGGCGCCACGACGCGGCGTGCGAGGCGGGGACGCGCAGGGCCGGCGCCGCACGGCGCTTTGCCCCGGAGGACTCGGGGAATCCGTGCCAACCCGCTTCCAATGCGGATTCCCGGGCACAACCTGGACCACAGGGGGGAGGGCTTTGCCCTCTGAGAGTGGAGCGTTGGGGTGGTTGAGGGGACGCGCCACCACGTGCGCCACCTCCGTGCGCCACCCCTCGTTTCTCAGTGGCGCGTCCATACCACGGCACGTCCTTGACCCCCGGAGGCGGAAATCGTCGATCATTTCGCGGCCGTTGGAGGTCGGGTTTTCCTGCTCCCATTGGTCGATCTTCTCCATGACGACATTGAGGCCGTCATGGCGTTCGACGGTGTCCTGACCCCCCTGAATCCGCCAGCTTTGCCGGGCAGGCTGGACTTTCTCACTCCCTGGCATACCAGAACACCCCGAAACGCCGCCTGCACCGATTCCCCTCTCAGAGACCGCAGGTCTCGCCGCCTGTGGGGAATCCGGAATTGCCGGCCCCGACAGTGAACCGCTTGACCGTGCGGCTCTGAGGCGTGTTCGCAATTCGGTCTCGGCCAACCGTCCCTCCACCTGCACGAGGCGGGGACAGCGGGGCCGGCGGCGCACCGCGTAGTGCCGGGGAGCCAGCCTACCCAATGTAATACATTGGGGCTGGCGAGGGGCTCCGGCCCCTTCGAACCCCCGACCGGGGGAAGCTTTCGACCAAACGGCAAGGGCATCGCCCTCTGATAGTGCAGATTTGTAATTGTCAAAATCGTGCACCACCTGGAGGAGCCTCCCTGCCTTTGTCGGTGGCGCATTGATACGACGCCACGTCCTTGACCCCCCGGAGGCGGAAATCGTCGATCAATCCTGCTCCTGCTGAAGGCGCCATGGCGGTTGAAGGCGGTCGACGGCGGACGGCACGTCCAGAACACGTTCCGTGACCTGTTTTAGACAATCAGACTCGTTCAGGAAGTAGACCCCGTCGTTTTTCCAATCATCGGGAGAACGGCCTCCGCCGTCGATTTGCTGGGCCGGCGTGATGGACAGGACGTAGGCGTGCAGGTAGAGGTCGGGCTCGGATTCCCGAATCCGTTCTTCAATGTCCTTGATGTGGTGGTGTAACTGGACCTTTTTGCGTTCTCTTGTCCCGAATCGGCTCAACCCTTTGGGATCAAGAAAAATGATGTGCTGACTAGCTGCGCTTTTCAACCAGACAATGAAGTCGGGATAGTAGCCGAAGTCGTCGAAAAACGACACACCCCGCCCCCGCGTCAGGTTGCGGATCAGGTACAACTCATTGCTCCTCAAACAAGGATCGCCGTTCTCGGCCAGCTCAGCCAAGCTATTGACGATCGTTTTTTCATTCTCGTCCAGGGCGACCGGACGCACGGTGACCTGGCAACCCTCCCTCGCATACAACAGTGGCTGGTAGGCATGGGTGCCGGCCAGGATGACGCCAAGTTTCAAATGGTGCCAATCACCTTCCCGAACATTCGCCGCCAAGTCGTGAAGGTCATCGACCAACCGGCTCTGCATCGCATCCACCGACAGCTCGTAGGTCTTGAGGTTATTGGGGTCGTCCTGGTCCAGCGTGACGATCTCAAAATTGTCGCTCTCCCACTTACGGCGCTGCCTGCGCCAGAAGTGGTCGGCGTATTCGCTGATGAGATCGACGGCGACATCTTCCAACTGCTTCGCGCTGTGAAAATTGGTCAGGACCAATCTTTCCGGTGGCATATACAGAACGTACCAGCCCGAATCCTGCAGCAGGCGCGTCACCGTCTCAGGCCTGATGACCAGATTGTGCCAACCGTTCTTGTGCTTACATCGCAGCAGTCGGTCATACACCCGCGTCACATCGAAAAAAGCAGTGACATGAGGCTTGAGTTTGACCGAGTTTTTCTGCTGAGAGGGACCGGACGGCGCTTCGCCAGACGCCATGGATTGCAGGCGAGAGTACAGGTCCAGCGTCACCAAAGGACTGCCTGTCTGGTCAGGATTTGGCAGAATCGGGCGCTCCTCGGAACATTCAAACTTGCAGTCGCCCCGGATACGGATCAATTTCAGGTTCGCTCTCTTTCCCAAGTTCCAGGTCACCGGCAACTCGACCGTTTCCTGATCGACTCGCATTCCCTCCTTTTCCAGCAGGTCCCGGAAGGTCTGCATGTAGTTGGCTCGCAGCCCGAAAATATACAGCGTTTCCAATTCCGCTAGGTCGACGCCCTCTTTCGGCGGTTCCGCCCCACTTTCCCGGTGACGCTTCAGACTTGTGTTCCAGCCTTTCAGGCGCACGCCGCGCCCGAACATCTGGATGATTTCCGGGCCTTCGCCAACGCCGACGTGCATCAGCCCCATGGTGCTCACGCGCCAGGAATTCCAGCCGGCAATGAAACGCCGCGCACCGATCACGATGTTCACTGGCGAATCCGGCCTGTCCACTTGGGGGAACAACTGCTCCGCGAACCCCGCTTCCCGGTCGACGATGATACCGGGATTGTTATCCTCCACCAGCATCTTGTAGAGAGCCGTCGAGTCACCGATATTGACCACGCCGAATACGGGGTTGTCGGCGCTGCGCAGATGCAACTCTCCCTCTCCCGCAGTCAGATAGACAACGTGTAGCCCCCCCTGCCCGTGGAACAGGACATCGCACAGGTCGGCATACACGTCGTCCTTTCGATTTCGGCCGAGGTAGCCGAACCGACCGGCGAAGTAGTCCCTGCCGGTCTCGTCCGGCAGGCCGGACTTTCCGGCCAGCAGGTTGTCGAGCATGGGGCGCGCAGCGCTGCCGTTTGCCAGCACCCAGCCCAGGAAGTTCAAAATATGAACGACGTCGGACTGTGTCGCTATATCCCGTCGACTAGCGCCGGTCACCGTTTTGCCGAGAAACACCCACAGAGGCTGGGTCAGGTTGAATGCCGTCCATTGCGCGCCCTTGTCCCGCCAGATCCGAAATTGCTGGTAGAACGTCAGCAGGCAGCCCAGAAGGTACATGTGACTGCTGGCATCCTCTGTCCCGCCCGGAAGGTTGGAGATGGCGTAGTCCTTGCCGTAGCCGTCATGGTGAAACTGGCGGTAGGCGTAGTCGAACAGCAGGCACTTGCCATAGGCATTCAGCAGCGCCGTATCCTTGCTGACCACCTGGTTGAATGTGGCCGAATACTCGAACGTAAAGCCACCGCGGGACAGTTCCTGTCGCCTCTCGCGCCAAACCTTGCCGGAAGCCCCCAGGTGTCCCTCGTCCACCAACACCAGATTGTTGTCGCCAAAGTCCTGGACGGCCACGCGCTTGACACCCTTCTTTTCGGCCAGTTTGTTCAGGTCGATGATCTCGATGGGAGAAAACAGATCGGCGGTGGCTTCAGCCGAAAACAGCCTTGACCGCAGGCCGCTGGCCTGTAACTCTCGTTCGTGCTGCACCGACATTTGCTCGTTGGGCGTCAGCAGGACGATGTTATTGAGCCGTCCGCCGAATCGGTGCAGGTAGTGCTGGAATTGCAGGATATGGGCGTGCATGAGAAGGGTCTTGCCCGAGCCGGTCGCGCTCTGAAAGGCCACGGTGCGCAGATCATCAGGGGCGTATTCGGGCATGGCAGCTGTCCGGCGATCTTCGGCCTTGGCCTGGTTCAAGTCGGCGCACAGCTTCTCAGGGTCGTCAAAATAGCGGCTCAGGTAGTGTTCGGTGAAAAGCAGAGCAAGGTACTGATAGGGCTTCCAATCCCGTCCCTGCTCGCCGTCCATGCGCAGCTTGCGGCTGTGGGCCGCGATGTTGGCGTCGTAGGCGGAAAGTTGTTCGAGCGAAACCGCAGCGAGATTGGGATTTAGATAGAGCGCGCGGGTGAATTCGCTTTCACCACTGACGGTGAATCCTGGCGGCACGTCCCGCAACCGCTCTAGCATGACGTGCAGGCCCTCGTAGCCAAACTCGCGACAGATGAAACGATGAAGCGTCAACCGGTTTTGGAGAGCTGTCATTGGTGGGCTCTCTTGTTCTTTTTCCTGTGTTTGTTCACCAGATAGGCGGCAAAGGATACACAAGTCCCGAACATGAACACAGCCTCGTCCAGCCCGACATCCGGGGAACTCTTATCAAGAAGGGCGTGTCGGATTCCTTGCTCGTCGCTCGCGTAGCCATAGAGCTTCATAAACGCTCCTTTTAAAGCCGCATGTTTCAGCAGGCCAGCTTTTTCAAGGGAATCCAGCGCAGGGCCAAGGGTTTGGCTTGCTTTCGAATCAATCACACGCGCGACGGATTCGACGGCATTAATACTGTCGGCGATGGAGGCCCCAAACTGTCCCGCGTTGATGTGCTCTGTCGCTTGGCGCAGGTGGGTTGCCGCCCCTTCCATACCACCTTGGTGAAGCGTCTCAATGGCCTGCCGCATAGCCTTACCTTGTTCCTGGCTGGTTTGAGGAATAAAGCTATATGGACGTTGTGACGTATCCAGCCAGTAGGCAGCGCTGTGTCTTTCGAACATCGTCGCAATTTTCATCGCGAATGCATCCGAATCTTCCTGTTCGTCAACCATGATCTCCACCAGGTCCAAGACTCGATTAAATTTTTGGAGCGTCAATACAGATTCGAAATCTCTCATGACTTTGCTGTAATCAGCACTGACCCGACTCTCGGGGACTTTGGCAAATCTTCCCCATACCCGCACGACAAATTCACGGACATCGGTAGCAAGAAAGACATGGTTTGTAGTCCAATCGGAGTCGCTGCCTTTGGCGAGGAAAGCATAAGTTGCGTTCCATAGCTCTCGTCGGAGATCTTGCGAAATATCGCCGAGCTTCATCGGTTCCGGCAAGGGTGCATAACCGTAGCGTTGCGAAAATGTTAGATGGTCAGGAATGTCTGGCCGGTTATTCGCCATCAATTTCTTCCTCCGAACATTAACTCTCTGAAGATCGGTTCTATGGTGTTCGCAGACCAGCTTTCATTCGGCTGTTTCAGGGCATTCAACGTGTGATCGCCGTTGACGTAGACGAGATCGAGCGAATCAGGGAATCTCGCACGGTTGTGGTCGAACCACGCCTCCAACGCGGTATTGTCCGTTTCGTTTAGATTGCGCCAGAGGATCAGGCATTTCCGCCCTTGGGAGTCTGCGCCCGAAATAGCGAGCACGCCGTCACTTCTCCGGCAAGATCCGATGCGCAGACCGATCAGGAAGTTGAAGGTTTCAGGAAGATCGACCGGCGTTTTCCGGCGAATACCGTCACGCACGACGGAGAGCGTGTAGGCGAAGGGGTCGGTGAAATGCTTTCCCAGCAGGCAGGCGCTTTCGGAGGTTTCCTGGCCCAGTGCATAACGCAGCCGGTAATCCTCGCCCAGCACAGGGTTTCCGGCCAACAGTGCCCCTTGTTCGTCCGTCCGTGGCGTCAACTCAAGACCGTCCAACGTGTCCTCATAGGATTCCAGGCGGATGTACTTGAAGCATTGAGTGGAACCGTTGCGTGAAATCGGCTGGCCGTCCTTCCAGTCCGGCGAATAGACAACCCTTTTCATGCGAGGCAACAAGACCGTGTCAAAGTGGTGTCCAACCTCCACCAGAATATACTTGCGACTACCCCCATCTTCACGGTTGAGATTGATTACCGCATGGCCGGTAGTGCCGGAACCGGCGAAGTAATCAATGATACGCGCGCCTTGTTGGCCGCCTCCCGAAGCACGGATGCAATCCTCCACCAAGGCGACGGATTTGGGAAAATCAAGGGGATTGACCACAAAAAGATCCTTGAGAACCTTGGCCCCATGGTTGGACGACGCATATTTGCTGTCACCCCACCATGTCTTCGGAACCGAAGAAGGATCCATACGCTGAATAAAATGGATGCTGATTTCTCGGGCTTCTGAACCATTGCCGTTCCTTTGAACGCGGTATTCACCTGACTCACGGGATACTCGCTCCCAACCCCGTTCCCAGCGTTTCTCGACCTTATTCCCCTCCTGCTTTTTAACCGGCCACACAACAGTCTCATTCTCCTCGGGACTCTCCAGAATCTGCCATTCTGTTTTTTGCTCGTCCCATTTCATCGCCGGAATGCGTAAGACATCGTCGTCGCCCACGAAAATCGGATAGTACAATTTCGGACGATCAGCGCGCTTGTCGTTGGTTCCCGTGCGGAGAAGATTGCGCCACGCATACCGTCCGATTTCATCGCAATAAGGGTATCTACGTTTTTCCCTTTCCGTTTTAGTCAACGGACCAGGGACTGCGCTTTCTCCACCATAGAACAAGGCGTACTCATGCGTCGGCGACAATTTTCCGCGAGAAGTGCGCCCAATTGGAGTAGAACGAACCGGAGCAACCCCAATTTCCTTTTCAAACATTTGTTGCAACAGCGCACGCGAGCGCCACGCTTCTTCATCGTCAATCGCACAACACAAAACGCCATTGCTCAGCAAAAGCTTCTTGGCAAGCGCCAGGCGGTTTTCCATCAGCGACAGCCAAGAAGAATCCTTATAGTCATTCTTGTACAAAATCGGCGAAGCATCCGTGTTATACGGCGGATCAATGTATATGCACTTCACCCGCCCTCGGTAGAGCGCTTGGAGCAGATTCAGAGCCTGGAAGTTCTCGCCGTGTACCAGCAGGCCGTCCGACTGGTCTTCCAGTGGCCCGATGTCTGACAACGCCGCCAGCAGCCGGTCCGTGAAGACGCGATCGAAATGGCGCGTGTCCAGCGCAAGATAGGAGTTGGTCTCGAGAAACTCGACGGTGAGCGGATGAGTGTAACCCGTGTTGCCGTTGGCAAGGTCGCCTTCAATCCGGTCAATTCCCATCAGTTTCACCCATTCGTCGTGCTGGGCGCCATTGGCGATGATCGCCGGATACAGAGCGTCCGGCACGCGGTCCAAGGTCACGCACCAATGGGTTTCCAACACGAATTTCTTTTTTAGCCAGAGGTGTTTTTGGAAGTCCTCCAGTTGCACAAGAAAAGTGATGATCTTGTCCGCCACTTGACGGACCGCACGAGTCCGCGCCAGCGCGCGGCTCAGGCGGGACGCATCCCCCACGGCCAGATCGTCCAGGTTCAGCACGTCGTTTTTCAGGTAGAAATCCAGCTCGCGGCGCAGGAAGCCTCCCAAGTCCTTGTGAATGAAGTAGTCGAAGCTGTTCTTGGCCGTATAGGCAGCCAAGTGCTTGTCCAGGACGGTACGTTCAGGATGGCTTTCCGTAGGAGCGCAAACGGAGAGCAGCACCAACCAATCCGGAGCCAAGGCTTTGAGTATTCGTTGACGGGCGGTCTCATTGATTCGATCCTGCTGCCTGTTGCCACCGCCGGGCCAGGTTTTCTTTTCACGTTCCGTCAATGGCCGGTGCTCGAAGCGGACGACCAACTCATCGTTGTCGAGTTCGACCGCTTCTGAGCCTCCCTCATTGGCCAACAGGAAATGGCGCTGCTTGCCCCTGGCTTCCTTGATGTCGTCCTTCTCGCTGGCAGCTGCCCCGATTTCGAAGCGGACGCGCCTTGCCATTGCGCCAGTGCCAACGGTGAA
This sequence comes from Terriglobia bacterium, assembly GCA_951813285.1. Lineage (GTDB taxonomy): Bacteria > Acidobacteriota > Terriglobia > Versatilivoradales > Versatilivoraceae > Versatilivorator. The sequence continues at coordinate 2,740,828 of OX638355.1, forward strand.
GACATAGGAGGAGTAATTATCGGTGGTCTTGACGTAGTACTGATCCCGATTGGCCCAGTGCAGCTTCACTTCCTCGCCGTCGTAGGGGATGAGGTAGGTCGAGCGGCCCCCGCCCGAATAGCGGCGCTGGGCAATGAAGTCGCCCTCGGCGAAATAGCGGGCAAAGAAGTTGGCGAGATAGTTGTAGACATCGGCTTCCGCGTCCGCATCCTTCTTGATCTCGGAAAGCTGCCCATTTAACTTGATAATAGTGTCCGAGGGATCCAGATCGGGGTCGTAGCCCGCGGCCGTAGCCTGTTTGCGTGCATCGGCGAGTTCTTTTTCCAATTCCGCTTGCGCGGCTGCAGTGTTCTCCGCTAGCACCGTCTGGACCTGCGGCAGCAGATCGTTTTCCAGGAACGCCTCAATCTCGGCCGCCTTCAGGTTCATGATTCGGTACAGGCCGAAATCGAGATCGCCGCGGTCGAGTTGGAACATCGCTCGCAACAAATCTTTCAGCCGTTCGAATTTTTCAGTGGGTTGCGGAGACGATTGCGTGACCTCCGGCCCAGTGTTGAATTCTGTCGGTTCACTCATGATGCAGTCCTCCACTCCAACCGCAGCTTTAGCTTTTTCAAACGCGTCCCCCACGGCAGACGGCCTTCTTGCAGGAGCCTACCGGCAATGATGCCTGGGGCTATACCCTGTTCCTCGGCGAATTGACGAATGTAACTTTCGCTAAAGGAATCAAAAACCTGAGATTGCTCCCATCAAGGGCGCGGCACATGAAAATCGGAACTCCATTGGCCAACCTGCGTCTCAATGTCTTCGACCTCACCTCCCCCCTCTTTCCTGGCATCCAGGATCAATCTACCACGACTCAACATTTCTCTCGCTCCCGAAAACCCCGGATTAGGCCCACTATTGAAGTTCGGGGTACTCCCCCCATTCGCCCTTCCGCCGGTAATGGCCCGTTTCGGTCGCGCTGACCACTGCTTTGCCCCTGAAATCTTCATCTTGTATTGCCTTTCCAGCTCCCGGCATCCTTGCCCCATGAAGCAGAGACGCGCCGCTCTGTGCATTGACCTGACCGCCCTGGCGGTCGAAGGGACGGTCCCGACTAGGTACAACCGCTCGCGGCCGGGCCTACGATCACGGGCTGCGACTGCCACACATGGACCAGGCGTTCCCCGGACGCGGTGGTCACGGCCGGCCTGCCGAACCGCGACCGACTGCCGGTGGACCGGGAAAAATCCACTGAGATCACGGCTCCGAAGGGGCGACCAGATGCCAACTGCCAGCTGGCTCATTTCCCTGGAAGCTCGGCAGGGAGTTGTCTGCGATCAGGTGGATTGGACAAAGTGGGGGTAGGACGCTGTTGAATCCCAGGAGTACCGCTATCTTGCGCCCGTGTTCCGGTTGGATTATGGGTCCAGCAAGATCCACCGTCTGCCCTTGTCTAGAGCAGGATTGATCGACGACTTCCGTCTCTGGAGGTCACGCCGATGCCTTCAAATGAGTGTCACCCTTTTGGACCGGGGGGGGGTGACATTAAAGGGTGACAGGATTTCAACAACCACAGCGCCTGACTCTCAGAGAGCGACGTCCTCGCCGCTGTGGTGGAGGGACTTTCCCGGAACGCCGCACTGGAGGCGGAACGACACGGATTTCCCGCGTCCGCTGCGAAAAAGCGATGCAAGGCTGGGTCTCGCGTGTCCCCCTCCCGCCCGGCGCGAGGCGCGAGGACGCGCAGCACGGGAGGGCTGCTGGTGGTGAGAGCGACCCCCATATTTTGACCGCTGGTGCGGCACGAGCGGGGGGAAAGGTGGCGCGGCCTCTGGCCACCTTTCCGCCCCTCGTTTCAGGGTCGCTCCCTCCACATTGATCCCTGCGGGAAGGCAATCGAGCCGAAGAGAGAGCCGTTGTCGATGGCTCCGCCCGGCGCCGCCGCGACGGCTGGCAAGCTTACCATCGGGACCGTTAGGTAAGGCCTAGCTTGCCTTGCATGTATACTTTCGCCCGGCAAATTATCGACAAGAGCCATTGCCGCACAAAATACGATACCCTGAATCAGCCCATCGACGCCCGGCAGGTCATTGGGGCTTGGCGCATCCACTGCAACTGGGTTCGTCCTCACAGTACGTTGGATTTTATACGGCCCAACCGTTCATTGATTTTACCGGGATTTGTGTGCGCTTATCTGAACTCCTCGTCCGGCCGCCGACACCTGTTAGATAGCGGAAAGACAACATCAGATCTCAGCACTATTTCGACTTCGAATTTGAAGTTCTGTGTCATTTTTTTTGCCGACTGACCTGCAACGGCGGTACGCGGACATTTGCGAAGCGACGAAATCTTCTACTACCGTCGTCGAATTCGCGCCTCGAACCACCTTATTGGTTAGTGGCTCGCTGATGAACCGTTTTTTGACGAAGTCGCATGACACCCGTCGGGAATGGCGGCCGGCCAAGCTAGCGGACGGCTGGAATGCTCAGTAACAATGCTGGTGCAGGCGTGCGTCAGGGGCAACGAATCTGAGCGAGGAAACCTTGTCGGACAATCCTTCAGTTTGGGAGTCGTTGGCAGCGGAGATCGCCAGGTATCGTGCGAGTATGGCCGGATTACTGCAGGAATCGGTTGCCGCGATTAGTGACCTCCTTTCCACAGTCGATTTCGAAGACCTCTTCCGCCCGATTGATCAGGCCAAGTTCGATGATGATCCCATATTGCCGATGAGGCGAATGAGCTATCTGCTGATTGCAAAGGCGCGACTACATGTGTTCGCGGCACTCTGTGCCAACAGATCGAGCAATATCCATTCTTTGGCTGTACAGATGCGTCCGGCATTGGAATGCGCCGGACAAGTGGTTTCCCTGTTCCAGAACCTCCTCGGAAAGCTTCCTGGAGCGGAGAGCAGAATCAGCCGGTATATTGACGCAGATTACTACCAGACGTTTACCCGGCTTTCCAAAGGGCAGATCGATCACGATGAACTACTGAATCAGATAAACCTCGCCAATCCAATGAGGAAAGAGCCTCTTCGCAAGTTAAGGAGGTTCAGAGAATTGGAGAAAGTCCGGGACCTTGAGTTCGGCGACAACTGGTACCGCCATTTGAGCAACTGTTTCTACGATAGCAACCTGTCAGCGCTAAAGGGCCTTGCCTACTATGGGGGAGTAAGGTCCTGCAACACTGTGCAGGACGAGTATGCGTTTGCCGTGCTGATGGACTATCTGACTCATCAGGTCATGGAGATGCTTTTGTATGCGGCTATGTGTCCGGACGATGGTTTCAAGGGCGACAATCGCTTCGACACGGTTGCGAAACTGTTGAGAAAGCAGACGGCAATTTCGGAGGGTTTTCGTCGGAAACTGATGTCGATGGCGGGTCAACGTGACGCGACGCCGACTGGCGAGGGGGCGGTTCGATGAGGAACATACGGACTAGGGAGGAAGCCGTTGATCGACTGCGCTCGGGATGCGACCAGTGCATTTCGTGTCTGCGGGAACTCATCAGCATTCAATTCGAGCTGGACCCGGTCGGGCGTGTGATCGGCCCGGACGATGAGGAAATCGTGTACCGGCTCAGAAAAGTACTGCTTCACGTCAAGGCGATAACGAGCTGGGAGCTCGATACGGAGGTCATGCATGTCTTGGCGCCCGAGTTTCGCGTAGCCGAAAAGCAAATCGACAAGATTTGGAAGAAAGTGCCGAGAGAGCAATTGACGGAATATCTGTCAGATGGTGGAGAGAGTGTTGTCGGAGGGTATGACAAGTTGTTCAAGTCGGAGAAGAACATTCTGTCGGCATGCTGTCATCCGACACCGCAGAGATTGATGCTCCCTAAGGAATTGGGCGGTCTCGGAAGGCCGGATGAAGTGCTATGTTTCATCAACCTGTTTGCGCTGCTGCTGAGCCTGATATTTCGATACGGGGTTTCCTTGGCTTTCTTGTCCCAGACTCTGGGCGGCAGCAAAGAGGACAAGATAGCATCGGTGATGGGGAAGGTGCGTGAGGAGTGTGCCTCGATATCGCCTTCAGACTGTCTTCCATTCATTGCCCGGGAAAGATCGTGAAAGGACGTACGCAGGATGCCCGGATGCCCCGGCTTTAGCAACAGCGGAACGACGGAGCCAACGCCATGCGGCTCAAACACCCGTCTGCGGCAGAGGTTGGATATCCGGTAACCGTTCGGTGGAGCCGGTGCGTGGCGTTTGATTCTACCGGTTGAGGGTGCGCTTCCAGTTCTTGCGGAGGGGCCGCAGCCAGATGTCCTTCTTGGGCTTGTCGTAGAGCTTGGCGGTATCGTAGCGGCCGCGTCCGAGTGTGGTGCCGACGCGGATCCAGCCGGAGGCCCGGTAGACGGCGCCGGTGTAGCGGGGGGTCTCGACGAAAGTCTCGATGAGGACGGGGGTGGTCTTGTAGCGCGCGGTCCAGTCGGCCGGCAGTTGGCGGCGGACGAGGGCGAGGATGTGGGAGCCGAGGTTGGGGATGCGGATCCAGGGCAGGATGAGGAAGCGGGGGTTGTCGACGACGAGGGGCAGGTTCTTCTCGCGCCGTGGCCGCGACCAGCCGATGAAGCGGTCGCGCGGGGCGAGGGACCAGGCGGCGGTGGAGAAGCCGAGCATGGCGAGGGGCGCGCCGTCGCGAGCGTGGACGGCGTAGCGCATCTGGGCGCCGACCAGCGTCTTGTAGCCGAGGTAGTGGTAGCGGGCGACGTACTCGTTCCACAGCTTCCCCCGGCGGTCGCCGCGCACGACGGTGCGCATCTCGATTGGGCGGACGGCGTCGAGCGTGGTCGGCGGCGGCAAGAGGGGCGGTTCGGTGTCGGGCCCGAAGGTGATCGGCCCGGGCCGGTTCTGGCGCCACTTCGGCGGGGGCAGTTCGATCCGGCCGTCCCTGTGCATGGCCAGCATGACGACGCGGGCCATCATGTCCTTGAGCCCACCGTCGGCCTTGCACCAGCCGATGCAGCGGCAGAACCGCTTCGACAGGGCGTGGCGGTTGAGCGCCGGCGGGCCGGCGATCAGCGCGCGCAACAACGCCATCTCCTCGGTCGTGAAGTCGCGGCCGTAGTAGCGGCACTCGACCGGAGCGGTCATGTCGGCGCCCTCAGTTCGCGCCGGCGCGCCGCGTCCATCGACCAGGGCAGCCACGCCGCGGTATCGTCCGGCGGCCGGCCGCCGTTGTCGGCGCAGGCTGCCAGCCACGCTTCGAGCCAGCGCAGGACATCGATCCGGTTCAGCATCAGGGTGCCGACCACCGAGTACATCAGCGCCGTGAACCGCGCGCCGGTTCCGCTGTCGGAGCCGAACGACAGGCGCCGTCCGATGACCGGCCCCCGGAGCAGCCGCTCGGCGAGATTGTTGTCGAGCGGCACCCGGGGACGGCCGGCGAACACGCTGAGCCCCTCGCGGTGGTTGACGAGCGAGCGCAGAGGCTTGCCCTCGCGCGCGTGCTCCGGCAGGCCGGCCAGCTCCCGTTGCGCCGTCGCGAACAGGCCGTCGAGCGCCGCCGCGAGCGTGTCCTGCGCCGCGTCGAACGCCGCGCTCTGGCGCTCGATGCCGGGGTCGTAGCGGGCCAGCCGCGCCTCGTTCAGACGGTAGATCGCGGCGATCCGCGCAAGCCAGGCCTCGCACCAGCCGGTCAGGCGGACCTGGGCGGCGGCGCACTCGATGAAGTCCCGGCGCATGTGCGCCCAGCAGAACGCCAGCACGACCGTGCCGCCGAGCAGCCGCGCCAGCCGCTTGTAGGCGCTGTAGCGGTCGCAGACGATCACCGTCTCGGGCGCCAGGTCGCCAAACAGCTTCGCCGCCGCCTCGGCGCTGCGGCTCGCGTCGATGTGGAAGCGCACCGCGCCGTTGCCGACCGCGGTCCACAGCCAGGCCCGGCCCGAACCGCCCTCCCCGCGCAGCGCCTGCACGCGCCACGTGGTCTCGTCGGCGTGGCGCAGCGCCGCCGCGTGCTGGTGCGCGAGGATCGCCTCGGCAACCGGCTCGAACAGCGGCACGAAGCGGGGCACGCTGCCGGCCAGCGTCCCCGAGGAGACCGCCAGCCCCTGGTCGCCCAGCCAGGCGCCGACCCGCTGCAGCGGGCGCAGGCACGCGTAGCGCTCATACAGCACCCGCGACCAGACGCTGGTGCCGTAGGGCGTGTTGGCGAACAGCCGCGGCGTCGGCGGCGCCGAGACCTCCGCCGCCGACGAGGCGCACGCGCAACTCCGGCGCCATCGCCGGCGCCGGATCACCCGCCGGTGGGCACGGACCTCGATCTCGACCAGGGCCGACTCTTCCACCCCGACCGCCGCGTAGGGCTTCCCGCATCCGGAACATCCGCGCGCAGCGGCCGGCAGACTGCGCTCCTCGATGCGTTCCTCCAGTCGGCAACGCGGCGTGCGGCCGTGGCCGGGAGCGCCACGCCCCTGGCCCCGCGGGCGGCCGGTGCGCGGCCTCTCCCGCTTCTCGCTCTTGCGGCCACCCAACGCCTTCGACAGCACCGCCCGGGTCGCGCGCAGCTTCGCAAGCTCCGTCTCCTGCCTCTCGATCCGGCGCCGCGACGCCTGTGCCGTCCGCCGCAGCCGGGCGTTCTCCCGCCTCAGCCGGCCCAGCGCGGCCTTCCGGCGACGCGACCTCCCCAGAGCCTTGCGCAGAGCGGCGTCCGCCGCCGCCGCCGACATCGCCCGCGCCGATTCCGCCCTGCGAAGCAGCCGCACCTTCAGGCGGTCCTTCACCGCCTCGCAACGCTGCAACGCATACCGCAACCGCCCAACCTCGTCCGACAGCGTCACAACCCGGTCGTGCTGGTCGCGAAGCTTCCTCGTCCCATCCCAGAGCCGGACGGTCTCGTGCAGCAGCCGGCGCAGCGTGCCCTTGTCGACGCGCTCCTTCCACAGAACCTTGTGCAGCCGCCGAATCTCCGCCGCCTGCACCTCCGCCCCCGGCACCGCCTTGCGCAACCGGGAAACCTCCCGGCGCAGCCACGTCTCGCTGTACCGGCCCGACGCGACGCCGGCATCCGCAAGCAGCTTGCCGAGACGGGCTACCTCCGCCCGCAGCGCCAGCGCGTCCCGCCCCGCGCGGCGGGCTTCCTTCGACTGCTCGACCGCCGCCAGACGCTTGCGCCGCGACGACTCGAACTGCCACTTCCAATAACCCGCTTCCCAACGGGCGCACACCTCCGCCCGCTTCAGCGCTTCCGACCGCGCTTCCGCCGCCTCGGCACGTCCTCGCGCCTCCTCATACTGCCGCCGCCAGCACGGCCGCCCCGGCTGCCAAGCCCCTTCGGTAACCGCTCGCGCTTCCGTGTCCCGACTCGCCATGCCCGAAACCATAGCGAATATCGAATCTCGTTACCAGCACAAAATACCGGCACGACCGAACGGTTACGATATCCGAGCGTGGAAACGGATTCCAATACCACGTTGATTGAGGGTGATCTATGGGAGGATCATTAGCCGCTCCACGTGATATAAGTATAATCCAGTAAATACTTTAACTGAATTCGTTGGTAGACGGACCATCCCCGGGAGGTCATCGAGGCGGCCCTGGCGCATGTGGTCCGCAACCGTGTCGAGACGGCCTTTGCCCGCTCCGACTTGTTCGTACGCCGGCGTGCCCTGATGGACGACTGGGCGCGTTACCTAGCCTGAGGGACCGGGGAGCACCCGGAGCCCCAGGAGTAAAGCAGTCAAAGGGATCGGTTGCCTGCACCAAGTCGAGCAAGGCCGGCCAAACGCGGGCCAAGCCAGGGTAAAAACCTGACTCGAAGTCCGGCAGCAGTCAGAACCAGTTTGACCAGGACAACCTGAGTCTAGGTCTTCAGCGTTTCAGCTTTCCCGCCGGGATCACTGTGGGGAGCAGGGTCGAAACTCATAACGGGTCACAACGGGTCCACTGCAGCTTTTTCGAATGTGCAGTGCGCTTTCGTAACGAATCCCCCTGAGACTTTCATAGGACAACTTAAACACCACCTTGTCTGCATCCAAGGGAAGCAAAGTGTTTGCTATCGGCCAAATTGGTTCCGATTCTTCATGGAGATACGGCAAATAGCCACCCGAATGATTTATCCTGGCGCCTTCCGGTGATTGAAGCTCATACCGGATATTGAAGGCCGGACCACACCCGATGTTTTTGAGTTCGACACGATTCGATGGTCCATTGACCACTACCCTATATTCCGGATGTGAGTTCGCCCTCATGCTCTCAGTACCCGTGTCCTCATCATCGCGCTTTTGAACAAGAGGAACTAGGCACGGCCTCTGCATTGTTTCATTCTGGTCTTGAGAGATTTCGATCTGTCTCTGAGAGGTCTCAACTTGTTCCTGCGAGACTTTTCTAATCTTGCACGTTTCGATTGCATAGCAAAACAGTCCGGCACAAATAAGTATCTGAACGACAAGATGGGCGATATCCATTTGGTACTCCTTGGTTTTCCCAGAGAAAGTAACTCACCAATAGTTACTTTCTCGTATTCTAACTGCCCGCCACTTGGAAGTGGATCACATCATCGCCCGACAGAAGGGTGGGACCGATCACACCGATCACATCGACAACCTGCAGCTGCTCTGCGCAAACTGCAACCGTATCAAGGGAAATCGGGGAATGGAGTATCTGAAGGCGAAGCTGCAAATCCGATTGAGAGGACACGCCAAGGTGCCCGTTCCCAAGCTGGAAGGGTCACTAACTCTTACACCGCCGTCAACTCCTGGCAGGTGAGATGCTCCGAATTCTTCATGACCCCGGCCACGATGTTGTCAGTTCGCGGGAAGACCTCGATTGTTGTTCGGTGCTGGGATTGGGTAAAGACTACCCCACAAGGAAGGGGGACAATCAGTGAAAGAAACAAGGATCGATGACGCCAACAGTTCAAGTCAACGGTCAACACAGAACAGCCTTACGATTGATGCGTCGGGACCGAGTCCCGAAGACGGTGACGAATGTTTGAGTAGACTAAACCAAGAGCTTTGTAGGCTGCAGACGCAGTGGATTCAGAATGATCCTAATAATACGGGCGACGGGCTCCAGTTGTCTTTGTCACCAGAGATTAAGAAGAAGATCAAGTCAATTCATATTCGTTATGTGGAACGACTTGCCGAACTGCAAAAAGAGCAAGAAGAGCACCTGCAAATACTGAGTGATCATGGGTGGTTTTTGAGTCCCGACACGGATATTAAGCAACTTCGGAATCTTGCGGAATCATTAGGGGTTGATGCTGGTAGTAAACAAGATGCCATTAGTTCTCATATACGAAAGCGAATAGATTCAATAGAATGCGAACTGTCTCAATCGTATCCTAATCGCAGTCAAATCTTTCATGATGCATTCGAAGCTCACAGAGCAGGAAAATATACATTGTCAGTTCCAGTATTCCTTACACAAGCCGATGGGATTTGGAGGGACCAGTTTGGCAGGAATTTTTTCCAGACAAGGAAGCGGGAATCTACGTTACGAGACTGCAAGAAGAATCTTCAACTCCAGCGTATAGTTACGACGTTAGCCCTGCTGGAGCCGGATAAGAATAATCCAATATGGGTTGGCGAATTGGAAAGAGGCTCGTCGTTTGATGCACTAAATCGGCATCAAGTACTGCACGGTGAATCTGTCGATTATGCAACTGAGCAGTATAGTTTAAAGGCAATCTCACTGCTTTGCTGCTTTCAGGGGATATGTCAGAGGGTAGCGCAATAGAAGCCCATCCCCCAACCAGCTCACGAGGTTAGACCACATGACTTCCACAGACCAAGACCGTCTCCATGCCGAATTGCTTCTACGCCGAATTGCTTCTACAAGAAAAGCGTCTGACACGAGAGCTTTCTGAAAGGCTGAGGCTTTTGCAGGGTCTTGACGATGATTAACAAGGAACTGGTCAGGGTAGCCATCGCGGGGTTTTTCCTGACTTCATCCGTGTTGACTCTGACGGCTATGGCCGGGGGTGGCGGTAAAGGAGAGGCACAGGAGAAATGGACAGCTGCCGCAGAGACCCATCCTCTGAGGGGAGTCATTACTGGAATTGCACTTTCTCCAATGGTGCCGATGAAGTCATACGGAGAGGTGAAAAGCCAGATTGCGATTCGCTGTGATCGTGGAAAAACCAGAATCCGAATCCGCTTCAATCAAGAGCCTAACTTTGTTGGGGGTGAGGCTAGCCAGCGTTACGCTGGAATGGTCTATTTTCATTATCGGAGTGGGTGGAACGGTGACGTAAAAACAGTGTTGCTCTACCATGCCCCTGGTGAATGGTTTGTTCAGTGTGGTAATCCTCCAGGGATACTTGAAGCAGGCGATTTAACGGCGGGTCTAAGAAGGCGTTTTAGGGGGATTTTAACCAAGAAAGACTTCTTGCGCCGGCTGTCGAAACACCAGGAGTTTCGATTAGAAACTAGGTGGTCTGGATTGGGCGAAACCTACTTTGTCTTTCCACTGGCAGGAGCAAGAGAGGCGATCAGGAGGTGTAGGGAGATTGGCAAAGGTAAGGTAATCCACTGACGGACAAGGCTGCTGAGAAAAGGCAACGTTGCTTGACAATAAACAGCCAATGTTTCAACCTGCTTTCCTTGAGAGAGCAAGGTGGTGTCGGCTGCGGAAAAAGGTAGAAGAGAGAGGCACGGACCTTCCCCCACATCCGTTACGTCAAGAGGTTGTCTTGGATGCGACAGGCTCGTCGCCGGCTCTTCGGGCACGGACCAGGACGCGGTCGGGGGCTCGCTCGACGACCTCAGTGACGGTCGCGTCCCAGGATTTACCGCTTCTGGCCCGGACGGTGATGGTGAGGCTGAACAGCTCCAGGGGCAGTGTGCAGGGGTTCGGTCGCGCGTAGGCTTCCCAGGAGCCATTGGGGAGACGGACAAGCCTCCAGCCCTCAAGGGGCGCAGACACAGGCAGCGCGTGGTCGCCATGGCCTGGGAGTGTACCTCCTGGACCGTGCCTCGTGGAGGCTTGAGTTCCGGGTAGCCGGCCACAAAGGGAAACCTCCGGGGAAGCAACCTTCCTCCGCCAGACCATTGCCGCTGCCGATTGGGACACCGTCGAACGCCATGGCGGCCTCGGTGTCGTCATGGAGAAGATCGACCAATGGGAGCAGGAAGACCCGGCCTCCAACGGCCGCGACATGATCGACGATTTCCGCGTCCGGGGGTCAAGGACGTGGCGTCGTATGGGTGGCCACCTTTCAGACGGGGGGTGGTTCACACAGGTGGCGCACCAAGTGGCTCACGCTTTTGACCACCCCAACGCTCCTCTCTCAGAGGGCGGAGTCCTCGCCGTTGTGGTCCAGGTTGTTCCGGGAAACCCGCATTGGAAGCGGGTTGGCACGAATTCCCCGAGTCCTCTGCGGTAAAGGGTAGTGCGGCGCCGGCGCCGCGCGTCCCCGCCTCGCACGGAGCGGCGTGGCACCGCACAGGAGGTGGAGGAGGTGGAGGGAGCGACCCCCTCTTTTTCGGCGCTGGCGCGCCACCGGGAAGGGTAAAGGGTGACAAGCAAAACGACACCCTTACCTTCCCCTCAGAGAGGGTCGCTCCTCCACCGTGATCCCTTGGCGGGAAGGCCATCGAGCGCCCTTGCGCGCTCATGGTGGATGAGTGTCTCCCCGTGTAGTTTGGTAACCTGTTTGTTGTTTTATGTGTTGTGGTGTGTCTTATGTTGCATCGTGTTCCACTTCATATCCGCGTCTCTCCCGAAACCCGTCAACGTCTCCTGCGCCTCCGCATCCAGCGGCACCTCACCTCGGCTGCTGGCTGCCGCCCTCATCGATGAGGCCCTCGACCGCGAGTTCGGTCCCGCTCCCACGGATGCGAATGAGCTGGTCGCGCCGGTCAAGCCCGCGCCCCTCGAACCCATCCCTGGATGGACCCCGGTCAGGGTGAAGGGTGGTGGCTGAGGATCTCGCTTCCAAGGGGACAGCGACACCCATCCCAACCGACCTCGCAGGCCTCACCATCGCCGTCGAGACTCGAGACTCGCTCCGGAGACTCCTGGAACGCCACCATCACCGAGGTCCTCAAGCGTTCCACGGATCTCGTCCTGGTCAATGAGGTCAAATGCAAGTTATCTGCAGTGTAACGTACGCGTTGCGAATGATAATGTGCGATTCAGATAAATTGCTTGCAGGCTCTTCGATTCGTCCAGGCCTTGGTCACCAAAGTATTCGTCTACAACCCTTGAGTAAATGAACTGGTTCGGCGGTCTCTTATTACACCCCCTTCAAGAATTTCTCTAATTTGCTGGACGACTCGTATTGGCGAAGTTGATGCCACGAAATCCCAAGCGTTGCGTCACATTGATCTGGCTCAATGTAGTAGAATTTCGGTTCCTTCCGCAGTATGCCCTCTTTGATGAGTGCTGCGAGAATCCGTCTTCCAAGCTGGTTTCGCAATACTCGTTCGTGCTCAATCTTAACCCTGTACTTTGCCAAACCCCCTCTCTTGTGGGAGGCGAATTCCGAGAAGATTCTTCGCAGTCTGCGATACTTCTCTTGGAGCATAGAATCGCCAAGCGGTGCCGCGACCTTTCGAACATACTTTGCCAATGGATAATAAAGCGCATGTTCGACACACTGAATCTCGATCTCTCCCGCTCCAAACCGAACCGCCTCCGCGTGACCTTCCGCCTTGCGTGTGCTGATAAACAGTCCGGCGTTCCCTTGTGAGCCCTCCTGTTTTGGTCGAGAAATGTCGCGCTGAATCAGAGCAGGAGTGTCCATATGCACACTTCGCGCCGAAATGCTGCAGTCGCCAATCGCCTCAACTGCTGGTGCCCCCGACAAATCGACGTCACAGGGAAGCATTACTCGCGTGTTGATAAGGTACGGCCCAAGCGGAATGATTTCGGTCCGGACTGTTCCTTTGAACACAAATATGCGCTCCTGATTCTTCTCAGGGAATTCAATAGCAATAGTGAGTTCCGCGTCTGTATCTTGTTCGCTGTAAGACTCCTCCTCCCAGGAGTTCCCAGCAATGTCGATCGAGATATCAGCATTGATGCCCAGAAACTCTGAGCAGGATTGGATCAGCATGTTGAAAGACCGGACCTCGACCTCGACCTCGAATCCTTCCGAGAGTTGGGCTAGGATATACAGAAGATGATAAGTCGGTCGATATGCTACAGCATAGTCATGAGCGAGATCCCGATACTCACGAACATCGCTGAGCGTACAACGTGTAACCGCAAAAGCTGCGAAAACAACATTGCGCAAGCACTTGTCGTTAAGAAATGGATGGTCTTGGAACCAGCCTCCCACAGCGTTCTCGTAGCGTTCGTTTAACGCATTGTCCTCAATAATCTGCAGGGGAAATGGGCGATTGAGGGCTCGTGAGAGGACTCTCGCGCATTGTTCTTCGCGGTTATAGAGCGACCCTCGCAACGTTTGCCCTAGGGATCCGCCAGCATCGTCTGCGATCTCTTCAATGAAATTGGGAAGGGCCTTTTCTTGGCGGTCGCGATCTAACAGATAATCGGAAATGCGGATGAGAAGTCCCGTTTCCAACTGGCCTTCGATTCCAGCACTCAATGTTTGCTGGATACGATGGTAATTGCTCTCTTCTCGCAGCAGCGTCGCAATAGCCTCAAGAACGGGAGGGTAGCCAATGAACGACAAGAACATATCCTTGTCTTTCTTGTCATTGGATGTAACAGGTGAGAAAGCCCTGTTGAGCTTGGCAAGAACCCCATCGCGTGCCTGTTCGTAGGTCTCTTGCTGATCGATACTCGCCTCTGTCATGCAGGAATCGATGTATGCCTTTGCCTGTTTGAGGTTAAACGGATCAAGCTCTACCATCCCAACTTGAGCACTTCGTTCTTCAAGATAAAACCAAGTGCTTAAAATGACTTGGCTGCGTCCAAAAACCACGATTGCCGTGCTAGGCGATCCTTGGGATCGCTGGATTAGATCGTCGAGGAACGCCTCAAACCCCTGCTCCGTCGTCTTAGACCTCCCCTCGTCGATTCCGTCAATGATGATACCGTGGGTTCCCTTGTGAAGACCTTCCAGAACTGTTCCTACCTTATCACTCGAGTAAGCGGTCGTGAGAATGCCAGTGAGCGTATTGTCGCCGACCGCTTTGTGCTTGGCTAGGTCAAGAATAGGTAGTCGAATATCGAACGAGAGAGCATGGGCGGTGGTTGTCTTGCCGGATGCACCTACGGCTGACACCAGCAGAATCGAAGGCTTCTCATTGGGGAACTCAGCCTTTGAAAAGCCTGGCTCGATGTACGGAGCGACCCGTTTAGTTTTTATGAAGAAGGACTCGGACGGATTTTGAGGCGTAGCCGGGCTTTTCTGGGAAGCGATAATTGATTTTAGTGCTGTGTACTGCATCCATCACCTCACGCACCCCATGAAGGCCTCTACTTCACTGGTACCGACAAGCTGGTTCACCCAATCGAAGCGGGTGAAGCGGTCCAGCGCCTGGGGCGAGGCTTTGAGGGTCGCATGGACCGGGCTGCCAAGCCCGCCGAGGCATCACCTGCGGGAATCAAACCGTCTCGTTTACGCCGCACGAGCTTTATTCTCCCATATTCCTCGGACAATAACACTGGAGACGAGAGAAACCCCGAAGACTCTTTGGTGTCTAGGGGCAAAATGGGCCAAGCAAGGGTAGTTCGCAGAAACGTATCATCGTATCTCAGTACTGTCCCGTTTAAGGTGCGAGTGTTGCGAGTGTTGCGTTTTCAAATTGCGTTGACTTATTACGCAGCCAAGGGATTTCCCGAATAAGTCTTGCAATGGTTCGCAAAGTGAAACGCGCTCCATCAGGAATTTCCTCAACACCAATGACGTTGCCAGTGGCAATGACTGGATCCGGCGCGGCTTAAACTATGAACTCCTCGTCGTCGATGAGTGGATGATCTCTATTCCGGTGGAAGATGTCTTCTGCGGGTTCACTGCGTACCTAGAAAATTTGTTGTGCGAAATCGACAGCTTCATCGGGGCGGATGAATTCGATCGTTTCCTGAGTCAGGTAACCCCGGCCGGTAAGGATCTCGCGGCATCAAAAAGCGAAGGCGTTCGCTTCATGACGATGGCGGCATCGAAAGGGCTCACAGTACAAGCAACGGTTGTTGCAGCGTTGGAGGAGGGCATCATGCCGAGGCCAAATGCCGAGATCGCCGAAGAGCGGCGATTGCTTTACGTCGCGATGACTAGGGCACGGAAGTACCTTTTTTGTACTTGGGCACGTCGCCGCCGTGGACCGATCGCTCGCTCTGGAGCTCCCAACGTCGGACATTACCGCAACCATAGCAGCTTTCTTCGCCATGGCTCAGTTCGGTCGCAGGATGGCGATGAGTACCTGAACCGTCGTCTTTAAATGGAGGCAGAGTCCGACAGAATAGAGGTTGTGGGACGGCATGTGCAAAACGGCCAAAACCGACACTGGTTGACTCATTGCGTCGAGCCAGCGCAAGCCAGGTAAGCAGGTACCGGTCGGCGACGCGGGGCACTGGCCACGTGCTTTCAAGAAGAGTCATTCGTGAGGTGGACTACCAAAGAACACGTCAAATGGCGGAAGGGTTGCATGCATCACAGCGTAAGTGGGAATTCAGGAAACCTTCGATGCGCGCCAAGCAAAGCTGTTCACCTGCGTCGATCCTGCCCGTGGTGTTCGGCACGGCCCTGCCGTGAGTTCCCTACTTAAACAGCGATAACTTGGTGGCAAGACTGCACAAGATTAAAGTACAGACAGCATCGGGGTGATTATGGCTGACCCGGAAAAACTCAGGAAACTCGGTGAACTCGATGAGAAGGGACTTCGAGAAGACGTTCTACTTCCCCTGTTGACGAGACTTGGTTGTAAGGCACCGACGATCTACCACGGGCCTCAGGAGCGCGGTAAAGATATCATTACTTACACGGACGGCCTGTTGGGTCAACGCGAGTACCTAGCGGTCATTGCAAAGGCTGTCGATCTCAGCGGGAGTGTTTCGTCTTCAACAGGTCTCAGCGCGGTCCTTCACCAAGTGCAGCAGTGCTTTGATATCCCGTATGAGGATTTGTTCGGGATGACGAAAGTATCAATAAACCGGGTCTGGATAGTCACCTCAAAAAGAATACTCCGCGGTGCGGAAACGTCAATTTTTTCGACTTTGGAAAAAAATAACCTTGGAAAGCTGATTCGTTTTATTTCCGGGGAAAAGCTCGCCGACCTCATTGATGAGAAGTATCCGGCATTCTGGGATGAATCCCTTGAACCTGCTAATGTTCTGAGAGAACAGAAAGCGCAGCTTATCCGGTTCTGCCAAGACTTACTTAGCGCGCTAGGAGGCAACCAATCCGATATAAAAGTCACTCTCAACGAGGTCTTACACTCATACAATGCACCGAAAGTTACAATTCCATCTGACCGGACGCTGACACGCCTGACACCATACCGAGTCGAACTTGATTCAATTCCCGAGCCGTATGCGTACGACTTTCAAACGAGGAACTGCGGTTCGATTCGATCAGCTTTCTTTGAGGCAAAGCAGAAGCTTTTTTATGCAATGTTCGATCTGGAAGAAATAGTGGAGCACTATGGAGAAGTTATCGACGAGACTAACCCCAAGAAATTCCTGGATGCATTTGAAGAAAAGCTAAGCCAAGACTATCCGTTTTTCCCCAACTCCTACGGGAGAGCTGCCGATGCGAGGCAAGCAATCGAATATCTCTATCTTGGACTTACGGAGTTCATGGCACTCCAATCAGGTCTGAGGGAAGCCGGGCGTTGGGAATGGGCGACAGCACTTGTTACTTCGGTTTCAGTGTTAGAGCCGGATATCAAGTCATTTTTGCAACACCTAGAAAAGGATGAATTTACACTATATTGGCCGGTTGACGACACCGGTTCGACACCTCTACTGCGTCTAGAATACGCGGAGCCAAGAACAAAAAACCTCACATTCATCACGAAGCACACAAGAAAGATCGAACTATTCAGGGGGACGAGTGCGCGGTCTGTTACGAGTCGAGACATTACATGTGAGGTTCAGAGAGTGATCACGGAGTACCTGGCGGAATTGGCTCGGAAGGCTAAAGTCAAAGGAGAGGTGGTGTGATGGAGGTATACGCAGCGGGGGGATGTCGTGGCAGAGCCAAACCTGGTTCCAACACCAGCACGAAGAACTTATGGAAGATTGAATTTCAACTGAGGGTCTTCCCAAATAACTGATCCACTGAGAATGTGATTTCTCACAATCTCCCAGGAAAAGAAGGAGGGTGTCAGATGAAACGCAAACGATTCTTGACTGAGCAGATCGTGGCAGCAGTGAAGAGACACGATCTGGGGGTTTCGGCGACCAGCATTGTCGGCCCACAAGTTACGCATTGCGGGGCAGACGTTTTGGCTCTGGAAGAAGCAGTATGTCGGCCTCGGCCGCAGAGGCTCCAGGGTTGATCAATCGGTTGACCTGTCCGCCAGTAACCGTTCGGTCAAGCCGTGGAAGAACGGTTACCGTAAGACCTGTCCACCGTAACTGTTCGGTCAAGCCGTGGAGTCCATCCGCCATCCGTGGGAGGCGCAACGAGCAGAACCGACGAATCGACTGGGATTGCAGGCACCTCCAACCTCGTCCGGGTCCAAGCCATCACGGCCTGACCGAACAGTTACTGTCCACCAACGTCCTGAATAGTCCAGTGGATTCCCGTTCAATTAGAGGGATATAATGAGGGGATTACAACAGGACAAACCACAGTAAGTCTATTATAATGAGAAGTTACAAGTTTTCTATTGTAGTCGCCGCCTTCGCGGCTCAACTCCAACGCCGACCTTTCCATGGGCTTACGCCCACGGCTAAATGCTACCGCCGCATTCGCGGCTTACTCGAACCCCCGGGCTTCCGCCTGGGGGTTTTCATTTGAAGTCGTCCGCCGCACTGCCTCATGAGTTGGCGCTGTCGCTCCTCCCGTCGGGCAGCACCACGCTGGCCAGCCAGCCCACGGTGAAGGAGGCGATGTTTCCCAGGCCCATGATCATCCAGGGGTGCCAGGGAAAGCGCAGGCTGTCGATGAGCCCGGGCGAGGCGCCCAGCATCTCCAGGATAGTGTCGGCTCCCCCCCAAACCGAAATCGCTATTCCGGTAATCACCCCCACCCAGACGCCGCGGGTATGGGCTCTCCGGACGAACATCCCCAGCAGGAAGAGTCCCAGAATACCGCCTCCGATGAACGAGCTCACGGTGGCGCCGAAGTAGTAGGCCCTCTCCACGCCGGCCAGCATCAACAACCCCGAGCCTATTCCCAGAACACCCCAAAAGCCGGAAGCGATCCGCCCCAGCATAAGCTGGCGGTGGTCGCTGGCTCGGGGACGGAAGTGAAGGTAGAAGTCCCGAACGGTGATCATGGCCAGGCTGTTGATGGTGGTGTCCAGGCTGGACATGGCGGCCGCGCACATGCCGGCCAGGATCAGTCCGGTGATTCCGGGGGGAATCGTGTTCATCACGAAGAAGGGGAAGATCTGGGTCTCCTTGGATGCGATTTCGGCTGGCAGCTGGCCGGGGTGAATCTGATAGTAGGCATAGAGAAGAGAGCCGATCAGCAGGAAGAGGGTCCAGGTGGTCACGATGCTGAGCCCGCCGCACAGGAGGGCCTTTTGAGAGGAGCGGGTGCTGGAGGCGGCCAGGTAGCGCTGGGCCACGTCCTGGCTGGTGGTGTAGTAGGTGCCGTGATGGAAGAGTCCGTAGAGAACGATCACCACGATGGATGGGTGGGACAGGTCCAGGGACCAATCCACCAGCTTGAACTTGTCGGCCTCCCCGGCGACCTGGAACAGGTGAAAGGCGCCTCCGTCCGAGCCAAGGGTCAGAAACCAGAGACAGAACAGCCCCCCGCCGAACAGGGTGACCGATTGCAGCACGTCGGTCCAGATCACCGCCTCCAGGCCTCCCAGCATGGTGTAGAGGAGGGCCAGGATGCCGCAGACAACCAGAATGGCCGCCGCGTCCCATCCCGTCATGGCGTTGAGCGCCTTGGCCATCAGGAACAGGATCATTCCATTGCGGAAAAGGTGGTAAATGACGTAGATCAACGAGGCATAGCAGCGGGTGCCATATCCGAAGCGCTGTTCCAGAAATTCATAGGCGCTCATGCGGACTCTCTGCCGGTAGTAGGGAATCACCCAGCAGGCGGCCAGAACAGCAATGACGGGGAAAATCAGGTGGGAGAGGTGGGGAATCCAGTCGCCCCCGTACCCCTGACCCGGAAAGGCCAGAAAGGTCCCGGTGCTGATGGAGGAGCCGAAAAAGGAGAAGCCCACCGCCCACCAGGGGACGGAGCGCCCTGCCAGGAAAAAGGCTTCGGTGCTGTTCTGGCGGCGGGCAAACCAGCCCCCCATGAAGATGATCAGCACCAGGTAAGCCGCCAGGATCAACCAGTCGATTGTTGCCATGGGATGAACCCCACCCGGGAGCGCGGGCGTCCCGCCCGCACAATTCTTGGCAGAGCCATCCCGCTTGGTGGCCCTTCGTCGTCCTTCGTGCCCCTTCGTGGATTACTCTTTTTCTTTTTTCCTTTTGTCTTTTTTCGTTTGTTTCAGGTAAGTCAGGACTGCATCCACCAGGAGAAAGCCAGGGCCGCCCCGATCAGGCCCAGGCACCACAGCGTTATCGACACAAAACCCCTGTAGAACCACTGAAGCCCTGCTTCCCGCCGCAATTCGATGGCGCTGGAGGGGCCGTAGATCTTGTCCCGGGCGTAGAAGCGGTAAAGCGCATGGATCTTCTCCGGGTCTGGCGCCGGCGGCGGGATGGCTTCGGTCCCGGCCATGGCGGGTAGTTGAATGCCCGCCTCGAGCAGCTTCTCATCCTGGCCCACCGGGGTGCTCAGGATGGCATAAAAGCGGTTGAGCAAGGTTTCGTCTTCCGGAGGCGTGCGAAGGCTGACCAGCCAGGTGACCAGGGCGCAAGCCAGGGTGGGGATGAAGACCGTGTACTCGAATGAGGCCTGCAGCCACACTTTGAGCCACAGGAACAGCAGGGCGCCGGTCGTCACCCCGGCCCACAGCGCCTGGCGATTGGCCCGTCTCCAGACCAGGCCGAAATAGAGCGGCACCGAGATGAAGGAAATCAGCGACCAGCCCAACTCGATGTATTGAATGATATTTTCCAGAAAGCGGGTGGTGACGTACCCCAGGAAGACGGCGATGAACCCCCAGATCCGGGCATGGGTGATGTAGAAGCGCGGCGAGCGGTCGCGGAAGAGCCGCTTGCGGTAGAGGTAGTCGACCATCAGCCCCGAGGTGGTGGTGGCGAAGGTGTCCACCGAAGACATCAGGGCTGCCGCGAAGCTGGCTACCAGCAGTCCCAGCACTCCGGCCGGCAGCAGCGACTTCATCAGCGTTCCCCAGGCCAGCTCCGGGTCTTCCAGGCCGGGGTAGTAGATGGCGAAGAGAATCCCGTAAAGGGCGAAGAGGATGGTGATGAGCCGCTTCCAGACGTGAGCCCAACCGCACTGGGTGCCGGTCCTCTCGTCGCGGGCAATGGCGATCCAGGTCAGAATGTTGGGCGCCACCACCGATCCCACCGCGCCGGAAAATAGCAGGGCGATCACATAGGTCCAGGGGATTTCCACCGACTGCAGCGACCAGGTCGACTCGGGCAGAGCCGCCAGGGCCTCGTAGCCGCCGGCGGCCTTCCAGAGAAAGGGGAGCAGGCCGAAGCTCAGCACTACCAGGCAGAGGATGCCCTGGAAGAGATCGGTGAGCAGGGAAGACATGGCGCCGCCGGTGGCCACGTAGAGGGCCACCAGGGTGCAGCAGATCAGCACGGCCGAGTCCACCGAGAGAGTGGTGGTGGCCGACAGGACCTTTCCTCCGCCGGTGATGAAGATCCCGATGAAGTTGACCGAGATGAGCAGCCCCAGGACCGAATAGAGGGTGGCCACGCCGGGACCGAAGCGCAGCTCGAAGAATTCGGCCATGTTGAAGACGCGGGCCCGCTTGTAGACCACCGAGAAGAGATAGTACATGGGGGTGGCCAGCAATTGGGACCACCACAGCCAGATGCCGGAAAGCCCGCTTCGGTAGGCGGCGGCGCTGACCACCACGGCTTCGGCCCCGGCCAGAGCCGAGCTGAAATTGAAGAGGAAGGCCGGCAGCTTTCCCCAGCTTCCGCCGGCGATGAAGAAATCACCCAGCGAGCGGGTCTTCCTGGCTCCCAGGAAGAGGCCCAGGTAGGCCACGATACAGATGTAGACGATCAGAATGGCCCAGTCCAGAGCCTGGAGTCCCAGCATGGCTATTTGCCTCCGTCAGGTGGATTCGACGACTCGGTCGCGGTGGGGCCGGCTTGCGGGGTTAGACTCCTGGAATGCCCTCCACCGCCACCACCCGGACCGGACAGGAGTCCAGGCCGTGAATGGGCAACGGGGTGAAGGTGATCATGAAGGTTTCTTCCCTGAGCTGATCGATGTTGCAAACCACCTCCAGCAGGAGAATGTCATTCCCCAGCAGCAGCTCATGGCAGGCGATGCAGCCCTGGACGTGGTTCTCGATGGCGATGCCGTCACCCCAGCCCACGCACTTGACCTTCTTTTCCAGGAACCAGTGTCCGACTTCCTCGGACATGTCGGGCCGCTGATCGTCCGGAGAATGGACGAAAGGAGTGCTGTGAAAGGGAGAGTCCAGCAGAACCGTATCCCCCGGCCGTACCCGGCCGCGGTCGGCCATCTCCAGGTCTTCGGTCCGGATCAGTTCCCGCGGGCGGGCGGTTTCCAGGTTCAGCAGGATGCCACGTCCCAGAAAGCGCTCGATCGGAAGCTTCATGCCGTCCTTCCACTCGTCCCTGAAGTGGTAGGGAAACTCCAGGTGAGTGCCCAGGTGGGAGGTGATGTCGATATGGGCATGGTATCCGTCCACCCCCCCGATAAAAGTGTGATGGCGATGCAGCTTGCAGCGCCTCTTCTCGGTGGCGGGGTCCAGTGGCTTGGAAAGGTCGACCACTCTCAGCTTGTCAAAATCCACGATGGACTCGGTCATGGAAGGAGCCTTCCTTTCTCTACCGGAACCAGTCGTAAAGCAGGCCCAGGGACCGATCCTGCAGGGGCAGGGAGACCCGGGCGCCGCCCTGGGCAGAGGACTGTTTGAGGGCGATTTCGACTTCGATGGCGGTGGCCACCCGCCGGCCGGAATTCTTGGGTTCATCCATCTCTCCGGCCAGGCACTTCATCAGGTCGTCCAGGCAGTAAACCGCCCCGTAAGGAGGAATGAACCGGGGTTCCGGCCAAGGCATCTCCACCATCTGCTTTCTGCCCGAGGGTGGCTCCACTTCTTGCATCAATTGCCAGCCGGTGCGGAAGCTGAACTGGATTTCGCCCTTGGTCCCGCTGATCCGCACCCCCGGGGCTCCCTTACGGAAGTGGACCACCTGTCCGTTCTCCGCCACCAGCATGCCCTGGCCGCCGAACTCGGTGCTGCCTCCGGGACGGCGATCCGTGTCTGCCGTGCCGCTCACCCAGGCCGGCGGACTGTCCAGAAAGTAGGACCAGTTCTGATGCTGGGCGCTGGGGCCTCTGGCTTCGATGGATCTCACCTCGCCGATGGCGTCGCCGTTCACCAGTTCCTTGGCCTTGGCGAAAGAGGGATGAGTGGTGGTGATGGCCCCGCAGCAAAGAGGGATACCCCGGTCGGCGCAGACCTTTACCATGCGGTCCGCCTCCTCCAGGGTGAAGGCCATGGGCTTCTCGGTGAAGATAGCCTTGGCTCCGGCCTCGGCAGCCTTGACCGTCAGGAAGGCCCGGCCCTTGGTGTTGGTGCAGACGGCCACGATATCCAGCGCCTCCTTTTCGTACATTTCCAGGGCGTCGGTATAGAGGGCCTTGAGGCCGTAGCGATCCCCGAAAATCTTCAGGCGGCTCACATCCCGCTCGGCTCCGGCCACCAGCTCGACCTCGGGGCGATCCCACAAGGCCTCGGCGTAGGAAGAGGGCAATCCCTCGTTGCCCGGGTGGTCGTGGTGGTGAAACTGGCGATGGGCGTCCACTTCGGGGGTAATGCGCTTGGCGTCCTCCACCTTGTAGGCCGGATCCCACCAGGGGCCCTGGCGGTGTGAGCCGTCCCGTTTGGCGACGTCGTAGAGGACCCCCGTCCATCCCAGGCCGACCACGCCGGCCCGATACTTTGGCTTGGAGGTCTTCTTGGCCGCTACAGCGGTCGCCGCGCCCAGAGAGAGACCGGCCCCGGAGGCAGCCCCCAGGGTCAGGGCAGACCTCATGAAGTCGCGTCGAATCATGGTTGTCCTCCTTTGTTCCCGGTCGATTGCTCTCCCAGGCGAATGTCGGGAATGGGTACAATCGGTGTCCTGCCTCAGAAACCCGCTTTGCAGAACTAACGGAACCAGTCGTAGGTCAGCCCCAGGCTGCGGTCCTTGAGCGGCAGTTGGATGCGCTCGCCGCCCCGGGCCGAGGACTGCTTCATCGCCAATTCCGCCTCGAGAGCCGCCCTCACGATGCGCCCCGAGTTCTTGGGCTCCTTCATGCGGCCTTCCATGGTAGCGATCAGGTCGTCCAGGCACCAGGGAGTGCGCATGCTGCCCCACTGGGGATCGGGCCAGGGCATCTCCACCCGCCCCTTGCGTCCCGAGAGGGTGTCCACATCCTGCCACAGGGTCCAGCGTTTGCCGTCGAAGACGATCTCCCCCGTGCTTCCCGAGATTTTGACGGTAGGGGCTCCATCCCGGATGTGGACCACCGTGCCGTCCTTGGCCACGATGATCCCCTGTCCCATGAACTCGCTGCTGCCTCGCTCCCGCCGGGGCTTGTCGCCGATGCCGCTGACCCAGTCCAGTTCGCTGTCCACGAAGTAGCACCAGTCCTGGTGTTGGGACAACAGCGGGACGCGGGCTTCGATTGAGGTAACGTCCCCGATGGCGCCGGTGGTAATCAGTTCCTTGGCCTTGCCGAACGACGGATGGGACGTCGTGGTGGCCCCGCCCACCAGGGGCACGCCGGCCTTGGCGCAGGCGTTGACCATGTCGTCGGCCTCCTTCAGGGTGAAGGTCATGGGCTTGTCCACGAAGATCCCCTTCACTCCGGCCTCCACCGCTTTGACCGTCAGAAAGGAGCGGCCCTTGGTGTTGGTGGCGATGGCCAGGATGTCCAGGTTCTCCTTCTCGTACATCTCCAGCGCGTCGGTGTATAGGGCCTCGATGCCGTAGCGCTCGCCGAACATGGCCAAGCGCTTCTCGTCGCGGTCGGCGCCGGCCACCAGCTCCACCTCGGGCCGGTCCCAGATGGCTTCGGCGTAGGTGGACACCAGTCCCTCCCGGCCGGGATGGTCGTGATGGTGGAACTTGCGGTGGACGTCCAGCCAGTCGGGGGTGGGGCGCTTGGCGCTCTCCAGGTCGTACTTGGGATCCTTGTAGGAACCCCCGATGTTCTCGTAGTCGCGCGTGCCCATGTCGTAGAGCACGCCCATCCAGCCCAGACCCAACACGCCGCCCCGATACTTGGCCTTTCCCTTCTTCTTGGGCAGGGCAGCAGGCGCCGCACCCAGCGAAAGGCCGCTTGCCGAAACCGCTCCCAGGGTTACGGCCGACTTCATGAACTCACGTCGAATCATCTTGTTTCTCCTTACTTGTTATTGATTGCAGATCGCAGGCGCCGGGCGGTCACCGATCCGCCTCGGCCTCGATCTTTCGGTATACCTGCTGTCCCTTTCGGAACAGTTGAAACATGGCCTCTTTGTCGGCCGAATCCCTGAAAACCCCCTGGGTCTCGAGTCTGTGGATGAGCTGGTCGATTTGCCGGATGAAGAAGGCGGCCGACTCCCTGAAAGCGATCTTCCTGTCTCCCCGGTAACAATACACGGGACTGCTGTGAGCGTAAAGAGACGTATCGTTGGGGATCAGCTTGTGGGGGCCACCGTAGACCCGCACCGCCACCCAGGCGCTGTCGGAGATCTCCATTTCGCGGTCCAGGCGAATGAGTTTTCCGCCCTCTTCGGCCTCTTGACTGGCTGCGACCCGGCCGTTGACGATCAGGTCCATGCGGGTCATGGGCACGTGGGAGACGGCCTCGGCCTCGATCTCCAACGGGAGGTTCCCGGTCTTCCAACGGATTTCCTCTCCCGCTTCTCTCCCATTGACCCGGAACTTCAGCAGCGGCCCGTTGGTGGCGAAGCTGCGCCCCTCGCGGTAGGCCTTGAGCCAGCCCTCATAGGCGAGGGGGGAACCGGCCCGGACGTAGATCCGCCCGGCGCCCGCGATCAGGTGGTAGGGGGTGTTCAGGAAGGCATCGGTTCCCGCCGAGATGGGGCATTGAAATCCGCAGTTGAGCAGTTGATACCAGTGTTCGGTGTTGACTTCCTCTTTGCGCTGGCACATCACGTCGATGGTGTCGGCGGCCCCCAGCGCGATATCCACCGGGTATTGGGAAGGCAACCCGGGGTGCACGTAGGTGACCACCGCCCCCTGCGCCTTGGCCGCCAGACCCATCTGGTAGTTGGGAGGATAGTCGAAGGAGAAGAGAGTCCTGGGCCAGCCCACGTAGGCCGGCTGAACCAGCGTCTTCAAGCCCAGGTAGCCCACGTGGTTGTTGACGTCCCCGGCCCTCATCTCCTGGTTCCAGTAGAGGATGGTGTTCTCCTCGGAGAGACGATGGGGGCGCCCCTGGAAATACTGCCGGTCGTTGATGTGGGAGGAAACGTCGTTGCAGACCAGCAACTGGGGGAGGTTGAGGTCTTCGGCCTTGGCGATGAGGAGGACGTCGGCGGGCCGCATCAGACGATCGTCGTAGACGTTGGGGTGAATGTGGGTGTCTCCGGAGAACCAACCCTGCCGGCGCAGGTCGAAGGGCTTTTGCAGCCGGACTTCGGCCGTGCCGGAACCGCCGGCCACGACGGAGACTTTCCGGGAGACCGGTTGGTATTCGAAACCCTTCACCACCTCCAGTGTGGCTTCCCCGGGAGGCAGATCGACCTGGAACTCGCCGCCGCTGTAGAAGTAATAGTCCCCGCCGAAGGGCTGCCCGTAGTCGGCGTTGGATACCCGTTCCTGCGCCCCTGACGGCCAATAGGCCCGCCCGTCGGAGCCGGTGAGGTAGATCCGGGCCGGCGTCGCCGAGCCCTCCTCATCCAGCACCCGCACCTTCAGCCGGCCGGGCGGGACCGCCGAAACCTCCAGCGGAATGGGCTTGGTCCTGTCTTTGGCTTGCGCTTCCAGGCTGGGCATTGCCTCCGATTCGACGTCCGTGTGCAACGTCATGTAGGTGCCCGCCGCTTGTCCGGGCTGCAGTCGGAACGTGTGGACCGCCGTTCCTTTCGTGCCGGCCGTTTTGAGGCTGACCGTCATAGGGGCCGCGGCACCGTTTCTCAGGACCACCGGAAGCGGAAAGGGCTTTCCTTGCAGCAGGCGCAATTCCCGCGGCCTCTGGATCACCTCGATGTCGTCCCCGAACTCGATCTTGACCAGATGGGGGCTCCGCAGCGACCAGTAGCCGTCGCCGGCCATGCGGCTGGCCTCGGCCAGGGTCGGAGTGCTGGCTCCGCCCCCCAGAGCGGTCTGTTTGTAGATTTCCGACTTGAGCCATCGTTGCGCCTTGATCACGGAGGGACGGTCCGTGTCCTTCCACTGCAGCAGTCGAATGGAGAACTCCGCCAATTCGGCGAAGCGGTCGGCCACCTGCCGGTCTCCGGCGAACCGGGCGATCTGGGGAATCTGGGTCATGGGAACTTCCGGGGGCGGTTGCCCCCAAAGCGCAGGTGCGCTGCACCAGCAAACCAGCAGAAAAAGGACTGTCCCCATTCTGGTCAAAGGACGCATGCCGTTGGTTCCTCCTCCGTGTCCTTGGTGGCCCTTCACGGACCCCTTTCGATTCTTTTCCAACCCCTTGGAATTCCTTCGCGCATTCCTCTTTTGCCGCCTTGACAGATGCTTTAGCGCCCTCGGTGGAAATCTTTTCTCCCTTCCCGACCATTGGCGGAACCCTCTTCAGCCTTCTCCGACCCCTTAGTGGCCCTTCGTAGTCCTTCGTGTCACTTCGTGGATAACTCTTTTCTCCTTCGTGTTTTCCTCTTGAGAAATGTTGACTAGGCTTGCGGCCTCGAAATCGTCGCGGGGCCGAGATCGGTATCCTCGCTGCTGCGGTAATAATTCCTCCCCATCAAGTACCGGGTCTCTATCTCGATGTCCCGGAGTTGCAGCGCCGGGGTGATGTCGGGGTCTCGCTTGTTGAGGGTGACCTCGATAGTGTTTTTGCCCTGCTTGGGCCAGTGGTCCCGGTCCAGCCGGTAGATGTACCAGTAGCTGTTGTTGACCCGGAAACGAGGCGCATGCATTCGATAGAGGTGGTTGATCTTGCGCGCCTGGGATTGGGGCAGCTCCTTGCCGTTGAACCTGAACGTCACTCGATCGAGTTCGGTGCTGTCGGCCAGACGGATTCGCAGCAGCACTTCGTGAACCCGTTTCTGCTTGTCCCAGCGAGGCAGATCGTCGGCAATGGGCAGCTCGAATTTGATGGGCCGGTTTTCCTTGAGCTCGACGGGGAGGGGAGCCGTTTGGGTCGGAGGCCTGCTTCGAGTCTGATCGGCCGTGGGGACCATGTAGAACTTGTCCTTGGGAGCCATGAGCTTGGGATAGGCAACCTCTCTCAACTGCTCGTAGAAGGGAGCCTGATAGGGCCAGTTGGTGCCGGCGAACCACTGGCCGAGGTAGAGGCCGTCGACTCCCTGGGCCCAGTAGTTGCAAGCCACGCCGCGGATCATTTCGATGGTGCCGCCGCTGACGCGGTCCGAGTTCAGGATGGCGTTGGTGCCGGCGTGAATGCGGCAGGATGTGCCCTTGGCAATCTCGAGCAGAGGCCGGAAGTCCGCCAGGTTGTCGATCTTCTGATAGTAGTTCTGGCCGTTGATCACGTCCACGATGCCCTGTCGGATCCACTCCGGCAGGTCCAGCCCCAGCGAGCGGGCCCACTCGATGTTGGCGGGGACCAGAACCGCCAGCTCCCGATCCTTGCCGCTGGCCTTGACGGCCTTATGGACCCGCTTGACCCAGGCGGTCATGGTTTCCAGGCCGGCTTCCACTTCCTTGGGGTGAAAGAAATAGTGGTGGCCGAACCACAACTCGAACCCGTCGATGGGGTAATTCTTCAGCACTTCCTCGATGAGCGCAAAACGCTCGTCCTGCACTTCCCGGTGCTTGAAGTCCAGTTGCCTCGACCCGTTAAAGCCTTCATCGAGGTCGCCCCCGGCTCCAATTTCCAGATGCCGGTTTTCCCAGGTGAACTTGGCCGCGCGAACGTCCCGATGGCGGTCCGCTCCCCGCCCCCGGTTGAGCAAAAGAGACGGATAGAGCATCAGCCCGTTGGCGCGGGCGTGGTTGCACACGATGCGCAAGGGATCCTGCCCCGATTCCAGCATCATCTTGGCGTTCTGGTGGGCCCGGCGGAAGATCAGGTGAGGCCACTTCTTGACCGGATCTCCCCAGATCTCTCCGACCTCGGTCTTGTGGAAAACGGTGCGCCCGTCTCCCAACCCGAACACCAGGGTGTCGACTGGGGTTCCCAGCACCTCGTCCACAGCGGCCTCGAACTGCTCCTTCTCCATGGGAGGCTCGTACATGTAGATGGCCGGATGGCGAGCGTCGTTATAGAACATGATTCGGGGCTTCTTCTTGCCTCCGTGACCGCTGGCTCCGGGGGCCGGCCGGCCTGCTCCCGATGCGGCCGGGACGGCCGCCGAGGTCAGACCGGCAGCCAGGGCCGTTTTCATGAATTGGCGTCTGATCATCGCGAATCTCCTTGCTCGGACCGGACCTTCAGCAAGCAGGCTGCGGCAAGCAATCTGCAGTTGTGGCTGCAACCTCGGCTTCCCGGTCCACAGAGGTTTTGAAGGATGTGCAGGATATCATGAACCCTTTCTGGCGGGAGACTTTTGCCTCCCGGTTTCGGTGCTCTTTCAACAAACAATCTACAATCGCAATTCGCATACCTTGCCCCATCCGTCAATGTCGTTTCGGTGCAAGTAATCTAGTCGTATACTTATGTCCACTCTGGAAGGAGAAGTGAGATGCGAACGATTGGAGCTGCAAAGTTCAAGGAGCAGTGCCTGGACTTGTTGGACCAGCTTGACGCTGACGGCTTGATCGTCACCAGGCACGGCAAGCCGGTCGCGCACGTTGTTCCTTATGACCGGCAGCATGATGACCGGCAGCATGCCGACCTGATCGGCAGCCTGCGACACAAGATCAGGATTCGGGGAGATATCTTGACGACTGGCCTCAGCCCAAAGAGAACTGACGGGCCGGCGCCGAACCCATCCAAGCCCGGGCAACCGGCAGAAACTCCGGAGGAGCGGAAAGCATGAACACGGTGAACAGAAGGGATTTCCTCATTCAATCCGTATCGGCAGCAGTAGCGGCCGGCGGGCTCTATCCTCGCAGGGCTTCCGGCGCAGCGTCAAAGGACAGGCTGAGCGTGGCCGTCATCGGCTGCGGCCGCCTGGGCCAGCAATACGCCGAGATTTACCGGGCTCTCCCCCAGACCGATCTGGTGGCCATCGCGGAATGGAACCCCGAGCGGCGCAAGGTGGTGGGGGAGCGCTTCGGAGTGAAGGCTCTCTACCGGGACGCCGACGCCCTGCTGAAGGATGTCGTCCCTGACCTGGCGGCAATCATCACCCCCACCAAGTACATGGCGGACGGCGTGGTGGCCTGCGCCGAGGCGGGAGTCAAGGGAGTTCAGACCGACCGGCCCTTTGCCGCCAAGTTGTCGGACGCCGACCGCATGATCGAGACCTGCAAGCAGCGCGGGACGGTGCTGGCCGGCGGCGCCCTGGAACGGTCCAATTGGGAGGTGGAGGAGGCCGGCAGACGACTGGCCTCGGGAGAACTGGGGAAACGCCAGGGGGTGGCGGTTCACAGCTACCGCGGCGAAATCCTGGCCGGCGGGTCGGCCCGCATCCTGGTTCTGGAGCACTTCACCCAGGCCCGGGTGGAGGAAGTCGTCGCCTGGGGAACCCCGCCCGAGGCGCTTGATGACGCTGCCACTGACTATGGACTGAGCATCAACGGCCGTTTCCGGCTGACCTCCGGGTTGGAGTGCCAGGTCTTCGGCGCAGAGGCGGTGGCTCCCCATCGGGGGGTGGAAGTCTGGACGGAGGATGCGCTGGTGAGATGGGACCGCCATGGCGAGCCCCTGACCCAGATCTTTCAGGGGTTCGACGCCAAGGGTGCGCGCAAGGAAGTGGACCACGGCTACCGGCCCTGGTCCTGGGACCCGGTGTCCAAGCAACTGGACCCCTTATTGGATCGAATCGGCCACCATGGGTCGGAGCGGCATTACGTACTGGCTCCCATCAGTTGCCTGATCGACGCCGTGGCCAAGGGGATTCCACCCCGTATCACCGGAGATACCCAGCGCCACGCCCTGGAAGTGGCCATCGCCAGCAAGATCTCGGCCCAGTTGGGCAGCGTGCCCGTCAAGCTGCCGCTGGAGGACCGCTCCCTGGCCCTCTACCCCCGCCCCTACCGCTGGCTGGGAGGCGACGTCTCCGGCCGTCCCCAGTCGGCTACCGAAGCGGCAGGGAAGAAGTAGGCCCGGGTTGTCGAGGACGGTTTCAAGCTCAACGGTTGCTTGAGGATCTTTTTGTCTCAAGTGAAGGAGAGAGTCCATGGCGATAGTGAAAGAGAAAATGAAGGAAGTCATTGATTCGCAACCGGATGATGCGACCTATGAGGAAATCCTGCGTGAACTTGCGTTCGAACGTTTGGTGGAGCGTGGTCTTATGGATTCCCGAGAAGGCCGTGTGATATCCGATAGAGAGATGGAGCACCGTTTCCGCTCATGGCAGAAATAAGATGGACAATAGAGGCAGAGACATGGCTGAAAAACATCTACGACTGAAGGAAAGAGCCTGCGCCACAGGGCGGGGCACGTACACGTGACTACCCCATGAGTTCCACAATTTACATCGAAACCAGCATCATCGGTTATCTTACGTCATGGCCGAGTCGTGATTTAATCACGGCGGCAAACCAGCGATTAACCCACGATTGGTGGAACCAATGCCGCAAAAACTTTGACATCTTCATTTCGCAATTTGTCATTGACGAATGCGCCGTGGGAGACGCGATTGCCGTTAAAGAGCGTTTGGATGTGATCGCTGATATCCGGCAACTTGATGTCACCGAAGCCGTTGAGGCTTTAGCCGATGGGCTGGTCCACCAAGTGCTTCTGCCAGAGAAGGCCCAAGTAGATGCCTTGCACATTGCGATTGCAACTGTTCACGGCGTGGAATACCTGCTGACCTGGAATTGTACGCATATAGCTAATGCTGTATTGCGTCCTCAGATCGAGACAACCTGTCGCTCTTTTGGTTTTGAACCGCCAACAATCTGCACACCCCAGGAACTCATGGAGGTATAGCGTCATGTGGCATGATTCCATCGTTGAAGAAGTCCGCTGCAATCGCCAAGTGTATGCAGCAAGGTTTCATCACGACATCAAGATGATTTGCCGTGCTGCCCGCGAGCAGCAAAAAACGAGCGGTCACAAAGTCGTTTCGTTGTCACCACGAGTTGTCACAACAGCCATGAGAACCGATAGCACCAACAAGTAATCGACTACGGGGTTGCCCAATCCGCCATAGACACACTTGTCACCGGATAGGTTAACTGCCTAACAGTGAGCTAACTGGAATCGAGTATTCCCATGGCACAGAAGACATTTCACTATTTCGCATATGGCTCAAACATGCTCACACGTCGGCTCAAAGCGCCCGATAGGGCACCTTCCGCCGAATTTGTAGATACCGGATACGTTGCCCGTCGCCAGCTGACTTTCGACAAACTTAGCCGCCGGGATGGCTCTGGAAAATGTGACGCTGAGGAGACTGGAAACGAGACGGACCGTGTCTACGGCGTCATCTTTGAGATCAAATGTTCGCATAAAGCTGCTTTAGACACGGCGGAGGGTTGTGGGAAGGGATACGAGTTGGAGACTGTGGAGGTGATTACGAAACATGGTACGGTTCGAGCGCGAACCTACATCGCCACAAGAAAGGAGCGGGCGCTGCGACCCTATCACTGGTACAAGGCGCTGGTGGTCGCAGGCGCTGTCGAGCATGACCTTCCCAAAAGCTATGTGGAGTGGCTTCGAGTATTCGAGTCTAAAGAAGATCCGCACGCCGACCGTCGGGCAGAAAACGAGGCGATACTTGTTGCCGGATAACGAAGCGCCGTATAGGAAAGAAGCCCCCAATCGCATCGACCCATTGGAGTGACTCGATGTTTCTTCATGTATTAGGTGCAAAACCACTCGATGGCTACAGGGTGGAAGTATGCTTCAACGACGGACGTGAAGGCATCGCGGAAAATCAGTGGACACCGGGCGGAACATCAGATAATCTGATTCTCAGGTTTTCATGGAGGATATCTGATGGCGCAGACACTCTCTGTTACTGAAGTCGCTCGGCACTTCGCCGAGTACATCAACCGCGTTTCCTATCGTGGCGAAAGTTTTGTGCTCGTGCGTGGAAATAAGCCCGTGGCGGAACTTCGCCCGCTTCCTGCGGGCAAACGACTTGGGGAACTCCCGGCGCTATTGGCGTCGCTTCCCCATCTCTCCTCAGCTGAAGCCGACGAGCTTGCCGATGACCTCACAGCGGCTCGGCAGGCGCTCGCTCGTGCGGAGGTCCACGACCCGTGGCGGTCTTGATTGATGCCAGCATTCTGATCGAATTCGAGCGGGGCCGTCTCGATTTGGAGCGTCATCTCGCCCAACGAAAGCAGGACGATTTTTTTCTCTCGGTGGTCACGGCCAGCGAACTCCTCCACGGAGTGCATCGTGCAGTTCTGTCAGGTGTTCGAACAAAGCGTTCGGCCTTGGTCGAAGCGCTGCTAGAGCGTTTTCCGCTTCTGGCGATTGATCTGGCTACTGGCCGGGCCCATGCCCAACTTTGGGCAGAATTGACCGTGGCGGGCAAGGTGATTGGGCCGAATGATCTCTGGCTTGCAGCCACCTGCCTTGCCCATGGTCTGACCATGGTCACGGCCAATGTCCGCGAGTTTTCCCGTGTTCCAGGTTTGATCGTTGAGGTATGGGAAGAGCCTGCCTAGCCATAATGAGACAAGATGCGGAGACGTCAATGAGTAAGCAAAAACGGACGAAGCTTGTTCACGAAGGAAGCTACGTTGCGGAAGTTGACGTCGAACTCTTAAAATTTCGTCTTGGAGCGCAATGGTCTCCAAGAAAGGTTTTCGATGAAAAACGAATTCACGGCGATAATTGAGCAGGATGGGGAATGGTATATTGCCTACTGCCCTGAAATTCCCGGAGCCAACGGTCAAGGCAAGACCAGTGAGGAAGCACGCGAGAATTTGGCTGAGGCCATAGTGCTTATTCTCACGGACCGTCGGGAGGAGGGGCTGCGCGGTGTGCCGCCAGAGGCCATCCGAGAAACGGTCACCATCCCGTGAAACGGGTCAGTTTGCTCCGACACCTTCGGCGCCACGGTTGTTGCCTCAAACGCGAAGGGCGTTCTCATTGGCTGTGGTGCAATTCAAATACTGGTGCCGTCGAGACGGTTCCACGCCATACGGAAATACCCAACCGCTTGGCCCGCAAGATCTGTCGTAACCTTTCGGTGCCAGAGGTCGGGAAGAAATAATTCGGATCCTCATTATTTCAGCGAACAAAAAGAGGCTCTTTCGAGATTCAACTTCCAGGGTGTTGGCGCCCAGCCACCCCTTTCCCCCTTCACTTCAATCCCAACAGCCCAGCCGCGTTGTTCCAGAAGATGTCCTCCACCTGGGTGTCGGTGAGCCGCTCCGACCAGCAGGCCCACTTGAGCGAGCGCAGGTGCTCCAGGCCGGTGAGCACCGGCTTGAGCTGTTGGTGTTTTTCCCGCCAGTGGGGCGAGTCTCCGTCCAGCCAGAGAAAAGAATCCTCGACTGAAACCGAACGGCCGCGCGCGTGGGTCACCGGCAGGTCGCCTCCATAGAGCAGCTTGTCGTGTCCGATGATGCGGATGATGGCCTGGTGAGCCATGGCTTCGCAGTTGCCGCTGGAGTCGAACCAGAGGTTGTCCAGCCCCCTCAGGTGGGGCAGTCCCTCCAGGTTGTGGGCCGGCTGGAAGCCTCGGGCCGAATGGGCCAGGATCAACTGCATGTCGGGATAGTTCTCGCAGTAGTGCCGGATCCAGTGGATGTTGCCCGGATCGGCGGCGGCCCGGGCCTTGACCATGTGCAGGGTGATGGTCCAGCCCTCCTCGTGAGCCACCCGGATGTGTGACTCGGGCAGGTAGTCGGGGATCTCGGCTTCCCAGGTGGGGTCCGCGTTCCGGGCCAGGGTGTGGTAGCACTTCAGGCCGTGGAGCTTCAGGCGCTTGACCTCCTGGCGCACCCACTCGGGATCGTCCTCGGGAGTGATGAAGAAGTGCCCCCGGCAGTTCGCGTCCTTGGCGGTCTGCTCTCCCGTCCACTGGTTGGCCGCGGGGATATTCACGGGGTCGCGAAAGGTGGGTATGAACAAGCCCTTGGCGACTCTGCCGGGATAGATGTCCTCCATCAATCGCAGGTAGTTCTCGTAGTCCACCAGGGGAGGGAAACTCTGCGCAAAGACGTTGTGGTCCGGGTGCCAGACGTGGGTGTGGGCGTCGAACACCCTGTCGGGAATGAACGAGGCCAGTTCGCGCCGGTAGAACTCCCGGTCTTCCTCGCGAGGGATATAGTCGGGTTGAACGGTTGCCATGGATGCCTCCTGTGGCCTTGAAGTTATTCAACTGCAAAGAGTTGGGCCGCGTTGTTCCAGAAAATGTCTTCGACCTGGGTGTCGCTCAAGCGTTCCGACCAGCAGGCCCATTTGAGCGAACGCAAGTGCTCCAGTCCGATCAGCACCGGCTTGATCTCAGAGTGCCGCTCGCCCCAGACGGGAGATTCCTGATAAGCCCAGAAAAAAGTGTCGGCCGCGGCGGCCGACCTACCGCGCAAGTGGCTGACGGGGATGTCGGTGCCGTACATGAGCCGCCGGTGTCCGATGATGCGGATGATGGCCTGGTGGGCCATGGCTTCGCAGTTGGCGCTGGTGTCGAACCAGAGATTGTCGAGCCCTTTCAGGTGGGGCAGTCCCTCCAGGTTGTGGGCCGGCTGGAATCCCCGGGCCGAATGGGCCAGAATCAGCTTCATGTTGGGATAGGTGGTGCAGTAGTGGCGGATCCATCGTATATTGCCGGGGTCGGCGCAGGCCCTGGACCTCACCATGTGCAGCATGATGGCCCAGCCTTCCTGGTGAGCCATTCTGACGTGGGATTCCGGGAGGAAGTCGGGAATCTGAGCCTCCCAGGTCGGTTTGACCCCGGCGTAGACGTGGTAGCACTTGAGTCCGGCCAGGCCCAGCCGCCGCACCTCCTGCCGCAGCCACTCGGGGTCAGCCTCCGGACCGGTCAGGAACAGACCGCGGTATTGGGGATTGCAGGCGACCTGCCGGCTGGTCCAGCGGTTCGCCTCCTCGAAGTGCGCCGGCGGGCAGATGCGGTGAAAGATGTTGGCCGCGCAGGTCCGTCCGGGGTGCAGCGCCTGCTGCAGGCGAGAGAACTCCTGGTAGTCTCCGTCCCTGGGCAGGGAGGCAATCCTGCGTCCGGGGTGCATGGCGCCGTGAGCCCACACGTGAGCGTGCGCGTCGAACACCCGATCGGGCAGGAAGGAAGCCAGCTCCCGGTCGAAGAAGTCGCGGTCTTCGGGTTGGATGAGCGCCAAGGATTTTCCGGAAATGGTTGGGGGCTACCGTCCCGGATTGGTTTGGACCCGGGAGCCAAGCGAGGCAAGGGATGATATCCTCATGCTTGTTCCATTTCAACCCGTGCAAGCGCCGGCCTCGAAGCCAGGAAGGCAGGTACGGCGGCGGATGCCGGAACAAGGGAGAAAGTCGAATGAGATCCATTAGATTTAGCAGTTTGGTGGCTGGAATGGCAGTCCTGGTCCTGACCTTCCCGGTAGCCGGTGTTTCCCAGGCGCTGTCCCTGGGCTCGCAGCGCCAGCTCTTTGTGGACCGGTATCTGGTGGACCGGCTGGAAGGCCTGGAGCTGAAGCTCCAGCAACCCAGACCGGAAGACATCGCCATCAAGTATGACCAGCCCTGGGAGGATAAGCTGGCCTTCTACACCACCGTCCTCAAGGATGGCGATGTCTACCGGATGTACTACCGTTGCCGACTTGGCAGGCCCCGCCTGACCTGCTATGCCGAGAGCCGGGACGGGATCCACTGGACCAAGCCCAACCTGGGGTTGGTCGAAGTCGACGGCTCAACGGCCAACAACGTCATCGTGCCCGTTTCGGGCCAGTTCTGCGCCTTCCTGGATACCCGCCCGGGGGTGCCCCGGTCGGAACGCTACAAGGCCAACGCAAGAGACGTCGAGGCACCGTACAGCCTGGTGGGCTACGTTTCGGAAGACGGCGTTCGCTGGCGAAAGATTCGGGAAGCCCCCATCGTCCCTTATGGCATGGAGAACAACTTCGATTCGCAGAACGCCATGTTCTGGTCGGAGGTGGAACAGCAGTACGTGCTCTACGCCCGCCACATGGTGGGAGGCCGCCGGGCCACGGCTCGGGCCACCTCGGGTGATTTTCTCAACTGGAGTCCGCAGACGCACATGAGCTACAGCGACACGGGCACCACCACGCCCTCCCAGCACCTCTACACCAACCAGACCCAGCCCTATTTCCGTGCGCCCCAGATCTACATCTCCCTTCCGGGACGCATCCATTTCGGCCGGCGCTTGCTGACGCCAGGCGAGCTGAAATTCCTCGATTTGCGCCACGACCGCATCAGCGGGGGCATGCGGGATGTCTCCGACGCCGTGCTGCTGTCTACGCGGGCGGGGTCGACCCGCTACGACTTCACCTTCAAGAAAAGCTTCGTCCGGCCCGGACCCGGTCAGAGCAACTGGTCCACCCGAACCAACTACCCGGCCCTGGGCGTGGTGCAGACCGGTCCGGCGGAGATGTCTCTCTACCTGCAGCGGGACTACGGCCAGTCCACCGCCCACCTGCAACGGTTGTCCCTGCGCCTGGACGGATTCGCCTCGCTGCATGCTCCCTATCACGGGGGAGAGATGGTGACGAAGCCCATTACCTTCGAGGGGAGCCGGCTGGAGATCAACTATTCAACCAGCGCCGCCGGCAGCATTCGGGTGGAGATCCAAACCGCGGATGGGAAACCGATTCCAGGTTTTTCCCTGGCGGAGTGTCCGGAGATCATCGGAGACGAGATCTCGCGTAGCGTGGCTTGGGGAGAGGTGCCGCCCCCGCTGAGCACCGGCCGGGACCCCAAGAGCACCGCCGCCGAGAGCAACCTCAGCTATCAGACACCGATCGTGGCCTGGGAGGGCAGCCAGGATGTGAGCCGGTTGGCGGGAAAGCCGGTGCGCCTCCGTTTCGTGATGAAGGACGCCGACCTGTTCTCCTTCCGCTTTCGGGATTGACTTGCAAAAAGGCTGAAGATAAAGGCATGCATGCTTAGGATTCGATGAGCATGTTGCGCAAAGGGGACCACTGACCCGCCACGGGGGCTCAAGGACGTTTTTCTCAGTCGCTCTCGACGTCGAAATGGATGATCTCGGTAAAGTCGTACCGTTGGAAGTTTCCTGCCCTGTCCGCAACAGTCATGTTTGCCAGACCCCACGTCCCTGGCGCCGAGCCCGGCGGCAGAATTATGGTTTTCCCATATGTTGTCCATTGGGCTGGATCTCCGGACGGGAAAAGATTGCCACTATTTGGGTTATCGACTCCGTAGTGGTGGTCGATACCTTGCGGATCTCGCAAGTAAAGGCCGGCCCCCACAAAGCCCGAAATGTTGTCACGTACACGGAAGACTATGGTGACCAGGGTCTCGCCGTTGGGTGCGTCCGGATTGGTGGGCTCGGCACTGATTTCAATGGCGTTGAGGTCCACCTCCGGGGCCTCCGTATCCGGGTTGTTCGTAATCAATTCGACTTGTTGTCCCGCTTCATCGACGACTGTATCTTCTTCCCTTAACCCATGGCCCGGATGTCGGAAGTAGGTGCCGGACTGATTCAAGGCAAGGTCAATCATCCAGATATAGGCCATTGTGTACACCGATGAGGGCATGTAGTGCGGCATCACGAACAGGATTTCGCAGCGCCCACTCTGTGAGTCGTAGTCCCCGTACCGCTCAAAGCGATAGGTGTCCAGGAGTTCGTCGTTGAGAAACGCGCGGCAGGGGCTTGAATCACGCATTCCCGTATCCTCCTCCACCTGCCAGCTGGCCCGAATCATTTGAATTTCTTGTCCTTCCCGGAATTCAACCGACTTGGTGAGTGACGCCGAGTTTCTCACATACCGCGGGGGCGTGACATCCTCGAGCGGATTATTCACGTAGAGACGCCATCCGAAATCATTGACGCTCTCGAACCGCTCGTTGCCGTGTTCGTCTGTGATCGAGACCTCACTTGGGATCCAGTAACCCGCCTTGGCGAATTTGCTCAGGGTGAATTCACCCGAGAGCACCGTGTCCGGTCTGCCGCGAACGACACCCTGGGGATGCAGGGTCACATCCACGTAGGTGCCGACCTCGCTGAAGATCCTCATGTAAACGTCCGTCGCCCCCTCGAGAACCCTGTCCAATGCATGCAGTTCAACCTCGATCCGGGCGGTCTTGTCCTCCTCCGGAGCACCCGTGACCCGGATGTCCACCCTGCGGATCTTTCCCGGAAAGACATAGTCGGGATACAGGTTGTATACCTCGAAGGTCAGGTCCTCCCGGATCTGCGAGATGTAAAAGTTCCCCTGCATGATGCGGTCGCGCACAAACTCGTACTTGCCGATGGCCCGTGACTTGAGCTTGTCGGGATTGATCACGAAGAAGGCGACCGACTCGGCCATGTCCTCATTGGGGTTTATGGCGTGGGCATAAGCGCTGACGAATTCGGTCTGCTTGGTGGTGAACCAGCCGCTCGGGCTGCGCACATCCCGGTACCAGCCGCCCAGCTCGATCCAATCCGCCTTCAACTGCTCATCGAACAGATGCGCCCACAGGAAGTGCGCCTTTTCGTGAATGATCAGGCGGTGCACACCCGCGATGGATCCCCCCAGGAAGGCTTTTTCCATGAACTCGATATAGCCGGCCCTTGTCCAGGCCACCGCGGCGGCATCCGGATAAAGCGGATGGGGGGTGCCGTCCAGGCGACGGACCAGGTACCTCAGTTCCGGAATTTTGTGCATGCCCGCGGGCATTTCCTCGAAAATGTTGATGATCTGCACGATCTCTTCGGAATGGAATTTCTGAAAGCGCGATGCCCCTTCTCCGGTAGTGGACGCAGTGAGTTCCCTGTAGGTAGTGTGGTCGGTAATCCGGGTCGTGACCCCGAACCGCTCCTGAAGGATTTTCTCGTAGGCGTCTTCGTCCCGGCCGTTGTCGGTGACGAAGCGCACCAGGGCGTGGTGCAACCGCTGTGAGTAATACTTCCCCCGCTTCCCCTCGATCAGCGCGATCCTTGGGCTTGCGTTGGCAAACGCTTCCTCGGAGATCAATACCGTCATGTCTGTCCCCGTTCCGCCCGTGATCCGGATGTCGTTCGCGACATGCTCGGAGGTAATCAGCCAACGGCTGGGTCGGCGCGAATCCGCTTCGAACGACAGCCGGTCGTCCTGCGGAATGGTCTTCATCGTCTCCAGCAGCCGATAGGCGTGCTCCTGGGTCCAGGCGCCGCTGTCACTGTCCACCAGCAGGATGCTGTAGTTGCGATTCAGCCGAATGGCGGACGAGCTGTCGCTCACCTCGACCGGCTCGCCCAGAAACTCCACCACCAGCGGTTGATTGACGTGGGCCGCGTAGTCATAGCCGGCCGTGCTTTGATCCTCCTCCCAGTGAAAGACGAAGGTGTGCGGGTCCAGGGGCGCCAGCACGTATTCCCGGTCAATCGCACCGGGCGGAGGGGAGGTGATCACGCCGCCTCGGAGACGGAAAGGCCTGGCGGGCGGGCCCCGGTAACCCGTCTTGCGTACCGTGACCACGTAGTCGCCGTCCGGCAGCCCCATGAAGACAAAGCCGCCATCGGGACCCGGGACCGTCCTGTCCAGCCTTCGGTAGCCGCAGGTGAGCAGCACTTCGACATCGTCAAACGCCCCCGGTCCCTCGATCCCGGAGACATGGCCCATGTAGATTCCCGCGCCTGTGCTGCTGTCACTGCAGCGGAGCCTGCCTTCGCCGGTGTCGCTGCCCGGGATGCCGCGGATTCTGTCGTACTGCCTCTGCCTGTGCTCGAGGTCTGAGGACTGGGCCAGAAGGAATCGGTCGTTGTTGCCGCCGATGAATCCAGCCAAAAAAAAAGCAAAAATCGCGACGCGAACGAAGCTGGTTGCGAACCGTTTCGAGAGCTTTGCCCGAGGGCACGGAGTCTCTGCCGTCCGGGGGAACATCGAGACCGAGTTCGGGCCAGGCTCACGAGAGTGACCCTTCTTCGTCGAGCCCACATCACTGATTTTTGAGCTTCTGAATTTCATCTCGTCTCAAGCGACTACATGAACGGATTGGTGACTCGAAGATCCGAGAACCGCAGGAAATCCCGATCCCCCGTGACAAACTCGGAGACGCCATGTTCGAGACAGAGCGCCGCAATGTGGGCGTCGTGGATCAGGTTGCCGGCTGCGCCGGATGCCCTGATGACCTGCTGAAAAATTCCATTGTGACGCTCGGTTTCCGATAGCAGGATGAGAGCCGGAGAGGCGAGCGTGCGGCTCAGGTCTTCCAAGGCCCTTGGTACGGGGACTGGCGGGTAATAGACCCGCGGGTGGGTAACGACGCGAAGGAATTCGTAAACGCAGGGCCATGGCAAAGCCCACGGGCTGGATCCTTCTGCCGCCTCACTGAGAAGTTGGCGAGCTGTTTCGTGGAAACGGCTGGTCCTGATTTCAGCGAAGACCAGGACGTTGGTGTCGAAGGCGCGCACGGATCAGCTCTTACCCAGGATGTCCAACAGCTTATCCCGGTCAAGCACGTCGACTCCCGGCAATTCCGTTGCATCCCAACCTTCGAGTTCGAGCCGGTAGTCCGAACGCTGCGGCCGCATGTCCAGACCCTGACTCAACAACTCGTTGGCAACCTCCTGAAGAGTGCGGTCCTCGCGAGCTGCCTTCTCCTTGAGACGGCGGAGAAGCCGGTCTTCAATAGCAAGTGTCGTCCGTCGCATACATCAAAATGTATCAGACAGGCATAAAGATGTCAAAATGACCGGGATCGTTTTGTGTGCTGATCATTGGGGCGCTGGAGCTTGCCTCCTGCCGCGGCTCAACCCGCGCCGCGTCCCACCGTATCGCTGGGACCGGTGAAGCCGGGACCTCCGGCAGCCAGGTAACCGTTGCTGGCCCCGGTTTCCTCGGGGCTGACCCAGAAGGAGTAGAGCTTGCCGTTGGTCAGGTGAAAGCGGAAGCGGACGGGCCGGCCGGCCAGCCGGGAGAGATCGGCAGCCTCCTTCCAAACGACTTGGCTGAGAGTGCTGTCTCCGGTCACCGGCAGGCAGTCTTGCCTGGAAAAGGGGGCAATCGGGGCGCCTTGCGCGTCAAGGACCTCGGCTTGCAGCTGCCCCTGAGTGGCCTGCAGATTGACGAACAGGTGACGGCCCCGGAAGCGCAGCGGCCGGGTGGTGACCGCTCCCCCCGATTCCGGGGCGTCCAGCGAAGCGAAGCCGTCCCGCCGCAGGACGGCCAGACCGGTGCTTCCGCCCGCATACATGTGGCCTCCCAGCTTGGGGGACTCCCCGGACCAGGCCCCGAAGTAGAAGTAGAGCTGGTCTCCCACCACCAGGCAGCAGCCCCCGGCCGAATGGAGGTAAGCTCGGTTCCAGGTACCCTTGCGCCGGGAGGGGGCGATGAAGGAACGCCGGTCGGGCCGGTGCCAGTGGAATCCGTCTCGACTGAAGCCCAGGCATAGCTCGGTGAGCTTGGGGAACCCTCCCTCCAGGCAGATCTGGTTGGGCGGTCCCCGGTGGATGGCCAGCAGGCCGATCATCAGGCTCTCGTAGCCGGCCGCGTCCACGTTGTAGAGCTGGGTGGGATAGCCCAGGTCGGGCGCCGGTGGGTCCAGCTTGTCGGCCCCGGCCCAGTGGTGGACGTCGCTCTCTAGCCAGGTGGCTCCCTCGACAAGGTCGGGGTGTTCCCGATAACCACGCAGCCGGCTCAGGCTGGGCTGGAATTGAAAGGTGCGAATACTGTAGACCCAGACCTTGCGGAAGGGGTTGTAGAAAAAGGTAGTGTTGTCGCCGCAGGGGCCGGTGGGTGTGGGCTCGCCCCAATGAATGCCGTCCGCCGAGGTATAGACCTCTCCCCTCCGGAATTTGTCCGGCCCCCTGAAGAAAGCAAACATCTTGAATCGCTGTTGCCGGTCGGCAGTCTCCTGGTCCAGCCAGATTCCCACCCCGTCCCTTTCATACCCCTTTCCCCGAACCAGGACCCTGTTGGTTCCCGGGTCGACGTCAAGGTGCGGTCGGGTCCAATG
Source organism: Terriglobia bacterium (assembly GCA_951813285.1). Lineage (GTDB taxonomy): Bacteria > Acidobacteriota > Terriglobia > Versatilivoradales > Versatilivoraceae > Versatilivorator. The sequence goes on from OX638355.1 coordinate 2,783,205, forward strand.
AATCCCATCCCGGCTGGTGGCGTAGGCGATCCCGTCGAACCAGCCGGCGTGGTACCACATCTTGAACAAACCGTCCTCGGGGTCGTAGAACACGCCGTCGTTGAAGGGACAGGCCACCGGCTGCAGGCCCCCGTTCATCTCCAGGGCGGTCTCCGGCTTCAGAACCGGGTTCTCCGGGTGCAGAACGGCCCTGTGATAGGAGCGCTTGAGAGTGCTGCTGGAGATGAGGAAGTCGTCCACGAACAGTTGCCGCCCCCGGTCAATGGGGATGACCTGGGGAATTTTCGTCAGGTATGGGGGCGTGACAGGAGTGCGGAAGTCCTCCGGGGGATAGCGGGGAGGCCAGGGGTCCGGGAGCCGGATGCCGTTGTAGAGAGTCTCCCGGCGTGCGCTCTCTTCGGTACGAGACCGGACTGAAGCCAGGGGCCAAGGGGAGGAGAAATGCGCCGCCATCCGAGTCAGCGCCAGGCCGCCGGTGAGTCCGGTGAGCTGTTTCAGAAACCGTCGGCGGTTCAGGGGGCCGCTCCTGTCGTGGTTGGCAGTCTCATTGAAATGGAAGCCTTTTGCAAAATTCCGCAGGTACGGGAAGCGAATAGGGGACGTTGTTGAATTACTGGAATAACTGGAAGAGAGCACGTAGGAGATGTTAGTGAATCAAAGCAATATAGGAGCGGCTGATCGAAGTTATTCCAGTAATTCAACAACGTCCCCAGCACCAGTGCTGCACGACGAATTTTGCAAGAGGCTCATGGAAGTGTAACGGACCCCCCGCGCGAAGTTTAGGTTAGCCGAGCCCCTGCCTCACACAATGTAACGGATCATATAGGGCGGAACAGGAGTGTTTTACGTTAAACATCCAGCAGGTAGAGGGTCGCTTGACTGAGTCGTTGGGAAGTAGCCGGTTGAAGAGCCTCGCGCTGATCGGTCTGCTGGGGTTGATCCCTTCGGCAGAAATAGGCCGTGATGGACCGCCGAGGGGCATCGGCTCGATTCTTGACCCCGCTGTGCCAGGTGTGTCCGGTGAAGACCACCACGCTGCCCGCGGTTCCGGTGAGGGAGACTTCCCGGGGGTGCGGCTGCTGCATGTCTTCCATCTCATCCTCGGGGAAGGTCAATCCCAGGTGGGATCTCGGCACAATCCGGGTCGCGCCGTTGTCGGGCGTGAAGTCGTCCAGCATCCAGAGAGTATTGCAGGAAAAATGGTCGCTGGGCTGCTTGCGGTCGCGCCACCAGGCGGGATGCCAGTCGGGATGAAGGTCCTGGTGTCCGCCGCCGGGGAGCACGGCCCGGGAACAGAGAGAAGACAGCCGAAACCCCTTGGGCAAGACGCGGTCCACGGCTGCCAGAATCCTCGGGTGGCTGATACAGATGTCGAAGACAGGGTCCTTGTTGACCAGGTCCAGCACCACGATGGTGCCGTGCTGAAAGCCCTCTTCCACCCGGCCGCCGTTGTCCTCCTTCTCGGCCAGCGCCGCCAGGTGATGGTTGAAAGTCCGGACCTGGCTCGGGGTCAGTATGTCGGGAAAGACGAGGTATCCGTTCTCGTCCAGGAAGGATTTTTCCTCGTTCGAAAGCAGGTCTTCCCCAACTCCCATACCCTTCAGAGCCGCTCGCATTTCCATATTCAGTCACCTCCCAATGCGTCTATTCCACCTGTGAAGCCCTGTGGTCCGCCGGGCTGGTATTCAAGCCACCTTATGACATCCCCATGAGACGAGAGTCTTCCATGGCGAGAGGAAGAATGGTCAGAGCAGTTCTTCTGGCAGAAGGTGAGCGAAAGCGCCCCGGTTTCGGTGACGCTGGAACATGGGGGCCGATGCCCGCCCGCCATGACGCTTGGCCCTGATGATCTTGCCTGATACCGAAACGACCCTCCATACCCGCCCTCCGAGAGAGAATACCTCATCGAATACGCCCGCGATGGCCCCGATCGTCCTCCCCGAGCTGACGTCGGCAACATCGTAAGACTGCGTATCGGGGATGTTCGAATGAATTTTCCCCCGCGTCCCCAGGTTCATCAATCTCGAGGTTGCGTACCAGCGGCCTCCGCCCTGGCCGACGTAATCCCTCTGACGGAGGTGATTGAGTATCGATTTTACGCTCTCCTCCGGGCATAGAGTCGACAGGAGGCCGATGAGGGCCGACTCGTGAACGCCATGAGGACACTGAAACAGGCAGGAGAACAACTGCTGGACGGCGACCGATGGATCAGCCCGGTAGCTCTCATGAGGAAGCTGTCCGCAAGAGGCCAGATCGAACATCGATTCCAGGTGTTCCTTCTCTTCGTCCGAGTTGGCGATGGCGGCGGCGTGGATGATCTCTCTCCGCCGGTTGCCCCGTCCGATGCGCTGGAGCAACGAGGAGAGGCTCCAGGGAATTTCCGCTATCACGACAAGATCGATGTCGCCTATGTCAATGCCCACTTCCAGGGTTGAGGTTGAGACACAGGCGGCAACCTCGGCGCTCTTCATGACCGCCTCGGATTCCTCTCTGATGCGGCGGTCGAGGCTTCCATGATGGACAACCACGGGATAGGGACGCCACAACCCCGTGAGTTCATCCCCGATGCGCTCCACCGACTCGCGCTTGTTGCAGAAGATAAGCAGTTTCTTCCATTCCCTCTCTCTCGCCAATCTACAGACTTCATCGAGAGAGCTTAGGATATGGCGGTCGATTTCCCTCGGCCCCCGCGATGTCACCACGTCAAAGTCGCTGGCGTATCTGGATGCGACTTCCCGGGGGGACGACAGCGTGGCGGACATCAAATGAACGCTGAAATCAGCCTGGGCAGCCAGGCTCCGAAGCCTTTGTATCAGCAGCCGAATCTGGTCGCCGCGAGAGGTGTTGTCCAGCAGATGGATTTCATCGATGATCAGCGCCCGCAAATGATGGAAAGCATCGGGCTTGCGGCAAATCAGGGAGTCGAGAGACTCCGGGGTCGTGATCAGGAAGTCCGGCAGGTTGCGCGGCAGGTAGGGCCGGTCTCCATGTTTCAGGACCACGCTCAGCCCCATGTCCTGCAGAGGATCCCGGATGCGAGCCAGGGTGTCATTTGCCAGCGCGCGTGTGGGAACCAGATACAGGACCGAAAGGCTCCGCCAGTCCTCGCCGGCGCACCGCTCGGCCAGAGGCGCGGTGACCGCTTCGGTCTTGCCCGAGGCGGTGGGCGCCGTGACCACCACGCTTCTGCCCTTCAGGATTGAGGGTGCGGCCTCGACCTGTATCGGGGTGAGCCGGCCGAAGCGGGCGAAGAAGGGTGTCCAGGCGCGTCCCAGCCTGCGCCTTACGGCAGAGCCTCCGTTGTGAAGCATCATCTCGAGGCGGCCTCCGGGATCTTGCCGCGTCAGGGGTCTGAAAACCCTGAAATTTAAGGAGTCGATTCCAAGTGATGCGGCATGGCTTATGGGGTTGCGTCCAGCGCCTGCTCCGGGGGCTTGCCGGGAGAGAATCGCGCCAGGTCCAGAGCTTCAACCGATCCCTTGACGAAGGTCCGTGTGTGATTTCTTCTATTTGAACGCAGGCGGGCAAACAGCCCGCCTGGTTTGAAATCCCCTGGCAAGTCGTAGGCCTTCCGGTAAAACTTGCAGATTTCCTCGAAGACCTCCCGCAGCGCCCGAACCGACAAGGATTCCAGCTCCATCAGCGGCACTCGCTTCAGTTCGGAAATCCGGTACCAGTCAACCTCGGGGGTGAACGCAAAAAGCAGTTTCACTCCGCAGGGGATGCGGTACAGGAAAGGGATGTCCGAGGCATGGCGAGAGTAGGGAAGGCCGGTGATTCCCGGGTGCTTCACCAGGCGCCGGTTGTTTGCGGCCATCCGTATCAGCGCGGTGATGAAATGACGGCCCCGTTGGACCTGGTAAGTGTGGCCGCGGGCGCCGACGGTTTCGGCTTCGTCGAAGAGCAGCAGCAGTCCTTTGAGCCCCAGAGCCTCCCGCGCGGCCCAGCCCAGGGCGCTGATCAGGTAGCAGTAGACGTTTGCGGCAGTGGAATAGTCGAACAGGGAAAGATGGCGCTTGTACCCAGGGTCATAGGTCGGCACCGGGCGCGGGGCCGCTTCCCGCGCCTCGATCCAGTTCCACAGATCCTCGTCCGGTTGGATGAGCCGGCTGAAATAGCGGTGGTCTTCCAGGAAACCGGCGCGAAGCGCCTCTTTCAGGAAGTAGCGAAAGCCTCTCTCCCTGTTATCAGCCCTGGAAACATAACGAAAACTCCGAACCAGTCGCCCATAGATGCGCTTTGGCTTGTGGAACGGGTTTTCGTTGGGGTCCATGTCGACCGAGGCCACGGCAAAGCCGTCGCGCAGGGCCCGACGATGAGCGTATGCAAGGATATGGCTCTTGCCTGTCCCATATTCCCCGACCAGGCGGAGCGAACTTCTGGAGGGCATGTCCAGCCATTTTCGCAACTTCTCCATTTCTTTCTTGCGCCCGAACGTGAAATCTTCAACATGGCGGTAGGGCACGATTCCCAGCCGGAACGCCTCGATGAGCTGGCGGGCGCTCAACTCTTCATCGGGAATGTGCTGAAATTTCGGGGTGGTAGAGGACGCGGGCCGTCGCCGGTTCACATCCTTGAGGTCGTCCAGCCTGATCCAGCGTTCCAGGCCGTTCCGGAACAGGACCCGCTTCTCAAAGCCCCCATACCGCTCGCCGACAACTCTTCCAGCACCGTATCTGGAATGAAGCGTTTCATTGTCAGCCATGATGGACAAGAGTCTTTGATTATTTCATCTGGAGTTGGTCTGAAGAGGGAGTTGAATCCGTGTCCCGCAGGATGTCGAGCCCCTTGACTAGATTCTGCATGAATATGCGCTTGTAACCGGTGTCGCCGAATCTCAACTCGTGGGCCTTGGAGGCAACCAGGTGGACTGTCTTCCGGAGTTTGGCCGCGTCAAAAGAGTGGTTGTAGGCGCGACAGTAGACAGTCGCGATCTTGCCGCCAACCTCGCGTAGAAACCCGACTGGATCGGGGATCATCTTCTCCAGATCGATCTTCACACCGGTTGGGTTGGGGATTTGAAACACGGTGGAAACGCGCTGCCGCAAGGCCTCGTAGGTCTGGGTTCTGCCTTCCAGGAAGGTCTCATCCGGAACGGCGTACAGAATCATCACCCGCTGAAAGTTGGAATGCCCGCATTCATCGATGATCTCGCGCAGATTGCTCAAATGCTGCTCGCGCTGTCTGGCAGCCAGGCTCGGGATGCGCTCGGCCTCGTCCAGCGCAATCACCAGACCGGAGTAGCCGATCTGGCGAATCCACTGCACCAGGGATCGCAGCAGGGTGAAGGCGGTGGTCCGGTCAAGCCGCTGGAGAATGCCGTGCCGTCCATGAGCGCGGCGGTCATAGCCCTCGCCGCTCAGCCATTGGCAGATGTCGATGAAGTCATCTTCCCGCTGGTCCATCAATGCCTTGAAGGCCGCCTGGACGGCTCTGGAAAAGCTGATGCTTTCGATGCCCACGATACCGTCAACGTAGTTGAGCATCTCCTGACGCAGCCCATCCTCCGTCTCCATCCTGTTGAACTCTTGATACTTGTGGGCGTACCAGGTTCTTAGAAAGCTGATGATTCCCGGTTCCTGTTCGGTTCCTTCCGAAAGGGAAGCCCCGTCCCGAGTTGACGGCATGATGCGCTGGACGATTGCCCTGTACACCAGTTCCAGCCGGTGAAACGGGCTTTCGCCCTGCCTGAGGTCAACATAGGACACGACGAAGTTGTGCTTCCAGGCGAGGTCCCGGACGCAGTACAGAAAGTGGGTCTTTCCCCCTCCATACACGCCGACCACCATTTTGAAAGCAGAACCGCCCTGCCGGACGAAGCCGGAAAGGTATTCCTTTTCGATGACTGTCAGGTAGGGCTCCAGTCCAACCGTGAACAGGTGAGCACCAAACTCGGGCGGCTGGCCGCTGCCTCCAACTCTTTCAATGATCCTGCGGGCTGCGTCAGGGGCAATTTCGGTCAACTTGCCGCCTCTTCGTCGAAGGTGAGATGGGAATAGGCCGAACCTCGGCCGTCCGCACTTTCGGGAACCCAGAGGTGCCTGGCGCGCTGCTCGGTCTGGGACCTGGTGGCGATGGCAAGGTGCAGCCTGCGGCTCTGCCGAGTTCGATCCGCCTCCCGCTGGACGCGATAGAGGTCGTAGCTGAAGTCGGCTCGGCCATACCCCTTGTAATGATCTTTCTTGGGATCACTCCTGAAGTGAGGCGTCTGGAGCAGAAAGGAAATCTGGAGAAGAACCTGGATGATGGGCGCCTTTCGGCTTCGTTTCCCTTCGACGCAACTGAGCCAGGCTTCCTCCGATCGCGCCAGAAATTCTTCAACCGGAAGCCCCGATCCGAGGTTGCGCTCGCTCTTCTGCACCCGGCCGGCTACTTCCTGAGGTGACAGGCGGTATCGTCCCAACCGTTCCTGTTTTGGTCCGTACCAGAGGATGGCGTGCCCTTTGTCGAAGTCGAGTTCAACGGTGAAGAGGCTGGTTCTCAGTTCCGGGTAATGTCCTGACAGGGAACGGTCCATTTCTTGCAGCCGCTCCTCCAGTTCGACCCCAAAGCGTCTCCCCAGCTCGCCCCGCGCCTCCTCCAACTGCATCGCGTACTCATCCAGCCACGTCCGCAGGCTAGCCATCTGCCGGCTTCCCGGCTCCATCCGGCCCGTCATGTCACTTATCTTCACCATGCGGGACTGAATCTGCCGAAAATTGGCGGCGCGGTCTTCATCCAGCCTGGAGATTTGCCTGAGAGTCCGAAAGATCGCATCTGTCGTCTTCTTCGTTTCTGTAAACGTGTTGATGAGATGGTCAAGGTCCATGATTATCCCCGTATATGGCCTTTGCTTCCTGGCAGGCAGGTGGTCCGCCGCAAGAATACCACATGCAGGATCCGGCTTCCGGTCAAGGTGGAGGAGCCGAGGTCTTGCACCTCATCTTCCCAGCAGCAGGATCAGGAAAATGATCCCGTTTATGGCGTGTGAGGTAAAGCACAGCACACAGCGTATCCGGGTCAGGTAGAGCAGGGAGTAGCTGAGATAGATTCCCAGCAGCACTGTGAGGAAGCCGGCCGACAGGAACAACCAAATGTAGGGTTTCAGAAAGATCAGATCGGCTAAGACCGCTGCCAGGATGGCGAGGTAGAAGAGCTGGCCCAGCAGCGAATTGGGGAGCCCGAAGACCCGGGCCCTGGGGGAATGAATCACCCGGCTGCAGGTCTGCTCTCCCATGCGGCAGAAGGAGGGGATCCACTTTTCAGTGGGATCGATCCAGCCGTATGCGACCGCCGTAAAGTAGCTGGAAATGGTCAGGCCGACGGCGGCCAGGAGGACGAGGGCAAGGTAAACCAAGGGGTGCTCTCCGGAAAAAGGGTTACAGAGCTGTTTAGTAGGGGAACTCCCGGGAGCCGGAACGGGAATCGGGGAATCGGCCGCCGTTTTGTCGTGGAGCTGCCGTTGCTGCCCCGATTCCGGCGCCGACAGAGCGCGAGAAAATCCTGAGCGAGTTGCCGCGCCGACCCTGCCTCCTTCAAATAATTCCCACGGCGTGGAAGAAGACCAGCAGGATGGCCACGGGAACCGGGTACTTCAGCAGGAACAGCCAACCCCGGCAAAAAGTCCGCAGGCGGCTGCCCGAGAGGAATTCATCCTGGCGCAACCGCTGGTTCATGCGCCAGGCGGTAAACAGGGCCATCCCCAGTCCGCCCAGCGGAAGCATCCAGTTGGTGACCAGGTAGTCCAGGCTGTCGAACCAGTTCTTGCCCACCAGCGCCTCCATGCTGGAGCCGAACACCCGGGTCCCACCGCTGAGTGCTGCCGGCAGCCCCAAAATGGCAGTCGTCAATCCCGCCGCCACCGCCGCCCGGTGGCGCTGCCACCCTCGCTGGTCGATGAGGTAGGAGGTGGCGACCTCCAGCATGGAAATGGCGCTGGTCAGGGCGGCGAAGACCAGCAGGGCAAAGAAGACTGTTGCCAGAAAAGTGGTCCCCGGCATCTGGCTCAGGGCGATGGGTACGCTGATGAACACCAGGCCCGGGCCGGCCGCCGGCTCCATGCCGTGGCTGAAGATGATGGGGAAGAGCATCAGCGAGGCGACCAGGGCTATACAGGTGTCCAGGGCGGAGATGGTGACCGAGGCCCCCACGACGTCGTCCTGGCGGCGCAGGTAGCTGCCGTAGGTGAGCATCGCTCCCATTCCCAGGCTGAGGCTGAAGAAGGCCTGTCCCAGCGCTTCCAGGGCTCCGGCGGCCGTGAACTTGTCCTGGTGAAAACCGAACAGGAAGCTGAAGGCCTTGCCGAATCCATCCAGCATCAAGGAATTTACCAGCAGCACCAGCATCATGATCAACAGGGCCGGCATGAGGATCCGCGACCAGCGTTCCACCCCCTTGGAGACTCCTCCGAAGACCACGGCAACGGTCAGGCCCATGAAGATCAGGTGCCAGAAGAGATTCGCCCCGGCCGACGCGTGCAGGCTTCCGAAAACGGAAGCCACATTGTCCGGCCCCAATCCCGCCAGCTGCCCGCTGATGGAGAGCCAGGTGTAATGGAGAGACCAACCGGCTACTACGCTGTAGAAGGAGAGGAGAACGAAAGCGGATATGACCGACAACCACCCCATTCCTACCCATGGACTCCGGGCTCCGGCCAGAGACTTGAAGGCTCCCACCGGTGAGTTCTGGGTGGAACGCCCGATGAGGATCTCGGCGATCATGACCGGCAGGCCGACCAGAAGCACGCAAGCCAGGTAGACGAGGACGAAGATGCCCCCGCCGTTCTCACCGGTCACGTAGGGGAACTTCCAGATGTTGCCCAGCCCCACCGCCGAACCGGCGGCAGCCAGGATGAAGCCGATCCTGGATCCCCAATGGCTTCGCTTGCTCAATGGTGCGTTCATGGTTGACCCACCCGCCGAGTTTCAGAGCGAAAAGATAGCACAAATCCCCCCTCAGCGTACGTGGCCGTTGGAGCCGGCTCTCTTGGCGGCGACCAGGGTCCGGCGCAGGCGGGGAAGATTTTCGTTGAAGTAGGCTGTGAGGATAGCCACCCGCTCGGTTTCGCTGCGCCCCTCGAGCACCCTTTGCTTGACTTTCTTCGGCAGTGCGAAGCCGGCGGCGATCTGAAAACACAATCCCTGGTAGTCGGAAGAGACCACTAGCTTGTCGGCCTCGGTCCGGTTCAGGATGCGCGCAGTCTCCCGATAGAGTTCCAGCAACCCTTCGACTGCCGTCCGTTCGGGCGGTTGGGCTCGGTCCCTGTCGGCAAATGGCTCCGTCCTTCCCCGCAGGTAGGAGGTTGAAGTGTCGAAATGCAGAATCCCGAAGCGGTCGCCGCCCCGGGTCAGCAGATCCATTCTGCCGTCGTCGTATTTCTTGAGGACCTTGAGGATTCTTGCCAGGCAGCCGACCCTTTCCGTGGTCCGGTCGTGGGCGTACAGCACCCCGAAGGGCGTCTTGGAACGGAGGCATTCCCCGATCATTTCCTTGTACCTCTCCTCGAAAATATGGAGAGGAAGGACCATCCTGGGGAACAGGACAACGTCCAGAGGGAAGAGTGGCAGGAGTTCGCTCATGAGGCATGGTAGCCCCAGGCTTCCGCCGTGGTCAAGGTCGGCCGGCAATCGCTTCCAGGACCGCAAGGAGCCCGATTTTGGACCGCTCGCCCTCAAAATGGCGCCATTCCCTGCAATGTGCTTTTCAGTTGCCCCAACAGCCCCCTATATTCAGACTGCATTTTTTGGACTGTCGCCGGACAGCCCGGACGGCCGGTGGCAAGGCTCTCGCCGGCCGGCCATGCAGCGGGCTACCAATATTTGCAGTTTTGAGTTAGTATCCCCCAACCGGCACATCCTGAACCTCATTCGGAAACAGTCCTGCTTCCGGCACACCTCATCGGTGCGTTCGGGGTCTTGAGGGCCAACCGGTCGAGAGTCGCTCCGATCAGGATTCCGAAGGGTGCGATTCGACGGGCTATCTGGCTTTCGCTTCCTGCAGGCAGGGGTGAAAGAACCTATCGGGAGAAAGAGAACATGTCTAGCGCAACAGGCAAGCGCCTTATGAAATACGCGGACTCCGCCGCATGTTCGGCGGCCGGCGTCGTATTCAACACCGTCCAGTTCTTCAACAAGCATTTCCCCAATCCATCCTTCACGCCCAAGTGGTCGGACAAGCCCCTGCAGAAGTCTTGGGAGAAGTCCAAACCCACCCTGGGATTTCCCAGGACCACCGACTCTCTGTGCCCGGTCTGCGTGACGGAGGCCAGGGAAAGGATCATCAACGGGGAACAGGACTGGCAATCGCTGGTGACCGAGCACGTGGGTGAAATCAAGGCGCAGATCGTCGAGCGGGACGGCGAGGTCTGGATGGTCAAGGAGTGTCCGCAGCACGGCAAGTTCGAGGACATGATGGCCAAGGACGTGGAGTTTCTGAACTGGATCGAGAGCAACTTTCCCGGCCGGGACATCCGGGCTCACAACGACGAGCGGTTGCACAAGCACGGCACCAGCACCATCAAGTACGGCAGGGGATCGGTCCTGACCGTGGACCTTACCAATCGCTGCAACATGATGTGCGACCCCTGTTTCATGGATGCCAATCAGGTGGGCTATGTTCATGAGCTCAGTTGGGAAGACATCCAGGAGATCATGACCAACGCCCTGGAAATCAAGCCCAGGAGACAGATGTCCATTCAGTTTTCCGGCGGAGAGCCGACCATGTCGCCCTATTTCCTAAAGGCGGTGAGGTTGGCGCGCGACCTGGGATACAACAGTGTGCAGGCGGCGACCAACGGCATTGAGTTCGCCAAGAGCAAGGAGTTTTCGCGCAAGGCCGCCGAGGCCGGCCTTCGCTACGCCTACCTGCAGTTCGACGGGATCGGCAACGACGCCAACAGCCACCGCCAGATCGGCAATCTCTTCGACGTCAAGCTGAGAGCGATCAACAACATGCACGAAGCCGGCATCGAGATCGTTCTGGTGACCACCCTGATCAACGAAGTCAACAATGACCAGGTCGGCCCCATCATCCGGTTCGCCATGGACAACCCCAAGAAGATCTCCTTCATCTCCTTCCAGCCGGTTTCCTTCACCGGCCGGGATGAGGAGATCACCCCCGATCGCCGTCACCGCCAGCGCTACACCCTGTCTCACATGGCCAGCGACGTGAAGACTCAGACCGGGATCGCTGAACCGACGCGGGATTGGTTCCCAATCTCGATCATGGGGGGCTTTGCCGACTACGCCGACCTGGTGCACGGTCCCGAGCGGGAATGGGGGACCTTCAGTTGCGGCTGCCACCCCAACTGCGGGGTGGGCACGGCAGTGATGATCAACAAGGAGAACAAGGAGGTGGCGGCCGTTCCCCAGTTCATCGATGTTCCCGGGTTGATGCGGGACATGCGCATGATTACCGATGCGGCTCGCGGCAAGAGTTTCTCCAACTTCCTGATGGCCATGGCGCTGTTGAAGAACTACTCGCCCTTCAAGGCGCCGCCGAGCCTGACTCTCTCGGATATCCTCAAGAAGTTCGACAAGACCTGGAATACCTCCGGCGAAGCCGATGTCAAATATGGCAAGTCGGACCCCAGCCGCACTATTGATGACATCAAGAAGCGCCGCTCGGATCCTTGGAATTTCCTCTTTATCGCGGGAATGTGGTTCCAGGATCTCTTCAACTACGACTTCCGGCGGACCGAGATGTGCATCATTCCCTACGCCACCCAGGAGGGAGAGATCTCCTTCTGTGCCTACAACACCGGGGTGGGATGGCGGAAGATCATCGAGAATATGCACAAGAATGCCACCGTGGCCGAATGGTACAGGAATCACGGGAAGCACGAGGTGTTCGCCAAGGGCAAAAAGGTCGGCCTGGAGAGCTACGATCACTTTCTCAGGGTGGATGCCGAGGATGCAGCCAAAGTGAGATCGCTGAGCGACGCCCCGCAGACGGCGGCCGACGAGGCGCGGATGCGCAGGAAGGCGGCCCGGGAGGCGGCCAAGATGCGTGAGGTCTACGAGGAAATGGTCCTCAACAAGAAACCGGACGAACTGATCCAGATCGCAACTCCCTCCAAGTAACGGTGGGTAGTGAGGGTTACGGCCGGAAGCGAGTATCAATGGGCTATCCGTGAGGGGTAGCCCATTTTTTGGTTGGGCAAGAAAGGCGGAGTAGCGAATCATGGCTGCCGGCAAGACGGTATTCGAAAGCTATTTGAGTCAGTTGGGAGAGAGCGCCTGGGCCGAGACCCTGACTCGAATTCGTCCCCGAATCCACCCGGTTGACAGCCAGGCCACCCATATCTGGTTTGCCTTCTGGCCCCTGAAGCTTCGGCTGGCTCTGGAACGCTCCCCCGATCCGGCCCAGGTATTCAAGGACTTTCAATTGGACGGCAAGCCGCGTCTGGAGGAGCAGATCGATGCCTCGGTGGCCTTTCTGCTTGGGTCGAGCTATTGGCCGGAGGTCAAGCAGGCGGTAACGGCCTACGCCGAGGAAGTCTCGGAGCCCGAAGAGACCGGCCTGGATGCCCACGTCCTGGAGTTGTCCGGCCTGCTGGCCGCCAGGCTCCGGGTGGAGCCGTCCCTGTTGACCGGCATCGTTGCGGTGGGGATGATGGTGCTGCGGCAGGTGGGCCTGTCCTCGCTGGCCAAGGGCGCTGCCGACCCGGTCCCCAACGGGCGCCCGAATTCGGTGGCCCAGGCTTTGAAGTTGCGAAGCCGGCGGGGCCGCGGCTGGAAGTCCCTGATCTGGAAGTCCGGGAGGTACAGGGTGACCTTTGACGAGAACACGCCAGAGTCTTGCTATGAGGCCCTGGAGGGGCAGGACCTGTCGATGGCCAGCGGGAACGATCCGAGGGATTTTCGGGAGTTGGATCAGCGGCGCATTGCCGGGCCCGTACCGGTGCAGTGCCGCAGCGGCGCTTGCGGCTACTGCTGGATCGGGGTGCTTTCCGGACAGGAAAACCTTTCGGAAATGACCCCATTTGAACAGCGCCGTCTGCAGTATTTCGGCTACGCTCCCCCGGCAGAAACCGCCCGGAAGCATCCGGTGGTTCGATTGGCCTGCCAGTCCAAGTGCTACGGGGACGTTTCGATCGTGGTTCCTCCCTGGAACGGAGTGCTTCAGGAAGGCGCGCCGGAAGTTTCTTCCAATGCAGAGGATTGATTTTTTTGCCGGAATGGCTACAATGATTCCATCAAGCAGTCGTCATCGCTGGAGGGGCTGAAAGGAGCCGCAAACGCAATGCTGAATATCACCGACAAAGCTCAGGGTAAGGTCAAGGAAATACTGGACAGCCAACAGGAGAAGTACGCCGGCCTGCGAGTGCAGATCGTGGGCGGCGGGTGCTCGGGCTTTCAGTATCAGATGGGCTTCGAGAAGCAAGCCAACGGAGGGGATGAGATCCTTGAGTTGCAGGGCTTCAAGGTCTTCGTCGACAAGGGGAGCATGATCTATCTGGACGGAACCGAGATCGACTTCATTGAAAGCCTCACCGGCTCCGGCTTCAAGTTCCACAACCCCAACGTCAAGAGCACCTGCGGTTGCGGCGAATCCTTCCACGTGTAGCTCGGCAGCCGTTCAGGGTCTGATTGCGGATCCGAGTCGCAGAGATTCGAAGGCCATTTTTCCGAGAGGAGGAATGGCCTTTTTTCATAGGTAGTTGCCGATTGTTGGGCAGTGGTGGTATCCGTCATGCTGGTCGATACTTTTGAGCGCCCTCTGAAGGACCTGAGAATCTCGGTGACGGATCGGTGCAACTTTCGCTGCACCTATTGCATGCCCTTTGACGAATATGTCTGGATCGCCAAGCAAGAGATCCTGACCTTTGAGGAGATCGAACGGCTCGCGCGCATTTTTGTCGGGCTGGGTGTGGAGAGAATTCGCTTGACCGGAGGCGAGCCTCTCCTGCGCAAGGACCTGCACCGGCTGGTGGAGAGGCTGGCCTCCCTCGGGGGTCTGCGGGACCTGTGCCTGACCACCAACGGGGCTCTGCTGGCCGAGCAAGCCTCCCTCCTCAAGGCGGCGGGACTGAAACGAATCAACGTCAGCCTGGATACTCTGGATCCGGAAAAATTCAAGCGGATCGTCAAGCGGGGCAATCTGGCCAAAGTGTTGGAAGGACTGCTTGCCGCCCGGAGCCAGGGCTTCCATCCGATCAAGCTCAACACGGTTTTGGAACGAGGCGTCAACGACGACGAGATCGTCTCGCTGGTGGAGTTTTCCCGCTCCCACGGGTTCGGTATTCGGTTCATCGAGTACATGGACGTCGGGAATTCCAACAGTTGGAAGTCCGAGAAGATGGTTTCCAAGGAAGAGATTCTGGAGCGCATTCGTAGCATCTTCCCCATGACCGAAGTGGGCCGCGAGCAGGGCAGGGCGCCGGCGGTGGACTACCGGTTTGCTGACGGCGGCGGGGATTTCGGTGTGATTGCTTCGGTCACCGAACCCTTTTGCGGCGGATGCAGCCGAGCCAGGCTGACCGCGGACGGGAAATTTGTTACCTGCCTGTTTTCGGAGGTCGGACACGACCTCAAGACTCCAATGCGCGCGGGAGCCTCTGATCGGGAGCTTGGCGACCGGGTGGTCTCCATCTGGAATCGGAGGAGCGACCGTTACTCGGAGTCCCGGCTGGAGGCTCTCCATTCCCTGGAGGGCTATCGCGCCGAGGATCACAAGAAGATAGAGATGATCAGCCTGGGCGGGTGATTGCCAGGGCGAGCAGAACTGCTGCCTTTTCAAAGCAAGCGGTCCAGCCGTTTCCTCAGACGTTTCTGCTCCGGACCACACGGGTCCCGGCTCCTCTGCGCCACTTTGGAGGGCGAGGGTCGGGGCCGACCGAAGAAGAGTCCTGGAGTGCGGATCATACGAGAGTGAGACAATCAGAAATCGATCGTCCTTTCGCGACCCCGGCATCCCGTCGCGGTAAACCTCAACGCCTTAGTGGCCCTTCGTCGTCCTTCGTGGCCCTTCGTGGATTCCTCTTTTTCCTTTGTCTTTTTTCGTTTGTTTCAGGCACGCCAGGAAACTAAACATGGCAGGTGAGGATCGCCGGTTTCGGCGGGCTCAGTGGCGCATTCTGTGGGCCACCATGCTCTGCTACTTTTTCTACTACACCGGCAGGCAGACCCTCGGCTTCGCCATTCCGGGCATCGAGCAGGAGCTGGGCATCGGCAAGGCCAGCCTGGGGTGGGTCAGCAGCGCCATGTTGTGGTGCTATGCCGCCGGGCAGGCCGTCAACGGCAACCTGGGCGATCGGTTCGGCGGCCGCCGCATGATGAGCCTGGGGGCGCTGCTTTCCTGCCTGTTCAATTGGGGGGTGAGCTTCGCCGGCGGCTTGGCGGGTCTGATGGTCCCATGGGCCATCAACGGCTACGCGCAGTCCATGGGCTGGGCTCCGGGAAGCCGGGTGCTGTCCAATTGGTGGGGCCGCCTGGAGCGTGGAAAGGTCTATGGTCTCTACGTGGGCGCGGCCGGCCTGTCCTCCGTTCTGGCCTTCACCACCTCCAATCTCATTTTGGCTCTGGAGTTGAATTGGCGTTGGATCTTTCGCCTCCCGGTACTGCTGCTTCTGCTGGGGGGGGCGGTCTACTACCGGATGGCTCGGGACCGTCCCTCGGAACTCGGTTTCACCGGCTCCAACCACCTGGAAGCCGACCCGGCTGAAGACCGGGCCGCGCCCTCAAGTCGGCAAGAGAACGGGGAGACCGCCTGGCACCGCTATCGTCAGGTATGTTCCAATTGGCGCTTCATGATCGCCAGCTTGGCCATCGGTTTCCAGAGCCTGGCCCGCTACGGCCTGCTGACCTGGGTGCCGGTCCACTTCCTGGGAAAGGGGTGGCGAGGTTTTTCAGCGCGGTCCTGGATCACACTGGCGCTGCCGGTGGGCATGGCCCTGGGAGCGGTTTGCAGCGGCTGGCTGTCCGATAGGGTCTTTCATTCCAATCGGTCCAGGGTCATCTTCCTGTTCATGACGGCCGCCTTTCTGGCCTGTACCGCCATGTACCTGTTGCCGTACCATTTCTTCTGGTCCCTGGCGTTGCTGGCCCTTTGCGGGTTCTTCACCTACGGTCCCCAGTCAGCTTTCTGGGCGCTGTGTCCGGATCTCTTGGGGACCCGCTACGCCGGCACGGGCACGGGAGTGATGAACATGCATGCCTACCTTCTGGCGGGACTGGGAGAGCCCTTCATCGGCTGGATGATCCAACGGAGCGGCGATAACACCGGCCTGGTATTTCCGGTGGTGGCGGGCGCCTGTTTGCTCAGCGGTTCGATTGCACTGTTTGTTCGGCGGTAGCCAGCGATTTTCTTGACCATGAAACCAACGATTTCCACCTCGCCCTTCTCCGTCAACGGCCGCCGATACCGGCCGCCGGCCAAGCCGGTGGTAGCGATCTGCATGGATGGCTGCGAGGACGACTACCTGACGGTGGCGCTCGCCCGGGACCGCATGCCCCACCTGGCCCGAATGGCTGCCGGCGGCTACCGCGGGCTGGCGCGGGCCGCACTTCCCACCTACACCAACGTCAACAACGCCTGCATTGTCACCGGTGTTCCGCCTTCCACCACCGGCATTTCCGGCAACTTCTTTCTCGACCCGGGGAGCGGCGCGGAGGTCATGATGAACTCGGGCCGCTACCTGCGGTGCGACACCATCCTGGCAGCCGCCGCCCGATCGGGGAGGAAGGTGGCCATGGTGACGGCCAAGGAGAAGCTGCGGGATTTGTTGACCCGTGGACTTTCGGGAATCGCCTTTTCGTCGGAGCGGGCCGCCGATCAGATCCGGGGCCTTCCGGGCCTGGAAGGCCTGTCCGAGTCGGTCCGGGAGGGTAGCCCCGACATCTACAGCGCCGAGGCCAGCCTGTTCGTCTTGCGGGCGGGCGTGGCCCTGCTGGAGAGCGGCCGTTCGGACTTTCTGTATCTGTCGCTGACCGACTACGTGCAGCACCGCTATCCACCGTCAGCTCCCCAGGCGCTGGACTTCTATGAAGCCATCGACCATCAGTTGGGTCGGCTGCTGGAGTTGGGCGCCACCCTCGGTGCCACGGCCGATCACGGAATGAATGACAAGACCAGGCCCGACGGCCGGCCCAACGTGATCTACCTGGAGAGCGAGCTGCGCGAGCGTTTTGGCGGGGGCGTGACGGTGATCTGTCCCATCACCGACCCCTACGTGGTGCACCACGGAGCCTTGGGGTCGGCGGTGACGATTCACCTGGCTGAAGGAGTATCCGAGGAGGACGTGGTCCAATGGCTGTCCCGACGCCAGGGTGTGACCGAGGTGTGCAGGCGCCCGGATGCAATCACCCGGTTGGAGCTCCCGCCGGACCGCATTGGAGACCTGATGGTATTTTCGGACCGGGACGTCGTCATGGGCCGCACGCCCGAGTATCACGACCTGCGCCCCCTGAGGGGCGGCTTGAGGTCCCACGGCGGCCGCTTCGAGGAAACGGTGCCCCTGCTGCTTTCCGAACCGTGTACACGCGCGGAGGCAGCCAAAGACCCGAGAAATTTCGACCTGTTTGCCTATCTTTGCGAGGGAGGTTCCCGATGAAGCTCAGCCGGTCCCGCGAGGAAACGCTGGATCTTCCCGGCTATCTGGCAGGGCAGCCGCTCCGGACCGACGGCACCCTGGAGGTCTTCAATCCGTTTTCGGGAGCACTGGTGGGGACGGTCTCCCTGGCGGGGCGCGATCACCTCGACCGGGCTTGCGAGGAGGCGCTGGCCTGGAAAGGCTCGCTGACCCGCTACCAGCGGCATGAAGTCCTGTTGAAGGCCCGTTCCCTCCTGCAGCAGCGAGCTGAGGAGTTCGCCCTGCTGGTGACACGAGAGTCCGGTCTGTGTCTGCGAGATACCACCTACGAGGTCGGTCGGGCCCTGGACGTGCTGCAATGCGCCGCCGTCGAGGCTCTCAAGGACGAGGGCCAGGTATTTTCGGGAGATGTCTCTGCTCACGGCAAGGCCCGGAAGATCTTCACCCTGCGGGAGCCGGTTCCCCTGGTGGGGGCCATCGCGCCTTTCAATCATCCCCTGAACCAGGTGGTGCACAAGATCGCTCCCGCCGTGGCCGCCGGGGCGCCCCTGATTCTGAAGCCGTCGGAGAAGACGCCGCTGGCCGCCATCCGATTCGCGGAATTGCTCTACCAGGCCGGGCTTCCCGGGCCGATGCTGAGTGTGCTGCTGGGTTCCGTCGGGGAATTTGCCGAGCCCCTGGTCTTGCATGACCGTATCGAGGCCGTGACTTTTACCGGGAGTGGAGCAGTCGGCCGTCGCCTGGCCGCCATCGCCGGCTACAAGAAGCTGTGCCTGGAGCTGGGAGGCAACTCGCCCCTGTTGATCCTGGAGGACGCCGATCTCGAGTTGGCCGCCGGCCTGGCGGCTGAAGGGTGCTATCGCAATTCCGGGCAACGCTGCACCGCCGTCAAACGGCTGCTGGTTCATGAAAGGGTGCTGGAGCCCTTCACCCGGTTGTTGGTGGAGAAGACCGGGGAATACAGGGCAGGCGATCCCGAGGAGTGGACCACCCGTGTCGGCACCGTGATCGACGAGGCAGCAGTGGTTGGACTTGAGCGGCGGGTTGAGGAAGCGGTGGAGGCCGGCGCCAGGGTCCTCCGCGGCGGGCGCCGCAAGGGAGCTCTCATGGAGCCCACGGTGGTGGCCGACGTGCCCAGAACCTGCAAGATGGTGGTCAACGAGTCCTTCGGGCCGCTGGCGCCCATTCTGGCCATCCGCGATCTGGAGGACGGGATCGACTTGGCCAACGCCACCGCTTACGGGCTTTCCGCCGGAGTGGTGACTCGAGATATCCAGGCGGCCATTCGGGCCGTCAAGGGAATCCGCACCGGGACTGTCAACGTCAACCAGGTGCCGGGCTACCGTATCGAGTCCACTCCCTTCGGAGGCGTCAAGGATTCGGGGCTGGGGATCAAGGAAGGGGTCATCGAGGCCATGAAGTTCATGTCCACGGTCAAGACCTTCTCGCTGCCCTGGTAATTGCAGGGAGTCGAAGATGGAAAAGGCGCGCGCGGCCGTGTTTGCGGGACCGGGAGAGCCCATCCGGCTGGAGAGTTTCCCATTGCCTCGGCCGGGATCTTCGCAATTGTTGGTGCGGGTGCGTTGCAGCTCGATCTGCGGCAGCGACCTCCACACCTATCAGGGCCGCCGCCAGACCCCCACGCCCACCATCCTGGGCCACGAAATTCTGGGTGAGGTCATCGAAGTGGGCCCGGGGCCGCCGGTGCGAACTCTGGACGGCAAGCCGGTCACAGTGGGTGATCGCATCTCCTGGTCGATTGCGGCCAGTTGCGGGCAGTGTTTCTTCTGCCGGCATTCCCTTCCACAGAAGTGCGAACGGCTTTTCAAGTATGGACACGAGAGCCTTCAGCCTGAACACCTCTTCAACGGGGGGCTGGCGGAGGTGTGCCATTTGATTGCCGGTACCGCGGTGGTTTCGATTCCGGACGGTCTGCCCGACGAGGTGGCTTGCCCGGCCAACTGCGCCACGGCCACGGTCATGGCCGCCATGCGGGCCGGCGGAGGCTGTGGCGGTGAGATCGTGCTCATCCAGGGGGCCGGCATGTTGGGCCTGACGGCCTGCGCCCTGGCTCGATCGCAAGGCGCCAGCCGGATCATTGTCTGCGACGTCGACGAAGCCAGACTCAAGCAGGCCGAGCGCTTCGGCGCCAGCCACTGCGTAGCAGTTGGAGAGGGACCCGGGATCCTGGCCCGAACGGTGAAGGAGCTCAGCCGGGGACGCGGGGTGGACCTGGCCCTGGAACTGTCGGGGGCTGCCAGCGCCATGGCGGCGGCCGTGCCCTTACTGCGGACCGGAGGGCGCTACGTCCTGGTCGGAGCCGTGTTTCCCAGCGCTCCTCTTTCCCTGGACCCGGAACGGGTGGTGCGCGGCTGGCTGCAGATTCGGGGTGTTCACAACTACGCCCCGGAAGATCTCTCGGCGGCGATGGCCTTCCTCGAGCAACACCACACCCGGTTCCCCTTCTCCGAGCTTCTCACCCGGATGTTTCCGCTCACCCAGGTCAGCCGGGCCTTTCAGCACGCCGTGGCCAGTCGCGCCCTTCGGGTCGGCATTCGGCCTTGAAGACTTCTTACAGGGTCTTGGGAGGAATGTAACCTGGGGGGAGAGAGGCGCCCGGTCCAAAGAAATAATCTTCGGTGTGCCGTTCGATCATCTCGTTGGCCTCCTGGGTGCCCAGGGTGAGGCGGTACTCGTTGATGACCATCTTGAGATGCTCGCGGTACGCCGCCCAGGCTTCCTGAGACACGTTCTGGTAGATCCGTTCTCCCAGGTCTCCACTGAAGGGTGGATGGTCCAGGCCGGGCAATTCCTGCTTCAGCTTCACACACTGCACCAATCGTTCTGCCATGGAATAGTCTCCTCGTGGCAAGCCGCGAACTGAAGGCTCGCGGCCGCCGAGGCATTATAGCACTTCGGCCACGGTGCGATCTTGGGACGGGAAGGGATGGCCGTCTTCCTGAAGGAGGCCGTCAAACGCCTTTCCCATGGGCCGCCGGCTGTGGGTCGACCGAAGGAACCGTGTTCCCGGACTATTGAACATGGATGGACCCCCTTCAATGACCAACCGCGCCCGAATGTATCTGCGAAATCGTGACCTTGATATCCCGACGTCATGGGAGGGAGCCCCCCGGGAGCGCGGGCGTCCCGCCCGCAACCTTATTCGTGCAAGCAGCCTGCGATCCAGGGGCATTTCCTCGAACAGAGCACCAAACCGGCCTTTGCAGGGTTCGCTACTCTGGTGCCAAGTCCTATGCGGGCGAGACGCCCGCGCTCCCGGGTGGGCGTTCTCCCATTCACTCTTGCTCCTCAAGAGAGCGTGTCGGGTTGCCGGGCCGCAGCCCTGCCGTGCAGATCATGCGAGAGAGCCTCTTGCAATATTGGCAGTGGGGCAGGTCATTTTGCCGGCAAACGTGATGTTCTGCCTATTTCAATAGTCGGGTGCGACCTGGTGCAAAAGGCTCATCCTTGCGTCGGCTTGTGCGTCACTTGGGCTCACCGGCATTTGCTGCCGCCGCCTACGCGGCTCGACACCCATAGGCGATGTTTCCCATGGGCTGACGCCCACGGCTAAGTGCTGCCGCGGCTTCGCCGCTCTCGAGGAAGCCGGCTAAAGCAGCATATTCTCAGGTAAGTCCGGCCCCCGCCCTGGTGTGTGGATCATACGAGAGCGAAACAATCAGAAATCGACCATTCCTTCGCGAGCGTGGTATCCCGTCGCGGTTAACCTCAGCGCCTTAGTGGCCCTTCGTCGTTCTTCGTGGCCCTTCGTGGATAACTCTTTTTTCTTTGTCTTTTTTCATTTGTTTCAGCCAAGCCCGGAGGTCACTTGACAGGACCGTTCGGCCGGAATAGCTTGGAGGCTTTGCGATTCGGAGGCGCTGGAGTGGTCGCCGCGACCCGGGAGGAACTAGGCAAGCTCTTGCGGGGAGAAGTGTTGCTCGGGGTCCCCCTGCGGGAACGCACCACCTACCGAATCGGCGGAGAAGCCCAGTTGCTGGCCTGTCCCGCCGACCTGGAGGATCTACGCCGTCTGAACGCTTATCTGGTGGATAGGAGCCTGCCCAGTTTCGTGTTGGGCGGCGGCGCCAACCTGCTGGTCAGCGATCGCGGTTTCCCGGGAGTGGCGGTGCATCTCGGCGGGTTCAGCCGCCTGGCCTTCAAGGAGGGAGTGGTTAACGCGGGCGCCGGCCTGGTGTTGGATGAGTTCATCAAGTCCTGCCTGAGAAGGGGATTGGTGGGTCTGGAGTGTCTTTCAGGAATTCCAGGGTCTCTGGGGGGGGCGCTGAGAATGAACGCGGGCGCCTTCGGAGCCGAGATTTCCGACCACCTGGTTGAGGTCGAGTGCCTGGATGGACAGGGTCGCTTCAAGGTGTTGCAAAAGGATGAAGTGGCATTTTCCTACCGCCAGGCGCTTCGTATTCGGGAAACCTATATTACCGGCGCCACCTTTCGCTTTCCCCCGGGTTGCAAGGAACAACTCTTTCTCATTCGGGAGGATATCCTGGCCCGACGGAGACAGCGCCAGCCGTGGCAGTATCCTACCGCCGGCAGCGTCTTCAAGCGGCCTCCTGGGCACTACGCCGGAAAGCTCATCGAGGATGCGGGTCTCAAGGGAAGGGTGCTCGGTCGGGCTCAGATCTCACCCAAGCATGCCGGAATCGTGATCAACCTGGGAGGCGCCAGGGCTTCCGACGTGCTGGGCCTGATTCGGCTGGCCCGGCAAGAAGTGCTGAGGCAATTCCGGATCGAGCTGGAGCTGGAGCAGGAACTGATCGGATTCGAGAGGGAGGAGTCAGGTTAGCCAGCCCCCCGTCCCCGACGGCGGGACGGATCAATCAGAGTCAAACAATCGGAAATCAACCATCCCTTCGTGACCTTGGTATCCCGTCGCGGTTAACCTCAACGCGTTAGTGGCCCTTCGTGGATAACTCTTTTTTCTTTTGTTTCAAAAAAGCTCAAAGTGGCTGCCGGCCGCCGAATCCGGCATTGAGGTCGTGCCACCAGGCAACTTCCTTTTCGTCCAGCTTCCAGCAGAGGTAAACGACACGGCCGTCGCGTTTGTGAGGGAAATCGCAGAGGCCGGCGTCGAAGTCCTTGACCAGGACCCCCAGTTCCTCAATATTGTGAACGCTCTCCTGGAAGTTCTGCAGAATCCGGATATAGGCGGGACCCTTAGGAGTGCCCCAGTCCCGCACATGGCCTTCCCGAGCCCCTTCCACGGCGGACTTCATGGCGACCAGGCGCCGCTTCTCGGCCTGCACCCTCCTCAGCAACTGCCTGAGTCGGGGAAGCAAAGCGTTGGCCTCCGCAACCGAGAAGAGTTTTTCCATTGCAGGTCTCGACCGCCTTCGCATCTCGATATTCAATCGAGTTGCCAGAGGTAACATACCCGATCGGCTCCTGTCAATGCCGCCGGGGATCGCTTGCCGGATCATTTACATTTGGGGTGGCTTGGCCTAAGATAGGCGGCCACGTTCGTCCCCTCGGCGGCGGTGGAAGGGCCCGGTGCCAAGTAAACCCCTCAGGAGTTCCCGTCGATGAGACCCGCCTGTCCCGTCCAGATCAGCGGTGTCGGCTGTCATGTGCCCGAGCGGGTCCTCACCAATCAGGACCTCGAAAAGTTGGTGGATACCTCGGACAAGTGGATCCGACAAAGGACCGGGATTGTCACCCGCCATATTCTCGAGCCCGGCAAGGCTACTTCCGACATGGCCGTGGAAGCAATCAAGGCGCTTTGCCACTCGACGGGGATGGAACCCTGCGAGATCGAGGTACTGATCGTCGCCACCGTGACTCCGGACATGTACTTTCCGGCCACCGCCTGCCTGGTGCAGGACAAGCTCGGGATTTCTCGGACCTGGGGGTTCGATCTCTCGGCGGCTTGCTGCGGCTTCGTTTATGCGGTCTCTGCAGGGTTGGCCTTGGTCGCCTCCGGAATGCACCGCCGCGTAGTGGTGGTGGGGGCGGATTCCATGTCCCGGATCATCGATTACCAGGATCGTAACACCTGTGTCCTGTTCGGCGATGGGGCCGGAGCGGTCCTGCTGGAGCCGGCGGTCCAGTCGGAGAATTCCTTCATCGACGCCCACCACGAGATCGACGGTTCGGGCGGGCCCAGCTTGTGCATGCCGGCCGGAGGGAGCTTGATGCCGCCCAGTTGCGAGACGGTCAAGCAGCGCTTGCACTATGTGAAGCAGGAGGGCCAGCCGGTTTTCAAGTTCGCCACTCGAAAGATGGAGGAAGCCAGCCGGATCGTGCTGGAACGAAACAATCTGTCCCCCGCTGATCTCCGACTTCTCATTCCCCATCAAGCCAACGCCAGGATCATTCGGGGCACGGCCGATCGGCTCGGATTGCGTGAGGATCAGGTGATTCTGAACCTGCAGAAATTCGGAAACACCACTGCCGCCACCATTCCCCTGGCCATCAGGGACGCCCTTTCCGACAACAGGCTGGCCAAGGGGGATGTGGTCCTGCTGGCCTCGGTGGGTGCGGGATTCACCGTAGGCACCTCCCTGCTGCGCTGGGCTTACTGAGGGTCGGAAACCGGCCTGGCCGCGGTTGACGGACGATTCCGATCTCTTTATGATTACCGCACGATTTCGAGCAGAATCGCCGGCGCCCATTGCCCGGCTCTCGAAGGGTGCGGCCTACCCGTCACCCTGGTTCGCTATCCAAGGAGGAAATCCGTATGGTTTACCAATGGAAGTTCAATCCGAGGCCTTATTCCGATGAGGAAGCCACGGAACTGTTGAAGGATGTGGTCTCAGCCGAAACGAGCAATTGGCACTACAACACCCACCACAAGGGGTATGTTACGTTCCTGAACAACATCGAGAAGGAGTTGGAGACGGCGGACCGGGCCAAGGCGAATGGCAACTACAGCCAAGTCGGAGAGCTGAAGCGCCGCTTCACCTGGAACCACGCCGGCGCCCTGCTCCATGACGTGTACTGGGAAGTCATGGGTGGTGACGGCGATGCCTCCAAGGCTCCCGAGCTCTCCCAGGCGCTGGCCGCCGAGTTCGGTTCGGTAGACAACTGGAAGGCCGATTTCAAAGCGGCGGCCTTTGCCGCGAAGCTCAGCGGGTGGGGATTGCTGGTCTACGACTCCCTCTATTCGCAGCGCCTGATCAACGTTCTGGTCGACGAGCATCAGTACGGCGCCATCTGGGGCGGGATTCCCTTGATTTCCTGCGACGTGTTCGAACACGCCTACTATCACAAGGACGGACCCGGCCGTGTCAAGTACATCGACAATTTCATCGCCAATCTCAATTGGGAAAGGATCGAGAGCCGATACAAGAAGTACGTGGCGGGATAGTCGTTGAATCCTTCCGGGGGAGCGGAATTTGGGAAACCTGTCGAGCCTTGCTCCCCCAATCCCCACCCTGTGCCCACCTGGTTCTTGGATCCCTTGCCGCCTTGGGCGATGCCATCGCGAGGACTCTGAATGGGGTCCGCCAAGCCCTTGCCGGAGGGGATGCCCCTGATCCGATTGCGCTGGTAAAGCGGCCCGCATTTGCTATAATCCCCATCCAAATTCTCAATTTGCCGGAGTTTTATTAATGGAAGACAAAGATCAATTGGATGCAAGTACCGAAGTCGAAGAGGAAGAAGAGGAAGATTTCGCAACTCTGCTTGCCAAGTATGAAAAGTCTCGCCCCCCGCTGAAACCGGGCCAGGTGGTCGAAGGCAAGATCGTGGGGGTCTACGACAACGAGCTCCTGGTGGACGCCGGCGGGCGGTCGGAAGCCACCCTGCAGAAGGATGAGATCAAGGGTCCGGATGGGAAATTGCTGTTCGGAATGGGCGATTCCATTTCCGTCATGCTGGAGGGTTCGGGCGATTCCGACATTCAGCTCAGGGTTTCCTACAGGAAGGCGCTGAGAGCCAAGCAACTGGCAGCCTTGCAGGAATCCATCGATAGCGGAAAGAACCTGGAAGGCAGGGTCGTGGAGGTCGTCAAGGGTGGATTGTTGGCAGACGTGGGCATGCGCGGCTTTATTCCGGCCTCCCAGGTGGACGAGTCCTATGTCGAGGATCTCAAGCCTTACCTGGGACAGACGCTGACCCTCAAGGTCATGCAGCATGATCTTCCCAACGGCAAGCTGATCCTGTCGCGGCGGGCATTGCTCAACGAAGCCCGGGCCATAAAGCGCAAGGAGACCCTGGCAACCCTGGCTGTCGGCCAGCGCCTGCCGGGCATCATCCGGAGAATCCTCGATTACGGGGCCTTCGTGGACATCGGAGGCGTTGAGGGGCTGCTTCATATTTCGGAAATGTCCTGGAGGCGAATCAAGCATCCATCCCAGCTCTTCAAGGTCGGAGACCACATCGAGGTTGCGGTTCTCAAGTACGACCAGGACAGGTGCCGAATCTCCCTCGGATTCCGCAAAGCCGAGGACGATCCCTGGCAGGATGCCTCCGAACTTTTCCCGGAAGGCACCGTCATTGTCGGAACCGTGAAGAAACTGGAACATTTTGGAGCATTCGTCGAGCTCGAAACGGGTATCCAGGGGTTGTTGCCGATCTCCGAGATTTCCTGGACCCGGCGATTGTCCCACGCGGACCAAGTTCTGAAGGTCAACGACGTCATCGACGCCGTGGTTACCAAGCTGGATCCTTCCAATCGGAAGATGTCCATGAGCCTTAAGCAGGTTACCGAGCATCCCTGGGAGGCTTTTGCCCGTACCACCCGTATAGATGCCGTTCTTCACGGCCTTGTGACCCGTACGGCGGACTTTGGATTGTTTGTGGAAGTAGCCGAGGGTGTGGAAGGCCTGGTGCACGTTTCCGAGCTTCCGGACACGCCCGGGCGCGCCTCCGTGTCCAACTACCAACCCGGGGAGGAGATTGTGGTGAAGATGCTGGGCATGGACCTCGACAACCGCAGGATTTCGCTCAGCGCCAAGGCGGTCAGCGATGAGGAAGCCCGCAGCGATGTCCAGCAATACCTGGAGAATGCGTCCGGAACCGAGGCGACCGGACAGGCGCTCGGCGACAGCTTTCCCGAGGAACTGCAGCAGGAATCCCGAAAGGCCGAGTAGCCCTGGGGCCGAGTTGTCAGGCGCCGGTTTTCCCCCACTTCAATCCCACATTTTCCCCCTCGATCACGCAGGCTGCCGTCAAGGCAGCCTTCCATCCCAATGTCTGGCCGCTCCGATGCCGACATGAGCCTGGAAGCCGCCGGTCGCATGGCGAATCGGCGAAGCCGGACGCCTCGCAATCGGCGAACGCCGGCAGAGGAGTTCCCCCATGCGATCGATCTTTGACGGGCACCTGGACCTGGCCCTGTTCGCCTTGGCCCACAACCGGGACATGACCGAGCCCGCGGCGGTGAGCAACCGGCGCGAGCAGGGAATGACGGATGCCTTGGAACGCGGCCGGGGCGCCGTCAGCCTGCCCGACATGAGACGGGGAAGGATAGCGGTGTGCCAGTCCTCCCTGGCGGCGCGGGTCAACCGAGAGACCAGGCCCGCCAGCCGCCTCGATCTGGACTTCGGCACCCAGGCCATGGCCTGCGCCAACGCCCAGGGCCAGTTGGCCTACTACCGGGTGCTGGAGGAGATGGGTGAGGTCGGGCTGATACGTACCGGGAAGGACCTGGAGCGGATGTGGGGACGATGGGAGAGGAACTCCGGTGACGGCCATCCCGTGGGAATCATCGTCTCCATGGAGTGCGCCGATCCCATATTGGGACCCGATCAGTTGGAGTCCTGGTGGAACGGCGGTCTGCGTAGTGTATCGCTCACCCACTTCGGCCACGGCCAGTACGCGTCGGGCACCGGCGTTGAGGGGCCCCTCACCCCGCGAGGCCGGGAACTGCTGACCCGATTAGCCGAGGTCGGTATGACCCTGGACGTTTCCCACCTGGCGGAGGAGAGCTTCTACGACGCCCTGGACCATTTCCCAGGACCGGTGATCGCCAGCCACAACAACTGCCGGGCTCTGGTGCCCGGGGACCGGCAGCTATCCGACCACCAGATTCGGATGCTGTTGGACCGGTCTGCGGTGATCGGCTCGGTTCTGGACGCCTGGATGCTGGTTCCCGGTTGGGTTCACGGCAAATCTTCGCCGGAGAATGTCAGCCTGGCGGCCGTCGCCGACCACGTCGACCATGTCTGCCAGTTGGCGGGAAACAGCCTCCACTCCGCCATCGGAAGCGACGTGGGAGGACTCAACCACATGCCTTCCGATTTTCAAACCATCGCCGATCTGCAAAAACTGGAGCCCATCCTGCTGGAACGGGGATATTCCGAAACCGACCTGGACAACATCTTCCACGCCAACTGGCTGCGGCACTTTCACCGCTGGCTCCCCGAGTCCTGATTCCCATACCTTACCTTGCCTCCCGCTGGATGCCGATGTGGGTCCTTCCCGTCCGGAAGACCCGGGCGCCGGCCAACTGGGAGCGGCGCAGCAGGCTCTCAAGCTCGGCACGGGTGTAGGCAGCCTGCAGGGAGTCCCGGTAGAGCTGGCTCATCACCCCGGAATAATGGCGCCCGAACCAGAGGGCATGCAAGGGGAACTCAAGGCGGGAGGGTCTTCTCAGGTCTCGCAGCAGGATGGCGCCCCCGGGCCTGACAAGCCGGGAGATTTCGTTGAGCAGCGCCAGGGGGTCGGGCAGGTGGTGCAGCAGGGAATTGCAGAGCACCAGGTCGAAGCTCCGCTCGGAAAGAGGCAGGGACTTGCCGTCGCCCACCCGGAAGTCTAGCCGGTCCGCCACTCCGGCTTCCTGGGCGGCTTCCCGGGCCATCTGCAGCATGGGTTCCGAAAGGTCCACCCCTGTCAGGCGGAGTCCGGGGACTCTGGCGGCCAGCATGATGGGAATGACCCCGGGTCCGGTGCCGATATCCAGGGCGTGGCCCTCGGCGACCCCCAGACTCAGGGCGTGCTCCACGAAGGTCCGGTCAATCCGTTCCAGATAGGCTTGAGAGGCCGCAGCGCTGTAAGCCTCGACCCCGTCAAGGTCGTCCATGACTTCCGGCTCAGGGATTCGCTCCAGGTGGAACCAGGACTGTAGGGGCATGGTCGCTTGCTGTCCGCGGCCCTACCGAGCTGTTGCTCAGTAACCGAGGGCTCTCAGGTCTTCCTCGGAAAGACCGAAGTAGTGGCCGATTTCGTGCTTCAGGGTCTTCTCGATCTGACGCCGCAGGTCGGCGTCTCCGTAACTGACTGCTTCGATGTTCTTCTGGTAGAGAAAGACCTGCTGGGGAAAGGTGGCGCCGGCAAAGACGGATTGACGGGTCTTCGGGATGCCGCGGAACAGTCCCAGCAGCAATCCGGGGAATTGCCGTTGCAACTCCGGCTCGGGGTAGTCCTGGACGATGACGGCAAGATTGTCCAGACGGGACTGGAAGAACTGGGGCAAGCCTTCCAGGACCTCATCCACGATTTGCGAGAACCGGACGGAATCCATTCCCCTTCCTCAGCCCGGCAGCCGTTCCTCCTGCCTGCCGGGGATACTCTCACTGGCCCGATTTCTCGTTTTCCCGCAGGAGTCGATCGAGTCGCTTCTTCAACCGCTTCAACTCGGAACGCATCTGGGGGAGTCGGGGGAGGAGAGCCAGAATACGCTTGTATTCCCGCAGGGGACGGGCGGGCGTTCCCCAATAGACCTGGTTGCCCGGCAGGATCTTTCCGGGCAGGACCCCGGCCTGCCCTCCGATGACGGCGCCCTCTTTAACCCGAATATGCTCCCCGAACCCGGCCTGGCCGGCGATCACCACCCGGTCTTCAATAACGGCGCTGCCCGAGATGCCGGTCTGAGAGGCGATGATCACCTCCGAACCGATCTGGGTGTTGTGGGCGATCTGGACCAGATTGTCGATTTTGCTGCCCCGGCCGATTCGAGTCATGCCCAGCGAGCCCCGATCCACCGTGGTGTTGGCCCCGATCTCCACATCGTCCTCGATCACGATCCCGCCCACTTGAGGAAACTTGACCTGGGAGGTCCCATCGAACACGTAGCCGAATCCGTCGGCCCCCAGCACCACGCCGGCATGCAGTGTCACCCGGCAACCCAGTTCCGTCCCCGGATAGAGGACCACCCGGGGATGGAGAATGCAGTCGCTGCCGATGCGGCAGCGCTCTCCCACCACCACCCCCGCGTGCAGAATGCACCGGTCGCCCACCCTGGCGCCGGCCCCCACCACCACGTGAGACCCCAGGTCCACCTGCTGCCCGAGAACCGCCTCGGGGGAGACCACCGCGGAAGGGTCGCGCACTCCCCGTCCGGCCGGGCGGGGATGGAGCAGGGAGGCCGCTCGGGAAAAGTCCAGCTTGGGCCGCTCGGAGACGATGGTGTTCCACCCGGACCTGTGGATGTCGGCGGTGGTGATGATGCAGCCGGCCGTCAGCTCATCGGGCAGGCGATCGGCCCTGGCCGAGCCCCCGCAGTAGATCAGTGAGCCCCGGTCGGCTTCATCCCAGTTGGAGATTCGCTGGAGTTGCAGGGAACCGTCCCCGTGGAAGGGACATTGGAGATACCGGGCGATTTCGGCAATGGAGGCACCCATGCCCTTCTATCTAGCAACTTTCCGGTGGCCTGTCCATGGAAATGTCGCGGTTGTGGTTGAAGGCCTTGACAGCCGGGGATTGATGGAAGATCCTGCTGGCATGTCGAAGCCGGCCGCGACCGAGGCGGTCTATCTCCCTCCAGCCGAAATCCGGCGACTGCAGACCCGGCTGCTCGCCTGGTATCGGCAGAACCACCGCCAACTTCCCTGGCGTGAATCGCGCGACTTCTACCCCGTCTGGGTCTCTGAAGTGATGCTCCAGCAGACCCAGGTTCAAACCGTCGTTCCCTATTTTCTGCGGTTCATGAAGGCTTTCCCCACCCTCGAGGATCTGGCCGGCGCCGACACCCAGGATCTGCTTCGAAGCTGGGCCGGCCTGGGTTATTACTCCCGCGCCAGGAACCTCCGGAAGGCGGCCCGGATGCTGGTGAAAGAGCATGGAGGGGAGTTCCCAAGGAGCTATCGGGAAGCCTTGAGGCTGCCCGGAATCGGGCGCTACACGGCCGCCGCCATCCTCAGCATTGCTTTCGATCAGCCGCTGCCGGCCCTGGACGGCAACGTGGTGCGGGTTCTGAGCCGACTGCTCTGCATGAGGGGTGACCCCGCCAAGTCGCCGGTGCAGGGAATGCTGGCTGCTGCCGGACAACAGCTGCTTCCCGTCCACAGGCCAGGGGATTTCAACCAGGCCCTGATGGAGCTGGGGGCCACGGTCTGCCTGCCGCGCAACCCACGCTGCCTCCTGTGCCCTTGGTCGTCCCATTGCGAGGCCCTGAAATCGGGCCTGCAGGAACGGTTGCCGGAAAAAGGCAAGCGGTCGGAAATGATTTCGAGCCGTCAAGCCGCGGCGGTGATCCGGCATCGGGGTCGATTCCTGATTCGCAGACGGTCCGGCTCGCGGTTGCTGCAGGACCTGTGGGAGTTTCCCGGGGGAGAATTCAGTCGGTCCGACCTCGCCGACTCCCTGGTGAAACGGATACAGGGCGATCTCGACTTGAGCGTTCGGTTAGGCTCCCCTCTGACCACCATCAAGCACGCCGTCACCAATCGGAGAATCACCCTGACGGTGTATGAGGCCAGTCTGAAACCCCCACTGCCACCGACGCTTTCGATCCCGGAGGCACGCTGGATTTGGCTGAGCCAGGCCGGCCGTTATCCTCTGACCGCCGCCGCTTCCCGGATCGTTCAGGCGCTCATGGCAGAGTACTCGCGCGGCCGCGGCCGGGCTAATAGCGGCGGAACGCGGCCGGGGCTGCCGGCCCCATCAAAAACCTTGACAATCGCCGGGGCCGGGGGCAAGACTAGGGTGCATTGACGCAACGATCTCAGGAAGGAGCAGGCGAAACGATGAGTGGAAACGTAGTGGAATTTACCGATGGGAATTTTGACGCGGAGGCCCTGCAAGCCGACCAGCCGGTGCTGGTGGATTTCTGGGCTCCCTGGTGCGGTCCCTGCCGGATGGTGGGTCCCATCATCGAGGAACTGGCAGGCGCCTACGCCGGGAAGGTGAAGGTTGGAAAGCTCAACACCGATCACAACCCGGCGGTGGCCTCCAAGTACGGTATTCGCAGCATCCCTACGATCCTGCTTCTCAAGGATGGGCAGGTGGTCGGCAACCTGCTGGGTGCCATGCCAAAGTCGGAATTCCAAAAGATGATCGACCCGCACCTGCAATAGGCCCAGGTGCAGGCGGTCGGTCAGCAACCGCCAGGTCTCCGGCCGCGGGACTGGTGTCCAGCCTCACAGTCCCGGATACCGGCAGTCACTTCTTTGAATTCCCTCCCTCCAGATCTCCCGGAAAAGGAAACTTCCAGGGACCGCCTGCCAACGCTTCCCAGCCGGCAAAAGGACCCCAGCCAGTACTGTCCTCAGTGCGGTCTGGAATTGCAACCCGACCACTGCAAGCTGCGGTGCCCCCAATGCGGCTACTACATGTCCTGCTCGGACTACTACTAGTCTGGCCACCGCCCGTCAAAGTTTCTTTTCAGTCAACGTGTTCAGTCGAATTCAACCCAGCCGCCTGCTTTTGATTCTCGCATTCGTCTGGGTCCAGTTCTTCCTGGACCTGGGCGGTCTGGGGCTGGTGGGTCCGGATGAGCCCCGCTACGCCCAGGTCGCCAGGGAAATGCTGGTTTCGGGCGACTTTGTGACCCCTCGCTACTTCGGAGAGCCCTGGCTGGAAAAGCCGGTCCTCTATTACTGGCTGGCGTCGGCGGCCTATTGGCTTTTCGGAATCAACGAGTTCTCGGCCCGGCTGCCTTCGGCGCTGGCTGCCGTCCTGGGAGTGTTTTGCGTCTATTTTGTGGGCAGGCAGCGGGAGGGCCCCGCGGAAGGGCTGTTCTCCTGTCTCATTCTGGCCGCCTCGATTCTCTATTTCTCCCTGGCCCGGGCCGCGTCCACGGATATGGTCTTTTCGGCGGCCATGGCGGTGGCCTGGACCGCCTTGTTCTTCCTGTTGTTTGGCGGAAAGGGGCTTTTGAGGGATTCAGGCGCTTCCGGCTCTCCGCTGGGGTTGCTGCTGATCTTTTATGCCTTCCTGGGACTGGCGACTCTGGCCAAGGGCCCGGCCGGCTTTGTTCTGCCCCTGGTCAGCCTGGCTGTTTTTCTGGTCCTCACCGGCCGAATGAAGCTGGCGGCCAGTTTCAGACCCCTTACCGGAGTCCTGGTGTTGCTGGCGGTCGTCCTGCCCTGGTACGGATTGTGCACCTTGGCCAACGGCTGGGGATTCGTGGAAGAATTCCTGATCCGCCACAATCTGGAACGGTTTCTCACCGACCGCTACGAGCATCCCCAGCCCTTCTGGTTTTTTCCGGCTGTTGCCCTGATCGGCTTTTTCCCCTGGAGCCTGCAACTGATTCCGTCGGCTCGGAGTCTGTTTCGACACGGGGACCGCTGGCGTTCACTCGCCGCCTCCCAGGATCTCTTCTTGTGGCTGTGGCTGTTGACGCCGCTGGTGGTCTTCTCCCTTTCCCGATCCAAATTGCCGGGATACCTGCTGCCGGCGGCCCCCGCCATCGCCCTGCTGATCGGCCGCCAGGTCCGGCTCTGGCTGAAGCCGGAGCCGGAAGGCGCTCGGCCCCCCTGGTTCAAGGACTTCTTCGTCTTCCAGGCTCTCTGCCTGATGCTGGCGGGCCTGGCGCTGCCCTTTTACGCCAGCCGGCTGAACCTGCCGGTGGAGTCGCTGGCGGGAGTTGCCTCCGGGCTGCTGGCGGGCACGGGTGCGCTTGCCCTGCTGCTCTACTGGCGCCGCCGGCGAACGGCTTCGGTGGCTTGTTACCTGGCGGCAGTTGCCCTGGCGGTGGTTCTGGTGACAGGGGGAGTTTTCCCGCGGGTGGATGCCGCCGAGTCCTCCCGGCAATTGGCGGCCTTCCTCCAGGAAGAGGAGGGATTCGTGGATCAACCCCTCTTCGTCTATGGGATCTCGCGCAATGTGGCCTACGGGCTGGGCTTCTACCTGAACAGTCCCGCCCGGATCGTCTATTCCGAAGGCGACGTGCACTATCCGAGGGGCAAGGAAGCCTTCTTTGTGACGTCGCCTGACTTCAAGGCCGAGGGATACTTCGCCCGAAACCAGGTCGAAGGACGCACGGAGTACCCGTCCCGCAGCATTCTGAGAATCCGGCACAAGCCGGAATGAGGGCGACGAAATGATCACGGAACCTGAAGCCACTGAGATTAGTGTTTCCTCGGCTCGTCGGAAGTTTTCCAAGATCATCGACGCCGTCCGTGTCGCGGGAGAACGCATTCTCGTCACGCAGCACGGACGACCCGCAGCCGCTGTCATCGGCGTTGAAGACCTCGAGTTGCTGCAACGTCTCGAGGATTGCATGGATGTGGCTGAGGCGCGCCGCCGAATGAAAGAGCCGGCTGACAAGGTTAGCTTGGAAGACTTGCGAAGCGGATCATACCTGGAAGACAAGTCAACTCAGCGAAGACAAAAAGTTTGGTAGAATCAGGTTGAATCCACTGAAGAGTACGAAATGGCCGAGGAAATCATATTTTCCGTTCAGGAATCGCCGGAGGGCGGTTACGAAGCCAGAGCACTGTCTGCCCCAATATTCACTGAGGCAGACACCCTAAAGGAGCTACGCTCGGCTGTACGGGATGCGACCGAGTGCCATTTTGAGAAAGGGGAATGTCCCAAGCTGAATCTTCTTATCGCTCCTCCGCACCGCTGCTCGCCGCTTCACTCGCCCTTGACCGAAACTTCCCCGGCTGTTCCAGGTCCCCGGGAGTATTGAGGTTGGCGAAGATCCGGCGGTCAAGTCCCAGTCCCTGCAGATCGGCCTCCGTCAGGTAGTGGGTC
Organism: Terriglobia bacterium; assembly: GCA_951813285.1. Lineage (GTDB taxonomy): Bacteria > Acidobacteriota > Terriglobia > Versatilivoradales > Versatilivoraceae > Versatilivorator. The sequence goes on from OX638355.1 coordinate 2,817,538, forward strand.
CTCAACCCGGGGAACAGGTCGGAGAGCTTGAACCTCCGGCGCTCGTAGTTGGCTTTGACGGCCGGAAGACAGGAGCGATTGTAGACGGCGCACAGAGGTTCCAGGCTGCCGTCGACCAGGCGCATCAGGACGGCGTCGGCCAGCGGGGACCGTTCCAGCAGCAGCTTCAGGAAGGTCCCCTGCATCAGGGGCATGTCGCAGGCCAGAAAGAGGTTGACGTCCGTTCCCGAACGCTCCAGGCCCGTGTAGAGGGCGCTGAGGGGCCCCCTGGAAGGCACCAGGTCGGGCACCGCGGGAACGCCCAGGAACCCGTATCTTTCCGCAGGCCCGAGGATCACGACCCGATCGGTCAATGCGCTCAGGAGGTCCACGGCGGTCTGGATGAGCGGACGCCCCCCGATCTCGAGCAGGGCCTTGTCCCGCCCCATCCGGGTGCTTTGGCCTCCCGCCAGGACATACCCGGTGAAGGGAAACGCGGTTACCGCGGTTTCCGATCGGCCCCGTTGCTGATTCATTGCGTCCCGCCTTTGCTGGAAATAACTCGCCTCTTGTTACCACAACCGCAAGGAAGTTTCATCCTGAATGATCGGCACAGCCTGGGTGTCCGGGCTGGTCCGGTTGCCGGAACCCGTGTCAACCCAACGCCGTGAAGACCGGTTACCACCTTCCGGTTGCGGCCGCCGGGGTGGTATGGTTCTGCTATAATCTCGCCCCTGAACCGGGGTCGGGGAGAATCTCTCCAGCTTCACCGGTTCGGTTGTGCTCACGCAGGAAGGACGCAAGGCTTCCATGAAACCTCTTCGTTTTCAAAGGTTCGAACGGGCTGTCCGGGCAGGGTCGGTGCGGAGCGGTCTCGGGGGCGTGATGCTGCCGCTCCTGCTCACCCTCTCGCTCCACGCGGGGCCTGCGGGAGAAGACAGCAGCTTCATGCCGTTGGATCAGGTCAAGCCGGGTATGAAGGGTATCGGCAAGACCGTCTTTCGGGGATCCGAGGTTGAAGAATTCGAGGCCGAGGTGCTGGGAGTTCTCAAGAACATCGCTCCCCGCCAGGACGCCATTCTGGCCCGGCTTTCCGGGGGCCCCCTGGAGAAGACCGGAGTGATGGGCGGAATGAGCGGCAGCCCGGTCTACGTCGACGGCCGGCTGATCGGGGCCGTGTCCTTCTCCTTTCCCTTCTCAAAAGAGGCGGTGGCGGGCGTCACGCCTATCGAGCAAATGGTCGGTAACTTCGAGCGGTCGAACGAGCCGGTGCGAGGCGACCCCATCGTGGTCGAAGTTTCCTCCATCGCTCCGCACCGGACGCTCGGGATTCGAGCGCCGGGGATCCTGGCTGTCCCCGATTCCGGGAGGGCGCCCGCTTTCGCCGTCTCCGAATCGATGGCCGCCGGTGAGGCTTCCCTGCAGCCCCTGGCCGGCCAGTTGTTCCGATACATCGACACGCCGCTGGTTCTGTCGGGAGTGACGGCCAAAGCGGCCGGCATTCTGGAAGGGGCTCTGGGGCCCTACGGAATGAGGGTGTTGCAGGGCGGGGGACCGGTTTCAGGAGCGTCCGGGGCCGAGTTGGCTGACGGGGCCGATGTTGTCGCGGGCTCGTCCATCGCCGTCCAGTTGATGAGAGGAGATCTGGGATTCGGAGCCAGCGCCTCGGGGACGGTGACCCACCGGGAGGGAGACGAGATCTATGCCTTCGGGCATCCCTGGTTTTCGTTGGGCCCCGTCGATCTTCCGGTTTCCAAGGCCCAGGTGGTTTCGCTGCTGCCCAACCTGAACAGTTCCTTCAAGATCGCGGTGCCGACCGACCTGGTCGGGTCGATCACCCAGGACCGGTCGCGAGGCCTTTACGGGACCATTGGCCAGGCTCCCAGGCTGATACCGCTGGTCATCAACCTGAGGTCGAGCCGAAACACCTCCCAAACCTTCAGGTTCGAGCTGGTCAACGACCGGCTCCTGACGCCTTTTCTGACCAACTTCACCATTTTCAGCACCATTCTTTCCCAGGAAAGGGCCCTGGGAGAATCGACACTGCAGGTAAAGGGCAGGATCCGTCTCAAGGACCGTCCCGAAGTGCGCGTCGAGAACCTCTTTTCCGGAGACACCAACTCCCAACTGTTTGCCTCCATGGCGGTGGGGCAGCCGCTCAGCTACATCCTTGGAAGTGGCTTCGAGGGGGTCGACATCGAGGAGATTTCCGTTGACATCACCTCCAGCGATGACAAGAGGACCGGTCGCCTGGAGCGGGTCTGGCCGAATCGGGAATCGGTCAAACCCGGAGAAACCGTCATGCTGTCGGCGGTATTTCGAAAGCCCAATGGCGAGGAAACCGAGGAGAAGATTCCGCTGCCGATTCCCGAGGATGTTTCGGAGGGGAGGCTGCTGGTCACGGTTGCCGACGGCCTCACCCTGACCGCCGCCGAAAACCAACTGGTGGGCAGGAGGTTTGTCCCCCGTGACCTCGACCAGTTGATCCGGGCCATCAACAATCTGCGCAAGAACGATCGGGTCTATGTCCGATTGCAGCGGCCGGAACCGGCGATCCTGCTCAACGGCGAGGAATTTTCCAGCCTCCCGCCGTCGTTTCGGCAGGTGTTGACCTCGGCCAGAAGCGCCAGCAGCAGCCTGACGGTGATGGGTGCCTCGAACCTGTATGAATACGAGCTGCCTTCCACGTCCTTCGTGGTCCGGGGGCGCCGCACCGTGACGCTCAAGGTGGCCCATTGAGTGACGCGATTCACCACCCCGTGGCATCGGGGCCAGCCATTCAGGGACGGTCCGAGCCGGGAGAATGGCCTGCGCCTGCCGCCAAGCCGTCGGACCCTGGCAGAGTGGAAATGGAGTCTGAATGAAACGGAAATTTCGGATGGTTTGCCTCGGCCTCCTGCCGCTGCTGTGCTTGCCGCTGCTGGCTGTCGATCCCCGGTTCTGGACCACCTCTTCCTTCACCGATTTCTCCAAGGGTACTCTTGGCGGACTCTCCCTGCGCCAGGATGGAACGCTGGCCCTGGCCCGCCAATTCGACTCGGTCCTGGATTCCGACCAGGCCCTCATCTGGTCGGCTGTCTATGACGGCAGCCGCCATCTCTACGTGGCGACCGGGCACGACGGAAAGGTCTTCAGGATCGACGAATCCGCCAAGTCGTCGCTCTTTTTCGACTCCGCCGAGCTGGACGTTTTGGCGCTGGCGCTGGACGCCGAGCACAACCTCTACGCTGCCACCTCTCCCAATGGCAAGGTCTACAAGGTATCGCCCCAAGGAGAAGCCTCCGTCTTTTTCGATCCCGACGACCGGTTTATCTGGGACCTGGCGTTCGGCCCGGACGGGGTTCTCTACGTGGCCACCGGAAGCAGGGGAAAGGTATACAAGGTCAGCCCCGAGGGCGAGGCCGGCGAGCTGTACGACACGGGCCAGACCAACGTGATCAGCCTGGCGGTCGACCCCGAGAATCACTTGCTGGCCGGCAGCGATCCCAAGGGTTACGTCTACCGCATCGCACCCGACGGCAAGGCCTTCGTGCTGTTCGACACCGGAATGAACGAGGTGCACGACATTCAGGTCAATGCCGAGGGCGAGGTGTATCTGATTGCGGTCAACGGCGGGCCCGGGCGCCCGGCGCCGTCAGTCGGGGAGCCTGCCAAATCCGTCACGGCCGCGCAGGCCGTCACCGTGGCTCTGTCGCTAGCCAATGTCTCCAAGGCTGAAACCGCTCCCGCTCCCGTTCCGGTTCCGGCGGTGGCTAGCCCCACCGCGCCCGGCCGGGGCAGGCTGAAGAGTCGATTGCACCGGATTGGCAAGGACCGCTCGGTGGAGACACTCTGGTCTTCAAACACCGAGACGGCTTACGGCTTGACCCTCGACAAGGGAGGAAACATCCTGTTCTCGAGCGGGGACAAGGGGAAAATTTATTCCCTGTCCCCCAAGAGGGAACTGACCCTGCTGATCGAGACCACCGAAGAACAGACCACCCGCCTGATCCCGGCCGGGGACGGCCTAGTGGCCTGCACCAGCAATCTTGCCAGGATCTTTCGCCTCAGAGACCGGCTCAATTCTCGCGGCAGCTTCGAGTCCGAGGTCCAGGACTCGACGGTGGTTTCCCGGTGGGGCAATGTGAACTGGCAGGCCAAGGTTCCCAAGGGCGGCAGTCTAAAGCTCTACACTCGCAGCGGCAATACCCGGCGGCCCGATCGCACCTGGAGCGACTGGTCCAGGCCCTACACGCGCGCGGAAGGGGAGAAGGTCGAAAGCCCTCCGGCCCGCTACATCCAGTACAAGGCGGTGCTGGAGACCGCCAACCAGGCTTCCCCCGAGCTGAGTCGAGTCGTCATTCCCTATCTCCAGCAGAACCTGGCTCCGGAGGTCAGGTCCATTCGGATCCTGCCTCAGGGTGTAGCCTTTCTGAAGACCGAAGCTCTGTCGTCCAATCCACGCCCGGTTTCTCCCGCTGACCGGGAAGCCGCCGACATTTCGGGCGCGGCCAAAGCCATTCCTGAGCCAATCTCCGCCTCCGGCCGGCCGCGCCGGACGTTCCAGCGGGGATCCCGTTCCTTCACCTGGAAAGCCTCCGATCCCAATGGGGATAAATTGGCATTCACACTCCACTTTCGGGGGGAGGGCGAGTCGAACTGGAAGCCGCTGGTGCGGGACCATTCCCGCCGGGACTTCACGCTGCAGTCGGGAGCCCTTCCCGACGGTTCTTATCGACTCAAGATCATGGCCAGCGACTCACCCTCCAACCCTGCTTCAAACGCCAGGTCCGGGGAGTTGGTCAGCGCACCGTTCATCGTTGACAACACCCCTCCGGCGATTGAGATCCTGTCCAGGTCGGTTCGAGACGGTGTGGCCGTGGTACGTTTCCGGGTGGAGGATCGGTTTTCCGGCCTTCGCAGGGCGGATGTTTCCACCGATGGCGGCGAATGGCAGGCCGTCTACTCGACCGACGGCATCATCGATTCCAGGACGGAGGAGTTCCGGGTCACCAGCGAGGCTCTCGAGAAAGGCGAGCACGTGGTGGCTCTGCGGGTTTACGATGCCGCGGGCAACCTGGGCCTGGGAAAGGCCGCGATCCAGGTTCCGTAGACGCCCTCCCTCCCAGTTGGCGGATTTGGCAGATGCACGTAGTCCTGGTGGAGCCGGAGATTCCTCAGAACACGGGAAACATCGGCCGGCTCTGTGTCCTCACCCAATGTCAGCTTCACCTGGTCGGTCCCCTGGGATTTTCGCTCTCGGACCATCACCTGAAACGAGCCGGATTGGACTACTGGCCGTCGCTGAAGGTCAAGCGCCACGATTCCCTGACTGAGCTGCAAGAAGCGGTGCCCGGCGCCCGGTTCTACTATTTTTCCAGCAAGGCCACCCGGCTCTACACCGAGGCCAGCTACGGCTGGGAGGATTATCTGGTGTTTGGAAAGGAGACCCGGGGACTGCCGCGGGTGTTGATCGAGAGCCGGCCGCAACAGTCCCTCAAGATACCGATGTGGGGCGAGAAGGCGCGGAGCCTCAATTTGAGCAACGCCGTGGCCGTGGTCGTCTATGAAGCGCTGCGACAGATCAGGAAATTCTGAAGAGAAACGACTTGGTGCGAAAGGTGGGTTAGTACTCCTTGACGCTGACCACGATTCCCTCGTGGAACTCCACGAAGATCACCTTGTAGGGCCTCTCCCCGTAAATCCACTCCTCCACCACCTTGTCTTCCTTGGTCTCCCAAACCCGCCGAAGGGGCTGGCCCATAGAGGCCAGAACGGTGTCCTTGTCCATACCCACCGCCGCTCGCTTGTTGCGGATGGCTTCCTTGAATTCTTCGGGCTGGGCTTCCATGAAGCTCTTGGTCGAGCTCTTCTTGCTGAAATCCAGCACCGTTGAGAGGATGGACCTGACTTCCTCGGGTGTCAGGTCGGGAACGAACCCGTCGAACTTGATGGTGACGTAGGAGCCCTTGGGGTTGGAGGCATCCGAGGGCCTGGCCAGTGGTGTTACCGAGGTTGCCGTGCCGGCGTAGATCCTCTCCAGAATGCGCCTCTTCAACTTTCTACCGCCGCCGTTGAGCTCGAAGCGCAATTTCTTCTTGTCGAAGCTGATCTTGGTGATCTGGACTCTGATGCCGGAAGCGATGAACTGGCCGCTGCGAAGCAGGGACACTTCGTGTTTTTCCCAGTCGAACTCGCCGGTGTCGTCTACGATCAGACCTCTTTTGTTGATGGGAAGAGAGACTTTCAGGGTGGCGTACTCGCTGGCGAGCGCCCGAACCAACTCGCGCCGAGCCGGGGTTTCGAGTTGGGAGGACTCGTCCTTGGCAATTCCCGGTTGGGGGAGAAGGGCAAGGGAAATTAGAGCGATGCCGAAGCGCCTCATCATGGAAACCACCCTGGGTCGCTGGTTCTAATTGACTAAATTATAGGAGAGGTGCGCCGGGCGGCGCAAGCGGCTTCGTTGTTGTTGGCGGTCAGAACGTCCAGTGGTCCCCGAAGTGGGTCCGGGCCCTGGAAAGGACGGCCTCGAACAGTTTGGAGCGCCCCGGGGGTGGAACGGGTCCCGGATGCCCGCAGAGCTGGTCCAGCACCCGCAGCACGCACTCTTGCAGTCCCTCGAGGTGGTAGCCACCTTCCAGAACCAGGACCATCCTTCCCTGACAGACCGTGTCGGCCAGGATTTTGAGGTGACGGGCCATGGATGCGAATCCCGTCGGAGTGACCCGCATGCCGGCCAAGGGGTCCTGCATGTAGGCGTCGAAGCCGGCCGAAACCAGCATCAATTGGGGCCGGTAGGCCTTGGCGACCGGAGTGATGATCTTGTCGAAGAGCAGGCCGTAGGTGGCGTCTCCGGTGCCGGCGGGCAGGGGGAAGTTGAGGGTGAAGCCCTTGCCGGAGTCTCTGCCGATTTCGGGGAAGGCGCCGGTTCCCGGGAAAAGAGGAAATTGATGGGTGGAGATGAAGAGCACATCCCGTCGATGGTAAAAGGTCTTCTGAGTGCCGTTCCCGTGGTGCACATCGAAATCGACCACCAGGACCCGTTCCAGCCCGAAGCGTTTCAGGGCGTGGGCGGCGCCCAGGGCCACGTTGCCGAAGAGGCAAAAACCCATGGCCCGTTCGGGTTCGGCGTGGTGACCCGGCGGCCGCACAAAGGCAAACCCATTGTCGATCTCGCCCGACATCAGGGACTCGATCATCTGCAGGACCCCTCCCACCGCATGGATAGCCACCTCATAACTGTCTTCGCAGACGGCGGTGTCGGGATCCAAATAGTTGAAGGGTCTGCCGGCGCTTTGCTGGATGGCGCGGATGTGAGCGGCGGGATGGACCAGGCGGAGCTCGGTCTCGGTGGCCGGTCTCAGGCCCAGGCGCTTGAGGTCCTCGAGGTGCGGGTAGGAGTCCAGCCCCCGCCGGATGGAGAGCAGGCGCTCCTTGCTCTCCGGATGGGCGGCGCCGGTATCGTGCTTCAGGAAAAGATCGTCCCAGAGAATTCCCGTCTTCATGGGGTCAGCCTGCGGCAGCGCCGGTCCCGGAGGGTTCGGATCTGTCCGGGGATGGCGCCCTATAGTCCTTCCTGAATCCAGCCGCCGCCCACCACCAGTTCGTCCTGGTAGAAGACCACGGCCTGTCCGGGCGTCACGGCCCGCTGAGGTTGGTCGAAGCGGACCTCCACCGACCCGTCATCCCGAGCCGACAGGGTTGCCTCGGCCGCCTGGTGCCGGCTTCGAATCTGGGCTTGGACCCGTAGCGGCCGGGTGAACTTCTCGATGGAGATCCAGTTGACCCTGCAGGCGACCAGCCCGGACCGGAGCAGATCGCCGTCGCGGCCCACCACCACCCGATTGCGGCCAGGGTCGGTCTCGATGACGTAGAGCCGCTCCCCGGCAGCCACCCCCAGTCCTTTCCGCTGGCCGACCGTGAAGTGGTGGATGCCGGGGTGCTGCCCCAGCACCTCTCCCTGACGGTTCACGATTCGACCCGGACCTCCGCAATCCGACGAGGCCGGGGCCTGACTCGAATCCTGCTTGGAGCCGTTCGATCCCGGGGCCGACGTCTGCCCCTTCTCACTATATCGCTCCACGAACCGTCCGGTGTCTTTGGTGGGAATGAAGCAGATCTCCTGGCTTTCCGGCTTGTCGGCAATGGGCAGGCGATAGGAGTCGGCCATGCCGCGGACCTCGGCCTTGGTGAACTCGCCCAGGGGGAAGAGCATGCGGCTCAACTGGGCCTGGGTGAGATCGAACAGGAAAAAAGACTGGTCCTTGCTCCGGTCAGCAGCACGGAGAAGCTCGTAGCGTCCGGTCCCGGGGTTGTGGCGGATGCGGGCGTAGTGGCCGGTGGCGATCCGGTCGGCGCCGATCTGGATGGCTCGAGCCAGCAGCCGGTCGAACTTCATGAGCGTGTTGCAGCGGGTACAGGGAATGGGAGTCTCCCCGCTGAGGTAGCTCTCCACAAAGGGACGCACCACTTCCTGCTCGAAAGCCCGCTCGAAGTTGACCACGTAAAAGGGAATGTCGAGGAAGCGGGCCACCCGCCGGGCGTCATAAATATCGTCGAGCGAGCAGCAGGTTCCGGACTTCTTCCGTTCCCAGTTCTCGTCGTCGCTGGTTTCCCGCCGGGTGTAGTCCCATAGCTGCATGGAGAGACCGACCACGTCCCGGCCCTGATCCTTCAGCAGGGCCGCGGCGGTCGAGCTGTCCACACCTCCGCTCATGGCGATGACAATTTTCTCTGACATGCTTGCGACCACTCACTAGGGCATTTGCCCGACGGAAGTCCGTTCGTGTGAAAAGAATGATGGGGTTACGGTTGTTCCGGCCCGGCAGGATCCCGCACGTATGGGGATAAGTTCAGGAGATCATCGAATAGGCATGTTTTTCGGGCGAGGACATCTCCCGTTGCCGGGCTACCAGATCGGGCAGCAGTTCCAGCACCCGGACCAAGTCCTCCCGGGCGGTATCCCTGGACAAGCTGAAGCGGAGGCACTCGAAAGCCTCGGCCGGAGACAGACCCATGGCCGTCAGCACATGGGAAGGCTCGATGGCCCCGGAGGAGCAGGCGGACCCGGTGGAGCAGGCCACTCCCGCCAGATCCAGATTGATGATCAACCCTTCCGCCTCGGCCCCGGCAAAGCGCAGGTTGGAGGTGTTGCACAGCCTCGATTCGGCGGGGCCGTTGACCGTGACCTCCGGAATTCGCCGCTGCGCCTCCTGCTCGAACCAGTCCCTCAGTCTCCGAATCCTCTCGCCCTCCTCAACCATGGACCTTCCAGCCAATCCAGCGGCACGACCCAGACCGACGATTTGCGGCACATTCTCGGTTCCGGCCCGGCGGTTTCTTTCGTGGCCCCCGCCGTGGAAGAGGGGGCGCAGGCGCGTGCCCTTCCGCACGAAGAGGGCTCCCACCCCCTTGGGTCCCTGAAACTTGTGGGCGCTGATGGTGAGCAGGTCGACGCCGAGCTCGGCGGAGTCCAGCGCGATCTTGCCGGCCGCCTGAACGGCATCCGAATGGAATAGCACGCCCTGCTCCCTGGCAATGTTTCCGATCTCTCGCACCGGCTGCAAGGCGCCCGTCTCATTGTTGGCAATCATGATGGAAATCAGCCGGGTGTCCGCCCGCACGGCCCGGGCGACCTGCTCGGGATCCACCACCCCTTCCCGGTTGACGGGGAGGTAGGTCACCTCGAACCCCCGCTTTTCAAGATCCTGGCAGGTGTGGATCACGGCATGGTGCTCGATCTGCGAGGTCACCAGGTGCCTGGCGCTTCCCGGGCTTGCCTCCATGACACCGCGAATAGCCAGGTTGTCGCTCTCGGTACCGCCTGCGGTAAACACGATTTCATTGGGCTCCGAATTCAGCAGGGCCGCCACCTGTTCCCTCGCCAGATCCAGCGCCTCCTTGGCTTCCTGCCCATACCCGTGAACGCTGGAGGGGTTGCCGAAGACCTCCCCGTAACAGGGCAGCATGGCCTCCAGCACCTCGGGGGCCACCCGGGTGGTGGCGTTGTTGTCAAGGTAGATGCGCGGCATGGTAGTGACTCGACTGGGTTCCGGCTTCAGGGACAAATATCTCGTCGGCTGATGGCTATCAGCTAAATTATACCGGAAAGCGCCGGTATCGGTTCAACTGGATGGCCCCGGCCAGTCATCGGGAGACAAACCCAGCCATCGGGCTTCCTCGCAGACTTGAGCCCAGGTGTTCTCATCCACGATGATGCCCTCCGCCTGTGTGCGGCGGGCGCTACGATATTCGGGTTCGCCGGGGGCCAGGATTTCGCTGAAGCCCTCGGCCAGGCGGCTGGACTTGACGTGGGCGATCAGGGAGTCCACTTCATCGTAGTATCGGTCCAGGTCGCAAAAGTCCTCGATGCGATAGGCCGTCACCAGGACGCCGTTGCTGGACATTACGCGTTCGCCGGCCGCGCATCCCTCTCCGCTGAGGGCTCCTCCCAGGATCTCCACCATGATGCTGAGGCCGTAGCCCTTGTGGCCTACCGGTCCTCCCAGAGGCAGAATGGCTCCCGGCGGATCCCCCTTGAACTCGTGGGGGTCGGTTGTGGGCCGTCCCTCCGAGTCGATGATCCATCCCTCGGGCAGGCTCTTGCCCTGATTCATGGCGACCCGAATCTTTCCCTCGGCTGCCATGGAGGTGGTCATGTCGATGAAGATCGGGTCGGCCTGGCGCCGCGGCGCCGCGAAGGCCAGGGGGTTGGTGCTGAGGCGCCCGTCGATGCCGCCGAAGGGGGCGATCTGATAGCCCAACCGACCCGCGTTGACGAAAATGGATCCAATCAGGCCCTCTCTGGCGATTTCCAGCGGGTAGGCGCCCACCCGGCCGATGTGGCTGGTGTTGCGCAGGCCGACCGCCGCCATTCCCTGGGTGCGGGCCTTTTTGATGGCCAGGCGGGTGGCGAAATTGGCCCCGATCTGTCCCAGGGCTCCGTTGGCGTCCACCACGGCCGTGCAGGGATGATCGCTGACTATCTTGGGAGTGGCCCGGGGCTTGAAGCGGCCTTCTCGCAGGGCGCGAAGATATTCCGCGTATCGCATCACTCCATGGGAGGGGTGGCCGAAGAGATTCGACTCCACGATGTGGTCGACCACGGCGCGGCTGTCTTCTTCCCGGCAGCCGGCCGTCTGAAAGAGCCGGTATCCGATCTCGCGGAGATCTTGTGGGTTGAAAGTGGGCATGGGTTGGGTCTCCGGGCGTCAGGGAAAAGAGCAGAATAGTTGTGCATTTCCGGGATAAGTGGGGTTGGACCAAGCTCCCGGGACATGGCCTGGCCGGGCAGTGTTCTGGGATGCCGGTCGGACTGCAACCGCCCGCCCACCTGATTATACACGACAGGTCCGCCCCGCCTTTTCTTTCAACTGGGTGGAGAGACGGGTATCACTCTCCGGAAGGACCAGTGGGCAGAGCCTGCCCCGTTTCCTCTCCGTTGGGCCGTGTTTATGGGTCCGAGCGGCGGGACCGGTCAGGGGTCTTTCCCGAAAAACATACCCTTCCTCCCCGGCTCAAGTAGAATGGGACCCTGAATTTGCAGAAGCAAATACCGAAACGAAAAGGAGAACACAATGGCAAGACATGCGCGGGAGGAGTTTCGAATGCCGGTTAATCTGGGACGGATCGTCGCCATGGGAGCAGTCGTGATTGTCGCCCTGATTGTAGTATCAGGAGCATTTGGAACAGTAGGCGCCGGGCAGCGCGGCGTTCTGCTGAGATTCGATGCTCCGACAGGGGATATCCTGGAGGAGGGTCTCTACTTCAAAATTCCCTTCGTTGAGGACGTGGTCCTGATGTCCACCCAGCTTAACAAGTACACCGCTCCCGCGACCTCCTCCAGCAAGGATCTGCAAGTGGTGACCACCGAAGTCACCTTGAACTACCAGTTGAAGCCCAACCAGGTTGCGGAAGTCTATCGTGCCCTGCGGCGGAATTACGAAAGCCTGGTGATTCAGCCCTATATTCAGGAAGCCGTGAAATCGACCACGGCCAACTACAATGCCGAAGAACTCATTACCCAGCGCCCGGCGGTGAAGACTGCCCTGCAGGAACTGCTGGCCGATCGACTGCAGCCGCGAGGTCTGCAGGTTGTGCAGGTATCGATCACCGATTTTCAGTTTTCAAATGCCTTCCAGCAGGCCATCGAGGCCAAGGTGACGGCCGTCCAGCGGGCACTGGAAGCGGAGAACGCCCTTCGACGGGTCGAGTTCGAGGCCAAGCAGCAGATTGAGCAAGCTCGAGCCGAAGCCAAAGGGCTGGAACTCCAAAGGGCTCAGGTGACCACCCAGTTGTTGGAGTTGCGGCGAATTGAGGTTCAGAAGGAGGCCGTGGGCAAGTGGAATGGAGTGATGCCGTCGGTGGTGACCAGCGGTGGTCCGGTTCCCATGCTGGATGTGTTCAAGGCGGGGCAGTAGGCTTCGGGCACTTTGAGGTTCCGCTGGAACCGCGGATCAGTGCCTGGACACAGCCCATTGGAAAATCCTGTCCCCAGGCAGTGTCGTGGTTTGGGGGGGAGCGGCGTATCCGCGTCTGCAGGTAGCCCCGGACGCTGAGAAGCGATCATCAGCGGGGTTTGGCTTCAAGCAGCCGGGAGAGGAAATCCCGGACCGCGGCCGGATCGGGCAGTCGATAGCCGGCGCAGCTCTGGCCGGAGCCAACGTGGATGGCAAAGCTCCCGGGCGGCAGGGCCGCGAACAACTCTTCGTCGGACCGGTCGTCTCCCACCGCCAGGATCGTCCAGTCTCCTTCTCCCGCCTTTGCCAGAGAGGGGACGACCATGCCCTTGTGAATGCCCTGGGCCCGCACCTCGATCACTTTGTGGCCCATCACCATTTCGGCGGACAGACCCGGCAAGACCCCTTCGATCCGATGTTGGAGATCCTGGGCATGGGCTTTGCCCAGCTCGGGGTCGGCCATGCGGTAATGCCAGGCCAGTCCCGCGCTCTTCCGCTCGATCAGAGAGCCCGGTGTCCAGGAGGCGAACTGCTCCAGAATGGGAAGAATGACCTCTTTCCAGCTGGAGTCGTCCGGGCTGTTACGCTGCCATGGGCTTCCCGGTTCCGGGCGGGACCAGAAGCCATGCTCCGCGTGCAGTCCGATGGGCATTCCACCCAACCAGCTTTCCAGGACCGGGGCCGGACGGCCGCTGACAATGTGAACGGCGGTGCCCGGCCGTGCCGCCAGAGCCTTGAGCAACTCCTTCACCTCGGGGTCGGGAACGGCCAATAGGGGCGAGCTGGCCAGGGGAACCAGCGTGCCGTCGTAGTCCAGCAGCAGCAGCAAGCGGTCGGAACCGCTCAGTCTCTCCACCATTGCCTCCATCCTGGCTTGGGCCGATTGCGCCTCCAGGGGTTGGGTGCTGACTCCGGGAGCGGTTTCGAGAGCCTTGATGTAACTGTTCGCCCAGTGGTAGCAGTCGTAAGTCAGCACGCGACTGCGCAATACCCGCATGCGAGCCCGCCGTTCTTCCTCCGGCAGCGAAAGACTGTTCTTGATGGTGGTGGCCACTCCGTCGGTGTCGTAGGGGTTGACGGACACGGCTTCCCGGAGCTCTTCGGCAGCCCCGGCAAACTCACTCAGCATCAGAATGCCGTCTTCATCGGTGCGGGAGGCCACAAACTCCTTGGCCACCAGGTTCATTCCGTCCCGCAGGGGAGTGACCAGCATCAGGTCGGCCGAGCGGTAGAGCGCGACCAGCTCGGTTTGGGGTATGGAGCGGTAGAGGTAATGTATGGGTACCGAGTTTGTAGTTGCGTGGGCGCCGTTGATCCGGCCCACCAGCTCGTCCAGATGCTGGCGGTATTGCTCGTAGGAGTCGACCCGGGTGCGAGAGGGAACCACGATCTGAATCATGCGCACCTTGTCCCTCAACCCGGGTTCCCGCTCCAGCAATCGATCCATGGCCAGCATGCGCCGGGGCAGTCCCTTGGTGTAATCGAGACGGTCCACCCCCAGGATCAGCTTGCGCCCTCCGCACTCCTGTCGAACGGCCTCCACCTTGGCCAGGACCGATTCCCGGTCGGCCAGCCGGCCGAATTCGGCGGCGTCAACGCCGATGGGGAAGACGCCCATGAGGATCTTCCGTTCCTCGAAGGTCAACATTTCGCCCTGGGATTCCACGCCCAGAACCAGCAGAATGGCCCGCGCGAAATGCCGCATGTAGGAGAAGGTATGGAATCCGATCAAGTCGGCTCCCAGGATTCCCTCCAGCATCTGGCTGCGCCAGGGCAGGATCCGGAAGACTTCGGAGGAAGGGAAGGGGATATGCAGGAAGAATCCGATTCTGGCCTGGGGAAGCAGGCGGCGCAACATGGCGGGCACCAAGGTGAGCTGGTAATCGTGGATCCAGACCAAGTCGCCGGTTCGGTATTCCCGGGCGACCACTTCGGCAAAGTGTCGATTGACTTCCCGGTAGGTCTCCCAGTGCCGCCAGGCGTCCCGTTGGATCAGGTCTGTCTGATAGTGGAACAGAGGCCAGAGCACGCCATTGGAGAAGGCCTCGTAGTATCGGTTGATCTCGCTCTGGGTGAGGTAGACCGGCACCGTCCGCAGATCCGCCAACTCCTTTTCCAGATAGGACCGCTGGCCCGCCTCGGGCGGGACCTCGCCTGGCCAACCCACCCACAGGGACTCCCCCGATTGGTGAGGGCCGCGCAGTCCGGCAGCCAGGCCTCCAATGGACTCGCTCACGCGGATCTTGCCCTGCTCCGACTTCACCGTGATGGGCAGCCGGTTGGAGACGATCAGGAGTCTGCTCATGGTTGAGTGATCGAGTCGGGGACGGTGGTGGAGTGAGCCAGCGGTGAGAGAGGAGGCCGCCGATGGAACGGTCAGTCACCTCATTGTATTGGAACCGGTCGTCATCTTCAAGGCGGCTGGAGAAGGGAGGGCGGCGGGGGCCCGGCTTGCCTGAAACAAACGAAAAAAGACAAAAGAAAAAGAGGAATCCACGAAGGGCCACGAAGAACGACGAAGGGCCACTAAGGCGTTGAGGCTGACCGCGACGGGATGCCAAGGTCGCGACGGTATGGTCGATTTCTGATTGTTTCACTCTCCAGCCTTTTGCAATATTCAGCAGCGTGACCCTTGCCGGGGATGGCCACAAAAGGCACAAGAACACAAGAAGAGCAGAACGCTGAAAGCCTGCAAGACGTTGACTCCCGAACCCGTCGCACAAGTTCCGCGCTATCTGCATACATCCGGTCAACGCTTCGCCATGGGGATCAAGTTCGGATTGTCAAGACTCGAAATCACGAAATTCCTTTTGTGCTTTTTGTGGTGAACTCCCCTTTATCACCAAGTCGCACCCGACTATTGAAATAGGCAGAACATCACGATTGCCGGCAAAACGACCTGTCCCACTGCCAATATTGCAAGAGGCTCTCTCGCATGATCTGCACGGCAGGGCTGCGGCCCGGCAACCCGACACGCTCTCTTGAGGAGCAAGAGTGAATGGGAGAACGCCCACCCGGGAGCGCGGGCGTCTCGCCCGCATAGGACTTGGCACCATAGTAGCGAACCCTGCAAAGGCCGGTTTGGTGCTCTGTTCGAGGGAATGCCCCTGGATCGCAGGCTGCTTGCACGAATAAGGTTGCGGGCGGGACGCCCGCGCTCCCGGGTGGCTCCCTCCCATGACGCCGGGATATCAAGGTCACGATATCGCAGATACATTCGGGCGCGGTTGGTCATTGAAGGGGGTCCATCCCTATTCGTGTCCATTCGTGGTTCGTCTTTAAAAACGATCGGCAGTTTCTTCCTCGCATGATCCGTTCTTCGTGAGAGGGCAGGGGCCGGACTTGTCTGCTTCACTCCGGTGAGGGCGGGCGATTGACCAGTCCGTCCCCGGTCAATCCGTATTCCCTCCAACTGTGAACGGGGGTGAAGCCCAACATCCGGCGGCTCTTCTCCATGGAAATGAATGGGGATGCGGGGTCCAGACGGTCGTAGCGCAGTTCTGCCTGGGGATGGTACTTCCGGATGACCTCCGGTGTGGGCAGGACATGGCCGGAATCGGGGCCCGAGGCCAGGAACACGTCGTGCTGAATCTGCTCCGAAACCAGAGCCGCTTCCAGCAGTCCCACCAGGTCCCGCGATTCGATGTACTCGTGCAGTCCCTGGATTCCCGAGTCGTCGTCGTAGGGGAAACGGTCTCCGTAGGGGCGAAGAAAGGCCGTGAAATGGGTGAGGCGAAAGCAGAGGGTGCGTATGCCGAACTTGTCGGTGAAGGCTCGGCAGAGGGATTCGGTCAGGAGCTTGCCCACTCCGTAAGTGTCGTGGGAGGCTGCCGGGTGGTCCTCGTCGATGGGCAGGTATTGAGCTTCGGCGTTGCGGCCGAAGCCGTAAGCCATCAGACTGGAAGCATGCAGGAAGTGGCGTACGCCGTGCTCCACCGCCAACTCCAGCGCATGGTAGGTGCCCTGCACGTTGATCCGGAACACTTGGTGCAGGGGAGGGATGTCGTAGGGAATGGCGGCCAGGTGGATGACGGCTTCGGCACCCTTCATGGCATCGGAAAGGTCCTTGCGGTCCAGGATGCTGCCGGCGACGTAGCGGACGTTGTCCAGCCGGGTCGGGGGCGGCGCCCAGTCGAAGGCCGTGACCTGGTGGCGGGCGGCCAGACCGTCCAACAAGAGGTTGCGGCCTACCCGGCCGCTGGAGCCGGTCAATAGAATACGCATGTGGATTCCTGAAGGCAGCCCCGCTTTTTGTGGAAGTGAGACAGGACACCAGGTGCAACTGCCGAAGTACTGTCGTACTATTGCGGGTTATTGGGCTTGGGGCCGCCAACGGCGGAATGTTAGGAGACCAGAGCGGCGGAGTCAACAATGGACGGGGTTTCAGACCGGCCCTTGGCTGCGCCGGTGGGCTTCGGTGCCCGCGGCCCTTTTCGAAGAGTGCTCCGGGTGGATTCAGTGTGACTATGGGAGGTTGCGATGAAGCAGAGGCAAGTCTACGTCAATGGGGAAATGGTTCCGGAAGAGGAAGCCAGGATTTCAATCTTCGACAGTGCGGTCCTGATTGGGGATTCCGTGATCGAGACGGCCCGAACCTTCCATCACAAGCTGTTTCGCTGGCCGGAGCACCGCGACCGCCTGCTTCGCTCCATCAAGGCGGCCAGGATGAACTTCGGCCTGACGACAGCGGAACTCGATCGGGTGACCCAGAAGTTCCTGGAGGATAATCTGCCGACCCTGGAAGAAGGTGACGAAGGCGGGGTGGGACACCTGGTCAGCCGCGGTCGCATGGGGTTGGTGCTGTCTCCCACCACCTCGACCTTCGTGATGTATTTCTATCCTCTGTCTCCGGGCCTGAAGGCAAAGGCGGTCTACTACGACAAGGGACTGCACGTGGTGACGCCGCCGACGCGGCACATGCACCCGCTGACCGTCGATCCCAAGATCAAGTACCGCAGCCGCCTGCACTTCTCACTGGCCGACGCCGAGGCCCGGCTGATCGATCCGGAAGCCCTGGCCCTGATGCTGGACCACCAGGGAAACCTGGCCGAGGGAACGGGCTGGAATTTCTTCGTGGTGAATCGAGGAGAGGTGTTGACCCCCAGCGAAAGGAACATCCTGCAGGGAGTGAGTCGGTTGACCACCATCGAGTTGGCCCGCGGACTGGGCATGACCGTCAGGGAGACGGATATCCAACCCTACCACGCAACCACGGCGGACGAGGCCTTCATGACCTCCACCTCGCTGTGCATGATGCCGGTCACCCGTTTCAACGGGCAGCCGATCGGAGACGGCAGGCCGGGTCCCTGCACGTTGCGATTGATAGAGCGCTGGAAGGAGTACGTGGACTTCGACTTCATCGCCCACGCCAAGCGATGGGCGTAATGCGCGATTCCATCGCCGGGGCGGGCCCGTTCCTTGGGAGAATGGTTGCCGGGCGCAGCGCCGGAGAGGTCAGCGCCGCCGCTGCCCAATGCAGAACAGTCGCTCGGCCGTCCTGATGAAGATCTGGCCGTCGGAAATGGCCGGAGAGCTCAGGCAGTAGTCGTCCAGTGGGTTTTCCGACAGGATCCGGAAATGGGGCCCGGCCATGACCACGGTCGTCACCCCGTCCTCGTTGCTCACGTAGATCTTGCCGTCGGCCAACACCGGTGAGGAGCTGTAGGTCCCCGGCTTGAGCCGCACCCCGCCCCAGACCTGCCTTCCGCTCTTGGCATCCAGGCACCACATGATTCCCTTGTCGCTGACGGAGTAGAAGAAGGTGCCGTCGGAAACCGGCGTGGGGACGTCGGGGCCGTTCTCGAACGACCAGACCCGATGGCTCTGGCTGACGTCTCCGCGGCCGCCCGGTCGAATGGCCATCAAGGGCTTTACTCGGGTGGGCACGTAGATCAGGCCGCCGGCAACCACCGGGGAGGCAACCACCCGAAAGTAGGGGTTGTTGGTGGGATTGAAGCCGTTCACCCGCCATAGCTCCCGGCCGGTGGCCAGGTCATGGCCGGTGGCGCTGTCCCCTCCGGTGATCACCAGCTCCTGACCCTTGGCGGTGGGCGCCAGCGTCGGGGTGGTGTAGGAATCGGGCGATTCCCTGATGGCGTCTGTGGGTCGCTCCACCTTCCAGAGGGTCTTGCCGTCAGCGCCGTCGACTCGCAGGACATAGGAAGGATCGTCGGTCTTCATTCCATGCAGCACCTGGATGAAGAGGTCACCCTGGTGGAGGAGCGGGGAGGAGGCGTAGCCGTGGTTCAGGCCGAACTTTCCGTAGTCCTTCTGGATGTCGCGGTTCCACAGCGGCTCTCCGTCCAGGGTGAATGACTTGAGGATGCCGGTCCCGGTCATGACAAAGACCGATTGGCCGTCGGTGACCGGGGAAGGGGAGGACATGTTCTGCTTGCGCATCTTGACGTTTCCCTGCCCCAGGCTCCGCTTCCATCTCACCTCACCATTTTCGCGGTCGACGCACCACAGGTAGAGGTCGGCGCCGTCAGCCACGTTCAGAAAAATTGAATCGCCCCAGATTATGGGGGTGGAACCGCTGAATTCGGGCAGCGCCAGCTCCCAGGTGATGTTGGTCTGCCTGTCCCAGGAGACGGGCAATGCCTTCTCGGGACTGATGCCGTCCAGCGTGGGGCCCCTCCATTGCGGCCAGTTTCCTGCCTGCGACTGCTGCAGAAGAATAAGGGCGATGACCAGGGCTGGAAGCGTTCTCCACACCATTGCACTCCTCCATGTTTCGCCAGGAATTTCCCGAATACCCTAATGGATTGCTTCTTGAACCTCCGGGCTCGTCGAAGGCCATCAGCCCGGCCGGCACGAGCGGAATTTTCGCATCAATGCGTCCGGCACTTTGACATGCCGGAACTCCGATCTTACATATTCAGTGAAACGAAGTTGAGAGGTCACAATCAGGACCGGAGCAACAAAACCCAAACTCAGGAGGTGTCCAAATGTTAGCACTTTCAAGAAGGCTGTTTAACGACTTTCCCTCATTCGATCGGCAGGTCGATCGATTCTTCAACGATGCCTGGAACCGGGAGATCCGGCTCTTGCCGAACTTCAGAGCCTTTCGCCCCGAACTCGACGCCTTCGAGAGAGACGGGCAGCACGTCTACCGGCTGGCTCTGCCGGGCGTGGACCCTGGCGACGTCGACCTTTCGGTGGTTGAGGGCAGGCTGACGGTGCAGGTGGAGAGGAAGGAGCCGGCCGATGTCAGTCGGGACGACTGGCACCTGCGGGGCTTCTCTTACGGCAAGTATGAGCAGACCCTGCTCTTGCCCAAGGGAACCGACCTGGACAGGGTCTCGGCTTCCTTCCACAACGGGGTCCTGGAAATCACGGCGCCCCTGGCTCCGGCGGCCCTGCCGAAGAAGATCGAGGTCAAGGCGCTCGGCGGCAGGAAGCTGAAAGCGACCGCCTGAATCCGCCGGTTAGCACGACGGTGTCGTTTCTGAAAGGGGTCTGGATTTTCCAGACCCCTTTTTTCGACTCGGAGCCGAAGCGAGAAAAAATGCACGGGGATTGTGGGGCATACGGTAAGGCCGGCGGTTGCGGAAGGCCGAAACAAAGCACTTGGCGGGGGAACGCGAGCACCGAGTGCTTGATCAAGCGGCGAGGAGACAACACACGGAACATGCAGGACAGTGTCGCCCTGGTAGCGACCGGCAACTGACAGCGGCGAGTTCGTAAATTAATTTCCATGGTTCCTGGGTCCGAATCAATGATTACCCACCGGCCGTCGCGACGGCCGATTTGTTGAAATTCCACTGCGACGGCCTCCTGGCGCCGTAGGCCGCATCCAAGAAGAAGGGCTAGGAGGTTGGTCAATCGCCCCAGTTCAGGCGGAAAACGTCCACTCAACTGGTTGCCTCCGAGATCCAGGGTTCGCAAGTGGGTCAACTGCGCCAGTTCGGAAGGAATCGGCCCGCTCAGCCCGTTTCCATGCTCCCCGGCGTGCGGGCCACCTCCATCTTGCGCCGTTGTCCCGTCTCGGCCACCTAAGGTGTCCTCGCCACACGGAACCCAAGATAGTCGGCCCGCCATTCAACCAGCAACCCGGCGCGTGACGAGGAGCGCATGTCCCTATCCTGCCAGTTGCCACCCCGCATCATGAGAACCGACCTCTCATAGACTTGGCGCAGGCCGAGATGATCGAAGGCGATCCGCAGGGGACTGAGGCAGATCGTGGCTAGTTCCCGCAGGAAGAGCGGGGACTTCGCGAGAATGCGCGCGTCCACGCTCTGGTTGAAATCGACCCGGTGCTTGCGCCGGCGGCCGATCCAGCAATCCTTTGATGAAGCGGACCCCCTGCCAGCGGTGCTCCCGGGTGAACTCCCGGTGCATGAGCGACGCGGCAATCCCCCCGACGAAGACACGGTCCGGTCGATTTCCGGCCGCCTGAATGGCGAATTCGATGGCCCGGGAGGTGCGCTCCCACTCGAAGCTGAACAGCGTGGCGACATACACGCGATCCCAGCGTGAAAGCGGCACATCGGCTGGTGAGCGTGTCGCGACAGGTACAGGCTATCGGCTCGCGGGCGCCTCTCATCGTCGCGGTGGGTGCTGGCATTCAGCCACGTCGTTCCCCGGGGCGCCCACACCGGCGATGACAGGTAGGTACTGGCGCGATGGAGAGAGCGTGTGACCGAGTTTGCGCTCCAAATGCACATACCGTCGATACAGGTTTGGCCGGAGCCTGGCAGCGGTCCGAAGATCTGTCCGGGAAGCCATGATGCAAAATGAACAGGACAGGCGACTCATGCCCCGCCGGTAAGCCCAATGGGGGGACTGGCCGGCCTGGTGAATGATCGAAGACACTTCCCCCGTGGTCAGTTCGTGAATGGGCAACCACTCGTACCAATCCCGGCCGGCCTTGCTGTTCGCCTCCAGCCGGCGCCAGGGAATGGCCTTGGACCGAGCGGGGCTTTCAGCCGCACGATTGCCCAGGCAGTTGACGACGCGTTGGCCAAAACGGGGGTGGGATTTGAGGAAGCGGCGGATTTCCCGTTCGATCGGGCCCCGTTTGAAGTCACTGGTACACCGGCGCCGAGCATGTGCCACAGTGACTGCGGGGAAGGGAATTCGTCCGAGGGCCTTCTCAAGAGGCTGTGGGATCGAGGCTGACCCATAGATAGACCCGCGTCCGTTTGTGCTTGAATCCGGCGCGGCCGTCAAGGGTGCGGTGCGCCATGTACATCCAGTCGCCCGCGTAGCGGTCGTCTGTGGGTTCTTGGGAGAGATGGCCAAGCGCGGTAGCGCGATCAAAGACCGCGGCAGGGTCGGCGGCTATCCAGCCTAATGTCTTCAGGTCTTGTTGTACCGGTCACATTCGGCTCCGAAGATCTGACCGCGCCCCATGGGTGTCGTTGGAGAGAGAATCAGCGTCGCCGACCGCCATGGTCGTCATCAGTTGAGCATCGCTTGCCTGGTCGAGCTGCGGACCCGCTCGACCGCAATCCTGTAGTAACGTGGCTCGATCTCTATGAAGTGTCTACCGCACTGCATGGCTGCAATCCGGCAAGTGCCCGACCCCATGAAGGGGTCGCAGATCGTCTCCCCCGATTCGCTGAACCAATTCACCAGAACAGCCGGAATCGAGGCGCGACCCGCTGCCCGAGCATTAACCATTACGATTTTTTGAGGGCCCTCACCATATTATCACCACAATCGTGTGTGCCCTCACTCCATAGTCACGTGCTGGGTCTATTCTATCTTGTGATCCATCAATTGCCGGCCCCTCCTCGGCTGAGGAGTAGAAGGCACCCTCCCGGTGGCGGGTATTGAGACCGGCAAGACCCGATGCCGCGCCTCTTGTGGTTCTCGGTCTTCCTGTGCTGGAAAGAGAGGAATTTACGCATGACAATTTACATTCTCGCGCTTGCAGCAGTACTTATCGAGGCAAGGTCGAACCGGCCTGCGTTCGCACAGGACCGCGAAAAGCAGGAGAGGAGGACGACACGATCAGACGACACTCCGTAGCAGGTCTCACCGCCGAGTTTTCCGACGATTGCCGTGGCCTTTGCGGTATTCGCCGTTTTGGTTGGCGACATCGTAGAACGATGTATCAACGGGGAAAACAATTCTTCGGGAAGTCGGTTACAGTCAAGGAAGCGAACCCTCTTAGTTCAGCGCAGTAGGGAACCCGTTTTTCCGATCCGTCGGTCCTGTTAGCTCGGCAGCGTCGGACGAACCTTCCGAACGGTCACCAATGAACCTCACCGACAACCCATCGACTGGCGTCTTCCGTTCGGAGTTGCGGCGATGGATGCGCAACTCGGCACCCCCACCGGAGTGCCGGTGGACGCGGCGGGCTATATCTATGTCGTTGAGACGGAGGCCCAGCGAATCCGAGTCATCAAGCCGCTGGGTGGGATTGGACACTCCACAACTTTCCATCCGGCGAATCGTAGCAAGGAGTTTCCGCCATGAGCGGACGATCTCCATGCAAGGAGAAAGAAAAATTAAGGGAGATATTGTCATGAGATTCCAAGAACCCGCGCATTCAACTACTCGACCTCAAGGATGGCTGACCGAGTCGCCGAGATGGTCTTGTGTTCGTTCACATTCACGACGGAATATGTGTATTCGTTTCGTGAACTTGCCCCTAATCCTTTTTTTATCAGTCGGGCTAAGTCCAACTATTCCGGCTGCCGACACACAAGGTGATCTGCCGTACATCGCTATCACCGAGATTGAATCCACAGTAGATAGTCCACACTGGCGGGACTATAAAAACTCCAAGGCCTCCAATTTCCAGACCATGCTGGAAACACAGATGACCAAGATCAATAGATTCAGGATTATGGAGAGAAACCGAGTAGATCAGGTACTCGCCGAGCAGGGGCTACAGGAATCGTTATCGAGAAACGACACAATACTAAGCCTAGAGGGAGTTGACTATATCGTCTACGGATCCGTGACGAAATTCGGTTCGACCAAGAAGAGGCTAAGGACGGGCCGTTTTTCAACAGCAAAGGCCACAACGACTTTTGGTGTCGACCTCAAGGTGGTGCACGTCACAACGGGTGAAATCAGGATTGCCGAAAACGTAGAAGCCACCGTTATCACGGGCCGTAGCCTGTCGACCGGCGGATTTTCACAACGCGCTGGTCCTTCCGACCCATTGGCCGACGTACAGCGCGTAGCGGCTCGCAAAGCTGCCGCGTTGATCACGGGCAGTATCTTTCCAATTAAGGTTGTCGCAATAGACGACGAGGCCATCTATCTGAATTTTGGCGAAGCGATGCTTGAAGTCGGTGACACTCTCAATGTCGTTCGAGAGGGAAGAGCATTCATCGACCCCGATACGGGTAGATCACTGGGGGCCACACGAAAAAAAATAGCTACGATCAAAATTTCCGAGACTACGTCGGAATTCTCCATTGCGGAGCTGCTGAACGGCAAAACGCCGCAGCCAAACGACACTGTCGTGTTCATTGGCAAAGCGCAAAAAACCGATCAACGTACGTACCGAGGTAAAAAAATATGATGCGTTCATTCACGCGAAAGGAGCGACATAATGCATCTCAATCGGTTTGCAGTGATGAGTGTTTGTCTGGTTTGGGTGCTGGCCGGTTCGGCGACAGGACAGCGATCCCTTCCAGTCATAGCTGTAGCGGATGTCCACAGCCCCTTCAGGGCAGTCGATGGACCGGCCGTTCGGTTGGCAATTGAGAACACCCTTGCGAGAACGGGCAAGTTCAAACTTATGGAACGAGCGAGACTCAACACATTGCTTGAAGAACGGGGTTTGTCCGTACAGGGAATCGCCGATGGCACCGCATCATTAGGCGGATTCAGTGGCGTGGACTACCTTGTGTACGGCAACGTTGTGGATGCGACCTTTGCAATTCGGAGGAAGTTCGGCTCCCGCAGTTGCCTTGCCACTGCGGAATTGAATGTAAGGACGGTTGACGTAAATACAGGCGAAATCAGGGCCAGCGAATCCGTGGATTTCACTGCAGAGGTCGCTAGCGTTCCCACAATCCTGAAGACAGAAACTACTCCGGAAGACCCTTGCAGTCTGGTCACTCCAGGCATGTTGGAGCGACACTGTAGAGATGCTGGTGTGGAAATAGCGACAAAGATCACGATCGCTTTGTTCCCCATAAAAATTGTGAGAGTCAACAGGGGGGATCTTTTCTTGAATTATGGGTCTCCTGCTCTTGCTTTAGGCGACTATCTGAAGGTTGTCGAGTTAGGAGAGGGATTTGTTGATCCGGATACGGGCGAGACGCTGGGCGCCGAAGAAGAAGATCTAGCTTTCTTAGCTGTAAAAGATGTTCGATCGAAATACTCAATTGCGGAAGTCGCTCTCTCATTGTCGCCCAATGAGTCAGTTGAAGTTGGTGACGTTGCTTTTAAGCTGGATGCGGTCGAAGCAAAGGCCCTCACAAAGAGGCTGAAGAATCTCCGAAAGGAGAGAGAGAAACGAGAACGTGACTGCAGGAAGGCACAGGAGCGGGCAAGGAAACGTTGTAATAAGGATGAGAACTCTCCCAAATGCATAGAGGCAGGTGAAGCTGTGGCTAGATATTGTTCGCAATAGGGGCCCATTGTATGAGCCATGACGGGTGAGGTGGTCCTGGTTCTTGGACGATCTGAGAGCGCAAATGGACTGAGGTGAAACATGACTCAACCATTCTCCTTATAGGGCAAGGCCTTGAAGTGCCGTTGGATGCCGCCCTGTTTCGGCAGCGCGGCCCCGAGCGCCTCCCCGGCCGGAATGTCCATCGGGTAGCCTTGGGCAATCGCCCACTTCATCACGGTAGCGATCCGTTGCCGCACCCGCCGGGCCGTCGGCGGCTTGGTGTTCCAGATCGGCGACAGCACGGCCATGACATCGGCCGTCCTGACCACCGTATATGAGGACGATCAGATCCTGCCTGAAGCTCATAAAGCAGCGTTAAGCTAATCAGCTATCGTTTAACCCGAAGTTCCCCCATTTTACACCTGAAAAATCTCCTTAAGCCACTTGTTTTCTTACAGAAAGGGTTTGCGGTGTGCGATTCGGTGTTCCCATGTATTTGAATGTTAGCTACCTTGACATGAAATCTATATGTGGTAATGATGCGGTGCTCTATGACGTCAGCAGCAGTTACTATGAAGGCCAGACCTGCTCGCTGATGCAGTTCGGCCACAACCGGGACGGCAGGCGGGACCGGCCCATGGTGGTCTACGGGGTGCTGGCCGACCAGATGGGGCGGCCGCTGTCGGTGCAGGCCTATGCCGGCAACACGGGGGATCCGACCACGGTGGGGGATCAGGTGGAGAAGGTGCGGGGTCGGTTTGGTCTGGAGCGGGTGGTGCTGGTGGGGGACCGCGGGCTGCTGACCGAGACGCAGATCAGCCATCTGAAGCGTCATCCGGGAGTGGGGTGGGTCTCAGCCCTGCGCCACCACCAGATACGCCGTCTGGTGGAGAGCGAGGCGGTTCAGCTCTCCCTGTTCGACGAGCGTCATCTGGCCGAAGTCCGCAGCCCGGACTATCCGGGCGAGAGGCTCATCGTCTGCCACAACCCGCTGTTGGCCGAGCATCGGCGGCAGAAGCGGGAGGCTTTGCTGACGGCCACCGAGGAGGCGCTGACCGGAATCGCCCGCCAGGTGGCCAGACGGACCCGCACGCCCTTGTCGGCGACCGAGATCGCCGAGAAAGTCGGCCGGGTCAAGAACCGCTTCCAGGTGGCCAAACACTTCCGGACCCAGATCGCAGACGGGTCCTTCCACTATGAGCGGCGCACCGACGCCATCATCCGGGAGGCGCAACTGGACGGGTTCTACATGCTGAGGACCAGCGAGCCAGCCGATCGCCTGCCAACAGCCGCGGTGGTGCGCCGCTACAAGGACCTGACGCGGGTGGAGCGGGCCTTCCGCTCCCTCAAGACGGTCGACCTGCACATCCGTCCCATCCGTCATCGGGTGGAGAACCGAGTGCGGGCTCATCTGTTCCTGTGCCTGCTGGCCTATTACGTCCAGTGGCATCTGCGGCTGGCCCTGGCTCCGTTGCTGTTCGATGACGAGGAACTGGAAGCGGAACGGGCACGGCGAGACCCGGTGCTGGCGGCCCAGCCGTCGGACTCCGCCAAACGGAAGAAGAGCAAACGCCTCAGCCAGGACGGCTTGCCGCTGCAGAGCCTGGAGACGCAGATGGCGCAGATGGCGACGCGGGCCCGCCACCAGTGCCGATTGCCCTCCGAACCCGATGGTCCGCGTGTCCAGCGATTGACCGAGCCGACCCCGCTACAGCAACGGGCCTTCGAGCTCATCAGGATGTTCCCAGGCAAGACAACCTGAGATTCCTGATTGATGATTGAAGGTAAAGGAGTTATCTTGTCGGTGGGTCAGGAACTTCGGTATAATCAGAAGCGCACCACCCTCATCACCTCAAACTTTTCCGAACGGACGCCGGCGCGCGACCTGCCCCGTGACGGAACTGGAGTCGGCGGCGAGAAAACCCTTGCCGAACGTATCGGCGAGCGCCTGCGGTCGCGGCTCTACGAAATGTGCAAAGTGATCAACATTTCCGGACCTGACTTCCGAGTCGCGGTGAAAAGCGCACGCATCCTTGAATAGACCCACCAATCAGGCTGTGTGTTCGAGCAGGCCTGTGACGTAGTAGGCACCCCGCCAAAGGAACGAACCAGCCTCGTCCTGAGCCGAGCGCGCCAGTTGCGGTCGCGGATCCGCCGGCGTTCGCACTTCGGCCGAAGCGTGGCCACCCGTAGGCGCCGCCGCTGGCTTGCCTGGCAGCATCGGGCCTCAGCCCAGCGCGATCTTTCAGGAGATCCGGCTCTGAAAACGCCATTCGTTTCCCCACGCTGTACGCGATCCTCACCGCCCGCGTGCTGGCTGGCCAGGGCTGTGTCCTCACCTCGTTGGCCAGTTCCACCGATTGCCGTTTCCCACCCATCATTCGTGCGGCATGATCCTGACCTCCTCCAATACCACTGTGCGAGCGAGTGGTGCGAGGTGACGTCCTGCCAATCCTTGCAAGATATCACCACATTCTCACCAGAAACGCTTTCACAATCACTCCGAAATCACCCGCGATGTCTATACTCTGTGCTGAGTGCAACACAAACAACAGGCGAAGCCGTTAGTTGCCGTCAGGGAAGAAGCCCTCGGTAGGGCGGGTATCGGTTTTTTGGAGGTCTAGGCAGAGTACGTCAAAGAGAAGCTGAAAAAACGAATGCGCTCAGAATTGTCTAGAAACAGAGCGCGCGAGAAATCATTCGGCCGTGCTACGGGTCACCGGACCCCTAGAAAACGCAACACAAGGCAATTCCGAGCGTCTTTTTTTGCGTATCTAGCTGAAACGGTCAGTTCCCCCACTAACAGCGAGACCTGCGGTCTCTGAGACAAAAATCAGCGCTGAGCCAGCTTCTGGCTGGACGAGGTCGGCCCGGCACCGAGAACAGGCAGCCTATCAGGCCGGACTCACGGATCCAGGGAGTGTCACGTGATCACCGAACGTTACGAAGACGGCAAACGGAGTGATCAATCTGGCCCGCCGCAATCGGTTGCAGGAATTACACCCACTTGTCGCAAGAGTGATTTCCGTACTGTCTGGAGACTTGCAAAGGCGCATATACCGTGTTTCCACATGAGTCAGCGACAGAGAATTGCAAAGTGGCCTGCAGGTCCCCTCAACGAAACGCCCCCCTCCCCGATTTGGGAAAAGAAAGGAAAGGACGGAACCTATGGACCTGATAACATCCACAGCCAACCTTAGACGCATCCAAGCAGTGAGCTGGGTTGTCGTGCTGACACTCTTCAGCGGAATGGCTGAGGCTGGCGCCCCCGCGGACCAGCTCACCAATGAAGATATCGTGAACATGGTCAAGGCCGGCCTCGGCCCACGGATTATCGTGGCCACGATTAAGAGCCAACCGGGAGCGTTCGATGTCTCTCCGGATGCACTTGTCGCCTTGAAGAATGCCGGCGTCAACGATGAGATCATTGCAGTTCTGATCAAGTCCGCCTCGGCCGCTCCTATCGAAGCCGAGGCACGCAGCGGAAATGAAGTGACGCTGGCCGACGGGACCGAAGTCACTCTCAGGCTGCTTGAGTCGGTGTCATCTGCAACGGCCAAGGTGGAAAAGCGGGTCGATTTTGAGACGGCCAAGGACGTGATGGCTGATGGAGTAGTCGCCATTAAGAAGGGAGCCCCGGCCTGGGGCAAGGTGATCCAGGCGAAACCGAAGAAGAGCTTCGGGAGAAGCGGGAAGCTGGACTTCACGATAGACTACGTCAAAGCCGTTGACGGCCAGAACCTCGACCTACGTAGTACCCGGGAAATAAAGGGAGACGACAGCTACGGAAAAGCTGGAGTGGTCACACTGCTCGCGGGGCCACTGGGGTTTCTTGTGAAAGGAAAGGACGTGGAGATCGAGGCCGGCGCCGAATACACCATCTTCGTCGACGGGGACCGGACGATCAGGTTAGGGCCTCGGGGCGATTGACAATGCAAGGCGAACCGGAGGAAAATCGCATCCCTGGAGTTTGATCAACCATGCCAGGCAACTGGAAAAACCGCACCCTGTGGACAGGCCACAACCTGGACATCGTGCGGGGCATGAACTCAGGGTCCGTCGATTTGATCTCCCTCGACCCGCCCTTCAACTCAAACCGTGACTATGCCGCATGGCCGCCGGTTGCCGGTTGGTGAAAACGATGTAGGGGGGAACGCCCTCCCGCCGGGCGCGCTCCGCCCGCCATTCACGCAGGGTGTTGAATAGCGGCAGATCCTCCGCCGACACCAGTGCGCGCCAGGACTCTTCCCGTCCCCTACCCTTCTGCAGCGGCTCGGGCTCCTGCACCGGCGGCTTCAGGCCACAGGTGACCACTACTGCCAGGTAAGGCACCCCGTTCCTGACGAAGAAGTGATCCCGGATGGTGAAGACTTCCCTGCCCTTGAGCAGTTCCTGCAAGGGGCTGTCGTCGAAAGCCTCCAGCACCGGATCGAAGCGTAAGGTCACCACCCGAACCTGCATGCGGCCCAGTCTCCGGGTCCCGCCCGGCGGACGGCTTCCCGCTCGGCCTGGGCGCCGGTGGCGCCCGCCTTCACGGCTTCCTGTCCGCCCCCCCTCTGGCCCGTCGCCAAGGGTAAAAGGGTAATGGAGCCCAGAGCTACTCTTCCCTCAGCAGGCGGAAACCCTGGCGGTCGTAGAAGTTACTGCCCGGCGGGATCCTGATGCGAATCGCCGACCGGCAGTGCCCAGCGAAGTATCCCCAGCTGCCGCCGCGGACCACCCGGTACCGGCCCGATCCCGGACCTTGCGGATCCGTCACCGACCCACCCGGATAGCTTCCGTACCGATCCTGCACCCACTCCCATACGTTCCCCAGCATGTCGTGCAGCCCCCACCCGTTGGGCGCCTTCTGTCCTACCGGATGGGGGCGTCCGCCATTGTTCCCACCGTACCAGGCGATCCCGTTCAACACCGGGTCATTGCCATATGGTTCGGTGATATCCCCCGCGTAGGTGTCGGTCGTCGTCCCTGCCCGGACCGCATACTCCCACTCCGCCTCGGTCGGCAGCCGATACTTCGCCCCTCTCGAGCTCCCGTTGAGCTTCGCGACGAAGTCCTGCACATCATACCAGGAGACACTCTGCACGGGACAGTCCCCGCCGCAGTCCTTGTCCCGCGACGGATTGTCCCCCATCACCGCCTCCCACTGGGCCTGCGTCACCTCGTACTTGCCCATCCAGAACCCGCGGCTGATCCGCACTTGCGTCAGGGGCAGCTCGGTGTCGAAAGAGTGCGGACTGGTCGAACCCATTTGGAATTGCCCCGCCGGGATCTTTACGAACTCGATGCCGTCGAACACCCTGGTTTCACCGGTTTCATCTTGGGCCGGCGGCAGCACGCTGACCTCGATGTGGTGGAACTCCACCTCCGTAAAATATTCCGGCCAGTTGCACAGCGTCTTGTTGCACTCGCGCACCTCGGCCACCACCCAGAAGGTCTCGGCGCCCCCCGGCGGGGTCATGGGAAATGTCAGCGGCGCCTCATTGGCGAAACGCTTGTCGATCCGGGTCGTCCAGTCGTGTTGGCCGCGGCACAGTCCCTGGGGATCGTCCTTCACGCACCAGCCGACGTGCCAGGTTCCGGTAGGCTCCCGGGGCATCGACACCGAAAACTCAAACAGCTTTCCTTGATTCATCCCCGTCCTGTGGTAGCACGCCCGCCACGGTTCCTCGCGCCCGCATGCCGCCGACAGCGAGTCGATCCCGAGCGTCGCCGTCGGTACGTACTCCAAGTTCACGTTGCACACCCTCGACCCGCGGTTCCCTACCCGATCCTCAACGATCACCGACGCCCACGTTGCAGCGCCTGACGCCCTCAGCTCCACCTGCGTCGTACCGGCTGAGGTCACCCGGTCCGGTTCGACGCTCCCTGCGTTGCTGCGCCACTCGACCGTCTCGATATCGCCGTCCGCGTCCGAGAAGGACGCCACCATCCGGAACGTGTCGTATCGCGTCGGCGTGCACTCCAGGGTCGACACCTCCGGCGGGCTCCCCGGGATCACGTCGACGGCTGACGAGAACGTGCCAGTGAGGCCGTTGCCGTCGACGACGATAAGCTCCACCCGGTACCGGCCCTCGGCGCCGAAGTCGTGCACGAGCCGCTCGCCCCGGCCGATGCTGGCGTCGTTCACACGCCATGAGAAGGAGAGATCGTCGGAGTCGCCCGGTTCCGTTTGCGATGCGTCCAGTTCGACCCTGAACCCGCCCCTCTGGGTGTGGGTGAACTGCGCCGTCGGCGGCCGTCTCTTCGACACCATGTGAATGTAGGGGGTCCCTTCGGGGTTCTCCGTCCAGAACAGGTGGTAGTCGACCCCATCGCCGGCAGGACGGAAATAGGCGGTAAGTACAGGGATCAAATCGTTCGCCACATCGAACCCGAGCTTTATCCAATTCAAAGCCAGGTCAACCTCGATCTTTGCCGCCTGGCGGGAAGCGCCTTCGACCAAAGCACTAATGATCGAGGTTGCTTTTTCGAGGACAGCCTTTGACACGCCGCCCTTGACCGCACTTCCCAGCAAATCCTGACACGCCGGCGTTTGTAACGCGGCCAGGTATGCGGACCCCACGTTCGCAAGCAACTCCACGGCCAGGCTCTGAACCTCCTTTCCCGGATCGGAGTTAAAAACCAACTGACCGTCAACGATCAAGTCCGGGTCGGCCTGCCTGACTTCATTCACAAACTCGGCCGAACACGCCAGGGTCGGTTCCACCAATTCCAATAAATCCGAGTTGTTTATGCCGTTGCGCAATTCGCTCACATCCGTGAGTACATTGACTATGGAAATGACCAGATGCAGCGTGTTCATGAAACTCACCACCGCCCCGCGGTCCGGGCCTGCCTCATCTCCCTCGGCGAATGAAAACCGGTAGCGCTGGAAACGCACCCGATCGATTTCCGGACTCAGAAGCACCGAGCGGCTGCGCCGCGGGCCCGCCCGAAATTCCCGGTAGGCCGCGCCGGAATTCACCAGCTTGTCGCTGATGGTCGAGTTGCCCGGCGTGTAGAACCAGTCCCGGTAAACGCCATCTTCGTACAGCTCCATCGCGTATTTGACCAGGTTCGGGTTCGCCGTCGCATGTATGCCGTCCTCCTTGCAAGTAAAATCAAAGGACCGGCAGCCGCTCATGGTGTCCTCAGCCACTGCCAGGAACGGTGGCGTGCCCGTGGCCTTCGCCGTCAATCCGACGTATTTTCCGACAATACCCACTGGGAGTGGAGCCGGAAGGTAATCACCTAGCGTCTCATTTACTATGAGGTTGCCAATATCAATTCCAGGAATAATGAAAAGGACCCACTCGCCAAAGTTGTCTGGGAACAGCGCCTCGATCCCCTCGGCCTCGCCAAACCAGTGCCACGGCTCACGGTCGTCCCAGGGGCTGCAGGGAATGATGCCTAACGAGAATCCACTCCCAGGCACGCAATAGAAGTCGTCCTTGAAGACCGGAGCGATCGGCCCCGTTTCCGAGTTGAAGGCGGCGACGTCATCAGCCGCAAGCGCCTGCGCCACAGCTCTTTCCGGCAACTGCTTGAACCCGGGGCCGGCCTCCACGCCCGGCCCGGCGCCGACCGAAACCACGCCGGCCGCAACGCTCTTGATCAGGGTGACCGCCTGCGGGTAGCTGTACAATCGGTCCAGGTAGTTCTTGTCCACCGCCATCAGCGCCTCAAGGAGGCGCGTCAACCGGCCAAACTCCTCGTGCGACCGGATGGTTTGGGCCAGTTCCGGGTGGATCTCCCCGAAGCGGCGGCCCGACGCCACCGCCACCAGTGTAATGGCCGTGCTTTCGATCCCCAACTCGACCGCGCCGGGACCCTCGCCCAGGTACCCGCCGTCCTCGTTCGCCGCCGCCAGCATCAGGGTGCCGTCCGCGTCCGAGGCGATCAGGACCGACGATTTGCCCCCCGCCTCGACCTCGACGCCGTCGGCCCCCAGCGCCACCACCTCCACGTCGACGGCGCCGATCTCCCGAGGAACTTCCACCTGCGGCGCCAGCGGAATCATCCGCACGTTGTCGTCGTCGGTCTGGCCCGAGGCTGGCCCGGCCCCCAAGCACACCGCCATGACCACCAGCAGGAAAAGGGCGGCGACCGGCCTGCCACCCGGCCGGTTCACGAATCTGCTTCGGCGAAACAGCAGCGACGGCTTGGCCAGACCGTTTCTGTCGCCGCCTTGTCGCTTTTTTCTTGTTCCGGATTCCAACAGACCTAACAGCGAAGACGGGAGAATTTTGAGCAAGAACGAGTAGATGTCCCTCATCACAGTGCACCTCAAAGTTGAAATCAAGGCTATAGAAGTCGCCCCAGCCCGGCCTCAGGCGATGGTTCGACTGCCGTTGTGTCAGTAGCCAGCGACGTGTCCCCTCTTGGGTCGTCGTCAAGAACCTTCAATACCGCGATCTCCGCCCAGCCTTGCGGGAGTGTCACCCCGATATCGAGTGCATGGTGATCTCCCAGCTCCCGTCGTCTCTCTTGCTCGCAACGAAGGTAACCGTGTATTGATTCAGACGCGTTGCGTTGTAATTGTGGCCCGTCTCGCTACACAACGTGAGCCCTTCGATCCGGAGGCATCCTCGGGAGTTGCCGTCCACGGTGAACCTGCCCACCGTGCTCCCTCCGGAGGTCAGGTTGCATTCGCCGCCGGCCTCAATCACGCTCCCCACGGCGCAATCCTCTGTCTGGCGGCTCTCTCCGATGTCTCCGCCCCCTACTGAGCCGGTCGATCCATTCACAGACCAGTTCAGGGTCCCATCATTGGATTTGTTATCCACTTCTACCGCGTAAAAGTAGTGTGTCTTCGATTCCCCGTTGATCTCCCACCGGACCAGCCCGTCGCTCACCGATGCGCTGATGTTTTTTTGTTGCCAGGCTTCCGCCTTCAAGTCGAATCGGATGGTCTGCAGCAGCGCTCCGGAAGCATTGAAAACCTTGGCTTCCACCGAGCTGGGTCTGGTTTCCCAATTCCAAACCCCGATATTGGTTCTGCGGTTCCGGTTCGCATTGATCCCAGCGTTGAAATCCGGCTGGCTGCTGCTGACAAAGGTCGGAATGATTCCACTCACCACCGTCGTGCTGAAGCGGCCGTTGTCTGAATCCGTGTAGACTTCGGCCGTCATGTAGAACAGATCT
Source organism: Terriglobia bacterium (assembly GCA_951813285.1). GTDB lineage: Bacteria > Acidobacteriota > Terriglobia > Versatilivoradales > Versatilivoraceae > Versatilivorator. The sequence goes on from OX638355.1 coordinate 2,851,606, forward strand.
CCTTCGTCATCCGCTCTCAGCCAGACCGCGCCTCCTCCCCGGTAATCGAAGACCGCCTCCAGAAAATTATCCCAGACGAGATACTCATCCGCGTCGATCTCGATCTCACTTTGCCGGGCCTGCCCATTTGCGTTGTAGAGCCTGGCGGTGATGGTGTAGTCGCGCGAGGTCGGGTTGAAGATCACCACCCGGGTCTTGTAGTGCGCGCCGAATCGTCCCGGAGAGTTGGCTGTGGCCGGAATGACCGCTTGCCAGAAAAGGGCATTCCCCACCTCCCGGCTTTCCCTGTCCGGAACAGAAGTTTCGGCAAGGGCCGGCAGGCAGAGGACAATCACTGCCGCCCAACAGGCAACAAGTCTCGTCAGGGTGTGTTCCGGTCTTGACATTTCCGATCTCCTTGGTGTGAACCGCTGACAGGAAAATCCGCTCGACGATGATGCCGCTACTGCCCCAAGCCAATGATCACGGCAATCTCTCGGCGTGACTGTACCCGCTCCATTAGCCGCGTCGCCCTGGAACCCTCACTGCTCCGCTTAGACTCCAGTCGGACCGGGGTTGCCGTCATCTCCGAGTGGACTTGACGCCGATGTCGCAGGCCTTGGGCAACTCCTCCAGCATCTCGTCCAACGTCATGGAGGCCTGCCGCTCGAGACGGCTCAACTCCGTACGCTCTTGATCTTCATCGACCCCACTGGAGGCAGCGACGCGGAGCCATGCTGATGCGGTCACGAAGTCTTCCGGCACGCCCTCGCCGGCCATGTACATGCTCGCGAGGGCGACCTGCGCCGAGGCGTCGCCAGCCGCCGCTCGGGTACGCAGGTCGGCGACCTCCTGGGAGTCCTGTGCGTTGACCGGCAGGCTGAACGCTACGACGACGGCAATTGCAGCGAGTATGGATGATTTGGACATGCGGCTCACTCCTTTCCGACAACCCCAACCTCCGACCTGCCCGGGGCCACCTGGCCTATGAGGTTCTGGTCGACGAAGTCTTTCTCTAATCGTCTTGGCCAAGGAACTTGTGGAGGTCCTGGCGGATTTCTTCTCGGAGTTGCCGAGCCCATTGTGGTTGCATCTCGCTGGCAAGCACGCCGGTGTCGTGTTGCTCGGGCTCATCGAGAGGCACTATCTGGAGTTTAAAGCCGAGGCACCGAAGGAGCGCCTCAATGGAGTTCACATGGGGGGTGGCCCCGCGACGTATGTTGCGGACGGTATCGCCGGTGCCTGTGGCCAGGATCGACAGGTGCCGGTCAGAGACGCCGGACCGGTCGATGAGGTCGATCAGGCGTTGTCTCAAGCCCATACGGGAGTCGGAAGCACCCATATACTGTTCCCTACGTCGCTTGCACGTCCGCGCCGCGGCCAAGCCGGTCCAATCGAACGCGGGACGCTACCCGAGCCACTCCGGGGCGGCTGGCCGCTTGGGCGCTTGCTTCGCTGTTGATGTCGGAAGACCAAGACATGGGGACGCGTCTGCCTTAGAGGGATTGCTTTGTCAACAGTCGGAATTCCCGAGCCTTGCCCTGTTCCGACCTCACCCGATCCGAGTCCGGGCATGATGGCCGACTACTCCCCAGTCGAGTAGGGGCCGGTATTTAACGGATCTCAGGATAGAATAGACAACGCAGGTGATTTCATGGTGAGGTAGAATACAAATGTGGTGATATTATGGTGAGGGGCTGCAACAAATCTATATTTGTAACGCTCGCGAACCGCGGTGCGCCTCGAATCCGCCATTTCTAGAGAGTTGGCGCGATCTGACCCTGTGGCCGGATTCGCGGGAGGAGGCAGCCAGGAGATGCCATTGAAGAGTCGCGACGAATTTGGGCGTGAGATCAAGCTGTTGCGGGACCGCATCTCGAAGCTGAGCGTGGCCTGTCTGCGCATCACTTCGAGCCTGCAGGTCGAAACCGTCCTGCACGAGATCGTGGAAAGCGCTCGTGCGCTGACCGGAGCCCGTCAAGGAATGATCATAACCATCAATGAGTCCGGGCAGATTCAGGAGTTGGTCTGCTCCGGGATTACTCCGGAGGACCGCCGCCGGCTGGAGGCCTGGCCCGACGGACCGCGCCTCTTCGAACACCTCCGGGATCTCCCGGGTCCGCTGAGATTGCGAGACTATCCCGGCTACATTCGCGAGCTCGGTTTTCCCCTGCACCCGATGCTACCGAAGACCTTGCAGGGAACGCCCATGCGGTATCGCGGCGTGCACAAGGGTACGTTCTTTCTTGCCGGGAAGGAAGGCGGACAGGAGTTCACCGACGACGACGAAGAGATTTTGGTGTTGTTCGCGTCGCAGGCGGCAACGGCCATCGCCAACGCGCGTGCCTTCCGCGACGAGCATCGGGCCCGGGCCGATCTGGAGGCGCTGATCGACACGTCGCCGGTGGGCGTCGCGGTTTTCGACGCCAAGAGCGGTCGAGTGGTGTCGTTCAATCAGGAGGCGAAGCGGATTGTCGGGAGCCTGCGCATGCCGGACCTCCCGATTGAGCAGTTGCCGGACATCATCACGTGTCGGCGCGCCGACGGAACGGAAGTGACCTTCAAGGAGTTTCCCCTATCGCAGGCACTGAGTCGGGCCACAACGGTGAGAGCCGAGGAAATCGTCCTCGAGGTTCCCGACGGGCGAAGCGTCACGACGCTAATCAACGCCACGCCGATCCGTGCCGAAGACGGCACGGTCGAGTCCATGGTGGTCACGCTCCAGGATTTGGCGCAGTTGCAGGAGATGGAGCAGCTGCGGGCGGAGTTTCTGGGTATGGTGAGTCACGAACTGCAGGCCCCGCTGATGTCCATCAAGGGCTCCACATCCACGGTGCTGAGCGTGTTGCAGACCCCGAGCTTGGCCGAGTTGCTCCAGTTCTTCCGCATCATCGACGAGCAGGCCGATTACATGCGTAGCCTGATCAGCGACCTGCTGGATGCCAGCCATATCGAGACGGGCACTCTGGCCGTCTCCCCGGAGCCTGCGGAGGTGGTCGGCCTGGTGGACCAAGCCAGGAAAACATTCCTGACCGGAGGAGGTCGGCATGCCGTCAAGATCGACCTGCCGTTCGATCTCCCCCGGGTGATGGCCGACCGGCAGCGCATCGTCCAGGTTATGAACAATCTCCTGTCGAACGCCGCCCGCTTCTCTCCCGAGTCCTCTCCGATCCGAGTTGCTGCGGTCCATCAGGGGGTTGAGGTGGCGATCTCGGTATCGGACGAAGGCCAGGGAGTGCCGCCGGATCTGTTGCCGCGCCTGTTCCGCAAGCACGTGCGAATGGGCGGCGATCGCGGGATCGGAGGGTCCGGCCTGGGTCTGGCCATCTGCAAGGGTCTGGTGGAAGCTCACGGGGGACGCATCCGGGCCCAGAGCGCCGGGTCGGGTCTGGGCACGAGGTTCACCTTCACGATTCCGGTGGCCGAGGACGCCGGCGCCAGCTCGGCCGGGCTCGCTTCCCATCGGCCCCGAGCCGGAGGGGAGGGTGTGCCCGTCCTGGTGGTCGACGACGACCCGCAGACGCTCCGCTACGTTCGGGAGGCCCTCGCGGCGGCCGGTTACTCCCCGCTATTGAGCAGCGACCCGAGGGAAGTGCCCCGTCTGATTAAGACGAAGAAACCCCGGCTGCTTCTATTGGATCTGATGCTGCCCGGGATGGACGGGATCGAATTGATGCAGCACGTCTCCGAAATTACCGATCTGCCGGTCATCTTCGTCTCTGCTTACGGCAGGGACGAGACGATTGCCCGGGCGCTGGAGCTGGGCGCCGCCGATTACGTGGTCAAGCCCTTCTCACCGACGGAACTGGTGGCGAGAGTCCGGGCGGCGCTACGCCGACACCACGAGCCGCCCGAGCCCTTCCGGTTGAGGAGTCTGACCATCCACTACGAGGAGCGCCGGGTGAGCGTGGCGGGCCGCACGGTGCAGCTGACGGCCACCGAATACGAAGTGCTGCGGGTACTCTCGGTCAACGCGGGACGAATCATGACCTATGCGTCCCTGCTGCGCCAGGTGTGGAATCAGTCGGAAGCGGGTGACCGGCGGTCGCTACGCGGCATCGTCAAGCAGCTCCGGCGCAAGCTGGGCGACGATGCGTCCAAACCCACCTACATCTTTAACGAGCGCCAGGTCGGCTACCGCATGGCCAAACCGGACAAGGGCTGAGGATCTTCTTCTCTGCCTGTTTTCGGGACAGGGTGGTTGTCGTCGAAAACCGAAAAACAAGCGACCCGGTCTACCGCTTAGGGAAGCGCTGTCGTTGAAGGGCGGGGAACTCATAGCATCTTCGCGGCCGCTGACGACTGCGCGTGATACCGTCTCGGTCAGAACGGGATGTCGTCATCGCCGGCGGCAGCGGCAGCAGCGGGTGCACTCCGGACCCCTTCGCCTTCATCGGCACGGTGGCTATCGCTCGAACTGCCTCGGGGAAGCATAACCATTTGATCCGCGAGGACCTCCGTAACCGACCGCTTGTTTCCATCCTTGTCCTGCCAGCTACGGGTTTGCAGTCGGCCTTCCAGGTAGACGAGCCTTCCTTGACAGAACGTCGTTTTGCCATAACGCCAAGGCACTTAATAAGGGACAGGACATTAAACAGATGGGGTATTTATCAAACAATTCTTTCATATCTGTTCTAAAGCGATCTTCCTGAGCGCCACTGAGACTTGTATTAAAGACACTTTGATGAAACGGCCAAAATTTTAAGTCTGACGACTCCCATTTGTCTCTGGCATTCTTTCGTCGCTTCCTAACTTGATCTTCGCTCAATTGGGTCCGAGCTAAAAAGAACATTTCAGGCTTTCCCCCCCTCAATAGTTCCCTTGTAATTCCCAGAAACTTTTCAGATCCTGGACAAATATCTTTATAGCCAATCTGCAATTCTTCTTGAGTCTCGCGTAAGAAGGGGAATGGGGCACCTTTACCGCGATACCTGAAATCAATTGCATCAAAAGCGCCAGATGATGGCGGCCCCAACAGTGACCCAAAAGCAACCACCTTTCTTGATCGTCGTTGAATAATCAGTTTAGAATCGGCAGTAAATAGTAGTGTATTAACACCGAGAGAATTGGGCAGTCTTGAATTTTTTAATTCCTCTAGCCCATCTTCACCATGTACAAGACGACGGATTGTGTCACCTTTCTTATTAGTAGGAGCATCAAGACACATGTGTGTTTTGCACACGGTTTCATAATCAACTGGTTGAAGGCATAGTTTGACTCCTTTATTGTTTGAGGAAACACATGTTAACCGTGCTACTTCCCCAGCGAAATATCTCTTTCCATAAACGCACAACATCCGCTTATACCATAGAAAATTATGTGCTGTCGCCGCCTCAAGGTCGTTACCTAGAATGAATGGTTTTTGTGAAAAACACGTCTGAATGTCACAAGGAGAAACTTGATGCTTGGAATTGTCGAATTCTATGGCAACTGGCAAGGAATTCGAAGTGTTGCCCACAGTGTTGCCCACTTGGATCTGCAGGCGCGCGAGGGGACGCGCGAGGCGACCTGAAGTGTAAAGCTTGCGGAATAGTTGCTCGTTTGGAGAAAGATAGAACTCTGGTTTTAGTCTATTGGGCATCAAACACGTGTTTTGTATTGTGGGCAAAAGCTTGACAACCCAAACCCATATCAGAGCTTCAACGCATGACCCCCAAACCCCCCCCTTGCAATAATTTAAATATTGTATTCCTGCCCATGCAAGCAACTTTAGCCACTTTTTAGAATTTTCCATCAGTACTGTCCCGTTAAGGATCCGAGGTAATCGTTTAAGTATAAGTGAGGCATGAATTTATAGTCGTTCGTGATCGTTTTCGATTTCAACTCAGGCAGCTTTCGTTCATCCTCATTCCAACTGGAAGGAGGATGGCGATGAATACTGGAAAGACTCTATTTTCTCAACTGTTGGACTTCCTGCCGACCCACGAGTTCAACCGTTGCGTGCGTCGTTACCGAGGGAATCACCGAGTGCGTCGCTTTTCCTGTCGGGATCAGTTTCTGTCGATGGCCTTTGCCCAACTGACCTTCCGGGAGAGTCTTCGCGACATCGAGACCTGCTTGAAGTCGATTCAGCACAAGCTCTATCACTCTGGATTCCGTTCCACAGTCGCTCGCAATACGCTTGCCCGAGCCAACGAGAAACGCGACTGGCGCATTTACGCCGATTTAGCCCAGGTGCTGATCCCTCGAGCCCGCCGATTGTATCGGAACGAAACGTTCGGGGTGGCTCTGGAACAAACGGTCTACGCCTTCGATTCCACCACCATTGATCTCTGCCTGTCGTTGTTTCCCTGGGCTCAGTTTCGTCGGCGCAAGAGCGCTGTCAAGCTCCACACCCTGATCGACCTACGCGGCAATGTCCCTTGTTTTGTGCATGTTACCGGGGGACAGGTAGCGGATATGACCGCACTGGATCTGCTCCCCATCGAAGCGGGCGCCTTCTACGTGATGGACCGTGGCTATACCGACTTTGCCCGCCTTTATCGATTCACTCAAGGTCTGGCCTTCTTCATTCTTCCGGCCAGGCGCAATCTGCATTGTGCCCGTCGAACCTTCCGTAGCGTGGACAGGTCCACTGGGCTTCGTAGCGACAACACCATTCGGTTGCGGGGACCCAAAACCGCCACACGCTACCCGCAGCCCCTCCGCCGAATCAGCTATTACGCTGCCGATCTCGACCGGCGGTTTGTCTTCCTCAGCAACAACTTCTCGCTGCCTGCCCTTACCATCGCCCAACTCTACCCGTGCCGTTGGCAGGTCGAACTCTTCTTCAGGTGGATCAAACAATACCTGAGAATCAAAGCTTTCTACGGAACCTCAATCAATGCCGTAAAGACTCAGGTCTGGATCGCTGTCTGCGTCTATCTGCTGGTAGCTATCGCCAAAAAAGAACTCAAAATCGACCGCAGCATGGGTGAAATGCTGCAAATTCTCAGCATTGGCCTTTTCGAGAAAACCCCCTTGTTACAGGCATTTACAAATAAAGGCATCACCATTTCAGAAGGGCTGCGACCTAACCAGTTATTTTTGTTTAACTTTTAACGGGACAGTACTGATTTTCCATTGAAATTCCTCCTGTTTCGCTTTGGCTTTGACGGCATTCGGCAGGCCGTCCTCAACCAGACAAGGACTCCGGGACCAGAGAAGGAAGGGTTGGCAGCCCCCCGCATCTTGCCTATCCTTACTTGTTTTCAAGCTTGGTCGTTGATGAAAAGGGTCGCGGACTATGCCTCTTGAGAGCAACGAGAAGTTGCTTCTGGAAATTCGAGATCTTGTCCAGCTGCCTCAAGATCGCCTCGTACTCCGCGCTTTGAAGGATTACTACGTTGCTCACCGTTGGTCTCCTTCAGGGTCCCCCGAGGTGTGACTACCAATGGGCGAGCAGTCACAGCTTCCTGGAGATAGCGCCTCCAGGCCCTCGGGGGAGGCTCGCTATTGAAGTTTCCGTTCCCGATCGATGGCATCGCGGATCTCTTGGATTTCCACGTGGATCCTCCAGAGGTAGACTTGGACAGCGCCGACTCCCCCCAGTAGAAGAAATTCAACGAAACTGATCTAGAACTCTCTCCTGAGATTGGGGCCGAACTCCCAGGTGTACGACCCCTCACCCGCCCTGGGCCCCTTATCCGATCCCAATTACCCCGCCCGGCATTGACCAAGCCACCACCTGAGAATTCCACGCGCGGAGTGGCCCCCCGGTGCATGTTGCGGATGGTATCGGCGGTGTCCGTAGCCAGCATCGAGAGTTCCTGGTCAGGGACGCCGGAACGGTCGATGAGATCGAGCAGGCGTTGTCTCAAGCCCATGTCGGAGTCAGAAGCAACCGTACCATCTCCCTGCTCGCACGCCGGCGCGCGGCCATACCGGTCCGATCGAGCCCGTGACACTGCCGGAGCCATTCCAGGGCGGCTGGCCGCTGGTGCGCTTGCTTCGCTGTTGATGTCGGAAGACCGAGGCATGGAGCCGCGTCTGCCTTGGCGGGATTGCTTTGTCAACAGTCGGAACTCCCGAGCTTTTCCTGGTTCCGACGTGACCCGATCGGAGTCCGGGCATGGCGGCCTTCTACTCCTCAGCCGAGGAGGGAACCGGTAATTGATGGAGCGCAGGACAGAATAGACGATACAAATGATTTCAGAGTGATGGTGACCACGATTGTGGTGATAATATGGTGAGGGCCTACAGGAAAGCGTTCTTTTTGTTGCTCCGACAGCTTGGTGCACTTTGAATTCGGCTCTTCCAGGGAGCCGGTGTTTTCAGTCTTGCAAGCCAAGCGAGTCAAAAACTCCCTACGAACTACATGCCCTACATGCCGTGCTGAAAGGGACGGCGAAAGTGACCGTTGTATCCAGGGCACAGCTAGGCGGTCGGGGGCCAAACCGGCCGAGCGAGATCGGGCTCCGCATCGCAGGCCGACTCCTCCCTGAGTCGTATTGATATGGGTGAGAGGAGACGCGCTGGCGGGCACTTGAGAGGCGTCAACGACGCTCACGGGGCCCGTATCGTAAATCGGCCCGCACTCAGGACTGTGTAGCCGAAGACAGTGGCCAGGGGTTGCATGGACTGTCGTCCCGCGTACATGAATGTTGCCGGCTCTATCAAAGTGGAGGAACCCGGTTGTAGTGGATCCGCCAGGCCTAAATGCTGTGCCGGGCATCGGCCAGATCCACAAACTACTGCACGTTCAGGCAGGCATCCCGAAACTTGCCGTTGAAGCTCTCCACCCGTGCATTCTGGATCGGCTTACCAGGCTGAATGTAGCGCAACTCCACTCCGGTCCGCCGAGACCACAGAGCCTGACCTTATCCAAAACCAGTGTGCCGGCGAGTGGTGAGACAAAAGCCCTTGCCAGTTCTTGCAAGACATCACCATATTCTCACCACAATCTCGCTCACAATCACTCCGAAATCACCTGTGTTGTCTATACTCTGCGCTGCGTCAAAAACAGACAACAGCAGAAGCAGTTGATCACGCACCGTCCGAATGGTCCACAGTCAGGGGATTGCCATACCCGGAATATTCCTGGTGACGGCAGTGTGAGTGCATCGGGAACGTCAAGAAAAGCCTTCCAGGCCGGATGGCGAATCCGCCATGTTGATCAGCCTGTGTGAACCATGGCGAACGAGAACCGGACGCCCACACGCGCTGCCTGAGCGGGCTGGACGGCGTTCTCTCGAAGGCCGTTGCCCTCGCGGTGTGTGCCTTTGGAGGCGCCCGCGTCACAATGATGATTATCTCAAACAGTTCGTGGCAACTGATTCATTGTAGCGTCGGCGCTCCCACACAATTCAATCTCCGTGTGGAATCCCCCGGTCGATTGATTCAGGTGCGCACCGGCTGCAATATCCCGTGGACACGTCGGTTCATCTGGACAGGTCGTCGAACAACCATACAAGGACCTTATTGCGAGGACGTGTTTCGTCTGGGTGTCTCTCTGCTGTGGGCACGTGTGGAGGACGGCGGAGGCCCTGTAGAGATCTTTTTTCGGAGCGGTTTCTGAAGCCGTCGACGAGGTCCAGGGGGTGTCGCCGGAAGTCCTTGGTCGAATCGGAAGCACTCATGCGGTTGTACTCTCCCGCACTCCCGAGGACCGGCCATAACCATTGCCGTACCCACTGTTTCAGGGATTTATATACCTAACTAGCAAAAGGTATTTGTGGGCAAGGCAGCGCATCGGCCACCTTGACGCCCGGAGGACCCGTCCCGCCCCTCATGATATTGATGGCGGCATTGAGGTCCCGGTCGAGTTCCAACCCGCAGCAGGAACAGCGGTGCCTCCGGTTGGCCAATGACTTCTTCAGCCGGTGGCCGCAGGCGCTGCAATCTTGTGAGGTATAGGCCGGGGAGACTTTCTCCAGCGGTAAGCCGGCGCTTTCAGCCTTGCAAGCCAACAGAGTCAGAAACTCCCCCCAACCCACGTCGTGAACAAATCGAGCCAGGCGGCCCGTAGCCAGATCCCGAAGGTTGAGATCGTCGCCTACCAGGTGTTTGCCTTTAGCCACCAGCAAGGCGGCAGCTTTCCAATGAAAATCCGCCCGTGCGTTCCGCACCCGCTCATGCAAGCGGGCCACGACCTGGCGCTGCCGCAATCGATTCCCGCTGCCCTTTTGCTTTGTGGGTTGCAAACTTACCGTAGACCCACGGCAGCCTCCCGGTTGTGAGTGCTTCCCGTCTGTAATAATATCCAGGCTGGAAAGAGATGCACCGCGAGGCAGTTTACCTTCACGGCAGGATGTTTCCTCGACGGGGTCTTCCGATCCCTCCCGCCGGCTTGCCGCGGGTTCAAGGTTCGGATCTCAACAGGTAGAAACGGCCATGTGGAAGAAAGAGGAGCACGAGATTCCCCGTTCGGAGTTCGAGCGGCGGATTGAGAGGGTTCGCCAGTTCGCCAGAGACCGCGACCTGGCCGGAGTGGTGGTCTACTCGGCGCCCAAGATTCACCAGTGGAATCAGACCGGGCACGTGGGCTACCTCACCAACTGGTCCAACCTGGACCGCATCACCGACACCATGGTGCTGGTCCCCAGCCCGGGCGAGGCGGCGCTGCTGGTGGCGGGCGTGGAGTACATGCTGGACCAGATCGAAGAGGTTTCCTGGATCGGCCAGGTGCACCTGGTGAGCTCTCCCGATCCTCGGGCGATCTCCCGCGCCTTCGACTCCAGCGTGGGTGGAGAAGCCGCCACCCGGGGAGCCCGCAGCTTTGGAGCCGAAATCGCCCGCCTCTTGAAGACCGAAGGCCTCGATGGGCGGCCCGTCGCCATTGCAGGGATCGAAGCCATGCCGGTCACCCTGTATCGCGATCTGGAAGGGAACATCCCGGCCGGAATCGCGGAAGCGCCCGACGCGGTGGCCGATCTCCGGCAGTTCAAGACGCCGGAGGAAGCCGCATTGTTGCGGCGCACGGCGGAGATCTCCGATTCAAGTTACCACCGAATGGCGGAGGTCCTCAGGGCGGGAATGTGGGGGTATGAGCTCACCGCCGAGATGGACGCCGCGGCCAGGCAGCAGGGAGCCGACTTCGTCTACCACTGCATGCATACCGCCCCGGGAAGCGATATGAAGTCGGGCAAGCTGTCGGTCAAATGCCACGATTGGCGCCTGAACCGCGGCGACTACATCAACGTCAACGCCTATGTGGTCTACAAGGGTTACTGGATCCAGAGCGACCGGGCGGGCACCATCGGACCGGTCTTGGACAAGGCGTCCGCCGAGATGGTGGAAGCCAACCTGCAGGTACAGGACGAGGTGCTCGGGGTCATCCGCCCCGGACTCCCCATCGGTGAGTTGATTGAGGTCGGCAACCGGACCGCGGCCCGGTTCGGGTATGAGATCCAGGGCGGCCGGATCGGACATGGCCAGGGCCTCGACTATTCGGAACGTCCCTTTCTGCTGGCCGGGAGCCGGGAAGTGCTTCAGCCGGGCCACGTATTCGTGCTGCACGTCTGTCTGGGAGAGCCCGGGGGAACGCTCATGATCAATCCTATCGCCGATCTCTGCTACCTGACTGCCGACGGAGTCGAGGTCCTCAACAAGTTCCCCCGAGGGTTGTTTCACCTGTGAGTGTTGCAGCCGAACCGGATTTCCAACCAAAGTCAACGCCTGAAGGAGGTGCTCATGCGGGTCACGCGCTTGAATCCCCCGTCCCTGCCGAAGCCCCCGGCCGCCTACTCACAAGTGGTGCGCAAGGGAGAACGATGAATTTTCGTAGCGACAATGAATCGCCGGCGGCGCCGGAAATCCTGGCGGCTCTTCAGGAGGCCAACTCAGGTCACGCCTATGCCTATGGAGAGGATGGGGTCACTTCCGGGATGAGAGAACGCTTCCGGGAGACCTTCGAGACAGACCTGGAGGTCTTGCCGGTGGCGACGGGTACGGCGGCCAACTCCTTGTCCATCGCCCAACTGGCGCCCGCCTACGGTGCCGTCTTCTGCCACCACGAGGCCCACCTCCATGCCGACGAGTGCGGGGGCCCCGAGTTCTACAGCGGGGGCGCCAAGGTGATTCCACTGTCCGGGGAACTGGCCAAGATCTGCCCTCGGACCCTGCAAACCGCCCTGGCCAAGATGGAGGAGATGGGGATCCATGAAAGTCAGCCCAGCGCCGTCAGCCTCAGTCAGGCGACCGAGTTGGGAACCGTCTACAAGCCGGATGAGATCCGCGAGATATCCCGGATCGCCCGCGGTGGGGGGATGGGGCTGCACATGGATGGCGCCCGCCTCGCCAATGCCGTGCAAAGACTGGGTTGCACACCCGCCGAGCTGACCTGGAAGGCCGGCGTCGACATCCTTTCCTTTGGGGCCACCAAGAACGGCGCCATGGCTGCCGAGGCGGTGGTGGTCTTCAACAGCGACCGGGCCGCGGGCCTGGCTCGCCGTCACAAGCGCGCCGGGCACCTCTTCAGCAAGATGCGCTTCATGTCGGTTCAACTGGAAACCTATCTCACGGACGACCTGTGGCTGCAACTGGCCAGTCGGGCCAACCGGGCGGCGGATGCGCTTTCGGCAGGTCTTGGCCGGCTTGCCGGCGTGGAGGTCCTCTATCCGGTGGAGGCCAACGAAGTATTCGTCAAGATGCCACGCCCATTGGCCGATGGCTTGAAGGAAGCGGGCTACGAGTTCCATCTTTGGCCGGGGAGCCGGGACCACTATCGATTGGTCACCTGCTTCGCAACCCGGGTGGATGCGGTGAACGCTTTTTTGACCTTGGCCAGGCGACTGGCGGATGGCTTTAAGGCGGGAGAGCTGGCCAAGGGACGTGACGGCAACTGAGGGGCGGGTACGGTGCGGGTCCTATGCGGCCGGGGGAATGCCCCCCACCGCATCAGCCATCGCCTTTCGGTTCGGCTTCTGCGCTGGGCGCGCGCGGCCTGTTTGAGAACCAACTCTCGGGAGAATGCTGCCGCCGCCTGCGCGGCTCGAAAGATTAGCGATCCTTTTCCAATGGCCCGTGCCGGGCATAGCCCGGCCCGCGCCCGGCTTACGCCCACGGCTACCTGCTGCCGCCGCTTCGCGGCTCCACTTGAAGCCCGGGCTGGCGCCCGGGGATCGTCTGTTGAAAATCCTCTCTTTCGGCAATGTTGTGGCTTAGGCGGAACTTCACGAGCAAAACAGACGTAATTGATTGTAGGAAAGGAGCTTATAAAAAATCAACCTGCCTTGTTTATGGCAACACCTGAGGCGGGGCCGATGTTGAGCATCCGGAACACCTTGGCCTGCAAATATGTCGCTTGGGTCACCAGCAGCGCTGGGGACGTTGTTGAATTACTGGAATAACTTTGATCGGCCGCCCTCGAACTACTTGTTCAATTACGTCACCTACGTGCCCCTTACAAGTCATTTCAGCAATTCAACAACGTCCCCTACTCCCCTATCTGCGGAATTTTGCGAAAGGCTCGGATACTTTAGCGCCCTTCGTGAAAATCTTTTTCCCCTGCCCGACCATTGGCGAATCCCTCTTGAGTCTTCTCCAACCCCTTCGTTGTCCTTCGTGTCTCTTCGTGGATAACTCTTTTCAAGCCGGGACCGGTTTCCAGCGGATGGCCCACAGTTCGGACTTGCCGGTGGCCCCTGCCCAGCGTCTTCTGGATTCGAGTTCGTGGGTGATCCCCCCGACGGTGAGAATCATGCCGTCGTCCAACTCCAGGCTCTGGCTGAAACCGCTGCTGCCGTCGCCGTAATAGAGGTAGTAGACCTCGTCCTCCCAGGTTTCCCCCTCGTCGCGGCTGATCATGGCCCGTCCGCTGGACAGGTCGCGCGGATAACGGTGGTCGTAAGCCACCACGAAGGTTCCGTCGGAGAGACCGACCCCGTAGCCATGGCACTGCCCGTGGTAGTTGGTCAGCGGCCGGAAGCGGTTCCAGGTCTTGCCGCCGTCGTCGGAATCCGCCAGGAAGACCGTCTTGTAATAGGCGCGCCTGCCCGGATCGACCAGCGGCCACTGGGGCACCACGGCTCCGTGGTAGCGGATGACGGCGACGAGCCTGCCCGAGGCCATGGGCGCGATCATGGTCTCGTAGCAGTGGCCTCCCAGGAAACCGATCTCGGTGTTGAATCCCGTGGGTCCGCTCCAGGTGCGGCCCCCGTCGGAGGAGCAGTGGGCATAGGCCGGATCGATCATGTGGGCCCGGGATTCAACGGGCAGGACCAGGGTGTCGTCGGGAAGCCGGTTAATCGTTCCGGGAATGCGATGGTCGCACTTGGCCGGGTTTCCGATCTCCGAAAGTTGACTCCAGGTCCGGCCCTGATCGGCTGAGCTCCAGACCAGGATCCCGGACGGGTCCTTTTCTCCCACGCTTTGGGGGGAAATGAAGGTCCCGTCGCTCAGAATCTGAAAGGTGCCGACCATTTTTTCCTGGCGGGGAATTGTGTCCCAACTGCGTCCGCCATCCCTGGACCGGCACATCAGAGTATTCTGATTGACGTAGATGGTTCCGTCGGGTGCCATGGCCAGCTCCACCGTCTGCACGTGGCCCCGGGGGTCGTGCGGCAGAAGGGCTTTTTCGACCGGAACCCGGTTCAAGGCGCCGGCGCGTGCATGGAGGATGTAGGATCCGGCTTGCATGGCCCGCATCTGCTGGGGAGAAAGGGTGACGCCTCCGAGCCATTCGGTGGACCGGAACCCCTGTTTCCCGTCTCCTTCGGATAAGACCCCGTCCCCAGCACCACCGGTCTGCGAGCCCCCGCAGGCCGCGGCCCAGCCCAACTGGGTTGCGGCCGCTGCCTGAAGCGTTCGCCGCAGAAACGCCCGCCGTTCAATGCCTATTCCGTTCCCATATATCTTCACTGGTACCGTCCTTTCGCTATCGATCTGCAAATTTGCTGGTGGCCCATGTAAATACTCCCGACAAATCCCTACCGGAATTGAATGATTTTGACGATGCCCGCCGTCCCGAAGTCGGCATCCTCGGCGGGCTCATACTCAACCGTCACCGGCCTGGGCTGCTGCTTGCCGCAGCTCAGCTCCACCAGGCCGCCCTCCGGACCCGAGACTCTCACGGAAGCCGCATCCAGAATCGCCAGCGCTACCAACTCCCCCTCAACCCGGAGATGGAGCCGAGCCCGTTCTCCCAGGCAATCCAGCCTGGAGAACAATCCCTGCACTTCCACCCGGCTCGGTGCCATGTGGGGGCCGGTTGCACCGGCCGGGGAATTCAACGGACGGCTGGATTCGTCCCGGTTCGGGGCGGAGGCTGGTGTTCGGGGTGCTCCGGCATCCGCGAACAGCAGTGGCGTTTCCTCCGGGGCATCCTCGCTTCCAACCCCGAGCCAATCCATCAGCTCTTCGGCCAAATCCACTTCCTCTGAGGATCGTGCGTACTTGCGGCAGAGGGCGGCCGCCTGGCGGGCGGCTTCAAGCCTGCCCAACCGGTGGTAGAGTTGGGCCACTGTCTGGTAGTGGAGAACGGCTTCCTCACGGCTGATTTGCTCGACCCGGATCAACTGGGCCAGGGCCATTCCGGCTTTCCCCTCCAGCAGCAGAATAGAGCCCAACAATCGGTGGGCATTATCAAAGTCCGGCTTTAGAGCGATCGCCTGGCGCAACACCGTCTTGATACCTTCGGGTTCGGCATCGGCGTCCTGCAGCAGCCGCGCGAAGTCGTAATACATCTGCGGATTGGCTGCCTCCAGTTCGACGGCCCTGGCGAAATGCCGGCGAGCCGACTCCTCATCTCCCGAATGGCTGGCCAGATAGCCGAGCGCTTCCGGAATCCGCCAGTCTCCAGGGTGCCGCCGGGCCAGGTCCCGGTAGATTTCCAGGGCCTGCTCCCGCTTCTTCAGCCCAACCAGCAGGCCGGCCTTGACCAGACTGACTTCCGTCTCGGTGGCCGGCTGGACCCTTGGCTTTTCGACAGACCGGTTCAAGCGAATCTCGTAAACCGTAGTGGGAAGGCGCTTTTGAACCACATACCGCTTGAAATCGCTCTCGACCTCATCGAGAGTCTTGCCGTAAACCCATCGAAATGCCTCTTCTCCCGTCCCGCCGTCGGCCCCTTTCAGGAAGTCGAAAAATCGTTGGCTATAGGGATTCGAGAGGCAGAGCATGTGGGTGAGTGCCCAGCTCTGAGCGTAGAAGACCTTGGTGCGGTCGCGCTCATCGAAATGAGGAGATTCGTAATCTGCCGATATCAATTCCCGGAACGGGAGCCACTGCCTGTCCGCGAGCACACGAGCAGCCTTGCCAAACGCCACCTGCTTCCCTTGAGGTTCAAAGGTGGAATAGAGCTCGGCCAGACCCTCGTTCAACCAAACGGGCAATTCCGCTCCGGAGTGTTTCACCAACAGGTGAACGTACTCGTGAACGGCCGCGTTCTTGGTCTGGCGGCCCGGCGTGCCCATCACAATGAGGTCCTGCTTTGGGCTGGACATATAGAAAGCTGCGGCAGCTTTGAAGGGTCGGTAGGGCTTGAATTCCTTGGGGGAGCGAAAGCGGATGATGCGGACAGGGGAAGAAGGTACTTTGCCCACGTTTCCGGTCTTGAGGAAAAAGTCTCTGACCTGCTCGAAATAGAGAATGGTTCGGCGGCCGCTTCTCTCCCCGGCATTGGTGAAAAGCTCAAAGTGCGGCGATTCGATCCGGATCCAGTCGGGTGCGGCAACCGCGGTGCCGGCGGTAACCGCCAGGATGGAAACAAGCAGTAGAACGTGGATTCTCATGGCGCCATTTCCGCCGGAATGACGGCTACAAGTCCCAACCCAGCGGTTGTCTATTCTCCAGAAAGCCGCCGATGGCGGTCGAGCCGGCATGCACCCGGATCTCAACTTGGTAGAGGCGGCTCTGACCCGGTTCCAGCCACTGGGAGGCCAGGGGATGGCTGTCCTGGTCCTTGCCCCAAAGGGAGCCGCTGAAGGGTTCCAGAGCGGAGACGTAGGAGCCCCCGGGGGCGTAGTGCTGCCAGTTGGCCAGCCGGGGCAGTTGCCGGACCGGATAGCAGAGCTCAACGGCCAGGTCGAGCCTCCGGTTGACGACTCCGCAGTGGCCACGACCCTGGGCGTCGCCGGCGATGTCCAGGATCAGGCCCCGGGAACCGCAGGCGGCGTGCTCAGGCATTGGATCGGGCACCGTCAGGTAGCGATGGAGGTCGCTGTCCAATCGGGACAGGTCGGCCATGGACATGTCGGCGTTCATCTGCCAACCTCCGTTGACACTGCCGCCGTAAACCAGTTGCGACCCGGAATCCAGCAGGGGATAGCCCAGGTTGACGTGGTATAGCCAGTTGTGGGCCACGGTGGAGTTTCCAAGATTGGTGACTTCGTCCCGCAGTCGGATCCGGGGCTCACCCAGCCGGCAGGCGATCTGCCGGCGGACTTCAACCACCGGCCCGTACATCTGAGTGTCGCGAATCGCCAGGCCCAAACGCATGTCGAGGTCGCCGCGGCCGGGGTCGGGGTTCTTCAGTTCGAGCAGCGCCGCCGGGGTGTTGGAGTGTTGGCCGTGCAGGGCCAGCTTGAGGCCGTCTTCCTCCCGCCCGGGTCCGATGTAGCGGGGGCCGCAGGCGGTCAGGAGTCCCCCGGGCCAGGCGGCCAGCCAGTCCTCGTCGCGGTGGAGGGGCTGCCGCGGCGGGCGGTAGCCGTTGGGGGTCAGGTAGGCCAGGCTGTGACTCTGATGGAAAGCCTCCACGATGTCGCCGCCGCGATCCAGCGCCACCGTGAAACGCAGGCCGGAGCCGGTGTCTACCATCGCCACCCGGCACCCGGGGGCGCCGCCGGCATCGGGCCAGTCGTAGGTGGCGGTGCGGATGCCGCCCACCTGGTGAATAAGCTCGAACTTGTCGGCGTCGAAGGCGATTGGCGTGTCTTGACTCATCGATGGTGTCCCCGGCGTCCCGGGGCGGTCCTCGGGTGGCCGCTCCTCAAACCTGCGGGCAGCGAAAAAAGATATCCACGAAGGGGCACGAAGAACCGCGAAGGGACACTAGGATAGTGCTTCATGAATTGTTGAGTGCCGATTGTTGATTCGGGGTTATCAGCACTGAATGTGCCTCAAATCATGAGATCTAGCGCCCACTCCTCAAGTAGTCCCACAGCTCGGCCGCCTGCCGGGTGAGGTAAGGGACATCGCTGCCGATGACATAGCCCTGCCTCGCCAGGCGTCTGGCCTCGGTTCGAATCCGACGCAGGTAGGCTTCCCGGCTCGAATAGCGCTCGGCGATGGAGAGACGGGGGTCTCCCGCCTGCAGGCGTTCCCGTCGGGTCCCGGGGAAGGGGATGAAGGACCCCACCATGCTGTAGAGCTCTGCCGGGGAGCCGATATCGGGATGCCGGAGGTTCCACCCCGTATAGGTGGCCAGGGGTACCCGGATGACGGGAAGACGGATGCCGGCAAGCTCGTTGCCGTCCCGGTCCACCTGAAGAACCAGCGGTCTGAAGGCCCCTCCCACCCGGGGCGGCTGCAGGGTCGCAATCCCCCTGGTTCGGAAATCGGGGCCGTAATCCAGGCGGTAGGGCTGCATCATCCTCACGGGAAGCCGGACGCCTGGAATCCCGGGGAAGCTCATCCGGTCCAGGGGCACCAGCTCTCCCTGGGAAATGCGGGGATACTGTGAAGGAGGCGGTTGCCTGTCCTCGGCCAACCAGGCCTGCAGGGCCAGCAGCAGGGCCCGCATGGGCCAGCGAAAGTCGTTGGGATTGGGCAGGTTGGCGGTGCTCCTTCTTTGCGGTGGAAAGGAGGCGGGGCCGTGTTGGGTGCCGGCGAAGACGTAGACCCGGGTGTTCGGGGCCGGCGGCACGTCCCGGCCGCCGTCGAGACTGGTGTGAATCAGGGAAGCGGCCCTCCCGTAGTATTCGTAAGAGGCGTTGGTGTAGAAGATCTTCGGGGTCGACTCCTGTCGCCGGCTGCGGTCGAGCACCCCTTCGTTGAGGCCTCTTTCACGGTCCGGCTGCGGAAGGTCGGCAAAGGGGTAGATGACCGTGGGATAAAAGGTGTTCATGAAGGAGTGGGCATCCCGGGAGGGCTGGGCGAACCGGTGGTTGAAGCTGCCCCGGCTGGCGCCGGCCACGTGGGACAGGACGCCGTCGAAGACCGGACGTCCCCCTTCATCCTGATTGAACCCGTAATAGAGAAAGGTTCGAAGGAAGCGCCCGCTCTGGGACGTCCCGAACCCGATCGCCCTCCGGAGGCCGGATCCCAACTCCCGCGCCGAGCTTGTCTCCTGGAAAGCTCCACCATACTTCAGGAAAGCGATGAAGTCGCGGGTGGCCGCCGGGCCCAGTCCCACCAGTGTCGGATTCTCGGCCGCGTAGACCAACTCGTAGATTCGCCCCGGTTCGAATCCCGAGGCCATGAAGACCTGTCCGCTGCTGGCGACCAGTTTTCCATTTTCCTCCCGGGCCAGCCGCCAGTGCTTGCGCGGGACGATCTTTCTGGGACCGTCGGTCAGGTCTCTGACCGTCAGCTTCAGGTCGGGGTCATCCGGGTCGATGGCGGGATAGGCGGGCTCCATGTTCCGGTCGGCCAGGGGGAAGCTCCGGACCCTGGTTTCGGGAACGAACTCGGCACGTACCAGCCCTCGGATGGGAGTAGAGCCCTGCTTGGCCACCGGAGCGTACAACCTCAGACGGTTGGAGACCCGGGGCACGTCGAACTGCCAGCCCAGCCAGGCCAGGCTGAAGCCGTGGTCCAGCAGCAGCGCGTCTCCAAACTCCGTCGGGGTGGTCAGTTCCCGGGACGAAGTCGCCAGGCTGAACATGCCCAGCATCCCCTTGCGGCCCCGGTTGCAGACCTCGTAGAGGACGGTCCCGTTTCCCTTGCCGGGACGGGTGGGTCGGATGAGAAAAAAGTCGGAGGAGAACTCCACTTTGCCTCGCCGGTTGCGAGGCGCCAGGTCGATGTCGCAGATGATTCGGTTCTGCTCCAGCCGGGGGTCGACTTCGAAGAAGACCCTTCCATGGATCTTCTCGTAGGTGCCCGCCGCGCCGAAGCTGCGGCCGTGCAGGACCTCTGACCGGCCCTGCACTTCCACGCCGACCACCGCCGCGACAGCCAACTGTCCCAGAAGCAGCCACAGACCGAGAATCCGTAGAGCCATGCCGTGATCTTAGTACAGCCGCCGGTCTCTTTCCATCGCTTTCGGATCAGCGCCGGGAGGCGCCCTGAATGAAGATGAACCACGAATGAAGACGAATTAACACAAAGACCGATGGACCTCCTTTACTGCGACGGCGTCATAGGAGAATGCCCACCCGGGAGCGCGGGCGTCCCGCCCGCAACCTTATTGGTGCAAACAGCCTGCGATGCAGGGCCACTTCCTCGCACAGTGCACCAAACCGGCCATTTTTGGGATCGTTACAATGGTGCCAAGTCGTGTGCGGGCGGGACGCCCGCGCTCCCGGGTGGGTCGTCCCGATGGTGCGGTGCAGCGTATCCGGGGGGCGACTTCTCTGAAAGCCGACCGGCGCCCTCTGGGAAACTCCCGTTTGCCCGCGAGCCCTGCCCCCGCCCTGCCGGGCGGATCATTCGAGAGTGAAACGATCAAAAATCGACCATCCCTTCGCGACCTTGGTACCCCGTTGCAATTCACCTCAGCGCCTTAGTGGCCCTTCGTCGTTCTTCGTGCCCCTTCGTGGATAACTCTTTTGTCTTTTTTCTTTTGTTTCCGACAAGCTGCTCTCGCGGAACAGGGTTGGACTTTTGGGTCGGGTTGGAGACAATAGGGGTCCCATGATCCAATCCGGATTCCTGCTCCTGTTGCTGACGGTGGCCTTGGCAGGCTGCGCCTCGGACCCGGACCTCCCGGCCTCACCCGATGACCGGATGGCGGCCTTGAAGCAGCGGGTCCAGAAACTTTACCAGCAGGCCCGGGAGTCGGGACAGCAGGTCCCCAAGGATGCCCTGGAGTGGGCACAACAGGACCTGAGCCGCGTGGGCGACTGGGAGTACAAGATTGTGGACCTGCCGCGGGAAGACACCGAATCCCGCCAGGCCCGGCTCAATGAACTGGGATCCGAGCGCTGGGAAGCATTCTGGATGGAGCCTGCCGGGAACGGTATCCGGGTCTACCTGAAGCGCCGGTCCAAGAGCTGGCTGGAGAAGATCCCCCTTTCGGAGTTGCGGCGCCTGTGGCCGTCCGGGGCCGGGGGTGCGGAATAGTTGAAGGCCGTTCCGCTGACGAGGGATTTCCGGGGGCGGGGAAAAACGCGGGAGGCGCCCCGGAGGGCGCGCCGGGCAGCCGGTTCCCGCGGGACGACGAGCGTTTTCGAGGAGATTCCGCAATGGCAAGATTCTGGTTCGGGATGGGCTGCCTGATGGTCGGTCTGGCGGTTGCCGCCGGCGCATTTGGCGCCCACGGCCTCAAACAGCGCCTTTCCGCCGATCTGTTGGCGGTCTTTGAGACCGGAGTCCGCTACCAGATCCTCCATGGGCTGGGGTTGGTGGCGCTGGCCCTGGCCATGGACCGGTGGGGCGGCGCCGTCTTTCAGTGGGCCGGCTGGCTCTGGTTGGCAGGAATCCTTCTCTTTTCCGGAAGTCTTTACGCGCTAAGCCTCACCGGAGTTCGAAGCCTGGGAGCTGTCACTCCCCTGGGGGGCCTGTGCTTTCTGCTGGGTTGGGGATTGCTGGTCTGGGAGGCCTGGAGGAAGCTGGCTTGATTGCGTGCCCGGGTGTAGGCTGCGGAGTTGCCGCTACAGGGGAATGTTGGTCCTGAGAGGGTGCATTCATGGCAAGAAGCAGCGCCGCCACCGTTGAAGAGTATCTGCAGGAGCTTCCCGGAGAGCGCGCGGAAGCCCTGAGCGCGGTGCGCCGGGTGATTCTGGACCATCTGCCGCCGGGCTACGTCGAGACCATGAACTGGGGCATGATCTGCTACGAGGTCCCGCTGGCGCTTTGTCCCGTCACCTACAACAAGCAGCCTTTGATGTTCGCCGGCCTGGCCTCTCAGAAACGACACATGGGCCTCTACCTGATGTGCGTTTACAGCCACCAGGGCTCCAGGGCCGCGTTTGAAGAGAAGTTTCGGGCCAGCGGCAAGAAGCTCGACATGGGCAAGTCCTGCGTACGCTTCAAGAGGCTGGAGGACCTGCCCCTGGAGGTCATCGGCGAAACCATCGCCGCAACCCCGGTCGAGGCCTATATACAACTGTACCGGGAGTCCCGCCGGAAGTAGGACGTTGGGCCTGAGGATTATCGGTCGGCACGCGGTCCTTGACGGCCAGGACGCGGCCGCTTGGATCGTTGGTGCGAACGATCTTGTGGGAGCGGTAGAGCGGTAGAGGGGCTGGGACAGGTAAACGGAAATTGGAGGCTCATTCCATGAACAACAAACGGATCGACGTTGCGGGAGGTCACGGCCGCCCCCGGGCCGGTGGCCGCCGAATCCTGTGGTCCCTGACCGCGGCCGGGCTGCTGGTGGGCCTGGGTCTGGTTTCCGTCCGAAGCCAGAGTGCGGCGGATGGAAAGTTCCACCTTTCTCCCGAGCACATTGCCGCGGTGAAGGCCAAGCGGAGAATCGTGGTCAACCATCCCGCCGACGGCCTGCTGGCGGCCATTCAGCGAAAGGTCAGCATCAACAATTTGATGACCTACGAACTAGGATTCACCGATGAGCCCGGCAGCCAGATTGACGGGCAGTGGTGGTGCCTGGACCAGTTGTTTCCCATGAAGGTCCGGCCCATGACCGCCCGGGACAGCGCCTTGGCCCAGGGATACTACATGGGCGGCAACGTGGAGACCATCTATCGGTGGGAGAAGGAAGGAATCAACATCGCCAAGGTGTACCTGGAGGAGACCAAGAAGCGGGGGATCGAGTGCTTCTATTCCTACCGGATCAGCGACGGCACCAGCCACACCGAGTTCGGCAAGGAGTTTGCCGAGGCTCACCCCGACTGGGTGGTGAAGGACGAGTGGGGTAACGCCAAGTGGAATTTCGCCGTTCCGGAGGTGCGGGCCCGCAAGCTGAGCGTCCTGCGGGAATTGGCCGAGGATTACGACTTCGACGGCCTGGAGGTGGACTTCGCCCGCGGACCCAACAACCTGCCTGCCGGCCGAATGTGGGCCAACCGGCGGGCGATCAGCCAGTTCCTGCGCGACCTGAGGGCCATCACCCTCAAGGTGGAGCAGCGGCGCGGCCGTCCGTTCCTGCTGGCGACCAGGATTCCCGACACCCTGGTCGGCTGCCACTTCGACGGTCTGGACGTGGCGACCTGGGTTCAGCAGAACCTGGTGGACATCCTGGTGCTGGGAGTGCGGTCCTATGAGCTCGAGATCGAGCGCTTCCGTCACCTGGTTGGGGACAAGCCGATCAAGGTTTACGCCACTCTGGACGACCATCACTGTACCGACGGCTACTCCTGGCCGCCCATCGAGGTCCAGCGGGGTGTGGCGGCCAACTGGTGGCAGCAGGGCATCGATGGCCTGCAGGCCTTCAACTGGGCCGTCGCCTCGCCGGAAGTCAGGGAAAAGACCGGGATGTTCGTCCACCAGGCCTACTTCGACGATTCCGATCGGGTCCAGGTCAACCAGCAGGCCTACAAGGAACTGGGCAGCCCCGAAACGCTTCGATACCTGGACAAGACCTTCGTGGTGCAGCGCAGGGGCGGGGGCGGCTCCGGGGGGCCCGACGTGCACGAGTGGCAAACGCCCCGCTCTGCTTACCAGAACACCAACATGCTGGCCCAGTTGCCGGCGCCGCTGGACAATTCCGGGAAGGTGGACACCCTGATTCGGCTGAGAGTCGGGGACCGCGTCGCCGACCACGCCGCCCAAATCGGGGGGCTGACCCTGGCCCTGCTGCTTTCGGACCCGGCGACCCGCGGGTTGGCGGCCGAACAGACCATCGACAGGGCGTCGATCAATCCTTTCTGGGACAACCCCCAGTTGTATACCTCGCCCCCCAGGCGGGGGATCGAAGCCGGCCTGGAGGTACGGGTGAACGGGGCGCTTCTGGACAAGGGCCTGGCGGAGGAGGGATGGATAATCTACCGTCCCGGCCCCGATCTGTTCGCGGTGGGGGAAAACCTGGTCGGCATTCTGGTGAAAGGCCGCAAGGCCGACGATGCCGCCATGACCGTGGAGAAAGTCGAGGTTCGGGTCGATTATCTGCCGCGCCGGCAGGTGGCCGCGGCCGGAACGGCCGCGGTCGCTCGGTAGCCGGGGGCAGGCCGGCCGGGGATTGTCAGCCGGGTCAGGCCGGGGAGGGAAAATGAGCAGCGGCGATCCGATGCAATCGGTCAACAGGCGCGAGTTTCTGGAATCCACCGGGCGCTGTGCGGCAGCGCTGGGTTGGGCCGGTGCGATGCTGGCTGCGGGATGTCGTTCCGAGGAGGGGCCGGCTCCTGCGCGGCTCCCGGTCGTCGACACCCACATGCACGTCTGGGCAAACGATCCTGTCCGCTATCCCTTTCCGCACCCCTACATTCCCGACTTTGAATACGCCGACATTCCCGCCGAAGGCACCACCGAGATGCTCATCGAGGACATGGACCGCAACGGCGTGACCCACAGCATCCTGGTGCAGGTGATCTACCACGGCTGGGACAACTCCTACGTGGCGGACGGCCTCAAGGCACACCCGGACCGTCTTCGGGCCCATGGCCTCATCGACCCCACCGATCCCGGCGTGGCCGACCGGCTCGAGTATTGGGTCAAGGAGCATGGCTTCTCGGGAATGCGTTTCAGCCCCATCTACTACCTCGACGGCGCCAAGGGGGGCGACGGATGGCTCAACCATCCCGGCTCGGACAGGCTCTGGAAGAAGGCCGCCCAACTGGGTGCGGTCTTCAAAAAAAGATATCCACGAAGGGGCACGAAGGACAACGAAGGGGCACGAAGAAAAGCTATTGGGAAGAGGAGGCAAAACAGATGTCGAGTTCCAAGCGGTTGACGAGTGTGTTGGTGCTGGTGGTTCTGTTGGCCCTCGCTCCACAGGCCTGGGGCGGGGACAAGGTCTCGGCTACGGAAGGCTGGGCGGCCACACTGTTCAGTCGCTACAGCGTCAGGACCGACATCACCTACCTGGTGGCAGACAACTGGGAGTCCAAGCTGGATGTCTACCGGCCGCGACAGGCGACTTCGCCGACGCCCACGGTGATCTACATTCACGGCGGCGGCTGGGTCGGGGGCAACAAGAATGTGCGCCCGCTCTATTTCCTGCCCTACCTGGAAATGGGCTGGGCCGTGGTCAACGTGGGGTACCGCCTGGCCAGGGTGTCGCTGGCTCCGGGCGCCGTCGAGGATTGCCGCTGCGCCTTGCGCTGGGTCATCCAGAACGCCGACAGATACAACTTCGACACCGACAAGATCGTGCTCACCGGAAGGTCGGCCGGCGGCCATCTCTCCCTGATCACCGGGATGCTGCCCGCCTCCTCTAGCCTCGACCGGCGCTGCCTGGGCGAGGACAATCTCAAGGCGGCCGCCATCGTGAACTGGTTCGGGATCACCGATGTCGACGACCTGCTGGAAGGCAAGAACATGCAGTCCTACGCCGTGACCTGGCTGGGCAGCCAGGGCGACCGCCATGAAATCGCCAAGCGGGTTTCGCCCCTGAACTACGTCCGGCCGGGACTGCCGCCGGTATTGACCATCCACGGCGATGCCGATACCGTGGTCCCCTACGAACACGCCGTTCGCCTGCACCGGGCACTGGATGAGTCCGGGGTCCCCAACCAGCTGGTGACCATTCCCGGGGGAAAGCACGGGGGGTTCAGCCGGGAGGAGATTCTCAGAATTCATGTTTCCACCCGCGAGTTCCTGAAAAAGCACGGTTTCAAACGGCAGGGCGGATCCGCTTCGTCGGACCACTAACCCCGGCGCGCCGAGGCGGGGCTGCCAATTCATTTCCACTAGCTCGACCGCAGGTCCGTTTCTGCGACATTTGGGTCGGCCAATCGGCGAGCGACCCCTGGAGCCCTTCCCATGGATGAAGAGACCGGAGTGAGACTGAGAGGCGCCACGGTCGCGGTGATATTGGCGGCCTTTTTTTGTGCGGCGGCTTCCTGCCAGACCGAAGTAGCCGCGCCTGATGACCGGGAACAATTCGTTCTCTCTCCCCAACACCTGGCCCAGATCGAGCGCCGCCGGCGGGTGGTGGTCAATTTCGACGCCATCCACGGGGACCTCAATTTCGCCAACATCCCTCCCCGGGACCTGGTGAAATTGAGCTTCACCTTTGCCGACGACCCGGAGAGCCAGATCGACAGCATCTGGTGGAACTGGGGCGAAGGCCACCAGGCTCCCTATCCCAGCAAGGTGATGCCCCTCTACGACCAGGAGGGTTACCGCAAGTGGGTGGAGGAGGGCGTCGACATCATGCGGATCTTCCTGGAGGCGACCAAGGAGCGGGGCCTGGAGGCCTTCTACTCCTACCGGGTCAACGGCTCGGACAACGATCTGGTCGTGACCCGGGAGATTCCGATGAAGCAACGCCATCCGGAGTGGTTGCTGGCAGGTCCCTGGGCTCCGGACCGCAAGATTTTCTGGGACTTTCGCAACCAGGAGATCCGCGACTACAAGTTGAGCATTCTTCGCGAGGTGGTCGAAAACTACGATTTCGACGGGATCGAGATCGATTTTGCCCGTGGTCCGATTACGCTGCCCCTGGGCCAACAGTGGAAGTACCGCCACCATCTGACCGATTTCATGAGCCGGGTCCGGCGCTTGACCCTGCAAGCGGCCGAGCAGCGGGGGCGTCCTATTTTGCTGGCTGCCCGGCTGCCGGCCAGCATCGAAGGCTGCCGCATCGACGGCATCGATATCGAGACCTGGACCAGCCGGCAGTTGCTCGACATTATTGCGCTGGGCTGCCGATCCTACGAGGGCGACGTGGCGGCCTATCGCCGGATTACGGCCGGAACCCCCATCAAGCTGCTGGGCGGATCGGACGAGCACCATACTTCCGACGGCTACGACTGGCCTCCCATCGAGGTGTTGCGCGGGGTGTTCGCCAACTGGTGGCAACAGGGGGTGGACGGGATCTACTGCTTCAACTGGACCTACGCCATGAAGGAAGACGCGGCCCGCATCGACGCCCTGCTGCACGACTCCAGGATGGCCCCGGTGCACCGCCGACTCTACCGCGAGATTGGCGATCCGGAGAGGCTCCACCGCAAGGACAAGACCTTCGTGGTGCAGCGTCGCGGCGGGGGAGGGAGCGGTGCACCCGGGACTGTCGGATGGGAGACCCCGCGCTTCTTTCTCAATACCAACATGTTGGCCCAACTGCCGGCCGCACTGGACAATCAAGGGAAGGCCGACACCCACTTGAAGCTCTGGGTGGCCGATCCTCTGGGGCGGGAGTCCAAAAACATCCGGGACCTCAGGCTTCGGCTCATTCTCCACGACGCCGCGGCCGGGCCCCACATCGAGAAAATGAACACCTCGGTGAAGCCCGATCCGCCCGGGCCGAACCGGATGCCCAGAGCCTTGATCGCCCTCTTCAAGCGTATCAACCACCTCTACAACAGTTCACCGCTGGAGGACATCCGGAAACGGATCGAGGTAAGGATCAACAACCTGCTGCTGGAGGAACCGGTTGAGGAGGACGGTTGGCTGGTGTTTCCGGGATTGGATCCCGATCTGTTCGCCACGGGAACCAACCTGGTGGGAGTTCGGGTGACCGGCCGATCGCCACAAGCCTCGGACCCCCTGTTCCTCGAGAAGCTGGAACTGCAAGTGGATTATCGGTAGCCCGCATTTCTTTCCTCGCAAATTTGGCGTCCGCGCTCGCGTCAGGCATCGGGTCAGGCCACTCTGGCCCGGTGGGATGATCGATGCTAGACTGACCTATTGGCATCTGTTCCCCATCTCTCCTCGTTGGCAGCCCCAAATGTAGCCTTCACGCTGACCACCCACACCGTCGACCTCGGCGAAACATAACGGGCCAAACGGGCTACGCCAGCAAACAGAACGGAAACGGCGATGAATCTGAAAAACCTTATAGCGAGCACGCTTCTCGCCTGCGCAGGTCTGACACTCAGCCTGCGGGGTCAGCAACTCCCCAAAACTCTCGACCTCGACCAGGCCATTGAGATCGCGCTCTCGCGCCACGGCGACCTGGAGGCTGCCCAGGCGGCCATCGACGCGCGAGCCGGCTCGACACGCCAGGCCGGGATGAAGCCAAACCCGGTGTTTTCCTTTCAAACGGAGAACTGGCGTTTCCACGGCACCCCGGGTTTTTCGGCCTCACGCAGCCTGGACGTGTTTGCCTGGGTCGGCGTTCCCGTCGAAACGGCGGGCAAGCGAAGTCGGCGCGTCCAGCTCGCCGAGGCCGACGAACGCATCGCCGAGCACACAGGCCAACGGGTCGCCTGGAGGATTCGGCAGAGGGTCAAGAGGGCTTACTGGGAAGCCCTGGCCGCGGTGAACAACGTAGAAATGCTGGCGCGCAGCCGTGACACCCTGAAACGCCTGGAAGACTACCACCAGGTGCAGGTACGGCTGGGCTCCATGGCTGAGGTGGACCTGATCAAAGTTCGAGTCGAAGCCGGGCGGGCTGAACTGGTCATCTCCGGTGCCGAGATGGACGTGAGTCGCAGGAAGATTGCCTTGCTGGAGGCAATGGGGATCCCGGACTTGAACACGGACTTTGAAGTGCGGCAGACGGAGGCGCGGCCGGTCAACCTGGGCTCGGACGCCCCCGAGGCCACTTCGAGGGTGTTGGAGGCTGCCTTGATCCAACGACAGGAGATCCTGATCGGCCGGGCTCGTCTGGAGCACGCCCGTGCGGAGCTGGCCTTGCAACGGTCGCTGGCTCGGCCCGATGTGAGACCTTTTCTTGGCTACAAGCGTACGGCCGGGTTCAACACTCTCATGGGCGGGTTTTCGATCTCATTGCCGGTTCGAGACAAGAACTCGGGTAAGATCGAGGAGGCACTGGCCGAGGTCCGCCGTCGGGAGGCAGCCCTGCGGGCAGTGGAAGCGCGCATCGGCGCGGAGGTGGCCGCCGCGGTGCTGGCGGTACGGCGAAGCCGGGAGTTATTGCGTTTGATGGAGACCGGTGTGCTTGATCGCGCGCGGGAGACCTATCGGATCGCACATGCGGCTTACCAGGAAGGTGGGGTCGAATTGCTGGAGGTGCTTGACGCCCAGCGCGCCCGGGACGAGATCGCCCTGTTCCACTCGCAGGCGGTGTTCGACCACCGATTGAGTTGGTTGGATCTGGAGACCGTCACGGGAACATCGATTCCGCCTTTATCCTCGGAGGGGACACAAACAGCAGCAGCGCGTTTTGGCGCTAGGGTCAAGTAACGGTGTTTCAGTGGACACAAGCAAGGATGCGATCCCCGGAACCTGCAATCCGGCGAGTACTCCAGGGGGCGGCGCCCGCGATTCTGATGATCGCGCTGGGTGGTTGCTCCCAACCGGCATCCATAACGGAGAAAGTCGAGGCTCAGGCAGCTTCCGACCCCGACTTGATACGTCTCGACCGGAAGGCGATGCGAATCGCCGACATCAGACTTGGAGAGGCCGAAATCAGAAGCGTCGAAGAGGACCTGGAGGTGTCGGGGCGAGTCACGGTCAACCAGAACGCCACCGCGCGCGTGGGCTCGTTTACCGAGGGCATCGTTGTCGGCTGTTGCGAGTCGGTGGGCAGCGACGTCCAAAAAGGACAGGTGTTGGCCCGCCTCCACAGCCACGAGATCCATGATGCTGAATCCTCCTACTGGGAAGCCAGGGCCGAGTTGGAACGACGGCGGACGGAGCTTCGGTTCGCTGAGAAATTTTACCAGAGGGCTTCCCGCCTTCATGAGTTGAAGGCCGGCTCCCTGCAGCAGGTGCAGGAGGCCGAGGCCGAGTTTCGCAGCGCCGAGATGTTTCTAGAGGTTGCCAAGGCCGGAATGGAGCGCGCCGAAAACCACCTTCGCTACTTGGGGCTCCCCCCCGAGCGACTGCCCGGCGCGGCCGATGAGCACGCCGTCGAGGGCCGGGGCGCCCATGAAGAGGCCCACTTGATCGAGGTGCGTTCCCCGGTCACGGGCACCGTCATTCAGCGAATGGTCAGTCCGGGCGCCGTGGTAACGCCGTCGGATTCTCTATACGTCATCAGCGACTTGCGGAGCCTGTGGGTCATCGCTCAGGTCCCGGAACAGCATCTCTCATCGCTGCGGAAGGGACTGGATGTGGAGGTGTCGGTGCGGGCTTATCCGGGCAAGATTTTCCCGGCTCGCATCAGTTACATCAGTGACGCGCTCGAGCCGGAGACGCGAACCGTCGAGGTACGCTGCGAGTTGAGAAATCCCGGACGGCAGCTCAAGGCAGAGATGTTGGCGACCCTCACCATACGCGCCGGCGGCAGCAGGGAAGCGGTGGTGGCGCCGCTTGCGGCGCTGCAAAACGTGGAAGGGAGAGATGTCCTGTTCGTGTCGGAGGGAGAGCATTCCTTTCGAGCCCGCCGGATCCGGGTCGGCCGACGGTCCAAGTCCGGTATCGAAATCGTGAGCGGGCTGCAGGCGGGTGAGAAGCTGGCGGTCACCGGCGCCTTTCACCTCAAGTCCGAGCTGCTGAAAGCTCAAATGATCGAAGAATAGCCACCGCGGAGGTCGGGTCGCGGAGCCCGCCGGAATCAGCCACATGCTCAGGCGCATCATCGACTACCACCTCGATCACCCCGGGGTTGTCCTGTTGGGTTTGGCGGTGCTTGTCGCGGCCGGCCTCAGCGCTCTTTACCGAATTCCCATCGACGCTTTTCCCGACCTCACCAACAACCAGGTCACGGTCATCACCGAAGCTCCGGGCATGGCGCCGGTAGAGGTCGAGCAGCTGGTGACCTTCCCCATAGAGTCGTCCATGATGGGCCTTCCCGATACCGAGGAAGTACGCTCGATTTCCAAGTTGGGCCTTTCCATGGTCACCATCGTTTTTGCCGACAGCGTGGACAACTACTTCGCGCGGCAACTTGTCAACGAGCGGCTGAACCAGGCCCGAGACCGGATTCCGGCCGGCTTGGAGCCGGCCCTGGGGCCGTTGGCGACGCCCTTCGGCGAGGTGTATCAGTACACGCTGGAAGGGGAAGGCTACAGCGCCATGGAACTGAAGACGCTCCACGACTGGGAGATCAGTTACCAACTGCAGGCCGTGCCGGGCGTGGTCGGCATCAACACCTGGGGCGGCCACACCCGGCAGTACGAGATCGAAGTGGATCCTTACCGGCTGCACGCTCACGGACTGACGCTGCGTGACGTGTTCGAGCGCGTTCGGGATAACAACCATAACTTCGGAGGGGGATTCGTCGAGCACGCCTCGGAGCAGTACACCGTGCGCGGCCTGGGCCGAGTGGAGAGCGAGCGGGACTTGAGGACGATCGTCCTGGCAGCCCACCAGGGAACCGCGGTCTATCTGCGTGATGTGGCCGAGGTCAAGGTCGGGAAGATGCCGCGGCAAGGGGCGGTCACCCGCGACGGCGAGGGGGAGACGGTCTCGGGCATGGTGATCATGCTCAAGGGCCAGAACAGCAAGACGGTCATCGAGCGCGTCAAGCAGGCGCTCGGCGGGATTGGCCGTTCGCTTCCCGAGGGTGTGAGGATCGTTCCCTTCTACGACCAGTCGGTGGTGATCGACGGGACCATACGCACGGTGCGCTACAACCTGCTCCAGGGCGGGGCGCTGGTGGTGGCGATTCTGTTCCTGTTTCTGGGCAACCTTCGCGCTTCGCTGATCGTGGCGGCGGTGATTCCGCTGTCGATGCTGGCCGCGTTCCTGATCATGCGGTGGTTTGGCGTCACCGCCAACCTGATGAGCCTGGGAGCGGTCGACTTCGGCGTGATCGTCAATGGCTCGGTGATCATGGTCGAGAATTACGTGCGGCGCCTGAATGCGCGTCCGGACCCTCACTTGCCACTGGCCGGAGCCGCGAATCTGGGCCTGGTGCGCTCCGCGGCGCACCAGGTGTCCCGGCCCATCCTGATGGGCGTCGGCATCATCATCGCCGTTTACGTTCCCATCCTGAGCTTGCAGGGGCTGGAAGGGCGCATGTATCGCCCCATGGCCGTTACCGTGTGCGCGGCGTTGCTGGGCTCGCTGGTGCTGGCCCTGGCGGCGGTGCCGGCGGCTTCCCGGCTGTTGCTGGGACGCACCGCCGGCAAGCCCAGGGAGCCTTATATGGACCGCGCGCGGCAGGTCTACGGGCGCATCGTTGACCGCGCGCTGGATCACCGGGTGCTTGTGGTCACCGCGGGTTCGCTGCTTGTCGCCGCCGCCCTGGGTTCGCTGCGCTTCATCGGCACTGAATTCATGCCGCGCCTCGACGAGGGGTCGGTGCTGGTTCAGGTGCTTCGGCTTCCCAGCGTCTCCCTGTCGGAATCGGTGGACATCGGGCTCGAAGTGGAAAGGACGTTGCTCGAGTTTCCCGAAGTGACGGGGGTGGTCAGCAAGCTGGGGCGGCCCGACCTGGCCACCGAGGCCATGGGGATCTACGAAAGCGATGTGTACGTGAACCTGAAGCCGCGTGAACAATGGAGCACGGCCGACACCAAGGAAGGATTGACCCAAGCCTTCTCGGCGGAACTGTCGACGATTCCCGGAGTCGTTTACAACTTCACTCAGCCGATGGCGATGCGCCTGGACGAGACCATTTCCGGCGTGCGTGCGGACGTTGCGGTCAAGATCTTCGGTCCCCACGAGCAAACGCTTGACCGTTCGGCCGACCAGGTGCTGCGCGTACTGGGGCAGGTGCGCGGCGCCGCCGACGTGCAGAAGCAGGTCTTTTCCGGCGCGGCCGAGTGGCAGGTGGTGGTGGACCGAGAGGAACTGGCCCGTTACGGCCTCAATGTGTCCGACGTGCGTGACGTGGTGCAGGCGGCGGTGGGCGGCAAGCCGGTGACGACAGTCATCGATGGCCGCCGCCGCTTTCAGATCGCCGTGCGGTTGCCTGAGTCTTATCGCAGGGACCGCGATGCGCTCGGAAGCATTCTCCTGTCAGCGCCGGCAGGCGAGCAGGTCTCGCTTGGCCGCGTCGCCGAGATTCGTCGCTCCAGCGGGCCCGAGGTGGTCCATCGCGAAGACAGCCAACGTCGCATCGTGGTGCAGTGCAATGTCCGCGGGCGAGACGTGGGCGGCTTCGTCGCCGAAGCTCAAGGTCGCATTCAAGCGGCCGTGGATCTGCCGGCAGGCTACTACATGAGTTGGGGCGGCCAGTTCGAGAATCAGCAGCGGGCCATGCAGCGGCTGTCGCTGGTCCTGCCGGCGGTCCTGCTGGTGATTTTTGTGCTGTTGTACCTCACCTTTCAATCGGCCAGGCAATCGTTACTGGTGTTGCTCATCGTTCCGTTCGCCTCCGTCGGCGGGATCGCGGCGCTGTGGATGCGGGGAATGAACCTGAATGTTTCGGCCTCGATCGGTTTTATCGCGGTATTCGGAGTGGCCGTGCTGGACGGCCTGGTGATGGTTTCGACCAACAACTCCCTGCTGGAAAAGGGGCGTTCGATTCGCGAGGCGGTGGTTGAGGGCGCCGTCACCCGACTGCGCCCGGTTCTGATGACTTCGGTACTTGCCAGTGTCGGGTTCCTGCCCATGGCGACAGCAACCTCGATCGGGGCCGAGGTGCAACGCCCACTGGCTACAGTGGTCATTGGCGGTCTGATCAGCTCGACGATCCTGACGCTGCTGTTGCTGCCGCCGCTATACAGTTGGTTCCTGCCCAGGAAAAGGGATTACGGCCGGGAATAGATGCCGGGAGGGGTGCGTTGTGCCGGCCCCCGTTTGGAGTTGTCCAGGTCGTGGGACTGCTGAATTGAATGTTGCCCGCGGAGCGGGCGGAACGAGGAGATCCGGAATGCACTGGATTCGACCAATGATTGCAGTGGTGGGGCTGAGCGGCCTGCTGGCCGGTTCGCTGGCCTGCCGTATTTCGGTCCCGGACGGCGCCCCCGATTCGGGGCAAGGGCCCGTTCAGGCAGGGAACCTGCTGCCCAACGCCAGCTTCGAGCTGCCCTTGGGCGAGGAACCCCGTCAGCCCGGGAACTGGGGAGACATCCTAAATCCCCTTACCATCAACCTGGCCGCCAGCCACCAGCAGCCCGGGAACTGGCCGCCCCGAAGAGTTGCTGCCGAGGCGGTGGAGGGCGACCACGCGGCACAGGTCACTCTGGACCCGGCCGGAGAGGCTTTCGCGGGACATTTGACCTCGCCGGTGGTGCCGGTCCGGGGCGGCCAGGTCTACACGCTCTCGGCTTATGTGCGGAGCGAGGTTCCAGACGCCTGGGTGAGGCTGTGCTTCTGGACCCGACCGCTGGATTGGAGGGAAGCGGACCCGGCGGCATCCGCCGGTCAATATCTGGCCTTTTCCGGCCCCGATGCCCAGAGTGAAGCCATGGAGGTGTCCGGGGAGTGGAAACGGTACCGGTTCACCTTCGTGGTGGAGCACCTGGTGTCGCAGGGAGTGGTCGATCTGGTGGTTGGCGGTGAGGGTCCGGGCAGGGCCTGGGTGGACGCCGTTCAGCTCGAGGAGGGACCGCGGGCTTCCGCCTTCGGGACGCGCTATCCGGTGGAAGCCGTGTTGGCGGGACGCCGCAGGCCGCCCATGGTCCATTTGGTGGACGAGCCCCTGGAACTGGTTCTGGCCAGCTACAACAGCAGCGGGTCCACCTGGAGCGGGGAAGTCAGGCTGAATGTCGAGACCTTGGAAGGGAAGAGAGTCCTGGAAAAGCGCCTGCAGGAGCCGGTGCCGGCCGGGTATGGGGAACGGAAGCTGAGCTACCGCTTTGAGCGGGTGGGGGAATTCAAGGCACGAGTCCGCTCCCGCTCGGGCGCCCCCATCGGGCTGGAGGATTATCTCTTCGTGGTTCATCCGGTCATGCACCGGGATCTTCAGGCCGTGACCTATTCCCGCCGGGGGCGAGTTCACCAGCTTCCGGCGGAGAGGGTGTGGATTCCCTGGGGGGACAAAGAGGATTTCTTTGCCGATCCTCAAGCCAACCTGACGGTCACCCGGCAGGGGGCCATCTATGCCGGGCTCAAGGCCGGGGTGGTGGCCGTCACCCGGGACGGGGGGCGCAGTTGGGAAATCATCCACGCCAGCAAGACGTTGCTGTCGGTGCTTCCCGACGGCGCCTTTCTCAACGCTACCCGGGAGCCGGGCGGACTGAGGGTGTACCGCTCCGACGACGAGGGGAGCACATGGACGGCCCTGGGATTCATCCCCGTGACCGGGTCTCAGGGAGGCCCGGTCACCCAACTGAAAGACGGGACTCTGGTCTGGCCCATCGGCCATCCCCGCCAGGGAGTCCCCCACACGGTCTACGCCTATCGGTCCGAGGACGGCGGCCACACCTGGTCGGAGGGCTACCCAATAGTTCCGGGAGGAGAACCGGCTCTCATTCAACTCGAATCGGGTCGTGTGCTAGCGGTGGCCCGCCACAATCCCTCCCGAGCCCCGGGTGAATGGGAGAAGTTTTACAGAAACGAGTCCTCCTGGCGGCTGTGGCAGTGGGCCACCAGCTACTACGATCACCATCGCAACCGCCTGAGCTCCTACGAAAAGAACCTGTTGATGGCCGACTCAGACGACGGCGGCATCACCTGGAAGAACCCCCGGGCGGTGACTCACCTGCTGGACGAGATGCACGGGTCGGCCGTCCAGCTCCCCGACGGTCGCATCGTCCTGATGTACGTTCACCGACTGCCGGCGCTGCACGGAGGCGAGCGGGCCAAGGTCAGCCGGGACGGCGGTAATACCTGGGAAGAGGAACTGTACTATCTGAACACCGTGGCGGCTCCCAACTGGGAGGAGGCGTTGACCGCCCTGGAGAACGCCGACGGCGGAGTATTCACCTTCGAGGAAAGCCGGCAACGCAGTTTCCCAACCGAGGGACAGACGCTGAAGGGCATGTGGTACATCAACGACCATGTGAGCAAACCCGGGTACTCCGCCAGTTGTGTTCTTCCACCCGAGTTGGCCGACGGAAAACCGGGCATGATCCTGACCATCGTGGGTGAGCGCAAAGGGAAGGACCTCCCGGCCCGGATGCAAGCCATCCGCTGGCGGCCGTTGCCCCGGTAGAAGGACATCCCCGGGCGCCAGCCCGGGCTTCCATTAAGCCGCGAAGCGGCGGCAGCAGGTAGCCGTGGGCGTAAGCCCATGGGAAGCTCCAGCCCACTGGCGGGAAATAGTTTTTTCAATGAGGGGTTTGCAAAATTCGGCAGTGGGACCTCTGCCGGGAATGACCACAAAAGGCACAAAAACACGAAAAGAGCGGAACGATATCAAAAAAATCGTTTTGTGACTCTTGTGCTTTTTGTGGGGAACTCGCATTTCTCACCAGGTCGCAGCCGATATTGAAAAAGGCAGAACATTACGAGCCTTTTGCAATATTCGTCGTGCAGCGCTGTGGACGTTGTTGCATTACCGGAATAACGCTAAAGAGCGCTTAGGAGACGTCATTGAATCAGAGCAATTCAGGAGCGGCTGATCGTAGTTATTCCAGTAATTCAACAACGTCCCCTATTCGCGTCCCAGGGTTGGCCGGTTCACCCGCCCTTTGGAGCCGGGGAAGCGCCTTTACAAGAATGCGGGCGGGACGCCCGCGCTCCCGGGGGAAATCCATGGACCGCCAGGTGCAGATCCGTCCGGAGCCGGCAGATCACTACCTTTGCCACCCCAACATCATCCCCGACTCCACATTTTGCAGAATGCTCAATGATCATTTCGCGGGCGCCAGCCCGGGGATTCCAGAAAGCCGCGAATGCGGCGATAGCAGTTAGCCGTGGGCGTAAGCCCATGGAAAGCTTGGCGTTAGAGTTGAGCCGCGTAGGCGGCGACAGCACGGTGCTCCGTTCCCAATAGGCAACGTGCTGGTCACGTAACCGGTATTTGCCGGGACCGGAGAAAGGCGAGGGCAGGCTCATGGGAGTCTTGTCGGGATACAGGATCGTGGAATTCGCGGGCATCGGACCGGCGCCCATGGCGGCCATGCTGCTGTCGGACATGGGAGCCGAGGTGCTGCGCATCGACCGCATGCAGGAGTCGCACCTGGGAATACCCATGGAGCACCGCTACGACCTGCTGTGCCGGGGCCGGCGATCGGTGTCCATCGACCTGAAACATCGGGAGGGCCGGGAGGCCACGCTCAAGCTTATCGCTCGCAGCCACGCCCTGATCGAGGGATTCCGGCCTGGGGTGATGGAGCGTTTGGACTTGGGACCCGAGGTCTGCCTGGGCCGCAATCCCCGGCTGGTCTACGGGCGGGTGACCGGATGGGGGCAGGACGGTCCCCTGGCGCGGGCCGCCGGCCACGACATCGACTACATTGCCTTGACCGGGACTCTGCACGGCATCGGAGACGGGGAGGGGCCACCGGTTCCGCCTCTCAACCTGATAGGGGATTTCGGCGGAGGCGGGGTCTACCTGGCCCTGGGCCTGGTGGCCGGGATGCTGGAGGCCAGGACGTCGGGCAAAGGGCAGGTGATCGACGCGGCCATGGTAGACGGCGCGGCCTCCCAGATGACCTTCGTCTACGGCCTGCGGGCAGCCGGGCAGTGGACCGATCGCAGAGCCGCAAATACCCTGGACGGAGGCGCCCCCAACTACCGGGCTTACCAAACCAAGGATGGGAAGTACATCGCCATCGGCCCGGTGGAGCCCAAGTTCTGGGCCGAGTTGCTGAGACGGATCGGAGCCGAGGAAGAAGATCTGCACAGGCTGGAGGATCGATCCCGGTGGCCGCGCATGTGCGCGCGCCTGGCCGAAATCTTCCGCACTCGGACCCGGGAAGAATGGCGCCGACTTCTGGAGGGAAGCGACGTCTGCTTCGCCCCGGTCCTCGACATGGGCGAAGCTCCGGAGCATCCCCACAACCGGGAGAGGCAGACCTTCGTGGAGGTGGAGGGCGTGGTGCAGCCGGCCCCCGCGCCGCGATTCAGCCGCACCCCCAGCCGGATCCAGCACCCCCCGGCCAAGCCCGGCGAGCACACCCGGGATGCCCTGAAGGATTGGGGCTTCAGCGAGACGGAGCTGGACCGGCTGCAGCGGGAGGGAGTGATTGGACAGCAGGGCGGGAGGAAGTAGGCGGCCTCAAATCGTCGGCCAGCGGTGTCGAACCAGTTTGGAGGGCTTCAAGTCTATTTGAAGGCTTTTTCTTTGGAATACCGCCAAGGCCTAAACGTTGGAAACTTCGTCGCACACTTCTCAGAATGACAGGGGAAGCCTAACCTCAACTGGTCGTATCCCCCGAATCTATCAGCCGCGCAATATACTTAAGCCGCTTGACCACAGAATCACGCACTGTTTCATATTCGACACCCACAGGCAGGTCGATCGGGACTAGCAGGCGGTGGCCATCGTCGATGATTCCGGGTGGGCCCTCTTGCTGGAGGGGAGCGAGTCGATGGCGTGCCTCGGCGAATTTGACTGTCGGACGGTTCTCATCGTTCCACTCAGAGAATTCGAGCCAAAGGGGTGTGCCGCGGTGCTGAGCCCATGGGTCGCACCAGTAACCAAACCATACGCGTGCACCGGCAAGTAGCATGTACCAGCCGTAGAATGTCTCCCCGATGCTCGGCCGCGAACCAGTCAAATGTACCCACTCTTTCTGCGCGGCACGCGTCGCAACGTCTTTTACAAGGCGCACAAACGCAAGCACCCGGCGCGGAAACTCCGGGCTGAGATCCTCTGATCGAAGAGGAAGAAAGGCATCCTCGTCCATCTTTTGGCTAAGCCCTAGAAGTTGTCGGATATCGGCTTCCGTGCGTAACTCGCCAGCACCGCTTGCCCTGGAAGCCATACGATCGAGAAGAAATTTCCAACTGGTCAGTATCAGGAAGCACCGGTCGCCGACCATTGCGCTCCACAGATTCGCATCCTTAGACTCAAGCTGCCATTCCATCCCTGCATCGACCACCCGCCTGTGTAGCCCTGGCCAGAGCGACTCAAACCTCGCGCCCGGAGCGACGAACAAGAGCGCCGACGTCTTGTCTGTCGGCAGGCGTTTGAGGTATGCGACGGGCTGAAGATCGGTGAGGCCAGCCCAGAACTTGGCTTCGATCAATACTCGCTCGTCACCATTCTCATCGCAGCCTGTAAGGTCCGGGCGCCCCCCCTTCTCCTTACTGGCCTGCGTTCGGGCATGGGAGATTGTTCCGACCTCCACCCCACCCGTTTTCAGCACGTCTTCAATCGAACGTAAGGCTGTCTTGGAGGTTGATAGGATATGGCCGAGAGCCTCAACAGCGATATTCTCGGGATGAGTGCCGAGCTTCACTGCGATATGAGCAAGCAACGTCTGATCGCTAGCCACGACGGGTCTCCTTATGCTCTCTGGGAAGACTATTCCAAAGCCCGAACCCGCAATGGAATGTCTCAACCCTGCCGGAAGGACTTCCCCCGGAAAAGGGCTTCCGCCCCCAGGTCTTCCTCGATCCGCAGGAGTTGATTGTACTTGGCGACCCGGTCGGTGCGGCTGGCGGAGCCGGTCTTGATCTGGCCGGTGTTCAACCCCACCGCCAGGTCGGCGATGAAGGTGTCTTCGGTCTCTCCCGAGCGGTGGGATATGACGGCCGAGTAGTGGTGGGTCTTGGCGAGCTCGACGGCTTCGATAGTTTCGGTCAAGGTCCCGATCTGGTTGACCTTGACCAGGATGGAGTTGGCCACCCGGTTGCGGATGCCTTGCTCCAGGCGGCGGGTGTTGGTGACGAAGAGATCGTCCCCCACCAGTTGCACTCTGTCTCCCAATCTGCGAGTGAGCAGGGCCCATCCCTCCCAGTCGTCCTCGGCCAGGCCGTCCTCGATGGAGGCGATGGGATACTGGCGCACCCAGTTCTCCCAGAATTCCACCATCTGTTCGGCGGTCTTCTCGGACCCGTCCGACTTCCTGAAGCAGTAGCGCCCCGCTTCGTAAAACTCGCTGGAGGCCGGGTCCAGGGCAATCAGCAGGTCCTCGCCCGGGCTGAAGCCGGCCTGGGCGGCCGCCTCCAGAATGACTTCGATCGCTTCCTCGTTGCTCTTGAGGTTGGGGGCAAAGCCGCCCTCGTCGCCGACGGCCGTGCCGTATCCCCGCTTGGATAGCACTCGCTTCAGGTGGTGGAAGACCTCGACGCCCATCTGCAAACTGTCGCTGAACCGGGAGGCTCCCACGGGCATGACCATGAACTCCTGGAAGTCGACGTTGTTGTCGGCATGGGATCCGCCGTTGAGGATGTTCATCATGGGCACCGGCAGCAATCGGGCGTTGACACCACCCAGATAACGGTAGAGGGGCTCGCCGCAGGCCTGGGCGGCGGCCCGGGCCACGGCCAGCGACACCGCCAGCAGGGCATTGGCGCCCAGGTCCGCCTTGTTGGGCGTCCCGTCCAACTCCAGCATCTGGCGGTCGACTTCCACCTGCCGGCAGGCATCCAGCCCCTGCAGCGCGCCGGCGATGCTTTGATTGACGTTGGCCACCGCCTGCTGCACGCCTTTGCCCAGATAGCGGCCGGGATCCCCATCCCGGAGCTCCACGGCTTCGTGCTCGCCGGTGGAGGCCCCCGAAGGAACCGCCGCGGTTCCGGTGGCTCCGCCTTCCAGAACCACCGTGGCCTCTACGGTCGGGTTCCCCCGCGAGTCCAGAATCTCCCTGGCCTTAACCTCGGTAATGGATGTCATGAGCCTCTTTTCCGGCGGGATTGGCATCCGCCTGGTGTCGTTCCTGCCGGCCGCATTCTAACCCAGGGGGTTGGCCCCATGAAACCTCAGGCTAGGTCTAGTAGTATGATTCCAATATAATATTGCAATTCAGCACCGATCCCTTGTACTCTGGAGTCCTCGACATCCGGTGGCTTCGGAGAGATTTCGGTGCCCTTCACAAGCCGACGAGCCAGTCTGGTCCTCAGTGACGAGGTGCGAGCGAGGCTGGAGGGAATTAGCCGGTCCCGTTCGGAGTCGGCGCAGCATGTGGAACGGGCCAGGATTTTACTGGGCTACGCTGGGCGCCAGACCGTCTCAGCGATTGCTCGCGCGCTGGGCACGAACCGGCCCAAGGTGGAGCGGTGCGTCGACAAGGGTCTGCAACTGGGCGCGCTGGCGGCGCTGGGGGACCTGCCGCGCAAGGGGCGTCCCGGGACCATCTCCTCGGAGGCGCGTGCCTGGGTGGTTTCGCTGGCTTGCGTCAAGCCGAAGGCACTGGGCTACCCGGAGGAGCTATGGACGACCCGTCTGCTGGCAAGTCATGTTCGTGCCCACTGCGAGCAGGCGGGCCACCCGAGTCTGGCGAAGCTGGCACGCGGCACGGTCTCGAAGATACTGGCGGGTCACCGGCTACGGCCGCACAAGATCGAGTATTATCTGGAGAAACGCGATCCGGAATTCGACACGAAGATGGCCCAAGTACTGGTGGTGTACAAACTGGTTGAACTGGCCCGCCAGCGGAAGGACGCCCCGAAGGGCCCGTTGACGGTCTTTGTCTCCTACGACGAGAAGCCGGGCATCCAGGCCATTGGCGGGGTGGCTCCCGACCTGCCGCCCAAGCCGGGCAAACATGTCGGCACGGGGCGTGATTACGAGTACCAGCGGCATGGAACGCTGACGCTGATGGCAGGACTGGATCTGATGACCGGTCAGATACACCGGGCTGTGGTGGAGCGGCACCGGAGCCGGGAGTTCGTGGCCTTCCTGCGGCAGTTGGACCGGGCCTATCCGGCCGGGGCACGCATCCGGCTGGTGCTTGACAACCATTCGGCGCATGTCTCGAAGGAGACGCGGGCTTACTTGGCGACCATGGCGAACCGATTCGAGTTTGTCTTCACACCCAAGCACGGCTCCTGGTTGAACATGGTCGAATCGTTCTTCGCGAAGCTGACCAACACGCTGTTGCGCGGGATGCGGGTGGAGTCCAAGGCGGAGTTGCGGCAACGCATCGAACGCTACATCGACCGGCTGAACGAAGACCCGGTGGTATTCAAGTGGACCTACAAGATGGACGAGATCTCAGTCGTGTAAATGTTGATATGTTATTTAGGAAGCGTCCTACTAGTGTCCAAACACCGTCTCTTGAGGGGGAGTCGCAGAAGCGTTGCAAAGCGGGAAAATCCCTTACACCGTAACCCGCAAACATGACTTACATCCCGCCAAGGAATCGGGCAAGAAGTCCTGTGCGAGCCTCAAGAATCACTCCCCCCTTGAGGGGGAGTCGGAGAGACAAGGGCGAAGCCCGCGGTCGATCCAGAGGGGGGTCAACGCGGCGTCCCGGAAGCAGGGGTCAGCGTTGCGAAGAGTGCGCCGTTCTGGAAACGCCGAGGGTTCCGGGAGGGCATTACCAAATCGCCGCCTACGCGGCTGCGTTAGCGCTGGATTCAGACGACCCCGGGCTTCCGCCCGGGGCTACACGAGACCGCAGCTTCGCTGCTCTATAAGGAAGGCCTGTAACAGGCGTTGTGTCAAGTGACCAACGTCCACCGCAGCTTCGCAGCTCTCCCTTAGACTACGACACTGCCGGGGGACAGGATTTCCAGACAAATTTCCCCGGGCGCCAGCCGGGGGTTCCAAAAAAGCCGCGAACGCGGCGTCCGCACTTAGCCGTGGGCGTAAGCCCATGGAATTCGGTGCGACAACAGCCCGAGCCGCGAAGGCGGCGACAGCAATTGTCCAGAGAGAGTAGGGGACGTAGTGGAAAAACCGGAATTTAGAAACCACCGATCCAAGTTATTCCAGTAATTCAACAACGTCCCCTGTGCACTCTGCAATAAACCGCAAACATGACTTACATCCCGCCAAGGAATCGGGCAAGAAGTCCTGTGCGAGCCTCAAGAATCACTCCCCCCTTGAGGGGGAGTCGGACAAGGGCGAAGCCCGCAGTCGATCCGGAGGGGGGCCAACGCGGCGTCCCGGGAGTGGAGGTCAGCGTTGCGAAGAGTGCGCCGTTCTGGAAACGCCGAGGGTTCCGGGAGGGCATTACCAAATCGCTGCCTACGCGGCTGCGTTAGCGCTGGATTCAGACGCCCCCGGGCTTCCGCCCGGGGCTACACGAGACCGCAGCTTCGCTGCTCTATAAGGAAGGCCTGTAACAGGCGTTGTGTCAAGTGACCAACGTCCACCGCAGCTTCGCAGCTCTCCCTTGGACTACGACACTGCCGGGG
Source organism: Terriglobia bacterium (assembly GCA_951813285.1). Taxonomy (GTDB): domain Bacteria; phylum Acidobacteriota; class Terriglobia; order Versatilivoradales; family Versatilivoraceae; genus Versatilivorator. Next base: position 2,894,545 of record OX638355.1, read on the forward strand.
GACAGGATTTCCAGATAAATTTCCCCGGGCGCCAGCCGGGGGTTCCAAAAAAGCCGCGAACGCGGCGGCCGCACTTAGCCGTGGGCGTAAGCCCATGGAATTCGGTGCGACAACAGCCCGAGCCGCGAAGGCGGCGACAGCAATTGTCCAGAGAGAGTAGGGGACGTAGTGGAAAAACCGGAATTTAGAAACCACCGATCCAAGTTATTCCAGTAATTCAACAACGTCCCCTCTGCACTCTCAGATAACGGTAGAGGGGCTCGCCACAGGCCTGGGCGGCGGCCCGGGCCACGGCCAGCGACACCGCCAGCAGGGCATTGGCGCCCAGATCCGCCTTGTTGGGCGTCCCGTCCAACTCCAGCATCTGGCGGTCGACTTCCACCTGCCGGCAGGCATCCAGCCCCTGCAGCGCGCCGGCGATGCTTTGATTGACGTTGGCCACCGCTTGCTGCACGCCTTTGCCCAGGTAGCGCCCGGGGTCCCCGTCTCGGAGCTCCACGGCTTCGTGCTCGCCGGTGGAGGCCCCCGAAGGGACCGCCGCGGTTCCGGTGGCTCCGCCTTCTAGGACCACCGTGGCCTCTACCGTCGGGTTCCCCCGCGAGTCCAGAATCTCCCTGGCCTTAACCTCGGTAATGGATGTCATGAGCCTCTCTTCCGGTGGGATGGTCAACCGCCTGATGTCGTTCCTGCCGGCCGCATTCTAACCCAGGGGGTTGGCCCCATGAAACCTCAGGCTAGGTCTAGGGTCCAATCACTCCCTCTTGAAGGGAGTCGCAGAAGCTTTACAAAGCGGGAAAGTCCTTTGCACGATAAACCGCAAACATGACTTACATCCCGCCAAGGAATCGGGCAAGAAGTCCTGTGCGAGCCTCAAGAATCACTCCCCCCTTGAGGGGGAGTCGGAGAGACAAGGGCGAAGCCCGCGGTCGATCCGGAGGGGGGTCAACGCGGCGTCCCGGAAGCGGAGGTCAGCGTTGCGAAGAGTGCGCCGTTCTGGAAACGCCGAGGGTTCCGGGAGGGCATTACCAAATCGCCGCCTACGCGGCTGCGTTAGCGCTGGATTCAGACGACCCCGGGCTTCCGCCCGGGGCTACACGAGACCGCAGCTTCGCTGCTCTATAAGGAAGGCCTGTAACAGGCGTTGTGTCAAGTGACCAACGTCCACCGCAGCTTCGCAGCTCTCCCTTAGACTACGACACTGCCGGGGGACAGGATTTCCAGATAAATTTCCCCGGGCGCCAGCCGGGGGTTCCAAAAAAGCCGCGAACGCGGCGTCCGCACTTAGCCGTGGGCGTAAGCCCATGGAATTCGGTGCGACAACAGCCCGAGCCGCGAAGGCGGCGACAGCAATTGTCCAGAGAGAGTAGGGGACGTAGTGGAAAAACCGGAATTTAGAAACCACCGATCCAAGTTATTCCAGTAATTCAACAACGTCCCCTCTGCACTCTGGCCCTCCCGACCCTTGGCAGATCCTTTTTTGCCTCCTCCAACCCCTTAGTGGCCCTTCGTCGTCCTTCGTGTCCCTTCGTGGGATAACTCTTTTTCCCCCGCTTGTTCATCTGAAGCACGTCCTTACCCGGGTTTGCGCCGGTTCCGGGGGATGGGATAAGATCAATCCTCGAAGGTCCGCCAAAATCATGCCTTGAAACGACTTCCTGCTGCAGGAGCCAGCCATGACGATTCCCATGGATCAAATCACCAGCATGCCGGCGTTTTCTCCCTACTATCCACCGCCGCCGGTGCGCTATCGCAATGCGCGTTTTCAGTTCGTGTGCTTTCGGGCCGACCCTGCCGCCGTGGACCGCGTGCTCCCTGCCTGCCTGGAGCCGGCCGAGGACGGCTACTGCGTGGCCATCGGCATCTCCATCCCCTGGGCTTCCAGCTACGGGGCCTTCGACGAGAGCGTGCTGACGGTCAAGTGCACCTTCAAGGGAGAAACCGGGTATTTTGCCCCGGTGGCCTTTCTGAATTCCCGGTCCAGCATCCCGGCCGGACGCGAGATCTACGGCACTCCCAAGGTGTTCGCGGAGTTCGAATGCGGCATGGATGAACGGGTGGCTTATACCGATACGCGTCTGGCGGGGGCCTCGGTGCTGGCCATTCGTTCCACCTTCCATCGGAGCGCCGAAGTGGACGAGCTGCCCAACCTCACGCCCTCCTGGCGCCTCAAGGCGATTCCCCGGGTGGACGGCCGCGGCGCCGACGTGCTTCAGTTGATCGACGGCGCCAACGTCACCTCCGATGTCGACGTGCACATCTGCAGGGCCGGGGACGGGGTGATCCAGTGCGACCCCTCGCCCATTTACAACCTGGCCGACTTCACGCCACGGGAGTACTACGGCGCCTTTTACGTGGAGCAGGACTACACCGAGGGGTACGGAGAGGTGGTGCACGACTTCCTGAATCCCGCCTGAAGCCGAAACGGGCCGGTCGTGCCGTAATGGGACAGCACCCGGGATCACCGCGAAGGCTGAGCAACCGAATATGAAACCAGTGAAGTTGGCAGTGGTGGGAGCCGGACTGATCGGCAGCAAACACGCTCGGCTGGTCCGCGGGCAGGCGGGGTGCTCCCTGGTCGGGATCTGCGATGCGGATTCCACTCGCCGGCGGGTGGCCGAACGACTCGCGGTTCCCTTCTACCGCGACCTTTCCGAGCTGCTGGGGGAGCAGCAGCCCGAGGGGGCCATTGTGGCCACGCCCAACGGAACCCACCTGGCCGTGGCCGAGGTCTGCGCCGGGAAGGGCGTCGACCTGCTGATCGAGAAGCCCATTGCCGACACCCTGCCCGCCGCCCGGAAAATCGTGGAGGTGGCCGCTGCAGCCGGCTGCCGGGTCCTGGTGGGCCACCACCGGCGTCACAATCCGTTGATTCGGGAAGCGCGCTCCCAGGTTCAAGGCGGCGAGTTGGGGAGGCTGATTGCAGCCTCGATGATGTGGGCGCTGCTGAAGCCGGCGGAGTATTTCCAGGTGGATTGGCGCCGCCGGCGTCAGCAGGGCGGTCCCATCCTGATCAATCTCATTCACGAACTGGACCTTCTGCGCTACATCTGCGGCGAGATACGCCAGGTGTACGCCCAATCGGCGTCCATGGCCCGCGGGCTCGAGGTCGAGGACACCCTGAGCATTACGCTTTCCTTTGCCAATGGAGCCCTGGGCTCCATCATCGCCTCCGACGCCACCCCATCGCCCTGGTCCTACGAAATCTCCAGCGGAGAGAACCCCGACTATTTTCACGCCAGCCAAAACTGCTATCATTTTATGGGCTCCGAGGGCGCCCTGGCTTTCCCCCAGTTGGAGCTGTGGCGCTACGGGGACCCGTCCCGGGCCGGCTGGCAACATCCCCTGCTCCAGTCTCTTCGCAAGGTGGCCCAGGCGGATCCGCTCGTCCTGCAACTGCAGCACTTTTGCCGGGTGGTGCGGGGGCGGGAGTCCCCTCTGGTGGATGGGGCCGACGGCGCCCGTTCGCTGGCGGTTGCGCTGGCAATCCATCAATCGATCGACCGGAAAGCTCCCGTTCTGGTGGCGGAACAGACCTTCGCCGGGGGCGTTTCCGACGCGGCCCAGGGGCCGGAGGCCAAGTCTCCCAAACCGAAATCATGCAACTGACGCGGAGCCAGCTCGAGGAGTTCAACCGGCGCGGCTACCTCTTTTTCCCGGGGTTGCTGGACGGCCGGGAGGTCAATGCGCTGCAGCAGGAGATGCCCGAGATCCTCAGCCGACCCGGGCCGGAAGTCGTCCCCGAAAAGGACAACCCCCAGGCCGCCCGGCTGGTCTTCGGCGCCCACCTCTACTCCGAACCCTTCCGGCGGCTGTCGCTGTTGCCGCGGTTGCTGGGTCCGGCCCGGCAGTTGCTGAAGGAAGAGGTCTACCTGCATCAGAGCCGCATCAACCCCAAGCCGGGAATGGCGGGAGGGGCCTCCTGGGACTGGCATCAGGATTACGGCGCCTGGCACGTGGTGGACGGCATGCCCGAACCCCGCTGCCTGATGGTGGCCGTGTTCATTGACGATTGCACCCCGGTCAACTCGCCCCTGCTGGTGGTGCCGGGTTCCCATCGGGACGGGTTTCTGGACTCGATTCAGCTTCACCGGGACGCCAAGGGATATTCCCTCTACCACATCGATGAGGCCACCTTTCGCCGGCTGGCGGAGGAGAACGGGATCGAGGCTCTGATCGGTCCGGCGGGATCGGTCTGCTTCTGCCACAGCATCGTCGTCCACGGATCGGCCAACAATGTCTCTCCCTGGCGGCGGGCCATCATGTATCTGATTTACAACGCCGTCAGCAACGCCTGCACCGGCACCGATCGGCCCTGGTTCCAGAACCAGCGGGATTTCACGCCCCTTCGGCCCATCGAGGACGACGGCCTCAGGCGGGGGTGCTGACCGTGCGGTTCAGGTGGTGCCGACGCGGTTTCGGGCCGTTCGGGCCCCAGGCCTGGAAGCAGCGCCATCCGGGCAGTCGGTGCCGGCGAGCACTCAATGACCTGGAGTAGAGAATGAATCGACGGAAGTTTCTTTCCCATTCGGCAGTGGCCCTTTCCGCCGGACCCTCGGTGCTGGGCGCCGCTCGTTCCCGCGCTAACCGCCCGCCCTGCAACTACCGCATCGTCTACAACGACGACGGCCACACCATGCAACGGGTGTCGGGAATCAAGGAGTTGCTGGAGAAAGGGGTGGACCGCTTTATCGGGACCCAGGTGGATGCCCTGTTCTGGAGCGTTGGTGAAGCCGACGTCTTCTACTTCAGGACCAGGACTGCCGAGATGTACGGCGAGAATGTGAAGCGGTTCCAGAGTGCCGGGGGCCTTCGGTTCATCAAGGGTCTGGAGAGCGTTCTCAAGGAGCGGGAGGACTACTTTCAGGCCATGGCCGATCGCTGCCGCCAGATCGGCATCCAGTTCTTCGTGACCGTGCGGATGAATGACGCCCACGACAGTCCCAAGGGTTGGAACGCCGTCGATCTCTACAGTCAATACAAGAAGGCTCACCCGGAACTGCTGCTGGGAGACGCTGTCCATCCCAGTTTTGCCACCGGATTCGATTTCGCCTATGAGCAGGTACGGCAAAACAAGTACAAGGTCATCGAAGAGATCGTCCAGGACTACGATCTGGATGGCATCGAGCTGGATTTCCTGCGCCATCCGGCGTTTTTCAAGCCCGAGGAGGCCTATCGCAACCGCCATCTGATTACCCAACTGGTCCGCAGGGTGCGAGCCCTGGTGGACCGGACCTCGAAAAGTCGAGGCAAACCCTTCCGGTTGGCCGCCAGGGTCCCCTTCACCTTCAACCTCGCCTTCAAGCTTGGATTTGACGTCCCCACCTGGATCAAGGAGGACCTGCTGGACGTGGTGACGGCGGGAACGCCCCGCGGCCATGAATCCGACTTGTCCATGCAGGAGTACGTGGAAGCCTTTCGCGGCCGCAACCTCACCCTGCTGGGCCAGATCGGCTTGTATCATCCCGCCGAGCAGACCCGGGCCACGGCCTTGAACTACTGGAAACAGGGCGTGGATGGGATCTATCTCTTCAATTGGTACGCCCCCCTGTGGGACACGAAGCTCTGGCGCAAGTCACTGGTGGAGATCGGAGACCCCGGCCTGTTGAAGCACCGCAACAAGCGCTACCTCATCGATGAGCAGGTCGCCTCCCTGTGGCGGCGGTCCCACCCCAAGGCCCAGCTTCCGCTGAAGATCCAGCAGGAAAAGGTGGGAGGACCCGCCCGGGTCCGGTTTTTCGTTGGAGATGACGTGCCGGCGGCCACCGCCGCGGGCAAGTCGGTCCAGGCCAAGTTGGTCATGCGCCTGGAACAGCAAATGGATGACGACGACCTGCAGTTCCGTTTGAACGGGGTGGCCCTTTCCAGAGAAAAGGAAGAGGTTCGGCAGAAGCCCACGCTTTTCGGCAGTCGAGACTGGCTCCACCTTCCATTCCGGGCCGACATCCTCAAGAGCGGATTCAACCAGTTGGAGCTGGTTTTGAGAAAGCGCGACCCGCGCCTGGCGGTACCCCTGGTCCTGGCGCAGATGAGCGTGGAGATCGACTACGGCAGCAAGGGGTAGATAATCGGAGATAGAGGGCTAGGACATGGTCAAGGAAAATGGAAACTATGCCGAGCAGTATCGGGAGCAGGGCTACCTGGTGGTGGAGGGTCTGCTTTCGGCTGAAGAAGTGCAGCAGGTGAGGCAGCGGACCGAGGATCTGATTTCAGGCGCCGTTCCCGGATATCCGGTGGAGGATATCGAGCTGGAGCCGGGCGCCGAGAGGGTGGAGCTGGCAACGGTGCGCAAGCTGAACCGCCCCGCGAATAACGATCCGGTTTTTCTGGCGCATGCCGGCCACCCCCGGATACTGTCCATCGTGGAGTCCATCATCGGTCCCGACATCAAGCTCTATAACAGCCAGTGCTTCATGAAACCGCCCGGGGGCGTCGAGAAGCCCTACCACCAGGACTCGGCCTACTTCGCCATCGAGCCCATGGACCTGGTGACCTGCTGGACGGCCCTGGACGACGTAACCATGGAGAAGGGACCGATGCATGTAATTCCGGGAAGCCACCGGCAGGGCGTTCTGGATCACAGTCAGCCCTGGGTGGTGCGCGACCGGCGGGACAAGCAGGTGCCCGACGAGGCCATGGACCTCAGCCGGGAAACGCCCCTGCTCATGCCGGCCGGCGGTTGTTCCTTTCACCACAGCCTGCTGCTGCATCGATCCACGCCCAACCGTTCCACCACCTCGCGGCGCGGCCTGGCCGTCCACTACATGTCGGCCCGCTCCCGCTGGACCGACGACAGCCGGCCCCAGCCGAACTATGTCCTCCTGCAGGGCAGCGAATACCCCGGCTGCGTGTAAAGAAAAAAAGAATTCGTCTTCAACAACGATCGGCAGTTTCTTCTTCGAATGATCTGCCCGGCGGGGCAGGGGCGGCACTCACCTATACAATCCGTTACCCGCATTTCTCAGCGGGCGGCGCGCAGGCCCTTCCAGATGCTGTAGCACATCCCCAACAGCACCAGCGCGAACGGGAAGCCGGTCACGAGCGAAGCCGTCTGCAGCGCCACCAGTCCGCCGCTGACCAGCAGAGTGATGGCGACGATTCCTTCGAATGCACACCAGAAGACGCGCTGAGCAACCGGTGCGTCCAGCTTGCCTCCGGCGGTGATGGTGTCGATGACGAGCGAACCGGAATCGGACGAGGTGACGAAGAAGATGATTATCAGAACAATGCCGATAATCGAGGTGACACCAGCCAGCGGCAGCGTCTCCAGCATCCTGAACAGGGCCATCTCCGGTTGCTGGGCCTGCACCGCTTCGACCACCGCGGTACCGCCGCCATCGAGAAATTTGGACAGTGCGGTTGCCCCGAAGGCGTTCATCCAGAGCGCGGAGACCAGCGTCGGGACGACCAGCATGCAGCCCACCAGTTGGCGCACCGTGCGGCCGCGCGAGACCCGGGCGATGAACATGCCTACGAAGGGCGACCAGGAGAGCCACCAGGCCCAGAAGAAGGTGGTCCATCCGTGCATGAAATCCAGGTCGTCACGACCCACCCAGTTGCTGAGCGGTCCGATCGCCGCCAGATAGTGGCCGATGCTGGCTACGAACCCGGCCAACAGGTCGAGAGTCGGCCCCACCGCCAGCACGAAGGCGAGCAGCAGCATGGCCAGCACCAGGTTGGCCTGACTCAGGCGTTTGACGCCTCTGTCCATCCCGGCGACCACCGATGCAATCGCAATGAACGTGACGAAGGCAATGATCAGCACCTTGGTGGTGTTGGTGGCCGGCACGCCGAAAAGATGGGCCAGCCCGGCCGCCGTCTGCTCTGCGCCCAGGCCGAGCGAGGTCGCCAGTCCGAAGAGCGCCGCAAACACCGCCAGGACGTCGATCAGGTGTCCGAACCGGCCCCAGACCGCCTTGCCCAGAACAGGGTAGAACGCCGACCGCAGCGTCAGCGGCAAGCCGAGATTGTAGGCGGCGAAGGCGAGCGCCAATGCGACGATCGCGTACATCGCCCAAGGGTGCAGGCCCCAGTGAAAGATGGCGGAGGCGAATGCCAGCCTTTGCGCGGCGGCGGTGTCGGCGGCGTCAACCCCGAGCGGGGGATTTTGGAAATGGTGAATCGGCTCCGCCACCCCGAAGAACATCAGGCCGATGCCGATCCCGGCTGCGAACAGCATGGCGAACCACGACCAGACGGAGTAGTCGGGCTTGGCATCCGGACCGCCGAGGCGGATGCGACCGAGCGGGGTCACTATCAGCAGCAGGCAGAACAGGATGAAGAGGTTGCCCGCGCCCAGGAACACCCAGTCGAACGTCGAAGTGAGCCATGCGTACAGTGCGTCAAAAGCAGCGCCCGCGGTCTCCCGGAACGCCAGCACGCCGACCACAAATCCGACGATGGTAAGACTGGCTACGGCGAAGACCGGGTTGTGAATGTCGAGACCGAGGAACCGTATGTTGTCCTGGCCAATCCGGTAGTGGGTCTGTGTGTCGTTAGTGGCCATGAGAGGTGTGCACCTTGCCGGACCGTGCCGGGTTTCCCGGGGTCCTTTTCGGTTGACGCCGGCCGCCGAGACTGGAGTGTCCGTTGGCCATAATACCGCGACGCGCAATCTATACCTAGCCGAGGGAACGGACCATCTCGTGCTGAACCCGCCAACGTAGGGGCAATCCTTGTGGTTGCCCGGTAGTTCCCGTTTGCCCGGTCAACACCGCGTCGGAGGCGCCCACAAGGGACGCCCCTACGGTTTACTGAGCAATTGTGAGCTTGCCCCTGGACTGATAGAGTAGGTCTGTTGCTTCACTCGGCAGGCATTGAACGGAACTGTCCGCTCCCCACCTTCGAACCGGATCTCAATTCGGGGGAAATTCAACAATATCAACAGCAACAACCGGCCGGCACGCCTATGGCTGTCTCGTCTCCAAGACGGTGCGCCGGGATCAGTGAAGTTTATGACTTTTCGCGGGAACATGCCGCCATGCGCTTTCCCTTCCATCTCGGCCTCAGCCAATGGCTGGAGTTGGCCCTGGCATTGGGGGGCTTTATCTGGATCGGAAGCCGTTCGATCTGGTTTTTGAAACCGGAACCCGAGGCGGGCTTGGTGCCGATCTATACGGTCGAGTACATCGCCCTGGCGGGAGCGGTCCTGGTGGCGTTGCTGCTGCAGTTCCCCCGTCAGGCCCCGCACCTGTCGTTGTTATGGTTTTCTATCGGGATGGCAGCAGTATTGACGGCCCTTGGGGTGATGTATTTGGGAGCGGCATTCGTGCTGGCGCTGGCCCCCGGATGGACGGCAGGGGTTTTGGCAACCGTGCGAACCCGGGGGAATTGGCATCTCCTGTTGTGGTGGTTCTGGGCAGGGGTGATCGCTCAAGTCATATTGATGGCCGTGCTGCTGTTCGGTGCCTTGATGACCGCACGTTTAAGCGCTGTTTTGGAATTGGGACAGCCACCATGAATGTGCCGCGAGAGCGCAATTCGCGGTCGCTTGGTTCATGACCGGTCTTGCCCTTATGCCCGGAGTTGCAAGTGACCATGATTCCCATCAGACACCCCCAAATCCTTGAGCTTTGCCGGGGCTGGACTTGGGGTTTACTCTTTTCGACTGTGCATTGTGCGGTTGAATGGAACGAAATGGCCGCTGGCGGGAATGGAGAATGTAGAAGGTGCTGATCACCATCGCCAGCTTCGACCACCCCATAGACGCCAACCTGGCCAAGACGCGGTTGGAAGTAGAGGGAATCGACTGCTTCCTGATCAATGAGCATATCACCGGCCTGAATTGGTTCTGGGTTCCGGCCATTGGCGGCGTGGGCCTCCAGGTGAGGGAATCGGATGCCGAGAGAGCCATGGAGATTCTTGAAGGCGAGCCCGACGAGGATGATGGGGTGGATGAGGATTAGAAGGCATTTATTGCTACGCCGACGCGCTCAGGAGAATAGCGCAGGCACCGACCGGAACGCTCCGGGCTGAGACATTCAGGCCAGGTCTGAAATAAGTGTCGCCTCCACCCTGCCGGGCGGATCATACGAGAGTGAAACCATCGGAAATCGATCATTCTTTCGTGACCTTGGTACCCCGTCGCGGTTAACCTCAACGCCTTAGTGGCCCTTCGTGGATAACTCTTTTTTTTGTTTCAGGAAATTGGGCGTCGGTTCCCACAGGGTTCGACGAAACCCAAGGAAGGACAGGACAAACATGGAAATCGCATTGATGGCGGCAAGCATGCTGGAGAGATCCTGGGAGGAGATGCTCGATTCCTGCAAGAAGCACGGCATCCGATTGGTCGAGGCCTGCGCCGGCGGGCACATCCCCAAGGTCCACTACGACCCCATCGAGCTGGCATCCTCCCCGGCCGCCTTCGAGGCCTTCAAGCGCAGCCTGGATGAGCGGGAGATGCAGATCTGTTCCTTCGGCTGCCATGGAAACCCGATCCATCCCAACCCGGCCATTGCCGAGGGCGCCCACGCCGACCTGGTGGCCACCTGCAAGCTGGCCGGCCGCCTGGACGTTCACCACATCAGTCTGCTGGCCGGCACTCCCGCCGGCGGTCCCGAGGACAAGACACCCAACTGGATCATCAACTCCGCCTTCGTCATGTGGAAGGATGCCTACCGCTGGCAGTGGGAGGAGAGAATCATCCCCTACTGGAAAAAGGCCGCCGCCATCGCCGACGACTACGGGGTCAAACTGTGCATCGAGCCCCACACCGGGGATTGCGTTTACAACACCCAGACCTTCCTGCGCCTTCGCCGGGAAGTCGGGCCCACCATCGGCATGAACCTGGACCCCTCCCACCTGTGGTGGCAGGGCATCGATCCCATCGTTTTCGTCGAGACCATCGGCGAGGCCATCTACACCTGCCACGTGAAGGACGTGGCTCTGGACCAGCGGATGGCCGCCCGGGACGGGCTGGTTTCCAGCGCCTACTACGACGAGTGGGATCAGCGGTCCTGGAGCTATCGGACGCTGGGATACGGCCACGACGAGTTCTTCTGGCGCAGCTTCATCGTCAGCCTGCGCCGGGCCGGCTACGACGGCCCCCTCGGCATCGAGTGCGAGGAGCCCTACCTCACCGTGGACGACTCGCTGGCCAAGGCCGTCGAACTCCTGAAATACGTCCTGCCCAACGAGCCGATGCCCTCCGGCAACTGGATGGACGCCTACCAGTTGGACGACTACGAGAAGAACCTGGGGGGATAGGGGAAGGGATAGGACTGCCGAAGGCCTCGTGGCTTCTTCCTCAGAAACCGAGCCTTATGGAAATGGGACAGTGGTCGGAAAGACGTCTGCGCCAATAGAAATAGCTTCTCTCGCTAAAGGTCAATTCTTTGAATGAATGGGCTTTCACGGCTTTCTCGGCGATCGGTCCCACAATGATGTGATCGATGAATTCCGCGAACTTGCTGTTCCAACATTCGGGCTTCCGGCCGGCGTTGACCCGGTATATCGGCTTTGGATTTCCATCGGCAATGAAACTCCAGAGATCATCGTGCCTCCGATCCATGCGTCGATTGAAGTCACCCAATAGAACAAAGGCCCGCCCCCGCTCCAGACGTCGGTCGATCCATGACTCGAGCGGCCTCACCTGGGACTTGAGATCGTGGCAGCTCCCGGTTGCGGGGCGGTCCAGGTCCCGGTCATGGCAGCCGGACTTCAGGTGCACCGACATCACATCGATCTTCTTCCCGCCCACCTCCAACTCGATCACCGTGCCGTAGCGCAATCCCCATTTCGTGCTCAGGGCCCGATAATCAGGCAGGCGCCGGTATCGGATGCCCTTGCGGATGGCGAAGCCGGTGCGTTGCCTGGTGTCCTTACGTTGCGACAATTCAATGCTGTACTGCTGCGGAGGGAACACCTTGCGTACAAAGCCCGCATCGACTTCCTGCAGGGCGATGACATCCGCGGCCAGGTCGTTTGCGTATTGGGCCAACCTGGCGTAATCGCTGGCCTTGCGTCTGTGATGATTGGGGTCTTCCGAGGTGAGCCAGTAAATGTTCCAGGATGCTATCTTGATTTCCGCCGCGCTGGCGCCGGCCGGAAACGCATTGACCAGGAACACCAGCAGGACCGACGCCGTCAGATACTTCACGGTTTTCTTATTGGGCATGGTGCCTGAGAACTTGCCGTTTTAGGTTCGATCTGTGAGCGGCCGAAGTTCAGCTACGGTGTCATCTGGGTGCAAACCTGCCTATAATGAGTTCTCTTCTCAGCTTTCGTCAAAAGAATGGAGTCGGCCATGCACTTTTCCAACTCTTCCGGAAGAAATCCTGAAGCCGAAACCGGCGTTCTCACCCGACGCGGCTTTTTTGCCGGTCTTGGCGGAGCCCTTCTCTTGAATGGCTGGAAGCCGGTGTGGGCTGCCAAGAAGCAGGCCGAGTCCCGTCATGGCTCCATCCGGATCACCGACATCGAGGTCCACAACATCACCGAGGAGTTCGTGGACTGGATCGCCTATGAGCTCAACCACTTCTACGGTCCCTGGAAACGGACCGTCTACGTGGTGCACACCGACGCCGGGCTGACTGGACTGGGCGAGAGCGGAAGCCTGGAGACCGAGGAAACCATTGAAAAATACATCGGCACCAGCCCCTTCGACTGGGTGGGCGACGAGAACTCCCTGGGATTGGGGACGGCCATGTACGACCTGATGGGCAAGGCGGCAGGAGTCCCCGTCTACAAGCTCTTCGGGCAGCGCTACCGCCGCTGGGTGCCGGTGGCCTCCTGGACGGTCTCGACCCATCCCAAGCGAATGGCCCAAGCCGTGAAGCGCTTCTCGGCCATGGGCTATACCTGGATGAAGTACCACCTCTCGCCCTTCGAGAACGTGATGGACCAGATGGACGCCATGCAGGCGGTAGCCCCCGAGGGGTTCCGCATCCACCACGACATCACCATGCACGGCACCAACGACCACATGTTCGAGTTGGTGGAGAATATCTCGAAATACCGCATCGCCGGCTGTTTCGAGGATCCTCTGCAGGAACGTGATATCGAGGGCTACGCCGAGCTGCGCAAGCGCTGCCGGCTGCCGATCATCTACCACCACACCCCGCTGGGAGCCACCTTCGAAGTGCTGAGGCGGGCGGCCGATGCCTACATGCTGGGACATCAGAGGATCGGAACGGCCCGGCGGCGGGCCGGCCTGTTCGCGGCCGCCAACATCCCCTTCATGCTGCAGAACGTCGGCGGCAACATCACCCGGGCCATGACGACCCACATGCAGTCGGCCTTCAAGACGGCCAGCTTCCACTTCGTCAACACCTCCGAAAGCAAGAAGTCGGATGTGGTCAAGGAGCGGCTCGATCCGGTCAATGGATTTGTCAAAGTTCCGGAACGGCCCGGACTGGGAGTGACCCTGGACCGGGAGGAACTGGAGCGGCTTGAAAAGCTGCAACTGCCCGAGCAGCCCAAATGGATCATCAAGACCCGCTTCGCCAACGGCGCCCGCATGTACAACATCCACGACCCCGAGCAGTCCCTCTTCATGGTGCGCCCCGACCGCTGGCGCCTCATCCCCATGAGCTACGACTCCCCCCTCACCACCGAATACTGGGACGACGACGGCTCGGAAGAATACCGCAAGATGTTCGCCCGGATCGAAAAAGAAGGCATCGTGCTGATCAACCCGTGAGGGGGGCAGACGACCCCGGGCGCCAGCCTGGGTGTTCGAGTCGAGCCGCGAATGCGGCGCCAGCACTTAGCCGTGGGCGTAAGCCCATGGAACCAGACGCTACAAACCCCGAGCCGCGTAGGCGGCGGCAGCACTGTGCTCCGTCCCAAATATGCAAAGGGCTAAGCATGTACCCTCCCGGTGGAGTACGTCTCCCCTAAGGACTCCCGCCCCGTAAACCTGAAGGAACCGCGGTTCAGTGCGGCGAGCGTCGGATTTAGAGCAGCACTCCCCTTCGACGCGAAGCATAGGGGCATCCCGATGGTTGAAGGGAACAAGTGAGGGAGCCGTGAAAAGCGCTTCTACCGCAGGCCGGTTCGCAAGGCCGATGAGAGTTTCACGGCCCATCTGGCCCGTCTGAAATTGAAGGGGAAATAGTTATTGGTGTAAGCGTTGTCCGCAGCGGAAAAACTATCATGGGTATGCTCTGTTGACGTATCAGGCTCAACTTCTTGGGAGGTAGACTTTCGTGTACAAGTTGAATGGTACCTACATTTACTCCCCTTCCGACCTCATCACGTTTATGGAGTCGGACTATGTCTCCTGGATGGATAGGTTTTACCTCGAATGTCCTGATGCCGTGCATCCGGATAAAGACGAAGAGACGGATCGCATAATCCAAGCAAAGGGGGAGGAGCACGAGCACACGTTTCTCGCTGAGTTGGTCGCCGACGGTCACGATGTCGTCGATCTCCGAGGCGACAGAAATATGGCGGCAACCATCCGCGCCATGAAGGATGGTCGCCAAATCATCTACCAGGGAATGCTGGAGTCAGGTAGTTTTGCTGGGGTCGCCGATTTCCTAGTGCGTGCGGACGGGCGTTCCACCTTGGGTGGCTACCATTACGAGGTTTGGGACACCAAGCTCGCGCGGAAGCCGAAGCCCTATTTCATCGTTCAGTTGTGCTGCTACGCAGAGATGCTGGCGGCCATTCAAGAGCGGCTTTCGGTCGAAGTCCAACTCGTTCTCGGCACGAAGGAGCGACGGCGGTTTCGCACGGAGGACTACCTCTACTATTACCGCCACCTGAAGCTGGCGTTCCTGGAGCAGCAGCACAAGTTTAGCCCTGTGGAGCCTCCGGACATCCCCGGTCTCAAGAATCTTGGCCGCTGGTCGGGGCACGCTGCAAAGATCCTCGAAGAGCACGACGACCTGAGCCTGATCGCCAACATCCGCTCCACGCAAGTTCGTCGGCTGCGAGAGGGAGGTATTGACACCGTCCGATCCCTCTCGGAGACTGAGTTAGAAGGATTGCCCCGCGTTGCGCCCGAGACGTTTGCTCGACTCCGTGGGCAGGCTTGCGTCCAGGTTCAATCCAGAGGCCTAGCCAAGCCGAAGTATGAACTCATGGAGCCTAATTCGCTCAGACCGAGGCTCGGCTTGGCCAGCTTGCCTCCGGTCTCGCCCTATGACATCTTTTTCGACATGGAAGGCTACCCGCTACTCGAAAACGGCCTGGAGTACCTCTTTGGCGCGACGTACTTGGACAACGGCCAGCCGGCCTATATTGATTGGTGGGCCCACAACAGCGAACAGGAGAAGGCCGCCTTCGAGAATTTCGTTAAGTGGGCTTACGATCGTTGGCAGCGGAACCGGTCGATGCATATTTACCACTACGCCGCCTACGAGGTCACCGCACTGCGACGGCTCATGGGGCGCTACGCGATCTGTGAGGAGGAAGTGGACCAACTGCTTAGGAACGAGGTCTTCGTAGACCTCTACGGGATTGTGCGCCAGGCGCTCCTCGTTGGCGAACCCTCCTATTCTTTGAAGAACATCGAAAAGCTCTACCAGGAACCTAGAAGCGGAGAGGTCGTGACGGCGGGCGAGTCGATGGTGTTCTACCAGCGCTGGATCGAGAACCAGGATGGTCTGGATTATTCGAGCTCGCCAACGCTTCGCACCATCCGGGAGTACAACCGCGAAGACTGCGAGTCCACCTGGAAGCTCGCCTGCTGGCTCCGTGGGGTGCAGTCGCAGGCGGGGATCTCTTTCCTGCCAAAAGCAACCGTCGAAGAATCGAATACTGTGAAAGGGTTCTCGGAGCGGGCTCGGTACGCGGAGGCGATGCGCGCTGAGATTCCCGCGGATCGGTCGCAGGACCTCGAGCGCTGGCGGGTTCATGAGTTGCTCTCCTGGTTACTGGAATTCCACCGGCGCGAAAACAAACCGGTCTGGTGGTTCATGTATGAGCGCAACGCGATGACCGACCAGGAGCTGATCGACGACCCCGATTGCCTCGGCGGTCTCCTACGCACGGACCGCCCTCCCCAAAAAGTCAAACGGTCCTACGCTTACGATTATCGTTTCGATCCCGAGCAAGAAACGAAGCTTCGGAAGGGCAGCAAGTGTATTTTCGCCCACGACCTGATGCGCAAGACAACCATAGAGAGCTTCAAGCCTGCGGAAGGCCGGTTGGCGATCAAGCTTACCGGTCCGACGCCCCCGGATCGACTCTCACTGATCCCGGATGAATGGGTCTCACCGAAGGTCATCGAGCAATCGATTGAGCGCATTGTTATGACGTACCGACAGACGAACAGCCTACCCCCGGCGATCGAGGACTTTCTATATCGCCGGAAGCCCCAACTTACGGGGCGTACCGGAGAACCCGTCATCCCGCAAGGAGCCGATCTCCTTGAGGGCTCGATTCGCGCTGCGGTGGACCTCGATTGCAGCAGTCTCTGTATTCAAGGTCCGCCGGGTTCCGGAAAGACATATACCGGAGCGCACATGATCGTCGAGCTCATGCGGAATGGCAACCGAGTTGGCGTCACGTCAAACAGCCATCGGGCCATCTGTCTCCTGCTGAATGAGGCTGCCCGCGTAGCACAAAAGGAGGGCGATAATTTCAATGCCGTTAAGATCGGTGGTGAGGAAAAAGACCACAGGGAACTGCTTGAGGGTATTCAATGGGTCAAGTCCGCCTCTGACGTTCTCAAGCATGGGATGCTCCCACTGCTTATCGGGGGCACCGCTTGGGTGTTCAGTCGGCCGGAGGCAGAGGGCAAGCTGGACTACCTATTCGTCGACGAGGCAGGCCAAGTTTCAGTCGCGAATCTCCTAGGTATGTCTCCGAGTACTCGAAACATAGTTCTAATAGGCGACCAGATGCAACTGAGCCAGCCGACCAAGGGCTCACATCCTGGCGAGAGCGGATGTTCAACCCTCGAGTACCTGCTCCAGGGGCGCGCGACCATCTCGGAAGACTTCGGGATCTTCCTTGGTGAGACGTGGCGTATGCATCCCAATGTGTGCCAATTTATTTCCAGCGCCGTTTATGAGGATCGGCTGAAACCGAGGCCGATAACTTCGAATCGTACTATCAAATATGGCTCCGAACCGCGGCGCTATGTCCAGAAGACTTCGGGCATCCTATTCATCCCGGTTGAACATGAAGGAAACTCATATGAGAGCGAAGAGGAAGCCGCAACTATTGTTGATATCGTGGAAGAACTCATTGGGCAGTGTGTGACTGACGTGGGCAAGACTGATCGTCCTCTCACAGTTGACAATATCCTTGTTGTCACACCATACAATCTGCAGGTTCGGAAGTTGAGCGAACAGTTTCCTGGAATGAGGGTCGGGACAGTGGACAAGTTCCAGGGGCAGCAAGCCCCAGTTGTCATCTATTCGATGTGTGCGAGCTCGGGTGACGCGTCGCCACGTGGAATCGAGTTTCTTTTCAGCAAGAACCGGCTCAACGTAGCGATCTCGCGCGCGCAAACCCTCGCCGTGGTTGTTGGAAATCCAGCCCTCGCGAGGACTCGATGCTCCAGTCTCGCACAGATGCAGCTTGTGAACGTATTCTGCCGCGCGGTTGACGCGGGCGCGTTCCCCTTAGCCTCTACGACCGTTTGAAGCCATGGTTGACCATTCAATTGTCCAGCGGGGGTTCTTCTGCCAGTCGTTCTCGGGATCGTGCTGGCAGCCAGGATTGGCCTTCCTAACTACAAGTTCGCAACAGAAATTTCTCGCGCCGTTGCTGGGGGCAGCGGTGCCTCGAGTCGAAGTTCTGGAAATTCATTGAGGATATTTTCTTGGTAGCCGGTGTCCCTTGGTCTTCACTGAGCGAACGCGTTCCGTCACAATTGAAAACTAGCTTTGATCGACCACTCCGCTTGATGCCAATCAGCTTCTTGGAACGACGTTCAAGCTTCGCCTGAAATGTTCTGGACCATGAGCATCAAGGCCGAGTACAGAAACGAAGGCTTCAGGCCCCTGGTGGAAGTGAGCAACGCCGTTCCGGGGAAGATGTGGCAAGTCTTCTCAGTGGATGAGTTGAGGCGGCTAGCTGAGGACATGCCGTGGCTGAGGGGCTTGGCGAAGACCAACTGCGGTGATCTCTACGTCCGCAGCGGTCCAGCGTCAGTGCGGCTCGGCGGGGAGGACGCTCGGAAGTACGTCGCCACCCGATTCGGCTCGAAGTGATTGTCGCCTCCAAACGGGAACTCCAACTGTCAGGGAATTGCTGTCACGGTACCGGAATATGAATTCCCTCAACTTTATCGATAATCCTCTCGTAGGCACTCCATACTGTGTCGCGCTGGATTTGTGCATTGTCCTGGCCATAGTCTGCTGGGTGATCTCCATCCTGACGAGGGAGTATTCCTGGACAGACCGACTGTGGTCGATTATCCCGGCGGTTTACTGACTGATCGTTGCTGCTGATCTTGGGTTTCAATCGGCGCGGGTCAATGTCATGACCGTGTTGGTGACATTGTGGGGGATTCGATTGACGTTCAACTACGCCCTGATTTGCCTGATCTTGTCTGCGAGATGAATTCACGTTGCGCATGGCTTGGTATTGGATTAATGAGGTCGAAAATCTGATCTTCTGGATTGTGCGCGCTGTACTGCCGGGATTGGTTTCAATCGACAGCTTCGCTTGACTCCAGTGGAATTCTAGAAAATCGATTGGGCGTGCCTGATATAATCTAGGCCATGAGCATCAAGGTCGAGTACAGAAATGGGGTCTTCAAGCCCCTGGCCGAAGTGAGCAATGCCGTTCCGGGAAAGATGTACCAAGTCTTTTCAGAAGATGAGTTGAGGCGGCTAGCCGAGGACCTGCCGTGGCTGAAGGGCTTGGAGCGTAGCTTTGAGTTCTGGGAGAATGAGGAGGATGCCGTCTACGACAGGTTATAGACAGGGCGACATCGTTCTGGTTTCCTTCCCCTTCACCGACCTCACCTCCTCCAAGAGGCGGCCTGCACTGATCATTTCCCCCGATTCCTTCAACGCTGCCGGTGAGGACCTCGTGCTGGCGGCGATAACCTCACACATCACACATGACCCCAGTGCGGTCCAACTCGCCGGCACCGACTATTCAGAAGGCCGACTTCCCAAGAAATCGATCATCAAGACGACCAAGCTGTTCACGATTCACTCCTCACTCATCGTAAAGAAGGTCTGCGCGCTCACGAGAGAGAAAACGGAAGAAACCCTTACGTCCGTGCGGGAATTCTTTTCATGAGCGAGGGGCGGCATCGAGTTGACCGGCTGAAAGACTCCCGTTACGCCAACATGCAAGAGTTGTGGTTCAGTGCGGCGGACGGCGTATAGAGAGTGGCCTTCTGTCTTTCCGCAAGGATTGATGGGCCGGAAGCGACTCTATTGACCTCCAATATGGTTCAATGAAGTCCGACTTGGCGCTTGCGGTAGAATTGTGTGGACTTTCCCCATTTATCAGAGGGTCTAAGTCAGTACCTGGGGGTGTTGGGAAGCGTTCAGGATGACATCTTCTGCGGCGCTTTGGTCAACCAGGGACAAAAAAGCTGAGAAAGTTTTTCCAGCAATTCAACAACCTCCCCTGTTCTTTCACCCAATCCGCGCAGCAGGGTCACGAGAACGCGCTCGCAATCGACCGTGTACTGATCGGTGTAGCCGTCGAAGGTGGCGGGTTTCGCCATTAGAAACCGATCCTTTCTTGGCGCACGTGCTTCGCCATTTCCCTGGCGCGGCCCTCGCTGCGCATAAGGTCGAGGTAGACTTGGATGGGACTCGCCAGCCAAGTCCCGTCCACCAGCTCGCGAAACAGCAACTCGCCGGATGACTCAACCTCGATGACAGCAAGGTTCGCGCCTTGGTCGACGATGTGGGCATGGAGTGCGCCAAGGGAGTAATTTGCCGCGGCGCCGGGCATCAGCCGACAACGCACCTGGGAGACGGTCGATAGAAAGGGAGCGTACCGTTGCCCTGCCAACTCGTGAGTGATCGCGTATTCGGCCTTATAGGCAGCGCAGACCTCGGCGAATTTCTGGGCCAGCCCCTCCGCACGCACCGAGGGCACAAAGTAGCGCTGCATTGCAAGGGGCCTCATCACCGCCAGTTGCTTGGCCCATGCATCCAGCAAAGCGCCAGGCTCTCGCAGATGGCGTTCCTTGGTTGGTCCCTGCCCGCGCGACACGACCCAATCGAACCTCTCCAGTTTCGTAAGCACCTGCGAGGCGGTCGCGGGCGAGACCCGCGCCTGCTCGGCGATCTCCTTGACTCCGAACCACTCGCCATGCCGTATCAGGAGCCGGTGCAGCACTTGCGCACGACGACCTGAAAACAAGGATCGTATGGATTTCGAGAGGGTCTTCGGAGGCGGCCTATCCACGTACACGTAGATGTTGTCGGCAGGGAGAAACAGGCTGCCCCCGCTGTCATAGTAGCCAACCCGCTCGTTCCTCAGGAGGTCTTTAGCCCCAGGTGAAATCGATTGTGCAACCAAGAAGGATACTGTTAGCCGTCCTTCCGCCGATTGCGGCCATCTTCGCGCGAATTCCTGGAACTGCCAAAGGGCCTGCCGCACGTCACGAGGATAGAGAGCCTTCTTCACCTCTATCAGCAGGGTGACAGCCTTCCCGCCCACCCAAAGGTCAACCCGGGCGTCATATTTCCGATCCGGGGCATCGGACTGTAGAGGAGGACTCAACTCCGCTTGCACCTCGGGTAGCCCCCGCAGGGCTCCGAGGAACTGGTCAAGCAGTTGTCCTTCCATATCCTCAACCTCCGCGTCAAGCACCCGCATTCTGGATTTTTTCTGTACAGTAAATATCACTCTTATAGCATATATTTAAGAAAACTGCTATATTAACTGAACAGTGAACATGGCACGTAGCCATCTCAAGGCCTCGCGGCTGGCTTTGGAGGACGACGTCGCACTGGAGTACTTCATGAATTCCCTCAACTTCATCAATCATCCGCTCGTAGGCACCCCATATGGTTCCGCGCTGGATTTATGCATCGTCCTGGCCACAACCTGCTGGGTGCTTTCAATCCTGACGAGGGAGTACTCTTGGGTGGACCGGCTGTGGTCGGTGGTTCCGGCCGTCTACTGCCTGATCGTTGCTTCTGATCTGGAGTATCAATCGGCTCGGGTCAATGTCATGACCGTGCTGGCGACAATGTGGGCGATACGATTGACGTTCAACTACGCCCGCAAGGGAGGGTACTGGATCGGCGGCGAAGACTATCGGTGGGTTTATCTCAGAAAACAGATGAGCAGCCTGCAATTTCAGCTGATGAACGTAATTGTCGTCGCAATCGGTCAGATGGCGGTTGTGTGGCTCTTCACCTCGCCCATTCATCAGGCCTGGGCGTATGCCGAGCGACCCATGGGCTGGCTGGATTTCGTTGCCGTCGTGGTGTTTCTGGCATTGCTGGCTTTTGAGAGTATCGCCGATGTCCAGATGTGGCGATTTCAGCAGAACAAGAAACAACTGGTTCAGGAGGGAGTTGAAGTGGAGCAGCCGTTCATGGACAGCGGCCTGTTTCGATTCTGCCGCCACCCCAGCTATTTCTGTGAAATGGGGATGTGGGTGACCTTTTACGCATTTGCCGTCTCCGCCTCAGGCCAGTTCTGGCACTGGACGGGTCTGGGCTGCGTTCTGTTGATACTGGTCTTTCAAGGCTCCACACGACTCGCAGAGCAGATTTCCAGCGAAAAATACCCCGCCTACAGCAAGTACCAGGCCTCGGTGCCAAAGCTGATTCCGTTCACGAGACTGGGCTGCATCCCGGAAAAGTAACCTTGTTCTGATGACCACGTCACTGGAGGAAAGGGTATTCGGTCATGGTTGAATGGCTTGGCATCGGCCACCTTTTCGAGCTTTCCCGGACGGAAGCGATTGCGGGGTTTTTCTCCCCGCTGGCGATCTTTGCCGTGTTTATGCTGGCGCAGCTCATTCTGCCGGGAAAGCGGGTTCCCGGTTATGTCATCAATCCGGAGACCGGCAAGCCCCGCAACTATCGGCTGAACGGTATTCTGGTGTTTGCGATCGCGCTGATGGTGTGGGCTCTCGAGCTCACCGGGATGTCACGTGAGTGGTTCTACCGGTCCTCGATCTATGCGGTGGCAGGCGGAACGGTCTTTACCACCATCTTTACGTTCCTGGCGGTGTTCAGCCAGCCGCAAGGCAAGGTAAAGAATCCGATCCTGGCGTTGTGGTTCGGGCGCACCCAGGAGCTGTCGTTCTTCAGTGAGCGCTTCGACGTCAAGATGTATTTCTATGTCGTCGGTGGCACGATGTTGTCGCTCAACGCCCTGTCCGGGGCTGCGTACCACTACAAACTCTTTGGCCAGGACTCCAATCCAGGCGTCATCCTGTTCGCGGCGTTCTTTACATTCTACGTACTGGACTACTTCATCTTTGAGCGCGTCCAGCTATATACCTACGATGTGATCCATGAGAATCTCGGCTTCAAGATGTTCTGGGGTGGCCTCATGGTCTACGGGTGGCTGTTCATCCTCCCGTTGTGGGGCATGGCCGCATACCCGGCCCCCGGATTCTCCCCGGCATGGACCTACGTCTGGCTCATCGGAACGGCTGGGCTGTTCCTGTTGGGGTGGGGTATCTCGCGCGGCACGAACCTGCAGAAATACACATTCAAGCGATGGCCCGAGCGCAGGTTTCTCGGGCTCATCGAGCCTGAAACCATTGAAGCCGGCGACCGCAAGATCCTGTGCAGTGGTCTTTGGGGTGTCGCCCGCCACTTCAACTACATGGGCGAGGGGTTCATTTCCCTGTCCATTGCCCTGGCATTCGGCTACTTCACCAATCCCTGGGCCTGGACCTACTTTGTCTTCATCGTCCTGCAGTTCATTTTCCGTCAGCGTGACGACGACAGGTTCTGTTCCGAGAAATACGGTGCCGAAAAGTGGGCAGAGTATCAGGCGCGGGTGAAGTATCGAATCATTCCCGGAATTTATTGAGAGGACTGCCTGCGTCCTCGGATGTCCTCTGAGGACAGAGTGATTATTGGCGATTCCACCCTTCCCGACGGATCGCCTCCCGGATATGTGCCAGGTGATGCCGTCCGTGCCAGGCATAGGATCCAATGGTTTCCGGCAGGTTCACCAGACCGGATTCGGGGTGAATGAACGTTCTTTCGAGATCCTGCCCGGTCAGGGAGCGCAAGAGCGCCACCCAGCGCCGATGGAGCCCGTCCAACAGATCGAGTGATGCCGCGACCGGCGTCACCGAGTAGTCCGCCAGTTCCGCCCAGCGGTCCTCGAAATAGGGCTTGATCCTGGGCCGGTCCTCGGTCAGGGTCCATTTAAACCGCATGAAACTGTTCATGTGACTGTCCGGCAAGTGGTGAATCACCTGGCGGATGGTCCAACCCCCGGGACGATAGGGCGTGTCCAACTGGGTGTCTGTCAATCCCTCGACGATTCTCCTGAGGTCTGCCGGAAGGGCTTCGATCTCTCCAATCCAATTCTCGATCTGATCTTGGTCTATGCGGGACGGAGGTTCAAATTGGCCGATCGGGTAACGCAACTTCTGAAGGTCTTCAGTCATTTTGACTCCCGGTGATCGTCGAATAGTAGGGCTCTATTTTCGCGTTCATGTCTCCGTAACTCAACTCCTCATCTCAATAGTTTCTCCGCCCAGGCTGTCGCCCCACCCGAGATTAACTGGTCAGTCATGAGATCAGTTGGGAGCGAACTTTTTCGGCTGCTTCTTTGCAGTTCCAAGTGTATCCGGTGGCCAGTAGTGAGCCGATATCGGAAGTGAATTGCGGATCGCGCGGAATCACAGGTCCGGTTCAACGTTTTCTTCGGTGAGCATGGTCTCAGCCAAGAGCGGGATGAGCTACACGGTTTTGTTGACAACAATATTGTTGACAACACTTTCGATGTTATCTACATTCAACGTGTACAGTGGGTTGATGAAAAAGGCGGAATCATGAGGTCATCCACCGGCCGTTGGGTAAGCGGCGAAGATTTCTTTGACCGGGAGCGCGAATTGGAGGTGCTCAAGACCCGGGTTCGCGAGCGGAACCATGTATTGCTGACCGGACAGCGGCGCATGGGAAAAACAAGCATCCTGCGTGAGCGCGGATCCCGGCTCGAGTCCGAGGGTTGGATCTTTCGGAATTCCTGACCGCTTCAATCATCTGTTCCCCCTGCGCTTGGAGCCATGGAGCAGGGAGGTGAGCGTTGCGTGCATCGAGCGGCTTGCGCGGAGCCACCGATTGCACATTGCGGGCGGGGTGGCTGAGGCGGTGTACGAGGCACTCGGCATCGGGATTCCCCATCACGTGCAGTCCTTCTTCGCACGCTTGAGAGATTTCTCGACAATGCAAGGGGGGAAGCATGTGACGGTGAAAGATGTCGCTCAGGTCTATCGCACCGCACTCCTGGGGCCTTGGGGACAGACCGATCTCGTCCACTACGAGACGCGCCTCAAGGAAGCTCTCGACAACGACAGCTATTCGCTCGCCATGCACGTCCTGGCGGAAACTGCTACTCAAGGAGTGTTTACGGATGGGGCAAGGCGCCGACTTGCGACGTTGTCCTCCGGGATCACCGACAACCCGTCCGTCCGGATTGCAGACACCCTCGAGGTTCTGATTCACGACGGATATCTCGAAAGCACCGAAGAAGGCTACCGCTTTCCTTCGCGTTTGCTTCGAGACTGGTGGTCGGCTCGCTTCCGCGGCCACTACGTACCGCTGGATCGTCGGCGCACCAACGACAACTCTGGAGAAACAGCGCCATGACCAGGAAGAACCCCAGCGCGAGACCCCCGGGGAATTTGGTCCGAAAGTTCAATCCGGGCATGTTCCAGTCCGACCAAAGGGTGGTGGATCAGTTCGTAGTCAGAAACCGCGAGCTCGATACCGTGCTCGAAATACTGCAGGGGAACATCGAATCGCCTTCTTGCCAGCATGTCCTGATCGTAGCCCCTCGCGGGAGAGGAAAAACGATGCTGCTGGCTCGCGTAGCGGCGGAATTACGTACCGATGACAAGTTCTCCCGATTCCTGTTGCCGGTTCGATTCATGGAAGAGAGCCATGAAATATTCGATGTGGCGGACTTCTGGTTGGAGACGCTGTTCCATCTGGCAAGAGAGAGTGCGGCAAGCTATCCGGAACTTGCCCGGGAGCTGCGAGAAACGCACTCGGATCTATCCAGACACTGGCGTGAGCGAGCCCTGGGGGACCGTGCACGTGCCGTCGTTCTCAATGCGGCGGAGCGTATCGGCCGGAAGCTCGTACTGATGGTTGAAAACCTGCAAACGCTCTGCGGAAGTGTCGACGACGATTTCGGCTGGCAGCTTCGAGCAGCACTCCAGTCTGAGTCCCAGATCATGATGCTTGCTTCGGCAACAAGCCGGTTCGAGGGACTGGACGATGCGGAAGAACCCTTTTTCGAATTGTTCCGAGTCATCGACCTCACGCCGTTGACGACCGACGAATGTCACCGTTTGTGGCAGGCGGTCAGCCGAGATCGGGTCAGTGCGCGGGAAATCCGGCCGCTCGAGATCCTGACGGGCGGAAATCCCCGGCTGCTGGTGGTGGTGGCCGGCTTCTCCAAACACCGCTCGCTTCGTGCATTGATGGAAGAGTTGGTCCGCCTGATCGACGAACACACCGAGTACTTCCGCGGCCATCTGGAAGCCTTGCCGAAGAGCGAGCGGCGCGTCTACATCGCAATCATGGACCTCTGGCAACCTTCAAGCACCGGCGAGATCGCCGAGCGCGCCCGGATGGACGTTCGTGTGGTCTCGACCATGCTCGGGCGTTTGATTGATCGCGGAGTGGTGGCGCCGGACCGCTGGACAGGTAGTAAGAAGCGGCTCTATTGTGCCGCAGAACCCCTCTACAGCATCTATTACAAGCTTCGTCGCGAGCGTGACGAAGCGGCGGTGGTAGAGAGTCTTATCCGATTCATGGTGGCGTTTTACGACACTTCCGTCCTTAATCCGGTATTTGACACGCTTTGGTCCGATGTGAAGGACTGGCCCTCCTTGCTGAATGGAATCGACCGTGCTCTCACCAAACGACCGGTCGAAATGGACCTGGATTCAAGAATAGTCTGGGATCGCCTGCAACGTGTGTCGGAGACAGCCTTGGATTATCGTGGTTCGGAGGCTCAAATCCGTCTTCGGGAGGAGATTGAATCCGCACTTTGGGTTGGGGAATGGATGCGAGCGATCGAACTCATCGATCAGTATGTTGCCGCGGGTTGGACCTATCGTTCCAAGACCTCCCAGGAGCATGACTTGGTGATCTTGGCGCAATTGAGGGCTAAAGCCTATTTCGGCATGGGAGATTTCGAGAAGGTGACTGCAGTCGCCTCGGAGATTCTCGATCGGCTTCGAGGCAGCCGAGACACGTCCATTCTTATTCGATCCGCGCTGATTCTTTATCGGAAATCGGCCTCGCATTTTGAACTTGGCGATTTTCCGAAGGCCATCGCCAGTGCGGGGGAGCTAGTCGATTGGTTCGGAAAATACAACCATCCCCAGTTCCAACAATTTGTCGGGGCGGGCCTGCTTTTGACGGCGGAAATCAAGAGGCAACTCGGTGACTACGAGACTGCCGTTTCAATGTTCGACAACATTCTGGATCGTTTTCGAGGCCATGAGGGGGCCGAATTGCAGGAAACAATCGCCATCGCATTGACCCAAAAGGCTTTCATCGCGCGAATGCAACTCGGCGACGATGAGACCGCTTTTGCAGCACTTGATGAGGTGATCGGCGGTTTTCGAACGACTACGGACATTCATATCAAACGCTTGGTAATCAGCGCATTCATGAATCGGGCGTTCATGCAAGGTGCAATGGACGATTTCGCAGGGGCAATAGAGTCGTACGATGAGTTGATTGGATTCGTCGGTGGCGCCGGAGAAAGTGATACGGAGCCGCACGTTGTGCCGCTAGCCCTGGTGTTCAAGAGCATGAGTCTGGTCGAGACCGGCCGGATAGAAGAGGCCGACAAGGTGTGTGAGGAGCTTGAAGAGAAGCTCGCTTTGCTGCGGGGACAATTGAAGGCCGGGATTGAGTCACAAAGAGGGTGTGTGAGAGCGATCGCGATGATGGCGCGTGGGCAAACAGCGAACGCCATGGACGCGTTTCGTTCGGCATACGCTTTGTTCCCGGCAACCCATCAAGTTCCGGTTGGCTGTATGATCAGGCTTGGGATCCATTTTGTCGCGGCCGGCGCATCCGAGCGCGAACTTGTCGAAATCCTTTCGGGGGATCGCAACAAAGCCCAAGTCCTCGGACCCCTGATCGTTGCCCTCCGGCAGCGCTCTGGGGAGTCAGTGCGCGCCCCCACGGAAGTGCTAAAAGTGGCGGCCGATATTCGCAAGACAATTGAAGAAAAGAGCGTCAAGGGCACTTTGCATACTGCCGGAGCACCATGATGACGTACCTTCATGTTCCGGGCGACGACTAGGCGGGTTGACCGGCTGGCTGGGTAGATACAGCCGTTCCTTCACAACATTTCAGCCGCCATCCCGGGAACAAAAGTCGCAATGCAGTCGGCAAAACGATCGGTCAGACACGAATTCATGGCCTATCACAAGCGAGAGGAAGCGCACCTCCAACCCATGAACTCACCCCGCCCATCGCAATTGTTTCTAACCTGGGATAAAATTTTTTCAGAATGAGGATTGTTTCCAACACGGGAACTGATCGGGTCGTTGATCTCATTAGGCCCTGGCTTCGGTCGAGCAGTCGGATCGACTTAGCCTCTGGAGCATTATCCCTCCATGCGTTCGGGGAACTCGCGGAGAAGCTGTCCCAACTCGCGAACGCGCGTCTTATCCTGCCTCCTAACGATGCGGAACTCAGCCTCTTCGGGTCCGATGCGGACCGGGCCGCACGCAACCGGCTGCAAGGCCGCTGGCTGGCCAGACGGTGTGCGGATTGGCTCGAGAAGAAGGTCGAGGTTCGCCGGCCCGGCCGACCTGTTCCGCAAGGTGCGATCATCCTGCGCGACGCTGACGGGCAGCCGAAGCAAGCCGTGCTGGGCTCGTTCTCGTTCAGCACTGACGGACTTGGTCTTGCACCTGGGAACCCGCTCAACCTGATCCAAGCCTCCGAAACCGCCGAGGAGAGCGAGCGGCTGTGCGAATGGTTTGACGCCCAATGGTCTGCACTGGCCGCAGGTGACGGCGCAAAGGCCGCTATCGTAGACCTGTTGCGATCCCTCGCGGCGCCACGCGCTCCGCTCACCATCTACGCATTGACGTTGCACCACATATTCCGCACCCAAGGTGACGAGCTGGATGAGGATCAAGTTGTCAACTCAGCCACTGGAATCCGCAATACGGCGGTGTGGAAGAGACTATTTAAGTTTCAGCGCGATGGTGTCGTGGGCGCCATCGACAAACTCAACCGTTTCGGCGGCTGCATCATTGCCGACAGCGTGGGGCTCGGAAAAACTTTTGAAGCGCTGGCCATCATCAAGTATCACGAGCTACGCAACGATCGGGTTCTGGTTCTTTGTCCCAAACGCCTGCGGGACAACTGGACCCTGTACCGCGCCAACGACCGACGCAACTTTCTTGCTGGCGACCGTTTCAACTACGACATCCTGAACCACACGGATCTGTCGCGTGACGGAGGCTTGTCAGGCGACATCGACCTCAGCTATGTAAACTGGGGAAACTACGATCTCGTCGTCATTGACGAGTCCCACAACTTTCGTAACAAGCGCACCCCTCGACAGGGCGGCGAGACCCGTTATGATCGCCTGATGCGGCGCATTATCCGGGACGGCGTCAAGACGCGAGTGCTCATGCTGTCAGCTACCCCCGTCAACAACCGCTTGGCCGACTTGCGCAATCAGATCGCGTTTGCGACCGAGGGAAACGACACGGCGTTGGTCGACCACGGCATTTCCAGTATCGACGGTACGACCCGCCTTGCACAGAAGCAATTCAACAGATGGCTTGACCTAGACGACTGCGAGCGGACGCCGTCACGGCTGATCGAGATGCTGGGATTTGACTATTTTGCGCTACTGGATCGACTCACCATCGCACGCTCGAGACGGCATCTCGAAAAGTACTACGGAACATCGGAAACCGGTCGTTTCCCGGAACGGCTGAAGCCGATCAATGTCAAACCCGATGTGGACTTGGCGGGAAAATTCCCTTCCATCCGGGAGATCAATTTCGAGATTCGGCGTCTCAACCTGGCGGCCTACGCACCGCTCCGCTACGTGCTGCCGCACAAGCGGCGCGCCTATGACGAAAAGTACAGCACCAGACTCGCCAGCGGTGAAGGGTTCTTCAGGCAGGTGGACCGAGAGGAAAGCCTGGTTCAACTCCTGCGTGTCAATGCACTGAAACGCATGGAGAGTTCCGTGGTCTCCTTCGCGCTCACCGTACGGCGCCAACTTGACGATGTGAAGGCGACACTTGCTCGCATCGAGGGGCAGGCCGACGACCTTGAAGAGCTCGATATCGCCGATGTCGACATCGAAGATCCCGCATTCGAGAGCTTGTTGGTCGGTCGGAAGGTGAAAGTCCTGCTTCAAGACGTCGATCTGATCCGATGGAAACAGGATCTGGTTGAAGACCGCAATCGATTGGCGACGCTACACGCTGCGGCCTGCCAAGTCACCGCGACGCGAGACGCCAAGCTCGCTGAGCTACGCGGGGTCATCGAGCGGAAGTGTAACGATCCGATCAACCGGGATAATCGAAAGGTGATCGTTTTCACAGCGTTTGCTGATACCGCCCGCTATATCTACGACCAGTTGGCGCCGTGGGCTCAACGCAAGCTGGGGCTGGAGTCCGCGCTCGTGACCGGGACCGGAGGAAATCAGACCACACTTCCGCTTCGCCGCAAGGACCTTGCGTCCATTCTGACGACTTTCGCGCCACGCACAAAGGAACGACCGGATGACTTCGCAGTGGATGGAGAGATCGATCTCCTGATCGCGACCGACTGTATCTCTGAAGGTCAAAATCTCCAGGACTGCGACTGGCTGATCAACTACGATATCCACTGGAATCCGGTGCGCATCATCCAGCGCTTCGGTCGCATTGACCGGATCGGTGCGCCCAATGAGTGTATCCAATTGGTGAACTTCTGGCCCAATCTTGAGCTCGAAGAGTATTTGCGTCTGGAGCAGCGTGTGAGTGGTCGCATGGTGCTGCTGGACATCTCCGCAACGGGTGAGGAGAACCTTATCGAGCAACAGTCGGGCGATCCGATGAACGATCTGGAATACCGGCGAAAGCAACTCCTCAAGTTGCAGGACAAGGTGATCGACTTGGAAGATCTGTCGTCCGGCGTCTCAATCGCAGACCTGACGTTGACGAATTTTCGCATTGATCTGGCTGACTATTTGACAGAGCATCCTGATGTCCTGGCGACCATTCCGCACGGGGCGTACGCTGTGACCACAACAGCCGACGACGAGGTTCCACCGGGTATGATCTTCTGCCTGCGAGCGGAGGGATCGGCGGCGACTCGCCAGTTTGAGTCTGGATATCCCCTCGCCCCCTACTATTTGATCCACGTAGGTGAAGATGGCGCCGTGCTGTTATCGATCACCCAGGCCAAACAGATCCTTGACCGACTAAAATTGCTCTGTCTGGGCCGGGACATGCCGGACGCCGGCGCCTGTGGCCGCTTTGACAGGTCCACTCGCAGCGACCAAGACATGCGCGTCGCGCAAGAGCTTCTGTCCTCTACGGTTGCTTCAATCGTTGGACGGCGGGATGAGCGTGCAGTTGCGAGCCTCTTCTCACCCGGGGGCACCCATGCCTTGGCAAGCGAGTTCGCCGGAATCAACGATTTTGAGGTGATTGCTTTCCTCGTTGTGTTGGCGGCGGAGGCGGCATGAAGCAATTCGATCCCATAGCGGCTTTGGCTCTCCCCGCTGGTGCGGTTTTCAACCGTCGTGTGCCAAAGACGCTTCTCATCGAACACGGTGCAACCACAGCGGCCGACAAGCGGCGCATCCGCGATGGTGTCGAGAAGATCCGTTGGCGAGCTGCACTGAAACCCACAACCGTTGGGGTGGCTGAATTTCGTGACGCTACTCGCGAGTATCTTGAGATCGCCGTTCTGACGCTCGCATTCCGTTCTAGCGCGCGGACCGTGCGGCTCACCGAAGTGGTTCACCGGGCCGTGCCTTATCCGGTGCTGCTCATCGCATGGCAGGGAGAAACCGCCGTGATTTCGTTGGCCCATAAGCGCTGGTCCCAAGGCGATGCCGGCAGGACCGTCATCGAAGGTGATATCGTATCAACACGACTAGGGGACGGTTATACCAACAGTTTGTCTGCTGCGTTCTACAATGCCCTGGCTATGAACCGACAGCCGACTTCGACGCTTTACGCACTCTATCAGGGCTGGATCGATACGGTGCAGGCGCTAAGCGCCGCCAAGTTGACGGGCAATTTTCTGCTGCCGACATCTGCGATCGAGTCAAAGGAGCGTGCGGCAGCCTTAGAGGAGTACTGGCGTTTGGAATCCAGAATTTCCGAGCTGAGTGCCTCGACCTGCAAGCAGAATCAGCTCGCCCGCCAGGTAGACATCAATTTGGAACTCAAGCGCCTGCGGACCAATCGGGATGCGGTGCTGGCCAGACTGTGAACCGAGAAGACCGCATGAAGAAGATCGTTCTCAACGATTCGGAATCCCGCTCGGCCGATGTCGTATCCGAGAACCTTGAACACCTGAAGGTGCTGTTCCCCGAAGCGTTTACCGAGGGGAAAGTCGACTTCGATGTGCTCAAGCAGTTGCTCGGAGGCTCCGTAGACTACCGCGAGGAGAGGTACGGCCTGAACTGGTTTGGCAAGCGACAAGCCCGGCAGCTTGCGCTGACACCGAGCACGGGAACTCTCCGCCCTTGCCCGGAAGACAGCGTCGATTGGGACACCACGCAGAACCTGATGATTGAGGGCGACAACCTGGAGGTGCTCAAGCTCCTACAGAAGAGCTATGCCGGCAAGGTGAAGCTCATCTATATCGACCCGCCGTACAATCGTGATGGGGACGTAATCTACCCAGACGACTATACTAACTCCGTGAAAAATTATCAGATGCTCACTGGTCAAATTGACTCTGATGGTCGGAAACTTACGAGTGCTAGCGAGGCTTCCGGTCGGTTCCATACAGATTGGATGAGCATGATGCTGCCAAGGCTTCGTGTGGCACGGACTCTTTTGCGCAAGGACGGAACCATTTTCGTCAGCATCGATGATGCTGAAATTGCGCACGTTCGGCTAATGATGGATGAAGTATTTGGCCCCGAGAATTTCATTGCCGAGCTTATTTGGGAAGGCGCGAATAAGAACGACGCCCGACAAATTGGTGTTTGCCATGAGTACGTAGTCGTTTATGCCAGGAAGCGAGAGAGCGTCGAGCGGAACTGGTGGCTGAATAAAGAAGGTGTCGAGCCGGTCCTCAAAGAAGTCGCTAGGCTCAAGAAGCTTCATGGTACCGACTATGGCTCTGCATCAGAGGACCTTGCAGGATGGTTCCGGGCCAATAAGGCGAAGCCGGCATTCGTCAACCGCAGATTCAGAAACATTGATGATCGAGGAGCATATAAGGAGGACGATCCAACTGCACCAGGCGGACGGAGGTTTGAACTTCGGAACCCTCGGACTGGATCGATCATTCCTCTACGGCAAAATCGGGGTTGGAGCTTTGACCAGGACCAATTCAACCGTCTGGTAGAAGAGGGTCGGATCACGTTTGTCACAGAAACTAGCGTCATGGTGCGGCGTTATTTGCACGAAACGGACAAGCTAACGCCTTCAAGCGTATTTTATCAACCAGCGCGCTCAGCGTCGGAGCGTCTCAGCCGTCTCATGGGATCGGGCGTATTCGACTATCCGAAGGATGAGACGATTCTTCAGAAGTTTATCCAAATGTCGAGCGGTGAAGACCCAAGCGCCTTAGTGATGGACTTCTTCGCAGGATCGGGCACAACGGGACATGCTATCCAGGTCCAGAATGCGCTAGATGGAGCAACGAGGCGCTATATCCTTGTCCAACTCCCTGAATTACTCGACGCGAGTAACAAGGACCAGAAGGCTGCAGCCGAGTTCTGCGACAAACTCGGTAGACCTCGCAATATCGCCGAACTATCCAAGGAACGGCTCCGGCGTGCTGCAAAGAAGATCAGTGACGAGAACCCGAAGTATACCGGGGACCTGGGCTTCCGCGTCTTCAGGCTTGATACCTCCAACATTCGCACTTGGGAGCCGGACCGCAACGACCTGGATGGATCACTGCTGGAAAACATTGACCATATTAAATCGGACCGGAGCGAAAAGGATATCCTCTACGAGGTATTGTTGAAGCTCGGCCTGGACCTATGTGTGCCAATGGAGACCCGAACCATCGCCGGTAAATCTGTGCACTCTATCGGTGCCGGCACGCTCATCAGTTGCCTCGAAAAGAATATCACTCGGGACGAGGTTGAGCTTCTGGCAGGTGGGATTGCAGATTGGCATGACGAACTCGCTCCCGCGGGGGACAGCGCAGTCGTCTTTCGTGACAGTGCGTTCGAAGATGATCTCACCAAGTCCAACCTTGCCGCAATCCTGGGGCAGCGCGGGCTTAGAAACGTGCGGAGTCTGTGAGCCAATTAGCAACTATGCCTCCCAATACTTCTATCTCTCTCCTAAACCTGGGAAAGCTGTCGAAGCCTGCTAACACCCTAATAGAGAAGATATCGAACGCAACAGGCGTTCTTTTCGAACCTTACCAAATCAAACGAGTCGCCAAGGCAAAAGCAGAAGCTGTAAGGAGAGAAGCGCAATCTGAAATTGAGATAACCGACCTGCATCGGCGAGCGGCACGGCGCTGGATTGAGGAGGAAGCGCAACGCCAGAAGAACATGGAAGACATTGCGGCGAAAGCGTTGCCGCAGTTGGAGGAAATCGCGAAACCCGATTCCGTCGAAGACGACTGGATTGTCAACTTCTTCGATAAATCCCGAATTGTGTCTGACAACGAGATGCAGGAGCTGTGGTCGCGTGTTCTGGCCGGCGAGGCGAACGATCCCGGGACCTACTCCAAGAGGACCGTCAATTTTCTTTCGGATCTCGATAAGACCGAAGCCGAGCTGTTCAGCAAACTTTGCGGATTCACCTGGATGATTGAAAATATGAATCCGTTAGTGTTCGATTTTGAGGCGCAAATATATGCAAGACAAGGGATTAATTTCGACACCCTAAGCCATCTCGACAGTATCGGTCTTGTTCAGTTCGCTGGTGTTACTGGTTTCAATCTTTTCAAGCTTCCCAGAAGCATCGTCTTACACTATTACGGTAGACCGCTTCGTTTGAACCTGCCCAAAGACGACAACAACGAGCTTGAAATCGGACAGGTATTGCTCACGCGCATCGGGCAGGAACTCGCCCAAATATGTGGAAGCAGACGAGTAGAGGGATTCTGGGAATATGTTAGGGACAAATGGAAAGTCTACTTGCCGAAGCCAGTGACCGAGAAGAGTTCCATGTTGGGTTCGAATACCAGGAATACTCCTTCAAAGTGACCGAGTGACGTGAAACTCCACTTCGAACCGAACCTCGATTTCCAACTTCAAGCGATTGAAGCCGTGTGTGACCTTTTTCGCGGCCAGGAAATCTGTCGGACCGAGTTCACTGTCTCGCGGGACCCAACGTCAATACAAACGCGGCTTGCGTTTGCCCAAAATGATCTCGGCATCGGAAATCGCCTGACTCTTCTCGATGAAGAAATCCTCCAGAACCTGAACGCAATCCAGCTCCGAAACGGTTTGCCGCCCTCCGATCAGTTGGTGTCCGGCGACTTCACCGTGGAGATGGAGACGGGGACCGGAAAGACATATGTCTACCTGCGCACTGTCTTCGAGTTGAACAAGCGCTACGGATTCACCAAGTTCGTCATCGTCGTACCGTCCATAGCGATCAAGGAGGGCGTCTACAAGGGGCTCCAGATAACCGAGGAGCACTTCCGAACACTCTACTCCGGAACACCTGTTGATTACTTTCTCTACGACTCCACCAAGCTGGGTCGGGTGCGGAACTTTGCCACGAGCCCGCAAATACAAATCATGGTGGTGACGGTCGGCGCCATCAACAAGAGAGACGTCAACAACTTGTACAAGGACAGCGAGAAAACGGGCGGCGAAAGACCGATTGACCTGGTACGCGCTACGCGGCCCATCCTGATTGTGGACGAGCCGCAAAGCGTTGATGGGGGCTTGGCTGGGCGCGGCAAGCAAGCCCTGCAGGCCATGAATCCCCTCTGCACTCTTCGCTACTCGGCAACGCATGCGGACACGCACCACATGGTCTATCGACTAGACGCAGTCGATGCGTACGAGCGCAAGCTGGTCAAGCAGATCGAGGTGGCTTCAGCCACGATTGAGGATGCTCACAATAAGCCTTATGTTCGCTTGTTCTCGACGAACAACTGGAAGGGCAACATCAGCGCCAAGGTTGAACTTGACGTTGAGGTGAATGGGAAAGTCCGCCGTAAAGAGAAGGTCGTTCAGGATGGCGACGATCTGGAACAGACAACAGGCCGCTCCGTCTATCGGAATTGTCGTGTCGGTGAGATTCGGGTCGAGAAGGGAAGCGAATCGATGGAACTCCGCGTACCCGGCGGCGAGCAGTACCTCCGGCCTGGAGAAGCCTGGGGCGACGTGGATGCGCTTGCTCTCCAGCGCGAAATGATCCGGCGGACCATCCGGGAGCACCTCGAAAAGGAGAAGCGCCTGCGCCCACGGGGGATCAAAGTGCTCAGTCTTTTCTTCATTGATGCGGTGGACCGGTATCGACGCTACGATGAAGATGGCAAACCCGCCAAGGGCGACTACGCCCGGATGTTCGAGAGGGAGTACTGTCGCTTGGCGAACCATCCGGATTTTCGGACACTTTTTCAAGAGGTCGATCTCACGAGAGCTGCGGAAGAAGTACACAACGGCTACTTCTCCATCGACCGCAAGAGGGTAGGTGGTCGTACCGTCGAGGTGTTCAAGGATACCAGAGGCAATAGTAAGGCCGACGATGACACTTACAACCTGATCATGAAAGAGAAGGAGAAGCTCCTGAGCCTGGAAACGCCGCTCAAATTCATCTTCTCCCATTCGGCGCTACGCGAGGGGTGGGACAACCCCAACGTTTTCCAGATCTGCGCGCTCCGTGACATTCAGACGGAGCAAGAGCGCAGGCAGACCATTGGGCGTGGTCTGCGCCTGTGCGTCAACCAGAACGGCGAGCGCCTGCGTGGCTTCGACGTCAATACGCTCACGGTCATCGCGCTGGAGAGCTACCAAGAGTTCGCCGTGAACTTGCAACAGGAAATCGAAAAGGACACGGGGATTCGCTTCGGTGTCGTGGAGGCGCATCAGTTCGCGGCCATTCCTGTCATCGGCAAAGGCGGCCAGGTAGAAGCACTCGGTTTCGAGGCGTCCAAGACTCTGTGGAATCACCTGAGAGTAGAAGGCAATATCGACACGATAGGCCGAATTCAGGATTCGCTCCGAAAGGCTCTCAAGGAAGAGACGTTCGTTGTTCCCGCAAGTTTTGTGGAACAGCAGGCGGAGATCGCTAAGATTCTTCGAAAGCTTGCCGGGAGACTGGAAATCAAGAACGCCGACGAACGTCGCTCGGTTCGCCCGCGCCAAGCGGTTCTCAGCAGCCCGGAGTTTAAGGCTCTCTGGGACCGAATCAAGTACAAGACTACCTACCGTGTTTCGTTCAAAAACGAAGACTTGCTCAATGAATGCACCGACGCGCTCCGTAAGGCTCCGCCGATCCCCAAGACACGACTTCAGTGGCGTAAGGCCGACGTGGTCATAGGCCAGTCGGGCGTAGAAGCGAGCGAGACAGTTGGTGCAGCAACGGTTGTGTTGGACGAAGCCGACGTCGAACTGCCTGACCTGCTTACAGAGCTACAGGATCGAACTCAGCTCACAAGACGCAGCATCTGGGAAATTCTTACCCAAAGCGGGCGCCTCAACGATTTCAAGCGCAATCCGCAGAAGTTCATCGAGCTTGCCGAGCAAGCCATCAATCGATGCAAGCAGCAGACGCTGGTCGACGGAATCAAGTACCAGCGCTTGGGCGACGATCACTATTATGCGCAGGAGCTGTTTGAAACGGAGGAACTCAGAGGCTACTTGCGGAACATGCTAAACGCGACAAAATCGGTCTACGAACAGGTCGTTTATGACATGGGAACCGAGTCCCGTTTTGCGGACCAGCTTGAGAAGAACTCCGCCGTCAAAGTGTACGCCAAGCTGCCGGGCTGGTTTACGGTCCCGACGCCCCTGGGAAGCTATAACCCGGATTGGGCTATCTTGATCGATTCCGATGAGGGGGAACGGCTCTACTTTGTGGTCGAAACGAAGAGCAGTCTTTTCCAGGGCGATCTCCGCATGAGCGAATATGCCAAAATCGAGTGTGGAAAAGCCCACTTCAAGGCACTCAGGGTGGGAGAATCCCCAGCTCGTTACGAAGTTGCAACCTCGGTCCAGGAACTCCTTGCCGGCGTTGATGCCGACTGAAAAGACGAATGCCTAACCACAGCCGGCGTAGAAAACCGGTTTCGTGACGGAACAGGTCCGGAGATCAGGAACGTTGTCACGACTGGACCTACGACGTGACATCCACTCCAAGCCGTCGCTGCTTAAACACTAGAACTCAAGGAGATTGAACTTGGAGTGTTGTTGGTCATGGCATTGAGGGGATAATGCTGCAGCTCACCAAGGAAGAAATCAGTTCGCTACGGAACAGACTTCAGGCTGTACGTCATCAGGGTGCAACCTATTTCGCGAAGACCGTTCCCACAAGGGTCTCTATCAGTAATTGGCAACACTCCTGGGAGATTGAGAGCAACGAGATTCAGAATGAGGCAGAGTCGCTACGCACGACCATCAAGAGATTGAGTGTGGACATCGCCGGGGCAGTGCGAGGGTCACCGCTGCTTGCTGAGGCCGATACCCAGGAACTACGCCACAACACTCGGCAGATGCTCGCGAACGTACTTTTCCGCGAATACAGTCACTCCAGAGCGTACATTCACCACGATGAGGGCGTGGTTCTTGGTGTCGATCCACCGTCACACGAGGAAATTTCGTTTGAGCATGCGGCCACGGCTCGGAAGCGCTTCGACAAAGCTGCACCCGCGATTCTCGACGTGATTGATCTGCTCTCCCCAACAGCCGCGGCTCAATCTTCCTCGCCTGACACTTCGAAATACCGACCCAACACCGCGTTCATAATGATGGCGATCGACAACAGCAATCCTGAACTCGAAGACATCAAGTATGGCATCAAAGAGGTGTTCAACGAATTCGGACTTCATGCCAGCACGGCAGACGAGATTGAATATGATGGCGCTATCACGGATAGAATTCTACATGAGATCGAATCCAGCGAGTTCCTCATGACCGATCTGACCCATGAGCGTCCTAACGTGTACTACGAAATCGGGCACGCTCACGCACGAGACAAGCGCGTGATCCTTTTCCGCAAAAAGGGCGCGAAATTGCATTTCGATGTGGCGCACCGCAACTGCCCAGCGTACGAGAACACCACTCAGTTGAAGCAACGTTTGCGCAAACGTCTGGAGGCAATGACCAACATGTGTGGTTTCACTGCCGTACCCATAGCGAGGTCGGCGCAACCCAAGTAATCTGGCCGGTTCAGGTTCACTTCATCTGGCAGGTGAGTTTTGGCATTGGATTGCCGCTCTAATGGACCGAACAGGCCGGAGTTTTTGGCACGGGTCTATCGAGAGACGCTCCCGTCCACAATTTTCCACGAGGGAAGGCCGTCAAAGCGGTAACTGAACAGGTAATGGTGCAGGTAATGGTGCTGCTGGTTGGGGCCGTGATTAGTGTTTCTTGTCGGCGGTTCACAGGCGGAATATCTCGTGGCAGTGCACAGGGTGGTGCGGTGGGGAACCAGTTCTGCGATACAAAGACTTGGTATTTTCTTGGTTCTGAGCGTTGCTCGGACTCCACTGCGTAAACGCTTTCGCTGTTTTGCTGCCGTTGTGGGGTTTCATACCTATGTTGAAGCCGAAATCTCGAAGCTCGAGGAAGCATGACAGAAGAGACTCATTCGTGAGAACACGCACTGGAGCAAGAGGCCGACGCTGGCTGCGCTCAAGTCGTGCCCTATTCGATCGCTATCGCAGACGAAACATGGGATTTGCTTTCCCTTCAAACCGCCACCTCAGCGATGGAACCATCTGTAACCCTGCGGAAGCTCGTGAAATCGCGGGTAGCGACGTGATCGGCTGCTTGTCAATGACCGGCGTAATTCCATCCTAAATGCCGAGTTGGAGAAGGCCTGATTCGTGGATTACCAGTCTAAGACTCGCTCTTGAGGAGACCCGCGGTGCAATTGTCGTTGCGGTTGAGCAGACGGAGGGGGTTGCTGGAAGACACTATTGAGATGGAGAAACGAGGATAGCGATGGCGCGAGCAGATCTGATTCTCAATCTGGTAAAGGCCGGCACGCGAGGCGACCAGGCGCAGTTCCAGAAGATTGTCGAAGCCCTGGCTGTAGATGAACGTGCCAAAAAGCACACTATTCTTGCTGACCGACTCCTTGCACAACTTCAGATAGACAACAACGGACGCTACAGAGCACCTGCTCCTGCGTCGGTGCGCCCGCCTGTGGGTCCACTCGTGACCGAGGTGGTCCCGGCACGTTGTCTCGAAGATATGATCTTGCCTAAAGAGGCTGAGGAAATCATTCGCGAGTTGGTGGCGGAACAACACCGGGCCGATCTACTCCGCTCTTACGCTCTCGAGCCCCGCAATCGTGTGTTATTGGCAGGGCCACCAGGGAATGGCAAGACCGCTCTAGCAGAGGCAATCGCCAATGTATTGAATGTTTCCTTAATGATGGTTCGCTATGAAGCGGTCATCGGCAGCTACCTGGGAGAGACTGCACAGCGGATCAGCCAGGTCTTCGAACACGCCCGATCACGCCACTGTGTGCTGTTCTTCGATGAATTCGATGTCGTAGGTAAAGAACGGGGTGATCTTCAAGAGACGGGGGAAATCAAGCGTGTGGTCAGCTCGCTGCTCCTACAGATCGATGCCCTGCCTAGTTATGTTGTCGTTGTGACGGCTAGCAACCATCCTGAACTACTTGACCGTGCCGTGTGGCGGCGTTTCCAGGTTCGCTTGGAGTTGCCAATGCCGAAACAGGGTCAGATCGAGGAATGGTTTAAACGATTCGAAAGGCGAACTGGACACACGTTGGGACTATCGCCGCGTAGCCTCGCCCAGAGATTGAAGGGGCTGAGCTTCGCGGAGGTCGAAGACTTTGGAACCGAAATTCTCCGAAAAGTCGTGTTGGAACAGCCGGATGCAGATATCAAAAACATCGTTGAAAGGCACCTGCGTCAGTGGAAGAACCGCTTCACGCTCCCCAAGTCTGGTAATCCGGAAGCTAGTGCGTAATCATGGCAGAGACTGACTACCCGCTTCTTGTCTTTCCTGAACCGACCCGCGCCGAGCGCGCTGTACGTTCCCGCCGTGGAGGGGAACTTAGAATCCCGGACAGTTCACGCCAAGCGGAACGCTTGGCGCCGCAGTTCCAGCGTCTGCAAGACGCCATGGAAGCAAAACGCCTAGCCCTTCAGGACAATCCGGTCGGATTGCAACCA
The DNA here is from genome assembly GCA_951813285.1 of Terriglobia bacterium. Taxonomy (GTDB): domain Bacteria; phylum Acidobacteriota; class Terriglobia; order Versatilivoradales; family Versatilivoraceae; genus Versatilivorator. The sequence continues at coordinate 2,935,098 of OX638355.1, forward strand.
GAGCAGGTCTTGGTGCTTGAGACAATTGGCCCAATACAGAACTTCATTAGAGCAGTGCGCAAGGTAAAGGGTTTGGAATGGTTGGGTGAGTACGAGATCGATGACATTTCGCCGGACCACGGATTCGAGGACGCGAAGAGTCCGGAAAAGCAATTGAGAGGCCAACTCTTCCTGGTCATGACTGATCAGCGAGCGTTGCAACAGCTGCACGGCCTTTTCGGGACGTGGCGCAAGAACCCCGAAACTAAGTTTGGCACTGGCTTGGCACCATTGAAGCAGGCGTTTCAACACCTTCATTCCATACGCCCGTGGGACGTAGAGGACAGAATTAGGGACACAGGAATCTGGGAAGACTGGCGTGATCGCCTACAGTACGGACAAGAAAACGTTCCCTTCGAAGCCGAGTTGTGGTTTAGAAATAGCGAACGACGTCGCGAACAAGTTGAGTTTAATCTTCGCAGCGTCGTCAGGTCGTTGGAGGGAGAAGTCATACGGCAGTGTGTTATTCCCGAAATCGCCTACCATGGCATTTTGGGACGAATCCATCGAACTCAAATTCAGAACATTATCGACCGGCCAGAAGCGTTCCGTGATATTCACTTGCTCCGGTGTGAAGACGTCATGCACGTCCGTCCGGTAGGGCAGTGTGTGGTCCGCATATCGGACGACACCGGGACAGATAGTCTACAGGAGCATCCGCAACCGAATCTACCACAGAGAGACCCCATCGTAGCCTTGTTCGACGGCATGCCTTTGGCCGGGCATCAACTCCTCGAAAACCGTTTGATCGTCGACGACCCGGATGACTACGAGAACTCCTACCAAGTGCACGAGCGCGTGCATGGCACCGCTATGTCATCACTCATCTGTCACGGAGATGTCAATGAGCATGGTAATGCAGTAGGAAGACCCCTTTACAGCAGACCGATCATGCAGCCACGGCGTGGTTTCGACGGCGAATTTTTCGAAGCCATACCTGCGAATGTCCTGCCTATCGATCTTGTGCATCGAGCAGTCCGGAGACTATACGAAACCGAAAACGGTGAATCGGCTGCAGCACCCAGCATTCGCATAATCAACTTGTCTGTATGCGACCCGGCCCGCCCCCTCGGGCGCGCGATGAGTTCCTGGGCGCGACTCTTGGATTGGCTCGCGTGGAAGTACAATGTGCTATTCATAGTCAGTGCCGGCAACCATCTGCGCGATCTTGAACTGGACCTTCCACGATCCTCCTTGAGAAATCTGACGGCCGAGGATCGGGAACGGGCCGTGGTTAAGGCCGTCGCAGTGGACACCCGCAACCGCCGCTTGTTGTCACCGGCCGAGACGTTAAATGGCCTCACAATTGGAGCAATCCACACGGATGCTTCGTCTCCATCGCCAAGCCATCTAATCGACCCTTTTGTACGGACAAGTCTTCCGAGCGTCACTAGCGCTCAGGGGCCAGGATACCGGCGCGCCATCAAGCCTGAGGTTTTTCTGCCGGGCGGTAGGCAGTTGCTGGCCGAGAAACTGGGGAATTCCCACGCAAAGGCCACTCTGCAGACCTACATATATTCTGTTCCTCCGGGTCAACGCGTGGCGGCTCCAGGTGGCGCGGGACAGTTGAACCGAACGACACACACGAGAGGTACGAGCAACGCGGCAGCCTTGGCCTCACGTGCGGCTAGCTTTCTCTACGACCTGATCGAACAAATTCGTCGGCAACCGGACACAGCTCTGGCCGTGGATTTCGATGTGGTTCTGATCAAAACACTGCTTGTGCACGGCGCAGATTGGACAGATACACAGATTCCGTTCGAGGCACTCAGGAATGCCCAAAACAGTCGTTCCTTTAGAGATTATCTTGCACGGTTCTTGGGATATGGATCGGCTGATCTTGCCAAGGTTATGAACTGCACGGAACAACGGGTCACAGTACTGGGGTTTGGTGAATTAGATGATGGCGAAGGTGCTGAGTTCCAACTTCCGTTGCCGCCCAGCTTGTCCGCAATAAATGAGCGTAGGCGTTTGACAATTACGCTTGCATGGCTATCTCCAGTGAATAGCAGCCGTCAAAACTATCGGGTTGCTCACCTTTGGTTCAATCCCAAGAATCCAATTGTGACCGATCGCATCTGTGCCGACCACCGTGCGGTTCAAAGGGGCACTATTCAGCACGAAGTTCTCGAAAGTGACAATGCAGTGGCCTTCCAGGATGGAGATAGGATTACGATCAAAGTCAACTGTCGTGCTGATGCCAGCGATATGCATGCCCGCGTACGTTACGGCTTGGCCGTGACTCTGGAAGTTGCCCAGGGAATTAACATCCCAATCTACCAGGAAGTGCGAGACCGGCTAGCTGTTCGGGTTCCGATTCAAGGCCCCACTTCCGTATGAACGCTTGCATTACACCTTTCCCCGCCCTCGATGAGGGACTCACAGGTGTGGTTTTAGGAGAGAGTTGGCGCGTTGAGTGGCAAAGCAAAGCGCTTTTCCACTGCGTCGAAGTTCCATCGTCAACTCGCAGCGAGGCATCCATGATCTCTGGCAATTACATCATGCTGGTCAGCGTCGGTCTTCTGCTTCTGAGCGCAACCACCGGAGCCCAAGGACTGCCCGGTTTGCCGGAGATCGACCGGCGGGCTACCGGGATACGCCACCTGCACCTGCCTTATACCTTCCAGCCGTTTCTCACCGAAAAGGCCTGGTTGCAGCGGGCCGGGGATCTGCGGCGGCAGATAGAGGTCAGCGCCGGGCTTTGGCCGCCGGTGGAGAAGAGTCCCCTCAAGGCGCGAATCTTTGGGAAGGTTTCCAAGGGGGACTATTCCATCGAGAAGGTCTTTTTTGAGAGCTATCCGGGGTTTTACGTCGCCGGGAATCTTTACCGTCCGTTGGGGAAGAAGGGCCCCTTCCCGGGAATCCTGACTCCCCATGGCCATTGGGCTTACGGGCGGCTGGTAAATCAGTCCCTCGCTTCGATGCCGGGCCTCGCGATCAACCTGGCCCGGCAGGGCCACGTGGTCTTTGCCTACGACATGCTGGCCTACAACGACAGCCGCCAGGTCAAGGACCATCGTCGTCCTCTGGACAGGAGCTTCAGCCTGTGGGGCATCGGCTGGCTGGGGATTCAGCTCTGGAATAGCATTCGCTCGGTGGATTTCCTGCAGTCCCTGCCGGACGTGGACCCCGGCCGGATCGGCTGCACCGGGGCTTCGGGAGGGGGGACCCAGACTTTCCTGCTGACCGCGGTTGACGATCGAGTCAAGGTGTCGGCGCCGGTCAACATGATTTCCCACTACATGCAGGGCGGCTGCATCTGCGAGAACCAGGCCAACCTCAGGCTCGACACCAACAACATGGAGGTCGCGGCCCTGATGGCGCCCCGGCCGCTGTTGATGGTCTCGGCCTCGGGGGACTGGACACGGGAGACCCCCCGGGTGGAATTTCCCGCCGTCCAGAGCGTCTATCGCCTGCTCGGCGCGGGCCACAAGGTGCAGACCATGCAGACCATGGCCGACCACAACTTCAACCGGGAGAGCCGGGAGTCCGTCTATGCCTGGTTCGGCCGCTGGCTGCTGGGGGAGAGCGACGCCAGCCAGTTCGCCGAGAAGCGCTTTCGCCTGGGGAGTCCCTCGGAAATGCTGGTCTTCTTTGGTCGAGAGCTTCCCGAATCCGCGGTCACCGAGGAGGAGATGCTGGCCTCTCTGAAGGACAGCTACCGGCGGCAGATCGAAGAGCTCCGGCCCCGGGACTCCGAAGGCCTGTCCCGGTTCCGGGAGCTCATGTCCCCGGCGCTGCAACACGCCCTGGCCGTCGACACTCCGAATCCCGACCAAGTGGTGGCTGTTCCCGTTCCCTCTCCCAAGCCGGGTGCGAGCCGGGAGTTTCATATCGGGCGCGGGGGCCGTGGCGACAGGGTGCCGGCCGTTCTGTGGTTCCCAAGAGGGAAACGCAGGAATCTGACGGCCACGCTGCTGGTTCACCCCGAGGGCAAGGCGGCGCTTGAGGCGCCGGGCGCATCCTGGGTCCGGCCGCTGCTGGCCCGGGGACACCTGGTGATGTCCATTGACGCCTTCAACACGGGCGCGGCCAAGGCCAGGCGGGATATGAGCGACCCGTTCTTTACCACCTACAATCGGACCGACGACTCCAATCGGGTTCAGGACATTCTGACAGCCATCGCCTACCTCGAGAGCCGGCCGGAGGTGGCCCGGGTGAATCTGGTGGGCGTGGGGGAGGGAGGGCTGTGGTGCCTGCTGGCTCGGGCGCTTGCTCCGCGGCTAAACCGCACCCTGGTGGACGTGTCCCGTTTCTCGAGCGAGGAGGACCAGTCCTACCTGGAGCGTCTCTACGTTCCGGTGCTGAGGCGGGCGGGGGACTTCAAGACCGCCGCCATGCTGGCGCCGGCCACCCGGCTGCTGATCCACAATGCAGGGGAGTCCTTCAGTACCGATTGGTTTCGGCAGGCCTATGAGCTGGCCGGCAAGGCCGACCTGTTGGAGATTGAGTCGGACGAGCGTCCTCGGGAGCAAGTCCTTGCCTGGCTGACCCAGACGGGTCCTTGAGGCCGCTGCGGTTCCGGGTCCGAGAAGGCATACGGAAGATGGGCTGTGCCGCGGGTGCGTCAGCCAACCGGGTGAGGCGACCGGCCAGCCGCGCCGGAGCCACTGGATCGTTCTGAACCTGAACCTGAACCGGAGTCCCAAGCCATGGAGCACCATTTCACTCCCACCCGATACCACACCACCCTGGGGCCGCACCCGCCGGTATTGCGGGTGGGCGACGGCGATACGCTGGTGACCACGACGGTGGACGCCTGGGGGGTCGACCACCGGCGCGAGCAGGTGACGCCCAGAAGCAACCCTCAGACCGGGCCCTTTTACGTGGAGGGCGCCGAGCCCGGCGATACCCTGGCGGTGGACCTGGAGGAAATCCGGCCCAACCGCGCCTACGGGTTTTGTTATTCGGCGGTTGCGCCCAACGTGGTGGATCCCGATTACGTGCGCCAGTTGCCCCCGGCTCTGGTGGCTGAGTGGAGGGTGGAGGCCAAGAAGGGAACCGCCACCCTGGTCGGCCCGGAGTCCAAACTGGGGCAGCTTGTGATCCCGCTGGAGCCCATGCTGGGTTGTTTCGGCGTGGCGGCCAAGGGCGGACAGGCCATCTCCACCGCGACCTCTGCCGAGCACGGCGGGAACATGGACTATCGGGGGTTTGTGGCGGGGACGACGGTCTATTTCCCGGTCTTCGAGCCGGGAGCCCTGTTTTTTCTGGGAGACGGACACGCTGTGCAGGGGGACGGGGAGATCGTGGGCACCGGGATCGAGATTTCCATGGATGTCCGCGTCACCCTGCGGGTTCTCAAGGGCAAGTCGATCGGGTGGCCGCGAGGTGAAAACGACGAATGGATTTTCACCGTCGGGAATGCTCGGCCGCTGGATCAGGCCACCCAGCACGCCACCACCGAGATGCTGCGCTGGCTGCAGCAGGACTATGGCCTGGACGGGCTGGGGGCCAATCTGCTCTTGTCCCAGTGCGTCCGATACGAGCTGGGAAACATCTTCGACCCGGCCTATACCATGGTCTGCAAGGTGGACAAGGGGTTGTTGAGCGGACGGTGACGGGTTTGATGTCGAGCGGCGGGATGATTGCTACCGCCGCCTACGCGGCTCGACTTTAACGCGACGGTTTCCATGGGCTTACGCCCACGGCTACCTGCTGACGCCGCTTCGCGGCTTGCTGGAATTCCCGGGCTGGCGCCCGGGGGGCTATTTTCATAAGACGTTTCCTTCGCCCGCGGCACGCGCTTTGCGGGTGCAGCCCGCGGGCAAGGAATGCGGGTTAAGCTGGTGTGGGTCCGATCTTTCCAAAGGGAGGCATACCCATGAAAACGATTTCGAGGCGCACCTTTGCCAGGAACATGGCTCTGTTGGCCGGGGCGGGGCTGCTGCCGATCCAGGCCGGCTGCCGGAGGAAAGCAGCCAGCTCCCTGATTGAGGGCGTTCAGATCGGCGTCCAGAGTTACAGTTTTCGGGATCGCTCCTTCGAGGATGCTATCGATGCCATGGTCGAGGTCGGCATCGACAGTTGCGAGCTCTGGCAGGGACACATCGAGCCCAGGGGGCTGGAGCCCGCCGAGCTGCGCCGCTGGCGGCTGGAGACCTCGCTCAGCTTCTTTGAGGACAAGGGCCGCAAGCTGGAGCAGGCCGGCATCGGGCTCAACTCATACAACTACAGCTTTCAGAAGACCATGAGCCCCGAGGAAGTCGATCGGGGCTTCCTCATGGCCCGGGCGCTGGGCACCGAAGTAATCACGGCTTCAGCGAAGCCCAGCCTGGCGCGATTGATCGACTCCTTCGCCGGCAAGCACCGGATCAGGGTCGGGATGCACAACCACGCCCACGGCGGCAAGGAGGATGTCTTCGACGGTCCGCAGGATTTTGCGGCGGCCATGGAGGGGAATTCTCCCTACATCTGCGTCAATCTGGATATCGGCCACTTCGTGGCTGCCGGGTTCGATCCGGTGGACTACATCGATCGGCACCACCAGCGGATTGTCACCCTGCACCTCAAGGACCGGAAGAAGGGGCTGGGTCCCCAGTCGCCGGTGCTGAAGTTCGGGACCGGGGATACGCCCATCAGGGAGGTCTTGCAGCAACTGAAGGCGGGGAAGTACCCGATTCCAGCCAACATCGAGCACGAGATCAAGGATCAGCCTTCCCTGGAAGGCGTCAGGGAGTCGCTGGAGTACTGCAGGCAAGCACTGGCGTGAAGTTGGGGGATGCCCGATCGCCCGCCGCTCTGCCGCATTCCAACCGTCGCCCTTCGGGCTCCCGCCCCTCAACCCCCGGGCTTGGGGAATATCCTCTTTCCCTTGTAGCTTCTCAGCCCGCAGGAGCCGGCCGTCCGGAATCCGTTCTTCTTGAGTAAGGCCGCGGCACGCGCGGCCCGTCCGCCGCCGTTTCAGGCGGTGACGATCAGCCTGTCCTTGGGCAGCTCGTCCAGGCGCTCCTCAAGCTGGCCGATGGGGATATTGACGTAGCCCTCCAGGGTCCCCAGCTCTTCCAGCTCCTTGGGCTCCCGAACATCCAGCAGCAGCGCCTCCTCCTGCATGAGTTTGTCCAGCTCGGCAGCGGCGACGCGCGGGGGCTTGTCGTCCGCGGGCACGGCGCCGGCTCCGCCCGCGGGCCCCTCCTGCTGGCAACCGGCAGCCGCAAAGGCCAGGAAGGGCAGGGCCACCCAGCTTGAAATCTGTTTTTTCATGTGACCTCCAGGTTGGCCGCATCCCCGCCCCGGCATGCAGATCATTCGAGGAAAAACGGCCGGTCGTTAATGAAGTTGAACCACGAGCCTTTTGCAAAATTCGGAATCGGGCATGACATTGGGCTGGCAACAGTGATGTTCCGGCGGTGACAACCCAGCTGCAAAGACCCTTTTGAAGGAAAAAGCCCGAATCTGATGGCCGGATGGCCAGCGGTCGCCGGACGCAGGCACAGCTTACCCGCTCCCGGCCTTGAGGCGGGCGAACCTGCTGTGCGGTTGGGGGTGGCAACCCGGTTTTCAGAGCGTCAGGCGCATCAACTGATCCACCGTCAGGGCCAGAATGCCGAACATCAGGTGGCACCTCACCTTGTCGGGGCCGCGAACCCTCACCTGCCTCCCGCCAAACTCCTCCTTGAGCCGTCCGTTGACCCGCTCCACCGTCGAGCGTTCCCGGTAGCGCCGCGCCTCGGGAGTCACTTGGCCGATACAGCGCCGGGCCAGTGCCTCCCGCTTCCGCTCGGCTTTCAAGGCAGCTCTTCGGCGGGGGTTGACGTCAATAATCGGCACATGCCCCAGCTTCTCACTGAAGGCCCGGATCTCCGGCGCATCGTAGGCGCTGTCCATCAAGTCGTAGAGACTCTCGACCCGCCTTGCCGTCAGCGTCGCCAGCGGGATGGCTGCCTGAGAGTCATGCACCGAGGCCGAGGTCAGCAGACAACTGACCGGAATCCCGCCGTCAATGGCGTCGAGGTGCAGCTTGTAGCCGGTCCAGCTCTCCTGATGCCCCTTGGCGTTGCGCTTGACGCCGATGTCGCAGGCCTTGGGCAACTCCTTCAACATTTCCTCCAGCGTCATCGACCCCTGCCGCTCCAGCCGGCTCAACCGCTTGGGCCGTCGTTCGCCCTTCGGCGGCCGGCCCCGCCGGCGCTTCCGCTTGGCCTCCGGGGCAGCCTTGGCCGCTGGCTTTTCCCGTCCCGCAATCGCCGTCGAGTCCCTCGACACATGCCCCGCCAAGTGGCCCTTCAGCGTCTCCTCCAGCAATGCCTCGTGCAAACGCCCCGGCAGGTCGCTCTCAGCGAATTCCGCAAAGGCCCGCGAGAAGGTCGACTCGCTCGGCACCTCCCACGCCCTCTCCCAGCCGCACAGCCGCCGCAGCCTCCCCTCACTCCTCAGCCGCTCCACCAAACCCCGCGTGGTCTCCACCTCCAGCATCGACTTCGCCAGATAGGCCCGCGCCAGCACTGCCCGATCCTCCAGCGGCCGGCCACGCCAGCCCCGACTGTAAGGCAGCAACTCCTCCACCCGCACCAACTCCAATACCTGCACCAGCCGCTGGTAACGCTCTCCCAGAGGCCCCAAAACCTCCTCCAGCAGGGGAAACAGCTCTCGTTGAAACCGGAACCAGTGTCGTGATAGGGTTTCCCTAAGGGGCAAGTTCCACCTCCGTTCATCATGTGGTTCAGACACCTTCATGATACAACAGACAGTGGTCTTGCCCCTCCTTCCACCTGCCCTCCTTGATCTTTCCCCCCGTGAAAATTCCCGCTATCTGCGAATTTTGCAAAAGGCTCCCACGAGTGGAAACGAAGGAACACGAAGTTCGTGGATAGCTTTTTCTTCTTGGTGTCTTTCTTCGTGGCCCTTCATGGATCCCTTTCGAGTCTCTTGCAACCCCAGGAATCCCTTTGCAGACTGATATTTCGCCTGCTTTACAGATACTGTAGCGCCCTTCGTACGAATCTTTTCCCCATCCCCGACCTCTGGCGGATCCCTCTTGAGTTTTCTCCAACGCCTTAGTGGCCCTTCGTCGTCCTTCGTGTGCCTTCGTGGATTCCTCTTTTTCCCGTGGCGTTCTCCGTGAATCTCCTTCGTGGATTCCTCTTATTGGCCTTTGTGGAGAACCCTCATTGGGTTCAGGGTTTGACGATGGTGCCGTCCTTGCGCCGCATGTTGCCCCAGTGCAGGTCGAAGCTGGGGTCGTCATTCACGGGGAAGCGGGCCGCCAGCTTCTCGTCCAGGTCAACCCCTATGCCCGGCGCTTCGTTGATGTAGACATAGCCTCCCCTTTCCTGCGGGCTTCCGGGGAAGACGTCCCGTTCGGACTGGGTGAGGCCGTGAAATTCCTGGATGCCGAAGTTGTTGACGACCAGGCTCAGATGAATATTGGCGGCGTGCCCCACCGGCGAGGTGTCGCCGGGGCCGTGCCAGGCGGTCCGTACCCGGAAGAACTCGCATAAGTGGGAGAGCTTGAAGGCCATGCTGATGCCGCCGATCTGGGAGATGTGGACCCGGATGAAATCGATCAGCCGCTGACTGATGATGTCCAGCCATTCGTTGGGGTTGTTGAACAGCTCGCCCATGGCGATGGGGGTGCTGCTCTGCTGGCGCAGATGCTTGAAGTATCCGACGTCTTCCGGAGAGAGCGGATCTTCCAGGAAGAACATCCGGACGGGTTCCAGCTCCTTGGCCAACTGGATGGCCAGAATGGGGGGCAGCAGCTCGTGGACGTCGGTCAGCAGCTCGACCTGTTCGCCGAACCGCTCCCGCAGCTTCCCGAAAAACCGGGGAAGCGCCCGGGCGAAGGGGGCCGCCTCCCAGATGCGTGTCCGCTGGTTGGCGGGTCGGGCCGCGTTCTCCGGACCGGCGGGAGGAGAGGCTTCCGGCACCACCGGCTCGCAGCGAATGTGGCGATAGCCCTGCTCCCGCAACTGCTGGAACGAATCGACCAGCTCTTCGAAGGTGCGGCCGCCGGCCGACCTGTAGGTGTCCACCGCTCGGCGGCTCTTGCCTCCCAGCAACTGGTAGACGGGCAGGCCGGTCCATTTTCCCAGGATGTCCCACAGAGCCGAGTCGACCCCGCTGAGGGCGTTGTTCAGGACCGGTCCGTTGCGCCAGTAGGAACTGAAGAAAGAGGACTGCCAGATGTCCTCGATATCCCAGGGACTCTTGCCCACCAGAAACTGCTTCAGATAGACATCCACGGCTGTCTGCACGGTGCGAATCCGCTGGGTGAAGGTGGCGCACCCCAGTCCGTACAACTCGGGTTCGCTGGTCGAGACCTTGACCACGGCCAGCCGGCGTCCGGCGGGCGCCGTCAGGATGCACTTGACGTCGGTGATCTTGATGGGCGGCAGTCCGGAACGCTGCTGTTGAGCCGCCAGCAGGGAGGCTCCGGTGGAAGACGGCCCAAGGGAACCCATTCCGGCGGCCAGCGCGCCCAGGGATCCGGCTTGCAGCAGTTGGCGGCGTTTCATGATTCGATTCCTCCAGGAGATATGAGGGCGGTCTCTGTGGCAGCCACCCGAGAGCCGTCCCTTGTTTGCGTTGAAGACCAAGAGATGTGCCCTATCCTATCACGGCCGTCCGGGATTCTAGTGAGGAGTGCAAGCCACCCCAAATCCGGGAGCGTGGGATCACCCTGGGACGGCGATTGACCCCGACAGGCGTATCGTTTAGGATGCGCTACGGTAGAAGGCTCGCCGCGTCCCGGCCAGCAAACAAGGGGCGGTCAGGCAGTCTTTGGAGCATGGCCGTGTAACTCCCGCCAATCCAGGTCTGTTCATACTTAATGGACCTGCATCAATCATTCTTCGCGGACAGATGCCTCCGAAGCCAGTACCACCCTATAGCGCCCAACCTGCCAGCGCGAGGTGGCAACGCGAGCACGTTGAATCTGTAAGTGTGCAGTGTAATTCCGTTTGTTGCCCAACAGGGCTACGAGCGACGGGCGTTCCCATTGGAGTCATATTGTGAATAACACCGTGTCCCTCCAAGAACTGTTCAATAACCGACTATTTCGGGTTCCTGACTACCAACGGGGGTACGCATGGGAACAAAAGCAGGTCGCGGAGTTTCTGGATGACTTGGAACTGCTCAGTTCCGCGCGCCACCACTACACGGGTACTATCGTCCTCTTTCAGTGCTCCGATGCTACAAAGAAGACGGACGATGAAGGAACTAGTTACGTTGAGGCAGATGTTGTGGATGGACAGCAGCGCCTTACGACCATCGTGCTGCTGCTTAATGAGATTAGTCGAGCACTAAGCGTGTATGAGGGCAGTAACGCCCTCGCGCGGGGAATCAGAAAGAATTATGTCGTGTGCAAGAGCGACGAAGGGCGGCCGCTCTATAAGCTGTATCTAAATGAGGACACCGATCGCTTCTTCAAGTCCGGCATTCTGCCGGAGACATTGGACGTTACGGGGCCACCGATATCTTCAGCAGAGCGGCTCTTGAATGCGAAGGAACAGATTGCTGACTTTCTGCACCAGGCGGGAGGGAACGTGGCAGCCGGAGAAAAATGGCTACGGGACCTGCAAACCAAGGTCACTAACCGTCTGCACTTCAACGTGTACCAAGTGGAGCACGAAGCAGAGGTCGGTGTCATCTTCGAGGTGATGAACGACCGGGGCAAGCCATTAACCAACTTGGAGAAGGTCAAGAACTACCTGCTGTACGCCGCCTCAACTCTTGATGTGAGAAAGGAAACCAAGAATGACCTTGCCGATTTGGTAAACAATGTGTGGGCGCAAATCTTGAAGCAATTAATGGCGGCAGGATTGAGTTTGCCTTCAGATGAAGAGCAACTGCTCCGTACGCACTGGCTCATGCGGTATGACCCAAGAGCTAGCAACTGGTACGGCAGTAAGAGCGTCAAGAGTAAATTCGATTTGCGGGATTACCGTGACCAACACGCCGGGTTAATGAGCGAATTGAATGAGTACATAGAGGGACTCTTGAAAGCCTGCACCTGCTACTGCGATGCGCGGAGGCCGAACAGAGACCGGGCTTTCGCTTCATTCTATTCGGAGCCCAGAGTGCAGAATGATGTCAAACTCTGGAACTCGAAGTTTTTGAGAATCGGAGCAACCGCAACCTTTCTGCCACTGCTTATGGCTGTAAGAATGCGCTGGCCCTCCGATCCAGAGAAGTACCTTGAGGTCGTGCGGCTTTGCGAACTATTCGCCTTCCGCGTCTATCGAGTAGCACAACTCCGTAGCAACTATAGGCAGCCATCCATGTTTCGCCTCGCATACAAAGTGGCTCACGGAAGAATAGATTTCGGTGAAACCGTCCGGGAGATCAAACGGTGTTACAGCGCCCGGAACCTTAGGCGTCGGTTCGACCTGTATACAGACGCAGGGACGCCTCGAGATTGGTACAATGAGGAAAGGGGCTATAGGTATTTCCTGTACGAATACGAGGAGCACCTGGCATCGGCCAAGGGCGCGCCACCGAAAATCAAGTGGGCAGATATATTCAGCAAGAGTCTTAAGGACACTATTGAGCATGTGCTTCCTCAGTCCATAAAAGACCGGCTCTACTGGCAAAAGCGCTTCGATACGGACACCCACAAGAAATACGTGCATGACATCGGAAACCTAACGCTAACTAAGCATAACTCCTTCTATAGCAACAAGCCGTTCCCCGAAAAGAAGGGCCCAATTGACGCCAATGGTCCTTGCTATGCGGGGTCGCCATTTTTCCAGGAGCAAGAGGTTGCCCGGTACAACGACTGGACAAGAGAATCTATCGACGACCGTCGCGTGAAGTTGCTCGAATGGGCAAAGGAGCGATGGCGCGTTGACTCCAGCGGCATGGAAGCGGTACAGGCGGAGAACGATGACGAGGAAGAGGGTGACGACGCTGGTGTAGAGTAGGTCCCCGCAAGCCGTCTGCTCAATGCCTGCCAGTGTGTAAACAGATCCTGCCCAGGCAGAAGTCTTCTGTTGGAGCCGGTTCAGGATGAGGTAAGCACAGGATGCAAGCACCGAACACCCAGCCAATCCGCGTCATGATCGCCAAGGTCGGGTTGGACGGCCATGACCGAGGGGTCAAGATCGTGGCTCGGTGCCTGCGCGATGCCGGCATGGACGTCATCTACACCGGGCTCCACCGCACTCCCGAGGAAGTGGCTCTGGCAGCCGTCCAGGAGGATGTCGACATCCTGGGCATCAGCATCCTTTCCGGAGCTCAAATGACGGTGTTTCCCCGGGTGCTGGAGCTGCTTCGCGGGCAGCACGGCAGCGACATCGCCGTCGTGGGCGGCGGGGTGATGCCCGACGAGGACGTGGTGGAACTCAAACGGATGGGTGTGAGCGAGGTCCTGCTCCAGGACACGCCGCCGCAGGCGATCGTCGAGTCCATGCGGCGCCTGGTCCGGGAGCGAGGCCCGCGGTGACGGAGGAGGTTCCCCATCGAGGACTGGTCGTTCCCACCGAACTACAACCCGGACTACCTGCCTGATCCCGCCAGCAAGTACTGGTTTCCCCGGCGCGAGACCATGCCGCCGGAAGAGCGCAACGCGCTGATCCTGGAGCGGCTGAAGCAGGTGACGCGATATGCCTACGAGCGTTCGGCCTTCTACCGGAGACATTGGGACAGCGCCGGTTTCCATCCCGATCACCTCGGGAGCCTGGAGGACTTCGAGGAGAGGGTCCCGGTCATCACCAAGCAGGACTTGAGAGAATCCCAGGCCCGGGTTCCCAGCTTCGGCGACTACCTGTGTATTCCCGAGGCGGAGATCCACCACATCCACGGAACCTCCGGGACCACCGGTCAACCCACGGCCTTTGCCGTCGGCAGGGGGGACTGGGAGGCCATCGGCAACGCCCACGCCCGGATCATGTGGGGCATGGGATTGCGGCCGGGAGACACGGTCTTCATCGCCTCCCTCTTCAGCCTCTACTGGGGATCCTGGGGAACCCTGATCGGCTCCGAGCGGCTGCGGGCCAGGTCCTTTCCCTTCGGAGCCGGTGCTCCCGGGATGACGGCGCGGGCGGTGGGGTGGCTGCGGCAGATCAAGCCCACGGCCTTCTATTCCACGCCCTCCTATGCGCTGCACCTGGCGGAGACGGCCGGGAGCCAGGGTGTTGACCCCACTGAGTTCGGTCTCGAGATCCTGTTTTTCTCGGGTGAGCCCGGCGGGTCGGTGCCGGGCGTTCGGGACAGGATTCAGCAAGCCTTCGGGGCCAAGGTGGTCGACTCCGGATCCATGGCCGAAATGACTCCCTGGATGAACTGCGCCGGCACGGCCGAGACCGACGGCATGCTGCTCTGGCAGGACCTGGTCTACACTGAAGTGTGCGATCCGGCCTCCTTCCGGCGGGTCCCCTTCGGTCAACGCGGCACGCCCGTCTACACCCATCTGGAGAGGACCTCGCAGCCCATGATTCGCCTGCTCTCCGGGGACCTGACCCTGTGGGAAGAGGGGCCCACTCCCTGCGGGCGCACCTATCCGCGCCTGCCCAACGGCATCTTCGGCCGCATCGACGACGCCTTCACCATTCGGGGCGAGAATGTCTATCCCAACGAGATCGACGCGGCACTCAATACCATGGCCGACTATGGGGGAGAGCACCGCATCGTGATTTCCCGCGAGCGGACCATGGACGAGCTGCTGGTCCAGGTGGAGCCCACTCGGGCCGTCTTCGGGACCGGTCAGGAGGCCCTGAGGGCGTTCCGGGACCGGACGGCCGGCCTGCTGCAGCGGATTCTGGGAATTCGGGCCCGGGTGGAGGCGCTGGCGCCCGACACCCTCCCGAGGACCGACTTCAAGGCGCGGCGGGTGGTGGACGACCGCGACGTGTTTCGCGAGCTCAACCGGAAACTGGAGAAGGAGCTTTAAGCCATGGGAAGGGCGGTTCCGCCTTTAGCGCTGGTGCAACAGGTTCTGGAAGGACGGCTGACCGCCGTCGCCCGTATGATCACCCATGCGGAATCCGGGGAAGAGGCTTGCCACGAGGCGCTGGCCGAGATCTACCGCCATACCGGCAAGGCGCACGTGGTGGGGATCACCGGCGTGCCCGGGAGCGGCAAATCGGCGCTGGTCACCCGGCTCTGCAAGGCCCTGCGAGCCGGCGGGCGAAGCGTGGGCGTGATTGCCGTCGATCCCTCCAGCCCCTTTTCGGGAGGATCCATCCTGGGGGATCGGATTCGCATGAACGAGCTGGTGACCGATCCCGGTGTCTTCATTCGCAGCATGGCCACGCGGGGAGCCCTGGGGGGGCTGGCCCGGGCCTCGCTCAGCGGAGTCGACATCCTGGACGCCGCCGGATACGATGTGGTCCTGATCGAGACCGTCGGGGTCGGTCAGGACGAGATCGACGTGGTGCAGGCCGTCCATACCACCCTGGTGGTGTCGGCCCCGGGTCTTGGGGACGACATCCAGGCCATCAAGGCGGGAGTGCTGGAGATCGCCGACATTCACGTGGTGGGCAAGTGCGATCGCTCGGATGCCCATCGAACCGTCACCGACCTCAAGAACATGCTGGCCATGGGCCATAGGAACTCCCAGGGGTACGGCTGGCAGGTGCCCCTGATACCCACCAGCTCCGTTAGCGGGGAAGGCATTCCCGAGCTGCTGACCGCCATCGACGGCCACCTGGAAGCGCTGACCTCCTCGGGCGAGCTGGAGCAGCGCCGCCGCCGCATTGCCCAGACCCGCCTGTTGAAGTCGGCCGAGAACATCTTGAGAGACCAGTTTCAGCGCCACCACGATCGCCAGATCTCCGAGCTCACCGACAGGATGATGTCCGGAAGGACCCATCCCCATGCGGCGGCTCAGACCCTGCTGAATCAATTCCGTAGCGAGAGGAAGCCATGAAAGAGACCAAAGAGGCTCAGACCATCGGGAACCTGGCCGAACAACTCGAGGCCTGGGAAGGCAGGGAGGTTGCCGGCTTCCTGGCCCGCCAGCCCGAGAGGAAGGAGCAGTTCGCCACCCTGGGCGGATTTCCGGTCAAGCGGGTCTACACGGCCCTGGATGTTCAGGATATCCCGCTGGAGGACGTCGGTCTGCCCGGACGGTACCCCTTTACCCGGGGCCCCTATCCCACCATGTATCGGGGCCGGCGCTGGACCATGCGCCAGATTGCGGGCTACGGGACCGGCGCCGATACCAACAAGCGGTTCAAGTATCTGATCCAGCAGGGCCAGACCGGACTTTCCACCGATTTCGACATGCCGACCCTGATGGGATACGACTCCGACCACGCCATGAGCGGGGGCGAGGTGGGGAGGGGAGGAGTGGCCATCGACACCCTGTCCGACATGGAGGATCTCTTTGCCGACATCGACCTGGAAGAAATCTCGGTTTCGATGACCATCAACCCCTCCGCCTGGATCCTGCTGGCCATGTACGTGGCCCTGGCCGAGAAGCGCGGGTTCGACCTCAATCGCTTGTCGGGGACGATTCAGGCCGACATGCTGAAGGAGTACATGGCCCAGAAGGAGTGGATCTACCCCATCGCTCCCTCGGTGCGGATCGTCAGGGACTGCATCGCCTATTGCGCTCAACGGATGAAGCGCTACAACCCGGTCAATATCTGCGGGTACCACATCAATGAAGCCGGGGCCTCTCCCCTGCACGAGCTGGCCTTCACCCTGGCCAACACCATCGTCTACGTGGAAGAGGTGGTCAAGACCGGCATGCCGGTGGACCAGTTCGCGCCCCGACTGTCCTTCTTCTTTGCCTGCGGATCCGACTTCTTCGAAGAGGCGGCCCGCTTTCGCGCCGTACGCCGGGTCTATGCCACCATCATGCGGGAACGCTTCGGGGCCGCCAATCCCGCCTCCATGCGCCTCCGATTCCACTGCCAGACGGCCGCGGCCACCCTCACCCGGCCGCAGTACAAGGTCAACATCGTGAGAACCGCCCTGCAGGCCCTGGCGGCCGTGCTGGGCGGGGCCCAGAGCCTGCACACCAACGGCATGGACGAGGCCTTTTCCATTCCCACCGAGGAAGCCATGAAGATCGCCCTGCGCACCCAGCAGGTCATCGCCGAGGAGTCCAACGTGGCCAACGTAGTGGATCCCCTGGGCGGTTCCTATTATGTGGAGAAACTCACCGACCAATATGTCCAGGCGATCCAGGCCATCCTGCAGGAAGTGGACGCGCGCGGAGGCACGGTGAAGCTGATCGAGGAGGGATGGTTCCAACGGAAAATCGCCGAGGACGCTTACGAGACGGCCCTCAGAAAGCAGTCGGGTGAAAAGCCGGTCATCGGAGTCAACCGCTACGTGGAGGAAGAGGAAGCACTGGACCTGGAGGTGCACCCCTACGGTCCCAAGTCGGCCGAGCGCCAGATCGAACGGACCAGGCAGGTCCGGGCCAACCGGGACGAGCCCGCTGTTCAGGAGCTGCTGGGGCGGCTCAAGGCGGTGGCGCGGGACGAGACTCAGAACATCCTGCCGGTGACCGTGGAACTGGTGAGGCAGGGAGCCTCCATGGGCGATATCGTCGAAACCCTCAAGCAGGTCTGGGGGACCTACCGGGAGACTCCGGTTTTCTGAGGCACAACGGAAACCATGAAGCGTCGCAAAGCATGGATAGCGCTGGCGGCCGCCGGGTGTTGCTTCCTGGCGGGAACGCTCCCGCGTGCCGTGCCCGCCGCACAGGACCCGAACGCGGTCTTTTCCAACCCCCGCTACCAGAGGGCAACCGAGCTGATGGGCGCCGGCAAGTACGCCCAGGCCGAGGCGGTTCTGGAAGCCGCGGTCAAGGCCGGGCCCGAGCCCGACGGTTACGGTTTGCTGGGCTACGCCCGCGAAATGCAGAACAGGTTCGCCGCGGCCGAAAAGGCCTATCGGGAGTCGTTGCGGCTCGACACCGACTTTCTCTTCGCCCGGATTCGGCTTGGCATCGTCCTGACCAAGCAAAAGCGGAACCGTGAAAGCATTGAGGTCCTGCGGCCGATCGAGACGGCCCTGTACCGCCATCCCGAGGCACTCTTTCATCTTTGCCTGGCTTATCTGGAAACGGGCGATCCGGCCGGAGCCGTGGCCGCGGCCGAAAAAATGGAGGCCTTCGGTCCCGAAATGGCGCTGCGGGCGGCCAAGCTGTTCGTCTGGAAGGAGAAGTTTCCGGAATCGCTGCCTCTGCTGAGCAGGCTGGCAGAGGCCAGTCCCGGGTCGGCCGAGGCCAACTACCTGCTGGCAACCGCCCTGTTTCGGACCGACCAGACTGAAAGGATGTGGCCCTACCTGGAGAAGGCTCACCGGATAAACCCCGCCTCGGCGCCCACCCTGCTGCTTTACGGCAGTGGGCTGCTGGCCGAGGGCAAGTTCAGCCAGGCCAGGGAGCGCCTGCTGCAGGCTCAGAGGCTGCGGCCGCGGGATCCCCGTCTCCGCTTTCTGCTGGGCAAGGCCCTGATTGGAGAGGGCGACCATGCGGGGGCCATTGCCCAGTTGGAGGCTCTGGTAAAGCAGGATCCCGACAAGCCGGAGGTCCACCTGCTGTTGCTGAGCGCCTACCGCTCCAAAGGAGACATCCAGGCCACCACCCGTCAGGCCCGCCATGCGGTGGGGAAGTTTCCGGGTCACCTTCAGTCCCAACTGGAGGCCGGAATGGACCTGCAGACGGTGGGTGAATTCGAGCTGGCGGAGCAGGCACTGCGACGGGCGGTGGCCTTGTCCAAGGACAACCCGGCAGACCGGCGCAAGGCCCGATTCAATCTGGCGACCGTTCTGGTGAAGCTGGGCCGGGACGACCAGGCCGTGCCGCTATTGAAAGAAGTGGTGGAGGCCGATCCCGGGGAAGTGGAGGCCCGGGTGGAGTTGGGAGACAGCTACCTGCGGACGGGCGCCTACGAACCGGCCGTCCAGGTTCTGCGGGAAGCCGCCGATCGGGACCCCAGGAACAAGCGGGCTCAACTGCTGCTAGGCAAGGCGTTCACCCGGCTGGGCCGCCACGAGGAGGCCGGCCGGCACTTCCAGGCCTTTCAGGACCTGGAGACCGCAGACGCGGCATCGGGGCCGTCGGGGGCAGGATCGGCGCCCTGAGATTGAGGAGGAATGCTGTCGCTGCCTACGCGGCGCTTTCCGAGCCGCTGATTGTCACTCACGGGACGCCGCGTTTGCCCCCCCTCCGGCTCGACTGCGGGCTGTGCCCTTGTCTCGCCGACTCCCCCTCAAGGGGGGAGTGATACTTGAGGCCTGCACAAGGCTCCTTGCCCGATTCCAGGGCATGTTCCCGGTTTAATGTGTGGACGATGCCCCCCGGGAGCGCGGGCGTCCCGCCCGCATCCTTATTCCTGCAAACAACCTGCGGTCCACGGCACTCTCTTACTAGTACCATGTAACACTTAAATCTACGGTTAATGTGTTAAAGTCATGGAAAACTCAGGAGGGTTCTCCATGGCACCACGTTACCGAGTGACACTGACACCGCAAGAGCGGCAAGAACTCCAAGCGTTGACGCGCACCGGCAAGACGAGCGGCAAGAGGTTCCTCTACGCACGAGCCCTGCTGCTTTGCGACAAGGGGCCGGCCGGACCGGGCTGGACGGTGGCCCGTACGGCCGAGGCGATGGGCGTCACCGCACGGACGGTCGAGCATTTGAAACGGCGCTTCGTCGAAGAGGGCCTCACGGCCGCCTTGCAGCGCAAGCGGCGGCAGCGCCCGCCACGGGAAGTGAGGTTCGATGGGACGTTCGAGGCGCGCCTGATCGCGCTGGCCTGCTCGCCAGCCCCGGAGGGGCGGCGGCGCTGGACGGTGCGTTTGCTGGCCGAGAAGGTGGTCGAGCTGGGCTTGGCGCCGCAGGTGTCGCCGATGACGGTCCAGCGTCTGTTAAAAAAAACGAACTGCAGCCTCACCTGAAAAAGTACTGGCGGATTCCGCCCCGGGCGAGCGCGGCGTTCGTCGCCTGCATGGAAGACGTGCTGGCTGTCTACGCTCGACCCTTTGCGGAGCGGCTGCCGGTCGTCTGCATGGATGAAACCAACAAGCAACTGATCCAGGAAGTGCGGGAGAAACTGCCGGTCGAGCCCGGCCAGCCCGAGCGTTGGGAGCACGAGTACGTGCGTTGCGGTGTCGCGCAGGTCTTCCTGGAAGTGGAACCCTTGACCGGTCGGCGGCATGTCGAGGTCAGAGAGCGTCGCACGCGCCGGGACTGGGCCCTCTGGATTCAGGGTATGCTGCGCACCCGATACCCGCAAGCGGAGCGGGTCGTGTTGATCCTGGACAACCTCAACACCCACGGAATCGAATCGCTGTATGAGACCTTTGCCCCGCAGGAGGCTCGCAGCCTGGCCGAACGCCTCGAGATCCACTACACGCCCAAGCACGGCAGTTGGCTCAACATGGCGGAAATCGAGTTGAGCGCCTTGTGCGGGCAATGCCTCAACCGACGTATCGGAGACCTGAACACAATGCGTCGCGAGATCGCCGCCTGGGAACAGGAACGCAACAACCGCCAAGCCAAGATAGACTGGCACTTCACAACTCATGATGCCCGTACTAAACTGAAACGCCTATATCCGAATCTTTAAGTGTTATACGGTACTAGGAGGGCAGCACTGGGGAGGTTATTGAACATGAGCAATTCAGGAGCGGCGGATCAAAGTTATTCCAGTAATTCAACAACGTCCCCTACTCCCCGCATTCTTCGCCCCACCGTCAGTTCCCGATCGCCAACAGATGCTTGTCGGTTCTGAAGTACCAGCGGCCGTCCACCAGGGCAGGGGACGCCAGCACTGGAGCCTCCAGTCGATTCACCCTGAGCAGCTCGAACTTTTTCCCCGCCTTGAGCACGAAGGTTTCACCGGCATCGTTGGTGAAGAAGACCTTGCCGTCCACTCCCACGGGCGAGGCGGAGAACCCCTCGGACTTGGGTTCGCCCAGGCGTCCCTGCCACAGGACCTTTCCGGTGGTGGCCTCATAGCAGGTGGCCACGCTCACCATGTCGTTCACCTGGTACAGCAGATCTCCGTAGAGAAGCGGCGAGGGGACGAAGGAGGCTCCCTTTGACTGCTTCCAGGCCAGGTGGGTCCCGGTGACATCTCCCGATCCGCCCGGGCGGATGGCCAGCGTGGGCCCGGCCCGGCCCGACACGCAGAAAACCAGGCCGTGACCCACCACTGGGGTGGGAATGACCTCGGCCAGGTTGCCCCCACAGTGCCAGAGGGCCGCGCCGCTGGCCGGATCGTAAGCCGTGACTTGCGCCTGGCTGCTGACGATCAGCTCGTCGCGGTCTCCCGCCCGGATGACGATAGGCGTGCCCCAACCCACGCTGGCTTCGCGCTCGGTGTTCCAGAGGGTTTGTCCGGTCCGCTTGTCGAAGGCTGCCACGAAAGCCCCATGTCGCTGGTCCTCGTAGAGGAAGATCTTGTCCTTGTACAGGACCGGCGAGCCTGCCGGCCCATGGTAGTTTTGAATCGGTCCCAGGCTGTGGCGCCACACGACCTTCCCCTGGAAATCCACCGCGGCCAGTCCCTGGCTGCCGAAGGGGGCGTATACCCGTTCTCCGTCGGTGGCCGGCGTGCCCGAGGCGTGCGAGTTCTTCCAGTAGACCCGGCCGGGCTCGCCCTCGGGGAGGGTGGATTCCCAAAGCAGCTTTCCGTCGGATCTCCGATAGCACAGCACCGATGGGCGTTTGCCGCCATCCCGGGCGGTGGTCAGGAAGATCCGGTCGCCCCACACGATGGGCGAGGAATTGCCTCGGCCCGGCACCTCGACCTGCCACAGGACGTTTGAAGTGGCCGACCAGGAATCGGGATACCCTCCGTCGCCAACCAGCCCCTGGCCGGAGGGACCTCGCCAGCGGGGCCAGTATCGATTGGCCTCTCCCTCGGGAAGGATCATGTGGATGCCGTCGTTGGTCGGGCCGCCCGGGAGGGGGCCGGCGGTTTCGACCTCGCCGGCGAAAAACGCGATCAAGACCAGGGTCAGGGTAATTGTCAGACATCGACCGGACATGAGACGACCTCCGTGCTGGACGTTTGAAATCGATGGAAAATCCACTATAGGGACAAAGGGGCTGCTTGCGCCATGGAAATTTCGGAAGGATAGGGTGTCGCCGGCTTTCGTCGTTCAAAAGAGAGATCCACCATGGTCCGAGACGGGGGAAAAGCTATCCACGAAGGAACAGTGCGCCGTGGAAAGGCGCCTTCTTCTAGCGGGTGCGAACCCCGCCCAACAACTGTCGCTCCGGTTGGTAGCAGCCAGGGCGGATCATGGAGGTAACGAAATGGTCTGAAGCACTCTGGTGTCAAAGGCCGCCAAGGGCGGCTCAGCGACCATGCGGGCCGGAACGCGAGTGAACGTCGAGCAGGCCTCGAAACGGACAATACGGAAGCCGACCCTCCTGTTTTTAGGGGAAGGCCGTTGGCGGGTGGGGAAGAGAGCGACGCAGGCACCGATCCGCTTCCGTCGGGGTAGTGACGCTGGCACGCATGGAAGGAGAAGAAGGCAGCAACACGGGAAGCCCTGGGGGGAGATGCGGCACACATCAACCGGGACCCCGCGAGGGGCAGGCCGGGCCGTCAGGGTGGCGGATGGGTCCGTAGTACCGGAGAAGCCGGGTAACGCCGGTGGAGGGAAGGGACCCTGAGTTGAGAGCAGCATGGAAAGGAGGCAAGGCGTGGCCACTGACAAGAGTCTAACAGGGTCAGAGGGGGTTCGGAAATTCCAGACCATGCTACATGCGAAAGCGAAGGAGGACCCCAAGCGGCGATTTCATGCTTTGTGCGACAAGGTGTGGCGAGAGGACTTTCTGAAGGAAGCCTGGGAGCAGGTACGCCGAAACGGCGGGTCGGCCGGGGTGGACGGGGAGGGCATCAAGGACATCGAGGCGCATGGGGTGGAGGGCTGGTTGGGGGAACTGGCGCGGGACCTGAGGGAAGGGACCTACGTACCGAAGCCGGTGCGGCAGGTACTGATCCCGAAGAAACAGCCCGGCAAGTTCCGGCCTTTGGGCATTCCCTGCATACGGGACCGGGTAGCGCAGACGGCGGCTTTGCTGGTGTTGGAGCCGATCTTCGAAGCGGACCTGCAACCGGAGCAGTATGGCTATCGGCGGGGGCGGAGTGCCAACGACGCGGTCAAACGCGTGCATGAACTCCTGCAAGGGGGTTACCAGGAGGTGGTTGACGGCGACCTGTCCAACTACTTCGGCGAGATTCCGCATGCGGAGCTGATGAAGAGCATTGCCCGGCGCGTGAGTGACGGGAGGATGCTCAAGCTCATCAAGGCATGGCTGGAGATGCCGGTGGAGGAGGACGACGGGAAGGGTGGCAGACGCCGCACGAACCGAGGGCGCCGGGAGCGGAAGGGGACACCGCAAGGAGCCCCGATCTCACCCTTGCTCAGCAATCTCTACATGCGGCGCTTCGTTTTGGGCTGGAAGGTGCTGGGTTATGCCCGGCGCTTCTGTGCGGAGATCGTCAACTATGCGGATGACTTCCGTGTACTCGGCAGGGCACCGGCGGCAGAGATGCTGACGGCGGTCAAGCGGATCATGGAGGAGCTGAAGCTACCGGTCAACGAGCGGAAGACCCGATGCTTGCGGTGTCCGGAGGAACCGATGGGGTTTCTGGGATATCGCATCGGACGCAACTATCGCCCCCAAGGGAAAGGAGCCTACATCGGCACTCGACCCAGCAAGGCGAGCGTCCAGAGCATCTGCCGCAAGATCAGCGAGTGGACGGCGCCGAGGAACGGGACGCTGCTTCGAGGACAGATGGTAGAACACCTGAACCGGGCGATGACCGGGTGGGCGAACTACTTCGTTCTGGGGCAGGTGAGCCCGGCCTACCGAGCGATCGACCGCCACGCGGGCGGGCGGCTGCGTCAGTGGCTCTGTCGGAAGCACAAGGTGAGGACCGGGGGGACTGTGCGCTTCTCGGACGAGAGACTATGGAAAACCTATGGACTCACTTGCCTGGGGTCGAAGCCACAGAGCCTTCCGAGGGCGAAGGCATGATCTTGACTGAAAGCCGGATGCGGGAAAACCGCACGTCCGGTTTGACGAGCGGGGGCGAGGAAACGCAGCGAGGAACGAGATTGAGGCACCGGCAAGTGGCGAAAGCCGCCGGCAACAGCGACTCCCTCGATCTAAGGTCGGCGCGCCTCCCCTCGACTCTACCGAAGATCCACGAAGGGCCACGAAGGGGTTGGAGGATGCTCAAGAGGATCTGCCACGGATCGCCAACGGGTAAAGGATCTCCACGAACGGCGAAAGGGTAGAAAGAGTTGACCACGAAGTTACACCAAGCTTAACCAAGGGCCGCCAAGAGCTTGGCGCGTACCACAATGGCCGCCGAACCAGCGCCAACAGCAGAGAACTTGCCGGAATGGCTTGAATCCTATAGATTTCACCCGACCGCCGCGGTCCACGGGAACGGTCGGTGCTGCCCCCGGGAGTTCCCGTCGCTTCGATTGGGATGCTCCTGCGACACTTGATCGTCGCCGTCACTCGGCTCGATCTTCATTCCCCCTCATCCAGGCTTATGGACTCCAGGCTCAAGCAATCCCTGCTGTCGCTGGCCAAGGTCGTCTTGGGGCTGGTGGTCCTGGTTGCCGCCGGAAAGGAGGTGCTGGGAGCGCTGGCCAGGATGGAGCCCTCCCAGGTTCGGTTCTCGGTACCCATGCTGGGTTTGAGCCTCCTCTGCTACCTGGTTGGAATGGCCGTGTTTGCCGATTTCTGGCGGAGGGCGGTGGGCTGTCTTGGAGGGAATCTGCCTCGCCTGGATTGCCATTTTGCCTATTTTGTCAGTCAATTGGGAAAGTATGTCCCCGGAAAGGCCTGGGTGATCCTGATCCGTTACGCACTGATTGGCGAGAGCCGCCTGGGCTTCAGGGCGGTGACCGCCTCGAGTGTCTATGAGACCTTTAACGTGATGGGATTCGGGGCGCTGCTCTCTTTCCTGGCGTTGCTGTTCCTGGGTGGCGATCCCACCCTGTTGTGGCTGGCGCTTGGACTGTCGGTGGCCCTGCTGGCCGCGTCCCATCCCCCGGTGTCCGCCTGGGTTTCCGCAGTGGCGGGTTGGGGGGCGAACAGGCAGGAAAGTGTCATGCCGGTGCCATCCTGGAGGGTCTTCTGGAAGGGGACGCCGCTGCTGATTGTGGGCTGGATCCTGGCGGGAGCCAGCTTTCCCCTGGCGGGAGCCGGCATCGGAGTGGACTACCCGGGGCTGCGTGAAGTGGTGTTGACGGGAGCGGCATCGGGACTGGCCGTTGCCGCCGGTTTCGTGGTCCTGGTGGCTCCGGCGGGTTTGGGAGTTCGCGAATGGCTCCTGGTGCAGACCCTGGGCCCGTCGGTCGGCGAAGGACCGGCGGCGCTGGTTGCCGTCGCAGCCAGGGGCTTGCAGGTTTGCGGCGAGTTGGTCATGGCCGCCCTCCTTTATGGCCTGAAAAGGGCAGGGGGGACCCATGTTTAGTATCGTGGTCCCGGCCCGCAACGAAGAGGACAGCCTGGAACTTCTCCACCGGGAGATCGACTCCGTGCTGGGGGCGTCGACCTTGAAGGCGGAAATCATCGTTGTGGACGATGGATCCACCGATGCCACCTGGTCCAGGATCATGGCCCTGGCCGAGGCCGACCCACGAGTGCGGGGCATCCGCTTTCGCCGCAACTTCGGCAAGTCGGCAGCCCTCAGCGCCGCCTTCGCCAGTGTCCGGGGCGATCCGGTGATCACCCTCGATGCCGATCTGCAGGACGATCCCGCTTCGATTCCCCTGCTGATTCACAAGCTAGAGGAGGGCTTCGATCTGGTTTCCGCCTGGAGGAGGCAACGCTTCGATCCCTGGCACAAGCGGGTCCCAAGCCTCCTTTTCAACTGGCTGGTGGGAACCTTCAGCGGTCTGAGGCTTCACGATCACAACTGCGGCCTGAAGGGCTACCGGTCGGAGGTGGTCAAGGAGATCCGATTGTTCGGGGAATTGCACCGCTTCATCACGCTGCTGGCTCATCGCAGCGGTTTCCGTGTCACCGAAATCGAAACCCGGCATCGGCCCCGGCTCTACGGACGCTCGAAATACGGAGCGGCACGTCTCCTGACGGGGCTGCTGGACCTCTCGACCCTGGGATTTCTGGGCAGCTTCCGGCGGCGGCCCATCCATTTGCTGGGAGGGCTGGGACTGCTGGCGTTTGTCGCGGGGGTGTTGGGGCTCGCCTACCTGGCGGGCGTATGGCTCTCGGGCGAGGGGCCCATCGGCGCCCGCCCCTTGCTGATCTACTCGGTGGCCGGCCTGGTTGTGGGAGGTCAGATGATGACCCTGGGCATCCTGGCCGAACTCATTACATCTCCAGGTTCAAGGCTCGGGCAGGGGGACCGTCTTCCCTACAGCATATCCGAACGGATCGGCGAGCCCTGAAGGGTCCGGCCCCACACATCTTGCCCGAAACAACAGAAAAAAGAGTTATCCACGAAGGGCCACGAAGAACGACGAAGGGCCACTAAGGCATTGTGGCTAACCGCGACGGGATGCCAAGGTCGCGAAAGTGATGATCGATTTCCGATTGTTTCACTCTCCTATGATCCGCCCGGCAGGGCGGGGGCTGGGCACGCGGACAAACGGGAGTTTTCCAGAAGGCGACCGTCGGCTTTCAGAGAATTCGCCCGCCGGATGCCCTCCATCGCACCATCGGGGCGACCCACCCGGGAGCGCGGGCGTCTCGCCCGCACAGGACTTGGCACCATTGTAACGATCCCCACAATGGCGGGTTTGGTGCACTGTGCGAGGAAGTGGCGCTGAATCGCAGGCTGTTTGCACGAATAAGGTTGCGGGCGGGACGCCCGCGCTCCCGGGTGGGCATTCTCCCCTGACGCCGTGACACCTACGTCACAATATTGCAGAAGCACCCGGGCGCCGCTCGTCATTGAAGGAGCTCCATCCCTATTCGTCCCCGTTCGTGTTCACTGGCGGTTCGCCTTTATTGGCGGTCGGCTGTTTCTCCCCTGTATGATCTGCCCGGCAGGGCGGGGGCTGGGCACGCGGACAAACGGGAGTTTTCCAGAAGGCGACCGGCGGCTTTCAGAGAATTCGCCCGCCGGATGCCCTCCATCGCACCATCGGGGCGCCCACCCGGGAGCGCGGGCGTCTCGCCCGCACAGGACTTGGCACCATTGTAACGATCCCCACAATGGCGGGTTTGGTGCACTGTGCGAGGAAGTGGCGCTGAATCGCAGGCTGTTTGCACGAATAAGGTTGCGGGCGGGACGCCCGCGCTCCCGGGTGGGCATTCTCCCCTGACGCCGTGACACCTACGTCACAATATTGCAGAAGCACCCGGGCGCCGCTCGTCATTGAAGGAGCTCGATCCCTATTCGTCCCCGTTCGTGTTCACTGGCGGTTCGCCTTTTTTGGCGGTCGGCTGTTTCTCCCCTGTATGATCTGCCCGGCAGGGCGGGGGCTGGGCTCGCGGACAAACGGGAGTTTTCCAGAAGGCGACCGGCGGCTTTCAGAGAATTCGCCCGCCGGATGCCCTCCATCGCACCATCGGGGCGCCCACCCGGGAGCGCGGGCGTCTCGCCCGCACAGGACTTGGCACCATTGTAACGATCCCCACAATGGCGGGTTTGGTGCACTGTGCGAGGAAGTGGCGCTGAATCGCAGGCTGTTTGCACGAATAAGGTTGCGGGCGGGACGCCCGCGCTCCCGGGTGGGCATTCTCCCCTGACGCCGTGACACCTACGTCACAATATTGCAGAAGCACCCGGGCGCCGCTCGTCATTGAAGGAGTTCCATCCCTATTCGTCCCCGTTCGTGTTCACTGGCGGTTCGCCTTTTTTGGCGGTCGGCTGTTTCTCCCCTGTATGATCTGCGCGGCAGGGCCGGGGGCCGGGCTTGCCTGATCCCCGAATACAATCCAAAAAACCCTTGGCCGGGCCCGGGGCGAGATCATGAAAAACCACGGCAGCCTTACCTCTCTGATCGTTTTGGTGGCCATCGGATTGATCCTTGGA
Source organism: Terriglobia bacterium (assembly GCA_951813285.1). Taxonomy (GTDB): domain Bacteria; phylum Acidobacteriota; class Terriglobia; order Versatilivoradales; family Versatilivoraceae; genus Versatilivorator. The sequence goes on from OX638355.1 coordinate 2,963,024, forward strand.
TCGCTGCTTCGGCTGCAGCCGATTTCCAGCGCCAACGACAAGTCCCGCTGGAGCACGGTCTGGAGCCTGAACACCGGGCAGGGCTACGTCATTGACGAGACTCCCTTCCCGACCATCGACAAGGTCAAGCGCGGGGACCACTTCTATTCCAGCAAGCCGGCTCTGCTGCCGACTCTGATCGCGGGCCTGGTCTGGGCCATCGGCCTAGTGACGGGAATGACCCTTCCCGACCATCAGGACTTCATCGTGCGGTTTGTGCTGGTCCTGATCAATCTCATCCCCTTTGCCGGGCTGCTGGTGCTCTACTCCCGCCTGCTTCAAAGGCTGGGCTTCGACACCTCCACGATCCACTACTGTCTCTGCGCCGCCGGCCTGGGCACCTATCTGACCGCCTACAGCGTAACGCTCAACAACCATACCCAGGCGGCCATCGCCACCTTCTTCGCGCTCTACTGTTTCATTCGCATTGCCTATGAAGGGCAGAGAGAGTGGAAGTACTTTGCAATCTGCGGCTTGTGCTGCGCCTGGGCCGTGGCCAACGAGATGCCGGCCATGCCTTTGGCCCTGGTCCTGATGGGATGGCTGTTTCGGACCTGTCCCAGAGCCACGGCTGCCTGGTTTCTGCCGCCCGCAGTCCTGCTGGGCGCCGCCTTCCTGTTTACCCTCTACCTGTCGACCGGCGGGTTGCTCCCTTACTACCTGTACGTTGATTCGCCGCTCTACCACTACGAGGACAGCTATTGGAACCAACCCAAAGGAATCGACGCCGCCGACGATTCCAAGTGGTTCTACCTGTTCAACCTGATCCTGGGTCACCACGGCGTGCTGAGCCTGACCCCGGTGTTCATCCTCTCCTTCGTGGGATTCTTCGTCAAAGACAGGTTGCAGGGAATTTACCGGTTGGGAGGGGCGCTGACCGCCGCCATGGTGGTCGTTTACACGCTGCACACCAACAACTATGGGGGGAACTGCCAGGGTGCGCGCTGGCTCTTCTGGTTGATCCCCTTCTGGCTGCTCAGCCTGCCCGCGGTCGTCCGACAGGTTATGCCCGTCCGTCGCTACAGGTGGATTGCCTACATGCTGCTGATCGTTTCGCTCGCTTCGGTCGGATTTGCCATGAGCGGGCACAAGGAGATCGGCCGCCCGGGCCCCTGGAGCTCCTCCTGGCTGCACCTGGCCATGCGCTCGGCGGGATGGATCGATTACTGAGGACGAACTCGGGCGGCTCCCATTCCGGGAGCCGCATTGACGTGATTGAAAAATTTGGCGTCCCGTAGGGGATTTGAACCCCTGTTGCCGCCGTGAAAGGGCGGTGTCCTAGGCCAGACTAGACGAACGGGACTCGGAGACGGGATCGGCAGGCAGCCCGTGCGGCGGTCGGGCCGGCTGCAGGGTTCGGTCAACGGTTGGGTCTGGTGTTCTGTCTCAGAAATCCGAGACAGAACACTGGTGAGCCGTGCTGGGCTCGAACCAGCGACCCTCTCCTTAAAAGGGAGATGCTCTACCAACTGAGCTAACGGCCCGCGCAAAAGCTGAGCTATCTTAGAAGCAACTCACAGGACTGTCAAGGTCCGGTTCGGGTCGGGTTCGGGTCCGGCTGAGGATGGTCGGAGCTGGCGGCGTCCACCAGCTATTTCCCGTTCCGGAGCGGCCCGGTGGGTTCCTTGACTTCGGGTATCATCCATTGTATATTCCAGTCCGTTTTGAGCCCGGGTGGCCGGGCTGTTACGGGCGGTTAGCTCAGCTGGGAGAGCACATCCCTTACAAGGATGGGGTCACTGGTTCGAGCCCAGTACCGCCCACCAGGGTGAACCTTCATTTCCGCGGGGTCGTAGTTCAGTTGGTTAGAACGCTGGCCTGTCACGTCAGAGGTCGCGGGTTCGAGTCCCGTCGGCCCCGCCATCTAGCGCGCCTATGGGGCTGCAAAGGGAATATGTCCGCTACCTCTCGCACCGGGTGGTGGATGAGTTGATCAAACGGGAAATGATCGAGATTCCCGTGCAATCCCCTCTGCGGGATCAGGTGCTGGCGGTGATGGACGAAGAACTGGGTGTGGAGGATCGCATCAACGAGGAAGCCAGAAACCTGCTGCAGCAGTACGCGGAATACATGCGACAAACCGGCGTGTCCTATCATGAGATTTTCAAGATGGTGAAGAACCGGTTGGTCAAGGAAAAGAAGGTGATTCTGTAAGCCGCCATGCGCCTGAGCCGCGACAAGATCAACAAGCTGGCTCATGTGGTGACGGATGAGCTTGTGACTCGCGACGAAGTGGAATTCGTCGAGGACCGAAATACCATTCGATTGGAAATCGTGAGGATTCTGAACGAAGAGATGAAGAAGGAGGAGGGCCTGGACCAGGAGGCCAGAAGGAAGATCGAATCCCAGAAAAAGACGGTTCCGGAAGGCAGCCTGGAGTGGGACATCCTCTACCGCAAATATTACGCGGAGGAGTTGAAGAAGCTGTAGCCCGATTCGATCCCAGTCGAATCTTCAAACAAAAAAAGCCAGCGAGCCGAAAGGTCGCTGGCTTTTTTGCTTGGCGTTTCCGCTGAAACCCTACTTCCTGCGTTTGAGGGTGGGGCGCTCCTCGTCGTCCGCCGGGTCGTCGGAGACTTCCTCCACCTCTCCGCTGGTGCGCCGCTTCAGAGACGGGCGGTTGGATTTTTCACCCTTCTTGGGGCGGCTGGCATTCTCCAGGGCCAGGAGCTTGGACTTGATCCGGTCGAACTCCGAGGTGTTGATGACGTACTGCTCCCGCTCCGGTAGAACGCCGGCGATGTTGTTCTGGGTTTTGACAATTCGATCGCCGGTCGGGGGGTGGGTGCGAAATGCCTTGGCCAGCTTGCCCGGCTTCTTTTTCTCCAGGGACTGAATCTTCTCGAAGAAGGAAACCGAAGAGGTCGGATCGTACCCGGTCTTGTACAGATACTGCAGCCCCAGAAAATCGGCTTCGGTTTCGGCTTTCCGGCTGAAATGCAGGAACTGCAGGGGGATCAGGAATCCGGCGGCCTGGTAGAGGCCGTAACCGAGGGCGCCCCCCATGAAGATCAGGGGCAGCATGGCGTAGTTGGCGATCTGGCCCTTGGTGGCCTGCTCGGTCCCGTGGCGGGCGGTGACGTGGGCTATTTCGTGGGCCATCACGCCGGCCAACTCCGATTCCGAGTCCGCCGAGGTGATCAGCCCGGCGTTGACGTAGAAGAATCCGCCCGGCAGAGCGAAGGCATTGACCTGGTCCGAATCCACCACCTTGATGGTGAACGGCACCTTGGAGTCGGAATTCCGAACCAGGTTCTGGCCGACCCGGTTCACGTACTCGTTGATTTCCAGGTCGGTGACCAGCTTGACCTGCTGCTCGATCTGCATGGACAGGCGCTTGCCCAGGGCGATCTCCCGCTCGATCGAATAGAAGTTCAAGCTGCGTTTGTTGATTTTCCGGTTGCCGACGTTCTCCACGTCCGCATTCTTTTTTCTCTTTTTTTGCTTCTGTCCCGCCAGAAGTGGGCTATGGATCCAGAATCCGAGAAATGCCGCCAAGGTCATGGCCAATAACTGCCTGAGCCTACGTTTCATCGAACTCGCTCCTCTCTTGGCCATCACCCTCGATGACCAATCCCGGTGAACCTGCGACCAACCCTATTTTAACACCAATACAGCCCCTTGTCAGGTTTCCGCCATGGAAATCAGTGGAGGCCTTGAGGTGCGGATTTGTGGGATGCAGGCCTGGGGGGATCGGAACTTGGGGCGGCGTCAGTCTGTTCCACCGGGCTGTCCCCGGAGGCCTGCTTCCAGGTGTAGACAATGCGGTGGACGACGGTCAGATTGCTCATGACGGCCATGACCCACAGGACAGGAGCCATCTTGTTGAACAGAGCGCCGATGATGATCAGGACCAGCCGCTCCGGCCGCTCCATGAATCCGACCTTGCAGAGCGGGATCAGGGACTCTGCCCGGGCGCGGGTGTAGCTGGTCATGACTGCGCCCATCATGACGACGCCGGCCAGCACAAGATAAGTCATTTCTTCAATGCGGGCGTAGTGAATCAGCAATCCGAGGAAGAGAGCCATGTCGGAGTACCGATCCAGGACCGAGTCGAAGAAGGCGCCGAACTTGGTGACTTTGTTGGTTATCCGAGCCAGCCGGCCGTCCAGCATGTCGAAGACGCCCGAGAATATGATGACGATCCCGGCATCGAAGAATCTCCCCTCGGCCAGATAATAGGCAGCCAGCAGAGTGATCAGAAATCCGACAAAAGTGAGCAGGTTGGGATTGACTCCCAACAGAGAAATTCCCCTGACCATGAGGTTGAGGATGGCTCTGCATATCCTGCCGATGGTTTGGCTCAGCATGGCCGGCTATTTGGTGTCCCCTGATTGATCGTGAATGGTGGTCAGGCTCAAGATCTCGAACTCCTTGATCCCGCCCGGCGTGTTTACCTTGGCCGTGTCCCCCTCTCTCTTGTTCAGCAGGCCTCGGCCGATGGGGGAGGAAGTCGAAATCAAGCCGTTTTGAATGTCCGACTCTTCGGCTGAAACCAGCTTGTAGGTGATCTCGACATTTTTCCGAATGTCATAGAGGACAACGGTGGACCCATAGGAGGCCCGATCCCTGGGTATCCTGTCGAAGTTGATCATGGCCACGTCGGCCAATCTCTTGCCTAGTTGAGCCAATTTGGCGTTGAGAATCTCTTGCCGCTGCTTGGCCGACTGGTATTCGGCATTTTCGCTCAGGTCCCCCAGCGCGATGGCTTTCTTCAACTCCTTGGGGAGTTCCTTGGTCAACTCGTGCTGAATCAGACGAATTTCTTCTTCCAGCTTCCTCTTGATGTCGATGGTCATGGGAGTTGTTTTCTGGCCTCGGAAAGTCGCCAATAATAGTTCTAATCGACTGAAAAGTCAAAACATGTCCATCTGAAGACTCCGCTGTTGCTCCAGGCTGCCGGCGCCGGCTGAAAGGCCCGCGAAGGTCGCGAGCCCCTCAATTGTCAAGCCGACAAAACGCGGCCCCGGCTTTACCACAGGCTCAACTTGATGCGGAGATACTTCTTGGGATTGACTCGAACGTCGTGGATGAACTTCACCAGCTCGGCTGAAGCCTCGTCGAGGTTGGCGTAAAGAGAAGGATCTTTCAGGAGCTTGGAAACGGTGCCGTCGCCCCGGCTCATCTTGTCGGCGACATCGGTGAATTTCTTCATGCTCTGGTTGAATTCACGGTAGAGCGTTTCATCCGTGGACAACAGCCCGAGCAATCCTTCTCCATCCTCGATTCTCTTGACCACCGTTTCGATCCTGGCCAGCATGCGTTCGGTCCGATCGTGGAGCGCGGGATCGTTGACGATCTTTCCCAGGGTCCCCTCTCCCGATTCCACCTTGGTCACCACGTTCTGTCCCTGTTGAAGCATCTTCTGCAGTTCCTCGTAGAGCCGGGGATCCGAGACGAGTCGGCCGACAGTCCCCTCGCCGGCCGAGATCTGTCTGACCAGGCTCTTCAGTTCCTCCGATGTTCCGGTGAGGTTGTTGAAAATGGCGGGGTCGTTGATCAGCTTTCCCAGGGTTCCTTCCTGAACATTGATCTTGCCGGCGATTCCGGTGACTTTTTGGACCAGGTCGCCGACATTGGCCATCAGGTCGTTGGTTCCCTGAATGATCCTCTTGATGTCGGGCGGAGAGGAGCCGTCGATCTCGCCACCGTCCGAAACCGCGGGCTCGGATTGCGATCCGCGCGAAATCTCGATGTACTTGTCCCCCAGAAGGCCGATGGAACCCAGAGTGGCTTGCGAGTCCCGGCGAATGGACTGCTGAAAGACCCGATCGATTTTCATGACGACCTCGACGGCCCGGGTGGGATCGTCCGAGCGGGAGACCCGGACCTCGTCCACGCTGCCCACCTCAACCCCCGCCAACCAGATCAAGGATCCCCTGCGCAGGCCGGAGGCGTTTTCAAGATGAGTCTTGACGGTGTATTTGGGCGTGAAAAGCCCCCGTCCGCCGCTGACCAGGACCAGGGCGGCTGCCAGGATCACAAAACCCGAAATGGCCACAATACCGACACGCAGTTCTTTCCAAGCCATTGATTGTCGAGCCATGGTACCTCCTCTCAAATAAGGAATCTCCGAATGTATGGATCGCGGCTGTGCCTCAGCGCTTTGTCCGTTCCTTGGAAAATGATTCCGCCGTCCTTCAGCATGATGAAGTGGGTATTGATTCGACCGGGATCGGTAAACTCCCGGTGGACGACCCAACGACCATTTTCCTGGATAAAGCGTTCATTGGCCAGCGTATAGGCATCGTTCAAGCGATGGGTGACGAAGATCGAGCTGACATCCTCCAGATCTCTCAACTTGATGACCAGTTCGTTGATGGTTCGGGCTGTGATGGGGTCCAATCCGGCTGTGGGCTCATCGTACAGCATGATGTTGGGGGTCCCCACCAATGCCCGGGCGATGGCCGCCCGCCGGCGCATGCCGCCTGATAGTTCCGAGGGCATCTTGTCTATGGAGCCTTCCAGATTTACGAATCCCAGGGTCTTCCTTACGACCTCCAGTACCTTGTCCTCTTCCAGTTCGCCCTGCTCGTAGAGTCGAAAACCGACATTTTCCGCCACGGAGAGAGAGTCGAACAGCGCCCCCTCCTGGAACACCATGCCGATGCGCTTGCGGACATCCATCAGCGGTCTTTCGCCAAAGCGGGTGATGTTCCGGCCTTCCACCCAGATTTCACCCTCGTCTGCCTGAACCAGGCCGATAATCAACTTGAGAATGGTGGATTTGCCCGAGCCGCTGCCTCCCAGGATGATCTTGGTTTCCCCGCGCTCTACGGAGAAGGAAATATCCTTCAACACCGGGGTGTCGTCGTAGTACTTGGTGACGTGCTTCAGCTCTATGGCCGGAGCTTCATCCGAATGGGCGTGGTGGTTGTTCATCACAGGATGGTCAGGAGGATGCGGGTGATGAAAAAATTGGAGATGAAGATAAGAATCATGGAGGTGACTACGGCTTGGGTGGTCGATCTCCCCACCCCCTCCGTGCCTCCCCAGGTACCCAGTCCCCGGTGGCAACCCACAATGGCGATGAGAAAACCGAAAATGGGAGGTTTGGCCAGCCCCTGTACCAGGTCGGAATAGTGCAAACGGTCGTAGGCGGAGGTCAGGAAGAGGGAGGGACTGATTCCCAGAAAGATGGTGGCCACGAAAAATCCACCCATAATACCGACCAGGTCGGCGATCACGGTCAGAACCGGAACCATGGTAGTGCAGGCCACCACCCGCGGGGTCACCAGCTTCTTGATCGGGTCGGTGCCGAGAGACCGCATGGCGTTGATCTGCTCGCCGATCAGCATCGACCCCAGCTCCGAGGCGATGCCGGAACCGACCCGCCCGGCAACCACCACCGCCGTCAGCACCGGCCCCAGCTCCCTCACCAGGGAGACTGCCACCAGTTGACCGGTGTAGCCGACCGCCCCGAAGGAGGAAAGCGTGTTGGAAGTCTGCAGAGCCAGCACCGCCCCCGTGAAGAAGGCGGTGAGACAAGAGATGGAGAGTGAGCCCACCCCCACGATGTCCATCTGCTGAAACGTTTCCCTCAAATAGAGCGGCCGTCGGAAGAAGCTGGTGATCGACCGCGCCCCCAGCAGGGTGAAGTCCTGGACTTCGAGCACCCAGCTCTGCAGCATCGTCGTCGATCTGTCGGAGAGGCCGTTCATCAAGAAAGCGTAATCGATTCGGAAAGGCCAAGTCAAGATTCCATCCAAACCGAAAAGACGAGGGATAATCCCATATATTATTTATTATCAATATATTAGAAGAAGCTCTGGCTGGCCTCGTACGGGCGGGACGCTCGCGCTCCCGGGAAGTCGTCGTCCTGCTATCTCCCCTTTTTGACGCGCACCGCGCCGGGACCCTGTCTTCGGCGGCGACGGTTGACGATGCCCGACGCCCACGGATAGAATCGAGGCCGGTAACCGACTGCTCCGCGCGCCTTCCCCATGATTCTTCCCATTGTCAAGTATGGAGACTCGGTCCTGCACCGGGTTGCCGAACCGGTCACTGCCTTTGACGGGACCCTGGAGCGTTTGAGTAAGGACATGGTGGAAACCATGTATGCCGCCCCGGGGGTTGGGTTGGCTGCTCCCCAGGTCGGGGTGCTGACCCGTCTCATGGTGATCGATCCCACGGGTGGAGATAAGGCGGGCTCCTTGATTGTGCTGGCCAATCCCGAGATCGTGGAGTCTGAAGGGGACCAGTACGAAGAGGAGGGCTGCTTGAGCATTCCCGAGTTCACCGCTCGGGTCCACCGACCCGAGAAGGTGGTCGTATCGGGCAAGCGGATCGATGGCAGGCAGACCAGGGTGGAGGGGGAGGGCTTGCTGGCTCGGATCCTGTCCCACGAAATCGACCATTTGAACGGAGTGCTCTTTATCGATCACCTGAGCGTGATCAAGCGCGACATCATCAAGAGAAAGATTCGCAAGAAGGTTCGGGCCGGGGAGTGGTGATGCGCCTGCTCTTCATGGGGACTCCGGGCTTTGCAGTACCGACCCTGCGAAAGCTCCTCTCGGGCCGGCACCAGGTCGGAGGCGTCTTCACCCAACCCGACCGCCCCTCCGGCCGGGGCCGTAAACTGGCCATCGGTCCCGTCAAACAACTGGCTCTTCAAAGCGGGCTTCCGGTCTACCAACCGGGAAGGCTGGCCCCCGAGGAGTGGAAGGTCCTGGTGGAGACCACCGCCGACGTCCTGGTGGTGGTGGCCTACGGCAAGATCCTGCCTCCCTGGCTTTTCAATCTCCCGCCCCATGGCGCCATCAATGTGCATGCCTCGCTGCTGCCGCGCTACCGGGGCGCCGCACCCGTATCCTGGGCGATTGTTCGCGGCGAAATCCGCACCGGCGTCACCACCATGAGAATCGACCGGGGCATGGATACCGGGGACCTGCTTCTGCAGAACGCGGTGGAAATCGGACCGGAGGAGACGGCCGCCGAGCTGCAGGATCGGCTGGCGGCCATGGGGGCGGATCTGCTGGCGAAAACGCTGGATGGACTGGAGACGGGTCAGGTCCGGCCCAGGCCGCAGGATCCGCAACTGGCCTCCTATGCTCCGATGTTGAGGAAGTCGGACGGGGAAATCGACTGGAGCCGGTCCTCTCGGCAGATCTTCAATCGGGTGCGCGGTTTCGATCCCTGGCCGGGAACCTTCACCTATCGAAGCGGCTCCTTGCTGCGGATCTTGAAAGCGCGGCCGGTCACCCCTTCCGTGCAGCGGCAGGCGCCGGGTTCGCTGTGGCGGTGGGACTCCAGGCGCGCCCTGGTTGCCTGTGGAGAGGGCTGGCTGGAGCTGTTGCAGGTTCAGCCGGAAAACCACAAGCCGGTAGCGGCCTCGGATTTCCTGAACGGTCTCCGGTTGCAACCCGGGCACTCCATCCCATTGGGTCACTAGGCATGCCTGTTTCACCGGCGCGACTGGCCGCCTTCCGCATCCTGATGAGAATCGAGCAGGGGGGCGGGTTCGCCGTGGACATGCTCCATGACGATCCAGTCAGCCGGTTCAACCAGGCTGACCGGCGGTTGGCCACCGAACTGGTCTACGGAGTGCTGCGGCAGAAGAGTTGCCTGGACTGGTACCTGGCCTCGCTGGTGGAGCGGCCCCCTGAACGGCTGGACAGGGAAGTCCGGATGGCGCTCCGGTTGGGGGCCTACCAGGTCCTGTTTCTTTCCCGAGTTCCCGTGCGCGCGGCCGTGCACCAGTCGGTGGAACTGGTGAAGGAGTCCGGGAAGCGTTCCGCGGCCGGCCTGGTAAACGCGGTGCTGCGCAAGGCCGACGAGGACGGTTTCGAGCAGGCATGCGGTCGGTTGCCGCTAGATTCTCCCCGGGGGCTCAGCCTCCGTTGTTCCCATCCCGAATGGTTGGTGAGCCGCTGGATGGACCGCTGGGGTTGGAAGCACGCCTCCACCGTTCTGCACGAAAACAACTGCCCTCCCAAGGTGCATTTCCGTTCCAACTCGCCCCGATTGGGGCAGGAAGAGATGGTCACCATACTGGAAGCGGAGGGCTATAGTGTCTACCCCTTTCACCTGGGGAGAAGGATTTGGATAGTCGATGAAGGAGACCTGACCAAGTCGTCGCTTTACCGGCGCGGACAACTGGCTATTCAGGGCGCCGGATCCCAGGTGATTGCCCGCTTACTGGATCTGAAGCCCTCGGATGTGTGCCTGGATGTGTGCAGCGGCACCGGAGGCAAGGCCTCCCACATGGTACAACTGGGGAAAGGTCAGGCGAGGGTTATCGGGCTGGACTCCAATTTCGCTCGCCTCCGGATTGCAAGGCAGCGTCACGGGAAACAATGGCCCGGCTTGCGCTGGGTGGTGGCCGACGGAACCCGGCCGTTGCCGCTGTCAGTGAGGTTCGACAAGATTCTGGTGGATGCGGTCTGCTCCGGAACCGGGACCTTGCGACGCAATCCCGAGATCCGCTGGCGCCTGCGTGCGGATGATCTTGCCAGGCTGGCGGGACTGCAGTTCAGTCTGCTGGACAACGCCGCCGACCTGGTGAAACCGGGCGGAATCCTGGTATACGCTACCTGCTCTCTGGAACCGGAGGAAAACGAGCAGGTTGTGGAGCGCTTCCTCTCGAGCCACCCGCGGTTCCGGTTGAAGACCGCCTGCGATGAGGAGTTGAAGCCCTTTTGCCGGGACGGGTTCCTTTGGCTGCCGCCGCTTGTGACCCAATCGGACGGTGTCTTTGCCGCCGTGATGGTGTCGTGATGGAGGCCAGGGAACCCATTTAATGGTAGAATAGAGCTCTTGCTGGAACCGGCTTCCGGAATCGATGGACGACCCTCCACATTTAACCTTCCTCGGCGTTTCACTCAGGCTGCTGGCCATCTTATTTCTGGTCTTTCTGAACGGCTTCTTCGTTGCAGCCGAATTCGCCATCGTCAAGGTCCGTTCCACCCAGATCGAGACCCTGGCCAGGAGGAGACATCGGCGCGCCAAGGTCGCCGAGAACGTCATCCGCCACCTGGATTCCTACCTGTCGGCCACCCAACTGGGCATCACCCTGGTCAACCTGGGCCTCGGCTGGCTGGGAGAGCCTTTTGTGGCCGAGATGCTCCGGCCGGTGCTCTCGGGATTGGGGGTGCACTCTCCGGATCTGGTTACTTCTCTTTCGGTTGTCGTCGGGTTCGTCTTCATCACGTTTCTTGTCATCGTCGTGGGTGAGCTGGTGCCGAAGTCGCTGGCCATCCAGCGGGCTCAAGGCACCACTCTCTGGGTATCCATCCCCTTGACCCTTTTCTACAAGGCCTTCTATCCGGCCATCTGGTTGCTGAACGGGGTGGCCAACCGCATTCTCAGAGCGGTGGGACTTCGACCGGCCAGCGAGCATGAGGTGGGGCATTCCGAGGAAGAACTGCGCACACTTCTTTCCGAATCCGGTCCAGGAGTCTCCCACGATTCGTTGAGCCGGCGCATTCTCCGCAGGACCTTCAGTCTGAAGAGGCTGCAGGCCCGCAACATCATGCTTCCCCGCAACAAGATCGATGCCCTCTACCTGGAGATGTCTCCCGAACAGAACCTCGAAATCGTCAAGGCCTACCGCCACACCCGGTTTCCGCTCTGCCGCAAGACACTCGACGATGTGGTCGGAATGGTCCACATCAAGCACCTGCTTTGGGAGATTCAGTCTGGGAACGAGCCGGTCGACCTGCAATCGATCTGCCGGGAGATCCTGTTTTTCCCGGAGTTCGCCTCGCTGGAGACGATGCTGAAGACCTTCCTGCAAAGGAAGTGTCACATGGGGGTGGTCGTCGACGAATTCGGGGGGACGCTGGGTCTGGTCACTCTGGAAGATGTTCTGGAGGAGCTGGTCGGTGAGATTCAGGACGAGTTTGACCAGGAGGCCCCTTTAATCGTCAAGCTCGGAGAGGGCAAATTTCTGGTGGATGGCTCCACGCCGCTGCATGACCTGGAGGAAGCCTTTGGAACCCAGTTCAACGGCGACCACGACGTTACCACCCTGGGCGGCTACCTGGTAAACCACTGGCGGAATATTCCCTCCGAAGGGGCGGAGTCCATTCACGGCAACCTCAAGATGGTGGTTCGCCGGGTGGAGAAGCTGCGGGTCAGCCAGGTACTGGTTCAAATCCTGGAAGGAGAACCGAACGAAACCTGACGCCCTTGCCTGAAACAACTCTGGCGCCCAGGCCGCCTCAGACCGTGGAACCGATTGAAACCATGAGACTTGTCGGCACTTTTCTTGAAACACAATTTGTTTCACCCTCGAATGATCTGCCCCGTCGTGGGGGGCGGGGGCGGGACTTGTCTGAAACAACCCTGCCGCCCAGGCCGCCTCAGACCGTGGAACCAATTGAAACCATGAGACTTGGAGACATTTTTCTTGAAACACAATTTGTTTCCCACTCGGATGATCTGCCCCGTCGTGGGGGGCAGGGGCCTCGCTTGTCTGAAACAACCCTGGCTCCCAGGCCGCCTCAGACCGTGGAACCAATTGAAACCATGAGACTTGAAGACATTTTTCTTGAAACACAATTTGTTTCCCACTCGGATGATCTGCCCCGTCGTGGGGGGCAGGGGCGCCACTTGCCTGAAACAACCTCTGGCTCCCAGGCCGCCTCAGACCGTGGAACCGATTGAAACCATGAGACTTGTCGGCAATTTTCTTGAAACACAATTTGTTTCACCCTCGAATGATCCGCCCCGTCGTGGGGGGCGGGGGCCCGGCTTGCCTGAAACAACCCTGCCGCCCAGGCCGCCTCAGACCGTGGAACCAATTGAAACCATGAGACTTGGAGACATTTTTCTTGAAACACAATTTGTTTCCCACTCGGATGATCTGCCCCGTCGTGGGGGGCAGGGGCCTCGCTTGTCTGAAACAACCCTGGCTCCCAGGCCGCCTCAGACCGTGGAACCGATTGAAACCATGAGACTTGTCGGCAATTTTCTTGAAACACAATTTGTTTCACCCTCGAATGATCTGCCCCGTCGTGGGGGGCAGGGGCGTCGCTTGTCTGAAACAACTCTGGCGCCCAGGCCGCCTCAGACCGTGGAACCAATTGAAACCATGAGACTTGGAGACATTTTTCTTGAAACACAATTTGTTTCCCACTCGGATGATCTGCCCCGTCGTGGGGGGCAGGGGCCTCGCTTGCCTGAAACTCAAGGAAAAGAGTGATCCACGAAGGGTCACTAAGGCGTTGAGGTTGACCGCGACGGGATACCAAGGTCGCAAAGGGATTGGTCGATTTCTGATTGTTTCACTCTCGTATGATCCATACACCAGGGCGGGGGCCGGACTTGCCTGAGAATATGCTGCTTTAGCCGGCTTCCTCGAGAGCGGCGAAGCCGCGGCAGCACTTAGCCGTGGGCGTCAGCCCATGGGAAACATCGCCTATGGGTGTCGAGCCGCGTAGGCGGCGGCAGCAAATGCCGGTGAGCCCAAGTGAAGCACAAGCCGACGCAAGGATGAGCCTTTTGCAAAATTCGGCAGCGTGACCTTTGCCGGGGATGGCCACAAAAGGCACAAGAACACAAAAAGAGCAGAACACTGAAAGCCTGCAAGACGTTGACTCCCGAACCCGTCGCACAAGTTCCGCGCTATCTGCATACATCCGGTCAACGCGTCGCCATGGGGATCAACTTCGGATTGCGAAGACTCGAAATCACGAAATCCGTTTTGTGACTTTTGTGCTTTTTGTGGTGAACTCCCTTTTCCACCAGGTCGCACCCGACTATTGAAATAGGCAGAACATCACGATTGCCGGCAAAACGACCTGTCCCACTGCCAATATTGCAAGAGGCTCTCTCGCATGATCTGCACGGCAGGGCTGCGGCCCGGCAACTCGACACGCTCTCTTGAGGAGCAAGAGTGAATGGGAGAACGCCCACCCGGGAGCGCGGGCGTCTCGCCCGCAAAGGACTTGGCACCAAAGTAGCGAACCCTGCAAAGGCCGGTTTGGTGCACTGTTCGAGGGAATGCCCCTGGATCGCAGGCTGCTTGCACGAATAAGGTTGCGGGCGGGACGCCCGCGCTCCCGGGTGGCTCCCTCCCATGACGTCGGGATATCGAGGTCACGATATCGCAGATACATTCGGGCGCGGTTGGTCATTGAAGGGGGTCCATCCCTATTCGTGCTCACTCGTGTCCATTGGTGGTTCGTCTTTAAAAACGATCGGCAGTTTCTTCCTCATATGATCCGCCCCGTCGTGGGGGGCGGGGGCGACACTTGTCTGAAACTCAAGAAAAAGAGTGATCCACGAAGGGACGCGAAGAACGACGAAGGGCCACTAAGGCGTTGAGGTTGACCGCGACGGGATACCAAGGTCGCAAAGGGATTGGTCGATTTCTGATTGTTTCACTCTCGTATGATCTGCACGGCAGGGCAGGGGCGCGGCTTGTCTGCAACACCCCGGTTTCCCCGCGGCGGTCAGTGAATCTTCAGCTCGGGAACGATCAGCCAGGGCGCCGGATGGGTGACCTCGGACAGCCGCTGCCTGAGCAAGGATTCCAGGGTCTCCCCGGGCCTGGACACTTGGGCCCAATCCTCCTCGAGCAGGCTCTGCCACAGGCTCTTGGATTTGGGATAGAGCACCAGTTCCACCTCTTCCTCCTCAGGAATCTTCAATTCCTGCTTGAGCAGTTCCAGCGCCGTGTTCAAACCACCCACCGCGTCGATCAGTTGACGCTGCCTGGCCTGGCTTCCGGTGAAGATTCGGCCGCCGGCCTGCCGTTCCAGTTCCTCGACGGCCAGGTGGCGTCCTTCGGCCGCCTTTTCGACAAAGGTGTTGTAGATGTGGCTCATCCACTCCTCGACTTCGTCTTTCTGCCTGGAGTTGAGGGAAGTCGTGGGAGAAAGGATATCGGCATTTTCAGCCAGCTTTACCCGGTCTACGGTAATTCCCAGCCATCGATCGAAAAGGCCGCTCAGGTTGAATTTCATGAAAATCACCCCGATAGAGCCCGTGACGGTTGAAGGCTGGGCCACGATCTTGCGGGCGCCCATCGCGATGTAGTATCCCCCCGAACCGGCCACTCCCCCCATGCTGACCACGACCGGCTTCCCGGCCTCTTCCATGAGTCGAATCTCGCGCCAGATCTTGTCGGATCCCACGGCTGAACCGCCGGGGCTGTTGACCCGAAAGAGCAGTCCCTTCACACTCTTGTCCTTCCGGATCTTCCTCAGCCTCGACACGATGGTGTCTCCTCCCATGGCAAGTTCCCAGGTCTCGTCGCTTCGTCCGGTCATGATCGGACCGATGCCGCCCAGCAGCGCCACCTTGTGCGGGAGGGAGGGCCGGCTCCGGCGCTTGACGGCTTTCAGGTAGTCCGATGCCGAAATGGAACGGTACTCCGGTTCATCTCCGGAGGACTCGGCTTTCAAGCGGTGTCGAATTTCATCCTCGTATCCGAGGTGGGTGACCAGTCCCGCGGTCAGGGCCGAGGATGAACTCAGGATGCCGTTCCGCATCAGGCGATCCAACTGTTGCGGCTCGATCCCGCGCTCCCGGCTCAGGGCTTGCTTGAGGCGTTGCTGAATGTCGGACAACAGGTTCCGGTACATGGAGCGGAATTCCGGGGTCATTCCGGATCGGGTGTAGCTTCCGGGACTCTTGTACTCCTTGAACTGGAGCACGTCGGGTCGGACCTTCAGCTTGCTCATCATCTTGCTGTAGAAACTGACCTCGGCCACCAGGCCATTGACCATCAGGGCCGAATCCTGATTCAGGTGGATCTCGTCGGCAGCCGAGGCGAGGTATAGGTCTCTGTCGCCGACCAGATCCAACGACAGGTAGGCGTAGATTTTCTTGCCGGATTCCCGGAATTCGTGCATGAAGGATCGGATCTCTTCCACGCCGGCCCAACTGGATTGCAGGGGATAAATCCTGCAATAGAGCGAGGAAATGCGCTCATCCTCCGCAGCGGCCCGCAGGACCTGTCCCATCTCCAGCAGGGAGAGTTTGCCCTGGCCCGTGAATTGCGCCAGAGGAGAGGTTGGAGGCAGGTCCGACAATTCACCGCCGATAGTGAGCTCCAATACGGATTCTTTCTGAACCTTGACCGGGGCCGGACGAGTGAAACGAATGAGTGCAAAGACCATGATCCCGAACAGGATCAGCGAAACCACCAGAATGACACCAAAGATCTTTACGCCTTTGCTGGCCATGAATCCTCCTTAGTCTCGACAGTCCGGCAGCACTGGAACTCTCCGCTGCCCGCGGGGCCGACCGGGATGAGAGCGTGCGGGACCGGTCGCCAAACCAGGCACCTCCTGCCGCTTCTCGGGTGATCGACCAGAGCCCAACCGAGGGATTTTCCCGTCAGCCCTCCCCGTAAATGAGTCAAGGACTGGGGGTTAGGCACGCGAACCTCGGCTATGCTACCATCCCTTGGCGGTTTTGGGAATGGACTGGCTCCGGTGGGGCCAGGTGGGGCCGGATCCCGGTTTGAGGTGTGGAAACACCGGCTGACTTCCGTGAGGGACTCATGAAGAGATGGACGGCCTGGGTCTTGCTGCTGGGGGCAGGGTGTTGGTGGAGGCCCGGTCAGGATGCCGGCTTCGAATCCTTCGCCGAGACTTACGTGGAGGAACTGTTGGCCATGAGGCCCGAATGGGCCACCCAGCTGGGAGATCACCGCTACGACCACCGCCTCAACGATTATTCCCGGGAGGGAGTGAATCGCGACCTCGCTTTTCAGCGCCAATCTCTCCGGAAGCTCGAGGGCACGGATCCGGCTCGGCTCAGCGAAGTCAATCGGGTGGACTACCGGATTCTGAAGGCCAATATCGAGTCGATGATTTTTCGACTGGAGGATCTGAAGGAATACCAGTGGAATCCCATGGTTTACAACGTGGGCAGTGCCGTCTATTCCCTGGTGGCCCGTGAGTTTGCACCCTTGCCGGAACGAATGGCCAGCCTGCGAAAAAGACTTGAGTCGGTTCCGGCGGTGGTCATGGCGGCCAAGGCCAATCTGCGCAGTCCGCCCAGGATCCATACCGAGACCGCGATCCAGCAGAATCGGGGAACCCTGCGCCTCATCGACGAGGGGTTGCAGCCCTATCTGCAGCGGATGCCCGACCTGGAGGAGTCGTTCGTCCAGGCTCGGCGGAGAGCCGTCGAGGCCCTGGAGGAGTATGGCCGATGGCTGGAAGAGGATCTGCTCCCCGGAGCGAAGGGAGACTTCCGGCTGGGGGAACGGCTGTTCAGAGCCAAGCTCAGGCACACGCTGGAATCGGAAATGTCCCTGGAAGAAATCCGCGGAGCCGCCCTGCAGGATCTGAAACGTACCCGCGAAGACCTTTTCGCCACCGCCGGTCGACTCTACCCTCAGCTCTTCCCCGACAGCAGTCCGCCGCCGGACCCGAAATCCGTGGTCGGAGAGGT
This sequence comes from Terriglobia bacterium, assembly GCA_951813285.1. Taxonomy (GTDB): domain Bacteria; phylum Acidobacteriota; class Terriglobia; order Versatilivoradales; family Versatilivoraceae; genus Versatilivorator. The sequence continues at coordinate 2,980,415 of OX638355.1, forward strand.
GCTGGGCAGGCTGGCCGATTCCCATCCGGACAATGAAACCATTGTGGAGAAGGCACGGCAGTCCATGGACCAGGTGACCCGATTCACCCGGGAGCAGGAGTTGGTGACGGTACCCCAGGAGCCTATCCGGATCATCGTGATGCCGGAGTTCCAGCGCGGCGTGGCCGTGGCCTACTGTGATTCTCCAGGACCGCTGGAGACTCGGGGTGAGACCTTCTACGCCATCTCTCCGACCCCTGCAGACTGGCCGCCCGATCGAGTAAGGTCGTTTTTCAGGGAGTACAATGACTATATGTTGCAGGAGTTGACCATCCACGAGGCCACTCCGGGCCACTACCTCCAAATCGCCCATTCGAACCGGTTCCGGGCGCCGACCCGGATTCGGGCGGTCTTTACCAGTGGAACCTTTGTGGAGGGGTGGGCGACCTATGCCGAGCAGCTAATGGCGGAAAAGGGCTTTGGCGGTCCGGCCGTCAAGATGCAACAGTTGAAGATGCGCCTGCGGCTGATCATCAATGCCATCATCGATCAACAGGTCCATGCCGGCAGCATGGGACGGGAAGAGGCCATGGATCTGATGATGAACGAGGGCTTCCAGGAAGAGGGAGAGGCAGCCGGCAAATGGCGCAGGGCGTGCCTGACCTCGGCCCAGCTCTCGACCTACTATGTGGGCAACCGTGAAATCAATGCCATTCGAGAGGCTTACGAAGCCAGGCAGGGTCCCTTGAAGGACTTCAAGGCCTTTCACGACCGACTGCTGTCCTTTGGGTCGCCGGCTCCCAGGTATGTCCGGGAATTGATGGGTCTTTGAGGAAGGCCCGGGTTTCGGAAGAGATCGGTGACGCCGGCAGGCGTTGGGTCCGCCTCCGGAAGCCGGCGTGCGCAGGCGGCTTGACCCGGATAATTGGACCGGCAGGCTGAAAGTTTCAGGATTGAAGGAGCCTCCATGATTCCTCTATCGGAAAGACTCAGGCAGCCGAAACCTCTCCTTTTTGACGGGGGATTCGGCTCACAACTGTTCGCCAGAGGGATTGAGCTTCCCAACAGCTGTGTGGCCAACGAGTTACATCCCGAAGATGTCATCGGAATCCACAGCGCCTACATCGAAGCCGGAGCTGATGCCATCGGCACCAACACCTTCGTGGGATCCACCCTGCACCTCAAGATGGCCGGAAAAGACCCCACCGGGTGCGACCGGCTGGCCAGGGCCGCGGTGGAGCATGCCAAGGCCGCGGTCGAGAGAAGTGAAAAGGAGACCTACATCGCGGGATCCTTGGGACCTTCCCCGGGAGCCATCGAAGCCGACAGCGGCGACACCAGCTTTGGAATCGCCAACCACCTGGCGAGAGAAGCCCACCGAAGACTGGCAGGGGCTCTGGCCGAAGGCGGCGTCGATTTCTTCTGCATCGAGACCATGTTTTCAGCCAGGGAGGCGGCCGTTGCTGTCGACGTGGTACGCCGCTTCGGGCTTCCAGTGGCCGTCAACCTCACTTACAAGTACACCCTGGACCGCAACAGCGGCAAGGTGACCTACAGGACGGACTGGGGACACTCGGCTCTGGATCTGCTGGAAGTTTTTTCGTCGGGTGAGTATTCGGGCGGGGACAATTTGCTGGAGCACGTGGATTTGCTCGGCCTCAACTGCGGCGCCGAACCCCGGCGGGAGGAGCATACAGGCATGCCTTATGCCATTCAGGGAGTGAGGGAGTTGCGGGAGGCCATGGCTTCCAGAGGGATGGAACCGAAACGGATGATGGCCTACCCCAACGCGGGGATGCCGCAACTGGACGACCAACTCAGGAGTTACTACACCCAGACCCCCGAGGAAATGGCCGGCCATCTGCCCGGCCTTCTGAAGGAGGGAGCCTACTTTATCGGAGGGTGCTGCGGCACCACTCCGGCCCACATCCAGGCCTTCCGCTCGGCGCTGGAGGCTTCTGAACAGACGAACTAGCGAGGCCTCAGTGCAGATCGGCAAGCAGTGGATTGTTGATTGCTGATTTCCGATTGGGCAGTTTTGACGGCTGATTTCGCCTCATATCCAAAATCTACAATCCACAATCCGCAATGTCTGCATGATTATTGCCGCCACCGGCTGCAGGGAGCCGTTCCCGCCTTGGCTGGACTCCGTTGGGGAAAGGGGAAAGTCCGGGCCGAGCGCCGGTCATCCGCTCCCCTGGCGGAACCGGTTTTCCCATTGACGCCACTCCGGAAAGCCCAGCAGTTGATCCAGTTCCTCGAATGAGGCCAGGTCGTCCAGGTATTCTTCGGGTGAGACCCGGTCTTTCAGCTTCGACAGGGTGCGTTCCATGGCTCGGACCGAAGCCATCAGGGCGGTCAAGGCGTAGGCGAGGACCTTGTACCCCAGGGTCTGGAGCTGCTCGAGGGGGAGCAGAGGAGTTTTTCCCCTTTCGACCAGGTTGATCATGAGCGGCTTGTCAAAGGCAGCGCCAATTCGTTCGATCTGATCGACGGTGGTGGGGGCTTCGATAAAGATGATGTCAGCTCCCGCCTGCTGGTAGAGCTGTCCTCGGCGAATGGCATCATCGAATCCGGTGACCGCAATGGCATCGGTGCGGGCAATGATCAGAAATCCGTCGCTGCGCCTGGCGGCCACAGCCGCCTCCAGCTTGCTCACCATCTCCGCGGCTTCAACCAACTGCTTTCCCGGCGTGTGGCCGCACTTCTTGGGAATCAGTTGATCCTCCAGTTGGATGGCCTGGGCTCCGGCCGCCTCGTATTCCACCACGGTCCGGCGCACATTCACCACTCCGCCGAATCCGGTATCGGCATCCGCCAGGACGGGGATGTTGACGCTGCGGACCAGATGGTGCAACCGCTCCAGCATCTCGGAAAAGGAGATCAGGCCCGCGTCGGGGAGGCCCAGGTGAGAGGCGGAGTGCCCGTATCCGGAGAGATAGACGGCTTCAAAGCCGCAACGCTCCACCACTTTGGCGGAGACCATGTCGTAACAGGCGGGGACCAGCAAGGGTTGGGGAAGCGCCAGGCGCTGCTTGAGAGTGGTCGAGCCCACCACGATTCCTCAGGCTTCGGGAGTCGGAAGAGAGAGAATCCCCTCGACCGTTCTGGGTCCGAAGGCCACCGAGAGAATCAGTTTTCCATGGGTGGCGCCGTGCCCGCTGGTCAAGTCCAGATTCAGGTGGTGGGCCTGGTGTCCTCCCTTGGCCGAGCGGCTCTCGAGGGGAAATCCCCGGCTTGGACCCTGCTGGCCTCCGGACCCTTCCGGGGCCTTGGGAATAAGCATCAGGGTCCATTCGTCGGCGGTGATGGCTTTGGCCCGGAGGTCGTACTGCCCGGTCGACACCTTCACTCCCGAGATTTCGATTTCTCCGTCGATCTCCAGGGTCGCGCGTCCGCAATGAAAGACAAACCCCTCCTTGACATCGGCCATGTGCTCCGCGTTGTAGGGGAGGGTGAAGTAGCTCAGCTTGAGCTGAACGCCCTGGGCATTGGCGCCGACCGTCTTGCGGATATGGGGGTGAGCCAGAACCAACCCCGCCAGGGTAGAGAGCAACGCAACCGACAAGGCAATCTTTTTCATGGGGAACTTCCTTTCGTCAGCCGGGAGTGGATTGGATCGAAATTCGGGCTATATGCCGACCTTAGTCGTCGTTGGACTTGTCTTCGTCCTCCTTGTACATGTAGCGGATTCCGTGTTTGAAGACCAGCAGATTGGGTTCCGGGTCGCGGTTGAACTTGATGCAATTGCGGTCGTACCACTCGATGACCCCTTGCATCCGTTCTCCGTCGTGGAAGACCAGCACCATGGGCGTCCGGTTCTGCATCTGTTTCAGGTAGTAGAAGCATTCGGCGTTGGTCTGCTCCGGAGGACTGGGTCGCTTCTTCTGCGATCGCACGGTCATCTTGTCTTTGATGTCCGACAGCGACGGACGGATGAGCCGACGATTCATCGAAAATCCTCCTCCCGGCTTTACCTGGGTTGTGTGCGGAGTCACGGCAACCCGATTGACCCGCCGCCAGGTTTCGACCTTGTCAAGAGAACTCAAGTCTTCCGCGTTCCGATGGGGACTTGGAAACCTGCGATCACTTCAGGACGGACAATAGTAAACTCAATGGCTGGCCAACGGCGGTTGTCGAAACACGGACCCGCAGGGTCTTACAAGGTGGCCTGTGAGCGTCAAGATTGAGCGTAGTTTAGCACGGGCACCACTTCGCCACAAGTCCCAAGACAGTCCCAAGAAGCCCCGTATTCAGGTTGGGGCCGTGCCGCTCACGCCGCTCAGTCTGAACAGGAATCGGTCCAGAGCCAGCGACTTGTTGAGATTGCGCCCCAGTCCCTTCATCAAGTGGTCGAGCGAGCCGACGGCATCGACGATCCGTTCGAAAGTCAGGGCAGAGCCGATTTCGGCCAGCTCCGAATGCAGGTCGAGGTTGGTGAGGTTTTCGGGGGGCGCGCCCTGTTGAATCAGCAGCAGGTCGCGCAGCAGGTCGTAAAGGACGCCCGTCTTGAACTCGAATTGTCCCTTCTGCCTGGCGGAGGCAAGAGGCTCGGTGATTTGTAGAGCCTGACGATAGGACAAGGCGCCGGTGCAGGCTCGAATCGCCTCCAACATTTCGCGTCGGGCCTCACGGTACTGTTGCAGATCCAGATTCAAGGCCTTTCCGAGGCTTCCCCTGGAGATCCGTCCCACCAGAGGCAGGTCCCGGGTTGGGTAGATCGACCGTTGCTGGAGGATGCTCTCCAACTCCGCCGGAGAGAAGGGATAGAACTGGATGCGCTGGCAGCGGGACCGGAGAGTGCCGGGAAGATCGTTGGGAGAATCGGTGACCAGGATGAGCAAGGAGGTCTCCGGCGGTTCCTCCAGGGTCTTGAGAAGGGCGTTGGCGGCCTCCAGCCGCAGTCGGTGGGCTTGATCGATCACAAAGACGCGGCGGCGGCCTTCAAAGGGTTTGAAAAAAACCTCGCGGATCAGATCCCTCATCTGATCGATCTTGATGAAGGCGCCGTCGGGCGCATAGGTTCGAACGTCGGGGTGAACCCCCTGCTCGATCTTGCGGCAGCTCCCGCATTCGTCGCAGAAATCATTCTGCAGTTTCTGGCAGTTGGCCGCCTTGGACAGGAAGTGGGCCAGGGTGCCCTTGCCGACTCCCGCGATGCCTGCAAACAGCAGCGACGAAGGCAGGCGGCCGTCGGAAAGACTCTGCCTCATCAGGTCCCGCACGGGGGCATTCCCCAGAAAATCACTCCACGCCATCGCACCTGTTCCCTGGAAGAAAGGGCGATATCAGCCCCAGGACTTCTTTGTGCAACTGCTCGATGGTCTGGCTTCCGTTCAGGACCCGGACCCGGTTGGGCTCCCGCGCCGCAATCTGCAGGTATCCTTCCCGGACGCGCCGGAAGAAATCCAGAGACTCCGCCTCGAATCGTAGAAATTCAGCCTCAAATCGATCATCGTTATCGCCGAGAAATGGCAAGCTAAGCTGAGGGGACTGCCGATTTCTGGCCTCGGATCGCCTGTTCCTGTCGCTAGCCCGGCTCCGAGCGAGTGAAGGTTCAATATCGATCAGCACTGTCACGTCCGGCTTCCTGCCGTGGATGACCATGCGGTCGAGAGTCTCAACCAGCGCGAGATCCAGCCCGAGGCCATATCCCTGGTAGGCGGCGCTGGCATCCGCAAAACGGTCGCACAGGACCCATTTGCCCTCTGATAGAGCCGGAATGATTTTCTTATGAAGGTTCTGATTCCGGTCTGTGTAAAAGAGCAATAGTTTGCTTAGAGGATCCAACTCCTTGTTTAGGGAGCCAAGCAGGAGTTCCCGTATCCATTCACCTGCTGGTGTGCTTCCGGGTTCCCGAAGGACGGCCACCTGGATGTCGCGTTGGGTCAGGTAGTCGGCCAGCAGCCGCACCTGGGTGGTTTTGCCGCAGCCGTCCAACCCCTCGAAGGAAATGAATGGAGGCATGAAAAAACCAGGGTTCAAGCCCGGCCCCCGGGGCCGGGATCCTTGGCAAAATAGCACAAAGGCGGCGGTTCCAACAAGGCACGTCCGCCCCTGCCCGTCCGCCCGCGGCGGTGTTTGGAAATAGACTGGAACTTGAGGTAAGATGGCCCCTTTTTGAGGCGGCGGGACGGATCGTACAGGGCAAAGCAGGGCATTCCAGGCAAGGGTCGCCCCCCTGACGGGCGGACCATACGGAAGCAAAACAATCGGGAATCGATAGTCCTTTCCCGACCTTGGTATCCCGTCGCGGTTAACCTCAACGCCTTAGTGGCCCTTCGTCGTTCTTCGTGGCCCTTCGTGGATAACTCTTTTTCTTTTGTCTTTTTTCGTTTGTTTCAGGTAAGTGTCGCCTTCGGTCGGGATCGGGTTTGGCGGGAGCTTCAAGCGGATGGATGTCATCGCTGGAAGGGTTCAGCGGGTGATGGAGACGGTTGCCGATGCGGCGCTGAAGTCGGGCCGCCGTCCGGAGGCGGTGCGGCTGATGGCGGTGTCCAAGCTGGTGGATGCAGGCCGGATCCGCCAGGCGCTGGCCGCCGGCGTGGACTGCCTGGGGGAGAATCGGGTTCAGGAGGCCCAGTCGAAGAAGGCGCGTCTGGCGGGACTGGATTTCGAGTATCATTTGATCGGCCCCCTTCAGAGCAACAAGGTCAACCGCGCCGTGGCCACCTTCGATTGGATCCAGACTGTTGACCGCCTCGATCTGGCCAGGCGGATCGACCGGTCGGCGGCTCGACTGGGGAAGACGGTTTCGGTACTGATCGAGGTCAATATCGGAAGAGAGCCGCAAAAGGCCGGGGTGGCGGAAGAGGAGTTGGAAGAACTGGCCGGACAACTGGTCGACCTGGACTCCATCTCGGTTCAGGGACTGATGGCCATTCCGCCCTTTTGGGAGGATGGCGAAGCCGTGCGGCCCTATTTTCGGAAATTGAGGCAGTGCTTCGACCGGCTGGCAAGCCTTCGTCTGCCCAAGGTCCACATGAGGGTACTGTCCATGGGGATGAGCCACGATTATTCCGTGGCCATTGAGGAAGGATCCAGCATGGTTCGGGTAGGCACGGCCATCTTCGGGCGCCGCCCACCCGCCTGAAGCACTGGTGACGGATGAATTCCAGGTTCTTGAATGCAGTGCTGGTTGGTCTCGGAGGACTCGTCATTCCGGGATTGGGCCATTTGATTCTAGGGAAGTGGGTGCGCTCCCTTCTGTTTGCCTTTCCCATCCTCCTGTTGTTCGGGCTGGGGCTGAGCCTGGGGGGCAAGCTGCATACTTTGGCGGCCGAGCAGTTTATCGAATTCGTATTTCTCTTTGCCGACCTCGGAATCGGACTTCTTTACTTTCTGGCCAAGTTTTGGGGTTTCGGCGCAGGTAACCTGGAGAACCAGTCATTCGACTACGGGACGACCTATCTGGCCGTGGCCGGGCTGCTCAACCTGCTGGCCGCTCTCAACGCCTACGACATCGCCGTGGGCCGGAAAAGTTGACATGGTGATTTCACACTTTGCGGCTTTGGCGATTTTCGCCTTCTGCGTTTCGATCGTCTTTGCCCTCAGCAGCAAGGAGACTCCCCGAGAGCGGGTGCGTTACGGCGTTGTCGTGTTCGTGATCTTTCTGGTGGTGTCCCTGGGCCTGGGTTGGCTGATGGCTCCCTTTCCACGCTGAATCGCGGTGGCTCACGCTGAATCCAGGCCGAAACGGAGGAGCCGGGCCACCTGTTCCGACTGGGCTTCCAATAGCTGGTCTGCCTGTCTGATGGCTGCCTCGATCGTCAGAGGCGAGGCGAGGATGCTGAAGAGCGCGGTGAATCCCTGGTCATACAAGCTGCCCACGTCGCCGGCCACACTTCCGGCAATGCCGATCACCGGCACCCCGGCGTCCTTGGCAGTCTTGGCCAACATTCCCGGGCCCTTGCCAAAGGGCGTCTGAAAGTCGATCTGACCCTCTCCCGTAAAAATGAGGTCCGCCTTCCTCACCTGTTCTTCGACCCTGAGCAGTTCGAACACCAAGTCGCTTCCGGGACTCAGTTGGGCCCCCAGCAGTCCCATGAACCCTCCGGCAATGCCTCCCGCGGCGCCGCTGCCGGCGACCTGCAAGACATCCCGCCCTGTCGTCCGTTGAATGAGCCGGCCCAGCTTGCCAAGGTATTGATCCAGTTTTCGGACCATCCCCGGGGTGGCTCCCTTTTGGGGGCCGAAGACGGCCGCAGATCCCCTGGGGCCGACCAGTGGATTGTCCACGTCGCAGGCCACCAGGATCCGTGCCTGCTCGAGCAAGGGGTTGGCCGCCCCAGGGTCGATCCGGGAGATCGACTTCAGCCCGTTGCCGCCCCAACCGACCGGCTTGCCTCGACGATCGAGAAATTCGATTCCCAACGCCTGCAAGGCGCCAATGCCGCCGTCGACGGTGGCGCTCCCTCCGATGCCCAGGATGATGTTCTTCACCCCGCGTTTGAGCGCGGCCTTGATCAACTGCCCGGTGCCGTAGCTGGTGCATAGCATGGGATTGCGTTGTGAGGTCGGAACCAGGGCCAGGCCGGATGCTCTCGACATTTCGATGACGGCGGTCTTGCCGTCGCCCGTCAAACCGTACTCGGCAAAGATCTTCTTTCCCAACGGATCGAGAACCCGGGCCCGAAAAATCTTTCCATCGGTGCCCTCGACCACGGCTTCCAATGTTCCGTCGCCGCCGTCGGCGATGGGCAGTTGAGTGATCTTGGAGGCGGGCAACACCTTGAGTATTCCCCTTGAAATGGCTGCGGCGGCTTCCGTGGCCGACAGGCTCTCCTTGAAAGCGTTGGGAGCCACCAGGATGCGGAGGGATTTTTGGGAAGAAGACATGATTGGCCTCCAGGATGACGAGTCAGGGCATTATGGGTTGCGAGAGGGGAAAATACAATCCGTGGGCGGGTGGCGGGTTATGCAACTGCAGCCCGAGGCCCGGCGGCTTGGCGGGAATGCCTGAACTGCAGGCTGTCCAGAGCCAGCCGGATTTCGCTCCTGACGCATGGATCGGATTCTGTCCGGGTCGCCTGCAGCAGCTCCGATCGAGCCTCCGGGTCGCCGATGCGGCCCAGGGCCCAGGCCCCGTGGCGCCTCACCAGGGTCTCGGTGTGGTGAAGGGCGGTCTTCAACGAAGGGACGGCCTCCGGGAGGCCGCTGTTGCCCAGCGCGATGGCCACGTTGCGCAGAAATCCGGCATAGCCGCAGCGCCGGATCGGACTGAGCCGAAAACGTTGGTGGAATTCCTGCCGGCTGATCTGCATCAGCTCCATCAGAACCGGCGCCTGGTTCCCGGGTGTGGGGTAGAAGTCTTTCTCCCGACTGGGTTGGGCGAACCGGTTCCAGGGGCAGACGTCCTGGCAGTCGTCACAGCCGAAGATCCTGGTGCCGATGAGCGGCCGCAACTCCAGGGGGACAGGGCCTCTCAGCTCGATGGTCAGGTAGGAAATGCACAGGCGCGAGTCAACCACATAGGGAGCCACGATGGCCCCGGTGGGACAGGCATCCAGGCAGCGCCGGCAGCTGCCGCAGAAATTGCCGCTCTCCCGGGTTTCAGGCAGTTCGAGATCCAGCAGGATCTCCCCCAGAAAAAGCCAGGACCCCAGATCCCGAGTGACAAGGTTGGAGTTCTTGCCGATCCATCCCAGGCCGGCCCTGTGGGCCCAGACCTTGTCCATCACCGGTCCCGTGTCCGAATAGAACAGTCCGTTGGCCGGGGGCAGGTTCTGGGCAATCCATGTGGCCAGATTCTTGAGCCGGGACTTCAACAGGCGGTGATAGTCCAGACCCCAGGCATAGCGGGAAATCTTGCCGTGGCGCGGGTTCTCGGAGTGGTCGAGGGGATGGTGGTAATTGACGGCAACCGAAAGTACGGTCCGGACTTCGGCCAAAATCAGGGACGGATCCTGGCGCTTGGCGGCATTCCTGCTCATCCAGTGCATTTCTCCCTGGTGGCCTGCCTCCAGCCACTTCTCCAAGCCGCTCCGGGGACCCAGCGGCTGCGCACGGCTGAAGCCGACCTTGTCGAACCCCAGCGCCAGAGCCCTGGATCCGATCCGCTCGGTCAGCGGCGACGACGGGCTTCCGATTTCAGGCCTTGGGGTGAGCCTTTTCATATTGCTCCATCAGGTGACCGACGCTGAGGTGGGTATAACGTTGAGTCGTGGAGAGGTTCTTGTGTCCCAGGAGTTCCTGGATGGACCTCAGGTCGGCCCCGGAATTGAGCAGGTGGGTGGCGAAGGAATGCCGCAGTCCATGGGGGCTGATCTTCTGGTTCAAGCGGGCCGACCCCATGTGCTTTTCGACCAGTCGCCGCACCGAACGGGCGGTCAATCGCGAGCCCCGGAGGTTGAGGAACACCGGCAAGTCCGGTTCGGGCGAATGGGCGACGGGCTGCGAGCAGCGTTCCTCCAGGTAGGCCTTGAGGGCGGCGTGGCACGGGTTACCAAAAGGAACCAGCCGTTCTTTCTTCCCTTTGCCCCGAACCAGAATCAAGGACTCCCTGAAGTCGATGTCGCCGATATTGATGCCGGTAAGTTCGCTCACTCGAAGGCCGCAGGCATAGAGCAGCTCCAGGATGGCCCGGTCCCGCCTTCCGGCAGGCTGGTTGAGATCGGGGGATTCGATCAGAGCCACACAATCCTTTTCGGTCAGATAGTTGGGGACTCTTTGGGCCACCTTGGGTGACCGAACGAGCTTGGCCGGATTGTGCAGCAAAATCCGGCTCTTGCAGAGGTAGCGGCAGAAGGAGCGAAGCGCTGAAATCTTGCGAGCAATGGAAGATTTTTCAATTTTCTTATCGTGCAGGTAGCCCATGTACTCGCGGATGACCTGGGAGTTCAGCGCCTGGACGGAGAAGGTCCCGGGCTTGCCTTCAGAGTCCGGAGGAGTCAGGTAGCGGTGCAACTGTTGCAGGTCGCTGACGTAGCTTCGCACCGTGTGGTCGGAGGTGTTTCGTCGGACCAGGTTGTCGGCGAATTGGCGGATTTCCGCATCCATTCCGTTACCTTACCTGAACAATCGCCGCAAAGGCCTAAAAAAGAAATCCACGAAGGGGCACGAAGGGCTACGAAGGGCCACTAAGGCGTTGGAGAGAGCTCAAGAGGGATTCGCCAAGGGTCGGGAGGGAGAAACGCGGTCTATAGAATCTGTCAAGGGGCAAAAGATGAATCCGCGAAGGGATTCCAAGGGTTTGGAAAAGATTCGAAAGCGGCCGGTGAAGGGCCACGAAGGACACTGAGGTAATCCACAAACGCACACCCGATCATCCTGGCTATCCTGTGCATCCTGTCCATCCTGTGCATCGATGTTAATAATCCCTGTAAGTCACGATGCGGTGGGCCGCTTTCGTCACAATTGCCCTTCAAGGGAGAGTCGGCGCAACCGAACTGGCTGGATCGTCACCTTAAATCCTGATTTGACAATCCCTTAGTGGCCCTTCGTGGATAACTCTTTTTTTTGTTGTTTCAGACACGTCCGGCGATCAAGCGGGAGGTTTCCTTCAGGGCGATTTCGGTCTGACGCCGGCGTTTTTCCTTTCTGCCGATCTTGGCGGCGCCGGCGGGGAGCGGAGGAATAATGCCGAAGTTGATGTTCTCGGGCTGAAAATTCCCCGGGTCGGCGCTCACCAGGTAGTGCAGCAACGAACCGATGGCCGAGGCTCGAGGCCATGACAGCAGCGGCAGCCCGGCCGCCAGACGGGCGGCGTTGACTCCGGCCACCAGCCCGGTGGCGACGCACTCCACGTAACCCTCGACTCCGGAAATCTGCCCGGCGAAGAAAAGGTCCGGCCGCCTGCAGGACTGCAAGGTGTCTTTCAACTGCAGGGGAGCGTTGATGAAGGTGTTTCGATGGACCTGACCCAGCCGCAGGAATCGGGCCCGTTCCAGGCCGGGTATCATGCGGAACACCCGTTGCTGCTCTCCGAATCGCAAGTGATTCTGAAAGCCGACCATGTTGTAGCTGTCGGCCTTCAGGGTTTCCTGTCTCAACTGTACGGCCGCGTAAGGTCGACGGCCGGTTCTGGGATCGGTGAGGCCGACCGGCTTCATGGGGCCGAAACGAAGGGTGTCGACCCCGCGGCGGGCCATCTCCTCGATGGGGAGGCAGGCCTCGAAATAAAGGCTCTTCTCGCACTCGTGGAGAGGCACCGATTCGGCATGGATCAGGGCCTCGTAAAATGCCAGGTACTCCTCCCGATTGAGCGGGCAATTCAGGTAGTCCGCTCCACCCTTGCCGTATCGGGAACCCCGATAGGCCTTTTCCAGGTCGATGCTGTCGGCTTCCAGGATGGGGCTGATGGCATCGTAGAAGTAGAGGTGATCTTCGCCCATGAATTCTCGCAGCGATCGGGAAAGCGCCGGGGAAGTCAGGGGGCCGGTGGCCACAATGGCCGGACCCTCGGCAGGCAGGTCTGCGACCTCTTCGCGTACGATTTCAACCCGGGGACAAGCCGCCAAGGCTTCGGTCACTGCCGCGGCGAATTGTTCCCGGTCCACCGAAAGCGAGGCTCCGCTGGGGACTCGATGACGATAGGCAAGCTCGAGCAGCAGGGAATCCAGCGCCTTCAACTCCTCCTTGAGCAGCCAGGGGGCTGTACCCGGCTGGTCCGACTTGAAGGAGTTGCTGCAGACGATCTCGGCCAGGTGGGGCGTCTTGTGGGCGAGGGTGTTTCGGGCCGGCCTCATTTCACACAGCCGCACCGGAAGGCCCCGCCGGGCAATCTGCCAGGCGGCCTCGGAACCCGCCAGGCCACCGCCGATGATCAGGACCGGTTTCATGAGAGGTGAACCATTGCAAGATCCCCGGCTCGGCGCCGGGCAGGACGGCGTCAGGCCGCGTCTCCGGCCGACTCCTGAAAATCGCAGGACGGGTCGTGGCAGGTGTGCAGGATCGCCTTCTTCCGGGTCACTTTTTCCAGGACAAAGGCCGCGCCGCATTGCGGGCAAGCCTTTTTGACCGGCTTGTTCCAGAGGACGAATCGACATTTGGGATACCGGTCACACCCGTAGAAAGTCTTGCCTCGACGGGACTTCCTCTCGACGATTTCACCCCCGCAATCGGGCTGAGGGCAGGCGACTTCCAGGGTTTGCATTTTGATGTATCTGCATTTCGGGTAGTTGCTGCAGGCCGTAAACTCCCCAAAACGCCCCTGTCTGACGGCCAGAGGGTTGTCGCAGCGGGGACACTTTTCCTCCAGCAGCGCTTGCGCGGCCGGAGGCTGGCCGGAGCCGGCAGTTCCCGGCTTCCGGGTCGTCTTGCATTCGGGGTAACCCGTGCAGGCCAGGAAGGGTCCATAGCGTCCCTTTCTCAGAGCCATGGGTTTGCCGCAGTTGGGGCAGGATTCCTGCGGGGCCTCTTTTTCGGACTCCGCGGGGCGGGCCGGATCTCCATCCTTTGCTGCAAGCTCCCGGGTGTTCTTGCAGGCCGGGAACCCGGAACAGGCGATAAACCTTCCGTGACGCCCCCACCGGATCACCAGGGGTTTCCCGCATTTTTCACAACTCTCCCCGGTTTGTTCTTCCTTGACCTTCATCTGGTTCCGGGCCTGGTCGAGATCGGTGGCAAATTTGCCGTAAAAATCCTGCAGGGACTTGATCCAGGGAACCTTGCCCTGCTCGATGTCATCCAGTTCCTTTTCCATGCGGGCCGTGTACTGGATATCGAAGAGATCGGAAAAACTGGCCACCAGCAGATCATTCACCACCAACCCCAGATCGGTGGGACGAAACCTTCCCTCCTTTTTGATCGTGTATTCGCGGTCCTGGATGGTGGTGAGAATGGCGGCATAGGTGGAAGGACGGCCGATGCCCTTCTCCTCCAGCGCTTTCACCAGGGTGGCCTCGGTGAAGCGAGGTGGAGGTTGAGTGAAGTGTTGCTCGGGCAACAGTTTGTTCAACTGCAAGACCTCGCCCTTGGTCAGGGGCGGAAGGGTGGTGGCAGGCTCCTCCTCGGCCTTGTCGTCCCGGCCTTCTTCATAGACTTTCAGGAAACCGTCGAACTTCAGGACTGAGCCGGAAGCTCTGAAGAGATACGGTCCGGCAGCAACCTCCACCACGGTCTGGTCCAATAGCGCCGCTTGCATCTGGGAAGCCACGAACCGCTGCCAGATGAGCTTGTAGAGTCTGAACTCGTCGGGGCTGAGAAATCTCCGGATCTCGTCGGGACGACGACCCGCCGAGGTGGGCCGAATGGCCTCATGAGCATCCTGGGCGTCCTTGCGGCTGCGGTAATACTTGGCCTTGGCGGGCAGGTATTGATTGCCGTAGTTCTGAGCAATGCAGGTTCGGACTTCGTTCAGCGCGTCGTTGGAAACCCGAAGGGAGTCGGTACGCATGTAGGTGATCAAGCCGACGCTGCCTTCCTCCCCCAGTTCAATCCCCTCGTACAGGCGTTGAGCCACCGCCATGGTCTTTTTCACCGAAAACCGCAGCTTGCGGGCCCCTTCCTGCTGAAGCTTGCTGGTAATGAACGGGGGGACCGGATTCCGTTTCTTTTCCTTGGTGGTGACGCTCTCGACGGTGAATGAGGCTCCATCCAGGGCTCCGACGATCTCCTGCACCTGCTTTTCGTTGGTGACCTTGATGTTCTTGCGCTTGAACTTCTGAAGGCGAGCGTCGAAGGAAGGGGGTTTGGAAGCTGAGAGATTGGCCGTGAGAGTCCAGTACTCCTTGGATTCAAAGGCGTCGATCTCTCTTTCGCGTTCGACGACCAATCTCAAGGCTGCCGTCTGAACCCGGCCGGCCGAGGTTCCCCGGCGGACCTTTCGCCAAAGCAGGGGACTGATCTTGTAGCCGACCAGGCGGTCGAGGATTCGCCTGGCCTGCTGGGCGTCCACCAGTCGGGAATCGATCTCTCCGGGGCGATCGAAGGCCTGCCGAACGGCTTTTTGAGTGATCTCATTGAAGAGCACTCGAAAGAACTTGTACTTTCCGTCAGCCTCCGACAATGCTTCCGACAAGTGCCAGCCGATAGCCTCCCCCTCGCGGTCCGGATCGGTGGCGATGTAGACGGAGTCCACTCCCCGGGCTGCAGACTTGAGGGATTGGATTACCTTTTCCTTGCCGGGTATCAGTTCATAGGTCGGCTGAAATCGGTTTCTCAGATCGACTCCCAGTTCTTTCTTGGGGAGATCCCGCACGTGTCCCATGGAAGCCTTGACCCTGAAATCCTTGCCGAGGTAGCGGTTGATGGTCCGGGCCTTGGCGGGAGACTCGACAATGACCAATGATTTTGGCACGAGCGTTACCGATTCTTGAGGATCCCGTCTCTCCGGGGAGCCCGCCCTCCAGCCGAGGACCAACTCACAGGCGCTTCAGAAAGGCCTTTCCGGGGAGTTGTCGGATCCTGTCCTTCATCTCCAACTCAGACAGCGTGCACAAAAGTTCCGACGATGTCAACCGGGTCGATTCCAGCAGATGATCGATGGGTATGGCCTGGTCGGCGCTCAAGGATTCCAGGACCTGCTGCTCCCTTTGGGTCAACGATTCCGGTGACGCCGAACCGGTTGAGACTTCCAGCCGCTCCTGGATTGCCTGGGGCAACTCCTCCACGATGTCCTGCCAATCCTGAACCAGCTTGGCTCCCTGCTTGATCCACAGATTGGGGCCATAGCTGGTTTTGGAGGTGATGTTTCCCGGCACTGCCAACACCTCCCTTCCCTGATCCAGCGCCAGGCGGGCTGTGATGAGCGAGCCGCTGGATTGGTTGGCCTCCACCAGGCAGGTAGCCAGCGAAATGCCGCTGATGATGCGATTCCGTATGGGGAAGTTCTGCGGCAGAGGCCGGGCGGCCAGGGGAAACTCGGAGAGGATGCAGCCCTTGGCGCCGATCTCCCGGGCGAGGGATCGGTTTTCTCGCGGGTAGATACTGTCGAGGCCGCTGCCCAGGACCGCCACCGTGGGTCCCCTGCCCCGCAGGGCACCCCGGTGAGAGGCGGTGTCGATGCCTCGCGCCAGTCCGCTGGTGACCAGGAGTCCACGTTCCGCCAGGTCGCAGGCAATTCTCTCGGCTGCATTGAGGCCATAGGCTGTGGCCTTGCGCGAGCCCACCATGGAAATCGAGGGGAGGGCAAGGCATGAGGGGTCTCCCGCGGCGAACAGGACGATGGGTGGATCGAAAATGTGCTTGAGCAGGGCGGGGTAGCGGGGGTCCTGGAGCGTCAGCACGCTGACCTGGCGCCGCCGGCACTTGTGCAGTTCTCTCTCGGCTTGCAGGCGAACCTGTTCCGACGACAGGGATCCGGCGATATCGTTGGAGAGGCCCAGGCGGGTCAGGGCGCCCTGGCCTGCCCGGACCACCGCCCGCGGTGATCCCAGAGCAGCCATCAGCCGATGGGCGCCCCGGCAGCCGAGCCCCTTCACCGAGGCCAGCATCAGGCAGGAGAGAATGTCATCGTCCATCTATTTCCTCTTCCTCAATCAGAGACTCGGACTTCGGGGACGGCCGCAGAAATCCCGTGGCCTGTTTGGCCGCCGAAATTTCCGCCGGCAGGCGGAGATCGCAGAATTTAAAGGGGAGATGTAGCGCCGTGGAGGGAGTCGAACAGTCCAAAGTATATCAGAGGACACTGCCCTTGGGGGGAGATTGTGAAGCGGTGGCGATCATGTTAGTCTACGGGGCTGCGGAAGTCAGTGGCGGATTGCAGGCGGGTTAACCCATGAAATCCCAGACGCTGGAAGCAGGTGGAGCAACAGCCGTTCTGGATACGATCGGCAACACCCCCCTGATTCCCCTCGAGCGGGTCTGGCAAGGGGCACCCGGCGTGGCCGTCTATGCCAAGGCGGAATGGTTCAATCCCGGGGGCTCGATCAAGGACCGTCCCGCGCTGGAGATGATCGAGCAGGGGGAGAGATCAGGCAAGCTCAAGCCGGGAAAGATCCTGCTGGATGCCACCTCCGGGAATACCGGGATTGCCTATGCCATGATCGGGGCGGTGAGGGGGATTCCGGTGCGTTTGGCCATGCCGGAAAACGTGACCCCGGAAAGACTCAAGATCTTGCAGGCTTACGGCGCGGAACTGGTATTGACCAGCGGCAGAGAGGGGTCCGACGGAGCCATTCGGGCAGCCAAAAGACTCTACTCGGAAAACCCGGCCCTTTACTTCTACCCGGATCAGTACGGGAATCCGGCCAATTGGCAAGCTCATTACCGGAGCACGGCGGTCGAAGTCTACCGGCAAACCGGCGGGCGGGTGACCCATTTCGTGGCCGGACTCGGTACCAGCGGCACTTTTGTGGGCACAACCCGGAGGCTGAAGGAGTTCGATCCGGGCATCGAGTGTATCGCCATGCAGCCGGACTCGCCTCTGCACGGACTGGAAGGGATGAAGCACATGCCTTCCTCCATCGTCCCGCCGATCTACGACAGCCGGTTGGCCGACCGGCAGTTGGAGGTGTCCACCGAAGCGGCTCAGGAGATGGTTCGCCGGCTGGCCCGTGAAGAAGGCCTTCTGGTCGGGATCTCGGCTGGGGCCAACGTGGTGGCGGCTGTCGAGATCGCCAAGAGCCTGGAGGCCGGGGTTGTGGTGACGGTCCTGTGCGACGGAGGCATGAAATACCTGAACGAGCGGTTCTGGGGAGTCGGCAAGGGTGGTGGTTAAATTGAAACGGGAGCATCCCCTGGCCATTCAAGCCCACGGGGAGGCCACTTATCCCAACGAGTGCTGTGGCTTGATGCTGGGGAGGCTGGTGCAGGGAGACAAGCACATCCTGGAATTGCTTCCGGCCGAGAATGCACGCAAAGAGGGCGAGCAGCACAACCGATTTCTGATCTCACCCCGGACCATGTTCGAGGCCGAGCAACGGGCGCGGGAAAAGGGCATGGATGTGCTGGGCTTTTACCACTCCCATCCCAACGCCGAGGCCCGGCCCTCTCAGTTCGATCTGGATCATGCCTGGCCCTTCTACTCCTACCTCATTGTCTCGGTTTCCCTGGGAAGGGCCGGGGCCATGACCTGCTGGAGGCTGACCGACGACCGGTCCCGTTTCAGCCCCGAGGAGTTCGAAGCCGGGTGAGCCGGCCCCACATTGCCGACCGGGTGCTGGCCCGATGCAACATTTCATCCCCTGCGCGGCGACCCGGCAGGAAATGCGGGCTATACTATGTCCAGCGAGCGTGGGGATGATCCTTGAGGAGGAGAAATGGCTTTGAAGGTGCTCCTGCCGGTTGCGTTGCGACATCTCACGGGCAATCGGGACGAGGTGGAACTGAGCGGCGAATCCGTAGGTGAGGTAATTGACGGACTGGTCCGGCGTTTTCCTCAGCTCAAGCCACACCTGCTGAATGACGAGGGGCAGGTCCGCAACTTTGTCAACCTGTACATCAACGACGAGGATGTTCGGTATCTGCAGGAAGACCGGACGCCTGTCAAGGAAGGGGACGTCTTGAGCATTGTGCCGTCCATCGCCGGCGGAAACCTCCGTGCCGTCGAGGCGGCTTCGGAAAGCCTGGACCTCAGCCAGGATGAGATCCAGAGGTACAGCCGGCACCTCATCATGCCGGAAGTCGGCATGGAGGGCCAAAAGAAGCTGAAGGCCGCCAGTATCCTGCTCGTCGGGACCGGGGGGCTCGGCGCTCCGCTGGGCCTCTATCTTTCGGCCGCCGGCATCGGGAAGCTGGGGCTGGTCGACTTCGACACCGTCGAATTCAGCAACCTGCAACGGCAGGTCATTCACGGCACCAAGGATGTGGGCCGCCCCAAGCTGGACTCCGCCCGGGAGAAGATTCTGGATATCAATCCCAACGTCCGGGTGGAGACCTACGAAGCCATGCTGACTTCCGACAACGCCCTGGACATCATTGCCGGATACGACATCGTAATTGACGGAACCGACAACTTCCCCACGCGTTACCTGGTGAACGACGCCTGTGTTCTTCTGAACAAGCCCAACGTTTACGGGAGCATCTTTCGGTTCGAGGGTCAGGCGTCCGTGTTCGACGCCAGGCAGGGTCCCTGCTACCGCTGCCTCTATCCCGAGCCACCCCCTCCGGGACTGGTGCCCAGTTGCGCCGAGGGGGGCGTTTTGGGGATTCTTCCCGGAATCATCGGACTGGTTCAGGCCACCGAAGCGGTCAAGTTGATTCTGGGAAGCGGCCGATCCCTGGTGGGTCGTCTGATTCTTTACGATGCGTTGCAGATGAAGTTTCGGGAGCTGAAGCTGCGAAAGAATCCGAAATGCCCTCTCTGCGGAGAACAGCCCACCATCAAGGCCTTGATCGACTACCAACAATTTTGCGGCATTTCGCCTCAGGCTGCGGCCGGGGCGGATGCGCCCGAGGAGTCCGACGAAATGACACCCAAGGAACTCAAGACCATGCTGGATAACGGAGGAACTCCCGTGATCCTGGACGTTCGGGAACCCCACGAGTATGACATCTGCCGCCTGCCCGGCTCCGTTCTGATCCCGCTGGGACAACTGGGCCAACGCATGGGCGAGTTGAATTCCGATGACGAGATCGTGGTCCATTGCAAGCTGGGCGGGCGCAGCGCCAAGGCGGTGGAACAGATGCAGAAGGCCGGCTTCAGCAATGTGAAGAATCTCACCGGAGGCATCGACCGCTGGTCTCAAGAGGTGGATTCCTCCGTGCCCAGGTACTGATCCGGGGAGCCATGAACGGCGGTCGAGGAAGCGGTTGGCGCAAGCCCGGGAGGGTCTGCATGGTTCATCGAAGGAAAAAGCGAATCTCGGGGTTGATGGCGTTGCTGGTGTCCGCCCTGTTGGCTTCCCCCGTGGCAGCGGCGGACGCGAGCAGGGGGCTGGGGATCGAGCAGCAGGTCCAGCGGGCCATCGATGCCGTCTATCCGGCCTTGGTTCAAATCTATGTGTTGTCTCTGCGGCACGGGGGAGGCAGAGGGCGGAAGTTCGAATCCACCGGGAGCGGGGTCATCATTTCCCCCGAGGGCTATGTCATCACCAACCACCACGTGGCCGGCAAGGCGACCTCGATTCGCTGCGTCCTCTCCACTCGGGAAGAGCTGGAAGCCGAGCTGGTGGGGACCGACGCCCTGGCCGATATTGCCGTGATCAAGCTGGACATGTCCTCCCGGGACCCCGCCGGCGGGCCCCTGCCGATCGCCCGGTTCGGCAGCTCGGAGGCCCTTGCCGTGGGAGAGCCCGTGCTGGCCATGGGATGTCCCCTGGCCATCTCACAGTCGGTGACCCGCGGAGTGGTGTCCAACAAGGACATGATGATTCCCAAGCGCATGAGCGCTCCCCTGCGGCTGGATGGGGAGAACGTCGGATCTGTCGTCAAGTGGATCGGACACGACGCCGGCATTTTCCCGGGAAACTCCGGCGGCCCGCTGGTGAACCTGCGGGGTGAGATCGTGGGCATCAACGAGATCGGGCTCGGTCTGGGGGGCGCCATCCCCAGCGAGTTGGCCCAACCGGTCTCCCGGGAATTGATCGAGCAGGGCCGTGTGCGCCGCTCCTGGGTGGGCGCCGGCTTTCAACCGCTGTTGAAAAACGGCGCGGCGGCCGCGGCGGACCAGGGAGCCCTGGTGTCGGGAGTACTGCCGGGCTCTCCGTCGGACCGGGGCGGGCTCCGGCCGGGTGACATCCTTTTGAGCATTGACGGCGATCCGGTCCGGGTCAAATTCGAGGAAGAGATGCCGGGCTTGATTCGGCGCCTGCTCTCCAAGACCGTGGGCGTTCCCATGCAGGTGAAGGTGAAGCGGGGAGAAGTCGAACAATCCTTGAGCATCACTCCCGAGTTGCGCGATGACGCCAGGGGCAGGGAGGCCGAGGCCAGGGAATGGGGAATAACCCTCAGGCGTTTGACACGGGTGGAATCCAAGCAACTGCACCGCCCGAGTCTGGAGGGCGTGCTGGTCAGCAGCATTCGACCCGGGGGGGCGGCCGACAAGGCGGTGCCCCGTCTGCGGCCGGGCGACGTCATCGTGGAGATCGACGGTAAGGCGGTGGAGGGAGTCCGCTCCTTCGATCGATTCACCGCCGAGATCTGCCGCGGCCGGCAAGGCCCCGTCCCGGTGGTGGTCGCGTTCGATCGCCGTTCCGAGCGCCTGCTGACCCTGGTGGAAGTGGGTCTGAGGCGCCCGCAGAGGCCCCCGGCGGAAGCCAGAAAGGCCTGGCTGCCGGTCGCGACGCAGGTGCTGTCGCGCAAGCTGGCCAAGGCCCTCGACCTTCCGGGCAAGAAGGGGGTGAGAATTACCCAGGTCTATCCCGGCAGTTCCGCCGAAGCCGCCGGTTTCAAGGTGGGGGATATCCTGACCCATGTCGATTCCCAGGTCATCGAGGCTTCCGAACCCCAGGATGCCGAGGTATTCAAGACCATGATTCGCGCCTACCGGGTCGGCAGCCAGGCCGAATTCACCCTGATACGGTTGGGAGAGGCCAGCGCCCTGAGCGCCGAACTGGTCGCCATGCCCACCTCGGAAGGAGAGTTGCCGGTTTACGAGGACCTCCTTTTCGAATTCAAGGCCCGGGATATCTCCTACCTGGACCGCGTCGCCAATCGCTGGTCGGAGGAGGAAAGCGGCGCCCTGGTCTCGCAGGTGGATGCGGGAGGATGGGCTGCAGTGGCCGGTTTGAAGGCTCGAGACCTCATCAAGGCCGTGGATCGCCAGGAAGTCAGGGGAGTGCAGGATCTGGAGGCTCGCCTGGAGGCCGCCGGCAACCGGAAACCAGCCAACATCCCGCTGTTTGTGAAGCGGGGCATTTACACTCTTTTTCTGGAGTTGCAGCCCAACTGGAGCCAGGGCAATGGCGCCGCTCCGTTGGATGGAGTGGAGCCATGATCAATCTTGCTCGTCCGCTGAAGTGCTGTTTGCATCCGGTCATCGGGTTGCTCCTGGCATCCGTCGCCCAGGCTGCCGATATCCGGGAAACGGCCCGATCGGTGGCAGAGCAATCGAAGGGTGCGCTGGTCACGGTGCGAGTCGTCATGGGCATCAAGTTTTCCATCCGTGGCCAGAGCCGGGACCAGGAACGAAAGATTGAAGCCAATGGCACCGTCATTGACGGATCGGGGCTGACGGTCGCTTCGGCCGCGGCGCTCGACCCAACCATCGTGATGCGGGCCACCACCCGAGCCGATATCAAATCGGAGTTCAAGGAGACCACGCTCATTCTGGATGACGGAACCGAGGTGGACGCCGAAGTGATCCTGAAGGACAGCGACCTGGACATGATCTTCATCAAGCCGCGTGAAGCCGAGGATCCCTTCAAGGCGGTGGCACTGGACGCCAGTGCGCAGGAGCCTCGGATTCTGGATCAGGTCTTTGCGGTGGGTCGTCTGGGCAAGATCGGCAATCGAGCCATCCGGCTGCACCTGGGCCGGGTGGAGGCCAAGGTGAAGGGTCCCCGCCCCTTCTACGTGTGCGACGCCTCTCTCTCCACCAACCTGGGCTGTATCGTCTACGACTCCCAGGGAGCGCCGCTGGGCATTCTGGTGACCAAGCAAAACCCGGCCGGCATGGCCTTCGGCGGTTCCCGCCTCAGCGGCAATCAATTGATCCTGCCCATCCTGCGCACCATCGAAGATCTGGCCGAGATGGCCGGGCAGGCCCGTGAGGCTCAGACCGAGGCGCAAACCGAACCGCCCGCCCCCGAGCCCCCGTCCGATCAGTAGTCGCTTCGGGCCGTACAACCCTCTCTACCAAGCCACGCCTTGACCAACCCGAATTCCATGGGCTCGAGCCTTGGGTGTGTGCTCCTCGACCAGCTTCTTGTTCCGGCGTCCCGCCGCCGTGCCGTCACATCGGCGTGAAGGTGACCGATGCTCGGGTGAAGTAGATTTCGGTCCGCGCAAGTATCCTCGGTAGCCAGGGCCGGAGAGACGAGGAAGAGAAGCAAGGGAATCAAAACCATCTCAATAGCGCCTACCGGCTGTTGAGCCTTTTGCAAAATTCGTCGTGCAGCGTCCCCTATACACGTCTCCTTCCTGCGGAATTTTGCAAAAGGCTCTGTTGAAAACAATGGGCCTTTGCAGGTTGTATCCGGAATCCGGGTGAGATGTTCGGGTCAAGAGAGGCTGTCTTTTCGAAAGCGAATGGAGGCCTCCAGCATGACCCAGAGGCTCAGCAGGAGGATGGCGCCGCCTACCGAGAGCAGGAGATATTGGCTGGAGATCCAGTAGCCCTTGATCTCCATGACCATGGCGATCACGGTTACGGTGATCATGAAGAGCATGGGCAGGCTGGCGAACCAGTGGTTTCTGCCGCGTTGCCGGAGGTAGATGGCGATGGTCAGCAGCGTCAGCGCGCCCAGGACCTGGTTGGTGCTGCCGAAGAGCTTCCACAGGAGTAGCCCGGCCGGTTTGCCGTCCACTTCATAGAAGGCAAAGAAGCCGATGGAAGCCGCGGCCAGCAGGGAGGAGAGGTGGCGGTTGGTCAGCAGCGGCAGCCGGAGGCCGCTCGCGATCTCGGTGATGTTGTAGCGCAGCAATCTGGTGCCAGAATCCAGCGAGGTCAGCGCAAAGGACACGGCCACCAGGGCGATGAAGGCCTGGGCCCAGGAAAAGGGTACTCCCAGTTGGCTGATGAACAGGGCCGCCCCATCGATGAAGGCCCGCATCTTTTCGGAGAGCGTGCCGGCGGTCGACCAACTCTGGTAGTGGGTGCTCCAGGCTTCGATGGTTCGGAATCCGGCCGTGCAGGCCAGCACCGCCAGCAGGCCCAGCAGCGACTCCCCGATCATGCCGCCGTAGCCGATGGAGACGGCATCGGTTTCCCGCGAGATCTGTTTGGAGGTGGTTCCAGATGAGACCAGTCCATGGAATCCGGAAACGGCGCCGCAGGCGATGACGATGAAGACGAAGGGAAAGATGGGCGGAGCACCGGCAGGACTGGCGTCCAGCACCGGAGCCGCGAAGTTGGGTCGGAGGACAAAGAAACCGACGTAGGCGAGCCCCAGACCCAGATAGAGGAGGAAGGAGTTCAGATAGTCCCGCGGCTGAAGCAGGGCCCAGACGGGCAGGGTGGAGGCGCAGAAAGCATAGATCAGGATCAGCACCCCCCATACACCGGCCGTCAGATCGGGCTTTTCGAACTGGAGGCCCAGCCAGATGGTGAAGAGCATGAGAGCGAAGCCCCCCACGGTGAGCTTCCAGACCGAGATCGACTTCCTGAAGGCGGCCCAGCCCACCACCAGAGCGATGGCGATCAGGGAGAATGTGGGGAAGACCGCCTCGGGGTAGAAGGCGGCGGTAAACAGCCCGGCCACCACGTGGACAAAGACGCCCATGGCCAGACAGACCAGGAAAAAGATAAGAACGTGGAAGAGGGACTTGGCTCGTGGCCCGATGATTTCCTCGGCCACCTTGCCGATGCTCAGGCCCCGGTTCCGCATGGAAAGGACCAGGGCCCCGAAGTCGTGGACGGCCCCGATGAGGAGGGTGCCGAACACCACCCAGAGCATGCCGGGAAGCCATCCCCAGATCACCGCGATGGCCGGCCCCAGCATGGGTGAGAGCCCGGCGATGGAGGCGTAGTGGTGTCCGAACAGAACGCTGCGCCGGCAGGGAACGTAGTCGACGTTGTCCCGCAACTGGTGGGCCGGAGTCGGTCTGTCCGGGTCCAGGCGGAAGACCCATCGGCCCAGGTACCGGGCATAGAATCGGTAGAAGAGGACGTAGGTGACCAAGCAGCCGGCCGCGGCCCAAATCGCGTCCATCGCTCCCCCCTGGATCGGATACGGCCACCGATCATACAACAATTCACAGGGAATGACGGTTGATTATCCAGGATGTGGATCATCGGTTGGCGAATCCCGTCCTCCGGCGCTTCCTCGGGCAGGAAATCCGCTATACTGGCTTGGTCCCCCTATCTCAACGGGCGGGGAGAAAGGAGAGCATCCATGGCCAGGGCCACGTTTGCAGCCGGCTGTTTCTGGGGTGTCGAGGCCGCCTATCGGCAGGTCGAAGGGGTCTTGTCCACTTCCGTGGGCTACACGGGAGGAACCCTGGAAAATCCTGATTACCGGGCGGTGTGTACCGACACCACCGGTCATGCCGAGGCGGTCGACATCGAATACGATCCCTCCAAAGTCACCTATGAGCAGTTGCTGGACATCTTTTGGGACAATCACGATCCCACCACCTTGAATCGCCAGGGGCCCGATTTCGGCAGCCAGTATCGTTCGGCCGTCTACTATCACGACGTTCGCCAGGAAACGGCAGCCCGGGAGTCCAGGGAGCGGCGGAATGTCTCCGGCCGCTATCCGCGCCCGATCGTGACCGAGATCACGGCGGCCTCCACCTATTACCGAGCCGAGGAGTACCACCAGCAGTACCTGGAAAAGCGTGGCCTGGCTCACTGCGGGATTTAACATTTACAGACCACCGTGCGGGTGTGGCCGTGTCCCCTCGAAGATAACGTGACGTCCCAATGAACCGACGGCTCAACATCACCCTGCCGGAACAAACGGTCAGGATGCTCGATCGTGCTGCGCCTCGAGGCCAGCGTTCGAAGTTGATTGACGAAGCCGTGACACGCTTCGTCAAGGAACAGGGGAGAGCGAACCTTCGAAGGCAGCTCGCGCTTGGTGCGACAGCTCGATCCGAGCGTGACCGGGAGCTGGCTGAGTAACCGAATGTCCAGGGAGTGTTGGTGTCCCCTCGATTAGAAAAGTATCTGCGCGAAAAAAGGGTTCAGGTTGACCGGACTTTGGAGCAGGTGCTGCCTCTGGAGGATCGGGAGCCCCGCGTCATCCACCGGGCCATGCGTTACAGCGTCTTTGCCGGTGGGAAGCGCCTTCGCCCCATCCTGGCCATCGCCGCCTACCGGATCGCCGGCGGCAGCCAGGAGGCCATCCTGGTGCCTGCCTGCGGACTGGAGCTGATCCACACCTACTCGCTGATCCACGACGACCTGCCCTGCATGGACGATGACGACTATCGTCGCGGGCGGCCCACCAGCCACAAGGTCTTCGGAGAGGCCATGGCGGTCCTGGCGGGTGACGCCATGACCGCGCTGGCCTTCGAGTGTCTGCTGGCCCAAGACCGGAAAAACTGTTTTCCCGAAGGCGCACAGCTGGGAGCCGCGCGCGCCGTGGCCCGGGCCATTGGGACAGTGGGCCTGGTGGGTGGCCAGGTCATGGATATCTCCAACGACGCCAGGGACGGAAGAAAGGAAACCCTGGAAGAGACCTGCGGGCGTAAGACCGGGGCGCTGATTGAGACCTCATTGGAATGCGGGGGCCTGCTGGCGGGGGCCGACTCCAGGGTTCTGGGGGCGTTGCGGCGCTACGGCAAAGGGCTGGGCCTGGGCTTCCAGATCATTGACGATGTTCTCAATGTGACGGGAGACCCGCGGCGGATGGGCAAAGCCGCCCACAGCGATCAGGCGCGGGACATGGTGACCTTCGCCAGCCTGTTGGGCGTGGAGGCGGCCAGAGAGGAAGCACGGCGCCGGATTGCCCAGGCCAAGTCCAGCCTTGAATTCCTGGGAGACGTTGCCTGGCCCCTGCTCGAGATCGCCGACTACGTGCTGGAACGGGAGTCGTAGCCCCAGTCCGAGACAAGTCCGGCCCCGGCCTTGGCGGGCGGATCATGCAGAGGAGAAACATCCGGCCGTTAGTGGAGACGAACCACGAAGGAAAACGAAGACTGATGGACCTCCTTGGGTGCGACGACGTCACGGGATGAAGCCCACCCGGGAGCGCGGGCGTCCCGCCCGCACAATTCCTGGCACAGCCTCACCCATCTCCTCCCCTGGATCAACCGGCAACGACCCCATGGCTTTGCTTCGGCTGGCCCGATGTGGTGCCCGCCGGCAGGGTGGCCGGCTGCCGCATCGCAGGGAAACCGAGCGGCAGGTAAGGGATAAGGATGCGGGCGGGACGCCTGCGCTCCCGGGTGGTGTCCTTCCGATAGTTCAGTGGAGGGTTTCCGACGGACGACTACTCTGAAAGCCGGCCTGCGCCCCTTGGGAAACTCCCGTTTGCCCGGGTGTCACGCCCCCGCCCCACACGACGGTACGGATCATACCGGGCGAAACAGGAGATGCTTCAGGTGGGTGGGAGTAAATCGGTCTGCTCAACCTGTCGATTGATTCCCCGGATCAATCCTCTTGAGTAGCACTCTCCAGGCAGCGATTCATGCGGGCAAGCCGGTCTTCAGACGTCCTGCTCCAGAAGCTGCCCGTTTTCTCTCAGCCAACTTTTCGCCTTCTCCGTGGCCGGAACTTGGGTCCGGACGATATTCCAGAATCGGGGCGTATGGTTGCCCTCGATCAGGTGTGCAAGTTCATGCACGATGACGTAGTCGATCACGAACATGGGCGCCTTGATCAATCGCCAGTTGAGGTTCACGTTGTCCTTCACCGTGCATGAACCCCAGCGGTAGCGGCTGTCAAAGATTTTCGCCTGTTTGAAGTTGACGCCGATCTCTCGAGCGTGCCGTGCCACGCGGGGCAAGACCAGTTGTGACGCTCTGGCAACATACCAGTCGCGCATCGCGCCCTTCCGCCCTGCTGCCGTTGAGGACGGAACCAGGAAATACCGATTGAACCGAACCTCCGTCCCACCCCCTGCCACCAACTCGATTCGATAATTGCGTCCCAGATATAGCGCCGACTCGCCCGTCACCAGCTCCTTGCCCGGGGGATGCGGTAATGCCTCATACTTCTGACTGTGCCGGGTTTTCTCGTAGATCCACTGCCGCTTTTCCCGAACCACTCGGTCGATCGACTCATCGGAAACATCTGCCGGGGCCTGAACAACGACTCGCCGGTCACGCTCAACGGTGATGGCGAGTTTCTTGCGTTTGTTAGATCTCTGGACCGAGTAACGGAGATCCATAGTACTTACTTGGCGAACAGGATGATGTCGTTATTGCTTTCGGCAATCTCCATCACCCGACTGATCAAATGTGCCCGATTTTCGGTGATGCGCTGGACCGAGGCAAACTCCGGCGCAAGCAGAGTCTTCTGAATTTCCGCCCTCAGCTTGTTTCGGGCCGGGATGCTCTGCCAGAACCCGGTGAGACGAAGTTCACGCTCGACAGCCAGGGACACTTTCTGAGTCAGGTCCACCAGGTAGCTGATTTTCTTTTCCTCGGTCCATCCGTAGGGCGGACTCGGGTCCACCACCTTCAACCTGACTGAACCCTCTTCAACAGGGTCTCCGTTAAACAACTCGCGCCGGAACATGCGGAAGAACGGCATCTGCTTCTTTCGATGGAGCCCAAAGGTGGGTTCTTTGCTAACGCTTGAGATGCGCCTTCGCAGTTTCTCCAACTCCTCGTAGATCTTCTGCCAGTTGTCGCGGAATTGCTCGAATATGGCTGCCAGCGCCTCGGCAAAGGAAGCCTTCAGGTCCGGGTCGTCGTCGAGTTCCACATCAAGATGGTGACGGATGGCGTGCTCGATCTCGGCTGCCTTGGTCTTGGTGCGGGTCCGTTTGACGAGATCCTTGACGAAATCGTCTTCAAGGATGGAAATGGGGGGCACTTTGACGTCGATGCCACGCGATTCCAGGTGCTGGTCCGTGATGACCCGCAACTTTGCCGGAATGCCCTTCATGCTCAGCCGCTGGTCGCGGAAGTGCTTGCCCGCCAGGACGTTGATTTCGGCAAGGACCTGATAAGCCTGGACGTAGTCGAGGGCCTGTTTGGCGGGGAACAACAGGTTCAGGTGCCGGGTGAGCTTCTTGAAGGCCAGAATGAATTCGAAGCGCAGGTCTTCGTCATAGAAGGCATCGAAGAAGGCATCGTGGTCGTTCAGATCGTCGAGGCCGTTGTTTTTCAGCAACTCCATGATTGCGGCGTGGCAGTCCTGAAGCTCCCGCAACTCATCCTCGGGAAAACTGAGAGAATCGATGACTTCTCCCTGCTCCTTCTTGTCGTAGACGTCAATGGCCTTCTTGAGATGGTGTCCGATGCCGACGTAGTCGACCACGAAACCCTTGGTCTTGTCCTCCCTGGCGATGCGGTTCACCCGTGCGATTGCCTGCAGCAGATTGTGAGCCACGACCACCCTGTCGAGATACATCACCTGTTCGAGGGGTGCATTGAAGCCGGTGAGCAGCATGTTATTGACGATGAGAATCCCCACCTCGCCACGCACGCCTTCGTCTTCGCTTCCGAAGGCCAGCTTGAAGCTCTTGATGCTCGTCTTGTGCCTCGTGGAATCGGTAAAGGCCTTGAGGTGCGGTAGGTCGTTATGCTTTTTGGAAATGATGACATCCGTCCGCATCTCCTTGAGACGTTCCAGATGCAGCCTTTGGGGATTGGCCTGCTCCAGCTTTGCGACGGCGGCCGAGAGCGCCGCATCGATGTGCGGCTTGTAACGAACGGCTGCCTCGCGTGAAGTGGCCACCACCTGGGCCTTGTAGCCGTTGGGAAACACGTGGGTCAGGTAATGCTCGACCATGTCTTTCGCCTTGGCCCTGATGGTCGATTCCGCTTCCAGGTAGGCATCTCGTGAACCATAGCCAAGGATCTCCAGGCGCTGTTGCAAATCGTACTCGCTGAAAACGTCCGCGAAGGCCGTATCCATCGCTGCCTGGTCGGGGACTCCGGCCTTGTGGGTGCGTCCCTCGTAGACGATCTGGAGCGTCACGCCGTCCTCGATCGACTGTCGCAGGGTGTACTTGTCGATGTAGTCGCCGAATACCCGCTCGGTCTTGTCGATTGGGGTGCCGGTGTAACCGATCTTGGTAGCGTTGGGAATCGCCCTATCGAGGTTGGCGCCCAGCAGCTTGTACTGGGAACGATGGGCCTCGTCGGTCATGACCAGAATGTGGTGGCTGGCGTTCAGTTCAGGAAAGGACTCCTGGAGGTCCACCTCACGAAACTTGTGGATCATGGCCATGACCAGGTCCGAGGTGTCGGCGCGGAGCAGCTCCTTGAGCCCTTGGATGTTGTCCGCCACTTTCACCGTAAAGCCGATGTTCTGGGTGGTTTCGGAAAGCTGCTGTTCGAGTTGAGTGCGGTCGGTGACGAAAACCACTTTCCAGTTGGTGAGCGTCGCGTGGCGGTACATCTCTCGGACCATGAACATCATGGTCAGGGACTTGCCCGAACCCTGCGTGTGCCAGACGATGCCGCTGCGCTGGCGTGGGCTTTGACCTTCCAGCAATCGCTTCACCGCCAGCTTCACCGCCCGGAACTGCTGGTAGCGCCCCACCATCTTGATGGTCTGGCCCTCTTCGTTGACCGTGAACAACGTGAAGGTGCGAATCAGGTCGAGGAGATTGCCGGGATCGAGCATCCCCGCCACCAGGCGCTGCTGATCGTTCGGGCCTCCTGCCCCATGCTCCAGTTCATCCACCGTCCGGGGATAGGGGTCCGCCCAGCGGTAGAAATACTTTTCGCTGTGGGTCGTGATGGTGCCGAACTTGGCCTGTTGCCGGCAGGTGGCTACCACAAACTGGTTGTAGTAGAAGAGGGGCGGGTTTCCCTCGTCCCTGGCCCCCCGCTGCTGGCTGTAGCGCAGAAGCTGGTCGATGGCCTCCGGGATGGCGTCCTTCACCTTGGGTGACTTGCATTCGATCACCACCACCGGCAGGCCGTTCAGAAAGAGCACAATGTCGGGAATGATGTGGTGTTCGGTTCCAAGGACTCGAACCTTGAATTGACAGACGGCGATGAAGCGGTTGTTGTCACGATTCTTGAAATCAACGAAATGGACGGTGGGGCTATTCTCTCCAGTTTGCCGGTTCCGGCTGACGCTGGTGTTCTCAAGCAGCAGATTGAAGACGTGGCGATTGTTCTCCAACAGTCCCGTGCCCGGGAAGCTGGAGGTGAGTCGTTTGACTACTTCGTCGATCTGGTCATTCTCCAGCCAGGGATTGATGACCCGCAGTTGCTTGCACAGTACGGGCAGCATCACCACTTCGGTGAAGCTCTCACGATGGCTGTTGGCGGGGATTTGCTCCTTGTCGAGGTCAAGGATCTCCCAGCCAAGCCCGGCGAGTTGGTCCAGGAATGGTTTTTCGACGTGGTTGCGCTCGTCCAGGCGATGCGGTTGTGGGCTCATGACATTGGTATCGAAAGTGGCTCTCACTTACGGCAGCGAACTTCATCAATAATGGCCTTGATGTCAGACGGCCTCAGACCTGCCGTTCGAGCTTGCTTGCGAGCTTCTCCGATCAGGGCATCGAACTCATCCGTGGACGGTGGTGAGATGGCATTTAAAATGGTTGTATCCTTTGGCATCAGTAGTTACGTCCTTGATCGCACGCCCTTTCGCGCTCTCGACGACGAGATATCGAATGCGCTCTGCAGATTCATCCAGAATGCAGCGCCGGTTCCGAGAAAACGGCCAAGGCAAACCGCAGTCTCGGCCGTGACCGCCCGTCGGCCGCGCAGAATGGCGGTAATCCGGTTGGCAGGTACTCGGATGGCGAGCGCAAGCCGGTTCGCGCTCATGCCTCTCGCCTCCAACTCAGCTCGCAGCACGCGGCCGGCATGGGTCTTTACTCGGGTCATTGCCTGTCTCCTCGGGCCTACCCTTTGTGATAATTCTAGATGCCAACCTCGCAAGCATGCCACTCTCAAAGCGGAATTGACAATTAGAAAATATAACTTATGCTATAAGCATGAGCACGGAGTGGTCATTCTACGGTCGTCGGGAAGAAGCGGGGCAACTCCTAGAACATATGCGCAAAGGACGCTGGTTCTTCGGTTCCATACGTGGACGACGCCGAATAGGAAAGACCGCACTCATCAACCAGGTGCTCACGACAATCCGGAGCGACGATCCGGGTTTGCGGCTGGCGCTATTATTTCAATTGCCCGACAGCAGTGTTTCAGACACCGCGAGCGTCTTCAGGCGGGCTGCCCGACGATGGAATCCAGAGCAAGAGATTGTTGGGCTCGATGACGTGCGCGATCTGGAAGGAGTCGCGACCGTGATCGGCTCACTCTGCAACAGGGGAGCAATCGTCGTCATCGATGAGTTTCAGTACTGCTACCAGGGACCGCTCAAAGGTTTCCCATCTCTGCTGCAGGCAGAAGTGGACCGGTTAAACCGCAGCAATGCAAAAGGCGGACTGATTGTCATTGGCTCCATTCAGACAGAAATGGAAGCGTTGCTTGAAGACCGGAAGGCCCCGCTGTTCGGGCGGACCACCTTCGGCATCAGGCTTGGACCGTGGGATCTCAGGACAATCTTTGAAGTCAGCCGGAAACATGGGGCAGCCGATCCACAAAGACGTCTGACCCTTTGGACACTGTTCGGCGGTGTGCCCAGGTACTGGGAGTTGTTTGCCAGAGAAGATGGCCTGGACGCCATTGACCGCTGGGACGACTGGGCGACCGAGTTGTGCAACCGACTCTTCCTTTTGGGCAATGCCCCGTTGATTCAGGAGGGCGAGACACTGCTCGCAGGCGAACTGCGCCGAAACTATCTGGCCCTTCTTCACACTCTGGCCAGGCATGGACCTTGCTCCCATGCCCAATTGCTGGAATGGCTTCCGGATCTGTCATCATTGGGGGCTTATCTTGAAGTCCTTGTGAAAGACCTGAGACTGGTCGAAAAATCGTTTCCCGTCTTCGCAGAAGGGAAGCCGAGGAACGCACGCTACGCCGTCTCGGATCCGTTTCTGCGCGCCTGGTTGGCCGTATTGAAAGAGACCCGCCAAGACATGCGTGTGGTTCCCGGGTCCCGGTTGGTGAGAGGACTTCTCTCCAGGCTTCAAACCCTGGAAGGACACGCGTTCGAGGTGCTGGTTCGCCAAGCATGCGAAGAGGAGTCACGCTTGGAGACCGGGGAATTTTCCATGACCCAACAGATTTACGGCTATTGGAATCGACCGCGAGGCGGCCAGGCACCCATCGAGATTGACTTGGTTGCACAAGACGAACGCAACCGGAAGGTGCGCTTTGGATCCTGCAAGAGGACCGCAAGGAACCACGACCGGGAATCCCTCGAGCGTTTTCGCCAACATGTGACGAATTTTCTGTCCACCCGCAAGGGAAGCCGTTTCCGGGACTGGACACATGAGCTGGCACTGTTTGCTCCGAGTTTTCCCACTGACTGGCGATCGAGGCTCGAATCCGACGGATGGATTTGCAGAGATTTACCGGACTTCGAGACGATGCTGGGCACTCCCGATGAGCGAGGAAACCTGGGCCGATTCATCGTGTCGCCCAAGGTCAAGGGAGAAATCCAATGACGCCGGGGCACAAAGAGGCGGCCGTCACGGTCATCAACGGGAATTGGGGACTGACAAGCCTGAGCGAGATTCGTGCAGTGCTCCTGTCGGCCTACGGTGTACTGGTCCGTTCATTTGAAGCGGCACCTGAGGAGGCTGTTCATGTATCCCTCTGGAACAGGGACTGTCCGTTTACCGTGTACGATCAGCGGCCATACCAGGTTTTTCTCAGTGCGAGGGATACCTACTGGAGTCAGTACGTGTATCAGTTTTCCCATGAACTCTGTCGCATCCTGACACATTTCGACCGCTACAAGACACACAGGCACAAGTGGTTCGAGGAAAGCCTCTGCGAACTGGCCTCCCTCCATGTCCTGAACTCCCTGGCAACGGCCTGGAAAGAGGATCCTCCGTCCGGCGTCTTCGAAGCTTCCGCATTCGCCAAGCATCATCAGTCCTATGCCGAGGAGATCGAAAGGAAAACCCCAATACCCCCACAATCCGATCTTCCCGCCTGGTTCAACCGGAACATAGACCGGTTGGAAGAGGACCCCACCCGCCGGGAACTGAATCGCGTCGTCGCGGTATCGCTGCTGAGCAGCTTCAGAGAAAACCCTGCCCTTTGGCGCGATTGCGGCTGGTTGAACCGCTGGGACGCTCGAAAGGACAGCACTCTCTCCGAATATCTCAACTCCTGGACCGATTGCCTGCGCGAACATGGCCCAAATCAGGAACCCCGCGCCCCGGACATCGTGAAGCAGCTTTTCATCGCTGATTCGGAATCGTCCGTGTAGCTGGAACTGCAGATCGTCAACGTCGTGCTGGGAAATAAGTTCACCGTCCTTGCAGCGGACATATAAGTGGGTCACATGCTTTCAAGGATGGAACACTAGATCATTTGGCTACTCTTCGCCATTACCTGAGTCGTTCGGGTCCAATAGCGCCAAAATCAGCTTGTTAAAGGCTTTCTGGTATTCCTCTACGGAGATGTTGCCGGCCTTCAGTTGGGCGTCCAGTTCGGGTATGCCGTGTTCGGCGGCGCTCTGATAAACAAAGCGGGGATGGATCTGCAGCTCGCCCGCAAAGCACTTCGAAGTGAAGGCATAGAGGTGATTCAGCAGTGTCTCCAGAACCACCGGGAACGCGCCCCGCGGTTCGCAGACGCGAGCGAGGAACCCTATGTCAGGATGCCTCCATGCCTTCATGTCCTTGACATGGAATACGGCATTCCGCACCCTGGTCATTCCCGATAGGAATCTCCTTCTATTCTCCAGTCCATCGAGAAAGGCCTCAAGCTCGGCGTCTTCCAACTCAGGCTTGATCCTTTTGAGGTCCTCGTAGTTGTCCAGACACTGGGACAGCAACGAGATAAGGAAGCAGGTCACGGAGCGAGTGTAGGTGGCCAACTGGGCTTTCCCAGGTGACACTCCAAGCAGCCGGATGTCGTATTCTTCAAGGTTTGGGTCCTTTGGGAGCGACCGGCGCACGAAGGACATGACGATCGCTAGATTGCTCCTCATGGTCTGGAAGACCGTCAAGGCCTGAAAGGACGACTTTGTGTCGGACCAGTCTAATCCAGTATGCTCAGGCATTAACAGCTCCTGATAACGAGGACGCCAACCGCTTCAAGTAGGCCTCGTACGTCGCAGCGCCCTCAACGAGCGAAGAGAAGATTCTGTCCTGGTTCTCCGCCCGGAAGGCCGTCACGAAAGCCATCTGGTCGACGATGTTTTCGTGCCGTTCATGTAGCAACGAATCTCTCACGGCCCTGAGGCTCTGCAGGAAGTCGGGGTGCTCGTTGCAGTAGGCGTCGAGTCCGTCGTCCTGAAACGCTGGTTTGTCCCGAGACAGTGCCTTGTATCTGGCGATCATCGCATCCAGCAAACAGAGGGCTACCTGCAACGGCCCGTAATGGAACTTCATGATCTCCTGTGGGGCATCCAGATACATCATCGTCCGAATTCCGCCGATCTCCTTCGCAGTTTCCATCTGCACTTCGAGAAAGGCTTCGTCGCCGGTTGGGGTTTCCGAGTGTCCCAAACGGAGGAGCGTTCGGTTAAGCTGTTCGTGCCGGTCTGCAGCAAGCGTCAAAGCCGACCGGAGGAAATGGGAGTGCTGCCACAGAGCGTCAAAGAGATTCTTATCGGGCTGCCTCATGCGGAATTGTCGCTTTTCGTTCCCTCCCATTGGCTCCTTCGCCCTCGCCTTCTTGGGTGCCCCGCGCCCTTTTCAGGTCATGACGAGCGTCCCGTAATCTGGCGACGACGATTGCAACAACCCAAAAACCCACAATGCGGCGGACTCCTTCCGCGATGCGGGTGTCACGCCAGCCACCTCGCCAGCTCACGCGTGCCGCTCCAGTTCACCACTGCCTCGGAACAATCCGGGATGCCACTCTCGATTAGAGGTCACGGCGTTGACCGGTGAGGAGGTCTTGCATAAGAGAGGTCTTTAGCAATACAAGTTTTCTAAGTTGGTTTTCTGTATCTACAATTGATGTATCCACACAATCAAAAAATCGACACATCCAGACCTGCTCTTCGTTACTCTGTATGGTTATGGGGAGAGCTTCGAGCTTCTCTTTAGTCAGATGCGCGATGCTTGTTTGGCTTGTAAAGTTAGAAAGTACACCTCTGGAAATGGCCCACCTCATGAATTTCGGAAATAGCTTAGTTTGGTATTGCTCT
This sequence comes from Terriglobia bacterium, assembly GCA_951813285.1. Classification (GTDB taxonomy): domain Bacteria; phylum Acidobacteriota; class Terriglobia; order Versatilivoradales; family Versatilivoraceae; genus Versatilivorator. The sequence goes on from OX638355.1 coordinate 3,016,137, forward strand.
TTTGGTTTAAGCCTATGCACCGCCTTCTGGTAAAAGCAGTTGCTAATTTCCCCTTGCCATAAACATGAACGCCCAACCTCTCCACCCTCGCAAACCAAAATGTCTCCGGGAGCTAGCGCAAATTTCTCCTTTTCCTGGTGGGAGAAGTCCATCCATTCAACCGTAGTAGAGTCAATTCTTTCCCATTGGAGCCTTTTGCAAAATTCGCAGATAGCGGGAATTTTCACGGGGGGAAAGATCAAGGAGGGCAGGTGGAAGGAGGGGCAAGACCACTGTCTGTTGTATCATGAAGGTGTCTGAACCACATGATGAACGGAGGTGGAACTTGCCCCTTAGGGAAACCCTATCACGACACTGGTTCCGGTTTCAACGAGAGCTGTTTCCCCTGCTGGAGGAGGTTTTGGGGCCTCTGGGAGAGCGTTACCAGCGGCTGGTGCAGGTATTGGAGTTGGTGCGGGTGGAGGAGTTGCTGCCTTACAGTCGGGGCTGGCGTGGCCGGCCGCTGGAGGATCGGGCAGTGCTGGCGCGGGCCTATCTGGCGAAGTCGATGCTGGAGGTGGAGACCACGCGGGGTTTGGTGGAGCGGCTGAGGAGTGAGGGGAGGCTGCGGCGGCTGTGCGGCTGGGAGAGGGCGTGGGAGGTGCCGAGCGAGTCGACCTTCTCGCGGGCCTTTGCGGAATTCGCTGAGAGCGACCTGCCGGGGCGTTTGCACGAGGCATTGCTGGAGGAGACGCTGAAGGGCCACTTGGCGGGGCATGTGTCGAGGGACTCGACGGCGATTGCGGGACGGGAAAAGCCAGCGGCCAAGGCTGCCCCGGAGGCCAAGCGGAAGCGCCGGCGGGGCCGGCCGCCGAAGGGCGAACGACGGCCCAAGCGGTTGAGCCGGCTGGAGCGGCAGGGGTCGATGACGCTGGAGGAAATGTTGAAGGAGTTGCCCAAGGCCTGCGACATCGGCGTCAAGCGCAACGCCAAGGGGCATCAGGAGAGCTGGACCGGCTACAAGCTGCACCTCGACGCCATTGACGGCGGGATTCCGGTCAGTTGTCTGCTGACCTCGGCCTCGGTGCATGACTCTCAGGCAGCCATCCCGCTGGCGACGCTGACGGCAAGGCGGGTCGAGAGTCTCTACGACTTGATGGACAGCGCCTACGATGCGCCGGAGATCCGGGCCTTCAGTGAGAAGCTGGGGCATGTGCCGATTATTGACGTCAACCCCCGCCGAAGAGCTGCCTTGAAAGCCGAGCGGAAGCGGGAGGCACTGGCCCGGCGCTGTATCGGCCAAGTGACTCCCGAGGCGCGGCGCTACCGGGAACGCTCGACGGTGGAGCGGGTCAACGGACGGCTCAAGGAGGAGTTTGGCGGGAGGCAGGTGAGGGTTCGCGGCCCCGACAAGGTGAGGTGCCACCTGATGTTCGGCATTCTGGCCCTGACGGTGGATCAGTTGATGCGCCTGACGCTCTGAAAACCGGGTTGCCACCCCCAACCGCACAGCAGGTTCGCCCGCCTCAAGGCCGGGAGCGGGTAAGCTGTGCCTGCGTCCGGCGACCGCTGGCCATCCGGCCATCAGATTCGGGCTTTTTCCTTCAAAAGGGTCTTTGCAGCTGGGTTGTCACCGCCGGAACATCACTGTTGCCAGCCCAATGTCATGCCCGATTCCGAATTTTGCAAAAGGCTCATTGAACATTCTTGTTTCCAATATAGGGGCAGGAGGCATCTCCTGTTTTTGACTTCTTGCTTAACATCTTGCCAAGTTGGGCAAAAAATACCCTTCCAATAGGTTTTACGTCCCACTCGATGGGGATTCGTCCTAGCGGCGAGTTTTTGAATTGGTGGGTTTGTTCAGAGCGGAGATTGCCGTGTTCGTCGATGCCGCGGGTGAGAAGGTCCTGCATCAGGCCGGTCTTGATGCGTTGCTGTTTGGTGATCAAGGCTTCCGTCTGTTCAATGGCTTGGTCAACTGTTGAGAGGATCTCGGCGATTTTTGTCTGTTCGGAAAGTGCGTCTGGAATATACGCAAACACGCCACGCAGATAATCTCTTTTTAGGCCCGGCTGTGCTGACCCAGAAATTTGGGCGTCAATTTGACTCTGGCTGGGCTGTGAGAGCAGGGTGTAGTAAAGATATTCTTGAGTGATTTTTTGGGCATTGCCACGAATCAAGAACAGGTGTTCGTTGATGCAAGAAGGTACTCTGTCGCGGCTTTTGTACAAACCGACCTTTCCAGTCTGGGCGCCATCCTTGTTGATAACTATGTCGGCGTCTAGGAGATGTCCCTTGGTCATGCGTTCGTAGAACTTCCTGGGTACTCGCTTTAGTCCATCGAGAGTGACCCCGCCACTGCTCATAATATTCTCTCCGCCTAAGCTGGGAATTTCTCCGCTCTCTGTTGATACTCCGCCTTTCGGACGCGATCCGCTTTCCATCACCGACACTACAGAGGCCAGATTGGAATAAGTCCAACTCATGATTGGGCTCCGAAATACCCAAGATCCTTCAGAAATCCGTCTAGGCGATCTACAGTGGCTAGCCGTTCTGCTTCCAACTCCCGGCTGCTCACCGCGTACTTGTCCCACAGATCTTCGACGCTTGAAACCAGATTACGCTTCTCGGCGTTGAGGTATCTCTCCAACTCCGCCTGGGCGATGTCGTAGAGCTTGGCCAGGATCAGTTCACGGGCTTTCTCCTCGGATAGCTGCCCGTCGATTTGGGCCAGGAGTGCATCGGCGTGGGCGATGCGCTTTGCCAGTTCGGTCTTGTCCTTGTTCAACGCTGTGATCTTTTTCTTGTCCGCCTTGTTTTGGGGGTCGAGGTTGGCAAGCCGGGTGTCAACCTGCTTGATGAGCGCGCGGGTTTCGGCCTGGTAGTCTTGGGCGCCCACCCGCTTGAATTGCATCTTGAGCCTCAGTTCGGCGGTTTTGTCCTTGAGCGCCGCCCTGTCTTTCTTGATCCGCATTTCAATGGCCTTGAGAATCCGGTCCTGCTCCCGGAGGCGCTCCAGCTCCTTCCTGGCCGATTCGCCGGGGCTGTCCTGGAGGTCAGCGATCAGGGACTTCAGGACCTTCTTGAGGATGGCTGCGGTGACCTTCTCGCCTTCGTCGGGCTCATAGGCCGCAACTTCCTGGACGGTTTCCAAGGCCTCGGCCAACTCGCCCTGGGCTTGGCCGATACTTGCTTCCAGGCTGTCGATCTCCTCTGCCTCGGCCTGAAAGAAGGCTCGGATCAGATATTCGTCGGGGATGAGGCTGTGATGCCAGCCGATGGAGACGATGGTCTTGAGATCGAAGCGGATCTGCTGCCACCAGTTGACGAAGACGCCGGAGCTCTTGAATTCGTCCAGGACCTTCAGGGGAACCAACCTGTCTTTGAGCGTGTCGAGCAGTTCGTGGCGCACCTCGGGCATCTTGCTGGATCCGTTTGCCGTCGGGTTCCGTGCATATTGGAGTTGGGCGAAGTCGTCCCGGGCGAGGTTCCACCAGGCTGCCAGTGCCTCGAATTGGGCGGCGAGGGTCCGCTGGACCCCAGGGGAGGATTCAAGGGTAGTCTTGAAAGCAGACTTGTTGTTGATGGTTTCGCAAAAGGCCAGGTTGCCGGGGCGTTCGGGCCGAAACAGCAGGTCGGGATGAATGCCGAAGCGGTCGAAGTCGCTGGTGCGGGCCTCGACCTCGGCTTCCGGGACGCCGCCGATGAGGTGGGCCGTCACGTCCTCCGGCTCGGGTTGGGGGGTGTTGTCCACGTAGCGGCGGATGTTGAGGTTGTAGTCGTGGGCATCGGCAATCTCGGTCTTGTCCACCAGGCGGCTGTACCTGGGAATCTCGCGCTTGTGGCTGAAGACGAAATCGATCTTCTCGATGTCCTCCGGGCGCAGTTTGTTCTGGTTCTTGCCTTCGGCGTACTCGCGGTCGGCGTTGATGAACAGCACCTTGCCGCGCAGTGCGTCGGGTTTGTTCTTGTTGCAAACCAGCACGCAGGCCGGGATGCCGGTGCCGTAGAAGAGGCCGGGCGGCAGGCTGATGACGGCCTCGACCACGTCGTCGCCGATCAGCAGTTCGCGGATGAGCTTTTCCTTGCCCCCGCGGAACAGCACGCCGTGGGGCATGACGGTGGCCATGTGTCCGTCGGGCTTGAGGCTGGCCAGCATGTGCTGGACGAACATGAGGTCGGCCTTCTTGCCGGTTTCCGGGCACCACTCGCGGAAGCGGCTGGTGAATTGCATGTTGGCGCGGCTGTAGTTCTGCGAAAAGGGGGGATTGGCCAGCACGCGGTCGAACTTGCGGATCTGTCCGTTCTCCAGGATCTGCGGGTCCTCCAGCGTGTCTCCGTTCTCGATGGTGAAACGGGTAATGTTGTGGAGGATCATGTTCATGTTGCAAATGGACCAGGTGGTGCCGTTGGAGTCCTGCCCGTAGAGGGCCAGATCGTCGGCGTTCTGGCCCTGCTCCTCGACGTACTGGTGGGACTGGATGAGAAAGCCTCCGGAGCCGGCGGCGGGGTCGTAGATCTCGTTGCCGGCTTCGGGTTTGGTGAGCTGCACCAGCAGGCGCACTACTTCCGCCGGCGTGTAGAATTCGCCGCCCTTCTTGCCGGCGCTGTCGGCGAAGTACTTGATGAGGTACTCGTAGGCCGCGCCCAGCAGGTCGGGGAACTCGAAGTTGTCGTTGACCAGGATGAAGCGCGGCTGGTTGAAGTGGTCCAGCAGGTCCTTCCACTTCTGGTCGGGAATCCTGGTCTTTCCCTTGACGGCGTTGAAGTCGATGTTGCTTTTCAGCACTCCGGCCAGGGAGTCGTTCTCGTCCTCCACGGCGGCAATGGCCTTGTTGAGCATGTTGCCGATGTCGTGCTTGAGGTCCTTGAGGGCCGGGACCTGCTCGCCGTTGTCGTCCGTCCATGTCTCATTCCAGCGGGCGCGGACCGGAACGAAGAAGGTCTCGCCGTAGGAGTCCTTGTCTTCCAGCAGGTCTGCCAGTAGTTTGGGCTGGTCCTTGAGGTGGGGATAGTCCTGCTCGCGGATTTGCTGCCGCTTGCGGTCGAATTCGTCGGAGAGCCGCTTCAGGAACAGCATTCCGAAGATGAATTCCTTGAACTCGGAGGCGTCCATCTTGCCGCGCAGGATGTCGGCGGCCTTGAAGAGGAAGGATTCGAGTTGGGCGAGGGTGATCTTCTCTTGGGTCATCGCGAATTCCGGTCCATTATTTCCCGCAAGCCTGTTACGTCGCACGGCGGCCAGGAGCGGGTTTCCTACCTCGGTGAGCCGCCCTGCAGGCGTAGCGGCGCCGTCGGTTACCCCCCGTGCATGCCGTAACCGATCGGTGGACTGGTGGCCTCAGTGAGCGTTTCCTTGTTCGATCCCTTCGCCCCGCTCACTCCGTGGCTCGCAACCGGCTCAAATGGCCGGGCCACTGGAGAAGCCGATGATCTGCGGTCACCAACTGGTGACCCTCCAGCGCGGTCGCGACGATCAGGCGGTCGGCCGGGTCACCGTGCATGTCCGGCAGAAGGCTTGCCCTGGCCGCGATCCCGCCATCGACGGGGATTTCGACCAGTCCCTGATCGAGCAGATCGCGGCGCCAGGCATCGATCCCAAGACTCAGATCAAGATGGCCTTTCTGGACCCGCATGCCGATTTCCCAGAAGGAAATGGCCGAAACGGCCACACTGCCTTCTTGCAACGCTCGCTCGAACAAGCGGCGAGCTCGGGGCCCCAGCCTCGGGTCGCCTTGCTCCTGCCACAACAGAACGTGAGTGTCGAGGAGTTTCAAAACAGATCCTCTCCGCTGTCGTCAGTTGCCTCAAACCATTCCGCAGGCATCGGAGAGACGATGTCGCCAAGGATTCGAATTTTGTCGCGGTGGCGACCGAATAACATTTGCGGCTTGTTCCGGTAGGGCACGATCCGCGAGACCGGACGCCCATTCTTGGTGATCACGATCTCGTTGCCGCTCTTCGCGACTTCGTCCATCAGCTTTAGGCACTTGGCCTTGAACTCGGACGCTTTGATGGTTTGGATACCTGCAGCTTTGCTACCGTCTTTTTCCATGGCATTCCTCTCAATAGGGGTAGAAGTCCATTATTGTATCATGGTCATGACCATGGTCAAATAAGTACCATAAAGCTGTATCCTGGCTTTTTTTGTTTTCACTGCACCAGGGAACGCACTCTCGGCCCTACAGGTTGCCGGAGATGGTTCCCAGGTCCCGCCGGAGATCTTCTCTCAGTGGAAGTCCCGGCTCTTCAGGTGGAGTGATCCCTTTTCCAGCTCCGGCTTCCAGATTTTTCGGACCACCAGGTGGGTGACCCCTTCCGCCACCTGCAGATTCCCGGTGACCCCCATGCAGGAAAGCGTCTTGGCCAGCAGGGAATAGCGCTCGAAGGTCTGCTTCCAGATGACCAGGTTGACGAAGCCCGTCTCGTCTTCCAGGGTCATGAAGGTGACTCCGCCCGCGGTCCCCGGCCGCTGGCGGCAGATGACCATGCCGGCATAGCGGACCAGGCGGCCGTTCGGCATTCGGTTGAGTTGGCGCGCGGTGGGCAGCCCCTGGGCCTTCAGGGCGGGGCGCAGCGGTTTCAGGAGGTGGGCCCGGGAGCTGTGGCTGCTGGCCCGATGGTCCCAGAGGATGGTCTCCAGCCCGCTCAGGGCGGGGAACCGGGGCAAGGGGTCGCGGCCGGCCAGGGGCAGCAGGGGCCGGGGTTCGGTGGTCAGTCCCTGAATCTGCCAAAGAGCCCCTCGACGGTCCAGACCCAAACACTCGAAGGCCCCGGCCTCGGCCAGGGCTTCCAGCTTGTCCTGGTGGAGCCGGCTCCGCCGGGCCAGGTCCGGAAGGTTGCGGAAGGGAGCCTGCCGGGCCGCTTCCGCCAGCCTGCGCCAGTCTTCCCGCCCCAGCCCCTTGACGTAGCGCAGCCCCATGCGGACCGCGAACTGGGTGGATTCTTCCGGAGCTCCCTCAATTTCGACCAGGCTGCAGTCCCAGTGGCTGTCGAGAATGCTGACCGGACGCACCTCGATTCCATGAATGCGGGCATCGTTGACGATGGTGGCAGCCGAGTAGAACCCCATCGGCTGGGCATTCAGCAGGGCGCAGACAAACTCGGCCGGGTAGTGGCATTTGAGGTAGGCGGTGGCATAGGCGATATGGGCAAAGCTGGCGGCATGGCTCTCGGGGAAACCGTATTCGCCGAACCCACGGATCTGCTGGAAGACACGCTCGGCAAACTCGGGCTGAATCCCCTTGGCCACCATGCGGGTGACCAGCCGCTGCCGGTGCCGCTCGATCCGCCCTGAACGCCGCCAGGCCGCCATGTCCCGCCGCAGCTGGTCGGCCTCTCCGGGAGAGTAGTCGGCTGCCACCATGGCCAGTTGCATCACCTGTTCCTGGAACAGGGGGATGCCCAGGGTCTTCTTCAGGACGGGAATGAGGCTGGGGTGAGGGTACTGGACTTCCTCCTGGCCATTGCGCCGCCGCAGGTAGGGATGGACCATGCCGCCGGTGATGGGTCCGGGGCGCACGATGCTGATCTCGATCACCAGGTCGTAGTAGTTGCGCGGCTTCAGGCGCCCCAACATGGCCATCTGGGCGCGGCTCTCGATCTGAAACACTCCCACCGTGTCGCTGCGGCAGATCATTTCAAAGGTCGAGGGGTCCCCCTTGGGCATGGTAGCCAGGGAAAGCTCCCGTTGCCGGTGCCGCTGCAGGAGATCGAAGCAGAGGTGCAGGTGGGTGAGGGCGCCCAGCCCCAGCAGGTCTACCTTGAACAGGCCGGCCTGGTCCACGTCTTCCTTGTCCCACTGAATGACCGTCCTGCCCGGCATGGAGGCGTTCTCGATCGGCACCAGGTCGTGGACGGGGCGATGACCCAGCAGAAAGCCCCCGGGATGAATGGAGAGGTGACGGGGAAAATCCTGAATCTCTTCCACCAGAGAGGTCAGATGGAGCAGGGCCGGGTTCCGGGGATCGAGTCCGGCCTGCCGGATGAACTCGGCGTTGCAGTGATCGTGGGACACCAGCTTGGCCAGGCGGTCCAGGCTGGTGGCCGCAACCCCCAGCACCTTGCCCACCTCCCGGATGGCGGACCGACGCCGGTAACGGACCACGTTGGCCACCATGGCGGCGCGGTCGCGCCCGTACTTTTCGTAGACATGCCGGATCACCTCTTCCCGGCGGTCGTGCTCGATGTCCAGGTCGATATCCGGAGGCTCGGCCCTCTCCCTGGACAGAAAGCGCTCGAAGAGGAGGTCCACCTGGGTCGGGTCCACGCTGGTGATCCCCAGGGCGAAACAGACCGCCGAGTTGGCGGCCGACCCGCGGCCCTGGCAGAGGATGTGCCGGCGGCGGCAGTACTCCACGATCTCGTGCATGGTCAGGAAATAGCCTTCGTACTCCAGCTCCCGGATGAGATCGAGCTCCTTTCGCAGTTGTGGAATCAGGCCGTGGAACTTTTTGCCCAGGCGGCGGGCGGCTCCCTCGAAGGTCCGGTCCCTCAGGTGCTGGCTGGAGGTCTTTCCTTCCGGCAGAGACTCCAGTGGATAGCGGTAACGCAGTTCCTGCAGCGAAAAGGAACAGCGGGCGGCCACCTCCAGGGTCCGCCGGACCGACTCCGGATCGTCGTTGAAGAGACGGGCCAGCTCCTCGGGGCTCTTGAGGGCGTGCTGGTCGTTGGGACGGATGAGCCGGCCGGCCGTGGTCAGGGTGGCTCCTTCCCGGATGCAGGTCAGAACGTCCTGCAGGCGGCGCCGTTCGGGAACGTGATAGAGGATCTCCACGGCTGCCACGGTAGGGAGGCTGAACCGGCGCGCCAGCTTTCGCAACTGAATCTCCGGCAGGATCTCCTCCGCCCGGCGGTGTCGGGCCAGCAGGATGTAGAGACGGTCTTCGAATGCCGCTTTGAACTGCCCCAGGAGGGGTTCGAAGGCAGCTTCCGGAGAAGCCCTGGGGTCGAGAGGGCCGATCCACAGGGCAAGCAAGCCGCGGCTGCAACCGCACACCGCCTGCCCGTTCAGACTGCACTTTCCCTTGGAGGAACGCAGGTGCCCGTCGGTCAGCAGTCGGCAGAGGTTGCGGTAGCCTTCCTCGTCCCGGACCAGCAGCAGGATCTCTGCTCCCTCCCGGAGGCTGATCTGCGCCCCCGCGATCAGGTGGATGCCCTGTTGGCGAGCGCGGACATGGGCCCGGACCATCCCGTACACCCCGTGGCGGTCGGTGAGGGCCAGGGCGGGAATGCCCTTCTGCCGGCAGGCATCGACCACCTCTTCGGGATGGCTGGCTCCTTCCAGAAAGGAGTAGTTGCTCTTGCACCAGAGGGGAACGTAGGGTCGATTGGGAGCAGGGGCCGGTTCGGTCATGGTTTACGTTCACTCCACGCGGCCCTGGGAATACCAGCGACGTCCTTGTGGATCGTAATAGACCCAGAGCACCTCTCTCCGGTCGGTGTTGACGAATCGATAGTCTCTTCGAACCTCCCGATTCCACCATCCTCCACTGATCAGATACCCGAGCAGAGGCTCCAGGCCCGGCGGCCTCTTCCGGTCGAGAGGCTTGGGACGGGCATGGGCCCGGCGCACCAGGGGGCGGATGGGGCCCGGCCGGGGAGTGGCCGGAGTGAGTCCGTGGAGGGGGCGCCACTCCCAGCGGGCTTCGGGCAGATGTCCCGGTTTGAGCCGGGCCGAAAGCACCGAATCGGGCCCGAACTCGGCCCGCACCCGGGCCAGGGCCTGCAGGGCCGCTTCGGTATTGCGGCGCGGGTTGCGCTGCAGCAGATTCCGCGTCTCGGCGGAGACGCCGACGGCTTCCACCTCCAGGCGCAGTTCCAGCAGAGGAGCGCACAAGGAGACCCTCTCCAGGCGCAGCCGCACCAGGTCCAGCAAGACCGAAACTTCCAGGGTCGGCCGGGCCGGCTGGATGCGCTGGTGGTGACGGGTTCCGTTCTCCAGCCGAAGCTGCAACTGGAGAGCTGCCGCCGCCTGGTATCGTTCCGCTGCCGCCCTCAACAGGGGGTCCAGCAACTGCTTGATCCGGAAAAGCAGCCTCTGGGCATTAGGGTCGGGCTCGTTCAGGTCCATGCGGGAGCGGAGAGGCTGGGGGATGCTTTGGGGCTGGAGCGGCCGCGACAGCTCGCCCGAGGCCAGACGATAGAGGTCGCGGGCCTGCTCGCCGAGGTGACGCTGGATGCCGGCTTCGGAAAGCCCCAGCAGGTCTTCCAGGGTGTGAATCGCCAGCTTCTCCAGCCGGTCGCGCAGCCTGGGATCGAGTTGCAGATGCAGCAGGCTCACCCGGCGGCTTTGGGCCTGCTCGGCCTCGGGGGAGGGAAGCACCGTCACCAGCCTCTCTGCCTTGGCCAGGGCATAGCTGCCGAAACGGCTGAAGCCGATGACGATGCTGGCCGAAAATTCCAGCCGGGAGAGGTGGAGGTCAATCTGCCGGGCCCAGGCCTCGAGAGTTCCGTAGAGCTTGTCGAGTCCGCCGGCGTCGGCCCAGAAGATGCCGGGTTCATCCTCACAGGGCTCAACCCGGGGACTGAAGCGGTTCAGCAGTTGATGGACCTGCCGGACGGCCTCCCGGATTTCCCGCTCCGAAACGGTCCCGGCGCACAGGTCCCGGTCCAGCGAAAGGGCGGAGGCGTAGCGCATCCCCGACCGAATGCCGGCCCGACCGGCGGGGGCGTTCACCCACAGGAGGGGGCTTTGAGGCTTCTCTTGCTCTACTACGGCCACCGGCCGCTGCTTCCACTCCGGGTGTCTTCTCAGCAGGAGTTGCAGCGGCAGCGCCCGGATGTTAATGCAGCCCGTCCGGTCCGCGGCAGATCTCGGTATGGCTCCAACCCGGTCCATGGCGTCTGTCCTTCAGGAATTCGATGTCGTACCGGAAGCGGTCGGCTCCCAGGCGCCGGCAGGAGGTTTGCCCTCTCAGAGAGACCAGCGATCCCAGCGAAGGAGCGTTCCGGGCTTTGGAAGTCAGGCAGAGAAGGGCGGTGTCGTGAGTCCGCGCCTGCTGGACCAGGCGTGCCTGCAGCGGGATGGAAATGGTGGGGTTGGCGTTCAGATCCATCACGATCAGGCCGAAGGCGCCCGACCTCAGGAGCCGGTCTGCCGAGCGCGCCGCCGCCTGGGCGCCAGGCACGCGAATCACCACCAGGGCGTTCAGGTCCACACCGTTGTCAGCGGCATCCGGGGGGAAAAAAGTGTCCGGCGTCGCTGCAATCCAGGCCACCGGCTCACCCTCCGTCTGCGCGTCCAGCACCAGGCGGAAGGCAGCCGTCAGCAGGCCGGATCCGGGAATGGAGGAAAGCTCGCACAGGCGTCCGGCCAACTGCATTCGCGACCAGAGGGGTGTTTCCCCTCGGGGTTCCGTTGCCGCTCCCTTGAGTCGAGACCGCAAGTCCCCCGCGATACTGGCCTGTAAAGCCGACATGCATTCTCCCTGGGCTACCCCCCTGTACTTCAGCGGCAGCCGAAAAAGGGAACAAAAAGAGAATATTTAACAGACACATGTCTGTATGTCAAGTCTTATCTTGGTTGTCTTGTCTGGTTGTCAGGCTTGGGTCAAGCGGGCCAGGAGGTCGTAAAATCCGGGAAAGGAGACGGACACACAGTCGGCATTCTCGATCACCGTGGGTCCGCCGGCCACCAGGCCGGCGATGCTGAAAGCCATGGCGATGCGATGGTCGCCGTGAGAGTCAACCAGGCCTCCCCGCAACGATTGACGGCCCGGAATCGACATCCCGTCCGGGTACTCCTCTACCGCCACCCCCATCGCACGCAGGTTCTCCACAATGCTTTGAATCCGGTCGCTCTCCTTGACCCGCAGCTCCGCGGCGTCCCTGATGTGGATGCCCTCTTGAGTGCGGGGCGCCAGCACGGCCAGAATGGGAATCTCATCGATCAACTGCGGGATCAGTGCTCCGGACAAGCTCCCGCCGCGCAGATTGGAAGAGCGGATTCGAAGGTCGCCGGCCAGTTCCCCGTGGAGAAGGTATTCATCGATGACGTCGATAGCGGCGCCCATCCCGGTCAGAACGTCCACCAAGGCCCGGCGCCTCGGGTTCAACCCTACCCCCGGGACGAGTGTTTCCGAGTTCGGCAGCAGCAGAGTGGCTGCGATGAGGAAGGCGGCCGAGGAGATGTCTCCGGGAACGGCAGCCGCCTGCGCCAGGGGCTGCTGACCCCCTCGAATCTGCAATGCCCTCCCGGATGCCTGCAGATCGACGCCGAATTGTCGAAGGGCTATTTCGGTATGATCGCGGCTGGCCAGCGGTTCGACCACGCGGGTCGTTCCGGAGGCGTAGAGTCCGGCCAGCAGGATGGCCGACTTCACCTGGGCGCTGGCCACGGGCATGGGGTAATCGATGGCCTGGAGGTCTCCGCCCCTGATGGAGAGGGGAGGCGTGTTGTCCGGGCCTGCCTGTATTTCGGCCCCCATTTGGGACAGGGGATCGATGATGCGCCGCATGGGGCGCCGCCTCAGGGAAGGGTCGCCTGAAATGGTTGTCGAGAAGTGCTGACCCGCCAAGATGCCCGACAGCATTCGGAGGGTCGATCCGGAATTGCCGGCGTCCAGGAGGCGCTCGGAAGCTTCCAGGCCGCGAAGCCCGCGCCCCCTGATCACCACATGGCCCGGCTGCGGCGATTCAATGCCGACCCCGAGTTGCCGGAGGCAGCTCAAGGTGCTGGTACAGTCGGCGCTGGCGGAAAACCCCCGGATGACCGTTTCCCCTTTGGCGATTGCGCCCAGCATGGCCAGCCGGTGGGAGATCGATTTGTCGCCGGGAAGCTCCACTCGGCCCCGAATCCGGCTTGAGGGTCTGATGGTGATTTTCATCAGTGGTCAGCAGAGGGGTCCGGATTGTGGGAAGGGGTGAGACGGAAAGTGGGAAATTATACAGAACGGCCCGGAGCCGGTCAAAACGGCCTCCCCGGGGAAAAGAGTCATCCACAAAGGGGATCCGCCAAGAGCGCAAAGGGAAAAGAGTTATCCACGAAGGAACACGAAGAACGACGAAGGGCCACTAAGGCGCTGAGGTTAACCGCGGCGGGATACCAAGGTCGCGAAAGGATTATCGATTTCCGATGGTTTCACTCTCCTATGATCCGCACACCAGGGCGGGGGCTGGACTTACAGGAATTATTCACATGGATGCACAGGATGCACAGGATTTGGATTCAGGAGTACGGCGTTCTGTAGTCCTGGGTATCCGCAAACCCGGAGCGGATCATCGCCCGAGCCGGCTTCTCGTGCAGCAACCTCACGTTCTGTTAATCCTGTGCATCCTGTGCATCCATGTTAAAAAAATTCAGTTTACCTCGGCGTCCGACTGGTTTATTTTTGCTCAATAACCAAGATGAACGAATCCAATTCAAGCGTTTCGGGGGCTGGATGAATCTACCGAAACCGGACAACTCGGGTAGTGAAGGGCTGCCGGCCCGACCGGATCGTTTCTATCGGCGGGGAATGGCGCGGCTGCGATGGCGCCACTTCAGCGGAACGCCGGCACCGGATCTGGCGGCCGAACACTGCCGCTTGATCGACCTGAGCTTGCAGTCCCTGCTGATTGCGAGCCCCAACGCGGTTCCCCGGCGCGCGAAGCCCTGTTGGCTGGCTCTGGGCGCTTACGGCAGTCTGGAATTGACTCCATTTTCCCCGGCCCGGTTGTTGTTGACCGGATCGGTCCCGGATGGAGAGACAAGCCGGATTGTGGAGGCAACTCGATCCCGGATGGCGGACATGGGGATCCACGGCGAAATCGTTCATCTCAGCTCCCGCGAGTGCCTGCGCCGATCTCAGACGGACATGGGCTTCTGCCTGGAGCTGCTGTCCTCTCGTTGGGTGGGTGGGACCAGGTCGGTGGGATCCGATTTGCACCAGCGGCTCCGGTCGACTCTGGTCAGGAGGCCGGTGGTCTTTCTCTCCGACCTCGAGCGCTACTACCGGCAGACGGTGGAAGGTGGGGAAGGGAGTGTCTATGCCCTGAACGGCGGGCTGGAATCGGGACCGGGAGGTTTGTGGTGCTGCCGAGCGCTGTTGCAGTCCCTGAGACTGCTCGCCGGAACCGACGACCCTCTCAGGATCCTGAAAAAGGGAGGGATTACGCCCAGGGAGTGGACCCAGCTTCTGGCAATTCGGGAACATCTGCTGCAGATTCAGACCCATCTGCATTTTCTGGCAGGGGAATCTCAGTCGGATCTGTTGGGCGAGTCCGGTGTTCGAACGGCTCGTTTCCTGGGATTTCACGATTCTCGTCGTCTTCCGGCCCTGGAATTGCTGGTGAGAGATACCCTGAGGCGGAAAAGGAAGCTGCTGGCTGTCTTTGAGGCGTGCCTGGAGCGCAACAAGACCGCCCTTCTGAAGGGAAGCGAAACCTTCAGGTCCCAATATCTCAGGTTGGTTGATCAACCGGAACAGGGAAGCGACGAGGAAACGCCTCAACGCTGGATGAAGATTTTTCGCCTGAGTCAAATGGAGCCCGAGATCATCCAGCCCCGGATGGTTTCACGGCTGCAGTCCCGGCTCCACCTTTGGCCGGCTAGCCATTGGCGGGTTCCTGCCATGCACGCCGACTTCCGGGGCATCCTCAAGAACAGCGGAATGGTGGGATCGACGCTGCGACGAATGCGTGACCTCGGATTCCTGGCCCGTTACCTGCCGGAGTACGGTCGCCTGGACTGTATCCCGGGCATTGCCCGAGGCCGCAGGTATTCGATCGATGAGCACACGCTGCGGGCCGTGGATCGCCTGGACCAGGTGGCCAACTCGACCGACCCCGGCCTCAAGGACTATCGAGGCTTGCTGGAGCAGGTGGAGGACCCTTCGATCCTCTACCTGGGTCTGCTCTTGCATGAGACCGGCTCGAACGGGCCGGATCGACCCTCCGGCAACGTCCAGCCCATGGCGGTTCGCGCCTTGCAGCGCCTCGGTGTGTCGCCCGAAGACCGGGACAAAGTCCTGATGCTGGTGGGAGAGCAGACCCTGCTGGCCCATGTGTCGCAACGGAGAGACCTGGATGACCCCCAGATCGTCCAGGAGGTCAGCGCGGCCGTGGAGACCACCGATAATCTCAACATGCTGTTGCTGCATACCTTTGCGGACTTGACCTCGGTGGATGAGACTGCCTGGTCGGAAAGAAACCGCTTCCTGTTGTGGTCCTTGTATTTCAGAGTCATGGACCGTCTCATGTTCGGTCAGGATCTCAGCGGGGCCGAACACGCCCGGGTCGCCGAGATTCAGCGCGGCGTGCTGGAGCAGTTGGCCGGCGATCTGTCGGTAGACTCGGTGCTTAACCATTTTTCTCAGCTGCCCGAGAAATATGCGCTCTACACGCCCCTTCCCCAAATCGTGACGCACATTCGTCTCTGCGAAAATCTCAAGGAACAGCCTTTGGCGACTGAGTGGGTTGCCAACCCGGATGCCGGTTACTACGAACTCCACCTCTCCACCCGCGATCTGCCCGGGCGTTTTGCCCAGATTACCGGAACCCTGACGGCCCTGGGCATCCGGTCGTTGAGCGCCCAACTCAATACCCGAGAGGACGGCATCGTGATCGATACCTTCCACGTGAGCGATCTGGACAGCCATCTGCTGATCGACGAGGCGGGGCGGCGCCGGGTGGACCAGGTGCTCGCCGAAATCATCCTGGGAAGGACTCGCCTGGAAGACCTGCTGCGCGGGCAGCGCTTCAAGGCTCGTGAAGAACGGGGCGGCGCCGGCCCGGCCGTGGCTCCCCGAGTGCGCATCGACAACGACATCTCCGCCCACAGCACGGTCATTGAAGTGCAGGCCCGGGATAGCTGGGGTTTGAGTTACCGGATTGCCGGAATTCTGGCGGACCTGGGTCTCAATATCATCTCCGCCAAACTGGCCACGGAGAGGGACTATGCCTTTGACGTGTTTTACGTCCAGACGGGCGACGGAGAGAAAATCGTGGATGGCTTCAGGATGACCCGGATCCTGGAACGCCTGCGCTTGGAGGTGAAGCTGCAGGCCCCGCATTTCGACCGGGCTCCGGTCGCCGATCGCCCCGGCTAAGCCGCGGGTTGGGAGGCTTCAGCTTCCTGAAAACTGATCGAAGAAGTGGGCCACGCTCACGATGCCGTTTTGATAGTTGCCGAGGTCCATTCTTTCGTTGGGGGCGTGGGCATTCTCATCGGGGAGGCCGACCCCCATCAGCACCGTGGACAGCCCCAGGGTCTCGGCCAGGGTGGTCACCACCGGAATCGTTCCTCCTTCCCGCACAAAGACCGGCGAAGCACCGAACCCCTTCTCGAAGGCCCGGGAGGCCGCTCGGATGGCTGGATGGTCGATGGGAGTCAGCCAGGGTTTTCCTCCGTGCATGCGAGTGAGCGTAAGTTCTACCGAGTCGGGGGTGATGGTCTTCAAGTGCCGTTCGAAGAGGTGGGCTATGCGATCCGGGTCCTGGTCGGGAGCCAGGCGCATACTGATTTTTGCCATGGCAGTCGCCGGGATGACCGTCTTGGCTCCCTCGCCGGTAAAGCCCCCGCACAGGCCGTTGACCTCCAGAGTGGGTCTGGACCAGATTCTTTCCAGCGTCCCGTATCCTTTTTCACCGAAGAGTTCGGGTGCGCCCACCTCCGCCCGGAATCGTTCCTGGTCGAAAGGCAGCCGGGACAGTTCTTCTTTTTCCCGGTCGCTCATGGGAGCCACGTCGTCATAGAAGCCGGGGATCAGGATACGTCCCTCGGAATCCTTGAGCGAGCTTATGATCTGCGCCAGCGCGAAGTTGGGATTGATCACCGTGCCGCCAAACGAACCGGAGTGCAGGTCCTGGCTCGACCCCTTCAAGTCCAGCTGAAAGTAGGCCAATCCCCTGAGGCCGTAGCAGATGGAAGGAATCCCCCGATCGAACATGGGAGTGTCTGAAATGAGGGCGACATCCGCTTTCAGCAGTTCCTGGTGGCTTTGAATAAAGGTGTCCAGGTTGGCGCTGCCGACTTCCTCCTCTCCCTCGAGCAAGAGCTTGAGGTTGACCGGCAGGGTCCCTTGATCCTGCAGGTGAGCCTCGGCGGCCTTCAAATTCATCCATACCTGGCCCTTGTCATCAATGGCTCCCCGGGCGTACAGTTCGCCGTCCCGGATTGTCGGATCGAAGGGGCCCGAGATCCAAAGATCCAGGGGATCGACCGGTTGAACGTCGTAGTGCCCATAGAAGAGCACGGTGGGTTTGCCGGGAGCCCCCAGCCACTCCCCGTAGACAATGGGATGGCCCTGGGTTGGAAAAACGGCCGCCCTCTGCATTCCAATGGTTTCGAGTTGGTCTCTCAGGAACTCGGCGCAGCGCTCCATGTCGGCGCGGTTTTCGGCATTGTTGCTGATGCTGGGAATGGTCAGGAATTCTTTCAACTCCGCAATGTAGCGATCCCGGTTCCGGTGGATGTATTGCAGGACGGATTCCATGAACGTTGCTCCTTTGGTGCTTGCTTCATCAGATGCGGCAGGGTCGGATTCTCGAAACCCTCGCGTGCCGGCGCAATGGGAAAAGAAAACTGGATGCACAGGATAAGCAAACAACGGTAATCCTGTCTATCCCGTTCATCCCTGCAAGACGATCGAGTGCCCCACGGAAAAAGGAATTTGCCGGGTGGGGAATCTGGGCTACACTTCCATCGGCAAGCCACTGATTTCGGGGCGCGGCAGCTGCCCGAGGTACCGATGAAAAAGAAATTTCACTTTCTGGAGAAGCACTACACCCTATCCATGGAGAACTGGGGGGAGGTGGATGGGAAATTTCACAAGTTTGAGGGGAAGGTCCACAATGGGCGAGCCACCTGCAAGGGTCATTTCAAATTAACCCAGCTTGCCTTGGAGAAAGTCAACCAAGTAGCCAAGGACAACCAATGGCCCCTGGACCGGGTCCTGGTCGAGGGATGCATCCAGGTGCTCAGGGCCGAACTCTACATACGGGAGATCCCCAACGGGTTTTCCTTCGTAACCGACCACCGTTTTTTCGAGAATCTCTAGCTTTCGAGTAAGCAGATCTCCGCTGAGTCAGGAGGCAAGATAGTCCGGGAGATCCGGACGGCGGGCGGGTCCGCCGGTATCCGGGTTCGGCTTGCCGGATCTATTCGTAGCGCAGGGCTTCGATGGGATCCAGGGCTGCCGCTTTGTGGGCGGGATAGTAGCCGAAGAAGATCCCGATGGCCGCGGAGAAAAGCATGGAGATGGCGACGGATTGGAACGAGACTATCGTGGGCCAGCCGAGCAATTGTGCGATTGCCCAGGAAATACCCACTCCTACCAGTAGACCCAGGATGCCACCCACCAGGCAGAGGACGATCGATTCCGAGAGGAACTGTACGCGCACATGATTCGGTCGGGCGCCGATGGCCATCCGGATTCCGATCTCTCGTGTTCGCTCCGAGACCGCCACCAGCATGATGTTCATGATGCCGATACCGCCTACCAGCAGCGAAATGGCGGCAATGCCGGCCAACAACATACTCATCATGCGGTTGGTTGATTCGGCGGCTTCTCCGATTTCGCTGAGGTTGCGAATCATGAAATCGTCGTCCTGGAAAGGACCCAGGCGGTGCCGCTGGCGGAGCAGCGCCCTGATCTGTTCTTCAGCGGCATAGGTTGCTCGGGCATTGGCGGCCTGGACCAATCCGGACTCGACGTGGAGTGCGCCCCCCAGAAACTTCTTTTGCACGGTGGTGTAGGGAACAATGATGACGTCGTCCTGATCCCGGCCCCAGGAGTTGTATCCCTTTGCCTTGAACACCCCCACCACCTGGAAGGAGAGGTTCTTGACTCGAATGGTCTGTCCGACGGGGTCGCTGCCGCCAAAGAGTTCCGTCCAGACGGTGTTGCCCAGCACGGCCACCCGGGCGGCCGCCTTCACCTGGCTATCATCATAGAAACTGCCTTGCGAAATGGTCCAATTCCGCATTTCCGGATACAGTTCGTTGTATCCCTCAATCCGGGTATTCCAGTTCTGGTTTCCAAACACCACCTGAGCCATCGACCTGGCGCTTGGACTGACCGCCTTGACCGCAGGACACTCGTTCAACATGGCGTCGAAATCCGAGGCTTTCAGGGTGTTCATTGTTCCGGAGGCACTCCGGACCCCCCAGGAACGACGGCTGCCGGCTCTCACCCAGACCGTGTTGTCTCCCAAACTGGCGATTTCTTCCTGAACCTGGCGCTGTGCGCCCTGGCCGAGACTCACCATGGCGATCACTGCTGCGATACCGATGATAATGCCCAGCATGGTTAGAGCTGAGCGAATCTTGTTCCGGCTCAGGGCCTTGAGCGAAATCTTCAGGATCATCCAGTAGTTCATTGCAGTACTCCGGAATTGGACTGTGTTCGACTTGAGCCGATTCCCTTGGGGGGTGGTCTCAGGTCTTCTCGTCGCTTAGGATGCGACCGTCCCTCATGTGAATCTGCCTCGATGCGTAGGCGGCGATCTCCTGTTCGTGAGTAACCATGACCAAGGTGATCCATTTTTCGGAGTTCAGGCTCTGGAGGAAGGTCATGATCTCTTCCGAAGTGGCCGAGTCCAGATTGCCGGTGGGTTCATCGGCCAGAAGGATGGCGGGTTGGTTGACCAGGGCCCGGGCTGCAGCCACTCTTTGTTGCTGTCCTCCCGAGAGTTGGTTGGGTAGCGCCTTGGCTTTCTCGGGAATTCCGACAACTTGCAGGGCTTCCTCGATGCGCCGGGTACGCTCGGCCTTAGAGGTCCCGGAATAGAGCATGGGGGCTTCCACGTTTTCCCAGACCGAGGTGCGGCTCAACAGGTTGAAGGTCTGGAAGATGAAGCCGATCTTTTGATTGCGAATGTCGGCTCTTTCGGCTTGGGAAAAGGTGGAGACATCCACGCCGTCCAGCCGATAGACCCCGCGGCTGGGATGATCCAGGCAGCCCAGTAAATTCAGCATGGTTGACTTTCCCGATCCCGAGGCGCCCATGATGGCCACGAATTCCCCGCGGGCAATCTCGAGGGAAACCCCGCGCAGCGCCTCCACCCGAATCTCTCCCGTATCGTAAATCTTCCACACATCCTGCAATGCGATCACGGCAGCCGGATCCAGGTCCGGCGAAGACGTTCCTTCGGCTACAGGGTTGATGAGATTTTGCATGGACTATCGGCTCCCGCTTCTCTGACCTCGCTGCTGACTTCGTTGAGGCGGACGCCGCCTGCCGAACAGGCCGCCGAAGGGAGAGGATGTGGTACTGGCTCTGGCCTCGGTGGCCAGTTCGCCGCTAACGACTTGTTCTCCTTCTTCCAGATTCCCGTTAAGAATTGCCGTCTCCCGTCCGTCCGTGATTCCGAAGCGGACTCGGCGAGGTTCCGGATGACCCTCCGAATCGAGTACCCACAACAGGCCCCTTCGAGATCGGGCCTTCTCTGCCTGAGGAAACCGAATCTTCAAGCCGGGGCTAATGCCGTACTGGGTCGTGTTGGAGGGCGCAATGACGGTCTTGGCGCCGGTGCCGGCGGGTCTGCTCCGGCGCATACCGGGCCCGCCCCCTCCAAAGGGTCCGCCCCTGCCCCCCTGCGCCATCCGGGCCCTCATGGCCCGCATCCGTTCCGGATCCATCCCGCGTCCGCCGGAGCCGCGGCCTCCTCCGCCCTGAGCCATCCGTGCTCTCATGGCGCGCATCCGCTCCGGATCCATGCCCGGCCGGCCGCTGGATTCTGCCGGATTCTCACGGCCATCGGAGGGGCCGGCTGCCGCCGAACCGTCTCCCGACCCGGGCGGGCCGCCTCCAAGCATCGCTTGAATCTCCTCGGGGCTCTTGTCCGACGGTCGGAAGCGCAGAGCGACGTTTGCCACTTTCAAGACATCCTCCGCGCTGGCCACGGTGAAGTTGACGGTGGCCGTCATGGCGGGCCGCAGCTTCAACTGGGGGTTGTCGACGTCGATCATGACGTTGTAAACAACCACGTTGGTAGACCCGGCCGCCTGCTGGGCATCGGTGCTGCTGGAGCCCGGAAGCTTGGAACTGAGCCGGATCTCGGAAATATTTCCCTGGAAGGTCTGGCCGGGAAAGGCGTCGACCGTGAAATCGACCCCGGCCTGTTCGGAAATGGCTCCGATGTCGGCCTCATCGATTTGAGCGATGACCTGCATTTTGGCCAGATCGTTGGCGATCATGAACAGAATGGGGGCCTGGAAGCTGGCGGCCACCGTCTGGCCGATGTCCACGTTGCGTTCGATCACCACCCCGTCAATGGGAGAGGAGATGTTCGTATAATATAGGTTGACCTGGGCCATCTTCAGTTCGGCCTTGGCCTGCTTGACGTTGGCCAGGGCCTGTTCCCTTTGGGCTCCGGCCGATCGGATGGAGGCCTTGATCTGGCTGATCTGGGCTTCGGCCTGCAGCAGCCGTGCGGCCGATTGATCCCGGCCGGCCTGGGCCGTTTCCAGGTCCCGCTCGGGAATGAGACCGTCCTCGAACAGTCCTTTGGCTCTTCGCAGCTGCCGGCCGGCTTCCTGCTGGTCCACTCGCGCCACCTGGAGGTTGGCTTCAGAGCTCTGAAGTTCGGCCTGGCGATTGACCAGATTGGCATCCGCGTTCTTGACCGAGGCTTCCGCCGTGGCCAGGGATGCGGCGGCACGGTCCCGCTGAGCCTCGAAGTTGGCAGGATCGATGATGGCCAGGGTCTGTCCCTTCTTGACCACGCTGTTGAAATCGGCGTGCAATTCCTGGATGCGGCCGGAGACCTGACTGCCCACCTGCACGGTGACGACCGCCTGCAGGGTTCCGGTTGAGGTGACGGTCCTGCGGACGTCCCCGCGCTGCACCTCCACTCTCAAATACCTCTCATCCTGACCGCCGTCCCCGCCACCCCAGACCAGATAGACCACGGCGATCAGGGCTGCCAGTCCGACGATGGGGAGAACCAGATTACGTTGCAGTTTCATGAACCTCTACCTTTCCAGGATGCTTCACCGCTTCAGGGTCAACCCTAGAAACGCTGGCCTCCGGCGGCCGGTTTCAACATTTTTGTCCGATCGATGCAGCGCCGGTACGGCCTGAAGGACGCTGGTTTCAAATAGCGTCATGGCCGATGGGTGTCGCCGCCGGAACGAGGGCCTGAGCGGGGCGGCCCCGGCTCGGTGCCGGAAGACCGATTGGGCTGCAATCGGCTCAGCACCTCTCCCAGTTCCCCCACTTCAATCGGTAGACCCTCCCGGATGGCGATCCACTGATGGGAGAAGGGAGACACTCGACCTCCGGGAGTGAGGATACCCACCAGGTTCAGCGGGTCTGCGGCAGGGACCAGGACCGTGTCGCCCCCTGGCCCCCGGCCGCGCCGTAGCGCCCGCAGGGTGTCTACTGCCTCCGGTAGGGCAAACTGTTCGCCCACAAAGCCGCCCACGAATCGCCCTCCCCGAATTTCACCCCGAGCCTCCATTCTCCGGAACACGTTCAGCAGGGTTCTCCATCGGGGTGCGTGAGGCTCGCGGGTCATGAGCTCCCGGATGACGATGCCGTAGCGGTGAAGAAGCTGGTTGGCCATCCGGATGGTGAATTCTTCGGAATCCTGACGGGGAGCCTTCATCCGGCCGTGGGACCCGTCCGGCTGAGGCGGGTCGGTGGGGGAATTGTCCGCAAGATGGGGACGCTGCGGCTGCAAGAGCGACCATCGGCCCAGTGGCAGCAGTCGACCGGGAGCGTTCCCTCCACGTATGACCCGTAAACGGTGCTCCGGTCGGCGCCGCTTCTGATGCGGAAGCAACAGGACCCTCAACCCGGCCATCCCGTCTCCGGTGACCAGGCCGCGGCTCACCAACTCCCACAGCCCATCCTCCACCTCGGCGGCCAGCCGCCCGGTGCTGGCGGAAATGTCCGACAGGAAACAGGCTCCCCATTGCCGTAGTGCATTGGCGACCTCCACGGCCACCGGAGACAACCCGGGAATGTCTTCCATGGAGAGGGGTCTCGACTCCAGCAGCCAGGAGGAGTCCTGCCGCGTGAAGAAAGCCAGAGGCGCCGAGCGGCCGGGCTTGGTTCGAGCGTTTTTGGTTCCGGCCGAAGGATCCTCCCCGTCCGATGAGGGAGGCGCAGAGAACCGCAACCGACCCCAGGCCACGGTGCCGGAGAGACACAGGGCTTCCAGGTCCTCGGGTCGATAGCCGGCAATCCGCTTGGGCAGAATGTCGCGCTCCCAGGCCGTCGCCGGAAGCTCCAGCCCCTGCAGTTGTTGCAGAACCTTCAGCAGGCCCTCCCGGCCGTGAAGCTGGGTTCCGGCTTCCAGGTGCTGCCAATGCAGCAGGAAGCGGATGAATTCGGTGGTGCCGGCCGGCTCGATCTCCCGGCGCAGCCGGCCGATGGTCAAGCGGTGGATCCTTGCCAGTATCCTGCGCTCGCACCACTCCGTGTCGGGACCCGGCTGGTCGGGGGAGTGCGGACCCTTTCCAGCGGATGCGGCTGAAGTCGAAGTGTCCACGGGGGAAGGGGATCCTGCCGGCGCGGGCGGGCCGGGCCCGGCACGGAATCGGCCCCGCAGAATGGCCCCGCCGGCCTCCAGGGTCACCAGGGCCAGTTGGACCATGGAGCGCGGCAGGCCGAGCCGGTCGGCCAGCTCCGCCGCCGTGGACGGTCCCAGGCATTCCAGCCATTCGCGTACCAGGAAGGCGGCGATCTCCTCGGGAGTTCCGGGGAGTCTGCCGGTGGTTGGCGACGGCGCCGGCAGGAAAGGCGAACCGGTTTCGGAATCCGGGGCTGGAGGCTGGAAACACCGGTCCATATGGACTTCGGGAACCACGCGCTTCAGCCAGGAAAGCCGCTCGGCGGCGACATAGGCTTCCTGCCGGGATCCTGCCGGATTGACCCAGGAAACCGGCGCGGCGCGACTGGATTCGACCAGCTCGTTCATGAATTCCCGCCAGCGGCCAACCGCTTGGGAGGGCAGAACGACCAGGTTGAGGAGCAGATCGTGCAGTTCTTCGCGGTCCCTGATATCCGGCCGCAATTCCGCGACCACCCGCTCCACCACCTCGGGATCCAGGATGGAATCGGCCTGGAGGGCGTCGGTCTCCATCCGCCTGAGTGACACCGCCCGCGCCCGTCGTTCCTCCAGGGGAGCGTCATCCAGGAAGGCATAGGGGTTGGCGTTGAGGATCTCATGCGACATGGGCGAGGGAGCGGGCGTGTCGCGCCCCAGGAAGCGGATCTCTCCTGCCTCCAGCCGGCCCAGGACTTCCAGGAACCCCTCCAGGTCCAGCGGTTCGTGCAGGCAATCGTGCAATGTCTGGTTTACCAGCGGGTGGTCCACCGGCTCCACCGGGCCGGGAGCGTTGTCCTGACAGGCCAACTGGGCCGGGAATACGGCGGCCAGCAGATCCTCGGCCCGCATCCTCTGAATCGGCATGGGCACCCGGCGGCCATGCTGGAACCGCAGCAGGGCCAGAAAACGGGTGGCGTTCCAGCGCCAGCGATTTCCGAACATGGGAGAGGCCAGCACCCCCTGGATCAGGTCTCGTTCGGTTCGTTCGGATCGCACCATGGAGGAGACGCTCTGCAGCGGGAAGCTGTGCTGTTCTCCCAGGGAAATCACCACTCCGTCATCGGTGGCTGCCGCCTGAAGCTCGAAATCGAAGGAGACGCAGAACCGCTTCCTCAGGGCCAGGCCCCAGGCTCGATTGATGCGGCCTCCAAACGGAGTGTGCAGCACCAGTTGCATGCCCCCCGATTCGTCGAAGAAGCGCTCGGCCACTACGGTTTGTTGAGTGGGAACCTCTCCCAGGACTGCCCGGGTCTGGGTCAGATAGGCGACCAGTTGTTCGGCGCCCGACCGATGCAATCCGCACTCCCGGGACAACCAGTCGCAGGCCGAGTCCGGTTCACTGGCCAGTTGCTCGGCCAACTCGCGGCGAAGCTCCGAGACTG
This sequence comes from Terriglobia bacterium, assembly GCA_951813285.1. Lineage (GTDB taxonomy): Bacteria > Acidobacteriota > Terriglobia > Versatilivoradales > Versatilivoraceae > Versatilivorator. The sequence continues at coordinate 3,040,976 of OX638355.1, forward strand.
CTGCCGACAACTCGGCCGTGCGTGCCGGAGCCTCCCCCACCCAGAAGGGGATGGTGGGAGCCGCCCCCTGCGCGTCTTCCACGCGAAGCTTGCCTGATTCCACACGGCGGATGCGCCAGGACTGGTTCCCGAGGAGAAAGATGTCTCCGGCCATGCTCTCGATGGCAAAGTCCTCGTTGACCCGGCCTACGAATATTCCCTCTGGCTCCTGGATGACGTCGTAGTCTGCCGTATCGGGGATAGCTCCGCCGCTGGTGATGGCCGCCAGGGCCGCGTTTCTGCGAGGACGCAGGCGGCGGTGGACTCCATCGCGGTGAAGGTAGGCCGAGCCTCGGCCTCGGCGGGTCGAAATCCCTTCGGAGAGAATTTCCACCACCTCTGCATACTCTGCGGGAGTCAGGTCGCGATAGGGATAGGCCTTCCGGCACAGGTCCCAAAGTTCTCTTTCGCCGATCTCTCCGCTGGCGACGGTGGCGACCATCTGCTGAGCCAGAATGTCCAGTGGCTTCTCGGGGATGTGGACCCGATCCAGCTCTCCGTCGCGGACGGCCCGCACGGCGGCGGCGGTTTGCAGCAGCTCGTCCCTGGTGAGAGGGAAGAGGAGGCCCTTGGGAGTCGTGTCCAGGCCGTGCCCTGAGCGGCCGATTCTCTGAAGCAGGCCGGCGATGGAGCGGGGCGCCCCGACATGGCAAACGAGGTCGACGTGGCCGATGTCGATGCCCAGTTCCAGCGAAGCCGTGGCCACCACCACCGAAACGACGCCGGACTTGAGTTGTTGTTCCGCCGCCAGACGGCTCTCCTTGGACAGGCTGCCGTGGTGGGTGGCGACCTGATCTTCTCCCAGGCGTTGGCTCAGCTTGTGGGCGACTCGTTCCGCCAGGCGGCGGGTGTGGACAAAGACCAGGGTGGATCGGTGAGCCCGCGATTCGGCGGCAATGCGCTCATAGACGGATTCCCAGAGCTCCAGACTGGCGATGGGACCGAACTCCAGGTCGGGAATGGCAATGGATAACTCGAGATCCCGCTGGTGGCCTATGTCCACGATGGAGCAATTGACCCGGCCCTTGGACGTGAGCCCCGAGGTCCCGACCAGCAGCCGGGCAATGGAGGACACGGGCTTCTGAGTGGCGCTGAGTCCGATCCTCTGCAGGCGCCGGCCGGCCAGATGGTCCAGCCGTTCCAGGGACAGGGCCAGGTGAGAACCGCGCTTGTCTCCGGCCACAGCATGGATTTCGTCCAGGATCACCGTTTCGGCCCCCGCCAGGTAGCCGCGACTCCCTTTGGCCGTAAGCAGAATATAGAGCGACTCGGGAGTCGTTATCAGGATATGGGGTGGGCGGCGGAGCATGGACTGTCGTTCACTGTTGGGAGTGTCTCCCGAGCGCACCGCAACACGAATTCCCAACGGGGCCTCACCCGCCTGTTGGGCGATGTGGCCGATTTCCTCCATCGGGACCTGCAGGTTCTTGTGGATGTCGTTTCCCAGCGCCTTCAGGGGCGACACGTAAACCACATAGGTGCGGTCTTCGAGCCGGCCCTTCAAGGCCAACCCCACCAGCCGGTTCAGGGACCACAGAAATGCCGCCAGGGTCTTGCCCGATCCGGTGGGCGCGGCGACCAGCGTATCTCGGCCGGCCATTACCGGGGGCCAACCCGCTTTCTGGGCAGGGGAGGGGGCGGCGAAGCGTTGGCGGAACCACTGAGCCAGGTGGGGGTGAAACCCCCGAGGCAGGGGACTGTGAGTCGGGATGACAGTCTTCATTTCGAACGTTCCGCCGAGGAGGAGCAAGGCGGGCCGGTGGAGGTCCCCACTCGGATCCGATTGTGTAGGGCCTGGAACTTGCGCCGGCCGATTCCCCGGATGATCAGAATTTCCTCGACTCGCCGAAAAGGGGGGTTCTTGGTTCGGAACTCGATTATTCGGCCAGCCAGCACGGGCCCGATTCCCGGCAGCGATTCCAGATCTTTGCGCCCGGCGGCGTTGATGTCCAGTCGCTCGCCGAGTTCAATCGGGTTGGACGGTGACGGCGGCCGCTCCTGCCGGATGTGTGGTTCCGACTCGGTACCGGGTTGGGGGACACGCCACCGGCAGTTTTCCGAGACCATCAAACAGGACAGGCCGATGCCGATGCCGCACAGCCAGCCCATCCGAATTGCCACGTTACGGGCCCGCATTTCTCACCGGGTCGCCTGATACGTTATGAGAATCCCTGTCCTTCAGATTGGCAATCAGCCGGCGGATATCGCCCAAGCCCTTCCAACCGACGTAGAGCACCAGAAATCCATACCACAGGATACAGAGCCAGGTCAGACAAAACCAAATTGGATGAGAGGGAAGCACTGGCTCAGTCGTTCCTTTCCCTTCTGCGGGTCATCCACGACCCCAGAATCATGCCGCTGGCGGCAAAGGCGAAGGAGAGCAATCCGCTCACCTCGCTTCGGCTCAGCCACCGCGCGGCGGCTGACCAAATGTCGAAGGAGTGGCTGCCTTCAACCGTCGGAAACTGGACCTGGCTGAGCAGAAGGAACGCCAGCGGAGGCAGCGCTCCTCCGACGATGGCTCCGATTCCACCGGCGGCGCGGGCGCCTTTCCAGTAACAGCAGGCTACCAACAGGATAAAGATACTGGACAGGTAAATGTTGGCCGTAATGGACAGGTAGTCCCAGACTCTTCCGGGAGGTTGATACCAGAGTCCATAGAGTAGCAGGAATCCGGCGATGCCCAGGACGATGAACCGGTTCAGGCGCAGTCCCGATTTCTCGCTGAAGGGCTCCTTGCGGACGGAGCAGATCAGGTCATTGTAGAGGATGCTGCTCCAGGTCAACAGGTAGCTGGAATCGGTCGACATCTCGGCGGCCAGCATGGCGGCGATCACCAGTCCCACCAGTCCCGTGGGGAGCAGGGAGGCCAGAAAGGTGGGCATGGCCTGCAGCGAGGCCGCCGGGGGGTGCTCGGCTCCCAGCACGGCCAGGGCGGCCATACCCCAAAAGGCGGGGATCAGGAAGCGCCCCACGAAATAGAAGCTGGTTCGGGTATACACCCGTCGGGCAGTCCGACTGTCGCGCGCCGCGAGAACACGCTGAATGACGGTCTGCCAGGTGACCACTACGGCCAGTTGATTGAGAGCCTGCCAGGCAACGTAGGCGGGTCCCATTCCCTCGCTGATCAAGGGGTTGAACCCTCCCGCCCCGTGTTCTCTTTCAACGGCCGACACCACCTGCTCCCATCCCACCTCGACCGCCACCAGGAGGGAAACGGCGACCAGGCCGATTCCCATCACCAGAAACTGGAGGTAGTCGGTGACCAGGACCGAGAGCATTCCGCCCAGAACCGTGTAGATCAGCACCAGGATGACCAGCAGTGTCATGGTGACTTCCAGATAACCGGGAGGGATTCCGGTCATGATCACCAGAAACTCACCTCCGGCCCGAAAGAAGACCCCCATGTTGAGAACTCCCCCCAGGACGATCACCAGGCCCGCCAGCCAGCGAACCCGGGGGCCGAAACGTCGGTCCAGCAACTCCGGTATGGTGTAAGCTCCCGAGTCTCGCAGAGGCTTGATGACGAAACCGGTGAGCCCGACCACCAGCATTGCGGCCGCCATGAGGATCCCGGGAGTGGCGCCCGCGAAGCCGTTCTTGTAGCCCAGTTCGGCCGTATACATGGCGGTGATGATGCCGAACTCGGTTGCCGCCAGGGAAGCCACTCCCAGATAGACATCCATGCCGCGCCCGGCCAGGATGAAGTCCTCGACTCTGCCGACATAGCGGCGCATGGCCAGGCCGGCCGCCATGGTGGCGATCAGGTAGGCAAGGATGATGCTCCAATCCACCAGGCTGAAACTGATCATGGGGCTTTATTGTCTTGAGTGAGCGCGTAACCGGCACGCGGTCCCGAACGCTGACCTGGAAAAGCAGGATGTGTCGACAGGGGACTGCAGTCTAGCTGGGACTCCGGGAGGCGTAATATCCCTTGCGGGATTTCACCCGCAGCCTCTTGCGATCGGTGGTGATCTTGATGGAGCGAAAGGAGCCGTCCCGTGAGGAATTCGAGGATCGATAGGCCAGGGAGTACTGGCTTCGAAGTTCGCTGGCGATATTGGCGAAGCTCTGGCTCAATTCCTCTGATTTGAACGGGAAGAAGGCCTGCCCACCCGTTTCCCGGGCGAGGCGCCGGAGGAGCTTGTCGGACTTGGGCGCCTTGATGCTGAAGAAACCGCTGGAATTGGTGCTGACGGCATAGATGGAGACATCCGACCGGTGAACCATCTCCAGCGTGGAGGCCAGGTTCTGTATGCTGAGGTTGTCATCTCCATCGCTGATGAGAATGATGATTTTTCTGGTGCTTCCCGGTTCGGCCTTCAGCTTTTCCTGGCAGGTGAGATAAACGCTGTCCAGCAGCTTGGTTCCTCCACCGGGTCGGATGCGCCGGATCGATGTCGCCAGCACCTGGGGATCGTCGGTGAAGTCCTGCACCAGCTCAATGGCCGAATCGAATGTGATCAGCAGAGCCTTGTCCTTGCGCGGCCTCAGGGTCTGGTAAAGAAATTCGATTGCCGCCTCCTGCTCGAACTTGAATCGGTCGGTAATGCTGGTGCTGGTGTCAATGAGCACGGCGATGGTCAGCGGCAGATCGGTTTCGCGAGAAAAATTGGTAATTTCCTGCAGTTTGTTGTCTTCGTACAACTTGAAGTTGGGTTGCTGCAGATCGGTGACCAGGCGTCCCTTGCGATCGGTGACGGTGAACAGGACATTGACGAGTTCAACGTTGACCACCAGGTTGTCGATGTCGGCCCTGATCTTCTTCTTGAGCGTCGGATTGACCGGGGAATTCTGAGCGCCGATCCGATCCGCGGCGACCGATACGCCCAGGAGAAGCACCCCCACGAAAAACAGGAACCTGCGCGCATGCCCATCCATCTTCATCGCTGAATACCTCCTGCCGGACGCCTTTGCCAGGATTCTACAGACCGGAATTCCGGGGGTCAACCCTTGGGCTGCGATGACCGAGGTTGCCAAAAGGTTGCTGTTCTTCCGAGAAATGGGCTGCTAACGCGAGGTCGCCCCGCAGTGTTCCCGGATGTACTTGATGATGGTCCGAGTAGAAGTTCCGGGCAGGAATATTTCGGAGATACCGCATGCCTTCAGCGTGGGGATGTCCTGATCGGGAATAATGCCCCCGGCAACCACCAGAACATCATCCAGCTTACTTTCCCGCAACAGCTCGGTGATGCGCGGAAGAATCGCATTGTGGGCTCCGGAGAGTATGGAGAGTCCGATACAGTGCACGTCCTCCTGCAGGGCGGCGTTGACGATCTGCTCGGGAGATTGGCGAAGACCGCTGTAAATCACTTCCATCCCGGCGTCTCGAAGCGCCCGGGCGATAATCTTGGCGCCGCGGTCATGGCCGTCCAGGCCGGGTTTGGCCACCAGGACTCGGATGGGATTCTCGTTCATGATTGATTTAACGGCAGTGCTCGAACATCTACAGTCTCTGGCGCCGGCCGCTACCCTTTGGACCTAGAAGACAGGCTCCTCATAAATGTCGAATACCTGTTTCATTTCCTCGCAGACCTCTCCCACGGTCGCGTAAGCCTTGACACAGGACAGGAGAAAAGGCATGAGGTTCCGATCGGTGGCGGCAGCCCTGCGCAGCTCCGCCAGTGACCGTTGCACGGCCATCGGGTCGCGGCTGGCCTTGATGCGCTTGAGACTGTCCAGTTGTTTGTCAGCCACGCCGGACTCGATGGCCAGGGTGTCGATCGGCTTTTCCTCATCGGCCACGAACCGGTTCACGCCCACAATGACCTTCTCTCCCCGTTCCACGGCCTGTTGGTAGCGGTAGGCGGCGTCCAGAATTTCTTTCTGGGGATAGCAGCGCTCAATAGCCGCCACCATTCCCCCCATGGCGTCGATTTTTTCGAAATAGTCCCAGCAGCCCTTTTCCAATTCCAGGGTCAGCTTCTCGACGAAGTAGGATCCGGCCAGGGGGTCGACCGTGTTGGCCACTTCGCTTTCGGTGGCCAGGATCTGCTGACTTCTGAGAGCGATGGTGGCGGCCTGCTCGGTGGGCAAGGCGTAGGTCTCGTCCATGGAGTTGGTGTGCAGGGACTGGGTTCCGCCCAAAACGGCTGCCAGCGCCTGGACGGTGGTGCGAACGATGTTGTTGTGGGGTTGTTGCGCCGTCAGGGAGCACCCGGCTGTCTGGGCATGGAATCGGAGCATGCAGGATCGCGGGTCCCGACAGTCGAATCGCTCCTTCATTACCCGGTGCCAGACCTTGCGAGCCGCTCGATACTTGGCGATTTCTTCGAAGAAATCGTTGTGGGCATTGAAAAAGAAGGAGAGCCGGGGAGCGAAATCGTCGACCTCCAGTCCGGCCCGAACGGCCGCCTCGACGTACTCGATGCCGTCGCGCAGGGTGAAGGCCAATTCTTGCAGGGCCGTGGAACCGGCTTCTCTGATGTGATAGCCACTGATCGAGACGCTGTTCCATTGGGGGACGTGTCGGGCTGCGAAGGCAATGGTGTCGGTAACCAGCCGCATGGAGGGATGGGGCGGATAGATCCACTCTTTCTGAGCAATGTATTCCTTCAGGATGTCGTTCTGAAGGGTGCCCCGCAACCTGGTCCAGCTAAAGCCGCTTTTCTCGGCGTGAGCCAGAAACATGGCCCAGATGACGGCAGCCGGGCAATTGATGGTCATGGAGGTGCTTATGGACTCCAGGTCGATGTTCCTGAAGAGAACCTCCATGTCCGCCAGGGAATCCACGGCGACGCCGCATTTGCCGATCTCGCCCGAAGCCGTCGGATGATCCGAGTCCAGCCCCATGAGAGTGGGCAGGTCGAAAGCGACCGAAAGGCCGGTTTGTCCTTGCTCGAGCAGGTAGAGAAAGCGTTGGTTGGTGTCCCGGGCTGTACCGAAGCCGCTGAATTGGCGCATGGTCCAGAGGCGGCCGCGATACATGCTGGGGTGAATTCCCCGGGTATAGGGGGGCTCTCCGGGGAATCCCACCTCTTGTCGGGGGTCGAAGTCTTCCAGGTCCTCGGGGCCGTAAAGATCCTGGATGGGGTGGCCCGAGATGCTGGTGAACTCCGGCAGCCTCGGGGAAAACCGTTTCCGGGAGGGAGCGAGGGTCTGCTCTTCCCAGCGGCGCCTCGATTGTTTGAGCCGGGTCTCTCCGGTGGATGTCCTGCCCATGACGTTGCCCCGTTTGCTTAGGAACGAGCTTGCGTGATAGTAAAAGAGCCCCCCGGAGGTGTCAACGATTTCGCCGGGGCTCATTCCAGCGACGGAGAAACCCATGCGTGTGGTGGTCCAGCGAGTTCTTGAAGCCTCGGTGACGGTCGGTGGGGAGGTGGTCGGGCAAATCGGACGGGGATTGCTCGTCTACCTCGCCGTCAAGGACGGAGACGGACCAGCCGACACCGATTACCTGGCGGACAAGATCGTGGGGTTGAGGATTTTCGAGGATGACGGCGGCAAGATGAACCTGTCGCTGAAAGAGGCAGGCGGGTCTCTGTTGATTGTCTCCCAGTTCACGCTCTATGGCGACTGCCGAAAGGGCCGGCGTCCTTCCTTCTCAATGGCGGCGCCCCCGGAAGCAGCCAATCGTCTCTACCAATCCTTCGTCGACAGCTGCCGGCAACATCGGATCAGGGTGCAAACGGGTGTCTTCAGGGAAACCATGCGGGTTCGATCCACCAACGACGGCCCGGTGACGTTCCTGCTGGACAGCGCCAAGAGTTTCTAGCTTTCGGTCGGGGCATAGTAGCCGCGCTTGGTTCTGGCGATCCACTTCCGCTTGCCCTTGGGAGCCCCCGGCACTCTGACTGTGACGTCCCTCCAGGTCCCGTCCCGGCTCAGGTTGGTGGGCTTGTACCCCAGAGTGTACTGATTGCGGATTTCGTGCGCCACCTCGGTGCAGATGGCATGCACCTCGTCCACCGATTCGGGAAAGAAGTATTTCCCCCCGGTTTCCTCTGAGAGTTGCTTCAAGAGCTTGGCGGCTTTTCTTTCCTTCCGGGTGAGTTCCGACAGTTTGTCGAACAGTCCGATGAGGTAAATGCTGGCGTAGGACTCCCGGGCAAATTCCAGAACCGTGTCGAACCGGTAGCGACTCTCGGTGTCCTGCCCGTCGGTAATGACCAATATGGCCTTCTTTTCTTCCTGTCCCTCCCGAATGTGCTCCAGAGCCAGGTAGACAGCGTCGTAGAGGGCCGTACCGCCCCGGGCGTCGATGTGGTCCAGGGCGTCGGTAAGATCGTCGAGGTTCCGGGTGTAATCCTGGTCCAGGAAGACCTGGTCGTTGAAGTTGATCAGGAAGACTTCGTCTTCGGGGTTGCTGGTCTTGGCAAAGGTGATGGCGGCCTGATTGACCCGGGGGCGTTTGAATTTCATGCTTCCGCTGTTGTCGATCACCAAGCCAAGCGACACGGGGATATCCTCGACCTTGAAGAGGGTGATCTCCTGCTGAATCTTGTCTTCGTAGACTTCAAAATGGTCCTGCTTCAACCCTTTTACCAACTGCTCCTTCCAATCGAAGACGGTGACATGGAGCAATCTCAGATCCACGTCCACCTTGAGCGTAAAGTCGTCCCTGCCCTTGCGGTTCTGCCGCTGGGCCATCGCCTGGGTGACCACAACGAGCAGCAGCGCCGCCAGAAGGATTCTTCCGAACGCCGAATTCATCCGATCATCCCTGAGGTCCGTAGTAACCGGTCTTGGTCCGAACCGATAAAGAATGGAGCCCTTTGGGCGTTTTCATTTTGACTTTGATCTTGCGCCAGCGGCCATCCTTGGCCCGGTTGGTGGAGGAGTAGCCCAGGATATACTGGTTCTTGAGCTCGATGGCGATCTTGGTGCAGATGTCCTCGAGCTCGTACACGGAATTGGGGAAGTAGGCCCGCCCCCCGGTAATCTCGGTAATCTGTTCCAGAATTCCCCGTCCGGAGCGCCCGCGGGCCAGGTCGGAATAGTAGGAATTGACAATGCCGATGGCGAAAATCTGCACGTCGGCTTCCTTGACGGCATTCCGCACGTTGATGAGGGAATAGCGGCTGCGGGTGTCCTCTCCATCGGTGATGAGCAGGATAGCCTTCTTGGAATGATTGGCCTGCTTCATCTTCTCCAGAGCCAGATAGATGGCGTCGTAAAGGGTTGTCGATCCCTTGGCTCTCTTGTGAACCAGGCGGTTTTGAATCTCGCTGATGTCGGAGGTGAAGTCCTCCTCCACTGAAGGCCGATCGGCGAAGGCGATCAACAGGTACTCGTCGGCCGGGTTGCTGGTTTTGAGGAAGGCAACGGCCGCGTCCCTGGCGCGGGCGATCTTGTCCCCCATGCTGCTGCTGACATCGAAAAGCAAGCCGATCGAGGTCGGGACATCCTCGTTGCTGAAGTGCTTGATCTCCTGCTCGATCTTGTCCTCGAAAATGCGGAAGTGCTGTTTCTCCAATCCGGTGACGAAGCGCCGGCTATGATCGGTAACGGTGGCGCTGACCAGAACCAGATCCACGTCGATCTTCAGCGAGGAATACCCGTTGTCGGAAGCGGAGTCTCCCGACAAGCCGCCTTGACCCAGGCACAAGGGATCACTGACGAGAAGCAGCCCAAGACCGAATATCGCGGCGGCGGTGAGGCGGAAGGCGGTCATGGAACAGCGTCGTCCTTTCATGGAGCACCACTCCAGCTCATGAAAGCTTCCAGTATGTCATCTTCTCTGCAAGAGGCCCGTCGACATTTTGACCCAGGCCCCCGGAAAAGTAAAGGCCAAGTAAAGAACAGGAAACCCCTGGCGGGCGGGGATCCGAGCGTGGATTGAAGTCGAATTTTCCGGTATCGTTTCCGGATGTGCCCGTGCCTTGAAAATCGACCTGCGGGTAGCGATCCGCTCGAGCCGGGAACCGCCCAATTTAGGACTTGATCTTCGCCCCATTTTCAACAAAGATACCCGTGGCCCTGCCAAAGGCCCGGTCTCTTTTGGGCCCCTTCATCGTCAGACTCCGATCAGGTTTTGACCAAGAATGATCTGAAGGCTGTCGTCGTCATCCCCGCCCGTTTTCAATCGACACGTTTCCCTGGAAAACCTCTCGCGAAAATAGCTCGTAAACCCATGATTCAGCACGTCTTCGAGCGGGCATCGGCCGCACGGGGGATTGCCGAAGTCATGGTAGCCACCGATGACGAGCGCATCGCGCGGGCGGTTGAGGCCTTTGGCGGCACGGCCTCCATGACCTCCGGGGCACACCGATCGGGTACCGAAAGGGTGGCGGAGGTTGGGCGGGATCTGGAGGTCGACGTGGTGGTCAACCTTCAGGGTGACGAGCCAATGATGGATCCGGGGTGCATCGAAGCCGTTGTGGAACCGTTCCGGTCCGATCCGAACCTGATGATCTCGACGCTGAAATGCCCCGCCGAGGCCGAGGAGATTTCAGATCCCAACGTTGTCAAGGTGGTCACCGATCGCAAGGGGAATGCTCTCTACTTTTCCCGGTCGTCCATTCCACACTTGAGGCGGCAGCGACCGGGTAAAGTGGGACAGGCGGCCGTATTCAAGCACGTGGGAATCTATGCCTACCGCAAGGCATTTCTGGAGATCCTCCCCGATCTGCCGGATTGTTGGCTGGAAGCCGTGGAGGATCTCGAGCAACTGCGTTTCCTGGACAACGGATATCGGATACAGGTGGTGCCGTACGAATATCGCGGAGTAGCGGTGGACACGCCTGAGGACCTGGTGCGAATCAATGAGCTTGCTGTTCAAGGCAAGCTCCCCTGAGGTGGGGCTGAGCAGGCGGCGGTAAAGGGTCGGTCAAGAGAGGGATACAATGCAAGGAAAGGAGTCGGCATGGCGGCCAAGTTCATATTTGTAACCGGCGGAGTCGTCTCATCTCTGGGCAAGGGTCTGGCGGCAGCCTCGATTGGCCGGCTTTTGGAAAGCCGTGGCTATCGAGTCAGCCTGCAGAAGTTCGATCCCTATCTCAACGTGGATCCCGGCACCATGAGCCCCTACCAGCATGGGGAGGTATTCGTCACCGACGATGGAGCCGAAACCGACCTCGACCTGGGGCACTACGAGCGCTTCACCGACAGCAAATTGACTCAGGACCACAACCTGACCACCGGCAGGATCTATGAATCGGTGATTCAGAAGGAACGGCGGGGGGATTATCTGGGGAAAACGATTCAGGTGATCCCCCATATCACCAACGAGATCAAGGCCGCCATCAAGAAGGTGGCCACCGAGGTGGATGTCAGTATTGTCGAGATCGGCGGAACCGTCGGCGATATCGAGTCGCTGCCCTTCCTGGAGGCTATCCGGCAGCTCCGACAGGATCTCGGCCGCACCAACTCCCTTTTCGTTCATCTGACCCTGGTCCCCTATATCAATGCCGCCGGGGAGCTGAAGACCAAGCCGACACAGCACAGCGTCAAGGAGTTGAGAGCCATCGGCATTCAACCCGATATTCTCCTGTGCAGGACCGAACGCTTTCTCTCCAAGGCGCTGAAGGCAAAAATCGCCCTCTTTTGTTCAGTAGCCGAGGATGCCGTCATCACCGCCAGAGACGTGGAGTCGATCTACGAAGTTCCCCTCACCCTGGCCGCGGAGGGTCTGGACGAGATTATTCTCAAGCAATTGGAGATGCCGATCGAGGATTCCGAAATGACCCGTTGGCGGGAGTTGGTGGAGCGCATCGAGCATCCCTCGGATTCCGTCGACATCGGCGTGGTCGGCAAGTACGTCGAGTTTGAGGAATCCTACAAGAGCCTCAAGGAGGCGCTGATACACGGAGGGCTGTTTCACCGTCTCAAGACCAATATACATTGGATCGAAGCCGAGGGGGTCGAGGGAGAGAGCTGGCCCGAGCAGTTGACTCCATTCGATGGCATTCTGGTTCCCGGGGGCTTCGGCAAGCGTGGCATCTCCGGGATGATTCGAGCCATCGGCTTCGCTCGAACCCGGAAGGTGCCGTTTCTCGGCATCTGCCTGGGAATGCAGTGTTCAGTGATTGAATTCGCCCGCAACGCTTGCGGACTGAAGAAGGCCCACAGTTCCGAATTCAATCCCGCCACGCCCCACCGTGTCATCTACAAGTTGCGGGAACTGAGAGGCATCGATGATCTGGGCGGCACCATGCGCCTGGGAGCCTATCCCTGCATCCTCGATTCCGACTCGCGGACGGTTCAGGCCTATGGCCAGACCGAGATATCGGAGCGCCACCGCCACCGTTACGAATTCAACCGGGAATACGAGGAGACGCTGGCTGCCAACGGCATGAAGGTCGTGGGATACTCTCCCGACAACAGCTTTGCGGAAGTGGTCGAGATCGAGAATCATCCCTGGTTTGTCGGTTGCCAATTCCATCCGGAGTTCAAGTCCAAACCCCTGGTCTCACACCCCCTCTTCAGGGCCTTTATCGAGGCGGCGCACCGCAATCGCCGCGCCGGCAAGCCCACGCACCGCACGGAATCCGCCCTCGAAAGCGGGCCGCCCCTGGAACAAAGATAGCCTGTACTGCCCGGGACACACGATGGCCAAGTCGGTCGGTTTGAGCTTCGAGAAGATTCCGAAAATGCCGGCCCTGCTGCTGGATTACCTCTACCACGCCGAGAGGGTTCAGGCCTTCTTTCCCGGGCCATCCGGCCTCGAGTTCTCCAGATGGCCCCAACCGGATGAGACCTGGCCCCGCTTGCCCCATCGAGCGGCCCTGGTGGAGACCCTCGAGCGCCAGAATCGGCTTTGGGGCGCTTCCGCCAAGACCATGGAGAACCTGGACCGCATGGCCGGGGACCATTGCCTGGCGGTGGTTACCGGTCAACAGGTGGGCTTGTTCAGCGGTCCGGCCTATACGATTTACAAGGCGCTGACCGCGGTCAAGTTGGCCGAGAGCTATCGGCGCCGGGGGGTGGATGCGGTCCCCGTATTCTGGATGGCCACCGACGACCACGATCTTGAGGAAGTGGGTCGAACCTGGATCCTGACGGCTGACTCGACTCTGAAGTCGCTCCAATTGGCTCAAGAATCGGGGAAGAATCGCCTGCCGGTCGGTCCCATTCCCCTTGATCCTTCGATCGCAGGCCACCTGGACCAGTTTCTGCAGGGCTTGCCGGACTCCGAATTCAAGCCGGTGCTGGCCGCCCGATTGAAACGGGTCTATCGGCCGGGGAACACCTTTGGGCAGGCGTTCGCCGAAATCGTTTCCTTTCTCCTTTCGGAATATGGACTCATTCTGCTGGACCCGCGGGAGCCGACCCTGAAGAAACTGGCCAAGCCGGTGTTTCTGCAGGCCGCGGAAACCTGGGTGCAACTGGATGAGTTGCTGAGAGGCCGCAACCGGCAACTGGCCCGTTCCGGGTACACCCCTCAAGTCGGCGGGGAAGGAGGAACAAGCTTTCTCTTTTGGGAGCAGGAAGGGAAACGCCGGGGAGTTGTGGGTACCGGCAACGGTTTTTCCCTGAAGGGCAGCAACAGCGAGTTGCCCGATCTCCAGGTTCTCATCGAACAGGCACCGGAGCAGATAAGCCCCAACGTGCTTTTCAGACCGGTGGTGCAGGATTTCCTGCTCCCGACGCTGGCCTACGTTGCCGGTCCTTCCGAGATTGCCTACTATGCCCAGATCTCCCCGCTCTACCATGCCCTGGGCAGAGTCATGCCCCGCGTCGTGCCGCGCGCCAGCGTCACGGTGGTTGAAAGAAGAATCCAGAAGCTGCTGGCCAAATACCGCCTGGAATTCCCTGATTTGTTTCAAGGCAGCCGGCCGCTGCTGAAACAGATGGTCGAGCGCACCGTCAACCAGGCGGTCGGCGCCGGCTTCGATCGGCTGGAAAGAGAATTCGCCGATCGCCTCGCCGAGATGGAGGAGCCCCTGAAGGCGGTGGATGCCACCCTGGTTGGAGCCTTGGGAACCACCCGCAAGAAAATCCAATATCAACTGGAGAGCCTGCGAACCAAGTTTGTGGGAGCCGAGACCCGCCAACGGGAGGTCCTCACTCGACAGGTCGACAGCCTGTTGAGGACGCTCTATCCCTCGAGGGGGCTACAGGAGCGCCAAATCAACATTTTCCACTTCCTGTCGCGCTACGGACCCGAGTTCCTGGAAGAGCTCTACGACACCATCGACCTTTCCAGCCCGGACCACCAATTGCTTCATTTATAAGAGTCGGCCGATGTCGAATGAGCTGGGGTTGTACATTCACATTCCCTTCTGTCGGTCCAAGTGCAGCTATTGCCATTTCGCTTCGGGGGTGTTTCCCGGAAGTTTGATCGAGCCCTATTTCGGGGCGCTGCGGCGGGAAATGGAAACCCTGCCGGACCTCCTGCATAAATTGAATGCAAACGGGAAATCCACCTCCGATTGGGTGGTCGACACCGTTTTTGTGGGTGGCGGCACCCCGTCCCTGGTGGATGAGCAGGAGATCGGTCGAACCCTGGAGTGGATTCGTAGCGCCTTTAGGCTCGCTCCCGTCCCGGAGATCACCCTGGAAGTCAATCCCGGCACCCTGACGGGTGACAAGCTGGAGGGTTACCGCGAGGCCGGTGTCAATCGAATCAGCCTTGGGGTCCAGACTTTCCAGGACCACCTGCTGAAAGGGGTCGGGCGTTCTCATAGCGTGGCGGACGCAATCTCGACCATCGAGATGTGCCGCCGGGGAGGGATCGACAACTTGAATCTGGACCTGATTGCCGGTCTGCCGGGCCAGACTGAAGACGATTGGCGGGAAAACCTGAGCCGGGTGGCCGCCGTCTCTCCGGAGCACCTCTCACTCTATCTCCTGGAGATCCACGAAGACGCCCATTTGGGGAGGAGTGAGGGACGGGCCGATGCTTCCTTGCCCGATGAAGACCTGGTTGCCGTCTGGTACGAGGAATCGGTGGACTGGCTGGGAAAGGCCGGCTGGGAGCAATACGAGATCTCGAACTTCTGCAAACCGGGGCGGCAGTCGCGTCATAACCTGAAGTACTGGACGGATCAACCCTTCATCGGTTTCGGGTGCGGCGCCCATTCCTACTGGTCGGGGGTGCGCTGGGGCAACGAGCGAGACCCCTTCCGTTACGTCGAGCTGCTGGAGGGTGGAGAGCCCGCCACCACCTTTCGATCCGAGATCACTCCCCGGCAGCATCTGGAAGAGCTGATGTTTCTGGGCCTGCGGCTGAATGCCGGTCTGGATCTGTCCCGCTGCCGCCAAATACTCGGGTTTGACCCGCTGGAACGATTCAGCCGGGAATTGAGCGAATTGGTCCAGGGGCAGTTGATCGAAATCGAAGGAGACCGGATGAAGCTGACCCGCAAGGGACGGCTGTTTTCCAATGAAGTCTTTGTGCAATTCATGCAGTAGGAACAGGACTTCCATCCCGGGCATGGTCCTTCCGGATCGGTCCGGGACGCAGGCTTTCCCGGTGACGTTCAGCCGCTCGGGTTCGCCTTGACAAACGGCTGAGTCTGAGCCTAGTGTCTCGGAAGTAGGGTTGCCAATTTTCGGAGCGCAACGGCGCCGGAGAGTTCCATGGAGACAAGACAGGTGGGTACTCAACGCGGGCAAAGTTTGTATTTCGACTGTTTCTCGGGAGTCAGCGGAGACATGATTCTGGGAGCGATGCTGGACCTGGGACTCCCGATGGAGCATCTCGCCGGCGAATTGGAAAAGCTGAATGTGAGGAACTTCCGCCTCAAATCTTCCCGCGTCGACAAGTCGGGAGTGATGGCTACCAAATTCGATGTGGAGACCGGTGAAGAGCACCACCACCGGCACTACTCGACCATTGAGAAGATCATCCGCGGCAGTACTCTGGATCCCTGGGTCCAGGACAACGCTTGCCGAACCTTTCTCCGGCTTGCGGAAGCCGAAGCCAAGGTTCACGGAACTACCGTGGAAAAAGTTCACTTTCACGAAGTCGGCGCCGTCGACGCCATCGTCGATATTGTCGGGGCTTTTGTCGGATTGCACTGGCTGGACTCCCCCGGATGCCTGGCCTCCGCGCTCAACGTGGGTTGGGGAACGGTAGACTGCGCCCACGGAACCATGCCCGTTCCCGCCCCGGCCACGGCGGAACTGCTCCGGGGAGTGCCCATCTACACCAACAGGATTGAAGGGGAGTTGGTCACGCCGACCGGAGCAGCCATTCTGACCACTATTTGCCGGAGTTTTGGAGAGTTGCCGGGCTATCGGGTGGAAAGTGTCGGGTACGGCGCCGGCAGCCGCGATCACAAGGATGGCGCCAACGTGCTGCGAGTGTTGAGTGGCCAACCGGTCGATTCCGATGCGGCTTCCTCGGATTCCGAGGTGTGGGTTCTGGAGGCCAACATCGATGACATGAGCCCCCAGATTATCGGATACGTGCAGGGGAGGCTGTTTGAGGTGGGAGCCCACGACGTGTTCGCCTGCCCGGTCCAGATGAAAAAGAACCGTCCGGGAATCCTTCTGACCGTGGTTCTTCCCCTGGAACTCCTGGATGGTGTCTGCAAGGTGCTTTTTGAGGAGACCACCACCCTGGGCCTTCGCTACCACCGGTGCCATCGACAGGTGTTGGACAGAACCATTGAGGCGGTCGAGAGTCCAATGGGCAAGGTGTCGGTGAAAGTGGCTCGGCTGGATGGCCGAATCGTGAGCTTTTCTCCCGAGTATGAGGAATGCAAGGATCTGGCGCAGCGCCACCGGGTGCCCTACAAGCAGGTGCATCGGCAGGTGATGCAAGAGTTTCTGAAGCGGCACGGAACAAGTTTGGGCTAGGAGCGGAGGCCGCGAAGCACGCCCCCGGAGATCGATGGATACCTTCTACATCACCACTCCTCTCTACTATGTCAATGCCCGGCCGCATCTGGGACACACCTATACCACCCTGGTGGCCGATTGCTTGAGCCGCTACAAGCGAATGCAAGGCTACGACGTGTGCTTTCTCACCGGCACCGACGAGCACGGCCAGAACATCGAGCGGGCTGCCGCTGCCCAGGGGGTTGCGCCGGAGGTGCTGGCGGATCGGAACGCGGGAGCCTACCGCAAGTTGTGGTCGCGCTTCGGCGTGGAGTATGACCGTTTCATTCGCACCACCAGCAAGAGCCACTACGCGGCCGCCTCCGAGGTGTTCCAGCGCGCCTTCGACAACGGTTTCATTTACAAGGGCGAGTATTCCGGCTGGTATTGCATTCCCTGCAATCTGTTTGCCCCGGAGGCTGATGCGGCCCCCGACTGCGACGTCTGTCAGCGCCCCACCGAGCGCGTCACCGAGGAGAGCTATTTCTTCAAGCTGTCTGTCTTTCAGAAGCAGCTTCTGGATCTCTACGAAAAACACCCCGAGTTCATCAACCCGATCTCTCGTCGCAATGAAGTGGTTCGCTTCGTCAGCGATGGCCTCAGGGATCTGTCCGTCAGCCGGACCTCGGTCAAATGGGGCATTCCCGTTCCCGTCGCCGACAACCACGTCATCTACGTCTGGTTCGACGCTCTGGTGGGCTACCTCTCGGGGATCGGATTCGGAAACAGCCGGGAGCAGGACCAGTTCCGCAAGTACTGGCCGGCCCAGGTTCAATTGGTGGGGAAGGACATCATTCGCTTTCATACCGTCTATTGGCCGGCCTTCCTGTTGGCAGCCGGCCTCCCGCTTCCTGAACGGGTTCACGCCCACGGCTGGTGGCTCAAGGACGAAGCCAAAATGTCCAAGTCTCGTGGCAACGTGATCAATCCCCACCTGTTGCTCAACCACTTCGGCTCGGATGCGGTCCGATATTTTCTGCTGAGGGAGATTCCCTTTGGCGCCGACGGAAATTTTTCCTACCAGGCCATGATTCAAAGGACCAACAGCGACCTTGCCAACGATCTGGGCAACCTGGTTTCCCGCACCTTGGCGCTGATCTCCAGGAATTTCGAGAACACGGTTCCGCCCCCCGCCGCCGATCCCTCTTCCCTGGAGAACGAACTGAAGCACCATGTCCTGACGACCATTGAGGCTTATCAAGGCCATATGGACCGGTTGGCCTTCAGCAGAGCCCTGGAGACGGTGTGGGATCTGCTTTCCCGGACCAACAAATACATCAATGTCTGTGCTCCCTGGACCATGGCGGGGGACGAGGCCCAACAGCCTCGCCTGGCGACCATCCTCCACACCTGCGCGGAAGTGGTCCGTATCGTCACCGTCCTGTTGGCCCCGGTGCTGCCGGTCAGTTGCGCCAAAGTCTGGAAACAGTTGGGGCAGCGGGAGGCATTGAATCTTCAGCGCCTGAACCGCTTGCAATGGAGCCGCGAACTGGCGGGAAACCGGCTGGGAGAAGTCACCCCAGTCTTCCCGCGTCTGGACGGAAAGGCACTTCTGGAGACCCTTTTCGGTTCTGGCAGCGGGAGACGGCGGAAACCCGCTGACAGTCGAAAAAAGAAAGCGCCCCCGGTTCCCCCGGATGAGGCGGGAAAGGCGGCGGCCACGACGGCAGCGGCCGCGCCTGCCGACGGAAGCACCATTGCCATTGGGGACTTTGCCAAAATCGATCTTCGGGTGGGGCAGGTGGTCGAGGCCGACAAGGTCGAGGGCGCCGACCGTCTCTTGCGGCTGACCGTGGATCTGGGACGGGAAACCCGTCAGATTCTGGCTGGAATCGCCCAGGCCTATGCCGCCGAGAGCCTGGTCGGAAGAAAGATCATAGTGGTAGCCAACCTGCAGCCCCGCAAGCTGCGGGGACTGGAATCCAACGGAATGCTGCTGGCGGCGTCGGTCGGAGCGGAAGACAGACCGGTGCTGGCGACCTTTCTGGAGGAAGTTCCCAACGGGGCTCGGCTGAAATAGGGCAGAGTGCGGACCGCCAGGCTCCGATCGGACCGAGTCGGCGCGCCCAGCCCGAACTGTAGACACAGGCCCTCGAATCAAGGCTCAAGACATTGAAAATATACTCTTTCTTAAGTTTGCCAGCGGCCCGGTGAGAAGTGCGGGCTAAAGCCCCCCAGAGGTTCCTTGGAAGCGATTCTCGACTTTTTCTCAAGTCTTTACAATCCGGACAAGCTGATCGAACTGATTCGGTCTGGCGGTTACCTGGTGCTGGCGGTCATCGTCTTTGCCGAAACAGGCCTTTTTATCGGTTTTTTCCTGCCGGGGGACTCATTGCTGTTCCTGGCGGGCCTGGTGGCTGCCAAGGGGTTCTTCAACGTCAGTGTCCTGTTGGTCCTGCTGAGCGTGATGGCCATCGTCGGTGACGCCGTGGGTTATGCCATTGGCTACCGGGCGGGTGTGGCTCTCTACAAGAGGGAAGACAGCTTCTGGTTTCGCAAGCAGCACCTCATCTACGCCCGGGAGTTCTACGAGAAGCACGGTGGAAAGGCGATTGTGCTGGCCCGATTCGTACCCTTCGCCCGAACCTTTGCGCCGGTTGTGGCCGGCATCGGCCAGATGTCCTATCCCCGCTTTGCCGCCTTTAATGTGTTTGGTGGTATCTTTTGGGTGGTGTCGATGGTCTTGAGCGGGTATTACCTGGGGCAGGTGGCCTGGATTCGCGACAACCTGGAGAAGGTGGTCCTGCTGATCGTGTTCCTGTCGATTACTCCCATTCTCTACGAAGCCGCGCGAAACCGGTTCGGAGGTCGGCCGGGAGCGTCGTCGGGACGGCGACTGCCGCCGAACTGATGTTTATTGATTCCCATTCCCACCTGGCGGAAGCCGAGTTTGAATCCGACCTGCCGTCTGTGCTGGAGCGAGCCCGCTCGGCCCTGGTGGAACGGGTGCTGGTGATTGGCGACGGGGCGGATGCAGCCAAAACCGAGAAGGCGGTTCTGCTGGCGGAAGGGGAGGAAGACCTGGATTTGGCGGCCGGGATTCATCCGCACGAGGCGGGTCTGGCCTCGGAGCCGAGCCTGGAGAACCTAGTCCGGCTGGCTCGCTCGGGCAGCCTGGTTGCCTGGGGAGAAATCGGATTGGACTACCACTACCGCCATGCCACGCCCGAAGAGCAGGAGGAGGTCTTCGATCGACAACTGGCTCTGGCTCGCGAGGTGGAGCTGCCGGTGGTGATTCACACCAGGGAAGCCGAGGTCCGGACGCTCGAAATTCTGGGCGAGCACTTCGGCAACGGCGGGCCGGCGGGTGTGATGCACTGCTTCACCGGCAGCCTGGCCATGGCCCGGTGCTGTCTGGAAATGGGATTTCATATTTCGTTCTCCGGGATGCTGACCTTTCCCAAGGCTCACGACATCCGTCAGGTTGCCCGGGCCGTCCCCATGGACCGGCTGTTGATCGAGACCGATGCTCCCTACCTGGCTCCGGTGCCCTTCCGTGGAAGGCGTAATGAGCCGGCCTTCGTGGTGGAGACCGCCAGAGCCCTGGCAGAGGTCAAGCAGGTCAGCCTGGAGGCCGTGGCCAAGTGTACGACGGAGAACTATCAGCGACTGTTCGGCCGGGCTCATCCGACCGGACCCGTTGAAGCTGCGAGGGTTTTGGGCCGCGGGCCGGGCCTCGTCCCCGGTGGTTCCGCAACCGGTGGGCTCGAAACGGCGCAATGACCGCCGGAAGCCTCGGCGCCGGTCAAATCAGGGTTTTCCAAGTCAAATACCGGAAGGGTTTGAGTGCAGCCTCGAGAAATTTTCCATCTGGTCAAAGACGAGTTGCGACAGGTCGAGGGGGAGTTTGCACGCCAGCGCCGCTCGCCGGTTCGCACCATCGAAGAGATCGGCAAATACCTGCAGGAAGGCGGTGGCAAGAGGATTCGCCCCAGCCTGCTGCTGCTTTGCACCAAACTCTGCGGCCAGGTCGACGAGTCGGCCATCAAGCTGGCTGCCGTGGTCGAGTTCATCCATACCGCCACTCTCGTACATGACGACATCATCGATGGCGCCAGTGTTCGCCGGGGCCGCTCCAGCGTCAACCACAAGTGGGGCAATCAGATCACGGTGCTGGTGGGCGATTGGCTCTATATGCAGTCCTTCTACCTGGCGCTGCAGGAACGCCGCTTTCGCATTCTGGACATCCTGATCGACTTGACCCAAAGGATGGTGGAAGGGGAACTGATTCAGCTCGACCTGGACGGCAGACCCGAAGTCAGCGAGCAGGACGTCCTGGATATCGCCCGGCGAAAGACAGCTTATCTGTTTTCCGGATGCGCCAGAATCGGAGGGTTGCTGGGAAGGGTCAGCGATGACCAGGAACGGGCGCTGGGGGATTATGGTCTGTGCGTGGGCCTGGTCTTCCAGGTTACCGACGACATTCTCGACTTGAGCTCTTCGCAGCGGGTTCTGGGCAAGCCGGTGGGGAGCGATCTCAAAGAGGGCAAGATGACCTTGCCGCTGGTCTACGCCCTGCAGGTCTGCAACCGCGCGGAGGCCGGGAAGATCAAGACGGTTCTGCGGGAGAAAGCCTTTCGCTCCGTTTCCAAGGAGGAGATCCTTTCCATCGTTACCCGGTACCGAGTCCTGGAGAAAGCCCGAAAACGCGCCCAGGAGTTCGCCGCCAGAGCTGAAGCGGCTCTGGACTGTTTCCCTCCCTCTCCCTACCGGCAGGCGCTGCAGGCGATCCCGCGAATGATTCTGGACCGAGACCGTTAGTTGGGTAGGGCTTGAGTCACGAAGCGATAGATGATCTCGGCGCAGTCGCCCAGATCCTCGGCCACCACATATTCTTCCAGGGAGTGGAGTCCGGCCCCTCGCGGGCCGAAGACCAGAGTCGGGATGGAGGCGCCCGCCAACAGGGCTGCGTCGGTCCAGAATGAGACGCTGCCCCAGCCAACGTGGCGGGGACGTTGCGAGCGGGCAGTGCTGTAGAAACGCTGCAAGACATCCTGATCGGGGTCCGCCTCAAAGGGTTCTCGCGCGCAGACCAGCGAAGCTTCCCCCCGGAAGCTACCATCCTGCTGCCGGCAATCTCGAAGGATTCCTCCAAATTCGGATTCGACGGTCGCCCGCGTTTCGGGAGGAACGGTCCTTCGCTCGTATTTCAGGTGGCAGCGGTCGGGGTAGCTGCTCCATTGGCGGCCGCCCCGGATCAGAGAGGCGTGCAGCGAGCCCGATCCCAGCAGGCGGTGGAGAGGATGGCTCTGCAGGTCTCGGTCCAGCCGGTCCAGATGGTCCAGGACCAGTCCCATCCGGCGAATCGCATCCACACCGTCGGCCGGCCGACTCCCGTGGGCAGCCTTTCCGTAGGTGGTGACTTCGACCCAGGCAAACCCCTTGTGGGCCGTGGCCACCTGAAGATCGGTCGGTTCCAGCACCAGGGCGAAGTCGAAGGGTCTGTCCTGCGGCCAATGCTCCAGGAAACAGGTGGTTCCCAGGCTCAAGTCCTCCTCGTCGGCCACGGCTGCCAGCACAACCTCGCCCTTCCAGTCCTCCCTGTGCCGGGACAGCGCCAGCAGAGCCGAAACCGCTGCCGCCAGCCCGCCCTTCATGTCCTGGGCTCCCCTGCCATAGACTCTGCCGTCCTTGAGGACCGGCTCCAGGGGCGCTTTCATCCCGGCGATACTCACCGTGTCCAGGTGTCCATTGAGAAGCACTCTGGGTCCGGGGCTCGACCCTTGCACCGTGGCCAACAGGTTGAATCGCCCCGGGGCGACCGCCTGCAGTTGGCTCGGGATGCCCTCGCTTCTCAGGAAGACGGACAGAAACTCGGCTATGGCTTGCTCTCCGGCCCCTCCGGACACCAGGGTAGGGTTCACCGACTCAATCCGGACCAGTTCGAAGAGGATTTCCGGCGATCGATTGAAGGTCTGTTGCAGTGAAGTCACTGTGAGCATTATACAGCCTTGGCTTTGGATTGGGGGTGAAAGGGACTACACTGTGCTTGCCCGTTTTGCAGCCGAGTCACGGTTGTGTTTCATCGATCGGCTCGATCGCGCCGGGCTGAGATTCGAGAGGGGGAATTGAATGTCTGACCGCCGGCATCGTTCGTCCATGGACCGTCGCGGCTTTCTGAAGAATTCCGTGACAGCCGCGGCGGCTGCAGCCTCCCAGGCGGCGGCTCCGGCCATCATCTCTGCCCGGAGCCTGGACTCCCCCGTGGTGTACGCCCTGATCGGCACGGGCTCCCAGGGTAGAAACCACTTGAGGAATTTGAGCACCCTGAAGTCGGGACGGTGCGCTGTGCTGTGCGATAGCTACGCCCCCAACCTGGCCAAGGGTGTGCAGGCGATTGGCGGCCGGCCCGATACCGAGTCGGGCGACTACCGGCGCGTGCTGGAGCGCAAGGACGTCGAGGCGGTTTTCATCACTACCCCCTACCACCTGCACGTTCCCATGCTGCTGGAGGCCCTGAGCGCCGGAAAGCACGTCTTTGTCGAAAAGTGCCTGATGAAGGAGGAAGCCGAGATCCCCATGGTCTACGAGGCCAAGGGTCGCCACCCCGAGCTGGTCCTGCAAGTGGGGCTTCAGCGGCGCTACAGCGGGGTCTACCGCAACGCCATGCGCATGATTCACACGGGAGTGTTGGGACGCGTGATGACCATCCGGGCCCAGTGGCACCGCAATACCAGTTGGCGCCGCCCCGTACCCGATCCCGGGCTGGAACGAAGCATCAACTGGAGGATGTACCGGGAATACTCGGGTGGCCTGATGGCCGAACTCGGGTCCCACATGGCGGACGTGGCCAATTGGGCCTTTGAGTCGGAGCCGGTCAGCGTCACCGGAGTCGGAGGCAACGACTACTGGAGGGACGGCCGGGAGATCTTCGACAACGTGGCCGTGATTTACCAATATCCCCGGGGACAGAAGTTCCTCTTCAGCGCCATCGGACACAACCGGCATCTGGAGTTCTCGGAAACCATCCTGGGAGATCGGGGAACCCTTGAAATTACACTGGGACGCAACGATCCCCAAGCTACCTTCTATCCTCAGAAACTGGCTCGGGGCGCCCCCACCGCCGGAGAGTCTTCCAGCATTCCCAAAGAGCTGGACTGGATGGCGGGTGCCACCATCCTTCAGAAGGCCAAAGGGGTTCCCATTCAGTCGGAGCCTCCTGCCGAGTCCCAGGGATTGGTGGCCCGCGAAGTCGAGCATGCCCGCCGCTGGCTGGTCGAGCTGGGTGTGATCGAGGTCGAGCGCGAGCGCAATCCCATTCAGGCCGAGGATGAGCATTTCTTCGAGTGCATTCGCCAGGGCAAAAAGCCGCTGGCGGACCTGGACGTGGGCGCCGCCGACTCCAGGGCGGTGATCTACGCCAATCGGGCCATGGACGGGAAGGAACGGGTGGTTTGGCCGGAACGCCAGTCCGAAGAGCCGGAACAAGATCTGATCACCCAAAAAGTATAGCCGGCCGGGCTCCTGGTCCCGACCGGACTGCCCCGTCCCTCCCGTTGAGCGGTCCAACTCCAGTCCGAATTGCGAACAGAGTGTCCTGCAATGGCGATGAAATGCGGGCTGGCGCCGATACTGGTGTTCCTGGTGGGGGCGCCGACCCTGGTTTGCAGCCTCGGTGCCCCCGGTTCGGGTCCGGCGGTGGCCCACTACAGCGGCAGCCATGTCTCCATGGGCACCACCTATGGGATTCAGCTCTACGGTGCCGGCCGGGGCGATCTGCCCCTGGTGGCGGAGAGGGCCTTCGATGAGGTGGACCGCATCGACCGCCTGATGAGCGTCTACAAGCGGAACAGCTCCGTCTCCTTCATCAACCGTCGAGCGGGTCGGGAACCGGTCCTGGTGGAGCCGGAGCTGTTCGACTTTCTGCAACGATGCCTGGCCTTCAGCCGGCAGTCCCAAGGCGCCTTCGACGTGACCGTTCACCCGTTGATGAAGGTTTGGGGATTCTTCCGCGGCCCGGGTCGGCTGCCGCCGGAAAGGGAGCTTCGCAACGCCCTTCAGACGGTGGGTTACCGCAAGCTGAGCCTCGATCCCGGCCGTCGCACCGTTCAGTTCCTTCGGGAGGGCATGGCTCTGGACCTGGGAGGCATAGCCAAGGGGTATGCGGTGGACCGGGTGGTGAGCCTGCTGAGGGAATACCGAATCGAAAGCGCCCTGGTCAACGCGGGCGGCAGCACGGTCTTCGGGCTGGGAACTCCACCCGGGAAGACCGCCTGGAGGGTCAGGGTTCGCGACCCGGTTTCTCCACGCGACCCCCAAAAGAGCGCCCTGACCGTCTCGCTGGAGAATCAGTGCTTGTCCATTTCCGGCAGCTATGAGAATTCGTTCGTCCGTGAGGGCGTGACCTATTCCCATATCATGGACCCCAGAACAGGCCGTCCGGTCCAGGGTCTTCTCAGCGTCGCCGTGGTGGCCGGGTCCGGAATGGAGGGCGATGCCCTGGACAATGCGCTTTTTGTGATGGGGCCCGAAAAGGCCCGAAGCTATCTGAAGCGATATCCCCAAGTGCAGGCCTACTATTTTGTGCCTCGAGAGGAGAAAGGCTGGGAAATGCTGTCTGTTCTCCCCGTCGCGGGGGCCGGGTCCTCCAACTGAATCTGGATTCAGGGTCGTCCAAGAGCATCCCCAGGCTGCCGCCACAGGCGGCGCGATCGATTCCCGATATCGACCATGAGGATTTCATTGAACCGAAAAAACTGGATCTTGTGGGCCACTCTACTGCTGCCGGCCGCCCTGGTGCCGATCGGCAATTGGCATTTCCGTTCTACCATTCCGGCACCGGCCACGGGGGCCGTTTCGGCTGAAAGACTGATGCCGCACATCCGGTATCTGGCCTCCGACGAGTTGGAAGGACGGCTTGCCGGAAGCCCCGGGGCGGAGAAGGCGGCCCGCTACATCGCGGAACAGTTCGCCCGGCGGAATCTGCTGCCGCTGGGTGATGGGGGCAGCTACTTCCAGGAGTTCTCCTTCGTTTCCGGCGTGCGGTTGGGTTCCGCCAACGCCCTGGAGGTGGCCTGGGAGAAGGGTGGCTCCTCAAGCCAGGCGGGTGGAGGGAGAGATCTGGAGCCGGGCAGCGACTTCACACCGGTTTCCTTCTCGTTGAGCGGGCAGTTCGAGGGCGCGGCACAGTTTGTGGGATACGGCATTTCCGCGCCGTCGCTCCAGTACGACGATTATCGGAATAGGGATGTGAAGGGGAAATTCGTCTTCGCCCTGCGCTACGGCCCCGAGGGAGACGATCCCCACGGGCAATTCGGACGCTACCATGCCCTGCGCTATAAGGCCCAAACGGCTCGGGACCGGGGCGCCACCGGCATTGTCTTCGTGAACGACTCGGAAGATTTTTCCGGGAGTTCGCTCTCCAAGCTCAGATTCGACCGCTCTTTCGCCGATTCGGGCATTGCCGCTCTGGCCATCAGTCGTCCCTCTGCCCGCCGGATCCTGGCCAAAGCCGGCTTGAACCTGGATGACCTGGAGGAGACTGCCCGAAGCAGCAAGAGCAGTGCCGCCGATATGCCGGGCGTTCGCCTGAAATTCCGCGCGGACCTGGTCAAGGAGACCCGTTCAGCTCGGAACGTGGTGGGGTTTCTGAAAGGCAAAGGCGACCTGGCCGAGGAGGTCCTGGCGATCGGGGCTCACTTCGACCATCTCGGAATGGGTGAGGTGAGCTCGCTGGCAGCCAAGCCCGGTAGCGAGGTCCACAACGGCGCCGACGACAACGCTTCGGGCACGGCCGGACTGCTGGAGCTGGCCGGGACGCTGGCATCCCGGAAGGATCGCCCGGGGCGCGGCGTCCTCTTTCTGGCCTTCAGCGGCGAAGAGCAGGGCCTGCTGGGTTCTCGGCATTACGTCAACCATCCGGTGGTGCCCCTGGAGAAGACCGTGGCCATGATCAACATGGACATGATCGGACGCATGCAAGGCACGCGATTGATCGTCGGCGGTACGGGCAGCTCGCCGGGCTGGAGGGACCTGCTGACTCAACTGAACGAGGATGCGGGCCTGGAGCTAAAATATCGCGAGGGAGGGTTCGGCCCCAGCGACCATTCCTCGTTCTACGGCCGCGATATTCCGGTGCTCTTTTTCTTCACCGGGGTCCACGGGGACTACCATAAGCCCAGTGATGACTATGATAAGATTGAACCGGTTCCGATCGCCCGCGTCGTGGAGTTCATCTTTCAGACAGCCGGGTCGATCCGTTCGATGGAGCAGCGGCCTGCCTTCCGGAAAACGGCCGGTGAGCCCCGGGAATCGGGCAGAACCGGATTCAGGGTGACGCTGGGGATTATTCCCGACTACGGCGAGGAGGTCGAGGGGGTCCGGCTTACCGGTGTTCGAGAGGGAAGTCCGGCGTCCAAGTGCGGATTGCGGTCCGGCGATCTCATCGTGGGGTGGTCGGGGAAAAAGATCACCAACATATACGACCTGACCTACCTCCTGCAGGAGCATCGACCGGGGGATGAGGTAGAGATTTCAGTGGTGCGTGACGGCGGGGAAATGAGTTTCACGGCCACTCTGGAAGGGCGGTAACCGCAGAAGTGGACCCATTTGCGGCCATGAACGTGCAGGACTGCCTCACCCGTGCCGAGGAGGAGCGCCTGAGTCCGCCTGCATACGGCCTCCTGGCCAAGCGGGCCTCTCTGGCCCAATTGCAGGAGACGGCCGACCGCATCCGGCGCCGGCTGCATCCCGACGAGGTGGTCACCTACGTGGTGGACCGCAACATCAACTACAGCAATATCTGCTCGGCCGTCTGCACTTTTTGCGCCTTTTATCGGCCACCCGGCTCCAGCGAGGGTTATGTCCTGAGCCACCAACAGATTTTTGAAAAAGTCGAGGAGACCCTGGAGCTTGGCGGCAGCGGCATTCTCATGCAGGGCGGACTCCATCCCGACCTTCCGCTGGAATGGTACGAGCGGCTCCTGAGCGAGCTGAAGCGGCGGTACCGGATCCACCTCCACTGCTTCTCTCCGCCGGAGATTCACGCCTTTACCCGGATCTTCGCAATGGACACCCGGGAAGTTCTGCTCAGGCTGAAGGCCGCGGGGCTGGACTCGATTCCGGGAGGCGGGGCCGAGATTCTGGTGGATGAGGTCAGGAGAAAGAACACCAACAAGTGCAACACCGCCGAGTGGCTGGAGGTCATGGAGGTCGCCCACGGCCTGGGATTGCCCAGCACGGCCACCATGATGTTCGGGATGGGGGAAACCCCGGAGCACCGCATCCGGCACCTGGAGCGCATCTACGAGCTGCAGCGGCGGACGGGCGGCTTTGTGGCCTTCATCCCCTGGACGCTGCAGCCCGACAACACCAAGATCAGTCGCAAGGTCCCCGATCGGGAGACGAGCGAGGAGTATCTGCGCTGGTTGGCGCTGGCCAGAATTTGCCTGCCCAACGTCCCCAACATCCAGGTATCCTGGCTGACCCAGGGCGTCGAGGTGGGAAGGCAGGGACTCCATCATGGAGCCAACGACATGGGCAGCATCATGATCGAGGAAAACGTGATCACGCCGGCCGGCGCTCACCACCGGGCCACGGAAGACATTTTGCGTGAGGCCATCCTGTCCGAAGGGTTCCAGCCGGTGAAGCGAAAGGCGGACTACGTGCGCTTGGAGGAAACGGTTGAGACTCTATGACACGCTTCCCAAGCAGAGGGAGGCGGGCGCGGCGCCCGGGCCGTCCGCTTGCGGACCCTCCAGCCGGGATCTGCCACGCCTGAGACGGCGGCTTCTGAGAAAGGTGGGGCAGGCGATCGCCGACTTTTCCATGATCTCGGAGGGCGATCGGATTATGGTCTGCCTGAGCGGAGGCAAGGATAGCTACGCCCTGTTGACGCTGCTGAGAGACCTGCGGGAGCGGGCTCCGGTTTCCTTCTCGATGGTGGCCGTCAATCTGGACCAGAGGCAGCCGGGGTTTCCCGCCGAGGTGCTGCCCGAGTATCTGCAACACTTGGGACAGGAGTACAGGATTCTGGCCAAGGACACCTATTCCATCGTTCAGTCTCACATTCCGGAGGGTGGCACCGCCTGCTCGCTCTGTTCACGCCTGCGCCGGGGCATCCTCTACAATGCCGCCGTCGAGATGGAGTGCAACAAGATCGCCCTGGGTCACCACGCCGACGACATTCTGGAGACATTGCTTCTGAACCTTTTTTATGGGGGGGTGTTGAAGTCCATGCCTCCCGTTTTGAGAAGCGACGATGGACGCAACACCGTCATCCGGCCGCTGGCCTTTTGCCGCGAGGTCGATCTGGCCCGCTTCGCCTCCCACATGGGCTATCCCATCATTCCCTGCGACCTCTGCGGCTCTCAGCCGGATCTCAAGCGTCAGGAGGTCAAGGAGTTGATCGCCCGGCTGCAGGCGGAGAATCCCAGAGTCGGGGACTCCATGCTGGCCGCTCTCAAGCATGTGATCCCTTCGCACCTGATGGATGCCGGGCTGTTTGATTTCCAACGCCTGGCCGCGGCTTCCGGCTCGGTGGAAGTGGAGTTGGAGGCAATGCCGCGATAGGTTTCGATGAAGGCGGATCGCTGTTTCGATTTTGAGGGAGGCTTCCACTCCCGGCAAGCGGGGGCGGTCGGGATCGAGGAGTAGGGGAATGCAGCACTCAGCGGCTTTTTTGCGGGTGGTCGACGATGCCAAGTCCCGAATTCGAGAGGTTTCGGTGGCCGCGGTGCGGGAAAAGCTGAAAAGGGGGCAGTCCCTCCACTTCGTCGATATCCGCGAGGATCATGAATGGTCTCGCGGGCATGCGGAAGGCGCCGTCCACCTGGGGAAGGGAATCATCGAAAGGGATATCGAGGCGCTGGCGCCCGATCCTGACGCCGAGATCGTTCTCTATTGCGGAGGGGGATTCCGGTCGGCGCTGTCTGCCGACGCCTTGCAGCGCATGGGTTACCGAAACGTGTTCTCCATGGCGGGAGGCTACAAGGAGTGGGTGGCGTCGGGGAATCCGGTCAGCGGTGGACTTGTCTAAAACAACTCAAAAAAAAGGAGAGACTCCAATGTTGATGAAGATCTCCATGGTGCTGGCATTCGTGTTGGTGCTTGCCTGGGGCCAATCTCTGGCAGCCGACCTGAAGCCCGGAGACATGGCGCCCGATTTCTCGCTTCCGGGTTCGGACGGGAAGACCTACAGTCTGAAGCAGTTCAAGGGCAAGCAGGTGGTGGTGCTGGCCTGGTATCCCAAGGCCTTCACCGGGGGGTGAACGGCCGAGTGCCGGTCGTTCCGTGAGAATGGCCAAGCCTTGCGAGCCTTGAACGTTGCCTACTTTACCGCAAGCTGTGACACCGCTGAGGATAACCGCCGGTTTGCCGAATCACTCAAGGCGGACTATCCCATTTTGAGCGATCCCGGCAAAGCGACAGCCCGTGCTTACGGCGTCGTCCACGAGAACCGAAGCCTGCCGGAACGATGGACCTTCTACATCGGAAAGGACGGAAAGATTCTTTACGTCGATCGTCAGGTCAGGGCTTCCACGGCCGCCCAGGACGTGGTTGCCAAGCTCAAGGAGTTGAATCCACAGTGACGCATGCGGTTCTCCAAGCTGGCCGACCGTTTGGCGGCAAAACGCAATCGCCTCTATACGGAGTATGAGAAAGCCGCCGCCTCCGGAAGACCCGTCCTTGATCTGATATCCACCAACCTGGCCCAACAGGGGTGGGTCTTTCCTCAAGAGCGGCTGCAGGCCATCCAGGCGGAGGCGGCCCCACGGGCGCAAATCTATCGTCCCGACCCGTTGGGACTGCCATCCGCGCGCGAGGCCATTGCCGACTACTATCGGACGGCCGGCATCCCCGCCTCGGCCGAGCAGGTCCTCATCACGCCCGGGACCAGCCTTTCCTACTTCTACTGCTTCAAGCTGCTGGCCAGTCCGGGAGAAGAGATCCTCTGCCCCCGTCCGTCCTACCCTTTGTTCGAGTCGATTGCCGAGTTGGCGGGACTCGAGTTGAGGTATTACCGGCTGCGGGAATCACGGGGATGGGAGATCGATCTCGACCATCTGGAGTCCCAGGTCAGTACCCGCACCCGTGCCCTGGTAGTGATCTCACCCCACAATCCCACCGGAATGGTAGCGGGCGTCCAGTCCCTCCAAGGTCTTGCGTCCATCGCCTGCAGGCACGACTTGCCGGTCCTCGCCGACGAAGTCTTCAGCGAGTTTCTCTACGACCTGGAAGCCTTGCCGCGGGCCGCCTCCACCGCCGCCCCGCTGGTTTTCACCCTCAATGGATTTTCCAAGATGGTGGGTCTGCCCGGACTGAAGCTGGGGTGGATATTGCTGAGCGGCAGGCCGGCCCGGGTTCGAAGATCCCTGGAAGTGATGGAGCTCATCTCGGATACTTTCCTGCCGGTCAACGACCTCGCCCAGCACATGGTCCGCGGCATCATCGAGAACCGGGAAGCCTTTGCATCTGCCTGCCTGCCCTGGCTTCTGAGCTGCCGCCGCATCGCCGGCACCGTGCTTTCCCAATGTCCGGGCGTGTGCTTCAGCCCGCCGCGGGGTGGGTTCTATCTCACTCTCAAGGTGGGAGGGGCGGAGGTCGACGAGGAGGCCCTCTGTATCGATCTCCTCCGGGAGGCGGGGGGCCTGGTGCACCCCGGCTATTTCTACGACATGGCCCCCGCCCATCTGGTATTGTCCTTCGCCCTGCAACACGAGCTGCTGAGCCGGTCGCTGAAGGCGCTCTGCGACGGGATCCAGGGATGGAAAAAGCGGCAGGCCTCCTGACTCTCAGCGGCCGCGGGCCGGCTTGTCCAGAACATGGCGCAGGGCGCCTTCCAGCGTGGGGTATTGGAAGGCGTAGCCGGAATCCGCCAGCCGCCGGGGTTCCACCCGAGTGCCGGCCAGCAGCAGAGCCTCGGCCATCTCTCCGAAGGCGATGCGAGCCGCAAAGGCAGGCATGGGGAACAGGGTGGGGCGAGACAAAACCCTTCCCAGGGTCTTGGTGAATTCCAGGTTGGTGGTGGGGTTGGGCGCCACCGCGTTGACGGGGCCGCTGAGGTTCGAGTCCGTCAGAGCGTGGCAAATGGCTCCCACGGCGTCATCCAGAGCGATCCAGCTCATGTGCTGTTGACCGCTGCCGATCTTGCCCCCGGCCCCCAGCTTGAAGGGCAGCAACATCTTGGCCAGGGCGCCGCCCCGGGGAGACAGGACGATGCCCAGCCGCAACCGGACGACCCGAATTCCTTTTTCCGCCGCGGGCAGGGAGGCTGCCTCCCATTGGCGGCAGACCTCCGACAGAAAGTCGTTGCCGGAAGAGCTGTCTTCGTTGAGCAGATCGTCTCCGCGATCTCCGTAAAACCCGATGGCCGAGGCCGCCACCAGCGTGGCCGGAGGCTGGGCGAGGTTGGCCAGTCGGTCGCTCAACAGGGCCGTTCCCTGCACACGGCTGTCGCGGATCCTGGCTTTCTGCGCCGCCGTCCAGCGCCGGGCGGCGATGTTCTCGCCCGCCAGGTGCACGACCGCATCCAAGCCTTCAAGCCGATTGCCGTCCAGCTCTCCCGTTTCAGGATTCCATAGAACCGTCGAATCCTCCGGACCTGACGGCGCCGACGGGCGCCGCACCAGCCTGATGACTTCGTGCCCGGCCGATCTCAGCACCGGCAACAGGGCGGAGCCGACCAGCCCGCTGGAACCTGAAACAAGGATCTTCATGATTTGCCTCCTATTTCATTCATTATGCCAGTGGATCCTGAATATCAAGGAAGTCGAATTTCAAGTAGTCGCGGTCATGGGTGTACAGCCTGCGGATACCGTGTAGACGCAGAAGGGCGGCGAGGTGTGCGTCCGGCACCAAGTTTCCTCGGACCGGTGTCGCTTCCGTCGTGGCTCGATAGGTCCCCCAAAATCCTTCTTCCTCGGCGACGCAGCGGGTATTGGGCAAATTAAGCAACGTCTCGACGTTAGCCATGGCCTCTTCAGGCGATAAGGGTTCGTCGAAAATCGATGGATGGGTGACAATCCGGAGGTAACTCATGATCACCGGCCAAGTCAGATACATCACGTCGCGCTGACCCATACAGGAATCCAGGAAGCGCTTAGCCTTTGCGTGGAATGGACTGGAAGCATCCGACGCGTACAGCAAGAGATTGACATCAAGAGAATAACTCATATTGGCTGTGCGTCCGAGCAGGAGTTCGCTGAGCTCATCGATCCAAAATGCGGTATACCGCTTCCTTGTCGGAAAGGTTGACGCGGGCGCTCATGGGCTTTGCGATCCAGGCAGGAGGAGCAATCGTGGGGGCTGTCGTACACTCCTTCAGAGCCTGGGCGAGGAGATCGGACACGAGCCGCCCCATGGACTTGCCTTCCTTCTTCTTCAGCCGTTTCAGGTTTTGGAGGATCGGAGCGTCGATGTCGAGTGTAGTTCTCATGATGATGATGATCCGGTTGAAGACATCTGATGTCAAGCATTTAATCATCAGGTGAGGCATAGGGACGGATGCTCCCAGGCAGTCTGCTACCAGCGGAGCAGGGCCAGGATCACCGAATAGCCCATCAGGAGGGCCATGATCAGGGTGGTTCCCCAGAGGGCCGCGGTGATCCAGTTCTTGGGTGCGATCTCGCGCGGTAGATAGGTCTTGCCGAGGTAGAGCATGGCGAAGCCGATGCCGGGCAGCAGCAGGGCCTGGCTGATTCCGCTGACCTTGATCATGAACACCGGCTCCTGCAGGTACAGGAACAGCAGCGTGGGGATCAGCGGCAGCCCCACCACCAGGAGTCGAATGGCCCCTAGCCGGGCGGCATAGTCGTCTTTGCGGTAGAGGCCGAGCATGCCTGCAAAGTCGGCCAGCATTCGGCTCAGGGCCGCAATTCCGGAGAAGACGGTCGAATAGAGAACGGCCATCGAGCCGATCAGGAAGAGGTAGAAGGACCAGTTTCCGAGAGTCTGGGTGAACATGTGAGAGAGGGTTCTGACCATGTCGAGACCCTCGGGCACCAGCCCCATCCCGGAAAGGACGCCCGCACCCAGGAAGTAAAAGGCCACCGTGGCGAAGGTGTAGATCACGCAGGCGCTGAGGACGTCGGTTCCCATCACCTTGATCCAGCCCTCGGCCCTGGTTCTCCAGGCCTCGGTCCTATCCCGAATACCGGTGAACCGTGCATAGCCCTTCTCGATGCACCAGTAGGGATAGGCGATCAATTCGATGGCTCCCACGCCGGTGGCGCCGAAGACGGTGACCGCCGTGCTCAGGCCGCCCCGCGGGGGCTGAAAGGAGAGGCCGTCCAGAACTCTGGCCCAGGAGAAGTATTGCGGGTCTTGGGAAAGCAGATAGGCGCAGCCGACGGTCAGTGCGGTAAAAGTCACTACCATGGCTATCGCCACCCGCTCTATCAGCGAGTAGCGGCCGACGACCAGCAATCCGACCGTGAAGAGATTGAGGATCAACAACCAGGCGTTGAAGGAGACTCCGGGAAGCAGGGTGTTGAGAACCTCCGAGATGCCTCCCAGCATGCCTCCGATGGAGAAGAGTCCCAGCAGCACCACCAGGAACCACAGCCAAACCACCCAGGAAACCCGCCATCGAGGTCCGGGAAGCTTGTCGAAGGCTTCCAGGGTGGTCTCGCCCGTCCCAATGGCGTAACGTCCCAACTCGTTCTGGACCACGATCTTGACGATGCAGCTCACCAGGATCAGCCAGAGCAGCGTATACCCCTGCTCGGCCCCCAGAACGGTGGTTGCGATCAGTTCGCCCGATCCCACGATAGTGCTGGTCAGGATCAGTCCGGGACCGATGTGGCTGAGAATGGAAAAAAAGCGTTTGGGAGGCTTCAGAACGGAATCGGGGTGCAGTCGATAGGGATTGCGTGGATCGTCAGCCATGGGACCGATGCTACTTTGTGGGCGCGTCCTAATTCAAGAACGTAGTGTCGTTGCTTGACTTTGAACCGGTTTCCCGCCACCCGGTGCGCAGCCAGCGGAGCGCGCCAGCGAGATTCTTGCGAGACCGGCCGGGTGGAAGGAGAACTGATGCGGCGTTTCCGCTCGATCGGGGCGCGGGAGTGGCGCCGGGCTGCGCCCGGACTGGGGCGGGCGGGACGCCCGCGCTCCCGGGGGGGGGCTCCTCCCTCACCCGTGTCCCTGAAGGGGGGGCGCGCCGGGTTGCCCTGCCGATGCGGTAGAGTCGTCCCGCCTGGTGGCCCTTGGTGGATCACTCTTTTTTTCGTTGGTTTCTGACAGGACCTAAGGCGGGACGGTCACTCTGGTGTAAAGTAAGCTGGTTCCAATCTTGGTGGCGCGCTTTATCCCAACGATCCGAGGAGGGTTTCCATGAGTGAAAGGATGAGGAGGTTTGCCGACTATTTAAGGGAACTGGGAGCCGCGGATATCGGCCATTCCGCAAACACCTACCTGGCCCATGCCTGCGGGGTCTACCGCGACCTGAAGTCCTGGGGTTGCAGCCAGGATCTGTGCGATGTCGGCATGTTTCATTCGATCTACGGCACCGAGCTGTTCCAGGGGTTCACCTTGCCGCTGGAACGCCGGGGCGAGGTGCGGGACCTCATTGGAGAGCGGGCGGAGAGACTCGTCTATCTCAACTGTTGCCTGTTGCGGGATTCCCTGGACGAGAGCGTCAAGCGGGGACAGGCGCCCTACATTGTGAAGGATCGTTTCCTGCAGCAGGAGATAGAGCTCTCCAAGGAGGACTTTGACGACCTGTGCCGAATCCATCTGTGCGATTGGCTGGAGCAGGTGGCGCGGGATGATCGCTGGAGTCTTCGCAGGCAGGCCTTCCGGGGTATGGCGGAGAGACTCGGTGGAGTGGCCCTGGAATCCTACGACCGGGTCTTCTCAATGGAGCCGGCCGAAAGCCGGAGTTGAGGAACGCGGGCTGGACTCGGTCATCCCCGCACGATCCCGTTGGCGGAGAAGCCCAGCAGGTATCGCAGGGTAGGGGAGAGACCCGCCAGTTTCCCTTCGGAAAAGCAGGTGCGGTAGTCGCTGAAGGGCTTGACCCAGGATCGGGAATAGTAGCCGAGCAAAGCCCGGCGGGGGCGGTCGGTGGTATTGGGGCCCGAACGGTGCCAGGTGTTCGACAGCCAGACGGCCACCGACCCGGCGGGAGCGGTCAGGACCACCTCTTCCTGCTCCTGCTCGGGAGACCAGGTGGGCTTCTTCCTCAGCTTGTGGCTCCGGGGCACAACCCGGGTGGCGCCGTTTTCGGCCGTGAAATCGTCCAGCATCCAGGCGTTCTGCACGGTCAAGGGGAAATCGGGCAGGGGCTCCGACAGTTGACCCAAGGGCACATCCACGTGCCAGGCGCCTCCCTCGGTGGCATGGGCGCCGATGCTGGTGGCGCTCAGGTCGGAGAGGACGCAGTCCTCGCCCAGAACCCCCCGGACCAGTTTCAAGATATGGGGTTCTTCAACCAGGTGCAGGGCCCCATCCGACTTGGCCGGCAGATTCATGATGCGTTGAGACCGATCCTGATCGAAGAGCAGCGGGAGATGAAAGAACAGCTTCATGACCTGGTTGGGGGGCACCGGCCAGGAGGTGTTCCGGTTGAGAGCGCGGGTGTGTCGGACCCGCTTCATGATTCGCGCCACTTCGGCCGACGAGGCGGTGTAGTTGTCCGAGATGAAGGTCTCGATGGCGTCGTCGTCGGACCCCGCGGGGCCGTCGCCCGGGTCGAAGGGCCGCTGCCGTTCCTGCTCGAAGAGCCGGTCGACTTCCCCTCGAATCCGTTGCAGCCGCTTCCGGTCCAGGACTCCTTCGAGCACCACGTATCCCTGCTGGTCGAGGTGTTGGATGGCCGCCTCGAGATCGATCGCTTTCTTCATGTTGCCGCCGAATCGGTGAGGAATGCGAGCCGGGACG
Organism: Terriglobia bacterium; assembly: GCA_951813285.1. Lineage (GTDB taxonomy): Bacteria > Acidobacteriota > Terriglobia > Versatilivoradales > Versatilivoraceae > Versatilivorator. The sequence continues at coordinate 3,077,543 of OX638355.1, forward strand.
CTCTCATTGCCGGTTACGTGGCCAGGGGAGCCCGGGATCCCCTGAACCCGGTCGAATCTTACTGTTAATTCCACCCGGGGAAAACACCTTTTCCAGGTAAGTACTCGGGTTTTCCCCGAGAGAGAGCGCATGGCGCATCACGACTGGATCATCGCGGGAGGCCGGGTGATGGATCCGGCCAATCGAGTGGACGCTCCGATGGACCTGTGTATCCGGGATGGCCGCATTTCTCGGTTGACGCGGTCGGCCCGAGGGGAAACCTCCGACCAGCGATTCGACGCCAGCGGATTGCTGGTGGTTCCCGGCCTGATCGATCTGCACATGCACGGCTATGAGCACGTCACCCCTCTGGGCATCAACGTGGACCACTACTGCCTGGGGCGAGGGGTGACCACGGCGGTCGATACCGGGAGCGCCGGCTGCAGCACCTTCGAAGGCTTTCGAACCTATGCCTTCCGGCCCAACCGAACCCGCCTGCTGGCCCTTCTCAACATCTCATGCGCAGGGCTGGCCTTCGCCAGGCTGGGCGGCGACAAGGCTACGCCGGGCGAGTTGGATTTGCTGGACCTGGCCGACCTGGAGGGCTGCATCGACTGCGTGAATGCCAATCGAGACCTGATTGCGGGAGTCAAGGTTCGTCTTTCGGCCTCACTGGCCGACGAGGGACGCAACGAGGCCGAAGCCTATCGCCGGGCCCTGGCCGCGGCTCGTGCGGTCCGGCTTCCCCTGATGGTTCACCACACGCTCTCTACGGTGAGTCTGGAGGACTGCCCGGGCAAAATGGCCGCGGGCGACATCTATACCCACACCTACCATGGATTTCGCAGCACTATCATCCGTTCGGACGGGCGGTTGGATCCCTCGGTCCGAGCGGCCCGGGAAAGGGGCGTGTTGTTCGACGTGGGGTTCGGGCAGGGATCGTTCAACTGGACGGTGGCCGAGTTGAGTTTTCAGCAGGGGTTTTGGCCCGACACCATCAGCAGCGACCTTCACAGCGGAACCTGCGAAGGACCTGCCTACGACTTGCCGACGGTCATGACCAAGCTGCTTCACCTGGGTCTGCCGCTGACGGAAGTCATTCGGCGAACCACCGTTGAACCGGCCAGGGCCATAGGCTGGGCCGACCGCATCGGAAGCCTCGGAGCCGGGAGGGAGGCGGATGTGACGGTGCTCTCCCTGGACAAGGTCGACAGCGAATTGGAGGATTGCCAATCCCAGCTGCGCCGAGTCCGACAGCGCCTCCGGCCTCGGGCCGTGTGGCGAGCGGGAGTGCCGGGACGAATCACTTCGCCGGCTCAATGGCCCAATCCGGCGGCCATTGCCAGGCAGAGAGCGGCCTGGGACCTCCTGGAGGTGCGAGACCCGCATCCACCCGGCCAACTTGCCGGAAACGAAAGAAAAAAGAGTTATCCACCAAGGGCCACGAAGAACGACGAAGGGCCGCTAAGGCGTTGAGGTTAACCGCGACGGGATACCAAGACTGCGAAAGGATTATCGATTTCTGATTGTTTCACTTTCGTATGATCCGCCCGGCAGGGCGGGGGCCGGACTTACTTGACCAGCCGGGTCTCGGGGTATTGAGCGAACCACCCGAACCAAAAGGCGCGGAAGGCCGGGACTCGAGGCAACACCCGGTCGGGGTTTTCCTCGGAAACCAGGCCGTCTTCGGTCATTTTCCAGGCTTTTCCGCTGTCGTCGACCACCCGGTCATCCCGTAGCAGCCGTTGGAACCCTTGCTCCCCGGTCTTGAAGACACGGTTGGCGCCGGCTCGGGTCGTCAGGATGGTTAGGGAGTGGCCGGCCAGCTCGGTCTGGAACACCGGTTTCCTTTTCAGGAATCTCGAGCTGACCGCCATAGACTGCTCCTTGCCGCCGGGGGTGTAGGGAGAGAGCACAATGCCCAGGACTTCAGTCTTGTTTCTCAGGCGCTTGTCCCTCTCGGCCACCTGGAACATCAGCGAATCGGTCGCAAAGTACTGCTTGTAGGCCTGGCCCTCCCGGTAGTCACGCTCATGCCCCGTGTCCAGAGACAGGACGGTGGTGTCGGGGTGTTTTTTCCGCCATTCCCCCCAGCGGGTGGTCACGATGGGAAGTGACTCCAGCTTGAGGCCGGAGCCTGCCAATTTACCGATCACGGGTGTTCCCAGCAGGGTGGACCAGAGACTGTTGGACTCGTGATCGAACATCAGCTTGTTGGCCCGATAGATCAGTCCGCTGGTGCCGAAGGTCCGGTGCTGCCCCCCGACGACGCTCTTGTAGGGGATGGCGGTTCCGCAGAGGGTGCAGTAGACCAGGGTAATACCGGTCCCGCCCACTCTGTCCAGGGCCATCTCGTGCCACGCCAGAATCCGCTTGGGGTAGGCTCGAGCACTGCCCGCCACCGATAGTCCGAAGACGACGTGGTTGTCCTTGAGGTAGTCGGCCTCACTGGCCGGAATGTTCTCGGGGTGGTCGAGAGGAGGAATGCCGTTGACCTTCACCCCTCCCCATTGCACCTCGTCCAGCCGAACCAGGGAGCGGGCGCCCGGCGGGAAGAACTTGACCATTCGCGGATCGATGATCTTGTAGAAGGAGCGCTTGAAGATGAGGTATTCGGGGTGGGGCTCATAGGGCTGCTTCCAGATCCACCTCAACCAGCGTTGGCTGTCCTGCCCGAAGAACTGGCCGGTCTGCTTGCTGAGGAAGCGAAAGAGCCGACTCTTGATTTCAGGGTAGGTCGGCCCGCTGAGCTCGACCAGCATGGCCGTATAGGAGTCTCGCCAGGAACGGCCGAGGGCCTCCAGGGCGGGTTTGGCGTCGGCGTCCTCGACGGCTCCGGCCTGAAAGAACAACTCCAGCGGAGGGATGTCGTCGGAGTTGTCTATGGGCGTCGCGGCTTGGCTCGGCAGCATGGAGAGAGCAGCCAAGCCGAGCGCCAGCAGCAGGCAGACCGGCAGCGGACGAGCTTTCCTGAAGGAATTCCGGGTTCTCTCGGGGATTTTCGCGGCCATTCAGGGAGGGAAGGCTCCGGTGGTCATGCTCAGGTCCCGGTCACTGCTTTCTCCCAGTTCCCGGATGACCAGGCGGCCGCTCCGATAGGTCAGGCCGGCCACCCCCTGGTAATCTTCGGGGATCTTGAACAGGAAGGCCAGATAAGACCGCACCGTGGTCTGACCGGCGTCCAGGTGAACATAGAGCGGTCGACCGAAGATTCTGCCCTTCTCGACCAGGACCGGGAAGGGGTGGTGCAGTCCGCTGGTTCCGAACTCCAGTCCCCGCGCCTGCGGCTTGCCGTTTTCCGAGTGGCGCCAGATGTTGAGCCAGGGGTACTCCGCGGTGCTCCACAGGTACCCGATCAGCAACCCCTGCGAGGGGCTGCTGGCGGTGATCCAGCCAAGGTCTACGTCAAAGACAAAAGAGACCACGTTGGGGTCCGAGTCGTCTGCCAGTCTGCGCAGCGACAGCGGTTGACCCTGTTTGAGCGCCTGGGGCCAATACACTGCCGGTTCCTCCGGGTTGGGTAGGGGGCTGGTCTGCATGAAGCCCTTGCGCGCGTTGCTGTCGACCAGGGTGCCCTCGTCCAGGAACGGGGGGCCGATGGTGGGGTGCTGAACCATATTGTAGATACGCCCCAGCTTGTTTCTGTTGGTAACGCTTTCGGAGACGATGCAGCTCGCCGAGGAGTCGGACAGGCGAACGGTCCGCAAGACCTCAAGTCCGGCCATGGGAAGCAGGGCCGACATTTTCGCTTCCACGGCATCACCCTTGCGAGCCGGTCCCTCGTGAACCGTCCACTCGACCCGGGTAGCCTCCCCGTGAAAGAACATCCCGTTGCGTTCTTCGGCTTCCGAGGGGGCGCCCCAGCGATCCAGGCAGAGGAAGTGGCCCAAGGGTTTCAAGACCGCCGATTCCCCCGGGTCCCACTGGAGAGGGTTGACCGAGTGCCCGCTCAAGCGGAAGTCCACCAATGAACCTCCACCGAGATCCACCACCAGCCGGGCGGCCCTGCCCTGCAGGATCAGGGAAGGACGGCCGTTAAAGAGGGTTTCGGCCTGCATGGGCATACTGATTGTCAGGAGCGAAATGACGACGGCGCTCCTGATCAGGGCTCTCATTTTGTTGCGTGCGGAATATGCCACCGGCAGACCAGGATCAAATCTCCGACAGAAGCTGTAGTTGGCCGTTGCTGTCGCCGATCGACTCGGGATGGACGCCCATGTGGCTCAGCAGGGTCATGTAAAGATTGGTCAACGGTGTCTCGTTGGGGTAGCGGACATGGCGGCCGGGGTGGAGGCTCCCGGAACCACGTCCGGCGACCATCACCGGCAGGTCGTGGTGCAGGTGTTCGTTGCCGTCGCTGAGACCGCTGCCGTAAACAATCATGAGGTTGTCGAGCAAGCTGCCGTCGCCGTCGGAAATCGACTTCAGTTTTCCAAGCCAATAGGCGAACTGCTCCACGTGGTAGCGGTTGATCCTGGTGATCTGCTCGATCTTGGCCTGATCTCCCTGGTGGTGAGTGAGTCCGTGGTGCGCTCCGGCCACGCCAATCTCCCGGTAGGTTCGGTTGCTGCCCTCCCGCCCCACCATCAGAGTGGTGATACGGGTAAGGTTCGTCTGGAAGGCCACCGTCTGAAGATCGAACAGCAGTCGCAGGTGCTCGGCAAAATCGATGGGGACGCCCTCGGGAATGTCCATGTCCGGCGCCGGTTCGGCCGGCTCGCTCTGGAGCGACTCGACTCGTTTTTCGATGTCCCGGACCGCAAACAGGTATTCGTCCAGCTTGCGGCGGTCCACCGGACCCAGGCGATTGAAAAGACTGTGCGCCTCGTCCTGGACCAGGTCCAGAATGCTGGCCTGGTGACCGGCATCGGTTTGGCCGGGTTGGTTCCCATCCCGGGGGGCGCCGAAGAGTCGATTGAAGATCGAGCGCGGATTGACCGCGGGCGGCATGGGACTGGTGGGGCTGCGCCAGGAAATGCTGTTGTTGTAGGCGCAACTGTAACCGGAGTCACAATTGCCGACCAGTCGGGTATGTTCGGTTCCCAATTCCAGGGAGGCGAAGCGGGTCTGGCCGCCGATTGCCTGAGCCGCGATCTGGTCCACGGAGACACCGTTCCTGATATCCACTCCCTGGGTCTTTTTGGGATGGACTCCAGTAAGGTAGGACGCCGCCGCACGGGCATGGTCGCCGGGACCGTCACCGAGAGCACGGCCGTTGTTGTGGGTCAGTCCACTGAGCCAAAGACAGTCGTCGCGGTAGTCCTCCAGAGGCTGCAGGATGGACGGTAACTCGAAGTCTGAGCCCGCTGTGGCCGGCGTCCAGCCGGACATGATGATCCCGTTGGGAACGTAGACAAAAGCCAGCCGGGTCGGTGAGTCCGCCGAGGTCGGGGCCTTGGCTGCAAAGGCGGGAACCATGGCATCCAGCCAGGGGAGGCCGATGGCTACTCCCATCCCACGCAGAAAGGTTCGCCGTGGAAGATGTCGTGGCGTCATGATCCTCCTCCCTTGGTGGTCCTCATTTGGAACGGCAGGCTCTCGACAATGGATTGGACCAGTTGGCCGAACCTGAAGCCGTTGTTTTCCAGTTCCCGGCAGATCCGGTCGACCGCAGCCTTGTCGTGGGATTCCAGGCCTCTTCCCAGGGCGTAGGTTAACATTTTTTCGGTCAGGCAGCGAACGAATGCGTCGCGCTCCGTTTGGGCCAGCAGCGCCTTGAGATCCTTCGGTCCCTGAAACGAGCGTCCGCCCGGCAACTCTCCGGCGGCGTCGACCGGGACTCCGCCGTCTTGCGTCCGCCAGGCTCCGATAGCGTCGTAGTTTTCCAACCCGAAACCCAGGGCGTCCATCTTCTGGTGGCAGGCGGCGCAGGCAGGTTGGCTCCGGTGTGTCTCCAGCCTCTGCCTCAGGGTCATTGCGGCACTCTCCGGTTCTTCCTCCAGTGTCTCCATCACCGGCGGTGGCGGAGGTGGGGCGCCAAGGAGGGTTTCCAGGACCCACTTGCCCCGCAATACCGGGGAGGTTCGGGTCGGATAGGAGGACACCGTCAGGATGCTGGCATGTGTCAACAGTCCTCCTCGCTGGTCGCCGGCAATCTCAATCCTGCGGAAGTGTGGACCCTCGACTCCTGGATGCCCGTAGTGACGGGCCAGGCGCTGGTTGAGGAAGGTGTAGTTGGCGTCCAGAAAATCGATCAGGCTGCGGTCCTTTTGCAGGATCCATCGGAAAAAGAGCTCCGTTTCTCGACCCATGGCTCCCCGCAATGATTCGTCAAAATCGGGAAATCGGTCGGGGTCGGGTCGGGCGCTCTCCAGATTCCGTAGTTGCAGCCACTGGCCGGCAAAATTTTCCACCAGGGCCTCGGACCTGGGATCCTTGAGCATCCGCCCCACCTGTTGTCTCAGAACCCGAGGATCGTGAAGTTTGGCTTCCCGGGCCAAAGCGAAGAGTTGGTCGTCGGGCAGGCTGCTCCAGAGGAAGTAGGAAAGACGAGAGGCGAGTTCGTAGGGTCCTACGGGGTGGTGGGAACCGGCGGGGCCGGCCTCCGGATCGAATTCAAGTCGAAAGAGGAAATGGGGTGAGGCCAGCACGGCTTGAAGAGCAAGCTGGATTCCTCGTTCCAAGGGCTCCCCGTCACCTTGAGCCGACGCTACCAGGCCGCGCAACCGGTTGATCTCCTGCTCGGTTGCCGGCCGGCGGTAGGCTCGCAGCGTCAGGTTCCGAAGAATCGAATCGGTGCATTCCTCCAGGTGTTCCCCGGGCTCGTGACCGCAGATCAGGACCCGGCGATGGCTGTCGCTCAAGCGTTTTTGCTTCACCTTGAACGGACCCAGGATTTCAATGGAATCGGCATAGACCAGGCGTTCCGGGGGATCCTCCACTCTGTCCTCCCAGACCGCCTGGTTGAAAATCGTACCCAGAGACTCGGAATCCAACCGGGGCAACGCGTCCAGCCGATACACACCCGATTCGACCCGGATGCGAATGTCGAAGGTGCCCCTGTGGTATGCGTCTGTCTCGACGTGAAAGGTCTGAAGGGTGCTGTCGTCAAGCAGGACCGACAGGGTGGCTGAAGGCAGCTCGGCCGGCGCCCACTGTCCCTCTTCGGCCGGCGGCATTCTCCTTCTGTCCACCACTCTGACCCTCAGTTCGTACTCTCCCGGGGAGGGAAAGGCATGCCGGGCGCGAAGCTCGCCCTCGGGCGAGTAGGGTACGGTGTGGACGCCTTCCGGAACAGAGGGGGGCTGCCGGCTTCGGGAGGCCAGGTAACGGGCCAGCATGGGCCTCGTTTTTCGCCGAACCACCACGGCTCGGCCGGCGATCTCTTCGGCAGCCGCCAGGTATTTTTCCATCAATAGCGGAGAGAGCGAGAGCACGTCCCCGATGTTGTCGAATCCGTAACCGGTATCGTCGATTGGAAAGTCCTCGGACAAACCGAGATCGAGGCCCAACCAGTCCCGAATCGTATTGTCGTATTCACTTCGGTTGAGCCGCCGGGCCGTGACCCGTCCCGGGCTGGGTGACACGCCGGCAGCCTCTTCCTCGAGTCTCGCCTCGATCCACTCGCCTATGGTCCTCAATTGATCCACGGTCGGACGTGGACTGCCCGGTGGGGGCATGCGGCCGGCGCGAAGCTCCCTCAGCACGGATTGCCACAGCTCCTGCCGGTCTCGGACCGGTTGTTGGGGGTCGAAGTCACTCAGATCGATTTCGGCGGTTCTGAGGTCGGCGTTGTGGCACTGCAGGCAGTGCCGCGTCAGGAAAGGCATCACCTCCCGTTCGAAGGTGGAAGCGTGCAGGGGAGGTGATACAAAAAAGGCCAGAAAGGCCAGCAGAAAGGGCAGGCGGCCAGGTCCGGATGCCGCCGGAATCGGCCCAACATGGACTTGGGGGCGAAAGGGGTTGGGATTCACCGCGAGTGTGCTCAACCAAGACGAACGTCCGGTCGAGTATAAGTGTTTGAGCTCGCTGGGACAAGTTCTTCCCGGCGAAACGGCGCGGCAGTTGAATGCAGCACCGGTACAATGGTATACTACATCCATGCGGGGTGCGACTTCCCGCGACTCCCATGGAATTCGATTCAAGACACTGATTCAGTGCTCCGAATGAAATGGGGTTTCAAAATGACCAACGTCGGCAGGCAGCCTGTTGATTGTTCCTCCAAGCTTCTTCTCGCCGAAAGACCTGCCTGGACCAGTTGTTCCCTTGTCAATTATTGTGCCGAATATTACGGCTCTTTCCAGCCAAGTTGCGGGCGTTCTGTCCTGATTCGAAGGGGGTGAGGCCAGTTGTTGGAGACAACCTTTATTCGGGTGGTGTTTTGTGCGGTTTTCATTTTCAGTTGCTATTACTTTCAGCCTTTTGAATTGACCAAGCCCTGGGCGGCGGCTGTCGGGGGCGTGGCTTCCGGGGCGATCATCGTATTCGAAGTCCGCTTGAGAAAGACCTCGTTGAAACAGCTCATCGGAGCCGCCATCGGGTCCATACTGGGCATCAGCGGAGCCGCCATGATCGGCAGCATGCTGGTCAAGACCACGATGGACCCCGAAACCATGTCGTTTCTTCAAATCGGACTGTTCCTTTTCATGGGGTACGTCGGTCTGGTGATGGGAGCCAACAAGGGCGATCTTCTCAACCTGTCGGCTTTGGGCGGGTTTTTTGCCGGGGAGAGGCGCAGCGGAAAGAACTACAAGATCCTGGATACCAGCGTGATCATTGACGGACGCGTTGCTGACGTCTGTGAGACCGGCTTTATCGACGGCGTCCTGCTCATACCGCAGTTTGTGCTGCGTGAGCTCCAGCAGGTCGCTGATTCGGCAGATTCCCTGAAGCGTAATCGCGGTCGGCGCGGTCTGGATATCCTCCAGCGCATACAGAAAATGGCCGGGATTGAAGTTCAGATTCTGGAGAAGGATTTTCCTCACATCCGGGAAGTGGACCTGAAGCTCATCGAGCTGGCCAAGGACCTGGATGCCAAGATTGTTACCAACGACTTCAATCTCAACAAAATAGCTCAGTTGCAAGATGTTCCCGTGTTGAATATCAATGAGTTGGCCAATTCGCTGAAGCCTGTCGTTCTTCCCGGCGAGGTCATGAAGGTGTTCATTCTCAAGGAGGGCAAAGAGTACAACCAGGGGGTGGCCTACCTCGATGACGGCACCATGGTGGTGGTGGATAACGCCAGGAAGATGATCGGAAAGACCATTGACACATCGGTCACCAGCGTCCTCCAGACCACCGCGGGCAAGATGATATTCGGTCGCTACCACGACCGCTCTCACAAGATGGAAGCCGTTGGACCATGAACGTGGCTGCCATCATAGCGGCGGCGGGAGTCGGGACTCGGATGAAGTCCCCCGGCCCCAAACAGTTCATTCCGCTGGGGGATGGATCGGTACTCATCCACACCCTGGCAAAGTTCGCGGACTGCAGACGGGTATTGAGCGCCCGCGTCTCGCTCAGAGTGGCGGACATGCCGGTTTTCCGCCAGGAGTTGGAGCAGCGGGGGCTGTCCAACTTCGCCCATCTGGTAGCCGGTGGAGCCCACCGCCAGGAATCGGTCTACAACGCATTCAGGGCCATTGACCCAGGCACCGACATCGTGGTGGTCCACGACGGTGTCAGGCCCTTTGTGGAGGTGGCAATGATCGAGTCCGTGATCGATGCGGCGGCTGAGAAGGGCAGCGCCATCCTGGCCCTCCCCTGCATCGATACGGTCAAGCAAGTCGAACGACAACGGGTGGTGGCTACTCTGCCTCGTGAAAAGATTGTCATGGTTCAGACTCCGCAGGCCTTTCGCTACGAGATTCTGAGAGAAGCTCTGGAAAAGGCTCGTGGCGACAACTACTACGCCAGCGACGAGTCCTGTCTGGTGGAGCGTTTGGGTTATCCGGTCACGGTACTGCTGGGCAGTGAGCGGAACATCAAGATTACCAAGCCCTCGGACCTGCCGCTGGCCCAGTTCTTCGTCCGGCAGTCTTCCCGCCACGGAGTTGGCGGTTGAGCAGGGCGGAATCGGTTGTCACAACCCCTCGATCAAGGATCGCCAATCAACAGTCCGTCAATCACTCTCTTCGTGTCCCTTCGTGAATTTCTTTTTCGCCTTTGTTGCTTGTCGGTCTAAGGCACAGATTCGTTAGCGATGCCCAATCGTCTCCGTTTCGCGCCGAGCCCGACCGGCGATCTGCACGTCGGAAATGCCCGGACCGCCGTCTTCAACTGGCTGTACGTGAAAAAGTATGGCGGCAGCCTGGTCATTCGGATCGAGGACACCGACCGGGTTCGTTCCGATAGTCGATTTGAGGATTTGATTTTCCGGGATCTGAAGTGGCTGGGTCTGGACTGGCAAGAGGGCCCGGACTGCGGCGGGCCGTTCGGGCCCTATCGTCAAAGCAGCCGCACGGCAATTTATGCCCGCCAGGCCGAAGTCCTGTTGGAGAAGGAATCCGCCTACCGCTGCTTTTGCAGTGAGGAGGAATTGGGGCGTCGGGCCCGGGAGGCTCGGCAGGCGGGTCTGGCCTGGAAGTATCCCGGAACCTGCCGGCGACTTTCGCCCGGGGAGGTGGCTCGGCGGCTCGCGGACGCACATCCGTCGGTGGTTCGCCTGAAGGTCCGATCCGGCAAGGTCGTCTTTAGGGATCTGGTCCACGGCGGGATGCAGTTTGACAGCGCCGTCTTGGGAGACCCCATTCTGGTCCGGTCCAATGGCATGCCCACCTACAACTACGCGGCGGTGGTGGACGATGGCTTGATGAAGATCAGCCACGTCATCCGAGGTGACGACCACCTTTCCAACACCCCTCGACAGGTACTGATCTACGAGGCCTTGGGATGGCCCTTGCCGGTCTTCGCTCATTTGTCCACCATTCTTGGACCGGACCGCGCTCGTCTCTCGAAACGACATGGGGCAACCTCGCTGAAACACTTTCGAGAGCAGGGAGTTCTATGGGAGGCCTTGCTCAACTACTTGACACTTCTGGGATGGGCGCCCGGGGAAGACCAGGATGAGATTCTCTCGCCGGAAGAGCTGGCAGCAGGTTTCGACATCGAACGGGTGTCGAAGAGTCCAGCCATTTTCGACGCCCAAAAGCTGTATTTTTTCAACCGCCACTACCTGAAAGAATGCGAGCCCTCCCGCACCGTCGAGTGGGCCAGCGACCATCTGAGGCAGGAGGGGTTGTTGGGAGAGGTGGATTCCAGAGTGCGCCAATGGGTGGGGCTGGTGGTCGAGGCCTTTCTGCCCGGACTGGACCACTTGAGCCAGCTTTCCGGAAAGGTTCCCCAATTGTGGGACTTTGAGGCGGAAAGGGCCGTTCAGGATGAGGGAGTTCGCCAGGTCCTGTCGTCACCCGGGGCCGCAAGAGTCGTTGAGGAACTCAATAATCAGCTTTCCCTCGGCAAGCGCGACGTGGTTCGGGAATGGCCCTCCATTGTCCGGAGCGTGAAGGCCGGCAGCGGTCAAAAGGGGAGGAAGCTCTTCCATCCCATTCGGGTAGCGCTGACCGGAAGGGACTCAGGGCCTGAGCTGGACAAGTTGGTGTCCATTTTCGAGGGCGGCAGTCAACTTGAATTGCCCCGTAGAATCAAGGATTGCCGGGCCAGGAGCAGCGAGTTCCATAACGCCATGCGTTCCCAGGAGCTGAGCCGTATCCATTGATTGATGGAGCAACTGATCTACGGCATCCATCCGGTGAGAGAGTGCCTGAGATCCGGTACCAGACCGGTTTCGTGCCTCTTCGTGGCCCGCGGCGCCGGCAGCCCGGGACTCAAGGCTGTCGTCCAGCTCGCTCAGCGCCAGGGACACACCATCCGGTTTGAACCGCGCAACCTTCTGGATCAGCAGGTGGGCGGCGCCAATCACCAGGGGGTGGTGGCGGTCTGTGTTGCCCGGCCCTACGTCGAGATGGAAGATCTCCTGGACGGTTTGGGGCCGGCGCCTTTGGTGGTTTTGTTGGATTCCGTCAAGGATCCGAGGAATCTGGGCGCCGTCTTGAGGTGCTGTGCGGCCGCCGGGGTGGATGGGGTGGTTGTCACCAAGGATCATGCCGCTGGAGTGACCGCAACCGTCTCCAAGGCGGCAGCCGGTGGCCTGGAGTACCTTTCCATCGCTCGAGTGAACAATCTCGCCAGGGCCATCGACCAGCTCAAAACGAAGGGAATATGGGTTGCGGGGGTGGAAACGGGGCAGCCTCTCGGTTGTCAGGACCTGGATCTAACCCTTGGCACGGCATTGGTTCTGGGGAGTGAAGGAGCGGGATTGAGGCGACTGGTGCGGGGAAAATGCGATTTCCTGGCCTCGATTCCCACCCCGGGGCCCATCCAGTCCTTAAACGTGTCGGTTGCTGCCGGCATTGTGCTCTATGAGGCCATCCGGCAGCGGGGTCTCAGCCGAAACAGTTGATTGAAGTGGATTGGACCGTAATTGTTGTTGCGTTGGGCAGGTCTTTTTGCTATATTTCGGGGTTTGCCAACGGGCTGGCGTAGCTCAGTTGGTAGAGCATCTGATTTGTAATCAGACGGTCGGGGGTTCAAGTCCCTTCGCCAGCTCCAGCGTTCGAGTTCGTTGGGAGAGATGGCCGAGTGGTTAATGGCAGCAGACTGTAAATCTGCCGCTCCTTGCGAGCTACGGAGGTTCGAATCCTCCTCTCTCCACCACATATACATTAAGCTGCATTAAGCCGGAGATCGAGGCGGGAGTAACTCAGTGGTAGAGTCACAGCCTTCCAAGCTGTTGGTCGCGGGTTCGAGCCCCGTCTCCCGCTCCAGAGTTATGCCCACGTAGCTCAGATGGTACGAGCGCGTCCTTGGTAAGGACGAGGTCACCAGTTCAAGCCTGGTCGTGGGCTCTGCCTTCCGTTGAGTAGTCCGTCTGCACCCGAAAGAGGTCCGATATCACGTTCATGTTGGGATGGCTGCTGAAGCTTGTCCCGTGATTGCTAAGGAGAGTAAGCGATGGCGAAGGAGAAATTCGATCGAAGCAAGCCGCACGTCAACATCGGGACGATCGGGCATATCGATCACGGGAAGACGACGTTGACGGCAGCGATCACGCGGGTCTTGGGGAAGAAGGACCCGAAGGTGGCGTTTCGGAGTTTCGATTCGATCGACAACGCACCGGAGGAGCGTGAGCGTGGGATCACGATCGCGACGGCGCACGTGGAGTATTCGACGGATAACCGGCACTATGCGCACGTGGACTGTCCGGGACATGCGGACTACATCAAGAACATGATCACGGGAGCGGCGCAGATGGACGGAGCGATTCTGGTGGTGGCGGCGACGGACGGGCCGATGCCGCAGACGCGGGAGCACATATTATTGGCGAGGCAGGTAGGGGTACCGAGCATCGTGGTGGCGATGAACAAGGTGGATGCGGTGGAGGATGAGGAGTTGTTGGATTTGGTGGAGTTGGAAGTGAGGGAGTTGCTGGAGAGCTACAAGTTTCCCGGGGATGAAGTGCCGGTGGTGCGGGTCTCGGCGTTGGGAGGCTTGAATGGGGAAGCGGAGTGGGAGGGGAAGATCGAGGAGTTGATGTCGGAGGTGGACGAGTACATACCGTTGCCGGAGCGGGAGGTGGACAAGCCGTTTCTGATGCCGGTGGAGGACATTTTCTCGATATCGGGTCGAGGGACGGTGGTAACGGGGCGAGTGGAGCGAGGGAAGGTGAAGGTGGGGGAGGAGATGGAGATCGTGGGGATGAGGCCGACGCAGAAGCGAGTGGTGACGGGAGTGGAGATGTTCAAGAAGCTGTTGGATGAAGGGGTGGCGGGAGACAATGTGGGCTTGTTGTTGAGGGGAGTGGAGAAGCGGGACGTGGAGCGAGGGCAGGTGGTGGCGAAGGTGGGGAGCATCACGCCGCACACGAAGTTCAAGGCGGAGGCCTACATATTGACGAAGGACGAGGGAGGAAGGCACACGCCGTTTTTCACGGGGTATCGGCCGCAGTTTTATTTTCGGACGACGGACGTAACGGGAGTGGCGAGTCTGGGGGAAGGGACAGAGATGGTGATGCCGGGGGACAATGTGAGTATGGAGATCGAGTTGATCACGCCGATAGCGATGGAGAAGGGGCTGAGGTTTGCGATCCGGGAGGGCGGGCGAACGGTCGGGGCCGGCACCATTACCGAAATCCTGGAGTAGAAGCGCCCAACCTCTTTGAGCCCGTTGCCGGGAGCGGAAGGTCAAGCAGATGCGAGACATTGTGACTCTGCAGTGCAACAGTTGCAAACGAAGGAACTATTCGACCACCAAGAACAAGAAGAAGACTCCCGGACGACTGGAGATCAAGAAGTTCTGCCGCTCCTGCCGGGCCCATACGGTCCATCGAGAGACTCGATAGGAACCGCATCGGTCGGCGCTGTCGGCGTTAGAGATCGCAGTGACAAGGAAATTCTTGCCCTTTGGTCCTCACTGCAGGCCAGTAGCTCGAACTGGTAGAGCGCCGGTCTCCAAAACCGGATGTTGGGGGTTCGAATCCCTCCTGGCCTGCCATCTTTCCTCAATGGATTTCGCGATCGTCCCTGTCATGGAGGTGGGTCCTTGTTGGAATCGTTGAAGGTTTCCAGAATCAATCAGTTCTTCGGCGACGTCAAAATGGAGATGCGGAAGGTCTCCTGGCCGGGGCGAAAAGAAGTTTACGGGACCACCATTGTCGTCCTTTGCGCCGTGTTTTTCTTTGGAATCTATCTGGGTGTGGTCGATATGATCCTGCAGTTTGGGGTTCAGAGTTTATATGGTTGGCTGGCTGGCCGGTAGTGGTCATTGGGTGTGAGTTTTTTGGTAGGGGCCGGCCATCGGGAGGAATCTGGAATGGGCAAGCAGTGGTACATCATTCACACTTATTCCGGATTTGAGCGCAAGGTGGCCGAAAGTCTCAAGAACCGGGTTGAGGCCTTCGGCATGCAGGACCAGTTCGGCGAAGAACCCCTGGTTCCTGAGGAGGATGTCGTAGAAATGAAGGGCGGGAAGCGCGTCACCAGCAAAAAAATCACCTTTCCCGGTTACGTGTTGATTGAAATGGAAATGACCGATCAGGCCTGGCATGTCGTCAAGAATACTCCCAGGGTCACCGGATTTGTCGGTTCTGGACAGATTCCTTCGCCCCTGAGCCAGCAGGAAGTCGATCAGATCATCTATCACGCCGAAGCGACGGCGGAGAAACCCAAAGTCGAGTTGACTTTTGAGCACGGCGAGACCGTCAAGATCATCGACGGCCCCTTCAGCAACTTCACCGGAACTGTGGAGGAGTTGAACGAGGACCGGAACACGCTCAAAGTCAACGTCACCATCTTTGGACGCCAGACCCCGGTGGAGTTGGATTTTTTGCAGGTTGAAAAGCCCTAGTCCGCATTGCTCTACGCGCCCACGGTTGCGGGGCGCCTGCCCAGTCCGGTTGGGCGTCGAACGCCGGCGGAGGTGTTGATGGCGAAAAAGGTAATCGGAAATATCAAACTGCAGATCCCGGCCGCCAAGGCGACTCCTGCTCCCCCGGTGGGTCCGGCATTGGGCCAGCACGGAGTCAACATCATGGACTTCTGCAAGGCCTTCAATGCCAAAACCTCGAACAAGGATCAGGAGGGCCTCATCATTCCCGTGGTGATCACGGTGTTTGTGGATCGCACCTTTTCCTTTATTACCAAGACCCCGCCGGCAGCCGTGCTACTGAAACGGCTGGCCGGAATTGCCAAGGGATCCGGTGCTCCCAACCGGAACAAGGTGGGCAAGGTCACAGAGGAGCAGGTGGAGGAAATAGCCAAGCAAAAAATGCCGGATCTCAATGCCCACGATCTGGCCGGGGCGGTCGCCATCGTTAAGGGAACGGCCCGCAGCATGGGAATCGAAGTGGGTAACTGAGGAGTCCCAATGGCGAAGACGAGTAAGCGCATGGCCCGGGCCAGAACGGAGATTCAGGGACAGGCCTACCCTCTGCAGGCGGCTCTTCCGCTGGTGCAGAAGCTGGCCTCGGCCAAGTTTGACGAGACGGTTGAAATCTCGCTGCGCCTGGGAGTGGACCCCAGGCACGCCGATCAGATGGTGCGTGGCACCGTGGTGTTGCCCCACGGTCTGGGGAAGACCAAAAAGGTCTGCGTGATCGCCAGCGGGGAAAAACAGAAGGAAGCTGAACAAGCCGGGGCGGAGCATGTGGGCGGAGAAGAATTGGTGGGCAAGATCCGGGGTGGTTGGCTGGACTTCGAAGCGATGGTGGCTACGCCGGACATGATGAAATTCCTGGGAAGGCTGGGAAGGATTCTCGGGCCCAAGGGTTTGATGCCGAATCCCAAGACTGGAACCGTTACCTTTGAAGTGGGCAGCGCGGTAAAGGAAATCAAGGCCGGAAAGGTCGAGTTTCGGGTCGACCGGACAGCCATAATCCACACGCCCCTGGGAAAGGTGTCCTTTGACGGTGAGCACCTCCTGGAAAATGCCAGGACGCTCATCGAGTCCGTCATCAAGGCCAAGCCGTCCGCGGCCAAGGGCAAATACCTGCGCAGTGTCGTTGTGTGCTCCACCATGGGCCCGGGGGTTTCCGTGGAACTGACATCGCTGGACAAGTAACCCTTTCGGAGGATTCAACCGTGCATCGCGACGATAAGGAAAAAGAGATCGAAAACCTGCGAAAGGAATTCAAGGACGCCAGGAACCTGCTCCTGACGGGTTTTCAGGGATTGACCGTGGGACAGGACACGGAGTTGCGCCGATCCATTCGCGCAGGCGGGTCCAGGTACCGTGTCGTCAAGAACACGCTAGCCAAGCGAGCCGCGCAGGGGACGGACTTGGAGTCCATCAAGGACCAGTTCACCGGGTCCAGCGCGGTGGCCTACAACGCTGAAGATCCCGTGACCCTGGCCAAGGCGATCACGACCTTCGCCAAGGCCCACCCCCGCCTGGTATTCAAGGCAGGTGTGGTGGAAGGGCGGGTCATCGATCTGGCGGACCTGAACCAAATTGCCAGTTTGCCCAGCAAGGAGGAACTGATCTCCAAGTTGATGTTTCTGCTCAACGCAGGAGCCCAGAGATTGGCCAGCGTGGTTCAAGCGGTGCCCCGCAACCTGGCCGTGGTGATGGAAGAGGCTGGCAAGGAAAAGAAATTCGCAGAGTAGAAATTCACTACCGTTCAAGAGGAGGACTCGATGTCGGAGAAGATTCAGAAGTTGCTTGACGAGATTCAGCAATTGACGTTGCTGGAAGCCTCTGAGCTCGTGAAGGGTTTGGAGGAAAGGTTTGGGGTATCTGCCGCTGCCGCCGCTCCCCTGGCTGTGGCTGGCCCAGCCGGACCGGCAGCCGAGGAAGTTGAGGAGCAGACGGAATTCAGCGTGATTCTCACTGGTTTCGGTGCCAGCAAGAAGATCAATACCATCAAAGTGGTTCGACAAGTGACCAGCCTGGGCCTCAAGGAGGCCAAGGATCTGGTGGACAGTGCTCCCAAGCCCGTCAAGGAAGGCATTCCCAAAGACGAGGCGGAAGCCCTCATAAAGAAGTTTGAGGAGGCGGGAGCTACCGTCGAATTGAAATAGCTTGAGAACCACGATTCCCCTAATTCGAATTTCCAAACCGACATTTGGACCTGCCGGTGTGTCTGGGGTTGGGGTGTCTCGATACCACAGCTTCAAGGGCGAGCCGGTTTCTTTTGCGTCGTTGGGGAGAAGGCAGGGCGACAACCTGCGTTTCCGACCGGGTCGCCGGGTACGGGAAACAGGATAAGCGCTTTCTACGCAATCTGAAGGAGTCAAGCCAATGGGCACTGCTTCAAACGGACATTCCAGGGAGCGGGTGAACTTTTCCAAGATCCTCACTTCCATTCAGATTCCCAACCTCATCGAGGTTCAGAGGAAATCGTATGAGCGGTTTCTTCAAATGAGCCTGCTACCCGATGAGCGGGAGGATATCGGTCTGCAAGCCGTGTTCAATTCCGTGTTTCCCATAAGCGACTTTCGGGGCGTCTCCTCGCTGGAGTTTGTGGACTACTCGATCGGCAACTGGGAGTGCAAGTGCGGTCAACTCAAGGGATTGGAGCACTTGAGAGTCAAGTGCCAATCCTGCGGGACCGACATCGTGACCAACCCGTTCTCCATCGATGACGTCGTCTGCACCGGATGCGGAACCTACAACCGAAATGCGGCCAGATTTTGCGAAGATTGCGGCGATCCCGTCAGCCTCAAGCTGAAGTACGACGTGGTTGAATGTCAGGAGCGGGGAATGACCTATGCCGCGCCGCTGAAAGTAACCATCCGGCTTACGATTTACGACAAGGATCCCGATTCGGGAGGCAAAACCATCCGCGACATCAAGGAACAGGAAGTCTACTTTGGTGAGATTCCTTTGATGACCGAGAATGGAACCTTCGTGATCAACGGCACCGAGCGGGTCATTGTCAGCCAGCTACATCGATCTCCCGGTGTATTTTTCGAGTCGGCCAGCGCCAAGACCTATTTCCTGGGAAAGATCATTCCCTACCGTGGTTCCTGGGTGGAATTCGAATACGACCAGAAGAACATCCTTTACGTCCGGATCGACCGAAAGCGGAAATTCCTGGGGTCCATCTTTTTGCGCGCGCTCGGGTTGAAGAACGACGAGGAGTTGATCCGCACGTTCTACCAGACCGATTCCATAGGTGTGGCCGAGCGGCGGCTGCTGTGGAAGGTTTCGAGACGTCTGATCGGTATGAAGGTGTCGCATGACGTGGTTCATCCCGAAACCGGGGACGTTCTGAGTCATGCCGGGAAGAGAATCTCGCACAGCCAATTCAATCACATCACCAAAGCCGGGGTCGGCCAGGTAGAATTCGGCGCCCACGATCTGGAAGGGTACTTTACCGCGGCTGACGTGGTGAATCCCGAGACCGGAGAAGTGCTGATCGAAGCCAACGAAGAGCTCAAGGCGGCAGACGTGGCGGAAATCATCGATGCCGGCATTCCCGAGTTTGCCGTTTTCAATCCGGAGCGAGACGATGTGGGAGTGGTGCTCAGCCAGACGATCAAGAAGGATAGCATCAAGACCTCCAAGGAGGCCTTGATCGAGATCTACCGCAAGCTCCGTCCAGGGGATCCCCCCACGCTCGAGACCGCCACCAATCTGTTTCAAGGGATGTTCTTCGATTCTCGCAAGTACGATTTTTCCAGAGTCGGCCGCCTGAAATTCAACATCAAGCTGGGCCTCGACACACCGCTGGAAAAACGCACGCTGGATCCCAACGATTTCTACGCCGTCATCGCCTATCTCCTGAAGTTGCGGAAGAGCATCGGAAACGTTGACGATATCGACCACCTGGGCAATCGGCGGGTTCGGGCAGTGGGTGAGTTGCTGGAAAACCAGTTTCGAATCGGTCTGGTGCGCATGGAACGGGCGATCAAAGAAAAGATGTCGGTCTATCAGGAGATCTCCACCGCCATGCCCCACGATCTGATCAATGCCAAGCCGGTGATGGCTGCGGTGCGAGAGTTTTTCGGTTCGAGCCAGTTGTCTCAGTTTATGGATCAGACCAACCCCCTGTCGGAGATCACCCACAAGCGGCGCTTGTCGGCATTGGGTCCCGGCGGCTTGAGTCGAGAGAGAGCCGGGTTCGAGGTCCGGGACGTTCACACCACTCACTACGGGCGTATCTGCCCCATCGAAACTCCCGAGGGTCCCAACATCGGGCTGATTTCCTCCTTGAGTTGCTATGCTCAGATCAACGAGTTCGGATTCATCGAAAGCCCCTATCGAAAGGTGAAGAACGGGCAGGTGGTGGATTACGTCACCGTCACCAACCGTGGGGAGTCCGATCTCAAAATCGGGCAACATCTGGAACGAGCGTCGGTTGAGGAGACGAACAGCCGGCTCAAGAGCGAGAACAAGCGACTGGTGGAATTCGAGCCCTATTCCTTCTGCCTCACCGCCTGGGAGGAAGACCGCTACGTCATTGCCCAGGCCAACGTGGAACTGGACTCTCAGGGACGGATCGCAACCCCCCTGGTGAATGCCAGGCAAGCCGGTAACTTCGTGCTCAAAAACCGGGAAGAGATCGACTACATCGACGTTTCGCCCAAGCAACTGGTCAGTGTGGCTGCTTCTCTCATCCCCTTCCTGGAGAACGACGATGCCAACCGTGCCTTGATGGGGTCCAACATGCAGCGGCAGGCGGTGCCTCTTCTCCGGGCCGAGGCGCCCTACGTGGGAACCGGAATGGAACGGGTTACCGCTCACGACTCCGGAGCCGTTGTACTGTGCCGCCGCTCGGGCGTGGTGGACAGCGTCGACTCCGAGAGGATTATCGTGCGGGTGGAAACGGGAGAGAACGGCCAACTGTCTCGAGAGGTTGGAGCCGACATCTATCAGCTCAAGAAGTTTCGTCGCTCCAATCAGAATACCTGCATCAACCAGAAGCCGATCATTGTCAAGGGTGACCGGGTGCAGGCCGGACAGGTGCTGGCCGACGGCCCCTGCACCGACTTGGGAGAGCTGGCCCTGGGCCGAAACGTCCTGGTCGGATTCATGCCCTGGCGAGGCTGCAATTTCGAGGATGCCATCCTGGTCAGCGAACGACTCATCAGGGACGATTACTACACTTCGATCCACATCGAAGAGTTTGAAATCGAGGCCCGAGATACTAAGCTGGGACCCGAGGAGATCACTCGGGATATTCCCAACGTGAGCGAAAGCTTCCTGCGGGACCTGGACGATAGCGGGATCATCCGCATCGGGGCCAGCGTCAAGCCCGGCGACGTCATCGTGGGCAAGGTCACCCCCAAGGGCGAGACCCAGCTGACCCCCGAGGAAAAGTTGCTGAGAGCTATCTTTGGGGAAAAAGCGGGCGATGTGCGCGATGCTTCTCTGATCACGCCGCCAGGAATTGAAGGAGTGGTGGTGGACGTCAAGGTCTTTTCCAGGAAGGGCCAGGAGAAGGATGAGCGGGCCAAGGCCATTGAGGACCACGAAATCGAGCGGATCGAGAGGAACCTCAACGATGAAATGCGGATTCTGACCGGTGAGCGCAACAAGCGGATCTGCGAGCTGCTGGAGGGAGAGGTTCTAACAGCCGATCTGACCCACGAGCGGAGCGGAAAACGAATTCTGGCGCGCCGGACCCGGTTGAGCCGGGAGATTATTCAACGCCTGGGGGCCAGGGATCTGGGTCGAGTCAAGATTGGCCGCAAGGATCCAAAACTGAAGTCTCAGATCCTGCAAATCGAGAAGATGACCCAACGGCAGATCGAGGTGCTGCAGGCGCTTCACGAAGACAAATTGTCCAAGTTGAAGAAGGGCGACGAGTTGCCGCCAGGAGTCATCAAGCTGGTCAAAGTCTATGTGGCCATGAAACGGAAGCTCTCGGTGGGTGACAAGATGGCCGGGAGACATGGCAACAAGGGAGTCATCGCACGGATTCTGCCTGAGGAAGATATGCCCTATCTGCCGGACGGGACTCCTGTTGAAATCGTGCTGAACCCCTTGGGCGTTCCCTCCCGCATGAACGTGGGACAAATCCTGGAAGCCCACCTGGGTTGGGCTGCCAGGGCTCTGGGATTGCATTTTTCCACCCCCGTCTTCGACGGAGCCTCGGAGCAGGAAATCAAGTCCCGGTTGGGCACTGCCCGGCTTCCCCTTTCCGGGAAGAGTTACTTGTGTGACGGTCTGACAGGAGAACGCTTCGAGCAGAAGGTCACCGTGGGCTATATCTACATGCTGAAGCTCTCTCACCTGGTGGACGACAAGATCCATGCCCGATCCATCGGACCGTACTCACTCATCACCCAGCAGCCCTTGGGCGGCAAGGCTCAGTTCGGGGGCCAGCGGTTTGGGGAGATGGAAGTCTGGGCGCTAGAGGCTTATGGCGCCGCTCATATCCTGCAGGAGCTGCTGACCGCCAAAGCCGACGATGTCTATGGTCGAGCCAAGATCTACGAGGCCATTGTGAAGGGGGAGGCAGCCATCGAGCCTGGCTTGCCGGAATCCTTCAACGTCTTGATTCGCGAGTTGCAGAGTCTGTGCCTGGATGTGGAGTTGCTGAAGAAGTACGAGCAAAATTAGGGACGGAAAGCAGTCCGTTTTCGGGGTTTCCCACTGGGTAACCCGGGGCTGGAACCGCCGGGCAGTACCATCTACGGGAGTCGGCTTCTCAAGGAGGCGCTAGTGTTTGGACCAAACCCTCATGACAGGGGAAACTTCACCGCGGATTTCGACAGCATCCGGATCAGTCTGGCTTCGCCGGACACGATCCGATCCTGGTCCAAGGGTGAAGTCACCAAACCTGAGACCATCAACTACCGAACCTTCAAGCCGGAGCGCGACGGTCTGTTCTGCGCCAAGATCTTCGGCCCCGTCACCGATTGGGAGTGTCTTTGCGGGAAGTACAAGCGGATGAAGCACCGCGGCGTGATCTGCGACAAGTGCGGTGTCGAGGTCACGCTGTCCAAGGTGCGGCGGGAGCGTCTCGGCCACATCGAATTGGCCAGTCCCTGCTCCCATGTCTGGTTCTTCAAGGGTTTGCCGAGTCGAATCGGACATCTGCTGGACCTGAGCCTGAGAGAGTTGGAGCGTATCCTCTACTTCGAGGCCTACGTGGTTTTGGATCCGGGGGATACTCCCCTGAACGAAAAGGAAGTGCTCGGCGAAGAGAAGTATCGACAGATGATGGAGGAGCATGCGGGCAAGTTTACGGCCCTGATGGGCGCCGAGGCGATCAAGCAGCTCCTGAAGCAGATCGATATCGAGGAACTGTCCATCGATCTCCGCAACAGAATGAAGACCGAGACGTCCCAGCAGAAAAAGCTCAAGTTCTCCAAACGCCTCAAGGTGGTGGATGCCTTTCGAAAGTCGGGAAACAAGCCGGAATGGATGATTCTGGATGTGATTCCGGTGATCCCGCCGGAGCTTCGCCCGCTGGTGCCCCTGGATGGAGGACGTTTCGCCACTTCCGATCTGAACGACCTCTACCGGCGGGTGATCAACCGCAACAATCGATTGAAGAAGCTGATCGAGCTCCATGCTCCCGACGTGATAGTTCGCAACGAAAAGCGGATGCTCCAGGAAGCCGTGGACGCGCTCTTTGACAACGGGCGGAGGGGGCGCGTGCTGCGCGGCGCCAACAATCGTCCCCTGAAGTCCCTTTCCGACACCTTGAAGGGCAAGCAGGGTCGTTTCCGCCAGAACCTGCTGGGAAAGCGCGTGGACTACTCCGGACGTTCGGTGATCGTGGTGGGACCCGACCTCAAGTTGCACCAGTGCGGACTTCCGAAACGGATGGCCCTCGAGCTCTTCAAGCCCTTTATCTTCAACCGCCTGGAACAGGACGGGCACTGCACCACTATTAAGGCCGCCAAGGAAATGGTGGAGCAGCAGGACCCCATCGTGTGGGATATCCTGGAGGAAGTCATTCGTGAACATCCCGTGCTGCTCAACCGTGCTCCCACCCTGCACCGTCTGGGAATTCAGGCCTTTGAGCCCATTCTGGTCGAGGGAAAAGCCATCCAGATCCATCCGTTGGTGTGCACGGCCTTCAACGCCGACTTCGACGGGGATCAGATGGCGGTTCACATCCCGCTGTCACCGGAAGCCCAGATCGAAGCATCGGTTCTGATGCTTTCAGCCAACAACATATTGTCGCCCTCGAACGGCATCCCGATTGCCGTTCCCTCCCAGGATGTAGTTCTGGGCTGTTATTACCTGACGATGTCCAAACCGGGGACCCGGGGCGAAGGACGGGCATTCGGCAGCAGCGAGGAGGTGTTGCTGGCCCTGGAGATGGGTGAAGTGGAGACCCTAACGCCCATTCGCTTTCGCTACAGCGGGGAAGTGATTGATCTCAGCAACGCTTATGACGACCAGAGCGTCCTGCACACCGAAGTCATCACTCTGAAGCGGGGTTTCATCAATACTACCGTGGGACGGGTCATCCTCAACGACCATCTTCCCCAGGGAATGCCGTTTGTGAACGGGCTGCTCAAGAAAAAGGGATTGTCCCAACTGGTGCAGTACTGCTATCTGAAGTTGGGCCAGAAGCAGACCGTTCCGGTGCTGGACGAAATCAAGTCCCTTGGTTTTTCCTACGCCACCAAGGCCGGAATTTCCATTGGAATCGAGGATCTGCTCATTCCGGATGCCAAGTCCAAGCTGGTGGACAATGCTGAGACCGAGGTTCTCAACGTTGAGGGCCAGTATCAGGAAGGGGCCATCACCAAGGGGGAACGCTATAACAAGGTGATCGAAATCTGGTCCGACGTCACCGAGAAGGTCGCCGACGAGATGATTCACGGAATCGAGAGGAAGAACCAGGAAGGAATAGAGTTCAATCCCATTTACATCATGGCGGATTCCGGGGCTCGAGGCTCCAAGCAGCAGATCCGTCAGTTGGCGGGAATGCGCGGCCTGATGGCCAAACCCTCGGGTGAAATTATCGAGACCCCGATCAAGGCCAATTTCCGGGAGGGATTGACCGTGTTGCAGTACTTCATCTCGACCCACGGGGCTCGTAAGGGGTTGGCCGACACTGCCTTGAAGACGGCTGACTCGGGATATCTCACCCGGAGACTGGTAGACGTGGCCCAGGACGTCATCATCTCGGAGGAAGACTGCGGGACGCTGGACGGCATTTGGGTTGGGCCCATCGTGGAGAGCGGCGAAATCATCGAGCCGCTCCGGGATCGAATCGTGGGCCGGGTTTCGCTGGAGGAGATCAAGGACTACGAGGTCAGCACCATTGTGGGCGTCAACCAGGAGATCACCGAGAGCCTGGCCAGCGAGATTCAGGGAGCCGGAGTGGAACGGGTCAAGATCCGGTCGGTGCTTACCTGCGAGTCCCGGCGGGGAGTGTGCGTGAGGTGTTACGGCCGCAATCTGGGAACGGGCAACATGGTTGAATTGGGCGAAGCCGTGGGAGTCATTGCGGCTCAGTCCATTGGAGAGCCGGGAACCCAGTTGACCATGCGTACCTTCCACATCGGCGGCGCCGCCAGCCGGGTTTCGGAACAGTCTACCCTGGAAGCCAGGAACGAAGGGTTGATTCGTTTCATCAACCTGGCTACGGTTCGTAACGAGAAGGGCGATCTGGTGGTCATGAATCGCAATGGCCTGATTGCGGTTGTGGATGAAAAGGGGCGCGAGAAGGAACGCTACTCGGTGGTGTACGGCGCCAAGATCAAGGTGGAGGAAGGACAGGCCGTGCATGTCGGGCAAGGCCTGGTGGAGTGGGATCCTTACACCTATGCCATTCTCACCGAAGCCGGTGGGTTCATCCAATTCAAGGATCTTGTGGAAGGCGTGACCATGGAGGAGGAGGTGGATGAGGTCACCAGTCTTTCCCATTGGATGGTGACCGAGACTCAGGATGAGAAGAGGCAGCCTCAGATCATCATCAAGAGTGGTGACGGCAAGAGCGCGGGCAAGACCCGGACGGTGAAGAAGACGGTAAAGAAGTATCTCATGCCCTCCCGCGCCCATCTGATGGTGGTCGACGGCGAAGAGGTGCACCCCGGTGACATCCTGGCCAAGATTCCCAGAGAAACCACCAAGACCAAGGACATCACCGGTGGATTGCCCCGTGTGGTGGAGTTGTTCGAGGCCCGCAAGCCCAAGGAGACCGCAGTCATCACCGAGATTGACGGCGTGGTGAGGTACGGCGACATCGCAAAGGGTACTCGCAAGATTTCGGTAACCAGCGACAACGGGATGGAGCGGGAATACTCGCTGCCTCGAGGTGTTCACATCAACGTGCAGGAGGGAGATTCGGTCCGAGCCGGAGAGCCTCTCATGGACGGTCCCCGAAATCCGCACGATATTCTGGCCGTGCTCGGCGAAAAGGAGCTGCAGTCCTACCTGGTCAATGAAATCCAGGAGGTCTACCGGCTGCAGGGAGTCAATATCAATGACAAGCACATTGAAGTGATTGTTCGCCAGATGATGCGCTGGGTAAAAATCGAGGACGTCGGCGACACGGAGTTTCTGCTGGAGGAGCAGGTGGACAAGTTCCGCTTCCAGGAGGAGAACGAACGAACCATTACGGCTGACGGCAGGCCCGCGGAGGGACGTCCCCTGCTTTTGGGGATAACCAAGGCGTCGCTTTCAACCGACTCGTTTATCTCCGCCGCCTCCTTCCAGGAGACTACCCGGGTCCTGACCGAGGCCTCCATCAGCGGCAAGGTGGACTATCTGCGCGGTCTGAAGGAAAACGTCATTATGGGAAGACTGATTCCTGCGGGGACCGGGATGGATTACTACCGGAACGTGAAGCTGAAATCCGAAGTCCAAGAGGACTTGGACATCGAAGCGGTAGATGAAGTTGAGGCGGAAGGCCCCACCTTCGTCGAAGAGGCCGTCAGGGACCACGTGACCACGTAGCACGTCGTTTTCAAGAAGAATCCACGAAGGGCCACGAACGGGAAAAAGATATCCATGGAGGGGACCACGTAGAACACGAAGGATTGCCGCTTGGTTCACCCGGCCCTTCGTGGATATCTCTTTCACCTTCGTATCGTTTTATCCCTCACTCTGATCCTTCTCATCTGCCGTTTTGGCCTGCTCGATGATCTTCTCGGCGATCTGGGCCGGCACGATCTCGTAGTGCGAAAACTCCATGGTGTAGTCCCCGCGGCCCTGGGTCATTGAAGTGAGGGTGGGGGCATAGGAAAGCATCTCGGCCATCGGGACCTGGGCCTTGATGATCTGAGAGCCGGGACGCGAGTCCATTCCCTGCACCCTGCCGCGGCGGGAGTTGAGGTCTCCCATCAGGTCGCCGGCATAGGCCTCCGGTGCATAGACTTCCACGTCCATGATCGGTTCCAGCAGTGCCGCCGAAGCCTGCTCCATCGCTTTCTTGAAGGCCAGCGATCCCGCTATTTTGAACGCCAGCTCGGAGGAATCCACGTCGTGGTAAGACCCGTCATAGAGCGTTACCTTGAAATCGACCACCGGAAATCCCGCCAGATAGCCGCGAGAGGCTGATTCGAGGATCCCTTTTTCGACAGCCGGGATGTAGTTTCTGGGAATGGCCCCTCCAAAGATTTCATTCGCGAACTCAAAATCCCCCCCTCGAGACAGGGGCTCCATACGGATCTTGCAGTCTCCGTATTGCCCGTGGCCACCCGACTGCTTCTTGTGCCTCCCCTGGACATCCGCTCTTCCACGAATGGTTTCCCGGTACGGGATCTTTGGCGTCTTCAACCCGACGTCGACGGAAAAGCGCTTTTTCAAGCGCGCCACGATGATTTCGATGTGAAGCTGTCCCATGCCCGACAGCAGCATCTCGTTGGTTTGCTGATCCCGGCCGAAGCGCAAGGTTGGGTCTTCTTCCAGAATCTTGTGGAGTGCGTTGCTGATCTTGTCTTCGTCCCCTCGCGACTTGGGTGCCACGGCGAAAGAGATAAGCGGTTCCGGGAAGTTCAGATTGTCGTACAGGATGGGGTGGTCCTTGTCCCCCAGCGTGTTTCCGGTAACGGTTTCCTTCAGTTTTGCCACCACACCGATATCTCCGGGAAACAGCTTGGCCACTTCCACTGAGGATTTGCCTTGAGGGGCGGACAAGTGGGAGAGTCTCTCCGAAAGATCCTGATTGAAGTTGGACAGCGTGGCGTCGTTCTCCACGACTCCTGAAACCACTTTGAGGTAGGACAGTCTGCCTGCGAAAGGGTCTGCGACAGTCTTGAAGACGTAAGCCGAGACGGGCTCATTTTCCTTGCCCTGGCGTTGGCCGGAGCCCTCCCCGTCGCCTCCAAGTCGGGAACTGGATTCGTCGGGG
Source organism: Terriglobia bacterium (assembly GCA_951813285.1). Lineage (GTDB taxonomy): Bacteria > Acidobacteriota > Terriglobia > Versatilivoradales > Versatilivoraceae > Versatilivorator. The sequence goes on from OX638355.1 coordinate 3,105,225, forward strand.
GAAGGAAGGTAATTGACGATGGAGTCCACCAAATCGCTGGATCCCACGTTCAGGAGGGCCGAACAGCAGAAGACGGGGAAAATGAGTCGCTCCGTGACGGCATGCTTCAACCCAGGGACCAGATCCTCGTTGGGAATGGTGCCCTGATCGAAAAATTGCTCCATCAATTGGTCGTCACCTTCGGCAACCATCTCCACAATCGTCTCATGACCCGTTTCAGCCGCTTCCTTGAGGGACTCCGGAATTTCGATGGGGGTTCCCTTTCCATCGCCATTGGGTTCGTACCGGGAAGCTTTCAACTCAACCAGATCAATGATTCCGCTGAGGTTCTTTTCATCGCCGATGGGAATCTGTATCGGAATGACCGTGCGGCCGAAATGTTCCTGCAGGAGGGAGATCCCACGTTCGAAATCCGCGTTCTCTCGATCGAGCTTGTTCAAGACGAAGGCAACCGGCAAATTGAACTCTTGGGCGAATTGAAACACCTTCTCGGTTTGGACCTCAACGCCGGCCACGGCGTCGACGACGATGAGTGCGGCCTCGGCGATTCGCATGCTGTTGCGGGCATCCTGAATAAAGATGCCTTTCCCCGGAGTGTCCAGAAGGTTGACCTTGGTCTTGCCACATTCCATGAAAGCGAGGCCGCTGGACGTGCTGATCTTCCGTTCAATTTCCTCCGGATCAAAGTCGGTAAGCGTGGTCCCTTCGTCGACCCGTCCCAGACGATTGCCGACGCCGCCGGCGTAGAGACAGCCTGCAACCAGGGAAGTCTTCCCCGAGGATCCGTGTCCTGTCACGGCAACGTTGCGTATATCCGCAGGCGAATAGACCTTCATGGTGAAATCCTTTCCAATGAGGACATGACTACCACCGGCCTTGAACCGGCGGCAAAAAGCCTGGATGCTACCATACCCCGCGGGACCCAGGCAACCGGGGCGTGCCTCTGAACCGGGCGGTTTTTCAACGGCTTGCACTCCCGGCTGATAGCCGTTTATCAGGCAAGGCGGCCCCCCGCTCCAAACAACAGGGCGGATCATACGAGAGAGAAACAAGGAACCTTCATGGCCTATGCGAAGAAGGACCATGTCCCGTTAAACCGTTTTTCAACTTATTGAACATGGATATACAGGATAGACAGGATAAACAGCCAGCCGTTTTGGTTTTGGAAATGAAGACGAACTACCAATGAACACGAATGGGGACGAATAGGGATGGAGCTCGGTCAATGACGAGCGGCGCCCGGGTGCTTCTGCAATATTGTGACGTAGGTGTCACGGTGTCAGGGGAGAATGCCCACCCGGGAGCGCGGGCGTCCCGCCCGCAACCTTATTGGTGCAAACAGCCTGCGATTCAGGGCCACTTCCTCGCACAGTGCACCAAACCGGCCATTGTGGGGATCGTTACAATGGTGCCAAGTCGTGTGCGGGCGAGACGCCCGCGCTCCCGGGTGGGCGTCCCGATGGTGCGATGGAGGGCATCCGGCGGGCGAATTCTCTGAAAGCCGACGGTCGCCTTCTGGAAAACTCCCGTTTGTCCGCGAGCCCAGCGCCCGCCGAACCGGGCGGATCATACAAGTGTGAAACAATCAGAAATCGACAATCCTTTCGTGACCGTGGTATCCCGTCGCGGTTCACCTCAACGCCTTAGTGGCCCTTCGTCGTTCTTCGTGGTCCTTCGTGGATTACTCTTTTTTCGTTTGTTTCAGGCAAAGCTATGAGGAGGAAAGGAGGGAGCGTATCTTTTTGAGGTCTTCCCAGACATCCCGCTTGGCGGCGGGATTCCTCAGCAGGTAGGCCGGGTGATAGGTGGCCACAAGTCGGGCTCCCCGGAAAGAGTGAATCTTGCCGCGGAGCCGGCCTATCGGGGTCCTGACTTGCAAGAGGGTTTGGGCCGCGGTAAGGCCGAGGCAACAAACCACCTCGGGCTGCAAGACCGCGAGCTGCCGAACCAGAAAGGGCGAACAAGCGGCGACCTCTTCTTCCTGGGGCGTGCGGTTTCCGGGTGGCCGGCATTTCACCACGTTGCAGATGTAGACCTCATCCCGCCGCATCTGTATGGCTTCGATCATCCTGGTCAGCAGTTGTCCCGCCCGCCCCACGAAAGGAAGACCCTGTCGGTCCTCGTCAGCGCCAGGTCCCTCGCCGACGAAGACCAGTCGGGCCTGCGGGTTGCCGGAACCAAAGACGATGTGGGTGCGGTCCTGACACAACTTGCACCTCCGGCAGTCCCCCAGGTCATCACGGACCTCTTCCAGGGAAGAGTCTCGAACGCTTGCCGGGCCGGACTCGGCGAACAGGGAAGTCTGGGTCGAGGGTGCGGGTTGCTGTGGTCGGGGGGCACGGCTCTTCGATTTGTCGCGCACGGATGCCGCTAATTTGAGCGCTCCGCTCACGGCTTTCGGAGCGAAACCGTCGATCCCGGATTCCGCGAAATACTCCAGGTGGGCTTTCAATTGCTCCAGCAGGACGGGATGGGGATTGTCAGGCATGGCGCTTCTTCAACCCAACCACCTGGTCCAGGATGGCGTGAGCAATCTCTCTCTTGGAACGTTTTCCCAGCGAGATTTCCGAACCCTCGCCGGTGATCATGGTAACCACGTTGGTATCCCCGTCAAAACCCGCCCCCTCCTGTGTGACATCGTTCACCACCAGGAGGTCCAGCTTCTTGGCTGCCAACTTTTTCCGGGCATTTTCCAGCACCCGCTCGGTCTCGGCGGCGAATCCCACCAGAATCTGACTGTCCTTGCGGCTGGACAACTCAGCCAGGATGTCGGGCGTCGGGACCAGCGACAGGTGTTGGGGGGCCTGTCCCTTTTTCAACTTTTGGCGGGACCGCGTGTCGGGTTTGAAATCGGCCACTGCGGCAGCCTTGATCACAATGGTGGCTCCGGAAAAATGGTGGAGCACCTGGGATTTCATTTCCTCGGTGGAACGCACGCTGAGACATCGGACCTGGGCCGGTGGGGGAAGCCGGGTAGGGCCGCTGACCAAAATGGTTGTGGCTCCGCGAGCCTGAGCTGCGGAGGCAATCTCGTAACCCATCTTCCCGGAGGACCGGTTGGTCAGATATCTGACGGGATCGATGTCTTCGCAGGTGGGACCGGCCGTGACCAGAACAGTCTCTCCGGCCAGATCCCGGGTGCCTCGAGCAGCCTTCACCAGGGTGCTCACAATGGTTCCCAGGTCGGCCATTCGACCCTTGCCTTCGATTCCTTCGGCCAGGTAGCCCTCTTCCGGGTCCACCAGGATCACTCCCCGAGAGCGAAGCCGCTCGACGTTTTCCGTCACCGACGGATGGTTCCACATATGCACGTTCATGGCGGGAGCTACAACCACCGGACCGGTGGTCGCCAGGTAAAGGGTCGAGAGGAAATCGTCGGCGATGCCGCCGGCGAACTTGGCCAGGCAGTTGGCCGTGGCGGGCGCCACCAGAAGAGCGCCGGCAGCTTGGGGAAGCTGAACGTGTTCTATGGCCACTTCTTGGGGGCCTTCACCGCGCTTTTCCTGCTGGTACAGGGTCGTGATGACGCGACGCCGGCTCAAGGCCGCCAGCGTCATTGGCGTGACGAACTGCTGAGCGTGCTCGGTGAGGACCACCTGTACTTCGAATCCCTGCTTTTGAAGCAGGCGCAGAAGCTCGGCGGACTTGTAGGCGGCAATGCACCCGGTGACACCCAAAACAATCAGGCTCGGATTCATGGGACTAAACGGCCTCCGGAAAACTGCCTGCCTGCGGTGAATCTCAATGGGGAATCGGTCCGGCGTCGGTCGATGGGGCCTCTTCTTCCTCTTGGGATTCTCCTGCCACGATCTCAAAGTTCACCAGTCCCGCGGCGACTTCATCTTGGGCGATCCGGGTGAATTTTTTCGAAAGACCCTGAATCAGTGGGGTGGAACCGCCTTGCAGTTGCCTGGTTCGCTTGGCCGCCACAATGATGTATCGAAATTTGCTGTCGATTCGTCCGATGTTACTGGTCAATGGTATCTCCTCCAAAGGATTTCAGGATAGTTTCGATCTGTTGAAGCGAGCGGTCTCGACGGCATCTCTCCGCCAGCACGATTGAGCGGAGCTGCTCATGGGACCGGCTGATCCGGTCGTTGACCACGACGTAATCGTAGTGGCGGAACTGATGGATTTCTTTCCGGCTCGCCCACTCCAGGCGCTGCCGGATGGTTTCGGCACTGTCCAGGTGGCGTTTTTCGAGGCGTTGCCTGAGCGCTTGGAATGAAGGGGGCATGATAAAGATGGTCACGGCCTCGGGAAGTCGGCTTCTTACCTGAGCAGCCCCATCGGTGTCGATGTCCAGGAGCAGGTCGGTGCCGGCGGCGATGCACTCCTCCACGTACTTCCGCGAGGTGCCGTAATAATTGCCGAAGACCCTGGCATGCTCGAGGAATTGGTCGCGGTCGATCATGGCTTCAAATTCCGCCTCGCTGACGAAGAAATACTCCTTGCCGTCTTGCTCCCGGCCTCTCGGTTTTCGGGTGGTGTGGGACACCGAGAAGCTCAATCGCTCATCTTCCTCAAGGAGTTTTCTCAACAACGTGGTCTTGCCCGATCCGGACGGGGCCGACACGACAAAAATCTGTCCCTTTGCCTTCATTTTCCCGATCTTGCAACCCTGTTTCTGAGACGGAACACCAGCTCATTCCACATTCTGGATCTGCTCGCGAATTTTTTCGATCTCGGTCTTGATCGTGATGGCCGCATTGGTGATATCCAGTCTGCGGTCCGCCAAGCCGGAATTCTTGGACAGGATGGTGTTGGCCTCGCGGTTCATTTCCTGCATCATGAAATCGATCTTCTTGCCCACTTCGCCTGAGCCCGACAACAGGACTCGACACTGTGCCAGGTGGCTGAACAGCCGGGATACTTCCTCTCGGATATCTCCGCGCTCGGCCTGGTGGGCGGCCTCTTGAAGCAGGCGGGCGGGGTCGACGTCAACCTCGGCAAGAATGGTTTCCATGCGAGCTTTCAGACGGTCTCGATGCAACTCCAACAGTCCTTCCGACTGAGTCTCGATCCGTTGGGCTTCAGTCTCCAGGGCGTCCAGGTGCTGCCGGATTTCAACTTCCAGAACCTGGCCCTCCGTTCTCCGCATGGTCACCAGGTCGCTCAGGGCCTGGCCCACGGCGCTGGCGATCCCGGCCTCGAGCAGGGACAACTGTGCACCCGAAATGGGGACCGACTCCTGGGCCAGCAATCCGGGCATTCTCAGAAGCTGGCTCGGGTCGACGTTTCCCCCTATGGAATAGTCCTTTTGCAGAAGCCTCAGAGCGTCCAGGTAGCCCTCCAATAGCGGTCGATTGAGGCTGAATCCCGGGTCGTCCGCGTTTTCGATCTTCAGGAAGAGATCGATGCGACCTCGCTTGATTCGTTCCTGGACCCACTTTCTGACCTTGCCGTCCAGGCTTGAGAACTCGGAAGGCAGCCGGTTGTGGATGTCCAGGTAGCGGTGATTGACTGACTTGACCTCGACCCGGCAGAGCCAACTTTCCTCCTGCCACTGGCCGCGACCATATCCGGTCATGCTGTGGATCATGAGCACCCGTTTTTTGCTACCGCCTCCGGATCCCGAGGCATACAGGTCATTCCGGTCAAGAGAGGGGCGGCACTTCGGGCTCGTCGCCTTCCACCTGAAGATCGTGCAGCCGTTGGTACAGTCCTCGCTTCTCCATCAGGTCGGAGTGAGTCCCGACCTCGGTAATCTTTCCCTGCTCGATGACTACAATACGATCGGCCCGTCGAATGGTGGAGAGCCGGTGGGCAATCACAATCACTGTTCGCCCGCGCATGAGATTGGCCAGTGCTCGCTGCACCAGAATCTCAGCCTCGGTATCCAGGGAAGAGGTGGCTTCATCCAGAATCAGAATGGGAGCATTCTTCAGAAGCGCACGAGCTATGGCCAATCTCTGCCGCTGTCCTCCCGAGAGTTGCTGGCCTCGCTCGCCGATGGTGGCCTCGTATCGGCTGGGAAGCCCCAGGATGAACTCCTCGGCCAGGGCCGCCCGGGCCGCCTGGCGCATCTCGGTCTCCGTCACCTGGGACCTGCCGTAACAGATGTTGTTGCGCAGTGTGTCATTGAAGAGGATGGTTTCCTGAGTCACCATCCCCATCAAGCCACGCAGCGAGGACAGCTTGAGTTGTCGAATATCGATCCCGTCGATCAGCACCTGGCCCTCGGTGGGATCGAAAAAACGGGGGATGAGATTGACCAGGCTGGTTTTGCCCGAACCGCTGGGTCCGACCAGGGCCACCACTTCGCCGCGGCCGACTCTCAGGTTTATTCCTTGCAACACCGGGAGGCCGCTCTCGGGGTAGTTGAAGCTCAGCCGCCGGAACTCGATCTGATGTCGAAAATCGGCCAGCTCGGCGGCATCTGGCTCTTCAACCACCTGGCGAGGCTCGGACATGATCTGGAAGACCTTGCCGGACGCGCCTCTGGCATGTTGAAAGTTCATGTAGATGCCGCTCATGCGCCGAATGGGTTCGTACAGGCTGAGCAGTGCTACGAAAAACACCCCGAAATCTCCCTGGCTCATCCGTCCCTGGCCGATCGCCTGCTGGGCGTAGTAGAGCAGAGGCACCAGCAGCAAGGCTCCCAACAGCTCCATGAGTGGAGACGGCAGCGCCTGCAGACGAAGGTGCCTGAGATTGATCCTGGCCACTTGTCGAACGGCACGCCGAAACCTGTCCAGCTCGAACTGCTCCATGGAGAAGGCCTTGACGATACGCTGGCCGCTGATGCTCTCCTGAAGAATCTCGGCGACCTGACCCAGCTTTTCCTGGCTGGCCCGGCTGAACTGCCGCACAAATTGTCCCAGGACCCTGGAGGGAAGAACGATCAGGGGTGCTGCCAGGAAGATGATGAGAGCCAGCCTCCAGTCGAGATAAAACAGTATGGTGAGAAACGTTACCGACGTCAGCGTTTGCTTCAGGGCGTCGGCCAGGTTGGTGGAGAAAGCAAACTGTATCTTTTCGATGTCGTTGGTGATCCGTGAAATGAGGTTTCCGGTGGTGTGCTTGTAAAAGAAGTGGGACGATTGATAGACCACATTTTCGTAGGCAGTTTCTCTCAGGCGTGCCACGCAGGACTGGCCTACATAGTTCAGGATATAGGTCGAGCTGTATTCGGACACTCCTTTGGCCAGCGTGACCAGAACCCCCAGCAATCCCACCACCAGCCAGGGGGCATCAATGGGAAAAGGATTGATTTGTTCCAGGTAGATTTCCTTGGAAAGGATGGGCAGCGTTCCGAGAGGAACGCGAATTGGGGGATCGGGAACGAGAACGTAGTCCAGTACCGGTCCGACCAAGACGGCCAGGAAGCCCTTGAGGCCCGTTGCCAGACCCATCAGCAGGGTGGCGGCCGCGATGAGTGGAAGAAAGGGCTTGATATGGCTGAAGAACGGCCACTTTTGCATTCCGGATGGTCTCCAGCCCTCCGATTGCCGGGTCGCGCCAACCTAGCCCCTTTTACCATGAATGTCAAGGATTTGTACTGGCTCCGGCTTCTTGAGACAGCGGGTTGAGAACCCTTGCCGGAAGCCCCCCAGCGCCGGTTAGCGTTCTCTAGAGAACAGCCTCGGCTATCGGGATCGGCTGAGGTCCCATGGGGTTGGAGAGTCGAAACAGACCCGTTTCCTCCGATTGAAAGGAAGCCTGCTTGAGGGTATTCTTTCCACTCAACCAATCAGGCTGAAAACAGGAAAGGATCTGACTGATGGAATCACTCAAGCTGAAAGACAAGACAGCTCTGATCACCGGAGCCAGCCGCGGCATCGGGCGATCCATCGCCCTGGGGTTTGCCGCCCAGGGCGCCCGGGTGGCCGTCACGGCCCGAACCGTGCAAGATCTGGATTCACTGGTTCAAGAGATTCAGGATTCAGGAGGGAAAGCCGTGGCCATTCCGGCCGACCTGCTGGATTTGTCCACCGTCCCGGGCTTGGTCGGCCTGGCCGAAAAGGAGTTGGGAAGCCTGGACATCCTGGTCAACAACGCCGGGTTGGGCAGCAGCTCGAATCCGAAGCCGGTCAGCGATTTTGACGACGAGTTCTGGGATCGTTCTCTGGCTCTGAACCTGACCGCTCCCTACTTGCTTTGCAAGGCGGTTCTGCCGTCCATGGTCAAGAGGAAGCAGGGTCGCATCGTCAACATCGCCTCGATAGCCTCCAGGACGCCTCAATTCCACGGAGTGGCCTATGCCGCCTCCAAGCACGGGCTGCTGGGGCTCACCCGTACCCTGGCCCTGGAAATAGCCAAGGAGGGCATCACGGTCAACGCCATCTGTCCCGGTCCCGTGCAGACCGAGATGAACGATCGACGAATCCGCTATGACTCCCAGCGCATGGGAATCGAGTTTGCGGAACTGGAGGCGGGTCTCACTCCAATCGGGAGACGGCTGCAACCTGAGGAAATCGTTCCGATGGCGGTACTGCTGGCCTCTGACGAGTCGGCCGCCATTACCGGGCAAGCCTTCAACATTTGCGGCGGCATGGTCATGTCCTGACCCTGTCGTTCGGGTATCTTCGGTGGGGAAGGGGATCAGCGGGAGAGCGCCGGAACCACCTGGTTGGCCAACAGCTCCATGCAGCGGAGCCACTTGGCTTTGTCGTCCCAGTCATGGGTGATCATCAGAAGGGTTCCGAATCCTCCGGTTTCCTGCTTCAGCGACTGCAGTTGGTCGATACATTCCCGGACGTTGCCGATAATGCAGACATTTCTGATGGACTGATCCCCTCCGCTCGTCGGGGCGATCACTCCGGAGACAGCTTGACCAGGTACTTTCCAAGGTGACGGCCCTCCAGCATCTCGATGAAGGCCCTGGGGGCGTTTTCGATACCCTCCACCACGTGCTCCCGGTTGCGTAGCTTGCCGGACCTGAGCCAGTCCTGCAGTTGCCGCAAGGCTTGGGGATGCTGTGACACAAAGTCCCACACCAGAAACCCCTGGATCCTGGCCCGCTTGATAATCAGGTTGCGCAACCAGCGCGGCCCTTGCTCGGCACGGTCCAGGTTGTATTGAGAACTCTGCCCGCAGACGGCCACTCGAGCCTTCAGGTTGAGCAGCGTCACCACCGCATCGGTGACCGCGCCGCCCAGGTTGTCGAAGTAGACATCGATGCCATCGGGGCAGTGGGCCGCCAGGCGGTCCGGGCCACTGGGCTCCGAACCCCACACCAGCGCCTCATCGAATCCCATCTGCTCCTTGAGGTAGCGCGCCTTGGTTTGAGAGCCGGTCACACCAACCACGCGGCATCCCTTGATCTTGGCAAGCTGCCCGACGGTGGATCCAACCGCTCCGGCGGCTCCCGAGATCACCACTGTTTCTCCCGCTTGCGGCTGGCAGACGTGCAGCAGGCCAAAGTAGGCCGTCAGGCCGGTCATCCCCAAGATGCCCAAAGCCGTGGAAAGCGATTCCTGTCCCGGGTCCACTCGGGTCAACGCCTCGGCCGGCACGACCGCGAGCTCCTGCCAACCCAAATCTCCCACTACCGGATCTCCGGGCTGGAGGCCCGGATGCTGCGAGGCCACCACCCGCCCCACGACCTGACCGATCATCGCCTGCCCCACCTGCACCGATTCCGCATAGGATTTGCGGTCGTCCATGCGGCCGCGCATATAGGGATCGAGGGAGAGATAGAGCCCGCGGACGAGGCATTGTCCCGGAGCGGGAGCCGGGAGTTGGGAGGTGACCAGCTCAAAGTCCGACAACTTGGGCATGCCCTGGGGGCGAGCTGCCAGAACGATTTTTCGGTGGGAGAAAGCCGCGTCTCCCCGCGCTATTCCGCTGATGACATCAGACAAGTTGCAACTCCGCTGACAGACCGAGCCTTTTGCAAGATTGGCAGGGGCAGGTCATTTTGCCGGCAAATGTGATGTCCTGCCGTTTTCAATATCGGGTGCGGTCTCGTAAGTAATACGGATTCACCACAAAAAGCACAAAAGTCACAAAACGAATTTCTTGATTTCGAGTCTTGACGATCCGAAGTTGTTCCCGATGGCGTCGCGTTGACCGGATGCACGCAGAGAGCCCGGAAATTCTGCGACATGTTCGGGAGTCAACTGCTTGCAGGCTTCCAGTGGTCTGCTCTATTTGTGTTTTTGTGCCTTTTGTGGCCATTCCCGGCAAGGGTCACGCTGCCGAATTTTGCAAAAGGCTCATCCTTGCGTCGGCTTGTGCGTCACTTGGGCTCACGGGCATTTGCTGCCGCCGCCTACGCGGCTCGACACCCATAGGCGATGTTTCCCATGGGCTGACGCCCACGGCTAAGTGCTGCCGCGGCTTCGCCGCTCTCGAGGAAGCCGGCAAAAGCAGCATATTCTCAGGTAAGCCCGGCCCCCGCCCTGGTGTGTGGATCATACGAAAGTGAAACAATCAGAAATCGATCTTCCCTTCGCGAGCGTGGTGTCCCGTTACGGTTCACCTCAACGCCTTAGTGGCCCTTCGTGGATTCCTCTTTTTCTTTTGTCTTTTTTCGGTTGTTTCAGGCAAGCCGCCGCGAGTCGTGGGCGGGTTGAGCGGCAGGGAATCGGTTGGCGCCGGAGTCGGTCGAAGGCAATGCGGAGTCGAAGAAAGGAGAGTCTGGAGGCGAGGAGGGGATTCGAACCCCTGAATAAAGGTTTTGCAGACCTCTCCCTTAGCCACTTGGGTACCTCGCCTGATCGCAAACCCTGGCACTGGCCGCATTTTATACACGCGACCGACCCGCGCGTCAAGCCGCCCCCCGGGCGACGAGGGGCGCGCTTTGGGTTAGACCAGTAGGGGGGCGATCACCAGCGACACCACCGACATCAGCTTGATCAGGATATTCATGGAGGGGCCGGAAGTGTCCTTGAAGGGATCTCCCACCGTGTCTCCCACCACCGTGGCCTTGTGAGCATCGCTGCCCTTCTGCTCTCCGGCCACGTCGCCTTTCTCGATGGCCTTCTTGGCGTTGTCCCAGGCCCCTCCGGCGTTGGCCATCACCAGCGCCAGCAACACCCCCGAAACGGTAGCCCCGGCCAGCATGCCACCCAGAGCAGCCGGTCCCAGCAGAAAGCCCACGATGACCGGCGCCACCACGGCGGTAATTCCGGGAAGGATCATCTCGCGCAAGGCGGCGCTGGCGGAGATATCCACGCACCGGGCAGCGTCGGGAACCACCCCTTCCTTGCCTTCCAGCAGGCCGGGGATTTCCCGGAACTGGCGGCGGATCTCCTCGACCATATTGCCTGCCGCCTTGCCGACCGAAGTCATGGTGAGAGCTCCAATAAAGAAGGGCAGAATTCCACCGATGAAGAGTCCGATCACCACCGTAGGCTCGGTGATCACGATCCGGAGCGGTGTCTCTCCGTCGGCCAGCAGGCCTGCGTACTGTTTCCATTGATCGGTGAGTTCCACTTGTGCGCTCGTCAGCGCCTCCAGCTTGCTCTGGATCGCACCAACCACCGCCTGAGAGTAGGCGGCAAACAGCGCCAGTGCCGTAAGGGCGGCCGAACCCACGGCAAAACCCTTGCCCATGGCCGCTGTCGTGTTCCCCAGGGCGTCCAGGCTGTCGGTGATCTTGCGCACCTCGGGCCCCAGGCGCGACATCTCCGATATGCCCCCGGCATTGTCTGCGATGGGCCCGTAGGCGTCGACCGACATGGTGATGCCCACGGTTGCCAGCATCCCGACCGCGGCAATCCCGACCCCGTAGAGGCCGGCGGTGTCATTGGCGATGTAGATGGCCAGGCAAATCGCCAGGACCGGCAACGCGGCGGACTCCAGACCCACCGCCATGCCGCTGATGATGTTGGTTGCCGCCCCTTGTTTGCTGGCGTCGCATATTCTTCGAATGGGTTTTCCGGAGGTGTAGTACTCGGTAATCAACCCAATGAAGATGCCGGCCAGGGTGCCCCAAAGGATCGCCCAGAACACCTGGTCGCTCACGGCATAGGTCGAGACCAGGCCGTAGGCGCTCAACAGGAACAGGGCGGCCGCGATATAGGTCGCGTAGCGAAGCGCCGAGGCGGGGGAGATCCGTTTGAGGGCCTTCATGGAGAAGATGCCTACGAAAGAGGCAATCAGGCCGGTGACCGCCAGCATCAATGGCAGGGCCATCAGGATGGTCGTGGCTTCCGAGTCGCTCACCTGAGGCGTTGCTTTCAGGGCTGCCAGCTTTTCGGTGGCCAAGGTGGCTCCGATAGCGATGGTTGCCACGATCGAACCGACATAGGACTCGAAAATGTCCGCTCCCATGCCGGCCACGTCGCCCACGTTGTCACCGACGTTGTCGGCAATCACGCCGGGGTTTCTTGGATCGTCCTCCGGGATATTGGCCTCCACCTTTCCCACCAGGTCGGCTCCAACGTCGGCTGCCTTGGTATAGATGCCACCTCCGACTCGGGCAAACAGCGCAATGGAGCTGGCTCCCATGGCAAATCCGTTGATGACGCTGGCGGTTTCCGGCCTTCCATAGATCAGAAACAGCACGCCCAGGCCGATCAATCCGAGGCTGGCGACACTCACTCCCATGACGGCGCCGCCGTTAAAGGCGGTGAGCAACGCCTTGCCCTGCCCCTCCTCCTTGGCGGCCTGGGTGGTCCTGACGTTGGCGCTGGTGGCCGCCCTCATTCCCAGGAAGCCTGCCAACGCCGAGCAGAGAGCCCCTGAAACAAAGGCAAGCGAAGTGTCCCACTGCAAGAACAGGCCCAGAAGGACGGCGACAATGGTGACAAAGAAGAACAGAGTCAGATATTGGCGCTTCAGGTAAGTCATGGCGCCAATTTGGATCTGGTCTGAAATACCGCGCATCAACTCGCTGCCGGCCGGCAATCGCTTGAGGGAAATAAATATGACCATGGCGACGGCCAACCCAATGAGTCCTGCAATCGGAAAGTAGGTCATCCAAGTTTGCATCATCCAATCAGCTCCTCATTCAAATGGGCTCCAAGAATCAATTCCGAACGCAACCGCCTCGGGAAAGTTCGCAGGTCGGCGTTGCATAAGGGGAATGCGGCGCCCCGGGATACCGTGGATTTCAGGGTGGGGCGCAGCCGGTTTGAGGTTTGCTACAGCTGGGCTTGATCGCGTGGGCGGGAATTCCGGGTTCTCTATGGACGGCGGTCGTTCCGTGGCGCCCTCGGTCGCCTTAGCCGGGATGGATCATTGACAAAAAAGGCGCAGATGTCAAGGTGGGTCGAAGGGTTTCAGCTCGGAACGGTTCGGTCGGACTGCAACGGAAACCGCTCTCGAATCGCCTCCGGGTCGGGATCCGCAGGCCGTTGAGAGGGTCGCGGAGGGAGGCATGTTCCGTGCCCGGACCGGGTCTTCAACGGCCGGGGGTTTCGTGGTAGAGTGTGCGGGTCGCCGGCTGTTGCCGGCCCGCATTTCTCACCGGGTCGCTAGTGGCATGGTGAAAAGCAGTTGATCTTTCAGTACCTTGATCGGCCGGCTTGGCGGTTGCCTTTGTAGGATCGATTGGATTCTCGCTCCCGGAGCCTGTTGTATGGATGCGGGGAACCCTCTCACCGCCTGCCTTGAGCCATTCCGACCCAACCCTTGCAGATGATGGCATTTCCGTCCGCGGTCTCCTCGGCGACGAATTCGGCCGACTCCATCGTGGAGGCTGCCGGCCGAGGTGATACGCGGTGACCGCCGATTCAATCCAGCCGCGGAAGACGGTGGATCCGGTCTTTCGCAACTCGCTTCGGGAATGTGTCTTCCTCCTCCTCCTGTGGCTAGCCTGTTGCCTGTACACGGTGACCTACTGTTACCTCGCCGGCTACCTGGTGCACGAACCCCACCCCAACGCCACCGGGCCCTCCATCGGTAAGCTGGTCGGACCCTTGACCGCGTTTGACAGGCATCCTCAGTCCCTGACCACCCCGTTCGGATTGGGTGTGCCGGACTGGGTGTTTTTTGGGGTGATTGTGCCCTGGGTGGTGGCAGTGGTCATCACCGTGCTCTACTGCCTATTTTTTTTTGTGGAAGATGACTTGAGCGGAGCGGGACGAGCCGGGGAAAATCCATGACTGAGACCAGTCCGGCCACCATCATCACCTTTGTAGCCTACATCGCCTGTGTGTTTGTGCTGGCGGGGCTCTCCCATCGTCTGCTGGCGACCAAGTCTTTCCTGGGTGAATATTTTCTGGGGAGCCGGGGGCTCGGAAGCTGGGCCCTGGCCTTCACCTTTGCGGCCACGGCGGCTTCCGGTGGGAGCTTTACCGGATTCCCCTCCCTGATATACAGCTATGGCTGGGTGCTGGCCTTCTGGATTGCAAGCTACATGGTTGCCGGAGTGTGCAGCATGGGGGTGCTGGGGAAGCGGTTGAACCAGGTTGCCCGCAAGACGGGAGCCATCACCATCCCCGACGTGCTTCGTGACCGATACGATTCGACGGCTCTGGCGCTGTTTGCAACCTCTACCATCATTTTCTTTACCGTTTGCAATTTGATTGCCCAGTTCAAGGCGGGAGCCCTGATCATCGAGGAGACATTCAACCTGCCGGCCGATTGGGGTTACAGTGCGGGGCTGATCATCTTTGCAGTCACCGTGGTCTTCTACACGGCCTATGGAGGATTTCGAGCGGTCGTGTGGACCGACGTCCTGCAAGGGATCGTAATGGTTCTGGGCATTACCCTCCTGCTTCCGGTGGTCCTCAGGCAGGGCGGAGGGATGGAGTCGATCAACCGCAAGCTCAGGGATCGCCCGCCGACGCTGGTTACCTCGGTGCCGGGCGCCTATAACGACCTGGTCATTCAAGCCCGGGGACAACTGGATACGGCCGGCCTGATCTATCGTCACCCGCAGCGAGCCAATGCACCCCTGGAGATCCGCTGGGATCCAGGGGTTGGGGCGGAGCAGCGCTTTATCGAAGTCTTCCTGGCAACCGACGGGGACGGGCAGCCCACCACTACCGGCAACGATGTCAAGGGAGCCATCGAGCAACACCCGAGGTTGGGCCCACGCTTCCGGGTCAGCTTTCCCTACGACAACAATGAGATTGTCACCGATCGATTCGGACAGTCGACCGAAAGGGGAGCCACGGGAATCGTAGGCCTGGACGGCGCCCGGGGTACGGAACGCTTTGTATTCCTGCGCGGCGACGAGGTGCTGTTCGGGCCGGGCCGCTCTGCCCGGGGAGAGCCTTTTCATCCCTTGGGCATGGCCATCTCATTTTTTTTCATGTGGGCCATTACCGGCATGGGGCAGCCCGGGACCATGCTGCGATTGATGGCCTTCAAGGATAGCCGGACTCTGAAGCGGGCCATCCTGACCGTCACCGGGTTCTACTCCATGATTTATCTGCCCCTGGTCTTCATTCTCGTGGCGGCCCGGGTGCTCATACCCGAGTTGAACGCCGAAAACTCCGACAAGGCCATGGTCCTGGTGGCCACCCGAGTCGTGGGGGACATGGGGCTCGCCTACCAGATCCTGGGAGCAGTCCTGGTGGCGGCCCCCTTTGCCGCCGTCATGTCGACAGTCGACAGCTTTCTTCTGATGATCAGCTCCGGTCTGGTGCGAGACATTTACCAGCGTACGATCAACCCTCGGGTCAGCGATCGAACGGTCAAGCGAGCCAGCTACGCCACCACCGTGATCGTGGGCATCTTGGTGACGCTGCTGGCCACGCGGCCACCCGACTTTCTGCAACGAATCATCGTATTTACCGGCAGCGGGTTTGCCGCCACCTTTCTTTGTCCCATCATGCTGGGACTCTATTGGAAGGGAATGACTCGACAGGGGGCGCTGAGCGCCATGGTCGGCGGCTTCGTGGTGATGGTCGGATTCTTCCTTCCGACGCTGTTTGGGGGAAGCCGCATCGATTTGCTGGGTTTCCACCCCAACCTGTGGGGACTGATTGTATCGTTCGGATTGGGGTTCCTGGTCAGCAAGCGCACCGGTCCTGCCCCCGCTCATCTGGTAGACCGTTATTTCTACAAGTTGAGTTCGCCGCAACCCAGTCATTCGACCGAGGACGGCAGGCAGTCAAGGGTTGGCGGTTCCGCGTAGGAGGCTCGATTGATCGAGGGATTTCACCACACCGGAATCGTGGTCAAGGACCTGGAGGGGATGGTTCGCTTCTACACCCGGGTCCTGGGGTTGCGCGTCCTGCGTCGCATCGACTCCCTGGCTCCACCGGAAGGGGATCACACCGGAATTCCCGGGGCGCATCGACAACTGGTCTTCGTGGGCTTTCCGGGAGACCATCAGATCGAACTGGTTCATTTCGTCGATCCTCCGGCCCGGCAGGGTTACCTGGACAAACATCAGCTCGGCGCGGGCCATGTCTGCTTCGATGTGAAGGATCTGCGGCAGACCCATAGCGAATTGCGAAACCGCGGGGTTCGATTCGTCACCGAGCCAAAGTTTCGATCCTACCGGAATGGCGAACTCGGAATCGTTTATGCGCAAGATCCGGAAGGGAACTGGCTGGAATTCGTTCAGGGGTTGCACTGAACCCTGGCGCGGCAGAGGATTTCTGGACCGATGCTTGAAGTTCTTGATCTGGACCTGAAAATCGGCAAGGAGGAGTACCAGGAAGCCATTCCCCGGTTGAGGGAGGAGTTGCGTGACCTGCAACATGCCGTCAGAGCCGCCGGAGTTCCGGTTGTGGTCCTGTTCGAGGGGTGGAACGCGGCAGGCAAGGGAGATGCCATCAATGCCCTGGTGCGCCCGCTTGACCCAAGAGGGTTCGAGGTCCATACCACCCAGGCCCCCACGGTTGAAGAGCAGTTCCATCCTTTTCTCTGGCGCTTCTCGACCCTGCTTCCCGCGAAGGGCAAACTGGTGTTCTGGGATCGCTCCTGGTATCGACAAATGTTGGAGGAACGCGTGGACGGGCGCCTGGACCGTGGTGGTGCCCTGGCGGCCGGAGGTGAAATTCGCGAGTTCGAGCGCCAGCTAACGGACGACGGCGTTGCGCTGATCAAGTCTTGGCTCCACATTAGCAGAAAAGAACAGGAGCGCCGTCTTGCGAGCATGCAGAGCGATCGTTTCGAGCGTTGGCGCTGGACCCAGCCGGATTGGAAGAAAGAACGCGCCTACAAGAAATACCTGGAAGCCGCGGAAGAGATGCTTGCCTTGACCAGTACGGTGAATGCGCCGTGGAAGCTGGTGGAAGCTCATAGCCGGCGCTACCGCCGAGTGAAGATCTTTGAACACCTGATTGGCGTCCTGAAGGGTCATCTGTCCAGACGAGGTAACGGACTGAAGGCAATGGGACCGTCGACGCAGACGGTGGAAGACATCGATGAGGGGATTCGCAGTCGAGGCCTCCGCATTGAGGTTGACCCCCAACCCTCGGTGCTGGACCGGTCCGACTTGAGCAAGCGACTGGATCGGGAAGACTACGAGAAGCAGCTTTCCAGACTGCAACAACGGCTGAGAGATCTGGAGTTCGAGTGTTATGGGCGGCGGGTGGCGAGTGTCGTGGTTTATGAGGGCTGGGACGCGGCGGGCAAGGGCGGCAACATCAAGCGGCTGACCCAGGAACTGGATCCGAGAGGCTACCAGGTGGTTCCGATTACCGCCCCTACCCTCGAGGAAAAGACCCGCCACTACCTGTGGCGCTTCTGGAGACAGTTGCCCAAGGCCGGCCACATGACCATTTTCGATCGGAGCTGGTATGGACGAGTCCTGGTTGAACGGGTGGAGGGCTTTGCGTGCCAGGAGGAATGGCGGCGCGCCTACCAGGAGATCAACGAGTTCGAAAGGCACCTCACCGCCGAGGGTGTGGTGTGCGTCAAGTTCTGGCTCCACCTGAGCCCCGAGGAGCAACTGCGCCGCTTCCAGGCACGGGAACGCACTCCGCACAAGCGATTCAAATTGACCTCCGAGGACTGGAGGAATCGGACTCGATGGAATGACTATCGGAGGGCCGTCACGGAGATGATCGAGCGCACCAGCACCCCGTACGCTCCCTGGACGGTGGTGGAGGCGGAGGACAAGCTCTGGGCTCGTGTAAAGACGCTATCCACGCTGGTGAGCACGCTGGAGAAACACCTCGGGGTGTAACCCGCTTATGGAATCAAGAGAAGGAGAAAGGCGAGTGAATCCAACAGAGAGCGGATCGAGAGGGAGCCATCGACCCTTCGGTCTACGAGGTTGGCAGTTTCTCGTCAACCACGACAGGGCCTACCTGGCCCAGGCGGCAGAGCGCGCGACAAGGGAAGCGCCCGGATTCGACGTGACTCACCTGGAATTTCCCAACATGGCCATGCAGTTGCCCAACGCCTACACCAGTTCACCGGTGCCTCCCTGCCGGAACTGGGTGCTTTGCGGACAGACGTTTCGGGACTTTCCCAAGCTGGCTCGGCACAAAGACTTGCACAGCCGGGAGGCGGTCTCGACTTTAGAGGATCGTAGCCGGGATCTGACTTACATGAAGGACCTCTTCGGCAGGGTCAAGGCCTCCGGTCTCGACGTCATGGCCTGGCACCATGTTCGCCGGGATCTTCCGGACGAGCTCGCTCAGGAATACCCGGAGTCAGCTACGGGAGATCCGAGTTTTCTGCGGGACTGGGAGGAAGCCACGCTCACCGAGTTTTTCGAAGTGGCGCCGGAAGTCGACATTCTGGTTGTAACCTCGCTCACGGAAACTCCCGGGGTATTGAAAATGCCCGACCGGACTCACCAGGTTGCTCGGCTGGCCGGCGTGTTCGGAGCCATGGAACGGGCCTGCCGCAGGGCAGGCAAGACTCTGGTTATTCGCGACTGGGGAGCCGTGGGTAAGAATCAATGGCAGGGGTCTATCTTCAAGGAGGCGATGGAGAGTCTTCCCGAGGACGTCTGGATTCACATCAAGAACGTGGTGCTCGACTTCGTCACCAATGCCGAAGTTCCCCATCCCAACCTCAACGCCTACCCGAAGCGACCCATGATCGTCGAGTTCGACGTGTATGGGGAGTACTACGGACGGGCCGACATTCCCTATGTGGACCCTCGTCACTTCTGTGAGCGGCTGGATGCCCTCTATGCCTTGCAACCCGGCGGGGTGACTGCTCGCATCGCCTATGAGTCGGGGCGAGAGTGGCGTCGCTACCGAACCATCTTCGATTCGCCCAATGCCGCCAACGCCGTCGCATTTTCCCGCTGGGCCTCCGATGCCGCCAACAATCGACCGATTGGGGAGTGGCTGGATTTTCTGGCTCCTTCCCGGCGTTGGCAGACCTACACCTGGCAGTGGCTGGCCGACCGCTACGGCGCCGATGCAGGTCCCCTGCTGGCCCGGGTGTTCGAGCGAACCCCACAGATTGTGCATGGGATATTCGCTCCGCTGTGGTGCGGCTACTGGCACCCGTTCAGCGTCATGGAGCATACGACCCTGCCATGGCCGCCCACCCGCCTTGAGGATCACGGATCCGTGCCCTGGAATCCTCCCCCGGACATTCTCGAGGTCACCGGAGGACTGGGGGACAATGACTTTTCGAGAGTTGTAGACTGGATGCCGTCAGGCACGGCCGTGGAGACCATTGGTTGGTGTCAGTTGGTCTCTCGCAAGGTGGAAGGACTCAGACTGGCTCGGCTTTGTTCGGAGGAGGTCTCGGTTGAAGGCCGGGCGGTCTTGTCTCCCGACGACTACGAGGATCTTGACCTGTTGTTCCGGCAACTGGTGGGTGTTTGCGAAGCCGATGTTCTGACCGGCAAGATACTGGCCGCCGCCCGCGGTCCTCGGAAAGACTCCACTATTCTGGCGGACTTGTCACTATCCGCCCTGAGCGTGGAAGCGGATCGGATCGCAGGGGAGATTCGTGGTAACTTCGGCGCGGATTTCTTTGGGGAATTGGCGCTACGCGTGGAAGCTTGGGGACGTTGGGCCAAGGAGGAGTTATCCAGGAGGGACACCTAAGGACGAAAAGAGTTATCCGCCAAGGGGCACGAAGGACCACTAAGAAGGGAGCCCTTTGCAAAACTCCGCATCGTGACCTTGATATCTCGACGTCATGGGAGAATGCGCCCCCGGGAGCGCGGGCGTCCCGCCCGCAACCTTATTCGTGCAAGCAGCCTGCGATCCAGGGGCATTCCCTCGAACAGAGCACCAAACCGGCCTTTGCAGGGTTCGCTACTATGGCGCTAAGTCCTATGCGGGCGAGACGCCCGCGCTCCCGGGTGGGTCCCGCCCGCAACCTTATTCGTGCAAGCAGCCTGCGATCCAGGGGCATTCCCTCGAACAGAGCACCAAACCGGCCTTTGCAGGGTTCGCTACTATGGTGCCAAGTCCTATGCGGGCGAGACGCCCGCGCTCCCGGGTGGGCGTTCTCCCATTCACTCTTGCTCCTCAAGAGAGCGTGTCGGGTTGCCGGGCCGCAGCCCTGCCGTGCAGATCATGCGAGAGAGCCTCTTGCAATATTGGCAGTGGGACAGGTCATTTTGCCGGCAATCGTGATGTTCTGCCTATTTCAATAGTCGGGTGCGACTTGGTGGAAAAGGGAGTTCACCACAAAAAGCACAAAAGTCACAAAACGGATTTCGTGATTTCGAGTCTTGGCAATCCGAAGTTGATCCCCATGGCGACGCGTTGACCGGATGTATGCAGATAGCGCGGAACTTGTGCGACGGGTTCGGGAGTCAACACCTTGCAGGCTTTCAGTGTTCTGCCCTTTTTGTGTTCTTGTGCCTTTTGTGGCCATCCCCGGCAATGGTCCCGCTCCCGAATTTTGCAACAGGCTCAAGGACTAAAGACCAGAGCCATTTGCAAGATTCGCAATCGGTAATGACATTGAGGCGGCAAAGGGGATGTGCCGGCGTCTCCGGCATTCCGGCATTCTCCAAAAGCACAAGTGCAACAGAAGCCACCAAAAGCACAAAAGATCCTGTATATCCTGTCCATCCATGTTAATCATCCATGTTAATCAGGCCGCTACTGATGCTCGAATCCGGGATTTTATTTTTCGAGGGCGGCAAGACCCTGGTCATAGATGTCCAGTACTCGCTTTCGTTCCTCGGGCGTGGCAAAGAGGGCCTCGTCGGCCACCGTTGTTCTCGCCTCCTGAATCTCTCTCCTTAGATGGTCAACCGCGGCAGGCTGCCGGATCGATTTTCCCTCCACCTCGAGATAGATCGCCGAAGTGTGTCCGAAGATGGGCAACCCGTACTCACTGTCGGCCTGCCCGGAGACTCTCAGCGCCAGCCATCCGGGTTCTTCCACCCGAAACATTTTCTTCAGCTCGGCCGAATAATGTTCCCCGGTCGCTTGGGATGGGATGTGGTCGACCACCCGGCCGTTGTGGATCAGTTCCAGGTGGCCAAAGTCGACCCGCCCCGACACCCGACCCTCGATTCCGACCTCTCCGGGGGATCTCAATGAGACGGTATCTCCGATCGATTGGTCCTCCACCAGGAAGTGAAACAGGGGTCCATTGGTGATGAAGGAACGCCCCTGCTGGAGCGCTTCCAGCCAGGAAGCGATTCCCAAAGGTTCCGCAACCCGGGTGTAGGCTCTGGCAAGATCGAACAGGAACCAATCGGTGCCGGTCGAGAAGGGAACCTTGAGCCCGGCATTCAGGTAGTGATAAAAGGTGTCCTCGAATTGGGGATAGTCCTCCAGCGACAGCCCGTCGAAAATATTCTGTGCATCGACCTTGCCCAGGACGAAGTTGACCACCCGTTCCAGTCCGAAGTCGTTGTGGCACCAAATGGCCGTTCCTCCCTGGCGATGAGCTTCATCGATCCCTTGCTGCAGGGGAATCCCGTCAGTGCCGGTCCCCGTGATGCCCGGACCGATGCTGACCGGCCGGATGAGATTCTTGATGTTCAGCAGCATGACGTGGCCGTAGCCTCCGCTCCAGGGAGTCAGGTTGTGACGATGCTCCTCGCCCTGATTGACCAGCACCCCGGTGGAATCGAACCGGGGCAGGTCACCAATGGGATAGCGGTTGGTGATGTAGTCGGCATCCTCGGACGGGCGGATCAGGTAGGAGGTGAACAGGACCTCCAACCGGTCCGCGGCCGGGATTGTGCTCAGATAGCGATCGGCCTCTTCCGGCTCGAGCCTGAATAGATGTAGGTGGGTGTTGCCGCCAAACCACTTCTTTTCTTTTATTTGGCTGAATGACTCCAGGGGAAGGGTCAAGGAGGCCCGATTCCTCTGGCCGAGATCGACCTCCAGGCTCGCCATCTCCGTTTCAAGTCCCGAGAAGGCTTCCAGCCGCAAGGGTTTCTTGGGCAGCGTCACTTCGCTGGGACCGGACAGAACGTACCAGTCATGGATGGGACGGCGTGGCGGCCGTTTGCCCAGTTGCTGCAGGGCAACCGACCCCACCCCTTGTCCCCGTTCCAGTAGACCATGGATGGGAACCGCTTCCTCCTGGCCCTGGACAAAACAGCGAATCACCCCCGGGACGGGTTTGCCGGTCTTGCTGTCGACCAGCGAGAGACGGACACGGCAGAGGTCTTCCTGAAACAGGCTGCACTGGGCGGCGGACATCACGCCCAATCCCCAGATCAGGACGAGAACAAGACGTCGGTTCATCGGTCAGGTCACTCCCGAGCGCGGTGCATTCGAGCAGGTACACCATCATGGACACCGGCAAGATGGCCGGAATCACTCTTTTGCAGGGCGCTTCATTTCAGGTTCCAGGTCCACTCCCAACCCTTCGGCGACGCGGTTAATGTAATTCCTTCGGACTATCCGAACAGCAGGTTCACAATCAGGACTGCCGCCAGGATGCCGGTGACATCCGCGGTCAGGCAGGCCGGCAGGGCGTGGCGCGTTCTCTTGATGCCGACCGAGCCAAAATACACCGCCAGAATGTAGAAGGTGGTGTCGGTGCTTCCGTTAAAGGTACAGACCATGTAACCGGTGAAGGAATCCGGCCCCTGGGTGTTCATGATCTCGGTCATCACTCCCAGCGCCCCGCTGCCGGAGAGCGGCCGCACCAGGGCCACGGGCAAGGCTTCGGCGGGCATGCCAATCAGGTTGGTGAGCGGGCCGATCGCCTTGGCCAACAGTTCCAATCCCCCCGATGCCCGGAAGATTCCGATGGCCACCAGGATGGCCACCAGGTAGGGAATGATTTTCACGGCAACCTGGAACCCCTCCTTGGCTCCTTCCACCAGAGATTCATAGACCTTGACGCCTCGGGTCCATCCGAACAGCACCAGCCCCGCGATCAGAGCCGGAAGCATCCAGAACGACATGATGCTCCGTACCAGGTCCATAGTTGGGGTGCTGGTCATCTGTTGCAGGATATGCACCGTCAGAGCGGCAAACAAAGCCAGCCAGAAAAGGAGGACTACCGGCTTGCCCCAGCGGGGTGGAGTCAGCTCCGGCTGGGACTGGGACAGCGGGGACAGGTCTTCCGGCTGGGCCTGATCGGAGGCGGGGGATTCAGCCGGCCGCTCCTGTTCAACCTGGGCAGGAATCGTTTTGGCCAGGCGGTAGCGTGAGGTGCGGGACAGCAGGCTTGCCGCCAAAATGGCGGCTACGGTGGCGCATCCGCTGGCAAACCAGGTGGTTGCCATGATTCCTGCAGCGTCCTGAGAACCGGCCGCGGCCCTCAAGCTGATGACACCCAGGGGCAGCAGCGCCAGGCCGGAGGTATTGAGGGCCAGGAAGAGCACCATGGCGTCGGTTGCGGTGCCCTTTTCGTTGTTGAGCCGGTCCAGTTCCATCATGGCCTTGAGTCCGAAGGGAGTCGCGGCG
This sequence comes from Terriglobia bacterium, assembly GCA_951813285.1. Taxonomy (GTDB): domain Bacteria; phylum Acidobacteriota; class Terriglobia; order Versatilivoradales; family Versatilivoraceae; genus Versatilivorator. Next base: position 3,128,837 of record OX638355.1, read on the forward strand.
TTCCCCAGTCCAAGGAGGTTTGAGGTGATATTCAGGATCATGGCGCTCATGGCGGGATGATCCTTGGGGATGGCCGGGAAGAGGAATCGCATCACCGGATACACGGCACGGGCCATGATGCGCAATAGGCCCCCGTCCGAGGCCACTCGCATGAGGCCCAGGAAAAAAGCCATGACACCGATGAGACCCAGAGCCAGGGTGACAGCCGAGCGGGCCGACTCCAGCACGGCCTGGCTCAGCATCTCCATGCGTCCCGAAAAGGCCGCCATCAGGATGGAAAACAGGACGATTACGACGAAGATTCCATTCAGCATGGAGTTCCTCAGAAGATGTGGAGAACAGGGATCATTGGCTTGGTCGAGCGCCGCTGTTCAGTCGCCCCTGTCCTGCCGTGCGGATCACTCGAGAGTGATACAACGGCCTTTTGGGCCTATCGGGAATAAGTGCCACGTTCCGCTAAACCGGTTTTCTACATTTTGAACATGGATACACAGGATAGACAGGATTAACGGGACGAGACGCTACGGCACAAGGAGCGGTTGTGCTCAATGATCGGGTGAGCCTTCGAGGTGTTCCCTGAGCCGGGGGCGGGTCTTGGAATCCTCTTTGAAGCATGGGCGATGGTTGAACTCAAGACGGTGGAAACTCTCGCCAAAAATCCTGTATATCCTGTCCATCCATGTTAATAAACCATCTACCCATGCTTGACATTGAACCGGGTTCCCGACGCTCGGTGACGGGAGCTGTTTCAGGCAATGGAGCAGCGTTCAATCCTTCAGAACAAAGGTGTAGAGGGAATTCCCGGCAACGATGGAAAAGTGCTGTTTGTCGTCGACCAGGTAGGTGATGGGTGAACTGATGACCCGCCCGCCCAGGTTGCGGCTCCACAGGAGGCTGCCGTCGAAGACGTCCAGGGCGAAGACATGCCCCTCCATGTTACCCGAGAACAGGACGTCGCCGGCAGTGGTCAGAATCCCACCCTCGGTCACGCTGGTCATCTTGTATTCCCACTTGCGTTGGCCGGTCTTGGGGTCCAGGGCCCGCACGGCGCCGTAACCCGGGTCGGTGTCCACCATGACGTCCGGGTAAACGCCCCTGGGGAAGCTTCCGATGTAGCGGTTCCCGCGAACGTAGGTGGGATCGCCCTTGAAGTAGACGCTGGCATATTCCCAGGCAGACAAGTAGAAGAGCCCCGATCTGGGGCTGTAGGAGGGCGAGTACCAGTTGGTTGCACCCTGCACGCTGGGGTAGGTCAAGGTGCCCTCCACACTGGGTTCGGCCCCAGCCCTCTTGATGGGCCGTCCGTTTTCATCCAGGCCTTCGGCCCACGTCTGGTGGGCGAAGGCCTTTCCCAGCAGGAAGCTGCCATCCGTTCGGTCCAGAACGTAGTAGAAACCGTTCCGGTTCCCCCACAGCATCAGCTTGCGCTCCCGGCCGCCGAATTCCATGTCGACCAGGACGGGAATCTGCACGGCATCGTAGTCCCAGAGGTCGTGCGGGGTGAACTGGAAATGCCATTGAAGCCGGCCGTTGTCGGGATTCAGGGCCACAACCGAGTCGGAATAGAGATTGTCGCCCTTGCGCACGTCACCGTTCCAATCGGGGCCGGGGTTCCCGATTCCCCAATAGAGCAGGTTCAGTTCCGGGTCGAAGGAGCCCGTCAACCAGGCCGATCCCCCGCCGGTTTTCCAGGAGTCTCCCTCCCAGGTTTCGTTCCCCGGCTCGCCCGGGCCCGGGATGGTGTGAAAGCGCCAGGCTCTCTTGCCGGTCTTGGCTTCGTAGGCTTCCAGGAAACCGCGAATGCCGTACTCTCCCCCGGCCATGCCTACAATCACTTTGTCCTTGACCGCGAGCGGGGCCATGGTGACCGCATAGCCGTCCCGGAAGTCCGCCAGCTTCACGTCCCACACCAGGGAACCGGTCTTGGCGTCGATGGCTTGCAGGCGGGCGTCCAGCGTGCCCAGGAAGAGAAGGTCGTCCAGGATGGCCAACCCTCGGTTGACCAGGCCGCAGCACACGCTGACTTCCTTGGGAACCTTGTGGTGGTAGGTCCAGAAGACGCGGCCGGTCCGGGCATCCAGGGCGACCACCACATTGGGCGGTCGGGTCAGATACATGACCCCATCCACTACCAGAGGGGTCGCCTCGAAGTTCTCGAGGGACTTGGCCTGGAAAACCCACTTCAGCTCCAGGTTGTTGACGTTGTCCTTCCGGATCTGATCCAGGTGGCTGTACCGTTGGCTGTTGTAGGTTCTGGAATAGGTCAACCAATTGCCCGGCTCGTCGTCGGCGTTCAGGAGCCGCTGGTAGCTGACCTGCCCAAGGAGGCTTCCACTCCACAGGATTGTGAGCGCCACAGTTGACAGTATCTTCACGGGGATACCCCCTTTCCACGAAGCGTGTAGAGGAAAGCCACGAGGTCATCCAGCTCGCTTTGGCTCAATCGGCCGGCATAAGGCGGCATGGCGGACGACTTGATGATCCGATAGCTTTCCAGGTCGCTCTTGACCAGCGAGATGAGTTTGTCGCCGGAGACCAGCAGTTGCAGAGAGTGGGTGTCTTCGTTGAGCCGCACTCCTTCCACCGGCGCACCGCCCCTTGTCTTGGCCTGAATCTTCCAGTCGCGGGGATGAACCCATTGGTCGGGGTCAAGGACGGCGCTCCGCAGGTGGCGAAGCGAGCGCCTGGCGCCGACGGTTGTCAGGTCGGGCCCCTGGCGTCCACCCTGACCGTCCACCATGTGGCAGGTGACGCAGCCTCCCTTGCCGCGAAAAATTGCAGCTCCCGCGGCGGGGTCTCCCGGGGGGCGAGGTTCGTCTCGCCGGAGCGATTGGACGAATGCCACAATCTGCCAGAGCTGCTTGCCGTTGAAGAAGAACAGCGGCATTGAGGTGCCCGGAATCCCGGTCGAGATGGTGTCGGCCAACGCCGCATCGCTGTTTCCGTAACGCAGGTCTCCCCGCGTAATATCGGGACCGCGGCCCCCCGTTCCGTCGCGACCGTGGCATTCGACGCAATGGGAGCGATAGATACGGCCCCCCGCGGCAACGTCTTCCGGTGTGGTGTGGGGATTGGTGTTTTCCCGCTGCTGGGCGCTACCGACAGGTATCCAGGTCAGGAAGAAGGCGGCGACAAGGAGCAATCGCGCCGCCAAGCTGGCGGGGCCGCTGAACCGACGGTTGAGAAACCTCTCATCGGAGACTGGCTGAGGATACTCGCCGGGGGGTGCGCCGGGAACGGCTTTCGGGCGGAAATTCCCTGGAAATGGTCGATAAGATACTGAAAACACGCCCCTTTTCATGATACACCCCGGCTCCGGTGAGAAATACCGGCTATTGGCTTTCTCCCAGCGCGTGGACCTCGTCGGCTACCGCCTTGGCTCCCTCAAAAAAGTGGACTACGTCGTCACCCAGGGCGAACCATTGAACTCCCTTTCCGTACCAGTCCTTGACCGTTTCGAGATTGCAGCCGATCGAGGCGCCCAGAAAGAGCTCGGTCTCACGAACCCTGGCGAAGACGCTGTCGATGGTTTGGAGCACTTCCGGGTCGCTGTGCTGGCCGAGCTTGCCCATGGAACCCGTCAGGTCGTTGCGGCCGATCACGACGCCGTCCAGGCCGGGGGTCGCCAGGATCTCGTCCAGATTGTGGACGGCCTGGATGTGCTCGATCTGGACAAAGACCATGATTTGCCGTCTGGCGATGGCCAGGTATTCTTCCATGCTCTCGATGCCGTACATGTTGCGGATGGGACCGAATCCGCGAACGCCCTGGGGCGGATAGCGACAGGCGGCAACCGCCTTGGCGGCCTCTTCACCCGAACAGACCATGGGGACCACGATGCCGGCCGGAGCCAGGTCCAGGATCGGCTTGATCAGGACGGGATCGTTCCAGGCGACGCGAACGATGGGAGCTGCCCGGGTGCCACGCAGCGCGGCCAGATGTCCCAGCAATGCGCGAAGATCAAGGTAGGAGTGCTCCATTTCGATCCACACCAGGTCGTTCCCAGCCTCGGCTGCCAGCTCGCTGACGATGGGATCTGTGAGCGAAACAGAGGTTCCCACACAAATCTTGCCTTCCTGCAGGCGCTGCCGGAACCGATCGACGTTGTTGACGGAACTCATTCACTCTACCTCGTTTGAAAGGGGGAGACGGGCGGGCAAGGGCAACCTCAGCGCTACGCCCCCGGATTGAAGAAACCATGAATCAATGAGGGCAATTTAATCAATGGCCACGCGGGTGTCAAGAACAGCGGGCCGGATTGCACCCCCTTGCTTCGTGGCCTTTGGTACAGCGGTCGGCTAAGATGGCCAATGATGAGTTGTTAGTGGGGGTGACAACCAATATCGAGGAGACTATCCACGAAAGGCACAAAGTGATACCAAGGCATCGATATCGCAGAAGCAACTTGGTGTCGCTTGCGGTTGAAGCCAGTCCATCCGCATTCGTGGATATTCGTGTTCATTCGTGTTTCGTCGTCATTAACGAACGAAAATTTCCTCTGTATGATCCGTCCGGCAGGGTGGGAGCGGGCTTGGCTGAAATGCAGATAGGGGAGGAAATGAGATGGGTGCCTTGTACCCGGTCAGGCGAATACTGTGGGCAACAGCTCTTTGTCTTTCGTTGATTCTGGTTTCCGGCGCGGTCTTTCCCGACCGACTGCCGGGGACTGCCGGCGGCTCACCCGCGGCTCGTCCCGGAGTGGTTGAAGAGGATGGGGTCGCCGAGAGCGAAGAAGCAGAATTCAGCGGCGAGCGGTTGGAGGTATTTCGAGCGAACCGGCGCTTCTACCAGGCGGTATCCAAACAGAGCCTCCGAGCCATGGGAAAAGTCTGGCTTCAGGAGTCCTGGGTCAAATGCGTGCATCCGAGTTGGGAAGTGCTGACGGGTTGGAAGCGGATCCGAAAGAGCTGGGCGACCATCTTCCGCAACACCGAGCACATGGAGATCCGGCCGAGCGAGGTTTCGATCCGGGTGAACGGAGACTTCGCCTGGGTGTCCTGCCTGGAGAACATCGAGAGTTTCCGGAACGCCGACTTCAGCCGTTCTCAAGCCCAGGGCACCAACCTCTTTTTCCGGGTCGAGGGGAAGTGGTACCTGGTCCACCACCACGCCTCACCCATCACGGTCAGACCCGGTGATGCCTTCTGAGAGGATCGGGCTCTCGAGATATGTGAATTTCCGTCATGCTTGTCTCTCATCAACCAAAATAGTTTTTACGTCGCCCCCGCATCTGTTCCAGGAATCTGAGCCGCAGGACAATTTCGCAAGGTTCGAGAGCGAGAGGCTATCTGACCCCTCCGCAAAAAAATTGTAATCAATCGCTGTTTCGATTGTTTATAGGGGTATAGGCGTGAAAATCATGCCTTCCAAGGGTAGAACCCGATTGACCGTCAACCAAGAGGGATGACGATGGAATTTCTTGGAGCGAAACTGACTTTCCCGTTGCTGTGCATCGCGGTCGGCCTGACGGTGTTTGCGGTGTCCTACACCCTGTTGGGGCAAGTTCCGGGTTCGGGATCCGGAGAAACCGATGGACCGATGGCCAGGGGCGCCATTCCGGAGCAGAGGCTGAGAGTGGAAGGCTGGTCTGTCGCGTTGAACGTGCGGGAATCCTTCGAAGCTTCGGGTGCCTTGGTCATAACGGCGGATTCGTTGGACGAAACCGTGGCGACGGCGAGCGCGACGGGCGAAACGGTGACCATCGCGCCTGTGAAAAAGGGCGGCACTGTCGTCGAGGTAACAGCGCAGAGTTCCGACGGATCGGCCGTCCAGCGCATTTCAGTGACGGTCGGCGCGGCCGTACCCCCAATGGCCTACACGCTCGAGACCGTTGCGGCCACCAAGTATCGAATCACCAATCCCCAGGATGTGGCGGTGGATGGGGACGGCAATCTCTACGTCGTAGAATCGTTGGTGCAGCAAGGCCACCGCATCCACAAAGTGGATGCCGCTACGGGGACCATTACTCTCATTGCCGGCACGGGAGAGGATGGCTATGGTGGGGACGGTGGCCCGGCCATCCAGGCTCAGCTCAACCAGCCCGAGGGCTTGGCAGTGGACGGCCGCGGCAATGTCTATGTTGCAGACTTCTTGAACCACCGCATCCGCAAAGTGGATGCCGATACGGGGACCATCCACACCATCGCCGGCACGGGAGAGCAGGGCTACAGCGGAGACGGCGGCCCGGCCACCGAGGCCAGGTTGGCATTTCCTGAGGATGTGGCGGTGGACGATGCCGGTAATGTCTACATTGCCAGTGATGTCCGTATCCGCAAGGTGGATGCGGCTGCGGGAACGATTAGCACGATGGCTGGCACGGAGGAGCACGGCTACAGTGGGGACGGTGGTCCGGCTACCGAGGCGCGGTTGGGCGCGCCTAATGCCGTAGCAGTGGATGGCGACGGAAACGTCTACATCTCAGACGGCAACCGTCTCCGTAAAGTGGATGCCTTCACCGGGATCATCAACACCATCGCGGGAGGTGGCTACTCTAGGGGTCCGGCAGGTGACGGGGGCATCGGGGAAAACGGTCCGGCCACCGAGGCCCAATTGGGCGATCCCTTTAATTTGGCAGTGGACGGCGACGGCAACGTTTATATCGCGGATGTCTGGAGCCACCGCCTCCGCAGAGTGGACGCCGTCACAGGGATCATCGATACCATTGCCGGAACGGGAGAACAGCTATGCTGCCAGACCGGCAGCCCGGCCACCGAGTTCAGGGTGTCATTCCCTAATGGCCTGGCGGTGGATGCCTTCGGCAACGTCTATTTCACCGAGACCTGGGGCGCCTACATCTCATACATCTCCGGAAGGAACGAGCAAGACCGCGTCCGCCTATTGAAACCCCTCTTGGGGGTGACACTGAGGACCCCGGAGGCCACCGTGGACGTGTCGGGATATTTCGCAGGCTTTGATGCCGTCCGATACGAAGTGGAATCGTCGGGCGGGGTCGTGGAGACGTTGGAGGTGATCGGAAGCGGAGTGACTGTCGCGGCCTTGAACGTGGGCGAGGGGGGCATCACGGTGACGGCGACCGGTTCGGACGGAACGCGAGCCGCACTGACCATCCCCATGACGGTCGATGCGGCGGTGCTGGCCTACACGATCGGCACCATCACGGGAAACAGTTACGTCTGGGACGGCGAACCAGCCACCCGCGCTTGGTTGCAGTCTCCTGGCGCCGTGGCTACGGATGCCATCGGCAATCTCTACATCGTGGACCGCGGGCACCACCGTATCCGCAAGGTGGACACCTCTACGGGGAGGATCAGCACGGTTGCAGGCGTGGGAGAAGCGGGCTACAGCGGTGACGGCGGCCCGGCTGCCGAAGCCCGGTTGTCATCCCCTGATGACGTGGCGGTGGATACTGTCGGCAACCTCTACATCGTGGACGGAAACAGCCGCATCCGCAAAGTGGCTGCGGTCACAGGGACCATCAGCACTATCGCCGGCACGGGAGAAGCGGGTTACAGCGGTGACGGTGGCCCGGCCACCGAAGCCCAATTGGGGGCTCCCTTTGGTGTGGCGGTGGACGGCGCCGGTAGCCTCTACGTCTCCGACACCCTGAACAACCGCATCCGCAAAGTGGCTGCAGGCACAGGGACCATCAGCACTATCGCCGGCACGGGAGAAGCGGGTTACAGTGGGGACGGCGGCCCGGCCACCGAATCCCAATTGCGGAATCCCTTGGGTGTGACTGTGGACGGCGCCGGCAACCTCTACATCGCAGACTACTTAAACAGTCGCGTGCGAAGAGTGGATGCCGCCACGGGGGTCATCAGCACCATCGCGGGCATGGGACAGCGTGGCGGCGGCGGGGACGGCGGCCCGGCCACCGAGGCTCGACTCGTGCCCGCGCATGTGGCAGTGGGTGGCGCCGGCAGCCTCTTTATTTCCAGCGGTAACCGAATCCGCAGGGTGGATCCGGCGGGCATCATCAGCACGATCCCCCATGAGGTCAATCCGTTGCTTCTCCAGGGTCTAACGATCGATCAAAAGGGTGGTGTGTACTTTACCCAGTCTCTGACCAATCTTGTTCGCAAGTTTGATCCCGTTGAAGGGACCACACTGACCATTGCCGGCGGCGGGTACGTGGATAGTTTCCTGGACTTTCTCGGTAAGCTCTCAAACCCTCAGAGCGTGGCGGTGGATTCCTTCGGTAACGTCTACGTCGCGGACACCCAGAACCGCCGTATCCGCAGGGTGAGTGCCTTCGGGGGTGGTATCGTCACCATTGCAGGAACCGGGGAGCGGGGTTACAGCGGGGACGGCGGCCCGGCTACCGAGGCCATGTTGGCATTTCCTAATGACGTGGCGGTGGACGCTGCCGGTACCATCTACATTGCGGACGCTTTGAGCCGCCGCGTCCGCAAGGTGGATGCCGCCACAAGAATCATCAGCACCATTGCAGGAACCGGGGAGCGGGGTTACAGCGGGGACGGCGGCCCGGCTACCCAGGCTCGGTTAAGCCCGAGTGGTGTGGCGGTGGATGGCGCTGGTCACATCTACATCGCGGGTGGCGGGAACAACCGCGTCCGCAGGGTAGATGCCGCCACAGGAATCATCAGCACCATTGCAGGAACTGGGGAGTGGGGTTACAGCGGGGACGGCGGCCCGGCTACCGAGGCCATGTTGGCATTCGCTGATGACGTGGCGGTGGACGCTGCCGGCAACGTTTACATCTCAGACAATTCGAACAACCGCATCCGCAAGGTGGATGCCGCCACGGGGACCATCAGCACCGTCGCCGGCTCGGGAGAGCGAGGTTACACTGGGGATGGCGGCCCGGCTCTCGAGGCTGCATTGTACTCCCCTGGCGGGGTGGCGGTGGACGGCGCCGGCAACGTCTACATCGCAGACACCGTGAACAACCGCATCCGCAAGATAGATGCTGCCACGGAGACCGTCAGCACCATTGCGGGCACGGGGGAGCGGGGCTACAGTGGGGATGGTGGTCCGGCCACCGGGGCTCGGTTGAGTTTTCCCATTGGCGTAGCGATACGCTCTGACTGTCGCGTCTACATTGCGGATACGGCGAACCACCGAATCCGCGTGTTGGAGCCCAACGCTGCATTGGAGTCCGGTGGATGCGCAGCGGCCCCACCGTAGGCAGGTTGAAAACGGCAGTATCTTCCTTATGGTGCGGTAAGGGGGCAGATTGCAACGAGGATATAGCTCAGATCAACTCCTCGATAGGTTTTCCGGTCTCGTCGTCCAGGGCATTGGCAATCTTTACCGGCCGGCCGATGGGGCTCATATACTCCTTTGTCCAATCGATGCCCAGAGCCTTGTAGAGGGTGGCATAGAGGTCGCCCATCGAAATCATGCGTTCGGCCACATAGGCGCCGCGATCGTCGCTGGCGCCCACCACCCGGCCGCCGCGAATACCGCCGCCTCCGATAGCCAGCGACCAGCAGTGGGGCCAATGGTCTCGTCCGGCCTTTGAGTTGTGGTGGGGCGATCTGCCGAACTCACCCATCACGATGACCACGGTGGAGTCCAGCAGCCCTCGCTGCTGGAGGTCTTCCAGAAGGGTGGGCAGCCCTCGGTCCAGGCCTGGAACCATCTTGTCCTTGTGGCGTTCATCGTTGTCGGAGTGGGTATCCCAGCCGTTCAGCTCATGGCCGGCAGCCGTGACGAAGCGCGCGCCCGCCTCAACCAGCCTGCGAGCCAGCAGCAGGCTCTGGCCGAAGCTGCCTCGCCCGTACGCGTCTCTGGTCTTCTCGGACTCCCCGCTCAAGTCGAAGGCCCGGCGGGTCTCGGGCGTCAGGATCATCTGCATGGCCTGTTGGGTGAATCGATCCATGGCCTGGTGCTCGGCCCTTTCGATTTGGCTGCGATAGAAACTGTCGACCAATCTCAACATGGAGCGCCGGTCCTGCAGGCGTTCAACCGTCAGCGATTTTGGAAGAGCCAGGTCCGAGATCTGAAAATCCTCCTTGCTGGGGTCGGGAACCACCATCGGATCGTAAGCCGGATCCAGGAAGGCGCCCTTGATATATTCGCCATAGGAAGCCGTTTTCCAGGTGTCGGGAACCAGTACGTTGGGGGGTACGTTGTTGCGGGCTCCCAGTTCCTTGGTGACGATGGTGCTGAGGCTGGGAAACTGCATGGCGGCCGTGGGACGGTGTCCGGTCATGGCGTAATAAGTGCCCTGGCCGTGGTTGTTTTCTTCGGTGTGGACGGATCGGATGAGAGCCAGCTTGTCCATCTGCCTGGCTACTCGAGGAAGCAGTTCGGAAATTTGAATTCCCGCCACGTTGGTTGGGATGGGCTTGAAGCTGCTGTTGGGTTTGGGATCCCAGGTGTCCACCTGGCTGGGACCTCCTTCCAGCCAGACCAGAATGCAGGCCTGGGCCGTGGCCGGCTGGAGCGTGTCCTTGCCGGTGGCGGCTTGAAGGCTCCGTGATTTCAAGTATTGAGGCAGGCTGATTCCGAGAAGGCTGAGAGAGCCGACCCGAAGGAAGTGGCGTCGCTTCAATAGGTCCTCGGTAACGGTCAAACACCCTGCTTTTCGTATCATTTTGTCGAACTCCTGGCGGCAGTATCCGGTTTTGCTGAAGTGTCGTCAGTGGTTGAAAGCAAACTCTCGGGAGGTGACCAGGCTCCAGATCAGGTCTTCCCAGGCCCGCCTTTTTTCGGTCCCCTTGCCCAAGACCGCTTCCAGCTCGGCCAGTTCCAGCGGTGAGGGAAAGCGCGACAAGGCTGCCAGATAGAGTTCCTCAATCACCTCCCGGTGGGAGGCGTCCTCCCGCAACAAGCGGTCGATCCGCCCGCCTTTCCCGGAAATCTTCTGCGTGTAGGTCTTTCCCGCCAGCATGTGAAGCGCCTGGGTGAGGCTGGGTGAGGCGTTGATTTCCGGGATCTGTTGAAGCGTGGGTCGCCCGTACATCTGCAGAAAGTCGGAGGGGTAGATGTCGGGCACCTCGAGTTGAATGGCTCGGGTTCCCGGGGGAGCCCGGCCTCCCTGACCGTTCTCGAAGACTTCAGGGACGCCGGTCACCTGGCTGATGGCGTCCAGAAGCACTTCGGCCTCCAGCGGCTTGGGGATGAAGTGCGAGTAGTTCAGGGCATCTTCGCGATTGGACTCATGGGGAGTGGAGGAAAGCTGGTAGGCCCGGGAACGGGTGATGCGCCGCAGGATGTGCTTCAGGTCGTATCCGTGGAGGCGGCAGTCCTCGGCCAGGGCCTTCAATAGATCGGGATGGGTCGGCGGATTGGTCGAGCGGAAATCATCCACCGGATCCACCAGGCCGCGTCCAAAAAGGTAACCCCACATGCGGTTGACCAGGGTTTCCGCAAAATAGGGGTGGGCCGTGACCCAGCGGCCGAACTCCCGGCGCGGATGCCCGCTGCCCGCCGGAGAGATGGCTTGCCCGTTCAGGAAGGCGGGCTCGACGAGCTGCTTGCGACGGGGGTGAATCACCTTGACGGTTTCCGGGGACTCTCCGAAATCCGGTTGGCGTCCGGCGGGATCGTCAAAGAGAACCGCCGCCCCGAATCCGGTCCATTCGGTTCGGCTGATCTGTCCGAAGAAGGCCGCAAGCCCCCAGAATTGATCCTGGCTCCACTGCTCATAGGGGTGGTCGTGACATTGGGCGCAGTCCAGCCGTCGTCCCAGGAAGATGCGCACCTCTTCCGGCATGATTTCCGGCGCGCGGGCCTCTTCTCCGTAGGAAAGAAAGTGTCTGGAGGCGCCTTCGTAGCCTTGGGCCGACAGCCGGTCCAGGGCAATCTCCCGATAGGACTTGTTTTGGGCGATGTTCTGCCAGACCCAGCGCCAGTAGGCGTAGGCATGCTCGGCCCCCCCGACGGCGCCGGCCGCTACCCTGAAGAGCTGGCCGAAGCGATAGGTCCAAAAGTCCACGTACTCGGGAGAATCCAGCAGGGCATCGATCAGTTTCGTTCGTTTTCGAGGGTCCCGGCTGGCAATAAACTCCCGCACCCGACCGGGCGGCGGGAGCGTTCCCGTCAAGTCCAGGCAGACTCGGCGCAGAAACTCGGCGTCGCTGGAGAGCGGGGAAGGGGGGATGTGAAAGCGACTCAACTTGCCGAAGACGTAGTCATCGATAAAGTTGTGAGACGGAGGCGAAGGGCTGGACGGCAATGGCTTGGAGACGACTCCGAAACGCGCGCTGACGGTATGACCGGCCGTGCGAACGATGAGGGTCGTTTCCCCCCTGGACCGTGCCTGGACTCGACCGGAGCCAGTCACCGTCACCACCTCTTCGTTGCCGGAATGGTAGGAGGCCTGGCGGGTCAGGTCCCGGGTTCGACCGTCGGCAAGCCGGGCAGTGACCAGCAGCTGGTGGGTGCCGCGAGCATCGAGCACTCGTTCCCTGGGAAACAGGGTCACCTGCTCGACTTCGATCTCTGAATCCTTGGGCTCGTAGGGGGCGCCGGCCTGAATCCAGCCCAGCAGAGTACGGTAGTCGGAAGACTGAGTGGTCAGGCGCTCTCCACCGCCATGAGGCAGAAGGAGAGTGGGTTTGCGCAGCAGCAGGCTGTTCTCGGGTTGGCTCAGATCGATGCGTGGAGACTCCGGGCCCGCCGATTCCAGGCTCATGACCTGGTAGGTGCCGCCCTTGACGATCCAACGGTAGTCTTCCTTCGGATCCAGTGCGTTGAGAGAGAGCTTGAAACCCCCTCGTCCCTTGACGCCCGCATGGCAACCACTGTCGTTGCAACCCCGCTTGGTCAGGATTCCACCGATATCCTGCTGAAAATCGAAGGGTGGGGACGCGGCCAGTGACCGGACCGTCAGTGTTGCCTTGGCTGAGTGGCTGGCCACATGGGTTTCCAGGACGGTGTCCCCCTCGGCACGAGCGGTCAATCTGCCTTCAGCCTCGATGACCGCCAACTCGGGAGAGCCCACCGCCAGGGGCGACTCACCCGTCAGGTCCCGTTCCAGGCCGTCGGAATACCTGCCCAGCACCAGTACCTGCTGGGAGGGATTGAGACCCGAAAGATGAATTTCCTCCGGGACAATCCGCAGCAAAAGCAGAGTCGGGGGATTCGCGGCCGCCTGGCCGTGGGCCAAACCGGAACTGCACCCCAGGCACGTCAGGAGAATGGCCAGGATCTTTGCCAATGAATGGTGAGGCTGTCTAAGAAGCAAATTTCCTCCAGAGGATCAACGCTTCCCGTATTCAGCGGCGCGACGTCATGACATCAGCCTTCTCGGCCGGCCCGACGGCCAAAAAGGGGATTCTTCCCGCCGGCACCGCCGGACCCACCCTTCCGTCCACTACCGGCCGGGCCTTGAGGTGAAGAAAGCGCGGTTTGCCGGTGATGGGCGTGTCGGGACTCGCCCAGAACACGAGTGTGGTGGCGCTGCGTTGCGGGCGGTGGTGGGTGGGGGGCACGACCTCGACGCCGAGGGGACGATATTGGATGCCCCGCATCAACGTCTCCGTCCAGCCGGCCGCGGTACTCACCCAGGCTTGCACGCCGGGAGGAAGGTTGTCGACCGTCAGGACCACGTTGCCCTGAAACCCTTCCTCCTTTTCGCACACCACCACCATTTCCCTGGCCTGTCCTGCCTCCAGGTTGATTCGGTCGGTCTTGTCGATGAGGGTGGAAAGGGAGGGTGTGACTCCCAGGCTGAATTCAATCCGGCCCAGATGGGGGACCTGGGGGCGCACCAGGAGTCGATAGGTGAACCGGGGGCCCCCTTGCACCGAGGTCAAGTCTCGGACCCGCAGATAGTAGCTGCCCGATTGCTCGATGGTGAAGATCGTCTTCCGTTCGACCGTCTTGTTGACGTCGTCGCCGTCGCCGCCATATTCCATGTAGATGTTGGACACCAGCTCGTTGCCATTCTCATCCAGCAGCTTGAGCCAGGGGTTGAAATGGGGCGGCGAGATTCCCGGTGTTTCAAGCTCGAAGGCCAGTTTCTGTCCGGCTTCGGCTTGAAAACGGAAGAGGTCGACATCACCGGGAGCCTGGATTCGACCCTCGATCAGGCCGGGGATCTTCATCCTGCCCGGCCGATCCAGGGAGTTGTTGGGTTCCACTTCCGGCGCCGGTTCGATCCGGGAAGCATGGGCAGAAGAAAGATTGGAGGAATTGGCCTGGTCGGGCAGGGATTCGGACGATGCAGAGCGCTCCCCGTTGGAGGGGGCCCTGCCGGAGCGCTGCTGCAAAAGGGCCAGACGGTTGAGCTCGAGCGGCCGTTGGAAGCTTCCCAGTTGCCTTAGGGTGGCTGAATCCCTTTCCAGCCAGTCGCCCGGATCCGGGTGGGCCAGCTTGCCCAGGACCGGTTGGGGTTCGGAGGACCGGCGCCGGACAATCCGCAGTTGGTAGCCATGATTGGGGTCGCCGGCTCCGGTGAAGGTGCCGACCGAAAGAAAATAGCGCCCCGGGGATTCAAACTGGTGGGAGACATGCTGGAAGAGGGCGAATCTGCCGGTTGACCGGGTCCGCTCGTAGCGATGAAAGGGTTCCCAGGACAGGGCAGGACCCTCAACGGCCAACCGGACCGCGCGGTCGGGATCGAACCAACTGGCCGAACTCCGGAAAAGGGTGATTCCGGCTTGGGCCTGGTAGGTACGGCTGGGACCCAGATCGGAACGGACGGAAAAGAGCAGTTCCTCCCCCCGGGGGACGCGAAATGCGTAGAAGTCCCGTTGGCCCTTCTCGGAAAGTCTGCCGTTGACCACGGACGGGACCGACAGGTATTGCGCGTTTTCGGCGGTGTGGTGCGGCCGGGTGGTTTCCGAAATGATGGGTTCCGAGACTACTTGCAGGCCCAGGGCATTGGAGAGCCCCCTCGGAGTGACCAGCCGGAACAGGTGCAATCCCGGCGAGGCCGCTAGTGGTACGCGGACCTGAAAGACCACGCGGTGATCGGCCTTCACCGCTTTACCCAGGTAGGATTCCGCTTCCTTTTCCTTTGCTTTCGGCGCGGTCTGGAGCTTTTCGACCTTCAGGATGGAGGCGGAGAGTTTCCCACCTTCAAACCAGACGGCGTGGGCGCCTTGCAACCCTTCGCCCGAGACCTCGAGTTCGAAAGTCGTCCCTTGTTGACCGCCAATGGGGAAATGGGAGAGCAGCTTGGGCTCAGCGACCTTCTCGGTCTTTTGGGCGATCAGTGGAGCCGCCAAGCACAGGAAGGTTGCAATCAATCTCACGAACACGGGAACGCCGACCTCTGGGCCATCATCCTGAGACAAACGAAAAAAAGAGTGATCCACCAAGGGCCACCAAGAACGACCAAGGGCCACTAAGGCGTTGATGTGAACCGCGACGGGATACCAAGGTCACGAAGGGCCTGTCGATTTCCGATTGTTTCACTTTCGAATGATCCACCCCGTCGTGGGGGCGGGGGCTTGACCTGCCAATACCAACCCCAAGGATACCATAAGGAGAACGGGTCCAGGGACCGCTATCCTCCTGAACTTAGCCCCCACTGTTGCCCCTATTGTCGAGCGTTCGAAGAGCCGGGGTTTGGGCCTCCGGAATGACCGATCCGAACTCTCAGGTCACGGTCTCGCAGATTGGCCACTTGCTCCGGTCCGCTTTGCGAAAGGGGATTCGGGTCGGGTCGCTTACCAGGGCTCCCGGTGTATCCACATACAGGATTTGCCGGGCGAGGGGGGCGAATGCCGCGTGGAAATGCTGCATCGATTTCACCACCAGGATCCGCTTGGTCCGAGGATCGATACCCAGACTGGTGAAGGCGTCGCTGCCCAGGGTTTGGGTTCGAATGGAGTTGACCACGATGTCGATGCCGCCGGCGCGCAGGGCGACGGCATCTCCCAGAGACGAGACCGACCGGTTGGCGCCGCTGCCGAAAGTCTGGCGGGCGCCGGGGACCACCCTGGTTACCGTCACCCGAAGATCCAAAGGGCGGCCCGAGCTCAGCCCCATCTTGCCTCCGAGCCGCAGGTCGAATCGGGCCCCTTCTCCCGCTTCACTGGCCACGGCTACGGCCATCGGATCCCAGATGCAGGCCAGGCCGGCATCCTTCATCCGGCGATCGACCAGTGCCTGGAGAATAAAGGTGGAATCTCCGGGAGCGCCTCCGCCCGGGTTGTCGGCCACGTCTGCCAATACCACCGGATCCCCGTCACCGGTCGAAGCCTCGCCCAGGGCTTCGTCTACGGTCTTGTAGTCGGGCTGGAGCCGATGACGCAACCGGAACAGTTGACGGCCCAGGGACTCGGCCAGGCGGGCTCCTTCCCGGGGTTGGCCGTTGCTGAGTACCAGGATCCGAGTTCCCATGTCGGAAACGTCGCCCCAGACAAACCCATGGGCAATGGAGATCGAAACGATCCCTTTCTGCTGCTCCAGGTGCTTCACTTTCTCCAGAAAGCTCTTCATGGGGTCGGAGGTGGTGTGGTAGATGCCCATCATGCGGCAATCGTAGAGGGCCATGTGAGGTTTGAGGGTGCCCGCGGCAGTCGCGGACAGGATCTGAAAGAGCTCCCGCGCCCGGTCGGCGGCATCCGTGTGAGGGTACTCCTTGAAGCTGACGATGGCGGTGGCCTCCTCCACCATCCGGTGGGTCAGATGACAGTGGAGATCCAATTCCGCCCCGACCGGTACCTTTGGGCCGACCAGGGCGCGAATGCGAGCCAGCAGGTCCCCCTCGCAGTCGTCATATCCGTCGGCGACCATGGCTCCGTGCAGACTGAGCAGAACCATGTCGACCGGCAGGGCCCGTCGGAGGTCCTCCAGGATTTCCTCCCGGAAGGACTCGTAGACGCTGCGCCGTGTCACTCCGGAAGGTTGGGCGAAGGCGCAGAGGCTTTCAACCACCGCCCAGCCGCGCTCGGAAGCCAGTTGGCGCCAGAGCACCAGTGGCACTGCAAAGAGAAATGGGTCGCGGCCATGGTTGCCGCCTTTGACCAGGCAGGTTTCCTCGAAGGTACGGTACCCGGTGGGGAAAGGAGAAAAGGTGTTGGTTTCCGTGCCCAGGCAGGCGATAAAGAGTTTCATGGGTCCCCATCCGCCGGATCATTCCACTGAAGCCGGTGTGTTTTCCTGATCGCGTTATCGAACAGCCCGCCCCACCGCCTCCTGGCATGACCGGCTGCCGCTGCCGATTGTCTTGCATTCCGGGAACGGTCCGGAATCCCTTTCGGTTCCACCCGAGCGAGTCCCGGATTCGAAGGAGGCCGGACCCAAGCTCACGCGAGATGTTATGATTTTCCCGGCCTGTGTCATGGAAGGGTCGGCCCTCGGCTGATTTTTCCCGAAGCAGTTTCGGAACGACCCCTCCTCACTGAAAGGAAGAACCGTGAAACCAAAGACGCTTGCATTGTCCGTTGCCGTGCTGATTGCAGCCGCCGCGGGCTGTAGCCGGAATGCCGGTCCCCCTGTCGCGGCTGCCTTGGAAAAAGACTTTCAGCAGTCACTTTCCGGAGCGACGCTTGTCGGCCACTTCACGGTGGGGGATCGGAAAGATCTGCGAGAGGAAAAGTACGCCATCACCAAGGTTTCCAAGATTCCAGGCGGCCTTTGGCTCTTTCAGGTCCGAATTCAATATGGCAAGCGTGACATTACCCTGCCGCTTCCGCTCAATGTTCAGTGGGCGGGAGACACTCCGGTCATCACTCTGACTGACTTGAGCATCCCGAACCTTGGAACCTACACCGCCAGAGTGTTGATCTATCGAGACCAGTACGCCGGAACCTGGAGCGGCGGCGATGTGGGCGGGCAGATGTTTGGGCGAGTGGTTCGTGACGCGAACCCTTGAGTGTCCGGATTCCCGGCAGCTATCGGTAGCGCACCGTCAGTTCGACCTTTTCCACCTGCATCCGGGGCTGGGTATCGGCTACCGGACTGGTGCGCCGAATCCCCAGCAGATTGGCGCCGGCAACCAGCTGCGTCCCCCGCGGCCGGAACGTGAGCCACCCCTCTTCAATTGCGGGCTGAGCCAGTAGCGCACCGTTCAGTCTCACCTCGATCTCCCGGTCGATCCCTTTTCGTGGAGGCAGGTTGTAATAGCTGTCGGGAGGCTGGGCCTTGCGGGCCCGGATCCTGGCCTGCATGAATCGCTTGACGAATGTGCGCTCCAGTTTTTGGGTATCGGGCAGGGACCGGGCGGCCGGGTCCGACAGCAAAATCCGCAGGCTGAGGGGTTCGATCCGGTCCGGATTCCGACCCAGGTCGTCCGCCACCTCCAATCGAAGCAGGGTATCGGCATTGCCGTCATTGGCCAAGCCGGCCGGGAGTTGGGCCATCATGTTGGAGTTGGCATAAAAATATCGGGGCGTGTGCCATTTGTCCGGCTCCAGCGAGGGGTGTCCGCCTCCACCCCGACGCTGCATCACGAAGGTCTTGTCCCGATCTCTCAGCGTTGCCGCAATGCCCATTTCCCGGTAGGCCTGCAGGTGGGTCTCCCAGACCGGTGTCTCGCTCCACTGCGCTGATCTCCAGACGTGGACCACGGGGTCGGGGAAGGGAACTCCGATTCGGGCTGCCGGCTCGGGACGACCGTAAGAGAAGTTGAAGGTGTGGATGCCGTCAGCTCCCTGCCTCCACCAGTTGGCGAAGATCCCGCGAAAGACCTCAAGGGGCGGCCATTGATAGCCGTCGCTGCTGTGCCAGTCGTCCAGGCTGGGATAGAGCTTGATGTTGCGGTGCCGGGTGAAGGACCGGTAGCCCTGAATGTCGACCTCGAAGGAACGCACTCCCAGGGCGAATAGATCCACAATCTGCTCCCGGGCCCAGGTTTCCACGTCCAGGCCGTCGAAGTGGGCGCCCTCAACCGTCTCCGGAACCCTGGCCGACAAAAGGAAAGGACGGTTGCGCTTGCGTTCGAACTCCAGGAGCATGGAACGGAGCTCGCGCATGAACTCCGTGAGGTGGTGGCGCAGTTGCCACTGCCTGCCGGGAGGCAGCACCGGAGGGGCGCGGGCGAAGTCGATATCAATGCCGTCGAAGTCGTAGTTTTCAGCCACCTCCCTCAAGATGCTCAACTTGTAGTCCCTGACGCCCTGAACGGCAAAATTCCACATCCCCGAATCTCTCCAGGGCAGATGGATCAGCCAGTCGGGGTGGGATTCCTTGAGTGAGATCTGGCGGGTGGGTTGCAGGTGCAGGTCGTTGTCGCCGCCGTTGATTCGATAGGCAAAAAAGGCTTCCAGCTTTCGCTTGCGCGTTTCTTCCAAAAAGATCCGGACGGGATCGATGCCCTCATCCAGCCATCTTTGGTAGCCGGGATGGTCGTAGGTCTCGGCGTAGTGGGGCAGGATCTTGCTGGGGTAGGGCGCCTGGTGGCCCTCTCCCCAATTCCACCACAGGCTGTCGATATGAGTCGGGAAGTGGTCAATGAAGTCAAACTTGTAATCGACCAGATCCCGGATGTCCGGGTCAGTGAAGGTGGGGTCCCCGTGTATGGCGTCCCGGTTGACCACCACCCTGCGGCGACGGTTGACTGCCGCCAGGTGTTGAGCTGAAAGCTTGAATGGCACCGGCAGATCCTTAACGCGTTTGAGATCGGCTTCGCGACTGGCTCCTGCTCGAACTCTTCGATTTGTTGCTTCGATTGGAAGAGCTTGACTTCGAGCGACTGGGGGTAGAGGCCCTGGAGGAGCTTTGACTGGAAGAGCTGCGAACCCTCGAGGTGGACCGGGACGGTGAAGGCCGTGACGGGGTCGATACCCGCGAGGAGCTTCGGCTGGAGGGTCTGGAGACCGAAGGCGACGGCCGGCTGCGGCTGGGGGCGCTTCGGGCCCTCGAGGTGGACCGGGACGGTGAAGGCCGCGACGGGGTCGATACCCGCGAGGGGCTTCGGCTGGAGGGCCTGGAGACCGAGGGCGACGGCCGGCTGCGGCTGGAAGAGCTGCGAACTCTCGAGGTGGACCGGGACGGCGAAGGCCGCGACGGCGTCGATACCCGCGAGGAGCTTCGGCTGGAGGGCCTGGAGACCGAACGGGACGGTCTGCTGTTGCTGGGAGAGCTTTGTCCTCGGACGCTGTCGACTCGAGAGGAACCTCTGGGCACGAAGCGAGGAGACGGCCGCACCGGAGGGACCGACGGCGCCGAAGGGGAAGACTCCGACACCGATTCAGCCGCACGCGGAGTCGAGCTTCTGGAGGGAGTCCCGCGCGGGATCGTACCTTGGGTGGCGGTGCGGCGGTTCAAGCGCCGCCAGCGCTCGAGCGAGTCCGACCGGTTTCCGCTCTTGGGAGGGGTGGCTGCTGGACGTGGAGGATTCACCGGCCCCGTGAGGTTTCGATCGACGTTACTCCGACCGCGGACCGCCGCCGGATTTGACGGTGACGACCGGTTGGGCCGGTTGGTGGATCTTACCGTGGACCTGTTGGCCGTCGTCCCCGGTGGCCGTAGACCCGGCGCCGAACGACCCGCCTCGGGCTTGGTGGAAGAACGGACATTGGCCGGCCGGCCGGTCTGGACGTCGCTACGACCCAGGGAATCGACGAATCGGACCATCTCCTGGCGCTGCTGGACGAAAGAGCGACGGGCGATGTTGCGCCGTGCGCGTCCGGTCGAAAAGAAGCGGGTTTGAGCGGTGGAGCCGGCACCTTGAGCCAAGCGGCGGGCTCTCTGAACAAGTCGTCCCTGACTGGCGCGATCGGGAACGACCGGAATCCGGCCCCGCATCAGGCTGGCCCGCCTTACCTCGGAGGCCTGCAGGGCGCGCGCATTCAGAATTTGTCCTCGGGAGAATTCCCGGGCGGCGACCAGGGTGGTGCCGTTGCGATGGCGGGCATTGCGATAGTTGTTGTAGATATTGATCCGGTTGTCGACCAGGATGGTAGAGCCGCGCCTGCCCGGCCTTGGGCGGCGGTGAGAACGACGGCCATACCAGGGGTAGTAAGGCTCTCCGGGCGCCAGGGGAATCCAGCCGTAATGTCCGAACCTCGAACCCAGGCCGATCCCTGGCCCGCCACGGCCGCCGTACCCGAAAAAGGCTACCAGGGCCGGTCGCCAATGGTGACGGGAGTAATAGGAGCCGGGATACCAGCCCCAACCGAAACGGGCGTGGCGGAACCAGCGCCCGTAGTGGTAGGGAGCCCAGCCCCAGGGGTCGTGGCTGACCCAGGTCCAGCCATAGTAGTCCAACCATGACCATCGCCCGTACCGATAGGGCGCCCAGCCCACCGTTACCGAGGGGAACCAGCAGCGGCCGTAGCTGGGAACGTAGACCCAACGGCCGTGATCATCCAGATCCTCAACACCGTAAATGCTGGGGTTCACGTAGCTGTAGGCCTTGGACTTCCTGAGTTGCCGGTCCCGGCGCACGTTCCAGAGGTCCCAGTCGTCCGCGGGATCGGCCTTGGCCAACTGGAATTCGATGTCCTGGTCTCCCCTGCGGACGATCATGCGTTGACCGGATTTGAGTGTTTCCGTCCCACTGGCCAATGCCACCTCGGCCCGTCCCTTCCGCACGGTGACAGTCACCCGGTCAAGACCGACGACTTCGACCCGGTAGCGGCCATTCTTTTCCGGACGCACCGCCGCCAGCGGGGTTTCGATATCGATGTCTGCGTCTCCGCCCCTCAATTCGCTGTAAGTGAGGGTCCCGCGCTCCAGTTGAACTCGGAAGGTTCGATGGGCGAGATTGGCCAGTCGAACCGCGGAGTATTCGTTGAGGCGTAGAAAATTGGAATAGTCCAGCTGGAGTTCGGCGCGGGAAGCCGGTCCGGTGGTCAGAATGTCGGCTTCCACCAGCGCCATGTTGACCGTGGCCTGAATCGAATCTCCCGATTCGCCTCGCTGCACGGTGACATCGCCCTTGGCCAGGCTGAGCCTGGCGACACCCAGCGCCGGACCGGTCTCCGGCGACTGTGCCAGTGTCGAGTGATCGAAAGACACGGCAACGAGGGAAAGCAGAACCAAGATTCCGCGTCGACTTGTCATGACTGAGGACCTCCCGGTCTTGGAGACGGAATTCACTTGCCGAAAAATAACGGACTCGTCGGAAAGGCCTGAATTGGATCAGTATAGCTGGCGAGAAACGGTATTTCCACGATCAAGCCCTTCCTGTATGAGTCTTGAGCGGTGTCCAGGGCTGATGGCCGGTTGACGAGTTTCATGGAATGTCCCGAGTGTGATGCAAGGGCCTCCAGGGGTGTTGCCTGCGGACCGGCAGGAAGCGCTGCCATCAATGGTCCTTATTATCAATATTTTGCGATAGGATAGAGGGTCGATTGAAAGCGCCGTCCAATGGGTCTTGGTGGCCTGATTGGGTCCGGCCGGGCGATTGAGGGGGATGGATCGCAACCCCGTGTGTTCAAATAGGTTGAATCGTCAGGTAAGTTGGCATAACGTTGCGTCTTGCTTTCAGGGTAGTTCGCCCGTATTTCCCACCGGGTTTCCGGTTCATGCCAGGAAATTCGGGCGGAGGCTGCCAAACGAATCGGAATTGCGCAAGGAGTTCATAATGAGGCGTCCCGCCATCCTTCTTCTACTGCTTTCTCTGGTCCTGCTCCAACATCCAATGTCCGCTCAAGAAGAGGACTGGCCTCAATTCAGGGGGCCGGGGGGCCAGGGTCACGCTTCCGCCCGTGGCCTCCCAAAGGAATGGAGCGAAACCAAGAATATCGCCTGGAAGGTTCCACTTCCGGGAAACGGCTGGTCTTCACCGGTCATTCAGGGCGAGAAGATCTGGTTGACCGCCTCGGTCGACGAAGGACGTTCGCTGCGAGCCTTGTGTCTGAGCCGAAGCGACGGAAAACTGCTCCACGACCTGGAGATCTTCCGCCAGGAGGAGGCGGGCCGCATCCATTCCAAAAACAGCCATGCCTCTCCCACTCCCGTTCTGGAAGGGGACAGAGTCTATGTCCACTTCGGAGCGCACGGCTCGGCCAGCCTTCGCAGCGACGGCAGGATCCTTTGGAAGCACCGGTTCGAGTACAATCATCGCCATGGACCGGCCAGTTCTCCGGTTCTGTTCGAGGACCTTCTCATCTACAACTGCGACGGCACCGACGTACAGTTTGTGGCGGCCCTGGACAAGCATACGGGGGAGTTGCGGTGGAAAAAGTCTCGCAAGGGGCGGATGGCTTACACAACACCGTTGACCATACAGGTGGAGGGTAAGCCCCAATTGGTCAGCACGGGAGGCGATCAGGTCGTGACCTACCATCCACTCTCCGGAGAGGAGATCTGGCGGGTGCGCTACGATGGGTTTTCGCTGGTTCCTCGCCCTGTTTTTGGCCTGGGATTGGTCTATATTTGCACGGGTTACCCCCATCCCTCACTCTATGCGATCCGCCCCGATGGCCAGGGGGATGTGACCGAGAGTCACGTGGCCTGGACCTTGAAACGAGGGGTGCCTCTGAATCCTTCTCCACTGTTGGTGGGAGAGGAGCTCTACATGGTGAGCGATCGAGGCATCGCATCTTGTCTGGACGCCCGGACCGGCAAGCACCACTGGCAGGAAAGGCTGCCGGGAGAGTACTCGGCTTCGCCGGTATATGCCGACGGGAAAATCTATTTGCTGAACGAAGAGGGAGAGGCGACGGTCCTGGAGGTCGGGAAGGCGTTCAAGAAGCTGGGCAGCAACCGGTTGCCGGGTCGCACCCTGGCCTCTTTTGCCGTGCATGGCCGCGCCATATACTTGAGAACCGACAGCCATCTCTATCGGATCGAAAAGCCAACCGGTTAGTTGGTTGCGTAACTTTTTCCACACTGGAAGCGGCCCGATGAGGAGTACGGGCTTAGGAGTCCAAAGATGACCAAGCTCCAGCTGAAAAGACTGGGAGGGGTCTGGTCGGCCACGCCGACACCGTTTACCAAGGATTTGAAAGTCGACACGGTGGCAGTCAGGAAAATGGTCGAGCACCATCTGCGTCTGGGAGTCCGGGGCCTCTTTCTGGCCGGCACCTGCGGAGAGGGTCCCTGGATGCCGGATGCGGAGCGACGGCGATTGGTGAGGGCGGTCAGCAAGTTCTCTCAAGATCGGCTGATGATCGCGGTTCAGGTTACCGACAACTCGGCCAGTCGCGTGGTCGCCAATATTCGAGCGGCCAAGGCGGATGGAGCTCAAATTGCCGTGGTCGCGCCACCGCTCTTCTTTCTCAATGCCAATCCCCAGACCCTGACCAATCACTACCGTCAGATTCTGAGAGAGAGTGAGTTGCCTGTTGGCATCTATGATCGTGGACGCCACAGTTCGGTGGTCATCCCGGAGTCGGTTCTCGCTACCATTTACGCCGACCGCCGCGTCGTCATGGTCAAGGACAGCTCGTCCGACAATCAGCGGCGAGAGATTGCTTTGGCCGCCCGGCGGAAACGCCCCCGGTTGCGCCTGCTCAACGGCAATGAGTTTCAGTGTCTGGATTACTTGAGAGCCGGATATGACGGGCTGCTGTTGGGCGGCGGGATCTTCACCGGTTACCTGGCGGCGCAAATGGTCCAGGCGGTGGCGGCTCACGACTATGCCCGCGCCGAAAGAATACAGGTTCGCACCACGCGCATGCTCTACCCGGTCTACGGCGGCGACCGGTTGGCCTGCTGGCTCTCGGGATTGAAGCGTCTTCTGGTTGAGTTGGACGTGTTCCGGACCTGGTCGAACTACCTGGGCTACCCTCTGGATCGTGCCTGTATCCGCAACATCAAGCGGATTGTCGCCGAGAACCGGGACGTCCTGCTGCCGTCCTGATTCCAACCAGGCCGGAAGACGAATATCCGGTTTCATTCCGAAACTACCCCAATCCCGATTCCAGCCTCGGGGACTGCCTCCTCTCCCATCGTCAATGTCGTTTCGGTTCAAGAGATCCAACGGCCCCCGCGGCGCCATACGCATTGGCGCCGACGTTGGGGGGACCTTTACCGACGTGGTGGTCGTGGACGGGCAGGGGAATCTGTTCAGTCAAAAGGTTCCGTCGACTCCACCGAATTTTGAGCGGGCGGTCATCGCGGCCATTCGGGATTGGCTCGGCTCGACAGGGATATCCGGGGGTCGCGTCAGAGAAATCGCCCATGGTACGACGGTCGCGACCAATGCAGTGCTGGAACGCCGGGGAGCGAAGACGGCGCTGGTCACCACCAAGGGGTTCCGGGACGTTCTGGAGCTGAGAAGAATTCGGGTGCCGGTGCTCTACGACTGGTTCTTTGAAAAGCCAGGGGAACTGGTTGAGCGCTACCTGCGTTTCGAGGTGGATGAACGCATCCTGGCCAACGGGGATGTCCGGACCCGCCTGCGCGAGTCGGAGCTGTGGGCTCTGAAGAAAAAGCTGGAGCGGGAGGCCGTGGAGTCAGTGGCCGTTTGTTTTCTCCATGCCTATGCCTACCCGGAACATGAGATGATGGTGGGTCGCTTCCTGCGGAAGCATCTTCCCCGTCTGACGGTTTCACTTTCTTCGGAAATCCTGCCCGAACGCAGGGAATACGAGCGTACGGCCACCACCGTGGTCAATGCCTATGTGCGCCCGGTGATGCACGGTTATCTGGGTGCGCTGCGGAGAAGTCTCCGCCGGATGGAAATCGAGGCGCCCCTGCTCATCATGCAGTCGGCCGGGGGCTTGACCCCTGAAGACGATGCCGCCTCGCGTCCCGTTTTCGTCCTGGAGTCGGGACCCGCGGCAGGAGTCCTGGCGACCGCGGCCACCGCGGGCAAGTTGGGCCTGCCCAACGTGATTGCCTTCGACATGGGGGGAACCACGGCCAAGGCCTCCATGATCGAAAACGGTCGGCTTGGCTACCATTCCGAATACGAGGTTGGGGCTTCCTTGTCTTCAGGCAGTCGGCTCATGGGCGGTAGTGGAGAGCTCGTTCGTGCCCCCAGCCTTGACATCGCCGAAGTGGGAGCCGGGGGAGGGAGTATTGCCTACCTGGATCGGGCCGGCGGGCTCCATGTCGGACCCCGAAGCGCCGGAGCCGTTCCGGGTCCGGCCTGCTACCATCGGGGTGGAATGGAACCGACGGTTACAGATGCCAACGTTGTCCTGGGTTACGTCCGGCCCGGCCCGCTGGCCAACGGGGAGGTCCATATCGATCCGGAAGCTGCACGGCGAGCCATTCACGACCGGATTGCCGGCCCCTTGGGCATAGACCCTTGCCAGGCTGCCGAAGGCATTCACCGCATCGCCAATACGCGCATCATGAAGGCCTTGCGTGAGGTTTCAACCGAGCGGGGACGGGACCCCCGCGAGTTTGTTCTGATGGCTTTTGGCGGATCGGGACCGGTTCACGCGGCAGGCCTGGCCGATGAGCTCTCGGTTCGAACTGTAATGGTTCCGGGATTGCCGGGTCTGTTCAGCGCCCTCGGTCTGCTTTTCTCCAGCGTCGAGCGCCATGGAGTCCGCAGCTGCCTGCTGTCCATTGAGACCCTCCCTCCCCGGGAAATCGAGCGACTGAGGGAGATCCTTGGACAGGAGATGCTGCCGTGGTTCCAGCAGAGGGGCTTTTCCGCGGAAAGCATTCAACTCGACTACAGTGCGGATATGCGTTTTGCAGGACAGAGCTCGGAGATCAGGGTTCCACTCCCGGCCGGGCCGCTGACGGCTCAGGATGTCAATGCCCTTCGCCAAACTTTTGAGGACGAGCACCAGCGGCTCTACGGACATCGGCCCGCCGCCGAGAACAGGGTCGAAGTACTTGCGGTGCGCCTGGTGGGAAAGGCCATGCGGGAGCAGGCAGAGGGGTTTCCTGAACCCGTGAAGCTGCAGGGTGAGAGGGCACCCAGCCGTATGGCCTATTTCGGTTCGCGCCGGGGGGCGATCGACACCCCGGTGGTTGCCCGAACCTCGCTCCAGGGCGGCGCTCGGGGCCCGTTGTTGATCGACGAGTATGACTCGACCATCGTCGTGCCACCCGGCATCCGGGTCTGGCTCGACGACCTTCAAAATGTCGTCATGGAAGGTGCGGCTCCCACCAATGAACACGGGTGAAGCGGCCCAAAAAACCGATCCGATCACCTTGGCCATCGTGCAACATGCCCTGGCGTCGGCGGCCGACCAGATGGCGCTCAGCCTTTACCGCACGGCCTATTCCACCATTGTGCGGGATTGCCTGGACTTTTCCACCTCCCTGTGCGACGCCGAGGGACAGATGATCGCCCAGGGCGTCACGCTCCCGCATCACATCGCCTCGGTCCCGTTCGCCATGCGGACCCTCTTGAAAAAATACGGACACGAAATCGATCCCGGGGATGTGTTCATTCTCAACGACCCCTTCGACGGCGGCATGCACATTCCCGACATCTTTGTCGTCCGTCCTGTCTTCTGGAAGGATCGCCGGGTCGGGTTTGCCGTCAGCACCGCTCATCACGCAGACCTGGGAGGGCGTTTGCCCGGAAGCGCCGCTTGCGATAATACGGAGATCTTCCAGGAGGGGCTGCGAATTCCCTGGCTCAAGCTGTACCGGCGAGGCCGGCCGGACGAAGCCATCTTTGGGTTGCTTGCCTCCAACGTGCGGATTCCTGAAATGACTCTGGGAGATCTGAGAGCTCAACTGGCCGCCACCCATATCGGCGTAAGTTCCGTCCTGAAGCTCATCGAGCGATACGGTCTGGAGACGTTCCAGGCGTGCTGTCGAGACCTTCTGGCCTATACCGAGCGTCTGGTTCGCTCGGAGATCGCCTCCTGGCCGGACGGATCCTCCAGTTTTACCGACTACATGGATAGCGATGGAGTTGGCGGCCCCGCGGTCCGGTTGCAGGTGACCCTTACCGTCAGCGGCGACACCTTGACCGCCGATTTTTCCGGGACCGCTCCCCAAGTGCCCGGCGGCATCAACTGCACGCTCTCGTTTACCACCTCGGTGGTCGCCGTCTGCCTGCGATCCGTCATTCAAGCGGACATTCCCAACACTGCCGGCATGTTCAAGCCACTCAAGGTCATCGCCCCGGAAGGCACGGTGGCCAACGCCACCATGCCTGCCGCATCCTCGATGCGAGGGGTTACGGGGTTCCGCCTTTCGGACACGGTACGGGGAGCCCTTGCCGGATTGCTGCCCGACCGTGTGTTCGCGGCCGGAGAAGGGGGCAATTCGCTGCTGATATTCGGGGGCAAGCGATCCGAGGGAAAACCCTACGTGTTTTACGAACTGGTTACCGGAACCTGGGGTGGACGGCCCGACAGGGATGGGAATGACGGATTGTGCAATCCATCCAACGTTGCCGGCAACATACCGGTGGAGCAGGCCGAAAGCGAGTACCCGCTGTGCATTGAGCGTTACGGGCTGGTTCGCGACAGCGGGGGGGCGGGCCGGTTTCGGGGTGGCTTGGCCATCGAACGGAAGTGGCGCCTTCTGGCCGGTGAGTCCACCCTGTCCATCCGCTCCGATCGACGGGATCATCGGCCCTACGGACTGAGTGGCGGGGAGCCGGGCGCACCCTCGCTGAGTGAGCGGGCCGGGGCCGACGGGGTTGAAATTCTGCCCACCATGATTTCGACCTCGATCAGGAACGGAGACTCGGTCTATCATCGATTGGCGGGCGGTGGAGGATGGGGAGACCCCCTCACCAGGGATCCGGCGGCGGTCGCTCGGGATGTCAGGAACGACAAGGTCTCTTCAGGAAGGGCCCGGCAGGACTATGGCGTCGTCCTGGACAGCGGCGGCCAGGTGGACCGGCTAGCTACCGACAAGCTGCGGCAGCGGTTGAGAAGTCGGGCGAGGGAGGAATCTTCCGAATGAGCTTCGATCTGATCCTGAGAGGGGGAGAAGTTGTGGACGGGACAGGGCGCCCCCCCTTTCGGGCCGATATGGCAGTCGGGGATGGCCGGATTTCGGAGGTCGGATCGATCGGCGAAGCTGAAGGCGCTAGCGAGTTGAACGTTGCCGGGCTGTGGGTGTGTCCGGGAATCATCGATATATACAGCCATTCCGACTTCACCCTGATCGTCGATCCCAGGGCCATGAGCTCGGTCATGCAGGGAGTCACCTTGGAAGTGGTCGGCAACTGTGGTCACGGCTGCGCCCCCATCGTGGATCCGGAGCGAGCCCGGTCCAACATCTATGGCTGTCAGGCCGCGGACGAGATCGGTTGGCGCACCATGGCCGGGTACCTGGAACGCCTGGAAGCGGGTCGGCCGTCGGTCAACGTGCTGACGCTGGTGCCGAACGGCCTGCTGCGACTGGCGGCGGTTCAGGACGTCGGCAAGCCTTCCAATCCGGCGGAACTGAGTCGCATGAAGCGGTTGCTGTCTCAGTGCCTGGAAGAAGGCGCCTTCGGGCTCTCCACGGGATTGGAGTATGGTCCCGAGAAGGCCTGTCCCGAGGAGGAAATCGTCGAGCTGTGCCGTTTGGTGGCCGAGGCCGGAGGGTTCTATTCCACCCACACGCGGAATCGGGCCGGCGAGGTGGTAGAGACCATCGCGGAAGCCATTCGCACAGGCCGGGCCTCGGGCGCGCCGGTGCAAATCTCCCACATCCAGGTGGTGGCCAGGTTGACCGCCGATGGGCGCAAGGCTTACCGGCAGGCCCTGGGCATGGTGGATGAAGCCCGGCAGCAGGGCCAGGATGTGGGATTCGATATGCACACCCGCTTGTTTGGAACCACCAATCTGAGAACGGCCTTGCCGCCCTGGGCCTTGGAAGGAGGCCCGAAGGCCGTCTCCGCGCGTTTGCGGGATTCCAGGGTTCGAAGAGCCCTCAAGACCTACCGGAGCCATCTTCGCTCGCTGGTGCAGGACGACTGGGAACGAATCGTCATTTTCGAGTCTCAGGCCTACCCGGAGTTTTCCCAAACGAGTATCGGCGAGATCGGCCGGCGGATGGGTGTCGAGCCTCTCGACGCCGTCTATGATCTGTTGCTGGCGGAAGCCGATGATATCCACCGACTGATGGTGATGGCCCTGACCTACAGGCAGGAAGAAAACGAACTGGCCTTCGAGCATCCCCACTGCATGGTGGGCTCGGACGCCACCGCCCTGGCCACCGACGGACCTCTTCGGGACCGGTCTTTCCACGGGGCCTACACCTGGGCCTCCTGGTTCTACCGGCACTTTGTGCGCGATACGGGAAAGCTCCGCCCCGAAGAGGCGATACGCCGCTTGACCTCCCTTCCGGCCGGACGCCTGGGATTGAAGGATAGAGGCGTCATCCGAAAGGGGGCTTGCGCCGATCTGGCAATTTTCGATCCGAGGACCTTCAGCGAACGGGGCACCACCTACGAACCCAACCGGACCGCCGTCGGCATGACTCACGTGTTAGTGAACGGCGTTCAGGCCGTCAGGGACGGTCGCTTGACGGGAGATCGCGGCGGGCGGGTGCTGCGCCGGAATTCCCCGTATTGAGATTGAGCCTTTTGCAAAATTCTGTAGGCGACGGTTTTAGGGGTCGGGAGAGGGGACAGGGAATGCGAGGGCCAGGTCGCCTCTGTGCCTGAATGGCCACAAAAGGCACAAAAACGGGATTGGGCAAGACTGGAGCCCTGTTTTGTGCCTTTTGTGCTTTTTGTGGTTGAGCCGTTTCCCATTCGCCGGGCAGCGGGACCTTTCCCGGGAGAAGCCAATGCATGAATA
Organism: Terriglobia bacterium; assembly: GCA_951813285.1. Lineage (GTDB taxonomy): Bacteria > Acidobacteriota > Terriglobia > Versatilivoradales > Versatilivoraceae > Versatilivorator. Next base: position 3,159,223 of record OX638355.1, read on the forward strand.
AATATAGCGGTACCAACTTTGATGATTTTCTCGATGAGGAAGGCTTGCTTGAGGAAGTGTCGGAACGTGCCCAAAAGCGATTCCTGGCCCTACAAATCCAGGAAATCATGAATAATTCTCACAACATGGTTCGGGCAGTACTTACCAGGGTAGTACGCCCAGGCACGAGAGATGCAAGCAAAGAACCTACGTCCCGCCATCCTTTGCGTGGCCCCCAACGGGGCTCGCAGGACACGCCGGGACCATCCCAACCTACCCGTCACACCCGCTGAATTGGGGCGAGTCGCGGCTGAGAGCCTGGAGGCGGGGGCGGCCATGATTCATCTGCATGTCCGGGACCGGAATCTGGCCCACGTTCTGGACGTGTCGGCCTACCGGGCCGCCATCCAGGCCGTTCGCTCCCAGGTGGGAGACAGGCTGGTGATTCAGGTCACCACCGAATCCTGCGGCCTTTACGGTCCGGAGGAGCAGATGCGCCTGGTCCGGGAACTCAGGCCGGAGGCGGTGAGTCTTTCCATCGGGGAAGTTCTCCCCGACCCGACCTTCGAAGCTCAGGCGGCGGAATTCCTGGACTGGCTGCGGGCGGAAGGGATCTTTGCCCAGTTTATCGTCTTCGATGCGGATCAGGTCAGATTCCTGACGGGGCTCATCCATCGCGGAATCGTTCCGCAATCCGATCCCTGCGTCCTCTTTGTTCTGGGGCGCTATACCCCGAATCAGCAATCGGCGCCCTCCGACCTGGACCCGTTTCTGGAAGTCAGCCCCTTTCGGGAGGCATGGTTCCTGTGCGCCTTCGGGAAGCACGAATCGGCCTGCGTGGACCGCGCCCTGGCTCGAGGAGGACACGCCCGGATCGGATTCGAGAACAATTTCTACAGACCCGACGGCACCCCGGCCGCTGGCAATGCGGAACTGGTGGGGCTGGCGGCCACCTGCTCGCTTCAACGGGGACGGTCTCCGGCCAACGCCGATCAGGCCCGCGAACTGTTCTCGCGGCTCTTGTAGGAGCGTTTGGAATCCAGTGTGCCTCAAGTAAGAATTCAACTGAGAACGGAGGAGGATCATGCCCCACATCGTAGGAGACAGAGTGTATCTGAGGGAATACCTGTTGAGTGATGTCGAGACGCTCTACCAGTGGCGCACGCTGGATGAGATCGTATGGTGGACGGGTTCCTATGTTTGGCCCGAATCTCTGGAGCAGGCTCGGGCCTTCGTCGAGGCGCAGGTCAATAACGTGGACCCCGCCAATCGAAAATTCGCCATCTGTCGGCGGGAGGACCACAAGTATCTGGGGCATATCGGCTATGAGTACCTGGATCTGAGGAGGCAGAACACCGAGGTCGGTATCGTGATCGGAGACGTTACTTCGCTCTCCAAGGGCCTGGGCGAGGAATCCCTGCGCCTGTTCCTGAAAGTCTGCTTCGAGGAGTTGAACCTGCACCGGGTCGGCCTGAGAGTGATTCGACCCAACAAGCGAGGTTATCGCTGCTACCAAAAGTGCGGGTTCAAGGAGGAGGGAGCCCTGCGGGACTGGCACTACTCCCGGGGCCAGTGGCACGACCTGATCCTGATGGGCATCCTCAGGGATGAGTACACGGCAGCTTCCCAGGCCTGACGGAGGCGCATTCGGCATCGTTTGCCGGCAAGTGGTCGGCCGGTTCGGACGGGCTTCAATTTTTTAGCGAGGGAAAAAGCATGGAAATGAGGTCATTGGGCCGCAGCGGCATCGTGGTCAGCCGGCTTGGCCTGGGCACCGCCACCTTCGGAAGGGAAATCGACGAGGCCAGCTCGTTTCAGATCATGGACGCTGCCCTGGAGCGCGGCATCACCCTTTTCGATACCGCCGAGGCCTACGGCGGCGGGCAGGCCCGCCAGTATCGGCAGGAACACCTGGGAGTCGAGGACGTGCGCGAGGTGAGCGGCGAAATGCACTCCTCGGAGAAAATACTGGGCCGTTGGATCAAGTCGCGCGGCGTGCGCTCCCAGGTCACCATACAGACCAAGGTGTCGGGCAACAAGAACGAGCAGGAGACGTGGATGGCCCTGGAAGATAGCCTGCGGCGTCTCCAGACCGACACCATTGATCTTTACCTGTTCCACAAGTATGATCCCGAAGTTCCACTGGAAGAAGGGTTGGCGGCGCTGGATCGAGCCGAAAAGTCCGGCAGGATTCGCTGCAGCGGATGCAGCAATTTCTCCGCCACGCAACTGTCGGAAGGTCTCGAACTGAGTCGCCGGAACGGCCTGCCCCGCCTCGGAGTCATTCAACCCATCTATAATCTGGCGTGTCGCGAGATCGAGACGGATCTGCTGCCCCTGTGTCAACGGCAGGAGGTTGGGGTGGTGACCTACAGTCCGCTGGGGGCGGGATTCCTGGCCGGAAAGTACACGGCTGATCAAGCCGAGATTCCCAAGGGCACCCGCTTCGACGTGATTCCCGGCCACGTGGACGTCTATTTCCGCCCGCGCAGCTTTCGGGTAGTGGAGCAACTTCGGCAGATGGCGGACCGAACCGGTCTTTCCATGGTTCAACTGGCCATGGGGTGGGTCCTCAAGCGGGAGGGGGTCGACTCCGTGCTGATCGGAGTTCGCCACACCGGCCATCTGGACAATGCCATTCGGTCCCTGGAGATGGAATTCCCCCCTGAATGGATGGCGGAAATGAACTCTTGGGACTGAGCCGGGATGGTTGTGCGTACTGTGGTGCTTCCGGGAAGAGGCGGAGAAAATTCCCGGATGGTTCGACATATTCAGGATGAAAGGGAGGCGTACATCTAATGAAACACGTTGGTGTTATGGGATTTATCCATGAATCCAATACCTTTGCAGTCACCCCCACCACCTACAAGCACTTTGAACAGGTCAGCCTGACCCGGGGTAGGGGGCTGATCGAGCGCTGGACTGGAGGCAACCACGAATTGAGCGGTTTTCTGGACGGGGCCGAATCCAACGGCATCGAGCCCGTTCCGCTTGTGGCGGCCTTCGCCATGCCGAGTGGCACCATAGTTCGGGAGACCTTCGACGCCATCGCGGATGAGGCGGTCGAGGCTCTGAAGGCGGCCCTGCCCGTGGACGGCCTCTATCTGGCATTGCACGGCGCCACCGTGTCCGAGGAATTCCCCGACGCTGACGGCGAGATGGCTCGGAGGATGCGGGAAGTGGTGGGGCCGGATGTGCCCGTCGTCATGACGCTGGACCTGCATGCCAACGTTTCGCCCAAAATGGTGGCCAGTACCGACGCCACTACCATTTATCGTTCCAATCCCCATCTGGACCAGAAAGCCCGGGGCCTGGAGGCCGCTTCGCTGCTCGGCCGGACGCTACGGGGAGAGATTCGACCGGTGCAAGCCCTGGAATGCCCCCCTCTGATCATCAGCATCGCCAAGCAGTACACCGACGAGGATCCGGCCAAGGGGTTGTACGAAGATCTTGAGTCGGTCTTGCAGTGGCCGGGCATACTCTCCGCCAGCGTAGCCATGGGGTTTTCCTACTCGGACGTGGAGGAATTCGGCGCCAGCTTCCTGGCGGTGGCCGATCGAGACCAGGATCTGGCCCGCAAGGCAGCGCGCTGGATGGCCCAACGGGCCTGGGACCGGCGGGAGGAATTCCAGGCCGACCTGCCCACCGCGGCCGAGGCTGTAGCCATGGCCATGCGGGCCCCGGAGGCTCCGGTGGTATTGATGGATATCGGCGACAACGTCGGTGGCGGCAGTCCCGGGGACTCCACCATCGTACTGGCCGAAATCGTGGCGCAGAAGGCTTCCGATGCCATGGTGGTCCTGTTCGATGCCGAGTCGGTGGCTCGATGTGTGCAAGCCGGGGTTCGCAACCCGGTTAGGCTGGAGGTCGGAGCCAAGACCGATGGCCGCCACGGCTCCCCGGTCTCCATTCAAGGCCGGGTGCGGATGATCTCGGATGGAATCTTTCAGGAGCCGGAAGTGAGGCATGGAGGCTGGGGTTCCTTCGACCAGGGGGTGACGGCGGTAGTGGAGACCCCCGAGCAGCACACCCTGGTGCTGACCAGCGTGAAAATGGCTCCGGTGAGCCTGGAACAGGTCAAGAGCCTGGGGATCAAGCCGGAATCCAAGAAGATCCTGGTGGCCAAGGGTGTGATCGCCCCCAGAGCCGCCTACAATCCGGTGGCGGCCCGGACCATTCTGGTGGACACGCCGGGGGCCACCTGCGTGAATCCGGCCAGTTTCACCTACCACCACCGCCGGCGCCCTCTCTATCCGCTGGAGACGGAGGCGCAGTATCCGAGTAGTGGTCAGTGATCAGTGGTCAGTGGCTAGTGGAGGACTCCGGGAGGAACCAAGCCTTGTCTCACTTGGTTGCAATCTCAAAGCGCCTGCGCCAGGATCAACAAGATGCTTGACCCATTGATCGAAACACTAACAACCAGTCACTGACCACTGACCACTAGTCACTGCCGTTCCGTTGGTTGCAATGAGGTTTCCGATGTTGATAAGGTTAGCAGCCCTGAATGCCAGTGAAATCAAGCCGGCCGCTCGTCTGCCGGAGAGGTCCCGCGAGGTTTGAATCGATGCGTCCGAAACGGTTTTGGAGTCCTTGTCCGCCATCCGGTCTTCCTGTCCCGTGGAAGGTCGTCTCCGCGGGCCTGATCTTCCTGGGCTGCCTGGCCGGGGGCCTGCAGTCGGGCCGGGTTCAGGCCGAGGAGCCGGCGAAGGCGCAGTTCGTCGACCTTTCCCTAATGGTCGCTCCCGAGTTCCCCTGCAGTTGGCCCGGAGCCGGTCCTGGCTTTCAAATCAACCATTACCGGCGGATCGGTCCTCTCAGCGCCTACAACTCGGATATTCTGACGCTGGATGAGAACGTGGGGACCCAGTTCGACGGGCCGACCCATTCGGTGGCTCCGCCCGATTCCGGGAAACCCAACGCCGGTCCCTATGGCCTGGTATCCGGGGACAAGGTGCCGGCCTGGCAGTTTGTGGGAGAGGCTTGCGTCCTCGACCTTCGGAAACTGCTCGACACCGCACCCAACGGGCATAGCTCCCTGGTGGAAGCCAGTCACGTCCAGGCCTGGGAACAGAGGCACCGGTCTTTGCAATTTGGCGATGCCGTGCTCTTCTACAGCGGTTTCAGCGATCGGTACTACCGTTCTTTCCCATCGGGACGCAGATTCGTTGCCGATCCCCTGGAGGGCAGGACACCGGGTTGGCCCGATCCCTCCCCCCAGGCCATGGAGTACCTGGCGACCAGAAAAGTGATGACGCTCGGCACCGACAGCCCCAGCATGGGGCCAATCCCGGGCCCCATCGCCGAGGAAACCCACTATGCCGGTCTCAAGCACGGAATGATCTGGACCGAAGGGGCGACCCGCCTGGGGAAGTTGCCGGCAACTGGGGCCCTTTACTGCACTGTCGGCCTCAAGCATTCCCAGGGGATCGGCGCCGAATCCAGGGCCTTCGCGATCGTGGGCCAACCCTTGGCCGGACAGTTGATCGAGTCGGCCAGGAACAAGCGGGTCGTCGACCTGTCGGTGCTGCTGGCCGACAATCTCCCGGTGTGGTGGCCGGGCAAGGGAGTCGGCAACAACCGTCATCCCTATCTGCGGAGTATCATCCCTCCCTACGGGATGAAGCTCCACCACCTGGACAGCCACACCGGCACCCACCTGGTCCCGCCGGCCTACGCCCTGCCCCCACCCGGTTTCGACAACCAGACTTACGCTCCGGAGGTGCGGCAGTGGCTGTCAGCCTACGAGCGGCGGTTCGGGAAGAGGGGGACCAGTCGGGTGACCACCGAACAGGTTCCGCTTTCCCAGACTTGCGGCTGGGCCCGGGTCATCGATGTCCGGCATCTGATTGGAACTACCTCCAAGGAACAGTGGCCCGTTTCACCGGAGATCACTCCCGCACATATTCAGGAGTATGAAGGCAAGCATGGACCTCTCAAGAGAGGAGAAATCGTTATTTTCCGCAGCGGTTACAGCGACCGTTATTTCAAGCCGTTTCCGGAAGGCGATCGGTTCATGGCCGATCCTTTGAACGGCCGGAGCGAGGGATGGCCGGCGCCGGGACCGGAGGCCGTCGTCTACCTGGCCGAACGCGGGATCCGCTGCGTGGGCACCGACGGTCCCACGCTGGGAGGCGCCGACCCCCGTCGGGCCTTGATGACCTACTGGGCGCTGGGAAGCCGCGGGCTGGTGGGGGTTGAATCCTTGATCGGGCTCGGCGAGGTCCCTCAACGAGCCTATTTCATCTTCGCGCCCATCAAGATCCGCGACAGTCACGGAGGCCCGGGCAGAGCTCTGGCCCTGTACTGAGAGAGAACCCTGAAGCTTCGAGAAACCACAACTTCCCGAGCCCCGGTGGTCGGGGCCGGGCTGAGATACGCGGGTTAAAGCCAAGGTGGAGGATTTATGTCGGTAAAGGTGGAGTGGGTAGGACATGCCTGCTTTCGGGTCTGGCGGGAGGGGGGACCGGTTATCGTCATGGACCCCTACACGCCCAAGACGGTCTACTTGCCGGAGGACGCGGCCAGGGTCGAGGGCGATACCGTCATCGTCAGCTCACTGACCGACGACGCCCACGGCTACCCGGAGCTGGTACGGGGGCGTGGGAGAGTCATCGATGCTCTGGATGTGGTCGAGAAGGGACTGGACGTTGAAGTCGACGGCAGCCCGCTGATAACGGTTGGGGCTGCCGAATCACCCATCCACGACAGTGGAAGCCCCAAGGACAACGCCCTCTATGCCCTGCAGGTCGGAGGGGTGTGGGTGATGCATATGGGCGATCTCGGATATGGACTGCCGCGGGAGGAAGTGGCTCCCTTCGAAGGGCGATGCGAGGTGATGCTCGCCATCGTGGGTCAATACAACACCTTGTCCCTGCCCGATCTGGATGCGATGATCGATCATCTCAAGCCCAGGTGGATCGTTCCCATGCATTTTGCGCTGCCTCCGGTGTCGGGACCCATGCGGCCCCTCCGGGAGTTCCTGGACCGCCGCCGAAGGGATCCCCTGATCTTTCCCAGGTCTTCGGTGGTCGAATTTCCCATCGACCTGCCGGTGCTGGATGGCCCAACCATCGTCGCCCTCGAGCCCAGCGGATACCAACCCACTGTCGGTCTGGAAGACTGATTGAACGAAAGCCCGGAATGCCTCCGGGCCGCCTACCGGGTCGCCGGGAGGAGGTAAGAAGTGAAAATCGGTGTCAACACGCTTTTCCTGCTGCCCTTCGATTTCGAAGAAGGCTTGGATTTCGCCCAAAAGCAGGGCCTCGAGATGATCGAGATCGCCTGTTTGGGGGAAGCCAGCAAGAAGTATTGCGATCCTCAAAAGCTGCTGTCCGACGGGGAAGCACTAAAGCGCTGGAAGGGCGCCCTGAAAGACCACGGCTTGACCATCAGCGCCTATTCGGCTCACGGGAACGGACTCTCCCCCGACCCGGCCGAAGCCAGGCAATACTCCGAGCATTTTCGCAGAGTCTGCCGCCTGGCCGAGGCCACGGGCGTGGATCTGTTGACATTGAACGCCGGCAGCCCGCCGGGAGCGCCCGGAGATGCCTGTCCCTGTTGGGTGGTGGACCCCACCAACGCCCGCAACCGGGCCATTCTGCGCTGGCAGTGGGAAGAGCGGGTCATTCCCTTCTGGCGGGAACACGCCGCGGTTGCCCGCGATCATGGCTGCCGGCTGGCTTTCGAGCCCTGGATCGGCGACATCGTGCACACTCCGATGACGGTCATGAAGTTGCGGGAAGCCGTTGGACCGATTGTGGGTTGCAACCTGGATCCGTCGCATCTCTTCGTCCAGCACATCGACGTGCTGGAGACCATCGCCTACCTGGGGGATCGGCTCCTGCACGTCCATATCAAGGATACCCGCATGGAGCCCCGCAACCTGAAGCTGCAGGGACTGTTGGACACCACCCAGACTCCGGCCAATCCCGAAAAGCGGTCCTGGACCTTCAACTTGATCGGCTGGGGCCACGATCGGAAGTTCTGGCGTGATTTCATCAACACCTTGCGCTTTATCGGGTATGAGGGAGCCCTCTCGGTTGAGATGGAGTGCGACTATATGGATGTGCGGGAGGGGTTGGAAAAATCCATCGAGTTCCTCAAACCCCTGGTGATGGGGGCGCCTCCCAAGAAAGGGACCGGCTGGTGGGAGTTGGCAGGTTTCCATCAGATCACCGAGGACAACGTAGATTGGCCGTAAATTTCGAGTGGGTGGGCCATGCCTGCTTTCGCATCTGGCGGGACGGCGGCCCGGTCATTGTTACCGATCCCTTTTCGCCGACGCGCCTGGGCTTGCCGGGCGGATCGGCCATCCATGGGGACCTGGCTATTGTCAGCTCCCTGGATGACCAGGCGCACGGAGATCCCGGGCTGATCCACGGGGCTCCTGAAGTCATCAACGCCCTCGACCTGGCGCGGGAAAACCGCCGGGTCGAGGTGGACGGCAACCCGCTGATTCCACTGGGCGCGGCCGAATCGCCCCTTCACGACAGCGGCAGCCCCAAGGACAACGCGCTCTACGCCTTCAAGGTGGAGGACCTCTGGATCCTGCATCTGGGAGATCTGGGTTACGGCCCCAGCCCGGCCGAACTGTCGATCTTCGAGGGCAAGTGCGATGTCCTGCTGGCCATCGCCGGTCAGGCCAACACGCTCAATCTGGAAGAGCTGTCGAGTCTTATCGACCAATTGCAGCCGCGTTGGATCATCCCCATGCACTACTTGCTGTGGTGGCCCAGCAGGATGCGCCCCCTGGGTGACTTCCTGAAGACCCGCCCCGCCGACCCCTTGATCCATACACGGTCCACTACCGTTCAGCTCTCGTCGGGACCGGCGGGATGGAAGAAGCCGGCCATCCTGGTGCTGGAGGCTTCCGCCGATCCCAGAAGACGCCAGTGCTGACGAAAATCTCCGGATGCTCCGGCGCCGCCATGGATGAAGCCCGATCAAGGGAAATGTCGGAACCAAACCGGGCAGATCGAGCCCGCCTACCGTCGCCCCGGCAGTTCCTGAAGACCGGCGCCCGGCTGAGCCGGGCCGCGGTGATCGCCTTTGCCGAGGGACCGGCCTACCACTCCGACGGGAGTGTCTACTTCAGCGACATCATCAACAATCGGGTGATGAAACTGGCGGCGGACGGGCAGCTCTCCGTCTTCAGGGCGGACAGCGGCAGGACCAATGGAAACCTGTTCGACAGCCGAGGGAGGCTGGTCAGTTGCGAGGGCTGCGAAATGGGTTCGGGTGGCCGTCGTCGGATCGTACGCACCGATCTGGAAACCGGCCAGGTCGAGGTGTTGACGGAACGATTTGAAGGCCGGCGTTACAATAGCCCCAACGACTTGGCCATCGACCGAAAGGGACGTGTCTATTTCACCGATCCCTGTTATGGCGACCGTTCTGCCATGGAGATGGCTGTCGAAGCCGTCTATCGTCTGGACTGCGACGGAAGAGTCTCCAGAATATTGGAGCAGCCTGCAATCCAGCAGCCCAACGGGATCGCGGTCAGTCCGGACGACCGTTTTCTCTATGTAGCGGACTACAACATCAGTCCGGGGGGAGCCCGAAAAATCTGGGGGTTTGAGCTCGATCCCGGGGGGTTGCCTTCCGGACAAACCCTGGTCTACGACTTCGGTGTGGGGCGACCCGGTGACGGTCTGCGCGTTGATATGCAAGGAAACCTGTGGACGGCTGCCGGAATTACCCTGCCGAAACGAGAGGGAGAATCCAGTGTCAACCCGGCAGGGATTTATGTGATTTCTCCTCAGGGCAGACTGTTGGACAGGATACCCATCCCGGAAGACGTGGTGACCAACATGACCTTTGGGGGGCGCGACAAGAAAACCCTTTATGTGACTGCCGGCAAGAGCCTCTTCAAGATCGGCATCAACGTGCACGGTTACAGTCCTTTTCCCCCGTTGAATCCGGGAACCGGGCAGCAGGCGGCCGGCCAAGCAGGGAGGATGTCCCGGCCCTGAATGAATTCAGTAGAACACAACCAACATTCCAACGCTGGAGCCGACCATGAAAATAGGACTATTTACCGATGGGCTTCCCGATCTTTCCTTCACCGATGCCCTGGACTGGGTGGTGGAGGAGGGAATCGAGGCCGTTGAGATCGCCACCGGGGGATTCTCCAAGGCGTCCCACTGCGACGCGGACCGGTTACTTGCCGATGCCGGGGCGCGATCGGCATTCAAGGCTGCCGTCGATAGCCGCAATCTGGTTATCAGCGCCTTGAACTGCAACGGAAATCCGGTGGATCCCCAGCCGGAAAGGGGCAAGAAACATAGCCAGGACCTCTTCAAGTGCATCGAGCTGGCTCAAGAACTGGGAGTGGATACGGTGGTCGCCATGAGCGGCTGCCCGGGAGATCCCAGCGGGACTCCCTACCCCAACTGGGTAGCCCACAGCTTCCAGCAGGAGTTCCTGGACCTTCTCGAGTGGCAGTGGGATGAGGTTCTGACGCCGTTCTGGAAAAAGGCAGGCCAGTTTGCGGCAGACCACGGAGTCCGGGTCGCCATCGAGATGCACCCCGGGCAGGCGGTCTTCAGCACCCCCGGAATGCTGCGGCTGCGCGAGATCGCCGGCCCCTCGGTGGGAGCCAACCTGGATCCCAGCCACCTGTTCTACCAGGGAATGGAACCGAGTTGGGTGGTTCAGAACCTGGGCCCCGACTTCGTCTTCCATGTGCATGCCAAGGACACCCGGATCGACCGCCACAAGATGGCTTTGAGCGGCGGAATAGACCTGACTCCCATGCACCTGGTTCTGGAGAGGTCCTGGGGATATCGGACCCTGGGGTTCGGCCACGGAGAGCTGTGGTGGCGGGAATTTATCAGCGCCCTGCGATCGGTCGGTTACGACGGGGTGCTGAGCATCGAGCACGAGGACTCCTTGATGAGCGCGCCGGAAGGCATCGTCAAGAGCGTCGAGTTCCTCGAGCCCCTCCTCCTGAGGACCATGCCCGAGGAAAATCCACCCTGGCTATAGTCGGACCACCATGAACTCATTGGGTGTGGGCGTCATCGGCATGGGGTGGATGGGAAATACCCACAGCCGGGCCTACCGCCAGCTTAGAGACCGCTTTCCGGAATTGGAGACGGAGGTGCGTCTGGTCTGCTGCGCCGATGCCGTCGCCGAGCGGGCGCGGGAAGGGGCCGCCCGGCACGGTTTCGAGGGCCACACCACCGACTGGTCCTCTCTGATCGAGAACGATCGGATCGCGGCGGTGAGTGTGACCACTCCCAACGACAGCCACCTGGAAATCGTGAGCGCGGCGGCCCGAGCGGGCAAGCACATCCTCTGTGAGAAACCCGTGGGCAAGACCCCGCCGGAGACGGTGGCCATTCGGAGAGTGGTCGAGCGATGCGGCGTGCTGACCCTGGTGGGCTTCAATTACCGTTGGGCTCCCATGGTTCAATACGCCAGGCAGCTCATCCGGGAAGGGCGCCTCGGTGAGATCACTCACTTCCGCAGCCGCTATTTCGAAGGCTATGCCCGCAATCCGGAAGAACCCGTTTCCTGGCGCTTCGATCAATCCATCTCCGGGACCGGTGTGTTGAACGACATGCTCTCCCACACCACCGATCTGGCCCACTTTCTGGTGGGTCCCATCAAACGGGTGGCAGCCAATCGAAAGACCTGGATCGGAAGCCGGCCCCCGGGTGGCGCCGAAGGTTCCAGCCTGCCCCGCCGGCCGGTCACCAACGAGGACTACGTGGGCGGTCTGGTTCAGTTCGAGAACGATGCCCGGGGAAGCTTCGAAGCTTGCCGTGTCATTACCGGTCCGCAGCAGGAGTTGAAAGTGGAGGTGAACGGCGCCACCGGATCCATTATCTGGGACTTCGAGCGCATGAACGAGTTGCAGGTCTATGTCAATCCGGGGCGGGAACCGCTTCGGCAGGGATACACTCGTCTGTTCAGCAACCCGGAGTATCCCTATCACGGCCACTTCAATCCGGGCCAGGGCACCAGCTTGGGATACGAGGACCTGAAAATCATCGAGGCCTCCCGTTTCGTCAAGTCGATCGTGGAGGGAAAACAGGCGACACCGGGGGTTCGGGCAGCCACCGAGGTGGCCGCCGTACACGCGGCGGTGGAGCGTTCCTGGGAGTCCGATCAGTGGCAGGAGGTTGGAGGAGTGGAGAGTGGAGGGTGAAGAGTGGAGAGTGGAGAGTGGAGGGTTCTGGGGGCAGGCAAGCGGTTGATGAATTGGTTGCATTCTTCCAGCGTCTCGGATTTAGCCGGAATGAACAACCTTCACGGAATTCACCACCAACAACTCACCACTATTCACTCTCCACTCTCCACTAAAAGCAAGGAGTCATGATGGCACATGAAATCGGTATTGGCGTCATCGGCATGGGCTGGGTCGGGACGGTGCACAGCCGCGTCTACGGCCAGGTGGCGGATCGGTTTCGAGACAGCGGGCTCCGCCCCCGCCTGGTCATCTGCGCTGACGAGGTGGAAGCTCGGGCCAGGGAGGGTCAGGAGCGATTCGGCTTCGAGCAGCGGACCACCGACTGGAAAGAGGTTGTCGAAAACGACTCCGTTCAGGCCATCAGCGTCGCCTCGCCCAACCACCTGCACCTGGAAGTCGTGCGCGCAGCCGCGGCGGCCGGCAAGGACATCTTCTGCGAGAAGCCGGTGGGCATGGGGCCGCTGCAGACTGTCGAGATTGAAGGGATCGCACGGCGGGCCAATGTCATCAGTTGGGTCGGTTACAATTACCGCTGGGCTCCGCTGGTCCAATACGCCCGCAAGCTCGTTCAGGAGGGCAAGCTGGGGGAGGTGACCCACTATCGCGGTCGTTTTCTGGTGGGTTACGGCAGGGACCCCCATGGAGTCCTCTCCTGGCGATTTCAGAAGGAATGGTCGGGCACCGGCACCCTGGGCGACCTCATCTCCCACGTGGCCGACATGGCCCACTCCATGGTTGGACCGGTGAAGCGCCTGACCAGCACCAGCCACACCTTCATCACCGAGCGCCCTCTGGTCCCCAAGGGGTCCGGCACCCACTTTTCCACAGGCTCGGCCGATGACCCCAAGGGGCCGGTCACCAACGAAGACTACGTGAGTGCGCTGGTTGAATTCGGCAACGGGGCCCGGGGGACCTTCGAAGCCTGCCGGGTGATCAAGGGGCCCGGCTGTGAAATGGCCTTTGAGCTGAACGGAACCCGGGGAGCGTTGAAGTGGGACTTCGAGCGCATGAATGAGCTTCAGCTCCATCTGCCCGACAGCGCCACCGAGCGTGACGGCACCACCTTGATTCAAGGTAGTCCCGACCATCCCTCCTACGTGGATTTCTACACGGGCCCGGCCATCAGCATGAGCTACGATGACCTCAAGTTGATCGAGACGGTGGAGTTTCTCAACTCGGTGGCCAGTCGAAAACAGGGAGAGCCGGGATTCAAGGAGGCCTTGGCCGTGGCCGAGGTCCAGGAGGCCATGCAGCGTTCCTGGAAGTCCCAATGCTGGGAAGAGGTCCACAGTCTGAGACGAGACTAAAGGGACCGGATGTCTCAGAAATTACATGAATAGTAGTTTTCTAATTTTATCATTAAAAAGGTCTTAGTGAGGTATGTAGATGGCTGAGAGACGAGCCCGCTGGGGGCTGTTGAGCACGGCCCGCATCAACGAGCGCTTGATTCCCTGCTTGCGGCGGTCGGAGCGAAACGAGCTGATCGGGGTGGCCAGCCGCAGCCGGGACACGGCCAATCGCTATGCCGAAGAACACGGAATTTCCAAGGCCTACGGCAGCTATGAAGAGATATTGGCGGATCCCGACATCGACGTGGTGTACATTTCTCTGCCCAACGGGCTGCACACCGAGTGGTCCCTCCGATGTGCCGAGGCCGGAAAGCATGTGCTCTGTGAAAAGCCGCTGGCCCTTTCCGTCGAAGAGGTAGACCAACTCCTGGAGGCCGCCGACCGCTGCGGCGTTACCATCCAGGAAGCCACCATGATGCGTTTTCACTCCCAAACCTCCTACGTGCGCAACCTGATCGCCCAAGGAGCCATCGGCGAGGTTCGCATGGGCCGCGGCCTCTTTACCTTCACCCTGGAGCGTCCCGGCGACATCCGACTGGACCCGGCGATGGGGGGCGGATCGGTCTGGGACCTGGGCAGCTACTGCGTCAGCTTCGCCCGTACCGTTCTACAGGCCGAGCCGTTGGAGGTTCATGCCGCCCAAACGACCGGGCCCACCGGAATCGACATGAGTTTTTCAGGTCACCTGAAATTTCCGAGCGGCGCCTTCTTTCACTTTTTTTCCAGCTTCGCTTCATTCACCCAAATCGATGCCGACCTGCTCGGGACCGCCGGGTATCTCCATCTGGATCTTCCCTGGGTCAATCGCGAGAATCAGCCGGCCACCGTGCGCCTGGTTAGTGAGGCCGGGAACAAGGAAGCTTCCACCTTTGGCGACGGCCTCGGCAATCGCAGGACCGAGAGGAGGGTCTTCGCCGATGTCAACGCCTATCAGGACGAGGTCGAATCCATGGCGGCCACCGTTCTGGACGGTGCCGATCCGGTGGTCACCCTGCAAGACAGCCGGGCCAATGTGGCCGCCATCACCGCGCTCTACCGATCGGCCCGGGAAGGCCGACCGGTGGTGCTCTAGGAGGCAATCCGCTGCAGATACAACGCGTTGCCATTCTGAGCCCGGGAGACATGGGCCATGCGGTGGGACGGGAGTTCCGGGCCGGCGGTCTGGAGGTGCTGACCTGCCTGTCGGGCCGCAGCGCTCGCACCCGCCGGTTGGCCCAACGCGCCGGGTTCACGGATGTGCCGAGCCTGGAAGCGCTGGCCGAGCGGGCCGACCTCATACTTTCCATTCTGGTTCCCGAAGCGGCGGTGTCGCTGGCGGAAGAAGTGGCCAAGGCCCTCAAGCGGGCCGATTGCCGACCGGTCTTTGCCGACTGCAACGCCGTTTCTCCGGCGACCTCCAAGCGGATCGAAGGCATCATCACCGAGGCCGGCAGTCGCTATCTGGACGCCTCCATCATCGGTCCGCCTCCAGGCCAGGGGCAGTCTCCCCGCTTCTATGTCTCCGGCTCCCATGCGGGTGCCATGGCTCGGCTCGACGGTCGAGGCATCGCCGTCAAGTGGATCGGCAACGAGGTGGGACAGGCCTCGGCCATCAAGATGTGCTATGCCGGGCTGACCAAGGGAACCCTGGCGCTCCACGCGGCCGTGCTCACCAGCGCCGAGGCTCTGGGGCTCTCGGCCGAGTTGAGGTCGGAGCTTGCCTACAGCCAGGGCCAGAAGCTCAAGGCCATGGAGCAGGTCAGGAGGGTGCCGGCCAAGGCCTTCCGCTGGATCGCCGAAATGGAGGAGATTGCCCGAACCTTCGGTAGCGTCGGTGTCACGCCGGACATCCACTCCGGGGCGGCCGAGGTCTTCAGAATGGTCGCGCAGAGCGACATAGGTGGGGAGCGTACCGAAACGTTGAATCGAGATCGGACGCTCCCCCGGACTGTATCCATTCTGGCCGAAGGCTTGAAGCGCAAGTCTTGAGCCTGGCCGTACCCGCGGGCCGGTCGAGGGTGTCCTGGCTCTATTTTCCTGGATGAATCCATGAACACCTCTGTTTTTTCAGCGCTGGACTACACGGCTCTGACCACTTACCTGGTTCTGGTCGTGGCCATCGGGGTCTGGGTCGGCCGCGGTCAGAAGGACACCAAGGAATACTTTCTGGCCGGCCGTTCCATGGGCTGGTTTCCGGTCGGCATCTCCACCCTGGCCAGCCTCTACAGCGCCATCACCTACATGGGGGCGCCGGCCGAATACTACGTCCATGGCCTGGAGATGGCCAGCCAGACCCTCTCGATCGTGCTGGTGGTTCCGGTAGTGATGTTTGTCTTCATGCCCTTCTTCCACCGGTTGCAGGTCTACACCGCCTACGAGTACCTGGAGGAGCGCTTCGACCTGCGGGTCCGCACCCTGGCCAGCGCGGTGTTCGTCTTCTGGAGAATCCTGTGGATGGGCACGGCCACCTACGTGCCGGCCCTGGTGCTCCACACCGTCACCGGCATGCCCCTGCTGGAGACCATCCTGGGGGTCGGCATCGCGGCCACGCTCTACACCGTGGCCGGCGGAATGCGGGCGGTCATCTGGACCGATGTCTGCCAGTTTTTCATTTTGATCGGGGGCTCGGTGCTGGCCGTTTGGATCATCGGGATGGATGCGGGGGGAACGGGCGAAATCTGGAGGGTCGCCGAGCAGGGGGGCAGGACCCGTCTGTTCGACTGGTCGCTGGATCCTACCATTCGAGTGACTACCTGGGGAGCGGTGATGGGGTCGCTGGTGGGTCACATCGGCATGTATGGAGCCGACCAGGTCAGCGTGCAGCGCTATCTGACCGCCAGGTCGCTTCCGATCATGCAGAAATCCTTCATCCTGAACATGGGCGCCGGCCTGCTCATGAAGGGGTTCATCATCATCATCGGACTGGGACTTTTCGCCTACTACGCCACCAACCCGCAGAATTTGCCCGAGTCGATTCAGGGAGATCGGGTCTTCCCCTATTTCATCGCCACCCAGATGCCCATAGGACTCCGGGGGATGATGATCGCCGCCATCCTGGCGGCCGCCATGTCGTCCATCGATTCCGGATTGAATTCCTGCACCACCGCGCTGATCACCGATTTCTTCAAGAGGTTCAACTGGAAGCCCGGGTGGATCATGAGATGGGCTCCCGGAGAGGCATCCCACCAGGTGGCCGCCAGGGAATTGAAGCTCTCCCGTCTGCTGACCCTGGGCCTGGGCGTGGTGGTCACGGTGCTGGCCTGCTACGTGGGCCGGCTGGGGTCCATCATCGAGATCACCAACAAGCTGGTCAACAGCTTTGCGGGTCCCATGGCGGCTGTCTTTCTGCTGGGAATGCTGACTCGCAGGTGCGAGTCTCGCGGAGCCTTCTGGGGTCTGCTGGTGGGAAGCCTGGTCACCAGCTATTTCATCTTCTACTCCACCGTCTCATTCCTCTGGTACGGCACCGTGGGCTTGACCGCCACCCTGGTGGTCGGCTACGTCGTCAGCATGAGGGAAGGGGGGCCCCCGACCAAGCGCACCGATCTGGTTTACCGAATCCCCGGCTTCTGAGAAGCCATCCATGCCCCTGTCTCCATTTTCCTTTCTGGACTACCTTCTGCTGTTCACCTATCTCTTGGTCATGGTCTGCATCGGGGTCTGGGTGGGCAGGGGCCAGAAAGACACCAGGGAGTACTTCCTGGCCGGCCGTTCCATGGGGTGGTTTCCCCTCGGCATCTCTACCATCGCCAGCCTCTACAGCGCCATCAGCTACATGGGGACCCCGTCGGAGTACTTCACTCACGGCGCCAAGTTCGCGGTTCAGATGCTGGCCTCGTTTCCCTCCGCCGTGGTCGTCATCTTCGTGTTCATGCCCTTCTACCACCGGCTCCAGGTCTACACGGCCTACGAGTACCTGGAGAAGCGCTTCAGCGTCACGGTGCGATCTCTGGCCAGCGGCGTCTTCGTCCTGTGGCGAGTCCTATGGATGGGCACCGCCATTTACGTTCCCTCCCTGGTGCTGCACACGGTCACCGGCTTTGCCCTGGTAGAAACCATCGTGGCGGTGGGCGTGGTGGCGACCCTGTACACCGTCCTGGGCGGTATGCGAGCCGTGATCTGGACCGACGTGGTCCAGTTTTTCGTGCTTTTCTGCGGGTCGATCCTGGCCCTGTGGGTGGTGGGTTCCGCGGTTGGAGGAGTCTCCGGAATCTGGACCGTTGCCGAAGCCGGGGGGAGGACGCGGGTCCTGGACTGGTCGCTGGACCCCACCGTTCGGATCACCACCTGGGGCGCCTTTCTGAGCGGCCTGGTGGCTCATCTGGGCACCTACGGCACCGACCAGGTCAGCGTGCAGCGCTACCTGTCGGCACGCTCCCTGAAGGTGATGCAGCAGTCCTTTCTCATGAACATGGGCGGCGGCTTTCCCCTGGGGCTGATGATGATTTCGATCGGACTGGGCCTGTTCGCCTTCTATCATCTCAATCCCGGGCAATTGCCGGCCGACATCCAGGGGGACCGGGTCTTTCCCTATTTCATCGCCAGCCAGATGCCGGCCGGATTGAGGGGGATCATGATCGCGGCCATCCTGGCGGCGGCCATGTCGTCGATCGATTCGGGGCTGAATTCGGTGACCACAGCCATCATGAACGATTTCGTCAAGCGGTTCGGGTGGTCTCTGGCCTGGATTTCGCCCTGGTTCCGCGGGCCGGGTTCGGTGGAATTGGCGTTCTCGCGGCTGCTCACCCTGGGACTGGGAGTCCTGGTCACGGTGCTGGCCTGTTACGTGGGGCAGTTGGGTTCCATCGTGGAAATTGCCGCCACCATTGTGGACAGCTTTACCGGGCCCATGCTGGGGGTGTTCCTGTTGGGAATGCTCACCCGCAAGACCGAGTCCAGGGGCGCCTTCCTGGGGCTGCTCCTGGGAACCTTGACCACGGCCGGGTTCATCTTTTACTCAAGTGTTTCCTTTCTCTGGTATGCGCCCATCGGAGCCTGCACCACGCTGCTGGTTGGCCAGATCGCCAGCCGGCTGGTGGGCGCTCCCGGCCAGCCGCCCTCGGATCTGGTGTTTCGGCTGTTCCGGTCCGGCAAGTAACCGGTCCATCAGGTGGCCGGCGTGCCTGGAACAAACGAAAAAAGACAAAAGAATAAAGAGGTATCCACGAAGGGCCACGAAGGACGACGAAGGGCCACTAAGGCGTTGAGGTGAACCGCGACGGGATGCCAAGGTCGCGACGGGATGGTCGATTTCCGATTGTTTCACTCTCGGATGATCTGCCCGGCAGGGCAGGGGCTGGACTTGTCTGAGAATATGCTGCTTTAGCCGGCTTCCTTGAGAGCGGCGAAGCCGCGGCAGCACTTAGCCGTGGGCGTCAGCCCATGGGAAACGTCGCCTATGGGTGTCGAGCCGCGTAGGCGGCGGCAGCAAATGCCGGTGAGCCAAAGTGACGCACAAGCCGACGCAAGGATGAGCCTTTTGCAAAATTCAGCAGCGGGAGCTTTGCCGGGGATGGCCACAAAAGGCACAAAAAACACAAAAAGAGCAGCACACTGAAAGCCTGCAAGGCGTTGACTCCCGAACATGTCGCACAAGTTCCGCGCTATCTGCCTACATCCGGTCAACGCGACGCCATGGGGATCAACCTCGGATTGCCAAGACTCGAAATCAAGAAATTCGTTTTGTGACTTTTGTGCTTTTTGTGGTGAACTCTCATTTTTCACCAGGTCGCACCCGATATTGGAAAAGGCAGAAGATCACGTTTACCGGCAAAATGACCTGCCCCACTGCCAATATTGCAAGAGACTCTCTTGCATGATCTGCACGGCAGGGCTGCGGCCCGGCAACCCGACACGCTCTCTTGAGGAGCAAGAGTGAATGGGAGAATGCCCACCCGGGAGCGCGGGCGTCTCGCCCGCATAGGACTTGGCACCCTAGTAGCGAACCCTGCAAAGGCCGGTTTGGTGCACTGTTCGAGGGAATGCCCCTGGATCGCAGGCTGCTTGCACGAATAAGGTTGCGGGCGGGACGCCCGCGCTCCCGGGGGGCTCCCGCCCATGACGTCGGGATATCAAGGTCACCATATGGCAGATACATTCGGGCGCGGTTGGTCATTGAAGGGGGTCCATCCCTATTCGTGTCCATTCGTGGTTCGTCTTTGAAAACGATCGGCAGTTTCTTCCTCCTATGATCCGCCCCGTCGTCGGGGGCCCGGCTTGTCTGAGAATATGCTGCTTTAGCTGGCTTCCTTGAGAGCGGCGAAGCCGCTGCAGCACTTAGCCGTGGGCGTCAGCCCATGGGAAACATCGCCTATGGGTGTCGAGCCGCGTAGGCGGCGGCAGCAAATGCCGGTGAGCACAAGTGACGCACAAGCCGACGCAAGGATGAGCCTTTTGCAAAATTCGGCAGCGGGACCTTTGCCGAGAATGGCCACAAAAGGCACAAAAAACACAAAAAGAGCAGCACACTGAAAGCCTGCAAGGCGTTGACTCCCGAACATGTCGCACAAGTTCCGCGCTATCTGCCTACATCCGGTCAACGCGACGCCATGGGGATCAACCTCGGATCGTCAAGACTCGAAATCAAGAAATTCGTTTTGTGACTTTTGTGCTTTTTGTGGTGAACTCTCATTTTTCACCAGGTCGCACCCGATATTGGAAAAGGCAGAAGATCACGTTTACCGGCAAAATGACCTGCCCCACTGCCAATATTGCAAGAGGCTCTCTCGCATGATCTGCACGGCAGGGCTGCGGCCCGGCAACCCGAAACGCTCTCTTGAGGAGCAAGAGTGAATGGGAGAACGCCCACCCGGGAGCGCGGGCGTCTCGCCCGCATAGGACTTGGCACCCTAGTGTAGTGTCCCGTTAATACGTGTAGACAATCGTTCCACCTTATCGAGGATAGACCGGGCAGTGGCGACCCAGACGAACGGCTTCGAGGTGGTATTGTACTGGTCGGTGAACTCCATGATCTGGGTCACCAGTTCCTTGACGCTCCGAAAGGATTCACGCTTGATGGCTCGCTGGCTGATCAGGCCGAACCAACGCTCCACCTGATTCAGCCAGGAGGCGTAGGTTGGCGTGAAGTGCAGGTGGTAGCGCGGCCGCTTCGCGATCCAGGCCTTGACCTTGGGATGCTTGTGGGTGGCATAGTTGTCAAGGATGAGATGGATGTCGAGATCCGCGGGGGTTTCCTTGTCGATCAGGTTCAGGAAGGCAAGCCAGTCCTGATGGCGATGCCGCTTCCTGCATTTGGCAATCACCCGCCCCGTGGCCACGTCCAAGGCGGCAAACAGCGTGGTGGTGCCGTGGCGGACATAGTCATGGGTGAAGCCTTCGACATAGCCCAGGTTCAAGGGGAGTTTCGGCTGGGTGCGGTCCAGCGCTTGGATCTGGGATTTCTCATCCACGCACAGCACGATCGCATGGTCGGGCGGATTCAGGTAAAGCCCCGTGATATCCCGGACTTTCTCGATAAAGAAGGGATCGGTGGACAACTTGAAGGTCTTTGCCAGATGGGGCTTGAGGCCGAACAGGGAGAACCAGCGATGCACGGTGGTCTTGGAGATGCCCTCGGCTTCTCCCATCACACGCAGGCTCCAGTGGGTCGCCTTCTCGGGCTTCTTCTCTAGCGCATGCTTGATGACGGTCGCCACTTTTTCATCGTCATAGGTGCGGGGGCGGCCGGGGCGCAGTTCGTCGTGCAGGCCCTCGATACCGGCCTCGAGGAAGCGGCGGCGCCACTTGCCGACCGCTTGCGGCGAGGCGCCGACCCGCCGGGCGACGGCCGCGTTGGTCAGGCCCTCGGCGCAAGCCAGGATCATGCGGGCTCGCAGAACCACCCCATGAGGCATCGCGGTGGAGTCAGCCACCCCCTTGAGTTGGTCCTGTTGCTGTGGGTTGAGCGTCAGAGGCATCAGTTTGCGTCCACGCGGCATGGCAGTCTCCTTTCGGGCTGGAATACTGCCATTATACTACATTTATTTAAGGGACACTACACTAGTAGCGAACCCTGCAAAGGCCGGTTTGGTGCACTGTTCGAGGGAATGCCCCTGGATCGCAGGCTGCTTGCACGAATAAGGTTGCGGGCGGGACGCCCGCGCTCCCGGGTGGCTCCCTCCCATGACGCCGGGATATCAAGGTCACGATATCGCAGATACATTCGGGCGCGGTTGGTCATTGAAGGTGGTCCATCCCTATTCGTGTCCATTCGTGGTTCGTCTTTAGAAACGATCGGCAGTTTCTTCCTCGTATGATCCGCCCCGTCGTCGGGGGACGGCTTGCCTGAGAATATGCTGCTTTAGCCGGCTTCCTCGAGAGCGGCGAAGCCGCGGCAGCACTTAGCCGTGGGCGTCAGCCCATGGGAAACGTCGCGTATGGGTGTCGAGCCGCGTAGGCGGCGGCAGCAAATACCGGTGAGCCAAAGTGAAGCACAAGCCGACGGAATGATGTTTATTTGAAACAACGCCTTATTCATGCCTATTCGTGTCCATTCGTGGATCGTCTTTATTGGCGGTCGTCGGTTTCTCCTCGAAGGGTCCGCTCAACAGGGAGGGAGCCCGTTGGCCTCGTCTCCCATTAGGCGCCCGACCCGAATTCGTGTAGAATCCGAGCCCGGTCACCGCTTGCAAGTGTTCCAAGCCTGAAGTCCCCTGTTGAGGAGCCCAATGGATCAGCCGCTGTTTTCCTCCCTGGACTATTTCCTCATGTTGGCCTACATCCTGCTGGTGGTGGGTGTGGGGGTCTGGGTCGGCCGCGGACAACGCTCCACCAAGGAGTACTTCCTGGCGGGCCGATCCATGGGCTGGTTCCCGATCGGGATCTCCACCATCGCCAGCCTCTACAGCGCCATCAGCTACATGGGAGGCCCCTCCGAGTATCGCAGCTACGATTTGCGCCTCACGGTGGGCATATTTTCCATGATCCCCACCGCCCTGGTGGTCATGCTGGTCTTCATGCCCTTCTTTCACCGGCTGCAGGTCTACACTGCCTACGAGTACCTGGAAAAGCGGTTCAACGTGACCGTTCGCGCCCTGGCCAGCGCCGTCTTCGTTTTCTGGCGGATCCTGTGGATGGGGACCGCCGTCTACGTGCCCTCTCTGGTGCTGCACACCATCACCGGTTTTCCCCTGATTCCCATGATCCTGTTGGTGGGCGTGGTGGCCACGCTCTACACGGTGGTGGGGGGAATGCGGGCCGTGATCTGGACCGACGTGGCCCAGTTTTTTGTGCTTTCGGCCGGTTCGGTGCTGGCCCTTTGGGTGGTGGGCGCTCACGTCGGGGGACTTGAGGGCATCTGGTCGGTGGCGGAGCAGGGAGGCAGGACCCGGATTTTCGATTGGACGCCGGACCTCACCACCCGGGTCACTTCCTGGGGAGCTCTGATCGGCAGCCTGGTCGCCAATCTGGGAATGTACGGGGCCGACCAGGTCAGCGTGCAGCGCTATCTTGCGGCCAAGTCGCTCAAGGGCATGCAGAAGTCTTTCATTCTCAACACGGTGGGCGGCTGGGCCATGGGGTTCCTCATGATCGGGATCGGTCTGGGACTCTACTCCTTTTATGCCCTGCATCCCGGGAACCTGCCGGCCACCATCGGCGGAGACAAGGTCTTCCCCTACTTTATCGCCACCGAGATGCCGCTGGGCTTGCGGGGCATGATGATCGCCGCCATCCTGGCGGCCGCCATGTCTTCCATCGACTCCGGCCTCAACTCTTCGGTCACGGCGTTGATCACCGATTTCTTCAAGCGCTTCGGCTGGCTGGCGGGGCGAGGCGGCGCATCCCCGGGTGAGGAGGCTCGCCGGGAACTGAAAGTCTCCCGGGCCTTGACCCTGGCCCTGGGGGTAGTCGTCACCGTGCTGGCCTGCTTCGTGGGGGCCCTGGGCACCATTATCGAGATCGCCAACAAGCTGGTGAACAGTTTTGCCGGCCCCATGCTGGGGATTTTCATTCTGGGAATGATGACCCGCAAGACGGAATGGCGGGGGGCCTTCTGGGGTCTGCTGGTGGGCACGGTGGTGACGGGCTACTGCATCCTGGACAACAGCGTTTCCTTTCTCTGGTTCGGCCCCATCGGGGCGGTGGCCACGGTGCTGGCAGGGCAGGCCGTCAGCGCCCTGCTGGGCGGTCAGAAGACGGACCGGTCCGACCTGGTCTTCCAGTTCCGGCGCGGCTGGTGGCAAAGGGCAACCACCGAGTCGGCAGAGGAATGAGGAACAAGGTTAGACGTCAAAGCCGCGAGCAGTTTCTTCTCCGGCCGCAATCATACCAATGAACAACACCCCCCATCCCAATCCATCCATGGACCCCGGCATCCCTCCCTGGAACAGGGGGGAACTGCCGCCATCGCCCCGGTTCGGATGGCGCCAGCTCACGGCCCTCATCGGTCCGGGGGTCGTCATGGTGGGGGTGTCGATCGGAGCCGGAGAGTGGCTCTTCGGTCCGGCGGTGACGGCCCAGTATGGCGGGACGCTCCTCTGGCTGGGCGGTTTGAGCATCCTCATGCAGTTGTTCTACAACCTGGAAGTGATGCGCTACACCCTCTACTGCGGTGAGCCGGTGCACGTGGGGTTCTGCCGATCCTGGCCCGGTCGACGTTTCTGGATTCCTTTCTATGCGGTTCTGGAATTTTCCAGTATCTGGCCCTTCATGGCCTCCAACGCGGCGGTGCCCCTGGCGGCCGCCATGCTGGGCCACCTGCCCGGCGCCGGGATGACCAGTTGGCTGGGCTTTGATATGTCGGAAGCGGGTCTGGTCAAGGTGCTGGGCTACCTGATATTCATCCTGGCCTTCGTGCCCTTGATCTTCGGTGGCACCGTCTACCGCTTGATCGAGCGTCTCATGACGGCCAAGATGGTCATCGTGCTGAGCTTCCTCGCCTTCACCTCGCTCTTCATGGTCTCCGGGCGCAACGTTCGGGAAGTGTTCAGCGGGTTCTTTCGGGTGGGGTCGGCTCCGTTGCGCGCAGCAACGGTCATCGCCGACGGGCATTTCACCCTGAGCTCCCGGGAGGGAGAGGCCGGCTATGTCATTCGGGGAACCCTGGAAAACGGCCGGCCGGTGGTCCTGTCATTTGCAGTGGACCGGGAAGGGAGCATGCAGACCTTCGGAATTGGAGACCCGATTCCTCCCGGCCTGGAAAACCGGCGCAGGCGCATGCTGGAACAGGCTGGAAGGCTGGCTCGAAAAGGAGGGTTCTACCTGGAGGTTGTGGAGGGGACGGCCGTTTTGTCGGCCGAGGGCAGCATCGCTTCCGACCGATCCTGGGTCCCCGCCGCATTTTTCGTGAAGCGGAACGGTCTGGTGAAACGCTTCGAGAGCCTGGAAGATCTGCCACCGGCCTTTGCCCGCCGCCTGGGAGAACTGGTGGACCGCCAGGGGCTGGAGCTGGTGAGCCTGATCGGTTACGCCCGCCAGCATGGACGGCTGCCCTACCTGGAATGGGCCATGCTGGCCGGTCTGGCGGCCATTGCCGGCGCCGGCGGCCTGTCCAACAGCCTCTTCTCCAACTATACCCGAGACAAGGGCTGGGGCATGGGGGCCCGGGTCGGGGCCATCCCCAGTGCCGTGGGAGGACTGACCATCAGCCTCTCCCACGTGGGTGAGGTCTTTGCCATCAGCAGGGAATCCCTCCAGCGGTGGAGGGGCTGGCTCAGCCAGATACGCCGGGACCAGGCCATCTGGGTGATCGGCAGCTTTCTGGGCATGGCCCTCCCCTGCATGCTGTCGCTGGAGTTCATCCGCAACGCGCCCATTTCGGGTAACCGTGTGGGCGCCATGGTGGCGGACGGTCTGGCCTCCCGCTACCCCGATTTCGGCTACATCCTGTGGCCGCTGACCCTGCTGATCAGCTTCCTGGTTCTGGCTCCCAACCAGATCCACTCGGGAGACAACATCGCCAGGCGTTGGACCGACATCATCTGGACGGTCAGCCGCCGGGCCCGGACGCTGGGAGGAAACCAGGTCAAGTTCATCTACTACGGAATCCTGCTGGCCTACGGGATCTGGGGCCTGTTCGCCCTCTCCCTGTTCAACCCCCTCCAGATCGCCAAGGTGGGAACGGTGCTGATGAACGTGGCCTTGGGAGCCAGCTCGCTGCATGTCCTCTACCTCAACCATTCGCTGCTACCCCCCGTACTGCGGCCCGGCTGGCTCAGCAGGATCGGCCTGGTCTGCTGCGGCCTCTTCTTCCTGGGAATCACCGTCATCGTGATTTTCAAGGTGTAGATCCTTGGCCTCAACTCAAAGGGGCCCTACGGGTTGAAATCAAGTCCTTTTTCGGAAATCGAAGGGTAAAGCGGTCGGGTTGTGTAACCGGCCTGAGAGATGAGAGCCACGGCTGCAGTTGGCGGAAGCGAAGCAGCAGCAACGGCGGGGAATTGTCAGACTACGCCAACTCAAGTTTCGACTTGCACGTGGCTATTCGACCATGGCCAAGCCTTCGCTGAGGGCGGCTTGTTTCAGCCTGTCGTCGAGCGTGGCCAGGGCAATCCCGTTTCGCTTGGCCAATTCCAGATAGATGGCGTCGTAAATGGACAGTCGGTGAGCTCTGGCCAGGGCGAATGCGACCTCCAGGTCTGGCTCCGTATCGGTCCGCAGCGGCAGTGCTCTCAGACCGTCCAGACGTTCATCCACCTCATTTGCCCGGATACGGCCACGGCGCTCTCCCACCAGAAGCGAATTACGCACCTCAAGCATCCAGTGTTGGGGCACCAGAGCTGGCTCATTCTTGAGTCGTGTCAGAACAAATTCCGCTCGCCGATCTGACTCGTCATCGAACAGCCAGGCGACAGCGACTGATGCATCGAGGACAAACCCGCTCAAAACCGGTGTCCTTCATGGCGAGCGGCGAGGATCTCCCGAGTGGACATGTCGGTTTTCCTCCACCCGCGACGACGTTCCAGGAATCGTTCCACCGCTTCCCGTCTTCGGGCGCATTCTTGATCCTGAGCCGGGACCAGATGTGCCACCGTCCTCCCATGACGTGTGATGGCGACACTCTCCCCGTTCTCAACCGTCCGGAGATATTTGGCCAAATTCGCTTTGGCTTCGGTAGATTGGACTGTGCGCATTATTGTCAGTTAAACTGGTTATACTAACTGGTTAAATCGTTCCATATGATACCACGCTTCCAGGTCGGATCATTTGTTTTTGGAAAGAGGAGCGAGGATTTCCGGGTCGTCGTTGCTGACCCGGTTCACCCGGGTGCTGACCGCGCGCGGCTCGAAGGGTCCGGCACAGGATTCCCGTACCAGGTCGAGCAGTTGCGGCAGCGTCGAGGCGGGGTCGAGCCACTGGTCGAAGCGGCCGGGAGGGATGACGGCCGGCTGCCGTTCGTAGATTCCGGCCAGCGCCGGCGAGGCGGCCGTAGTAATGATGGTGAAGGACTCGACCGGTTCTCCGGCCTTGTCCCAGCGTTCCCAGAGAGCGGCAAAGGAGAGGGGCGATCCCTCCGCCAGGGCCACGAACCAAGGCTGCTTGGAGGGACCGGCCCGTTGCCATTCGAACCAGCCGTTGGCCGGCACCAGGCACCGCCGGAAGCGGAAAGCGGCGCTGAATGAGGGTTTGAAGTGAACGGTTTCGGACCGGGCGTTGATGAGACGCGCGCCGATCTTGATGTCCTTGGCCCAGGCGGGCACCAACCCCCAGCGCAGCTTCACGATGGTGCGACGGCCCGTCTCGTCGAGGCGACAGACGGCGAAGTCCTGGGTGGGGGCTCCGTTGTAACGCGGACGGAGGTTGAGCAGCGGGGCCGTTCCGGACAGCGAGTAGAGGTGGTGAAGCTCCTGCCAGCTCAGTTGCTGGGTAAATCGACCGCACATGGTGTTTTTCCTTCAGTGTCGGTGAGGCCGCCGGTACCGGTGAAAATCATGGTTTGGAAGTCTCGGGCAGGGCGATCGGTCAATGATCCTCCGCCGTGGGCGCCATTGCGGTTTTCGCTCGGGACTTCGCCGGGCATTGTACGTTCCTGCTTGTCCACGGGAAATGTTACATGTATGCCGGGAGGGGTCAACTCCGGTGCTCTCCGGACAATTCTGGATTGAAAGCCATAAAGTCGATTGCATGCGAGCCTTTCGATCCGTAAAATAGCGCTGTCCAATCTACTTGGTTTTTCCTCGAAGAGTTCGAGTTGAGCATGTTGAGAAAGTGAGGGACCCTATTGCAAGCTTTTGACTATGTAGCGCCCAAGAGTTTATCGGAAGCGGTGAGCTTGTTGGAGCAGAAGGGTGAACGGGCCCGCATTTTGAGTGGCGGGACCGACCTGATCGTCCAGGTCAGGGAGAACAGGCGCGATCTGGACCTCATTGTGGACGGCAAGAAGATTGCCGAGCTCATGGAACTGTCTTTCGATTCCCAATCGGGACTGACCCTGGGTGCTTGTGTTCCCTGTGTCCGCTTTTACGAAGACGCCCGGATTTCGCAGCTTTATCCCGGCCTGAACGATGCCGCCCTGCTGATTGGAGGCACTCAGATCCAGAACCGGGCTTCCTTCGGCGGCAATCTGTGTAACTCCTCGCCGGCGGCCGACTCCATCCCCGCCCTGATCGCCCATTCGGCCGTCTGCCTGATTGCCGGATCGGGCGGCACCCACACCGTGGCGGTGGAAGATTTCTGCACCGGTCCGGGAAGGAACGTGCTGGGGCCCAAGGAATTGCTGGTTTCCTTTCACATCCCTCCTCCCCCCAAGCACTTTGGCGCTCACTACCTGCGCTTCATTCCGCGAAACGAAATGGACATCGCAGTGGTCGGCTGCGGGGCTTCGCTGGAGATGGAATCCGATCTTCGCACCGTCAAGAAAGCGCGAGTTTCCCTGGGAGCGGTGGCTCCCACGCCGCTGCTGGTTGCGGAGGCGGCTGCCGAACTGGAGGGCAGGGAACTGGATGGCGGCGCCATCGAGAAGGCCGCGGCTGCCGCGCGGGCGGCGGCCCGACCCATTACAGACATGAGGGGCACCGAGGAGTATCGGGTGCACCTGGCGGGAGTGTTGACGCGGCGCGCACTCGAGAAATCGTTAGAACGGGCCAAGGAGGAATGAGAATGGCGGCGAAAGTTCATGTGACAGCGACCATTAATGGAGAACCAGTCGAATTCCTGTGCGAGCCCCGGCAGAGCCTGTTGGAGGTCTTGCGCGACGAGTTGAAGTTGACCGGCAGCAAGGAGGGATGCAACAACGGCAACTGCGGAGCCTGCAGTGTCATCCTGGACGGGTTGCTGGTGGATGCCTGTATTGTGCTGGGCGCGGAGATCGATGGATGCACGGTGGAGACCATCGAGGGCCTGATGGGGCCGGAGGGTCTGCATCCGCTTCAGCAGACGTTTCTGGAAAACGCCGCGCTGCAGTGCGGGGTCTGCACGCCGGGTTTCATCATGGCCGGGAAGGCCCTGCTGGAAAAAAAACCTCAGGCGACCGAGGGCGACATCCGTCACTGGTGTGCCGGAAACCTTTGTCGCTGCACCGGCTATGACAAGATTGTGCGTGCCATAATTGATGCCGAACCCCAATTGGAGGTGAAGAAATGAACCCCACCCAGACCATGGACCCAGCCAAGACGGAAGTCGAACAGAAGTACAAGGTCATCGGGACCCGGCCCATTCGCCATGACGGTGTGGACAAGGTCACGGGCAGGGCTGTCTATGGCGCCGACGTCCAGTTGCCGGGCATGCTCCATGGAAAGGTCCTTCGCAGCCCTCACGCCCATGCTCGAGTCAAGTCCGTCAACACCGAAAAGGCCGAGGCCCTTTACGGTGTCAAGGCGGTGATGACGGCAGCCGATTTCCCGGACGCGGGGAGCCGCACCGCCAACCTGGGAGAATTGGGCGAGGTCCCCTTGAAGCCCATGTGCGACAACGTGATGGCTTCGGACAAGGTGGTCTATCACGGCCACGCCGTGGCGGCGGTGGCGGCGACCAGCCCGCACATTGCCGAGGAAGCTCTCAAGTTGATTGAAGTCGAGTACGAGGTGCTGCCGCCGGTCATGGACGTGCTCAAGGCGATGGAAGAAGATTCGCCCTTGTTGCACGACGATCTCTACACCGACGAACTGGGAGAGAAGAGTTCCAAACCCAGCAACGTGGCTTCTCACTCCCGGCACGTCTTGGGGGATATCAACCAGGGGTTCGCCGCCGCTGATCATATTTTGGAACGGGAGTATCGTTGCGCCACCGTCCACCAGGGATATATCGAGCCCCACGCCGCCACCGCCATGTGGAATCCGGATGGCTATCTGACGATGTGGGTGACCACTCAGGGCGCCTTTACCGTCCGCACCAGCGTTCATCAGATTCTGGAAATCCCCGTTTCGAAATTGAAGGTCATCCCCACCGAAATCGGAGGCGGTTTCGGGGGGAAGATCCCGGTGTACGGGGAGCCGGTGGCCGCGGTGCTCTCGCGGAAAGCCAGGCGGCCGGTCAAGGTGGTGATGGACCGGACCGAAGTCTTTCAGGCGACCGGACCGACTTCCGGCTCCTACGTCAAGCTGAAGATGGGTGTCACCAACGAGGGGCGCATCACGGCGGCCGAGACCATGCTGGCCTACGAGGCCGGTGGCTACCCGGGTTCCGTCGTAAGCCTGGGCGGTATTTGCATGTTTGCCCCCTATAACGTTGAGAACCTCACCATCGACATGTATGACGTGGTGGTGAATAAGCCCAAGACGGCGGCCTACCGGGCTCCGGGAGCCCCCAATTCGGAATTTGCCGCCGAGTGCATGATCGACGAGTTCTGCGAGATCCTGGATATGGATCCCATGGAGTTCCGGCTTAAGAATGGAGCCAAGGAAGGCGATATTCAGTGCCACGGGATTCCCCATCCTCGGATCGGCTGCCTGGAGACCACCGAGGCGGCCAGGGACTGCGAGCACTACCAGACTCCGCTGGAGGGACCCAACCGGGGGCGCGGGGTGGCTTCAGGATATTGGGTCAATGCGGGCCTGACCTCGAGCGTCACCGCGCGGCTCAACGGCGACGGCACCGTCACCCTGCAGGAGGGTTCCACCGATATCGGAGGCACTCGGACCTCGATCGCCATGCAGTTGGCCGAGGTTCTGGGGATTCCGGTCGAGGACGTCGTTCCCTCGGTGGCCGATACCGATTCGGTGGGATATACGGAGGTCACGGGAGGAAGCCGGGTCACCTTCGCCACGGGTTGGGCGGCCTATAACGCGGGTCAGTCCATTCGGAGCCAGCTCATCGAGCAGGCGGCCGCAATCTGGAAGGTCGACAAGGACCAGGTGTCGTTGGCCGACGGAGTGATTGCAACCACCAACGGCGACTCCAAGTCCATTTCCATCAAGGAGTTGGCGGCCGACCTCAGCCAGAAGGGCATCGACATCGGATCCCGGGAGACGGTCACTCCCCAGAACCACGGAGGGGCCTACGCCACCCACATCGTGGATGTGGAGGTCGATCCCGATACCGGAAAGGTCACCATTCTGCGGTACACGGCCGTTCAGGACGCCGGCAGAGCCATCCACCCCAGTTACGTGGAAGGCCAAATGCAGGGCGGAGTGGTGCAGGGCATCGGCTGGGCTCTCAACGAGGAGTACTACTACAATGAAGACGGGCATCTGATGAATTCCAGCTTCCTGGATTACCGCATGCCCACCAGCCTGGATCTGCCCATGATCGAGACCATCATCGTGGAAGTGCCCAACCCGGGGCATCCCTACGGCGTGCGGGGGGTAGGCGAGGTGCCCATCGTCCCGCCCCAGGCCGCCGTCTCCAATGCCATCGCTCGGGCTGTCGGGACGCGCCTCGGCGATCTTCCCATGTCTCCCCAACGGGTGGTGAAGGCGCTCTCGGCCAAGAGTTGAGGGAACCTGATCTTCAGACGGAGCAATCGGGCTCGAGGCCGGGGAAGCGGCTTCGAGCCCTTTTTTGTGATCGGAACCTGTCGGCGAGAAAAGAAAGGCGACATCATGGCTATTGTCCACATCCCGGCTTTGCTGCACTCCCTGACGGGCGACGTCAGGAAACTGGAAGTCGAGGGGCGGACGGTGGGAGATTTGATCGACCAGTTGGAGCTGCTCTACCCGGGGATTCGGGACCGCCTGGTGGAGAACGGTCATCTCCGGTCGGGCCTGGCAATCTTTGTGGACGGGATGGTTCGGCGGGAGGCTTTGGAGTTCGAAGTCCCTCCCCAGAGCGAGGTGCTGTTCGTTCCGGCCGTTGCCGGCGGGTGAGCCATGAGCCAGGCGAGCAAAGGTAAGTCGGGAAGTGATGCGCTGCCCGCGAGGGAGGAGCTGGCCGGACTGTTGGAAAAGGCGCGGCAGCTTTCGGCCCAAACCAGGTGTCTGATCGACCAGGCCCTGGCTCGAGGGATCAGCCACCGTTTGAAGGCGGACAGCACTTTTGTGACCGATGTGGACCTGGCCGTGGAAGAGCATGTCCGCTCGGCCTTGAGCGGTTGGTTCCCCTCCCATGGCATTCTGGGTGAGGAATTCGACGCCTGCAACCCGGATGCGGATTACCAGTGGATTATCGACCCCATTGACGGAACCCGCAGCCTGCGCCATCGAGTCCCACTGTTTGGAACGATCCTGGCTCTTCACGTTCGCGGCCAACCGGTCCTGGGTGTGATCGACTTGCCGGGTCTGAAACGCTGTTACAGCGGGGCCCTGGGTTTGGGAACCTGGTGCAACGGCCGCAGACTTCAGGTCGCCGACCTCGCGCGGGACGATACTCTAGAACAGGAGATTCTGTCGATTGGAGAGAGAGCCCAGTTCCACAAGGCAGGCAAGGCGGATGTGCTGGAACACCTCTATCGGTCCCATCCCAGCGTTCGGACCTACTGCGACTGCTTCGGTCACTGCCTGGCCCTGGAAGGCTCGGTGGGGGCCATGATCGATCCCGATTTGCGCCTCTGGGACGTGGCGGCCACCCCGGTGTTGGCCCGCGAGGCCGGTTGCAGCTTCCACTGGTTGCGTCGGGATGAGAAGAGCCGCAAGGGCGGCTGCTACGATGTGGTGTTCGGCAAGCCCAGGGTGGTGGATTGGGTGATGCGGCTTTGGAACCGGCAGCCGTTTTAGTGATCAGTGGTCAGTGATCAGTGTTTAGTGGAGCGTTTTGGCAGCCGGCAAGCGCCCCGTGACCTGGTTGCGCTTGCCTGAAGCAAACGACAAAAGACAAAAGAAAAAGAGTTATCCAACGAGGGCCACGAAGGACGACGAAGGGCCACTAAGGCGTTGAGGTAAACCGCGACGGGATGCCAAGGTCACGAAGGGATGATCGATTTCTGATTGTTTCACTCTCGTACGATCTGCCCGGCAGGGCAGGGGCCGGACTTACTCTAAACAACACCTTGTGCTGGGTGGCGGGAAACCGGTTCAAATGTGCGCATGGGTAGTTCGTCTATCGACATGGATGAACAGGATGAACAGGATTAATTGGCGGGGGTTTCACCCCCTTGGGTTCAACCATCGTTTCTGTTCCAACACGGATTTCCCAAGACCCGCTCCCAGGTTCATGGACCGCTTTCCGACACCCACCCGACCGTTGAGCGGGTCTGCTTCCTGTGGCACAGCGTCTCGTGCTGTTTATCCTGTCTATCCTGTGCATCCATGTTCAATAAGTAAAAAACCGGTTTAGCGCGACAGGGCTCTTTTTTTCGATGGGCCGCGAGGATTCGTTGTTTCACTCTCGAATGATGGCGGAGGCACGGCTAGCCACTGACCACTAGCCACTATTCACTTGCCAAGGAGACCATGATGGTGGAGCTCAAGGAAGACCAGCGTCTCTATCTGCCGGAGCTGTCCCACCTGGAGCGGGAGGGCCTGCGGTTCTTTATCGATGGCGCTGAGCCCAACTGGTTGGCTACCGGCCGGAGGGGAGCCAGGCTGCTGGAATGGATGCGAGAGCCCCTGGCAATTGGAGCACTGAGCCGGCGTTACGCGGAATGGCTTCAGCTGGATGCCGCCAGGTCCTGGTTGCACGTGCATTCCTTTGTCCGCGACTGTCTCCGAACGGGCATGGTGTCTTTCACACCCTTGGAGCGCCCTCCCTATGCCGGTCGCTCGGCCCATCTGCGTGCGGACAAGCTCTCCGAGGTCTGGATCCACACCAACAACTCCTGCAATCTCTCCTGTACCCACTGTCTGGTCAGCTCATCGCCGGCGGCGGATCCGGGACTCCCCACCTCTCAACTGCTCCACATCATCGACCAGGCCTGCGAGTGCGGAGTGGAGCGCTTCTACTTCACGGGAGGAGAGCCCTTCGCGCGTCCCGATATCCTTGAGCTGATTGAGGCTGTCACCGAAAGGAAGCAGGCCGAGCTCATTATTCTGACCAACGGGATGCTGTTCCAGGGAAAGCGGCTGGAGCGGCTCGGTCGATTCGGTCGGGACCGCCTGCGGCTTCAGATCTCGCTGGACGGCGCCGCGGCCGAAACCAACGATCGCTACCGTGGACGCGGCACCTTCGACAGGATTGGCGAAGGGACCCGGGCGGTGGCCGGGATGGGGTTCCCGGTTTCCGTGACCACCGTGGTCACCCGTGAAAACCTGGAGGAGCTGCCCCGGATCACGCGCATAGTCAAGGACTGGGGAGCGCAGTCCCAACACCTGATGTGGATGCACCGGCGGGGGCGGGTCCTGGAGACCGAGCAAGAAGCATTTCCCTCCTGCGAGGATCTGATAGGAGCTGCCCGGGCCACCGCTCAAGAAGCCGCAAGGCTGGGGGTCGGGCTGGACAATCTGGAGTCCTTGAAGCTTCGGGTCAACGGGCGGCCGGGCGTCAAGCATGACCTGGGGAACCAGTTCTGGGATTCCCTGTGTGTCTATTCCGACGGCACCGTCTATCCTTCGGCGGCTTGCGCCAACCACAAGCCCCTGGCCGCCGGCATGGTAGACAACGGGAATTTGCGTCAGATCTGGCAGGACTCTCCGGTGGCCCGACGTTTTCGTCAGGCCTCGGTTGCGAACAAGTCCTGGCTCCGGGACGACCCCTTCCGATTCATCCTGGGAGGTGGCGATATCGAGCACAGTTATTTCTTCAGCGCCGACGGGGCCGGGGCGGGGGATCTGCATGCCCCCGACCCCTACTATGAGGTCTACCGCGTCCTGGCCCAGGACATCATGGTCGAGTTGGCTCAGGAGAAAAAGCGCAGCCTGAACGGCCGTTCCGGTTTTGACGCCCCGGCGGTCTTCCATTCGATGGGCGAAGGCGCCGTGGCCTGCGGCACCGACAGGGACCAAATCGATGTGGGCGACCGGACCGCCGTAGCCACCCTTCACTCCAACTGCGTGCTGGCCTTCGATATCGAACGGTCCCGCCAAGTGGTGCGGGAGTTCTATACCAAGGCCGCGGAGAAGCCCCAGGCGGAGCTCTGCTGTCCCATGGAGCTCGATCCGGCCGAGGTCAGCCATATCCCCAAGGAAGTGATGGACCGCTTTTACGGGTGTGGTTCTCCGCTTGCCCTGGCTCAACTGGTTGCCGGAGAAACAACCCTGGACCTGGGATCGGGAGGCGGCATCGATTGCTTCATCGCCGCCCGGAAAGTAGGTCCCCAGGGAAAGGTCATCGGCGTGGACATGACCGACGAGATGCTGGCCGTGGCCAATCGAAATCGGACCGCTGTCGCCGAAAAGCTCGGCTACGACGTGGTTGAGTTTCGGCGCGGCTTCCTGGAACAGATTCCGGTGGAGAGCAAGACCGTTGACCTGATCACCTCCAATTGCGTCATCAACCTCTCACCCGACAAGAAGGCGGTCTTTGGAGAAATATGGCGGGTGCTGAAGGATCATGGCCGCGCCGTGGTGAGCGACATTGTCAGCCGGGAATCCGTGCCCGACCACCTGCGGGTCAATCCGAGATTGTGGGGAGAGTGCCTGTCGGGAGCACTAACCGAAGAGGAATTCATGACCTACCTGGAACAGGCAGGATTCCACGGGCTTCAAATCCTGAAGAGGGACTACTGGAAGACAGTCGAGGGGTGCACCTTCTACTCCGTCACCCTGCGAGGATTCAAGTTCGAAAAGACCGCCAATCGTCGCTTCGCGGGGCAGCGGGCCGTCTATCTCGGACCTCAAAAGGCCGTCATGGACGAGGAAGGGCACCTCTTCCCGCGCAACGAACCGATTGAGGTCTCCACCGATACGGCTGCCAAGCTCAGCCGCCCCCCCTACCGGGGGTCGTTCCTCATTCTGGGGCAGGGTCGGGAACTGCTACTGGTCCAGGACGACTGCTGTTCTCCCGGCAGCTCGTCCTGCTGTTAAGCGGGCAGCTCCGCTTCCCACACCTCGGTGCTCACCGATCCGTCATCCTTCACCGTCACCACTCGGTATTGCGGCGGAAAGAGCTTCAGGTGCGGGGGACCCTCATCATAGCTCAGCCGGTAGGTAATGGACCCGGTGCCGAAGACGGGCACCCGTCCGATGCGCGTTTCCCAGGGGTAGTGGGTGTGTCCGTGGAATATCGCCGCCACCGAAGAGTCGCGAATCAGGTTCTGCAAGCGCGGTAGATCTTCCGGCGTCATCCTGTCGAACATCTCCACCCCGACGTGGACCGGTGGGTGGTGGGTGAGGATGATGGTGGGAACCGATTGCTGCAGTTGCCTTTCCAGCCAGGCGAAGGCGCTCGGTTCCAGAGTATAGACGTCGGTCTTCCATGCACCCCAGTCGAGACTGAGGAAGCGGATACCCCCGACTTCCCAGCTGTAGTTGAAGAGGCCGTGACGAGGGCCCCGGGGAAAGATGCGCGCTCTGCAGGCGTCGCGGTCGTCGGCGTTGCCCGGAATGTAATACCAGGGCAGATCCAGGCCATGAGCGCGAGCAACCAGCGGACCCGGCGCCGGAGCGTCGCCCTCCAGTCCGTAGATGGCGCGGGCGCCCTCGTAGGATTCGGGGCGGGAGGAGGTGCAGATCATATCGCCGGTGTGGGCGATGAAGGCGGCTCCATGGCGATCATGGCGGGCAATGTGGGCCAGGGCGGCGCTGAGGGCGCGTCCGGAGGCATAGAAGTGCAACAGGGTGTCGGCCGTTTCGCCGACGTGGGAGTCCGTGATGTGGATGAATTTCAGTGACAAATCTTCTCCTCGGTCAGACAAGCGAATTGTGGACGCTGCCGAACATCCGATCAGCAGCTATTTGCTGGGGTTCAGCCGCTCGTCGGCGTGGCCCGCATTGTTGCAGAAATCGGCGACTCCTTCCAGAGTCTTCTGTACCGGTTCGGGGGCTGTCCTCCCGGCGGGGCTGCAGGGCCGTTGCAGAATCTACGCAGGCTGAACAGGTGGTTGAAAACCCGAGGAGTCTGCCGCCCAGCCGGATTTCTGCCGGCGCCTGCTTATAGCTGCTCAGGATCGGCAAGACCCTTCTCCAGAAGGTGGCAGAAGGACCGGAAAATTCAGTGGTCGATGGAAATCCAGGCCCTGAAGAAAGGATGACTGCCCAGCTTGAGTTTTTCTTCGGTCACCGGATTGTCTTCGAGTATGATGGCCGACTCCGGGTCGCGGCCAAAGGCACGATCGGTTTTTCGGCGCCGGATCCGGGTCCCATCCCTCCAACAGCAGAGTCGGCTGGAGCGGCGCCGTTTTTTCTAGCCCCAGGCTGTCGAAAATGCGAACCTGGAGGTTCAGCGCGGTTCGGGCAACCGGGTGCCTCCTTGAGGCCATTTTTCCCGGCCCGATGGCGGTGAGCTGCTGTCCGCCGGCCCGGTCCCTTCCGCTCGGAGGAGTCTGTCCATGAAAATCGTCGTACCGCGGGAATGCCATCAGGGAGAGCGGCGGGTCGCGTTGATTCCCGACGACGTCGAACGGCTGGTCCGCAAGGGAATAGAGGTAGCCGTGGAGGCTTCAGCGGGGTCGGGCGCAGGCTGCCCGGACGAGGCCTATCGGTCCGTCGGGGCCGAGGTCTCAACCCGGCGAGAACACATGCTGGCGGCTGCCGACCTGGTTGTCGGGGTTCGATCCCTTCCCGCGGAAGACCTGGCCCGGCTTCGCGACGGTTGTCTTTCCATCGGTTTCCTGGATCCGTTCCAGGCTTCCGGGTTGATTGAGCAGATGAGAAGTCGGGGGATCAGCGCCATCAGCATGGAACTGATTCCGCGATCCACCCGGGCTCAAAAGATGGATGCCTTGAGTTCCCAGGCCAGCCTGGCCGGGTATGTCGCGGTGATTCTGGCGGCCGAGGCCCTGGACAAGATTTTCCCCATGATGACCACCCCGGCCGGCACCATCTTTCCGGCGCGGGTGTTCGTGCTCGGTGCGGGAGTGGCAGGCCTCCAGGCCATAGCCACGGCCAAGAGGCTGGGAGCTCGGGTCGAGGCCTACGACACGCGGCCGGCGGTGGAAGAGCAGGTCAAGTCGCTGGGAGCCCGCTTTGTGAAGATCGATCTGGGCGACACCGGCGAGACCAGGCAAGGATATGCGCGGGCGCTTTCCGGCGACCAGTTGGACCGGCAACAGGAGGCGTTGGCCACTGTCTGCGCGCAGGCGGATGTGGTGATCACCACGGCCCAGGTGTTTGGCCGCCAGGCGCCCCGGTTGATCACCGCGCAATCCCTGAACCGAATGAGACCGGGCAGCGTGGTGGTGGACCTGGCCGTGGAGCGCGGGGGCAACGTGGAGGGTTCGGAAACGGATCGAATCGTTGAGACGGGGGGAGTGAGAATCATCGGCTTGGCCAACCTGCCCGGCAGGGTCGCCGCCCACGCCAGTCAGGTGTATTCCAGCAACCTCTTCCACCTCATCGGGGAATGCCTGGACGAAGGGAAGCCCCGTCTGCGTCTGGATTTGAACCACGAGGTGCTTGGCCCTTGCCTGGTTACCCACCAGGGCCGCATCTTGTATGAGGGAATCAACCCGTCTGCCAATCGCTGAGGAGATCTCATGTCCGGAGACCTGATCTTTTTGATGTTCATCCTGATGCTTGCCGTTTTCCTGGGTCTCGAGTTGATTTCCAAGGTGCCGTCGACGCTGCACACCCCCCTGATGTCGGGCTCCAACGCCATTTCCGGAATTGCGCTGGTCGGGGCCCTGTTGGCCGCCGGGGCCGCCGACAGCACTCCTCTCAGCATCGGTCTGGGGACGGCCGCGGTTGCGCTGGCCACCATCAACGTGGTCGGGGGTTACCTGGTGACTCAGCGGATGCTGGCCATGTTCAAGAAGAAGCGTGGTGACCGCCAGTGAGCGTTTACATCCAATTGGCTTACCTGCTGGCGGCCTTCCTGTTTGCCCTGGGCCTGAAGTTGATGAGTTCCCCCGACACGGCCCGCTTGGGGAACCTGGCCTCTGCCTGCGCCATGCTCCTGACGGTGGTTGTCACCTTGCTGCATACGGGGGTGGTGGAATACCAGTGGATCCTGCTGGGAGTCGTCGTCGGTTCAGCTATTGGATCCCTGGCGGCAACCCGCCTGCAACTCACCGAGATGCCGGAACTGGTGGCGTTGTTCAACGGCTTTGGCGGGGGAGCCAGCCTGCTGGTGGGCTGGGAGGCCTACCATCGCCAGCCGTTGCAGGACCCGTTGAGTGCGGTGACCATTCTGCTGGCCGTCGTTATCGGCGGGGTCACCTTCAGCGGCAGCCTGGTGGCCTGCGGCAAGCTGAGGGAGATCGGTTGGCGATCCTTTCGCCTCAGCAGGCCGCTGCTTTTTCCCGGTCAGCAGCCGATTAATTTTCTGTTGCTGGCGCTCCTCTGTGTGGGCGGCCTGCTCTACGGTCTCGATTCCCCGGAGAGCCAGACGCTGTTCCTGGTCCTGATGGCCTCGGCGTTTCTGCTCGGCATCATGGTGGTTGTCCCCATCGGTGGGGCCGACATGCCGGTGGTCATCGCGCTTCTCAACAGCTATTCCGGGCTGGCAGCCTGCGCGGCCGGGTTTGTGATCCTCAACAACATCCTGATCGTTGCCGGTGCGTTGGTGGGAGCCAGCGGTCTCATACTGACCAATATCATGTGCAAAGCCATGAACCGGTCCCTCGCCAACGTGCTGTTCAGCGGTTTCGGAGCCGTTGCCGGAAAAACCCGCAAGGGGACCGGTGGCGATCCCCGGCCCATCTCAGCCGAGGACGCCTATTTCATCCTGGAAGCCGCCCGCTCGGTGGTTTTCGTGCCGGGTTACGGCCTGGCGGTCGCCCAGGCACAGCACGGGGTGATGGAGTTGGGGGAACTCCTGGAGGACAATGGCTGTGACGTCCGCTATGCCGTCCATCCGGTGGCCGGCCGGATGCCGGGACATATGAACGTCCTGCTGGCAGAGGCCAACGTGTCCTACGATCTTCTGGTGGAGATGGAGGACGTCAACCCCACCATGGAGGCGGTGGACGTGTGTGTGGTGATTGGAGCCAATGACGTGGTCAACCCCGCCGCCAGGGACGACTCCGAAAGTCCCATTTACGGGATGCCCATCATCGAGGTTGACCGGGCCAGGGTGGTGATCGTGTTGAAGCGGTCGATGGCAGCCGGGTTTGCGGGGATCGAGAACCCCCTGTTCTACAAGGACAACACCCGCATGCTCTTCGGAGACGCCAAGAGCAGCCTCAACGCCGTGCTGGGAGAATTCAAGCGAAGTTAATCCGCAAATTCCTGCTGAAAAATCCTGCCGTCCTCCAGTCGCATGGCCGTCAGCCGTCCTCCCCGGACGCAGTTGCTGTCGAGGCCTGCGATTCCGGGCGCCCGAAACAGCCCCAGGGCGGCCCAATGCCCGAAGACAACAGTGGCGGAGCCGTTGCGCCGCCCTGGGAATGAAAACCAGGGGATGAGAGTGTCCGGCATCTCCGCCGGCGGCCCCACGAAGCTGAGGTCCATGCCGGCGTCCGGGTTGAGCGTCCTCAATTGGGTCATGGCCCTGAGGGCCGTTGCCAGTCGCAATGCCCCGGGTACTTTCTCCTTCTCCTTGTTCCCGCTCAGCTCTCTCGCCGACAGGACCTGCAGCAGCTCCACCGCCCCCGGGCCCATCAAGCGCTGTTGAATCTCCGCTCCCAGTTGGATCGCTTCCTCGACCGTCCATTCCGGCAGCAGACCGGCGTGAACCAGGACATACCCTTCTTCGCAGTGCACCAGAGGCCGGCTTCTGAGCCAGGCGAGCAGTTCCCGGCAGTCCGGGGCGGCCAGTATCGAGCCCAGTTGAGGGTTCTTCAGGGAAGACCGAATTCCCAGGCCGCGGGCCAGCAGCTTCAGGTCGTGGTTTCCCAGAACGCACACGGCTCGATCGCCGAGCTGTCTGACCCAGCGAAGGACCTCCAGGGATCCCGGTCCCCGGTTGACCAGGTCGCCGACCAGCCAGAGTCGATCCCTTCCGGGGTCGAACCGGATGGCTTTCACGAGGTGCTGCAGGGTCCGGAAGCATCCGTGAATGTCGCCGATCGCGAAAGTAGCCATGGCACGGAAACAGTGTCGCCGATCCGGTGGGACAGAGCAGTCAGCCTCCCGGTTGCTGGCGGGGCCTCAGGCCCGCTTCAGCCCGGTTCGCAGCAGCCAGAACAGGCCGGCCCCGAACTTGACCAGATCGGTCGAGGTGTAGGCAAGATGGTAGCGCCAGAAGGCTTCCAGCTGCGGCGGTGGCGGAGATCGGGGGACGAAGTCGACCTGGCGGCCGATTTCGATGAGGGAAGAACGCGCCCATCAGCGCCAATCGTGAGGTACTTACGAAGTGGGAGCGGAGCATCGAGGAGAATCGGATCGGGCAGGAAGGCCGCCTTCATCGGGCGTTCGAGCGCCTCTCCCTATTTCTTCTTGAGATTGAGAGCGGCCGAATTCATGCAGTAACGCAGGCCGGTCGGTTGGGGTCCATCATTGAACAGGTGCCCCAGATGGGCGTCGCAACGATTGCACAGGACTTCCGTTCTGACCATGCCATAGGCCCTGTCGGCTTCGGTGCGGATGTTCTCGGCAGCAATGGGCTCCCAGAAGCTGGGCCAACCGGTTCCCGAGTCATACTTGGTGTCGGAGGTGAACAAATCGGTGCCGCAGCACACGCACTGGTAGATGCCGGGCTCCTTGGAAAAATTGTGCTTGCCGCTGAAGGCGAGCTCGGTCCCTTTTTTTCGGGTCACGTTGTACTGCAGGGCCGTGAGCTGATTGCGCCATTCCTCGTCGGACTTGACTACCTTGTTCACCATGACCAACTCTCCCTTCTCTGCCGAAAAAATGCTGATGGTCGCTGGGGGACCGCTGCTGTCGGACGGAGCGGCCTTCGACAGTGGCGCCGCCCTGTTCGAACCGGCCTCGCCCCTGCAGCCGATCGATCCGGCCCCAAGGGACAAAGCCATCGTGAAGACGAAGATGTTGAAGCCTCGCATGGCTCACCTTTCGGCCGGGCATGGCGACGGCGCCCTGGACCTTCAACCCCCACCTACCAGTTTATTTGGCCGGCTCCGGAAGCACAAGGAGCAATTGATGCGAGGGGTAACACCCGGGAGCGCGGGCGTCCCGCCCGCATCCTTATGCCTTTGGCTGCCGCTGAACTTGGGGGTGATGCTGCAGGCAGCCACCGGGTCGGCGTGAACCTCAACGGCCAGGACTAAGGAGACCCACGGCGCTGTTCCGTGTCGGTCCGAGCGGCGGAGATGGCCGGGGCTGTGCCAGGCATTATGCGGGCGGGACGCCCGCGCTCCCGGGTGGGCATCGTCCACACCATAAACCGGGAACATCGTTTACATCATGCCCAGGAATCGGGCAAGGCGCCCTGTGCAGGCCTCAAGTATCACTCCCCCCTTGAGGGGGAGTCGGCGAGACAGGGGCGAAGCCCGCAGTCGAGCCGGTGGGGGGCAAACGCGGCGCCATGTAAGTGAGGGTCAGTGACCTCTCGGGGTCGTCGTTTTGGCAACGCCGTGCAATCCGGAAAGGCGCTTCCAATTCGCCGCAATGGGACCGCTGCCCGGCAAATCCATTGAAAATAAAAACATTGAGGGAGGCGAAACCAGACTATAAACTGAGTGGGCCCTCCGGTCGGAGCGGCAGGAGAAGGAGGTCTCCCTTGAGGAGATGGAAGATTATCATTGGGGTCTTCATGGCCCTTGCGTCCGGCGTGTCGTCGGCGCAGGCGGGATCGCCGGAGGAGGCCGAGTCCGCCGCGTCCGAGGCCGAGGAGTTCGTGCGCCAGGCGGAAGAGCAACTGCTGGCGCTGTGGACCGAGGCCGCCCGCGCCAGTTGGGTCCGGTCGACCTACATCACCGGGGACACTCAGACTCTGGCTGCATTGGCCAGCAAGCGGGCCATCGAGGCTACCGCCAGACTGGCCAAGAAGTCCGCGGGCTTCGAAACGGCCGATCTGCCGCGGGAGGTGGCAAGGAAACTGGAACTGCTTCGATTGTCGCTGACGCTGGCCGCCCCTCCCGATCCCAAGGCCAGCGAGGAACTCACCCGGCTGGTGACGTCGATGGAATCCCGGTACGGCAAAGGGAAGGTTTGCGGCAAGGCCGGCGACGAATGTCGAGACCTGCAGGAACTCTCCCGGATCATGGCCGCCAGCCGGGATCCGGAAATCCTGCAAGAAGCCTGGATTGGCTGGAGAAGCATTGCCCCTCCCATGCGAAAGGACTTTCAGCGATACGCGGAACTGGCCAACCAGGGAGCCCGCAGCTTGGGGTTCTCGGATACCGGAGCCATGTGGCGGGCCAAGTACGACATGTCCCCCGAGTCCTTCCGGCAGGAGTTGGACCGCCTGTGGGAGCAGGTTCGGCCCTTTTATCTCTCGTTGCATGCCTACGTGAGACAGCGGCTGCGAGCCCATTACGGGCCGGAGGTGGTTCCCGCCGACGGCCCCATACCGGCCCATCTCTTGGGTAACATGTGGGCGCAGACCTGGTCCAACGTCTACCCGCTGGTCGCCCCGCGGGAAACCGATCCCGGCTTCGATCTCACCCGGATTCTCCAGTCTCGCAAGACGACCCCGCGGCAAATGGTTTCCTACGGGGAGGGCTTCTTCAGTTCGCTCGGTTTCGCCCCCCTGCCGCAAAGCTTCTGGGATCGATCTCTGTTCGAAAAACCCGTCGACCGGGACGTCGTCTGCCATGCCAGTGCCTGGAACCTCGATTCGCGCGAGGACTTGCGCATCAAGATGTGCATCGACATCACCGCCGAGGATTTCAACGTGATCCATCACGAGTTGGGTCACAACTACTATCAGAGAGCCTACAACCAGCAGCCGGTCCTCTTCCGGGAAAGCGCCAACGACGGATTCCA
This sequence comes from Terriglobia bacterium, assembly GCA_951813285.1. GTDB lineage: Bacteria > Acidobacteriota > Terriglobia > Versatilivoradales > Versatilivoraceae > Versatilivorator. Next base: position 3,202,836 of record OX638355.1, read on the forward strand.
CGAGGCGGTGGGGGACACCATCGCGCTCTCGATCACGCCGGCCTATCTGGCAAGACTGGGGCTGCTGAACAAGGTTCCCCCGCCTTCCAAGGATCTGGGGCTGTTGCTGCGCCAGGCGCTGGACAAAATTGCCTTCCTTCCTTTCGGGCTGCTTGTGGACCAGTGGCGCTGGAAAGTGTTCTCCGGTGAGATTCCGCCTGACCGCTACAATGAGGCCTGGTGGGAATTGAGAGGCAGGTACCAGGGCATCGCGCCTCCCGTGGCTCGCGGTGAAAGCGATTTCGATCCGGGCGCCAAGTACCACGTGCCGGCCAACGTGCCCTATACACGGTACTTTCTGGCCCAGATCCTGCAGTTTCAGTTCCATCGAGCCCTGGCCGGGGAAGCCGGCTGTGAAGACAGCCTCCATCGATGCTCCATTTATGGAAGCGAGCCTGCCGGAAAACGCCTGCGTGCCATGCTCGCCATGGGGATCAGCCGGCCCTGGCCGGAGGCGCTGGAGGCGCTGACCGGAGAGCGGGAGATGGATGCCACCGCTATTCTGGATTACTTTGCCCCGCTCCGGGAGTGGCTGGATGAACAGAACAAGGGCCAGCCGCTGGGTTGGTGAGACCGGCTCGGGGGCGATTCGGTCCCGGGGAGGGGCGGATCGAAAGACGACCGGCGAAGTCTATGGTATAACTCTGCTAAACCTTACAAGGAGGGACGCTTTATGAGTGCCATTGAAGAACGAGGATACGCCAGTACGGACGCCCTGGTGTCGACAGAGTGGGTGTCTCAGCATCTGAACGATTCCAATCTCAGATTTGCCGAATCCAACGAGGATCCGCTGCTCTATGCCTCCGGTCACATCCCGGGCGCCGTGGAAGTCGATTGGACCCGCGACCTGAACCATCCCCTACGCCGCGACTATCTGGACAGGTCGGGGTTTGAAGCCCTGATGAGGCGGATCGGGGCCACCCGGGAGACGACGGTGGTGCTGTATGGCGACAAGAGCAACTGGTGGGCCTGCTACGCCTTCTGGGTGTTCCAGTTGTTCGGGCATACCAATGCAAAGATCATGGACGGGGGGCGCCTGAAATGGCAAAACGAGGGGCGGCCGCTGGTGACCGAGGCTGCCAACTATCCCTCCAGTGACTATCAAGCCCCGGAAAGGGACGACAGCAAGGTTCGTGTCTTTCGAGACCAGGTGCTCGATCATGTCCAGGCCGGCAGACCCCTGGTGGATGTGAGAAGCCCGGCGGAATATACCGGCGAGCGGCTGCACATGGAGGCCTACCCCAACGAAGGCGCCCTGCGCGGGGGACACATTCCGAGAGCCGCCAACATTCCCTGGGCTCGCGCGGCCAACGAGGACGGCAGTTTCAAGTCCGCCGACGAACTGCGAGCCATCTACACCGGGGAAAACAATCTACAGCCCGGCGACGATATCGTGGCCTATTGCCGGATCGGGGAGCGCAGCAGCCACACCTGGTTCGTACTGACCTATCTGCTCGGCTTCCAGCAAGTCAGAAACTATGACGGGAGCTGGACGGAATGGGGCAACCTGGTCAACGTGCCCATCGAAAGGCCATAAGACGCGATTCCCGGCGAGGCAGGCGCAGTCGCGGAACGCAAGGTTGTGCTTCGGTGATCATGGACCCATACCCGGAAAGACTGGCGATGTTGCTGGAATACCTGGACCTGGCGGGCGACCGCGACGAGCGCATCCAGATGCTCATCGACATCGCCTCCCGGTTCAGGTCGGTTCCCGATTTCATTGCCACCCGGCCCTTTCCCAAATCGCACCTGACGCCGGCCTGCGAGTCGGAGGCCTACGTCTGGTGCCAAGAGCTCCCCAGCCAGGCCCTGAAGTTCCATTTCGCCGTCGAGAACCCCCAGGGGATCTCGGCCAAGTGCATGGCCGTCATCCTGGACGAGACCCTGTCCGGGGAGTCGGCCTCCAGCCTGGCCCAGGTGCCCGGTGAGCTGGTCTACCGGATCTTCGGCAAGAACCTCTCCATGGGGAAGAGCATGGGGTTGATGGGCATGGTCTCCATGGTGCAGTCCTGCGCCAAGCGCTACCTGGCCTCCGGGAAGGCCGACCGGCGTCTCGAAGGGAGCAGGGAAGCCGGTTCCGGCTCCGCGGTCCCCTGAGGCAACAGCTCAGCCAAGCCGAACCCGGGAGACGGCGATTTCCCCCCGAAAACAGACGTCCACGTCTGTTCCGGCAGCGTACCGCCTCTGGTGGTAGTTTCCGGCGTAGAGAAATCCGCCCGCTTCCTTTCGAAAGGTGACCGGAAGGGGGGAAAGGTCCAGGGGGCAGCAGACGGTCGGGGGATCGGGGCTGCCGGGCCCCAAGTGGGGCAGATTGATGTTCCAGAAGCTCCCGGCCGACCGGGGAGCCTGCAGCAGCTCTTCCAGCAAGGGCCGCACCCAACGGGTGGACAGGGTCCAGTCGATGGGAAGGTCCTTCTTGCTGTACTGGGAAACGGCGATTCCCGGCACACCCTCCAGCACGCCTTCCCGAACGGCCGCCACCGTACCGGAATAGAAGACATCCGCCCCCAGGTTTCCTCCCTGATTGATTCCCGAAAGGACCCAGTCCACATCGGCCGCCAGTTGGCGCAGGCCGATACGGACACAGTCGGCGGGCGTTCCCGCAAGGCTGTAGCGTGAGGGGCCGCGGCCCTCCACCCGCATGGCCTCATGGGTGGTGACCCGGTGGCTGCAGCCCGACAGCGGTTCGCTGGGCGCCACCACCACGCATTCCCCCAAACCCTCGGCGGCCTTCAACAGCGCTTGCAGCCCGGGAGCATCGAAGCCGTCATCGTTGGTGAGGAGAAATTTCATGAACGGAAGGTCACGGCAGGTGTCGGCGGCTTTTCCGGGCATCTCCAGGGCAGAGGTCTACCCATTCTGGACCAATTCAACAAGGAGCATGGCAGGAATTCCTGTAGGAACCGGAAGAGAGGTCTGCTTAGTGGTCGGGATTTTCACCTGCAGGCGACAGACAGACGGCTGGCCGGCGGGCCACCTTCCGCGCCTAAATGGCTTGACTCATTTTGCGCCGAGATGCTAAACAGACCCGTTCAGCCTGGGCGAGTAGCTCAGATGGGAGAGCGCGGCGTTCGCAACGCCGAGGTCGAGGGTTCGATCCCCTTCTCGTCCACCAGACTCCATCCAAAGAAGTCCGCTGATTCCACTAGTACCGTATTATCATTCCCCTAGATCTTGGGCCGTCCAACCCTGTCTAACCATCGCGCCTGACAGCCGGGAGACAGCCGGGGGTAATTGACGGCCGGCCAATTATTGCAAGGCATCGTCCCGAACCCACCCCTCTCGGATATTACCATCCGTCGGGCTCGGCTTGGCAATTCATCCGGAAAATTGTTGAACGGAGGCTACCCGTGTCTCAAAGTAGCTCCAATCTGTCAGGAGTCAGCCGACTGTATGGTGCTATCGGTCACCGGAAATGATTGTGCCGGCAGCTGCTCCTGCCGTGATTGTGTTTCAACTCATCGTAGGCAAATTCCCCGGGCGCGTTTCAATCGGGCCTCCATCGCGTCCACGGACAATGGAAGTTTCTTCAGTCACCGCTGGAGTGTGAGCTGGACGGCAAGGCGGAACAGACAGGTTGGCATTGTCATTCAGTTCCGTTATGTCTTACTATCTGTATGATCAAAATTTCAGTAAAATATGAATATGCAACTCTCCAAGATTACAACGCGTGGACAGACGACGATCCCCAAGAGCATCCGCGAGGCGGCCAACCTGCACGTCGGTGATGTGATTGCTTTCGAGATTGAGGACGATCATCTCGTAGTACACAAGGTGACGCCGGGGAAGGACAACTACCTTAAGGGTCTCTCCGAGGTTCTTAACGAATGGTCCTCGCCCGAAGACGAGGAAGCGTGGCGTGATCTTTGAGCCGCTCGATGTAGTCGTCGTTCCCTTTCCCTTCACGGATCGCCGAGCCACCAGGCGCCGGCCGGCCTTGGTAGTCTCATCGGCGGATTTCAATCGGACTCACGAACAATCGATCCTGGCAATGATTACCTCAGCCGGGAGCGATTGGCCGAGCGACGTAGCAATTCAGGGCTGGCGGCGAGCCGGCCTCAATGTCCCTTGCAAGGTCCGCTTTAAGCTCTTCACCCTGGATGACGCTCTAATTATCCGCAAGCTCGGGACGTTGTCGAAACAAGATGGCGAAGCGGTGAAGAGTGCCCTTGGAAACGTCCTGGCAAGCAGCGGATGAGTCACTGCCGGGTGACCAACGCCGACTTTCGTATCGACCTCTATAGCCACGGCACCAACGATCTGGGGGAACCCCAGGGGACGATGTTGAATTTTTGGAATTACTTAGGCCGGCCGTCTTTCAATATCTTGTCAATATTGAGAGCGCTCCAACCCTGCAACATGACGCTCGCAGTATCGTGGAGCCTACGGAAGGAAATGGCGAGGTATCGGGCGTCCTTCTCTTGTCAGGCAAGATGGGGAAGTTGAGCAAAGTTATTCCAGTAATTTAAGGGGACTATATACAAAAATCACAACGGCCGATCAACGGGGAGCTTTTTCTTCCTGCAGGTGGATGTCGGCAACGATAGCCTGGGCTAGTTTTTCCGGGGTTGTGGGGATGCGCAGGTCTTCAGCGAGTTCCGACTTGGTGGGTTGGTACTTGTAAGGCCGAACCTTCACCGTTTTCTTTGGTATTCCTTCCTTGTCCATCAGGTTCTCCTTTCAGGGTTTTCACTTTGTAATTTACATCAAAATGCAATCTTTTCATAACCTGATTTGCTAAACTAGCTGTTGCGAAACACTTGGGTATCCCCGGCCACGTCGGGCTGCTCACTAAATACAACAGCTACTGTATCCGGCCTTGGGTAGCTCCCAAGGTCAGCGAATAGGTGGGGTTCACCTTTACCCATGGTGTTTCGCAACAGCCCGGCACCCACTTGCTGAGCTGTTCCACACCGACCCTGAAAGGTGATTCCATGAAGCGATGGATACTTGCGAGCGTCGTTATTGGCGTCTTACTGGTGGTTTGGTCCCTGGACTTTCGTTCTCAAGACCAAGGTGCCGGGCAACCCACCCCCCCACAAGAACAGTGCTACGACATCATCAATGCCAACGGAGTGAGGTTTCTACTCAACCGTTGCACTGGTGATTCCTGGCGCTACCACAGCGGCTACAACAACAGGACCCGAGAGGTCACTGACGATGCCTCCTGGATAGCTATATCCAGGTCATGATCATGGCCGCCCATCGGGAAGTGACCCCAACAGAAATTGTCGTTTATGTTGTGATTGCTGCTCTGGTGGGCGGCAGTGTCGCCGCAATGATTGCGTCCGGAGATACCCCGGCCTACTTACCCTCGGATTATCAAATTCTGGAAACTCGCCATGGCGTGTTCCTGCTGGACAAGAAATCCGGAGATACCTGGAGATGGTCCATCTCTCAAGCTTCGCCAGGAAAACCCAGGTCGGCAGGCTGGAAACACTACAAGACCCCTTATCCCAAAGTGCTTAGCCTGGAAGAAACTGAGGCATTGCTGTTTCCGACTGAAGGAGAGTAATGCTTAGAGCCGTTTTCCGTTGCTCCGATTTTGGGAATTTGCTACGGTGGAAGAAGGTCGGGCCGCCCTCGTTGACGGGTAGATGACTCCCCTATGGAGGGGCAACCCACCATAGACACATCATCTATCGGCGCGACAGCGGACCCGGCCACCGATTCTAACGCATTCAGAGGTAACGCATGAACGGAATTATGGAAGGAAGACTGGCGGCCCACAGGGCTTACATGATCTTGGCGGCTGCTAAAGACAACATCGCAAATCCATTTGGAGGCAATGCTACCGGTCTAAAGGCTGCAATGCGAAGAATCGTCAACCTTGAGGGAAAAGACGAGAAGTTTTCCCTCGGGTTTGAAGCCGAAACTGAGCAGATCAGAAAAGCCCTCTATCGCTTCACTGAATCAACTTGTTGGACACAGCAGTAGGATTGGTGCTGCAAGACCGCCCCCCGTGCTATCTAACACCCCTCACCCCACCAAGTCACAATACCTGAGCCGCTTGCCCTCCATGCCTCCCACCAGGGCCAGCATCTGGTCTAGGGTGTCGTATTCCCGCAGGTTGTGCCGGCCGCAGAACTCGCTGACGTAGCGCTGAAGGTGCTTGTGGCTCAGGTGATGGAAGGTGCCCATGTAGGCTCGCTTGAGCATGGACCAGAAGGACTCGATGCCGTTGGTGTGGGCTTCGCCCTGGACGTACTGGCCGTGGGAATGGTTGACGGTGAAATGGGCGAAGGCCATTCCCAGGTAGCCCTTGTGGTCGTCGGTGTAGACGATGGAACCGCACTCCACCCGTTGGCTGATGAACCTCTGGAGAGTGTCCCGGTCGGTGCCCTTGACCACTTCAGCGCTGACCTGGTTTGTCTCGCGGTCCTTGGCTCCTACGACCGCCGCCTTGCCGACAGCCCCCCGCCCATCCAATTGCACGCGCTTAGACTTCGGCATGTTCTTGCGTTTGCCACCGACGTAGGTTTCGTCAACCTCGACGGGCCCCGAGAACAGTTCAGGTTGTGCCTCGTAGGTCTTCCGGATGCGCATCGCCAGGTGCCAAGCTGTTTTCTGCGTGATGCCTAACTCCCGGCTGAGTTTCAGGCTGGCAATGCTCTTGAGGTTGGTGGTCAGCAGGTAGATGGCGATGGCCCAAATACGGAAGGGGAGTTTCGAGCCGTGCATCACCGTTCCCGTCTTCAGCGAAAACATTTTCTTGTCCTCGCAGTCCCGGCAACGGTGGGTCATACTTTTGTGCTTGATTCCACTCTGGACGTTTAGCGATTTGCAGTGAGGGCAGCGCGGCCCGTGAGGCCACCGCTGATCGACAAACCACCTGTAAGCGGTCGCCTCGTCCGGGAACATCCTCATCAGTTCGAGGATGGTGATTCCATTTCGGTAGCTCTTCCCTGGTCCGCCCATGGCAACCTCCCGGCGATCAGTTTAACCGAAATGTGATTCTGGTATATAGTCCCCTAATTTAAAACACCCCCTACTTTATGTACTGAAGCGTCGTGGGATACCTTGGTAGGCTTCCCCATCAAGTGGGACTCAGCCGTGATAGAATTTCGCCTCTTCAAGGAAAGGCAGCGAGGTCAGATTGCGTATCGTCGATGTTGAGCAGCTTCTTGCTCACAATAGTGATGCGGGGGGTCCACTTCGGATGAGTCGCCTCAGCGCACTGGAACCGCGCCCGGAACCGTACTTTGCGCTTCTTTGCCAAGCGCATGGAACGATACACGCCAGCAATGCGCGAATCGGAAATGCCGATTCGCAAGCAGTTTTGCCGGTGTATCGGGCCTTTCTGAATGATGCCGTCGCATCTCAAGCTCAGCTCGCGATTACTCCCGAATACAGCGTCCCGTGGGCACTGATTAGAGAGATCATCCAGGGCACACCGCGTCCACCGAAGGGCTCGCTATGGGTGTTGGGCTGCGAGAGTATCACGTTCAGAGAACTCAACACTCTGCGGGTTACGGCTAATGGCAGCGCCGGTGTTTGCCTCGTCCACGAGAGCCTTCAGCCACAACAAATAGCACAGACGGCTTTCGTGGATCCGCTGGTCTTTGTTTTCTGGGCGGACGACAGTGCCGACAACGACGTGTTGTGTCTCCTGGTGCAGTTCAAGACCGTCCCCTCGCGAAATCCAGACCACGTGGAGCTTCAGTCGCTTTGTTTGGGTACCAGCGTCTACAAGTTCACGGCCCGTGCCGGCGACATTTCTCTGCTAGCGTTGATATGTTCCGACGCATTTGCATTCACAAACGCTCTAGTCGACGAACATTGCACGAACCTCTTGCTCGTCCACATCCAACTCAATCAAAACCCCGCGAACATCGACTTTTCCGCGTATCGTTCTCGACTATTTTCCGTTGCGAGCAACAACAACGTTGAAGTTATCTGCCTGAACTGGGCCGCAAATGTCTTGATCGAAGAGAGCGCCGACACGTGGAATTCGATTGCCGGTTCCGCTTGGTACATCGCACCTCGCGGCGTCACGCCGACCGACACTCATGTCAATCAGCTTCATCGGGGGGGGATGTACTACAGTATTGTTGGAGGGCGCTGGCACGCCTTCTTTCTCGACTATGCACCACATTCGGTGCTCCTGAGGAAGCAGCCCGTATTTGCCGCTGGCCCTCAAGTGCTCGCGCCGAGAGTCCCGCCTGACGTGGTTGCGCGGCGCGCGTGGGACCCTGAGCAGCGCGCATGGATAAGCGTCAATGCCGACGATGGCTTCGGTACGTTTATCCAACAGTATGACTCACTGCACGCGATGTTGCCGCAGTTGTGTGAACAGGACCCATTGGCCGTGGAACGTGCTCTCGAGTTGCTCGAGGGGCCGGTCGGACACGCATCTGACTGGTACACGTTGAAGGAGCTCTCTGCGCTTAAAGTCGCCGATGAAGAGTCCCTCCGTAGGGTGACGGTCAGCCAAGAGACGAACACCGCCCGGCAGGGAGTTGCCTTCCGACGCCGTCGTGCGAGGTGCGCGCAAACGGCTGCGACCATTCCCGGGCAGTTACTGAAGTGGCCTACGCCCGTTGCGGATCTCGCTGTTGGATTTCGTTTCCGATGGACCAACGACGAGCCTCACAGCAACGTCGAGCCTGTCGACGGTGGTCGTCCGGCTGCATTTGTCTATCTCGGGGACAACCCGGAGGCGGACACGCTGGCAAACGTCTATGCCAAACTGAAAAAGGCGCGCCGGATTCACGCTTTCGTGACTTCAGACCAAGCGGGTATCGATCCGAGCGACGCAGTGAGTCTTGCGCAGGATCGGCTGTGCGTCGTTTACAAACGGAATCACACGCTTAAGTTCTACCGGCCGTCTGAGTACGCGTCAATTACTGATCCGGCGGGACTGCAAATGGACGATATTGCTGGAGCTGAATAATGCTGCCGACCGAACATATTGTGAGAAAGCTCGAGCGGAAGTATCCGCACTTAGAGCGGGTGGGCCCTGCCGTCTTTCGGGGTGTTGACGAATACAATGACCGCCCCTATGCAGTCCGATATTTCGATCTGAACGATGATCTTCTGTCCGCCGCTGGGCGACTACACGAGTACCAGGAGAGCCTGCTCGGTATGTCGTACTTCAACGTTGAGTCGAAGGCTGACCTGCGTTGGAATCACTACCTCTATTTCGTCATCGCAACACCTCGGGTTGACAAAGCGTTTCTCCGAGCCAAAGCAACTGTCGAGTCTGACCGGGAATACACACGAAAGGTGGTGGTCACGGAAGGAGAGCTCGATGGCGTCCTTGATGACCTTCACTTTGGTGTCCAGTCGCCTGAAGGGTTTCCATCGGACCCAATCTCAATCTGGGCGGACACCCTTGACAAGCACAACCTAGGATTCATCGTCGACCAGACGCTACAAGTGCCGGCGGTCGTTCGGCATATCGCAGAAGGAGACCAGAGGCCAGTGCTTCGACCGCCAGCGATACCACGGCTTGACTCGGCTGAAGAGGCGGTGTCGAATGACCGCCTCGCCAACATCGCGATCCGCGGGTTCCGAGAGTATCCCGTTCAGAAGAGGTTCGACTTTGGCGACGTCAACCTGATTCTCGGTGTCAACGGGGTTGGCAAGACATCTTTACTTGAAGCTATTGAGTATCTCTTCTGTGGCAAGACGCGACGAGCGGGATCTATTCTTCAACGCACGAGTGTCTCCGGATCACTGGCGGAAGCGAAGCTCATCCTTGAAACAACGACCGCTACCTCGCAGGCAAAATTGCGATCGCGGCACCTAGTCTGGTACGGCAAATCCGAACTCAGAACCCTGACGCTTCACGATAGCTTTTCGAAGTTCAACTTTCTTGACACCGACGCAGCAGTCAGGCTCAGCGTGGAGACGAGTCGTGAGCGCATCATCGATGATCTCGCGCAGTTGCTACTTGGCGCCGAAGCATCGAAGGCGCTGGATCGATTCGGACGCGTAGCCCGCCAACTCGCGGATAGAAAGAAGACGATCGAGAACGACATAGCCATTAGAGATTTTCGCCGCTCTGACGCTGCCGCGAGACTCCAGTTCCTTCGCGAGGCTCCTCGGGAATCTGATTCACTATTCAGCGACTTACTGGCTTGTCTTCGTAATGCCGCGTGGTTCCAGTTGCCATCCGACAAGCGTCAAACCGATCAACTTAGCGCGTCTCTCCAAACGGTTCTGGTTAATGTCGCTGTTCTCAGGTCGGCTGGTCACACCATCCCGGCCGATTTCGCCGAACTGGACGCCGCTGTTCAAAATCTGGCGGATACGGAACGGGCCATCGACCGTCTGTCAAAACAGGAGGTCGCGCGGACGCGCGAGGACGCACGAACCAGGCAGGCTCTGCATCAGGTTACCAAGCGGAATGAGGCAATCGACGCATTGACTCCCATCGTTGGGGCTGGAGTCAGCGAATTCCATCGGGAGCGTCAGTCGCTGGAGCGGCAGTTGGGCGAACGAACAGCGTTCCTCGCTGAGGCTGAGGCGGCTGTTGGAAATCTGCCATCTGATGAGACGTTTCGGCGAACGATGTTGTCCAAGGCCGTAGTCGAGTGGACGGCAGCAGTCGGAGCGGCAGACGTGAAAATTGACGCGGCCAAACGGGCGTTGGCAGCATTTGAGCTTACTCAGAATCTTCTTAACTCGCTGCGACAACGACTCCGATCCAGCGCCCGAGAGATCATGCGGCATACAGGGGACACGACCCATTGTCCGTTGTGCGAGGCGGAGTATTCTGAAGCGGAACTTGACAAGCGAATTGAAGGGGTGACTGAGGGATTTGTGACCGGCGAATCCGATCGACTCCGGTCTGAGCTGCAGACGGCGGAAACGTTGCATCAGCAGCGCTGGTCAGAATTGGAGGCGTTGCGAGCATTGGAGCGTTACTTACAGGCGGATCCAGCGAAGACTTCGCTTGACGAAGCGATTCGGCTGGTGACCCGGGGCCGCGAACTGGTTGGTGGTTTGGTCTCAGAGTTGAATGCGGTACAGAAGGCTCTACGTGCGCAGGAGGAAGAAGGGTGGACGATCGGGCGACTGATTGAGTTGGCGTCGACAGCTCAGGTCCCAGAATCCGAAATCTCATCGGACGGTATCGAGGATACGCGCGTTGTGATTCGCGATGAACAGAAACGCCTACTTGGTTCCATCAACCGCTTGGAGGCTCAGGCACAAGAGGCGCGGGCACGCATGGCGGAGATCGGCGGTGCATTCGGGCTAAGCAATCCAACTATTGCTGAGGTGGCTCGGGTTGTGTCAGCGCGTAGGAGTGCAGCGGAGGATCGGCGCAGGGCGATTGCGGCGCTTCGGGACCGATTGAACTTGGCCGACATGCATTCCACATCGGAGCTGGAGGCTACGTTGCGCGAAGCCCAAAGCTTGGCCGGGCGGCTTCGCACAGCCCTGGCCAAGGAGCGGCAAGATACAGAAGCGATTGACCTAGAGACGAAGCTAACCAATGATGCCGTCGCCGAGATCAAGGGTCTCCGCGTGAAACTGCAGCGCATCGACAGCGCTGCGTCGGTGCTCAAAGACCTCGTGAGCCAGCCATCCGAGCGTGTCCTCGCGGAAACTGTACTACGCGAAAATGCTGCAAACATTGCTTCGACGTTCGCAAGGATTCATGCACCGAACGAGTTTGATATCGTAGTTGTTGATGATGGCTTGACAATTGTGCGGCGAGGCGGTGGCAACGTGAACCTGGACGAGATGAGTTCCGGCCAACGTGCGGCTTACGCCCTTTCGCTGTTCTTAGCAATGAACGAACGCCTGAGGTCAGGCCCGAGAGTTCTCTTGTTGGATGATCCGGTTGCCCATGTCGATGACATCAACACGTTGTCGCTCCTGGATCATCTGCGAGACATCGCCTTAAGTGGCGGGCTGCAAATCTTTTTTGTGACGGCCGACTCCAAGATCGGAGCTTTGTTTGGCCGAAAGTTTCGGTTTCTTGGCGACAGGTTTGTGCAGATCGAGCTAACCAGAGAATGATCCTTGGCGGTCTGTGGAAGAGATGCGACTTCCTCCCAATGCGTGAAACAGATACCAAGCGCTGACGGCCACTTGGGTGGAGGCAAGCTAGTGACTAGAAAGAGCTCAAGTCGTCGTTGTGGACAGGCTCTGGCAGGCGGTGAAGTACGAAGAGGGAACCCCAGATGACGTTATTGAATAAGTGGGATTGCTTAGCCCATCTTTAACACAGCTTCCAAGTATACTTTTATTATCAACAGGTTACAAAGGCCTAAACGCGCAAGTGGCACTACAAACGCATTGAAACCGGAGATTTTGGAGGAATCAGACGATCATCTTGCGGATCCCTCCGGGAGAGGGATCGACACGTAGGGCATCGTAGATGGCCTTCTGATCGGGTTCGGCCCGGGTGGCCTTGCGGACGTGCAAGGTCCGCCCGTCCTTGCGCCGGAAGGTCACCGTGACCCGCTGCTGTCCTTCCAGGATGCGCCGCAGTGTGGTCCAACTGGAGGCCCCGCCCCGCTGCTCGAGGCGTTTGCGGATCACCTGCACCAGTTGATAGGCGATGACCGTCAGGAACAGGTGGCCCTCCGAGCGCACCGGCTTGTGATGATAGATGGGGCGCAGACCCAGCTCGGACTTCAGGGAGCGAAACACCGCTTCCACGTCGGTCAGAGTCGTGTAAGTGCGCCAGAGACTTTCCTCGTCCCAGTCGGTCTGGTTGCTGCGCAGGCAGTAGACCCCCGGATGGGTGGCCATCGAGCCCTGGCGGGGACGGTGCTTCCATCTCAGCGCTGTCGCCTTGCGGCCGCTCTCGTCGGTGAGGACCTCGATGGTGTAGTGCTGTCCCACCCCGCGGCTCTGTTCCTTCAGCCGCCCGATCCTCTTCCGGACCTTCTCGATGCCTTTGTGAGTCCGCGGCCGGCTCAACCCCTCGGAGAGTCGGGTGAGCCCTTCTTCGAAGCGCCGGCTGAAGTGCTCCAGGATGCCCTTCTCCTTCTCAGCCCGCTGCTGTGAACGGCAGTAGAGACGCACTTCCTGCCCGTCGTCGGAGATCTCCTTGTGGAGCTGCAAGGGGGCCTTGGAAGCCGTCTCCACCGTCACGGCCGCCTCGGCATTGAACTGCCTCCGGCCCTGGCGGCTGGCCACCAGGTAGCGATACCCTTCCTCCCTCAACCACTGGATCCGGTCCTCGGTCGCCACCCCCCGATCCATCACCACCAAGGCTCCCCGGGGCGCCTCCAGCGCCTCCAGCATCCCCTCCAGGGTGAGGGGCTCATCCACCCTACCGGCAAAGACCTCCGAGCGGCGCACAAACCCCGCCCCGTCCAGCACCAACCCCAGCGTCAGCAGCCGACAGTCGCTGCGCTTGTCCTTCGAGTGCCCCCGCTCGGCCTTGGGCTGACCCCGGGCCGCCCCTTCGAAGAAGGTGTTGGTCAGATCGAACAGGGTGACGGTCGGCTCCAGATCGAACAACCCCATGGCCCGGGTGAAGAGGTGACGCTCAATGGCCTCCCGATGCTTCATCAGCGCGTCCGAGGCCCGATACATCTGCATCAGACTCAGACTCTCGAAGTCAACCTCCAGCAACTCGCCCAATCCGCTGCGCCGCCTGAGCCAGCCCCAGGTGGCCCGTTCCGAGCCGGGTCGGGCCAGACGGCCTACCATGGCCCCCATCGCCGCTGCCCGCATCGGTCCGTTCAGCCCTAACTCGGCCAGCAGATCCCCCAGCCCCAACTGCTCCAGCGCCCAGCAACCGACCTGCTCCACCCCCACGCTACGCGGACGCGTCAGCTCCACCGAACCCACCTCGACCGTCTGCAGGTCCTCGGAAGACGTCTCCCCAGCCATGCCGGTCACGTCGGCTTCGCCCTCGAGCAAGCGTTGGGCCATGCGTTGGGCTTCCTCCTCCAACGGGGTGGAGGCCACCGGCAAGAGGGGCAACTGACCGGAGAGGATCTGATCGAGACGGCGGCACAACAGGGGCCAGTCCTCACGGGGGATGGAGAAGTGTCGACCGAGGTTGAGGAGGGTCTGCTGACGGACCTTGCCACTGACGCGGTGGGAGCGGACGAGGCGATGGGTGAAGTAGGTCTGTCCGGAATGAAGACTGCGGGTCTGGGTACGGCGGATGAACATGGGAGGGACGGTAACAGAGGGAGCCAAGAGGGTCAAGCCCCTCCCACAAGATTATGGCACTACATTCACCTCCCCAACCAAGAATCAACAACTTACGGGTGATTTTAGGCTAAAATGGGGGTAAAATTCCTCCAAGCGGCCGTTTCTTTGTTAAAGATGGGTTAGCCCAACGGTCTTTCATCATCATGTCAATATTGAGAAGACTCGAACCCCCGAACGTGACGCTCGCAGCATCGTGGAGCCTACGGAAGGATTTGGCCTGGCATCGGGTGTCCGCCTCTTGTCAGGCAAGATGCGGAAGTTGAATACAGTCATTCCGGTAGTTCAACAACGTCCCTTACTTTTCCTTGGGCGTTCGGCCAAGCCGGTGATGGTGCTCCATCTTAATAGTCGCTTGCCCCGTCACCCAAGTAGAGGGCAACGGGGTTCTTGGCTTCATTGATGGTCTCTCGGATGTGCGGATCGGTGAGGTCTAGCACACGTAGCGCTCCGTTCTTCATCCGCGCAACCGATTCGATTCGGTGGAAAGACTCGCCGTCGGAAGCGGCGAATTGGGCTAGGCCGCGCAGCTTGGGAAGCGCGTCGGCGAGGTAGTGGCCGTGGGGATCAACAATGGAGACCTTCATGTTCTCGCTGTTGCCGTGGAAAAAGAGGAAGTCGGGGCACATCCGGCACCAGTGTGCCTGGGCGTTCCGGTAAGCGATCACAAGCGCATCGCCTGACGGGCGTGGAGGGTTACGATACCAGGCTTGGAACCCGGAGCGACTCATCTCCCTGTCGAGAACCCCGATCTCCCAATGGTTCAGCGAGCCAATGGGGAAGTTTCCGTTCTGGTCGGACATGAGGTGTCCAGTCCGGGTCTGAAGCTTCTTGCCGTCGGCGTCCTCGGTCTCCTCGGTGCGTACGCGGGGGCGCTTGATCTCGATCTCCTGCGCTTCGGGTGACATGCCCTTGATCTCGTCGTAGACGGCGCGGCGCTCGTCGGTCAACCCTTTGATTGCAACCCGAAACTCGCCGAACCACTTCTTTGCAAGCTCGTCGGCTTCCCGATCCAGTTCGTCTGACGCACCACCGACTTGCGCCAGAGCAGCAACCTTGACGTGGGCGTCGAACAGGCCATCGTCGTCCTCGTCCTGGCTCGCGAGGTGGTCAGCGTACTTGCGGGCAAGGTCTGCTGTGAGTGCGCGACCGGCGCCTTTGAAGTCGGCCTCGACGGACTGCTCGTCGGCAGCTTCCACGAATGAATGGTGCTCGCGAACATTCCCTCCGACGACCCGCGCAACAAGAGTCTCACCCTCAACCTGGAGGATTCCCCTGCTGGCGGCTGCCGCCGCCTCCTTGTGCTGGGCCAGCAGGCCATCGAGCTTTGCAAAGAGGATTTGATAAGCGTCCCTGCGTGCATTGGCCCTCAGGCCGTCTCGCGACAGCGCGAGCGCAAGTGCTAGCAGTCTCCGTACCGGGCGCGCGGCCTTTCGCGGCAAGGTTTGCGAGGGCAGCGCGTCGAAAGTCTTCCACACCGCTTCGGGGATCGTTTGGTTAACTTCCATGTCGACAGGGGCGAGGAGCACGCGGCGGCCTGTCCCGCCCCCGGTGCCGTCCCCGTCGTGCTCGCGGTCGCCAAACATCGTCCTCGCAACCTTGGCTGCGGTACTTCGATCAAAGTGTGGCAGCACGCACTCAACAGCGTTGAGCAGATCGTTGCCGGGGACCCGACGAGCCAGCGGCGTGCGGACCATTCTACCGAGAAGCTGTGTGATGTGGGTCTCGTCCTTGGCGG
Organism: Terriglobia bacterium; assembly: GCA_951813285.1. GTDB lineage: Bacteria > Acidobacteriota > Terriglobia > Versatilivoradales > Versatilivoraceae > Versatilivorator. The sequence goes on from OX638355.1 coordinate 3,218,743, forward strand.
TACGGAATGATACGAGCACCTCGGCACGGGGGCAGTCCCAGCCGGTCGAGATGGCATCCTTGGCAAACAGTACGCGGATGTGCGTGCTGTCCTGCACAGTCTCGGGGCTGACGTGCGGGACCATGAACCCTCCGAGCTTGATCCGCGCGTGCTCACCGAACACATGAGCCATCGCGTCTGGTTCGAGCTCAGGCCATGTCTCCCGAATGGTCATGAAAGCCGACAGGAGGAGTTCGTTTGACGGCTTATTTGGCACCTGCACTACCAGGAGCGGTACCACCGCTTCGACCGTTGGACCTTCCTGCTGCGCGTACCCGCGCCAATGCTCAGTGGCTAGTTTCACCTTTTTGGTGGCGCGGGCCAGTAGGACGGTGTCGAACCGACCGGTCTCGGTGGGAAAGTCGAGCCGGATGTCGTCCTTAAGCAAACCAGATTCCTGCACCCGCGTTGGGTCGACCACAACGGGAGGGTAACTGGTGCGGTTCTCGGCCTTCGCCATCGCGTCGTTGAATCGCGCTACCGTGGCGGAAATACCCCACACGATTGGCACGGGTGGACCGCCGTTGGAGCCGTTGACGAGCCGCTGAACGATTGTGGCCTTCTCGGCCCGGTCGCCCTTACTCGGCGGCTTCATGCCCCGGTGTGCCTCGTCCAGAATGAGGTATAGGGTAAGGTCCTCGTCGGTGATTGTATTCGTGAGGGTAGCCCACATCGTGAAAGCCCGCGCGTCAGGCATCGGCCGATCCCGCTGGGCTCTCACTAGAGAGTTCTCGGGTGCTCCCCTGACCAGGAGTGACTTCTTCCCCAACTTCTGGGCATTTAGGAAGTAGACCTTGCCTGCTTCGAGCTTCTCCTGGTTAAAGGTGTTCTCAATCACTACTAGGCGCGAAGGGGCAATCCCGTCGGCGGCACCCAGCAGACGGAAACGAGTCTGCTCGTTGAGCGACGGGTCGTCAGTGAACCACAGCACCACCGCGCCGGGGTCGGATTCGAAGTTGTGTTCAGGGTTGCCGTAGAACAGTGCCTCGATCACTGCCGCCGCCATTACCGTCTTGCCCGCGCCGGTGGTCGCCGTGAGCGAGAAGGCCACTGGCGACTTCCATCGATGCCAGTCGTTCCTTGCCCGCACGAGGTAGTGCAACACCTCGGCGACGGCGTCGTTTTGGTAGTCCTTCAGCGTGTACCTCACAGTTACTCCCGCTCCGTGTTGATCGTGAAGTTCGTGAGGTACGACCCGTACAGACGCACAGCTTCCACCCGTGCAGGCAGTTCTCTGCACACCATTTGGAACCCCCGTTCGTCGTCGGTGACGACATAAGCAATACGCAAGGAGTGAGCCTCGCCAACGGCAGTGAGGAAGTCCTGTAAGGCATCAAGGTTGAACAGCACGGCGTATGTGTCCGTTAGGTCAAAGTCGTGCCGTGCCTTCTCGATCCGGCGTCCCTGCGACCCGGCTCTGAGCCACAGCAACGGTGCGATCGCCTCAAACGCCCGATTGTGCGCCACCGTCCGCGGTTCCTCGTAGGACATCCTGAAGAACTCGACGTTCTCCTCGAATCCCTCGGCCATCGGAAACCCGTCGGTGAACTTGTAGCCGCCGCTGACCGGGGAGCCGTCGTACGTACTTCCCGTGATCGCCGCCTCAATCCTCGGTTTTGCAATGTGTTCGAAAATTCCTACCGCTTCCCACTCCGTGTCTCCTGGCCGCAAGCCATTTTTCCGCAGATCGTTGGCCTCCTTCGGCGAGACTTCGTTGTTCGTTATGCTTATCGATTGGCGTTGACCACCGTCCTGTCTGTTCAAACGACACACCGCGTGCGTGGTCGTGCCAGATCCAGCAAAGAAATCGAGCACCACCGCATCCCTCTTTTCCTTAACGAAAAATCGGAGCGCATCCTCGACTGCGTACAGAGACTTCGGAAATGGAAATTTGCGACCTGGCAGAAAATCAGCCAACAGCCGAGTTCCGTATTGTGTGGCGTCATGTGACGGAATACGCCATTGCGTCCCTGGAACCGCCAAAACGTTAGTTGCCTCTTCGGCATTCCGCGCCGGAAACATCATTGAGCCATCGGCCGCATATCCCTCTACTAGAAACTCGCCTGCCTTAATCTTGGCGAACTCACCGTCAGCAAGATAGTAGATGACTACGTTTTGACCCTTCTTGCTTACGTTGATTCGCACTCGTCCTTGTGGTATTCGCGAACGAAGTTCATTCGGCGTCATCATCCACCTTCCCTCGCTGCCGTCCTTCCTAATGGGCAGGATCGCAGTGGCTCCGGGCACCATTGGTGCTACCGATGTGCCTTGTGGCAGCGTTTCGCCAACGCAAATGATCGACGGTTTCTGTAGGTCTATGTAAATGGGATAATAGCATCCAGGTGCATCGTGCCGGGAGGCCCCCGATCCGGAACGGCGCAGCAGATCCCATCGAGGCTCTCCAGTATGAGTGCGCCCCTTCGTGCTTACCCAATTCCGGTCGAGCATAAGCCGCTCAGGGGCAACACCTAGCATTACGAAAAAGATGTACTCGTCACTTCGGCCAAACGCACCGGCTCGGGAGGCTGCTGCTGGGTTTACGTTCGTGCTCACCATCTGAATTCTGGCAGTAGGGAATAACTGCTCCATGAGCAATCCCAACCTTAGGTACTCCTTCTCGTCGATGGTCACGATCAATACGGAGCCTTCCGGATTGAGCAGCCGCGTCGCCAACTTCAGCCGTCGTTCCATCATGGCGAGCCACTTTGAGTGACGGTAGGCATCGTCTTTGTCCACATAGTCGTTATTGTACTTCCAGTCCCGCGCGCCAGTGTTGTAAGGGGGATCTATGTAGATCGCGTCGACTTTGCCTTCGTGGGTGTAAAGCAAGACCTGGAGCCCGAAGAAGTTCTCGGCGTTAATCACTGTGTGGAACGGCCGGGTGGCGCTTCTCTCAACCTTGCCGGTGGACAAAAGCCCCGGGTAGACTGGATCGCGGAACTCGGCAACTACGACAAGGTTGTCGACAGTCCGGCTGGCGGTCTCGTACCTAATCTCCGGGGTCTGCTGGGGAACCATTTCGGCTATCCGTCCGCCTTCGGTCTGGAGAATCCGGCCAACCCGCCACAGGCGGCGGTCGACGCTGTTTGGTTTCTCGCCACGCTTCGGCAGGAATCGGACCTTGTCCCCCCTACGCACCCGCCGGTGCGGCAGTTCTACCATCTCGGGGATGTGCCGCTCGAAGTTGAGCCCGAATGCTCGCCGCCCGGAAAGTGCCTTAATTTCCTGCTTCAGGTCGGCGGCAAGCTGCGAGTCCTGTGTGTCCACCTGCCGAAGCAGGTCGCTCAACCTAGACACCGGCCCTCCTTCTCATTGGATTCCTGGGACACCTGTGGACAATTGAGGAGAACGTCCACCCTAGCTGGGCCTCGTAAGGCCCCGATTTCACCATTGTAAGCGGTCAGCATTGCGACTCGGCGAGCTGAGGCTCCCAGGGCACGTTGTTGAATTAGTGGAATTGCTTGGGCCAGGCGTCTTCCAATGCATTGTCAATATTGAGAAGGCTCGAACCTCCGCGATATGACGCCCGCAGCATTGTGGGGCCTACGCAAGGACTTCGCGGAACATCGGGTGCTCTCCTATTGTCAGGTAAGATGCGGAAGTTGAACACAGTAATTTCTGTAATTCAACAACGTCCCCAACTTTCTCTCAAATGGGTTAGCGGTCCAGCTACCCCATTCTCTCAGGGATTGCAGGTCCCCCCTGTGGGGCAGGGTCGAAATTTAAAATCGGTCACGACCGCGTCCGATTCCTTGATGCTCATTTCGCTTTCGTAACTCTGCCCGCTGAGACTCTCATATGATAACTTGAGCTTCACGGTTCCCCATTGGTTCGAGATGTACGGGCTGAGATTGATGGATTCTGGTTCGTCCTTCGAAATATACGGCAAAATCCCACCCCCGCACCGTACCCCCTTTTTCTGAATCTGAGCCTCATACCGGATTTTCAAGGCAGGACCATTGCCGATGTTGCGAAGTTTGACAGAATCTGTGACGCCCGGATCCAGTACCTTTTGTTCTGGATATGGACGGCCTTTCAATACATCCTGATTAACGCTTGAATCTTCGCGCAGCGTCACCAAGGGAACTAGGCACGGCCTCTGCATTATTTCGTTTTGTTGCTGAGAGGTTTTTCGGATTTTCCGTGTGTCCCAAGCGTATATGCCTAGTCCTACAGCAATCACAATCTGAATGAGGACTGCTGGTTCTAGCAATTTATACAGCCATTCAAACATCTTTGTTTTCCTCGGGTGTGCAGGGAGAGTAATTGCCGAAAGAATCTATCCGACCTTGGACCAAAGCCGACGCTCCAAAGACTCGATTCGGCATTCGCCAAGTGATGGTAGCCTTTATAGAGGCAGACTCTTTGAACGGACGGGGCGAAGCTTGGTCCCAATTGTGGGGGACGAGGTTACAGGAAGAGGAATCGACAGGTTGCAAACCGGAGGCGGAGAGATGATCGAAATTGCTGCAAACTATTGGGAAAACCTCATCGGTGTGCTTGTGGCGTTCGCACTGCTGGCACTGACGATCGAAAGATCACTGTATCAGATCTTCGATTCAAAATTCTGGCGAGTCATCGAAGAAAAATTGGACGAGCAGGCGGGTGGCGACTATCTGGACCTGAAGCCCTGGATTTCTGTGGCCATCTCCGTGACAATTGCCTTTCGGCTGCAAGTGGATTTTATCGCGGTCGTCCTTGGTAGGAAGCACGGGGATTTCCTTTCGATGGTATTGACCGGACTCTTCCTGGCGGGTGGGAGTACAGGGATCTACAAGTTCCTGAAGCGCGCCAGGAAAATCAAGGACGCTGCTGCAACGGCCGCCATAAAATAGGTCTGCTGACTTCTCTTCGCAAGAGGAATCCCAAACTCTACAGTAAAGGTAAAGAGGCTCCGGTCCTGATCGGCCAGGGGAATTGGCGCGATCCGGACGCAGGCAACGGTTGTTACCGTGGGTGAGGTGAGTAATGATTATCCACAAAACGAAGGAACTTGCTTTTTCTAGGGCGGTGGCGCGAGGTGCGCGTGGCAAGGCCTCACGTCGCGTGCAGGAGTGGCTGTGCCTGAACGGGCACGCGGTCGCCGTCGACGGGGTATTCGGACCCGCCACGGAGGCTGCTGTTCAGCAATTCTGTATGGCGCAAGAGCTGACATTTGAGGGAGAGGTTGACCAAACGATTTTCGAGAAGCTTAGCGAGCCCATGCGGCGCGCACTCGACAACCCCGGAGGTGGGACGGACGCGTTCGGCGGGGTCGTCGCTGCTATCGCCCACAGGCACCTGCAAGAGCACCCACGCGAGGTTGGCGGGAAGAACCGCGGACCCTGGGTGCGCCTTTACATGAACGGTCACGAAGGCAACGAGTGGCCTTGGTGCGCGGGGTTCGTGTCGTTTGTGATTCGCCAGGCGAGCGCCGAAGCAACACATCCCTTGCCTTTTCCGAGGACTTACTCATGCGATAATCTCGCTGCCTACGGTCGCGACCGAAACCTGTTTGTCGCCGCAGCCGACATCAATCCATCCAATGCTGCGGACAAGCTCCCACCCGGCACCGTCTTCCTGAACCGCCGGGTCTCGTCCGACTGGACACACACCGGCTTTGTGGTTGAGGCCCGCGGTGAGACATTAGCAACCATTGAGGGCAACACCAACGACGAGGGAAGTCGCGAGGGTCATGAAGTCTGCGCCCGCACTCGCGGGTATGCCAAAAAGGACTTTGTGCGGGTTTCCATGTAGATGTGGATTCTGTGAAAATTGTTCACACCGGCAAAGCAGAACCCCAGGGGACGTTGTTGAATTAGTGGAATTGTTTGAGCTGGCCGTCTTTCAATTTCTTGTCGATATTGAGAATGCTCGAACCCCCAACAGGACTCATGCAGCGTCGCAGCGTCGTGGAGCCTGCGGAAGCATTTGGCCGGAGGGGCGGGGCGTCGAATGCCTGCTCGTGTCAGGCAAGATGCGGATGCTGAGCGCAGTTATTCCAGTAATTCAACAACGTCCCCTACTTTCCCCTGTTCTATGGCTGGCGTTCGGTCGGGGCGGTCATCAGACCGTTCCGGTGGAGGCCTGTGTTCAGCCGCCCCGGCTATCTCACGGACCGGGACCCGAGAAGGCCGCACCTGTTTTTCCGTGAGGCGCAAGTCTTCCTGGAACTTCTCGCCGTGGCGCAGGCCACGCCGGTGCTATCGATAGCGACGTTGGGCGAGTGCATCGACCGTTCCGCCGGCAGGCTGCTCGGTCTTGAGGCTTATTGCGGTAGCGAGTATGGCTGCCGTTCCGCGCAAAGGTTTGATGGGTTTGAGGAGTGCCCGGGGCTTTCTTCGGACGCACTGGATCAGGCGAGGGCAGCTTTTGAAAGCCGAAGAGCTGAGCGGTACGCCCAGGTGGGTCCGATTGTGAGTCGGCTTTCCGAGGCACTCGCAAGGGGAGAAGGATTCGCGGATGAGATGAGGATAGTCGATATTGCGATCGCATTGGAAAACATGTACGACTTGCCGAAACGGAAAATTTCCCCGACATTGCAGAACAGGGCTTCCGGGTATCTCGGAACCGACTGCGCAAGCAGGGAGCGGATCAAGGAGAGCGTCAAGGAGTTCTACGATGCACGTTCGAACATCGTTCACGGCGGGCGGGGCAACGTGACTCAGGAGAGAAATCGCGAAGCGTTTAGCAGGGGATTCGACATCGCCAGAAGGACGCTGTTTGAGCTGTTACAGAAAGGCCTACCGAAGAATTGGGACGAGTTGTGATCGCCGGCGCTGGCAGTGGCGGGGACCGCGGCCGGGGGGGCGCGGTGACAATCGGGAGTATGAGGTGTTTCGAGATATAACGCCCGGGGGGGTAGCGGTGGGCTTGAACGGCTGAACAGTGAAGCGATCACCGAGGCCATCCGTCCGTGCAATCCGCAGGGCGAGTTCGGCGCACGGCACTGGCACACGCTCTCGACGCCGTTCTATACGTCAATAGACAGTCAGAAAGCACAGGAGAGCTGATGGGAATGGAGACTGAACGCTTGACGGAGTGCATCCGGCGAGCGGTCCAACACGCACAATTCAGTAACTTCTACCGGAACCGTTTCGACTCCCACGTGATGCGTGAGCTCTACGCGAGAAAGATGAAGCGGGAATACTCCCTGTCGAATACGGACGCAATAATCCTGCATAAACGTGCGAGCGCCGAACTCGTTTCCGAACTGTTGCCGAAGCTGACGCCCTATAGCTCGCCCGAGAGCGGTGCTGTCTGCAACGGGCTTTACGATCTGATGGGTTCATTAACTTCCCCGCGCCTTCCTTCCGTTGAGGACTACGCCAAGATCCTGGTCGTCGCGGCCGCACGCATCGGTCCCGAACGAGTCGCCAATTTGTTCGCTGGGTGGCTAGAAGGCGTACCCGTTCGGGTCTGGTTATGCGCTTTGCTCAAGGGTGTAAGAACCGATAGGTCGTTAAGGCCTGTAGACGGTTGCCGCTTAGAGACACTGCCTGGCAATGGGGACGAGTTTCCCAGATCCCTATACGTTCAGATTGACGAGCACGACATTCGAAACGAGCAATACGCCCACAGGGCAATGCTGTGCCTCAAACACGCTGTGGGGCCAGCACTCTACTTGCCGAACCGGGAACGCAACACTCCGCTGCAGCGGCCGCGTCCTACGATCCTCAATCCTGACCTGTCGTCTGTGTCCGTGGCGAGCCTGTGCCGGGCGATGTCGATCGAGATTAACAACTATGTGGACTGGTTCATGCAGTGGTGGGACTATGGAGATGTGGACGCGTTCTTTCTGAATGCCGGGTTTTCGAGTGGCCGCAAGGAGACGCAGGGCGCATCACCGAAACTTATCTCGGTAGAACAGGTATTGAGATGCTTGGAGTTGCATGGACTTCTCGAGAAGTACACAAGGTTGGACCTCGGCATTGCTAGGTGGCTCCGGTCGAAACATCCGCTTGCAGAAGTGGAGCAACTGGTGGAACTGAGAATCGCGTTAGAGTCGGTTCTGTTGAGCGATGACAAGGGATCTGTCGGAGAAAAGAGGTATCGAATGGCGACGAGAGGCGCGTGGTTGCTGGGGAAAACATTCAAACAGCGGCAAGAGTACTTTCGGACGTTGCGCAAGGCCTACGACTTTGCATCGAGCGTGTTGCATGCTGGAAACCCCAAGGCAAAGAACAAGGAAGACTTGGTGAAGGTGATCGGTGACGCTCAAAATCTTTGTAGGGCGGCCATACTGCGGATTGTGACCGATGCCGAAAAAACGGTTTGGCCGGACATCGTCATGGGCAAGGGCTTTGGTAGGGTGCCTGATGACTCTGTCAGAGATTCGGCGCTTGGGGGCGGCAAGATCGCCCGCGGCATAGACCGGTGAAGCGCTCCGTCTTGACCGTATCAACGCGTGAGGGCCGGCTTGTCAGCACGGGTCTCCGGGCCATGCGCTTTCGCTCGACGTATGCAAGACATAGAATCAGACACGGGATAAGACACCCGTCATCCCTTCGCCGGCGGCGCACTGGAGGAGGTGCGGAGCCACATCCGCCGCGCCGACATCGGCGACGGCCGTGACCGCCTTCGCGGCGTCGATCTTGACAGCCACCCGGGCGGGGCGGCGGGGGACTGCCCCGCCTTCGCCGTAGCGCTGACCGAGGTCCCTGGGAACGCCTAGCCGCTTCGTGTGATCGCTACGATAGGTTCGCTGACATCAAACCGAGCCCTATGGTTCCATGCTGGCTTGGTCGATCAACTTGCACACCCTCCGCACACAGTTCACAAGTGATCCGACCTCCGCGCGTCGAGTTATGTACCAGCGAGGTCCGTGCGCAAGATTGTTTCGGAATCTCTCCAGGAAGGAGATTTCCTCGCCGTCTATCGTGATGAAGCCTTCACGTTTCGCTCCTCGTAGTAGTTGTCCGAATCGATATCGTTCAATTCGTCGTTCAGGACCGGAACCTGAGCTACCTAGCTCACCCGACTTTATTTCAAGGGTGGTGCCGACGATTGCCTGGAGCCTTGGCTGCCTAACGCACAACCCTCGCGCGAGCAAAGTTTCCAGATGAGAGAATTTCATGAAAAGCAACACACGCACTGGGAGTTTCTGTAGATCCTCTACGTCGATAGTTCCGAGCTTGTGACCGGGCAACTCGACCAATCGAAACGGCCGTTCATCTGCCGTTAGAAGGTAGTCAAGCAGAGGGCTGTCACCGCTCAGACAATTGTCGCAAGACAATGGCTCGAAAATGTCTTCTACAAGCAGTTTCTGGTCCCGCTCCTTAAACCGGATTGCTCCTCGAGCCCGATCGAGGTCAAGGATTCCACACGCGCGCGCTACGTCGAGAACGGCGATATATCTGAGGCGCGCCGAGTCTGGGTAAGCCAGCAACTCCCGAACTTCACGAGACTTCTGGCACCCATTTATCCGATCACTCTTACAAATGGAACTTACGGCGAAACCTCGTTTGGAGATGGCATCCACCACCTCTGTTGGTGTGCCGGTGCTTATCGATAGATCAGGAAGCCACGGATCAACAGCGAGCGATCCGCCCGTTCCTGTGGTTCCATCCTCATTGATCCATATCTGTAACGCCCCAGGCGGGAAATAAGCCCGGTCTCCGGCCCTCAATTGGATGCCGGAGTTCGTGTTCTTCGAGTCGGCGGCGCCGATCTTCTCTCTTTCACTCATATCTGCTTAGCTGAGTCTCTCAGCCCGTTTCTTCCGTGATATTCAGCCACGTCTCTAGTTCGGCATTCCCGATCAACCTGTCCTATATCGCGGGTTCAAGAGCACACTGATTTCCTCAAGATCCTTCGCAGTTTTTCCCAAAACACTCTGAACGCATTCGTCGCAAACGCGCTTGGCAGTCGAATTCGCGCCTGCCAACTTCAGGATTGCGATGCAGGTGACTCCGGCCGCGAACGGAGCATGACATCGCGAGCAATTGCTCTGCCGCTTTACGGCCAAATGCTTCGGCCTGCCATTCGCCCCGCCGATCCTATCTGCACCAGAACCCCTTCAACTGTCCTTGTTGTCATCGGTAGGCGTCTTTTCGGTCACGGAATGAATGAAGAACGACTTCGCGACCCGCGATGTCGTACCGTGCGCGGTAGTCGCCGAACCGGATGCGCCATTGCCCTTCTTCGGGTGCGACGCCGGACAGTTTCTTGATCTTGTGCCTTCCCGTAACATTGTGTGGATCGGAACGGAGCGCAATGAGGATCTCTTCGAGCACTCCGGTGAGGTCCTGTTTATTGCGCACAGCCTTGCGCGCCTGACGGTCGAATGCCGGAGTCGTTAGAACATGGAACTTGCCGGCCATGCGGAGTAACGTTATCGTTTCGAGGGTTTCAGCGAGGCGACGAGTTCATCGGCGTCACGAGCCTCGCCGCGACGGTACTCTTGTCCGCTCTCGCGGATCTGACGTTTCACGGTCGGGTCGCGTAACTCCAGATAATCTTCAAGCTCGTCGACGTCGATAATGCCTGCGACCGGAATTCCATCCTTTTCAAGGACGAAGTACTCCTTGTTGACGTGCACTCGGCGCACAATCTGGCCAAGGTTAATGCGGGCTTTGGTGATGGGGATGCGCTGGATCGTGATGGTGTCTTTCTTTTTATTGCTCAAAATACCCCTTAGCATTCCAATCATCTTTGATTAATATTAATCATTATAATCGCCTGAGAAGAGTTGTCAAATGCAGGACGGTGAAGGCGATCCGTAGACACGAGAGACATGGTGTTATGACGATCCCGTTTTATAGTGTTGCCGGTTACACACTTAAAATGACAGAGTCTGATTCCCTGTGGGGAAACCGGAATTTTGGGACGGATCCGGGGAAGAACGAGGTCCGCAGCTGGCCTGTAAGGGCGGGGTTTATCGGTCCTGGTGACCTGGAGTGCCGCAGACTTTTTCTCTTGCCTGTGATCCTACCCCGACTTGTTCGGCTAGGTCCAAGATCTTGACCAAGTCCTGGCGGATTTCCTCCCGCAGCCGCCGGGACCACTCGGGCCGTCTCTCAACAGCAGGGGCCTCCTCGGGTGGCTGGCCGGGCTCATTGAGAGGCGCCATCTTAAGCCGGAAGCCGAGGACGCGGCAGAGGGACTCGAGGAAGTCCAGGCGCGGAGAGGATCCGCGGCGCATGTTGCGGACCGTATCGGCGCTGCCGGTGGCAAGGAGCGAGAGGCGGCGGTCGGAGACACCGGAGCGGTCGATCAAGTCGAGGTGGCGTTGTCTGAAACCCATGTTCGAATCAGAAGCAGTCATGCGGTTCCCTCTCCCGCACGCGGGGGAAGCCGCCTTCCTGGTCCGGTCGCACTGAGCACACTCCCAGCCAACGGGGGCTGCCCGTCTTTACGCGGGCCTGATTTTTCCTTTTCGAAGAGGGAGATATGGAGCCCAGTTTGCTTTATTAGGGACTCTCTGTCAACGGCCCTGCGCACTCTGGGCAGGGTGATCCCACGCTACCAGATTTGAGGCGACTTGTAAGTCAGAACGCCCGTATCATGCCCATTTCCCATGCACGAACCGCTTGCAGATCACCCAAATCGACCACAATTAGCCCTCCCCGGAGAGAGAAAAATTAGCGTGGGATAGTCCTGGCACTCTGGGCGAGGCAGCGCATCGCCCGCTCAAACACGCGAGCCCGCGGCGCCTTCCCTCGTTACATCAGCACACACCACAAAGAGAAGGCTTCGCCACTGAGAGACAGGCCCTTGAGCCATCGTGACAGCTTTCAGCAACGGTTCTGGGGTTTCAGCTGGATCGGCGGGAAAAAGAGGCCCATAGAAGCTCAGCAAAGTGGGGTTCTATGGGTCGGTCGACCTGGAGAATTTAGGAATCCATCGGTTGGGACGTAAGCCGAACCACTACATTAGGAGAGAAACGAACAGGGCTTTTCCGGCTCCTGATTCGGCGGGCGGGTCGACTTGGCGCCGTCTTGAGGGATACCCTTCATGTACGCTTGCCTTCACGGCTTTATCTGCTGTAAGTCCCGCCTCAAGGCATTGAGAAGATTCGCCTGTACTAAAACGAAATGCTCTGGAGCTAGACCAGCGGGTGATGGCGCACCCGCGTACTTTTTAAACACTTGACCAGTCTTCATTTTCTTGGCCTTGACCTGCGTCTTCTTCCCGTGATCCACGTCGTGCTGTATATCTGTGCGGAGCGTGTTCACATCCCCGAACGATGGCGGCACGGGCCTATCGAGGCGCGAGCCCACACTCTCCCGGAAAAGGAAGTACAAGTCGTCAATGAACGATTTGTAGTCATCGAAATCGTCGATAGCCTTACCAAGATTCGCCTGTGCCTGCGCCGTCCGATTTGTAGCCTTGAATAGGTCTTCCCCATGCTGCGCTGAATGCTGTTCATTGAGCTGCCCAACGAGCGTGACAATCTGACGAGCACCCACGGTAATTCCTCCCCTGATCCCACTCTTTGCGAGGGCAGTAGGATCTAACAAGTTGACGAACTCAGGATCATGCGCCAGGAATTTGCGAAGAAGAGTCTGCTGACGAATCCGACTCCCGTCCCTGATGTTTGCATTAACCGTCTGTTGGAACTCAAGATAGTCGACATCCGTCGCGTTCTGGCCGAGCTCAACTTGCTTTTTCAGATCCTGGAGAAACCTCATGAAAAACGTCGCAATCCGTTGCTCCTGTCCGCCGATGTTCCCGAATTGAAGCAACCCACATGTTAGCGTGAGCAACGATTGAACGACGGTCCTGTTTCGTAGCACCCTGCCGGCATCATCGTCGAAGCCCTTGTCAATAAAGTCGAGCGCCGCCCTGAGTCGTTTAGCGACGTTTGAACTCGTGGAGAACGCTACCTGGCTCTCAAACACAGCGCGCATGTCATTGTAGCGGAGTCCAACTTCCAAACCGTCAATTTCAATCGCTGCGACCTTTGAGACTATGTCAAAGTGACCGTATCTGCGGTCGGATGCGTTCGTCTTGCCGAAGAATGGATGTTTGGCTAACTTCATCACATAGTCCCGCAGTTTGCTGTGGACGGAATTCAGCTTCTCGGCGCTGGTCAGTGGAAGGCCTTCCTGCAGACGTTGAAAGAAGTCCTTGATCTCCTCCTCGGTGGCATCCCCAATCTCGTCAAACTCGATCTCATAGTCATCAAACGCATCAACCAGCTCATCTGGCAGATCCTTATAGTAAGGGCCTCCAAACTCCTCAGCTGTGCTCTCTGGAAGGCGCAGTTGGTTAGCAAAGAAGTCGTAGATCGTTACCAAACGCTGTTGGCCGTCCACAACCTCGTAGGCTTCAGGATCGCTTGAGACTTTTAGGAAGTAGAATTTCGGGAGCTTCCAGCCGCGAAGTATGGAATCGATCAAATTCTGTTTCTTTGAGCGACTCCACACCTCCTGGCGTTGCCACTCCGGAATATCGTACCGGTCGCGCCGCTTATAGATCTTGTCTATTGCGCGCGTCCTCGATTGCATCTTCATGGTCGTGGTAGGGTATAAGCCAGAATTAGGGTTTTGGTCCTCCGGGACTCATGAGTATACACCCATTGACCTCCAACTGAGCCCTTCCAGCACAGTTGTTCTCTCTGGGGGCTCCGAGCGGACTTCGCCTTTGAGAGACAAGCCCTTGAGCCATCTTGACGGCTTTCAGTAACGGTTCTGGGATTTCCGCCGGATCGGCGGGAAAAAGAAGCTCATAGAAGCTCAGCAAAGTGGGGTTCTATGGGTCGGTCGACCTGGAGAATTCAGGAATCCCTCGGCTGGGACGTAAGCCGATCCACTACGTAGGAGAGAAACGAACAGGGCTTTTCCGGCTCCTGATTCGGCCGGATCCGCTTTGCTTCAGGGTACCGTGGGGCCGACGGCCTCCGCTCAGTCGAATCCCCCACGATTTGCCCTGGCTGGAATTTCCACCCTGGAGATACCTTTTGACACTAGTGTTGCGTCCCGGAAATATATGAGCAAAGTCGGTCGAGTTTGGCGAGGATGGAATCAGCGGTGGCGGACCAGATGAAGGGGCTGGTGTTGGCGTTGTAATGTTGGACGAAGCGCTCGATGTGACGGACGAGAGCCTTGGTGCTGGAGAAGGAACCTCGGCGAATAGCCTGCTGGGTAATGAGGCCGAACCAGCGTTCGACTTGGTTGAGCCAGGACGCATAGGTTGGGGTGAAATGCAGGTGGTAGCGGGGACGCCGAGCGAGCCAAGCGCGGACTTTGGGATGTTTATGAGTGGCGTAGTTGTCGACGACGAGATGGATGTCGAGGCAGCGGGGCACATTGCGGTCGATCTGACGCAGGAATGCGAGGAACTCCTGATGACGGTGTCGCGGATGACAACGGGTTATGACTTTGCCGGTGGCGACATTGAGAGCGGCGAACAGCGTGGTGGTGCCGTGGCGTTTGTAGTCATGAGTGACGCCTTCGAGGTAGCCGAGGCCCATGGGGAGGACGGGAACCCCGGGGGACGTTGTTGAATTAGTGGAATTGTTTGGACCGGCCGTCTTTCAATTTCTTGTCGATATTGAGAATGCTCGGACCCCCCAACAGGACTCATGCAGCGTCGCAGCGTCGTGGAGCCTACGGATGCATTTGGCCGGAGGGGCGGGGCGTCGAGTGCCTGCTCGTGTCAGGCAAGATGCGGATGCTGAGCGCAGTTATTCCAGTAATTCAACAACGTCCCCTACTTTCCTTTGGCCGGAGGGGCGGGGCGTCGAGTGCCTGCTCGTGTCAGACAAGATGCGGATGCTGAGCGCAGTTATTCCAGTAATTCAACAACGTCCCCTACTCTCCCCTGTTACACCAAAGTCGTGAAAGCTTGACAGGACAGTACTGAGGAGGAACTTGAAATGAAAACTGGGCTGGGCACTCTCTCGATAGGCGAAAAATTGCGACTGGTGGAGGATATTTGGGACAGCATAGCTGCCGACCAAGTCGCCCTGCCGCTGACCGAAAAACAACGAGTTGAACTCGATCGGCGCTTGGATGCATACGAATTTGACAACATTAAGGGTCGCGAATCCAGTGAGGTCTTGGCGGCCATTAAAGGACGGTTGTGAGTCTCAGGGTATATTTTCGGCCGGAAGCGGAAACGGATATCGAAGAGGCCGCAATCTGGTATGAGAAGCAACGCCCGGGTCTAGGGGATGATTTTCTTGATGAGGTTTGGAGCCCTTGCAATGCAATCTCAGAAAATCCGGCCATTTTTCCTGTGGTCCAAGGAGAACCCCAGGGGACGTTGTTGAATTAGTGGAATTACTCGGGCCGGCCGTCTTTCGACAACTTGTCAATATTGAGAAAGCTCGAACCTCCGCAACATAACGCTCGCAGTATAGTGGACCCTACGGAAGGATTTAGCGGGGAGTTGGGGCCTCCTCTTGTCAGGCTAAATGCGGAAGTTGAGCACAGTTATTCCAGCAATGCAACAACGTCCCCAACTTTTCCAACTTCTCCCGGGAAAGGGTCAAGTCTCCAAAATCCTTTACTTACTTTCCGGAGATCGACCAGTCCTCGCAATGGAGGCCCTCCACCCGAACGAACTCCTGGGTGTTGGCGGTCACCAGGATCAAACGCCGCGCTAGCGCTTGGCCCGCGATCAGCGTATCAAGAGGCCCGATCGGACGTCCAATGGCTTCGAGGTTCGCCCGAACCGCACCTGCCGCACGGGCGTCCGCGGCATCGAAGGGAACGACTTCGAAAGCGATGAGATCGAGCAATGCAAGATTCCGGTTTGTGTATTTACTCTTGAAGGCACCGTAGTAGAGCTCGTAGGTCACCGGACTCGGTAACCCGAATTCTGAAGGTGTGTGGCGCCGAACCCGATCAACAAGCGAGGGTGGCTTGCCGTTCAGTAATGCAATGCAAGCGTTTGTGTCGAGCAGATAGCGCATCACTCGAAGGCTGCATCCAGGGCAGGCCGGACCTGATGCCCCTCCTGTTTGCGCCCTTCGGGCAAGAAGTCCTTTGAGAACTTCCCTTCAATGGCATCAAGCCACGCCCAATCAGTGGCAACAGGCTCGAGGACGACGGCCGCCCCCTGCTTGCGGATGCGTACTTCCTCGCCGTCCATGCGGAATTCCTTCGGCAGGCGAACGGCCTGGGAGCGTCCGGACCAGAACAATTTCGCCGTCTTTGACATGGAACACTCCCTGGCTATTGATATATAGCATAGTAATGTATCACGACATTGGTGGTCGGGCAACGGATCACCTCGCAAACCGCGAAAATCGCACGCTGAGGCGCGGTGAGGGATGGTAAGGGCGGGCAGTTTTCCTGCAGGAAAGCGGAATTCAAAGCCGGATCCGAACTAAAATGAGGTTCCCTACTTCCCAGATCCTCATACCGAAACCCTCGGTGGTGCGCAGATGCGGTCCATGAAAAACCGCAGGAACCGGTCGGCGTCGATCCGGGTCGGAACCTGGGCATTGGGGTCTATGGGCTTGATCCCGGTTAGAACGTAGTGGTCTCCCGCGTCCTCTACGGATTCCCTGAGCAGATGGCGATTGGCCACCGTTTCGCCGTAGGTCAATTGCCCCTGAGTCTCTACTGCGATATGCATGGGACGACTCTCTTTGGCCAGGGACGAATCCACTGCCAAACCGACTGCCAACGGATCGTGAAGTGCCCCCCCGTCAAAGCCGACACTCTCAGAGAACTCGATGTAGAAATCGGCTATCAGGGCTACGAAGCGTGCGATGGGAGACCGACTGTCGGCCAGAGCGGCCGTGTGGGACCGTTTCAACAGGGTTTGATGAGTGGCGCCCAGACCCACCATGGTAATGGGAATGCCCGACTCGAAGACGATCTTGGCGGCCTCCGGGTCGTTGAATATATTGGCCTCGGCGGCAGGGCTGGCGTTGCCTCCTTCGATGGAGCCGCCCATCAGGATGATCTCGGGTATCCGCTCTGCCATGTCCGGCCGCTTGAGCAGGACCCGAGCGATATTGGTCAATGGCCCCATGGGCAGCAGGGTGATTTGCCCGGGGTGGGCGCGCACGAGATCGACGATCAGGTCCACGGCGTGACGCGATTCGGCAGTCTTGGCCGGGGAAGGCAATTCCGTCTCGCCAAGACCGTTCTTGCCGTGCACGATGGGGGCCGTGATCAGCTTTTTCCGGAGTGGGTATTTTTCTCCCCCGGCCACCGGAATCTCGGTCCGACCGGCCAGTTCGACCAGCTTGAGCGCATTCTCCACACCCTGGTCCACCAGCACATTTCCGGAGACAACGGTAATCGCCTCGATTCGCAATTCCGGGGACTGCGCCGCCAGCAGGATGGCCATGGCATCGTCAATGCCCGGGTCCGCATCGAGAATGACCCTGCGAGGCTGGGCTGCCGTAGGGTTGAGACCTGTTTGTGCCCGTGAGGTTGAATCGATGGTAAGCTCCAATAGAACCGTGGCTCCAACTGAGCCTCTTGCGAAATTCTTCAGGTAGCGGGATTAATTGCAGGGAAGGGTTGTGATCTCTGGGAGCGCAGGCGTCCCGCCCGCATTTTCGTAAAGGCGCTGTCCCGGCGCCAGTCGGCAAGTGAACCGACCAACCCTGTGAAGCCAATCGCCACGACTCTGCCAGGATTTGTGCGGGCGGGACGCCCGCGCTCCCGGATGGAAATCCATGGCCGGCCGAGTTCAGATCCGAAACTTGCAAGAGCCTCAGACGTAAGTGTAACCAGACCATGCAACTTGCCAAGATCAACGCACGTGGACGCTTGACGATTCCCAAGAGCGTCCGTGAGGCTGTCAATCTGGGTGCGGGTGACGTGATTGCTTTCGAGATCAAGGGCGATCATGTTGTGGTTCGCAAGGTGAATGAGGGGAAGAGCGATTACATGAGGGACTTGCCTCAGGTCTTGAGCGAATGGTCCTCGCCCCAAGACGAGGAAGCGTGGGGTGATCTTTGAGCCGCTCGTCCTGTTCGCCGTCCCCCGTCAGGGCTTCCGGCCCAACTCCAGTGCCAGTTGGTCGGGTTCGGTGACCGGGGCCTTGCAGGTGTAGTTTTCGCAGACGTAGGCGGCCGGGCGGCCCTTGACCAGGGTCTTGCCCTCGAGCAGGGGCAGTTGGCCGTCGCCGGCGGGGGCGTTGGGGTCCAGGATGGCCACCACCTTGTTGGGCAGGAACGTCCGATGGACCACTTCGAGCAGCCGCCGGGTCTCGTCTGACTCGGGGTTTCCCACCACGGCAATTTCCTTGACCGGCCCCAGATAGAAGTCGGCGGCCCCCAGCAGGTATCCGAAGCCGTTGGGATAGCGGGTCAGAGGCAGGTGCATGTTCTCGAGGTTGGTCTCGGCGATGGTCCGGTATTCGGGGTTGTTCGTCAGGATGGCCAGCTTGAGAAGATTGAAGACCGCCACCGAGCTTCCGGCCGGCGTGGCGTTGTCGTAGGCGTCCCGGACCGGAGTCACCAGCTTCTCGTGTTCCTTGCCGGTGAGGAAGAAGATGGCTTGCTCCCGGTCCCAGAACAGCTCCAGCATGGCGTCGTTGTAGATGACCGCCTGGTCCAGCCACTCTCTCTCGCCCGTGGCCTGGTAGAGAGCCAGCAGAAACTCGACCAGGTTGGCGTAGTCGTCGAGGTAACCGGAGAGTTTGGACACCCCGTCCTTGTGAGTCCGCAATAGCCTGTCCTTGCGGCATAGATGCTCGAGCAGGAAACGGGCATTGCGCCTGGCGACCTCCAGGTAGTCGGCCCGCTGCAGGACCAGCGAGGCCTCCACGAAGCTGACTCCCATCATGGCGTTCCAGCCGGTGAGTATCTTCTCGTCACGATGGGGCTTGATCCGCTTCTCGCGCTCCGGGAAAAGGCGTTGCCGGGCCTCGGAAAGGATCCGGGCCAGCTCCCCGGGAGTCAGTGACAGCTCACTGGCCACCTGTTCCAGCGGCCGGGGCACGTTCAGGATGTTGGACCCTTCAAAGTTTCCCCCGTCAGTGACGTCGTAGTATCGGCAAAAGGCCTCGCTTGCCTCTTCGCCCAGGATCTCCCCGATCTCGATTGGGGTCCAGATAAAGAACTTGCCCTCGTGGCCTTCGCTGTCTGCATCCTGGGTCGAATAGAAGCCGCCCTCGGGATTCTGCATCTCTCGAACCACGTAATCCAGGATCTCCTCCACCACTCTGGCATAGAGCGGCTGCGGGTCGAGCTGATAGGCTTCGAGGTAGAGCCGACTCAGGAGGGCGTTGTCGTAGAGCATCTTCTCGAAATGAGGGACCAGCCAGCGCTCATCCACCGAATAGCGGTGAAATCCTCCTCCCAGTTGGTCGTACATGCCCCCGCGGGCCATCTTTTCCAGGGACAGCGTGACAAATTCGCGCCCCTCCCGGCGGCCGGTCCGGGAGAAGTGGCGAAGCAGGAAGTTCAGGCTCATGGATCCCGGAAACTTGGGGGCGCCACTGAAGCCGCCATGGGTCAGGTCGAAACGGGGGGCCAGTTGATCGAAGGCCTGGTCGAGGCTGGCGGCCGTCACGCTGGCGGCGCCCGCCGGCAGCGTGTTCATGGCCGCCAGGCTGCGCAGAACGTCGGGTTTCCGGGTCTTGATCTCCTCTCGCTTCTCTCGAAAGGCCTCGGCCAGGGCCAAGCAGAGGCGCCCGAAGCCCGGGCGCCCGAAGCGGTCCTCCGGAGGGAAGTAGGTCCCCCCGTAGAACGGGACTTGATCGGGAGTCAGAAACACCGTCATGGGCCAGCCGCCGCTTCCGGTGGTCATCTGGACGTAGTTCATGTAGAGGGTGTCCAGGTCGGGCCGTTCCTCCCGATCGACCTTGATGTTCACGAAGTGGGCGTTCATGACCTCGGCGATGGCTTCGTTTTCGAACGACTCCCGCTCCATGACATGGCACCAATGGCAGGCCGAATAGCCGATGCTGAGCAGAATCGGCTTGTCTTCCCGCCTGGCCTTGTCCAGGGCTTCCTGCCCCCAGGGGTGCCAGTCCACCGGATTGTGGGCATGCTGTCGCAGATAGGGGCTGGTCTCGTGGATCAATCGGTTGGTGAATTCGGGTTCAGCAGACGAAGTCCGGGTGGGTTTCATGGATTTTTCCTCTGAAGGCAGGCTCTCCGGTAGGGCGAAGAGAAGGAACAGAATCAGCAGGATGAGAGCTCCGTTCTTCATCCGGGCAAGGGCTCGAGGGAAGGCCGCGCGCTGGGATTCAGGCAGGACAGGGATTTCCGTCAAGGGGTAAACATAACCCGCCGGAGTACCCCGGTCAAGGCATGCGCGAGATGGGGTAATTTCGCGATGCAATCGAAGCGGCTTTAAACTAGAATGAGGCCGACGAAAAGACCTGGAAACGATTGTTGCCGGAAGCCGTTTCCGCATGTGGGGCCAATATGAAACCTGACAAGCTGGTCATCGCCGGGCGGGAGTTTTCGTCCCGTCTGCTGGTGGGCACGGGGAAGTACGCATCTTTTGCGCAGATGGTGGAAGCCCATGAGAAGTCGGGCGCCGATATGGTCACGGTGGCGGTGCGCCGGGTGAATCTCTCCGATCGCAACCGTGAGTCTCTGCTGGACTGGATCGATACCGAGCGTTATTTCATCCTGCCCAATACGGCCGGGTGCTACAGCCGGGACGAGGCCGTGCGGGCCGCCCGGCTCGGCCGGGAAGCCGGTCTTTCCAACTGGGTCAAGCTGGAGGTCATCGGGGACGAAAAGACGCTCTTTCCCGACAACGCGGGCCTGCTCGAGGCCACCGAGATCCTGGTGAAGGAAGGGTTCGTGGTGCTTCCCTATACCAACGACGATATCGTGACCGCCCGCCGGCTGATCGATGCCGGAGCGGCCGCGGTAATGCCCCTGGGGGCTCCCATCGGTTCGGGAATGGGAATTCAGAACGTGGCCACCATGAGAATCCTGCGTGAAATGATTACCGAGGTGCCGCTGATCGTGGATGCCGGGGTGGGCACGGCCTCGGACGCAGCGCTGGCCATGGAACTGGGCGCCGATGCCGTCCTGATGAACACCGGCATCGCCCAGGCGGATGACCCGGTGGCGATGGCCGAAGCCATGAATCTGGCCATCCGGGCAGGCCGGCTGGCCTACCTGGCAGGCAGAATGCCCAGGAAGCTGTACGCCAGCGCCAGCAGCCCGCTGGAAGGAGTGGTGCGTTAGAAAGAGGGATCCGGGGCCGAGTCGCCGGCGGGGGGGGCTACCACTCACTGTAGGGGGTGCCCTCGGAGGAGATGGCTTCGGAACTGCTGCGGACGTCGTAGATTCCCAGCTCGAGCTGGTCGGGAAACATGGATGCTTCTTCCATCACGATCTGCCAGTCGGTCTCGTTGGTGATCGGATCCTTGGGGAGAGCGCGCAGGTAGCCGGCGCTCACCAGGTCGTCCAGGGTCTGGGGGGCCTTTCGCTTGTCGGCGGTGTAGTGGTCGATGAGCGTGCGCAGCGTGTGCAGGTTGCTCTTGAGGACGGCTTCGCGGGCGCGAAGGATGGCTGAATCGGCGATGGGAAGGGCAATGCTCACCAGGATGGCCACGATGGTGAGCACAATCATCAGCTCGATCAGCGTGAACCCGTCTCCAGCGAGCTTCCCGCCCGGGTGACCCCCGGACCTGTCACCCTTGCTCCATCGTTTTGTTCCCATCCTACCATTCCGCGTACTTGGATCCGTCCAGGGCCGTTCCGTTGCTCTTGCTGTAGACGTCGTAGACATTCTGGCCGCCGTGGCTGGTGGCATCCCAACTGTCCTGCGAGGAGCGCAACCCCCATTCCTTGTCGCCCGTCATGGGGTCGGTGGGGACGCGGCGCAGGAAGCGGAGCCGCTTGTCGACCGCGTTGAGTTGATCCACCCCCTCGACCAGGGTGTCCAGGTCGGGCGGCCAGCCGTCGGTGCCGAACTTGATCTCGATCTGGCCGCCCAGGGCGGCGTCGTGGTAGCGGTCGACGGCCGTTCTCATCTCTCTCAGCGCCCGCCGCAGCTCAACCTCCTTCTGCCGTTGAATCACCACCTTGGTCAGCGGCAGGGCTCCCAGGGCCAGGATGCTGACAATGGCCACGGTGGCGATCAGCTCCACCAGCGTCAGCCCCCGTCCGGAGCGCCTGCTGTTCCTGATATGAATCCCGATCGAGTGGAAGGACATGGGCGCCCTCACTGAATGGTCGCCTGGGTTCCGGCAAGGCTGGCGGGAATGGGGGTTTGCCCACTGTCGCGCAAGACGGAATCGGGTCCGAAGGAAATGGCGGCGTCACCCGTTCCCACGGCCTCGAAGTTGAGGTTCATCAACAGGCCGGAACCGCTGACGCCCGCGCTGTCGGGGGGGCGGGTCATCGAGATCACCGCTCGACCCAGCGAGTTTTCCAGGCGTTCGGCCAAGGCAACCGAGGTTCCGTCGCTGCTGAGAAATCCTCCGCCCTGAACTTCCACCAGCCGTACCAGGTCCGAATTGAATCTGAAGTTGAACGAGAGCCCGTGGACCTGTTGGGCATTGGCGATCGAGACTCCAACCCGGAACCGACTGCCACGCCCGACGGGTTCCGAGGGGCCCACCAGCCTGACGAAGGCCAGACGGGGCGCCGGCCGATCGGACGCCTGCGGTGGGGCTTCCGAGGTCGGCAGGGGCGCGTTCGGGGCAGCTGGGCCGCTGCCGGACCGGGGCGGCGGGGGCTGGCCGGTCCCCGGCCCCGGCCCGGGAATCTCTCCGATCAGTTGCTTGGGAGATCCCAGATACTTGGGCGTGTTGCTCGACCCCAGCAGAGCCAGCGAGGTTTCCTGCTCCAGGATGTCGGGCAGCCGAACGATCCGGGGAGTAATCACCACGATGATTTCGTTATCCGAGGCGTTTTTGTCCTCGGTGGAGAAGAGGTATCGCAGCAGCGGAATCTTGCTCAGGCCGGGGATTCCGTCCACGGTGACCGAGTCGGACCGCTGGATGATTCCGCCCACCACGCTGGATTCACCCTCCTGCAGCCGGATGTCGTGGTTGATCTCCCGATTGGCCAGGATGGGGTAGCGGTTCCCGTCCAGGGTTTCAAAGCCGCTGATGGTCTTCAAGGCCACGCTGACGTTCATGGCGATGTCGCGATTCAGCAGCACCTGGGGAGTGATCTCCAGCGTGACTCCCACGTCCACGGTGGAGAAGGTGGTGAAGGCGCCTCCCCCGAAACCCGTTCCCCCGCCGATTCCGGTGGAAAAACTTCCCTGAGCGATGGGTTGCTGGGTGCCCACCTTGAAGGTGGCCGCTTCCCCGTCCGAAGCTCGCAGGGTAGGGTTCTGCAACACGCGGCCCTTGACCCGGGTGTAGAGCTGCCCGAGTTGGATGGACGGGATGGCCACGGAAAAGCTGTGCCTGCCGAGCCGCCCCAACTCGTTGAGGGGGATGGTGCCCAATCCGCCGTCTTCCTGGGGTCCGTTGGGAGAAACGTTGATGGCGCCCGGAATGCCCGGTCTGAAGCCCAGAAACTGCCTGACGGTGCCCACCACTTCCAGGATGTACACCTCGATCATGACTTCGGGTTTGGATTTGTCGATGGACCGGATGATCCTCTCGGCGGCTGCGATCTTGTCGGGGGTATCCCGCACCACGATGGCGTTCTGGGAATCGATCTGGGCCACCTTGTTCATCAGGAGCAGGGAACGCAGTGCGGTGGCGATCTGGCCCAGGTCCGCTTTGTCGCCCACGTTGGACAGGTGGAAGGTCCTGACAATCTCTTCCTGGTACCGCTGGCGGGTCTGCTGGGTGTCCTCGGCGACCAGAATGGTGTTTTCCTTGAGGACGGACCAGTAGGTCTTGCTCTGCAGGGCGAGCAGTTCCAGGGCTTCGATGAGGGTGACCTCGCTGAAATCGAGCTCCACTTCCGGCGGGCTGGGGTTGAAGTCGGGGGCGAATATGACGTTGATGCCGCCGAGCTTTCCCAGGGTCACGTAGGCCCGCCGAACCTCTCCCGAGAGTTTGACCGCCGGCAGGAATTGCCGGGAAGGGTATAGATCCTCGCTCGGGCCTTGCGGCTCCACCTGTTCGGCCTGTCTGTCCCGGTCTCGGATCAGCGCGGCCACCGCCTCGGCTTCCTGCTGGGCCGCTTCGATGGAGGGATCGATCTGCCCGGACCGACGGAACTCCTGCAGGGCTTCCTCCAGGCGACCCTCTTCCTTGAAGCGCCGGCCCCGGTCGAAATGGGCCATGGCCGCCTGGAAGCGGGCCCGCTCGAAATAGAGGCGGTACCTGGCGTTTCCGGGGTCGGCGCTGAGGGCCTCTTCGTAGCTTTGCAGGGCGGCGTCGTAGTTTTTGAGCTCTTCATACTCCAGGCCCCGCTTGAAGGCGCTGGAGCCGCCGCAGGATAGGAGGGCAAGGGCAAGCGCCAGCGGTGCCAGCATGCCTGCGGGGAAGTTTAGGGGGCGCCAAGCCATTGCTAGTGTCCCGATTCCGGCCGATCAGCCGGCCAACGGGGCCAAAGTTTCGCTGTTGCCAAGAATAAGGGGTTGTCCGGCAAGGCCGGTCTTTACGTCCAAAAGCAGTTTAGCACAATTGGAAACCTATGAAAAAGAAAGGCTTTTTGCCTTTGCTCAGCCCGTGCCGACAGGAGTGCTCCGGGGTGCGGAGGCTGCCGGCGCAACACTGTTCGGCCGGGAAGCGGTCGCGTCTGTCCCTTTGCGATGAAGCTTGCGCAGCATCGGTTCAATAAAACTCCAGACGTTTTCGGCGACGATTTCCTGCCCCCTGTTGTTGGGATGGATTCCGTCCGGGAAATTGAGCTCGGGTCGCCCGCCCACCCCTTCCAGGAGAAAGGGAATCAACAGGGCTCCATGGCTTGCCGCCACCTGGGGAAAGAGAGCCTGGAATCCGCGGACGTATTGCATCCCGTAGTTGGGTGGCATCCGCATGCCGGCCACCACCACCTTCAGCCGGGGATAGCGGGAGGTTGCTCTTGAAATAATCGCCCCGAGATTCTTGCGGACCTCCGGCAGCGGAACACCGCGCAGGCCGTCGTTGCCTCCCAGGGCCAGGATCAGGACATCGATTCTACTTTGCAGCGACCAGTCCAGCCGCCGCAGCGCGGCCGCGGTGGTGTCTCCTCCCAGGCCGGCATTGACCACCTTGAAATTCCAGCCCAGGGCGTCGATTTTCTCCTGCAGGCGGGCCGGGTATGCTTGGGACCGATCCAGTCCTGAGCCCTCGGTGAGGCTGTCGCCCAGGCACAGGATGGTCATGGCGGATGGGTGAGGGGATTCGGGTGTGCGCGGGGACTGCTCGGCAGGCTGCGGCCGGGGGGGCGGGTTCTCGGGAGAGCAGGCCGATAGCAGGATGACGGTCAGAACGACGCAGAAACTGCTCGCAAGGGGTTTCACCAGTCTACCTTTTGTCTGTAGCAAACGAGAAAAGAGGAGTCCACGAAAGGCCACGAAGGACGACGAAGGGCCACTAAGGCATTGAGGAGAAACGCGACGGGGTACCAAGTTCGCGAAAGGATTGTCGATTTCCAATAGTTTCACTCTCGAATGATCCGCCCACCAGGGCGGGGGGCGGACTTACCAGAGAATAGGCTGCTTTAGCCGGCTTCCTTGAGAGCGGCGAAGCCGCGGCAGCACTTAGCCGTGGGCGTCAGCCCATGGGAAACGTCGCCTATGGGTGTCGAGCCGCGTAGGCGGCGGCAGCAAATGCCGGTGAGCCCAAGTGAAGCACAAGCCGACGGAATGATGTTTATTTGAAACAACGCCTTGTGCCGGGTGGCGGAAAATCCGTTCAAAGTCAAGCATGGTTAAACGGCTAATTTACATGGATGCACAGGATGCACAGGATTATTGGGCGAGAGTTTCCACCGTCTTGAGTTCAACCATCGCCTCTGTTCCAACACGGATTTCCCAAGACCCGCTCCCAGGCTCCTGGATCACTTCCAACGCCCACCCGATCATCAAGCGGGTCTGCTTTTGTGGCACAGCCTCTCGTGCTGTTTATCCTGTTTATCCTGTGCATCCATGTTCAATAAGTAGAAAACCGGTTTTGCACGACATGGCCCTTGTTCCCGACAGGCCATGAAGATGCGATGTTTCACTCTCGTATGATCCGCCCACCAAGGCGGGGGAGGACTCGTCTGAAGCCCCCTGTGTCACTCTGTATGACTCGTCCCGTCGTCGGGGACGGGGGGCTAAACTCCGAGGGGGCTTTACTATTATGACCGAGGTGGAACTGTGCAACAATAAGGGCCGGTGGATCGTCGATTCGACAGCGACCCTCGCGTCACGCTGGCCGTTGCGATTTCACCCCGGATGACTCACACCCGAAGTTTCCCCCTAATTTTCGGAGGTCGCTTCTTGAATACCCTCGCGAGCCCTGTCCCTCCGGTGTTGCAAGTCGACCGACTCACCAAGCGCTATCGCAGCGGCGAGCGTCTGCTCACCGTGGTCGACGACGTCAGCTTCTCCCTGGGGCCGGGGGAAACCTGCTCGGTGCTGGGGCCTTCCGGCAGTGGTAAAACCACCTTGCTTGGACTGTGCGCGGGCCTGGACCGTCCCACCTCGGGGTCGGTCCTGCTGAACGGCCAGCACCTGGGCGGCCTCGACCAGGACCGCTTGGCGGAACTGAGAAACCGATCGGTAGGGTTCGTGTTTCAGACCTTTCAGTTGGTTCCGACCCTGACGGCGCTGGAAAACGTCATGGTGCCGTTGGAGCTGCGGGGCAAACCCAGCCGAGCCTGGGCCGTCGAGCTACTGGGCCGGGTGGGACTGGAGGATCGGGCCCACCATTACCCGGTCCAACTGTCCGGGGGGGAACAACAGAGAGTCGGTCTGGCTCGGGCTTTCGTCAATCGCCCCAGGATTCTGTTTGCCGACGAGCCTACCGGGAACCTGGATGCCGATACCGGTGAGACGGTGATCGAGTTGCTTCTGGAGATGAACCGGGACTTCGGCACCATGCTGCTGGTGGTGACCCACGACCTGGAGCTCTCCGGCAAGACCCGAAGGATTCTGACCCTCAGGGGTGGGAGAATCACTTCCGATCGGGTTCCAGACTCCCTCCGTCCACCCGGCCAGGTCCCGGAACAGACCCTGTCGGGTGCCGCCCGGGATTCAGCCGCAATCGAATCGGATCCCGCCTGAGGCCTCCTCCCATGAGATCCATGCTCACCCCCTGGCCTTGGAAGATGGCCTGGCGGGACAGCAGGTCCAGCCGCGGACAACTGCTGCTGTTCTCCGCCTCCATCGTCCTGGGAGTGGCCGCGCTGGTGGCGATCAGCGGCTTCCGCGCCAATCTGAAAACGGCTTTGGACAGCCAGGCCAAGTCCTTGTTGGGGGCCGATCTGGCGCTTAGCGGCCGGCAGCCGCTCACCGGCGAGGCTGAAGCTCTGGTCGACAGCCTGGATGGAGCGCAGTCCCGTGAGGTGCGATTTTCCTCGATGGTGTATTTCCCGAGGAGCGGCGGCAGCCGACTGGCTCAGGTCAGGGCCGGTGAGACCGCCTTCCCCTTCTACGGGACCGTGGAAGTGGAGCCGCTCCATGCCCCCGCCCAGCTCGATCGGGGTCCCTTTGCCCTGGTCGAAGAGAGCCTGATGGAACAGTTCCGGGCGCGTCCGGGAGATGAAGTTCGGATCGGGGCACGGTCGTTCCGTATCGCCGGACGCCTCAGGCAGATGCCGGGCGAGTCTCTGGGCGGCAGCCTGTTCGGCGGCCGCGTCTACATCCCCCTGGCTTATCTGGACGAGACCGGACTGATGGGGCGGGGGAACACGGCTTCCTACCGGGTCTATCTCAAGTTCGAAGACGAGATCGAGCCGACGGCGTTGCTTCGGAGAATCGGGCCGCAACTGCTGGAGTTTGGCCTGCGGGCCGAAACGGTGGCCGAGCGCAAGGCTCGTGTGGGACGAACCTTCGAGAATTCGGCGGATTTCCTGAATCTGGTCGGATTCATCGCTTTGCTGCTGGGGGGACTGGGCGTGGCCAGTTCGGTCCACGTCTACGTCAAGCGAAAGGTGCCGACGGCCGCCCTTTTGCGCTGCCTGGGAGCCAAAGCGCCCCAGACGCTTGCCGTCTACCTCTGTCAGGCCCTGGGCTTGAGCCTGGCCGGCATCCTTGGAGGCATCCTGCTGGGAGTCGGTCTTCAATATTTTCTGCCCGGCGTCCTGGCGGATTTTTTGCTGGTGGACATCCCCTTCCACCTGTCCTGGAGCGGAATTGCCGGGGCCGGCCTCATCGGACTGATCCTGGCCTGGTTGTTCTCGATTCAACCGCTGTTGTTCGTGCGCAGGCTCTCACCCCTGGCGGCCTTGCGAATGGACTATGAAGCCGGCCGGCAGCCCTTCGACTGGGCCCAGTGGCTGGTTCGCCTGGCCATTGTGGCCGCCATCCTGGTGTTTGCTCTGGTCCACACCAGTCGTTGGACCTATGCCTTGGGTTTTGTGCTTGGCCTGCTGATCTCGCTGGCGCTGCTGGCAGCGGCGGCACGCCTGGGCATGGCCCTGATCCGAAGGTTCTTTCCGGGCTCCTGGTCCTACCCCTGGCGCCAGGGATTGGCCAACCTCCATCGCCCCCACAATCAGACCGTGGTGCTGGTGCTGTCGATCGGCTTCGCCACTTTCCTGGTGATGCTTCTCTACCTGGTGCACCAGGGACTGCTGGGCCAGATCATGAAAGCAGGCGGCAAGGGGCAGCCCGACATGGTGCTGTTCGATGTCCAGGGGGACCAGAAGGCGGAACTCGCCGACCTTTTGCAGGGGTTTGGCGCTCCCGTGCTTCAGGAGATGCCGGTGGTGGCCATGAGGCTGCAGTCGATCCGGGGAAAGAGCGTCGCCCAGCATTTGAGAGACCCCGGGAACACCATCCCGAACTGGGCCTTGAGACGGGAATACCGCTCCACCTACCGGGGAGGGCTGTTGGAGAACGAGGAACTGCTGCGGGGAAGCTGGCCGGTTGGGGAAGGGGAGAGCGGCAGCCCCCCGCTCGTCTCCCTCGACGAGGGAATCGCGCGCCGTCTGGAAGCCGGCCTGGGAGACGAACTGGCTTTCGACGTGCAGGGGATGCTGGTCGCAACCCGGGTGGGCAGCATCCGCAGAGTGAACTGGCGCAAGGTCCAACCCAATTTTTTCGTGGTTTTTCCTCCGGGTGTGCTGGAGGAAGCCCCCCAGTTTCACGTCCTGGTGACCCGGGCCGGCGCGGGCTCCACGGCTGCAGCCATTCAGCGAGCCGCGGTCAGGCGGTTTCCCAACGTCTCGGTCATCGACCTGGCGCTGATTCTGAAAACCATCGACGAAATCCTCCAAAAGGTCTCATTCGTTCTTCGTTTCATGGCCTTGTTCAGTATTGTCGCCGGCTTCACCGTGCTGGTCGGAGTGATAGGGAACAGCAGGTATCAGCGCCTGAGGGAAAGCGCCTTGCTCAGGGTTCTGGGAGCTTCCAGGCGGCAGGTTTTCCTGATTCTGGGAGTGGAGTATCTCTGCCTGGCAGGCGTGGCCGCGGCGGGAGGGGTGTTGCTGGCGTGGCTGGGAAGCTGGGTGCTGGCCCGCCTGGTTTTCCAGTCTCCCTTCGTCCCGGCCTTTCTCCCCAGTCTGGGGGTATGCCTGCTGGTGACGGCCGTAACCGTGCTCATCGGTTTGCTGGCCACTCGCGGACTCAACAGGCTGCCTCCGCTGGAAGCGCTGCGAGCCGGCGCCCATCGGCTATAATGGCCGGCAACATTTTCGCTAGGAGAGCAAAAGCATGAATACCGGCAAACCGAGTCTGAGCTACGCTCGCGGTCCTCGGGATGCTCCCTTGCTCGATTCGACCATTGGAGCGGTTCTGGAGAGGACCGCAGCCAGGTATCCCGAGCAGGAAGCCCTGGTGGTGGTTTCCGAGGGTGTCCGCTTGCGGTGGAAAGAGTTCCTGGAACGGGTCGACCAGGTCGCCCGTGGGCTGGCCGCAATGGGAGTCGGGAAGGGGCACCTGGTCGCCATCTGGGCGACCAATCGCTCCCAATGGGTCCTGACCCAGTTCGCCACGGCGCGCATCGGCGCCATTATGGTCAACATCAACCCCGGATACGGGTCGCGCGAGCTTCACTACGCCCTGGAACAGTCGGAGACCCAGACGCTCATCAGCATTAGCGGTTTCAGGTCGGCGAACTACCTGGAGATGATTGCCGAAATCTGTCCCGAGGCTGCTGGCGCGGGCCCGAACGACTGGCGGTCCGACAGTCTTCCTCACCTCAGAAACCTGGTTCTGGCCGGAGAGGGGCAGCCTCTGACGGGCATGGGGACCTGGGATGAAATGGTTTCCTGCGGTCAGGCTGTCGAAACGGAGGGGGTGGCGGGAGAAACGGACTCCTCCCTGAGGGCTGATGATTCCATAAACATCCAGTACACCTCCGGAACCACGGGTTATCCCAAGGGGGCCGTGCTCACCCACCACAACATCGTCAACAACGCCTACCTGGTGGGTCAACGGATGGAACTCACCTGCCGGGACAGCGTCTGCATTCCGGTGCCCTTCTACCACTGCTTCGGCATGGTGCTGGGAAACATGGCCTGCGCCGTTCATGGAGCCGCCATGGTCATTCCCGCCGAGGCGTTCGATCCCTGGACCACGCTGAAGGCGGTCGAGCAAGAGCGATGCACGGCTGTCTACGGGGTGCCGACCATGTTCATTCGGGAACTCGAGCACCCCGAATTCTCCCGGGTCGATCTGGGCTCCTTGCGGACCGGAATCATGGCCGGCTCTCCCTGTCCCATCGAGGTGATGAAACAGGTGGTCGAGAAAATGCATTGTCGGGAGATGACCATCGCCTATGGACTCACCGAGAGCTCCCCGGTCATCACCCAGACCGGGGTGGGCGACCCCCTCCGGACCCGGGTCACCACGGTGGGGAGGCCCTTGCCCCATACCGAAGTCAGGATCGTCGATCCCGCTTCCGGCGAAGTGGTTCCCCGGGGAACTCCAGGGGAGCTGTGCACTCGCGGCTACCTGGTGATGAGCGGCTATTACAGGAATCCGAGGGCAACCCGGGAAGCCATCGACTCGGAGGGCTGGCTGCACACCGGGGACCTGGCAACCCTGGACGAAGAGGACTATTGCAGGATCACCGGAAGAGTGAAGGACATGATCATCCGTGGCGGTGAGAACGTCTATCCCCGTGAGATCGAGGAGTTTCTCTACACCCATCCGGCAGTGAGCGACGTCCAGGTGGTGGGCGTTCCCGATGCCAGGCTGGGCGAGGAGGTCCTGGCCTGGATTCAGTTGAAGGAGCCGGGGACGGCCGAGGCCCGGGACATCAAGGACTTCTGCCTGGGCAGGATCGCAAAGTTCAAGATACCGCGGTACATCAAGTTCGTGGACAGCTACCCCATGACCGTCACGGGGAAAATTCAGAAATACAAGATCCGGGAGATCGCGATCCGGGAACTGGGGTTGCAAGAGATCTCCCGAACGCCCACCGCCTGATGGGTAAGGGATGTTCCCGGTTTGGACCCGAAGTCGAGCCGCGAAGCGGCGGCAGCTGTTAGCCGTGGGCGCAAGCCCATGGAAAAGCGTCGTCTCACCCCACCGAGCCGCGTAGGCGGCGGCAGCAATCCTCCCTGGAGTCGAATCTCAAACAGCCCGGGGTCTATTCCGGGAAGGCCTCCCCGTAAAGCTGTTTGTACAACTGGTAGTTGCGGTGGAGGATCTTGACGTAGTTCCTGGTCTCGGTAAAAGGAATATTCTCCACGAACTCGGCGGCTTCCCGATAGTTGCCCTCACTGAGCCACAGGTTGACAGGGTCGGGGCCGGCATTGTAACTGGCCACGGCCCGGTCGACGTCGCCGTTGAACTGTGCCAGGCGATCGGCCAGGTACCGGCTTCCCAGGCGGATGTTCAGCCGGGGAAGGAAGAGTTGGTCGAGCGAGAAGCGGTCCAGGCTGAGTTGGCGCGCCACCCGTCTGGCCGTCGGGGGGATGAGTTGCATCAATCCCCGGGCCTGCGCCACCGACACGGCACGGGGATCGAAGGCCGATTCCTGGCGGACCAGCGCCACCAGCAGGTAGGGATCGAGCCCGTGTCTTCGAGCTTCCCGGGCAAAGAGCGGGGCGTGTTCGATGGGGAGGAGCATCCGCCAGATGTCCCGGGGGAGCGTGGCGAAGGACCGGTAGACAAAGCCCGGGAAGAGCTGCTGCAGGTGAGAGGTGGAGGCGCGGTAGCGGCCGCCCCGGTGGAGGAGGATGGCTGCCTGAAGCTGCGTGCCTCTCGTGTTCGGGCTGGTTCGGAGGAGCTCTCCGGCGGCCGCCTCGAACAACTGGATCAAGGCGAGCGTCCTGACTCGGGCGGATAGCCGCTCAGGCAAATCGGGAACCTGGGCGGCCTTCGAGGAGAAACGGGAGGCGGTGCGGCGCATGAAGCGGCCCAGTAAATGGGAAAGCGTTGGATCCAACACCGCTTCGTCCGCTCTGGTCGGCTGGTTTTCCGCCAGGCGTTCCCTGGACCGATGAGCGTAGTAGTGGTTGCTGAAAAGCTCGGTGATCGCCCGGTATAGGGGCCTGGCCTGCCCGGGATCGCCCGATTCTTCCCGGATGCGAGCGGTCCAGTAGATGGCAGCCGGCCGGTGGGGCGAGCGCGGAAACCGCTGGAGGTGTTCGGCAAACAGCGCGAGGGCTTGGCGCCGGTCGCGCTGCCTGTAGTGGTACCAGGCCACCCGCCAATGGGCGCGCGTGACCCGTGGTCCGCTGGAGAAACGGTCGGACATCTTGAGGTAGAAGCGGTTGGCCTCGTCCAGCTCGCGTTTGACCAATCGAGAATTGGCCAGGCTGAACCAGGCTCGCTCCAGCCATGAGGACCTGGGGTAACGCTGCTGAATCTGCTGAACGGTCTCCCGGAAGGAATCGTCGTCGTCGAGTCTGCGGTAGTTCTCGGCCCGGTAGAACAAGGCCTGAGGCTGCAGCGCCAATTTCGGGGGCAGGGCCTGCAAGGTCCGGAGAGATTCCCGTTGGTTTCGGGAGTGAAATTCGGAAATGGCCCGCCACAACTGAAACCTGGCTCTTTCGGCGGCCGACTCGGTCGTTTCCAGGGCGGCCGTCAATGCCTCCACGGCCTGGCGGTACCGTTTCCCCTTGAAGAGTTTTTCGCCCCGGTCTCTCTTCCAGGCCGGCGGGACATCGAAGGACTCCCCGGGATGGTCGAGCTGCAGCCGAGTGATGGCCGCCAGAGCCTTCGAACTCACCGCGCTCAAGGGGAACCGGTAGTGCAGGCGGAGGTAGCCGTCGATGGATCGCCGGGTCTCCCCCATCGACTCGTGAGCGGCCGCGGCATAGTAGCGAGCCCCGGACGACTTGGAGAGATGGGGCCAATCCTGTTGAGATTCAAAAACGAGTTGGGGGTTTCCCGCCAGCAGAGCGTCTTCCCAAAGCAAACCGATGGCCCGCCTGGCAAGATGGCCTCGCGGAAACCGCCTCAGGTAGGTGAGCCACTCCTCGATGGCGCGTGCGGGGCGATTGAGCTTGTGCAAGACCTCGGCGTGATGAAACAGGATGAAATCCGGAATGGGGACCTGGTCGGCTCCGACCAGGGCCAGTTCCAGCGCATCCAGGGCCGATTCGAGACGCTCCTCCTGGAGGTCCTTGTAGCCCAGCAGGAAATACCCGAGGGCGGCCAGGGGACTCTGCGGGCTGCTTTGGCTGAACTCCAGCAGCTCATGCCTGGCGGAGGAAGAGTCCCCATCCACGAAATTGTGGCAAAGCTGCTCGAAACGGACTTCGTCCGACCCCTGGGCCAGCACCCTGGAGCCCCAACCGGCAGGGAAAAGCAGCAGGAATAGCAGTATCGCCGTGGCTCGCCGCAGGACGAGGAGGCATTTATCGCCTCGACTTGCACTGTTGAGAAAAGTGCAGATAGGGAGGGTCGTGTTCAGCGTCATTTTGGAGAGGCGCTGCGTTTCGGAAGGATGCTCCTGAGTTTCCGTACGCAGCTAAAATGGTTCAATTTTAAAACATTAATTATAAAAGACTTAACGTGGATCAGTCCACTTCAATCCCCTCATTTGCAATGAATGGATCTTCGGGGTGCACGCCCTCCTAAATCACTGGGCGGGTCCCGTCTGGGCATGTCGCGTCCCGATCCACGCTCAAGACCCCGTCCACCCAGATCGAGTGACGCTGGTGGGGTGCCGGATTGCCCAAAGACTCCAAACGATGGACCAAGAAGGCCGAGTATCTGCCCTGCCAAAGCAAGGCCAAGGCAAGGTAATTATCAGGCCTGGAGTGTGCTAGACTGTCTGCATGAGCGACACTACCCAAATCATCCTTGCCGTCATCGGAACCGGCATCACTCTGTTGGGGATACTGGTCAGTCTACTTGTATCTCTATTTCGTATCCAGCGCCAGGACTTGGCTGCATTCCGTCAGGACATTGACAGCCGCTATAGGGAGAGCCGCCAGGACATGACCGCTTTCCGCCAGGAACTGGCCGCGCTCCGCCAGGAACTGCGCACCGATATCGCCGCTCTCCACTCCCGGATCGACGCTCTCTATCAGGCCCTTTTCAGCCACAAAGACCCCGCCGCCTAGGGTGCGATGGCTATCGGCTTCGCTCGTGGTCTTCTCGCTCTATTTTTGGGTGACCGTTGTAAAAAGGCGGCAAAGCGTTTTTGCAGATCGCGTCTCTCTCGTTGCGAGGTTCTAAACACCTCAGGATTATTTTGTTCAGGCGCACCCGCCGGGCCGTCTCCGCCTTCCGGTGCCAGATGGGCGTGACGATTTCAAGCACGTCGGCGCTGCTGACATCGGAGACCGGCATCCTGCCGATGCGGGGGAAGGCCGACCGCCTCAGGCTCGACAGCCACTCCCGGGCGTGTTTCCTGTTGCATCAGCCGGCCTGCTTCTGTTCAAGTACAGGCGAGGCGGCTTCGGCGAAGTTGGGGATGCCCTGGGTGCGTCGCTTCTTCGCGAGCGGGTCTCCGCCCTCACGGGCGAGCTTGCGGTTGATGATGGCCTTTATGGACTGTACTGGACGGAGATAGACGTTGCTGGAATTTCCGTGGATGCTCCCTACGCGGCTACGGTTGTGCCGGGTTCATACGACCTGCCAGCAGCGCCTGAATGGCATCGAAGGGACGCCGGTCGTTCCAGTGGTCCAGCCCCAACCCGGCCTGGCCACGGATGCATTTTTCGGCATGGCGGGCCAAAGTCTGCTTGACCGAAGGGTCGTGGACAACGCCGTTCCGATCAGCTTCCGGAAGGAACGGGTTGACCACCACCAGGTCGGCGGCTTCCATAAGCCGTTCCGAGTCGCCTTTCCACCAATTCCGGGGAAGGCAGGGGTTGACGACGAAGAGCAGGAAATCGGGGGTCATGTGGCCCAGGACGGTGTTTCCCTCGGTCAACAGCCGGGTGCTGTCCCGGAAGCGGTCCCTGCGAAGCAGATCTACCAGCGCAGCGTATCCTTCGGGCCGGGCCACGCCCCAGAAGGGCTCCCTGGCGCCGGCCTCCACCAGCTTGCCCGTGTCCGTATCCGGTTGGGCCAGGACTTTGGGGTCCTCGCACAGCAGATAATTCCCCTCCAGGCGATGGCAGGGGCAGCCGCTGTTTCCGACAGGACAAAACTGTTCGTTCCGATAGATGGTGGTGAATTTGGCGGTCGAAAAAACTCCCGGGAAAGCCTGGAGAATGGCCAGCAGAAGCGATGTTTTTCCGGAGCCGTTGCAAGGCGCGGCGACTGATATCTGAAGCATGATCCAGGATTTTAGCCCTAACCGCGCCGCCTGCCGAAGCAAAATCGCACGGTTGGGTCTCCGTCAGGGTGCCAAACCCGGTCTGCCACCGAGCCGGGGCGGATTTCAGGAATCTCCCGGATGGACCCCTGCCAGCCGGTTCCAGGCAAGCACGGCCGCGCCGACCGCGCCCGCGTGGTCGGCCAATCGGGAGGGCAGGATCCTGACCGGTTCCAGGTGTGGCGCCCTGAGAATGTGCCGGTCGGCCGTGGTCCGAATCGGCTCCAGGAACCGGTCCTTCAACCGATCCGCAATGCCTCCGCCAATGACCACGCAGTCGGGATCCAGCAGGTTGACCAGGCTGGCCACCAACAGCCCCAGGGAGTTCTGGGCCCGTTCCAGAATTTCTTCCATGAGGGGATCTCCGGCCTGAAGCGCCTCTTCAATCACCCGGCTGGTCATGCGCTCCCGGCCCAATCTGGCCATGATGGCCGGAACCAGGCTGGTTCGCCCCGAATCGACGGCTCGACGCATGTCGCGCTCCATCGCCGTGCGGCTGGCCAGCCCTTCGGCGCAGCCCTTGCGCCCGCACCCGCAAAGGGGCCCGTTGGCCATGATCTTGATGTGACCCACCTCTCCGGCCCCACCGCAGCTTCCGTGGTAGAGCCGGTTATCCAGAATGACCCCGCCGCCAATGCCGGTTCCAACGAAAATCGCCACCAGGTTCCTGGCCCCTTGCCCGGAACCGAGTGCGTGTTCGCCGACAGCGCCTCCATTGACGTCGTTGTCCAGGGTCACCGGCAGTCCGAGGAGTTGGCTGAGCCTTTTTGCCAGGGGATGCTCCTGCCATTCCAGGTTTGGGGCGTAGAGCACCACTCCCGTCTCAGGGTCCACGGTTCCCGGAGCTCCGATCCCGACACCCTGAACCCGTTTCGATTTCTTTCCCAGCTCATTCAGGAGCGTGCGGACCGCTCCGGCGACTCTACGGGTGACGCCCTCGGGGCCCAGACCGGGACGAGTGGACCGCTTCCTGGAGGCAAGCACGCGGCCGCGGCTGTCCAGCGCCACCGCCATCATGCTGGTCCCTCCAAGGTCAACCCCGACCATGAGGCCGTTTTTCTTTCCCACTCGATATTTTCTCCTGAACGACAAGCGACAGGCAGCGAGCGCAAGATGGCCAGCCTGCTCAAGACTTCGAAAAAGAATCGCAGCTTGCCCCGCTTTTTGCCAGAAAATTTGTGAAGCCCTTTCGTGGCTGTGATAAATTTTCGCCGTGTTTGACCGTGATCGTCATCCCAATCGCAGGGCGCGTGGCAAGCCGGTTGGGTTTCTGCGGGTGCTATTCCTGGCTGGCGTCCTCATCAGTGCTGCCTTGGTGAGTTGCCTGACCGCCATGCGTCTGGCCATTCGAGGCAGTGAAGTCACCGTTCCGGCCGTGGTGGGTCGCTCCCTGGAAGAGGCAGGTCGACAGATTTCCGGCGCGCGGTTGGTCCTCAAAGTGAGAGGACACCGCTTCGACGACCATGTCCCTCCGGATGGGATCATTGCGCAGAGTCCGACGGAGGGGAGCCTGCTCAAGAGCCGCGGCAACGTCAAGGTGCTGGTCAGCCTGGGTCCTCGGCGCATCCAGGTGCCTGACTTGCGGGGCAAGACGCTGAGGGCCGTCCGCTATCAGCTCCTGCAGCGGGGACTCACTCCCGGTTTCACCTCGACCGTCAGTTCCGACAGAACCGAAAAGGACCTGGTGATGTCCCAGTTTCCTTTGCCCGGGAAGCAGGCGACGCGATCGCCCACCGTCAACATGCTGGTCTCGGCCGGCCGAACCAGGGTGGCTTACCTGATGCCGGACCTGGTGGGAAAGCGTCTGGGAGAGGTGTCCAGGACCTTGGCATTGTGGGACATCGAGCTGGGGGATGTCCAATATCAAAGTTTCCCGGGCGTGGCCCGGGGGACCGTGTTGGAACACGCTCCGGCAGCCGGCGACATCATTCTGGAAGCATCCTCGGTCGATTTCGAGGTGGCCCGGTAAACTTATGATTCAAATCGCCCCTTCCATCCTGGCCGCGGATTTTGCCGCTCTGGGAGAGCAGATTCAAACCGTGGAAGATGCCGGCGCCCACCTGCTCCACCTGGACGTCATGGACGGTCACTTTGTGCCCAACATTACCCTGGGGCCTCCCGTAGTGGCGTCCATTCGCATGACTACCCGGCTTCCCCTGGATGTGCATCTGATGATCGAGAATCCGGACGCCTATATCGAGGCTTTTGCCGATGCGGGCGCCGACTGGATCTCGGTTCATGCCGAATCCTGCGCTCACCTGGATCGGACCTTGAACCGGGTCCGCTCCCGAGGATTGTCGACCGGAGTGGTTCTGAATCCGGCCACCTCCCTGTCGGTCCTGGAAAACGTCCTGGCCCTGGTGGATTTCGTGCTGATCATGTCGGTCAACCCCGGCTTCGGAGCCCAGAAGTTCATCCCCTATTCCCTGCAGAAGATCGAGGGTCTGCGAAAGATGATTGATCGTCGGGGACTATCCGTTAAAATAGAAGTCGACGGGGGCGTAAGCCTCGACAACCTGTGTGCGCTGGTCAGGAGCGGTGCGGAGGTGCTGGTTGCCGGTTCCCAGATTTTCGGCTCGCCGGACCCGGGCGCCGTGGTAAGGCAAATGATCGATCGGTCGTCCGGATGCTTCGACGGCGGACAGGATGAAGTGACATAGGCAGGACACGTTCCTGGAGGAGTTCATGACAAGCCGGAATCCGTTAGCCTGGTTGGCTGTCCTCACCTTGACCTTTTCGGGCTGTTTCTTCGGAGGGAAAAAGGGAGAGGTCATCACCCCCGACGGGGCAGCTGAGCCCGACAAGATTCTATACGAGAAGGGTCTGCAGGATGTGGCCAAGGGCCGTTACGACGTGGGGCGCCTGGTCTTTCAAAACCTGTTGAACACCTATCCCGACAGTGAATACCAGGAACGGGCCAAGTTGGCCATTGCCGATTCCTATTTCAAGCAGGGAGGAACCTCGGGACTGCTGCAGGCCAAGGCCGAGTATGAGGACTTCAAGACCTTTTTCCCCACCAGCGAGGAACTCGACGACGCCCAGATGCGCATTGCGTTGACCCACTTTCGCCAGATGGAGAAACCCAATCGGGACGCTACCCAGGCCAGGGCCGCCCAAAAGGAATTCCAGGCCTTTATTGCGGAACATCCGGAAAGCCCCCTGGTGGGCGAAGCCCGCCAGTACCTGCGGGAGGTTGAGGAGGTCCTGGCGGTGGGGGACCTGGGCGTGGCCAAGCACGAGTTTGTTCGAAGAAACTACAGGGGGGCCTTCAACCGCGCGGCAACGGCCATCAAGTACGCCGATTTCAGCCGACAGGATGAAGTCCTTTACGTCCTGGGCCGGGTGCGTGAACGGCAGCAGAACATCGTTGCCGCCGGGTATTACTATGGACTGGTGGTCCGGTACCACCCGCTCAGCCAGTTTGAAGGCGAGTCCAGAAAAAAGCTGGAGAAACTGGGCCTTCCCATCCCCGACGTCGACCCGGTGGCCCTGGCGCGTGCTCAGGAAGACGTGGAAAACGAGATCAAGCGGTCCCTGATGGGGCGGTTCGCGATGCTATTCAGCAAGAGACCCGATGTCTCCCGGGCGCGCAAGGCCGAACGTCCGCCGCTGTTGTTGGGACCGGAGCAAATCAATCTGGAACCCGGCGGCCCGGCAGAAGCCGCTCCCACACCCGTTGCCCCGACCGCTGTGCCTAGTGGCTCGTTGGGTATCGAAATCGTCACCCGTCCCGAACGAGAGCCGGATGGCGAGTCGGCATCCCCGGATTCCAGTTCCGAAGAGCAGGCAGGCGACTGACGCCGGACCGGACGTTGCCGCCCCGCCGCACGGCCTCCTGCCAGACCCCATTCTCCGGGTTTTTCATCCCCTCCCGTAACCGGTGTTTTCCCATCACTTTTGGAGGGACGGCGCTAAAATAGCCTGTCTGCGGCCCCATTTGCGCTGCGACCCGGTGAGAAACGCGGGTACTGTTTGGGCCTTGCCGGCCTGAGTCATCAGCATGGAAATTTCAAAGACCTACGATCCCCAATCGGTCGAGCCGGGCTGGATGGAATTCTGGGAAAGAAAGCGCCTGTTCGTAGCCGACGCCGAATCCAGCCGTCCCCCCTTCGTGATCGTCATACCACCGCCCAACGTGACGGGGTCGCTTCACATGGGGCACATGCTGGTCTACACGCTGCATGACATCGTTGTCCGCTGGCGAAGGATGCAAGGGCACAACACTCTGTGGCTGCCGGGCACCGACCACGCCGGCATCGCCACCCAGAACGTGGTGGAACGTCAACTGGAAGCGGAGGGGACCTCCCGTCAGGCATTGGGGCGGGAGGCCTTCGAGCGGCGTGTCTGGGAGTGGAAGGAGAAGAGCGGCAATACCATTTTGAGGCAGCTGCGCCGTTTGGGGGGCTCCTGCGACTGGACCCGGGAGAGATTTACCCTGGATGAGGGGCTGTCCCGGGCGGTGCGAGAAGTCTTTGTGCGGCTCTATGAGGAAGGGCTCATCTACCGGGGCAAGCGACTGATCAACTGGTGCGTTCGTTGCCGCACGGCCCTCTCCGATCTGGAGGTGAACGCAGAGCCGACCCAGGGGAAACTGTACACTCTGCGTTATCCCCTCGCTGGTGGATCCGGTTCGCTCTCGGTGGCCACCACACGACCGGAAACCATGCTGGGGGATACCGCGGTGGCCTTCAATCCCAAGGATGGGCGCTATCGGGAACTGGCCGGCAGGGTAGTGCGGCTGCCCTTGGCCGATCGCGAGATTCCAATTGTGGCCGATTCCTTTGTGGATCCCCAATTCGGAACCGGACTGGTGAAAGTCACGCCGGCTCACGACCCCAACGATTTCGAAATAGGACAGCGCCATGGCCTGCAACAGATCTCGGTACTGGATGAGGATGGGCGGATGACCGATGCGGCGGGCGAGTTCCGGGGACTGGACCGTTCGGATTGCCGGGCCGCCGTGGTCAGCGAGCTTGACCGGCAGGGGCTGTTGGAAAAGGTGGAAG
Source organism: Terriglobia bacterium (assembly GCA_951813285.1). Classification (GTDB taxonomy): domain Bacteria; phylum Acidobacteriota; class Terriglobia; order Versatilivoradales; family Versatilivoraceae; genus Versatilivorator. The sequence continues at coordinate 3,259,368 of OX638355.1, forward strand.
ACCATACCCACAGCGTGGGGCAGTGCGATCGCTGCAAGCAGGTGATCGAGCCTCTCTTGTCCACCCAGTGGTTCGTCAGGACCAAACCGCTGGCCGAGCCGGCCATCCGGGCCGTGGAGGAAGGCCGGGTCCGTTTTGTTCCGGCCAACTGGTCCAAGACCTATTTCGAGTGGATGCGCAACATCAAGGACTGGTGTATCTCCCGGCAACTGTGGTGGGGGCACCGCATCCCCGCCTGGCACTGCCGGAACTGCGGAGAGGTCAACGTGGCCCGGCAGGAACCGCGGCAGTGTATTCGTTGCTCCGGCGGGGAGCTCAAGCCGGAGACCGACGTTCTGGATACCTGGTTCAGCTCGGGTCTCTGGCCATTTTCCACTCTGGGTTGGCCCGAGCAGACCCGGGATCTGAGACAGTTCTACCCGACCTCCGTCCTGATCACCGGATTCGACATCATCTTCTTCTGGGTGGCCCGCATGATCATGGCCGGTCTCAAGTTTGCAGGGGACGTCCCCTTTCGGACCGTCTATATCAACAGCCTGGTGCGGGATGCCGAAGGGAAGAAGATGAGCAAGTCCAAGGGCAACGTGGTGGATCCTCTGGACCTGATGGAACAGTACGGTACCGACGCCGTTCGCTTCACCCTGGCCATCATGGCCGCGCCGGGCACCGACATCAGCCTCTCCGAAGAAAAGATCCTCAGCCATCGGGCCTTTGCCAACAAGATCTGGAACGCTTTTCGCCTGGTGACCCTGCATCTGGAAAGCATTCGCGCCCAGCTACCGCCGGACTTCGACGCCAGCGCCGAGATGGATGGGCTCTCCCAACGAAAGAAGGAGCTGTCCCTGGTGGACCGATGGATTCTGTCCAGGCTGTCCGGCGTCACCCGTGAGGTCAACGCGGGGTTGGAAGCCTATCGGTTTCATGAATCCAGCCACGCCATCTACCACTTTTTCTGGGGAGAGCTTTGCGACTGGTATATCGAGTTCGTCAAGCCCAAGATCGTGGCCCCGGAAAAGCATCCCGAGGATCAGCTCTCCTACCGGGTGCTGCTGGTCGTTTTCGATCAGGCTCTCCGGCTGATGCATCCCTTCATGCCCTTCATCACCGAGGAGCTTTGGCAACGGTTGCCGCACAAGGGAGTCTCCATTGCCGTCCAGTCCTATCCCGAGGGTCACCCGGCCCGGACCGACGCCACGGCCGAATCCCGTATCGGCATGTTGCAGGATGTCATCACCAAGATCCGAAACCTGAGGGCCGAGATCAACCTGGATCCCGGGCGCAGAATCCCGGTGCGGCTGGCCAGCTCGGAACCGGAGGTGCGCTCATTCCTTCTGGAGAGCCGGCCCTATATCCTAAACTTGGCCCGCTGCGATCGGGTCGAGGTGGTGGCCGCGGTTGGCAGGGAAGACCATTCGGCTCGCTCGGTGGCGTCGGGAGTGGATGTTGAGATACCGCTGGCGGGTCTGATCGATCTGCAGGTGGAAAAGGGGCGGATCGAAAGGGAGATCCTCAAGTTGGAACGGGAAATGACACCGATCCGGCAGCGGCTGCAAAATCAGGCCTTCATGGCCAAGGCGCCGGAGAAAGTCGTCGAGCTCAATCGCAATCGTCTCATCCAGTTTCAGGAAAAGCTGGGCAAGTTGAGGGAGTATCGGGATCAACTGTAAAGGGAAAAATTCCTCCGCCATGATCACGCCCCCTGGTGAGAAATGCGGGTTGGGGCTGGATTCCCGGAAGCTGACACCCATTGTCTCCGAGGCGCTGGCGGAGGACCGTGGGGCCGGCGATGTCACCAGCCGGCTCACCGTCGATCCGTCCCTGCCGGCTCGGGGAGATTTCCGGGCCAAGACCGATCTGGTCCTGGCGGGGTGGCCGGTGGTGGCGGAGACCTTCCGGATCCTGTCGGACGGCTGTTCTTCTCAGGCATTCTTTGGAGAAGGCGACCGGGTTCCGCGGGGAAGCCTTCTGGGGACGGTCCGCGGGCCGGCGGTGCTTTTGCTCGGCGGGGAGCGGGTGGCGCTTAACTTCCTGCAGCGGTGCAGCGGCATCGCGACCTTGACTCGGGCCATGGTCGGGGCGGTGGAGGGAACCGGGATCGCCGTCCTGGATACCCGCAAGACTACCCCCGGATTGCGTTTCCTGGAAAAGTACGCCGTCGTCATGGGAGGGGGAAAGAACCATCGCTTCGGCCTCTATGACGGGATTCTGATCAAGGAGAATCACATCCGGGCCGCGGGCGGAATCGAAGCGGCCGTCTCCAGGGTTCGTTCGGGGCTCGACTCCCCGCAAAGGATCGAGGTGGAAGTCTCCAACCTGGAAGAGTTGGAGCAAGCCCTGGGGGTTGGGGTGGAAGCCATTTTGCTGGACAACATGACGCCGGGACAGGTTGGAGAGTGCGTGTCCAGGACCCGGGGCCGGGCGCTTCTGGAGGTCTCCGGAGGCATTGATTTGCACAATATTCGCAACTATGCCGTTGCCGGAGTGGACTTCATCTCGGTGGGCGCCTTGACGCACTCCGCGAGGGCGGCCGATATCAGCCTGGAGCTGCAACTACCCGATCCCCGCGCACGATGAGGGAACTTCCATCCAGCGATGCGCGGCTCGATCGACTTGTCGAGCTGCTGGCGGATGCAGGCGGCGAGGGGAGGGTCCAAGCGGAGCTCTCTCGCGCCCTGGGCATGTCCCCGGCCGAGTTGTCGTCAGTTCTGGCCCGGGTCCAGGTGGAGGGTCTGCCTCTGGAGGTGGGCTCGGATGGGCGGGTTCGGCTCACGGCGGCTGCCGATCTGCCGGTGGCTTCCCGGGTTCGACCCCATCTCGCCACCCAACGTTTGGGTCGGAAATATCACCACTACCTGAGGGTCGGCTCCACCAACGACACCGCCCGGCGCCTGGCCGAGGACGGAGCGCCGGAAGGAACAGTGGTGGTGGCCGAAGAGCAGACCGACGGGCGAGGGCGTTTGGGCAGAACCTGGTTGTCTCGCAAGACCAAGGACATCCTCCTCTCGCAGGTATTGCGGCCCGAGGTGGACCCCGCGCAGGCGCCCGGTTTGAACCTGGTGGTGGGACTGGCGGCCAACCAGGCGATTCGGGAGGTCGCCGGAATCCCCACCGACCTCAAGTGGCCGAACGATGTGCTCACCCGCCGCGGGAAGTGCTGCGGAGTGTTGACGGAGATGAGTGCCGATCCCGGCAAGGTCCATTTCGTCATCGTGGGAGTCGGCATCAACGTGAATGGAGGCTCGCTTCCGGGCGCCATTGCCGGACGGGCTTCGACCCTGGAGCAAGTGGCGGGCGGCCGGGTCTCCAGGCCCAGACTGGTGGCTGCCTTGTTGAACCACCTGGAGCCCCTCTACCGGATTTTCCTGGAACAGGGGCTCCAGCCTCTGCTGGAGCGCTGGATGGCCTTCTCTTCCTCCGTTAGAGGCCGCCCTGTCCTGGTCTCCAATCTGGGCCGCTCCCTTCGGGGGACCACTGCCGGGCTGAGTGAACAGGGGGGCCTCAGGGTCAGACGTGAGGATGGCGCGGTGGAAGAGGTCATGGCCGGAGACGTGGTTCAATGGTAGCGCTAGGCGGGGGCCGAACCTGCCTGAAACAAACGAACAAAGACAAAAGACAAAGGAAAAAGAGCTATCCACGAAGGGCCACGAAGAACGACGAAGGGCCACTAAGGCGATGAGGATGACCGCGACGGGATGCCAGGGTCACGAAAGGATGATCGATTTCCGATTGTTTCACCCTCGGATGATCTGCCCGACAGGGCAGGGGCGACACTTGTTAGCAATTGATAATCCCGGGCGAACGCCCGGGCGACCCATCGAGCCGCGGAGCGGCGGCAGGAGGTAGCCGTGGGCGTGAGCCCATGGGGAGGCGAAGCGACGATGCTGCTGGTCATCGACGTCGGTAACACCAATACCTGGCTGGGAATCTACGAAGGTTCCAGGCTGAGGCAAGACTGGCGCCTGGAAACCAAGGAGCGTCAATCCGCGGACGAATACGGCATTTTGACCAGAAACCTCTTCAGTCTGGCGGGCATCGAGTTCACACGCATCTCGGATATCGTGATCGCTTCGGTGGTTCCTCCCCTCAACACCGTGCTGCAACAGACGGCCTTGAAGTATTTCAAGATTACTCCCCTGTTTATCGAGCCGGGCGTCAAGACCGGTATGCCCATCCTCTACGATCCTCCCTCGGACGTGGGCGCCGACAGGATCGTCAATGCGGTCGCGGCATTTGATCGTTACGGGGGCCCCTGCATCGTGGTGGACTTTGGGACAGCCACCACCTTCGACGCCATTTCCCGGAAAGGGGAGTATCTCGGAGGGGTCATCAGTCCCGGACCGGAGATAGCCGCCGAGGCGCTGTTCGCCCGGACGGCCAGGCTTCCCAGAGTCGAGGTCAAGCCCGCCGTCACCGTGATCGGCACCTCGACCGTCGCCAGCATCCAGTCGGGCCTCTATCACGGATACATCGGCCTGGTCGACGGCATTCTTCAACGCATGATCGGGGAGTTGGGGTCTGACACAACGGTGGTTTCCACCGGAGGTCAGGCTGCACTCTTCGGGTCCGGCATCCGCCATATTCAACATATCGATTCCCATTTGACGCTGGATGGACTGCGCCTCATCCACGAGAAAAATTTTCCTCGGTGAGAACCGGGGCAGGCCTGCCGGGAGGGGGCGGCGGACCCTGCGCCATGGAAAATTACTTCAACTACTTTACCGAGATCGAGGAGCACTTCCAGAAACGACGCGGGCAGGTCCGTCCTCTGTCGCCTCTGGACTGGTCCCTGATCGAATCCCTGCGAGACGCCGGGGTTCCCTTGGCGGTGGTGCTGCGCGGGGTGGACCAGGCCTTTGACAGACGCTCCAAAAGGCGAAGGCCGGTGGGGAAGGTGAACAGCCTCGCCTACTGCACGCAGACCATTCTGGCCGAACACGAGCGCCAGAAAGAGAGTCGGGCCGGACGCAACGATCCGGCAGCCCAGGCTGCCGAGGGCGATCTGGATGTGCCGCAGTTGCTGAAATTGCTGGAAAGTGCTCGCCGCCGGCTGGAGTCGCTCCTGGGAGGACCCAAGGCGGCTGAGCTGCCCGCATTGAGAACCGTGGTGGAGAAGGTTCTCGGCTCGCTCAAGGGGATCATGCAGGAAATCGAGGCATCGCAGTCACTGGACTATGAGGGTCTGGAATTGAAGCTCAACACCCTGGAAGAACGCATTGTGGCAGCCATCCTCTCGGGGATGACCGAAGAGTCCCTGCTGGAAGCGAAGCAAGAGACCCAGCAGGAGATCCAACGGCACAAGCGGGGCTTGAAGGCCGAGCACATTGCCATGCTGGAAAGCAAGCTCATGCGAAAGAAGCTCCTGCAGACCTTCGGTGTTCCGCGACTGAGCCTGTTTTATCTTCCCCTCAATTAACCGATCCGAGGCTTGGCCGCCAGCGGCCGGCCAACACCCGGGGCGACGATGCATCCCTCACCCGGTAACTCATCCCCGGGGTTTCTCCCGAAGCCATGAAGACCTTTCAGGTGACGGTCGAGCGCATGATTCCGGGAGGCAAGGGAATTGCCTTCCGGGACAAGAAGGCGGTCTTTCTCCCGCTGGTCGTCCCCGGCGATCGTGTCCGGGTCAAGCAGGCGGTCGACCGTGGCAGCTATCTCGAGGTTCTGGACTGGGAGTTGGTTGAGGCCTCCTCCGATCGACAGAAGCCGCCTTGTCCCTATTTCGGACGGTGCGGGGGGTGTGATTTCCAGCAGATGAATGCCCGCAGTCAACTCGACAGCAAGGCGGAAATTCTGGCCGACGCTCTGCGGCGCGTGGGTCGGATTGGCGATCCCCCAAGCGGGATTCTCCGGAACCCTTCGCCTGTCTCAGCCTACCGGAATCGCTTGCAATTGAAGGTGTTGGCGCAAAATGGGAGAGTCTCCTGGGGATTGTTCGAGCGGGCCTCCCACCGGGTGGTCGAAGTCGACCGGTGCGGCATCGCCGCGGACGCTCTCTGGGCCATCCTTCCCCATCTGCAAGCCTTCCTGGAGCGCTCTCCCATGACGGTGGCCTGCCTGACCGAGGTGGAAATCTTCCAGGGAGATGGAGAGGAATCCTTGATCGACCTGAAGGTGAAACCGGACGCCGAAAACCTCTCCGTCCTCAAACGGGATCTGCCGGCCGGTGAGTTCGATTGGGGAAGCCGGCGGGTGAGCCTCTACCTTTCCCGGTCGCAGAAACGCACCCTTCGGGTGTCGGGGCCCGGCTTTGTCCACAAGAGGGTGGGAGAGTGGACATTCCGAGTGAGCCGAGGATCCTTCTTTCAGGTAAACGATTTCATGCTGGAGTCCTTGAGCCAACGGGCGACGCAGGGTCTGGAAGGATCTCGCGCTCTGGATCTCTTCTGCGGGGTTGGATTCTTCACGCTGCCGCTGTCGATGCAGTTCGAGCTGGTTTGGGCAGTGGATCAGAACGCCGCCGCCATCCTGGATATGGAATCGAACGCACGCGCCAACGGGCGCCGCAACTGCCGTATATTGCACAGAGACCTGGACACCTTTCTGCGGGACCGCCGCCGGGATCTGGAGGGGATCGACCTGGTGCTGCTGGACCCGCCCCGAAGCGGAATCCCCAAGACCACCGTCGGGAAGGTCGCCGACCTCAAGGCTCACCAGGTCGTCTATGTTTCCTGCGATCCCTCGACCCTGGCCAGAGATCTGGCGATTTTTCTGGGCCGGGGCTATGCGGTGGAATCCCTGGAGATCATCGACCTGTTTCCCCAAAGCCACCACCTGGAGACCGTTGCCAGACTGAAGCGAATGGGGGGTTGACGGCCAATGGGAAGGCTCTTTGGCGGAGGTGTCGTTGACACTCGGTGGGGTCGATGGTAGGTTTGGGTCATTCATTGAAGAAAGAGATCACAGGATCTCGACTCCCAAGTCGGCGTGAGGATTGTCGGGTGAAGCCGCAGAAAAAGGTTGCTATTCGGCCTTTGGCATTATGGGTGTGCCTACTTTCCCTGCTGGTGTCGAGTGCCGCTTCGTCAGGGAAGGCGCCGCACGAGCCTTTCAGTCCGCATCAACGGAAACACTGGGCTTTTCAGAAAGTTCAGCGTCCGGAAGTGCCGGCAGTTCGCCACTCGGAATGGGTTCGAACTCCAATCGATGCCTTCGTGCTGGCCAAGCTGGAAGCCAAGGGCGTGGATCCGTCCCCGCCGGCGGACCGGGTGACCCTTCTCCGCCGTACCTATTTTGATCTGATTGGCTTGCCTCCCATGACGGAAGACGTCGATGCTTTTCTGGCAGACCAATCCTCCAAAGCTTATGAGAAGGTGGTCGACCGGCTCCTGGTCTCCCTTCACTACGGAGAACGGTGGACCCGTCACTGGCTTGATCTGGCTCGTTACGCCGACAGCGAGGGTTTCAAATCCGATCAAACTCGCCCCAATGCATGGCGCTACCGGGAATACCTGATTCGATCGTTCAACAGCGACAAGCCTTATGACCGCTTCGTGCGCGAGCAGATCGCCGGTGACGAACTTTGGTCGAACGATCCCGATGCCAATTTGGCCACGGCGTTCAACCGTCTCTATCCCGATGAACACAACGCCCGCAACCTGGTGCAGAGGAGACAGGAAATACTTCATGACATTACCTCTGTGGTGGGCGGGGTTTTCTTGGGACTCACCTATGAGTGCGCGCGCTGTCACGACCATAAATTCGATCCACTTCTGCAGGCGGACTACTACCGGCTGCAGGCTTTTTTTGCCAATGTCCGCGCCAGGGACGATATCGTGCTTGCCTCCCGGGAAGCTGCCGATCGGCATCGCCGTCAGCTAGTCGCCTGGGAGGAAAAGACAGCCCCGATCCGCCAGGAAATGGCGGCCCTTGAGGAACCGAAACGCAAAGAGATCCTTGACGATTTGATTGCAAGATATCCGGAGGCAATCAAGGAGGCGATCTTAAGCCCGTCCGAGAAGCGAACACCCTTTCAGTGGTTGATGTATTACAAGGTGCAGGCCTTTTTGGACCCGGGCTCCTATCTCTATCATGCACCGACCCAGGCTGTGGTCAACCAACTCAAGGATGAACAGAAGAAGCGCTGGAAGGAACTCCAGTCGAGACTCGACAAATTTTCGGACTTGCACCCGGGTGAGTTGCCGATCGGTATCGGCATTGGGGACGCGGGCCGCGAGGCGCCCCGCACGTTCGTCCTCTCAGGGGGCGTTTATGATGCAACCGGGAAAGAGGTAGAACCCGGTTTTCCTACGCTCTTCGATCCCGGCCCGGCCAGGATCGTGGCGCCGGCAGGGATGGAGTCTACGGGCCGGCGTACGGCATTGGCCAACTGGATCGCCGATCCGGACAATCCCTTGACGGCTCGCGTCATGGTGAACCGGATCTGGCATTACCACTTCGGTCGGGGAATCGTCGATACACCCAGCAATCTGGGTCTTTCGGGCGGATTGCCCAGCCACCCGCGGTTACTGGACTGGCTGGCCACGGAGTTCATCCGAAACAACTGGAGCATCAAGCACCTGCACCGGCTCATCCTTAACTCGAATACCTATCGGCAGGCTTCCCTCCATCGTGAGGCTGCAACACAGATCGACCCGGAGAACAAATTGTTGTGGCGTTTCCCCCGGCAGCGCCTGGAAGGGGAAATCATCCGCGACGCGGCGCTGGCGGTTTCCGGGTTGTTGAACCCGGAAATGGGTGGCCCCAGTGTTTTTCCCCCGATTCCCCCCGGCATGAAAGCCAGTTGGGAAACCACCCAAGACCCGGCGGAGCGCAATCGCCGCAGCCTCTATGTATTCATACGCCGCAACACGCGCTATCCGATGTTTGAAACCTTTGACCTGCCGGACACTCACGAAAGTTGTCCGCGCCGGGACATTACGACCAGCCCGCTGCAAGCGCTCACCTTGCTGAACAGTGAGGTGGTGCTCGAATGGGCTCGAGGGTTTGCAGGCCGGGTGCTTTTCTCGGCAGGTTTTGACCCCGATGCCCAGATCGACATGGCTTATCGCCTGGCCTATTCACGGCAACCGACGGGCGATGAGAAGGACGCGGCCCTGGATTTCCTGCGTCGCCATCGTGGGGTCATCGCAGAGCATGCCGCGGAGGGCAAAAAGCTGGTGTTGCCCTTGATGCGTCCCTATAACGTCGATCCGGTAGACGCGGCGGCACTGGTCGATCTTTGCCACATGATCATCAATTCAAACGAGTTTACCTATCGGAATTAGCGGGAGCGAACACACCCCTGGGGGTGGGCTGGTGTCCTGTCTCGGGAGTTGAGAATGGTTGAAAAGGAGCCTCACATTCTTTCCTTGGCCTCCCGACGTGATTTTCTGCGCCGGGCGGGGAGCGGTTTCGGTTCCGTCGCCCTGACTTATCTTCTCAACAAGGATGGCTACTTTGCCCAGGCGGCAGCGGACGGCGGCAATGGACTTCTGGCCGCCAAACAGCCCCACCACCCCGCCAAGGCTCAATCGGTCATTTGGCTATTTATGGAAGGAGGACCGAGCCACGTCGACCTGTTCGATCCGAAACCGGAGTTGGACAGGCTGGCGGGACAACCAATGCCCGAGTCCTTTGTCCGTCCCTTCACAGCCAACAAGGGTACGGCAAACAACACCTTGATGCCCTCCAAGCGCAGCTGGAAGCAGCACGGGGAGAGCGGTATCTGGGTGTCTGATTGGTACCCCCAGGTGGCTCGGCACGTCGACGATATGGCGGTATTCCGATCCTGCTACGCGGAGGGTATCAACCACGTGGGTGCGCTTTGTCAAATGAATACGGGTTCGATCCTGGCCGGTCGGCCCTCGTTGGGTGCCTGGGCCACCTATGGTCTGGGCAGCGCCAACCAGAACCTCCCGGTCTTTGTCATACTCAGGGAGGTAAAGCAGGTGGTTGGGGGCCCCAAGAACTGGAGTTCCGGGTTTCTGCCGGCTGCTTACCAAGGCACTTTATTCCGCAAGGACGGGTCACCCATATTCCACCTGAAAACTCCTGAAGGGATCACGGACAGACAGCAGCGCAGCAAGCTGGACTACCTGGCGGCCCTCAACAGGTTCTATGCAGCCGACAAGGCCGAGGACACTGAACTGGAGGCCCGTTTGAATTCCTATGAGTTGGCCTATCGGATGCAATCGTCAGCCCCCGAGGCCATCGATTTGAGCCGGGAATCCGAGGCAACCAGAAGACTATACGGTCTGGACGATGAAACGACTGCGACCTTTGGCCGAAACTGTCTCCTGGCCCGTCGATTGGTCGAGCGGGGTGTGCGATTTGTTCAGTGTTACTCGGGCAGCGGCCAGGGTTGGGACGCCCACGAAGACCTGGAAGGCAACCACTCGAAGATGACCCGGTCGACGGACAAGCCCATTGCAGGATTGTTGGCCGACCTGAAGGCTCGCGGCTTGCTCGAGGATACGCTGGTGGTTTGGGGAGGGGAGTTCGGACGGACTCCCTTCAACGAAAGGGGAGAAGGTCGAGATCACAACCCGTGGGGATTTACCGTCTGGATGGCCGGCGCCGGAATCAAGGGCGGACAGGTGATCGGAAGCACAGACGATATTGGGCTGCGGGCGGCTGAGCGACCCTGCCATGTCCATGACATTCACGCCACCATGCTGCATTTGCTGGGCTTGAACCACCTCAAATTGACCTACCTTCACAACGGCAGGTCGGAGCGAGCCACCATCAACGGTGGCGAAGTGATCGAAGAGGCTTTCGCCTGAGGGGAAGTGCGGTCAGGTCTTACCGCCCCGGCAGTCTTCGCAGGGACAAATCTCCCGCAAATAGGAGTAGGAGTAGATGCCGTCGGCATGCCCGTCATTCCAGTGGAACTGGATGGCGTAGTGGCCGATAGGAGTGGCTCCCGTGGCCGCGATCGGGCCCTTGCCGTGAATCGGAAAGGGGTCGGGCTCGGTCTTGACCACGGGGGGGGTGTCGCGGCAGATGGCACAGGGGCATCGCCGGCGCAGGTAGGCGTAGGAGTAGGTGGCGGCATGCCCGTCGCTCCACCTGACGGCCACACCGCCGGGCGCCGAGAGTTTGATGGAAACAGGAACCACCGTCAGACCTCGATGGTCGGGGCCTGGACGGCGGCATGGTTGGCGATGCTGACCCGGGCGGCCACCGCACCGGCAATGGCCTGGAAGGCTTCACGGCAGGAGCTGCGACCCAATACCGTGGGTTCGCCGCTGTCACTGGCAAGCCGGATCTCGCTGCTCAAGGGAATCTCACCCAGGAAAGGAAGGCCCATCTCCCGGCCGGCCTGGCTGGCGCCTCCGTGACCGAAGATATCGTCCCGTTGCCCGCAGTGGGCGCAGGTGTAATGGCTCATGTTCTCGACCACCCCCAGGATGGGCGTATTGAGCTTCCTGAACATGGCGATCGCCTTGGAGGCCACTTTGAGGGCAAGGTCCTGAGGGGTGGAGACGATGACGGCGCCCGTCAGGGGAATGGTCTGACACAGACTGAGCTGAATGTCCCCGGTGCCGGGCGGCAGGTCGATCACCAGGTAGTCCAGATCCCCCCATTCCACCTCTCCCAGAAACTGATGGATCATCTTGTGCAACATGGGGCCTCTCCAGATGACCGCCTCATTCTTGGGCAGGAAATAGCCCATGGAAATCATCTTGACCTTGTGAACCACCGGAGGGACGATTCGGTTCCCGACCACTTGAGGCGTGTGCGAGGAACCCATCAGGGTGGGGAGGCTGGGGCCGTAGACATCGGCGTCCATCAATCCAACCCGGGCTCCGCATTCCATCAGCGCGGCAGCCAGATTGGCCGCGACGGTTGATTTCCCCACCCCGCCTTTGCCGCTGGCCACGGCAATGGTGTTGCTTACGCCCGGTATCAGGGTTCGGCTTTGGGAATCCTGCCGGCGGGTCACCTTGAAACTCATCTCCACGGAGACCGAGCGGACTCCCTCGAGCGAGCCGACCAGGCGTTCGGCTTCGGCCTTGATCTGGTCATTGACCGGGCAGGCAGGATTGGCCAACTCGATCGTGAAGGCGACCCTGGATCCCTTGATGGTGAGATCCTTCACGAAGTTCAGTCCGACGATGTCTTCCTGCAGGTCGGGGTCCCGGATGCTCTTGAGGGTTTGAAGCACCGTTTGCGGACTGACGCCGCTATTTTTCTGGAATAAGGCCATTTCATCCCTTTCATCGCCATGCCGGAGAGGCGGGGCCGGGGTGTCGGGGCAGCCAATCGGGCTGAAACAGGAGTCGCAGCCGCTCGGCCGGCGCGGGTAAATGTCTGGCTGCTCCCCCTGCGGTCGATGTCCGATAGTTTAGATGACTTGACCGAACGGGAAAAGAGTTATCCACGAAGATGCGCTTCCGGAAAGTACTCCCTCCAGCGCCGGTCTACGGTTTTTTCCACTTCGGGCGAGGAGGCGACCTCCGGGGGATAGGAGGGTTTCATTCTGGCGTCTATCAGGATGGGGGCTTGGTAACAGAGATGATGGCGCCGGATGGTGGTCTGAGCCGCATGCACGTCGGCAGCCGGCTCGAAGCGGGTGAAGACCGACCACAGGAAGCGGGCGGAGTCTCCGGCTATGGAGGGGTCGTCGGTCAGGATCAGCAGGGGCCAGGGCTGAAAGCCGGGCCATTGGACCAGGCGTTCCGGTTGGCCGGGCTCCTCCGAGAAGCTGGAACCGCCAATCACCAGGCATCCGGGGCAAAAGGCGGCGACTTCTCCCACCCCGGCGGGAACCTCGCCCTGAAACTGCCGGGGCAGATCGCGCTTCGGGGCTCCCATTCCCAACAAGATGGCCTTGCTGCCCCGGTTGATCTGCGGTCCGCAACTGTCCAGCGTGTCCATGGAAAGGTTGGAGAGGATAAAGAAGTCGGTCTCCCACTCGATGCGTTCCAGGACGTGTTGCAGCAGGGCGGGGAAGTCCCTCAGGTTCATGGGGGTGTCGGTCGCCATCAGGATCTTGGTCAGCGAGAGCTGACCTTCCCCCAGGATCCTGAACGCGGAGCTCATGGCTTCCCGACCGTAGCGTTCGCGCACGACGGCCGCGGCCAGGGAATGAAAGCCCGTCTCCCCGTAGCTCCACAGGTCCCGCACTCCGGGCATGACCAGGGGGAACAGGGGACTGAGCAGTTCCTGCAGATAGTCCCCGATGAAGAAGTCCTCCTGCCGTGGCTTGCCTACCACGGTTGCCGGATAAACGGCGTCGCTCCGGTGCCGCAGCCGCTCCACCCGGAATACGGGGTAGTCGTGCGCCGGCGAGTAATAGCCATAGTGGTCGCCGAAGGGACCCTCCCTGCGTCGCTCTCGTGGCGGGACGGTCCCCTGCAGCACAAACTCCGCCTCCGCGGGGAAGGGATGCGGGCTGCCTGCCGGGTGAACCATGGGGATTCGGTGGCCTGCCAGCAAGGAAGCCACCATCAGTTCTCCGACGTTCTCGGGAAGGGGAGCGATTGCGGCCAGGATCAGCGACGGAGGCCCCCCAAGGAAGACCGTGACCGGCAGGGCTTCGTTCGAGGTCTCGGCCACGTCGTAGTGAAACCCCCCTCCCTTCTGGATCTGCCAGTGCATTCCGGTGGATCGGTTGTCATAGACCTGGAGGCGGTATATTCCCAGGTTGTGGCTTCCATTGCCCGGGTGCTGGGTGTAGACCAGGGGCAGGGTGATGAAGGGGCCGCCGTCCTCTTCCCAGGTGGTCAGAATCGGCAGGCGGGAGAGGTCCGCGGGCTGCTGGTCGGATTCCAGCACCGGTCCCCTCGGGACGCTGCGAGTCCCCAGCTTGAGGGCTTCCCAGGCCAGGTTGCGGTGGCCCCACAGGCGCCCCAGGCGGGGCGGCAGCAGGGTCTGGGCCAAAGTGGCCACCTGTCGGACCAGTTGCTGGGGGCCCCTGCCAAATGCCAGCTCGATGCGCCGCGCTGTGCCGAACAGATTGGTGACCACAGGAAACCGGCTTCCCCGGATGCGTTTGAACAGCAGGGCGGGACCGCCTTGCCGGATCACTCGCCGATGGATCTCGGCGGCTTCCAGATAGGGGTCCACTTCGACCTCGATGGTGGCGAGCTGGTTCTCTCGCCGCAGGAGTTGAAGAAACTGTCGGAGATTTGCCAGGGGTTGGGGAGCTGCCATGAGTTTCCACCGGGACGACCGATCGAGCCGGAATCAAGATACCACAGCCGCCGTTCCCCTGTAGAACCTCTATCGGAGACGGTAATGCTATTTCTGAGACAGGACTCTATACTGGCCGCATGCGTCGAGCCGGAGAGCACAGTTGGCGAGCACGGGCCTTCGCCTGGGGTATGGCTCACGGAACCGGCCCCTACGAGCGCTGGATGGCCGAACGCAAGCGGAGCCTGCTCGGTGATCTCTCCGGGGAAGTCGTGGAAATCGGACCCGGAAGCGGCGTCAATCTGTCCTTCCTGCCCAGGAAAGTCCGGTGGACCGGCATCGAGCCCAATCCCTGTTTCCACCCCTACATTCGGAATGAGGCCGCTCGGCTGGACCGGCCGGTTCGATTGAAAGTCGGTCTGGCAGAGGACCTGGGATTGGAGGATGCCAGCGTGGATGCCGTGGTCGGAACCCTGGTTCTCTGCTCGGTGGACCGGGTGGAAGCGGTCTTGGAGGAAATTCTGCGGGTGCTCAAGCCTGGAGGGCGCTACTGCTTTCTGGAGCACGTGGCGGCGCCGCAAGGCAGTTGGCTGCGATGGATTCAGCGCGGGGTGCGTCCGGTGTGGAGCAGCCTGCTGGACGGTTGCCGGCCCGATGCGGACACCCGGGTGCAGATCGCTCGAGCCGGTTTCTCCCAATTGAAGTGGGAGGAATTTCAGGCGCCCCTGCCGGTAGTGAGCCCCCATATCTGCGGTTTCGCCGAAAAAGGTGGGGAGCCGGCTTGACACCCTGTTTCTTTCAGTGGATCTTTTTCAGGAGGTGGTCCTGCGATTTTCGGCGGCATTCGAGCAGGCGGCGCCCGACCTGCCCAAGACGGAACTCATGTGGCGCATGCACTTTGTCATCGGAGCCATGGTTCACACCTTGATGCAAGGAGGATTCGTGGATCAGTTGGGCGCCCAATCCGGCCAAGGGAACGAGGTCGAGGCCAACATTGAACGGCTCACCCGGTTCGCCACCGCCGGACTGCGGGCGCCGCTCCCACAAACAAAGATCCGGGAACTTGCAGGTCGGGGTAAAAGGGAGGTTTCGGGATGATCCAGGGTGGACGCTGGGTTTGCAGTGTCTTGCTGGTGGTCGTGTTGTCGGCCGTGACTGCCGGCTGCAATCGATCACTGCAGCGGCCCCAACGAGCCTCGATAGTTAACGTTCCCGACACCTGGACCGGTGGGGAAGGGCTTCCGGCCGATGTCCAAGGCAATTGGTGGACCTCTTTTGGCGACGGGGATTTGGATCAGGTGGTCTCTCGAGTCCTGGAACGAAACCAGGATCTGCGAGCGGCTGCGGCTCGCATCGAAGCAGCCCAGGCACAGACTCGCATTGCCGCGGCATCCCAATTGCCCCGGCTGGACGCCGGATTCGACCTGGGAGGCCGGAAGCAGAACTTTTTGGGGCTTCGTTTGCCCGGTGCGGAAGGGAGCGTGTTGAGCCGGACTTTCTCGAGCACGGGTCTATCGCTCAATCTGGCTTGGGAGGCGGACTTGTGGGGAAAGCTGAAGGCCGGGAAGCTGGCCGCAGTGGCCAACGCCCAAGCCCGCCAGGCGGAACTTGCGGCGGCCCGCTTGTCGCTCTCGGCCCAGGCAGCCAGAGCCTGGTTTGCGGCGATTGAGGCCCACCGACAGGTCGAGTTGGCTCGATCCTCGGTGGAGAGCTACCGGATATCGGCCGGGCGCATTCGGGCACGCTTTGAAGGCGGTGTCCGGCCTGCCTTGGATCTGCGACTGGCCCTGGCCGAGTTGAGCATCGCCGAAGCGTCGCTGCAATCGCGGCTGGAGCTTGCGGACCGCAGCGTCCGCCAGCTCCAGATTCTCATGGGCGACTATCCGGATGGTCGCCGTGAGCTGGGGAAGGACCTGCCCAAGGGGCCCGACCGAGTCCCGACCGGCCTGCCTTCCGAGCTGGTCCACCGCCGGGCCGATCTGGTGGCGGCCGAACGGGATTTGCTGGCAGCCGATGCCAGAATCGCCGAGGCCAAGGCTCAGCTCAGGCCCAGTTTCAGCCTCACCTCCACCTTCGGGACTTCCAGCGACCAGTTGCAGAGCCTGCTGTCGGCTGAATTGTTGGTCTGGTCTCTGATCGGAAACGTAGTCCAGCCGGTCTTCAACCGGGGCAGGCTGAAGGCCGGAGTTACCCTCAACCAGGCGCGGGCGGAGGAGGCGGCGGCCAGATACGAGAGCGCCGTTCTGACTGCCTACAACGACGTGGAAGCGGCATTGGCGGCCGAAGAGGTGATCCGACGGCGACGGCAGGCATTGGAGGAGGCAGCGGAACAATCCCTGGCCGCCCGGGACCTGGCCGAGCAGCGCTACCGCTCGGGTTTGGCAGGGATCATTACCTTGCTGGCTGCACAAAGGACGGCCATCGATTCGGAAAGCCAGTTGCTGACCCTCAGGCGCCTGCAGCTCGACAACCGCGTCAACCTGCATCTGGCCCTGGGCGGGAGCTTCTGAGGGAATTTACTCAACAGGTTTGAGTCTGCCGTAATCCCAAAGGAAAGTGGGTATGAAACTAGCACTCAAGATCGGACTTCCCATCCTGGTATTGGCCCTGGGCGCCTACGTCGCCCTTCTGATTATACGAGCCAAGCCCGAGCCGGAGCAGCGTCCGCCGGAAATCTCGCTGCCGCTGGTTCACATCATGGAAGTGAAACCGGAAAGTCGCCGGTTGACAGTGCACGCCGAGGGTACCGTGGCGCCGAAAACCACGTCGCAGTTGACCCCGGAAGTTTCGGGGCGAGTGGTTTGGGTGTCGCCGGCACTGGTTGCCGGAGGGTTCTTCGACGCCGGGGAAGTGCTCCTCCGAATCGATTCGAGGGTCTATCAATTGGCCGTGGTGCGGGCCCGCGCCGCGGTGGCCCAAGCCGGGCTCAAGCTGGCAACCGAGGAGCAGGAAGCCGCCTTGGCCAGGCAGGAGTGGGAAAACCTGGGCAGCGGCCCTCCCACCTCGCTGGTGTTGCGAGAACCCCAGATTCATGAGGCAAAAGCGTCGCTGGCGGCGGCTGAAGCGGCCCTGGAACATGCCGAGTACGATCTGGAGCGCACCCAGGTCAAAGCTCCCTACGACGGCCGGGTCTGGTCGGAGACGGTCGATGTCGGTCAATTCGTAGCCCCCGGAGCCGCACTGGCGCGACTTTACGGGGTCGATTTCGCCGAGGTCCGTCTCCCGATACCGGATGACGAACTGGCATACCTTCACCTGCCTCTTGCCTATCGGGGGCAATCCCAAGCCACAGGGGGCACTACAGTCGTTTTGAGTGCCGAGTTTGCGGGGAAGAGCCATCAGTGGTCGGGTCGCATTCTTCGGACCGAGGGTGAAATCGATCCCCGCACCCGAATGGTGCACGCCGTCGCCGAGGTCAAGGACCCCTACGGCAGAGGCAGTGACCGGAGTCGTCCTCCACTGGCCGTCGGGATGTTCGTCGAGGCTGAAATCCGGGGGAGGTGGGTGAGCGACGTGGTCGTGTTGCCGCGGTCCGTCCTGAGGGGCGATCAGGTCCTGGTAGTGGATGAGACCGACCGCCTGTACTATCGCACGGTTGAAATTCTGCGCGCCGAGCGCGACCAGGTCCTGATCGCCTCCGGTCTCAGTGAGGGAGAGCGCGTGTGTGTGTCGGTGGTTCAGACGCCGGTCAACGGCATGAGGGTAGAGGTTGTGGACGACTCGGTCGCGGAGCAGGATCCTGTCTGATTGCGAAGGCGTGGAGTCACTGGAGGAGCAATGAACGGGCTCATTGCCTGGTTTGCACGAAACGGAGTGGTTGCCAACCTGCTGATGATTACGGTCGTCATGGCGGGCGCAATCACGCTTCCCGATCTCAAGAAAGAGGTCTTCCCCGAATTTACGGCCGGTGTCATCTCTGTATCGGTGAGCTATCGCGGCGCTGCTCCGGAAGAAGTCGAGGAAGCCGTCTGTATCCGCGTGGAAGAAGCGCTGCAGGGATTGGAGGGTATCGAGAGGGTTCGGTCGACGGCCAACGAGGGCATGGGAACGGTACGAATCGAAATCGAGTCGGGCTACGACCCACGGGCGCTCCTGGACGAAGTCAAGGCGAGGGTGGACGCCATCGACACGTTTCCCGAGGAAACCGAGCAACCCGTGATCGAGGAGGCCAGAATCCGAAACCAGGTGATCTTCGTTTCCATTTCGGGGGAGGCCGACGAGTTGACCCTGAAACGGCTGGGTGAGCGGGTTCGGGATGACTTGTTGCTGCTTCCGGAACTCAGCCAGGTTGAGTTGAGGAACGCGCGACTCTATGAAATCTCGATAGAGGTTTCCGAGGAAGATCTGAGACGCCACGGACTGACCTTTGATCAAGTGGCGGCAGCGGTCCGGCGAAGATCGCTCGATCTTCCGGGCGGTTCGGTCAAGGCCGAGAGCGGGGAGATCCTTCTGCGGACCAAGGGACAGGCCTACCGGGGCGAGGAATTCGCCAAGTTGACCCTGCTCACCCGGCAGGACGGGAGTCGCTTGCAACTGGGCGATGTGGCCCGGGTGGTGGATGGGTTCGAAGACGCGGACAAGTTTTCCTGGCTCGACGGCAAGCCAAGCGTGATGGTCCAGGCCTTCAGGGTCGGCGATGAGAGCGCCCTGGAGGTGGCCCGGGCAGTCAAGGACTATGTGGCCGAAGCACAGGGTCGGATGCCGGACGGCATCGCTCTCACCACCTGGGGGGATCAGTCCGCGATTCTGGAAAGCCGTATGAACCTGCTAATCAAGAATGGCCTGACCGGGCTGGTGCTCGTCTTTGTGGTTCTGACCCTGTTCCTGCGTCTTCGGCTGGCTTTGTGGGTGACCATCGGCATTCCCATTTCCTTCCTGGGGACCATGGCGCTGATGCCCGTGTTCGATGTTTCGATCAACATGGTTTCCCTTTTCTCTTTCATCATGGTTCTGGGGATTGTGGTGGACGACGCCATCGTGGTTGGAGAGAGTGTTTATTCCAGGCAGGAGGCGACCGGGAAAGGTCTGTCGGCGGCGATTGAGGGAACTCAGCGAGTCACCGTGCCCGTGGTCTTTGGGGTGCTGACCACGGCCATGGCCTTTACTCCGATGCTGTTTGTGCAGGGGGGGGCCGGGCCGATCTGGCGGGTGATACCCCTGATCGTCATTCCGACCCTGATGTTTTCGCTCATCGAATCCAAGCTGGTCCTGCCCTATCATGTTTCCCACTATCGTCCTCCAAGGGAAGGGCGGTCTAAATCTCTCCTGACCCGGATCTGGGACGGTTTCTTCGGGTTTTTCGGGAATGGCCTGGACAGATTCATTCAGAGGGTTTACCGGCCGATGTTCCTGATCGTGCTGGAGTGGCGCTACCTCACATTGGCCGTGGCCCTGGCCACCGTGCTGATGACCGCGGGTCTTGTGGCCGGGGGGCTGATAGACTTCACCTATTTCCCCGAAATCGAATCCGACTTCGTGGTTGTCGACTTGACGATGCCCCAGGAGACCCCGGCCGCGGTGACCGCCCAGGCCATTCGGAGGATCGAGAAGGCCGCCTTTCAACTGGATGGGGAGATCAAACAAGAATCGGGCAGGTCCGTGTTCCGTCATGTCCTGACCGTCGTGGGAGAGCAACCCAATCGAGCTCAGTCCGAACGCGGCGATCGATCGGGTGACGCCAACCGGTATTCCACCCCTTACAGGGCGGAGGTCATGATCGAATTGGTTCCTTCGGAATCGAGGAGCATCACCAGTCGTGAGATCGGCGCCCGGTGGAGGGAGCTGGCCGGACCCATTCCGGGGGCCGTTGAGCTTACGTTCAATACAAATCTGATTCAAAGCGGAAAGGCCATCGATATACAGCTCAGCAGTCAGGACATCGACGAGCTCCGTCGACTGGCGGCTGCCACCAAGGAGAAGCTGAGCCAGTATCCGGGTGTGATCGAGATCAACGATTCCTTTCGGGGAGGCAAGCCTGAGCTGAAATTGGCCATCACGCCCAAAGCGGAGTCCCTTGGTCTGTCGCTGCAGGACCTGGGCCGCCAGGTCCGTCAGGGATTTTTTGGAGAGGAAGCCCAGCGAATTCAGCGGGGAAGGGACGATGTAAGAGTGATGGTGCGCTATCCTGCCGAAGAGAGGCGATCGGTGGGAACCTTGGAGAGAATGAGAATTCGAACCCCCGACGGCAGTGAAGTTCCCTTCTCGACAGTGGCCACGGCCCAGATGGGACGAGGCTTCGCGACCATTTCTCGAGTGGATCGACAGCGAACCATTACCGTCACCGCGGATGTAGACCCGGCGGTGACGACAGCCAATGAAGTCCTGGGCGACATGGACGCCAGGTTCTTCCCGGATCTGCTGAGGGGAACTCCGGGATTGGCCTACAGCTTTGAGGGACAACAGCGGGATCAACAGGAGACTCTGGAAGGACTGGCCCAGGGATTCGCCCTGGTTGTACTGGGAATCTTCGCCATGATGGCCATTCCCTTCAGATCCTACCTGCAGCCATTGATCGTGCTGTCAGCCGTACCCTTCGGGATCGTCGGCGCCATCTGGGGCCACATCATTCTGGGCTATTCGACCAGTATTCTCACCATTCTTGGGGTGGTGGCCTTGACCGGAATCGTGGTCAACGACAGCCTGGTCCTGGTCAGCTTCATCAACGAACATCGCAAGCAGGGCATGCCTCTGGTCCAGGCGGTTCATCAGGCCGGCATCGTGCGTTTTCGGCCGATTCTGTTGACCTCTCTGACCACGGCGGCCGGCATTACGCCGCTCATCCTGGAGAAGAGCGTGCAGGCCCAGTTTCTGATCCCGATGGCGATATCGCTGGCCTTCGGAGTCCTCTTCGCCACTTTCATAACCCTTGGGCTGGTTCCTTCCCTTTACTTGATCCTGGAAGATTTCAAAGGGATCTTTCGATGGGTTTTCGGGATCAAGTCCCCGCCGGAGATGCACAGGACGGGGGATGTGGAGGCCTCGGGAGTCGTGCCGGTAGCTCCCGAGTAGGACCCGCTCCTGCAGCTCCGCGGCCACCCCGGTGGCTGAAACAACCGAAAAAAGACAAAAGAAAAAGAGTGATCCACGAAGACACACGAAGAACGACGAAGGGCCACTAAGGCGCTGAGGTTAACCGCGACGGGGTACCAAGGTCGCGAAGGAATGGTCGATTTCTGATTGTTTCACTCTCGTATGATCCACACACCAGGGCGGGGGCCCGGCTTGCCTGAAACACCTGAAACAAAGGAAAAAAGACAAAAGCAAAAGAGCTATCCACGAAGGGCCACTAAGAACGACGAAGGGCCACTAAGGCGCTGAGGTTAACCGCGACGGGATACCAAGGTCGCGAAGGGATTTTCAATTTCTGATTGTTTCACCCTCGTATGATCCGCACGACAGGGCGGGGGCGGGACTTGTTAGCAATTGATAATCCCGGGCGAACGCCCGGGCGACCAATCGAGCCGCGGAGCGGCGGCAGCAGGTAGCCGTGGGCGTAAGCCCATGGAAAGGGGTAGCTCCACGTCGAGCCGCGAAGGCGGCGACAGCAGAGGGCCGAAAGCGCGAGGCCCCGGAGACCGGCTCTCCTGAGACAAAGAAAAAAGAGTTTTCCACGAAGGACGACGAAGGGCCACTAAGGCGTTGAGGTTAACCGCAACGGGATGCCAGGGTCGCGAAGGGATGATCGATTCCTGATTGTTTCACTTTCGAATGATCCGCCCGACAGGGCGGGGGCGACACTTGTTGGCAATTGATAATCCCGGGCGAACGCCCGGGCGACCCATTGAGCCGCGGAGCGGCGGCAGCAGGTAGCCGTGGGCGTAAGCCGGGCGCGGGCCGGGCTATGCCCGGCACGGGCCATTGGAAAGGGGTAGCTCCGCGTCGAGCCGCGAAGGCGGCGACAGCAGAGGGCCGAACGCGCGGAGGCCCCGGAGACCGGTTCTTACTTGAAACAAACGAAAAAAGACAAAAGAAAAAGAGCGATCCACAAAGTGACACCAAGGACTACGAAGGGCCACCAAGGGGTTGGAGGAGAGTCAAGAGGGATCCGCCAAGGGTTGGGAAGAGACAAGAAAGAGTTATCTGCGAAGGGACTATAAGGGTTGTAAAAAGCTCGAAAGGAGTCCCTGCAGCGCCACGAAGAACGATAGGAAGGAGCACGAATACCTTGCCGACTTGCACCACCAATCACTCCCCCTCGAGGCGAGAGTGATTGCCGATGCCTTCCTGGCGCTGTGCGTGCTACTTTTGGTTGAAGGGGGTCCCTCTATTTTCTGGTCTATTTGTGTTTATTGGTGTTCATTCGTGGTTCGTCTTCATTGACGATTGGCTGTTCTCCCTCGATCGATCCCCACGTCAGGGCCACCCGACGGGCTACTCGGTCACCAGCTTGACACCGGTTCCGAATCTGCGGTAACCGTCGAATCGAATTTTGCTCTTGGTTCGTATGCGGGAGTTCTTTAGGGAGACTCCAGGGAGGCGGCGGCTGATCCAGATCTCGGCCTCCTTTGGCAGCCAGTGGGAGGTGCCGGCGATGGTGACCGGCGCATAGTCGACCGTCATGTCAAACTGGGTCACCGGAAATTTCCGGGGAACGTCCACGGCCTTCTTCTCCAGACGGACGACCTCATAGGTATCGGGATTGACCCAACAGCGCCCTCGGTAGGCGGTCATGATGGTTCTATCGTTAACTGTAATAAACCGTTTCGACCGTTCCTGAGATACCTTGAAGGCGATGCAGAGTGTCTCGAGCCCGTTGATTGTCTTTAGCCCGATGAGTTCGAACTCGGCCTGAGTTCTGTGTTCGAACAAGCCTCGCAGCGCGGAGCCGAACTCTCCGATGGAAAGCCCTCCTCCCAGATTCTCTATGGTTGTTCCCGCTGGCGCCGGTTTCCGGTTGACTGACAGTATTTCGTAGTGCTCCTTCCTGTCATAGTAGGAGAGTTCCGCCATAAAGCTGCCGGCTATCTTCCACCCCACGGTCGGAGCCACGGTGCGAATAAATTGCCGAGTTGTCTGCTTGCAGATGAAATCGGGCAGTTGTGCGCTGTAGGCCAGAGCGTTGCTGCGCACACGTGCCAGAATCAGAGGCCAATCTTTCCCTGAAGGTGCCTCTTCTGTCGTAGGCGGACCGTGGGCGGCCACATTCCGAACTAAGTGCGTGTGCTCCGGCACCGACAGGGCCAGCAAGATGAGAAATCCCAGCTTGAAGCAGGTTTTCGACGGCGCCGGACCAGCTCCGGAGGGATCGGGAACTCCATGCCGAGCCCGCCGGAAGGGGACCGGTGAAGAAGTTGGCACTGAGTCCATGGGTGTACTGTAACACAACAACGTCCCCAGCGCTGCCCCGCTGTCGGGCGGATCATACGAGGGTGAAACAACGAATCTTCATGGCCTGTCGGGAACAAGGGCCATGTCGTGCCAAACCGGTTTTCTACTTATTGAACATGGATGCAAGGGAAAGGATGCGGGCGGGACGCCCGCGCTCCCGGGTGGGTCGTCCCGATGGTGCGATGGAGGGTGTCCGGGGGGCAACTTCTCTGAAAGCTGACGGGCGCCTTTTGGGGAACTCCCGTTTGTCCGCGGGCCCGGCCCCGCCGTGCCGTGCGGATCGAACCAGAGTGTGACAATCAGTAATCGAACATCCCGCCGCGACCTTGGTACCCCGTCGCGTTGACCTCAGCGCCTTAGTGGCCCTTCGTGGTCCTTCGTGCCCCTTGGTGGATAACTCTTTTGCCTTTTGTTTCAGGTAAGATCCCGATTCTCGCGCTGAGACAGAGATTGTCTCTCGGCGGGAAGTGGGGTATGGTTCGGCATCGACAGGGGAGAATCCTATGCAACAGGTTGGTCTGCTTGAAATAGCCTCCGACATCGTCTGGGGACCGCCCATGCTGGTCCTGCTGGTGGGGACCGGTCTGTTCCTCTCGATCAAGCTCAAGGGACTTCAGTTCAGGAAGCTGCTGCCCTCTCTCCATCTGGCCCTGATCCAGCGACGCGAGCCCCAGGCCGAAGGAGATATCTCCCACTTCCAGGCCTTGATGACCGCCCTGGCCGCAACCGTCGGCACCGGCAACATCGCCGGTGTGGCTACGGCCATTGCCTCCGGAGGTCCGGGTGCGCTTTTCTGGATGTGGATGACAGGACTGGTGGGGATGGCCACCAAATTCGGTGAAGCTCTGCTGTCCGTCAAGTACCGGATCACGGATGAGAAAGGGGAGATGGCCGGCGGGCCGATGTATTACCTGGAGCGGGGCCTGAATCAGAAGTGGCTGGCCGTGCTGTTTGCGGTGTTGACGGTTTGCGCCAGTTTCGGAATCGGGAATACGGTGCAATCCAACTCGGTGGCCCAGGCGCTGCAGACCTCCTTCGGCATTCCATTCGTATGGACGGGAGTCGGCATTGCCTTGGCGACCGGTGTGGTCACCCTGGGGGGAATTCGCTCCATCGCAAAGGTGGTCAGCGCCCTGGTGCCGGGCATGATCGTCCTCTACCTGATCAGCGGCCTGGCCGTGGTGGCCATTCATTGGCAGGAGGTCCCGGGTGTCGTCCACCAGGTGGTGGTATCGGCCTTCACTCCCGCCGCCGCCGCCGGAGGATTTGCCGGCGCCACTGTCATGCAGGCCATCCGGTTCGGGGTTGCCCGGGGAATCTTCAGCAACGAAAGCGGCATGGGATCAGCCGGGATTGCCGCCGCCGCGGCTCAAACCCGGCACCCGGTGACCCAGGCGCTGGTGTCCATGACCCAGACCTTCATCGATACGCTGGTGGTGTGTTCGATCACGGGATTCGTCATCATCGGAACCGGGGTCTGGAACAGCGGGGATTCGGGCGCCGCACTGACCACCAGAGCCTTCAGTCTTGGCCTTCCGGGAGATTTCGGCGGTCTGGTGGTCTCCTTGGGGCTGGTGCTGTTTGCCTATTCCACCATTCTGGGCTGGAACTACTATGGAGAAAAGGCCCTGGAGTATCTTGCCGGTCACACCCGGTGGGCCATGGCCTACCGGGTTGCCTGGGTCGTGGCCACCTTCTTCGGCGCAACCCTGACCCTGGATACGGTCTGGGCGGTTTCCGACGTCATGAACGGCGCCATGGCCATCCCCAACCTGATCGGACTTATTTGCCTGAGTGGACTGATCGCCGCCGAAACCGCCGACTATTTCGGCGCTCGAGCGGAGGAACGGCAAAAGACGTGATTGGAAGGAAACATGGATAGACAGGATAAACAGGATTTACAGGAAGAAGCGCCACGCAATCCTGTTTGTCCTGTCCATCCTGTTGATCCAAAGGGATGGCGTTTGAGAATTGCCGGGCTTGAACGATTGCAAGCCGGAGGCAATCCAGGTGAGCACCGGAGCCGTTCGGCCCCGGTGCACTGTACCGCAAGCTAGAAGTCCCCGCCCCAACTGAAGTTCAGCCGCACATAGTAGTAGGCGCCGTTGAACCCGAAGGGTGAGAACTGGCCGTATTGGTTGCCCACCGTGCTGGCGCCGTACTGGTTTACCTCAGGGTAGGTGTTCAGCACGTTTTCGCCTCCCAGGGCCAGTTTGACCCTTTCTCCCAGCGGGATTCCCAGTTCGAGATCCAGCAGCGCCTTGCCGGAATAAGAGGGGTAGAGCCAGGACTCTGCCACTTGCATCGGAGCTACATCATTAGCGTTGCGCCCGTCCTCGCTGTCCCAGAAGGCGCCGTAGTAGTGTAGGCGCCCCGTCAGCATCCACTTTCCGGCATCGTGGGTGACGCCGAAGTTCCAGCGCGTGTTGGGCAGCCCCCGTTCCAGCGTGGTGATGCGGAAGCGGTCGATCACGGACGACTCAACGTCCTTGATCGCCGTATCGGTGTAGTTGTAGACCGCGCTGAAGCTCGTTTTGCCCACCAGGACCGTCGAGATCAGGTCGATGCCCTGAGTCGTGGTGGCGAAGTCGTTCAGGAAGAAGCGGAATACCGGAAAGTTGCGTGCCTCCGGAATGCCTTCGTCCAGCAGCTGAAGGATTTCTTGTTCCTCCAATTTAATCTCCTGCGACAGGGCGACGCGATCGTCGATGTCGATCCGGAAGTAATCCGCGGTGAAGGTGAAGGGGCCCTCAGCAACTACCATGCCCGCGCTGAAGTTGAGTGATTTCTCCGGTTGGAGTTGGCCGCCTCCCCTTGACATGGCCACGCCCGAGGTCGCGGGGACCACCCCGTTGTTGGTCAACTGCCCGCCGATAAAGGCCGTGGTCACGTTGAAGGCGTTCTGCTGCCCGGGTGTCGGGGCCCGAAACCCGCTGCTGATGCCGCCGCGCAAGGCAGCGCTGTCGTTCAGTTCCACCCGCCCCGAGAGCTTGCCGTTGACGGTGGTGCCGAAGTCCTGGAAGTCCTCCACCCGGAGGGCCGTACCGATGGTCCACTTGTCCCCGGGGTCGGAGAACTCGGCGTCGCCATAGACGGCCACGTTGCTTCGGCTCCACTCACCCGCCGTGGTGTCGGCCCGGTAGCCGTTGAAGCCGTTCGAACCGGAGCTGAAGCCCTGGGCGGCATAGGGGCCGATCTCCCACGAGGGCTGGTCGCCGGCGCCGATGGTGAACTTCTCCTGCCGCCACTCGGTGCCCGCGGCCAGGTGCACGTACTCGTGGACAGGGTAGGAAACGTCGAAGTTGAAGTTGACCTCTTGCTGCCGGTAGATGCCTGGCCTGAAGGAGGTCGGCGTGTCGTAGCCGACGGAGGCGTTGACCGTATCGAAAATGAACTGGTCGATCTCGCTGGTGCCGATGCCGGCGCTGGCGTCCCAGGTGAAACCGCTGTCGGCGAACCCGCGCAGGCCGGTGACCAGCGAGTAGTCGATCAGGTCGCCTCCGAATTGCGGCGTGAACCCTCCAGGAAAGCGACTGTAGAGAGTGAAGCAGTTGGGGTCAGCCTCGACGGAAGCCAGCGCGGCCGCGTCGGGGACGTTATCGACAATCGGAATCGGGAGGCAGTTGCCGGATTCCGGCACCCCGGTTTGCGCCCAGGTCCGGTCACCGACCAGCAGTGAAGGGAGTCCCTTTTCTCCGGGAAGGCTCACATCCGCACCGAACTTGTCGTACACGACAGCGTTGCGGTAGTCGGCCTCGGTAGGATCATCCTCGTCGGGGTTGGGGAAGTTGGTGCGTTTGCCATCGGCGTCGTACACGTGAATGCCCAAAACAGGATGGATCCTGGGACCGCGGAAGACCCCGCCGCGGGTGTGGGGATTCCGGAAATAGAACCCGCCGGTCACCTTGCGGGTGGCGTAGTTGGTGTGGCCGTAGAATTGCCAGTTGTTTTCGAACATCTTGCCGAAGTTGGCGAACAGCTTGAGGTCCTTGTTGACCCTGGGGGATCCCCAAACCTGGGCCGTGTTACGCAAATTGGTGTTGCCCGCATCGATAATGCTCTGGGCGTCATTGCGCTGGATGGCGCGGTTGGTGGGGTTGGCGGTGCCGTACTCCATGCTGAGGTTGAGAAAACCGTTCTCTCCCAAGGGCAGCCCGA
Source organism: Terriglobia bacterium (assembly GCA_951813285.1). GTDB lineage: Bacteria > Acidobacteriota > Terriglobia > Versatilivoradales > Versatilivoraceae > Versatilivorator. The sequence goes on from OX638355.1 coordinate 3,286,929, forward strand.
CGTTGCCGGCTACCGACAAATTCTGGCCGTGCCCGCCGATTCCGTTACAGGAGTGCTCGATGTCGCCAATGATCCCCGAGCCGCAGGTTGCCAGGTCTCCCGGGTTTGAATCGAGGAACGCTCCGGTCTGGACTTCCAGGCTGCCTCCCGAGGGAGCGTTCTTCAACTGGAAGTTCAAGACTCCCGCGATGGCGTCCGAGCCGTACTGGGCGGCTGCACCGTCACGGAGAACCTCGGCCTGCCGAATGGCAATGGATGGAATAGTGGAAATGTCGGGTCCCTGCGAGCCGTCGGCAATGCCGTTTCCCAGCCAGGTGATGACGGCCGCGCGATGGCGGCGCTTCCCGTTGACCAGGATCAGCGTGTGGTCGGGGGCCAGGTTGCGCAAGTTGGCCGGCCGGACCACGGTGGCCGCATCGCTGATCGGCTGAGTGTTGATATTGAAGGAGGGGACTACTGTCCGCAACTGGGTTGCCAGATCCCGGCTTCCCTGGTTGGTGAAGTCCTCGGTACGGATGACGTCCACCGGCACGGTGGATTCGGTCACCGACCGTGGCTCGGCACGGCTGCCCACCACGACGACCGAGGTGGTGACCGCCGCCAGTTCCAGCGTGAAGTTGCGGAGGACCGTTTGGCCGGCCATCAGCTCGACATCGCTGGCGGTAGATGCCTCAAAGTTGAATGCTTCCACCGTCACCGTGTAGGTCCCGGGCTCCAGGGCCAGTTGGTAGGCGCCCACGGCATCGGTGGAGCCCATCACCTCGGCTCCGGTGGCGTTGTTGGTTGCGATGACTTCCGCAGCCGGAATGACTGAGCCGTAGTTGTCGTTGACCTCGCCTCTCAGGGTAGCGGTTCCCTGGGCGTGGGCAGTGCCGACAACGACGGCAAGGAGCAGCAAAATCGACAGGACAGCAAGTCTGTTGAGCATGTATCCCTCCTGCTGGGAGTGTTCGTATCGTCCGCACAAAAAACGTGAACTAATACTACATTTATCTCACACTAACCGAATTTATGCCTCTACTATACGGTTATCTTACCTCTTTGCAAGCCTTTTCCTAAGTTAATATATAGTGACAAGATTGTGAAAATACCATGATAAAAGGTTCATCGCCAGACCATTGGCCCATGTCCGGCAGCGTCCCTGGTTCGATCAATCCAAATCGGAAGCGGACACCCCCTCCACCGGGTCCGAATTGACCGGCCCGACCGGACCGGTATCGGGTGCCAATGCGTAATTCCACACGCGGCCGCACCCGGAATGACAAACCTGTCATCAGCTGAAAGCCGAACCGTTTCTGTTTAATGGCTTCGTTTCTCTTTGCCCTTCCTCAGGGCAAAGAGTAGTGTTCCGGAATCACCGTGAGAATGATATCTTGAACGATTCCCGAAAAACAGGGCTAATGCGGACTACTCGGTGGGCCTGGAATGCCCACTATCCGGGTCCCGGTGTCTCACTTGGTGGCCGGCCAGGTCTTGTGAATGCCGTTAATCTTCGGATTTTTCCCGCTGGGAGCTGTTACCAGGCCGTTCATGTCATATAGAATGCGGCTCTGGCAAGAAATCGATGCAACGAAGGGTCCGCTGACTTCAGGGCGGACGAAAGGAAATATCATGAGATATACGCTGCTGATTTTGGCATTGGTGGTGTCCACCGCTTGTGTCTCGCAGCCGGAACCACCCCAGGCAACCGAGCCGGCGAAGGAGGCGCAAGCCAAATTGGGTTTCTTCATCACCAGCGGCGGTCCAGGTGACGGAGCCAACCTGGGTGGGCTGGCAGGCGCCGATGCCCACTGTCAGAAATTGGCCGAAGCCGCGGGAGCAGGCGACCGGACCTGGCGAGCCTACTTGAGCGCCGGCCCTTCCGAGGACCAGCCGGCGATCGATGCCCGCGACCGAATCGGCGCCGGTCCCTGGCACAACGCCAAGGGTGTCCAGGTCGCCATGGATGTGGCCGATTTGCACTCGGAGAACAATAAGCTGAGCAAGGAGAATTCACTAACCGAACAGGGCGAGGTGGTCAAGGGACGAGGGGACACCCCCAATGAGCATGACATCCTGACCGGCACCCAGGAGGACGGCGCCGCCTTCACCGACGGTGAGGACCACACCTGCCAGAACTGGACCGGAAACGGCGACGGCAGCGCTCAGGTGGGCCATCACGACCGGATTGGCGGCGGTCCCAAGCCAACCTCCTGGAACTCCTCCCACGGTTCTCGGGGATGCAGCCAGGCCAACCTGCAGGGTACCGGAGGCAACGGCTATTTCTATTGCTTTGCAGCCGATTGACAGATCCGGACCTCCCCCGATGATGGCCGAGTTCGAGATTGGGGGCATGCCCAACCGGCTTCATCCGTTCGACCGAACCGTGGCAACCGGGGGCATGGAAGAGAAGGCGGCTCCATGATTACTCTGGAAGACGTCAAGGCGGCCCAGGCCAGGATTTCCGGAGTGGCGGTCAGCACTCCGCTGGTGCACTATACCGACTTCTCCACCGACCGGCAGACCTTTCCGAAACCGGAGAGCTTCCAACCCGTGGGAGCCTTCAAGCTTCGGGGCGCCTACAACAAGATCGCCTCCCTCTCGCCGGACCAGAGACGGCAGGGGGTGATCGCCTTCTCAAGCGGCAACCATGCCCAGGGAGTGGCCTACGCCGCCCGGGCCATGGGCATTCGGGCGGTTATTGTCATGCCTGCCCGGGCGCCTGCCATCAAGCGGGCCAAGACCCTGGACCTGGGAGCCGAGGTCGTCACCGTGGAGGAGGGCGGGGAAGAGGAGTGGCGGGTAGCGGCCGAAACTCTGGCGGCTGAACGCGGACTGGCCATGGTGCCGCCCTTCGACGACGAAACCATCATCGCCGGGCAGGCCACGGTGGGTCTCGAGATCTTGCAGGACCTTCCCAGTGTGGATCTGGTCCTGGTTCCGATAGGCGGTGGGGGTCTCATCAGCGGAGTGGCCGCGGCCTTGAAGCTGAGTCGCCCCGACATACAGGTGGTTGGCGTGGAACCGGAGTGGGCCAACGACGCTCAGGCCAGCCTGCGAAGCGGCAGGATCGTGGAACTTCCCATCGAGCAGACCGGCAAAACCATCGCCGACGGCATGAGAGCCACGCGAATCGGCGACATCACCTTCGAACATATCCGGACCTTCGTGGACGATATCGTCACCGTCAGCGAGGACGAAATTCGCAAGGCCGTGCGGCGACTAATCCTGGATGCCAGGCTGGTGGTGGAGCCCAGCGGGGCGGTGCCCTTCGCCGCCTTCCTCTATCATCAGCACGAGCTGCCGCCTGCCAGGCAGAGCGTCACCGTGATCAGTGGCGGAAACGTCGACCCCGGACTGTTGGCTCAGATTCTGGCCGAGGAGGAGTAAGTCCGATGGTTGTTTCAGGCAAGCCGGGCCCCCGCCCCCGACGGCGGGCGGATCCTACGAGAGTGAAACTAACGAATCTTCATGTCCTATCGGGAATAAGGGCCATGTCTTGCTAAACCGGTATTCTACTAATTGAGCATGGATGTACAGGATAGACAGGATCAACAGCCGGCCGTTTTGGTTTTGGAAATGAAGACGAACCACCAATGAACACGAATGGGGACGAATAGGGATGGAGCGCGGTCAATGACGAGCGGCGCCCGGGTGCTTCTGCAATATTGTGACGTAGGTGTCACGGCGTCAGGGGAGAATGCCCCCCCGGGAGCGCGGGCGTCCCGCCCGCAACCTTATTGGTGCAAACAGCCTGCGATGCAGGGCCACTTCCTCGCACAGTGCACCAGACCCGCCATTGTGGGGATCGTTACAATGGTGCCAAGTCGTGTGCGGGCGAGACGCCCGCGCTCCCGGGGGGGTCGTCCCGATGGTGCGATGGAGGGCATCCGGCGGGCGAATTCTCTGAAAGCCGACGGTCGCCTTCTGGAAAACTCCCGTTTGTCCGCGAGCCCAGCCCCCGCCCTGCCGGGCGGATCATACAAGAGTGAAACAATCAGAAATCGACCATTCCTTCGCGACCTTGGCATCCCGTCGCGGTTTACCTCAATGCCTTAGTGGCCCTTCGTGGATTCCTCTTTTTCTTTTGTCTTTTTTCCTTATGTTTCAGGACAGAACTTCCCTGACCACTCTCCCGTAGACGTCGGTCAGACGCATATCCCGTCCGCCGAAGCGATAGGTGAGGCGGGTGTGGTCCAGTCCCAGAAGGTGCAGGATGGTTGCGTGAAGGTCGTGCATCTCCAGCCGATTCTCCACCGCCTTGTAGCCCCACTCGTCGGTCTTGCCGTAGGTCATTCCGCCCCGGACCCCGCCGCCCGCCATCCAAACGGTGAAACCGAACTCATTATGGTCGCGCCCGTCTTCCTTCTGGGCAAACGGCGTGCGGCCGAACTCACCCGCCCACAGGACCAGGGTTTCCTCCAACAAGCCGCAGCGCTTCAAGTCGGCCAGCAGCGCCGCGATAGGCTGGTCGGTGGCCAGCGCGTTCAGATTGTGGTTTTTCCTGAGTTCGAAGTGGGCGTCCCAGCGGGAGATTCCTGAAATTCTCGGGCAGGTCAATTCCACGAAGCGGACGCCTCGTTCCACCAGGCGACGGGCAATCAGGCATTGCCGGCCAAACTGGCGCGTCTGTTCGTAGGCGGCTTCAAGGCCGTACTGCCGCCGTACCGATGGAGATTCGGCCCTGATGTCCATCAGATCGGGAACCTCCATCTGCATGCGAGCAGCCAACTCATAGTTGGCGATGGCCGACTCCAGGGCGTCGGCCCTTCCCATCTGCTGCAGGGAGAGTCGATCCAGATCCCGCACCAGGCCCCGTTTGACCGCTTGAAGCCGGGGCGGGGTCCGATCGGATTGGATGTTGGCCACGGGAGGATCTGTGGCCTGAAACAGGGAGCCCTGATAAGTCGCCGGCAGGAAGCCGTTGGTGAAGCAGTCGATTCCGCCCGAGGGAATCAAGCCGCCGTTCAGCACGATAAACCCGGGAAGATTCCTGTTCTCGCTGCCCAGTCCGTAGACGCTCCAGGCTCCCAGGCTGGGCCGGCCCTGGATCCCGACGCCGGTGTGCAGAAAATAGTTGGCGCTGGTGTGTTCCGGGAACTGGGAGGTGAGGGAGTGAATGATGCAGAGGTCATCGATCTGACGGGAAATGTGTGGAAATAGATCGCTGACCCACAGACCGCTTTGACCGTGGCGTCGAAAGTTCCAGGGCGATTGGAGGATGGCCCCGATCTCCTGGAATTGGGTGGACTCCAGCTTTCCGATGACTTCCCCGGGAGGCCGGCCGTGGAAGCGGTTCAGGAGGGGTTTGTAGTCAAAACTGTCGACCTGGGAAACGCCTCCTTCCATGTAGAGGAAGATGACGTTGCGAGCGCGCGGGCGCCAATGGGGCAACCTGGGGGTCGAGGGTCCGCCCGGCCCGGTCTGTTCTTTCGGCCCGGCTTCGTAGGCAGGGTCGGCCAGCAGCGCCGACAGCGCCAGGGCGCCGAAACCCGTGGAACAGCAGCGAAGCATCTGCCGGCGGGTCAGCGGTTGGGGCAGGGTGTCCATTAAGAGGTTCGCCCGGGCAGATCGTGGCTGAATCCGCAGTTGGGGACTCATCGAATATAGATCAATTCCTTCACATTGAAAAGGGAGTGGCCCAGCTCCTCCCAGGCGGACAGCCCGGAGTCCGAAGGGGTCTGCAGCCGGGACATCCGATCGAGCGATCTCAGGCAGGCGTTCAGTTCGGCCGGGGTGGGTAGCCGGGCGAAGGCCTCCAGATACATCTGCCGGATGCGCCGGGCGGGGGACCGATCACCACCCCTTTCCTCCAGGCGGCGAGCCCACCTGCGGGCTTGCTCGTGGAAAAACGGGTGATTCATCAAGGCCAGGGACTGGGCGGGAACGTTGGAAACGTCTCGGCGTCCCACCGTGGCGAAGGGCTTGGGTGCGTCGAATGTCAGGAGCAGGGAGGAGAGAAAGTTTCGCCGAGCAGCCAGGTAGATGCTGCGGCGTCCGTTCCCGTCGGGGGGACCCAGCTTTTTGGGAGCGCCCCGAAACAGGACCACGTCGTCTTTGTGAACCTGCACCGGCGACCCGGACATCTGCAGGTCGAGACGTCCCGAAATTGCCAGGACGGCATCGCGGATACCTTCCGCCTCCAGCCGCCGCAAGTTCATACGATGCAGCAGCCGGTTTTCCGGGTCGATCCGGGCGGCTGCCGGGTCGGTTGCCCTGCTGGACATTCGATAGGATTGCGACAGCACGATTTTGCGAATCAAATGCTTGAGAGAACCCCTGGCCTGCACCCTGAACCAGTGGGAGAGGTGGTCCAGCAGTTCCGGATGGCTGGGCCGTTCGCCCAGCCATCCGAAGTTGTCCACCGAGGCTACGATGCCACGGCCGAAGAGGTGGTGCCAGACCCGGTTCACCCAAACGCGGGCCAGCAACGGATTGGAGGGGGCGGTCAGAAGTTCGGCTAGCTGCAGGCGGCCGCTGCCTCCGCCGGAAGCCAGCGGCTTCGGCCCGGCGACGGCTTCCAGGAATCTCCGCGGGACTCGCGAACCCGGCTGGAGGGGCTCTCCCCGCTGCAGCAGTGGCTGGTCGATACCGTTACCGTCGAGCATGGCCGGGGCAGTAGTGGAGGCGGGTTGAATTCGGCCAAGCAGCTCTCTCTGTCTGGAGAAGAATGGTTTCAGAGCCTGAAATCGCTCTTTCCGTACCGACAGCGGCCCCAGGGCGATTTCCGGGTGCTGCACCAGCCAGTCCGCCAGCCGGGCGAATGAGACAGACCGGCGAGATCCGGCGATGGCGTCGGCAGCCAGGCGTTCGGAAGCTTCCAGCAGCAGCTCTTGATAGGCCCGGGCCAGGGCTGGCAACGTGCGGCAGGCTGCCAGTCTTTCGATCAGGAGATCCTTGGGAGACTCATAAGGAGGTGGCTGTTGTGCCGCCTCGATGACCATGGCGATCTCCAGGTCATCCGATCCTTCGGGGCTGAACTCCAGGTGAACCCGATGACCGCGGTGAGCGGTCAGGTCGTGCTCGATCCAACGCGGTTCAGGAACATCTTTCCAGCGGCGTGTCAGTTCATCGTAGAGTGGGCCTTCCTGCAGGGTGTAGGAGTCGACGGTGGCGTACACCCGTACCGTACCGCGGGCCAGGTAGTAGAGCTTGCCCGTCTTCAGGGTAAAGGTAGGTGTGCGCAGGGAGCGGCCGGCGCGCACCCAGTTCCGAAGGCGTTCGGGATTCCGTTCGGTTCCAGGGGAAAGCTCGAGGACGTCCCAGATCGGATCCTTGTGGGCGCCGGCATGGTGGAGCACCTGGGCGAGAGGAGAGGTAACGCTCGTCCCCAACCGGACCTCCCCGGCCTTTCGAGGCGCGGCGCCGAAGCCGGGACCGTCCACCCTCCAGTCACTAGGGTCCAGGCCGGAGTAGTCCTGAATGACTCGGGCACCCGATTTCCGCAACAACTCCTTAAGATCGGGTCGGTTGCTCCAGGGTCCCAATACCTTCTTGAGGATTGCCGAGACACCTTGCGGGTCGCGGTCGTCCCAATCGTGAACGACCCGGGCAATGGGATGAAGAGGGTCGGACGGGTCCTGCAGGGCATGCTTGACGGCCTCGGCCCAGGTTTTCAGGCGCTCGACCTGGAGGCTCCTGGGCCAGGCGACCGACTCCAGCAGGGAGCCGCCGTCGTCGAAGCGGCATCCGGTTTCCCTTTCGGCTTCGATCAGTTCCCGAACCGCCATCAGGTAAGCGGCCGATTGCTGCAAGCGTGGCTTCTGGGCCAGCCCCACCGCCTTTAGAATCGGAGGCCGATAGGTTCCCGCCAGCGCATCCAACTCGAGCGCTACCTGCCGGTTGGACTCCATGGACTGAAAGCGCGCCTGGCGATAGCTGGAGCTCAGCAGGAATCCGAACAGCGCGTAGTAATCCCGCTGCGATATGGCGTCGAACTTGTGGTCGTGGCAGCGGGCGCAGGATACCGTCAATCCAAGGAAGGTCTTGCTCAACACATCGATTCGGTTGTCGAGCCGTTCGATCTCGTCCTGGCGCAGGTCGACCGGAGAATCCTCCTCCTCACCGAAAAAGGGCCAACCGGTGGCAATCACCGATTCATTGGCGCCGGTTGTCGGATCTACTCGGGGAGCCGGCAGCAGGTCGCCCGCAACATGCTCCGCCACCAGTTGGGGGTAGGGAATATCGGCATTGAACGCTCGGACCAGGTAATCGCGATACTGGAAGGCGTTGGCGATGAGAAAGTCGGTCTCGTGGCCTCGAGATTCGGCGTAGTGCACCAGGTCCATCCAATGCCGGGCCCAGCGTTCGCCGAATCGGGGCGATGCCAGCAGGCGGTCCACCAGCAGAGCATGGGCATCGGGTCTCTGGTCGTTGACGAACCGCTGAATCTCCTCCGGAGTGGGAGGCAGGCCCGTCAAGGCGAAGGAAAGGCGGCGCAGCCAGGTCCGCCGGTCCGCGGGTGGAGCGGGAGCCAGACCCTCTCGTTCGAGTTCGACCAGCAGAAACCGGTCGATGGCATCCCGGGGCCAGCGGCTGTCCCGGGTGGTGGGGGCCGGATGGCTGCGTGGGGGTTCCCAAATCCAGGGGTATCGCTGCTTGCGTGCCGTAAGGTCGAACGCTTCGGTGGAGCTTCCGGAAAATGGAGCAGGCTCCGTATCGGGCCAAGGGGCTCCGGCTTCAATCCAGGCTCGTATGTCCTCGATGACCGGTGCCGGAAGAGGTCCCGGAGGCGGCATCTTCAAATGCGGGTCCCGGTAGGTGACGGCCTGGTAAAGTCGACTTTGGAGCGGTTGGCCGGGCATCACCACCGGCCCCGACATGCCACCCTTGACCATGGAGTCCCGGGTGTCCAGCCTGAGGCTCGATTCCTGCCTCTGGGGACCGTGGCAGGTGGTGCAATGGGTGACCAGAACCGGACGAATTCTCTTCTCGAAGAATTCTCTATCGGTTTCCCCGGAAACGCCTCCCCAAGCCGGGAGGGACAGCAACGGTAGCGCTGCCAGCAAGCGAAACCACATTGTCCAAACTCCTCTCCCTTATTCCTGAGACAGAACACCAGGCGGGGCCAGGTCGATCCACCGCCCTTCGGCGTGGGAGAGCTCGCAGGCCCGGATCAGGCGCTGCGCATCCAGGCCGTCCGAGATATGGGGCAGGTGAGGCACACCGCGGTGCGTCCGGTCTTCATTGCGGACGGCTGATGCGAAATCGGCAATCAGTCGATTCCAGGTGTGCTGACCCGAAAGAACCCCGGCAGGTTGTCGGTCGGGGCCGGCCACTTCCAGGACGACCGGATCTTGATCCCGGGACCGTTGCCTGATGACCTGCAGCTCGTTGCACAGTGTCATCCGGCGTTGCAGATCCTGGTCCCTCGGCACGGTCACCCATTGGCTGCTCAAAGTCAAGGTGCCCTCCACCCCACCGAGGACGATTCTCCGTTCCGGCTCGCCGGGCGTGATCAGCAAGCGAAAGTTCCCAACAGCCCCATCCGAGGTCTCGGCCAGCACCGATGCGAATGTTTCCGGCGCCATCCGGCCGGTTCGGGCTCTGTCCCGAGAGGAGGGGGCTGACCGTAGCGAGCAGGCCAGGCGCTGGAATCGCCAACCCGTGAGGTGACGGGCCCGATCGAATTCATGGCTGCCTGTCTCCCGGAGCACTCCGCTGTTGGCGCTCCAGGCATTCGTGTCGAGGTTGAAGCAAAGGCGCCACTCGGTCTGGATGTCGAGCAGCCTGCCGATCTGGTCTTCGCGGAGCGCCCGCCACAGAGTGAGACAGGCCGGAGAATAGCGCCAGTTGAAGCTGATGGCGGTAACCGTTTCCGCCTGGCGGGCGGCCCTTGCCATGGCCTCGGCTTCCGGCAAGTCCCAGGCGAGTGGCTTTTCCACCAGAACGTGGCGTTCCTTGGCGAGAGCGTAGGCAAAGGGCTCCAGACGGAGTACCGGATCGGTGGCGATGCTGACGATGTCGACCGGGCTCTTGTCGATCAGCCGGCGCCAGTCGTCGAAGACTTCCAGGCCTGGGGTTTTCAGGTCCGCGGCCAGCCGCTCGGCCTTGGCCCGGGTGCGGTTGTAGAGGGCGGTCACGCAGACGCCGGGCAGGCGGGAAAAAGCCCGGGCCTGGCAACGTCCGGCACGACCGGTACCAATGATTCCGACTCGCAGAGAAATGGCCACGGATACTCAGGTTGGCTGCACCGGCAGGGCGGCGCCCAACCAGCGCCGGATCTCGTCGAGGTTGGCCGCCCCTCCGTCCAGCAGTTCGCCGGGCAGTTGGAGTCTGGCCACCTCGTCAATCTGGGAGAAGACCTTTCGAAACCCGTCCGCCATGAAATCGATGATCTGCCGGCTGGACGCGGTGGGTGCTTCCATGACCAGCGAAGTTTCCTCCACTACCCTGGTGGCCTCCGGGTAGTCCCGGGGGTCGTAGACCCGATCGGCGGGCCAGGGACGCCGCCAGGGATGGTTGGCCTCAAACTCCTCCGGCCGGGTAAACAGGGGCAACGAAGGAATGGTCCAGTTCATCCAGGAGCGGCAGAGCACCCCCTCCGCCCCCAAGGCCGCCACGACCTTGGCGCGGAATTCGGCCGGGTTCAGATCCAGACCGGCTGCAACTGGGTCGAAGCGCACCCGATAGAGGTGGTAGGCATGGGTCCGGTCGGGAGGGACCCGGGGCGGGATCACCCCCGGCAAATCCTGAATCTGTTGGGTCAGATGCTCGCACAGGGATCGTCTCTCGCCGTTCAAATCGTCGAGCCGCGCCAACTGGCCTCGGGCCAGGGCGGCCGAGACCACGCTGCAGCGAAAGTTGTGGCCCAGTGTCGCCAACGGGTACTTTTGCTCCTCCCGAGCCCGGTGAAAATGGACACGCAGCCAGAGGCCGTCCACGCGCTCGAAAAAGTGCCGGTGGCGGGTGGCGAAAATGCCGGCCTCGCCCGCGGGCAAATTCTTCATGGCGTTGATGCTGAAGGCGGCGGCGTCTCCCAGGTTTCCCACTGATCGACCCTTGTAGGTTGCCCCGGGAGCGTGAGCCGCGTCCTCGATGACGGCCAGGTCGTGTTGACGGGCGATGGCATTGATCTCGTCCATGTCGGCCGGAAGCCCCGAAAGGTGGACGGGCAGGACGGCCTTGGTTCTGGCGGTGATGTGCCGCTCGATCCGGGCCGGGTCCATGTTGCAGGAGTCGGGCCGGACATCCACGAACACGGGCACCGCGCCTTGATGGAGAACGGTGAGAGCCCCCGAGAGAAAGGTATAGGCCGGCACCAGAACTTCATCGCCCCGACCGACGCCGGCGGCCCACAGCGACATGTGCAGTGCGTCGGAGCCGGAGCCGACGGCGCAACAATAGGGAATGTCCATGCGCCGGGCCCACTCCTGCTCCAGCGCGGCAATCTGGGGGGCGTCGCAGCCGCCGAGCTGCTCCTCTCTCAGCACCCGGCAGAGCTCATCCAGTTCCGGTTGACTGTAGCGCGGCCAACGGGCCCGTTCGATCCCCTCCGGCATGGCAGGATCGCCGCCCAGAATGGCCAGTTTGTGTTTCATGGTGGTGGGGGCAAATGGTGGGCGCGACCGGGATCGAACCGATGACTTCTACCGTGTCAAGGTAGCGCTCGTACCAACTGAGCTACGCGCCCGATTCCGGCTAACATAATGGAACCTCGCCGGGACTGTCAATCAATTCGGCTCGCTTGACAAACCCCCCCTCCTATAGATAATGCAAAAAGGAAGGTTGGCGTCTCATCGGGGGAACCACTCATGAGATTCTTGATCGATCGACGTTTTCTTGCGGTGTTCCTGACCAACCACAAGGATGTTTGGATACCCGGCGGTCGAAGCTGATCAGCTATCGGGAGTCGTCCTGGCCGGCCGCTTGTGATTTTTCAAGTCGTGTCGGTTTTTTTTTACCAAAAACGGGGCGCAGGCCGGCGCCGAGCTCCGGCCATGCCGCGCCGGAATAGCCAACCCATGGAAAGCACGCTGCTGCTGAACTCGTCCTTCGAGCCGCTTCGCGTCATCAGTTGGCAAAGAGCCATCACCCTGCTGTTCGCCGGCAAGGTGGAGGTGATCGAGGAGTATTCCCGTGAGATTCGCAGCGTGACCTTTTCCGTCAAGCTGCCGTCGGTGCTGCGGCTGCTGCGCTATGTCAAGGTCAAGAAGAGCCGCATGATCAAGTTCTCCAGAGCCAACATCTACGCGCGGGACAGACACCGCTGTCAGTACTGCGGCGGCGCCCGTCGCGGGGATGAGCTGACCTTCGACCATGTGATACCGGTGTCCCGCGGTGGGGGCAAGAGTTGGGACAACATCGTGACAGCCTGCATCGCTTGCAATCGCAGAAAGGGAGGAAGGACTCCGGAAGAGGCCGGCATGCGCTTGATCAAGAGGCCGGTGGAACCTGAGTGGGTGCCCAGCCTCAACCTGAACCTGGTATTCAGGAATGCTCCCGACAGTTGGCGCGACTACCTGTACTGGAACGTGGAGTTGGAGACCTGAACCCCTCCTGAGCGGAAGCCGGAAATTGAAAACCGTTTGGTTCCCGGAAATTCCGGCCCCGCCCTGCCGGGCGGATCATACGAGGGTGAAACAATCAGAAATCGACAATCCGTTCGTGACCTTGGCATCCCGTCGCGGTTGACCTCAACGCCTTAGTGGCCCTTCGTCGTTCTTAGTGGCCCTTCGTGGATAGCTCTTTTTCTTTTGTCTTTTTTCGGTTGTTTCAGACAAGACAAGTCCCGGTTACCGATGGAACCATCCTGTTCGAGCTTGCGCGGTATCGGCCCCGTTCCCGCCCGACATGCGGAACCTTGCAAGGCAAGGCTGCGGGGTTTGGAGCCGGGGGACATCGATTCTCTGATCCGGTGGGTCAACGACGCCGCCGTCACGCTCTACCTGTCACGGGTCGCTGCTTACCCGACCTCCAGAAACGATGGTTACCGGTGGCTGGAGGAGTTGTCCGGAAGTCACACCGACAGGGTATTTGGCATCGAGACGCCGGCGGGGCGCCTGATCGGTTCCGTTGGTCTGCACGCGGTCCGCTGGATCGATCGCAAGGCCGAACTGGCTTTGATGATCGGGGAGAGAGATTGCTGGAATCGAGGCTACGGGACCTGGGCCGTTCGGGAGATAGTGTGGCTGGGGTTCGAAAAGATGAAATTGCAGCGAATCTTTCTCAGAGTGGCCTCCAGCCACCACGCGGCCATCCGCGTCTACCGGAAGTGCGGGTTCCGGACCGAGGGCCTGTTGCGCAAGGACCGCTACGTCGGAGGCGGTTACGAGGATACGCTGATGATGTCGGTGCTGAAGGAGGAGTTTGGCGCGGGGGAGGGCGGAGTCCAGGCGACTTAGGCCTGCAGCAGGACCCCGTTGATGAGTTGTTCGGCCTTGTCTTCAGTAACGTCGGAAACCGTGGCCAACTCGCTGATGATCAACTGCCGGGCACGGTCCAGCATTTTCTTTTCGCGGAAGGAAAGAATTCGGTTGACGCTCAGCAGCGACAGGCTCTTGAGGACGTCGGCCACCTGGAAGATACATCCTGTCCGCATTTTCTCCGAATTTTCCTTAAAGCGGTTTTTCCAGTCAGTGGCGTTGTTGACCTTGGTGGTCTTCAGGTGCTTCAGAACCTTGGTGACTTCCGCTTTCTTGATCAGCCGTCTCAAGCCGACGTCGGTAGCGTTGGTTGCCGGGATCATCACCATCATGTTGTTGGCTGCAATCTTGAGATGGTAGAAGGCTTCCAGTTTGCCGGAGATGCTGCGCCGGTCGATTTGCTCGATCACGCCGACGCCGTGGTTGGGGTAAACGACTTTTTCGCCGATGGCAAAGCTGTTTGTGGGGGCCTGAGCCATATGATCGAAGTTCTGTAAAAGAGACAGACCACCGAGTATATGGATCCGAAAGGTTCGAGTCAAGCATTAACCTGAACTAACCTGTATTTCCCTTGTGGCTTCCGTTTTCCGATATGATCCAAGCGCAAAACCCTTCTGGAAAGGATGTTGAGACATGCCGGGAGCAACTGAAGTATTGAACTTCGTCAATGGTGCCTGGAACCCTTCCGTCGGCAAGGAAACCCTGAAGATTGTCAATCCGGCCACGGGGGCGCAACTGGCCGACAACCCCCTCGGGGATGCCGGAGACGTGTCCCGGGTGGTGGATTCCGCCGCCCGGGCCTTCCCCGACTGGAGACGCACCCCTCCCGGGGAGCGTGTTCAGTACCTGTTCAAGTTCAAGCAGCTGTTGGAGGAGCACTTTGAGGATATCGCCCGGCTCACCACCCAGGAGCACGGCAAGACGTTGGCGGAGTCGCGCGGGGAGCTGAGGCGGGGAATCGAAAACGTGGAGGTCGCCTGCGGGATTCCAACGCTGATGCAGGGTTACAATCTGGAGGACGTTGCCCGCGGCATCGACGAGACCATGATTCGCCAACCGTTGGGGGTGGTTGCGGCCATCACTCCCTTCAACTTTCCCTCCATGATTCCCTTGTGGTTTCTGCCTTATGCGCTGGCATGCGGCAACACCTTCGTGCTGAAGCCTTCCGAGCGGGTGCCGTTGACGATGAAGCGGGTATTCGAGCTGCTGGAGCAACTCCATTTCCCGCCAGGGGTGGTGAACCTGCTCAACGGGAACCGTACAGTGGTGGATGCCCTCATTGACCATCCACAGGTCCGTGCAATCAGCTTTGTGGGATCCACGGCCGTTGCCCGGCATGTCTACCGGAGAGCAGCCGGTCAGGGCAAAAGGGTGCAGTGTCAGGGAGGGGCCAAGAACCACGTGGTCATCCTTCCGGACGCCGATATGCCGACCACCACCCAGATCGTCAGCGACAGTGCCTTCGGGTGCGCCGGACAGCGATGTCTGGCCGTCTCCGCGGCCGTGACCGTGGGGGAAGCTCGCGAGCCGTTTACCCGCTCCGTGGCTGAGATGGCCCGGTCCATCAAGGTTGGCTATGGCCTCGACGAGGGGGTTGAGATGGGTCCGGTAGTGAGTCGGGAAAGCCGGCAGCGCATTGAGGCCGCCATCGGCCGGGGAGCCTCCGAGGGCGCCGAGCTGCTGCTGGACGGTCGCAACCCCAGCGTTCCCGACTATGAGCGGGGTTTTTTCGTGTCGCCGACCATTCTGGACGGGGTGCCTCCGGGGAGCGAGACATCGCGCACCGAGATCTTCGGACCGGTGCTCAGCCTCATCCATGTGGACAGCGTCCAAGAGGCCATTGAAGTGGTGGCCGGCAACCCCTACGGAAACGCCGCCTCCATCTTTACCGGCAGCGGAGCCGCCGCCCGCAAGTTCCGTTACGAGGTACCGGTGGGGAACGTGGGGGTCAATATCGGAGTGGCCGCTCCCATGGCCTATTTCCCATTCAGCGGTTGGAAGGACAGCTTTCTGGGAGTCCTGCACGGCCAGGGTCGTGACGCGGTGGAGTTCTATACCGAAAAGAAGGTGGTCATTGAACGCTGGCCCCGGGAGTGGTCACGCAAGTTTTGAGGTTCGATTGCAGGTCGGAATTCTTGAGTCGAAACAACAGGCAACTGCGGAATTGCGATTGTGGATGTGGGCCGAGTCAGTTGTCATGACTATTCAATCAACAATCAGACCTCAGCAATCAACAACTTATTGTTCATGTTGAGCTTGTTTTATTTCGACTCGATAGTCGTTTGCCGAAATCCTGATCACTTTGCACATCTCATGGAGGCGGGAACGCATACGCTCACCGATGCGTTCCGCCAGCGTTTCCTCGCTGACGACTGTACTCCCGTCGCTGAGCTTCCGACGTTTGGATTCTCCGTCCTTGAAGTTCGACGTGATGAGAGTGGTGCGCTTCTGGTTGTAGCGGTGGTTGATGATGTAGGCGAAGGTGTCCCGAACCCAGTCGGTGGGACGCTCGGCGCCCAGGTCATCCAGAAGCAGGACCTCGCATTGCAACACAGGTTCGATAATTTGCCATTCGGTGGCTCCCACCACGGGATTGAAGGAGCTTTGGATCTGCTTGAGTAGCTCCCGGAAGTCGTAGAAAATACACCAAGTTCCGTAGCGAAGCATCAGAGTGCGGATAATCGACACGGCCAGATGGGTCTTTCCCACGCCACAGGTGCCCAGGATGAGCAGCCCAAAGTCCACCGCGGGATACTCTTCGACGAAGCAAGAGGCCATCGTCTTGGCCTTACTCAAATTGGGGTTTAGGGAGTCGAAGTTCTCGAACAGGCACTCCTGGTAGCGAGGCGGGATGCGTGCCGCCTCGATCAGCTGCTGCACACGGCTCTGTTCACGGCAGGAGCAACGCGCCACCCCCTGACTGTCGGTCAGATCCACTCTCTTCCAACCGCTGCCGCCGCATTCGGGGCATTCGGGCACGGCTTCCACTGGGCTATCTCCTGTGCAGGCGAATGATCTTGGATGGGGCCGTGCGCACCAGGGCATTGTGCGACTTGGAGTCGAAACGCGAGGAGTGCTCAGCCAATTCAGACCCGATGACCTGCATGAATTCCCTGACTTCTTGCTGCATCCTTTCCATTTTGGCGCGCATGTTGAGGATGATTTCAACCCCTGCCAGGTTGACTCCCAGTTCGCGGGTCAGGTTCAAGATCAACTCCAGTCTCTGCAGGTCCCGCTCGGAGTAGAGCCTGGTATTTCCCCGGGAACGCGAGGGCTTCAGCAGGCCATGCTTCTCATAGAGTCGCAGCGTCTGCGGATGAATGTCGTAGGCGGCGGCAACGTTGCTGATAGTATAAACCGTCTTGCGATGTTTCTTCATCGAGTGTCCTGTTTCCGCCAAGGTTACCGGGCCAGACCCGCGCGGGGATCGGCCGGGTTGAGCTGCGCCAGCTCCCGCAGAAGTTCCTTGCTGCGTTCATCCGCGATCCTGGGAACCTCCACCCTCACCTCGACGAACTGGTCTCCCCGCCGGGCTGCTCTCAAGGACGGGGCTCCTTTGCCGCGCAGCCTGAACTTTTGCCCGCCCTGCGTTCCGGGGGGAATCTTCAAAAGGGAGCGGCCGTCTATGGTGGGGACCTGGATCTTGGCGCCCAATGCGGCCTCGGTGACCGTCACCGGAACTTTGCAATAAATATTGTCTCCCTTCCTCTCAAAGAAAGGATGAGGAGTCACCTTGGCCACGACGTAGAGGTCTCCCGGCGGAGCACCTCCCAGGCCTGCCTCTCCCTTTCCCGCAAAGCGGATGCGGGAGCCGTTCTGCACACCGGCTGGGATCCTGACCACCAATCTGGCGGGGGTGCTGATACGCCCGTGACCGCTGCACGAGGGGCATTGCCGGTTGATGCGGCCCGTGCCTCCACACCGATGACAATCGGTCATCACCCGGGCGCGTCCTCTCACTTGCGCCAATTTGCCGGTTCCGCGACACAGGGGACAGTTTCCCGCCCGCTCGGTCGATGCCTGGCCGCTCCCCCGGCAGCTTCCACAGGCCTCCATCCGATCGTAAGCGATCTGAGTTCGAAGGCCGTTCAGGGCGTCATCGAAGCTCATTGAAATCTGGTATTCGAGGTCGCGGCCCGGGGGCCGCGGGGGCTCGGGTCCACCGTGAAACATCCGAGAAAAGAAATCGGAGAAACCCGACCCTCCCAGTTCGGAGAAGTCTAATCCGGAGAAATCGAATCCTCTGCCGTCTCCCGGCCGGGGCCGAAAATTCTCTGAATAGGTCCCGTAAGCGTCATAAACTTCCCGCTTCTTGGGATCGCTCAGGACTTCGTAGGCCTCGGAAATCTTTTTGAAACGCTCCTCGGCCGCCCGGTCCCCGGGGTTGACGTCGGGGTGGTATTTTCGAGCCAGTTTTCGGTAGGACTTTCTGATGTCGTCGAGCGAGGCTCCCCGCGCAACCCCTAGAGTCTTGTAGAAATCCTGTCGGTTCATTGCCGGTCTCCAGGGGGGCGGAAGTGGCTTCGTCCGCCACCTCGGGTGCAACGGCTACGGGTGTTTGCCGCCAACCCCGTCAGGCACGCCGCCGGCGGGCGGGGATGTCCGCCCGGGGATGGTGTCCGACGGTTTCCGGCAGCAGGTCTTACTTCTTCTTTTCGTCGCTCTCTTCAACCTCGGCATCGATGACCTCTCCCTCGGCGGCAGTGTCGTCGGAAGCCTCACCAGGTGTCGAGGGCGGGGCATCGGACTGAGGCGCCGCCTGCTTGTAGAGGGCGTCAGCCAACTTGTGGGTGGCTTGAGTCAATTCCTCGACAGCTGAGTTGATGCGCTCGGTACCCCCTTCATCGATGGCCTTCCGGCAATTCTCCAGGGCCGTTTCAATGGTGGCGACGTCCGACTCCGGCACCTTGTCGCGATTCTCCTTCAGCAGCTTTTCCGTGTTGTAGACTAGGTTGTCGGCCCTGTTCCTGGCCTCCACCTCCTCCTTGTACTTGGCGTCCTCTTCGGAGTGGGCTTCGGCTTCTCGGGTCATATTTTCGATTTCATCCTTGGACAAGCCGCTGGAAGCGGTGATGGTGATCTTCTGCTCCTTGTTGGTGCCCAGATCCTTGGCGGAGACATTCACGATGCCGTTGGCGTCAATGTCGAAGGTAACCTCGACTTGGGGTACGCCGCGGGGCGCAGAAGGAATCCCCACCAGATGGAACTTGCCCAGCGTGCGGTTGCCCTTGGCCATGCTCCGTTCTCCCTGCAGCACATGGACTTCCACCGAGGTCTGATTGTCGGCGGCCGTCGAAAAGATCTCGCTCTTGCGAGTGGGGATGGTGGTGTTGCGCTCGATCAGCTTGGTGAACACCGCTCCCAGCGTTTCGATTCCGAGGGAGAGCGGTGTCACGTCCAGCAGCAGCAGATCCTTGACATCTCCACCCAGCACTCCGGCCTGAACGGCCGCACCGATGGCGACCACCTCGTCCGGATTCACCCCTTTGTGGGGATCTTTCCTGAAGAGTTCCTTCACGATCTGCTGGACGCGGGGTATGCGAGTCGAGCCGCCGACCAGAACCACTTCGTCGATGTCCTCGGGGTTGACGCCGGCGTCTCTGATGGCCAGCTTGCAGGGCTCGACGGTGCGTTGCAGGATGTCTTCCACCAGGCCTTCGAACTTGGCGCGGGTGAGCTTCATGTTCAGGTGCTTGGGTCCCGAGGCGTCGGCCGTCACAAAGGGCAGGTTGATCTCGGATTCCAGAGTGGTCGAGAGCTCCATTTTTGCTTTTTCGGCAGCTTCCTTCAGCCGCTGCAAGGCCATCTTGTCCTTGGAGAGATCGATTCCCTGATCCTTGATGAATTCATCGACAATCCAGTCGATAATCCTCTGGTCGATGTTGTCTCCACCCAGATGGGTGTCTCCGTTGGTGGACTTGACCTCCACCACGCCTTCGCCCACTTCCAGGATGGAGATGTCGAAGGTGCCGCCCCCGAAATCGTAGACGGCGATGGTCTCGTCTTTTTTTTTGTCCAGACCGTAGGCCAGAGCGGCCGCGGTGGGCTCGTTGACGATTCTCAGAACCTCCAGACCGGCGATTTTCCCCGCATCCTTGGTGGCCTGACGCTGGGAGTCGTTGAAGTAGGCGGGAACGGTGACCACGGCCTTGGTGACCTTCTGTCCCAGGTACTCGTCGGCAGCGGTCTTCATCTTGTTCAGAATCATGGAAGAGATTTCGGGCGGGCTGTGCTCCTTGCCCATGATCGAAACCCGGACGTCGTTGTTGGTCGCGCGCGTTACCTTGTAAGGGACGATCTTCATCTCCTCGTTCACTTCCGCGTACTTGCGGCCCATGAATCGCTTGATGGAATAAATCGTATTCTCCGGGTTGGTTACCGCTTGCCTTTTGGCGACCTGTCCGACCAACCGTTCTCCTCCCTTGGCGAAAGCCACGGTTGAAGGCGTGGTTCGACTTCCTTCGGGGCTGGTGATGACTGTGGGCTCGCCCGCTTCCATCACGGCCACGACTGAATTGGTCGTACCCAGATCGATACCGATGATCTTGCTCATATCCTCAATTCCTCCTCAACGACAATTTTTAAAATCAGTAACTTAGTGCACTTGCCCGACAGATTGCGCAAGCGGGAAACTATATAATATCTGAGCGTGTGTCTGTCAAATAACCATTAGTTGCCGGCTATAACATCCGGCGTCCACGTCCATCGATGACCAACCGAGCCTTTCTGTGCGGAACCTCCACCGGAGATGGTAATCTTATTTCTGAGACAGGACACCAGTGTCTGCTATCTTCTGGCATTGTCCTGCGTGGAATCTCCAAATTCCAATGCCGCTTCCAGCCTCCTTTTCCTTTCGCTTCCGAGACCGTCGTGTTTTCGGCCGACTGATCTTCGCCTTCATGCTGTTGATGTCGATTGGAATCGGCGCGCTCAGCGGGTTGCTGATCGTTTACAAGAGCGATCTGCCTCGAGTCCAGGAGCTCCAGGACTACCGCCCCAACGTCATCACCGAACTTTATTCGGACGATGGAAGGACCATCGGGTCCTTCGCACTGGAGCGCCGCGTGGTCGTCGGCTACGAGGAAATCCCGGAACTGCTTCGCGATGCCCTCATCGCTACCGAGGACAAGAACTTCGAGAGGCACTGGGGAGTGGATGTGGCCGGAGTTGCCCGAGCCGTGGTCAAATCGGCCATGGGAGGTGGGAGGATCCGCGGCACCAGCACGATCACCCAGCAACTGAGCCGGCTCTGTTTCCTGACCGCCGAAAAGAGCTTCAAGCGAAAGTTTCAGGAGTTTCTCTTCTCCATTCAAATTGAGCGCTTCTACACCAAGGCGCAGATTCTGACGCTCTACTGCAATCAGGTGCCCCTTGGGCACCGCACCTTCGGCTTCGAGGCGGCTGCTCGATTCTATTTCAGCAAGAGGCTGAAGGAATTGAGTCTGGATCAGATTGCCGTGCTGGCCGCGCTTCCGGCAATCGCCCACCTGGGGTCTCCCATGCAAATGGAGGAACGGGTGACCGTCCGCCGCAACTACGTGCTGCGGCGAATGGTGGCCGAGGGAAAGATTGCCCGGGAGAAGGCGGAGGCGGCCGGCCAGGAGCCGCTGGGGCTGCGCATTGCCTCCCGGGAAAGCGAGCTGGCTCCCTATTTCGCCGAGGAAGTTCGTAAATACCTGGCGAAAACCTACGGGTTCCAGACCGTCAGCCAGAGAGGGTTGAGAGCCTATACCACCCTGAACCTGGAAATGCAGGAAGCCGCAGTTCAGGCTTTGTCAGATGGCTTGGAGGCCTATGATCGGAGGCACGGCTGGAGAGGCGTGGAAACCAACGTCAAGCCGAAGGTGCAGGGAGCGCTTGTGGCCATTGACAACGCCAGTGGAGAAATCAAGGCCATGGTGGGCGGGCATGATTTCGGGCGGAGCAAGTTCAATCGCGCCACCCAGGCCTACCGCCAACCCGGTTCCGCCTTCAAGCCCTTTGTCTACACGCTCGCCCTGGAAGAGGGCATGACGCCGGAGGACCTGGTTGAGGATGCTCCCATCAGCTTTCCCAACAGCGGCACGGCTTGGAGCCCTCGGAATTACGATGGAAAGTTCGAAGGCCCGATACCCTTGAGACGGGCATTCGCCCGCTCCCGCAATGTCCCGGCGGTCAGGTTGGCGAACCGATTCGGTATTGAAGAGGTGCTCCGGACCGCCCGTCGATTCGGCATCACCAGTCCCGCTCTGGCGCCCTATTTGCCGGTGGCGCTCGGCGCCGCCGAGGTGACACTGCTCGAAATGACTTCGGCTTACAGCACCTTCGGAAACGATGGGGTTCGGGTGACACCCCGTTACCTGCGGAAAGTGACCGATTACGAGGGAGCCACCCAGGAGGAGCAACTGGTGGAAGTGAGCGACGTGGTTTCCCGGGAGACCGCCAGAACCATGGTGGCTCTCCTTCAGAGCGTGGTTGCAGAGGGAACGGCCCGCCGGGCGCGTGCCCTCGAGCGGGCGGTCGCGGGCAAGACGGGGACAACCAACGACTACACCGACGCCTGGTTCATTGGTCTCACCCCCAGCCTCACTTGTGGAGTCTGGGTGGGTTTCGATCAGAAGCGGTCGCTGGGCAGAGGGGAGACGGGAGGCAGGGCAGCCCTTCCCATCTGGATTGATTTCGTTCGCCAGGCGACCCGCCAAAAAGCCGCCGAAGAGTTTCCTTCTCCCATCATCCCCGACGCTTAACCCGCATTGCTCACCGGGAGTTTAGGGGATTCGAGGTTTCATCCGTCCGGATGGTGCTTTCGAACACCTCTTGAATGACTTGAGCCGTGCCTTCGGTCATGTCCCATTGAGACAGCTCGGAAATCTCCACGAACCGCACTTCGCTGACGTCGCTGGCAGGCTGGGGCGAGCCGTCAATGATCCGGCAGACATAGTCGACAATCACGTAGTGGTACTCGATGTCCCCCCGCTCATCCCTCAGGAGATGTTCCACCACCTTGCCGATTTTCAATGGACGGACCACCAGGCAGGTCTCCTCCCGGGTTTCCCGGACGACGCCGGCTTCCAGGGTCTCTCCAAGGCGCAAACGTCCACCGGGGACCGACCATTTCCCCAGGGAAGGGGCCTTCCCTCGCCGCACCAGCAGTATCCGGCTTCCTCGATAGATCAGGGCGCCGACGGCGCAGACAGGGGCGGAGGGATAGCGCCGGGAGACGGAGCCTTTGCTTCCGGAGTTTTTGGTGGAGTTTTCGGTTCCCAGGGGTCAAACCTCCCGCCATGGAACACGGCTTAGAGAAAGAACCAGATGGCCAGGCTCACCAGGCTGACGTAGAAGCAAAAAATGACGATGCCGTACCCCAGGATCTCCCGAAACTCCAGACCGGTCGCGGTAATGAGAGGTAGGGCCCAGAAGGGGTGAAGCAAGTTGGTGGCCATGTCTCCCCAGGCATAGGCCAGAACCACCTGGTGGATGGGAACGCCCAGGTTCTCGGCAGCCGCCACCAGGTAGGGTGCCTCTATGGCCCACTTGGACCCCCCGGAAGGCACGAAGTAATTCACGAAACCCGAGTACCAGTAGACCAGCAGAGGCAGTGTCCGGGCAGAGGCAATCGAGACAAAGGCCTTCCCCAGGACCGCCGAGAGCCCGGTGCCTTTCATGATGCCGAACATGCCCGCATAGAAGGGAAACTGCAGAATGATCCCGTGGACGAAGGAGACCGCCTCCTTGGCCGAGCGGCTGACCGAGTCGGGGCTGGGATGCAGCGTGATTCCCAGGAACAGCAGCAGGAAATTGATGCTGTTGAAGGTTACCTGGAGCTGGTTGTCCAGCCAGGTCGTTACCACCCAGGCCAGACCGCAGGCACCCAGCAACCCATTGATCCAATAGCCCCGGTCCAGAATGGATGCCAGGGAAAGCCGCCTGCCGCTTCCGGCCACGGCCACCTTGGGGGATGGGTCGCCAGCCAGGCGGGCTCGCTGGTCGTGGGCTTGCGACGGGGAGAGCGGTGTCCAGCGGGCCAATTGCCACACCAGGAATGTGAGGCTGATCAGGACAACTACGGTCAGGAGCAGGTTGAAGGGGTGAAAGATCGTCAAGTGGGTGGGAATCAACCCGATCTCATCCTCCAGGAAATGTCCCGGAGTCGCGACCAGCAGCGGTGCGGAGGCCGAAAGGCCCGCGTGCCAGGTGCACCCCAGGCCCAGGTAGGCCACGGCAACGATCAGACGCAGGTCGAGCTGGGGGACCTTCCGGGCGAACAGGCGAGCCAGCACGGCTCCACCCACGATTCCCAGCGCCCAGTTGATCCAGCTCAAGGACATGGACAGCAGCGCCAGTCCGGCCATGGCGTTCCGGGGAGTCTGAAATTGCGACGTCAGCAGGTTCAACAGGCGTCCCACCAGGGGAGATGAGGCCAGCAGATAGCCGGCCACCAGCATCAGGCACATCTGCATGCCAAACTCGAGCAGGACCCAGAATCCGTCCCCCCAGTACCTGACGCAGTCCACCAGGGAGGCTTCTCCTGCGAGCCAGCCTGCCAGGAAGACGATCAACGTGAGTCCGGCGGCGATTGAGAACGCGCTGGGCATCCACCGCTCGCTCCATCGGGTGAGCCACAGGGAAATTTGAAGGACTCTATGCATGGAATCTTTTGAACGTGTCTGTTGGGTCCGAGTCAGGTCCCGACTGGTTCGTGCCGCGAATCGTAATCCTGATTTTCCCTCCGGGCCAGGGTTGTCAGAAACAGTCGAATGTCCCTGAGCAGCGATCGCCCTTCGCACAGCAGCAACAGCAGGATATAGAAGACCAGCCCGCCGGCGATCCATCCGGAAAGGGTTAGCCAGGAGGCCTGGCTGCCGCTCTTGGCCAGCCGGACAGCGGTGGCCGCCACACCGCTGACGGCCAGCGGGAAGACGAAGCTACGCAGAAAGTCCACCTTCACCAGCTTGTTCAGTTGGATAACCAGCCAGGCTGCAACGGGAATCACGCTGACGGCATAAGCCATGGCTACCCCTGTGAATCCGAACCATGAACAGAGCGCCAATGCCAGCGCCCAGTCCAGAACCGTCCACCAGATCAGGATTCGCAGAGAGGTCTCAACCCTTCCCAGACCGTTCAACACCGCAATATAAAGGGTGCTGATGTTGGATCCAAGCATTCGGATCGAATAATAGTAAAAGGCCGGAATGGCCGGAGCCCATTTGGAGGTAAACACCACCTGCACGAACTCGGGGATCAGGGCCGCAAAGATCAGAATGCAGGGGAAGGTCAGGAGGTTGACATACTTGAGGGTGGCCTGGGTCATCGCTCGGACCGCCTGCGGGTCCTGCTGGATACGCGACACGGAGGGAAAGGTAACTCGGGATACCGCCTGGGTAATGGCCTGGCTGCTGTAGAACGTCATGTTCTTGGCCCAATTCAGATAACCGACTGCCTGCGGACCGAATCGGGGACCGGCCAGCAACACCGGAATATGGTCGCGAAAGAGGGAGGTGAGCGTCGAGGCCTGAAAAAGGGCGCCGGACCGCAAAGTCTTCCCCATTCCCGAAAACCGCAGGCGAATTCCGATCGGCCAGGGGGCAGCCTGAAAGGCCACCGCGCTTCGCACTGCCGTGCTGGCAACCATCGCGACCACCAGGCTCCAGACGCCCCACCCCCAAAATGCCAGGGGCAGGGCAATGCCGACATAGGTAAGTACTCTCAGCACGTCCATTCTGGCGAACACGCCGTAGCGCAGGTTCCTGTCCAGACGAACGCACGACATGGCGCCCAGACCGCTGATCCAGGGACATGGCAACAGGGCAAGCAGTATCCAGCGGGCGCCCGAATCGAGGCCGAGCCAGTCCAGCAGTTGGGGAGCCCCCAGGAACAGGCCCAGGACCAGGGCGGAGATCACCAGGAGCTGCAAGGAGAAGAATGTCCGGAATTCATCCCGGGAGGGAGGCTCGGCCCGCTGTATGAGGGCAGCCACCAGGCCCACCTCGAGAACCGCGGCCAGGGTCACGGTGACGAAGCTGCCCATGGCGACGATGCCGAAATCCTGGGGTTCCAGCAGCCGCGCCAGCCAGACTTCACCCAGGAAAAGGATAGGATACATGGCCGCCATACGCAGAAGCATGAGCGAGGCGCCCTGCATGGTCTTGGCGGACACCGGGTGAACTTCGGCCATGGAATTGCCGGAATGGGATCGAAGAGTCCGAAGCTGATTGAAGGTTCGTCAGTCGTACAAGGGAACGCCGGCCCTCCGGCAGGCGTCGACTTGCGGCCGTGGGGAAGCAGCTCCCGCCGCCAGGGAAATCGTCCAGGCGGCCAGTCGCAACGGAGTATATCCAAGTTGTTGGCCATTTCTACAGTACTGTATAATTCCCGGGGATTGGCGCCGAGAGAGAAGTCGGAGTTGCAAATCCTCGCCGAAGCCCTGGTTGGCCACCCCCGGTCCCCGACGACGGGGCGGTTCATACAGAGTGAAACAACGAATCTTCATGGCCTGGCGGGAACAAGGGCCATGTCGTGCAAAACCGGTTTTCTATTTTTCGAACATGGATGCACAGGATAAACAGGATAAACATCATTGCGTCGGCTTGTGCTTCACTTGGGCTCACCGACATTTGCCGCCGCCGCCTACGCGGCTCGACACCCATAGGCGACGTTTCCCATGGGCTGACGCCCACGGCTAAGTGCTGCCGCGGCTTCGCCGCTCTCAAGGAAGCCGGCTAAAGCAGCAACTTCTCAGGTAAGTCCGGCCCTGCCCTGGTGTGCGGATCATACGAGAGTGAAACAGTCGGAAATCGACCAATCCTTCACGAGCTTGGTATCCCGTTACGGTTAAGCTCAACGCCTTAGTGGCCCTGCACATAAGTATTAATACGTATTATGGCTGGTCGATTAAAGTTCACCAGGGTTCACCTGTGAAACCTCCTGGTGAGACTCGACTTGGCAGCCACGTATACGTGGCAGTACTTATGAACCAGTGTACTTGGTGGCCCTTCGTCGTTCTTCGTGCCCCTTCGTGGATAACTCTTTTTCTTTTGTCTTTTTTCGTTTGTTTCAAGTAAATCCGGTGGCGGTCCATGGTGACACCCTACAAGGTGGTTTACTTCTGCGATGCCGTCTTCCTGGGTGGCGCTGAAGCCTACCTCAAGCTGCTCGTCCCGGAAATTCCCCAACAAGAATACCAGCCTCGAGTGGCGCTTTCTCCCCTCCCCCAGATGGCTCCGCTGGCGCAGTTTTTTGATGAGCGAGGCATCTGCGTCGATGAGGTGGACAGCGCCAACCGGTCGCCCCTCAAGGTCTTTCTGGAATGCTATCGCTACTTCCGGCGGCAGCGGCCCACCATCGTTCACTTCAACCTGAACAATACCTTCAGCTGCTTCGTTCCAATTCTGGCGGCTTATTTCAGCCGGGTGCCCTGGAAGTTGGCGACGGAGCACCTCGACCTTCAGTTGGCCATCGGGAAACGGGCCGGCGTGCGTACCAAGAAGGTCGTCAAGCGAGTCATGACCTTCTGCCTGGACTACACCATTCCCGTGTCTCAGGCCAACAAGCAGCTACTGGTTCAGGATTACCGGGTGCATCCCTACCGGCTGAAGTTGATCCTCAACGGGATCGATGTGAATCAATTTGCCTTTTCCGAGTCGGGCAGAAGAGCCATTCGCCGGAGCCTCGGAATCGGTCCGGAGCAGACGCTGGTCGGCACGGTGGCGCGCTTCAACTTTCAAAAGGGCCACCAGTATACGGTGGACGCGATCCCGACCATATTGAAGTCCTGTCCTCAAACTCGTTTTCTGTTCATCGGGGAAGGTCCGACTCAGGCCAGGCTGGCCGATCGAGTACGCCGCTTGGGGCTGGAGTCCTATGTCACCTTCGCCGGCGCTCGGGAGGACATCCCCGAGATTCTCTCCGCTTTGGACATCTTTCTGCTCACGTCGCTCTATGAGGGCCTCCCGCTTTCCATACTCGAGGCCATGGCGGTTGGATTGCCGGTGGTGGCTACCTCGGTCAGCGGAACTCCCGAGGCGGTGGCGGACGAGCACACGGGGTTGCTGATCCCTCCCGCCGACTCGCAGGCAGTGGCTTCGGCCGTGGTCCGACTGGTTCGGGATCCAGGGGCGCGTCGAAGAATGGGGGCAAACGGCCGCGACCTGGTGCTTCGTCGGTTCGACAAGTCGCTGATGGTCCGCCAGGTCGAGCATATCTATCAGAACCTGGTCGACCCGCACCGGCGACCGGCGGCTGGCGCCGAAACCCCGGGGTCGGGTCGCTGTCGAGCCTCCCTGATCGTCTTGACATGGAACAAGCGCGAGATTCTCAAGGAGGCTCTGGATGCTCTGATCGAAGCGGTCCGCCATGACGGGGGCGACCACGAAATCATTCTGGTGGACAATGGAAGCACCGACGGCACACAGGATTACGTGCGCACGCACTACCGGAACATTCGGCTGATAGAGCTGAAAAAGAACTATCGCTTCAGTCGAGCCAACAACATCGGGGTTCAGTGCGCCCGCAACGAGGTCGTCGTCCTGCTGAACAACGACGTGATTGTCCAACCCGGATTTCTGGCCCCCCTGCTGCAGGGGTTTGAACGGCCCGACGTCTTTGCGGTCACGTCGCAGATTTTCAACTATGAATCCGGACAGACCCGCCTGGAAACAGGCAAGACGTTTGGGATGATGATGTTCGGCTGCATGCACGTCGGACACAGCCAGCCCGCCGCGGCCGACGAGATGCGGCATTACGTCCCCGCCTTCTATGCCCACGGCGGCTCCAGCGCCTACGACAGGCAAAAGTTCCTGGAACTGGGCGGTTTCAGCGAAATTTACAATCCTGCCTACGTGGAAGACGCCGACCTGTCCTATCGAGCCTGGAAGTCCGGATTCCGTGTGCTTTTTTGTCCGGCCAGCCGAGTGGTCCACAAGCATCGCAGCACCAACGCCACCGAGATGGGAAATTCCAGGATCGACTACCTGATCGCCCGGAATCTGTTTGTCCTGTTCTGGAACAATGTGACGTCGGTCGGACTGTTCTCAAGCCACCTGCTGAAGTTGCCCTTCCGCTTCCTGCTGGATATCAGCCGCGGTCGTCTCGGCATCCTGAAAGCCTTTGCCGGTGCGCTGCTCAAGGTCCCTCAGGTGGTCTGGAACCGTTTGGTCAGCCCGCCGCCAAGACGTCTGTCGGATCAGGAGGCCATCGCCGCCATCCACCATTGGTTCTTCTACCGGCATCGGTATCTCTCCAACGGGTACCGTTCGACAGACTCGCGCAAGATCCTGGTGGTCTCCAAACGGCTTCCCCGTTTGGGCGTGGATGGCTCCTGGATTCTGGTGAACCTGGTCAAGGAACTTTCGGCACGAAATGAGATCACCCTGCTCTCCTTTATCGAAACCAGCCAGGACCAAGCCCATGTCGATCGTTTGAAGCAGTATTGCAAGGAGGTTCGAACCATCACGCTCTACCCCTACGACCGGGAGCTCAAGAGCGCCTTTTTAATCTCGAAGATGCTGGCGGTGGTTCATGCCTGCCTGATGATGCGCAGAGAGGTGCGCAACGAGTTGAGAACCGGAGACTACGATCTGGTGCAGTGCGAGTACCTGCATACCTTGAATTTCATCCCCGACCTTCGCCGCTATCCCAGCCTGCTCACCCACCACGAAGTTCTGAGCCTGGTTTATGAGCGCCTCTTTCGCAGGGCCGCAACCTGGGGGGAGAAGATTTCGGCCTTTCTCAAATGGCGTCTGATGCGGGTCTACGAACGACGGCTCTGCCGCAAAGTCCGGTCGGTGGTCGCCCTTTCGACCGTCGACCGGGACTACCTGGGCCGGCAGCTGAAGGTGGCTCGCCCCTGTCTGGCTCGAAGTGGCGTGGACGTGGACTTCTTCCGGGTCAGGCCGGATGTCCTGGAGCGTCCGGACAGCCTGATTTTCGTGGGTTTCTTCAAGCACCCGCCCAACGTGCAGGCAATGTCCTATTTCTTCCGGGAAATCTGGCCGGGGATTCTGGAAAGCGCCCCCAATGCCACTCTTACCGTCGTCGGGCAATCGGCGCCTGCCCATCTCCTGGCGCACAGCCGGAAGGACCGGGTCGATTTTGTGGAGAGAGTGGAGGACTTGCGCCCACTGCTCTCCAGCCACGCCGTATTCATCGCTCCCATCATCAGCGGAGCCGGACTTCGGGGCAAGCTTCTGGAGGCCATGGCCATGGGCAAAGCCGTGGTGGCGACCCGGCTCTGCCTGGACGGATACGGTTTCCAACATGATCGGGAACTGATGGTTGCCGATTCCACTGCCGAGTTCCGCCACTACACCCTGGAACTGCTGAGAGACCCCCTCAAGCGCCGCCAATTGGGAGACAATGCCCGGGCCAGGGTGGAGGGTGAATACAGCTCTCCCCGCTTTGCCGCCGACTACGAGCAGCACTATGCAGAGTTGGCTCGTATTCCTGAGACAGGACACTAGATGAGCCGGGTGTCGATCGTTATCGTCAACTACCGGTCCGGGCAGGAACTCGCTCCCTGTCTTCGTAGCGTGGTCCGGAATGCAGGGCAGCTTGACTATGAAGTCTTCGTGATCAACAACGACCGCCCTGAAGATCTGTCTCCCATCTCGGCCCTGGAATCGCCTCGGACGCATGTGATTCAGAACCGGTCCAACCGCGGATTTGCCGCTGCCGTCAACCAGGGGTATCGTCGAGCCCGGGGGCCGTTTCTGTTGCTCTTGAATCCCGACGTGCGCGTCGAGGCCGGAGCAGTGGAGATCCTGGCGGATACCCTGGAGCAACACCCCGATGCAGGTGTGGTGATGCCGCGGCTCGACAGTCCGGACGGCAGCCTCCAGTTCTCCTGCCGCCGTTTTTACACCCTTGCCACTCTGCTGCTGCGGCGCGCCCCCTTTCAGCGTCTCTGGAGGAACCATTCCAGGCTGCAGCGCCATTTGATGGCGGACTGGGACCACCGGAGCCTGTCTGAGGTGGACTGGGGGCTGGGAGCCGCCATGTTGGTCCGGAGGGAAGCCACGGAATCGAATGCTCTCCTGGACGAGCGTTTCTTTCTCTATTTCGAGGATGTGGACCTGTGCAAGCGCATGTGGGGGCGGGGCTGGAAGGTCCTCTACAATCCGGCGGCCCGCATGGTGCACCGCCATCGCAGGGACAGCGCCAAGGGATGGAGGCTGGGCGCCAAGCGGCATCACTTGCTCAGCCTGCTCAAGTTCCTGTGGAAGCACCGGCTCCGGTTGGGCAGGTGCTCCGCAACGGGTCGGGCCCTGTGAACCATGGCGCCGTCGCCCGCCTGTCTTCGCGTTTACTGTTTTTCGCGATGTATCCGCCCAGCCGGCGAGAAATTCGGGACTTGCACAGTGTAAAATGGCGCAATAGGCCCGCCGGGTGCTTTGGCCGAAAGAGACCTTGCTTCCCGCAGGACAGTTGATTACGCCTCTGCGCGACCCTGTCGATGATAATTACCGAACAGACCTCGATCCTGAGAATTCGAAATATCGCGGTGAGCCCGGCAACCTTTCTCTCACCCATGGCCGGCTTGACCGACAGCGTTTTTCGCCGCCTTATCAAGCGCTTGGGCGGTTGCGGTCTGGTGATGACCGAG
This sequence comes from Terriglobia bacterium, assembly GCA_951813285.1. Taxonomy (GTDB): domain Bacteria; phylum Acidobacteriota; class Terriglobia; order Versatilivoradales; family Versatilivoraceae; genus Versatilivorator. The sequence continues at coordinate 3,317,850 of OX638355.1, forward strand.
TTTACCAGCGCCGAGGGTCTTACACGGAACTCGGTGAAGAGCAGGAGGATGCTGTTCTACCACGAGGAGGAACGTCCGGTCACCGCTCAGTTGTTTGGATCGGACCCCGGCCGCCTGGCGGAAGCCACCCGCATGGTGGAGGACCTGGGCTTCGACGCCATCGATCTGAACCTGGGCTGCCCGGCGAAGAAGGTAGTGAAGGCTTGCGGGGGATCGGCCTTGCTGCGGGAGCCCAGGCTGCTGGAGAGAATTCTCAAGGAGATACGGTCGGCGGCGCGGATTCCCTTCACCATCAAGATCCGCTCCGGTTGGAGCGAGTCGGAGATCGTGGCTCTGGAGGTCGGCCAAATGGCCCAGGATCTGGGTGTCGAGGCCATCACCCTGCATCCGCGAACCCGCGTCCAGGGATTTTCGGGAAAGGCCGACTGGCGTGTCATCGCCCGCCTGAAGGCCCACCTCAAGATTCCGGTCATCGGCAACGGGGACATCGTCACCGCGGCTGACGCCATGCGGATGCGGAAAGAGACGGGATGCGATGGAGTCATGGTTGGACGGGGAGCCTTGACCAACCCCTGGATGTTCCGTCAGATCGGCGAGACCGAATGCGGGATGCCGGTGACCCTCCCGGACATCGGCGACAAATACGATCTGATCAAGCGCTACTTTTCATTGCTGTTCGAAGAGGAAACGCCGGGAGCCATTGGGAAAATGAAGCAGTTTGCCTCCTGGTTTACCCACGCCATTCCACGCGGCGCCGCCCTACGCAAGGCCATCTATGAATCCCGGAGCGAGAGGGAAGTCATGGGCCGGATCGAGGAATTCTTTCAGAGGGCTCTGGTGGCGACACCCCAGACTTGATTCCCATTTCCGTGGGAGGTGAACCATCGTGACCGATTCCGGCGGAGATTCCACAAAACACCTGGAAGAACAACTGGGGGCGGGGACCTACTACAAGCGTAACCTGGAACTGGTTCGGGGACAGGGTGCTCGCCTGTGGGACGCGGAGGGCAAAGAGTATATCGATTGCGTGGGCGGACAGGGGTCGGCCAACCTGGGCCACGGCAATCCCTACGTGAACCAGGCCATTCGGGAGCAGACCGATAAGCTGCTGGTGTGCGGCGAGCTCTTTTATCACCGGGAGAGGGCGCGGCTTCTGGAAAATCTGGAGCGGCTCACGCCCAGCAGCATCCAACGGTTCTTTTTGTGCAACTCCGGCTCGGAGTCCGTAGAGGTGGCCTTGAAGTTTGCCCGACTGGCGACCGGACGCCAAGAGATCGTGGCTGCCATGCGCGGGTTTCACGGCAAGACCTTCGGGGCCCTGAGCGCCACCTGGAGCAAGGACTATCGAGTCCCATTCGAGCCCCTGGTCCCGGGGTTCACCCACGTTCCCTTCAACCACCGGCAACGAGCTTGCGACGCCGTCAGCGGACGTACGGCGGCGTTCCTGGTGGAGGTCATCCAGGGAGAGGGGGGCGTTCGGCCGGGCACTTTGGATTTCCTGCTGGATGTGCAGGATCGCTGTAACGAAACCGGGGCCTTGTTGATCGTCGACGAAGTGCAAACAGGATTCGGACGAACCGGCCGCATGTTCGCCTCGGAGTATTTCGATCTGTTCCCCGATCTGTTCTGCCTGGCCAAGTCCATGGGCGGGGGGCTTCCCATTGGAGCCACCGGAATGAGCCAGGAGGTAGCCTCCCGCCTCTTCAAGCTGGCCCACAGTTCCACCTTTGGAGGGAATCCACTGGCCTGTGCCGCCGCCAACGCGGCCATGAGCTATTTGGAGGACTTCCAGTTGCCGCAGCGGGCCCACAAGCTCGGAACCCAATTCATGCGGCGATTGAGATCTATTGCTTCCCCTCGAATTCGCGAGGTGAGAGGACTGGGGTTGATGGTTGGAATCGAACTCAAGGAGAAGAGCGGGCCTTACATCCTCAAGCTCATGGAACGAGGAGTGCTGGCGCTGGCTGCCGGTCCGACGGTGATTCGCTTTTTGCCTCCCCTGGTCATTGACGAGGAGGACCTCGATCGAGTCGTCGAACTGACGGCTGAGGTCTTGCAGTAATTGTCGGGAAAGCCGCTCCGCATGCGACGAGGCGGATCATTCACGGTGAAACAGGGGTGTTTCCGGCAAGTGGAGAGTGGAGAGTGGAGAGTGTCGCCCCAGCCCTGCCGTGCGGATCATTCGAGAGCAAAACACCCAATCGTCATTAAAGACGAACCACGAATGAACACGAATACACACGAATCCAGATGGACTCACTCGAACGACAAGCGGCATCAAAGTGCTTCTGCAACTTTGTCACCTTGGAATGACTTCGTGTCCGTCGTAGATAACCCCTCGATATCGGTGGTCACACCCCCCAATCAACACCTCATCAATCCGTTTATTGGTGTTCATTCGTGTCCATTCGTGGTTCGTCGTTTTCCTTTGTGGATGACTCCTATCGGTCCTTCGTGTCCCTTTGTGGATAACTCTTTTTCTTTTGTTTCAGGACAAGACAAGATGCCTGACCTGCCGATTCAATAACTATCCACTAGTCACTATTCACTAACCACTAGAAAAGACATGGACGATTCCGAACTGCAGTTGTTGCAGCAGATGTTGAGGATCCCCAGTCCGTCCGGTCAGGAATCCCGCCTGGCCGGCTTTCTGGTCGACACCATGACTTCCATGGGGTTTCGCTCCTACCTGGATGGGGTGAGCAATGCCATTGGAATCGCCGGGGACGGGCCCAAGACTATTGTGCTGCTGGGCCATATCGATACGGTAGCGGGGGATCTTCCCGTCAAGATCGAAGGCGGCCGAATCTATGGAAGGGGCTCGGTGGACGCCAAGGGTCCGATGGCCTGCTTCATCGCGTCGACTCATCGCTTGCTGAGGGAACTCGACGACCAGGGGAAGAAGATCGTGATCGTGGGCGCCGTGGAGGAAGAGTCGGCCACCTCTCGGGGTGCGCGGCAAGCGCTATCGGACCTGGATCCGCCCGACTATTGCGTGATCGGCGAACCCAGTGGCTGGAACGCGGTAACCCTGGGGTACAAGGGCCGACTGCTGATGGACTATCGGCTGCAGGTCCCGCTCAGTCACACGGCCGGACGGGAGCGACCGGCCTGTGAGCTGGCGGTTGACTACTGGTCCGGGGTCCGGCGCTGGTGCGACCGTTTCAACGCGGGGACATCGCTCTTCGGCAGTCTGCAGGCATCGCTGCGCTCCTTCAACTCCAGCAGCGACGGCATCCATGAAACCGTCGACTTGAGACTGGGGTTCCGCATCCCCGTGGGTTTTTCCCTGCAATCCCTGGAAGATTTTCTGCTGCGGACGGCCCAACCGGCCGAAGTCTCGTTTTCGGGACGGGAGGCCGCGGTGAGGCGGGACAAGTCAAACCCGCTGGTCAGGTCGTTTCTCAGATCGATCCGCGGTTTTGAGGGTCGGCCAAAGTTCAAGCTGAAGACGGGGACTGCCGACATGAACGTGGTGGCGCCGTTCTGGAAATGCCCCATGGTGGCCTATGGTCCCGGCGATTCCAGCCTGGACCATACGCCGCAGGAACACGTCGAGATTGCCGAGTACCGACGGTCGATCGACGTGCTAGAATCCGTTTTGCGACTTTTGTAGCCGAATCGTAGAGTGCTGGCCCTTGCACCAGGGTGGCCGGTAGTCGAGGCAGGACACTAATCATGGGAACGGCCGAGGTCTTGACCAGCCCCGAGGTGGCCGCCAAGGAGCGGCGGCTCGAGGAGATTCTGAGGGGGCTGGAGTCAGTGGTGGTGGGCTTCAGTGGAGGGGTGGACAGCGCCTACCTGGCCTATATGGCCAGTCGGGTTCTGGGCGACGAGGCGCTCTGCGTGACTGCCGTCAGCCCTTCCTACCCCGCCTATCAAAGGAAGGAGACGGCCGAGTTCGCCTCTCGCTTTCATCTTCGCCACCTGGAGATCTTCACCGACGAAGTGGAGGATTCCCGATACCGGGAAAACTCGCCGGATCGCTGTTATTTCTGCAAGAGCGAGTTGTTTTCCAAGCTGCAGGCGCTGGCCCGCCAAAGAGGCTTCCAGGCGGTGGCCGACGGAACCAACCGGGACGACCGCGGAGATTTTCGGCCGGGACGGCGTGCCGCCGAGGAATACCTGGTCTGCAGTCCTCTCTCGGACGCCGAAATGAACAAGGTCGAGATCCGGGAGCTGTCCAGGCGGGCGGGCCTGCCGACCTGGAACAAGCCCGCATTGCCCTGTCTCTCCTCCCGGTTTCCCTACGGCACTTCGATTACCCCGGAGAAGCTGTCGCTGGTGGAGCGCGGCGAAGAGATCCTGCGGCACTTCGGGTTCAAGGTCTTTCGGGTGCGGTATCACGAAGCCCTGGTCCGGCTGGAATTCTCCCCGGAAGAATTGCCCCGGGCCCTGGACGTGGGGATGGCTGCCCTGTTGACCAAGGAATTCAAGGCCCTGGGCTTCAAGTTCATTACTCTCGATCTTGAGGGTTACCGATCGGGCGCTCTCAATGAGGTCCTGCCCCTGCATCCGTCACATCGATTGTCGTTACCTGAAACAAGATGAAAGTTCTCATCATTGGTTCGGGTGGGCGCGAGCATGCGCTTGCCTGGAAAATCGGTCGTTCGCCCCGGGTTGACAAGGTCTTCTGCGCACCAGGAAACGGTGGAACGGCTTCCATTGCCGAAAACGTATCCTTGGCGGTGGACAACCTGCCGGGGTTGACGCAATTCGCTCTCGATCGCTCCATCGATCTTACCGTTGTCGGCCCGGAACTGCCCCTGGTCCTGGGCATCGTGGATCGCTTCCAGTCCCAGGGGCTCTCCATCATCGGACCCGCCGCCGCCGCCGCCCGACTGGAGGGGAGCAAGATTTTCGCCAAGAATTTCATGAAGCGGCACCAGGTACCGACCGCGGCCTGCGTGGCCTGCGATTCCCTTGAGGATGCCATGGGATCCATTCGCCGGGCCGAACTCGGCTTTCCGCTGGTCATCAAGGCAGACGGCCTGGCAGCGGGGAAGGGAGTCGTCATTGCCGAGGATCGGCAACAGGCGGAATCGACGGTGGAGCGGATAATGCGCCAGCGCGTCTTCGGCGAGGCCGGAGAGAGAGTCCTGCTGGAGGAGTGCCTGAAGGGCCGCGAAGCCTCTTTCCTGGTTTTCTGCGATGGCGAGCATTTTCTGCCCATGGTCCCTTCCCAGGACCACAAGAGGGCCTTCGACCGGGATCGCGGTCCGAACACCGGCGGCATGGGGGCCTACTCGGCCGATGGAATCCTTTCTCCAGAGGAGCAGAGAGAGGTCGTTGAAGCCATCGTCGGGCCGACCATCCGGGGCATGGCGGCCGAGGGAAGTCCCTTCCGGGGCGTACTGTATGTCGGCCTGATGCTGACGCCCGGCGGCATCAAGGTGCTGGAGTACAATGTACGCTTGGGCGATCCCGAGGCCCAGCCGGTTCTGTTTCGACTGGAGAACGATCTGGTGGAGGTGTTGCAGGCCATCCACGGACAGACCCTGGATTCGGTACGGTTGCGGTGGGATTCGGCCTGTAGTGTCTGCGTGGTGATGGCCTCGGGCGGTTACCCCGGAAAATATCCGACCGGCAAGCCGATTCGAGGGGTTGGCGAGGCCGAAGCCGCGGGGCATGTCAAGGTGTTCCACGCCGGCACGCGGTTGCAGGACGGGCAGTTGGTAACCGCCGGAGGACGCGTTCTGGGAGTCACCGCGAAGGACAGGGATCTCCCTTCCGCGATTGCCCGGGTCTATCGCGCCCTCGAGAGGGTGCGGTTCGAACCCATGCATTTCCGGACCGATATCGGGAGTCAAGGGCTGAACTAGAGGGGTGTTGCCGGCAGTCTGCAGTCAGGTCCTGGACCTGCGCATGGACGCACTGTGGTTGAGAAATCAAGCCTGGATCAAACTTGGAGGGTGTCACTATGGAACCGGTCATCGGCATCATCATGGGTAGCGACTCCGACCTGAACATCATGGGAGAAGCTGCCAGGCAGCTCAAGGAGTTCGGCATTCCGTTCGAGATCGATATCTGCTCCGCCCATCGTTCTCCGGACAAGGCTTCGGAGTATGCCCGAACCGCTGCGAAAAGGGGTCTGAAGTGCATTATCGCCGGCGCGGGAGGGGCTGCTCACCTGGCGGGAGTCACCGCCGCCGAAACGGTTCTTCCGGTGATCGGGGTGCCGGTGGACAGCAGCCCACTGGCCGGCTTCGATGCCCTGCTGGCCACGGTTCAGATGCCGGGAGGCGTACCGGTCGGCACCATGGGAGTGGGAAAGTCCGGTGCGGTCAATGCGGCCATCTTTGCCGCTCAGATCCTGGCCACTTCCGATGCCGCGCTGGCGGACCGCCTGGCCGGGCACAAGAGGGCTTTGGCCGACAAGATCCGTACCAAGTCCAAGCAGGTCAAAGCGACCTTCTCGGTCTGAACGCGCCTGCGCATTGCCTCTTGACAACCAGGCCGTTTCTGCTTAAGATTCCAGTTTTTTCGGGCTCATGCAAAGCCGCATGATGAAGGTTCATTGGGGCCTGCGCAGCGTCGCGTAGTGTTCTTCCGCAGCACCACCCACTCCCCCAGCCGAAAGTTCAACCAACGACGTTTCACCCCTGAACGCTTAAGGAGTAAATGATGAACCCTAGAGAGCTCTTGAAGTTCGTCGACGACGAAGGCATCAAGATGATTGACCTGCGCTTTGTGGACTTGCCCGGCCTGTGGCAGCACTTTTCAATCTCATCCAAGGAGGTCGAGGAGGAGATGTTCGAGGAGGGCGTGGGATTTGACGGATCGAGCATCCGCGGATTCCAGGAGATCCAGGAGAGCGACATGATCCTCATCCCGGACGCCGCCACGGCTTTCAAGGATCCCTTCACCTCGGTCCCGACCCTCAACATCATCTGCAATGTCAAGGATCCGATAACGCTCCAGTCCTATACCAGAGACCCGCGCCACATCGCCCAAAAGGCTGAAAATTATCTGCAATCGACGGGGATCGGCGACACCGCCTACTTCGGTCCCGAGCCGGAGTTTTTCGTTCTGGACGATATTCGTTTCGATCAGTCCTATAACTACGGCTACTACTACCTGGATTCCAAGGAGGGATTCTGGAATTCCGGAAAAGAGGAGAACCCCAACCTGGGCTACAAGCCCCGCTACAAGGAGGGCTACTTTCCCGTTCCTCCCATGGACAGCCTTCAGGACATTCGCAGCGAAATGGTTCTGTTGCTGGAAGAAGTCGGGGTGCAGGTGGAGGTTCACCACCACGAGGTGGGCACGGCCGGACAGTGCGAAATCGACATGCGGTTCGACACTCTGACCAGCATGGCGGACAAGTTTCTGAAGTACAAGTACATCATCAAGAACGTCGGGCGCCGGCATGGAAAGACCGTTACCTTGATGCCCAAGCCGATCTTTCAGGACAACGGGTCGGGCATGCACATCCACACGAGTCTATGGAAGGCGGGGAAGAATGTCTTCTACGAGCCCGGCGGTTACGCGGACCTGAGCAAGACGGCCATCTACTACATCGGAGGAATTCTCAAGCATACGCCTGCCCTGCTGGGTTTCTGCGCGCCGACCACCAATTCCTACCGTCGCCTGGTTCCGGGATATGAGGCGCCCATCAACCTCATTTATTCCCAGCGCAACCGCAGCGCCGCGGTCAGAATTCCAGCCTATTCCCGCAGCGAGAAGGCCAAGCGGGTGGAGACCCGTTTCCCGGATCCCTCCTGCAACGGGTACCTGGCCTTTGCGGCCCTGTTGATGGCAGGCCTGGACGGAATCCAGAACAAGATTACTCCTCCCGATCCCATTGACAAGGACCTCTACGACCTGGGTCCGGCCGAAGCCGCCAACGTGAAGTCGACTCCCGGCAGCCTGGAGGATGTTCTCGACGCGCTGGAAGACGACCATGACTTCCTTCTCAAGGGAGACGTCTTCACCAAGGATGTGATCGAAACCTGGGTCGACTACAAGCGAACCCACGAGGTCGACGCCATGCGGTTGCGGCCCCATCCCCACGAGTTTGCCTTGTACTTCGACATCTGATTCCGGTCGAAGGAGCGGCTTGCCCGGTTTTCCCACGGGGCAAGCCGCACTCCCCCCTTAAGCCGTATAGTCCCATCAGTCCCCCGGAGATAATTGCGGGCTTACCCGGTGGCCGAAGTTTGTCGGCAGCCGCCGGGTGCTTCGAATTCGCTTGCCTTCCAGACGGATTGGGGAGAACATAGCCACAAGTTGTAGGGGAGGGATTACTTCGCCCCACTCCTGATAGAGGTGGAACTCGAGATTCCGCATCCATGAGTCGATTGTTCATCGTTGCGCTGACCACGGCGCTGCTTGGGTTTTCCGCCACCGATCTGGCGGCGCTCAAGATCATTGACTATCAGAAAAAGCTGAATCCCCGCTTCGCCAAGCGCTCGCGCAAGAGTACCCGCCATATCATCATTCACTCCACCGAAGGCAGTCTGCCCAGTTCCTTGAGAACCCTTTCCCGCGGCAAGGTGCGGCGCCGCCGGTACGTGAGCAGGGGTGGGCACTCCCACTACCTTATCGCCAAGAACGGTAACGTCTACCGGATCCTGGACCCCAAGTTCCGGGCGAACCACGCGGGCGTGAGCATGTGGAACGGGCTGAATGGACTCAGCGACCATTCCCTCGGGATCGAGTTGGAGGGATACCATAACGTGCCCTTCACGGACCGGCAGTACCGGTCTCTGAAGGAACTGCTGAGAATCCTGCAAAAACGGTATCGGGTGAAGGACCGGGATGTCCTGGAGCACTACCGGATCGCTTATTCCAAACCGAACCGGTTCCACAGGAAGAGGCTCAGAGGCAGGAAGAGGGATCCGGGCGCCGATAATTTTGACCGTAGACGGGCCGGCTTGACCGATGCCTACCCCCGCGACCCGGATGTGGTCGCCGGAAGAATCGGCCCGGTCCCCGATCCGGTCCAAGTGGCTCGGAAATCGCCACCGAAGGCGCCGGCGAGGCCGTCCCGGAAAAATGTAAAGCGGGAGGACAACGGTAGCTCGGCGCCGCCCGCCCGAAACGATGAAAAAGGGGAGGATAAGGACAGCTTGGCGACAGCAGCCCGGAAGGCTGAAAAAAGGCGGGACAACGGCAACTTGAAACCGCCGCCGGCTGATCCCTCAAGAAAGAACACCATCACGGCCCGCCGGACGGCCTGGAAAATCGCCGGCCGCCAATACAAGGCGGCCACGACGCTCTATCGTCTCCCGGACGGTCGCTCGTTGCGCGGTCACGAAATCCAGGACTGGTCCGACATTCCTTCAGGCACCCTGGTCGAGTTGGGAGTGGACGAGGACAAGGTGGTCAGCGCCGACCGGGCGGAGGTGTTGCTTCCTGTAGTCGGCGATGGCATGTCGCCCTGGAAGATCGCCAACGTCCTTCACAACTCCTCATTCACCTACTATCTCTATCCCGGGGGCAGGGTTTTGGCTGGGCATAGGATCGAGCGATTCGCGGATGTGCCTGCCGGCACGAGAGTCCTCATCGCCTACCGCCGGGTTCCCACGCCAAGCACTGCAGATCCGCTGGGCGAAGACCTCGACGATGTCTATCTGAGCCATCAGACACTCTATCTACTGCCGGGCGGAGTCTTGCAGTCCGGAGAGCAGATAGAGAACTTCGCGAAGCTTCATCGGGGAGCCATTGTTTTTACCAAGGTCGAGTAGGCCGAGAAGCCTACAGACTGAGAACGGAGCCTACAGGCCGGCTCTTCGGTCGATGCGGTCCGATAGGGCGAACTTGAAAATCGCCAGCAAGGCTTTGAGGCCATCCCTCCAACCGATTTTTTTCCCCTCTTGATAGGTCCTGCCTGAATAACCGATGGGGACTTCCAGCAGACGGGCCCCCCGTTTGGCCAACTTGATGGTGAGCTCGGGTTCGATGCGAAAGTCGGTGCTCTCCAGCGGGATGCTCTTGAGAAAATCGGTGCGAACCATCTTGTAGCAGGTTTCCATATCGGAGAGGTTCAGTTGGCTGACCAGGTTGGAAAGCGCGGTGAGGAAACCGTTGACCATCCGATGCGGGGAAAGGCCCCTGGGACGCGGCACTGAACGGTGGAACCGCGACCCGAAGACGGCATCCACGTTTCCCTTCAGGAAATAGGGAACCATTCCAAGAAGATCTTGAGGATGGTATTCGAGGTCGGCATCCTGGCAGACGGTGAGGTCGCTGTCTGCCAGGGTCAACCCTGTTCTCAGGGCGCTCCCCTTGCCGTAATTCTTCGGGTGGCGGACAAACTTCCAGACAAATTTTTCTCCCCAATCCTCTCCATCCAGAGATTGCTGAAACTGTTGCAGAACGGTCGGGGTTTGGTCCCGGGAACCGTCGTCCACCACGATCACCCGGATCGAACTCAGGAGCGGGCTGTCTTTCAAGACCCGCAAACGGGAGAGGCTGTCCTGGACCAGAGTCTGTTCATTGTAAACGGGAACAATGACAGAAAGCGTAGTGGCCGATGTCATGGCGCGAAGCCGGGGTGCCGGAGGGGCCGCAAGGGAAGGAATATAGTCTTGTTCAACATCGACGCAGCATTGAATCCGCTGCCGGTTTAAACCTGAGGACGCAAACGATCGGCGCGAGGCGCATTGTAGAACGTCCTCACAAGCAAGGCAACGGGTTGGCGAGCCCCTGGACTCCGTGGGTGACGACAACATTGGCAAATGAACAAGCTCAGGCTGCAGGTGGATTTCCACCGCTCAACGCGAAGCGGGTCGCAAGGAGTTGAACAGCGAACCACGAATGCACACCAAGAACTGCTCTTGTCGGTCTGAGGCGCAGTCTCGCTTGTCCCTCAATTGCGGCGACCGGCGTTTTCTGATTGAATTAACCGGAATGGGGCCATCAGGGGCAGCGGCTCCGTAAGCGGGCTATTGATCTGGCCCTCGTGGGAAGGAACGCGTGGTCCTGGGGCAAACCATTCTGGTCACAGGCGGAGCCGGTTATGTCGGCAGTCATGTCTGCAAGTCGCTGGCGGCCGAGGGATTCAGTCCTGTAGCGGTGGACTGCCTCTCCCGTGGACATGAATCGGCCGTGAAGTGGGGACCGCTCGAAAGGGTCGATCTGACCGATGAGGCGCGATTGAAAGCAGTGATCGAGCAGTATCGGCCCGTCGGGGTCATGCACCTTGCGGACCTGTGTGACGTTGGCGAGTCGGTGACCGATCCCGCCAGGTACTACCACAACAACCTGGTGGGAAGCCTGAACCTTCTGAAGGGAATGCTGGATCAGGGGATAGAGTCCATCATCTTTTCCAGCAGTTGCGCCATTTACGGAGTGCCCGGCAAGGTTCCGATCCCGGAGACTCAAGCCAAGGTTCCGATCACGCCCTACGGGGTGAGCAAGCTGGTCGTGGAGCACATGCTGCGGGATTTCGGCATGGCCTATGGCATCGGCTACGTTTGCCTCAGGTACTTCAATGCCGCCGGGGCCGACCCGGACGGCCAGATCGGCGAAGGCCATCGACCCGAAACTCACGTGATTCCCCTGGCCATAGCAGCTGCCCTGGGGGAGCGGAGCCGTTTTGAGATTTTCGGGACGGATTACGCAACTCCCGACGGTACGGCGGTTCGGGACTATGTCCACGTTTCGGATCTGGCTGCGGCCCACGTGTCGGCGCTGCGCTATCTGTTGGAAGGGGGCAGGAGTGTTGCGCTGAACTTGGGGACGGGGCGGGGACACTCGGTGAGACAGATCGTTGCGGCGGTCGCACGGCTTTCGGGCAGGGCGGTGCCCGTCAAGGAAGGCCCCCGGCGGACCGGTGACCCTTCGACCCTGGTGGCTGACGCCTCCGAAGCCTTCAAGGTTCTTGCCTGGACCCCGAAACACGGCTGCCTGGACGACATCGTTGCGACCGCGCTGAACTGGCACCGCAAGCCCCTGTTCGGCGACCGATCCCGGTAACACGAGGGTGGCAACAGGAACTCCCATGGATTTTGTTCCCGGCTGGAAGGACTACTCGCTTCTGCTCCAATTCGCCGGTCTGTTTGGCGCCAGCGGCTGGTTGACCTACAGGCTCGCGGTTGGCCGGCTCCACGACCCCGCCATTTCCGGCGCACCCTCCGGCGCCCGAGTCACCCTGTTCAAGATCCTGATCGGCCCCGTGCTGCTCAGCACTGTCTGCGGATTGATCGTGACCTCCTGTTTCCTCATTCTGAGCGCCCAACTGGGTGCGGCGCGAATTCGCTATCTGTTTCTGCTGTTGGCGGCCTACAGCCTGGTCTGTCTTTTCCTCCTGTGGAAGTCGGGGACTCTGCAATGGCGCCTGCCGAACTGGAGGCGGCTGCGATTGGGGTGGAGAGATCTGTGTCTGGCGGGCATTCTGTTGCTGGGTGTATTCACATTCGGAAGGACCGCAGAATATGTCGCCAGCCAAAGAGATCCCGGGGAGCATGCCAATATCGCAGTGCGCCTGGCTCAAGAGCAGAGATTGCGCTTCAGCGATCCGGACTTCCAAGACTTCGATGAGGACAGGCAGAAACTGTTCCTGCCTGTCCTACTTGAAAATGCGCTTTACCTGGAGGCCGTACCCGGATTTTCGCTGCTCGATGCGGAGACCGGTGAAATGTTGCCGCAGTATCTGCACCTGTTTCCCCTCTGGCTGGCCTTGGCATTCAAACTCTGGAGATTCGAGGGGCTGTTCGGTTTCAACGTGCTGCTGGGACTGCTCAGCCTCCTGTTGGTGGTTGGGCTGGCCAGTGCGATTTTTCGTTCCAGGACGGTCGGGTTGGTGGCCTCCGGCCTGCTTTGCCTGAACCTGGGCCAGATATGGTTGGTGCGAAGTCCCTTCAGCGAGGTGTTGGCCCAGGTCCTGCTGCTGGCCGGGGTCTGGATGTTGACCCTGGCCGTGTCGCACCGCCAGGGTGGCCTGGGCTTTCTGTCGGGATTGGCGATCGGATTGAGCCTGATGGTGCGCATCGATTCCGTGCTGGCGATCCTGGCGGTGTCGCTGTTCCTGATCCTGGTCCGGCTGGTGCCGGCGGCCAGGGCAGGCGTGCCGGTTCGGCCGGTCGCGGCGGGTTTGGCCATCGGTCTCGCTTATTCCCTGGTGCACATCGCGCTTTTTGCCTATCCCTACGTGCTGGCGATTTTGTTCAACCAGGGCGTGCTCTCCTTGCTGGACCGCCAATGGGGTTGGCTGCTGGCGTTGGTCGTATTGGCAACGGCGCTGATGGGGGCTTCCAGGCGGCTGATGCGGTGGATGAGAGCCTGTCAGGGGCGATGGTTTCCCACCTCCCGGTTAGGGGGAGATCCCGCGTCGTGGCGCCGGATTGCATTTGCGAGCCTCTCGGGTTTGGTTGTCATTGCTTTCGTCTATGGATATTTTCTCCGCCCCATGATGGACTCGGGCGCCAACCTGCTGCCGCTGGCTGCCCCCCACCAGGGATTCGTTCCCTATTACGACGAGTTGAACCTGGTTCGGCTGGGGTGGTACCTCTCTCCCTTGGGCCTTTGCCTGGCCCTTGTGGGCGCTATCCTGGCGCTGCGGCAGGTCGTGTTGAAAGGGCAGGTTCGCCCCTTGCCCTTCTTGCTCTTGTTGGCGGCCTTCCTGCTGTTTTACGGCTACAAGTCTCGCGCCTTCCCCGACAACTACTGGGTCATCCGCCGCTACGCCGAGGTCGCGATTCCGGCGATGCTCATCCTGGCGGGCCTGGCTTTACAGCGTTTGTATCGATTGTCATCCAGCCACCCCGGCCTGGGGGCGCGATTCGGGCCGCGTCGAATCCTCTTGCAGGCTTGCGGGCTGGGGGTTTTGGCCGCCGTGGTTGCCTCCCAGACGGCGGCGGCCTGGCCCTTTTTTCGCCAAGGGGAGCTGGGTGGATCACGGGCGCAAATGGCATCGCTGGCCAGCCAAACCAAGGAAGCGGATGTCATCCTGTTCGAACACGGCCGTGCCCAGGAGTTTTTTCTTGGGCCTCTGAGGAACCTGTTCGGGCAGGCCGTGTTTCCTCTTGCTCACTACAAGCCGGATCCTGACTCGTTTGAACGGGTAGTTGGGGGATTTCTGGCCGAAAAAAAGACAGTCTTTCTCATTTCCTGCGACGAGTGGACATCTCTGGACAGTTCCAAGGTCCTCTTCGAGCCCAGAGAGCGATTTTCCTTTGCCAGCGATCTGGTTGAACGCACCTTTGAGCGTCTTCCCCGGAAAATGCAGGAAGTGCACTACAGTCTTCAGATCTACGAGGTCAAACCTCGTCCGCCAGGAGGGGCCAAGACATACCAGGCTCTCAACTCGCACTCCAGCTTCGGTTATGCGTCCGAAGGATTCCACCAGGCGGAATTCGGGGCCGGCGGCAATGCGTACCGATGGAGCCAGGGGGATGCATCGGTGGAAATGCCGGAAATCGATGGCGCATACCCGGCGGTTCTGGTCGCACGACTGGCTCGACCCGACATGGGGGCAGGGACCGAATCTCCGGTAGGGATCCGGTTGAACGGTCAGGATCTGGGGTCCGTGCGGCTATCCCCGAGGTTCGAGGACTACATGATCCCGATCGGAAGATCCCAGTTGGCCCAAGGGAAGAGGAATCGGGTCGAGTTTCTGTCAAAGACAATTAACCCATCGGCCATTCGGGGGTGGGAAGATACCCGTGATCTGGGGTTCATGCTGGATTGCGTCAAGCTTCAATCCCTGGTGCCGATGGGTGGAACTCGCGCCTATCAGGTGGATTTCGGCACCGAATGCGATGGGACACAACGGAGCGGTTTCTATCCTACCGAAGCTGACGGGTATTCCTGGGCGGGAATTGCCCCAAGCCTGGATTGGCCGTTTCCCCTGGATCCTGCCCAGAAATATCGACTCGTGATCCGTACCGTCAAGTCCAATCCGGATCCCCAATTCCGGCAATTTCTCACGGTATGGGTCAATGAGGTGAAATTGGACACCCGGGAGCTGATCGGGGTAGGGGACCAGTTCCGGGACTACGCATTCCCCATTTCACCCGGAGCCCTTGACCGGAACAGGCCGAAGATTCGCATGCGGGTGCGTCCTACCTGGAACCCCAGCCTGGCGGGAGTGTCCCCGGACTACAGAAATCTGGGAAGTGCCGTTCAATGGCTCAGGATTGAAGAGTTGTGAGCCGGACGACAGGGAAGTAATGGAATTCACCGGCGAAAGAATCGTCCCCGGAAGCGTTGATACCGACCTCCTGAACGAGCACATTTGCCGCTACAGGTTCGCCCGGCTTCTGGTGGAGGAAAAGGTCGTTCTGGATGTCGGCTCCGGCGTCGGCTATGGCTCGAAAATCCTGGCGGAGACGGCAAGTTCCGTCCTTGCCGTTGACGTTTCGGAAGAAGCGGTTCGCTACAGCGGCGAGCAATACGCCGCGAAAAATCTCGAGATGGCGGTCGGCGACGGCCAGGAGTTGCCTCTGGCCAGCAATAGTGTGGATGTGGTGGTCAGTTTTGAACTGATTGAGCATCTGCAAGGCCAACAAGCCCATTTGTTGGAGGTAAGCCGGGTCCTGAAACCGGACGGATTGACGGTTATTTCCACGCCCAATCGAATTTTCTACAGCCAGGAGAGCAACCAGGCCAATCCATTCCACACCCATGAGTTCGACTTCCGGGAGTTCCTTGACTTCTTGAAGTCCGTGTTCAGTTCAGTCGAGATCTATTTCCAGAATCATATTGCCGGCCTGATTGTCGGGAATCCGAGCCTCTACCGGGAGGTAGCCACCTTTCTTCAGGAAGACGTGGATGATCTGCAAGCGACCTCCAACTTTTTCGTAGCCGTGTGCGCCCATGGCCGGCAATATCAGCCCTCGCCGGGAAACTTCTGTCTGTTGCCCGGCAGCGGTAACCTCCTGAGGGAGCGCCAACTGAACATTCAACGCCTGGAAGAGGATGTCGCCAGGCTCGACCGCGCTCTGACCCGGATTCAGGGCGAGTACGAGCAACGTTCAAGCTGGGCTCTGCAGTTGAACCGGCAGGTCAAGTCGAGGGATCGGTCCCTCATGCAACTGCGCGCGGAATTCGAGGATCGCAGCGGTTGGGCGGAGGAGTTGTCCCGCCAATTGGAAGAGAAGGACAAGGCCATACTGAAACTTCAGTCCGAATTCGAGGATCGCACACGGTGGGCTCTGGAGATGGAGACCAAGCTGGAGGCGATCAAGCAGTCAAGGCTCTACAAGTTGGCCAGTTTGCTGGGATTGAAGTTGAAGGCTTGATCGGTCAGCCAAGGTAGACCAGAACGCCTTTCTGGTTTCCGAGATCGCGTGCGGCCGGGGTGATGATGGACTTTTGGTTGACGTGAATCTTGCGGTCTTCCTTCAACGCCTGTCGAATATCGTCCTCACAAACGAAGCTGGCCGGTTCCGGTGGAGCCGGGGTTGCCTCGGGGGGCGTGGGCCGGGCCGGCGGTGGGCCGGGTTCGGGCGGTGGTGCGGGTTCGGGCGGTGGGTGGGATTCCAGCCGGCGGCCCGCCAGCAGGCGATCCACCAGGGCCGAGACCTCTCCTCGATTGATGGGGGACCTTGTCTCACGCGGAGCGGAAGTGGCTCGGGAGGAGTCGTTGGCCTGCTCGCGGTTGCGGCCGTAGGCCACTCGTTTGATATTGATCAAGTGAAGCGGGGAAATGTTGTCGGAGGTGATGTTGCCGCCAAGGGATCCGCATCCCAGCGTCATGCTGGGAAAGAGTTGGGTGGTGTAGCCGACGGCTCCCAGGGCCGCCTGAGTATTGACGACGATTCGAAAGACGGGTTTCTGCAGGCCGAATTGCCGAATGATCTCGTCGTTTTTGGAGTGGATCGCCAGGGTGTGTCCCAACCCGCCGTAGTTGATCAACTCGATGCATCGATCGCAAGCCGCCTGCCAGTTGTTTTCCACGTAGAATGCCAGAATGGGAGAGAGCTTTTCCATGGACAGGGGGTAGTCCCGACCGACGCCCGAGAGCGGGGCTACCAGTACCCGGGTGCCTTCCGGAATCCGGATCCCGGCCAGGGCGGCAATGGTGGCCGCCGGCTTGCCGACGATCTTGGGGTTCACCGTCCGTTTGGTCGTGACGACAACTTGGCCCAACGCCTGAATCTCCTGTTCGTCCAGGAAGTGGCCGCCGTTGTGCTTGATCTCTTCAATTACCCGATCCTTTACGGCGGCATCGGTGACAATGGCCTGCTCTGAAGAACAGAGCGTGCCGTTGTCGAAGCACTTACCGGTAAAAATGTCCTGAATGGCTTGAGGGATGTCAGCCGAGGATTCGACGTAGGCGGGAACGTTGCCCGGACCCACCCCAAAGGCAGGCTTTCCTACGCTGTAGGCCGCCTTGACAAGACCGTGTCCACCTGTCGCCAGGATCAACGCGGTCTTGCGGTGGCTCATCAACTCCCTTGTGCCTTCGATGGTGGAATGCGACAGACACCCGATCGCTCCTTCGGGCGCACCGGCCGCGGTTGCGGCCTCCGACAGGATTCTGCTGGCTTCCTGGATGCAGCCTGCAGCCGCGGGGTGGGGGCTGAAAACGATGGCGTTGCGGCCCTTGAGGGCAATCAAGGCCTTGTTGATAGTGGTGGAAGTCGGGTTGGTGGAAGGAATTATCGCGGCGATGACCCCGACCGGCGAGGCGATCTCGAGGATTCCCTTCCTTTTGACCTCTCTTATGATGCCAACCGTTCTGAGGTCCTTGATGGCCTCGTGCACAAACTCGGAGCCGAACTTGTTCTTGAGGATCTTGTCGGCAACATTACCGAAGCCGGTTTCCTCCACGGCCATGCGGGCAAGCCTTTCCGCGGCTCCCAATCCTGCCTCGGCCATTTGTCGAACCACGGAATCGACCTGGTCCTGGGAGAATTGAGCCAGGCGGGACTGGGCTTGGAATGCCTTGTCGAGCAGTGACCGGGCCTGCTGTATGGACTCAAGATCTCGATCCATGGCCTGTGGGGTCAGAGATGTCGGTCAGAAGAGATTCCGACGGGTCGGTGTCCCTACCCGCACGCCCTCGAAACAGGGCCGGTAAGGCACTGAAAACCAACGGTCTTTCATGATGTCGCCGGCGACCCGGTGAGAGATGGGGGTTGATCCTT
The DNA here is from genome assembly GCA_951813285.1 of Terriglobia bacterium. Lineage (GTDB taxonomy): Bacteria > Acidobacteriota > Terriglobia > Versatilivoradales > Versatilivoraceae > Versatilivorator. The sequence goes on from OX638355.1 coordinate 3,335,888, forward strand.
CGGGTCCGCCATCGGTTGGGTCCCGCGGCGCCTGGGTGGCTTAGCGGGAATTGCCGGCGGTGCCGGGGATGTTTTTTTCAGCTTCGGCGTGGGGGCTGGGAATGACGTGCACCGATACCAGTTCGCCGACTCGCCGCGCCGCGGATGCCCCGGCATCGGTAGCGGCCTTGACCGCCCCGACATCCCCGCGCACGCACACCGTCACGAAGCCGGCTCCAATATATTCTTTTCCCACCAGAATGACGTTGGCTGCTTTCACCATGGCGTCCGCCGCCTCGACGGCACCGATAAACCCCTTGGTTTCAATCATTCCTAGAGCTTCGCCTGCCACAGCCTGAACTCCCGTGTCAGCTTGGTGAAAATGAACCTATCACGTAAGGTGTGTCGGGTCAACCGGCAGCAACCGCGGTAGCCGCGGGGGAACGGGTGGAACCCGAGCCGCGGCTTGGTCCCGATTCGACCTGAAGGTGGGTCAGGGCAGGTAACCTTCCTTGGCTCTCACCCTGAAGTCCTTGTGCCGGGGGACACGCACCGAGATCTTCCGCCACCCTCCGTTGCTGGCGCCGATCTGGGCGGGAGGATAGTAACCGAGCAGATAGAGGTGTTGAAGATCCTGGACGATCTCGGTGAAAACCCGGGCGATTTGTTCGGGCCGTCGGATCCTGGCAGCCACGCCTCCGGTCGCATCCGAAATCTCCGTAAGCCGGTCGATCAGGAGTTGGCTTTGGAGCGCCCGCCCCTGGAATACGGTATAGATGGGAATTCCAACCCGTTTGATGGTTCTGACCGAGTCCTCCATGGAGAGGACGCTGCTGGTATCCTCCCCGTCGGTAAAGAGGAGGATGGCCTTCTTTCCGGTCACTCGGGCCAGATGAGGGGCCAACTGGGCCAGTGAATCGAAGAGAGCCGTGCTCCCGGAGGCCCGCATTCGAAACAGGGCTCGGAGGGCCGCGCGCCTGTCCTTGGTAAACGGCACCAGGACCTGGAGCCGATTGTTGAAGGCAAATAGACCGAAGCGATCCTGGGGCTTGATTTCCGTCAACAGGTCGGCCACCGCGTTCTTGACATGAGGCAGCGGCTTCAGCATGCTTCCGGTGGTGTCCACCAGCAACGCGATCGTCAGGGCCGAGGTTTGGGACTCGAAAGCCTGGATGGACTGGATCTGGCCGTTCTCTTCGATTTCAAAGTCGGCGGGCGCCAGCCCGGGAACGTACCGGCCTCTCTGGTCGAAAACTGCGGTATAGACCTCGACCATACGAACGTCTATTCTGAGCGTCCTCACCTTGGGTATCTGGGCCGCAGGGGCACCAAGGGACAGCCCGCAGAGCAGGGACGCCGTCGGCAGAAGTCGGGTCAAGGCGTTCATCGGTTTGGCCGGGATTCCGATCAATGTATCGGCGCCGTCGAAGAGTCCCAGTTTCGGAGAGCCTTGGGTTGCAGGGTTCAAGGACTTGAACTTTCAGAGACCCAGCGATTCTAAACCTGGAGCCGGTGCAAATTCAATTGCTTCCTCAAATTCTTGACAGGCACCAGGCGGAGGCGTAGTATTTATAGCCCTTTTTTCTTGTGGGAGACCTGTCGTGTCATTGGGCGCCGATCTTAAACGTGAGAGGGAACTTAGAGGGATTACCCTGGAGGAAATCGCCAGGGAAACCAAGATCCGGACCAGTTTGCTCTCTTATCTGGAAGCCGACCGCTTCGACCGACTGCCCTCCGGCGTATTTCGACAGTCCTTTGTGCGCAGCTACGCCCGCTACTTGGGAATTGATGAGGACAAACCGATCCGGGAATGCCTGCTGATGGAGGGCCGGCTCGAATCCGACGACCATCGGGTCCCTGAGGAGCAGACAACCCCGCCATCTTTGCGCACACGATTGAAGACCCGGGCCGCAGGCGCAAAGTCCGCCGCCATCCTTCCCTCCGCGGTGGCTCTTCTTGCAGCCTTGGCCATATTTTATTTCGTCGAAGTGCGCGCTCGGACGGACCAGGCTTCGTTGACCGTCCCCGAAAGCACTGCAGTAGAGCAGCTTTCGGAGGATCAAGTCCCCACGCCCATGCCGGCTTCCCGGAACAAGACCCAGCCTGTCGCTGTGACCGGGGCAGGTGGCCAGGCTGGCTTGCGTGTCCTGGGAGAACTGGCTCCCCGACCGTCCTCTGAAACTTCTACAGGAACCACGACCGCGGCGGCGGCCGAGGCGCGGTTGCGCATCAGGGCTCGAGAGCGGGCCTGGGTACGGGTCAGCGCCGGGGAAAACACGCTGTTCAGCGGAATGTTGCGGTCTGACGAGACCAGGAGCTTTTCCCTCAGGCAGCCTCTGAACGTGAAGCTCGGCAATCCCCGGGGGACTCAACTCTGGGTGAACGATCAGGCATTCAGCCCGTTGGGTGAGGCGGGGAAGACCCAGACCATCGTCGTTTCCGCAGAAAACTACCACGGCTTTCTGGCCGCCCGGGATCCGATCGCTCCATCCCCCGGTGCATCTCGCGCGAGCACCCTCAACTGAAATTCAAGTTTGGAGCGAAGCCGTCTCGCATCAGCTCCGACACCCGCTGTCAGTCCCTCCTTTGCTCAATACGCTCCCGGTAGGCCTTCTGAATTTCTCGGGTCCATGGCCCGACCTCACCGCTTCCCACTGCTTGGCCATCCACGTGGGTAATGCCGGTGACCTCGTCTGAAGTGCCGGCCAGAAAGGCTTCACCGGCCGATCGGAACTCAGCCAGAGAAAGCCATCGCTGCTGGAACGCCAGCTCTAGCGCGACTGCAATCTCCTCCACATATTCCCGGGTGATGCTTGGCAATATGGACGGGGCCTGAGGGGGAGCGACGATGGTTCGGTCGAGAATCGCCAGGGCAGCCGAGGAACTGCCCTCGGTGACATTTCCCTGATTATCCACCAGCAGCGCTTCATAGGCTCCCAGCTTTCGGGCCTGCTGCTTGGCCAGCACGTTGGGCAGCAGGTTGAGAGACTTGATGTCGCACCGGCGCCAGCGCAGGTCCGGGACCGACTGCACCTTGACCCCCGCCACGATTGCCCTGTCGGCAAAAGGGCGCACGCTCATGAAGAAAGAGGGATTCAAGGGGTCGCTCCAGGCGTGGCTCCTGGGGCTGGCTCCCCGGGTCAGGTGGAAGTAGACGGTAGCGTTGGGGATTTGGCTGGAACGGTAGGTTTCCTCAATCCAGCCCCGAATCTCCTCCAGGTTGGCAGGCTGGAGGTCGATTTCTCTCAAGCTTCGCTGGAATCGCTTCCAGTGCCGGCGAAACCCCCAGAGCCGCCCCTGATAGGCACGCACCACCTCGTAGACCCCGTCGCCGAACAGGCAGCCGCGGTCCTCCGCCGGGATGACCGCATCCTCAAGGGCACAGATGGCACCGTTGACATTGGCCAATTCGCGCATCAGGTTTGGTTCGACAAGGGATTCGGCAACTCACCTGCGAAAAACAGGGCCAGAGGGCCTGATCCCACACAGGATCCTGTCTTGGGAGGCGCCGCGGTCAAAGCATTCTGCCGCCGTCCACCACCACGGTTTGCCCGGTGACAAAGCTCCAATCGGTTGCCATGGAAAGCGTGACTTCGGCGATATCCTCTGCCGTTCCCATACGGTTGAGAGCCGAGGCTTTTCTGAAGTTCTCTCGCATCTCCGGAGCTCGCGCCACTCCGTCCAGCCAGCGGGTCTCGGTGAGGGCGGGAGCCACGCCATTCACCATGATGTCGGGACCCAGGGCGCGAGCCAATGACTTGGTCAGACTGATGACTCCGGCCTTGGACGCACAATAGGCAATGCAACTGCCTTGTCCGGTGATTCCGGCCACCGAGGCGATGTTCACGATGCGTCCTCCGCCTTGCGCCTGCATCAGGGGAGCCGCGGCACGACAGCAGAAGAAGGTTCCTTTCAGATTTACGGCGAAGAGGCTGTCCCAGATGTCCTCGGTCAGTTGCTCCAGGTCCGCAAAGTTTATGAAGCGAGTGAAGCCGGCGTTGTTGATCAGAATATCGATGGCGCCGAATTCCCCGTGGACCCGTTCCATCATCTGCCTGACCTGGGAATCGGATGAGACGTCGGTGCGAATCAGAAAGCTGCGCCCTCCCGATTTTTGGATCTCGGAAGCCGTCTCGGACGCCTCCTGCTCAGACTTGGAATAGTTGATGGCAACGGCTGCGCCCTCCCGGGCAAACAGCAGAGCAATGGCTCTGCCGATCCCGGTGCCGCCCCCGGTAATGAGTGCTGCCTTGCCGGCCAGTTTCATGGATGACTTCCTCTCGTGGCGCGTTGGGCTGAAATGAAGCCCCTAATATAACCTCCCGGCCTCGAGATTGCTTAATTATTGTGGGGCCGGCTCAGATGGAATAGTCGACACGTTCCGGAAGGGGCGCGGGTTTGGCGGGTTCCTCCAGCATGCCGGCGCCCACGGTCGCATGGGTGGATTCGTCGATGAGCACGAAGCCACCCAGGGTGCGGTTGCGGTGATAGCGGTCATACAGCAGGGGAGTGGCCGTCTTGAGGGAGATTCGTCCGATCTCGTTGAGTTTCAGCACATGAGCCGAGTCCTCCTCCAGCCGATTGACATCCAGCCGATATTGCAAGTGGCGAACCATGGCCTTGGTGCTGCGAGTGGTGTGCTTCAGCAGGTATTTCTTTCCAAGCTGCAGGGGAGTCTCGTCCATCCAGCAACACATGGCTTCCAGGTCCCTGCCCACATGGGGCAGATTGTCGGAGGCCACGATGAGGTCTCCTCGACTGACGTCGATGGTGTCTTCAAGCAGGATGCAAGCAGACATGGGAGCGTGGGCGACCTCCAGGGACCGGCTCATGAGTTGAATGTCCTGGATTCGGGATTGTCCTCCGGAAGGAAGGACAGTAACCCGGTCGCCAACCCTGAAGGCCCCGCTGGCGACCTGTCCGGCAAAGGCCCGGTAGTCGGTGGAGCGTCCAAATCGGGGTCGGATGACCCATTGGACGGGGAAGCGGGGATCCTGCATATTCCAGTCGCTGGCGATGTGAACGCTCTCCAGAAAGGAAAGAAGCGTCTCGCCCATATGCCAGGGCATGTTGGAGGAGCGGTCGACCACGTTGTCTCCCAGTAGGGCGCTCATGGGGATGACGGTGACATCCTTGATCTTGAGGCGGGTCGAAAAGCGGGTGAAGTCCTTGCGAATGGCTTCGAAAACCTCCTCCGAAAAATCGACCAGGTCCATCTTGTTGACACACAGCACCAGGTGGGGAATACCCAGCAGGGATGCGATGGTGGCATGTCTGCGGGTCTGTTCGATGATCCCTGTGCGAGAGTCCACCAGGATCAGCGCCAGGCTGCTGGTGGAGGCGCCGGTCACCATGTTGCGGGTGTACTGAACGTGACCGGGCGTGTCTGCGACGATGAATCGCCGGCGGGGTGTGGCGAAGTAGCGGTAGGCGACGTCGATGGTGATGCCTTGCTCCCGCTCGGCCCGCAGACCGTCGGTAAGGTTGGCCAGGTTGACCTCCGACTCGCCCCGCATCAGGCTGGCTCGCTGGAGCGCGACCAGTTGATCCTCCAGGATCAGTTTAGAGTCGTGGAGCAGCCGGCCGATCAGAGTGCTTTTCCCATCGTCGACGCTGCCGCAGGTGGAGAACCGCAGCAACTGAACGTCGGCCTGAGGATCGCCTGTTCGGGAATTCACCTAGAAATAGCCCTCCCGCTTACGGTCTTCCATGGAGGTTTCGGAGACTTGATCGTCGGCCCGGGCGCCCCGTTCCGTCACCTTGAGCGCAGCGACCTCTCCGATGATTTCCTGGACCGTGGAGCAGGACGATTCAATGGCGGCCGTGCAGAGGATATCCCCAACCGTTCTGAAACGAATCGACCTGGTTTCGATCACCTCGCCGCGCTTGAGCGGAAGCAGCTCGCAGGCGCTCATCCACAAGCCGTCCCGCTGGAAGACCTCCCTCCGGTGGCTGAAGTAGATGCTGGGAATCTCCAGCTTCTCCCGGGCGATGTATTGCCAGACATCCAGTTCGGTCCAGTTGGAAAGGGGAAAGACCCGGATGTGCTCGCCCGGGTGGATCCTGGTGTTGTAAACGCTCCAGAGTTCCGGCCGCTGGCTGCGCGGGTCCCACTGCCCAAACTCGTCTCGAAACGAAAAGAACCTTTCCTTGGCCCTGGACTTTTCTTCGTCACGGCGCGCTCCCCCGAAGGCAGCGTCGAACTTGAACTCTTCCAGAGCATGCAGCAGTGTCGGAATCTGCAGCCAGTTGCGGCTCTTGTCGGTACCGCCCGGTTCGGTGGCAATGCCGGCATCGATGGCGTCATCCACGGTGCGAACGATCAGTCGCTCCCCGAGTGCCTTGACCCTCCGGTCACGAAACTCGATCACTTCCGCAAAGTTGTGGCCGGTATCGATGTGCAGCAGAGGAAAGGGGAAGTGAGCCGGACGAAAGGCCTTTTCAGCCAGCCTCAGCAGGCAGATGGAGTCCTTTCCGCCCGAAAAGAGCAGCACCGGCCTCTCAAATTCCGCGGCCACTTCGCGCATGACATAGATGGCCTCGGCTTCCAGGGCGTCCAGGTGGGAAAGATAGTAGCTGTCCATGAGTTGGGTTCAGCTTCTCCGGCTCGGATGGCAGGGGAAGGGCATCGTCAGCACCGATTCACCCCTGTGTCCCGGGGCTCGGACGCTGGTGCAGTCCGCATTCCTTGTGCTCGGGTTGTTCCCACCACCAGCGTCCGGCCCGCAGGTCTTCTCCCGGACCCACGGCACGGGTGCAGCAGGCGCAGCCGATGCTCAGAAAGCCTTGTTGGTGCAACGGATTGTAGGGAACCTGGTTGGCCTTGACGATCTCCCAGAGCCGGGGCTCCTCCCAGTCCCAAAGAGGATTGATCTTGACCAGACCGTTGCTGTCGTCCCATTCGACGGGATACACATCCCGGCGGGTCACCGACTGCTGCCGCCTGAGTCCGCAGATCCAGGCGTCCATGCCCTGGAGGGCGCGCCTCAGGGGGTGGATCTTTCTGATGCTGCAGCACAACTGTCTCAGCTCGACGCTCCGGTAGAAGAGGTTGATGCCGTGGTCGCGGACCATGGGCTCCACCTCTTCGGTTTGGGGAAAAAGGGTTTCGATTCGCAGCCGGTAGTGTTCTTCAGTCCTCTGGAGGAGTTGTAGGGTTTCCGGAAAGAGTCTGCCGGTGTCCAGCGTGACAATTCGGACGGGAAGGGCCTCCTGGGCCAGGAAGTGGGTGATTACCTGGTCTTCCAGCCCTAGAGCCGTGGCGAACACCATCCGGGAATCGAAGCGGCGATGAGCCCACTTCAGGATCTGGCCGGGAGAGGACGAGCGAAGCTGTTGCTGCCACCGCGTGATGTCGCCGGCATTGGGGGGGGTGCCAACCATGGATCTCATGTAAACATGACTAATTTAATAAACATAGTCAATATAATGGTGGTGTCCGAAAAAGTCAAGTGCTTTCTGTAAGTTAGTCTGCTATTATTGTTGACGGAAAACGTCGAAATCAAGTACATGAAGTATCTGGATTATTTTAGTCATCTTTTTTCCCGACGGGCGGTCGATCATGAAATTGTCCACAAGAGGTGAATATGGCCTGTTGGCGATCATGGATCTGGCTCTGCATTCCCTTGAGGCTCCGGTGCAGAGCGCCCAGATAGCCGAACGACAGAACATTCCCAAACCGTACCTGGATCAGCTCCTGCTGTTTCTGAAGAAGGCCGGCCTGATCGAGAGCAGCCGGGGGCGTCAAGGCGGCTACCAGTTGGCTCGATCCGCCAGTCACATCAATCTGCTTCAGGTGGTGAGGGCGCTGGAGGGTTCGATCGACAGCAGCGACGTCTTCATGAGGGAGGGGGCGAAGCAGGACCCTACCCGGAAAATTCTCAGAGACCTCTGGGCGGAAATTGACGCACATGCCTCGGCTGTCTTGCGTTCGACTACCGTGGAAGAGGTGTGCGAAAGACGGAAAAAGTTGGACCCCCAGATCATGTACTACATTTAGGAGGCCGCCATGGCGAGGATTGCTAGCAATGTCCTGGAACTGATGGGAAACACTCCCATGGTGCGCCTGAATCGAGTGACCGACGGGTCCCTGGCCACGGTGGTGGCCAAGCTGGAATCTCACAACCCGGCCGGGAGCGTCAAGGATCGTATCGGGATCAGCATGATCAATGAAGCCGAGAGGATGGGTCTCATCGACAAGGATACGGTGATCATCGAGCCCACCAGCGGCAATACCGGAATCGCCCTGGCCTTCGTCTGTGCGGTAAAGGGGTATCGGCTCATTCTCTCCATGCCCGATACCATGAGCGTGGAACGGCGCACGCTGCTCAAGGCCTTCGGGGCGGAACTGGTCCTGACTCCCGGTTTTGAGGGGATGAAGGGCGCCATCAAGGCAGCTGAGAAGATCGCCGCCGAGACTCCCAATTCCTGGATTCCCCAGCAGTTCCGCAATCGGGCCAATCCCAAGATTCATCGCCAGACCACTGCTGAAGAGATTTGGAGAGATACCGAGGGAAGGGTCGATGTCTTTGTGGGCGGCGTCGGCACGGGCGGGACCATCACCGGTGTGGGAGAGATCCTCAAATCCCGGAAGTCGGGCTTTCAGGTCATCGCAGTGGAACCGGAGGATTCCGCGGTGATCTCCGGCGGGAGTCCCGGGTGGCACGAGATCCAGGGCATCGGCGCCGGTTTTATTCCGGACATTCTCAACAGGCGAGTGATCGACGAGGTGATCCGAGTCACCAACGAGCAGGCCTTTCACATGGCCCGTCGCTTGATCAGGGAGGAGGGGCTGCTGGTGGGGATCTCCTCCGGGGCCGCGGCTTACGCGGCAGTTGAGGTGAGCAAACGGGCGGAAAACGAGGGGAAGCTGATCGTGACCGTGCTGCCGAGCACCGGGGAACGCTATCTGAGCACACCGCTGTTCGAAGACATGAATGGCAGCCCGCCGGCCGAGCCTTGACCCGTACTTCCAGGCAAGACCGGTCGCTGCCCCGCCAATTCGGTTTGCCGCACCATTGAACATCGATGCACAGGATAGACAGGATTATTGGTCGATAGTTGGTTGCGGGGGCTCCAGGGCAAGAGTGTTTACCCCATTGAGTTCGACCATCACCCTTTCTTGAACGACGATTCCCAACTACCGGCCCTCAAGCCCTCGGATGACATCACACACGCACCCGTTCGGCAGGTGAGTCAGCTTCCTTTGCAGCCGCCTCTTGTCCTGTTAATCCTGTATATCCCGTGCACCGATGTTAATCACAAGTTCACCCATGCTCGACGCTGCCATCAGATTTGGGAATCGGGGCGTTGGGCACAGCCAAGGCCCGCCACGGGGAAGCTCAATCGAGAAAAACTATAAGTTGAACATGGATGCACAGGATGCACAGGATAAACAGTACGAGACGCTGTGCTACAGAAGCAGACCCGCTTGATGATCGGGTCGGTGTTGGAAGTGATCCAAGAGCCCAGGAGCGGGTTTTGGGAAATCCGTGTTGAAACAGAGGCGATGGTTGAACTCAAGACGGTGGAAACCCCGCCAAATTATCCCGTGCATCCATGTAAATTAGCCGTCTGACTATGCTCGACTTTGAACGGATGTTCCGCCACCCGGCACAAGGCGTTGATTCAAATAAACATCATTGCGTCGGCTTGTGCTTCACGTGGGCTCACCGGCATTTGCTGCCGCCGCCTACGCGGCTCGACACCCATACGGGACGTTTCCCATGGGCTGACGCCTACGGCTAAGTGCTGCCGCGGCTTCGCCGCTTTACAAGGATGGTCTGTAGGAGAGGTTTCCTCCCCAGACCTGGGTCAACCGCGGCTTCGCCGCTCTCTCCGAAGTCAAGACACTGCTCGGGCGCGGGATGCTTATTTCAATGATCATCTCCCGGGCGTCAGCCCGGGGTTCCAGGCAGCCGCCAAGGCGGCGGTAGCACTTAGCCGTGGGCGTCAGCCCATGGACCACGTGCTCTCTGAGAGTTGAGCCGCGAAGGCGGCGGCAGCAGGTAGCCGTGAGTGGCATAGGGTTTTGGCCGAGCCCCCCGCTCCATACGATGGGCGGCTTCTACCCGGCGCAACGGGGGTGTTCCTGACAAGCCGTCCCCCCGTCCTGTCGGGCGGATAATACGAGAGTGAAACAATCGGAAATCGACCATCCTTTCGCGACCTTGGTATCCCGTCGCGGTTAACCTCAGCGCCTTAGTGTCCCTTAGTCGTTCTTCGTGGCCCTTCGTGGATTCCTCTTTTTCTTTTGTCTTTTTTCGGTTGTTTCAGCAATACGCACTGCAAGACAGCGGCGGCCTCAAGCCCTGTCACGGTAACCGAGTCGCTTGACGGGGAGGCTCAATCGGTTGAGGCGGCGGCGCCGGCGGCGGAAGGTGGCGTTGGAGACTTGCGTTTGACCAGATTGACGACTTCCAGCACGAAATTGGCCGCCATCCAAAGGGCGACCAGCAGGGTGACGACAATTCTGGTCGGCTGAGGTTCCGGCAAATGGATCAGATAGGTCAACAGGATCGCCAGAATCAGGGGAATGCTGACCAGATAGCCCAAAAAGACGAGCCTGCCGATGAGCCTGGCGGTACCGCCCATGCGGCCGCGGATGTTCTGCCAGTGGCGCCCGGCAAAGAAGCGCGCGGTCATGATGCCGACCACAAATCCGGGAATGGAGATGAGGTAATAGGTCTCGAAGTTCAGCAAGGCGGGTTCTCCCGGAGATCCTTGCCGGCCTGACTCAAGGCCGCTTCAGGCCGGATGACGGCAGCAACTTGAATCTTACCGTTGGATCGTTTCGGTTCTGAAGAATGCAGTGATCTGCCAGACGTCTCCAATTTTGGTGAGCAACCACAGTCCTTCTCCCGCCACGCTCTCAACGCCCTGATCGGCGTACCTGTCCGAAGTCTTGACATAACCGGAACGAATCACCGCCGACTTGTGGGTGATCTTCACCTCGGGCTGGCGGAGTTGGAGGCGTATGCCTTGGTCGGGCTGGAACAACTGGTGGTAATGGACGAGCGCCTGAGCCAGATTGTAGCTCCTGCCGCTGTTTCCATCGATTTCCACGAAAGACTCCTCGCAGTCCCTCATCAGCAGGAAAGCATCCCGGAGCCGATAGGCCTCAACCTGCCTTTCCAGGATCCGTTGAATTGCTTCCGAATCGGCTTGGGTCGTCTCCACCGGGGTTTCGACCTGGGGCGGGGAGACAACCATCTCCCGGCCCACAAAAAAGCCGATGACCCCTCCAACCGACAGGACAATCAGAATGTAAAGGTACGGTTTCATAATCGCGGCCCAAGTGTGATCATTCTAATTTTCTTGTCAAGAGTTTTGTGGCAAGGGAGGCCGCGTTCAATCCAAATGCGATCGTCGGGGCATGGTCCGAAGCCCACGGGTTGGAGATCTATGACCTGTCAACCAGACAGCATGGACGGCGTAGCTGACTCCTCTGCGCTCCGACGCGGCTTCAGCTATAATCGGGAATCACTGTTCCAGTCATCTGAAGATAATTCGGGAGGGTTTCCTATGGCAAGGAGACAGGGGCTCGCAATCTGCCTGTCGCTTGCCGCCACGCTTGTGCCGATATCTTGGCTGTGCATGCCGTCTGACTCTCAAAGTGCTCGACCTGGCGCTGTGACGCCGGAGCAAAGAGTCCGTATCCTCAGGGAACACCCGGATGTTTTCTGGTTCGTTCGACCAGAGGGATACCTTAGGGCCAATCCGAGCGGCCCCGGAATCGGAAGAGATCAAGCACTGATGATGAAGCGTTCCGGACGCAAGGTGCTTTTGCCCAAGGCCCCGGATGTTCCCGCCACGTCACCCGGAACGTCAGGCGAGTTGCCATTCATCGGGGTAGAGGCGTGCGGAGAGTGCCACCGATACAAGTACCAAGGTTTTCTTCGGACAGCCCACCACCGGACCTCGCGGGAAGCCAGTCAGCAATCGATATTGGGTGACTTTGAGGAGGGCCGCAATCAACTCAAGACTGGCGACCCCGGCCTCTTTTTCAGAATGGAAAAGAAAGGCAACGAATTCTACCAACGCTTGTTTGTGGAATACGAGGGTCGGACTTACCAGCACAGCCAGCGAATGGACCTTGTGACCGGCTCGGGCAACCACGGTCAGTCCTATCTCTATTGGCAAGGGGATGAACTGTACCAATTGCCCGTTTCCTACTTTAGAGAGATAGATCGATGGGTCAACAGCCCCGCCTACTGGGATGGCACTGCGGACTTCGCCAGGCCTATTCGGGCACGCTGTCTGGATTGTCATGCCACCTACTTCCAGACAGTGTCGGGTTCAGTTAACCAATACCGGAAAGACGCCTATGTCTTGGGAGTGTCTTGTGAGCGCTGTCACGGACCGGGAAGAGCGCATGCCACTTCACCCGGCCGGTCGGGGCAGGGTCAGAGTCTGCCGATTCTTCACCCGGGCAGGTTCAGTCGGGATCGGCTGATTGAGTTGTGTGCACAGTGCCACTCCGGGGTAGGCATCGTTATTCGCCCTTCCTTTTCCTATCGGCCCGGGGAACCGCTGAATGAATACTTGCAGTTGGATCGCTCCCGCAAAACCATCAAGGGAGGTATTCACACCGATGATCAGCTCGCCAGGTTGGAATTGAGCCGTTGCTTTCGAGAAAGTCGTACCATGACATGTATCACTTGCCACGATCCGCACCAGCAGGAAAGAGGCGACCGGCTCTTGTTCTCAAATCGCTGTCAACGCTGCCATGAGCCCCGGCACTGTGGCATGGCTCACGAGATTGGGCCAGGCATCGGGCAAAACTGCATCGACTGCCACATGCCCAGCCAGCGAGATCGCCACCTCAAAATGCAAACAGCCGGCCGTCGATTTTCTCCCTTGCTGCGGGATCATCTTATTGCCCGTTGGCCGCGGGTTAGCCAGCGCTTCTTGGAGGAACTCAAGACCAAGGCAGGATCGGCACCCTCCCGGTGAAGAACAGCAAAAGCAATATGCAATGTCCCGTCAGACTGCGAATCGTGGTGAATACCGGCAAGCACCAATCGGTTGACGAGGTTAAGGGTTGCGGCGACCTCTACGAGAATGGCCCGCGCACAGGGGGTGAGCAGTAAGAAAATGGGGCGGAAAACAGTAATTGGTCTTCTATTTCTCATGTTGCCGAACCAGTGGCTCTCGCAGGAGAATTCGGTCGTTGCCACCGACCTTCTCCAGCGCGTCGGTCGAACCTACCGGAACGTGCGGAGTTGCTACTTTGAGGGCCTTCTCCGTACCGAGATTGAAGGCGAGGGCTTTTATCAGCGGATAGAGCTGCCGGTGGTTGTATCGGCCGACAAGCCCGACAGGATGAGGGTAGAAATCAAGCACTCCCTGGAAGGTTACCTCATGGTCGCCAACGGGGACTACCGTTGGGAGTTTGTTCCTCGTCTCCAGCAATTCACCCGCGTGGAGGCAGGAACCGTCCGGGCTGCGGGTTTCGTGTCCAAGCCGAGTTCTGTGCTGATGAGCCTGCTTGAGGATTACAGCCGCCTGGGCCAGCATTCACCCAGAGTCCGTTTTCTGGGTGAGGAGGACCACATAGTCGGCGATCGAAGGGTCGACTGCCTCCTTGTTGAGTATTCGGGACCGACGCCGCTAAGGTATGTTGATGAATCCGACCAAGCGCGCATATTACACATCGACCCGGCAAGGAATCTCGTACTCCAGGAGGACTCAAACACTGCGAAAGGGTCGACTCCGTACGGATGGCCTGCTGAAGTCAAACATACGTTGGCGGTGACCAAGTCCATAATCAACGAGCCGCTACCGGATGATCTCTTTGCATTTGCCGGTCCACAAGGCGCTCGGCAAGTGTCGGCGTTGGGACCGAATTCGGCGCCTTCGGGTCTCGAAGCATCAGATTTCACGCTGCACGACCTGAACGGCAGGTCTGTTCAGCTCAGCAACCTTCGGGGAAAAGTCGTGATCCTGGAGTTCTGGGCCAGCTGGTGTGAGCCCTGCCGCTACGAAATGCCGGTCGTCGAGGGCTTTTTGCAGCGATTCAAGGATGAAGGGTTGGTGGTGCTGGGCGTCAATGACGAGGATCCCCCTGTTGCCCGTCGCTATGTGGAAGAGGGCGGATATACTTTTCCGACGCTGTTCGACAAGGATCAGAAGGTTGCCGGATTGTACGGCGTGCGAGCTATTCCGGCCTTGTTTGTCATTGATCGCCAAGGCCGGATCGTCGGCCGCCACAAGGGGTATGGTCCCGGCAGCGAAGAAAAAATCCTGGATTCATTACGAAAGGCGGGCATTGAATAACGGTTGAAGGAATGTCTCTCGTTACCGACCAACTGATCCGTACGACGCCTGCGGCTCCGCGACGTCTATGGTCCCGCCTTCTATTAGGTGATATCTGCGATCCGCAGCCAGATTCTGAAACGTTTGCACCTGGTTGGGGCCCCATCGAACGGTGAGCCTCTCGACCTTGTCGAATTCTCCCAGTCCGAAGTGCAACCTGAGATCATTGGTGGCTTGATAACTGGACCCGCCTCGAACTTCCCGGATCTGTCGCCCCCCACCATTGTCTATCATGACCCGTGTTCCAATCGCGCTCCGGTTTTTTTGGACACCTTCCAGAGTAAGCACAAGCCAATGCCCATTTCGGTTTCCCACCTCGTTGCGGAACAGTGAGGGGAGACCGTCTATGTTGTTGACGACAACATCCACGTCACCGTCGTTGTCGAAGTCTGCGAAGGCAGCTCCTCGGCCGCGGCAGGGCTGGTTCAGACCGCTGTCTGACCGCTGGGCAATCTCACGGAACTTGCCATTGCTCGTATTCTGGAAGAGTAACTTGCTCTGCTCAAAGCGGGTTCCCAGTTGGCTGTCGTCAACCTGGGGATAGATATGTCCGTTGGAAACGAAGAGGTCCTCCCATCCGTTGTTGTCAAAGTCAGCGAAGACCGCCCCCCAGCCCAATAGCTTCCAGCTGGGAAAGCCAACTCCCGCCAGGTATGTGACATCCCGAAATCGGCCATTTCCCAAGTTGCGATAGAGACTGTTGTAGTCTTCGGAAAAGTTGGTCACGTATAAATCGAAGAAACCATCGCGGTCGTAGTCACCCAAGTCCAATCCCATCCCCGCCTGAGCGCGGCCATCTTCGTTGAAGGCTATTCCTGAAAGCAATCCCGTTTCCTCAAACCGCCCCGCACCATCATTTTGGAAGAGATAATTGGCCATGGAGTCGTTGGCCACAAACAGGTCGCTGTCTCCGTCGTTGTCATAATCCCCCCAGACAGCCCCCAGCCCGTAAGCCGGGGCAACGGCCATGCCTGTCTTTCGGGTCATGTCGCTGAAAGTTCCGTCCCCATTGTTTCGGTACAGAACGTCCGGCTCGGGGATCAACCCCTTGGGACCACACAAGACCTCAAGGTTCCGAAACCGACAAGGCCAGGGTGCGGTTCGGGGATCGAATTGGACATAGTTGGTGACATACAAATCCAACCAACCATCCTCGTCATAGTCAGCGAAGGCAGCACTGGAACTTAGTCTTGGGTCACCCACGCCGCTGGAGGCGGTAACGTCTCTGAAGGTGCCGTCGCCAAGATTCCTGTAGAGTGTATTGGCACCGTAGTTGCAGACATAAAGATCCGGTCGGCGGTCGTTGTCGTAATCTCCGACGGCAACACCTAGGCCCCAGTGGCTGTTCTCCACACCGGCCTGTTCGGACACGTTGGTAAATGTGCCGTTTTGGTTGTTGCGGTACAGTGCATTGCCCACGCTCCGCTTTCCCGTGGTAAGGTCCTCCCACCTTCCCGCGTTCACCAGATAGAGATCGGGCCAGCCGTCGAGGTTGTAGTCGATCCAGGCAACACCGCCGCTGACGCTTTCGAGGAGAGTCTTCTTTTCCGGGCGACCACTGACGTGTAGAAAGGTGATGCCGGCTGTTTTGGCCACGTCCACAAAGCGTATATCGACGTTTTCGCCTGGCCGGGTCTGAGACTTATCGGCGGAATAAAGCCAATTCGGAAAGTGAGGTGCAGGTTTGGTCAGGATGAAGTTCTGGATAAGGATAGCCAACCCCAGGGCCAAGCCTCCCCGAACCAGTGAGAACGGGCGCCACCTTGGAGATGAAGACAGTTGCATCAGGATACCAGGGCCGTGTTCGGCAATGTTCCCACCCAAAGGCAATGGAACAGCGCAAGCCGCTCGCGGGTACAGGCCCCCCGTGAGAATTGCGCGTGCAGTTGGCTGCGCAGGTGCCTCAGGATGGGCAATGAGTCGTCATAAAGGTGTCTGGCATTTGTTTGAACAGGCAGTCCTGGAGCACTATCGGGCCGCTCGCCGGTAAGATTCTAAGCGTTGGCGAATTTCCTCGGCAAGTTTGTCTGTCCGGTTGGCAGAAACCAGGGCCAAGGCCTTCTGGGCGGTTTTCACCGCCCGATCGAATTGGCCTGCGGCAGCCTGCGCAGAGGCCAAGGTGTTGAGAATGGGTGCGCTCCGATGTTGGGTCAGCTCGGAGGCTCGTTCGGCGAATTGGATGGCTCGAGTGGGGTTTCGCCGTCGCGGATTGGGATGCTCCGCCAGGATTGAGGCCATTCCGTTCAATGGAGCTGCCCAATTGGGGGAGATCTGAAACGCCTGTTCAAAATGGCGCATTGCATTGTCCAGTCGGCCAGACACCGCAAGCACCAGTCCCAGGTTGTTGTGCGCCTCGGCATAGCCGGGCCTGGCCCGAACGGCGTTCCGAAAGTGGACGATCGCATTCTGGAGTTGACCCTGGCTGTAGAGCGCATTTCCGAGGTTGTAGTGGGCCATCGCATGATTGGGCCTGGTCTCCAAGGCCCGGCGGTAGTGGCGGATGGCTCTTTCGGTCTGCCCTTCGGCAGCCAAGGCATTGCCAAGGCCGATCTGCGCTTCGGCCTGATCAGGCTCGGATTCCAGGGCCTGGCTGAAGTGCAGGGCAGCTTCCTGGATGTGTCCTTGGCCGAGCAGGACGTTTCCCAAATTGGTGTGAGCCGGTGCATGGTCGGGCTGAAGGCTCAATGCCAGTCGATAGTGGCGGATTGCCTCATCAGGCTCACCTCGCGCCTGGTAGGCATTGCCCAGATTATAGGAGGTGGCTGCCGTATCCGCGGGCTTTAGCTGTGCGGACCGTTGGTAGTGGCGGATTGCCTCATCGCTGTTACCCCGGGCCAGCAGGGCGTTTCCCAGGTAAGTGTGGGCCTCGGCATAGCCGGGCCTGAGTTCCAGAGCGCGACGAGAGTGGCGGATGGCCTCCTCCGGGCGGCCTTTCCGAAGGAGTTCCTTCCCGAGTTGGGCGTGGGCTTCCACATGGTCGGGCATTAGCTGCAAGGCTCGCTGATAATGAGCGATGGCGCGGTCATTTCGTCCGATGGTCGACCCGTTGATGCCCGCCTGGTAATGAGCCTGGGCGTTGCCGGGGAATCGATCTATCGCCCTCACGGCCAACGTGTAAGCTTCCTCGAATTTGCCGGCCCAGCTCAAAACGGCCGCCAGGTTGTGAAGGGCCATGCTGTGAGCCTGGCCGTCAAGCCGGCTCATCAGTTTCCGGGTTATCTTTCGGATGACAGCCTCGTTCCAGCTCTCGGCTGTTTTCACTGTTTTCTGCCGCTGCATGCCCTCCAATAGCGCCAAGGCCAAGAGCCGATGGCCCTCGATGGTCGGGTGGACATGGTCCAGGAAGAAATTTTCTCCAGGCAGGTGATTTTCCGAATGTTGTTCGGCCAAGTTTGCGAAATCGACCAGTGCAACCTGCTGTTCGGTGGCCACCGATCTCAGGATCTGCTGCATCGGTGACAGGATTCGCAAGGGGCATATATCCTGATCCCGCGCGCGTGAAAACGCTGCCTTGGCTTCTCCATACCGTTCCAACTGCCAGAGCACCTGCCCGCGCAGAAAGTCCAAGTGAGCATAACCGTCATCGATGGCTGCCGCCTCTCTGATTGCGGCCAACGCCCTCTGTGGACTTCCTGCTTCATGGGCCAGTTTTGCCCGGTCGAAAAGCGCCCGCCATCGTTGTAGTTGAGAAGGTGATAGACCCTCCCTGTGTTCGCTCTTGAATGGGGAACAATGCCTCAAATTAGAGGCAGGGTTCACCAGCAGCACATCTGATCCTGTTGACCGCGCCATGTCGATCATGCGGTTCAAGTTGTACCTGTAGTGCGCCAACACGTTCTCCTGAAACAACTCGTCTCTGTGATAAGCGTCAGGGCCCACCACGAAATCTTGTTCCAGGATGGTCTCCACTTCTGCGGGCAGGTTTCCACCCTCGGTTCGGTTGTTGTCGGAAATCCGTGTCGTGCCCTCCACGGCTTGCTTGAGGGCCGCGGCAATGCGGGTTCGGCTGACCAAGGCGCCCAGGCTCCGAAAAAACCCGGGGACCGCCACCGTCTGGCTGTAGGTGCGTTTTTCCAGGAATTCATTGTGACCCGAGTAGATGATGAAGAGGTCGGGATTGTAGCCAGTCAACTCTTCCATCAAGAGCGCGACTCTATAGCTGGCGTAACTGATTCCCCCGGCGTTTATCACCTCCCATTGACGAGACGGATCGGCTTGAGGCAGGAACTCGCGCAGCCAACCGCAAAAGGAGGTGGTGTCGTCGTAGGGGCGACCGTAGGTCGTCGAGCCGCCCAAACAGAAGATACGAAAAGTGCGAGGGGGTTTCTTTAGGGCAAACTGCTGTTTGTTGAATAACCGCAGCTTGCTTGGGGCGGTGACTCTCGACACTTCCCCCCGCGGACCGTTTTCTTCAACGAAAAGGGGAAGGTAGGAGGCGAAACCGACGTAGGGATCCTGGCGGTCGGAGAGCGGCTGCACCCCCAGCAGCAACAATCCCACCTCCATCAAGGCGAAAAAGGTGCAAACGACCAATCCCGCAAACAGTATGTCCTTCCACAGTGGCCGTCTTCGACTCGAAGACGCAGGTTCACAACCGCCGGGTTGAACCGAACCGTGGGGCTTAGCGCGAGTTTGTCGTCTGTTCTTTCGATTCACAGCCCAACGCCCACTTGCCGGCCGCGAATGGCTCAGAAATCTAGATACCCTTTGGCAATCCTATTGCCGCATTCGTCCTCTCCCAACCTCTCCACTGAAGTCGGTGTGCCCGCGGCATCGCATCATTCAGCCTGCGGCGGAGACTGCGGGCTATACCAGCATTTTCCGCACGACTTTGCCAGCTACGTCGGTCAAGCGAAAGTCCCGTCCCTGATGCCGATAGGTGAGCTCTTCGTGGTCCAGGCCGAGGCAGTGCAAAATGGTTGCGTGGAGGTCATGGACGTGAACCGGGTCCTCGACAACCTTGAAGCCAAGATCGTCGCTCCTGCCGAAGACATGTCCCCCCTTGATGCCCCCTCCGGCCATCCAAAGGCTGAACGCCAACCGATGATGGTCCCGGCCCAAGCTGTCCGGTCGGCCGGGTTGGCGGTTCTCCACCATGGGCGTGCGTCCGAATTCACCACCCCAGATGACCAAGGTGCTTTCAAGCAGCCCCCTTTGCTTCAAGTCCTTCAACAAGGCAGCCGTTGGCTGGTCTGTAATCCCGCACTGTCTCTTCAGGTTCTTGTTCAGATTGGAATGGGCATCCCAACCCTTTTGAAACAGTTGAACGAATCGAACGCCACGCTCCACCAGTCGCCTTGCCAGCAGACAATTGGTGCCGAAGGATTTTGAGGCTTCCTTGTTGATTCCGTAGAGATCCAAAGTCTGCCGGGATTCCTTGGAGATGTCCAGCAGTCCGGGAGCAGCCAACTGCATTCGGAACGCCAGTTCATAGGAGGAGATTCGCGAGGCGATTTCCGCATCTCCGGTGTGGAGGAATCGTTGCTCGTTGAGGTCTCTGATGACGTCCAAGCGAGCTCGTTGTTGTCGCCGGCTCATGCCCGGAGGGTTGGAAAGATAGAGCACCGGGTCTCCCGTGCTCCTGAAGGGAACGCCCTGGTAGCTCGAGGGCAGGAAGCCGTTTCCCCAGTTGGCGCTACCCGCACTGGTTCCTCCGCCGGAGCTCAGCACCACGAATCCGGGAAGGTCCTGGCTTTCGCTCCCCAGACCATAATTCACCCAAGCTCCCATGGAAGGGCGGCCGACCATGCTGACTCCACAGTTCATCATCAGCTGACCCGGATGATGGTTGATTTGATCTGTGATCATGGAACGCACGAGACAGATGTCGTCAACGCAGGTCGCCAGATGGGGAAGGGCATCGGATATCTCCATCCCACAATTCCCCCTGGCGCAAAAATCCTGCGGGCTGGCCCAAATCTTGGCCGTGGGCTTGATAAAGGCCAGATCCAAGTGCTGGGTCAGGGAGTGCGGCAGAGGCTGCCCCTCCCATCTCTTCAGTTCCGGCTTCGGATCGAACAAATCCAGTTGACTGGGCCCTCCGGCCATGAACAGGAAGATCACGTTTTTGGCTTCGGGCGCAATCTTGGGCACCCTCGGCTGCAATGGGGCCGGATCAGTCACCCTGCGAGCCCTGGTTGCAGTACGACCTTCCGAATCCATGAGATGCCAGAGAGCAATCGATCCCAATCCCCCGGCGCAGCGCTGCAAAAACTCCCTGCGACTCGGACCGTATTGGAGCGGCTCAACTTTCAAGGCGTTACTCCCGCGTAATAAACTCATCCAAATTCAACAGGGTACTGCTAATGCCAACCCAGATGGCTGCTTGTTGGCGGTCGATGCCTTCCACCCCTTGGGGAGGGAAGAGCGCATCAACCTGATTGGGATTCTGTTCCAGCGCGATCGCGCTGCGCTTGTAATACTCAATCAAACGGTGATTTTCACTGGCGGTGGGAGAGCGGGCAAGACAAAGCCGAAACGCATGATCAATCTGCGCTTCGAAGCTGCCCGGAGCTTCCCGCAAGACTCTGGTGGCGAGAGCCTGGGCGGCTTCGACGAACACGGGGTCGTTTAGGAGGTTCAACGCCTGCAACGGAGTCGTCGATCGTTGTCTCCGGCTGCACACGGTCAGGGAGTCGGGAGAGTCAAAGGCAACAAGCTGGGGGTATGGCCCCGTTCGTTTGAAGTAGATATAGAGGCCCCGCCGATACCGGTCCTTTCCCTGGCTCTCGTTCCATTGATTTTCATAGGCCAGTTCTCCGACGGAGGGAGGCTGGGGTGGATAGATGCTTGGGCCGCCGACAGCTGGATCGAGCAGGCCGCTAACCGAGAGTGCCGAGTCACGAATCAGTTCGGCCGGCAAGCGAAGTCGGTTCTGTCGCGCCAACAATCGGTTGTCGGGGTCGCGGCCTTGCAGTGGTTCTCTTACCCGTGAGGACTGGCGGTAGGCCGCCGACTCGACCATCAGTTTCAACATCTTCTTCGTATCCCAATTGGTGGCTACGAATTCGCTCGCCAGCCAATCCAGAAGTTGTGGATGCGAGGGAGGGTCACCACGCAGTCCGAAGTTTTCCGACGTCTTTACCAGACCGGTCCCGAAAAGTTCCTGCCAGAGCCGGTTGACGGTGACCCGCGCCACAAGGGGGTTTTCCGGAGACACCAGCCATCGGGCCAACCTGAGGCGGGGCGGTTCGGGGCCAGTTGGCAGAGGCGGCATGACGGCGGGAGTGTTGGTGTGTACTTCCGGCCCCGGTTGACGGTAGTTGCCTCGAATCAGCAGATGACTCTTGGGTGGGTTGAGGTCTTCCGTCATGGTCTGAGCTTCGCTTAACGCCGGATATTTCTCCGAGAGGGATTTCAGCTTGTCTCGGAGTTCCTTGAACTTCAACTCCTTGACGCGCTCCTCGCCGGCGACGATGCCGTACCACTTGAGGAAGTGGTCCGTCATTCGATCCCGTTGTTTCCAGGTTCGCCTGGAAGGCACCAGTCTCAGGATATCCTGCCCCCCATCGAAATCGACCGCCAGGATCTCCCACGCAAGTATCCAGTCGCCTCCCGCATTGGGGTTGTTGGCAGCCTCCAAAGTGTTCTTTTCCCACTCTCCTTGCAGGCCCGCCACCTTGTATTGGGCCAGCAACTCCCGTCGTTTTCGATCGTATTCGGGTTTGCCCCTCAGGTAGGGACCCATCTCGCCCGCCAGCGGAGCCTCAATGTTGACCTCCACAGCACTATTGAAGAAAGCGAAGAGTTGATAGTAGTCCCTTTGGCTGATGGGGTCGTATTTGTGATCGTGACAGCTCGCGCAACCCAGGGTTAAACCCAGCCAGACCGTGCCCAGAGTGTCGGTGCGGTCCATGACGCGCTCGATACGCAGCATCTCCAGGTCCATTCCCCCTTCCCGGTTGGTGAGCGTGTTGCGGTTGAATCCTGTAGCCACCTTCTGCTCGATGGTGGGGTGGAGAATCAGGTCGCCGGCGAGCTGCTCGATGGTGAATTGGTCAAACGGCAGGTTGCTGTTGAATGCCTCAATCACCCACTGGCGATAGCGCCAGGCGTTGGGTCTGGGGCCATCAGTCTCATAGCCGTCACTGTCGGCGTAACGGGCCAGGTCGAGCCAGTGACGGGCCCACTTCTCTCCGTAGTGTTCGGAGTCCAGGAGCTGGTCCACCATGCGCTCGTAGACGTCGGTGTGGCCAGCGCCCGGGAATCGGCTGGTGCCGACACGAGACGGCGGTAGCCCGACCAAGTCCAGACTGAGTCGCCTGATCAAAGTGCCGGGCTCAGCCTCGGGCGAGGGTTCAATGTCCTGAGCCTCCAGCTTGGCAAGAACAAAGGCGTCAATCGGATTTCTTGGCCAGGAAGTGTTCTCGACCTCAGGAACCGGGGGCCTTACCACGGGGAGGAAGGCCCAATGGATGTCGGCCTTACGGGCCCTTCCGCTGTTTGACGGATCCGAGGTCGCTACTTCCGGCCAGTGGGCGCCCTGATCAATCCAATCCCGAAGCAGGCCGACCTGGCGGGAAGTGAGACTCTTGCCACTCAGGGGCATTCGGAGGCCTGGTGTGGTGCCGGTCACTAGGTGGATCAGTCGGCTGCCACTACTGTTTCCGGGTCGGATGACAGGGCCGGAGTCGCCTCCGTCCAGGGCTGCCTTGCGTTGGTCCAGGCGCAAGCCCCCGCTCTGCTTGGTGCCCGCGTGGCACGAAAAACAGTGGTGTCTCAGGATGGGTGCAATGTCGTTGGTGAAACGGACTTGCTTATTTGAAGACGGGGACGGACTTGCCGCCGGTTTAGCAGTCGTTTGGTCGGTGCTTGTACCCAGAAGCAGAATACACGCCGCGATGACCCCTTGAATGGTCATGGGTGATTGAGCTGGCGAGACCGATCTTCCCGCAGAATGATCGGTGGCGGCACCCCCGGATGGCCTGCGGAAAGCCGGGTCTCCATATAGTAGACTAGGGCCGACAACAATCCATGTAGCCTGGAACAGCCTAAGGATAATTCGCCGCCGGATTTTCGTCAACTCCCGCAAGTCTATGCGGGAGAGGTTCGGCGCGAGTCACTGACGTCCAGGTTGCACCGACGTTCGCTCGACAAGTCATCGCATTGATAAATGGCCGGTGGCCGACCTAAAACCCAAATCTACTCTCGAAGCCGCACAGATCCATTGGCGTTGACCCCAAGTAGGCGTTCATGTCACACTCGGATGGATTCCTCAATTACTCGATTGACGCGTGGCGTTTCGTAACACGGTTGCTCGTCCTGAAGCAACTGTGGTTCGGTGCGGCTCGCAAGGGGCCGGCGCCCATTTGTGCCGCACGACATATCCGGTTCAGATGGAGTCGATGAGCCCGAGCTTCCAAGGAGGTGTCGAAATCCAATGAGAGTCAAACCATTCAAAAGTGCGACAATCCTGGCACTTGGAGCAGCGACCCTATGGGCGGCTGATCCCTGGGAGAAGAAAGACTTCAGCCAATGGGGTGAAAAAGAGATTCGGAAGGTGCTAACCGATTCCCCGTGGTCCCAGAGCGCTAACGTCAAATCCGGCTACCTGGGTTCCATTGGCGGTGGAGCGCCGTTAGGTCGAGTCTCGGAGGGATCCGTTACCCGTGGAGGGGGACAGGTGGCGGGTGCGCGGTCGACGGCCGGGGACGCTCCGAGTGGGGGCGGTGGCAGCGTGAGGCGAGGGGTCGGCAGCGGCGACCGGCTGCCGCCGCGAACCCGCGTGCTCATTCGATGGGTGAGCGCGCTACCGGTGAAACGCGCCATGGTGAAGCAACGATTCGGCTCAAACCCGATCGGTCCGGAGGGCCTAGCGTACCTGGACCGGGAAGAGACTCACTACCGGATCTCCGTTGTGGGATTGCCGCGCCAACTGGTTCCGGGGCCCGATGACGCTGAGGGCCAGGCTAAATTAAAGCAAATCATTTTCCTGAAGAGGAAGAACAAGAAAGACATCTATCCAGAGGTTGTGGATGTGCGACCTCAGCAACGAGCAGCCGTTGTTTATGCTCAATTTCCACGAACGGACGCCGTGACTTTGGATGACGGCCGGGTCGAGTTGGTGATGAATTTCAAGGCGACCAAGGTCAAACGGAAGTTCAAGCTCAAGGACATGGTGTTCGAAGGGCGGCTGGAGTTGTAGGCTGTGGAAGCGGACGGCCCGGCAAAGCCGGTCGAGAGAACCTGCACGGAGGGGCTTCGGCGGACTGGCCCGCATGTCTCGCCAGAGGGGCATTGAACGTTCGCATTTCTGCCTTCAGGGCGACGCGGTGACCAATGCGGCCGAGATTCACCCTCTGTTTGCAAGTGCCGGGTAGTCCAGGATTTTCCCAACCGGAATTGATGGCTTCGGGGAGACGATGTCGCCCTGGGAGCTGTTTCCTGGTCAATTGATTCCCCATGATCTTGCCACGAACCCAGGTTCTCGTCGTTTCCTGTTTGTGGCTTGGTCACCTTTTGATGGAAGCGCTCCCGACATCCGCGCCGATCACCTTCGAGGAAGTCGGCACGGAACGGGGGCTGGATTTCAGGCTGGAGCACCACCCGACAATTTCCAAGAATCTGATCGAAACCATGGGTGGTGGGTGCGCCTTCCTGGACTACAACCGCGATGGCCTGCTGGATATCTATCTGGTCAACGGGGCGCGGATCCTCTCAAGCGAAAAGCGCCTGGCCAAAACAGGACCCAGGTATTGGAATCGTCTTTTTCGAGGCGATGCAACCGGGAACTTCGTGGATGTTACCGAGAGTGCCGGCGTCCGGGGAAGCGGTTACGGGCTGGGCGTGGCCGTGGGAGATTACGATAACGACGGATTCCCCGATATTTTCGTCACCAACTATGGCTTTAACGAGTTGTTCCGGAATCAAGGGGACGGGACTTTTGTGGAAGTTGGTCGCGAAGCTGGGGTAACCGCCGGGGCATGGTCCACGAGCGCCGCCTTTTTTGATTTTGATCGGGATGGAGACCTGGACCTTTATGTAGCCCGTTACGTCAATTGGTCCTTTGATCACAATCCCCATTGCGGCCGACCGAGCTTGCGAGAGTATTGTGCTCCCAGTGCCTACAAAGGCGTGCCGGATCTATTGTTTCGAAATAATGGGGACGGCACCTTCAACGATGTTTCCGAGGCTATGGGCATTCGGAGCAGGGGCAAGGGCCTCGGAGTTGCCGTGGAAGACTATGACAGAGACGGCTGGATCGACATTTTTGTCGCCAATGACGGGGTGCCGTGCTTTCTCTTCAGAAATCAGCAGGGCCGCGGTTTTGAAGAAGTCGGGCTTCTGTCGGGCGCCGCCCTCAATCAACATGGCATGCCCTTCGCAGGCATGGGAGTGGACTTTGCCGATGTCAATCACGACGGTTGGCCCGATATTTTTGTAACCGCCCTCTCTCTGGAGGGATACGTCTTCTTTCGAAACATGGGAAACGGTGGTTTTCTGGACATCTCGACCCGAACGGGCATCATGAGAGCCAGTTATCGTTTGACCGGCTGGGGAACCAAGCTGGTGGATTTCAACAACGACGGCCAGCGAGATATCCTGGTAGTCAACGGTCATTTCAACGATAACGTGGCGCAGATGGTTCGCATGCTGGGAACGGTCAGCTATCCGCAGCCGCTACTGTTGTTGCAGAACCGGGGAGCCTCCTTTGTCGATGTCTCCGATCATGCCGGACCGGTCTTCTCCGAAAAATGGATTGCCAGAGGCGCGGCGTTCGGGGATTACAACAACGACGGTCGAATTGATGTCCTGGTGACTCACCTGGGGGGGAGACCACTGCTGCTGGAGAACCGGTCGTACATCAAGAACTTCCATTGGATCGGACTTGACTTGATGGGCACTACCGGCAATTCAGAGAGCGTAGGCGCGCTGGTCACGGTGACCGACAATTCCGGAAAGAGCCAGTATTACCGGGTGAGTCGCGCCGGCAGTTACCTCTCATCCAATGACAAGAGACTCATTGTCGGGTTGGGGCAGGACCGTTTGGACCGGGTGGAAGTGACTTGGCCTTCCGGCCGAAAGCGGCAATGGTCCGACTTGACGATGAACACCTTCCACACTCTCAAGGAACCTGACAGCAATGATGAAGCGGCGAACTGATGGCTGCATTCCGGTGATAGGCCAAGCACTCTGCTGGTTGACGTGGGCCTTCTTGGCGACCGCACTATGGTCGGCGGACGAGAACGCGTTAAACGAAGACCTGGGAGAAAAGATAAGGAAAAGGGTGGCAGCCCAGGGATTTGAAAGGGTGGAGGAAGAACTGAACCTGGCCTTGAAGGCCGACGGTCCCGGTAGAGAGATTATAGAATCCCTGGCACACTTCTACTTGATGGGGAAGAGTCCCGACAGGGTCGTCCTGCTTGCCAGTCGGATCGCGGATGATGCCGAAGGCTTAGCCCTGCGGTTGGCCTCGATTCTGGCTCGCGGAGGATTCCGGAAGCAGGCGGATGAACTCCTGGTGTTGTTTCTGTCGAGACGGCGTGGCTTTTCCTGGAATCTGACTTCCTACCGAGCGACTCTTTTCAACCAGGCCGGTCGTCACGACCGGGCAATCGCGCTCCTCAAGGATACGCCCAGGGCGCTCGCCAATGAGCCGAGACGCCACTACCTGATGGGCATCGCCTATCGAGGGCTGGGCAGGCCCGCCACGGCCTTGGATCACATCCGGACTGCCCTCGAGCTGGAATCCCATCCAGACTATGTTTTCACGCAGGGGCTGCTGTTACTTTCCCTGGACAGGCCTGGCCAAGCCGACCATGTATTCCGGCAGGGGAGGGAGCGGTTTCCCCAATCGGCCCAGCTGCATTTCGGACATGCCAGGGTCTACTCTGCAGTCGGCGATTTCTACAGGGCCAAGGCCTTGCTGAAAAGGGCCGTAGAGCTGGAACCCGGCCACGGCAAGTCCCACACTTTCCTGGCGCGAATGTTCTACCTGGTGGGGGACTGGGACTCGTTTCCTGCGGCGATTGCAAAGGCCATCGAGTTGGAACCCACCTATTATCTGGCTTGTTACTATTACGGCCAACTGCTTCTGATGAACGGTGGAGACGGCCATCAGGAGAAGGCCCTGGAATTCTTCAGGCGTTCGGTCCGATCCAACCGGAACTTTACCGCCGGATATATAGCCAGCGGCCAGATTATGGCCGATCAGGGGAGTTGGAAAGAGGCACTGGACTATTATCGGCGGGCTGCCGAGACGGGAAGCCAAGGGCATCGGGTCCATTATTTGATGGCCCAGGCCTATCGTGCCCTTGGGCAAGTGGAGGAGGCGGAGAGGAGCCTGAAAAAGACGGGCCTCATATTGCCTTGAAGGTCGGGGTCCAAAACTGCGGAAGCGACACCGGGGAGTAATTGAGTCGTTGGAAGAATGAGCGGTCCGTCTGTGGTGACATTACCTTTTGCCAACACCCGGAACGGTTCCCGAGGGCGCAAGGTCCATTGCCATGAGCAGGAATCCATGAATCCAAGCAGAGCTCTGATGGCCGTAATGCTCTTCCTTCTTCTGCTGAGTGCCGCAGTGCTGCCGACCGGCTGGCCGGCGGGATCTCCAGGTGGCTTTGCGCACATGTTGCAGCGCAGCAACATTGATTTCACTCATTCATTCATCGATCGGGAGACAGGCAGCGTCTGGAAGTTGAACCAATACGATCACGGCTCCGGCGTGCTTGTGGCTGACGTGAACCAGGATGGCCGTGATGATGTCTATTTTCTCAATTTTGTGGGAAACAACGGGTTGTGGATCAATCGGGGCGACGGTACTTTCGAAGATGCCACCCAGGCCGCGGGTGTGGAAATGGCGACGGTCATTAGCGTAGGCGGCGCGTTCGGTGATTTCGACAATGATGGGGACCCGGACCTTTACGTGACCTCTTACCGTGGAGGCAACCGGCTTTTCCGCAACCGTGGTGATGGAACATTCGAAGATGTGACCTCCGATGCCGGTGTGGGATATTCCGGCCATTCCAGCGGCGCCACTTGGTTTGATTACGACAATGACGGAATGCTGGACTTGTATGTTTCCAACATCGGAGCCTTCACCATCGACACCATCGTCGAGCAGGCCGGTTATTACGTTGGTTTCTTTCTGCCGTTTCCGGATATGGCTCGAACCTATGACAGAAACCGGGGCGAAGAGAACCTGCTTTTCCGCAATCTGGGAGAAGGGAAATTCATCCAGGTGGCCGAAAAGGCGGGGGTGGCCACTGCCGGCTGGAATGGCGACAGTTCCGTGGCAGACATAGACGGTGACGGGTGGCAGGATCTGTATGTGACCGATATGTTCGGTCCTGACAGCCTCTACCGTAACCTGGGCAACGGAGCATTCGAGGAGGTCACCGATGCTCTATTGGAACGGACGAGTTGGGGGGCGGTGGGAGCCCGGTTCTTTGACGCCAACAACGACGGCCGTCCCGATCTCTACGTGGTCGATATGCATTCCGACATGTGGATGTCCCAGACTTGGAAGGGTAGTCGGCAGAAGATGGAAGAGGCCACGGACAGGTTCACCTTGGGCTTCGCCAAAGCCAAGTTTCCCACCCCTTTTGGTCCGCAGGCGGGAGACGAGGATATCGCGGGAGATTTTTCGAAGATTCCTCATCCGGACGTTCTCTATGGAAACAGCTTCTTTCTGAATCGGGGAAACGATCGATGGACGGAGTTGTCGGACAGGGCGAACCTGGAGACCTTCTGGCCCTGGGCTGTAGTCAACGGCGATCTGGACGACGATGGCTGGCAAGACATCTTTGTTGCCTCAGGGATGGGGTATCCCTACTACTACTGGCCCAACCGGCTCTTCAGAAATGGAGGGGATGGTATATTTGAGGAAGTGGTCCGCAAGTGGGGTATTGAGCCGGTGCCGGGAGGGCGTTACCTGAACCGGGAGATTCAAGGGACGCCGATGTGCCGCAGCTCCCGATCGGCTGCTTTTCTGGACCATGATGGAGACGGCGACCTCGACATCGTCGTTGCCAATTTCAACCACGAACCCTACTTGGTGCAAAACAATCAATCCAGCGGCAACCATTTGAATTTGAAACTGGTGGGGCGCACCATCAACCGCGACGCCGTGGGTTCTCGGGTAGAGCTGTTTGCCGGAGATATGCGCCAGGTTCAGTGGGTAACGGGGGCCAGCGGATACTTGTCCCAAAGCACGCTCAATGTCCACTTCGGGCTTGGAGATCGGAAGTCGGTGGATCGCCTGGTGATCCATTGGGCCCCGGGAAAAGTCCAAGACATCTCGGGACCCGACACCGATCGACTCCTGATCCTGACGGAACCGGATGGCTAACAGGGCTGGCTTTCAGGCTGAATTGGGGAATTTCCTCTCAAGCGGGACTGATCTTGGTGGCCGGATCGAATTGAATTCAGGCGGCGAGTGGTCGGCATTTCTCACGAGGTCGCGGGGTGCATGATGAGGACATTTGATCTGCAGTATCTTACCAGCCCTTTTTTGAATTCTTCCGGCAATAACCCTTGCTGGGTGGGTCGTCGCTGGTCCTTTCCTCTGGGCTCGCCAGTGTTTCACCTTGCCTTTGCAAGTCGATCCTTGCCGTGGCTGAGCCATTCAAGATTGAATCGGGCAAAGCGGATCTTCCCGTACAGCGATTTACCGGTTTCATAAATCACCCCCATGGTGTGGTCGTCGAGGACAGTCAGGCAGGAATAGGCTGAAGGTCCGGCATGAATGGTTCTGGCCAGCGACCAGCTCCGGCCCTCGTCATAACTGAGGCGAACAGTCATGTTCAGTC
Organism: Terriglobia bacterium; assembly: GCA_951813285.1. Taxonomy (GTDB): domain Bacteria; phylum Acidobacteriota; class Terriglobia; order Versatilivoradales; family Versatilivoraceae; genus Versatilivorator. The sequence continues at coordinate 3,365,932 of OX638355.1, forward strand.
GCTGGGAAGTATGGGCAGGGTTGGAAAAGAGGAGTCGGTTCCTGGAGTATCCGTCACTCTTGCGAGTGTACCGCAGGATGCTCCCTTGACAGCAGGGTGTGATCAAGGCTTCGTCGTGATAGACTTTCGACCAGGTTTTTCCTCCATCGGAAGAGATTGCGACCTTGCGGCGATGATGGGTCTGGCATCCGCCCCCACCCGTGGCCCGTATATTCAGCATCAGGGATCCGTCGGACAGCTCTACGACCTGGGATTCATCCCCAAAGCCCGGCACCAGAGGAGTCTTTCCCCAGGTTTGACCCCCGTCGTCGCTATAAATCAAGTTGTCCACGAAGGTGCCTTCCAATCCGGCCTCGAAATGCCATGATGGGACCACCAGCCGTCCGCTGGAGATCTGGATTCCGACGCCTGGGCCGACACACAGGGAAGCCCAGTATTTTGGGTCGCTTATCTGCTCGGTGATGTCCAGGGGGGGCGACCAGGTCATGCCGTCGTCGTTGCTTCGCAATACCAGTTGCCGGCCCGACCCCGGTTTGTATTGAGTGAAAATATCGGGAAACAGGTTGCACAAGAGCAGAATGGCGCCATTGGTTCGATCGATGACGGGGGTCGGATTCATGATCGCTTCCTGGTCCTTGCCTTTGACGACGACTTGCATGGGCTGCCAGTTCTTTCCCTTGTCGAGGCTCCGCTTCAAAACCAGGTCGGTTGGAGTCTGATCCCCCGAGCTTTGCTTGCGGGCTTCGGCGAAGGCCAGGAGCGTTCCCTTCAGGCTGGTGACGATGGCGGGAATTCGGTAGGTGTGGACGCTGCTTTCCCCGGCGGCAAAGACGTCAGTCTGGAGGATGGCGGGTTGCGCTCTCGCCGTGCCAGCGCTAAGCATGGCTGTTGCCAGCAAGGCAACGAACTCTGCGCGAATCATGCAGAACCTTTCTCCGGAATCGGTGAGTGATCGTTCAATAGTATCGAATGACATCGGATCCTCAAGAGTTTGGTTTGGAGGCCCGGGACATGTATGCCAGGATCCTATGCAAGCGGTTCAAACAAGGTCAAGGAGAATTGGTTTATGTCGCATCCCCATCCCTTGTAGGGAAAAGGGGTACCGCCGCCCGCCACGCTTTGGGTCGCAAGCAGGCGATGAAGGAAGAAACTCCGCGTACTCCCTGCACTTGCCTCGCGAGAGCAGCCCCGTTGAAAAGCTGGTTCTTAGTGGATGTGTTAACCTAGACTTAACAGAAGCGTTCCAGGGGTCTTTTGGGGATGTCGGGTGGCCAGCATAGAGCGAGACTTTTTGGCCTGTGCGGGACTGGCTATTCCAGTCGGGTCGGGTTGGTCGTCACCGGGTTGGTTGTGCTATGCCTGCACGGATCGCTGGCCCGGTCTCAAACGGATTCCTATCGGGAAGCCCTGGAGAGGTTTAATCGCGGGGAGTACCTGCAAGCCTGGGTTGCCGCGCGCAAAGCAGTGGAGCAAGATGGGGAGAATGTCCACTACCGCCGGCTCTATGGCCTGATCCTGGCTGCCCTCAAGCAGTACACCGAAGCCGAGGAGAATCTGCGTCGGGCTGTATTGCTGGCGCCGGATCAGCCCGATTTTTACTACAACCTGGGGGTTGTGCTTTTTGACCAGCGCAAAGAAAAGCAAGCGCTGGAGCCCTTCAAACGCGCCCTCGAACTCGCTCCCAACCACCGGATGGCGCGCCTCTATTTGGGGCGAACCTACCACAATCTGAGTCTGTACGACAAAGCCATCGAACAATACAGGCACATCGCCAGACAGGATGCCACCTTTTCGTGGACCAACTACTACCTGGCCAAAACCCGCTTGACATTGGGTGCTGAAGAAGAGGCTCTCCAGGGGTTCAAGGCCGAGGTCACTCTTTACCCCAGGAATGCATTGGCCCGGGTGGAGTTGGCGGAACTCCTCATGAAAAAGGGTCAGTGGCAGGCCGCTCTGGAGCACTTGCGGTCGGCGGAAAGGACCGCGCCCAAGCTCTACCGTGTGCACTACGGTCTGGCGAAGGGCTATCGCCACCTGGGCAACCTGGAGAGGGCCATTCACGCCGCCCGGGTTGCGGCCCAACTGGCTCCCAAGTTTGCCGATGTGCACTACTTGATGGCTCAGCTCTATCAAGAGAAGAGCCAACCGGAAATGGCTCGTCAGGAGATGGAGACCTTCATTCGTTTAAGGCGGCTCTACCCCCAGGACTCCCCGCCGTTTGACAGATAGGACTCGGCTATCGCATGACGTTCCGGACAAGTGGGAGACGTTCTTCGGAACTGCGTCCGCCAGGGGGCTGCTTGGCCAATTGCTTGAGCGGTAAACAAGGGCGCGGGGGTATTGTCGGACCGGTCTTGCCTGGATAGGTGAACCGATGAAGCGCTGGAGGAAGTCATGAAAGAAAGCTTACTGGCCAAGTGGGCTAGTCGCGGATCGGGTGTGCTTTGTCTTCTCTTGTGGTTTCAAGGGTTGGGGAGTCAAGCCGCCCTGGCTGCTCCGAAACTAGTGGTGGATGGCCAAGCCAAGGCATTGATTGTCGTGGAGGATCAGCGGGAAGGCTTGTATCGCTTGGCCGGAAAAGATCTCCAGAAATATATAGCGAAATTGACAGGGGCGCAGCTTCCGATTGTGGGACCGACAGAGGTGAGCCGGCACCCAATCGATCGGCCACAGATTCTAATTGGAGGGCCGGAAGCCAATCCCCTGGTAAAAAGAGCTGTCGATTCGGGCCGGATGGACTGGGCGAAGCTCAAGCCGGAGGGATTCATCCTGAAAACGATGGAACTGGAAGGGAGACCGACATTGGTCATCGGAGCCGACGATGCGGCTGGAGTCCTCTATGGGACCTATGATTGGCTGGAGCTCCAGGGGATTGTCTTCCAACTCAACAGTGACATCATCCCCGCCAGAACAGATTCGCTGGTTCTGGTTCCTTTGAACGTGCGCCAGGAAAGCCCCTTTGCAAGGAGAGGCTACGGGATTGCGTCCTGCTTCGAGCACCGGGCCATCTGGTCCTACGCCGACCTGGTCAAGTTTATCGACCAAATGGCCAAATTGAAGTTCAACTATCTTATCTGGTTCTGGTTTCCTCAAGAACCCTACCTCCAATACAGCTACCGGGGGGAAAAGAAGCGCATGGGAGACGTTTCCTTCTGGGAAGGGGGCTACACACTGCCGCAGACGGATTTCGGAAGCTACCGGGCAGAAGACATGGAGGTGGGTCATAAGGTATTTGAAAAATTCGGCAAAGACTATATGGCGCCGGACGAGTGGCAAGGAGTCCGAGATCAGGATCAGGTTTTTGCTGCCGCCCGGCGCCTGCTGCAGCGAGTGATCCATCATGCCAAAAAGAGAAACGTCAGGGTATGGCTGGCCATTGAAAGCCTCAATGCCCTCCCTACGAATCTGGCCCGCTTTTGCCGCCGGCCGCAGCGGGAACGGGGCACGAACCCACTTCCTTTCTCCCGCTATATGGCGACCTATGTGTGCCCGACCGATCCGACCGTCCATGAAATCAATGCCGTGAGGCTGAAAGCTCTGGCTGAGACCTACCCCGAGGCGGAAGGCTACATTATGTGGCTGCCGGAACTGTCGCCGATATGCGACCATCCGGAAGACCGAGAGCTTATGAAGCGCGCCCAGCCCATGATCGCGGGTCTGCGGGAACGGCTGCAACCCTTTGCAGGCCAGGAGACGTTTACCGAGGAGTGGATGGACGAGTTCATTCGCTCGGGGGTTGGTTCGATCCACTTGATTGAAAAAATACTGGAAGCTGGCGATCAGATGTCCCGGCGGGTCAAAATTGGAGCCGGAGGCTGGTATTGGGGAAAGGCTTATCTATTGCAGGCCTTCGACGACTGGCTTCCGGAGGATGTGAGCTATTCGGTGGGGGGCAAAAGCATTTTTGCCCATTCGCCCATGGGGGCCTTTGGCGGCATGGGGGAAAGAGAACGAGTAGCGATCACCGAATTGGACTACGACACGGCAATGTTTGGATTGCAGTTTCACGTGCGGCTTTATGATCGCGAGCGTCTATTGGAGGGGGCTCGAGAAAATGGGGCGACCGGAGTCATCCCCTGGTTGAACCGGGGACCGCAAGAGACGGAATGGCTATCAAGGTATTTCTCGGAAGGCGCTTGGAATACCGGGCTGACGCCAGAGGAATTCTACCGCGGTTACGCCGGCAAGGTTTTTGGAGAATCGGCCCGCCAGGCCATGTTTCAGGCTTTTATGACGCTAGAAGAAAAAGAGTTCAATACCAGTGGGCCGAATACCGGAGGACCCAATAAGGACATGCCCTGTTGTGCGCCGACCAACGAGCTCCGCCTGGCCAAGCGGTTCGCCGCGCAACCCAATCCCTACGATGGTCCTGCCTTTGAGGGTTGGCGGGAATACATCCGATTGGCGCCCAGCACGATTCAGGCTTATTCCCGCGATATCCGTCTGCTCGAAAGCGCCTTGAGGTACATGGAAGCGGCCGCGGTGAGGGTGGCTCCCCGAGGCCGCCGACAACTTGAATATCTGCAGAACCGCACCGAAGCCTACGTTTGGCATCTCAAGGCATCCATAGAGGTGGTGGAGGGGTATCTCGAACTGGATCGGGCCTTCAAGATTGACCCACTGAAGGGGCGCGATGAATTCCTGCGACTGTTGGACGGCAGCTTGGCCCGATTTCAAAACGCAGGTGTTCTGGCACGGTACGCGGCGAGAAAGTGGACCGAGTTCGCTGACCACGTCTCCGATCTGGGAGGCCTCTATCGTATCAATCTTTTCATGGTCACAGGCACCGATCTAATTGCCCAGTTTGTCCAAAACATCGTCAACTTTCACCACGGGAAGCCCTACTTGAATCGAGTGGCCTGGGAAAAAGTGTTTTCACCCCTGCCGGTATCCGCCCTGGGGTTCAGGGTTTTCAAACATCCTGGCCAGGATTGAACAGCGAATTCCGTATCAAAACAGGTCTCTTCCCCGTACCGGTCCATTCTCCGGTAACCGCTCCCCCAAAATTGGCCCCCAATATTCCCATGGCCGACATGATGGGCCAGCCGATCACCGCCCCCCAACGGCCCATTTGATTGCTGCCCATTCCGTAAAGATTGAGAGCCACGGGCCCCAGCAGTCCCATTATCAAACCCTAGAACCCGGTCAATGGAGCGGCCAGCCATCAGCCCCCAACTTTGCTTCTTTGAGATGAGATATAAAGTACTATTCTGTTGGCTGTTATCAGCGGGATTTCGCGAGACCTGCAGGGGGCAGGGGAGAGGTCGGCCGTCGTGTTTCAAGAGATGCCCACGGGCGTGGAGTGGCTCTCGGAATACATGAATCCTGCATCCCGTAGCCGCCTCGGTGGCGCTCGCACTCAGCACGTAGTAACCCGACAGGGCATCCATCGGTAGGCCACTAACCTCGTCCCGGACCGTAAAGCGCCCCCGCCGGACCTTTGTAGCCCCCATCCAGCTTCGGGCACAACAGATGCAGCAGAAGCGGTGGGACACCGCCCCAGCGTTACCCGCGGTCCATTCCACTGTGAAGATCGGTTGGATTGCGGTCCCATCCCAGTGGCAGCGATCTCGATAGGCACGGTTGAGATACGCCTGACTCAACGCCGCCAAGCCACAGCCCACGAGGATCCCTAGCAGTAAAGCCTTGGTTGAGCGTCTCAAGGGGCCAACACCCAATGGGTAGCTACCATTAGCAGGGCGATCGTCAACACTGACGCGGAACCTTGCAGCAGAGCCGTTCGAACGGCCTGCGACGTTCCCTTTGGAAACAGGGAGAGCGCGCAGGCCCAAAGAGGTGCGATCCCACCGACAAGCGCCAGCAGGGCGATCAAGGCAAAATCCGGTGTGCGTGTCACCAGTTCGAAGGGACAGCGATGAAACGGCAGTCCGAGCAGGCGAGGTGAGAGCACCTCCGTAAGAGCTCCGTGGGCGACTTGCAGGAAGTAGAGGCCCAAGGCCGCCAGAGCAAGGAGGATCAAAGGCTCTGCTCTGGGAGCTGCCCAACTCCGGAGCCAGTTTGGCAGTGCCCACCCGAGACCGGCAAGGATTCCTCCCAGGATAAACAGGCTGGCGAGGTTTGGCTGGAGTTGGGCAATGTCGCTGGACTCGACCGCTGGCAGACTCGAAGGGAGGAAAGGAGTCTCCCTTACGGTCGTACAGCAGCTCACAGCCACTCCTTCTCTCTTGGCAGCAGTGAAACGAACGTCAGCTACGCAGTCGAAGGCGATGAGCAGTAGCAGGGGCACGGCCACGCCGGCCACTATGTTGCCAAGGGCCTGCCTTCGAGAGACCCAGTGGACAGCATAGAAGCTCGCCCAGCCACCGCCCACAACCAGCACCGCGAGTCGGCTCCATTGGAGTTTCCCGCTTTCTTCAGGAGTTGCCGCGGCCACTCCGAACGGACACATGGCACCCGGGATATGAGGAACATAGCTCTCCAGCAACCAGAAATAGCCAAGCCAGGAGAGCAGGCGAATCGCCAGCAAACAAGCCAGCATCGAGCTCAGCAACAGCAGAAAATTCATGGGCTGCTTCCGCCCTGGTCCGGAGGGGGTCTGCCGGCTGCCGGCGTGCCTGAAGATCGCCGTAAGGACCCCAAAACAGGCCAAGACCAGAAGCAGGCTGAGAACTGCCTGGCCCAGAAAGACGGCCGTGTTGAAATTCAGGATCATTTGCCGCCTCGAGCACCGTTCATGGGAAACTCGTGAGTCGGGTCTCAAGTTCCTGCAGGGCCTTCACCTCATTCCTCCAAACAAATCGCCGAGGTTCCGGCGGAATCATTCCGATGCCACAGCGTTCCGTCGCGCAATTCGTAGATGTGGTCACACAGGGCCAGTAATGAAGCGTCATGAGTCGCCATAATCACGCATACGTCGCTTTCGAGCAATGCCTCGATCTGATTCAAAAGGAAGCGGGCGCTGGTGGTGTCGAGGTTGGAAGTGGGCTCATCGGCGAAAAGGAGATCCGGCGAGCCGATGACGGCACGGGTGTATGCCAGGCGTTGTTTTTCTCCTCCGCTCAGTTGGCGGACCGCACAATCCACCTGTCTTTCCATCCCGACAACTTCCAGGAGTTTGAGCGCTTGTTCCCGCAGCCGGTTCAGCGGGGTTGGACCAACCAGTTGACCGATGCACACGTTCAGCCATGTGGGGAGGTCTTCGAGGAGCTGAAAGTTCTGAAACACAAACCCAATCTTTTCTCGACGCAACTCCGATCTGGCTCGGTCGGAGAGGTCATGGGTCGACGAACCGAAGAGTCGCAACGAACCGGAGGTAGGCAGATCAATCAGAGAAAGACAGCTCAACAGCGTGGTTTTTCCAACCCCGGATGGACCGGTAAGGCCGATCGCTTGACCAGGTTGGGCTTTCAGCGTGATGCCGCGGAGGATTGAAAGAGGCGTAAGGCTCCGTCGGCCAAAGATTTTTGTCAGACCTGAAGCCTCCAGAACAGGATCGCTCATTGAAGTGCCTCTGCGGCCGGGATCGACGCCGTCCGCCAACTGGAGAAGAGAGTCCCCGTCCAACTGACGATCAGGCAGACAAGCAAGCTCAGTCCCAAAGTTGAAATTTCGAATCGAGCAGGAATTTCGACGACCGGGAACCACTCCAGTTCGGCAATGAAGAGGTTGGCCAACAGCGGTGCATTGAGCCAGCGCACCCAGACGAAGGCTGTCAGGAAAGACAGTCCGCAGGCCACCAGGCTGCAGAGCCAAGCCTCCAAAGTGACCAGCACCAGCACATGAGTGGTCGACCAACCCGTCACTTTCAAGAGCGCAATCTCCCGGCGGCGTTCCCTGGTTCCAAACCCGCTGATGACCAGGACGGCGGGGATGGCCAAGGCTAGCGCCACAGCGTAGACTGCAGAAAAGATACCTCCGGTATAGGCATAGCCGCGGCTTACGTATCGACGAACCAGATCCTTGGTTTGAACTCGCAGGTGGGCATCTGACCGTGCCAGGTGATCGGCTAAGCGGTTTGCCATCACTTCGTCTCGTGTTTGAATGAGAATGTCGGTAGCCAGACCGGTCATTCCCAACAGTTCCTGAGCCAGAGAAAAGGAAGTCCAGATGACGGAGGATTCCCACAGAGTACCGCTTTTGGAGGAGGTCCCCACCACCTTCAGCGTTCGGTCCATGGTTCTGGTTGACAGGATAAAGCTGCTTCCCACCTTGAGACCCAAGCGGTTGGCCAGGGTGGATCCCATCACGACTTCACTGCTTGAATGTGCTCGGAAGAAGCGTCCCGACTGGAGGCCGCGTTCATCCTCCGTGGTAAGGGGATCAATGCCCAGCAACACGGCCCAGATTTCCGGGGCGGGAGCTATCCGTGCGACAATGCGGGGACGAACCTCGACCACCGACATCGACTGACGAAACTCGTCCACATACTTGACTTCGATATTGGCATCCAGCCCGCCCTGGTCGCGGGTTACGTAGATGTCGGCGCCGGATTCGATGGAAGCTGCGGCCTCTCCGGAAATTCCTGCGCTGATGGCGGCAGCCGAAATGAAGAGGAACACCGGGCCGCCGATGCACAATATCAAAGCGAGTGCCCGCCCCGGGCTCTTGGCCAGGTTTAGGGCGGCCAGGAAAAGCAGCTTGGTCACCTTCGCTCCAGACTGAATTTCAGACTGTTGACCCGCATTTCTCACCGGGAGACGTGATCATGGCGCCGGATTTTTCCCTTCAGCCTTTGCTCGTGAGCGAAGAACGTGGCCGTCACTACGTGCAGGGGAGCATGTGCGCGCTGAGGGAGACAAGACAAGCCAGGGCGCGTCCAGCACCCTGTGTAACCCCAATCCGTCGCTATGGGGCCAGTAACCTATTTACCATAAGCTATTTATCATGACGTGCGAAGCGACCCGGTGAGAAATGCGGGTTAAGGCCACCGGAGTTGCCACGGATCGCCTTGGCCGCGGGGAAAAGAGAAACCGTGGTGCTGTGCCGGGGACAGAAATTTGGGAGAGCCGGAAGCGGGCGTTGCAGATTGGGGCAGTGCGGCTCGATCCTGGGATCGAAAAGGAAAAAGCAAGAGGCGGGAACGAGGTGGGCTCCCAAGCCCAGACCGCCAAACTGTCTTTGGAGGTCGAGGCGTTGCGGCGAAACGAGGTGAGACTCCACCAGGAAGCATATGGCTACCAGCAGCCATACGACACACAGCCCAAGCAGGAATCCCTTAACCATAGATCTCAGTGGTTGGATTGGCGCCTGCCAGCGGCGTTCAGAGAGATGCAGTATACCGTCTTGCCACTCGGCTGTTCCAGGGATTCTGCCTGCCTTCCTTTGAGTTCTTTTCGAGTTGTCAGGTTTGCCTGATCTCTGTATACTTGGGCTATCCAATGGACAAAGCAAGGCTTACACTTGGTAAGCAAGCGTTCGGCCCATCGACGGGAAAAAGGTCAATGAGGCTACCGGTTCGTGCATTCTCGGTCGTTTTCCTTTGCCTGGCCGCTTTAGGCAGCTCGGTTTTTGCGGAAGAGAAAGGAGAACCGCAAGTCAGCTCACTGTTCCCCCTGGGTGGCCAGCCGGGAACGAGTTTTGAGGTGCGTATTCGAGGAGAGAATCTGGACGGCGTTTATGGCGTCTGGTTCGACTGCGCCGCGCTTCAGGCGGAAGTCCGGAAAATAGAGAAGACGGTTGAAGAGGTCGACGTCGTTCAACAGGCCGGTACAACGGCCAAAGACACCAAAGAGTTTTACCACGTCGTCCTGAAACTCCAGGTGGACGATAAGGCGGCCGTGGGTGCTCATACTCTTCGACTGGTCTCCCGCCAGGGACTTTCGAACCCACTGTCGTTGCTGGTCGATCCGGAGCCGCAGATCCATGAAAGCGAGCAATCCATCAATTCCCCGTCGAGCGCCCAGCACATCGAATTTCCGGTGGTTGTGAACGGCAGGCTCGGCCACCCCGGCGAACAGGACTACTATGCTTTCGAAGTCGGCGAAGGAGAGCACCTGCATTTTGAAGTGATCACCTCCACCTTTACCACCGCAACCGTGGCCGGCGACCCGCAGTTGATCCTCTACGAGCCGACGGGAAGCTGGTTTGATCCTCAGCGGATCAAACGGTTGGAGGTCAGAGACGAAACGGGCCCCGGTCCGGGAACTCACCGATGGGCGACCTCTCATTTCCTGCCGAGATTGATTCGCCGATTCGACAGGAAGGGGCGCTATTTGGCAGAAGTCGGGACATTGGAAGGTCAAGGAGGCCCCGACTATTCTTACCAGCTTCGGGTTGTTCCCCCCCAGGAACGGAAATCTGGAGTCAACCGCCGGCGGTCTCCGAGCGAGCCCGCGCACGGGTACAGTCCCGTTGTCTGGCGGGAACGGGAATTCTCCAGAAGGATCGATCGCGATCACCTCAACCGTTTGTGGTCCCGCGCGATCACGGTCCCGGAACCGGGCGAAGAGGGCCAGACAGCGGTTGGCGCCAAGGATTCCTCTCCTTCGGAGAAAGCCGATCGGTCACCATCGGCGCAGGAGACCGATGGATCCGGCACTCATCGATTACCGATCCCGATCCGAGAAGAAGAACCAAACGATTGGGTCACTCAGGCGGCGGAAATGTCCATTCCGATGACAGTGGAGGGGGCCATACAGTATCCGGGCGACGTGGATGTCTTTCGATTCAATGTGGCATTGGACCAGGCAGTGGCCTTCGAAATCGAGACACCGGAAACCTTGCCGCCCTTCTTCAGTCCGCACCTGATTGTGGTTGATAGTACAGGGACGGAACTGGCGAGCAACATCTACCGGGAAGTCGGAGGCGTGGGAGACGACTGGATCAAGTCCATAAAGGCCAAGACCGTTTACACCTTCGAGCGAGCCGGGGAGTATTTCTTGCAGATTCGCGATCTGACCACCCGAAGAGCTGCCCCGCACTTCCGATACCGCGTGCTGGTTCGCCCTCAGGTGCCCCACCTGGGGGAGGTTGCCGTCAAAATGGGGAGAGGGGAAGTGGTTGATCACATCAACTTGCGGAGTGGAGAAACCCGGAAGCTCTCTGTGGTGACCGAGCCGGAGGAGGGCTTTGACGGGGAAATTGCCCTGACACTGGAGAATCTTCCGACCGGGGTGCAAGCTCTTGCCGCGGCTACGACCACAGTCAACCCTCGCCTGTTGGAGACGGGAAACGGACGCGGGGCAATGCACAAGGAACGATTTTTCCCACCCCGTCATTTGGCCACCATCGTCCTGGTGGCCGGTCGGGACGCCCCCGCAACGCCGATGCCCCAGCGGATCCAGTTGACGGCTCGGCCCATTGTGGATGGGAAGATCGGCAAGGCGCTGGCGGTGCAGGAAATCCTTTTGATGATCTGTCGCCCGGAGACGGAGCAGGCCAGGATGGCCGCAAGGAATTGAGACGCATTCCAATTCACTCCGGGAACCAGGCCGATCCACATCCCTCAAGATTAGCCAATAGTGGAGATGAAATTGAGCTATCCGGCAGACCGGGAATTACTTTTGCGCACGGGACCGAAACGGGCGAGTCGGCATTTGGTCAAGGGAGTCGTAGTGACGGTGCTGATACTGAGCCTCAGCCATCGGGACGCGGGCTCCGAGGGTGTGCGCTCGAATTCGGGTGAGCCGGAGTTGGTATCCATTCGGCTGGAGCCGGAGGCGGTGGAGTTGCAAGGGTCGGGTGCGACACGGCGATTTCTGGTGCTGGGTGAATTCTCGGACGGCCTGCAGCGAGAGGTGACTTCCGCCAGTCGGTTAAGGATTGCGGACCCGTCGATCGCGCGTCTGGGGGCGTTGGGGCATGTGGTTTCGGTGAGTTCAGGCCGGACGGAGTTGAGAGCCGAGTTGGGAGGCAAAGGAGCGCAGGCAGAGATATTGACATTGGGCACCGAGCGGAGACGCCCGTTCAGCTTCAGTTGGGATATAGGAGGGATTTTGACCAAGCGTGGCTGCAACAGCAGCAGTTGCCACGGAGGAGTGAAGGGGAGAGGAGGATTCCGATTGTCGTCGGATGCTACCGATCCGGCCGAAGACTACCAGTGGATTGTGCGCGGAGGGGGATATCAGGTGCTGACGGCTGAGCCGCTGGGTCCGCGCAATTCCCGCATTGACCTTGACCGGCCTGAAGAGAGCCTGCTGTTGCGGAAGCCGAGCTTCAGGGTGGCTCACGGAGGAGGGGAGCGGCTGGGAGTGGGGACGGCGGACTATGAGGCGGTATTGAACTGGGTCAGCCGGGGTGCCGGTTTTGAAGGGAATGGGGAGGAAGGACTCAAGGTTGAGCGAGTGGAGGTGTTTCCGAGCGAAGTGGTGATTGAGGAGAAAGGGAAGCATCAGTTGGCGGTAACGGCCTATTTTTCGGATGGTCGTCAGGAAGACATCACCGGGCAGGTGAGGTATGAATCGCTCAACGAGGAAGTCGTGCGGGTCGGTGAAGAGGGGCTGGTTGAAGGGGTAGGGAAGGGAGAAGCGGCGGTCATGATCCGGACGGCGGGTCGTGCGGCCGAAGCGCGGTTTGGGGTGATTGGGGAGGCGATACAGGAGTATCCCGAGGTTCCGCGGCAGAACTTCATCGATGAGGAGGTGTTTGGGAAGCTGCGGCGATTTCATCTGATTCCATCGGAGCTATCGGAGGATGGGGAATTCATACGGAGAGTGTGTCTGGACTTGACGGGGACATTGCCGCCGCCGGAACGGGTACGGGAATTTTTGGGCAGCCGGGAGGAGGACAAGCGGGAGAAGCTGATCGGCGCGCTGCTGGAATCCCCGGAGTATGTGGATTACTGGACCTTCCGCTTTGCCGACCTGTTCCGGGTCAAGGGACACTATCGCTGGGTTCATGTCTATTGGGAATGGGTCAGAAGGAGCTTGGCCGGAAACAAGTCCTACGATCAAATGGTGCGGGAAAGCATTGCGGCTCAAGGCTACGATGGCCCCTCACGAATCTACCTGATTGACAATAACAAGCCCCCGGCTTTGGAACGGGTCGTGGCCGAGCAGTTTCGGGTTTTCATGGGCCGAAGGATGGATTGCGCACAGTGCCACAACCATCCCTATGACCGTTGGAAGCAGGATCAGTTTTGGGGACTGGCGGCTTTCTACCGCCGTGTGACCAATACCGAATGGGCATTCGACAACGTGGTCTTCGACGATCCCGACGGACACGAAGTGAACTTCGGAGAGGGCAAGAGCACGCTGTCCTTCCGAGAGAACCGCCACCCGCGCACCAAGCAATTGGTGCCGCCGACCTTCCTCGATGGTCGAGTACTACCCGGCCGGGACCGTCGCGACCTTCGGCGGGAGTTGGCCGCCTGGATGACGACCCATCCCTACTTTGCCCAAGCCATGGTTAACCGGATGTGGGGTCATTTCTTCGGAAGAGGGATTGTGGATCCGGTCGACGACTTTCGTTTGGGCAACCCTCCGACCCATCCGAGTTTGTTGAACCGGTTGGCTGTGGACTTTCAGGAGCACGGCTATGACCTGAAGCACCTGATGCGGCGGATTGTTTCTTCCAGGACCTACCAACTTGGCAGTCGACCCAATGCCAACAACGGGGGGGACCGTCTGAACTACTCGCACGCCAATCCCCGTCCACTGGAGGCGGAGGTTCTTCTGGACGCGATTTCGACTGTAACCGGTGTGCCGGAGCTGTACAAGGCCGAGGGGATGTTGAGCGGAACGGCGCCTCCAGGGACCCGGGCCATCAATTTGAAATATCCTGCCAGCTATGCCAATCGGTTTCTGGAGGTCTTCGAACGCCCCAAGCGGGATGTGGTCGTGGCCAGAAATGGCAAGGTAAACCTCATGCAGGCCCTCCATATGACGGTGAGCCCCACCTATAACGAAAAGCTGGGGAAAAAGGGAGGGCGGATCGATCGGTTGCTCCACCGGGGAGCTTCCAGCCGAGAGATTGTTGAAGAATTCTACCTGGCTGCCTTTTCGCGGTTTCCGAACGAAGAGGAACAGGCCGGTTTGGAAAGTCTGATCCAAAAGCAGTCGTCCAGGCGAGAGGCTCTGGAAGATCTGCTTTGGGCTGTGATTTGCTCTCGCGAGTTCGCCAGCAACCACTAGCCCGGGTGATTTCCGATGAGGGGGTACTCATGAACCAGTTGGAAGGATTGAGCCTTGGCGGCCCGATCAGCCGTCGAGCGGTCCTGAGGGCGGGGTCCCTGGGTTTCCTGGGGATCACCCTCGGTCGCATCCTGGAACTCGAAGCGGCATTGGGTCCGGTGAAGGGTGGGCGAACCGGCAAGAGGGCCGAGGCCTGTATCCTGCTCTGGCTGGACGGCGGACCCAGCCATATCGACACTTGGGACCCCAAACCCAACAGCTCCTTCAAACCCATTTCCACCAACGCACCGGGAATTCAGATCTCGGAGCTGCTGCCGAAGATGTCCAGAAAGATGGACAAGCTGGCGGTCATCCGCTCGATGCACACCGAGGAAAACAACCACGGGGTGGCTCATCACTACGCCATGACGGGACACAGACCCAGCCCTGCGATGAAGTTTCCTGCATTCAGCTCCGTCATTACCAAGGAGTTGGGACAGCGCCACAACGTTCCTCCCAACGTCATGGTTCCTGAGATCAGCGCCGGCGCTCGCGACTATTTCAGGTCCCACTTTTTGGGAGCCCAGTACGATCCGTTGCAGATCCCGGACCCGAACCGGCAGGACTACAAGATTCCCGAACTGAGCTTGCCCGAGTCACTCACGCTTGAAAGGATCGAGGCTCGCAATGCTTTTCTCAAGCTGGTCGATGGGCGTTACCGTCAAGCAGTTGAGAGCCCCGAGTACGCCAATCTGGATGAGTTTCGACAGCAGGCCCTGAAAATGGTTTTGTCGCAGTCGGTGCGGCAAGCCTTCGATCTTTCCCGGGAGCCTGAAAAGCTCAAAGACGCCTATGGCCGGCACATGTTCGGCCAAAGTGTGCTCATTGCCCGGCGGCTGGTGGAAGCAGGCAGCCGTTTTGTGACGGCTTACGACTTGAAGCGAGTCGAGACAGGGCGCAATTGGGACACCCACGGAACCAATGACAAGCAGCACAAGGACGTTTTGGTGCCCGTGCTGGATCAAACCCTCTCCACGTTGTTGACGGATCTGGAGGAAAGGGGCCTGCTGGAATCAACCCTGGTGATTGCCATGGGAGAGTTCGGCCGGACCTACGATCTCAACCCCGGAGGAGGCAGGGATCATTGGTGCCACTGCTGGTCAATGGTGCTGGGGGGAGGGGGCATCCGTGGAGGGCAGATCATCGGCGCCAGCGACGAGCGGGGAGCCTATGTGGCGGACCGCATGGTGACCATTGGAGATCTCCTGGCCACTATCTACAAGGCCCTGGGCATCGATTGGACCCGGGAGTATATGCACCCCATTGGCCGTCCCCTCAAGATTGCCAACTCCATCAACGACGAAACCGGAAAGCCGATCGAGGAGTTGATTTGAACGGCTTCGACCCCGGGCGGCTTGGCGCTCCATTCTTCCTCCGGGTGGCAAGAAACCTGCAACCCGCGTCTCTATTCTTTGGGGCGAGCGGTTGATCCGGAGCGTTCCCCTCCACTGAACGATTGACAGGTCGCCTGTCGGGCGGCTGAGCTCCCTGGCTTGATCCCGGAAAGGAGAAAACGTTGTGAAGAAATGTCGACTCCGAAGAGCGCCCCGACAGGAATCGGAGCCTTTCCTGAGTCGCCGCGCCTTTATTCAGGCCGGCGCCGGTTCGTCTCTGTTGGGAGCTACCGGCGGCTGGATGGGGGGATGCGGTACTGCCGGGAAATCCTCGGGCGGGCAGTGGCCGGTGATCGACTATGGTCAATCCTTCATCTCGGGCAAGGCCTCCTCGAACCGGGTTCGCTTCTGGGTAGAGTCTCGCACACGCATCCTTGATGAACGCACCGGCAAGACCCATGACTACTATCAGTGCGCTTCCTGCAAGAGCGAGAACACCTTTGCCCGGGAAGATCTCTTCATGAAGGACAATTACGACTTTATTCCCATCTTCGGTCCTGAGGACGGCCTGATCTTTCGACGCAAAGCCTATCTGAATCCTCGCTACCGGGAATGGAGAAAGGCGGAGGACCTTTGGGGAGGACAGGTCTATCAAGTGAAAGCGCCTCGAGCCAGCCGATTGGTGTTGACGACGGACGAAATCCACCGAGCTACCGCCGAAGCTCTTCCCCTGGTCGCCCAAACCGAAGTAAACGGGGCAGATACAGGCTTGACGGCCATCATTGAGTTTCCCGTCAAAACCATGAACATTCGAGATGAAGAACCCACTTATCAAGTGGATACGGGGCCGATTGCCTTTCCCGACCTGAGCCGGCGCTATGAGCGTTTGCCTGACGCACTGTCGTTAGCCTTCGTTGCGTTCAACGCTCCTCACTTTGCCGATTTTGTGATTGAGGACGAGACCCCGATCCTCCAGGACGACCAGGAATTGACCCGGGTCCACCACTATTCGCGGATTTTGAGTCTGCCGGCAAAGAACAGAATCTTTGCTATTGAAGGATAGAACCTGGCTCTGGGTGAAAGGGCATTGCCCATGAAATACGCATGGCGAATGGCGGCGGTGTTGCTCATCCTGTTCGGAGGTTGCGCGGTCACCGAGGAGCCCTCCAGGGTACCCGCGCCTGAACGCCGCATTGTATACAACAGCGATACCGGTAACGCCTTCGCCGAATTCTGGGGCCGGGGCGCTCCGCTGAGCGAGATGGACGCGGAAGCCGTCCGGGAGGTGGTGGCCCGCGGCATCAACGAACTGGCCCGGGCGGGAGTGGACACGCTGTCGATGGTGGTCAGCCATCGCTTCCAGTCGCTTTACGGCCCCTCCCAGGTACTGGAGGAACATTGGAGGCAGGCCGACAAGGGAGACGGTTATCAGTCGCTGCGGGAGGCAGGCGTCGATTTCCGGCAATTGATGGCGGACCTGTCCCATCGGAGCGGCATGGAATTTATCGGTTGCATCCGCATGAATGACCGCCACGGCGGTCCGGTGGGGCGGTTCATTGAAGAGAACCCTCAGTGGCATCTCAAGCTGCGCAGGGGGCCTGCGATCGACTTCGCTCCCGAACCGGTGCGCCAGAAGATGCTGGACTACATCGCAGAGCTGCTGGCGACCGTGGATCTCGATGGGCTGGAGCTGGACTACATGCGCTGGTGCCACATGTTCCCCCCGGGACAGGGAAACGGGAACGCTCACCTGCTGACCGACTTCATGCGGAAGACACGAATGCTGCTGGACGCGGCCGCCGAGCGGAAAGCCCGGGATCCCCTGATCCTGGGCGTGCGGGTGCCCCAGACCTTGAAAGAGTGCGAATATCTCGGCTTCGACGTGGCCGCCTGGATTCGGCAGGGGCTGGTAGATTTCGTGGTGCCCTCCGATTTCTTCTACACCGACCTCAACACCCGGGTGGAAGATTTCGTCGAGCTGGCCGAAGGGACCGACTGCCGCATCTATCCCGCCATCCACCCGATCACCTACCGAGGAGACGACGTGGGAATAAACGACCTGTCCCACTATCGAGCCGCCGCCCGCAATTTCTACGCGTACGGGGCCTCCGGGGTCGAGGCCTACAACTATCAGTATCACTGGGGGCGCCGCATCGGCCGCAACGCCCCCTGGCCGGCTTACCTGTGGCCGGCCGCCCTGGGCTACCTGAGCCACTTGAGGGATCCGGAGAAAATTGGCAGGCACGATCGGCACTACAGGTACTATGCGTTGTGGGAAGAAGGCGCGCCCACGGGCACCGGCCCCAAGGACGACCGCATCAGGCTGGACCGGGCGGCGCCCGACCCGTCTGGATCCCAACGGTTTCGACTGGCCGAGGACCTGAGCGAGAAGCGTCTGCGGGCCACTCTGCAATTCAAGGCCGTGGGACTGGCCGCGGACGAGTCGCTGGAGATCGCGCTCAATGGGAATCCGGTTCCGAGCCGGCAGATCACCCGCCACTTCGACCAAGACGGGCAAAACCGGTTGGAAGGCAAGGAACTGCCAGATTTCCACCTGTACATCCTCGATCTGGATTCAGGGTCTCCGAAACCGCTGCTTACTTACGGCGACAATCGTCTGGAAGTTCGCCTCACCGGAAACACCCCGCGCAAGAAAGGGGAAGTGACCGTGGATGAACTGGAAGTCTACGTCTACCGGAGGGAGAGGTAGGCCGGCGCCGGCGGGGGAGCAGGCTGATGAGTGCAGTGCGGCCAATGCTGTTGGGCTGGTTGATAATCTTGCTGTTGGTGGTCCAACCGGCGGCCAAGAATCCCCCTGCCGCCCAAAGCGGCTTTTTCACAACCAGTGATGGGGTCCGGTTGCACTATCTCCAGGCCGGTCAGGGGCGCAGCATCCTGTTTGTGCCGGGTTGGACCATGCCTGCCTGGATCTGGGAACACCAGATCGCCCATTTCAGCCGACACTATCGCGTGGTCGCCTTGGATCCCCGCTCGCACGGCGATTCGGAGCGGGTAACCGAGGGGCATTACCCCAACCGGCTGGCTCGAGACATCCGGGAGTTGACCCAACACCTGAAGCTGACACGGACCGTCCTGGTCGGATGGTCGATGGGAGCCTTGCAGGTCTTGACCGCCGTGGAGCAGTTTGGGACCGAATGGCTCAGCACGGTGGTCCTGGTGGATGAAGTGCTGGGTTATCCCCCCAACGCCTGGATCGATCCCCGCCGCCGGGGGAAGGGAAGACTGGAGCTGCAAGCCGATCGCAAGGGAGTGACCGATCGCTTCGTACGCGGCATGTACAAGCGGCCGCAGCCGGAGGACTACCTTCAGAGAATCATGGCCGCCTCCCGGCGGACCCCGACCAATACGGCGGTCACCCTGGGCGCCAGTTTCGCCGCGGTGGGGGACTGGCGCAAGATACTGCCCGGCATCGATCGGCCTCTCCTCTTCGTGGTGACGGAGCCGCAAAGAAAACAGGCGGAAGGAGTTTCAGCCGACGTTCCTACGGCCCGGGTGGAGGTCTTCGAGCGGGCCGGTCACGCCTTGTTCGTCGACGAGCCCGGCCGCTTCAACCGGCTCCTGGAAGATTTCCTGATCCAGGCCGGATTGGGTCCCTGAACAGAAACCTGACTTTTCATTCAGCCGGGATGATGGGCAGAAGCAGGTGTGAGGGGTGCGCGGCCGAGTGATGGATGGTCTGTTGGGCCGGCCTGGTGGTTGCGCTGGTGCCGAACGCCTCGCCCGTATTGGGGTTGCGGTCGAACTGGGGAAAGTGGCTGCTGGTCACGTGCAAGCGGATGCGGTGTCCGGGCCGAAAGGCGTTGCTGGTATCGACCAGGTCGATTGTGAAGGTGTAGACCCGGTTTTCTTGAAGCGGCTGCGGGCGGTCGGGACCGTCGCGGTAGCGGGCCCGCAAGATTCCCTCTGCAACGTTGATGGCCTTGCCGTCGGGGAAGACGTCCACCAGCTTGGCCACGAAGTCGGTGTCGGGAGCGTCGGAAGAAGCAAATAACATCAGTTTGATGGGCCCGGTCACCTCCACTTCCTCGTCCAGGATATCGGAGGTGTAGACCAGCACGTCGCGGCGCTGCTCGACGGGGCGCTGGTCGACCGGTCCTGCCGGCGTCGGGGTCCCGCAGCAGTTGTTCCCGCCCAGGCTGGGAACAGGATTGTCGGGATCGTAGAGGTAGCGGTCGGCCGGGGAATCCGCCGGAGGAGTGTTCCAGCCCAGACGCCCGTCACCCCGTGAGCTATTGGCTTGGCCGTTGCTGCCAAGGTAGAGTTTTCGGTATCGAGTCCCGGGCAGCGGATACTCTTTTTCAAATCGCCATCGATTCCGGCCCATGACAAAGATCTTGACCGGGTTTTCCTGGTCCAGACCGGCTCTTCCTTGCAGCCAGTAGTCGAACCAGCGGAGCTGAACGGCCATGATGTCCACCGGGGCTTCGGGGCCGAAGTCCACCTCTCCCGTGGTGCGCGATGGCCCGTGCCCCCAGGGTCCCACAATCATCTGACTCTGCCGGCGGGCGACTTCCGAGCCTCCTCTCTCCTTCATTCCCACGTAACCGTCAACGGTGCCTTGGGTGAAGATGTCGAACCACCCGCCGAAGGTGTGGACCGGGATGTTGATCTTGTCGAACCGCGCGGCCGCGTCGAGAGTCTTCCAGTAGTCGTCATAGTCGGGATGCTCTATCCAATCGTCGTAGAACTTGGCCCGCCGGCCCAACAGCCGCTGCATGTCCAGCAGCGGCAGGTGCCAGACCACGCGGTCGTAGCCGAGGTTCTCCGAGCCGCCTTCCCTCCGGTGCAGACCAGGATTCTGCCCGATGCGGGACTCCTGTCGGACCGCGCCCCAGCCAAAGTTGAAGGACAGCCGCCAGCCCCCGTTGAGCGTCACGAAGTCGTGATAAGGGCTGGTAGAGGCCACGTCGGGGAAGATGGTGACCAGATGCGGCGGCGCCTCCTTGGCTGCCTGCCACTGCACCAGTCCCAGGTAGGACTTGCCCTGCATGCCCACCTTGCCGTTGGACCAGGGTTGGCGGGCGGCCCACTCGATGGTGTCGTAACCGTCCTGGGCCTCGTGGCGGAACGGGTCCCAACTTCCCTCCGATTCGTATCTCCCCCGGACGTCCTGAATCACAAAAACGTAGCCCCTCTTGGAAAAGAAGGCCGGCTCCGGCCGAGCCTCGGCGCTGTAGGGAGTGCGGGCCACCAGCACCGGGTAGCGGCCCTCGGCCAGAGGGCGATAGACGTCCGCATAGAGAATGGTCCCATCGCGCATGGGCACGGGGACCCGGTTCTCCAGGCGGATGTCGTTGCGGGGCGGATCGGAGACGGGGAACCGCGGGTCCGATCCCAGGAGGGACCGGCCCAGCCAGAGAAAGACGCCGAGCCCGAGGATCAGTCCAGACAGGAGGGCTCTCGTCTGGGGCCTCTCAAGGAATTTCCCTTTAGTCATAGGTTTCTCCGGAGCCCATCGGCGACGGGGTTGAGTTGGAAGTATCGGACAGGAGACCTCTGCCGAGCCCGTATTTCTTACCGGCGGGACGCGCTCCCGGAAAAGAGGACTCCGGGCGCAAGCCCGGAGGTTCGAGTCGAGCCGCGCATGCGGCGGCGGCAGGTAGCCGTGGGCGCAAGCCCATGGAAAAGGACGCTGCTCCCCCAACCCCCGAGCCGCGTAGGCGGCGACAGCACGCGTTCCTGGTATTCGGTTTCAAGCAAGTGTCGCCCCCGCCCTGGTGTGCGGATCATTCGAGGGTGAAACAATCAGAAATTGATAATCCTTTCGGGACCTTGGTATCCCGTCGCGGTTAACCTCGACGCCTTAGTGGCCCTTTGCCGTTCTTCGTGTCCCTTCGTGGATAACTCTTTTCCGGTCGCGGACACCCCTCAGTTGTTTCAGGCTCGTCAGTACTCGATGGGCTGGCGCTCGAAGTGGCGGTGCAATCGGTACTCGATGAAGCAGTCCACGTCATAGAGCGACAGCTTCAGGGAGATACCCGGATCTCTCTTCAGCAGTGCCACTTTCACCCGGTTTTTACCCTGTTTGGGGAACTGGTCCGGCCCCAGATAGTAGTCGAAGGCGTAGCCGTAGGGTCCCACGGCGCCCCCGCGGATGAGCCGGTAGGTCATGTCCACCTTCTGCAGGATGGAGTCGGGCAACTCCTTGCCGTTCAGCTCGATGCGCACCTGGTCGTAGTGGGGCTGGTAGTTGGCGAACCGCACCCGCAACTTCACCGACTTGACCCGACCCAGAGCCTGCCAGCGGGCCAGGTCGTCGGCAACCTTGAAAGAAACCCGGGTCTCCTCTCCCTGGAGCAGTTCCTTGGGAAGGGGGGTGGAACGTCCCGGCCACCAGGCCATCGAGGCCGTACTGCGCGGGGTCGAGCGAACGTGGTAGTGCTTGTCGGCCGTGGCCAAAAGCTCCGGATGCCCCAACAGGCGCAGCGTGTCGTATTCCTGGGCCGTCCAGGGCCATCCGTTGGGGGTCCAGTGGTGGTCGCCGATACCGAAACCGTCGGCGCCCTGGGCATAGGTGTTGGCGGCGGCCGCCCAGATCATGGTGGGAGTGGAGTAGCGCGCCAACTGCCTTCCCAGGGTGTTGTGGAAGGCATAGAGCACCCGGCAGCCGGTGCCTCGGGTCAACTCGACCAGGGGCTTGAGGTCCAGGTCCTGGTCCATGGCCTCGTCCTCGCCATGGCTGCTGACGCAGAAAAGACCGTCTACCAGCTTTTCCGAGACCCATCCGGGAACTTCGTATCCCATGGACTTCCAGGAATCGGGGTGGGCCGGTACCCGGGCGTAAATGCGCTTGCGACGCCCCTGGGCCTCTTGGGCATTGTCGGCCACCCGGCGCAGGTCTCTGATCCATTGGGTCATGATGGGGGCCAGCTGGCCGGCCTGGTCGAAGCGGCAGAAGGGCGGATTGGAAGTCAGGTTGAGCTCGATGCCGTCGGTCTCATAGCGGGAAAGCAGTTCCTCGAAAACCCGGAACCGTTCCTGTCGAACCTCGGCGTGCATGAAGCTGAATCGGCTGGTGGGCATGCCCTCGGCACGCGGGTCGGTGTCGGGACCCACATGAAACTGGGGATTGTCCAGGGCAAAGGCCGACCAGCGTCCCAGGCCTTCCTGCTCCGCCCGTGTGCCCCCGTGAAGGCTCACCCAGGCGCTGGCCAGCATCAGGATGCCGGTCTCGTGACAGCGGTCACAGAGGATTTTCATGGGGTCGAGTCCATCGTCGACCATCTGGCGAAGGATCCTGCCCGCCCGGTACCAGACGTAGTGGGTCCATTTCTTGACCACGGTGCCCCACATTTCCGCCACCTTGCTGTCGTAGAGCATGGTGCCGCCCTCGACTCCGGCGAAATAGACCAGGGTGTCCACCCCGCTGGATGCCATCTGGTCCACCGTGTAGGCATGAGGCTCCGGGGTAAAGGGAGGTTCCATCTGGTAGAGGCCTCCGGCATGGCGCCCGTCGTCGAACAGGAAGACCTTGGGTTCGCGGTCGGAGGCCGGCTCATGCTTGCTGTGGTGTTCGGCGGAGGATGCCGCCGCCAGAGGCACGACCAGCGTGCCTGGCGCCAGGCTCCCCATGGTTTGCAGGAAGTGTCTACGTTTCATTTTGGTGTTCTTTCCCCTTTCCCGGCATGGTTCGCAATCCCTGCTGACGTCCCCGGGCCGGGCTCGCTCCGGTCAGGCTTCAACACGGTATCAGGCGCCGTTCCGGGCCGGAAGTGGAATCAACGGGCGCACTGGATGGCGATCTCGGTCAGGATGGCCGAGTTGCCGCCGTCGGGGGAGGTGAATACCGCCCGGTACTGCAGCCAACCGTGATTCTTGGCCAGGCCCGAGAGGGCGGCCCCGGATTGCTCGTAAAATGAATTTTCTCCCGAAGGACCCTTCCAGGCAGCATTACCGAGTCCCACTTCAGTGCTTGCGGAACGGACCTGAAACTTGACCCCGGTGCCCCAACGGGTTTCCGCCTTCCAGTGCAGGGCCGCAAAGGCGGCTCCCGCGGGAGCCTGCACCGGCGCCGAGGTGTAGTCCCACTCATAGCGGCGATCGTAAACGCTGCCCGCATCCACCATGGCGTCCAGGTGCACCCCGACCGTGGGAATATGGTGCCTCCTCCGGCTGGAGAACCCCTCGGGACCGCCCCAGTAGATATTGGTGCCGGCGGCATGGTCGAAGTGTTTCTGGTGGTTGGAGACCACCAGGTCCACCCAGCCGTCGCGGTTGAGGTCCAGCGAGTCGATGGCCGAGGAGGAATGGGCTTCCAGCAGCGTCCGGCGCTTCTCGCTGAAGTCCCGTCCGGCGCCTCCCCAGTAGATGAATGCCGGCAGTTCTCGGGTCGTGTCGGAGCGGTAGTTGGTGGTGGCGATGTCCAGGTGGCCGTCCCGGTTGAAGTCGGCCACGGTGGCGTCCAGGGTGGTAAACCCTTCCACGCCGGTTGTGGCGTCCTCGGAATAGCCCTGAGGGCTGCCCCAGTAAATCAGGGTGTCGACGTGGACCGTATGCTCCTCTTGGGAGAAGCCGCTGGCGAAGATCAGGTCCAGCCAGCCGTCGTTGTCCAGGTCGGCAGGAACCGCATGGGGGGTGCCGTTGGCCTTGATGGGCAGCACGTTGTCGGGGCGGTATCCCTCGGAGCTCCCCCAGAAGATCTCGGAAGTTCCTGTTCCCGCCTCGGGAAAGATGAGATCCAGGAAGCCGTCCTTGTTCAGGTCGGCAATGGCCGTGCTCTCGATGGCCGGCCCATCCAGATCCCAGCGACTGACTTCGGGGTCCTGGAAGCGGCCAGCGGTCCCCCAGACAATGGCCCCCCTTGCCGTTTCTCCCGGATTCGCCGTCATGGCTACCAGGATGTCGAGGAAGCCGTCCCGATTCAGATCGGCCACGCTGGTGGCGATGGGCTTGGTGAGGGGCAGCGTGGTTTCTTCCTTGAAGCCATCTGAAGAACCCCAAAGAACCACGCTGGTGTTGTCTCGATTGACGACCAGGTCGGGATAGTCGTCGTCGTCCAGGTCGGCGATGCTGTACTCCATGTTGGCCCCCGGCTCGATCAGGGTGCTGGCGGCGCTGGAGTAGTAGTGGTCGGGGCGCCCCCAGAAGATGGCCGTGGGCAGCACGCCGGTGCCGCTGTGGTGCGAGACCAGCAGAATATCGGGATGGTCGTCCCGGTTGAAGTCGGCCACGCCGCTGCTGATGGTGCCGAAGCCGGTGAACTCCATCCGCCGGTGGGATGCAAAGCCGTCCGACCGTCCCCAATAGATGTAGCTGGGCACATCGCTGCTGTCGGGGCCTCGAGAGTTGCCGAACAGGAGATCCAGGACGCCGTCTCCATTGAGATCGGCGGCTTGAACGGTGGCGGCTCCCTGGGTGGGCAGATCGGTGCGCCGTTTCGGGTCAAACCCGTCCGGGGTCGCCCAGTAGACGGTCGAGTCCACAAGGGGATCGGCCCGCCCCCCGGAGTTGGCCAGGACCAGGTCGACCCGCCCGTCCCCGTTCAAATCGGCGGCCTCCAGGCCCAGACAGTCGTTGGCCGGCAGCGTCAGGGTTGATTCCGGAGACAGGCCGCTTGTCGAGCCGTAAAAGACAATGGCTTTTTCGGAGCCGGCCACCACCAGGTCGGAGACTTGGTCGGGATTGATGCGGGACGCTAGCAGCGTCTTCATCCCCTGGCGGGAGCCTTCCCAGCCACGAGGCCTCTCGCCCACCTGCAGGTCGGCGCTGCTCAGCACTTGTCGGCGGTGTTTGCCGAACCCTCCCTTGCCGTCTCCCCAATAGAGATAGAGGCTCTGTTCCTGGCTGTTGTGGTTCAGGAAGGCCAGGTCGGCGTGTCCGTCGCCGTTGAAATCGGCCGAGGCCACGTCGGTGGCGCTGATGGTGGGAAGGGAAGTGCGGCGCGCGGTGCTGAACCCGTTCAGGTTGCCCCAGTAGATGTAAGATTCCAGGTGCTGCCGAAAGCCGCTGGTCTCTCCCCTCTCGCTGCCGTGGTTGGCCAGCACGACATCGGGAAGCCCGTCGCCGTTGAGGTCCTCCACCGCCAGGCCGCCGGCAAGAAGGGCGGGCAAGTCGGTGCGATTTTCGGGGCGAAACCCGTCCGCGTCGCCCCAATAGATGTAGGCGGGCTGGTCGGTGCGATAGTTGTGCTGGAAGTTGCAGATGACGATGTCCAGGTGTCCGTCCAGGTTGAGATCGGCGATCTTGCTGCGGCCTCCCCCCGAGGTCGGCAACCGGGTCACCCGCTTGCTGGCGGCCATCAGTGTCTTGAACAGGGAAAAGGGAGCCCGGATTTGCCACATGTCTGGCAGCAGAGAGGCGTAGCCATCCTTGCCGCCCCAGTAGATCAAGGTGTCCGGTGTATAGACAGAGTTGTGATCCTGGGTAAATACCAGGTCCAGTTCGCCGTCCAGGTTCAGGTCCCATCGGTTGATGGTCTGTATCCTCCCCTTGGAGGATACATAGAGGTTGGCGCCGCTGTTGCCGGGCTGTCCGGATTGCAGGGACGCAAAACCGGTGTGCCGGATCCAGAGGGAGTCATTGGCTTCCATCAGGGCCGAGGCAAAAACGGCAAGACCGGCAAGGGCTGCCAGGCAAGCCAGGCAGCAAGTGAACAAGCGGGGCCTGACAAGTTTCACGAAGCATCTCCTAAGAGTGGGTTCCCGGAAATCCGACGGACTGAGAGGGGCTGAGGTATCCAGATTGGCCGAGTAGGATATCATAGATCGCCGCTGCGAGGCGGACGGGGGATCGAGGGATTTCCGATTTTGGATTTGGGGGAGCAGGAACGATACGTACTGCAGTTCCAGAAACTCGCAACTTCAAAATAGGTTGAATGGGGATTTGTCTTTGCCAATCAACAATCAACAATCAACAATCATCAATCAGAAGACCTGCTACTCCCTGCACGGCATTGTTCCCATTATCAACACGCCATTCGACGAGCGCCTCGAGCTCGATTTTTCCTCGCTGGAGCGGTTGCTGGAGCAATCGATTGCCGACGGAATCGTGGGCTGCATCGTTCCAGCCGTGGCCAGCGAGGTCGACAAGCTCTCGGAGTATGAGCGCCGAGAGTTGGTTGAACGCGTGGTGGCCATCGCCGATGGACGCATCCAGGTCGTCGCCGGAGCCAGTTCGGAAAACCTGGACGAAGCCTTCGAATTGGCGAAGCATGGGGTCGGAGCCGGTGCGGACGGGATCCTCTGCCGGGTGCCCAATCGTCTGGAGGGCGACCGGGAAGCCATCGTCAGCTTCTTCACCCGGCTGTCGGAAGCGGGAATGGAGATGCTGATGATTCAGGACCTTTCCTGGGGTGGGTACGGCGTCAGCCTCGAAGTCATCCTGGAGATGTTCGAGAAGATCCCGGCCTTTCGCTGCATCAAGATCGAAACCGTCCCGGCCGGACTCAAATCCACCCGCGTGTTGGAAGCCACCGAAGGCAGGCTGAACGTCTCCAGCGGCTGGTCCCTTCCGGAAATGATCGAGGCCCTGGATCGTGGCATCCACGGCTTCAACACCACCGCCATCAACAAGCCCTTCGTTCACATCTACCGCCTCCACCGGGAGGGACGCAGGGCCGAAGCCATGGCGCTGTTCGATCGCATTCTCCCCTACCTGGCCTTTGTCCACCAGCATATCGACATATCCATCCACTTCCTGAAGCGCTACTGCGAGCGGCGAGGCCTATTCTCCACCCACAAGGTGCGCGAACCCATTCTGCCCTACGACGCCTACCACCAACGCTGCGGCCGGGAACTCATCGAACGGGTCGTGGCCATTGAAGATGGACTGGAAGATTGGTGATTGTCCGCCGAGGAACCGAAGGGGTAATGACGGAGTTATCCGCTAAGGGGCGGAGGAAAGGCGTATTCACTGCGCTGATCGCAAACGCCCCATCGTTCGACGAGCAAGACTGCAAGGGTAGATGGCGGAGGCTTTTCCTCATTTCTGTTATCTGGAGTTGGAACCGGTAATTGACAGAGACCGGAAACGGTCATTAAGCTGCTTTTAGTAAACCGCTGATCACTTCAATTTGGTTCGGAGGTTGGGAATGCCACGAGACACTTACAAATACCACTTCAAGAAAGGAAACAGGATTGTTCACACGGGAATCACCAATGATCTTGATAGGCGCGAACAAGAGCATAAGCAGACGTATGGAACCAGCGGACATATCAAGCAAGTGGGTCACGCCGCAACGCGTGATGCTGCCCTGAAATGGGAAGGCGAGCAAGCAGAACGGGGCAAGCCCACCAGGCGAGGTTGACTGTGATGGACGTTACCCTTCAACTGCAGATCATCTCCATACTCATGGTTATTATCGGAGCTCTTGATTTCTGTTGTCTGGCGGCGGGAACGCGCAATTGGCCACAGATGACAATGTTATTCGCCTGGGATGAGCCAGCGTGAGGAGATCCTTTTGAAATACAATATTGCCATTCACCAATCTGACGATGGCTACAGCGTGTCGGCACCTGGCTTGCCTGGTTGTTGGTCCCAGGGAAAAACGGAGGCAGAGGCCCTCGCAAATATTGAAGCCGCCATTCGAGAATACCTCGGCGTCGTACAAGACCTGTTGCAAGATGTCGAAGTCCGACGATAGCGGAGCTGGGCATGAGCCGCTCCATATATCGAGTGGTTTCTTTTGAAATACAGGCACCGTACACGCTTCGAGTTTGTTTCGACGACGGCACGGAATAGGTTATTGATTTCCAAACCGTATTGGAGGGCGAATGGTTTGGGCCACTTCGTGATGTCTCTTTGTTCGACCAGGTTCAGATTGACCCTGAAGTCCATACTTTGGTTTGGCCGAACGGGGCTGACGGGGACCCGGCTACCTTGCATGACTGGCCTGAACATCTTCCCGACCTTCAGAAAATGGCCAAGCGCTGGTCTCTAGCGGAATTGAAGAATTAAACAGATCCTGAAAGTCCTGCCAATGTTGTCAGGTTGATCCTCGGCGGCCGGCACGCACTCGGCCTTGCGGGTAGCCTGCTTCGCTCTGCCGACATTCCCCAATTCGTTATAGCCCATGACCGCGGAGGATGGATGACATGAGTGTCATTACCCCACAGCTTGAACGATCTTGGGCCCAAGTGAGTGCTTTACTCACAATTCAAAATGAGCAGGACTATGATTTGGCAGTGGACCGGCTTAATAGCCTCATTGATGAAGTGGGCGCCGACGAGCATCATCCGCTGTATTCTCTGCTCGATACACTCGGCACCCTTGTTCATGCCTGGGAGGAACAACACCATCCCATGCCCAGGTCTGGGGGAAGGGAATTGCTGCAATTCCTCATGGCGGAGCATCATTTGACCCAGTCGGATTTGCCCGAGGTGAGGTCCCAAGGGGTGGTCTCTGAAATTCTGGCTGGCAAGCGGGAACTCAACGTCAGGCAGATACGCGCTTTGTCAGAGCGATTCGGCGTCTCACCATCGGTGTTCGTGTAGGACAATGACGGAAGCCACTGCCCGAATAAAGATCAACAAGTTGCTTGAGGTTGCCGGCTGGCGTTTCTTCGATACAGGGGACAAGCCTGCCAATATCGTCCTCGAATCAAGTGTCAAGATCAGAAAAACCGACCTGGAGGCGTGGGGCAACGACTTCCAGCAGACATCCCAGGGGTTCATCGACTTCCTGCTTCTCGACGCCCAGGGTTTCCCCCTCATCGTCCTGGAAGCCAAGTCGGAGTCAAAAAATCCGCTCGCCGGAAAGGAGCAGGCCCGGAAGTACGCGCGTTCGCAGAACTGCCGTTTCGTAATGCTCTCCAATGGGAATCTGCACTACTTCTGGGATCTAGAGCGCGGCAACCCCTACCTGATTACCTCGTTTCCCACGCCGGACTCGGTGGACAGCTACAAGAAGGTCCAACCCAAACCGGAGCGGTTGATCGATGAGCGGGTTGGCAACGACTACATCGTCCGGACTCAGCGGCCGAATTATGCTGCAGAAGCAGCCTGGAAGAACGAAGCCGAACGCCCCGCGTTCATCGAGGCCAACAAGTTGTGCTTCCTGCGCCCCTATCAATTGCAGGCCGTCCATACGTTGCAGCGGTCGGTGAAAGACGGCAACAACCGCTTCCTCTTCGAAATGGCCACCGGCACGGGCAAGACGCTTACTGCTGCCGCCGTCATGAAGTTGTTTCTACGTTCCGGCAATGCGAGCCGCGTGCTCTTTCTGGTGGATCGCCTGGAACTGGAAGACCAAGCCAGAAAGGCCTTCGCTGCTCTTCTCTCAACCGACTTCCACACGGTCATTTACAAGGAGAATCGTGCCGACTGGCGCCGGGCCGAAATCGTGGTCACCACCGTCCAATCGCTGCTGTTCAACAACAAGTACCGGTCCCTTTTCTCGCCCACGGACTTCGATCTCGTCATCTCCGACGAGGCCCATCGTTCGATCAGCGGCAACGCGCGTGCGGTGTTCGACTATTTCGTCGGCTGCAAGCTGGGATTGACGGCGACGCCGCGCGACTACCTCAAGGGGGTCGACCAATCCGGTCCTAACGTTCGCGACCCGCGTGAAGTCGAGCGCCGGCTGCTGCTCGACACCTACCGCACTTTTGGATGCGAGAGTGGGGAACCCACCTTCCGCTACTCGCTGCTGGATGCGGTCAAGGACGGAAATCTCATCAATCCCACTGTGGTGGATGCCCGCACGGATGTGACCACCCAACTCCTGTCGGAGGAAGGCTTCATCGTTTCGTTCACCGATGAAACGGAGGAGGACCACCAGGAGTCCTACAAGCAGCGCGAGTTCGAAAAACGCTTCTTTTCCGAAGCCACCAACCAACTGTTCTGCAAGACTTTCCTTGAAAATGCCTTACGCGACCCGATCAGCGGGGAACTGGGCAAGTCCATCCTCTTTACCGTCAGCCAGAATCACGCCGCCAAGCTGGCGCAAGTCCTGAATCAGATGTCCGACCGCATGTATCCCGGCAAGTACCAATCGGACTTCGCTGTCCAGGTCACTTCCCAGATATCCCATGCCCAGCAGTTCACCATCAACTTTGCCAACAACAACCTGCTCGGCTCGGGCAATTTCCTGGACGGATACCGGACCAGCAAGGCCAGAGTCTGCGTCACCGTGGGTATGATGACCACCGGTTACGACTGCACCGATATCCTGAATCTCGGCCTGTTCCGACCTATCTTTTCCCCCACCGACTTCATCCAGATCAAGGGACGCGGCACCCGCAAGCACAACTTCCTGAAACAGCTTCTCGACGATGATCTAAAAGCCGGCGTGACGCGGCCGAAGAAGACAGCCTTCAAGCTGTTCGATTTCTTCGGCAACTGCGAATACTTCGAATCCGAGTTCAACTACGACGAAGTGCTGAAATTGCCTCGGCCCGCACTTCGGAAAGGCGGCGATGAAGGGAACGGGAAACGCCGTGTTTCTCTCGGCAGCCACGAACATCTGGGCAGGGATATTCTGTTGCAAGTCAAGGAAGAGAAGGTTGGCCCCGAGGGCATGAAGATCGACCGCATGTTCTTCGACAGGTTCGCCGGCAGGGTGCGCAAAGACGAGACGATCGCTAGAGCCATCGAAGCAGGCCAATGGGATCATGTCATCGATTACGTCAATCGGCAGGTCTTCAACAAGCCCGATGAGTACTACACCCTTTCCAAGCTGCGCAAAGCCACCGCCGTGGACCGCCGTCTCACCCTGCGCGAAATCCTGGAAAAGGTCTTCGGCCTCATCCCGCGCTTCAAGTCCAAGGACGAACTGCTGGAAGAGGAATTCGCCAAGTTCGTTGCCGACCACAAGCCCGCAGAGGTCAAGGCCATCCCCGCCATTAAGACCTACTTCAAGGCCTATGTGACGAGCGACCAGATCCGCCACATCATCGAGCAACGGCACTTCACCGACTTGGCTACCAATCCAAACTTCTCCACGAGAGATTTCCGCGCAGTGCCAACGAAATACCGAATGCTCATTCCCGAGTACGTCAAGGACTATGTTTCGCTAAATCAGTTTGCTGCATAGGAAACTTTGGATAGGCAGGACTAACAGGATTACAAGCCAGACAGTTCCTAAAATAAATTTGTGCACTCACAATAAATCACAATAAATCAGGAAATCACAAATGCTTGACGCCGAAACCAAGCGCCGCATCGACACAGCCCGCGACATCCTAGTCGGCAAAGTCCCCGATCCCAAGAGCCAGGTCGAGCAGATCACCATCGCTCTCATCTACAAGTTTATGGACGACCTCGACGCTGAGAGCGAGGAGCTCGGGGGGCCACGAAAATTCTTTGCGAGTGAGTTCTCACGCTACGGTTGGTCCAAGCTGATGCGTTTCGGCCTGGGCGGATACGAGATGCTCAATCTCTATGCCGAGGCGATCACCACGATGCCGGAAAATCCCAACATTCCGCCACTTTTCCGGGACATCTTCAAGAACGCCTTTCTCCCCTACCGCGACCCCGAAACCCTGCGCGCTTTCCTCAAGATCATCGACGAGTTTACCTATGACCACAGCGAGAGGCTCGGCGACGCTTTCGAATACTTGCTCTCGGTCCTCGGTTCGCAGGGCGATGCCGGACAGTTCCGCACCCCGCGCCACATCATCGACTTCATCGTCGCTATCATCGACCCAAAGAAAGACGAAACCATCCTTGACCCGGCCTGCGGCACTGCAGGGTTCCTTATTTCGTCCTTCAAGCACATTCTCAAGTCCAATACCGATGAGCAGGGGCACACCACGCTGACACCGGACGAGAAGGGCCGCCTAGCCGCCAACTTCAAGGGCTACGACATCTCGCCTGATATGGTGCGACTCTCGCTGGTGAACCTCTATCTGCACGGCTTTGCCGATCCACACATTTTCGAATACGACACTCTCACGAGCGAGGACCGCTGGAACGAATATGCCGACGTGATTTTGGCCAATCCGCCGTTCATGTCACCCAAGGGCGGTATCCGCCCGCACAACCGCTTCTCGGTTCAATCCAAACGCAGCGAAGTACTGTTCGTCGACTACATGGCCGAGCACCTGACGCCGGCCGGCCGCGCCGGCATCATCGTGCCGGAAGGCATCATCTTCCAGAGCCAGACCACCCACAAGCAACTGCGCAAGATGCTGGTGGAAAATTATCTGGTGGCCGTAATTTCCCTGCCGGCAGGCGTGTTCCAGCCCTACTCCGGCGTCAAAACCTCCATTCTGATTCTGGACAAAGTACTGGCCAGGAAAGCCGACCGCATCGGTTTCTTCAAAGTGGAAAACGACGGCTTCGACCTGGGAGCGCAACGCCGGCTGATCGACAAGAACGACCTGCCGCAGGTACGCTTTGAACTCACCACATTTCTGCAGCAATTGCGGGTCGGTGCAGCAGCGGACGCCAAGCAGCCGGCACCCACGATGCGTGTCTCGGAAACTGGGGTGCAGTACGGTACAAATGAACCCAAAACGAGGCAGGGTCTCATCATCGGCAAGGAGAAAATTGCCCCAGATGGTGAATTCAACCTGAGTGGGGGAAGGTATCGAGAAACGATTGCTCGTGTCCATACCCAGTGGACGATGGTAGCAGTGCGGGATATGTGCAGTGATATCTTGAGTGGAGGCACTCCTTCAACAAGAAAAGAAGACTACTGGAATGGGGATATCCCGTGGATTACCAGCGCGGACATTGTTGACCTAAAGACGGCTAAGCCAAGAAAGTACATCACAGAAGCCGCAATTCGGGAATCCGCAACCAATTTGATCAAAAAAGGCAACATCATCGTAGTCACCAGAGTTGGCTTAGGCAAACTGTTCAGAAACCATTTCGATGTATGCATTAGCCAAGACTCTCAAGGGCTGATTGTAAAGAATGGCATCAATGCCGATTTTCTGGTGTATATGCTCAAAGACCGGGTCGAAAATTTCAAACAAACCAGTCAAGGTTCGACCATTCAAGGTGTCACAAAAAGACAGTTGTCAGAAATCCAAATCCCTCTACCACCCCTGGAAACGCAGAAGCAAATCGTCGCAGAGATCGAAGGCTATCAGATAGTCAGCGACAGCGCCCGCGCCGTTGTCGACAACTACAGCCCCCAAATCCCCATCGACCCCGGCTGGCCGACGGTGGAACTGCGAGAGGTCATTCAAGATAAGCCGAAGAACGGATACTCAGGTAAGCCTGTGCCCTACGCAACCAATCTCAAGGTACTTTCGCTGGGCGCAACGACGTCAGGAACGCTGGATATTTCTCAACACAAGTACCTTGACGAGGATATTCCTCTTGATTCACCCTGCCGATGCAGACTCGGGGACATCTACCTTCAGCGTGGCAATACTAAAGAATTGGTCGGCACCGCTGCAATCTTCGACATCGACGAGTCCAACTTTGTTTATCCAGATCTAATGATTCGCGTTCGGGCGGATAAAACGAAGATTCTCAGTCAGTTCCTCCTGCGCGTCCTTCAAAGCGATTCTGTTCGAGACTATGTGACTCGGAACGCGGTTGGTGCTGCCGGAAGTATGCCGAAGATAAATCAAAGAATCGTTGAACGAATTCCAATCCCACTTCCGCCGATTGCTAGGCAACAGACCATTGTCGCCGAAATCGAATCAGAGCAAGCCCTCGTCACTTCCAACCGTGAGCTTATCAAACGATTCGAGAAAAAGATTCAGGCGGCCATTGGGCGGGTGTGGGGAGAGGGCATGACCGCGCCCACATTGACGTAAGTTATGGAAGACGCCGTCGAACTGAGAAGCTATCTGCCATTTTCTTTCCGGTCCCCAACCGAACGGGACTACATTACGTTTTTGTGGGACTCCTTTGAGACCAACTACACCCAAGGCAAGCACCAGTTCGCATATCTGGCTTTTCACATGCTCGCTATGAGTTTCATCTACTTCAGCCTGTGGCAGATTAAGAAGGTATGGCCACAGGATTTCAAGAAGGGATTAATCGGCTTTGCGAAATACGAGAAGGGCTTGCTCAATGCCAGTTCTCCGTTTGCCTTCAGCATGGTACCCGAGAGTACTGTCCTCAGGTTTCTCAAGCTTATCGCTTGCAAGGAAGGCACGATCGGCAACTTCAGGGCCTTCGTTAACATTCGCAATGAAGTCGCTCATGCAAACGAGAACATCTTCTTTCGTACCCAGACCGCATTGGACGCCAAGATACACGAGATATTGCGAGTAGTGGATGACATCCAAACCCAGTCCAAACCGGTTGTTGAGCAATGCTACCGGGAGTTCTTACTGCAAGGCTACGATCCCGAAGAGCGCGAATACGTTGACGTATTAGACCAGATTAATGAAGTTCTGATTCGAGGTAACTACCTATCCGGACAGGACATCGAGATATGCGCTGTTTTCAATACAGCAAGTTTCAAGGCGTGCCCGGAAATGGCACAGATTGACGCGTTACATAAATGTCTATGCGAAGCCTACGGAACGAGGGAGAACAACGAGTAACTACCCTCTTTGACGTCGACCGCGAACTGACGGATCGTTCGAGGTCAAGATTCATGCGGTAGTGGCTCGGGTGTGTGGGAGAGCCAATACTATTCAAGAGGAGAGGTGAGCTACGAAGCATCCTGTCTTGAGAGCTCCTGAGCGAAAGGGTAACTCATGACTGAATGATTCTCGGAACGGTATGGACACCGTGAACCTAACACTGAAATCACTATACGGGACGATGCTCCCGAGTCACTGCGTGGCGCCATTCTTATGATTGCGGCTGCCGCGGGCATGACACCTAAACATATGCGTTGGAGTGTGTGTGAGGTTCTACTCGTCTCTCCCGATTCCAACAACTGGTCCGACTATCCAAATGTCTGGGATGAAGTGCATTGCCTAATTTCGGAATGCCCTTGGTACAAGGTTTGCGAAATAGCCGAAGCACTATATTCTCGCCTCACTAAGACCGATCCGAATCGTGCACACAAATTCGTCAACCGTCTCAACCAATTCTTCTGTGAAAACGGAATTACCTGGGAGTTACGGGGCGGCCACGTCGTGTTTCGAGGTTCTGAGGTCTTTACCAAGTCCACCGAGAAAGCCATAGTAGCATTGAGCGAAACAGGTCGGACAAGAGCAGCCAATGAGATGCAAGAAGCCCTCCGAGACATCTCACGTCGTCCGCAACCGGATATCACTGGCGCAATTCAACATGCGATGGGCGCCCTGGAGGCGACAGCACGCGACGTAACCGGCCAGTCCAATGACACACTCGGTCAACTGACCTCTGAACTCAGTCTGCCAAAGCCTCTCGATAAGGCTGTGGACAAATTATGGGGCTATGCTTCCGACCGCGCTCGGCATATCCGGGAAGGTCAAACGGTAGATACGGCCGAATCAGAAATGGTGGTCATTGTTGCCTGCGCGGTCTGCACTTTTCTAATGGGTCGTGGCCAATCATGACAGATGTGTGGGTCTGTTAGCGACGCACTAATCCGAACTCTCATTCTTCAGGTTCCGGCACCCAGCCCAATATCGGTTTCGAGGTACTCAGGGCTTTAGGAATCTGAGTTGAGGTCAATTAGATATTGAACGTTGTGAGTTGCTCGTCGGTAGGTGATTGATGGGTGATAGAACAATATGAAGACACGAGTTACGCCTCACCTTATCGAGCTCACATACGATGCAGCACTTCGGTCCTTCTGGCGCAAGAAGGCACTGTCATCATTTCTGGGCCGTTCACAAATACCGAGTCTCCCAGCATGGCTCCCTGATGAATCAAAGAGGGACTATCTTTCACGTGTTTTTGATTCGCTTCAGGACACTGACCAAGGAAGGAGAAAGATAGTACAACTCGCCTTATTCCTTGCCGAACAGTTGTCCTTTCCAGACCTTCGGGGCTGGGAAGACAGCACGGAGAAGAACGAGGCCGCAAAGAGTGCGGTGAGTAAGCTCCAGAGTTACTTGTCGAAGCAGGACGAACAGCTTAGATCAGAGCAACAACTGCAGGAGGCACGCAGAAAATTCCACGAATTTCGAGCTCAAACTCGTTCGTCCCAGCAAACCCTCAAATCACTCTCGGACAAACTTGGCAAACTTGCGGGCCAGATGGGATCATCCTCAGCAGGGAAGGCCTTCGAGAGATGGTTCTATGAATTGATGGAATTCAGCGAAATCACAGCTCGGCCGCCGTTTAGGACGGGAGGACGTGAGGTCGACGGGTCCATTACTATTGGCGATACAACATACCTTGTTGAGTGCAAGTTCACGGAATGCCCGACGGGAGCGCCTGATGTTGATGTCTTTCGTCGGAAGGTCGAGAGCAAGGCAGACAATACGATGGGTGTATTCGTCTCGATCTCGGGGTTCACTCAGGTGGCGAAGAATAGCGCTTCTGGGAGTAGAACACCTCTTCTTCTACTCGATCACGCACACCTGTACCATGTGTTGGGAGGAGCGTCCAGCTTCAAAGACACAATCGAGCGTATCAGACGACACGCCTCTCAAACTAGTGAGGCCTACCTGCCCGTGGAAAGGTTTTAATGACTGACAGGCCCTTGATGATTCGGTCGGTCGTTTCGAGCAAATCTGCCACGACCTCAACGTTCAGGATGTCGGAGGGTTCAACCCGTTGGGGGATCAATCCATGCACTGGGTGAATTGAGACACTGTAACTGCCCACCTACCGGAAGCTGGTGGAGAGGCTCGAAGAAGGCAACCATGGGAGGTTGTCGAAAAATTGGAATAAACTGGATTGGCAGTTCTGTAACCCCTTGGAGATGAAGGTGTTGGAGTGGTTTGCTCGGCGGCGGTTCTATGTCCGTTCTCCATCCGACCTCTTCTAAACATTCGGTGTAAGCAAGGTTTTTCCGGCAATTCAAATACGTCACCTGTCTTCTGACTTAGACCTCAATAACGTCCAACACACGCCAATGTGAAGCTCGATTGTTGCCGTATCGCACTAATCAATCAATGCCTAGGAAAAAAGTAAAAGTAAATCAACTAGCGATCGAAGCTAACTGTCCTTTGGACGAGGCGATAACTGTGCTCCAAACCGCGGGCATTGCAGTTCGCTTAAAAAGCGATTTTGTGCCAAAGAACAAATTCACTCTGGCACGTTCGGCTCTGGGGCTTAGACGCCGCGCGTTCGGCCAGTGGACTATTTCAAGTCTTGCTACTCGTACAGATTCTGCTGAAGCGGATGTAAGAAAGCTACTGTTAGAGGCTGGGGTGCTCAAGAAGAGCCGTCTGATTAGGCTGACAGCTACTCAATATCGACGAGCAGAGTTGATTCTCGGCATTCGTAGCGTGCCTAAAACTACCCGCCCGACGAGAAAGACAACCGGACGACTCCGTCCGGATCCAATTTCAATTCGTGATTTGGAACCACCGAATCGTGAAATTATTGGTAGAGAACAAAATGTCCAATACTTGACAGCGTTTGACATTGAAAAGATCCACTATGAACTCGTAAGGGACTTCGCAGCCTCAAGGGATCCGATTTATCCTCCGGGAGTGAGAAGCAAACCGCTTTTAGAGTCCGCTGCAGGGCGTCCGAAAACCTCTCTTGGTATGATCGATAAGTATCCAACTGTGCCGATGGCTGGCGCTGCGCTTACGCACGCAATTGTTCACAACCATCCTTTCCACAATGGAAACAAGAGGACCGCACTGGTTTCGCTTCTGGTTTTCGTTGACAAGAATGGCTTCTTGCTGGATACGACGGAGATTGAACTGTATGAATTCCTCTTGGGGGTCGCCTCACATAACTTACGCTCGAATGACAACAACCAGCATATTGAGGGACCGGACAATGAGGTTCTGCACATTGCAAATTGGTTGATGTACCGCTTACGTGTCATCACCAAGGAAGAACGGATGCGAAAGTGGCGGGAGCTTCGTAAGATTCTTGAACACTATGAGTGTAATCTAGAGGTCATTCAAGGCAACAGGACAAACATCATGAGAGGCGAGTTGAGGACTCAGGTTAGTTTTAGAAACTGGGGGGCCGACGTAGAAGTCAATACGATTCACAAGATACGAAGAGATCTTGAACTCGATGAGGAGCATGGCTACGACTCAGATATCTTTTATAACCGGGATGCCAAGATACCTGGATTCATAAATAAGTACCGTCAATTAATTGTTAAGTTGGCGAAAGTGTAGCTACATCGCTCTGGATATGTGCCCTGAACACTAAGTGAGTAGCAGACTTGTGAGATAAGCCTAACCCGTAATCGCCAACGGATTTGAATGCCTGAGATTTGCCGATTTTTTGGCATCATCATACGAATGTACGCTGAGCCATCCGGTCCTCATCACCGACCGCATTTTCACGCTTACTACCAGGAGGACGTCGGTGTCTTTGCTATTGATGCCATTGAATTGATCGCTGGCGAACTCCCCAGGAGGCAGCAGCGTCTGGTCGAGGCTTGGGCGGAGTTGCATCACAATGAACTGCTGGCAGATTGGGAGCGACTACAATCGGGTCAAGTGCTTTCTAAAATCGACCCTCTTCGATAGTGGAGATCGGCATGAACCACCCCATTTACCGTGTGGTTTTTTTTGAAATACAGGAGCCCTACACCCTCCGAGTTTGTTTCGACGATGGCACGGAACAGGTTATTGATTTTCAAGCCGTCCTAGAGGGCGAATTGTTTGGGCCACTTTGTGATGTCTCCTTGTTCGACCAGGTTCAGATTGACCCTGAAGTCCATACTTTGGTCTGGCCAAATGGTGCGGATTGGGATCCGGCTACCTTGCATGACTGGCCTGAACATCTCCCGGAGCTTCAGCGAATGGCCAAGCGCTGGTCTCTTGCGGCGATGAAGAATTAACCTCTCTTGAAAGTGCTGGCAATCCTTTCGGGTTAATCGTCTGCGGTCGTTACGGCCGTGGCCTTGCGGGTAGTCCGGCTTCGCTCTGCAGAAACAGTACTTATCGGCCATGAACGCAACGAGGCCTGTCATACAGTTCCTCTCGCGTCCATGTTCGGGGACCCATATCACGGCTCACTTTCTCGAACGTCTCCATCAATTTATCCGCGTCCGCTTTTCGTGCGGCAGAGTCCTTGCTGGCGATTGACGTCAGATAGTGCCTCACCATAGCCGTCAAGGTAGTATTCTTGTCGATGGCGATCTTGCGGACCTTTTTCACGATTTCCTCGTCAATGCGCAAGGTGATTTTCATTTCTGTTCTCGATTCAACAACAGGATGCCACACATAGTTGGTCTAAACCATAGTTAGGGTGTGTTCTCGGTAGTCAATGGACACCGGCGAGTGTTCCTTTTCGCCTACTTCCCAAACAGATCGTCTCGTGGTAGAACTTGGAATGCTGTTCCAGCGACCCCAATAGAGGAGGCAAACCATGGCGTACCCTCGACTGATGAGAGTGGCGCAGCATTTTGAAGCGCCCACGGTGAATGACATTCCCGGGACGGTTCGAGACGAGGTGGCCCGGCTCAAGCTGTCGTCTCAGGTCAAGGCTGGTCAGACCATCGCCATTTCGGTGGGCAGCCGCGGCATTGCCAACATCGCCCTGATCGTCAAGTCACTGGCGGATGAGCTCAAGGCGCTGGGCGGGAAACCCTTCCTGGTGCCGGCCATGGGAAGCCACGGCGGGGGAATTGCGGAGAATCAGCGGGGCATTATCGAGAGCTACGGGGTCACGGAAGAATTCACCGGGGCTCCCATTCGAGCCTCCATGGAAACCGTCGAGGTGGGCCGCACCGAGGAAGGGGTGCCGGTGCTGTTCGACAAGTATGCCTTCGAGGCCGACCATGTGGCGGTGGTCGCTCGGGTCAAGCCGCACACCGGCTTCAACGGCGAGATCGAAAGTGGGCTGCACAAGATGATGCTCATTGGATTGGGCAAGCACAAGGGTGCGGCCCTCTATCACCAGGCCATCATTCACTACAGTTGGGATCAGATGGTTCGTTCCATCGCCCGAACGGTCATTGAAGAGTGCGGGGTGCTTCTGGGGCTGGGGATCGTGGAAAACCAGTACGATCAGACGGCTCTGATCGAGGCGGTGGCTCCCGGGGATTTCCTCGAGCGTGAAAGGGAGTTGCTGGTGCTGGCCAAACGATGGATGCCGCGGTTGCCCTTCGAATCCATCGATCTGCTGGTGGTCGACCGCATCGGCAAGGACATCAGCGGGGCCGGCATGGATACCAACGTCATCGGCCGAAAATACAATGACCACAGGGCGACTGACGGCGAGCATCCCAGGATCACCCGCATCTACGTCCGGGACCTGACCGACGAAACCCACGGGAACGCTTCGGGCCTCGGAATGGCGGAATACTGCCACCGCCGGGCCGTGGAGCGGATGAACCGTGAAGCCACCTACATCAACTGCATGACGGGGAATGCGCCTTCGGGAGCATCGATCCCGATCACCTTCGACAACGACCGCAGGGCGCTGGGCCTGGCGTTGGGGACCGTGGGCCTGGTGGAGCCCGAGCAGGCCAGGGTCGTTCGCATTCACGACACGCTCGACCTGCGGGAGATTCTGGCGTCGGAGGCCTATCTTCCCGAAGTGGAATCGCGCGGCGACTTGAGCGTGGTGACTCCTCCCACGGACCTGGAGTTCGATTCCAACGACGATTTTCTGCCCTTCGCGTAACGGGGTATTCGGAAGATCCCGCCGGACTTGAAGAGTGGTTGGGGGATGGGTTGGGCTGGGTGCCTAGCGTGGCCCGGCTGCTCGCACTTCGTCGGTCACATCGCTCGCGTAGGCCTTGAAGTTTTCCTTGAACAGACCCGCCAGCTTGGCCGCCGTCTGATCGTAGGCGGCCTTGTCCGCCCAGGAATCGCGAGGCAGCATCAGATCGCTCGGCGCCCCCGGACATTCGGCGATCACATCCAGGCCGAAGGTGGGGTCCGTGACGGTCCTGGCGTCCCGCAGGGCTCCGGCGTAGATCGCATCCAGCATGGCCCGCGTGTACTTCAACCTGATGCGCGAGCCGGTGCCGTAGGCCCCGCCCGACCAACCGGTGTTCACCAGCCAGACCTGAGCCCCGTGGCGGCGGATGCGCTGGCTGAGCATGCGAGCGTATTTTCCGGGGTGCCATACCAGAAAGGGTCCCCCGAAACAGGGTGAAAAGGTGGCTTGGGGCTCGGTAACCCCTACTTCGGTGCCGGCCACCTTGGCGGTGTAGCCGCTGATGAAGTGATACTCGGCCTGGTCGGGAGTGAGGCGGCTCAGCGGAGGCAGCACTCCAAAAGCGTCGCAGGTCAGAAAGATCACGTCCGAGGGGTGACCGGCCAGGCAGGGGACCTTGGCAATGGGAATGGTATCGATGGGGTAAGCCCCCCGAGTGTTCTCGGTAATGGTGTCGTCGTCGAAATCCACGTGGCGGGTCGCCTGGTCGTAGGAGACGTTCTCCAACACGGCGCCAAATCGAAGTGCGTCGAAAATCTGGGGCTCCGCCTCTCGGGTGAGGTGAATGGCCTTGGCGTAACAGCCCCCTTCGATGTTGAAAATACCGTCATCGGTCCAGCAATGCTCATCGTCGCCCACCAGCCGCCGCTTGGGGTCGGCCGACAGGGTGGTCTTGCCGGTGCCGGATAGGCCGAACAGGATCGAGGAGCCTTCACCCGCTTGTTCAGCAGTGGCCGAGCAGTGCATCGACAGGACCCCTTGCTTGGGCATGGCGTAGTTCATGTAGCTGAACACGGCCTTTTTCATTTCCCCGGCATATTCGGTGCCCAGAATCACTACTTCGCGGTCCTCCAGATTCAGGTCGACGCTGGTCTTGGAGGTCATGCCGGAAGTGTGCCGGTTGGCAGGGAAGGCGCCGGCGTTGAAGATGGTCATATCCGGCGTGCCGAAGTCCGCCAGTTCCCGGGCGTTGGGCCGAATCAGCATGTTCCACATGAAGAGAGCGTGGTAGGGGCGGGAGGCGATCACCCGTACCTTGATCCGGTACTTGGGGTGCCAGCCGGCGAATCCATCCGTGCAATAGATCCGTTTACGGGTGTTCAGGTAGTCGAGGGCCCGCTCGCGGTTGATGATGAAGGGGGTTTCGCCCAAGGGCACATTGACGCTGCCCCACCAGACCTCCGCCTCCGAAGAGGCGTTGCGGACCACTCGCTTGTCCTTGGGGGAGCGGCCGGTCTTGGTTCCCGAATAGGCCATGAGCGCGCCGTTGGAGGAGACCTTGCTATCCGATTCGTGGCGGATGGCTTCCTCGTAGAGTTGGGCCGGGGAAAAGTTTCGGAAAATTCTATGGACGTGAATGCCGTGGGATTCGAGGCTGAAACCATTCATGGGCGGCGACCGAGTCCTTTCTTTTTCGACGTTGGCAGCGGACAGGGAATTGGCGTTGGGGCCCACCTGCCGAGCAACCACGGGCAACCGGCCGGATGGGGGCCTGGCGTTCAATCGGGAGCTTTTTCGCGGGTCGACCGCGGGTCAAGCCCTGGAAAGAGAGACGGCTTCATCTTCCATCACGGGGTTGTACTGGCCGTCCCGGGCCGCCCCGGTGCACTTGGAGCGATGAAAGAAGGTCGCCTGAGCCTTCTCGGAATTCTCGACCTCACCACCCCAGGCCTTCAGAGTGGTCTCCTGCAAGGCCCGCCCATAGGAAAAGCTGAGCTGCCAGGGCGAGGGGCCCAAGGCGTTCATGGCCTGCAGGTTTTCGGTGGCCTGGAGCGGGGTCTGGCCGCCCGAGAGGAAGACGATGCCCGGCACCGCCGCCGGGACGCTCCGCCGGAAGCAGCGCAGGGTGGCTTCGGCAACCTCGGCGGCACCGGCCTGCACGGTGCACTGCTTGCCTGAGATGACCATGTTAGGCTTGAGCAGGATGCCCTCCAGGTGAACTCGATGCCGGTGAAGCTCGAAGAAGACGGTGGCGAGGGTGTCGGCGGTGACCTCTTCGCAGCGCTCGATGGTATGACCTCCATCCATCAGGACCTCGGGTTCGACGATCGGCACCAGGCCGGCTTCCTGGCAGAGGGCGGCATAGCGGGCCAGGCCTCGGGCATTGCCGTCGATGCAGGTGCGGCTCGGAATCCCCTCGCCGATAGTAATCACCGAACGCCACTTGGCGAACCGCGCTCCCAGGTCGCGGTACTCTGCCAGGCGCTCGCGCAGGCCGTCCAGCCCCTCGGTGATCTTCTCGCCGGGGAAGCCGGCAAGGTTCTTGGCTCCCTTGTCCACCTTGATGCCCGGATGCACTCCTTTCCCGGCCAGGATTTCGCAGAGGGGAACGCCGTCGGGCCCGATTTGGCGGAGGGTCTCGTCAAACAGGATCACCCCGCTGATAAAGGCCTCCATTCCCGGGGTTGTGAACAACATGCGGCGGTAATAGAGGCGGTTGGGCTCGGTCGATTGCACCTGAATGCTGTCGAATCGCTTCTTGATGGTTCCTGAGCTCTCGTCTGCAGCCAGGATTCCCTTGCCCTTCTGAACCAGGGCACGAGCGACGGACTCCAGTTTGGCCGTATCCATTTCCTTACCTCCCGGGCTGTGGGGCGCGCTTGAGCAAATGTGAGTTAAAAGGTGTGATTACAAGCAGTTAACGGTCCAACCCGCGGGGCCTGCCGCGCGGTCGCAAGTTAACCGCTAGTATAAACTAGACTGCATTTCGATCCCAAGGGAGAAAGTCAATAGAGCAGGCCCACCAAGGCGCCGGTCATGCAGGTGGACAGGGTTCCGGCCACGATGGAACGCAGCCCCAGGCTGACCACCTCGGCCCGCCGCTCGGGGGCCATGGTGCCCAGACCGCCGATCATGATTCCCAGACTGCCGGGATTGGCGAATCCGCACATGGCATAGGTCATGATCACCAGGCTT
Source organism: Terriglobia bacterium (assembly GCA_951813285.1). Taxonomy (GTDB): domain Bacteria; phylum Acidobacteriota; class Terriglobia; order Versatilivoradales; family Versatilivoraceae; genus Versatilivorator. Next base: position 3,410,032 of record OX638355.1, read on the forward strand.
CGGGGGGACAGGGCGTCGGGAGAGAGTTGGCTCAGGTTGATATAGGCCACCAGTTCATTGATCACCATCTTGGTGCCCATCAGTTCTCCGGCAGTCCAGGACTGGCTCCAGGGAATCCCCATGAGCCACACGATCGGCGCGCTGACGATTCCCAGGATTCCCTGAAGCGTCAGGGGGCGGGAGCCGCCGGCGGGGAGGACGCCCAACACCAGGTTCGCCAGGTGGATGAGGGCTACCATGACCAAGAGCATGGCCACGATGTTTATCAGAAGTTGAACGCCCCGGAGCGTGCCCTTGGTGATGGCGTCCATGGAACTGCTGACCGGCTCGGGTTCGACCAGATCCCCCGAGGTTCCCTGACCGGTCTCGGGAATCATGATCTTGGAGATGACCACGGCGGCCACGGCGTTGAGGAGGGAAGCCGTCAGGATGTGCCCGATGACGTTGGGAATGATCTCGGACAGGATGCTGGCATAGAGCACCATGACGGTGCCGGCGATGGTCGCCATCCCGCAGGTCATGACCGTGAACAGCTCGCTACGGGTCATCCGGCCCAGGTAGGGTCGGATGAAGAGCGGAGCCTCCACCATTCCCAGAAAGATGTTGGCCGAGACACCCAGACCCTCGGCGCCTCCCAAACGCAGCGTCTTTTCCAACACCCGCGAAAACCCCTTTACCACCAGGGGCAGCACTTTCCAGTAGAAGAGCAGCGAAGAAAGGGCGCTCATCAGGAGCAACAGGGGAAGCGCCCGAAAGGCTAAAACGAAGGTGTAGGAGGGGTCCTTCTCCTCGAAAGGCGGGGGACCCCCTCCTAGATAGCCGAAAACAAAAGCCGTTCCCGCCTGGACCGATTCTTCCAGGGCCAGGATCACCCGGTTGAACCCCAGAAAGATCTCACCCGAGGCGGGGACCTTCAGAAGCAGGATTCCAAGAGCCAATTGCAGGGCCAGGCCGATGCTCACCAGGCGCAGCGATACCTTGCCTCGATGCTCGCTTAGGGCCCAGGCCAGTCCCAGGAAGACAGCCAGACCGATGGCGCTTTGCACTAACATTGCCGCTCCTTTGAAAGCAGGAATTCTATGGCTCGTCGGCTTGGCCGGTCAAGCGGGGTCCGTGTGGGGCTCCCCGGCAAGAGTAGTCGGCAAAAGTAGTCCTGTCGCCGTTTCCGGTTTCGTGATAAAGAAAGGGTGTCGGGCAGAGCGCCGAAGGGTTGCCGGCAACCCGGTCGTCCCCGTTGGCGCTGCTGGTTAAGGATAGGCCGGGCGCCGTGCTTCAGCAGGGTTGTCGGGGCCATACCGTTGCCGCTGGCAACCCATTCCGCAAATAAGGAGGACAAAGACCGATGAAAACTTCGACCTGCCGAGTTGTCCGTTCCCTGAACCATCGCCGCAACTGGCTCAAAGCCGCCGGACTGGGAATAGTAGGCGCCGTCCTGGGCCGACCCCTTGCGGCCGCCGGAAAGCACGCCAAGAAGTCGGTGCAGCTCCACATCTATATCGAGGCCAAGGCCGGGAAGGGCAAAAAGCTGGAAAAACTCTACCGGGACGCCTATGTCCCCGCCATCAAGGTGCAGAAAGGCTTCCTCTCGACCCGCCTCCTGCGCCATTACGAGTCTTCCACCATGTACGAGATCGACATCGCGTTCGAAACGGAAGCCCAACGGGCGACCTGGGCGGTTTCCAAGGAGCACCAGGAGGCCTGGCCCAAGATCGAGGCGGTTGGCGCCAAGATCACCTGGCAGGGCTTCGACGTGTTGGCTTGAGTCGCCCTTCGGGCGTCCGGAAGCGTTTTCACGGATGTGTTTGCCGGCGATCTGAACCGGAATTTTGGCAAGAATCAGCTTCGCATAGCCTTGTCTCGGTGCGGCTTTTGGACGCTGCCTGGCAACGCCGGGAGGCCAGGTTTAATTTTTCACCCCGTTGTGCTTGAATAGCGCCATGGCTCACATCAAGCAGACTCCCGAACAACACGAGGTGGTGGTGATCGGGTCGGGCGCGGGTGGTGGAACCGTCGCCCACGTCCTGACCCGAATGGGGATTCGGGTCACCTTGCTGGAAGCCGGCCCCATGCTGAACCCGCTGGCCGACTTCAAGGAGCACCTCTGGCCCCATGACGTGGATCATCGCGGCGCCGAGGAGGGCGGCGGCGTCTACTTCGGCCGCGGGGAGGCGTTCGGCCATTTCAACGCCAGCGCGGTCAAGGGTGGGTGGACCCTGGAGGGGGAACCCTACACCGTCGCCAGGGGCAGCGACTTCCTCTGGTTCCGGTCTCGCGTCGTTGGAGGACGGACCAACCACTACGGGCGGATCTCGCTGCGCTTCTCCGACTACGACTTCAACCCTCACGACCGGGACGGCCTGGGGGCCAACTGGCCCATCTCCTATGAAGACCTTGCTCCCTATTACGACAAGGCCGAGGCCTTCATCGGAATCACCGGCACCAGGGAAGGGATCCGCAGCGCCCCCGACGGTGTCTTTCAGCCGCCACCGCCACCCAAGGCTCATGAGTTGGTCATCCAGCAGGCCAGCCACAAGCTGGGAATACCCTGCATCGCCATGCGCAGGGCCGTGATCACGCGGCCGCTGAACGGGCGCCCCGCTTGCCATTACTGTGGACAGTGCGGCCGCGGCTGCCTGACCGCCTCCAACTACTCTTCCAGCCAAGTTCAGATCTTTCCCGCCCTGGAGACGGGCAAGCTCAAGATCATCCACTCGGCCATGGCGCGGGAAATTCTGACCGACGCCCGCGGCAGGGCCAGCGGGGTGGTCTACATCGACAAGAAGAGCCGCACGGAAAAGCGCATCGACTGCCGGGTGGTGGTGGTGGCGGCCAGTGCCTGCGAGTCGGCCCGCCTGCTCTTGAACTCCAGGTCCGGACTCTTTCCCAACGGCTTGGCCAACGGCTCGGGCACGGTAGGCCGTTTTCTCATGGATACGGTGGGGCTGGGCATGGCGGGCTACGTCCCCAGCCTGGAGAACCTGCCCCGATACAACACCGACGGGATGAGCGGGGCCCACCTCTACATGCCCTGGTGGCAGTGGGAGGATCAGGGTCGATTGGGGTTCCCGCGGGGATACCACATCGAAATCGGAGGGGGCTACAACATGCCCCGGGTGGGGGACTTTCACGGCGCGGCCCGACGGCATGGCTACGGCAGGAAGCTTAAGGAGCAGGTGCGGAAAGAATATGGGGCCTTCGTCCGATTCGCGGGTCGGGGCGAGATGATTCCCAACAACTTGAGCTACTGCGAGATCGATCCCGAGGTGGTGGATCGGTGGGGCATCCCGGTGCTGCGCTTTCACTTCAAGTGGTCCGACTATGAATGGAAGCAGGCCAGGCACATGGAGAAGACCTTTGCAGCTCTCATCGAAAGCATGGGCGGCAAGGTGATTGGGTTGACCAGCCATTTCGATCGCCACGGTATCTCGGTGCCCGGGACCATCATTCACGAGGTGGGGACGGTTCGGATGGGGGACAATCCGCAAAACTCCGTGCTGAACGGCTTCTGTCAGTCTCACGAGGTCGAGAATCTGTTGGTCTGCGACGGCGGCACCTTCGTGAGCAACCCCGACAAGAACCCCACCCTGACCATCAACGCCCTGGCCTGGAGAGCTTCCGACTATCTGGCCGAGGAAATGAGGAAGGGAAATGTCTGAGCATCCCCCGGAATCGGAGATCCGGCGCCCGCTGACTCGGCGGCAGATGCTGGAGAAGATCGCCCTGGCCCTGACGGCCACCGGGGCGGCTCCCTTCGAGTTCGCCTGGGGGGAGCATGTGCATCAAGCGGCTCGGGAAGAAAAGGGAGAGACCGGAGCCTACCAGCCCAAGTTGTTCAAGCCCCACGAATACCGGACCATCCGGCGGCTGGCCGAGCTGATCATTCCGGCCGACGAGCATTCGGGAAGCGCCGTCGATGGGGGGGCTCCCGAGTTCATCGACCTGCTGTGCAGCCAGAACCCGGAGCTGGCGGACATCTACACCGGAGGACTGCTCTGGCTGGATGCGCAGACGCGCCGGCAACACGGCGCCACCTTTGTGGATGCCACCGAGGCGCAGCAAGCCTCCCTGCTGGATCGCCTGGTCGAGGAGGGAGATCCTGAAAAAATGGAGGCAGCCCGGGCCACCCGATATGGCGCCTCCGAGGATTACCAGGGGTTCAGCACCTACCGCATTGATCCTGTTTCGGATCTTGCCCCCGGAGTTCGGTTTTTCGAATGGTTGCGCAAAATGACCGTCGACGCCTTCTACACCAGCCCCATCGGTATCGAGGATGTGGGTTACCAGGGCAACCGGGCCGTCGGTCAATACGAAGTGCCTGAATCCATCATCCAGGAAGCCCTGCGCCGGAGCCCGTTTGGAGGCGCGTGAGGAAGCCTCTCCTCGTCCAATCCGGAACAATCTTGATCACACCGGGCCCGGCCCGGTGAGAAATGCGGGTTAACCATGTCTCCTACCCTTATTGCCGGTAACGACGTTCGACACCTGATGCTGGATCTCCAGCAGATGAAGGTCTTTTCAGCCAATCCCTTGATCATCCGGGAAGCCCGGGGGGTGTACCTGACGGATGTGGACGGCAAACGCTACATCGACGGCGTTTCCGGGATCTACGTGGTCAATATCGGTCACGGAAACGAGCACGTCATCGAGGCCGTCCGCAAGCAGCAGGAAAGGGTCAGCTTCGTGGCGCCGCTGCACGCGGTTTCGGACACCACCGTGCGATTCGCCAAGAAGCTGACCGAAATCACCCCTGAGGGTCTCAACACCGTCAAGCTGGTCAGCGGGGGCTCGGAAGCCACCGAGTCGGCCCTCAAGTTTGCCCGCCAGTACCACCGCCAGAGCGACAACCCGGCCAAGTACAAGGTGATTGCCAACTACCTGGGCTACCACGGGGGGACCATGGGGGCCATGTCCGCCTCCGGGCTGGGCGGACCGCGCAAGGCGGTGTTCGGACCCTTTCTCAGCGGCTTCGTGCATATTCCACCGCCCGCTTGCTTTCCCGGACCGTTCGATCTGGCCGGCTCCAGTTGCAGCCACCCCGGCGCCGCCATGCTGGAATATACGATCCGGCATGAAGGCCCCGAGTCGGTGGCGGCTTTCATCCTGGAGCCCATCAGCAACACCGGAGGCCTTGTCGTCCCTCCCCCGGAGTACTTTCAGGAGGTGCGGGAGATCTGTTCCCGATACGACGTTCTCTTGATCTATGACGAGATCATCACGGGCATGGGCCGGACCGGAAGCTGGTTTGCGGCACAAACCTTCGGGGTCGCCCCCGATATTCTGTGCGCCGGCAAGGGACTCGCCAGCGGGTACGCGCCCCTGGCCGCCATGATCGCCAGAGACGAGCTGCACTATTCCGCCTTCTGGGGCGAGGAGAGCCAGAACATCAGCTTCGCTCACGGGCATACCTTCGGGGGCAACCCCATTGCCACGGCCGCGGGCCTGGCGGTCATCGAGGTGATCGAGAAGGAGGATTTGATTCCCAAGGGAGCACTGGTGGGCCGCCACATCCGCAAGAGGCTCCGGGAGCAGATCGGGGCCCTGGGGATTCTGGGCGAGGTTCGGGGTAGAGGTGCTCTCAGTTGCGTGGAGTTCGTGGAGGACATGGACACCGGCAAACCCTTTGCCGACGAACGGCGCTTCGGCAAGCAGGTGGAGAAGCGATTGATCGAGCACGGATTGATCCTGCGCTGCGACCCGCACTGGATCGGCCTGGCCCCCCCGCTGACCATGACGGTGGAGCAGGCCGACGAAATGGTCGAGGTCTTCGCCAAAGCGGTCGGCGAAGAGCTAAGGGAAGGGCGCTAAGCCAATGGAGCGAGCAGAGGTCATCATTGTAGGAGGCGGCATTGTGGGCTTGGCCACCGCCTACGATCTCACCCGGAGATTCCCCGGAAAGCGGGTGCTGGTGCTGGAAAAGGAAACGGCAGTGGCCCGGCACCAGACGGGACGCAATTCCGGGGTGCTCCACTCCGGGGTTTACTACCAGCCCGGTTCCCTCAAGGCCCGCAACTGCCTGGAAGGCAAGCGCATTCTGCAGGAATTCTGCGACCGGCAGGGCATTCCCTACGCCCTTTGCGGGAAGGTCATAGTAGCCGTCAAGGAGGAGGAACTTCCCCGCCTGGAGGGCATTTATCGAAACGGGCAGGCCAACGGCGTGCGCTGCACCCAGGTGGGTGCGGAGCGGCTCAAGGAGTTGGAGCCGGCCGTTCGCGGCATCCGTGCCATACACGTTCCCGATGCCGGCATCATCGATTACACCCAGGTATCCGAGGCCCTGGCTCGGTGCCTGCTGGAACGCGGAGGGGCGGTGATTACCAATAGCCGGGTGAACGCCATTACCTCCAATGCCTCCAAGGTGAGGGTGAGGACCGCTCAGGGCGAGACGTTCGAGGCCGGCTACGTGGTGAATTGCACCGGGTTGCAGTCCGACCGGGTGGCCAGGCTCAGCGGGACCCGGCCCGAGGCCAGGATCGTGCCCTTTCGCGGAGAATACTATGAGCTCAAGCCGGAAGCTCACCATCTGTGCCGCGGCCTGATCTATCCGGTGCCCGATCCCAGCTTCCCCTTCCTGGGCGTCCACTTCACCCGAATGATCGGCGGGGGAGTGGAATGCGGACCCAACGCCGTCCTGGCCTTCGCTCGGGAGGGTTATCGAATCACCGATGTGAACCTGCGGGACTTGTTCGAGTCGTTGACCTATCCGGGGTTTCTGAGGATGGCCCGGAAATACTGGCGGGTGGGCGTGGAGGAAATGTGGCGCTCCATCAGCAAGAAAGCCTTCGTGAAAGCCCTGCAGCGACTGGTGCCGGAGATCGCCGCCCGCGACCTCAGCCCCGCGCCGGCGGGTATCAGGGCGCAAGCGCTCAGCCCCCGGGGGAGCCTGGTCTATGACTTCGATATCCGGGAGACGCCTCGAGTCCTGAACGTGTGCAACGCTCCCTCACCGGCGGCCACTGCCTGCCTGAACATCGGCCGGCTGGTTGTGGACCGCTTGGCCCGGCGTTTCGAGTGATGGAAATGCGGGCCCGTCCGGGCACCAGTTCGACCCGCTGCTTGGCGGTCGGTTCTCCCCCACCTCCTGATTTCCAGAGATAATTCACATCGATGCACAGGATATACAGGATTGGTTTCTTGCAGTCCGGTGTCTTGTAATCCTGGGTATCCGCAAGTCCTCAACGGATTATCGACTGAGCCAACTTCTCGTGCAGGAATCTCTCATCCTGCTCATCCTGTGCATCCTGTATATCGATGTAAATAAAATATCGATCCGCAGCGACGGTCCGGGATCCCCTCCCTATCAGCCTTCGCCTGACAGCTTGGATTCTGGAAATTACCCTCAAGAGGGAGTGGTTGGCGGCTGCTTCCCATCAGAAAATTTTCGAGAAAATTCTCTTGAAGCGGTTGGTCTTCTTGGAGGGGGGCTGTGCCGGCTGTTCCGTTTCGTCCTGGGTGGCTCCGGCCTCATTGCTCAGTTGGCGCTGGTCGTAGAGCCATTCGTGCGCGGAGTGGCTGCAGCGCTGCGTCGGCTCGCTGCCGGCGATATAGTGCTCGTAGATGACACTGTCACATTGGGGCGTGGCCAGCAGGCCGGTCTCTTCGTCGATGTGGACCCGAACCATGCCTTCCTCCGGCGCCTGGAATTCATCCTCGGCCAGCCAGGGTTCAAGCTCGGTCGCCTGCTTCATGAACTCCGTCCAGATGGGCAGGGCCGAGGTGGAGCCCTCCAGCATCAGCTCCCGATTGTCGTCGATACCCACCCAGACGATGCAGAGCAGACCGCTGGTGTATCCGGCAAACCAGCCGTCATGGGAGGTTCCGGTCTTGCCTGCCGCCGGCTTCCGAAACCCCATCAGTCGAGCCCGGATGCCGGTGCCCCGGTTGATCACCCCTTCCATCAGGTTGGTCATGAGGTAGGCCACCCGCGGGTCGACAACCTCTTCGGAGAAAATCTCCGAGCTGAAGATGACCTCGCCGTCACCATTGACCACGTCGCGGATAATCCGAGGCTCCACGCGAATGCCCTGGTTGGCGAAGATGGTAAAGGCTCCCGCCATCTCGAGCGGGGTGACCTCGTAGGATCCCAGGGCGGCCGCCGGAGTGGCCAGGATGCGGTCGTTCATGCCGGCCGATATCGCCAGATCGACCACCTTCTGCCAACCGATCATTTCGGCGAACTTTATGGTGGCCACGTTGAGGGACTTGGTGAGAGCCCGTCGCAGGGTCACCGGCCCGAAGAATTTTGCCCCGTAATTGTTGGGTTCGTAGGGCTCCTCGTTGAAGTTGAAGACTGTCTTGATGTCTTCCACCATGGTCGAGGGCGTGACCAGGGGTTCGGTGTGTTCGATGGCCGAGTTGATCGCAGCCGCGAAGACGAAGGGCTTGAAGATGGAGCCGGGTTGCCGCTTGGCGTAAGTCACCCGGTTCAACTGGCTGGTCCCGTAGTCCCGGCCGCCCACCAGGGCTCGAATCTCTCCGGTAACGGCATCCAGGGCAATCAGGCAGACTTGCACCCGGTCATCGGGAGGGATCTCGTACCTGGGGTGGGTGGTCGGATCCCATCTGGCCCTGGGGCCGCGCCGCTTCCGGTGGGCCCGATTTTGATCGGCCAGGTCGGCACCGTCCCGCACGACCTGGTAGGCAATGGACTGCAGGTCGGCGTCCAGGGTGGTGTAGACCTTGTAGCGCTTGGTGAGCAACTCCTCATCGGAATAGGACTGCAGGAGGCGGTCCTTGAGCATGTCCACGAAGTAGGGGGCGTCGTTCTGGTCGACGCTGTGGGGAGCGACCTCCAACGGGGCCTTTACGGCAGCCTGATACTGTTCCGGGGTGATGCTGCCGGTCTCCAGCATGGCCATCAACACCACGTTTCGGCGCCTCACGGCTCTTTCCGGGCGTCTGGTGGGGCTGTAGCGGTTGGGGGATTGAATCAGTCCCGCCAGCAGGGCGGCTTCCGGCAGGTTGAGGTCCTTGATGTCCTTGTTGAAGTAGGCGGTGGCGGCCTCTCCGAAACCGTTGATACTGAAGGAACCGCTCTGTCCCAGGTAGATGTCGTTGGAGTAGAGGGTGAAAATTTCCTCCTTGGACAGGCGTGTCTCCAGGATGGCCGACATGTAGATCTCTTTGGCCTTGCGGATGACCCGTCTCTCCCGAGTCAACCAGAAGCTGGAAGATCGAACCAACTGCTGGGTGATGGTGCTGGCCCCCCGTTCAAATCCCCCCAATGCCACGCTCACCAGGGCGATGGGATCGAAGCCGTAGTGTGAGAAGAAGCGGCGGTCCTCGATCGCCAGCACGGCGTCCCTGAGCACCTGTGGGATTTCCCGGTACTCGATCAGCCGTCGCTTTTCACGGCTCTTGTCGAACAGGTGTGTGATCAGCCGGGGTTCCAGGTCGTAGAATTCCAGCAGGCTCCGGTCGGCCAGGGAGACAATGTGCTCGATGCCGTCCTTGTCGAACTCGATCCGGACCGTCGCGGCGCTCCCCCCGTAGGCATGATCCGACGGATAGATTTGCAGTCCTTCTCCGGCTACAGCGTAGTGCCCCTGCGCACCCTCCTCAGGTTGGTTCGGGCTGTACCCAGCAGCCTCCAGGTAGCCCTTGATCTGGGAAAGGCCGATGGGTTGGCCGGGATAGATCTCCAGGGGAGCGGCGTAGACCTTGGCCGTATTGAGAAAAATCTCACCGGAAATCTTACGGTCGATTTGGCGGGAAAACTGCTGGTAGGTGTCGATCAGCACAAAACTGACCGCGACGAATGCGAAGATTCCGAGAGTCAGCAACACCTTGGACCATGTCGAACAAAACCAGGGCCAGTGCCACCACCTGGCCTTGACTTTTTTTCTCGTGGGCTTTTTTCTCTTGAACCGGACCATGGTTGACATTTTCCTTTTCAGGCGACTGGATGTGGTTCAAAGATCAGCGAAACCATCCCGGCAGAGCCCCTGACCGCAGGGCCTGTTCCACCAGGACCTCTCTCTCCCCGGCATGTCGGCTCCTCAGTTTCCGGATTCGACGGTTGAGGTCGGCTACTCCCGGGGGCAGGCCCAGGCCCGGGGTGCTTTCAACCTCCAGGGACTCGCCTCTTCGGGGCATGCGCCGATGCACCAGCTGAAACCGCTGGATTTCCAGCGGGGAGATCCGGGACCGAAAGCCCTGATCCACCTGGCTCAATTGTCGTTGCCAGTAGGCTCGATCCCCGAGCACGGGTTCCTGCACCCTCCCGGTGGGTCCCGAAGCGGGCCGCGGAGCCAACCCAGCCCGAGAATTCTCCCAGGACAGGGGGTTCCCGCTCTGGCGCAGGCGCTCGCGAAGGGCGGCCAGTTCCCGCCGGGCGCTGGATAGGACCTGCCGGTTTCGTTGGATCCCTCGCTCCGTCTGAGCGATCAGGGGACCATAGACATGAGCCGGGTCGACCACCGTGGTCTGACGGAACGGATCGCCCTGAAGCTTCAGGTTCAGGTCTTCCAGCTTGACCCGCAGCGCCTGGTGACGCTGCTCGGCTGCCGCCAGCCTGGCTTTGAGATGGAGAAAGCGCCGGCTCCAGTGGCGCTCCTCTTGAGCCCCCCGGGGAGGGATTGCGGACCGGGAATCCCGGCCCGGGTGCGGATCAGGCTTCACCCTCGGCGAGGATGAAGCCGCGAAGCGGCCGGCGTAGCCCTGCAGGGTTTCGTTGGTATGGGTGGCGGCCGCATGGGGCAGTTGGGCCCGACGGCTGCGTTCGCTCCTGGCGACCTCCGCCAGGCTCTGGGCCCCCAGTTCTTGAGGGAGCGACCAGAGCAGTATGACGAGGGCGGATGTCAGGCGAAGGGCTCTCATCGAATCGATCAGGACAGGCTGCTGCCGATGCCGGAAGGGAAGAGCTTCCGGAAGGAGACAGGTCGGGAGAAGAAGAGGGGGCCTAAAATCGGGGGATTCCTGCAGGCCGTTGTTGGCGGCCTTGGTCATGCGACGGCTCCTGGTTCCATGGGTGGGCCGGCGGGATGGTTCGGGACCGGGTCTCCACCGTTCGAAGGCGTCCTGCTATAATCCTGATTCGAATTATAGCAAGATGTGGTCCCTTCGTGGATAACTCTGAGTTGCCGATGACGCCTCAACCCTCCCAAACCCTTCAAAGCGTGGACATCGACGGGGTCCGCATTTTCCTGGCCCATCCGGATGAGCTGGCCATTCGATGGGTGGGGCAGGAGGAGCTCATTCGCCAGCTCATGGCCGCCTGGATGGTTGTCAACAACCAGGACCTGCCCATGAATCCCCGGCTGCTCGGTAAACCGGGGGTGGGGAAGACCACCCTGGCTTATGCCGTGGGCAAACGGCTGGGAAGGGAAGTCTACATCCTGCAGGCTACGCTGGACACCCGACCTGAAGATTTGCTGGTGACCCCGGTGATCGAGTCGCAAGGGAAACTGCGCTACGTGGCCTCGCCGCTGGTGACCGCCATGGTGCGGGGTGGGGTCGTGATTCTGGACGAGGGCAATCGCATGAGCGAAAAAAGCTGGGCCAGCCTGGCCCCGCTCCTCGACAACCGGCGATACGTGGAATCCATCGTGGCCGGCATCAAGATCAAGGCTCACCCCAATTTCCGCCTGGTCGCCACCATGAATGACGACGCTTCCACCTTTGAGCTGCCCGAATACATTCATTCGCGCCTGCAGCCCCAAATCCTGCTCGAGTTTCCGGAGCGGGAAGAAGAGCTGCACATCTTGCGGGAGAATCTGCCCTTTGCCGACCAGGAGGTCCTGGACTACGTCACCGATTTTCTGCAAGCGGCCCACGAGGCTGACGAGCGCTACACCGTCCGGGATGGGATCAACATCGCCCGATTTGCCATGAAACTGACCGGAATGTCTCCGGGGAGGAGCCGCGCGCGGGCGCTGGAGACTGCCATCCTGCAGACCCTTGGCCAGGAGGCCCTCCGTTATGGGCGGCGCTGAAAACCGGGACGGCTGGAGGCAAGGGCGCTTTCGCTTTCTGCCGGTGGTTCCGGGGCGCATGGAGTTTGCCGCGGAAGTTCGTCGAGTTATCCTGGCCCGTCGCCCCCGACAAATTGCCGTCGAACTCCCCCACACGCTGAAGGAGGCGACCCTCCGCGCCGTGAGTCGGCTGCCGGAGCTCTCGGTGATCCTCTACCCGGAACGTTCCGGACAGGGCGCCGTCTATGTCCCGGTAGAGATAACCGATCCCTTCATGGAGGCCCTTCGCAGCGGTGAGGAGGTGAAAGCCTCCGTCCACTTTGTGGACCCCGACCTGGACCGGCCGGCCCACCCTCCGGAGATCTATCCCGACTCCTACGCCGTTCGGCGAATCGGCTATGCGGGATACGTGGAGAGCTGGCTCGCCTGTCCCCGGCCGGCCAACCACCGACTGCGCCGGCAGGCTCAAGGCATGGCCTGGAGGCTGAAATCGCTCCAGGGCCGGCAAGCGGTCTGGGTCGTACTCTCCCTGAACCTCTTTCCCCTGGTGCTGGAGGCTTTGGAAAAACCCCAGGCCGAGCCCCTGGCGCGCCAGCGGCGGACCGGAGTTCAGGTGCTCAACCTCCACCCCGAGTGCCTGGCGGAGGTGCTGCTGGAACCTCCCTTTTTTCAGGCGGTCTATGAGCGCTGCCGCCGGCCCTCGCGGGCTGTCGGGGTCAAGTCGGTCCAGCCCGACCCGCCGCCCAAGCCCGGCGATCAACCCTTCAAGGTGATTGCCTCACCGGCGGAGGAGCCCCTGCAAGCCCTGGAGTCCATCGTGGAACGAACGGCCCGGCGGGTGGCCTGGCGGGAGGCGCCGGTCCGCGCGGGTGCTTCCGAGGACGATGCGGCTGTCGCAGGCGTCGGGAGCATTGACCGCCAACGCATGATCTTCCGGCTTCTGGCCGAATCGGAAGGGCGATACGGAGCCGCTACCGGCGAAAAGGTGTCTCACTGGCAACGACGCCTGCTGGGACGCTACGCTCGAAACCTGGCATTTCTGGACCGGCAACTGGTTGCGGGGCTCTTTGACCTTACGGTCGCAGCCCGATCGGTGGTGGACGACAACTACGCCTGGGATACTTGGGAATTGGCCGGCGGCAGTCCTCACCAGAGGGTCCAATCGGATCTCATGACCGTCAGGATCTCGGGAGAAGAGCTCTACGCCAACATGAGGAGAATCCAGCTCAGGCGCCGGCTGCCTCGACGCAAGGCGCGGGTGCGGCCGTATGGCTTGAGGGGTCGCAGAAAGGAAGCGGTTCCGGGTGAGTGGGCGCGTGAGTTCGACGGGTCCGGAATCTGTTCCTACCCTCCCGAGGACCTGGTCCTGGAAGACTACGGGGCATTTCTGAAGAAAAAGGGGAAAAGCCTTCTGTCGGCGGAAAGGAGCAGGGTGGAAGTCTTCAAGACCTCGCTGCTGGACGGCATCGACGTCCGCGAGACCCTGCGGAACTGGCACCAGGGGCAACTGTACGTTCGGGAGTACCAGCGGGTCTCGGGCGAGGTCGGGGCCGTGGTGGTCGTCTTTGACGAGGACCCGGAGAACCGCTATCACTGGCGCACGACCTGGCTGGGGGAGCATGCCCAGGAATCGGACATGGCCTTCTATTCCACCAACCCCTACGAGCGGATCGTGGGGCCCGGGATCTCCCGGGCCGAGTATGGCGGTTTCCTGCTTTCCTACCCTCCGCGCCGCATGCTGGACGTCTGGCAGGACCCGGACTACGGAATGGCGGAAAGCAAGGCAGAGACCCTGCTGCTGGCGGGTCTGGACTATACCCTGGAGAGGTTCGTGGTCTACGTGGCCGCTCGTCCGCCCCGATCCGTCTTTCGCACCATTGCCTCCAGGATGGGCCGCAAGATCGTCTACTTGCCCATCGGACAGCTTTCGCCGGTCAGCCTCAAGAAGGTCCGGGTCGTCCACGTCCTGGAAGGGTTCGACAAGAGGCCGTTGGCCAAGGACTATATCTGGTAATGGCCACCGTTTACCTGCGTTTCTATGCCGAGTTGCAGGATTGCCTGGCCGCCTCAGGGAGGAAGTGTCTTCCAGGTTGCTGCCGCGGACCCGGGAGCACTACCGGGAATTTCGGTTGTGCCCCCAATGCGACCGCGTCTATTGGAAGGGGTCGCATCACCACCGGATGCAGGGTTTTCTGGAAGAGGTGCTGGCGAGCGCCCGGAGGCGCCGGTCTTTTGAAGGCAAGACGGCCGATCGTTGAATAAAGACGAACCACGAATGGACACGAATAAACACGAGAGCCTTTTGCAAAATTCCGCAGCCAACGGTTTTATGGAGGCTCGGAACAGGTTTTGATTAACATGGATGCAAAGGATGCACAGGATTTTTTCAGGAAACGGCAGGCTTGCAATCCTGAGCATCCGCAAATCCGCACACGATCATTGCCGGAGCCGGCTTCTCGTGCAGCAGCGTCCCGTCCTGGTTATCCTGTGCATCCATGTTTATTGTGAGCCTTTTGCAAATATCGTAATCGGGAATGACATTGAGGCGGCAAGGATGATGTGCTGCAGGCTCCAGCATTCACCACGATAAGCACAAGAGACAACAGAAACCACAAAAAGCACAAAAGGCACAAAACGGGTTTCTTGATTTCGAGACTTGCCGATCGGAGGGTTCTTTTTGTGTTTTTGTGCCTTTTGTGGCCATTGAGCTTCAGACGGCAAACGGGTTCAGTGTCACCGGATCCTTGAGGGACTCGGGAGGAAAAATCCTCGATCCGAATAAGGATCGCCCGACGACGAATCTTGCAAAAGGCTCGAATGATTAATTCGGAACGTATCCGGGACGCAAGTGATTGGATCTGACTGGGGTGTTTCAGGCAGCCAAGAGTTGAGGTAACTATGGAATTTGGAAACGGAACCGGCGCGTCTCTTTCCGAAGGCCCGCAGATTGTGGTGGCCGGCAGGAGGTGGGCTACCCGCTCGGAGGTGCTGGCCCGCAACGGTATGGCCGCCACCAGCCAGCCCCTGGCCACCCAGGTGGCCGTCGATGTTCTCAAAAAAGGGGGGACGGCGGTCGACGGCGCCATTGCCGCCAATGCCATGCTGGGCCTGGTGGAGCCGGTCTCCTGCGGGATCGGCGGAGACCTTTTTGCGCTGGTCTGGGATGCCGGCGCCAGCACCTTTTCGGGATTGAATGGCAGTGGCCGCTCGCCCCATTCCCTGGAATTGGCGGAACTGAAGCGGCGAGGCCTCGACCGGCTGCCCTCCCGCGGGCCGCTCTCGGTTTCCGTGCCGGGATGTGTGGACGGCTGGTACGCGCTCCACAGCCGCTTCGGAAGGCTGCCCATGGAGCAGTTGCTGGCTCCGACGGTGGAATACGCCCGCCAGGGGTTTCCCGTCTCTGAGGTCATTGCCGGGGACTGGGAGAAGAGCGTGGCGATCCATGGGAAGTGGCCCGGCTTCCTGGAGACCTTTACGCTGAAGGGCCGGGCTCCCCGGGTCGGTGAGGTCTTTGCCAATCCCCGTCTGGCGGCGACGCTGGAAAGGATCGGCCGGTCGGGCAGGGAAGCCTTCTACCAGGGAGAAATCCCCCGGAGAATCGAGGCCTATTTCAAGGAACTGGGCGGATTTCTGAGCGCCAGGGACCTGGCGGACCATCGTTCGGAATGGGTGGAGCCGGTGGCCACCGATTACCGGGGATACCGGGTCTGGCAGCTCCCTCCCAACGGGCAGGGCATTGCCGTGCTGCAGATGCTGAATCTGCTGGAAGCCTACGACATCGCCTCCATGGGCTTCGGCACCACCGACCACATCCACCACTTCGTGGAGGCCAAGAAGCTGGTATTCGAAGACCGTGCCCGATTTTACGCCGATCCCGCCTTCAACCAAATTCCGGTCCGGCAGTTGATTTCCATGGCCTATGCCAACGAGCGCCGCAAGCTGCTGGATTCGGATGAGGCGGGAAAGAGCTTCGACGCCGGTAATCCGGCCCTCGGTGCCGGAGACACCGTCTACCTGACGGTGGCCGATGCGGCCGGGAACATGGTGTCCCTCATTCAGAGCAACTTCATGGGCATGGGATCGGGAATGACTCCCGAGGGATTGGGCTTCATGCTTCAGAACCGCGGCGAGCTGTTCACCCTGGAGGAGGGCCATTTCAACTGCTACGAACCCCACAAGCGACCCTTCCACACCATCATTCCCGGATTTGTTACCCGCAAGGGCCGACCCGTTCTCAGCTTTGGCGTGATGGGCGGCGACTTCCAGGCCCTGGGCCAGGTTCAGGTCCTGCTGAACCTGATCGACTTCGGCATGAACCTGCAGGAGGCCGGGGACGCCCCTCGCATCAACCACAATGGGTCTTCCTCCCCCACTGGAGACCGCATGACCGATGGCGGCGTGGTCGAGCTGGAGCGAGGCTTTTCCCGGGAGTCGGTGGATGGACTGGTTCGGCGGGGCCACCGGGTGACGCGCAACGCGGGTCCCTTCGGGGGGTATCAGGCCATCGGGTTCGACCCGGACTGCCGGGTCTATCGAGGCGCTTCCGAGTCGCGGAAAGACGGCCAGGCGGCAGGGTATTGAGGTTTGGTCGCCCCTAACTTGGCGCTGAACGGACGACCAGAAACAGGCGGGCAACCACAAGGGTTTCCCCAGGTTGGGGATTCAGCCCGGGATTGCCCTGGAGCTGCCGGAGGCTTTACTTGCCGGGCTCCGAAACGCATAATTGGGCGAGAGATGCCGGCCAGGCGTTCTCCCACCGCCGCCTTCCCCGAAGGGATTCCCCAATTCCTGGATTCATGGATTTATCTCCTTTTGAATTTCAATCGGCAGCCCGCGTCCTCTTCGGCCTGAACACGATCGGGCGGCTGGGCGAGGTTTCGCTTGAATTGGGATTCAAGCGATCACTGCTGGTCGCGGACCATGGCCTGCAATCCTCGGGCCACGTGGACGAAGCCCTGGACTCTCTCAAGGCGGCGGGAGTGGAGGCTGCGCCCTTCCACGACTTCGACGTCAACCCCGATGCCTGCATGGTCGAGCGGGGGCGACGGTTCGCTGCCGAGCAGCGGCCGGACTCCATCATCGGACTGGGGGGAGGCAGCTCCCTGGACTGCGCCAAGGGGATCAACTTCCTGCTGACCAACGGCGGCCGCATGCAGGACTACCGGGGATACGGCAAGGCCTCCAGGGACATGCTTCCCATGATCGGCATCCCCACCACCGCCGGCACGGGGAGCGAGGCCCAGAGCTATGCGCTCATTTCCGATCCGGATTCCCATGAGAAGATGGCTTGCGGGGATCCCAAAGCCGCTTTTCGGGTGGTCCTGCTGGACCCGGCTCTGACGCTCTCCCAACCGGCTCAGGTGACGGCCACGGCCGGGTTCGATGCCGTCTCCCACGCGGTGGAGAGCTTTGTCACCACCAAGCGCAATGCCGTCTCCGAGTGCTTTTCCAGGGAGGCCTGGAGGCTGTTGGAGGCAAATTACGAGAAGGTGCTGGGAGATCCGGGAGATCTCGGCGCCAGGGGGGCTATGCTGCTGGGGGCCTATTTTGCCGGGCTGGCCATCGAACATTCCATGCTGGGCGCCAGCCACGCCTGCGCCAATCCGCTCACGAGCCGGCACGGCATCACTCACGGAGTCGCCATCGCCATGCTGCTCCCCCAGGTGGTGCGCTGGAACACGCCGGTGGTGGGGTCCAGGTACCGGGAGCTGATGCATCTGGCCCGGGCAAACGGGTTCGAACGCGACGACCCACTGGCGCTGGCGCTACGTCTGGAGGAGATGGCGGCTTGCGGCAGGATGCCGGCCGGACTGAGGTCGGTGGGAGTGTCCAGGGAGGATCTGGGACAATTGGCGGAAGCAGCCAGCCTCCAGTGGACCGCACGCTTCAATCCCCGGCCACTGGACCGGGAGGGAGCCTTGGAGGTTTACCAATGGGCCTTCTGAAACAGCGCCGGCCTTTCCGGGCGCGGCCGTGTCAGCGCTCGAGAGCGGTTGCCGTGGCGGGTCTTTCGGTTCTGGCCTTGGGTTTCTGGCCGGGTCTGTCTCCCTTTGGAGTTCAGGCCACCGGGAGCGCTCCCTCGGCGGCAGGCTCCGTCTGGAGCCAGTTTCGTGGAAATCCGGCCCTGACCGGAGTCTCGGAGACGATCCTCCCCGATTCGCTCAAGCTGCTCTGGACGCTGGAGGTGGGCGAATCGATCGAGTCCTCGGCGGCCATCCTGGACGGCGTGGTCTACCTGGGTTCGCAATCGGGCGACCTGCTGGCGGTGAGCCTGAGCAGCGGCGAAGAGCTCTGGCGCTACCGGGCCGCCGAATTCGGCATCGGGGAGTCTTCGCCCTGCGTGGGGCAGGGGTTGGTCTACATCGGAGATATGGACGGGGTGCTGCACGCCGTCGATGTCCGAACCGGCAAGGGAGTTTGGACCTTCGCCACCGAGGGCGAGATCAAGTCTTCCCCGGTGCTGGTGGGTGACCGGGTCCTGGTAGGGTCTTATGACAGCCATCTCTACGCGCTGGAGGCCGAAACGGGTCTGCTCCTGTGGAGGGTGATGACCGAAGGATATGTCCATTCCACCCCCAGCGTGGCCGACGGGGTAGCCTATATCTCCGGCTGTGACGAGATCTTTCGCGCCATCCGGGTCAAGGACGGCCGGGAACTGTACCAGGTGCCCTCCATTGCCTATACCGGCGCCTCCCCGGCCCTGGCCGGCGATGCCGCCTATTTCGGAACGTTCAGCAACCAGGTGGTGAGCGTCAGCAGGAAGGAGCGCAAGGTGCTGTGGCGGTTCGAGTCCAAGGAGTCCCAGTTCCCCTTTTATTCCTCGGCGGCCGTGGTCGGGGGGCGGGTGGTTTTGGGTGGGCGAGATCGAAAGGTGCACTGCCTAGAGGCCGCCACCGGCGAGTCCCTCTGGACCTTCGCCACCAGGGCGCGGGTGGATTCTTCCCCGGTTGCGGTCGGGGGCCGGATCTACGTGGGATCCAACGACGGGCGCTTTTACGTCCTGAATCTCAAGGACGGCAAGAAGATCTGGGAGTTCAACGCCGGGGCCCCCCTGTCGGCCTCGCCGGCGGTGGCCGGTGGAAGGATCGTCATCGGATCTCAGGATGGCCAGCTGTTTTGCTTCGGGTAAGTCCGGCCCCTGCCCTGGTGGGCGGATCAGACGAGAGTAAAACAATCGGAAATCGATAATCCATTCGTGCCCTTGGAATCCCGTCGCGGTTAACCTCAACGCCTTAGTGTCCCTTCGTGGATAACTCGTTTTTTTCGTTTGTTTCAGGTAAGCGGAGACGCGCTCTACCCTTGGGAAGACCAGCGGCAGCAACGGCTGCAGCCGCTCAATGTCAGGAGACAGAAATGCGCCGGGAGATCGGTTTTCAGATGGCCACCTCCAACATCCGTTTCGGCCCCGGGGTGACCCGGGAAGTGGGGATGGATCTGAGAGACATGAAGCTCGGCCGGGTGCTGGTGGTCATCGACCCGGGTCTGAGCGACCTTCCCCCGGTGACGATGGCGCTGCAGGCAATGGAGGACGAGGACATCGCTTTTTCCGTGTTCGACCGCGTCCGGGTGGAACCCACCGATCGTTCCATCCAGGAGGCCATCGCCGCGGCCCAGGGCGATCGCTACGACGGCTTTGTGGCCATCGGCGGAGGATCGACCATTGACACGGCCAAGGCGGCCAACCTCTACTCTACCTTCCCCGCGGACTTTCTCGACTACGTGAACGCACCCATCGGCAAGGGGCTCCCGGTGCCCGGGGACCTCAAGCCGCTGGTAGCCATTCCCACCACCGCCGGCACCGGCAGCGAGACCACCGGGGTGGCCATCTTCGATTTGAGCGGAATGCGGGCCAAGACCGGCATCGCCCACCGCCGGCTCAAGCCGACACTGGGTCTGCTGGACCCGGAAAACACCCGCAGCATGCCCGCACAGGTGGGGGCCTCGACCGGGCTGGATGTGCTCAGCCACGCCCTGGAATCCTATACGGCGGTTCCCTTTGCCCAACGGCCTTATCCGGATCGTCCGGTGTTGAGGCCGGCCTATCAGGGATCCAATCCCATCAGCGACGTCTGGTCTCTGGAAGCTCTGAGGATCGTGGCGGAATACCTGCCGCGAGCGGCGGAAGACCCCGACGACGAAGAAGCGCGGGCCCAAATGCTGCTGGCGGCGTCCTACGCGGGAGTGGGATTCGGCAATGCCGGGGTCCACCTGCCCCACGGCATGTCCTATCCGGTGTCCGGACTGGTCCGGGACTACCGCGCCCCCGGGTATTCGGTGGACCACCCCATGGTGCCTCACGGGATCTCGGTCATTCTCAACGCTCCGGCGGTATTTCGTTTCACCGCGCCGGCCTGCCCGGAAAGGCACCTGAAAGCCGCCGCCATTCTGGGCGCCGCTACCTCCGGCAAGTCTCCCGCCGATGCGGGCAAGATCCTGTCCGATCGCATTGTCGCCTTCATGCAGCGGCTGAAGCTGCCCAACGGCTTGAGCGGCCTGGGCTACACGTCCGAGGATATCCCGAGCCTGGTGGAAGGTACCCTCCCCCAACACCGCGTCACCAAACTCTCCCCCCGACCCGCCTCCGGAGAGGACCTGACTCGTATATTCGAAGAGGCGCTGACGGCCTGGTAGGTCGCGGCGCGCTACTCAAGGCAGGCCCCGCGGGAAGGTGGACCTTGGCAGTTGTCCCTATTGCAGGTGTTCCGGATTGACACCGCTGAAACAATCACGTTGCCGGGCTTGTATGGGTACACGTGCCGATCGATTCGACCGGAACTTCCGATCCCCAAGACAGGACGTAACTACGAGGTTAACCGACCCGTTTTGCCGGAGGAAAGTAGCGTGCCAGTGTAGCGGTACTCGGCCCGGCCGTTAGCCAGGAGACCGCGATCATCAGCAGCCCCGAGACGAGGGTGATGGGAACCACCGGCAGGAAGCCGAGAATGGTCGTGCCGCCGGCCGTCCTGGAGATCAGGTCGAGTTCTCCCCAGGACAAGATCGCGGTCGGCGGGCCCGAGGCAGGGGGGACCAGCACCTGCAGGAGGGCAATCGCTCCGACCGACCCGCCGGCCCACAGGGTCGTAGCCAGGGCCCCCCAGCGGGTGCTGCGCTTCCAGAAGAGGGCTGCCGCCAACAGGGGAAAGAGAGCGGCGTAGCCCGTAAAGGAGTACTGAATAGCCACCAGGAAAATGCTGGCCGGAGTCTTCAGGGCGATGACAAAGGCTGCCGATGTGATCAGCGCCACGAACAACCGGCCGGTTTGAACCTGGGCCCGGTCCCCGAACCGCGCCTTACCTCCATAGAAGGCGAAGATATCCTCGGTGAACATGGTCGAGAGGGCCAGGATCTGAGAGTCGCTGGCCATCACGGCCGCCATGATGCCGGCCCCCAGGAGACCAGCCAGCCACAGGGGCGCGTAGCGGTCCAGCAGCAGTGGGATTACGTCATCGGCAGCCATCCGGCGGCGGAGTTCGCTCTCCCGTTCGGGAGTCAGTTCGGTTCCTGATGTCGCCAGCGTTTGACGAGCGACCTGCTTTTCCTGGATTCGGGGAAAGTCTTCGGCACCGTTGGCGGCCACCCCCAGAAAGACGCAGGGAAGCCAGATGGCCATGATGCAGATCGGATAGAGGATCACCGTCTTGCGGAACTGGGACATGCGGCGGGCGGTAAGGCAGAAGATGCCGATGTGGGGAAAGCAGATGGCAGACAGCGGGATGAAGGTGTAGCTGAGGTAATAGAGCGGTGAGACGTTTTCTCGGGTGAGCAGCGGCGCCAGAGCGGGGGATTGGGCGATTCTCTCCATGGCCGCGCCGAAGCCTCCCATTCCACCGCCGATGATCAGAAGCGCGGCCACGCCGAAACTCAGGAACAGCGTGGTCTGAAAGGTGTTCACCCAGGCGGTGCCGCGCATGCCGCCGAAGAAGACGTAGCTCATCACCACCAGCGCCACCAGGCTGCCGCCCATCCAGTACGGGACCCAGCCGCCGCTGATCGATTGCAGGATGGTCCCGCCTCCCTTGACGGCGATGATGATGTAGGGGACCAGGAAGAGCGCTTGCAGGGCGAAGATGGCCGTTCCGATGTGGCTGCACTCCCAACGGTCCCGAAACATTTGCACGGGGGTCATGAAGCCGTGTTTCTTGCCCAGCGCCCAGGTGCGAGTGCCGATCAGCAGGAGGGTAAGAGGAATGATGAGCGCCGAGGAGGAGCCCATCAGGCCATAAGTGACGATCCCGTTGTTGAAGGCGTGCCCCGAGGCCCCCAGGATGGTGAAGGCGGTCATGTTGGTTCCGAACAGCGAGAAGAGAAAGACGAAGGGACCCAGGGAACGGCCGGCCAGAAAATAGTCTTCAGCCGCCTGCCTGGAGGCGGCACGGCGAAAGGCAAAGATGCCGATGTAGAGAACCAGGGCCAGGTAGGCCAGCACAACCAGGGTGGGGATCATGATGCAGTCGGTTTCTCGGGCCGGGTCGAAGACGGCGGCTCAGTGCCTTCGGCGGCCTCGTCCAGGTGTCCGGGCCAACAGTGCCGGACCAGAAGCCACATGAGGCCGGCTGCAGCCAGGGAATAGAGAGCATGGTAAGAGAGCCCGATGGGAATGAAACCCAGGATGAGTGGGTCGGCCTGGCGCCAGAACCAGAAATCCTGATGCAGGCCATAGAAGACCAGGACGGCAAGGGCCAAGAGGAATGGAATCTTCTTTTTCATTCTTGGATTTGCGCTCTCTTTCCGGGACGGGATCACCCGGGAGCGCGGGCGTCTCGCCCGCATACGCAAGCCGCTCATTGTAGCATTCGGCCCGCATCGGGTCCGGGTGGAATCTGCGGCGGAGCGGAAGGCTCGCCGTCCGAGGTTGCCGGCTCACTTGCCGAAATCCAGGGTGGTTTTTGTAGCGAAGCGGCGATAGTTCAACCACTTGTTTTCGTTCTGGTTCATCCAGCCTCGCCTTCCCACCAGAACATCCCTTGACCTGAGAGGCAGCCAGTAGGTTCGGCCTTCGATGTCGACGGGTCCGTAATCGATCTGAAAGCGTGCTTGTCGAACCGGAAAATCGGCCGGGACACCGAAGATTCGTTCACCTGTGATCCGCAAGACCGCCGCCGATTCCTTGGCGATATGGAGGAATCCTTCGTAGCCGACCCTGACGTAATCCTGCAGGGAGCCGTCGTGCAGAACCCCCGTATACAACTGGTAGCCCGACGGGTGGGTGATGGCAAAAACAACCGCAGGCTGTCCGTTGACCAGGCTGTCTCCCTCGTGGAAGAAGCGGGCGGGGGAATCCGGCTGCAAGAGGGCCAGCAGCAAACGGGCCAGGTCCCCATGCCCGCTGCTTGCCGCCAGGTGGAGCAATTGAGGCCCGCAACCGGGGCAGCGGCTACCCAGGCGGGCGCCGTACCTCAACAACAGCCGGGCGATTTCTCCCTGGTTGCCCTCTGCCGCCAACTGCAAGGGCGCAAGGGACTTGCCCTCTGCATAGCGGACCACCAGGTTGGGATTGGCCCCCTGCTCCAGAAGCAGCTTGGTGACCTCCTGGTGCCGGTGTTCCACGGCCAGGTGAAGCGGCGTGCGGCCGGTTCCATCCTGCCTGCGGTTGGGGTCGGCGCCGCGCTGCAGCAACAGTTGGACGATTTCGCGGTGGCCCGTCTGGGCGGCGACATGCAGGGGGGTGAGGTTGTCCGGGTTCTTTCGGTTGGGATCGGCGCCCTTGTCGAGCTCAAGACGCACCGATGCCGCATCGCCTCGGGAGACGGCCAGGTGCAGCGCTGTGGAAGGCGCGTCCGATCCGGCCGCAAATAGAGCCAGAGAAATTACGAGGTTGAGAAGGGAATTCATGGATCCTTGCTTGCAGTCTGCAACGCAAGCGGGAGACCTTGCCGCATGAGTGCTCGCCGAGCTTGCCGGCGGAACCGATCCGAACTTGAGTCCTCAACCAGCGAGAAGGATATCGCTTCGCCGGAAGCGGTCGTGTCCGAACTCCGGTCCGAATTGGTCGGCTTCGGCACCGTTTCGCCGGTTGCATCGGGCAAGATCTTGATGAAGGTGAGGTCCTTGGGACGAAGAGCCCGGTTCACCAATAGGGCAACTCCCGTGGCGATGGCTATGCTCGCGGCGTAGCTGCCATAGTACTTGTCACCGGGTTCACCGGCTTCGGTTCCGGCAATTGCAACCATGCTTCCCATCATGGTCCCCACGAATGTTCCTACTGTGGCGGCAATGCGTTTCCCCTTATTCTCCTTGAGTCCTCGGACCTCGATTCGAGATATGGATTCGCGAGGGATCTGAATCTCGCCCTTGGGGTAATCCTTCAGATTGCTGCTCTCCCTGACTCTGACGACAAGCGAAGCGGCCTTCACCATACTGATTCGCCCCTCTACCCGTGCACCTTCGGCGAGTTGGAGCGTAGCCTTTTTCCCGACAATCAATTTCTTTAGCTCGCTCCAGCGGACTTGCAGAATCGTTTCCTGATCCTGATCCGATCCAAGCAAATTGTTGCTCAGCACCACCACCACCACCAGGAAGCAAATGCCTTGCCGCAAGCTGATCACAGGACCCTCCGGTCTTTCTTCCTCGTGTATAGGCCAAATACCACCCAAACCATTAGGTTTGGCCGGTCAAGAATACAGGGGACGTTGTTTTATGACGGGAAATAACGGGCGGGGCGATTCTGAAATGCCTCGGATATGGCCGGAAGAACTCGATACCACGTGGTGTAACCGGGAGTAGTACGAACCAGGGCCGGTCACCCGGGCTCCGAGAAATGACGGCCTATTCTTCCACCGCCTCCGTCCCGAACCGCTCACAGGTCTCCAGAGTCTCGCGTACGTCGTCCCAGGTAGTGGTGTGGTTGACGATGCAGAGCCTGAGTGCAAATGTCTTTCGGAGCGTCGTGGAGGAGAAGAATGCACGGTCTTCCCAAAAGACGCGGGCAAGCACTTTCTGGTTGACCTTTTTCAGGGCTTCCTCATCGAGGCCGGCGTGGGCGGGATTGATCCGAAAGCACACGACCCCCAGCGACACGGGCGTCAATAGCTCCAGGGTCCGGCTCTCCCGAACGTACTCCTCGGCCCGACCGGCCAGTTCCATGCCATTGGAAACGGCCCGGCGGAAGGCCCCCATCCCGAACGTCTGGACCGACATCCAGATCTTCAAGGCCCGGACCGACCGGCTCAGTTGCAAGCCATGGTCCGAGAAGTTCGGATGGTTCGCGCCCCATATCGTGTCCTGGAGGATATCGTGTTTAACCGCCAAGGCATTTTCGAGAGTGCGTGCGTCCTTCACCAGAAGACAGCCCGTCTCGTACGGCTGGAAAAACCATTTGTGCGCGTCCAGACCGATCGAATCGGCACGCTCGATCCCTCCCAGCAGTTTCTTGCCCTGGTCGGTCACCACGGCGAAGCCACCGTAGGCGGCGTCGACGTGCAGCCAAATTCCTTCGGCCTCACAGTAGTCAGCCATTGCTTCAAGCGGATCGATCGCTCCCGTGCTGCTGGCGCCGGCGTTGGCGGCCACCGCGATGGGATTGAACCCCGCGGCGCGGTCATGGGTCACGGCCCGTGCAAGCGCCTCCACGTCCAGGCGAAACCGGTCGTCGCTCGGAACTGCGCGGATGAGCTCCGGTCGAACACCGATGATCATGGCCGCGCGTCTGAGAGCGCTGTGGCTCTGGTCGCTCATGTATACGGTCGCGCGCTCGGGGTGTCCCGCCGCTTCCCTCGCTGCCACCAGGGCGTCGATGCTGGCCGCCGACCCCCCGCTCGTCAAAAGACCGCCCGCGTTCTCCGGATAGCCGAGCCATCGCCGGAACCAGTCAATGATCACCAGCTCCAGCTGGCTCGGACCGCTCGCGACCAGCCAGGTGCATTGATTGATATGGTAGCCGGCGGTCATGAAGTCGGCTACCACGCCGGGCCAGGTGGGTGACGACGGAATAAACCCGAAGCTGCGCGGATGATCCAATCGCAGCGTGACCGGTAGGATCTCCCGCGCAGCCCGTTCGAGGACTCCCGCCGCCGGTCGGCCGTCCTCGGGGGGATCTTCCATCAGTCGGAACTCGAGCTCCTGCCGGAATTCTCCATCCCAGGCGTTTTCTCCAGGCAGCTTCACGATTCGGTCCACCAAGAGCTCCGCCGCCTTCCGCGCAAGATCGAGCATCTGTTCCGGTGTCATCTCAAGGCTGTCGCTCATATCATTCCCTTTACCCGGAAACCCGGCCCATTATCGCCGGGGCTCGAGGAGGACAGTGCTCTCCACTTACGGATCTTTCCAACATAATTTTTTTGTCAAGGTAGCCTGCGGCCATCCGGCCCACGCGAGGTATCATGCCAGCCTTGGGGGAATTCGGCAAGCCGTCAACGAGCCGGGATCGAAATACCACCGCTGGTCATCACCGGAGCCTGAGAAGACTTCAAGTTCCCGCTTTTCCACTTACCTGAAACAAACGAAAAAAGACAAAAGAAAAGAGTTATCCACGAAGGGCCACGAAGGACGACGAAGGGCCACTAAGGTATTGAGGTGAACCGCGACGGGGTACCAAGTTCGCGAAAGGATTGTCGATTTCCAATAGTTTCACTCTCGAATGATCCGCCCACCAGGGCGGGGGTGGACTTACCAGAGAATAGGCTGCTTTAGCCGGCTTCCTT
Source organism: Terriglobia bacterium (assembly GCA_951813285.1). Lineage (GTDB taxonomy): Bacteria > Acidobacteriota > Terriglobia > Versatilivoradales > Versatilivoraceae > Versatilivorator. The sequence goes on from OX638355.1 coordinate 3,436,580, forward strand.
GAGAGCGGCGAAGCCGCGGCAGCACTTAGCCGTGGGCGTCAGCCCATGGGAAACGATGTGCCTCCGCCGGGCTGGAGTACAATCCGCCAGGTAAGGTTGCGACCTACCAGTCAAATATAGGAAGATCATCTGAGTTGCCTGCAGAACAACAAGGTGATTCTCGGCATGGTCGAAGACCACTGTGAGAATGCAGGTATGCTGTGATTGAAACTGTGATGGTACAAGTGGACTGGCTCAGGGTTGTCGTTACGGCCAGCGGTGCTGGTTTCACTGCTGTAGACCGGAAGAGGACCTCTTCATGAGTCGAAGAATCAATCGTTGGCTGTCGGGCGGTTTGCTGGTGGCCGTGGTCCTGGGGGCCGTGGCCTGCCAGCGGGGGGATCAGCGCCGCTTTCTCAGCTTGGGGACGGCTCCGGTAGGGGGCACTTTTCCGGTGGTGGGCGGGGCCATCGCCGAGGTGCTCAACCTGCACCGCGGGGCTCACAACTGGAAGATACAGATCAAGGGAAGCAAAGGCAGCCAGGAAAATATCCGCCGTCTGGCCAGCGGCCAATTCGAGCTGGGGATGAGCAACTCGGCCATCAGCTACTTCGCCAGCCTGGGCCGCTCCAGTTGGCAGACGGAAGGCGGCTACGAGGTGCGGGCGGTGTGCACGCTGGCCCCCCTGGTGGCCATGTTTGTGACCAAGCGGGACTCGGGCATCCGCGCCATCGGGGATCTGAAGGGACGACGGGTGGTAGTCGGGCCGGCCGGGGCGGGCTTCGAGATGTTTGTGATGCCGATTCTGGAATCCCACGGGGTGGCCGCAGATACCTTCAGCGCCATCTATGCGCCGCAAGGGGTGGCGGTGGAAATGCTGAGCGACGGCGCTGTAGATGCTGCCTTTCTGGGAGGGGCCCTGCCTGCCCAGTCGATCATCCAGGCATCGGGGTCCTTCGAGGTCTACGTGATTCCGTTCGACCCCAGGGTCCGCGGGCGGTTGATCCGGGACTATGCATTCTTCAAGCCGATTCCCCACAGCCTGGTCAAGTCCAGATATCCAAAGATTCTGCACTACGAGTTGGAGGACAGGATTGCTCAAATGAGTCGAGCGGAAAACCTGACCGTCATCCGCGACCAGGGACTGAGGGTGCCGGGAGCGGAAACGATGGAGCTGGCGTCCTTGCGCAAGGCCGTCGCCGGAGCCCGGTTCGGTTGGCTGAACGTGGGCTCGATGCAGGTGGTGACTCATAAGAGAACTGATAAGCAGTTGATTCAAAACCTTTTGGAGGTCTTGTGGGAGCAGCGGGAGGAACTGGCCCGCAGGCATCCGGCCCTGGGATTTCTTCAACTCAAGTCGGTTCCGCTCCCCGACGGACAGAAACGACTTATTCAGGGCGCCGTCCTCTATACCGGGATCCCGTTTCATCCCGGAGCCGTCGAGTTCTATGAAAGCCACCCGGAGATCGGCTTCCGACCCAACCCTGCCAACCGGATCCCGGCGCCGCTCCAGGCGAGTGGCGAGTGAAGAGTGGAGAGTGGTAGGCGGAAGGGTTTCGGTTCCCCTCGGCATCTTGCTTCGTGTGTCTTCGTGGTCCTTCGTGGATAACTCTTTTTACCCAGTCGCATGCAGCTCGAAACCGGGTGGTTCCAGACAAGAAAGGTTGGCTCATGTTCGAGCCTGTTAGCAGGCGGTTGATCCCCATCCTGAGTGCGGTCCTGTGCCTCTATACCTTGACCGAGGTCAACTTCCCCCGGCTGCGGCCTCAGTCCCAGTTGGCCCTGTTTGTCATGCTGGGGCTGGTGCTTTGCTTTCTCAGCATCCCGGCTCGTGAGCGCTGGCGGGACTGTCGGGTCGCACGCCTGGCGGATCTGGCCCTGGCCGCCGCCAGTATTGCGGCTTGCGGTTACGTCGTCCTGATGACGGAGCCGCTGTTTCACGGGTGGTTCCCGGATCTCTGGCCCTACGGGAAATCGCTGGGGAACCGGGCCGGCATCGAGGGACCTACCGACTTTGCCCTGGGCGCGCTGGGCCTGTTGCTGGTGCTGGAGGCCACTCGCCGCTCCATCGGCTGGGTGGTGCCGGCCTTGGCGATGCTCTTCCTGGCCCACAGCTATTACGGGCACCTGGCGCACGTCAACCTCCTGCCCGATCTGCCCGGGTGGATGCTCCCCCACGCCGGCCAGGATGCCGCCTACCTGGTCAGCACAACGTTCTCCCAATCTCTGGGGGTATTCGGCCCGGCAGCCGGCGTGATGTTCAAATATGTCTTCCTGTTCGTCATCTTCGGGGCCTTTCTGGAGATGTCGGGGGCAACCCGGTTCATTATCGACTTCGCCCAGAGGGTGTTTGGCGGCACTCCCGGCGGTCCGGCCAAGGTGGCCGTGCTGGGCAGCGGGTTGATGGGGTCCCTATCGGGCAGCGCCGTGGCCAACGCGGTGACCACCGGCACCTTTACCATCCCGATGATGCGTCACGCCGGTTTTGAAAGGCATGTGGCCGGCGGTATCACAGCCGCGGCAGCCTCGGGGGGCGCCCTGGTTCCTCCGGTCATGGGGGCCGGCGCCTACATGATGCTGGAGCTGGTGCAGCCCCAGGTGACCTTCCTGCAGGTGGCCAAGGCGGCCCTGATTCCGGCCATCCTCTACTATCTGTCCATTTTTCTGATCGTGCATTTCTATGCCCGCAAGGCCGGGGCCGCCGCAGGCGATCGAGGACCGGCGCGGCCGGTTTCGCGGTTCCAGGGATTGGTCTTCTTTTCGGCCCTGGGGACGCTGATCCTGTTCCTGCTGATGGGGTTCACCCCCTTCAAGGCGGTGAGCGGCTCCCTGGTGGTGATTCTGCTGCTGAGCATGGCCGGCCCCGGGACCGGCCTGGCCGCGGCCCCGCGGCGGTGGGCGCTTTCCGCCTTCGCACTGGTGGTGATGCTGCATCAGGCGGTCCTTGCCCAATCCCCGGCCGTTCCCAAGCTGCGGCTCTATGCCGAATCGCTCATCAACTCCTGTCTGGTGGGCATGTTCGGACTGCTGCTGTTTGCCCTGCTGCACCCCAAGTTGCGGCCGTCCATCCTGGAGGCGCTGGTCAAGGCGGCCAGGAACGGTGTGGCCTTGATCGCCGCCAGCGCCTGCGTGGGGATCATCATCGGCGTGGTCCAGTCGACGGGAATCGCCACCGACTTCAGCAATGTCATCAAGGACGTGGTGGAGTCGAGCCTGCTGCTGGCCCTGGTGGGAATCATGATCTGTTCCATCATCCTGGGGATGGGGGTGCCTTCGGTGGTTTGCTATCTGTTGATGGCCACCTTGATGGGATCGCTGCTGGAACAGATGGGTGTGCAGCCGTTGGCGGCCCACCTGTTCATCTTCTACTTCGGGATGATGTCGATGGTCACCCCGCCGGTGGCGCTGGCGGCCTATGCCAGCGCCTCCATCGCCAAGGCCAGGATCATGAAGACGGCCCTGGCCTCCTTCCGCTTCGCCCTGGTCGGCTTCACCTTGCCCTTCATGTTCGTCTACCGGCCCGAGCTGCTGTTGCTGGTGCCTCGGGATACCAGCAGCCGACTCAGCGATCGGATCACCGCCAACGCCTCCCTGGATCTGACTCGGCTGGGCAACCTGTGGGAGCTGGGACTGGAAGTGGGCACCGCCATTCTGGGGATCTTCGCGCTGGCGGCCGCCATCGCGGGCTATCTCAGGCGTCCCCTGCGGCTGGACCATCGAATGATCCTGTTCGCCGCCGCCGCCTGCCTGCTGTCTCCGGAATTTCAGGTTCAGGGGTACAACCTGGGCCCCGGCCTGAACCTGGCAGCCGCTGTTGCCTTGGCAGGAGTGGTGGTGGCCAACCGGCGGTGGGGAGGGCCTGCGCCTGCTCCCCCCAAGAGTGGAGAGTGAAGAGTGGGGAGTGGAGAGTGGTCAGCCGGGGGTTTCGGCAAACGCAGGCTCGAACAATGGATACGAAGACCGATGGACCTCCGTTGGTGGCAATCGGGGGGTGCCATGCTAAAATGTTGATTCGGAAGGACCAAAATGCCTGTGCAGGTTGAGGATATTCATGAGCTCGGATAACTCCCAGCCCCAGCGGGGCGGCGACCGGACGACCGCGGGGAACTACTTCGTTTCCAACTATCCTCCCTACTCCTTCTGGAAGCCGGATCGGGTGGGCGAGGCTTCAGCCGCCCTTCTACGGCCGCCCGTCCCCGGTACCCCCCTGGGCATATACCTGCACATTCCCTTTTGCCGCAAGCGCTGCCATTTCTGTTATTTCAAGGTGTATACCCAACAGGACGCCCCGGCTGTCGAGCGCTATCTGGCCGCGCTGGCCGAGGAGCTGAGACTCTACGCGGGACAGCCCTTTGTCGGCGCACGCAGGCCGCTCTTCATCTATTTCGGCGGCGGCACGCCCTCCTACATTTCCTCAACCCAACTGGTGCGGCTCGCAGACCGGCTGAAGAGGCTGCTCTCCTGGGATGCGGCCGAAGAGATCACCTTCGAATGCGAGCCGGGGACCCTGACGGAACACAAGCTGCGGGTGATCCGGGATATCGGCGTGACCCGGCTCAGCCTGGGGATCGAGAATTTCAACGACACGATCCTGGAGGCCAACGGCCGTGCCCATGGGTCTCGAGAGATCGACCGAGCCTACCGGATTGCCCGGTCAGTGGGTTTCCCGCAAGTCAACATTGACCTGATCGCGGGGATGGTGGGTGAAACGGGAGCAAACTGGCGCGACTGCGTGCAGCGTACCCTGGAGATGGAACCCGACAGCGTGACCATCTACCAGATGGAGATCCCCTACAATACCACCGTATTCCAGGAGATGAAGGCCGCGGGCAAGAGCGTGGCGCCGGTGGCCGATTGGGGAACCAAGCGAGCCTGGGTAGACGAGGCCTTCTCGCTGCTGGAGCGGGCGGGCTACTCCGTGAGCAGCGCCTACACGGCGGTCAAGGACCCTGACAGTACCCGCTTTCTCTACCGTGACCTGCTCTGGACCGGCGCCGACCTGGTTGGACTGGGAGTGGCCTCCTTTTCCCACGTCAACGGCACCCACTACCAGAACGAGCATGATCTGCCTGGGTACCGGAAGAGCCTGGAAGAGGGCCGGCTACCCATCTACCGGGCGTTGACGCCCAGCCGGGAGGAGCGTCTCATCCGCGAATTGATCCTGCAGTTCAAGTTGGGCACGGTCCGGCCCAACTACTTTCGAGAGAAGTTCGATACCGATATCCGGCAGCGATTCGCTTCTCCCCTGCAAAGTCTGCAGCAGCGGAACTACCTGGAGGTTGGGGACAACAGCCTCAGGCTCAGCCGCGAGGGACTGCTGCAGGTGGACAGTTTTCTGCCCGACTTTTTCCTGAGCCGGCATCGAGGCAGCCGCTATAGCTGACCGATGGGGGGCAGCCTGGCCATGAACTCGGGAAACGACAGGTTCGAGCGGCACGATCCCTTCGACGCCGTCGTGGTCGGCGGAGGGCCCGCGGGCGCCACTGCCGGCGCCTTCCTGGCCCGGAAGGGATGGCGAGTCCTGCTCCTGGAGAAGGAGCGCTTTCCCCGCTATCGCATCGGCGAATCCCTGATGCCCTACTGTTACTTCACCCTGGAACGTCTGGGGGTCATCGACAAGATCAAGGGCTCCCACTTCCCCAAAAAGTACAGCGTGCAGTTTGTCAGCACCCAAGGCACCGTCTCCACCCCGTTTTACTTCTTCGAGCATTTCCGCCACGAAGCATCCACCACCTGGCAGGTCTTGCGTAGCGAATTCGATCAGATGTTGCTCGACAACGCTCGCGAAGAAGGAGTGGAGGTCCGGGAGGGAACCCGGGCAATCGAGATCATTGAAGGGCAGGGAGCGGTCGCGGGGGTGAGGGCTATCGACCAACAGGGCCGGAAGCACGAGTTTCGGGCTCCGCTGACCCTGGATGCCAGCGGGCGGGACGTCTTCAGCATGACCCGAAACCGCTGGAAGGTGCGCGACCCCAGGCTGAACAAGATTGCGATCTGGACCTACTTTCAGGGAGCCCGACGGGACCCGGGACTGGACGAAGGAGCCACCACGGTGGCCTATCTTCCCCGAAAGGGCTGGTTCTGGTACATCCCCCTGCCCGAGGACCGTGTCAGCGTGGGCATTGTCGCCGAAAAGGACTATCTCTATCGGAACACTCGGGCTCCGGATGCCATCTTTCAGCGCGAGATCGGCACCAATCCCTGGATCCGGGACCACCTGGCGCCCGGCAGGCAGGTGGGGCGCTATTGGGTGACCGGGGAATACTCCTATCGATCCAGCTATTGCGCGGCCGACGGGCTGGTGCTGGTCGGGGACGCCTTTGCCTTTCTGGACCCGGTCTTTTCCTCCGGGGTCTTCCTGGCCTTGCGGGGTGGGGAACTGGCCGCCGATGCCGCCGATCGAGCCTTGGCTTTGGGAGACTGTTCCGCCGCAATGTTCGACGGCTACGGGAGAGAGATAACGCGGGGACTGGAGGCCATGCGCAAGCTGGTTTACGCCTTCTACGACCAGGAATTCAGCTTTCGGGCCTTCATCGAGCGATTTCCCCAACTGCGGGGGGATCTTACCGACTGTCTGATCGGCAACCTCTTCCGTGACCTGCAGCCGCTGTTCGACGGCGTGGCCGAGTTTGCCGCCCCGCCCGAGCCCCTTTCTCATGGAAAGGCACTGATCGAGGCGCGATGAAGAGCGGAGCCTTCGAGTTCAAGTCGACCCGCCGGGTGGAGTTTTCCGACACCGACATGGCGGGCATCATGCACTTCTCCAACTTCTTTCGCTTTATGGAAGCGACGGAGCAGGCCTTCTTCCGGTCCCTGGGATTGTCGATTCACGACAACCGCAGACGTCCGGTCATCGGCTGGCCCCGTGTTCACGCAAGCTGCGATTTCCGTCATCCCCTCCGTTTCGAAGACCTTGTCGAGATACACCTGCAGGTGAGGGAAAAGAGGGAACGCGCCCTGGTCTACTCCTTCACGTTTCGGCGGTTGAACGAGCCCTCATCCCCGGAAGTCGCTCGGGGCAGGCTGGTGGTGGCCTGTGTCTCCCGGCCCGAACCCCAGGGTCCCATGGCTTCGATTCCCATTCCCAAGTCCATCAGCGACAAGATCGGGGTGGCGCCTGTTTAGTGAAGTTTGAAGTTTGAAGAGTGGAGGGTTCCGGGCGCAGGCAAGCTCCTTATGGATTTACCTGAAACAAACGAAAAAAGACAAAAGCAAAAGAGTTATCCACCAAGGGCCACGAAGGACGACGAAGGGCCACTAAGGCGTTGAGGCGAATCGCGACGGGATACCAAGGTCGCGAAAGGATGGTCGATTTCCGATTGTTTTGCGCTCGTATGATGCGCACGACAGGGCGGGGGCGACACTTGTTGGCAATTGATAATCCCCGGGCGAATGCCCGGGCGACCCATCGAGCCGCGGAGCGGCGGCAGCAGGTAGCCGTGGGCGTGAGCCCATGGAAGGGGGTAGCTCCAGGTCGAGCCGCGAAGGCGGCGGCAGCAGAGGGCCGAAAGCGCGAGGCTTCGAAGACCCGCTCTCCCCAATAACCCGAAAATGGCGCCAAGTTCACTAACCTGAAACAAAAGAAAAAAGAGTAATCCACGAAGGGCACAACATTGCAATCGGGCCAAACCGAACCGAATCCCGGCGTCGAGGGCCTTTCGGTCCAGGGCCGCGGCGGGATAGAGACCTCCCAACTCGCTCGGCTACGGGACCTCCTGGCGTCCCTGCTGACCGGCAATTCCTTCTATGCCTCCAGGCTGCACGAAGCGGGACTGCCGGCGGAGGTTCCAACCCTGGATGCCTTCCGGTCTTCCATGCCCTTCACCCAAAAGGCGGAGCTGGTGGAGGATCAGCGGTGTCACCCTCCCTACGGGTCCAACTTGACCTACAGCCTGGACCGGTACACCCGGTTCAGCCGAACCAGCGCCACCACCGGCAAGCCGATGCACTGGCTGGATACACCGGAAAGCTGGCAATGGATGCTCGACAACTGGGACCGCGTCTTTGCGGCGGCGGGCGTTTCCTCGCGGGACCGGGTCTTTTTTGCATTTTCCTTCGGTCCCTTTCTGGGGTTTTGGACCGCCTTCGAAGCGGCCGCGCAACGGGGCTGCCTCTGCATTCCCGGCGGGGGAATGAGCAGCCTGGCCCGGCTGGGAGCCATTCTGGAAAACGGCGTCACCGTCCTCTGCTGCACGCCGACCTATGCTCTGCGGCTGGGCGAGGTGGCGATCGAGCAGCGCCTCGACTTGAGCCGGGGAAGCGTGCGGACCATTCTTGTGGCCGGCGAGCCGGGCGGAAGCATCGGCTCCACCGTCGCCACCATCGAGCGGCTGTGGCCCCAGGCGCGAGTGGTGGACCACCACGGGATGACGGAGACCGGACCCGTCAGCTACGGCTGTCCCCGGGAGCCGCGGAGGCTGCACGCCATGGAGGAGGCCTATATTGCCGAAGTCATAGATCCTGGTGACTTCCAGCCGGTAACCCCGGGAGACATTGGGGAATTGGTCCTGACGACCCTGGGGCGGACGGGTTCTCCCCTGCTGCGGTATCGGACCGGCGATCTGGTCCGGCCCGCCCGCTCTCAGCCCTGCGTCTGCGGGAGTTGGGACCTGGGCCTGGAAGGTGGGATCCTGGGCCGCAGCGATGATATGGTAGTGGTTCGCGGCGTCAACCTTTACCCAGGTGCGGTGGAAGCGGTGGTCCGCGGCTGTCGCGATGTTGCGGAATACCGGGTGGAAGTCGACACGAGGGGAACTCTCTGTGAGTTGAGGATTCAGGCGGAGGCCTCCTCCGAGTCTGTCGGCGGTCCCATGCTGGGCAGGCGGCTGGAGAGCGAGCTGCGGTCGGCATTCGGCCTGCGTATTCCGGTGTCCGTTGTGCCCAGGGGGACTCTGCCGCGATCCGAGTTCAAGGCCAACCGCTGGGTGCGGATTTGACAAGTCGCCATTGGAGATCAAAGTGAGGCGTTTCTTGAGGTGGAGGACTGCCATGGGCATGCAAACAGCGATCGGCATCAGGGGCGCCGGCCGGCCGGGTTTCATTGGGAGGCGGTTCGGTTCCAGCCCGGTTCGAGCCTGCCGGTGCGGCATCTGGGTGGTGCTGCTCCTGTGCCTGGGTTACCTCGTCCCGCGTGTCGCCGCCGCGGAGTGGTCACAGTTTCGAGGATCGAACGCCACCGGAGTCATGGAGACCGCCTCGCTGCCGGTGCGGTTCGGTCCCCACCGGAACCTGGTTTGGCGCGCCTCGACCGCACCCGGTCGCTCTTCACCCGTGCTGACCCGAGACCGCATCTTTCTGTCGGCCGTGGAGGGGAAGCGGCTGTGGGTCCTCTGCCTGGACCGTTCCAGTGGCGAACTCCGGTGGAAGAGGGAAGTTCCGCGGCCCCGGTCCGGGGTGATGCATCGAGCCAACGGCCCCGCCTCTCCCACTCCAGTGACCGACGGCAGCAACGTGTACGTCTTCTTCAGCGATTTCGGCTTGATTTCCTTCGACGCGGAAGGTCGAGAGCGCTGGCGCTTGCCCCTGGGGCCTTTCATCAACCCTATGGGTCAGGCCGCTTCCCCCATTCTGGCTGAGGGCAGGGTCTTGTTGATCTGCGACCAGGAAAGCGGATCCTTTTTTGTGGCGGTGGATCAAATGACGGGGCAGGTCCTGTGGCGGGTGGAACGCGCCGGCTTTACCCGAGGTTTTTCCACTCCCGTGCTCTACCGTCCGAAGGGGGAAGAGCTGCAGGCGCTGGTCTCGGGTTCCCATCAATTGACAGCCTACTCGGTGGAGAGCGGAGAGGAGATCTGGTGGTTGCGCGGCTTGACCTGGCAGATGAAATCAACGCCCGTCATCAACCGGGACATGCTCTACCTGAATGGATGGGCCGGGGGAGCGGACGACGGCCATCAGGAGGAGGTGGCGGCCTTTGCCGATGTCCTGTCCGAGCGGGATGCGGATGGAGATAAGCGCCTTTCCCAACAGGAATTGGCCGGCCTGCGTTTCAGGTGGGACTTTGGCCGGCTGGACCTGGATCGCACCGGCTTCCTGGAGGATCGGGATTGGCGGATTTACCGGGCCAAGAGATCGGCCCGCAACGGGGCCTTGGGAGTCCGTCTGGGGGGGAAGGGGGACATGACCGCAAGCAATCTGCTGTGGAGATATCAACGGTCGTTGCCCAATGTGCCTTCGCCGCTGCTCTACAAAGGCATCCTCTATCTGATGAAGGAGGGTGGAATATTGACGGCACTGGACCCCTCCAACGGAAGCGTGCTCAAGCAGGATCGCATCCGGGAGGCGCTGGGAACTTACTACGCTTCGCCGGTGGCGGGGGATGATAAGATCTTCGCCGTCAGCCACGAAGGGAAGGTGAGTGTGATTCGGGCGGGAGCCGACTGGCAGGTGTTGTCGGTGAACGACCTCGGGAGCGAATGCAGCGCCACACCGGCCATCTCCGAGGGCAGGCTCTACATTCGGACTCGGGAGTTTCTCTACTGCTTCGGCGAGCACCACCCGCCGGAGCGGCTTTTGAACGACAGGAAAGGAAGACGATAACAATGAACTGGCTTACCTTTGTATGCGGAGCGGTATTAGCCTGGGGCATGTACGGCGTCACCCTGCACCGCGGTCAGGCCCAGCTGGCCAGTCCGCTGCGCGCACTCCTCTGTGTCGGTTTCGCCTACTTTCTGATTGCCGTCCTGGTGCCTTCAGTGACCCTGTGGTCCAAGGGAGGATTCCAGGGGTTCACCGCCGGTGGAACCCTGACGGCCGTCCTTGCCGGTTGCCTGGGAGCGGCCGGCGCCATCTGTATCATCTGGGCGTTCAAGTCCGGGGGGAAGCCCCTGTACGTCATGCCTCTGGTGTTTGGCGGGGCGCCGCTGGTGAACGTCCTGGGTTCGGTATTGCTTCATCCTCCCAAGACGGCCCCCAATCCGTTGCTTTATCTTGGGTTTGTCCTGGTAGCCGTTGGCGCCGCCATGGTTCTCTATTTCCGGCCCACTTCCTGAATCTTCCACTGACAGCGCCCGTTCGAGCGGGCGAAATAGGGGTGCCTCAAGGCGGAGGTGGGAGTTTGCCGGCGCCGCTGGAGTTTTCCGGCTTCTCCGACGGGCCTGGCTGCGCCGCGGAATCCCGGGCTCAATAGGGAAGGTCGGCTTCTACAAACGTCCGGCATCTCCGGTCAAGACAGGGTGAATCAAGAATGGCGGTAATTGAAGTCAGCAGAGTATCCAAGCGGTTCAAGACCTACGACCGCAAGGAGGGTGTCTGGGGAGGCATTCAAAACCTCGTCCGGCGAAACCCCCGAGAGGTGCGGGCGGTGGACGACGTTTCCTTCAGCGTGGACCCGGGTGAAATGGTGGGTTACATCGGGGCCAACGGGGCGGGGAAATCCACCACCATCAAGATGTTGACCGGAATTCTGGTCCCCTCCTCGGGTTCGATTCGGGCCAACGGATATGTTCCCTACCTGGACCGGCACCAGTACACCCGGGGGATCGGCGTGGTCTTCGGACAAAGGACACAGCTCTGGTGGGACATCGCCGTGGTCGAGTCCTTCCAACTGCTCAAGCGCATCTACGACATCAGCGACCGCACCTTCGAGGAACAGTTGGAGATCTTCGACGCGGTCCTCAACCTCAAGCCCCTGCTGCACACCCCGGTTCGCAAGTTGAGCCTGGGAGAACGGATGCGCTGCGATCTGGCTGCCGCCTTCCTGCACCGCCCCAGGATCGTTTTTCTGGATGAACCCACCATCGGGTTGGACGTGGTGGCCAAGGAGAACATCCGGCAATTTCTGAAGAGAATCAACGCCGAACTGCAGGTAACAGTGGTTTTGACCACCCACGATCTCTCCGATATCGAAGAGCTTTGCCGGCGGGTCTTGATCATCGATCGCGGTCACCTGCTTTTCGACGGCAGCCTGGAAGACCTGCGGGGACGATTCGAGTGCAAGTCCCAGATCGTTTTCGAGTTGAGAGAGCCGGCCCAGGTGGATTTCGGGCGGCTGGGGTTCAACTCTTCGGTGGAGTTTCAGCAACTGGACGCCCTTCGCTGCCAAGCCGTTTTCGACAAGAAACAGGTGGCCTCGGCCGAGCTGATCAAGGCCATCGTGAACTCCCTGGCGGTTCGGGATGTCACCCTGGACGACACCACCATCGAGGAAATCGTGCGTGAGATCTACAGCCGTGGCGAGGTCGCGTCCTCTTGACGGTCAGCCCCTATATCGCCTTCGCCAGAATTGCCTTCCTCAAGATCCTGGCTTACCGACTGCGCTACTACACGGGGATCCTGACCTACATGGTCAATGTTTCCGTCTACTACTTCATTTGGAAGGCGCTCTACCAAGGCAAGGAGTCCCTGGGGGAATTTACTTTCGAGGAAATGATTACGTATGTATCAGTTGGATTCATTATTCGTACATTCTACTTTAACAATATCGATCGAGAAATCGCCAATGACATCCTCTTGGGGCACATCGCCGCCAAGATGACCCGGCCGGTGAACTACCAGTGGATGAATATCGCCCAAGCGGCGGGCGAGTCATTCTTCCGGCTCTTCATGTTCACCATCCCCACCGCTCTGGCCATCCTGGTGGTGTTTCCCCTGCGGGCTCCGGCCTCCCCTTACTCTGCCCTGGCCTTCGTGGCCGCGCTATTTTTCTCCTTTCTGATCTTTGCGGCGCTCAATTTCCTGGTCGGCACCTGCGCCGTCTATCTGCACTCCATCCTGGGCTTGATTCGCGCAAAGTACTTTCTGGTGGAGATTCTTTCCGGACTGCTGATTCCAATCAGCTTCTTTCCGGATACGCTGGCCCAGATCTCGAGATGGCTCCCCTTTCAATTGATCAGCTTTACGCCGCTGATGATCTACATGGGCAAGTATCAAGGAGAGCAACTGGTCATCAGCTTCCTGTCGGGCCTGGGATGGACACTGGTGCTGGTGGGGCTGGGACACTGGTTCTGGCGGAAAGCGGCGACGAAACTGACCGTGCAGGGTGGCTGACCCGGATGTCTTGTCCGAAACAAACGAAAAAAGACAAAAGAAAAAGAGCTATCCACGAAGGGCCACGAAGGACGACGAAGGGCCACTAAGGCGCTGGAGAAGGCTCAAGAGGGATGGGGCAAAGGAAAACGGCGAACCACGAATGGACACGAATGAACACCAATAAACGCATTGATGAGTTGTGGATTGGGGGGTGTGACAATCGACATCGAGGGGTTATCTGTGAAGGACACGAAATCATACCAAGGTAGCAGCGTTGCAGAGACATTTTGCTGCCGCTTCTCGTTCGAGTGAGTCCACCTGCATTCGTGTGAATTCGTGTTCATTCGTGGTTCGTCTTTAATGACGATTGGGTGTTTTTCCTCGAATGATCCGCACGGCAGGGCGGGGGCCTCGCTCACCAGAAATTGCAGTCTTGGGAAGAATGTAGTGAGTGATAATCCTCGGGCGAACGCCCGGGCGACCCATCGAGCCGCGAAGGCGGCGCCAGCAGGTAGCCGTGGGCGAAAGCCCATGGATTGTGAATGGACATGAAGATTTCACCTCCCGGAAAATCCAAGTGAGACACCTCTCCATTTTGGGCTACTATTTTGCCCAGTACATCAAGGTCCGTCTGGCCTACCCGGGAGACTTCCTGATCGCGGTGTCCACCAGCCTGGCGGGCACGGTGGCCAGCTTCGGCTTCCTCTACATCCTTTTTCATCGGGTGAGTTCCCTCCAGGGATGGGAATTCGATGAACTGCTCTTCATCTACGGGTTCAACCTGATCTGTCTGGGTCTTTTCAACGTGCTCAGCATGAACCTCTACGAGTTCGGCGAGCGCTACATCATGGAGGGCCGGTTCGATCAGATCATGATGCGCCCCCTGCATTCCCTCTTCCAGGTGATCTTCGAGGCCTTTCGAATCGAATCCTTTCAGGAGTTTGCCACCGGCCTGGTGGTGGTCGCCTATGTCTGGCACAAGCTGGACCTTCCCTTGACCCCGCTGGACCTGTTTCTGTTTCTGCTGATGACGGTCTGTGGCGTGACCATCTATCTCTCGGTGTTCGTGATACTCAGCAGCCTGAGCTTCTGGTTCGAGGACAGGGTGGGTGTCTCTCCGCCCGTCTTCAACATGATCGCATTCGGGCGCTATCCGGTGACCATCTACAATGTCTTCATCCAGTTCCTGTTGAGCTGGATCATTCCCTTTGCCTTCGCTTCCTTCTACCCAACCACCTATTTTCTGCAGCGCCACGAATTCGCCGCCTTCTTTGCCCTGGTGCCGGTGGTGGCGGCGACCTTCCTGCTGCTGGCTCTCTTTGTGTGGAGTCGGGGGGTGCGCGGCTATCAAAGCACCGGAAGCTGACCCTCCGTTTCTCACCAGGCGGGCAGAGCGGGGCGAAGTCCGGTTGGCGGTATCAGGAAACATGGATGGAGAGAATGGATGGAGAGTGCCTTGACGCCAGGGGAGGTTCGATGCATTGAGGGGAAGCGGTTCGACGCCGGGGATCGATATCTTCTTGTTATTAACATCGATGCACAGGATGAATAGGACAAACAGGACGAGAGCTTGCTGCACGAGAAGCCGGCTCCGGCAATTATCGCGCGCGGATTTGCGGATGCTCAGGAATACACGCTAGCGGATTCCTGAAAAATCCTGTGCATCCTGTGCATCGATGTTAGTCATCGCTGTAACTCACGAGGCGGGGGAAAGCGCCCCCTACTGGCTCAACATCGGGCTACGCCCTGGCCTCGCCGACTCTCCCTGGACTATATCGTTTTTTCCTTGGTGTCTTTCTTAGTGGCCCTTCGTAGTTCTTGGTGCACCTTCGTGGATCACTCTTTTCCTCTTCTCACCCCACGCGGGTCCCCTACGTCGCTTACATCCGCTCCGGAACGGAAATTCCCAGCAAATCCAGGCCCTGCTGCAGTTGGTCTCGCAGGATTGTGATCAGGGCCAGATAGAACCCTTTTCTCAAGGGATCGGGCTCGTCCTTGATCCGATGACGGTGGTAGAAGTGGTTGAGGGCCTGGGCCAGATTGAAGAGGTATTTGGCCACTCCGGCCGGCTCGCAGGTGTGAATGGCGACGCGGACCTGGGTCTCGAGCTGGGCGGCCAGGTATAGGAGGGTCCAGAAGTCATCGCTGATGGCCTGGCCGAGGAAGGCAGCGGCTTTTGGCTGATCCATGAATTCCAGAAGCGACTGGCGGCTGAATCGGGAATCGAGGGCTTCAACCTTGCGAAAGATACTGTTGATGCGCACCACGGTGTATTGCAGATAGGGTCCGGTTTCCCCTTCGAAGCTCAGGGCCTCCCGGAAATCAAAAGCGATGATCGAGTTACGGGTGTACTTCAGCAGGAAATAGCGCAGGGCGCCCACCGCGATGGAGCGGGCGATGGCTTCCACCTCCCCGGCTGGGAGCTGGGGGTGGCGAGCCTGCACCTCGGCTGCCGACTTTTCCAGAAGCCTGTCGATCAGATCGTCGGCCTTCACTCCAAGCCCCTTGCGGCCGGAGACCTCCACGTAGGGGCGCCGCCGGTCCTCTTCCGACAGTCGGATTCCCAGATCCTGGCAGCAGGCCGGCGAGAGGCCCACCATCTCATAGGAGAAGTGGGTGGAGCGATCGGCCTGGAGGTGGAACCCGAGAGCCCGGAGGCCGGCGACCACGATGTTCTGCAGGTAGGACTGGCGGGAGTCTATGACGTTGTAGACCCGTTCGCCCCGGCCGAAATTCGAGTCGGTCGGATCCTGATTGGCCTCGGAACTGGTCATCATGACCCGATGGCCGTCCGGATAGGTGTGGAAGGGACGATAGAAAAAATCCATGCCCAGCAGCCCCAGCTTCCAGAGCTGGTAGGCGATGTCCTTGCCCACATAGGTGACGGTGCCATTGGAACGGACAATGATCTTGTCTTCTTCGTGCCCTGCATTGTCGGTGGAACGGACCCGTCCGTGCAGGCTGTATTCTCCCGCTCTCATGACCCAGCATCCCCGGTGCTTTCCGTCGGTTTCGTAGTGGATCGCCTTGGCGTCCTTCAATCGTTGAAAGGCATGACTCCAGAAGTTGAGGTGGAGGATATCGCTCTCCTTGGGGAGCAGGTCGTAGGCAACGCCGATGCGATTCATGGTCTCCAGGTGGCAGCGGACAATAGTTCGGGAAACGTAGCGGGCGATGTCGGCGGTTTCGCCCTCGCCTGCCTCGATCTCCCGAAGGGTCCGACCCCGAAGCTCGCGGTTCTCGGGAGCAGCCTCATAGAAGGAAGAAACCCTGGCGTAGAGATCCCAGCAGTAGTAGTCGAAATTGCCGGGAAGAGCCTTGACTTCCTCCAGGGTCTTCTTTTGCAGATACTTGAAGCCGACCACCACGTCGGCGACCTGGACACCGGTATCGTCAATGTAGTTTTGGACTTCGACCCGCTCACCGACCGAGCGCAGCAGGCGGGCGAAGGTATCGCCCAACACAGCGTTGCGAAGGTGTCCGATGTGAGCGGCCTTGTTGGGGTTGATATTGGTGTGTTCTACGATGACCTTTCCCGAGTCGAGGTGAAAGGGTTGATCCTCGGTTGGCTGCAGCAGTTTCCTGAAAATGTCATCCCGTTTCAGGAAGCAATTGAGGTAGCCGGGGCCGGCGACCTCCACTTTGGCCACGCCCGGAAGATCGGGGAGATCCTGCGCGATCTCGGCGGCGATCTGGCGGGGCGCCTTCCTCAGGTGCTTGGCCAGCTCAAAGCAAAAGGGGAAGGCCAGGTCTCCCAGCTCGACCTTGGGCGGTTGCTCCGCGACCACCTGAAGAAGGGAATACCCGTAGCGGTCCTTAACGTATGCGACCAGCCTGTCCTTGATGCGATCGATCAGCGATTCCAGCATGGCGCCTCCGGGTCGGGAGGGACCCGTCAAAAAACCTGCATCCTAACACAGTTCCCGGGAAAGCCCCGGGGCGAACCCCATTTCTCATGGAGTCCGCCAAGAGGCTGCCTGGGGGAGTCAACAGTCCTCCCGGAGTGTCTGAGCGGGCTGTGCCGGCCTGTGTAGGACCTGGTCATTCAGGCACCTGCCCTGTCCTGATCTCTGCAGGCCATCTCCTTGAAAAGGCTATCTGTCCGGGGCCATTTGGGATAGAATCCAGGCCCCGCTGGGACGGTTCCCGGCGCGGGTGCGGAGAGGCCCGACGGTCCATGAAGCTCGACCACATCGGTATCGCCGTCCATTCCATCGAAAAGGCTCTGCGCAGCTACCAGGTGGCCATGGGTCTCGAAATGGAAGCTGCCGTCAACGTTGAAGAGCAGAAGGTGAAAGTGGCCATGCTGCCGGTTGGAGAGAGTCGGATTGAGCTCCTGGAGGCCACAGATCCTACCTCGCCCATCTGCCGCTTTCTGGCCAAGAGGGGAGAGGGCGTGCACCACATCTGCTTCAAGGTCCAGGACCTGGACCGGAAGCTGGCGGCTTTCCGCAAGGCCGGGATCCAGATCCTGCCCGATGCGGACGGAACCGGTTACCAAGGCCGCCGGATCGCCTTTCTCCATCCGCGTTCGACTCACGGGGTCCTGATTGAGCTGGTAGAGGAGTGACGGGGCGGGGCGGTCTGTTCCCGGAGAAGGAGGGATTTTGCAACCCATTCCCATCGGAATCATTGGAGGCAGCGGACTCTACGGCATGGAAGGCCTGGAGGAGATGGAGGAGGTTGCAGTCGAGACACCCTTCGGTCCTCCCTCGGACCGGCTGGCGGTCGGCAAGCTCAGCGGGAAACGGGTCGCCTTTCTGGCGAGACACGGGCGGGGTCATCGCATCCTGCCGTCGGAACTCAACTTTCGGGCCAACATCTACGCCATGAAGGTCCTGGGGGTGGAGACCCTGATCTCGGCCAGCGCGGTAGGATCGCTCAAGGAGGAGCATCGTCCGCTGGACATTGTCATCCCGGATCAATTCTTCGATCGAACTCGGGGCCGGATTTCGACTTTCTTTGGAGAGGGGCTGGTGGGGCACATCAGCTTTGCCCATCCGGTATGCCCGGACCTGAGCCGGCAACTGGAGTCGGCGGCAGCCGCGGTGGGAGTGAGCGCAAGGCGGGGAGGCACCTACCTGTGCATGGAGGGACCGGCCTTTTCAACCCTGGCCGAGTCGAAGCTCTACCGGAGTTGGGGCATGGACGTGATCGGGATGACCAATCTCCAGGAAGCCAAGCTTGCCCGGGAAGCCGAGATCTGCTACGCCACCCTGGCCCTGGTGACCGACTACGATTGCTGGCATCCGGAACATGACGCGGTGACGGTGGACCAGGTGATCGCCGTTCTGAACCAGAACAGCGAAAACGCCCAAGAACTGATCCGTAAAGCGGTGGCTCAACTGGGCGAAACGCCGCCCTGCAAGTGCCGTTCGGCGCTGAGGTCGGCCTTGCTTACGGATCGTCGCCTCATTCCCGCCGCCACCAGGGAAAAACTGCGCCCACTGGTCGGCAAGTACCTGTCCTGAACCATTCTCCAAGGAGAACCTACCGCAAATGTCAATCCTGGTTGTGGGCTCGGTGGCTTTCGACTCCGTTGAAACCCCTTTCGGCAAGGCCGAGGAGGTCCTGGGAGGCTCGGCCTCCTATTTCTCCCTGGCGGCCAGCTTTTTTTCTCCCGTTCGCCTGGTTGCCGTGGTTGGGGAGGACTTCCCGGAAGAGCACCTGCAGTTGTTCAGGGATTTCTCCATAGACATTGGGGGGCTGCAAAAAGCACCCGGAAAGACCTTCCGTTGGAGAGGCGAGTACGGCTTTGCCCTCAATGAAGCCAGGACCCTGGATACCCGGCTCAACGTCTTCGAAACCTTCAGTCCGCGCATTCCCGACGCCTACCGGCAGTCGGATTGCGTCTTTCTGGGCAACATCGATCCGGTGCTGCAGGCAGGCGTGCTCTCCCAGGTGGAAAAACCCCGATTTGTGGCCTGCGACACCATGAACTACTGGATCGAGTCCAAGCCCGATGAGCTCCGGGAGACGCTGGGGCGGGTGGATATCCTGATCATCAACGATGCCGAAGTGCGGATGCTCACCGGGGAGCACAATCTGACCCAGGCGGCCCGGCGCATTGCCGAATGGGGCCCCAAGACTCTGGTCGTCAAGAAGGGCGAATATGGAGTCGCCATGTACCACGGCGGATCCATCTTCGGTGCACCGGCTTTCCCGTTGGAGGAAGTCTTCGACCCCACCGGCGCCGGAGACAGTTTTGCCGGCGGATTGGTGGGTTACCTGGCCCGATGCGGGCAGCTCAACGACCAATCCCTTCGCCAGGCGGTCATATATGGTTCGGTGCTGGCCTCCTTCAACGTGGAAGCCTTCAGCCTGAACCGGCTCACGGAGTTGAAGACGTCCGACATTCGGCGCCGCTACCTTCAATTCAAGGAACTCACCCACTTCGAAGCCGGGGATTCCCTTTAGGCCCCAACACCGATGCAATTTGCCAAAGCAGAGGCCCTGGGCAACGACTTCGTGATCGTCGATGCCCGGCAACTGGACGGGAAGGATGCCTCCAGGGTCGCCCGGCAGGTATGCCGGCGCTCCTTCGACCTGGGAGCGGACGGCCTGATCCTGTTTCGGCAGACGGAGGCCTCTCCACGGCCGGACCTTTCCATGCAGGTCTTCAATGCGGACGGGAGCGAGGCGGAAATCTCCGGCAACGGCCTGCGCTGCCTGGCGGCCTTGTTGATCCAGCAGGGGCAGGCAGCCGGCAGGGCCCTCACCATCCAAACCCGCGCCGGCGCCAAGCGGCTGACGCTGACGGGCTCCGAACCGCCCGGTTACAGTTTCAATCTGTCGATGGGGGAGCCGATTCTGGATCCAGGAGCCATCGACTTCCGACCGGATGTCCCCGGCGCCTCTCTGGTGGGGTATCCGCTGACAGTCGAGGAGCTCATTTGTCGGGTCACGGTCACATCGATGGGCAACCCGCACTGCTCACTGATAGTGGAAGATCTGGAGAAAACCGATTGGGAAGGACTGGGGCAACGGATTGAAGTCCATCCCTGCTTTCCGCGCCGCACCAACGTGGAGTTCGTGCAGGTCCTGGACCGAGGCAATCTGGCCGTTCGCTTCTGGGAGCGTGGGGTGGGGAAGACCCTGGCCTCGGGCACGGGAGGCTGTGCCGCGGTCGTGGCCGCTTGCCTGAACGGGGCCTCCGACCGGACGGTTCAGGTCCATACCGTGGGAGGGATCCTGCAGGTTCATTGGCAGGAGAATAACCAAATGTCACTCACCGGACCCGCCAGGATTGTTTGCGAGGGCCATTACTATCCAGTGGAGGGCTGACCCGCTCGCAATCGGGATTCGGCAAGAGGAGATCCAAGGAGGAACACCCGTGCCGGTTGAAAGTCGAACCATCCGCTTGTCCACGCGAGGTTTCTGCGATGTGGTGGATATCACCTCTGAAATCCAATCCGCCCTGGCCGGGCAATCGCTCTCGGCCGGTGTAATCACTCTGTTTGTCCCCGGCTCCACCGCGGGCCTGACCACCCTGGAATATGAGCCGGGTTGCGTCCAGGACCTCCAGGACGCGTTCGAACGCCTGTTGCCGCAGGCTGCCGATTACGCGCACAACGCTCGCTGGGGCGACGGCAACGGCTTTTCACACGTCCGGGCGGCGCTGCTGGGTCCGTCGCTGCAGGTTCCGTTCGCCGACGGGGAGTTGAAGCTCGGGACCTGGCAGCAGGTGGTGCTGGTCGACTTCGACAATCGACCCCGTCAGCGGAAAGTCCTGTTGCAGTTCATCGGAGAATAGGGCTGGTCACTTATTTGAAACAAACGAAAAAAGACAAAAGGAAAAGAGTGATCCACGAAGACACACGAAGAACGACGAAGGGACACCAAGGCGCTGGAGAAGGCCCAAGAGGGATGGGACGAAGGTCGGCAAGGGGGTCTACGAAGGACACAAGGGACAAAGAGGATTTGTCCGCGAAGAAGCAACAAGGACCGCGGCGGAGCCCGTGGGGGGCTTCCGACCCCATCGTGATTTAAAGAGATCATTAACATCGATGCACAGGATGCACAGGATTCTTCAGGAAACGGCTGGCTTCTAATGCCGGGAATCCGCAAATCCGCACCGGATCATCGCCCGAGTTGGCTTCTGGTGCAGGAAGCTCTCATCCTGCTAATCCTGCGCACCGATGTTCAATTAGGTAGAAAACCGTGCTAAGGGAACAGGGTGTTTGTTCCCGACCGGCTATGAAGATTCGTTGTTTCACTCTAAAGGAAAACGGCGAACCACGAATGGACACGAATGAACACCAATAAACGGATTGATGAGTTGTGGATTGGGGGGTGTGACAATCGAGATCGAGGGGTTATCTACGAAGGACACGAAGTCATACCAGGGTAACAGCGTTGCAGAAGCATTGTGGTGCCGCTTCTCGTTCGAGTGAGTCCACCTGCATTCGTGTGAATTCGTGTTCATTCGTGGTTCGTCTTCATTTCCATAACGAAAAGGGCTGGCTGTTTCTCCTCTGAATGATCCGCCCCGGCGTGAGGGGCGGGGGCCGGGCTTACCTGAGAATTTGCTGCTTTAGCCGGCTTCCTTAAGAGCGGCGAAGCCGCGGCAGCACTTAGCCGTGGGCGTCAGCCCATGGGAAACGTCGCCTATGGGTGCCGAGCCGCGTAGGCGGCGGCAGCAAATGCCGGTGAGCCCAAGTGAAGCACAAGCCGACGCAATGATGTTTATCCTGTTTATCCTGTGCATCCATGTTCAATAAATAGAAAACCGGTTTTGCACGACATGGCCCTTGTTCCCGTCAGGCCATGAAGATGCGTTGTTTCACCCTCGTGTGATCCGCCGGCAGGGCAAGGCCCGGACTTTGCCTGTTCCCGAAAGCAACAACTCTCCACTCTTCACTCTCCACTCTCCACTGCCTTTCTGCCTCCGACCCGTCGATAGACCATCAGCGCAAGCAGCCCGTAGAGGATCCCGTCCCCCCAAAAAACCCAGTACACGCTAATGGAGGCCAACAGTCCGGACAGGATGGGGCCGAAGGCGTTGCCCATCATGGTGAAACTCGAAAGCAGGCCGAAGCCGGAAGCCCGCCGCTCGTTGGGAATGACCCGGCTGGCGAGGCTGTAGGCAATGGTCACGATGCCCCCCGCCAGAAATGCCTGCGAGACCCGAAGCACCAGGAGATGGGTAGCGCTGGTCGCCAGGGTCAGCGCCAGGCAAAAGGCAAGCCCGAGGCCCAGCCGCTGCAGAAGGAGCCTGCGGGCCGGGGATCGAGCCATCTTTCGGCCGAAATACCAGGCAGCCAGGCTTTCCCCGAAGGCGGACAGGGAGAGGATCAGGCCGGACAAGCTTGCCGCCCGGACCTGATTGGCGGTCACGGAGGTTACGAATAGCGGGATGGCCGGGGCAAAGCTGCGTTCGATCACGGTGGCCACGAGCAGCAAGAAAGCCAGGACCTTCAGGTTGGGTAGTCGCCACAGGGAGAACAGGCCCCCGGGGGCGGTCTCGTCTTCGGGAGCTGCTCGAGAAGAATCTCGATTGGGGTTGTCCCGGTATAGAAGGAGAAACAACACCAGGGTGAGGAAACACATTGCCGCCGTGACGAAAAAGGTGTTTCGAATACCGATCCAGGCTGCCAGAAGGCCTCCCAGGAATGGGCCCAGGGCCATGCTGAAGGTTTGGGTTGCCTGTAGACCGCCGATCGCCCGCGTGATCCTGTCCTTTGGAGCGGAGTGGGCCACCAGGGCGACTGAGACGGATCCGAATCCCCCGAAGAACCCCGAGAGAATCCTGAGAAACAACAGCTCCTGAACGTTTCTGGCCAGGCCCATCAAAAACCAGATCACGAACAGAACCAGTGAGACGCGGATGGCCATGATCCTGAGGCCGTAGCGGTCGGCCAGCTTTCCCCAGAGGGGACCGACGAACGAGGTGATCAGAGGGCTGATTCCCAGGATGAGCCCCGACCAGATGGCCACCTCCGCTTTGGACTCAACCCCCAGTTGAGCCACGTAAATCGGCAGAAAGGGCATGACGAGCATGAACCCGGCGCCGATGAGGGCGGCCGAAAAAGTGGCGGCCAGGTGGTTGCGGCGCCACTGTTCAAGAAGCAGCCATTGCAGGGGAATAAAACGGGTCATGGAATGGGTTTGATCCGGCGCGATTCGAGCCCGGCGGTCAGCCCGAATCGGTGGATGGAGCCGGTTCCGAATGGTTGAGCAGCCAGATCATGACAAAGTTGACGGCGACATGCGACAGGGTATTGGGGAACAGGGTGCCACTCAGCTCGAAGAGAGATCCGAAGAGAAGGCCTGCGAAGGCCGCGTAGGCGGCCCACGGGAGAAACACCTTGTGGGGAATAAGGTGCACGGCTCCAAAGAGCAGGCTGGTGGGAACCAGTCCCAGCAGAGGTTGAATGGCGCCTCGGAAGAAGACTTCTTCGGCCGTACCGCTGAACAGGGCGATGGCTCCGATCTGCCAACTCCCCAAGGGGGCCAGTATCCTTCGGAACTCCTGATCCAGTTGTCGAGCCCAGCGAAAATTCCTGCTGGCGAAGAGCGATAGCGCAATCAGCAGCAGGGCTACTCCCAGGCCCCAAAGCAGGAAAGTTGCGGCAGTTGCTCTTTCGGTTGGGAAAAAGAGAATCCGGGACAGTCGGCCTTGAAGGTAAATGATCCCCATGGACAGAAGCCACAGGACCAGGTAGAAACGCAGGGCCGGCACCAGTATGGTCATTTTAGCCTGGCGCTCCCATCTTGAAAGGCACGGCTCTGTAGAGGGGAGTCCGGCAAGTGGCGCCTCTCCACCGCCTCAGGTGCGGTAGTCGGCATTGATGCGAATGTACTCGATGGTGAGGTCGCAGGTCCAAAAGGTGGCATCCGAACTGCCGGCATGCAGGTGAACGGTGAGATCGATGTCCTGTTGACGCAGGATCTCGCTGGCGCGGTTTTCTTCAAAGTCCACGGCTCCACCCTCACGGCAGACGACCAGGTCCCCCAGGGAAATGGAGACGCGGCTGCTGTCGAAAGGAACGCCGGCATAGCCCGCGGCGCAGATAATCCGCCCCCAGTTGGCATCCTCCCCGGCCAGGGCCGTCTTTACCAGGGGGGAATTGGCGATGCTCCGGGCGATTTGGGCCGCGTCCTCCTCGGAAGGGGCGCCGGTCACCCGTATGGTCACAAACTTGCGGGCGCCTTCTCCATCCCGGACAACCTGCTGAGCCAGACTCTGGCATACCCGGGTCAGCCCCTCGACGAATAGTTCCAGGGCGGAACTGTGTGGCTGGATC
The DNA here is from genome assembly GCA_951813285.1 of Terriglobia bacterium. Lineage (GTDB taxonomy): Bacteria > Acidobacteriota > Terriglobia > Versatilivoradales > Versatilivoraceae > Versatilivorator. The sequence goes on from OX638355.1 coordinate 3,460,774, forward strand.
GCCGGCATTCCCGAGCCACCGTTGGCCATGACGGCCAGGGTGTCGTTGGTCGAGGTGTCCCCGTCGACGGAAATCCGGTTGTAACTGCGCCGGTTGGCCTGCGCGAGCGCTTCCCGCAGCAGGGCAGGACCGATCGCGGCATCGGTCAGCACAAACCCCAGGGTGGTGGCCATTTGTGGATGAATCATGCCGGCCCCCTTGGTCATGCCGGCAATGCGCACCGGCCGGCCGTCTATGGAGGTTTCGGCGGTGCAGACCTTTGGTCGGGTGTCGGTGGTCAGGATGGCCCGAGCGGCGGCCCCCAGACCCTCGGAACTCAATCCCTGTTTCAGGTCATCCAGTTTGCCGGTGATGCGTTCCGCCGGAAGGGGAACTCCAATGACTCCGGTGGAGCACACCAGGACCTGTTGCATCGGGATGGACAGCGTCCTGGCGGTGGCCTCGGCCATGGCCCGGGCAGCGATCATGCCGGGTTCCCCGGTGCAGGCATTGGCGTTTCCCGAGTTGACGATCATGGCTTGCAACGCGCCCCGGCTTTCAAGCAGGTGTCGTTGGGAGACGACCACCGGAGCGGCCTTGACGGCGTTGGTGGTGAACACCGATGCTCCCCAGCAGGGCCGGGTGGAGTAGAGCAGGGCCACATCCAGGCCTGACGGCTTGATCCCGGAAGCCACGGCGGCTGCCTGGAAGTCCTTGGGCGGTAAAATCTCGGCAGCATTCAGGGTCCAGCTTTCAGACACGTGTTTACCTTTCAGAGGAGTTCTTCAGCCCCAGGGACTGCTCCGCCCGCGACAGAGCTTCGGCAACTCGGGCCGGCGCCGTCCCGCCCGGGACGGACCGCGCCTCGAGGCTATGCCGGACCGAAAGGGTTTCGACGAGATCATCGGCAAAGAGCGGAGAAAACTGCCGGTAGCGACTCAGCGGCAATTCCGAGAGCCGGATGCGCCGCCCTTCGCATTCCAGAACGATTCGCCCCACCAGCTGATGGGCCTCGCGGAAGGGCATTCCCTTGCGGACCAGGTAATCGGCAAGATCGGTGGCGGCCATGAAGTCGCCTTCCAGGGTTCTCCTGGCCGCCTCGGCATCGATCTTGAGGGTGCCGACCACCACCTGAGCCACCTGGAGGCAGTCCAGCAGGGTGTCCAGGGTGTCGAAGAGAGCCTCCTTGTCTTCCTGCAGGTCCTTGTTGTAGGTCAAGGGCAGTCCCTTGAGCAGAACCAGGAGTCTGGTGAGATTGCCGATGATTCTTCCCGACTTGCCTCGCAGCAGTTCCAGGGAATCCGGATTCTTCTTTTGAGGCATGAGGCTGCTTCCGGTGGTGACTTGATCCGAAAGCTCGACCCAGCCGCACTCGGGCGTCGAGAAAAAGATCAAGTCCTCGGCCAGTCGGCTCAGGTGCACCAGCGTGAGTGAGCCGGCGCTGACAAAGTCCACCAGGTAGTCCCGGTCGCTGACGGCGTCGAGGCTGTTGGCCGTCATGCGGGCGAAATCGAGTTTCCGGCGCAGGGCCTCGCGGTCGACGGCAAAGGCGTTGCCGGCCAGTGCTCCCGCTCCCAGGGGCATGCAATCGGTGCGGCGGAAGCAGTCCTCGAAACGCTCGCGGTCCCGGGAGAACATCTCGAAATAGGCCAGCAGATAGTGGGCCAGCAGAATGGGCTGGGCCTTCCTCAAATGGGTGTAGCCGGGAATCACCACATCGGTGTGCCTCCTGGCCTGGTTCAGCAGCTCGCCCATCAACGCCTTGAGACCCTGCTGGACCTGGCCGATGGCTTTCTTGAGAAAAAGCCGGGTATCCACCGCCACCTGGTCGTTTCGACTTCTTCCGGTGTGGAGCTTCAACCCGGCTTCTCCAATGGTCTCCACCAGTTGTGCTTCCACGAAGCTGTGAACATCCTCGTCCTTCGCCTCCGCCAGGAAATTGAGGTCCTGCTGGGCCCGGCTGCGGATTTCACCCAATCCCTCCAGGATCCGGCGGAGTTCCCGGGGAGAGAGCACACCGGCCTTTTCCAGCGCCTCGGCGTAAGCCATGGAGCCCTCGATGTCTTCCAGAATGAGCCGCCGATCCAGGCTTAAACTGCTGTTGAAGCGCTCGAAAGCCTCATCCATGCCTTGGGTAAACCTTCCGCCCCAGATACTCACGGCTCCAACCTTCCGTTTCATTGTGCGAACCGCGTCCCACGATAGGGAACATGCGCGGTCCAACCGTGCCGGCCAACCCCGCTCTCAGCGGTCCGATGGTTGCCGCTGAAGCAGGGCGCGGACTTGAACGGGTAGTCCGAAGAGGTTGATGAACCCCTCCGCGTCTGCCTGCCGGTAGCCGCCGGCCTGGTCGAAGCTGGCCAGGTCTTCCCGGTAGAGGCTGTGGCGGGAGGAGCGGGAGGCCACCGTGAGGTTGCCCTTGTAGAGTTTCAGGCGGACGGCGCCGCTGACCGGCTGTTGAGTCGCCGTCACAAAGGCATCCAGGGCCTCGCGTAGCGGGGTGAACCACTGCCCGTTGTAGACCAGGTCGGCGTAGGTGAGAGCCAGCATGTCCTTGACCCGCAGCGTGTCCCGGTCCAGGCAGATGGACTCCAGCTCTCGGTGGGCCTGCATCAGAATGGTTCCGCCCGGAGTCTCGTAAGTCCCTCTGGACTTCATTCCCACCAATCGGTTCTCGACCATGTCGACCCGGCCGATGCCGTGTTCTCCCCCAATCCGGTTGGCCTGCTCGACCAGTTCGGCGGCCGCCAGGCGCCGGCCGTCCAGTCCGACCGGGGTCCCGGATTCGAATTCCACTTCCAGGTAGCGGGGTTTGTCGGGCGCCTCCTCCGGCGCCGCGGTGAGACTCCAGACCGATTCCTCGGGTTCGGAGGTCGGGTCTTCCAGCGCCCCCCCTTCATGGCTGAGGTGCCACAGGTTGCGGTCCTCGCTGTAGATCTTTTCCCTGCTTGCCGTGATGGGGATTCGCCGCTGGTGGGCGTAATCGATGGCGTCCTCCCGGGAATTGATGTCCCACTCCCGCCAGGGAGCAATCACCTGCAGGTGGGGAGCCAGGGCCTTGTAGGTGAGTTCGAAACGGACCTGGTCGTTGCCCTTGCCGGTGCAACCGTGAGCCACCGCATCCGCTCCTTCCAGGATGGCGATCTCAACCTGCCGCTTGGCCAGAATGGGGCGTGCAATGGAGGTTCCCAGCAGGTATTTGCGCTCGAAAATGGCTCCGGCCCGCAGGGTGGGCCAGACGTAGTCCCGAATGAACTCCTCCTTGAGATCCTCCACGTAGAGCTTGCTGGCTCCGGTTTTCAGCGCCTTTTCCTGCAGTCCTTCCAGCTCTTCGGCCTGGCCGACATCGCCCGCCATGGCGATCACTTCACAGCCATAGTTCTCCTTGAGCCATGGAATGATAATCGAGGTATCCAACCCGCCGGAATAGGCGAGTACGACTTTCCTGACCACGACAAACCTCCTCTAACTCATCAGCAGCAACAGCAGGGCCTTTTGAACGTGAAGGCGATTCTCGGCCTGGTCGTAGACCGCCGATTGCGGCGAGTCGATAACCTGGGGCGCCACTTCATAGCCGCGATGAGCGGGCAAGCAGTGCATGAACAACGCCTCCCTGTCGGCCAGTTCCATCAGTTCGCTGTTGACTTGATAGTCGGCAAATACCGCTGCCCGGTCTTCCGTCTCCGCTTCCTGACCCATGCTGGCCCATACGTCGGTGTAGACAGCGTGCGCCCCCCGGACGGCTTCCCTGGGATTTCTCACAATCGTGATGGTGGCGCCGGTGTCGGCAGCCGTGCGCATGGCATCACGAATGATCGCGGGGTTGGGTTCATAGCCGGCCGGACTGGCCACCGACAAGTCAATTCCCAGCCGGGCCGCCCCCAGGATCAGAGAGTGACAGGTATTGTTTCCGTCTCCCACGAAGCAGAGTCTGACACCGGAGCCCAACGGCAGCTTCTCGCTCAGGGTGAAATAGTCCGCCAGGGCTTGGCAGGGGTGCAGCAGATCCGTGAGTCCGTTGATCACCGGAATCCGGGCATGTTCCGCCAACTCCACCACCGAGCGGTTCTTATAGGTGCGGGCCACGATCCCGTGGACCCAGCGTTCCAGATTGCGCGCCACGTCCTTGATGGATTCCCGCTCTCCCAGCTTGGCGTCGCCGTGGTCCAGGAACAGGGCCTGTCCTCCCATGCTGGTCATGCCCACGTCAAAGGTCGCCCGTGTCCTCAGGGATGGCTTCTCGAAGATCATGGCCAGCGTCTTGCCCTTCAGGCTGCCGGCGAATTCGTCAGGGGCCAGCTTGATTCGACGGGCGACCGTGAAGATTAGCTGGATGTCCTCGGGAGTCAGGTCCTGAATGGACAATAGATCGGAGACGCTGAGACGCTCCCTGGAGGCTGAACCGTGCGCGGCGGGATCAGACATGAGCACCGCCCCTGGGCCTGCGGGCCGGAGGTGCAGGGATGCACCGGGGCCCGCCGTTTGCCGCCGGGATGCTCCGAGCCCTATTGACCAGCGGGAACTTTGGAGAAAATTTTGTCGAGGGCTTTGACAAAGCGAGCGATCTCTTTTCTGGTGATGATATAGGGCGGCAGAAAACGCAGCACCGTGCCGGCGGTCACGTTGATCACAAAACCGGCCTCCAGGCACTGGTTGACGATTTCGCGGGCCGGAAAATTGACTTCGATAGCCAGCATCAGCCCCTCGCCGCGCACATCCACCACGAAGGAATACTTCCGTTTCAGATCCAGCAGTTTCTGCTTGAAAAACTCCCCTTTCTCGCGAATTCCCGCGAGAAACCCTTCTTCCTGAAGGACCTTGATGAATTCGAATCCCAGGCGGCAAGCCAAGGGACCTCCTCCGAAGGTGGTTCCGTGGTCGCCGGGTCCAAAAGTCAACGAGATCTCTTTGGAGGTCAGCACCGAACCCAGCGGCAAGCCTACCCCCAGTGGCTTGGCGAGGGTAATGATGTCCGGCCGGATACCGAACTTCTGAAAGTAGAAGTAGCGTCCCGTTCGTCCCAGGCCGCTCTGGATCTCGTCGAAAATGAGAAGGGCCCGGTGTTTTCGGCAGAGGTCACGGGCCGCTTGCAGAAATTCCCGGGAACAGGAGTGCACGCCGCCCTCGCCCTGGATGGGTTCGATGATAATGGCGCAGACCTTGTCATTGAACTTGGCTTGCAGGTCTTCCACCAGGTTGCGCTTCACAAACTGAAACCCGGGGACCAGGGGGCCGAATGGGGTTCGGTAGGTGTCGTTGTAGGTGGCGGAAAGGCTTCCGTAAGTCCGTCCATGGAAGGAATCGTCCAGCGTCAGAACCTGGTTCTTGCCTTCGCCCAGCTTGTTCTTGTAGGCGTAGCCCCGAGCCAGCTTGAAGGAGGCTTCCACGGCCTCGGTGCCGCTGTTGCAGAAGAATGCCCGCTCCATTCCCGAGATTTCCAGCAGCTTCCGGGCCAGCAAGGCCTGATAGGGGTGATAGAAGAGGTTGGAGATGTGGACCAACTTCTTGAGCTGCTTGCGCATCGCGGTGGTGATGCGCGGATGATTGTAGCCCAAAGCGCTGACGGCTATGCCGGAGAGCAGATCGAGGTAACGCTTGCCCTCATAGTCGTAAAGCATGCACTTGCGGCCCTTTTGCACAAACAGGGGATACTTCTTGTAGTTGCTGAACAGGACCTGGGACTCGAATTCCTCGATTTGTTTCAGATTCATCGAAAAGTCCTCCGAACCGTGAGTTGGGCGCCGTGGATAGCGCCGGGGAGCTCCCAAGAGACTGACCGGGGAACCGATGGGAGCGGTGTCCGATTCCAGGGAGCAGTGCGAGAGCGGCAACCGTCAGTGAATCGCCGTCCCCAGGGGTTCACCGTTTTGCAGCAGCCGAGCCAGGCAATCTTCCTCACGCCCGCCGACAATATGCACCTGGGACAGTCCTTCCCGGATGGCCCGTTCACAGGCCCGCGTCTTGGGAAGCATGCCCTCCGAAATCACGCCCTCACGCCGCAGACGCTCCATTTCCGTCCGGCTGAGTCGGGGAATGACCTGACGGTCGGCATCCAGCACGCCCGGGACGTCCGTGAGAAAGATCAGCCGATCGGCCCGGCAGATGAGGGCTACGGCCGAAGCCATCTCATCGGCGTTTACATTATAGAATGTGGCGTCCTGCCCCACTCCGATACAGGCGATAATCGGACAGTAGTCGTGCTCCAGCAGCAGGTCCACCAGGGAGGGATTTCCCTGGGAGATCTCTCCTACCTGGCCGTAGTCGAAGGGAGGATCCTCCTCCTGGTCATCCCGGTATCTGTGAGCCAGAAAACTCGATCCGTCGGCGCCGCACAGACCGACGGCTCTTCCCGCCAGGTTATTGAAAACCGCTACGATGTTCTTGTTGACCAAGCCGCCCAGGACCATCAGAACCACCCGCATGGTCTCGGCGTCGGTAACCCGCAACCCCCTATGGGTTTCTGTGGGAATGCGCAACTCCTTCAAGTAATGCTTGATCTGCTTTCCGCCGCCGTGAACCACGATGATCTGGTGGCCGCGGCGCCTCAGGCCCAGGAGTTGGGCGACAATTCTATGGAGAAGCCCGGATTCCGTCAACAAGCTTCCGCCCAGTTTGACGACCAAACGCACGACAGCGCCTCCCGCTTGGAAACTCTTCCCGAAACCCCCGAGACAGGGCCGACCGGACGGTTACAGCAGGCCCAGGGTTTCCTCCAGTCCCAGCATGACATTCATGTTTTGAACCGCCTGGCCGGCCGCTCCCTTGCCCAGGTTGTCGATAGTGGACACGATGATGAGATCCAGGTCCTGCTGACGCCAGCCAATATCGCAGAAATTGGTGTGGGCCACGTGCTTTACCTCCGGAAACTCACCTTCGGGATACAGACGGATGAGGGGTTCCCGGGCGTAGGCTTGCTGCAGGCAGGCGCTGACCGCCGCAGGCGAAGCGGAGCTTGCGGTTCTCAAATAGATCGTCGAGAGGATGCCCCGGTTGATGGGCAGCAGATGGGCCGTGAAAATGAGACGCCTGTGGCCCAATTCTTGCCAGATTTCGGGAGAATGCCGGTGACGCCAGACGTTGTAGGCCTTGAAGCTTTCCGTGACTTCGGAAAAGTGCGTGTTTGAGGACGGTGTCTTTCCGGCTCCGCTCACTCCCGACTTGGAGTCGCAGACGATCCGGCTTTGAGGAGCCACCATGCCGGCCTGCTGCAGAGGAATCAGGGGGAGTAGAGCCGAAGTGGGATAGCAGCCGGGATTGGCCACGAGTCGAGCCTCCCGGATTGCCGTGCGCACCACCTCGGTAAGCCCATAGACGGCCTCCGACAGGTGCTGTGCAAACCGGTGTTCGAATCCGTACCAACGAGGGTAGAGTCCGGCATCTCTCAGCCGAAACGCCCCACTCAGATCGATCAGACGCAGCCGCCTCTTGAGGAGTGCGGGAGCCAGGTCGTGAGCGGTCTGGTTCGGTGTGGCCAGAAACACCAGGGAGATCTCTCGTTGCTGGAGAAGGTCGTAGTCCAGGGGCTCGATCTGCAGGTCGCAACGATGGCGGAACTGTCTCAGCTCGTCACTGTAGAGCCGGGTTCCGGTTCGCTCCCGGTTGGCGGTCATCAGCGTCGTCAGCTCCACCCCGGGGTGGGCCAACAGCAATCGCACGATCTCCGAGCCCGAGTATCCGCTGGCTCCAATGATGGCTACCTTTGGGATTGCCACTGCAACGCTCCTTAATTGGAAGTCGGAGAGGTGGTTTGGCGCTGGAGAGATTCTTTGCGAAACAGATCGGGTTCGAATGCAGGATCGAATTCGATGGACTGCACCGTCCATTGGAGCTGGGAACCTCGTTGGGGACTGCTGATCTGAGCCTGGGTCACCGTGGGTGTTCCCTCGACGACCTTGGTTTCGGTCGCCACGATCTTTCTCGTCAACCGGTTGGTCCGGTCGTACAGCTCCCACTGGACCATGGTCATGCTGTCGGCGCTCAAGGCCAGGATGGAACGGGGGAAATCGCTCTTGCCGGTGAATTCGGGCTTGAGCCGGTTCTCCACCACGTGGCAGAGTACCCCCCCGATTTCCCGACTGCCCAGGAAGTGGTGGGTGTACTTGGCCAACTCCCCGCCGATCAGCTCCTGGACCGAGATTCGGAGGCTCTTGTACTTGTAGTGGCGGGCGCCGGAAATGCGGACCTTCTTCCGGAGCGCGCTTTGGGGGCGATAGGCCACGAAGTCGGAGGAGCCGTCGGGTCGTTCGTGGACCAGGAGGAGCTTTCCCTGTTCGGACTCGGGCGCCTCCATGCGAATGAAGTGGGAGGTCAGCTTGGCCTGGACCCGCCTCAGCCAGGTGAAGGCCAGTAAGATGGGCGGTTGGCTGCCCTTGACGTGCTTCACCTGGACGGTCACACGCGCATTCTTGCGGGCGGCCTGGTCCAGGTAGGCGGCGATCAACTCGTCCCCACGCTCGTCGGCCAGGGCCGGGGACGCCATGGCCAGGCAAATGCAGGGGATCAACAGTCGCCGGGGCTTCATTGAAATTCCATGGGGAGAATGCAGCTAACCCTCCGCAGCCCGAGAACTTCTATGCACGACCAGCAGAAGAGAGGGTAAGAGCAACAGGTTCGTCACTAGATTGAACCCCATGACGAAGGCCGAAAGCAAGCCGAACTGGGAAACGGGCGCAAATCGGGACAACCCGAAGACCAGAAATCCCAGCACCACCACGGCCGCGGCCGCCGACATGGGCCCGCCGGCTCTGGTAAGACTTTGGCGGGCAGAGGCCTGGGGGGACAGTCCTTCCTTTCGGCAGCGCTGGAACCGGACCAGGTACTGGATGCAGTTGTCGACGCCGATTCCGATGGCGATGGCCGCAATCACGCTGGTGTTCACGTTCAGCGAAAGGCCGCTCCAGCCCAGCAGGCCGAAGAACATCAGGACGGGCAGGCCGGCCGGGATCATGCACACCAGGCCCACCTTGAAGGATCGGCAGAGAAAGATCAGGATGGTGAAGATGAAGGTCACCGAAAGCAGCAGGCTCTTCACTTGTTCTCTCGCCAGTTGATCCGAGGTCAGATTCATCAGGACCAGCGTGCCGGTGGTTTGCAGTTGCGCGGTTGGAGGGAGCAACGGGGTGGCCAACTTGCCGACCTGGTCGGTGAGCGATTTCAACTGTGTGGATTCGAACAGCGAAGATCGGACCAGAATGCGCAGCGCCGTGTGATCCTCAGAGAGAAAATCACGGCTCAATTCGCGCGGATCGGATTCGATCAGCTCCAGCATTTCCACCAGGATGTCCTGCTGGTTGGGAAGGCGGAAGAAGGCAGACTGGTTCCGGTGAAGGGCTTGATTCAGCAGTTTCATGCTGTCGACGATCGAGAGGGTGCGATCCACGCCGGGCAAATCCTGCAATCGCTGCTGGATCTGATCCACGGCGCTCAGGGTGGCCGGATCGGTCAGGGGCGATTGGTCCCGGCTCTCGATCACGATGGAAAAGCCGGACAACCCGGAAAGATGCTCCTCGAAGGTTCTGGTGGCCTGAACCACGGGCGCCGAGTCCCGGAAGTGTCCGAGATAATCGGTTCGAACCTTTACCTGGAAGGCGCCTGCCAATCCCAGGACGGCGCACAGACCCGCGATCGAATAGATCCAACGGCGGTGTTTGAGATTGAAGTGGCCCAGTTTTTCGAAAAAAGTGTGTCGATGGCTGCGCTCGTGCCCGGAAATGCGGTGCCTGGAAGGGACGGGCAGGTAGACCAGGATTGCCGGAATCAAGTGCATACAGAAGACATAGCTCAGGAAGACACCCAGGACGGCGAAGAGCCCCAGATCGCGGATGGCCGGAATTCGATTGAATATGAGGGCGGCGAAGCCGGCCATGGTGGTGAAAGCCGAAGTGGCAATCGGTCTGTGGGCGCGGTGAAGGCTCTCGGCCAGAACCTCCCGGTATTGCTGCCGGGAGAGTCGGCCCTGGCCCCCGGAGGATGTCCGGTCATAGGCCTGGAGCAGGCACTGGTAGTAATGAGTGAGGAGGTGAATCGTATAGGCGCTTCCGTTGGCGATCAGCAGCGAGGGCAGCACCAGAGTGGTGGGTTTCAGTGGGAATTCGCCCAGCACCATGGCCGCCAGGGTGCATACCAGGGTCAGTCCAATTGCCAACAGCGGCAGAGCAACACCGCGGCGGGAGTGAAAGTCGAAGGTCAGAATCACCATCACCAGCAGCACGGTGACAGGAGTAAAGACCCAGAGGTCCCGGATCATGTTCCGCATTCCGGCGGTTTCCATTTCCGGAACTCCTCCGAAGTAGAGGTGTCCAAGGCGGGCGAGTGGGGCTGCGGCGGTCCGGATGTCGGGGACGAGGCGACTCATCCGGTCTTCGCTCCCGGAGGATCGTTCCTCCAGGAATACCAGTAGGGAGGTGGTCCTCAGATCGGAAGAGATCAACTCCTTGTCGAACAGGGGGTTGTCGCGGAGGCGAGCCCGTAATACCTGCAGATCCAACTGTTCCAGGGATTCGGGAATCAGCGGGGAGATTTCGACGGCGCCGTCTCTTTCCAGAATGTCCAGCGTATTGGTGAGGCTCAGGACCCGCCTTACACCGGGAATCGTCTCGATGTCCCGGGTGACTTGCCGAATGGAAGAGAGGGTGTCCGGTTGGAGCAGGTTGTCGACCGTGAGACCGATCAGCAGGACTTCGTCATTGCCGAAAATCCGGCGTGTTTTCTGGTGGAAAAGGTTGGCCGGGGAGTCGGCGAGAATCAGGGTGGAGGGTGCGGTGTTGATCTCGAGGTCGTCGAGGGCGGGTAGCAGCAGGGCACTGACGGCTCCCAGCAAGAGAAGGACCCAGATCGACTGCTTCAGGACCCAACGCCAATAGCCGCTCATGCCGCATCCATCCGGAGGCACCAGCCACCCGCCGGAATACGGGTTAGCTTGGCAGGGAGAAACTTTATTGCGTGTACCCCAGGCTCTTCAGGATTTCTTCGTCCCGCTTGGCGCGCTTCATGTCGGCCTCGGTCAGATCCGTGGCCTTGAACCAAAGCTCCAGAGGGGTGGTCTCCTCGGCGAAGCGGTCGTTCTCCGAGCTGATCGACAAGGGATCCAGCTCGTGGACATCGCTGGCCAGATCGAAAATGAGAAGGGATTTTTTCCGAGGGGTCCAAACGGACTTGGTCGGGCCTTTCAGCCAACCCAGGCGGAGCGGCAGCTGGGGGTAACGCAGCCAGACCCAGGAAAAGGAGAGCCAGGAGGGGGTCCAGCCTTTCTTGCCGGCAAAGGTCAGGAATCGCACGGGATATTCCTGCAGGGAACTGCCGTTTTGAATGGCTCCTGCCAGGCTTCTTCCCACGAAGTTGGCGGGAATGGGGGGCTGGCGTTGGGAGAGCCCCGAAAGCTCCAGAATGGTGGGCGTCACATCCAGCAGGCTGACCGGGGTGTCGACGACTCTTCCGGGTTCGATCCGGCCGGGGTGCCGCACGATCAAAGGAACCCTCAGGATGGATTCGTAGAGGTGACGTCCGTGGCCGACGTAATCGTGCTCCCCCAGGCTCTCTCCATGGTCGGATGTCAAAACAAGCAGCGTTGAGTCGCTGACCCCGAGCTTGTCCAGGGCTCTCAGCAGCAATCCCAGGTGGTGGTCGACATAGCCGATTTCCGAGTCATAACGGCGAATGCGATCCCTCATGGCGCCGCTGACCTCGGGACCGGTTGTGGCTGCATGCCCATTGGTCGCCGGGTCGGCGAAATCCTTTCTCAGATGGTAGGGGGCGTGCGGATCGAAGTAATGCACCCAAAGAAAGAAGGGCTCCACCCGCTGATCCTTAAGCCAGGCAATGGCTCGCGGCGTGACATCTTCCGCAAAGCGGCTGGAGCTCAGGAACTGATAGCGCCGCTTCATGTCCTGGTCGTAGTGCTGGAACCAATGGGAAAAGCCGGTCAAGTGAGAAACCAGTGGCCAGGCGCTGACGAAGGCTGCGTTGAAATAGCCGAAGCGGCGCAGGATTTGGGGCAGGTAAAGCCACTTGGAGTCCTCGGGGATGGGGACGCCGTTGATGCGAACCCCGTGCTCTTGCGGATATCGGCTGGAGAAGAGCGAAACGTGGGAAGGACCGGTCAGAGGGATCGTGCAGTAGGCGTGCTCGAAGCGAACCCCCTCGGCGGCCAGAACGTCAATGTTGGGACTGGTCTTGCGGTGGTAGCCGTAACAGGAAAGATGATCGGCCCGCAGGGTATCGATGGTAACCAGCAGAATGTTCGGCGGGTTGGTCGCGTCGGAACGGTGCTGGCCTGCGGCCGGCATTGCTGCAATCAGCAGTGCGGTCAGGCAGCCAAGGGCTGTTGAATTCATGGCAACGTGGTGGACCGGAAAAAGCAGCCCCTCGCGGCGGCAACGGCAGAGCCTGCCTGTCCCTGAGGATCAGCGGTATTGTACGACAGATCCGCCACCCCGACGCCGGAAAGTTTCGCCATGCCCGAGGATTGCTCACTTGGCCCCGAGAAGGGCAAAGCCCAAATGATCGCCGCAGAACTCACTCAGGCCCTACAGTTGAAACGGGTTTCGATTTGTGTATGATTGGGGGCGCCGCCGATGGCGTCGTGGGCAAGCAGCGACATGCGAAATTTCTTCAAGCCCTAGGAGGCCCCGATGGATGTTTCCTGGAAAAAATACATGCAGGTCGGATTGGTTCATTTCATGGCTTTCCCCGAGGTGCTCACGGGGGAGGGTCCGGTGCTGGAGACCCTGGAGTCGGTCTTGACCGACGATTTCTTCGACGTCATCGAGATCACGACCATCCGGGATCCCGAGGTTCGCAAAACGGCGCGGGAGATGTTGGAATCCAGCAAGATCGTGGTCACCTACGGGAGCCAGCCGGTAGAGTTGGTCAACAAGCTCGATCTCAACAGCCTGGATGTCGAAACGCGCCAGGCCGCGATTGACCGCTGTCTCTCCTGCGTGGATGAGGCCGTGGAGATGGGTTGCCGTGGGGTTGCCTTTCTGAGCGGACCCCACCCGGGCGAGGAGAAGCGGCAATTGGCCACCGACCTGCTGGTGGATTCCTTCGACAGAATCTGCTCCCATGCCGCCTCCAAGGGCGACCTCAAGGTGGTTGTGGAGACATTCGATTTCGACATAGACAAGAAGGCCCTCATCGGTCCCAACGCCGAGGCGGTGAGCTTTTCGGAACGCGTGCGGCAAAATCACGACAATTTTGGCCTCATGCTGGATTTGAGCCATCTGCCCTTGCAGAGAGAAACCACCCGGCAGGCACTCCACCTGGCCAAGGATCACCTGGTCCACGCCCACATGGGGAATTGTGTCGTGAGGGACACGACTCATCCCGCCTATGGCGACCAGCATCCGCGCTTTGGCGTTGCCGGCGGAGAAAACGATGTGGCCGAGGTGGTGGAGTACATCAGAACCCTGATTGAAATCGGATATCTCAAGGAAAACCAACCGCGCATCCTGAGTTTTGAGGTCAAGCCCATGGCCGGCGAGAGCAGCCAGATCGTTCTGGCCAACGCCAAACGAACCCTGCGCGAGGCCTGGGAGTTGGTGTAGTGGGAGCAACCCATGCCGTTGCTTGAGATGCAGGCCATCACCAAGCAGTTCCCGGGAGTGCTGGCTCTTGACAGGGCCAACCTCGACGTGGAAGCCGGGCAATGCCATGCGTTGGTGGGGGAGAACGGCGCCGGGAAGTCGACCTTGATGAAAATTCTGTCGGGCGCCTACCAGCCCGACGCCGGCAAGATCCGGTTCGGCGGCCGATTCCATCGGGTGGACTCGCCCATCGTGGCCAGGAATCTGGGAATCACCATGATCCACCAGGAGCTCAACCTGCTTCAGGGGATGACGGTGGCTGAAAACATCTTCCTGGGACATGAACTGGTGCGGGGACCCCTGGGATGGCTGGACCGCGAGGCGATGGAACGGTGCTCGGAGGAGTTGCTGGCCAGCTTCGGTCAGGAAATGAGCGGTCGCGTGCTGGTGAAGATCCTCAGCCTGGCCCAACAGCAGATGGTGGAGATCGCCAAGGCGCTGTCGGTGAGTTCCCGCCTCATCATAATGGACGAGCCTTCCGCCATCCTTACCGAACGCGAACTGGCGGAGCTTTTCGGCCTGATCGGTCGCCTCAAGGAGCAAGGGGTGTCTGTAATCTATATCTCGCACCGGCTGGAAGAGATTTTCAATGTGTGCGATCGAACCACCGTGATGAGGGACGGCCGCACCATTGCCACCCGGCCGACCTCGGACCTGGACCGGGAGGAAGTGATCCGCCTGATGGTGGGCCGGGAGCTCAAGGCGTCGGTCCGGCGGACCTCTGCCAATCCGGGTGCCGAAGTGCTCCGAGTGGAGGGAATCGGGCAGGCTGGAAAACTGGAGGACATCGACCTCAGGCTTTCCCGGGGCGAGATCGTGGGACTGACCGGGCTGGTAGGAGCCGGGCGGACCGAGTTGGCCAGGATCCTGTTCGGAGTCGAAGCACCCGATCGGGGGAGGATGTTCCTGGAGGGTAAGCAGATCCGGCCGCTTTCGCCTCGCCAGGCCATCGACCTCGGGATCGGCCTCTTGACCGAGGACCGCAAGTCTCAGGGGCTGGTGTTGGGCATGCGAGTGCGGGAGAACACCACCTTGTCGAGGTTGGGCAAGCTGATCCGGTGGGGAGTGGTCGACTCGGTCAGGGAAAGGGAAAGCGTCCAGGACTTTATCAGGCAACTGGCCATCAAGACCCCCTCGACCGAGGAAAGGGTTCGCAACCTGAGCGGCGGGACCCAACAGAAGGTGGTATTGAGCAAGTGGCTCTTTACGCAAAGCCGCATCTTGATTTTCGACGAACCTACTCGTGGTATCGACGTCGGCGCCAAGGAGGAGATCTACCGATTGATGCTTCGGCTGGTCAGTCAGGGAATCGCCATCCTCATGATTTCCTCCGAGCTTCCCGAGGTCCTCCGACTGTGCGACCGCATTCTGGTGATGCATGCCGGCCGCATTACCGGAGAGATGTCCCGGGACGAGGCCGATCAGGAAAAAATCATGGCTCTGGCGATGGGCGTCCAGCCAGCGACGGGGAAGGACGCCGGGGAATCCGGCGCCGCCGGGTCTGTTCAGCCTGAAAACGGCGCATTGTCGGGCGGATAGCATGAAGCGCTTCGCCATCGGAGTCGACCTGGGCGGGACCAATCTGAAGCTGGGCGTCATAGCGGAAGACGGCGACCTGCTGGAGCACCTGGAACTGGCGGCGGATGCCCGCAAGGGGCCGGAAGATGTGGTGGCTCGCATGTGCCGGGCCATCCTGAAACTGAGGGACCGCTGGGTCGGGCGGTGCGCTCTGGCCGGGATTGGCGTGGCGGTGGCCGGCATCATGAAGCTCCCCCTGGGCCTGGTGATTGCGGCTCCCAACTTGCCGGGGTGGTCCGGCTTCAATGTTCGCAACCGGATCCGCCAGGAGATGGACGCTGCCTTTACCCTGGAAAACGACGCCAATGCCGCGGCGCTGGGAGAGAAATGGATGGGGGTGGCCAGGGATATGAACCAACTGGCCTTTCTCACCCTGGGGACCGGCATCGGCGGGGGATTGATCCTGAATGGCCGCGTCTGGCACGGAGCCAAGGGGATGGCGGCCGAGTTGGGTCACATCAATGTTTGGCCGGATGGGCGCCTGTGCAACTGCGGCAACCGTGGTTGCCTGGAAGCCTATGCATCGGCCACGGCGGTGGTGCGGTGCGCCACCGAGCTGGCCGACTCCGGCCGGGCCAGTCCGGAGCTGGATCGACTGGTCCGCGGGGAGGGAGCGCTCACCGCCGATCGGGTCTACGCTCTGGCCCGGCAAGGAGATGAAACCGCCGGGCTGGTGTTTCAGGAAATGGGCGCCGCCCTGGGCATCGGCATCGCCAGCTTCATTCACATCCTAGACCTGGAAGCCGTGGTGCTGGGAGGTGGCGCCATCGAGGCCTGGGACGCTTTTCAGGAGCCCATGTTCGAGGAGTCCAGACGGCGCTCCTTCGTGCAGCAGTCGGACCCGCGGCCGATTCTCAGGTCCGGCCTGGGCAGTCGGGCCGGAATCTACGGAGCCGCCTGCCTGGGATTTCAAGGCAGCCACGCTGCCGAGGAGTGATCGTGGCGCTTCTCCGCATTACGGGAACGTCGGCGGGCAGCCTGTCTTGACAGTCTTTTGTGAAAAATGTTACAAAGCGCCCTGTTTTGCCCAAGAGCTTCCTGGTGGAGAGTGGCTATCCACTAGCCACTCTCCACTAATCACTTCCAGAAAGGTAGTCGCCCATGTCCTTTAACGGGGTGGAGATCCCCCAAGAGGGATCGAAAATCGAGCTGATAGAGGGACAACTGAGAGTTCCGGACAATCCAATCATCCCGTTCATCGAAGGCGATGGGACCGGCCGAGACATCTGGAGAGCCGCGGTGCGCGTCTTCGATGCCGCCGTGGACAAAGCCTGTGCCGGCAAGCGGAAGGTCTGCTGGTATGAGATCTTGGCCGGGGAAAAGGCCTACCGGAAGTTCGGGGAGTGGCTGCCCAACGACACCCTGGAAGCGATCAGAACCTTTCGGGTGGCCATCAAGGGACCCCTGACCACCCCGGTCGGCGGAGGCATTCGAAGCTTGAACGTCACCCTCCGCCAGGTGCTGAATCTCTACGCCTGCGTTCGTCCGGTAAAGTACTTTGCCGGGGTGCCGTCGCCCGTCAGGGCCCCCGAGAAGATGAACGTGGTGATCTTCCGGGAGAACACCGAAGATGTCTACGCGGGCATCGAGTGGCAGCAGGGCTCTCCGGAGGCAGCCAGGTTCATCCAGTTTCTGGGCGAGCACCTGGGCAAGAAGATCGCTGCCGATTCAGGTATCGGAGTCAAACCCATCTCCATTACGGGGACCCGCAATCTGGTTCGCCGCGCCATTGCCTATGCCATCAGGCACGGCCGCAGAGTGGTGACTCTGGTCCACAAGGGCAACATCATGAAGTTTACCGAAGGGGCCTTTCGCGACTGGGGTTATCAACTGGCCCGGGAGGAGTTTCCGCGGGAGACCATTGCCGAAGAGGAAGTTTGGGACAAGCATGGGGGCAAGGTTCCGCAGGGGAAGATCCTGATCAACGACCGCATCGCCGACTCCATGTTCCAGCAGGTGCTCACCCGTTCTGCCGAATACGAGGTTCTGGCCACGCCCAATCTGAACGGCGACTACTTGTCGGACGCCTGCGCCGCCCAGGTCGGAGGACTGGGGATTGCTCCCGGGGCCAACATCGGCGACGACTACGGGCTCTTCGAAGCTACCCACGGGACGGCTCCCAAGTATGCCGACCGGGACGTCATCAATCCGGGGTCGGTCATTCTGTCGGGGTCCATGATGTTCGAACACCTGGGCTGGACGGAGGTCTCGAAGCTGATCGAGGCGGCATTCGGCCGCACCATTCAGCAGAAGAAGGTCACCTATGACCTGGAACGGCTCATGAGCGGAGCCACCAAGTGCAGGACCAGCGAGTTTGCCGACGCCATCATCCAGAACATGGGGTAACCCCTTCCCGTTGAGTGTTCATAGGGGAGCCCGCGGCCACAGCCGGGCAGGGAACTGCGATATTCCTGGCGGACGCCGGCCGCGGAATCGAGAGGAGCGATGTCGATGAGAAGAAAAGTGACGATCGTGGGTTCAGGAAACGTAGGCGCCACCGCCGCCCATTGGATCGTGGACAAGGAGTTGGCGGATGTGGTGCTGATCGACATCGTCGAAGGAGTGCCCCAGGGAAAGGCCTTGGATCTGTTGCAGTCGGGACCCGTGGAGGGATTCGACTCGCACCTGGTGGGGACCAATGACTATAGCGACTCGGCCGACTCCGACATCGTGGTCATAACCGCCGGTCTGCCTCGAAAACCCGGAATGAGCCGGGACGACCTCCTGATGAAGAACTATGCAATCGTCAAGGCGGTGACCGAGCAGGTGGTCCGGTACTCCCCCCGGTGCATCCTGATTGTGGTCAGCAACCCGCTGGATGCCATGGTGCAAACGGCCTACAGAGTTTCCGGCTTCCCCAAGAACCGGGTGATCGGCATGGCCGGCATTCTGGATTCGGCGCGGTTCCGGACCTTCATCGCCCAGGAACTGTCGGTGTCGGTGGAGAATGTCCACGCCTTTGTGCTGGGCGGACATGGTGACACCATGGTGCCGTTGCCGCGCTACTCAACCGTGGCGGGAATCCCCATTACCGAACTGATGCCCCCGGAGAGGATCGATGCCCTGGTGCAGCGCACCGCCAATGGAGGGGCCGAAATTGTAGGCTTGCTCAAGACCGGGAGCGCCTACTATGCCCCCTCGGCCGCGGTAACGGAGATGGTCGAGGCCATCTTCAAGGACAAGCGCAAGATTCTCCCCTGCGCCGCCTTTCTGGAAGGGGAATATGGGGTGAACGGCCTCTTCGTAGGGGTTCCGGTGAAGCTCGGCCGGAACGGGATCGAGGAGGTTGTCCAGATCAAACTCCGGCCTGAGGAAGAAGCAGCGTTGAAGAAATCGGCCGCCGCCGTCGAGGAACTGGTCGAGATTATCAAGGTGTAGCCCGCCGTCCAACTTCCGCTGTTGACGGCGACTATCCCTGCATCATCGCGGTGGCGGCAATTTCAGGCGTATGACCTCGTAGCGATCCTCGCGGTCGAAGATCTTCCCCGGAAAGAGCCAACTGACCAGCGCTCGCAGCAGCCCGAACCCCAGTCCCACCACCAGCGTAATCCCGATCACCGCTCCCACGTAGAAGAACACGCTCAGCATCATGTGTCCCACCGACAGGGGCTCCGCCTTGGGGTCCCAACTCACCGAGGAAACATAGGAGACCTTGTCCAGGAAGGATGAGGCGATCTCCGGGTCGGTCGGGTTCAGAACCATCACCACCAGAGGCCCTTCCCGCTTGTAGAAGACCTGCCAGTCGGGGTGTTGTTGCATCATTCGCCGGTAACCGCTTTGGAGATACTTGCCGGCCAGTTGCTGGGTGGGGTAGGTCATCAGCAGGAGCCTGGCCGACCCGTTGAGCGGCCTGTAGTCCGCCATCAGGGCTTCGGCGCCGTGGGCCAGCCCGAAGAGGTCTTCCGGCCCCAGGGGGAGCCTTAAGCCCAAGGCTCGATGCCCCATGAAGAACACCTCGCTGCCGGGAACCAGGTGTTGTCCGGGCAGATAGTCCACAAGAGAGGGAAGCGCCCAATCGGCAGGCAGGGCTTGGGCCAGGAACCGGGCGGCCTCCAGGGCCGCGGCACGCCCGGCCGGGAGGGCAGGGCGCCGGATCCTGACGTAGAACCGGCTTTGAGCGAAAGCGGTCCAGCGTTCGCTCTCTTCGGCCAGTATGGGGAAACCCTCCGGAACCCGGGAATCGGGGTTCCTGTAAAGGGTGAAGACCCCGTAGGCGGCCGGGGCGTCCAACATGCGATAGATCTCGATCTGAAGGGAACGACCGCGGCAGCGGAACTGCTGGCGGCTGAGGTCGTGGAATCCGTACTCCGTCAGGATTCGGGCCTCCCCTGGTTCCAACCCGGCCGGATCGTCCAAGGTGTGTCGGGCCAATGGACCCAGAGGCGCGCAGTTGGTCTCCCGAGCCAGCTTCTCCATGAGCGATTCCAGTTCGACCGGTGCGCCGGTTGCGGGTATGGGCAGTGCCAGCCCCAGCAGGACCAGCATGAGCAGTGGCTTCATGGGTCGTTGATATTCCAGGTTCAAGTCAGGCCGACAGGACGAAGTAAAGCGCAAAGGCAACGGCAGCCGCCACCATCAGTCCGTGGAGTTCCCGGCGCTTGCCGGCCGCCAGCTTCAGAAAGGTATAGCTGATGATTCCGGCCCCGATGCCGTTGCTGATGGAGAAGGTGAATGGCATGAGGAGCAGGGTGAGGAAGGCGGGAACGCCTTCGCCAACACGGCGCCAGGAGATATCCTGCAGAACGCCCATCATCAGGAAGCCCACCAGAATCAGAGAGGCGGCCGTGGCTTGCTTGGGAACTATTCCCGCCAGGGGGCTGAAAAACATGCCCAGCAGGAAGAGCAGTCCCACCACCACCGAGGTCAAACCGGTGCGCCCTCCCTGGGCGATCCCGGCGGCGCTTTCGATATAGGTGGTATTGCTGCTGCAATTGGACAGCCCTCCAAACAGGGCGCCCAGCGAATCCACCAGCAACACCCGGTGGATCCCGGGGAGTTTGCCGTCCTGTTCGAGGAACCCCGCCTCTTCCCCCAGGCCCACCACGGTACCCATGGTGTCGAAGAAATCTGTGAGCATCAGGGAAAAGACCGCCAGGGCCGCGGCCAACAGTCCCAGCCGAGGGAAAAAGCCCCAGTCCAAGCGGCCGAAGATCGCCTCGGCGCCCGTCAGCCCCTGAGGAAGCCCGACCAGGCTGGAGGGGATGGTGGCGGCCCCGCCAAAGGCCTGTTGGTTGCCGAACCCGGCGTTCAGCAGGATGGCCACCAGGGTGGCGGACAGGATTCCCCACAGCAGGGCCGCCTGCACCCTGCGGGAAATCAGCCATAGGGTCAGAAAGAAACCGAACAGGAAGGTCACGACGCCCAAGGTGTCCGGATTGCCCAGTGAGAACGTGGCCCCCTCTCCCCGGGAGATCAGGCCGGCGTTGCCGAAACCGATAACCGCCAGAAAAAGTCCGATGCCTGCTCCAATGGACTTCTTGAGCGAGATGGGGATGGCGTCCATCATGGCTTCCCGAAACCGGGTCAGCACCAGAACCAGAATGATGAGGCCCTGAAGGAAAACCACCGTCATGGCCTGGACCCAGGTCAGTTGCAACTGGCCGACCAGGTGGAGGGACACCACGGCGTTCAAGCCCATTCCGGGAGCCAGGGCAAAGGGGTAGTTGCTGAGCAGGCCCATGAGTATGGAAAGCACCCCCGCGGCCAGGCAGGTGAGGGTCAAGACGGCGCCCGACGGCAGCGTGGCTCCGGTCGAGTCGGGGATGTCGCCCAGAATCGTGGGATTGACAAAGATGATATAGGCCATCACCAGGAAGGTGGACAGGCCGGCCCGAGCTTCCACCGCCAGGGTGGATCGACGCTGGCTCAGCAGGAAGACTTGCTCGAGCCAGTTCTGGGCAGGGGATGAGATGCTGGCCATAGGCGAAAGAAAGGGGCGCTCCGGACACTCGCCGCCGGAGGGGGTAGTGACGCCGGTCCCCGAAGGGCTGTCCGGCGGCTCACACGGGACAGGCGGGAGTTGCACCCCGGGCGGCGGCGCCGGTCAGGACAGGGCCGTCCCGCTACCACCGGGGTCGCTGCTCAAGGTGCGGTAAATTCCGTGCTGAGACTCAATTTGCCCCATATCACTTTGAAGGTGCCCGCCTTCTGCTCGCCTTCCAGCCGAAGGCTAAGGCGGTCCACCTCGGAGGAGCTCTCCTCAAGCTTCATGGGGACCTCGGCCACTTTGGAATAGTCGGTGCCATTGATCTGCAATTGCCATTTCCCCTCTCCGAGGAACTTGGCTCTCAGAATATAGGTCCCCCGGGCCAGGGAGCTCTCGCCGAACTTCAGTCCCACCTCGGTGGTCAGGGTGGTGTCGCCGTCCGCCCCCAGGCGCCACGTCTCGCCGGGATAGATCATCGTCTTGATGTCCCGTCCCTTGAGCGAGGGCCGTCCGTATTCGATGGTGACGTTGCCGCCGCTGAGTTCCAGGGTCGTCTCTCCTCGGGGGTTTACCTGAGCGTGGAGGGTCGGCGCGGCTAAAATGAGCATCAAGGCTCCCGGCAAAAGCATCTTCATTGCGTTCTCCTTTTGGCTCCCGGAGGTGCGTAAACTCGCCTGTTGTCCTGGCAGGTGGCGCCCATTATACCGTTGCCCGCGGATGATTGACAATCGGCAGGATACGACCCTTGTTGCGCTCCAGGGCCAGCCGGTACACCCTCGCGGCCACGGCTACGTCCTCGACGGCCAGACCGAGGGACTTGTACAGAGTGATCTCTCCCGGGCTGTTTCTGGGGGGCTGTCTTCCGGTCACCACTTCCCCCAACTCTCCGATCTGTTCCCAGTGCAGGACTCCTCTTTCGATGGGCCGCAGGAATTCTCCGCATTCCAGTCTGGCCTGATCCCTGGAATCGACCACGATGGAACCGCAACGCTTCACGCAGGCCTCGTCCAACTCCCGGCGGGCCAGGGAATTGCCGCCGGCCGCGTTGATGTGGGTCCCGGGCCGAATGCCATCGCCGTCAAAAACCGGACTGGAGGAACTGGTGATGGTGGTCAGAATGTCGCACTGCTCCACCACTGCCTCGGCCGAGCTTGCCGGCAGGCAGGGTATCCCCAGTTGCTCCTGCATGGCCTCGCAGAACCGTTCCAGGCGTGCAGCGGTGCGGCAGAAGGCCAGGACCCGGCGGATCGGTCGTACTGCGCAAACGGCTTCCAGTTGACCGCGGGCTTGCCAGCCGGCTCCCAGGATTCCGGCAGTTTGCGCGTCCTGGCGGGCCATCCAGCCCGTGGCCACGCCGCTGGCGGCCCCCGTGCGCTTCTGTCCCAGGAGGTTGGCTTCCAACATGGAGACCAGGGCCCCCCTCTCGGTCTCGTAAAGCCAGAAGTAGAACTGGAGCTGTCCTCGAAAGACCGTGTAGGCCTTGTATCCCATGTACCCCAGCTCGGGCAGGGAAGCCGCCATCAGGTGCAAAGAACCCTGAGGGAGGCGCAGCCGGCGCCTGGAAATGTTTTCGGCCGTGCCCCTTCCGAGGTGGTGGAAAGCCTCCTCGACGGCCTCCAGGGCAATCGGCATGGTGAGGAGCTGCTCGACGTCGGCCTCGGTCAGGTAGAGCATTGGGTCACGCAATTTGAATCATTGAAAGTCATCCAGGAAGTGCGTCTCTACTGCTGCTCCCAGCAGCGGGCGCACAAGACCCGATCAGAAGGCGATCTACGACGCCCTGGGCATCGATCTCTCTCCCAGAGGCATCCGCAAGATGCTCGTCCGACTCCTCCAAAATCTCCGGTCTCAACGCGTTTGTAGTGCCACTTGCGCGTTTAGGCCTTTGTAACCTGTTGATAATACGCGTACGGTCCGAAGCCCTGAAAAAGATGGGTTAGCGAGTCATCGGAACAGAAACTGCAACAATGCTGGCTACTGGCAGCCAGCCGGTCATGTTTTCTTCAACCTGAACGGGGGGATACCATCCGAGGTTTCCTCCCCCAACCAAAACGTTTTCGCGTCGGTTCAGGCTGGATTCTTGGATTCAGACCCCAGCCACGCGACAAAAGAGTCTTTGTCCGGCTCATACTTCAGCAAATTCAAACCGGACCGCAAACAGCACTGCCGCATACTCTTTCGATTGAAATACTGCAAATGAGCTGGAGTGTGATTGTATTCCCAGTTCCTCCACATCTCGAAGGGAGAGGAATCGTTCCAACCCACAGGTCGCGAGGGTGCAGTCACAAAGATCGTCCCGCGATCGGACAGCCAGTTGGCACAAAACCGGAGCACCTGAACGGGATTCGGCAAATGCTCAATGACGTGGGTCATGGAAATCAAATCAAAGGGACCCAACCTTTGAATTTCTTCCTCCCTTGATTCAAGCAGTCCCACCAAATAGTGGTCTACCCATGGACATAACTCGGCAGCCTCCTGGCTGATATCCTGGGCTACCGCAATCGTTCGATGATCGAGCAGTTTCGCCGCCAGAGTAATCAAGCTTAAACCGCTTCCGATATCCAACACTCGTTCGAATCTCCTGTCGGCAGCCACCACGTTTGAGATCTCCGACAGGCGCTCCCGGTAGAATTGCAGCGCCATCCTGGCGTTTTGGCCATGATAGGCAGGATGGCCAACGAATTGGGGAAAGCGAATGTAGAGGGCCTCGAATGCTTTCTCGGGGGGAAGCGGGGTGAGGAAAATGAGATCGCATTCGGAACAGCAGACGAGATCGAAATTCTTGGGACCAAGTCCCCGCACATTGTAGGAAGTCGCGCCGAGCAGTCCCATGTGCCTGGTGACGGTTGGACCGCAGCATATGGGGCAGTCTCTGTCCAACCTGGTCTTGAAGGGTCTGGTAATCCAGCTTTCGATCCTGGCGAGAAGATACCACGGCAGGTTTCTCGGCAGAGTGATCGTCGAATTCATTCCAATATTGAAGTGCATCGGTGTGCCGGTGTCGAGACCGGGTTGGATGCGTCAGTCGGCGTGTGAGTCACGGCGTCTCGCTCTTCCCGAATGTGATAGCAGATACGTCAACGGGCGCTGGCGCAGGGGGCAACGATCTGTCTGGAGGATGGTACCATGAAGGTAACCTTGATCGTCGCCCATTACATCTTGAGGGAAACCAAAATCCCCAGCAGTCCCGCAATCACCGCCTGAACAAGAAAACTGCTTTGGGCTAACTCAAATAGAGGAGAGAACTGCGCGACGGCCCTGTTCATGATTCCGGGCCGTCATGCAGTCTGATACTGGCAAAACGCACAGCCAATAGCCGGACATCGCTGTTTACTCCCAGTTCTCTGGGCGTTGCCGCATTCGGAAACTTGAAGCCAATGACAGTCTCCCCATCCCGGAAGAAATGCGCCGGCACATCTATTGAATAGCTGCGAAACACCGGCTCGGTAAGCATCCATTCACCGATGAACTTGTCATTGACGTGGATCAAAACCCGCTGATGCGGAAGTGCTTTTTCCACAACGAACGGGTAGGCCTTCACGCTTAAAACAACGCTGCCCCGCTTGGGCGGAGAAAATCTGAAGCTCAGTCTCGCCTCATCTGCCTTGGTCCAGGTCGAGCCGGCGCCCTTGCTTCGCACGGACCACCCATCAAGTAGAAATCGGCGTACGTTTCCGCTTTTGCCAAACGTCAGCAAGGTTCCCCAAGGATAATCGGTGTCTCGATGCTCAGTTGGTTTCTGATAAAGCGCACCCTTCATCCAAGAGGTTTCTACAAAAACGCTCCCGAAAATCGAATATTCCTGCAGGGCTGTGAAAAATCCAGTCCGGCTGGAGGTGTCGCGGTTCACCATCCCGCGAGCGTAAGTTCGTTTCCTGCGGTCTCGTTTTTCGATCTCAAAAATATTCCTGCCGCCAAAGTCTTCAGGCAAGTTCAGAAGCGCAACTATCGTTGACGGCAGGTCATTAAGTTCAACCAGTGCGTCCGAAATCTGAAACACGTCCTTACTCAGCGCGGGCTTTACCAGAAGCAACGGCAAAACCGCGCCCGAGATCCGCAGGCTGGATTTTCTGCTGTCGATCCACTGGCCTGAGCGGTCTTGCAATTTGAATGCCAGTCGGCTGCCGTGGTCCGACTGGATGATGATGATGGAAGAGTCATATATGGAAAGCTTCCGCAGCTTCTCAAGAAATTGGTGGACCCATTGCAGCGTATAGGCTGACTGCCGCTTGACGTTCGCCCTCGTATTTTTCAGGGGCGTCCCGGCCGGAAGATTCCTTTCATTGACAACCAACGGCGGATGGGGAGTGAGGAGGTGAATCAATTTGTAGACAGGCGTTTCTCTACCGAGAGACGCGTTCTGCGTGAAACGCCGGAAAAACTCAATGTCGGAATAGTGTCTGTAGTGTATGCCCGGCGGGCCAGGATTCATGGAGGACAACAACCAGTTTTGTTGGTTATAAATTGCTCTCTTGATGAAATGGGGAGCGAGCCGGAAAAGCGACAAATCCAATAGAAAAGCAGCATGCCATCGCTCCATTTCCGCCTTTTCACGAAACGGAAAAGGGATTCGATAGTATGTTGCACCCGGGTAAAGGTGAGACATCCAGGGTACGCCGGAGGTGACATCGATCTGATAGCCGGCATCCGCCAGCGTCCTTACAATGTTTTTGCCTTTGAATATTTGCCTCCTGAATGTCCCGGCGGGGATTTGGTTTCGGTAGATGCTGGCGCTGATGAACGAAGGAACGCTTAAATGGGTTACCCTGGTTGACGTTGTCGCCTCTCTGAAAAAGGTGAATCCCTTAAAGTGCTCCTGAAAACGATCGGATCCCTCCACAAGCTCTTCAAACACGTCCGACTGGAAACCGTCCAGCACAATATGGATTAGATTGTGGGAAGCTGAAAACCGGATGAGCTTCTTGGGAATATCCAGTTCCACCATCGAGGACTGGGCCTTTTCGTGCAATGCGGACCAGGGGTTCAAAAACAACAAGGACCCCAACTGAATGGCCAGCAGGAGGAAAACAGCTTGCATGACCCTCGGGAGTAGCAGCCGTCTCCAGCAAACTGCAGCAACCAGTACAGCCAACCATATCGAAGTATCGACGTACCCTTTCCAGGCTTCCCGCGGCCAATTGATAAACGAACCGTCCAGGCGCCCATAACCCCAAAGCAGGAGGTCGCCTTGCAACCAAAGGAGTCCGCTAATTCCCGCCAGAATGGCGATGTAACATCCGCGTGGTCCTGCCGGTAATGCCAGGCCGGAAAACACGAGAATGGCCCCGGAGACAACGAAAGGTACGAGATAGTGGAACACAAGGCTATGAAACCCAACCTGCATCTCCTCGGCATTGGTCACATAGATCGTGAGAGGGCAAAAGAGAAAAATCTTGAGGCTGATCCAACCGGCCAGGAGCATCAGCCCCCATTTCTCACCGCGTCGCGGGATAAAGGGTTGCAAAAAACTCGTTTTCAATTCTTGTTGGGCCTTGTGTGGAGTCTTCAGGTAACAGGAGGCGCTGGTTACACGCAGCTATGGCCTTCTCCTTACAGCCAGCACAGGCTCCCTTGGAGGTTAGTCTGCTGCCTTCCTTCGACCTACAGAGATCGGTGAGCCTTCCACAGAGAGACGAGGCTGTGCTGAGAAATCATCCCCTGCTACTCCGAAGAGGTCAAGCCTCATAGACTCACACGGAGGTCCTCGCCACCATTTCCGCGTAACCCGCCAGTGCCGGCGGTCATAGATCTGGGCAGTCCTGGGGTTGGCGTGGCCGACCAAGTGCTGCACGTCCTCAAGCGCCACGTGCTGGGAAAGCAGGTCGGTGGCGACCGGGACGCGGAAGCTGTATCGGCTGAAGATCGGGGGCAACCCGGCATTCTTTGGTCTGCGCTTGAGTATGAGGCCCATGGAGTGTGCCGACAGGGACCTCGAGAAACGCCTCATCTGCTTGCACATGGTGGGGCGCAACAGGCGCGTCTCTTTGCGGTGAGGCTACGGGATTGAACTCCGGGCACGGCCGTCGGCGGGCGCCTGTCTGGAATTCTCAGGAGTCGGGTGTTAGAGTTACCACTTGGTTATGCTCGGCCTCCATGTCTCAGGGGGTGCAATCAATGCGCCGGAGGTTACAAGTATCCCGGTGTGATTTGCGGGGTCCAGTAGACAGTTCGTAAGGGACGATCGGCAGTGGAAATCTTTGCCGCCAACCGGGAGATACTGATTGCTCTCCTGGTCAAACTGGGGATTATCGCCTCCCTGGCATCGTTGCTGACTCGTTCTCAGACCTTTCGCAAGACGCTCTTTGCAGAGGAGAGGGACGCCGGGGAAAAACTCACCCTCATCCGGTTTTGGGGTCTGCCGCTCTGTATCGGAGTGGTTATCCGGGGCGCCGGGGTAGGCAGTGGGACCATCAATCCCTTCGCTGCCTTCGACCTCAGCCTGGAGGGCACTTTCATTGCCGGCCTCCTGGGCGGCACCGTCGTCGGAGCCATTGTCGGCGGATGCGTGGGGATGGTGGCGCTGCTGCAGCAGCAGGAGTGGGCGGCCTTGGCGATCTACCCGACCCTGGGGCTGCTTAGCGGGTTGCTGCGCAACCTTTCGCCCAGGAAAGAAGAGATCTGGAACTTCTCGCCCTTCGTTTTCATCAACCTCGTTTTCTCTTTCTTCTCCAGGCAGCTCTTCAGCAAGAGCGGCTGGCAACTCATTTTCTTTTTCAGTTGCATTGGCGTGGAGTCCCTGAGGCAGGCACTGGGACAGGCCTTGACCTCGACACGTCTGTTTTATTTTCCCACCGACAGCTTCATCGTGTTTGCCCTGATACTGGTGGCATCGCTGAGTTGCGTTGGAGTCACCCTGAAGGTCTGGAACAACACCCGCCTGGAAATCAAGCTCGCCGAGCAGGAAGTGCTGGTGGTGAAGGCCCGGCTGGACGCTCTGGCCAATCAGATCAACCCTCACTTCCTCTTCAACACGCTGAACTCCATTGCATCGCTGATCCGCTCCAACCCGGCCAAGGCAAGAGCCATGGTCCTGAAACTCTCGCACATCCTGCGCAAGCTGTTGCAGGGCCACGAGAATTTCATTCCCCTTCGGGAGGAAGTGGAGTTCATCGACAACTACCTGGACATCGAGGTGAGTCGCTTCGGGAGAGACAAGCTGCGAGTCGAAAAGGATATCGACGATCGGACGCTGCCGTGCATGATCCCGAGCATGATCCTGCAGCCCATCATCGAGAATTCGATCAGGCACGGCATTTCGGCCAAGATCGAGGGGGGGCGCATCAGGATTCGCTCGGTACTCCACAAACAACGTCTTTGCATCCAGGTTACGGA
This sequence comes from Terriglobia bacterium, assembly GCA_951813285.1. Lineage (GTDB taxonomy): Bacteria > Acidobacteriota > Terriglobia > Versatilivoradales > Versatilivoraceae > Versatilivorator. Next base: position 3,489,172 of record OX638355.1, read on the forward strand.
CGACGGGCTCGGAATTTCCGAGGACAAGCTGTCCACGATCTACAATTCCGGAATCGGCATCAGCAATGTCCTGGAACGCTTGAAGGTGGCCTATCAGACCGATTTTGCATTCAAGGTGAGCAGCCGGCCAGGGGAAGGCACCTTCACCCATATTGAAATTCCTCTACAGCAATCCCGGGAAAGCCGGGTGAACGCCAGTTGATTGGTCCCGGGGCGAGAGCAGACTGAAATGCCCATTTCCTGCATTCTGGTCGACGACGAAGAGTTGGCCCTGGAAGAGCTTCACTTCCTGCTGGACTCGGTTCCCGGCGTGGGGGTGGTTGGCCAGGGGCGCAACGGGGTGGAGGCCATTCGCCTGGTCAAGGAGTTGGAGCCGGATCTGATGTTTCTCGACATACAGATGCCCGGACTCAACGGGTTTCAGGTGGTTCACCAGTTGGTCAAGGAGGAGGTGCTGCCCCAGGTCATTTTTGTCACGGCTTACGACCAGTACGCGGTCAGGGCCTTTGAAGTCAACGCGGTGGACTACATCCTCAAGCCGGTCGAGAAATCGAGGCTCGAGATGGCCATCCAGAGGGCACGGAAGCAACTGGAGTCCAACATTCCGGTAGACGACCGGATCAAGAACCTGCTCAACCAGTTCATTCCCGCCGCGCCCAGGAAGTCGAAGCTCCTGGTTACGGACAGAAAGCGCCACCTGATGGTCGATGCCGAGGATATTGTATTTGCCAGCGTTTCGGATAACTCCGTCCAGGTGGCCACCCACGATCTCAATGGGGAAACCCATTATCGAACCCTGGAGGAACTGCAGGCCAACCTGGACCCCCAGATCTTCTGGCGGGTTCATCGGTCCTTCCTGGTAAATATCAACAAGATCAAGGAGGTGGTGCCCTGGTTCAATCGGACCCTGCAGCTCAAGATGGCCGACCAGGACGAGACCGAAATTCCGGTCAGCCGTTCCAACTCGCGAAAGCTGAAGGATTACTTGAAGCTGTAGTCCGCAAGACCGGTCCGATTGCTCCTTGAGTTGGTCTTTGGCGCTGTGATAGCTTTGGAATGCGGAGTGGCAACCTACCTTTTGCGATACAGGATACAGAAGGAGGACGACAAACGGTGTCTAGCGCTTTGGATATCAGAGAGCATCTCTTGCAGTCCAATGACGAATTCAGAAAACTTGCCAGAGAACACAGCACCTATGACGAAAAACTCTCTGTTTTGCTGAACAGAAGTTTCCTGTCCCAGGAAGAGCAACTCGAGAAAGTGAATTTGAAGAAGTTGAAGCTGCGGGCCAAGGACCGAATGCAGCAGATGATTCAAGCCCAATTGCAGCAGCAGGATTGAAGGTCCGTGGAGCCGGGGCCGGCTCAGGCCAGCCCGGGTATGCTTGGACCTTACGAGGATGGTTGGATCAAAAAGGGAACCCCGGGGTTCCCTTTTTCGGTTCAGGAAGGCCGATGGCACATCCGGGCTCCGTTTTCCAACCGCAAGCGGCTCTGGAGCAGCCGAGTTATTGCCTTGCCTCAGCGTCCTTCCTGCACCTGATATATAATGGGCGGAGCCAGTTGCCTGTCCAGGCCTGCTCGAGTCTCCGCCATGAAGATTGCCGCCGACGCCTTTGTCTTCCTGATCCCCTTGTTGGCGATGGCCGGTCTGCTGTGGCTCTTGGGCTTTGCGGCGGTCGGCTGGGTCTGTCTGGCGATGGCTTTTCTGGTTGGCTTCTTTTTCAGGGATCCCCACCGGAAAATTCCCGATGAAAAGGACTTGGTTCTGGCCCCGGCCGACGGGAAGATCGTGGATCTGGCGAAGCAAGCGGACGGGACCACCAGGGTTTCCATCTTTCTCTCGCTTTGGGATGTGCACATCAACCGCTCGCCGATCGGGGGCACCATTCAGGACGTCAGCTATCATCCGGGAAAGTTCCGAATGGCGTTCGACCGGCGCGCCTCGGTAGAGAACGAGCGAAACGTGCTGACGGTCGGCAACGGCTCCTTGACGGTCCGTTTCAGTCAGATCGCCGGGATATTGGCGCGTCGCATCGTATGCTGGAAGAAGCCGGGTGACGCGGTTGAATCCGGAGAGCGCATCGGCTTGATTCGCTTCGGTTCCAGAGTGGATGTTTTCGTTCCCGACGGGGTGGTTCTGGAATTGAGCCGGGGAGACCGGGTGCGGGGCGGCAGCACCGTAATCGGAAGGATGGTGCGGAGTGAGGAGTAATTCCCAAAAACGCCGGTTTCGGCGGGGCATCTACGTCTTGCCCACGCTGTTCACGATCGGGACGATCTTCTGCGGATTTTTCGCGGTCACCAACGCCCTCAAGGGCGAATTCAACCTGGCTGCCATTGCGATCGGGTTTGCGGTGGTGTTCGATGGGTTGGACGGCAGGATCGCCCGCATGACCAACTCCTGCAGCGAGTTCGGCGTGCAGATCGATTCGCTGGCCGATGTGGTCACCTTTGGTCTGGCTCCGGCCATACTGGCCTACCTTTGGGGAATGCGGGCGCTATCTCCGGAGTCACCCCATACCCTGCACTTGCAACAACTGGGATGGATTGTTTGCTTTGGCTTCCTGGTGTGCGGCGCCATGCGGCTGGCGCGCTTCAACTTACAGAGCGCAAAGCCTTCGCCCTCGGGAAGCGACTCGGAAAGGCCCTTTGTCGGAATGCCGATTCCCGCCGGCGCGGCCATGATTGCCGCCGCGGTGCACTTTTCTCCGGAACCTCCGGAGCACTGGCTCGCGGGGATATTCTGGAATGTGCTGGTCGGATTCCTGGGCTTCTTGATGGTCAGCACCCTGAAATATCCCAGTTTCAAGCATGTCGACCTCAAGAGCCGCAAGCGATTCGTCAATTTCGCGCTCCTGGCCATGCTGGTGGCGCTCATCTACTTTTACTCGCAGATCGTCCTGCTCCTCATGGCCGCCGGATATGCGTTTTCGGGATTGGGGTGGAAGGCTTACGGTCTGGTCAAACAAAAGCCGGAAGGTGTCCTGACAGCCGGAAAGCTCAGGCCGGACGACACCTGATTCCCCGGGGGTCCGGTCCGGCGCCGCCGGCGCTCTGCGGTTCTCCACCCGGAACGCTTCGGCCGCAAGCCTGTTCTCGCCTGCCGGTCCAGGGACCTGCGAGTCGAGCCCGTTACCCCCTGAAGTTCACCGGGACCCGCCGATGCATGAAGCGCTGATTCTAGTGGACGTGCCTCTGGCCCCATTTATTGAAGAGCTGTTTGCCCCGGATTGCCGCTCGGGGCCCTGGAGCCTCCTGGAGGAGGGAACCAATGGAGCCCTGCAGGAAGTCGAGGGGCTGTTTCTTTACGGTCATCCCATCATCGACGGTCCCTTCATGGACCGCTTGCCCAACCTCAAGGTGATCAGCAACTTCGGCGTCGGCATCGACCATGTGGATCTGGCCGCCGCGGAGGCTCGGGGCATACCGGTCGGGAACACGCCCGGAGCGGTGGAGGGGGCCACCGCCGACATGGCCATGGCTCTCCTGCTGGCTTGCGCCCGCAACGTGGTTGCCGGTGACCGCTATGCAAGGGGTCCCGACTTTCACTACTACGACCCCTCCCTGTTCCTGGGACGCGAGGTCCACGGAAGCACGCTGGGGATTGTCGGCCTGGGCAACATCGGGCGGGAGGTGGCTCGGCGGGCTCGTGGGTTCGACATGCGTATCCTGTACCACTCCCGACACCGAAAGCCGAAAGCCGAGAGCGAACTGGGAGTGGAGTATGCCAGTTTGAGGGGCCTCCTGGAACAGGCCCATTTCGTGACGCTCAACGTTCCCATGACACCGGAGACCAGACACCTGATTGGAGAGGAGCAGCTTGCCTGGATGCGTTCGGACGGCATTCTGGTCAACGTGGCTCGGGGAGGCGTAGTGGACCATGCGGCCCTCTATCGAGCCCTGGCCGGCCGAAGGATTGCCGGGGCCGCCATCGATGTCACCGAGCCTGAGCCATTGGCACGCGACCATCCCCTATTGCAACTGAACAACCTGGTGATCACTCCTCACCTGGGTTCAGCCGGGTCGCGGACCCGCCTCCGCATGGCGCAGATGACCATGGACAACATTTGCGCCGGTCTGCAAGGCAAGCGCCTCCCCTATGCGGTCAGGCTTTCCTGATTATGGTCAGCACACGATTCACCTGGAGAGCAGCAGTTCTCTGTGGTTGGTTGGGGCTGTTCGGCGGGGTCGGCCCGTTGGATCCAGTCACCACATGCCAGGCCTCGCAGGACGATTCACCCGACTCTCCACCACCGAGAATTGTCGGTCCCTTTCTCTCTCGAGAGGATGCCGGCCCCTTCACCAAGGTCGTGTTCAAGAACGGCTTGACGGTGCTCCTTTTCGAAAGGAGCAACGCGCCTCTGGTGGCCATGGTGACCTATGTCAAGACCGGCCGGCTTCACCAGGACGTGTCCGGACCGGGGTTCTGGGATTTCTGGCCTCCCCTGCTGCTGCACTCCCCACTTCCGGATGGAAGGGGAACACTTTCCGCGGAAGCCGGGAGGATTGGAGCCGGGTTGGACACCGGGGTGGGTGAAGACCACGCCTGGTTTTCCACCGTCCTCCCGCGGGAAGCCTATCGGAAGGGGCTGGACCTTCAAGTCGCCGCACTTCAGCCATGGAATCTCTCGCCCGCGAGAGTGCGGAGACTCGACCGAACGGTCCGGTGGCATTACGGATTGAACCCGGCCCCTCCGGAGAGGGAGTACAGCCGGCAACTGTTGGAACTGGCGTCCCGAAGGGGAAGGCAACCGGACCCGAGGAGTGGTTCCTTCGGCAACCGGCCCGGCCTCGACAGTTCTCAGATTGGCAGCTATCACGATCGTTGGTTCGTTCCCGGCAACGTCCTGCTGGCGATCACCGGCGACTTCGACCGCCGGGCGCTCCTGCGGGAGGTCGTCAAGCGTTACCGCTCCCTCCCCAAGAGAGCCCTGGCCGATCCTCCGGCCTCTCCCTCCCCCGAAACGAATGGCTTCACCTACGCATACCGCCGGGCGGACCTGCATCAAGGCGGAATCGGGATCGGATTTCCTCTGCCTGCCGCGTTCACCCGGGAGTGGTACGCCTGCAAATTGCTGCAAGCCGTTCTGACTTCGGGCGAGACCTCGGTGCTGAATCACCTATTGAGGATCTCTCGTTCGCCGCTTCACGCGGTTGCCTCCAATCCCTTTTCGCTCGGCCGCACCCGCTATCTCATCCTCAGCCTGCCGGTTGGCGCCTTGGGGCTGGACCGGTCGGCAGTGACGGCTTTTGCCGCCATGGAGCGGATAAGGCAGGGCGTGCTGACCGAATCGGATCTGCAGCGCGCCCGGGCGCTGCTCACGGTCGAGTTTTTGCAGGAACAGGAGGACCTGACCGACCTGTCGGTTCAGATCGCCCGCCACGAGCACCTGGCGGAGTTCAAGACCTGGGAGGATACTCTCCCGACCATCGAATCGGTGACCCTCGAGGAGGTAGTTGCCGCGGCCCGCCGCTATCTCGATCTGGAACAGTGCACGCTTCTGGAGTACCAGCCGGCCTCGCAGGAGATCAGGCAGTTCAGCTCCGGCGGTTACCGCGAGTTCTTGAGGCTGGCCGTGCCTCGCCTCATCGCGGAAATGAAGAGCAGCGACTGGATTGAGGTTCCCCTGCCGGAGGAGAGGGTGCGGGCAGATGGCCGGTCGCCGGGGCAGAAGCATTCCAGAGAAATCAGCACGGCGGGACTGGTCCCGCCCCCGAGGAAGTTCTCCATCCTGAGAGGACCCGACGTCTGGGTCCAGGAAGGACGCTGGTTGCCCCTGGCTTCGATGGGCATTTTCTTTCGGGGTGGGCAGTCCCTGGAACCTGCCGACCAACAGGGAATCACCGGGCTGATGGCTGCCACATCCGTCGGGGCCGGATCTGCCCTTCAGCCTTCCCATCCGGTTGCCTTGCTGGAGAGGCTGGGAGTGGTGGTGAACGCAGTGGTAAAGCCGGACTATTTTGGCTTCGTGCTCCATGGGCTCTCCGGGAATTTCGCCGCTTGCGTAGACATTCTGGCCGAAGCCCTGCAACGTCCGACCTTTGAAGAAGAGGCCATCGCAGCTCAAAAGCAGGCCTTGCATTTGCGGTCCGCAGGGCTGATGGACGACCCGGTCCGTGAGGCGGAACGGCTGTTCCTGCGGGCCGCCTACGGCGCCCATCCATACGGGAAAGATTCCTACGGAGAGGGAACGGCGCTGCAATCGCTCACGCGTCAGGACCTGATGGCATGGCACCGCCGATTTGTAAGGGGAGCTCAACCGGTTGTGGTCATTGCCGGGGACGTGGAGGGGAGCGCCTTTGCCGCCAGGTTTGCCGGCAAGTGGCGGCGCTCCGGCATCTCCCGCATCGACTATGAGGACACCGGCGAAGCGCATCCACTGTCGAGGACCCGAACTCTTGCGGGAGAGGCCAGGCAGGGGCAACCCTGGAGGGCTCAGGCCGGATTTCTGGGTCCGCCGGCCTCGGACCCGCGCATTGCTGCCTTTACCGTGTTGCAGCACTTGACCTCCGGCGTGAGCGGGATTCTGCCCCTGACTATGAAACGAAACCAGGGCTTGGCGATGGACATCCTGACCTCCCAGCAGCGGCTGCAGTGGGGGGGATACTTCTACGCCCGCTTGACGGCCCCACCCGCCGACGGCGCCGAGGCCCTGGAGGCCGTGCAGGCCCAATTGACCGGGCTGGACAAGGGATCGCTGTCGGAAGAGGCCATCGATCAGGCCAGGATGGCAGCGGTTCGAAGCTACCGGATCGCCGCCCAGCACTCACTCCGGCAGGTTCTGGAACTGGCTGAAAGAGCCATCTTCGGGCAGTCCATCTATGACGTCACCAACAGCCTCAAGCAAATCGAGGCGGTGGAAGCGGAGGATGTTTCCGCGGTGGTGCGGCAATTCTTCCGGCCGGAGCTCTTCGTTGCCGGGGTAGTCCCGGGGTCTGAGCCCTAAACTGCCGCATGACACCCGTGTTAGAATCCAAGGCCATGTACACCCGTTGCGCTTGGACCGCTATGGTGATCCTGCTCGGGTTGGCGCCGGGGTCGCCTTTGCCGTTGGCGGGCCATACCCCTCCACCCGGCAGTCCACAGGACGACGATGGGTCGTTCCGCCTGGAAGTGGACGTGGACCTGGTGGTGTTGAACGTCACCGTGGTGGACGAAAACGGAGACAACGTCACCACCCTGACGCGGGAGGATTTTGCGGTCTACGAGAACGGGGTCCGGCAGGACATCTCGACCTTTTTTCCGGTGGAAGCTCCCTTCAAGCTGGTGCTGCTAGTCGACACCAGCATCAGCACCCGAAACAACCTCAGGCTGATCAAGGACGCTGCCCGCAACTTCACCAAGGAGCTGCGTCCCGACGACCAGATTTCGGTCACCGAGACCCACTTTTTCACCCAAGAGGTTCAGAAGTTCACCAATAACCGCAAGTTGCTGCGAAGAGCCATCAAGCGGTTGTCGACCTATCCCCACGGCGGTTCCCAGGTCTACGACGGGGTGGCCATGGCCCTCAAGAGCCTGCAACGGACTCGCAGCGGCCGCAAGGCCATCGTGGTGCTCAGCGACGGAATGGAAAACTCCAGCCGGGTGTCTTTCGAGGAGCTGCGCAGGCGATTGGCCCAGGACGATGCCGTCTTTTATCCCATCACCATCGTCAACAAGGATCGGCATAAGGAGATCCTGGAACGCTATATCCAGGAAAGCCAGGAAAAGGAGGAAGACCCCTACGTGGAAAATGCTCGGCTGAGCCTCTCGGTGCTGGAAGAGGTCTATCAGATTCAAACCGAGCGATTGAGCCAGCTCTCCGGGGAAACCGGCGGAAAGATGTTCCTGGTAGCCGACCTGTCGGACCTGAAAGGAGAGTATTCCAAGGTTGCCCATGAATTGAGGCACACCTTCAGCCTGGCTTACTATTCCAACAGCCCCGGACACCAGGGCGGAATGCGACGCGTCCGGGTAGAGGTGAAAGACCCCCGTCTTAGAGTCAGGACCCGCACCACCTATTACGTTCCGGGGACGGACCGGGCCGGGTTCTGACCTGTCCGCCCCGGAATATTGGTTGTGTCGGAGTCGGGTCCTGGCCCGGTTGGACCTTTTGCTCGCATTTGTCGCCGTATGGCTGGATGGGATGAGAAAAAGGGTTTCTCACCGGCGACCTGGTGAGAAGCGGGGCTAGAGGGTAGGGATGTTGCGGAGCGTGTTTGTCCGGGAAAGCGGAGTCAATGAATGGTGTCGTTATCGCGGCGCTCTCGCTCTTTCCGGCTCAGGTAGACTTCGAATCTTTGCCGGGCCCGGCGGAAACGGTACTCCAGGTAAGCATCCTTGATCGGTTGATACCAACTCGCTCCCGGACCACCGCGATAGGGGCCGCGCTTCAGATAGAGGTAGCCGACCAGCATGCCTCCCAGGTGAGCCGCATGGGATACTCCGGAATCGCTTCCGGACAGGCTTGAAAGAAAGGCAATGCCCCCGAAGACCATCACGGCGTATTTGGCCGGAAGCGGGAAAAACAGCATCACGTGGATGATGCGGTCGGGAAAACTCAACCCGTAGGCCAGCAGGACGCCGTAGATGGCTCCCGATGCTCCCAAGGTCGATCCCTGATAGGAAAAGAGATTGACTGCCATAATGCAGATGCCGGCGCCGATTCCGGTCACCAGGAAGTATCGCCAGAACTGGTGCTTTCCCCAGTAACGCTCCAGTTCGCAACCGAACATGAACAGGATCAGCATATTGATCAGCAGGTGAAAGACACCGCCGTGCAGGAAAATGTAGGTAAACAACTGCCAGAGGTAGAGCCTGCCGAGCACCATCGACGGGGTAAGGCTGAACAGGGCGGTGACGGGTCCGCCCAGGCCACCCGAAAGGATCTGCATCACAAAAACCACCACGCAGGCGATGATGATGCGTTTCACCGCGGGTGTCATGGGGCCCCCAAAAGAGATGGAGCTGGTGGCGTATCGATAGCGGTAGTTCACGAACTTACCTTGGGGTGGGCGCACGCTTGGCGTGGGGGCTATTGTAGCGGGTTTTGGTTGGAAAGCCATTCCGAATCAGCCGGGAGGAGGGCTCAATCGGCGCGATTCCCGGATTGGGCGGCCACCCGTCCGCGGGGGCCTGGGGGTGCGGCATTTCGATGAGGATCATACTTGCGTTGGCGCTTGCCCTGGGGACGCTTCACTGGGGTTCCGAACTCCGGGCCTCCCGGCAGGAAGACCCGCCGGAGGAGACTCAACAGGCGCAAGAAGTTGAGGACACTGAAGATACTGAAGGAGCTGAAGAGGATGAAGAGGCCGCGGAAGCCGAAGAAGAGGAGCCCCCTCGACCGCCGAACGTCCTGCTGATCCTGGTAGACGATCTGGGCTATGGGGATCTGTCCAGCTCGGGAGCGGAGGACTTGCAGACCCCCCACATCGACGCCCTGGTCGAGTCGGGAATGTCCTTCAAGCGTTTCTACGCCAACTCGACGGTCGGAGCCCCCACTCGGGCGTCACTGTTGACCGGGAGGTATCCCGACCTGGTAGGAGTTCCCGGAACCATTCGCCCCGAGCCCGAGAGAAATTGGGGCTACCTGAGCCCGGAGGCGACCCTGCTGCCCGCGCTGCTGCAACAGGCGGGTTACCACACCGCCTTGATCGGCAAGTGGCATTTGGGCCTGGAATCGCCCAATCTCCCCAACGAGCGGGGATTTCACCGCTTCCAAGGGTTCCTGGCCGACCGGATGGACGACTATTTCCTTCACACCCGCCGCGGCGTGAACCACATGCGCATGAATGCAGAGACCATCGACCCGGAAGGACATGCCACCGACCTCTTCACCCAATGGGCCATCGACTACCTGAAGGAGCGGAGCGCCGACGACCAGCCCTTTTTCCTCCTTCTTTCCTACAATGCCCCCCATGTCCCGGCTCAACCGCCGCCTTCCTTCCTGGAGCGAGTCAGGCAGCGGGGAGGGGGACTGAGCGAAAAGCGGGCCCGGCTGGCGGCCCTCATCGAGCATCTGGACGAGGGAGTCGGGAAGGTGACGGAGGCATTGCAGGAGATGGGGCAGGACACCCGGACCCTGGTCCTGTTCACCAGCGACAACGGTGGGGACCTGCGAGCGGAAGCCAACTGCGGGGAGCTGCGGGGCGGAAAGCGGGAGATGTACGAGGGCGGGATTCGGGTGCCCATGGTGGCGGTCTGGCCGGGCAAGGTCCGCCCCGGAACTTCATCCAACCGGGTGGCGCTGGCCATGGATCTCTTCCCCACGATCTGCACGGTAGCCGGCCTGACAATCGAGTCGGAGATCGACGGGGTATCCCTGTTCAGAACGCTGGTGGGCCAGATGGCGCCGCCGATGGAGCGGACGCTGCATTGGGTTCGCCGGGAGGGGGGACGACTCCATCAGGGACAGGATTACCATGCCGTCCGCCAGGGTCACTGGAAACTGCTGCAGAACTCACCCTTCGAACCCTTCAAGCTGTTCAACCTGAGGGCGGATCCGCTGGAGAAACACGACCTGGCGGAACAGGATCCTGGAATGGTCTCCAGGCTCTCCCGGGCACTTCGACTGCGAATCCAAAAGGCCGGCGCCGTCCCCTGGCAACCCGGGCCGGTCCCCCGGTCCGGGGCGGCTCCTCAAACTGGGCCACCCCCTCAGTCCGAGTTGGACGCTTCCACGATCTTGCCGTAATACCGGGGCCTGCGGTCCTTGAACCGGTTGATTTCATGTTTGCCGGGAACACGGGTGATGTGCTTGTCGCGGGCTGCCGAGGGATCGATTTCGGCGAAGATGACCTCCTCTTCATCGGGGCTGGCCAGAGCAAGCGTCCTGCCCGAGGGATCGGCGATTCGGCTTCTGCCGATGAAGCGGAAACCCCGCTCGATTCCGACCCGATTGACCGCCACCGAAAACACGTGGTTTTCCAGGCCTCTGGCGTTTACCAGAAACTCGGCGAACTGTTCCGCCCCCTTGGGCCAATTGGTCGGAAGCAGAATCACGTCGGCTCCCTTGAGGGCCATGGTGCGCGCACTCTCCGGAAAGGATCCGTCGTAGCAGATGTTGAGCCCGATGCGTCCCAGACGGGATTCGTGAACCGCGAAGCCAAGATCTCCGGAGTCCACGAACCGGTCCACTCCGAGAAAGGGCAGGTGCACCTTGCGGTATTTGCCCACCACCCCCTCCGGTCCGATCAGGGCTGCCGCATTGAAACAGCGGTCACCGTCTCTCTCCAGCATTCCCAGAACCAGGTGGGTCCGGGTCCGGCGGCAGACGCTCGCCAGGAGTTGGGTGGAGGGCCCGGGGATGGTCTCGGCGTAGGGGAGGGCTTCCTGGAGGTTCTCGAAACAGTATCCCGTCAGGGCGCACTCGGGAAAAACCACCAATCGGGCCTGCTTGGCGACGGCTTGTTCCACCGAATCGATCATCCCCGCAAGGTTGGCCTCCTTGTCCATCAAGGTGGGGTCCATCTGCACTCCGGCCAGTATGAATTTTTCAGGCATGGTCGCCTCCGGAATCAGAAAAGTGCTGAAGACGCATTGTGGTGAGTGTTCCAGGGCCCATGGGCGGCCTGGATTACGGTCAAGACCCGCCGTTGAAGCCGCCGAACGCCATTTGATCCGGCCGGGGCAGATATGTTACAAGATGGGGTCGTCTGAAGAAAGACGAACTCGCCTCGCCGATCCTCACGCGGAGCGCCCGTAGCTCAGTTGGATAGAGCGTTGGTCTACGAAACCAAAGGTCGCAAGTTCGAATCTTGCCGGGCGTACCACTTTCTCATCTCTCGCTCAATGGAAGATGGCTTGCCTTGTCTGCCTGGGCGGTCGCGTCCATGGGGCCAACAGGGGTCTCGAGGTTGGCCTTTTGGGCGCTTTCGATAGGTGGACCCCGGGGATCAGCGGATACCGTCCGGAGGCGACAATGGCGTTAAACGGAGGTCGGAATCGATGAACGAGTGGGAACTGGCGGATCGGCGAACCTTCTTGAAGACGTTCGGCGCCGGGTTGGGTGTGGGCCTGGCAGGCCCGATCGGACCCTTGGCCCTGGCTGGCGGATCGCGACCCCTTGAATCCTCTCCCAAGGTCCGATATCGCTGGGTCAGCGTGCGGGAAATCCATGGAGACGGCACCCACAACGCCTGGCCCGACATCTGTCGCTGGCGGGACCGCTATTATGTGGCCTTCAACTCAGGCGGCAAGAACCACGGCGGAGGCCACGGCCTCGTGGTGCTCTCTTCGGCCGACGGCCTCAACTGGGAGACGGTGCTGCACAAGCCTGCAGGGGAGTGGGGAGTCCTGGAGAACACTACCCGCACCACCGTGTGCCCGAAATTTCTGCCTCTCGAAGATCGGCTGATTATGGTGTTCTACTTCTATACCGAAGGAGACACGGACGTCAGCCCGCAACGAAAGGCCGATCTCAAGCGCCGCTGGCTGAGCCTGAAGGGATCGGAGGAAAGCTTCGAACGGTGGGTCGGCCACCACAATACATCCTTCCGTACCGGGGTCAGCTACTCCGAGGACGGCCGCCGCTTTGAGGATCCTGAGCCCTTGCTGGACCCGAGCTGGCGTGTCTGGCGGCCTCAGACCTTCAAGGGACGCCACTATATTATCGGCTACCGTTGCCACGGACAGCAGTGGTCCTTTTCGCCGGAGCTGGAGAGCATGATTCCGCAGGCCGATACCTTCGAGATGTTCGAGAGCGCCTCGCTTTTCAGTTCGGCAGACGGTCTGGGGTGGAACAAGCTCAGCGATATAGCCGCCGAGGACAACGACGAGACCGACTTCGACTTCGCCCCGGATGGCCGAATCCTGGCGGTGAGCCGGAAGGGCGCTTCCTCCAAGCTTCATCCGGGAGCCAGGCCGGGGAGTCGGCATGCCATCGCATACCTCAGCCATCCGCCCTATAGGAGCTGGCGGCGGCTGCCCCTGGATCGAATGATTCAAGCCCCGGCGGTGCGCTGGGCCAGGGATCGATGGATGATCGCCGGCCGCTATATCGACGGGGAGACCGAGCAGGTTCACCCGCACCGCGCTGACTATCCTCACAAGGCGCAACGCTACGGGACCCGCATGTGGACCCTGGAGGATCGGACCGGAGCCCTGACCCAGGCGGTAACCTTGCCCAGTTGGGGAGACTGTTCCTATCCGGGCATGATCGAGGAAGCCAATGGCGATCTGTTGGTGGTCTACTATTCGCACTCGGTCACTACCGACGGCCATCAGTATATCGGCGGCGGGCTGTGGGCGGGCAAGATGCCTCCCGCCTCGATCTATCTGGCCCGAGTGGTCAGGGAAGAGATGGGTTAGAGCTCTGCCGTTGCTCCCTCCGAACCTTCTGTCTGTCATGATCTCCGGCGCCGCGCTGGTCGTGCCGTTGCTGTCCGGACCTGCGTTTCCGTCCTCGCTTCCGCCGGCGCCAAGGCAGGCGAGCTGTTTCGAGGCCCCGGAAGCCGAGGGAGTAACGGTCTTCGGCCCCATGCGGGAAAAGGCGTTGGGCTGGGATCGCTTCCTGTTGGGTTTTCTGGTCCGCCGGATTGCCGGCGAACAACTGGAAGCGTATCGGAAAGAAACGGGAATCCCGCTTCAGTTCATGTTGAGTCCGGAAGGCAGCGGCGCCCTGCAATCGAGCGGCCGGCAGCGGCTGAGACAGTCGGGAGCAGCAGGCAGCCTTCAACCCCATCCCTGCGGAATGTCCGTCGAGGCATTTGTCAAGGATCTTGGGAGCCACGGCCTGTCGGAATGGCTGCTGCCCGACTGGGTGCTGGAATTCAACCGGAAGGGCAAGGTCATCGGCCGCTGGGATGTCCCCCTGAATGCTCCGGTTCGGGCGGTCCAGGAGGATGCGATCTGGGTGAGTTGGGACCCCCAGCCCCTTTGTTCCGACCAAAGCCTGGACCTGAAGGCCTATCTCGTAATCGGAACGGATGGAAGTCTCAGGGCCGCCTCCCTCCCGGGGCTAATCTCGGAGGGACGGAAGATCAAATGCCCGAGGAGCCCCGACATTCCGCAATCCGAGTTCCTGGTCTGCGAGTCCGTGCGAGACCTCAAGACCCGCAAGACACGCAGATTGGCCTACCAGTTGCCCTGCGATTGAACCTGGCCGGTGCAGAAGAGTTCCCCTGCGGTCCATCGGGCGCTGAGGCAACCGCGTCGGCTGCACAGGGGAGTGCGGCCAGCCGATGTTGCGAACGACTCCAAGTCCCGCTTAAGGAAACTTGTTGAGCCACCCGGACCCACCTGTAACCGATCCGTTCATGAAAATGGCCCTGCGCCTGGCCCGAAAGGCCTTCTCGCTGGAGGAAGTGCCGGTAGGGGCCGTGGTGGTGGTGGATGGCAAGGTGGTGGGCCGGGGCTACAACCAAAGTCTGGCCCGATCGGACCCCACGGCCCACGCCGAGGTTCTGGCCCTGCGACAGGCTGCCAGGCGGGTGGGGAATTACCGTTTGACTTCGGCAACGATTTATTGCACCTTGGAACCCTGTGCCATGTGTGCCGGCAGCTTGGTGTGGGCCCGGGTCCAACGTCTTGTCTACGGCGCCAGAGACCCCAAGGCCGGCGCGGTCGATTCCCATTTCAGGCTGTTTGAATCAGGCTCGGTCAACCACCGGGTGGAAGTGGTGTCGGGGGTCGGGGAAGCCCAGGCGGTGAAGCTGCTGCAGGAGTTCTTCCGGCTTCGGCGCTAGCGCAGTTCCGAACTGTTGAGACACTGGCCTATCATGCGGAGAGGTACCGAAGTGGTCATAACGGGGCCGCCTCGAAAGCGGTTAGGGGGTTAGTCGCTCCCACGCGGGTTCGAATCCCGCCCTCTCCGCCAGGAATTTTATATAAACTATTATATATCAATAAGTTGAGTTCAGTTTTATCGCAAATGATCCCCCACTTAGTCCCCCAACTGTTATGTAGTTGTCCCCTAGACTCCCTCAGCCGTTCTGATTATCTGTATCCTCATCTCCAGATGTTGTGGACTTGCAGTTCTCGGAAGCCTCCGCGGAACACAAGATGTCGGGGTGTTGGATTCTGCCGCCTGGACCAAGTTTAGAAGAAGGCGATCTTAAGCAACAGGATGATGATGGGCAGGCCGAAGAAGTGCCTGATGGTCTTCAGTTCCGCTTTCAAGCCAGCGATCTCGGCCTTGGTGGAGGCCTCTAACTTGGCGATCTCTGCCTTAGGGTCGGATTTGGTGGCCGGTTCGGCGTCCGAACGGCTGATGGCGGCAACGGCCACTTCCGCCTCTCGGGGCTTGGCCCGGTAACCCAGTCGGCCGTAGTGAAGGGGAGTGCTGTTGCAATAGCCGCCCCTCTTCTCTCGTCGCAGGTTTCTTGAGAGAGTGTGGAGGATGTCAGAGGCCCCGAATTGGTAGCCTGACTGGCAAAGCGCTTCATGACAGGGGCCGTTTTGTGAGTGGGTGGCAGGGAATAACATTTCCCACTCCACTTTTTCTCTCAAAGTTCCCTACTGTGCGCTGGAATTCAGAGCTATGGCTGGAGAAAGAAACCCATGGTTGACACTTGTAATAATACACATTACATTATTTCATTATGAAGTTGCAGCACAAAGGATTGAAGATGTTGTTTGAGAGGGATAATGCCCGATTGGTTCCGGCTTCGTTGGCTCGGCGCCTGCGACAAATTCTTTCTGATTTACACTATGCTCAACAACCTAGAGATATGGACATCCCTAGCTACCGGCTGCATCCCCCAAAAGGAGACCGAAAGGGACAGTGGAGCGTCCGGGTTTCCGGCAATTGGCGCGTCACCTTTCGTTTTACAAATGGTGAGGCAATAGACGTTGACCTGATTGATTACCACTAGGGAGGGAGAGAGATGGTGATGAACAACCCGACACATCCCGGAGAAACCATTCGAGACAGCATCAGGGAACTCGGCTGGACGGTGACTGAGGCGGCCAAGCAGATTGGTGTTTCCCGAAATACGCTTTCTAGGGTTTTGAATGGTCGTGGTGGTATTTCGCCTGAAATGGCACTGTCGTTGGAACAGCTCGGTTGGAGCAATGCAGACTTTTGGGTAAGGCGTCAAGCGGGCTATGAGCTGGCGCAAGCCAGGCGCAAACAAGCGGCGGCATGAGCCTCTCGATCTCCGTTTCCGCGGGCGCCGGTCGGGACCGCCTCGTTCTGCTATCTTTGCTGGTTGAATATGCGCAAAAAATAGGGGACGTTGTTGAATTACTGCGCAAAAAATAGGGGACGTTGTTGAATTACTGGAATAACTTTCCCAGATTCTTATTTCTGACTGACCAAAACGACGAAGCGGATGTCCTTCCGAGCGTTTCGTCACACTCGGAGGTACAGACACCGCGATTCCTCCTCAAAACGCGTCCAAATCGTTGCGCCAAGCGGTTTCCCCAACGATTCCCTGGACTTTCCCTCCGATTCTTTCTCCCTCTATAGGCGTCGACAGATTCGCCAGACCGAGTAATTCCACTAATTCAACAACGTCCCCTATGGACTTGCGTTCTTCTTTTTAATGGATCGGGTATTTGATAGGGAGTTTCCACCGTGATCGGGCCGCCAGCCTTGAAGTCCCGGGTGTTTCGGGTGACCAAGGTCAGCCCTTCCTGAATGGCGATAGCCGCCTGAATCGCATTTGGAAGTTTCCAGCCCTGGGTGCGCCTCAAACGTGCGGCTGCATCGGCGACTTCGACGGTTACGGGCATAGTCGCAAACCTGTCCAATAGTTCGCGGGCCAAGGGCTCCGATGCCGAAGCGAATCCCGCAAGCGTCTCCGCGCGTGTAATGACGGAAATCACGCAATCGCGCCCGCGGGCGGCAAGAAACTCCGTCGCCGCCTCAACGCCGTTGAGGTGGTCGATGACGATGACCGAATCGAGTAGATATCTGGCCATCCCTCAACGCCATTCCTGGCGCATACGCTCCTGGTACTCGAGTCCGTCACCGGCCTGCCAGATGCCTGCCGTGTACTTGAGCACCTCCTGAAACGACGCGGCCGAGCCGCGCTGCTCCCGAATCCGAAATTCGCTGACCGCTTGGCGAATCAGGGAGGCCATGGACACGCGGCGCAATCCAGCCTGCTGGTCCAGCCACGCCTTCTGTTCGTCATTCAGACTGATCACTGTTCTGACAAGCACTTTGCTCATGGATTCACCTGATATCAGTATATTGAAAAAACGATATCATTATTTGGAAGATCACGGCAAGAGTTGGTTGGCGGTTTGGCCTAGTCGTTGGCAATCGTGGCAATCGTGAATCTGCCCCATTCCGCCTTTGCCGTCGAATGCGCGAGATCTTCCTGGCGCCGCCGCCGGCTTGGCTGGTGCTACGGTTCAGCGGTATTGGGTAACTGCAAAGCCCTGGCGTCGAAGGTGTAAACAGCATTCAACTCATCGTCGATGGCTGCCGTTTTCAGAGCCTTGTACACGATCAGGGCATCTGTGAAGTCCGTAGAGGTCTGACGATATGCCTGCAAGGTGCTCCAAATCACTTCCTCGTCCTCAAAGCACACATTGGGTTCTTGCAGAAGCTTTTCCACAACAGCGACCACGTCGGCCTTGGTGGCGCGATAGCGGCGCCCAATCAACGTCCACACCGACTCCGCCAATACGACATCCGTAATGAGAATGCGCTCGTCGCGTTCAAAGACGCGACGCGACCTTTCAGCCTGCGCCTCGTCATCTCCAAGGAGATAGCGGAGCAGTACGTTGGTGTCCACCGCAATCAAGGTTGCCGCTCCCGCCTCGTTTCAATTGAATGTTGGCGCGAGTCTGCATCGGAGACCGTCTCGTCCGCTCGAAGGTGGGCCAGACATCCCCAGGCGCTTCCGGGCTGTTGGCGAATTATCGTAATGCGACCGTCGGCAACGAAACTCCGGCATTCGTCACCCGGCTTGATACCCGCCAGGCGGCACTGGTGGGCAGGAAGCGTGAGTTGGCGCTTGGCGCTGATTCTGGGCATCATAAACTCCAATGAACTGGGCTCATTGACCCAGCAATTATAGCAAACGCTTTACTTATTCTCAATTTGTAAAGAACAATTGCATCAGGCGTACATCACGCCGCCAACACCTCGTTCAACTCATCGATCACAGTATCCATCCGAATGCCGAAGAACTTGTACATTTGCCCCAGGCCGCCTTTGCCATCGATCGGCGCCATGTCCAGGTCATCGCGGTCCAGATGGAACGAGGTGGTGATGTGGTCACGGATCATGCGTAGCCACCCCATCTGCTCCTCGTTGAACTTGCTGTTGTCGTCTCTGGGAACGTAGGCCATGAATTCCTGCTCAACCTGCTCGCCCTGGTTCCTGGTGTCCACCAGAAAGAGGATGCGCTTGGCGTCCGCGTGCTTGAGCAGCCGGTAGATCGCGGTGATGGCGGTGTAGGTCGTCCCGGAGCCGGTAGCCCATTTGAATGAGGGCGCGCGGGCGGTCCTTTTTGATGGATGCTTCCAGCTTCTCGATGGCGCTAATCTGGCAGGACCTCAGTCCGGCAGGGTCCAACTTCGGAAGTCCCTGGAGCCGCTTGCGGAGCGAGGACGCCTGGACGTGCCAGTCCAGCAGCGTCTCCGGCCGAGGGAAGTTGAACACTTCCCGAGAGCGGGGTTTCGGGTCCCAGCCGTTGGTGAAACGGGTGAGCACGCCGGTGCTTTCGTAAACAAAAGGCAGTTGGAGGAGAGCGCCTATATCCGACGCTTTAGTGATGACATGACACTAGACCTTCAGGACAGCCACGTCTTGAACAATACGAGCAGTCCCGGAACGCCGAAAAATACAGAGAGCATATAAGCGACGGCCAATCCTTTGCGCGCACTCCCCAGCCGTGCGATCCACTCGGCTCCCGCAGTCGGAATCAGCCGCAGCCAAGGAATACTGTAAATGACGATTACGCCCAGCAGATTGTAAAGAAAGTGCGCAATCGCGATCTGGTGCGCAATGGCATGAGTAGCGCCCGTAATCGCCGTCGCAGCCAGAAGCGCAGTGACTGTGGTCCCGATGTTGGCCCCCAGGGTGAACGGGTAGACGTGACGCAGACCGATCATGCCGCTCCCCGCCAAGGGCACAATGATGCTTGTGGTAGTCGAGGACGATTGCACCAGCACCGTAACCACGGTGCCGGAAAGTATTCCGGTCACCGGACCCTTTCCGACGGCTGCCTGCAGAAAGCTTCGGGACCTGCCCACGAAGACGGTTTTGAGCGCACTTCCAAGGTACATGATCGACAGCAGAATGAGCAGGATTCCCACGCCAATCAAAACCAGACCGGCCCACAGGTCGGGGAGCGGAGACGTCAACGACTCCAAAAAACCAGTACCGGAACCGACCAGGATTTTCACTATGCCCTTGCCCGAAGCATCAACAGTCCCCATGTTCTCGATGACATGGGTTAGAGCGCCGCTCATTTTCTCAAGAAAACCGAACGCGAGTTCCAAGGGCAGGAATATCAGGATGCTCAGCAGGTTGAAAAAGTCGTGTACAGTGGCGGCTGCAAACGCATTTCTGAACTCCCCCGGCCGATTCACATGACCGAAACTGACTAGAGTATTGGTGACCGTCGTTCCGACGTTGGCGCCCATAATCATGGGAATTGCTATGGCAACAGGCAATCCGCCCGCTACAAGAGCGACGATGATGGATGTAACGGTGCTGGAAGATTGGATCAATGAGGTGGCCAGTATGCCGAGTACCAATCCGATGAACGGGTTCGTTGCAAACGTGAACAGAGATTCGGCGCCCTCCGCACCACCGAATTCTTGACGAAAGCCCTTGCCGATCACGTCAACCGCCACAAGCAGCACGTATAACGACACGATGACGATTAGCCAGGGGACAAGCCTTGACCGGACGATTTTCTGTTGCGTTGGTTCCATGTGTGCCTCAGATGTGAGAATTTGCCTTGGGGGAACAGCATGGCAGAGGTTGAATGCCGGGCCCCGGTATGTCTCCGACCGACTTCCGATGAGCCTATGATATACTTCGTACTCTGAATTGCTTCCAAATAAAGTGATTTCAAGGAGATCGCAGCTATTCAGCCTTCGACGACACGAATCGGCGTATTCCGCCGGAGATCCGCTTGTGCAAGACACCGAGGCGGGCTCTGGAGCACCGGCTGCGACTTGACATAGAATTGCTTATCCACGACCCCATCCCCTTTTCTAGTCCGATGAGGTTCACCACGCTGTTCTTCTGTACCCTGTTCCTGCTCCATATTCCGGCATCGGGGCAGGATGCGGAGATCCCGGAAAGGTTGACGCTCGCCGATGCCCTGCGCATCGCCGAGGTGGCCAACGCCAATTTCCGAGCCGCCCGAAACCTGCTTGAGATCGCGGAGGCGGATGCGCGCGAGGCGGCCAGCCGGCCGAACCCCGAGATTGCAGTGGAAGGCGAGGAGTATTCGATCTTCGGGCCCAACGTTCCCTCATTCCTGAACGGCCAGGCCTTGATCGTCCGAATGGAGCAGGAGATCGAGACCGCCGGCCGTCGTGGGCACCGCATGAAAGCAGCCGACGCCGGTATCGGGGTGGCGCGCTCAGAAGTTGCCGATGAACTTCGACGTCTGCAGCTCGAAGTAAGCAAGGCATACTTCCAGCTTGCACTCGCCCAAGCCAATCAGACCACGGCCAGAGCGGCGCTCAAGGATATTGAGCGTGTCATCAATCTGACCGAGGCCCGGTTCAAGGTGGGTGAAGTGGCAGGCACGGAGCTCCGCCGGCTGCAGGTGGAGCGCCTCCATTTCTTCGATGAGGTCCTGACAACGGAACTGGCGATGAGCGATGCACGCGTAGTGTTGCTGAATCTGCTCGGAGCAGCCGACCTGGGGCAACAGCTCGAATCGATAGATCCGCTGGAGCCGCCTCCGCTCCGAAGTCCGGACGGTGGACTGATCGCCACGGGTGAGGGTGTCACGGCCGAAGTGAATTCGTTGCGGAGAGAGGCTGCCTCGATCCGTCCGGATCTTCAGGCGGCTCGCCTCGCCCGCGAACGCGCTGAAGCCGAGATGGAGCTTCAACACGCGATGCGCGCTCCAAACGTCACTTTCGCCTGGGGCTACCGCCGGGATTTCGGCGAGCACGCCATGGATTTCGAAGTCAGCATCCCGATTCCGTTATTCGGCAGTCTGAATCCCGCTGGAGTACAGCGGGCCTTTGCCGAACGACGCCGAGCCCAGGCGCTGGAGAGGGCGGAACAAATGGCGGTCGACACCGAGTTGCAGAAGGCGGCCAACGCCGTCGACAGCAGTGCGAAGCGGGTCCGCTATATTGACCAGGAGTATCTTCGCAGCTCAAGGGAATTGCATGACCTGATCCAGGCCTCCTACCACCTTGGCGAGACCGCGCTGATCGATTTCCTGGATGTGCAGCGCGAATTCATCGTAACTCAGCAGGTGCGCAACCAGGCTCTCTACGACCTGCGCATCAGCCTGATAGAGATGGCGGCGGCCGTCGGCATCCGGCCGACGGGAAAACCCTGACCCGGCTCTGAGGGAGCGATTGCAAATGCATGGACCGCGTCACCGACTGCGTCACAGACTGCGCCGGCAAGGCGGGCTGGGTGCAGTGCTCGTCTGGCTGGCGATCTGCTTGGGAGCCGCGGCAGGTTCAGCCTGCCTGGAGACGGGAAACAATGGGGCTCACCATGGGGAAGACCACGCCGAGGAGGAACACGCCGGCGAGACCCATGACGGCGAAGAGCACGCCGGAGACGAGGCCGATGGTTCGCTGGAGATTCCCCTGGAGGCCCAGCAGAACGCCGGCATGCAGGTTGCAGCCGCGGAGCGCCGTGCCCATCCCGTACCGATGAACGTGACCGGTCTGGTCACGCCCGTCACCTCACGAGTGGTGCGCCTGCGGCCGTTGGCGGAGGGGGTCGTCAAGCAAGTCGACGTCAGCCTTGGCGACCGCGTACGAGCGGGACAAGTGCTCGTGCATTACGACAACATCGCGCTTGGAGACCACATCGGGGAATACCGGGCGGCGGTAGCGGCTCGACGCCAGGCCGAGGCCGACCTCGAGGTCTTGCAACGGAGCTTGCAACGGGCAGAGCAATTGATCGGCCTTGAGGCGATTTCTCAGCAGACCCTCGATCTGCGCCGGTCGGAGTTCGAGCAGGCCCGGGCCGGCCTGGCCAGCAACCAGGCGGAGGTGAGCAGAATCGAGGAGCGGATACATCGCTTCGGACTGACGGACGAAGACCTTTCGGAAGTCGCCCCGATCGGTAGTGCCGACGAGATGCGGGCGGCCGCGGAACGACACCGCGAAATGTCGCTCAATTTGCTTCGCGCACCCTTCGAGGGGACCGTGACGGAGTTCGGTGTGGCAGTGGGCGACCTGGTCGATCCTGGCCGCGAGCTGCTGACGATTACCAACATGTCAACGGTTTGGGTTCTCGCCGATGTCTACGAGCCCGACCTGGGCCGCCTCCCAACGGACGCCGAAGTCACGATTCAGGTCGATGCCTATCCGGACCGGGTGTTCACGGGCCGCATCACCTACATCTCGGACACCATCGAAATGAGCACGCGCGCCGCTCACGTGCGCTGTGTCGTCAAGAATCCCGACAAGGCACTGAAGCTCGGCATGTTCACCAGAGTTTCCATCCCTACAAATGAGAAGGTTTCCACGCTGGTGGCTCCCGTGGATGCGGTTCAACAGATTGACGGGCAGTCAGTTGTCTTCGCGCGGACAGGACCGACCGCCTTTGAGCGCCGCGACGTGACGCTCGGTTCGACGGCCGGCGGTCAGGTTGAGGTGGTCAGCGGCCTGAAGCCGGGCGAAACCATCGTGTCGACCGGCAGCTTCTATTTGAAAACCGCGTTGCTTCACGAGCGAATCGGTCATTCGCACTAACATGAATTCCCTCGTCGATTCCTCCCGCCACAATCGGTTTCTCATCCTGGCGTTCACGGTAGTGGTTTCCGAGTTCGGAGTGCATTCAATGTTCCAATTGCCGATCGATCACGTGCGGATCGGCCGCTCGCACTAACATGCATCGCCTCATCGATTTCTCCCTCCGCAATCGGTTTCTCATCCTGGCGTTCACCCTGTTGGCTGCCGGCTTCGGCGTCTACTCGATGTTCCAGTTGCCGATCGATGCGGTGCCCGACGTGACTCCAAACCAGGTGGCGGTTTTGACCCAGACGCCCGGGCTCGGGCCGGTGGAGGTCGAGCAGTTTGTCACCTTTCCTGTCGAAACCGCGATGAGCGGCCTTCCCGGCATCACCAAGATCCGATCGGTTTCGCGGTTCGGACTCTCGTCGGTCTACATCTATTTCGAAGAGTCGATCGACCTCTACTTCGCACGCCGGCTCGTAATGGAGCGGCTGCCCGAGGCCCGCGAGTTGATTCCGGAGGGCTACGGCACACCCTCAATGGGGCCGATCAGCACCGGGTTGGGTGAGATCTACCAGTTCGAGGTTCGTGGCGAAGGGTATACCCCAATGGAGTTGCGCAGCATCCTCGACTGGGAGATCGGGTTCAAGCTGCAGTCGGTACCCGGCGTGGTCGAGGTGAATTCCTACGGTGGCGAGCTCAAGACCTATGAGGTGCAGCTCGATCCCAATCGCCTGGTTGCCCACAACGTTTCGCTCGAAATGGTCTTCCACGCGCTTCGAGAGAACAACGCGAATGCGGGAGGCGCTTACATCGAACGCTCCCAGGAGCAGTACGTCATTCGCGGCGAGGGCCTGATCGACTCCCTTGAGGACATCGACAATATCGTGGTCACGGCCGTCGAGGACGGTACTCCCATCTTCATTCGCAATATCGGCAAAGCCGCCTTCGCGCCCATGGTCCGGCAGGGCGCCGTGACTCGAGATGGTAGAGGCGAGGTGGTGACCGGCGTCGTCATGATGCTGATGGGCGAGAACCCGCGCGTCGTTGCTCGAAAGGTGGACGAGGAGTTGGCGCGCATCAAACCGACATTGCCTCCAGGCGTTGAAATTGAAACCTTCTACGACCGAACCGATCTGGTCCGGCGGACCATAGCCACCGTGCAGCAGAACCTGGTGGAAGGGGGCCTGCTGGTGATCGCCGTGCTCCTGCTGTTTCTGGGCAACCTGCGCGGAGGATTGATCGTCGCCTCGGTGATTCCGTTATCGATGCTGTTCGCCTTTACCGGAATGGTGCAGGCAGGGCTTTCCGGCAACTTGATGAGCCTGGGCGCAATCGACTTCGGGCTGATCGTCGACGGGTCGGTTGTCATGGTCGAGAACATCGTTCGGCGCCTGAGCCAGGCGCGAAATGGACAGATACGTGGTGAGGTGGTGGGCTGGGCAGGTCGCGAAGTGGCGCGCCCGGTGTTCTTTGCGGTGATGATCATCATCATCGTCTACCTGCCCATCATGGTCCTGCAGGGA
Organism: Terriglobia bacterium; assembly: GCA_951813285.1. Lineage (GTDB taxonomy): Bacteria > Acidobacteriota > Terriglobia > Versatilivoradales > Versatilivoraceae > Versatilivorator. Next base: position 3,513,477 of record OX638355.1, read on the forward strand.
ATCGAAGGAAAGATGTTCCGGCCAATGGCCCTGACCGTGGTCTTCGCTCTGGTGGCTTCACTGGTGTTGGCTCTGACGCTGATGCCGGTGCTCTCCCTGATGGTGTTTCGGAAGCGAATCCCACACAAGACCCCCCGCCTGGTGGCCTGGCTGCTGAGGCTGTACCGACCGCTGCTCGACAGGGTTCTGTCGCATCCGCGCCTGGCCGGAGCCGGAGCGGCGCTCGTCTTTGCCGCTTCGCTCCTGTTGGTCCCCTTCATGGGCACGGAGTTCCTGCCCAAGCTCAACGAGGGCGCCATTGCGGTTCAGGCTTGGCGTCTCCCAAGCGTAGCGCTCTCGGAGTCAACCAAGAGCACGACACTCATCGAGAAGACGCTGCTGGAATTCCCCGAGGTTGTGACGGTGGTTTCTCGGACCGGTCAAGCCGAGATCCCCACCGACCCGATGGGGGTTGAGACCAGCGACATCTATGCGATCCTGACCGACGACAGTAACTGGGAAACGGCCGATACCAAGGAAGGCCTGATCGAGGAGATCAACCGTGCGCTCGAGCATCGGGTGCCCGGCAACATCTTCAGCTACTCGCAACCCATCGAATTGCGCATGCAGGAGATGATCGCTGGTGTCCGTTCCGACTTGGCGGTCACCGTATACGGTCCCGACCTCGACGAGTTACGACGCATCGGGGACGAGGTGCGGCGGGTGGTGGCCGGCGTTCCCGGCGCCGCCGACGTCAAGGCGGAACAGACGTCCGGACTGCCTTTTCTGCGTGTACGGATCGACCGTGCAGCGGTGGCTCGCTATGGCATCAATGTCGCCGACGTGCTGGCCGTGGTCGAGACGATGGGAGGAACGACGCTCGGCGAGGTGCTCGAGGGACAGGCTCGCTTCCCCTTGCGGGCGAGGTTCGTGCCCGAGGCCCGCAACAATATCGAGCAGATCCGATCGATCCGGGTGTCCGATCCTGGCGGCGCCATGATCCCGCTGTCGCAACTCGCCGAGATCTGGACCGAGGAGGGCCCGGCTCAGATTAGCCGGGAGCAGATCCAGCGGAGAATTACAGTCGAAGCCAACGTGCGCGGCCGCGATCTCGGCAGTTTCGCCACAGATGTGCGGGCGGCGGTTGCCGGCGGAGTCGATCTGCCACCCAGCTATTCCGTGGAATACGGTGGACAGTTCGAGAACATGGAGCGGGCCACCAAACGCTTGGCCCTGGTGGTGCCGATTGCACTCTTCCTGATCTTTCTATTGCTCTACACGGCCTTCAAGGCGGCCAAGCCGGCAGTGCTCATCTACTTCAACATCCCGCTGGCGGCCACCGGAGGCATCCTGGCGCTGTTCCTGCGCGGACTGCCTCTCAGCATCTCAGCCGGCGTCGGCTTCATCGCACTCTTCGGCGTTGCGGTGCTGAACGGCGTCGTGATGGTTTCCTACTTTCTCGACCTCAGAAAGCAGGGTATGACGGTGGACGAGGCGGTGCGCCAGGGCGCCGAGCGCCGCATGAGGCCGGTCCTGATGACGGCACTGGTCGCCAGTCTCGGATTCGTTCCCATGGCCTTGTCGACCAGTGCGGGTGCCGAGGTGCAGAGTCCCTTGGCGACGGTCGTCATCGGTGGACTGGTAACCTCGACTCTGCTGACGCTTTTCGTGCTTCCATCGCTGTATCGCTGGCTCGAAAGCGACGATGAGGCGTGATGCAGATCGCCCTGGACAAATTGATCGTGGATACTTTACCCTTCTGCAAATTCATGGCGTACAGCAACCATCAGCCCGTCCGAGACGACTGGGGGCAGGCCGACATTCAGGTGCCACAATGATCACTGATATTGAAGTAATCGAGGAGCGAGAATCCGGGGTGTTGGTTCTGATCCCTGTCAACCGCTTGTACGGCCCGAATGCGGACTCGTTTGAATCACTGGTAATGGATCACATCAGGAACGGTGAACAGAACCTGATTATCGACTTCAGCCGCCTCAAATTTGTCAGCAGTGCGGGAATGCGTGTGATTCTGGTAGCTGCCAAACAGTTTCAGTCAAAACAGGGCAAGTTCATCCTGTGCTCCATGAAGGACAACATCCACGAGGTTTTTCGCGTCAGCGGCTTCGATCAGGTCATGCTGATCCGCAACTCGCGCTGGAGCGCTCTGGCCTCTTTGTAGCCCCGCTAACAGCCTCGCAAGTCGTGCTCGTGACTATGGTCGTGGCGGCTCTGGTGAAACACCACGTGCAGAAGCGATCCGCCCACAAACGCCTGATAGAGCCCTGCACCGCTATGACCTTCTGCGAAGAAACGGACGCCGACGGCGTAACCGGCGACCGTGGCTACGAGGATCGCCGCAATTCCCAGTGAAGCTCCCCCGAAGCCGTGGCGGGGACGCAACAACCACCAGACCGTCAAGCCGACCGGGATCCGGTGCAGCATGACCGCAGGTCCTATATGAAGCCCTTTTGAAACGAGCGCTGCTCCTTCCAGAAAGGCGTGCAGAGACAGACCCGACAACCCGGCCAGGAGAGCCAGGTTGTCGGTGTGCGGAGCAAGCTTGTGAGAGATGCGCTCGATGAGAGCGGGTGTGACTATGCCCAGGACGATGACCCCAATGGCCAGTAGGCCGTGACTGGCCCAGGCGTGCGGAACGACTTGCCACAGGACGAGCGCCGGCACCGCTACATACATGAAGCCGTCAACGAGGCGCACGCCATAGGGCCGGTTGTGCAACCACCCGTACAGCAAGGCGCCTGCAACCGGGGCGAGGAGCGAACCGGCAAGCTGAAGCATGGTGATGGTCCGGTTCGAGGGAGGGCTAGAAGAACAGGGTCAGCAGGACGATGCTGCTCAATCCGCCGAGCATGAAGCTCATGGCGCTGACGGTGCCGGACACCGTGGCGAAATCGGCGAGGCGAAAGGTCTGGCCCGCAACTTTAAACAGCACCCGTGTCCGATCCAAATCGCCGTCGACAAACTCCTTCAATCCGGTTTCCGCTCCGTGGGCCTCCTTCACCGAGACCAGAGTCACCAGCACCATGGTCAGGGCCGAGGCCAGGATTCCGAACCCGAACACGACCAGGGTCAGCAGGGAAAACCAGTGGTACACCGTATTCTCGGGGCTTCCTGAAGGCTCTCTCATGAATCCGACCACCAAGGCCGCGCCGCCGGCGTTTCCGTAAAGCAACATGCGCGTCGATTCGGTAATCAACCGGAACATGGTGCCACGGCGCATAGCGACAACCTTGTAGAGTTCGCGCAGCCATTCCTCGCCGACCTCTTCGGTGGTGAACTCGTCTACCTTTTTCAAGGACCCTCTCTCCTCTCGTGGGAATCGTGGCCATTGAACACGGTCAACCTGACGTAGCTCGATCCGGTGTTCGTCCCCGGCTTGAATTCAACCTTCCAGTCATCAATGTCCACGGGGCCGGATTGCAAAGCCCGATCCAGAAAGCGCTCTCGCGTCCACTCCCCGTCCATGCGTTCCAGCACGGCGATGACAAAGCGGCCAAGTATATAGCCTTCCAGAGATACCTCGTTGATCGCGGGCATTTCGGATTTTACCGTTCGTCCGCCTGACGCTCGAAGGGCGCGCCGAAAACTCTGAACGACTCGACTATTCGGGTCGTTCACGTCAGGCACGACCTCGGTCACCACGATTCGGCTGCCCGGCACCTCGATTCTCTTCTTCAATTCATAGGACAGGACGAAAGACAGGTTGGCCATGATGTAGTCGTGTCCCAGGCTCTTTGCCAAGTTGATGATATCTGCATTGGTGGTGTAGGTTCCGACGACCAGAATCACATCCAGATCGGCCTTGGCCAGGGAGAAGAGGCTGGCATGGACGGCATGGGTATTGCGCGAAAAGGCCGCTTTCGCCAGCAGGGGAAGACCGTGCTCGTCGAGCGCCACCTTGTAGCCCTTCAGCCCCGATCGACCGAAGGCATCGTCCTGGTAGATGATGCCGAACCGTCTCTTGCCGTGGTGACCAACGGTGTGGTTTACCAGCATGCGGATTTCGTCCTGATAACTCGCCCTCAGATTGACGACATTCGGATACTGCCCGGCATCCCGCAGAAAGCCGGCGCCCGTAATGTGTCCCACAAACGGAATCTTGGCCGCTCGCAGCACTGGAGCGATCCGCCTCGAGGTAGGCGTTCCCACCCCGCCGATGACGGCCAACACATCGTCCTCGGCGACGAATCTCTGCGCGTTCGCCGCTGCCTGGCCCGGTTCATAGCCGTCGTCGCGCGTAGTCAACTCCAAAGACCTGCCGTCGATCCCCCCGAGAGCGTTGCGTTCCTCGAACGCCACCAGGATGCCCGCCCGGTAGTGGCTCCCCAGATCCCTGTTGGGCCCCGATAGACAGGCGCTCTGTCCAAAGACGATTTTGTCCGCGTAGACGCCGTCGGCCGCCATCGAAGGCCAGGGTGCCAACAGCAACGGCAATACCAGCAACGGCGCTGATCGACATTTCCGGAGCAGACATTCGGTCATGCTATTTCCCCTTCGCAGGCTTGTCTTTCTCCGCGCCTTCCTCAGCCATCGACTCTACCATCGGCTTCTGGCTCTCCTGCTGCCTGACAATCCCTCCGCGAGGCCTTATGTGCCGATGGGAGAATATGGACGGCGTATCGAATATGAGCGACCGGGGGTTGGCTCCCTTTTGATGGTCGCGCTCAGTGCGTTCTCTATGAAACTGCCCTTCCAGCAGGAGTTTGTCCTTCCCGATGTTTTCCAGCGTGTGAATGTCCGGCGCCACCGTCGAACCGGGCAGCCGCCCCTCGAGAGCTGCAGAATCCGTAGGCGGCGCTTGCAACAACATCTGGGCCGGGGTGAATCCCGCTGCGCCGTCAATCATGTTGATGTCGATGGTGGATGGCCGGCCCGGGTTCACCATCGCCAGGCTTGCCTCGGTAAAGATCGCTCGCATGCGTTGCCAGTAACGCGTGATGGCCACAGACTGCGGCTGCTTCCGATATTCAGCCAGCAGCGCCCTGAAGACGCCGGCGCTGCTTCGCGCCTGAACAATCCGTTCCCGGGCGCTCGCCTTGGCGTTCATTATCAACGCTTCAGCCTGCCCCTTGCTGCGGGCGATCAACTGTTCTCTCCTGCGATTTGCTCCGCTCACGGCCTGCTCGCGTTCGGCGATGGCATCGTTGACATCCCGGAACGCATCACGGGTCTCCGGGATCGGTCGCACATTGACGATTTTCAGCGTGATGAGCTCCATGCCGACATCCAGAGATTCGAGGCGCCCGATCACGGCGTCGATCAGATGCTGCTGAATGAGATTGCGATTCGAAGTGAAGATCAAGTCGATAAAGTGCTGCCCGAGAATGTTGATCAGTTCCTCGCGAACGAGCATGGTGAGCAAAGTCTGGGGGTCGGTGCTCGCAAACAGGAACTGCCTGAGGTTGCCGATTCTGTACTGAATGGCCACATCGACTTCGAGAAGGTTGGTGTCTCCGGACAGGACCGTGAAGTTGATCGTATCGCTGTCCCTGCTGGCTATCCGGTATCCGACGATTCTCTTGACCTTGCGGATGTGCATCCGTTCGATGAGGGGGATGCGGTATCCGATTCCCGGACCGACTTCCGCATCGACCACTCGCCCGAAGCGGGTGCGCAGGCCCTGCTCCTCCTTCTTGACGATGTAGAAGCCGGTGGCCAGCAGGCAGATCAAGACCACCGCGGCGAGGCCCGCAAGAATCTGGGTGCGGTGCAACCCGTAAAAGTCAAATACGGCGTATATGACTCGCGTGCTTGTCGGAGTTGATTGTTGTCCGTTCATTAGCCGAACCCGAACTATCTGGGTACTTGCCTGCTGTCGAGATACTTGAACAACTCGTTATCCGCCGGCAGCATGAGGGTCGTGTTCTTGTCGATGATCAGATCGTAGCTGTCGAGAGCGCGGATGAACTTGTAGAACTCCGGATCCTGTCGATAGGCCTTGCCGAGCAACTGCATCGCCTCGGCTTCCGCATCGCCAAGAATGGCGGTTGCTTCCGCGTGGGCATCGGCCATGAGCTTTTCGTGCTCGTTGATGGCCCGTGCCTCGACGCGGATCGCCATCTCTTCCCCTTCACTGCGATAGCGGGCGGCGATGCGGGCGCGCTCCGAGATCATTCGCTGAATCACGCTTGGCCGGTTCTCCAGCGGCAAGGTGTATTCGACGATTCCGCCCCCGGTCACCTCGATACCGTAGTTCTCGCTTGCGATGGGCGCAATGAGACCGACAATCTCCCTGGAGGCCTTGGTCAGATCTTCGTGTTCCAGACCCAGACTGATAAAGGCGTCCCGGGCCTCGTTGCTGATGACGATGCCGCTGCTCGAGGTGTACAGATTCCTCAGCCGCTCGGTGGCGCTCTGGGCGGTTCGGATCGCCTCGACGAAGAGGATGGGATCCTGGACCCGCCATTGCAGATACCCGTTGATCAGAACGCTCTTCTGGTCTTCCGTAATCAATTCCTGGGTGAGGTCGGTGAGAACATGAATGCGGCGATCAACCTTGTACACCTTGGAGATGGGCCAGGGCCACTTGAGGTGGAGCCCGGGTTGTTTGACGGGAGGAGAAATCCTGCCGAAGTGGGTCAGCACCCCCTGCTGCGTTTCGTCGATGATGTAGTGGGCATCGTAGGCAACGACGCCAAAAGCAATCACTGCAATGGTTGCGGCGACTCTTTTTGCCTTCAAGGTCATCACTTTTTTTCTCCCGGCTGATTGGCTGTTGATTCCTTGGGCGCGTCGGCTGGCTTCTTCGGCTTCTTCGGGCCGGCGCTCTTGGCGCCATCCCTCATCCCGCCGTCTGCAGCGTTCCTGTCGGGCCTGCGATGGCGGGTCTTGGCACCCGACGTGGCCGATCTTCCCTTCCACAGCGAGACCTTATCCAGACTACGTCTGTTGGGCACAATGATCTTGGGTTTATCGGACAGTGCGGTTTCCAGTTTTTCCCGCCACAGCATATTCCGTAGCACATTCGGAGCACTTCGGATGGCCGCGGCCACCCGCTGTATCGCACCGGCCTCAGCCCCGGACGTCTTCACTCTCCGGTGCGCCTCGCCGGCGGCCTGTTTCACCTCGTAGTCGGCATTACCGTGCGCCTGGGGAATCAGAGACACCAGGAGCCGTTGCGCATTGGTGATGATGCGAGCTTTGTCCTCTTGCGCGCTCGATACCTCCCGGAACGCGCTCATGGCCTCGGGTACGGGACTGATGGCCGACAGGTTCACCTTCACCAGTTCGACGCTCTCGAACGCCAAGGCTTGCGCTTCCGGATGCGCCAGATGCTCGCTTTCGAACAATTCGTTGACGCTTTCCTCCAAGGCTGCGCGATGAACATTGAGGAGCCGATCCATGTCTCGGGCGGATACAAAGGAGCGCACATGGTCCCTGACGCCGTCCTTGACGATTCTCTGGGCGTCGCTTATCCGGTAATGGTAGAGGTAAGGGTCCTTCACCCGATATTGCACATTGACCACGAGAGAAATCAGGTTCAGATCGCCGGAAACGTATTCGTGGGCGTCGCCGGCCATGAGCGACTTCACTTCCCGGACCGGCCATTTATCGACCTGAACGAAGGGCCAGGGGACAAGGTAGTGCAGTCCCGGCTGCAGGTCCCTCCAGACAACCTTGCCCAACAGGCGACCGTAGCCGACCTCTCCCGGAGGCACGGAGGTGAAGCCGCTGCCGAGGAAAAGGGCAAGGACCACAACGGAGAGACCCCTGCCCGCCGGAGTGGTTGGTGTGATGGCGCCGCGGAGGGACCGGCCTCGGGTCAGACGTTCCCACGCCTGTCTCCAGCCCCTGGACAGAGGCCGGATGTTGACCATCAGATCCTCCCAGCCGCTTCGCAAGGCGCCGGCCCGGAATCGCCAGATGATCAGGGCGATGAGGCCCAAGGCGCCTCCCCATTGCAGCAACAATATGGCCGGCGAGTCCGAGGCCCCCAGGTACACGGGGATGGTCATGCCTGTGGCCAGAAGCAGAATATCAATCAAGATACCCACGATGACGGTCACTACGATCACGGCCGAGACGTAGATGGTCGCGAAACGCGCGCCGAACTGGCTTGTGATGATCGCGATAGTGCCCGTGTTGGTCGCCGGACCCGTCATGAGAAAAATCAGGGCCGCTCCCGGACTGAAACCCTTGGCGACCAGCGCGGCGGCGATCGGGGTGCTTGCCGATGCGCAAATGTAGAGCGGAACTCCCACCAGAACCATGATGGGGTAGGACATCCAGCGGGCGTACTCGTTCGACATCAGATCGCTCGGAATCACCAGAAAGAGCACTCCCCCCAAGGCCACTCCGACGAGCAGCGCGAAGAGAATGTCGTCGGCTATTTCGACGAATCCGTAGCGAAAGACATGCCTGACGATCGTCTTGAAGCTCGGCATCCGGTCATCCGCGGACTCGTCCACCGGGGACAAGTCGGCGGACCGTTCGTCAGCCAGGCCCTGATCGCGATAGAACTCCGGCTTGACCCAGGATGTGGACTTCCAGGTCCCCACCGCCCGCCCGGCCGCCGTGGCAATTCCCTTCAGCCAGCGCCCCATGGCGCCTTTCAACTGAGTAAAGCTGATATAGCAGTCGTCCTGGCCGGGGGTGAGCGGCTCGTGGGAACCGTGGTCGTGATCGTGGCCGTGATCGTGGTCATGATCGTGGCCACTCACTTTTGCGTCGCGATCGTCCCTGATGAGACCTATGCAGAAAATGCCGGCCACGGTCGCAGTGAGAAAGCTGATGATGGGACGAACGATCGCGGCCACGAATCCGAAGAAGGCGTTGGTGACCAGGATCGAGTCCGCACCTGTTTCCGGCGCGGTGATCAGAAAAGACATGCAGGAGGAGCGGGACGCTCCCTTCTTCCGCATCTCGGCGACCACGGGCACCACTGAGCAACTGCACAGCGGGACCGGCACGCCGATGGCCGCACTGGTGGTTACCGACTTCAGACTGTCGTCACGGAGCCACCGGAGAATCGCTTTACGCGAAATAAAGACGTGAATGAGGCCCGAAAGAAAGAGCCCCAACAGCAGCATGGGCGCTAACAGGAGAAAGGACGACCAGAGGAAGTCGAAGAATGCAGCCAACATGCTCAAGGATCCCACAGCCAATTGGAATCTCCCAACTGAGGCCGATACGGCCCCTCAACCCGTCCGCGAATTACCCGGAGTGGGGGTCGTGCAGCCGGGCGCGGCCAGTGTGCCCACTAATAACCAAGCGGATTGTCCACATGTCTTCTTGGGCTGTGCGGTAAATACTCCGCAACGCATTGCTGAGCAGATTACCCGGACAGACGGAGCACGTCAACTGTTATGTGGTCGTCACCGGTTCCGCTCGATCGGATTCTTATCCCGCTCATCCGAACATATATCCCGCCCCTGACATTCCAGTGGCTGCAGAACGGATTCGGCAATTAAGCTGGCACTCGGCACGGCTATCTTCGGAGGGCATCATGCACATTGGAATCCGGTTGCTTTCACTCCTCTGGTTGGCTGCGCTGTCTCTGGCGGCCCAACCAGGCGCAGGCGCCCAATCGGACGGCAGCCTGAAGGGCCGCGTCTCTCTGAGAGCCGGCGGGGAACCGCTGCACGGCGTCAGCGTGACAATCGTCGAGTTGGGTCGGAGCACCCTAAGCCGGGATGATGGAAGCTATGGGTTCCAGCAAGTCCCTCCCGGCAGATATACGGTTGAAGCTCATCTCGACAGCCTTTTTGCTGAAGCCTCCGCAACGGTGACCATCGAGGCCGGTCAAACGGTCGAGGCCGATTTCCGACTGGTATTGGCTCCCCCCCAGTATGAGGTCACGGTCACGGGATCGGAAAAGCGGGAGACGACATTTGAATCCTTCCAGAGCGTGGAATCGATCGGGCCCCATGAACTGGGTCAATCGACCGATATCTCTCTCGGGGAAATGCTGGACCACAGAGTCGGCACCGGTATTGCCAAGCGCAGCTTCGGACCGGGCCCCGCCCGGCCGATCGTGCGCGGTTTTGACGGGGACCGCGTGCTGATCATGGAAGACGGCATCCGGACAGGTACGCTTTCGTCCCAGTCCGGCGACCATGGCGAGATGATCAATCCCGCGCAGTTGGAGCGGCTGGAGATCGTCAAGGGACCGGCGACCCTGCTCTACAGCGGAAACGCCATGGGCGGCACGGTCAATGCCATCAGTCGTCACCACGAAGCTCACCGCCATGCGCACCAGGGGTTTCGCGGATTCGTGTCCGGATCGGGCGGCACCGCCAACGCCTTGGGTGGGGGCAGCGCCGGTCTGGAGTTTGGAACCGGCAACTGGATGATCTGGGGACGCGGTGGGGGTGTTCGAACCGGTGACTACAGGGCGGCGGAACAGGGGCAGATCTACAATTCACGCTCTCAACTCAGAAATGGCGGAGCGGGTCTGGGCTGGTACGGGGACAAGATTTTCTTCAGTGTCGAAGCCAAATTCGACGACGGCGCCTACGGCGTACCCTTCGTTCAGGAGTTTCACGGACACCATGGCGAAGAGGGCCATGGGGACGAGGACCACGACGAGGAAGGCGAGCATCACGACGAAGAGGGCGAGGATGACGACGAGGAAGGCGAGCATCACGACGAAGAGGGCGAGGATGACGACGAGGAAGGCGAGCATCACGACGAAGAGGGTGAGGATGACGACGAAGAGGGTGAGGATGACGACGACGAAGGCGAGCATCACGACGAAGAGGGCGAGGATGACGACGAGGAAGGCGAGGATCACGACGAAGAGGGTGAGGACCACGACGAGGAAGGCGAGGATCACGACGAAGAGGGTGAGGACCACGGCGAGGAAGGCGAGGATCACGGCGAGGAGGAGATCGACCGTATCCTTCTCGACTCACGGCGCCGGAACGTCCGTTTCACCGGGGGATTGAGGGACCTGGGGACGGCAATAGACGAATTTGTTCTGAAATTGAGCTTGACTGACTGGAATCACAAGGAAATCGAGTTCTTCGAGAACGGGGAACAAGTTGTCGGCACGACGTTCGACCAACAGGAATTCGTCTATCGGGGAGTCTTCGAGCAGAAAAAGATTGGACCGTTGAGCGGCCGCTTCGGCTTCTGGGGCCTGGATCGAGAATACTCGGCAGTCGGGGAGGAAGCGCTGTCGCCCCCGATCGATCAGACCGGCTTTGCCCTTTACGCCCTTGAGGAACTGGACTTCGAAACCGCCAGGTTCCAGTTCGGCGGCAGACTGGAGACGCAGCGATACCGGCCGGGTTTTGCCGAGCGCGGGGGAGGCCATGCCGACGACGAAAGCGGCCAGGAAGAGGAGGACCATGAAGCGGAAGAAGGCGAGGAAATCCCCGAGGCCGTAAATCGCACCTTTACCGGAGCATCGGCGTCAGCCGGCCTGCAGGTGGACACCTGGAGCGGAGGAGCCCTGGTCATCAACTACTCCCACTCCTTTCGGGCTCCGTCCCTGGAGGAACTCTACAACTACGGTCCCCATGCCGGGACGCTGTCTTTCGAGATAGGCGACCCGGCCCTTCGCCCCGAAACGGGCGACGGCATCGAAATGTCCCTGCGCCACAACAGTCCGAAGCTGAGAGGAGAACTCAACCTCTTCTACTACAACTTCGACAACTTCATCTTTCCCTTTGCTCCCGGAATAGTCGAAGATGGGTTGCCGGTGATTGAATTCACTCAGCTCAACGCCCGCTTCCTGGGAACCGAGGCCAACCTCGGCATCAACCTGAATCCCAAGCTCTGGCTCAACCTCGGCACGGACTACGTGGACGCCCAGGAGACCGACCTCAATACACCGCTACCGAGAATTCCTCCGCTTCGAGGCAAGCTGGGATTCGATTTCAACCACCAGGGCTTCCGGGTCTCGCCGGAACTGATTCTGGCCGCACAGCAGCACCAGACCTTTACCGGAGAGACACGCACGCCCGGATACGCCGTGATGAACCTGAAGGCCTCTTACACCTTCGCCCAGCAGCACCTGGCTCATCAGTTCTCGGTCAGGGTCTTCAACCTGAGCGACCGGCTCTATCGCAACCATTCCTCATTCATCAAGGACCTGGCACCCGAGATTGGCCGGGGTGTGCGCTTGACCTATACCATGCGATTCTTTTGAAATTTCAACCGGGAGCCGCGCAGGCGGGGAACAAGCGCAGGCTCCGGGGAGACCTTCAGGACTCCGCAGAGCGCACGGCTTGAGTGGAAGGGGAAGCAGATTTCGTCTGCGGCACGGCCTCGGACGGCGTGCATTGTCGCCACGTCGGGTCTGCCGCGGATAACGGCTCCATCCTCGATGAGGATCCGAAGCGCCCTCACGTCGCCATCGATTGAGCGGGGGTATCCCTACCGAAGCGCTCAGCCCAATTGGGAGCCGACTACACCCATATCCCCAGAACCGCCATACCGGCAAGGCCGACAAGCACCAGAACAAATTTGAAGATGCGGTCAGTGTCCTTTGTCGGCATCGGGACGTCATCCGTCCCGGCCAGTGTGCTGCGTATGAAACGCGCGACACGATCATCGATCCTGGACATTTCTGCATTGATGACATCCAGAATGGCAATGTAGATGAACGTGCCCGCCGCCAAGGCGTTGAATGCGCCTTCAATAAGCAATGCGGCCTGGCCCGCGAGAAGGTTCGCTGCCGCTGTCCCAAGCGCGATCCCCAATGGCGTCATCACCACGAAAATCGTCAAGACCGTCCAGAGACGTCTTCTGTCGGCGCCGGAAATGTGTGTGCTGACCATGAGGGCGAAGGCAGCCGAACCCTTGTGGAACAGGATGCCCAGCATAACGAGCACCGATGTGGCTACTTCAGCCTCCAGGCCGAGGGCGGTGCCCGCGATAATGGAGTGGATCGAGAGAACTACGAGCAGAACCAGGGGATAGATCGGCTGACGCGTTCCCTTGTTCTGACCGGGTCGCGTGTATGCTTCGAACAGAACCCGGTCAATAAGCAGCAGCAGTCCGACGCCCACTGCCGCCAACAGCGGCGCCAGCGGATACTCGAATGTCTTCTCGAATGCCTCGCTCGCTTCCGGCAGCAAATGGATGAACCCCACACCGAGAAAGATGCCGCCCGCCAGGGAGTTGCCCAGCGACAGGAATCTGCGGCTTCCATGTTGACGAGCTGCCAGCAGTGGGATGATGCCACCGGCAATGCCGACCGCAAGGATCGATAGAGCAGCAACGATTTTGACGGCGAGCAAGGAGTCCATGATGGGTTAGTGCCCCCTTTTCTCAAGGGACGCAGTCCAGAGTGTCTCAGAGTAGTTTAGGGGCACAAGTCAATTCCTGTTTGGTTTTAGGCTTGGCACCTCGCCACAAGTTTAGGTAGGAGCCGTGGTAGCTGGTCTTCCCGAAAAGCCATCAGTCCCGAGCCATTCTGCCATTCGGGCCGGGCATCTGTCATTGGAGTCGAACTTGGTATTGGGAATCGATGCGATTCGTCAGGATGGCTCGTCTTCGTCCGGAGTCGTCAACTGCTTTAGAAAAGATTGACCTTTGGCTTCCAGCTTCTTCTCCAACCGTTCCGTGCAGTCGCATTCGGTGCAGGCCCAGGGTTCCTCGCCGTTCAGGTCCCGGCAGCGGTTGCGGTCGTGGGCGTCCTGCACTCGCTCCAGGTCGAAGTACTTCTCCCAATAGGGGCGTTCTTCCTGCAGGAGAGTCGGGCAGAAACAGACCTCGACCCAGCGGACTCGACCGTCAGCCGTCCTGCGCGCCTCTTCCATGTTTCGAAGATACTCGCCTCCGGCTACCGATCCCCGGCCCAGGGATTTGTCCTGGACGGCCTCAAGCAGAGAACGCTTCCTGATTGTTTTGAGTCGAGCCGTGACGAGGTATTTCACGAAGGAACTACTCCGCATCGTTCAGGGCAAACTTCTCGGGCCGTGTCCTCTCGAGTTGGAGGCTTCAAACCCGATTAACCCCAATGTTACGGCGTTTTGCAGAATTAGCAACACGCGCAGGAACGATGGCCGGAGTAGGACCGGCGTCGGGCGGGAAGGTTTTGCAGGCATTGGCGGGTCATGACTGCCAATTCGTTGGCGGGGTGATTTCTGGGGTCATCCTTCCGGATTCGGTCCTATTTCGCTAGTCGCATCATCTTGTTCCCACCCCTCTGAAACTCGTAGGGGACCGTTTCGACGGAGGCCTCACGGTCTTGTGATTGGAAGGCCTCAATCACACCCTGAACATGAGGCGATGGTTGGCCGCCAACCTGCAGTAGTGGAAAGACCCGTACCTCCGCAGCTAGACGAAGCATTTCTTGCAAGGCTCCGACATGAAAGGCCAGATCGAACTGTTGGCTGTACAGAAAAAGAAAATGCGACGACAACGCCAGATCAAAAGTGTTGTCGCTAAAGGGCAGATCGGGCAATGACGCATCCATGTAGCGACCTTCAATCTTTCCTTGGGGGAAATCAGACAAGAACTTGCGCATGGCCCCCGCCCGCCGTCGACCCAATTCCGGGATGGACGGCACATGAGTCCAGACGAAATCCTGCTGATTTTCGCGTATCTGCTTCATGCGCCGCGGTTGTGTCGCGACCTGATTATGGACACGTACTTGGATCCGGGATGGGTGTTCTGAGGCGGATGCTCATGATTGACCCGATATTTCCAGTGCCGCTATAGTGAACGTCCCTTGTGAGACAAGTTCTTTGCGGCGAATCTGCCGTACTGGTATTAACGATTGTGAGCTGGAACGGTTTCGATAGCGACTTGACCGAACTACGCAGGCCGTACTTGGAAAACACGGCATCAGGTCTGAGCCAATAGAGTTCCTTACGAGAGCAACATCAACCCCATGGCCCTGCCCGACGAAGAACGACGGAACCGGATTCGGCAGTCCCTGGCCGAGGGGGGACTGGACGCCCTGCTGCTGCTCTATCCCGACGACATTCTGATGTCCACCGGCATGTTGCCGGCCAGTACCCACGTCGCCGTTCTGGTGGACCGGGACGGTGGAGTCAGTCTGCTGACCCCCTGGTGGCGGGAAGCCTTCGTGGCCGAGGAGAGCTGGGCCGATCGCATCGACTGTTTCGACTGGTGCAAGCGGGGCTGCCAGGTGGACCCCGACCGGGCCGTCATCGAGTGGCTTCGGACCCAGAGGTCGGGGCAGGGTATCGAAACGGTCGGGGTCCATCTCGAGGTGCACCACTACGGCCCCAACAAGATGCCCTCGGAGTGCTTGACCTACGACCGGATTCGGGCCGAGCTGCCTTCGATATTCCCCGTGGTCGAGGATGCCGGGGACCGCATCAACCAGCTCAAGTCGGTCAAGACCGCCAGGGAGATCGGCAAGCTCAAGCGAGCTCACCAGGTGGTGCGAGCGGGAGCGCAGGCCTTCTACCAGTTGGCGGAGGCGGGCATTCGGGAAATCGAGTTGGCCACCGAGGTGCACTGCGCCGTCCTCAGGAGGGCGGCCTCGCTGGGAATCGACTATGTCTTTTGCGAGATGCCGCAGATTACCTCCGGTCCTGAGCGCACCGTGATCGCCGACACCCTTTCCAACCATCCCACCGCCAGACAACTGCAGCCGGGAGACCCGGTTCTGCTGGAGCTTGGCGCCCACGCCGAGGGGTACTGGGGCGACATCACTCGAGCCGCGGTGGTCGGCGAACCCACGCGATTGCTTGAAGGGTTGCACCAAGCCGTCCTGGACGCCCAGACAGCGGCAATCGCGCGCTATATCCCGGGACAAAGCACGGGAGAACAACTCTGCGAGGCCTCCTGGCAAGCCATGCGAGAGGCCGGATTCGAGCAGGGAATCACCCATTTTCTGGGGCATGGCCTCGGTTTTGCCTACCACGAGGACCGTCCGACCCTGGGCCCCGGCCAACACCGGCCGGTATTGCCCGGGCAGGTGACCTCGATCGAGCCGGGACTCTATTGGCGGGAAGCCGGCGTTCCGGTGGGCGGCATCCGGGTGGAGGAAAACGTGGTCTGGGGAGCCGGCCCCGGGGAAGCAGAGATCCTTTCCGACTATTTGCGGGGCCTGGACCCGCTGTCCGGGAAGGTCTGAATCCTTTGCGCCAGGCCGGCTGCGGTGGCGCGCGGCGCCTGGGAATGTCGGCCGCCGGGATGGGAAATTGGCGTTAACGGCTGAATAGCTGCCGTGTATAATAGCGCCCCTGTGTTCAGGCTGCGTAACCACGAAGGGGGTCTGATGAATCGCTCCGATCAACCCATTGAAGCCCTGCTGGACGAAGAGCGCCTCTTTCCGCCTCCGGAGGAGTGCTCTCGAAACGCCAATGCGGCCGATCCGGACATTTACCAACGAGCCGCCGAGGACCCCGAGGCCTACTGGGCACAAGCTGCCGAGAGCCTGGAGTGGATGAGGAAGTGGGATCGCGTGTTGGAATGGAAACCCCCTATAGCTCAATGGTTTGTCGGGGGTAAGTTAAATGTGTCCGTCAACTGCCTGGACCGGCACGTTCGGGGTTGGAGGCGCAACAAGGCCGCCTTCATCTGGGAGGGCGAACCCGGCGAGGAGCGCGTGCTGACCTTTGCCGACCTCTACCGGGAGGTCAACCGGTTCGCCAACGCCATGAAGCGGCTGGGGGTGCGGAAGGGCGACCGGGTCACCATCTACATGCCCATGATCCCGGAACTGCCCATAGCCCTGCTGGCCTGCGCCCGAATCGGCGCCCCCCACAGCGTGGTCTTCGGGGGGTTCAGCGCCGAGTCGCTGCGAGACCGGATCAACGACGCTCAGTCCAAGCTGGTGATCACGGCCGACGGGAGTTATCGCCGCGGGCAGATTGTTCCACTCAAGCGAAACGTGGACGCCGCCCTCGAGGACTGCCCCTGTGTCGAGAAGGTGGTGATGGTCCGCAGAATCGGGGATGCGGCTCCGGTGGAAGTGGACGAATCCCGGGACGTGTGGTGGCACCGGGCGGTGGAGCATGTCCCGGCCTACTGTGAGCCCGAGCCGATGGACTCGGAGGACCCGCTGTTCATCCTCTACACCTCCGGGACCACGGCCAAGCCCAAGGGCATCCTGCACACCACCGCAGGCTACCTGCTGGGGGCTTCCCTCACTCACAAATGGGTGTTCGACGCCAAGGAAGAGGACGTCTACTGGTGTTCGGCCGACATCGGCTGGGTGACCGGGCACAGCTACATCGTGTACGGCCCCTTGGCCAACGGAACCACCGGGGTCCTCTACGAGGGCTCGCCCGACTGGCCGGACAAGGACCGCTGGTGGGCCATGGTGGCCAAGTATGGCGTGAACGTCTTCTACACGGCTCCCACGGCCATCCGGGCAGTCATGAAGTGGGGCGAGGCCTATCCGGCAAAGCACGACCTGTCCACCCTGCGCCTTCTGGGCTCGGTGGGGGAGCCCATCAACCCCGAGGCCTGGATGTGGTACCACGAAAAGATCGGACAGGGGCGCTGCCCCATCGTGGACACCTGGTGGCAGACCGAAACCGGGTCCATCATGATTTCGCCCCTGCCGGGGCTTACCACCACCAAGCCGGGCTCGGCCACTTTCCCCCTTCCGGGCATCAACGCCGACGTGGTGGACGAGGCCGGCCAAAGCGTTCCCCTTGGGGGAGGCGGTTACCTGGTGCTCAAGTCTCCCTGGCCCTCCATGGCGCGCACCATCTACGGAGACCCCAAGAGGTATGAGGAAACCTATTGGCGGCGCTTCGGCAAGAACGTCTATTTTGCCGGAGACGGTTGCAAGCGGGACGAAGAAGGATACTTCTGGCTGTTGGGCCGGGTGGATGACGTCATGAATATCTCGGGGCACCGCTTGAGCACCATGGAAGTGGAGAGCGCCCTGGTGGACCATCAGGAGGTGGCCGAGGCGGCGGTGATCGGCAAGAAGGACGATATCAAGGGGGAGGCCATTGCCGCCTTCGTGACCTTGAAGGAAGGCGCCGAGGGAAGCGCCGGCAAAGTGGACGAGCTGAAGAAGCACGTGGTCCGGAAAATCGGACCCATTGCCCGGCCGCAGAGCGTCTACTTTACGGCCGAGTTGCCCAAGACCCGAAGCGGCAAGATCATGCGGCGTTTGCTGCGGGACATCGCCGAGGGCAGGGCCTTGGGAGATACCACTACCCTGGCCGACGCCACCGTGGTGGCCAAGCTGAAGAGCCAGTACGAGGAAGGCTAGCCGGTTGTCTCCACCATTGCCGAAAGCAGGTGGAGCAGGAAACGGGTCGGCCGGCCCGATGAATTCGAGTCTCAATACGCGGAAAAGACACAATCGATCCAAGGAGGAATGAAGATATGGGGCAGGAACGAGCTGGAGCCACAACATTTCTAGGGAATCCATTGACGCTGATCGGGCCGGAGTTGAAGGCGGGCGACACGGCCCCCGACTTTACGCTGCTCTCGAGCGACCTCAAACCCGTAGGGCTGTCCGATTCGGCCGGTAAAGTGCGCCTCATCAGCGTGGTTCCCTCGCTGGATACCCCGGTCTGTGACCAGCAGACCCGAAGATTCAACCAGGAAGCCTCCGGTCTGGGCGACGATGTGGTGGTCCTGACCGTTTCGGCCGATCTGCCGTTCGCCCAAAAGCGCTGGTGCGGGGCGGCCGAGGCTGATCGGGTCCAGACACTATCGGATCACCGGGAGATGTCCTTCGCAGCCAACTACGGCACGCTGGTCAAGGAGCTTCGGCTGAACAGCCGGGCCATTTTCGTGGTGGATGGCGGCGGCAGCATCCGCCACGTGGAGTATGTCAAGGAAATCGCCTCCCATCCCGACTATGATGCGGCGCTGGCTGCCGCCAAGGACGCCGTTTAGGCACGCCTGGGATCGGATCGCTTGAAGCCCGGGGCATCCGTGTTGCTTCAGGTAAAGCGTTTGCGTTTGAGCCTGGGTTTGTCGAAATGGATGAGCCGCCCCACCGGCATGCCTGTCGCGTTAGCGGAGCTTCCCCAAGGGCGCCCGTCGACTTTCAGAGAATTCGCCCGCCGGATACCCCCCAGCGCACCATCGGGACAGCCCCCCCGGGAGCGCGGGCGTCCCGCCCGCATCCTCTTCCTTTGCCTGCCGCTCGGATTCCCTGCGATGCCGCAGCCGACCACCCTGCCGGCGGGAACCGCTTGAGCCCGGCTGAAGCAGAGCCATGGCGCCCTTGCCGGTCGACCCGGGTGGAGGAGATGGCCGAGGCTGCGGGAAGAATTGTGCGGGCGGGACGCCCGCGCTCCCGGGGGGGCTTTATTCCATGACATCGTCGAACCCAAGAAGGAGGATCCTGGTTTGCCGGGTGTGAGAGTACGCTTTGCACCTTCCCCCACCGGGTCCCTGCACGTGGGCGGGGCGCGCACCGCACTGTTCAACTGGCTGTTCGCACGAGGTCGGGGCGGGCGATTCATCCTCCGAATCGAAGACACCGACCGGGAGCGCTCCAGCCCGGAGATGGTGGAAGACATTCTGGGCGCTCTCCGGTGGCTGGGCCTTGACTGGGACGAAGGCCCCTTCCTGCAGTCGGAGCGACTGGACCGCTACCGCCAGGTGGCCAATCAGCTCTTGAGCGCGAACCAGGCCTACCGCTGTTTTTGTTCGACAGCCGAGTTGACGGCCAAACGCCAAGCGGCGGCCGCTTCCGGAAAACCCTGGAAGTATGACGCCACTTGTCGGGGGCTGTCGCCCGACCGGGTAAGCGAGAGGCAGGCCCGCGGTATGCCCAGCGTAGTGCGCTTCAAGGGACCCCGCGAGGGAGAGGTTGCGTTCGAGGATCGGATCTTCGGTCGGATTGCCCATCGGACGGAGCAGATCGAGGACTTCGTGCTGGTTCGGTCAGACGGCATGCCCACCTACCACCTGGGCGTAGTGCTGGATGATCTGGACATGAAGATCAGCCACGTCATGCGCGGCGCCGACCACATCTCGAACACCCCCAAGCAGATTCTCCTCTACCGGGCACTGCAACGGCCGGTCCCCGAATTTGCGCACCTGCCGTTGATTCTGGGCCCCGACCGGACCAGGCTCAGCAAGCGACACGGGGCCACCGCCGTGACCACCTACCGGGACCAAGGCTATCTGCCGGCCCCCTTCTGCAACTTTCTGGCGCTGCTGGGCTGGTCGTCCAAAAGCGAGGCGGAGAGCCTGTCCACCGATGAGTTGATCCGCCGGTTCGCCCTGGAGGGTGTGAACAAGAGCAACGCCGTCTTCGACCTGGAAAAGCTGGCCTGGTTCAACAGCCAGTATCTGCGCAATGCTCCTGCCGAGCGGCTTTTCCCGCTGATCAGGGCCGAGCTTGAAAAGGAGGGGATTTGGAAAGAGGAGCTCGGCTCCTCCGATAGGGCCTGGATGCTGACTGTGGTCGATCTACTCAAGAAGCGCGTCCGCATGGTGTCCGACTTCGCCACCCAGGGGAGAGCTTTCTTCGCCGACGACTTCGAGATCGAAGCCAAGGCTCGCCGGAAATTCCTCAAGGACAAGGCCTTGCCGCTCCTGATGCCCGATCTGGCCGCACGTCTCGGGTCCCTGCCGGTCTTCGGACTGGAGGAGACGGAATCGGCTCTGCGCACCTTTGCCGCCGAAAATGGGGTGAAGGCGGGTCTGCTCATCAACGCGGCCCGTGCGCTGCTGACCGGCAAGGCGGTAGCCCCCGGCATATTCGAGGTCATGGTGGCTCTCGGTCGGGAACGGACCGTGGCCCGCCTGTCGGGGACGTCCTGGGTGGAGAATGAACAAGAGGGTTAAGGAATGGTTCGCCTGAAGCTTTCCGCCATGATGTTCCTGCAGTATTTCATCTGGGGGGCCTGGTACGTCACGCTGGTCACCTATCTGAGCCAGACCCTTGGCTTCAGCGACAGCCAGATCGGCTGGGCCTATGCCACCACGGCCATCGCTGCCATGATCTCTCCATTCTTCATGGGGCTGGTGGCCGACCGTTACTTTGCCTCGGAAAAAGTGCTGGCGGGACTGCACCTGCTCGGCGCGTGCCTGCTGTATTGGGCATCCAATCTGGAAGACTTCAGCCACCTCTTTCCGGTTCTGTTGATCTACACCCTGTGCTACATGCCGACCCTGGCGCTCACCAACTCCCTGTCCTTTCACCACATGCAGAGCCCGGAGCGGGAGTTTCCCAGGGTGAGAGTGCTGGGGACCATCGGGTGGATCGCGGCCGGCCTGCTGGTGGGACGGTTGCACCTGGAGGCTGTCGCCGTGCCGCTGCAAATTGCCGCCGCCGCGTCGGTCGTGATGGGTCTCTACTGCCTGCTGCTTCCACACACCCCTCCCAAGGGAGGCGGCCAGCCCTTCAGCCTCAGGGGACTGCTGGGGCTGGATGCCCTGAGCCTGATGCGGGAACGCTCCTTTGCCGTCTTCGTGGCGGGATCCTTTCTGCTCTGTATTCCGCTGCAGTTCTACTACACCTTCACCAACCTGTTCCTCAACGAGATCGGCGTCAGCCAGGCCGCCAGCAAGATGACCCTGGGGCAGGGCTCCGAAATTCTCTTCATGCTGGCCATGCCCTTCTTTCTGACCCGGGTGGGGCTCAAGGGGACTCTGCTGATCGGTATGGCGGCCTGGGTGGCCCGTTATCTGCTTTTTTCCTGGGGTGACGGTAGCGAGCACCTGTGGATGTTGCTGGGAGGCATTCTCCTGCACGGCATCTGCTACGATTTCTTTTTCGTGGCCGGCCAGGTCTACGTGGACCGCAAGGCCCCCATCCGGGTGCGGGCCGCGGCCCAAGGGTTCATTGCGCTGGTCACGCTGGGTCTGGGCATGTTCGTGGGCGCCAGGGTCTCCGGGCTGGTGGTGCAGCACTACAGCTTCCTGGACGTAAATGGCGCTGTGCAGCACCATTGGGGGGAGATCTGGCTGGTGCCGGCGGTGGCGGCAGCCGTGGTTCTGGTGCTGTTTGCCTTCTTCTTTCGACCAGGCAGGGTGGAAGGGGACAAGACACCACGGTCCGGTTAGCGCGCCCCCTCCGCGCCTGGCGGCATGGGCTGCCTGGGCCGTGTCTGAGCCGGCGCCATTCTCAGTGTGCTCCTGTCATGGAAACCGCCCTCAATGTCCTGCTGGCCGTGCTGATCCTGGGTGGGAGCGCCCTCTTGACCCAATGGTTCACCCACTTCATGTACATCCGCTGCCGGAGCTGCGGGATCCTGAATGCGCGGCGAAGAACCCATTGTCGGGGATGTTCCAGTCCCTTGGGAGAAGACTCCCGGGGAAGGGGCCGGCAGCATGGCTCGGGGACCGGGTAGGGGTATCGAGGGCGCTTTGCCCGGGCCTGCGCGAGTTGTGCTAATCTGACAATCAGCAGGGGATGCTGTTGTCGCCCTGCGGGAAGGGAGATTCTCCGTGTTCCGGGACACCCTGGGTCTGGCTCTCAAGAATGCGCTGCGCAACCGGCGCCGAACGCTGCTGACGGTTGCCAGCATCAGTATTTCCCTTTTTCTCCTGGGAGTGCTTCTCTCGGTCTATCACGCCTTTTACCACCAGGAAGGTCCTCCCGAGCAAGCCCTGCGACTGGTGACCCGAAATCGGGTCTCACTGACCTTCTCCCTTCCCGAATACTACGAACAGCGGATCCGCAAGGTGCCCGGCGTGCGCGAGCTGGTGCCCAGCTCGTGGTTCGGCGGGGTCTATATCGACAATCGGCCGGAGAATTTCTTCCCGCGGTTCGCTACCGACCCGGAGAGGATCTTTGAGATTTACAAGGAATTCACTGTGCCGCCCGAACAGCTCGAGGCCTTTCAGTCGGAGCGCACGGCCGCGGCTGTCGGCAAGAGTCTGGCCGAGCGGCTGAACTTCAAGCTGGGTCAGCGGGTCACCATCAAGGGGGATATCTACCCGGTGGACCTGGAATTGACCATTCGGGCCATCTTCGCGGCCGATGTGGAAAACCAGGACTTCGCGATGTATTTTCACCGGAAATACCTGGAAGAGGCCCTGCCCCAGTCCCGGCGCGGGATGGTGGGAACCTTTGGCATCCTGGCGGATTCCGCCGAGGCGGTGCCGCGCATCGCGCGCCAGGTCGACGATCTCTTCCGAAATTCGGAGCGGCAGACCAAGACCGAGACCGAGCGGGCCTTCCAGTTGAGCTTCGTTTCCATGCTGGGCAACGTCAAGGTGTTCCTGCTCAGCATTTGCGGGGCGCTGGTGTTCACCATCCTGCTGGTGGCCGCCAACACCATGGGTATGTCGGTGCGCGAGCGGATCACCGAAATCGGGGTGCTCAAGACGCTGGGTTTCACCTCCGGCAGGGTGCTGACCATGATCGTGGCCGAGGCCGTCCTGATATCCCTGGCGGGGGGCCTGGTGGGTTGCGGCCTGGCCTGGGGAGCATCGGGAGTTTTGCGACAGTCGCAGCTCATGCTTTCCGGGCTGTCTTTTTCGCCGCCGGTGTTCCTGATCAGCCTTTCCATTGCCCTGGCCATCGGCATCCTGAGCTCCCTGGTCCCGGCCCTGGGGGCTACCCGCCTGCCGATCACTTCGGCCCTTCGCCATTCGGGGTGACAGGCCGATGGGTCTCGCTGGGTGGCCGGGCGGCGGCAGGGATAGAATGATTGTATTGAAGCGCTTTTTGTGGAGCCATCCTGGGCGGATGGCGTTCCTCCCGGCGTTCGCAATTGCTGAATTGGTTGGGAAGCCCTGAGTCTCGACATGCCGTTGCCTCTTTCCTACAACCTGAAGAACCTGACGGTCCGCAAGACCACCACCCTGATGACCGCCCTAGGCATCGGGCTCACGGTGGCGGTGCTGCTGGGAATTCTGGCACTGGTCGGAGGATTGGATAAGGCTCTCCAGGCCACCGGACATCCCCTTCACCTGCTGGTGATGAGGAAGAACTCCCTCTCGGAGCTGGTCAGTCAGATCAACCGCGAGGCCGTGTCCAGCATCCGCAACAAGCCGGGGATTCAGCAACTGGACGGGGAACCGATGGTTTCCCCTGAAATTGTGACTGTCATCAATTTGCCGCGTCACAACAGTCCCGACGGGGCCAACGTGAACATCCGCGGTCTCCCTCCGATGGGAATCCGAATGCGGTCCAACCTGAAGTTGATCGAGGGCCGCTGGTTCCGGCCCGGTCAACGGGAAGTGGTGGTGGGGAAGTCGATCGCCAGGCGGTACGTCAACGCCGGGGTGGGAGATCGGCTGCGCTTCGGCCGCGGCGACTGGAATGTGGTCGGTGTTCTTGACGCCGGCAACACCGCCTTCGACAGCGAGATCTGGGTCGGTCTGAATCAACTGGCCACCGACTCCAATCGCATGGAAGTCCTTTCCTCGGTCCTGGTCCGCGCCTCCGATCCGGTGAGCCTGCAGGCGCTCCAGAACGCCGTGGCCGACGATCAGCGGCTTTACCTGGAAGGCAAAAGGGAAGTGGATTACTACCTGGAGCAGACCAACTCGGCCGAGCCGGTGAAGTTTCTGGGCATCTTCGTGGCCGTCATCATGGCTGTGGGAAGCTGCTTTGCCGCCATGAACACCATGTACGCCGCCGTGGCGCGGCGGGCCCGGGAGATCGGCACTCTGCGGGTTCTTGGTTTTTCCGGCGGCAGCATCCTGCTGGCCTTTATGATCGAGTCGCTGCTGCTTTCCCTGCTGGGCGGGTTGATCGGGGTGCTGCTGGTGCTGCCGCTGCATGGCCTGGAGTCGGGCATCGGCAACAACCTCACCTTCAGTGAGACCGGTTTCGATTTTCGACTCTCCCCGGCGATCGTGGCCGCGGGTGTCGGATTCGCCTCGATCATGGGGCTGCTGGGCGGACTGTTGCCGGCCCGAGGGGCCGCCAGGGAAAGTATCCTCAGTGCACTGCGGGAGTTGTAGCCGGTGGTTGAATCCGGGAAAAATCTGGACAGGGAACTCGACAGCCTGAGAATCCACAAGAGCCACAGGCGGTCCTCGAAAGGCGCCTCGCGCTGGACATCCCGCTGGATCCTTGCCGGCATCGTGTTGCTGGTGGTGGTGAGCGCAGCCGTCACCGCGGCCCGATTCTCCAGGCAGGAGATCGAAGTGGAGGTCTTCCGGGTGGTCGCGGGGGCGCAATCCGGATCCGAGGGTCCCGGAATAATCCTGAACGCCTCCGGGTACATCGTGGCCCATCGCAAGATCCAGTTGACGGCCAAGGTGGTGGGAAAGGTCGCCCGCATCGGCGTCGAGAAAGGCGATCTGGTCCAACAGGGACAGGTTCTGGTGAGGTTGGAGGATGCCGAGTATCGGGCTCAGGCTCAGCAGGCAGAAGGGCAATTGGCCAGTTTGCTGGCCCAACTGAGCGAGCTGGAAGCCGGCTCCCGTCCCGAAGAGATCGCCAAGGCCAACGCCAACCTGGCCCGCGCCCAGGCCGATCTGAAGAACGCCCGGATCAACCTGGATCGGGTGAGAAAGCTCTTTGAGGAAGAAGTGCTGCCCCGGCAGGACCTGGACAACGCCCAGGCCCGCTTCGAAGCGGAGTCGGCTCGGGTGGAGTCGCTGGCCAGGGAAGCCGACCTGGTGCGATTGGGTCCGCGGGAGGAGCAGATCCAGGCCATGAAGGGACGGGTCAAACAGGCCCGGGGCGAGTTGGCGCTTCGCCGGACCTTCCTGGACTCCACGGTGATTCGAGCCCCGATCACCGGGACGATTCTGGAGAAGGCGGTGGAGATGGGAGAGTTTGTCACCACCAGCTTTGTGGGCGAGCGCGGGGCCAAGGGCTACGTGGTCACCATGGCCGATCTGAACGACCTTCAGGTGGAGCTGGACATCAGTCAGGACGACTTCTCCAGGCTCTCCATGAAGCAGCAGGCCGCCATCAGGACCGACGCCTTTCCGGACCGGTCCTACCGGGGCTATATTGCCGAGATTTCACCGGAGGCCAACCGTCAGAAGGCGACCGTGCAGGTCAAGGTCCAGGTGGTCGATCCCGACGCCTTCCTCAAGCCTGAAATGAATGCCCAGGTCGCCTTCCTGGCTCCCGACCAGCCACCCAACGGAGACCGGGTCCTTTCGGGTTCCCGCATTACCGTGCCCAGCGCGTCTGTCCGCGACCGGGAGGGCCGCAAGACGGTGCTGGTGGTTGTGCAGGACCGGGTCAGGGAACGCCCTGTACGGATTGGAGACCTCAGCGGCGAAGGTGTGGTCGTCAGCGAGGGTCTGATCGGCGGGGAAGAGATCGTCGTGAGTCCACCCGGCAACCTGGCGGACGGAGACCGGGTGCGTAAGGCAGGGAATTAGCGAGGCTGTTCGTCAAACAGGGGAACGCATGGTCAACGATTTGGTGGTGGAGGCCACTGATCTGCACAAGGAGTTCCAGCGGGACGCCTTTCAGGTCATTGCCTTGCAGGATGTTCATCTGACAGTTCAAAAAGGAGAATTTGTGGCGTTCATGGGCCCCTCGGGGTCGGGCAAGTCCAGCTTGCTCTATATCATTGCCGCCATCGACCGGCCCACCCGGGGCCGGGTCAAGGTTCTGGGCCGGGACCTCCTGCAGCTCAAGGAGCGAGCCATGGCGGACTGGAGGAACGAGAACATCGGGTTCATCTTTCAGACCTTCAACCTCATTCCCGTTTTGACAGCCCGAGAGAACGTGGAGCTTCCCCTGCTGTTGACCCACCTCAGCCGGCAGGAGCGGGCCGAGCATGCCGCCACCGCTCTGGGGCTGGTTGGATTGTCGGACCGGATGGATCACTATCCACGCCAGCTCTCGGGCGGCCAGGAGCAACGGGTGGCCATCGCCCGGGCCATTGTGAGCGATCCCTCCATTATCCTGGCCGATGAACCTACCGGAGACCTGGACGCCCAGTCGGCCCAGGAAATCCTCACCATCCTTTCCAGGTTGAACCGCGATCATGGGAAAACCATCCTGATGGTGACCCACGATCCCCATGCCGCCCGCCACGCCAGCAAGATCCGCTATCTGGAAAAGGGACAATTGCTGCCTGAAGGGGCGCCCCAACCCGAATAGGCCTTGTTCCGCCGGGTTTGAGAAACGGAGGCGTTTCACTCAAGCAGCGCGCATCATCATCCTGTAGTGCACTTCCCGTGAGAAGATCCGACGTGCCGCCCATGTTCGATCTCGGCCGCATTGCCATCGTGCTGGTGGAGACCAGTTCCCCGGGGAACCTGGGTTCGGTGGCTCGTGTGATGAAGAACATGGGACTGAAACGACTCATCCTGGTGGATTGTCAGGCCGATCTGACCGAGGAGACGCGGCAGCGGGCTCGGGGCGCCCACGACTTGCTCGAAAAGGCTGTCCGGACCAATGGACTGGCCTCGGCGCTGAAGTCCTTTCACCTGAGTGTGGCCACCGGCTCCCGACCGGCGAGATGGTTCGAACGGTCGCTGAGGCCCCGGGAGATGGCAGCCGAGCTGAAGGCGCTGACCCCCGGCGACCAGGTTGCAATCGTCTTCGGGCCGGAGAGAACCGGCCTGACCAATGAACACCTGCAGTACTGCCATTGGCAGGTGAAGATTCCCACTGCGCCCGCATTTCCCTCTCTTAATCTGGCCCATGCCGTGGCCATCCTGGCCTACGAGCTATCGCAGGGATTGAGTGAGTCCCCGTCCAAAGAGGGCCGGGAGCTGGCGGAGCTGGGTCAAATCGAGGCCTTTTCGCAAGACCTGGAGGAATGCCTGAAGGAGATCCAGTTCCTCAAGAAACAGAATCCCCGGGAAATCATGATGACCTTGCGTCAAATGCTGGCGCGGGCTGCACTGGATGACCGCGATATCCGAATTCTGCGGGGAATCCTGAGGCAGTGGAAGTGGTACTCCCGGGCCAACACCCACCCCGGCCGGGACGGCGGTTGACCGGGGTGGGTGTCGACAGGGCTCGAAAACGGCGGAAACCGTCGGGACGGATGTCGGGACGGTTTGACAACTGACGCACCTGGTGTTATAGAAGTGGCATGATGTCATGCGTTGGCGAGGCTCGGTTTGGGCTCGTCGAGGTGAGATGCGATGACTAAGCGCTACAAGAGCGAGGCCTTGGCGGCTGCGCACGAGACGGCCCTCGGTTTGACCGAGGCGGGGGTCATGAAAAAGCGGACCATGAGAGCGTTCGACGAGATGTGTCTCACACCGGTCGAGGAGATGAGGCCGCAGGAAATTCGCGAGCTCCGGCTTCGCGAGCACGCGAGTCAGGCGGTGTTCGCGCGCTACCTCAACGTGACCACGGGCCTGGTGAGCCAATGGGAACGTGGCGAGAAGAGGCCACGGGGCGCGTCGTTGAAGCTGCTGACGCTGGTGGCGAAGAATGGTCTCAGCGCGGTCGCGTGACGGCGCCCGCCGGTGCTAAAGCGAACGGCGCTGAGCCGGCGCTGCCAACTCGAAAAGCACCGGCTGCCCCTGCCATGATGGGTGCGCAGATGGGCCTTGATCTCGCGGGACATCCAAGCGGGCGCGTCATCCCCGACCACACCCACACCGATCTCTTCCCTTACCCACAACGCTGCCGGGGGATAAGATTTTCCATTAAATTACCCCCACCCCAGCGCGGGGTTCCAGTAAGCCGCGAAGCGGCGACAGCAGGTAGCCGTGGGCGTAAGCCCATGGATTGCGTTGCGTAAGTGTCGAGCCGCGTAGGCGGCGACAACACATGGAGGTAGGCGTGGTTTGCGTAGGCGTCCGACGCTTCGCCATCCCCCCCCAAATGGGTGTTGGGGCCTTGACGGGACGGGTGCCGGAACGGTTTTACTTTGCGCTGGGAACTCAATATACTCTGCTTCCTCCGGGGCCGCCTGAAGCCCGGCTGGAAGCCTGAAATGACTGGAATTGACGCGGGGACAGACGATGAGACTAGCCAAACGGGTCGGACGCCTTTCGCCCTCGCCGACCATGGCGGTATCGGAAGAGGCCAACCGCCTGCGCGCCGAGGGTCGAAGCGTGGTGGACTTCAGCATCGGTGAGCCGGACTTCAACACACCCGACAACATCAAGGGCGTAGGTCACCGGGCCATCGACGAGAACTTTACTCGCTACACCTCGGCCCCCGGCATCAAGGATCTGCGGGAAGCCGTGGTAGAAAAGTACCGCCGCCAGTATGGAGTCGACTACTCCGTGCCCGAGGTGGTGATCTCCTGCGGCGCCAAGCACACCCTGTTCAATCTGGCCTTCGCTCTCTTCGAAGAAGGGGACGAGGTGCTCCTTCCCGTTCCCTACTGGGTGACCTTTCCGGAGCAATTCAAGATGGTTGGAGCCGTTCCTGTCGAGGTCATGACCCGGGAGGAGGACGACTTCGTTCTCAAGGCATCGGCGTTGGAAGCCAAGGTAACCTCGCGCACCCGAGCCATGGTGGTCAACACTCCCAACAATCCTACCGGCGCGGTCATTCCGGCCGAGGAGATGGACCGGATCGTGGACCTGGCCCTGGACCGGAATCTGATGATCATCTTTGATGAGTGCTACGAATTTTTTGTCTTCGACGGAAACAGGCACACCTCGCTGGCTCGGTATGCCGACCGCGCCAAGCACGTCTCCCTGCTGGTCAACACCGCTTCCAAGACCTATGCCATGACCGGATGGCGCATCGGGTACCTGGTGGCTCCCCGCGAGGTCGCCAGGAGCGTCAGCAACGTCCAGAGCCATAGCGCCAACCCGGCCTCGGTTTCCCAGAAGGCGGCCCTGGAGTCCATCCTCGGCAGCCAGGAATCGGTTTCCCGGATGATTGCCGAATACGAGCGCAGGCGGCGCTACGTGGTGGAGCGGCTCAATGGGATGCCCGGACTGAGTTGCGCCACTCCGGGGGGAGCCTTCTACGCCTTCCCCAACGTTTCCAGCTATTTCGGGAGCGAGGTGCGAGACTCGGTCGAGTTTTCCACCTGGCTGCTGCGTCAATCGGGGGTGGCCGTGGTCCCGGGTTCAGCCTTCGGCATGGAAGGCCACGTCCGCATCTCCTTTGCCACCAGCATGGAGAACCTGGTGACCGGAATGGACCGGATGGAACAGGCCCTGGCCGGTATGTAATCCTATCCGGCACGGCGCCGGCTGGCGGCGATCAGCCACACGACGGCGCCCGCAATCAGCAGGACGATGAACGTTCCCGGATTCAGCCAGCCTTGCCGGGAATGCCACACGATCGCATAACCCAGAGCACCCGCCAACAGGGCGTAGGTGGTGAAGGGAAGCAGGGTCAGGCGAATGATGGCCCCTTCCTTGCCGACCAGCCCGGCCACCGCCGAAGCCGCCACCACGTTGTGCACGCAGATCATGTTGCCGGCGGCCCCGCCTACCGCTTGCAGGGCCACCATCCAGACCGGATCGGCCCCGATTCGCTGCCCCACTCCAAACTGGAACAGGGAGAACATCATGTTGCTGACGGTGTTGCTGCCGGCCACGAAAGCCCCCAGGCCACCGATGAACGGGGCGAAGATCGGCCAGGCGGTCTGGGCCAGGGCGGCCACGCCGGCAGCCAGCACGATCGGCATCTTGTCGTAGCCGGCAGCGCCTCCATCCGAGTTGATGAATACCTGCACCATGGGGACGGTGAAGATGAGGGCTACCGAGGCGGCCGCGGTGGTCCTGGCCGATTGGATCCAGACCTCGCGGAATCGGGAGAGGCTCAAGCGGTGAGCCCAGCAGGTCAGCACGGAGACCACCAGGAAAATGGTTCCGGGCAGGTAGAGGGGCTGTACTCGGGCCGAGATTGCGGTGTCCAGGATGTTGGGGAAGGAGAGGGTCCAGGCCCGGGTCCATTCCAGGAAAGGAAGGAATCCCAGGCGCGTGAGCACCAGCAGCAGGCCCACCAGCAGATAGGGGGTCCAGGCTCTCAACAGTCCCATGGAGCCGGCCGGTGGCTCCTCCTCGAGTCGCAGCGATCCGGTCCAGTGGCCAGGCCAGTTTTCGGGAGCATCGAAATCCCAACGGTCTTCGGGTCGAGGCATGAAAATACCTTTTTTGGCGGCAAGGATCACCAGAACCAGGCCCACAAGGCCGCCGAATAGAGAGGGGAACTCGGGACCGAGAAACCTGGCTACCAACAGATAGGGAAGGGTCATGGCAAAGGCGGCCATGAGCGCAAAGGGCCATACCCGCAACCCCTCCGCCCAGGATCGGTTCCTGCCGAAAAAGCGAGTTGTCAACGCTACCACGAACAGGGGCACCAGGGTTCCGGCCGCGGTGTGCAGCAGAGCCACCCGGAAGCCGATTTCCGAGAGGAAGCTGCTCCAATCGGCGAATCCGGTCTGGAGGGCGAAGGCCTGTATGGAGGCATCGGCCGCCAGCCCGCTGTTGACGCCGATCAGGATGGGGGTTCCCACGGCCCCGAAAGAGACGGGCGTGCTTTGAATGATCATTCCCGCCATGACCGCGCCCATGGCCGGAAATCCCAGTCCGACCAGCAGGGGCACGGCGATGGCTGCCGGTGTCCCGAAGCCGGCCGCGCCTTCGATGAAGCTGCCGAACAACCAGGCGATGATCACCACCTGAATCCGTCGATCAGGGGTCACGTCGGTGAAGCCGCTTCGGATGGCCTGAATGGCCCCGCTCCGCCTCAGCGTGTTGAGCAGCAGGATGGCTCCGAAGATGATGTAGAGCAGGGTGGCGGCAACCACCAGGCCGTTGATAGTGGCAGCGGCCAGTTGCCGCACCGGTACTTGCCACACCAACAGGCCTAGTGCGGCGGTAACCAGGTAGGCCACGGGCATGGCCCGCCGTGCGGGCCACCGCAGCAACACCAGCAGCAGCGCTACCGCAACGATGGGGAGGGTGGCCAGCAGAGGGAGTGTGAAGGATTGCAAGGCGGCACCTGCCTGGTCAGTTGATTTTCTCGGGCTTCGGGTCTTTCTGATCCATCAATTAGTGCCAGACCCATGGGATCAGTTCCACCAATAGGGCCTCGTAGCAACAAACGATGAGGAATCCAATCACCGCCGGAATGGCGCCCCGGAAGTCCATGCGATTCTCCCATCGCAACCCTGACCCCGGACATACCGAGACACTGCCGAGTTTTTTGAAGGCAGGCGATGCCTTGGTGTAACATGGGCAGCATCCATGGGCCGGGATGGGAGTTGCCCCGTTCAGGGAATCGAGAACCTGCGAACCTGTTGCCGGACCCAATCCATATCCAAGCGAGGACGCGTCAATGGCGAAAGTTTATCACGATGAAGATGCAGATCTGGCTCACCTGAAGGAAAAGAAAATTGCCATCATCGGCTACGGCAGTCAGGGACATGCCCATGCCCTGAATCTCAGAGACAGCGGTCTGGAAGTGGTGGTGGGGCTCTATGAGGGGAGCCGCTCCTGGTCCAAGGCCGAGGGCGAAGGCCTCCAGGTCGCGACAGTGGATGAGGCGTCGGCCCAATCCCAGGTGATCATGATCCTGGTTCCCGACCAGACGCAGCGGGCGGTGTTCGAAGCCTCCATCAAGCCGCACCTGTCGGCCGGCAAGACCCTGATGTTCAGCCACGGATTCAACATTCACTTCAGCCAGGTCGTGCCGCCGCCCGAGGTGGATGTCTCCATGATCGCTCCCAAGGGCCCCGGGCACATGGTCCGCCAGGTCTACCAGGAGGGAGCGGGCGTCCCCGCCCTGGTTGCCATCGAGCAGGATGCGTCCGGACATGCCCTGGACGTGGCGCTGGCCTATGCCAAGGGAATCGGCGCCGCCCGGGCCGGAGTGATCGAGACCACCTTCAAGGAAGAGACCGAGACCGATCTATTCGGTGAGCAGGCCGTCCTCTGCGGCGGGACTTCCGCCCTGGTCAAAGCCGGATTCGAGACTCTCATCAAGGCTGGCTACCAACCGGAAGTGGCTTATTTTGAATGTCTTCACGAGATGAAATTAATCGTGGACCTCATGTATCAAGGCGGCTTGTCCTACATGCGCTATTCCATCAGCGACACCGCCGAGTACGGCGACTATACCCGGGGGCCGCAGATCGTCAACCAGGCGGTGCGGGATTCCATGCAGGACATCCTGGAAAATGTCTGCAACGGCAATTTCGCCAGGGAATTCATCCTCGAGAACCAATCCGGGCGGGCTTCCATGAACGCCAATCGGCGCCGGGAGGCCGAACATCCCATCGAGCAGGTGGGCAAGGGGTTGAGGGACATGATGAGCTGGATGAATAAAACGGACGGCTGAAGCTGGCAAGCCAGTTTCCGGTTTGCCAGCCTCCCGTCCTTGCCGACGGGACGGATCATGCAAAGTGAAACACGGGTGTTTCGGATAAGTGTCGCCCCCGCCTACCGGGCGGATCAAACGAGAGTGAAACAGCAGGAAAGCGATAATCCTTTCGGGACCTTGGTATCCCGTCGCGGTTAACCTCAACGCCTTAGTGGCCCTTAGTTGTTCTTCGTGTCCCTTCGTGGATAACTCTTTTTTCTTTTGTTTCAGCTAATGGTGCCGGGGACCATCCATGGTTCAGTTCCAGGAAGAAATCGAGATTGAAGGCCACCTGATCGATTCGGGGATACTCAAGTACGCCTTCGACAAGATCGTCGAAATGGAGGGTCAGTTCGAGGTCCTGCGGTTCGAGATCGGAAGGAACAACCAGGAACCCTCCCGCGCCTGGCTCATGGTCAAGGCCGGGAGTCAGCAGCAGTTGCAGGACATCCTGGCTGCCCTGGAGGATTTCGGCGCCATCATCGACCGCGAGGATTGTCGGCTGATCCCGGCCGACCAGGACGGCATCCTGCCCCGCGAATTCTATTCCACCACCAATTTCGACACCTTCATCAAGATTCGGGGCGAATGGCAGCCGGTGGTCAACCAGAAGATGGATGCCGTCATCGTCTGGACGGGTGAAAGGGCCATTACCAAGAAGATCAGCGGGGTGAAGGCGGGAGACCGCATCGTCACCGGACGCCAGGGGATTCGAGTCAAGCCGCAGGAGCGAAGCCGTGAGTACTCGGTGTTCGATTTCATGTCCAACGACGCCAGCGCCGAAATCAACAAGGGAATTCTGATCGCCCAGATCGCCAAGGAGATCGACGCGGCCAAGAAGGCGGGAGACCGGATCGCCATTGTTCCGGGTCCGGCGGTGATCCATTCGGGCGCGGACGGCTACCTGAAGGAAGTGATCCGGATGGGCTACGTGGACGTAGTGCTGACCGGCAACGCCTTTGCCGCTCACGATATCGAAAAAGCCTTTTTGAACACCTCGCTGGGAATTCACCAGGAGAGCGGCAAGGCCGTGGACGGCGGGCACCGCAACCACATCTGGGCCATCAACGAGATCAATCGGGCAGGCGGCATCCAGAGTGCGGTTGAGCAGGGAGTTCTGACCTCGGGCCTGATGTACGAGTGCGTCAAGCAGGACATTCACACGGTCCTGGCCGGGTCTATTCGCGACGACGGCCCCTTGGTGGACGTGGTTACGGATTGTGTGGTGGCGCAACGCCAGTACATCGATGCATTGGAGGGCGTAGCCGTGGTGCTGATGCTGGCCTCGACCTTGCACAGCATCGCCGTAGGCAACGTTTTGAAGAGCAGCGTCAAGACCGTATGCGTGGATATCAACGAGGCCACACCGCTGAAGCTGGGCAATCGGGGAAGCAAGCAGGCCATCGGAATTGTGACCGACGTGTCCTTTTTCTTGAATGTTCTGGCGGCTGAGCTCAAACTATGTGGTAACGGGTCCGTTTAGGTTACGGCCTGAACCCTTTGAGCGGAGCTCGTGGCTTGCGGCTTCCGCAGGTGAGCAGGACCAGGGGGAAATCGATGGAAGACACCATTCATATCTTCGACACGACCTTGAGGGACGGGGAACAGTCTCCCGGTTGCAGCATGAACCTGGAGGAGAAGCTGAAGCTGGCCCATCAGTTGGAATCCCTCCGGGTGGATGTCATGGAAGCCGGCTTTCCCATCGCCTCTGACGGCGATTTCGAATCGGTGCGCCAGGTCGCCAGGGAGATCCGTTCGGTGACGGTGGCCGGGCTGGCCAGGGCCATGGAAAAGGACATCCGCCGGTGTTGGGAGGCTCTGGACATTGCCGCCAAGCCGCGAATCCACACCTTCATCGCCACCTCCGACATCCATCTGAAGTTCAAGCTCAAACGTTCCCGCGATCAAGTCCTGGAAGACACCGTGAAGGCGGTTCGCTTGGCCCGGTCTCTGTGCGACGAGGTTGAGTTCTCCGCCGAGGACGCCGGGCGCAGCGACCTGGACTATCTCTGCCAGGTTGTGGAGGCGGCAATCGCCGAGGGAGCGGCCATCATCAACATCCCCGATACGGTGGGCTATTGCGTGCCGGAAGAATTCGGGCGCATCTTTACTGTCCTGCGGGAAAGGGTCCCCAATATCGGCCGGGCGCGCTTGAGCTGCCATTGTCACAACGATCTGGGGCTGGCCGTGGCCAACTCCCTGGCCGCCATTCGGGCCGGTGCACGGCAGGTGGAGTGCACTATCAACGGAATCGGCGAGAGGGCCGGCAACGCCTCCCTGGAAGAGATCGTAATGGCGCTGCGAGTACGCCGCGAGCACCTGGGTTTCAGCACCGTGATTCAGGCGGAGGAGATTTACAAGACCAGCCACCTGCTCTCCAACCTGACGGGTATGATGGTCCAGGCCAACAAGGCGGTGGTGGGCAAGAACGCCTTCGCCCACGAGGCGGGGATCCATCAGGACGGGGTGCTCAAGCAGGCCCTGACCTACGAGATCATGACTCCCCAGTCGGTGGGCGTTCCCACCAGCAACCTGGTGCTGGGCAAGCACTCTGGGCGTCACGCTCTTTCCAAGCGCTACATGGACCTCGGCTACACTTTGGACAAGAAGGAACTGGATCGCGCCTACATGCTGTTCACCAAGTTGGCGGACAAGAAGAAGAACATCTATGACGAGGATCTGCTGGCGATCATTCACGACGGCATACGAATGATTCCCGAGCGCTACGCCTTGAAGTACGTCCACGCCACGGGGGGTAATCAGGTGCTGGCTTCGGCAACCGTCAAGTTGAGCAAGGACAACGAGTTCTTCGTGGACACGGCTTTGGGCTGCGGTCCGGTCGAGGCCACCTACAGGGCCATCGATCGAATCACCGGCGTGCCCGGCAGGCTGTTGGACTATTCGGTGCGTTCCGTCAGCAGCGGCAAGGACGCCGTGGGCGAAGTCTTCGTTCACGTGCATTTCGAAGGCAGTCATTTCACGGGCAAGGCAGCCAGCTCGGATCTGGTGGACGCCAGCGCCCGCGCCTATCTCAACGCCGTCAACAAGACCATCCACGCCAGGGAGTCGGCGGCCGCCCGCCGGGAGGCCAAGGGAAAGCACCCGGTGCCCCAGGCGTGAGACCTCCGGAAAGACTCCAGTCAAGGACATTCCATGGAATCGCAAGGTGAGAAGCGGGTCGCCATAATCCCGGGTGACGGAATCGGGAAAGAGGTCATGGCCCAGGCCTTGCGGGTGATCGACAAGATTGCGGCCGGGTACGGCCATCGCATCCGGACCGAAGAAGCCTTGGCCGGGGGCGGCGCCCTGGATGTCACCGGCGTCCCTCTGCCCGAATCCACCCTGGACCTTTGCAAGCAGAGCCATGCCGTTCTTCTGGGAGCCGTGGGCGGTCCCCAATGGGATGACAACCCTCCCGAGCTCAAGCCGGAAAAGGGAATTCTGGGACTACGCGCCGGCTTGGGCCTCTTTGCCAACCTCAGGCCGGCCCATGTCCACCCCACGCTGGCAGGGGCCTCCAGCTTGAAACCCGAGATTGTCAAGGGAGTGGATCTGTTGATTGTGCGAGAACTGACCGGCGGCATCTATTTCGGTCAGCCCCGCGGCATCTCCAAGTGCAACGGTCAGGAAGTGGGAATCAACACCCTGATCTATCGGACCTCCGAGATCGAGCGGATCGCCAGGGTTGCATTCGAGGCGGCCCGAAAGAGAAATGGCCGGGTGACTTCGGTCGACAAGGCCAACGTCCTGGAATCCTCGCAGCTGTGGCGGCGGGTGGTTGCAGAGGTGGGCGGGAGTTTCCCCGACGTTTCACTCAGCCACATGCTGGTCGATAACTGCGCCATGCAGTTGATTGCCGACCCCAGCCAGTTCGATGTCATCGTCACCACCAACATGTTCGGGGACATCCTGAGCGATGAAGCCTCCATGCTGACCGGCTCCATCGGAATGTTGCCCTCGGCCAGTCTGGGCGGCCGCAATGGCCTTTATGAACCCGTCCACGGAACGGCTCCCGACATTGCCGGCAAAGATCTGGCCAATCCCATCGCCATGATTGCCTCCACGGCCATGATGTTCAAGTATTCCTTTGGTTTGGAGCGGGAAGCCACTGCTATCGAAAAGGCTATCGCCTCGGTGCTGGACGAGGGATACCGAACCGCCGACCTGATGGCGGCCGGCGGCCGCTCGGTGGGCACCCGAGAGATGGGCCGCTTGATCCTGGACCGGCTGGACGCTCAAGCCATCGATAACTAGATTCTTTCCTTCCTGACCCCTCCCGGAAAAACAATCCTGCCTAAACGGGTTTCAGGCAAGCCCGGCCCCTGCCCTGGTGTGCGGATCATACGAGAGTGAAACAACGCATCTTCATGGCCTGTCGGCAACAAGGGCCAAGTCGTGCTAAGCCGATTTTCTACGAATTGAACATGGATGGACAGGATAAACAGCACGAGAGGCTGCGCCACAGGAAGCAGATCCGCTCAATGATTAGGTGGGTATTGGAAGTGATTCAAGAGCCTGGGAGCGGTTTTTGGAAATCCGTGTTGGAACAGAGGCGATGGTTGCACTCAAGACGGTGGAAACTCTCGCCCAATCATCCTGTGCATCCATGTAAATTAGCCGTTTAACCATGCTTGACTTTGAACGGATTTCCCGCCACCCGGCACAAGGCGTTGTTTCAAATAAACATCATTGCGTCGGCTTGTGCTTCACTTGGGCCCACCGGCACTTGCTGCCGCCGCCTACGCGGCTCGACACCATACGCGACCTTTCCCATGGGCTGACGCCCACGGCTAAGTGCTGCCGCGGCTTCGCCGCTCTATAAGGAAGGTTTGTAGGAGAGGTTTCCTCCCCAGACCTGGGTCAACCTGGGTCAACCGCGGCTACGCCGCTCTCTCCGAAGTCAAGAGACTGCTCGGGCGCGGAATGCTTATTCAAATGATCAATTCCCGGGCGTCAGCCCAGGCTTCCAGACAGCCGCCAAGGCGGCGACAGCACGTAGCCGTGGGCGTCAGCCCATGGACCCCGTGCTCTCTGAGAGTTGAGCCGCGTAGGCGGCGACAGCAATCTTCCCTGCTAATCGATCTCAGACAAGTGTCGCCCCCGCCCTTCCTGGCGGATCATACAAGAGTGAGACAATCAGAAATCGACCATTCCTTCATGAGCTTGGTGTCCCGTCGCGGTTCACCTCAACGCCTTAGTGCCCCTTGGTCGTTCTTCGTGTCCCTTCGTAGATAGCTCTTTTCCCCGTGCGCGGTAACGCGGGGTGGTTGCGTGGCATAATAGGGCGGCTTTGATGTTTTCACCGGAACCGGAGACGTAAATGCGCAAGCGACTCACAGAAATGGTCTCCTGTGCGGGTTGAGCCTCCAAGCTCGCCCCACAGGCGCTCATTCAAGTGTTGAGTGGGCTACCCCGACAACCCCGGAACCCCAATCTGCTGGTGGGCTTCGACACCGCCGATGACGCCGGAGTATTTCGTCTCCAGGACGATCTCGCCCTGGTGCAGACGCTGGATTTCTTTACCCCGATTGTCGACGATCCCTTCGACTACGGGCGCATTGCCGCCCTGAACTCTCTCAGCGACGTCTGGGCCATGGCCGGGACACCGGTAACGGCACTCTCCGTGACCTGTTTTCCCAAGAAGGGCGTAGACTGGGCCATCTTGTCGGAGGTGATGCGGGGAGGACTGGAGGTTCTGTCCCAGCACAAGGTGACTCTGCTGGGCGGCCACAGCGTGGACAACCAGCAGATCATGTTCGGCTACGCCGTGACCGGAATCATCCATCCGGAACAGGTGGCTACCAACGCCGCCGCTGCGCCCGGAGAACTCCTGGTCTTGACAAAACCCATCGGCACCGGCGTGATCTCGACCGGGATAAAGTTTCAAACCGCGGAGTCTTCGATTGCCGCGGCCGCGGTGGAAACCATGCTGCTGCCGGGAGAGGCGGCAGCACGCGTGATGCGTGACTTTCACGTCCGCTGCGCGACCGATATCACCGGATTCGGCCTGCTGGGGCATCTTTGGGAAGTGGCTCAAGCCAGCCGAGCGAGTCTTGAGATCGATTCGGCAAGGGTTCCGCTGCTGGACGGGGCACTGGAACTGGCGGGGCAAGAGATGCTGACCAGCGGCGACAAGACCAACCGCGAATTCGTCGGTTCGGGGGTTGCCTTCCGGGAGGGTTTGGACTCCGATCTCACAAGCCTGCTTTTCGATCCCCAGACGGCAGGCGGCATCCTGATGTCGGTTCCCCGGCAAAAAGTGGACCCGCTGTTGGCTCAACTGAAACGAGTCTACCCGAGAGCAGCCGTGATTGGACGGGTGGCCGGATCCGGCAGTCCGACAATCGTCGTGGGTTGAACTGTATTCCTCACCGGAGGCGATGACTCATGATGCAGCGGAAGTACCGCATCGCCCGGCTGGTTTACGCCCTGGTGGAGACGGCAGTCACAGGGGTCTCGTTTCTGCTGGCCTATGGAATTCGAGACTCCCTGCCCCTGGCCTATTTCGGCGAACTGTTTCCCTTTCGCGACTACCTGAGCCTGCTGCTGGTGGTGGTTCTGCTGTGGAACGGGTTGTCGCTGCTGCTCCGCAACCAGCAGGCCGCCTCGAGCGAGGATCGCCTGGGGGTGGTCAAGGAAACGGCTCTGCTGGTCTTTGTGGGCGGCGTCCTCATCAGCGCCGCCATCTTCGTGCTGAAATACCATTTCATCAGCCGGCCCTTCATCCTGATCTTCGTTCTGGTCAACTTCCTTTTCCTGCTGGTCTTCCGAATATATGCCGCCAGGGGAATCAGCCGGTTCGGCCGGCTGGTGGCGGGTGACCGTAATCTTCTGATCGTTGGCAGCGGCGACCGCGCCGCGCGGGTCGCAGCCGTGCTTGAGGAAGCCGAGGCCTGGGGCTATCACCTGGTCGGCATCGTGCCGGAATCGACCGAGGCTGCGCCCGATTCCCGGCTGGGAGGTTATCCCAGCATTCCGCTCTCCCAAATCGGTGAAGCCATCAAGAGGCACACCGTCGATGAAGTCATTTTCGTGGTGTCCAAGGATGCCCTGGCAGGGCTGGAGGAGATCTTTCTCCTGTGCGAGGAAGACGGAGTCAAGACCCGGGTCATGCTCAGCTTCTTCCCCCATGTGACCTCCAAGGTTTACCTGGAGGCCTTGCAGGATCTGCCCCTGCTGACCTTCACCACCACGCCTCAAAACGACTACTTGCTTCTGGTCAAGAACGGCATCGACCTGGCGCTGGCCTGCGCGCTGTTGGTGCTGACGGCGCCGCTGTTTGCCTTGATCGCCTTGCTGATCAAGACTACCTCCAAGGGGCCGGTCGTCTTCAAACAGGTTCGGTGCGGGCTGGGTGGAAGAGAGTTCGTCTTCTACAAGTTCCGATCCATGGTCGAAAACGCCGAAGCGGCCCAAAGCGGGCTTCAACATCTCAACGAAATGTCGGGTCCGGTCTTCAAGATCGGCAAGGATCCCCGCTGCACGCCGGTGGGGCGCTTTCTGCGCAAGTTCAGCCTGGATGAGCTGCCCCAGCTCCTCAACATCCTGAAGGGAGACATGTCCTTCGTGGGCCCCCGGCCCCCGCTTCCCGGAGAGGTGGAGAACTACCAGCGTTGGCAGCGCCGAAGGCTTCGGATGAAGCCGGGGCTCACCTGCTTGTGGCAGGTTCGCGGCAGGAACGAGATCGATTTCGAGGAGTGGATGAAGTTGGACCTGCAGTATATCGACAACTGGTCCTTGCTGCTGGACGTCAAGATCGCCTTGAAAACCATTCCCATCGTGCTGCTGGGCAAAGGCACCTGAGCGAATGGGTCGGTTTCATTCCGAATGATTGGCCACGGAGGAGTCCGGCTGAATTTCCAATCCGGGCAGCCGGTGGTAGTCGGTTCGGTCCTTTACCCCCGCCTTGGCGAAGGAGCGCCGTCGCTCGGCGCACTTGTTGCAACCGCCGCAGTGCATTTCCCCGACGGGGCGGATGCAGG
The DNA here is from genome assembly GCA_951813285.1 of Terriglobia bacterium. Lineage (GTDB taxonomy): Bacteria > Acidobacteriota > Terriglobia > Versatilivoradales > Versatilivoraceae > Versatilivorator. Next base: position 3,554,427 of record OX638355.1, read on the forward strand.
AGAAGGTCGACTCCAGGGGTAGGTGTTTGCCCAGATCGATCACCTCTGCCTTGGAGAGTTTGCTGAACGGGGTCACGATCTTCAATGGATGGGAAAGAGCGCCCCCGGCCACCTGCTCAAATCCGCGAAGAAAGGTCGGGGTGGCGTCGGGGAAGGGGTTTCCCTTCAACAGCCCCAAAGCGATGACGCCGATCCGGTTGAGGGCGCAATAGACCGCGGCCTTGGATAGGAGAAGGAGGTTTCGACCGGGAAGATAGACAGCGCTGTCTTCGGAATGAGCTCCCGGAACGGCTTGGCCCGTGGTGCTCCAGTGGGATTGGTAGGTATCCTCGACCGGAAGGCTGAGCTGCTTGAGGGGTTCGAGTCCGGAGTGGTTCAGGCGGGCCAGAAACCTCCGGATCCAAAGCAATTCAACCCCTTCCCAGACCAGACCGGCCTGGACATAGAGAGGAGTCGGTTCCCAGCCTTGCTCGGCGAGATGGGCCAACAGAACGCAGCTATCCAGCCCTCCGCTGATCAACACGCATGCCCGGCGATTCTTCAGCCCTGTTGAACTAACCGCGGTCATTGCCGTTTCAGGTGGGCACAGCCCCGGTGTGCGGATCATTCGAGGATAAAGAGCCGGTCGTTAATAAAGGCGAACCACGAATGGACACGAATGAACACGAATAGACTCAATAACAGATAGACCTACTTCAACGACGAGCAGCACCAAAATGTGTCTGCAATTCTGGCCCCTTGGTGTGAGTTCGTGTCCTTGGGGAATGACTCGCTCTCGCTACATTGGTTTCATGATCTCTTGAATCGAAAACACTGACAGGTGAGGCAAGTATTGTGGATATCAGGTGGATTATGGATTGTAGCTGTGGTTTTGAGGCAATTTCTCTTGTCACACCCGACCAATTCACAAATTTACGGGTTTATAGGTTATGGGCTTAAGGTCTTAGAAAGCTCTCGGCCAACCTAAGTGCCTCTCTGGCTTTTTCTAGAGCTTCGTATTCCATCTTTTCTGCTTTTGGCCTGATTTTCCATCTGGCCCAGAAACGATCGCTCTTGCTGGGCAGATGTTCTATAGCCGTCAGTTTACTGCATGTATCTTCCAAGGCTTTGGCGCTCTGTTCCAGGGATTCTGCCGCCTCATGCAGCCTAGAAGCACGAGTGAGAAGATCCGAACATTTAGCCCGGTCTTTCCGGCTACTCACATTTCCATAAGGATTGGGAGACATTTCTACCCGTAGCGGCGGTCCCACTCCGCCTTCTAACGCAGCAAATTTATGAATCAATTATTGGTGCCCATTCGTGTCCATTGGTGGTTTTTCCCGCCCGTTCGTGGATAACCCCGCGATTGATTCGACACAAGCTCAGTCCTTGAACAGACTGTCAAAGGCCGATCGGGCGTCCGGGACGGCGTTTCCGGGAGAGGCGCCCGCCCTGGTTCTGGAGGGTGCAAAGTAGTCGCAGAAATTCGCCCGCTCCCTGTCGCTCACCCACTCGGCCTGGGTCTCCCGGCACTGATTGTGGACCGTTGGATCGTGGAACTTGCAGTTCTTGCAGGCGTGCAGGTCGTTTTGACAATGGTCGCAACTGTCGTTTCTCGAGATTCTGCTACGAGGATCGAGATCAATGGTCGTGCCGCATTTCCAGCACTGCATGACGCCACCTCCCGGATGATCGCCGAAAACCCCCGGCGGCTTCCCCCGGCCAGGACAAGGAGCCCTACTGCTTGCCGGCCGCGGCAAAGTCGCCTGCCTTGACGATGGTCATCTTGGCAGGGTCCAGGTGGCGTCTGAGGGCGGATACGATCTGCTCTCCGCTGAGGGATTCGATCCTTTTTTCGAATTCCTCATCCCAGGCCAGCGTTCGACCCTCGAAAAGGCGGCTGGCCATGGTGCCCGCCAGGCGGCTGTCCTGAGATCGGCTTACCTGTCGGGACTGCAGGTACCCCGACTTGGCTGCCGCGATTTCCTCCGCGCTGAAACCGTCCTTGAGGGCGCGCTCAACCTCCTCCCGGAAGGCCGATTCCACTTTCTCGATATTCTGCGGCGCCGCAATGGCCCAGGTGGTAAAGGAGCCGTGTTGGTCCTTGGCTCTTGCTTCCAGGTAGGCGCGCACCCCGTAGCTGAGCCCCTCTTTCTGGCGAATGCGCACCGCCAGGCGCGAGTTGAGAAAACCGCCGCCCAGCATGTAGTTGCCCAGCACCAGGGCCGGGTAGTCCGCGTGGCTATCGCCGACGGCAAGCGGCATTCCGGCGATAAAGACCGCGTTGGCCTTGTCGGGGGTCTCTACCGAGCGATTGGCCGGGGGAATCTCCTGATAGGGGTTCTCAACCCTCTCGTAACCACTGGGGCTGTTCCAATCGGGAAAGATTTCTTTCAGGACTTCGACGATGCCTTCCGGCTGGAAGTCCCCCGATAGGGCCACTTCGCCATGGGAAGCACCGTAAAAGGCCTTGTGGAAGCCCTTCAGGTCCTCCAGGGTCGTAGACTTGATGGAGGCGATTTGCTCGTCAAAGGTGGGGGAGTAGTGGAGGTGCCCCTTGGGATAGGAGTTGCCGTGACGCGAGAAGGTGTTTCCGGCGATGGCTTGCGGATTGCTCATCTGTTGCTCGATGGTGGCCAGTCGTTCCTCTTTGAGCGTGTCGAACTCCCCCGAGGGGAAGGAAGGTTGGCGCAATAACTCCCCGATCAGCCGCAGGACTTCGGGAAGATTTTCCTTGATCGTCTCCACCGATGCGGAGGCGCCGGTCGCCCCTCCCGAGACCCGGCCCGTTGCCTTGAGGCGGTCCAATTCATCCTGGATCTCCTGCCTGGTTCGGCTGGCAGTGCCGCGCATGAGCATTGATCCGGTCAATCCCGCGATGGTGCTCTTGTGCATCAGGCTTTTCTCGTCGCCGAAGTGAAGCCTTAGGTTGGCGACCACCGTGCTGCCGCGCGTTTTCTTGGGGAGCAGCGCCAGTTTCAGGTTGGAACCGATCGTCATTCGCTGCACTCGAGACTCGATGTTGCTCGGCGATGGATCGAAGGCCTCGCCGGCGGCAACGGCGGTGTCTCCAACATAATCCTTGAGCATGGCCGCCACATCGGGGCGTTGGGGGACTTCGGCTCTGTCCGGATCCTCGGTGGGGACGAATTGCCCCAGGGTGCGGTTGGAAGATTTCAGATAAGTGCCCGCCACCTGTTGCACGTCTTCGGGGGTTGCCTTTCGAATGCGATCCCGATGGAGGAAAAAGAGGCGCCAGTCTCCCATGGCCACCCATTCGCTCAGGCTCAATCCCACTCGATTCACGTCGTTGAGAGCCAGGTCGATGTTTTTCAGCAACTGCGTCCGCGCCCGCTCGACCTCCTTCGAGGTTGGAGGCTCCTTCATGATCCCGTCGATGGTCTTCAGGAAGGCGGCGCGGGTGTCCTCGAGCGAATCCTCCTGGCGCACTTCGGCGCCCATCATGACGACTCCCGGATCATGCAGTTGAAAGTTGTAGCCGTAGACTCGGCTGGCCTTCTTGGTTTCGACCAGCGTCTTGTGCAAGCGGCCCGATGGCGTATCGGCCAGGATGTGGGTCAGGAGGTCCAGGGCGGCAAAGTCGGGGTGGGATCCCGCCGGAATGTGGTAGGCGGCCATCAGCATCTTCACGTCTCCCACCCGTTGCAGCGTCACCGTGCGTTCGCCGTCCTGGGTGGGCTCGGAAGTATAGGGTTTTTGCAGCCGTCGGGTGGGCCGGGGAATGGGCCCGAACTTCTTGGCGATCAAGGCCAGAGTGCTGGCCTCCTCGAACTTTCCGGCCACCAGCAGGACGGCATTGTCGGGCTGGTAGTACTTGCGATAGAAGGCTTTCAAACGGTCAATGGAAACGTTTTCGATGTCGGAGCGGGCTCCGATGGTGGACTTGCCGTAGTTGTGCCAGAGAAACGCAGAGGCCAGGGTGCGCTGCATCAGGATGCGGAAGGGATTATTCTCCCCGCGCTCAAACTCGTTGCGCACCACCGTCATTTCGCTGTCCAGGTCTTTCTTGGCGATGAAGGAATTGATCATCCGGTCGGCTTCCAGATCCAGGGCCCAATCAAGATTCTCGTCGGTGGCCCTGAAGGTCTCGAAATAGTTGGTCCGGTCGAACCAGGTGGTGCCGTTGGGTCGGGCTCCGTGCTCGGTCAACTCCTGGGGGATGTTGGGGTGTCTTGGCGTTCCTTTGAAGACCAGGTGCTCCAGCAGGTGCGCCATCCCGGTCTCGCCATAACTCTCGTGCAGCGATCCCACCAGGTAGGTGATATTCACGGTAATGGTGGGTTTGGAGGGGTCGGGGAAGAGCAGCACCCGCAGTCCGTTGTCGAGGCGGTACTCGGTGATCCCCTCGACCGAGGTCAGCCGCTCCATTCCCTCGGGCAGGTTGGAGTCTTCCGGCCCCGTCGGGGTCGTCGCCGCCGCGGCGGTGGGTCCTATCCACAGGACCAGGGCGTAGAAGACCACACCGGCCGGAAACCGGGCAAAGGGTTTGGAAGAGCGGGAGATTTTAATGGGAGACCTCATGATGTCTTTCCTCGGTTTCGCTGGATTTTCATCAACGCTCCTAGGGGAGGAAACGGCTTGAGCCGCGCCGTGGGCTTTTCCTGGGATGCCTGCGGCAGGCCACTGACTGCAGGATCTTTTCGACAATAGCGGGCATTGGCCGGCGGGAGATTCCACCACACCTTGCGATGGGCGAACTGGTGTTTTTGGGTAAACCCGCGGATTCTCAGGTTGACTTTTTGGAGTCGGTCGCGCGCCGGCGGCTTGAGAAAACGGCTCCTGACGCGGGGGGACAAGGAGTACTCGAAGTAAGCCAACACGCCGGAGTCGGTCAGGTGGTTCATCAGGACGTTCAGGATTTCATCGACGGTTCGCACATCGAAACTGTTGAAGGGAACTCCGCAGAAAATGAAATCATAGGGCCGTGCCTGATTCAATTCACGAACGTCGGCGTTGTGGAGGTTGCATCGGACTCCCCGGGCCGGGAGGTCCTGCTTCCGGAGAAAGCGACTCAAAAACCTGCAAAACCTGGGGTTCAACTCGTAAACATCCAGCCGGTCCCCCCGGCCGAGACCTTTGAGGATCTGAGCCGTAACAACCCCGGTGCCCGCACCCACTTCCAGGACTGAAACGGGACGCTCCGGGCGTTCTTGGAGCGGTTGGACAACCGCCTTGGCAAGAAGCAGTGAGCTGGGGGCGATGGCTCCCACGGTGCCAAAGTTGGACCAGGCTTGGGAATAAAAGACCCAATTCCTGGCCCAGAACGGTCTCAGTCTCCCCATGGTCTGTTGCAAGGGACTGCGGTTGGAAGCGCTGTCGGTCAAATGGCTCCCCCGAATTTCCCGGGAAATGGCGTCCCAACCCCGCTGGCGCACAGGTTTGGACATTGAAGCATACCCGATCTTGAAACCGTCGCCAAGTGCACAAGAATTGATTCCGGCAGACAGCGGCAGCCCTGTATCATAGGAACGCGGCTTCCGGAGAAGGGTGGTATTGCCCGCGGATGACGAGATCATTCCCGTGGAGCCCGACCGCTGGGCCGCTGCCGCTTCCATCGCGGCCGGTGTTTCCGGCCGTGCCCAACCCTCTGTTTCTCGGATACGCTTCGATGCTTACCGTCAAAGCTGCCAGGGAAATCGTTCTGGACCATTGCGGCTCCGTCCGGACCGACCATCTGTCCACTGAAATGGTGCCATTGCTGGCCTCTCAAGGCCGAGTTCTGGCCGAGCCCGTACACCTGGACCTCGACCAGCCGCCGTTCGATCGCAGCATGCGAGACGGATATGCCGTCAAGTCCCGCGATCTCGATCCGGCGCCGGCCCGGCTCCGATGCGTGGGTGAGATCAAGGCGGGGGAAGCTCCGTCACGGATTCTGGAGTCGGGAGAAGCCATTCAGATCATGACGGGTGCGCCTGCCCCCGAGGGCGCCGATGCCGTCATCATGGTAGAGCATACCGAGAGGCTGTCAGAGGATGAAGTGGCGGTGCTTCGAACGCTCCCTCCGGGAGCCAACATCGCCCCCAGAGGCTCGGAACGCAGACGGGGCGATCTCCTGATGTCAACCTCCACCCCCCTGGGAGTTCTGGAAATGGGAGGTTTGGCCGCGGTGGGGAAGTCCCGGGTTCGGGTGTTCCAGCGGCCGGTGGCCGCCATTTTGGCAACAGGCGACGAACTGGTCGAGGTGGATCAGGAGCCGGGTCCGGGACAGATCCGAAACTCCAACGCCTATTCGCTATCCGCCCAGGTAGTGAGCCACGGCGGAACGCCCCGGGTTCTGGCCACCGCCGGAGACAGCCTGGACCAGCTCCGACGGCAAATCCGCCTGGGCTTGCAGAGCGATGTTCTGCTGGTGAGCGGGGGCGTTTCGGCGGGGAAGTACGATCTGGTCGAGGACGTGTTTGAGGAACTCGGCATTCAGATCCAGTTCGAAGCGGTGAGCATGCGTCCGGGCAAACCCACGGTTTTTGCAAGGCGGGGACGGCAGTTTGTTTTCGGTCTTCCCGGCAATCCCGTTTCCACCTTTGTGGCCTTCGAGCTGTTCGTGGCTCCAGTCCTCCAGGTGCTGCAAGGGTTGCCGGCGGGAGCCTTGACGGTAGTGAGGGGCCGGCTTCAAGAGAAAATTCTGGAGAAATCGGGCCGCACGGCCTTGCTTCCGGCAAGCGTCACCCTCGAATCGGGCGACATCCGGATACGACCGGTGTCCTGGAAGGGGTCGGCGGACATCTTCAGCCTGGCCGATGCCAACGGATTGGTAGTGGTCCCCTTGGAATGCAGGGAACTGTCAGCGGGCCAGGAAGCCGATGCCCTGCTCTTCGAACCCATGACCGGATTGTCCGACTGTGAATTTTGAATCGCGGACCGCGGTTCGGTCGCGTCATTGCCGGGAGAATCTTCAGCATGAGCCAGTTTTCTCACCTCGACGATTCAGGCAGATTGCACATGGTGGATGTGTCCTCCAAGCCCGTCACTCAACGGAGAGCCCGCGCCCGGGGCCATGTCAGTGCATCTGCCGAAACCATCGCCCAGATCCGCAACAACCGGCTGGCCAAGGGCAATGTCCTGGAAGTCGCCCGGCTGGCGGGCATCATGGCTGCCAAGAACACCGGGCAGTGGATCCCGCTGTGCCATTCCCTGATGCTGAGCCACGTCCAGGTGGAATTCACCCTTGCCGACGCAGGCGTGGAGATCGAAGCGACCACCCTGGCCGAGGGGAAGACCGGAGTCGAGATGGAAGCCCTGGTGGCGGTGTCGGCGGCGGCGCTGACCATTTACGATATGTGCAAGGCCATTGACCGCACCATGGAAATCGGTAAGATCCGTCTCATGGAAAAGTCGGGTGGCCGGTCGGGGCACTTCGTGCGGTCTGATTAGCTGCGCCCCGCCGCAAACAGCGTGGCGGATCATACAGCGCGAAACAGGGGCGATTTTCGACAAGTGATCAGTGGTGAGTGGTCATTGAATTAGTTCCATCTGCACTTGTGTCTATTCGTGTCCATTCGTGGTTCGTTTTTTGTCAAGGATCGGCCGTATTTCCTCGCAATGATCCGTGCGCGGCAGTGCTGCTGCCGAAGCGGTTATAATAGCCTGCGGAAAATTCACTGGTGAGGGGTTCCTCAAAGATGAAGCCACAGACTCTGTTCGAAAAGATCTGGAGAGCCCACCTGGTTCGGGAAGAGCCGGGCCAGCCCTCCACCCTCTACATCGACCGCCACCTGGTGCACGAAGTGACCTCCCCGCAGGCGTTCGAGGGACTTCGCCTGGCGGAAAGGAAGGTTCGGCGGCCGGATCTTACCTTTGCAACCATGGACCACAATATCCCGACCACGAACCGCGGGCTGCCCATCCGCGACCCCATTGCGGCCAGGCAGGTCCGGACGCTGGAGGATAACTGCCGGGAGTTCGGGATCGAGCTGTTCGACCTGGACAGTCCGTTTCAGGGCATCGTGCACGTGATCGGTCCGGAACTTGGCTTGACGCTTCCCGGGTTGACCCTGGTGTGCGGAGACAGCCATACCTCCACCCACGGCGCTTTCGGGGCCCTGGCTTTCGGGATCGGCACCAGCGAGGTGGAACACGTGCTGGCCACCCAGTGCCTGCTCCAGGACAAACCCAGGACCCTGTTGATCCGGGTGGAGGGCCAACGCCCCTATGGTGTTGAGGCAAAAGATATTATTCTTTCCATCATCGGCAGGATCGGGACCAGTGGCGGGGCAGGATCGGTGATTGAGTACGCCGGCCGAACCATCCGGGACCTGACCATGGAAGAGCGCATGACCGTTTGCAACATGTCGATCGAGGGAGGCGCCCGGGCCGGGATGATTGCCCCGGACGACACGACTTTCAACTATCTCCGGGGCCGAAAGTATGCGCCGGCGGATTTCGAAAAGGCCGTTGCCGGCTGGAAAGAGCTGGCCGGCGACCCCGGAGCGGAATTCGACGACACCATTCACATCGAGGCGGCCGGGTTGAGTCCGCAGGTCACCTGGGGCACCAATCCGGGCCAGGTGACCTCCATCGATTCCCGGATCCCGCACCCTGCTGAGTTCGATGATCCCAACGCACGCAAGTCTGCCGAGCGAGCTCTGGAATACATGGCTCTGAAACCGGGCACGCCGCTGGTGGACATTGCGGTGGATCGGGTCTTCATCGGATCCTGCACCAACTCCCGACTGGAGGACCTGCGATCGGCGGCCCGCTTCGTCGAGGGGAGGCGTGTTTCTTCCAGTGTTCAGGCCATGGTGGTGCCTGGCTCTCAACAGGTCAAATGGCAAGCGGAGAAGGAGGGGCTGCACCAATTGTTTCGGGAGTCCGGATTCGACTGGCGGGAATCGGGGTGCTCGATGTGCCTGGGGATGAATCCTGACATCCTCAGCCCGGGCCAGCGGTGCGTGTCCACCTCCAACCGTAATTTCGAGGGGAGACAGGGAAAGGGTGGACGGACCCACCTGGTCAGTCCCATCATGGCGGCGGCCGCGGCCATTGAAGGCCATCTGGTCGATGTCAGACAGTACGAGCTTGCTTGAAACAAAGGACAAAAGACGAAAGAAAACAGAGTTATCCACGAAGGGACACTAAGAACGACGAAGGGGCACTAAGGCGTTGAGGTGAACCGCGACGGGATGCCAAGGTCACGAATGGATTATTGATTTCCGATTGTTTTGCTCTCGTAATGATCCGCACGGCAGGGCGGGGGCACGCCTGATCACCGAGGTTGCCGAATATGGAATCCTTTGAGAAGGTTCACGGAGTGGTGGCGCCGCTGGATCTGCCCAACGTGGATACGGACCAGATTATTCCCAAGCAGTTCCTGAAGCGCATTGAACGGACCGGTTTCGGCCGGTTCCTCTTCTACGATTGGCGCTTTCTGGAAGGGGATACCCTCGATCCTGAATTTGAGTTGAATGAGGAACGCTATCATGGGGCCGGCATCCTGGTGACGCGGGCCAACTTCGGATGCGGCTCCTCACGGGAGCACGCCCCCTGGGCGCTGATGGACTACGGCTTCCGGTGCATCATCGCTCCCTCATTTGCGGACATCTTCTTCAACAACTGCTTCAAGAACGGTCTGCTCCCGGTGCGGCTCTCCGAGGAGCAGGTGGAAGTCATTTTTCAACGCGTTCGGGAAACGCCGGGTTTTCAAATGACGGTCGACCTGCGGACACAGCAGATTCAAGCCGAAGGCGGGATGAGCTTCGGCTTCCAGGTCGATCCCTTCCGGCGCCGCTGCCTCCTCAACGGTTGGGACGATATCGGCCTCACGCTGCGGCACGAAGACCTGATCTCCCAATTCGAATCCCGAAGCGCCCCTCCTCTGATTCCCACATCGGCCTGAGTCTCTGGACTACTTCTTCGGAGAAAGGAAGGAGTCGAACTGCTTGGTCAGGCCGAACACGATGCCCGACCGGGGGGAGTGGTCTGCCAGCCCGGCCGCGGCGCCAACGTCCCAACGCAGACCGCCGGCATGGATCTGGAGCCCCAGGCGGAACTGGGAGAGGCTTTCGGTTCCCAGGGGCGCCTGGTGTCGGCTATTGCGGTGGCCGAATACCTCTCCGGCCAGGTTGACCCTGGAGGTGAGAGGGTAGACCCCGGCCAGTCCATAGAGCATGACGTCGTTTTGCACCCCCGCCAGCACGGGATTGGCCAGAATTCCCAAGCCGAGATTGCCAAAGACATGCAGCTTGCCGAAGTGTTTTCCCACCAGAATGCCGCCGCGATATTGAGTAGCATTCAAGCCCAGCCCCTTGGCCGTGGAGGCGTTGGGCACCTGAACCGAGGTAAAGAAACCAAAGGACGGTTTCGGACCTGCTTCGTGCAGCATGCGTATCTTGGTGGAAAGAAAGAGGTCCCCGTAATCGCTGGTTGCGGTCCCGCCTGAGCTCAAATGGGGTCTAACCGGGGCAGGGGAGGCTTCGGTTACCGAGAGCAGGTTGTGGGCCGTCCAGTCCATCTGCACTTCCGCCACCCCGGCCAGGCTGATGTGCAGTCCCATGACACCCAGGCTGGTCTGATCTCCTCTCAATCCCGAGACCGGATATTGGGCGTCCTGCAGGAAATCGAAGCCGAATTCCAGGGAGGCGCGACCTGCTTTCAAGATAGTGGGATCTTCGGTTTGCAAGGGGCGCTGCTGTGCGGCCGAGGGAAGGGCAAATACTGCCAGAGCCAGCAATAGGGGGCAAGGCCGTCGGAAGGCACGGGCGGTCCACCGGACAGCGGGGCGGCAAGGAGTGGACGGATGGGAGCGGCCGAGGCGCGATGTCGGGCGAATGGACTTCGGGACGTACAGTTTCATCAAGAGCGGATACTATTTCAAGGTCAGTGCGGAAGCAATCAATTTCCCGGAAACAGCTCGTACCGCAAGAGCGCCGCCGCAACCGTGGCCGCGGTCTCGGTTCTCAACGTGCTGCTGCCCAGGTCGGCCGGTTGAAATCCGCTGCGCAGAAAGGTTTGGCTTTCCTCGCCGCTCCATCCACCTTCAGGACCCACGGCGAAGGCGACCGACGGCCAGGACCGGCCTCGGAGCAGCTTCTTGAGGGGCATGGCCTCAGGTGAGGCATGAAGGAGAAGCTTCAGCGCGGATTCAACCGTTTCGCATACCTCTCGGCAGTCCAGGGGTGGATGGAGAGTGGGTATGGTCGAACGACGGCACTGCTTGGCCGCGTTGACAAGGATGGTCCTCCAGCGTTCCAGCTTGGCCGGCTGCCGGTCCCGGGAGATCCTGACCACGGAACGCCGAGCGTGAACCAGGTATATCTCTGAAACCTCCAGTTCGGTGGCCTTCTGAAGAATCCAGGCCAACCGATCGGATTTGCAGAAGGCCTGAATCAGCGTCAGTCTGACCTCCGGCGCGGCTGTCTCCGAGAGCAGAGCCACCTCCACCAACCGGACCCGGTCTCCCAAAATCGCCCCGACCCGTGCCGACCACAAACGTCCCATTCCATCGATGAGCTCCACGCGGGCGCCGACCTGCGCGCGCAGGACATGAATCAGGTGGTAAGCCTCCCGATCTCCCAGCATGGCGACGGTTCCGCTGGGCGGGGTGGCTAGAAAGAATCTTCGGACCGGCATGGTCGACCCCAAATTTCAGAGACAGAACACCAGGCACCGCCATTCCCCCTTGGCAAGATCTTCCAGCAGGGTCAGCGGCAGGTTTCGGGTCCTTGCCGATCGGCGAATGCGGGTCGCATCCCGTCCCAGCAAACCGGAGAGAACAAGACGGCCCTCCGGCTTGAGATGTTGCCCGAAGTCCTTCAGTTTTTGGCCGATCAGGTTGCCATCCAGGTTGGCCAGGATGACGTCGAATCCGCGCCCGCCGAGGGCATCGGCTTCTCCCGTGAACAGACGGATCCGTTGGTCAACCCGATTGCGGCGCAGGTTGGACTCGGCCACTTGAACGGCCGCCGGGTCGATATCGCAGGCAAGGATACTCTCAGCGCCCAGCTTTGCAGCGGCGATCGCCAGAATCCCGGAGCCGGTGCCGATGTCCAGCACCGTTGTGCCGGTCAAGGGCAGTGTCTCCAGCACCTCCAGGCAGAGCTGGGTCGATTCGTGCGTTCCGGATCCAAAGGCCATTTGAGGCTCTAACCAGATGGGGATGCGGTTCTGGAGGGTAGCCCGGGATGAGTCCCGTCCGGGGCTGATCCACCAGCGGGCGCCGACCGGAAACGGCTTCATCCGCCGGCGCCATTCCCTCAGCCAGTCCTTCTCTGCCTCGATTCCGGTGGCGCAGCCGGCAAGAGGGACGGCAGACTCCCGGCATAGCGCCTGGAAATCGCGACGGACCCGACAGATGTCTGTAGAGGGATCGAAGTAGGCCCTCAGCAGGACCTCGCCGGACTTCAGCGGTTGTTCGTGGATGCCTCGGGTCCCCATCTCGGCGACGATGGCCGAAGCCGATTCAAGATGCCGGGGGTGAAGGGAGAACTGGAGAAAATGCCACTGCTGCATGGAAGATTTGTGGAGAAGAGTCGAGGCTTTGCGATCAACCCAGGATGTCCTTGACCCGATCGAACAATCCCCGCTCCAGGGGCTTGTTCTCCACCGGAGTCAGTTGCGCCAACTGCTCCAGCAAGCGGCGCTGTTCCCGATTGAGCTTCCTGGGCGTGACCACGTTGACGGAGACGAATTCGTCACCACGCCCGCGGCCGTTGACGCCGGGAATGCCCTTGCCCCTCAGGCGAAAGACTTTGCCGCTTTGAGTGCCTGGCGGGATCGACAGGGCTTCCTCGCCTTCAAGGGTAGGGACCGTGATGCTGGCTCCCAATGCAGCCTGGGTAAAGCTGATGGGAATCCTGCAATGAATATCATTCTCCTGGCGCTCGAAGATCTCATGGTCACCCACCCTCAGGACCACGTACAGGTCTCCCGGCGGGCCTCCCTGAAGACCGCCCTCGCCCTCTCCGGTGTATCGCAACCTGGAACCGGTGTCCACTCCGGCCGGAATGGTCACCTGCAGGAAGCGCTCCCGTCCGATTCGCCCCTCTCCCCGGCAGTCGCTGCAATGGTCCTTGATCAGGCGTCCCGAGCCCTGGCAATGGTGGCAGGTGCGGCTGATGCTGAAAAACCCCTGCTGGTAACGCACCTGGCCCTGTCCGTGGCAAGTGGGACAGGTTGAAGGCGCCGCCCCGGGCGGGACGCCGGAACCCTGACAGGTACCGCACGCTTCCATGCGCGGCACCTTGATTCTGGTTTTCATTCCGAATACGGCGTCCATAAAGTCGATCTGCAGGTCGTAGCGGAGGTCGGCTCCCCTGCGCGCGGAAGATTGGCGGCGGGAAGAGGCGCCGAACAGGTCGCCAAATCCAAAAAAGTCGCCGAATATGTCTCCGAACTCCGAAAAAATGGAGGGATCGAAGCCGGCGCCCCCGCTGCCACCGACCGAACTGTGGCCGAAGCGGTCGTATTGGGCCCGTTTCTGCGGATCGCCCAGGACACTGTAGGCCTGGGCCGCTTCCTTGAATTTTTCCTCGGCGGACCGGTCCCCCGGATTCTTGTCGGGGTGGTACTTGACGGCCTGTCTGCGATAGGCGCTCTTGATCTCCTGGTCGGTGGCCGACTTGGAAACACCGAGCACTTCGTAGTAATCGCGTTTGCTCAAAGCGGCAATCTCCCTGCACCCAATCAGTTTTTCTGTGTGTCGGTCGCTGTCTTTTCCGGAGCGGCGGCAACCTTCACCAGCGACGGGCGAAGCAGGCGTCCCTTGAAAGTATAGCCCGGCTGCAGTTCACCGATGATTTGATTCTCGGCCAAAGCCTCGGTTTCCTCCCGCATCAGGGCTTGATGGCAGTTGGGATCGAAGGTTTGACCGGAGGTTTCAATGGGTTCCAGCCCGGCCTGGGTGAGCACGTCTGTGAATTGCTTCAGCACCAGTTGAAACCCGGTCTTGAAGTCTGCAACCGTCTCGCCTTCCGCAACCTCAAGTCCCCGTTCGAACGCGTCCAGAACCGGGAGCAGCTTGCGAAGAAAATCGACCAGGGCATATTCGAAGAAGTCCTGCTTTTCCCGCTCCGTCCGCTTGCGGAAGTTCTCGAATTCGGCCTGAAGCCGGAGCATCCGCTGATAGAGCGCCACATTGTCGGCCTTGAGCCTGTGGAGGCGGTCCTCGGCAAGGGCTCTTTCGATCTTACCGCCCGTCCGGGTCTCGCCGGCAGCTTCCTCCGAATCCTCACCTGGTGGCGGGGCGTTGGCGGAATCCTCCCGGGTAGCGGACTTTCGATTTTTTTCTCGACCTCCCTCGATTACGGGTGACGGGTGCTCAGCCTCCGCGGCAGCCGCGGCCGGGGGAGTCTCTCCTTTTTCTGGAGTTGACGGCATGGAGTTGGTCATCCTGCGCGCCGGCGCTCTTGGCGCGGACATCTCCGCGAAATGGCTTGTCCGCTGAAAGCGGGCGTGCCGGCGGCGCTTGTCGACTTGAATGGGGATTTCAATCAGAGGCGCGCCACTTCGCCGCTTCCGGAGTCGGCGCTGAGGAGTTGGCCATAGAGCTTGGCGACATAGTCAACGGTGTTGATGGCTTTGCCATATTCCATACGCGTCGGCCCCAGGATCCCCACCGAGCCCAGATTCTGGTCATGGATGGTCAAGGGGGATGAGATCAAGGTGTACTCTCTCATTCCCGGCAACGCGTTTTCCGAGCCGATGATGATTCGCACCCCCCCTCCGGGGCGAGACCGAAGACACTGATTGAGGATCTTGACCAGCCGGCTCTTTTCCTCGAAAGTCTTGAAAATGGACCGCATCCGCCTGGTGTCGGCAAACTCGGGTTGTCCCAGGAAGTTGGAGGCGCCGTCGAGATATATGTCGACATCGGGCTCGGCAACCTCGTCGATCAGTCCTTGATCGCAGAGCAGGATTACATTGTTGAGAAGACGGTCGTAGAGGGCTTTTTCCTCCTTCATCTTCCTGAGGATGTCGTCGTGGATGAAGAGCAGGCTGTAGCCGGAATAATTCTCGTTCAGGAACCTGGCGGTCCGGTCCAACTCCCGCTGAGTGAACGACTCGTCGATTTGAATGATGCGATTTTGCACCAGACCCGACTTGGACACGATGATGACCAGGATCTTGGAATCGCTGAGCTGAATGAACTCGAGGTGCTTCAACAGGCTGTGGCCGAGCGAGGGAGAGATGACAAAGCCGACGTTGTTGGTGGCGTGAGAGATGGCCTGGGAAATCCGCTCCATGACGTTGTCCTGAGAGTCGGGAGTGAAGATCCTGCCGTTGATCATTTCCTGGTCCAAGCTGTCCAGGCAGGAAGATTCCAACAGATTGTCCACGTAGAATCGGTATCCCTTGTCGGTGGGTATCCTGCCTGCCGAGGTGTGAGGCTGTACCAGGTATCCCGCCTCCTCGAGATCGGCCATGATGTTGCGAATGGTGGCGGGGCTGATACGCTGGCTGCGTTCCTTGGAAAGGATTCGGGAGCCTACCGGTTTGCCACTGGCGATATAGTGCAGGATGACAGACTTCAGAATGTCTCTTTCCCGCTCGTTCAACTCGTGTTTGGCATCCATCGGAACCGGACCCTGATTGAAGCCCACTGAACGGTTTATAGTATCTGAACCCTGGAGTGTCAAGGGCTTTTGGCTTGCCGGTGCGCCTCCCCGATTGACCCTGTCGTTCAGCAGAATTTCCCTATCGGCTCGGCTACCGGAGGAGCAATCACACCCCATGTCCATTGTGGTGAGAGTCCTTGGAACCCGGGCTCAAGCCGCAAGAGGAATGGGATGGGCCTACCAGGCGGCTTCTACCCAGCGTCTCTGCCTCAGACCGAAGGCGCGGGTCCAGGGGCCGGGTCGCCATCCGGACGTTGAGGACCTGTCGAAAGCCCTCCTGCAGGCAGGACACCACGGCGGAAAACTCCGGCGTCTTCCCCCGGCAGGAGGTGAGGGTGGCAACGTTGGAGGCCAGGTTGGAGGGGGTATGCCCCCGCAAGGCGCCTTGCAGAAGACCCGGATCGAAGTCCAGGAGAATGGATCCATGCTGCAGAAATCCCCGGAGCGTTCTTCGCTGGGCACTTCCGACAAGCTTTTTCCCCGCGAACAGAATCTCGTGGTGGAGGGCGCTGGCAAAGCAGGCGTGGCTGCGATGGGAGCGAAGATCGTGTCTTTGGACGGTAGCCGATCCGGCAAGGGTGGTGGCAATTCCCAGCCGTTCCAGTCCCTGCTGCAGGGCTTTCGAAATCTTTCGGTAGGTTGCTTCGATGGACCAGGCGGGGAAGAGGGAGCGATCGTTGGATATGAAGGCGTAGGTGACTTCCCGATGGTGCAGGACCGCCTTGCCCCCGGTGGATCGGCGAGCGACCGCGATCCCGCGGCGCCGACAATACCCGAAATCCACCACCCTGGGAGCTTGCTGCGCCATGCCCAGGGACAATGTCGGTTCCGGCCAACCGTAGAAGCGCAAAAAGGTTTCGGTCGCAGCCGATTCTGCCGAAACCCGACGCAACAACACCTCATCCAGCGCCAGATTGGAGACGCCCGCACCAAGCTGCTCCGGCACCACCGTGCAGAATGGATCAGGCCGGGCTATTGCATGACCGGCACTTTGTCCGGAAGCGTCTGCGGGCGGCATGGAGGAGGATTTCGCTGTGGGTCCGTGGCCGACATTCAGCCTTTCCCGCGTTGAGCGACGACATCCTACCGGGTGGAGATGACCGTCAACGGGCGATCCAGGCGAATGACCATGAGAGTACCTGCCGGGATTTCTATTTCCTTGCCGCCCCGTCTCAAGACGTCAACCAGGCCAATGAGCCCGCCCGCGCCGGCGCCGATGGCTGCTCCCTTTCGCCCCCCGGCTATGGCTCCAATACCGGCGCCGATGGCCGCCCCGGCTCCAATCTCGGCGGCGCTGCGCTTGCGGGTGGATTCTCCCAGGATGGTTCCTTCCCGGCGATCCATTTCCTCTTCTTGCGTGTCGTCCAACTCGGCCTGGGAGGCGATGATGGTCTCCGAAACACCGTTGGGGAAGATCAATCGCTCGTAGGACAGATTGACCTCCGCCCGACCCTTGATGCGGCCGGCGTGTCGGACTTCGGCAACCCGGCCTTCCACGGTGGTGCCCACCGGGATGACCTCCTTGCCCCGCACCTGCACACTTTCGACCACCTTGACGGTGAAGCGGTCTCCCTGCCGATTGGCCTTGGAGTTGAGGGTCGATTCCAGGCGCACCTGTATTCGCGTCCCCTCGGGCACCACGTAAGATCGGGTGGCCTGACCGTGCAGGGAGGCCTGGGAGAAGAGGCCGGCACAGAAGAAAATGACCGATCCAACAAAAAAGGTTTTCATGGCATGCCTTCTCTTGGCCGATGCCGGTGCACTGGAAGCCAAGGCTAGGGAACGGTCGCCGCCAGGTAGAGGGCGATGACCTCTCCGGCTCCGCGGTCCCAGCGCTTGACCAGGAACAACAGGTCCATACCGGACTTCAGTTCGGAGGTGAGGTTCGTCAAGTCGGCGATGGTACGGGTCGGCTTCTTGTTGATCTCAATGATCAGGTCGTGAGGCCTGATCCGGGCCTCGTCGGCGATGCTGTCGGGCTCAACGCTCACGACGTAGACACCGCCTTCCTCTTCCGACAAATTGAACTGAGTGGCCAGTCTGGGAGTGAGGTTCTCGGCTCTGATGCCCAGACGAACGGATTTGGAAGAACCCTCCTCTTCCGGGCTGTCTCTGCGGGCTACGGAAGGAAGATCCTCTCGATCCATGGCCTTCAGCCGGGTGGTCCTGAGCCGGCCGTCTCGGATGTACTTGATGGTGATCGTGGTGCCGGGATGCACGGTGGAGAGGACGCGATGCATATCGTAGGTGTCATCGATCTTGTTCCCATCCACCTCCACAATCACATCCCCCTGCTGGAGACCGGCCTTGGCGGCAGGGCCGTCGGACGGGTCGGGTTTCTCGACAATCACTCCCTTGCCGTCGGCTGCTCCCAATGCCTTGAGCGTTTGAGGCGTAGCATCTCCCTGCATCCGAATACCAATGGCTCCGCGCCTTACCTTGCCATGTTCTATGAGCTGGTTGTAGACGTTGGTGGCCAGGTTGGAGGGAAGCGCGAATCCGATACCGATGTTGCCCGCGATCCGTCCGAAGGTACGGGGTTGGGTCAGGATGGCGGTATTGACGCCGATCACCTCCCCGGCCATGTTGACCAGGGGGCCTCCGCTGTTGCCCTGGTTGATGGCCGCATCGGTCTGCAAGAAGTGTTGCCAGGCTGTCGTGGAATCGCTCATGTTCTTACGCCCGGTGGCGCTGATGATTCCGGCGGTCACCGTCTGCTCCAGACCGAAGGGGCTCCCGACCGCCAGCACCCAGTCCCCTTGACGCATTCCGTCCGAGTCTCCCAACCTGGCTGCGGTGAGCTCCTCTTCAGCTTCCACCCGGATTACGGCCAGATCGGTTCTGGCATCCTCGCCCACCACCGTCGCCTTGTACTCGTCACCGGAATGCAGCTTGACCGTAATGGTGTCTGCATTCTCAACCACGTGGGCGTTGGTGAGAATGTAACCCTTGGCATCCACCACGAAGCCGGATCCGAGCGACTGGGATTTGCGCCTTCGCTGGGGCATTTCCGGGCCGAAGAAGCGTTCGAAGAAATCCTGGAAGGGGTCGCTGCGGAATTGACGGCGGGACGGGTCTTGCCGCCGGACAATCGTTTCGGTGCTGATATTGACTACGGACTTCTCGACCTTTTGAGCCACGGTTGAAAAGTGCGATGACAGCTTGGTGGGGGAGGGCACGCTGATGGGGGCGGGGCTGGAGCCTGCCGACCTGGCGGCGCTCACCGTATGGTCGATCATGGTTCCGATGGCCACCCCGAGTATCAGGGTCCCCAGAATCATTGAGAAGAATAGAAGTCTTCGCCTTCTCATGGCGTTCATTATCCTTTCCGCGGACACAATCATGGTTACACCCTAATCGAATTCTAATCCTTCGCTACGGTGAGGGCAACCTTTTCAAAACAGCCGGTTACGCCCACTCTCAGACCGACTGGAAGCCCGCTTCCTGCCGACGGCTTCTGCCCCTTGCGATCCCGGCAATATCTTATTGGTAATCGACCGGGGATATGCTACCATCCCGCCGTAATCTGGGCGAGGATGAGCCGGGCAGGTTGGGTTCCTCCTTGGGCCATGTGGCTTCCGGTGATGGCCGCGCCCACTGCTTTCCGGTTCCAGGCCGGTGTCGCTTTCGAACCTTTATCCTTCCCAATTCCCTCGGCAAGGGGACCCTCGCTTCAGGGACGGTTACTGTCGCCGATGACGCTTCAATTTGCCAATGTGCTGGTTTTTCTGGGCGTCGGCGCGCTGTTTATCTTTGTCAATTTGCTTATCTCCAGCTTGATACGTCCCTCCAAGTACAGCGAGGAAAAGCTGATTCCTTACGAGTGTGGGGAGAACCCGGTCGGGAGCCCCTGGATCAAATTCAACATTCGTTTCTATGTCTTCGCCTTGATTTTCATCATCTTCGACGTGGAGGTGGCCTTTTTGCTGCCCTGGGCGGTCGTATTCAAGGATCTGGGGTGGATCGCATTCATCGAAGGGCTGATCTTTATCGCCATACTGGTGGTCGGACTGGCTTACGTTTGGGCCAAAGGGGATCTGCAGTGGGTGCGACCCGAAGAACGGCACCAGTGACGGGAAGGAGCCATGGGAGTCCTGGAAAACAAGTTCGGTGACAACCTGGTCTTTACGACCGTGGACACCCTGCTGAACTGGGGGCGGGCTTCCTCTCTCTGGCCCATGACCTTCGGCCTGGCATGCTGTGCCATCGAGATGATGGCGACAGGAGCCTCGCGCTACGACTGGGACCGGTTTGGAATGATACCCCGGGCCACGCCCCGCCAGTCGGATGTGATGATCGTGGCGGGAACGGTCACCTTGAAGATGGCGACCCGTGTGAAGCGCCTTTACGAGCAGATGCCGGAACCCAAGTACGTGGTCTCCATGGGCAGTTGCGCCAACAACGGGGGGCCTTACTGGCAACATGGCTACCACGTTCTCAATGGGGTGGACCACGTGATACCGGTAGACGTTTACGTCCCCGGTTGTCCCCCGCGCCCGGAAGCCCTTCTGTTCGGCATCATGAAGCTTCAGGAAAAGATCATGCGGCAGCGTGTACTTCGCAAGGAAGGGACCGCTCAAGAAAGGGCCCGCCTACTCGGATGAAACAGGCCTCGGAGATCCTCCAGACCCTCCAGGAACAATTCGCGGACAAAATCATCAAGTCCAGTCAGGAATGCATTCAGCCCTTCGCGGTTGTGCCTCCGGGGGCTGTGGCGGAGATCTGCGCCTTTCTCAAGAACGATCCCGGCATGGCCTTCGATACCCTGATGTGTCTCAGCGGTGTGGACTACAAGGGATCCAAGAAGGAGCCGGAGCGTCTGGAGGTTGTCTACCACCTGTTCTCCATGCGCCATCGCCACAAGATCGTGCTCAAGGTGGAGCTGCCTCGGGAAGATCCCGCCCTGCCTACGGTCGAAGGCGTCTGGGCTGTCGCCAATTGGCACGAAAGGGAGGCCTACGACATGTATGGCATCCACTTCGACGGCCACAGCGACCTGCGCCGGATCCTTTGTCCCGATGACTGGGTGGACTACCCGCTGAGGAAGGACTATGTGCAGCCGGAGAGCTACCGCGGCATGCCGGCCGCGGCGGCCAAGCAGTTCGCCCAACGTGCCCAGGAGGGAGAAGATTTGGGAACCGATCCCTTCAGTGCCGGTTGACGGGACCCTCCCAACCTGCCTGGGGACTCAGTCCCAAGAGTAACCCGCATGCAAGTCGAAGCCTACGCCGGCGAGGAAATGGTCCTGAACATGGGGCCGCAGCATCCCAGCACGCATGGAGTATTGCGTCTGGAGCTGGAAACCGACGGCGAAATCGTCAGAAACGTCATTCCCCACATTGGCTATCTGCACCGCTGCTTCGAAAAGCACGCCGAAAAGGTGGATTACCCCGGCGTCATCCCCTTTTGCGACCGAATGGACTACATTGCCTCCATGAACAACAGCCTGGGCTATGCGCTGGCTGTTGAAAAGTTGATGGACCTGGAGGTCAATGAACGGGTGAAGACTCTGCGGGTGCTGATGGCCGAACTGAACCGCATTGCCAGCCATCTGCTTTCGGTCGGCACCTACGCCATGGATATCGGGTCCTTCACCCCCTTCCTGCATTGCTTCCGGGAACGGGAAAAAATTCTGGACTTGTTCGAGTGGCTATGCGGCGCCCGGCTCCTGTACAACTACAACTGGGTCGGTGGAGTTTCCCACGACATTCCCGACGGCTTTGAGGCCAAGACTCGCGAGTTTCTGGGACAATTCGAGCCCGTCATCGCCGAGCTGGACAAGTTGCTCAGCTACAACAAGATCTTCCTGGAACGCACGGCTAATGTTGGGATCATCAGCGAGGAGCAGGCCCTTTCGCACAACGTGACCGGGCCCAACCTGCGCGGCTCCGGCATCGCCTGGGACCTGCGCAGGGAAGAGCCCTACTGCGGCTACGACACCTACGATTTCGAGGTCCCGGTGGGCCTGGGAGAGTACGGCCCCCTCGGTTCCTGCTGGGACCGTTACTACGTGCGGGTCCGGGAAATGGAACAGAGCCTGGGGCTGATCCGCCAGGCGCTGGACCGGCTTCCCGAAGGGGACGTGCAAGAGCATATTCCCCGGCGGGTGCGGCCGGCCAAGAACGAGGTCTACGACCGCACCGAAACGCCTCGAGGCGAGCTGGGCTACTACGTCGTCAGCGACGGCGGACTCATCCCCTTTCGGGTCAAGGTCAAGTCCCCCTGCTTTACGGTGTTGAGCCTGCTGCCCGCCATCGCCAGGGGTGGAATGGTGGCGGATATCATCGCCATTATCGGGAGCATCGATATCGTGATGGGTGAAATCGACCGTTAGCCTCCTTGGCGATGCCGGGGACAGACGGATGGTTTCATACCGAAACGGA
This sequence comes from Terriglobia bacterium, assembly GCA_951813285.1. GTDB lineage: Bacteria > Acidobacteriota > Terriglobia > Versatilivoradales > Versatilivoraceae > Versatilivorator. Next base: position 3,576,358 of record OX638355.1, read on the forward strand.
AGTTCCGGAAAGTACCCATGGAATACCTCAGAGAGGTACTGACTCGGCAAGTGGGCGGGTATGACCAATTGCCCGAGGTCCTGCAGATCTTCCTCCCCATGCTGCTGGCCTGCCTGCTGTGCCTGGGGTTGGTCGCCCTTATCCCCCTGATAGCCATTTGGGCGGAGCGCAAGGTTTCGGCCCACATGCAGGACCGGTTGGGACCGATGCGGGTGGGTGGCTGGCACGGATGGGCCCAGACCATCGCCGACGGGGTCAAGCTGCTCCTGAAGGAGGACATCATTCCGGCCCAGGCCGACCGCCTGCTCTTCAAGCTGGCCCCCCTGGTGGTTTTTGCCGGTGGCTTCGCGGCCTTTGTGGTGCTGCCCTTCGGCGAGAGCTTCATCGTCAGCGACCTCAATATCGGAGTCCTGTATATCGCGGCCATCTCCTCGTTGGGCGTGGTGGGGATTATCATGGCCGGTTGGGCTTCCAACAACAAATACGCGTTGTTCGGGGGAATGCGGGCGGCCGCACAGATTGTCAGCTACGAAATCCCCACCGTTCTGGCCATTCTGACGGTGGTGATTCCGGTGGGCAGCCTCAGCATGCAGGAGATCGTGAAGGCTCAATCGGGGAGCGTCTTCAACTGGTTCATCTTCCAGCCCGTCACCTTCCTGGCATTTTGGATAGTCTTTCTGGGCACCCTGGCCGAGGTGAACCGGACGCCCTTCGATATTCCGGAGGCCGAATCGGAGCTGGTGGCCGGCTACCACACCGAATACAGTGGCATGCGCTTCGCGTTCTTCTTCCTGGCGGAGTATGCCAACATGTTCCTGGTGAGCGCACTGGCAACCACCCTCTTTCTGGGGGGATGGCATGGCCCCGGTTTTCTTCCCGGGCCGGTCTGGTTCATCCTCAAGGCAATGGCTCTGGTCTTCGTTCAGATGTGGCTGCGCTGGACCTTGCCCCGGTTGAGGGTCGATCAGCTCATGCATGTCAGTTGGAAGGTTTTGCTGCCCATAGCCTTTGTGCTGGTGTTGGCAGCGGGGACGCTGGCGCTGATTTAGGAGGGAACCCCCTGACGGTAGTGAAGGGACAGCCATGAAACGATATTTCAAGGATATTTTCCAATCGATCTGGACCGTGTTGCAGGGAATGAAGATTACGGGGAATCACCTCTTCACCCGTTCTTGCACGCTGCAGTACCCCAGCGTGAAGTGGGAGCTTCCGGAGCGCTCCCGCATGCGTCTGTTCAACAAGATCGAAGACTGCATCGGCTGCGGCCAGTGTGTCCGCGCCTGCCCGGTGGACTGTATCTACATGACCACCGAGAAGCGCGCCAAGCAGGAGCCCCCCCTCTTTGCTGCCGACGGGACCCCCATCAAGCTTCGGGTCACCCAGTTCGATATCGACATGTCCCTCTGCTGCTACTGCAACCTCTGCACCTATCCCTGTCCGACCCATTGCCTGGTCATGACTCCCGAGTACGAGTTTGCGGTGCAGTCCAAGCAGGATTTTCTCTACCGGTTTGCCAAGGAGGAACCGCAGGCTCCTCCCAAGCCGGCTCCGACCCCGCGGCCTGCGGCGGCCAGGTGAGGGTGCACCGATGAGCGTTACAGACGTCGTTTTCATTTTGACTGCCGTCGTCACGGTCGGGTCGGCCGTAGTGGTGGTGGTTTCCCGGAGTTTGATCTACTCGGTTTTTTCGCTGCTCTTTACCTTTTTCGGGGTTGCCGTCCTCTATGTCTTTTTGGGAGCCGACTTTCTGGCGGGCGCCCAGGTGCTCATCTATGTGGGAGGCATCCTGGTCCTGTTGCTGTTTGGCGTGATGCTCACCCACCGACTCTACAATCTGAATCTGACTACCGAAAGATTTCAGCCGATTGCCGGCACCTTGATTGCCGCGGCCGTTTTCGTTTCGATCAGCCTGGCTGCTTTCAAGACCAAATGGAAGCTGGTTGGCGACAGGGAACTGGAGCCCACCACCCAACAGATCGGGGAGGCTTTCCTGAGCAGCTATCTTCTTCCCTTTGAGATTGCATCGGTGCTCCTTCTGGTCGCGTTGATCGGAGCCGCCATGCTGGTGAGAAGGAGGACGGACGTTTGATCGAACTCAAGTATTACCTGCTGATTAGCGCGGCCTTGTTCTCCCTGGGCGTTTTCGGTGTGTTGACTCGGCGCAATGCCGTCAACGTGCTGATGGGCGTGGAATTGATCCTGAACTCGGCCAACCTGAACCTGGTGGCCTTTTCCCGCTACAGCTCTTCCGGAATCGACGGGCAGATGTTTGCCGTTTTCGTCATCGTGGTGGCCGCGGCTGAGGTTGCCGTGGCGCTGGCTATCGTGCTGACCCTCTACCGGGTTCTGAACACGGTGAATCTGGACCGGGCCGACGTCCTCAAGAGATAGCCGGGGCGGAGGCGCGCCTTCCCGCCGAGCGGCGGGATGAATGTCCTGAGCGCAGCATTCCCCAAGTGGGAGGAAGTGGAGAGGTTGGATCCTCGATGAACCTGGGTAACCTGGACAGCCTGACCTTCTTCTACCCGGAGCTGATCCTGCTGGGTGGAATCCTGCTGGTGGTGATTTCCGACATCGCCCTCAAAGGGCTGAGGAACCGTGTCAACCCTCTTCTGACCTTGGCGGCGCTCCTGCTGGCGCTCTTTTGCACCCTTCAGACCGATCATGGCTCGGCCATGACTCTCTTCGAAGGGATGCTGGCTCTGGACAATTTCGCCCTGTTCTTCAAGGTGTTCCTGCTGGTGGCGGGGATCCTGGTGCTGTTGGGTTCGCTGCACTCCGAGGAGCTGGCTTCCGTCCACCGAGGCGAATTCCATGCCCTCCTGCTGGCGGTTACGCTGGGGATGCTGCTGATGGCCAATTCGGCCCATCTGGTCATGCTCTACCTGTCGCTGGAGCTGGTGTCGCTGACCTCCTACATCATGGTCGGCTACCTGCGCAGCGATCGCCTTTCCAACGAAGCCTCCATGAAGTACATCCTTTTCGGGGCGGTCTCGACCGGGGCCATGCTGTATGGATTCTCCCTGCTGTACGGCATGACCGGGAGCCTCGATCTCTTCGCGATCCGGGATGCCTTGCTGGCGCAGGAAGTGGTCGGGTTCAACCAGGTGACCCTGTTGCTGGTGGTGGTGTTGACCACGGCCGGTTTTGGATTCAAGACGGCCGCGGTACCCTTTCATTTCTGGTGTCCGGACGTCTATACCGGAGCTCCCACGCCAGTCACGGCCTTTCTCTCGGTGGCGCCCAAGGCCGCCGGTTTCGCCATTCTGGTGCGTTTCTTCCTCAGTGGGTTGAGTCAACCGGCTGGGGAGCAGTGGAGATTCATCAGCGGCGTCGACTGGCCGCTGGTGCTTATCGTGGTGTCGGTGCTGACCATGACGCTGGGAAATATCGCCGCCCTCACCCAGAACAATCTGAAGCGGATGCTGGCTTATTCCAGCATCGCCCACGCCGGCTACATCCTGATGGGCGCGGTCCTCCTGACCGGTAGCGGCCTCAAGGCCATGCTGGTCTATCTCTTTGTCTACCTGTTCATGAATCTGGGCGCCTTCTTCGTGGTCACGGTCATTTTCAACAGCGAGAAGACTTTCGAGCTGCAGGATTACAACGGAATGTTCCGCCGCTCGCCCTTTCTGGCTATTGCCATGAGCATCTTCCTGCTCTCGCTGATCGGGATTCCTCCCTTTGCCGGATTTCTGGGCAAGCTCTACATCTTCGGCGCCGTCATCGATCAAGGCCTCTACTGGTTCGCGGTTGTCGGGGCTCTCAATGCCGCTGTCGCGGCTTTCTACTACATGAGGATCATGAAACACATGATCCTGGAGAACGACGACCGTCCTCCCACACCGCTACGCATCTCCACCCTGAATCGGGCCCTGCTGATTCTGCTGCTGGTTCCCAACATCGTCCTGATTGTCTTCTGGGCCCCTATCGACCGCTGGACAGCCAACTCCATCACCCTCTTCGGAGGACTCTAAGCTTCCCCGCCGATGATCCAGGTGAGTTGTCTCACCGGACCGTGGGCACCCTTGATCAACACCTTCTCGATATCAGCGGTGCGGCTGGGGCCGGTGATCATCGTCAGTGCCGCCGGCAAGCGGCCTTCTTCGGGCGCGGTGCCCAGCTGCTCGAAAATGGCCGCCAGGTCGGGATAGACCTGATCGGGAGTGGCCAGCACCAGATGGGCGGTGGGGAGCAGGCTGATTTGACGACTGGACGTGCTGCTGGTGAGTAACACGGTTCCGCTTTCGGCGAGCAGGAATTCCGCACCGGTGATGGACAAGTCCGCTTGGGCCAGTTGTGCGGCATTCCGCCGGCGGGAACCCGGGCTGTGGGCCTCTCCCTCCTCGCTCCAAAGGTTCACGTCGGGAAGCAGTTCCGCGAGCCGCAACGCCAGCCGATGGCGACGACAGATTGCATGGTCGGAGAGGGCGACCCTCCGGTATCCGGCGGCGGCAACGAGATTCTGAATGCCTTCCACCGCCTCCTCGAAGTCCGCACAGAGCCGGGGTTCTCCACCCACCCGTGCGGATTCTTCCTGAAACTGTTCGAGGAGATGGGCGGAACCGGTGTGTTCGGGGGTGGATCGGGCCTTGCCCAGGCTGCGCTGCTCCCGCCCATGCCCGGTGCCGGGACGGAGTAGCGCCCGGCGAATGCGGCTCAGAACAACCTCCCGGGATGCGTTCATGGTTCCTCTCCCTGGTTTCGGTTTTCCTTCCACCACTGCTTGAAGGATGTCTCGGCCAGAGCCGGAAAGTCCCGGGTAGAGCTCCATCCCGGAATGGCGAGAGAACGGCCGCTCTTGCCTGCTACCTTCAACAACAAGCGCAACAGCGCCGAACCCATCCGATACAGCGCCGGATCCTTCATGCCGGCTGCGTAGAGAGTCATGGCCAGTCGTTCCCGCCACGGCGTCGACCCGCGGGCCACCAATTTTTCGCGCAGCCAGAGCAGTTGGTGATGGAGGTCGATCTTGACCGGACAGATATTGGAGCAAGAACCGCAAAGCGAGGAGGCGTAGGGCAGATCCTGAGCCGCCTCCAAGCCCTGAAACAGGGGCGTCAGCACGGCGCCGATGGGTCCTGAGTAAACGGAGCCGTAGGAATGACCACCAACCCTCTGGTAAATCGGGCAGGTATTCAAACAGGCGCCGCAGCGAATGCAGTAAAGCGAACGGCGCACCCTGGGATCGGCCAGGATGTCGCTGCGGCCGTTATCCAGAAGGATCAGATGAAATTCCTCGGGGCCGTCCCATTCCCCCTCCCGGCGCGGACCGCTGATCATCGAGACGTAGCTGGTCTGCCTCTGCCCGGTCGAACTGCGGGCCAGCAGTCTCAGAAACAGCGGCAGGTCGGAAAAGCGCGGGATCACTTTCTCCAGACCCATGATGGCCAGGTGAACCCGGGGAAGGCTGGTGCAAAGCCGGGCATTGCCCTCGTTCTCCACCACCACGATGGTGCCCGTATCGGCCGCGGCGAAGTTGACGCCGGAGATGCCCAGACGGGCCGAGAGAAACTCCTGTCGCAGCCGTTGCCTGGCGAAGGCGCACAATTCGGACGGGACGTCGGTGTAGGGAATTCCGAACTTTTCCTGAAAAAGGCCGCCGATCTGTTGTCGGGTCATGTGCAAGGCGGGCGCAATGATGTGGGAGGGGGTTTCGCCGGCCAATTGAATAATGAATTCGCCCAGATCGGTCTCCACGGGTTCCACCCCGGAGGCCTCCAGCGCATCGGTCAGCCCGATCTCCTCGGCAGCCATGGACTTGGATTTCACCACCGTGGAGGCTCCCAGCCTGCGGCAGAGATCCACCACGTAGCCGGCGGCCTCGCTGGCGTCACGGGCCCAGAACACCCGGCCGCCACGCTGGATCACGCTGGCTTCCAGCCGCTCCAGATGGAGGTCCAGATGCTCGATGGCTTCTTCCTTGATGCGATGGGCCCGTTCTCGGAGATCTTCCCACTCCGGCACCAGTTGGACGGACTGTGCGCGCTGCCCCAGGGCATGGTGGGTGGCCGAGTGAAACGTTCGGCGAAGACGTGGGTCGGCCACATTCTCCGAGGCAAGGATCTTGAACTGGCTGGGCGTACGGTTCATCCCTTTCAAAGGTTCTCTCCCAGAAGATCGGCCAGATGGAGCGGCTTGATGGGGAGGTCCCGGCGACTGAGGTAGCCCCCGATTTGCATCAGGCAGCTGGAGTCGTTGGCCACCACGTACTCGGCTTCGGTCTCCAGGATGGCAGTGCCTTTGTCCTGGACCATGGCCGTGGATATATCCGGAAACTTGACCGAAAAGGTGCCCCCGAAGCCGCAGCAGGCGTCGCTGTCTTCCATCTCCACCAGCTCGATGCCGCGCACGTGCCGGATCAACTCGCGGGGGGCTCGATGCACCCGCAGCTCCCGGAGCAGATGGCAGGCATCGTGGTAGGTGACACGATGGGGAAAGGTGGCTCCCAGGTCCTTGATTCCCATGACGTTGACCAGGAAATCGGAAAATTCATGGGTTCTGCCGGTGATCTCCTGGAGTTCCCGACTCAGGCCGGGGTCCTGGAGCAGCTCCGGGTAGAACACCTTCACCATGCTGGTGCAGGAGCCTGAAGGGGAGACGATGGTTTCGGCTTTTCCAAAGACCTCCAGGAAACGCCGTGCCAGTTGAGTAGCCTCCTCGTGATATCCTGAGTTGAAGGCCGGTTGACCGCAGCAGGTCTGCCCACTGGGGTAGTCGACCGACACCCCCACTTTTCGGAGGATCTTGACCAGGTTGATGCCGACACTGGGAAAGAATTGATCGACCAGACAGGGGATGAACAGCGAGACGGTCATGGGGAGTCCGAGGCGTGGGAGCAACGCGCGGGGAAGGCATTAATAGCACAAATGGAAGGATTCCCATAAGGGCTTTTTCCCGGCGGGCTTGAGGCAGGGCGGCGCTGTTCCAAGCGGCGCGGCCGGGCTTGGGCGCCGGAGTCGAGAGTTCGCTTGCGGGACCGGCCGGGGCTCCGGACCGAAAGGGAAGGAAACGCCGTGGAATCGATTCGAGACCGGATCGCCATTGTGACCGGTGGGACCCGGGGAATCGGTCGCGCCATCGCCTCGGCTTTGCTGGAGGCAGGCGTCCGGGTGGTGGTCTGCGCCCGCACCGGGGATGCGGTGACAGCCTGCATCGACAGGCTGGAAGGACGGTGGCCGGGCAGGATCAAGGGAGCGGCCTGCAACGTCTCCTGCTTCGACGAAGTCCGGTCCCTGGTGGACTTCACGGTCAGGGAATTCGGAGGTCTGGACATCCTGGTGAACAACGCGGGGGTGGGAGTCATGGGCGATATCGCCGAGATATCCCCCCGGCAGTGGCAGGAGGTTATCGGGACCAACCTCACAGGCGTCTACCACTGCTGCCATGCGGCCGTTCCCATATTGAGACGCCGCGGGGGCGGATACATCCTCAACATCGGCAGCCTGGCGGGGACACAGGGGTTTGCGGGCGGCTCGGCCTACAATGCCTCCAAGTTCGGCCTCAACGGCTTCAGCGAAGCCATCATGCAGGATTTGCGCCACGACAACATCCGCGTGAGCGCCGTCCTTCCGGGAAGTGTCAACACAGGGTTCCGCGGACATCGGGCCGGCGAGCAGGCCCGATGGAAGCTGACACCCGAGGACGTGGCCCGGGTGGTGGTGGATCTGCTTCGGCACGATCCCCGGTCGCTACCCAGCCGGGTAGAGCTTCGCCCCACGCGGCCGCCCAGGAAATAGGGAGAATCTCCATGGCCTATTGGCTACTGAAGACAGAACCTTCGGACTATGCCTATGCGGATCTGGAAAAGGACCAGGTGACTCTCTGGGACGGGGTCAGCAACAATCTGGCCTTGAAGCACCTCAGGCAAATCCGTCGGGGAGATCAAGCCTTGATCTACCACACCGGAGGCGAGAGGATGGTGGCAGGGATCGCGGAGGTGACCAGCGACCCCTTTCCCGATCCCGAGCGCGACGATCCGCGGTTGGTTGTGGTGGAGGTGAAGCCCAAGCGAAAACTGGCGGAACCGATTCCGCTTGCCCAAATCAAGTCGGACCCCGAACTCAGGGATTTCGATCTGGTGCGGTTGCCGCGCCTATCGGTCATGCCGGTGGCCGAGGCGGTCTGGAAGCGCCTTCTGACAGGCGGCTGACACCGCCGATCGACCTAATAGAGCGTTCGGGCCAAGCGTCCCCTGAATTCCTCCGCCAGGTCGCTTCTTTCCCCAATCAGGCTGAAAACGGCCAGCATGGCCTTGCGGGCGGAGTCCTCCCGGTAGTGCTTGTCCCGGGCGACCACCGCCAGAAATTCCTCCAGAGCCTCCCGATATCGTCCGCCCGCAGCCAGGCAGCAGCCCAAAGCCAGGCGGGCAGCCAGGTCTCTTGGATCTCTTTCCAGGGTTAGCCTCAGGGACGCCTGGCCGCCGGCTGCCTCACAATTCGCTTGGAGCCCGATGACCTGTTCCAGTCGGTCGGCAGCTTCCCTTTCGTCGGCCAGAAAGGGGATCGCCTGGAGATGAGTCCGGGCCTCTTCCAGTTGCTCGCTCCCAATCAACAGCTTGGCCAGAGCCAGGCGGGCCGCCGAGTGCTGTGGTTCGCCGGAGACCACCTGCTCGAGGAGTCCTCGAGCCTCTTCTTTCTGACTTGCATCCAGTTTCTCTTGCGCCTGGGCAAAGAGCTTGTCGACCTCGGTGGGGCAGTAGGGCTTGAGAAACCGGCGAATTTCGGTTTCCGGAATGGCTCCCGCGAACTGGTCGACGGCCTTTCCCTCCAGGAAAAGAACCACCTGTGGAATGCTGCGGATCTGGAAGGCAAGAGACAGGTCCGGATTTTCGTCGGTATTGATCTTGGCCAGCAGGAAGGCGCCGGCGTATTCGTCGGCCAGTTTTTCCAGGACCGGACTCAAGCTTCGGCAGGGGCCGCACCAGGGGGCCCAGAAATCCACCAGCACCGGGGTGGTATGGGACTTTTCAACGACTTCGGATTCGAACTGCTCCTGTCTGATTTCAACCACGAATTTTGAAGTGGGCGACGCCATTGCAGAACCTCCTGTAAATTCATGTTATCAGACCCTGAAAAAAAAGAGTTATCCACGAAGGGCCACGAAGAGGCTGGTTCGCATCTATGTTGCCGGCTCAGCGCCGGTTGTCTTGGACTTGCTGGAGTGTTAGGATTGAGCATGAAACAGGCCAACGAGGGCAACCCATGAGCAAGGTATGGTGGATGGTTTCATTGGTGTTGGTTGCTGCCATGATGCACCATCCCGTGGCGGCACAGGTGAACCTGTCGTTTGACGGCAGCCGGTTGAACCTGACGGCTTCCAACCAGAGTTACGGAAGCATCCTGGATATATTGGGCAGTCATACGGGGATGGAGCTGGACGTCCCCAACGAGTTGAGATCCAGGAGAATCCCGTTGCTCGAGATTCGGGGCCTGGGAGTCAAGCATGCCGTTGTGAAGATTATGGAAGGGAGCGGATTCGACTACTTTCTGCTGGCTCGTGCGGGCCGCCCGGACAGCGTGGCCCGATTGATCGTATCCGGGAAATCCGAGAAAATCACGCCACCGGCCCGGCGTAGTCGTCCGGCCTCCCGGACTAGCCGCAGACCTTTCGTGAGTCCCAATGCGACACCCTTCAACCCACGTTCGCGTACAGCAGCCCGGACGTCGACCAGGTCGTCCAGGATCAAGCCATCGGTTCAACCGAAGGCGCCTCTGACTCCGCAGCCGGCGTCCCCATTGCCGGGCAGCCGGCCCTACGGCCAAAGCTTGAGCAGCCGACCTCCCGTCGTTGGCCAACCCCCTGCAGCCCAATCCGGACAGGTGCGTGCGCCGCGCCCGGCCGGGGGACAGCCTTCCGTCAATCCCAGCCGCCGCGCACCCAATCCCTACGAGCGGAAATAGCCCTCCCAATAGCAGTGGCGTGCCTCATGAAGCCTTCCACCACGCACCGAGCCGGGGCGAAGATCGTCAGCCTGAATCGGCAGGCCTACCACCAATACCACATCTTTGACGTCTTCGAGGCCGGCATGGCCTTGCGTGGGACGGAGGTCAAGTCCATACGAGCCGGTCGGGTCAACTTGAAGGAGGGTTACGGTGTAGTCAAAGGAGGGGAAGTGTGGCTGCTCAACTGCCACATCAGCCCTTATGAACAGGGAAACCGCATGAACCACCAACCCCTGCGGTCGCGAAAGTTGTTGCTTCATCGCCGGGAGATTCGAAAGCTCATCGGTCAGACCACCGAGCGCGGCATGACCCTGGTGCCGCTTCGCATTTACTTCCACAAGGGCCGTGCCAAGTGTGAGATCGCGCTGGCCAAGGGGAAGAAACTCTTCGACAAGCGGGAAAAAGAGAAACACAAGACAATGGAGCGCGAAGCCCGTCAGGCCATGAAACAGAGAGGGGTTGGCTGAGGGCAGGCAGCGGAGCCGACAGTGGGGAACGGGTTCGAATTGAAGACCCGCCGGCTATTCACCGGCATTATCGACCAACGGGACCGATGGAAGCGGCGGCAGGGGTCTCCCGGAGGCGCCGCGTCCTTCGAGCGACTGACTGGAGACGTTTGGGCTGGGCACAATTGCGCCCTGGATCAGCCCGGCCAAGGGGTGGGACCAGAACCGGAATCCCGGCAAACCGAAAGACGGCGCCAACGGGAGTGTCACGTCGAGGCCTGCCGCTGGCTCCTGGAGAGAACCCGGCTAGATGCTCCGGCTACCGCGGCCGACCTGCGGCAACTGCACGCTCGACTCATGGGTCAGCCCACCACCCGACTATCCGACTACCGGCTAGCGCCCGTCACACCCCTGTTTGACGGCCACGATCCGGCGGAGGGAGAGATGGTTCCGCACCTGGTCGAGAACAGCTTGCAGTGGTGTCGGGCGGACAGTTTCGGCGAGATGCACGAGGTGGAGCAAGCCGCCCTGGTGTTGCTGAAATTGACCGACATCCAACCCTTTGACCGTCACAACGGAACGACCCTGCGCCTGTTCTCGAACTTCTTTCTGCTAAGAGCCGGTTATCCGCCCGCGGTAATTCGCCCCGAGCTGGCTGAACGGTATTGGCTGGCGCTTCGGAAGGCTCTGTGTTATCAAACAGGACCGTTGGTGGAGCTGTTGACCGATTCGGTCGCATTCAGCCTCGGGTACTGCCTGGAAGAAACCCCAAGCCCGCCACCCTTTGTGGTGCTGGACTGAAACGATCCCCAGGGAATTTCCGCAATCTTCTCTCCTATGGAAGCCGTCAGGACATTCGTCTGTCTCGAGCTGCCTCCCTTTGCCAGGGAGGCGCTGGCAGCCACCCAGCAAAAGTTGCGAGAGAGTGGCGCCCAGGTCGGATGGGTCAGACCCCACAACATCCATCTGACCCTCAAGTTTCTAGGGTCGGTTCCGACAGAGCGGCTGGGCGAGGTGGTGCCGGCGGTGCAGCGGGCGGCCCTTCCGGCGCCACCTGTCCGGCTGGAATTGACTGAACTGGGTTGCTTCCCCAACAGCCGGGCGCCCAAGGTTATCTGGGCGGGATTGAAACAGCTTCCCGAGGGACTGAGGCACCTGCAGCCGAGGGTCGAAAAGGAACTGGTCGCAATAGGCTTCCCTGCTGAATCCCGCCCCTTTTCCCCCCATTTCACCTTGGGGAGGGTTCGGTCGGACCGAAACATTCGGGAGCTGCTGGCGGCAATGCGAGCGGAACGGTTGGAACCGCTACGGTTCGATGCCAGGGAAATCGTGGTCATGGGCAGCCAACTTCACCCCTCCGGCGCCGTATACACGCCAGTCGCCCGCATTCCCTGGAATTCCCCCGACCCGGTATCCCATGTCTGAAACAACCCCGGTATTGCCCTGAATGAGTCACCCGTCGAAGAACCAGGGTTGCGTCCAAACACCTGCCACGCTCCTGCTACCTGCTGTCGCCGCCTACGCGGCTCGGGGGGACTTGCCCTATTCCATGGGCTGACGCCGACGGCTAAGCGCTGCCGCCGCCTTGGCGGCTGTCTGGAACCCCGGGCTGACGCCCGGAAGAGGATCAATTAAATAAGCATCCCACGCCCGAGCAGGGTCTTGACTTCGGAGAGAGCGGCGAAGCCGCGGTTGACCCAAGTCCGGGGAGGAAACCTCTCCTACAGACCTTCCTTATAAAGCAGCGTAGCCGCGCCAGCACTTAGCCCCGGGCGTGAGCCCGGGGGGCGTGTCGACCCTGCACTGCACTAGCCGAGTAGGACAAGCGGGCCTATGCGCCGCGCGGTTCCCTCCCGTCCGGCGGAGATGGCGCCGCACGAGAAGGGAAGATGGTGGAGGGAGCGACCCCCTCGTTTTGGCCGCTGGTGCGGCACGGGGGAGGGCAAAGGGGGACAGGGGTCCGGACACCCTTTGCCTCCCCCTTTTCGGGGGTCGCTCCCTCCACAGTGATCCCTGCGGGAAGGATAAAATACGGAAGACCTGGACCCGGGTGGTCCTGCTTAACCTGGCTTTAACTGCATCGGCCGAGACGTAAAGAAGTGTCAATCAGTTCTCCGTATTTCAGCAGTAGCGTCCATGTACTCTTTGCCTGCATCTACGCGCCGGAGACGGAACACGTGAAACCCTGTATGCTTTCCAGATTTGTCATGATACATGAGCGTGTATCTCCAGTTGTTCTCGTCTAGCCGTTTAATAACGGACGTTCCCAGGGCTACTCTTGATGGCAGCAGATGAAAGGGGAGCCCTGTAGAGGTATTTTCTTCAGTGGCCCGGTGCGGGTCACCCTCATAGGTAACTACAAAGGTCCTGGTAAGGAAGAGACCGGCACCAACGGAGAAGCCTACGATCAGGGCCAAGACAAAAAGGGATATGCCTAGCTTTTTGCTCATGTTTCCTCCAATCTCTCCCCCCGGCACGAAGACTAGGGGGAGCAGGGGTTACTGGGTAGGGTTGTTGTCACAACCACGGCAGTGTGTGTGATCCACGGAGAATCCCGAGGGGAGGCTGAATTCGGTGGACGGTGGTTCTCTGAACTCGATGTCATAGAACTCTCGAACCGTCTTGTTACTTTCGCCCCAATCGAACACGGTTTTGAGAGTTAAGTCAAGAGAGATTGAGCGACAGCTGTAGCCTCCATCTTGACCGTTTCCTTTTCTCATAGGAACCTTGAAGCAAGGCTGACCGTTGACGACCTCTTGCCCTAGACTGTTGGTGCAGGAGTTGTTGGTCAGGATAGAAGTGGCAACCGTCTATTTTTCATGACTCGGGCAACTTCCTTGCTGTGGTCACAAACAATGATCTCTGATTCGCAGCACAGGTAGCTTGCCACCCCACCCGATGGCCTCGGACTCAGGGTTGATTCCCGGCTAACCTGTCCTCCAACGTCCTGAATGGTCCAATGGTTTCCTGTTCAATTAGAGGGATTTAATGAGGGGATTGAAGCGGACTGGCCCACCTTAAGTCTTTTATATATATTGTGTTACAACATTCGTGCTTATTCGTGTCCATTGGTGGTTCGTCTTTACTAATTCCCCTTTCCCCTCTGAAGAGTCCGCCCGTGCCACTACCGTCCCGTGCGGCTGGCGTAACCCGGAACTTCAACCCTTTCGCGAGAAGTAGGCCTCCATGGCCTCGATGAGCGAAGCCGTGGTGTACTTTTTCGGGACGAGGTCCACCTGCAGACCCAGTTCCCGGGCTGTTCCCGCGGTGATGGGTCCGATACAAGCCACGGCCACCCCCTTCAGGCTCTGGGCCAGGGGCTCGGGGTGGGTGAGGTCGGAAAGGTTGGCGACGGTCGAGGAACTGGTGAAAACCACCATGTCGGGCGGAGATTCATCCAGGACTTGTCTCCACTGGGACGGAGCGTTGTCAGGGGGGGCGGTTCGATAGGCTTCGACCACCTCGACCCGGGCGCCCTGGCGTTGCAGTTGTCGGGGCAGGACCTCCCGGGCTACCCGGGCTCGGGGAAGCAGCACCCGCATGCCCTTGACCACCTTGCCGCGCAGGCTCTCCACCAGGCCCTCGGCCTGGTAGTCGCTCGGCAGGGTGTCCACGGCCAGGTTGAAGTCGAGAACGGCCCGCCGGGTGGCCGGCCCGATGGCGGCGATGCGGACCCCCTTGAGCTGCCGAATATCGGGATGACGTCGAAAATATCGCTGGAAGAAGTACTTGACTCCATTGACGCTGGTGAAGATAAGCCAATCGTATTGATCGATGGTCTCGAGGGCTCGATCCAGCACTGCCCAGGAGTCCGGCTCACGCACCTCCACCGTGGGAAAGGAGATGGCCCTGGCGCCCAGCAGCTCCAGCGCTCTGCGGAAGTCCTGAGCCTGCCGGCGGGGACGGGTGATCAGGACGCGCTTCCCGAACAGGGGGCGATTGTCGAACCATCTCAGCCGCTCCCTCAGGCGGACGACTTCGCCGACAACAATCAGGGTAGGAGGGTCCATGGGCCCGGCGCGGTCCAGGATGGACTCCAGGGTGCCCGTAACGACCTCTTGGGAGGGACGGGTCCCCCAGCGAATCAAGGCAACCGGGGTGGCGGGGCTTCGCCCGTGACGGGTGAGCTGTTCCACCACCTGCCGCAGGCTCCTGGCCCCCATAAAGAAGACCAGAGTTTGGGCCGCCGAGGAAATTTTCCCCCAGTCCAGCAACGGATCTTCCTTGGTCGGATCCTGCTGGGCTGCCACAAATGCAACGGTGGCGCCGTAGTCCCGGTGAGTCAGGGGAATTCCGGCGTAGGCCGGTGCAGCCGAGCCTGCCGACACGCCGGGCACGATCTCGAAGGGAACTCCGGCCCCAGCCAGGACTTCCGCCTCCTCCCCGCCGCGTCCGAAGATGAAGGGGTCGCCTCCCTTGAGGCGGGCCACCGTCTTGCCCTGGCGGGCTCGGGCCAGCAGCAGGGAATTGATCTCCGTCTGGGAAATATGGTCGTGGCCTCCCTGCTTGCCTACATAGACCCGCTCCGCCCCGCCGGGAGCGAATTGCAGCAGTTCGCGGTTGACCAGGTGGTCGTAGACGACGCAGTCGGCTGCCTCCAGGCAGCGGCGCCCCTTCAAGGTGAGGAGTTCAGGATCGCCGGGGCCGGCGCCGATCAGGTAAACGGCCGTCTTCATGGACCTTGTCATTGGCTCATCCCGTCATTTGCAACAGTTCTCCGGCGCCGCGATCGAGGAGCTTGCGGGCGACCGAGCGCCCCAACCGCGAGGGTTCCTCCAGGCCGGATCGGCCGAGCTCCCGGATCAAGCGGCTTCCGTCGGCGGCTCCAACCAGTCCGGTCAATTGCAAGTGCGCCCCGTTGACGGCCGCAAACCCGGCAATCGGGACTTGGCATCCGCCCCCCAGGCATCTCAGCAGGCTCCGTTCCGCCTCTGCGGCTCGTTCGGACTCGCGGTCATCCAGCTGGCGGATGCAGTCGCGGGTCGAGCGGTCTTCGCAGCGCACCTCCACCGCCAGCGCACCTTGTCCGATGGCCGGGCAGATGGTGTCGACGGAGATTCTTTCCCGGATGCGATGATCCAGACCCAGTCGAATCAGCCCGGCGCAGGCCAGAATTATGGCGTCGTAACCTCCCTCGTCCAGTTTGCGGAGGCGGGTATCCAGATTGCCCCGCAGGTTCTTCACCTGCAGATCGGGGCGGAAGTGCAATAGCTGGCATTGGCGCCGCAGGCTGCTGGTCCCTACGGTGGACCGAGGGGGAAGTTCCGCCAGGCAACCGAACCGGTTGGAAAGGAAGGCGTCCCGTGCATCTTCTCTGGAGGTGATGGCGCCCAGGCATAGGCCGTCGGGAAGATCGGTGGGAAGGTCCTTGAGACTGTGGACGGCCAGGTCGATCTCGCCACGAAGCAGGGCCTCTTCGATCTCCTTGGTGAAGACCCCTTTGCCGCCAAGCTGGTGCAAGGGAGGCCCGGTGCGTTGATCCCCGGTGGTGAGGATGCGGCGGACGGATATGGGCAGTAGAGGGTCGGTCTGGCGCAAGCGGTTCTTGATCAGATCCGCCTGCCTCAGAGCCAGCGGACTGCCTCGCGAGCCGATGACGAGGGGTTTACTTTGCATTTCTCACCGGGTTGGTGGGTCCGTTATGATGCGCAAAAATGGCCGCCCACCCTCCGCGGGTCAGTGCTTCAGTCCCAGCATCCTCTTGATGGCGGCGATTTTCTGCTCCGCGGCGGGGTCCTGGCCCAACGATTTGATTTCCGAGATGGGGCCGTGCAGGATCTTGTTCAACATGCCTCGAGTCAACTGCTCCAGCGCCGCTTCCTGCTGTTCATTCAGAGCGCCCAGCTTCTTGCGGTTCCTGGCGAGCTCCTCTCTGCGGATGGCGTCCCAGTGCCTCCGTAACGAGACGATGGCTGGAGCCACATCCAACCCTCGCGCTTGCTTGATGAAGGACTGGACTTCCTCCCGGACGATGGCTTCCGCAACATGGGCCTCCCTGAGGCGCTGCTTGAGGTTGGCGTCGACTACATGCTGCAGGTCGTCGATGTCGTAGAGAAACAGGTTGTCCAGGTTGTTCACCTCGGGATCCACGTCTCGAGGCACCGCGATGTCGATGATGAAGACCGGCCGGTTCTTGCGCAAATGGATCAACCGTTGCCCGTCGGACCTGGTGAGGATGAAGCCGGGGGAACCGGTGGAGCAGATGAGGATGTCGGCCCGTTCGACATGGCGAAAGAGCTCTTCCGGGGGAATAGCCTCGCCATTCAGGTCCCTGGCCATTTCCACGGCTCGCCGATAGGTCCGATTCCAGACCAGCAGTTGGGTGATCCCCTGGGATATCAGGTGCTTCGCCGCCAGTTCGCTCATCTTTCCGGCGCCCATCAGCAACACCGTGCGTCCGCTCAAGTGGTCGAAAATCTTTCTGGCCAATTCCACGGCGGCAAAGCTGACCGAAACTGCAGCGCTGGAGATGGCGGTCTCCGAGCGCACCCGTTTAGCCACAAAAAAGGCCCGATGAATCAGCGGACTCAGAGCATCCCCCACGGAGCCGATCCTGCGGGCCAGACTGAAGGCGGTCTTGAACTGACCCAATATCTGAGGTTCCCCCAGCACCATCGAATCCAGACTGCTGGCAACGCGGAACACATGGCGCACCACCTCGGAATGGGTCAGGTCATAGAGGTAGGGGTGCAACGACCTTTCCGGCTGGCGGTGGAAATCGGAGATGAAGTTTCTGACCAGCATCACCCCGCGTTGAGCGTCGGCCGAGTGGGCCAGAACCTCTGTCCGATTGCAGGTCGACAGGATCAAACTCTCGGCAATGGCCGACTGGGAGGTGAGGCGCTGCAATGCCTCTTGCAGACTGGAATCCGGAAAGTGAAGCCTCTCGCGGATTTCGACCGGAGCTGTCTTGTGGCTAAGTCCTACCAGTAGGAGACTCATTGGATGAAAGGATGGGCGCTTCCCTGGGAGCGGGTCCCGAAAAAGGTCGCCAGAATGAGAATGAATCCCAGGATGGACATCCAGGCCGCGCGCCTGCCGCGCAGTCCTTCAGAGAGACGATAGGCGATAAGAACGGCATAGACGATCCAGGTGCTGAAGGAGGCGATGATCTTCTTGTCCAGCTCCCACGGCGCCTGCCAGAGGACGCCGGCCACCAGTCCCAGAGTCAACAGGGGAAACCCGATGCTGAGAGCCCGGTATCCCAATTCGTCGCAGACTTCAAGGGAGGGCAGACGATAGTAGAACGCCTGGGGTCTTCGACGTTTCAACTCGTTTTCCTGGATGAGGTACATCAAGCCGGAGGCGAAGGCCACAAAAAAGGCCGCGTAGGCAAGGAAGATGAAGGGCACATGCAGGTAAAGCCAAAGACTGCCCAAGATCTCGGGAAAGGGCTGGCTGGGCTCCGACGTCAAATTGGCGGCCAGCGTGAGAATGAAAGCCAGCGGGAAAACGAACACACTCAATGAATCCAAACGATAGCGGGCATAAGCCAGGAGGAATGCCAGCACGATCATCAGGGCGAAAAAGGAGAGAACCCCCTGCAATTCGTCGATCGGGGGGTGGCGGGTCTCGAACCAGGCCATGGAAATCGCCAGCAGATGGCACAGGAATCCCACGCAAATGCCGGCCAGGGCGACCCGAAACAGTGTCTTCTTGCGGGTGATGATGGTCAGAAATGAGTGGAGCAGGCCTACCGAATAGAATCCGATGGTCAATCGAAGCAGCAGCAGGCTCATAAGGCTCTCTGGGGGGAACTCGCCAGCGGTTGTCCCTCGGGGCTATCCGCTGCAAACCATTATACTATCGGCATTTCGATCCAACAAGGAAGCCCGCCGGAGGGCCGAACCGCGCTGGCGGCCCGGCTAGAGTTTCGCCGCTCACCTATGCTAAGCTGCTGCTGATTGTGGCCTTCGGGCTTCCCTCAAGGGGCACGGCGTCGGGTGCCGTCTTCGCCCTCGGAGCTTCCGTGATCGACACCGCTCAGTTGGTCCAGTATCTTTTTTTCATGGTCGTGTTTCTATTCTCGCTCAGTGTTCATGAGGCGGCTCATGCGCGGACGGCCGAATGGTTTGGTGACCCCACGGCGCGTTACCTCGGAAGGGTCACCTTGAACCCGATCCCCCATATCGACGTGGTCGGAACCCTGATCTTTCCCACCATCGCGTTCTTTACAGGGGCGTTGCTCTTCGGTTGGGCCAAGCCGGTTCCCTGGAATCCGCTCCATGTGAGGGATCGTCGCACGGCCGACATCTGGATTTCGGCGGCGGGACCTATCAGCAACGTTTTGCTGCTGGCCCTATTTCTGCTGGGCATAAAGGGCCTCCAGAGCTATCAGACGGCCGGAGGGGTGATCGGTGGGACGGTGCTGGAGCCGCTATTCCAAATGTGCGTGCTGGGAGCGTTTCTCAACACCGCCCTGGCCGTGTTCAATATGGTTCCCATCCCGCCCCTGGACGGCAGTTGGATTTTGCCGCACTTTCTGCCGCGGGATCTGGCAAATGCCTACGACCGGATTCGACCCTACGGATTTATCATACTGTTGGGGTGTCTATACTTGGGTGTCCTGAGTGGGGTGTTGAGACCCTTCATGCGAATCGTACACTGGATCATTGCCGCCTAGCGGAAAAGCCGTTGCCGGACCCTCGTTGCCATATGGTTTCCGCAGAGCCGAACAGACCTCGAATTTCCAGTGGGATGCGCCCCACCGGCAAGCTCCATCTCGGGCACGTGGTGGGCGCCCTGAAGAACTGGGTGGAACTGCAGGAGCGGTACCAGAGTTTCCATTTCATTGCCGATTGGCATGCCCTGACCTCCGATTTTGCCGATACCTCGGAAATCGATCAGTTCCGCACTGAAATGATGATCGACTGGCTGGCCGCCGGCCTGGATCCCGACAAGTCGGTGTTGTTCGTGCAGTCGGCAGTTCCCGAGCACGCCGAGCTGCACCTCCTTTTTTCCATGATCACGCCGCTGGGATGGCTGGAAAGGGTCCCGACCTACAAGGAACAGCGAGCCAACGTTACCGACAAGGACCTGGGCAACTACGGCTTCCTGGGGTATCCGGTGCTGCAGGCGGCGGATATCCTGATGTATAGGGCGGACGCCGTTCCCGTGGGCGAAGACCAGGTGCCGCACGTGGAACTCACTCGGGAGATCGGCCGGCGTTTCAATGCCCTTTACGGACCCGTCTTTCCCGAACCCCAGGCCCTGTTGACCCCGGTTCCGCGGCTTCCCGGACTGGATGGGCGAAAGATGAGCAAGAGTTACGGCAACGATATCTCTCTTTCCGACTCTCCCGAGACCATTCACACCAAGGTCAGGACGATGATGACCGATCCTGCCCGCAAACGTCGCCACGATCCGGGGAATCCCGATATCTGTCCGGTTTTTTCCTACCACAAGATCTATTCCTCCCGGGAGATTCAGGCGACTGTCCAACGGGACTGCCGAACGGCCGCGATCGGTTGCGTCGACTGCAAGAAGTGGATGAGCGACGGACTGGTCCGGGAGTTGTCGCCTCTGCTGGAGCGCCGGCAGGACTACGCCGGCCGCCGCCGGGAGATCGGTGAGATCATCCAGGACGGGAACCGGCGGGCCTCCCAGGTGGCCGGTGAGACCATGCAGGCCGTGCGACAGGCCATGAAGATCACCTGACCGCCCATGGACGATCCTTACAGGATTCAGTTGCCGGCCTTCGAAGGCCCCCTGGATCTGTTGCTGGAACTGATTCGAAAGCAGCAGATCGACATCTACGATATTCCCATCGCCAAGATTACGCGGCAGTACCTGGACACCATCCAGGCCATGCAGGAGCTGGACATCAAGCTGGCCGGCGAGTTCCTGCTCATGGCGGCGACCCTCATCCATATCAAGTCCAGGATGCTCCTGCCGGCCGATCCGCTTCAGCCTGAGGGCCAGGAGGAAGATCCCCGGGGCGAGTTGGTACATCGGCTGCTGGAGCACGAAAAGTTCAAAAACGCCGCGCAAATGCTTCACCAGAAGGAACTGTTGGAACGGGCCAGCTGGACGCTGCCGGGAGTGAAGGATTTTCGGGACGCAACCGTCGAACCCGAGCTGAAAGCCGGCTCTTTCGACCTGATCATCTGTTTCCACAGAATCCAGGAGCGGCGCAAGGCCGCCCGAGCGATGGAAATCGAGCAGGAGGAGGTGACCATCGGGAAGGTTCTCCAAGACTTGAAGACCATTTTCGAGGATTCTCCGGGTGAGGTTTCCGTCGAGCGTTTGTTTGCCGCCTATCGGGGCCGAAGGGCCCTGGTGGTGGTATTTGTCGCTCTGTTGGAAATGTCCTATCTGCAGGCCATTGTTCTGGTTCAAAAACAGCGCTTCGGAGAGATTATGGCAAGGCGCAAGAAGCGATTTGCCGAAGTGATGGGTGACCTTGAACAATGGACGGGCAGGATCGAAACGACAGTCGCGGGCATTCCGTCCTGACATCGAAGTGGAATGGAGACCAGGATGAATCAGGAAAAACTGAGACCCATCGTGGAGGCGCTCATTTACCTGGCGGAGGAACCCGTCACGGTGGCTTCCATGGTCGAGTTGCTGGGCGAGGAGAACGAGGCTGCCATTCGCGAAACGCTTTCGCATCTCCGTCGCCGTTACGCCTCGCCCGAGTACGGAATCGAAATCAAGGAAATCGCCGATGGCTACAAGATGGCCACCAAGGCGGAACATCACGCTTGGGTTCGGAAGTTCCTGAAACACCAGGCCCCGTCGATCAGACTCTCTCTGGCGGCCTTGGAGACCCTGGCTGTCATCGCTTACAAGCAGCCGGTCACCCTTCCGGAAATCCAGGAAATTCGCGGCGTCAACGCTACTGCCGTCATGAAGACCCTGGTCGAAAAGAAGCTGGTAACCACCGGCGGTCGAAAGAACGTGGTAGGCAGGCCCATTCTCTACAAGACCACTCGGGACTTTTTGCTTCAATTCGGACTCAAGAACCTGGGTGAACTCCCCAGCCTGGATGAATATCAGGAACTGGCCGAGGCCTCCCTGGAAGGGATGGCGGCGGTGAGTGTAACTGAGAGGGCCAGGGCAGCGGACGGCCCGGTGAGCCGGGGGGAAAGGGCCGCCGGATCATCCGGCGCTGAAGAACTGTCGGCCGTGGATGAAACTGTGGCCCGGAGCCGGGAGGCTTCCGATGGCAGGCAGGATCGAAGCGGCGGCGCCAGGGTCTCCGGGCAGGCTCCGGCCGTTCGGGAATCGGAATCGTGGTGACGGATCGGCTGCAGAAAGTCATCGCCAATGCAGGAGTCTGTTCGCGGCGCAAGGCCGAAGTGCTGATCCAGGAGGGACGGGTCACGGTAAACGGCAGGTCGATCAATCGGCCGGGCGCCAAAGTGGATATCGCCTGTGATCATGTTCGGGTCGATGGAAAACGAATTCGTCCCCCCGGACGGCAGACCTATCTGCTCCTGAACAAGCCTCGAGGGTATTTGTGCACCCTTTCGGACCCGGCTGGAAGGCCTCTGGTGAGCCAGCTGGTCCGGGGGTGCCCGCCGGGAGTGAGCACGGTTGGGCGGCTGGATTTCAACACTGAAGGACTGCTTCTGTTGACCAACGACGGCCAGTTTGCCAACCGAGTCGCCTCAGCCGGACCCCATTGTCCGAAGACCTATGTGGCCAAGGTGCGGGGGACTCCCAGTCGGGCAATTCTGGCAAAGATCTCAAAGGGACTCTCCCTGGAAGGGAAAAGGTTGGCGCCCTGCAAGATTGCCGTAGAGAGGCAGGCCGACAACTGCTGGCTGAGAATTACGCTGGTCGAGGGCAGGAACAACCAGATCCGGAAAGTGTTTGACCGTGTCGGGCACTCTGTGATCAAGTTACGCCGTGTCCAGATCGGCTTCTTGAAAGACGGCCGGCTCAAACCGGGCGAGTACCGCCACTTGAGCCGCCAGGAAGTAAAGCGGTTCCTGGATTCCGTTGCGGACCCAAGCGGCAAGGCGTGAGGTTGGCCGGCTCAAATTGGATCCCGGAAGCCGGGAAGCAGCCGGATACCCACTCCATGGCGACCCGCAATTAGCGCATGCGCATGAACCGGGGCAGTTGACCCGAATCGCTTGGCGCGGTTTAGTGATCCGGTGAGACTTGCGGGCTCGTCCCAGCCTGCGGACCCATGAACGATCCCACGGAAATCAAGCGCTTGCTTGAACATTCCAAGACCATTGCCGTGGTCGGCCTTTCGGCCAATCCAAGCAGGCCCAGCAATGCGGTGGCCCGCTACATGCAAACCCAGGGCTACCGTATCGTTCCGGTAAATCCCAACCACCAGGCGGTCCTGGGAGAATTCTGCTATCCCAGCCTGCTCGATATTCCTCCTTCCACTCCCATCGATCTGGTCAATGTCTTCCGCCGTCCGGATGCCGTCTCCCTGGTGGTGGAACAGACCATGCAGATCGAGGTCGGTGCCATTTGGATGCAAGAGGGCGTTGTGGATGGGAAGGCTGCGGAGAAGGCCGAGGGAGCCGGATTGACGGTGGTCATGGATCGGTGCCTGCTCAAGGAGCACAGCAAGTATATCTAGGCTTGTATGGGCTGGGATGATCTGTTAGCTTAAGGAACTTCCCTGGCCTTTCGTAAGGACCGAATCGGGTCTGAATGTCCCCATTGGGTGACGCCATGGTCCAACAACGAGCTCGCCGTCTCGCTTCCAAGCTGAACGAGCGGCTCGAGTCCGTTGTCATGGTCAGCGCAATCGTCGGGCTCTCCCTGGCCTGCCTGTGGTTGCTGCCTGACGATCCTGCGGCTGCACCCATGAGGCCCGTGGCCCGCCGGGGCGCGCTTGCCCTCAATCTTCCCCCACCCCTACCCCCATCTCCACCCCAAGCGGAGTTGATCGAAGGAAAAATTCCCAGAAACACTTCCTTCGGCAGTTTGCTGAGGGCCTATGGTTTCTCCCCTGTAACCGTTATGCAGGTGGTGCAAGCCACCCGGCCGATCTACAACCTGGCCAGGATCAGGGCCGGGAATCGGTTCGAATTGGAACGGCTCCCGGACGGCGGGCTGACCGGGTTTCGCTACCAGGTGGACGCCTTCAAGTTTCTGAAAGTGGATCGCACCGAGGATGACTTTCGGGCTCAACTGATTCCCATCGAGTATGAAAAGCGCATTCTGCCGGTGGTTGGAACCATTGAATCGTCATTGTTCCGCACGCTCGCTGATTTGCAGGAAAAGGATCAATTGGCCCTGGACTTGGCGGAGATCTTTTCCTGGGATATCGACTTCAACACCGAGATCCGGAGAGGGGATCACTTTCGCCTGATGGTGGAAAAGCTCTATCTGGCGGATCGGATGGTCAGATATGGCAAAATCCTGGCCGTTGAGTTCCAAAACTCGGGGAAACTCTTCACTGGATACCGTTTCGAGGATCCCGAGGGTGAGGTGGGATACTTCGACGATGCCGGACGATCGCTCAAACGGGACTTTCTGAGGTCTCCGGTCAAGTTTTCCCGCATCAGCTCGCGTTTCTCCTACCGCAGGCTTCATCCTGTCCTGAGAAAGCGACGGCCGCACCTCGGAGTGGACTACGCGGCGCCCACCGGCACTCCGGTAGTGGCTGCCGGCAACGGCCGAGTGCAGTTTCGCGGACGGAAGGGCGGCTATGGCAACCTGGTTCAGATCAGGCACGGCAACGGCTTTACGACCAGCTACGCCCACTTGTCCCGCTATGCCAGGGGATTGCGGAGAGGCTCCAAAGTCACCCAGGGCCAGGTGATCGGCTACGTAGGGTCGACTGGAATGTCAACCGGCCCTCACCTGGATTACCGAGTGCGGCGAAACGGTGTCTTCGTGAATCCGCTCACACTCAAAATGAAACCGTCAAAGCCACTGAAGCCGGAATACAGAAGTGCGTTTCAGAAACTCAAGCTGAAGTGGCAGAAGAGATTGGCGGCTCTCCCTCCTCCACCGGCACCAACACGGCAAGCCCGTTCGACTCCTGGATACGAGGCAGATTTCATCTACTGATCGGCTGTGCCCGGCACATTACCAAAACGGCCGGCAGTCATCGACTCCCAAGGAGGTCTCCCGTGAACATCCTGCTTTTTTCCATGCCGGACTCGTTCGAGCATATGCCCACCAGGGACCACCATCTCTTTCTTCGCCGATTGCGATCGACATCCCATTGACTCACCTGCCACAGGTTCCTCCAACATGAATCTACTATTGAGATCCGGGTGTCCCATTGGGTGGCTGCGGTGGGGATTGCCCGTCTTGCTGCTGAGTCTGCAGGCCGTCGCCGGAAAGTCCCTTGCCCAGGAATGGCCCCATTACGGCGGGGACCTGGCGGCGCGAAAATATTCGCCCCTGAAGCAGATCAACCGGGACAACGTCGGTCAACTGAAGGTCGCCTGGACCTACCATACCGGCGACATCAGCGACGGATCGGAGTATCCCGTGCGTACTGCCTTTGAATGCACACCACTGGCGGTCGACGGCGTCCTTTACCTGACCACCCCCTTCGGCCGGGCGATTGCTCTGGACTCGGCGACGGGGAAGGAGCTTTGGGCCTTCGACCCCAAGCTCGACAAGCATCGGCCCTATAACCTGTTTATCAATCGAGGCCCGGCCTACTGGCGCCGAGGCAAGGAAAATCGGCTCTATTGGGGAACGCTGGACGGTCGACTGTTTGCCTTGAATGCCCGCACTGGACGGCCGGTCGATAGTTTTGGCAGGGGGGGTGTCCTGGATCTTCGGGCAGGCATGGCCGACCGTTTTCCAAAGCGCGTCTACGGGGTGAGTTCACCTCCCCTGATCTTTGAGAACCTGGTGATTGTGGGATCGGTGGTGTCGGACGGACTGCCCGAGGGGCCCGATGGAGACGTCCGCGCCTTCGATGCCGATAGCGGCCGATTGGTCTGGCGTTTCAACACGGTGCCCAAACCCGGCGAAGTGGGGAACGACACCTGGGAAAGGGAGTCCTGGAAGAACCGGGGAGGAACCAACGTCTGGGCTCCCATGAGCTGCGATCCCGAACGCGGCATCCTCTATCTTCCGGTGAGTTCTCCTTCCCCCGACCGCTACGGAGGCGAACGCAAGGGAAAGAACTGGTTCGGAGACTGCCTGGTCGCCCTGGACATTCGCACCGGCCGGCGCCTGTGGCACTACCAGATCACCCACCATGACCTTTGGGACTGGGACCTGCCGGCGCAGCCCAATCTGGTTGAGGTGCGCCGACAGGGGAGAAGGGTGCCGGGAGTGGCCCAAATCACCAAGATGGGATTCCTCTTTTTGTTCGATCGGGTGACGGGGAAACCCCTCTTTCCGATCGAAGAGCGGCCCGTTCCGGCGAGCCCGGTTCCCGGAGAGGAGGCCTGGCCGACTCAGCCGGTGCCGCTCAAGCCGCCGGCGATTGCGCGTCAAGGCATGAAGCTCGAGGAGATCAACCGCCTGGACCCTGAAACTGAGGCCGAGTGCAGGACCATCCTGAAAACGGCAATCCTGGGTAAAATGTATCAGCCACAGGGCCTGGAGTACACGGTGCTTTTCCCCGGCACCAATGGAGGGCCCAATTGGGGCGGCGCATCCTACGATCCCACTTTGAATTTGTTGTTCGTCAACTCCATGGATGTGGGGCAGGTGGTAAGAATGGTGGAGGGGCGCGCAGGAAGCCGCCTGCCCTATCTGGCCCGGGGGATCCGCCAGGGGCGTTTCTGGGATTCCCGGAGGATCCCCTGTCAGGCTCCCCCCTGGGGGACGCTCACGGCCATCGACCTGAACCGGGGAAGCCTGCGCTGGCAGGTGCCGCTCGGCCTGGTGGAGGATCTGGCAGCTCGAGGCATCACCGGAACAGGCTCACCCAACCTGGGTGGGTCCATCGTGACTGCCGGAGGGCTGGTGTTTATCGCCGCAACCAATGACCGTCGCTTTCGGGCCTTCCATTCCGAAACCGGCCGGGAGCTTTGGGTTGCCCGGCTCGATTTCAGCGGTCACGCCACTCCCATGACCTTCTGGTCGAGCCGTTTGAAGAAACAACTGGTGGTCATCGCAGCCGGCGGCGGCAACAAATACAACGACAGCTATGGCGATGCCCTGGTAGCCTTCGCCTTGCCATGAGGGACCTTCCTCCAGGATCGCTCCGTTCGACTTCATGCCCACTCTCTTGACCCACCGTCTTCAGCGGGCTTGCAGGACGTTGGTTCCTGCGCTTTGCCTGGGCTTGCTGGCGGCAATCCCCTGGATCTCGGGAGCACGCGACAACAACTCCCGGACCCGGCCCGATCCGACACCGATCGCGCAGCCGCTCCCATTCAGCCATCGCACCCACGCTGAGCTGGGGCTGCAATGCACCGCCTGCCATTCCATGAAGGGTAGAGGCGGCAGTGCAGGGTTTCCAGCCCTGGCTCTTTGCCTGTCCTGCCACCGTGGAGCCAAGGGCGAGATATCAGCCGTGGGGGAACTGCTGCAGGGGTACGAGCAAAGGGGCGAAGCCATTCCTTGGGTCCGTATCTACAAGATCCCCGATTTTGTCTTCTTCAGCCACCGGGAACATCTGGCCTCTGGAGCCACCTGTACCACCTGCCACGGTCCGGTGGAGCTGCGGGATACCCTGGAGCAGGAGGTGCCGACGTCCATGGAACACTGTATGGATTGCCACGAGTCCCGAGGAGCGTCCGTAGTCTGTCACTTCTGCCACCAACTGAACCAGTGAGGGCCACGGTAGAGCAGCCCCGGGACGGGCGGTGAAGTCCGAAAGGGATCCATAATCTGCTTTGATGGTTCGCATAAACAAAAATGATTTGACCATTGGAGCGGTAACTCTAAAATGAAAACACTTCTTCGATACAGAGCCGTATCGAGGAGGGAAGATCGCCCACCGCCGACGGGAGTGGCCCGGTGGTGGTGATTTGGACAGAGACGTCCATTGGATCCGAGTGGGGACTCGTGCCGATGGACGTCTTTTTTTGTTTGGGGCCTCTATGGGTTCCATGATTCGGGACTGAATGGATCCGGAAAGGAAAGGAGATCAATGAAAACGAATTGGGTCACGCTGTTATTGGCTGGACTACTGGCCACGGGCTTGTCGAATGGGGTGACCTTTGCAGAGGACAGTAGTCAGGAGAAGCTGCTGGAACGAATCAAGAAGCTGGAGGAGCGGATCGCCGAGCTGGAAGGGAAGAGTGAAACGACTTCTCGGAAAACCGAACCGGCCAGTGAAACCAAAACCGTCGAGGCGGCGGCACCTGAGGTGGAGTCCAGCGACACGGCGCCTATATTGGATTTTTTCAAGCAGACCAAAATCAGTGGCTACGTCGATGCCTACTACGGCTATAACTCAAACGATCCCGAGAGCGGCATTGTCGATCTTCGCGGGCTTGACACCAGACACAACAGCTTTCAGTTCGATCTGGCAAAAGTAGTTCTTGACCGGCCCGTCGGTGACGCCAATAGCCTGGGCTACCGCATCGATCTGGTCTACGGCCCGGCTGCCGACACCTATCACTCCTTCGAGCCCGTTGGCGGGCAGCAAGAAATCATCAAGAACATTCAGCAGGCTTACGTCAGCTATGTTGCCCCCGTCGGGAACGGTTTGACCGTCGACGTGGGCAAGTTCGGAACGTTTGTGGGTGCGGAAGTCTTGGACACCATCGACAATTATCAATACCAGCAGTCGATCCTCTTCGGCTTTGCCCAGCCCTATTACCACACGGGAGTCCGCACCAGTTATTCGGTTTCGGACACGGTCGACGTGGGTTTCTATCTTGTGAACGGCTGGAACAACTCCACCGACAACAATACGGGGAAGAGCGTCGGGTGGTCGATCGCGGTTTCGCCGAACGACAATTTCAGCATCAGTCAAGGGTATTTGGGAGGCCCGGAACTGGACGGTCTCAACAACCCCTGGAGGCATCTTTTCGACACAGTGATCAGCGCCAGCGTCAACGATCAGGTCGAGGTGTTGATCAACTATGACTATGGATTCGATGCCGAGTCCCAACCCCATTTCGAGCGAACGGCCTGGCAGGGCATTGCCGGGGCCGTGCGTTTCAGCACTACCGACAAGAAGTGGGCTTTTTCACCCCGGTTCGAGTACTTCGCGGACAAGGATGCCTTTGCTACCGGGATCGCCCAGGACTTGAAGGAAATCACCCTGACGGCCGACTATCGCGTGCGTCCGAACTTCAGCACCAAGTTCGAGTACCGCTACGACTGGTCAGACCAGCCATTCTTCATCAAGGGGGCCGACGAATTGGTCACAGACCAGAGTGTGTTCCTGATCGGCTTCGTTTACCGGTTCGGTTTCGGCGAGGAGTGACGCGGCTGCAAGCTAACCGTCCTGGTTGAGGTAGCGGGTTTGAGAAACAGGACCACCTGGGACGCCACCAAACCCGCCAGGATCTGGGAAACCCTATAGGGCGGCAACACATCCCGACCGGACCCGTCAAAAGGGTCTTGCCGGTGTCAGGGCTCATTGGCTTCCGCGATGTCGGTGACCTCCATCTTGCGATGGGTAGACAGATAAATGGCCAATCCGATGGTCACGACCAGGATTCCCAGGGCTGCCAGCAGCAAATGGCGGTTCATGGTTTCTACGGCTGTGTGGGTCTCGCTCATGTCCTGTTCGACAATGGAGATCCAACGGAGCTGGGGGTATTTGGACGACAAGCCCAGCTGTCGGAAACCCACCATCTTTTTACGGCCGCCAATAGCAGTGGCTTCAATGAAATCCGGCTGACTTGGCTGCCGCAGTGCGCTGAGAATGTCATCGAAATAGGGTACCTCGGTCAATTGAGCAGCCACCAGGTGGCCGGAAGCCTCGCTCTCTGAGGCGGTGGAATCGCCAAGCTGGACAGGAGGAAAATCCGCCACCTCGCTACCGATGAGGGTGCCGTCTTGCCGAGCCAACGACATGGTTCCGGTGGCTCCGATCCGAGTTCCGGTAACCAGGAGAAAAAGGTCGCTGATGTCAACAGCCACACCGATGACACCGATGACTTCCTCCGGCGTTTCGTTCACCACCGGGACGACGATGTGAAGTACGTTGATCTGGGTCAGGGGATCGAATCGGACATCCTCAATGACCACGCGGCCGGTGACCCCCTCCTTGAAGCTTTGGCGCCACCAGGGTTCGTCTCCCTGCTCAAAGTCGATGGGCTTGACGTTGGCCGCTACCGTTCCGCCGAATCGATCGGTAACGGTTATGCGCCGAAAAGCCGGATTGATGGTCACGAACCGTCTCAAATATCGGGAGGCGGGGTTGGAGAGAATCCGTTGCACCGTAGCCTCCCCCGCAGGCTCCAACCAGGTTTGCTCGATGGATCTGATTCTTCGACGCACCGCCTCGGAAGATCGCGGATAGGCGGCATTGCCGGCCACAATGGCGTCTCGAACCGCAGAGTTCACGGCCAAGGTTTGCACTTCCCTTGCCAGGTTGTTGACGGCGTAACTCATGGTGGCTGCATTGTTTCTGGAAATGGCCCTGAAATTGGCGGCCACTTCCTCATCGATAGCCGTCGTGGCATGGTCGACCGTGTGGAAGATAATAATCCAGGTCGGGAGGTTGGCCAGAATCAGCACGATCACGGCTGTGCGCAAATCGATGCGTCTCATGATGCCTCCTTGCGGAAACCGTCTTTTTGAGGGATTTTTAAATGTAGTCTATTGCCTGGGTAGCCGGTCGTCAAGGAAGCCGGGTGGTTGGGCGCGGAACGTGAAGTCGTGGGTTGCGGAGATGAGAATGTCGTTCCTTGTGCCTTGCCTGAAAAAAGAGTTATCCACGAAGACACACGAAGGACCACGAAGGGCCACTAAGGCATTGAGGTGAAACGTAACGGGATACCACGGTCACGAAGGGAATGGTCGATTTTCGAGTGTTTCACTCTCGTATGATCTGCCCGACAGGGCAGGGGCCGGACTTGTCTGAGAATATGCGGCTTTAGCCGGCTTCCTTGAGAGCGGCGAAGCCGCGGCAGCACTTAGCCGTGGGCGTCAGCCCATGGGAAACGTCGCCCATGGGTGTCGAGCCGCGTAGGCGGCGACTACAATAGAAAACTTGTAACTGATCATTATAATAGACTTAATGTGGTTAGCCCTGTTGTAGTCCCCTCATTATATCCCTCTATTTGAACGGGAATCCACTGGACTATTCAGGACGTTGGTGGACGTAACTGTTCGGTCAGGCCGTGATGGGTTGGATCCGGACGAGGTTGGAGGTGTCTGGAATCACAGGCGATCCGTCGGTTCTGCTCGCTACGCCTCCCCCGGACGGCGGATGGATTGCACGGCTTGACCGAACGGTTACTTGGCGGACAGGTTGGCCGAGCGAACAACGCTGGAGTTCGAGGGCTGCGAGTGGGGTGCAACCGACCCGTACTGCGAATCGGAGATCGCTGGTTGTGCCCAGCGTTCGTGGCGTGTCGGGCTGGTCGTAGCAGTCCTCAAAATCCGTGCAGGGATCATCCCCGGATTGGGGGGGGCGGTGGGGGGGGCGACAGTAGAACTGCGAGTTTACAATAATTCACAGCTTGCAAGGCCACCAATGCCAATGCAAAAGCTGCCAATACAATCGCAAGAGTCCTCAGCATGGTCATTCTCCCTCGCAAGAATCGCAGTCACCTAAAAAATCGGAAGTAGATCGTCCCAACACCTCTTGATAGACCCGCTCTACTTCCCCCTCATCTTCGAGATAAGAAGTAAGCGCCGCACGCAAGGCCGCTTTGCGCTCCTCGACGGTACGGGCCGACGAAAAACCCGCCCGCAGATTTCGGGCGAACGTTCCCGCTTCTTTCAGTTCCTCGACCTCGGGATGGCGATACGTGGTGGTTCCCTCAATGGCCCCAACTGCGCCACTGTTCCCGTGGAGTAACGCGATTTCATAGGGGGTTGATTTCTCGTTGACATTGATGAGCGGATCACCTCCGGCTTGAATCAAAGCCGCCATAACCGCTTCATTGTCGAGAAAGGCCGCTTTATGCATCGCTGTCCATCCGTCATTGTCAGCCAAATTCGGATTTGCGCCACGCGAGAGAAGTAGGACAACAGTGCCATACAAAGTGGGCGGTTCCTTCGCTCTTGCAGCATTCAGAGCAGCGCCTAACAGTGTTTTACCTCGATGCCCTCGGACGTCGACGTCGTGGCTGCCGGCTGTCAAGAGATCGCCCAGAGCTTCCGTTTTGCCCAGGGACGCCGCAATAAACAGTCGCCGCAGATTCGGGTCGGTGGTGGTGTTGGAGGGGTTTTGCGACAGCACCTTTCCCGGTCCAGAAAAAAAGGCTGCCCACAAAATCACCAAGCACGCCGCCACGCTTAGCGCCAACCAAAAACCATTGTTTTTGCTGCCCCCAAAATTCATTTCACTTCCTCACTTTCTTTCTTTGTGGGTTGTGAGCCGTCAAGTGTGAGTCTATCCTCGACGTCGACCTCCCTATCTGCGACACCGAACAGATCGTATCCCAACTTATGTGCTAAAGGTACAAGTCCCTTACTGTATCACTCCTAAGAGAAGAACCGCCTGCTGGAACACCTGGGAATTTCCATACAACGATATATGTAACCACTTCATTTAGCAGCCCGACCCACTCCGGACAGAAAACCGACCGAGGCAGGGCTGTCTTGACCGTCGAGACGGAGGAAGAGTTCCTGAGGGCCTTTGCCAACATGGACCAGGACGACTCCATCGAGATCGTGTTCCCCCGGAGCTGCTCGAAAAGCATGGCGCCTTCGACTCGGCCGAAGAGCACAGCCTCCTGGCCGAGACCGACTGAAGAGGCATTTCAGCCTTCCCGCAGGGATCACTGTGGAGGGAGCGACCCCCGCCCGGGAGGGGAGATGGTGCGAATTTTCATGCGCGCCACCTCCCCCTGCCCGGTGGCGCACCAGCGCCAAAAACCAGGGGGTCGCTCCCTCCACTTCCTCCCCCTCCTGTGCGGCGCCACGACGCGCCGTGCGAGGCGGGGACGCACGATGCTGGCGCCGCACGGGGCTTTGCCCCGGAGGACTCGGGGAATCCGTGCCAACCCGCTTCCAATGCGGGTTTCCGGGCACAACCTGGACCACAACGGCGAGGACTCTGCCCTCTGAGAGAGGAGCGTTGGGGTGGTCAAAAGCGTGAGCCACTTGGTGCGCCACCTGTGCGAGCCACCCCCGTCTGAAAGGTGGCCACCCATATGACGGCACGAGCGTGACCCCCGGAGGCGGAAATCGTCGATCATGTCGCGGCCGTTGGAGGCCGGGTCTTCCTGCTCCCATTGGTCGATCTTCTCCATGACGACACTGAGGCCGTCATGGCGTTCGACGGTGTCCTGACCCCTGGCCAGCTTTGCCCTCCTCCGTGGCGCGCGAGCGCCGAAAAAGGGCGCTCTTACCGCCAGCACCCGTCTCGTGTGGCGCGCCGACGCGCCGTGCGAGGCGGGGACAGCGAGGCCGGCGCCGCACCGCGTAGTGCCGGGGAGCCAGCCTACCCAATGTAATACATTGGGGCTGGCGAGGGTGGCTCACGCCCCCCTTCGATCCCCCAAGAACGTCTCCGCGCTGAGGCGGTCGGCTCGGCGTCGGCCATTGCCCAGCAGGGCTGCACCCCGGTCGCCGCTGACTTGTCGGACTCGATGCGTGCGCGGCTCTTTGGCAATGGCTTTCAGGCCATGACACGGTGGATTCGCCGCGCGGGATCACCGGCGACCACTTCCGGACGATGGGTTGCAGTTCCTGCAACCGGCTGCGGTCGGCGATCATGATGGACGACGGGGATCGCTAGATCCCGGAGGTCCTGCTGATACCAGAACTCGTGGTCCGGCGCGAGAAACCGGGGGGTCGCAGGAGGGCGGAGCCACCCCCTCGCCAGCCGCAGTGTTCAACACTGCGTCGGCTGGCTGACGGCCGGTACCGCGACCGGCGGTTGGGACACGGTAGAAGGCGCCGGATGTCGCCGGGGCGCTCTTCACCTTCAATCTCGCCGAGTGCTCGTTTGTCGTTTTGGCCACCGCCCATATCTTTGAATGAACTGAGCGTCCCTCCCCCGAACCCCAAGGCGAAGACCCGTGGCCGTGAACCTCGACAAGACGAACCGCTGGAAGGCTGATGTCGCCGAGTCGGTCAAGGTCTACAACGAGTGGTTTCTGGCAAGCGCGCCCAAGGCGTTCAGGGAGCAGCGCGTCGTGGCGGTCGAAAAGGTCCGGGCCGCCCTGGTCGAGACGAACCACCTTACCCGACTTGACCATTCCACATCAGGGATTGACTCTGTACCGAACCACCGGGTTTACTCTTAGGTATGGGTACGACTTTGACTATCGGAAAGCTGGCCGCCTCGGCCGGGGTAGGGCGCGAGACCATCCGCTACTATGAGCGGAAAGGTCTACTTGAAGAACCGCCGCGTTCCGAAGCCGGTTACCGGCACTACCCTCCCGACGCTGTCGATCGACTGCGCTTCATCCACCGGGCCCAAGAGCTTGGCTTCACCCTCGCCGAAATCACCGAACTACTCGGGCTTCGCATCGATGAAGTCTCAGCATGCGGGGCCGTCGAAGCTCGGGCTCGCGCGAAACTGGCCACGGTCGCTGACAAGATCGACGATCTCCGCCGGATCGGTGACGCCCTGGAGCGTCTCGTCCAGAAGTGTGAGGCCCGTGAGCCCACGAGTGACTGCCCAATCCTCGAGCAACTAGAGGACCGCTCGTAGCCCTCGTTCAATTGAGCGCTTGACCCGGTACCTACGTACAGGGTTTACCATACCCAAAGTGGACTGATCGGGAGGGTTCGACAGCCGTGTGGATTGGGTCGTTTGAAATAGATGAGGTGAACAGTGAAAGATTCTCTAAGAGCGGTAGTGCCTGGAGCCGGTGGCGTGCTCGCGGCTGTCGGTTCCGCCTTATGCTGCGGCGGCCCCGTAATCGCCGTCACGCTAGGTGTATCCGGAGCGGGACTCTCAGCCTTCGAGCCTTATCGCCCCTACTTCCTGGGGGCGACGGCGTTCTTCTTAGTCTTGGGCTTCGTGCTGCTCGATCGAGAGGAAAAGGCGGCTTGCGTCCCAGGGAAGCCATGTGCCGATCCGGCCGTGCGCCGCCGAATGAAAGTCACGCTGTGGTCCGCAACGGTGCTAGCGGTGATCTTCGCCACCTTCCCGCGTTGGCAAACGCTTCTCTTCTAAGCACGGAGACGACGAATGGGCTGGAAACAATGGACAGGCGTAGCCGTGCTGATCGGAGGGGGCATCCTCCTTCAGATTCCCGGCCACGACGAGGCCGAGATGGATCATGCCGCAATGGGTCACAGCGAGATGCCCGCCGACATGGCCGAGCCACAGGGTCCCTACACAACGGTGGCAATCGACGTCACCGGCATGACCTGAGACGGTTGCGCCACGGCGGCCCGTGTGGCCGTGGAGAGAGTTGAAGGCGTTCGCGAAGCGACCTTCTCATATGACCGAGCCGAGGGCTTCGTGACATTCGACACTACCAAGATATCCCTGGTAGAAATCGTCTCGGAGTTAGAGCGGCTTACCGACTTCAGTGCAACGAAGCGGCCCGAGGCCGAAGGTGAGGAAAGATGACGAAGACGCCACAAATCGAACTGGTCTACTTCGAGGGGTGCCCCAACGCGCTGAAGGCGCGCGAGAACATTCGGGCTGCCGTCGCTGAGGCCTTTGCTCAACCGATCGAGTGGGCCGAGTGGGATCTGATGGCTGAGTCCACACCCGAGGACTTCAAGCGCTACGGATCACCCACGGTGCTCGTGGACGGTCACGACGTGACCGGCGATGGGCCCGGAAACGTCGCGATGGCCTGCCGCGCGGACGGCGCGCCCTCGATCGAGGCTATCGCCGCGAAGCTCAGCTGAAAAGCCTCCAGGGATGAATCTCTGCGGCCTTGCATGTCGTAGGGCAATCGCGTGCTCAGCTCAGGACCACCAACGGTCCGCCAGCCCTGACGCGGTCCAACGGATCGGGCCGCGACGACTCGCGTTTCGGTGGCCGGGACCGGGCTCCGGGCCACGGCGAGGGCGACGGCGCTCTTTGCCCGCTTGGCCGCATTCGGCCCTGCCCTTACCCCTCGGAGACCGGAGATCGTCGATCTGGGGCGATTCTACGGCCCGTATCTACCCCGAAATGTCTGTGGACCGCCCGGAAACGGTCTCCCAGCCCTCTCGTCCCCGAGCCAGTGCCTATAGTCGCGACCAACGGCGGCCGGTCGAATGCGTGAAGTGGTCGCTTGGAGAACCTCCGTCGCGGCGCTCCAGCAGGTCGGCGCGTTGATCTGCCCCCGGACGACCAGGCTTCCTGAGGGATGTGGCCGAGAGGTCGGTTTCCGGGACCTTTGGAGAAGAGGACTCGCGGCGCGGAACTCCCGCCAATCAGGTCCGGTTTTCCCGCTTTCGTGGTACGGTCCAGCAGGGTCCAGTACGACAGCAGGAAACGCAGATCGTGCAGTCCGAGTTGACTTTAGACGATTTCCTGCCCGGATTCTGGCCTCCGTCGAGGCGTCGCAGCTGTGGGAGGTGTACCTTTCGCACCGTATCGTGGAAAGAACCGTTTCGGGTACACGCGCATGCCATCCCGGTCCGTTATGCCTAAGGCCTCGAGTGCTTCAGCGATTACTGTAGCTTCGTGCTCGGAAAAAAGAAGTGGAATCCCGATCTTGCCGCGCCAGCCGTCCCGCTTCTGTTCCAGCACACGCGAGGCAGCTTCGGCGAAGGTGGGGATGCCCTCCGCGCGGAGCTTCTCGGCAAGGGGGTCTCCACCCTGGCGGGCGAGCTTGCGGTTGGACAGCGCCTTCTCCCGGGCCTCGGCCAGCGGTACCAGGGAGACGCTGCCGAGTCCGAGCTCACGCCGCCGGCCACGGACGACGAGGCGTTGAATCCAGCTTCTGGTTCCGCTGGGCTGGACGAAGAGGTACAATCCGTTTCCATCGGAGTGTCTTCCGGGCGGAGCGGAGCGCAGGAAAGCGGCCGAGAGGGCGTTGCTGGGGTGGCAGCCGGTGGGTTTGGTTTCAGGTCGGGCAGGAGCGAAGTCCGTTACAGTATCTATCCCCCCATTATATGGGGGATGGCAATGGATTGCAGGGGACGTTGGTAGCAAGTCAACCCACAGCATAACTGGTCTAATCCACTCATAAATAACACGGTTATAGACTCTACTGGACGACGATAGACATCACTGGATTTTATAGGGACGTTGCGGCGTCGGCAGCAAATGCCGGTGAGCCCAAGTGACGCACAAGCCGACGCAATGATGAGCCTTTTGCAATATTCGGCAGCGTGACCTTTGCCGGGGATGGCCACAAAAGGCACAAGAACACAAAAAGAGCAGAATGCTGAAAGCCTGCAAGACGTTGACTCCCGAACCCGTCGCACAAGTTCCGCGCTATCTGCATACATCCGGTCAACACGTCGCCATGGGGATCAACTTCGGATTGCCAAGACTCGAAATCACGAAATTCGTTTTGTGACTTTTGTGCTTTTTGTGGTGAACTCCCCTTTTTCACCAGGTCGCACCCGACTATTGAAATAGGTAGAACATCACGATTGCCGGCAAAATGACCTGTCCCACTGCCAATATTGCAAGAGGCTCTCTCGCATGATCTGCACGGCAGGGCTGCGGCCCGGCAACCCGACACGCTCTCTTGAGGAGCAAGAGTGAATGGGAGAACGCCCAACCGGGAGCGCGGGCGTCTCGCCCGCATAGGACTTGGCACCATAGTAGCGAACCCTGCAAAGGCCGGTTTGGTGCTCTGTTCGAGGGAATGCCCCTGGATCGCAAGCTGCTTGCACGAATAAGGTTGCGGGCGGGACGCCCGCGCTCCCGGGGGGCTCCCTCCCATGACGTCGGGATATCAAGGTCACGATATCGCAGATACATTCGGGCGCGGTTGGTCATTGAAGGGGTCCATCCCTATTCGTGTCCATTCGTGGTTCGCCTTTAAAAACGATCGGCAGTTCCTTCCTCGTATGATCCGCCCCGTCGTCGGGGGCCTCGCTTGCCTGAAACCCATTGACTTCAAAAATGGACTTGTGCTAAAAATCCAGCGGCTTACCTATAGGGTCCGGCAAACGCGGATTTCTTGAGGTCCACGAGCAACCCGCAATCGGCGGCGGCCATTTCCAGCCCAACACGCCGGAACCCGGCCAGCGGCCATTCCGTGTCTTTCTCCTTGGCTCCACCTGAGGTCCTTTTGATTCGGGGCTCCTGCAACGCCACCAAGGTCATTTCATGAATTTTCTGGAGATGCTCGCGCTGATTCCGTTGTTCCCCGCGGCGGGAGCCCTCATTAACGGCCTTCTGGGCAGACGGTGCTCCAAGGCCTGCATCAGCACGGTGGCCTGCGGGGTGGTAGGGATCTCATTTCTGCTGTCGTTGGGCGCCTTTTACCAACTTTTGGGCAAACCCGAAGGGCAGCGGCTGGTGGAGCAGGAGCTGTTCACCTGGATCCCTGCCGGCGCCGGGGAACTCAGCTCGGGTGCCATCTCCCAGTTTCTGGTGCAGTGGGGATATCAACTGGATCCCCTGTCGGCGGTGATGATTCTGGTCGTCACCGGCGTGGGGTTCCTGATCCACATCTATTCCATCGGATACATCGCCCACGAAGGAGGCTACGCCCGCTTTTTCACCTACATGAACCTGTTCATGTTCTCGATGTTGACGCTGGTCCTGGCCAACAACTTCGTGGTCATGTTCGTGGGCTGGGAGGGAGTCGGACTCTGTTCCTACCTGCTGATCGGCTTCTACTTCGAAAGGAAGAGCGCCGCCGACGCAGGCAAGAAGGCTTTTATCGTCAATCGCATCGGGGACTTCGGCTTTATGCTGGGAATGTTCCTGATCTTCACTGCCTTTGGGACCCTCGACTTCACCCGGGTCTTCGGACTGGTTGAAACCCAGTCTGAGGCCGGAGCGCTGGCCAGCGGCGACGCCACCATTACCGCGATCTGCCTGCTGCTGTTTGTGGGGGCCATGGGCAAGTCGGCCCAGGTTCCACTCTACGTCTGGCTTCCGGACGCCATGGAAGGGCCTACACCCGTCAGCGCCCTGATTCACGCCGCCACGATGGTTACCGCCGGCGTCTACATGGTGGCCCGCTGCAGCCCGCTGTTCGTCCTTTCTCCCGAGGCCATGCTGCTGGTAGCCGTGGTGGGAGCCTTTACCGCCATTTTCGCGGCCTCCATCGGCCTGGTTCAAAACGATATCAAGCGGGTTCTGGCCTACTCCACCGTCAGTCAGTTGGGCTACATGTTCCTGGCCTGTGGCGTGGGGGCATTCGGCGCAGGCGTGTTCCATCTGATGACTCATGCCTTCTTCAAGGCGCTGCTGTTTCTGGGGGCCGGCAGCGTCATCCACGCCCTGAGCGGGGAGCAGGACATGCGCCGTATGGGGGGACTCAAGTCACGCATCCCGGTCACCTTCTGGACCATGATGGTCGGAACGGTGGCGATCGCGGGGTTTCCTCCGCTGGCGGGCTTCTTCAGCAAGGACGAAATTTTGTGGCGAGCCTTCTCCAGTTCACAGGGGCACGTTCTGTTGTGGGCGGTGGGAGTCCTGGCGGCGGGAATGACCTCCTTCTACATGTTTCGAATGATGTTCATGACCTTCTTGGGCAAGTCCCGGACGTCTCCGGAGGTGGATTCCCACGTTCATGAGTCTCCGCGGGTCATGACGGTCCCCCTGGGGCTGTTGGCGGTTGGGGCGGTGGTCTCGGGTTGGGTCGGCATTCCCCACCTGATCGGCCAGTATCTTCACCATCTGCCACAGTACTTCGAACATTTTCTGGCGCCGGTCGTTGCCCACCCGGCAGCCGGCGAAGCAGGACATGCTTCCGAAGGCCTGGAGTGGGGACTCATGGCGCTTTCGGTAGTCATCGCCCTGATCGGGCTGGGGGTTGCACGACACTTCTATTTGACCGACCCGGCGGTACCGGATCGGCTAATGTCCCGCTTCAAAAATATCTACACGACGTTGCTCAACAAATACTGGGTGGATGAACTCTACGACCTGCTCTTCGTCAATCGGGCCAAGGACTTGGGCAACCGTTTGTCGCGGTTCGACAACTCGGTGGTTGACGGGGCAGTGAACGGCTCGGCCTGGTTGACCCGGCTGACGGCCTCGATTTCCGGATTCTTCGACTACTGGATTGTCGATCTGGCAGTACGACGTTCCGACCTCATCTATTACCTCAGCTTTCCCCTGCGACGAATTCAGACCGGCGTTATCCAGACCTACGCGGCGCTGACCATCGGCGGCATACTTGTGATTGTCGGTTATTTCATTCTGACATGAACCCAGCACGGTTGGAGGGCAGGGAGGCCGGGTTGGGGAGCCCGGGTGGCAGGTTCATCGCAGACACACCATCGGGAGCTTGATTCATGTTCGAAAACCACCTCTTGTCCATTGTCGCCTATACGCCGCTGCTGGGCGCCCTGCTGCTGCTATTGGTGAACAAGGAAAAGACCGAATTCATTCGCTGGTTTGCCAATATCGTGGCCGCCATCGGATTTCTGGTGTCCATCCCCCTGATCACCGGGTTCGACACGGAAGCTGAAGGAATGCAATTCGTGGAGCGGGCGTCCTGGATCCCCTCCATCGGCGTGGAGTATCACTTCGGCATCGACGGCATCAGCCTGTTGTTGATCGTGTTGACCACCGGACTGGGTTTCCTCTCCATTCTCTCCTCCTGGAATGCGATTCAAGAGAGAGTCAAGGAATATTACATCTTCATGTTGATGCTCCAGACCGGCATGCTGGGCGTCTTCATGGCCATGGACCTCTTTCTCTTCTACGTCTTCTGGGAGGTCATGCTGGTCCCCATGTACTTCCTGATCGGCGTGTGGGGAGGAGCCAGAAAGCTGTACGCGGCAATCAAATTTTTCCTGTACACGCTGTTCGGATCGGTGCTGCTGCTGCTGGGCATCCTGGCTCTCTACTTCTACAACCACGAGGTGACCGGCGTCTACACCTTCAGCATCCCGGCGCTGCTTGAGCTGGATTATCCCTGGGAGTATCAGTTCTGGGTGTTCCTGGCCTTCTTCATCGGCTTCGCCATCAAGGTCCCCATGTTCCCGTTCCATACCTGGCTGCCCGATGCCCACGTGGAGGCCCCCACCGCCGGTTCGGTAATCCTGGCCGGCGTGCTGCTGAAGATGGGCACCTACGGCTTCATCCGCTTCAGCCTGCCCATGTTTCCGGATGCGGTACAGGACACCACTTCGCTGAGCTTTGCCTATCTGACCTTCGGTTGGTTCGACCAGCAATTCGGACTGCTCCACCTGATGATCTTCCTGTCCATCGTCGGAATCATCTATGGGGCCCTGGTGGCCATGATGCAGAAGGATGCCAAGAAACTGGTGGCTTACTCCTCGGTCAGCCACCTGGGATTCTGCATGCTGGGATTGTTTGCGCTCAATCCCAACGGGATCAACGGGAGCATCCTGCAGCAGATCAATCACGGAATTTCGACCGGCGCCCTCTTCCTGATCGTGGGAATCGTCTATGAACGGAGGCACACGCGAGAAATTTCGGAATATGGCGGGCTCTCGCGTGTCATGCCGGGCTATGCCGTCATTTTCCTGATCATCACCATGGCTTCCATCGGGCTGCCGCTGCTCAACGGGTTCATCGGGGAATTCACCATCCTGGCAGGCGCCTTCCAGCGCCATTGGAGCTGGGGAGCCTGGGGCTGCGCGGGAATTGTGCTGGGAGCGGCCTACATGCTCTGGCTCTACCAGCGAATGATGTTCGGGCCCGTGACCAATCCCAAGAACAAGGATTTGAAGGATCTCAGCGCCAGAGAGTACGCCACGCTGCTGCCTCTGGTCATCATGTGCTTCTGGATCGGCATCTATCCCAAACCCTTCTTCAAGTACATCGAAAAGCCGGTCGAGAAGATCGTGCAGCGTGTGCAGCCGGGCTTCTTCGATCGTACCGAGGCCCAACTGGCAAAGCTGCCGCCGGTCCAGGCAGCCAGGAAGAAGTAACGGCCCGGCAGGGGGGGCGGAACTTTCCTGAAACAAACGACAAGAGACAATAGAAAACAGAGTGATCCACGAAGGGCCACGAAGAACAACGAAGGGCCACTAAGGACACTGGTTCATAAGTATTGCCACGTATTCGTGGCTGCCACGTCGAGTCGCGCCGGGAGGTTGCACGGGCGATCCATGGTGAACTTCAATAGACTAGACGTAATACGTATTAATACTTATGTGTAGGGGTACTAAGGCGTTGAGGTTAACCGCGACGGGATTCCAAGTTTAGGAAGGGATGATCGATTTCTGATTGTTTCACTCTCGTATGATCCACCCGGCAGAGCGGGGGCGACACTTGTTGGCAATTGAAAATCCCCGGGCGAATGCCCGGGCGACCCATCGAGCCGCGAAGCGGCGGCAGCAGGTAGCCGTGGGCGTAAGCCCATGGAAAGGGTTGGCTTCACGTCGAGCCGCGAAGGCGGCGACAGCAGAGGCCCGAAAGCGCGAGGCCCCGGCGACCGGCCCTCCTGGAACAAAAGAAAAAGGAGTTATCCACGAAGGAACACGAAGGATGACGAAGGGCCACTAAGGCGTTGAGGTTATCCGCACGGGATACCAAGGTTGCGAAAGGATTATCGATTTCTGATTGTTTCACTCTCGTATGATCCGCACGGCAGGGCGGGGGCTGGACTTGTTTGTCGGAAAGAGAAATCTGCCCTGATCGCAGGTTCCGGGGCCTGCGATCGGACTTCCCGGGGTGGAGAACCGAGAATCAGCCTCTTCGGGGTCTCACCAGCTTGAGGGTGTAGGTCCTCTGATCCCCGCTTCGGGTCTGGATCAGTTCCACGCCTTTCTTGGGATAGCGCCAGCTTGTAGTCTGGAGATCGGGCCGGAGACGGCGAGGCTCCGGCCCGAACATCTTCTTGAACAGGTTCAGGTTCCCCCGCCGCAGAATCGAACGAAATCGCCCCTTCACCTTTCTGGCCAGGCTGGTGTTGACGTAGATGGCGATGACCTTGCCGGTCTGTTTGTCGAAGTCCAGGTAGATGCCCCGTTCCTGATAGGCGGAGCGATAGAGGCCTCCAACGGGAGTGGTTCCGAGGGATTTTCCCAACTGCTTGTTCTGGTTGACCTCTGCCGTCGGGTCTCCGAGCTTGACTCCCATAACCGAGAGGTTGCGGCTGGTGAGGTCCGGGATTTGGGTGATATCTTCCTTCACCAGATCGTGGACCTTGAAATCCTCGGGTTCCGAGACTGCCTCCACTTTAGGCGATTCGGCTTCGGCGTCGGCTGCCGCGGGAGACTCGGGAGCTTGACTACAGCCGGCAAAAAGAAACGAAGCGACGACGAATGCAACCCCAATAGTGTATTTTCCGGACATGGCGTCCTCCAGGCGAACATGGGCGGCAGACATTGACTGTAACGGGATAATAATGCATCCGCAGGCGGGAGCGCAAACAAGGTGGCGGCCAAGTATAAACAGTACGGCGACCTGCTGACGCTGGGGATCATGTTTCCGGTTTGTATCGCCGTTGGTTACGGCCTGGGATACCTGCTGGACGGCTGGACCGGCAACCGAAACACCTTCAGCTTCATCGGAATCCTGTTCGGGATCGCAGCAGCCTTCGTCAACCTCTTTCGAGTGGTCAGGAAGCTCG
This sequence comes from Terriglobia bacterium, assembly GCA_951813285.1. Lineage (GTDB taxonomy): Bacteria > Acidobacteriota > Terriglobia > Versatilivoradales > Versatilivoraceae > Versatilivorator. The sequence goes on from OX638355.1 coordinate 3,619,306, forward strand.
ATGGGAAGCAATGAAACCGATGCCAGGAGTCTCTCCATCGGGACTTTGACCGATGAGGGGCTCGACAGCCGGCTGTGGAAGATCAGCCTGGGCCTCGGTATTCCGGCCTGTCTGGCGGCGTTGATTCTTGGCGGACTCGACTCGGGTCTCGGCTTTCTGGCAGGGGCGGTGCTCTCCTGGATCAACTTCAGGTGGCTCAAGCAAGGAGTTGACCATCTGCTGGTAAGCACCCGCTCGGCGCAGCCGTTCCCAAGGAGGGCGGTGCGTGCTGCTATCTTCAAGTATTTCTTAAGATACGCCTTGATTGGACTGTCACTCTATGCTACATTCCGCCTTGATCTGCTGGAGGTTTTTGGTTTTTTCTCGGGCCTTGTTCTGCTGGTCGGCGCCGTGCTGGTCGAGTGTGTGTTGCAGGTGATCAAAGGTTGGACCGAGGACCCTTGCCATGGAACACGGTAGCACCTGGATAGCCGAATGGGTCAACAGCACCCTGGGTCCGGTGGTGGCGGCCCTGCTCGGCGCTCTTTATGGCTTGTTCGGTTACACATACACTCCCGGACACATGGTCATCCCCGAACACGTGACCTTCGCCGTGGTGGTGTTCCTCTTCTGCGCGCTGTTCTTCCCCATCGCCGGGCGGTCCTTTTCGCTGGAGAAACCGGGCAAGATACAACAGATTCTGGAGCTGGTGGTTGAATTCCTCAATGGGCAATTGGAGGAGATCATCGGCCATGGGGCCAAAAAGTACCTTCCCATGGTGGCCACCATCGGGATCTTCATCCTGCTGATGAACCTTTGCGGGCAGATCCCGGGATTCGCCTCTCCGACCAGCAGCATCAACGTGACCGTTGGCTGCGCCCTGGTGGTGTTTCTCTACTACAACTACCTGGGGATCCGCAAGCAGGGGGTAGTCCCTTATCTCAAGCATTTTGCGGGTCCAGTGCCCTGGATGGCGCCGCTGATGGTTCCGATAGAGATCATCAGCCACCTGGCACGACCCTTTTCCCTGTCGGTCCGTCTATTCGCCAACATCTTCGGAGAACACCAGGTGGCGGCCGTATTCTTTGCCCTGGTGCCCTTCATTTTGCCGCTTCCAATTATGGCGTTGGGACTGTTCGCCAGTTTTCTGCAGGCTTTCATCTTCATGGTCCTCACCATGATCTACATTGCGGGTGCCGTATCAGAGGAGCATTAACCAGTAGCCGTCACGGCGCCGGCAGGGTCGAACCCGACCACCCTCGCCACTTGTGTGAGCCCGGGATGCACGAGGGGTTCCCGGGAACCACCTCCAAGTGGCGCTTCATCGGTTCCAGCGGATTTCCGTTAGATCGGGCATCCGTGCCGAACCTCAACCGAAAGGAGAATCCATCGTGAAGCGATTTTACCTGGCAGTTTTCATCAGTATTGTAGTTCTGTTCGTGGCATTCCCGGTCCATGCCGAGGACGGGACCGGCAGCCACTGGCATTACATCACCATCGGTTTCGCCATGGCCTTTGCTTCAGCCATCTGTGGCCTGGCCCAGGGCAAAGCCATCTCCTCAGCCTGCGAAAGCCTCGCCAGAAATCCCGGGGCAGCTGGAGCCATCCGATTCGCCCTGTTGCTGGGCTTGGTGCTGATCGAATCGCTGGTGCTCTACACCCTGCTGATCGCCTTCCTGCTCTACTTCAAGCTTCCAGCCTGACTGCGCACCACCTGCAAGCGCCGCCTGTCGATCCTCCGGCAGGCGGCGTTTCCGTTTGGGGGCACCGGAGTCGCCCTCCACCGCATCAGCCTTCGCCATTCGGCTCGACTTCCCCCTCAAGGGGGGAGTGATACTCGATTTTCTTGAAGGACGTTTTGCGAAGTTGGGGAGCAGACTCCCGGAGATCATCGATTGAACATCCTATCCGCCGGCAGTGTCGTGGGATAGGGAAGAGCCGCGTATACGGCGGTTGGCGTGGGTTACCTGAGACAAGGTCTCCTACAGGTCATCCTTATAGAGCAGCGTAGCTGCGGCCTCGTGTAGCCCCGGGTGGCAGCCCCGGGTCGTGTGCACTCTGCGCCGCCTTAGCCGCGTATGCGGCGCATTACAAGCTGCGTCCCCGAACGCACGGCCTCGCTACCCACTCCCCGTTGAGGAAGAGTCGGCAAGGGCCGAGCCCGTAGTCGCAACGGCAGGGGATGAAGGAAGGGTTACTGCTGAGGCGACGTCAGGGATTCGGACAGCTTGTCGAAGAAGCGCTTGATCATCATCTTGGAGGTGGTGTCCAGCAGGCGTTGCCCCACGGCCGAGATGGTGCCTCCCACCCGCACCTCTCCCTCATAGCCAATGGACGTTCCATCGTTTTCGGGGGTCAACTGCAGCAGGCCGTCTCCCTTCAGGAAACCGATTCTGCCGGATCCTTCAACCAGGAGGCGAAAGCTATTGGGGGAGTTGTGGTCGGCAATGCGGACCTTACCGTCGAAGAGGCCGGAAATGCTGGCCAGAGCCATCTTCATCTTCATGGCATAGGTGTCTTCGCCCACCTGGACCAGGCTCCGGCAGCCGGGCATGCATTGCTCCAGCACGCGTGGGTCTTGCAGCAACCGGTAACACTCCTCCTGGCCCACGGGAAGGAGACGGGATCCGCTTATTTTCAATGGGCCCCCTACAACGCGGCCTGGATGGCGCGAGCGGTGAAGACACGTGCCACGTGCCTGCGATAGTCGCTGGACGCGTGCAGATCCGAAAGGGCGTCGACCCCCTCGTCAACCGCGGCGGAAGCTTTGGCGACATCGTCTTGGGAGCCCTCAGAGCCTTCCAGCAGAGCCTCCACCCCGGTAGCCCGGTAGGCGGTGGCGCCCAGTCCGGTCACACCGACTCGAGCCATGGCGATCTTCCCGCCGGAAATTCGCACCCGCGCCGCAACCCCCACGATGGCAAAGCCCGATGCCGGCTGGCGCAGCTTCTGGTAGCTGACCCCTGTGCCAGCCTCCTCAACCGGCAGGATGAGCTCGGTGATGATCTCGTCCGGCTCGACGTCCGTGGTGAGGGCATCCACAAAGAAATCTCCGATGTCCACCAGGCGTTCCGAATTCCTTCGAACCAGCCTGACCTTGGCCTCCAGAGCGCAAAGCGCCGCCGGATAATCGGCGGCAGGATCAGCGTGGGCCGCGCTGCCGCCCAGGGTACCCATGTTCCGCACCTGGGCGTCCCCGATATGGGCGGCGGTCTCGGCAATCAGGGGGCACTTCTCCTGAACCAGGGCCGAGGTGGCCACCTGGTGGTGGGTAAGCAGGGCTCCCAGATGCAGGCATCCTCCATTCTCCGTAATCCGAGTCAAGTCGGGAATGCGGCCCAGATCGACAAGGTGTTCGGGCGCGGAGAGCCGGAGCTTCATCAGGGGGATCAGGCTCATGCCCCCTGCCAGCACCTTGGCGTCGTTATCGGCCAGCAGGTCGACGGCTTCCTGCACCGTTCCGGGTCTGGAATAGTTGAATTCCTGGGGAATCACGCTGAACCTCCTTGCTGAACAAGTTTCCAGATTTTTTCCGGGGTCAGAGGCATGTCGATATGCCGGACCCCCAGGTGGGAGAGAGCGTCCACCACCGAATTCACCACGGCGGGGGAAGCTGCGATGGTGCCCGCTTCACCCACGCCCTTGACACCCAGGGGGTTGACCGGGGAGGGTGTCTCGGTGCGGTCGGTCTCGATGGTCGGCACCATGGCCGCCTTGGGAAGGGCGTAGTCCATGTATTCCCCGGTGACGAGCTGGCCGGTATCGTCGTAGACCACCTGCTCGTAAAGCGCCTGTCCCAGGCCCTGGGCGACGCCGCCATGCACCTGGCCGTCCACCAGCAGGGGGTTGATGACTTTTCCGCAGTCATCCACCGCCAGGTAGCGCTGGATGGCCACTTCACCGGTATCCGGATCGACCTCGCTCACCACGATGTGAGCCCCGAAGGGAAAGGCGAAGTTGGGGGGTTCCCAGTAGTTGGTTGCAACCAGTCCAGGCTGTGTATTGGCCGGGTAAGTGGGACCGGTCCAACTGGTCATCGCGATTTCGCCCAGGGTGACGGTCTTCCCGGTCTTGTTGCAGGTGCAGACGCCCGCGGCGTAGGTCACGTCGTCGGACTCGAGCAACATGGCGCCATAGGTTTCGATCTTCTCCTTGAGCTCCCGAATGGCCAGGACCAGGGCTGTTCCTCCCACGGACGTGTTGCGACTGCCGAAGGTGCCCACGCCGTGCTGCACCGTGGACGTATCTCCGTGGGCCACCACGATGTCGTCGATGTCCACCCCCAGCTCGTCGGCCGCAATCTGGCTGAAGGTGGTTTGCGTCCCCTGGCCGTGGGGGGACGTCCCCGTCATAACGGTGACCTGGCCGGAAGGTTCGATCTTGACGGTAGCGCTCTCCCACCCTCCGGTGGGCAGAGCAGGGGAGGGACCGAAGGCGCAGATTTCGCCGTAGGTCGCGATGCCGATCCCCATCAGGCGCCCCTGTCGGCGGGCCTCCTCCTGCTGCTCCCGCAGTTGAGAGTACCCGACCGTCTCCACGGCTTTCTCCAGAATGGCCGCGTAGTTGCCGCTGTCATAGGAGACCCCCATGGGCGTGTCGTAGGGGAAGTCGCTGGGTGGAACGAAGTTCTTGATTCGCAGTTCCACCGGGTCCATCTTCAGTTCGGCAGCCAGAACTTCCACCATGCGCTCGATCCCGTGGGTGGCTTCGGGCCGGCCGGCGCCCCGATAGAGATCGGTGGCCATCCTGTGGGTGAAGACTCCCACCACGTCGGCGTGGACGTTCTTGAACCGGTACAGGCCCGGCAACATCAGCACCGAGAGCGTGGGCATGGCCGGCGTCAACAGCATGTGGAAGGACCCCACGTCCTGAATGATCTTGACCTTGAGTCCCAGCATGGTGCCGTCCTTCTTGGCGGCCAGCTCGTAGTAGTCGATATGGCCCCGGCCGTGAATGGTGGCCAGAAACTCGTCGCGCCGCGTCAGGACCCATTTGACCGGCTTGCCGATCTTCATGGCGATGAAGGCCGTCAGGGCTTCCTCGGGATAGAGCTCGCACTTGCTTCCGAATCCACCGCCGACCTCCGGAGCAATCACCCGCAGCTTGTGCTCGGGCAAGCCCAGCACACCTGCCATCAGCGTTCTCAGGATGTGCGGGATTTGAGTGGAGCTGTAGACCGTGAGCGTCTCGTCGCCTGAATTCCAGGAGGCCACCGTGCCCCGGGGCTCCATGGCCGAAGGGGCCAGGCGTTGGCTGACGATGCGCTCCTTGACGATCACGTCGGCTTCCGCGAAGGCCTTCTCGATGTCTCCGCCTGCCTGATGGTGGGTGAAGGCCACGTTGTCGGCCCACTCGGCGTGGACCGCCGGTGCGCCTGCTTCCAATGCCTCCTCGGGTTCTGAAACCGAGGCCGTGGGTTCGTATTCCACCTCCACCAGGTCGATGGCGTCGGCGGCGATGTAGCGATCTCGGGCGACCACCACAGCCACGGGATGGCCCACGTAGTAGACGCGATCCTGAGCCAGCAGGTGATGGTGCGGTATCCTCAGGTCGGGCAGGGAAATCCCACAGGGAACCGCTCCCAAGTGGTCGATATCCTTCCCGGTGTACACGGCCACCACGCCCGGGTGCTGTTCGGCAGCCCGGGTGTCGATGCCCTTGATATCGGCCGCCGGGTAGGGACTTCGCACCACCGCGGCATAGTGCATGCCGGGAAGCTCGATGTCCTCCACGTAGGTGGCGGTGCCGGTGATGAGCCTCGGGTCCTCCCGCCTCCGGATGGGTTTTCCAATCAGTCGTTCGGTCTTCTTGGTTACGGTCGTCTCCATCGCTTACCCTCCTACCTTGGCCGCGGCCGATTTCACTGCATTGACGATGTGCTGATAACCCGTGCAGCGGCACAGGTTGCCCTCCAGGCCGTGGCGTATCTCCTCATCGGTCGGCTGGGGGTTTCTCTCGATCAGCTCTCTGGTCGTCATCAGCATGCCGGGCGTGCAAAAGCCGCACTGCAGACCATGCTCGTTCCAGAAGGCCTCCTGAACCGGATGCAATTGCCCGTCAGTGGCCAGCCCTTCGACCGTCACGATGTCCTGGCCGTCGGCTTGAACGGCCAGCAGGGCGCAAGACTTCACCGTCTTTCCGTTGAGAGCCACCGTGCAGGCGCCACAAATGGAGGTTTCACATCCAATGTGAGGTCCCTTGAGGCCGATGACCTCGCGGAGATAGTGGATCAACAGCAGTCGAGGCTCGACTTCGTCGGTGCGCTCTTGTCCGTTGATGCGAACATTGATTTGGGTTTTCATCTTGGGCGTCCTAACTGGGTTTGGATCATTGAAACACGGAATGCAGCAAAGCTATCAAATTCTAAAAAAAATGCAAGCCTCGACTTTTGCGCATTGTGCATCGGCAAAATGCCAGGCTTGGATTTTCCCGGTCGGCGGCGGGACAGCATCGGCGCCGTTGAGGCCCCAAACACACCCCTGGAAGGTGGGCCTGATTCGCCTGGTGACGGTTGTGGGCGGTTTCGATGGCGGCTCACACCGCCTATTGACATTCCCCAGGGGAGAATCTATGTTCGGTGCTTGTGAAAGCCGGGGCCAGAATACTGATCGAGGGGGCCGTCCAGGGAGTCGGATACCGCTTCTTCATCTATCGCCACGCCTCCCGCCTGGGGCTGGTCGGATTCACCAGGAATCTATCCAGCGGAGCGGTCGAGATTGAACTCGAAGGTGAGCGGGCCCTCATCGAGGCCCTGTTGGTACAGGCGCGCAAGGGACCCTATTCGGCCAGGGTGGACACCCTCCGGATGGAATGGCGGGCTTGGCGGCACAGCTACACTCACTTTGAAATCCGACATTGATGACTCGCATTGGATTCGGATACGACATTCACGCGTTTTCGCCGGGACGCAGACTGATTCTCGGGGGAGTCGAGATTCCGTCGGAGCGCGGACTGCTGGGCCACTCGGATGCCGACGTGTTGTTGCATGCCATCTGCGATGCGCTCCTGGGCTCGGCGGCGCTGGGCGACATCGGCAGCCATTTCCCGGACGACGACGAGCAGTTCCGGAATGCGCCCAGCACGGTATTTCTGAAAGAAGTCGCCCGGCTGATCAAGGCTCACGACTACGCCGTGGTCAACCTGGATGCGACGGTGGTGTTGGAATCACCCCGAATTGCCGCCTATGTCCCCCGGATGAGGGAGACCATCGCCGGGGTGCTGGGCCTGGAAACCGGACGGGTATCGGTCAAGGCGACCACCCACGAGCGGCTGGGGGCCCTGGGAAAAGGAGAGGGATGCGCTGCCTACGCGGTGGCCTTGATTGAGTCGGAGTGAGGAGAGTGGCTGCGAGGGACCGGGAAAACCGGCAGCCGGCACCGCGGAAAGCGCCCTGAGGACGACGGAAGGAGCGGGCATGACCACGAAACCCGAAGTTGGCGGCTTGATCCACAAGAACTGCGTTCCCTGCCGCGGTGGGATTCCACCACTCAAAGGAGAAGCGATCGGGAAGTTCCTGCAGGAGGTGAACGCCTGGGAAGCGGTGGAAGAGCACCATCTGGTCAAGAGCTTCCGGTTCAAGAATTTCAGGACCGCCCTCGACTTCGTGAACGGAGTGGGCGAACTCGCCGAGAGGGAATGGCACCACCCTGACTTGGCCCTGGCCTGGGGCAAGGTGGACATCAAGATCTACACCCACAAGATCGACGGCCTGAGCCAGAACGATTTCATCCTGGCGGCCAAGATCGACCACCTCTACTCCGAGGCGCCCGGCCGGAAGGCCGATGAGCCCAGGTAGTACTCACGGCCGCCCCCAAGCGGAAAACAAGGTTATTCAACCGTTCTCTTATCGCCGGGTCGGACCTTCCCTGCGCAACATCGCAAGATCGTCATCGAAGCCAGGCGGCAGGAGTTCCAGCCGAGGCGAGAGAGAGGCCAGACGCCTGGATGACACATGGGCCAGGCGGAACGGAAACATGCTCGGACTGGCCAGCAGGTCTCTGATCGCGGCAGATCCATTTGCATGGGAGTAGAGAGAGGCCTCCACCATCCAGGCGATCAGCCCCGGGTCCTCAACCGGGTATTGCTGCCCGTTTTCATAGACACCTTTGGCCTTTGTCTCATTCAGTACCTCCCAATCGATGAACGATCGAAGCACACGCCGCACAGCTCGTGACACGGTTTCGCGTTCTCCGTATTGCTCCCTGATCCTTCGCTGAACATGCGCTGCCGCGGCTGTTCCCTGAAGCCGCAAGAGCCGGCCGGTGTGGGCGGCGACGGAACCCCAAAAGGGGTAGACTGCCAGAACCATCCCCCAGTGGACTGCAATTCTGTCTTGGGGGGAGAGTCTTTGGAAGATCTGCAGGCCTTCGTCCCTGAGCTTCTTCCGATCGGGGGGCACGGTGAGCCAAGTATTCAACAGGATGGTAATTATTTTCTCCCTGTTGCCCCTGACGGATGCACCACCGACGGATACCCGTTTTCGCAACCGGTTCTGGAGCGAATCGTTGATTTTGGTCTTGTCATCGCCGGTCATCACCAATCGAGCGGTATGTTCGAACCACTCGAGTCGAATGCGCTGGCTGAATCCGATCTGAGCCTGCCGTCTTCTCACGCACCCCTCCTTTCGATTTCAACAAGAGGGAGGATGAGTTCTTCAAGAGACGCTCCACCGTGGCAAACCAGGCGTTCCTTTTTACGCACGAACGCCGAGCGTTCTGCGGCCAACAGAGGCCAGTAGTTCGTCGGCAATCCGATTGGTGGCCACTCCAGGGCGCCTGGAAATCGCTCTTGGGTCTGATGACGCAGTGAGGGATCAGGGTAGATTCGAACCCGTCTGCCGCGCAAGTCGGCAACCGTTCCCTCTGACGGCCGGCCGCACCCCGCCGCCTCGATGTTTCCATGATCCGAAGTCAGGTAAACGCGGAACCCGTTTTCCAGGAGCAGATCCAGAAGCTTCGTCATAAATGGTTGAGCGGCCCACTGCCGGACCTGGTTGTGCATCCCCGCAGCACCCAATTCCATGCCGTGCATGATCTTGTCCACCTTATCGACAACCAGGCCGACGACCCGTAGCCTTGGCATGGCGACAATCGCTTCCACATCCCCCAGATCACCGTCACCCAACCCCTTGGCGTATGCGACTTCGTGCTGCGCCAGCCCCTGGTCCACCCAGAACTGGGTCCACAACGCCGGCTCCTTGTCCGTAGTGTGGATGCTGTTCGGAAAGTACAGGGGCGGCTTTCCCGCGAAGGCCGCCTGACGAGAAACCGATGTAATGGTTGGAATCCAGCCAAATACCGCGTTTTCCCGGAAGCGCAATCCCGGACGTTTCTGGGCAAGCTCTTTTCGCAAGACGATCCATTGATTCAGCGAAAGGCCGTCCACCAGGACCAGGACCACCTTGTGCTGCCGGGCGCCGTCGACGTGTCTGGAGAGGAACCGCGGAATGTGATGGAGCATCACCGGCGGAACCGGAGGTAGGTTGACCAGTCCTGCATAGCGTTTTGTCAGCCAGGATAGGAGCGCGTCATCAATGCGGGCTTGCAGCCTCACCATCTTTTGGCCTGCGGGCTCCGTCAGCGCCGCATCCGGGTCCAGCACAAGACTGACAAGCTCAGCCCAATTTCCGGCAATACGGAACCAGTCCTCATGACGCGCGTCCAGGTTTGGAATGGCAGAGGGCAGGGTGTCGAGGAGGCTATCTACGCGTCGCGCCCGATCGGCCCGGTCGTCCGTGCGGATGCCGGCGGCAACCCAGGATTTCGACAAAGATTCAGCCTTTTCATGGGGAACGGCTTCCAAAAGTCCTTCGAGAAAGAGGTTGTCGATGTAGACACGGACGTCGGCATGGTCGAATGACAAATCCGCAGGACCGGGCAGCTCAAGTCGATAGGGCGTCGCATCCTCGCGAACACCGGAACCTTTCTGTTTTGCCGATTTTGCAGTCCGGTCAAGAAAGATGGGCCAGCGTTCCTGGAGAAATGAGAAAAAAACCTCACGATCCGGGATGATTGATTCAAGAGGCCACGATTCAAAACCACCCTGGCGGCGGAGAACGTGTACTAAGCGCTCATCAAGCAAGGAGGGGATTCGTTGTTTACGGTAGTGGCGGCGCAGCAACAGGCGCAGAAGGTCGGAGGGTGTTCTGACGAGTTCCGGCGTTATCCCGAAGACATGCCGCAGAACGAATTCCTTGGTGGGGTTGTCGCCGAGCACACCGGGAGCGTGCCGCTCCTGGGCCTCATAGAGCACGTCCAGATCTCCGCGGTCCAAGACGGCAACAACGGGATAGCTCAGGTTAGGAAAAATGTCGCCGAGGTTGAACGACAACCGGCGGCCCGCCTGGAGCAGATCGTAAGGCAGGGAGTCGAGGTCACTGGCGCCGGAATGAAGCACCACCACCAGATCTGTTTGTTCCCCCCGGTCCCAGCCGGAGCGAAACCGGGATTCGTAGGCATATCGGAAGGCGACGGGGTCCTCGAACGGGATCGGCTCGAAGCCCCGCTGGAGTATACCCGCAAGAATACCTTCCTCCAGAAGCAGCCCGTCGGGATCGGAAACCAGCGTCAGCCGGGCCACCTTGGGGGTGAACTCTGTGAGAATATGGTCGCGCCAGTTAGCCATGCGCCCTTCTCAACCCGGCAGCGACACCCAACAGATAAAGCTGTTGGCGACTACACTTTCGGCGATAGTGGCTACCTTTGGATTCGAACACTCGCATGGCCTGCTCTTCTCTCTGCCTCCCCGGGCCCACTCGCCCCTCAAGATCAAGCATGAGAATCGACGCCTCGGATCCTGGGCCTATCTGGCTGCCTGGGATGTCCACCAAGCTAAGGTCTATAGCCGTTGCGAGTCTCGCAGCACCATTGTCACCTTCGACCGCTTGGTCCACCAGGTCATGAATCAGGATCCCTACCGCCATGCCCATCGGGTCTTTTGGATTGTCGACAACGGTACCTGCCACCGCGGTCCGGCTTCGATTCAACGCTTGCAGGGGCGTTTTCCTAACTTACGCCTGATTCACGGTCCCATCCACGCCGGTTGGCTCAATCAAGTGGAAATCTATTTCTCTATCGTCCAGCGCAAGGTTCTTACTCCCAATGACTTTCCCTCCCCGTCGGCTCTCTCCCGGCGCCTGCGACAGTTCGAACAGCATTACCAATGCTCGGCTCGGTCCTTCCAATGGAAGTTCACCAGAGCTCACCTTCGTGACCTCCTTGCGCGTCTCGACTTTGCCGCCTAATATACGTCGCAATACTTATGAACCGGTGTACTAAGTGGCCCCATTTTCGGGTTCCACTTTTCTCTTCAACTACGACGATTTTCCATGTCTATGACTGGCATCTGGGAAAGTCTATCCACTAATCGTGTTGGAGTGATGTTGCCAACATTTAGCTCCCGGGACAGTTCCTCAAGGACTTTTTCGTCACTGAGTCTGGTCATTTTTGACCTGACTCGGCGGAGGGCGGCAGCGACCCCATCATATATTTCCTTTAGTTGTGCGAGAGTGACATGGCAAAGTGATCCAGCATGAGGAAGAGCTTCTGGATCGACTGTCATACGGGGGCTCTCAATTAGACATAAAATCTTGGTATTGTCGTCATATGTTCGATTGGTACGAACCCAGTTGTCGTGGCTTTGAGCCTGCCGAATATCATTGACTCCTAAAGGACCTTCCGGCGTGTGCTCTGATTTTGCCTCATGTACAACATGAACGAGGTTTTCGATGGACCAAATACAGTCAGGCACGGCATTCCCTTGAGGTAACTCTGCCTGGAATCCGAGCATCTCGCCGAGTCCCTTGAGACCTTGATGGAATACTGTATGTCTGGTGGACTGGAGATCCTCCCCTATTTGGTTGAGTTGTCGCTCAAATCTCGCTCCGACAGCACCCCAATCGGCCAAATGTCCTCGGATCGTTTCCGCAGCTAACGCAGACATCTCATCAACTTCTGAAGTTTTTCCATTCGGACCGAAAGAACGACCTAAACGCGCAAACCAGCTGACGCCGATACAACATTTTGAGGCACGGTTCAGTAAATCGCTAGCCGTGTCGTAGTAGACGTTGTTTCTACTAGTCTCATGGAGAACCATCGCTACTTCGGCCGAAAGGTAGTACCACCAAGCACGATATGGCTTTGTTTCATCGCCGCCGAGTGCATCTGCGACTTTTCGGGCGCACTCAAGTGCCTCCTCAAAGTTGCCCGACCACAATGCATAGAGATAGGCAACCTCGTCACTGACTACAGATTTCAATCGTTTTGATATCGGATCATTGCGACGGGACGAACTATCCCGTAAGGCGAGTATTGCGTCCTCTGCATCTTTCCAATCATCATCCCTTGACAAGAACGCTTTCCATACCTTCTCGAAATCCTTGGCATTCTTATCTCTTGAATTGTCGATACCGAATTCAAGTTCTGCCTGTAGCTCGGGATTCAAAATGAGGCGATTTTCATTCTTTAAGAGAAAATCAACCAACCGACGCCCGACCAAGAATACAACCGCAAAGTCATTGTCAGATCGTGTGCAGCGACCAACTCCCTGGGTAAAGCGTGTTATCACACGATCTCTAAGTAAAGAAAACGCCTTGATTTTGGACCAGAGAAACCTCTCTTGCAGATTTGTTCCACTGGGCAGTCCGCCGAATACGAGAAGACGACACGCTTCATCTGGCAAGTCCAAACCATCGTAGCGTGATAGCAGTAAGGTTGCTTTTTCATGTTTTAGAAATGGCTCAATGCTTTCCTCTATGTCAGAAGCGTGGAGAATCTTTATGTCCAATTGTTCAACTGCGTTGACCAGCGCTGTCCCTTCAGGGTCATATCGACTCGGTACGAGAATAAGACTTCGGTCAAACTTCTGTATCGCACCTTCTACAACTTCAATCATCTCCTCGTTGGTCATTTCAAGCTCAGGAATGAGAAATAGCCGTCGTCCGTTGCCCTGCCTGTCCCATCCTGTAGGAAGTGGTAATCGCTTGATTGAATTGACGCCCGTAAGACGTTCCAATTCCCCACCAGCCCCCAGAGTCGCCGACATATAAACCCGCTGCTTTGCTTGCGAAAAGGGGGGATGCGTTTGAGTTGGCGGGATGAATGGCCGGATGAGAATTGAATTCCAAGAAACGAAAAAGTTACAGGCTTCAGCGTGATCCTTGACCACATTCCACGCAAACCGCGGAGATGTACTTCCTTTGAGACTTCCGTCAAGTAAGTCTCTTATCGCATTTGCGTGTTTACGGATTGAAGTGCCAGAAACCAGTTCGATTTTGCCGGCCTTTATAGGACTCCAGTCACTGTGTTCTGAAATATCTGAATAGAACGCGGCATCCAATTCATTACGTAGGAGTTCCACAAGAGCATAGTAGGTGTGGGGAATGTCTGAACGTGAAATTTCTACAGACCACATACTGACCATGAAATTCTCGCCAGCATGAGCATCGTCCAGAATCAAAGTCTGGGCATCCCTTATTCGGGGACTGATATTGAAAACTGCGCTATAGGTAGTTACGGCGATAGCGCGACTCGACTGATATTCACTAAACTCTCTCGGTGGGTAACTACTCTGCTTTCCAACCAAGACATGTGCTTCTATTCCATAGCCTTTCGCCTGCTCGTAAACCTGCCTCGCGAGTTGGCGTGTTGGGCAGAGATAGGCGATTCGCTCCCTACGCGCTCGGCGTCTCCACTCCGCGATTAAAAGTCCGACAAGTGTCTTTCCGGCACCGGTAGGGAGTTCCACAGCCACGTCGCGAATATCACGACATTCTTGGGAGCCTTTTGCAAAATTCGCAGATAGCGGGAATTTTCACGGGGGGAAAGATCAAGGAGGGCAGGTGGAAGGAGGGGCAAGACCACTGTCTGTTGTATCATGAAGGTGTCTGAACCACATGATGAACGGAGGTGGAAGTTGCCCCTTAGGGAAACCCTATCACGACACTGGTTCCGGTTTCAACGAGAGCTGTTTCCCCTGCTGGAGGAGGTTTTGGGGCCTCTGGGAGAGCGTTACCAGCGGCTGGTGCAGGTATTGGAGTTGGTGCGGGTGGAGGAGTTGCTGCCTTACAGTCGGGGCTGGCGTGGCCGGCCGCTGGAGGATCGGGCAGTGCTGGCGCGGGCCTATCTGGCGAAGTCGATGCTGGAGGTGGAGACCACGCGGGGTTTGGTGGAGCGGCTGAGGAGTGAGGGGAGGCTGCGGCGGCTGTGCGGCTGGGAGAGGGCGTGGGAGGTGCCGAGCGAGTCGACCTTCTCGCGGGCCTTTGCGGAATTCGCTGAGAGCGACCTGCCGGGGCGTTTGCACGAGGCATTGCTGGAGGAGACGCTGAAGGGCCACTTGGCGGGGCATGTGTCGAGGGACTCGACGGCGATTGCGGGACGGGAAAAGCCAGCGGCCAAGGCTGCCCCGGAGGCCAAGCGGAAGCGCCGGCGGGGCCGGCCGCCGAAGGGCGAACGACGGCCCAAGCGGTTGAGCCGGCTGGAGCGGCAGGGGTCGATGACGCTGGAGGAAATGTTGAAGGAGTTGCCCAAGGCCTGCGACATCGGCGTCAAGCGCAACGCCAAGGGGCATCAGGAGAGCTGGACCGGCTACAAGCTGCACCTCGACGCCATTGACGGCGGGATTCCGGTCAGTTGTCTGCTGACCTCGGCCTCGGTGCATGACTCTCAGGCAGCCATCCCGCTGGCGACGCTGACGGCAAGGCGGGTCGAGAGTCTCTACGACTTGATGGACAGCGCCTACGATGCGCCGGAGATCCGGGCCTTCAGTGAGAAGCTGGGGCATGTGCCGATTATTGACGTCAACCCCCGCCGAAGAGCTGCCTTGAAAGCCGAGCGGAAGCGGGAGGCACTGGCCCGGCGCTGTATCGGCCAAGTGACTCCCGAGGCGCGGCGCTACCGGGAACGCTCGACGGTGGAGCGGGTCAACGGACGGCTCAAGGAGGAGTTTGGCGGGAGGCAGGTGAGGGTTCGCGGCCCCGACAAGGTGAGGTGCCACCTGATGTTCGGCATTCTGGCCCTGACGGTGGATCAGTTGATGCGCCTGACGCTCTGAAAACCGGGTTGCCACCCCCAACCGCACAGCAGGTTCGCCCGCCTCAAGGCCGGGAGCGGGTAAGCTGTGCCTGCGTCCGGCGACCGCTGGCCATCCGGCCATCAGATTCGGGCTTTTTCCTTCAAAAGGGTCTTTGCAGCTGGGTTGTCACCGCCGGAACATCACTGTTGCCAGCCCAATGTCATGCCCGATTCCGAATTTTGCAAAAGGCTCTTGGTAATAAGCTCTCAACAAATCAGCTTGGTGGGACCACAGGTGTCTAATCTCTGGAACTCGTCCTCGTAAGTTGAGAAACAATGCTTCCGGATCGGCAGGATCGGATGTCCTGGCAAAGTTGGTTTTGAAGATGCTCTTCTTTGCCGTCATGCTTCCTCTCCCGTGCGCGTCACTGCTTGGTCGTACCACATGAGGAGCTTCGGGTCCTCATGAAGGATAGTTTCCGGGATCTTGCGGGCCACTGAGATGATGGTTTTGTATTTGCGCTCCTGCCAGGCTTTCTTGAACCCGGCGCGGACGGCTTCCAGACGAAACACCTTCAGCCGTTTGTGTTTCGATTGCCGGTACTCTTCAAATTCTCGCATCAGGGTTCGTTCGCGTAGTTTCTCCAGGTCGGCGGCCTTGTTCGGGTCGGCGACATACCAGCGATTCTTGGCCTTGACCTTGAGCAGCCAATCGACTTTGGGCCGGTTGCGGAGTTCCTTGAAGTTGGTGGAGAGGTAGCTGTGGATCTGGCTGGGAACCTCGGCCCCGCCGTCATACCGCAGGAAGTTCTGCTGCAGCATTTCGGACAGTTCCGGCAGCTTCTCGTGCTTCCGCCAGCCACCGATTTCCCGAAGAAACTGCGGATGAATCTCCTGAAAGGTCTGCGGCTTCCTGGTGAGCGCCTGCTTGAGCCACTGGATGGCCGAGGCCTCGTCGGAGACAAAAAGCTGAAGTTGAAGGACTTCCTTGACCGTCATGCGCTTCTTGTCGTACTCCACCGCCTGTTCCGGCAGAAAGTACATCCCTTCCCGCGAAGGGAAGCGCTGTTCAAGGCCCGCGTAGAACTCGGCAGCAGACAGGGGAACGGTCACGCCACGCTGAACGTGGAAGGCCACCATGCGATCGAAGAGCAGGTAGTTCTGGCGCTCGGCGATGACCTCGCCCCGTTCCTCCTTAGAAACAAACACCGGTAATTGACGCATGTGTGTGCGGGTAAAATCCCAGGCGCCGTTTTCGTTTCCCCCTTCGAGCGTGAAGCGTTCCTCCAAGCCGTAGTTCGGTTTGTACGCGGAGATCACCAAGTCCTGTTTGACCGCCGTACTGGTGACCTGCCGGTAAGAGCCCTGTTGCTTGTCGAGAGTCCGGACGTCCGCAACCACGAAGCCGGCGGCCAGCATCGCCTCCTGGATGGCGTTCCACACGGCGTTCCTGGAATTGTGGAAGACGACCGTCATCCAGCGGCCTGGCTTGAGGACACGGCAATACTCTTCGAAGCACCGCTGCATCAGGTGCTGATAATCGGAGATTCCCTTGCTTTTCGCCCGGTCTACGATCGCTTCGGGCTCACTGCGCGTAAGGATGCCGTGCCATGACTCGACGAGAAAGTTGAGGTCGGCGTAGAAGATATTTTCTCCGAAGGGAGGGTCGGTGAAAACGTAGTCGATCGAATCGTCTGGAATCAGCGTTCGAGCACAATCTGCAACTGAAGTCATCGCCGTAGTGTGTCGAATGGGTTGACTAGTAGTATGATTCCAATATAATATTGCAATTCAGCACCGATCCCTTGTACTCTGGAGTCCTCGACATCCGGTGGCTTCGGAGAGATTTCGGTGCCCTTCACAAGCCGACGAGCCAGTCTGGTCCTCAGTGACGAGGTGCGAGCGAGGCTGGAGGGAATTAGCCGGTCCCGTTCGGAGTCGGCGCAGCATGTGGAACGGGCCAGGATTTTACTGGGCTACGCTGGGCGCCAGACCGTCTCAGCGATTGCTCGCGCGCTGGGCACGAACCGGCCCAAGGTGGAGCGGTGCGTCGACAAGGGTCTGCAACTGGGCGCGCTGGCGGCGCTGGGGGACCTGCCGCGCAAGGGGCGTCCCGGGACCATCTCCTCGGAGGCGCGTGCCTGGGTGGTTTCGCTGGCTTGCGTCAAGCCGAAGGCACTGGGCTACCCGGAGGAGCTATGGACGACCCGTCTGCTGGCAAGTCATGTTCGTGCCCACTGCGAGCAGGCGGGCCACCCGAGTCTGGCGAAGCTGGCACGCGGCACGGTCTCGAAGATACTGGCGGGTCACCGGCTACGGCCGCACAAGATCGAGTATTATCTGGAGAAACGCGATCCGGAATTCGACACGAAGATGGCCCAAGTACTGGTGGTGTACAAACTGGTTGAACTGGCCCGCCAGCGGAAGGACGCCCCGAAGGGCCCGTTGACGGTCTTTGTCTCCTACGACGAGAAGCCGGGCATCCAGGCCATTGGCGGGGTGGCTCCCGACCTGCCGCCCAAGCCGGGCAAACATGTCGGCACGGGGCGTGATTACGAGTACCAGCGGCATGGAACGCTGACGCTGATGGCAGGACTGGATCTGATGACCGGTCAGATACACCGGGCTGTGGTGGAGCGGCACCGGAGCCGGGAGTTCGTGGCCTTCCTGCGGCAGTTGGACCGGGCCTATCCGGCCGGGGCACGCATCCGGCTGGTGCTTGACAACCATTCGGCGCATGTCTCGAAGGAGACGCGGGCTTACTTGGCGACCATGGCGAACCGATTCGAGTTTGTCTTCACACCCAAGCACGGCTCCTGGTTGAACATGGTCGAATCGTTCTTCGCGAAGCTGACCAACACGCTGTTGCGCGGGATGCGGGTGGAGTCCAAGGCGGAGTTGCGGCAACGCATCGAACGCTACATCGACCGGCTGAACGAAGACCCGGTGGTATTCAAGTGGACCTACAAGATGGACGAGATCTCAGTCGTGTAAATGTTGATATGTTATTTAGGAAGCGTCCTACTAGAAAATGCTGAAACAAGCCGTTCCAATTTGCCTGACAACACATAAGCAAGGCTGACTTCAGCGTGTTGCGATGGAAGATAGAAAACGCCGCTTAGAAATTGGTTCACTTGAGAATATCCAGTGGGCCGAAATCGGTT
The DNA here is from genome assembly GCA_951813285.1 of Terriglobia bacterium. Taxonomy (GTDB): domain Bacteria; phylum Acidobacteriota; class Terriglobia; order Versatilivoradales; family Versatilivoraceae; genus Versatilivorator. The sequence continues at coordinate 3,637,457 of OX638355.1, forward strand.
CAGCAAGGACATCGTCCACACTGCCTGTTCAACAAAGAAAAGCAGCATGTTTCGTAGCCGCTGATCTTCCCACCCGTCAGCCCGGCGCCACATGGCCGCCAGCGATTGAGCAGCTCGCGGCAGGAACATTTGGTGCACCTGTCTAAATCCCTTCGGTGCGAGTCGCGAACCATGGTACATCTCGTCGATGGGGAACGCATTCGTAGGAATGCTGGATGGCAGCTTGAGATTGTCGATGCGATCAAGAGTGGAAAGGTCGTTGCTATCCGGTTCCTTCTGGAATCTCGTCTTGCCCACGCTGTAGTCAACCAAGACAGCTTGGAAGCGTATACGCTTCCAAGCTTCACCTGAAGCTGCGTCAACAAGAGTTTCAAAGGAGCGTTCGAGGTTGCCTTTGGTCAGTTCCGCCGAGCAGTGCGGACAGGGGAAAACAGATCGGGTCTTCTGGGTATTCTTATCGAGCGCCTCGTGGAGAAACACGACTTGGCCGACACACTCCGGACACGAAAACACCTCGCTCCACACGGTGTAGTTGATCCGCCCCCTGGTTTTTCCATCGGTATGGAACGTCTCGTACATCCAGCCGATCTCTTCTTCGACTTCATCGAGCAGCTTCCGTGCCGCCTTGGCGAACGCATGGACGTCAAAGGGGATATTGTAATTCGCGGCGATGAAGGTGGCTGCTGGTGACAGATCGCCAAGGACCGCGTGGCGCGCGCCCCATTCCGGGGCCGCTCGCCCTTCTTTAAACCATCGCTGTTCGAGTTCCCGCCGGAACGCGGTCGGCGCCGTGCCGCACCACTGTGCGGCCACCCCGGTCATGCCGGAGCCGCAGAACCCATCCAGCACAATGTCGCCGGGCTTTGTATAGTGGAGGATGGACGGAACAATTGCCCGATGCGGCACCTTGGTGTGGTAGCCGTGAGCCTTGTAGAGCGTATCGGTCTTGCCTTCGCTGACATCCACTGCGAACGGCTCGCGGTGATAGGCCTGTTCGGGATCATAGGGACGGCCATGACATTTGACGAACTCGGCCAGGAACGGATTGGGGCATGCTGTGTAGTACGGCGGGTCGGACAGAGCCAGGATGTCCTCGTCCGCACCGATCGGGAAACCCTCGATCTTGCGGAACTCCGGGTCCTTGAGCTTCCGGCGCAGCTTCTCCAGAAAAAATTCCCTGCGTTTCTTGTCGTTCTCGAAGCTCCGCCCCAAGCACTCGACAGGTTGACTGCGCCGGGTTTCGAGTACTTCTTCGTAGGACTTCTCGAACATTTCATCTTGTCCGGAAATACTCCGGACAAGCTGTCCTGTCCGGTGATCCCCCTTACTTCGCGCCATGCCGCATCCTCGTTATCTCTCCAGTCCACCCGGCGACCCGCACTGTTTCACACGATTGACAACAGCCTTCACGCTCGTTGTGCGCCTTACTGGGTTGCCTTCTACCATCGGTTGTTCCATTGCGTGAACTGACGCTCAAGCAGCTTGATGATCCGTTCGACTTCGGTATCGGGTTGAAAGAGGTTGAGGCGAGAAATGCGTCGCGGCCTGTCGAACACCTGCAGTGGGTTATGCGGGCACTCGGGAGGTATGGTTAAGCTACTCGCTTGACGCGGCGTTGGCCTGAAAGCTCGGGTACCTACGTCGAAAACAGCGACAGAATAGAGCAATTGATCATATCGCAAGTAGGGATCGCGGTCCTTCCACCAAGCCGCAGCGAAAGACCAAGCCTCTTTGAGCCTCGCTTGAACGATGGCAGGCTCTAGAAAATACATCTCAAAGAACCCATCTGTCGGGTCGCTCCGATCCTTGGTCTCAATGGCATTCTGGATTATGGTCAGCACACCATCGGTGTGGATTTCCAATATCGCGAGTGCTGGACTTGATTGCCACCTCTCGACGTCACCTTGTTCGATACGTAGAAACTCAGGTTGTGCTTGGGGTCGTTTCTGCTCCCGATAGTCAAACAGCGGTGGAACGCATTCGTGAGCCAAACGCAGGACCTTGCGAATGAATCCCGCATCGTCCAAGTCCAGAGGATCAATGATCTCCTCGTCTCGCGATGTCACCCATACCGTCTTAAGCCAGACAGCGTCCGAAACCTCGGGCGGGCGCAGACGAAACAAAGCATCAATACGATTTCTTGCCTGACCCTCGTGAAGCCGTGCCCCACCCAAATTCTCTGCCAGGACAGCGCCCCGGACCAAATCCGTCAAAGTTGCCGAATTTCGGAAGACTTTGCGCCAGTGTCCATCGACATAGCCCTGCACCTTGTTTACGAATTCCTGTTGTTTGGCGTCACGTTTGCCGTACTCGAGGAAGACGAGAATAGGCGTGTGGTTCTTCCGTGCCTCTTCATACTCTTCCTCGGTTACGGCCAACCCGGAGGGTCCAACGAACCCGTAGCGTTGGCCGAGCAAGAGCACAACAGCATCCGCACTGCGCACTCCGTCGAGACAGCTATTGCGGGGAGAGGCAGTAGCGGCAGGAAAATCTTCGGCCCTTACAGCCTTACAGCCGGCTTGACGGATACCATCCCCTGCAGCATCCCGAAAGTTTTCGTAGCCACACATAACCGAGCTGATAAAGATTCGCGGTCGCGGCTCGGTCATGAGGTTTCGATCATCTTGGCTTGATGTCATGTGATGCTGAGGTTTTCGACGGTTCAACGTGCTGAGATGCTCTCATTCAGGAAGCGCGTGATCCGATCGCGGTTGGCGGTGAGGCTGGAGAACTGTTTTTCACAGACGTCGCTGAAGCGCGCCAGGACTTTGCGATTGATCGTCTCCTGATCTTCGAAGATCGCCAAAGAATGAAACGGGATCCTCCACTTCTCGAACTGAAGCAGAGTGATTGTGGCATCGCGCGTCCTACCGTCACTGGCCAAGGCGTGAATGAAAAGTGGTCGAGACGCTCCGTTGATCCGGCAGTCGACGGTGTACATGCCATGGGGGTCATGCGCGGGGTCGCTCCAATCGAAGTCTCTTCGCTCTTCCGGGATGGCGGAACTCACCAGTGCATGAAAATCTTCCATGAAGGTGGATCGAACCCGTTCCCTCGACAGATATGAGACGTCTGAAATTTTGAGAAGCGCCTGCACAAAGGAATAGAGTGCGTCCCCGTAACGTTCATTCGGCACATTAAGTACCAATTCTCCGTCTCGATCCTCGATCCGAAAAGTGGATAGCGTATTCGAGATGACCTTCTGGCGCGTGCCGCTTTGAAGATCCCTCTCATCGATGTCATAGGTCAGGTGCATGTAGGTATGCGCTTCATCGGAAAGCACCCACCGGTCGCCCTCTTGCTTCAAGACAATTGTTAAATGATCGCCGTCCTCGAACAAAAAGGGCGTGAACACGCGGAAACGCGCCATTCCTTCCGGCACCAAACGAACCTTCGCGCAAACCTTATCGCGAAAGTCCCGCTCCATGTTCTCAATGGACATTGACTAAACCCCCTCGAATAAGCTGCGTTGCGCCTCCGATGGAGCATAGAGGCTGGTATCATCGATCAAGCAATGAAGGGCGCTATGGAAGTCTCCATAGCGGTCGGTGGGCTCGGCGTAGGCATCCTCCCGCGTTCCGATCTCCTGATATCGTTCAGTCGCGAAGTGGATGTGAAAGTCATAGAATGTCGTGTCTTCGATGTGGTTGGTGTGCTCATGGCTCTTGCCATTGTGACGGCGAAGTCGAAATAGCTGGTTCGACTGCGGGACCCTGACTGCCAGGATTATCGAGAAGTCAAGTGGATTGATTGTGTTCTGCCTGAGGATCAGGTGGAACTCGCTCCCCTGATCCCCGGTCAGTTGCAATTGCTGTTCACTGTGCCCACACTTGGGTCGAAGACGAGTCCTGCTCCGCCAGTCGGGTGGCAGTGGTTTGCGCTCTTGCAGCAGCACCGCAATCTGCCGGTCGGAATACGTTAGTGCCATGGGTCACTCCAACACGATCCTGACTTTGTCGGCTTCCTTTCCCTTAAGGAGTTCGTCCAGGTACCTTTCGAATCGTTTTTTCATCTCCGCAGGTGTCGCCGGTGAACCTCCTGAGAGCAACGCTGCGCGCAGGTCTGCGGACTTGACTGATACCCTCTGAAGCCCGGAAAAGACTTCATTCAGAGCATGGATGAAGTCCTGGTCTAGGTTACCCGGCAGCGCTTGTCTCTCGATGAAGGCATCGATCAACTTCCGGGAGGCAGGGGTGAGCAGATCCAGGTTTGCCCGGGTTGTCGAGGATTCCAGGTTGATCAACAATGTTCGGGTCCAATCCGTAATCAGTTGGTCCAGTTCCTTGTCCAGATTATCCAATAGCAATCCCGCAGGCGCGGTGGATGGTTCCGTGCCTGGTTTGTAATCACAGTACGGACAGATGGTGGATGCCTTCAAATCTTGTTCCGTAAGCGCGAAGCAACTCCTCAGTCCCCCTAAGCGGTCTTGGAGGTATGTAAGGTGCTGTCGGGGCATCAACTCAATGGTAGATAGCCTCTGGAGTGATTTTAGTCGGCCATCGTTCATGAACCTGGTCTTGCGTTGATCTTCGTTGACGCCCAGCCGCGCCCTGGCATGCAGTGTCAGGTACCTATGCACATAATCGTTCTTGAGGTCGTTCAATTGGCGCCTCATCCGCCTGCGGAATGTTACGTCGTCCCGTTTTTTGGGATCGCTGAATTGCTCAAGGGCGTGATTCCGAGCGTCCTGGACCCTGCCTACCCAGACATGCTTCGCCGGCATGCCGACCTCGGCCGTAGAAAGGTAGGAGACGGTAGCGTTGAGATCGGTTCCTAAATTCTCCAAAGATCGGATCCGGGACAGTGAATCGAATCCGGCTCGATGGCCCGCCACTGCCGTGGCATCAATCCGCAAATTCTTGAGCTTGCCAGGCATGTTGTAGGCTTGCAGCGATTCCAGAAAAGTCTTGGTCTCGTTCAACCGGTTCCGGAGTTTCTTCGCCTCTTCCTCGGCCAGCAAGCTTTGGCCCCAGAAGGACAGGCCGCCTTGCAAGCTCCTCTGCGCAAGCAGGAGGCTTTCCACCTTGTCGGAAATCTCCTTCTGCAACTGTTGGACAGGTTCGTTCTTGCCTTGTGTGACCAATTGGGCCATCCCGGGTGCAAGACCCAGCAGTTCGAACAGAGCCACAAGGACGGGCAGGTTCCAGTCCTTGGGCCGCTCGATGTGCTTGAACTGGGTCAGTTCATCGATAGACATCGCGGCCAACTGCGCAAGTCCGACTGCGTCGAATTTCCTGCCGGGGACGGCAAGAACGACATGGCCCGAGTAGACCAGGCTGGCCAGGACAACAACCACCCATTCCGGCTCCAAACGCTGCCGATTCTTGTCCATGTACTCCAGACCCTGGTCATCCTGGATCAGTTCGGAGCGATTGACGACTTGACCATGACCCTTCTTTTCGAGCAGATTCAGAATGTGTCGGGAGTACATTGATTTTTCGGGAGCGAGCTTTTCGCCGTCGAGAAGCTGCAAAGCGTCCAGTACTGCCGTGGCTTGCCGGCTGGGCCTTTGACCGGCTACGGCCTCTATGGCGTTTTCCGCCGCCAAGTGTCGAGTGTCCCCTGTGATCAACACCGCGAATCGAGGGTATTCGGGAGCTCGATCCTGGAAATGAGCGTCCAGACAGATTCCGGAGACCGTGTTGATCAGATCGCGGAAGTTCACGCGTTCCTCGTCAGCAATGCCAGACAGTTTCCGGATGGACTTGCCTTGTGCCCACTGCGTAAGTAACTTGGTGCGCCCCTGATAGGTGACTTCGATGGCATCGGCCTTGTGCCTAATAAGCCACCGCACCAGGTCTCGCCGAAAATGGAATGACTTGGTCTCGTAAGTGGACTTGGCGTGTCCCGATGAGGTGGAAGCCAGATCCAGGGCTGCGGCATAACTCCGAAGCGCAGTGAGGAATTCATCGTCTGTTTTGCTGAGTCGCAGAAACAATTCATCGGAATTCTTCTCATCCCTGAAGAATGGCGCATCGAAGGGCTGGATGAAGTACAGATAGAAGTCCCGAGGCGGGACGACCGTGGAGCGTTCGTTGGGCGCGCCAAAGAAAAGATAGCCTTGGCGAGCTGTCTTGCGGTCCATCCACTCCAGTTCGTGCTGCCAGATCTTGTAGCCGGTGACATAGGTGGAATCGGTGCACTCCATGACCTGTCTCAGGGCTTCGTAGTAGTAGCGGTCGAGTTGGGTAGCATCGAGGCTCTCTGCACGCCTTTCGATCAGTGCGTCGAAGTCATCGGTTTTCTTCAGGTCGAGGTAACACTGCCGGTTGTCCGGGTTGGATGAGATGAATTGGCCGCTGACCGTCTTGTGGATTTCACGCAGGACAGTCTCTACCTGGGAGAGTAGATCGTCTGCAGGATCACCGCCCAGCTCCTCGATGCCCGGTTGGTACAGACAGAGACCATCACGAAGCTCTTTGGCGGTTGCCCCTAAGGGGGCGTAGATGTCCCCGGTGGTGAGTCGGTGTACTGATAAGGCGTGGATGATTCGTAGCGCCATGGGCTTGTAGGCTGGGCGTGTGAACGTCTGTTGGATACGGGACTCCAACACCTGGCTGCAATCAATGACCGCCTTGATGTCCGAATCGGAACGGAACGATGGGTTCTCTCGGAGATGGGTCCAGTAGGTATCATAGGCAATGAGCCCAGGCTGGTCGTTCGGCATGGCCTGGTCGAGCCTCTTCTTCATGGCTAGGGACAGAGTCTTTAACACCTCTCGTTTTTCCACCACAGACACGCGCTCAAACGTGTCGATGTAGTCGGGATGCACCGGGAAGAGCCGGACGAATTCATCCATGCGCTCGTTCATGTGGTCGTAGAACTTGCCGAACGGGGTCAGGTACTCGCGTATCCTGGCCTGTTGCTCACCGGTTTTCCTGAGAAGCCGCTCGGCCACGACGAACTTGACATCGTTGCGAGCGATAAGCACTTGCTCGAACCGATCTTTCACCCGGCGAATGCTGTCGGATACGAACGAGAAGCGGGGACTGTCGAAGATGGCTTCCTGTACGCCAGCCATAAAGCGAAAACGCAGGTCCTTGCAAACCTCGCCGATTTCGCGAAGGAAGTTCAAATCCAGAATGAGTTCCTGGTCCTTGCGGGAGCGCAGGTAATCGAGGAGTTCATCTACCACGAGGAGCAGACCGTAGTCCGGATAGAGCTGGTGGAAAGCGGTCATCATCTCTTCAAAGGACCGTTTGTTACCGGGTACCCTGTCGGTGGAGGGGAAGCTGTAAACCACTCCTATCGCCGCAAGGTGATCTTCCAGCTCGGCGGCAACGATATCCCGCAAGGACATGGTAGTCGCCCCGATCTCAGTCCGAACCACCTTGAACCGGCCGCCGATTTTCCGGGCAGCACTCGCCGCGTCGGCATCGCTGAGACTGGCTGTGAGGTCGGCATTCTCTGCAACCGCTGATATTACTGACATGAGGTGGGATTTGCCGGTGCCGTAGTTGCCGGCGATCAGAAGGCCTTTGTTGTCGGTCGGGCGCTCGAACTGCAGTTGGGGGATGACCATGGCCGTCAGTTTTTCTGCCATCTCCTCGGAGATGGCGTAGGTCTCGACAAGCTGCCGGGCCGCAGCCGATTCGTCGGCGTCCCGGAGTTGGACTACGGACTCGATGGGCTCAAACTGGATCAGGTCACCGTATTTCATCGCCTTCGCTCGCTCGCAAAAAGACCCATTGTGTTCATATCGTTCCCTCCGGGCTTGCCACCAGAAAATCACGCAGCGGACAGCGTCTGTATTCCGGATGGTCAGGAGTGGCATAGGTCAGGAAACCATTGGCAACGGAACCGTTCCATGCAGCCACAATAGTTCTGTTGCGGGAAAGTCCCTGGAGTAGTCGAAGCGGGTCCTGTTTGAGGCCAATGTCGAATAGGACTTCAATGTTGTCGAGCAGGATCGTCTCTCTGCCGCCGTTGCTGACGATCTCTCGAAGAATTTGAGGCAGTTGTAAGGCCCGTTGCCGTCCGGTCAACTCCAGCATCCGTCGAGATAGTTCAAGATTGACATTCAGCAGAGGTGCGCCGGTCCGGTCCCGTACGTCCCTCAACGCAATGGTTTTGCCGGCGCCGGCCGGTGCGACGACCAGCAGCAACCGATAATAGAGTGTGGCGGCTTGCTCGACCTTTCGCAAGATCTGGTCCACAAGGGGCTCCGCCATCACGCGCCTCCTTTGCGCTTCGGTATTGCCGTCCGCGTTTCGTCCAACCACCGGTCGATGGATTCTTTTCGAAAACGCCAATGACGCCCTACTTTTTGGGGAGGAACCTTGCCTTCCCCTACAAATTTGTAGTGCGTTTACGAGTTTAATAGCTCGAAGTAGCGGTGACGGTTCATACCGGAACTTCTGAGCAGGTTCTTGATAATAAAGACAGGGACGGCTCGATATACAGGTATGACCAAGGGTCTTGGGACCCCCGGTTTGGTGTAGATAAGATGATCGCCGGCTTGTCGAGAAAAATTGAAGCCGTCTTTCTCGAAGACCGCAACCAGACGCCTGTAGTTGACGGGACGAAGTGCCGGCATCTAGTGAATTTCAACGGACACGTGGTCCATAGAAACGAATTCCGGAGCCAGCCATCCGTTAGTGTCGTGTGTATACCCCGCTTCCTCTAAGATCATTTCGAGCGTGCCGTGCTTGTAGGCCGTCTGAAGGAATGCCCTGACAGCGATTTTGATATTTTCCTGAGCTTTGTCAGGCGTGTTACCACAGCTCGATACGTCCAGTTCAGCCGCATGCGCCACAAACACGCCGGCCTCCCTAAAGACGTGAACGGTGAATGGAATGGACTGGCAGTCCAAGGTCTTCATAGTCATGTCAAGACTGTATCGCAATTAGAATGAAGCAGGCAAGGGAACCCATTCCAGGCCTTGTGCGGGCGGGACGCCCGAGCTCCCGGGAAGTCGTCATCCAACGGAACCCCCTACGGGGCGAGGTAGCGGGTGGGAATCTCGGCTCCCGCCACGAAGTTCAGCTTCCCCAGCTTGCACATCTGATAGACGTTGATGCGGAAGTCCGGGCAGACGCTCACCAGGCAGTAGGCGTCGGTGGGGGTGAACCCGTAGTCCGTGATGAGCCAGTCCATCAGGTGGAAGGTGGCCGTTTCCACGGCAACTTCCAGGGGCCGGTAGGCGTGGACGGCCACGATGGAATCGGGCTTTTCTATCCGCATGTAGGGAATGGTCCTGCCCTTCACCAGTTCCAGGCTCAGGCGTACGGTGGCATTGGTTTCGGCTGCCGTCCCGGTGAACTCGGTGTCCCCTTGGCTGGCATGGACGTCCCCCAGGTAAAAGCGGGCGCCCGGGTGAAAGATGGGGAGATAGATCTTGTTTCCCGGAGCCAGGTCGCGGATGTCCAGGTTGCCGCCCCAGGGACCCTGCCCGTCGCCGCTGGTGGTTACCTCGCGGTCAGGGGCCACCCCCAAAGTCCCGACAAAGGGAGTGATGGGCCACTGGATCCGTTGATTGAAGTGCAAGGTGCCGTCCCGGGTGGTCCCGCTCGTCCCCGGAGCATGACGAAAAATCCTGGTGGTGTATTGAGACGAGAGTTCCGGCCAGCGGGTTGAGGCGCCCAGAGGCCCGCGGTTGGGACCCACCGCCGTCCAGGAGTACTCCGCCACCGTGATGGCCTCGATGTTCACCCCGAGCAGGTCTCCAACTTCGGCGCCCTCCAGCCAGACCGGTCCGCCAATGGGATTGGCCAGCGGAGGGTCCCGGTCGAACCCGGGCCGCAGGCTTGGAATGGCCTTGTCGTCCGGGGTGCGGAAATAGCCGGTGCTGGCATCCCAGGTTTCGATTTCGAAGCTCTCGCCGGGTCTGACCCTCAACAGCGGCTCGTCTTCCCAATCAAAGGCATACTTTCTGGCCTGATCACGAGTAATTTTCTTCAAGGCGCCTCCTTTATGGTCATCGTGAGGGATGGTATTTTCTCACGAAACCGATCCTTCTTCAGCGAAGTCGTGCACCGGCTGGCCCAGCGGGCGATAAGTCCAACTCCGCCCTGGCGTGCAAATCATCCGCGGGTGAAACAACCAACCGCCAAAAAAGGCGAACCACGAATGGACACGAATGGACACAAAGACGGATGGACCTCCTTGGATGCGACGATGTCACGGGAGGAAGCCCGGGAGCGCGGGCGTCCCGCCCGCAACCTTATTCGTGCAAGCAGCCTGCGATCCAGGGGCATTCCCTCGAACAGTGCACCAAACCGGCCTTTGCAGGGTTCGCTACTATGGCGCCAAGTCCTATGCGGGCGAGACGCCCGCGCTCCCGGGTGGGCGTTCTCCCATTCACTCTTGCTCCTCAAGAGAGCGTGTCGGGTTGCCGGGCCGCAGCCCTGCCGTGCAGATCATGCGAGAGAGCCTCTTGCAATATTGGCAGTGGGACAGGTCATTTTGCCGGCAATCGTGATGTTCTGCCTATTTCAATAGTCGGGCGCGACCTGGTGGAAAAGGGAGTTCACCACAAAAAGCACAAAACGAATTTCGTGATTTCGAGTCTTGGCAATCCGAAGTTGATCCCCATGGCGCCGGGTTGACCGGATGTATGCAGATAGCGCGGAACTTGTGCGACGGGTTCGGGAGTCAACACCTTGCAGGCTTTCAGTGTTTTGCTCTTTTTGTGTTCTTGTGCCTTTTGTGGCCATCCCCGGCAAAGGTCACGCTGCCGAATTTTGCAAAAGGCTCATCCTTGCGTCGGCTTGTGCTTCAATTGGGCTCACCGGCATTTGCTGCCGCCGCCTACGCGGCTCGACATCCATAGGCGATGTTTCCCATGGGCTGACGCCCACGGCTAAGTGCTGCCGCGGCTTCGCCGCTTTATAAGGAAGGTCTGTAGGAGAGGTTTCCTCCCCGGATCTGGGTCAACCGCGGCTTCGCCGCTCTCTCCGAAGTCAAGACACTGCTCGGGCGCGGGATGCTTTAGTTAAATGATCATCTCCCGGGCATCAGCCCGGGGTTCCAGGCAGCCGCCAAGGCGGCGGTAGCACTTAGCCGTGGGCGTCAGCCCATGGACCACGTGCTCTCTAAGAATTGAGCCGCGTAGGCGGCGACAGCAATTTCCCCGGGTATTCGATCTCAGACAAGTGTCGCCGCCGTTCTGCCGGGCGGATCATACGAGAGTGAAACAATCGCGAATCGACAATCCCTTCGTGACCTTGGTATCCCGTCGCGGTTAACCTCAACGCCTTAGTGGCCCTTCGTCGTTCTTCGTGTGTCTTCGTGGATCACTCTTTTTTCGGTTGTTTCAGGCAAGCTTAACGTGGCGATCAAATCACTATCCACTCTCCACTAGTCACTATTCACTTCTCACCTGGCTGCACCACCGTCCCATATAATGGGGCGGCTGATACAGAGTGAAACAGGTGTGGTCCCGACAAGGTAAAGGAGTATCTCCATGACGGCCAAAGATTTCAGCAGAAGAGAATTTCTGACGCGGGCTCCGGCCTCGGCGGCGGCCGTCGGTCTGGCCGGCTGCGCCGGCTGCGGCGACCGGCAGAGGAAGAGCGCCGGGGATGTTTCCGGGGGGGTCTGGGAAAAACCGCCCGATCAAAAAGGCAAGGGAAACCGGCTGAACCTCATCCTGCTGGACGTGGACACCTTTCGTGCCGACAACCTGGCCTGCTATGGCGGGAACCAGGTGGACTGCCCCAACCTCAACCGCTTTGCGCAGGACAGCGTCATCTTCGAAGATGCCTACCCGGAGGCACTGCCGACGGTTCCCATTCGGCGAAACCTCATGACGGGGCGAAGAATCGTGCCTTTCGACTACTACCAGCAGCATGATCCGGTGCAAATGCCCGGCTGGCATCCACTGTTCTTCGAAGACGTCACCCTGGCCGAGACCCTTCATGAAGCCGGCTACGCCACCGCCCTGATCGCCGACATTCTCCATTTCACCCGGCCCGGGCGCAACTTTCACCGAGGTTTCCGCTATTTCGACTGGGTCAGAGGGCATTCCTTCGATTACTACGCCACCTTGCCTCACCAACTTCCGGAGATCACCGATGTGGTCCCGGAAGCCTACCTGGAGAATTTCAGCCCTTTCTCCAGAGCCGACCTGCGGTGGGAAGTCAACCAGGGCAAGCTGAACATGAGCCGGTGGCTGAAGGAGGGCGAATCCCTGATTGAGATCACCGCCAGGAAGGTCATTGCTTGGCTCAGGGAAAATCACGGCCACAACCCCTTCTTCCTCCAAATGGAGGCCTTCGATCCCCACGAGCCCTGGGACCCGCCCAGGAGATTCCTGGACAAATACATGCCCAATGCCAAGGGTCCCACCTGGACCACGCCGCCCTACGATGATGTAGAGGTTCCGGAGGAGGGAGTCAAACGGCTGAGAGCCAACTACTTCGCCGAAAGCGAATGCGTGGACTACTGGCTGGGAGAGATCTTCAAGGTGATTGAGGAACTGGGACTCTTCGACAACTCGATCGTGGCCTTCATGTCTGATCATGGAGCACTGCTGGGGGAGCAGGGCCAGTTCTGCAAAGGGCCGGAACGCATTCGCCGCCAGGTGACTCATCTGCCCCTGCTGGTTCGCCTGCCCGGCAGGGAAGGCGCCGGCCGGCGAGTGGGCGGCTTCGTCCAGATCCCCGACTACGTTCCCACCCTGCTGGGACGGCTGGAACTGGAGCCGGTCCCACGGGTGACCGGAAAGGACTTCTGGCCGTTGGTCACCGGAAAAACCCGGAGCATTCACGATCACGCCGTCATGGCCTACGGATGGATCGGGGCGGTGAGAACCCCCGAATGGAACTTCAGCGCGGTGTGGAATCCCGAGGAATATTCCGGCCGCTATCCGGCCCAGCTCTACAGCCGCGAAAAGGATCCCGACGAGCTGACGGACGTGGCTGCAAAATATCCGGACGTGGTGGCGGATCTGAAGCGGAAGCTAGACGACTACATCGAAGCCGGCCGGGGACTCACCCGCGGCAGCTTTCACGCCCCTCGCGGGGTAGGGAAGCCGACCTATTGAACGGAGTCGAACCATGGCAGACCTGGTCGTCGGTTACACGACAAGCTACCTGTTTCCACCTCCGCCGGCCGAGGTATTGGAAGGGGTGCATCGATAGTCCGCGGAGGCTGCCCGACCCAGGGCGGCCACGGAGAAGATGACCGGATACTGGCGCTCGAAGTACCACAGCTTGGAAAAGTAGAGCCCGATGGGCGACGGCTTGAAGTCCCGGCCCCCTCGGGTGTCAGCCACCAGCCAGGATACCCCCTTGGCGATGGCGGCCTCCACGGGGCTCCTCGTCAGGTCCAGGGAAGGCGAAGCCACATCCAGGGCATCCGCCAGGGTCTGTACCGCCAGAGCTGTCTCTTCGATGGTGGATTTCACTCCGACAGATCCGCCCCAGCCACCGTCGGCGTTCTGCGCAGCCAGCAACCAGTCGATGCCCCGACTCCTCATTCCTTCAACCGGAAAGTCTCCGTCGTCGCTCAGACGGTTGAGAGCCAGCACTACCCGGGCCGTGCCATAGGTCGGGTTCTCTTCGCCCCGGGCCGCCTGGTTGCCGAACCAAAGCGGCACCCAGGCGCCGTCCTCTCGTTGGGAAACGGACAGAAAGTTCACACCGCGCCTCCCGGCCGACTGCAGGCGGGATCGAAGCCGGAGCGGAACAGCCTGTTGCCAGCTTGACCAGGCCAGAAGCGCATGGGCCGTGAGGTCGGGGCTGCTGCGGTCAAAGGGCAGCCGGCCCCAGCCACGGCAGAAGGTTGGAATGCCTCCGTCAGAGTTCTGCAGGTCGAGCAGCCACTGCACGCCGGCGGAAGCGGCTTGAATCGACTCGACATCGCCGGGTCCCAGGTAGCTCAAGGCCAGCAGGGCGCCGGCGGTATCGTCGGCATCCGGAACCCCGCCCGGCAGATCGGTCCAGGCCCAGCCGCCAGGCTCGGCATGGGTGTAGGGGTGCAGGCTGTGATACTGCTGATCCAGCAGCCAGCGCCGAAGGATTCGGCGCTCTTCCACATCCAGGTGGGATTCGAGATCCCCCCCGGCCGCCAGGGAAGCGAGGGACTGGGTGGTCACCCAGGTTGCCAGGTTGGTATCGATGGGCCAGGATCCGTCGCCCCGAGCAGTGGCCGTCAGAAAATCCACACCCCGCAAGACGACCGGGTGGCATGCCTGCCCGCTGGCCGCCAGGCTCATGATCACGAAACTGGTGAGAGGAACCGCTTCCAGGTAACCGCCGCTTGCCGGCTGAATGGTCTGCAGCAGCTCCAGGCTCCTTGGTCGTGCCAGGGAGCGGATCAGACGCAGCAAGGGATTTCGAGTGGGACGGAAGTGGTGGCGGACCTGGCCGATGGCGATCAGGGCCGGCAGGGCATAACTGACCACCGGCAGGCGCAGCCACTTGAACCACTGCGGGGGACAGACGGCCAGTTCGAAGGGAAGCTGGGGCACCCGGCTCCAGACGCCTTTGTCCGGTTCGAAGGCTCCGGCCAGAGTACAGGCGGTCAGGATGGGCGCCGAGAAGGTGCGATCATCCCCATAGCGGGCGGTAATGGCCGTGGCCAGCGCCCCGGCGTCGAGACCTCCGGTTCTGGCGGTCAGCCAGGCCCGGGTAGTGTTCAGGACTTGGTCACAACCACCGTCCGCGGCTGTCAAGGCCGCCCAGCCCAGCGCCGTGGTGCTCAGGTTGGCGGGACTCCCGGCGGTATCGCCGAATCCACCGTCCGGATTCTGGTTCTCAAGCAGCCAGTCCCTTCCCTTGGCCATCAAGTTCCGGCAGGTGGCCGCCAGACCCGGATCCAGACGCCCTTCTCCCTCCCGCAGCAGCAGGGCCAAAGCCAGCACCGCGGTAGCGGTGGAGAGAGCGCTGCTCGACAACTCACCCTCCCAGTGCCCCTCCGGGACCCGGGAATCCAGCAGCTTGTGGGTAGCGCGAGCCAAGGTGTGCCTGAGTTTTTCGCGATCGAGCACAGTATTTGAATTCATCGGATATGGTTAGCCCAAAACCTGACAGTTTCCTGAGATTTTATCTTCAATGGGCATTGGCTACACTGCAATCATTTCTCGGACTGGTTTAGCGGTGCAAGCAATGGTGTCTGTCAAAACGGCCACCCGGGAGCGCGGGCGTCCCGCCCGCACAAGCCTTGGCACGATCGTGGCTGCCTCCCGCACTTCGATGAAGCGGGAACAGTGCAATTTCTTGCGTTCCGCCTTATGGAAAAGAACCCCGTCAAGGCGGGTTTGGTGCGCTTTGCGAGGGAGTGGCAATGGACGGGAGGCTGTTTGCAGGAATAAGGATGCGGGCGGGACGCCCGCGCTCCCGGTGGGCTACCGCGTCTTACAGGCTCAGGTGGCCCAGGGCTAGCAGGGCGTACCAGGTGTATTCGCAGTCGGCCGTGTCGTCGGTCCAGTTTCCGAAGAAGGCTCCCCGGCTGGTCCAGAGGGTGTCCAGAAAATCCAGCGTGGGTTCCTTGAGGTGCTCGAAGGAAACCTGTAGCCCGGCCAGGGCATGCAGGGCGGTAGCCGTCGAGAGCAGGTCGGGAATGGGCGTGTCTTCCGCTGCGCGAAATCCGCCGTCGGGGCAGGCCTGGCTCAAGAGCCAGTCGGAGCCTCCGGGGAGGGCAGGGGAGCCGAATTGCCGGAGAAGGGTCAGGGCTGCCGCGGTATTGGGGGTGGAAGGGGCCGGTAGGCCGGGGCGGCCGGAAAAGCCCCCGCTGTCCAATTGAAGCGCCTGGACCGATGTTGCCAACCCCGTAGCGTCAGGGATGGGGACCCCCAGGTCCTGGTAAGCTCCCAGCACCAGAAAGCCGTGGTAGACGGTGCCCGCGGGGGCGCCGGGGGTGGGTGCGTATCCTCCGTCTCCGGCTCGAAAGGATTTCAGCCGTTCGGCCAGGCGCCGGCAGGTTTCGGGAGAGAGGCTGCCGGAAGGAAGAGCTGCCCAGCAGCGGGCCAGGCAGGCCAGATGGACCAGGTCCAACCCATCGCCCTCCCCGAATCCTTCCAGGAAGGGGCGCACCCGCGAGTAGGGCGGCTCTTGTCGCAGGGCGATCAGACCTTCAAGGCCGAAGACGGTGTAGTAGAGATCGCTGCAGCCGGCACGATCCCGGAATCCTCCGTCCGGATTGATCTGGTTCCGCAGGAAGTCGTCGACCCGTTCAGTGGCTTCGCACAGCAGGTTGGGGGCCAGCCGCGCCACTTGCAGCATTTCGAGCCTCAAACTCACTGCAGTAGCCCTCGATGAACTGCTCGCCGAAGATCTTGCCCACCACCCGGCGCAGCAATCCCTTCAGCGTCGGGTTGGAGAGAAAACGCAGGGAACGAACCGCTTCTTCCTTGTAGGCCTCCAGAAGTTCTTCGGCCTTCTCGGTGACCCCGCGCTCCTCCAGGATGCGCTGCACTTCATCGGAGACCTGGGAATAGCCGCGGTCCAAGCAAAAGAGGGAGGCAATGAGGTCCTTCTCGCGGCCCTGCAGGGCGCGCTTGTGTGCTATGGCCAGGATCAGGGAGGGCCGCAGGGCCTCCAAATCGTTGGAATCGCCGCTTCCGTTGTAGTCCTCCAGATCGTCGCGAACCTGATAGGCGATGCCCAGCGATTGACTGTACTGGCGCAGCACGGAGTGGGTTTCTTGGTCGGCGCCTGCCAGGCAGGCTCCCAAGCGCAGCGCCACCTCGAAGGCCGGGGCCGTTTTCTTGCGGAATATGTCCAGCACCTGCAGGGAGGAGAGGGGCTTGGGGCTCCTGGCCCAGCAAAGTTCCAGCCCCTGCCCGCGACTCAAGGTCAGGTGGCCGTCCGAAGCCAGCCGCAGCATCTCCACCTGAACGGCGGGATCGATGGAAAGCTCGGCGATCAAGCGGTAGCCCTCTCCCAGCAGATAGTCTCCCACGTTGAGAGCCACCGGAATTCCAACCTCGGCGTGCAACGCTCGGCTGCCGTAGCGCTCCAGGTCGCCGTCCTCGATGTCGTCGTGAATCAGGGAGGCCTTGTGGAAGCATTCAATGGCCACCGCCAGCTTCTTCAGATCAGGTGAGGCCTCGGGAGCCGCCTCCTGCCGGTGGCTCTGCAGGGCCATGGTGGTGCAGGTGGCCAGATAGGGACGCCAGCGCTTTCCGGCCTTGGCCAGCCAATCCTGGGCGAGGACAGCCGTCTCCTCCGAGGGTTCACCCATCAGCTCCGCCAGCGCCTCCGTGCGGAACCAGCTCTGAACCTCGCTCTTGAGCCCGTCCAGGTCGAGGCGATAGGTCTTGTCGTCGGCCGTCAGGTGAATCAGGTCCCACACCCAGTCCAGGTCCACGGTGGTGTTGACGCAATCGTCCTGAAGCAGGGGAATGGCCATTCCCGGCACGGCTGCCGCTTCCATGTGGGGAAAGCACTTCTCCAGCACGTTGATGCAACTGACTCCCACCACCGCTTCGATCTTGCCCGTCTCGATCATCTGCCGCACAATCGCCGACCCCTCCGCAACCAGGACGGCGTAGCCCAGTCTCTCGGCCTCCACCGACAGGTCCTGGATGGAGCAGAGGCCGCACTCCTTGCAGAGCAGTCCGAACTCGTCGAAGGGGGCCGGACAGCGTTCTTCCACCCGCAGGCACTTGGGGAGCAGCAGGAGGCGGCGGTTGAAGGGAATCTGGGCCAGAGTATCCCGCCAGGACTCGTTGCCGACCAGAATGGCGGCGTAGTCCCGGTACTTGCTATCCAGCCCGGCCTTCGTCAATACGGCGGCGGCATGTTCCCGCAGCTCGTCCATGGTCAGCGGCGGCACCGCTCGCATCGTGCGAACATGATCGGCCACGACTTTCTTCAGATAGACGCGGACCCGCTTGTCGTCGGGAATATTGGACTGAGCCGGGCGATAGGCTTGTTTGGGGACCTTGGCGGGAAGTGTCAGCAGAACTCCGTTTCCGGAATCCGGCGCCTCCTTGAGATCATCCACACCCTTCCGGATCATGCTGGCGACTCCCTCCTGGATTCCCGCGGCGGGATTCCTCTTCAGGTGTAGGCTCCAAATCCAAAGAACCAGTGCTTCTTTGCGAAACGGTAGGCCCAGTTTTCCTCCGGGAGCTCATTGCCCGGATTGTACTGGCTGGGCCTGGATTGCATCTGCTCCAGTTCCGGCATGGCTGTGTGCCGAAGTGTGGTGTCCCGAGCGTCGTTGCGCTCCACCACCTGCTTGAGCAGATCGGGTCGTTCCAGCACGATACAGCCCCGGGTAGCCCCGGCGGCCGTCCGCCGAAAGTCCTCCAGCAAGGGCGACTCGGTCATGGTCTTGAACAGGTTCCCCCGGTTGTCGTGGATGGACTCGTTGGCGAATTGAACCACGGGGCAGGGCTCCACGTCGCCAAAGGGACTGATGTGGTGGCTGATCCCGGTGGCCGCCGGGCACAGCGCCTCCCCCCGGTCGTCGTAGTAGGCATCCACGATCCCGATCGGCTTGCGGTTGCGCATATCCAGCACGAACCGGCGCAGTTGGAGCCCCTGCTCGGCGGTCAGGGCCAACTGGGGGTTGGCTAGGGGCCCTACGGCGCGATAGGTGTGGAACCAGGTGTAGTGCACTCCCATATCGATGAGGGTGTCGATCCAGGACTCCCGGACCAGGTCGTCGAAGTTGCTCTGGCAGACACTGGTGGCGACTCCGGTGATCAGACGGTGCCGGAGACAGGCCTCGATGCCGGCCAGGGTCCGGTTCAACACTCCCTTGCGGCCGCGGCGCACGTCGCTGACGGCTTCGGTCCCTTCCACGCTGACCAGTGGAGTGGCGTTGCCGGCCTCGCGGAGCTCGGCGGCCACCTTGTCGGTGATGGCGTGGCCGTTGGTGAAGATCTGAAAGTAGCAGTCGGGGTGAGCCTTCAGGATGGCGATGAGGTCGGGATGGAGGAACGGCTCTCCCCCCAGGATCCCGAAGAAACTGTTCCCATGCTGCTTGGCATTGCCGATCAAGCGGTTCATGTCCTCAAAGCTGATGAGGGACTGGGGTTTGTCGACGTCCACCCAGCACCCCTGGCAACGCAGGTTGCAGCTATTGGTGATGGAGACGTATAGAAACGGGGGAAAGGTCTGCCCCTGCTTGAGCCGGGCCTTGAAGCGCTGAACGGAACGGATGCCCTTGTACCCGAAGTTGTAGCCGATCTTCCACAGCAGGCGGGCATCGGTGGTTTTAACCACGCGATAGCCAAAGGAGAGCAGGGTTGTGAGCATCGGCTAGATTCCCCAGTCGTCTTCCGTGGGCGCCGGCCGGGTGTCCCTGACGGTCTGGGACCGCTCCTGCCGGGCAGCCAGTTTTGCCTTGGCTCGTTCGGCCCGCTCCTGGATGTCGCCGGCCGAGGGCAGGCTCATCAGAACCTCGTCGGGGATGTCAAAGTCCTTTTTGAGCTTGCGCAGGCACTTCTTGCGCTCCAGAAGGGCTCGTGACTCGTCCCGCTCGGTGGAGAAGCGCTGGCGAGCTTCGGTCTGACGCTGCCGCAGGGAGCCGTATAGATCCCCGCCCAGCAGGGCCGAGATGTCCACCTTCATGGCCTCGCGCTGGATGTCCTCCTGTCGAACCACGTCGCCGTTGATGGGACCGCTCTTGTACTTGGGAAAGAGAATGGCCACCTCGGGGCAGACTCGGGAGCAGGCGGGGCAGTCCGTCTTGCAGTTGCTCTCGTTCTGCACCTGGATCTTGTCCTCGTGTACACCGTAGACGTCAAAGAGACAAAAGCTCAGGCACTGCATGCAGTTGGTGCAGCGGTTGTAATCGATCACCGGAAACCAGGGTTTCCAGCCGCCCGGATCGGGCAGTTCGGTTTCACCGCGCACCTGCTCCACGGCCTCCAGAATCTGCGAGGTTTCCAGACCGTCGATGTCTCGAAAGTAAAGCTTGGCTCCGTTCCCGTTTCCCACGGACGGAAGAGGTCCTTCCTTGCCGAAGCACCCCAGAAGGAGCCAGGCCCCTTCCCGGATTTTTCCGATCTGGCTGTCCGAACGAATGACCGACACTGCATAGCCCTTGTCTAGAAGTTTGCGGGTCAGGTCGTACTCCCGGCCCCCGCCAAGCGGGCGGTGTCCGCCGTTCTGGTAGAGCCCGATCTGGAGAGGCGGCTTGGGGGTGATCATGACGATTCTTCCCCTTTCGAATGTTCTTGAACGAGACGCCCGGCAATGGCTGCGGCACTGTCAACGCGCATGTTCAAAATATCAACCGTATCTTTAGGCAGAGGGGCCTGAGCTGCTGAAAAAAGCCATCTTACAGCTCGAGGATAACAGGCAGTAATCTTAATTCCATCCTCCGCCGCCAGACGCTTCAGCGCCGGATCGCGTCGGGCAGACATCTCACACAGATCGGGCACGGCCTCAAAGGGCACCCCGGATTGGGTAAGTCGTTGAAGGACCTCATCCTTGACTTCTGGAGCGATCACCTTGGCGTAGGCGCAACGACAATAGAGGATTTTTACTGCTTGCGTCATCATGGCTCCGGGCATTGGCTAGCCTGGCTTCCTGACACGGTGGTTGTCGCCATATTCAAGCCGAAGCGGACTGTGAAACCGCGACCCCGGACTCCGCCGCCTGCAGCCGGTGGGTGGGGGTGGGCCGGGACGGACGGAAAGATTCCAGATGCTCGATCTCAAGGTTCAGGCCCCCATCCCGACCGAGGGCCGAGAGGGCTTCCTGAACCTGGGTCCGCAAGGCTTCCGGGTCAGCCTCCGCCCTCAGATTGACGATGAGTTCCCCAGTGCTCAGGGGCTCTTGCAACACATGGGACTGCTCCGGGCGGGCATCTCTCCCGGTCAGATTGGCCACCCCGATATCCTGGCCTTGTTCGTCAGGGGTCAAGGTCATCTTCAAGTGGGCGATTTCCCGGGTTCGAATCCGCTGCTGGATGGCCGCCATCGCCTCCCGCAGAAGGAGGTTGCCGTCAAAGGGAGCGCCGGCCTGCACCCGCAAGCTGCAGTTGAGCCAACCGAGCAGGGCTTCTCCCTCGGCATAGATGTCGTAGTCCACGGCCAGATCGCCCCGTGTGCAGGCGCGGGGCTGGGTGACCTGTTCGAACCATTCCTCCAGGCCTTTGCCCTGGCGAGCGGAAACGGACAACACCCGATCCGGGGAAAAGGACTCCTGCAGGGCTCCGCGAAGCCGCTCCAGGCGTTGCGGGCTGAGCAGATCGATCTTGTTGATGACGATGATGTCGGCTTCCTCCAACTGCTTGCGGTAGACGTAAACCACCTTGGGTGAGAAAGACTTCCCGGGCTCCAACTCCAGGATGCGCAGGGCGCGAACCGGATCCACCATCACGCTCAAGGGAGCGATCCAGTAGTTCTCCCCGTACATGCGCCGCAGGGGATAATCCACCGTGGCTTTCAAATCGGTGCAGCTTCCCACCGGCTCAGCCAGGAAGACATCGGGCTGCCGCTCTCGGGAAAGTCGTTCGGAGGCGCTCACCAGCGAATCGAACTTGCAGCAGAAGCAACCGCCGGTGATTTCCTCCACCGGAAACCCGCTGGAGCCGAGCAGGGCAGTATCGACCAACCCGTGGCTCTGGTCGTTGGTGATCAGTCCCACTTGCGACCCGCGACCTTCCAAAAGCCTGGCCAGTCGCAGTACCGCCGTGGTCTTGCCGGCCCCCAGAAACCCACCGATCATGATGTAGCGGGCCTTATCCATCGCTATCCCTGTTTCCCGACTGCTCTTTCATCTTGTCGATGGTGAGATCCAGAATCTCCACGTATCCGTGCACGTCCACGCTCTTGGACTCAGGGGTGCCGCTGACGCTGTAGAGCCAGCCCTTTCCGTAGGGATCGGAGTCGACCAGACTGATATCCTGCTCGATCAGCGGGTTCACCTGTTTGAATAGCCCGTCGACCACGCAATAGAGGTCGGTCAGGGCCTTGAAGGCTTCGATCCAGCCGATGGTCTGTCCGACACAGACTTGCTGGCCGGGCTTGGCATCGAATTCGAATTCTACAAGATCACCGAGCATCCGTGTGGCGAATTTGGTCATTCCCACCCGCCACAGGCCGGTTTGCTGCTCGACAGTCCAGAAGTGGGAGGCCGTATAGCGGCGGTCCAGCGGCAGCCGTGTTGAAAACCGGGATCGCTTGTACCGAATGTGCTGCTGCCGGTCTTGTGCCATTCGGATGGTGTCGTCCGCTTTCAGGCGGCGCCGGCCTGGCCAATCCCCACCGCGGTTGAGCTTTCCGGGAGAGCCGGTTCTCCAATCCCTTCGACTGCCTGGATGAAGGCGTTCCAGTCGGGCTGACGGCTCAGGTGGCACCAGGAGAGGCGAAGCGCCCCCTCCATGCGGGCCTCGTCCAGCTTCTGAGCGCTCAGCACATGGCTACAGCTATCGGAGGTCGAGGTGCAGGCCGATCCGTTGGAGATGGCGGCTACCTGGCTAACGGCCTCGATGGCTTCCTCCGAGCTGATTCCCGGCAAGGACAAGTTGACAATCTGAGGGACCGTGCGGTCGAGATCCCCGTTGAAGACAGGCTTCAGCGTCCGCAATTTTCTCAGGAGAATTTCCTTGAACCTTCGACAGACCGTGTTGCGTTCCTGGTGCTCCGCCAAAGCCAGTTCGGAGGCCTTGCCAAGTCCGGCTATGAGCGGAACCGGCAATGTCCCGGGACGTAACCCCAGTTCCTGGCCTCCCCCATGCATTAAAGGGGTGAGAGGAGGCCGCTGTCCGTTCCGCCGGCGGGTGACCAGGGCGCCGATGCCCTTGGGGGCGTAGATCTTATGACCGCTGATGCTGATCAAGTCGATGCGACGGTTGCGTAGCGATGCGATCTCTTTCCCGAAGCCTTGGGCGGCATCCACGTGCAGGTAAGCCGGATGGTTCTCGAGCAGCCTGGCAATTTCCCGGATGGGCTGAATGACGCCGGTCTCGTTGTTGACCTGCATCACCGAGACCAGCAGGGTATTGTCTCGGAGTGCGTCCCGGATGGCCCGTGGATGCACCCAGCCGCCGGGCTCCGGGGCCACCAGGGTGACTTCAAAACCCCGGCCGGAAAGGGCCTGCAGGGGTTCCAATACGGACTTGTGTTCAATCCGGCTGCTGACAAGGTGAAACCTGCCGGTCCTGGCCCCGTGCTCGGCCAAACCCAGCAGGGCCAGGTTGTTGCTTTCGGTAGCGCCGCTGGTGAAGATGATCTCGCCCCGGGTGGCGCTCACCACTGCCGCGACTTGGACACGCGCCCTCTCCACGGCGCTGCGAGCTCTGGAACCGAACCCGTGATGCCGACTGCCGGCATTGCCGAATTCAACGCCCAGATAGGTTATGACCTCCCGCTGCACCCGGGGATCGACCGGGCCGGTGGCGGCGCAATCCAGATAAACGGCCATGGGTGGATGAAACATCCCTTCCGACAGCACCGGCATAGGGTCGTCCGGGCGGTCACGGATCGGTTATTGCCCCGAAGCTTCGGATTTTATTGGATTTATGGCTTAGCCGCAAGGCAAAACTGCCTCCGTGAGACAGCAGCGGAGATCGGGTCGGGACGGCGCTTCAGAGGACTCGAGGGAAGCCCCCCGCGGATATGACGGCAGGAAGCACAGCCATCTTCATTGGGCGCCCACAAGGGGCGCTCCTACAATGGGATCAGGCGTCGGTAGGGCGCGGCACGTCTGCGGCCGGCTCGCTTGTAGCGACACGAACCGTCAGTTTCACACCGCCGCGCAGGGTATTGGCGGCGATACAGCCCCGTTCGGCGATGGCGACCAGCTTCTGGAGAAGTGCGGCATCGCGGCACTCGGCGGATACGGCCAGATCAATAGCGCCAAAGCGGGAAGGGCTCTCAGCCAGCGTGGCGGTGACGGTCGTGGATACCCGGCCAACCGGCGCCTGACGAGCCCGGATGGCCGCCAGAAGGTTGCTTGTAAAGCATCCCCCCAGGCCCACAAGAATCAACTCGCCCCCCATAGGCCCCCGGTCCTCTCCTCCCTTTTCCAGGGGGCGGTCCACTGAAATCCGGTGGCCTCGGACCTGAGTGGTGGAGGTCGCCGGGCCCGCCTGGTCTATTCGGATTTGCACCGTTTGTCCCATTCGAAATTCCTGATTCAGAAGAGAATACCAGTGCTGCCTTCAGCGCTGTATCGGCAGCTTGCTGAGCAAGGGAACAGGCGTGCGGGAGGGAGCCTCATCCGCGATCAGCAAGCCTTGCGCAACTTTGAGATCCTCCGTCGCGAAACGAAGCCAGCGGCGAGCTTCGCCAATGAGTTCAGGGTCGTTCATAAAGAACCTTTCCCTCGCGGAGTGCTGAACGCAACAAGGTTCCCAAAAGATAACACACAAGAAAGGATTCCCATCTCCTACTGCCGGCGATCGCCTACGCCTGGCCGCAGGAGTTTCGGTGACGGTCCAGCAGACGCGCTTCGCCAGGACGCAAACGAAGAGCTGCGACTGCGCTTGCTGAAGCCGGGGGCATGAGTGGGAAGTTCGGGCTGGAGAAAGAATGCACCCGAACGGCCAAGGCCGGTCACGGGGGCGGTTGTGGCCGGCTCCGAGGAGATGCTATACTTCGTGGGGTCGCGATCCTGCCCAAACCACATACCAATCGTCATACAGGTCGCAGTTTCAAAAGGCTGGACTATGGCCTCCAACAAAGAACTGGTCGAACAGAAGGCGATCTTTGCCGCCTATCTGAAGAAGAAAAAGCTCAAGATCACCCGGCAGCGGCAGGTGATCCTCGAAAATTTCCTCAAGACCGAAGGCCACTTGAGCACCGAGGAGCTTTACCAGCAGGTCCGGCAGAAGGACAGGACTATCGGGTATGCCACCGTCTCGCGAACCATGAAGGCCCTGACCGACGCCGGTCTGGCAAGGGAGATCGACCTGGGGGACAGCCGCAGCCGATTTGAGCCGCTCTACAAGCGCCCTCACCACCACCACATCATCTGCGTGGAGTGCCAGAAGGCAATCGAGTTCCTCAGCCCTGAATTGGAGCAGCTTCAGGAGCAGGTGGTCTCACGCTACCGCTTCCAGCCGGTACGACACCATTTCCAGGTGTTTGGCGTCTGTGAGGATTGCCAGGAACATCGCCCGGCCAAGCACGAAGATTTCGACTCGGACCTGGTTTTCGCCCGCGACGCCCTCCGTATCGCCCTGCAGACCGAGAAAAACGGCGTCAATTTCTACCAGTCACTGGCCAAAGCAGCCACGGACGCGCGGGGAAGGAACGCTTTCCTCGAAATGGCAGCCGAGGAAGAAAAGCACCTGCGGGAACTCGAGGGTGAGTGGGAGACCCTCGTCAAGAGGAACAAGCGGGTTCTGAAGGCGCCCGTCTTCCTGCACTTCGACTACAACGAGCTCAATCGACTCTTTCCCAGTCCCGAAGAGTTGCAGAAGAGGCACCTGGAACGGTTGAGCCTGGAAGAAGCTCTACACCTGGCTCTGTCCATGGAGCAGGGAGCCCACCGTTTCTTCAAACGCTACGCCGAAAAGTTCAACGACACCCGAGGCAAGGGCATTTTTCTGAAGTTTGCCGAGGAAGAGTTGGAGCACTGCGAATTGATTCAACAGGAGTGCGATCGTCTACTCGGTTCCTCGACTCCTCTCCCACAAAGTCAAGAACCGGAAATCGGCTCTGAAACGACGGCGTGACACTGCGTCGGGCGATCGAAGGGTGCTCCGGAAGCAGTCCTCCGATCCTACCGATCGCTGCCCAGCCTGAAGTGAATCCCGACCATGAACAGACGGGGAAGCGCCGGTCGAACGCCGGCGGGGCGGCGAGCCACGATGTAACGATTGTTGGTCACATTCTGCAGGTTGGCAAACAGACTGGCCCTCTGTGAGAGCTCATACTCTGTCGAAAGGTTGAGCACGGCGTAGGCGTCGGTGCGCTCCAGCAAAGGCGCCGGACCCTGCCCGGCCACGGTTCTCATGCTGCTCCCCCAGTGGGTATCGAAGCCTGCATCCCATTTGGCGGTCCTCACCCCAAGGCTTGCATAGAACTGGTGCCGAGGAAGATAGGGAAGCCTGTCTCCCACGATCACGTCCCCCCAGGGCCCGAATGCGCTATTGAAGGCGTTTCGAAACTCGCCCTGGGTGACGGTATAGGCCATCTGCACAGGAAGAGAAAATCCGGACTGCAGGTTGGAAACCGGGTCGAAGGATACCGAGGCCTCCATGCCCACGACACGGGCTTCTCCGCCGTTGTAGAGGTCTCCCGTTCCCTCTCCTCCCGCGGCCAGGGTGTCCGCTCCCAGGAGATTGCCGTAATCGCTGTAGAAGGCCACCAACTGGGTGTTGAAGCCCGGTTGACCCAGACCGAACCCGAACTCGTAATTGATGCTGTCCTCCGCCTCGGTAAACTCGTTCGATCCAGGCCCCGGCGGCGAAAATCCCTTGTGGACGCCGCCAAAGAGCCGCACGTTTCGGCCGGCATCGAAATTGATGCCGACACCCGGGATCGCCACCTCCACGGCATTGGTTCTGACCCGGGTCGGGTTGGTTCTCCCGGGATCGGTTTTGGAGAAGTCGGTTCGGGTCAGGTCGATATTCTCGTAGCGGATGCCGGGAATGACCGTCCAGCGGTCCCATTGAATCTCGTCCTGGAAGAAAAAGGACCGGGCTTCGGCATCGCTGAGTCGATTGGACTGGCTTCCGGGAGCGCCGAAACTGGTTCGGTTCATGCGGCCGCCGCTCATCTGGAAACCGTCCTCGTGCTGGAGCCGAGCCTCCTGATCCTGGTGGTAGCGAAAGCCGAATTCAAATCGATGTTGAGCGCCTCCCAAGTGGCGGTGCAGACCCAACACGGACTGAATACCCTGTGAGAAATACCGGCGGTTGTTGGCTCTGATCTTCAATATGTCAGGGTCACTGTCTCCCCCACGGGCGATATCCAACTCGCCGGCGTAGGTTTCAGGATTTCCGAAAATCCTGGAGATGCTGTTGCCGCCAACGCTCTGGAGCTTGAACCAGTTCCGGGCGAAGTTGTTGCGGTAAACCACGGTGGTCAGGTCCAGGCCACCCGGAACGGCAACGAAATGCCGGGCCTGATACTGACGGTGATTGGAATCGAAGCGGTCGGCCTGAGAAGCCGCGTAGCGACGGTTGGGATTGACGGCAAAGTCTTCGTCGGTCAGGCCCAGATAAGTTTCTTCCGAGTCCTGCTCGGTGGATCCGAGCTTTAGCTCGAATTGCTGAAAAACTCTGGCATCCAACGCCGTTTGAAAGCGTAGCTTGGCCAGGTAGTCGCCAATATGGAATCCCGTGTCCCCTCCGCCGTCCAGTTCCTTGAAGCCATCGGTTTTGACCTGGTAGCTCTCCACCAGCCACCCGACGTTGCCGTGCGTACCTCCCAGGTTGAGATGTCCCTGACCCGCCGAATCGGATCCGAAACCGAGCTTGCCATCCAGGCTCAAGGCTTGAGGGATTTCGCTGGACACGAGATTCAGGACCCCGCCATTGGTTCTGGGGCCGTACTTGATCTGGCTGGAGCCCTTGCGAACTTCCAGCGATCGCATGCGTCCGGAGGTGGGGAAGTAGTAAGCCGAGGGGGCCGCGTAGGGGGCCGGGGCAATCAGAACTCCGTCTTCCATCAGGGTAATCTTGGAGCTTCGATCCACACCCGTCCCTCGCATCCCGATGTTGGGCCGCAGCCCGTAACCCTCCTCCTCCTGAATATTGACTCCAGGGATCTGCCGAAGCATGCGGTGGATATCGTCCAGCCCCTGCTTTTGTCGCTTCAACTCCCTGGGTCCGATGATGTGGGCTGCACCGGGGATTTCATCCAAACGCTCGGGATCGCCAACCACCATAATGCGCTCGTAGATCGTCAGGCTCGGATCGGGTTGCAAGGTCAGTCGGATATCATCAGCCCCATCTTCAGGCAGACTAAGACTCCGGTCAGTCGTACGATAGCCCCGGCTGGAAACAGTGATTCGATAATTGCCTTGGCTTAACTCCCCGAACTGGAAACGTCCTTCCTCTCCGGTCTGGAAGGTTCTTTCGAAACGCTGATCGCCCGATGTCAATTGCACCGTAGCGTCAGACATGGGGGCCCCGGAGGGGTTCAGCACCCTGCCTCGGATCCAAAGCGTCGAGGTGTGAGCAATTACGGTTGAGGCCAGAACGATGGTGAGTGTGGCGACCAATATCTGAAGCAGGCGACTCCGTCTCTTTGGCACGTGCGGATTTTCCTTAGAAGTGGCGATTTGGGAATGGGGCGCCGGAAGCGAACCCCCTCGGAAGGCGTTTCACTCAGGCGATTATTATGAAAATGAATTTCAATTGCAATGAATTTTTGTCATCGGGCTCTCCAGGCAAGTCCGGCCCCCGCCCTGCCGGGCGGATCATACATAGAGCGAAACAATCAGAAATCGACCTTCCCTTCCTAACCTTGGCATCCCGTCTCGGTTAACCTCAACGCCTTAGTGGCCCTTCGTCGTTCTTCGTGGCCCTTCGTGGATCACTCTTTTTCTCTTGTCGTTTGTCGGTTGTTTCAAGCAAGGGAATGGATGGCGGGGAGCGACGGCGGGAGGACTATCCGAGAGTGTTGCCACCGCTCAGGCCTGCCGGATGCAGGTGAGTCGGCGGCCAAAGCGGAGGACCAACTGTCCTTCGTCCACGGCAATGCCGTAAAGGCGTGATTCTTCCGATAGCTTATTCTCGGCAATCTTCGAAGGAACGTCCGCTGGGCTATAGACTTCAACGGTTCCATTCACGCCGAAAAAGTAAATGGAATCGCCGGCGGCAATGGAGGAGGCCCAGCAGGGTCCCTTGAGCCGCTGATGCCACACTTCCTGACCTGTCTCGAGGTTCAGGCAGAAGGCGACGCCGGCCTTGTTGACCATGTACACGCGAGAGCGGTGCACCAGGGGAGAGCTGAAATAGGAAGTAGCCTCGGCGGCTCGCCAAGCGATCTCGGGCTTTGTAGAAGCAGCCGAGCCGAACCGAATGGCCGAGGTCCAGCCCTTCTTGCTGGAACCGATGATCGCGCCTCCCGGGGTCGGGGTGGGTGACGGGACGGAGGCCCGTTCGAACCCCTCCAGGGTCCACAGCAGTGAACCGTCCTTTGTATCGTAGGCGTCCACGCGGTCGCCGCCGCTGACCAGCGCCAGCTCGCGACCATCGTGCTCCGTCACCGCGGGAGTCGTCCAGGAAACCTTCTTGCGCCGGTCCGTTTTCCAAACGGTCTTGCCTGTCCGCGGATCGACACAAATCAGATAGGAGGGGCCGGCGTGGGCCACCAGAGCCATCACGCCAGACTGGCAGAGGCGAAGCGAGCTTCCGATGCCGTGCCGTCCCCCGAATTCTCCGAATTCCTCCGTCAGCCGGCGTTCCCACCGGAGTTCTCCCTGGTGATCGAGGGCCACGAGGTTGCCTGTTTCGAAGAAGGCGTAGACACCGGCGGCATCGGCAACGGGAGTCGGCGCCGCCTTGCTGATCATGTTCGATTCCTGGATGGACTGTGCCGGCGCCGCTCGATGGGTCCAGAGTTCTCTTCCGTCGGAGAGGTCGAAGGCCGAGAGGATCAGAGTATCCTTGCGAGCCCCTTCGACGGAGGTCACAAACACGTGTCGATCGAAGATGACGGGGCTGGACTGACCGTACCCGGGAGTTGCGACATTCCAGATGAGATTGGTCTGATCCGACCATCTCAGCGGCAGGCGCTCCCGGCTGGAAAGCATGCTGGAGCCGTTTCCGCGGAACTCCTTCCAGTCGGCAAATACGAGAGAGGTCGGGGCAAAGAGTGCCCCCAGAAATGCTCTGCGGCCAAGACGTTGGACGAAAGGACTCTCTGACATGAAGGGAAACATCCTCCCGGGGAGCGGCGAAAACTGACAATGACAGTTGCCGTCCCCAAGTGGGCAGGATAGGAGCGTCGGTGAAGGATGTCAACCCTATAATGATAATGATATGCATTTTCATTAATATTCCGACCGGCGCCGCTGCCCTCCCTTTTGATTTTCGCCTGGATCGAAAGGAGGGCAAAAAGAATGATTTCCGTGGTCCAACCAACATCACCTGTCGGCTAAACCCGGAGGAGGTCGAACGGGAAGGATTTGAAGGCAGCGTGGCTCTCAAAGGGCTCGCCTGCCCGTGGCTTCTTCTGATACTGTTTGGAAGGAATTCAGGTTTTGAACCGAACCCGCGTTATCGGCCGTCGACCACCAGGTTGCTTGGTATCTTCGCCCGGGCAAGTCGGTTGAGGAGAGTATTTCGGGGTTTGAGGAGGTTGGTAGCGCTAACGGGGATCGAACCCGTACTCTCTGCCTTGAGAGGGCAGCGTGTTAACCAATTACACCATAGCGCCACTTGAGTTTTCTTGTACCACAGCCTCTCCGCTATTTCAATGAATTCGGCAGGTCTTCCCGTGATCTGGGTGGCAGCCACGGGCTCGCATAGTGCCGACCCAAATCAACAAGAACGCTTCTCCCTGTCCGGGACAGTCTGAAACCATCATGGAAAGCGCCCCCCTGGCATCTTCGGTTGCCGCAGTACCGGCTTCACGCATTCGCGAGATCGCCGATATCGCCTTTTCCATGGATGGGGTGCTGAAGCTCTATTTCGGCGAGTCGGACCAACCCACGCCCGACTACATCAAGCAGGCGGCAATCCGGGCGTTGGCCGACGGATACACCTTCTATACCGAAAACGCCGGACTTCCCAGCCTGCGAAAGGCCTTGGCGGAAAAGTACCGGGAACTGCACCGGGTGGAACTGGATCCGGGTTCGGAGATTGTCATTACCAGCTCGGGGGTGCAGGCCCTCAATGTCGGCATTCGTTGCGCCCTGGATCCGGGGGACGAGGCCTTGCTCTTGACTCCTGCCTGGCCCAACGGTTCGGCCATCGTGCAGATGTTCAACGCCGAACCCAGGCAGGTGCCGATGGTCTTGAGGGGCTCCCGTTACGAGATTGATTTTGACCGGCTCACGTCCTGCCTCACCTCGCGAACCCGGCTGCTCCTCTATACCTCTCCCTCCAACCCGCTGGGCTGGGTGGCTTCCCGGCAGGACCAGGAGTCGCTACTCGAGTTCTGCCGCCGTCACCGTTTGTGGCTGCTGGCCGATGAAGTCTATGAGCGCCTCTATTATGGCGGGCAGGTAGCCCCGTCGATCTTGCGCCTGTGTGACCGGGACGACGCCGTGCTGGTAGTGCAATCCTTCTCCAAGACCTACTGCATGACCGGCTGGCGCCTGGGCTGGCTGGTGACCCGCCGGGATGCGGCCAAAAAGGCCACCGAACTGAACGAGTTCGTGGTCTCCCACGCTCCGGCCATGGCGCAGAAGGCGGGAGAAGCGGCTCTGCGGGACGGGGAATCGGAGTTGGAGTCGATGCGAGAGCGGCTGCGGGACAACCTCGATTTTTGCCGGCAGGCCCTGGAGGCCATGCCGGGCGTCACGCTTCCCGAACCGCTGGGAGCCTTCTACCTGTTTCCCCGGATCGAGGGCTTGTCCGACTCTTTCGACTTCTGCCGCAGGTTTCTGCTCCGGATGCGAGTCGGGTTCGCTCCCGGTGTGGCCTTCGGGGCCGGAGGGGAAGGATCGGTACGACTGTGCTACGCGGCGGACCGGGGCATCCTGCGGGAAGCGCTGGAAAGGCTCAGAACCTTCCTGGCTGAGGACGGGGTCAAGGTAACTTCCGGGACGCCTGCATAGCACGTTGAAAGGCCTCCGGGCTTTCTTGTCACCGGCGTGCCCCCTCTGCGGGAGGACAAGGATCCATGCATTCAAAAATTCGAGTCGGCATCGTGGGGGCTCAATTCGCCGCCCGTTTTCACCTGGCCTGCTACCAGCAGGTCTTTGGCGTTTCGGTGGAGGTGGTGGGTGTCGTGTCCCGGTCCCGGAAAAGCGCTGAGGCTTTTGCCGGTGTCCACGGCCTGACGGCGTTCGACTCTCTGCAGAGCCTGTTGAATGCAGTGGACGTAGTGGATATCTGCGCGCCTGCCTATGTGCACGAAGCCGTGGCCGTCGAAGCCTTCAAGTCCAACAAGCACGTTATCGTGGAGAAGCCGCTCACCGGTTACTTCGGGGCGGGACAGGAGCCCTTCGATGCCCGCAGCTTTTCCAAGGAAACGATGATGCGGGAGGCCCTGGCCAGCTCCCGGCGGATACGGGAAGAAGCCGCCCGCTCGGGGCGGCGGCTCATGTATGCCGAGAACTGGGTCTACGCGCCCTCGGTTCAAAAAGAGCGGGAGATTCTGCGCTCCAGCCAGGGTCAAATCCTGTGGATGATGGGGGAGGAATCCCACAGCGGATCCCACTCCGAAGCCTACGGGCACTGGTCCCGGGCGGGAGGAGGCGCCATTGTGGGCAAGGGTTGCCACCCCCTGACGGCAGCGCTCTATCTCAAGCGGGAGGAAGGTCTGGCCAGGCTGGGCCGGCCGTTGCGTCCCCGCTCGGTCAGCGCCCGGGTCCATGAGATCACCCGGCTGGACACCTATCGGGACGCCGGACTGCTGCGGACCGACTACCAGGATGTCGAGGACTATGGCCAGATGCATGTGGTCTTCGAGGACGGCATGGTGGCCGACATCTTCTCCAGCGAGATCGTGATGGGCGGCGTGCACAACTGGCTGGAAGTGATAGCCAACAACCATCGCACCCGCTGCAATATCAATCCGACCGACTCCGTTACCACCTACAACCCGAGGGAGGACCAGCTCCGGGATGTCTATATCGTGGAGAAGATAGGGACCAAGCAGGGCTGGAGCCATCCGGCGCCCGACGAAGACTGGATGAGCGGCTACCCTCAAGAGCTGCAGGACTTCATGGAGTGCGTGTCCACCGGACGGGAGCCGCAGTCCGGCGGAGAATTGGCGGAAGACACCCTGG
Source organism: Terriglobia bacterium (assembly GCA_951813285.1). Taxonomy (GTDB): domain Bacteria; phylum Acidobacteriota; class Terriglobia; order Versatilivoradales; family Versatilivoraceae; genus Versatilivorator. The sequence continues at coordinate 3,670,165 of OX638355.1, forward strand.
CCGTGATGTACGCCTCTTACCTTTCGGCCGAAAGGCGCGGTCAGGAAGTCGAAGTCCCCCAGGGTTGAACCGGCGGGACAGGGTGCGCCGGTGCTTCGGACGGTGTCGCGTTACCCTGGTCACGGTGACGCAGGGCATTGGGCCGGCAGTTTCGGCCCGCAAAGGGGTGCAACCCGTTGAATCCGGATCCATCTTCAAACACGACCAAAGCCGCCGACTCGCCCCGAGCGCCCGCCAGGCACACCCCCTGGTTCTTTCAGGGAATCGACTGGCGTACGGCAGCCGGCTACGCCGCCGTCCTGGGACTTCTGGCCAGCTTCAGCCAATGCCTGTCGGACCTGAATCTCCAGCAAAGCCGGGACTGGCCCTGGTGGGAATTCCTGAGGCTGTTTTGTCTGTACGGGCCCTGCGCCTTTCTGGGAGCGGTTTTCGCCATGAAGACCGGCCTGCAGCCCTTCCTGGCCAACCGTCCCTCGGCCTGGCTCGGCAAGGGACGGAGGCTGATGATTTTCGGGGTCATTCCGGGAGCAGCCATCGGCCTTTCGTTTCACCGCATGTTCGCTCACTTTCGCTTCAGTCCAAGGATCCCGCACTACTTGCGTGAAATGGACAGTTTCTACGACAGCTTCGTCCTGTCGCTTCGGGCCGCGGCAACCGAGGAACTGGTCTTTCGCTTCTTCCTGTTGACCGCCTTCTACTATATTCTGGCTCGCATGCTCCAGCCCCTGAGGGATCGCGGATGGACCCGCCTGGGGTGGCTCGCGGTCCTGGGCTCCATTCTTCTGTCCGCCTGGTTGTTCGGACTGGTCCATGGCAGCTTCGGCTTCACGACCGCCTTTCTGGCGGGGATGGTGTTCGGAGGCATCTTTTGGCGGGCGGGATTCGAGACAGCCCTGGTCTCCCATTTTGTGGCAGACTTCATTTTCTTCAATCTCACCTACGTGGGCGAGTGACGCCGGGACACCTCAGGCGGTCCCCCTCCACCGATAGCAACCCATGCCGGACTCCAAGATTCGAATCGAAGAGCTGACTTCGCTTGAGGCACTGCGTCAATGCGTCGAGATCCAGCGGGCGACCTGGGGCTGGAAGGATGAAGACCTGCTGCCCTTGAGGACGTTGCTGCTCCTCGACAAGATCGGAGGCCTGGTGCTGGGGGCCCTGGATGGAGGAGGGCGGGTAACCGGATTCATCAACGCGTTCCCCGGTTTCCGGGAGGGGGAATCCTACCTTCACTCCCAGATGCTAGGGGTGCTGCGCGGGTATCGACGCAGAGGCATTGGCAGGGCGCTCAAGCTGGCCCAGCGTAAGGAGGCCATCCGCCGGGGATTTCACCGCATCGAGTGGACCTTCGATCCGCTGGAAATCCACAACGCGAACTTCAATCTGGAAGGTCTGGGAGTCATTTGCCGACGCTACGTGGCCGATGCCTACGGCCCCAGCACCAGCACCCTGCACGGCAGCCTTCCCACCGATCGCCTGGTGGCCGAATGGCACCTGCGCAGTCCCCGGGTGCGCTCCCGAGTTGAGAGCGGCATGAATCGGGAGGAAAACCGGCTTCCGGCAGAATCGGTGGACGTGCATCTTCCGGCCGACATTGCGCTAATCCGGAGCGGGGATCCTGCCCGGACAGCGGCCATTCAGCAGGAGTTCAGGCGACAGGTTACCGATCTGTTTGGAGACGGATACTGTGTCGCGAGTTTTGGAACAGCCTCTTCCCCCGGCACGGTCAGCTATCGTCTGGCCCCGTTCGGCCCGCGGGTACTGGCCTCATGATTCTCTCCGCCAGTTGGGTGATCCCGATCAGCTCCCCACCGATTTCCAAGGGAGCGGTGGTGCTTCATGGCTCGCGCATTCAGGACCTTGGCCCGGCCGCGGACATGGTCAAGAGCTACCCCGGACAGGAAGTGCGTGACTTCCGGGGCGCGGCTCTGCTTCCCGGCCTGGTCAATGTGCACTCCCACCTGGAGCTCACGCTGCTGCGGGGCTACCTGGAAAACCTTCCCTTTTGGGACTGGATCCGGCGCCTCACCCGAACCAAGTATGAGCTCCTGACCCGCCAGGATCTCGAGATCTCAGCCATGGCGGGCGCCTGCGAAGCCATTCGAGCCGGCGTTACCACCCTGGGTGACGCCATGGATCTGGGCACCAGCCTGGATGCCTTCGCCGCCAGCGGACTTCGGGGAGTCCTGTATCAGGAGGTCTTCTCGCCCAGGCCGGAGGAAGCCGATGAGCGGCTAACGGACCTGGAGGGAAAACTGGAGAAGCTGCAAGGGCGAATCGGGATTGCATCCGGCCAGCGGCCTCGATCCGGTGCAAGCGGTTCCGACAGGGTCGTTCTGGGAGTGTCTCCCCATGCCCCCTACAGCGTGAGCGGGCCTCTGTTCCGCAAGGTCTCCCAATGGGCGGCCTCCAGAGATCTGCCGGTGTGCATTCATGCGGCCGAGTCCGAGGAAGAGAGCCTGCTGATCGAGAAGGGAAAGGGACCGATGGCGGATGCCCTGCGCGCCAGGGGCATCGGCTGGTCGACTCCGGGGTGCAGCCCGGTTCAATACCTGCACGGTCTTGGGGCCCTGGTCCCCGGAACCCTTCTGGTTCACTGCGTTCGGCTGCAGCCCGCCGACCTGCCCCTGCTCAGAAAGAGCCGCGTCTCGGTAGCCCACTGCCCCAAGTCCAATTGGAAACTGGGCCACGGATCGATGAACCTGAAACGACTGTTCCAAGCCGGAATCCCGCTGGGGCTGGGAAGCGACAGCGTGGTCAGCAACAACAGCATGGACCTGTTTGAGGAAATGCGATTCGGCCTGTTCAATCCCTCCTGGTTCAACCGGGGAGACGGGCCCGTGGACGCCGGCTGCACCCGGGGGGGCTTTGCGGCCGAGCAGGCACTTCAACTGGCAACCCTGGGGGGTGCCCAGGCACTGGGTTTGTCCGGTTCGATCGGGTCGCTGGAAGCCGGCAAGAAAGCCGACCTGATTGCAGTCGATCTGTCCGGAATCCACACCCAGCCGGTGTTTTCTCCTGTAACTGCCATCGTTCATTCCGCCAGGGCATCGGATGTGATCCTGACCATGGCAGAGGGGAAGGTGCTGTTCGATCAGGGCACCGTGACAACGCTGGACGAGGCCGGTCTGAAAAAACAAGTTGGAGAGATTGTGCAAAGACTGAAGCCGGACGGACGGGCCTGAAATCAACTCTGGAAGGACGCGGCGCCCGAGCAGCTTCGAGGCAGTTCGCCAATCCGGCATTCGAGACCCGTGCGGTGGTCCCAAAAACCCGAGCGTAGTGGGTTCAGCCTCGGGAAGAGTTATCGTAAGTCCTTAATAAACAATATATTAGATCAATTAATCTTAGAAGGAACCTGAAAACTCCGGTACCGTAGCCAACCGCGAAAATGACAAAAAAATAGACAGAAACAGGTATTGCCTTAACCCAAATTTCGGAATATAGTGGCCCTGTTCTTGACCGAATCTTTCGCAGGGAGACCTGATGTCCGCGGCCGCTCAATAAAGCACTGCAAGGCGCTTCCAACCGGGTCTTTTTTGTCCCAAATCCGGCGACCTGAAACTCAATCGGGTGCCGTCCCCACGAAAAGGAGCGAGAATGGAGAATTCAAAGTCAGTGAGTCATCCCTGCTCGCAGCAGGATGCCGGTAAAGCCGGCGCTCATCATACGCAGTTGCGTGACGCTATCATCAATTGTTTGGAACAGATTTCCGATCGGGGCCAGGAACAGGTACTGGAATACATTCAGGAACTGATGGACAGGGAAGAGCGACAGCTGGAATTCGATCGTCGCCAGGGCAGGCTCTACAGTTGGCCGTTGGACGATGCCAGAGTTTAGCCCGGCCGGCAGGTCGCTACCCTGATGCCCGTTGGAAAAAACCCGGCCCAAACCGGTCTGTCGGCTCCGGAAAACCGTTTTTTCGGTACTGTTCCAGGACGTGAAGAAACGTGTGGCCGGTTACCCGGGCACGTAGGAAATCGATCAGCATGGAAGCTCCGCCCCGGGTGGTTTTTCCCCTTGTTGATCCAGCCATTGGCTAGCCAGAGACCTCGCGCGAATTCAATCAGCTCCCGTTTCTCTCGTTCAATGCACTGGTTCCACCGTCAATGCCGCTGTTATTTGTGGGCCGGCATGGCCCTGTTGCTGTTCTCGGCCGGATGCGGGAAGAAGCAACTCCGGGTGCCGGTTCCAGGCTCCCCGGATCTGAGGGTGGCCCGTTCCGAGATCTACGGGATGGCATCCTGGTACGGCGACCCCTTCCACGGGGAAAGGACCAGCAGCGGGGAAGTCTACGACATGCAAGCCATGACGGCGGCTCATCGAACCTTACCCTTCCAGACCGTGGTTCGAGTGCACAACCTGGACAACGGCAGAAAGGTTCAGATCCGCGTCAACGACCGCGGGCCCTTTGTCAAGGGGCGCATCATCGATCTTTCCCGCGCGGCTGCCGAAGAAATCGACATGGTCCGCCCCGGTACGGCCAGAGTCCGGCTCGAAATACTGAGAATCGAGACGGTTACCGAGAGCCTTGCCATTCAAGTGGGTTCATTCACCCAAGAGTCCCGGGCTCACGCCCTCAAAAAGAAATTGGAAGGAGACTACGACCCGGTGACTGTCAGCCTCTTCCGAGCGCCCCGTGGAAAATTCCACAGGGTCCTGGTCGGCGATTTCCCGAGCCGGTCCAAAGCCATGGAAGCGCTGGAAGCGCTCCGCTCCGAGGGCCTGGAGGGTTTCGTGACGCGGCGGGATTGAGTGGTAGGTCGGCTTACTGCAGGATGTTGAAGGGCCGGCTGTCTCTGCCAAGGAGATCGTCCACCTGTTCGGCGGCGTGATAGGAGCTTCGCACCAGGGGACCCGATTCCACGTGGGGAATTCCGAGCGCCTCCCCTTTCCTCTTGAGTTCGCTAAATTCCTCCGGTCGATAGTACTTCAAAAGTGGCAGGTGTTTCTTTGAAGGCCTCAGGTACTGCCCGATAGTCAGGATGTCCACACCGGCCGAGTGCATGTCCTCCATGCCCTGCTCGATTTCGTAAAGCTCCTCCCCCAGCCCCAACATGAAACCGGCCTTGGTCTTGATGGACGGGTCCCGTTTCTTGACATACTTCAACACGTCGAGGGAATGCCCGTAAGAGCCGCGGGGCTTCACCTTGGCAAACAGCCGTGGCACGGTATCCAGGTTGTGAGCCAGCACGTCGGGCCTGGCCTCGATGACCCGATCGAGGTTGGCGGAATCTTTTCTGAAGTCGGGGATCAGGACCTCTACCTTGGTGGCCGGGCTGGTCCGGCGTATGTCGAGAATAGTCCGGGCAAACACCTGAGACCCTTCATCTTCCAGGTCGTCGCGATCTACCGAAGTGATGACGGCGTGCCTGAGGTGGAGCGTGCGAACGGCCTGAGCCACCCGCAGCGGCTCGGCCAGGTCATAGCCCAGCGGTCTGCCGGTCCGGACGGCGCAGAAACCGCATCTTCGGGTACAGATATCTCCCAGAATCATGAAGGTGGCGGTACCGGCTTCCCAACACTCCCCGATGTTGGGACAGCGCGCACTTTCGCAAACGGTATGCAGGGAGTGAGAACGGACCAGCTTCTTGAGGTTATGGTAGTTTTCTCCGCCGGGGAAGCGGACCTTCAGCCAGGGAGGGTGCCTGGGGAAGCGAGTCTGAGCCTGTTCCATCGAGTGCGCCCCGATTCATTGCATTACGGCTGTTCCGAATTATTGGGCAAGGCAGGGCCAATTTGCAAGACCGGCGAGGATGCATCTCCCATTATGGATTTCGGATTGTAGATTTCAGATTGTCGAGGAAGCGTTGTAGCGGCACTCGTCATTGATGGTGCCCAGCCTCTTCTCGATTTCCTTTTCGTCCCGAATCCCGAATCACCGGCCTCCAAATTCGCCCTGAATCCACAACAAAAAATCTACAATCACCTGGTCCAACTTCAATCACCCACGGTCCGATTGAGGCTCGATTGACAGGTTCGTCCGCAAGGTGGTATATCTCGATCACTTTGCCTGATCGGCTAAAGCACAACAACCCTTCGGGCAGGAACGCAGGCCTGGGTGGCGGAATTGGTAGACGCAAAGGACTTAAAATCCTTCGGAGGTTTTCCTCCGTACCGGTTCGACTCCGGTCCCGGGCACCAACTATTCAGTCACATTCGGGGGGAGCGGCAGGGCGCCCGCACCCATCCTGAATCATTGCCATGAAGCGCGCGACCGAGAAAATCGTCCTTTTGGTCTTGCTGGCGGTGGTTGGAGGGTTGACCTACACCGCTTGGCAATGGAGGCAGGATTCCGGGTCGGATAGCTGTCGCGTCTGCCAGCGCCACCTGCATGCGGGCAGCCAGGTGATTGCCCTGAGGCAGGGGCGGCAAGAAGCCTTCTGTTGCCCGACCTGCGCCATGACATTGGGCCGCCAAGTGGGACAGGCGGTCACGGTGGTCGAGCTCACCGACTACGAGACCGGGTCCAGGATCGCCCCCGATGAGGCCTATGTGGTGCAGGGGAGCAATATCAATCTCTGCCTGCAACATCCCGTACTCACGGATTCGCAAAAACAACCGGCCTCAATGCGGTTCGACCGGTGCTCGCCCAGCGTCTTGGCATTCTCCAGCCAACAGGCGGCCGAAACCTTCAAACAGGAGCATGGCGGAAGGCTGCTCCCCTTCAGCGCACTGCCACTGAACTAGCCCGCATTTCCCACCAGGGCATGCCCAGCACAGTCTGTTACCCGCAAGCCCTTACCATGGAGCCAATCGAAGTACTGGGGATAAACTACTTTTCGTCATGGCACCAGCGACCTGGTGAGAAGTGCGGGCCCAACCGCCTCAAGATGACTCGCTGGGGGCATGCAGCGCAGTCAACTTCTCTCCCCTGGGCAGTCCCCGGCTTTTCCAGATGGAATAGACCAGGGGGAGCACCACCAGCACCACCAGCCCCGAAGTCATCACCCCTCCAACCAGGGGAGCCGCAATCCGCTTCATCACCTCGGCTCCGGTCTCCTGGCTCCACATGATCGGCATCAGGCCAACCACGTCGGTGGCAATGGTCATCAGGATCGGCCGCAATCGTTGCGTGGAACCGTTGCCGATAGCTTGAAGCAAGCCGTTGCGATCTCGCTGCCGGGTATCTTTTTGAAATTGCCGATAGGCCACTCTCAAGTAGAGCAGCAGGACCAGCGCCGTTTCCGCATAAAGCCCGGCCAGCGCGATGATCCCTACCCAGACGGCCACGCTCAGGTTGTAGTCCAGCAGGTATAGCAGCCAAATGGCTCCGGTCAAGGCCAGGGGCGCCCCCAGCAGGACCATACCGGTTTCCACCAGGGAACGGGTGTTGACATAGATCATCACAAAGATGAGGACCAGTGTGAGCGGAACGACCAGCATCAGTCGACGGCGAGCCCGCTGCATGGACTCGAACTGGCCGCTCCAGTCGATGGTGTAGCCCGGTGGAACCTGGATCCCCTGATCGACCCGCTGTCGCGCCTGGGCCACGTAGCCTCCGATGTCCACGTTCCGAATGTCCACGTAAACCCAGGCGTTGGGCTTGCCGTTCTCGCTCTTGATCCCTGAAGGACCGCTCACATAACGGAATTTGCCCAGTTGGCCCAGTGGAACCGTCCGGCCGCTGGGCGCCGATACCAGGGTGGCGTTCAGGGCCGGCAGGTTGTGCCGTAGTTCGCGGCTGTAGCGCAGATTCACCGGGTATCGTTCCAGGCCCTCTACCGTAGTGGTGATGTTCATTCCGCCGATGGCGGATTGAATAACCTCCTGTACATCGCCTACCTGGAGTCCGTAGACCGCCAGGGCATTGCGGTCGATCTGGAAATCCAGGTAGTGGCCTCCCATCACCCGCTCGGCATAGACGCTCAGTGTTCCCGGCACTTGACGGACGATCTGCTCGACCTCCTTGCCGAGGCGTTCCAACTCCCGCAGATCGGGACCGGAAATCTTGATTCCCACCGGCGTCTTGATACCCGTGGAGAGCATATCGATGCGGGTCTTGATCGGCATGGTCCAGGCATTGGTGAGCCCGGGCACCTGAATGGCCGCATCCATGGCTTCAATAAGCTTGTCCGGCGTCATGCCTTCTCTCCATTGGCTCTCGGGCTTGAGCATGATGGTGGTCTCGATCATGGAGAGAGGCGCCGGGTCGGTGGAGGTCTCGGCTCGGCCCACCTTGCCGAAAACCCGATCGACCTCGGGGAAGCTCTTGAGGATCCTGTCGGTCTGCTGCAAGACTTCGCGCGCCTTGGTGATGGAGATTCCGGGTAGCGTGGTGGGCATGTAAAGAAGATCGCCTTCCCAGAGGGCGGGCATGAATTCGGAGCCCAACTGAGAGAAGGGCAGCAGGCTGACCGCCATTAGCAGCAACGCCAACACCAACACCAGCCACTTGAAACGGAAGGCGAAGCCGAGCAGCGGGCGATAAAGCGCAATCGACCAGCGCTGGAGGAGGTTCTTCTTCTCGGGCCTGAGCCTGCCGCCGATGCAATAGCCCACCAGCACCGGGACCAGGGTCACGGTGAGAAGCGCCGCCGCGGCCATGGCATAGGTCTTGGTAAAGGCCAGGGGCTTGAAAAGGCGCCCTTCCTGCTCCTCCAGGGCAAAGACGGGCAGGAAGGAAACGGTGATGATCAACAGCGAGAAAAACAGAGACGGCCCCACTTCCTTGCAGGCATCGCCGACAATCCGCCAGTGAGGATCCTTTCCGGCCCGTTCCTGCAACCGCCGGTGAACGGCGTCGGCCAGCACGATCCCCGAATCGACCATGGTTCCGATAGCGACGGCGATGCCACCCAGGGACATGATGTTGACCGTCAGACCATGAAAGTTGAGGACAATGAAGGCCATCAGGATTCCCACCGGCAGGGTGGCAACGATCACCAGAGCGCTGCGGACATGGGCAAGAAAGAGCAGCGTCACAATCCCTACGATCATCAACTGCCGGGAGAGGCTCCGGGCCAATCCGGAAACGGACCTTTCGATCAAGGCCGAACGGTCGTAGGCCACCTCAATCCGGACGCCTTCGGGAAGTCCCGGCCTTACCTGTTCGAGCTTGGCTTTGACATCCTGAACCACCTGGTATGCGTCCGCGCCGTATCGGACCACCACGATGCCGCCCACGGTTTCGCCCTCGCCGTTCCAGTCGGCCAACCCCCGGCGCATTTCAGGTCCCATCGACACCCTGGCCAGGTCCCCCAGCAGGATGGGGACTCCATTGCCGCCTACCCCCAGCACGATTTTGCGGATATCCTCCAGGGATTGGATATACCCCCGACCTCGTATCATGAACTCCCGTTCGGCGACTTCCAGCAATCGTCCACCGACGTCACTGTTGCTGCGTTGAACGGCGCGGCGAATCTCGGAAATGGGAATGTTGTAGGCTCGAAGCTTGCTGGGATCGACCGTGATTTGATATTGCCGAACGAAACCGCCCACGCTGGCAACCTCCGATACCCCCTGGACCGCTGTAAGCTCGTACTTCAGATACCAGTCCTGGATGGAGCGGAGTTGACTGAGATCATGGCGGTCCGATTGCAGAACGTACATGAATGCCCACCCGACACCGGTCGCGTCGGGACCAAGAGTCGGCGTGACGCCGGCGGGAAGCTGCTTGGAAGCGGCGTTGAGATATTCCAGGACCCGGCTGCGCGCCCAATAGATGTCGGTGCCGTCTTCGAAGAGGACGTAGACAAAGGAATAGCCGAAGAAGGAGTAACCCCGAACCACTTTGGTAAAGGGAACCGACAGCATTCGGGTGGTCAGGGGATAGGTGACCTGATCCTCCACGATTTGAGGCGCTTGTCCCGGGTATTCCGTGTAAACGATGACTTGAACGTCGGAGAGGTCAGGAATGGCGTCCACAGGCACCTGCTGAACCGCGTAGACGCCTGCCAGCGAGAGGAAAGCCGCTCCCAGCAATACCAGTATTTTGTTACGGATGGACCAGTCGATGATAGTCGTCAGCATGGTCACTCCCTCCTACCCCTAATGGTTCTCCGGAACCTCCGGTTGCCATTCCTCTCCCGAAACTCGAGCTCGTGCCGCGATTTTGTTGATGGCTTCTCTCAGGTTGCTTTCCGAATCGATCAGGAATTGGGAAGAGGTAACCACGTGCTCACCGTCTTTCAACCCCGTACGGATTTCTTGAAAACCACCGCCCGTGACTCCCAGCTCGACTTCTCTGGGTTCAAAGAGATTCAGTTCCTTCTGAACGATGACCACACTTCTTTCTCCGGTATGGAGCACCGCCTCCTCGGGCACCTTGAGCGCATTCGCCGGGCCGGGAATTTCAAGCTCCACCTCGGCGACCATTTCCGGGTGCAGGCGCCCGTCCTTATTGGAAATTTCAACCTGAACCCCCAGAGTTCGAGTTCGAGGGTCGAGTTCGGGGTTGAGAGACACGACGGTGCCTCGCCACCTCCGCTCGGGAAAGGCGTCCAGGCTGATGCGCACCTTTTTCCCGATTCGCAGGTGCCGCATTTCATGTTGAAAGATTTCAACCTGCGCCCAAACAGTGGAGGGGTCGGCGACCCTGTAGAGGTTCGTCCCAGGGGAGACCCTCATGCCCTCGAGTGTTTCGCTGGCCTGATCGACCACCACGCCCGAGACCGGTGAGGCGACCTTCAGTCGCCTGAATGCCTTGCCCTGGGTCTTGAGATTTTCGATCTGATCTTCGGTGACATCCCAGAACAGCAGTCTCTGCCGGGCAGCATCCACCAGGGCCCGAGCCCGTTGGACGGCCTTCGGATCGGCCTGTCCGCGGAGCCGTTCCAGAAATTGGAGTGCCGCCAGATACTCCTGCTGGGTGGTGAGCAGTTGCGGGCTGAATATTTCGAACAGCAGGTCTCCCTTTCGCACCGCCTGGCCGAGGTAATTGACGTGAGCCGCTTCAATCCAACCCTCGAACTTGGTGTTGATCGACACCATGGTCCTGGGGTTGTAATGAAGCGTGGCGATGGTCCGGATCAGCCGGGGGATGCGCCCTCTTTCAACCCGGGCGGATCGAATGGAGAAGCTTTGCAGGAAATTGGGGTCCACCCGTATGCCGGACTGCTCCTCGACCGGTTCCTCATAAACGGGAATCAGGTCCATTCCCATGGGTGACTTGCCCGGCTTGTCGGCAATATAGTCAGGATCCATGGGCGCTCGCCAATGCAGAATCCTGCGTTCGTCCGGGGATGACTCCGCTTCAGCCTCGGCATCCCTTACAGGAACCAGATCCATGTGACAGATGGGACAGCTGCCGGGCTCCTTTTGGATCACCTGGGGATGCATTCCACAGGTCCAGAGCTGAAGTTGCGCCAACTGCCGCCCGAGATCCGATGCGGGACCGGAAGAGCGCACACGGTCCAACCAGCTGGCCAGCCGCTCCCAATCCGGCAGGTTCCCCTCGATCAGCAGCGGCAGCGCCAAACCCGATAGAAAAGCCAGCAAGAGGCCTGCAATCCAACCGCCGTGGGATTTCATGATTTCACCTCCCGGTAGGGAACGCCGACAGCCCGTTCCAGTTCAGCCAAGGATTTCATGGTGTCGCTGATCAATTTGGCCAGTCCCATCCGCACTTGAAAAAGACTGCGCTCGCTGTCCAGCAGATCCAGCACTCCCAGCCTGCCGGTGGCGTAGGCTTCTTCGGTGGAATGAAGGACCTGTTCGGACTGGGGAAGCAACGTCCGCTGGAACAATTCGATCTGGTCCCGCAGCGTTTGAATCCGAAAGGCCACGGTCCGGATGGAGACCTCTACCTGTCGGCTCAGGCTGCGGTAGGCTCGCCGGGAGGATATGGTGCTTTCGGTAGCTTCCAGAACCGCTGCATCATGGCGCCGGCGACGGATGGGCAGTTTGATTCCGAGTGTAAGCCCGTAGATGTTCTTCCCGTTCTGGTCCGGGGGGTTCAACCTTCCCAAGGGATCGGAACGCCCGGCCACATTGACGAAGCTGGCTCCCAACGAAAGGTCGGGACGGTAGCCCTTTCGGGCCAGCTCGATCCGCCTTTTTCCCGCCTCGATCCGGTGACGCGCCGCCTGAATCTCGGGCCGGCGAAGCTGTCCCATCTGCAGCATTTTCTCGACAGCGATCGAGTGAGTAGGAGGAGACGGCAGGGAAACGGCAGACACGGGCGTGGCGGCCGGCCGGTCCAGCAAACCGTTCAAGTGGGCCTCCGCATCCACCCGCCGGGTTCGCAGGAGCTGCAATCGGTGTTGAGATCGAGTGATTTGTGCCTGCAACTTGACCACTGCCTGCAGGGAGCCGGCGCCCTGGGCATAGCGGGCCTGGGCCAGGGTCTCGTAGTGCTCGAGGATGGATGCCTCCTCTTGAGCGATCTCGAGGGCACGATCCAGGTAGGCCAGGCTGTAATAGGCGTCCTTGAGCTGACGGATGAGTTCGGCCTCGCGGGCGCGATGCTGCTCCCGCAGAACCATGGATTGCTGCGCCGACACCTGGGCCCGATCCTTCAGCTTGCCGAACCAGGGAAGGGCCTGCGACAGAGACATCATGGTGGTTTGCGGACCCACCCTGGTTTCCGGGCGGCGGGCATACTGGGTGATGGCCAGCACCGGATCGGGCAGTTGGCCGACCTGGGGAAGTCGATGCAGCGATGCCCGGTAATCCGCCAGACTCTGCTGGAGCAGGGGACTGCGCTCCAGCGCCCGCTCGATCAATGCCTTCAGGCGAGGGTCATCGTAGTGCGAATAGAGATCCGAAGCGCTTGAGGATGCCGATCCATACAGGATCAGTATCCCGCCAAGCATTGCCTGGAACAGGGCGCCCGAACCTCGCCTTCCATTGGGGTGTGGCTTCATATCTCCCTCATTCCATTGGAGGGTCGACGCCGGGGACATGGACGGCGTTGGTGGAACGCGGCCAGGCATCCGAACGGGGTCGGACGCGATGCGGCGCCTGCACCCTCATCGGGTGGGAAAGGTCGACGGAATGGAAAAGGGTCTAGATACGGAGGACCGGAGAGTGGAGGTCGGGAGGGGACGGATCCTGCAGCGATTGGGTGGGGGGAACGTCAGCGGAGCTGGAAGCGAGCGAAGAGTGCAGCCTGCCCGACGCGTGGGCGGAACAGAGCAGGAACTGCCTGAAAGCTTCCTTGGGCAGTCGGTCCGGCGTGAGGAACAGGCTCTCGGCGCCGTGGGAAGGGCTTTCGCAGCAGCGAGCGCGATCCAGTTCGAGCGGCGTCGCGGTTTTTGCCGGTGAACAGTGTCCGGCTTCGACTCCGGCATTCGGCGCGTTGTTTGCCTGCAGGGATTGGTGGCAACAACCGGATTGACGGCCTTGCGGGCACAGCCATTCCGCACAGAGCCGCGCCAAGCCTTCCGTCTGGCCCACTGTAAACAGGAAGAGCAACAAATAGGGAATCGCTCGTTTCATGCTCACTTACCTCAAGGCCATCCTAGCAGTCTGACTCTACTTTTGCAAACCCGAGCAGCCCGAAGTGAGTCGACAATCAACGGCACCGGCGCCGCGCGTGGCATAATGGGCAGCCAGTCCGGATTGCAGAGCCGGAGCGGTGAATGGCAATCCAGCGAAATTCAGGAAGGGGAGATCGATGAGTCTTGGGAAGTCCGCCAGGCTGCAGCAGAGCAGCAGAGCCTCGACCGCCGAACTCACCGCGGCCGTACGGGCTAGTCACCAGAGGAATCCGGTGCGGCTGTTCGAGGATCCCTTTGCCAGGTATCTGTGCGGATGGTTCTGGCGCCTGGTGATCTGTTTGCGTCCCCTGTCATGGATTCTGATCAAGGGCGTGTTGAGAGCGATTGAACCCGTGACCCTATGCGTGCTGTTGCGGGCGCGATATGCCGAAGAGGCTTTGGAATCAGCCGTCGAGAAGGGTATCGACCAATATGTCATCATCGGAGCCGGGATGGATTCCTTCGCCTTTCGCAGGCCCGATCTCATGAGTCGGATCGATGTCTTCGAGATCGACCATCCCATCACCCAGGCTCAGAAGCTGGACCGCATCCGCCAGGCCGGCTGGTCCATTGCACCTCGCCTGCATTTCGTCCAGGCCGATCTCAGCAAGACTTCCGCGGTTGAGGCCCTGGAAGGCTCCGGCTTCCAACGATCCCGGCCGACCTTCCTGACCCTGATGGGAGTTGCTTACTACCTCACCGCCGAAGATCTGGGCGAGACGGCCGATTCCATTTCCCGGAACCTGCCCGAGGGCACCCTCCTGGTGCTCGACTACCTGTTGGACGAAGCCTCCGCCAGACCCGAACACCTGCTCATGAAGGAGAAAATGAAATCCTTTGTAGCCAAACGGGGAGAGCCCATGGTCAGCCAGTACTCCTTGGGGGCGATGAACGCACTGATGGCCGCTCATGGCTTCGAAGCGGTAGAGAACCTCACGCTTCCCCAATTGGAGCAGCGCTACCGATCCCCTCAGGGTGAATGGCCCCTGGAAATCCCCAGCATCTTCGGGGTTGGGACCTTCCGGGTCGCCGCTCGGTCCCCCGAGACTGCTTGACCGCCGAACCGCGATCAGCCGGCCGTCGCCAGCGGTCGGCCCAGCCGCCGGAAAAGACGAAAGAATCGGCGGGCGCGCCGGCAGTCCCGGGCGATCTGACCTCTCAACTCCTGCAGCGACTCGAACTTTTCCTCATCTCTCAAGCGGTGAAGGAAGGCCAGGCCGAGATGGGCTGGTGGGCTCTCCAGGCTGGCGTCGATCAGGTGGGTCTCCACGGTCAGATCGTTACCGGCGACCGTGGGCCGCCAACCGACATTGGTGACCGAGGGATGGAGCTTGCCACCAAGGGTGGCCTGGGTGACGTACACCCCGGGTCTTGGGATCAGCTCGTCCCCCGGGCGAAGGTTCAAGGTGGGGAACAGGGATTCTCTTCCGAGGCCGCGCCCGGAAACGACCTCTCCCCTCAAGCTGAAGAACCGCCCGAGCAGGCGATTGGCGCTGCTGATTCGCCCGGCCTGGAGCATTTCGCGTATCCGGGTACTGCTCACCCGGGATCCCCGCACAACCACCTGTGGGCAGATGTGGACCTGGAAATCGAGCTCCCGGCTGAGCTTTCGTAACAATGCGACATCGCCGGTGCGGCGATGCCCGAACTCGAAGTCGCTCCCGACGAAAACCTCCCGCGCCCGAAATACTCCGACGACAATCTCTCGCACGAACTCCTCGCCGGTCATTCGGGACAGAGCCCGGTCGAAGTCCAGGATGGCAAGCGCCTCCAGCCGGCTGAGGCCCAGCAGGCGCATTTTTTCCTCCAGAGGAGTGATGGCTCGCGGGGCTTTCTCAGGCATCAGCAACTGCAGGGGGTGGGGCCGAAAGCTGATCAGGACCGACCGGGTTCCCGAGGTGCCGGAAGCATCGACCAAGGCATCCAGGATCCGCTGATGGCCCAGGTGAAAGCCATCGAAATTGCCGATGGTCAGCGAGCTTCGGCGGTCTGCCCGATAGGATCTGTAGCCGTAGGTAATCTCCATGAAGTCAACGAAGGCGGCAAAGAAGAAGGAAGGAACTGTGCCGACGGGGCGCCGCTAAAGTCTTCCGGAACATATCAGCCGGCCTCGACCGGATTGCTCAACACCCCGATGCCCTCGATTTCAACTTCGACGACATCGCCCGGGGTGAGCCAGTCGGTAGCTCCCGGGGTGCCCGTGAAGATCAGGTCTCCCGGGCTCAGGGTGAGATAACGGCTGATGTAGCTGACCACGGTGGCGCAGTCGAAAATGAGATCGGCCGTGGTTTGTTGCTGAACCACCTGGCCGTTGAGACGGGTCTGCAGTTGCAGATTTCGGTGATCCAGCCCCTGAACCATTACCGGTCCAACGGGACCGAAGGTATCGCACCCCTTGGCGCGCCACCACTGCAGGTCCTGGTCGGGACCCCGCTGCCATCCTCGCGCACTGACATCGTTGCCGCAGGTCAGAGCGAAGATGGACGATTCGGCCTGCTCGAGTGAGGCGTTTCGAGCGGTTCGTCCAATCACCACAACCAGCTCGCCTTCAAGGTGGACTTCGTTAGCCTCGGCCGGAACAACGATGGGAGAGTGTGGATTTTGCAGAGAATTGAAGGGTTTGTAGAAGATTTCCGGGCGCGAGGGTGCCGGTCTTCCCTTGAGATGGCTCCGGTAGTTTCGGCCCACGGCCAGGATCTGGCGCGGTTCACAGGGAACCAGGGTGCGGACTTCGGAGAGGCGGTGAATGGTCCCGGTGGTCTGCCGGTTCTGGAGCGGGTTGCCTTCCAGTTGGTGGAGACGCTCTCCTTCCAGAATTCCATAGTGGACCGCGGAATCGATCCGATAGCGCATGAAGACGGTTGTGGACATTATTCCGTGGAAGTCTCCCTGGCCCTCAAGCGGCCGAGATGCGATGTCAGAGCCAGCCCGCCGCTGTGCACCACGTTGCCGCAGACAATAAAGCGATAGCCCTGTTCATAAGCCCTCCCGCACTCCTCCAGGGATTGCAGGGTGATCCCGCTGGCTTTCCCCGAGGGAGCCACCCGGCGGGGAAAATCGGCAAGGAAGGCCTGAACCTCGGGATGCTCGATCTGGCCAATATGGCCCAGCGCGGCGGAAGTGTCGGTGGGTCCCAAAAACAGGACATCCACGCCCGGAACGGCCGCAATGGACTCCAGGTTCTCGATTCCCGGCGCGGTCTCGATCTGGACGACGACCAGTGTTTCCTGGTTGGCCCGGGGGAGATAGTCGCTCCAGGAAACCCCCTCGAAGAGGGGCCACAGCGGCGAGACGCCTCGGGTGCCCTCCGGTGGGTATTTGCAGTATTCAACGGCCCGCTGCGCCTCCAAGGCCGAGTTGACCTGGGGCACCATGATCGCGCTGGCCCCGATGTCCAGGGCCTTCTTGATGAGATGGGATTCCAGCGCCGCCACCCGGACCAGCGGGACGCATGACTTGCGGCGGCAGAGGATGGGGATCCAGCGCACGGCCTCAACTTCATAGGGTCGATGCTCCAGATCGATCCACAGGAAATCGACGCCGGTCTCGATGGTGGCCTGGGCCACGATCTCGGAGGCGTCGGCCAGACCGGCGCCCCAGGCGGCCTTCCCCGCCTGCAAGAGCTGCTTGACCCGGTTTTGAAACATGGACAGGCGTTCCTTTCGTTAGTTGTTCGGATGGCCCCAGGTCTCCCTTAGCCGGGGAGATTATCGGCCCTGGAGGTCCACACGGTCAAATTCTGCAGCTTCTTGCTTTCTCCGGGCCGCACGAAGAAACTCAACAGGTAGGCCAGGCCGAACAGGAAGATATTCGAAAACACCACGATCCAGAACTTGTCGGGCAGCATCTGCTGGAATTCGGGCATCAGCCGAGTCCCGGTGGCCGAGTCTGCAAACAGCCAGAGGCAGACCCCTGCAACGGTCACGACGGCAGCGATCAGCGCCGCCCGGCTGTGGACTCTTTCGGTCAGGAATCCCAGCAGGAAGATGCTCAGCAGCCCCCCGCTGAGGATCGAAAACACCAGGGTCTGCAGATCCATGAGGGTCTGGGTGCGGGCAAAATGAATGAAAAGCGCCACCGTGATCATGATCCCGCCAAAGGCCACCGAGACCCAGCGGCCGAATTTGAGGTAGTGCCGTTCGTCTTCCACCGATTTCTTGAATCGGCGGTAGAAATCATTGGTCAAGGTGGCGGCCGAGGCGTTGATGCCGGAGTCCAGGGTGGACATGGCCGCGGCCAGCAGCCCGGACAGGACGAAACCGGCCGCACCGGCCGGGACCTGGGTCAGCACGAAAAAGGGGAAGGCCTGCTCGGAAACCAGGCTTTCCAGCTCCGCGGCAGGGAAGTGCTTGTAATAAACGTAAAGGACCGTGCCGATGAAAGCGAAATAGAGCCAGACCGGAATGGTCATGACAGTCGACAGGACTAGCCCCAGCTTGGCATCCCGGTCGGTCCTCATGGCAATGTAGCGTTGGACGGCGTTCTGGTCGGTGCAAAGCAGTTGGAAGAAGATGAACTGGTAGACGATGATGAGCACCCAGACGGTTTGTTCGTCCCAGGACCAGCCCGTGCTGCCCACCGCGAATTTCCCATCGGCTACCGCTTCGGTCAAGACCTGCGACAGCCCGCCCGGAATGAGACCGAGAGCCACAGGAACGCAGATGAGCCCACCGACAATGAGGGCAATACCCTGAAGCAGGTCGGTGTAGATGACGGCTTCCAGGCCGCCGAGAATGGTGTAGGTGGCCACCAGGATGCCAAGCACCAGGATCACCCATTCCAGGGGAAAACCGGTCATGGGGCCGAAGGGCAGACAGACGGCATAAAGAATCACGCCGGTGCGAAACATCTGAAACACCAGAAAGCCCGCCGCGGCGTACAACCGGGCCCAGGTGCCGAAGCGCTGCTCCAGGTACTCATAGGCCGAGCGCACGTGCCCTCGGCGGAAGTAGGGCATGAACAGGAAATAGGCGACGATGGCCGGGATGAAATAGAGAAAGTGGGCCGGCATGTACCGCCAGTCCTTGGCGAAAGTGAAGCCGGGAATGGCCAGGAAGGTCATGGAGCTGATGATGGTCGCCATCAGCGAAAATCCGACGATCCAGCCCGGCATGCTGCGATTGGCCAGGAAGTAGGCGTCGGCGGAACGGTTGCGGCGGGCCGTATAGACGCCGATGGCCACCATGGCGCTCAAGTTGATGCATATGGCCACCAGATCGGGCCATCTCAACAAATGTTCCGAAACCATGTCGTCAGATCCGGAGGTTGGGGATGGGTACGATCCCGTTACAGGAACGCCCGAACCTCCATTGGGTTATCGAGTCCTCGGAATCGCCTGTTTCTCAAGCTTGTCCCGGCCCACAGGCCAAGTCGATGCACAAACCATCACAAGCTGTTCTTTTTCAGCATTGTGGCGTCCCTATTGTGAAGGTCTTGGTAAAACACATGTGCTGGGCGTTCCCCGGTGAGATGCAGGATTCCAGCCGGCGCGGGGGAGTCATGATGCGGCCACCGCTGCGGCATTATAGGGTTTCTCGGGCCTCGAACCAAAAAGAATGTGGGGCCGCGGGATTGCCGGCGGCATTGGGGCGCACGTTCAGGGACTGGCGGCTGATTTGAGTCCCATTCTCATGGGGTCTCGAGGATCCAGCAGGAGGGTGGACTCGGCGGTGACAAAAGCCGACCCCTTGATGGAGGGCACGATGCGACCCCGGTGGAGGCGGACCGTGGCCTCGAACAGACTGCCGATGATGCTCTCCTGCCGCCAGGTCCGTCCTTGGCCGAAACGGCCGTCGGCCACCAGGCATGCGACTTTCGCAGAGGTGCCCGTACCACAGGGCGAGCGGTCGTAAGAACCCCCGGGGCACAGCACAAAGTTCCTGGCGTCGGCGTCGGTGCGCTGCGGTGGAGCGAAGAGTGCGATGTGATCGATCTCCCGCCGGTCCCTGCCGGTGATTCTCCGTTTGCGAAGCTCTCTCCTGATTTTCCAGGTACAGTCGAGCAAGCGGCCGGTGTTTTCCGGAGACAGCCTCAGGCCGTGGTCTTCGCTCAGGAAGAACCAGTTGCCTCCCCAGGCCACATCTCCCGTCAAACGGCCGTAACCCTCCAGGTCCAACGCCACCCCCTTGGCCCAACGGAAGCTGGCCACGTTTTCGATGACCACTTCGCCCGAGGGCTGCAAGCCGGCGGCAATGGCGCCCGCGGGGGTCTCCAGGCGATGGCGCCCCGGCTCGATGCGACCCAGGTGTGCAAGCGTGGAAACCACTCCGATGGCGCCGTGACCGCACATCCCCAGATAGCCCACGTTATTGAAGAAGATCACTCCGGCGGCGCAGTCGCTCCGGCAGGGTTCGCAGAGAAGGGCTCCTACCAGCGTATCGGAACCGCGCGGCTCATTCACCACCGCCGAGCGAAAGGGATCGAAACCGTCGCGAAAACGAATCAGTCTTTCCCCCATGGGACCGCTTCCAAGGTCGGGTCCTCCCTCCACCACCACCCGGGTGGGTTCGCCGGCCGTATGGGAGTCAATGACGCGGATTCGTTTCATGGATCGTCTAACATTCAGAACTTACTTGAAACAAACGAAAAAAGACAAAAAAAGAGTTATCCACGAAGGGACACGAAGAACGACCAAGGGCCACTAAGGCATTGAGGTTAACCGCGACGGGGTGCCAAGGTCGCGAAGGAATTGGTCGATTTCCGATTGTTTCACTCTCGTATGATCCGCACACCAGGGCAGGGGCGACACTTGTCTGAGATCGACTACCAGGGAAGATTGCTGGCGCCGCCTACGCGGCTCAACTCTCAGAGAGCACGTGGTCCATGGGCTGACGCCCACGGCTAAGTGCTACCGCCGCCTTGGCGGCTGTCTGGAACCCCGGGCTAACGCCCGGGAGATAATCATTTAAATAAGCATCCCGCGCCCGAGCAGTGTCTTGCCTTCGGAGAGAGCGGCGAAGCCGCGGTTGACCCAGGTCTGGGGAGCAAGCCTCTCCTACAGACCTTCCTTATAAAGCGGCGTAGCCGCGCCAGCACTTAGCCCCGGGCGTAAGCCCGGGGGCGTGTCGCCCCTGCACTGCCCTAGCCGCGAAGGCGGCGACTTAAAAACCGTGTTACAACACCCCACGGCCTCCCCAAGGCCACGCCTGTCAGGAACTCCCCTGTTTCACTCTCGTATGATCCGCACACCAGGGCAGGGGCCGGACTTACCTGAGAATATGCTGCTTTAACCGGCTTTCTTGAGAGCGGCGAAGCCGCGGCAGCACTTAGCCGTGGGCGTCAGCCCATGGGAAGCGTCGCCTATGGGTGTCGAGCCGCGTAGGCGGCGGCAGCAAATGCCGGTGAGCCCAAGTGAAGCACAAGCCGACGCAATGCTGTTTATCCTGTCTATCCTGTGCATCCATGTTCAATAAGCAGAAAACCGGTCTAGCGCGACAGGGTTCTTGTTCCCGACAGGCCATGAAGATGCGTTGTTTCACTCTCGTATGATCCCCCCCGTGCAGCGCGGCTTGACTTACCTGCGCCGGGAGAGGCGGTGGTTGAGGAGCCACAGCACCGTCAACACCGTTCCCCACTGCACCAGGCAGGTCATGACGCTGTAGGGAAGCAGGGGGTTGTGCCATTGATCCGGGGCGTATACCGTGGCCGACAGCGACAGCCACCACAACAGCAACAGGGAAGCTCCCACCGGGACCACGACCCTCATGGACACATCCCACCATCGACCCAGGGACAGGTCGCCGGAAATGGCCGGCAGTTCCTCCCCTCGCAGTCGGTCACACCCGTATCGGGTCACGGCAAAGGCGACCAGCGCCCCCGAGATCATCAAGGCCACACCCCAGACGAAGTCCTGGTTCCCGAAGAAGGACAGGCTGAACGCAGAGGGAATGCCCAGCAGATAGCTGACGACCGACACCAGCAGCACCGCCCTGGACCGGGTCAAGCCGGCATCCACCAGCACCCGGGCCTGCAGTTCCAGCATGGCCATGAGCGAGCTGAAGCCCGCCAGCGTAAGTCCCAGGAAAAACAGGATGGAGAGGGGAGTCCCCAAGGACATGCGGGCGAACAGCTGGGGCATCCAGATCAGGGTCAATCCGGTAGAGGCAGGGCCGCTGGAGCGCAGGATTTCGAGAGTCTCCTGGCGGGACAGGGCCATCTCCGTCTGCAGGATCGAGAAGACCGTCCCGAAAACGATCAGGGCCGCCAGCAAAGAGACCAGGTTGTTCCCGATGCCGGTCAAAAGGGCGTTCTTGACGATGGATTGTTGTCGCTGCATATAGGCGGCATAGGTCAAGAAGAGTCCCCAGCCGGCCCCGGTATCCCATGCGTTCTGGCTTAGGGCTTCCAGCCAGATTCTCGGCTGGAGCAACTGTTCCCAGTCGGGTGTGAACAGATAAGCCACCCCCGCCGAGGAGCCGGGGAGGGTCAGGGCACGGACCAGCGAAATCAGGACGATCGCCAGCAGGGTGGGAATCATCCAGCGGTTGAGACGTTCAATGGAGCGGATCCCCCGCCAGATCGCCAGAACGCCCAGAACCAGGACGAGAGCGTGGAAGAAGGAAGGCCAGGCGGAGGACTGGAAGCGGTTCCAGGTGGAGAAGGCGGCTTCGGTGGACAGCGGTAGTGGCGCTGTGACCATCTGAAACAGGTAGTAGAGGCACCAACCCACTACCACGGCGTAGTAAAAGGTGATGGCTGCCGAGACAAAGGCGACGAAGCCACCGGTCCAAGTCAGGTTCCGGCCCGCAATGGCAGCCAGAGCTTCGACCGGACCCTTACGGCTGCGCCGGCCGATGGCGTATTCGGCCACGATCAAGGGGATGCTCCACAGAAACAGGAAGAGCACCCAACTGACCAGAAAGGCGCCGGCGCCATGCTCGCCTCCGTTTTGAGCGGCGATGCGGGGGAACCTCCAGATGTTTCCGGTCCCCACGGCCACCCCCAAGACGCTGAAAAGAAGGCCCCATCGCGTCGAAAATCGTTGGTGAATGCTGCTGTCAGTGGTATCGGGCATGCTCAAGTCGTTCGAAGGCATGTTCGATGGAGAGCCAAGGCAACTCGTCGGGAATGGAAAGCCACGGCTCAGAGGTCTGGGAAGGGATCACAGGGTGACCCTGCGGGAGCTCTGGACAAAACTCATCTTGAGGTCGTGCAAGCATTGATCCAACAGTTGGCTCTCCTGGGGGTCGAGGTTCCCACGGGTCTTGTCTTTCAGGATATCCAGGATTTTGATGGTTTGCCGCGCCCCCGGGAGGTTCTTCTCGACCTTTTGGGATGCCGGATTGGGAGCCAGCCCCATCTGGAGCAGGGCGGTGGTGCTGAGGGACACAACCAGGGTGCGGAAGTTCATCTCAGGTTCCCGGCTCCCCTGGCCGACATCCGGGGATGCGGTGCTGTCGGTCGCCTCGGCCTGGCCCTGGGCGGCGACGGATGGGCTGGAGTGGCCGGCAGCTCCGCCCGGAGCCTCCTCCACCGAGTCTCGCAACTCCCCGTCCTCGGTGAACTTGCGGCGATCGGCAACCTTGAAGCCACTGTCTCCTTCAGCCATGGGACCCCCCGGGTAAGTGGTTCAAATTGAAAGGAAAGAGTATAACACGGCACTACCTGAAGCCTTCGAACGCCGTCGCCAACGCGGCACTGCCCGTTGGCACAAGTCTTCGCCTGGCGGCTCCACAGTGATCCCTGCGGGAGGGCCATCGAACTGATGAGAAAGCCGGTTCGATGACTCTTCTGCGTGCCGCAGCAACGGCTGGTATGCTCACCATCGGGCCAGCGTGGCCGACTAGGTACTCTACGATCTCAAACGGCACATCTTGGGAGAGCAGCCCAGAAGTTGACGTATACGGTCTTACATTATCGGGGTTTGGGGGCAGCCGGCTTATGGAGAGCTACTCGACACCAGTGTCGTCGCCCCCCTCGTCGTCATCGTTCTCTGGCTCTGCCGGGTCGATGCCGCTGAAGTCAACGTGCCATTGCCTCTTCGCCCATTCGAGCAATTTGGTGCGGTGTTCGTTCTTATGAGGTGTCCATTGTGGAGACCCAATTATTCGTATCGCAATACCGTTGCAGGGTCGACCCGACTAGCGCGGATAATCGGCCCTGTGGCCGCAATGAGAGACGTGAATAGCAATACACCGATTGTCACCAACTGTGTGAACAAGTCGATTCCCTTCACACGATACAGTAACGATTCCACCAGGTCTCCAGCAAGGAAAGCACAGAATAGCCCGACAACAGCTCCGGTAACAGTCCAGACCAACACATGCGATAGAACGACTCTCGCGATGTGCCAGCGTGTCGCTCCAAGCGCCATTCTGATCCCGAGTTCGCGATTTCGCTCTTCTACCACGAACGAGATCAGTCCATATATTCCTACCGACGCCATCAGTAATGACAGGACGGAAAAGTACCCGAGTACAGTTGCGTTGAAACGCGAGGGAGTCCTCAGGCGTGCAATACTCTCATCGATAGCCTCGACATTGACTGGCAGCGTTGGATCGAGTTTGGCGACTTCAAACCGAATCGACTTCCCAATTGCCTCGACGGTTAAATCACTCCGGCCCACAAGAACGGCTCGACGGCTCGTGTCCTCAGTCTGAAGATTTCCAAGTCCCAAGTCCGGTGCGTTCTTGCGCACGAGGTAGAACTCGGGTCCAGGTAAGGCTGTGAGACCCTCATTCTTGACGTCTCCAGCCACCCCAACGACTCGCAGCCAAGGCAACTCAGGACCGAAACGCACATGCCGCGAGAGCGGCTCCCCGCCTGGAAAGAGAACGCCAGCAAGACGCTCGCTGAGAATGACTACCTTGTCGCTGCTCTTCCTGTCGTCGTCCACAAACGGTTGGCCCTGAAGGATGGGTATGCCCAGAGCCTGAAAGTACCCGGGAGTCACGGCTCGCCAGTTGACTGTTCCGAGTTGGCCTTCTTCCGCTAGAGGGCGTCCGTAAATCTGAATGATGGACAGTGGCTTTTTGCGAACAGGTCCATCTGGAGGCATCGTGTCACTGACGCCGACAGCGTCAACCCCCGGAAGCCGGAGAATTCGAAATTCCAAAGTCTCGAAGAATCTTTGCCGTTGTTCCGCGCGAGGGTAACGGGAGCCCAATACGATCTCTGCGGTGAAGACTTTATCCGCGCGTATTCCAATCTGCTCAGTCTGTATATTCAGAAAACTTCGTATCAAGAGCCCTGCCAGCGACAGCAGAAACATGGAAACTGATACTTGGGCAATAATCAGTAACTGACGGAGAACCAGACCAGAACGAGTCGTGCGAACCCCCGACAACGTGCCAAGTTGTGGTCGTTGCAGGGCGATGGACACACTGGGAAGAATCGTTGCGAGAACAGACGCTCCAATCGCAAACACCAGAACGCGCCAGTTGATGCTGGCCTGATCCAAGTAAGGAATTCCATCCGGGGCGAGCCTGATGAGAGCCCCTAAGAGAAGGCTGGCTAATCCCAGTCCAACGATACCCCCAGCAAACCCAAGCATCAGATTTTGTGAGGTGCTTTCGGCAAGCGACCTTGCTGTCGTCGCTCCAAGAGCATGCCGTATCGCTCTCTCTTGTTTCCGGCCCGCATCGCGAGCGTACAGCAAGCCGGCAACATTCGCACACGCGACGAGTATCACCGCTATGATGCCGGCGAGGAGAAGCCAGGAAGCCATCCGGGCGCTGCCGAGATGATATTCTCTGATCGGGCGTACACGAAGACTCACTTCGTTTCGGAGAATTGGCGGCACCCATCGAAGCATCTCCAGGAACCGGGATTGCAGCCTTGCGTGGGCTTGTTCCAATGTAGTATCGGGTTGCAGTCTCGCAAAAGCCCTGAGAATGTGTGTTGCCTTGGGGCTATGCGCCCCTTCAGAGAGAGACTGTGGTACGAGCATGTCAAAGGGTTGCAGGTTCGGTAATTCAAAGTCGGGCGGAAGAACCCCTACAACTCTTATATGCCCTCCTTCAGAAGAGAATTCCGCGCCGATGACCTCACTGCTTCGACCAAAACGGCTGCTCCAAAGATCATGGGACAATATCGCCACTCTCGGTGTCCCGGGGCGATCTTCTGCCCAGTCGAAATCCCTTCCCAATTGAAGGGGTACACCGAGGACCTGCAAAAAATCCCACTCGACCCTCGCGCAAACGAAACCCACGGGGACTTCGTTTACAAGGGCGCAATCCGTGACTCCACTCCAAGACGTCATTGCAGGAAAAGCGCCGCTTTTTTTCCATTGAAAGTACGTGCCGCTCATCAGGAACTCGACCGATTCGATTGGAGCGACAACACCGACTGAAACAAGAGTGTCCTCGTTGGAATAAGGAGTTGCACGAAACAGGATTCGATCAACAACGCTGAAGACCGCACTGCCTGAAGCAGTTACCAGGGCTATCGTTGTGATGACCGTGAGAGAATGCACGCGGTGTTTCCATATTAACCGGAGCGCCAGGCGAAATTCTGGGCCGACACGGTCAAGCAGGTCTGAGAGCAGCGACAGCAATCCAGGATGTTCTCTGTTGGAATTCACCGTTCGTGGCCGTCTTGGGATTAGCCTTTTGTTAGCTTACATGGGAGCCAGGCTCGGCGATACTCATGTTCTAGCCATCGTCGGCCATAAACACTTGACTATCTTTCGCCAGTTGTTCGTCCACAACCCGTCCATCAAAGAGGTTGACGGTTCGGTCGGTGTGACGCGAGTAGCGAGGGTCATGAGTCACCATGCAGATAGTCGTTCCTACTTGGTGGAGGTCGTCAAGCAGTTCCATAACAGCCTTCCCGTTCCTGGAGTCCAGGTTACCCGTCGGTTCATCGGCCAGAAGAACGAGAGGTCGACCGGCGAAGGCTCGTGCCACGGCTACACGTTGCTGCTGACCACCGGACAGTTGGCTGGGCAGGTGTTTGGAACGATGCTCCATTCCGACGTTTTCGAGGGCCTGGCCAACGCGGTCACGTCGCTCGGAGGACCTGATCCCACGATAGGTCAGTGGCAGCTCCACGTTCTCGAAAACAGAGAGATCGCCAATGAGGTTAAAGCTCTGGAAGATGAAGCCTATTTCCCGGTTGCGAATGCGCGCTCTTTGAGAGTGGGAAAGGCTTTCCACCGGCCTGCCGTTGAGAATGTAGCTCCCTTCCGTGGGCGAGTCCAATAGACCCAGAATCGACAACATCGTCGACTTGCCACAACCGGATGGACCTGCGATGGAAACGTACTCGCCCTTACTAATTTTCAGGTGGATTCCTGAGAGCGCATGAGTCTCGATCTCTTCAGTCAAAAATACCTTGGTCACGTCATCCAGCTGAATCAATGGGTTATTGGCGCTCATGGATCTTTCTCCTGGATGCCCGTCGAGGAGAGTGGCGACTTACATCTGAACGTTGCGTCATCAATACTCCTGCAGGTGCGATCGATTGGTGACCCTTACGATCCGAATGAAGGGGCTACTAACTAGACAACTTAGCGGTGACTACGCGGCATTACGAATGACGGTGCGTTGACAATTCCTGGATCAGACCGTCCTCGGGCACGGACTTAGTTGGTTTATTGGCAAGCAAGTAATGTAACGCTCTCAATCCAGCCGAATGCGGTCGTAACCGTCCCAGGCCGACATGTCAGATAGTATGACCTCATCCTCGACGTTCAGGCCTTCCTGTATCTCGATCTTATCCACTGAACTTCGGCCCAGCCTGACTGAGACACGAATCGCTTCGCCGGTCTCCTCTACAAGCTTGAAGAGTGTTACGAGACTCTTCTCGTGTCCGATGGCAGGGCGGTCAACATACAGCACGTCCTCAAGCCGTTCCAACTCAATGATGCCGTCCACATTCAAGTCCGGCCGCGCTCCTCTCGGCAACGGCCCTTCAAGCTTGACATCCACAGCTACCGTCCCGTTCTGTGCGGCGGGATCAATCCTCACCACGCTTCCGCGTATCACCCCATTGCGAGTATCAATACTTGCGGGCATACCGAACTGAATATCCTTGGCCTGTGTCTCCGCAATCTTGATCTCAGCTTTCAACCGAGAGGGATCTGACACGCGGGCCAAGTTCGTACCGGGAGTTACCTGCTGACCCACCTCTATTGGAAGCTTCTGTAGTACTCCTTCGATGTCGGCTCGCACTTTCAGGGAGGCCAACTGACGCAGCTTCAATCGGTGGACCGCTCGAAGCTCCTCTACCCTTACAAGCTGAGCCGCCAGTTGTGCCTCTACGGATTGATCACTGATTTCCAGCCTCTTCTCCTCAAGGACAACTCGATTGGCCAATTCATCCGCTGTGACCCTGGAGAGCTGAACAGTCAGGTCAGGCGCTAGACCCTCTTCGGCGAGCATCTCATCCCGGTCCGCCCTTAATCGGGCCTGCCGATATTCTGCTTTAAGCCGCTCGGTCGCGGCCAATTGATCCAGGCGTTCGGTCTCAAGCGTTACCTTGAGATCCGTATATTCGGCTTCAGCAGCCTTCAATCGGAACTCTGCCTCCAAGGCAGCCAGATTCAGCTCGGGATTACTCAATTCCACCAAGACGGCGTCTTTGCTGACCGTAGCTCCAGGCAGTAAACGAATCCGCTCTATTCGGCCGTCAGTCGCCGCCGGAATCCAGCGAATTTCTTCGGGCACCAAGTAACCGAGGCCACGGACTAGCCTCAGCATCGAACCGCGCTTTACGGTATCCGTCCATACGGTCCCTCGGGCAACTATGGGTGCAGCCGGCTCCAAACGTGACACACCAACGCGGATCAGGACTATAGAAACGATTATGACTACAGGGTATAGGATGCGTCGCAGACGACGTTTGAAAACACCGTCCTCGCGAGGGATATCCAAGCCGCTACCCTTGCCAACCAATGACCTCGAAGAGAGACTGTTCATAAGCATGATGACCAAGTAGGCCCATTGGGCAGGAATGCCTGCTCTCCCTCAACAGATTGCAAGTTGATTGCCATCAAACGACCTCTTCACACATTGGGCCCAACAAAAAGCGCTCGCGACCGGTTTACCTCCCGTTACACCTTCTTGTTGCTGATTCTTCAATGGTTACGCTTCGTAATCGCGCTTTCGCTGGATGGTGTCGGTCAGAGGTGACAAAGGATCCTTACGACAGCGCGCGTCTCGACCCTGCGGAAGTGTCCGCTTGTGGGACAAGTGAGTCCCGGAACGGAACACTATTCCTCAGCTCACGGTCAGCTTCCAAATGCTTGGTTTTGGTGCTCCAGCGGCAGATAGAGGCGGGCTTCGCAACCTTGGCCGGTTTTTCGATTCTCCAACGAGAGCCGTCCGTCGTGAGCTTCGGCGATTTGGCGACTCAGGACCAATCCGATCCCCAATCCATTGGGTTTCGTCGTATAGAAGGGCACAAACAGGTTGGCGGTGTCCGAAAGCCCTGGACCATCGTCTTCTACCCAGACTTCTAACCGATCCTTGTTCTTGATCCATCCCATTCTTACCGCACCCTGTGTTTGCAGAGCAGCATCAACGGCATTTTTCACCAGGTTGATCAGCAGTTGTTCCAACTGATCCCCGTCGGCCTGGATGGTGAAATCCGGGCCCGC
This sequence comes from Terriglobia bacterium, assembly GCA_951813285.1. Taxonomy (GTDB): domain Bacteria; phylum Acidobacteriota; class Terriglobia; order Versatilivoradales; family Versatilivoraceae; genus Versatilivorator. The sequence goes on from OX638355.1 coordinate 3,699,124, forward strand.
CTCCAGCACAACCGGAAGGCGGGTTTCCAGACTCATGACGCGATGGATCAAGCCCCCCAGTTCTACCGAGCCAATCCTTGGCCGTGGCAGCCGTGCCAGCATCGTGTACGCCTGCATGAAACGGTTGAGCGAATCACAGCGAGACCGAATAACTTCCAAACCCCGATGAAGGTCTTCCTCCCAGTCTGTTGGCCGAGGCTTCCGGAACATCACGCTCTCGAGGCTTCCGGTTATGGACTTGATGGGTGCGAGAGAATTGTTGAGCTCGTGGCCCAAGACCCTTACCAGACGCTGCCAGGCAAAGCGTTCCTCCTCTCTCAGGGTGCGACTTAAATCTGACAGAACCAGCAGCTGGTGCGGCAACCCCTGGGATCGAAAGCTACTGCGCCGTACACCCCATCTACCTGACCGTCCGGCAAAGGTCTCATCCAGGATCGCCACAGGCCCACCTCTCAGACAATCGGCCAAGCCAAGTTCCTCGACTCGACTCCCCAGAATCCTCTCTGAAGTCTGCCCTATCAACCTTTCTCCAGCTCTATTCACGAGCTGCAACCGCTGTCCATCATCGAAGGCAAAGATAGCCACATCTATTTCCGCCATCACACGATGGAGCAGATTGGTGGCTTCCAGTGTTTCCAGACGCTGCTCTCGGAGAGTCTCACCAAGAGTGTTGACTTCCAACATCACCTCACCCAACGGGTCATTCCTCCTCGCATCTCTTGCCCGAAATGAATAGTCTCCTTCCCGCAGTGCCGCAAGAAGATTGGACAGAGTCTGGAGCCGGGAAAGCACCCACCCGCGCACAGCAAAGGAGAATCCCCACCAGAGTAGGCCAAGAAACAGCGTTAAGGTCCACTGCGTCCTGGAGCTAAAATCTCCGGTCCAAAGCAGGATCAAGGCCACAGCCGTTGCCGGCACTCCCGCACCAACCGCCAGAAGCGTGATCCGCCCCTGATGAGTGAGTCTTCGTTTTGTGATGGGTGTTCGCTCGGCCACAAATCGACCCTTTGGTCAATAGCCCCTAATCAATCTGCCGCCCTGTCGTGCCATCTGGATAGGGCTCATAGACCGTATCGCTGCAGCCTCCTGTAGAGGGCACTCCGGCTCAACCCTAAGACTTCTGCCGCTCTGCGGACATTGCCTTCGCACCGAACCAGTGCCTTTTGGATTAACAGTCGCTCGACTTCTTCCAGACTGAGGTCTTCCAGAGCATTGGCTCCGCTGCGGGGAAGACCGAGGCCAAGGTCAGCAACGTGCACCCTCGTACCCTTTGCCATGAGGACTGCTCTTTCTACGGCGTGGTCGAGCTCGCGGACGTTTCCCGGCCAAAGATAGTCACGCATGGCCCGTGAGGCGGCGTCATCGAATCCGACCAACTTTTTACCGTAGCGCCCCACATGCCGCTGGAGAAAGTACTCTGCAAGCAACGGTATGTCTTTCTGTCGCTGGTTCAAGGGCGGTAGGTGGATCTCGATTGTATTAAGCCGGAAATACAGATCCTGCCTGAACCGGCCTTCGGCTACAGCTTTATTGAGATCAGCGTTGGTGGCAGAGAAGACTCTGACATCGACGATGCGAGTCTTCGAAGAACCTACAGGTTCGAACTCTCCACTCTCCAGGACCCGCAAGAGTTTGGCTTGCTCATTGAGGGCAATGTTGGATATCTCGTCAAGAAAGAGGGTGCCCCCATCGGCCATCTCGAAGCGTCCAATACGATTGGCTTTCGCATCGGTATAAGCGCCCTTGATGTGGCCGAACACCTCGCTTTCGAATACACCCTTTGGGAGCCCGCCTGTATTGACTGTCACGAGCGGCTTTGCAGCCCTTCGCGAAACCGCGTGCAGATGATGCGCCACCACCCCTTTGCCCGTGCCGTTGTCTCCGGAAATCAGCATATTCGCATCCGACGGACCCACACGTTCAATCATCTCCAGGACTGGCTCCATGGCTTCGGAGTCCGCGATCAGCCTGGGAAGCTTCTGATCCCGTAATACCTGATTCTCGGCCTCGAGACGGCGGCTCTGACGGAGTGCACGACCCAGCTCGATTTGGGTCCGCAATATCGCTTCCAGACGCTGATTTTCCCAGGGCTTCTGAATGAAATCTCGAGCGCCTCGTCTCATGGCCTCTACTGCGAGCTCAATGCTTCCCCATGCTGTCATCACCACCACTGGAAGTGTCGCGTCAAGCTCGCGAATTTCTGTGAGCAGATCCAGCCCCTCCTGACCGGATGTCGTGTCCCGCGTGTAGTTCAGGTCGATGAGCAGGACATCAAACTCCCGAGCCCTCAGAAGACCAAGGACTTGCCGTGGGCTCCGGGCGGTCTCTACGTGAAAGGCTTCTCGCTTGAGCAACAATCGAACAGCTTCCAACACAGCTGATTGATCGTCAGCGACCAGGATTCTCGCTGATGGATTCTCGTTTGCACTCACTGTGGATTCTCTCCTATCCCTCCTTCACCCATATTCCTGAGCACTTGGAACATCTCAATGCCCTGAAAGAGGTACTTCTCCGTGTTGTCGATTCGGATCAACGGTGAGACACTCGTCGTCGGGCCTCTGTGGGCTATCCACTTAGTTTCAGAGTTCTGACAGCTGGTTCGGCAGTTTCAAGATAAACAATTGCCGGATCGCTGTTCCATAGACGGTTCCTGTACATCACGGCTACAAACAATGCAGGAATTGCGAAGGCATTAAACAGAATGAAATAGAGTGGTTTGTCGAACAGCCACGCCTCGAGCTTTGCCATGGCATAGGCGTAAGTCACAAAGAAGAGAAAATAGGGGAACCATAAACCCTTGAGGTTCGCTCTCCCGGGCAAGTAGGAACAGGTGAACGGGATCTTCGGGAACTTAAAAAGGAGGATCTCGATGAGAATCAGTGCAAGGGTAAACCCGTAAGTAAGGTGAAGTAGTGCGGTTGTCGCGTCCCACACCACCAAATAGGAAGGAAACAACATCGTGAATAGAGGCATGATGCCCAAAACCAGCATGGCTTTATGGACCCCTGAAATCGCGCTGGCGTTCCCCTTGTTTTCAGCCAACCTGAAGATCCAGTTGGCTTCCAGTTCTGACGGAACGGTGAAGGCGTATCGCATTCCAGCCAGGACAAAAAAGGACAGGATCAGCGGCACGGATAGCAGCGGAATGCTTTGTGGATTCCAATCTTCAGATCCACTTCTCGAGAGTGCATCCATCAGCACAACAAACACCAATGCCATTCCCACACTGAAATACCCACCCAGAAAAATACGGTGCTTCTGGCTTCTCAGGAGCGTTTTTGCAACAAAGTAGAATGTGGCACGCTCTGTTTCATTCCTCAACACCAAGCGATCAAAGATGGCGGTTAAGAAGCGAATACCCTTCGCAGGCCGGCGCACTGTCTCCATGGACTCCCACGACTCCTGAACCTGCCTCTTGTAGGCAATCAGGTATGTCAGAAGACAGCAAAGGGCCGTCATCGTCAGTGCTGTTAGACCAATTCGGGATTCAAGCCGAAAGTCTCCACTGCCAAGAAGCATTTGATAGAGACCGAGGTACCACATGGGGGGGGAAAGGGTCTGAAAGAGTTCGTTATGCTGCAGACTCTCAAAACTGAAGATCAACTTGGGGAAAAGGAAGAACACTGAAAGCAGACTCATCATCATCAGCAGCTGTACAGCACGAGAAACACAGCGAAGCATCTCGCTTCTGAACAGATTAATCAGAATTCCCTGGATCGAAACCACCGAAAAGAAAGCAAAAGCACTTCCGGCCATAACGCTCAAAGCGTGCGCCAAAACAAACCAGCCTGCAAAGACCAGTCTGGCTTGCTCCTGAATCTGTTCACGCTCACCGGACTCCAGAATGAACCGTCCTTCATGAAGCAGTGAACCCATGTTGGCATTAACAACCAGAGGAAACAGCACTGTCGGAATGGCGTTGACTGTCAGTGTGAACAGGAGAAGCAAGAGAACGAGAGCCAGCCCCTTGCATGTGAGCAACGTTCTCATCCGGACGGGGAGTGGAGTGAGAATATTGTAGTCTTTGCGAGTGGGAAACAAAGTATCCCAATTGAGCACCGCCACAAACGCGATCACAAGCATGGAGAATGAGAGAAAGAAAAACTTGTCCTCTAAGGTAGCTTCCTGATGAACAGACAGAGGGAAGTGGGCCAGGAGAAACGCATACTTGCGAGCCAGGCTAACCGAGATGAAGATCCCTGGAACCATCAGGAGAGCCAGGACATGCGTCAGGGTTACTTCCGTCCCGGTTTGTGGGGTTAGTAGGTCACTGCGAAAAAACTGGCTGAAGAAGTGGCGGGTGAGTAGAAAAACGGGACCCCGTCTTTCCGGACCCAGGAAGATTGCAAAAAAGCCCATGATCACATCAGTATTTCATGACGTCCACAATGTTGCGCGCCACATGGTTTGCGTCCTCTTGGTGCACCAGCTCGGTGAACACGTCCTCGAGTGAGGGTCTTCGCATCAAGGTTCTCAAGTGGTCGATCGAGTCATTCGCAACAACCCTTCCCCGGTAGAGAATTACGACTTTCGAGCAAAGCTTCTCGACGACATCGAGGAGATGAGAACAGTAAAGGACGATCTTGCTCTCCTCAGCCAACGTCTGGACAAGGCTCCTCAGAACTAAGCCCGACCCAATGTCCAGCCCAGAATCTGGCTCATCAAATATGACAACGTCAGGGTTGTGGAGCAAAGCAGCAGAGATCAAGATCTTTCGTCGCATTCCATTGGAGTAAGCTGAAATAGCAGAGTGGCGGTAGGGGTGGAGCGAAAACAACCGCAGAAATGCATCGATTTTTTCGTTCAGCAACCTTTCCGGAATAGAGCGCAGTCGACCGATCAACTGCAAGTATTCAGTTCCCGTCAGATAGGGATAAAGATGGGACTCCTCGGGAACAAAGCCCAAGCGCCTTTTGTATCCGTTAAGGTCAACTTGGATTGGTTGGCCGTTGAAAAGGATCTGTCCGTGAGACGGTTCTAGCAGAGTGGTCAGCATCTTCACTGTTGTGCTTTTGCCCGAGCCGTTCGGTCCCAAATACCCAACGACTTCTCCGGGCTTCACCTCAAATGTGACCCGGTTAACTACCGGAATGCCGCGGTATCGCTTGGTGAGTCTCTCGGCTCTTAGCACGGTCACTTCCCTTAAGGTTATGGAGTCAGGTCTCTGCGGTTCGGCTTAGATGACTTACTGCAATTACTGTGCCATCAGGATCAATGTATTAACTCTTTGTGAAACAGAGGAATACGGGATTCAAGCTCAACTGTCTGGTCCCATCCCTGTCCGCACCTGGGACTCGCACGTCCCAATTTCGGACACTCTCGAAAAATTTACTATCAGAGGAAAGCGAGTTGACCAGGAGGGAACAGCATCCAGTTCGTTGTTGCTGCTCAAAGATTCTAGGAGTCTGTTGATTGGGAATGGATAGTTTCAACACATATGAGGGGCACCTGTGGGGCATCTCTACGTACTTTCAGAAAGCAACACATTTACATTCAATAGTTTATGGTGTTCGTAGGGGAGTCCCCGTCACTCATGAAACATGGGTGACCACACGGGGGAGATAAAGCGCTCGTTTCAAGACCCGAATAAGGTAGCCTATAAGACGCCTTACAAAAAATGGCGTGCAGCCGCGATTCACGTGGAACCTGGAAAAATTGAAGTCTACAACCGCAAGGACCGGGTTTTGGTGGCTGAGTTCACTGAAGCGGCCAGTGTCGAGCATAAGGCCCAACATCGGCGAAGATTGAGAGAGGCTCAGTTGTTTGGAACAACCGTGATGGGAGCATACTTGACTGAATTCGCTAGGGCCAGGGCGTACGCGGGAGACGTAGGCATCACGCGAGATGGCGAAGTTTTTGAAAGGAAAATCAACCGCAAACGAATGGGGATAGTGTTGGGGGTCCTTGGGGGTATCACTGCAGCCGTTGCATTGACGAAGGCGAAAGAACCGTATACCGAAATCACTTATGGGAACCAGACGATCCGCTTGCGGGTGAATCAGGACGATCTTGTCCGGTTCGAACACTCGCTGAAACCTTTTGGCAAGACGGATCGCCAAAGTGAATCAGGCAACTCCGGCAGACTCTCTTTTCACGAAGTTGTCGCAATCTCCCGCTTCCCATAAGACCCTCTGTGTTAACTTCCGACCTTCTCTCTCAGGACGTGGCGCTGGAGGACGTGCTGCACTCTGGCCGGACACACCAATCCCAGAACCACCCGGATCTATGTAGACTAAAGATCTCCGATCCCCAGCACGGGCAGTTTGCCACTACACTTGACGGCATCGGACTCAGGGTTGATACGCGGCTGACCTGTCCGTCAGTAACTGTTCGGCCAAGCCGTGGAGTCCATCTGCTGTCCGGGGGAGGCGTAGCGAGCTGAACCGACGGATCGCCTGTGATTTCAGGCACCTCCAACCTTGTCCGGGTCCAAGCCATCACGGCCTGACCGAACAGTTACGTCCGTCAACGTCCTGGATGGTCCAATGGATTCCTGTTCAATTAGAGGGATTTAATGAGGGGATTGAAGCGGACTGATCCACCTTAAGTCTTTTATATATATTATTTTACAACTGAATGATTTCAGCCGCGTAGGCGGCGGATTAAGAACTGCGTCCCCGAAGGCAAGACCTCCCCAAAGGAACGCCATACATGTGCGGAGGCGGAAGCTGGCGGCTATAGCGACAGCTTCCAGGGCTCCCGATAGTTCACGGCGGTCATGGCTTCCGCTTCGGGATCGCCAATCACCTGTTCCTTGTCCGCGTCCCAGCGGACCTGGCGTCCCAGACGCTGGGCGATATTGCCCAGGTGGCAGGCAATGACCGAGTTGTGTCCGATTTCAACGTCCGCCACCGGAGCTTCTCGGGAGCGCATGCAATCCAGGAAGTTCTGCACATGGTCGGGAGTGTAATCCCGCCCTACCCTCTGCCGTGGCAATCCCGTGGCCTTGTAAGTGCGCTGCCTGCCGTCGAATCTCCGGGTTTCGGGAAACACCTCCCAGCCGAAGCGGTCCACCACCAGAACCCCGTTTTCTCCATGAAAGGCAACCCCGTGCTCACGCGCCTCCGGTCCGCGCCCCACACCCAGGGCGTGTTCCCAGAGCATGGTGAAATGGGGGAAGGCCCAGGTGACCTGCTGGGTATCCGGGGTCTCCATGGCGTCCTCTGGGTAGGCGAATTTTCCTCCGGCGGAAAACGCCGAGCCAGGCGCCTTGACCCCCATGCCCCAGTTGGCGATATCGACCATGTGAGCCCCCCAGTCGGTCATCAATCCCCCAGAATAATCCCAGTACCAGCGGAAGGTAAAATGGAACCGGTTGGGGTTGAAGGGTTGGCTTCTGGCCGGGCCCAGCCACAGGTTGTAGTCCACCCGGGCGGGTGGGGAAGCATCGGGAGCCTTGGGGGTGGCCGCCTTCCAATCCAGATAGGCCCAGGTCCGGACCAGGCGAATCCTCCCAAGCTGCCCGGACTTCACATACTCCACCGCCTGAGCGAATTGGGGAGCACTCCGCTGTTGGGTCCCGACCTGGACCACTCGCTGGTAGAGCCGAGCGGCTCTGACCATGGTTCGACCCTCCCGAATGGTCAAGGAGAGCGGTTTCTCCACGTAGATGTCCTTTCCGGCTTGGCAGGCTGCCACTGTTTGGAGGGCATGCCAGTGATCGGGACTGGCCACGATGACGGCATCCAAATCCTTCAAGTCCAGGATCTGCCGGAAGTCACGGGTCTGCAAGGGCATGGGGCCGCCGGCCGTCTCAACCGCACGCAGCGCTTTCGAGATGTGTCCATCGTCCACGTCGCAGAGGGCCGTGCAGCGCACCCTGTCCACCTTGAGAAAGTATTCCAGCAACCTGCGGCCTCTCCCCCCGCAACCGATAAGGCCAACCAGAATCCGGTCGTTGGCGCCCAGGACTTCGGAAGGCGCCGGAGGCCCCGCCCGGAGAGGTCGACTGGATGCGAAGTAGCCCGAGGCGCCCACTCCGGCGATTCCGATGGACTGGCGCAGGAAGTTGCGACGGCTCTGATGGGTCATGGAGGTTTCCTTGATTCAAGCGAAAATCGGTCCTCGACTGTCGAATTGAGACTCGATTCCGCGGTTCCGTGTTTGTATGTAACGACTTTTTTGGCAATTCCCAGGGTTGAGAATACTCGCTTTGGGGGGAACCCCGCAACAGGCGTTGGGAATCGGGCAACGAGCCTTGCGCGGGCCTCTTTTTTCTTTTGTTTCAGGCGAAACGGGTGCGCTGCCATCGCAGCCCTCCGGCCCAGCCGCGGTTGACTTGAATAAGGCCTTGCTTTAGATTCGACACGTTGGAGGTTTTCCCGTTTGAAACCTCTGAGGTGGCCTCAGAATGAAAGCAGAATCCATCGCCTTGCTGATCCAAGCCCATGATCGCGCCGGGGTTCTTTTTCAACTCACCCGAACCATCGCGACGCACGGAGCCAATATCAGCTCGGTCGACATCGTGAAGCGGCAGACCCATGCGGCCTGCGTTTATCTCGAACTCCGCGACGTCACGGCGGTGGACGCCATCATCCGGGACCTGAGGGCGCTCGAAGTGGTGACTTCGGTAGACTCCCTGGATCCATTGCTCAAGGTCTATGGCAAGCGGATCATCATCATCGGCGGCGGGGCCCAGGTGGGACAGGTGGCGCTGGGAGCCATCAGCGAAGCCGACCGGCACAACCTGCGGGGCGAGAGGATATCGGTGGACACCATCGCGCTGGTGGGGGAAGAGGACATCGCGGCCGCGGTGCGGTCAGTGGCCCTGTTGCCGCGGGCAAAGGTACTGGTCATGGCCGGAGCCATCATGGGGGGAGACATCACCCGGGCGGTTCAGGAAATCAAGGGGCAGGGAATTACCGTGCTGTCCCTAAACATGGCCGGAACCGTGCCCGAGGCGGCCGATCTGATCGTGAGCGACCCCGTGCAAGCCGGTGTCATGGCAGTTATGGCAGCTGCCGATACGGCCAACTTCGACATCACCCTGCAGCGCTCGAGACGTTACTGATTTCATTTCAGTGAGGAGACATTCATGAAACTGGCCCAAATCCATGACCCCGAAATCGGGCTTCACCTGGCAAGAGTCGAGAATGAGAGTGTCTACCCGGTCCGGGCAGACGGCAACGGACTGCGCACGCTGCTGGACTACGCCCGTGGAGCCGACCGGGAGGGGGTCACTCTTACGGATCTGGTGGAAAGGCACTGTTCCTCCCAACCCCTCTCCTTGACCTGGTCGGAGTTGAACGTTTCGCCGAGTCCGGCAAAGCCCCATGCGGCCATCCCCGTGCACCCTCCGGAGGTCTGGGCCTGCGGGGTGACCTACAAGAAGAGCGCCGAGTTCCGTGACGGGGACACCCAGGCTCCCGCGGGGATCTACGACTACGTCTATTTTTCCGATCGACCGGAGCTTTTCTTCAAGGGAACCGAGACCCGATGCACCGGTCCCAACGACTTCATCGGCATACGGAAGGACTCGAAGTTCACCGCAGTGGAGCCGGAATTGGGAGTCCTGCTGTCGTCCAAACGCGAGATTCTCGGGTACATGGTTTCCAATGACGTCTCGGCCTGGGACATCGAGCGGGAAAACCCCCTTTACCTTCCCCAGTCCAAGATCTATTCCGGATGCTGCTCCCTGGGCCCGGTCCTGCTGACCGCCGACGAGGTTCCCGACCCCTATGCGCTGTCGATCCGCTGCGAGATCCGCAGAAACAACCAGGTCATATTCTCGGGGGACACTCGGCTGAGCATGATGAAGCGAACCATCCAGGAATTGATCGACTGGCTCTTCTATGCCAATCCGGTTCCCAATGGCACCGTGTTGTTGACCGGTACGGGGATCATCCAGACGGAAGCGGCTGCCCTGCAGGAGGGAGATACCGTCGAAATCACCGTTCCGGAAATCGGCACCCTCACGAACGAGGCCCGAATCGTGTCCTGACCGAGCCCGGGCTCCGCCGTCCGGTGCGGGTCGCAACTGCCAGAAAAGGGTGCCCTGCCATTTCCATTTTTGCTATTCTGGCGGAAGGGAGGGGGAGAGGATAGATGGTCTCGAGACAGCCATGCACTTGAAATCGCTCTCCATCGGCTTGCTGCTTGCGGTTACAGGCCTTCAGGCGGACCTGCCGGAGTATGGGAGCCTGGGGACGGCACGCCTCGTAGCTCAGGCTCCACCGTCCTCGGAAACCGGCAAGCTCCGGATCTACGACGTTCCGGAACCCGTTGAACAACTGGCCCAAGACCCGGTCGAACGGGAAGAGTTCGATCAAATAGAGCAAACCGGAGACCCGGCCGTGCGCACCCGCCTCGTCGAAGCCTTCGCACAGAAGTATCCCGAATCCAACTACCTGGGCCAGGCTCACCACATGGCTACCATGGACTACCGGAGCCTGAATCAGCCGGAGAAAATGTTTGAGCACGGACAGAAAACGCTGCGACATTCGCCCGACAACATTCCGATTCTGGCGCTGATGGCCCTGGCTCACTCCGACAAGGGAGATCCTGACCGGTCCATTCAATTGGCCACGCGAGCCCTGGGACGGCTGCGAAGGGTCGTCCGGCCCGCCAATACCGACCAGCAGCAGTGGGAAGCCGAGTACCGCAGCTATATGGCGCAGAGTCTGGCCGGGTTGGGTCACGCCTATCTGGTCAAGTATGAGATGGAACGACAAGCACCGACGGAGCCTGCACCGCAGCAAGAGAGCTCTGCCGACCCGGCTGATCCGGGAACGGACCGGGACCAGCCGAAGAGTCCAAAAACCGCAACGACCGGCGGTTCCAGGCTGACCACACTCCATCTGGCCAGGGCATACGGATATCTCACCAAATCTCTGAATGAGGAACCGCGTTCCCAGTTCGTTCACTTCCAGCTGGGAGTGGTATCCACCCGCTTGAAGCGATTCCCGCAAGCCATCGACGCCTTTGCCCGAGCTTCACTTCTTGAAGGCGGCTATCGGGAGATTTCCCGTCGCAACCTGGAGTCTCTTTACCGAACAACCCACCAGAACTCTCTCGAAGGCCTGCAAGAACTGCTGGCTCAGGCCCGGGTGGATCTGGCAGGCGGCAACGGCAAGCCCGACGCGGCGTCTGAGGACCCCGCCGCACCCGGCTCGGAGTAATTGCATTCCAGGTCCTGTGAAGGGAGTGTTTGCGCCATGTCGCTCATTCAACTCAAGACACCGGAGGATGTGCAGGAACTGCTCGCAGGTTCCGATCGGGAACCGGTCTTTTTGCTGAAGCACAGCAGCCAGTGTCCCATCAGCGCAGAGGTCCATTCCGCCTTCTCCGAATTCGACCGGAAGGGCGGGGCCAACCGCCCCTGGACCTGTGCCCTGGTCCGAGTGATCGAAGAGCGCCCGCTCTCCAATCAGATCACGGAGCAATTGGGGGTGGGCCATGAATCCCCGCAGCTGCTGCTAATTTCCGGTTCCAAAGTTCTCTGGCACGATTCTCACTGGAGACTGACACTGGAAAAGATGAACGAGGTGGCTGGACGGTTCCTTCACTCCGAGCAGACCTGACCCGACACTCACCCCCCCTCGCGACCATGCCTCTCAAGATGCCGCAGCATTCCCTGATGCGAGCCACACTGGCGCTGGCTCTTTGCTGCAGCCTGCTCGCCTGCCGGCAATCTCCCCAATACGAATTCGACCTGATCATTACCGGCGGCAAGCTGATCGACGGCTCGGGCTCCCTGTGGTTTCCCGGAGACCTCGCCATTCGCGGGAAAGAGATCGTTCACGTGGGAAGGTTGAAGGACCTGGAGCAGAAGGGGCGTCGGGTGATCGACGCACGGGGACTGTGGGTAACCCCGGGGTTCATCGACATCCACAGCCGTTCCGATCCCGACACTTTGCTCCATCCCGACTCCCTCGGCAAGGTGCGCCAGGGAGTCACCACCGAGATCCTGGCGGCGGGGAATTCGGACCATCCTCGCCAGGCCGGCGCCGGGCGGACCCCGTGGGAGGAAACGTTCCGTCGGCTGCAGCAGGGGGAACTCACCGTCAACGTGGCCTCATACGTCCGGACGGGAGACGTGGGGCGCCTGGTCCTGGGCGAAGACCGGCGGGACCCCACCCAGCCCGAGGTTGCCGCGATGAAGCACAGGGTCGGGCAGGCCATGCTGGAGGGTGCGCTGGGGCTCTTCACCTCGCCGCCGCCGGCTGCTGAAGGTATTCTGAGCGGCGAGCAAATTGCCGAGTTGGCCCGGGAGGCAAAGGCTCATGGGGGTGTCTACGCCGCCGAGATCAATGTCGCTGCCGGCATCCGCAATTCCGTAAAGGAAGCCATTCAGCTTGCGGAGCAGGCCCAGATTCCCCTGGACATTCTGGGCTTGAGGGTGACCGACCGCCGTGCCCGCGGGCAGTTGCAAGAGGTGTTCGATTCCATCGAGAAGGCCCGGGAATCGGGGCTGGTCCTGACCGCCAGCCTGTCTCCTTACTCGCTCATGAGCGAAGAGGATCTGCAAAAAGCGCTGAAGGCGCCGTGGGTCTCCATCGGTTCCGGAGGCGCTACCGCCGCCGGCGATCCGCCGGGCGGGGAAAAGCCTCGACCCCATGGATATGGCGCCTTTGCCCGAGTCCTTGGAAAATATGTGCGGGAGGAAGGGATATTGGACCTGGAGGAGGCCATTCACAAAATGACGGGAATGAACGCAGCCAAATCGGGACTCCGCAACCGAGGGCTCCTGCAGGTGGGCATGATGGCCGATATCACCATTTTCGACGCCGAGCGGGTGGCCGGACCCGCCACTTTCCTGGAGCCCCGTCGCTTTGCGGAGGGCATCGAGTACGTCATCGTCAACGGGACGCCGGTGATCGAATCCGGACGTCCCCTCGACGCCAGGCCGGGGCAGATCTTGTACGGACCGGGAAAGCCCAACTCGTAATTGGCCCTTGTCGTTTCTTGTCCTTGGGCCCGATAATGACAAACCAGTATCGGTGAACTCGCGGGGCCGGAGGTCCAATCGTCGAGGCAACCGGATCCAGGGGGATTCCATTCGATGCGGACAGCAAAACAGTTCCTGAAGGCATGGCTTGCTTTCTCCGTCTGGAGCGCGGGGTGGCTGCAGGTTTCGGCTGGAGCCGCCGACTGGCCCATGTGGCGCGGCCCTGACGCCGCCGGTGTTTCGGCGGAAACCGGGCTACCCTCGACCTGGTCGCCGGAAGGGGAAAACCTGAGATGGAAACACCCCATCGGCGGTCGCTCGACGCCGATCGTGGTGGACGGAAGAGTCTGTGTCATCACCCTGGCGGAACCGGACATTCCGCCCCGCTGGCAGGAGCAGATTTCCTGTTTCAACGCTGAGACCGGGAATCTGGAATGGGAATTTCGCTACAAGGTGTTCCTGACCGATATCCCCCACCACCGGGTCGGTTGGGCCAGCTTGGCGGCCGATCCTGCCACCGGTCATATCTATGCCAACGGAATCGAAGGGATGGTGCACTGCCTCGACCGCAACGGCAAGGTCGTCTGGTCGAGATCGCTCAAGGAGGAAGTCGGGAGAATATCCGGCTACGGGGGGCGGACAGTGACTCCAACCCTTCACGGGAACCTGCTGTTCGTCAATTTCCTGAACGCCGGATGGGGCTCCACGGCGATTCCACGGGACCGTTTTTATGCCCTGGACAAGCGCACCGGGGAAACAGTCTGGTTGGCCACTCCCGGCAAGGCTCCCAAGGATACGACTTACACGGTCCCGGTGGTGCGCCGGATCAACGGCCAGGATCTCCTTATCGGCGGCAACGCCGACGGCTCGATTTACGGACTTAGCCTGGCAACCGGCGAATGGGTCTGGGGGTTCCCCTTCAGCAAGAGAGGAATCAACTCCTCGGTGGTGGTTCAGGGAAGCCGGGTTTTCGCTTCCCACGGTGAGGAAAATGTCGACGCCAGCACGGCCATGGGCCGGCTGGTGTGCCTGGACGCCGGCCGGATCGTTGACGGCAAGCCCCAGCTGGTCTGGCAGGTGGACGGGTTTACCGCCGGCTATGCCTCTCCCGCCCTGGCGGACAACATCCTCTATCACGTGGACAATTCCGCCAATCTGGTCGCCTTTCAGGCCGACACCGGAAAACAGCTCTGGAAATACAACCTGGGAGTCATGCAGCGGGCTTCCCCCGTTGTCGCCGACGGCAAGCTTTTTGTTTCGGATGTTGACGGACAGTTTCACATCTTGGGACTGCGCGGCCACCAGCCTCCCCAAAAGCTGGACCTTGAGCGATTCACCAATGCCGACGGATCCGCCGTGTCCATCAACGGCTCGCCTGCCGTGGCCAATGGCCGCATCTATCTGTTGACTCGCAATATGCTTTATTGCATTGGACTCGAGGACCGGAGCTCGACCGCTCCAGGCGAAGGGAAGCCCCAGCCGGAGGCTTCCGACTCCTTCCAGGGACCGCCCCGAAGTGTATTGGTGGAGCCTGGGGAGGTCGTCCTGTCTCCCGGAGCCTCCAAGACCTTCGTGGCACGGGTCGTGGATGCCCAGGGACGGACAAAACCGGCCGAAGCCGTCTGGTCCCTGCAGGGAATCCAGGGGAAGGTCTCCGCGGACGGGCGCCTCACCCTCAGTGACGGTAATATCCCTCAGGGAGGCCTGCTCGCCGCCCGGGTCGGCAGCCTGAAGGGAACGGCCCGCGTCAGTTCCCGTCCTGCCATTCCCTTCCGGGAGGACTTTGAACGGCTGGAAGAGGGAACAGTGGCGACAGGCTGGAATTCCGCCCGGGGGCGATTCGTGGTGACCTCCTTGGACGGCAACAAGGTTCTGAAGAAGCTGTCCGCCAACCCTCGATCCTGGCGGACCATGGTGTATCTAGGAGACTGGAAGACGTCGGGTTACGAGATTCAAGCGGAGATGATGGGCACGGAACAACGCCGGCGTCTCCCGGACATGGGACTGATCGCCCAGCGTTATATCCTGGCCTTGATGGGCAATCGCCAGAAGCTGCAGATCCGAAGCTGGCTGTCGGAGCTGGGGCACTTCTCCAAGACCATCGACTACCGCGTCGACCCCGACGTGTGGTACCGGATGAAGCTTCGTGTCGAGATCCCTCCGGAGGGTACCGAGGGAACGATCCGGGGAAAGGTCTGGAAACGAGATGAGCCCGAGCCCGAAGGGTGGACCATCGAGGTCCGGGATCCCATCATCCACCGTCAGGGCAGTCCTGGAATCTACGGCTATTCCGCAGCCGAAATTTACTACGATAACGTCTCGGTCGCGCCAGCCGATCGTTGAGCATGGACCGGCCGGGGCCGAGGGGTTGAGAGGGAACGCATGTCATTGTCAAAGCTGAAAGTCATTGCAGCAGTGGTCCTTTTGCTGGCGGGCGGAGGGAAAATCTCCGGTCTGGCAGGGGACTGGCCCATGTGGGGGGGGAGACCCGACAGGAACATGGTGTCGGACGCCACTGGAATTCCGGCCGATTGGGACCTGAAGACTGGAAAAAACATCAAGTGGGTCGCCGCGATCGGTTCGCAGTCCTATGGAAACCCCACCATATTGGGTGGCAAGGTCTTTGTGGGCACCAACAACCAGAGGCTGCGCAACCCCAAACAGACCGGAGACCGGGGCGTCATCATGTGCTTCCGCGAGAAGGACGGGGAATTTCTCTGGCAGATGACCCACGAGAAGTTGGCCGCCGGCCGGGTCAACGACTGGCCCGAGCAGGGCATTTGCTCCTCGCCGGCGGTGGCTGGAGATCGACTTTACTATGTTTCCAACCGGGCGGAAGTCGTGAGCCTGGACACCGAAGGGTTCCTCGACGGGGAGAACGACGGACCCGTCAAGGACGAAAAACACACCTCTCCGATCGACGGAGACGTGATATGGACCTTCGACATGATCGAAGAACTGGGGGTCTTTCCGCACAACCTGGCTACCAGCTCGCCTCTGATGGTCGGGGACCTGATTTTCCTCAACACCTCCAATGGAACCGATGAGAGCCACATCAACATCCCGGTGCCTCGAGCCCCCAGTTTCCTGGCCCTGAACCGCCACAGCGGCAAGTTGGCCTGGGAGAACTCGGCCCCCGGGGATGCGGTTCTCCATGGCCAGTGGTCCTCTCCAGGCTACGGAGAGATCGCCGGCAGGCCCCAGGTCATCTTTGCGGGCGGCGATGGTTGGCTCTATTCCTTTGAAGCCCATACCGGGAAGGAATTCTGGAGGTTCGACTGCAATCCGAAGGGATCCGAGTGGAAGAACGGCAGGGGCGACCGCAACAATCTGATTGGGACACCCGTTGTCTACAACGACCGGGTCTTTATCGCGGTGGGACAGGATCCGGAGCACGGCGAAGGGGTGGGATACCTGTGGGCCATCGACGCTACTCAGTCAGGGGATATCACCGAGACCGGGGCCGTTTGGAATCACGACTTCCGTCGCAGCATCTCGACCGTGGCTATCCGTGACGGGGTGCTCTACGCCGCCAATTTCAGTGGATTCTTCCACGCTCTGGATGTCAAGACCGGGAAATTGCTCTGGGAGCACGACATGCTGGCCGCCGTCTGGGGCTCTCCCTTCGTGGTCGACGGCAAGGTCTTTCTGGGAGACGAGGACGGTGACCTCACCATTCTGGAGGCGAGTCGCCAGAAAAGACTCATCGACGAAACCAACTTCGGCAACACCGTCTACAGCACTCCGGTCGTTGCCAACGGCACCCTCTACATCATGACCCGTTCCCACGTCTACGCCATCGAGAGACCCTGAAACTTCCATGGGCTTTCGCCTCGGCTTACGCCCACGGCTACCTGCGGACGCCGCATTCGCGGCTTACCGGATCCCCCGGGCCGGCGCCCGGGGGTTTTTGGTTTCAGGATATATTCCGCTCAATTGGATTTCCACTTGATGTTGCAGCCGATGCTGGGTGTCTGGTCGGTCGAGACCGGGCTCCCCGATAACACCGCATCCATGGCTCCCCTCAGATCCCTCCCCGTGACCGGTTCATTGTTCCCGGGCCGACTTCCATCCAACTGGCCCCGGTAGACCAGTTCCCGCCGGCCGTCAAAGAGAAAAAAGTCGGGGGTGCAGGCCGCCTGAAAGGACCGGGCTACCGCCTGACTCTCGTCATAGCAGTAAGGGAAGCTGAAGCCAAGCTCCTCGGCCATGGCCTTGAGGTTGGAAGGCGCATCGTCCGGGTAATTCTCAGCGTCATTGGAGCTGATGGCCACAATGCCCACGTTCCTGGCCTTGTAGTCGCTGCCCAAGCGCGCCAACCCCTCCTGGATATGAACCACGAAAGGACAGTGCCGGCAGATGAACATCACCAGGAGCGCTTCCTTGTCCGCAAAGCTGCCGAGCGTGACCGTGTCTCCCGACACGACATCCGGCAGGTGAAAATCGGGTGCGGACGACCCCAGTGCTAGCATGGTTGAAGGTGTCAAGACCATAGTATCGGCTCCTTTGGTTATGTGCCCGGCAAACATCCTCCCATTTGCATTGGCACCAAGAATAGCGCGTCAGGCGCCCGGTGTTCAAGATGGGATCAGGGAATTCCACTCTCCCGGATTGCCGGTCCTTCGTCCGGACGCCGGACCCGATCCAGAGATTGCTCGCGATGCAACACGTTAACAGAGCGCAACTTGACCGCCATGGACGTCGGTGCTAGTGTTCTGTCTCCGAAATAATGGGGGTTCCATGAGGGTCATCAGTCTGAGGACGAAGGGAAGCTCCAACGATCCCCTGGGGACGCGGTCGGACCAGGTGAGTCCCGGCTCGATTCCGGGTCTGATCCTGCTCCTGGTAGTGCTGACGGCGGTGCTCACCTTCTTTTCCTCCACCTACAGGATTTTCACCCTGCCGGACTATGGAGTTGGAGACATTGCCACCTCCGATATCCTGGTCCCGACGGACGTCCCCATGCAGGACGAAGAAGCCACCAGGATCCGACAGCAGGAAGCCCAAAAGGCCGCGCTTCCGGTATATCGCCATGCCGACGATCGGGCCGAGGCACGAATCGAGCGGATCTGCCGGCTGTTTTCCAGGTTGAGAAGCCAACTGAAATCCCTCAACCCATCCCGTTCCGCCGGTTCGGCCCGGAGCCTTGACCAACTCCCTCCGCAAGTCCAGGCGAACCTCCGATCTCAGTTGGCGCAACTGCTGCCGGAGCCGGAGCTGGAACCCACCGCCCGATTCCTGGCAAGCAATGGATTCAGCCAGCCGCTGCAGCAGGCGCTCGAACAAGCGCTACGCAAGGCCAATGGTTCGCCGGTGATCGAGAGCGCGAGGGATTTGATTCGCGAGAAGGGGCGGATCCACATCCTTTCCAGCACCGATTCGGGAGAGAGAACCACAATCCCGGTGGACCGGGTCAAGACTCTTGACGTTATCCGGCAAGAGGTCGATACCTGGGTGCCGCAACTGTTGCGATTCCACGGACTCCCTTTGCAACCGGTTTCCAGGCTGGTCAGGGGCTTGCTGCAACCCAACCTTTCCTTTGACCTGCAGGCCACACAAGCGACGCAACGAAAAGCGGTGGCCGACGTGGACCCGGTCTTCGTCATCCTCAAAAAGCGCAAGGTGATCGTTCGCCAAGGCGACGAAATCAGTCCGGCGCAACTAAGACAGATCGAAGCCATCCGAAACCTTCCCCAAAAAACCTCGTCGCTGGCGCAAATGGTCAGCCTGGCGTTGCTCATCGGATCGCTTCTGGCGGTGTTCGGCTATTTGTTGAGAAATCTCTGGCCGACCCACTGGAATTTTATGAGACTGGCAGTGCTGGCCAGCACCGTTCTGGTTGTCCAGATCATTGTTCTCAAGGTATTCAGCTTTGTGGGCGAGGCTCTCAGCGAAGCCCTCAGCCAGAACTTTGCGGGATTTCCCGACAACGACGAAGTCTACTTTTTCTTCGCCTTGCCTTTTGCCCTGGGGGCGATGCTGGTAACCATTCTGGTGGATGACCGTACTGCCCTGATTTATTCCCTGTTGTCGAGCCTTCTGGCCGTACTGACCCTGAGCAGCGACATCTATGGTTTCTTCTACGTGCTGATGTGCCACCTGATTGGAATACTCACCATACGCAGCGCCGTACAGAGAGTCGGCTTTGTGGGGGCCGGGTTCAAACTCGGATCGGCTGCCATTGGCCTCTTCGTGGTGCTTCAGTACGCCAAGCTGGCCCCGTTCGACTTGGGGGCCGGCCTTCTGGGGGCTATGCTGGCCCTGCTGTCCGGGCCGATCACCACCGGGCTGCTGGTCTTTCTGTTGCCTCTGTTCGAAAGACTGTTCATGGTCACCACCGTGATGAGGTTGCAGGAGCTCGGCAACGTCAATCTGCCTCTGATACGTGAGCTGATCCTGAAAGCCCCCGGAACCTACAACCATAGCGTTGCCGTGGGAACTCTCTCTGAAGGAGCCGCCGAAGCGATCGGACTGAACCCGGTATTTGCCCGGGTAGCCTGCTTCTATCACGACATCGGCAAATCCATTCATCCCGAATATTACGTGGAGAACCAACGGGGCGAAAACATCCATAATCGCATCAGCCCCGAGGAAAGCGTGAAATTGGTGGTTGGACACGTGACCAAGGGAATCCGAATGGCCCGGGCCGCCAACCTTCCCTCCTCGATGATCGATATCATTCCCCAGCACCACGGCACCAAGCCGTTGACCTATTTTTACGAGAAGGCCAAGGCCGGCGCGGCCGCACCCGATGAAGTCAACGAAGCTCGCTTCCGCTATCCGGGGCCCAAGCCGCAAAGCAAGATGGCCGCCATCATCATGCTGGCCGACGCCGTAGAAGCGGCAGCCAGAACCCTGAGCGACCATTCCCAGGAGAAGTTGCTGGAATTGATTCAGAAGATCGTGGCCGCCACCACCGAGGATGGACAGTTATCGGAGTGCGACATCACCTTGGCTGAAATCGACCGCATCGCCTTCAGCTTCCTCGAGACCCTTTCCGGCATTTACCACGCCCGCATGACCTATCCCGGTTTCGAGTTCGAGCGCACCCGGGAATCCGCTTCCTAGCCAGACCCCGCCCCAGATCATCCAGGAGATCTCACCGGAGTGCAATCGATGAGGGAAGAACCCGATGCAGGCACGATCGCCAGCCGCATTCCAGCCGTGGCGGGATTGCCCGCCGGCGAGTATCTGATGGGCTACGACCGGGGACGTTCGGACGAGCGACCGGTCCATCGCGTCCGGGTCGATGCCTTTGCCATGGGCATCACCACCGTGACCAACGAACAATACCGATTTTTTGTCGCTCGAACCGGCGGGCGGATGCCCGAATCGTTCCTGGAGCCCCGCTTCAGTCATCCGCGGCAGCCGGTGGTTTCGGTCAGTTGGCTGGAGGCGGATGCGTATTGCCGCTGGCTGAGTGAGTGGACGGGCGCAACTTGTCGCTTGCCCACCGAGGCTGAATGGGAATGGGCCATTCGTCAGAAAATGGAAGGCCGTCTCTATGCCTGGGGAGACGAAGATCCTTCGGAGTATGAGCTGTATCGCACGGGTTGGCGGGATCAATGCCCTCATCCGGTGGCGCTGCAGCCACCGAACGATTTCGGGCTATACGATCTGGGCGACAATGTTCACGAATGGTGCCTGGACTGGTACGCGCGCGACTACTACCAGCGGTCATCCGGCAACAACCCCCTCAACCGGACCAGGACCCACCGGCGGGCTTCTCGGGGCGGAGCCTGGCGCCACCAGATCAAGGTGAGCCGCTGTGCCGCCCGCAGCAGTCTGGATCCCTCCTACAAATACACCGATTACGGCTTCCGAGTCGTAATGGCGCTCCATTGACGGGCAGACTAATCCCCACCCGATCTGTCCCGGGTGAGTAGCAATCTGGCCCGGGGCAGGGATGCCAGAGCCTGGATTACCTGGGGGTCTCCGTCAAGCTCCACTTTCCTGCTCTCCTTCGGTTGCAGGGAAAGGAGCAAAAGTCGGCTGCGAAGACTGCGTTGAATGAACGGCAGGTGGTCCTGGAACTCCGGGTCGGAGCGAATCAGTCCTCGTGCCGCCAGAAACTCGCGAAATTCCTCCAGCACCAGGGGACTCACGATTGCCGTGCTGGCAAGCACCGGATACCTGGCTTTGAATTCCCGGGCGAACGCAAAAAGGAGGTGCCGCGACAACAGGCGTTGCTGAAAGGCGGTCATCGAGACCGATTCAGCCCACACGTCGGGGAAGATGCCACCCTCGCCAGCATCCTCAGGGGAACTGTCCATACGCGGGGTTGCAGCGGAGCGGCCGCTCTTCAACCCTTCCACTAATTTCAAATACTCCAACAAGGAGCGATTCTTGTAGTTCCGCTGTATCGTCCTTCCGTTGGGCGTGAACCACTTGGCCGTGGTCAGGGAGAGCCCGTTCCCGCCGCTCAGAGAAAAAATCGTTTGGACCAGCCCCTTTCCGAAACTGTTTTCACCGACCACCACACCCCTCCGGGCATCCTGGATGGCGCCCGCCAGGATTTCAGCGGCGCTGGCTGTGCGCTTATTGATCAACACCACCAGCGGAAAGGGCTCCCTGTCACGCCCGCGAGTGGCCACATACCTGGCATTGGAGTTGGGAAGCCTCCCCTTGGTGACCAGTATGACCCGGTTCATATCCAGAAAGCGATCGGCAACGCCGATGGCGCTTTGCAGATTCCCTCCCATGTTGTCCCGCAAGTCCAGCACAAGACCCTGCAGATCCGGTTGGAACGGTTTCAGAGCGCGGTCCACTTCGTCCTCGGTGGTAGCCGTAAAACCCGCCAGTTGCAGGTAAACCACTCCTGGCAGGATGGCATAACAGAGAGGCAGGCTGGGTTCCGGAATCTCCTCTCGCCTGACCTGGAGCCCCAACGGACGGTCGACACCACTCCTCTCGATCAAGACATCCACCCGAGTATCCCGGGCGCCTCGCAACAGCCTCGCCACCTCCGCTCCGGGACGATCTCTGGTGGAGATCCCGTCAACCGAAAGAAAGACATCCCCAGGTCGGATTCCGGATTTCTCGGCCGGTGACCCCGCCGTCGTCGAGAGCACCATCACCCTTCCGTCCACCGGGGCCACTCGCACACCGATTCCGGAATAGTTGCCGCCCTGGTAGGCGCGTAGTTCGCCAAAGGTCTTGGGGTCGAAGAAGCTCGAGTGCGGATCCAAGCGACTCAGCATGCGCTGAATCGACCGGGCAATGGCTCGATTCAGGTCTGCCGGATCCGCATACCCGGATTCCACAAGGCTCAACGCGGCCGCGTAGGCTTGCAGGTGACGATTGAACGCTTTCGGAAAGACAAGTTCCTTTTTCTCCGGGTCGGAGGGAGAAGTGGCGCTGGAAGGATAGACGGCCCTGTTTCCGAATAGCAGGGCACAGGCAAGGAACGCAGCCACTGCCGTTTTGATGGATGCCCGTGGAGTCACTTTGAGAACCCTTGATCCCTGCCAGGAGAATATCCTTTCGATTTTAACCTGCATCGCTCCCCAAGTCGCTGGATACATGTCGGTGTCACGGCATCAGGGACTGGATTAATAGGACCAGAGGCCGCTGCACGGGACGCTGACTGAGAATCGGGGCGTTGGGCACAGCCAAGGCCCGCCACGGGGAAGATTAATCGAGAAGGACTATAAATTGAACATGGATGCACAGGATAGACAGGATAAACAGCCAGCCGTTTTCGTTTTGGAAATGAAGACGAACCACCAATGAACACGAATGGGGACGAATAGGGATGGAGCTCGGTCAATGACGAGCGGCGCCCGGGCGCTTCTGCAATATTGTGACGTAGGTGTCACGGCGTCAGGGGAGAATGCCCACCCGGGAGCGCGGGCGTCCCGCCCGCAACCTTATTCGTGCAAACAGCCTGCGATTCAGCGCCACTTCCTCGCACAGTGCACCAAACCGGCCATTGTGGGGATCGTTACAATGGTGCCAAGTCCTGTGCGGGCGAGACGCCCGCGCTCCCGGGTGGGGCGTCCCGATGGTGCGATGGAGGGCATCCGGCGGGCGAATTCTCTGAAAGCCGACGGTCTCCTTCTGGAAAACTCCCGTTTGTCCGCGAGCCCAGCCCCCGCCCTACCGGGCGGATCATACAAGAGTGAAACAATCAGAAATCGACCATCCCGTCGTGACCTTGGTATCCCGTCACAGTTCACCTCAATGCCTTAGTGGCCCTTTGTCGTTCTTAGTGGCCCTTCGTGGATAGCTCTTTGTCTTTTGTCTTTTTTCGTTGGTTTCAGGCAAGGCAATGCCCGGACCGACTGCCGTTCCAGATGGGCCGGTAACCGGTTCGTAACTCTGTTATAATTCACAGGCAACGGGGTTGTTCAGTCAGGGGTGTTGCTGGAATTCCGGGCAATTCCGGGATTTACTTTTTGGAGTCTTCCATGACCAGGCGGGGATTGGGGGTGGCGCTGCTGGCCATTTTGGCAGTTGCCGTTCCTTCGGCTGAAGCGGTCGTGTTCACTATTGACGTCGACGACGTCATTCATCCTGTGATTGCAGAGTACATCACCCGTGCCCTGGAGCAGGCGGAAGAGGAACGCGCCACTGCCGTGATCATCCGGATGAATACGCCGGGGGGCTTCGACGCCTCCATGCGGGAAATCATCGAGCAGATATTGCGGTCGAATACTCCGGTGATTGTTTTTGTCGGTCCCAGCGGCGCCCGAGCCGCGTCCGCGGGATTCTTCATCCTCTTGTCCGGAGACCTGGCCGTCATGGCTCCCGGCACCAACACCGGAGCCGCGCATCCGGTGCCCCTGGGCGGAGGCAAGTTGGACGAGATCATGCAGCAAAAGGTGGAAAACGATGCCGCCGCCTACATCCGCAGTTTCGTGGCCCAACGCGGCCGCAACGTCGAATTGGCGGAAAAAGGAGTATTGGAGAGCCGCTCCTTCACCGAAGAAGAGGCGCAGGCGGGCAACCTCATCGACGGCATCGCCCAGGACCTGAACGAAATCCTCACCAAGTTCGACGGCAGGGAAATCCAGCGCTTCGACGGGGAAACGATCATCCTGCAACTGAAGAACGAGCCTCTGAAGGCGATTGAAATGACGGCTCGCCAAAGGGTTCTCTCAAAAGTCCTAAACCCCAACATTGCACTGATTCTGGGACTGATCGGCCTGTTGGGGCTCTACATAGAGTTCAGCAATCCGGGTCTGATCTTTCCCGGTGTGGCCGGGGGTGTCTGTGTCTTCCTGGCGCTGGTGGCATTCAATATCCTGCCCATCAACCTTCTGGGAGTGGTGTTGATCCTGGCGGCAATCGTCCTTTTCGCTCTGGAGGTAAAAGTGACCAGTTACGGTCTGCTGGCTTCTCTCGGAATCGCCGTCATGGTGCTGGGCTCCTTGATTCTCATCGACTCGCCGCTCCCCGAATTGCGTGTGAAGCTGATCACGGCCGTGGGAATCACTCTCCCCTTTGCCGCCATCACAATCTTTCTCATGCGCTTGGTCATTCTGGCCCACCGCAACAAGTCGGTGACCGGCAAAGAGGGCATGGTCGGAGAGATCGGAACAGCCTTGACCGATATCCAGTCCCAAGGCAAAGTGCAGGTCCACGGCGAGATCTGGCAGGCAAGCAGTCCTCAGCCAATCGAATCCGGCAACCGGGTGCGAGTGGTAGCAGTGGAGGGACTCAACATCCAGGTGGCTCGGGTAAACGGCCCCGGGACCAACTCAAGCTGAATAGGAGGGACTCATGTTCGAATTCGATTTCATTTCAGTCCCGGGTCTTTTTGGACTGTTCCTGTTGGTGGTAGTTCTCTTCAACTCCCTTCACGTGCTGCGGGAATATGAGCGAGGGGTCATCTTTCGCCTGGGACGGCTGTTACCGCAACCCAAGGGCCCCGGCCTCATTATCGTGTGGTGGCCCATTGACAGAATCGTCAAGCTGGAACTGCGAGTTGTGACTCTGGACGTGCCGCCGCAGGACATCATCACCAGCGACAACGTTTCGGTCCAAGTCAATGCCGTCGTCTATTTTCGCGTCATGGATCCCGTTAAGGCAGTGGTCGAGGTCGAGAACTACCTCTATGCCACCTCTCAGCTTGCCCAGACCACTCTCCGCTCGGTACTGGGCGAAGTGTCCTTGGACGATTTGCTCAGCAAGCGCGAGACCTTGAACGTCCGCTTGCAGAGTATCCTCGACCAGCACACCGATCCCTGGGGCATCAAGGTTGGAACGGTCGAGGTCAAGCAAGTGGACCTTCCCCAGGAAATGCAGCGAGCCATGGCCAAACAGGCTGAAGCGGAACGAGAACGGCGAGCCAAGGTCATTCACGCCGACGGAGAGTTCCAGGCGTCGGGAAAGCTGGCTCAAGCCGCCGAGGTGGTGGCCAAGGAGCCGGTAGCCCTGCAGTTGAGGTATCTGCAAACACTGACCGAGATTGGAGTCGAGAGAAATACCACCCTGATTTTTCCCCTGGCAATCGATATTCTCGAGCCCTTTCTGAAAAAATAGCGAGCGGCGCGCTCGAGGCAGGTACCCCTCGTTAGGAGGCAATTTCATGCAGACTGGTCCCGAGAACAAGGAGCTGCGACTCGATAACAGGCACTTGCTGCTCTTTTTCCTGGGCGCCGTACTGATCTGCGCCAGTTTTTTCGCTTTGGGTTTCTGGATGGGGCGTGGTCAAGCCCGGGAGGCGACGCTGGCAGTCGGAGACGGGACGCAGTCCAGCCTGGCGTCTTCGGGCGTCGTGAGCCCACCCGCGGGCACGGAGACAAGCCAGGCCTCCTCTCCAGACAGGACGGACGCATCGACATCCGGCGGGCAGGACCCGGCAAGCCCACCTGATTTGCGAAGGGAACTGGACTTCTACAGCGCCGTCAAGGATCAGAGTCTGGATGAGAATTTCAGTCCCCGCACAACCGGGAAAGAGAACCGGAAAGGAGCCCGGCAACCAGCCAAGCCTCGAAGAGCGTCTTCCGGCTCCCCGTCCAGCTCCGGCGGACTGCTTCATTTGCAAGTTGCCGCCCTCCGGAGCCGTTCCGACGCCAACCGCCTGGCCAACGAGCTGAGGGGCAAGGGATATCCCGTGGTGGTGGTGGCTCCTTCGAAGGCGGAAAACCCGCAGTGGATCCGGGTCAAGGTCGGGCCATATCGCAGTACCCGGGAGACCTCCCGAGTGAAAGCCCGGTTGGCCCGGGACGGCTACGATACCATTCTGAGACGCTAGCCCGCATTTCTCATCAGCTCGCTGGATTCATCAATGAAAGGCCATTTCTTTTCAGCAACCTGTTGGTCCGATCTTGATGCCTGGCGGTTACACACTGTGCCGGGCGCCCCCGGGTGAGAATGGCGGGCTGGTGAATTGAATCGCTTCAACCACTCCGGACGCTCTTCTTTCTGAAGAAGGTTCGCATTTCTTTCCTTGAGCCCTCATTTCTCGCCGGCCCGCCGGCACATCATCAATACCGGCGAGAAATGTGGTCTGGCCCTTGCCGGCGGCCTCCTGCAGATCCTTCTCTTCCCCAAATTCTCTCTTTCATGGGTAAGCTGGATCGCGCTGGTTCCCCTGTTGGTCGCCCTCTTTCGCGAGACTTCCTGGCAGCGGGCGCTGCTACTGGGTTGGGTCTTCGGTGTCGCTTTTTTTTCCGGGTGCTGCTACTGGATCCTGGCCGTGCTGCAAGGTTACGGCGACATGCACTGGTCCGGAGCCGTTTTGCTGTTTGTTCTGCTGATCCTCTACCTCTCTCTGTTCCCGAGTCTGTTCGCCTTGGCATTCTCCAGGCTCTCGCTGCGATTTCCCGAGTCCTGCGTCCTGCTGGCCCCCGGTCTTTGGGTTTCCACGGAATATCTTCGCGGATACCTCCTGACGGGCTTCCCCTGGTGCCTGACCGGCTACGCCCTGGCGGACGCCCCCTCCCTGGCTCGGATCGCCACCTTCACGGGAGTTTACGGACTCTCCTTCCTGGTGGTTTTGATCAACGCCTCGATCGCCGGCCTTTTCTTCCGGTCCAGACTGGCTATGGCTTGCCTGTCGTTCTCCCTGGCGATCCTGGGCGGTCTGATGTGGGTGGGAGTGGAACCGCTGAAGTCGGGCGACATCGGGAAGGCTCACGTCCGCCTGGTGCAGACCCATATCCCCCTGGATCAACCCTGGGACCCGCGATCGCAAACCCGGCTCCTGGACGAGCTGATCGAGTTGTCTTTGTCGCCCTCGCTCGAGGATTCCGCGGCCACCGCTAAAACCGGCCCAAGCCCCGCTGAACCGCTTCGGGCAAGGCTGGTCGTTTGGCCGGAGACGCCGGCGCCGTTCTACTATCATGAGGACTCGTCATTCCGGAAACGGATGAGCGAGTTGGCAGCATCTTCAGGGTCCACCCTGCTGTTCGGATTCGTAGACTGGCCCGCGGGAGGCGCAGGCAGGAATACAGGCCCTTTTAACAGCGTAGGGACGGTCTCTCCCAGGGGAGATTTGATCGGGCAGTATGACAAAATGCATCTGGTTCCGTTCGGGGAATATGTTCCCTGGTCCTGGCTTTTCTTCTTCGTTGAAAAGATATCCACAGGGGTAGGGGACTATCAGCCCGGCAGCCAGGTGGTGATCTCCCGTTTGGAATCCGGAGAAAAGGTGGGAGTCTTCATCTGTTATGAGGCGGTGGTGCCCGATCTGGTGCGCCGCTTTGTGGCGGAAGGCGCCGAAGTTCTCGTCAACATCACCAACGACTCCTGGTTTGGAACTTCAGCCGCCCCCCACCAGCATCTACTGATGGCCCGAATGCGGGCGATAGAGAACCGACGCTACCTCCTGAGGGCTGCCAACAGCGGGATCAGTGCCGTCATCGACCCCTTCGGAAGAGTCCTGTCCAGCACCGGACTCGACCGGCGAGCGGTGCTTGACGGTGCTTTCCGCTTCAGGCAAACACCCACTTTCTATTCCCGGTATGGAGACGTCTTTGCCTTTCTCTGCCTGGCACTGAGCCTGGCCGTGCTGGTGACCGCCATTCCAGGGGCAACTCTCCCTTTGAAATGGTTACGCCGGACTGAATCCTGACCAGAAGCGTCCTTTGCCTCCGGCTGTCTTCTCTGTAGTCCTTCCTGTTTTTGAGTGCTGCGGTTATGATGGTGCGCTGCCGGCCGTCACAAGGCCAGCTCTCCTTTCACTCTGAAGGGCAATGACGCTGCAGGATTTCCGATTGGCATCTGCAGGCTTGCTTCCGATCCCGGCCGGCCGGAATGCCTCGTATTCTGTCTCAGAAATAGGGTCGCCATATTTCTGAGAGAAGACACCTGACCCGCGGGAGGAAATTCCCATGCCAGGAGAGGTGAGATTCGATATCACCAACGATGACCTGTCTCCGTTGCAAGGCGGCGGCCCGGTCTTTGTTACCTTTGGGGAGGTGCTGGTGCGGGAGACGCCTGCCGACCTGGAGCGACCCGAACGCACCCGTATGGTCCACCTGTCGCTGGCCGGAAGCGAGTTTACTCTGGCTACCGCCCTCAGCCGGTTCGGTATTCCCTCCGCTTACATCACCCGGGTTCCGGCAAACCCTTACGGGCAAGCGGTGCGAAATGCCGCTCGAGAGCAGGGCATTGACACCGGCGGCATGGTCTGGGCTCCCAAGACCGAACCCATCGGTCGTTTGATCTATGAAATGGGTCGCACTCCCCGGAAAAACATCGGAATCTACCAGCGTATGTTTTCGGCCGCCTCCAGACTGGGTCCGGGGATGGTGAATTGGCAAGAAGCTCTGAAAGGCGCCCGGCTGTTCCATACCTCCGGAATCACCTTCGGATTGGCCGGACATAGCCGATACGACCGCAACTACAATCTGGAAGCACTCCAAGAAGCACTCGAGAAAAAGCCTTCTAACTGCCTGGTTGGCATGGACTTCAACTACAGAGCTACATTGTGGTCTCCCGAACGGGCCCGTGAGGTGTTGACACCCATCGCCACTGACCATGTGGACATTCTCATTACCACCATCGAAGATATGGCCAGGCTCTACGGGATGAGTCTGGGAAGTTGTTCCGCCAAGCAGATCGTTGACGGCGACCTGGGTCCCATCGATGATGAGGATCTTCGTAACTTCGCCGGTCAGGTACGGGATCGGTTTCATGCCCGGATGGTCGCCATCACCATCCGCTATCCGGATTCCTTCGAGCAACACCGCTGGGAATCGGCAGCCATTGATTCCCAGGGACGATTCTTTCGTTCGCCTGCCGTCAGACCCATCACCCTGTGGGACCGGCTGGGGGGCGGGGACACTTGGAACGCCGGATTCTACTATGGTTTGCTGACCTCGGGATTCAGCCGGGAAGGAATGGAGAAGGGGATTCTGACTGGAGACGCGGCCACCCGTTTGAAGCAGACCCTGATGTTCGATCTACCCATTGTCGACAAGGCGGAGGTGCAGGCACTGCTGAGATCGGACGTGCTGGGCGGCGGAAAGCGGACCTCCCGATAGAACAGCCTGAAACAAGAGAAAAAGAGTTATCCACGAAGGGCCACCAAGAACGACAAAGGGCCACGAAGGCGTTGAGGCTGACCGCGACGGTAAAGCAAGGTCACGAAGGGATCGTCGAATTCCGATTGTTTCACTCTCGTGTGGTCCGTCCGGCGGGACGGGGGCGGCACTTATCCGAAAGTACTGGAACAGGGGACTCCCAGGCTGCTGAAATGAGTATTCCTTAATCGTTTGCCTGCGATCCGGCAGCAAAGGTGTCGGAGGGTATTGACCATGACCAGGGAACAAAAACTGGACCTGATGAGGCAGACGGGGGTTATCGCCATCATGCGGGCGGACAGTTCCGACCAGTTGATCGTCGCTGCCGACGCTATTAGGGCAGGCGGCGGGCGGGCCATTGAAGTCACCATGACCACCCCGGGCGCCATCGATACCATCCGGGCCGCCAGCCAGCGATATCGCGGGGAAACCCTTTTCGGCGCAGGCACGGTATTGGACCCTGAAACAGCTCGTGCCGCCATTCTGGCCGGAGCCGACTTCGTGGTAGCCCCGACCTTTGATCCGGAAATGGTGGCGCTCTGTCGTCGTTACGGCATCCCGGTGTTTCCGGGCTGCTATACACCCACCGAAATGCTGGCCGCCTGGGAAGCGGGCGCCTCCATGATCAAACTGTTCCCGGCGGACATCGGCGGCCCGGCTTACCTCAAGGCCGTTCGGGCGCCGCTGCCTCAATTGGAGATCGTCCCGGTCGGAGGAGTGAACCTGGATACGGCAGCCGACTTCATCAGAAGCGGTGCTGCCGTCCTGGGGGTTGGGAGCAGCTTGGTCAGCCAGAAGCTGCTCGACTCAGGTAACATGGAGGACTTGCGACGCCGCGCGGCGGCATTCGTGGCCGAAGTCGCAAAAGGCCGGACCTCCTGATCCGGGACCCGAGGACTTGTCATGCCTGAAACAACCGAAAAAAGACAAGAGAAAAAGAGTTATCCACGAAGGGCCACTAAGGCGTTGAGGTGAACCGCGACGGGATACCAAGGTCGCAAAGGGATTGGTCGATTTCTGATTGTTTCACCCTCGGATGATCTGCACGGCAGGGCAGGGGCTCGGCTTGCCTGAAACAAACGAAGGACGACGAAGGGACACTAAGGCGTTGAGGTGAACCGCGACGGGATACCAAGGTCGCAAAGGGATGGTCGATTTCTGATTGTTTCACTCTCGTATGATCCACACACCAGGGCGGGGGCCGGACTTACCTAAGAATATGCTGCTTTAGCCGGCTTCCTTGAGAGCGGCGAAGCCGCGGCAGCACTTAGCCGTGGGCGTCAGCCCATGGGAAACATCGCCTATGGGTGTCGAGCCGCGTAGGCGGCGGCAGCAAATGCCGGTGAGCCCAAGTGAAGCACAAGCCGACGCAAGGATGAGCCTTTTGCAAAATTCGGCAGCGGGACCTTTGCCGGGAATGGCCACAAGAGGCACAAAAAACACAAAAAGAGCAGAACACTGAAAGCCTGCAAGGCGTTGACTCCTGAACATGTCGCACAAGTTCCGCGCTATCTGCCTACATCCGGTCAACGCGACGCCATGGGGATCAACGTCGGATCGTCAAGACTCGAAATCAAGAAATTCGTTTTGTGACTTTTGTGCTTTTTGTGGTGAACTCCCTTTTCCACCAGGTCGCACCCGACTATTGAAATAGGCCACTATTGCAAGAGGCTCTCTCGCATGATCTGCACGGCAGGGCTGCGGCCCGGCAACCCGACACGCTCTCTTGAGGAGCAAGAGTGAATGAGAGAACGCCCACCCGGGAGCGCGGGCGTCTCGCCCGCATAGGACTTGGCACCATAGTAGCGAACCCTGCAAAGGCGGGTTTGGTGCTCTGTTCGAGGGAATGCCCCTGGATCGCAGGCTGCTTGCACGAATAAGGTTGCGGGCGGGACGCCCGCGCTCCCGGGTGGCTCCCTCCCATGACGTCGGGATATCAAGGTCACGATATCGCAGATACATTCGGGCGCGGTTGGTGATTGAAGGGGGTCCATCCCTATTCGTGTCCATTCGTGGTTCGTCTTTAAAAACGATCGGCAGTTTCTTCCTCGTATGATCCGCCCCGTCGTCGGGGGCCCGGCTTGCCTGAAACAACTCTGGCGCCCAGGCCGCCTCAGACCGTGGAACCAATTGAAACCATGAGACTTGTCGGCAATTTTCTTGAAACACAATTTGTTTCACCCTCGAATGATCTGCCCCGTCGTGGGGGGCGGGGGCGGGACTTGCCTGAAACAACCGAAAGAAGATAGAGGAGGCTCACCATGAGCCCTGGGGAAGCGGACAACCGCATTCTCGATTCCAACGATCCGAGCCTGTTCGAGATTCGGACCAAGGCCCGTGGACCGGAAGGCCGGGTCCCGATCAGCGAGGACCTGCTCCGGCACGCTCCCAGCGGGAACCTCTTCGCCTTCAGTCAAAATGCCGGCATGGGCTGGAATCCGGCGGAACTGGGTCAGCGCGAATTCCTCATCCTGAGCACTCAGGGGGGCATCCGGGCTCCGGACGGACGGCCCCTGGCTCTCGGCTACCACGTGGGACATTGGGAGGTGGGGCTGTTGATGCAGGCGGCCGCGAAAGAGTTCCGCGACGCCGGCTGCATTCCCTACGCGGCCTTCTGCACCGACCCTTGCGATGGTCGTACCCAGGGCACGCCGGGAATGATGGACAGCCTCCCTTACCGCAACGACGCCGCCCAGATCTTTCGACGCCAGATCCGCTCGCTTCCCACCCGGAGCGGCGTCCTGGGAGTCGCCACCTGCGACAAGGGACTGCCGGCCATGATGATGGCCCTGGCCTCTATGCGGGATCTGCCCTGTGTCCTGGTTCCCGGAGGGGTCACGCTCCCCCCCATCGAGGGAGAGGACGCCGGCACCGTTCAATCCATTGGATCTCGCTTTGCCCACGGAGAAGCCACCCTGGAAGATGCCGCCGAGGCTCTCTGCAGAGCCTGCGCTTCTCCCGGCGGAGGATGTCAGTTTCTGGGAACGGCGGCAACCGCACAGGTGGTGGGGGAAGCCCTGGGGCTGGCTCTGCCGCATTCAGCACTGGCTCCCTCGGGACAGGAGATCTGGCTCGACATGGCTCGCCGGTCAGCCCGGGCGCTGCTGCTTCTGGACAAGGAAGAACACACCACCGGCCGGCTGTTGACCGACAAATCCATCCACAACGCCATGGCGGTGCATGCTGCCTTTGGCGGGTCCACCAACCTGCTCCTGCACCTTCCGGCCATTGCCCACGGGGCCGGGCTACGGCGTCCGGCAGCAGAGGACTGGGCCGCAATGAACCGGCGGGTGCCACGCATCGTGGACGTGCTGCCCAACGGCCCTCGACACCATCCGACCGTCCGGGTATTTCTGGCCGGAGGTGTCCCGGAAGTCATGCTGCACCTGCGAGACCTTGATCTCCTGCACCTGGATGCCCAAACCGTAGCCGGGGTGTCTCTGGGAGAGGCCCTGGAGTGGTGGGAAAAATCCGACCGTCGCCGTCACTTGCGCTGCAAGCTTGTGGAAATGGACGGCGTCGACCCGGAGGAAGTGATCATGAGCCCCAGGGAGGCTCGCCGAAGGGGATTGACCAGTACCGTGACCTTTCCTGGCGGCAACCTGGCGCCGGAGGGCTCGGTAATCAAGAGCACGGCGATCGATCCCTCGGTGGTGGACCCCGACGGCGTTTACCGCAAGGTTGGTCCGGCCAGGGTATTTACCAGGGAAACCGATGCCATCGCCGCCATCAAGAGCCGGCAGCAGGACCGGGTCAAGCCCGGGGAAATCCTGGTCTTGATCTGTCGCGGCCCGGCGGGATCGGGGATGGAGGAAATTTACCAGATCACTTCCGCCCTGAAGCACCTCTCCTTCGGAAAACACATCGCGGTGGTAACCGACGCCCGCTTTTCGGGAGTGTCCACCGGCGCCTGTATCGGCCATGTCGGCCCCGAGGCGCTGGCCGGGGGCCCAATCGGCAAGGTCAGAGACGGCGACATCATTCAAATTGTCGTCGATCGCAATCGATTGGAGGGAAGTGTCGATCTGGTGGGCTGCGATGGAAACGTACTTGGCATCCAGGCCGGCAGCAAAATCCTGGAAGTGCGGGCAGTGCCGACCCACCTCTCTCCCGACAGCCGACTTCCCGCTGACTCGCGACTCTGGGCAGCCCTGCAGCAGGTGAGCGGAGGAACCTGGGGCGGCTGCGTCTTCGATGTCGAGACCATTGTCAAGACCCTGGAGGCCGGCGTCCGGGCACGGGAGAACCGAGACTGATTCCGGTGCCAAAACATGACAGCCAGCCGAGGCGTCTGCAAGATTCGGCAGCGGGACCTTTGCCGGGAATGGCCACAAAAGGCACAAAAGCACAAAAAGAACCATCGGATGGGCACGTCTCGAAATCAAGAAACTCGTTTTGTGCTTTTTGTGCTTTTTGTGGTTTCTGTTGTCTCTTGTGCTTATCGTGGTGAATGCTGGAGCCTGCAGCACATCATCCTTGCCGCCTCAATCTCACGCCCGATTGCGAATTTTGCAAAAGGCTCATAATAAACATGGATGCACAGGATAACCAGGACGGGACGCTGCTGCACGAGAAGCCGGTTCCGGCAATGATCGTGAGCGGATTTGCGGATGCTCAGGATTACCAGCTAGCCGTTTCCTGAAAAAATCCTGTGCATCCATGTTAATCAAAACCTGTTCCGAGCCTCCATAAAACGGTTGGCTGCGGAATTTTGCAAAAGGCTCATTCGTTTTGTGCTTTTTGTGGTGAACCCGCATTTCTTGCCAGGTCGCACCCGATATTGAAAAAGGCAGAACATAAGGTGTGCCGGCAAAATGACTTGCCCGGTTGCGAATTTTGCAAAAAGCTCGGCCTGACTATAGAATAGGCTCTCCGAGCGACCTTGGGGAGAACGGTATCTCGGCTCCAACCAGGGGCGCGGTCATTTTCACCGAGGGCAGGGAGTATCCTGAATGAAGGCTTCCAACCATCTTTGGAAAGAACGACTTGCGGGCGACATCGACGAGCCCTTGAACCGGGAGATCGATATCTTCGAAACCGAGATCGACTTGCGGCGGCAGGAGAAGGTGGATGAGCGGCTCTTCGCGGAAACCCGCCTGCGTCGCGGCGTCTACGGACAGCGGTACGACAACGGTCAGCGGCACGACGGCAGAGTGGCCAGATCCCTGGAGTATCCCACCGCCAATCCGACCAAGGGGCCCAACACCCTCTGGGACGCTCCGGGCATGCAGCGAATCAAGATTCCCTACGGCGGACTCAACGGGGCTCAACTCGAGGTGATGGCCGAGCTGGCCGAGGAATACTCCGACGGTATCGCCCATGTCACCACCCGGCAGGACTTCCAGCTTCACTACGTGCACATGGAGGACACTCCGTCCCTGATGCGCCGTTTGGGGGCAGTCGGAATCACCACTCGCGAAGCTTGCGGCAATTCCGTGCGCAACGTCACCGCCTGTCCCTTTTCGGGAGTTTGCCCGGACGAGGCGTTCAATGTGACTCCCTATGCCAAGGCTCTGTCCCGATTCCTGCTCGGCCACCCCGACTGCCAGAATTTCGGGAGAAAGTTCAAACCGGCATTCAGCGGATGCAGCCAGCACGCCTGTGGGCTGACCAGCATGCACGATCTGGGCGCCATTGCCGTGACTCGCCGGGAGAACGGGGTCGAGGTGCGCGGGTTTGAACTGTATGTCGGCGGAGGGCTGGGAGCCGTTCCTTACCAGGCCAAACTCTTCGATGAGTTCCTGCTCCCGGAGCAACTGCTGCCGACCGCGCAGGCGATCGCCCGCGTGTTTGCCCGACTGGGCGAAAAGAAGAATCGAGCCAGGGCCCGAATCAAGTTCCTGGTGCACGACCTGGGCATTGAGAAGTTCAAGGCCCTGGTGCTGGAGGAGCGCGACCGCCTTCCCGAGGATCCCCGATGGAAACAATACCTCAGCGAGGCGCTGGCGGCCTCCGGTGAGGAATCGCCCCAGCCGGCCGGCGACCTTTCCGAGTCGGGTTCCCCCGAATACCGGCAGTGGTTGAAGACCAACGTACGGCCGCAAAAACAGACGGGGTTTGTGGTCGCTACCATCACCCTCCCCTTGGGGGATATCACTGCCGATCAACTTCGCTCCCTGGCGGACATTGCTCGTCGATTCACTCCCGATACGGTACGCACGACGGTGGAACAGAACGTCGTCCTGCGCTGGGTGCGTCAATGCGACCTTGCCGAACTCTTCCAGGCCCTGGAATCGGCCCAATTGGCCCGGCCCGGGGCGAGTAACGTCGTCGATGTGGTGGCCTGTCCGGGAACCGACACTTGCAAGCTGGGGATTTCTTCATCGAGGGGGCTGGCTGCCGAGCTCCAACACCGGTTGGCCAGCAAGAGCGCGGAGATGGATCAAGCCATCCAGGACCTGCACATCAAGGTCAGCGGGTGCTTCAACAGTTGCGGGCAGCATCACATCGCGGATCTTGGGTTTTACGGAGTGAGCCGGAAGGTCGGCGGCTACGCCGTGCCCCATTTTCAGGTGGTGCTGGGAGGCCAGTGGACACAAAACGCCGGCTCCTACGGCCTCCCCATCGTAGCCATCCCCTCCAAGAATATTCCCGAGGTGGTTTCCCGTCTGGGAGAGCGCTACGTCAGCGATCGCAACCAGGGAGAGAGCTTCCAGGACTTTATCAAACGCACCGGGAAACTGCAGGTCCGCAAGCTGTTGGAGGATCTGGCCAAGGTTCCCGGCTATGAAACCGACAGGTCCAACTTCAGCGACTGGGGGGACCCTAGAGAATACAGCATTAGCGACATCGGTAAGGGCGAGTGCGCTGGAGAAGTGGTTACCGCCGTGGAATTCGACCTGGCGGCAGCTGAACGCCAAGTCTTCGAGGCCCAGGTGTTTGCCGAGGAGGGAGACTTCCAGCAGGCGGGCGAGACGGCCCGCGGCGCCATGCTCCATGCAGCCAGGGGACTGATCAAAATAGAGTTTCTGGATGTTCCCGACGATCGGGACGAAGTCGTGAAAGAGTTCCGCACCCGGTATTTCGACACCGAGAAGATTTTCGATCCCTTTGCCGGTCCCAAGTTCGCCAATTACTTCTTCGCCGCCCACAGGAGTTCAGGAAACGGCCACACGCCGGAATCTTCCCGGCGCCTGATCGAGGAGGCCCAACTCTTTATCGAGGCCTGCCACGGCTGTTTCAACCGTATGGGTCTTGTCCCCAGCGCCGCCACCGCTTAAACCACCCGGAATGGAAATCCAACACGTCAACCTGAAGCTGCACCTCCGGCACTCGGGCGTGGTTGACCTGGAACCGTTGATCCCCATCTTTCATGACTGGGTGAGGGAGCAGAGTTGCGAGGAAACCCTGGTGGACGTGGCCGACTACCGCCATGTGCCCGCCGGACCCGGCATTCTCCTGGTGGGCCACGAAGCCGATTACAGCCTCGACTGGAGCGATAACCGCCTTGGCGTTCGCTACAATCGCAAGGCAAGGCTTGGAGGCGCAAACCAGGATCGCTTCCGCCAGGCCTTGCGGGCAGTGCTGACGACCTGCAGGAAATTGGAGGAGGATGGACGCCTTGAAGGGAAGCTCGGCTTCGAGAGCCGGGAATTCGAACTTGGCGTCAACGATCGACTGCTGGCACCCAACAACGAGGAGACCTACGCTTCGCTGAGCCCTGAAATCGGCTGTTTTTGCGATGGGTTGTTCGGCCGGAACAACTATTCGGCGACCCACCAATCCGATCCACGCCGCCGTTTTTCAGTGCTGGTGCAAACGCCTTTTCCCATGGACCGATCCCGATTGCTGAATGACCTGTCTCCGTAGCACCTTTCCGGAACCGAAAGTCACTGAACCCCACTCCCCAATTCTCTGGCAGCCTCGGCGATCACGCCTTCCAATCCATCCAGAGAGTCGTTGTTCCTGCTTTTGTAGAGCTGCTCCAACTGAGCCCTGGCGGACTCGACCACCCGCGCGGGAGCGTCGTCTTTCAACACAATTACCTTGGCCAGGGCGGTGATGGCCTTGTCTCTCCAGGAAGCGAACTGAGCCTCTTTTTCCTCTTTGGCAGCGGTATCCGGGTTTTCTTTCGCGTCCCATTCGGCCAGTTCCTGGCTGACGGCCAGCGCCTGGTAGTAGTAGGCGATCCCCAACCGGTAGAAGTCGACGCTCTCGCCTCTGGACAAGGCGGTCGACTTCTCGTACTCCTCGATGGAACTCGGATAGTCCTTGCGGTTGAAGTGAATCAGGCCCAGGGCGGCGTGTACCCGGGCCGGCAGGTCCGCCTTTTGCCTGACCCATTGGGCGGGCGTCAGTGCTGACGGTTTGGGTCCGTTGACAATGGCATCGACCCGACGCTGCGCCCGGTAGGCGATTTCCAGGGCTCTGTCCAATTGCCGGCCTCGACCCGTCTCATCCTCGGGCAGGAACCTCGGAAGCACCATCGAGAGAGTGAGGAGGGTCGTGAGATGGCGGGGCTCCACCTCCAGCAGCCTCTCGCCCGACTCTATGGTCCTGCGAGAATCGTTGAGCTGCTGGTAGCCGCGAATCAACCGCTGAAGTATGTAAATCTGCGGCTGCTTGTCGGCCTGCGGAAACTCTTGCAACGCCTTTTCACCGGCCGAAACCACCTTTTCATGGTTGCCCAGCGCCTCATTGGCCTGAATGTCCAATTGATAAGCAGCCAGGCGGAAGTCGGACCGAGGAAAGTCGGCGATGAATTTCCCGGCCAGAAGGGCTTTCCGGCGCATGTCCTTCTCATTGTAGAGTTGGGTATAGGCCTCGAATTCCGCCCTGGTCTTCGGCCGGGGAGCCGCTTTCTTCTCCTGCTGGGCGAGGACGGAAGCGGAAACAGCCAAACCCATCATCAGCAGCAGAAACGGTGCGATTCGGGAAGGATCCTTCAGCCGACGGATCCTCCTTGAGAACTTTGCCACGTTACCTCTCCTTTGGGACAACCGCACTCAATCCATGCGTCCTGCGACAGGCTGTTGTCGATGAGAACCGTCATGGCGGCCTTTGAGGGCGCAGGTCAAAGGCATCAGGGCTTGGGAAGGTTTTAACCCATATTTCGCCCCTTTGCAAGGGCGGGATGCGGGGGTAAGACATGGGGTATACTGACTGCCGGTCCGATCCATGCTCTCCTCGGGAGTTCTTTCCGGTGAACCCCTTTCTTCTCAATCTGGAGTGCAGCGCCTGCTCCAAAGTCCACTCACCCCGGCAATTGATCAATCTCTGTCCCTGCGGCAACCCCCTGTTGGTCCGCTATGACCTACCGGCAGTTCAAGCGAGCCTCCCCCAAAAGTTCCAGGGGAGTCGACCTCAAACGATGTGGAGGTACGAGGAACTGCTGCCTCCCGGAAATTCACAGGCGAGAATCAGCCTGGGAGAGGGCGGCACTCCACTGCTTGATGCCGGTGGACTGGCCTCCAGCCTGGGGTTGTCCCGCCTTTGGATCAAGGACGAGTCCGCCAATCCCACGGGTTCCTTCAAGGCCCGGGGATTGTCGGCGGCTGTAACCATGGCCAAGGCCCTGGGCGCTGAAAAGCTGGCGATTCCATCGGCCGGAAACGCCGGTGGAGCACTGGCGGCCTACGCAGCCCGAGCCGGGCTGCAAGCCCACGTTTTCATGCCTCGAGACGTCCCACCCGCCAACCGCATCGAGTGCGAAGCCCTGGGAGCCCGGGTTCATTTGGTGGACGGTCTCATCACTGATTGCGGCCGGTTGGCGGCCCAGCAGGCCAGGGCCAACGGGTGGTTCGACGTCGCCACCTTGAAGGAGCCTTACCGGATTGAAGGCAAGAAGACCCTGGGACTGGAATTGGCCGAGCAGCTCCAATGGCGTTTGCCCGACGTCATCATTTACCCCACCGGAGGAGGCACGGGGCTGGTGGGAATGTGGAAGGCCTTCCAGGAAATGCGGCAACTGGGCTGGCTCGATTCCAAGCAACCCAGGATGGTAAGCGTTCAGGCGGACGGATGTGCTCCGGTGGTACGGGCCTTCGAGCAAGGCAAGCCTCGATGCGAGCCCTGGTCCCAGGCAAGCACTCTTGCAGCCGGATTGCGGGTGCCGCGAGCCATCGGTGATTTCCTGATCCTGGAAATCCTTCGCCAAAGCGGCGGTACGGCAGTGGCGGTAACCGACCGGGAAATGCTGGACGAGGCCAGGACCATGGGGCGGTCGGAGGGTCTGTTTGTCTGTCCGGAAGGCGGAGCCACCCTGGCTGCTCTGAAGAAGCTGATCCAATCCCGTTTTGTCCGGCCTTCCGACGAAGTCGTCCTCTTCAACACCGGATCGGGATTGAAGTACCTGCATCTTTTCGAGGCTTGATAGGGACGGCCCCGCGGCCTCAATCGCCAAAACAGGCTCACCCGGAAGACTTTCCATGACCGACCGACTTTACTTTTCGGATAGCTACCTGACCGAGTTCGAAGCCCGTGTTCTTCAGGGGGAACAGGCGGGGAATTTTTTTGAAGTGAGGCTGGATCGAACGGCCTTCTATCCCACCTCGGGCGGCCAACCCCATGATCTGGGCTTTATCGAGGGATTTCCGGTGGTTGACGTGGTGGATGGCCCCGATGGAACCATCATCCATCGACTGCAACACCGCCTTCCCTTGACCGGGGCCCAATGCCGGGTCGATTGGCCCAGACGATTCGACCACATGCAGCAGCACACGGGCCAACATATCCTTTCGCAGGCCTTCATTCGAGTCGCTTCCCTCGCCACCATCGGCTTTCACCTCAGCGCCGAGTATGCCACCATCGATCTCGAGGCAGCCGAGGTCGGCCGGGCCACCTTGCGATCGGTCGAGGATCTGGCCAACTCGATCGTCTACCAGAACCGGAGCGTCACTCCACAATTGGTGTCCCCCGACGAGGCCGCCGGCCTCAACTTCCGCAAGCCAAGCCAGCGGAAAGGAATCCTGAGAGTGGTCACCATCGAGGACTTCGACGTTTCAGCCTGTGGTGGCACCCATGTGAGGCAAACCGGAGAAATCGGTGGAATATTCATCCATCGCGTTGAGCGGGTGAACCGCCGGACTCGCGTGGAATTCATTTGCGGGGAGCGTTCGCTCCACTCCTATCGCCACCGTTCGGGAGACCTGGACCGAATCGCCAGGGGGCTCTCGGTTGCCCCTCGGGATGCCCCCGACCGAGTCGAAAAGCAGACGCTGGAAATGAAAACCATTCGCAAGCGTTTGAAGGCAAAGAACGAGTGGCTGGCTGAGCTACTGGCGCAAGATCTGTTCGACCAGGCGCCTTCCAGGGAAGGGATACGAATTGTGAAGCATCAATTCGAGGGAGAAGAGAGAGGATTTCTCACCCTGCTGGCGCAACGCCTGCTGGCCTGCGGCCCTTGCTGGGTCCTGCTTGGCAACGGCGGCGAGCAAGCCCAACTCCTTCTGGCCCGGAGTGAGTCGCTTTCCGGCGACCTTCGCCCGGTGATGACGGAGTGCAGCCGCATGATTTCGGGAAGGGGCGGCGGGGCGCCTGCCTTGGTTCAGGGTGGCGGGAGCGACTCCGGCAAACTCCGCAATGCCCTGGACCGCGCGGCCCAACGAGTGGTCTCCCTGACGAATGGTTGACACGACAGGAAGTCGTTTTTTTCCGAGACAGGACACTCGGGACGGCCCTGAGGGATTCCTTCCTTGACAACGACGGCTTACGGTGGCGGTCCGGAGCCGTTCTGCTATAATGTGTGGCCCGCTTGCAGGAAATGAACCGCATGGATCCGGACCCCACCCTACTCCAAAAAATCGCCAAAGAATCCGGAACCTCACCCAAGCAGGTTGGGGCCACCCTGGACTTGCTGGAAAAGCAGGCGGCCATCCCCTTCATTGCCCGGTATCGCAAGGAAGCTACGGGAAACCTGGACGAGCCCAGGATTCGCCGCATTGCGGAATGCCACGGTCGATATCGGGCGTTCCTGAAGCGGAGGCGGCTGATCCTGTCCAGGATTGAAGATCAGGACAAGCTCTCCGACGAACTGAAGGAACAGCTTCTGGCCTGTTACGACAAGAACAGGCTGGAGGATCTCTACGCTCCCTTCAAGCGAAAGGAACGCAAAGAAGCATCTGCCGCCAGAGAGAAAGGGCTGGAGTCCCTGGCCAAACAACTGTGGGAGCAGGAAACCGGGGAATTCTCCATCGACGCTTTCTCCGAAAAGCATCTCTCCGAGGAGAAGGGTGTTGCCACAAAGGAGGAAGCCATCGAAGGCGCACTGGCTATCGTGGCCAGGTGGATCGCCGATGATGCCGCGATTCGAGGAGCGCTCAGGCGATTGATGTCCTCGGAAGGGAAGGTGGTTTCGAAGGTCGTCGCAGGGAAAGCGGGCGAAAAGACCAAATACGACAGTTTCTATGACTTTAGCGAAGAGATCTCTCGGATTCCCTTTCATCGAGTGACGGCGCTGCGACGCGGCGTCCGGGAGGGAATTCTGACCCTTGAAATCGAATTGGACGATCAAAAGGCTCTTCAGGTGATCCGGGACAAGACGATCCGGCAGTCCGATTCCCCCTGCGCACCCTTTTTGGAAAGAGCCATCCGGGACGCCTATCTCCACTCCTTGAAGCCCCTCCTCCAGGCCGAAGTCCGATCGAACTTGAAGGAGAGGACCGACAACGAAGCGCTGAAACTGTTTCAAGCCAATCTTGCCAATTTGCTGCTGGCGCCCCCGCTGGGGTCGGTTGCGGTGATGGGAATGGATCCCGGAGCCCGCTCGGCATGCAGGATAACGGTCATCGATGCAAACGGGGCCTATCGTGAGCACGCCACGCTCGCTCCCGGTTTGCCGCGCAAAAACAGCGACCGGGCCGAAGCCATCCTCTATCGGCTCATCCAGCGTCACGGAACCCATGCCATCGCCATCGGCAATGGAGTCGGATCACGGGAAACCGAACGTTTCGTCAGGAGCTTTCTGACCAAGTATCATGCCGGACACTCTTTCGATCTCTCGCTGGTCCGTGGCAAGACCGCCAAACCCGAGGCTGCGTCCAGGAAGGAAGAAGACGTCAACGGCCGGGCGGAAAGCGAACCTTCCGGCCTCGCAGCAGGCAGTCGGCCTTCGTCAACCGAGGCGGCGGAAGAGCCGAATTCTTCCCGGGAAGAATCCCTGCCAGAGGCCAACCCCGATGAAGCCGGGGCGGTGTCGGCTCCCATCCAGGAGAAGGCGGACGCGGATACCAATCGGGAAAGCGCCGCCGTCCGGCCATCCTCCGAGGAAGTCTCCGCCCTGACGGCCTCGACGGCGGCTGAAGGGGCGGAAGGCCCTGCCAACGAAAACAGCCGTCAGAATGGCGATCCCAATTCTGCGAGCCCGGTTGAAGACGGGACTCCGGAGGCGACTGAGGTGTCGGCTCCCATCCAGGAGAAAGCGGACGCGGATACCAATCGGGAAAGCGCCAACTCCGGGCCATCCTCCGAGGAAGTCTCCGCCCCGACGGCTTCCACGGCGGCTGACGGGGCGGAAAGCCCTGCCGACGAAAACAGCCGTCAGAATGGCGATCCGAATTCTGCGAGCCCGGTTGAGGACGGGACTCCGGAGGCGACTAAAGCAGCGCCAACTCCAACTGCGAGCGAGTCGCCCCGCTCGGAGACCACGCCGTCCCAGCGACCGTCGATATTTTCCGCCATCGTCCACAAGGGTGGAACGGGGGCATACGCGAGCTCGGAGGCGGCTCGCAAGGAATTTCCCAGGCTGGACCTTGGCTTTCGGGGAGCGGTCTCCATCGCTCGGCGAATGCAGGATCCGCTGGCCGAGTTGGCAAAGATT
The DNA here is from genome assembly GCA_951813285.1 of Terriglobia bacterium. Taxonomy (GTDB): domain Bacteria; phylum Acidobacteriota; class Terriglobia; order Versatilivoradales; family Versatilivoraceae; genus Versatilivorator. The sequence continues at coordinate 3,742,241 of OX638355.1, forward strand.
CAACCCAAGGCCATCCTGGCGGGGTCCGATCTGCAGGAGGTTGAGCCGAAGCGCCTCAAGCGGACGCTGGAGGGAACCCTGGAATCCTGCATCAACCAGGTGGGCCTGGATGTGAACACGGCTCCGGTGCAACTGCTTGCTCGCGTTGCCGGGTTGAATGCCGCCTTGGCCCGAAGCATCGTCGAACACCGGCGGAAGCACGGACCCTTTTCCTCGCGCTCCCAACTGATGGAGGTTCCAGGAATTACCGAAGCCCGCTTTGAGCAGTCCGCCGGTTTCCTGCGGGTTCCCGGGGGCGAACAACCGCTGGATGGAACGGCTATTCATCCCGAGTGTTACGACCTGGTGGAGGAGATGGCTGGATCGGTACAGGCAACCGTGGCTGAACTGTTTGAGAGACCCGAGAAACTCAAGGCATTGGATCTGGAGAAATTGTCCAATGATCGATTCGGACTTCCGACGCTGCAAGACATCAGACGGGAACTCAGCCGTCGCGGGCGAGATCGGCGGAAGGCCTTTGTGCCACCCTCGTTTCGAGAGGACGTCAAGGAAGTGTCGGACCTGCAAAAGGGGATGCTGGTCGAAGGCACGGTGAGCAACGTGACCAGCTTCGGAGCGTTCGTGGATATCGGAGTGCAACAGGAGGGGCTGGTCCACATTTCCGAACTCTCCAATCGTTTTGTGCGGGACGCGAACCAGGCGGTCCACGTAGGCCAGGTGGTCAAGGCAAAGGTCATTGGAGTGGACACCGCCACCAACAGGATCTCGCTTTCGATCAAGGCCCTCCGGGTCAGTGAAAACTCCAGAAAACGCAAGAAGAAGCCACTGAAGACAGCCTCACGCCCACCCGCACCCAAACCCAAGCATGCATCGGCCGGCGAGAAGGGCAACCATCAGGAAGTGCGACGCTCCGGAAGGCCGGAAAGAAGACCTTCCGGTCCCAAGGGTCGCCAAATAAAGAAGCGTCAGGCCACAGCCGTCAAGACCACGGCCATTCGGCCCAAGCGCCCCAAACCACCTGAGGCGGACGTCCTTCCGGATACCTCCAATCTTTCCTTTTCGGAGAAGATTCGCCTGCTGCAGGAAAAGTTCAGCGGGATCCGCTAGCTATAGTGTCCTGTCCCAGAAAAAGGGTTACCATATTTCTGAGACAGAACACCATTCAGCCGTGCACGCGTTTCTCTCGGTGAGCAAGAACATCAGAAGACACTTTCGGGCTGCTGTCATTCTCCTCTCCGCGATCTTTCCGGTAGCCGCCGGGGAGGAGTTCCTGGCTGAGGACGCTGCCTCACCGCTTTTTTACGCTTCCTTCGAACGGAGGGTTCTGGCCGACCAGGCAGAAGGAGAGGCCGCTCCCCTGGGCAACCGGAAGGTGCGCATTGACAGACACGGCCGGCAGGGAAAAGCCCTGTTCCTGGACTGGGGAGCCCTGCTCAGCTTTGCCGCGGCCGGGAATGTCTATTCCGAACAGGGAACCCTGTCCTTTTGGTGGCAGCTGGACGAGCCCCCCGGAAAGATCCCATTTTCCATCGTTCGCATCAGCACCCGGCAGCTTCATTCCCCCCAGCACCTCTTCGCTCATTTTTTCTGGACAGGCCGGACCCTCAAATTGAGACTCTTCGACCGGGACTCCGGAATCCTCGAGACGGATGCCGGAAACAGCGCCGAGGTGGTTGCCGGTCGCTGGTTCTTTTTGGCCTTTACCTGGCACGAACTGGAAGGGCTCCGTTTTTACGTGGACGGCCGGGAGGTCGGCAACCACCTGGGGCGCTTCCATTTTGGCAGGTGGCTCGACCAGATCGGAATTCACACCCAGGGCTTGACCCCCTATTACCGGGAGAGCAACGAGAAACGGGCCTTTGTGGACGAATTGCGCATTTTTGCGGAAGCCTTGAGTCCGGGAGCCATTGCTGACCTGTCTCAGTTGGGGGCCGGTCGTGGGGGCAGGCACCCCTCGGCGAAACAAGTCGACTCCGGATTGGCTTCCGGCCACTGGGTCGACCGTTTCGGTTGGAATAATCCGGAGGCCACCCTGCCGCTAACCTCCCCCATCTCGATTCGTCCGCTGAGAATCCTGTCCGCCCGAGATCTCAAGCGGATCTCGCCGGCAGCCGTGGATGGATTCTCCGAGAGTTCCTGGCCCCCGGCGATGCCGGGATACCCTCAAGAGGGCAGGGCCTTGCGGCTCAAGGTTCCACGGCAGACCTTCAGTCACATCAGCCTGCGCGGCAATCTGAGGGGAAAGATCCATGGAAGCCAGGGCAGTCGGCGGCGGCTGCTTTGGGATCTTTCCACGGAACAGGGAAGTGAAACCGCCAAGTCTCTGAATGCACCCGTCTCCATACCCTGGATTGAAGTGGAAAGAGAGTCCGGGCAGGTTCGAGAATTGTCTCTCCTGTCGATCCGGGACGCTCCTGTGAAGGGAGCAGAAAGCACCGAGGGTGGATGGTTGGCCTTTCGCCTGCTGCCCTCGGAGCAAGCGGCCACCCTCCCGGGTCAGTCCGCCCGACAGGTCAGGTCTCTCTTCGGTCGACGAACGGAACTGCATGCAGGGTATCTGCCCAGGGATCGGGAGGACTGGGTGGCTGTCCCCATAGAGAGTTATCAGGCACCCTCCACCCCGCTGAAATCCTCTGCCACACAGGGATTTCGACACATTTTTCTGCCCCCCTTCCTCGGCCACACCTCCGTGAAGGCCGTCCGCATCCGTATGGAAGGCTCCAGGCCGGACACTCCCGTGGAGTCCAGGGTGAGATGGACGGTTAAGGATCCCATCCTTCCCCAGCGGAATCTTGTTTCCGTGGACTTTCGCTGGTCGGCGGAACAGCCGGCTGACATCGAGCTTGATCTCGGCGATTGCTTTGTCCCCGCGGGTCAATCCCTTTGGATGACCGTGGCCAGTGACCGAACCGACTTCTCCAGGCAGCACTTCGAGAATGCGGAGATCCGGGTGCGCACCGCCACAGAGTGGCGGCTGCCCGCGGAACAAGCCCAGCCGACCGACCTGCTTGCCGACCGCTATCTCCTGATCGGCCAGGGACTGCGCAGGCTGACCCGGAGGTTGGACTGGATGTCCATGGACTTTGCCTCGGCTCGCCGAAATTTCAGCGGCGTCGACAAGACCTTCCGCCTGGCGGAGGGAGTGTTGCAATCCAGGCCCAAGGATCCGTTGGGATTGTCCTTCAAGGGACTGCTTCAACCCGATTCGATCCCGCCGGAGTACCGCGAGAACTCTCCCTCGCCTCTCGCACATCCCGAGTGGGCCGTTCAACAGAAGCGGCTGCTTGACCACTTTCAGCGCATTGCCGACTGGTGGATCGACAATCGGCAACTCCAGGACGGGACATTCGGCGGCGGCCTGAACGGGGACACCCGGCTGGCGGCCCACTGGCCGGGGATCGCGCTGATGGACGGCCCAGCGCTCCGCCTCAAGGAGTCCCTGGCCTCCCTCATGGACACCCGTTTGCGAGACGGGACACTGGAAAAGGGCTTGAACCGTCACCTCCAGCCCACGCTCCAGGCCTACCAGGCCGGATTGAACCTGGCTCCGATGCTGGCTCTGCTCGATTACGGCAACCCCCGCTGGATCGAAATACTGATGGAGACCTCCCGTCACCTGGATCGCCTGACCGCCGTCAACCCGGCAGGTCACCGCCACTTTCAATCCTCCCGGGTGAGCGCTACCGAGTCGGTCCGGCAGGGAATCCATGCCCGGGAAGAGGCCCCAAGTCTCTTGCTCTGGCATGCGGCCCTGGCGCTGGCCGAGTACAATCGGACCCCAATCCTGGTGGAGAAGTTGCAAGAGTATGCCCAAGCGCGGCTGGACCACTGGAAGAAGGACCGCTATCCGCGACTCTCCCTGTCCATCCACTTTCCCACCGACGAGGTCATGAGCCGAGGAATGCCCGGCCCACCCCTGCTGGACCTGATGTGGGGGGCCTTCCGGATGACCGGCGACCCCGGATTCCTCTGGCCCTTGAGCAAACTGGTAAGCGCCGGCCACACGGACACCGCCCAAACGGCCGCGGCGCGGTGGCAACCGTTTCTGGCGGAGGACACCAAGGCCGCCGCCTTTCTGCGGCTGCTTCCCAAAATAAACCTCTGGAACCACCACCTGCACTTCAGAGAGGCGCCGCTACTGGCGCGTCAATATGCGTATGAGGCGACCGGCAGAAAAGGCTACCTGCTCGACTATCAGGCGGCGCTGCTCAAGCACATGGAACAGAACCGGACACTCTTCACCGAGGTGGAATTGAGCCCGGGAGGGATCTTTATTCCACACCGGGCAACCCAGCGGGCTCGCCTGGGTGGAATTGCCCACGCCAACCAACAGATTTACGCGGGACACGCGCTGAGCTGGGAGAATACCCGGGGGCAGCTGGCCGCTCTGGTCTCCCGAGCCAGGCCGGATGAGCTGGAAGTCACCGTCTTCAACCTGGGCGAGACCCTGCGCGACGTCTGGATGCGGGTGTGGCAGTTGGAAAACGGCATCTACGAAATCACCGCCGGGCTGGATCTCAATGACGACGGTCAGGTCGACCTCGGCCTCAACCGCCGGATTCTGGGGTTGAAGCGCCACAGTTCCATTCCCTTGACACTCCGTGGGGGAAAGTCGACCATCATCAAGGTGAAGCAGGAGCAGAAGGGAACTCCGATCTGGCAGCTTCCCGACCTGGCGCTGGGCCCGCAAGACTTTCAATACGAGGCCGACAACGACCGGGGCAAGGTGACCCTCCACAACCTGGGGTCGACTCCGTCCCACCCCTTCAGGCTGCAGATCCGGAATGCCAGGGGGGACGTGATTTTCGAACGCCGGATCTCCTCGTTGCCGGCTCCCCTGGACCTTCGGCCGAAAACCACCGTGGTCCCCCTGAGCGGTTTGCGGGCTGCCGGCGGCGGCGCGAGGCTGCACCTGCAGATATTGGCCGGGCCCGAAGTGGAAGAAATCACCACCCGGAACAATTCCCTGTGGGTGGATCTTCCCCGCTGATCAAGAGATCCGGAGATCCCATGGAAACCGGTTACCTGATCCTGGACCATCCTGCCGACCTGGGGATCGAGGCCCGTGGGAAGACGCTTTCGGAGGCCTTTGAACAGGCGGCCTGCGGGCTCACTTCCGTGATTATCGACCCGGACTCCATTAGACCGGAGGAATCCAGGCCGGTCAGGATTGCGGCCGGGGACAGGCAGCAACTCCTGGTCAGGTGGTTGACCGAGGTGCTCTATCTCTACGACGGTTTGAAATTCGCCCCAAGAGACTTCAAGATTGAGAGGCTATCCTCCCACCTGCTGGAGGCGCAGGTTCGAGGAGAGTCGTTCGATCTCCGGCGCCATACCGTCCGGCTGGACGTCAAGGCCGTCACCTACCACCAGATCGAGATCCGCAGGCGCTCGTCGCTTTATTGTTTGCAGGTGTTCCTGGATATCTGACAACGACACCCGGAACATGGCGGCGATGATGCCGGTGGCAGGCGTCCCGTGCGAACGGGGGTGGAACGTCGGGGCGGGGAAGGCGTTGAGGATTGACCATGCGAATTGCCTTTCTGTGCCGGCGCTGCTATGGAGAATGCCATGCTCGACCGCAGGAGAAGGGCGTTCCCGTGGCCTGCCGCTCCTGCGGCACGATGCAGCCCCTACGGTTTACCCGGGCACACCTCACCGGGAACCGGGTTGACCGCTGCGCAGTCTGTAACCGGGAGGACTTCTACGTACGGGAGGAACCACGGAAGCTGATGGGTCTGGTCTACTTGCTGCTGGGACTGGGGCTGGCTTACTGGACCTATGGAATCAGCCTGGTACCGGGACTGCTGGGATTTGACCGCCACTATAGAAGATTTCCCAAGCTGACCGTCTGTTACCATTGCTACGCCAAGTATCGGGACTGTCGTCCGGACCCGGAACACAGCGAGTATGACCTGCAGTTTGCCGAACGACTGGAAAAGGAAATCCGCAATGATCGGACCATGCGTGATTTTTCCTGAACAATAAATTCTTTTTCGGAAGACAGATCGTGACCGTCCTATTGGAGCTCATCCGAGTCTGCTGGACCTTCCGCGACCGACGTTGGTATCGCCGCTTTCCCTTCCTGCCGTTCCCGCCCAAAGACTACCTTCGATGGCGAATGGAGACGAATTACGGAGACAAGAGCTTCAGCAACGTAAGGTGGAAGGACATCTCGGCCTACGCCCGCTGGCGGCGGGAACTGCGTACGCAGGGTCACGAAGGAAGCTGACCGCAAGCGAGTGGTTAGCCGGTCCTCCGCCCTGCCGGACGGATCATACGAGTGTGAAACAATCGGAAGAGCCTTTTGCAAAATCTTTCGCGCATCGCTGGGGACGTTGTTGAATCAAAGCAATTCAGGAGCCGCTGATCGAAGTTAATCCAGCAATTCAACAGCGTCCCCTATTCGCGTCCCTTGTAGGGGGGTGGGCTGGCTTTGCCGGCTTCACGCCTACGACCACGGCCAGGAACTGTTGCGGCGGTCGAGTAGATTGCTGTCGCGGCCTACGCGGCTCGGACTCTTACGCTACGCTTTCCATGGGCTTACGCCCACGGCTACCTGCTGCCGCGGCTTCGCCGCTCTACTGGAACCCCGGGCTGACGCCCGGGGAATCATCATTTAGAGCCTTTTGCAAAAGGCCCGGAAATCGATAATCCCTTCGCGACCGTGGTATCCCGTCGCGGTTCACCTCGATGCCTTAGTGGCCCTTCGTCGTTCTTAGCGGCCCTTCGTGGATAACTCTTTTTGCGGTCCGGCCAGACCAACCCAACGTCCGAAATTGCCTCAACTCCGGTTCGGCGTTATACTGTTTTTTTAGACGATCCAAGATCTCGCCCTTTTCCAGGAATCGACTTGACGGCAGGTTGAAGTCCAATGACCGCAGACGCCTCGCAAACTTATCACCTGCTTCGGAAGAAGCTGCACGATGTGCTGCCCGATTTTGAAATTCGGGCCAAAGCCGAATTGGCGTGCCGCATCAACCAATTGAAGGGCGACCTGGGCGCGGTGATCCTGGGACACAACTACATGGAGCCCGGACTGTACCATTCGGTGCCCGATTACACCGGAGATTCCCTGGAATTGAGCCGGCTGGCCGCCACCACCGATGGCGATCCCATCGTTTTCTGCGGGGTCCGCTTCATGGCGGAAACAGCCAAGATCCTGAGTCCGCACAAGACGGTGCTGATCCCCTCGCTGGAGGCAGGCTGTTCCCTGGCAGCCAGTATCACTGCCGAGGATGTGCGCGAACTGCGCGAGCGTTTTCCAGGAGTTCCGGTGGTGACCTACGTCAACACCTATGCCGACATCAAGGCCGAAAGCGACGTCTGCTGTACTTCCAGCAACGCCTTGGCGGTGATTGAATCTTTCAAGACCGACACGGTCATCTTTCTTCCCGACGAATACCTGGCCAGAAACGTGGCTCGCGAAAGCGGCAAACACATCATTTTTCCCACCGACAGACCCATTCCCGGGGACAAGCAGGATCCCCACATGGACTACCAGATCCTGGGCTGGCACGGCAAATGCGAGGTTCACGAGAAGTTCAACGTGGAAGACATCGAGAACGTGCGCCGGCAGTTCCCCGACGTAGTGGTCCTGGCCCACCCCGAGTGCAGTCCGGAAGTGGTTGAGGCAGCCGATTTCTCGGGAAGCACCTCGGCCATGATTCGCTTTGTGGAACAGGCTCGCTCCCCCCGCTATCTGCTGCTGACCGAATGCAGCATGGCAGACAACGTCGCGGCCGAAAATCCCGACAAGGAAATGCTCCGCTTGTGCAGCGTTCGCTGCCCCCACATGAACCAGATCACCCTGCAGGACACCCTCGACTCACTCCTCCAGAACCGATACGTGGTCGATGTCCCGGAGCAAATCCGGCTGAAAGCCAAGCGGGCGGTGGACCGGATGCTGGAGATCCATTGAACCCCTCTCCCGGGCTCTCTCCGGGAACACCCATTCTGCTTACCGGCGGCGCCGGTTTCATCGGCTCGCACTTGGCGGAACGCCTGCTGGGCGCCGGGGCCCACGTCACCATCCTGGACGACCTCAACGGCGCTTACGCTACCCATCTCAAGCAGGAGAATTTGCGCCAAGTGTCGGAGCAGGGAAGCTTCGACTTCCTCCAGATGGACATCGCAAACCCTGAGCAGCTTCAATCGGCGCTGTCCGGGAAATCCTACGAAGTCGTCATCCACCTGGCGGCACGAACGGGCGTTCGCTCTTCCTTGACCCAGCCCCTGTTGTACGGACAGGTCAACCTCCAGGGAACGCTGGGGTTGCTGGAACTGGCCCGCCGGGGAATGTGCCGGCAGTTCATCTTCGGCTCTTCCAGCTCGGTCTACGGCCCCCGACAGCGTCCCGACCTGGCCATGCACAAGTTCGCGCGGGCCATCGACGAAAACCGCCCCGTCACGCTGTTCGGAGACGGCAGCTCAATGCGGGACTACACCTATGTCGACGACATCGTAGACCGAATTGCGGCGGCCCTGGCCCTGAAGGTTGGCTTTGAAGTGTTCCATCTCGGCAGTGGCAATCCGATCCCCCTGAAAAGGATGGTTCACCTTCTGGAGAGGGCCCTGGGCAAGCCGGCCCTCCTCCGTATGCAGGCAGATCAAGCCGCCGATATGCCCGTCACCCATGCCGACCTGGGGAAGGCGGCCAGGGTATTGGGCTATGCTCCCAAGGTCCCCTTTGAAGAGGGCCTTGCCCGCTTCACGGCCTGGTTTCGAAATACCTCCCGGCGAACCGGCTTGCCTGAAACAACCGAAAAAAGACAAAAGAAAACAGAGTTATCCACGAAGGGACACTAAGAACGACGAAGGGACACTAAGGCGTTGAGGTGAACCGCGACGGGATGCCAAGGTCGCGAAAGGATTTTCAATTTCTGATTGTTTCACCCTCGAATGATCCGCACGGCAGGGCGGGGGCGACACTTGTTGGCAATTGATAATCCCCGGGCGAACGCCCGGACGACCCATTGAGCCGCGGAGCGGCGGCAGCAGGTAGCCGTGGGCGTGAGCCGGGCGCGGGCCGGGCTATGCCCGGCACGGGCCATTGGAAAGGGGTAGCGCCACGTCGAGCCGCGAAGGCGGCGACAGCAGACGGCCGAAAGCGCGAGGCCCCGGAGACCGGCTCTCCTGAAACAAAAGAAAAAAGAGCTATCCACCAAGGGCCACGAAGAACGACGAAGGGACACTAAGGCGTTGAGGTGAACCGTGACGGGATACCAAGGTCACGAAGGGTATGCCGGCATTTGTGCGGGCGGGACGCCCGCGCTCCCGGGGGGGCTTCCTCCCATGAGGTCGTGATATCAAGGTCACAATATTGCGGAAGCATTCGGGCGCCGCTCGTCATTGAAGGAGCTCCATCCGTATTCGAGTCTATTCGTGTTCATTCGTGGTTCGTCTTAATTTCCAAGACAATAACGGCTGATTGTTACTCCTCTGTATGATCCGTACCGTCGTGGGCGGGGGCGGCTGATCCGGAATTTGCACCGGGGTTTGTACTCCTGGAGCCCCTTGTTGAGGAATGCGAGCTAAAGGTGTTTGGCAAACACCAGACCTTCCATGAGCTTGGGGTGAAAGTGGGTGGTTTTCTGGGGTAGCAGGTCTCCGGCCTCCACCACGGCCTCGACCTGCTCCATGGGTGTGGGATTCAGCAGAATGGCGCATTGGCAGGATCCGTCCGCCGCCTTCAGGATCGCCTCCCCGGCGTCACTGACATACTCCACAAAGTTACCCTCGGCCAGTTCCCGCTCCCCAAGGTTCAGTATCCGGCCCAAAATGGCCACCTGAAGGATGGAAACATCCAATTGGCGCCAGGTCTCGGACTTGTCTCCCGGCCAATCCAGGCTCTCCGCCGCCTCCTTTCGAAACGTCAACAGAGCCAACCGGTTCAGTGCGGGCAGGTAGACTCCCATGGCCGCGTGTCCCGCGGACTGGCGAAGCCGCATTTGTTGCAGCAACTCCTCGGGCCCTCCGGGTGGAATACCGCCACCGACTTCAATCGCTTCAATGGAAAAGAAGGACTCGAGTTGCCTAAGAAATTGGGAGGCATCGAACGCCTCCATGTTCCTCAGGATGCGGTGGATGGGCAAGATGGAGATGGCTGGGGATTCCTGTCGAACGAAGCTGAAGAGCTTGAATCGATAGTTTTCCCAAGCCGGGTCCTCGGGGCGACGTTTCATGGCCTCCCGGCTGAAGTCCACCGCCACCTCGTAGCGATGGTGGCCGTCGGCAATGATTACGGGCTTGTCCTCCATAGCCTGTCGGATGCGAGCGATTGGCGTTGGGTCCGATACCCGCCACAACCGATTCAACATCCTGTCCGGACCGGCTGCCGTCATGGCCGGCTGAGGCCCGGCCGCTTCATCCAGAATAGCCTCGATCTCCCCCCGGGGATCCGAGTAGAGGACAAAGATAAGGCCCGAGTCGACCCGAGTGGAGCGCAGGAGCTCCAGGCGATCCTGCTTGGGCTTGGTCATGGTGCGCTCGTGGGGCCGTACGATGCCCTGGGAGTAGTCGGTCACTTCGCCCAGAGCCACGAATCCCTTTCGGGTTACGGCGGGTCCTCCGACAAGGGGAAAGTCTTGATAATAGGGATAAATGCTGGGCTGATCGTCCTGCAGGAAGATCGATTCCTTCATCCATAGATCCAGCAAGTTCTTGGACCGGGTATATCGATTCCAGGAGGGGGAATCCCTACCGGTCTCGGGGTTCATGATAAGATGAGCGATGTTAAAGGGATGGCGCTGGTGGAACCGGTCGTCTCGGGATCCCTTGAACTGATCGTAGGGCAGGGAGATCACGTCGTCCAGGTTGGGAATACGTTCTGGATTGTAGCGGTAACCCCGAAACGGCAATATTCTCATTGGGCGGTTCCTCCCCGTGCCAACAACACTTCCGCTGGGCCTTCCCCGGCGACGCAACGCAAGGAAAGACATTGTCGAGCAACGGCTTCCGATTTGTCAACGGAACCCGTAATCCGGCCGGCTTCTTGCGGGAACCGCACATTCACCCACTTCCCGGGATTGCATCGATGTCCCGGACCTGACTTACCGGAGGCAGGACCCCCATGCCGGCCGACCAAGACCAAGTCGTCGCCTACCAGGGCGAGCCGGGGGCATACAGCGAGATTGCCTCGCGGCGCTTCTTCCCCGGCGCAGGCTGTCTGATTCCCTGTGAGACCTTCGACCTGGTGTTTCAGAGAGTCCAGCGGGAAGAGGCGGAATTCGGGGTCATTCCCATCGAAAACTCGCTGGCAGGCAGCATCCACCAGAACTACGACCTTCTGCTACGCCATCGACTAACGATTATTGGAGAATTGAAGCTCCGTATCCTGCACCACCTGATCGCCAACCCCGGGGTCGGCATCTCTCAAATCCGTCGTGTCTTTTCCCACCCCCAGGCGCTCATGCAGTGCCGCAGAAATACCGCTCGTCTGGGCAAGCTCGAAATCATCCCGACCTATGACACCGCGGGAAGCGTCAAGAAAATCAAGGAGGAAAAGATCCTTGACGGCGCTGCCATCGCGAGTGACCTGGCCGCCCGTTTGTACGGCATGACCGTCCTGCGAGAGAATCTGCAGGACGACTTCGCCAACTTTACCCGGTTCCTCTTGCTGGCCAAGGGCCGTCACAGAACGCCCAATGCCAACAAGACTTCCATCGTTTTTTCCATCCCGAACCTTCCAGGCGCCCTGTTTCGTTCCATGAGCGTTTTCGCACTGCGGGACATCGACCTCTACAAGATCGAATCCCGCCCCCTGCACGGCAAACCCTGGGAATATCTGTTCTACGTCGACTTCGCCGGCAGTATCGAGGACAGGCGCTGCAAACGGGCCATGGCTCATCTGAGGGAATTGGCCGGGTACTTGAAGATTCTAGGTTCCTATCCCCGGGACGACTCCGATTCCGATCCTGAAGAGGCCGCGGGAATTTGACGACACCTATGGACAAACGGGTCAGCGCCGTCATCCTGGCCGCGGGTCGGTCGCAGCGCATGGGGCGCCCCAAGGCCTTGCTGCCGATCTTCGGCACCACCTTCCTGGAGCATATCGTCCATCAGATCCGGGCTTCCCGGCTGGTCGACCTGAAGATCGTGCTGGGTCATCAGCCCGAATCCATCCTCGACCGCTTGCCGGACCTGAGGGCAACAACCGTCGTCAATTCCCGCTACCGGGAGGGTCAACTTTCCTCCCTGCAAACCGGCATCCGGGCTCTCGATCGGGAGACCTGTGACGGATTGATGCTGTTCCTGGTCGACCATCCCCTGGTCGACAGCGCCCTGATCGACGCTCTGCTGGACTGCTTCAGCCAGGGAGGCCATCCCGTCGTGATTCCTTCCTTCCAGAGGAGGCGGGGACATCCGGTCCTGTTTGCCAGGGAACTGTTCCCCGAACTGCTGGCCGCCAGTCCGGACGAAGGGGCCGTTGCCGTGGTCAGGCAGCATCGCCAACAGATCTGCCACCTGGAATGGGAATCGGATGAGATCCTGGTTGACGTCGACACCCCGCAAGCCTACCAACGCTGGATCCAGCCGCGCACGGCAAGATCCTAGCCGGGTCGATTCCAGGACAACAGGAGGGCGCCACGCAATTCACGTCACGCTACCTCATCCCGTCTCGCTTGCTGCTGGCTGGCCTCGTTCTGGGGCTCCTGCTGCCCGGCCAAATCGAGGCAGTCTCCTTTGAGAAGATTTCCCCCGGATTGAAATCGATCCGGCCGGAACGCATCCGGGCCAGGCTGAAGTTTCTCGCATCCTCCCATTTCAAGGGCCGCGCAACCGGCAGCCCCGAGGCCGAGCTCACCGCGGCCTACATCGCCAGTGTCTTCGAGGCCAGTGGCCTGCTCCCGGCGCCCCATGCCACTGACTTCATACAGTCCTTCGGGATCAGCCGGGCGCTTCCGAAAGAGTCCGGTCTACTGGAATTCGCAAGTGCCGACGGCTCGGTGGTTTCCTTCAAGGCCGGTGAGGATTTTCTGCCGGCCTCCTGGGGACCGGATGGAACGGTCCAAGGCAAGCAAGCCGCCTTTGTGGGATACGGGCTGACGGCACCCGATCTCGAATATGACGATTACCAGGGAATCGAACTTCAGGACAAGGTCGCGATCGTGCTCAGCGGGGTCCCTCCCGATATTGCCTTTCGCCGGGTTGGACCGACCGACTTCTCCGACCCCGTGGAGAAATCCCTTCAGGCCGCGGCCCGGGGGGCGTGCGGCGTTGTGCTCATTCAGCCCCCGGGGGAGAAACTTTCTTCTCTGAGCTCCAACTTTCGCCACGCCAGGGCCTACCTGTCGGACCGGCTGGATGCCCTCTCCATTCCGGTGGTGAGGATGACTTTCTCGGCCGGAAAACGACTCCTGCGGCAAGCGGACGGACCCGAAAACCCGTCCGGGTCCCTCGGTCAGCTACAGGATCGGATCGATGAGACGGGACACCCGCGGAGCTTTTCACTCCAGGGACAAGTGCGAATCCAGGTCTCTTACAGAAGGCGGCGATTCCAGGGATACAACGTGGTGGGACATATTCCGGGATCGGACCCCGTTCTCAAGGATGAGTTCATCATCCTGGGAGCCCATCACGATCACATGGGTGTGGACAAGGAGGGCCGGATCTTTTGGGGAGCCGACGACAACGCTTCCGGCACGACGGCGCTGCTTGAACTTTCGGAAGCCTTTCTAAGAAACCCGGCCAAACCCGGGAGAAGCATTCTGCTGGCGGCTTGGGGAGCGGAAGAAATCGGACTGCTGGGCTCTCGAGACTACGTCAGGCGCCCTCCGGTGCCGCTCCAACAGACGGTGGCCATGTTCCAGATGGACATGATCGGCCGGAACGCCCAGCACCCGGCCAATCTGGTCGGTGACCTCCCCGGCCAAAGAGAAATGGACAACCGAAACTCGCTCAATATCTTCGGAGCAACGGTTGCACCCATGCTGCGGGTCTTCATCGAGCGCAGCAACGCCAGGACCGGACTGGATCTGAGATTTCCCTCGGAACCCAAATCCATGGACTTGATGCGCCGAAGCGACCACTGGCCCTTCCTGAAGCGGGGAATTCCTGCGCTGTTCCTGTTCACCGGCTTTCATCCCGACTACCATCGAGCCAGCGATACTGCAGACAAGATCAACTTCAGCAAGCTGGAGAGTATCCTGAAACTGGTCTACCTGACGGTCTGGGAAGTGGGAGAAGCCCGACGGCGGCCTGAATTGGACCCGGGTGTTTTCGGCAGGCTGACCCACCGCGGACCGGCCGGCGATTGACCCGGATAAGACGCGCGGGGTGTTCCGCTCTCAAACCGGGGGTTCCTGCCGGTCGAAGACCGCCGAAGCAGCCTCCACACCGCTGCCGGGGGCCAGCCGGACTCCTTCCTGCCTGAGAATGCGCTCCAGGGCGTTCAGCAGCATCAGCACGTTGTTCGGATGGGAAGAGGCACCCATCAACCCCACCCGCCAGATCCTGTCCTTCAGCGGTCCCAACCCACCACCGATCTCGATACCGAAATCGCTCAGCAGCCGGGAGCGCACGGCGGCATCCGAAACTCCATCGGGCACCCGGACGGTATTCAAGACCCATAGACGGTCTTCCGGTCGGACCAGCATCTCCAATCCCATGGCTTCCACACCGGCTACCAGGGCCTGATGATTCAAGCGATGGCGATCATAGCGGTTCTGGAGTCCTTCCTCGACGATCAGGCGCAGGGACTCCCGCAGCGCATAGTTCATGGAAATGGGAGCCGTGTGGTGATAGGTGCGGTCTGCACCCCAGTACTTTTCAACCATGGTCAGATCCAGATACCAGCTCTGCACCTTGGTTTTTCTCTGTCGAATCCTTTCCACGCCCCGGTCCGAGACCGTAATGGGAGCCAGGCCCGGGGGGCAGCTCAAGCACTTCTGGGTTCCACTGTAGGCGAAATCGACTCCATGCCGATCGATTTCCACGGGATGACCGCCCAGCGATGTGACGCAGTCCAGCAGCAGCAGCGTTTCGGGGAATTCTTTCAACACCTCTCTCAGCCTGGCTGGCGGGGTCAATACCCCGGTGGAGGTTTCCGCCTGGACAGCCGCCAGGATCCTGGGACGGGTCCGTTGCAAGGTTTTCCGGACCTCCTCCATGTCAAGGCCGTGGCCCCATTGGGTTTCCACTCGAGTCAGCCTGCCTCCGCAGCGGGTGACGATATCGCTCATCCTCTCGCCGAAGACTCCGTTCACGCACACCACCACCGCGTCGCCCGGCTCGATCAGGTTCACGAAGGCGGCCTCCATTCCGGCGCTCCCGGTGGCGGAAACGGGAATCGTCAAGCGATTGCGGGTCTCAAAAACCGTCCGCAGCAACTGCTGGATCTCATCCATAACCCCCAGGAAGGCGGGGTCCAAATGACCCACCAGCGGGGCGGACAGCGCACGAAGCACACGGGGATCCGCGTCGCTGGGACCAGGACCCATCAGGATCCGCTTCGGGGGATTGAACTCATTCATGGCATTCCTTTCTTCCCGGGTATCGACCTGTCAGGAGTCATCAATGGGGTCAAAGGAGGGCGGGGAACAGACTAGCCCGCACTTCTCACCGGGTCGCTGGATGAAACGTGGAGCCACCATTTGTTTTCAACAACTTGTTGGTGCAATTCAGACGGTTTCCAGTAACACAGGGTGCGCCCCCCGGTGAGAGATTCGGGCTCGCCTCGGCTACGACGGGATGATCCCCAGCCGGCGGCCGACTCTGGCGAGAATCTCCAGGGCGAACTCCAGTTGTTCCCGGGTATGGGTGGCGGTCACAATGGTGCGAATGCGAGACTTTTCCTCCGGCACGGTAGGAAATCCAATGCCCTGAGCAAACACGCCCTCCTCGAAGAGCTGGTCGGAAAACTTCATTGCCAGTTCTCCCTGGCCGACGATGATCGGAGTAATAGGTGTTTCGCTGGCGCCGGTGTCGAATCCCAGGCGGCTCAAGCCGTCCTTGAACAAGCGCGTGTTTTGCCACAAGCGTTCGATCAAGGCGGGCTCTTCTTCCAGGACCTCGAAGGCCGCCAGGCAGGAGGCCGCTACCGCCGGAGGATGAGAGGTGGAAAAAAGAAAGGGCCGGGCACGATGATACAGGTATTCAATCAAAGCACGGCTCCCGCAGACGTATCCGCCCAGAGCTCCCACGGCTTTGGAAAGAGTCCCGACCTGAATATCCACTCGTCCGTGCAGTCCGAAGTGGTCCACCGTTCCGCGCCCACAAGTGCCCATGACTCCGCTTGCGTGGGCATCGTCCACCATCATCATGGCGCCGTAGGTTTCCGCCAATTCCACGATTTGGGGAAGCGGCGCCACATCGCCATCCATTGAGAATACGCCGTCGGTAACCACCAGTTTCCTGCCGGGAAGCGCTTGAACCTCGGCCAGAATATCTTCCAGCGCTTGGGTATCCTTGTGGCGATAAACCCGGATTTGAGCGCGGGACAGCCGGCAACCATCGATGATGCTGGCGTGGTTGAGCTCGTCCGAGATGATCAGGTCCCCCTTGCCCAGAATGGACGACACCGTGCCGGCGTTGGCGGTGAAGCCCGATTGGAAGACGACGCTGGCCTCAGCCTGCTTGAACCGGGCTATCTTCTCTTCCAACTCCATGTGAATCCGCATGGTCCCGGCGATGGTCCTCACCGCGCCCGACCCCACGCCGAACTGCCGAAGGGCCCGCTCCGAGGCTTCAACCAGGCGGGGATGGGTGTTCAGTCCGAGGTAGTTGTTGGAGGAGAGGTTCACCACCGACCGCCCATCGAACTCAGCCTGTGGCAGTTGTTGTCCTTCGAGAACCTTGAGAGTCCGGTAGAGCTTCCTGCTTCTTAACGATTCCAGCTCTCCAACCAGAAACTCATCCAGAAGAGTTGCCATGCTGACTGTTCCACCTCGGAGGGGTCAAACTCGGGTTAACCAGCGTCCAGAAACTTCAGCGAATCATAACACAACGCTCGATTCCGTATTCCTCACCGGGAACAGGCTGACTGATAACAATCGATCGTGTTCGTCTAATCATCGGCAGGGGGAGGGGGCCCGGCTTGCCTGAAACAAACGAAAAAGAGGAATCCACGAAGGGCCACGAAGGACGACGAAGGGACACTAAGGCATTGAGGTGAACCGCATGCCCTCCATCGCACCATCGGGACGACCCACCCGGGAGCGCGGGCGTCTCGCCCGCACACGACCTGGCACCATTGTAACGATCCCCACAATGGCGGGTTTGGCGCACTGTGCGAGGAAATGGCCCTGCATCGCAGGCTGTTTGCACGAATAAGGATGCGGGCGGGACGCCCGCGCTCCCGGGGGGGGCTTTCTCCCATGACGCCGTGACACCAACGTCACACTATCGTGGTTCGTTTTTTTTGGCGATCGGCTGCTTTTCCTCGGAATGAGCCGCACCGCGGGGCAGGGGCCAAGCTAGCCGGCGACCCGGCGACACCGGGCGATATGCGGACTACAGCCCCAGCAGCCGTGTCAGCCAGGCGAAGAACACTGCGGCTGGAACCAAGGTCGACACCCCGACCACACAGGCCGGAAGGGTTCGGCCGGTTCTATTCAAGGTCAGAAACGCCAGCAGCAGTTGGCAGCCACCGATTCCCACGGTGGCCACCGTGCCCGCCACGGCTCCATGGGCGCACCAGGGACAATCGGGAGGTCCGGGGCGGAACACGTTGCAGTGAGCGGCAGCTCCATCCCAAAGCCAGGTGCAGCCGCAGCCAAAGGCCATACCGCAGAAAGGGATCAACAGCAGCCCCAGGCTGGCCAGGACGGTCAAAGTCACCGTCCATCGCGCTCTGGTGAATGACCTCATGAGAAAAGGGCAGGGAGGCGGATTGGGCTGTTGAGAGTGAAGGGAAGAAGAGGCGGTCCACCCGGCCTGCCCAGCGCGACCGCCTCTCATTGAAAATGGGTGGTCAGTACATGTCCCCGTGGCCGTGCGGCATGGGTGGCTCCGCCTTTTTCTCCTCCGGAAGCTCGGAGACCAGAGCCTCGGTGGTCAAGAGCAGACCGGCCACCGAGGCGGCATTCTGCAGCGCGGTGCGGGTCACCTTGGCCGGGTCGATAATGCCGGCAGCCGTCAGGTCCTCGAGATTCCCGGTTGCCGCGTTGAGCCCGTAGCTGTCCTGGTCACCGGCTTTCACGCTCTCGACGATCACCGCTCCCTCGATTCCGGCGTTGGCGGCGATCTGTCGAAGGGGTTCCTCAAGGGCTCTGACCACAATCTTGACGCCGATCTGTTCATCGTCCTCGAGCTCGAGCTCTTTCAGAGCCGGAATCCCCCTCAGGAAAGTGACTCCTCCACCCGGAACAATCCCTTCCTCCACGGCAGCCCGGGTGGCATGCATGGCGTCCTCCACGCGAGCCTTTTTTTCCTTGAGCTCGGTTTCGGTGGCGGCCCCCACCCGGATCACGGCCACGCCGCCCACCAGCTTGGCCAGCCGTTCCTGCAGCTTTTCGCGATCATAGTCGGAGGTGGTCTCCTCGATCTGGGCACGAATCTGTCGCACCCGACCTTCGATTTCCCCGGACTGTCCCGCCCCTTCCACGATGGTGGTGTTGTCCTTGTCGATCACAACCCGCTTGGCTCGTCCAAGGTCCTCGAGGCGGAGATTCTCCAGCTTGAGTCCGAGATCTTCGGTGATGGCCTTGCCTCCGGTCAGGATGGCGATGTCTTCCAGCATGGCCTTGCGGCGGTCGCCGAAGCCGGGAGCCTTCACGGCAGCGCCATTCAGGGTCCCCCGGAGCTTGTTGACCACCAGAGTGGCCAGCGCCTCCCCCTCGACTTCCTCTGCGATGATCATGAAGGGTCGGCCCACTTTGGCGACCTGCTCGAGAATGGGCAGCAGATCCTTCATGTTGGAGATCTTCTTCTCGTGAATCAGCAGGAAAACGTCTTCCAGCACACACTCCATCCGTTCGGAGTCGGTAACGAAGTAGGGAGAGAGGTATCCTCGATCGAACTGCATCCCTTCCACGATCTCCAGGGAGGTGTCCATGGACTGGGCTTCCTCGACGGTAATCACGCCATCCTTGCCGACCTTGTTCATGGCTTCGGCAATAATGGCCCCGATCTCGGAGTCGCCGTTGGCCGAGATGCTGCCGACCTGGGCAATCATCTCACCCATTACCGGCTTGGATAACTTCCCGATCTCCTGAACCGCGCCTTCCACGGCCCGGTCGATGCCGCGTTTCAAAGCCATGGGATTGGCGCCGGCCGCAACCGTCTTGATCCCTTCACGCAAGATGGCCTGCGCCAGCACCGTGGCCGTGGTGGTCCCGTCTCCAGCCACATCGCTGGTCTTTGAAGCCACCTCCCGGACCATTTGCGCACCCATATTCTCCAGAGCATCCTCCAACTCAACTTCCTTGGCCACGGTCACGCCATCCTTGGTGATGGTCGGGGATCCGAACTTCTTGTCCAGAACCACATTGCGGCCTCTAGGTCCCAAGGTAATCTTCACTGCGTCCGCCAACTGGTTCACTCCGCGGAGGATCGCCTGTCGGGAAGCTTCCCCGGAAACAATCTGCTTAGCCATGAATTTTCTCCTTACTGATCGTCCAAACGGGCCTGCAGGCCCGAAATCTTAAGCCAATACCGTTTCACTGCTGCCGATCCAACCGGCCTCACTCGGACTCCAGGACCGCCAGGACATCCTCTTCCTTCATGATGAGGAATTCTTCGCCATCCAGTGTCACCTCGGAACCGGAATACTTGCCGAAAAGGATGCGGTCTCCGGACTTCAGCGTCATTTCCAATCGGTTGCCGTTCTCGAGAACCTTGCCATTGCCCGCGGCCTTGACGATGCCTTCCTGGGGCTTCTCCTTGGCTGTATCCGGAATGATCAGGCCACCTCTGACCGTCTCCTCCGCCTCCGTGCGCTGGACTAGGATTCGATCCTGCAGGGGTCTAAGACTCATAGGTTTTCTCCTTATTTATAAGCGAGTTAGGCATGGCTATTAGCACTCCAATCCATCGAGTGCCAAGCCACACTCTTTATATTAGCGACCCCCGATGGTTGTCAAGGACAATCTAGCGAGGGTGCGCCTCGAACCAACAGGGCATGCATTGTGGATTGTCGATTGTAGATCCTGGAATCGAGGCTCAGTCCGTTGTCGTGATTCACCAATCAACAATCAGAAATTCAGTTGTTTCGACTCAAGGATCCCGGCTTCCCGTCTCATCCGGCAGCCACCTCAAGACCGGCCGGCGGGCAGCCTGCACCTCATCCAGACGGCTTACCCGGGTGGAATGAGGCGCCTGTCTGAGAAGATCAGGATCGGTATCGGCCTCCTCGGCAATACATCTCATGGCCTGGATAAACTGATCCAGCTCCTGCCGGCTCTCGGTTTCGGTCGGCTCGATCATGAGGGCCCCCTGAACGACCAGGGGAAAAGCAACGGTGGGGGGGTGGAAGCCATAATCCATCAGGCGTTTGGCGAGGTCCATCACCGTAATGTCGTTTCGGGTCTGCCGCTTGCTCGAGAATACCACTTCGTGAAGGATGGGTTCGTCATAGGGCAGCTCGTAAACGTCCCGCAAATGGTGCTTGATGTAGTTGGCATGCAAAATCGCCACCTGGCTGGCCTCCTTGAGCCCTTCGGCCCCATTGGCCAGGATATAGGCCAGCGCACGCACCAGAGTCAGGAAGTTTCCGTAAAAGGCCTTGACCCTGCCGATGGAGCGCGGACGGTCATGATCAAGAGAGTAACGCCCGTCATCGCGCCGCTCCACGGTCGGGGCGGGCAGGAAGGGTTCCAGCACCCGTTTGACCGCCACGGGGCCGGCGCCCGGCCCGCCGCCTCCGTGAGGCGTGGAGAAGGTCTTGTGCAGATTGATGTGGAGGACATCCGCTCCGAAGTTTCCCGGCCGTGTAATCCCCATCAGGGCGTTGAGGTTGGCTCCATCCATATAGACCAGCCCTCCCCGTTCGTGCACGATACGGGCAATGCTCACGATGTCCTGCTCGAAGATTCCCAGCGTGTTGGGGTTGGTCAACATCAGGGCCGCGACCTCGTCGTTCATGGCCCGGTCCAGCCCGTTGAGATCGATGCATCCACGGTTGTCCGATTTCAAGGATTGAACCTCGTAGCCGGCAATGACCGCGCTGGCGGGGTTGGTTCCGTGGGCGGAGTCCGGGATCAGAACCCTTCGCCGGGGATTGCCCCGTGAGCTCAAACAGGCACGGATCATCAGGATGCCGGTCAACTCTCCGCTGGCGCCGGCAGGCGGTTGCAGACTGACCGCGTCCATGCCACTGATCTCAGCCAGGCAATCTCCCAACAGCCCGAGTATTTCCAGACTGCCCTGCACGAGCGACTCGGGAGTCAGAGGATGGGCCGTCGCCAGCCCTTCCATCCGCGCCACCCGCTCGTTGAGGCGCGGGTTGTACTTCATGGTGCAGGAGCCCAGGGGATACATGCCGGCATCGATGCTGTAGTTCCAACTGGATAGGCGGGTGAAGTGCCGCACCACGTCCACCTCGCTGACCTCCGGGAAACCGGGGATCGGCTCCCTCAGATTGTCGGCTCCCAACGCGGCGCCGAGGTCAGCCTGGGGAACGTCCAGCCGAGGCAGGTCATAGCCCTGGCGACCCGCGGAACTGCGCTCGAAAATCAACCCCTCCTTCAGGTTGACGTGCCTGTCGGTTCTGTCGTGCTTCATGGGCGGGTGCTCATTCGGAGGAAAGGATCGGCGCGATAGACCGGCATCAGGCCGCGGCCCTGACCATTCCCACCAGCCGATCGATATCCTGTCTGCTCTTTGTTTCCGTAATCGAAACCAGCAGTGCGTTCTCCAGCCGAGGTTCATACCGCCCCAGCGGCAGTCCGGGGACCACGCCGGCGGCATGGAATCTTTCGGCCACTTCTTCATAAGGGCGGTTCAACCGCAATACGAACTCATTGAATCGAGGACCCTCGAACAGAATTTCGATACCGCGCTTTCTCAGGGCGGCAAGCCCGTATTGGACCTTGGCGACATTCTGGATGGCCATCTCCCGGATTCCCGTCTTGCCCAGCAGGGAACAGAACAGGGTCACCATCAGTGCGGTCAGGTTCTGGTTGGTGCAGATGTTGGAGGTGGCCTTTTCTCGCCGAATGTGCTGTTCCCGGGTCGCAAGCGTCAACACGTACCCTCGTTGTCCGTGCCTGTCCACGGTCTGTCCCACCAGGCGGCCCGGCAAATTCCGGACGAACTTCTTTCGAGTTGCCAGAAATCCCACGTGAGGGCCGCCGTAACCGGTTGAAACCCCCAGTGACTGAGCTTCGCCGCACACGATGTCGGCCCCGGCCGCGCCGGGAGACCGCACGATTCCCAGCGAGAGCAACTCCGTGATGTTGACCACCAGCAACGCCCCCAGTTGCCGGCATCGATCCGCAAGGATGTCCAGGGATTCCAGGTTTCCCAGGAAATTGGGCGACTGGACCACCAGTGCAGCCACGTCCTCACCCAGGTGGGTCTCCAACTCCGCCGGATCGAGGCGCCCGTCTCCCCCATGATCGACCGTTTGAATCGTCAAGTCCTGGTGACGGGTGACCGTGTCCACCACCGCCCGGTATTCGGGATGGACCGTCCTGGCCATCAGGATTCGCCTACGACGCGAGATACGCCTGGCCATCAGGACCGCCTCCGCCAGGGCCGTGCTCCCGTCGTACATGGAGGCGTTGGAGATCTCCATTCCGGTGAGTTGGCACATGAAGGTTTGAAACTCGAAGACGGCCTGCAAGGTCCCCTGGCTGATCTCTGCCTGGTAGGGTGTGTAGGAAGTCAAAAACTCTCCCCGGGTACAGAGACTGTCGATCACCAGCGGAATGAAGTGCTGATTCACCCCGGCTCCCAGAAAGGAAAGAATTCCGGGGGCGTTTCCGGCTTCCAGCTCGCCAAATCGAGCCAGCAGTTCGGGTTCGCTCAGGGCGGGAGGAAGATCGAGCGGGGAGCGGAGACGGATGGCCTCCGGGATGGAGGTGAGCAGGTCCTCCACCGAATGCAGTCCCAGGGCCTTCAGCATGAGGGCCTGCTGTTCGGAAGAGGTCGAAAGAAATCTCATCTAACCGGCGGACTCCTCCTCGACATATTTTCGGTATTGATCGGCGGTAAGAAGATTGTCGAGGTCACCGGAGTCGACCAACTTGATCCTGACAAACCAGGCTTTCCCATAGGGGTCCTGGTTGACCAGTTCGGGAGAGGAATCCAAGGCCGAATTGACGGCCGTCACCTCACCCGCCACCGGAGCGTAGATCTCGGAAACGGCCTTCACGGATTCCACGTTTGCCAGAATCTCGTCGGCGGCGAAGACCTGGCCGATCTCGGGCAACTCGACAAAAACAACGTCTCCCAACTCCTTCTGGGCGTGATCGGTGATGCCCACGGTCCCGCCATCTCCGCTGACTCGAATCCACTCGTGCTGTTTGCTGTAACGACAGTCCTCAGGAAGCCTCATGGGGGGTCTCCGGGTTTGGACGTGGGCCGCCAGGCCGACGCCTCTCTCTCCGATAGAACGGGGTCTTCACGACTTCGGCGGGTACCAGGCGTTTTCTGACCTGAATATCGAGCCGGTTTCCCGGGAAGACTTCACCCTCGTTCACATAGGCAAGTCCGATGTTTTTCCGGAGAAAGGGAGCAGGACTGCCGCTGGTGACCCAACCGATCCTTTGGCCGTTTCGAAGCACGTCATATCCGTCCCGGCCGATTCCCGGCCCGCGCATCTCGAAACCAACCAGCTTCTTTTGCACTCCCGCCTCCAGTTGGGCGGCCAGGGCGGCCTTTCCCGTGAAGTCGGGTTTGTCCATGCGGACCATCCACCCCAATCCTGCTTCCCAGGGCGTTGTCTCTCCATCGATCTCGTGACCGTAGAGAGCCATTTTGGCCTCCAGGCGCAGGGTATTGCGTGCTCCCAGTCCTGCCGGAAGCAACTCCCGGGACCGTCCCGCTCGGCTCAGACCCTCCCACACGGCCTCGGCGGCAGTGGGCGGAACGTAAATTTCAAAGCCGTCCTCCCCCGTATATCCGGTGCGCGCGATAAGCCCCCGAACGTCCTGAACCCGCCCCGATCGAAAGCGGTAGTAGCCGATTTCAGACAGGTCCAGATCGACCAGGGACTGCAGGACCTGCTCGGACTCGGGACCTTGAACGGCCAACTGCGCGTATTGATCGCTGGCGTCGGTGACCCGGGCCCCGAATCGGTTCTGGCGGCAAATATGGCGAAAATCGTTGCCCGTGTTGCCGGCATTGACGCAAAGGAGAAAGCGGCTCTCTTCCAGCCGATGGACCAGAATGTCATCCACAAACGTCCCCTGCTCGGTGAGCAGGGCGGAGTATTGGATCTGACCGAGCCGGAGACGCCCGGCATCGTTGCAGGTGACCTGCTGCACCAGAGCCAGGCTGCCGGGCCCATCGATCTCGATCTCTCCCATGTGGCTGACGTCGAACAGACCCACCCTGGTTCGCACAGCCAGATGCTCCCGCACGATTCCCGTGTATTCGATGGGCATTTCCCAGCCGCCGAATGCGCCCATCCTGGCTCCCAACCTTCGATGCAACGCGTGCAGGGGAGTTTTCCTCAGGGGAGACGTCATCGGCTGCGGGTCTCGGAAGGAGGCACCAAGCGTGGCAAAGTAACACACCCACCAGGAGGCGTCAAGCCAATCGGCAGGTCGCTCCGGAGGCGCTCCGACAGGCCTCGAGAGCGAGTCGAATCCCGCTAAAGGCGGACCGTTCCAGCCTGCACCCCGGAGGGCTTCCGGGTTTGCTATAATCACCGAAATTCCAGCTTGGGAAAGACAGCCGGGCATGGTCCTCAACTTCACCAACCGGAACGCACGAGGGAACCCATGACACCACAAACGATTGTCGACCTCTTCGAGGAGGCCGTAACCCACAAGAGCCGGCCTGACGCTTTGATGGTCAAGCGGGAGGACCGCTTTCACCCGCTGTCTTCGGCGGAGGTCCGAAGCCAGGTCCAGGGCGTGGTGGCGGGATTGATGAATCTGGGAGTGGAGGCGGGAGACCGTATCGCCCTCCTGTCGGAAAACAGGCCCGAATGGCTGGTTTCGGACATCGCCATTCTTTCCGCCGGCGCCATCAACGTTCCCGTTTATCCAACGTTGCCCTCGAACCAGATCGAGGGGCTTCTCAACGACGCCGGCGTCAAGATCATCATTCTTTCGACCGCGGAACAACTGGAGAAGATCCGGGAAATCGAGTCGAAGATACCCAGTCTCCAAGCCACGGTGGTCATGGATCTGGAAGAACCTGAATCCGACAGCCTGCGGAGCTTCAACAGCCTGCGGGAGGAGGGGGAACAGGCGTGGCAGCGGGACCCGGCCGGATATCTGAAGGTCCGTCAAGGAATCGGCCCGCAAGACGTGGCCACCATCATCTACACCTCCGGCACCACCGGGCCGCCCAAGGGAGTCATGCTGACCCATGCCAACATCGTGGCCAACGTCCTGGAACTCAGCCGGGTATTCGACTTCGATCACAGGGACAGCGTCCTTTCCTTGCTGCCGCTCAGCCATATTTTCGAACGGGTGGCGCACTACCTCATGTTCTATTGCGGGGTGAGCATCGCATACGCCGAAAGCATCGAAAAGGTGCCGATCAACATGCAGGAGGTAAAGCCCACGGTGGTGGCGTGCGTCCCCAGATTCTTCGAGAAACTCCACGACCGTGTCATGGAATCCAGGCGACTCAGCACCGGTCTGAAACGCGCCCTGAGCGATTGGGCCTTCGGGGTAGGGGAGCGCCATACCCGTCACGTTCTCCAGGGGACCACCCCACCCCCCGGCCTGGCCTTCCAGCGCCTCCTCGCTTCCAAGATCGTGTTCGCCAAGCTGCAGCAGCGCCTTGGGGGCCGGCTGCGGTTCTTCATCTCGGGAGGCGCCCCCCTCGACCCCAGCCTGGCCGAGTTCTTCCTCAGCGCCGGGATCTTGATCCTGGAGGGCTACGGCCTCACCGAAACCTCACCGGTGATCGCGGTCAACCTGCCGAACCGCTTCAGGTTCGGAACGGTGGGACAACCGTTGCCCGGTCTGGAAGCGAGAATCGCCGAAGACGGCGAGGTCCTGACCCGGGGGCCGTCAGTGATGCTCGGCTATTACAACCGGCCCGAGGAAACTCGAGAGGTGATAAAGGAAGGGTGGTTCCATACCGGCGACATCGGCCAGCTGGACCCGGACGGATTCCTGAAGATCACCGATCGCAAGAAAGACCTGATTGTCACTGCCGGCGGGAAAAACGTCGCCCCCCAACCGATCGAGAGGCTCCTCAAATCCAGCCCGGTGCTGCTCAATGCGGTCGTGTTGGGAGACAAGCGCCCCTACCTGTGCGCCCTGGTGGTCCCCAACCCGGAGACGATCACCGACCACGCGCGGGAACAGGGACTCGCCTTCGAAAGCTACGGCGACCTGCTCCAAAGCCCGCCCATTCAAGAATTCCTCATGAACGCAGTCGAAATATCAACTGCCGGATTGGCCTCTTTCGAATCGGTGAAAAAAGTCATTCCCGTAGAAAAGGACTTCACCATCGAGGACGGGGAACTGACTCCTACACTGAAAGTTAAACGCCGAATCGTCGAGAAGAGATTCAAGAATGAGATTGAAGCCCTCTACACGGAGAGCCCATCCAAACCGGAGTAGGTAACCACCACGCCCTATGAAACAAAGGATTGAACGGGTGGGCGTGGTCGGTGCGGGGGTGATGGGCGCAGCCATTGCCGCCCACCTGGTCAACGCCCGCTTTTCGGTCTGCCTGCTGGACATCCCTCCTTCGGATCCGACTCCCGAGAAGGAATCCGGGGAATGCACAGCTTCCGGCCCCCGGTTCCGGCAGCGGCTGGTGCAACAGGGGCTGCGCCGGGCGGAACGAACCAAACCTCCGGCCTTCTTTCTTCCGGAGGACTCCCGCCGCATTCAACTTGGAAATTTGCAGGACCACCGATCCTGGCTGGGGGAGGTGGACTGGATCATCGAAGCCGTCTCGGAAGACTTCGACATCAAGGCTCGCCTGCTCAAGGACCTCGATGGGATCCGGCGCCCGGGATCGATCGTCAGCTCCAACACCTCGGGGATTTCAGTCAACCGCCTGGCCGAAGGGCTGAGCGATGACTTTCGGCAACACTGGCTGGGAACCCATTTCTTCAACCCGCCTCGCTACCTCAGGCTGCTCGAACTCATTCCCACCCCGGAAACCCTGGAATCGGTGGTCGAAACCGTCAGCCATCTCGGCCACTATCGCCTGGGCAAGGGCATCGTGTTGGCCAAGGACACTCCCAACTTCGTGGCCAACCGCGTGGGAGCTTTTGCCCTCCAGCAGCTCCTTCGCATGGTTTTGGAGGAGGGTTACGGGGTGGACGACATCGACCTGCTGACCGGCAGGCTGATGGGGCGCCCCAAGAGCGCCACCTTCCGCACGCTGGACATCGTTGGCCTCGACACTTTCGCACGGGTATCCGCCACCCTCTTTGAAAAAGCGCCCGGCGATGAGCATCACCAACTGTTCGAGATCCCTGAAGTCATCCGGCAAATGATTGAGCGCAACTGGCTGGGAGCCAAGAGCGGCAGCGGCTTTTACCGGAAGATGCCGAGCGGGGAAATCCTGGCGCTGGATCTTGAATCCCTGGAGTATCGCTCCCGTCGCAAGGCCGAGTATCCCTCACTGGCGGTAGCCAAGGCCATCCCGGACACCTCCGAAAGGTTGAGGGTCTTGATTCGATCCGACGACCCGGCAGGACACCTGGTCTGGAAAGCGCTCAGCGGAGAGATGGTTTACGCCGCCAATCGTATCCCGGAGATTTCAGACGACATCGTCACCATCGACAACGCCATGAAGTGGGGCTTCAATTGGGAAATGGGCCCCTTTGAGACCTGGGATGCTCTGGGTGTCGAAACGGTGGCGGAGCGCCTGGAGTCCGAGGAAAGAAAGGTGCCGGAGTTGGCACGGATGGTACTGGACACCCCCGGAAAGCGCTTTTACCGGCGCCGCCGGGGAATCGTCTCCTACTTCGATTGTCCCTCCCAGGACTATCTTCCCGTCGGTGTTCCGGACGGAATGGTACTGCTGTCCTCACTCAAGGAGCAAGAGGGAGGAGTCGTCCGCAAGAATCCCCGGGGCAGCTTGATCGACCTTGGCGACGGTGTTCTCTGCCTGGAGTTCCACGCCAAGATGAATACCATCGGGGACGACACTCTTCGAATGATCCGAGAATCACTTCAACTGGCGCGATCCGAATTCTCCGGGATGGTGATCGGCAATCAGGGCGCCCAGTTTTCCGCCGGAGCCGACCTGGTGCAGATCCTGCGCAAGGCTCGGGAACGGAAGTGGGAGGAGATCGACAGCATGATTCGGCTGTTTCAAACAGCCAACATGGAGATCAAGTATTCTCCTTGTCCGGTAGTCGTCGCTCCTTTCGGGCTCACCTTGGGAGGGGGTTGCGAAGTCGCCTTGCACGCCTCGGCCGTGCAGGCCTCGTCCGAGACTTACATGGGACTGGTCGAGTTGGCCGTGGGCCTGATTCCGGCTGCGGGGGGCACCAAGGAAATGGTGTTGCGGAGCCTGGAGAGGTCCCGGCCGGACCAGGAGCTGTTTCCCTGCCTGCGCACATCCTTCGAGACCATCGCCGAGGCAAAGGTGTCCGGCAGCGCTGCCGAGGCCCGATCTCTGGGCTTCATTCGGCCCGGCGATGCCATTACCATGAACCCCGACCGCCTGATTGCCGACGCCAAGCAGAAGGTTGTGACACTCGTCCGGCAAGGCTTTCAGCAACCCGAACCACCGCTGGCGGTGCCCGCGCTGGGCCGGCCGGCATTTTCCACATTCAAGATCGGCATGCACCAGTTGCTGCGGGGAGCCTACATCAGCCCCTACGACTATCATCTGGGCAGCAAATTGGCACTTATTCTCTGCGGGGGCGACTGCAGCAGCCCTCGGGAGGTCAACGAGCAGCATTTTCTGGATCTGGAGAGAGAGACCTTTCTCAGTCTCTGTGGAGAACGCAAGTCTCAGGACCGGATCCAAACCATGCTGCAGCGAGGCAAGCCGCTACGGAACTGAGCGGAACCACTGAGAACAAACCCATGCAAGAGGCTGTGATCGTCAGCGCCGTCAGGACTCCCGTCGGGAAAGCCAAGAAGGGAGCCCTGAGACATACCCGCCCCGACGACCTGGCTGCCGTCGCCATCTCGGAAGCCGTCCGGCGCGTCGCCGGGTTGAAGACCAGCGAAATCGAAGACGTCATCCTGGGGTGCGCCATGCCGGAGGCGGAGCAGGGAATGAACGTGGCCCGCATCGCCGGCTTGAGGGCCGGTCTGCCGGTTGAGGTCTCGGCTGTCACCGTCAACCGCTTCTGCGCCTCGGGCCTGCAGTCCATCGCCTTTGCCGCCGAAAGAATCCGGTGCGGCTCAGCCGAGGTCATCCTGGCTGGAGGCACGGAAAGCATGAGCCTGATCCCCAGGGCCGGGCGCCATTTCTCGCCCAACCCCGATCTGGCGGATTCCTATCCGGACGTCTACCTCAACATGGGAATGACCGCCGAGAATCTGGCCCGCAAGTACGACATCGGCCGCGAGCAGCAGGACCGCTTCGCCCTCCGGAGCCATCGCAAAGCGATCCAGGCCATGGAGGACGGACGCTTTCGGGATGAGATCGTTCCGCTGGAGCTGACCTCGAACGGCCTCGGCCGAGCGGCACCGGATTCTCTCGGCGGCGAGGGCAATGGACAGGGAGAGAAGGGAACAGGCTCCACCCGTATTGACCGGGACGAAGGTCCGCGCAAGGACACGAGCCTGCCGGCACTGGCTCAGCTCAAACCGGCCTTCCACGCCAGCGGTTCCATCACGGCCGGAAACTCCTCGCCCATGAGTGACGGCGCCGCCGCCGTGGTGCTGGCCTCCCGGGACACGGCCAGGGATCGAGGTTGGACGATCCTGGGACGTTTCGTCTCCTTCGCCACTGCCGGGGTGCCGCCCGAGGAGATGGGTCTCGGTCCCGTCCAGGCCATTCCCAAGGCTCTGAAGCAGGCGGGGCTCGATCTCTCTCAGATCGGCCTGATCGAACTGAATGAAGCATTCGCGGCTCAAGCGCTGGCGGTCATCCGCCAGTCCGGCCTGGATCCGGACCGCGTCAACGTCAACGGGGGAGCGATCGCCCTGGGCCACCCGCTGGGGTGCACCGGCGCCAAGCTGACGGCGACCCTGCTTGGCGAGATGCGGCGGCGAGCGGTTCAGTTCGGAATGGTCACCCTGTGCATCGGCGGCGGAATGGGCGCCGCGGGAATCCTGGAGCTGGTGGAATGACTGCCGCCGAAGGCCGATTCCACTACCGGCGGAGGCGTTTGAAAAATTCGGCAGCGGGATCGTTGCCGGGAATGGCCACAAAAGGCACAAAAACACAAAAAGAGCAGGACGATGAGAAACGACCAAGGCTTGCGGGCTTTGTGCGATCAGATCCGGCAGACGGCCTCCGGCCAGCATGGAACTCTTCGCAACGGGTATCTCGAGTCGGATCGTCAAGACTCGAAATCAAGAAATTCGTTTTGTGACTTTTGTGCTTTTTGTGGTTAACCCGCATTTCTCACCAGGTCGCACCTGAGATTGAAAAAGGAGGGGCGCCCCGACAATCCCACATGGACTGTGGGCGTGATTCGGGGACCTTGACATATCAGTCACCCTGAATTCGGTATCGTGGGAGAGTCCTGCTATCCTGCACTCCCTGTTTGACCCTACCGAAGGCAATGTGCTAGGGTGCCCCCGCCATGCAGTGATTTCTTTTCTTTCTAAGGAGATACAACTCTTATGTCCAATGCTCCCGAGTGCGACATCAAGGATCCGGCTTTGGCTGAAACCGGCCGAAAGCGGATCGATTGGGCCGGCCGGTCGATGCCGGTGGTCCAGCAAATTCGCCGCCGCTTTCTCAAGGAACAACCCCTCAAAGGCATTCCCGTCTCAGCTTGCCTCCACGTCACCACCGAGACCGCCAACCTGATCATCGCCCTGCGGGACGGCGGGGCCGACGTCACCCTGTGCGCCTCGAATCCGCTGAGCACCCAGGATGACGTGGCCGCCTCCCTGGTGGAACACCACGGAATCGCGGTCTATGCCATCAAGGGCGAGGACAACCCGACCTACTACTCCCACATCACCGCCGCCCTGGATCGACGCCCCCGGATCACCATGGACGACGGCGCCGATCTGGTCTCGACCATTCACTCCGACCGCCGGGAACTCCTGCCCGACATCATCGGAGGGACCGAGGAGACCACCACGGGTGTCATTCGCTTGCGCAGCATGGCTGCCGACGGCGTCCTGGAGTTTCCCATCGTCTCGGTGAACGACGCCGACACCAAGCATCTCTTCGACAATCGTTACGGCACCGGGCAGTCCACCCTGGACGGGATCATTCGCGCCACCAACCTGTTGCTGGCGGGACTCAACGTGGTGGTGGCCGGATACGGATGGTGCGGGCGGGGAGTGGCCAGTCGGGCCAGGGGACTGGGGGCCCAGGTGATCGTGACCGAAGTCGATCCCACCCGAGCCCTGGAAGCCGTCATGGACGGCTTCCGGGTGATGCCCATGCTGGAGGCGGCCGAAATCGGCGATATCTTCATCACTGTCACCGGAAACAAGACGGTCATCGCGGGCTCCCACTTCCAGAAGATGAAGGACGGGGCCGTGGTTTGCAACTCGGGGCACTTCAACGTCGAGATCGACATCCCGGCGCTGGAATCGCTCAGCAGCGGCCGGGAAACCGCCCGCGAGTTCGTGGAACAGTACAATCTGAAGGACGGGCGCAAGATTTTTCTGCTGGGAGAGGGCCGGTTGATCAACCTTTCAAGCGCCGAAGGCCACCCCGCCTCGGTCATGGATATGAGTTTCGCCAATCAGGCCCTATCGGCGGAATATCTGAGCAAGAACTACAAGAACCTTCCCAAGGCCGTGGTTCCGGTTCCCACCGAAATCGATCGGGAAATCGCGCGGCTCAAGCTTCAATCCATGGGCTGCCGCATCGACGATCTCAGCGCCGAGCAGGAGAAGTACCTCGCCTCCTGGTCGGAGGGAACTTAGCTATTACCGACTTGGTTTGCCACCTGCGCTAACCATCTACTTCTCATGAAATTTTGGCTGCTCGAGCAAGCGCGCGCAGGATTCCGTCGAGGACCGAATCCAGTCTAAGGCCCAGATCTTCGGCTAAGAACCTCAACACAACATAACCGTGCTCCTGAAGCAGGGCATCCTTGCGACGGTCTCGCCGATAGGCTTCACGGTCTGCCAAGTGTTGCGATCCATCCAGTTCGACCACCAATCGTGACGCCGGGTCGAGAAAGTCGACCTCCATGTGGCCTTCCTGACAAAACGGAATTGGCAAATGGGCGTTCAATCGGAATCGATCTTTGGTTTCGGGCATACTCTGCAGGCGCCGGAACAGGAACGCTTCGCTGGCGCTACGTGCCCGTGGGGTGTTTGACCCGGCCAAGGGTACCGGACCGCTGATAGTACTGAATAGTTCGGCGAGGGTTTCGTCAACCCCATCGCGAAGCAAGCGCCGCACGCTTGCCGAATACCGCTGTTTCCAAGATCCATCGGCGGGAAGCTGGACGCTGGCAGGCCAGCCAGGAGCGGTACTGGCAGGCAGCGAAATGGAATAGCCAGCGGCCTCGTAGGCGCGACAGCGTCGGTCGAACATGCGCGACAGCATCGGCACATCGAGGTCAGCGTAGTCGTAGACGAGCACCTCACGCTTGTTTTCGTGAAGACGATGCAGACGTCCTACGTACTGGGAGATGGTTCCGCGCCATGACACAGGCATGGTCAGGAACAAGCTATCGAGCCGTGCGTTGTCAAACCCCTCCCCAATGAACCGGCCCGTGGCCAGCAATACCCGCCCGGGTACGAACTCGGCGGCCCGAGCCAGAGCCGATTTGAGTGCCCTGTTTCCCATCCCACCTTGCAGACAAACAATTTCAACACTGCTTGCCCGGAGCCCATCGGTCAGGGTCTCCAAGTGGTCGACCCGTTCCGTCAAAACCAGAGGGGCCCGACCGTTTTGAACGCTTTGGACAACATCGGAGCATATCAGCTGATTCCGACTGTTGTCCCTTATCAACTGTTCGCAAACGCGTTGGAACTCGATGCGCGCATCGCCTTCCGGCTCGCCCTGCATTTGGAAGCCCGTCGGCCGGGCCAGCACCTTGTGCGAAAACGGCCGTTTTGCAGCCTGGCGCTTGGCATCCACGCGGTACCGAACGGGACCACACTGCATGAACACAATCGGCTGGTGGCCATCCTTTCGCACGACGGTTGCCGAGAGTCCGGTGAGGTACTTGGCTTTTGCGCGGCTGACCGCCAGTTCGAAGCTGAAAGCGGGTACGTGGTGACACTCATCGACAATTACAAACCCGTAATCGGCAATTCGGTCGTTGACCAGACCTTTTCTGGTCAAGCTCTGAATCAGCGCGACATCAATCTTGCCAGTGAGTTTCTTGCGACCACCCCCCAAACGACCAATGTCACTTTCTGGGACGTCAAGTAATTTGCCCAATTGGGTGACCCACTGTTCCAATAGTTGTTTGCGATGAACCAGAATCAGTGTGTTGACGCTTCGTTTAGCGATCAGCCACGCGGCCACGACCGTCTTTCCGAATGCAGTCGATGCCGCCAAGACTCCTGTGTCATGGGCCAGCATGGCGTTCGCCGCCGTCTCCTGCTCAGGGCGCAGCACGCCTTGGAAGGACACCGTAAGAGGTAGGCCCGAAAAGCGTTTGTCTTGTATCGAAAGCTCGATCCCAAGACTACGGAGAAGTTCCTCCACATCTTCCAGACAACCCCGAGGAACTTCAAGAAACCTGGTTCCATTCTCAGCGCAGGCCACGATCCTGGGCTTGCCGTAGGTTGGCAACCGCATGGCCTGCGCGCGGTAGAATTCTGGATTCTGGAACGCCGCCAGCCGCATCAAGCGGGTCACTATACTCGGCGGCAAATCCCCCTTGGGGATGTAGACTCGGTCACCGAGCACGATCTCCAAATTGTCGGGAACCGGTTCCGTTACGGCCGGTTCAACGGGCCTACGGGACGGCGGCGCGTTCCACGGTGCGGCGGCAAACAGGTCGTCATCGAGAGTGACGGTCCTGACCCCCAACACGCGCCCCTTCTTCTCCGCTTGTTCGACAAGGGACTCTGCCTGCCTTGAAATTATTCGGCCGAGTTGCGAAAGATGTGCCCACTGATCCGCAAACGGATTCAAGTCCGCATCGACAAATACGCTGTTGCCCGCCTTCCGCGGCTCGCGCTGCAGCGGCAAAGCGATCAAGTTGCCGAATCCGCCGCGTGGAAGAGTGTCTTGACTCGGAAAGAAACGGTCATAAGAACGAAAGCCGAGGTCGGGCCGATCATCCATGGCTTCAGTGAGAATCCACGCCCCCAACCGGCGCGCCAACCCAGCCGGTACAGCCTCGTCGAAAAACAGCCAAATGTGTCCTCCGTTTCCCGACCTTGAACGTTCGAGCGTAGCGGGGACTCCACGCCTGGCACAGATTTCGAGATAGGCTGTTGCGTCATCACTCCACCGCTTGCCGTCAAAGTCGACCGCGAGAAAGTGACAGCTCTCATCGAGCGACATGGGATAGACGCCCATGGTGAACGGCTTGCCGCTATCGTCTGCGCCAGACAGATGCCAACGAAACACTTGGTCGGTCACGGTTAGGAACCGGCGGTTGGAGCAGTCGGCGCACTTTATCTTTGGCTTTTCACACACGCCCGGCCGCCACTCGTTGGAACATGCTGGCGCATAACCCGACTTACCGGATGCCAAGCTCTCGAATCGGCGCGGATAGATGTCCTCGCGTCCCCGAAACAGCGAACGGAATAGGGCGATCTTGCTCTCCACGCTGGACCGGTGACTAACGAATCCGACATCATTCATGGTCATTACTTGGTGTCCCACTACGTCCGCACGTTGAAGAGCAGGTAGAGGCCTCCGGCTCCGAAGACCAGGTTGGGGGCCCAGGCGGCCAACAGCGGCTCCAGCTTGCCCGCGCTTCCGATCTGCTCGAAGAATCCCTGCACGACCCAGAAGCTGATTCCAACCACGATGCTGAGGCCGATGCCGTAGAGTGATCCCCGTTTGCCCGTGGAAAAGGCGAAGGGAATGGCGATCATGGCCATGGTCAGACTCACCAGCGGAAAGGACAGCTTGCCGTACCAGGCAACCTTCAGCCTCACCACGTCGAACCCGCTTCGGCTCAAGTCGTCGATGTAGCGGCCCAATTCCCGATAACTCATCTTGGATGACTGACGGACTTCCTTCTTGAAGTAGTCGGGACGCTCCTCAATGGACCCGATCAGCTTGCGGTCTATCGCCAGAAATTGGGACTGCTGCGCCCGGTCGTGGCTGAATCCCTGAGCCCATCCCCCCTCGAAAACCCATCCCGAGCGGGTTTGGTCCCACCAGGCTTTCTCGGCAAAGACCATCCGGGTGACCGCAAGGGTCCGCGGATCGAAGTCGAACACCGAAATCCGATTAAAGACGTTGAGCTCATCATCGAAAAAATTGTAGTGGAAGATGCGGTCCCGCTCGCCCATCATCCATTTGAGGGTCGGACGTATGGTCTGAGGATTGCGTCCCTTGATGACCCGCCGCAAGTCGTCCTGCTTCTGGTTGGCGGATGGAAGGACATATTCTTGCAGCACGAAGGAACCGGCGCTCAACAGGAAGGCAGCCAGCAGAACCGAAGAGGACAGCCGGTATAGGCTGATTCCCGAGGATTTCATGGCCACGATCTGAGAGGTGCGGGTCAGGAGACTGAAGCTCACCAGTGCGGCTACCAGGACGCTGAAGGGAATCATCTGCACCAGGATGTGGGGAATCAGGTAGAGGAAGTAGTCGAATACGACCCAACCGGAAATGCCTTGCTCGACGATGTCGCTGAGCAGTTCAAAGAAGGTAAACAGCACGAAGAGCACGATGAAGGCGGCAAGCACCAGAACCAGGATTTTCAGGAATCCGCTGAGGATGTACTTGTCCAGCGTCCATCCGGCAGGGAAGTGGGAGGCACCGCTGCCCCCGCTTCTCCGACTCCGGCCGGAAGTTTCGGCGCCGGCCCCTTCCTTGCGCAGTCCCCGGGTCGCGCCCCAGAGCGCGTTGACCAGGGGGCGAAACAGCCGGCCCCAGGAAAACTGCCTCTCCGAGATCAGCAAGAGAAACAATCCCAATGCCAGAAACACCAGGTTCGCCAACCAGGGACCCAGGAAGGCCGGGATATGGCCGCTTTCCGCAAAAGCCAGACCCTGGGAAAAAAGAATGAAATAGACCAGGAAGATGACCAGGCTGACGACAAACCCGAAGGACTTGCCGCCCCTCCTGGTGACAACACCCAGCGGAAGCCCCAGAATGGAAAACACAAAGACGGCCAGCGGCAGAGCCAGTCGACGATTGAGCTCAATGACCCCCTTTCTGCGATCAAGGTCGCTGCCGGCAGGAACCTCGGAAAAAACCTTGCCGTAGAGCTCGAGCGTGTCCATCTCCACGATGGACTTGTTCTTGGGAGCCTCCGCGGGGGCTCCCATCGCCCTGTAGAGGGGAACGGTGGCGTCGTCAAATGAGGTGACCCGCACCGTCCCTTCTTTTCCCGGCACC
Source organism: Terriglobia bacterium (assembly GCA_951813285.1). Lineage (GTDB taxonomy): Bacteria > Acidobacteriota > Terriglobia > Versatilivoradales > Versatilivoraceae > Versatilivorator. The sequence continues at coordinate 3,778,862 of OX638355.1, forward strand.
ACCTCGTAAGTCGCACCCTGCTGAAGGTTGAGCTGCAACTCACGCCGGCCGAGGTGGCTGATCAGTCTACCCTGGCGGGAGAAGGTCGCCTTGGGCCAACTGGCCTCGGTGACCTCGGCCAGGAAGATCCCCTTCCAGGAGCGCCGGTCGGGGGCCGTATCCATGATGTAGACCACCCGACCGGGAAAACGCTCCTCGAAGACCCCACGCCGGACGGCGGTGTTGAGCGACTTGAGCGCAATTTCATCCTTGATCGATGTCAGGCGGTGATTGGCCCTGGGAGACCACAGGTTGGAATTCAACAGGGCCACCGTGCCCACTACCGCCGAGAAGACCAACACCGGCCACACCAGGTTCCTCAGACCGATGCCGGAAGATCGCATGGCGGTAATTTCACTGTCGGCCGAAAGGCGTCCGAAACAGATGAGAATGGCCAACAAGGCCGACATGGGAATAGAGAAGGTCAACACCTTGGGCAGAATGCAGAGGAAGAGGAAACCGGCCTCCCTTAAGGTGATGTTTTCCTGAACCAGGGTCTCCATCAGCCGTCGGGACACTTCGTTGGTCAGCAGGACAGCACTGAACACCAGGCTGCCCAAACCGAAGGACGCGGCGACTTCCAGCAAAATCGACTGTCGGAGAATTCTCATTCCGAACGCCCGGCAACTGTTTCCATGGTGATCGGATCGCCTTGCGCGTTCCACCAACATCAGGCCGTATCCATTTTATCCCGCATTTCTCACCGCGTGGCTGGATACCTCATCGAAGTCCATATATCTTCAGCATCTTCCCGCTATTTACCTGACCCGCTCGACAGGGAACCCGGATTCCCCCCAGGATTCCCCGGCCGACCCCCATATCTGCGCGAGTTAATAAAAGTTTACATAACATATCTTATCGGACGTCCGGTCCGGAGGTCCGGGAACGACCACTCTTCCTGGAACCCGTCTTCCACGGGCATCCAATATGGTTGGAACCCTTTGCGCTCCAACTCGATATATAATGGGCTTTCAGTCGGGTTTCCCTGAAAATCAGTCCCTTCGTCTTCCTGTGCGGTTCTACGTGCCCCTTGGTGGTAGCCTTTTTCCCCTTCGTTGATTGGCGGACCTAGGATCTTGCAGCCCCCATTCCAGGCCGTGCTCCGAGACCGCGCGCCTGCAAATTTCGAAATCTGCCTTCAACCATGAATGAATTGAGCCTGGCAAACATTCTTCTGCTGCTTTCGTCGGCCGTGTTGGTGGTGACGGTTTTCAGGCGTCTGGAGCTTCCACCCGCGCCGGGATACATCCTGGTGGGCATGCTCTTGGGTCCCAGAGCCTTTGGCCTGTTCTCGACTACCGGCGAAACGAGTTTTCTGGCGGAGTTCGGAGTCGTTTTCCTGCTCTTTACCCTGGGGCTCGAATTCTCCTTACCCCGACTGGCCGCCATGCGCTGGCAAATGGTGGGCCTGGGAGGAGCCCAGGTTCTGGTGACATCCTTTGTGGCCGCGGCGACGGCCTCCTGGGCGGCGATCCCGCTCCCCTCGGCCGTCATCCTGGGAGGCGCGGTGGCCATGTCCTCGACCGTGATCGTGATCAAGCAGCTCCGTGAGCAACTGGAGCTGGATCAAAGCCACGGCCGCTGTGCGGTAGCCACCCTCCTGTTCCAGGATATGGCGGTCATCGTCTTCCTCATCCTGATCTCCCTGGCTGCCCAGGGCGATCAATTGTTTTCCGTCCAGATCCTGTTGGCCCTGGTGGAAGCCATAGCAGCGCTGGTCATCGTATTGGCGGTGGGCCACCGCTTGTTGCGGCCTCTCTTTCACGAAGTCGCCCACCGGCGCAGCCCCGAGCTCTTCACCCTGGCCCTGTTGCTGATTGTACTGGGAGCGGCATGGTTCACGCATGCCGTCGGGATGTCGCTTGCGGTCGGAGGTTTCCTTGCCGGCCTGATGCTGTCCGAGACCGAATATCGCCACCAGGTTGAAGCCGACATTCGGCCCTTTCGGGACGTCCTGCTGGGTTTGTTTTTCATCGTCATCGGGACCCTGCTGGATTTTTCAGTCCTTGCCAACCAAGTGGCCTGGGTGAGCTTGCTGGTGTTGGCTCTTGTCCTTGTTAAAGGGTTGATAATAATGATGTTATCCCGTTTGTTCCTCGGCAGTTGGCATGCCTCGCTTCGGACGGGACTGGTTCTGGCTCAAGGGGGCGAATTCGGCATCGCGCTGTTGGCGCTGGCACTGCAGGAGAAGGTGCTGGACCCGGCCATCGCCCAGGCGCTGCTGGCGGGCGTCGTCATCAGCATGGTCCTGAGTCCCCTGTTGATCCGTCACAATCGGACCATAGCCGAATGGCTTGTTTCCGGAAAAGATCCCGAACCCCATCGATTGGCGCTCCAACACGATGCCACCCTGGCGGTAGCCAAACGGCGCCACGTCATCATCTGCGGTTACGGCAGGGTGGGCCAGAACCTGGCCCGCATCCTCGAGCAGGAGGGTTTCGAGTACATTGCCCTGGATCTGGATCCCTACCGAGTGAGCGTGGCCCGGCAAGCGGGCGATCCCGTTCACTATGGCGATGCCTCTCAACGGGATGTCCTGGAGAGCGTCGGCCTGGTCAATGCCAGCGTGGTGGTAATCAGCGTCCCCGACAGCCTGGGCGCTCTCAAAATTGTCAGGACGGCAAAGGAGCGCTGTCCGGAGGTCCCGGTCCTGGTTCGCACACGCGACGATACGGAACTGGACAGCCTTCAGAAAGCCGGCGCCACCGAAATCGTCCCGGAGTCCCTGGAAGCCGCGCTGATGCTGGCTTCCCACCTATTACTTCTGCTGAACGTGCCCATCTCCCGAATTGTGCACAAGGTGGCCAACATCAGAGGCCACCGCTATACCATGCTCCGCAATATCTTCCGCAAGGAAGGCGCCCAAGTCCTGGACGAGTCCCATGCCCTTCGGGAACAACTGCAGACCGTGACCCTCCCGGAGGGAGCCGCCGCGGTGGATCGTTCCCTGGCCGAACTGCGCCTGCCCGATTCGGGAATCCTGATCACCGCGATCCGCCGGCAAGGGATCGTCGGGCGTCAGCCCACCGCCGACACGGTGTTGAAGCAAGATGATGTTCTGGTGCTTTACGGGACCCCGGAATCGCTGGAGCGGGCAGAAACGCTCTTGCTCAGCGGCTGAGTCGACTTGGCGGAGCGCTCCGGGACCCACGACCCCGAATTCCTGATCCTGAGGGTTCCGGGCCTTGTGATAGCCTATTCAAACCTTGGCAGGCTGAGGAGAGGAAATGGAAACCAGACGACTGGGCAAAACCGACATGGAGGTCAGCATCCTCGGTTTCGGGGGCGCCGAAATCGGCCTGGAGGGTCCCGGGGCATCCTTGAGCACGGTGACCCGCCTGCTCAATGCCGCTTTGGACGAGGGATTGAACCTGATCGACACCGGCGAGTGCTACGGAGCCAGCGAGAAGCTTATCGGACGGGCCGTTTCCGGACGCCGCCAGGATTTCTACCTGTTCACCAAGTGCGGCCATCCGGACGGAATGCCGGAAGAAGACTGGCGACCGGACTCCTTGTTGCGCAGTATCCAACGCAGCCTGCGGCGACTGCGGACCGACAGGCTGGATCTGATCCAACTGCACAGTTGTTCCGAAGAGGAACTGCTCAGGGGAACGGTGATCGAGACCTTGCAGCGCGCCCGGGAGAGGGGCTATTGCCGCTACATCGGCTATAGCGGCGACAGCCGGGCAGCCTATTTCGCCACACAATGCCGAGCCTTCGATTGCTTGCAGACTTCCATCAGCATTGCCGATCAGGAAGCGCTGGACCTGGCCCTTCCCCTGGCCCGCGAGCAACATCTCGGCGTAATCGCCAAGCGGCCCCTGGCCAATGCGGCCTGGAGAACCGGACGGAAGCCGGTGAATTCCTATCACCATACCTACTGGGATCGCCTGCAGCGGTTGGACTATCCCTTCATCGAGGACTCTTCCCTGGAAACTTCCATTTCGACGGCGCTGCGCTTCACCCTGAGCGCCCCGGGCGTACATACGGCCATCGTGGGAACGCTGACGCCGGGACGGTGGCGGCAAAACGCCGGCCTGCTCGAAGCCGGTCCCCTGCCCTCCCGCCAATTCGAGACGATCCGCAAACGCTGGAAAGAGGTGGCGGAGGCCTCCTGGATCGGCCAGACCTGAATTGAATTAAAGGAGGCAGGATGCGACTCAAGGACAAGGTGGCCGTAGTGACCGGCGCCTCCGGCGGCCTGGGAACCGGCATCTGCGAGGCTTTCGCCGCCGAGGGCGCAGACTGCGTGGTGGTCTATCGCAGCGACCGGGCGGAAGCGGAGAAGACGGCGTCCAAGGTGACCGCTCTGGGGCGCCGGGCCGAAGTCGTTGGAACCGACGTCTCGGATGAAGCCCAGGTGAAGGACTTGTTCGAAGCCACCCGGGACCGTTTCGGCCGTGTGGATATCCTGGTGGCCAACGCGGGGATCGGGGTCTCCAGGCCTCTGCTCGATTCCACCCTCGACGATTTTGAGCGGGTCATTCGGACCAACTTGATCGGAACCTACCTGACGGTCCGAGAAGGAGCCCGGCTCATGGCCGCGCGGGGGCGCGGCAAGATCGTGACCATGTCTTCCGTCCACGGCCTCGGCGGCACCCATCAGGGATCGCTCTACGAAGCCACCAAGGCCGGCATCATCAACTTCACCCGAGGGGCGGCCTTTGACCTGTCCGAATGGAACATCCAGATCAATTGCATCGCCCCGGGAGCCGTCCCGGTTCCCAAGGACCCTCCGCCTGCGACGGACTCGGCGCTCTACAAGGCCTGGATGCAATTCACTCCGCTAGGCCGATTCGGGACACCCCACGACGTCGCCAGAACGGCAGTGTTTCTGGCCAGTCCCGATACCGACTGGATCACCGGCCAGGTGATTTCGGTCGATGGCGGCATTACCGCCGGTCCGCTGATTCCCTCGTTCAACCACTACGGACCCAAACCCAAAATGGATTGACCCATGGGAAACTGGAAAAAGCTGGTGACTCTCGAGGACTGGTGGGCCGTCTGGATTGGATTCCTGCTGTTGGGGTCGGTATTTCTGGGAGTGGTCTCGGGGATTCCCAAAATCCCCCAGTGGTCGACGCTCGGTGAAGTCCTGGCCTCGGCACCGGTGGCGCCATTGCTCCTGTTGATGCTTGGGCTTGGAGGATTGTGTGGCCTGGCGGTGGGGGCCATCCACCGCCAAGCCGTGCGTTTCGCGGTCGGCTTCCCGATCCTCTTCTGCCTGACCCTGCTCAGTTTTATGGTCGCCGGGAACCGCACCCTGGCGGCTTACGGCCTGAGCTATGCCCTGTGGGCGCTTCTGATCGGACTGGCCTGGAGCAATCTGATGGGAGTTCCCGGCTGGTTGAAACCGGCGGTGCGCTCGGAACTATTCATCAAGACGGGACTGGTGATCCTGGGCGCCGAGATCGTTTTCGGCAACATCCTCGCTCTCGGCCGGTACGGGATCATCGTAGCCTGGGGAGTGACTCCCGTCGTCCTGGTCTCCATGTTCTGGTTCGGTTGCCGCCGACTGAAACTGGCGCCGTCCTTCACCGTCACCATCGCCGCGGCTACTTCGGTTTGTGGAGTTTCCGCCGCCATTGCCGCGGCCGGAGCCAGCAAGGCCAAGAAGGAGGAGCTGACCCTGGCCGTGGCCATGACATTGATCTTCACCGTGCTGATGATGGTATTCATGCCGCTGGTCTGCCGCTGGATGGACCTGGACAGGATTGTGGCCGGCGCCTGGCTGGGAGGGACCATCGACTCCACCGGGGCGGTGGTGGCCGCCGGACAGATGTTGGGCGATCAAGCCATGCAGACGGCCGCGGTGATCAAGATGATTCAAAACGCTTCCATCGGCCTGGTAGCCCTCTTGATCGCCCTCTACTGGGTCACAAGAGTGGAGCCCAATGAGGGGAGGCGTCCCGGAGCAATGGAAATCTGGGATCGGTTTCCCAAATTCGTCCTGGGTTTCATCGCGGCCTCCTGTGTGGTCTCGCTGGTGCTGGTACCCTTGCTGGGATCCGAGCCGGCCGACCGGTCCCTGCAGGCATCCAAGGCGATCCGTACCTGGCTGTTCTGCCTGGCATTCCTTTGTATCGGTCTGGATTCCAACTTTCGCGCACTGACGCGACAGATGGCCGGGGGCCGTCCGTTGCTGCTCTACTGGTCCGGTCAGACGCTGAACATTGCGCTCACCCTGCTGGCAGCCTGGCTGGCCTTTTCCGGAGTGCTCTTTCCGAAGATCAATCTCCTGCAGCCGTAGCCCGCACCCTCCGGGTCACTGAATATTCAAGGGCAAGGTGTTTTTGGTTCAGTTCCCCAACCTCAAGGCGTCGACGGTCGAAAATAGGAAGCGAAGGAATTGGGCGTTTCCCAGAGCCTGACTTCCGCTACCTGCAGTCCCTGGGTATGCGCATAGTCGTAGATGACCTTGGCGATGTTCTCGGCAGTGGGGTTGGCGTCCATCAGGTAACAGGGTTGCCGATGCTCGCGAAGCACGGCGACCAGGGGATCCTCCCGATGCAGAAGCATCTTGTGGTCCAGTTCGGCATCGATCCAGGTCTTGATGACCTGGTTGATGTCGCCAAAATCCACCACCATGCCGCGGTGGTCAAGATGCCGGCTGACAACCTCCACTTCAACTCTGCCGTTGTGGCCGTGGAGATAGCGGCATTTCCCCTCGTAGTTGAGCAGGCGGTGGCCGTAGCAGAAATCGATGTGCTTGGTGACTCGGTGTGAAATAAACCCTCCTCCCTCGTTGGACCCGAACCGATCGGACGGCCGGGCCTCCGGATTGCCTGCCGTTTCCTGAACCGATCATAGCAAAATTCTTTCGCGGCTGTCCCCAGGGGTCATCCCTCTCCCAGACAGCAAAAACCGGCAAATCACAGGGATGTTCCACACTCCACTTCTGTTGCCGACGGTGGCTTTCTGCCTGGGTGTTGCCGCTCATGCCCAGGTCACCAACTCCCCGGAATCCCTATGGGCTGCCGGCGCTCTGACGCTGTGCCTCTCATGGATTCTCTGGGTCAAGGACAGAGCCTGGAGCTGCCGGATCGTCCTGGTCCTGGCCTTCGGCCTGATGGGATTGGCCTGGACAGGCATCCACCAGCTCCAGTTCGATCCCAACCACCTTCGAACCCTGGTCCGATCCGATGCGCTTGACCTGACGGCTCCCTGCCGGGTGAGGGGGCGTTGCACTCGAGTTTCGGACGTAAAGGGCCAAGGCATCCGACTGGAGGTGGAAGTCCACCACCTGGCAAACCGGTTTGCAGGCTTTGAGACCCGTGGAACGATCCGGCTTCACCTCAACTCGCCGGACATTGCTCTGGACTCTTCGCCACCCCCGCAGGCGGGCGACCGGGTCGAGTTCCTCGCCTATCTTCGAAGACCGGAGAATTTCAACAATCCGGGGCAGTTCGACTACCGGTCCTACCTGGAACTTCGGGGCATCTTCCTGACTGGGAATTTGAAGGATCCGCTCCTGCTGACCTGTCTCACCCGGCAAGAGGAATGGTCCTGGCAGGCTCTTGGCAACCGCATGCGACAGGGCTTTTTTCGCGCACTGGATGCGCTTCCGGCATCCGAACCGGCCAGGGCCGTTCTGAAAGCCGTCCTGCTCGGAGACGACAGCGACCTTGGGGAAGAAACCGAGTCCCGTTTTCGCCTGAACGGGCTCTACCACGTGTTGGTGGTCTCGGGACTGCATGTCGGAATGATGATTGCCATGGTCTTTGCCTTGCTCAAGCGACTGGGGCTTCCACGCTGGTTGGTCCTGACCTCGACCATGGGAGCGATCGCCCTTTACAACCTGGTGGCCGAGGGACAGGTTGCCATTGAACGAGCCTCGGTCATGGGTTGTCTGTTCCTGACGGCTCTCTATTTCGACCGGGACCGCAACCTGCTTCACTCTCTCTGCCTGGCGGCCTGGTGGGTTCTCCTGAAAAATCCCGGATGGCTGCACGACTCGGGGTTCCAACTCTCCTTCTCGGCCGCGCTGGCGATCGCCGCGGTGGGCCTTCCTCTGCTGCGCCGCACCACTCAGCCTTACAAGGAGGCTCTCGGGTCTTTGGAATCCGTCCATCTGGATCGCAACTTCCCCCCCCGACTGGCCGCCTGGCGGGTCGGCTTGCGACTCCGCGGCTCCGGATTGGGGGAGTCTGTGGGGATTGCTCGACCGGCCATCCACCTCGGTCTGATTGCCTGGCCCTACAAGCTCGCCTTGGGCCTTGTGGATATTTTCCTGGTTTCCATCGCCATCCAGGCGGTGCTCCTGATTCCGCTGACGATCTATTTCCACCGGGTGGTGCTGCCCGTGATCTTCCTCAATGTGCTGGTCATTCCCCTGGTCGCCATGATCATACCCCTGGGATTTTCCTATCTTGTCTGGGCCAGTCTGTTCCCGCAGAGCGCCTGGCTGTTCGGTTGGGCCTGCGGCCTGTTGGCTGAAGGTCTTCTGAGCCTCAACCGCGCTTTTTCCGCAATCCCCTGGCTAGGCTTTTCCCTGCCCCAGGTTCCCCTGGCCTGGGTGTTGGCCTACTACGGCTCCCTGGCCCTGTGGGTCACCACCAGAGCCCCCCGACCCCTGAGGCTGTCCGGCGCCGTCATCTGGCTGGCATCCCTGACGGTCCTGCTTTCAGGCGGACAAGGGGTCAAATCCGGATCGCAGGAGATGAGTTTGACTTTTCTGGATGTGCGGCAAGGAGACAGCATCCTGGTAGGCTGGCCGAACGGCGGGCACACTCTGGTCGATGGCGGTGGCAGTTGGGCCGGGGCCGGCCACCGATCCGAGATCGTGGGGTCCGCTTTTGACGTCGGTGAGCAGGTGGTCGCGCCTTATCTCCGGAGCCGCGGCGTCCGATCGCTGGAAGCGGTGGTCCTGACCCATGCCCACCAGGACCATATGGGAGGTTTGGGGTTTATTCTGGACAACTTCGAGGTCAAGGAATTCTGGCTTGGAAACGGCCCCGTTTCCCCCGGTCTGCTCGCACTGCTCAAAAAGGCGAAAGCACGCGGCCTCAGGATCCGAGCCTTTCAAGCCGGGGACAGGCTCAATGTTCATGGGGCCGGAGTGGAATTTCTCAATCCCGGTTGCGGCCCCTCCGACGGAAATCTCAACAACGACTCCCTGGTTTTGAGATTGACCTTCGGGCGCAGATCCTTCTTGTTGACCGGAGATATCGAGGAGCCGGTAGAGGAATGCCTCGCAGCCCTCGGACGCGGCCTCCAAGCCGATGTCTTGAAGGTAGCCCACCATGGAAGCTGGACCTCAACCTCCTTTCTCTTCCTGAACCGGGTCAATCCGGTGCTTGCCGTTATTTCGGCGGGAAAGGTCAACCCCTTCGGCCATCCTCACCCCGAGGTGGTTCGCCGCTTGAAGACACTTCCCCTGCAATTGTTCCGCACCGACCGACAGGGGGCCGTCACCATCCGCAGCGACGGAAACTACCTTCGCACCGCCACCTTCCTGGAGGAAGCAGGGCAATCGTCACGGTTTAATCGATAAAGGGGTAAGCCGTTTGCAAAATTCGGAATCGAGCATCTCCATGAAACGGCAGAGAGCGGACTTGCCCCGCGAGTGACCTCTCCCCTGGTTTCTCCCAGGAAAGCTCCCGCTGCCAATGGGGTCAACGGCTCAACCACACAAAGCACAAAATAAGGCTCCAGTCTCGCCCAATGCCGTTTTTGTGCCTCTTGTGGCCATTCAGGCACAGGGCTAACCTGCCCCTCGGATTCCCTGTCCCCTCTCCCGACCCATAACACGCTTGCCTGCGGAAATTTGCAAAAGGCTCCTGCTGTTTTTGTGCCTTTTGTGGCCATTCTGTTTCAGACGGCGAACGGGTTCGGTGACCCGTATCCCTTGACGGACTTGGGAGGGAAAACCGTGGATCTGAATGAGAATCGGGCACCTCCATGATGCAACAGAAACCGGACCTGTCTCTTTACCACTCCCGGGAACAATCCCGCTGCCAACCGCATATGGCGAAAGCCTCTGGCATTAACCACAAGAAGCACAAAAGGCACAAAATGGGATTCGAGACTGGTCTATGGGTGTTATTGTGCCATTTGTGGCCATTCAGGCACAGGGCGCACCTGCCTCTCGAATTCCCTGTCCCTCTCCCGAACCTCAAAACCCTTGTCTGAGGAATTTTGCAAAAGGCTCGAGTGTCTTTGAGGGCGTGGCCGGTGGTCGTGGCCAGCAATCGAAGGCGACGATTGCGGGCTGGCTGAAGAGCCGGCAGCGATCGGTGGCCTGCCCATCAGTCGGACAGGAACTTCACGTCGCTGCCGAACTTGCGGTACTGCTTGAACTGGATGACATTCCTGGTGTGGAGCCTGGCCGTGCGATTCTCCATCAGGACCTCCGCCCGGACCGGAAGCCAGTATCGCTGTCCCGCGATCTCCACCCGGTTGTACTCGGTGGAACCCTCCGAGCGTGTAATGGGGAAGGTGTCGGGGATTCTATAAGCCCGCTCCTTGATCTGTACGACCTGCATCGAGTCCGGGTCAATCCAGCATCGCCCCCGGTAAGGCGTGACCACGCCCAGTTCGGTGGTCCCGTCCCTGAAAATGATACTTCTCTTGGAGGTGTCCTTGGGCACTCGAAAACCGACGCGCACCGTGGGCGCGCCACGGCTGTGGTCGATCCCCTCGAAGCGGAAAAGGGTCCGGGTTGCAGGGTCGAAAAGGTAATTCAAGGAGGATCCGAACTCGCCGGTCGAGGTTGTCCCCTTGAGCGATTCCAGGGTGGCATTGGAGGCCGCCGAACGATTCCCGACCGACACCAGCTTATAGTGCTCCTGTTTGTCGTAATAGGTCAACTCCGCCACGAAGTTGTCCATCCGCACCCAACCCGTCTTGGGAAGGCGGCGCAGATAACGCTGGGTGATCTGGGTACAGATGAAATTCGGCAGGTTGTCGGTGTAGGTCATCGCGGTGCTTCGCACATCTTCCAGGAAATTCGGCCAGGTCTCCCGGTCCGGCAATCCGGAGCGCACAGGCGTTGCGGCCGGCGCGGGAGTTGACGCCGAACCCGGTGCTGACGGCTCGGTCGCCGCCCGTTCATCAGGAGGTGGGATGAAGACCGGCGGTGGAGGCGCAACTCCCGGCGGGGGTCTCAGGGTCGATGCAAGCGGTTGGGTTCGCCCGTTTTCCTGCACTGCCCGGATGATGGCGGGATCAGCCTGGCGAGCTTTCAGTTCCTGCAGGAGGATGTCCTTGACCCGAAAGCCGATCCCGCGCTCCCCGATCAATTCCACCACCTGTTGGGGAGTCACTGCTCCCATGCGGGCCGTGGTAACCAGGGCCAGAAGTTCCTCCCGGCTGATAGGCCCTTCGGCCGTCAACGGGTAGAGGGGTGCTCCGACAAGAATGATCAGCAGAAGGCCGCCCAGTGCGTAGCGGCTCGAGAGTGCCACGATGCTTCTCCCACCGGTTTTCCCCAAATTATACCGGCAATTCGGGAATGCCGAAAGAAGCGTTGTCTTGTGCGGAACGGTCAGGCTGGGTTCGCGGGCCGGGAAGTTACCTCCCGCGAACGCTGCTGCTGGCTGCGGCGCGGCTCTGTTGAGCCCCTGAACCGGCGGCAATACTGCTGGAGGTGGAAGTGGCTGCCGAAGACCGGTGCACGCTGGTTGTGGCCGGTATATAGGTAGAACTCGACCTACCAAGAATGGAACCGCCGTTGCCTCTGGATGCGTAGACGGGACCGTATGACCGCCAGGTGGGGCAGTAGTTGCCGTAGGCCAGGCCGTAGGGCGACCTCAGCAGGAAATGGAACGGGATGAAGGTATACATCCGGGAGAACGGGTCATAGACCCAACCCCCATTCGACCGGAAGCCATATCTGGACAAGGCCGACCGAGACATCCAGGAGGGAATCTTGGAGTTGGCGGCGATCAACGCAACCGCCCGTTCCCGGCTCCAGCGATCGGTATCGTCGAAGGAATCTTTTCCCACCTTGCTGTAGCGCAATCGTCCTCTTGCGGAACGGTTGAGATTGAAGGTCTTTCCCGATTTCAGAGCGGCGATCTTGACCTGGTCTCTGGTCCACTTCAGCTTGCCGTTGAATACCGTCACCTGAACCTGGCCGTCCGCATCGACCGCGAATCGATACAAACCCTTTTTGAGTACTCTCAGATCTCCGGACGGCGTCTGAATCTGAAGTCGGTGGACCTTGCGCCGCAGGCTCAGCGATTCCACGATCGCGATGCCTTCTTCCAGGGCAAAACGCATGTCGTCGAAGGCGGTCGCCAGAACCCGAACCCGGCTGTTTTCCGCCACTCGCAGATAGGTTCCCGGGTTGAGCAGCATTTCCACCCGCTGGTCCCCCGTCGTCTGCAGCACATCCCCCTTGGCGAGCTGGTGCCGGGGCTCGACCGGCCGTGGCTCGGACAGTTCGGGATTGCTCACGGTAGGCTCACCCTCCACGTAGTTGATCATGCCCGACTTGGCCGAGATGAAGTATGCGGCCGTTTCGTTAGCGTTCACCACCCCAATGTCGGCAAACAGCAGAGCGACGAGCCCAAGGTACGCTTTCGGTTGCAGCATGGCATTGCTCCTCGGAAAGACCTTCGGAATCGACAAACGTTGTTTTTACGCCTTTTTCTAGTGGTACTGTACAGCCAGTATAGACCCAATCTCCAAGCTAGTAAAGAAACATCGGCCGTACAATTCGTCCCCATTCACCCGCGTGCGGTGGCCCTGACTTTTTGGGAAGTTTCGGGAGTCGGCTGAGAGAGCTTGATCGCCGCCTGGGCTGCGGCCAGACGGGCAATGGGAACCCGATACGGGGAACAACTGACATAGTCCTGCTCCAGTTGATGGCAGAACTCGATGCTGGATGGATCGCCCCCATGTTCGCCGCAGATCCCGATCTTGATTTCAGGCCTGGTGGCCCTCCCCTTCACCACCGCAATCTTCATCAACTCCCCAACCCCGGCGATGTCAAGGGACTGGAATGGATCCCTGGGATAGATGTCCCGCTGCAGATAGGGCATCAGGAACCGGTCGGCATCATCGCGGCTCAAAGCCAGGGTGGTTTGAGTCAAGTCATTGGTTCCGAAGCTGAAGAAGTCCGCCGAACGCGCAATTTCGTCCGCGGTGAGAGCTCCCCTGGGAACCTCGATCATGGTGCCCACCTGATACTCGATCTCCAGTTTCCGGGAATCCATCACCTGTCTTGCCACTTGCCGCACGATTTTGGCCTGATCATCCAGTTCCTTGACGTTGCCTACCAGGGGGATCATGACCTCCGGCACGGCTTTCTTCCCACGACCGATTACATTTGCGGCCGCCTCGAAGATCGCTTGAGCCTGCATCCGGGTGATTTCGGGATAGACGACTCCCAGGCGGCAGCCGCGAAAACCGATCATGGGATTGAACTCGTGAAATGAATCCACTTTGGCCTTGACCGCCTCAAAGGAAACGCCCATCTCCGCAGCCAACTCCCTCTGAGCCGACGCCTCGTGAGGCAGGAACTCGTGGAGAGGCGGATCAAGGGTCCGGATGGTGACCGGCCTGCCTTCCATCACTTCGAAAATATGCTCAAAATCCTCCCGTTGGAGGGGCAAGAGCTTGGACAAGGCGCGTTCCCGCATTTCCGGGGTTGAAGCCAGAATCATTTCCCGCATCGGGCCGATCTCCCCCTCGCCGAAGAACATGTGCTCGGTTCGGCACAAACCGATCCCCTCGGCCCCGAACGCGATTGCGGCAGCTGCCTGGTCCGCCTGATCCGCGTTGGCACGGATAGCCAGCCTACGAACCCGGTCCGCCCATTCCATCAGTTTCCGATACTGCCGGTAAACCTGAGCCTCCTTCTCATCGGATAACTGGTGCAGGAGGACTTGAATGACCTCCGAATCTCGTGCCGCAATGGGCCCCTGGATCACCTCGCCGGTGGTTCCGTCCAATGACAGAAAGTCACCCTCCCGGATGACCCGTCCGTTGACTCGCATGTGGCGTTGAGAGTAATCGATGGCCAAGGCGCTGCAGCCGGCAACGCACACCTTGCCCATTTGCCTGGCGACCAGAGCCGCATGGGAGGTCGTGCCCCCCCGAGCCGTCAGAATCCCCTCGGCCGCGTTCATTCCCTTGATATCCTCAGGTGAGGTCTCGATGCGGGTCAGAATGACCCGTTCCCCGCGACTCTTCCACTCCTCGGCATCCGGTGCGTTGAAGACCACTCGGCCGACGGCCGCGCCAGGGCCGGCATTGAGACCCTTGGCCAGCAAGCGGCCCTGCTCGATGGCAGCCGCCTTCTCCTCCAGATCGAAAACCGGACGCAATAGTTGGTTCAGTTGATCCGGTTCCACCCTCAGCAGAGCCTCATCGGGTGTGATCAACCCTTCATCCACCATGTCGACGGCGATCCTGATGGCGGCGAATGCGGTCCGCTTCCCGACGCGACACTGCAACAGGTAGAACTTCCCCTGCTGAATGGTGAACTCGATATCCAGCATGTCCCGATAGTGCTTCTCCAGAATCTCGCGAGCTCGATCCAAATGGCCATACAGATCCGGTCTCTCGCGAGCCAATTCCGCAATGGCGGCAGGGGTTCGAGCCCCCGACACCACATCCTCCCCCTGAGCGTTTCCGAGATACTCCCCATAGAGCACGTTTTCTCCGGTTGCGGCATTCCTGGTGAAGGCCACCCCCGATCCGGAGTCGGATCCCATGTTCCCGAACACCATGGCCTGCACGTTGACGGCAGTTCCCCAGCTGGCAGGAATGTCGTTGAGTCTCCGATATTCTTCAGCGCGCGGATTCATCCAGGAACCGAACACGGCTCCAATGGCGCCCCATAGCTGCTCATGGGGATCGACGGGAAAGTCGACTCCCGTCCGGCGTCTGATCTCGCGTTTGAAGAGGCGCACCAGGTCCTGGAGATCCATGGTGGTGAATTCCGTATCCAGGACCAGGCCGCGCGTCTCCTTCTTCTCCTCGATCATGCGCTCGAAGGGATCGACTTCATCCTTTCCGGTCGGCTTCATCCCGAGCACAACGCTTCCGTACATCTGCAGGAATCGCCGATAGGAATCCCAGGCAAACCTCGCATTGCCGGTTCGCAGGGCCAGCCCCTCGACCGTGCTGTCGTTCAATCCCAGGTTCAAGACCGTGTCCATCATGCCGGGCATCGAGGCCCGGGCCCCTGAGCGCACCGAAACCAGCAAGGGATTTTCGGCATCGCCGAACCGCATTTCCATGAGCTCTTCCATTTCATGGAGCGCTTTGGAAACCTCATCGGGCAGGCCGGCGGGATACTGTTCCTCTTCCCTGTAATAGTGGGCGCAGACCTCGGTCGAGATGGTGAAGCCGGGGGGAACCGGCAGTCCCAGGTTGGTCATCTCCGCCAGATTGGCTCCCTTCCCGCCCAGCAGGTTCTTCATGTCAGCCCGACCGTCGGCCCTGCCGTCGCCAAAAAAGTAAACCGACTTTTCAGCCATTGTCACTCTCCGATTCAACTCGCCGGGATTCCGGTCCCGGGCAACTCTCGAATAGGGCTAATGTCGACGCGCCGACATCGCCCGTCAGGTCGCCACCATCTCGGAAACGTCTGCGACCTTCAGAAACGTCTGCAAGAGAAATGCCAGCAGCGCCAGACGGTTTCTCCGCACCGTCGGATCCTTGTCCATCACCAGCACCTGGTCAAAGAAGCAGTCCACCGCGGGTCTCAGCGAGGCCATCATGCCCAGAGCCGCCTCGTGCCTTCCCGCACGAATAGCCTTGGAAATCCCGCGGTCAAGCGAAACGACCTGGCCGTGGAGCAGGCCTTCCTCCGGCGTTGCAAACAGTGCCGGATCGATGGTGCAGGCTGCTTGAGGATCCACTTCGGCTTTCAACAGTATGTTCTTGATACGCTTGAAACTGGTCGCCAGAGACCGGAAATCGGAGCTTTCCCGCATGCCGGCGATGGCGCCCAACCGCTTCCGGCTTTCCACCGGATTGTCCCAACACACCTCCACCACCGCGTTGATTTCATCGTACCGAAACCCCTGCTCCCGGAAGAGGAAACGCAATCGGTCCTTAAGGAAGTCCCGGAAACTCCGAGAGGTTTCCTCCCGCGATCGATCGGCAAACCGGCGAACTCCCTGGTAAGCCTTGCGCAGCATTCTTTCGCAGGAAAGGTCCAGCTCTTTTGCCAGCAGGATGCGGATCACCCCCAGGGCCTGGCGGCGCAACCCCAGGGGGTCCCGCGATCCCGTGGGAATCAGGCCCAGGCAGAAGGCCCCCGCCAAGGTGTCCAGTTTGTCGGCCAGGGCAACAATCGCCCCGCCCAGCCCGCGCGGTACAGGGTCTTCCGCGCCAACCGGCAGGTAGTGATCGTATATGGCCTCCGAAACTCCTGCCTCGATGCCCTGGACGCGGGCGTAGAGCCCCCCCATGACTCCCTGCAGATTGCTGAATTCCCGGACCATCTCGGTAGTCAGATCGGTCTTGCACAACTCGGCGGCTTGCTCCACCTGCGACAGGAGCTCGGGGTGCCGGATCGACTTGACCGTAAACGTTGATAAAGCCTTTATTCTGAGAGTCTTTTGAAACAACGTGCCGAGATTTCTCTGATAGGTGATCTGTTTCAACAATCCGATGCGGTCCTGCACTGGGATCTTCAGGTCGGACTCCCAAAAAAAGGCAGCGTCCGACAGACGGGCTCTGAGCACCCGCTCGTGTCCAGCCTGAATTTGCCGGGAATGGGTCCCGTCCGAATCCACCACCGCCAGGAATTTGGGGAGCAACTTCCCCTCGCGCTCATGAAGCGAAAAATACTTCTGATGCTCACGCATCACCGTGATGAGGACCTCCCGCGGGAGCTTCAGGAACTCCTGGTCAAAGTTCCCGCACACCACACCGGGATGCTCGCTCAGGTGGGCCACTGTTTGCAGCAGCGTTCGGTCCTCGACAAGATCGCCGCCCTGCTCAACCGCTGCCGCCTCCAGATCTGCCTGGATCCGATGCAACCGCGTCGTCGGATCGATTTCCACCTGAGCCTCTCGAAGTTTCTGCCGATACTCGTCGAAACTCCTCACCACCGCTTCACGGTTGCCGGCCAGAATTCGATGCCCGAAGGTGCGGTCGCCGGCCCGGATGGAGGCCAGCTGAATGGGTAGCACCTGCCCGTCAAAGAGGCAAAGAATCCACCGTATGGGCCGCAGAAAGAGAAAGCGGCTCGATTCCCATCGCATGCTCTTGGGCAAATCCAGTTCCTTGATGGCGTTGGGAACCTCCTCCGCCAGAATCCGGACGGCTTCGCGGCCGGGAACCCGCCTCTGATAGGACAGGTAACTGCCCTTCTTTGTCTTTGCCTCCGAGAGAGCCTCTACGCCGACCTGGTTCTTGCGAGCGAATCCCAAGGCGGCGGCGGTGGGGCGGCCGTCCTGGTCAAAGGCGATGGTCCAGGGAGGGCCGGTGATCAGCCGGCTCTGGTCCGGCTGGCTGGTCGCCACGCCGGCGGCGTGCACAATCAAGCGTCGCGGCGTGGAATAGGCGTCGATTCGGTCATGGTCCAGGGAATTTGCCGAGAGAATCCTTGCAATATTCTGTTTCAACTGCTGGGAGGTTGCCGGTAGGAAGCGTGCCGGTATCTCTTCACAGCCTATTTCCAATAAGAACTCTGATTTCATCGATTCAAGTGGGGAGGTCTAATCGGAAACTTCAGGGTGAATCGACCCTCTTGGTCCACTTTGGGTCCCTGAACGGGCTACCGTTGGTCCCGGCCGGCCAGATATCGTTGAGCGACGCGGCAGGCAAGGGAGCGCACGCGCTGAATCAACCGGGTGCGTTCCGAGACACCGATGGCGCCCCTGGCATCCAGGACATTGAAGGTATGCGAGCATTTGAGACAGTAATCGTAGGCCGGCAAGATCAACCCCATCTCTATCAGGCGGTCGGCTTCCTTTTCATAGTCGTTGAACCAGCCGAAGTGCCGGTCGACATCGGCAACTTCGAAATTGTAACGGGAAAACTGGACTTCGTCCTCGTGCCTGAGGTCCCGATAACTGACCCCGGCGTTCCAGTCCAGATCGAATACATCCGACAAGTGGTTCAGGAACATGCCGATTCGTTCCAACCCGTAGGTAATTTCCACCGAAACCGGATTCAGCTCCAGTCCCCCGGCCTGCTGGAAATAGGTGAACTGGGTAATCTCCAGTCCGTCCAACAGGACCTGCCAGCCGGCTCCCCAGGCCCCGAGCGTGGGCGATTCCCAATTGTCCTCTTCAAATCGAATATCGTGAGCTCGCAGCTGAATGCCGAGCTTCTCCAAACTCTCCAGATAGAGAGACTGCACATCCGGCGGGCCGGGCTTCAGGACGACTTGAAGCTGGTGGTGCTTTTGGACCCGGTTGGGATTCTCGCCATATCGGCCGTCTGCGGGACGCCGGCTGGGCTCCAGATAGGCCACTCGATAGGAATCGGGCCCCAGAACCCGGAAAAAGGTCTCCGGGTTCATGGTTCCGGCCCCTTTTTCCACGTCATAGGGCAGGTGGATGACACAGCCCTGCTCTGCCCAGAACGTCAGCAATTCCATGAACAGTCGTTGGAACCACATGATCTACCGATTCCCGGATTCCTGCCGCAGGAGCGACAGTGAATCGAACTTCCGCTCAAAGCCGGTCTGCGCCATCTCCTCGGCTACCGCGTTAAGCGCGGAAACGGTCTTGCTGGCTATTTTCCCGCGGGCCAGATCCGGTAAAGACTTCTTCACCACCTGATCAGCCAACTCCAGGACCTCCCCCAATACCCGATGTCCAGCACCTTGTCGGCATTCCTGGCAGAAAAGTCCCAGAACTTCCAATCGGCGCCAGGCTCCCGTACTGCGGCCCAATGCCGCACCGCAACGACTGCATGCGGCAAGGCTGGGCAGCAACCCTGCCAGTTTCAAGTGCCAGATCTGGAAATAGACGGAGGCCAGCCGGGAGTCGTGACTATCCCCCAGCAACGGTAGCACATGCAACAGCAGGCGAAACAGCGAATCGTTGGCTTCATGTTCAGGAACTGTTTCCATCAGGAGCTCCAACAAATAGGAGGAACGCAGGTAGGCCTGGTAGTCCTGCATCGCCAAGCCATAACCCTTCAGCAACTCCACCTTGTCGATAGACACCAACTCCTGATTACGCCCTTCGAAGGCAACCAGCTCCACCCAGGACAAGGGTTCCAGCCGGCCGGAAAAGCGGCTTCTGATCCGGCGACTTCCACGAGCCACCCCGCGCACCTTGCCGTACTTTCGAGTATAGGCCACCACCAGCTTATCGGTTTCCCTGAGCGGATAGGTCCGCAGGATGATGGCTTCACTGCTCAGAATCCCCATCGGGCTTCCAACCACCGATGGGATGTCGACGCCTCGACACTCTCGAGAGCGGGGTCGCCGACAGCCCTGCCGGTCGCTGCGCCGTCTGCCCGGTGACTCCTGCCGCCGGTCAGATAAGCGCCCCAAAGTATCACACAATCTCCGGAAACCAAACAGACCCGACAGCCCCGCCAGCAGGGGTCCGCGGAGGCGCCGGAGTGGTTGACCGGCCTCATGGGCGGTGTTAGGATACCGCCCTCCCCAACACCTTCCAGCAGCATCGCCATACAGGACTCCCTCCGGTGGAGGCCTACATGCGCGCTTTTTTTCGAATTAACCTGAGAACGAAGTTGATATTGGCTACCGTCCTCCTGCTCGCCTCGGTCCTCCTGCCGGCAATTGGATTGCTGAGTCACCACATGCGCCAGGTCATTCGCGACCACACCCGGCAGCGCGGCATCGCCATCGCCCGGATCTTTGCCAGCGGAGCCAACTTGACCCATCTGCAGACCTACAACTACCGCATGCTCCAAATCAACGCACGACTGGCTCGGCGGGAAACCGACCTCCTCTATGTCATCGTCTATGACAAGGAAGGCAAGGTGGCAGCCCATTCCGAAGACGGTTCCCTGATCGACACCCATCCGACGGGAGTTGCGGCCCGGCAGTCCCTGCAAGCGCGCAAACCCCTCTTTCGTCGACTCCGATTTGCTGCAAGCAAGGGTGCTTCTTTCGATCCGGTCCTGGATTTCACGGTCCCGGTCCTGTCGCCCGAGTCTCCGGGACGTTGGGGAACGGTCCGACTGGGATTTTCGACCGATGGCATGAATCAGCAGGTACGGGAGATTCAGCTCGTCATCCTGGCGGTGGGCCTGGCGGCCGCCGCGACGGGAATAATGGGCGCCTGCATCCTGGCCAACCGGATCACGGTCCCCGTGTCGACCATAGTCGGCGGAGCCCTGAAGGCCTCCGCGGGCGACCTTTCTCACCGAATCCAAGTCAAGACGGGTGACGAACTGGAGGGACTGGCCGACCACTTCAACCACATGATGGACCGCATCAGGCAGGGTCAGGAGGAACGAATCAAAACGGAAAAGCTGGCGGCGGTCGGCACCATGGTCAATACCATCGTCCACGACTGCCGAACGCCCATCACCGTCATCAAGGGTTTTGCTTCCGTCTTGAGTGACTTCGACCTGTCGACCGACAAAAAGCAGGAATGCCTGGCATTCATCCATTTTGAGGTCGAACGCATGGAACGGATGCTGGACGAGATCCTGCAGTTCGCCAACGACAAGCAGACCTGCATGTCGCCGGAAACCTGCAACCTCGATCAGGTTCTAAGGAATTGCTGCACTGAGATCCAGGCCCTGTTCCAAGACGAGGGCACCCGTTTTGAACAGGAGTTCAACTGCGATGCCCGGGTCACCGTGGACAAGGACAAATTCAGGCGAGCTCTGCTGAATATCGCGGTCAATGCCAAGGATGCGCTCAAGGGTGGAGGCACCTTCTCGATTCGCACCGAAACCCGGGAGGATCAAGCCTGCATCCGGCTCACCGACAATGGCGGCGGCATTCCCGCCCACGCTCGAGCCACTCTATTTCAGCCCTTCTTCACCCAAGGCAAGCGGACGGGGTTCGGCCTGGGAATGTCGATTACCAAAAAGATCATCGACGACCACTCGGGCACCATTGCCGTGGAAAGCCAGGTTGGCCGGGGAACCTCCTTTCTGGTCTCGATTCCCCTGGCTGGATCCACCCTGCCCGCAGGACACAGACCGGGTTAGCCCGCATTTCTCACCAGGTCGCTGGTGCCATGACGACAAGTAGTTTATCTTCAGTACTTTGATTGGCTCTCTGGTAAGGGCTTGTGGGTAACAGACAGCGCTGGGCATGCCCTGGTGAGAAATGCGGGCTAGGCCCTGGGGTGATGCTCTCGGTAGATCCCCTTCAGGCGCTCTTTCAATACATGGGTATAGATCTGGGTGGTGGAGAGATCGGAGTGACCGAGCATCATCTGCACCGCCCGCAGGTCGGCTCCCCGCTGCAAGAGATGGGTCGCAAAGGAATGGCGCAAGGCATGGGGCTTGAGAGACGACCGGATCCCCGCCAGTTCCCCGTATCGCCTGATCATCTTCCAGAACCCCTGGCGGGTCATCCCCCGCCCTCGGTTGGTGACAAAGACCAGGGAAGAACCCTTTCCCTTGAGCAGACTCTGGCGGGCATGCTCCATGTACTGCTCCAATGCCTCCCTGGCTGAGTTGCCCAGGGGAACGGCCCGCACCTTTCCACCTTTTCCCTGACAGTTCAGGTACCCCTGGTCGCGATCGCGATGCAGGTCCCTGACTTCCAGAGACACCAGCTCCGAAACACGCAGACCCGTTGCGTAGAGCACTTCCAGCATGGCCTTGTCTCTAAGCAACATGTCCTTGTCTCCGGGACCGCGGGGCTTCTTGCGGTCGGGCTGGGACAGCAGAGCTTCCACCTGTCTCAGGGACAGAACCCCGGGCAGCCGTTTCCAGACGATCGGCAATTCCAGGTTCTCGGAAGGGTCCTCGGTTCGTCTTCCCTCCAGGACCATCCAACGGCAAAGGCCGCGAACCGCGGACAGAATTCTTGAAATGGAGCGGGCATCGAGCTGAAACTTGCGGATAAATTCCTGCCGCTGGCTCGGAGTCAGGGATTCCAAAGACAGTTTCCGCTTATTCAGAAATTTCTGGAGCGCCGACTGAACTCTTGAAGCGGACCCGGATTCCTGCTGAAGCGTCTGAACAAATTCCTGCCGCTGGCTCGGAGTCAGGGATTCCAGAGATAGTTTCCGCTTCTTCAGAAATTTCCGCAGCTCGGACAGAACTCTTGAAGCGGAGCCGGCTTCCTGCTGAAGTGTCTGAACGAAATCCTGCAGCTGGTTCGGAGTCAAAGCTGCCAAAGGGAGTTTCCGCTTTTCCAGAAATCGCTGGAGCTTTGCCAAATCCGACTTGTAGGCGGCCAAGGTATTTCTGGAAAGTCCTTTTTCAACCGTAAGGTAGTTGATGAATCCCGAGATTTCGCTGAACATTGAAGCACTCGTTCCCTTGACGCCACTGTTATCGTAATATAATTTCAGCCTTTGCCGGAAGCCGCCACGAGCCTGCCCACCATGACTCTAGCCGAGATTGCCAAGGCTCTGAACTGCGACCTCGAGGGGGACGGCGATCTGCTTATCAGCGGCGTCGCCCCCATCGACGAAGCCCGGCCCGGCGAGCTGACTTTCCTCACGAATCGCAAATACCAGAAGAGTCTTGGCTCCACCCAGGCTTCGGCCATCATCGTGTCCAGGGAATTTCCCCCCTTGACTGTCAGCACGCTCCGCTCCAGCAACCCCTATTTGAGTTTCGCCCAATCGATCGAGCTGTTCTACAGTCCCCCGGATCCGCCGCCGGGCATCCACGGGACGGCAGTCATTGCCGACAGCGCGGTGATCGGCAGCAATCCTTCGATCGGTCCCTATGTCATTGTCGACCGGGATGTGGTCATCGGGGACAGCGTCGTTCTGCATCCTCATGTCGTGATCTATTCCGGGGTCACTATCGGCCACGATTTCACGGCGCACTCCCACGCTTGCGTTCGCGAGAACTGCTCCATCGGCAACGGGGTGATCCTGCAAAACGGCGTCGTCATCGGCGCCGACGGCTATGGCTTCGCCAAGCGGGAGGACGGAAGCTACGCCAAGATCACTCAGGCGGGAGCCGTGGTTCTGGAAGATGAGGTGGAGGTCCAGGCCAACGCCACCGTGGACCGGGCCGCTGTTGGCGAAACCCGCGTCCGCAAGGGAGCCAAGGTCGACAATCTCGTCCAGGTAGGGCACGGATCGAAGGTGGGCCGGGACACCCTTCTTTGCGCCCAAGTCGGTCTGGCCGGAAGCACCGATGTCGGCGACAACGTGATCTTGACCGGTCAAGTCGGGGTGGCCGGCCATTGCCGGATCGGCGACGGCGCCATCGCAACCGCCCAGACGGGCATCCCCTCCGACGTCCCACCAGGCAAATTGGTGTCCGGCTATCCCGCCATTGACAACCGACTTTGGTTGAAGTGTTCGGTGCTCTTCGCCAAGCTGCCGGAAATGAACAAGTCTCTCAGACAACTTCAACGAAAAGTTGAAGACCTGATGAAGTAACTTGCACTCACCCCCCCCGGCGGTTGCCCTGATGACCCATGAGCCCCCTCCGCTAGTCAAATCCGCCGGGCTGATCAGCCTTGCGACCATCATCAGCAGGATCCTGGGCCTGGTGCGGGAAACCCTTCTGCTGGCTCTGTTCACCCGCTTTCAAACCGACGCCTTCTACGTCGCATTCAGAATTCCCAACCTTCTGAGGGATCTTTTTGCCGAAGGGGCCATGAGTGCGGCTTTCGTGCCCACCTTCACCAAGACCCTGCAACGCCAGGGTCCCCAGGCCGCCTGGCGTCTGGCCTCCCTGGTTATCAACTTCCTGGCGATTGTCCTGGGTCTGATCGTCCTGCTGGGAATCTTCAATGCTTCCTGGATCGTGGAAACAATTGCCGGCGGTTTCGGCAACCAACCCGGCAAGTTCGAGCTCACCGTCCTGTTGACCCGTATCATGTTGCCCTTCCTGCTGCTGGTGGCCCTGGCCGCCATCGCCATGGGAATGCTGAATTGCCACGGGAAATTCTTCATTCCGGCCCTGGCTCCGGCCACTTTCAACCTGGGATCCATTGTGGTGGCCCTGTCTCTGTACTGGCTTCTGCCGGCCTATGGCGTCGATCCGGTGGTTGGAATGGCCGTAGGGGTGATCGTCGGCGGGGCGCTGCAAGTGGCGGTCCAGTTCCCGTCCCTCTACAAACTCGGATTTCAGTACACCTTGGGTGTTTCCTTCGAACATCCAGGCCTCAAGAAGATCCTGCTGCTGATGGGTCCGGGAACCTTTGGCCTGGCGGTTACCCAGGTCAACCTCCTGGTGAACACCTGGCTGGCGAGCTACCAGCAGGAAGGCGCCGTAAGTTGGCTCAACGCCGCCTTTCGCCTGATGTATCTACCCATCGGCATCTTCGGCGTGGCCATCGCTTCGGCAGCTCTACCCACTCTCTCCGCCCATGCCGCACACCATCGGAACCGGCAACTTCGCGACACTCTTTCCACGTCTCTACGCCTCTCACTGTTCTTAAACGTGCCGGCATCCCTGGGACTCATCTGCCTCAGCCATCCGGTGGTGTCCCTGATCTATGAACGAGGCCGATTCACCGCCGCGGACACCCTGGAGACCGGATGGGTGCTCATCTACTACGCTCTGGGACTGGCTGCATACTCGGTGATCAAGCTCATGGTGCCGGCCTTCTATGCGCTCGACAGGCCCCGCATCCCGGTTCTGATAAGTGCCGCAACCCTGGCCCTGAGCGTCACCGCCAATTTGTTGCTCATCGAGCGCGTGGGCATGGGCTACCGGGTGCTGGCGCTGGTCACCTCCCTGGCAGCGCTGCTCAACGCTATGCTTCTCTACCACTGGCTGCAGAAGACCGCCGGGGCCCTGCAGTCGGCAAAGATTCTGACCACTCTCCTGAAGGTCCTGGGAGCTTCTCTGGTGATGGCGCTGGGCACCTACGCTCTCTACCAGTGGATGGCCGCCGTCTTCCTGCCGGTCGCCTTTTTCGGCAGAGCCCTGATCCTTGCCCTCTCGGTAGCGGCCGGAGTCTCCATCTACGGGCTCTGCTGCAGGCTCATCGGAGTGCCGGAGCTGGACCAGGCGCTGGAGTCGATCAGGAGAAGATTGCGGTCGAAATGAGCTAGCCCGCATTTCTCACCAGGGGGCATGATCATGGCGCAGGATTTTTCCCTTCAGCGCGTGCTCGCGACCGAAGAGCGTAGCGGTCACTACGCGCGAGGGAGCATGTGCGCGCTGAAGGGAAAAAGACAAGCCAGGGCATGCCCAGCGCCGTCTGTTACCCGCAAGCCCTTACCATGGAGCCAATCAAAGTATTGAAGATAAACTACTTTTCGTCATGGCACCAGCGACCTGGTGAGAAATGCGGGCTAAGACCGCAGTCATCCCCGGGTGCTGCCGTCAAAGGGCCTGATAGTAGAATGTTGTTGGAAAAAAGGAGCCCGTGCGCTCGTGCCCCTCGTCTATCGGGAACGTCCGGGTTGCCGGTTCGGGTTGGGAGCCATCACCACCAGCAGATTGAGGGCTTGCGGGGAGTTGTTGGTCACTCCGTGGACAGCTCCGGAAGGAGCCAGCACGATCTCTCCGGCCTCGAGCACCTTCTCTTCCTCTCCGACCAAAAAAGTTCCCCGTCCCTGCAGAACGAAATAGATCTTGTCGGCGCCCTGATGGGTATGGGGCTTCTGGGACTGTCCGGGGCGCAGGCAATAGAGATCGCAAAAAAGGTTGGCCGTGTCGAAAAGGCTGACCTTCTTCATTTTTTCGGACGAGAACGCCTGTTGGCCAAGAACTTCAAAACAGTGCATGTGACGATGCCTTTCGCGTATTGGGACCGGTTGAACGATACCGCCGGCATGACCGCGGACCGGCGACGGCTCCGCCTCCCACAAAGTGAACGATCTCAACTCGATCCCCTTGGGTCAGGGCGGTTGCCGCCCAATGCTTCCTTTTGAGGATTTGGAGGTTGTATTCGACCGCCAGACGGCCCGGAACCAAGCCCAGGTCCCGGACCAGTTCCTCCACCGTGGTTCCGGCCTTCAGCTTTCTGGTCTCCCCGTTCAGCAGAATTTCAACCAGAGCCATCGCTCCCCTTCCCCCGTTCCAGGACTGGACCGGCCGCGCTGCGGTTGCCGCTCCGCCTCAAAATATCGCATCGGAAGGCTTCTGTGGAAGAGGCTTACTTGAAACAAAAGAAAAAGAGGAAAAAGAGTTATCCACGAAGGGCCACGAAGAACGACGAAGGGACACCAAGGCATTGACGTTAACCGCGACGGGATTCCACGGTCGCGAAAGGATGATCGATTTCCGATTGTTTCACTCTCGTATGACCCGCACGACAGGGCGGGGGCGAAACTTGTTAGCAATTGATAATCCCCGGGCGAACGCCCGGGCGACCCATCGAGCCGCGAAGCGGCGGCAGCAGGTAGCCGTGGGCGTAAGCCGGGCGCGGGCCGGGCTATGCCCGGCACGGGCCATTGGAAAAGGGATATTCAAAAGAGCCTTTTGCAAAATTCGCAGATAGCGGGAATTTTCACGGGGGGAAAGATCAAGGAGGGCAGGTGGAAGGAGGGGCAAGACCACTGTCTGTTGTATCATGAAGGTGTCTGAACCACATGATGAACGGAGGTGGAAGTTGCCCCTTAGGGAAACCCTATCACGACACTGGTTCCGGTTTCAACGAGAGCTGTTTCCCCTGCTGGAGGAGGTTTTGGGGCCTCTGGGAGAGCGTTACCAGCGGCTGGTGCAGGTGTTGGAGTTGGTGCGGGTGGAGGAGTTGCTGCCTTACAGTCGGGGCTGGCGTGGCCGGCCGCTGGAGGATCGGGCAGTGCTGGCGCGGGCCTATCTGGCGAAGTCGATGCTGGAGGTGGAGACCACGCGGGGTTTGGTGGAGCGGCTGAGGAGTGAGGGGAGGCTGCGGCGGCTGTGCGGCTGGGAGAGGGCGTGGGAGGTGCCGAGCGAGTCGACCTTCTCGCGGGCCTTTGCGGAATTCGCTGAGAGCGACCTGCCGGGGCGTTTGCACGAGGCATTGCTGGAGGAGACGCTGAAGGGCCACTTGGCGGGGCATGTGTCGAGGGACTCGACGGCGATTGCGGGACGGGAAAAGCCAGCGGCCAAGGCTGCCCCGGAGGCCAAGCGGAAGCGCCGGCGGGGCCGGCCGCCGAAGGGCGAGCGACGGCCCAAGCGGTTGAGCCGGCTGGAGCGGCAGGGGTCGATGACGCTGGAGGAAATGTTGAAGGAGTTGCCCAAGGCCTGCGACATCGGCGTCAAGCGCAACGCCAAGGGGCATCAGGAGAGCTGGACCGGCTACAAGCTACACCTCGACGCCATTGACGGCGGGATTCCGGTCAGTTGTCTGCTGACCTCGGCCTCGGTGCATGACTCTCAGGCAGCCATCCCGCTGGCGACGCTGACGGCAAGGCGGGTCGAGAGTCTCTACGACTTGATGGACAGCGCCTACGATGCGCCGGAGATCCGGGCCTTCAGTGAGAAGCTGGGGCATGTGCCGATTATTGACGTCAACCCCCGCCGAAGAGCTGCCTTGAAAGCCGAGCGGAAGCGGGAGGCACTGGCCCGGCGCTGTATCGGCCAAGTGACTCCCGAGGCGCGGCGCTACCGGGAACGCTCGACGGTGGAGCGGGTCAACGGACGGCTCAAGGAGGAGTTTGGCGGGAGGCAGGTGAGGGTTCGCGGCCCCGACAAGGTGAGGTGCCACCTGATGTTCGGCATTCTGGCCCTGACGGTGGATCAGTTGATGCGCCTGACGCTCTGAAAACCGGGTTGCCACCCCCAACCGCACAGCAGGTTCGCCCGCCTCAAGGCCGGGAGCGGGTAAGCTGTGCCTGCGTCCGGCGACCGCTGGCCATCCGGCCATCAGATTCGGGCTTTTTCCTTCAAAAGGGTCTTTGCAGCTGGGTAGTCACCGCCGGAACATCACTGTTGCCAGCCCAATGTCATGCCCGATTCCGAATTTTGCAAAAGGCTCAAAAGGGTCTTTTTCTAATTGGAGCCTAATTTCCTCTTCGACAATCCAGGATGGCAGTTGTGGGAGCTTGCCATATTGGACTAAGCTATATAGACTAAGTTTAAGGAGTCAGGTCATGCGTACATTCAACATGCACGAAGCCAAGACCCATCTCTCACGTCTCGTCGAGGCAGCCGCTAATGGCGAGCCGTTCATTATTGCGCGCGCGGGCAAGCCCGTCGTCAAAGTCGTCGCCGTGGAAGCGCCAAGTCCCGGGGCCGCCCGTCGGGTCGGATTCATGGCCGGAAAAATCTCGGCACCCAGGGATTTCGACCGCATGGGCTCCGAAGAGATCGAAGCCCTGTTCGAAGGTGACGGTTGAATCTCCTTCTCGACACACATGTTTTACTTTGGGCAGCGGGCGCGTCGCGTCAATTGTCGGCCGATGCGCGTGGGCTGATAGAAGATCCGGAGAACGAGTTGGTCTATAGCGCCGCTTCGATTTGGGAGGTAGCCATCAAGAGGGGGCTCGGGCGAGAGGAATTCAGCGCCGACCCGGGCCTGCTGCGCCGGGGGTTGCTGGAGAACGGTTACGTGGAATTGCCGGTAAGCGGCGCTCACGCGGCGGCTGTGGATCTGCTTCCCCCCATACACAAGGATCCGTTCGACCGTATCTTGATCGCGCAGGCCCAGATCGAAGGGCTTACGCTTTTGACGGCGGACGAAGTCGTCGCCCGCTACCCGGGGCCGATCCAGCTGCTTTGACCACCCCCAAAGTCCCGCACATCGTCAAAGGCCCAACAGTATAGGGCTAGCCCGCATTTCTCACCAGGTCGCTGATGGCAAGACGAAAAGTAGTTTATCTTCACTACCTTGATCGGCTCCATGGTAAGGGCTTGTGGGTAACAAACTGCGCTGGGCATGCCCTGGCTAGGGTTTCCTGGTGCAAATGCGGGCCGTAGCCGCCTGCGAGGGGCCAGTTCCCCGGTGGATGCCCTCGGCATAGTCGAGAATTTCCCAATCATCGAAGGCCGCCAGCAGTTCCCTCTCGGCCAGCCGGTAGCCGGGTTGATCCTTTTCCGCCCGTTGCGGATCGGTTACGAAGGCCTCCATCAGCAGGAC
This sequence comes from Terriglobia bacterium, assembly GCA_951813285.1. Classification (GTDB taxonomy): domain Bacteria; phylum Acidobacteriota; class Terriglobia; order Versatilivoradales; family Versatilivoraceae; genus Versatilivorator. The sequence goes on from OX638355.1 coordinate 3,807,909, forward strand.
GCCGCCTGGTTTAAGGCTGTCCCTGATTTGGGGGAAGAGGCGTCGATTGAGATAGAAAAAGCAAAGAACCGCATCGAAGCGGTTCGGCGGTAGCGGGAAAACATCCAGATCGGCAACGATCAACTCAAGCTTCAAGCCACGGTCCAAGGCCGTCCGGCGCAGCGCCCTGGCCGCCCGTTCCGAGACATCGATCCCCAGCACCGAGGCCCCGCGCGCCGCCAGGTGAAAGGCATTGCCTCCCAGGCCAACAGCCAGATCGACCACCCGCCGCCGCGGAATGACCCCCTCCCAGCGGTGAAGCCACCGAGCCGCAGGTTTGGGGGGCAGTGGGCCGGAGGGCAATGAGGCGTACCTGGCTTGCCACTTTTCCTGCTCGAACCGGGTCATGACTCAATCTTCATAGCGCAAGATAACTGAATGCAGTCCTCCATTAAGCCATTTAAACCATAGACAATAAGTGACCTAAAAATATTCTTCGGTTTCGCGCTCCATCCATTTATTTCGAAAAGAGGCTTGACAATCAGTGCCCCACCTCACTATAGTAACCGATACGGTGGGTATTGACTCTTTTGTCAACCCTCTCCTCTTTGAAATGCCCATCCTTCGGGATGGGCATTTTCTCGTCTTGGCAAGCGCTGGCGGCTCAGGCCGACGTAGCTCAGCTGGTAGAGCGGTCGATTCGTAATCGACAGGTCAGCGGTTCAATCCCGCTCGTCGGCTCCGCTCTCGAGGATCGCAACCAGGCAACCTGCCATCCCGCCGTGGCCTTGCGGGCTTCCCCCGAGGAGTTTTCCGTAGGCAGTTTTTCCTGGACAACGCCGACCTGAAATTGGTACCTTGAGACGGGTAACCAAAGGCCTGTGATTCGGTTACGGCCCTTACCATCCTGCCTTGGTAGTGTGCGGTCTCAATTCCCTCAGTCTCGGAGGCATTGATGTACACAGACCACATGTTTAGAGATGGTCGGAACCGAAGCTGGTGGCACCAGCTTTCGGGTTCGTCTTTTCTCTCCGGTGTAGCCGATCTGACCTGGAAGACCTTCCAGGCCGTCAATCGAAGCTTCCCGGAGGGAAAGCTCCCGACTCCCCGCTGGGCTCCAGGCAAGATGCTCAAGAGCCACGAACGCTCGGCTCCCACCCTGGGATTCCCCAGGATCACCGACTCCTTGTGTCCGCGCTGCGTGCCTGAGGTTCGCAATGCCATCATTAACGGCGAAGCCGACCTCTCCACCCTGATGTCCGGGCACCCGGGTGAAATCAAGGCCCAGATTCTGGAAGAGGGCGGCAAGGTGATCATGCGGAAGGTGTGCGACAAGCACGGGCCCTTCGAAGATGTGCTCTCCACCGACCCCGAGTTTACCCGTCGAATCGAAGGCCTCTTCTTTGGACGGGATTTCCGTTGCTCCGAAGATGACCACGTCCATCGCCATGGGAACTCCAGCATCAAGTTCGGACGCGGCGCTGTGCTGACGGTGGATTTGACCAACCGATGCAACATGATGTGCAATCCCTGCTTCATGGATGCCAATCAGGTTGGCTATGTGCATCAACCGGAGTTTGAAGACATCAAGGCCATTCTGGACCGTGCCGTCTCCTACAAGCCACGTCGCCAGGTGATCATCCTCTTCTCGGGAGGAGAACCCACCCTCTCCCCATTCTTCATAGAAGCCGTCGCCTACGCCAAGAAGGTCGGATTCTATCGGGTTCTGGCGGCCACCAACGGGATTCGCTTCGCGCAGAGCGAGGAGTTCACCCGGCAGGCCCATGAAGCGGGACTTCACGGGGCCTACCTGCAGTTCGACGGCACCTGCGAAGAGAGCAACAGTCACCGCGGCGTCGGCAATCTGTTCGACGTCAAGTTGCAGTCCATCGAGAACATGGCCAAAGTCGGCATGAAAACCACTTTGGTGACCACCATCGTCAACGGCGTCAACAACCGGGGAATCGGATCCATCGTCGATTTTGCGGCTCGCAACGTCGACAAGATTCAAACCATCGCCTTCCAACCCGTGTCCTTCACCGGCCGGGATGAAGACGTCGAAGACAGCACGCGATACGCCCAACGCTACACCCTTTCTCAAATGACCCAGGACCTCAAGGGCCAGTTGTCCGCCGACTGGCAGCCCCTGCGAGACTGGTTTCCCCTGTCTTCCTACAGCGCCTTCACCAGCGTGATGGATCTGCTGCAAGGGGCGGACGCCTCCTGGGGATGGAGCGCCTGCAACTGCCACCCCAACTGCGGCATCTTCAGCCTGCTGGTGGTCAACCGCCGGACCCGCGAATGGACGCCCCTGTTCAAGTTCTTCGATTACGAGCAGTTCATCCGGGACGTGGCGGTCATAACCGACACCGCTCGCGGAAAGGCCTTGACCGGAGCCCAACTGGCCCTGGCCATTCTGCGCAACTTCAAAGCCGACCTGGCTCCCCGGGGTTTCCCGATCTCCCAAATCGTCAACCTGTTCAAGCCGAGCTCGGCGCGATCGGACAGCGACCGCAACGACCGCATGAAGACCCGCAGCAACCTGGATGACTGGCGGGTGCTGTGCGTGGAAGGCATGTGGTTCCAGGATCTGTGGACCTACGATTTCCGGCGCACCGAGATGTGCGTCATTCCCTACGGCACCCAGGAGGGAGAGATTTCCTTCTGCGCCTACAACACCGGGGTCGGCTGGAGACAGATCATCGAAAACATGCACCAAACGGCCAGCCTGGCGGAATGGCACAAGACCCGGGGGAGACATGACATCTTCGCGAAGGGCAAGAAAGTTCCCCTCGAGACAACCCAGCACCGCCTGACACTGCCGGTGATACAGGACTCAGCCGCGTCCGGTAGTTGCTGCAGCGACAACCCTGCCATCCTGGAGAAAGACCGAGAAGTTCTGGAAGCCATCAAGACCACCCATCGGGTCTAACCCGCATATCTCCACGCTTTTTCCTTTCACTCGACACCCGGATACCCGGAGCCGCGTCTGCAACTTGTAAGAGGTAGAAGTGAACGCAAACCACACGGCATTGGCTTCCCAACTGGCCGAGCGAGGCTACTGCCTCATTCCGGGAGTGCTTCCGCCAGGGGAACTGGATGACCTGCGTCGGAGCGTCGCCAGAGACGTCAGGATCCACACCGACATGCCCATGCCGGTCGGACACGTCCCCGGATTCTTGAGAGTGAACCAGGCATTGGCTCCCTTCCTGGCCCATCCCCGGGTCCTGGGGCTGGCTCAATCTCTGCTGGGTCCCCATGTTCGCATTTCCATGCTGACGGGCTCGGTCAACGGTCCGGGAATCCCGCGGGGGGCGTTCCACGCCGATTGGCCCTACAATCAGGATAGCGCTGCCTGCATTCCGGCTCCCTACCCCGATCTACTCATGCATCTGGTGACCTTCTGGATGCTGACCGATTTCACCGAGGAGAACGGCGCCACCGTTGTGGTCCCGGGCAGCCACCGCAAGCCCAACCACCCCAGGAAAGGGGGACCCGTCGACCCCCTCGCTCCCCACCCCCATGAGTGCCGCCTGCTGGGATCCGCCGGTACCGTTGCCGTCTGCGACGCCCGCCTTTGGCATGCCGTGGCCACCAATCGAACCGATCGGGACCGGGTTGCCGTCATTGTGCGCTACGCGCCCTGGTGGCTGAACCTCGACCCTCTCCGCCCCGGCACCGTCGATCGTCAGGATATCGTCGATGCCACCGGTGGGGCCAACGCCGAGGTGCCTTCCCTGCCGGCGTCCGTATTCGAACGCCTACCCGAAACAGTCAAGGGGTTGCTCCGTTATTCGGCTGACGATCCGGGATCCCCAGGATGAACGGAAGCGCCGTGCGAACTCAAGGTCTCCGGCAGCGCGGTCACCCCACCGACATCGCAAGCGATTTCACTCCCGTGAGCCAGAGTCCATCTGGTATCATGCCTCCCCGGAATCAGGGCGGGCCCTCAGGCCCCTGAATCGGATAACCCCCCTGTCTGCAATGCAATGCCACAACAGTTCGAGTGCCATTGCCCATAAGGATGCATCTCCATGAGCGAAGCCAGCCTGGCGGATAAAGCGATCGTCATTCATCCCGAAGACAACGTGGCCGTGGCCAAGGCCACCATCGGCAAGGGAACTCTCTTGAGCTCCAACGGCACTCGCCTCTTGGTCACCCAGACGGTGCAACCGGGCCACAAGATTGCATTGCGAGGGATCGCTTCCGGCGAGACGGTCCTCCGTTACGGGGAAGTCATCGGTCTTGCAACCCTTCCCATTCCCGAGGGCAGCACGGTCCACAATCACAATATGGCCCCCGACACCAGCGCCCGCCGCAAGTCGACCCGAATCGATCCCAAGCCGGTGCGGTTTCGCCCCTCCGGCGAGGTCCCCAGCTTTCAGGGCTACCGGAGGGAATGGGGCGGCGTCGGCACCCGCAATTACGTGGTGGTGCTATCGACCGTGATCTGCTCGAGCCATCCAACGCAGCTCATCGCCAGACATTTCGAGCAGCGGTTTCAGGACGACCCCCATTTCGACGGGGTCATTCCCATCACTCACCAGGAGGGATGCGGCGGCGAGAAGGGGGAGGACATCGCCCAACTGATGCGCGTCTATAACGGGATCATGTACCACCCCAACGTTGCCGCGGTCCTGGTGTTGGGTCTGGGTTGCGAGGAGAGCAACGTGGAGTGTGTGCAGGGGTGCCACTCCAGCCTTCCCCTGCAGTTGCAGACCCATACTCGGGGCCGGGTCCGCTACCTGACCATCCAGGGAGCCGGGGGCACCACCCCGGCCGTGACGCAGGGTATTCAAATCGTGGAGGAACTGGTGGAACAGGCCCGAGAATGCAGACGTACGAGCATCTCCGCCAAACACCTGCTGCTGGGTCTGCAGTGCGGAGGGTCGGACGCCTACTCGGGTATTTCAGCCAATCCGGCTCTGGGGCGCGCCAGCGACCATATCGTCAGTTGCGGCGGCACCACCGTGCTGCCGGAGACCCCGGAGATCTATGGCGCCGAACATCTGCTGATGAGGGGTGCGGCCTCCACCCAGGCTGCCGAGGGCTTGTGGCGAATCCTGGAACGCTATAAGGCCTACGCGGCCGCGCTGGGAGGAGAACTGGACGAGAACCCTTCCCCGGGCAACATTGCAGGCGGGATATCCAACATCGTGGAGAAATCGCTGGGGGCCATCCGCAAGGCAGGAAACACTCCACTGCAAGCCGTCTTCGACTATGCGCAGAGAATCAACCGGACCGGCTTCGTGATCATGGATTCACCCGGTTTCGATACCCCGTCGGTATCCGGGTTGGTGTCCAGCGGAGCCAACGTCGTCTGTTTCACCACCGGGCGAGGAACTCCCACCGGAAACCCCATCGTCCCGGTCCTCAAGATCGCGACCAACAGCCGCATGTTCCACCATCTGGAAGAGAACATGGATATCAACGCCGGCACAATCATTGATGGGACCCAAACCCTGGACGAGGTCGGCCAGCACATTTTCGACACAATCCTTGCCGTAGCCTCCGGCAAACTCGCCAAGAACGAGATCATCGGTCACCGGGAGTTCGCCCTCTGGCGAGCAGGCCCGATGTTGTGAACCCGTGTTCTGTCTCAGTTGCGAAGACCGATCTGGGTCGCAGCCACCTTCATGTTCTGCTTGACCTCTCCTGAGTCCGACGCCTGGGGCTCCATGGCCAGGTAGCGGTCCCAATCCCGCATGGCCTCGGAAAAACGATGGAGCCGAAAAGAAACCGAGCCGCGGTCCCGGATCTCTCCGGCTGCCTTCGGAAAAATGACAACGATTTTTTCGATCACATTGAAGGCTCTTCTGAAATCCCGCTGTCCCAGGTAGATCATCTTCAAGTTGGCCAGCAGACGCCCGAGAATCTGGCGCTTGCTGACGCAATCCAGGTAGGAACGGTCGAAGGAGAATTCCTCTCCGTGCAGGCGCTTCAAGCGCTGGCGGCACTCCGCCTCGGTGACGGTCTTCCCTCCGAAAAAGGGGTCGATCAACCATTGGCCACTCGCCGCAACACACTTCACCAGGAAATGGCCGGGCAATCCGACCCCGCGAATATCCAGGCCGAGCCGCCGTCCCACCTCCATGTAGACGATGGACAGGGTAATGGGAATCCCCGTGCGGCGGTCTAGAACCTCATTCAGGAAACTGTTGCGCGGGTCGTAGTAGGCGTCGGAATTCCCGGAAAACCCTTCCTCGCCATACAGCGTCTGGTTGATGCAATCCAGGCTGTCCATCACACCCGGTTCCACCGAAAGGGAAAGCCGGCCGGCTGCTCGCTCGGCCAGCCGGTCCAAGCGCATCAGATAGCTCGCCACATCGAGATCGGGATACTCTTCCAGGGCAATCTGCAAGGCTGCGGCAGCCAGGTCCAACTTGGCTTCCGGCTGAATCAGCAGGTGCTTCAAACCTTCTGTCGCCGCTGTTGGTTGCATGGAAACCGTCCCCGACCTCCGTCAATGCCCCTGGTCGGCATGTCTCGCCAGGGCACCGGATCTATGATTACAGGTCATTTATTTTCAGAAACTTGTTGGCCTGATTGTGATGTCTTGCGGTAACACAAAGTGCCGGGCGGCCATGGCTGCCGCAACCTTCGCCCGCCCCGCCTCGGCACATCCGGCCACACCGCGGGTTCCAAACGTCATTGGAAGCGCATTTCAAACTCATCGTGGACGCCTGCCTGGAGGCGCCTGGCGGCGGAAGCCCGATTGCAGGAAATCTCCAACAGGCCGAGACTGCCCCAGATCACGAAGGGTTCCGGGCCTGGAGCCTCGCGGTAAGACCGGCAAAGCTGGTGGATCCGATGGGGGCCAATGCTCAGGCTGAACTTTCCCGCCTGCAGCCGGTCCTGAAATTTCTCGATCCGGAGATTGGTGATCAGGTTTCCGAACTTGTCGGCACGCAAAATCGTTCCCGTCAGGCCATTCCGCCCCAGATTCCGCACCTCCGGCAAGCGGAGGGTTTCCCACTTCTTGACCGGGCTGCCGAATTGCACGGGTTCAACCCCGCGGCTGAGCCAGGCCGCTACCGGAGCAAAAACATCCCGCCCGTGAAAGGTCTGGCTCACCGGATGGTGGAAGAACCGCGCGGCCGTCAACTCCAGACAGGCTACCCGGGAAGAACCGGCATAAATCCGGCTGAGCACGCCGTTGTCGGGCGCCACAAAGTATCCCTCCTCGGTGACAACCAGCAGGGGGCGCCTGCTGCTGCCGACTCCCGGGTCCACTACTACCACGTGAATGGCGCCCTTGGGAAAATAGGCGTAGCCGGACGCGATCACCAAGGCGGCTTCCATCACATCATGGGAACCGATACCGTGGGTCAGATCAACTATCCTGACCTCGGGGGCAATTGAGAGAATGACCGCCTTCATCATGCCGACGTAGGGGTCATCCACCCCGAAGTCGGTTGTCAGGGTGATGACGGGGTTACTGCCGATTTCGGGTCGCCACTCCATGGCCGTGATTCAAATAGGTGGGTCGACGCCTCGCCCGGAGTTCCGCCAGCGGAAACCGGCGGACCGCTCTTTTTGCGCTGGCGGTGCAGTTAGCGCCCGCCATCGGGGGCGGACATCAATGTGGTGAGATCGAGTGGATTGACGCGAGCGCCGTTGATCCGGCAGGCCCAGTGCAAATGGGGGCCGGTTACCCGCCCGGTGGCGCCGACCTCCCCGATAATTTCCCCCTGCCCTACCGGGTCTCCCGGTTTGGCGTGCATCTTCGAGCAGTGGGCATAGACGGTATAGAGGCCTAGCCCATGGTCCAAAATGATGGTCTTGCCGGCAAAAAACAGATCTTTCGCCATCACCACCCTGCCCGAATTGGCAGCGCGGATGGGAGTTCCGGTGGTGGCTTTCAGGTCGACTCCCGAATGCGGGCTACGAGGTTCCCCGTTGACGATCCTGCGTCTGCCGAAACCACTGGTCAGCTTGCTCGAAACCGGCCTCACGAAGGGCTTCGCCCACAGTCTTTGGGCCGTGGCCGATTCCCAGATTTCCGTCAACTGCCGATGTTCCCGGGCAGCCCTCTCGGAATCCCTCTGGTTGAGGGTGACGTACTTCTGCCGGACACGTATGCGCTGAATCGGAAACTTCTTGGGCAGAACCCGCAGACTCTTCTTGAGCCGTTTGGAGCGGCCGTCCGACATCCATACCGTTCCGGTCAAGGAATAAAGCCCCGGCTTGACCTCCAGATCAACCCCTGCCAGAGCCTCCCACCGTCTCCCGTCCCCCATGGGATAAAACCGCACCGGTTGCTCGATGAAGGAAGACTCGACCCGGCCGATCGGACTCGGGGCGTGCAGGCGAACCTGCAGCAGGTCTCCCGGCGCCAACGCCTTGGAGGGGATTTCCACCAGGACCGGCGCATCGGACGGTAACCCCAATGGAACCCACCCCAGCAGCAAGACCAGGGCAGCCGTGATGGAACGCCATCTGAACAGGAGTCTATCTCCTCCGGTTGCCTCTCCGAACGACGGCGGGGTTTCCGGCTTGACCGCCCGTTGAAGCCGGTTTTGCCGGCAGGGCTCAATTCATCTGCTGGCACATCCCCGGGCGTTCAGCGCCACAGGTCGTGCAGCCAGAAGGTGCCTCCGACTCCATGGAGTTGCCTGCGCCGACCGCAAAGGCGGAGTACCGCTTCTCCACCCGGCTGCTCCCGCAGGAGTCGCAGGCGGCGGAACTGGACGTCCGGTAGACAATCTTTTCGAATTGACGACCGCAGTCTCCACACTCGTATTCAAAGATGGGCATGGTTGCTCTCCTCACGGGTCAGGGAGAAGCGATAAGTTCTGGCGGAGCGAGCCTCCGACAGTATTGGCTCCAGCAACATCTTCTAGAATCCAAAAACATTAGTAGTATCAATAGCTTAATGTCTTACACCATTCAGAGGCGTCTACCATGATCCAATCCTGTCAGGGGACTATGTGGGGGACTATCTCGACATTTTTGCCTAACAGGAGGACGGAACGGCGATTCATAAACTCTCTGTGCGCAAGGTTGCGACAGCCAGTCCGGATAAATAGGAAGACGGCTACGGACTCCGCCTGGTGGTGTCGAAGTCCGGCGCCAAGGAGTGGGTCTTGCGATTCACCCTGCACGGCAAACGCCGGGAAATGGGGCTTGGCAGCTATCCGAGTGTCACTCTGGCCGATGCCCGTAACTTGGCCCTGAAGTGCAGGAGGCAGGTGGCCACGGGAGTTGATCCCATCAAGGCCCGACGAATGGAGTTGCAGCGGATTCCTGTCTTCACCGCCTTCGCGGCCCGCTATATCCGGGGCCACCGGCGCGGCTGGCAGAATGCCAAGCATGCACGGCAATGGGTCAGTACCCTCAAGACCTATGCAAGGCCTGTCATCGGCAAAAAACCTGTTAATGCTATCACAACCGAGGACATCCTGCAGATCCTCTCACCGATATGGACCACCAAGACCGAGACGGCCAAGCGGGTGCAGGGACGTATCGAGAACGTGTTGGACTTCGCGGCGGCCCATCAGTACCGCGATCCCCTTAAACCCGGCCCGCTGGCGCGGTCATCTGGACAAGCTGCATCCCAGGTCCTCGCGGATGAAGCAAGTCGCTCACCACCCTGCCATGACCTATCCCGCCGTACCCGACTTCTTTGAAGAGCTTTCCCGAAACGGGAGTGTGTCGGCACGGGCGCTGCAATTTCTGAACCTGACGGCCACCCGTACCCTGGAGGTCCTCCATGCCGAATGGAGGGAAATCGACCAGCCTGCCGGCGTTTGGACTGTTCCGGCCTCGCGGATGAAGACCCGCCGGGAACACCGAGTCATGTTGTGTCACTACGTCGCCGCAAGTCGTATGCAAGACTCCTCCGGCAGTCACAAGCGTACTTGATTCGCCTGCCTGATCAACCGTTGACGTGCAAGCACCTCCTTTCCATGACGGCAGTTATTTGCCATTCGTCAACCAGCATCGCCCGATAGGATCTCCCAAACCCTCTTGTATCCGCTCCCTGACAGAGGTGCTCCTTCCGGCTTCGCTCGGTCCCATTCATCCGTACCCAGCTGCCTCAGGAAGCGCCGTGCCTGCCCAACCGAGTACCGACGCTCATCCTCGCCAACCACATCGCGGTAAAGCTTGCCTAGCGCCTCTGCGGCGCTCCGAGGGGCGAAATTCATCCGCATCAGCACCGCATCCTCGCTGCTCACGCCGTGATAGATCATGGCGGGAAGTGCATTGATCCGTCGTTTATCCGCATCCGAGAGTACGTCGAAGTCGATCCCCGACACGCGGCTGAGAGCCGAAATGCCCCAGGTCCCGCTGTTGACGATGGTGCGATAGATTGCCCTGCAAGCATCCGTCAAGGCCGCTGTGCCAGCCTCGTCGTCATTCTCACGACGGAAATACTCTTTCGCTATCGCTTCCAATCCCTTTCCGTTTACCCAATCGTTGGTGATTTCGGAGATACGAGTCCGGTCGGACCCCTTACCCCCTAGCTCCATCAGATTCTGGCTGAGCTGTGGCACTCGTAACATGACCCCGAACAGGTCGGCCATTCTGCCGCCACTGCCGAACAGGCTCTCTGGCGCCCAGTCCGACACGGTGAGCCTGCTCTCTAGGCGCCCAAAGCCACCCATTGCCGCCTGGACGCCTTCGGGCGAAAAGCCGGTAGAATCTGCAAGCTCTGCGATGCCCTCTGGCATATCGGCGAGTTTGCGAACATATCTCTGGGTCGCATCCAGGAGGGCATCCGCCTTCTGTCTCTGCTGCGGATCGTTCCTCATTGAGGTGTATCCGTAGGTCTGTCTCAGAAGCTGGTCTGAGTCCGCGAGCACCACATCCAGGTTCTTCTTCTCGGCCCACAGGTGCGCAATGTAGCAGCGAAAGTCCTCCCACTGGTCCTTCCAGAGAACGTTCGATAGCTCTGCCAACGACCCTTGGGCCGCAAGCTCGTCAAGCAGCGCCACGAGACGGGAGACGAGCGCGCCGGTGCTTCGACTCACGAACTCGATCAGCGCATCGCGATCAGTCCCTTCGGCCAGACCGACGACACCGACGCTGTCGTGGCCGATGCGCCCCGCGCGTCCGGCCAGGTTCCAGAACTCCCGTGGGGCGATCTCCACCGAACTCGTTCCCTGCGGCATGTAGCGCGAGGACAGAAAGACCGACGACACCGGAAAGTTGATGCCTCGCGCGATCGTCGATGTCGCACACAGCATCCGAAGGCTGCCCGTCTCCGCAAGCCATTCCATCAGCGCCCGGACATCGTCAGACAGCCCTGCATGGTGCACGCCGACGCCCTTATCGAGCATGCCAACCAGCCTGAAGTCAGCGCTGATCTCAGTGCGCAGGAAGTCCTGAACCAGCCTGATGTCCGACGGCACGTCTTCCATCTCCGGAAGGCTCCGCGCCGCTTCCCCGGCCATTTTCCAAACCGTGCGAATGCTGTTGGCGACCGCAACGCTCGTGCCTCGCGCCGACATCACCGTGCCAATCGCTGCCGTCTGTAGCCCGAGCCCCTTCTGCACGCCCCCGGTGAGCACCTGGCTTTTCGGTACGTCGATTGGCTTCACGCCTCCCACGCGGTGAGTTCCGCGTAGCGGCATAGCTTTCGCAGTCGTGGTCAGCGTATCGAAGTCGAGGCGCCACCCGCCGCGTGCGCTGTCATCAGCCACCGCACGAAATAGGCCAATGATCCGCTCGTTGGGCTTCCACGGAACCGTACCCAGGCTGATTGCGTTGCCCGCATCGACATCCTGTGCCAGCCAGCGCGCTACTGACTCCGATCCTTCCACGTAAGGCATTAGCAGGAGGAAGTTTGCCTGCGGACAATCCCTCTTGACCGTTGCCAACAACAGCTCGATCCGCAGGCCCCGCCCCTCGGACTCCAAGTTGTGGGCTTCGTCCATAACCACCAGCACGAGAGGACGATCTACCTTCCTGTTTCGGATCACCAGCGAAAGCTTCTCGGGCGTTGCCACCAAGATGTCGAACGGCTCGTCTCGTTCGGCGAGCAACTCTTCCTCGAAAGCGTCCACTTCGACTGCAGCGGTCAGTTGTTCAACGCGCAGCCCGATAGGCTCAAAGTCCGTGCGCAGACGCCGGGTGATCTGCGCCGACAACGCTCGGGTCGGGGTGAGGTAGACTACCCAACCACGGTTGGACTGGAACTGGTTCAGCGCTTGGAGTATCCGGAATTGCGCGAGCAGGGTCTTCCCGCCGGAAGTCGGCATATCAACCACGATTGCGGTCTTCGCTTGGTCGAGCAGTCCTTGTTCGAGCAGCGCGGCGCGCTGCGGCGGCAAAAGCTCGAACATCGCTTGGTGTTCCCGATGCGTCAGCGAGCGCACGAAGTTCGAGGTTCGCGAGTTAACCGTCCGCGTCGCCCACCAGAGCGAATTCGTTACCATGATCCGCGCTGTCGCATGCAGCCACCGAAGCACTACTTCGTGCTGCGCGTCGCCTGACGCGGCGGCTGCCTTAATCCCCGCCTCGAAGTGCTTGTCCAGCATACCGAACGGATCACCTGGTTCGCCCTGAAGCATGTATCTGGCTAGCATCTCCGTTGCCTTCGCCCAGTTGTAGAGCGCCGCCAAGCGAAAGGCGATCATCCGGTCTACCGCCTCCGAACCATTTTGTAGGCGACGTTTCTCGTGAACGTTTTGGTCATTGCGCAAACCGGCGATGATCTCGCGGATACGATCTAAATCGTCCCACCCGTCTTTGCGAAAGAGCCGGACCCAGCAATCGAACAGTCTGGAGAGGAGCCTGCGGTCCCAGTCCACATCCGCCGCACTCGGAACCGAAAGTGCCTCTTCCTGCTCCCGATACCATCGCCGCAAGTCCGGCCAACGGTCCCCGCAATAGGCGATCGCGGACAGCTGCAGAACGAAGAACAGACGATCAAGTGTCTCTGCCGGCACCGGAAGGAGGCGGCGTAGGTCGAAGGCACGGAACGAAGCCGCCACCGCCTGATCGCGAAGGCGCTGGTTCGTTCCGGCCGGTCGGCTTAGTTCATCCAGACCCTCGATGGCTGCAAGCTCAAAAGCGAGCGCTACACGTTCGAGAACCGGTTGATCGTCCGCGCTCTCCACGAAGGAAAAGCTAATCTGCCTGCCGACCGCTCGTTGTGCCAACCGCTGTTGAGCGAGATCGCACGCGCGATCCAGCTCGTCCCGCCCGATGGCGGCAACCGCCCAATGTTCGTTAAGCGCCTGTAATGCTCTGTCCGACAGACTCATTCGCTTTCCCCTACCCGCATCGATACTATGGCCTCCCCAATACGATCCAGGCTCTCCTGTGGCAGGTAGAGCGCAAGCAGCTCGATACGCGTCCCGTCGGGACATCCAGAGCCAAGGCTGCTGACCCGCGCCCTCAGGTCATCCTGATGGGGTTCCACGTCACGAACGAGGAATCCATATAGCTGAATGTCGGATTTATTCCGCAGATACCTGCTTCCCGCACGCTCGAACCGCGCTCGCCATTGAGCCGACCCAGCGCGATGACCGAGATATTTCAAGAGACCGTCGCGGATGGCCTCGTCGTCCCGCAGATCTTCCAACTGCCGCTTCAACCCCGTACGACCGTACATCGCTCCCGGAGGATAGCTGCGTTCGCTAGATGTCTTCACTTCGCCGAACGCGAGGCAGTCTCCTTCACCGTCGACCCCGAATCCGACCAGATCGGCGCCCGGCAGGCTGGACCCGCTCTTTCTCTCGTCGCGTCCGTCCGGCCAGGGGAAGCTGCATGATCGATGGTCTGTCAGATAGGTTTCCGCAATCGCTTCTCCCACCCGCCAGTTCTCGATTTCGCGCGGATCTTCCAACACGCGACTCAGCCCGTCCCGGGAAAAGTCCGTCTGCGCCAAGGCGGCAAGGATTTCCTCGATGTTCGCTTTGCCCTTGTCATCGAAGACGACAGCTGCGACCCGACCCTTCAGCGCTACGAACAACTCTTTGTCCGACCATTGCTGGCCGACGCCCGAACAGGGAGTGCCACCGATTCGGTAGACACTCGCCCCTGCGCCAACTGTCACTGTCGCCCCCTTGTCAGCCCGGCGAACTCGATACCCACCTGCACGAGTACTGATTCTATGTGTTCCATCTGCCCGCTAGCTTAGCTGTCCCCCCGCTTCCCGATATGGGGTATGCGAGATCCTCCGAGCATATGCGTTGGCGTCGCGGTCCAGGAACCACACTTCCTCACCGTTCGAAAGGAAGATGAACGGTACTTCGAGCTGTGCAGTGTAAAGGCAGCCCTGGCCGTGGGCTTCGACGGGATTGATGCTGGCGCGCTTGGCTTCCAGTGCCGCCATGGGCCGCCCGGACCGGTCACAGAGCAAATAGTCGGACTGTGTGCCGTCCGGCAACGCGTGCTCGAAGAGGACACTCACCCCGTCAGTGAGGTTCCAGCCGGCATCCTTCAGCAGGGCGTCAATCTTGACACGGGAAAAGGCTTCAGTCGTTCCGGTCATGCGCCGTCCCATGGGTCGATTATTTCGATCCCCATGTCCTCGAAGTCCCGAACGTTGCGCGTCGCCACCTCCATGCCCCGCGCCCGGGCGATCGCTGCGATCTGGCAGTCCGCCGGTGCGACAGCGCGCCCTGCGAACCGGCGCTTGGCGGCGATGAACGCATAGGCGCGTGCCGCCCCGCTGTCAAACGGCAATATGCGGTTCTCGAAGGCCGCGTGCAGCATCGTCTCAATATCCGCGACGAGCGTCTCACGGCGCCGGCCTGCCGGCATTATGGCGGCTCCATAGCGCAGTTCGGACTCGCCAACCGCCGAGAAGAACAGGTCCTCGACGGGATAACCGACAACCCAAGCCTCAACTGCTGGGTTCGGCGACGCGCGCATCAATTCGGATACGACGTTGGTGTCAAGCAGGATCACGGCTGTTTCCTCAATCGAAGGACGGTGGCTCGCGGCCTGCATCGCGCGGTGGCAACTCAAGATCCACGCCGTTGGACGGCCCGAAGTGCGCGCGGATGATGTTCGCGAGGTTATTGGAACCAAGTTTGCGTCCGACCGCGTGCCGGAGGATCAAGCGCGCCTCCTCTTCCATGGAACGGCCGTTGCCCGCCGCACGTACGCGCAGCCGGGATTTAACACCGTCGTCAAGATTGCGGATCGTAATGCTAGCCATTGTCGCACCTCCCAGGCTCAAGGCTATACGACGATTGCGTTGCAATCAAGACTGTTTCCTTCGCATCCACGCCAGAACGTGGGATTGCACGGTCATTTGGGTGGTTTGCGTTCGGTGCTCGACCGGCTGCTGAATGTCGCCTGTGCCCTGTTGCATGGCGGCACCTGTTTCGACCCGCACCGCATTCGGGTTGTTGCTTCCTGAGTCGGGGTCTGGTGCGCATAGCGCACCGCCTGTGGTCGACGTGGCGGTCTCGGCTTGCTGGCCGACTCGATAGCCTTCCCGCCAGGGATCACTGTGGAGGGAGCGACCCCCGAAAAGGGGAGGGGAGGTGGTGAATTTTGGCGTGCACCACCTCCCCCTGCCCGGTGCCGCACCAGCGGCGAAAAACCCGGGGTCGCTCCCTCCACTTCCTCCCCCTCCCGTGCGGCGCCACGACGCGCCGTGCGAGGCGGGGACACCCTGGCGCGGCGCCGCACGGGGCATTACCCCGGAGGATTTGGGGAATCCGTGCCAATCCGCTTCCAATGCGGATTCCCGGACACAGCCTGGACCACAACAGCGAGGGCTTTGCCCTCTGATAGTGCAGATTTGTAATTGCCAAAATCGTGCACCACCTACTTGCGCCACCCCCCCTTTGTAAGGTGGCCACCCATATGACGGCATCTGCGTGACCCCCAGAGGCAGAACCTGTCGATAGATCCGCGGCCCTTGGTTGCCGGGTTTTCCCGCTCCCATCGGAGGATTTTCTCTACGACGGCATTGAAGCCGCCATGGCGTTCGACGGTGTCCCAATCGGCCTCAGCCATGGCCTGGCGAAGCATGAGGGCTTCTTTTTCTTCCGCGCTCATCTTTCCGGCTACCCAGGATCGGAGCCTCCGGCCGGCACGGTCCAGGAGGGCTTGGTCCCAGGCCACCGCAATCACCTCGACGCGGCGGCCCGACCTGCGGAGCTTCTCCCAAAGCCGGCGGTGGGCCTCTCCCCAGGAGTCCAGCTCACTACGGGTTCCCATGCCGGGGTCGACGTAGACGAATACGGCCGCCTCCGGGCCAACGGCGACCGGCGTCTTGAGGGGGAAATATTGGATCAGCCCCTTGGCACGGCCGGCGTAGATCCTGCTGGGCAGCAGGTCTCGCTCGATCCCGAGCTGCTCGAAGCAGGAGACCTTCTCCCGCTCGGTCGTCAACCAAGGCGACTCCAGATGATCCAGCACGAAGTCGAGAGACAGCAGTCACCGCCGGATGACTTCAAGCGAGGCCTCCCGGCGGTGACGGACGTGGGGGATCTCCAGCACTTCGTAGATCTGTTTGCCGAAGATGCGACAGACGAGCCGGCCGTCTATGACTCGTTCGTCGGCGAACGGCCGGGACGAGACCCGGCAATCGAGCAGGGCCTTGACGCATCGCCGGACGTAGAAGCGGTTGGCTCCCTGCAGGTAGAAGGCGAGCTGGTCTCGGGTGAACAGGCCCGAGTGCAGGCAGACCAGGGTGATCCATTCGGCCTGTTGCCGGGGGAAGCCGATATACTCCAGCAGTTTTTCTCGTCCCTGCAGGTGGGCAATCATGGTTTCCCTGGTCTTGGGCATGGGGTCTGCATGCCGGCAGCTTCACGCTTGCTGAAGGCTTTCAGCGTGTCGAAGAGGGCGGTGGTCCCGGTGTTCTCCCGTGCTTGGAGACTGGAAAGATCCTCGGAGAGAAAACGTTACTTACACTGGGGAATATAGGTCGGCGTGCAGTTAAAGCGCTGCTGGATTTGCTGGTAGGCTTGTCCTTTGGATGCCCCTTCAACCCCCGCCGCGTGTACCATGCTGGTGACAACGGTATTCCTGCAGCTTCGCTTGCCAAGTCCGCGGGTGAAACGGCTTTTCGAGGCAGCAATGCGCCGGGGGATAGCCGCGCTCGGCGGCCCGCAGAAGCCACTTCAGGGCTTCAGCGCAATCCTTCGGGCCGGCGGCCATCCCCATGGCGTCCGCTTGGGCGAGTTTGCACTGCGCTCCCACACTTCCCTGCTCGGCAGCCATCCGCCATCCCTCCACGGCGTCAATGTAGTCATTGGCAAAGTCTGCCCTGACGTCATACATTAAGCAAAGACTGCGTTGAGCTTCAAGAGAGCCGCTAAAGGCTGCCCGGACCATCCATTTCATCATCCTCTTGTCACTCTGCTCCACGCCCGCCCCCTCACCGTACATCTCACCGAGTTTAAACTGAGCCCGGCTATCGCCCCGGCGGGCGGCTTTGGCGTACCACTTGACAGCTACAACATCAGCATCACCCCAATCCCCTGCCACACGCCGCGCCACGCGGTCGCCCCGGTAGTATCGGTCTCCGAGAGAGGTCTGGGCTTTGATGTTTCCCTGCTCAGCGGCCTCGTGTAGCCGCTCCAACCGCTCCAAGCCACCAATTACGTCTTCGTCTTCGAACTCGCTGCTACCGGCAAGGTTCAGGTGATATCGAGAGTCCGCGTGCGCGTCGAGCTCCGACGCCTGGCGCAGCCGCATCACCCGGTCGTTTAGACCGTCAAGAGTGATCTGCGCTTGGGCATGCTCCTGTTTGGCGGCATAGTGCAACAACCACAGGCCTTCGTGGCTGTTCCGACACACCTCCTTGCCTTTGAGGTAGGCGAGTCCCAGTGTGTATTGAGCGTCCGGGTCGCCTTGCTCTGCGGCCATAATCCACTGCTCCACTCTTTCGAAGCGTCGAAGGAATTCGATATCCAGACCATCGAGAGTGATCCGGGCTTGCCTGTGTCCCTGCTCGACGGCCCGTTGCAGCCACTTCACGGCTGCGTCGCTACTCCGCTCCACGCCGCCAAGGTAGGCGAGGCCCAGGTAATATTGAGCATCCGCGCCGCCTTTTTCGGCAGCTTGGTGAAGCGGCCTTATAATGTTATTGGGGTTGATGGGCGCGTTCATCGGTCCATGTCGTCGCATCGACATTACGGGTCGAACAATTCCCCTCGGGATGGGCGTCGTCCCGGCTGCTCACTCTTCGTCCTCCCCTGGTTGTCGAATCCTTCCACAAGATGATCCAAAAACCCATGGACCGCTACTCGGAAGAACTGGAGTGTAGATTCAACAACCGAGACAACCCCCACATCTTCCACGATACTCTTGAGCGCATCATGAACACGGAGAACCTGACCTCGCGGAGACTGGCAGCGTTAGGTGCGAGGCTGGCCCGAACCAGCCTCACAGCCTTCCTATTCATCAACTCGGTCAACATTCCCATTGATCCCAGTTGAGAGGGGGACTTCGCATTTCCCTCCTTAATTAATTTCATCATCTCATTGAAGATGGGAGTTAACCAGTCTTTCTTGGCCAACCCGCCCATCATTCCATTTCCGGTTTTGAATTGTACCAAGATGCCGGTTGCCGTCGAACAGGATCGGGCCATCTTCGCCTGCATCGATCCTGCATGTACACCCGACTCCCGCTCCATTGCTGGGGCCAAGCCCTCCGGCGGCTTCGGGACAAGCTCTGCCAATCCGGCCGGCGTGTCGAGGTGTTTGCGGTCGCCTGGGAATAGCACGTACTCGACCGCGCCCCCCGTGTGCTCACATCCTGGCGAGGCCGGGGCGTCGCCGACGCCGAGCAGGAAGCCGTCATGCTCCGCCAAGCTATCGCTGATTCCGATTGGAGGACTTTCTTAACGGCGGCATCGAGGCCGCCATGGAGTGCGGCGGTGTCCCAATCGGCATCGGCTATGGCTCGCCGGAGGACCGCCGCGTCTGTCTTAGCCCTGGCCGGACCGCGGGTTGTCCAGGCTTGGCGTACTCGCTGGGTCTTGATGTGGCAGTATGGGATGTGTTCGTTGCGCGGCCGGCGTAGATGCGTTTCGAGTGAACACGTTTCTCCTCAAAAGCAGATTCTCATGACTTAGGAATACAGCTTGAACCAGTCAACACGACAACACGATAGGTCTCAATGTCGGTGCGTACTACAATTAAACGCAATAAAGCGCACCGAATTACTTCATGACTATGGAGATGTAACTCATGGCAACAACTTTGTACCGTGACACCGGCTACACTTTGACTCACCTTATCGAGGATATCAAGCACGGCAATATTGCGCTTCCGGATATCCAGCGGCCATTTGTTTGGTCAGCCGCAAAGGTCCGAGACCTCTTCGATTCCATGTACCGTGGATATCCTGTCGGTACTCTCATGTTGTGGGAGACCGGAGCTGACGTTGGCATCCGCCAAGTAGGTGGGGGCGAAAGTGACAGGGTGGCAAAATTGCTTATCGTAGATGGCCAACAAAGGCTGACCTCCCTCTTCGCCGTCCTGACGGGCCGCTCAGTACTTACCAAATCGTTCGACAACAAGCGCATCCGGATAGCCTTCCAACCAACGGATGAGACCTTCGAGGTGACCGACGCGGCGATCGAACGAGACCCGGAATTTATCTCTGATATTACAGTTCTGTGGGCGAATGGGTACAAATCTACTGTTCGTAAGTTCATGGCACGCCTTGGTGCCGGAAGGAACGTGGAATTTGGCCATGCTGAACAGGATCGCCTTGAGGAACGAATTGACCGTGTCCGTGATCTGCGTGATTTCCGCTTCCAGGTGATTGAGCTCAATGCCAGCGCTGATGAAGAGCAGGTCGCCGAGGTCTTCGTCCGAACAAATTCCAAGGGCGTCACGCTCAACCAAGCCGATTTCATCCTCACACTTATGTCAGTCCACTGGGAGGAGGGTCGCTCACAGATCGAGGCATTTTGTCGGAGCGCCGTCGATCAGAGTTCCGGCCAGCCATCACCAAAGAACGCGTTTCTCAATCCGAGGCCAGACCAGATCCTGCGAGCCAGCATTGGACTTGCCTTCAGGCGGGGGCGGCTCCAGCACGTATACAACATTTTGCGGGGCAAGGATCTCGAAACCGGCGACTGGTCCGCAGAACGCAGAATCGAACAGTTCGACAAGCTGCGTAAAGCTCAGGACGAAGTCCTAGATCTGACCAACTGGCATGAGTATCTCAAGTGCCTGAAACATGCGGGTTTCCGTCGTGGGCGGATGATTGCGTCCGAGAGTGCAGTTATTTTCACATATGTTCTTTGGCTGATCGGCAAGTGTGATTTTGGCTTGGACTACAAAACTTTAAGGCGAATGATTGCTCGGTGGTTCTTCATGGCTCACACCACGGGCCGCTACACTTCGTCGCCGGAGAGTCAAATTGAAGCTGACCTAAGTCGTTTGAACGCGCTGACTACAGGTGATGCGCAAGGGTTCTGCGATGAACTGGACCGCATTGTGCATTCGAACTTCACTAGAGACTATTGGGAGATCTCGCTCCCGAACCGTCTTGACACTTCAGGCGCAAAATCACCGGTTCTGTTGGCGTATTGGGCTGCATTGAATCTGTTGGATGCCGAGGTGTTGTTCAGCGGATTGAAGATTCGTGAGCTTCTTGATCCGAACGTTACGGCACCACGATCAATTGAGCGACACCACCTCTTTCCTAAGGCATTTCTTGCTACTAAGAACATCACGTTGCGTAGCCAAGTTAACGCTATCGCCAATATGGCGTTTGTAGACTGGCCCGAGAATACAACGATCAATGTAACTAGTGTAGTGTCCCTTAAATAAATGTAGTATAATGGCAGTATTCCAGCCCGAAAGGAGACTGCCATGCCGCGTGGACGCAAACTGATGCCTCTGACGCTCAACCCACAGCAACAGGACCAACTCAAGGGGGTGGCTGACTCCACCGCGATGCCTCATGGGGTGGTTCTGCGAGCCCGCATGATCCTGGCTTGCGCCGAGGGCCTGACCAACGCGGCCGTCGCCCGGCGGGTCGGCGCCTCGCCGCAAGCGGTCGGCAAGTGGCGCCGCCGCTTCCTCGAGGCCGGTATCGAGGGCCTGCACGACGAACTGCGCCCCGGCCGCCCCCGCACCTATGACGATGAAAAAGTGGCGACCGTCATCAAGCATGCGCTAGAGAAGAAGCCCGAGAAGGCGACCCACTGGAGCCTGCGTGTGATGGGAGAAGCCGAGGGCATCTCCAAGACCACCGTGCATCGCTGGTTCTCCCTGTTCGGCCTCAAGCCCCATCTGGCAAAGACCTTCAAGTTGTCCACCGATCCCTTCTTTATCGAGAAAGTCCGGGATATCACGGGGCTTTACCTGAATCCGCCCGACCATGCGATCGTGCTGTGCGTGGATGAGAAATCCCAGATCCAAGCGCTGGACCGCACCCAGCCGAAACTCCCCTTGAACCTGGGCTATGTCGAAGGCTTCACCCATGACTATGTCCGCCACGGCACCACCACGCTGTTTGCCGCCTTGGACGTGGCCACGGGGCGGGTGATTGCCAAATGCAGGAAGCGGCATCGCCATCAGGACTGGCTTGCCTTCCTGAACCTGATCGACAAGGAAACCCCCGCGGATCTCGACATCCATCTCATCCTTGACAACTATGCCACCCACAAGCATCCCAAGGTCAAGGCCTGGATCGCGAAGCGGCCGCGCTACCACCTGCACTTCACGCCAACCTACGCCTCCTGGCTGAATCAGGTGGAGCGTTGGTTCGGCCTGATCAGCCAGCGAGCCATCAAGCGTGAATCCTTTCGGAGCGTCAAGGAACTGGTGACCCAGATCATGGAGTTCACCGACCAGTACAATACCACCTCGAAGCCGTTCGTCTGGGTCGCCACTGCCCGGTCTATCCTCGATAAGGTGGAACGATTGTCTACACGTATTAACGGGACACTACACTAGCCCGCTTGAGTATTGGTCAGCCATGACCCAAGACATGGCTCCCGACCAAATCGACAGACAGCGTTACTGGCATGCACTACCTGTCGGTTGGGAACAACTCGACTACTTCACGTTCCTCGAACGCCGCCGTTCCAAGATCGCCGATGTGGTGAAAGCTGGATTCGGGACGCTTTGTAACGAGAGAGACATCGGGAAGCAATACTCGACGGTTTCTGAACTGATCGCTTTAGGTGAGTCTCAGAGGGTGGAATTCAAATCCACGGCTCGCTTGAACCTTTACACGGGCCAAGTGGACAAGAGGATGGAACACGTTGTGACCAAAACGGTGTGCGGTTTCCTCAACGCCGAAGGCGGAACGCTGCTCATCGGAGTTGACGATGATGGTCAGGTGATCGGTCTCTCCGACGATATGAAGAGTCTGGGGGCGAAAGCGAATAGGGACGGTTTTGAACTGTTTTTGCGCCAGCACCTGGATAGCAAACTTTCGACTCAGACGGTTGGCGTTGTCCACATCCGCTTTGAGAAACTGATCGACTCAGAGGTGTGCGCGGTTGTTGTAGCCCCGTCTGGAAGACCGGTATTTGCCAAGCCACTCCAAGACGGCAATACCCCCATGGAATTTTGGGTGCGTACCGGCAACGCGACCAAGCAGCTTCACGGTGAAGAAATGTTGATGTACCAGTCGGACCACTGGGGCTAATAGGTCTCAATGTTGAGTGGAGGATTGAATCGTGTTCATCGCGTGGATAGCCCAACTAGTGTGAGAACCGCCGAGCGGATTTAGTCCATCACTCGGCGTACCTGAATCTGCCTGGAACAGCTTATTGAAGCGTTCAATCACTCGGTCGACGGAAAATACTCGATTGAGCCGCTCAAAGGGTCTGAATTCGGGTATTCACAGGTAGCGTTGTCAGTCCCTCTTCGGGTGGGGCATCCAGCCATGCAGGAACTAGCGTCGACATTTAGCAATCCTGTAAGGCATATTGGTCGAGAGTCTTGACCTAATTTACCAAATCTTTCCACCGGAACTGCTTGCAATCGAAACCCTTAACCACGATGGTCATCTGGGCGAGCGTTTCAAAGCGTCGATCTTGCTGGCCTCCCTTACACCGGTCCGCCAGACGACCATCGAAATCTACTTTTCTTCACCGGCAGTCTATTTCACGCAAGCATCCCAGCTCGGAATGCAAGAAATCCGCACGACCGAGGAAATATTGGGAGTTTCAACGAAGCAACAATTGGGGGACTAAGTGGGGGATCACAGGGAGTGAAATAAAATGTAATATATTGAATAATAAAGATTTACACATTATACCTGGCGGAGAGAGCGGGATTCGAACCCGCGTTAGAGTTTCCCCTAAACACGCTTTCCAAGCGTGCGCCTTCAGCCACTCGGCCATCTCTCCCCGTTCAATTGCGCCCGATTGTAATGAAATCAGGGGGTGGCGTCCAGAGGGACGCCTATTCCGAATTCGGCACCGTTGCGCTCCCAAATATGGGAATGCTATTTCTGAGACAGAACACGAGAGGCCGGGCCGTGGCTGTCCTGCCTCCCTTACAGGATCCGGATGGGGTCGCCTACCGCGATGGAACCTCCGGATTCGACTTTCGCGAGCACGCCCCTGCGGCCCTCCAGATCCTGCTGCAGGCCGGCCCGGATTTCGTCCATGCGGCTGCAAGGCCGACAGGGCTCGGTAATCCGCAGCCGCACCATTGAGCCGATCTGCAGGATTTGCCCCTGATCGAGGTTGCTCAAGACGATTCCACGCGTGGTCAGGTTTTCCTTGACCTCGCCGATGCGCAGGTTCATGGATTGCAGGACCTCCTCTTCGATGAGGAGTATCTGACGCTCGCTCCCCGCCCGAGCATGGCGGTCCTTCTCCAGACCGAAATCCTGAATGAGCCTGGCCGGACTGACCGGTTGCATGGGCCGGCGCGACCCGGGACACCTTTGGATGCTCACCAGCGTTCCCACGGAAGAACCCATCGACAGCTCCTGGACAATTGTAGTGCTTATCCGCTGCCCGGTCCCGGCAACCGTCCTGTCCCAGGCCGGAGTTGCAACTGAAATCCTCGAAGCCGAGCCAATTTCCGCCGCAGCCCGGGCATTCTCAACCTTCCGGCCCCCGGCAACCTCGTGTTGACCGGTTTGCGGCCATTCATTAAGATGCTTCCACTTCCCGGCTTCTCCCCGACAACGCCTCTCGCCCAATGGCGCAAACCGCTCTTCAAATTGCCTCTCAACTCACTTCCCGAAGCCCGCACAGGTTCGCGGGCGGCCATTCGGGGCGGGCAGCCGTGCTGATGCCGATCTGGGAACAGGAGGATGGCTTGTATTTCCTGCTTACCCAGCGGACCGACACGGTGGAAACCCACAAGGGACAGATTTCCTTTCCCGGAGGAATGCGAGATTCGGAGGCGGAACCCCTGGTTCAGACCGCGCTGAGAGAAACACGAGAGGAGATCGGGCTGCCGGAATCGCGGATACGGATCCTGGGGCAGTTCGACGACTACCTGTCCTCCACCGACCTGATTGTCACTCCATTTATCGGCTGGGTCTCCCCACCGCTGGAGCTGAGTCCCAACCCCGGCGAGGTCGAGGAAATTCTGGAGGTCCCCTGGAGCCTCTTTCGCGATCCCCGCCTGGTCAGGACCGAAACCCTGCACCGCCTGGGCCGAGACATCCTCGTTTACCACTATGACTTTCGAGGCCGCGACGTCTGGGGGCTGACCGCCCGGATCATCCGCGATTTCCTGCATCTCATCGATGCACCCCCGTCCCGAAGTTGACTCTGAAGCCCTGAACTTCCGATTTCGCAAGGCGGCGCTCACTCCTCCCTCAGACGCCTTTCCATCAGGTCTCTGGCGGCGTCCCGAGGTTTCTTCCGGTGATGAAGCATCAGGTTCACCTGCTCGGCGATGGGCATTTCCACTCCATGGCGTTCAGCCAGCTTCAAGATGGCCGCGGTGGCTGGAACTCCTTCCGCCACTGCGCGCATTCCCGCCGTGATATCCGCCAACCCGCATCCCTTCCCCAACTGGAAGCCAACCCGGCGATTGCGACTGAGTTCCCCGTGGCAGGTCAGTACCAGATCCCCCATCCCGGCCAGACCGGCCATGGTTTCAGTTCGGCCGCCGCAGGCCACGACCAGGCGAGTCATTTCCGCCAGACCGCGGGTCACCACAGCCGCCACGGAGTTCCAACCCAATCCGGTACCGGCGCATGCTCCTGCCGCGATGGCGATCACGTTCTTTACCGCGCCCCCCAACTCGACGCCGATGATATCGGTATTGGTGTAGAAGCGAAGCGAGCGGCCGGAGAACTCGGTCTGCACCTCCCGGTTGACGATCGGATCGGGTCCTGCCACCACAATGGCCGTGGGATCGCCCCGAGCCACCTCCTTGGCAAAGGTGGGACCGGAGATGGCGGCTATTCGCGGCCGGAAGCAGGATGAGATCACCTGCTCCATCACCTCCGACATGCGCTGCAGGCTGGTGCTTTCAATCCCTTTGGTGGCGCTCACCAGAAGAGCTTCGGGACGCAGGTAAGGCAGCATCTGCTGGTAGATGGGGCGGCAACGGTTGGCCGGGAGGGCCGTCACCACGATTTCGGCCTCTTCCAGAGCAAAGGCAAGTGAATCGGTGGCAACGACGCGTTCGGGAATCGAAAAGCCGCTGAGGTATAGAGGGTTACACCGTTCCTGGTTGATGGCGGGCACCAGCTCCGGCTCATAGACCCAGAGTCGAATCGAGTGTCCCATTGCGGACAGCGCGATGGACAGAGCCGTCCCCCATCCGCCGCCACCAATGATCGCCACCCGCTTCATGGTTCCGGCCTCTGCTTGCCGTTCAACACCGCAGACCGCGGTCCGGCAACCCTTCCGGGTTGTTAGCGTCCTGTCTCAGAACACCAGGAAACAGCCACCCTGAGCTCGTCCCAGTCACAGCAACCGGCGCCGCACCATGTCCAAGGCCGTCTGGGAAGCCCAGAAACGGATCCTTTCCCGATCACCGCTGAAACGACACTCCCGATGCTCGACCTGGTTTCCCATGGCCAATGCCAAATGGACCAACCCCACCGGTTTTTGGGGGCTGCCGCCGGATGGTCCGGCCACGCCCGTCACCCCAACGCCGATGCTGGATCCCATCCGGTCACGAATCCCCTCGGCCAGGCTCTTGGCCACCTCCGCGCTGACGGCGCCGTTCATTTCCAAGAGCAGCGGCGGCATCCCGGTAAATTCCACTTTGGATCGGTTGCTGTAGCAGGTAACCCCGCCCAGAAAATACCGGGAACTGCCGGGAACTCGCGTCATTCTTTCGGCAATCAACCCTCCGGTGCAGCTTTCAGCCACGGCCAGAGTCTCTTTCTTCCTCAGAAGGCATTCTCCTACGATCTGTTCCAGGCTACGGTCGCCGGTGGAAAAGACACAGTCTCCCAGTTTGAGATGGATCTCGTCGGCCACTCTCTGAACCAGGGCCTCGGCTTCCTGCCGCGACTTGGCTCGGCCGGTCAGGTGAATCTGAATCTCTCCCCTTCCGGACAAAATAGTGGTCACGGGATTCTTGTAGGGGGTATAGATCGGTGCAATCTGTTCGTCAAGCTGAGATTCGGTCATCCCGGTAGATCTCAGAACACGGGTGACAAGATGCGATCCCTTGGACCGCTGCCTGAGCAGCGGCAGGCAGGACTCTTCGAAAATCGCCTTCATTTCCGAAGGCACTCCCGGGAGCAGAATAACGACCACCTCGCCTTCTTCCAGCCAAAGGCCCGGAGCCGTCCCCAGACGGTTCTCGAGAACTCGCCCCCCCACGGGAACCAGGGCCTGGCGGGCGTTGTTGGCGGGCATTTCCAGTCCCCGGTTCCGAAAGCGTTCCCGGACAGCCTCAAGAATGTCATCCTGCAGCACCATCTGCCTTCGGAGCACCCGAGCGAATACCTTCCTGGTGATGTCGTCCTCGGTCGGCCCCAGACCTCCGGTGGCGATCACCAGCCGGGACCGCTCCACCGCTGACCTCACCACCTGCTCCAGGCGGGCTTCCTGGTCCCCGGCGACCACCTTGAGATCCACTTCAATGCCGATTGAGTTGAGCTTTCCGGTCAGATAGAGGGAGTTGGAGTCCACCCGGTGTGGAGTCAGCAGTTCCGACCCGATAGCGATAATTTCGGCGGTTTCCATAGGCTGGGGGAGGAATCCGGCAGACTGGAAAGAAGCACGGGGCTATCGAATCTTCCCAGACCCCGGCCGCGTCAGGGCAGAGGCTTACCCTCGACTCCGAGGTGGACCCGATAGATGGAGCTGGTCGAGGCAAGATAGACGTCCTGCCCATACCCGAAGGCCAAGCCGATGAGGTTGGAGCCGCTGACGGCCAGTGAGGCCTTTCCATCGGGATTGATCTTCACCACTCCCCGCCGGCCTGCCAGGGAGGCCGCCACATGGAGGTTGCCTTCCACATCGAAGGCCAGTCCCTGAGGACGGCCCAAACCGGTAAAGAAGACTTCAACCTCGCCGCTGGCGGTGACTTTGTAGACATGGTCGCAGGTAGAAGCGGTCGGTCCTGTAACAAAAAGGCTGCCCGCCTGATCGAAGGCGAGGTGATAGGCCGAGACACTGGGTTCAAGAGTTGCGAATACAAAGATTTCACGGTTTCTGTCGATCTTGAAAATGGTGCCGCTGCGGTCTCCGACGTACAGGTTGTCCTCGCGGTCAAAGACGATATCGGTGGCCACCCCCATTCCCTTGGCATGGATGGTCGCCTCGCCCCGCGCGGAAACTCTGAAGATGTTCCCGTCCTGACGACTGGAGACAAACAGCTCGTCTCTGCTGTTGAGAGCCAATCCCGTCGGGTTGACGATCTCCGCGCCCAAGGGTTCGACAACCCCGTTCCGGCTTACCTTGAAGATGGAGTTGGGAACCTTCTCACCCTTTCGCCCGCTCACGGTCGAATAGAGGTTGCCGTCCGCATCCAGGACCGGATTGGCCACCGGGTGTAAATTGTCAGTCACCAGGTCGGCCACTTCACAAGTGACGTGGTTGCTCTCCTGCCCGTCGATGGCAATCCACAGATCCCCGGTTCGGGCCTCCGACGGGACCTGCGTCACAATCAGATCGGAGGCTGCCGAAACCAGATGGCTGGTGGACTG
Organism: Terriglobia bacterium; assembly: GCA_951813285.1. Lineage (GTDB taxonomy): Bacteria > Acidobacteriota > Terriglobia > Versatilivoradales > Versatilivoraceae > Versatilivorator. The sequence goes on from OX638355.1 coordinate 3,835,866, forward strand.
CTGCATCCTCACTTCGGGGCGCAAGTAGGACTTCAATTCCAGGCCACCACAGCGAATGAACAGCTCTCCTCCCGGAATGGCCGCTGCAGGTAACAGGTCCAGAATTCTAATCATGGGTCAGATCGGAAAGATGAAGAGTGTCGGAGAGCACCCGAAGATCAAGCTAACGACGGCCAATTGAGAACAATCAGCGCCAACAACAAGGAGGCGTAAAATCCGGCCGCCAAATCGTCGAGGACGATTCCGAATCCCAGGGGAACTTTCTCCAGGGACCTTATCGGGAAGGGCTTGACAATGTCGAAGAAGCGAAAGAACAAAAATCCGAGAAAAAGCAGGGTGAATGGCGGATTCCTGAAGATCAGGCCAAAGGTCAACAACTGCCCCACGATCTCGTCGATGACGACTTGCGGTGGATCCCGCTTGCCCAGGACCGCTTCCGCCCGGGAACCCGCCCAGATGCCTACTGCGCTAATGACGGCTACCACCAACCAATTGACGAAGACCCGCTGTCCCCCGATGAGCTGCCAACGGGAGAGGAGCAAAATCAGTAGTATGCCCACAAAGGAACCGACCGTGCCGGGTGCTATCGGGATATATCCGACACCGAATCCCGTGGCAATGACCAGGGCCAATCGGTCCTTGATGCCTGAAGGTCTGGTGACCGTTGGAGCCCCCATCTATTCTTCGGCCGGCGCTTCTTCAGCTTCCTCGACTTCGGGTGTATTCTCCACTGGAACCGTGTAACGATCCGTCGCCCAGTTTCCCAGATCACGCGTTTGGCAGCGCTGACTGCAAAAGGGGCGGTAGGGGTTTTCTTCCCACCGAACCGGCCTCTTGCAAATGGGACACTTCGTCACCGCGCACATCCCCCGAGGCAACAGGGAGCGCCCACCCCCTACCCGACACCGGCAATACACCACAATCTATATCAGCCGGCCCACCAGATCATAGTTCATGGCCCGGGTAATTTCAACGTTGCCGAATTCCCCCGAGTCGGGAGGCGCACCCTCCAGGTCGTTGATCAGGACCACGCCATCGATTCTGGGGGCTTGAGACTCCAGCCGGCCTTGCCAAAGGAGATCGCTCTCGGATGACTTTCCCTCAACCAGCACGGGTTCGCACTTCCCCACCATACTCCGGTTCTTTCTCCGGGAAATCCTCGCCTGGATTCCCATCAACCGGCGCCGGCGCCGCTCGATCAGAGTTGGCGGCAGCTTGCCTTCCAGACCAAAGCTGCCGGCTTCCTCCTCATCCGAAAAGGTAAAGGCTCCCAGCCGATCGAACTGGATCGTCTCCACGAAGCGGCACAACTCCGCAAATTCCTCTTCGGTCTCACCGGGATACCCCACGATCATGGAGGTCCGCAAGGTGATGCCCGGGACCCTTTCCCGAACCCGATCCAGCAGCCGGCACAGGCTGGCGCTGCTCCCTCCCCGCTTCATCGATCTCAGGATCCTCCGGCTGGCGTGCTGCAGCGGCATGTCCAGGTAGCGGCAGACCTTTGCCTCGTCCCGCATGGCTTCCAGCACATCCTCGCCCAGTTGCGAAGGGAAAGCGTAAAGAAAGCGAATCCAGGCGATCCCTTCCACCTTGGCCAGTTCCCTCAGCAGCCTGGAGAGCCCCTGCTTCATTCCAAGGTCGGAACCGTAGTGGGTGGTCTCCTGAGAGATCAGGACGATTTCCCTGACTCCGCCCTGGGCCAGAAATCGGGCCTCCTTCAGGATGGAATCCATGGGGCGGCTGCGATGGCGCCCGCGAATCCTGGGGATGACGCAAAAGGAACAGGGGCGATCGCAACCCTCGGCGATTTTGATATAGGCCGTGTAACCGGGGGTCGTCAACAGGCGGGGAGTCCTTTCGTCGTAAAGGTAATAGGGATTTTCGATCCTGGGCGGGGTTCGACCCTCGCAGAGGTCGATAATGGACTCCAACTGGGTGGTTCCCAATACGGCATCCACCTCCGGAATCTCCGTTTGAATCTCATTCCTGTAGCGCTCCACCAGGCAGCCGGTAACCACAAGCCGGCAGCACTGGCCGCTGTTCTTGAACTCCGCCATCTCCAGGATGGTGTCCACGCTCTCCTGTTTGGCCTTGTCGATGAAGCCGCAAGTGTTGACCACGATCACATCGGCCCGTTCGGGTTGCGGCGTGATTTCATACCCTCTTCGGCGCAGCAGTCCCAGCATGACCTCGCTGTCGACCAGGTTCTTTTCGCAGCCCAGGCTCACCAATCCTATCTTCTTCATGGCATTACTCTTGGAATGAGTTTGGTGGGAGGTTGTCGGCCGAAGCCGCCGAGTGCCGACAGAGCCTGCAGGTCGGTCGGAGATCCCTGTAGGGTCGGGGGTACTCCCGAAACCTGCTGCCATTCTAGCACTTGCCCCCAAATCGGACACGTCGGGTGTCATTAAAACCGGAAACCTGACCTGCTTTCTCTTGACCGTCCATCCCCGAATTGTCCCCGGGTCGGTGCATGAATGGGCAGCTAGCTGTGTCCGACCTTGTAGATGGCATAGTCCTCATACCCGGTGATGACGCGGAGGTAACCGCTCAACTGCCGATTCAGCGCCTCGTCGCCGGTGTCGACCAGAAGAGGTCTGCCCCCCAGGGAAGCCAGCTTCTCCTTGGTGGCTATTACCAATAGGCCCTGCTTCCCGACCTGCCGGAGCAGGGTGGGGCCGATTTGCTGATTTCCCCGGCCCAGGATGTACCCCTGCCCTCCAATAACGGTGATCACGATTTTCACCCGACGCCCGGCAGTCAGATCCATCAGTTCCCGCTCCGAGACATCCCGGGCAACCAGGCGGCGGTTGCAAACGACATCCACCCCCAGCAACGTGCCTGGGAGCCCAAGCCGCTCCATAATGGCTCGGGTGGTCGTCCCGGGCCCGATCGCAAATACCTCCGACTCCTGCATGGAATCCACAACCTCCTCGGCCATTCCGGCCAGAGCCTGAGCCTCGCTCGCCACTCCTCCCGCCTTCATCCGTTGGACATACCGGTCTTCCACCGGCACCCGCAGATAGCCGTAGAGCCTGGCGTCGACCACGCCTTGACGATAGGACTCTTCGTCGATATCCATGACCTCGCCCTCGCGAACGCTCCTCAACCCGCCCTGGAGAAACCTGCGGGCCAACTCGCCGGCGTCCCGGGGGGTCACGGCGTAGACCGCCGAATGGATCTTGACTCCGGCCGGGATTCCCAGCGTCACCAGCCGGCTGCCCACGGCCGTGCAAACATTCCGGGCGGTTCCGTCCCCGCCCGCGAACAGCAGCAGGTCCACCCCTCTCTCCAACAGCAGTCCGGCGGCCCGCTCGGTATCTTCCCAGGTGGTTTCCCTTCCCCGTATGGAACTCAGGACCAGAGGAGCCAGACCAACCCCGCGGCAGACGTCTTCCCCCATCTCTCCGGGACAGGTGATCCATTGCACCGGATCCCCGGTTCCGGCAAAGGCGGCCAGCGCCTGGCTGACTCGCCGAGGAGCTTCAGGAGTCGCCCCCCGCTCTCGGGCCAGACGCAGGACTTCAGGGCCGTCACTGCCCTTGAGACCGACCCTGCCTCCCATCCCGGCGACGGGATTGACTATGAGCCCCAGGGTCTTCATCGGCAATTACGACTGCGGCTTGACGGAATCGGCGCGCTTTTTTCGCTGATACTGGCGCCAGGTGACGGCGATTCTCTCGGGTTCGTCGATGCCCGGCGAGGGAACCCTGTGGACCACGGAGTTGTGGGGAGCGTTCTTGACCAATTGGGGATCCTGGTAGGCCTCCCTGGAAATTTGCCGAAGGACGGCGACGTACTCGTCCAGGTCGTCCTTGGAATAGGACTCGCAGGGTTCCAGGGTAAACGGTTCCGGCACAATCCAGGGAGGATGACTCATCCAGTAGTGCTGAAGTCCGAAGTCGGCCATTCGCCGCATCACGTCTTCGGTGCCGACTCCCGTGTCCTGCTTCAGCTTGTCCCAGGAGTAGCGAACCTGTTCCAGCCGGCGTTTTCCTTCGGCATACTGAATCACCACCCCCGGGATCTCGCTCAGCTTCTTGAGCAGGTAGTTGTTGTTGAGCACCGAGCACTCGGCGACTTCCCGCAGCCCGTCGGCCCCGTGCTGCAGGATCCAGGCGTAGGCCCGCAGAATCGTGGACGCGTTTCCGAAAAAGCACCGCACCCTGCCGATACTCTCGGGCCGATCGTACTCCAGGCGGTACTTGGTTCCGTTATACGTCACCCGGGGAACCGGCAGAAACCGTCCCAGCTCCCCGGCCACTCCGACGGCCCCGGTGGAATGCCCCATGCAGGCATGGGGAGAGGAGAAGGTCTTGTGGATATTGAAGTGGCACAGGTCGAATCCGGCTTCCTTGGCTCGGGTGATTCCCAGGATCCCGTTGGCGTTGGCCTGGTCGTAGGCGCAGAGCGCTCCCACCTCGTGGGCGGCCTTGACAAATTCATCGATCCTGGGGTTGTAGATCCCGGTGTCCTCGGGGTTGGTGATGAAGATTCCGGCCGTGCGCTCGGACAGAGCCGCCTTCATGGCTTCCAGGTCGGGATAACCGCTCTCGTCGGGCATGAGCGTGACCACCTTGTATCCGGCGGTGGCCGGACTGGCGGCATCGCAGGGATGGGAGAACAGCGTGGTGATGATTTCCGATCTGTTCTCGTCCTTCCTGGCCTCGTGCCAAGCCCGAACCATGCAGGCATTGGCGTAAACTCCCTGAGCCCCGCCACCGGGCTGAAAACTGAAATGGTCCAGCCCCGAGATCTCCTTGAGGAATTCCTCCAGCCGAAAGTAGACCTCCAGGATGCCCTGTAGGGTGTCTTCGTCCTGAAGAGGATGAATATCCCGGAGTCCCGGGTTCCCCACCAGTTGTTCGTGAACCTTGGGGCTGTACTTCATGGTGCAGGTCCCCTCGCTGGCATCGACCGTCATGTCGGCACCCATGGTCTCCTGCGACAGTCTCAGATAGTGGCGGAGCACCCGAACCTGGTTCACTTCGGGAAGCGCGGCCGGTTTCTCCCTCCTGAGACCTTCCGGAATCATGGAAACCCCGTCCCCAACCTCGGCCTCTATTTCCCTTTCAACCCTGGGAACCAGGATTCCTCGCTCGCCCGGAACGCTCATCTCGCAGATGATTTCCTCGTCCCACCTTGCCTGATGGAACTTCCGCAACAGCGTGGCCTTGTTCCTGCCCATTGAATCGTCTCCCGGGGCAACCGGTTGGCGGATGCTCAACCTTGCCCAACGACAGTCTCCACGGCCGTGACCAGCCGGTCGACGTCTTCCTTCGTCATGATTTCGGTCACGCAATAGAGGGCGCTCTGCCCCAGTTCCGGGAATTCTCCGGAGAGGTCCTTGCCGCCGATGATCCGGTGCTCCAGCAGGGACTGGTTGACTTGCTTGACGCTGCGGCCGGTGCCAGCGAAACTCACCACGAATTCCTTGAAGAAGGGCGTGGGAAAGAGCACATCAACGCCCGGGATCCCTGCGATGCGCTTGGCGGCATACTGGGCTTTCTGCATGATGACCTGGCCCAGTTCCTGCATCCCCTTGGGCCCCAACAAGGCCAGATAGACTCCTGCCGTGATGGCCCACAACCCGGTGGTGGTGCCCGTATACTCCTTGCCCTTTTCCCGGGAACCGTAGGACGTCCTTTCGAAAAGCACCTCTCCGAAGCCATACTCCCCTTCGCGGACGGTTTCGGTGAGGCCGAACATCAGGTCCTTGAATTCGGCGACATATCTCATGTCGTCATGGGTGGCGATAAAGCCGCCTTGTCCGCCGCCGCACAGCAGATGCATGCCCAGCGGATGGAAATCCCCGCAGGCGAAGCTGGCCCCGTAACTTGCCGGAGGGGCCATCACGCCCAGCGAAATGGGGTCCGCGTAGACCACCAATTCGGCGCCATGGGCTTGAACCATTCGGCTGATCTCCTCGGCCCGGGTTTCAATCACACCCAGGTAGCCGGGATTTTCAATCACCACCGCCGCCGTCCGATCCGACAGCCTGGCCTTCAGGTCTCGGATGTCCACCAGTCCGCTTGCCGGATCGAACTGGATGAGGTCCACTTGGAGCGCCGAGTCCCCGCCCCCCTTGAGATAGTTCCTGACGACCGACAGGGTCTCCTCACCCATGGATTCGGGCAAAAGCACCCGAGTGCGTCCGGTGATCCTCGAGGCCATGCGCAGAGAGGTGGCGACTGCCTGAGGGCCGTCATACAGGGGACAGCTCAGGACATCCATCTCCAGCAGATCCCCCATCAGGCTGGCATACTCGAAAAATGCCTGCCACTTGCCATGATCGGCATAGGACTCCCCGACATAGGCCGTGAGGAACTCGGCACGGTTGTTGATCTCATCGCATACCGCCGGAACGTAGTGCTGAGCGCAGCCGGCCCCCAGGAAGCTGAGGTACTCCGCACAGTTCCGGTTCTTCTGCAGCAACCGCTCCACGTGCCTCTTGATCGAGGCCTCGTCCAGGATGGGTTCGGGAAGGTTCAGTTGTCCCTTGAACCGCAAATGGCTCGGGATCTCGGCATAGAGCTCCTCGGTGCTGCCGGCGCCGATCTCCTCGAGCATCCGCCCCTTGATTTCCGGGACCGAGTTCGGAATGTAGGGATAAACGATGGGGTCTTTGCTCATCACCACTTCCCTGGCCTGCCTGCCCAAAAAATGCCGGACAGCGGCGGCGGTTCTATTCGCTCACTTCACACCAATCCATGGCCAGCAAGGCATAGGCCTTGGTGGCCACCATGAGCTCGTCGATTTCCACGTACTCGTCGGCGGCGTGGGCGACCAGGATGCTTCCCGGCCCGTAGACAATGCTTGGAATCCCCTGCGGGTTGAGAAAGGCGGCGTCGCACACCGCGTAGAATCCGGCGAACCTGGCGGGCACGTCGAAGCGAGTTCCCTGCGCTGCTTCCCCGTGGGCGGCCGCCATGGCCTGACAGATTGCATGGCCGGGGTCCACCGAATAGGCCGGCCAGTTGACCTTCCATTCCACCTTGGGCGGATGGTGCCGGAGCCACTCGTCCAACCGGCAGGCGTGGCGGAGGTAGTCCTCGAACTCTTGCCGGACGGCCTCGGGGGAATCCTCGGGGTGATACCACAGGCAATACTCGATGGTGCAGTAGTCCGATATGAAGAAGGGCACCTGCACACCGTGAGGGGCTCCCGTGATGACGCCCGGCAGCATGGTGAAGTGACCGGGCTTGAAGAGAGGATGTTTCTTGGTCAATCCCCACTCATCTTCCAGCTTGCGGATCATGTTGACCAGGTAAACGCCCTTGTCGATGGCATTGACGGCAACCTCGGCTCCCAGGCCTCCGGCCCGAAAGGTCTCTCCCCGGGTGGAGGCGTGGCTGGCCTTCCCTTCTACAGTCACACTGACCCACCACAAGCCCGGTGAGACCGGCACCACGGCCAGGGGGTGAGGTGGCGCCGAAGGTTCCGAGACCACCGCGGCGTCGGCCCGATAGCCCCGCTTGGGCAGATCGCCGGCGCCGATGGTGGCGCTGTCCATATTCTCTTCGCCCGCGGTGGCGGAGAGAGTCAGGTCTCCCTTGAGCTTGAGACCCACCGACTGGATCGCTTTGATGGCCATCATCTGAGAGACCAGCGGTCCCTTCATGTCGCAGGACCCCCGGCCGTAGATTCGGCCTGCCTCGACCTTGCCGCTCAGGGGGTCTCCGGACTTCCAGGTCTCGGGCAGGCCGGTGGGAACCGTATCGATATGGCCATTGAAGAGCAGCGACTTGCCCCCGCCGGTCCCTTTCCAGACACCGGCCAGATTGGCCCGTTTCGGCTCGACCTCCCAAAGGTCGACTTCCACTCCGAGTTGTTGGTACCTTCCGGCCAGGTACTGATTGGCTTTGGTTTCGCCCCCGACTTCCGCCTCGTAATCGGTCCCGGGGTAGCCCGGATTGATGCTGCGAATCTGCACCAGTTCGCTGACGGCCGTCACAATTTCGTCCTGCATGCCGTCGATGACGTCCAGAACGTTGCGCTTTTCCGCATTGCTTGCCACGGCGTCCTCCTGTTTCAGGAAATCTCGATGGGTCCGCGTAGTCTACCACCGTTTGTAGTCGGAACATTATGTTTGAGCGAGCGTCGTCGAAATCGCTTGTGGATTGGGTTGAGTACTTTGTCAGGAATTCTTTCAGCGACCTCGAGGACTGATGGCAAGGCGGTGCCTGGCTCGGGCTAGGCGGCGGGGTCTTTGTGGCTGAAGAGGGCCTGATAGAGGGCGTCGATGCGGGAATGCAGCGCAGCGATATCCGTGCGAAGCTCCTGGCGGAGGGCGTCGATGCGGGAGTGCAGGGCAGCGATGTCCGTGCGAAGTTCCTGGCGCAGAGAGTCGATGCGGGAGTTGAGGGCGCCGGCTGTCGAGTCGATGCGAGAGTTGAGGGCGCCGGCTGTCGAGTCGATGCGGGAGTTGGTTTCCTTGATGTCCTGGCGCAGGATCTTATAGCGGGAGTCAATCGCCCGCCAGAGGGCCAAGCCAACCCCAAGGATTGCGACGACGATGGCGATGGTATCAGTCTGCATGAAGCTTATCCTATCACATGTAGACACTTGTGCTCACAGGCGCCCCGTGGACATTCTCGGGGGCCGGCATAGCATGGGAGACTTTTGCAAAATTCGGAAACGGGCATGAGATTGGGGTGGCAACGGGGCCAGCTCTGCACACTATTCACTATCCACTGCCGGTCACTGCCGGCCGCTCATCTCCGAGTTGGGATATCATAGGTTCGCAATCGGGGTCCGGGAGGCACGGCTCCAACCCCTCCACTCCCCAGCCAAGGGTTTACAGGAGCCGGGCGCCGGGCAGGGAGAGCAGCAACGCGGTCGGAGAGGCTTTGGGCCGAATTCCCGAGGGATTCGAGATGACACCTCCAGAAGGACTGTTGACCCTCCTTCCGCCCGGCTCCAGGATCCTGTTCATCCGGCTCCGCTCTCTGGGGGACACCATTCTGTCAACCCCTCTCTACGCCGCGCTCAAGGCCTGGAGGCCCGACCTGCGGCTTTCGGCGCTGGTGGAAGAGCCCTTTGACGAAGCGCTACGTCGCAATCCCGATCTGGAATCGGTGTTCCCTCTGCAGGTCCGCGGGACCGATCAAAGGTCCACCGCCAAGGCTCGCTGGCAGACACTGCGGCAGATCCGCAGAAACCGTTTCCAATGCTGCATCAACCTGCACGGAGGCACTACCAGCGCATGGCTCACCGGGATGAGCGGGGCTCGCCATCGTATCGGGCTGCACGGCTATCGCAATTCCTTCTGCTACAACGTCAGGACCAGGCTGCCGTCTCCGCCGCCCGGGGTGCGCTGGCACTCGGCCAGATTCCAATTGGAGTGGCTCTACCGACTGGGCCTGGAAGAAGGTCCTGCGCCTCCGGCGCGCCTCTTTCCGGACCCGGATCTCCGGTCCAATCTGGAGGTTCGCCTGAGGGATGCCGGGCTCCCACCCTCCCGGCCCGTCTGCGTGATTCAGCCCAGCTCCCGCTTCCATACCAAGGAGTGGACCGATGCCGGATTTGCACAGATCTCCGATACCCTGCAGAACGAGTACGGCTATGCCACCTTGCTGGTCGGTACCGAGGAGGAGGAGTCCAAGATCCGGAGGGTGGCCGGCCTCTGCCGAACCCGGCCTGCTTCGATCCGGGGCCTTTCGATCTCTGAATTGACCTGGGTGCTGGATCAGGCCAGTCTGTTCATGGGTAACGACAGCGGCCCCACCCACATGGCGGCGGCATTGGGAGTCCCCGTGCTGGTGCTGTTCGGTTCCTCCGATTCAGACCTGTGGCGCCCCTGGCAAGCCGCTCATGAAATCGTGCAGAATCCCTTCGACTGCAATCCCTGCCCCGGCTACCGCTGTGATGTGTACGGCCAACCCCGCTGTATCCTTAGCATTACGCCCGATCAGGTGAAGGAAGCCTTGCAGCGATTGCTGGAGCGGACCGGATCTCTTGAGTCGAAACAAGTTTGAGAGATAAGTCCGGGCCCCGCCGTGCCGGGCGGATCATACGAGAGTGAAACAACCTCCTCTCATGGCCACTCGGGAACTGGGGACATGTCCCTTCGCGGGTATCTTTTTGCCCTGGTGCCCCTTTGTGGATCGAGAGCTGATGCCCCAGGGATCCTACCGCGGCCGCAGGGACCGCGTTCTCACCGTCACCTGCTCGATGCGCTCGAGGTGGGGCCGGAAGCCGATGCCCGCATCCGGCAGCACATGGATCCTGCCTTGCGGGTCTACTTCCACTTCCGGATCAATCAGGTCCTTCCGAAAATAGCGCTTGCTGGCCGAAACATCCCCCGGCAACCTGAAGTTCGCCAGGGTGGAGAGAGCCACGTTGTGGGCCCGGCCGATGCCCGATTCCAGCATTCCTCCGCACCAGACGGGTATCCGGCGCTCCTGGCAGACATCGTGAACCCGGAGGGCTTCGGTGTAGCCGCCGACTCTTCCCAGCTTGATGTTGATGATCCGGCAGGCCCCCGCCTCGATGGCCTTGCGGGCATCTTCGCCATCCAGGATGGATTCGTCCAGGCAGATGGGCGTGCGCAGGGCCTTCTGCAGGTGGACATGGTCCAGGATGTCGTTCCAGGCCAGGGGCTGCTCAATCATCAACAGGTCGAAATCATCCAGAGCCTTCAGGTGCTCCAGGTCGGCTAGGCTGTAGGCCGAGTTGGCATCGCACATGAGCAGGATCTCGGGGAAGCGCCTTCGGACTTCCCTCACCACGGCCACGTCCCACCCCGGCTTGATCTTCATCTTGATTCGCTGGTAGCCCGCCAGCAGCTCCGTCTCGATCTTGTCGAGCAGCTTGCCGGGGCTCTCCTGAATGCCGATGGAGACTCCGCAATCCAGGGTCTCCCGCCGGCCCCCAAGCAACTGGTGGAGGGGCTTACCCTGCAGGCGGGCGTAGAGGTCCCAGATGGCAGTCTCTACGGCGGCCTTGGCCATATTGTGGCCGCGGATGCGTTTGAGGAGGGGAGCCACGTCCCGAGGATGGGAGATCTGCGCTGCAAAGACTTTGGGAACCACGAAATCCTGCAACACGTGCCAGGCGGTCGCGGTGGATTCGTGATTGTAGAAGGGACCCTCGGGAGCGGTGGATTCTCCGTAGCCAACCAGGCCTTCTCCAAAGACACGAACCAGAATCACCCGCCGCAGCGTGGTTCGTCCGAAGCTGGTCTCGAAAAACGAGATCAGCGGCATCTGTACTTCGCGAAGCTCAATCTGTTCGATCTTCATAGATTCAAGGCCAGGTGGGTCAGCAACGCGGCTCTCGGAGCCAGGCTTTCCACCAGCACATGTTCGTGCAAGGCATGAGGGCCGGCGCCGTCGGGACCCAGGCCATCCAACGTAGGGATCCCCAAGGCCGCGGTGAAGCAACCGTCGCTGCCTCCACCGGTCGAACCCTCCTGCAGGTCGATACCCAGTTCGGCAGCCAACTGCCGGGCCTCCCGGTACAGTTGTATCACCTGCCGGTTGCGTTCCAGGGGTGGCCGATTCATGTTTCCCCGGACGGTAAGCCGGCTGCCCTCGACCCGTGGCTGGAGCCCGTGGATGCAGCCGGTGATGCGCTCTCCCTCGGCTTTGGTGGCCACTCGCACGTCCACTTCCAGCTCGGCCCGGTCGGCAATCACGTTGGAGCGGGACCCCCCGCGGATGACCCCCGGATTGACCGTGGTTCCCAGATCCAGGTTGTTCAACTTGTAGAGCTCCAGGACCTGATAGGCCAACTCCTGAATGGCGCTCACCCCCTTCTGATAGTCCACGCCGGCATGGGCGGCCACACCGTTGGCTGAAATCAAAAAGGTTCCAACCCCTTTGCGGGCGGTCTTGACAGCGCCCCCCGGCAGGCAGGGCTCCAGCACCAGCGCGGCCCGGCAATGCCGGGCTTCCTTTTCGATCAAGGCTCGAGCTGTCAGCGTGCCGACTTCCTCGTCGGAGTCGAGCAGGATGGTCAGGGGCCGCTTCAACTTCCCCCGGCCACTCGACAGATAGTGGGCCAGCGCCAGCATCAAGGTGGTGCCGCCGCGCATGTCAAAGGAGGCAGGTCCGAAGATCTTCCCGTCCTCCAGCCTGGCCGGACGGCGTTCGGCCTCTCCCATACCCCAAACCGTATCCAGGTGTCCCAGCAGCAGCAGGGGTTTTCCCTGGGCATCGGGACCTGAAAACCTGGCTAGCAGGTGGTCTCCCGCCTCCGGGTTGGGGACCACTTCCACCGCGGCGCCGTAGCTGTCGAACCGGTCGGCCATCTGTCGGGCCAGCCGATCCAGCGCCGGCTTGTTGTCCGAAGGCGAATCGGTGTTGATCAGATCCATCAGCCACTGGACCATCTGCGGTTCCAGCTCGCGAAAGTAGGAGAGGAGTGTGCTCATGGAAAGAATGTCGCTGCCGGCGGGCTCCGACCCGCTTCATGGCTCTCGGGGATGGCCTTGCCCGATACTGTCCGGGAGGCCTCGAAAGATGCGCTTCAAAGGACTTGAAATCAGACCTTCTTTAATCTTGGCACGCCACCCGGCCGGAGTTTGCCGGCTGTGGCCCGGCCGCTCTTAAGCCTGCAAGAACGCCGCCCCAAAATACCACAGTTGACTGCCCCCGGACGGCTTTTTTGGTCGGCGCCCGGGGCGCCGCAATTCGGCCCCGCTGGACTCCTTGGGAAACTTCCGACTGCTTTTCGGCCGCTCGTCCTTTACCATAAATTTACGCGAGTGACACAGCGGTTCTTGATAAGATACCAACGACTCGCAGACATGTTGAAGTTCCAGTTGGGGACCACCGGACCTCGGTCTTGAACCGGCGTTTCCGATGGACCGCCGCCGGGCGTCTCCCAAGAAAGGCAGACCGAAATGAATTCCTCACGACGATCGTTTCTGAAAGCGTCCGGGGCCTGCACCATGGGCTTTCTGGGGCTTCGTTCCCTAACCGGCAACGGGTTTTCAAGGCCCACTTCCAAACCGAATGCTCCGGCAGGCTATGGAGACTTGCAACCGGATCCGGAGGGAGTGATTGAACTCCCCGCGGGTTTCACTTATCGGATCTTGTCCAAGGTGGGAGAGTTGATGGACGACGGCTACAGAGTTCCGGGTCTGCATGACGGGATGGCTGCCTTTCCGGGTCCGGCAGGCAGCACGATTCTGGTCCGGAATCACGAGCTGGGCATCGATCACCAGACCATCGGAGCCTTTGGCCCCATCAACCAGTCGCTCAGGAACGCAGACCGGCAAAAATTGTATGACGCCGGCCGTGGGAGGAGGCCCTGCCTGGGGGGAACCACCACCGTGGTCTACAACACCCGCGAGATGCGCCTGGAAAAGCACTTCCTGAGCCTGGGCGGGACGGTTCGCAACTGTGCGGGCGGACCCACGCCCTGGGGAAGCTGGATCACCTGCGAGGAGACGATTCAGAAGGAGGAAGGACTCTACACCAGGGACCACGGCTACAACTTCGAGGTGCCGGCCAGCAGTGAAGTCGGGTTGACTCCCGCCGTTCCCCTGAAAGCCATGGGACGCTTCGTGCATGAAGCGGTCGCCGTCGACCCCAATTCCGGGATCGTCTACGAAACGGAGGACCGGGGCGACGGACTGCTTTATCGGTTCATCCCCGACCAGCCCGGAAACCTGGCAGCGGGCGGACGCCTGCAGGTGTTGAAAGTGAAGGAGAAGCCCGGTCTGGACACCCGAAACTGGAACGCGCGCAAGGTGCTGCCGGGGCATGTTTTCGAGGTGGAATGGGCCGAAATCGATGAGGTCGAGTCCCCCGACGACGACCTGCGCTATCGGGGTTTCGAGGATCTGGGCGCGGCCCGATTCGCCAGGGGCGAAGGCATGTGGTGGGACAAGGGATGGGTCTATTTTGTCTGCACCAACGGTGGTCTGAACAAGAAGGGGCAGGTGTGGCGCTACGCCCCCGGTCCTGCGGAAGGAAAACCCGGCGAGAAGAACAGCCCGGGCAAGCTGGAACTATTCATCGAGCCCAACGACGGCAACCTGGTCGAGAACGCCGACAACCTGACGGTGGCGCCCTGGGGAGACCTGATCCTTTGTGAGGATGGACCGGACGAGCAATTCCTGGTCGGCGTCACTCCTCGGGGCGACCTCTACAAGCTCGGCCGCAACGTCTTCAACAACTCCGAGTTTGCCGGCTCGACCTTTTCCCCCGACGGAACCACCCTCTTCGCCAACATCCAGAATCCGGGCATCACCCTGGCCATCACGGGTCCCTGGGTGGAGAAGAAGAGCTAGCCAACAGGCTGCACGGGATGTTCCAACCCTCCGAGCCTCCTGGTATCCCGGTCGTGATCAGGGACCAAGGACCCGGTCGGAAATGCGATTCATACTTGGACTCCACTTAAAGCACCCCCTCCCCGCGCGCTGAGAGGGGGATAGCGGAAAAGCAAGCGTGTCTCCCTCTCCACGCCTGCCCGTCCACACCTTTGAGTGCCTGGAGAGGATTGCCTGAACCAGCAGGCTGACAGGCCTTCCACCTCTCCCGGCCTCGCAATTCCCGAATCATCCATGCCGGCATTGGGGCGATTACGACCGTGAGGATTACGACCGTGAGGATTGCCCAAATGCCTCCATTGCACTAGAATTCTCGCCACCGGCCCGGTGCCGCAATCTATCGCGATCAACCGTTCTGGTGGCCAAAGGGCAGCCTTGAGACCACCCTTTGTCTGACAGCCTTGCTGTTTGGGACCCTCTCCGGGGTGAACACATTCAGGAGGCTTCCCGCCCAGGGGCTGTTTGATAGAAAGACTAACATATATATACCGCATGTCAATAGGTTTTTTACCGCATTGACAATATAATTCCGCTCTTTGAGCGACAAATCCTGCACCTGAACGTCACCTCGTTGAAAACAAACCTATTAAGCAACGTTCCGACAGGTAGCGGATTCCACCGACTCGGCTCTCTCTCCAGGCACGGCGAAGGCAAGAACCCTGAGCCGGCCAAACAATGGGATGAACCCAATAGCGTGTCCGGCTGCTGATCCGCTCCCGACCAGGTATTGCCTGCACGGCGTACCCTCCCTCGCCCCAAGCAGTTGCTAAGACTTCGTCCATGCCTTCACTATTCCAATTCCAAACTATTGTTAAAAAATGGGTTAGATCCACTTTAAACCGACTGCCTTTGGAGGCCAAGCTCGGCCAGCTCATCATGCCGGCCGTCCGTGGAATTCACCTCAATGAAGCCGGCGACGAATACCGGCAGTTGCAGCATCGGGCGCGGGACCTCGGTGTGGGCGGTTTCATTCTCTTCGAGGGAGACATCTACGAATCGGCCGTCCTCATCGACCGACTGCAGTCCCAGGCACCGATTCCCCTCCTGATCGGATCCGACTTCGAGCGCGGGGCCGCCTTTCGTATTCGCCATACCGTTCCCCTGCCCTGGAACATGGCCGTGGGGGCCACCCGATCGGAGCGGTGGGCTTACCGGCAGGGGCGCATCACCGCCCAGGAAGCCCGTGCCCTGGGGGTCAACTGGATTTTCGCCCCGGTGGTGGATGTCAACAACAACCCGGCCAATCCGGTCATCAACATCCGCTCCTACGGAGAGGACCCTGAAATGGTGGGCCGTATGGGTGCGGCATTCGTGGCCGGCGCCCAGCAGTCCCGGGTGCTGGCGACCGCCAAGCATTTTCCGGGTCACGGTGACACCGAGGTGGATTCTCACTTGTCCCTGCCGCTCATTCCCATTCAGCGTCCGCGCCTGGAGCGGATCGAATGGGTTCCCTTTCGGGAGGCAATCCGGGCCGGCGTCATGGCGGTCATGACGGCTCACGTCGCCGTCCCGGCCCTGGAGGAAGACCCCCGTCGCCCCGCCTCGCTGTCGGCGGCGATTCTGGAACAGGTCTTGAGGAACGAGCTGGGGTTTCAGGGTCTGATCGTGTCCGACTCCATGAAGATGCAGGGGCTGACTCGAGGATACTGGAGCGGCGAAGCGGCTGTTCAAGCCCTGGAGGCCGGTGTTGACGTACTACTGGATCCACCCGATGCCCAGGTCGTCTTCGGCGCGCTGCTCGAGGCGGTCAAGAACGGCCGCCTTTCCCAGGCCCGCGTGGACCGATCGGTCGAGCGTATCCTGCAGGCCAAGGCCTGGCTGGGACTGAACCGAAGAAAGCCGGTGGACTTCGGGCAGTTGGCTCGGCGAATGAACGCTCCCTCACTTCACCGTCAAGCCCGACAGCTGGCCGATGCTTCGGTCACCCTGGTGAAAGACGACCCCTCTCAAGTGCCGCTGGACGTCCGTCGAATCCGCTCGGCACATCTGATCATCGTTTCCGCCAAGCCATCGCCTAGTGCTGCCGCCGATCTGGAAGATCACCTCAGGATGGGACTCGATCTCCTGGAAGTGGATCGTCTCTCCCCGGAAGCGACTCCCGCCCTGCTGAACCAGGTCAAGGACGGGGCCGGCAAAGCGGATCTCTGTGTGGTGGCTCTGCATGTTCCGCTGGTGACCGGGACCGGCCGGCTGGGACTGCCGGCCCGCCTGGCGGATTGGTTGAAGGGGCTGGTCCGGCTCAAGCCCTCTGCGGTCCTGATTTCCCTGGGTGACCCTTATCTGATTCGACAGCTTTCCTTCTTCCCCACCTATCTCTGCGCCTACAGCCACATTTCCACTTCCCAGCGGGCGGCAGCCAGGGCGCTCTTTGGAGAAATTCCCCTGACCGGCCGGCTGCCGGTGTCGATTCCCGGCGTAGCCGCGGGGGGCGCCGGCCTCCGCCGGGAAGCCTTGCCGATGGTCCTGGAAAAGGCCCGTCCGGACGCATCGGACCGGCCCCGACAGGACATCCGGGGCCTGCGAACCAGGCTTCAGCAGCTTGTCCGCCGCTTCATCGACCTGCAAGCCTTCCCGGGAGCCTCCCTGGCGGTTGGCTACCGGGAAAAGCTGCTGGTTTGCCGAGGATACGGCAGGCTGGACTACACTTCGACCAGTCGCCCGGCAAACCAGAATACCGTTTATGACCTGGCTTCGCTCACCAAGGTGGTCTGCACCACCACCTTGGCCATGCAGGCTTGCGACCGAGGGCTTATCGACCTGGAAGACCGGCTCAGCCGCTACTTTCCGGAGTTTCAGGATGGGCGAAAACAGCAGGTAGCGCTCAAGCATTTGCTGACTCACTCCTCCGGCCTTCCGGCCCACATCCCTCTCTACCGGCATGCCAGCGGAAAGGAAAATGTCCTGCGACGGATTCTGGAAACTCCTCTGGAGCACCAGCCGGGCAGTCGGAGCCTCTACAGCGATCTGGGATTCATTCTTCTGGGGGCCGTCCTGGAAAGAGCTCTTGGAGACAGCCTCGACAACCTGGCTCGACAACAGATCTTCCAACCCTTGGGAATGAGCCGGACCTGCTTTCACCCCCCGTCCGACTGGACGCCTCGCATTGCTCCCACGGAATTCGACCCCTGGAGGAAACGGTTGCTGAAGGGCGAGGTCCATGACGAAAATGCCTGTGCCATGGGTGGTGTGGCCGGCCACGCCGGCATGTTCGGCACCGCGGCTGACCTGGCGGTCTTCTGCCAGGCTCTCCTCAACGGCGGCGTCTACAACCATCGCCGCATCGTGAAGCGAAGCACCCTGGAAACCTTTACCCAACGTCAGGCCCAGCCATCTGAAAGCAGTCGGGCCCTTGGCTGGGACACCCCTGCGCCCAACAGCTCGGCCGGCATCAGGCTGTCGCCCCGGTCCTATGGCCATACGGGGTTTACCGGCACCTCTTTGTGGATCGACCCCGGGCGCCGGCTCTTCATCGTTTTCCTGACCAACCGGGTGCATCCCTCCAGGAACAACAGCGCCATCCAGTCGGCCCGCCGTCAACTCGCCGACACTGTGGCCGAAGCTGTGGACCAATGGGAGATAATGCAAACGGATATCGCAGGGAGTGACGGGACATGAAGCGATTGGCAGTGACGGCCGGCAGAGTCATGACTCCCGACAGCGTCATTCTGGACGGGGTGGTCCTGGTCGAAGGCCCAAAGATCCTGGAAGTCGGCAGCCGGGGGGCGGTGCGGTTCTCCAGGGACGAATTCGAGGTGGTGGGCCACTCGCGACACCTGCTGGCTCCGGGTTTCATCGATGTCCACATCCACGGCGCGCTGGGGCGAGACGTGATGGAGGGTACGGCCGAGGCTCTCGAGGCGATTTCCGGCTTTCTGGCCGCTCACGGCACCACCTCCTTTCTGGCCACGACCGTGACGGCTTCGCCCATTGCGACCCTGCAGGCCGTGGAGGCCCTGGGACGCCAGGTGGATCGACCGCTGCCGGGCGCCCGCATGCTGGGTCTCCACCTGGAAGGCCCCTTCATCAATCCCGAAAAGCGGGGGGCCCATTCCGCCGAGCACATCCGCCGCCCATCCACGCTCATCCTCGAGCAGTTGCTGGCCCGCTCCGGCAATCGGATCAAGCTGATCACGCTGGCGCCGGAAGTCGAGGGTGGCCTGGACCTGATCCGGTTTGCCCGTTCCAAAGCGGTCGTCGTCTCTCTGGGCCACTCCAACGCTACCCTGGAAGAAACCATGGCGGCCATTGATCTGGGCGCCGGCAATGCCACCCACCTGTTCAACGCCATGAGGGGCTTCGGCCATCGCGACCCGGGAATCCTCGGCGCCGTCCTGACAACCCCGCGGATCTGGGCCGAGCTGATTGCCGACGGGGTGCACGTCTCGCCTGCCGCGGTCGACCTTTGTCTCCGGTGCAGGAGAGCCGGCAGGATGCTTCTGATCAGCGACGCCGTCAGCGCCACCGGCATGCCCGAGGGACGGTACCGGCTGGCAGATACCGAAATCACGCTTTCGGATGGTATCTGTCGAACGGCGGACGGCACGTTGGCGGGCAGCATTCTGACCCAGGACCAGGCCCTGCGGAACATGGTCCGGTGGAGCGGTCTACCGGTGCAAACCGTGCTGGGCATGCTCACCCGCAATCCGGCCCAATCGCTGGGGATCGCCGCCGGCAAGGGAACCCTGGCGGCGGGTCACGACGCCGACATGGTGCTTCTGGACCGGAACCTTCAGGTGCATACCACCATCGTGCAAGGGGAGGTGAGCCACACCGTTGGATAAGATCCTGATTCAGGGGGGCGCCGTGCTGCGGGGCAGGGTCACCGTCAGCGGCGCCAAGAACGCGGCCCTGCCGGCCATGGCGGCTTCCCTGCTGACCGACGAGCCCCTCAGACTGCGCAATCTGCCCAGCGTCCGCGACATCCAGACCACCGGTCGACTCCTGCATGAGATGGGCTGTCGGGTCGGTCTGCAAAACCTGCAGACCGGCCATGGCTGTGAACTGGTCGCCGCAAGTCCCATCTCCTGCGTCGCCCCCTACGAGAGGGTCAAGACCATGCGGTCTTCGGTCCTGGTCCTGGGACCTCTGCTGGCCCGTTTCGGCCGGGCCCGGGTGTCCCTGCCGGGAGGTTGCGCCATTGGGGCCCGCCCCATCGATCTCCACATCAAGGGGCTGAAAAAACTCGGCGCCAGCCTGACTATCGAGCATGGATACGTCGAGGCCGAGGCGCCCCGCCTGATCGGAGAAAAGGTGGTCTTCGACCGGATCACCGTCACCGGAACCGAAAACCTCATGATGGCGGCTTGCCTGGCTAAAGGCGAGACCGTCCTGCATAACGCCGCCCGCGAGCCTGAAGTGACCGATCTGGCCAATCTGCTGCGCTCGATGGGGGCTCGGATCGAGGGAGACGGCAGCAGCACCATTCGAATTCAGGGCAGGCCCGAGTTGGGCGGAGCCGACCACACCATCATTCCCGACCGCATCGAGGCGGGCACCTTCATGGTGGCCGGAGCCATCACGGGCGGCGCCGTCGAACTGCTCAATTGTCGTCCCGAACATCTGACGGCCGTGATCGAGAAGCTGGAGGAATCCGGGATCGCCATCGAACGTAGCGGCCCTGACGCCTGCCGGGTAACGGCCCCCCGCCGGCTCCAGGCAAGGGATGTCACCACCATGGAATACCCCGGCTTCGCTACCGATATGCAGGCCCAGTACATGGCGCTGATGACCCAGGCTCACGGGCCTTCCATCGTCACCGAGACCATATTCGAGAGTCGCTTCATGCATGCCAGCGAGTTGGTGCGGATGGGGGCCGACGTCAGGATCGAGGGCAACCGGGCCGTGATCTCGGGGCGCCGGGATCTGACGGGGGCCAAGGTGCTGGCTTCCGATCTGCGAGCCAGCGCCTCCCTGATCCTGGCGGGACTGGTCGCCAGCGGAGAGACGCTGGTTCACCGGGTGTACCACCTGGACCGCGGCTACGAAGCCATCGAGAAGAAGCTGAAGTCACTGGGGGCAAGGATTCAACGCATTGCCGATTGAGTCCCAATCGGCCCCTATAGATTGATCGGCTGGGTTATAATCCGAGGGTTTCTTCGGTGACTTGACTGAAAAAGGGGCTTGATACCATGCCAGATCGCGGAGATGGGATATTGTCGGCGTTGTCGGACTTCGTCAAGGAATACCAGTGCCCGGCCTGCGGCTCGGCAATGAAGGTGGCTCCCGTCTGGGATTTCGTTCTGGGTAAGGGGTGGTCAGCCTGCGGGCACTGCTGGAAGACCTTCCGACTCAAGGAAGGCGCTCAACTCGACGGCTACAGCGTCAAGGCCGAGGATCTCGAACCCCTCTCCGAGGAAACGGACTCCAGCAGCGCCAGCGGCTATGTCTGGAATGCGGTCAAGTTGGAGAGCAGCAGGGTGGCGGCCGTGGACTTTTTCGTGAGCGTAGCCTTTACCGCATTTTTCGACGGCCTGGAGCGCAACTATCCGGTCCTCAACCAGCAGGACTTCGACGTCACCTGGCGCTACCTCTCCCAGGCAGGAGCCTTCGCCGTCGACAGTCTCGACACCCGCATCATCGCCGACGCCTTCGAAAAGGTGGAACGCTACAAGCCGACCAGTTGATCTACGGGTGGCTTCCGCCGTTTCACAAGCACCCGTAGACAGGCGATCGAGCCCTTGCCGATCATGGCCGCCGGACGGATTGAACCACCGGCAGCCGGGAGGCTGGACGGACATCCGACCGGGAATTCCCGCGCGGACCTCTGACCGCCAACACACTAACTGGATATGAGCGGACCTGCCTGGAGCAAGACGGCTGCGCTGCTGGCCCTGGTATCACTGGGACCCGGTACGCTTCCCTTCCCTCGGCTCCTGCCGTTGGGCACGGAACCCGCCGCCGCCTCGCACCCCGGCCAGTGTGCCATGGGACAAAGACGCTGCTGCTGCCCTGAGAGGTGCCGCCAAACCAGGACGGCCAGGCCCGACCCATGCCACCGAACTTCTCCCGCGGCCGCCCAGTTCTCCGGAAAGGATTGTGCCTGGTCGGCAGGATGCGAACGGCGAGAGTCCCTCCTGGCGACGGCTCCTGAACAAAGCGGCTGGCCGGCCCAAGAGAAGACCGCTTCCTCCGCTCTCGCCAAGACTGGCGACAACCACTCCTCCCTTCGGGCGCCGGCGCTTCCCGAGGGCTACCGCCCATCCCTGTTTCGCCCGCCGCGAACCTCCTAGCTCACCCAACATCCCAGGTCGTTGCCTGGTTGCTGCGCCGGTCTGGCCCACGTTTCTCACCGGGGCGTGGGTGCTATGGCGTTAGCTGTTTAATGTCAGTACTTTGACTGGCGCTATTTAAAGGGCTCGCGGGCACAATCAGCAGGTAGCCACCGGGTACACCCAAGCCGGCGGAAGCATGACCCTCACGGTCCCCAGCGGCTCTTATCTCGCAGCGGTAACCGCTCGAGGCTTTGCGCCCCACCAGCGAGAACTGACGCTCCATGCGGGCGAGAGTGCGCAACTGATGGTTGAGCTGCAGCTGGTTTCGCTGGCCACCGAAATCGAGGTGACGGCCAGTTCCCCGGCTCAGATTGCCATTGAGGAAATCCCGGCCGGCCGACTGCAGTCCGGCCCGCCCCGGGATCTGGCCGAGAAACTCAAGGAAGTGCCCGGTGTCCTGGCCGTTCGAAGAGGCGGCACCAACCTGGAACCGGTGGTCCAGGGACTTCGGGAACACCAGGTGGCCATGGTGGTTGACGGATCCCGCGCCTTTGCCGCCGGACCTGCCAGGATGGATTCCGAGATCAGCCATGTGGACCCGGCCCGAGTCAGCAGCCTGGAGGTGGTCAAAGGCCCCTACGCTCTGAGCGAGTGTGCCGGCGGACTGGCCGCCGTCCTGGTGAAGACCGATCCCGTGCCCGTCCACGACAGGATGACCTTCGGCGGCTCCGTTTCCACAGGATACTCCTTCAACGGCGCCAACCGCTTGGGCCATACCCGGTTCTTTGCCGCGGGCCGCCGGGCCGGCATCAGTGTGAGAGCCTCCGGAGGCAAGGGGGACGATTATCGAGCGGGAGCCGGCAGCGCCCCCGCCCCGACCATTCCGGGCCGGTTCGGAGAATACCAGCTGGGCGGGAAGCTGCGGTTGAGCCTACCCTCCAATCAGGAACTCACCTTCGATTCGGGCCTCGACACTCAACAAGACCTGGACTACCCCGGGCGGCTATTGGACGCCAATCATTTCATCACTCGGTCCTGGAACGGCGCCTACTATATGAAGGAACCCGCCGCCGCCATTCAGAGCGTTTCCTTCAGGCTCTACTTGAGCAAGAAGAGCCATCGCATGAACAACGATGGGAAACCGACGGCCATGGACATGCCCGGGCGAGTGCCTCCCTTCGGGCTGGCCGTCTCGCTACCGACGGAATTGGATTCTCTGGGTGGGGCTGGACGGATCAGCTTTCAGCCCCGTTCGGGATGGGCCGTTCAAACCGGCTTCGACTTCTACGATCTGTCTCAGCAGGCCACTCGATTCATTTCCCGGCGCAGCAACGACCGGCTCCTGTTTCGAGACAATGTCTGGCCGGATGCGCGCATCCGCGATCAGGGGTTCTACCTCACCGCCGCCAAAGCGGGCGAGGACTGGGGAATGGCGGCGGCCGTTCGATTCGATGCCGTCCAGGCCGAGGCAGCCCGGCCTTCGGATTTTTTCAGGGCCAACACCGCGGGTCCCATGAACGGGAAGGAATTCAACACCAGCGCGAGCCTCACTGCCCGGAGAAATCTGACCGAAGCAGTGACGGTTTCAGGAGGCCTGGGCCGGGTGGTACGCACTGCCAATGTGCTGGAGCGCTACTCCGACCGCTTCCCCAGCACCAAGTTTCAGGTTGCGGCGGAATTCATGGGCACTCCCGGCATTGAACCGGAAACCGGCTATCAGGCGGATCTGGCAGAAGTCGAAATGCGCAACGTCGGCCCGCAAGATCGGGTGGCTGCATCCCGGCTGGAGGCGCCATCGCCCGGATTTACCACCTTCAGCCTGCGAGGGGGGTTGAAACTCCCCAAGCGCCTGTCGCTGGATGTGGGGATCGAGAACCTGGCCGACAAGTTCTACTTCGAACACCTGAATTCCCTGAATCCCTTCACCCGTGAGAGAATTCCGGAGTTGGGACGCAATGTCTTTGTGGGTGTGACCAATAAGTGGTAATACCCCGAGGTACAGGTTCAGGCGAGCCTTGCCCGGGATGCCAAGAGGTTGAGATGGTTCGGCCGCTACCTCTCTACGGCGCAATACTTTTGGTGTTTCTCATCCTGGACCCGTCCTTGGCAGCCCAGATCCGGGTCGGCACCCTGCGGGGAAACGTCCTTGACCCTACCGGAGCAACCGTTTCCGGGGCTCTGGTCCGGCTCAGCAACCGCACCACCGGGTTCCACCGCCAGACCTCCACCGGCCCCGGGGGCGGCTTTCACTTCAACAACCTCCCCTTCGAGCCTTATCTGCTGCAGGTTGAGGCCACCGGCTTTCAGCCCTGGAACGGTCCGGTGAGTGTCCGCTCCAATCTCCCCGTGCGGGTTGAGGTTTCGCTCAGCCTGACCACGCCGACCGAGTCCATCCAGGTGGAGGCGCTGGTGGAAGCCGACTCCCAAGGCCTGGAAACCGACCTGGACCAATCCTTCATCGAGCGGCAGCCGGGAGCCCAACCCTCCGCGGGACTGCAGGAGGTCATCGCCACGGTTGCAGGCTGGAGCAGTGAAGACAACGGCTTGTTGCACGTGAGGGGGGTGGACGACGGATTCCTGTATTTGATTGACGGGATCCCGTTGACCGACCGCACCGACCGCCTGTTTGCCGGCTCGCCCCAGACCGAGATGATCCAGTCCCTGCAAGTCATCAACGGCCATTTGCCGGTGGAGTACGGCAATGCCTCCGGAGCCGTGGTCCACCTCACCCCCAAGTCCGGGATCGACCGGCCGCTGGGCGGTTCGGTCAGCCTGGCCGCCGGCAACTTTCAAAGCGGCCAGGCCGGCTACACGCTGACTGGAGGCCTCGGCAGCCGACTGGGCTTTTTCCTGGCCCACTCCCTGACGGGGTCCGGCCGGCGCTACCTCGACCCGGTGGACCCCGGGAACTTCAACAACCGGGGATTGGCTCAGCGATTCGACTCCCGGATGGACTGGCATCCCTCGGCCCGCGACATTCTGGTTATTAACCTGTCCGGCCACGGAAGTCGCTTTCGGGTCACCAACACCCATGCGCAGGAACAGGCCGGCCAGCGCCAGCGCCAGCGACTGAACGACAGCCACCAGTCGTTTGCCTGGCAGAGAAACTGGTCGCCGTCTACGGCCACCAACTTGGGAGGATATCGCCGTTCCTTCCGCTCCGAGCTGATCCCCAGCGCCAATGACCTGCCGGTCTCAGCCACTCAACTCCGCCGCCACGTGCGCTCGGGGGTACTGCTGAACCTGACTCATCGCGTTGGCGGTCACACCCTCAAGGCGGGCGCCGACGCCCAACGGGTCACCCCCCGCGAATTCTTTTCCTTTTTTGTGACGGACGAGGAATTTGGCGAAGAATTCGACTTGAGCGATCTGGCGCTGGAGTTTGACCGGGAGAACCCCTTTGTCTTCCAGGAACGGGCTGTGCGGGGCCAAGGGTCCGTATTTCTGCAAGACACCTTTTCGCTGGGCAGGAACCTGACCATCAACGCGGGTGTCCGGTTCGACCACACCGCCGTCATGGTTTCCACCGCCCAGGTCAGCCCGCGCGCCGGCGCCGCCGTTCTGGTGCCCTACAGCCGAACCGTCCTACGAGCTTCCTACAACCGCTTGTTCATGCCGCCGCAGATCGAGAATCTGTTGCTCTCCTCATCCGAGCAGGCCCGGCGCCTCTCCCCGTTTGCGACGCCTGAGGGCATCGGCGGCGCGCTGGTGGCGCCGGAGAGACAACATGCGTTCGAGGTGGGATTCGGCCAGCCCTTCGGCGACTGGTTCCAACTCAACACCGCTTACTGGTGGAGACTGGTAAGAAACTATGCCGATCCCAACGTGTTTCTGGGCACGACGGTCATCTTTCCCAACTCGGTAGCTCGGGGCAAGGCTCAGGGACTGGAGGCCCGCATCGATTTTCCGCAGCGAAAGGGCTGGTCCGGATACCTGAGCTATTCCAACTCGCGAGTCTTTCAGGTGGGCCCCATTAACGGAGGACTGTTTCTGGAGGAAGAAGTGATCGAGATCGGGCCCGGGACCCGCTTCAATCCCGACCACGATCAAAGAAACACCGGGGGATTCGGGATGATTTACGAGCATCCCTCCCGATTCTGGTTCGGTGTGTCGGGGCGCTACGAGAGTGGGCCGCCCCTGGAGGTGGAACTGGAAGAGCTGGATGAACTGCGGGAGCGTCCGGGGGCCGAGCTGGTCAACTTCGAACGCGGGCGCATCAAGCCCAGAGCCCTCTTCGATCTGTCGCTGGGCAAAGATTTCTTTTCAGACCGGCGCGTCACCCTCCGGACTCAGTTCGATATCCGCAACCTGACCAACCGGCGTTTCGCCTACAATTTCGGCAACCCCTTCAGTGGGACCCACTTCGGCCACCCGCGGATGTGGAGCGGACGCATCCGGATCGGATTCTGAGCCGCCCGCCCGAGGGCAAAGGCTGGTTTTCCGGCGGGTCATCCGGTAAGCTGTAGGATTCAGCGCCGCCAACAGAGGGCGCAACGGTTCCCATCTCAGCCATCCGAATCCATTGAACATCAAGAAAGCCCACGCCCTGACCCTCCCTGCCCTGGCGGTGATTCTGTTTGGCCTGCTGGCCGTCTCCTGTGCGCCGGCTCCTGAGCCGGAGCCTGATCCCGAACCGCCAAAGCCTCCCTCGCCGGTAGCGGCCCATACGGCCTTCCACCGGCTCTACGTTCAAGCCCGACACTGGTCCGCCGATGCGCTGCCACTCCGCTTGTCGAGCTTCAATCTCAAGCAGGTCCCCAGCAAGGCCGGAAGGTACGCCGTGTGGCAGGCCACCTTCGTGTCCGCACAAAAGCGAAAGTCTGCCACCTATACCTACTCGGTGGTCAAATCCGGCACCAGCATCCGCAAGGGGGTCCGAGCGGGTATACCGGAAGCCTGGTCGGGAAGAGGACAGGCCCGACCCTTCATCATACAGCTCTTCAAGATCGACTCGACCAAGGCCTACGACAAGGCGGCAGAAAAGAGCGCCCGATTTCTCAAGAAAAACCCCGATCTCCCCATCCACTTCCTGCTGGAATCCACCCCCCGATACACCCACCCGGTCTGGCGGGTGATCTGGGGCGAAACCCGCGGCTCCGCCAAACGCACCGTCTTCGTGGACGCGGCCACCGGCCTCCACCTGAATACCCTGTAGGCCCCTGAAGTTTGAGCGCCAATGTTTCCGCCGCTACCGCTGGAAGGCACTTTAACCCGAGCCATCCTACGGAAAATCCGGCTTAAGGTTCACATCGATTAAGCGTTGCCGGTGGCGAGCATCGACAGGTGGCGGTCAGAGAAGCCGGAGCTGTCGATGAGGTCGAGGAGCCGTTGTCTCAAGCCCCGGTTCGAATCGGAAGCAGTCATGCGGTTCCCCGAACGAATCAGGTCGCTGTTCCTGTCCAGGTGATTGCCCCACAAGACTAAAAACGGATCCCGAAATTGACCACGCCGGAGAAGTCCCGGGTGCCGGAACCGAATGCCGTCCCCATTGTCGCCTTCCCGCCGATCGAGTAGCGGCCCCAGCGATAAATGCTGTCCACGCCCAGCAGGATCCCGTTTGGGGGAGCCTGCGAGCGCAGGGATTCTCCCGACACCCGGGCCAAGGTTTCCGCACCGCTGAAGATCCGCTCAACGTCGACCGAACCTCGTAACAGGAACTCCCCTCCGCCCGAGGGGTGTACGGTTTCCGCCACTGCTCCGAGACCGCCGATAAGCCGAACGGCATCGGGGAACGACACCCTTGAATCGACTGCGTCGGTGAAGTCGTCCACCGAAACGCTCGGGCGAACCATCCAGGCCCGCGGTGTCAGGTAGGTCGTCCTACCCAGCTCAAACCGCTGCCCCGCCTCGGCGCCCAGGCTGTAGCCGCTGCCCTCCACACCTGCCTTAAGCAACCCCCGCAGGTCGGAAGTGAAATCGATGTCATAGTTCATCACCGAGCCCGACCCTACCAGGTAGAAGTTGCTTTCGCCTCTCCAGTAGACCCCGAACGAGGGACCTATGGCGGTGGCGTCGATGTCGCCCCCTCCGGTGGATGCGGACACATCTGCAGAACCGGTCAGGTGACGCACGGAGACCCAGCCGCGGGCCCGGTCGCCAAGGGGGAGGTTGAGTCCGGCCTCCACCGAGCGCCGGTCGAAGTCATATCCTGCGCCTACGGTGGCGTCCTGAGACTCATAGGACCCCATGCCGCCGGAGAACCGGACCCAGGAAGACAGTGCCTGGCCCTTTGGTGCCTCGGGCGGCGAAAGAGAATGCCTGGCAGGCCCCGTCAGGCGGTGCAGGAAGTCGGGCAGGGCCTCATACAGGGCTGCCCGGGGAGCATAGACTTCCATGAAGGTGGGTCCCTCGGGCTCCTCAGGCTCGGGTTCCTCCTCTTCAGGCTCCTCAGGCTCGGGCTCCGGTTCAGGCTCCTCTTCCTCGGGTTCCTCCTCCTCAGGCTCCTCAGGCTCCGGTTCAGGTTCAGGTTCAGGCTCCGGCTCCGGCTCCGGCTCCGGTTCCGGTTCAGGCTCGGGCTCCGGTTCAGGCTCCTCTTCCTCGGGTTCCTCCTCCTCAGGCTCCTCAGGCTCCGGTTCAGGTTCAGGTTCAGGCTCCGGCTCCGGCTCCGGTTCCGGTTCAGGCTCGGGCTCCGGTTCAGGCTCGGGCTCCGGATCGGGTGGTGGCGGTGGCGGTGGCGGCGGTGGCGGTGGCGGTGGCGGTGGCGGCGGCTCGGGTTCAGGCTCCGGTTCAGGTTCAGGCTCCGGTTCCGGCTCGGTTTCGGATTCCGATTCTTCGAAGTCGTCGGCTGAGAAATCCCGATCGGCGACGACCCCGGTGGACCTCGCCGAGATGGTCCAGGGGCTGGTGCTGGTATCTACGGTCAGGCCGTCGTCTCTGATCATGACGTCCCAGGCCCCGTTGGCAGCCCTGACCGGGTTGTCGTCAGCATCGAGGACGACACCGGTGGCGCCGTCGTGCAACATCACCTCGTTGACCACGATGGTGGTCTCGCCGCCGTCGTTGATGATGTAGTCGTCACCGATGACCTCGGCCACTTGGCGGCCGTCGAGATCCATGTCGAGGTAGAGTTTGGGGTTGCTGCCGCCTGAGGCGCGAATCGCGATGCCGGAATCCGCACCGACCGTTCCTGTTGACCCAATGTAGAGCCGGCCGCCGCCCGCCAGAAAGACGCCCGCCGCCTCGCCCGAGCCGCCGTATACCCGACCGTCCACCCTGACAGTCTGCCGGCGGTAGCCGTCGGCGTCCAACCCGGCGGCTCGCTCCACTTCTCCCATGTCGTTGACGATGCCCACCCGGACGCCGTCCGCGCCCGAGCCGCCGGCTTCGATGCTGCCCCCGACCGTGATATCCATGGTCCTGGATTCTCCGGTGCCGAAATGGTAGCCCACGATGCCGTGGGCGTTATCGCCGGTGGTGGTGATGGTATGGCCGCCTCGGGTGTGGATGGTGATGTCGCCCTCGGCAGCATGAGTCCCATAGATGCCGTAGGAATAACTGCCCTTCGTCTCGATGGACCCTCCCCGGGCGTCGATGTCGATCTCACCGTTGCCGTCATGCCGGCTATAGATGCCGTGGGACAAAGTGCCTATTTCGCTGGATAGAACAGCCGTGCCTTCCGTCTTGATTTCGAGGTCTTGGACGTCGATCGTGATATCTCCGCTATCCCCCTCATGGGTGACTTCAAGGCCGGAAGAGGTGTTCGCTCGGCCCGAATCATCGCTGCCGACAAAGCTGGCGGCACCGTGGGTCGTGACCGAGCCGCCTCGAATGGTGACGAGGACGTCGCCGGCCTGACCGGCTTGATACCGAGCTCTGATGCCGGGGGCTCGCTGCGCACCCATGGTCGTGACATCGCTGTCTTCAACGAAAATGTCAATGTCGCCGTCGCTTTGATACACATAGGCATCGATGCCCCGGGCGCGGTCGCCCGATGTGGTGATGTTGGAGTCCAGAACGTCGATATCGACCATGCCGTCGTTTTCCTGGCGGTATCCCCGGACGCCGTAGCCGGTGCGGCCTGATGTGATGATGTCGGCCCTTTCCACTTTGATCACGACCTTCGGAGCGCCGGAATTTGCACGGCCGTAGATGCCGAAGCCATTCGAGCCCTCCGTCTCGATGCGGATGTCAGCCACGTCGATATTGACATCGCCCGTGCCGGTCCCGCCGCGCAAGCCAAAGATGCCGTAGCCGCTGGAGTCCTTGGTCTTGATGGTGGAGTTGCTAATCCGCACGTCAATCAGGCCGGAATCTCCAAAATTTTCGGCATTGACGCCGGCTGAGTTTCTTCCTGCCGTCTCTATGGTTGACCCCGAAACGACAATGACGATGTTGCCGGCAGCCGCAGGCGGCGGATCAGGGGTGGGTGGGCTGGCCGGCCGGTAGCCTATATAGCCGTAGAAACCATGGGCCCTCTCACCCGCCGTGGTGATTTGGGCGTTTTGAGCGCCGAATTCGATGTTCCCACTGCCTTCATGACGGCCAGAAACCCCCGAGGCCCCGTCGCCCATCGTGTCGATGTCATTGCGTATGAGACCTCCTGCTCCATCGGATCCGGTCTGGAGGTCGATGAAGATTCTTCCGGTGCCTTCGTGGTGGCCGTAAACGCCGGAGGCATCGTCTTCCATCGTGTCGATGTCGATGCCCGTCGGAGTGACCGTGATGCCATTGGTGGAGTCGGCAGCCTCCGTACATTCGATTCTCTCACCGGTTGCGGGGGTGTCGCTGCACACGGCGGTTTGCTGGGCCAAAGCGTCTCCCGCGCCGAGAGTCAGCATGGCGAACAGGGACACGGCCGAGATCGGAACCCGTGCAGGTAGCGCCCGCAGCCGGATCGTCGAGTCATTCATAAAAGGCTCTTTCAAGTCCTGCAACTCCGTCATGGAGCCAACTGCTTCATTGCGTTCCCCGGCTGTCGCCAGACGTTGCCGTGACCTCTGGCTGCCGGGTCGCGATCACGCAACTGCCACAGCGATTGAGCGCCCCCTGAGCCCCGCGCGAGGCGGACTCCGGGACGGTTTTCTGAAGTGGGGGGATTGGCCGGAACTCGCCGCATACGGCCTTATTGCCGTCCAGTGGTTATAGCCCAGAGTGGCTTATACCCTAGTCTCGCCGCCGAGTCCCTACCACGATTGGTAGTTTGGAAGGAAAACGGCCGGAAAGCGGACTGCTCTCCGAAAATGCGGGCGGTGCTGGAGTCATGCCAACTCGGCGATCGACAGCACCAGTCTCACCAGGTCTGCCTGCCGGGAGATGTGAAGCTTCTGGTAGATCTGCTTCAGGTGCCAATAGATGGCGTCCCTGGTGTGCCCCGCAGCCTCGGCCATTTCCTGCACGCTTTTGCCTTCCGCCAGCCCGACCGCGACCCGACTCTCCGCCGGCGTCAGCCCCAGGGCCATCGCAACCAGCTCGGGATCGGCGCGATGACGGTACGCCGGCTCGACAAGCAGGATCAGCGCGGCAACCTGCCGCGCTCCATAGTCGGATTGCGGGACACCCACGGGCTTCACGTGCACCACCAACGGCGGCATCGTAGGCGAGCGGCCCAGCCGCATCGACCCACTGACCGCCACAGCACCGGATGTGGGTAGCGCGGCGCCCAGCAAGCGCTCAAGATGGAGTTGATCGCCCGGCAGGCTGGCACGCAGCACCCCATCGCGGTCCCACAACCCGTCTCCGTGTCGCAGGATAAGCCGGGCGCGGTCATTGGCCACCAGGATCCGCCCCCGACGGTCCAGGTGAACGACGCCCATCCGAGGATTGTCGAGCAGGGCGGTCACGGTCGTATCCAGGGCCTTGGCCCGGACCAGCGCCTGCCGAACGCGGACAAACTGCCGGATGTGAGGCAGCAGCTGCGTGACCATCATGATCTCGGAAGACCCCCAGCCCCCCGAGGCGACAGGGTCACCGAGGTTCCAGGTCATGTAGGAGCCATCCGGTCCGTCCAGACGCACGTTCAAGCCATTCTGGTAGGTTCCGCGGAGCATCGCCTCATTGTAGGTAAACGAAGTCTTCAACTCGTCGGACGTGTACAGGCCCTTGATACTGACAAGACGGCCCGCAGGCAGTGCCCGCAGGCGGGGTATGCGCTCATCGATGGGATGGAAGTCTTCCAGGTACTCACGCTCCAGATCCATGCGGCGGTGCCCCCGGTAGTAGAGCCCCGCGCAAAAGACCCGGATATCGTTCTTCGGCCCTTCCCCGACCGCGACGGAATTGCCCACCATGCCGCAGGCCTCGTCAATCAGGGCCGAGGTGGCCGGCCATTGGGTGTCGTCCAGCATGGCGTCATACAACGACGCCAGGATGCGCCCGAACGCCTCTTGGTCACTCATGATGTTTGTTCCTTCAGCAAGGCTGGGGCGAAAACTACAGGGATACCCGTCATCCGCACGGGTGGCTGGCCGGGCTTATAGAGAGGCACCATCTCAAGCCGGAATCCAAGGGCGCGGCACAGAGCCTCGAGGGTATCGAGGCGGGGGCAGACGCCGCGGCGGAAGTTACGGACGGTATTGGTGCTGCCGGGCACGACGGTGACGATCGTCTGCCGGCTGAGGCGTTGATGGGATCAGCCCGAAGCTGCGCGGGTGGTTCAGCCCCAACACTGCCGGCCGCAGCCCCGAGCAAGGGTTGTCCCCGCTGGTCGCCCCTCCAGGGTTCACATATCGACATTGTTGCACGTTCGCAATTATGCATATTTCAAATGAACAAGGTGTGTATAGATGAGGCTCTGATGTGGCTTTAGAGTGTCTTTATGCTAATATGTCCCCATCGCAACAGCTAGTCTCGGCGATCGGCGCGGCCCGTACGGGAGTTGCCCCCCGGAGCCGGCCTGTTGCTTGACTGCTTGGAGGGCCGCGCCGGCATGGCGGACGACGGGACATTGACGAGCACCGACCGTCTCAAGCAGGAAAACGCGGTCTTGCGCGACCGCATCTCCAAACTGAGCGCAGCCAGCCTGCGCATCAGCGCAAGCCTCGATCTCGACATGGTCTTGTCGGAGGTGGTGGACAGCGCCCGCGCGTTGACCGGCGCCCGTTACAGTACCATCGTAACCATCGACGGCTCGCGTCAGGTCGAGGACTTCGTCTCTTCCGGCTTCACTCCCGACGAGCACCGCCAGGTCCTGGAATGGGCTGACGGACGGCGGCTGTACGAACACCTCCGGGACTCTCAGGGAACGCTGAACCTGCCGGACCTCCACGGCTACGTCCGCTCACTGGGCTACGCCCCTCACCCGTTCCTGCCCAAGACCGCCCTGGGAACGGCGATGCTTCACCGCGGAATGCTTGTCGGCACCTTCTTTCTGGCCGACAAGGACGGCGAACGGGAGTTCACCAGCGGGGACGAGGAGGTTCTGGTGCTGTTGGCCTCCCAGGCAGCGGCAGCCATCGCCAACGCACGCACTTACCGGGACGAGCGCCGGGCCCGGACCGATCTGGAGACCTTGATCGAGACCTCGCCGGTCGGCGTGGTGGTGTTCGATGCCGGAACTGGCCGTCCGGTCTCGTTCAACCGCGAGGCGGACCGCATCGTCTCCCATTTGCGCATACCCGACCGTCCTCCGGAGCACCTGCTGGAGGTGATGACCTGCCGCTTTCTCGACGGCCGCGAGATTGCCCTCACCGAGCTGCCGATAGCGCGCGTGCTCAGCGGCGCCGAGACGGTGCGCGCCGAGCAGATCGAGCTTTCGGTCCCCGACGGTCGGCGCGCCACCATGATGATCAACGCCACGCCGATCCGGTCCTCCGAGGGTGGTATCGAATCGGTGATCGTCACCCTGCAGGATCTGGCGCCGTTGGAGGAGCTGGAGCGCTCCCGCGCCGAGTTCCTCAGCATGGTGACCCACGAGCTGCGGGCGCCGCTGACTTCCATCAAGGGTTCCACCGCCACGGTGCTGCGCACCTCCCGGGTTCTGGACCCGGCCGAGGTCCGCCAGTTCTTCCGCATCATCGACGACCAGGCCAATCGCATGGACGGGCTGATCAGCGATCTGCTCGACGCCGGACGCATCGAGACCGGCACGCTGTCGGTTGAGCCCCACCCTGCAGAGGTGGCCGCACTGGTGGACGAGGCCCGAAACACCTTCCTCAGCGGCGGGGGCCCCCACACCCTCCAGATCGACCTGCCGGCGAATCTGCCCCCGGTGATGGCCGACGAGCGGCGCATCGTCCAGGTCCTCAACAACCTCGTCTCCAACGCCGCCCGGCACTCGCCCGAAACCTCTCCGATCCGGATCGAAGCCGTGCGCGACGGCATGCAGGTCGCCCTCTCGGTCTCCGACGAAGGACCCGGAGTGCCGCCGGAGGTGATGCCCCACCTTTTCCTCAAGTACGGCGGCGCCCGCGGGCTCGGAGGCTACGGGTTGGGCCTTGCCATTTGCAGAGGTCTGGTCGAGGCCCACGGAGGCCGTATCCGGGCCACCAGCGCCGGGACCGGACGGGGAGCTCGCCTCACCTTCACACTTCCGGTGGCCCCGCAGGCGGGCGAGGTCGCCGGCTCGGCCCTTGGCCCCACGGGCCCCGCCCGCAACCGGCCCGTGCCCATCTTGGTGTTGGACGACGACCCGGACACGCTACGTTATGTGCGCGGTGCCCTCGCGGCCGCGGGCTACACCCCCCTGGTGACCGGTGACCCCGGCGAGCTGCCCCACCTCCTTCGGTCGAAGCGGCCCCACCTGGTGCTGCTCGACCTGATGCTGCCCGGGGCCGACGGCATCGAGCTGATGGAGTCCGTCCCGGGCTTGGCTGATCTCCCCGTCATCTTCATCTCAGGCTACGGCCGTGACGAAACCATCGCCCGGGCGCTCAAGGCCGGCGCCGCCGATTACATCGTCAAGCCCTTCTCGCCCACCGAGCTGACGGCGCGGGTCCAGGCCGCCCTGCGCCTGCGCTCCCGCCCCGCCTCCTTCCTGCTCGGCGATCTCGCCATCGACTACGACCGCCGCCGGGCAAGCCTTGCCGGCCGTGTGCTCGAACTCACCGCCACCGAGTACGAACTCTTGTGCCTCCTCTCCCTCAACGCAGGACGGGTCGTCACCTACCGATCCCTGCTCCACAATGTCTGGAACGACCGCCACACCGGTGGCCAGCACGCCGTCCGCACCTACGTGAAGAAGCTCCGCCGCAAGCTCGGCGACGACGCAGCCAGGCCAACCTACATCCTCAACGAGTTCAACGTCGGCTACCGCATGCCCGATCCCACCGAACCACCACACCCCTGACGGCGCCGCTTCCCCTGACCAAAGTCACGCTTGCCACGATCGATCCGGAGGAAGAAGCCGCGGCGCATCTGTCAGGGTGAGTTCGGTCGGAGCGAACGGAAAGGGAGGGCAGAGGCCGGTTGCCCGGAGATTTTCCCGGAATCTACCAATGCAGGTAGGGACAGGAAAGGCGCGATGGCGGTAGGTAAAGGAGGGAACGCATAACGGCATCAAAAGAACTAGAACACTATGCATGGATCATCCGGCCGATTTACCCCCTCCCCCAGGCTGGATCTTCCCGAAGCAACCGATCCCTCCCATGGCCCCGTCCGGCGGTCTGGCTGGTGTGGCGCCATGCGCCGCAAGCATCGATGGCGCTATCGAGGGCGCCTCACCCGTCTTGCAAGCCTCGCCCTGTCCCTGACTGCCCACCCGGCGGCAGGACTGCTGCCGACGCTCGCTACGCTGCCAGTAGTCACGTCGGCGCAGGGCAACCCGCAATCGGTCACCTACCGGGTGACCTTTGAAGGCAAATTCACCGCAAGTGCCCTGGCCAGCGGGGTATCGGTCCCATCTGGTGCGCATTTCACGACCTTGATCGGCGCCGTACACAATGGCAGCGTCACTTTCTGGAGCGATGGAGGTACAGCCAGCGCAGGGATCGAGAGCATGGCGGAAATTGGGGGAACGAGCGCCCTCGAGTCCGAGATCAACGCCGCCGGCTCGAATGCTCTCGCCGTCATTGAACAGTCGATTGCGTCGGGGGGGACAGCCACGGCTACGGTGGACATCACGCTCACCACAGACCACCCTCTGGTCACCCTGACCTCGATGGTCGCTCCCAGCCCGGACTGGTTCGTCGGCGTCTCCGGGCTGTCCCTGCGCAATACCGCCGATAACGGCTGGCAGCCAACCCTCGCGGTGAACCTGTTCCCCTGGGACGCCGGAACCGAGGAGGGAACCGAATTCTCGCTGACCAACGCCGCCACCTCGCCGCAGGAAACCATCACCAGCATCAAGGGAACAGGCAAGTTCTCGAACGAACCGATAGCGACGCTTACGTTCGATCTCCAAGGGGTCCCGGAGATCACGACGGCCTCACCGATTCTCGTATCGGAAAACGAGACGGCGGTAGCGACCCTCACCGCGTCAGACGACGATACGACGATCAACGAACTGACCTGGACAATTCCATCGGGCACCGACGGCGGGGCGGACGCTTCCAGCTTCACGCTGAGCCAGGCAGGCGTTCTGGCCTTCACGGCGGCGAAGGACTACGAGACCCCGGACGACGCCGACACGGACCGCACCTACGAAGTGACCGTGCAAGTGAGCGACGGGACCGATTCGGACATGGCCGAGTTGCTCGTGACGCTCCTGAACGTCACCGAGCTCACGGAGATCGCCGGGCCGGAGAGCGCCACCTTCCCGGAGAACAGTTGGTCGCGGGCGGCGACCTTCACGGCGTCCTCGGAAGAGGACCGGGGCGGCATCGAGTGGACTCTCGGCGGGACCGACAGTGACCACTTCAGCATCGACACCCCGCCCGGAGCGCTACGATTCGCCCTCGACGAGGTCTCCCCGCGGATCTTCTCCGAGCCGCCCGACTTCGAGGCGCCCGTCGACGGCGACGAGGCCAACACCTACGAGCTGACCTTGTCGGCCAGCGCCGGCACGTCCGTCACGGCCGCGCACACCTTAACGGTGACCGTTACCGACGTGGACGAGGAAGGCGAGTTGTCGCTGTCTTCGACCCTTCCCGCGCTGGGCGCCGTGCTGACCGCCGACCTCAGCGACCCGGACGGCGTTACCGACGGGACGGCAGTCTGGCAGTGGGAGCGGTCGACGGGCCGCAACTCCTGGGCCGTGATCGACGGCGCCGCTGCCGCGAGCTACACGCCGGTGGCGGCGGACACGCACACGTTTCTGCGGGTGACGGCGACCTACGCGGACGAGCACGGGACGGGCAAGACGGCCAGCGAGGTGGCGCCCAACCTGGTCACGGGGCCTCTGTTGACGGGTCTGACGGCTCAGACCGATGACTCCCGGGCCACCCCCGCCCGGGGCCTGTACCCCGCCTTCGACGCGCTGACGCTGCACTACGGCATCGGCTGCGACAGCACCGACACGCTGGTCCTGACCGTGTCGGCGGCGGCGGACGCGCGCGTGGCGGTGGACGGCGTGCAGGCCGGCGGCGCGCCCGTGTCAGTGGCCGTGTCCGAGGACAGCGACGTGGCGGTCCGCGTGACCGAGGCGAGCGGCGCCAGCACGACCTACGTCGTTCACTGCCTGCCGGAGGTGTTCTTCGAAATCGAGACGCACACGTTCCCGGGCACTGACCCCTTCGAGGATCTGATCCTGTTGAACCACGCCAACTACTTGACGGCAATGGATCGAAACGGCGTGCCGAGATTTCGCAGGCATTTTCCGAAGTTGGGTAGCTTCGCCAGCAGTTTGTACCGCGTGGGCAACACCGGTGCGTGGCAGTACGGCCTCCCCAAGAACGAGCCACAGTCCTACACGATCCTGGACGAGGACTTCGAGATCGTCGATGACAACGTCAAGGTCGCGTCGCCATTGACCATGACCAACAGACATGACTTCCAGATTCTGGAGGACGGCAACTACCTGCTCATGTCATACGAACCGGCGACGCGCGACTTCAGCGACATCGATCCGTTGACGTTCGAGCAGTTGGGGCGCGAGGGGGAGGACTTCAGCCGCGCGGTGGAGTACGCCCTGGATCTCGACAACCACGAGGCGGTCTTCGTGCGCGATCACTCCCTGCGGGGCGAGCGAAGCCACGTCGGCCACTCCACCGGCAACGTGAACGCGCTCGACACCGGCGACTGGCTAGTAGGTTGGGGCCGGAGTCGCTCAGCGACTGACCTGTTTCCGGACAACGAGATGGTCACCGTGGTCGATCCCGCCTCCGGTCAGGAGAAGTTGGGCATCCGCTTCAGGGAGTTGCCGTCCGATGTGAGGGCGCGCCGCATCAGCTCGAGCGCGGCCCCGGCGGAAGCCCTGGCGCCGCAACCCGTCCCGCTCACCGCGGAGTTTCCCTCAAGCACCTACACCTCCATCTTCCACACCGGCGCCGCGGACGCGCCGCGGGTGGTGGTCGCCTTCAGCCGGCCCGTGGCGGACTTCGACGAGACCTCCCCGTCGCTGAGCATCACAGGCGCCACGGTCGCAAGCGTCAGCCCGCACCGAGTGGCCGGTGAGGCGGCCAACGCCTATGTTGTCACCCTGACGCCCG
The DNA here is from genome assembly GCA_951813285.1 of Terriglobia bacterium. Classification (GTDB taxonomy): domain Bacteria; phylum Acidobacteriota; class Terriglobia; order Versatilivoradales; family Versatilivoraceae; genus Versatilivorator. The sequence goes on from OX638355.1 coordinate 3,873,818, forward strand.
CCGGCGCCGGCGACATCACCTTCGGTCTGGTGGCCGATCAGTCCTGCGCCGATGGGGGCATCTGCACAGCCGATGGCGCCGAGGTCTCGGAAGTGCCCGCATCACAGGTCATCCGTGCGGATACGACTCCCCCGGAGGTGAGCAGGATCGAGGTCAGCTCGAACCCGGGGACGGACCGGACTTATGCGGCGGGAGAAGAGATTCGGGTGACGGTGACCTTCAGCGAGACGGTGGAGGTGACGGGGATGCCGCAGTTGAGGCTGGAGGTGGGAGGAGGGCAGCGAACGGCGACCTATGAAGGCGGCTCGGGAACGGCGGCGCTCGTGTTCGGCCACACAGTCGCTGGGGGGGAGAGCGACACCGATGGAGTGAGCGTCGAGGCGGACAGCCTGTCGCTGAACGGAGGGATGATCCGGGACGTTGCGGGCAATGACGCGGTACTGGACCATGAGGCGGTGACTGCCAACGCGAGTCACAAGGTGGACGGGGTCAAGCCGGAACTGGCTGCACCCGGCGGGGCGGTGGTCGACGGGACGACGCTGACGCTGACCTATGATGAGGCGCTCGACGGGAGCTCGACACCTGTGACGGGGGACTTCACGGTGTCGGGGGGCGACCGGGTGCGGACGGTCGCCGCAGTTCGAGTGAACGGGAGTGGGGTGGAGCTGACCCTGGACGTGGGGGCCGAGCAACTGGAGGCGGGGATCGAGGTGAGCTACACGCCGGGGATGAACCCGTTGCGTGATGTGCCCGGCAACCAGGCGGAGGGGCTCAGCCGGGAACCGGTGACCAACGAGACGCCGGACACGACCCCGCCGGAGGTGGAGAGTCTGGGGATCACCTCGAATCCGGCATCCGGTCAGACTTATGCCGCGGCGGACGAGATCGAGGTGACGGTGAGGTTCAGCGAGACGGTGAAGGTGACGGGGACGCCGCAGTTGACACTGAGAGTGGGGAGCCGGAACCGGACTGCCGGTTATGAAAGCGGTTCGGATACGGCGTCGTTGGTGTTTGCCTACGAGGTGGCCGATGGGGACGAGGACACCGACGGGGTGAGTGTGCAGGCAAACCCATTGAGGCTCAATGGAGGAACGATCAAGGACGAGGCGGAGAACGCGGCGGAACTGGCCCATGAAGCGCTGGCGGCCGACATGGGGCACCAGGTGGACGGGGTCCGGCCGGCGTTTGTGAGCGCGGCGGTGGACCGGGCCTCTCTGACGCTGACTTACGGGGAGGCGCTGGATGGAGGATCGGAACCGGCTTCGGGAGATTTCACGGTGACGGTAGGCGGTAGCGGGAGAACCGTTTCGGACGCGTCCGTGAGCGCCAGCGTGGTGACGCTGACTCTCAACCCCGAGGTGGAGCACGGAGATACGGGGATCCGGGTGAGCTACACACCGGGCGCCAACCCGATCCGGGATGAGGTGGGCAATGAAGCCCTGGCCCTCAGCAACCGGTCGGTGACCAACACCACCGACGCGCCCAACACGTCGCCTGAGATCACGACCGGGGGAACGCTGAGTGTCCGAGAGAACCAGGCGTTGGTGAGGCGCCTGGCGGCCGGTGACACCGACGCGGGGGACGAGGTGACAGGCTGGGCGGTCGTGGGCGGGGTCGATCAGGGCCAGTTCTCCATCACTCCCGATACGGGAGATCTGAGCTTCCAATCGGAGCCGGACTACGAGGACCCCCTGGATGTGGCCAGTACGGATCCGGTGAGCACAGCCGGGGACAACGAGTACGTGGTGACGGTGGAAGTGAAGAGCGGGACAGGAGCCAGGGAACTGACTGTGGAGAAGACGTTTACGATCAGCGTGACGGACGAGCGGGAACCGCCGGGAGTGCCGGAGGCGCCGGTCATTTCGGGGGAGACGGCCGACAGTCTGACGGTGAGTTGGAGCGAGCCGAACAACACGGGACCGTCGATCGATGAATACGACGTCCAGTATAGGGAAAAGGGAAGGGGGAGCTTCACTGTCCTGAACCACCAAGAGCCGGGGCTCAGCTTGCCGCTTTCCGACCTGGAACCGGGCACGGACTACCAGGTGCAGGTGCGGGCCGGAAACGATGAGGGGACCAGCGGCTGGTCGGCCTCGGGCGAGGGGATGACCGTGACGCCGCTGACGGTCGTGATGGCGAGCGGGACCGAGTCTCCGGTGTCGGGGGCGTTCACGGTGCGGTTCAGCTTCTCCGAACCGGTGACGGGCTTCAGCGGGAACGACGTCGACTCTGTGCGAGACCCTGCATGTACGGACGATCAAAACAATCCGGTGTTTTGCGAGCCGGGGATCGGGAGCCTGCAGACGGCCGACGACCGGGTCTACACCACCACGGTGACCCCCGAGACCGGTAGCGTGGCCCACAGCTATACGCTGACGCTGACGGTGGAGGCAGGGTCCGTAAGCTCGTTGGTGGGCAACAAGCCGAACGAGCAACCCGAGGATCCGCTGGTGGTCCGGGTGTCACCGCCGGGAGCGCCCGAGCCGATCTCGACTTTGAGTCTTGCGGCCAACGGGCGCAACGAATCGGTGAGGTTGAGATGGAACCGGCCCTCGGATAACGGGGGCTCGGCCATCATCCGCTACGAGTACCGGTATCAAGCGGTGGGAGACGCGTGGAGCGGGTGGGAGAGTGTGGGAGGAGGGTCGAGCGGGATGACGGTGGGAGGCCTGATCAACGGCCGGGAGTATGTCTTTGAGGTGCGTGGGGTCAATGCCCTGGGAAAGGGCGGGGTTGAGACGGTGATGGCCACGCCGGCGGCTGGCGGCGGAGGTGGCTTCGGCGGAGGAGGAGGTGGAGGCGGAGGAGGAGGCCTACTATTTCCTCCGGAGGAGCCGTCGGGCCTCGCGGCGATGGCCGGGGACGGGGAGGTGCGGGTGGAGTGGAGCCCGCCTGAGAACGACGGAGGCTCTCCCATCCAGCGCTACGAGTACCGCCTGAAGGAGGGCCGGGGAGAGTTCGGGGAGTGGACCGCGATCCCAGCCAGCGCTGCCGACGAGGTCAACGCCAGCGGGTTCACGGTTGGAGACCTCCTCAACGGCACGGTCTATGCCATTGAGCTGCGTGCGGTCAACGCGGCCGGGGATGGCCAGGAGTCGGAGTCGGTGCAGGTGACGATGCCCCTCGATCCCACGTGGTGGTCCAACTTCCGGGCCGAGGACCTCGAGGGGGTGGAGTTAATGCTGGAGGCGTTCATCCTGGAGGGGAACTCGCGGGACCGGCAGCTGAGATTCGGGGAGGGGTTGCGGTTTGAGGAAGACGAGCTGGATGGAGAAGGGGAAGTGACGGCGACCCTGATGGGCAGTTACGGGTACCGCTACACGAGCCGGTCCACAGGGGAGTTGAGTCTGGAGTTCGATGGAGGAGAAGCCTGCCAATTGAGGCTGACCTTCAATGGAGAGGGGACGGGCAGCTACAGCTACCGCTGCGGGGGGGCCTCGAGAGGACAGGGAAGCTTCGAATTGAGCGAGCTGGCGAACCGGGTGCCGGAAATCACGAGCACCGGTCTATTCGAAGTGGAGGAGAACACAACGACAGTGGGCCAACTGGAGGGGGTGGACTGGGACGAGGAGGATGAGGTTAGGGGCTACGGGATAGCGGGAGGAGCGGACGGGGGGCTGTTTACGGTGGACCAGTCGACGGGGGATCTGAGTTTCAGGCAGGCTCCGGACTATGAGAACCCGGGGGATGTGGAAAGCGAGGAGCCGGCAAGCGCAGCAGCAGACAACGAATACATCGTGGTGGTGGAGGTGACCAGCGGTGAAGGAGAGCGGGAGCGGAGCAGAGGGCAGGCGGTCCGGGTGAGGGTGAGGGACGTGGAGATGGAAGATGCGGTAGAGGAGGAGGAGGACGAGAAAGAGTCCCTGTTTGTCCCGGTGATTCTCTCCTCGGCGGGGCGGAACCAGTCCTTTTTCACCTCGGAGCTGACGCTGACCAACCGAGGGGAGCAGGAGGTAGAGATCGGCTATACCTACACGTCCAGGGACGAGCCTGAAAGGAGAAGCGGTACGGCCTCGGAGGTTCTCTCTGCAGGCAGTCAGAAGATCGAAACGGATGCCCTCGACTATCTGAGAGGCCTGGGGATCCCGATTCCCGAAACGGGCAACCAGTTGGGGACGCTACGGGTGGAGGTTGCGCTGGGCTCCGAGGTGGAGGCGTTGGTGCGGACCACCACGCTGGTGGCTGACGGCAGGGCGGGGCTGGCCTATTTGGGAGTGGCCGAGGAGGAAGGCTTCAGGGAGCCGGTCTACCTGTGCGGGTTGAGGCAGAACAACCAGGACCGCTCCAACGTGGCCTTCCAGAACATGGGGGCTCCGGGGGAGGGAGCGATCACGCTCAAGACCACGGTCTACTCGGGAGAGGCGGGGGATGGGACGGCCCGGGAGCTGGACGATGTAACGCTCGAGCCGGGAGGGTTTCACCAGTACTCGGGGCTGCTGGGCAATGTGGAGAACGGCTACGTGAAGGTGGAGCGGGTGGAGGGAGAGGCGCCCTTCTACGCCTACGGGGTGATCAACGACCAGGCGAACTCGGACGGGTCGTTCGTCTTTCCGGTGACGGCCGGTTCACTGGAGGGGAAGATGGGGCAGACCTTGCCGGTGATCGTGGAGACGAGAGACTTCACCAGCGAGTTGACGGTGACGAACTTTTCAGAGGAGCCCAGGAGGCTGGAGTTCGAGTTTGTGTCGGAGCAGATCAAGGGGGACGACAAGAAGGTCGGCTTCAGCATGGAGCTGGAAGCGGGCGAACAGCAGATCGTTTCCGAGCTGGTGGAGGCGTTGCGCCGAGAGGAGATGGCCAAGCTGGGCAGGAGCAGGGGCTTCTACCTGGGACCGTTGTTCGTCAGGGCCGAAGAGGGAAACCTGAGCGGGATCGTGATTGGAGCCAGGACCAGCGCTTCGGACGGACGCGGTGGGAAGTACGGTGTCTTCTACGACGCGGTGCCGGAAGGAGACGGCTTCAGCAGGGAGGCCTGGGTGGACGGTTTGCAGCAGAACGAGGAGAACCGCAGCAACCTGGCGCTGGTCAACACCGGCGAAGTCGATGAGAGTGAGAGCGTCTTTCACCTGGAGATTTACAACGGGGAGACGGGGACGCTGGAGGAGACGGTGGTGACCAGGCCGATCCCGGCCAGGGGCTGGCATCAGATCGACGGCATCCTGCTCAGGGCCGGTCCGGAGACCCGGCAGGGGTATATCCGGATCGAGAAGGTGTCGGGGGAGAACCCGTTCCTGGCCTACGGGGTGGTCAACGACGGCGGGGCTCCGGGAGAGCGTAGCGGCGATGGTGCTTACTTGCCTGCCCGGGAGTAGCAACTTGCACTATCTTGCTGCTGAATTGGGGGTTAGCCCTGATAACATACTATGATTCGGGGAGGCGGCTGGATACTCTCCCAAGGGAGTTTCAGACCTCTCCACAAGCTGGAGTGTCACTGAAACTTGTGGGCACTAATTGGTTGATACTTTAAATACTTGCCCACCCAGGAGCGAATACCTGTTCCATCTCTCTGCGGATGAGGACAGCGGGATCGGCGGGGTCGTGTCGTACGTCGGCCCAGCCGATGGGAACGCCGGCGGGAACGTAGTTGAGGAGGGTCACATGGTGGGCCAGGCCGATGGGAAGGCCTCGGGTTCGCATAGCCGTGGCCGAAGGTTGCAGCCTGCCGTAGACGGTATAGCCACCCTCTCCGTCCAGTACTTCGCCGGCCGAGAGATTCCGCTTGGCCGTGGCCACCACGTCCCCGGCAAAGGCGGTTGGGCATCCGGTCGCTTCTCCGGCCAGTCCCGCTTTGAGCACACTGACCGACAATTCCATTCCCACCAGGTGAACCGGCCGGTAGAGAGCCGCGTAGTCGCCGCCGGCATCGGTCTGCAGGCCATACTCGGCAAAGCATTCCCTGACGTAGTCGTTGGGGGCCTCAAAGGTGACGTAGACTCCCCAGCGCAGGTCTCCGGACACGGGACGGCCATCTCGTTGCAGGCTGGAGACGACTTCAACCGTTCCAGAGCGCGAAAGACAGCCCCCGCTGGAGCCGGGTCGGCAAACCTCCGCAAGGCGATCCTGGCTGCAGGGGGGGAAATTCAGGCCTTCCGCCTGGGGTTGTAGACCGGTAGCGTTGGCCACGGCAGCCATCTCGATGGCCGACTTGGTGCCGTCCAGAAAGGAATTGAACATTCTCGGATTGAGCTCGCCTCCCGCCACCTTGGCCTGGCTGAAGCCATAGTGTTCCCATACCGTGTCCGGGGTGGATGCGTGATATTGGGGAAGGTACTTGGTCCCCTTGCCCGCGCACACCACCTCGAAGCCGCTGCACCGGGCCCAATCCACCAATTCGCAGATCAGCGCCGGCTGGTCCCCGTAAGCCAGGCTGTAGACGACCCCGGCCCGCCGGGCCCGCCGGGCCAACAGGGGGCCGGCCACCACGTCGGCTTCCACGTTGACCATGACCAGGTGCTTCCCCTGATCCATGGCCTTCAAGGCGTGACCGATCCCCGCGACCGGATCGCCCGTGGCTTCCACGATGACATCCACACCGCCTGCACATAACAGCGCCTCGGCGTCTTCCGACAGCCAGGTCGAGCCCGTTTTCATCGCCTCTCCGAGGTCTGGAGCCTCAAACTGTTCGGCCGGCCAACCGGCCCGCAGAAATGCCTGGGCCGCCTTATCCCTGGCGAGATCCACCACTCCTGCCAGATGCAGCCCGTTCAGGCGGCGGGCCTGGCTGAAGAACATGGTGGCGAACTTCCCCGCCCCGATCACCCCGACTCGAAGCGGCTTGTCCGCCTCGGCCCGGGCAGCCAGTTCCTGCAGCAAGGAATTTCTCATCCGGATCTCTGGAGTCGATACACTATTGACAACTGAGTCAGGTACGATCTCTTCGTGGCCCTTCGTCGTTCTTCGTGGTCCTTCGTGGATATCTCTTTTGCCTTTGGCTCGAAATCGCAAACCCCGGCTCAATCCCAGTCGACCCGGACTCGAGTCCAGCGAATCCCGAACTTCCCCTGCTCCAGGCACCAATGGACGCAGAGCAGCGTATCCCGGTCCAGTGCAATGGCCGAGGGCAAACCGAAAGCGAAGGTCTCCAGCTCATTGATTCCATCGGCTTCCTCCGGGGCTTCCCTGGAGGCCCGCGCGTCCCATAGCGTTTCTTCGCAGTCGACCGTCCAGGAGTCTTCGGTGAAACGCACCAGGAGGGCGATAACGCCCTGCTTACCGTACCGCCGGTTGTAGAGAACCAGCAACCGGTCTTCACCCAGCCAGACGGGGGTCATGGTCTGGCCGCGAACTCCGGTGGATCGCAACGGCCCCCAGGTGTCTCCTCCGTCGTCGGATATGACGAAATGGTCCTCGAAGTCGGAGTAGTCGCCCATGCGCAACGTCCAGGACACCGCCATCACCCGGTCGCCGTCGAGCCGAGTCAGCTTCTGCTCGAAAAACCCCTTGACTCCTTCCGGATCCTTCATCGCCAGCGACGTGCGGGGCCAGGTCTTCCCCTCATCCTCGGAAATGAACATCACCAGCCGTTCCCCAAGCCGATCCTGCTGAGTGAGGGTCGCAGCCGGCGCCAGCCAGTTGCCATTGCTGGTAACGATGACGGGACTGGCGATCTCAAAAGGGCCGGGAATGGAGGCCGGCAGCAGCTGGGGGTCGGTCCAGGTCTTGCCCTGGTCTCGCGAGAGACAAAGGATAGGCTCTTTGCGCATGGCGCTCCCGAACTGCTTTTTCTCTTCCGGCGGATAGGCCCGCGTCCCATAGGCGATGACCATGCCCTGCGGAGTACGGCTCAAGCGCAGCGAATTGGTGGTGCGTGGATTGTCTCCGGGCTCCAGGATCGGTCCCTGCAGGCTCCAGGACCTGCCGTTGTCGGTGGAGCGAGCCAAGTCGGTCCCGCCGGTGACGCTTGGCCCTCCGCCCACCGTAAAGCCGGCCAGGATGTCCCCGTTGTCCAGTCGGACCAGGGTGGGAAAGGAAGAGTCCCGGTTGTCGATGATTCCAGAGTCTAGGATCTCGATACTTGGCATAACCACAGCCTCCTTGGGGGGTGGTTGAATTGAAAATGGGCGCCCATGAGTGGGCGAAACCGGTCGAGGAAGATAGCAGCGGCACTTTCAGCAGTAAGACTCACGAGGCGGCCGGACGGTAGAGGAGTGGAATCTTCCGCCGGAACAGCCCGCCAGCGAGAGCAAACAATGCTATCATAAGCGTTTAGCTGCACCAATCGCCCTCGCAGGATGGTTTCTTGTTCCATGATTACGGTCCTTCGCCTTGGATTCCTGAAGTTCCCAGGCACCGGGTTGAATCGCACGGCCCCGAGGCTTGGACCCGGGAATCGGGCGCCGGAGCCCCGACGGCCGGTTTGCGCTCGGGTGCGCCGCTTCGGGCTGGCGCCGGCCATCCTGGTCTTGGGCGCGACCGTTGCCCAAGGCGCCGTCCCCGTGGCGGAAGCGGAAGACTTCTTCGAACTGCGGATACGCCCCCTGCTGGTGGAGAAGTGCTATAGCTGCCACAGCGAAACGGCCAGCAGCGGACTCAAGGTGAATTCCCGGCAGGCTCTGATCCAGGGCGGGACCCTGGGGCCCGCCATCGTCCCCGGCGAGCCGGCGCAGAGTCTCCTGATCCAGGCCGTGGATCATTCCCATTCCCGTTTGCGAATGCCGCTGGGAGAGAGGCTCCGACCGCAGCAGATTGCCGACCTGGTTCGCTGGGTCGAGATGGGCGCGCCCTGGCCCCAGTCCCCGGTCGGAGCTCCGTCCAATTCCAGCGACCGCGAGTTCGCCATCACGGACAAGGACCGGCAATACTGGGCTTTTCTTCCGGTTCGACGCCCTGCCCCGCCCGCCGTCCGGGACACGCGCTGGCCCCGCACCGCCATCGATCGCTTCATCCTGACCCGTCTGGAAAAGGCCGGCCTGCGTCCATCCCCGCAGGCCAGCCGAAGAGAGCTGATCCGGCGGCTGAGCTACAACCTCACCGGTTTGCCCCCCACCCCGACGGAAGTGGACGCCTTCCTGCAGGATCGATCCCCACAGGCCTGGTCCAGGCTGGTCGACCGGCTTCTGGAGTCTCCCCACTACGGGGAACGATGGGGACGCTACTGGCTGGACGTGGCCCGCTATGCCGAGGATGACCTATACGGCCCCGCGGGAAATTCCCAATATCCCAATGCCTGGCGCTACCGCGACTGGGTGATCGAGGCCTTCAACCGGGACATGCCCTATGACCTGTTCGTCAGGGCTCAGATCGCCGGTGACCTGCTGCAGCGCGAGGACAAGGACAAGCTGCTGGCCGGCACCGGATTCCTCAGCCTGGGAGTCTGGTATTACGGCGCCGTGCAGGCTCCCCAGGCCCGGGCCGACGAACGCTTCGACCGTATCGATGCCATCTCGCGTGGATTCCTGGGTCTGACGGTCGGGTGCGCCCGCTGCCACGACCACAAGTACGACCCCATCGCCTTCGACGACTACTGGGCACTGGATGGAATCATGGCCAGCACCGTCTACCGGGAGTATCCGCTGGCGCCCGAGGAAACCGTCAAGGCTTACCGGGAGCACGACAAGAAGGTGAAGGCCCTGGAGGACTCGATCAAGGAGTTTCTCGACAAGCAGTCCATCCAACTCAGCGAGATGCTCGCCTGGAAGACGGCGCGATACCTGCTGGCGACCTGGAAATCGCTTCAGGATCCGGAGTTCTCTCCCGCCCACCTGGCCCGAGCCGCAGAAATCGACCCCGGGTTGCTGGAAGCGTGGTTCGATTACCTGACTGGCGAGGAAAGGCGACACCCCTACCTGCAGGCCTGGGACGACCTGCGGGCGCGGGGCGGAACCCTGGAGGAGGCCACCAAGGTCGCCGAGGACTTTCAGGCGCTGGCGCTGGCAGTCTTCGCCGAGAAGAGGGAAGCCGACGAGAAGAATCACATCATCCTGGAGTCCAACAAGCCGAAAGTGGACCCCGAGACGGCCGTGTACCTGCCCAACGGGTTTCGCGCCGACGATTTCTGCCACATCTGCGAGCTGACGCTTGAGCCCATCCCCCGGGAAAAGTACATTCTCTGGCTGGATCTGTTCGGGGCTACCGACCTGACCAACAGCTTCATGAAGGAGGACTACGGCCTGTTCCGACTGCAGGACGAAAAACTGGAAAGTTACCTCGATGGCGAATGGAAGACCTATCTCACGACATTGCGCTCCAAGCTGGAGGGGTTGAAGAGCAGCAACCCGTCTGCCTACGCCTATATCCACGGGATGGCCGACTCTGCCCTTCCCGGTGATTCCCGCATCCACGTGCGGGGCAATCCCTACGATCTGGGCGATACGACCCCGCGCCGGTTCCTGACGGTGCTGGGCAACGGCCCGCCCCGGCCCCTGAACCAGGGCAGCGGGCGCTTGCAGCTCGCCGAGGCCATAGCCGGCCATCCCCTGTCGGCAAGGGTCATGGTCAATCGCATCTGGCAGAACCATTTCGGTCAGGGCATCGTCCAAACCCCCGGCAACTTCGGCCGGCTGGGCACCCCGCCCACGCACCCGGAACTGCTGGAATATTTGACTCACCGTTTCATCCAGAGCAACTACTCGGTCAAGGCCTTGCACCGCGAGATTCTGCTGTCGGCCACCTACCGGCAAAGCAGCCGCCACTCCGAGACAGCCGCCCTCAAGGATCCCGAGAACCGGCTGCTGTGGCGAGCCAACCGGCGGCGGCTGGACGCCGAGGCCTTGCGCGATTCCATTCTGGCCATCGCAGGAACCCTGAGTCCCGACATCGGCGGGGCTTCGGTGGATCTGTCCAAGGATGCACGGCGCCGGAGCGTCTACGGTGAAGTGAAACGTTCCGGGCTGGACAGCATGCTGGCCCTTTTCGATTTTCCCGACCCTAGCTTGAGCAGTCAGCAGCGGGCGGTCACCAACGTACCGTCGCAGAAGCTCTTCTTTCTCAACAGCAGCCTGGTATGGAACCAGGCCGGAGTTCTGGCGGATCGAGTCCAGGAGAAAGAAGACCCGTTGGGCGACCGGGTGGTCGACCGGATCTACCAACTGATCTTCGGCCGCCAAGCCACCCGGGAGGAACGCCGACTGGCCCTGAACTTCATGGATTCGGTCGAAGCCCGGAACCATCCGCCCACCGATCGGCTGAGGCAATATCTGCAGACGCTGTTGAGTTCCAACGAATTTCTGTTCGTCGACTGAATATGGGAAACCCCATGGCCATCCCGAAAACTCCTGAACTTGCCGTGACCCGCCGTGATCTGCTCCGGATGCTGGGCGGCGGCTTCGGCCTCTACGGCTATGCCAGCCTGCTGCAGAGTTCCCGGCTGCATGCTTCTTCGCCGACCGCACCCACTGATCCGCTGGCAGTGCAGCCGCCTCACTTCCCCGCCAAGGCCAAGCGGGTCATCTTTCTTTTCATGAATGGGGGCCTCTCGTCGGTCGACACCTTCGACCCCAAGCCGCAGCTAACCAGACATCATGGCCAGCCCATGCCGGGCGCCTACGTCAAGACCGAACGCAAGACCGGCAACCTCATGCGGTCGCCCTTCCAGTTCAGGAGATACGGCCGGAGCGGGATTGAGGTCAGCGAGCTTTTTTCCGAAACGGCCGCCCACATCGACGACATCTGTGTGATCCGGTCCATGCACACCGAGGTTCCCAACCATCCCCCGGGAATGTTCCTGATGAACTGCGGTCAACTGCAACCGGGGCGGCCCTCCCTGGGTTCCTGGATCACATACGGACTGGGCACCGAAAACCGGAATCTGCCCGGCTTCATGGTGCTCTGCCCCTCCGGAGGTCCTCCGACCGGAGGCGTCCCCCTCTGGAACTCGGCCTTCCTGCCGGCGGTCTACCAGGGAACCCGCATCCCCAACGATCAGACGACCCCGGACAAGCTCATCCATGACATTCGCAACTCCCATCTGACCCGGGGCCAGCAGCGCCGCCAACTGGACCTGCTGGACCGGCTCAACCAATTTCACCGGCGGCAGCGCCCCGCCGATCCCCAGTTGGAGGGGAGCATCCATTCCATGGAAATCGCCTACCGGATGCAGATGGAGGCCCCGGAGGTCTTCGACCTCTCCAAGGAGAATCCGGGCACCCTGGAGCGCTACGGCCAGGGCGATTTCGCTCGGGGCTGCCTCATGGCCCTGCGCCTAGTGGAACGAGGAGTTCGGGTGGTCCAGGTCTATTTCGGCACGGGGCAGCCCTGGGACAGCCACTACGACATCATGGCCCATCAACGGCTGGCTCGTGAGGCCGATCCGGCCATGGCGGCCCTGCTGCAGGATCTGAAGGACCGGGGGCTGTTCGAGGACACGCTGGTCATTTGCGGCAGCGAGTTCGGCCGCACCCCGGTGGTGGAGACCAGCGGAGCCAGCGTGGTCCAGAACGGCCGCGACCACAACCATTGGGGCTTTTCGGTCTGGCTGGCGGGCGCCGGTGTCCGCGGCGGAACGACCTACGGGAGCACCGACGACTTCGGTTTCAAGGCCGTGGAGAACAAGGTCCACGTCCACGACCTGCACGCCACCGTTCTGCACCTCCTGGGCCTGGACCACGAAAGACTGACCTACCGCTACAGCGGCCGAGACTTCCGCCTGACAGACGTCCACGGCCGGGTGATCCGGGAAGTGCTCAGCTGAAACAAAAGGAAAAAGAGTTATCCACGAAGGGCCACGAAGGACGACGAAGGGCCACGAAGGCATTGAGGTTAACCGCGACGGGATATCAAGGTCACGAAGGGAGGGTCGATTTCTGATTGTTTCACTCTCGGATGATCTGCCCGGCAGGGCAGGGGCGGCACTTACCTGAAACCCGGACGTTTCTTCCTGCAAACGACCCACCTCTGAAAAAGATCGCCCCGGGGTATGGCCATCGTCACGCTGTTCCACTCCCGCCTCACCCTGAACTCCGCTGACGATCCGACCGGTTGACCTACTCCACCTTTGAAGGTCCCTGCCGCTCGAGCCTGGTGCCGAAGCCCCGGCCCTTGACGATAGCGTCACTTCCGAACTTTTCCCGCACGGCGTCCAGCGCCTTCTCAACTCTGCTCTCGGTCGACCCCACGCCGCCGAAGAGCTCCCCCTGCGCAGCCTGGCCGGTCTCGACGAGGTCATGAACGCCGATACCGATGAGGCGGAAGGCTCGCCCGTCGGTTTCCCGAACGAGCAGGGGTTTGGCGGCCTGGAACAGCTCTTCGGCTGACTGGGTAGCACTTTTCAGCCGGCGGCTCCGGGTGATCATGCGAAAGTCGGCGGTCTTGAGTTTCAGCGTGACCCCCTTGCCGGCGATGCCGGCCTTTTTCATGCGCCGTGCCACCGTCTCGGCAAGCTGCCACAGGATCGGGCGCAGCCTGGCCAACTCGGCGGTATCCCTGCCGAGTGTGGTTTCCGAAGACACACTCTTGGCCTTGCTCTCGGGGTCGACCCGGCGGTCGTCTTGGCCCCGTGCGCACAATGACAATCGCTGCCCGATCCTGCCGTAACGGGCGACAAGCTCGGCTTCCTCGATGCGGGCCAGCTCGCCAATCAGCGTGATGCCGTCCTGGTGGAGGCGCTGGCGCATCGCCTTGCCCACGCCCCACAACAGGCTGACGGGCTTGTCGGAAAGAAAGGTCCTGGCCTCGGCTCGTCCGATAACGGCGAAGCCGCGCGGCTTGTCCCGGTCCGAGGCGATCTTGGCGAGAAACTTGTTGTAGCTGAGCCCGATAGAGGCCGTGATGGAAAGCTCCTCCTCCACGCGGCGCGCCAGCGCCGCCAGAGTCGTCGCCGGGCTGCCACGGTGCAGAGCCTCCGTGCCGGCGAGGTCCATGAAAGCCTCGTCGATGGAGAGCGGTTCCACCAGAGGGGTCAAGTTCCGCATCATCGCCCGGACCTGACGGCCCACCGCGGCATACTTTTTCATGTCGGGCTTGATGACCGTGGCGTTGGGGCAGGCTTTCAAGGCCTTGAACATCGGCATGGCCGAGTGCACGCCCCGGGCACGGGCGATGTAGCAACACGCGGCCACGACGCCCCGGTGGTGCCCGCCGACGACCACCGGAAGGTCCCTCAACTCCGGGCGGTCGCGTTTCTCGATGGTGGCGTAGAAAGCGTCGCAGTCGAGATGGGCGATGGTGAGACCATGAAGCTCCTTGTGCCGCACGATGCGTGCCGATCGGCAGGCCGGGCAGGTTTCGGCTTCGGGAGATGGCTGGTTGCCGCAGTCTCGGCACAGGGTTTCCACGGCATGATTATCGCACCCGGTATGCCGAACAGGTAGATGTCCCTTCATGGGCCCGGCAGGTAGAACGATCCGGAAGCGCTCGCTCAGGAAAAGGAACTGCTGGCCTTGTTGGCGGAAAACTTGGTGCCGGAGGGGGGACTTGAACCCCCACGTGGGGTAACCCACGCTAGATTTTGAGTCTAGTGCGTCTGCCAATTCCGCCACTCCGGCAGAGTGGGGTGAGGGTGGGTAACGAACGGCTTCAGAAAATGCCCCGCATCGGAACGGTCTCTGGGACCTGAACTCCGAGACGGCGTGGAGAGTAGCATGCTGCCGCCGATTTGTAAACGCGGTCCCTACCCGATGAGCCAAGGCGCATACTGTCTGCTACGGCCGGTTCGAGCCCCTCGGATCGACCCCGGATCTCAAGACGGATCGGATCCCTTCAGCCACCTCAGGGGATGGGAACTCGGTCTCTCCCGTCACAATCAAGGCAAAGTTGACCGCCAGAATTTCTTCGGGGTGGATGATATAGGAACTGTTCCTGCCGATCTGCTCGAAGAATCCCGACACCTCCTTGACTTCGACCAGCCTGGGCACTGAATCGGCCGGCGTCGCCGGAACGGCGGGCCCGGCTTCTACGCTCCCCAGCAACAGCCGAAATTGCAGGTACTTGAAAAAGCTGCCCCCCTGCAGGGGGTCGTAGCGATCGCTCTTGGAGTAAAGGACCGGAATTGCCCAGAACTGCCGGCCGTCCCGCTGCACACGAATCCGGTGGGCGTTGACAGGTGCATCGGGGTTGGTGATCCTTCTTCGGGTGAGGGAGTCCGGCAACTCGACCTCATCGCAAGGTTGGAATCCGATTACCCGGTACAGTCGATCCCGCAGGTTCCGGTCGTGACGGGACAGGATGTGAAACAGCTCATGGGCAACCAGCCCGGCGAGCTTCTCCGGCGACTGGTCGAGTCTGGTTCGGGGCAGAATGACGGCCTTCCCCCGGGTGTAGGCCGCTCCTCCCTCCTCTTCTCCCGTCGTATGAACGAAAAGGACACTCTCCGGCCAATTCAAGGGGAACCCGCCCAGCGCAGGCCGGACCCGCTCGAAGGCCTGCTCCACCTTTTCTCTGTCCGCTCTATCCCAGGCAACGACCTTGTTGGCGATAAATCTCAGAAACTCCGGCTCGGACACTTCCCGGTCCGTCTTCAGTCGAGCGGCCCGATCAAAGGGACTTAAACGCCGGATAAACCCATCCCGGGTCCGGAGGATCTCCTGTCCTTCTTTCACCGAGGCAAAACGGATCCCCATGGAAGGCGCCGGCCCGGACAGCGCCAAGGCGACGGCTGCGCCCAGGCAGGCCAGCCCGCCCTTGAAGTAGCGATAGGTCATTGAGTCTCCGACTTCCTGGCTTCCTACCAGCGCAGTATGGTGGCGCCCCAGGTAAATCCGGAACCGAACGCGGCCAGCACAACCAGGTCTCCCGGCTGGACTGTTCCCGCCCGAACAGCTTCGTCCAAAGCGATCGGAATGGACGCCGCCGTGGTATTGCCGTACCGTTGAATATTGCTGAAGACTCGTTCCGGCGGTATTTTCAAGGACCGGATCACCGCTTCGGATATCCTCAAATTGGCCTGATGCAGGATCAGAAGCGCGACATCCGCGATTTTCAGACGGTTGTCGGCCAGGGCTTCCCGCACGCTTTCCTGCAG
The DNA here is from genome assembly GCA_951813285.1 of Terriglobia bacterium. GTDB lineage: Bacteria > Acidobacteriota > Terriglobia > Versatilivoradales > Versatilivoraceae > Versatilivorator. Next base: position 3,889,713 of record OX638355.1, read on the forward strand.
ACGTTCCACCGCATGTTTGAAGACATAGCGGCCGTCCATGTGCGGATAGTGCCGTCCCTCTCTCAGCATCTCCTCCGTCAATCGCGGTTGGCTCAGCGAGCTCGGAACTTCCAGCCACAGTTTCCGCGCATATTTCCCTTGGGCGTGCAAGGGGCTGGAGAGAATTCGCCGGCTTTCGCTGTCCGAACGGCCCACCACCACAGCCCCGGCCCCGTCTCCGAAGATGACGGCGACATCCCGGCCGTGGGTATTCATCTCAAGTCCGGAAGAATGGACCTCGGCGCCAACCACCAGGATGTGGCGATAGGTGCCGGTCCTGACGAACTGATCGGCAATGGAGAGACCGTAGACGAAACCCGTGCACTGATTGCGGACATCCAGGGCGCCCACCGTGCCAACGCCGAGCTTTTCCTGTAGAAGGCAGCCACAACCCGGAAAATTGTACTCGGGACTCAAAGTGGCAAAGATGATGAAGTCGATCTGATCGGGCGTCAGCCCGGCGGAATGCAGGGCCCGGTGGGCGGCCTGCAAGCCCAGATCGGTGGGTCCGACCCCTGGCTCCACAAAACGCCGTTCGCGGATTCCCGTCCTCTGCCGGATCCATTCGTCAGAGGTGTCCATGACCTCTTCCAGATCGGCATTGGTGACGACCCTTTCCGGCAGGTAGCTTCCGGTACCCAGGATTCTGGCGTTGAACATGGTGTTGGATTCACTCCTCCCTTTTGAGATTGGCCCGAACGACCGGTTTCTCTCTCAATGGCCGTTCGCGCTCACAGGAGTCACCCCGACAGCTCGCGGTAATAGAGCATCAGATCCGTCCCCTGCGGGATGGCGCCGACCTGCCGCAGCATGGCCGCAATCTGCCCGCGGTGGTAGCTGGAGTGGTTCACGACATGCTGCATCGCCTGCCAGAGCAGACTCGAGTAACTGTGCCCTTGAGGGGTGGTCAAGGCGATGGATCGTTGCAGACTGCCGGCGTCCAGTCCATCGACGAAGTCGGCCAGAGCCCGATCCACTTCTACCCAGCGGCGGTTGGCTTGCCGGGGACTTGCAAAGGCATCCGCCGGCAGGGGCCGGCTGGCCGGTTGGCCCTTCCAACGTCTCAGCCAATTCCACTGCGCTGAAACCAGATGAGCCACGGTCCCCTGCAGTGAGCCGAAACTGGCTTCCAGATCACGCTTGAAGATTTCCGGATCCAGATCCTGAATGGAATTCCTGACCCGCTGGTTGGCCCACCCGTTGTAGGCATACAATGCCCTCATATCCTCTATTCCCATGGTCGCAGCCTCCCTTCGGGCTCTTGTCGGTCTCCCTGACGGATTCGCTCCCCATTTAATGACGTTTTCTTCATGTTGTAAACCCAAAGCGGCCTGCCGGGAAACCGCCACACGACGGCGGGCGGGGAATGGGGCGGAACTTGCCTGAAACAACCGAAAAAAGACAAAAGAAAACAGAGTTATCCACGAAGGGACACGAAGGCATTGAGGTTAACCGCGACGGGATGCCAAGGTCGCAAAGGGATTGGTCGATTTTTGATTGTTTCACTCTCGCATGATCCACACACCAGGGCGGGGGCGACACTTGTCTGAGATCGAATACCCGGGGAAATTGCTGTCGCCGCCTACGCGGCTCAACTCTTAGAGAGCACGTGGTCCATGGGCTGACGCCCACGGCTAAGTGCTATCGCCGCCTTGGCGGCTGTCTGGAAGCCCGGGCTGACTCCCGGGAGATGGTCATTTGAATAAGCATCCCGCGCCCGAGCAGTGTCTTGACTTCGGAGAGAGCGGCGAAGTCGCGGTTGACCCAGGTCTGGGGAGGAAATCTCTCCTACAGACCTTCCTTAAAAAGCGGCGAAGCCGCGGCAGCACTTAGCCGTGGGCGTCAGCCCATGGGAAACATCGCCTATGGGTGTCGAGCCGCGTAGGCGGCGGCAGCAAATGCCGGTGAGCCCAAGTGAAGCACAAGCCGACGCAAGGATGAGCCTTTTTCACCAGGTCGCACCCGACTATTGAAATAGGCAGAACATCACGATTGCCGGCAAAACGACCTGTCCCACTGCCAATATTGCAAGAGGCTCTCTCGCATGATCTGCACGGCAGGGCTGCGGCCCGGCAACCCGACACGCTCTCTTGAGGAGCAAGAGTGAATGGGAGAACGCCCACCCGGGAGCGCGGGCGTCTCGCCCGCATAGGACTTGGCACCATAGTAGCGAACCCTGCAAAGGCCGTTTGGTGCACTGTTCGAGGGAATGCCCCTGGATCGCAGGCTGCTTGCACGAATAGGGTTGCGGGCGGGACCCCCCCGGGAGCGCGGGCGTCTCGCCCGCATAGGACTTGGCACCATAGTAGCGAACCCTGCAAAGGCCGGTTTGGTGCTCTGTTCGAGGGAATGCCCCTGGATCGCAGGCTGCTTGCACGAATAAGGTTGCGGGCGGGACGCCCGCGCTCCCGGGTGGCTCCCTCCCATGACGCCGGGATATCAAGGTCACGATATCGCAGATACATTCGGGCGCGGTTGGTCATTGAAGGGTGTCCATCCCTATTCGTGTCCATTCGTGGTTCGTCTCGCGGAGATCTCCCGGCGAGCTCTCCCGGCTTTCCCGGCGAAATTGACAGCGCTGGAGGACACTGCTAGCATTGGTTGGTTTCAGCAGTTCTCCAGTATCTCGGGCGACAAGCCCGCCGCCATCAGACCTCAGGAACTCAGGGAGAATCTCTTGGCCCGACTCACCCGGCATGAAATTCTGAAGGAAGACCGTTTCATGATGTTGGTGGATGAAACTCGCCACTTCTTCGCCAACAACCGTTCCGAAATCCTGCGTGGTCTGTCGGCCGTCGGAGTGGTGGCCGTTCTGGTGGCAGGCTACTTCTACTACTCGGCCAAGCAGGAGGAGCATTCCAAGCAGGAGTTGGCCCGGGCCCTGGCGACCTATCACGCAACCGTCGGCAAGACAGAATCGTCCGGCTCGGCCGCTCCGGTTTTCTTTGAGACGCCTACTCAGAAGTACGAAAAGGCCCTGTCGGAGTTGCAGGAGGTTGTCTCCCAGCACAATTCCAGGGCGGCGGGCAAAATTGCCACCTACTACTCCGGTCTTTGTCTCCATCAGCTCGAAAGGAGCTCGGAAGCCGTGTCGCTGCTGGAGCCGCTGAGTCAGGAGCAGTCTGACTTCGGCGCGCTGGCGCTGGCAGCCCTGGGACGAATTTACGAGGACACCACAGACCTGGCCAAGGCAACCGAGGTCTATCAGCAATTGGTTGAGCGCAATTCCTTGACGACCCCGGGAGAAAGCCTGGCAATGAAGGTGGCCCTGCTTTACGAGCAACAGAACCAGCAGGAGCAGGCCGCCAAGATGTACGAAAGGGTCATCAACGACTTCCCCACTTCACCTGCCTCTACCGAAGCAGAACAGCGGCTAAGGAAAATTGTTCCCTGATGGTTGAGACCCTTCGTCAACGGGCGGAGGAGCAAGAGGCCCAAACCCTGGCCCCTCAGGCAACCCTCAGCATGCGGACTCGAGGCCGCCGGAGGGAAGAGTCCGCCTGCGCCATCCGCACCGCCTTCCAACGCGACCGCGACCGAATCCTTCATTCCAAGGCATTTCGACGCTTGAAGCACAAGACCCAGGTGTTTCTTTCACCGGAGGGCGACCACTATCGGACCCGCCTGACCCATACTCTCGAAGTCGGCCAAATCGCCAGAACCATCAGTCGGGCTCTGCGACTGAACGAGGACCTCACCGAGGCGATTGCGCTGGGTCATGATCTGGGCCACACCCCCTTTGGGCACGCAGGCGAAGCCATTTTGAATGAGCTTGCTCCGGGCGGTTTTCGCCACTACCGCCAGAGCCTGAGGGTTGTAGACAGGCTGGAGCAGGAAGGACGGGGGTTGAACCTGTGCCGGGAAGTGAGGGACGGAATCCTCAAACATTCCAAGGGGGCGGGAGCGGTGTTCACCAGCCGGGACCAGGGACGCCCGGCAACCCTGGAGGGTCAGGTCGTCAGAGTGTCCGACGTGATCGCCTACGTGAACCACGACCTGGACGATGCCCTACGGTCGGGTCTGATTCGGGAGTCCGACATTCCCAGGGAACTGACGAATGCCTTGGGAAAAAGCCACTCGCTCCGCATCGACACCCTGGTCCGTGACGTGATTCGATCCAGTCTGGAATCCAACCTTCAAATCGTTTCCATGAGTCCCACGACTCTGCAGGCGATGATGGAAATGCGGCACTTTCTCTATCGGACGGTCTACGCGCGCAGCATTCCCAAGGAAGAGCTGCTCAAGGCCAAGAAGCTCTTGAGCGACATCTACCACCATCTGTTGGCCCATCCCGAATGCATTCCGGAAGGTTTTCGGCGGCCCGAGGTCGGCGCGGAGCTTGCCGCGGTCGATTTTGTCGCCGGGATGACCGATCGCTTTGCCTTGAACCTCTACAACCGCCTGTTTCTGCCGAGAGGTTGGGGCGCTCCCCCCACCAATTGAGCGGGCAGTGGAAGGTCTTCGCTGAGGGAGGGACCGGGAGACATTCCCCCTCGGGATCTCCGGAGGGGATTCCCGCAGACGCCCCGGGCGGCCGTCAGGCCCCATAGCGGACGAAGACCTTGCCCGGCATCAACTCAATGCTCCGGATATTGAAGGGGAGATGAAAATCGGTCTTCGGCGCCGCCCCGGGGTACTTGGGAAGCACATAGTGATCCAGCAGCAAATCGATCAGGACCCTGGGAATTTCCTGCTCATCGATCCGGATCCCCAGGACATCGTAGCGCCCCAGCCCGTTCTCAGCCGTAAATGTGCCGGAAACCTGCACCCAATGCTCACCTTGCAGCAGAGCCCACACCAGGGACTTGCCGGCCTTGGCGGAGTCGGCCTGCATGTCATCGAAGTCTACCAGTGCCCTGGCGGAAAGCCGGTTCTCTTGAAAGCGAAATTGGATCTGTCTCACCCCCTGAGGGTAGTGCCGTGAAATCTCGTGCCGAAGGAAGGCATCGACCTCGCTTTCAGTGAACTCGGCCTGTCCTCCGGTGGAACCCGCCGGCGGCAGGGCAATGGCCGCCAGCTTTTTGGCAAATGCCTGAGAGGCGGTCCGATTCACCGCTGAGGCGGGTCCGGATGCCTGCGACGGAGCGCGAAGAAACCACCAGGCGCCCACCCCCAGCAGAAGCAGACCCAACAAGGAAAGAACCGTTCTTCTCCCCATCTGGCTCGCGCCGCTCCCCTGTCTCATCCCACCAGCTTGAAGGTCCGATTCCAACGGGTCTTGCGAAAAAAGTTCCACAAGACATCTGCGAACCGACCTGTTCGGTCCGACAGCGAATTGTGCAAATGTTCCCGCGGGTGTGTTTCAAACGACCAATAGATGATGAACGCTCTGCCGACGATGTTTTTTCGAGGCACGAATCCCCAATATCGGCTATCGGCGCTATTGTCCCGGTTGTCTCCCATGGCGAAGTATCGACCCGGAGGAACCACGACGTCCTGACCCTCGGTAAACTCCTTGAAGTACCGGTAGGCCAAGTGAATATCACGGGCCTGGTTGTAGTCGGCGAAGCGATTGATCTGGGCCTCGCTGAGGGGAAAGGTGTCTCTGACTTCCACATTGTTGCGTCCCGGACGCTTGTGGAACACGTAGGGCTCTTCCACCTGCTTGCCGTTCCGGTACAACCTCTGGTTTTTCAGTCGGATGCGATCTCCCGGAAGCCCGATGGCCCGCTTGACGTAATGCTTGGCGGGGTCTTCCGGGTACCGAAATACAATAACGTCGCCGTGCTTCACCTGCTGGAACGGCAGCAGCAGCTTCAGCCATCCCCCCGGATTACCATAGACGAACTTGTTGACCAGAAGATGGTCTCCGACCAGGAGGTTGTCCTCCATGGAGGGTGTCGGAATCTTGAACGCCTGCACGACGAAGGTCGTTCCGAATAGCGCCAGAACGATGGTGACGACGAAACTTTCGAAGTATTCGCGCAGGGTCGATTGCCTGCGAGGGTGATCGGAGTTATTTGAATTCACGGTTTCCACGATAAAGGAACGCTCCCTAACTTGGCCCGAATTTCTCACCGGGTCGCTGGATACACTTTGGAAGGCCATTTATATTCAGCACGTTATGGGACCCATTTTTTTCAACGCTCGCCGAGCCGCGTCCTGCTCCGCGCTCTTCTTGGTCCCACCTTGACCTCGAGCCGTCGGCTTGCCCCCGATGGTCAGACGTACGGAAAACTGTCTTTGATGGTCGGGCCCGGACTGGTCGATGACCGAGTACTCGGGCCGCGCCTCACGGAGCGAGTGCAACCTCTCCTGCAACCTGGATTTGTAATCGCTGAGGACGAAACGCCCCGACAGGATATCCCCCAAATCCTCCGCCAACTGTTGCAGCACAAACCTGCGGGCCGCATCCATCCCTCCATCCAGATACACGGCCGCCACTAAAGCCTCGGTCGCATCCACCAGCACGGCCTGCTTTCTGCGGCCGCTGTTTTTCTCCTCTCCCTTACCCAATCTGAGGAAACGGCCCAGCTCCAGACCGGAGGCCGAGCGAAACAAACTGCTGGAACTGACCAGTTGGGCTCTGAGCTTGGAAAGTTGACCCTCGGTCAGGTCGGGATGATTCACCAGGAGATTCTCGCTAACCACGAAGCCAATGATGGAATCCCCCAGAAACTCCAACTGCTCATAGTCTTCCTGCTCGACCCGGCATTCATTGGCATAGGAGCTGTGGGTCAAGGCTCTGAGAAGTAGGGACCGGTCCTTGAACGCGTATTCGATTTTCTCTTCCAGATTATCGAGCACGTCTTCCATCGGCGGAGTTACTCTACTTCACTTTGGCTGAAAGGGTTCCTGCAAACCGCTGCGAGCAACGGCTTGGGCGCCGCGTGTATCGTCACCCAGGGCAACGGCGGCGCGGTACTGCAGAATCGCCTCCTCCCGAGCGTCCTCCAGATCGAACAGCCTTCCCAGATAGATGTAGGCCCAGACCTTGACCGAGTCCGGGCAGGTTTCGGACACTATCGCCCTGCCGAAATAGTCCCTGGCCGCATCCTTGTCGGAGCGGCTGACGGCCACGATTCCCAGGCCGTACAGGGCCTCGCCGTTACGGGAGTCGTGGCGGTCCAACACCAGGTTGAACAGCTCCGCGGCCCGCTCCAACTCGTCACTCCCCAAGCTGGACTTGGCCTGGCGCAGAAGCCGTTCCACTTCCGTCGGCCGTCGGGCCGGTGGCGTCTTCTCACGTGGGGAACTGATGGCCGCTTGCCGGGCTGCCATGACTTCAACGACATCCAGACCGGAGAGGAGAGTGCGGTAATATAGTTGAAACCCCTCGAATTCCTTCTCAAACCGCTGTAGTGCCGAAAAAAAGTGGCCGCACAGCAAGGCTCCCGAGCGAATAGCCTCATTCAAGGAGGCCTCGGCCTGCTGTTGCGGCAAGCGATCGAGCCTCATCTCCACCGCCTTGATGAGGCTTTCGGTAACCATCTCCTGCACTCCCCGGTCAGCTCTCTCCAGATTTTCACTCCCGGCCAGCATGATCTCCGTCAGAGCCTTTCGCTGTTCCACGGGCAGCGGATACCTGGCGGCAAAGGGATCCAACAGAAAGTGTAGAAACTGGTGGCGAATTTCCGAAATCTTGGGGGAACCGGATGGACTGAAAAGAAAATAGTAGCTGCTTTGATAGGTACGTGCATTGAAGGTATTGGGGGGGACCAGATAATCCGGCACCAGGACCAGTTGCCGCCCTCGATAGACTCCCGACCGCATCCTGAGATAGCCCTCGGTGGTCATGATCATCCGGTTGATCAGCGGGCGGTAGTCCAGGACGGCTCGATCGTGCAGATGCTTGTACCGGCTCCAGATCGATTCCACTCTCGCTTTCGCGTAGAATTCCCCCAGCAGACTCGTCAGTTCAGTCACTGAGCCGGCGTCGGGAGGCATCTGACCTGCTGCCAGGAGCGGCTTGAAATCGGGAGGCCCATTGATGACGAACGCCAGCGAAATATACTTGGTCAGCTCCTGTTGTGGATCTTTTCCTCCGCGATGGGTGTCGTAGAAATCCTTCAACCGCGACTTCAAGCCGGCGGGCAGATCCCTGAATTCCCGGGCAATCGGGAGGCCGGCCGGATGAAGCAAGAGCGATCCCTCATCGAATCCTGCGGCCCGCAGCGCTCCCAGAACGGTAAACACCCGAATATCGGGTTGAATCAGAATCGACGGGAATTGGGCCTGGCTCCGGCCGGCGAGCGCCAGGAGCAGGATCAGGGTTCCACAAACGCGAAACACGCCTGCAAGCATTGGAGATGGAAGACTCATGCGCCGGTTTCCGATCACTGGAACATCTACCGTCGAAAATGGTCGAATCCGCGGGGTGAGAGAGGTCTCAGACGCCCCTGTTCTCGAAGCCAACAGGCCCCGGGTTCATCAACAATGGATCCGATCTCGTGAATCTCAACGCCGTCCAAACGGCCGGGAACCTGATCCCGTCTCCCCGGGGGCACGGTAAACAGAAGCTCGTAATCCTCACCTCCATTCAACCCATAGTCTAGCAGGGGCCGTTCCACCCAGGAACCGACTTTTGGGCTGATTTTGGGCAGGGGTATGCGGTCCGAGTCGATCACGGCACCCACCCGACTCGCCTGACAAAGATGGTGAAGGTCGGTCGAGAGTCCATCGCTCAAGTCGATGAGAGCGGAAGCACAGCCGCTGGCGGAAAGCCAGCAGCCAACCCGATTTCTGGGCGTCGGCCGTAGGTGTCGTCCCGCCAGTTGCGGAAAGTGACGGGCTCGCCCGGGAGACCGCCGAAGCAGCTCCAGCCCGATCGCCGAGGCCCCAAGCTCCCCGGTGACAAAGAGGCTGTCTCCGGGACGAGCAGCCTTTCGAGTGCACACCTGTGCCGGCCTCACTTCTCCCAGGATGGTCACATCCAGGAAAACTGTTCCCGGTGAAGCGCAAAGGTCTCCTCCCAGAAGATCGGCACCGCTGAGTTCAGCCAGCTTCAGCATGCCTCCATAGACGCGGGTCAAAAATTTTGGCGGCGTCTCTTTCGGAAACGCCAAGGAAGTGGTGAAACCCAAGGGCTTGCCTCCCATGGCGGCGATGTCGCTGAGATTGACAGCCAGCGCCTTCCAACCCAGATCCTCAGGTCGAAAGTAGTCCAGGTCGAAGTGGATACCCTCGACAAGGGCATCGGTCGAGATCAGGAGCACATGCCCGGAGGAGGGGGCCACGGCAGCGGCGTCGTCGCCAAAGGAGATGGAGACGTTCTCCGATGGTGGGAGAACCTGGCGGGCGAGGCGGTGAATGCGTTCAATCAGCCTTGATTCGCCCTGAGAGGAGGACCCGACCGTCATGATCCCTACCGCCTCTCGACATGCCGGCGGCCCCCGGCGCCCCATGCCATGGGGAAGCGCCTGCTGCCGGCGGCGACCCGGGCCGTCTTTCGAGCATTTGGAAGCACACCGGGGATTTCGAAAGGGTCCATTGCCTTGCCGTAATGCCAGGTAAGTCAGTCGGTTCTCTCAACTCTGAGCAGTTCGCGAAGCTCTGCCATGAACTCCTTGATGTCCTTGAAATCCAGGTAGACCGAGGCATACCGCACGTAGGCCACCTTGTCGAGTTGACGCAATCTCTCCATCAGCATTTCCCCGATCTGAGCGGTGTGTCTCTCGCGATCGCTGGATTCGTGAACATAGGACTCGACTTCATTCACGATGGATTCCAGTTGGTTCATGCTCACCGGACGCTTTTCGCAGGCCTTCAATAGGCCCGTCATCAGCTTGTGCCGGTCAAATCGTTCGCGAGACCCATCCTTCTTGACCACCAGATAGGGAATCTCATCGATCCTCTCGTAGCTGGTGAACCTGCGGCCACAACCCGCACATTGGCGGCGGCGGCGGATAGCTTCCCCTTCCCTGCTCTCGCGGGAGTCGACGACCTTGTCTTCCAGGTGACTACAATAGGGACACTTCATGGGCTTGAGTAAGAGGTCAACGAGTTCAACTGCTGCTGCAGGGGAGTCCCCCGGCGGCTCCGCGTAAAGTCGCGACTAACCGTACACAGAAAACCCCTCCCCCGTCAAGGAACTGCTCCCCTTAACCCTTGATTTTTCAATGTTTAACTGGCGCTGTTCCATTTCGGTGCCCATTGGCCGGCCATTGGCCACCCCGCTCATCCCCCTCCTGACAAATGATGAGGACTCAGCAGCCTGAACCACCATTCAGGACCTCTTTTCAGGGGCGGACCAATCCCCTTCAGAGGTTGACAGCTTCCCCACCATCCGTTATTTTCCACCATCAGGCGAATAGAACTGGCAGTCGAAGGCGTGATAAGTCACTTACAAATAACAACTTTCGGGATCAGGACAGTTGCCTGCCCGGACTTGCTTGCCAACGCTGCGGCCGTCGTTGCGCTATCGGGTTTCCACAGATGACCGAAGCTCAAGCCATCGCTGGATGCGTCGCCGGCGACCCGCAGGCGTTCGAGGTGCTGTACAACCTGCACAAGCGCAGGGTCTACTCGCTCTGCTTGAGGATGGTGCGCGACCCGGCAGAGGCGGAGGATATGAGCCAGGAAGCCTTCATGCAACTCTTCAGGAAGATCGGCACCTTCCGGGGAGACTCGGCTTTCTCGACCTGGATGCATCGCCTTACAGTCAATATCATCCTGATGCGCATCAGAAAGAAGGGGCTGAACCAGGTCTCGCTGGACCAGGATCGTGACGATGGGCAGGATCTCCCCCCGAAGGAGTATGGATCCGAGGATATCGACCTGTTGGGAGTGGTGGACCGGATCACCCTGGAAAAGGCGATCGCAGCTCTGCCCAAAGGGTACCGAATCGTCTTTGTCCTGCACGACATTGAAGGCTATGAACATAACGAAATTGCCCGAATAATGGGTTGTTCGGTCGGAAACTCCAAGTCACAGCTATTCAAGGCTCGGCTTAAGCTCAGGTCGTTATTGTTGGACAAGAAGCCAAAATTGGAAAAAAAACAACTCAAGGCATCACCCTAGTGGTTTTTTGTATCTAACCTACCGGTAGTAGGAATTTTGCGCTTCACACGAGTTGGTCGAGGATAACTTGATGACCGATTGTCCTGATATACAAGAAGATGTCTCATTGTGGATGGATGGAGACCTGGATCCGTTGCGGGCCGAGGCGGTTGAGAAACATCTCGAGTCCTGCGCCGAGTGCACCGCCTTCCATCAGGACCTGAATTCCATTCGGCATGGCGTGGGAAGATTGGAGCCCCTGGATCCGCCCGAGCACCTCTGGACCAACCTCCGATACCAACTCGAGGCCGAAGGGCTCATTCACTCCGAGCCCAAGGAGTCCTTCTGGGCCTCGATTCTACCCAAGCGCCTGCCTGCCTTGAAACCCGCTTGGAGCGGTGCTATATTGGCCTTGTTTCTCGGGATCGGGTCGCTGCTGGTCTACGATTTGACAACCCGCTCGCCGTTGGTTCCGATTCCCGCGGCTTCGACCTCCCACCAGGAGGACCTCCTCGAGGAACTCCAAAAAGCGGAGACCAACTACCGGGCCGCCATCGAGGCCCTCAGCACAAGCTCGCGGAGGAGGCTGGAAGGTCTGGATCCTGTGCTGGCGCAGGTGTTTCACGACAACCTGGCAACCATGGATTACTACCTGAACGAGTGTAAGCAGGCGGTCGAAAACAGCCCTCAAAACCCCTTGGCTCACCGGTACCTTTTGGCCGCATATCAAAAAAAAGTCGAGCTGTTGCAAACAATCGTGACTTCGGATTCATTGTTATAGCTTCAATAAAAGGGAGATTTTAGAACCTCGATCATGACCCGCCACCAAACTCTCCTTACCCTGTCGGCTGCCCTGATGCTGGCGCTTCCCCCGGCTGCCGGCGCTCACGACCATCGCGAGGAAAAGATCTTCAAGGTCGGGGACTCACCCACGATCATCCTCGTGAACTATTCCGGCATGATCTCCGTGGAGGGCGGGAAGAACAAGGTGGTGACGGTGATTGGGATGAGGCGTTCGGAGAACGTTGAAATCGATACCGAAGTCGGACCCAACCGGGTGCGGATTACCAGCCACGTGCTGGACGAGCTGGCCACTGCCGAGAATACGGTGGTGGACTATGAGCTCTACGTTCCGGAACGCTCGAATCTCGAGATTCGATCCAATATGGGCGTCGTTACGGTACACAACATTCGAGGTCAGGTAACCGTGGACGTGGTTGAGGCAGAGGTCAAGGTCGCCGGGGTCGAGGGATACGTCAATGCCTCCTCGATTGGACGGAAGGCGGTCGAGGTCAGCCAATCCAAGGGCACCATTCGCGCCACCACGGTGACCGGAGACATTGTGCTGGACCAGTTGGAAAGCGACAACGTCAAGGTCAACTCAACCCTTGGGAACATTACCTACAAAGGGGATTTCATGGGGGGAGGCTCCTACAACCTCTCCAGTACCGATGGTCAGATTTCGGTCATCTGCGATGAGGAGGCCTCGGTGGAGTGGGATGTCCGGACGGTCAAAGGAAGCATCAAGACCGATCTTCCCATCAAGTCCAAGCAACACCGGCCACTGTGGCGTGACCGCCATTCGCTCTTGGGCACGCTGAATGAAGGATCGGCAACCGTACAACTCTCCACCTTCAGTGGCCCTATTCAGATCAAACGCCAGTCTTCGGAATAGTTCCAGCCCGCATTCCTCCGAACCTGCTGAGCTACAACTGAAGACAAGCCCAAGCTGCCTTGGGCTATTTTTTTTGAAATGGAAAGAGATCGCGTCTTTCTGGTCGGATTCATGGGCTCCGGGAAATCGACTGTCGGACCGTTGCTGGCCCAGCGCCTCGGATGGCCTTTCCTGGACCTGGACTCCGTGATCGAGGCCTCCTTCGGCGGTCCCATCCACCGGATCTTCGCGGAGCATGGGGAACCCTGCTTCCGCCGGATGGAAAGCGATGCCGTGAGGAATCTGGAGCGCTGGAATCACTGCGTGGCAGCCCTGGGGGGCGGCGCATTCATCGAACCCCGGAACCGTCTCCACATCAAACGGTCGGGGCTTTCGGTATTTCTCAATCTGTCCCCGGAGCTTGTGCTGGAGCGATGCCCCCCGGACGGCACCCGACCGCTTCTGAAGGATCCGGCTTCGGTACAAGAGCTCTATGCATCCCGGTTGCCCCTGTACCGGCTGAGTGATTTTGAGGTCGACGCCTCCTTACCCCCTGATAGAATAGTGAGCACCATCCTGGAAATGACCGGTCTGCGGCCCTCACCGAGCCGGACTGCTTCCCCTCCTGACCATGGGCATTAAGACAGCCGTCCCCGTTTGGTTGCTGTTGTCGCTACTGCTGTGCCGCCTGCTGGTGGCAGGGCCTTCGCTTTTAACCCAACAGGAGTGCAAGGAGCTGGAAGACGACGAGGAGCCTCCACCGATCACCTACTCTGGCCGCGAGCTCGGTCGCTTCCGGATATATTTCGCGGGAAAGGAAATCGGGCACGAGGAGTTCGAAATCTCGGACAGCGACCAACACCTGAAAGCCAGTAGCCGCACTCAACTCACCATCAGCCGGGAAGACCCCGCGGAACCGCCGGAATATCTGGATGAGGAAGATTATGAGGAACTTCCCCGCCCCGACCGTCCGCCCGCCGAACCGGTGACCTTCCGGATCCATTCCACCCTTCGTTTCAATGACCTGTTTGAACCGAAGGCTTACGAAGTGGTGCAGGAGGCGGGTCCCAACCGTATGAGGGCCAAGGTGGATTTCCAGCCGGATCGAAGTCGGGTGTCCTATTTTTCCGATGAAGAAACGGACAGGAGAAGAATCGAATTGAAAGAGGATGTGACCATCCTTGACGACAATGTCTTCCACCACTATCTGATCCTCTCCAAACGGTACGACCTCTGCCGGGGCGGCATTCAGGAATTCTCCGCGTTCGTTCCGCAACAGTTCTTGACTGGAGGAATCACCGTTTCGGAAGTGGGGAAAGAAGAAGTCGAAATCGCGGATCAACCTTTTTGGCTGCGACGCTTTCGGGTCGACACTGGGGAAATGATAGTCAATTATTGGCTGGACAGCGACCTGCGGCTGAAAAAGCTTGCCATTCCGGATTCCGAGGTCGAGGTCGTCCGGGAATAGACTTCCTGCATTCCATGACCCACCGCCTTCCATCCCCAGGTGTTCCCACCGGGCTCGCCGTTCTGCTCCTGATTGGCGTCTTCGCTGGCTATCTTTCCGGAGAAATTCTCCCCTTAAGCGGCGATCGGGCATTCGCCCATGTGGAGCGACTGGTCACCTTCGGTCCCCGGCCGCCGGCGTCGCCCGGCATCAAGAAAGCCCAACGGTACATTACCGAGGTCTTGCGTCAAATCCCCCTGGAGGTCGAACACCAGAACTTCCTGGCTTCGACCCCCAATGGCAACCTGTCAATGAAAAACATCATTGGACGCTCTGGGGGGAACATGGGCCAGGTGGTGATTCTGGCCAGCCACTACGATACCCACTTGATGCCGAACGGCGTCTTTGTGGGTGCCAACGATGGAGGTTCCAGCGTGGGCCTGTTGCTGGAACTGGCAAGGGTGCTTCCCCACCGGCAACAGGGTTTCTCCCTGTGGTTTGTCTTTTTTGACGGAGAGGAAGCCCAGAAGGCCTGGTCGCGCACCGACAGTCTTTACGGGAGCCGATACTTTGTGGAGCGTCTCAGATCCAGCGGTCAAACCGGCAGAATCAAGGCCATGATCCTGATGGACATGGTGGGTGACAAGAACCTGGTTCTGGAGCACGACCTCAACTCGACCCCCTGGCTGATGCGTTTGGCGAGAGACTCAGCCACGGAGTTGGGGTATGCAAAACATCTGGCCGGTAATCCAAAGGCCGTGATGGACGACCACACGCCGTTTATTGAGGTTGGGATCCCGGCCGTGGATCTGATCGACTACGAATTCGGACCGAACAACCGCTACTGGCACACGCCGCAGGACACGCTGGACAAGATCAGCCCCCAAAGCATGGAGCGGGTGGGACAGATCGTCCTCAGGACTCTTGAAAAGCTTTCGGCTCGATGAGGGGCTACTTGAGAAACTCCAGGAACTCGCTGCGGGTCTTGCTGTCGCTCTTGAAGCGGCCGAGCATGCAACTGGTGACGGTCTGACTGTTCTGTTTCTGCACCCCGCGCATCATCATGCAGAAATGATGGGCTTCAATCACTACCGCCACACCCTTCGGCTCCAGGTACTTCTTGACCGTGGCCGCGATTTCCGTAGTGAGCCTTTCCTGAATCTGCAGCCGCCGGCTCAAGACGTCCACGATTCGCGCCATCTTGCTTAATCCGATGATCTTGCGATCCGGCAGGTAAGCCAGGTGGCACTTTCCATAGAAGGGCAGGAGGTGGTGCTCGCAAAGACTGTAGACCTCGATGTCCTTGACGATCACCATTTCGTCGTACTCGGCTTCAAACAGAGCCCCATTGATCACCGATTCCAGGTCGAGCTGGTAGCCCTGAGTGAGGAACTGGAGGCTGGCCGCCACACGCTCGGGCGTCCGTTCCAACCCTGATCGTTGAGCATCTTCACCCAAGTGGTGAAGCATTTGGCGCACCAGCCCGGAAAGCGCCGCGGCCTGTTTGTCCGGCTGGGCCTTCATCAGCATGAATCATTCCTCCCCGGAGGCTTCAACCCGTTTCGAGATCCGGACCATTCGCAGTAACGCCCCCCGCTTGTCTCAGGCATGCCTCGGATCAGCCACGGAAGTCAGGCGATGGTGTCGCTCCAACCCTCCAGCCTGACCTTGAGACTGGAGAGGAACCGGTCTGCCATGGCGCCGTCTATGAGCCGGTGGTCGAAGGTCAGCGACAGATAAGCCATGGAGCGGATGGCAATGGCATCGTTGATCACAACCGCCCGCTTGGTGATAGCGCCGACACACAGAATCGCGACCTGGGGTTGATTGATGATCGGCGTTCCGATCAAGCTGCCAAACACCCCCGGGTTGGTGAGGGTGAAGGTCCCTCCCCCGACCTCGTCCGGACTGAGCTTCTTCTGGCGGGCCCGATGGGCCAGGTCGGCAACTTCCCTGGCCAATCCCACCAGAGTCTTTGACTGAGCCTGCCGGATCACGGGGACGATCAAGCCCCAGTCCAATGCCACGGCAACACCCAGGTTGATCTCCTTCTTGTAGACGATGTCGTTTCCCACGATCGACGCATTCAAAATGGGGAAATCCTTCAGGGTGTCGGCAACTCCCTTGACAAAGAAGGGCGTCAAGGACAGCTTGAACCCTTCCCGGCGCCCGAACTCATCGGCATTTTCCTTTCTTAGCCTTACGATGGCGGTCATGTCCACTTCAAAAATGGTGGTGACGTGGGCCGAAGTGCGGCGACTGTCGATCATATGTTCCGCAATGCTTCTGCGCATGGCCGTCATCGGAACGATCTCATCCTGAACGGAGGGCGCCGCCGGAAGCCCCTGCTGTGCCTGTTGAACCAGCGGCCGGGCCACCTCGGCGATCCTCTCCCGCTCCGACAGGTAGTTCAGGATGTCCCGCTTGGTGATCCGCCCCCCCAGACCGGTCCCCTCAACTTCCCTCAGGTCGATCCCCTCTTCTTGAGCCATGCGCCGCACCAGCGGGGAGGAACGAGGGCCCCGCCGAGGATCGGCACCTTCAGTTCTCAGGTTGCGCTCGGGAGGCTGCTCCGACTCTTTGGGGGAAACAGCGTCCCCGGCCTCCGTGGAATCCGGAATCGCGCCCCCCTCGTCATCGATAATGGCTACCACGGTGTTAATCTCGACCGTCGCTCCTTCCTGGAACAGGATCTCTCTGAGGATGCCCGAGGCCGAGGCCGGAATCTCGGAATCCACCTTGTCGGTGGAAATTTCAAAGAGGGGTTCATCTCGTTCCACCCGGTCACCCACATTCTTGAGCCACCTGGTGATCGTACCCTCGAAGATGCTTTCGCCCATCTGGGGCATGATGACGTTGGACGGCATGGGCTTCTCCAACTTGGATGGCAGAATCAGTATGCTGCCAAGTGCCTGGCCACACTGACGACATCCGAGGTCTTGGGGAGAAAGAATTCTTCCAGGGGAGGGCTGTAGGGGACGGGAGTGTCGGGGGCCGTGATACGCATGACGGGCCCGTCCAGGTATTCGAAAACTTCTTCCGCAATGACCGCGGCCAGTTCTCCAGCAAAGCCGCCGGTTCGAGTGTCCTCGTGCAACAGGATCACTTTACCGGTCTTTTTGACCGACTCGAGAACCGTGGCCTTGTCCAGAGGCACCAGGGTCCGCAGATCGACCACTTCCAGCTCGACGCCATCTTCGGCCAGGACGCCGGCGGCTTCCAGGGCGTTATGGACCATGGCGCCGTAGGTGATTACTGAAATATCCCCGCCCGTCCGCTTGATATCGGCTTGACCTATGGGAACCAGGTACTCGTTGCTCGGGAGTTCCTCCTTGATGCGGCGATACAGATACTTGTGTTCGAAAAAGAGGACGGGATCTTCATCGCGAATGGCTGATTTGATGAGTCCCTTGGCGTCATAGGCGGTCGACGGAGCCACCACCTTCAATCCCGGCGTATGCACGAAATACATCTCCGGATTTTGAGAGTGGAAGGGCCCGCCGTGAATGCCTCCCCCGGAGGGCCCGCGGATCACCAGGGGGACTCCGGCGCCCCAGCGATAGCGGCATTTGGCGGCGAAATTGGTGATCTGGTCAAAAGCGCAGGAGATGAAATCGGCGAACTGCATTTCAGCCACCGGCCTCATGCCCATCAGCGCGGCGCCTATGGCTGCCCCCACGATGGCCGATTCACAGAGAGGCGTGTCCATCACACGCTCCTCTCCGAACTGATCCAGAAAGCCGGCCGTCACCTTGAAGGCTCCGCCATAGACGCCGACGTCCTCGCCCAGCACGAAAACGTCTTCGTCTCGAGTCATTTCCTCCCAAAGACCCTGGCGAATGGCTTCGACGTAGGTTGTGGTTTCCACGCGTTACCTCCAGCGATCGGGAGAGAAGAACGAAGCCGCAAAGGCCAGTGGAGCCTCGACCGACTGATCGGCATACACTCCCTCAAGGGTCTCCTTGGGATCCGGGAGCGGATCACTCTCAGCCAGACTGACAGCCCGGTCCACTTCCTGGGTAATTCGAGTGGCCATTCCCCTTACCTCTCGTTCGCTCATCACCTTGTCCTGAATGAGGCGGGTCTCCCACCGCAGAATGGGGTCCTTCTTGCTCCACTCTTCGAATAGCTTCTTGGGCACGTACCTGGCGTCATCGTGGGCCGAGTGACCGGTCATGCGGAAGGTCTTGCATTCGATCAGGCTGGGGCCGCCACCGTTGCGTGCCAACTCCACGGCCTCCCGGGTCGCCTCATAGACGGCCAGCACATCGTTCCCATCCACGTTGACGCCCGGCATGTCGTAGCCTTGGGCCCGAACCGAGATATCTTGAATGGGCATTTGCTTTTCCAAGGGCGTGGAGTAGGCATACTGGTTGTTGTTGCACAGGAAAACCACGGGCACCTTCTGCACCGCCGCCAGATTCAGTCCCTCGTGCCAGTCCCCCCGGCTGGTGGCTCCATCCCCAAAATAGCAGAGCACCACATTGGGCTGACGCCGCATCTTGTAGGCCAGGGCAATGCCGGCGGCGACTGGAACCGTATCGGCCAGCATGCTGACGAAAGCCACGATCTTGTGGCGCATGTCACCCATGTGCATGTTGGCTTCCTTGCCTCCTGTCACCCCTGTCTTTCGCCCCATGTACTGGCCCAGCACCGCACGTGGGGAGAGACCGCGAATCAGAAAGGCTCCCATGTCCCGATGGGAGGGACAGATGCAATCGTCCGACTCCAACTGGATGGAGGAGCCGACCGAAATCGCTTCCTGCCCCTTTCCAACGTAAACGCCTCCCACAATCTTCCCCTGCCGGTAAAGCTTCCGTTCTATCCTGGTCTCGATCTCACGGGACAGTTTCATGTAGTAGAGCATGTCCCGGCACACCTTTTTGTCAGGCACCATAGATCTAGCTCTCCCTGTTCAACCTCTCAAACGTCACCGTCGGAATCGGCTTCGCTGTCGGTCCAGGAAGAGCGACTCCTACGGTCAGGATTCAATGACGGGCCTCTTCCCTTTCGGCGGCTCGAAAGGATCGTCCGAACGCCCGCGCGAAACGGCCAGTGAAACAGGCGCGCACTTCAGACAGTTGGAGCGGCCGGCCCAGGTGAGCCGCCATGGAAGTCACGCCCCGTCCGACCAGGCCGCAAGGGACTATCAAATCGAAATACCGCAGGTCGGTGTTCACATTCAAAGCCAAGCCGTGGGAGGTAACCCACCGGCTGGTCCGCACCCCGATTGCCGCTATCTTGCGACCCTGGACCCAGACTCCGGTGACACCGGGCAGAGTCTCGGAGGGAATCCCGAAGTCCGACAGCGTTTCCACCAGGCAGCGCTCCAGGGTGCGCAGGTACCGGTGAATGTCCCTGTACCAGGCGTTCAAGTCCAACACGGGGTAGACCACCAGTTGTCCGGGGCCGTGGTAGGTAATGTCTCCCCCGCGACCGGCAGGGTAAACACGGACGCCCCGCTCTCGGAGTTCCTCCGACCCGGCCAGCAGATGATCTCTCTTCCCTCCCCTTCCCAGAGTGATAATGGGGGGATAGTCGACAAACAGCAGGCAGTCGGGACAGGAGCCGCTTTTCCTCCGTGCGACAATCCGATCCTGGATCTTCAGGCTCTCTTCATAGTCACGGAAACCCAGATCGTGCCCGAGACAGGCGGGTTCAGCATCCGTCGCCAACCCCTCCGGGCGAGACACGGGCAGAGCTGCCGACTGAGCTGGCATCGCCACGTCAGCGCCGAATTCCGGACAGAGAGCCGCCCTGCTGACGGCCAATTCCATTCTGACCTCGTCGAAAGAGTTCAAATCAGAACTGCCGAACTCCCTTCCCCGGCCCCATGGAGACAGGAGGATCCTGTCGAACCAGGGCGAGACGCAGCCAGTAGGAGTGCCGAACCTGCTGGCGCGGATCTAGTACTATATAACAATTGAATCCACCAGACCAGACTGCGCCGCCGGGCGCCAGTGTTCTGTCTCGGAAATCGGAGTGCCGTATTTCGGAGACAGGACACTAGAGCGGAAGTTCCATCCCCAGGCCCCGCTTTCGGGCTTCCCGGTAAACGATGATCGCCGTGGCCATGTCATCCAGGGCGATTCCCAAATTGACACAAAAGGTTCTTTCCTCCTCCGATTGCCGACCGGGTTTCCTGCCTGCCAGAATCTCTCCCAGGTCGGCATAGGCTCTAGGGGTCTGTTTGAAATATCCCTCACTCCGGTAATATTCCATTTGGTCGGTGTCATCGGTGGCCAGTTTGTCGGCTTCAGCCAAGGCGCCGCCCTGCCAGTAGGAATCGAAGTCGACCGCACTGGCGAAGGCCCCGGGTCGTAACCATCCGGCTTCGATCACGGGGTCGGGATTCTTGAGGATGGGACCGCTGGTCACGACCAGGTCGGCCTCAACGCATTCCCTGGGGCTGCCGACCACTTCGATATCCACCTGCAATCGTGGCCCCATCTCTCCGGCAAAGCGCCGAGCGATCTCAGGATGGATATCGTGTGCTCTGACATGACGCAGATCGAACACAGACGCCAGCGCTTCCAGGTTGCTGCGCCCCTGTACGCCGCAGGCGATGATTCCCGCGGTGGCGCTATCGGTCCGGGCCAACCGCCTGGCGGCAACGGCAGTAGCAGCGCCCGTTCTCTGAGCGGTAATCCAGGTAGCATCCATCACCGCCATGGGAATTCCCGTGTCGGGGTCATTGAGAATCAGAAGCCCGGTGATGTAGGGCAGACCCTTGGCCTGATTGTCGGGATACCCCGAAACCCACTTGATTCCGGCTGCCGACAGGCTGGGAATGAAGGCGGGCATGGCATGGATAAAGGCGTCCTTTCGGGGATGAATGCCCGGTTTGGGAGGCATTTCGACCTTCCCTTGTCCCTTCTCGACAAACATGGCTTCGAGGGCAGCGATGATATCGGGCATGGGCAAGTCGACAGCTTCGACATCGGCACGGGAAAGATAGAGCATGGTCAGTTCCTCAGAATTCGAAGGGGCTCCAGTGGGGCTTCCGATCGGCTTGAAGCCTCGACCGGCAGACAGGTAAACTACCATGGCTGCCTGCGAGGCGTCTAATGCGGGCTACGACCCGAAGAATGCATGCTGACTGAACCGATCCGCGACGTTCGGGCCTGGACCCGCCATTCCGTCGGGAAAGAACACTCCTGGACGGCGCAGCTTCCACCGGGGTGGCTGGACTCTGCCGTCGAAAGGCTCGGCGGTCTTGAGAAACATCCCGGCCAGCCGATCACTACCTTGCCGATCCCACCGGGAAATGCGCGGCGAGACTGGCGATCCCTGCAAGCCGCCCTTGACCGGGGTCGTGGTTTTGTGGTGCTGGATCGCATTCCCGTGAATGGGTGTTCGCCGAGCCGGGCCCAGGGGCTGTTCTGGCTGCTGGGCCATATGTTCGGGCTCCCGGTGAACCAGGATGTTGCGGGAACGCTTCTGTTCGATGTCAAGGACAAGGGATACGAGGTCACCCGGGGTGCCCGCTTTTCCGGAACCACCGTTGAGAGCAGCTTCCACACCGACAACGCCTTCGGTCAGGCGGTTCCGGACCTGGTCGGTCTACTCTGTCTGCGCCCCGCCCTCAAGGGGGGGCAGTCCCAATTAATCAGCGCCGTCACCCTCCACAATCGCCTGCTCGACCAACACGCCGACCTGCTGCCCTGCCTCTACCAGCCCTTCTACTTCGATCGCAGGGGAGAATTTCTCCCGGGTCAATCGCCTGTCTCTCGGAACCCCATTTTCAGTTGGGCGTCCGGTGAGTTCACCATGCGCTATCTGCACTACTACATCGAAGTCGGCCACCGGAAGTCCGGCCACCCCCTCAGTCAGCTTCAACTCCGGGCCCTGGAGGTCCTGGAGAAGCTGTTGAGGCTCCCCGAGCTTCGAGTCGAGTTCCGGCTGCAACCCGGGCAGGTTCTCCTGACGAACAACCACTGGATACTCCACAACCGCACCGCGTTCGAAGACTCGCCCCGCCCGCAGGAACGCAGGCACTATGTCCGACTGTGGCTCTCGAGAAGAAGCTGGCCGAACCCGTCGCGGTCAACCTCAACGCCTTAGTGGCCTTCGTCGTTCTTCGCGTCCCTTCGTGGATAACTCTTTTTTCTGTGGTCTTTGCCGTCAATCGACAATCACAAATCAACAATCGACAATTCATTCCTTGCCGGTCTGACGCACGGTCTTGGTGGAAATTCGTCCCTCCAGAGTGTCTGCACAACGTTTGGCCCCCAATTGACATCCAACGCTGCAAAACCACATGCGCGGACTGGTTCCTCAATCCGAAAATCGGGTATGCTGGCTTACATGCGCGGAAATCTGAGTTGCTCGGGTCCGGCTCGACCGGTCAAGGCGTTTCTGCTGGTCTTTCTTGCCAGCTGCTGGCTGGTTCCGGCCCTATGGACCTACCAGGCCGACCAGCCCCTCTCCTGGAACCAACTCAAGCGCCTGATTCAGCAATTCCAGCAGGGCCAGGTGTCCGAGGATCGGATCCTCTACATCATCGCGGAGCGCAAGGTCGGCTTCCGCGTCGACAAACCGGCCAGGAAGGCCTTGAAACGACTGGGCGCCACCCGACTGATGCTGGAAGCCGTGGCCCACCACCCACAGGTTTCCCTGCAAGACCGCAAGGCCGGCGACGATGAAACCCCGCCCAGGTATGCACCCGCCAACCCGAAGCAGGGCCGAGACGCGCCAAGCGGGGCGACTGATCCCTACACGCTCTCGGTGGACGTGGACCTGGTCAATGTCAACGTGGTGGTGACCGACGCCAACGGAAGATACCTGACCTACCTGACGAAGGAAAACTTCCGGATCTACGAGGACAGGGTCGAGCAACAGATCACCCACTTCTCCCCGGTGGACGCCCCCTTCGCCGTGGGACTGCTCCTGGACACCAGCAACAGCACCATTAACAAGTTGGCACAGATCCAGGACGAAGCCATTCGCTTCATCGATCAGATTCACGTCGACGACGAGGTGCTGGTCATCTCTTTCGACGATGAAGTGCATCTGGATAGTGACTTCACCCCCAGAAAGCGAGCCACCAAACGGGCCATCAAACGAACTCGTACCGGGGGATCCACCCAGCTCTATGAAGCCGTCTACCTCGCCCTGCAGCAGAAGCTCCGTCCCAGGCCGGAACGAAAGGCCATGGTGCTGTTCACCGATGGCGTCGACACCGCCAGCCCCACTTCTACGCAGAGTGAAACCATCGAACTGGCCAAAGAGGCCGATACGCTCATCTACCCGATCTTTTTCGACACCCGGTACGATACGGGTCCCATGTCCCGCAACCCGAGACCGCCGTTGGGGAGGCGAGGGGGCACCGTAGGCATTCCGACCGGCGGGGGTACGGTCGGGTTGCCGACCGGTGGGGGAACCGTCGGGCTTCCCACCGGCGGGGGCACCATCGGATTGCCCGTGCCTTCTCGCCGTCCGACTTCTCGCCGCCTGCCTCCACCAAGCCGCGCCCCCCGATTCCCCACCGGCGTCGGCCTCGGCCGAAGTGACGCGGAATATGACCAGGGCCGCGAGTATCTGCAACAGTTGGCCCAGGTCACCGGAGGCACCCTTTACGTCTCCGAGGGCCTCCGCAACCTCGGCGATGCTTTCCAAGAAATTGCCGCCGAGCTGAGCAGCCAGTACAGCCTGGCCTACAGTCCCACCAACAAGACAAGAGACGGCAAGTTTCGCCGGATCAAGATCGTGACCAACATCCCCAATGTCATCGTCAGAGCCAAGAGCGGCTACTACAGCCAACCCTTCTAACAGCCCGCAGACAGGCATCCGGCAGCCATCCGGCCCGCCAGCCGCACCAGCCCGCGATTGACCTTTTGCAGCCTGTCAATTCACAATGGCGGCCAAGGATTTCTAATGACAAGGCTGAAACGGGTCACCAGGGGATGCTTGCGGCTGCGACTGACGGCAGGTGTCGGAGCCGTGCTCCTCTGCCTTGTGGAACCGGCGATGGGACAGGTGGTGGTGAGCGGGACCGTCACCGATCAAGGCTTGAACCCCATCCAGGAAGTCAGCTTCCTCATCGAGAACAGCAGTGGTCCCGGTGTGGAGGTAACGACCCGTTCCAATGAACAGGGCACCTTCAGTTTCAACCTGGATCGAGCCGGGACGTATCTCCTCCAGGCGACCCATGGCGATTATTACCCGATCAAGGACAAACCTCTGGATTTGATCACCGGGGTCAATCTCGTCAACGTCGAGCTCATCCCTTCGGCGGAGTCCCAAATCACGGTCGATGTCTATCCTGACGACCATCTGTCGGTTGAGCAGATCGCCATGTCGCAGGCACTGGAGGAAAGGGAAATCGACTCCATTCCCGTAACCCGCTCAACCAAGCTTCGAATTCAGGGCGCGGCGGCGGTCTTGCCGGGTGTTTTGAGGGATCCCAAGGGTGACTTGCATTTTCATGGAAGCTCGGTCCAAGAGATGAACTGGGCCCTGGATGGATTCAACCTGTCCGATCCTGCCTCGGGCAAGCTGGAGATGGGGCTGGGTGCGGAGTCGGTCAAGTCCCTGGATCTGTTTTCCGGACGCTATTCGGCCGAGTTCGGCAAGGGAACCGGCGGCACAATGGTCCTAAATTCCCGAATGGGAGACGACCAGTTCAAGCAGCGGTTCACCAACTTCGTTCCCGGCATCGAGTTTACCCGGGGACTCCGATTCCGCGATTGGAGACCCCGTCACAATTTCTCCGGCCCCATCCTCAAGGATCGGGCCTGGTTTTTCAACAGCCTGGATCTGCTATACGAAGAAAACATAATCCCCGAGCTACCGGTCGGCCGGGACCGTCACGTCTCCTGGGCCGTCAACAACAGTTTGCGAGTCCAGGCCAAGCTCACTCCCCGCCACACCTTGAGCTCAGGGCTGGTGGTGGACTATCTCAACGCGCCCAAATCGGGCCTCTCCCCTCTGAACCCGCTGGAGACCACTCTGGACCGGCGAGCCCGCCGGTATTTCTTCAATCTCAAGGATCAATGGGTCCTGTCCCCCGAAAGTGTCCTGGAATTCGGTTATGCGGCCTACCGTTCGATCAATCGACAGGTCCCTCAGGGCAGCCAAACCTACCGCATTACCTCCTTTGGAAGAGGCGGAAACTTCGCCATCGATACCTTGCATATCAGCAGCCGCGACCAATGGCGAGCCGACCTGTTCAGTCCCCCTTGGGGCTGGCTCGGACAGCACCAGACGAAGGTGGGAGCAAACCTCGACTATTCGCGATACTTCCAGGACATCCGGCGGACCGCCATCGAATACTTCCGCCTGGACGGAACCCGGTCCAGCAGGCTGTCCTTCGGCGGGAGCGGTGAATTCAGGGAATGGAACCTGGAATCTGCCGCCTATCTGCAGGACCGGTGGGCCATCCAACCGCGGCTGGTGGCGGAGCTGGGGCTGCGCTGGGATTGGGACCGGATTGTTTCCCGCGGCGTTGTCACCCCCAGATTCAGTCTGGCCTTCATGCCGGCCGGACTCGATGGCACCAAGCTCTCGGCCGGCTTTGGCTGGATTCCGGCCACCACCTACTTCCGGGTCTTCACGCGGCATCGGGATCAATTTTCCATCTTTACGGACTTCGCCCCGGACGGCATCACTGCACTGGAACCTCTCAACGTCAGATTCTTCACTGTGGAGCGATCCCTGCTCACCATACCCAGGACGCAGAATCTGAGCGCCGGCTGGCAACAGAAGCTGCCCTACGGAACCGATCTCAACCTCAATTACTTGCGCAAGAGGATGCGGAACGGATATGCGCAGGTCCCCGTCTCAATCCGAATGGTCCAGGACGATCGCCTCCCTCCCGGGAATCGGACCATCCATTATCAGCTGCAGAACTTCAGGGAGAACACCTATGACTCGGTAGAGATCTCTCTAAGCAGATTGTTCCTGGCGCACCATCGCTGGTTCCTGAGCTACACCTATTCGCGAGCCCGCTCCAATGCCGCTCTGGACCTGGATACCGACGATCCCGTCCTGTTTGCCGATATCTCGGGCCGTCCTTCCTGGGACGTGCCCCACCGACTGGTGTCCTGGGCATCCTTCCCCATCGGGGAAAAAACTTCCGTGGCCTTTTTTGCCGAATGGCGTGACGGGTTTCCCTTCAGTATCCATGATGACAATGGCAAACAGGTCGGCCGCATCAATAGCTGGCGACTTCCCAGGCATTTCAACCTGAACATACACGTCCAGAGAACATTGACCTTCCTCGGACACCAGTGGTCGCTGCGGCCCGGCGTGGACAACGTGACGAACCGACCCAACTACAACCTGGTCAACAACAACATCGACTCTCCCCAGTTCCACAATCTCTTCGGCCGATCCCCCAGAAAGCTGGTGGTTCGATTACGCTGGCTGGGGAAGGCAGAAAACCCGGCCGATCCCAATGAAAACTCGCTGCAGGGCAACCGTTCCTGGTGACGGCGCCCCCCCGCCCTGCCGTACGCATCATACGAGAGTGAAACAACGAATCTTCATGGCCTGTCGGGAACAAGGGCCATGTCGTGCCAAACCGGTTTTCTACTTGTTGAACATGGATGCACAGGATAGACAGGATAAACAGCATGAGACGTTGCGCCACAGGAAGTAGATCCGCTCGATGATCGGGTGGGTGTTGGAAGTGATCCAAGAGCCCGGGAGCGGGTTTTTGGAAATCTGGGTTGGAACAGAGGCGATGGTTGGACTCATGACGGTGGAAACTCTCGCCCAATAATCCTGTGCATCCATGTCAATAAAGCAACTACCCATGCTTGACTTTGAGCCGGTTGCCCGCCACCCGGCACAAGGCGTTGTTTCAAATAAACATCATTCCGTCGGCTTGTGCTTCACTTGGGTTCACCGGCATTTGCTGCCGCCGCCTACGCGGCTCGACACCCAAACACGACGTTTCCCATGGGCTCACGCCCACGGCTACCTGCTGCCGCCGCTCCGCGGCTCGATTAGTCGCCCGGGCGTGCGCCCGGGGATTATCAATTGCCAACATGTGTCGCCCCCTGCCTGCCGGATCAGACAAGAGTGAAACAGTCAGAAATCGATCATCCCTTCCTAACCTTGGAATCCAGTCGCGGTTCACCTCAATGCCTTAGTGGCCCTTCGTCGTCCTTCGTGGCCCTTCGTGGATTCCTCTTTTTCCTCTTTTCCTTTTGTCTTTTTTCGTTTGTTTCAGGCGGGCGTTCTACTCCCGGGAGGAGGCCGGCGTGACCATGTCCCGTTGGGGAAGCCATAGCGGAGTTTCTGCTTGTAATCTCGCTTTCAATCGTTCACACTCCAGCCAGGTTGAAGAGAGATTGAGGCATGCCATGAGCTTGAGAACACTCTGCTTCATGACCGTACTCATCTCCCTGGGAATGTCCCTCCCTGCCCACCTCCGGGCCCAATCCTCAGTCGCCACCGAAGCTTACGATCAAGGCCAGTACGGCACTGCCTATCAGCTTGCCCGTTCGCTGGCCGAAGAGGGGGATGTCGAGGCTCAAGTCCTTTTGGGACGGATGTTCGCCCGGGGACGAGGAGTCCCCCGAGATCAGACCGAAGCCGTCAAGTGGTTTACGAAGGCGGCCGAGCAGGGACACGGCCTGGCCCAATCCATCCTGGGTTTGCGGTACGCCTATGGCCGCGGTGTTCCCCAGGATGATGCCCGGGCCATCGAATGGTTTCGCCAGGGAACCAAGCGAGGCAACGCCATCGCTCAGCACAACCTGGGGGTGATGTACGAAAACGGAAAGGGGATCGGGAAAGACGACCGGCAGGCGGCTTATTGGTATCGGCTGGCTGCCGAGCAGGGGGTTCCGCACGCACAATCCAACCTGGGCAGGATGTACAGTGAAGGCCGAGGAGTCGCCCGGGACAAACTGGAAGCCGTCAAATGGTTCCAGAAAGCAGCCCGGCGGGGACTACCCCAGGCCATGCACAACCTGGGCGTAGCCTACCTCAAAGGAGAAGGTCTCGATCAAGACGACCTGAAGGCCTATGCCTGGATCCATCTGGCGACCCAGTTCAGCAACCGGAACTGGCGCGCCCGTGAAGTTCACGAGCAGTCAATGGAACTGAAAGCCCGATTGGGAGAACGGATGAGTGCCAACGAACTCAAGAAGGCTGAGCGTCTTTCAAAAAAGTGGCGTAAGAAAATGGCCAGCAGATAAGCCGGGGTGAACCTCCGGCGCCCCGGCCCGAAAGGCTCTCGCGATCCCCACCCCTACAGAGGTTTTCCCAAGTCGGCGCTGTCCACGATTGCAACACCAGCCGTCCTCATTTCATGGATCGCGCCTTCCACGTCTCCCGGATTCAGATCGACACCCCGGCAACAATCCCGGACCACAAGGGTTGCAAACCCCAAGGCCCGTGCATCCAGTGCGGTGAACTTGACACAGTAGTCGGTGGCCAATCCCGCTACAAACACCGTGCTCACACCCTTTCGGCGCAGGTATTCCCCGAGGCCGGTGGCCTTGCGATGCCCGTTGTCGTAGAAGCCGCTGTAACTGTCAATGTTGGCATCAGTCCCCTTCAGGACCACCTTGTCCCAGCAATTTCGGTTCAAGCCCGGCGCAAAATCAGCTCCCAGTGTATTCTGCACGCAATGGACCGGCCACAAGGTCTGCTTGAGCCCCCCCAACTCTATCAAGTCCCCCGGATGTTTTCCGGGGTGGTTGGCGGCAAAGCTGCCATGATCGGGAGGGTGCCAGTCCCGGGTTGCAGCGATCAATTGGAATTTCGCCTGCAACCGGTTCACCAGGAGTATCACTGCATCTCCCCCGGGCACCGCCAGTGCTCCCCCGGCAATGAAATCGTTCTGAACGTCAACCACTATCAAGGCTTCCATGCCGGCCGCTCCCCTGGATCATCCTTTCCCTCAACCGATGAAGCCGGGACTCCAAACCCACCGGATACCGCTTGGGTCGGGCAAAACGCTTGATGCCCGGGTCCAATCGGGCCAACTGCTTCCGAACCCGTTGGCGGCAGCAGTCCACCGACTCCGGCCCATAGACCTGCCTTCCGTTTCGCCAGATCGGAACCAGTTGGTCCTCACCAGCCGCACCCGTTGGAGACCGCCGCTCCCGACCGACCCTGACGGAATCCAGCAACACCTGCCGGCTGCCCGCTCCCAAGCCCGCATCGTAGATGACATCTCCCACAAATTTCCCGGCCTTTTCGAACCGGCGGACTTGAAGGATGCCCGGAATCGACATCTTGACCGCCTGTTCGGACAGCTTCAGCTTGTAATCCCAGTCTCCCGTGGAGCCACGAACGGCTGACAGCTTGTAGACTCCGCCCATTGCCGGCTGTCCGTCAGCCGTCACCATCCTGGTTCCGACGCCCCACACGCCAACGGCCGCTCCGCTTTTCTTGAGAGAGGCGATGAGGTGTTCGTCGAGATCGTTGCTGGCAATGATCACCGCTTCGGCGAAACCCGCCTCGTCCAGAATCTTGCGGGCATCCCGGCTGAGCTGGGCCAGGTCTCCTGAATCGAGGCGAACCCCAACCATCTCATGGCCCGATTTTCGGAGCTGCTTCCCCACCCGGACAGCGTTGCGAACTCCCTCCAGGGTGTCGAAGGTATCCACCAGAAAGACACAATTGTTGGGGAGCGCCCTGGCGTATGCTTCGAAAGACTCCAGTTCGCTTCCAAAGGCCATGACCCAACTGTGGGCATGAGTTCCCCGGACTGGAATTCCAAAGCGCTTCCCGGCCAGCAGGTTGGAGGTGCCGGCGCAGCCGCCGATATAGGCGGCCCGGCTGGCCGTCAGGCCGCCATCGCTTCCCTGCGCCCGCCGCAGACCGAATTCCAGCACGGGATCACCGGCGGCCGCCTGACATACCCGGGCTGCCTTGGTGGCAATCAGCGACTCGAAGTTGAGGATATTCAGCAGGGTTGTCTCCAGGAGTTGGCACTGAATGATCGGCCCCCGTACACGCAGCACGGGTTCGTGAGGAAAGACCAGGGTCCCCTCGGGGAAACCGTCAACCTCGCAGGTCAGCCGCAGCCCTTCCAGGTAGCTCAGAAAGTCGGTCTGAAATATGGGTCGGCCATCGTTGCCGGTCAAGCTCCGCAGATAGCGGATATCCTCGGCATTGAAAGCATATCGGTCCAGGCATTCAATGACGCCGGCAAGCCCGCAGGCAATGGAATAACCACCACCGAAGGGAGAATTGCGGAAGGTGAGGTTGAAGACGGCTTCCTTCTCCCGCCACCCGGTCTTCCAGTAGCCATAGGCCATGGTCAACTGGTAGAGATCCGTCAAAAGGGAGCAGTGACTGCGATCGTATGCCTGATCGGAACCCAAGATCACTCATCTCCTGAAGGACGTGAATCGAATTGTTCGCCCGCCTGGAAATTCCGCGTACCTGAAACAAACCGGATTCGCGCTGCATGCGACGGGGTTAAAAGAGTAATCCACGAAGGCGCACGAAGGACCACGAAGGACGCCTAAGGGCCACGAAGAAAACAGGAACGGGGGGGGAAATCCACCAAGGACACGAAATGACGCCCTTCAGGTTCCGGCGTTTGGTCTCGGCCCCGAGCGCAAAAAGATTTATTTACATGGATGCACAGGATGCACAGGATTATGGTCCTCAATCGCCTTGCCCCGATTGCGGGCATCCTGCGTATCGTTTCGCGCGATTCGGCTTTCCCTGCAACAGCGTCCCGTCCTGGTAATCCTGTCTATCCTGTTAATCCATGTTTCTTGTTTTTTAATTAACATCGATGCACAGGATGCACAGGATTATCGTCCTCAACCGCCTTGCCCCGATTGCGGGCATCCTGCGTATCGTTTCGCGCGGGTTGAATCAGGGAAGACGAGCGAAACAATAGAGCGTCTGGCGTGTGCGAAGGTAGAGTCGGCTGTCGGCAATCGCCGGCGTGGCGTAACACTCTTCCGCCAGGTCGTTGAGCGCCAGAACCTCCCATTGGCCTCCCGCCTTCAAGACCGGGGCTTTCCCGGCCTGGCTGATCAGGTACACCTTGCCGTCCACACCAACGGGAGAGGAATAGTAGCGGTCGGTAGCCCCGTTCAGGCGGGCCTGCTTGAGCACGTCCCCACTTTCCGGATCCAGGGTGGTGACGATTCCACCATCCTTGACCAGGTAGAGGACGGATTGGTAAAGGAGCGGAGAAGAGACGTTTGGCAGGGATTTTCGATATCGCCAAAGAATATTGCTGCCGGTCAGGTCTCCGCGCCCTCCATGCCGAATGGCCATCATGTTGTTCTGGGCCTCCAGGCGGGCTCGATAGAAATCCCAATCCAGCCGGCTCAGAAATCGATCCTTGTCCAGATCCACGTTCCGCCAAGTCCTGGACGGCTTGAATCCTTCGATCTCCTCCAGGGACAACCGTCCGTCCCCATCCCTGTCCCGTTCCGCCAAAACCTGGGCATGGGAGGGAAGGTTGATGCGAACGGTGCTATTCCCTCCGGATTCCCAGGCATTGAGGAAGATCCTGTCGCCGTCGATCAGCGGCACCGACTTGAGCTGCCAGGCCATGCCCCGCAGCCACCAGAGCTTCTCTCCCCGATCCAGCGAGTAGCCGATCAGCTGATAGGATCCCGGCACAATCAGCTCGGTGGGCTCACCCCTGCGCCGAAAAACCGCCGGGGTCGAATAGCCTCGGGTAACCTCGGGCCTTTCCGTTCTCCAGAGCACCCGCCCGCTGTCCTTGTCCACCGCAATCATGTAGGAGCCGCTGTCCTGGTCACAGACCATGACGACCTTGCCGTCTGCCAGGATCGGCGACGCACCGTGCCCATTGACGTTGTTCAACGGTCCGACCGGCAATCGCCATCGCTCACGACCGTCCAATTCATAGGCAACCAGGCCGAAATCCCCAAAAAATACGACCAGGACGTCTCCATCGGTAACCGGCGTTGGAGAAGCGGAGGAGTTGATCTTGTGGTACCTCTGATCCCGGTCCCTGGCCAGAGAATGCTGCCAGACGATCCGACCTGTATCGCGGTCGAGAGCATAGGTGACCAGCGAATCCTCGGAGGCCCCGGTCAGGAACAAACGATCACCGGCAATCACCGGAGACGACTCTCCCGGCAGAAGATCCGTCTTCCAGATGACGTTCTCTTCCGGCCCAAAGTGGACCGGGAGGTTTCGATCATCGGAGACACCCAAACCACCAGGGCCCCGGAATCTCGGCCAGACCGGGGCTTCGGCCGTTTCCTCCGCTCCAATGCTTGACGCCAGGAAACCGGTGGCCACTAGGGCTACCAGAATTGCCAGGACATGGACCTCGAACACACGGGTCACGGCATCAGGAAACAGGCGGCGAACTCGTTTTCTTGGCATGGAATCGGGGTCTCCTCGAATAGCACAAATAGCTGGTCAAGCGACTGCCCTGGGATCCTTGGCTCCTTCGGCGAAAGTGAAGTCGTCAGGGCGCCTGACATTGGGGATTGGCCAACAGAAGGTGAAGACCGATGAGCGTCTTGGCGTCGACGATCTTACCCAAACCGATCAGCTTCTCCAGTTGCTTGGGGGAATAGCGATGGACGGAGAGTTCCTCATCCTCATCTCCCGCCCTGCGACCGGGTTTCAAGTCTGTGGCCAGAAAAAGGTGAAGAAGCTCGTTGCAAAATCCCGGCGTCGTATAGAATTCCACCAGCTTCTCCAACCTGCCCGCTCTGAAGCCCACTTCCTCCTGCAGCTCTCTGGCGGCTGTCTCCTCGGGCGACTCTCCAGGGTCGATCTTTCCTGCCGGCAGTTCCAGCAGCGACTGCTGCATCGGATAGCGGAACTGTTCCACCAGCAGGACATCCCCGTTCGAAAAAACCGGCACCACCGCCGCGCCTCCGGGGTGCACAACCACTTCTCGCACGGCCTGCGTTCCGGAGGCCGTGGTGATGCGGTCGACCGTGAGATCGATCACCCTTCCCCGATAGAGGGTCTGGCTGTGGTTCAGCCGGTAACGGTCGCTCAGCGCAGCCTCCTGTTGACCGGGCCGGGATTCTCGTTCCTCAGCCCGCATGTCTCACCGAGTCACCAGGAATCGCTCGGGAGAGAGTTTGTTTTTAGCATTTTGAAGCGCTTATTGCGAGAGCCTTCAGGGAATCGACTGCGCCGGGCGCGCCCGGGCTGTTTGAGATTGGACGCCAGGGAGGATTACTGCGACCACTTTCGCGGCTTTGGGGGAAGGAGCTACCGATGTCCAATGGGCTTACGCCCACGGCTACCTGCTGCCGTCGCAGTCGCGGCTTACTGGAAACCCGGGCTGGCGCCGGGGGACGGTCATAAAAAATTCTTTCCGCCGGCAGTGTCTTGGTTCAGGGGAAAGCGGCGAAGCCGCGGTTGGCGCGAGTCGGTCGAGGACAGGTCTCCTACTGACCTTTCTTGGGTTTCTCCTCCTCGGTCTTGTCCCGGCGCTTGGCGCCGGCGGACTTGGACTTCTTCTCCGACTCTTCCGAAATCAGCTCAATGATGGCCAACTCGGCTCCATCTCCCGCCCGCGGTCCCCGCTTCAGGATGCGAGTGTAACCGCCGGAGCGATCGGCATAGCGAGGAGCAATGCTATCGAAGAGTTTCTGGACAACTGCAGCCTTCAAGAGAAATCGAGCCGCCTGACGCCTGGCGTGTAGTGTCTCTCTCTTGCCAAGGGTGATCATCTTCTCAGCCAGCGGTCTGACCTCTTTGGCCTTTTGAACCGTCGTGGTAATACGTTCGTACTCCAACAGAGAAGTACATAGATTTCTGAGCAGCGCCCGGCGATGGGGAGGCGTTCGCCCCAGTTTTCGTCCGTGTACACGATGTCTCATCCAAACCCTCCGAAACGGCAAATCCTGCCGGGAGCCACAGCCGGGGCCATTTATTCTTCGGTCACCGATGCTTCGACCGGCTGGCCTCTTTCATCAAGTTCCATACCGAGACCCAGTCCCATGGTTCCGAGAATATCCTTGATCTCATTCAACGACTTGCGACCGAAATTCTTGGTCTTGAGCATTTCCGACTCGGTCTTCTGGACCAGTTCACCTATGGTCTTGATATTGGCATTCTTCAAACAGTTGTAGGAGCGAACCGAGAGCTCCAGTTCGTCGACCGATTTGGAGAGATTCTCGTTGACCACCTCCACGACCTGACTGGCCGGCTCCTCCTCATCTTCAGCCTGTTCCTCGAAGTTAATGAAAATGGACATATGGTCTCTGATCAACTTGGCCGCAAGACCCACGGAGTCCTGGGGAGTAATGCATCCATTGGTCCAAACGTCCAGGGACAACTTGTCGTAGTCGGTCATCTGACCCAACCTGGACGGTTCAACCGTATAGTTGACCTTTCGGACCGGGGAATGAACGGAATCGATGGGGATATAGCCAATCGCCAGATCGTCATCAAAATTCCGGTCGGCCGAGACGTATCCTCGTCCATGCTTCAGCCTGATTTCCATCTGCAAGCGTCCTCCTTCGCTTACAGTCGCCAGGTAGACGGTCTCATCCAGGATTTCAACGTCTGCATCGGTCTGAATATCGGCAGAGGTCACCACCCCCGGAGATTCCGACTCCAGATACAACGTCTTGGGACCCTCGCCACTGAGCCTGAACGACACCTGCTTGAGATTAAGGATGATGTCGGTCGCGTCCTCCACGACTCCCGGTATGGGTGAGAACTCGTGCAGGATGCCTTCGATCTTGACCGCTGTCACGGCGGCACCTTCGATCGAAGACAACAGCACCCGTCTCAACGCATTCCCTATCGTCGTTCCAAATCCGCGCTCGAAAGGCTGTGCGGTAAATTGTCCGTAGTGTTGCTCCTGATCCTCGCTGCTGATTGAGAGCCGTTTGGGCTTCTGAAATCCTTTCCACAACATAGGTGATAGACCCTCCCAGGGTTGGAGCCTGTTGGCCAAAAGCCTGATCAAGACCCGTTAGACGTTTCCAAGGGAACTTTCGGGAACAAGCTACTTGGAATAAAGTTCGACGATCAAATGTTCCTGCACGGGCAGATTGACATCGTCTCGGGTAGGAAGGGAAAGTACTTTCCCCGACAGGGTGGAACTATCCAACTCCAGCCAGGCAGGAACCCCACGACTTCCGACCATCTCTACTGACGTCACGATGTTTGGCACCTTGTGGCTCTTTTGGCGAACCGAAACCGAGTCACCCGGCCTTAACTGGAAGGAGGGGATGTTGACCTTGCGATCATTGACACGAATATGGCCGTGCCCCACCAACTGCCGGCCCTGCGCTCTGGAGGATGCAAAGCCCAGGCGGTAGACCGCATTATCGAGACGCCTCTCCAACATCCCGAGCAGGTTTTCGCCGGTAACCCCTTTTTGCCGGGACGCCTTTTCGAAATAGTTCCGAAACTGACGCTCCATCAAACCGTAGATGCGCTTGACCTTCTGCTTCTCGCGCAGTTGGAGACCATACCCGATTATCTTGGATCGGCGGCTTCTACCATGCTGCCCGGGAATGAAATTCCTCTTTTCAATGGCGCAGGAATCCTTGAAGCAGCGGTCTCCCTTGAGATAGAGCTTGATTCCTTCCCGACGACAGAGACGACAAACGGAACCGCGATAGGTGGCCAACTTCCTTCTCCTTGCTATGCAGATTTTAATCCAATTCTCTGATCAAATTGGAACTAGACCCGTCTGCGCTTGGGCGGACGGCAACCGTTGTGAGGAATGGGAGTGACGTCTCGAATGGACTTGACCTCCAGACCCACCGTTTGCAGCGCGCGAATGGCGGATTCGCGCCCGGACCCGGGGCCCTTCACCCGGACGTCCACAGTCTTCATTCCGTGCTCGCGAGCGATGTTTCCGGCGGTGATCGAGGCCTGCTGCGCCGCAAAGGGCGTCCCCTTGCGTGAACCCCTGAATCCCAAGGACCCCGCGCTGGACCAGCAGACCAGGTTGCCTCGCGTGTCGGTGATGCTGACGATCGTGTTGTTGAAGGTCGCCTGGACGAAAACAATTCCGCTCAAGACAACCTTCTTTTCCTTTCTCCGAAAGACCTTCTTACGCCCTTTCTTGGACTTGGTCTGAGCCTTGGCCATCACAATCACTCCCGGGGGATCACGGATCCCGTTCTCAAGTCTTGGCCGTCGATTTCTTCCTGCTCGCCACGGCGCCTCTGCGAGGCCCCTTGCGGGTACGACCGTTGGTGTGCGTCCGTTGCCCCCTTACCGGAAGCGACCGTCGATGCCTCAAACCCCGATACGAGCTGATCTCCATGAGCCGCTTGATGTTCATGGCAACTTCCTTGCGCAAGTCGCCTTCAACGCCGCTCTGCTCCTCGATGACTTGACGGATGCGGGTAACCTCTTCCTCGGAAAGATCCCGCACCTTGGTGTCCAGACTGATTCCCGCCCTGTCCAGAATCTTGCGTGATCTTGGCCTGCCAATGCCATGAATGTAGGTCAGGCCGACTTCCACCCGCTTGTCGTTCGGTAAATCGATGCCAACGATCCGAGCCACGTCCATTCCTTTCCAGGGAGGAAAACCGGAAACCGTACGGTCGCGCTATCCCTGACGCTGCTTGCATTTAGGGTTGACGCAAATCACCCTCACCACCCCGTGCCTGCGGATGATCTTGCATTTCGGACAAATTTTCTTTACGGATGCCCTGACTTTCATGGTTGACCTACTTGTAGCGATAGACGATCCGGCCTCGGCTCAAATCGTAGGGGGACAACTCCACCGCGACCTTGTCTCCCGACAGGATCCGAATGAAGTTCTTGCGCATTTTCCCGGAGATATGGGCCAGAACCACATGCTTGTTCTCCAACTGAACCTTGAACATGGCATTGGGTAACGGTTCCAGAACAACCGCCATGACTTCAATGGCATCTTCTTTTGACATTCAGGACCACTTCCCTCTAGTAAAGTAAAACCCAAACTCCCAAGGGTACAACACGTTACCTACAATTCCAACAATTGACCCGGACCGGAACCAAACTTGCCGGATCCTCCTGCCTCACATCCGCCGCCCGCGAATCCGACGCCCCCGAGGTCCCAGGAATCCATCGTAGTGGCGCATCACCAATTGGGCCTCGATCTGTTGAACGGTGTCCATGGCCACCCCCACTACAATCAGCAGAGAGGTCCCGCCGAAATAAAACTGCACTCCCATGCCGTTTAGAATCCAGTTGGGCAACCCTTCGAAATAGCCGCCCACCCAGGGCAGGTGATGAATATGGAAACCGGTGATCATGAACTCCGGAATGACCGCAATCAGGGCCAGATAGATTGCTCCCGCAAAGGTGATGCGAGTCAGAATGGTCTCGATATACTCGGCGGTAGCGCGTCCGGGCCGGATTCCCGGAATGAATCCTCCGTACTTTCTCATATTGCCGGCGACTTCCGCGGGATTGAATACGATGGAGGTGTAAAAGTAGCAAAAGAAAATAATAAAGGTGACAAAGAGGAGATTGTAAAGAGGCTCACCGAACCCAAGGGCTTCGGTCAGGCTCCTGAAAAATCGACTGTCCTCGAACATCAGACCGAAGGTTTGTGGAAAGGTGAGTATGGAGGATGCAAAGATGACGGGGATCACTCCGCCGACATTCACCTTCAGGGGAAGATGCGTCGATTGCCCCCCCATGACCCTGCGTCCCACCACGCGCTTGGCGTACTGCACCGGAATCCGCCTCTGCGCCCTCTCCACCAACACGATGAACCCCACCACCACCACCATGATGGACAGCAGGAGCATGACGAACAGCGGTGACCACTGCTGCTGCACCAGTCGGGTAAAGATCTCATGGCCCGCGCTGGGCAAGCCGCTGACAATTCCGGCAAAGATGATCAGGGACATTCCATTTCCAATGCCCCTCTCGGTGATCCTTTCTCCCAGCCACATGATGAACGCAGTGCCCGTAGTCTGGGTCAGCATGGTCATGAACACGAATCCGAATCCAGGGTTCAGAACCACTTGACTTCCGGCCTCGGCAGGCATCCCCTGCAGAAAGGAAGCGATGCCGAACGACTGCACCACACTGAGGATGACCGTCAGATATCGGGTGTATTGGGTGATCTTCTTGCGGCCGAGTTCTCCTTCCTTGGACAGCCTCTCCAGATAGGGCCAAACGACGGTCATCAACTGCAGGATGATCGAAGCCGTGATGTAGGGGGTAATACCTAAGGCAAAGATGGTGAAGTTGCCGAAATTGCCGCCGGAGAATAGATCCAGGAAACCCAGAACCGTTCCACGGCTGCGGTCGAAAATCTGTTGCAAGGCCTCGGTGTTGATCCCGGGGGTGGGGATGAAAGCCCCGACCCTGTACACGGCCAAGATGCCCAAGGTAAAGAGAATCCTTTTCCTCAGGTCATGCATATTCCAGATGTTACGCAGGCTTTCGATCACTTGATTTCTTCGACGGTCCCCCCGGCCTGGCTGATCTTGCCCCGAGCGCTTTGACTGAAGAAGTGTGCTGAAACTTTCAGCGCTTTCGACACCTCGCCTCGACCCAGAATCTTCACTCCATCCTTGACTTTCTTGATGATTCCCCGCTTGACCAGGACGTCCGGTGACACCGTGGACCCGGCCCCGAACACCTGAAGCTGACTCACGTTCACTACCACGATCTGTTTCCTGAAGATGTTGGTGAAGCCGCGCTTCGGCAGACGGCGGTGCAGGGGCATCTGCCCGCCTTCGAATCCGCGCTTGGCCCGTGCGCCGGAACGGGACTTCTGTCCCTTGCTTCCCCTGCCCGCGGTTTTCCCCAGTCCGGACCCGGGCCCGATTCCCCGGCGCCTGCGGTTCCGGGTCGACCCCGGCGTAGGCTTGAGATCGTGAAGTTCAATCATTGGGCAGCGGCCTTTGGTAGTGGAGAGTAGATAGTTATTGATTCGATCGACACGTTAAGCATCTTGTAAATCTCCAACCATCGCCTCAAATAAGCGCAGCCAAGTCATCAGACGCTTGCCTGCTCCCGATACCCTCCGTTTACAACCCTTCACCCTTCACCCTTCACCTCCAAGAGATGGCGTATCTTGAAGATCATGCCTCGAATTTCAGGAGTGTCGGGTCGGGCAACGACCTGGTTCAGGCGTCTGAATCCCAAACCCCGAATCACCTGCTTTTGCCGGGCTGAGCACCCGATTCCGCTCTTGACCAGCTTAATTTTCAGAGGCATCTTCTGCGTTTTCTTGGGGTTGTTTTGTCTCTTCATGCCCTTGCGGCTCCGGCATCTGCAAAATTTCCTCGGGCGACTTCCCTCTCAATCGGGCGACATCCACCACATCCCTGAGTTGCTGGAGTCCCTCAATGGTCGCTTTCACGACGTTGTGGGGGTTGGCGCTTCCCAGAGACTTGGTCAGCACATTCTGAATCCCTGCCGACTGAATCACGGCTCGTACCGGTCCGCCGGCAATCACACCAGTCCCATCGCGCGCCGGTTTCAGCAGCACCCGGCCCGAGCCGAATCGACCGATCACCAGGTGGGGAATGGTGGTGCCCTTCATGGGGACGCGAATCAGGTTTTTCTTGGCGGCTTCGGTCGCCTTGCGAATGGCCGAGGGAACTTCCTTGGCTTTTCCGTTGCCGTAGCCCACTCTGCCGTTCTCGTCTCCGACAACCACCAGTGCGCTGAAACTCAGGTTCTTGCCGCCTTTGACCACCTTGGTGACGCGATTGATGGAGACGACCTGGTCTTTGAATTGGGATTCGCTCGAATCGAGTTTGGTTTGCAAATGCCCTCCTTAATCAGTCTCTCGGTGGATTTCTCATTGGCTTGTCTGTCCCAGGCGCCGCCTGGCTAGAATTCCAGGCCGCCCTCTCGAGCCGCATCGGCCAATGCCTTCACCCGACCGTGAAAGATGTATCCCCCACGGTCGTAGACCACTCGCTTGATCCCCTGTCGGGTGGCTCGTTCGGCGACCCGGCTGCCCACCACCCTGGCCGCGGCCAGGTTCCCGCCGTTGCGATTCGCCTCGCGAATCTCCTTGTCGACGGTTGAGGCAGAGGCCAGCGTCCGACCCTGGTCGTCATCGATGACCTGGGCGTAAATGTGCCTGGCTGAGCGAAACACGTTGAGTCGCGGCCGATCGCCTGAACCACTGATCTTTTTGCGCACCCGCACGTGAATGCGTCTGCGTATGTGCCCTCTGGAAATCCGTTTAGCCATGGTTCCGTTTTGGGTGGCCTGCACTTGCCGGCCTCGCCGCTACTTGGCCCCCGTCTTGCCGACCTTCTTCTTGAGCTTCTCTCCCGTATAACGAATTCCCTTGTTCTTATAGGGATCCGGCTTTCGCAAGGATCGGATGTCGGCGGCTGCCTGGCCCACTTTCTGCTTGTCAACCCCCGAGACAATCAAGTGGGTCTGTCGTTCCACCGCAACGCTGATCCCGTCGGGAACCGGAAAGTCGACGGGGTGGGAAAACCCCAGACTGAAGATGACCGACTTCCCCTTGAGCTCAGCCCGATAGCCGATGCCCACGATGTCCAGCTCCTTCTTGAATCCCTGGCTCACCCCGGTAACCGCGTTAGCCAGCAGACTCCGGGCCAATCCGTGCAGTGCTTTCTGCTTCTTCGAGTCCGAGGATCGGGTAGCCACCACCCCCTTCTCGGTCCGTTCAAAGCGTATTCCCTCCGGCACCACGCTGGTCGTTTGACCCTTGGGCCCCTGAATGCGGACCTGGTCGTCCGCAATGCTCACCTGGATGCCCTGCGGAATTGAAATGATTTTTCTTCCGATTCGTGACATAGCTGAACGTCCGCGGTGAGCGCTTACCAGATATAGCAGAGCACTTCGCCGCCAACTCCTTCCCGGCGGGCCCTGCTCCCGGTGATCACACCCTTGGGAGTCGTGAGGATGCTGATCCCCAGATTTCCCAGGACCGATGGAATGCGGCGCTTGGAAGCATATACCCGGCAACCTGGCCGAGAGACCCGCTGCAATCCGGAAATCACTTGCTCGCCTCTGGAACCGTAACGGAGATAGATGCGCAGGAACCGCTTACTGCCCTCGTCAATGGTCTTGAAGCTGGCGATGTACCCTTCCTCCTTGAGAATCCGGGTCATTGCCACCAGCAGTCGGGAGCAGGGAATATCCACCTTCTGATGCTTGGCCTGCAAAGCATTGCGAACGAGGGTGAGATAGTTGGCGACAGGATCAGTTAAGCTCATTCTTCATCAGGCTCCACAATTGCGGCCCGGTCGGCCCACCGGATCGCGGACAATGTCGGGTTCACCAGCTTGACTTGATGACTCCCGGAAGTTCTCCCCTCAAGGCCAACTGACGAAAACACAGGCGACACAACTGGAACTTCCGCATGAAACCGCGCGGTCGACCGCAGACCTTGCAGCGGTTGTATTGCCGGACCTTGAACTTGGGCGTTTTCTTGGCCTTGGCTATCAGGGCAATTCTGGCCATCGATTCAACCTCATCGTCGGAAAGGGAGCCCCAAGAGACCCAACAAACTTCTGGCTTCATCGTCGGTCTTGGCGCTGGTTACCATGCAAACGTTCATGCCATTGATCTTGCCGACCTTGGAATAGTCAATCTCCGGAAACACCAATTGATCCCGCAGTCCCAGGGTATAGTTCCCTCGCCCGTCGAAAGACCTGGTGGAAACACCTCGAAAGTCGCGCACCCTGGGCAGCGCAATGTTGATCAGACGATCGAAAAACTCGTACATCCGGCCGGCCCGAAGCGTGACGGAGCAAGCGATCGCCATTCCCTGTCGGAGCTTGAATGAAGCGATCGACTTGCGGGCTCGGTTGATGACGGGTCTCTGTCCGGTGATCGCACCCAGTTCGCCCATGGCCGAATCCAACAGCTTGGGGTTCTGGATCGCCTCTCCCAG
Organism: Terriglobia bacterium; assembly: GCA_951813285.1. GTDB lineage: Bacteria > Acidobacteriota > Terriglobia > Versatilivoradales > Versatilivoraceae > Versatilivorator. The sequence goes on from OX638355.1 coordinate 3,931,533, forward strand.
GCCGATGTTGACCACAATTTTTTCCAGCTTGGGCACCGCCATGACATTGCCGTATCCAAACTCTTTTCGCAGAGCCGGCATGATTTCCTTCTCATAACGGATCTTGAGTCGGCTCATGAATTCTTCTTCTCCTCCGGAAGCTACCGGTCCAGCGAGGCCTCACACTTGCGACATATCCGAATCTTCTTGCCGTCGGCCAGTCTCTGGTGACCGATTCGGGTCGGCTGCCCGCAAGCTCCGCATACGATCATGACGTTGGAGACGTGAATGGGGCCTTCCCTCTCCACAATCCCGCCCTTCAGATTCCGACTGGGGTTGGGGCGGGTGTGGCGCTTGACCATGTTGATTCCTTCCACAACCACGCGCTGCTTGGCGCGGACCACCCGCAACACGCGGCCAACTTCCCTGATGTCCTTGCCGGCAATGACCTTGACCTGGTCGTTTCTCCGGATGTCGATTCGCTGCGGACGCCCCATTTCAGATCACCTCCGGCGCCAGAGAGACAATCTTCAGGAATCGCTTGTCGCGCAACTCCCTGGCCACCGGCCCAAAGACGCGTGTTCCCACTGGCTCTCCCTGGTCGTTGATCAGCACCGCCGCGTTCTGGTCGAAGCGAATATAGGAACCATCCCGCCGGCGGGTCTCCTTGCGCGCCCTCACGATCACCGCCCTGACCACCCTCCCCTTTTTGACATTGCCAGCGGGAGTGACATCCTTGACGGCGGCTGTCACCACATCTCCCAAGGCCGCTTTGGCCCCCGTGGAACCTCCCAGCGGCAAGATACAGGAGAGCCTGCGAGCGCCCGAATTGTCGGCGACTTCCAGGATGGTTCCCATTTGAATCAAGGTGCAATCTCTCCGTTGACCGGCTCAGGGGCCGCGCCGCCTCCGCTCAACCGGACTTGCTGATGATGCGGGAGACCCGCCACCGCTTGCGTTTGCTGGCGGGGCGGGTCTCCACGATGGCAACCCGATCGCCCACCCCACAGGCATTCTGCTCGTCATGAGCCAGAAAGTTGGAAGTCCTGGTGATAATGCGCCGGTAAAGCGGATGGGGAACTCGGCGTTCCACCGAAACCACGACGGTCTTGTCCATCTGATCGCTCTTGACGACCCCGACCTTGGCGCTCCTTCGACCTGTTTTTTCTTCGCTGCCCATGGGCTTGCGCTCCTGATCCTGAACGTGAAGGGCCCCGGCCCCTCTATCCTGCGGCTTTTTGCTGCTGCAGTTGGCGCTCCCGCCGAATGGTCTGGATTCGGGCCACGTCCTTCTTCAACTGCTGCAGCCGGTGCGTCCCCTCTGACTGGCCCATCGCCAGTTGCAGTCGCAGTCGAAAGATCTGCTCGGCCATGTCGTTTTCCTGGCTGACCAGTTCCTCGTCTGAGAGTTCCCTGATCTGCTCGGGCGTCATTCCTCGCCCCCCACGTTGGGCCTGAAGACGAACTTGGTCTTGGCAGGCAATTTGTTGGCGGCCAACCGCATGGCTTCCTGAGCCACCTCCCGGTCCACGCCTTCCATCTCGAAAATGACCTTTCCCGGGCGAACCACCGCCACCCAATACTCGGGAGCTCCCTTGCCCTTTCCCATGCGCGTCTCCGCCGGCTTCTTGGTCACGGGCTTATCCGGGAACAGGCGAATCCAGATTTTTCCGCCGCGCCGGACGGCACGGGTCATGGCGATACGGGCCGCCTCGATCTGCCGATCAGTGATCCAGGCGGGTTCCATCACCTTCAGTCCAAAGTCTCCAAAGGCGATTTCCGAGCCGCGCCACGCCTTCCCGCAGTTCCGCCCCCGCTGCTGCTTGCGAAACTTGACCTTCTTGGGCATTAACATTTCAGATCCCCACCTGGTTGATCAGAGCTTGGCACCGATCTCCGAGGCCTTTTTTGTCACCGGAAAGAGATCGCCCTTGTAAATCCAGACCTTGACGCCAATCAGTCCGTAGGTGGTAAAGGCTTCGGCGAAACCATAGTCGATATCGGCCCGCAGCGTATGGAGCGGGAGTCGGCCCTGGAGGTACCACTCGGTTCGCGCGATTTCAGCTCCGTTCAGACGTCCCGCGCAACAGACCCGAATGCCCTTGGCGTTGACTTTGAGGGCGGTATCCACGGCTTTCCGCATCGCCCGCCGAAAGGCAATTCGCTTTTGCAGTTGAAGCGCAATGGATTCGGCGACCAATTGAGCCTCCAGTTCCGGGCGATGGATCTCATTGATGTTGATGAAGACCTCCCGATTGGTCCTCTGCTGCAAATCCACCTTGAGCTTGTCGATCTCGGAACCCTTGCGGCCGATGATGATCCCAGGCCGGGAGGTATGGATGGTGACTCGAATCTTGTTGCCGGGACGCTCAATTTCAATATTGGAGACCCCGGCATGTCCCAACTGCTTCTTGAGCTCTTTCTTCAAGCGCAAGTCCTCGTGCAGCAACGTCCCATAGTCCTTCTTGGCGTACCAGCGGGAACGCCAGGTTTTGTTGTATCCCAGGCGAAGACCAAAAGGATGTACTTTCTGTCCCACGCGCCCCTCCTTACACAGCCAGGTTGCTATTCGTCAGACACATGAATCGAGATGTGACTCATCCGCCGCTGGTAACGCATCGCCCGCCCCATGGGAGCGGGACGCATCCGCTTCATTCGCGGTCCCTCGTTGACATAAGCCTTGCTCACCAGCAACTGATCCACGTCGGTGGCCTCGTCCTTCTGTTCCGCATTGGCGATGGCCGACTTCAGGACCTTGGTGACCTGCGCGGCCGCTCTCTTCTTGGTAAAACGCAGAATGTCCAGCGCCTCCGAGACGTTGCGCCCTCGGATCAGGTCAACAACCAACCGGACCTTTTGCGGCGAACTACGGATGAATTTCGCTGTAGCGCAAGCTTCCATCGAAATTGGACTCCAGCCGGACCTCTCAGGCCTCAGGATCGCGAAGCGGTTTTCTCACTGGCGGACTTGGAGCTATGCCCCCTGAACATGCGGCTGGGAGAGAATTCTCCCAACTTGTGTCCCACCATATTTTCCGTCACAAAGACCGGAATGAATTTCCTGCCGTTGTGCACCGCGAAGGTATGGCCGACCATATCGGGAATGATGGTGGACCGCCGCGACCAGGTCTTGATCACTCTTTTTTCGAAACGCTTGTTCATGCCGTCCACCAACCTGGCCAGGCTGCGGTCCACAAAAGGTCCCTTTTTTACGGATCGGCCCATCTGCTTACCTCCCGGAGATCCCGTTACTTGCCTCTGCGCTTGACCACAAACGCGTCGGTTCGCTTGTTATTGCGGGTCCTGAATCCCCGCGTTGGCTGCCCCCAGGGCGTTACCGGATGCCGCCCTCCGGAGGTCCGTCCCTCGCCGCCTCCATGGGGATGGTCTACCGGGTTCATGGCCACGCCCCGCACTGTCGGCCGTCGTCCCAACCAACGCCGTTTTCCGGCCTTGCCCAGACTGACATTGCTGTGATCGGTATTGCCCACCTGCCCGACCGTAGCCAGACAGTCGACGTGGACCCTCCTGACCTCACCGGAGGGCATTTTCACCTGGGCGTAGGTGCCCTCCCGGGCAACCAGTTGGGCCGCACTTCCGGCTGAACGGGCCATTTGGGCTCCCCCGCCCTTCCGCAGTTCGATGTTGTGAATGGTGGTTCCAAGGGGAATATTCTTGAGCGGCAGAGCATTGCCGACCAGTATGTCGGATTCGGGGCCGGAAACGACCGTGGCTCCGACCTCGAGGCCGACGGGATGAATGATGTAACGCTTTTCCCCGTCCCTGTAGTGGAGCAGCGCAATCCGCGCCGATCGGTTGGGGTCGTACTCCACCGCGGCCACCTTGGCCGGCACTCCGAACTTGTCGCGCTTGAAATCGATTCGGCGATAGAGCCTTTTGTGACCTCCCCCTCGATGGCGCACGGTCATGCGACCAAGATTGTTGCGGCCGCCGGACCTGGACTTGCCCGCGGTCAGGTTCTTCTTCGGACGCTCTCGGCTCAGCCCTTCGGAAGTCGTCACCGAAGTGAACCGCAGTGACGGTGTAAAAGGTCTGAAGGATTTAAGGCCCATGGCTAATGAGTGGCTAGTGAATAGTGATTAGTGGCTAGTGAATAATCGTGGCTAGTTTGGGGAATAGCGGGGCACCGCGTGCCATTATTGCACTTGCTGAATGACTGCACCGAGATCAACAGGATGCTTGACGCACAACTCAAATCACTATCCACTAGCCACTGTCCACTAATCACTAGGTTATGTCCGCGTATTCAATCATTTTTTCGCCCGGCTTCAACTTGACGAAAGCCTTCTTCCAATCGGACCGCCGCCCGACATAGCGTCCCTGTCGTCGTTCCTTGCCCTTGAAGCCGGCGGTATTGACTGAAGCCACCTTTACGTTGAAGAGCTTCTCGACGGCTTGCTTCACCTGCTTCTTGTTGGCCCGGGCAGCCACCTCAAAGCATAGAAACCTGTGGTCTTCCTTGAGACCCAGGGCCTTCTCAGTGATGATCGGGCGCTTCACGATTGCAGCCGGGTTCACGTTTGCAGGCCCTCCTGAAGTTTCTCAATGGCTGCTCGGGAGAAAACAACGCTCCTGGAATTAAGCAAATCGTAAACGGTAACTCCTCGACTGGACACTACCTTCACTTCCGGCAAATTGCCTGAAGCTCGGGCCAGGTTTTCGTTCTCCCCGTTGTCCACGATGAGAAGCCTTTTCCGCGTCTCCAGCTTGCGCAGCACCTGGTCGAACTCCCCGGTCTTGTGACTGGGCAAGGAGAAATCGGCCACCACTCTGATGCAGTTGGACGCAAACCTGTCGCTCAGGGCGGAACGCAAAGCCCCCTGCGACATTTTCCTGGGGAGGCGAAAGGCGTAGGACCTCGGGTGAGGTCCGTGGGCCACCCCACCCTTTCGCCACAGAGGATTACGAGAACTTCCAACCCGGGCTCTTCCGGTACCCTTCTGCCGCCAGGGCTTTTTGCCCCCACCACGCACCTGAGCTCTGGTCTTGGTCGCGTGTGTTCCCTGCCTGAGGCCGTCGCGGTAATGCTTCACCGCCACATAGAGCAGGCTCTTGTTGACTTTGGCCGCGAAAACCGTGTCGTGGAGATCCAATTGACCCACCACCTCATTCTCCAGATTCACAATATCCAGCGTTGCCACGACCTGTTCCCTCGGCCGACCGCCTGGCCGGCTTGACAACTCTATTTCCGGTTCCTGCGAACAATCAGATAGTCCCCGTTGGCGCCGGGAACCGCTCCCCTGACGATCAGCAGATTCTTTTCCGCGTCCACGCGCACAACCTTCAAATTTCTTGCCGTCACCTGGCGCCTCCCCATGTGACCGGCGCCCTTCATGCCCTTGACGACACGCGAGGGAAATGCGGAAGCACCGATCGACCCGGGAGCACGATGGAACATGGATCCATGGCTGGCCACGCCCCCCTTGAAATTGTGCCGCTTCATCACACCGGCGAATCCTTTGCCTTTGCTCACGCCGGTCACATCCACTTCGTCGCTGTCGCTGAACTGGTCCACCAGAACCTTGGATCCCACGGCGGTATCTTCGGCTCCATCGGACAAACGCAATTCCTTCACGAAACGAACCGGAGCCACCTTGGCCTTCTTGAAATGGCCCAGCATGGGTCGACCGACCCGTTTGGGCGAGGTGAACTCGATCAATCCAAGCTGCACGGCGTCGTAGCCTTCCCGATTGGCGGTCTTTTTCTGCACGACCACGCATGGACCGGCCTGAATCACGGTTGCCGGAACGACGCGGCCCCCCTCCTCAAACAACTGGGTCATGCCGATCTTGACACCCAGAATGCCATTCACCATGGTCGAAGCTCCCGATCACTGCCTGGAGGCGTAGGATTTTGCGCTGGAAACCGCCTGGAGGGGCGGACAAAATTCCCCACTCTCACTTATGCTCCTTGCCATAGGCCTTGATCTCCACGTCAACCCCTGCCGGCAGATCGAGCTTCATCAAGGCATCGATGGTTTGCGGCGTGGGCTCCAGAATGTCCAGCAGCCGCTTGTGGGTTCGTATCTCGAATTGCTCACGCGACTTCTTGTCCACGTGCGGGGAACGAAGAACACAGTACTTGTTCTTGGCCGTGGGAAGCGGTATCGGACCGGCGATTCGAGCCCCCGTGCGGCGGGCGGTATCCACAATCTCGCCGGCGGACTGATCCAGAATCCGGTAGTCAAAGGCTTTCAATCGGATGCGTATCTTTTCGTTCAGCATCAATGAACTCTCATTTGGGAAGGCAGCGGGCTCAAAGAGGTAGGGCGCTCCTACTCCAGGATTTCGGTAATGGTGCCGGCCCCGACCGTTCGCCCGCCCTCTCGGATCGCAAACCTCAGCCCCTTCTCCATCGCTATCGGTGTGATCAACTCGATCTCCATACTCACATTGTCCCCCGGCATCACCATCTCCGTCCCTTCCCCCAGACTCGCCACTCCCGTTACGTCCGTCGTCCGAAAATAAAACTGCGGCCGATACCCCGTGAAAAACGGCGTGTGCCTTCCTCCCTCGTCCTTCGTCAATATGTAGGCCTCCGCCTTGAACTTCGTGTGCGGCGTGATACTCCCCACCTTCGCCACCACCTGCCCTCGCTCCACGTCCCGCTTCTCCACTCCCCTCAACAACAAGCCCACATTGTCTCCCGCCACCCCTTCATCCAACAGCTTCTTGAACATCTCCACTCCCGTCACCACTCGCTTCTGCGTCGGCCTCATCCCCACGATCTCCATCTCCTCCCCCACCTTCACCTTCCCTCGCTCCACTCGCCCCGTTACCACCGTCCCTCGACCCGATATCGAGAAAATGTCCTCCACCGGCATCAGAAACGGCTTGTCCACCTCCCGCTCCGGCAACGGTATGTACTCGTCCACCTCCGACATCAACTCCTCGATCTTCTCCTCCCACTCCGCTTCCCCATTCAAGCCTCCCAACGCCGAAACCCGCACCACCGGCACTTCATCCCCGGGAAACTTGTAGCTCTCCAGCAACTCCCTCACTTCCAACTCCACCAAATCCAACAACTCCTCATCCTCCACCGCATCCACCTTGTTCATCGCCACCACGATGCTCGGTACCCCTACCTGCCTCGCCAATAATATGTGCTCCCGCGTCTGCGGCATCGGCCCGTCCGTCGCCGCCACCACCAGAATCGCTCCGTCCATCTGCGCCGCTCCCGTGATCATGTTCTTGATGTAGTCCGCATGTCCCGGACAGTCCACGTGCGCATAGTGCCGGTTATCCGTCGAATACTCCACGTGCGCCGTCGCGATCGTGATCCCACGCTCACGCTCCTCCGGTGCGTTGTCGATCGAATCGAAACTCCGAAACGCCACCTTCGGGTCCTTCTTCCCCAAGACCCGCGTGATCGCTGCCGTCAACGTCGTCTTCCCGTGATCGATATGCCCGATCGTCCCGATGTTGACGTGCGGCTTGCTTCGATCGAATTTCTCCTTCGCCATCGCTCCCCTATCCTTTCTCCTGATTCTACGAGTGCTTCATCGACCCGCGGTGTCCCAGCTACGGCCCTGGATCTTGGCAACGATCTGCTCGGTCACCGATTTGGGTGCCTGCCTATATTGTTGAAAATGCATGGAATAGGTCGCTCGACCCTGAGTCATGGACCGCAAGTCGGTGGAATACCCGAACATCTCCGAGAGAGGCACCAAGGCGGTCACCACCTGAGACCCCGCACGGGATTCAATGGTTTCGATGCGACCCCGGCGAGCGTTGAGATCGCCCCCGACTGCCCCGATAAACTCCCGGGGAACCACCACTTCCACCCGCATGATGGGCTCGAGCAGCGCTGGAGCCGCTCGCGAAACCGCCTCCTTCAAAGCCATGGAACCGGCAATCTTGAAGGCGATTTCACTGGAATCCACCTCATGAAAGGACCCGTCATACAGAGTCACTTCAATATCCTGAATTTCGTAGCCGGCCAGGGGGCCGGCCTCCGCGGCCTCCCGAATGCCCTTCTCCACCGACGAAATGAACTCCCGCGGAATGGCTCCGCCCACGATGGCATTGATGAATTCGAATCCCCGCTCCCTATCGGCCCGCGGTTCCACGCGGATCTTGACGTGACCGTATTGACCCCGGCCTCCGGTCTGACGAACGAATCGCCCTTCCCCTTCAGCGCCCTGACAGATGGTTTCCCGATAGGAGACCTGGGGCTTCCCTACGTTGGCGCCTACCCCAAACTCCCGAGACATGCGGTCGACCAGAATCTCCAGATGCAGTTCGCCCATTCCCGAGATAATGGTCTGTCCGGTATCCTGATCGGTGGACACCTTGAAGGTGGGATCCTCCTGGGCCAGTTTCCCCAGCGCCAGACCCAGCTTCTCCTGGTCGCTCTTGGTCTTGGGCTCGATGGCCACGGCCATGACCGGAACCGGGAACTCCATGGACTCCAGAATCACCGGCGCATCTTGCGCGCAGATGGTGTCGCCGGTGGCCACCTCCCTCAGACCCACTCCGGCGGCGATGTCCCCCGCATAGACCTGCTGGATCTCCTCACGCTTGTCGGCATGCATCTTCAGCAGCCGCCCCACACGCTCCCGTTTGCCCTTGGTCGAATTGTAAACATAGGAGCCTGCCTTGAGCACACCGGAGTAGACCCGGAAAAAGGCCAGTTGGCCCACGTAGGGGTCGGTCATGATCTTGAAGACCAGGGCTGAAAAGGGTTCCTGATCCCGGGACTCGCGGACGATCTCATCCCGGCCCTCCCGGTCCACGCCCACCACCGGAGGCAAGTCGGTCGGTGAGGGCAGATAGTCCACCACGGCATCCAGAAGGGGCTGTACTCCCTTGTTCTTGAAAGCGGCGCCGCAAAGCACCGGCACCAGCGCCAGGTTCAGTGTGCCCCGGCGCAAGGCTGCCTTCAGGTCGCCCGCCGAGATAGACTCACCGGAAATGTATTGTTCCATCAAGGGGTCGTCGGTCTCACAGACTGCCTCGATCATCCGTTCACGGTACTCCTGCGCCTGGGCAACCATTTCCGGAGGAATCTCCGCAGTTTCGTGGTCCGCCCCCAAGGTCTCGTCTCGGTAAATAATAGCCTTCATGCTGATCAGATCGATGACGCCGACGAAGTTGTCCTCCTTGCCCAGGGGAATCTGAACCGCCACCGGCTTGGCCAGCAACCGATCCCTGACCATGCGGATACAGCCGAAAAAGTCGGCGCCAACCCGGTCCATCTTGTTGACGAAGACGATTCGAGGCACCTCGTACTTGTCGCCTTGCCGCCACACCGTCTCGGTCTGAGGCTCCACCCCTTCCACCGCCCCCAGTAGGCAGATGGCGCCATCCAGGATACGCAGGCTGCGCTCCACCTCGGCGGTGAAGTCGACGTGACCCGGAGTATCGATGATATTGATGCGAACGTCGTTCCAGATACAGGTGGTCGCCGCCGAGGTGATGGTGATTCCCCGCTCCTGCTCCTGCTCCATCCAATCCATGGTGGCCGTACCATCATGCACTTCACCCATCTTGTGGGTGATGCCGGTGTAGTAGAGGACTCTCTCGGTGGCCGTAGTCTTGCCGGCATCGATATGGGCCATAATTCCGATATTTCGAATTTTTTCAAGTGGAATCTGACGGGGCATAAGCGACCGGGCAGCCACTGGTAAGACGGGAATCGGGCGGCCTCCTGAAGCTTTGGCCTCAGGCGCCCAACCCATCCTGCCAGTGAACGAAATTCCATCTACCACCGATAGTGGGCAAAGGCCTTGTTGGCCTCTGCCATGCGATGCACGTCTTCGCGCCTCTTGATGGTCGCTCCGCGATTGCTGGCGGCATCCATGAATTCGGCAGCCAATCTCTCCTGCATCGACTTCTCTTTGCGCATGCGGGTGTAGCTGATCAACCAGCGGATACTCAACGAAACCCTGCGGTGCGGGTTGACCTCGATGGGCACCTGATAATTGGCGCCGCCTACCCGCCTGGACTTGACTTCCAGAACAGGCTTGACATTGTCCAGGGCCTTCTTGAAAACCTTGAGGGGATCGTCTCCGGTCTTTTCCTTGATGATGTCCAAGGCACCGTAAAACACCTGTTCAGCCGTGCTCTTCTTCCCCTTCCACATGATGCAATTGATGAATTTGGAGACCAGGGGACTGTTGTAGACGGGGTCGGGAATGACCTGGCGCTTCGGCACATGTCCTTTGCGTGGCATGACTTATGCTCCAGAGACTGGCATTGCACGCAATGCCGCCGCTTTAGCCGTTGGATTCGAGTCCGGGGATGATTTACTTGGGCCGCTTGGCCCCGTACTTGGACCGGCTTTGCTTGCGATTCTGCACACCGACCGAGTCCAGGGTCCCGCGCACGACATGGTAACGTACTCCAGGCAGGTCCTTCACACGGCCTCCGCGAATCAGCACAATCGAATGCTCCTGAAGGTTGTGGCCAATGCCAGGAATATAGGTCGTGACCTCTATGCCGTTGGTCAACCGCACTCGAGCCACCTTGCGCAGCGCCGAGTTCGGCTTCTTCGGAGTCGAGGTATAGACCCGCACACAGACACCCCGCTTTTGGGGACATCCCTGGAGTGCTGGACTGCTGGTCTTGTCTTTAACCTTGGTTCGACCCAACCTCACCAGCTGATTAAACGTCGGCAACTCCTAATCTCCCAGAATTCACGCATTATCAATATGATAGCCCGGCGAAACAGTTCCAGGCGCAAAACCACAAGACTATAGCAAGGCAAACCCCTCGTGTCAATCAACAACTGACCACTAAATCGTAAGGATCTCCGCTTCTTTCCTCTTGGCAAGCTCCTCCAATCGGGCCACGTATTGGTCGGTCAGATCCTGAATCTCCTCCAAACCCTTGCGTTCGTCGTCTTCCGACAGCTGCTTGTCCTTCAACATCTTTTTCAGGACATCGTTCCCGTCCCGCCGGAGGTGGCGCAGGGCCGTGCGATGCTCCTCCAAGACCTTGCCGACATGGCGGGCCAACTGCTTGCGGCGCTCCTCGTTGAGTGGAGGAATCGGAATACGGATGATCTTGCCGTCGTTGGCGGGGTTCAATCCCAGGTCGGAAGCCAGGATGGCTCTCTCGATGGCCGGTAGAAGAGACACGTCCCAGGGCTGCACGGTGAGCAGGGTCGGGTCTGGAGCCGCCAGGGTACCCACCTGGCCGACGGGCGTTGCCGTTCCGTAGTAGTCCACGGTGATCGGATCCAGCAGCGAGACCGAGGCGCGACCGGTGCGCACCGTGGACAGGTAGCGGCGGAGATCCTCAATCACCTTCTCCATACGGATTCCTGTCTGCTTGATAACGTCCTTGATCATGGGCTTACACCTTGACGACGGTTCCAATCTTTTCCCCGAGAACGGCCCGTTTGATGTTGCCGCTGCGCCCCAGGTTGAAAACAACGATCGGCATGTGGTTCTCCATGCACAAGGAAATCGCGGTGGCGTCCATGACTTTCAAGCCCTTGCCGATCACATCGATATAGCTGATTTGGTCGAACATCCTGACATCTTTGACCTTCATCGGGTCGGCGTTGAAAATGCCGTCAACCTTGGTGGCTTTCAGAATCACCTCGGCTTTGACTTCCATGGCCCTCAGGGCCGCCGCGGTGTCGGTCGAGAAATAGGGATTGCCGATGCCGGCCGCAAATATGACTACGCGACGTTTTTCCAGATGGCGAATAGCCCGCCTGCGAATAAAGGGCTCGGCCACTTCGCGCATCTCGATGGCCGACACCACCCGAGTGAACACACCCACCTTCTCCAGGGCGTCCTGCAGAGCGATGGCGTTGATCACGGTGGCCAGCATTCCCATGAGGTCGCCCGACACCCGCTCCATCCCCTGAGCGGTCGCCGACAGCCCCCGAAAAATGTTGCCTCCCCCGATCACGATGGCGACTTCCACTCCCAGGCTGTTCACTTCACGGACTTCCCGGGCGATAGTTCCGGCAACCTGGGGGTCCACGCCAAACCCCTGTTTCCCCATCAGGGCTTCACCGCTCAGCTTCAGCAGAACTCTCTTGTACACGGGCGCCGCCATAGGCTTTCCGGTGAATTCAGCCCAATTGAGCCGCCACCTCACCGGCGAAGTCGGCCGATCTCTTCTGCAGCCCTTCTCCCAACTTGAAGCGCACAAACCGCCGCACCTTGATATTCTCCTTGGTGGAGGCTATGCGGTCGGCCACCAGCTGTCCCACCGTGACCGAGGGGTCCTTGACAAAGGGCTGCTCCAGGAGACACACCTCGCCAAAGAACTTGCCAAGCTGGCCTTCAACCACCCGATCGACGATCTTCTCCGGCTTGCCGCTGGCCAGGGCCTTGGAGCGATAGATCTCCTTTTCCTGATCGACTTCGCCCTGGGGGACGTCCTCCCGGCGCACATACCTGGGCGCCATGGCGGCGATGTGCATGGCGATATCCTTGACCAACTCCCTGAATGCCGGGGTCTTGGCCACAAAATCGGTTTCGCTGTTCAACTCCACCAGCACTCCCAAGCTGTCGCCGGAGTGAATGTAGGCATGAATCAGCCCCTCCGCGGTAGCTCGGCCGGTCCGTTTGGCTGCCGCGGCCAGTCCCTTTTTTCTGAGAATGACGGTCGCCTTCTCAAAATCTCCCTGGGCTTCCTGAAGCGCCAACTTGCAATCCAGCACTCCGGCCTGGGTTCTCTCTCGCAGACTCTTGACTTGTTGGGCTGTAATGGCCATTTCCACGTCCTCTCAAACAAGATGATTGCTCATGAATTACTGTGCAGCCGCCTGGAAGACCGCGCCTGCTTCGATGGCATCCGGTGGCTGCCTATACCTGTCCTGGCGTGTTTCGGGTTGGGCTGGGAAATGTTGCCCGGGGAAAGAATGCGTTGAAGAAGAACAAAGGGATGTCAGACACCGACCTCAAATTCCGGCCGGGTCCGGCCTGCGGCAATCCGTTCGCCCCAATCCTCAGGCCACGTCCTGGGCTTGGCTGCCCCTCTCGACCGGGGGAACATCCTTCTGCGAGGCCGCTTCGCCCGCGAGCGCGGCTGGGCTTCCATCTCTCGCCGCCTCCTCCCGGGCCTCGGCCTTCTCCTTCGAGACGCCTGTTCCATCAACCACCGCGTCGGCTACTTTGGAGGTAAAAAGCTTGATGGCTCGCAGCGCATCGTCATTCCCCGGAATCACGTGATCGATGCGATCCGGGTCGCAATTGGTGTCCACCACCGCCACCACCGGGATTTGCAGCCGGTTGGCCTCACGGACGGCAATCTCTTCCTTCTTGGAGTCGATCACGAAGAGAATGCGGGGAAGCGACTTCATCTCCTTGATCCCCGAGAGGTTCTTCTCCAACCCCCGGCGCTCGCGTTCCAGTCGCGCCACTTCCTTCTTGGACAAGAGCTGGTATCGGCCGTCGGTCGACATTTCATCCAACTCCTTCAGCCGTGCGACCGATTTCTTGATGGTGACGAAGTTGGTCAGCAGTCCTCCCAGCCAACGTTGGTTGACATAGTACATGCCGCACCGCTGGGCCTCCTCCGCGACGGCATCCTGCGCCTGACGCTTGGTACCCACGAAAAGGAGTGCCCCGCCCTGGGCAGCTACCTCTGTGATGAAGTGGGTAGCCTGCTTGAACATGCGCAGGGTCTTTTGCAGATCAATGATATAGATTCCATTGCGCTCCCCAAAAATATACTGCTTCATCTTGGGGTTCCAGCGTCTGGTCTGATGGCCGAAGTGGACCCCGGCCTCCAGCAGTTCTTTCATCGAGACAGATGCCAAACAGACCTCCCGAGCATTCTAGGTTTATCGCTTGGAGAATTGGAAACGCTTGCGGGCTCCAGGCTGCCCGTATTTCTTTCGCTCCTTGATCCGGGAATCCCGGGTCAGAAAACCACCTTTTTTGAGTGTCTTCCGCAACTCGCCGTCGTATTCGAGCAGGGCGCGCGAGATGCCGTGCCGGACGGCTCCAGCCTGCCCTGAAGGCCCTCCCCCGTTCACGTTGACGATGGTGTCGAACTTGTCCAGGGTCTCGGTGACCTGGAAGGGCTGCTTCAGCAGCATCCTCAGAGACAGACTCTTGAAGTAGGACTCCAAGGGACGGCGATTGACAAGAAATTCGCCCTGACCCGGCCTCAAATAGACCCGCGCCGTCGAGGATTTGCGTCTTCCCGTTCCGTAAAATTGAACTACCTCAGCCATGCATTGGCTCCTTTAGCTGTTCGCACACCTAGTGAGGCACCTGGGAAGGTTCCGGACTCTGGGATTGGTGCGGATGAATCTCTCCCCGGTACACCTTCAACTTCTTGGCCATGGCCCGGCCTAACTTGGATTTGGGCAGCATCCCCTTGACCGCCCCTTCCAGCATCCGCTCCGGCCGTTTGGCCCGGAGGTCTTTGGCCTTCACCGCTTTGATCCCCCCCGGATAGCCCGTGTGGCGGTAATAGAACTTCTGCTCCCATTTATTGCCGGTCAGCCTGACCTTCTCGGCATTGACGACAATCACGTGGTCGCCGGTGTCCAGATGGGGAGCCCAGGTCGGTTTTGCCTTCCCGGTGAGCAGGGTGGCCACATGGGTCGCCAGACGCCCCAGGACCACGCCTTGAGCGTCCACCAGGTACCATCTCCTCTGGAGTTCGGCTGCTTTGGGTTGATAGGTCGCCATGGGAAATTCCAGGTTCGAGACGCACCCGCGCACAAACCCCCGACGCTATTCGATGCACATGCGGTTGTCAAGAAAAACCTGCTCCCATCCCCTCCTGTGGCGCAATCCCGCAAAGCATTTGACAAGCGCGCGCTCCCTGGGCTACCTTGGCGGCCTACTCACCACCCTTCCAGATGGGTCCACCGCACATTAGAACACACATTAGAAACTTCTCCATCATTGCTCACATCGACCACGGCAAATCGACCCTGGCCGACCGTCTGCTCGAATTCACCGGGACCCTGTCACAACGCGAGATGGCCGAACAGGTTCTGGACGACATGGAACTGGAGCGGGAGCGCGGGATTACCATCAAGGCCCATGCGGTGCGCCTGAAATACCGCGGTCGCGACGGGACCGACTACATCCTGAATCTGATCGACACCCCCGGCCACGTCGACTTCAGCTATGAAGTTTCCCGGAGCCTGGCAGCCTGCGAAGGAGCCCTGCTGGTGGTGGACGCCTCCCAAGGGGTCGAAGCCCAGACCCTGGCCAACACCTACCTGGCCATCGACAACAATCTCACGGTCGTCCCCGTCATCAACAAGATCGACCTGCCCGGAGCCCAACCCGACCGCGTCAGGGAACAGATCGAACAGGTCATCGGGCTGGAGACCCACAACGCGCTGCTTGTCAGCGCCAAGCACGGTACCGGGGTCGAAGAGGTGCTGGAGGGAATCGTCAGGGAGGTCCCGGCCCCGCGGGGAAGCCGGAACGAGCCCCTGAAGGCTTTGATCTTCGATTCCTGGTTCGACCTCTATCGTGGGGTCATCGTCCTGGTTCGCGTGATCGACGGCACCCTCAGGGCGGGCATGAAGATTCGACTGGTCTCCAACGGGCAGACCTACGAGGTCGAGCGGGTGGGGGTGCAAACCCCCAAGATGGAAGCGGTCCCGGAACTTTCGGCGGGGGAAGTCGGGTTTGTGGTCGCCAACATCAAGACGGTCTCCGACACTCAGATCGGGGACACCCTCACCGAAGACGCCAACCCCACCCGCGTCCCCTTTCCCGGTTTCCAGGAAATCAAGCCCATGGTCTTCTCCGGCCTCTATCCTATCGAGCCCAATCAGCATTCGGCGCTGAGGGAGGCTCTGGAGAAACTGCGATTGAACGACTCATCCTTCTTCTACGAACCGGAGACCTCTATCGCCCTGGGTTTCGGGTTTCGCTGCGGCTTTCTGGGACTTCTCCACATGGAAATCGTTCAGGAGCGGCTGGAGCGGGAATTCGACCTTTCCTTGATCACGACGGCGCCCGGCGTCCGTTACAGCGTGACGACCAGCGAGGGTGCAGTGGTGGAAGTGGACAATCCCACCAAGCTGCCACCCCCGTCACAGATCGACAAGATCGAGGAGCCGGTGGTCACTTCTATGATCATGACCCACCACGAATACGTGGGGCCCCTGCTGAAACTGCTGGAAGAAAAGCGAGGCGTCCAGAAATCCCTGGACTATGTGACGCCGACCAGGGTCTTGATCACCTACGATCTCCCGCTCAACGAAATCGTGATGGATTTCTACGATCGGCTCAAGTCCGCTTCCCGCGGCTACGCCTCCTGGGACTACCAGCTCTCGCATCGCTGGACCTCTCCCCTGGTCAAGCTCGACATCCTGGTAGGGGGCGAGACGGTGGATGCCCTGTCGGTCATAGTCCATCGCGATCAGGCTCACAGCCGCGGGCGCGCCTTGGTGGAAAAGATGAAGTCGCTGATACCCCGGCAGATGTTCGAGGTTCCCATCCAGGCTGCCATCGGCAGCAAGGTCATTGCACGCGAGACGGTGCGGGCCATAAAAAAGAACGTCACCGCCAAGTGCTACGGCGGGGACATCACCCGAAAGCGCAAGCTGTTGGAACGCCAGAAGGAAGGCAAGAGACGCATGAAGCGGGTGGGCAGGGTGGACATTCCTCAGGAAGCCTTTCTGGCGGTTCTGAAAACCGACTGAGCCCACCGCTTGCAATTCGGCCGCTGCCGGAAAACTTGCGGGGAGGGTGGATTGGGAATAGACTTGCATTCCGGTCCCTCCGGCACTGGAGGTGGACGCTTTGGAGGTTCGCATGAAGAGATGGATTCAACCGACACTTGCCACCGCATTGCTGCTGTTCACCACTACCGGGATCCTGCTGGCCGAGGACGCCGGCTCCCCCTTTGCCGACAAGACGCTGGAAGCCGCCGTCAAGAAGGCGGTGTTCGCTTCCGAGGCCCTTACCCGGGAGGATCTGGAACGCCTGTCCACCCTGAAGGTCCGCGGAGCCGGCATCCGGGATCTGACGGGACTGGAGAAATGTCTGAACCTGGCCGCCCTGGATCTGGCCAACAATCAGATCAGCGACCTCAGCCCCTTGAAGGACTTGAAAGGCATTCAAACCATTGACCTTTCGGGCAATCAGGTTGAAGACCTCCAACCTTTGGCGGGACTGGTCAAGCTGCAATACCTGCAACTGGAGAACAATCGGGTTTCAGACCTCACCGCCCTCAAGGGCCTGGTCGCCCTCAACTCCCTTTACCTCTCCCACAATCGAATCAGTGACATCAGCGCCGTGGCGGGCCTGCACAAGCTCTGGTCGCTCTACCTCGCCGGAAATCAAGTTTCGGACCTCAAACCGCTCGGCCAGCTGCGCTTCCTCTCGTCCCTCGACCTGACGGACAACCAGGTCAAAGACCTGTCTCCATTGGAGCCGCTGACCGAGCTGCGCTACCTGATTCTCAACAAGAACCGAATCAGCGACCTCGGCCGGCTGGTGGTCATGAGCAAGAAGGATTTTGAGGGCGAGAAGCGGTTTGCTCCCTACCTGCGGCTCTATCTGGCCGGCAATCCGCTGAGCACCGATGCCGCCCGCAGCCAGACCAAGGAGCTGGAAGGCTTCGGGGTGCGGGTCAATCTGGAGTAGGCCCGACATCGTGCGCCTGCTCCCCAGCGCTCCCGGGTCAGGTCTCGGGATCTGCCTCGGCGGCGCGAAGTTCCCGCAGATAGTAGCCGAAAACGCTCCCGGCGATGGCGCCGACCGTCGCCACCTTCAGCAGAAACCGCAGTGTGAAGGCCCCGTCCAGGAAATTGTAGACCACAGCGGCGACGCTCCCCACCAACACGCAGGAGGCGATGAAGAGCGTGACGTAGGTGAGTTGCTGACGCAGCCGCGAGGCGCGTGCGATCGGGTCGGTGCGGACACGGCGCCGGACCCCCGAGGCAATGTAATGGCATGGGCTTTCAGCCTGCCGCAATAATTGAGATCGTCTGAACCATCCATGGGGGCGTCCATACTCTCCGGAGACGGATTGGCTCATTCATGGTCAGGAAGGACCTCCGGGCGCGGGTCGACTCCTTGGGTGGCCCATCCGGTCCCAGGCCTGCCTCGTATAGGTCTGAAACGTGACTGGCTTCGAACATGTCTTGCAGACGAACCCCGGCCTGCGCCGATTGGCTTGCCGGCTCCAGCCGCACCGGGGACAGGAAACGATGTAGCGGGGCGGAGCGAAATCGACGTCATGGCAGCGGTTCCCGGTGCAGCCGATCGATCGAGCCGCCGCATTCCAGATCGAGTCGTGATGGTGCTCGGGGCCGACGAGCGCATGGGCAATCTCGTGAAGTATCGTGTCCCTGACCTCGTCAACGGGTGCTTCAAGACAAAAGAGGCGCGACAGGCTGATCACTTGGATGTCGTAAGCGCAGCGTCCGGCCTGTCTGGAGGCATCGTCAAATTGAAAACTCCAACCCGCAAGACCGTGTCGATGGATGAGTCCCTTCGCCAGCCGGGAGACCTCCATCAGCCGCTCCTGGTCAACCCGTCCGGAATCAGGTGCAACCGGTTCAAGCAAAGCGTAGGGCACCCGATAGTCCTTGCCGCCGGCGCAAGCAACTAGGGCGCGTTTGGGGCCGAGCCGGGCAATGACACCGCGAAGCCTGCCGGACTCAAAGGGGAAAGAAACCTTGTCGTCAGGGCGGAAGCGCGTCTTGAGCGCATCGATGCGCAGGTTCACGGATTTCTTCCGCCCACCCTCGTTTCGCATCAGAAGGCGCCACGGAACCTGGTATTCGCTTCCGTCTGCCGCGACGACCTGCGCGCGCCGAGGCGTCTTCCGTGCAATGTGCCCCTGCACGCTTTTGCCACGGTGCATGAAGCAGACCGGGTCGCTGACGGAGAATGCAGAGAATGTCGGCTTGCTTTCTTTCATCGGTTTGATGAAACGAACTTTCTGAACCTCCTTCAGCTTCGAGTCCCCCCGGACATTTTTCAGATGCGAGTGACACCACGCCGCTTGTGGCATCATCTGCGCACTGGAGTCAGTTCGTTAGTCAGGGTCGCGCCGTGCGACCCATCCGGCTGGTAGTGTTGTCGTGTATCAATTAGGTGTGATTGGTGGTCTCCCTTCACAGATCTGGGAGACATAACGCATTGATGATTTCTGAACTCTGTCCGATCTCGGGACGCTGGTAGCTGCTTTTCAGAGACAGTAGGTCGTGGTCTTCGGATACGAGGTAATCGGCATCACCGTCGATTGCGCAAATGAGAAATACCTCGTCGTCTGGATCTGCCGGAGGCACGGGGGCAGCAGAAGATGTAATGTCAACCGATTCGAATGATCCGACGAGATACGCAATCAGGTCCCTCACCCGTGCCGGAGGGTGCCTGTGGTCGAGCAGCTTTTCGATGTACTCCCGAATGATCAGGTCACAGTAGAGACCCGTGTGCCTCTGTGCGACGCAGAGGAGCAACCGCCGGTGCGGATTGGGATCGGGTGTCGGGATGGAGGCCCGCAGCCAGCGCGAACCGGCACCGAAGATCTGGTTCGTGTCGAGGACAACACGGCGGATCGCTGCACTCACTCAGGGCGCTCCTCACCGGCGACCAGCAAGTTCCGAAGCGCGCGAGCGAAGTCGGCTTTCTTCCAGCCCTGCTCTCGCAGCCTGCTCACGTCGCGCTCAACCTGGGTGTGCACAAGCGAAGCCGTTTTACGGATGCGGGTGCTGCGCTCCTCAATCAGAGTTGACAAGCCACGGCCAAGCGACTGCGGGTTACGACAGACCAGGAAGTCCCATTCGCCGAGGCGACCCCAGTCGTTGACGGCGGATACCCACCGCCTTGCGGCCTGATGTTTCGCATCCGTGTCCTCATAGGGTTTCCCCTTGATCTCCAGGACGACGTTGACACCGTTCCTCAAACGCACGATGAAGTCAGGTTCGTAGACATGCGACTCGCCGTATAGCTCATAGGGGATGTTGAACTCAAGATGGTCGTTGCGCGCGTAACAGTCGACGGCGCCTTCCAAGGCCAGTTGTTCAAGCTGAAACGTCGCAGCCTGTTCCCAACTCGCCGTGTCGCAGGCCACGTAGTTCAGATGACTAGCCGTGGTCGCCTGTATGGGCCGCACCGTCTTGAAATGAACTCTCTCGGTGCTGCCCACCGGCTCGTAGCGGTTCAGCCTGGGGAGCAGCGGCGCTTCGCCTTCTGATTCGTCGGGCCTGATCGCGGCAACCAGGAGTCCGGCGATGCGCTGAGCGTACGTCTGCAAGCCAACTTCGCACGGATGGACGCCGTTCAAGTCCACACGCTCTCGGATGTAAGCCTGCACGATCCCCAGCACTTGGGGGAACAGGGCGTTGCGGCCACTGTGCCGATGCCGCTGGCCACCGTTTCCGGTCACCTCGGTTAGCTGTCGCACCACTTCGCGAGCAATTTCAAACGCTATCGTTTGCGGATGGACTGATTTGTAATACTCCTGCCGATCGACGGTTTCAACCCCAAACCCGCCATAGGAACTTGGCGAACCAACCTTGTAGCTGACCTGCGGCTGCACAAACGCGGCGACCGGCGTGGTTGACGGATCGAGAGCCGTCCGCTCCACCAGGTCGACATCGCAGGCAATGCGGTTTCGCTTGAGAGAGACGACGTATCCCTCGACGACCGGGAAACGAATCTCGAACGCTCTGCGTTCGGGCAGAGCCATGACTTCATGTTTCGGTCGATCTTCAGGCGGCGGTCCCTCTCCCTGTCCTCGGCCCTTGAACGGAATCAGGGAGAACGGGACACCGAAGATGTCGACGTACTCCGCGGTGAGCTTGCCCGTGGCGGGATCGGGCGTATAGTCCATGCGTCGGAGACCGCGGCCCACAACCTGTTCGCACAGCAACTGACTGTGAAAAGCACGCAACCCCAGGATGTGGGTCACGTTGTTGGCATCCCATCCTTCGCTCAGCATGTTCACGCTCACGACGCATCGGATCTCAGCCCCCGGTTCCCCAGGCTGTCCGATGGTCGAGACAATCTTGCGTAACTCTTCGGCTGCTTCCTTCCGGGTGGCGTTCGGGTCCCCGCTCTCGGCCGCTTCGAGCAGTTTGGAGTCGATGCGGAGAGTAACCGCAGCCCCGTCCCGGTTCCAGAGCTCACCAAACCCTTGAAGACCCGAACCGAAGTGTTTCACGGCTCTCGGTTTAGTCTTGCGCCGGGTGCTGGCCGCGCCATCCTCGTCTTCCTCGTCGCCGGTGTCCTCAAGCCTCTCCTCGACCACTTCTTCCCCGGAAATCATCTTGTGGAAGTGAGCCGCTATGGTGGTGTTGTCGCAGACCAGGATCATTACCGGAGGGGCTTGATCCTGACCGGGTGTGGCAGCCTGGACTTGGTCGAATCGCTCCCGCCATTCGCCGGCAAGGGTGAGCAGTGCGTCCTCCGCTTTGCGGTAAACCACTTCCGGCTTTGGTCGCCCCCCCGTCAGCCGCTCGCCGGGCTTCAAGTCCTTTGTAACATGCTCCCACAGCTTGAAATACTTTGGTTGGGGACGCCCGGTGTTGTCGCTGACCGGGAGGCGCGGGATCTTGGTGATGCCGCACTCGATGGCGTCGACCAGGCTGAAGTCGCTCACGATCCACGGGAACGGAGAACCTTCGGGATACCCGCTTCCCTGAAGGTAGAACGGTGTGGCCGAAAGGTCTACGCAAAAGCTGATCCCGCAAGCCGTGTTGATCTTGTCCAGTCCGCTCACCCAGACCGTCGCTTCCTCACGGTCCGTCTTCTCCTCGGCGGACAATGCCGTCGTTCCCTCGACTGGCGCGGGGCGGTAGGCGTGATGTCCTTCATCGTTCAGCACCATCAATGGCTCATCATCCCAAAGATCGCCCAGGCGCTTGCGTGCGAAAGCCTCGGGCGTTTCCTCCCCGAGTCTGCCCACCGACACCCCGCCTACCGTGATCGCCTCCGGTTCCGGATTGAACCGGTGCCAGTTGGTTACCAGCACTTTGCCCTTGGCGAGCTCGGGACGGAGCGGTGAGGGCACGATGTCGAACTTCTCGTAGTAGTTGTCGGGATCAGCGGGACGCAGCACGCTCAGACGTTCCTTGATGGTCAGGTTGGGGCAGACCACCAGCACCCGTCGAGGGTAACGCGGATCGCCCGGCTTGGTGCCGCGATTGCAGAACGCCCATGCGATGAGCATCGCCATGACCACCGTCTTGCCGGCTCCTGTCGCCATCTTGCAGGCGTACCGGGAAATGGGTGCTGAACCGGGCTCGCTTGGAAAATCCGCCAGTTTGGGGTGTTGCGCAATCTTCGTTACCCATTCCCCGGGTCGGGGATTGCGGCCTTCTTCCAGCAGCCGGAATTCGTCCAGGTTGAGCTGAGGCTTCCAACGAGGACTCTTGCCGGCAGCCAGGATTTCCCGGATATAGAGGACGGTCTCTACGGCCTCGAGTTGACAAAAGAACAACCGCCGCGGCCGGTCCTGGCGCCACCAGTGGCGCAGCAGCTTTTTCGTCGTCTGGGACGTATTCGGCCAGCCGGCTTTCCGCCAGCGCCGAACGTCCTCGCGGAGCGCGTTGACGAGCGGCAGATCGTCTCGTTCTTCCTCGGCGAAGAGAGACCTCTGTGCGCTTCCGGCGCGCTCGCTCTTGTACCAGTAGCTGGCGGGCCGCCGTCCCGGGTTCTTGGACGGCACACCGGTGCGAGTGTCGTACAGCCAATGCCGGCTCGGCTCTTCGTAGGGAGGACAAAGAATCGGATCGTCGACCGGTTGAATGGGGATCTGCACTTGCGCCATGGGTCAGTTTTTCCGAAGGTGGGATGCGATTCGATTTCGCAACTGATTCAACTCGGGACAGAGTTGAAACAAAAGAGGCAGATTTTTCAATGATTGGCGGATCATCGGATCCATTCCTTTATCTGCCCGCCGAGGATCGCCGTGTTTTCGGAGAAGGGGCTCGAAAATGTCCTCCTTCATCCGAGGATGTTGGCGGGCTTGCTCCCATGTAATCCTCATGTGTTGGCGGAACGCCGCGCAGGCGTAGATTTCCAACTCCGGCTGTGCAGTACAGCAAAGCAACGATATCCCTGATCCGGCGACGTGAGTCTCCAGATCCTGCATGGCCTTGATGCTGGCTTTGTCTGCATCAGGGAAGAACAGCCAGAGGCCCATGGAACCGTATGCTTCCTGAAGTTCGTTACGGATGGCTTTCACGGCCTGGTCGTAACCGCGAACTCTTGGCTTGGGTAGCACGGTCACTCTCGCGGCCGGCTTACCAACATCTCGCATGATGGCCTGTACCAAAGGCTTGAGAATGTGCCCGTTTTGCAGCGGATCTTCGGGAATCACGAGCACACGAAAACTCATGGAGCCATTTCCAACCAGCCCTCCGAGAACAACTCTGAAGCGGGTTTCTTCTTGACAACTTCCACGAAGTGAGGCATGTCCGCCAAGGCGCAAATCTTCGACTCGCCTGTCGTTTCATCCCGCCGGCACAAAAAGGTGGTCTTGTAATCCTCCTCCTGCAGCCAGTCCAGAATCGTGGCCGAATGAGTGGTCGCTACAACTTGTGTTCTCATGTATTCGGCTTGGCTGCGCATCAACTCCAACAGGAGTTGCAGGCGGCTCGCATGAATGCCCTTCTCGATTTCCTCGATTGTCATGAGGCGGGGCATGTCCTTTTGGAAGAAGGCGGCGGCGATTGCAGCGAAACGCAGGGTACCGTCGCTCAGGACGGTCGCCGGGAACTCTCTTCCATTTTCTCGCAGCATGAACATCGGTTCGCCGACGGCACCGCTCAACGTACCGACGTCACTGATCTGCTCCGGTCGAAGTTGGCGCAGCCAAGTCAAATAGGCATCCTTGGCCTTTTCGTCCTCGAAAATCGTTTTGACGAGGGCCGCAAAATTCTCTCCGTGATCGCCCATGCGCCGAACGGGTTGAGCCGACGAGTATTGTTGCAACATCGGGGGTAACGGATCCACCTTTTGGATATTCGCCAACAACGCGACCACCCTCCGCGCAAGATCGGCTCCCTCAGTGTAAAATTGGCCTTGGTCGAAACCTACTCCAGCATCGTCGAACCCGAAGAACCTGAGGCCGGCAAATCCGCTGAGCACGGGCCGTGTGTTCTTGGACTCTGAGACGTGCGGTCGTTCCCGATTAGCATAGTAGTGGCGCACCTGAAGCGTTGGAACGCCTGGAGATTTCGTGACTTGACCAGCGTCGTAGATGACCTCTCCCACCTGGAGGCGCTCACGAGTAACCCGCCCCGGCGCTGGTAAGAACGTGATCGAGAACTTCCAACTCCGTACGGGGTTCTCCTCCAGCCTGCCGTGGACCTTGACGGTTATGCTGCCGGTCCCATCGGATCCAGCAAAACACGCATGAGTGCTGCCCCCGCGAATCCCTTCCCACACCTCGTTGGTTGCTCCCCTCGGCTTGCCGTTTAGGATCTCGTTGACGGTGAAGCCGCGGCCGATACCTTCCAGTACACGAAGTGCCTCAAGGAAGTTCGATTTGCCGCTGGCGTTGGCGCCAATAAACAAGTTCACCCGACCCAGCGACAGATCCACCTTGCGCAGGCTCTTGAAGTTCTCGATAACGATGCGCGTAATCATGAGTATTCTTCCTTCATGGTCAGAACCCGTAAGCCTTCATTGCCGCGCGGATCGATGACTTTCACGGCGATTCGCCATATCTCTCCTTTTCTCAATCGGGATGGCCTGGGGAAGGGCAGGCTGGCCAGCCCGCTAAGCTTGTCAAATGCGCCCGCGTCCACCAGTCCCTTGCCGCCGAGCGCCTTGGCCAGCTTGCTCCACTTGCTCTTGTCGGGAAAGAACGCCTGGCAAATGCAGAAGGTGCGACCGTCGTAGTCGGTATCGAGAAACCAGGCCGCAATGCGTTGCTTGTCGGTGGGGTGGATCGTGTTGCCAACCGGGTCGTAGACGTCCATCCCTTCGACCTCGACAACGTATTCGTCGTCGTCGGAACGGATCGGACCGGTCACCCGAGGAGCGCTGAACACGGTGAAGATCTGGCTGCCCGGTTGGGTCTTGAGCAGATCGCCCATGGCCGCATCCGGACTGATCAGCGCCATGTGGAGGCGCAGCTTGGGGTGGGACGAACTCTGGATGGCGTCCTGCGCCATGGCATCGAAGCCAAAACCTGCGAACACAACGTCGTAGTAGCCGGCCCGGTTGGCATGACGCACCACCTCCTCGACCTGCATGGCTGTCACGTTGCCGGCCTCAGGGCCGATGCTGACGGCGACGGCTCGGGTCGAGTCCGCACCGTTCAGCCACTCGCCTTCAGCATGGACCAGCGACACCCCGGTAATCGGGTCCAGCCGGCGGAACTTGAGGTTCTGGTTGCCGGGGAACTCCACGCCGCTGGCCTTGAGCAGGCGGATCATCTTGTCGAGATGCGCCTCGGCGTTGGCGAGCGCCAGGTCGGCATCTTCCGCAAAGGTGTCGAGTTCGTCAGGCGCGCCGCCAATCGGGGTATCCGGCCCCTCCTCAACTGCGATCACCCCTTCCATGGTGAACGGTCCGGCCACTCGCACAGTGTCCTTGCCGATCTCCGGCTTGTCGACCAGTTCCTCAATCTCAGCGTTGGAGGCGATGCAAGCGTTCACCTCATCCATCTTGGTGCGCCATGCAGCGCGGTAGGCCGTCAAAGCCTCGATTAGTGCCTGCGGCCAGTCGGGATCGGTGTCGAACGGCGCCTCCCATTCCTTCCACTCCTCCTGCGGAATTTTCTCGCGATATTTCTGAACTTGCCGGGCCGTGACGGCCTTGAGAGGCCTGCGGGCAGGCGCAGCCTTGATCCATCCAGGATGCGCATCCGGCAACAGCCAACGGCGCACGTCAGCATCGGTGACGGCGTTGGCTCCCTCTTCACGGTGCTTCGTAATGAGCTTTTCCGCCAACTTCCGCTTCAGTTCCTGAGAGACCTTGTCGACCTCGCGGTTAAGTCCCGCGAGTGCATCAGCCAGGATCGGCTCATGCTTGGCAAAGATGGGATCGAGCGAGGTGTTGCGGGCGATGCTTCGGAGGGTGATGTGCGGCACTGTCCGACAATCGAAGGTCGACCGCTCGCCATTTGACCGCCCGTCGGGGTCGGTTCCCTCGATCCAGATCCCATTCGGGTTGCGCGCCACGTCTTCCGCGTTCAACTCGCGGAGTTGGTAGTAATCGAACTTGGCCGTCATCAGCCGGTGCTTGGCCAGCGTCAGCGCCACCCGGCTGCTGTCGATGGTGATCCAGCGCCTCCCCCACTGCTCGGCGACATATGCGGTGGTGCCACTGCCGCACGTAGGGTCGAGAACCAGATCTCCGGGATCGGTGGTCATCAAAATGCAGCGCTCGATGATCTTGGGATTCGTCTGGACCGCGTATATTTTGTCCGGTGTTCCGGCGAGGTCGGTCCAGACGTTCGGCAACTCCACTGCTGCGAAGTCATCGGCGAAACGCTTGTATCGAACACGATTGCCAGAATAGAGGATTCGTTCCGCACGATCGATTGACGGAATTCGTTGTGGCGATATTTTCCAGGAGTTTCCACCCGACGGATACGATCGACCACGCAACACAACATTCTTATTGGGGCCATGCTTCTGACTGAACAGGGCGTTGGAACTAAAACGTCGAACCTTACTGATATCTTGCTTTTTCAGGTGTGAAGCCTGTGAGACGGTCAACCTCTCGCCACTATTGAGCTCGCAATAACGAAAATCCGGAGAGTTGATTTCCGATCGTTCCGCAAAGATAGGACGGAAACGCACAAGTGCTTTGGATCGGTCACGTGCATACCAAAGCAAGTACTCATTGATTGGCGGCACGAAATCCCCTGACTGACTACCCTTCTTCGTGAACGTGAGTAGCGTGATATAGTTGCCGGGACCGAAAACTTCGTCCAACAAACACCGGACACGGTGAATATTCTCGTCACTGATCTGGACGAAAACGCTGCCACACTCGGCAAGCATCTCTCGTGCCATTGCCAGCCTATCGCGGAGGTAGGCAAGGTAAGAATGCACCCCCAAAGTCCAGGTATCGCGATATGCCTTGACCATCTCCGGCTCTCGTGAGAGGTCTTTCTGCTTGTCCTGCGGCTGGATGTTTCCAAGATCAGGTTGGAAGTTAGATCTGAAACTAATACCGTACGGAGGGTCGATGTAAATCATCTGAACCCTGCCCGCAAGGTCCTCCCGCCGGGCCAGACTCGCCATCACCTGGAGTGAATCGCCTAGAATCATCCGATTAGCCCAATCCACGTCGTGATGATAGAACTGCACCGCTTTGGAGTAGTCGAGTTGCGGGTCGGCAAAGAGATCACGCTGCACGTCCTGCCGGGCCAGCACCCGAAGGATGGCCTGAGTGGAAACGCGCTCGTGCATGTGCAGCGCCACGGGATCGACCTCGAACCAGGGCCGCTCCCGCTTGCCGCTCCACTCCAGCCACGGCTCATGGCGGCGCAGTGCTTGCGCCAGAACTTTGGCTTCGTCAGCCGAAAGCGTCCGCCGCGTCGCTTGGCTCAGCAGGCCGGGCAACCGGTCGGTCGCCACGGCGGCGGGCGAGGAACGCAGTACCGGAGGAAGATGCGGATTGAACTCGTAGCGGACCTTCGGCCTCTCCCGGACCACTCCATGGGCTTCAAGGCCAGCCGGTGGGATATTCTTCCGCTTGGCAGCGTACTGGATTGACGTGACCGCAGGGCCGCCACACTGCTTGCTATTGTCCGTAACGGTCTTCTTGCGCGGCATAAGCTGCGAATCCTCGCTCAGTCGTGGGTGGCCTTGAACCCGGACTCAAGAGGGGATATTGCTGATACCCTTGTGATTGGCTGATTGCGTTGTTCAACCGGCCATGAATCATTGTATAAACCACCAGCCTGCTGCATAATAACAAAGAAAGACCGTAGCCCGCATCGGAGAACCTTCCACAAAGCACGCAGATTAAGTAGGTTGCAATCCATCCGGAGGCGAATCATGTTAGGCCCCATCGGAATCACCGAGATGGTGATCATCGTGGTCATTGCGCTGCTGGTGTTCGGCCCCAAGAAACTTCCGTCTCTGGGAAAATCTCTGGCCGAGGGTATCGTTTCTTTCAAGAAAGGCATCAGCGGGGGTGACAACCAGTCCGGTGCGGTGGAGAAGTCCAAGGAAGGAAGCGGCAAGTCTTGACCCGAACCCGAATGCGCCTCCCTGATGTTGCTGCCGTGGCCCCCCCAACCATCCCCTCGGCCGTCCCCGTGCGGATTCCCTCAATTGAAGCCGACGCAATGTTGTTTATTTGAAACAACGCCTTGTGCCGGGTGGCGGAACATCCGTTCAAAGTCCAGCATAGTCAGAGGGCTAATTTACATGGATGCACAGGATTATTGGCGAGAGTTTCCACCGTCATGAGTTCAACCATCGCCTCTGTTCCAACACGGATTTCCCAAAACCCGCTCCCAGGCTCTTGGATCACTTCCAACACCCACCCGATCATCAAGCGGGTCTCCTTCTGTGGCACAGCCTCTCGTGTTGTTTATCTTGTTTATCCTGTGCATCCATGTTCAATAAATAGAAAACCGGTTTTGCACGACAGGGCCCTTGTTCCCAACAGGCCATGAAGATGCGTTGTTTCACTCTCGGATGATCCGTCCGCTACGGAGGGGGACCGGATCGTCTGAAACAACCCTGTTTCTTCACCTTCGAATGATCCGCCCCGTCGTGGGGGGCGGGGGCCTCGCTTGCCTGCAACGGACTCCAACAGGGGGACCCGGGTGATTTCGTGCTTCAAAGTTGCGGTTTCTTCTCCAACGCCTTCTTTTTCTCCTTCCCCTTCAACTCCTCCCAGCTCTTGGGCTTCCACTCGCGTGCCCGCCGTTGGGCCTCCATGAGCGCGGACGGCTTCATCCTCCCGGCCAACTGATCCCGTTCCCTTCCGAACGGCTCCCAACCGGCTGCCGCCAGGCTCAACCACTTGTAGGCCTCCACCCTGTCCCGGGGCACGCCTTTGCCACTCATGTAGAGGAGGCCGAGGGCGTACTGGGCGCTGGCCTCACCCTGCTCGGCCGCGTATCGATACCATTTGACGGCTTCCTTACGATCACGGCGCACCCCCCTGCCCTCGGCATACATCATGGCCAGGGCCAGTTGACCGTCAGGACTCCCCTGCTCGGCGGCCCGTCGAACCCATTTGCCGGCTTTCTCCAGATCCCTCAACACGCCGTGACCCAGGTCGTAGAGGGCACCGAGTTTCATCTGGGCGGAGACGTCTCCTTTCTCGGCGGCGCGGCGAATCCATTTGGCAGCCTCAATCTCGTCCTGCGGAACGCCGTCCCCCAGATCGTATCTGTCGGCCAGCTCCATTTGAGCGCTGGTGTCTCCCTGCGCAGCCCGATACCGCAGAGACTCAATGGCATCGTCCTCTGCAGGCGTTCCCTCCGGCACCCCCAACTCGGCCAGACTCAGCACCAGCAGTCCCAGGAGAAGCAGCATCCCCATCCCGGTCGATGTCGGTTTCCGCCTCATGGACACCCCTCCTATCCGGCTCGCTTACACCCTGGACGGAGCTCGAGAACGGAGATCCGCCCGATCCGGGAAAGCTCCCCCGGGAAGCTGTCCTGCCGATGCCGGTTACCCGCTTCTATTCCCCCGTTTTGGCCGGCGTGACGAAGGGAACGAAGCGAACCGGAATAACTTCCCGCTCGATTCCCTCCCCTTCCGGGCCCTTATGAACCACCACCAGTACTTGGGAGTCGTGGTTTCCACCCAGTGGTAGGACGATCCTTCCCTCGGGTTTCAACTGATCCAGCAGGGCCTTTGGCACATGGTCGATCGCTGCCGAAGCCAGGATCGCATCGTAGGGCTGGTGCTCAGGCCATCCCAGATAGCCGTCTCCAAATCCGACTTCCGCGTTAGGAAAGCTCAACTCCTTCAGCCGCCTACCGGCGCCGGTCGCCAGTGGGGCAAGGTATTCCAGGGCAAACACCTGCCTGGCCAGCCGCGCCAGCACGGCGGCCTGGTAACCCGATCCGGCTCCGACCTCCAGAACCACCGCCTCACGATCCACCTGCGCCAGATCGGTCATCAGCGCCACGATATAGGGTTGGGAGATCGTCTGGTCGCTTCCGATGGGGAGGGGCCGGTCTTCATAAGCCTGGTCGCGGTGAGCAGGCGGCACGAAACAGTGGCGAGGGACCTCCCGCATGACCTGCAGAACGCCGGGACTGGTGATTCCCCGCTCCAGGATCTGTTCCTCCACCATGCGCTCCCGCAGGCGGCGGTAGCACGACTCGGTCAGAGGTTTTCGGCCACGATTTAGGAAAGCCACGACGCCCGGTGGTAGAATCCTGCAGCAGACATGAGGACTCAGGGAGTTCGTCGGCGATTGTAACACACGACCTCGACGGGCCCCCCTTGGGAATGGAGGGGCGATGCGGGACTCGGCCCGCTTCGAATCGGTTGCTGGAGAAGCCGGCAAGGTCGCTTCCGATCGGAACCGGGTGAGGCGGGTGGTGGAGCACGCTCTCACCAAGGCCTATCGAAACAGACGCTGGCTGCTCGGAGTCTGGGTCGACCTGTTGGCGCTGTGCCGGCTGGTTGCAGCCTGGTCCAGAGGGGAGTACCGGCCCCTCCCCTGGAAATCGCTCGTCCTGGCGCTGGCCGGGATCCTCTATTTTCTGAATCCGCTCGATATCTCCCCCGATGTGATCCCGGGCATAGGGTTCCTGGATGACGCCGGCATACTGGCTCTGGTTGTCAACTCGATCCGCGACGATCTCAGGCAATTTCTCAAGTGGGAGGCCACCGGAAGTTCTTCTTCCTGAACGCGCGGGCGCCCTGAACGGGCAGCAGCGGGCGGCGGCTCCGGTCACAATGCGCCCTCCCGGAGGACGCTCTCCTTCCCCGCCGGCGAGGGAGTCGGCAGGATAATCGTCATGAAGATCGTGTCCCTGAATCTGTCCGATAGAGGGTATCGGATCTACATCGAAAACGGCCTGCTGACCCAGGTTGGAAGCCTTCTCCGTCCCTGGCGATCCTCGCCCAGACTGGTGGTGATTTCAAGCCGGCAAATCCTGGACTTGCATGGAGAGGCGCTACAGCGGTCGTTGAGCGATGCGGGGTTGTCGCACGAGACGCTGGAGATTCCGGATGGGGAGCGCCACAAGACCCTATCCACCCTGGAATCGATCTACAAGCGGCTGGCTGGGCTGGGTGTCAACCGCCGCACCCCCGTGCTTGCACTGGGGGGAGGCGTGGTCGGCGACGTGGCCGGATTCGCTGCGGCCAGTTATCTGCGTGGATTGCCCTACGTTCAGGTCCCCACCACGCTGGTGGCCCAGATCGACAGCGCCATCGGAGGCAAGACCGGGGTCAACCTCAGCAAGGGAAAAAACCTCGTGGGCGCCTTTTATCAGCCCGGGGCCGTCTTCATCGATCCGGAACTGCTTCTCACCCTGCCCCGCCGGGAGTTGGACTCGGGACTCTTCGAAGCCATCAAGTACGGCGTCATTGCCGACCGTGATCTCTACGACCAGGTGGTCCGGCAGCACCACAGCTATCCGGGTGGCGACAAATCCGGTCTGGCGAGAATGATTGTGCGCTGCGTGGAAATCAAGGCAGCGGTCGTCTCCGGAGACGAACGGGAAAGCCAGGCCCGCATGGTGCTGAACTTCGGCCACACGCTCGGCCATGCCATCGAGGCGGCCACCCGGTACAGCCGGTTCACCCACGGGCAGGCCATCGGCCACGGAATGATCCTGGCCACCCGCATCGCGCTGCAACTGGAAAAAATCGATCGAGCCGAGGCCGAAACCATCCAATCGGACCTGAGGCGGCTCTCTCCGCTCCCCCCGCTGGGAGACCTCGCCTGGAAGTCGATCCTCCACCATATGCGCTCCGACAAGAAATTTACCGACCACCGTCTTCGATTCGTGCTCCCTCGCCGCATCGGCGAAGTGGAGATCGTGGAGGACACTCCACCCGAAGTCGTGGAAGCCGTCGTCCGTGAGTACCTGCGTCAGTCCCGCCGCCCATGTTGAGTCCACAGGCCAGTCAGATCCGCGAGATGTTCTCCTTGATCGCCCCCCGCTACGATCTGTTGAACCACCTGCTGTCTCTCAACGTGGACCGGCGCTGGCGGCGCCAGGCCGCTTCCCTGCTGGCCGACCCGCTGCAGGATCGCCAGGCCCTGTGTCTGGACCTCTGTTGCGGCACTGGAGACCTGCTCCTGGAAATGGTGAAACGGGGATGCGCCCCAATCGTGGGTTCGGACTTCAGCCATCCCATGCTGAAGCTGGGCCGGCAGAAGCTCGCCAGTAGACGCCTGCAGCGCCGCGTCCAACTGCTGGAAGCCGATGCCCTGCGCCTGCCCTTCCCGGCCAACACCTTTGACGGGCTGGCGGTGGCGTTCGGACTGCGCAACCTGGAAAACTGGGCTGACGGGCTGGAAGAGATGTGGCGAGTGCTGAAGCCTCAGGGGCGGGTCGTGGTTCTGGAATTCTCACGACCCTCCCATCCGGTTTTCAACTGGCTCTTCCAGCTTTACTTTCAGAGGGTTCTGCCCGGGATCGGCAAGAGGGTCTCCGGCCACGGTTCCGCATACCGATATCTGCACGACTCGGTGCAGGAGTTTCCCGATCAAGCCCAACTTTGCCGCCTGCTGACGGAGGCGGGCTTTGCCGAGGTCTCCTTCCGCAATCTCAGCGGCGGGATTGCCGCGCTGCACTGGGGAGTCAAGAACCGGAGGCCGGCGGCTTGACCATGCACGCCGGCATCCACGAGGGGGAGGTGGCAAGTGCTTAGCCCGGTCCCCGCCCTGCCGTGCGGATCATAGGAGGGAAAACGGCAGACTATTTAACAAAGATGCGGTTAACCTCAACGCCTTAGTGGCCCTTCGTCTTTCTTCGTGGCCCTTCATGGATAAGTCTTTTTCTTTTGTCTTTTGTCTTTTTTCGTTTGTTTCAGGCTGGTTCCGTCAGGATTGGGCGTGAGCAAGACAGTTGATCAGGCTCTGGCGGGTGTATAATGCGGCCCTGCCAGGATCAACCACTATGAACGGCGCCAGGGTACTTCAAGAGCGATTCTTTCGCCCCGGGCTTCGCCGGTATGACTTGGGTCGGGTTGAGACAGGCGACCCCACGCACCGCTGAGGCATTGACTTTGAACAAGACAGCCCCATTGAGCCTGTTTCGAATTGCAACGGCGGTGCTGTGGTTGGCGGCAGCCCAGCTCGCGGTCGCTCAATCCAGCCTCGAGGAACGGCGGTTCTTCGAGGAGAATGTGCGACCGCTGCTCGCCAAGCATTGCCTGGGCTGTCACAACAGCCAGGCCAGAATGAGCGGTCTTTCCCTGGAGTCCCGCGAGTCGGCGCTGCTGGGTGGCGGCCGTGGCTCTGCCGTTGTCCCCGGGGAACCCGCCCGAAGCCTGCTGATTCAGGCCGTCCGCCAAACGGGCGAACTGAAGATGCCACCGGCCGGACCGTTGCAGAATCGCGAGGTGGCGGTGTTGACCCGGTGGGTCGGGGCCGGGGCTCCCTGGGGCGTAGAAGCCGGACATGATAACCCGCGCGCCGGGCCTTCCCATTGGGCCTTTCAACCGCCAGGACAGGCTGAGCCCCCCCGGGTGAAGAACAGGCAATGGGTGCGCGGCCCCATCGACCGCTTCGTCCTGGCTCGGCTGGAAGCCGCTGGAATTTCTCCTTCCCCCGAGGCCGACCGGCGGACACTCATACGCCGCGTCAGTCTCGATCTGATCGGCCTGCCTCCAACTCCCCGGCAAATTGCCGAGTTCCTGGCCGATACCAGGCCCGGCGCCTACGAGCGCCTGGTGAATCGTTTGCTGGATTCCCCCCATTACGGGGAGCGTTGGGGACGCCATTGGCTCGACATCGCTCGCTATGCCGACTCCAACGGTTATTCCAGCGACGGGAACCGTCCGATGTGGTATTACCGTGATTGGGTCATCAACGCGCTCAATGAGGACATGCCCTTTGACAGATTCGTGACGGAGCAGCTGGCCGGTGACCTTCTTCCCGATCCAACCCGGGACCAACTGGTCGCCACGGGTTTTCACCGCAACACCATGATCAATGAAGAGGGCGGCATCGACTTCGAGCAATACCGCGTGGAAGCTGTGGTGGACCGGGTCAGCACCACCGGTGAGGCATTCCTGGGACTGACGGTGGGGTGCGCCCGCTGCCACGACCACAAGTTCGACCCGATCTCACAGAAAGATTTCTACCGACTCTATGCCTTCTTCAACAACATCGACGAACTGGGGGGTGAAGTCTCCCTCGAGCAAAAGAACCAGCGCAAACTGGACCCGATGCTCGAGTTCGGAAAGCCGGAAGACTTCGCACGACGAGAAGCGATCCGACAGCAGAGATCGATCCTGGAAAAGGAGCTGAAGGCCTACCAGACCAAGCTGGAAGACACACTGGCCAACTGGGAAGAAGGACTTCCCCGGGAGGGGCGGGCTTCGATTGCACCGCAAATCCGGGAATCCCTCAAGATTTTGCCGGAGCGGCGAAACATCTACCAAAGACGCGTGCTGGACCTCTTCTTTTTTGCGCGGGACCCTGCCTGGCAGGCACGCCGGGAGGGGCTGCGCGCCCTTCAAGAGGCCGAACCCACACTGGATGCGGCCCTGATCATGCGCGAGTTGCCGGAGCCGCGCACCGCCTACATCCACCTGTCCGGTGACTTTACCCGGAAAGGAGAAACGGTTCGCCCGGGCACTCCCGCCGTTCTTCCGGGTCTGCCCGACGGCCGGAAACTCAACCGCCTCGATCTGGCTGGCTGGCTGGTGTCACCGGACCATCCCCTGACGGCCAGGGTAACGGTCAACCGCATGTGGCAACGCTACTTCGGTTTGGGGTTGGTCGAAACCGAGGCCGACTTCGGGTCGCAGGGAACGCCACCCAGCCATCCCCGGTTGCTGGACTGGCTGGCCTCGGAATTTGTCCGCCGGGATTGGAGTACGAAGGCGATGCACCGCCTGATCGTCACCTCGGCGACCTACCGCCAGTCATCGGCGGCACGGCCCGAGTTGTCGGGAGTCGACCCGGAAAACCGGCTTCTGGCCCGGCAGAAGCGGCTGCGCCTGGAGGCCGAGATTATCCGGGATGCATCGCTGGCCGCGTCCGGCCTGCTGGTCTCCACCCTGGGAGGGCCGAGTGTTTTCCCGCCTCAACCCGAAGGGTCGGGTCAGTTCACCCAAGTCAACCGCAAATGGGAAACCGACGAGGGACCCGACCGCTATCGCCGCGGCATGTACACCTTCTTCCGCCGCTCGGCTGCCTATCCAGGCTTGACCACGTTCGACGCCCCCAACGCTCAGTCTGCGGAGACGCGCCGCAACCGCTCCAATACGCCACTTCAGGCATTGACTCTTCTCAACGACCAGACCCAGACAGAATTTTCCCGAGCCTTTGCCCGGGTGACGGTCGCACGGGGAGGCCCAACCCGATCCCAGCGTATCCGGTACGCTTTTGAGCGCTCCTTGGCCAGGCCCCCGGAACCGGAAGAGGAGGCACGGCTGCAATCACTCCTGACACACATGCGCGACGACTTCGGCACCCGCCCCCTGGAAGCCCACCAGGTCACCGGCGAACCCGCCGGGAGCGACGATGCGTTCTTGCTGGCCTCCTGGGTGGCCGTTTCCCGCGTCCTGCTCAACCTGGACGAGTTCATAACGAGGCCATGATGCATTCCAAAGAGCTGGAAGAGCGAGTCCTGCACACCATCACGCGCCGTCATTTCTTCGAGCAATGCGGCTTGGGTCTCGGCAAGACGGCGTTGACTGCCCTCTTCGTGGGTGATTCGCTGTACGGTTCGACAAGGAACGGACCCGCCCTCGAAAAGCTGCATGTCGCACCGAAAGCCAAGAACGTCATCTACCTCTTCATGGCCGGCGGCCCCAGCCAGTTCGAGTTGTGGGAACCCAAACCCGAACTACAGAAGTTGAACGGCAAACCCATTCCCCCCTCCTGGATGAAAGGCAAGCGCTTCGCCTTCATGGAAAGCTTCGCCAAGGATCCACCCAAACTGCTGGGCGCCAGCCGGACCTTCAAGCGCTACGGCCAGTCGGGTGCATGGGTGTCGGAATGCCTCCCGCACACGGCGGGAGTGGTCGACGACCTGGCGTTCCTCCAATCGGTCCACACCGACAATTTCAACCACGCACCGGCCAAGGTGATGATGAATACCGGCACTCCGATCTTCGGGCGTCCCAGTATGGGTTCCTGGATCAGCTACGGCATCGGTAGCGAATCCAAGGACCTGCCGGGATTCGTGGTGTTGCAGTCAGGCCGGCGAGGTCCGCGCGGCGGGGCGCTGAACTGGTCCAGCGGATTCCTTCCGACGGCCCATCAGGGAGTGCCCTTCCGGAGCGGAGGGGACCCAATCCTGAATATGTCGAATCCCCCGGGTTTCCGCCCGGCACAACAACAGGCCACCATCGATGCCATCCTCGACCTGAACCGCATGAAGCTACGGCAGGTCGGAGACCCGGAGATTTCCACCAGGATCTCGGCTTACGAGATGGCTCACCGCATGCAAGTCAGCGGTCCCGAACTGATTGACTTCTCCTCCGAGCCGGAAGCCACCCTCCAGATGTATGGAGCCAAGCCGGGCGCCAAGTCGTTCGCCAACAATTGCATTCTGGCGCGCCGCCTGGTCGAGAGGGGCGTGCGTTTCGTCCAGCTCTACCACACGGACTGGGACCATCACGGGGGAGCCGGCGCCGACCTGGACAACGGTCTCGACAAGGTGTGCCTGGATGTCGACCGACCTATCGCCGCGCTGATCCGCGATCTGAAGCAGCGAGGCTTGTTGAACGAGACGTTGGTGATCTGGGGCGGCGAGTTCGGTCGGACTCCGATGGGAGAAGTACGCGACACCATCGGTCGCAACCACCACATCGATGCCTTCACCATGTGGTTTGCAGGCGGCGGGACCAAGCCCGGACAGACCATCGGCAAGACCGACGAAATCGGCTTCTCACCGGTCGAGGACGTTGTTCACGTGCACGACGTTCAGGCCACCATCCTGCACCTGCTGGGAATCGACCACACCAAGCTGACCTTCAAGTTCCGCGGTCGGGACGCCCGATTGACCGACGTCGGCGGCAAGATCATCACCAAGCTGCTGGCATAGGCTCATTCCCAAACCCCCTTGGATCGATGCCATGCATAGCGGCGCAGGCGTCCGACTCCGGGCAGGGAGCAGGAGATGGCCGCGGCGTCGCCGGAGCCGTTCTGCAGGTAAACGGTACCCATCTGGTTGCAATAACCCTCGGGGTTGAAGGTGAACCGATCCCCGCTGAAGGTGACGGGATCCGGCAGCGGCCGGGGAGTCGCGGCGGCGGGAGGACCGCTCAGCCCGGAGGTGTCGAAGTTGACCTGGTTCGGTAGCGAATAGGCTCCCACCAACGGTTCCGACGGCCCCCGCAAGCCATTGCCGTCCAAGTCCTCGAACAGGCGGTAGGACCGCTGTTTCGGCTGGAATCGCACCACCACCTCCCGGTTTCCTGCGATGGCCCGATAACGTCCCCGATCCAGATTGGAGAGCATCGTCTGAACTGCCGCATTCAACCGATTGACCTCCCAATAGCGGCTGAAGCCGGGAAGCGCAAGCGCTAGCAGAATCAGGATCAGGCCCGCCACCACCACGGTTTCCAAGATACTAAAACCTTTATTATAAGTAAGATAAAACAATATCTTCCCCGACGCCCAGCAATTGCTTCCAGAGGTGTTGACAATCCGGCCGCTTGCCTTATCATGGGTCAGGCGGACAGGAACTTTGAGACCTCAGTGGACGCAACTCAAGCCTTATGGCATCCAAGTACAGGCCGGGGGCCACTGGAACGGTTTCCTTACCGGAGGGGTGTCCGGTCGGCCGCTCGGGAGCGGCTTCACCCTGCTGGAACTGCTGATTGCCTCGGCGGTCCTGACCGTAGGCCTGCTCGCGACGGCCTCCCTGTTGCTGCTGGCCCTGTCCAGTCATTTTAACTCCAAACTGGAAGCGACTGCCCTCCGAATGACGCAGTCCACTCTGGAGGAGTTGAAGTCCTTGCCGCTGAATCATGCCGGGCTGGCCGATTCAACCGAATCGCTGACCCCGGACCATGAAATCGACTTCTCGGCTCCCTCTTCTCCCTCCCATGCCAGGACCGCCACGGTGAAGCTTCACTCGCACAGCCCGACCGGTATCGAGTTCGAAACCCGCTGGCACGTCCGTACATTGGATGGTCGCAAAGTGATCACCAGCGCCACCCGCAAGACCGGCGGCCACTCCTCCTTCCACCCGGTCAGCATGAGAATCGTCAGGCTCTACACCGCTCCCGCCTTGGGAATGTAGTGAGCATCATGGCCTCGAAACCAGCCAATGCCGGGGGATTTTCCCTGCTCGAGTTGATCATTGTCCTGGGACTGGTCAGCGCCATCCTGGGAGCGGTCCTCTCAACTCTGCTGGAGGGGGGCGGAGTTTCCATGCGCGGACGACAGGAATCGGAGATTCATCGGCAACTCCGAGACATCCTGACCCTCATGGTCAAGGAGTTGCGCCGGACCGGCTTTCCGCCTCCCAACGCCTATGACGGCCACTATCTGCGGTCTTCCGGAAGGTTGAACCTGGTATCCAGGGGAATCCTGGCCGAGAGCCGCTCCGACAGGCTGGTGTTCACTGGAGACATCAACGCCGACAACCGAGTGGATTACTTCGAGTACGCGGTGTCGGGTGCAACGCCCCCGTTGACTCTGACTCGCAGGGCCGGACCCATAGGCGATGCCGGGACCCTGCCCGGCGGTCCCGCCCAAACGCTCTCCCGACTGGTTGAAAGCTGCCGTTTCTCTTATTTCGACGCTTCCGGGAACGTCACCTCGAGGGCGACCCAGGCGGCCAGTGTCCGAATTGACCTCACCCTTCGCAGTCGGGCCTCCGATCTACCCTCCGGCCGCCATAGGACCGTCAGCCGGTCGGTTCGCGTAAAGCCAATCAACCTATGAACCGGATGATGGACGTAATCGCGCTTGGGTCAGAACCCTCTGCCCGGCCGGAAGGCGGCATGGTGCTGGTGGCCGCCCTGATGGCCCTTGCCATCCTGACTCTTGTCGGGTTGACCGCGACCTTCGTCACCACCACTGAAACCCTGATCAACCACAATTTGCGCTCCCGCCTGGTCAACCACTATCTCGCCGAGTCTGCGGCCCAGGAAGGCCGCTCCAGGCTCCCTGAGATCCTGCCGGTGGCCAAGCACGAAGCCGTCTATCTCCGCCGGGACAGCAGCGTCGATCCTACCGCCGGCAACGCCGGCACCAATCCCTACTTTGACCCCTCCTACGGCACCCATGGGATGACCTCGGCCCGATTCATCGATTCCAACCTGGCCGGCGTGAAATTTGCCTGGGTCCGAATCTGCCGGAAGACCGAAGAGCGGGCGGGTTATGAACTCGATGGCGATTCGCGGAACAACCGCGAGGTGGTTGCCTACGGCTATGACAACAGCGCCCCGGGGTTGAGAGCCTTTCAATTCGCGGGGTCGCGGGCCGGTCAGTACGGTTCGCCGGTCTACCTGTTGACGGGGATGGCTGCCGACCCCTCCGGTTCCAGGCAGATGGTTCGTACCGAGTTGGCCCGGCCTCCCATGCCTCCCTTTTCGGCCGCGCTCTACAACAAGACCGAAGTGCGGCTGGTGGGTGCGGTCAAGATCATCGGGAAAGACGGGGACGGCGGGAGCGACCTGGCCGGAATCGACACCCGGGGCGGAGTCTTCGGGAACACAAGCGCGGTCCGCGGTGCACCCG
This sequence comes from Terriglobia bacterium, assembly GCA_951813285.1. Classification (GTDB taxonomy): domain Bacteria; phylum Acidobacteriota; class Terriglobia; order Versatilivoradales; family Versatilivoraceae; genus Versatilivorator. Next base: position 3,971,205 of record OX638355.1, read on the forward strand.
CCGTCCTCTCATCCTCATCCTCGAGCCACAACATCGCTGCCCTGACAGCCTTGTTTGAACCTCCGGTGTCTATCCCCATTCAACGGGTGGACTCGGCTGTCACTGTTTCCTCGGGCATCTACTCGGGAACCGACCTGCGGCTCGGTGGACCCGGTACGAACCGCAGTGTCCCGACATTCGCCGACAGGGACCTGAGGGTGTCGGGAAATTCCCGAGGACAGGGATTCCTGATTGTCAACGGAGACCTGACGGTCAGGGGCTCGTTCCGTTACGAAGGGGTGATCATCGCCAACGGCCGGTTGAGGTTCGAGGGATACCCGGTGGGTTCGGGAACCGGGATAAGCATCCGTGGAGCGGTCATCTCACATCCGAAAACGGGGAGCGCTCCCTCGGTTATCAAGGGAGAAAGCGTCCGAATCCACTACTTCTCCCGGATCGTGTCAGCCCAGTTTCAGGCCCTCCGGCATGCCCGGCTCTCCTACCGGCAACTCACCGACCTCAAGTAAGATCAAAGCCTTCCGGCGATCCCGAGATACCAGGAGACCAGTTGCTGCCCCCAAAGGGCTACGCCGATGGCTGCCATTCCAAGGAAGGATCCGAAGGGAAGCGGATAGCGGTAGTCCTTGCCGGTCATCTTGATGTAGCCCAAGCCGATCAGAACCCCCAGAAAGGACCCCAGCATGATGGTCAACAGACCCAGCTTCACCCCCAGAAAGGCCCCCACCATGCCCATCAGCTTCAGATCGCCGCCCCCCAGTCCCTCCACCTTCTTCAGCTTGAAGTAGACGGCTCCCACCAGCCAGAGAAATCCGCCGCAGACGACCGCCCCCAACAGCGAACCCGCCAGCCAGCCCCAGCGGCCGCTGGAATCCGGCAACCCCGCCAACTGTACCAGAGCGGTTCCGGCCTCGTCCTCGATCCCGACCAGCAGGCTCAGGACAATCCCGAGCGCGATCCCGGGCAGGGTGATGACGTCCGGCAGAAGGCGATGGTTCAGGTCTATGAAAACCAGCACGATCAATGCCGAAAAAAAGACCAGCAACACCGCCGTCTTCCACTGGAGCCCGTTACTGATAAAGGTGCCCCAGAAGATGGCTGTCGTCAGGGCCTCTACCACCGGATACTGCCAGGAGATGGTTCCTTTGCAGAACCGACACTTTCCGCGCAACAGCAGAAAGCTGATCAGAGGGATGTTGTCATAAGGCTTCAGGGCTTGGCCACAGTATGTACAGGAAGACCTGGGCGACACGATGGATTGCCGGCGGGGGACTCTGACAATACAAACGTTCAGAAAGCTGCCGATCTTCAGACCCAGGGAGATGAAAACCCATTCCATCAATGACATAGAAGAATCAACGGGATCTAACTATTGAGTAACTCGGAGTAAACCCGAAACGTTTCCGCCACCATCCGTTCCACTGAAAAATCCGACTGCACCCTGGCAAACGCCCGCTCAGCCTGCCGGCGCGCCCGGTCGGGATTGCTTCTGGCCCGCAACACCGACCGCGCCAAGGCCTCCGGATCGCCCGGCGAAAACAGGAATCCGGTCTCTCCATCGATGACCGCCTCGGGAATCCCGCCGGTGCGGCTGGCGCAAAGGGGAACCTGGTGGGACATGGCCTGCAGAAGGACCGATCCCAGACCTTCCGCCAGAGACGGATGCACCAACAGATCGAATCCCGGCAGCAAGTCATCCAGGTCGGAAACAAATCCCGTCAGAACGACGCGATCACTGAGGCCCAGTTCCCGGATCAACAGTTCCAGTCCCGCTCGGAGGGGTCCCTCTCCCACAACGGCAAGCCGGGAGTCAGGATGGGTCTTCAGGATCTCGGAAAAGCCCCGGATCAGAAACGCATGCCCCTTCTCCGGGGTCAGGTGACCGACGCATCCGATAAGAAACTCGGCGTCGGCAAAGCCCAGGCGCCGCCGCCTTCCGAACCTCCGCTCCGGCAGCGCCCGCCCGGTGTCCACGCCATCGTATACGACTTCCACCCGCTGCGGATCCAGACCCTCCCGAATGAGCAATTCGCGGACGTAGCGGGAAACGGCTATGACCCGGCTGGTCTGTCGGGCATATTTGAACTTCCACCAGGGGTTGCCGCGGATGCTGAAGGCGACCCGGCGGGCAGCCACAACTTCGCCCCTCCAACCAAAGGTCTTCAGCCAAACGGCCAGACCCAGTGTCCGAGAATCGTGAGCGTGAATCAGATGCGGCCGGAAACGGCCAACCAGCCTGGCCAAGCCCGCCAGGGAGACGAGGTCCCACTCGGAGGACAGGGACAGTCCCTGAACCGGCACCTCCAGTTCGGCAGCACGGGTTGCCAGAGGACCTCCCCTGCGTGCGGCCAGGAATTGCTGAATCCCCTGTCTTCTCAGCCCTCCCATCAAGTGATGCAGTTGTTGCTGGCCACCCCGCCAGGCGGGTCCCGAATCCAGGTGAAGGATCCTCATGGTGAATGAACCGGTCCCCTCATTCGGAGATCCTCGCCTGCCCCGAAGCCCGGGAACTGCAACACGCGCCCGTTCAGTCCTCGCGGCCTTTCGGCGGGAGGCTGTCCCCGGTGTCCGCGGGTTCCCCTCCGAGCGCGTGGCCGGGCGCCGGGGACCGCTGCAGGTCCCAGAGCTTGGAGTACTTGAGGAAGTTGTAGTAGGCGGCAAAGATCGAAATCAAAAGGCCCTGCAATCCGTCCAAAAAGCCGGCCTTGAAGCAATAGCTGCTCAAAAAGGCGGCGACAGGCGAACCCAGGATCTTGAGGGGACCGCTCCTTATTCCTCTAGTCTGCAGATCCCGAGCCGCCAGACTGGTGTAGTTCCCCACCCGACGGGCATGGTCGGAAACAGAATCGCAGGTGTAGTGAAGAAGGTCGCCCTGCAGGCGGGCCACGGGGCCGTCGCAGGAAAGATGCTCATGGACGAATTCACCGACCCATTGCCCGTGCTGGCGCCGATATAAACGCGGCTTGCGGTCGGGATACCAGCCGCAATGGCGAATCCAGCGACCGAGGTAGCAGGTTCTCCTTGGAAACTCGTAGGCGTTGGCCGTCTTGGGAAGGGTCTTCACCTCCAGCAGTTGCTGTCTAAGCGGTTGGCTGAGGCACTCATCGGCGTCCAGGCTGAGGATCCATTGGTGGGAGGCTTGCGCAGCCGCAAAGTTTTTCTGGTCGGAGTAGTTGGTCCAGTTGCGCGTGATGACACGGGCGCCCCATCGAGCAGCAATGGCGCAGGTCTGATCCTGGCTACCGGCATCCACCACGATCACTTCGTCGGCGACGCCACGAACCGATTCCAGGCAGCGCCCAAGATGCCTTTCCTCATTGAGCGTGATGACGGTTGCCGAAATCTTCAAGGTAGTGGAGAGTGGAGAGTGATTAGTGTCTAGTTTTTAGTCGTTGGCCGGGTTCCCGCTTTGCCGGGCGGATCATACGAGAGTGAAACAACGAATCTTTATGGCCAATCGGAAACAAGGGCCCTGTCGTGCCAAACCGGTTTTCTACTGATTGAACATGGATGCACAGGATAGACAGGATAAACGGCACGAGAGGCTGCGTCACAGGAAGCAGATCCGCTCGATGTTTGGGTGGGTTCTGGAAGTGATCCATGAGCCTGGGAGCGGGTTTTGGGAATTCCGTGTTGGAACAGAGGCGATGGTTGAACTCAGCACGGTGAAACCCCCGCCAAACCATCCTGTGCATCCTGTGCATCCATGTAAATTAGCCGTCTAACCATGCTGGACTTAGAACGGATGTTCCGCCACCCGGCTCAAGGCGTTGTTTCAAATAAACATCATTGCGTCGGCTTGTGCTTCACGTGGGCTCACCGGCATTTGCTGCTGCCGCCGCCTACGCGGCTCGACACCCATAGGCGACGTTTCCCATGGGCTGACGCCCACGGCTAAGTGCTGCCGCGGCTTCGCCGCTCTCAAGGAAGCCGGCTAACACAGCATATTCTCAGGTAAGTCCGGCCCCTGCCCTGATGTGCGGATCATACAAGAGTGAAACTATCAGAAATCGATCATCCTTCCGTAACGTTGCTATCTCGTCGCGGTTCACCTCAACGCCTTAGTGGCCCTTCGTCGTCCTTCGTGTGTCTTCGTGGATCACTCTTTTCTCGGTTGTCTCAGGCAAGCATCTTGTTGATCTTGGCGTAGCCGCTTAGGGGATGCAACCACCTCACAAGGCGCTTGGCCGCTCCCGAAACCCTCCACTGACAACTCTCCACTCTCCACTGCCTTTCAGCTTCCCCCGGCCTCCCTTCCCAAGCCCCTTGGAGCCACATTTCCGGCAATCGCATCTCCAATACTGATGTTCTGAAGTTCGAGCGTCTTGCCCATGGCCCGGTCCAGATCTCTCTTGGCCTTGGTGAAGCTCACCTGGGCGTTGACTTCATTGGTCTGGGCTTCGGCAAGCCGCACCTGTTCCTCCAATACGAATCGGATCTGGGAGGTGCCGAGCTGAAATTTCTTCTGCTCCGCCTCCAGGTTCCGCTCCGCCAACTCCCGGGCCTTTTGGGTGGCTTCAATGCGGGCGCGGTTCATTTCCAGCTGGGTGTGGGCATTGCGCACCTCCAGGGCAATCTGCTGCTCCAGGGCCCGAAGCCGCTTTTGCGATTGCCGCCGGGATACGCTGGCTCGTGCAAAGTCCGCACGCCGGGACCGATTGCTCAAGGGAATCTCAACCGAGACCGAAGCCCCATAGGTGGGAAAATCCGAGCCCAGCAGCCGGTTGAAGGCATCTCCCAACCCGGTGGTGCCGGCAACGACGGGTGTTCCCCCAAAAAACGGCAACCCACCGAGCCCGCCCCCTTCGAATACTCTGCTGACTCCTTCCAGTGCCGCCGTTCCGTAGCTGACGTTGAAGCGAACATCGGGAAGGAGCTGGTTGCGGAAATACTTCAGGTCTATGCCCGCGTTGTCGATCCGCTTGCGCTGCTGCTTGATCTCCGGCCGCTGCTCGATGGCGTAGCTCACCGCCTGCACCAGGTCGAAGTCCCTGAAGTCGTCCATGGTAGCCAGGGAATCCAGAGGCACGATCCTCACTGCCACCCTGCCGGGGTCCCCCAGGGAGGAGATCAGCTTCTTCATCTGATCCTCCATTTGCGCCAGCGAGTACTCAGCCCGGATCAAGGCCTCCCTGCGGTTGGCAATCTCGGCCTCCGACTGAACCACTTCGATCGGCGCCAGGGTTCCAATCTCGGCCATCCGCTTGTTATCTTCGTTGGTTTTGACGGCCAGGTCCAGGGACTTTCTCCTGACCTCCACGTCCTTGCCGGCAAAGACCAGGTCCCAGTACAGGTTCTGGACTTGATTGACCAGTTGCACGACCTGCTGTTCGAAGAGATGCTGACTGATGTCCTTGTTGTTGCGGGCGATTCTGATCAGGCGGGTGTTGGGAAGGAGACCGAAATTCCTGAGCAGCGGCTGGCTGACGGATGCGGTCAGGGAGGCCCGCCAGTAGGGATTGAGAAAATTCCTCAGGTTGTTGTCGGAGACCCGGTTGCTGGTGTAGTCCACTCCGAAGAGCGTCCCGGTCTCGAAGAGCTTGCTCACTCCCACGTTGACGGAATGAGACAAGCTGGTCTGGGTCTCGGTTCCGGTCAGAAACGTTGTAGTCAGCGGCCGCGTATCTCTGTTCGCGCCCAGCGTCATCGAAAGGGTCGGATCGAAGAGCCGGTAGGCCATGTCGATCTCATACTCGGACATGCGGGGATCGAAGCGCTCCACCACCACGTCCAGATTGCTCTCGAGAACCATCTGAACGGCGTCGGCTTCGGTCAATCCCACCTGGTCCCGCTGCATCAGACCGCTCAAAAAGTCCGAGGCTTCCCCTTGGCGTTCCGGGATGGGGGGGCGAACGATATTGTCCTTGAACCAGCCGGGAAGCGGAAACACCGACTGGCCCAGCGTGGCCGTCGGGGCCGTCAGAATGCCCAACCCGAGCAACACGGGTAGCAATCCCCTGGACAAGGCGTAGATGAAGTGTTGAGTTCGAGGCATTGACAGCTCCTTCTCTGAGTGGTCAGCCGTAGGTATCCATAATGGGCAGCACGGTATTGAAAAACGTGTTCCCTTCCGGGTTGGTTTCAACAATTCCAAACCGGGGAGCCCCTCCTGCAACCGTTCCGACACCGCCCGCCTGCCTCAATTGATTTACCGAATGGCCGGTGCTACCATCCCTGCTTTCAGACCCGTCAAATCCGCCCATGTCCAATCCAGACCACATCCGGAGGATCTTCACCGATACCGGAGCCCTCATGGAAGGACACTTCCTGCTCAGTTCCGGACTTCACAGCCCTCAATACCTCCAATGCGCCAAGGTCCTGCAGTGGCCCAGGCACGCCGAGTGGTGTGCGGACCGGCTGACTGCCCTCATGGGCCCGGACAAGCCCGACCTGGTCGTTTCCCCGGCCATGGGAGCCATTATCATCGGACACGAACTCGGCCGAAGCCTCGGTCGCCGCGCGGTATTCGCGGAACGCCAGGGTAATGTCCTGAGGCTTCGGCGCGGCTTCCGGATCCGTGAGGGAGAGAAGGCTCTCATCGTCGACGACGTCGTCACCACCGGAGGATCGACCCGGGAAACGATGGCTTTGGTGGAAGACCACGGAGCCACTCCAGTCAGCGTGGCCTCCATTATCGATCGAAGCGGTGGACAGGCGCTTCCGGGTGTGATCCACCACTGCCTTTGGAGCCTGAATATTCCTACCTTCCCACCCGAAAAGTGTCCGCTTTGCAAATCCGGTTCCAAACCCCACAAACCGGGCAGCCGCACCTGACCCGCGGGGCCGGTCATGCCCGGCGCGAAGCGCAACTCGAGATGCTATCCGACCCTGCTCCCACTCCAGGCCGTCATGACTCGTTGCAAAGCCCGCGTCCGCGTCCGCGAAACCTGCGGTTGGAGGTCCAGTACGATGGGACCGGTTATCACGGATGGCAGATCCAGCCCCGACTCCGAACCATCCAGGGAGAATTGACCCGGACGCTGGAGAGCATCGTTCGGGAGCCGGTCCATGTCTGCGGCTCGGGAAGAACCGACGCCGGAACTCATGCTCTGGCCCAGGTCTGTCATTTCCATACGACCTCGCACATGGATTCGTCCAGTCTCTGGAAGGCCTTGAACTCCCGGCTTCCGGCAACGATCCGTGTTACCGGAATCGAGCAGGTCGCGGCCGATTTCCACGCCCGTCGCCACGCCCGAACCAAACACTATCGATATCGAATCTTGAACACGCCCTGGTGCCCTCCCTTCGAATACCCCTATGTCCATCACTTCTATCGGATTCTCGACCATGAGAAGTTGAATCGGGCCGCCGAATTGGTGGTGGGAAGGCAAGACTTCAGCGCCTTTTGCGACGCCGGCAGCCAGGCAAGATCCAAGATCCGCCGGGTTACCTCCTCCCTTTTTGTGTTTGACACCCGGCGAAAACTTCTGGAATATAACGTCTGTGCTGACGGGTTTTTGCACCACATGGTCAGGAACCTGGTCGGCACCTTTTTGGAAGTAGGCAGGGGCAAGCTCCCGGTGGAAGCCATCCCTGCCATACTGGAATCGAAAAACCGTTCCAGAGCCGGCCCGACCGCTCCAGCCAAAGGGCTTTTCCTGGTCCGGGTCTTTTACTAACCCGCACCTCTCACCGGGACGCTGGTACAGCCTGTAAAGACCGTTTGTTTTCAACAGTTTGTTGGTGCTATTTTGATGGTTTGCACTTACATGCGGTGCGGGGCGCGTCCTGGCTTGTCGTTTTCCCTTCAACGCGCAAATGCTCCCTCGAAGGTAGTACCCTGCCAGCCTCTTCGGCCGCGAGCAGACGTTGAAGAAATTAATCCGGCTCCATTGAACTCGCCTCGTGAGTTCAGCCCGCGGTGAGAAATGCGGGATGGCCCTATCGCACACCCAATCCCCCAAGGACAAGATGCGCGGATTCGCCGGGCCGGCTTTCCGTTACCCCGGGCCGGAAGCCTCGCGGCCGGGGCATTGCCCTGATCATAGCCCGCATATCTCTCCGGCTCGCTCGACGGCAGTCCATTCGGGATGAGGCCCATGCCAGCAAACAGTCGCGAAATTCAACGCAACTTCGCTCCCCATTGGGGAAAAGACGAAGACGACCGCCGGCTGTTCGAGCAGTTGGACCTGGACAGCATTCCTCAGCATGTGGCCATTATCATGGATGGAAACGGCCGGTGGGCCCAACAACGCCGCTTACCTCGGGTGGCCGGGCACCGGGCCGGAATTACCTCGGTGAGAGAGGCGGTGGAGACCGCGGCTCGTCTCAAGCTGCGAATCCTGACCCTCTACGCCTTCTCCATTGAGAACTGGAAGCGCCCCCGACGCGAGGTCGCCACCTTGATGAGCCTGCTCAAGGAGTACCTGAACAAGGAAATTGCCAATTTGATGGCCAATGACATCCGTTTTGGCACCTTGGGGCGCACTCAGGAATTGGACCGCTCCATTCAGAGGGAGCTCGAATGGGCCAGGGAGAAGACTTCCGGCAACAGTGGCCTGCGTTTCAACGTAGCGCTCAACTACGGCGGTCGGGCGGAGCTGGTCGACGCCTTCAACGCGCTGTGGCGGCAACGCCAGAACGGAGGACAGAATGAGGCGGCCATCGACGAAGAGTCGATTGCCCAGTGCCTTTATACCGCCGGCCAGCCGGATCCGGACCTGCTGATTCGGACCAGTGGGGAACTGCGCATCAGCAACTTCCTGCTGTGGCAGATTGCCTATTCCGAAATCTGGGTGACCAAGACCCTTTGGCCCGATTTTCGACGGAAGGATTTCTTCGAGGCTGTACTTTCCTACCAGTCCCGGGAGCGGCGTTATGGAGGCTTGGCGAACCAATGAAACGCTGGCTGACAGCCGTTGTACTGGTTCCCCCGCTGATCGGCGTGGTCGGTTACCTGCCGTCCTGGTGTTTCCTGGCAGTCGTCGCAGGGGGCGCGGCCGTTGCTCTGGAGGAGTTCTTTCAACTGTCCAGAAGCACCGGCATCCGCGGTTTCCGAGGGGTCGCCCATGCTTTTTCGCTTCTGCTGGTCGGGAGCTTCTATCACTCTCCCGCCAACCACTCGGCCGTTTTCTGGTTGTTGGTCCTGGCGGCGATGACCTGCCTTGTGCTGACTCTTCGACCAGGGCGCAAGCTGCAGGAAACGCTGTCAACCTGCGGAGTGACGCTGCTGGGCCTGGTCTATGTCTCCGCTACTCTGGGCTTCCTTGTGGCCGTCCACAACCGCACCCAAGGTGATGGACCGGAGTGGATCCTGTTTCTCCTGCTGACCATCTGGCTGGGAGACACGGCCGCCTACTACATCGGCGGTCTGCTGGGGAAGCGCCCGCTGGCTCCCAGAATCAGTCCCGGAAAGACCTGGGAGGGAGCCGTCGGCGCCTTGTTGGGAAACAGCCTGGCGGCCCTGGTGGGCCAGGTTCTCATTCCCCAGTTCCCTCTGATTCCCCGCTTTCTGCTCTGCTGGTCCCTGGGGGTCGCCGGCCAGGTGGGAGATTTGGCCGAGTCGGCCATCAAGCGAGGTTCCCGGACCAAGGAATCGTCCAACCTTCTGCCCGGCCACGGTGGATTGCTGGACCGTATCGACGGGGTCCTGTTCGCGGCCCCGTTGCTTTATTTCTACCTGCACCTGTTTGAAGGGGCATAGTCCACAAGTCTCAATGTCATGAAAACAATATCCTTGCTGGGGTCAACCGGTTCCGTGGGCAGAAACTGTCTACGGGTGGTGGAAGAGCTGCCCGGTGAATTTCGAGTGGTTGCCCTGGCTGCCGGTCGCAACACGGCCAAGCTGGCCGATCAGGTCGGAAGGTTCCACCCCGAGCTGGTATCCGTGTCCACCGGGGAAGTCTCGACGGAACTGGCCCGAAGGCTGGAAAACCTGCCTCCCTCCTCCCGGCCCGAGATCGTGGTCGGGGAGGAGGGTCTGCTGCGCGTGGCTACCCACCCCGAAACCGACCTGGTAGTGAGCTCTATCGTGGGAATCGCCGGACTGGCTCCCACCTGCCGGGCCATCGAAAGCGGCAAGCAGATCGCCTTGGCCAACAAGGAAGTGCTGGTGGTTGCGGGAGAACTGGTGACGGAGCTGGCCCGCCGCAACGGGGTGCAGATCATCCCCGTCGACAGCGAACACAACGCGATCCACCAGTGTCTGCGTTGCGGCCATGCCGGCGAAGTCGCACGAGTCATCCTCACGGCATCCGGAGGCCCCTTTCGGGGCCACAGCAGCGAGCAGCTCAGCCGAGTCACCCCCGAGATGGCTTTGCGTCATCCCACCTGGAAAATGGGTGCCCGCATCACCGTGGACTCTGCGACCATGATGAACAAGGGATTGGAGATACTGGAAGCACGCTGGCTCTTCGACCTCGATGTGGGGCAAATCTCGGTCTGGGTTCATCCCCAGTCCATCGTCCACTCCCTGGTGGAGTTCGTGGACGGTTCCATGATCGCCCAGCTCGGAATCACCGACATGGGGCAACCGCTCCTGTATGCCCTCAACTACCCCCGGCGCCTTCCGAGTCCCAGGCCGGGCCTGAATCTGAGCCAAGTGGCCAAGTTGGAGTTCCTGCTTCCCGATTCTGAGAATTTTCCCTGCCTGGACCTGGCCTACCGGGCTGCTCGCCAATTGGGAGCCCTGCCCTGTGCACTCAACGCGGCAGACGAAGTGGCGGTAGAAGCCTTCCTGCAGAGAGAGATCAGCTTTGCCGGAATTCCCCGGATCGTCGCCAAAATGATGGAGCAGGCGAACGCAGTGGCCAAATTCTCTTCGATCGCAGAAGTTCTGGAGTATGATAAATCCGTGCGAAGAGAAACCCGTCGTTTGATTCAAAAGGACTTCCGTTAGGATGCCCCGAGCGCCGGTCCCGGCCGGGGATCGACGGCTTTCCAAGCGGACAAAAGGCTGAGATGATCGATTTCCTGTGGGGTGTAGTGGCTGTCTTGGTGGTGTTCGGGACCGTTGTGGTGGTCCATGAACTGGGCCACTTTGGCGCGGCCAAGTTCTTCAAGATTCGCGTCGAAGCCTTTTCGGTCGGATTCGGTCCCCGTCTTTTCGGCTTCCGCCGCGGGGAAACGGACTACAAGGTCTGCGCCATTCCCCTGGGCGGGTACGTCAAGATGGCGGGTGAGAACCCGGACGACGTGACCGGGGGGGTTGAAGAGTTCCTTTCCCACCCCAAGTGGCAGCGCTTCATTGTGGCCGTAATGGGCCCGGTCATGAACGGTGTGCTGGCGGTGGTCCTGCTGACCGGACTGTTCTACTACCGATACGAGATTCCCCTCTGGCCCCGTGAAGGCGTGGTGGTGGGCTTGATCAAGTCCGACTCCCCTGCTCTTGGATCCGATCTCAAACCGGGTGACCGTATCGTCGCTGCCGGCGCTCGGCACAACCCCACCTGGGAAGAGTTTCTGCTGGAGGTGAGCATCAGTCCCGGAGTCCCCCTGCAAATGCAGGTCCAGCGAGGAGGAAAGACCTTCCCCTTGACTCTGACGCCTGAAGCCCGAGGCCGGGACAGTGCCGGCTACCTGGGCATTGCCCCCTTCGAACTGGCCTCGGTTCGGGTACAGGACGTGCTGGCGGGCAAACCCGCCGCAGAAGCCGGCATTCTGCCGGGAGACCAGGTAGTCAAGGTGGGCGGTGTATTGCTCAGTCAGGCCGGACTCGATCTGGTGGATGCGATGGACCGTAACCGCGACCCCGTCATTCCCATCACCGTCCTCCGCAACGACCGCGAACTGGATTTCCAAGTCACCCCCTATGTGGACGAAACCACCCAAAGACGAATGATCGGGGTCATGCTCACCCCCATGGCCAGAACCACCGTCAAGCAACTCTCCCTGCTGGAGGCGCTGGACGCTTCCATCGAGCGGAATATCCGCTTTGGAGGACTGCTGTTCGAGTTCCTTCATCGGCTGTTTCGGGGTACGGCGCCGGTGAGCATGGTCGGCGGTCCGATTGCGATTGCCAGACAGTCCAGCCTGGCCGCCAAGTCCGGCATCTCCGATTTGATCCTGTTCATCGCCGTGATCAGCATCAACCTGGGAATCGTCAATTTGTTGCCCATCCCCATCCTGGACGGCGGAGTCATCGCCATTATTCTGGTCGAGTCTCTGGTTGGACGCGACCTCAGCTTGAGCGTCCGGGAGAAGGTGACTCAGGTGGGCGTCGTCATGGTGATCCTGCTGGTCGTGGCAGTGACCTACAACGACATCATCAAGTCACTTCCCGCATCCCTTGGAAAATACTTTCCCTAGCCTCTGTAGCCAAAATCGCGGGCGCACGTGTATCATATTGGAAAGGGAGGGGTTCTCCCGCAATCCTTGAGTCAAGGAGTAACGATGTCGACCAAAAATTTCATCCTCAGCCTGCTGGCCGGCGTATCAATCCTGTCTGTGAGCGCGTTCGCCCAGAGTTCGAACGGGAAGGTGGCGGTGCTTAACTACTCGGCCGTGATCCGGGAGTCCAGCGAAGGCAAGAGGCTATTTGCCGAGTTCGAGAAAATGGTGGCCGCCAAGAGGACCGAGTTACAGCAGAAAACCAACGAGATCTCCACCCTGCAGCGGCAACTGGTTGAGCAGTCAGCCTCACTGAATCCCGATGCCCAGAGGGCCCTGAACAGGAATATCGAATCCAAGAACACTCAACTGAAGCGGGACCAGGAAGACGCTCAAAAGGAATTCACTGCGAGACAACAGCAGATCGTGCGCCAGATCGCCAACCAACTGAGACCCGTGGTTGCAAAATATGCCCAGGAGAATCAAATTTCCCTAATCGTGAATTTTTCTCAGGAGGTTTTCTTCGTCAATCCCGCCATAGAGATCACTCAGGAGATCATTGACCAGTTCAACAACTCTGCTGCCTCCGCCGGTTCCACTTCGGGAACCCAATAAGCAGAGCTCTCCATCGCCAAGCGGACGCTTTGGCCCGCATTTCTCGCCAGGGGGCATTCCCAGCACAGTCTGTTACCCCTAAGCCCTTTACATGAAGCCGATCAAGGTACTGAAGATAAGCTACTTTTCATGACGCCACCAGCGACCTGGTGGGAAATGCGGGTTAAATGCCGACTCTCATGCCCGGGCGACTCCAGCGATCATCTCAGTCCCCGACCCGTTGGGTGACCACCGAAATTCGGGTTCGCTACGCCGAAACGGACCAGATGGGAGTAGCCTACTACTCCAACTACCTGGTCTGGTTCGAGGTCGGACGCTCCGAGGTGTGCCGGGATCGGGGATTCTCCTACGCTGAAATGGAATCCAACACCCAGGCCTACCTGGCCGTGGCGGAAGCCCGCTGCCGCTACCATTCCCCTGCCCTTTACGACGAGGTCCTGCAGATTCGCACCGCCATCGAATCCTTGCGGAAGCGGACCTTGAACTTTCGCTACGAGATTACCAAGAAGAACGGCGGCGTTCTGGTGGCCACGGGCAGCACCACTCATATCGTCCTGGACCGAAACGGCAAACCCAAAACCCTCCCCGAGGAATACGCCTCTCTGCTGAGGTCTTCGGCATAACCCACAATCCTGAACGCCCAAGTTGCGCAGGTCGCCGGGTGCACCGTGAAAACGATCGTTGAATGTGTCCCCAATTTCAGTGAGGGGAGAGATCCACGGGTGATCGACCGCATCCTGTCCGCCATCGCCTCGGTTGCGGGCGTGGGGATCCTGCACCGCACCATGGACTCCGACCACCACCGGACCGTCATCACCTTTGTGGGCGACAGGGAGGGTGTCGCGGAGGGGGCTTTGAGGGGGATAGGCAAAGCGGCTGAACTGATTGACCTCAATCGGCATTCGGGTGTCCACCCGCGCATCGGGGCCACCGATGTGGTTCCTTTCGTCCCGGTCAGAAGCGTGACCTTGCAGGACTGCGCGTTGATTGCGCAAACCGTGGGGAAAGAGGCCTACCGCCGTTTCGGCGTCCCGGTCTATCTCTACGGGGTCGCGGCCAGGCAACCGGCACGGGCCCGCCTGGAGAATGTGCGCCGCGGGCAGTTTGAGGGTCTGCGTTCCGAGTTGGCCGCATCGACGGCCCGACGGCCCGACTTCGGTGGTTCACAACTCCACCCCACGGCCGGAGCTACGGCGGTCGGCGCCCGCAAGTTCCTGATCGCCTACAACCTCAATCTGGCGACTTCGGACGTGCGGCCGGCCAATCGTATTGCCCGCAAGATCCGCTCTTCCAGCGGTGGACTCCCCCATGTCAAGGCAATTGGAGTGAGCCTCGAGAGCAGGGACCAGGCCCAGGTATCGATCAACCTGACCGACTTCGAAATCAGCTCGATCCAAAGGGTCTTCCAGGCCGTCTGCCAAGAGGCCGAGCGGCTGGGAACCCGGGTGTCCGACAGCGAAATCGTGGGACTGGTTCCGAGGAAAGCCCTGCCTGCCTCCTTGCAATCGTCGTTGCGACTGAAGGACTTCCGGTCCGATAGGGTCTTCGAGAACCGCTTGGCCGCTTACTTGAAACAAACGAAGAGAGACAATTAAAGGAGTGATCCACGAAGGGCCACTAAGGCGTTGAGGTCAACCGCGACGGGATGCCAAGGTCGCGAAGGAATGGTCGATTTCCGATTGTTTCACTCTTGAGGCGTTTGCAAAATTCGGCAGCGGGACCTTTGCCGGGAATGGCCACAAAAGGCACAAAAACACAAAAAGAACTATCGGATGGGCAAGTCTCGAAATCAAGAAACTCGTTTTGTGCCTTTTGTGCTTTTTGTGGTTTCTGTTGTCTCTTGTGCTTATCGTGGTGGATGCTGGAGCCTGCAGCACATCATCCTTGCCGCCTCAATGTCATACCCGATTGCGATATTTGCAAAAGGCTCTCTTGTATGATCCGCCCAGCAGGGCGGGGGCTGGGCTCGCGGACAAACGGGAGTGTTCCAGAAGGCGACCGTCGGCTTTCAGAGAATTGCCCGCCGGATGTCCTCCATCGCACCGTCGGGACGACCCACCCGGGAGCGCGGGCGTCTCGCCCGCACAGGACTTGGCACCATTGTAACGATCCCCACAATGGCCGGTTTGGTGCACTGTGCGAGGAAGTGGCCCTGCATCGCAGGCTGTTTGCACCAATAAGGTTGCGGGCGGGACGCCCGCGCTCCCGGGTGGGCATTCTCCCATGACGCCGTGACACCTACGTCACAATATTGCAGAAGCGCCCGGGCGCCGCTCGTCATTGACCGAGCTCCATCCCTATTCGTCCCCATTCGTGTTCATTGGTGGTTCGTCTTCATTTCCAAAACCAAAACGGCTGGCTGTTTATCCTGTCTATCCTGTGCATCCATGTTCAATCAGTAGAGCGCATTGTTGAAGTCCCCCTCGCTTCGATGCACCAGGGCATGCCAGTAGGCGCCTTCCGAGGAAGAGTCCTGTTGGGTCAGGCGGTGAGCCTCGTCCAGGAAACCGTAGAGCCAGAGGGCCCCGGCGCGGACCAGACCATCCGACCCGAGCTGAAGCACTTGGCGCCAGTCCGTGCCGCTCACCAAGCTGTAGATCTCGTCATCTCCCCTGGGGGGATTGACCGGCACCGGCAAGCCCGCGGGGGCGGGATAGAAGACACTCAAGTTCATTGGCGACCTCATGCATTCACAGTCGATCTATCGGAAGAAAGCAGCTGCCGCAATCAAAAGCGCACTGAGAAGTATCAGAGTCACGGCCAACTCCAGTCTGGGCCGGGTCGCATCGGGGTCCTCGCCGGCCATGGTCGGCGCCTGCTCGGGTTCCGCCCCGCGGCCAAACCAGAGGGTGGGGTTCTTTGACCTCGCCGCCAGCCAACCGATTCCGGCCAGGACCCCGGCGTCCGCCCGGTCGAAGAGTCGGCTTGTCCCTTCAACCACGAATCGGCGAACCCAGCCTGCCGGTCGACGATAGAACCAATCGGTGTCCAGCGTCAAGGTCGGCTGGCCAGCCAGCCTGGAGCGGTACCACCAGAACCCCAAAAAGGTGGCGGCGAGCAATTGAATGCTCTCCACCAGGTGAGGGATGGTATAGGGCCGGTAGCCGGCGCCGTAGGGCAGCTCGGCGTACAGCAGCGAGGGAAACACTCCGAAACCGATGCAAAGAAAAGCCAGCAGCCCCATGGCCAGGTGCATGTTGCGGGGACTCTGCGACACATTTATTTCCTGCCGACCGCGACCGAACCAGGTGAAATAGGGCAGTTTGAGGCCTATCGAAAGAAAGGTTCCCACCGATGCCAGGCCCAGGAGCAGGTAGGCAGCCTGGTGATGGGCGTCCAGGGCGGCGCTGACCACCATTGACTTGCTGATAAAGCCATTGAAGAGGGGAAATCCCGAAATGGAGAAGGCGCCCGCCATGTACAGCCACAGCGTCACCGGCATCGTCCTGCCCAATCCGCCCAGGTCACTCAGCCGGCTCCGACCGGTCGCCTGCAGGACCACCCCTGCTCCCATGAAGAGGAGGGCCTTGTAGAGAATGTGGCTGAAGGCATGGGCCACGGCGCCGTTGAGAGCCAGCGGCGTGCCGATACCGACTGCGGCAACCATGTATCCGACCTGGCTGATGATGTGATAGGCAAGGATTTCCCGGATGTCGTTGGCCAGGACGGCGAAGATGACTCCGTAGAGAGCCATGATGACTCCCAGGGTAATCAGCACCTCCCACCCGGGCGCCACTCGGACGAGCAGGTAGACCGCCGACTTGGTGGTGAATGCGCTCAGGAACACCGCACCGGTTACGGTGGCCCTGGGATAGGCGTCGGCCAGCCAGGCGTGGAGCGGAGGAATGGCGGCGTTGACGGCGATGCCCGCCAGGATCAGCCAGGAGGACCAACGACCGGCCTCCAGCACCTGAAGGCTAATATCCCCGGAGGCGTGCACCTGCCCCAGAATCCCGGCCAGCAACAGGCTGCCTCCGAACAGGTGGACCAGCAGGTAACGCAGTCCCACCCCGGGTCCTGTCCCCCGCCTGGACCAGATCAGAACCGTCGATGAGAGGGCGGCCAGTTCCCAGAAGAAAAAGAGGGTCAGCCAATCCCCGGAGAAGACCAGGCCCAGCGCGCTGCCGGTATAGAGCAAAGCGGCGACCTGTTGGCGAACATCCCTGAGGTGAAGAGCAAAAAGGCCTCCTGCGAAACCGATCAGTGAGAAAACGATGCCGAAGATCCGGCTTAATCGGTCCACCTGCAGGATCGACAAACGGTAGTCCAGGAACTCGACCGAAAGGCTCTGATCGGCCGAAAGGTTCCAGCAAATCCAGAGGGCGCCCAATGGAAAGAGCGGAAAAACCTTGCCCCTGGCTCTGGGGGGGGCCAACGCAAGGACCAGTGCCCCCATCAGGACCAGGAAAGCCGGATGCAGGATCAGTTCACTTCCCATCGTAATAGCGCTCGTCCTTTTGCAGCCACTTCCGCCCCAGCAGCTTGGACACCACAATGATCCCGATGCAGCCGAGGAAACCCAACCATCCGTAAAAGCCGGGAATATGGCGCCACCAGGGAGAAGCGTGCGAGGGGTCGTGGGCAATGGTCCGTTCCAGGATCAGGGAACCTGCCATGAGCGCCGCCAGCGAAATCCAGTGCCACCGTTTCATGGGTTCGAGGCCTCCAGGATCTGGGCTGCGATCCGCTCTGCCAGGGTAAAGAAGTGAAAGAACAGGTCCGGCATCAGGCCCATCGATGCCGAGAAACAGGCGGCCAGGATCAAGGGGACCACCATCCAGGCGGATGCCTCCCCGATTGAATTGAAGTTTTCGGACTGCTTGAAGAAGGCTCGGTAGACAATGGGCAGGAAGTATCCGGCATTGAGCAGACCGCTGATGAGGAGAATCGCCACAACCGCGACACTGCCACCTTCCAAAGCGCCCAGCCCGAGGTACCATTTGCTGACAAAGCCATTGACCGGCGGAACCCCTGCAAGGCCCAACGAGGCCAGGGCAAAAGCCCCCATGGTCCAGGGCATGGCTCGACCGATGCCGTCCAGCTCGCTGATCTTTTCCTTGTGGGCATTCACGTAAATGGCCCCGGCGCAGAAAAACAGGACGATCTTCATGGTGGCGTGGTTGGCAATGTGCAGCACCCCCCCGATCAAGCCGCTCGGAGAGAGCAGTCCGGCCCCCAAAACCACGTACGAGAGATGGCCGACGGTGGAGTAGGCCAGGCGCCGCTTCAAGTTATCCTCCGCAAAGGCCAGGCAGGAGGCCAGCAGAATGGTGCTGCCGGCAAGCCAAAGCATGACCTCATTGAGTCCGAATCGGCTGAGCGTCTCCGGCCCGAAGAGGAAGCCCACCACTCGAACCACGCCGAAAACCCCCGATTTTACGACGGCCACGGCGTGGAGCAAGGCACTGACCGGGGTGGGAGCCGCCATGGCCGCGGGCAACCAGGCGTGCAGGGGCATGATGGCTGCCTTCACCCCCACTCCTGCCAGAAACATCCCGAACAGGATCTTGACCTCGACCGGCGACAGTTCCTGCAAGGCGCGCAGGCCGCCCGGCTGAAATTCCAGGGTTCCCGTCAACTGCGCCATGGCGGCCATGGCAGCCACCAGCACCACCCCGGCCGTCAGGGTGAAGGCCAGATACTTGCGGCCGGCAGCGATGGCTTCCGGGGTTTGCTTGTGAATCACCAACGGATAGGTGGAAATGGTCAGGACTTCGAAAAATATGACGAAGGTCAGCAGGTTGGCGGCGAAGGCCACACCCAGAGTCGCCGACAGGCAGAGGGCAAAGCTGGCAAAATAGCGGGTCTGGTGCTTTTCCTTGAGACCTCGGACATATCCGATGGAATAGATCGAAGTCAATATCCAGAGGCCGGAAGCGATTAGCGCGAAGTATACGCCAAACGCGTCGGCCCTCAAGGTCAGGTCGATTCCGCGCGAGATCTCGAACAGTCGCGTCTCCGCCACGCGGTTCGCCAACGCCGATGGGAGAAGCGACAGCACCAGCGCGAACTTGGCGCCGGCGGCCAAGAGCGTCCAGAATTCCCTCAGGTTGGGACGGCGCGCACTGATTCCGATCAACGGCACGCTTGCCGCGGAAACCAGGATGGCCAGCAGCGGTACGGCCGACGGATAGGTCGATAAGTCGTTCATCAGTGCTCAGGTCCTAAAGGCCTGCCGGGATCATGTGATGAATCACCCGATTCACCAGGAAGGAACTGGCCAGACCCAGCGCCAGGAGTGCTCCCGCCAGAACCAGAGTGGGAGCCAGCATGGAAAACCTGGCTTCCCTGTTTTCCACAACCTCCTGTCCTCCGTTTGGGGCGGCCTGGTTCGACGGCCCTCTCCGAAACGGCAGATACACCCTCTCAACGACTCTGAAGAAGTAGATGGCGTTGAGCAATCCCCCCAGCAGAATGACGCCCACAAAAACCCAGTAGGAACCCTGGATGCCTCCCAGCACCAGATACCACTTGCTGAAAAATCCCGCCGTAGGCGGCAGGCCGATCATGGACAAGGCTCCCACCACCAATGCAGCCATCGACCAGGGCATTTGACGACTCAGCCGGTGGTCCATGGCTGCGATGTTGGAATGGCCGAGCTGCACCCGCAAATTGCCTGCAACCAGGAAGAGGGCGGCTTTCATGAGCGCATGATTCAGGATATGGAGCACCGCTCCGGTGAAACCCAGGGGATTGGCCATTCCCAGACCCAGCCCGATATACCCGATCTGCGCGACGCTGCTGTAGGCGAGCATTCGTTTGAATTCCTGCTGGGCCAGGGCCATGAGCGACCCGTAGAGGACTCCCCCCGCCGAGAGCCAGGCGATTACCGACGTGATGGGAACCCGCTGCTCCACCGCGGCGGGATCGAATACAAAGAATAGAATTCGAATCAGGACATAGGCGCCAACCTTGGTGCCCAACGGCGCCAGCAGCGCCGAACTGACCGAGGACGCGCTGGAATAGGCATCCGGAAGCCAGAAGTGCAGCGGGAAAAGCGCCGTCTTGAGGCCGATACCCGTTACCATCAGGATCAACCCGGCCAGGACGGCCGGCTGGTCGAGGATCTGGGGGAGGATTCGAGCCACGTCGGCCATGTTCAAGGACCCGCTCATGACATAGATGAACCCGGTGCCCAGCAGATAGAACCCGGTTCCGACACTCCCCAGAATGAGGTAGCGATAGGCCGATACCGGCGAACGTTTGTCTCCGATGGCTACCAGCCCGTAGCCCGCCAGAGAACTGATCTCGAGGAAAACATAGAGATTGAAGAGATCCCCGGTCGCCATGATTCCACAAAAGCCGGCCAGCAGCAGCAGCACCAGGCTGTAGTAGGGGACCTGCTTGTCCGGGTGCTCTACCGAGGCCACATGGCGGGCATGAATCAAGACCAGGCAGGAAACCACCGTCACCAGCAGCGTCAGAAAAGACGCAAGCGGATCCAACACGAACTCGATCCCGATCGGAGCTTCCCACCCCCCAAGGGTGTAGGATACCGGTCCGCCGTCCATCACCCGGTACAACCCGAAACCCGCAATGGGAATGGTCGCCAGAACCGCGGCCAAGGCCAGGGGGTAGGCGGCGCCCGGAACCCGGAGGCCAATCAGGGGGATGACAAGGGCGGAAATGAGAAAGGTGAGCGGGACCAGCAGGGGCAGGTTGGCTTCGATCATCTCATTCGTTTCAACAACGTATCTTCATCCAGGGTCCTGTATCGCCGATAGATGCTGATGAGCAGCGCAAATCCCACGCCGGTGGTGGCCACGCTCACCACGATGGCCGTCAGCATCAAGGTGTGGGGCAACGGATTGATGTAGTCAGCCGGGTCCACCGAACCCAAAGCAGGGTCGATGACCGGAACGGTGGCGTTCCACTTGGAGGCGCCGGCAATGTAGAACAGGATGATGGCGGTCTGGAAGATATTCATGCCAATCAATTTCTTCACCAGGTTACGCTTGGCAAGCATCCCGTAGAGCCCCACCAGAAGCAGGAGTGAAATGATCCAGTACAGGTTGTGGCCGGCAATGAACTCAATCCCCACCCGGCCCCTCCATGATGTCGTCGTAAATGCCCACCAGCACCGCCATGACTGCCAGGCCCACCCCGACCTCGATCAGCAGGATCCCGGCGGAATGAAGCTCGGCCCGGCTAAGATCCGGAAGCGGCAGATAGTGATATTCCAGAAACCGGCCGCCCAGCAGGAGGGTGAGCAAGCCGGTTCCGGCAAAGATCAGGGCTCCCAGCGCCCCCACCGGCGTGCCCCAGGATTTTCTGAATTTGAGTTCCGACCTCTCCGCACCCACTGAGAGCCGAAGCAGCAGTACGCTGGCGGCCAGCATCGCGCCTCCCTGGAATCCCCCCCCGGGGCCGTAGTGGCCGTGAAAGATCACATAAAGGGCAAACAACTGTATGAAGGGAGCCAGCAGCCGGCTGGCGGTGATCAGAATCGGATTCCTGGAACTGGTGGTCATGGGTTCCTTCTGAGAATCAAGGAACAGACCAGTCCGGCGGTAAAGACCACGATCGTCTCTCCCAGCGTGTCGAAGCCGCGGTAGTCCGCCAGCACCACGGTCACGATGTTGGGGGAGGCCGCATCCCCCTTGGCCTGGCGGATATAGTGGGCAGCCGCGCCGGGGGAGCCCACCCGGCTTTGCTCCCGGTGGCTGGGCCCATCGGGGTCGCCGTGGCCGGGCAGACCGGATGAGGCATAGAGCAGCAAGGCGCCGAAAAGAACCAACGCGATCAGAGAGGTCTTTCTCAATCGACGCTCCTGCGGGAGGTATGGAACAGCACCACGATGAACAGCACTCCCGTGATGCCGGCGCCCACCACGGCTTCGGTAAACGCCACGTCGACCGCCCCCATTACCAGGTAGATCAAGGCCGATATGAAACTGAAGACCGACAGAGTTACCGCGGCTGCCAACAGGTTTCTCAACCGAAGAGCAATCAGCGCCGCAGCCAGCAAGAACAAGCCCAGAGTGGTTTCCAGCCCGAAATACACTATGAATTCTCCCCTGCATCACGCCGCGGGGCGCCGCCGGGCTGTCGCCGCCAGTGGAAGCGTGCGGCTGCGTTGACCAGGACATGAGACCCGATAGGGTAGGCCAGGGCCACAAAGACCAGGGTCGTGACCAGCTTGAGGCTTGTCAGCGTAAACCCCTCGAACACCGCCAGTCCTCCCACGGTCAGCAGGATGCCCAGGGTATCGTTCTTGCTGGTAGCGTGAGTTCGACAGAAAATATCCGGCAGGCGCAGAATGCCCACGCTGCCCACCAGCAGGAAGAAACTCCCCGCGAAGACCATCGTCAATGCCAATAGTTCTCTGAAGGTGTTCATCTTTCCTTGGGATGGCTCTGGAAGTACCTGGCCACGGCAACCAGACCGATGAAGTTCAGGACGGCGTAGGCCAGGGCAATATCGACAAACAACTCGATCCGCCCGTAGAGAAAGCCGATCAGACAGACCAGAACCAGCGTCTTGGTGCCTATGGCGCTTGCACCCAGGAGCCGGTCAAATATGGTGGGTCCCTTCAACACGCGGTAGAAGGGCAAAGGAATGATGACGGACAGGACGATGGCGAGATAGAGAAAGACGTCTTGCATCAATTTGCGGATGAGCCGTCCAGGGGGACCATTCGGACCTGACTGACCACGTGCTCTCGAGGACCGTTGAAGATCCGCGAAATGCGTAATGGCATGGTGCCATGCACCAGGCTTTCCGCCGACTCTCGGGTCAGTGCATGCACCACGAATTCATTCCCCCGGATTCGGATCGTCACCGTGCCCGGTGTCAGGGTGATGGAGTTGCCGAGCGTCACACGGGCCGCCAGGTTGGGCAGATTCACCCGGAAGTAAATCAGGCAGGGCTGCACAGGCATCCTGGGGTGCAACACCAGGTAGGCCACCTGGATGCTGCCCAACAGGATCTCCCACCCCAGCCAGGGCAAATAAGCCATTAAGGCCCAGTAGTTGGCCCGATCCCAGGCAAACGTATCGCCGCTGTACAGCTGGGTCTGTTTGAGGGGAGCATTGATCCACATCACCAACAATACCGAGCCCACGCCCAATGCCAGGTGGAAGGGGTCGAAACGGCCGCTGAGATGGAGCCATAGACCCAGCAGGAACAGGGCCTCGATTACCAGTGCCCTCCTCGAGCGCACGCGTTTCAGCCCTGTCCTCTTGGAACCCTCTGATTCGGTTGCCATGGATTCTTTAACGACCGGAGTTTCCCCGTCGGGAAAGCGGGGGCACGGTGTCTGGTGTCCTGTCCCGGCGAAAAGTACTTCCCTGCCGAAATCCGTCGAGCGGCGGCGTTTTCGTCCCCCAAAAAACCGGGACATTATAGTCAAAAGCCTTTGAAATGGACACCCAAGAGTGGGTGCCTCCCGGGGAACGATATTGCCTTAGACCGGCTGCGGGCATCGTGATAAGGTATGCCGCCTATGGTCGCGCCCAACGCCATCATTTCGGTTCAGGAGGTCAGCAAGAACTTCAGTTCGGTCGTCGCGGTGGATCGTGCTTCGTTTGAGATCGGCAGCGGCGAAATCTTCGGTCTGCTGGGACCGAACGGGGCCGGCAAGACCACACTCATCCGCCTCATTCTCGACCTGATTCGGCCAGACGCCGGATCCATTCGAATCCAGGGACAGCCCATTTCCGAGACCCACAAGAACCGGATCGGCTATCTGCCTGAAGAGCGTGGCCTCTATTTCCGGCAAAAGGTGATGGCGGTCCTGGAATACCTGGGGATGCTCAAGGGCGTCTCCATCGAACGGGTTCGCAGCAACGCTCGTGATTGGCTCAAGAGACTGGAGATCGACGATTTGAGGAACCGCCCGGTCCAGGAGCTATCCAAGGGCAATCAGCAAAAGGTCCAATTCATCGCCACGGTTGTCTCCGACCCCGACATCCTCATCCTGGACGAACCCTTCACCGGATTGGATCCGATCAACGTTCATCTGCTGGTCAGATCCATTCAGGAACTGGCCGCCAAGGGGAAAACAGTGGTGCTGTCGGTTCACCAGATGTCGCTGGTGGAATCTCTGTGCCGCCGGGTATTCATGATCAACCGGGGACGCCAGGTGCTCTATGGGGACCTCGAAGATATTCAGAACCGCTACTCCGAGCCTTCGTTCCTGGTGCGTTCCGGGGCGGACTTCCAGGGGTGCGAGCTCATCGACCGGTTCACCAGCCACAACGCTGCAGCTACCGTTTACCTGAAGCAGGGAGTGGAGCCGGCACGATTCCTCCGCTGGCTGGTGGAGTCGGGGGCCGAGGTCGAGTCATTCCAGCGCGCCAGAACCCCGCTGGACGAGATTTTTATTCGGGTGGTGCGGGATAGCTCATGAGCAAGGTCTGGGCCATTTGCAAGCGGGAGTTCCTGGTGACCGTGACCCGCAAGGGTTACCTGTTCACACTGTTTGGACTGCCCCTGATCATGATCGGCGGACTGTTTGCGGCCAGCTTGCTGTCCAGGGAGACCCTTCGCGATTCGCAGGCCAATCAGGGGCCGGCCGGTGTCGTCGACCGCGCTCGTGTTCTGGATTACAGCTTGCAGGCAGCGACCAGGCCGATCCGTTCAACCAACCCGCTCCCGGTGTCCGGGGTCGGGGATCAATCCGAGCTCGTGGCCTACGACGATCTGGACAAGGCTCTGGCGGACCTCAGGAAGGGCGATCTGGGATCTGTCTTCCTGTTGGAAGCCGATTATCTGCAGAGCGGCGACATCGTCGTCTACTCGGCTGAAAAGGGCATCTTCTCTCAACTGACCCGAACCGGACGGAGGCAGTTGAGCGCACTGCTGCGAGCCAGTCTGACCAGTGGACGGCTGGAGAAGGAAGTCGTGGCCAGAATCCTGACGCCAGGCCGATTCAAGCAAATGCAAGTCTCTAAACAGGGTCGGATCCAGCCCGAGGGCAACCTGCTGAAGCGAGTCGGGCGCTTCCTGGGACCCTTTATCATGTTTTTTCTCCTGACGATTTCCATCTTCATGTCTTCAGGCTACCTTCTCCAGGGCATTGCCGAAGAGAAGCAGAACCGGGTCATCGAGATCCTTCTTTCGTCGGTGACTCCCACCCAACTCCTGATGGGCAAAATGATGGGCCTGGGCGCGGCCGGTCTGCTGCAGGTTGCCTTTTACGTAGTGCTGCTGGTTCTGCCTGCCAGCTTGCTTTTGACCCTGATGACCCTGTCTCCCGGACAGATTCTCTTGAGCCTGATGTACGTGGTCCTGGGCTATCTCCTGTTTGCCGGCCTCATGGCGGGCACGGGCCTGTTGGGCAACACCTCCCAGGAAAGCCAGCAATTGTCGGTTATCTGGACAATGACCAGCATGATCCCGATGTTTCTAGCCGCGTCCCTCATGCAGCAGCCCCATTCCTGGCTGGCCCGCTCCTTTTCGTTCTTCCCCTTGACGGCGCCGGTCACCATGCTGCTGCGGCTCAGCACCGGCGAGGTCCCGGCGGTGGATGTGCTGGTCTCCACGGCAGTGCTGATTCTGGGAATTGTCCTGGCCGTCAAGGGAGCTGCCCGGCTCTTTCGGACGGCCTCGTTGATGCATGGCAAACGTCCCCGGCTCAGAGAGGTCTACCGCTGGCTCAAGGAAGCCTGACGCAAATACAGGTGAGCCGGCCCCCCCGTCCCCGACGACGGGACGGATCATACAGAGTGAAACAATCGGAAATCGACAATCCTTTCGTGACCTTGGTATCCCGTCGCGGTTAACCTCAGTGCCTTAGTGGCTTTTCGTCGTTCTTCGTGGCCCTTCGTGGATAACTCTTTTTCTTGTTTCAGATGAGGTGACACTAATGAAAGCGATCGTGCTGAAGGATCTGGGTGGTCCCGAAAAGCTGCTGTGGGAAGAGGTTGCCGACCCGGTTCCCGGGGCCGGCGAGGTGCTGGTCCGTCTGAAGGCGGCCGCGCTGAACCACCGCGACGCCTGGATCCGCAAGGGACTTTACGCCAACATCCAGCTTCCCACCATTCTGGGTTCGGACGGTTCAGGTGAAGTGGCCGCCGTGGGTTCCAGCCTGTCGAACGACCTGCTGGGCCAGGCAGTTCTGATCAACCCCTGTCTGGACTGGGGACCGGAGATCAAGACCCAGGGACCCGGCATGCGCATTCTGGGGATGCCGGACAGCGGCACCTATGCCCGGATGGTCGTCGTGCCCGCCGCCAACATCCGACCCAAACCGGCCCACCTTTCCTTCGAAGAAGCGGCGGCGCTGCCCCTGGCCGGCATGACCGCCTACCGGGCTCTGGTCACCAGAGCCCAAGTGGCGGCCGGCGAAACGGTCCTGATAACCGGTGTGGGCGGAGGAGTGGCCTCCATGGCCCTGCAGATCGCCCATTGCCTGGGCGCCAGGACGTTCGTCACCTCGGGCAGCGACCACAAGATCGAACGCGCCTGCGCCTTGGGGGCGGTCGGCGGCGTCAACTATCGGGACGAGCAGTGGGGCCGCAAGCTGCGCCAGCTGCTGCAGGGTCGGCCGCTGGATGTGATCATCGACGGCAGCGGCGGCAGCGTGTTCGAAAGAGCGCTGGGCTTGATTGGGCCCGCCGGAAGAATCGTCACCTACGGCGCCACCCTGGGCGCCGCCCGGCAGATCGAGGTGAGACGGATATTCTGGAAGCAGGTGACGGTGATGGGGTCCACCATGGCCAGCCCGCAGGAGTTCGATGCACTGGTCCAACTCTACTCGGCTCAGGAACTGCGCCCGCCGATTGATCGGGTCTTTCCCCTGCAGGAGGCCGGGGAGGCCCACCAGCGGATGGAAGAAGCCAGACAGTTCGGCAAGATCCTGCTGGGGATCTGAAGCTCTACCTCAGCGGTGGTTTCTATTCGGGTTCCTGCGGGGTCGAGTTCTCGCCGGCTGCTCACGTGTCCGCTCCGACAAATGGTCGGATTCGGAAAGGAAGACGACGGTCTGAAAACTGGCAATCTCAAACCGCCTGCGGCATCCCCCGTTCTGGCAGCCAACTTTGTCGTCGAGCCGGACCAGGTAGGACTGAGCCTTGCCAAACCGCCGGCGGTCCTCTGAAGAAGCGCCCCCGGGCAGGCGCCTCTTCTTGAGCCGCTGCCGCCAACGCACCTCGTACTGAAAGCTGCGGCCGCAGAAAGGACAGGTCAGTCGCGTCGGCTTCCTGACGTCCTTCTCATCGAAAAAGTCACTTTCACGCATGGCTGGTTTTCCGCGGGTTACCGGCTGCCCGATCCTGCTCGAGCAGCTTCGACTTCGATTCCTTCACCAAGTGACGGTCGGGCCGTCCCGCCCCAGCCCGCATTTCTCACCAGGGGGCATGCCCAGCGCAGTCCGTTTCCCACAAGCCCTTACCATGGAGCCAATCAAAGTACTGAAGATAAACTACTTTTCGTCATGGCACCAGCGACCTGGGTAGAAATGCGGGCTAGATTCCGACCGCGGTCCGAATCAAAGTATAATAAGCTCCCGAGCGGGTCAACATTCTGGTTGACAGCCTCCCCATTTTTGCCGTGATGGGCGGGGTCAGGGAAAGCGGTTCAGAAGCACGGCGATTCCGGGCAATTCTGGAGAAGACATGAAGGTAACACTGGCTTACGGAAAAAACGGACTGGAGGTGGATCTTCCGGAACGGGGAATCGAGGTCATCGAGCCTCGGTTCGTGAAGGGGCTGGAGAATGAAACCGCCTCCCTTCTCCATGCGCTTCGGAATCCGGTGGCCGCGGCACCGCTGCGCGAGCTGGCCGCAGCCGATACCTCGGTGGCCATCATCTTTCCGGACCGCACGCGGGCCATGCCAAGCGACAGGGTGCTGCCGATCGTGTTGTCCGAACTGGACCAGGTCCCGAAAGAAAACATCACCTTGATCAACGCCGTGGGCACCCACCGGTCCAACACGCCCCAGGAGCTGGAGGCCATGCTGGGGAGGGAGATCCTCGACAACTACCGCATCGTGCAACACCAGCCCCGGAACCGTTCCAGCATGGTTCATCTCGGCGCCAGCCGATACGGCAACCAGGTCTGGGTCAACAAGGAATTCGTGCAGGCCCGGCTCAAGATCCTGACGGGATTCATCGAGCCCCATTTGTTTGCGGGATTCTCGGGGGGACCCAAGGCGGTATTGTTGGGAGTGGGAGCCTTCGAGAGCATCCTGAGGAACCACTCGGCTCCAATGATCGACAACCCCAATGCCACTTGGGGAGAGACCGCCAACAATCCCATCTACCGGGAGATGTCGGAAATTGCAGCTCTGGTGCAGCCGGACTTCATCGTCAACGTCACCCTCAACAAGGACCGGGAAGTTACCGGTGTCTTCGCGGGGGACTGGAAGGAGGCTCACGACGAGGGATGCCGGTTTGCGCGAGAATCGGTCATGCGACCGGTGGAGAAGCCCTTCGATGTCGTCGTGACCACCAATTCGGGGTTCCCCTTGGATCTGAATCTCTACCAGGCCGTCAAGGGCATGTCGGCCGCCTCCCGCATCGTCAGGCCGGGCGGAACCATTATCATGGCTTCGGAGTGCTGCGACGGCCTGCCTTCAGAGGGACCCTTCGGCCAATTACTGCGCTCCGGACGGTCTCCCGCTGAGGTGCTCTCCCACATTCACAATCACACCGAGACCATTCAGGATCAATGGCAGGTTCAGATCCTGGCCAAGATCCTGATGAAGTCGGAGGTTTACCTCTACTCGACCTTGCCCGATTCCGACGTTCTGGCCGCCCACCTCAAGCCGGTTCGGGACATTGGCGGCCTGGTGAGGCAGCTGCAGGCGGCTTCGGGTCCGGACTGCCGCATCGCCGTGCTCCCCGAAGGCCCGCAAACCGTCCCCTACGTCACCGGGAAGGTCCTCGCCCACGCCTGACCAGGCCGCCTACCTCAACCCCACGATTCGCTGAATGAGGGAATAGCCCATCATGAGGGCCATGACCAGGGCCGAGATCCACAAAGCCAGGGTCACCCATGCGTCGGGAAGGAGTTCTCCCGGCATGTGGCGGTAACGCAGGTAGACCGTGTAGAAGGCAATGACGGGCAACATGAGGGCCTGAGCCGCTCCGCCAATGATGACCATCAGCACCGGCGCCTGCAGAAACATGAAATAGAGGGAGGGCACGAAAAGAAGGATGACCACGAAGAGGCGCGTCACCTTGAGGCGTTTGGGGTAGTCGGTCTTGTCGTAGAGCTTCAGGATGCCGGCAAAGTCGGCGAACACCCGGCTGTGCGCCGCCGTGGCCGCAAAGATGGTGGAATAGAGCACCGTGAAAGCGCCCACCAGGAAGAGCGGCAGCGACCATTCGCCCATGGTTTCGGTGTACATGTTGGCAAGCACCCGGACCATTTCGGAGCCGCTGGGCACCAGGCCCCGTGCGTGCAGGATTCCCGCTCCCAGAAGGTAAAAGGCCACCGTGGCGAAAGTGTAAATGACCATGGAATTGACGACGTCCACCCCCATGACCCGGATCCATCCGCTTGCCCTCTCCCGCCAGGCCGGACTGCCGTCGCGAGGGCCGCTGTAGCGGGCATACCCTTTCTCCAGACACCAGTAGGGATACACCACCAGCTCGGTGGCTCCCACTCCGGTGATGCCGAAAGCGGCCACGGCGGTGATGAGCCCTCCGTCCGGAAGCTGAAAGGACAACCCCGATACCACCTGGGACCAGGAAAAGTACTGGGGCAGCTTGAACATCAGGAAGGCGCAACTGACGGTCAGGACCGTAAAGCAGACCACCAGCCCCATGGAGACTCTTTCCACCACCCAGTAGCGGCCGCCGATGAGCAGGACAACCGTCAACAGGTTCACCACCCAGACCCAGACACCGATGGGCACCGCGGGAACCAGCCGGTTGAGCACCTCGGAAACGCCCCCCAGCATCCCGCCCACCTGCAGGAGCGTAAACATGACCATCAGGAACCAGGCCCAGACCAGCCAGGAGGCCCGCAGGCGGGGACCCGGCGCCCGGTCGAAGGCCTCCAGGGTGGTTTCTCCGGTGCTAATGGCATACCGCCCCAGCTCGTTTTGGACCACCACCTTGATGAAGCAGCTCAGAATGATCAGCCAAAGGAGCGTGTAACCGGCCTCGGCGCCCAGCACCGTGGTGGCAATCAACTCTCCCGAGCCGACGATGCCGCTGGCGAGAATCAGCCCCGGACCGATCCGTCGAAATATACTGGTATAGGTCCGCGGGGGATCCTCGATGTTTTCGGGACGAAGCTGGTAGGGATCGAAGAGGTTCTGGGTGGCCATGGGATCAGAGCGATGCTATCCCAGGCGGTCACTCCCGTGCAAGGGGGGATCTGCGGTCGAGCCGGGACATGGGACTGTAAAGTGTCAGGCGGAAGAGGCGCTGCCGGAGAGGCTGTTGATCTGGGACATCAGGCGGGATTTCTGGCGGGCCGCCTTGTTTCGGTGGATGAGGCTGCCGTGAGTGGAGCTGTCGATCAGAGACAGCGTCGGTGCCAGCAACCGATCGACCTGCTCGGTGTTCTTCTCGGAAATGGCGTTTCTGATTCTTCCCAACTGGGTGCGCAACCGGCGCATCTTGCTCCGCCTGGCCAAGCGCTTGCGCTCGTTCTGACGGGCTCGTTTCATTGCTGACTTGTGTCTGGCCATTCCCTCTTCCCCCTGTTTGGGTCCGCTCCGGCGCTTCAGCACCGTAAGCGCGACACCTTATACCGGGTCCGTCCGCCAATTGTCAAGCGAAAGAGGCAACCTGAACAGGCCCTATCCGCCAATGACACGCTTGTACCCGGCTCGCCAGTGGCGGCCACAGCCGGCCGCATAGCGGGGATCGAACCCGGCAACCATTTTTTCAGCATGTTCGACGCATTGCCGCCAATCGGGGAAGAGCCCGGCGCCGAACCAGCCGAGCGCCAGCAAATCGATGCGTTCTTCGTTGTCCAATCCCATGACCGATTCTATCAAGTGCCGGTAGGAGGGAGATTGAAAAGCGGGGTCTAAGTCATCAAAATTCACGACTTGTATCCCCTTGGCTCCTCTGGAGAGACTGTTGAGAACGAACTGCTCCGTTTTCGCAAAGACATCGTAGGCAGCGATCAGCGCTTCTACTTTCTCCCTATCGATGACCAGGGAGGTTGCAGCGGTTTCGATCCAATCCGCCACACCCGCCGCACCGATGTAGCGGACAGGGGCACCTGGCAACTTGTCGACCGCCTTGTCGGCGAAGCGCTGGTCTGCAGTAATCAGACCCGAGTCCGTGGCTTCGGCACAGGCAAGGTAGAGGCAATCGTAGATGGGGTGGTCCATTTCCAGGGCGATTCCAGCTGCTCGCTCAACGAGATCGCCGTCCTGGTGCAGCGTGATGATGTTGGACAAACCGGGGAGTTCTTCGAGGTAAGGTCGTGCGTCAGAAAGTTCCCCCCGTCGTTCCTTCTTCCAGATCGTGTTTGCGAACTCGACAAGCAGGAATTCGGGAGCTTGCAGATGGATGCGACCGGCGAGCAGGAGACGCGTTTCATCGCTCATCGGTTCCGCCACAAACCACTTGACAACCATGCTGGCATCGACCGTCAGTTTCACCGATCACGATCCTCGCGCAGCAGGTTCACACTGTCGGTTTGGCGAGTACCGGTCGTAAGAGAAGCGAGTTTGCGCGTCCGCTCGCGAAAGTCCACGATCCGACCAAGGCGATCTACCTGTCGGGTCAGCAAATGGCGGATCTCCCCTTCAAGCGACCTGTGGTGCTGTTTGGCTTGAACCTTGAGCTGTTCAATGATGCGATCGTCGAGATTTCGGATGGTCAGATTGCCCATGATTCCTCCTTCAGTCCTATGCCATCATTATGATAGCATAACGCACGCGATCATGCATGCTTTCGCCAATCCCCGGCTGACCGCAACCGGCCCCTTGAACGGGGTTCTTCGCCGGGGCGCGCCCGACTGCCGGGAGATGCCTCTCTTCGCCGACCTGGCTATCGCCGCTGCAGGCAGCCGGCAGCATTCGCCGCTTGGCGGCCGCCCGGCGTCAGTGCGATTCTGCAGGCTGCCAACCTGTCGGCGGACACCGCATCATCCAGGCTGCAAAAGGGGCAGCAGCGCCGTTCCCGCTTGATGGAAGTGGAAGAGGCAGGCAAAGCTGCGCCGGGGCTTGTGCGGGCGGGACGCCCGCGCTCCCGGGTGGTCGTCATTCCCTGCGTCCGTTCGCTGCCCTATGCTAATATGGCCCACCGTGAGGAACGAGACGGGGCCGTTGCTGTTTCGTGGAAGAAAGAATGGGAGAAGATCATGGTACCGGAGGAGTTAGCCCGAAATTTTCAGGCACTGGAGAAACGGGTGCGGGACATACGGAGCTATCTTTGACGCCGAAAGCAACCGCAAGGAACTCCACCAACTGGAAAATGAAATCGCCGATCCAGCCTTTTGGACGGACCAGGCCCAGTCGCAGAAAACTCTGCAGCGACGCAAGCAACTGGAAGCCGTCCTGGCCCTGGACAGCGAGCTGAGTCGAGCGGTTGAAGACCTGGAGGCCTACTTCGACCTGGGAGCCGAAGGCGAGGACGTCAAGGGGGACATCCATCGGGAGATGGCCCAGCTGGAATCACGGGTGGGGGATACCGAAACCCGGACGCTCCTCAGCGGTGAGAATGCACAGTCCAATGCCTTCCTGACGGTCCACCCCGGAGCCGGCGGCACCGAGTCCCAGGACTGGGCCGAAATGTTGTTGCGCATGTACCTGCGATGGGCTGAACAGCAGGACTTCAGACATGAGCTGGTGGACAGCCAGGCCGGCGAGGAGGCCGGGATCAAATCGGCAACCATTGCCATCAAGGGTCTCAACGCCTATGGACTCCTGATGTCCGAGGTGGGAGTGCACCGCCTGGTCCGCATTTCTCCCTTCGACGCCAACAAGCGCCGGCACACCTCCTTCTCTTCCGTGTTCGTCTCTCCGGAGATCGATGACGCCGTCGAGGTGGTCATCGAGGAAAAGGACCTCAGGATCGACACCTATCGCTCCACCGGCGCCGGAGGACAGCACGTCAATACCACCGATTCGGCAGTGCGCATCACTCACCTGCCCACCGGGATCGTGGTGCAGTGCCAAAACGAACGTTCCCAGCACAAGAATCGGTCAGTGGCCATGAAGATCCTGCGTTCCCGTCTCTACGAGGCTGAACTGGAGAAAAAGCGGGCCGAAAGCCGAGCCATCGAAGACAGCAAGCTGGAAATCGCCTGGGGCAGCCAGATCCGTTCCTACGTGCTCCACCCCTATCGACTGGTCAAGGATCACCGCACCAAAAAGGAGGTAGGCGACGCCGACCGAGTCCTCGACGGCGACATCAATCCTTTCATCAAGAGCTACCTGGTCTGGGCCCGCAACCCCACGCCTGCCTCGCAACGGTAAGAACCGGTTTACCAATCCCGCCGCCCACCGGCAGGGAAGCTGTCCGCAGAACCGGAATTGACAGCGCCAGCGCTCGGGGTCGGGACCCTTCTACCCGGTCGAGGAAACTGCTCACCGGCCGACTGCCACATGCTGGAACTTCAGACTCCGGTGCAATTCGTCAAGGGGGTGGGACCCAGGAGAGCCCACGACCTTGCCGCCAAGAACATCCACACCGTTGAAGATCTGCTTTACACCCTTCCCTACCGATACGAGGACCGCACCCGATTTTGCCGGGTAAGCGACCTTCAGCCGGGAGCAAAGACCTCCATATTGGTCGAGGTATTGACCACCAGCTTGACGGTCACGCGCAAGAGTCGCCTCAAGATCTTCGACTTGTCCGCCCGCGACAAGACCGGCCTGATCCGCTGCAAATGGTTTCACTCGGAATACCTGCATCAGCGCAAGATCTTCAGGCGGGGACAGCAGGTCATCTTTCACGGAAAATTCGAGCCTGACCCCTTCGGCACCGGCAGTCTGCAGGTCATCAATCCCGAGTTTGAAATCCTGGATGAAGCGGTCCCCATTCAGGGCTCGATCGACATGGGTCGAATCGTTCCGGTCTACGAGGCCGCCAGAGGCTTGGGAGCCCGCACTCTGCGCAGGTTGATCCACACCGTTCTGTCGGAACTCTCCCGCGTCCCGGAAACTCTGCCGGTGGCGATTCTGGAGCGCCACGACCTCATGGACCGCAGGGCAGCCTTGCAGGAATCCCACTTTCCTTCGGCGGAAACGCCCGGGGAGGATCTGGCCGCCAGGCGCACTCCGGCTCTGAGAAGGTTGATCTTCGAGGAGTTGTTTCTGCTGGAAGTGGGGGTCCGGTGGAAACGTCGTCTGGCCCGCAACGCTCGGGGGACGCCCTTCCACATCGATCCCCGCCTCCGGAGAACCGCCAGCAATTTTCTGCCCTTCCGACCGACCCGGGCACAGGAAAGGGTTCTCGACGAGATGGCCGAGGACATGCGCCAGGCCACTCCCATGAATCGCCTCCTGCAGGGAGACGTCGGATGCGGCAAGACCGTTGTCGCCCTGCAGGCCAGCGCCATGGCCGTGGAGAATGGCGCCCAGGTGGCCTTCATGGCGCCCACCGAGATCCTGGCGGAGCAACACCACCACTACGCCGGTCGGCTGTTCGCCCGGAGCGGCTACCGCGTGGGGCTACTGACCAGCGGGCTGAAGAAGATGGAGCGAAGGGGCCTGCTGGAGGAATTGTACCAGGGGAAACTCCAGATCCTGATTGGCACCCATGCCCTGCTGGAACCGGACGTCGCCTTCCACAAGCTGGGACTGGTCATCATTGACGAACAGCACCGATTCGGGGTCCGGCAACGCTTCAACCTCATGAACAAAGGCGCGCATCCCCATACCCTGGTGATGACGGCCACGCCGATTCCCCGGACTCTCTCCATGACGCTCTACGGCGACCTGGACGTCTCCGTCATTGACGAGATGCCTCCCAACCGGAGCCCCGTCAAGACCTACCTGCTGGACGAACCGAAGCGGTCTCAGGCCTATCGGTTCATTGCCGACCAGGTCAAGCAGGGCAGACAGGTCTACGTGCTCTGCCCTCTGATCGAAGACTCGCCCAAGCTGGACCTGCGGCCGGCGCGGAGAATCTTTGAGCACCTGCGAGGGCAGGTCTTCCCCGACTCTCGGGTCGAACTGCTCCACGGCCGGCTCAAGAGCATGGAAAAGGACGCCGTCATGCAGCGCTTCGCCGCCGGCCAAACCGACATCCTGGTTTCGACAACCGTGATCGAGGTCGGGATGGACGTGGCCAATGCGACCGTGATGCTCATCGAGCACGCCGAGCGTTTCGGTCTGGCGCAGTTGCACCAGCTCCGAGGGCGGGTCGGGCGGGGGTGCGAGCCGTCTTACTGCCTGCTGATGCAGGGTGCCGGGACAATCACCCCGGAAGGCGCCCAACGACTGAATTGTCTGCGGGAAACCACCGACGGGTTTGTCATTGCAGAGAAGGATCTGGCGATACGGGGCCCGGGGGAATTTTTCGGCGCCCGACAGTCGGGTCTGCCGACCTTGCGCGTGGCTCAACTGCTGCGCGACCGCCGTGCTCTGGAGACCGCCCGCAAAGAGGCCACATACCTGGTGGACAACTTCGAATCGCAGAAATCTCTGAGCCAATGGGTCGCCGGCCTGAGCTCCGGCTGGCAAGCTCGCTACGGTCTGGTGGGAGTGGGGTAGAATTCAACCCCGGTCGGAAATGCACCTCCCCGGACTGGCGGAAAGACGGCTTTCTTTCGTGGAGGAGCGTTGCTCGCATGGTTCGCGTCATCGCCGGAAAGTTCAAGCACCAACGCCTGGCCACCCTGAAGGGACTGGAGACCCGGCCGACTTCCGACCGTCTGAAGGAGACCCTGTTCAACCTGGTCCGGGAGGAAGTGGAGGAGTCCTACTTCCTGGACTGCTTTTCCGGTAGCGGCAGCGTCGGCATCGAGGCGCTGAGCCGAGGAGCCCGGGGAGTCACCTTGATCGAGTGCGCGCCACGGGCGGTGCAGGTGATTCAGCGCAACCTGAAGTCCCTTTCCCCTGCCCCTCCCGACCGGGTCGCGCTGCTGACCCATCCGACCCAGGTCTCACTGCGAATCCTGCAGCGCCGGGGGCTCAAGTTTGATATAGTTTTCATCGATCCGCCTTACGACGCCGTGCAACACTACCCCCAGGCCCTGAAACAGATTCATCGCTGCCAACTTCTCGCCCCTCGAGCCTGTGTTATCCTCGAACATTCCAAGCGGTTGACCTTGGAGCCCCGATACCATGATATGAGCCGAGTGCGCCGGGTCCTGCACGGGGACAGCCAGCTCAGCCTCTATCGTGAGACTTGAATCGAGCCGGCGACATCGAGTTGAAACAGCCATGGCTCCCGGCGACCTCCTGACCCGAGGTTGCTGTCCATTTCCATGAAAAGACGCCAAAGAGATCATCGAGTTGGAGGCCGGCCGTGAAAAAGATCGCCCTTTATCCCGGGTCCTTCGATCCTCTCACCAATGGGCACCTCGACATCATCCACCGGGCCTCTCGCCTGTTTGACGAGGTCATTGTGGCCATCCTGATCAACAGCGAAAAGTCTCCGCTGTTCTCAGCCGATGAGCGGTCGACCATGATCCGGACCTCCCTGGGAAGCGCCTACCCCAATGTGCGGGTGGACACCTTTGAAGGCCTGCTGGTCGACTACGCCCTGCAGCGGCGGGCCCGGGTCATTGTCCGCGGCATCCGGGCGGTATCCGACTACGAGTACGAACTGCAGATGGCCCTGATGAATCGGCGCCTG
Organism: Terriglobia bacterium; assembly: GCA_951813285.1. Classification (GTDB taxonomy): domain Bacteria; phylum Acidobacteriota; class Terriglobia; order Versatilivoradales; family Versatilivoraceae; genus Versatilivorator. The sequence continues at coordinate 4,007,747 of OX638355.1, forward strand.
GAGCCTCAGATCGAAACGGTCTTCATGATGCCGTCCGAGGCCTACAGCTACCTGAGCTCTCGGCTGGTGCGGGAAGTCTGCCAATTCGGCGGGACGGTCTCCGGACTGGTTCCCCGCAACGTGGAGGACCGGCTTCTGAAAAAGATCGCCTCAGTGGCTCGGGAGGGTCAGGCCCCCGCCCATCCCGACTCATGAGACTCTCACAGCGCGTCGGACGCATTTCGATCAGCTCGACGGGGGCCGTTTTCGCGGCCGCCGCTCAGCTCAAGGCTCAAGGCGTGGATGTGGTGGACCTCAGCGCCGGCGAACCGGACTTTCCCACCCCCTCCCACGTCAAGCGAGCCGCCTTCGAGGCCATTCGGAACGACTTCACCCGCTACACGCCCACCGACGGGATTCCCGAACTGAAAGAAGCCATCGTGCGGCGGCACGCCCGCGACTTTCAGTCCGATTATTCCACCCGCGAAGTCCTGGTCACCGTCGGAGGGAAGCACGCCATCTTCAACCTGACCAGCGCTCTGCTTCGACCCGGTGACGAGGTGGTGATCCCTGTCCCCTACTGGGTCACCTTCAAGGAGGCGGTCCACTACGCCGGAGCCGTCTGCCGGTTTGTCCCGACCTCGGAATCCGACAACTTCCGCGTCACCGCGGCTCAGATCGAGGCCGCGGTCTCTCCCCGAACCCGACTGATCCTGTTGAATTCACCCAACAACCCCAGCGGGGCAATCATTCGGGAAGAGGAGATGCGGAAGATCGCGGAACTGGCACGCCGGCGGGACCTTTTGGTGCTGACCGATGAGTGCTACTGCCACTTCAACTATGAGGGTTCGACACCCTTTTCGCTGGCCTCGCTCGGGAAAGACTACCGGGACCACGTCGCCGTGGTGGGATCGGTATCCAAGACCTACGCCATGACGGGCTGGAGGGTGGGATTCTGCCTGGGACCCGAGCCGCTGATCCGGGCCATGCTCAAGATCCAGAGCCACTGCACCTCCAACGCCAACTCCATCGCCCAGAAAGCTGCCGTGGCGGCCCTCAGCGGTCCCCAGGACTCCATTCCGGACATGCTGAGAGAGTATGGGCGCCGCCGGAGCTTTATCGTCGAGAAGCTCAACGCCATTGCCGGAATCTCCTGCAACCGGCCCGACGGCGCCTTTTATGTCTATCCCAACCTGCGCGGCCTTCTCGACTCCCGCCGTCTGAAGAACCCCTCCGACCTGGCGCTGCAACTCCTGAATGAAGCCCGGGTGGCCGTGGTGCCCGGAGAAGGGTTCGGCACCCGGGATCACATTCGCATTTCCTACGCCACTTCCATGGAGCAACTGCAGAAGGGCGCCGACCGCCTGGCACGGTTCCTCGGGAACGGGTAGCGAGGCTGTGCCTCACACCGACAGGCCACGGAGAGCAAAAGAGTTATCCGCGAAGCAGAACGGCGAACCACGAATGAACACGAATTTCTTTATTCGAGTCCGTCGGCGTGAATTCGTGGCTCTATTCTCACTTCAATGCTTGTCGGTTCGAGGCACGTCGTTACCAGATCTCTTGGATCGAAACAACATTGAAAGATGAGTCAAGTGTGGCGAATGTCGGATTGCAGATTTGACTAAAGGCTATTTCAATAGCCACGACCTTCCGGACGACAATCGGCCGTAAACAATTGAACCTCTTGCAAAATTCCGCAGCCAACGGTTTTATGGAGGCTCGGAACAGGTTTTGATCAACATGGATGCACAGGATGCACAGGATTTTTTCAGGAAACGGCTAACTGATAATCCTGAGCATCCGCAAATCCGCTCACGATCATTGCCGGAGCCGGCTTCTCGTGCAGCAGCGTCCCGTCCTGGTTATCCTGTGCATCCTGTGCATCCATGTTAATTATGAGCCTTTTGCAAATATCGCAATCGGGAATGCCATTGAGGCGGCAAGGATGATGTGCTGCAGGCTCCAGCATTCACCACGATAAGCACAAGAGACAACAGAAACCACAAAAAGCACAAAAGGCACAAAACGAGTTTCTTGATTTCGAGACTTGCCCATCCGATGGTTCTCTTTGTGTTTTTGTGCCTTTTGTGGCCATTGAGCTTCAGACGGCAAACCGGTTCAGTGTCACCGGATCCTTGAGGGACTCGGGAGGAAAAACCCTCGATCTGAAAAAGGATCGCCCGACTCCGAATTTTGCAAAAGGCTCAATTCATTTATCAGTCGAGCCTTTTGCAAAATTCGGAATCGGGCATGACATTGGGCTGGCAACAGTGATGTTCCGGCGGTGACTACCCAGCTGCAAAGACCCTTTTGAAGGAAAAAGCCCGAATCTGATGGCCGGATGGCCAGCGGTCGCCGGACGCAGGCACAGCTTACCCGCTCCCGGCCTTGAGGCGGGCGAACCTGCTGTGCGGTTGGGGGTGGCAACCCGGTTTTCAGAGCGTCAGGCGCATCAACTGATCCACCGTCAGGGCCAGAATGCCGAACATCAGGTGGCACCTCACCTTGTCGGGGCCGCGAACCCTCACCTGCCTCCCGCCAAACTCCTCCTTGAGCCGTCCGTTGACCCGCTCCACCGTCGAGCGTTCCCGGTAGCGCCGCGCCTCGGGAGTCACTTGGCCGATACAGCGCCGGGCCAGTGCCTCCCGCTTCCGCTCGGCTTTCAAGGCAGCTCTTCGGCGGGGGTTGACGTCAATAATCGGCACATGCCCCAGCTTCTCACTGAAGGCCCGGATCTCCGGCGCATCGTAGGCGCTGTCCATCAAGTCGTAGAGACTCTCGACCCGCCTTGCCGTCAGCGTCGCCAGCGGGATGGCTGCCTGAGAGTCATGCACCGAGGCCGAGGTCAGCAGACAACTGACCGGAATCCCGCCGTCAATGGCGTCGAGGTGTAGCTTGTAGCCGGTCCAGCTCTCCTGATGCCCCTTGGCGTTGCGCTTGACGCCGATGTCGCAGGCCTTGGGCAACTCCTTCAACATTTCCTCCAGCGTCATCGACCCCTGCCGCTCCAGCCGGCTCAACCGCTTGGGCCGTCGCTCGCCCTTCGGCGGCCGGCCCCGCCGGCGCTTCCGCTTGGCCTCCGGGGCAGCCTTGGCCGCTGGCTTTTCCCGTCCCGCAATCGCCGTCGAGTCCCTCGACACATGCCCCGCCAAGTGGCCCTTCAGCGTCTCCTCCAGCAATGCCTCGTGCAAACGCCCCGGCAGGTCGCTCTCAGCGAATTCCGCAAAGGCCCGCGAGAAGGTCGACTCGCTCGGCACCTCCCACGCCCTCTCCCAGCCGCACAGCCGCCGCAGCCTCCCCTCACTCCTCAGCCGCTCCACCAAACCCCGCGTGGTCTCCACCTCCAGCATCGACTTCGCCAGATAGGCCCGCGCCAGCACTGCCCGATCCTCCAGCGGCCGGCCACGCCAGCCCCGACTGTAAGGCAGCAACTCCTCCACCCGCACCAACTCCAATACCTGCACCAGCCGCTGGTAACGCTCTCCCAGAGGCCCCAAAACCTCCTCCAGCAGGGGAAACAGCTCTCGTTGAAACCGGAACCAGTGTCGTGATAGGGTTTCCCTAAGGGGCAACTTCCACCTCCGTTCATCATGTGGTTCAGACACCTTCATGATACAACAGACAGTGGTCTTGCCCCTCCTTAGACCTGCCCTCCTTGATCTTTCCCCCCGTGAAAATTCCCGCTATCTGCGAATTTTGCAAAAGGCTCAGTCCATTCGTGGTTCGCCGTTTCCCTTCGTGGTTCCCTCCTTTTCACGGGTCGGCTGTTTCCAGCGCTCTTCAGCCTGTCGCCGCAATCGGTCCAGCACTTCCTGCATTTGCTGGTGCTTGCGGCGAATCTCTTCCCCGTCGGCTCGGGGCGAAACGTAGATGGGAGAGGCTTTTAGGATCAAGGCCCGAGAAAAGGGCAGCGGTATCTGGGATCCGTCCCAGTTATCGAGCTCGATTTTGCGCTGAAGCGCGATATGGAAGCAGAAAATGGCGGCGCCGCTCTTCCGGGCCAGCAGCACCGGCCCGATCTTGGCATCGAAGCGGGGGCCCCGGGGACCGTCCACCGTGAAGGCCACGTCGTTGCCCTGCTTCAATTCCCCCGACATCTCGGCCAGAGCCTTCAAGCCTCCCCGGGAACTGGACCCCCGGGCCGCCCCGTAGCCGAAGATGCGGATGATGCGGGCAATGTACTCCCCGTCCACGTTCTGGCTGGTCATCACCACGATGCCACGGTCCCGCCAGTACCATGTGGCCGGGAAAATGCCACAGTGCCAGAAGGCAAAAATGGCTTTCTTCCCGGAGCGATAGATCTGCTCCAGGTGTTCATCTCCCCGGCTCTCCCATCGGAGGGTCCTGCCGACCCAGCCGACCATCCGGGCTCCGACCCAGGTCACCGCGGCGATCCAGGTGCGCTGCCATCGCGACAGTTGGCGGGGGCGGTCCCAGTAGGCCAGCCCTTTGCGGGGTTCCGGGGGCCGGGTTTCGGGGGTTGGGTCGGACTTCATGGGGAACCTGGGTGACCTGGCCGCATTTCCCTGGCGATCTCGATCAACTTGGGAACGACCTGAAAGACGTCTCCGACGATCCCGTAGTCGGCCACCTGGAAGATGGGAGCATAGGGGTCCTTGTTGATGGCGACGATGCAGCCCGAGTTGGACATGCCCACCAAGTGCTGAATGGCCCCTGAAATCCCGCAGGCAATGTAGAGCCTGGGCGTCACGCTCTGGCCCGAACTGCCGATTTGGTGCTCCTTGGGCAACCAGCCGCCGTCGGTCACCGGGCGGGAGGCTCCCACTCCCGCCCCCAGGGCCGAAGCCAGGTCGATGATGAGCTGGAACTTTTCCTTGCTGCCCAACCCCCGGCCTCCGGCGACGATGATCTCCGCCTGGCTCAAATCCACCCTGGTCTGAACCGCCTCCATGACTTCCAGCAGCTTTCTCCGGAGCACGCCCTCGGCCAGGCCGACCTGGCGGTGGTCGACTCGGGGCGGGGCTTCCAGGTCCTCCTCCGAAGCGGGGAAGGCTCCCTGTTGAAGCGAGACCAGATAGGGCGGCTCCCCCTTGGGGCTCACCTCCAGGTTGAGCTTGCCGTTGAACACTTGCCGCACCCACAGGAGTTGGCCGGCTGCGCAGCGGCAATCGACACAGTTGGGGATCATGCCCCGGTCCAGCATGGTCGCCAGCTTGGGAGCAAAATCCATGGTCTGATAGGTGTGGCCCAGCAGCAACAGATAGGGTTGCTCCGTCCGGGCGAACTCGGCCAGAACCTCACAATAGGCCTCGGGCGTGTAGTGCCGGCAGTGGTCGTTGGCCAGGACCACCACTTCCAGACCGCTCCGGCCGGAAACCTCGCGAGCCAGGCGCTCGATTTCGCTCCCCACCAGCGCCAGGCTCACCTCCATCCCGAGCTCGACGGAGAGCCTCCGGCCCAACCCGATCGCCTCCCAGGAGATCTTCTTCAATTGGCCGTCCCGGTGTTCACCCAGGACGACGATCCTGGTAGTCATGAATCCATCTTCCCTGCCCGGCGGATGCCGTCTGTTCCGTTCAGGCCGCCGGGCCGCCTGCCGCCCTCGGCCTCTTCACGAATCTGGGTCAAATCACTCCGACCTCGTTGACAAGCTTGTCCATCAGCGTTCCGGCAGCCTCTTCGGCATTTCCCTGGATCATCACCGTCCTTTTTTTCCTTTCGGGCGCCAGCAAGCGGTGGTGCCTGACCTTGGCGGCCATCTCGCCCACGGCTTCAGGGGAGAGTCCCAGATCCTGCGCCGTCAGCACCCGGTACTCCTTCTTCTTGGCCTGCATGATTCCCCTCAAGGTGGCGTAGCGGATGGGGTGCGATCCCGACTGAATCGTCAGGACCGCGGGCAGTGGAAGCTCGACGCGCTCGAAGACGTTGCTCTCCAGCTCTCGCTTTACCTGAATCCTGCCCGTGTCGGCCTCCAAGGCGACCTCCAGCACGATGGTGGCGCAGGGCCATCCCAGCATCTGGGCCAGAACAGCGCCCGTCTGAGCAAAAGCCATGTCCTCCGACTGCACTCCGGTAAGCACCAGGTCAAAGTCCTCGGGGCCGATGGCTGCGGCAATGGCCCGGGCTGTACCCCAGGCGTCCCCACGCTCAAAGGCTTCGTCCTTCAGGTGGATGGCTCGGTCGGCTCCCATGGCCAGGGCGTTGCGCAGGACCTTGGAGATGCGGTCGGACCCAATGGAAAGCACCGCCACATCGCCTCCGGTTCCCTCTTTCAAACGGAGGGCTTCCTCCAGGGCGTAGAGGTCGCTCTCGTTGGTTTCGAAGACCAGGTCCTCCTCCAGGACGCGGGAGCCATCCTGGTTCAGCTTGTAGCGGGAGTCCCTTTCGGGAACCTGTTTCAGGCAGGTGAGGATTCGCATGAAGACTCCAGGGGATTTGAATCTCCCCCTCAACGGAATTCAGAAACTAGCTTATCCCGAAAGTGGCTGTCAACGAGCCGCCTGCCAAACCTGTCCCCACCGTAGTCCACCCGTTCTCAGAATTTCCGGGACTCTATGTCTGCTATCATGAAGCGGCTATCCTGGCTCGATGAAGGCCAGTCATAACGTAACCCCGGCGGCTCGGAGTCTCTCCGGGGTCGCGTCCTGCCGGCGGAGCAAGCCGACCGCCGTTACCCGTTGTCGCGGAGGTGTCACCATGAAACGATTCGAAATTCCCTTTTTGCTGGTGTGTTTCCTATGGCCTCAAAGCGTGCAGCCGGAGGACACTCCCGCCTGGGTTGCCCTCTTCAACGGACAGGACCTGAGCGGCTGGCAGGAGCACGGCCGGGAGAAATGGACCGTAGAAGACGGCGAGATCCTGGGAGAAGCCCTGACCCGGGAATACGGCTATCTGGCCACGACCAGGACCTACAAGAATTTCGAGCTCAAGGCCAAATTCAAGGGGGAAGGGACCGGCAACAGCGGCATTTTCTACCATTCGACCCTGCAGGGAGTCGACATCAAGGGGGTTCAGGTGGAAGTGGACCCCAATCCGGGCATGCACACCGGAGGGCTCTACGAGAGCGGCGGCCGCGGGTGGCTGGTCAAGCCCGGTCCAGCCGGTGAAGCGGCCCTGAAACCGGGAGAGTGGAACGACATTTCCTTTTCGGTGTTCGGCAATCGGGTGGTGACCTTCCTCAACGGCGTGCGGGCCGTGGACTACAAGGATCCCGCCCCCCGCTATTTCGACGGGGTCATCGCACTGCAGCTCCACAGCGGCGGCGAAGGCAGAATGCGCTTCAAGGACCTCTACATCCGGGAGATCGAGTAGGTGCGAGCGGCCTCAGATCCGGTGCTTCAGGTAGACCGTGCGGAGCTCCGAGTAGAAGTCGATGGCCACGCTGCCCTGCTCCCGATAGCCGGTGCTGGAGGCCTTGGTGCCTCCAAACGGCAGTTGGTATTCCACGCCGGCCGAGGGCAGGTTGACGATAATCAAGCCGGCTTCGATGCGGTTGATGTAGTTGAAGGCCTGATCGATCCGGTTGGTCAGAATCGATGCCGACAGCCCGAACTTGACCTGGTTGGCCAACTCGATGGCCTGGTCGAGGTCTTCAACCGGAAAGAGAGCCAGCACCGGTCCGAAGATCTCTTCCTGGGCAATTCTCATATCCGGCGACACCTCGGAAAAGATGGTGGGTTGGACGAAGTAGCCCTGGTCCCATTCCGGACCGGTCAGCCGCCCGCCCCCGCACAGTAGACGGGCTCCTTCCCGCCGGCCGATGCTGATGTAGTCGAGGACGGTGTTCATCTGATTCTCGTCGACGCAAGGTCCCATCTGGACCCCCTCCCGGAGACCGTCGCCGACCTTCAGGCTCTCGGTCTTGTCCACCAGCAGCCGTACGAACTCATCGAAGACCGGCTTCTCCACCAGGGCTCGACTGGTGGCGGTGCATTTCTGTCCGGTTGAGAAAAAGGCGCCGTTGACCACCACGTCTGCAGCCTGGTCGAGATCCGCATCCCGGAGCACGATGGTGGGATTCTTCCCGCCCATCTCCAACTGCGTCTTGATTCCCCGCGGAGCCGTCTGCCGCTGGATCCCGTTGCCGACCTCACAGGAGCCGGTAAAGGAGACCGCCTTGACCAGGGGATTGCCAATCAGATCGTTCCCGATGGCCGCTCCGGACCCGGTGACCAGATTCAGCACGCCCTTGGGCAGACCGGCCTCGTGCAGGACTTCGGCCACCCGCACCGTGCACAGCGGCGCCAGGGAGGCCGGTTTGATGACCAGGCTGTTTCCCGCGACCAGGGCCGGGGCTATCTTCCAAACCGGAATGGCGATGGGGAAATTCCAGGGAGTCAGCAGGGACACCACGCCCAGCGGCTTGCGGAAGGTGTAGCCAAACACGCCATCCCGTTCCGAGGGCACCGTTTCGCCGCTCAGCCGTGCGCCCTCGGCCCCGAAATAGCGCAGGATGTTGACGGCGCGGCCCACTTCTCCCCGGGCTTCCGGAAGTGTTTTCCCCTCTTCGCGGGTCATCTCGGTCGCCACCTGCTCGGCCCGCTTTTCCAGCAAATCGGCCGACCGCATCAGGATGGTGCCGCGCAGGGGAGCCGGCATTTCCGCCCAGGCCTGCTGAGCCCGGCCGGCGGCCTCCAAAGCCTGCCTCACGTCAGATGCCGTGGACGCCTGGTAGCGTGCCACCACTTCCCGGGTGTTGGCCGGATTGACGCTGTCGAACGTTTTCTCCGACGAGCTTTCCACCCACTCCCCGGCAATGAAGTTCCCAAAAGTCTGCGACATGCTTCCCTCCGATCATGGTTCGACGGCATCTCTTTTGCGGCGAGCAGACGCTGTTTCAGCAACGGCGGCCCATCTTAGTTTCGGGTCAGGGCTTTGTCAATCTTGTGGTATGATTCCCTCACACGGCAGACAATCATTCACTGTTTCCAGCCCGCACTCAATTTGATAACCTATTGACAACTAAGGGGTTTGTTGATGAAAGCCAAGCAAGCAAGGATTGATGAGGGCAAGTTGGGCGCCATCACCTGCGATCCCTTTCCGGCTTCGCAGAAGATCTACGCGCCCGGCAACATTCATCCTTCCATTCGAGTCCCCTTGCGCCAGGTAACCCAGACACCCACTCGACAACTGGGCGGCGCCGAAAAGGACGCGGTTCTCAACCCACCGGTCACCCTCTATGACACCAGCGGCCCCTACACCGACCCTTCGGTCACGATCGACATCCGCCAGGGGCTGGACCCCATCCGGAGCGAGTGGATCAGGGACCGCAATGACGTTGAGGACCTCCCGCAGGTCTCCTCCCGGTATGGCAAGCTGAGACTGGCCGACCATCGCCTGGACGCCCTTCGATTCAAGCACCTCCGCCGCCCCGTGCGCGCCCGGGCGGGACACAATGTCTCCCAGATGCACTACGCCCGCCGCGGAATCATCACACCCGAGATGGAATACATCGCCGTTCGGGAGAACCAGCGGATGGAAAGCGGACTGGACCACCAGCATCCCGGCAACTCCTGGGGAGCCAGCCTGCCATCGCAAATCACGCCCGAGTTCGTGCGGGACGAGGTCGCCCGCGGCAGGGCCGTCATTCCGGCCAATGTCAACCATCCCGAACTGGAACCGGTGATTATCGGACGGAACTTCCTGGTCAAGATCAACGCCAACATCGGCAATTCAGCCGTTTCCTCCACCATCGAGGAGGAAGTGGAAAAGATGGTGTGGGCGATCCGATGGGGCTCCGACACGGTGATGGACCTGTCCACCGGACCCAACATTCATGAGACCCGGGAATGGATTCTTCGCAACAGCCCGGTTCCCATCGGCACCGTGCCCATCTACCAGGCCCTGGAGAAGGTCCAGGGCAAAGCCGAAGAACTCACCTGGGAGATCTTTCGAGACACCCTGGTGGAACAGGCCGAGCAGGGTGTCGATTACTTCACCATACATGCCGGCGTACGGCTGCGCTATGTCCCCCTGACGGCCAAGCGGGTCACCGGCATCGTCTCGCGCGGCGGCTCCATTCTGGCCAAGTGGTGCCTGGCCCACCACAGCGAGAACTTCCTCTACACCCATTTCGAGGAAATCTGCGAGATCATGAAGGCCTACGACATCACCTTCAGCCTGGGCGACGGGCTGAGGCCGGGCTCCATCGCCGATGCCAACGACGAGGCCCAGTTCGCGGAGCTGGAAACCCTTGGCGAGCTGACCAAGATCGCCTGGAAGCACGACGTGCAGACCATGATCGAGGGCCCCGGTCACGTTCCCATGCAACTGATCCGGGAGAACATGACCCGCCAGCTCGAGACCTGCGGGGAGGCGCCCTTCTATACCCTCGGTCCCTTGACGACCGATGTGGCCCCCGGATATGACCACATCACCAGCGCCATCGGCGCCGCCATGATCGGATGGTACGGCACCGCCATGCTTTGCTACGTCACTCCCAAGGAACACTTGGGCCTGCCCGAACGGGAGGATGTCAAGGAAGGAGTCATTGCCTACAAGATCGCCGCTCACGCCGCCGACCTGGCCAAGGGCCACCCCGGCGCCCAGGCGCGCGACAATGCCCTTTCCAAGGCTCGTTTCGAGTTTCGCTGGGAAGACCAGTTCAACCTGGGGTTCGATCCGGAGAGGGCCCGCCAGTTCCACGACGCCACCCTGCCCTCGGACAACGCCAAGCTGGCCCATTTCTGTTCCATGTGCGGACCGCACTTCTGTTCAATGAAGATCACCGAGGATGTGCGCGCTTACGCCAAGCAAGTGGGGGTCACCGCCGAAGACGCTCTTCAGCAGGGCATGGACAGCAAGTCCCGGGAATTTCAGCAGAAGGGCTCCAGCCTCTATCAGAAGGTCTGAGGTCCGACCCCTCGCAGCATCGCTCGCCAGTGTTGCTCACCCGCACCTACTACTGGCGTTTTTAACAGCTCGCGCCGGCTTGGCACACCCTTGCCCAACAACGCGCAGCCCCTCCACTCTCACCCCCCGCGGCGAACCCGAACCGGGTCTCAAACCGCTGATTATCAAGGGGAAAATGCGGTAGATACACCGGATTTTTCCATGGAATCGAGCCTCTCCCAGGGGTTTGTGGGAATGGAACGGGTGCACAACATTTAGTTGCCATGCTGGATATGAGTCCATCATTTTGTGCAAAAACGGTGATAATGCTTGACAAGAAAGGTCACCGGCGTAAAATGCCTCTCACCAAAGTGAACGGACGCACCCACGCAGTTTTGTTCGGGCTCGAATCGGAACCGGCCCCACCGGCGAAGGTCGGTCTGACGGGTAGAGAGCCTGCTTGCCTTCCATTGTCCTGATTGAGTTTCAAGGAGATTTTCCATGCTAGTGAACGCCAAGACGGAGAGCCAGGCTACGGCCGCGGCTACCAGCGCGTCGGAAGAAACCAGACTCCTGCATTTCGACCGGGTTTACACCAGGCCCGGGGTGAATCCCTTCGATCAGGTTCAGTGGGAAGAGCGCAAGGCAAGCATCACCAACGAGAAGGGAGAGGTGATCTTCGAGCAACCCGACGTGGAAGTGCCCGAAGGCTGGTCCATGTTGGCGACAAACGTGGTGGTCTCGAAATACTTCAGGCGATCCACCAATGGCCGGGGCCGCGAAAGAAGTGTCCGGCAGCTCATCGGGAGAGTGGTGGACACCATTCACCGATGGGGGCAGGAGGGGGGCTATTTTGCAACCCCCGAAGACGCCGACACCTTCAAGTCGGAACTCACCCACCTGCTGGTCGATCAGAAGGCGGCGTTCAACAGCCCGGTCTGGTTCAATTGCGGCATCGAGCCCAAACCTCAATGCTCGGCATGTTTTATCAACTCGGTAGAAGACCGCATGGAAGCCATTCTGGACCTGGCCAAGACGGAAGGCATGCTGTTCAAATGGGGGAGCGGCACCGGCACCAATCTCTCCCCGATTCGCTCCTCCAAGGAGTTGCTGTCCGGGGGGGGGGAAGCGTCCGGGCCGGTCTCCTTCATGAAGGGCTACGATGCCTTTGCCGGCGTCATCAAGTCGGGCGGCAAGACCCGGCGGGCGGCCAAAATGGTCATCCTGAACGCGGAGCATCCCGACATCGTGGAGTTCATCAAGTGCAAGGAGGAAGAAGAAAAGAAGGCCTGGGCCCTGATCTCGGCGGGATACGATTCGTCCTTCAACGGCCCGGCCTACAGTTCGGTCTTCTTCCAGAATTCAAACAACAGCGTACGCGTCACCGACGAGTTCATGCAGGCAGCGGTCGAAGACCGCGAATGGAGCACCCGAGCAGTGACCACCGGCGAGATCGTGGAAAAACACCGCGCCCGGAAACTGCTTCAAATGATGGCCGAATCCGCCCACGTCTGCGGCGACCCCGGCATTCAGTTCGACACCACGGTCAACGACTGGCACACCTGCGCCAACACCGATCGCATCAACGCCTCCAACCCCTGCAGCGAATATATGTTCCTGGATGACACCGCCTGCAACCTGGCCTCGTTGAACCTGATGAAATTCAGGGACAGGGACGGCGGTCTGGATGTCGATCGGTTCAAACACGCGGTTCAGGTGGTGATCGCGGCCCAGGAGATCATCGTCGACAACGCCAGCTATCCGACCCCCTCCATTGCCGACAACAGCCACCACTTCAGGCCGCTGGGGCTGGGTTATGCCAACCTGGGAGCCCTGCTCATGTCATTGGGGCTTCCCTACGACAGCGATTCCGGTCGCGCCTATGCCGGCGCCGTGACGGCCCTCATGCACGGAGAGGCCTACCACACCTCCGCCAGGATCGCCCACGATCTGGGGCCCTTCGCCGAATTCCCGCTGAATCGCGAGCCCATGTTGAGGGTGATTCGCAAACACCGCGATGCCGCCGCCAATCTGCCTGCTTCCGCCCTGCCCCACGATCTCTACCAGGCCGTCCAGCATTGCTGGAGCGATGCTCTTTCCCAGGGAGAGCGGCATGGCTACAAGAACTCCCAGGTGACGGTGCTGGCGCCGACCGGAACCATCGGATTCATGATGGACTGCGACACCACCGGAGTGGAGCCGGACATAGCCTTGGTGAAGTACAAGAAGCTGGTGGGAGGGGGACTGCTCAAGATCGTCAATCAGACCGTGCCGGCAGCATTGACGCGGCTGGGATACGGCCAGGAAGAGATCAATGAAATCATCAAATACATCGACGAGAACGAAACCATCGAAGGGGCGCCCTTTCTGAAGGAGAAGGATCTTCCGGTCTTCGACTGCGCCTTCAAACCCATGAACGGAGCTCGTTCCATTCACTATTCGGGTCACTTGAAGATGATGGGGGCGGTGCAACCCTTCCTCTCGGGCGCCATTTCCAAGACCGTCAACATGCCCGAGGAAGCCTCGGCGGATCAGATCCAGGAAGCCTACGTTCAAGCCTGGGAATTGGGTCTCAAGGCTCTGGCCATTTATCGGGACGGATCCAAGCGATCACAGCCCCTCAACACCAGCCTCAAGGAAGAAGGCGAGAATGAGCCTACCCGACCGGCTCGACTCCGACTGCCCGACGAGCGCCAGGCCATCACCCACAAGTTCAGTGTCGCCGGACACGACGGCTACCTGACGGTGGGAATGTATGACGATGGCACCCCCGGCGAGATCTTTGTGGTGATGGCCAAGCAGGGCTCGGTCGTTTCCGGGCTCATGGACACGGTCGCCACCTCCATTTCGATGGCCCTGCAGTACGGGGTGCCCTTGAGGGTCCTGGTCGACAAGTTCAGCCACAGCCGATTCGAACCCGCGGGGTTCACCAACAATCCGCAGATCCCCATTGCCAAATCCATCGTGGACTACATCTTCCGCTGGCTGGGCCAGAAATTCCTGACCGTCAAGGAGCAACCTCAGCAGGAGAAGGCGGCTCCCGCAACCAGCATGCAGATGGAAGACATGGAACGGCGGGTGTTTCAAACCCAGGCGGATGCCCCGCCCTGTCCCGAATGCGGCAGCATCATGGTGCGTAACGGCGCCTGCTACAAGTGCCTCAACTGCGGCACGACCAGCGGCTGCAGTTGATCTGTGATTTGTTTCCTTTGGAATCAACCGGGACTGGCTGAAAGTCCCAGCCTCACCTGACTCGACCTATCCCGGTGGCCAGGCCATCTGCCGTCCACCCAGCAGGTGCAGATGGATGTGGAATACCGACTGGCCGGCGTCTGGACCGGTATTGATCACCGTGCGGTAGCCGGACTCTCCATGGCCCCGCTGGCGGGCGAGGTCCCGCGCCACCATCACCAGGTGGCCCAGGCACTGGCGGTCTTCCCAGTCCGCATCCTCCAAGGACTCCAGGTGTTTCTTGGGGATGACCAGCACGTGTGTGGGGGCCTTGGCGTTGATGTCCTCAAATGCCAAGGCTAGGTCATCCTCCCACAAAACCTTGGCCGGAATCTCCTTGCGAACGATCTTGCAAAACAGGCAGTCTGACATCGGTGCCTCTCCTGTCGGCTTCTTCCCTCTCCTGATTCCCTACACCCTTCTTGCCGAAACCACCCTGGGAATCCCGTTCAAGTCCTCGGCAACACCCAACAGCTCCCAGCCGTGTCCCAGCAGGCCGCACACCGCCTCCTGCATGCTGTAACCGATCTCCACAATCAGCAGCCCTCCCGGCCTGAGCCGGACGTGAGCTTGAGACACCAGCCGGGCATAGAGGCTGGGCGCCCCTTCATCTCCGACGAGCGCCAGGCGGGGTTCCCAATCCCGGACTTCCTTCTGCAGTCCGCTCAACTCATCCGGGCCCACATAAGGGGGATTGGAGACGACGGCATCGAGCTGCCCCTCACCCAGCCAGGAAGCCACCGGTTGCAACAGATTCCCTTGCAAAAAGGAGATCCGGCTCCCCACCCCGTGCCGGGCCGCATTTCTTCGCGCTATCTCCAGGGCCGGTTCCGACAAGTCCGTGGCCCAGAGCTTTGCCCGAGGGAGCACCACGGCCAGGCTGACCGCCAGGCAGCCGGAACCGGTTCCCACATCCGCCAGGTTCACACTGCCGTTCTCCAGGCGCTCCAGCGCCGCCTCCACCACAAACTCCGTCTCGGGCCTGGGAATGAAGACCGCTGGCGACACCTCGAAAAGCAACCCGCGGAATTCCTGTTGCCCCAATATGTATTGGAGCGGCTTGCCCCGGCTGCGTTCCCGGACTCTGGAGAAAAAGACCTGGCGCGACGATTCATCGACAGCGTCCCGGTAGTGGGCCAGCAGGGCGCTGCGCGTTGTCCCCAGGGACCGTGCCAGCAGGATTTCGGCATCGACCCTGGGGTTGACCACGGAGTTCCGGGTCAGTTCCTCACAGGCAGCGGCGAGGGCTTCGAAAACCTGCATGGCGCATGGACGGGACGGAGCGGCCGGTCACTTGGGCGGCTGGGCCGGGCTCAGGCTGTCATTGGCGAACCGACTCCACTTCCCTCTTCAGGTCTTCAGCCTGGAAGTGGCTCACCAGGGCATCGATCACCGGGGTCAGATTGCCGTCCATGATGCCGTCGAGCCTATGAAGGGTCAGACCGATGCGATGATCGGTCAATCGGTTCTGGGGAAAGTTGTAGGTGCGGACCTTCTCGCTTCGATCACCGCTTCCCACCTGGCTTCTGCGGTCCTGGGCAATGGCCTGGCGCTGTTCTTCCATGGCGATTTCGTAGAGGCGGGCGCTGAGCACTCGCATGGCCTTGGCCCTGTTCTTGATCTGGGACTTTTCGTCCTGACAGGTCACCACCAGTCCGGTGGGCAGGTGGGTGATGCGAACGGCCGAGTAGGTGGTGTTGACCGACTGCCCGCCGGGTCCCGAGGAACAAAACCGGTCGATGCGCAGGTCTTTTTCGTCAATGCCCACATCCACCTGGTCGGCCTCGGGCAAAACGGCCACCGTGACGGCCGAGGTGTGCACCCGCCCACTGGCCTCGGTGGCCGGCACCCGTTGGACCCGGTGGACCCCGCTTTCGAATTTCAGGCTGCGGTAGACATTCCTGCCCTCGATGATGGCAATCACTTCCTTGAGCCCACCGGCTCCGGATGGACTGGAGGACATCAATTCCACGCGCCATCCCTGTGATTCCGCATAGCGGCAGTACATTCGAAAGACTTCCTGCGCGAAAAGGGTGGCCTCGTCGCCCCCGGTTCCGGCCCGAATCTCCAACAACACGTTCTTTTCGTCGTCGGGATCCTTGGGCAGCAGGAGGACCTTCAGTTGCTGCTCACATTCCTCCAGGGCGCGCCCCAGCTCGGCAGCTTCCTCCTGGGCCAGTTCCCGGAGCTCGGGCTCGGAATCGGCGTCCTGCGCCACCTGCCTGACATCGGCCAGACTCAGCTGGAGCCGCTTGTACTCCTGGAACTTCTCCACCACCGGGGCCAGGCCCCGGTGAGCCTTGGCATGCTTCCGGTACCTGGCCGGATCCGCCAGAACATCCGGATCTCCAAGCAGACGAGTGATCTCCTCGTAGGTTGCTTCCAGTTGTGCGAGTTTGTCTAGCATGACGCACCTCGGGGACGGCCGAGACCGCCGACGTCAAGAGCTATTGATAAATTACGGCCTCTAAAGCCAGGGACCTCAGAACTGTGAAGGATGCGGGAAGGGGTCCCGCTAGTCAGGCCGGAAGATCGACATTGCTGGAGTGAGGGCTGGTGGCGGACAGCGCCGCCTAGTCCAGACCGGCGCGCAGGCCGTACTTTCTTTGAAATCGTTCCACCCGCCCGGCCGTATCCACCAGTTTCTGCTTGCCGGTGAAGAAGGGATGACACTTGGAGCAGATCTCCAGGCGGATATCGCCCTTGGTGGAACGCGTCTTGAAGGTTTCCCCGCAGGCGCAGGAAACTGTAACCTCAACGTATTTCGGATGAATTTTCGGTTTCATGGCATGAACCGATCTGAGCAAACCCGTCTGAACCAGCGCAGATTATAAGGTCCGGGCGAGCGCTTGACAAACAAAATCTGGACAGGTGCCCCGGCGCCACTCGATCGGTAGAGCTCACCCCCAGTGGATGGGAACAGGTGGCCAATGCTCGATCTCACGCCGCCAGTTCCTCATATTGGCGTGAAGGTGACCGATGCTCGGGTGAAGTAGATCGAGGTCCTGGACTCGAATCCCGAGTCGGCCCCGAACAACAGCCAAGCCCGGCCATCGGGAGCCACCGATATCGGAGTTGGTGTCGTTCGGCCCTGGAAGGACTTGCGCTCCCACCGGCTCGCCTGCTCGCAGCTTCGGGAGTTGGCAATGTCACCGAGCACCACGGCTTGTGAGCCGCCGCGGGACTGATTTCCGACGTCGATGTTCATGCGCAGATAGGAGCCGTCGGGGACCACGAGCGGTTCGACGGCGGTCACTCCGGCCTTGACCCAGACGCTCTCGCCCGGTGCTCCGCCAACACCGAAGCACCCTGCCGGCGTGTCGGTGGCGATCTCCACGCCGACCGCTACCTCGTATCGCGCGCCGGGCAGCAGGCCGTCAATGGGACCTTTGAAGAACATGAAGAGGTCGTCACTCCGGTTGACTCCGGAGATGAACAGGGCGGACTGAGACTCCAGCGGGGGCGGCAGTCTGCGGTAGTCCGAAGTCAACTCGTAGATTTCCGCGTCGGTGGGCGGATAGTCCGCGAAGCCGGCGATGAATCCCTGTGGCCCTCGATGGAAGTCCACGGTGAACGCCAAGTCCTCTGCCGGCACGCCGGGAACCGGTGGAACACCCTCATCCAGGTAATAGCCTGCCCCGATCAGCACCGAAACCCCGAAGGAGGTGATCCTCTTGACAAAGGTCACCTTGCGCTGCCACTGGCCGGTGGACGGATTCCGCTTGGCGTAGTAGAGGAAAGTCTCGCCAAAGGCATCGGCAACCCCCAGAACATTCCGGCCCTCGAAGCCGCCAATATCGCTGGGCGACAACTCCGACCCGACCCAGGAATCCGCCGGAGAGCCGCTGAACAAGGTATAGCCGTAGGTGTCCAGCCCGAACAGGTAGATGGAGCCTCTACGCCAGCGGAGATCGTTGGCCAGGCTGACCGAGGCGAAATATCCTCTCGAATCCAGCTCCATGGCGGCGCAGCGGACAAACTCCTGCAGCCGCGCCTCGGAAGGATCCGAGTCGAGCACGGCGGCATTGACTTCCTCGCTCCTGCAGGTGCCGGGCAGGTCGCGCCGGTAGACCCCCACCCCGATCGCGGCCGGGGTGCCCATCCAGTCGATGCTCTTGACGTAGCTGACTTTCGGCTCGACCCCTCCGGTGGCTGGGTTGATGAAGGAGTAGTAGTTCCAGCCTTCATCGAAACTGGTCAGGAGACGATGCAGTTCCTTGAAGAAATCGTTGCCGAAGGAGTCAATCTGCCATGGAAATGGGAGGCCTTCCAGCGACGGATCGGGTGGAAATACAAAAATCCGGGCCTGATCGCTGACCGGCGTCACTTCGGAGACGAAGACATAGGTCGGTCCGCTCTTCCAACGCTCCTCCTCGTTGAACGCCCTGTGGGCTTCCTCGAACCCCACCTCCTGCACAAACTCATAGGCGCACTGCGTCAGCGTCTTGGCGTCCTGCGGCGTCCGGACGGCGCCGGCCGCGATAGAGCGGTCCGCGCACATATCCTCGGAGGCCTTGGCCGGAGGGACAAGGAGGAAAGCCAGGAGAATCATAATGGGAAAACAATGAGGTTTAGCCATGCGCACAGTTTAACCGAGTACCGTACAATGCATCAGTTTTCGGAATATTGTAACAACCTCCCATAAACTCAGTTAGCCCGATCTTTGTAGAAGCGGACTGATTCCCGCGCAGTATGCCGCCAAACCGCCGGCGAATCTGTATGCGCTGGCCGGCGGGTGTGGCGGCCGCTTTCGATGGCGGTCCCATCACTTCCAATGTCGGCACCCTTCTGTTGCTCCTCAGACCCCCGCTATCAATAACCCAGAACGCTGTAGTTGCCGTCCATCATCAGGCGAACGGAGACGTACAAGCCAAGCAGTGCGCACAGCACCCAGAAGGAATTGATCACAATGACGAAGATGAATGTCTCAAGTCGGCTGATCCGGGTATGCCGTTCGGCCACGAAGAAGCTGACGCAGTAGAGCGAGGTCGCATAGATCCATTGCCAGAATACCATGGCCCCGAGAATGCCCGCATAGAGAGAGGGAAGGAAATCGAACGTATAGGTGGCGTACAGGAACAGCGTCGGCACCGGCGTGACAAAGTCGTTGCCGATATCCACGTTGAAGCCGAACGAACCGCGATCCGCATAGGAGCCGTCGTACTGGGCATAGGTCGCCCACGCGTCGGCCCAGACCGTCGGCGACAAAAGTCGCGTCAACGGGACCCTCGAGGCGAGGAATTCGCGGGCCGGCGCCAAGCCGGTTTCACGCCGCCGCCGGCGCCAATAGCCGGTGCGCCGCTCGATATAGTCCCGTCGGAAGAACAGACAGACCTCCCAATAGCAGACCAGCAGATTGATGGAGAAGAACAGGCTCAACACGGAATGGATGAGGTTCAGGTCCCCGCGAGCGTAGTAGCGCGCACCAATGCCCAGAAGCGCAAGGACGGCGACGACCAGCGCCGCAAACAGTCCCGCCGGCACCCCAAGGCCGGCCCCGTGCGCGTCTGACTCGGGAAGTGCCCGATTACTATCCATGTCAGCCCTTCGATGATTGTCTTGCACGGATCCACAGGATGGATCGCCTGACTTGAATCCCTGTTGCTTTTTGTAGGCTAATCCCTTATTTTCTATGGATCTATATCTGCTGGACCGGTGGACCGGGAACGGCCCCGCCGGGAAACCGACAGGTCAGCCCAAGGGTGTTCGCCTCACCATTCGCCGGGCCGGATGGGAGCGTCGGAAGGAATGATCCAGCAGTCTTCGATCCGATGTGGAGAGTTGGATCGTTTCCCGACAATCCCGCTGATCGGTGCACGGTAGCAATTCCATCTCGGAGGCACTGCCGCAACCGTTGCAAGGAGCAACCATGACCAAAGCAGACTTGGTGGACGAAGTTTCGCGGGCGACCGAACTCAGCCGCAAGGACTCGGAGGTGATCGTGGAGGCGCTGTTCGACAGCGTCGTGAAAGCGCTCAAGAACAGCGACAAGCTGGAAGTGCGAGGTTTTGGAAGCTTTCGCATCCGGAAGCGGAAAGCCCGTCAGGGAAGAAATCCCAAGACGGGTGAAAGGGTTGACGTTCCTGAAAAGAAAGTGCCCTACTTCAAGCCCAGCAAAGAGTTGAAAGACCTTATCAACCTCGGTTCCTAGTTCTTCGGATGCCAACTTTCTGACCATCTCCGGAGAAACCCGAGTCCTGCCCGAAGCACTGCAGACAACCTACCTCAAGCTCAAACCCTTCTTCCAGACCGGCGCAAGGGACGGGACCGAAGCCAGGTAATGGCCTCCGTCAACTGGCCGTCATCGTCTCTCATAGGCACTTCGATGACCGTGGGCCGCCGAGCCGCCAAGGCCTCCTCCAGGACGCCCTGGAAGTGGCGGAGGTTCTGGACACGCTTCCCCGCGGCGCCAAAGGAACGGGCCATTTGGGCGAAATTGGGGTTGCTCAGATCGGTGCCGATGACTCGCCCCTGGTGTTGCTTCTGCTGGGATCCCTTGATGGCCGTCAGAGCCTGGTCGTTGACGACCACGGCCACCAGAGGAATGTCATACTTGACGGCCGTCGCCAATTCCGCCATACCCATCAGGAAGCCTCCGTCCCCGCTGAAGCAGACCACCGGCTTGTCCGGACAGGCTATCTTGGCGCCGATGGCCGCCGGGAACCCATAGCCAAGTGCCACCCCGATGCAGGGATAGAGAAACCTCCGGGGGCGATCGACCGGGTACTCGTCAAAGGCCGAATACCCGATGGAGTGGACGTCCACCGACAAGATGCCGTCGTCCGGAAGCACTCGGCGTATATCGCTCAGCAGAGGCAGGGGCCTCTGGGCGGCGAACCGGGCGCTGGAGGTCTCCAGTGCCTGCTGCCAGCGCCGCGGGCGCTGCTCCACCTCTTCCACCAGCCCCTGCAGGGTGGCTTTGAGATCTCCGACAACCCCCAGCTCGCAGGGATACTCGCTGCCGATTTCGCGCTCGTCCTCATCCAGTTGAATGAGCGGCTGGGGCAGCTTCAGTCTCCAGTTGTTGGTATCGATCGAGGTAAAGCGACAGCCTATGGCCAGGGTGGCGTCGGCCAGCTTCAGAGCCTCCCGCGCCAGGTAGCCGTTGGATCCTCGCAGGGCCAGGGGATGGTTTTCATCCAGCGCTCCCTTACCGCACCGGGTCACCACCACCGGCGCCTGAATCTTCTCGACCAGCCTGCGCAGTTCGGCTTGGGCGCCCGAATGGATGACGGCGGACCCAACCAGGCAGACCGGCCGGCTGGCCCGGTCGATCCCGCGGGCAGCCGCCCGCAGATCACCGGCGGACGGGGCCGGGCTACGCGATCCTTGGACATAATCGGAGATGTCCGGGTCTCCATCGGCCCTCACCACATCCATGGGAAATTCCAGCACCGCCGGGCCGGGCCGCCCGCTCCGCATGGCCCTGAAGGCGCCTTCCACGACCTGGGGGATCTGCCCGACGGTGTGGGCAATGGCTCGATACTTGGTGATCGGCTCGAAAAACTTCATCTGGTCCAAGCCGTGGAACATCTTTGCCGGATGCTTGGCGTAGAACCTGGAATCGCTTTGCCCGGTGATCAGCAACACCGGCACGCAATCGGTATAGGCCTCCAGGATCCCGGTTGAGGCATTGCTTGCTCCGGGCCCCGGCACCGTCAGGGCCACACCCACCTCCCCGGTGGACCGGGCAAACCCGTCCGCCATCTGGGTGGCGGCATATTCGTGCCGGACCAGGTAGTGGTCGATGGACCCCTCCCCGCAGCGCAACAGAGAGTCGTAGATCTCCAGGTTCTGGGTCCCCGGCATGCCGAAGACGGCATGGACGCCCTGTGCCTTGAGGCACTCGATCAAGATGTCTCCACCCCTCAACGGTCTTTCCTTTCCGATCCGACCCATGGGCTGAACTGGATGTTAGGCCAGGATCAATCCGGGCGAATTATACCACTGGCCTGCCTCCCGGCCGGGGCCGGGGTGCCGCTCAGTGCCAATCCTTTCCGTCTTCCGTGTCCGCCTCCGAGGCCAAGGCTGGGAATGTTGCAAATTTGGTCAAAAAGTGATTGACTCACCAAGCCCGCCCGATCCCAGGGGCCAACTCAAGATCAAGGACACAAGGATTCACCATGTCATCAGACCGTTCCCAGCCGGAGAACCCTCCTATCGATCCCCAAGCGTCTGCTGCCGATGCGGGCTCGGCATCGGACACGACCGAAAGCCCCGGTGAGTTCCAGGCTCCGCGCCCGGGTTCCAGCAAGATGCCACCCTGGAACACGGGTGAGCTGGTGAAAGCTCCCATCTTCACCTGGCGTCACTGGTTTGCCCTGTTGGGGCCGGGGCTGCTGCTGGGAGGCTCTTCGATCGGCGGCGGGGAATGGCTGATGGGTCCGGCGGTCACCGCCAAGTATGGCGGGGCCCTGATGTGGCTGGCCACGCTGAGTATTGTGGGCCAGGTGATCTACAACATGGAGGTGTCCCGATACACCCTCTACACTGGCGAGCCGATCTTCACGGGCAAGTTTCGAACGGCGCCGGGGCCCGCCTTCTGGATCTTTCTCTACCTGGTTCTCGACTTCGGGGCCGTCTTCCCCTACCTGGCCGCCAACGCGGCCACGCCGCTGGCCTCGGTGCTGCTGGGAGGAGTGCTGCCCGACCCCGAGCAGAATGAAAACCACCGCCTGTTGCTGAGGTTCCTCGGCTACGCCATATTCCTTCTGGCGCTGGTGCCGCTGGTGGCGGGAGGGAAAATCTACAACGCCCTCAAAGCCATCATGACCTTCAAGATGTTCACCGTGTTGGGCTTCCTGATGATCCTGGGAATCTTTCATTCCAGCCCCTCCACCTGGTTCGAAATCTTCGGGGGCTTTCTCCGGTTCGGCACCATGCCAACCGGCGGGAACGAAACCGCCAACATCTTCACCTCCCTGGCCGAAGGCAAGGGACTGCCGGAAATCGATCTGAGCACCATAGCCCTGCTGGCTGCCTTTGCAGCCATCGCCGGCAGCGGAGGCCTTTCCAATGCCGCGGTCAGCAACTACACCCGCGAGCAGGGTTGGGGCATGGGACGCCACGTGGGAGCCATCCCGAGCGTGATCGGGGGGCGAGAGCTGAAGCTGTCCCACTCAGGGACGGTTTTCCAGGTGACCTCCGAATCGCTGCGGCGCTGGAAGGAATGGTATCGACACCTGGTGCGGGACCAGGTGGTGGTCTGGATGCCCGCCTGTTTTCTGGGGGTGGCCCTGCCCAGCATGCTTTCGGTGCAGTTTCTTCCGCGAGGCACCGAAGCCAGCAGCTGGGTTGCGGCCGGCATGACTTCCGACGGCGTGAGGACTCACGTGGCTGCCGCCTGGGGCGGCGACGCCGGCCAGCTCTTCTGGTATCTCACCATGCTCTGCGGCTTCCTGGTCCTGGGCCCCACCATGTCGACCCATTCGGACGGAGTCATCCGGCGCTGGGTGGACGTCTTCTGGACAGCCAGCCCTCGCCTGCAAAAGCTGGATCCCTCCAACATCCGTTGGGTCTACTTTGCGGTGGTGGTGGGTTATGGCATTTTCGGCGTGATCATGCTTTCGCTGGCCCCTCCCCTGGAATTGCTGAAATTCGCCGCCAACCTGTTCAACTACGCCCTGGGCTTCAGTTGTTTCCACACCCTGTTCGTCAATCTCACCCTGCTGCCCCCGGCCCTGCGGCCGGGCTGGTTCATGCGCATCGGCATGGCGGCCGCGGGCCTCTTCTTCACCCTGCTGGCGGTGATCACCACCCTGCAGCTTGTAGGGATCCTGTAGGCAACGCCGTTGCCTTGTCTTGCCTGAGAATATGCTGCTTTAGCCGGCTTCCTTGAGAGCGGCGAAGCCGCGGCAGCACTTAGCCGTGGGCGTCAGCCCATGGGAAACGTCGCCTATGGGTGTCGAGCCGCGTAGGCGGCGGCAGCAAATGCCAGTGAGCCCAAGTGAAGCGCAAGCCGACGCAATGATGTTTATTTGAAACAACGCCTTGTGCCGGGTGGCGGAAAATCCGTTCAAGTCCGTTCAAAGTCAAGCATAGTTAGACGGCTAATTCACATCGATGCACAAGATGATTGGGCGAGAGTTTCCACCGTCATGAGTTCAACCATCGCCTCTGTTCCAACACGGAATTCCCAAAACCCGCTCCCAGGCTCTTGGATCACTTCCAACACCCACCTGCTCATCAAGCGGGTCGGCTTCTGTGGCCCAGCCTCTCGTGCTGTTTATCCTGTGCATCCTGTGCATCGATGTTGGATGGATGGTCCTTCTCAATGGATCTCCCACGTCGCGTGAATCCCGCCCTGGCGATTTGAGGGACGGCCGGGGAGCCTTGATCTGCGGCCGTCATTCCGGCAGCGGCCTGCCTCGGGTTTCCGGGGCGACGGGAAGGATACAGACCCCCACCAGGTAGATCCCCGCCAGAGAAATGGCTGCCGAACGGAAGGGGCTGGCGAAACCTGCTTCTTCAAAGAGGACCGTCAGCGTTCCCAGGGTCAATGGGCCCACGGCCGCGATGATGCGGCCGACGTTGTAGCAGAAACCCACCCCGGTGCTGCGCAGGTGGGTGGGGTAGAGCTCGGGGAAGTATATGGAGTAGCCGCCGAATACCATCAGGTTGCAGAAACCCAGCAGGGGAACCATCCAGAGCACCTGGGCAGGGCTCTCCAGCCAGCCAAAGGTCCAGACGGTGGCCGCCAGGCCAAGCAGAAAGGCAACCACGAAGGCGGGCCTTCGTCCCACCCGGGCGGTCAGAAGCGTGAAGGCAAAAATGCCGCCAAAGGCTCCGACATCCTGGAGCAGGGTCCCCATGCTCACATACCAGCTCCTGGTTTCGGCCGAAACATCGGCCAGGGCCTCCCGGATCAGCTCGGGAGACCAGAATCCGATCCCCCAGAGCCCGATCACGCCCGAGATCGCCAGGGTCAGACCGACCAGCGTGTGGCGCCGCCAGCGCGGCACTCGAAACAGTTCTCCCACCGAACCGAGCTGACTGCGAAGCTCATCTCCCCCGGCTTCACGTACCTTCCGCCAGACCTCCGGCTCCTTCAGCCTCCGCCGCACGGCCGCCACCAGCAGCGAGGGAAAGACTCCGACCACGAACAGGTAACGCCACCCCAGCGGCAGGACCACGAAGCTGATGGCGGACCCCAGGATGTTCCCTACCGCGGAGAGAGCCTGCAGCAGTCCCAGTGCATGGGCACGGGCGCGGGCGGGCATCACCTCGGCCACCAGGGCAACCCCGGCGGCAAACTCTCCACCCACTCCCAGTCCGGTGAGGAACCGGTAGAAGGTGAAGTCGACCCAACTCACCGACAGGGCGGAGAGTCCGGTGAAGGCGGAATAGATCAGGATGGTCAGCAGCATGGTCTTGGCCCGTCCCCAGCGGTCGCCTACGATGCCGAAGATGAACCCTCCCGTGGCCCACCCCAGCATGAAGACGGCCGTCGCCACCCCGCCGTACCAGGTCACTTCGCTGGCCGGGGTCCCGGCCGGCAACAGCTCCTCCAGCGCCGGCCCCCTGGCCAGCACAAAGATGCGCTGGTCCATGGTGTCGAAGAGCCACCCCAGGGAGGCGACAATCAGGACCCACCAGTCGTAGCCGGTCATTCCCCGGTACCAGGGGCCCGACTTGTCTTGGCTGTCCATTTCGCGCTCACCCACGTCGCCGCTCCAAGGTCCGAAATTCGGTGGGCCTGTGTTCACTCCCGCCGCCCTTCTCGGCCCGGTCTCATCCCTGCTCGGCCGGCTCTACCGCTCCCTCGTGCATCCAGCGCTTCAGCAGCGGGACCAGGAGGAAGCAGACCACCGCCGACCCGATGGCCGTCAGGGCGATGCTCCCGAACACATCGCCATAGACGTGCACGGTGTCCCTTGGAACCGGGACCAGGCCTTCTCCGTAACCTCCTTCGGTCACGCCGGTGAACTGGGCGATGATGGCCGCCAGAAATTGGGAGAAGGCGGTCGCCAGGAACCAGGCTCCCATGACCGTGCTCACCAGGCGGGTCGGGGACAGCCGGGTCACCATGGAGAGCCCCACGGGGGAGAGGCAGAGCTCCCCGGTGGTATGGAGCAAATACCCCAGAAAGATCCATCCGAGCGCCACCATGCCCCGTTCGTCGGCGCTCTGGGCACCGTACCAGAAGGCTCCGAAGCCGAGTCCCAACTGCAACAGCCCCAGGGAAAACTTGAAGGGTGTGCTGGGCTCCAGGTCGATCCGCCCCAGAAAGGTCCACAAGGCGCTGAATGCAATCCCGAACAGAAGAATGTAGATCGGGTTGACGGCCTGGAAGACCGAGGCCGGACTCTCCGACCCGCCGATGGCCATGCCCAGGTTGTCGGGGGTCACCACCCATTCAAGCCTCTCGCTTCCCCCCGGCGCACTCGCGGCGACCCGCAAATAGGTGAGGCCGCTCATGGTCAAGCGATCATCCCGGGTGGCCGAGGCGATTAGCCGGTCCACTTCTTTCCCGGTGAGCTTTCCCTTGCGCTTTTCATCGATGCGGATGGCTTCTTCGATTCGTTGCTTCAATACCGGGCTGGCGTTTCGATGGCCGAGCTGCTCCTGGGTAAGCAGCGGCAGCCCCATCAGCTCGGAATCCCCGGTCTGAACCGGAATGCGGAAGGTGAGGGTGCGGCCCACGTCGCCGGCGGCCAGCAGCCGCTGTTCGGCCACACGGTCGACGTTGCGGTCGGTAAAGTTGTTGACCGAACTGCCGGCCTGTTCGAAAAAGGCCCAGAAGAGCATGGAGAAGAAGGTGAGGATCAACACCACGTACATCCGTTCCCGGGGCACCTTGTCCAACCGGAAGGTCTCCATGCCCAGGTAGATCAGAGCCACCAGCCCGGCCAGCATCAGGATGAGGCCGGCCGGCGTGCTCATCTGGGCCAGGACATCGGCGGAAACCTGCAGCACCGCGTTGCCGCTGGACTGCAGGCTCTCCACGATCCCGGAGGGGATGACGGTGACATTGCGGTTGGCCGAGACCAGCAGCGCCAGCACGGGAATCGCCAGCAGCGAGAGGAGGTAGACCGACCACTCGGCAGAGATCGGACCGGCCAGGGGCTTGCGCAGGCGCTGAGGATCCGAGGGAGCTCCCACTTCGGCCGGCAACCCTCCCCGACCCAGCGCTACCCAGGCGATCACGCCCGCGATCAGGAGCGCGATACCCACAAAGATATTGACGCCCGTGGAAAAGGGATTGTCGGGTCGGAAGTAAAAGAGCCCGAGGGCCGCCGCCACGGCTCCCGACATGATCAGTACCTGGGTGATGCGCACCGGGGCCACAAAGACCGCCAGACCGGTGAGCATTCCCAGTGTGGCCAGCCCGAAGCCGTAGTGCCAGCCATAGGTCTCGCCGATGTAGCCGCACAGCAGGGGCGACATGGCCGCCCCCAGGTTGATCCCCATGTAGAAGATGGTGAAGCCCGTGTCCCGCTTGGGGCTGCCCTGCGGATAGAGCGAACCCACCATGGTGGAGATGTTGGGCTTGAAGAATCCATTGCCCACGATCAGCAGCGCCAGGGCCAGGAAAAAGGCCAGGTCGCTCTCCGCCGCCATCATCAGGTGGCCGGCGGCCATCAGCAGGCCACCCAGAACGACGGCTCGCCTGGCGCCCAGCAGCCGGTCGGCCAGCATGCCGCCGAAAAGCGGGGTCATGTAGACCAGCGCCGTGTAGGCCCCATAGATGGCATAGGCATCCCTGTCGCCGTAGCCCAGGAAGCCCTTGAGCATGTAGAACAGGAGCAGCGCCCGCATCCCGTAAAAGGAAAAGCGCTCCCACATCTCGGCAAAAAACAGGGTAAAGAGGCCGGTCGGATGTCCGAACAGGGTTCCAGGCTGCTGCGCATTCATCGGCTGTGCTCCTTGATCATCGGGCTGAGTACGCTCCGGAGAAATCCGGTCTGGGGCTGGAAAGGCGGCTTTCGGCGCGGTCAGGCTCATCCACCACACGCCTGACGCACGGCTAGCATAGGGAAATTCCCTGGGGTTTGCAATGCAGGGTGGGCCTCGCTCCGGTCAACGGAAATGCTGCCGCCACGGCGGCAGTCCGGATGGCTCCGACCGCAGCCGGGACGGGCCTGGAACTTCTTCCTGTTCCACCCCCTGAAGGTGAGATCCGAGCATCAATCCGGCGTATGGCGTATAATGCGGCGGTGCGCGCGGTCCCGCGCAGGACCCATCTTCCCCAGGCCGGATACAACCGAAAATGGTCAACCGTAGCGGAGGTCTTCCATGAACAAAGAGTCGAACGAGAGCTGGCGCGGCAAAGTCGGCAAGCTGAATGAAGCCGAGATCGCCGAATTCCTTTCAGGACCCGAATTCTGCCGGCTGGGTTGCCTGGATGCCGACGGCTGGCCCTACGTGGTTCCCTGCTGGTTCGAATACGCGGACGGCGGCTTCTACATCATCCCCAGGGGACGTTCCATCTGGGCCAAGCACATTCAGCGGGACGGGCGTGTGTTTCTCTGCATCGACGACTCCACCATCTACAACCGCCGCGTTCTGGTCAAGGGTGAAGCCACCGTGCTGGAGGAAGCCAACGTCGGCGGCCGCTGGATGGAAATCGGGCACCGCATGGCGCTTCGCTACCTGGGAGAACGAGGCCCCGACTACCTGGTGCCGACCTTGAACGAGCCCCGCTGGCTCTTGTTCGTGAAACCGATCACCATGAAATCCTGGCAGGGTGTCAATTGGGCCAAGAAGTACAAGCATTCGGAGTGGTAAACCGGGCGTCGCCAAGCCGCACACGAGGGACAACGGGCCCCATGGCCAACAGCGATACCCGAGCCACCCTGCGCTATCACCAGCAGACCAAGCACTCCTACCACAGTGTTCGGTTCGGTTCCCATACCCTGGACTGGGCCAACCGGCCCGAGCCCTTCAAGATCTACTCCGATGTGGACCGCATTCCGCTGCCGGACCAGTGGCAGGAATCGGAACTCCCTGCCCTGGCGGCGCTGTTGCCGCCGGATTCGCCCGCCCCGCCCCAGTCGGTCCCCGACCTGGAGGACCTGGCGAGGCTTCTCTATTGCTGCGCCGGCATCACCAAGCGAAAACCCTACCCCGGCGGTGACATCCTGTTTCGGGCGGCTTCCTGCACGGGAGCGCTCTATGAGATCGAGCTCTACGTGGTCTGCGGCGACCTGAACGGTTTGCCCGCGGGAGTCTACCACTTCAATCCTCGCGACTTCGTGCTGGAGCGCCTGCGTTCGGGCGACTTCCGGGGCCTGCTGGCAGCGGCCGCGGGCCGGGAGCCGGGGCTGTCCCGAGCCCCGGTGACCATAGTCTCGACCGGAACCTACTGGCGCAACTCGTGGAAGTACCGGGCCCGCACCTACCGTCACTTCGGTTGGGACAACGGAACCATCCTGGCCAACCTGTTCGCCATGTCCCGAGCCTTGGGCGTTCCCCACCGCCTGGTGCTCGGGTTTGCCGACCAGGAGATCAATAACTTGCTGGGCTTGGACACCGACCGCGAAGTGGCCCTGTCGCTGGCAGCCGTTGGACGCTGCCGGGAGGAAGCTCCCGGCGCCCATCCCCCGTTGGACCCCCTGCTGGCACGGACCGGCGGGTCCAGCCCTGGTGAGGTCGACTATCCGGATATGCGGGAGATGCACGCCGCCACCCTGATCGGCTCCGGGGAGGAATCAAGCGCCTGGCGAGGGAGCATTCGCCGGCAAGCAGAGGCCGGAAAGGGCAAACGCTATCCCCTGAGCCCGCTTGCCCGGAACGAAATCCCCACCGAGCCCCTGGAGCCCGTCGTCCGGCGGCGGGGGTCCAGCCGACGCTTCACGCCGGCGCCCATCTCCTTTCAGGCATTTTCCACGCTGCTCTACTATTCGGCTCAGGAACTGCCGGCCGACTTTCTGGAACCGGGGGATGGGTTGCTCAACGACTGGTATGTCACCGCCAACGCGGTGGAAGGGCTGCCCTCGGGAGCCTATTGGCTGGACCGTGACCGCTGGGAACTGGAGCTGCTTCACCAGGGCAGCTTCCGCCGGAAGATGGGCTACCTGGGACTGGAGCAGGACTTGCCGGCCGAGGCCAGCTTCGATGTCTTCTTCATGGCGGAGCTGGAGCCTGTCCTGGAGCGCTTCGGCAACCGAGGCTATCGCGCCTTGCAACTGGAGGCGGGCCTGCTGGGGGGAAGGCTTTACCTGTCGGCCTACGCCCAGAGGCTGGGAGCTACCGGGCTGACCTTCTACGACGACGATGTCACGGCCTTCTTTTCGCCCCACGCCCGGGGAAAGAGCGCCATATTCCTGATGGCCCTGGGCAAAGGCAAACGCAGGGAGTTGGTATCGCTTGGCTGACTCCGGCTCTGTCTGAATTGAATCGGACCGGCCAGGATCGGCCGAGCCGACCTTCCTGGATGACGAGCACATGAACCAACAGTTGGAAGACACGGCAACCGCCTTGGGCGTGGACAAGATCCGACGACACATCTTTCTCTGCTGCGACCAGACCAAACCCAAGTGCTGCGACAAGGCCGTCAGCCTGGAGTCCTGGAACTACCTCAAGAGTCGTCTGCAGGAACTCGATCTGACCGGACCGGGGGGTGTCTTCCGGACCAAGGCCAACTGTCTGCGCATTTGTCTGCAAGGACCCACCGCCGTGGTCTATCCGGAGGGCACCTGGTACCACTCCTGCACCCCGGAGGTGATCGAACGCATCATCCAGGAGCACCTGATCGGCGGGATGCCGGTGGAGGAATTCGTCATTGTGGAGCACCCGCTCCCTTCCCCGGGAGACTCCTAGGAAAACGCCAATGATGTCCCAAGCCGTCGCCGACCGCTACCCGGCACTTCTGGACCGGGCCTCCCGGCTGCGCGACCAGGGGAAAGGGCGCATCCTCAGCTTCTCGCCCAAGGTGTTCCTCCCCCTGACCCAGCTCTGCAGGGATGTTTGCGGCTACTGCGTCTTTCGCCAGCCTCCCGGCCGGCTCCGCTCCCCCTACATGAGCCCCGAGGAGGTTCTGGCCGTGGCCCGGGAGGGAGAGAAACGGGGATGCCGCGAGGCTCTGCTGGTGTTGGGAGAACGGCCGGAGCAACGCTACCCTGAAGCTCGGCGGTGGCTTTCCCGACAGGGTTTCGACAGCACTATCGAATATCTGGAATCGATTTGCCGAATGTTGCTGCGGGAAACCTCCCTCTACCCCCACAGCAACGCCGGCACACTGGTCCCATCGGAACTGGACTCCCTCAAGGAAGTGAATGTCTCCCTGGGCCTGATGCTGGAGAGCAGCAGCCCCAGGCTCTGCGATCCTGGCGGGCCTCACGAGCACGCCCCCAGCAAGCACCCCCAGGCCCGTCTGGACACCCTGAGCGCCGCCGGCAAGTTGAACATTCCGGTGACTACCGGCTTGCTGGTGGGAATCGGCGAGACCGCCCGGGAACGAACAGAGGCCCTGCAACTGATCGGGGAGCTGCACCAGCGCTACGGACACATCCAGGAAGTCATCATTCAGAATTTCCGAGCCAAGAAGGCCACGCCCATGAGATGGGCGAACGAGCTCTCCACCCCGGAGACACTCCAAACCGTTGCCGAAGCCAGGGTTATTCTGGGACCGGAGATGAACATCCAGGTGCCTCCCAACTTGAGCGGGTCCACCCGGGAGGCAGGCTACCTGGAGTTTCTCGGCGCGGGAATCAACGACTGGGGCGGGATCTCACCGGTGACCATCGACCACGTCAACCCGGAAGCCCCCTGGCCCCACCTGGCCCAGTTGCGCCGCCAGGTGGAGGGCAGAGACTTCCGGCTGAGGGCTCGCTTCCCCCTGTATCCGGAATTCATTCGCCGCAAGGACAATAGCCTGCCGGCAGCCTTGAGGAACCGCCTGGAGGCCGATGCCGATGCCGAGGGGTTCGTGCCCCAGCCGGAACTCGAGCCGCTATGGGAGGGACGCCCATGTTGACACCGGGGGAACCCACCGGAATGCTCAGGAACCAAGCCGAGGTGGAATCCGCCTTGGGACAGGCGACGCCTTCGGTGGCCCGGGCCCTTGAGGGCTGCCTGCAGGGCCGGGACCCCTCGGAGACGCAGGTGGTCCACCTCTTCCAAACAGAGGACGCCGACTATGGGGTGCTGCTCAAGGCCGCCGACTTCCTGCGGTGGCAGACCGTAGGGGACGATGTCACCTACGTGGTGAATCGCAACATCAACTTCACCAACGTCTGCGTCAAGCGATGCGGCTTCTGCGCCTTCAGCCGCACGGCGGCCAGCACCGAGGGCTACCACCTTCCCGCCGAGGAAATCGTCAGGCGGACCCTGGAAGCCGAGCGCTACGGCGCCTCCGAGGTCTGCATTCAGGCGGGCCTGCCACCCGGCATGGACGGTCGCTACTACATCGAACTCTGCCGAACGGTAAAGGAAGCAGCACCGGCAATCCACCTGCACGCCTTTTCCCCGGAAGAAATCCTCTATGGATCCAGGCAGTCCCGCTTGAGCATCCACGACTACCTGCGGGAGCTGAAAGAGGCCGGAATCGGCAGTCTACCGGGCACCTCGGCCGAGATCCTGGACGACCGGGTGCGCAAGATCATTGCACCCGGGCGCATCCGCACCGATCAATGGATCAAGGTGGTGACCACGGCTCACTCCCTGGGAATCCCCACCAGCTCCACCATCATGTACGGCCACCTGGAAACCCCTCGCCACCGCGCCCGCCACCTGTTACTGCTGCGCGACCTGCAGCGGCGCAGCCGCGGCTTCACCGAGTTCGTGCCCCTCAGCTTCATCCATTCCGAGGCGCCCATGTTCGCCGACCGGCCCATCCCGGGAATCCGGGCCGGCGCCAGCCGAAGCGAGGTGCTGAAAATGCACGCCATCGCCCGCCTGGTCCTGAATCGCGACATCCCCAACATCCAGGCCTCCTGGGTCAAGGAGGGCCTCCCGCTAGGGCAAGCCTGCCTGCAAAGCGGCGCCAACGATTTCGGCGGGACCTTGATGAACGAGAGCATCTCCACCGCCGCCGGCGCCCCCCACGGCCAACTGGTCCGCCCCCGCGACCTCCGCCGCCGCATCCGCGAGGTCGGCCGCACCCCCGCCCTCCGCTCCACCCTCTACGCCACCCTGCGCCGCTTCCCCGACGAAAGCCAGGACGGCCAAGACCCCCTTGACAAGCTGGACGCGGCCAGCAAAAACCCCTTCGGCTCCTACCACCAGCTCATTCGGCAGGAACAGTTTCGCTTCAGCAGCAGGGGCGGCCCCTCAAACCACTGATCAGTCGTTCTCGCGGCGGGTAGGACGCGACGGTTCGAGAAGTGGCGGTATTCCGCAAACGTCGCAAAAAGAGTTACCCACGAAGGGACGCGAAGAAAGACTTAGAAATGAGTTTCGTCGGTACCAAGCGGCGGTGGCCGGAGCCGTTAAACTCCTATGGTTTGATCCTACACAGTAGGGACACAGTAGGGTAGTTTCTCTTTTTTGAATGTGGATAACTTATTTAGAAAGAGTGTGATGTCGGAGTCTGAGCACCGATGCGTCCGCCCTTTGGCAAGTAATCCCGGGTACCCAAAGCCTTAGCGTCTCGAAATGCAATTGCCAGATCGTTGGGTTGAAAATTGTGCAACTCTGTTGAGAGCCTTTAACGAGAAAGGCGTGGAATACTTGCTGATCGGAAGCATGGCTAAGTCCCATTACCGTTCGCAGCCGCACGTCAACGATATGGATCTGATGATAAATTGCACTCAAGAAACCCAGATAAGGGTGCTATCTGTGCTCCGGGAAAATTTGAATTACCTGTATAGGGACGACCCGGAGAAGCTGACCAAACCGTGTAAGCGACTCCTACTGTTCGACGGCTCTGTGGATGT
The DNA here is from genome assembly GCA_951813285.1 of Terriglobia bacterium. GTDB lineage: Bacteria > Acidobacteriota > Terriglobia > Versatilivoradales > Versatilivoraceae > Versatilivorator. The sequence goes on from OX638355.1 coordinate 4,041,568, forward strand.
TCTTACCCCACCTGCGCAGGGCTTTAATTTTGACACGGCCCGATCCCGCTCAACAGAAGGAATGGTTTACGACATACGAGTGCCGATCGCGTCTATGTGTGACTTGGAAGTACTGGACTCACTTGGGGCGGGAACCAGGGAACGTTATTGAATATCGGGGGGAGTAGGGGACGTTGTTGACTAATTGGAATAAATTGCATAGGCGGTTCTGTAATCCCTTGGCGATCAAGGTGTTGGAGTGGGTTGTCTGCTGGGGGATCCATGCCCGATCTCCTTCCGGCGTTTTCCGACAATCGCTGCGAGCAAAAATTTTTCCGGTAATTCAACAACGTCCCCGGTTCCCCTGCCCCACTCAAAGCCCGAGTTCCAAATGGGTCCCGAGGCGAATCAGCCTCAATGAGTCGGCACCGTGCTTCTGGTAGATCAGTACCAAGTCAGGCTTCACGTGGTAATCACGGAAATCCTTCCACTCGCCGCTCAGTGCATGGTCGTGGTATCGAGGTTCGAGCGGCTGGTCATTGCCCAATGCCAACAAGACGGGAATCAAGACAGCGTCCAATGACCTCCCGTGTTGTCCCTTGGCCTCCCTCCTGTAATCCCGTTTGAACTGGCGGGTGCGCTCAATCCTGCGCATTCAGATCGTCCATGAGAGCAGCCGCGCTATCGAAACGAGACAGGCCGCCCTTTCGGGCTTCCTTCATGGCCTCGATGGTGGCAGTATTCGGAATCAGCGGTGCAAACGGCAGCGCCTTTTCCCGCGCAACCCGGGTCAGCAACAACCGTACGGCGTCGGAGATGGTCAGGCCCATTGCAGCCAGCACGGCGGCCGCCTCTTCCTTGATGGCTCCGTTAATGCGGGCCTGAACGAGTTGATTGGCAGCCACGATCTATTCTCCTTTCTACTTGGCATATTGAATGACACCATCATACACATTATTTTGCGAGAGACGCCAGTGAACACTTCTCCAGGCAACCCAAACAACCAGGGGACGTTGTTGAACTATTGGAATTAGTTGGATTGAAGATTCTGTAATCCCTTGGCAATGAAGGTTGTGGAGTGGTTTATCTAATGCGGATCCAGGCCCGATCTCCATCCAATCACTTCCAACATTCTGTGTGAGCAACGTTGTTCCGGCAATTCAACAACGTCGCGTGCTTCCCCCCCTGTGGAGAGAACCCCAGGATAACCTCCGATGAGAAAACTCTTGAAACGCACGCTCTTTTGGGGTGGTGGAACACTGGTCCTGGCCTTGGTAGCGGCAACAACGGTCCAGTGGCTGCTCTCGCATCTGGCATTGGAGCGGAATCCGCCGCCTGGGGAGCTGTTTGTTGTCGGCGGGCGTCAGATGCACCTGCTCTGTCAGGGGCAAGGGAGCCCTGCCGTCATTCTTGAGTCGGGGATGCCCGGCACCTCTCTCGGGTGGGTCTCCGTGATCGACGACATCGCCTCGTTCGCGAGAGTTTGCGCGTACGACAGGGCCGGATATGGCTGGAGCGAGGCAGGACCGAAACCCCGTACGGTCAACCACATCACCGGAGAGCTCCGGGAACTGCTTCGTACCGCTGGCGTGGATCCGCCGTACGTTCTGGCCGGCCACTCTTTCGGCGGCTTGATCGTGCAACACTACGCCAGCCGGTTCCCGGACGAAGTGGCCGGCATGGTGCTGGTCGACTCATCGCACCCGAACCTGGCCCGTCGCTCAGGGCGCCTGGATCGGAGGGGTCGTGTCGCTTTTAGACTGAAGCTTCTGGCACCGCTTGGCATTGCTCGTCTCATCATCGATGTGCCGAGCGGCAACCCGGAATCCCGTCCCAGCTCAATGCGGGCGATGGAGAAGGAACTGCTGGCGACGACACGATCGTTTTGGGCAATGGCGTCGGAGATGGAAGGTCTGCGGGAAAGCCTGAACCAGGCTGCCGAAAATCGCCCGCGACTAGGCCGGAAGCCGCTTGTTGTCCTTACGCAGGGGCAGCGCCGAATGGAATTCTGGCATGCGATGCAGGAGGAGCTTGCAAAGCTGTCAGAAAGCAGCGAGTGGCAGGTCGTGAATGGCGCCGGTCATTTCATCCACCAGGACGAACCCGACATCGTGGTGGATGCGATTCGTCGCGTCGTGGAATCCGCTCGTGAGGAACCAGGGAACTTTGTTGAATAATTGAAAAAATGGATTGGTAGTTCTGTAATCCCTTGGTGATGAGGGTGTTGTAGTGGTTTGGCTGGTGGGGAGTCTATCCTCGATCACCATCCAACCTCTTCCAACACACGGTGAGAGCAAAGTATTTCCAGCAATTCGACAACGTCGCCTACTTCTTTCCCACCATCACCATCACTCGGGTCGTCGGGGTGTACAACCTTGGTGGACTTTACACGCCCGAGCGGCGTGCGAAGTTGACACCCCACTTTATCGTAGTAACATAAAATATGCAGATTGAGTTCGACGCGGCAAAGCGCGCGGCCACGCTTAAAGCGAGAGGGCTGGACATGGCTCGGGCTGGAGAGTTGTTCTCGGGCGCGACGCTGACCGTTGAGGATGACCGGCGGAACTATGGGGAGGACCGATTCATCACTGTCGGTTTTCTCGATGTCTCCATGGTCGTTGTTGTCTGGACTCCTCGCAAAGTCGGAGCCCGGATCATTAGCATGAGGAAGGCAAATGATCGAGAACAAAGACTCTATAGAGGAAGATTTTGACCCGAATACCGCACCCGACCTGTCGGGGGATGGCTGGCCGGAGAAGTTTGCCAAGGTGGCTGTCCGGCGGGGTCGCCCGCCAGTTGCCAAGCCGAAAGTATCAACCACCATCCGGCTATCACAGGATGTGATCGATCACTTCCGTGCCGACGGGAAGGGCTGGCAGACACGGATCGACGATGCGCTTCGCGAGTGGATCAGAAGCGAGTAAGGGGCGCAACCAAGGGACGTTGTTGAAGTAAGGGGCATCCAGGGGACGTTATTGAATAACTGGAACAAATTGGCTTGGCGATTCTGTATTCCCTTGGCGACAAAAGTTTGGATTGGGTTGCTTGGGGAGGAATCTACGCCCGATCCCCATCCGACCTCTTCCAACATTCCGTGTGAGCAGAATTTTTCCGGCAATTGAACAACGTCCCTGTCCCCCCATCTACGTTCCCTGGATTGACGTCAGTAACACCACCATTTTCTTGTTTGTCCACCGACCGACATCTGGAGTGAGCCCCTCGCACTTTCCGGAGGGGAACTGGAATCCGGGTGGCACCCACCGGTGGTGACCGTAACCTCTGTATTACCCTTGGTGAAGCGCCAGACCGGATGGACGCACGGCCCGGTGCCCTGCATGTCCCCGACCCCTGAGGAAATTTCTACGTCGGGCTTGTCGGTAACGGAGCGCGGCACCTTCCAGGCCCGGTAGCGGATGTGGCGGCTGGCGTCTAAATCGATGGCAACCCGATGTGCTTCGGTGTGGCAAACAAAGTCCAACTGAGGTGGCGTGCCGGTTTGGTCCTTCTTATTCTCATCCGGCAGGTTGATCACGGAAATCGCGTAACGTTGGTCCGTGGCGCGAATCCAGATTTCGCCGTTACCGTACATGATTCCTTCCGAGCTACAGAAGACCGTTTCTGGCCATTGATCGACAACAGTTGCACGAATGACCGCTGGGAAGATCTCTTGAAATCGAGCTTGAAGAGTAGCAGCGTCCTCGATTGAAATGGTGGTTCCCTCCTGGTTGACCCTAAGCGGGAAATAGACCAGGAAAGCCATCACTTCCGGGTCCTCCTTAGAGAGCGCAAATCGTAACTCCCGGTCAAATGCAAGGAAACGATCCCTACCGGGACCGCCTGTACTGGAGAGGTCACAGGATTCACCCAACCGGTCTCCCTGGGCAAGGGCCGTTGAGGAGAAAATAAGCAGTAAACCCAAGATCTGCAGGGGGTATTTCGCCATGACGTTCCTCAATTTGAAGCCCAGCCCCTAGCGGTGCGGAAGACATTCATTGACTTGGTGGGATGGGGCAGTCCAATGCCAGCCGCCCTTCCCGCACCAAATACCTGGTATCACAAAGCACAGTTGCTCCGGAACAAACCAGGTCGATGTTAAGAGTCGATTCGTTCTTTCCACCCATGAACCTATTCTCGCCGAAGGCAACGAAGACCATGCCGGACTTGATCTCGTCTAAAGTAACCAATCCAGTGGGGCGCTTGATACCCGGATTCACGCCAATGCCGATGTGACTGATTCGGTCGCGGTCACCGGTGTGTGTGCCCACAAAATCCGCAAAGGGTTCAGGACTGTTGGCTGCCGAGATGTCGGATATACGGCCGCCATCGAAAGTAACGGCAAGATCACGTACGTCCCTCCAGCGGTCAAAGCAAATCGTGCCCTGAACACTGTCTTCCGGAACGGTGAACGATAGCGAGCCAAAGGGAATATTGAGGACAAGGCTGCCATCCAGGCATCCGTCGCTCTGATATACCGGCCTCCCAAGATCACACCTCATGCAACCGTCGTTGCGAGTCCTTATTTCGAGGACTCGTCCGTTGTCGATGATCTCCTTGGCATGCCCTAGAAGTGCGCGTATTTTGCCGGCATCCGCACTGATGGCTGCCTCAATCGCTTCGTAGGCCTCATTCCTTGAAACAAGAAGCTGATCCTGCCCTATTGCCTCCGGATGTGCGATCAAACCATAGGGAATCCGCCTGGATTCCTGCTGCTCCACCAAGAGACCTATGGCCTGGTTCCACGCCTCCATCTTCTCGGCAGAACACAGTGCCGCCAATGAAGTCCAATCCCGTTGAATGACGATGACGGCATCGACGGTTCTTGCGAGATCCAACAGAAACGGAGACGGCTGCCGCAGCCAGTCAGGTGATAGGGTCGAGATCCGCTCGGCCTCGTGGGCAATTGAAGTAAGGTTAAGGCACGGTATGGCACCGACCCGTTCCACGGCAAGAGAGACCACATCGATACACTCCTGCATTGTGGTGTCGCCCCGGATTTCCACAAACTGCATAGGCTGAATTTCCAGACCGATAGTGGCCATATCTGCCAATTTCTTAAAGAGTGCTCGCGTCACTATTTCGGCCACGGTATCGGCAGTTTCAAGTTGCTGGACGTGAATTCCGCGAAGGTTGCTCATACGGGCTAAATCCGAGAAACCGATGGAGCCCAAACCAATCAGTTCAAGGAGAAAGCCCGCATGAACCTTCACAAGAATGCAAGACCTTGCCCCGGAAGTCGAGTCTTGATGGCAAAACGAGCGGGGCAACCAGGGGACGTTGTTGAATTAGTGGAAAAAACTGGATTGTTGGTTCTGTAATACCTTGACGGTGAAGGTGTTGGAGCGGTTTGGCTGGTATTGGAGCGCAGGGAAGGTCGAACAAGCTATCCAATGATTTCGCCAAGGCCTTCAAGGATGGCCGCGATTTCCTCGGGTGACGCCCGATCAAATCGTCGCCCGATGCGCTTCACGGAAAGCGTTCGAATCTGGCTGATCTTTACCCAAGATCGTTTCGGCAGTTTTGCCGTAGTCAGTTCAAGCGTCAGGGGGTACTGAGCTCGTGGCTCCTGGCTCGTGAGAGCGACCGCGATGACGGTACCAGAGCGTTCATTGAAGACGTCGTGACTGAGAATGACGACCGGTCGCCGTCCAGCCTGCTCTCGGCCGCGAACCGGATTCAAATCAGCCCAGCGTATGTCGCCTCTCAGTATTCGGGCCACATCTCACCCGTAGCGGCAATTCCCTCCTCGGCGAGTTGCTGCTCTTCGGTTGGGTCCAGCTTGGCACACTCGTGAGCGAGTCGAGTTCGGTCAAGTCGCTGGAGGTTTTCGGCGAGAGCCGCCTCTACGGCTTGGCTGCGGCTTTCAAATTGCTGTTGGCAGACAAGCTCATCGACCCAATGGAGCAGCTTGGCGTCGAGAGTGACCGCTACTTTTCTTTTCGGCATGAGTACTCCTTCAAAGTATGACATATGATCATACCATCAGGATTGTCGGCCAATCCAGTGGCTGCACCAGAAGTGACCGAATAGAATGCAAATACATCAAAGCGCAGTGCTTGTGGGCAGGGGAAAAAGTCAATAGCGCACCCAGCAGAGAGTATGAAAGGCGTGTCTCCGAAACCCACGAACGTCATCAAGCCACCGCCACCACCACCACCACCCAAGAAAAATGACTAGCTCTTCCGGCATTCTTATATAGCTCCGGAAGCCGGCCGGATCAAGACGCATTGGGGACGTTGTTGAATAATTGGAATAAATTGGATTCGCGGTTCTGTAATCCCTTGCCGATGAAGGTGTTGAAGTGGTTTGCCTGGTGGGGGATCTATGTCCGATCTCCATCCGACCCTTTTCCAACACTTGGTGTGAACAGGGTTTTTCCAGTAATTCAACAACGTCCCCTGCTGCAGGGGTATACTGGGACCATACGAAATTCAACCCGGTCGGCAAAACTCAAGAATTTTGGAGGTGTCTGATGGGAATCATGACCATCCGAAACGCCTGCAGAGGGAAGTTCACATTCTTCCTCCTCGCCTTTGTCATGCTTTGGGGGCATCAACCGGGTTTCGCCGAGACTCAGGATGTCGAGCAGTTGCGCCAGGTGGCCGAGCAGGGAGATGCCGAGACTCAATTCAGCCTTGGCCAAATTTACTCCTTTGGCCGTGGAGTACCTCAGGACAGCGAAGAGGCCGTGAAGTGGTATCGCCAGGCGGCTGAGCAGGGACATTCCAGGGCTCAATTCATGCTGGGCGACATCTACGCTCACGGTGCGGGAGTGACGTGGGACTACCAGGAGGCGGTGAAGTGGTTCCGCCTGGCCGCCGAGGCCGGAGACCCTGGTGCCCTCCACAAGCTGGGTCTCATGTACGAATCGGGTGAGGGCGTGCCGAAGAATAAACGGGAGGCAGAGAAGTGGTATCGGAAGGCGGCGAGGTGGTGCCAGAAGGCCGCGCAGCAGGGCGAGGTTGATGCGCAATACATGCTTGGTTCCCTGTACAGTACAGGAAAGGGAGTGCCCCAGGACCACAACGAGGCGCTGAAGTGGTTCCGGGTCGCTGCCAACCAGGGTTCAGCTATGGCGCAATTCAAACTGAGCCACATGTACGCCAACGGTATGGGTGTATCGCAGGACCACAACCAGGCGGTGAAGTGGTTGCGAATGGCGGCCAAACAGGATTTCGCCGCGGCTCAGGTCCGCCTCGCCCAGCTCTACGCCAAGGGCCAAGGCACGCCGGAAGATCACGTGAAGGCCTACGCCTGGCTGAAACTCGCGACCGCCCATGCCGACTGCGGTCGGACTGGCCGGGAATCCAACCGGATCAAGGACACGCTCAGAGAGCAGATGACCGCCGAGCAACTGGCCGAAGCCGAGCAATTGACCGCCGAGCTCAGGGAACGCATCCAAGCCTCAAAATCTCAGTAGCCATTCCCGATACTACCGATAGAGATTTATTGTTTCGTTCCGCCCGGACTACTAAGCCCTTCCCGCTGCTTGCGGACCCAACTCCATGAAGATTCTCACACTGTTCTTCAGTCTGACCCTTGCCTCTGCCCCTCTGTTGAGCCAAACCTCGACGGAGAGTCGAGCAAAGCTCGCCAAGACGGCGGGCAATCTCCGCATCCTGAGTGGGAAAGCCAGTGTCATTGACGCCCGTACCTTGAAAGAACGATCTGCAATTCCCCTCCGGCCTGGATTGAAAAGCCACGTTCCCCGGATTGCGAAAGGAAGGTGATTGATGAAACCCGCCATCCCTGCGCTGGCCTGAGCCCTGGTCCTGGCCGTCGCTCAAAGCTCGTCCGCGCAGATCGAGGACATCGAGCAAACGTGGGCCGCTGCCGAGACCGGAGACCCCGATGCGCAATATAACCTTGCCATGCTTGCCCGTTGTGGCCCTGAGGATCGGCGAGTAGAGTTGCGAAAAAAACCCCGCCGGAGCCGAAATGGGTACCGGGTTGCCGCCGAACAGGGCAATCCCGAAGCCCAACTGGCCCTTGGTCGCATCTACGAACACCGTGAGCACACTCCGCTCAACCACAACGAGGCCGTGAAGTGGTACACCCTGGCGGCCGAGCAAGGAAACCCGCTTGCCCAGTGGCGTATTGGTCTCTTCCATTACGCGGGGTACGGAGAAGTGCCCAAGCACTACCGGAAGGCCCGCTACTGGCTGGAACGCTCCGCCCGCCAAGGGTTTGCCCAGGCTCAAGGTCGCCTCGGCTGGATGTTTTACACCGGCGAGGCCGGCGAAAGAGACCTCGTGAAAGCCTACGCCTGGATGAGTCTGGGTACCTACGGTGGGGACGAGAGATCCTTTGGGTATAAAGACAGAGTCAAAACCGCGATGACCGCCGAAGAACTCACCCGTGCCTTGCAGCTGGTCGCCCGGCTTTGGCAGGACACCAAACGCCCCGACTTTCGATAAGCCGGGAGATGCAAGCATAGATTTGCGGGCAATTTCCAACGTCCACTGTGTCCCCCACAAGATTTACAAAGACCCTATATCTGAGAGAACTTGGTCATCCACAGCGCAGGGTTATTTTCCTCTTGCTCTTGCCAGACGTAGATCTTGTAGCTACACTTGTAATTATATGAGAGCCTGTGGCCGTGTATGAATGGAACGAGACAAAGAGCCAAGAGAACCTGTCCAAGCATGGTCTCAGCTTTGATGATGCAGAAATTGTGTTCGCCGGACCGTGCGTCACGTTTGAAGACAACCGCTTCGATTACGGCGAACCGAGATTCATTACCCTGGGGCACCTCGAGGGCCGCGTTGTAGTGGTGGCGCACACGCCACGCGGGGTGCGCATGCGAATAATTTCGATGAGAAAGGGCAATCGCCGTGAAGAAAAAGCCTACCAAGAGCGACTTGAAACGCCTTGATGCGATGAGCGACTCGAATATCGATTACTCCGACATTCCGGCACTCGACGCGGCCTTCTTTCGGGATGCGCGGGTGGTAGTCCCGCCCGGGAAAAAGCAGCTTACCGTGCGTCTGGACGCAGACGTGCTGCAGTGGCTGAAGGACCAGGGTAAGGGTTACCACAGCCGGATCAATGCCATCCTGAGGGCATATTATGAAGCCCATCAAGATCGCGCCAAGCCAAGGTAGCGAGCAGTGAGGGGAGCACCCAGGGGACGTTGTTGAATAAGTAGTTAGCGCCCTTTGTAGAAATCCTTGGCACACCGAAACCCGATATTGGGACTCCGCTCCCGAGGCCGCGCGAAACTTCGATAGGCACAAGTCAGATACTTGGCCGCATCCGCCCACGACCCCCCACGCAGCACGCGGTACATCCCCTCATCGGGGCCGCTTGGATTCTTCTCGGGAGACCGCTCGTAGTAGAGCCGCTCATAGCGGTCGAAGCACCACTCCCACACATTGCCCGCCATGTCGCACAATCCGAACCTGTTCTTCGGAAACCGGCAGACGGCCCGTGTGCCGTCGAGCACATTGAAATGCGCCTGCCGGCCCTTGGTTGGTTCCTCCTCGCCCCATGGAAACTTGGCTCCTTCGGCATACCCACGCGCCGCCCGCTCCCATTCGGCCTCCGTCGGAAGGCGTTTCCCCAAGGACTCGCAGTAGGCCGCCGCCTCCTGCCAATCCACGTTCACAACCGGATGTTTCTCCTCGCCCTCCGCGATCTCGCCGTCCATCCAATGGAACGGCGGTTGCTGCCCCGTCGCCTCGAGAAACCGCCGATAGGCCTCGTTCGTCACCTCATGCTCATCGAGATAGAACGGATCGACCCGGATTATCTTGGCTGGCCGATCGTCCTTGAGTAGCGTCGACCGCCGTTTCATGTCATCGTCGGGAAGCGAATGGGACCGCCCCCGTAGAAACTCCCCGCCGGGGACAAAAACCATCCCCGGCTCGGCGGCGCCAAGTGGCATCACCGCGACCCCGACCAGGAAACAGGACAACCAAAGAGAGTGGCGCTCACGCCAGGGCGGGCCGAACCGGCGTCCCTGCCGGTCCTCATTGCGGGCAACACCATCAACTGAAGGTTGGGGGAAACGAAGCCGATCTACGCAAGAACTAACCGTAGATTTCCGAAATCTCATCCGTTGGGATGTAGCCGTTCGCACCCAGCGGATCAACATAGACATAGGGACGCCCCGAAGGAGTATTGCGGATCTCCTTGGACCAATCAATCCCCAGCGCCGAATAGATCGTCGCCAGAACGTTCTCGTTGCGAGGTTGTTCCTTGTGAGCCCAGCCCGTCTCCGCGCAGGTCGCACCATCCGCATCCGACGCCCCGTGCCGCACACCGCCCTTCACACCCGCGCCCGCGAACAGCGCCGGGTAAACCGGGTTGTGATGGTCACGCCCGTGCATGTTGTTAAGCGGGCCCGGTGTCCGACCGAACTCGCTCATGTTGACGACCAACGTCTCGTCGAGCAAGGTCTTCTCCGGATTGGTCTTCGACGGAATCCTGGCAAGATCCTCGAGCAAGGCCGAGAACGCCTGATCGTACTCGGCGCAGAGTTTGTAGTGATGCGAGTCTTTGGAACGATCCCAAATGTGAGTGTGGTGGTCCCAGCCGGAGTGGCAGATATGGATGTAGTGCGTTCCGGCATCCTGCGCCAACACATTCCGCGCCAGGATCGAAGAGACGCCCGCCCGGTGCGTTCCGTAGCGCTCCTTGTCTTTTTTGGTGATGCTGAACGCCGCCGGCCAGCGCTCATCCGAAAGCAAGCCATAGGCTACGTCGTAGAAGTCGTCGTAGCCCAACATCTTCCGAGCGAAACCGGAAAGCCGCTTGTGCCTGACGTCGCGCAACTTGCTCAAAAGCGCCCAACGCTCTTCCAGCAGTTCCACCACCTTACGATCGAGCGAGGGTGAATCCGACACCGCCTCGGTATTGATGTCAACCACCGAGAAACGCGCCGGAAGGAATCCTGTCGACAGAGCCCCGGCTGAACCCTTCTCCAAGTCGAACGACAGGTAAGTGGGGAAGGTATCTGTCGGACGCCGCCGCTCTTCCAACTCGGCCGCGATCACCGAGCCGATCGCGGGAATCTCGCGCGCAAACGCCAAGTTCATCTGCCGGCCGGTCTGCAAGTAATACTGCGCCCGGAAGTGAACCTCTTCATGGCTCTTCATCGATCGCACAACGGCAATCTTGTCCATGTGCTTCGACATCTTCGGCAGCAGGAGCTGCGACATATGCAGGTCCGGCGCCAACTGCGTCATCGCGAGGTCCTTGGGCGTCCCCGCGCTTTCTTTGAAATCGTATGAGTCGACGTGGCTGATCGCGCCCGACATCTCGTAGAAGAGAACGTTCCGCGCCGTTCCGCGCGGCTGCACCCTGGCGCCGGATGGCTTGGCCGATACTTGCAGCGGCCACACCCCGTCGATCGAGGCGCCAAGAAGACCGAGTCCGCCCAGCCGCAGCAAATCGCGTCGCGTTCTCAGCAGATCTCCTACTTTCCCGGGCTCCATCATCGGAACACCTCCGTAACACAACCTGGTGGCAAACTCCGCCAACCTGGGGGCACGGCATAACGTGCCCGCTTTCCTGACGCTAGTAATTGAAGAAGAACTCCACGCTATTGATCAGCGCCCACTGCAAGTTTTCCGCCCCCGTGACGCGGTCCGTGTTCAAGGCCGCCAGAGCAACCATTTTCTCCTCGCTCGACGGTGGACGCGAAAGCGTCCCCAGGAACATCTCGTCTACCACCCGATCGTTGTCGTAGCTGTCGAGCAGGTACTTCAGGCGGCTGTCTTCCTTGGAGACTACGCGATCGGTCACCACCGGCGACTGCATCAGGGCCAACGGATGCAGCAGCGAACCGGGAACTTCCCGAGGCGGCGTGTTGCGGTCCGACTGACCAAAAGTCCGCAGGAACGTCCGCACATCGCGGCCGCCCGGAGGCCCGGCCAGCTTCAACGTCATGCCGACTTTGTTATCCCCGAACTTGAAGTCCCCGGGGCGGTCCGTGGCGAGCGCAATCGCGTCGTGCAACTCCTCGGCACTCAGCCGCCGTACGAACTTTCGTGCGAAGTACTGCGCGTAGGAATCCTTCCAGTCACCCTGGAACCGTGCCGACAACCGATAGGCGCTCGACTTGGTGATCGTTCGCATCAACTCCTTGATGCTGTAGTCGCTCTCGCGAAAACTCTGCGCCAACTCGTCCAGCAACTCCAGGTGCGACGGCTGCAACTCCCAGCCTTCGGGCAGGTTGTCCGGGTCCTGTCGCAGCAAATCGAACTCGTCGAACGGCTCGACGATCCCGAAGCCCATCAACTTCGCCCAGAAGCGGTTCACCGTGCCGCGAGCAAACTGCGGATGCGCGGTCAACATCCGTCCCAGCGCCTCGCGCGGTTCCTCGCCGGGCAGTGGCTCTTCGCCGCTCAGCAGGAATACCGGATTGTCCGGCCCGCCCAGCCGCGCCACGCGAACCATGCTCTCGCCCTCGGTATCGTATCCGGGATTGCCGTCATCCAGCAAAAACTCGCCCGACTGCGGCTGCCCTTTCTCGAAATACATCAGATAGCGCGAACGGCCCAGGAACGCAGCCAGTTGGAAGAACTCCGTCCGACTCTTGGTGCTCAGCCAGACGTTCACCTCTTCGAGGTGTCCTTGCCCGTCGTGGCACGAAATACAGGACAGATTCAGTCCCATGAAGATCTTGGCGTAGTGAATCACCAGCTCGTCGTGCGTATCGAGCTGATGCACCATGCCAAGGTCGTCGCCGTCCCTGGGCTGCGGCGCCCCCTGGATGTGCTCCCGCGCCATCACGTTCGACGCAGCCACCACATGGTTGCTCTTCGCCGATGCCGAGACGATGTCGTACGCAACCTCGTTGTAGGGCCTGTCGGCGCGCAGGTTCTGCTTCATCCAAAAGTGGAACAGGTGTTGCCCGCGCCCCATCTTGCCGTTCGCGCGGAACAGATCCATGAAGTGGTAGGCCCACTTCTCGACATACTCTTCGCTGTCGAGCACCCGATCGATCAGCTTGTCTCGTTTGTTTGGGTCTTTATCCGCCAGGAAGACGCGCACTTCCGTGGGAGCCGGGATGCGCCCCGTCAAGTCGAGCGTCACCCGCCGCAGAAACTCGATGTCCGACGCCGGCCGCGCATGCGGCACGCCATCGCGCTCCATCTTGCCGAAGATGTGATCGTCAATGAAGTTTCGCCGCTCGACGAGGCCCGGCTCCGGGCCCGGTTCTGACCCGAGCAGCCGATCCGTCAACTCCGCCGCTTCGTTCGACTTCGGAGGGTCGAACAAGGAACCGTGTGTCTCGGAAAACTTCTCCGGGCTGAGGACCTCGGGACGAGCCTCCCGCGGCTCGCCTTGCTTCTGCGCGGACAGCATCAAGGCTGTCGACAGCACGCATACAAGAATATTTCCGACCTGCTTCATGGGAGGCTTCTAAAGTGGACGCAATTAAGCACATCGTACGCCCGCCCCGTCAGACTGTCAATTCGAATATTTGATCGGCCGAAGAGGTTTCGAGACTTATTTTCAGCCCGCATTTCTCACCAGGAGGAGGTCCCGTTGTTGACACCCCGATTTATCGTAGTAACATAAAATATGCAGATCGAGTTCGACGCGGCAAAGCGCGCGGCCACGCTGAAGGCGAGAGGGCTGGACATGGCTCGGGCTGGAGAGGTGTTCTCCGGCGCGATGCTGACTGTCGAGCATGACCGACGGGATTACGGCGAGGACCGATTCATCACTGTCGGTATTCTCGATGTCTCTATGGTCGTCGTTGTCTGGACTCCCCGCAAAGTCGGGGCCCGGATCATTAGCATGAGGAAGGCAAATGATCGAGAACAAAGACTCTATAGAGAAAGATTTTGACCCGGATACCGCACCCGACCTGTCAAGGGATGGCTGGCCGGAGAAGTTTGCCAAGGTGGCTGTGCGGCGGGGTCGCCCGCCGGTTGCCAGGCCGAAAGTGTCAACTACCATCCGGCTATCGCGGGACGTGATCGATCACTTCCGTGCCGACGGCCGGGGCTGGCAGACACGGATCGACGAGGCGCTCCGCGAGTGGATCGGGAGCCGGTAAAGCGACTGAGGTCAGGCCGGTTTTCGTCCTGCTTCCAGCCTCCCGGTGAGATATTGGCACCAAGCTCCTACTACCGGAAGAGATCATTCTCCGGCGCCCGAATCAGTGAACGAGCCGAACCCTCGGCTGCCGCGTGGGTCAATCCGCGAATGATGGCGACAGGGATGCCGCGGGTCTTCCCCATGACCGGTTCGGCTGCTCCCGCCAACTCGTCGGCCCAGGCCATGGCGGTGGCCTCCAGCCTGCGACCGGCGCTGTCGAGACTGCCCCGGTAGTCCATTAGCGGCATCAGGCCGGCAACCCCGATGGCGACGTTCACCAACCCCTCCCGCCAGGGACGGCCGAAGGTGTCCGAAACGATCACGGCCAGGCGGGTCTGAAAGCGTTGCTCCAGGCAGCTGCGGAGACGGCGGGCCGATGCGTCGGGATCCTCCGGCAGGAGGGTGACCTCGCCGGCAGCCGTGTTGGACTGGTCCACTCCGGCGTTGGCGCACACGAATCCGTGATGGGTCTCTACGATCAGCCGGCCTTGGTCCATCCTGACGATTCGGCGGGACTGGCTGAGGATGATCTCGACCAGGGCCGGGTCCTTGCCCAACTCGTCCGCCCAGACGCGGGCCAAGCGAGAAGGCTTGACCGAATCCAGGCGGACGGTACTGCCTTCCTCCTTGGAGACAACCTTGTGCGTGACTACAAAGATGTCTCCATCCCGCACTTCCAGGGAGGCGGTCCGAACGGCCCGGCAGATGAGCTCCCCCAGTCCGCTCCCCGGCCGGATTTCCGGCAAACCGGGAATACCGACGACCCTGTACTCAGGAACCTGCATGGGCGCCTCGTTTCAAACCGGCCAGCCTTTCCCCCACTCCCAAACTCTGAAGAAGAGCCTGGGTGGCCGTTCCCTTCCCCAAGCTTCTAAATCGCGCCAGGTCTGAAGCCAGGTCGAGATCCAAAGCCAGCCTCGGCATCTTCTTGACTCGCACCTGAACCCCCCGGAGGCGCGCCTCTCGAAGGTGTATTTGCAGGCTGTCGGCGCCAAACCTGGAAGGGAAAATCAAGGGCGGCGAGCGAAGCAAGGCATTGGTTCCCAATCCATCTTGCGAGGAGACCAGCACGGACGCAGGTCCCCGGGCGGCCGGATCAAGGAGGGCATCCAGGTCGCGGGGCTGCACCAGCGGGACATCCGCCGGCAGCCGTAGCACCGCTTGGGCTCCCTGCTCTTCCAGCAGCCTGGAAGCCCAGTCCACGGAACGGCTCTCGGAAACCTGCACGCTTTCCCGAAACACTTCCCAGCCGTTCCCAACCGCGTAGGCGGCTACTTCCGGGTCGCGGGCCACGAACACGACACGATCTGCGAGACGGCAGCCGCGGACAGCCGCGCAGACGTCTTCCAGCATGGCCCAGATCAGCTGAGTCCGCTCGCCGGGAGAGAGCAGCCCGGCCAGGCGTTGCTTGGATCGATCCGGATCCTTGACGGGAAGAAGGACGACTGTCACCACGGCCCCATGACTGCTTGCGCCAGAGCCACCTTGTCGGCCGGACCGGCCATGACGGTGTTGGTGACCTTGACTTGCATTCCCAGGCCCTCGATATCCTTCTTCAGGGCCTTGTCCTGTGTGTCGATCACGAACTGACCGGCAACCCCCTGCAGCATGCGGGCAACACCCAGCGCAGAAGCCGGATGACCCAGCTCCTTCAGCATCTTGGCCGCCGGTCCCTTCAGTGCCCTGCCCCCCACCAGCGGACTGACCGCGGTGACCGGCAGACCGGAATCCCGCAGGAGATCCTTCATGCCGGGAACCGCCAGGATCGGTCCTATGCTGATCAGGGGATTGCTGGGAGCGATCACCACCCGGCAGGCCCCGGCCAACCCTTCCGGGAGCCCCGGGGACATCCGACTTTGCTCCACATGCCGGTAGCTCACCTGGAGCACCCGGGGGCGGCACTTCTCCCGCACCAGGTATTCCTGCAGGTGGAGATCCCCCTGGTCGGTCAGGACCCGAGTAGGCGCGTAGGACTCGGTCATCGGCAGGAGCTGGCTTCGCAGCCCCCAGGTCCGGGCGATTCTGGCCGTGACCTCCGCCAAGCCAAGACCCTGCTCCAGCAGGTGGGTTCGCCAGAGATGGGTGGCCAGGTCCCGGTTCCCCAACTGAAACCAGCAGGGAGCGCCATAGGCTTGCAGCCACTCCAGGCAGTCGAACTCATCCCCAGCGACGCCCCAACCCCTGGAGGGACTCACCTTCCCCGCAAGAGTGTAGGTGACGGTATCCAGGTCCGGGCA
This sequence comes from Terriglobia bacterium, assembly GCA_951813285.1. Taxonomy (GTDB): domain Bacteria; phylum Acidobacteriota; class Terriglobia; order Versatilivoradales; family Versatilivoraceae; genus Versatilivorator. The sequence continues at coordinate 4,057,836 of OX638355.1, forward strand.
GATTCGGAGTCCGCACACCTTGAAGTCGTCTCCGGTGTTGCCGACAATGGTGATCCGCTCGGGCGGGATGACCCGACCGAGTCCCAGCAGGAATTTCGAGGCTCCGACGCCGCCGGCCAGCACCACTACGCCTTGGGAACTCACGCTGTCCCCTCCCCGTGAGCCGACTCCAGGATCGACACCCCGGCCCCTGTCTTCCGTCCACGAACCATTTCAGCGGGAATATTCAATGCGGTGAGGCTCGGCAATCACGGCCAAGACAGCCGGGCGTCGGGGGTGCTGAGGGGGGTCTGGCCGATGGTTACAACCCGACCACGCGAAACCGGGAGTGGTGCACCCGATGGCGCTTGTTGATCTGAATCGCCAGGACCGTCATGCGCTCCAGGGTCGCGGCCTGCCTCAGCGGACCCACGTCCAGAGGCGACAGGCCCTCGATCGCGGAGGCGACCTGCACGATCCGGCCCCGGGCTTCGGCGGAATCCCCGCAGACGAAGACGTGGCAGTCGAGCCGTTGGCTCAGATCCTCCAGCAGGTGGGCCGGAATGGTCTTGAAGGCTGCCACCAGGGGAACGCCCTCCGGCAGGAACCCGGCCAGATGCTCGCTGGCGGAAGGCTCGGGTAATTCCCTCAGTTGCAGGCGCTTCGCCCGAAACTGCAGTGGAACGGTCACGTCTACGACGATCTGTCCCTGGCGGATTCGACTGCGACAGCTCTCCAGAAGGCCGGCGGCATGCTCGAACGGCGTCGCGATGAAGAGGATGTCGGACGCCTCGACAACCTCTGAATTCCCCAGACCGGCGAGGTCGGCTGCCGGCCCGCCCATCTCCTTCAAACGAAGGCGTAGCTGCTCGGCCTTCAGCGCCGCCTGATCCGGTTTGCGGGAACCGATGATCACCGGGCATCCCGCCTGACTCAGGCGCAGCGCCAAGCCCCTGCCCTCGGGCCCGGTCCCGCCCAGAATGCCGATCCGCATTCAGGCCTCCGCCGCCGAATTCCATGGGCTCACGCCCACGGCTACCTGCTACCGCCACGTGCGCGGCTCGAACGGAATCTCCCGCAGGCACCCGGATTTGATTGAGCGCGGCAGCCCTTCAGTCGCGTTGGCGGTGAAGGGTTTCACTGCTCGGGAAGCCAATGCGATTCCCCAAGAACGCTAAACTCATGCCCGCGGAGTCTCCAACAGCCCGTTGCCTACTCCACCAGCTCGACATCCTTGTCGGTGGCCGGGACGATGCTCTCGGTCGGCTCTTCCCGCTCGGCCTTCCACACCAGGCGAATCGCCCACAGCAGGATCGCGATCTCCAGCGCCACCATGAACCAATCCAGCACGGTCACCATAGTCTCAACCCTTCGTAGGCGCCAGGCCCATCTGTTGCTCGGGTGTCATCCCCCGGGCCAGCGAACCCTTCATCCAAACGTAGTAGACCAGACCCGACGCCGCCATGGAACTGAGCAGACCGCTGAAAATCTGGTTCTGTCCGACATAGAACCCCACCAGGAAACCCACCAGCCAGGCCGCGTAGGCGGCGGGATTGAGGTTCATGTCCGCTCCCTTGGCGCTCTGGTAGCGCTTCCGCCTTTCCGGGAAAGCCCAGTAGTCCAGAATCACCGTCATGGCGATGGGGGCCACCACCCAGCCCAGAAACTGGACATACCAGTTCACGAACCGGTCCAGCCCCACGAAACTCCCCACCAGGCCCACCAGCCCTGCACCCGCCGTGGCCAGGCGTCGGGTGAATTCCTGCCCCCAGACCATGGGGATGGGAGGCGCAGAAAATGCCAGGCCGGCCGCGTAGGTGCCTCCCTGCACCGTGGACTGGGCGCCGAACCAGCCAAACACCCAGACCACAAACGGCAGGCCCAGGGCCTGAGCCATGATGAAGACATTGAACTCGCCGGTGAAGGCGGCTCCGATGGCTCCCCCCCAGTACTGCATTGTGACCAGCCCGGCGTAGGCCGTCATGATTCCCACCAGGGCCTGCTTGCCGTTCTTCCAGAATCGGGCCATGTCGGCAATGATGGTCACCCCGACCAGCCAGCCGCCGGCTGCCATATCGAACCCGATAAAGGCAGGCGCGGTGGGATCGAACCACTTGTTCCACAACACACCGAAACCGCCCGCGCGCGTGAGCGTGGCGTCGATGATCATGAAGACCAGGACCAGGAAACCGGGCACGGCAATCCAGTCCACGTAGGCAATCCAGCGAATGCGCACCACTGCCGGAACTATGAACAGGACCCCGATGGCGATGGTGGCGATCAGCCAGGGAGCCGAGCCGGCCTCCCAACCCCAATGTCCGGTGAGACCGTCCCGGGTCATGTTCAGAATGACCGAAAACCAGCCCATGCTGGTCAACCCCATCAGCACATTGGGCAAAATCACTCCCTTGCGCCCGAAGGTGTAGCGGTAGAGGAGCGCGCTGGAATACCCGGTCCGGGCGGCGGCGGCCCCGATCAGGGCTCCCACGATCCCGTTGCTCAAGGTTCCGAAGAAGATGATGGGCATGGACAACTTCAAGGGAAAGGACTGACCGACGATTCCTCCCACAACGAAGCTGGACAGCACCAGCACCCATCCCCAGAGAATGATGGAATTGTTCCAGTAGCTGAGCCGCCTGGAAAGTGGCACCTTGGACCGGGCGGCGTCTCCAACCACCGCCCCTGACTCGGTGCTCCCGTTTTGTGTCGACAAGATGAAACGCTCCTTTCAGCCTGTCTCTCTCCGACGCGTTCAGCGTCAGGCCCGACCCCGGACCACCGCCTCCAACGCGGACAGACAACGGTCGACTTCCTCGGCCGTATTGTAATGCACCAGTCCCAACCGCACGACACCACCGGAATCGAACAATCCCAGACGCTCGATCAGTGCCTGGGCGTAGAAGTCCCCTTCCCAAAGGAAAAAGCCCTTCTTGCCCATCTCGGCGGTGATCTCCCGAGGCGAAAGGCCCGGAACCGTAAAGGCCGCCGTGGGCGTGCGGCAGTGGAGCCGGTCGCGGTCGGTGACTCCCCAGATCTTCAATCCCTTGATCTGCTCCAGACCGTCCAGGAGCCGTTGGAACAGGGGGCGCTCATAGCACTCGATGGCCGACAGGCAGGTCTTCAAATGCAAGCGCCGGCCCTCGAGCTGCGGATAGCGGTCCCGGTAGGCGCCGCCCTGCTGTCGGCCCAGCTCAGCCAGGTAGTCGATCGCGGCCAGGGTTCCGGCGATGCCCTCGTGGTTCTGAGTCCCGATTTCGAAGCGAGGCTTTGCCGGCCTGATCTTGTAGGCGGGAAGTCGGTCCAGCACTTCCTGTTTGCCATAGAGCACACCCACGTGGGGACCGAAAAACTTGTAGACCGAGCAGGCCATCAGATCGCAGTCCAGTTCCTGCACGTCGATCGGTCCGTGCGGGGCGTAATGGACGGCGTCCACATAGACCAGCGCTCCAACCTGATGGGCCTTGTCGATCACCTCCCGCACCGGGTTGACGGTGCCGACCGCGTTGGAGGCGTAGCCGATCGCCACCACCTTGGTGCGCGAGTTGAGCTTGGACTCCAGGTCCTCCATGTCGAGAGTGCAGTCCTCCGGGTGGATGTCGACGCAGTGCACCTTGGCGCCGTGCTCCTCCAGGGCCTGCCAGGGAGAGACGTTGGCCTCGTGGTCCAGCATGGTCACGACCAGTTCGTCGCCGGGCTGCAGCGTCTTGCCGATGGCGCGACTCACATTGTAGGTGTGGGTGGTCATGTTCAGACCGAAAGCAATTTCATCGATGGAGCGGGCGTTGAGGAAATCGATCATGGCCTGGTCGGCTTCGATCAGCATGCGATCGGTGTCCTCGCTGGTGACGAAGGTGCCCTCGATGTTGCAGTTCATGGCCATGTAGTAGTGAGCTACGGCATCCATGACCTGCCGGGGGATCTGAGTTCCACCCGGCCCATCGAAAAAGACGGCCGGCTGGTTCTCTACGGTGCGTTCCAGCGACGGGAATTGCTTTCGGATTGAAACCGGGTCAAGCAAGGGGGCAGCTCTCCAGGTTGGTCCGGGCCTTTGGGACGGCCCGGCATGCGTTCGGCCTTCTAGAAGAGGTTCCAGGGCGGGACCAGCGCCTCGATCCGGTCGGTAGCGGGCTTGAAATGGGCGGCCGCCTCGTCCACCACCGGCGGCCGATGTCCCGCGAACAGATGGTCGGGACGGAGATGGGCCAGTCGCTCCACGCTCCTGAGGGATTGGTGCAGGTCGCAGTCCCCAATGTTTTGCAAGAGGATTTTGCCTTCGGGAAAGATGGCGTCGCCGGCGAAGAGAGCAAGCTTGCCCCCGTCCTCCACCAGGAAGGACATGTGGCCCGCGCAGTGGCCGGGAGTGGCCACCACCCGGAAGAGCCTTCCGCCCAGCTCCAGTTCCTGGTTGTCCTGAAGCTCCACGTCCACCGGGCAGGGCAGAAACTGAAACTCGGGGGGATACATCCCGGTGGCGCGTCCCTTGTCCAGGTTGATGGCCTTCTCGTCGCCGCTTCGCAGCCAGCCGGCGGCTTCCGCCGAAATGGCCACCTTCAGGTTGGGCAGCCGTTGCTTCAAGGGTGCGGCTCCCGCGGCATGGTCTCCATGAGCGTGGGTGAGCAGCAGCCATTCCACCCGGGCGGGGTCCACGCCGTGCCCCCGGATATTGTCCACCACCTGGTCGGCACCCATTCCGCCGCCGGAGTCGATCAGCACGAAAAAGTCCCCTGTCCGCATGAGGTAGATATTGCAATCCATGCGGTCGGTGAAGACCGTCTCGGTCTCGCCGCCACCCACCAGGGAAACCGTCTCAGTCACCTTCATGACTCAACCTCCTGAAGCTACTTCGCGTATTCCGGTTCTTCCCGGTCCAGGATGCGCCGGATGGCCTGGAAGTGCAGGTCGCGCATGGTCGCCAGACCCGCCTGCATCACGGGAGCCACTTCCTTGACTGTGGACTCCGGAATTTCTCGTAGTCGTTGTCCGGACGATTGAACGATGAACTGGGACTGGCAGGCCCGTTCCAGATAGTAGAGGTCGTCGAAGGCGTCCCAAACCGTGGGCCCGGTCACAATCACCCCGTGGGCGCCCAGAAAGGCCACATCGCGGTCGCCCATGGCCTCGGCCAGGCGGTCTCCCTCCGAGCTTTCAAAGGCCAATCCGCGATATTCGTCGATATAGGCCACCCGGCCGTAGAAGCGGAGAGCATTTTGCGAAGCCATCAGAAGCCTGCCCTGCTGCAGCAGACAGATGGCGGTGGCGTAGGGCATGTGGGTGTGCAGCACGCAGCGAGCCCGGGGCTTGGCCATGTGTATGCGGGAGTGAATGAAGAAAGCCGAATCTTCCACGGTGTTGCTGCCCTCCAGGATGCGGCGGTCCTTGTCGGCCAGGACCAGGTCGCTGGCGGCCAGCTCGCTCCAGTGAAAGCCTATCGGATTGACCAGAAACCGGTGACCGTCATCCGTCACCGCCAGGCTGAAGTGGTTGCAGATACCCTCGCTCAGCCCCAGACGTGCAGCCCAGCGGAGGGCTGCGGTGAGGTCAATCCGCGCCTGTCTGATTTCCTCGGGTGTGATGATGGATTCCTTTCAGGAAGCAAGTGGGCTAGAAACCCTGGGCCTCGAAATGGGGGCGAATGGCATCGTCATAGGGTCTGCCCCCGGCCTGGAAAAAGCCCATCCAATAGTAGGGCACCGATCCCCGCCGAACCATTTCATCGGTCCATTGGGCACAAATCATCTGCTGAATGACATTGCCCACAATGCCCGAGGTGGGGCAAATGCGTTCCTTGCGGCCTGCGATCTCAATGACGCCCTCCCCCTCCGGAGAGAAATTGTCAAAACCGGCGTCGGCGACATCGATCAATCGACCGGGAGGAACTTCCCCGTCCATGGAGCCGGGACCGACTCCGATCACGTAGGCTCCCTCGATCTGCTTCTCCCGAGCCAGCCGCATTTCCGGGGTGTTTGCGGGCGAGATGGCGGTGATATTCATGACGTTCTGTTCCCTGGTTGCTTCCCAGTCCCCCCAGTTCACGATCATCGGCCCCGAGGCCACCCCGCTGAGCTCGCTGGCGAATCCGGGATGCTCCAGGCTGCGCGCAAACCAGCGGCCTCCCCGGCGAATGCGCCGGGTCATGGTGACGGCGGTCTCGCGGATTCGAGGTTGATGTCGCTTGATCCGTTCCACCCGCTCCGTGAGCACCCGAAGATATTCGGCGCTCTTGTCCACCGACCGGGTGCTGCCGGTCCAGACCTTGTTGGCGAGCTCGGCGGTCAGCATCCAGTGAAGCGCTCCGCTGCCGGTGGTGGTGGAGGGACAGAGGGTGAATTCGGGGATCTGTGGCGCATGGACCAGTCCCTGGTAATAGGGGACATGGCTGTGAAGAATCTCGTTGGAGACATCCTTGAGCATCAGGTTGTCTTCGTTGGGATTGGTGAAGCCCGCCGGGCGGAATTCATTGTCCACGTAGTTCACCGTCACCGCCACTACGTAGACGCCCCGGTCCCGAGCCCTTTGCACGGCGCGATTGCATTGGTTGGTGAACACCATATCGCCTTTTTGCATCGCGTCGAAGGTGGCGGGCTTGTATCCATTGTGGTTGCGAAGAATCCCGGGATTGCCCCGTCTGGTGGCCTTCTGCTCTGCCCCCGGCATGTGGCCGTCGTCCATGGAGGTCCACACCGTTGCTCCCGCCTTGATCACCCCGGCCGCCCGCGAAGTGAGCTCGCCAACCTGGTTGAGCTCGCCGCTGAGGCGACCCAGGATCTCCATGGTGGCCTGATGGTATTCCTCCATGAAGAGCATCGTATGGCCAAAGGTCGGGGATCCTGGATCCAAGCATCTACTGCCGCCCGTTTCCGCGGCCTCAACTTCAGACCGGTTGGCGGATCCGGACAACCAGGCGCCCAACCCTGCGCCCCCTCCCAAAAACAGACGACGGTGGATCTTGTTACCCATCCCTGCCTCCGAATTTCCTCTCATAGACTCCGACCCGCGGCCGGGGAGAAGCCCCGCTACGCTGGCGGACCCCACTAAAAGCCCTGCTTCTCGAAGAAGGGCCTCATGGCGGCATTGTATTCCCGGCCGCCCTCGCGGTAGACGCCCAACAGAAAATAGGGCACCGATCCCCGCCGCACCATCTCATCGGCCCATTGCGCAATGATCATCTGCTGTATGACGTTGCCCACGATTCCGGAAGTGGGACAGATGCTCTTGGACTGGCCGGCAATCTTGATCACCCCCCCGGACTCGGGAGAGAAGTTGTCGAATCCGGCGTCGGCTACGTCAATGAGGCGCCCGTGGGGAACCACGCCGTCCGTCGAGGCGGGTCCGACGCCCACCACGTAGGCTCCTTCCACCTGTTTCTCCAGGGCCAACTTCACCTCTTCCGGATAGGCCGGCGAGATGGAGTTGATGAACATGACGTTTTTTTCCCTGTTGGCGTCCCAATTCCCAAAATTCACCACCGCGACACCGGAGGCGACGTGAAATTCACTCTCAAACCCCGGATGCTCGATGCTTTTTCCGAACCATCGCCCGCCGGCCCGAACGCGCTCGGCCATAATGGCCGTCGTCTCCCGGATGCGATCGAAATGGCTGCGGGTGCGCTCCACCCGCTCGGTCAGCACCCGCAGGTACTGAGCGCTCTTGTCCACCGCCTTGGCGTTGGGATTGGCCAGCTTGTTGGCGATCTCGGCGTTCAGCATCCAGTGGATCGACCCGCTGCCGGTGCCGCTGGAAGGACAGATGGCGAACTCGGGGATTTCCGGAGCATGCACCAGCCCCTGCTCGTAGGGGGTATGGCTGTGGAGGATCTCGTTGGAGACGTCCCTGAGCATCAACCCGTCGGGACAGCCGTGAGACGGGTGATTATAGCCGGGAGGCCTGAACTCGTTGTTCCAGTAGTTGATGGTGACGCAGACTACGTAGACGCCACGCTCCCTGGCAGCCAACACGGCCTTGTTGGCCCGGTTGGTGAAGACGATGTCGCCCTTCTGCATCTGGTCGAAATCTTTTTCAGCCCCCAGGGAGGTGGAATGGGTCTTCATGATGCCGGGACTGCCGCGGCGGTCGTCTTTCTGCTCGTAGTAGGGCATGTGCCCCAGGTTCATGGAGGTCCACACCGTGCCCCCCTTCCGGACGAGGCTGGCGGCGCGGGAGGTCAGATCGCCGATCTGATCCAGTTCCCCGCTCTGGGCACCCAGGATGTCCAGCGTGCCCTGGTAGTACTCCTCCATGAACAGCACGGTATGCCCGAAGGTGTATTCCTGTTGCCAACGGCAGTCGCTCTCGCCGGAGTGGGCAGCGGCGGGGATCTCCAACCAACGCCCTGCAGCAACGCCGCCACCGAGCAACGCACCTGTTTGAATCATTTTGCGGCGATTGAGCTTGGCCATGAATGCCTCTGGTTTGGCGGAAGGTAAAATCGACGTGACCCGGGAGAACACGCGTGGCCCAATATGACACAAGAAGGGTCCCGCCATCCGGCTGCGCCCGGACTCCGCCTATCATACAACACAAGTTCAAGGATTCGGCACGGCTCTTTGCGGGAGAAGAAGTCGGGGAGACTGGCGGCCATCCAGGAAGTGCGCGAAGGGGAAAAGAGTTATCCACGAAGGGACACTAAGGCGTTGAGGTTAACCGTGACGGAATACCAAGGTCACCAGTGAATTAACGATTTCCGATTGTTTCATTCTCGTATGATCCGCACGGAAGCGCGGGGGCGACACTTGTCTGAGATCGAATACCCGAGGTAATTGCTGTCGCCGCCTACGCGGCTCAACTCTCAGAGAGCAGGTGGTCCATGGGCTGACGCCCACGGCTAAGTGCTGTCGCCGCCTTGGCGGCTGTCTGGAACCCCGGGCTGACGCCCGAGAGATTGTCATTTAAATAAGCATCCCGCGCCCGAGCAGTGTCTTGACTTCGGAGAGAGCGGCGAAGCCGCGGTTGACCCAGGTCTGGGGAGGAAACCTCTCCTACAGACCTTCCCTATGAAGCGGCGAAGCCGCGCCAGCACTTAGCCCCGGGCGTGAGCCCGGGGGCGTGTCGACCCTGCACTGCCCTAGCCGCGTAGGCGGCGACTCAAGAACCGCGTTCCGAGACCCCACGACCTCCCCAAAGCCACGCCTGTCAGGAACGCCCCTGTTTTTCCTCGAATGATCCGCCCGGCAGGGCAGGGGCCCGGCTTGCCTGAAACAAACGAAAAAAGACAAAAGGAAAAGAGTGATCCACGAAGGGCCACGAAGAACGACGAAGGGCCACTAAGGCATTGAGGTGAACCGCGACGGGATACCAAGGTCGCAAAGGGATGGTCGATTTCTGATTGTTTCACTCTTGTATGATCCGCCCGGTACGGCGGGGGCTGGGCTCGCGGACAAACGGGAGTTTTCCAGAAGGCGACCGTCGTCTTTCAGAGAATTCGCCCGCCGGATGCCCTCCATCGCACCGTCGGGACGCCCCCCCCGGGAGCGCGGGCGTCTCGCCCGCACAGGACTTGGCACCATTGTAACGATCCCCACAATGGCCGGTTTGGTGCACTGTGCGAGGAAGTGGCCCTGCATCGCAGGCTGTTTGCACCAATAAGGTTGCGGGCGGGACGCCCGCGCTCCCGGGTGGGCATTCTCCCATGACGCCGTGACACCTACGTCACAATATTGCAGAAGCGCCCGGGCGCCGCTCGTCATTGACCGAGCTCCATCCCTATTCGTCCCCATTCGTGTTCATTGGTGGTTCGTCTTCATTTCCAAAACCAAAACGGCTGGCTGTTTATCCTGTCTATCCTGTGCATCCATGTTCAATCAGTAGAAAACCGGTTTTGCACGACAGTGCCCTTGTTCCCGATAGGACGTGAAGATGCGTTGTTTCACCCTCGAATGATCCGCCCGTCGTGGGGGCGGGGGCGCGGCTTGCCTGAAACAACCTCTGGCGCCCAGGCCGCCTCAGACCGTGGAACCAATTGAAACCATGAGACTTGGAGACATTTTTCTTGAAACACAATTTGTTTCCCACTCGGATGATCTGCCCCGTCGTGGGGGGCAGGGGCGCCACTTGCCTGAAACAAACGAAAAAAGACAAAAGGAAAAGAGTGATCCACGAAGGACGACGAAGGGCCACGAAGGCGTTGAGATGAGCCGTAACGGGATACCAAGGTCGCGAAGGGATTGGTCGATTTCTGATTGTTTCACTCTCGGATGATCTGCACGGCAGGGCGGGCGCGGCTTGCCTGAATTGCCAGTAGTGTTTACCATCCTGTCGAAGGGTCCCGCACCGTACGAAAACGGGCAATGAACCACCAATGGACGAATGCCTCTCGAATTACCTGAGGGTCACGGGACTCGGAGTCGAATCGATCCTTGAATTCAAGCGTCCGAAATGAATGGGAGAGGTTGGCGTCCATGACATCATTCGTGTCTATTCGTGTCCATTCGTGGTTCTCCGTTGTTCTTCGTGGATAATTCTTTCCCATCATTGCTTGTCGTTCCGAAGCTTCTCCTCCACCAATGACTCGCTTCCGCATCGCCATCGACGGCCCCTCGGGGGCCGGAAAGAGCACGGTTGCCCGCCAGGTCGCCCAGCGGCTGGGGTACCTCTATATCGACACCGGGGCCATGTACCGCGCCGTCGGCCTCAAGGTCACCCGGGAGCAACTCGCGTGGGATCAGACGGATGCAATCGTTGAGGCCGCCCGCCGGGCTCAAATCGAGCTAAAGACCGGCCCGCGAGGCCTTCGCGTCTTCCTGGACGGAGTAGACGTGTCCGAGGTCATTCGTACGGAGACCGCGGGCCAAGCGGCTTCCCGGGTCTCCAGCATTCCAGGGGTGCGGAAGATCCTGGTTCAGGCCCAGCAAGAACTGGGCAAGCGCGGCAGGGTGGTCATGGAGGGCAGAGATATTGGAACCAAGGTGTTTCCCGAGGCCGAACTGAAGGTTTTCCTGGACGCTTCCGAATCAACCCGCGCCCGGCGGCGATTCACCCAGAATCGAAACAAGAGGGAAGCGTTGAACCTGGGGAGCATTCTCGAGGAGATACGGCAGCGGGACCGGCGCGACCGGGAGCGCACCGACTCACCCTTGGTTCAAGCCCGGGACGCGCTCTACCTGGAGACTTCGAACCAAACGGTCGACGAGGTGGTTGAGAAAATTCTCAAGATGGTCGGACTCGTGGAGGGAAAATCCGGCAGCGGTTGAGTGTCGGGAGTGATGGCTGTTGAGGACTTATGGATTCAGCGGATGGAACTCAGCCCCCGTTGCTCATGGAGGCCAGAAACTCGCTGTTCGACCTCCTCTTGGAGAGCCGCTCCAGCATCAGCTCCATGGTCTCGACCGCCGAAAGCGGATTGAGCACCTTCCGCAACACCCACACCCGATTGAGTTCATCCTTGGGCATCAGCAACTCTTCCTTGCGGGTACCCGAGCGGTTGATGTCGATTGCCGGAAAGACCCGTTTTTCCACCAGCTTCCGCTCCAGGTGAACCTCCATGTTGCCGGTTCCCTTGAACTCCTCGAAGATGACATCGTCCATGCGGCTTCCGGTGTCGATCAGCGCCGTAGCGATGATCGTCAAGCTGCCGCCCTCCTCGATGTTGCGAGCGGCGCCGAAAAACCGCTTCGGTCTCTGCAGGGCATTGGAGTCCACCCCGCCCGAAAGCACCTTGCCCGAAGGGGGAACGATGGTGTTGTAGGCGCGAGCCAGACGGGTGATCGAGTCCAGCAGGATCACCACGTCCCGCTTGTGCTCCACCAGCCGTTTGGCCTTCTCGATCACCATCTCGGCAACCTGCACGTGGCGAGTAGCCGGCTCGTCGAAGGTCGAGCTGATGACCTCGCCATTGACGGACCGCTGCATGTCGGTGACCTCTTCAGGCCTTTCGTCGATCAACAGTACGATCAAGATGATTTCGGGATGGTTATGGGTAACGGAGTTGGCGATAGTTTGCAACAGCATGGTCTTCCCGGTCCGCGGCGGCGAAACGATCAGCCCGCGCTGTCCTTTTCCGATGGGAACCATCAGATCCATGACTCGGGCGGAGAGGTTGTCCGGCTGAGTCTCCAACCGGATCCGATCCTCGGGATAGAGCGGCGTGAGATTGTCGAAAAAGATCTTGTTGCGTGCAATGTCGGGATGCTCGAAGTTGATGGCCTCGACCTTGATCAGGGCAAAGTACCGTTCCCCGTCCTTGGGTGGTCGAATCTGACCCGAGACCGTGTCGCCCGTATGCAGGTCGAACTTGCGGATCTGGGAGGGGGACACGTAGATATCGTCCGGTCCCGGAAGGTAGTTGTAGTCAGGCGCTCGCAAGAACCCGAAGCCGTCGGGAAGCGTCTCCAACACCCCCTCCGAGAAAATCAAGCCGTTCTTCTCCGTCTGGGCCTGCAGGATCTTGAATATCAACTCCTGTTTCCGCATTCCGGTTGCGCCGGCCACGTTCAGATCTTTGGCGATCTGAGTGAGGGCGGCGATGTTCATTTCTTTCAGCTCGGCAATGTCCATAAAGACTCCTTGGAGTTTCGGGATTTCAAAATCGGGTTTGGGCAACCGGCCCGATCGGCCGGGCGGCGGCTCAACTGGAATTCGGCGATGGGTCTACGGCTGTGCTGTCCCCTGGATATGACGACTCAGAAGTGCCCAGACCTTGTTATGGCCCGTCCTCTTTGTGGCGGAATACGCTACCACCGCGACTGCCGGCACCAGCGCCTGGGTGTGTTTGAGCGATTTCTGCAGTTCGCTTCCGGATAGCCTGTCGGCCTTGGTAGAAACCATGAAAAAAGGAAGGGAAAACTCGCGCAACCTCTCTAGGGTTCGCAGATCCTGCCGGGTCGGACCAATCCGCGAGTCAATGATCGATACGCAAACAGCCAGCTTCTCTCGCTGTCGGAAATAGCCGTCCAACAGACGAGCCCATCCAAATCGCATCTCCTTGGAAACCTTGGCGTAGCCATAACCCGGGCAGTCGACAAAATAGAAACGTCCGTCAATTCTGAAAAAATGGATCAGCCGGGTTCGCCCCGGGGTGGAACTGGTGCGGGCAAGTCCCCGTTGCCCTAACAGACTGTTGATCAAGCTGGATTTGCCGACATTGGAACGGCCGATGAATGCGATTTCGGGAAGGTCATCCCGTGGAAACCGGGACGGATCAGGAGCGCTGCATGCCAACTCGGCGGAATGGATCTTCAATGGGTTATGGAATCTTGAGAAAAGTCCTTCTCCATTGAAGGCTTGTACTCCTCGATCTTGTCCTCCGCTTTCTCCTCGACGACCGGGATCTCATTTTCCAGGGCGATCTTCAGCACCTCGTCCATGGTCTCGACGAAGTGCATGGAAAAATGCTCCTGGATGTTCTGGGGCACCTCGGAAAGATCCTTCTCGTTCCCCTTCGGCAGAACAGCCACCTTGATCCCGGCCCGGTGCGCGGCCAGCAGCTTCTCCTTCATCCCGCCAATGGGCAGCACCTTTCCTCGCAGAGTGATCTCCCCCGTCATGGCCACGTCCGGCCGCACCGGGATCTTGGTCAAGGAGGACACCATGGCCGTGGCCATGGTGATTCCGGCCGAGGGTCCATCCTTGGGAATGGCTCCTTCGGGCACGTGGATATGCATGTCGAAGTTTCGATGAAACTCCCGTGGAACCCCCAGCAGGCGGGAACGGGAACGCACGTAGCTCATGGCGGCTTGGGCCGACTCCTGCATGACGTCACCCAACTTTCCGGTCAAGGTCAGGCGACCCTTTCCTTCCATCAAGGTGGCCTCGGTGCTCAACACTTCCCCCCCGACCTCTGTCCAGGCCAGGCCGGTGGCCAGACCGACCTCGCTTTTCTCCGCCGAGCGAATGTTGCGGAACCTGATCACTCCCAAGTAGTCATTCAAGTCCTCGCGGTCGACCTGGAGCGAGACCCCGGCGCCCTCCTTGACCACCTTGCGGGCAACCTTGCGACAGATGGAGGCGATCTCGCGTTCCAGGTTGCGCACGCCCGACTCCCGGGAGTAGTTCTGGATGATCCCCAGAATGGCTTCGTCGGACAGAACCAGGTTCTTCTCCTTCAGGCCGTTGCGAGGGAGCTGCTTCTTTACCAGATAGCGTTTGGCGATCTCCAGCTTCTCGGCCTCGGTGTACCCCGAAATACGGATGACCTCCATTCGATCCTGCAGGGGCCGGGGAATGGTGTGAATGACATTGGCAGTGGCGATGAACATGACCTGCGACAGGTCGTATTCCACGTCCAGGTAGTGGTCCACAAAGCAGTGGTTCTGCTCGGGGTCCAGCACTTCCAGCAGGGCCGCCGAGGGGTCCCCGCGGAAATCCATGCTCATCTTGTCCACTTCGTCCAGCAGAAAGACGGGGTTCTTGGTTCCGGCTTTCTTCATCATCTGGATGATCTGGCCCGGCAAGGCTCCGATATAGGTCCGGCGATGCCCCCGGACCTCGGCCTCGTCCCTGACTCCTCCCAGAGACAGCCGGACGAACTTGCGTCCGGTAGCCCTGGCGATGGAACCCGCCAGCGACGATTTCCCCACTCCCGGAGGACCCACCAGGCAGAGAATCGAACCCTTGGGGTTTTTCACCAACTGCCGCACGGCCAGAAATTCCAGGATTCGCTCCTTGACCTTCTCCAATCCGTAGTGGTCCTCTTCCAGAACCTTTTCCGCCCGTTCGATCTTCTGAATTTCCTTGGAACGCTTCTTCCAGGGAACTGCCAGCAACCAGTCGATGTAGTTGCGGGAGACGGTGGACTCGGCGGACATGGGAGGCATCATCTCCAGCCGCTTCAACTCTTGCGTGGCTTTTTCAAGAGCCTCCTTGGGCATCCCGGCCGCTTCGATCTTCTTCTTGAGTTCTTCCACCTCCGACTTCTCGTTTCGGCCCAGTTCCTTCTGAATGGCCTTCATCTTCTCATTCAGGTAGTACTCCTTCTGGGCCTTCTCCATCTGTCGCTTGACCCGCGAGTTGATGGAACGATCCACGTTCAGTTTCTCGATCTCGACATCCAGAATGTCGCACAGCCGGTGAAGCCGGTCCACCGGATTGAAGATTTCCAGCAATTCCTGCTTTTCCTCAATGGTGACAGCCAGGTTGGCTGCCACCGTATCGGCCATGCGGTCGATATCCTCGACGCGCACCGCGGCCACCATGGTGTCGTAATTCAGGTTCTGGCTCAGTTTTACATACTGCTCGAACAGCGACGTGACCTTGTTGACCAGTGTCTCGGTGTTGCCCTGGGCCGGGCGGGCGGGGGCCGTCGGCCGCAAGACGGCCTTCATGTACTCATCCTCTTCCAGGATCTGCAACCCCTTGGCCCGCTCCAACCCTTCCACCAGCACTTTGATGTTGCCGTCCGGGAGGCGCAGGCTCTGGACGATGTTGGCGATGGTCCCGATGGAATAGATCTCGGAGGGCTGTGGATCATCCACCGCGGCATCGTGCTGGGTGGCCAGGAAGATCCGTTTGTCCCGGTTGAAGGCGACTTCCAGCGCCTTCACCGAGGCCGGTCGCCCGATCACGAAGGGAATCATCATGTAGGGGAAAAGCACCACGTCCCGAATCGGGACCATGGGCAAGAGGGTGTATTCCGACTTTTCTTTGGGCTTACCGAACATCGCCATTCCGTTTTTTCGAGAGAAACAGGTTCCGTGTCGCGGCTTAACCTGCCTTTTCCAAGAGCGAGAGATCGATGGAGTTGGCGGTCACCATCTCCTTGGTCACCACGAATTCCTTGATCTTTCGCTGGGCAGGCAACAGGTACATGAGATCGAGCATCAGCTCCTCGATGATGATGCGCAGCCCTCGGGCCCCGACCTTGCGCTGCTGGGCCAGTTCCGCAATTCCCTCCAGGGCGTCCTGATTGAAGTTTAGCTTGACTCCTTCGTATTCGAAAAGTTTCTGGTACTGTTTCACCAGCGCATTCTTCGGCTTGGTCAGAATCTCGACCAGGGCGGCGATATCCAGATCTTCCAGGGTTCCCACCACCGGCATGCGGCCCACAAACTCGGGGATCAAGCCGTAGCGGATCAGGTCCTGCGGCTCCACCCGCTCCAGCATGGCCAGGTTCCGCCGCTGCTGCACCGTCTTGACGTCACTGCGAAAACCCAGGGTTCGCTTGCCGATGCGACGCTCGACCACTTTCTCCAGCCCCACGAAGGCTCCACCGCAGATGAAGAGAATGTTGGTCGTATCCACCTGGGTGAACTCCTGGTGGGGATGTTTCCTTCCACCCTGAGGCGGCACGTTGGCGACCGTTCCCTCCAGGATTTTCAGCAGGGCCTGCTGCACCCCCTCTCCGGACACGTCCCGAGTGATGGAGGGATTCTCGTCTTTTCGGCAAATCTTGTCCACCTCATCAATGTAAATCATGCCATGCTGGCATTTCTCTACATCTCCGCCGGCGCTCTGAAGCAATTTCAAAATGATGTTCTCGACATCCTCACCCACGTATCCCGCTTCGGTCAGGGTGGTGGCGTCCACGATGGCAAAGGGCACACTGAGCTTCTTGGCCAGGGTCTGGGCCAGTAGCGTCTTTCCCGTCCCGGTCGGGCCGATCAACAGGATATTGCTCTTGGTCAGCTCCACCTCGCTACGCCGGCGGGCAAGCTCGATTCGCTTGTAGTGGTTGTAGACCGCCACGGCCAGCTTTTTCTTGGTTTTCTCCTGGCCGATGACGTACTCGTCCAGATAGGCCTTGACCTCATGGGGTTTCGGCAGAGGATGCGGCTTGGCGTCGGAGTCGACACCCTGGTCGTCATCGATGATGTCGTTGCAGACCCGGACGCACTCGTCACAGATAAAGACGGTGGGACCGGCGATCAGCTTGCGGACGTCATTCTGACTCTTGTTGCAGAAGGAACATCTCAATGATTCCTCGGTGCTGTTTCTTTTCAAGTCAGCTCCTCCGGTCGGCTTGCCGGACTCTTTCCGGGATCCACGCCGACTCAGCGAACTCCATCCCCCGATGCCTCCGGGGCGCCAGCGAAAGGCTTCGCCCTGGATTCTCCGGCAATCCCTGTTCTATCTACTTCCCCTCAAAATCCAGCTTGGTCTCCGCTTGAAACTCCCGGTACCCATGAAAGGTGTTCTCGGCCAAGGTCGACCTGCCGCGATACCGAGTATAAGCCAGCGATTTTACCGGAAGCAGCGCGACCTCGTCACCAATCTTGCTATAATCGTAGTCGAAAAGCATCCTCCCCGACTTTACCCGGTGCCGCTTGGGCAATCCGATCGGTTCCTCGGCCACATATCTCAGAACACGTCCACTGTCCCGGTCAATATAAATCTTTCCGCGGAAGCCGACCAGGACGATGTCGTCACCGTCGCGCCCGCCATACTGGCAGAAATTCCTTGGCGTCAACGTTTGGAACACATGCACTCCATACCCTCGCAACCGGGAATCTTCAATCCACTCGAACTCGGTCGGATATTTCTGGCCGAAAAGAGCCTTCAACCAATGTCCGAAAAACCCCCATCCATGTCCACGCCGATTGCCGCCGATCCATTCATAACTCTCACGTCCTCCCTTCACCATCCTCACCAGCCACTCCGATTCATCGATCCGCGGCTTTCCTCCTCGCTTCGAAATCAACCATTTGGGTATGTCCACCGCCCACTCGCGCAACTTCGGCTTCCGTATTGCCGGAACCACAAAGACCCGGATGGTCTTTCGGCAGGTGAAATTGGGCAGGGTTTCGACGTATCCCCGCACCCACTGCCGAGTCCGGGCAATGACCGCGTCCGCCTCCTCCCGGCTCATCCCGGAGTCCCCGAGAGCCACACCCGGGAAGGCCCCCGCCGTCAACATCCAACAGAGCGCCGCGACAGCCGCCGCGCCACCCCTTCGCCTTGCGCGGGAGGACCTCACCGAACCTACGGTCGGACCCGATGCCTTTCCACTGGCCTTCCGCATTATTGGTCACGCCGTCGCCCGAAGACAACGCGCCTCACCCCGTGGAAGCCTGCCGGCCCCTTGCGGGACCGGATAAAGGAAGCTCGCCGTTATTCATGACGCACGATGACCTGATCGACCAGCCCATAGTTGTGGGCTTCTTCGGCAGTCATGATGAAATCCCTCTCGACGTCCCTTTCGACCTTATCCATAGGCTGTCCGGTATGGGAGGAGAGGATTTGGCTGGTGATATCTCTCAATCGGAGAATCTCTTTGGCGTGAATGTCGATATCGGAGGCCTGGCCGGATAACCCGCCCATGGAAGGCTGGTGAATCAGGATCCTCGAGTTGGGCAGTGCGAAGCGCTTGCCTCCGGTGCCGGAGCAGAGCAGAAGAGCCGCCATGCTGGCCGCCTGCCCCACGCAAATGGTTGTCACGTCCGGCCGTATGAACTGAATGGTGTCATATATCGCCAGACCGGCCGTGATGGAACCGCCCGGGCTGTTGATGTAAAGGGAAATATCCTTTTCCGGGTCCTCAGCCTCCAGGAACAGCAGTTGAGCGGTCACCAGGTTGGCGATGTTGTCATCGATCGGGGTTCCGATAAAGATGATGTTGTCCTTCAACAGGCGGGAGTAGATGTCGTAGGCGCGCTCCCCCCTACTGGTCTGCTCCACTACCATGGGAACTAGCATGTGGTTGGGATCCCCTGAAGTCTGGATGTGACTGATTTAGGGTTGAACGATTAGTCCCGGGGGAGTCTTGACGGACGCCAGACGAAGGATTAAATCCAGGCACTTCCTGTTTCGGATAGTGTTTTTCATTCTAGCGACGCCCCCCTCCTTTGTCAAGCGGGATCTGACGGCCTCGATCGGCTGGTCTGCGCCCCGAGCGATGCGAGCGATTTCTTCTTCGACCTCGTCATCGGAAACGGTCAGCTGCTCCGTTTCGGCGATGCGCTCCAGCAGGATGGCGCGTTTCACGTCCAAAACGGCCTTTTCTCGCTGCTGTTCCCGAAACTGTTTCCAATCCAGCTTGAGCGTATTGGGGTGAACGCCCTGCATCATCAGGGCCTGCACGGTGTCTTTCAACCTCACCTCGAGCTGTTCCTCGACCAACACCTCGGGCACGTCAAAGGACGTGTCTTCGACGAGGCGATCGACCAGCCTGGACTGCATTTCAGAGCGGGCGGACTTTTCCTTTCGCTCCACACAGTCAGCCCGCACCTTGGACCGCAAATCTTCCAGAGAAGTGTAGTCCCCGGCATTCCTGGCGAACTCGTCGTTGAGTTCGGGCAGTCGCTTCTGCTTGATGGCCTTGAGCTCCACGCGATAGTTCAGCTCCTGACCGGCCAGCCCCCTGTTGGGGTGATCGTCGCCATAGGTCACGCCAAAGGTCCTGGTCTCTCCGGATTGAGCCCCGCTCAGGTTGTCGGTAAATTCCTGCGGCGTGTCTTTCCCGCCCAGCTCACAGTAAACGTCGTCGTCGCGGATATCCTCGCGCCCGGCTGCGGAGTACTTCCCCTCCAGCGAGATGACGGCATGGTCACCGGCCCGTGCAGGCCGATCCTCGACCGGCGAATACTCCGCCGATTGTTCCTGCACCTGCTCCAGGACAGCTTCCACTTCCTCGTCCTTGACCTCGGTCGGGACCTGCTCCACCTCCAGCCCCTGGTAGTTGGGAAGCTCGAGAGCGGGAGGCACTTCAAAGGTGGCTTTGAAGGAAAAGGGCTGCCCCGGTGCGAAGTCGACGTCGGCTATCTTGGGTAGCGACAGGGGCGTCAGGGATTCCGATTCCACCGCCTCCTTGAAATACTTGCGCACGGCCGCCTCCAGGAAGTCGGCCCGGATGGAATCGCCGAATCGTCGTTGGACGATCGGCAGGGGCGCTCTGCCGGGACGAAAGCCGGGAACCCGCGCCTGCCGCAAGTATTTTTGGGAGACCGCCTGGTATTCCGGCTGCCACCGTTCGGCTTCCACTTCTATGCCCAACTCGGTCCTGCAGGAACTCAGGAGGCTGACTTCAACCTTCAAGACATTCACCTTGGCTCGGGCGCAAACCCGCTGCCTATCTCATTCTCGTCGGATCGAAAGGGTTGGAAACAATCAAGCAGGGTCGGGATTTGGTGCGAAAGAGGGGACTTGAACCCCTACCCCTTACGGGACTGGATCCTAAGTCCAGCGCGTCTGCCAATTCCGCCACTTTCGCTTGGTGTGCAACTTCGAGCCCGGTTGCCTGAAGCTGCCCGGATCAGTAAGGCTGGGAACAGCGACGAATGCCAATGACAGCAGGCGAGGAATTTTATAGCATCTTTGTCGTTTTCATGTCAATTTCCAGCCCATAGGGCAGGCCGACCTGACAAAAGGAGAGGTCCAGCCATGACGATTCCAGACAGGCGCCCGCGAGACCCGGCGGTGTTGGGAAAGCGAAAGCAACGGTGGCGGTTTCTCCCGCTGCTTCTGGCCGTCGGGATCTGTTTCGAGACACCAGGCCCGGCAGGCTCCCCTGCCCCATCGGCCCTCCTCCGGGGTCCGGACGCCGGCGCCGGCCCGATTCTGAAACCGGTTGTGGCCACCTCGCTCAAAGCCATTCTGAAAAAGAATGAGGGAAAGGTGGTCGTGATCAACCTCTGGGCGACTTGGTGCGTTCCCTGCCGCGAGGAGTTTCCCGACCTGATCAAGCTCTACGGGAAATACCGGGCCAAGGGTCTGGAGTTGATCCTGATTTCGGTCGACAACGCTGAGCAACGGCGGCAGGTGAAGGCCTTCCTCAAAGAAAACGGCGCGACCTTCCCCACCTATATCAATGCCGAGGAGACCTACGAGGCCCTGATTGACTTCCTCGCGCCGGACTGGATCGGAGGGTTTCCCACTACCTTCGTCATCGACAGAAAGGGTCGACTGACTGTGAGCCTGGTCGGCGGTCAGAACTATCAGGTCTTTCAAAAGGCCGTTGCCCCACTTCTCTGATGCATCACCGGGGCGGATCGAATTCCCGGGACAGGTACCACAGAAACTGCTGTGCTCCGCCCGGGAAGGCACCCCCCGAGACCGGACCAGGTGCCTCCTGATCCTGCAATGCCCTGATAAAGACCTTCAGGGCCAGTTCCCAGAATTTGGGATCGCCCCCGGACTCGTAGAGGGCAGCCAATCCCGACGCCAGACCCATTCCGCCTTCCGCGAACTTCCCGGGATCTTCAGACCCCGAGGCCCACTCTTCCCGACCGTCCCGAATAGGTTTCGTCTCCCGCTGCAGCAAGGCCTCGACCCGGTCTGGCCCCAACCGGCGCCGATTCCGGTGTAGCGCCGACCAGAGCTCCCCCCTGTCCCAGGCTTCGGTCCCGCCGGTCTGCCCGCGGCCCGCCTCCCACCGCATGGCGTTCACCGGGGACAGCTCCCTCAAGCGCCTCGAATCCTCCTCCTGCCAGGCACCGATCACGTCCACGATCCAGCGGGCTTTCTCCAGGTAACGCTCGTCCCCAAGCACCTGATAGCCCCTGACCAGTCCCGCCAGGACAGCGGCCGCTTGGTGGGGCGCCTGAGCAGGATTCACTTCGTCTGCAGCCACCACCTGCTCCAGCCACGAACGGGCGGCGTCCAGCGCCCGGCGATTTCCGGTCAGGAGAAAGGAGTAAAGCAACTGCTCATGGCCACGCCCACCCCCGGCGCCCGGCACACAGCCCATGGAAGCGGAGTGTGGCCGGTGGGTAACGGCCGAGCCCGCCCCTTGGGCAACCACCTCCTCGGCGACCTCAAGCGATCTGGGGTCCCCGGTGCGAAAAAAGTGAAGGTAGAGGTCATGGGCGAGCGCATAGGCGCGGTCATCGTTCCAGTGGGCGCCTCCCGCGAAGGTCTTCACTTTCTCCGGGCGGGGACTCTCTTCCTCTGAGCGGGGTCGCCCGTAACCGTCGCTCCCGTTAGCCCACCGCCCGTAGCGGCGGGCCGCTGCCAGAGATTCCCGCTGTCTTTCAATCCAGCTGTCGACCCTTCGGACCAGCGGCCGGTAGCCCTCTCGATAGACCTCGGGGGAAGACTCCGAAAGCGCCCCCAAAGCCTGGTTGGGGCGGCAGTACCAGGAGGATGGGGCGAACGCATACACCGGTTTCTGCAGGCCCATGAGTTCGCTCTTGACCCGACCCTCGGCAAGACTCCGGCTGCCATGAAAGTAGAGGAGCATCTGGTGGGTCGTGGACCCGCCGGCAGGGACGTTCCAGGGTTTGGCCTCCTCCGGGAGCAGACCAGCGATCAGGCTCCCCGACTTTCGAATCTCAAAGCTCTTGGGATAGAGCTGCCAGAATCGCTGCACGCCCAGGGCCAGTCCATGCCGCTCGTCGGCCAGGTCGGCCCAGCCCAGGTTGGAGCGAAATTCCCCGGCCACCCGGCGCCGAAGCGACCGGGAGACAGGTTCTCCGCCGGCGCCGCCACGCGGCGCTGTCTCATCCCCCTCCACTTCCGAAAGGCGATAGGAATCGGCGCCGTCCAGATAGAGCGATACGGTCGAGGTTCGATCGAAGTGACCCTGATGATCTCGATCCCCTCCTCCCAGGACGAACCGCCGCGAGAGGGGATCCAGGTTCAATTGAGCCTCGAGGCTGAGGTTTTCCACCGGAAACTCCCCGGCCCCCGAGCCGCAGGGCCGAATCACCGTCAAGCCCAGCCTGAAGAATGTTTTCCCACCATACACGGTCACCCTGGCCACATAGTCCAGGGGAGCGAGACCCGCTTGCTCGGAGAAAAACGTCCCCGAGACCTTGATCACCGCCCGAATCGGATTGGCCTCTTCCACCTCCACCCGATTTTGGCTCCAGGGACCCATGCCATAGGTGTTGCCCCCACTTCTGAGGGCGATGCGGAAATGGCCGCTATCCAGGATTCGGGTACGCGCGGAGAAGTCGTAACCCCAGTTCTCGTCCACCCAGACCTGGTCCAGCAGTTGCTCGGAGGGACCGCCCATGACCAAGCGAAGCGGGCCGGTGACCACTTCCACCCCCTCCCTGCGGCGGGCCAGGCCAATGGGCGAGGGAAACCTGGGCAGGGCGCCGACCCGGCGCAGGAAGTAGACCGCTTGCCCGTTGGCCGGCAGGCTTGCCGCGAAGTGGACCTGGATCCACTGCAGGCTCCCGTCCTCCGGCCACCGAGCTATCGCCTCGATGGCGGCGGGAACGAACCTGCCCTGGCCGTCCATCAATTGGAGCAGGCGGGCTGATTCGAGAAGCCCCCGCGGCAACGGGACGCCCGAGGTGATGGGATACTGATGGCGATCCAGTCCGGCGGTCTCCCGCACGGTCAGCGGGATGTCGATTTCTTGAGCCCACCCCTTCGCGGGGCACCAGGCCGACAGCACAATCAGGAGCAGAAACCACAGCATGGGCAGATCGAAGTCAATAAAGAGTCAGCGCCACAGACAGGCCGCAGGACGAATGATACGATATCGGATGCCCGGACTGCATTTCTCACCGGGGAGCGTAATCATGTCTCAGGAGAGATTTCGGTAGATCAGGACGATGCTGAGGCGACCTGGCGTGGCCGGTGGGGTGCAAACACTTCCTTCAGGGAGGGGCCGTGAGACGGGAGAAAGTCTTTCGAATAGCCGTCTTGCCTGGTGACGGCATCGGGCCGGAGGTTATCGCCGAGGCCGTCAGGACCTTGAGAGCCGTCGAGCAGGAGTTGGAAGGGGTCTCATTTGAGCTGAAGGAATTTTCCGTCGGGGCCGGGACCTACCTGCAGTGCGGGAATCCGCTGCCTCCGGAAACCCTGGAAGCCTGCAGACAACAGGATGCCATCCTGCTGGGAGCCATGGGATTACCCAGCGTCCGCTGGCCCAATGGCCTGGAAATGGCTCCGCAGGTGGATCTGCGCGAGCAACTCGACCTCTACTGCGGCCTGCGCCCCTTCTATCTCTACCAAGCCGACCTCTCCCCACTCAAAGGCATGGAGGACGGGCGGATCGACTTTCTCATCGTACGGGAGAGCACGGAGGGTCTGTTCTCGGGGCGTCTCAGGCCGATGGAATTGACTGCCACCGAGGCCCGCGACCATATGGTCATCTCCCGCTCCGGGTCGGAGCGCCTGTTTCGATCGGCCTTCCGCCAGGCCTTGGGCCGCAGGAAACGGCTCACACTGGTCGACAAGGCCAACATCCTTCCCTCCATGGCCTATTTCCGGGGAATTTTTCAAGAGATCAGCCGGGAGTTTCCAGAGGTTGAGACCGAAGCGCTCTACGTGGACGCTGCCAGCCTCCATCTGATCGAGCGGCCGGCGGACTTCGACGTGTTGGTCACCGAAAACATGTTCGGAGACATCCTATCCGACCTGGCGGCGGGCCTGGTGGGGGGGTTGGGCATGGCTCCCTCTGCCGACCTCGGAGACGACTTTGCGGTGTTCCAACCCGCCCACGGTTCAGCCCCGGACATCGCGGGCAGAGAAATGGCAAATCCGCTGGCTACTATTCTCTCCACGGCCATGATGCTGGATTGGCTGGGACATCCCGAAACCCGGCGGGCCGCCGCGGCTGTCACAAAGGCGGTGACCGCGGTGCTGGCTCCGGTGCGGAACAGAACCGCCGATCTGGGGGGGCGCATGACGACGGCGGAGATGGGCAACCTGGTAGCGGAAGCCGCCGCCCGACTGCTGTCTTCCGGAGTCGGGGACTCACCGGCCGATTAATGAACACGAATAAGGATGGACCACCTTCAATGACCAAGCGCGGTCGAATGCATCTGCGATATCGTGACCTTGATATCACCACGTCATGGGAGGAAGCCCACCCGGGAGCGCGGGCGTCCCGCCCGCACAACTCTGGCAATGGCTCGCCCATCTCCTCCACCCGGCTCGACCGGCAACGGCGTCAGGGATCCGCTTCGGCCGGACCCATGCGATTTCCACCGGCAGGAGGCCGGGCTGCCGCATCGCAGGGAAACTGAGCGGCAACCCAAGGGACAGGATTAATAGGACCAGAGGCCGCTGCACGGGACGCTGACCGGGAATCGGGTCGTTGGGCAAAGCCAAGGCCCGCCACGGGGAAGATCAATCGAGAAGGACTATAAATTGAACATGGATGCACAGGATGCACAGGATAATCAGGACCTGAGGCTGCTGCACCAAACGCTGACTCTGGCGATGATCGAGTGCGGATTTGCGGATGTCCAGGAATACAGGCCAGCCGTCTCCGGAAAAAATCCTGTGCATCCTGTGCATCCATGTGAATAAGCCGTTTACCTATGCCTGACGTTGAACCAATTCTCGGCCACCCGGTGCGCAGCCGGCGGAGCGCGCCGGTGAGATTCTTGAGAGGCCGGGTGGGCGGAAGGAGAGCTGATGAGGCATTTCGGGTCGATCGAGACGGAGGAGTAGTGCCGGGCTGCGCCCGGAATGGGGCGGGCGAGACGCCCGCGCTCCCGGGGGGGCGCTTTCGTCACGATTGCCCTTCCTAACATTGGTACCCCGCCGCGGTTCACCTCAACGCCTTAGTGGGCCTTCGTGGTCCTTCGTGTGTCTTCGTGGATCACTCTTTTTTTCGGTTGTTTCAGGCAAGCCGCGCCCCTGCCCTGCCGTGCAGATCATACGAGAGTGAAACAATCAGAAATCGACCAATCCCTTCGCGACCTTGGTATCCCGTTACGGTTCACCTCAAAGCCTTAGTGGCCCTTCGTCGTTCTTCGTGGCCCTTCGTGGATAGCTCTTTTTCTTTTGTCTTTTTTCCTTTGTTTCAGGCAAGCGAATCTCAGCCCGCCAGGTTGGGATCCCACAGGGTTTCCGGGGTCCCCATCAGGTGGCTGACCCAGCGGCTCCACACGAAGAGCGCATCTCCCAGCCGGTTGAGGTACTGAACGGCCGCCGCGGGGATGGCTTCTTCCTCGCCGAGTCGGACACAGTCCCGTTCGGAGCGCCGGCAGACGGTGCGGCAGAGGTGAAGCTCGAGGTTGAGTCGATTGCCTCCGGGCAGGACAAAGGAACGCAAGGGCTCCAGAACCTGGTTGGCGCGGTCGATCTCCTGCTCCAGCCGCTGGATATCCCGCGCGGTCACCTGTGGCTGCCGGGGATGAATATCCTCGGGCAAGGTGGCAAGCGTTGCTCCCAGGTTGAAGAGCTCGTGCTGCACCCGGACCAGGCAGGTCACCATGGCCTGCAACTCCGGGTTTCGCTCCACCTGCTCTCGGGCCGTCTGGCATGCCATTCCGACGAATCCGTTGAGCTCATCCACCGTGCCGTAGGCCTCCAGGCGCAAGGACCCCTTGGATACCTTTTGTCCTCCAGCCAACTTGGTCTCCCCGGAGTCGCCCATCCGGGTGTAGACCCGATTGATGGCCACCCTGGGTTTATTGAAACGAGATTCCATCGAGCCATGGCCTCCTTTGCCGCCACCGTTTGGCGGTGAAGAAACTCTTTTTTGAGGGGCCGGCTTAGTGGCACTTCACGGACCCCTTTTGAACCTTTTCCAACGCCTTAGTGGCCCTTCGTCCTCCTTCGTGTTCCTTGGTGGATAACTCTTTTGCCTCTCCCCGCCCTAAAGATCCGCCTCGAACCGGCGAACCTCCTCGAATCGAGTCCGGCCTCTCAGCAATCTCCCCAACCGGGGGCGGCGCCGGTTGTAGACCTCCACCGCATCGGCATCGGCGTAGCGGAAGAACAGGATGCGCCGGTCTCGGCCCGAGCGGTTGGCTCCCGACTTGTGCAATGTCCAGCAGCTCATGACCAGCGACTCCCCGGCCTTCATGGGAACCGGCACGGCCTTGGACTCGTCGGCCCCGGCCATCAACTCGGTCCCGTGCTTGGCGCCAGCCGCGGCCTTGCCCTGGGCATGGGCCTGCTGTCCGGTCCGGTTGCTTCCGGGGATGACCCAAAGGCAGCCGTTTTCCAGGTTGGTGTCGTCCAGGGCGGTCAGGCAGGAAAGGGCGTTATAGGGCTCCAACTCTCCGTACCCGTTGTCCTGGTGCCAGGGGAACACCATGCGGTTGTTCCTGGTCTTGAAGGTGAGCTGACTGGTCGCCGCTTTTAGATTCGGCCCGATGATCTGCTCGGCCACGTCCACCAAAGGTCCGGCAAAGTAATATTGGCGCACCATGTCCGAACGGTGGTGGATGTTGGGCAAGAGGGCATTCTCCAACCAGGTCTTGTCGGGGTCGAATGCGCCTTTCTCCCTGTTCCAGGCCGCCATGCACTCCTCTCGGACCTGGCCTAATCCCGAGGCCGACAGCGTGGCCCCGCAGACCATGAAACCGTCGGCGGCAAACCGCCTCAACTCGGAATCGCTCAACCTCCTGGGAACAAAGGGTGCCTGGTTCATGTGCTTCCTCCGCCCGGCGGGCAACGCCGTGCCCACGGTCAATAAGTCGCTCGCGCCCCGCTGATGTCCACGCAGGCGCCGTTGGTGAAACTGCATTCGTCGCTGGCCAGGAAGTGGATGAGCGCCGCCACTTCCTCGGGCTTCCCCACCCGTCCCATGGGAATCTTGCTGATCATGTAGTCGATGGTCTCCTGGCCCACCTGGCGCAGAATGGGTGTATCGATCACGGCGGGCGTCACGCAATTCACGTAGACGCCCTGCTGGCAGACCTCCTTGGCCAGGGCCTTGGTCAGGCAGATCACCCCCGCCTTGGTGCTTGAGTAGGGCGCCAGGTTGGGGTTTCCCTCCTTGCCGGCAATGGAGGCCACGTTGACGATCCGGCCGGATTGATTCTTCAGCATGGTCGGCAGCACTGCCCTGCAGCAGAGAAAGACCCCCCTGAGATTGACGGCCATCACCTGATCCCACTCTTCCTCCGTTACCTCCACCAGGGGCTTGGTGGGCCCGGCAATCCCGGCGTTGTTCACCAGGATATCCACCGTGCCAAACCGGTCCAGGACCCGCTCGACCAGGCCCGCCACCTCGCCGGACCGAGTCAGGTCCACCGGAGCCACCAGGCTGCGCTCCCCGGAGCCGTCCAACTGGCCGGCTCTTGCCCGGGCGCCAGCAGCGTCGATATCGGCGAAGACCACTTGGGCTCCCGCCTTGAGAAACCTCTCGGCAATAGCGGCGCCGATGCCGGTGGCGGCGCCAGTGACGATGGCGACCTTGTCGGCCAAGGAACAAAAGGTTGGATCAGTCATTTCATCTCCACTAAAACGGCTGTGCCAGGAAGAAGCCTCCGGTGTCGTCCTCGATGCTGTAGACCCGCGACACGGCCAGCAGGGGCACGCCGTTCAAGGACTCGATTTCCACCGGGCCGAAATTGCTGGGCACCTCCAGGCTCCCCAGAAGATCGTCCAGATGGAAGATCCCGTTGGAGGGCAAAGTCCGGGTCTTGCTCTCGCCAATGATTCGCCCCTGCCGGCTTCGGACACGCACCCGAACTCGGGCTTCTTCCCCGTTCCCCGCGTTGACGATGGTGATCGTGGATCGAAACTGGTTGACGTTGGTGGCCGATGGTATCAACAGTCTGCTGGAGGATAGTACATCCGACCGTGCGAATCCCGGATCGCTGCTCTGGTTGTTGATCTGTGACACGAATCCCGCCACCGGGCGGTCGGCGCTGAGCCGGATCCATCCCAGGGTGTCGTCCCCCCCGCCTGAACCGGAGAGCCTCCGGTTGACCCGGTTCAACTGGACCAGGCCCAGCGGTGGCACCTGCTGGCTGGAGGTCCCGAGAGGGGTCCCCGTGGAATCGATCAGTTGGACCTGCACGTTGGCCGGCTGCTCGGAAAGGTTGGTGATCCCCAGGTTGCTGCGAAATTCTCCGCTTTCCCGGCTGATGGGAATGACCGCCCGACTGGAGGCGCGCTCCAGATCCAGTCCTCGGAAGAAGCCGCTGGTTCCCGAATCGAGCGCATAGACCCGGGAGGTGGCAATCAGCGGCACCCCGTTGGTGGACAGGATCTCCAGAGGACCGGAGACGCCGCTGATCCCGAAGTCGGCATGCAGGTCCGGGCTCCGGAACTGGCCGCGTGGGGGAATGGCGACCTCCTGGCGGTGGAGGAGGCTGCCGCTCGCGTCCCGCTGCAACAGGGAAACCTCGGCTGTCGTGTCTCCAATATTCAGAACGGCCAGGGAGGAACGAAACTGGTTCACCGACGTAGTCGAGAGAATCCCCAGCCGGGTGCCACCCGACATGGCCCCCAGATCCAGGCTGGGGTCGCTGGAGCGATTGTTGATCTGGGTGACATAGGGAAACACCATCTGGTCGGATGCCACCAGAACGGAACCCGACACGTTGGAGGGCTCATTGGACCCGGTGCCCAGCAGGCGGCGAACCAGGTGGTTGAGCTGGATCAGCCCCCCTCGGGGAACCCGCTCGGTCCGGGAGCCGAGGGCCTGGCCGGCGGGGTCGAACAGAGTAAGCCGGACGCTGGCTCCCGAGAGGACGTCGGCGGTGAGGCCCAGGTTGGTGCGGAATTCTTCGGTGTCGGTGACCAATGGCAGAAAGTGCTCGAAGGCATAGCTGCCGTCCTCGGCATTGAAGCGAAAGAAGATGCTTCTGCCCTCGGACAGCCGCGGCCGGTTGAAGCCGAACTGGATAGCCCGATCCCGGCCGTCGTTCTGCAGGCCGACGGTGGCGCTCTCGCCCTGGGTCAGCGGCCCTTCCAAGCGCCGGTAAAGAAAGGCAATGTCGTTGCTCCCTTCATAAAGCACCGCTTGAAAGGTCAGCCGCGTCGCATAATCGGGTTGCGGGTTGTCCTCTTCGTCGTCGTAGGCGCCGAAATTCCTCCATTCAACAATCAGACGGCGGTTGGGAGCCTCCCCCAGCACCCGGGTGTAGACCCCGCTGTCGGTCTCCCCCACCACCAGATCGTGAAAGAACGGGGCGATCAGGTTGGCCGGCATCTGGCCGACAGAACGGTTCGGACGGGGCACCTGGTGTCCCGGAAGCCTGCCGTTTTCCCATTCGGCCGCCCCCCCCACCATCGGGGTCAGCGATATCCAGCCGTTGGTGGTAATGTTGACCGGACTCCCTTCCGGAAACGCCCTGGTGAACAGGATGAACTTGAAGGGCAAGGCGATCCGGGCGATGGAGTCGTCGGGAGTTCGGTCCTCCTCGTCTTCGTCCAGCCGGAATTCCAATCGGGAGGCCTCCGGGTCCCGACCCAGATCCAGGTAGGAAAAACTCGGCTGGGGGCGGTTCCGGCTGGGCCGCAACGGCAGCACCGTTAACTCGCTGCTGGTAGCAATCTTACCGCAGACCTCCACGGTGATCGGACCGCTGGTGGCCCCGAAGGGAACCAAGGTGACAATCTGGTTTTCGGTGGCCGAGATCACCTCGGCCCTATGGTTGTTGAAGCGAACCCGGTTGTGTTCCGGCACCGAATGGAAGTTGCGCCCGGATATGGTGACCTCCGAGGCCACCTCGGCTGAGCCAGGCGACACGGAATCGATAGCCGGACGTGGTGAGACGGCCACGAAAACCGACTGCAGGCGGGCGCTGCTGCCGTCGGGATTGATGGCCAACAGGTTGAGAGTACCACAGCGATTGGGCCCGGTGGTCCCCTGAATCATCCCCGAGTTCAGCCATTTTTGGTCGTTCAGAGGAATGCCGTCCAGGCTCACAACGGCCTTGCGATCGAAGTTCGAGCCCGTGACAGTTACCGGAGTCCCCCCCGCGCGGGGGCCCGAGCGGGGAGTGATGCCGGATACTTTCGGGCCTGGACGCGTCACGTCTATGCCCCCGCTCAAGGCCGCGAGGGCATCCCCCTTCTCAACGAACAGGCTCCTGGAGCCCAAGGGGGCGCTGCTGTCCACGGTGACGTCAAATTCAGCTCCGCTGCCCCCGATATGCGCTGGCGATTCCAGAACCACTCCCTCTCCCAGGACGAAGTACCTGCTTCCGAACCCCAGTCCATCCCCGAAAACTCGAACATCATCATTGAAGCCCTGTGGGAAGCGAGCGCCCAGGCGCGGGCTGGTCAGATTCAGGTGCGGAAAAGCCGCTGGCGAGACGGAGATATCCAGGTCCACTAGGGAGTCGCCGGCAGCCACTGAGACTGGCTCCCCAGTTGAGTTGTCCGCCTCCGTCCCCAGGAAGGCAGTCGTGAACCTGATGTTGAAGGGCAAGGGGTCAGGTAGACCCGAGGGGAGAGGGGGTTTGAGGATGTTGTCTTCCCCCACCGGCTCATCCAGGGGCTCGGCGTAGAGGCGATAAGAACCCGGGATCAGCCCTGAAATCCGGTAGCTGCCGTCTTTTCCGGAGAGGGCGGAGGTGACCGCCCGTCCAGCCTCGTCCAAAGCCACCACGTGGGCTCCGTAGACCCCTGCGCCGTCAAGCAGGACCCTTCCCGCAAGCTCTCCAGTCGAACGGCTGAATTCGGGTTCGGGATAGAGGACCGAGCATCCGATCCGGTCATCGGTCTGAAGCACCCGGAAGAAGGTCACTCCACTGCCGGCCCGTGGATTCATGGTGGCGGACACGATGGCCGTATGGTCCAGCCCCAAGAAGTGCCCGACTTCATGGGTGGCAATCGACTGCAGATCGAAGGTGCCCGGTGCACCGTCGCTCGAGAAATGCAGGTTGGGATTGAAGACGATATCGGCATCCACAATGGGAGGATCCTCGACACTATCAGCATAATAGGTGAGAGTCACCGCAATCACATCCGAGCCGAAGTCGAAGATCTCATCCTGGAACGAGACCAAGTTGGTGTAGTCCAACGCGGCGACACTAGCCTCGGTCGTCCCTTGGTAGGAAAAGGCAATCGCCGAGTCCTCAATGTTTTCCCAGGCTTCAAAGCCGGCGTGAACAGCCGCAAACTCGCTACGGTTGCCGGTAGAGGGCAGACCGCCCTGGTGAATCTTGTAGGCAACCCGAAGGGTCTTCCATTTGGCGCCGCTGAGGAAGGGAACGAAGGCCAAGGCGGGCGGCCGGGCAATCCAACAGACGCAAACCGCAACCAGCAGGCAGAGGAGCGCCAAGCGGCGAGCCTTGCCGGCTCCGCGTGGATGGCCGGATGGGGCGCAACCTCTCAGTGGCGCTCGGCCGCTCTTCTTCCCGCATGAATTGGATGACACGGAAACGGCTCCTCGGGGTCCGACCCGCCGATCACTCGCCAGCCATGCCGACGAGTTGCCGGATCCGGCTCAGAAGCCGATCCAGCTCGACCCGGGCGGGAATAGGTGTTTGGGTGGACGACTCGGGCGAAGCCGGGACCAGGTGAAGCCCGGAGGAGGCGTGATGGGCCATCCTGACTCCCTGCGTGTCGGCAGCGATGCGGAACATGCCCTGGGAGAGTCCCTTGAGGATCCAGTAATCGCCCTTGCCGGCTTCCAGGAAGAGCAGTACTTCCTCGTTCACCCGAAAGGTAGGCGTCCCCGACACCGCCAGGGTCAGACCGTCCATGGCGCCGCCCACCGTCACCACCGTGGCTGCTCCCCGGGAATCTCCCTTCAGGTCCTCCGTCACCGCAAACCGGGTGGCGGTGTAGATCCGCGTTCGGTTCTTGTTCCAATAGGTCTCCTGAGATACGCGGCGACCCAGCATGATGCGGTGCGACCCGCGGACCATCTGCTCCAGGCTGAGCTGCTTTACCGTGGTGGCTTCCACCCCGGGAGCCAAGACCGGCACACCCACTCCGGCCAGCAGCAGGGCCGTCAACGGCCAATCCCGAACTCTCGTCGCAATTCGCATGCCTGGACGCCTCCGTCGGACAGGAATTCTCGGTGGACTTCAACCCTTGCCGATCCAATGGAATGATCGAAACCCGGATTCGATACCTGTCAAAATGCTAACCCAAGAGTCCCTTATTGAAAAAGGAAGAATGGGATATCCACGTCCCCATCCTGCCGGGCGGATCATACAAGAGTGAAACAACGAATCTTCATGGCCTGCCGGGAACAAGGGCCATGTCGTGCTAAACCGGTTTTCTACTCATTGAACATGGATGCACAGGATGGACAGGATTATTAAATGAAGACGAACCACGAATGAACACGAATAGACACGAAAACAAATAGACCTCCTTTGGTTCGACGATGTCATGGAACAAAGCCCCCGGGAGCGCGGGCGTCCCGCCCGCACCATTCTTCCCGCAGCCTCGGCCATCTCCTCCACCCGGGTCGACCGGCAAGGGCGCCAAGGCTCTGCTTCGGCCGGGCCCCTGCGGTTCCCGCCGGCAGGGTGGTCGGCTGCGGCATCGCAGGGAAACCGAACGGCAGGGAGGAGAGCCGGTCTCCGGGGCCTCGCGCTCTCGGCCCTCTGCTGTCGCCGCCTTCGCGGCTCGACCTGGGCTACCCCTCTCCAATGGCCCGTGCCGGGCATAGCCCGGCCCGCGCCCGGCTCACGCCCACGGCTACCTGCTGCCGCCGCTCCGCGGCTCAATGGGTCGCCCGGGCGTTCGCCCGGGGATTATCAATTGCTAACAAGTGTCGCCCCCGCCCTGTCGTGCGGATCATACGAGAGTGAAACAATCGGAAATCGACCATTCCTTCGTGACCTTGGTATCCCGTCGCGGTTAACCTCAACGCCTTAGTGGCCCTTCGTGGATTCCTCTTTTTCTTCTTTTTCTCTTGTCTTTTTTCGTTTGTTTCAGGCGAGACAAGAAATGCGGTCCTATTCTCAGATTCACTGGATCGCCAGCTCTGCCACAACGCCCTCGACGATGGAAAAGGCCCTGACGGACGGGGAGTCCGGCGCCAGCAAGGAGAGGATCACGTAGACGCAGTCGGGATAAAAGGCCTGGGAGATATCGGTAGCCGAGGGATAGGGCTCGGAAGAGGGATGGGAATGGTAGATCCCGAGGTGTTGCAGGCCCGAGCCGCGGAGACCCTTGAAGAACCGAAACAGCTCCCCGGGAACCATCTCATAGCGGACGCGGCTTTGAGCCAAGTTCCGCATCCTGCGAAGATGAGTGATCCGCCCGGCCTGACCCATCAACAGGCCGCAACACTCCAACGGGGCCTCCAATTGGGCATGCTCCACCATCGAGTCGATGACGGCGGCTTCGATTTGGACCCGCATGAGGTCTTCACCCGGCACGGGCCGGAGCTTCCCGGCGCCAGCCCGCCCGGCGTTCTTATTCGTCCAGTCTACGGCGGAGGTAGGCGGGAACCTCGAGGTCGCGCGGGTCGTAGGGACGACCCTGACCCGGAGGGGTGCCGTTTTCCGGAACGGTCACCGCCGCAGGCTCCGGGGTAGGAGAATCTGCAGAAAGGTCTGAAGTGTAGTCCAGATCCCGGGATTCGCTCTCGGCCGTCTGCATCGTCGATCCGGCGCCTTTTCCGTCGAATCCGGTGGCAATGACAGTGATCTTGATGTCGTCCGTCATCTTGTTGTCGATCACGGCACCGAAAATGATATTGGCATCGTCGTCGGCGGCCTGGTGGATGATGGAAGCCGCTTCACTGACTTCGTGAAGCAGAAGCTCCTCCGATCCCGTAATGTTGATCAGAATTCCCTTGGCTCCGTGAATGGAGACATCCTCCAGAAGAGGGGAGTCAATCGCCCGACTGGCGGCTGCCACGGCACGGTCCTGGCCAATGGCGGTTCCGGTTCCCATCAGGGCCTTGCCCATGCCCTGCATGACTGCCCTCACGTCGGCAAAATCCACGTTGATCACACCGGGAACCTGAATGATGTCGGAAATCCCCTGAACTCCCTGGCGCAGGATGTCATCGGCCACCTGAAATGCCTGCGAGAAACTGGTGCCCCTTTCCACGGTCTGGAGCAACCGTTCGTTGGAGATGGCAATGACCGTATCCACACAGGCGTTGAGGTCTTCCAGCCCGCGCTCGGCCTGAACCTTCCGCTTCTTCCCTTCAAACAGGAATGGCTCGGTCACGATGGCCACCGTCAGTGCACCCAGTTCGGCCGCCAGGTTGGCAATTATAGGCGCCGCACCGGTCCCGGTGCCCCCGCCCAGGCCCGCCGCAACGAAAATCATGTCGGCGCCTTCGAGAACCTCGATGATCCTGTCCGTATCCTCCAGGGCTGCACTTCGACCGACATGTGGATCGGCCCCGGCTCCAAGACCGTTGGTGAGCTTGGCTCCGATCTGCAGTTTGGTCGGCGCCAGGGACGCTCTCAGGGCCTGCACGTCGGTATTGGCTACGATGAATTCAACAGCCTCGACGCCGGCGTCAATCATTCGGTTGACAGCGTTGGTGCCGCCGCCTCCGACGCCGATGACCTTGATGACAGCACCGTTGGCCGGAGGCTCGTCCAACAGAAACTTGACGGAACGATCGGACTGGGGCGTTTCCATGGTTCCACTCCTTAGGCAGGGCTGAGCCCGCGATTGTTTGAAAACATAGGCGCTTGGACCGAGAAAATCAAGACAAATACCTTATATTGTGTTTGGTTGGACCACCAGCACCAAGGCGTGGTAGTCACTATCCATCAGTAGTGCCAGTAGTGCGCCTCGGAATTTCGAAAAGCCATGGACCCAAGCCAGGTTCGGCAGCCTACAGCTTGCCGCCCTTCCGGGAAAACATCCTCGAGGCCCATCTCTTCAGAAAGTTGCCGCCAACCCGGCGTCCAATCCACCGGTAGGCATGGGCGCGGTAGCCGTAGAGCACCAGACCGACGGCACTTGAGAAGGCGGGAGCGGCCAAGGCGCCCTCCATCTTCTCCAATCCCTGGGGATTTCCCGGTCGAACCGGCAGGTCGAAGATCTGCTCTGCCAGCTCAACCACACCATCGAGTCGGACTGTTCCCCCGGTAAGGACCAGTCCCGCTCCCAAGAGCCGCTCGTAACCCGCTTGCCGGATGTCCTCTTGGACCAGGGTGAGCATTTCCTCCATCCTCGGCTGGATGATCTCGCAGAGAATCCGCTTGCTGATGGACTTGCCTTGCCGGCCCGCCACGCTCGGGACCTCAAAGTCGATATCTTCTTCGACCAAGGTCGACATGGCGCATCCATGGTCGCGCTTGATCCTCTCGGCCTCCAGGATGGAGGTTCTGAGGCCGACGGCGATATCGTTGGTGATCTGGTCCCCACCCAGGGGGAGAACAGAGCTGTGTCGGATGCCTCCCTGAGTGTAGACGGCAAGATCGGTGGTGCCCCCACCCACGTCGACCAGAGCCACGCCCAGCTCCTTCTCGTCATCGCTCAAGGTGCTCTCGGCAGAAGCCAGTTGTTGCAGGATAGTGTCCGCCACGATGAGCCCACTTCGGTTGACGGCCGTCACAATATTCTGAGCAGCCGTGCTCGAGCTGGTGACGATATGGCAATTCACCTCCAGTCGGGTTCCCAACAGACCCAGTGGATCGCCGATGCCGTCCTGGCCGTCGACCACAAATTCCTGAGGAAGCACGTGGACGATTTCGCGGTCGGAGGGTAGTGAGACCGCCTTGGCCGTCTCCAGAACCCGGCGAATATCGGCTTGGCCGATTTCGCGGCTCTCAGCCGTGACTGCCACCGCTCCCTGGCTGTTGAAGCTCTGGATGTGCCCCCCGGAGAGTCCTACGAATACTGACTCCACAGCCGTTCCCGCGCTGCGCTCGGCTTCCTCCACCGACTTCTTGATGGCGGAGACGGCACCGTCCAGGTGGACGACCACGCCCCTGCGCAAGCCCCTGGATTCGGCCGACCCGACCCCGATCACCTCCAGGGCCCCCTCATTGTTGACCTCGCAGATGATGGTGCAGGTCTTGGTGGTGCCGACGTCCAAGCCGACCACGTATTTGGTTTTGCGGGCCAAGCAGACCTCCTGCTTCCTGGAATGTACCCGAAATCCGAGCCGTCACCGCCCGATTCAACCGTCTGAAGAGACCTTCCTGGAACCGCCTTCAGCCAGCTTGGGGTCCAGGGTCCTGATCACCACCTGATCCCGGTAGCGCAGGTCCACCGAGTCCAGATTCCGGTATTTCTTCTTGAGCTCCCGGCTCGCGGCCAGATAACGACGGAACTTTTTCTGAAAACCGTCCTTCCCCAGGTAAACCAGTACCGAATCTCCATTGAGAATGACCGAGACATTGCCGGGGTCTTGCAGGTGCACCTCTGAAAGATCCCGGCTCAACCCGGCGCCTCCCCGGTTCAGGGAGCGAATCAACCTCAGATAGAGGGAAATCCGCTCTCGATTTCGCCGCAGAACTTCCGGTGCGTAACCCGATTCCATTCCCAGAATGACGGGGAAATCCGCCCGTGACAGTTTTTCCGGATTGTGTTCCAGCAGTGCGCCATACTCGTCGATCAGCAGGGTTCCCTGAGGCAGGCGGGCAAAGGCAACCGGCTGCCGCTCCTCGATGTCCACAATCAGCTTGTCCGGCAGCACCCGTCGAACCACCACGGTTTTCACCCATGGAATCAGCTCCAGGTTTCGCCGCAATCGGTCCAGATCGAGTCTCACCAGGTTGCGGCCCGACTGGACCAGTTCACCGATCTTGACCAACACCTGATTCTGCGAGATGTTTTGCAGTCCGTTGATTTCCGTGATGGCGATATCGAACCGGGGCGAGTGGTAGAGCCTGTCTCTCATCCAGTAGAGGCCGAACGACAGCATGGACGCCAGCAACAACCCGAAGGAGAGCTTGAGCGACCAGCGCAGAACCTCCCGCACGGTCTTGCCCTTGCTGTTGCCGGACGGTCGCTGCCTTTGCAGAATGGCGCTCGGTTGCCTTTCCAGATAGTTGATCGCCTTGGACTTGACCCTCGTCATCCGGTTTTCCTCCCCTGTTTCCGGTCTTGGTTCAATAACGCTTCAAACTCCGGGGGCTGCCGCCGCCAGCTGTTTCAACAACGCGTCCGGCAGTCGGGCGATGCTCCCCGCGCCCATGGTTAGGACCAGATCTCCGGCTTGGAGCAACGGCGCCACCCGTGGCGCCATGTCTTCGGCGGAACCCAGGTAATGAGCCTCGGGATGCCCGCGCCCCCGTATAGCCCGAGCCAGCCTGGCCGAAGTCAATCCGTCGATCGGTTCTTCGCCGGCGGCGTAGATGTCCGCCAAAAGAACCAGGTCGGCCCGGTCGAAGGCCCCGGCAAACTCTTCGAAGCAGTACTGAGTCCGGCTGTAGCGGTGCGGCTGAAACACCACCACCAGGCGCTCCGCTCGGAAATGCCCTGCCGCCTGCAGGGTTGCCGAGATTTCGGTTGGATGGTGGCCATAGTCATCGATAAGGGTGATCCCCCCGATCCGACCCTTGAGCTGAAATCGCCGATCCGGTCCTTCGAATTCAGCCAGCGCCGAACGCATGACCGAGGGACTCAGCCCGAGATCCAAACCCACGGCAACGGCTGCGGCGGCATTGAGGACGTTGTGCCGCCCGGGAAGGTTGAGGCGGAAGGGGCCGAGGCCCTGATCGCGGTAATCGAGCTCAAAGCTGGACCCGAAACCTGAGTATCGGGCCGCGGAGACTCTCAGCTCCGCCTCCCGGCTGAACCCGTAGGTGATGACCCGCCGCTTGATGCGGGCAAGGATCGAGCCGGCGGCCGGATCGTCCCGGCACAGAACCGCCGCGCCATAGAAGGGCACCTTGTTCACGAACTGCACGAAAGTGTCCTTCAAATCGTCCATCCCGTCATAGTTCTCCATGTGGTCCTGGTCGATGTTGGTCACCACCGCCAGCGTCGGAGACAGATGCAGAAAGGACCTGTCGCTTTCGTCGGCTTCCACGACCATGTACTCGCCCGTGCCGAGCTTGGCATTGCTTCCCAGCGCATTGAGGCGTCCCCCCAGCACCACGGTGGGGTCGAGGCCGCCATGTCCTGTCACACCGGCCACCAGGGAGGTGGTCGTGGTTTTTCCATGGGTTCCCGCGACCGCAATCCCGTACTTCCCTCTCATCAGCTCGGCCAGCATCTCCGCCCTGGGAATGATGGGGATCTGACGGCGCCTCGCCTCCTCGATTTCCGGGTTGTGGGGCCTCACCGCCGAGGACACCACCACCACATCCGCGGCATTCACGTGCCCCGGGGCATGGCCTCCGTGGATGCGGGCGCCTCGTTCAACCAATCGTTGGGTCACCGACGTCAGCTTAAGGTCCGAGCCGCTGACCCGGTATCCTCGGTTCAGAAGCACTTCAGCGATCCCGCTCATTCCGGACCCACCCACCCCGACCAGGTGAATCCGCTGAATCCTTTTGAACATGCACGCCTCTTGCGAGCCTCATCCGGGACCGTCAATCCAAACCGGCCAATTCCCCGATCAAGTCCACAATCTCTTGGGCCGAATCGGGCCGGGCCAAACTGCCGCTCCGAGTCTCCATTCGCTCCAACTGCTCCGGGTGGTGAAAATAGTGTTCGATCCGGGTGGCCAGGAGCCTCCCGTTCAATTCCTCCTGCCGAATGATTTCAGAAGCCCCGGCAGCGGCCAGCGATTCGGCGTTCCGAAGTTGATGGTTGTCGGTGGCTCCCGGAAAAGGAACCAGCAGAGAAGCCTTGCGCGCCGCCGCCAACTCACCCAGGGTCGCGGCGCCGGCCCGACACAGCACCAGGTGAGCTTTTGGAAACTGGTGCGGCATATCGGTGAAGAACGGCTTTACCTGCGCCTGGGCGCCCGCCTCCCGATAAGCCTGCTCCACCCGGACAAAATCCTGCTCGCCGGTCTGATGGATGAAATGCAACTGGCGGAAGTGTGGGCGCAACCCTTCCAAAGAGTCCACCACGGCCCGATTGATTGCCCGGGCTCCCTGGCTGCCTCCGAAAATCAACAGAACGAATGGTCGCGCGGGCGGTCTGGCCGGAGGGACCAAAAACTCCGGCCGCACCGGAGTCCCCGTCAGCACGGCTTTCCCCGGGAAAAAAGTCTCGCATTCCGGAAAGGCGGTGGTCACCTTGCGGCTGAAACACGACAGCAGGCGATTGGTGATCCCCGGCTGGGCATTGGACTCGTGAAGCACAGTGGGAACTCCCGCCAGCGAGGCGACCAGGACCGGAGGCCCCGAGGAATAGCCCCCGACTCCCAGGACGACAGTCGGCCGGAATCGGCGAATGATTCCCCAGGCAGCCCAGAGGCTCCCGGGAATCTTGAGGAATCCCCGGATCAGATCGATCCCGCCGACGCCTTTCAAGCCCGATACCGGCAACCTGTTCAAGCGATAACCCGCCTCTTTTAGAATGCGGGCCTCCAGTGGACGCCCGCTCCCGACGAATTGAACCTCCGCCCCGGGATATCGCTTGGCGAGCGTCTGGGCAACGGCGATTCCCGGGTAAAGGTGTCCTCCCGTCCCCCCACCGGCGATCAGGAGTCTAAGTCCCTCATGTGCAACAGGTTGAAGGGTGCGCGCTGAAGAAGAGTGCGGCTTCGACATCTTTTCCGCCCACCCCGAGGGCTCGCGGTTGAACTCGCTTTCGGAACCTGCCCGCCCAGCGGCGCAGGCAGTCCCTTCAATCGGAGTGCTGAGAGATATTCAGCAGAACACCGACACTGACCAGACTGACCAGCAACGACGAGCCGCCCGAACTGACAAAGGGAAGCGGAATGCCCTTGGTGGGCAGCAAACTCAATACAACGCTGATGTTGACAAAGGCCTGACAGACCACCATTGCGGTGAGGCCGAGCCCCAGAAAACGCCCAAAGCCGTCCTGAGCCCTCAAGGACAGGCGGACACCCCGCCACAGAAACAGGCTGAATAGTCCCAGCACCGCCAGGGCGCCGACCAGTCCCCACTCTTCTCCGATGACGGCGTAAATGAAATCGGTGTGGGGTTCCGGCACGTAGAAGAGCTTCTGCTTGCCCGCCATCAGGCCGAGGCCGGTCAATCCCCCGCTCCCCACGGCGATCATGGACTGCACGGTCTGGAATCCCGCTCCCAGGGGATCATCCCACGGATTCAAGAAGGCAAGCACACGCTGCAGTCGGTACTCGAAAAAATAGATCAGGCAAAACAGGGGCGGAATGGCCAGCAGGCAGGCGCCTAACACGTAGGTGAGCCGCAGGCCCGCGCAAAAAAGCAGCAAAAATGTCACTGCCGCAATGGTGATGGAGGTCCCCAGGTCCGGCTCGGCCACGATCAGACCCAGCACCACAGCCAGCACCGCCAGACAGGGCAGAAGCGTGTGACGCCAGTCGTTCACCCGAGCCGCCTCCTTTTCCAGCAGGGAGGCCATGAAGACGACCAGTGCCGGTTTGCTGAGCTCGGATGGTTGAAAAGACAGAGACCCCAGTCGAATCCATCGGTGGGTGTTGTGGTTGGGGTCCAGCAGGAAAACGCCGACCAACAGCAATATACAGACAAACAGCCCTCCATAGACACAGAGCGGGTGGCGATAGGTGCGATAGTCGACGTGCATGGCCCACCACATGCCGATCAATCCCAAGAGCGTCCAAACGCTCTGACGAATCAGAAAGTAGTAGGGGCTGCCGAACTTTTCTTCCGCCGGCACGGCCGAGGCGCTGAAGACCATGACCACTCCCAAAAGCACCAGGGCCAGAGTGGTGGCAAACAGCAACTTGTCCGGCGAAAGCTTTCGCGCCATCTGAAACGATCCGTACCCGCTATAGGCCGCCGGGGGAGTGTCCCTCGAATACCCGGCGGCTAGAGGCGATGCACCGCCTCCTTGAAGACGTTTCCTCGTTCCTCGTAGTCCCGAAACATGTCGAAGCTGGAACAGGCAGGGGCCAGAAGCACCACCTCTCCCGGGTCCGCCTGACCAAATGCCAATTGGACCGCCTCCTCCATGCTGGCGGCACGGGTCACGGGAACCGTCCCGGCCAATTGGGATTCGATCTTGCGGCTGGCCTCCCCCAAAAGGACCAGGCCCTTGACCCGACGGCTCACCTGCGGGCTCAGCACGCTGAAATCGCTGGCCTTGTCGCGCCCACCCAGAATCAGAATCAGCCGTTGCTCGAAGGCCTCCACGGCCCTCTGGGCCGAGGCCGGATTGGTAGCCTTGGAGTCGTTGTAGAAATCGACGCCGCGAATCTCGCGTACCCACTCCAGTCGGTGGGAGACACCGCGAAAGCCGGCCACGCTTTCCCGGATGGACTGGACCGATGCGCCCAGCAGTCGGGCCACGGTGACCGCGGCGGCCACGTTTTCCAGGTTGTGAAGCCCTTTGACCCGGATGGCCTCCAACCGGACCATCTGCTCCCGTTTTCCCCCTTGACTGAAGACCAGGCCGTCGTCCTGCAGGCAGGTCCCCTGATCCACCGGAACCTCTGTGCCGAACCAGAACCTTTGGGCGGCCGCGGGAGCGGCCAGGTCGCGCAGTAGCCGATCCTCTCGATTCAACACCGCAAAATCCGAGGCTGTCTGATTCTTCAACAGGTTCAACTTGGCCCGCGCATAGGCTTCCAGGGTGGGGTATCGGTCCATGTGGTCGGGGGTAATGTTCAGGATCACGGCGATGTGAGCTCGAAAGGAAGAAACGGCCTCCAACTGGAAGCTGCTCAACTCCACTACGTTGATCGAGTCGGAGGCGGAGCTTTCGACCAGGGAGATCAAGGGCACTCCGATATTCCCGCCCACCTGAACCCGAAAGCCGGCAGCCTCAAGGATCTTCCCGACCAGGGTTGTGGTGGTGGTCTTTCCGTTGGAGCCGGTGATTCCGACGATTTTTCCTCGAAGGAAACGGGAGGCCAACTCAATCTCGCTCAAAATCTTCGTTCCCCGGCCCGCTGCCTCCCTCAGGACCGGCTGCTCCAGGGGAACGCCAGGGCTCACCACGATGCATTCCGTCTTCCGAAAGGTTTCCGGCCGATGCCCGCCGACCTCACAATCGATTCCAAGCGCCTCCAGCTTCCGGATTTCCGGCTCCAACGGGCCGCGGCCCCGACAATCCGAGACCGTCACGCCAGCCCCCCTGGTTCTCAGGAACCTTGCAGCGGCCATTCCAGTGCGGGCCATCCCCACCACCAGCACCTTTTTCCCTGCAAACGGTTCGGCTTCCAACGTCATTCCCCGCATTCCCCGCGGTTGATGCCCGGAGGCAAGCCTCGCAGACCGCAGTACAGGACCGCCGCCTGGGAAACTCACCGCAGCTTGAGCGTTGTCAAACTGAACAGGGCAAAGATCAGAGCTGCAATCCAAAAGCGCACCACTACCTTGGATTCCGTCCATCCCAAGAGCTCAAAGTGGTGGTGCAGCGGCGCCATGCGAAAGACCCGTCTCTTCCGGAGCTTGAAGAAGGAGACCTGGATCATCACCGACAGAACTTCCAGAACGAAAATGCCCCCAATGGCCACCAGTAGAATTTCGTGCTTGATGATCACGGCCACCGTCCCGATGGCGCCGCCCAGGGACAGCGAGCCCACATCTCCCATAAAGAGCTCGGCCGGATGGCAGTTGTACCAGAGAAAACCCAGCGAAGCCCCGACCATGGCCCCGCAGAATATGGTCAACTCCCCGACATCGGCCTGGTGAGGAATATCCAGGTATCCGGCAAAGGAGGCGTGGCTGGTGACATAGGCCAGCACGGTCAGCGCCCCGGCGGCGACCACTACGCAGCCAATGGCAAGGCCGTCCAACCCGTCGGTCAGGTTGACGGCGTTGGTAGATCCCACCAGAACCACCAAAACGAACAGCAGGAAAGGAAGGAAGTCCAGGAAATGAAGCGCGGAGCCGGCAAAGGTGTCCAAAACCAGATTGGGCTGCAGATCCTTGAAGAAGGGAACAGCCAGATCGGTTTGATAGGCTCCGCGAGATTTCAGATACAGCAGGCCGGCTGCAATGGCGATGCTCACGAAGAGCTGCAACCCCAGCTTGACCCGGACCGTCAGCCCCAGGTTCCTGCGTCGCTTGATCTTGCTGATGTCGTCGGCGAAACCGATGGCGCCGAACCCGATCATCGAACCCAGTCCGACCCACACCAGCGGATTGCCGAGGTCGGTCCACAGGAAGGTGGGAACCACCGTGCTGGCCACGATCAAGACACCTCCCATGGTCGGCGTGCCGGCCTTGACTTGGTGGTGACTCGGACCCTCCTCTCGGATATGTTGCTCCACCTGGAACTGGCGCAGGCGACGAATGAGCCAGGGGCCCAGAATCAGGGCCATAACCAGCGCCGTAATGCTGGCGTAAGCCGTCCTGAAGGTGATGTAGCGAAAAACATTGAGAACCGAGGCGTCGGGGAAAATTTCGAACAGCCACTCGTAAAGAAGGTGGTAGAGCATTGGATTTAAGCTGACCTCCGCACCGGGAAGCCCGATGCACTCGCCGGCGCGGCCGATCGGGCCCAAGCCGGGACCCCACGGTCCGGAGCGGGATGTCAGGCCGAAAGGGCGAAGTCCTCTTTCAGCCTTTCTATAACCGCCTCGGTCCTCACCCCGCGTGAGCCCTTCACCAGTATCAGGTCGCCGGGCCGGATGCGAGGAACCAGCCATTCGCCGGCTTCGGCGGCATCGTCGAAAAAGACCGAGTGGTGGGGATCGGATCCGAAGGCTCTAGCCGAGGTCACCACTCGATCGGCAAGTCCTTGTACGCCAAGGATCAGATCGAACCCCCAGCCGGCCGCCGCCTTGCCGCACGCTTGGTGGAACCGGGGCGCGTCGGAGCCCAGCTCCAACATTTCCCCCGCAACCAGGATCTTCCTCCGATAGCCAGGGATTCCCTTGAGAAGCCTCATCA
Organism: Terriglobia bacterium; assembly: GCA_951813285.1. Classification (GTDB taxonomy): domain Bacteria; phylum Acidobacteriota; class Terriglobia; order Versatilivoradales; family Versatilivoraceae; genus Versatilivorator. Next base: position 4,102,085 of record OX638355.1, read on the forward strand.
TGGTCATCAGGGCGGCCGGATTGGAGTTGTAGCTGTCATCCACCACGCAGATCCCCTGCTCGAAAAACAGCGGTCGACCCCTGCCTTGACCCGGCTCCAGGCTGAGAAGTCTGCCGGCGACGGCTCGGAAGCTCATCCCCATGCGATGGGCCAGAGCAATTCCGGGCAAGCTGTTCGAGACATTGTGGGTACCCAGCAAGGGCGAGGTCAATCGGTGGCTTCGACCGCGATGCCGAACCCTGAACTCGCATCCGCCCAATCCCCTGGAACGAATCCGGTCGACATGGAAGGCCGCCGGCCTTTCAATGCCGAAGGTGACGACCTCCCCCGCGAAATGACGACTGAACTTGCGCACGCGGGCGTCGTCGTTGTTCAGGAAGGCCACTCCCCGGGCGGGAAGGTGCTCGATGAGTTCCCGCTTGGCCCTGGCGATGCCGTCCAGGGAGGAAAAGAATTCCAGGTGAACCGGTCTGACGTTGGTCACCACGCCCAGATCGGGCCGAGCGATGCAACTCAACCTGGCGATTTCTCCTGTGGCCGACATCGCGAGCTCCATAACGGCAACCTGGTGCTCGGACTCCAGTTGAAGCAGGGAGAGAGGCAGCCCGTAGTGGTTGTTGAAGTTCCGATGGTTCCTGAATACCTTGAACCGGCCTGCCAGCAGGTGGCTGGCAATGTCCTTGGCAGTCGTCTTGCCGACGCTTCCCGTGATCCCGATCAGGGGCTTCCCCCAACGACGGCGCACCCAACCGGCCAACTGCTGAAGCGCCTGCAATGTGTCTTTCACCAGGATACAGGGTGTCGCGGCTGCCGACTTTCCGGCCTCCTCTCGGCTGAGAATCAACAGGGAGGCTCCTTTGCGCACCGCCTCGGGAATGAACTGGTGGCCATCGAATCGGGATCCTTGAATGGCAATGAAGCAGTCCCCGACTTTCAGGGTTCGGGAATCGATGGAATAACCCGAAGGCGCCGCCTGCCCGTAGGACGGATCGATTGAGGATCCCACCGCTCGAGCGATTTCACCGGCTGGAAGCCGCATCACCATAATCCATCTCTCCAAGGACTGCCCTGGCCACCTGGCGATCGTCAAAGGGATGCACCCGACCACCTTCCTGCTGGCCGGCCTCATGTCCCTTGCCGGCCAGAATGACCACGTCTCCCGATTCCGCCCGCGTAAAGAGCCGCCGAATCGCCTCCCGCCGATCCGGCTCGACTTCGTGCCGATCGAACCTGAAGCCGGCCTGAATCTCTCCGAGAATCGCCATGGGGTCCTCACCGCGGGCATTGTCGGAGGTGAGCATGACCCAGTCGCTGTGCTGTTCGGCGATGGACCCCATTGCCGGCCGTTTGGCACGGTCCCGCTCGCCACCACAGCCGAATAGCACCAACACCCTCCGCGCTCCCAGTTTCCTGGCGGTGGCCAGGACGTTGCGCAGCGCGTCCGGGGTATGAGCGTAATCCACAATCACGCGGAAGGACTGGCCACAGTCGATTTGTTCGAACCGGCCTGGAATGGGCGGGCAGGCTTCGATTCCATCTCTCAGGGCATCCCGGTCGACTCCCAGGCTGTTGGCGGCGGCAGCCGCGGCCAGAAGATTGGAGAGATTGAAGCTCCCCAACAGCCGGGTACGCACCTCCAGTTCCTCCTCCTGAATCCGCAAGCGGACTTGCATACCCCTCCATCCCGACTGACACCCGAGAACTCCGAAATCCGCCGGGCGACTCAGGGAAAAAGTGAGGTGTCGTCCCGGAATGCTCCCTGCCAGTTTTTGTCCCCAGCTGTCATCCACATTCACAACGGACACCCCGGGTGGCCCATACCCGGTGTCCACAAACAACCGCTTCTTGGCCCGGTAGTAGCTGTCCATGGACTGATGGTAGTCCAGGTGCTCCGGCGACAGATTGGTGAAGACGGCCATTTCGAATCGGCTGGCATGGACACGACCGAGATCCAGCGCATGAGAGGAAACCTCCATCACCGCCTGGCGGCAGCCGTTCTGCCGAAAGCGACGGAACAGCTCCTGCAGATCGAGGCTTTCGGGGGTGGTGAGCCCCGCCGGGGCCGACCACCCGGGGGTTCGATAGGCAATCGTGCTGATCATCCCCACCTGCGAGCCCCCGGTTTTCAGGATGGACTCAAGCAGATAGGCGGTGGACGTCTTGCCGTTAGTCCCGGTCACTCCCACCAGGCGCAATTCGCGTGTGGGGTGACCAAAATAGTTGGCGGCGGTTTGAGCCAGGGCCCGGCGGCCATGCTCGACGCGGATCCACGGCCGGGAAAATTCCGCCGGCCTGGGATTTTCCGACAGGATTGCGCCGGCTCCACGCTCGACCGCCTGATCGACAAAACGGTTGCCGTCGGTCCGGGCTCCCCGGACGGCTGCGAAGAGATACCCGTTCTCGACCTGCCGGGAATCATAGGCGATTCCTGAAATTTCCGTTTCGGGAGACTCGGCCGGCTCGATGAGTTCGACATTCCCGATCAGATCCCGGAGCTGCATGGTTCCACCGGCCGATCCTTACCTGTCTCTCTCGCCGGGGAGCTCGGCGAGCCATGCGGGTTAGAGTTTTCGATTGAGCTGGACCCTCACCGTCGAGCCCGGCGCCACCTTGGAATCGGGTGCGGGCGATTGCCGCACCACCAGACCGGCCCCCCGGGCCTCCACCTGTAATCGGGCCCGAGTCCCCTCCGTCATCACCGCTCGAAGCGACTTCCCCATAAAGTTGGGTACGGCCACCATGGCCAGGCCATCGATAGCCGCATCCTCGTAGCCCCCCACCAGATCCTGCTCCTGGCTAGCCTCCACCCTCGCCTCGGTGAGCCCCAATGCCTGCTCGCCGTTCAGCGAGGCCGGATTCCAGGAAACCGCATCCGACAAGGGTTCTTCCAACTGATTGTCCTCGGCGCCCAGTTCCGCGACGCGGGAGTCGTCCCTCCATTCCTGCCGCGGCTGATCGGGAGAAACCGAAAGATAATTCAGCGTCTTCTCCGCAATCTTCTTGAACACAGGGGCGGCGACCTGGCCGCCGTAATAGAGGCCGCGAGGCTCATCGATCAGCACCACGATCGAGAGAGCCGGATTGGCGACGGGAGCGAAACCGACGAAGGAGGCAATGAATCGGGTGTGGGAGTAGCCCCCGCGCTCCTCCACCTTCTGGGCCGTACCGGTCTTGCCTGCCGCCGAAAAACCCCTCAGCCGAGCCCTCCTGCCCGTTCCTTCGGCAACCACAAGGCTCATCATTTCCTTGATGGTTTCAGCCGTCTGTCTCCGCAGGACTCTCCTACCCCCGGCCCGGGCCTCGGAAGGATTCCGCGAGACCCGATCCGAGCGAACCCGCTCGACAACGCGGGGAGGAATCCAGTAGCCTCCGTTGGCTATCATTCCGGCGGCCGTGATCATCTGCAGGGGCGTCACCCCGATTCCCTGCCCCATGGAAATGGTCCCCAACGTGACCGTGTGCCAGTCCGAAGCCGGACGCAGCAACCCTCTGGCTTCTCCGGGCAGATCCACCTGGGTGGGCCGGCCAAATCCGTAGCGCCGGAGGTAGCGCTCCAGCCGCTGCTTGCCGATCCGAAAGCCCAGTTGGATGACGCCGACGTTGCTGGAACGGGCGATCACTTCCCGAACCGACAGCCAGCCAAAAGGTTTGTGGTCCCGGATTCGGTGCTTCCCGATCACGATGCCGCCATTCATGCAATGAATCTGCTCCTCGGGGGTGGTCAACCCTTCCTCCAGTGCCGTGGCTGCCGTAAAGACCTTGAAGGTGGATCCAGGCTCGTAGATATTGAGGATAGCCTGATTTCGCCAGGCGGATTCGGAATAGCGGCCATAGTGATTCGGGTTGAACGTGGGCACGTTGGCCATGGCCAGGATGGCTCCGGTGGCCGGGTTCATCACGATGGCGGTGCCGCCCCGGGCCCTGCTTTTCTCAACCTGAGCCTGCAGTTCCTGCTCCACCAGGTACTGGATCGACTCATCCATCGTCAAGACCAGGTCGGCGCCTGCCGTGGGAGGCCTTTCCACACTGCTGAAGTACCGTTTCCTGGCATCGGTATGCAGCAGGATCCGGCCGGGCGTGCCACGCACGTCCCGTTCATACAGGTGCTCCAAGCCACCCAGCCCCTCGTTGTCCATGCCCACATAGCCAAGGACATGGGCAGCCAGTTCCCGCTTGGGATAGAAGCGCTTGTTTTCCGTCTCGAAATAAACGCCGGGCAGACCCAACTCCCGGACCTTCTGGACTTGGGGAAAGTCCACTTTCCGCTTGATCCAGCAGAAGGTTCGCGACCCTTCCAGTCTTCGCCGAACCTTACCCGGGTCGAGTCCCAGCGTGGCGGCAAGGCGGGAGGCCGTACGCGGCTTGTCGGAGATTTCCAGGGGAACTGCAAATACCGACTCGACCTTGATGCTGACCGCCAGCTCCCTGTTCCGGCGATCGTAAATCGTCCCGCGTTTGGGACTGATCTCGAACACACGGGTTTGCTGACGGCGGGCCCGTTCCCGCATTTCCGGGTAGCGGACGATCTGCAGGTCGACGAGGCGAAAGACGATCAAGCAGGACCAGGCAACGAAGAGGAGTACCAGAAGGCCAAGACGCTTCTGGAATACCTTAGGGCGTTTGGCCGACATGGCAATGTCCCACTACGGATTTGGAAAGGCCTCGTTGGGATTAGGGCGTGACGCCCTGGGTTCCGGACTGCCACCTGATCCGCCAACCTGAAACCGGGGTCCGGAAACCGGGCCAGGGAAGCGCTCGGAATCCGGCCGAGGGAGCGTCCATTCCGCGGCCTTCCCGTGCTGCAATGAGAATCTCGACCGGTTGCGGCGCCTCGGGAGCGGATTCGATCATAATCTGGTGGAACGAGGGACTGATGAGTCCAAGCTGTTTTCTGGCGATCTGATCGATTCGCTGGGGACTGCGCAAGGTGGCCCTCTCCAGCTTGAGTTGGCGGTTGATCTCAGTCAGATGCTTGATTTCCTTCCGAAGCTCTTCACGCTCATAGCCCTGGCGAATGACCTCGAACTGCTGCCAGGCCAGGAAGAGCAGCACCAGCAAACAAGCCATTGCCAGGATCATCAGCACCAAGCACTCCCTGGTCTTCTGAAAATCCAACTCCTTGACCAGCCTGGAGTTGTCGATCTGCTTCACCATGTGAATCTCAGTCATCGGACCTCCTCGCCTCAACCATGCCGTCAAAGCCGCACGGCAATGGAGCTGTCACGGATTCACAACCGTTCGGCCACCCTCAGCCTGGCGCTTCTCGAACGCGGATTGCTGATTTTTTCCGCTTCGGTCGGCGAAACCGGCTTGCGGCAGACCAGCTTCACCAGTTTCTTCCGACCGCAGACGCAGACTGGCATCCTTGGAGGACAGACACAGCCCCGAGCCATAGAGCCCAAGGAGCCCTTCACGATCCGGTCCTCCAAAGAATGAAAGCTGACGATTGCCAGCCTTCCCCCCGCCTTCAGCAAATCGATCGAGCTGGCGACGAATTGACCCAGCGCCTCCAATTCGTCATTGACAAAAATTCTGAGCGCCTGAAAGGTCCGCGTGGCCGGATGAATTTTCGCCCGGCGACGGGAGCGCACCGCCCGCGATACCACCTCCGCCAGGCTGAGCGTGTCTTGCAGGGGTCTGGCTCGCACGATAGCCCGGGCGATCCGGCGAGAACCCGGCTCTTCCCCATAGGCGTGAATCAGAGACGCCAGCTTGGGTTCCGGAAAGCGGTTGACCACCTCGGCAGCCGTCAGTGGAGAGGCGGTGTCCATTCTCATATCCAGTGGACCGGACCTTTGAAAACTGAAGCCGCGTTCAGCCGTCTCCAACTGGAAGGAGGAAAGGCCCAGGTCAGCCAGGATCCCGTCGCAGGATTCGAATTGCGTGCGGCGGGCGATGTCTTTCACTTGGGCGAAATTTCCGTGGTGGAGCTCGACACGGCCTCCGTACCGGGCCACCCCCCGGGCAGCCCTCTCCAGGCTCTCCCGGTCACGATCGATCCCAAGGAGCCTCCCTTCGGGGGACGACTCATCCAGAATGGCCCGGGCATGCCCCCCCAGGCCAAGAGTGGCATCGATATAGACGCCTTTCGATTGAGGCCGCAGATACTCGATGACCTGGGAGAGCATCACCGGCCTGTGCCGGTTCCCGGCCTCACCGGAGTTGGTCTTGACTTGGGGCGTTGAAACCATTGGAGCACCTGCGTCCGCGAGGCGGGTCAAGTTCATCCCGAGATCCCGATTTCCGAAAGTTCCTCGTCGTCGCTGTCGCTCCACGGATTGTTCTCGACGGCGTGCTTCAGAGTGTCCTCTCGCCAGATTTCCAGGTAGTCCATGGAGCCCACCACCCTGACTTCATCTTCCAGCCGGGCCGACTCTCGCAGTCCCTGAGGCAGCATCAGCCGGCCCTGGCTGTCCATCAGGGCCTTTTGACCGTAATAATTGGTGGCGCGCAGGAATTTCTTGACTACCGGCCTCTTCGAGGGAAGAGCGACAATTTTCTTTTCAGTCTCGTCCCAAACGGCGAATGGATAGAGCCGGATGCAGTCTCCCTTGAGACTGGTGATAAAGAATTCGTTTCCGTGTTCCCGCTCGATTTCGGAGCGAAAGCCTACGGGCAGCTTGATACGGCCCTTCCCATCCAGCTTGGTGGCCTGGCTTCCCCTGAGTTGCAGCATGGGACGAAACTCCGACACGGATGAGAACCGGGAATCGAAAATGAGTCCCGTTGTGGTTCCAAGATCCACATTGGACCACAAAAGTCTTTTCTAGTCCACTCTACTCCACACCAGTCTACGAGTTCCGATGTCTTAGTCAAGCAGTTTATTTGTCGGGCGCGAACTTTTTTCTGCTAGTCTTTTGGCAGGCAATGGGGCGATGCTTCCAGGGGAAGCGGCGGGCTGGAATCCCGATTCTCCCTCGCCGCGGTTACCAAGGTATGGCAGTATCCGACATGATTTCCCACTTGATTCCCGGTTCGGCCAATTCCCTGAGGGTCCCCCGGGTGGTGTGCCTGGTCCTGCTGTGCGCGACAGCGACTGTTTCCCTGGGCCATCCTTCGACCCAGTCAGGCCAAGCGGGGAAATTCCCGGTGGGTTTCGTGACCTCCAAGGGCGGTCTCCAGTTGACCGGACGTGTCGACTGGGGTCGGGGTGGACGGTCCCGGTTCCCCATGATTTACGACGGCACCCGGGTCCATAGCAAGAGCGGCAAGGCACAACTGGAGCTTCTGGCGGGAGGACAACTCAGTCTCTGCCGGGACACGGACTTGACGGTTCAGCAGCCGCGGTCTCCCTTTCTCTTCACCCTCCACCGCGGCAGCGTGTCCTATGATCTTCCGCACTCCCAGGGAGATCTGTTCCTGACACCCGACTTCCTGATCAGGGTGAGTCCGGGCTCGCAACTTCAACCCGATGCCTACCGGGGCGAGATCAGCTTGGAGCCGGACGGGACCATCTGCGTGAGATCCGACCGCGGCCTGCTGGAAATCACCGGCCAGGACAACTCCACAATGCTCACCGTGCCTTCCGGACCCGGAATGAGAGTTGCGCCCGGCCGGATTGCATCCCCTGAATATTTCCGGGATTGCCGGTGCGCCGGACCGCTGCCGTCCGGAGAGCGGAATGGTCCGGGTGCGTCGGCCTACGGCTCTGCCGGCCCCTCCCGAAGATCGGCCTGGAAATCCTTCCTCAGGACCTTGGTCAAGATATTGACCCTGGGTTTGGTGTGATCGGACGGCCGGCATCCCCATCCACTCCCCCTGACGGCGCCCGGTGGGCGAACCAGGGAGTCTCATCGTGAAAGCCGGAATTATCGGGTTCCCTTCAGCGGGCAAATCCACCCTCTTCAAGATTTTGACCGGGGCAGACGTCGGTCCCGCGGCCCAATCCCGCAAGCGCGGAGGATCGATGGTCGGCGTGGCCACCGTCCCCGATTCGCGCCTGGACCGTCTGGCAGCTCTTTTCCGGCCAAGAAAGACGACCCCGGCCGTGATTGAATACCTGGACCTCCCCTCCTTTAGCGAGGGAGCCGCCACCGCGGAGATCGCGACGCCAGACTTCCGCAACCTGGATGTACTGGTGCACGTGGTTCGGGCCTTTGACGAGGAGCCTTCGCCCCACGGAGAAATCCCGGGCTTTCCGGAACGTAACATCACCGAGTTGGATCTGGAACTCATTCTGAGTGACCTGGGCATGATTGAAAGGCGGCTGGAACGCCTGGAAAAGGATCTCATGAAGATGAAGAATCCGGATCTGGTGGGGGAAGACCGGCTGCTTCGAAAGTGCCGGCAGTGGTTGGAACAGGAGAATCCCCTTCGGTCCCTCGGGCTGAGCGGGGAGGAGAGAAAGCGCCTTCGGGGGTTCGCCTTCCTGTCGGAGAAACCGGTGCTCCACGTGCTCAACCTCCCCGACAGCGCCGCCGCACGGATCCCGCGCCTGGCCGAATTCTACCGGCTCAAGACGCTGACCGGCCGGCCGAACACTGACCTGACAGCCGTTTGCGGCAAGCTGGAAGCGGAATTGGCGGAGTTGGCCGACGAGGAGGTGGAGGCCTTTCTGGCGGACTACGGGCTCGCAGAATCGGGTCTGGAACGGATGATACAGGCCACTTACCGGCTGTTGGGATTGATTTCCTTCTTCACCGTGGGGAAGAACGAATGTCGGGCCTGGACCATCCCCAAAGGGACGCCCGCTCTCAAGGCGGCCGGCGCGATCCATTCCGACCTGGAGAGGTGCTTTATTCGAGCTGAAGTGATTCCCTGGAATGTGCTGCTGGAGGTCAAATCCCTGGCGGCCGCCCGACAGCGGGGATTACTCCGGCTGGAGGGCAAGCAGTATCCGGTCCAGGACGGCGAGACCATTCATTTTCGGCACAGCGCTTGACCGGCGGCCCGCCGAATGCGAGTCCGGCGCCCGTCCTGTCCTGCGGATCATTCAAGAGAGAATCGGAGATGCTGTCATGACCGATGAAGTGCTGGCACTGGTAGACGATCTTTTCTTTTCCAGCAAAATCGCCTCCACGGCCCGCCTGTGCTCCGTCCCCCTCCGGCTCTTGCAAACTGCGCGGGAACTGGTGCAAGGCGCCGACCCGGAGAAAGTCAAGCTCATCATCATCGATCTCAACGGGCGAACGACAGAGCCGCTGCAGGCCATTCAGGAACTCCAGGGCATGTCCGGCCGGAACCCTATTCCCATTCTGGCCTACTACTCCCACGTTCAGACCGAACTCGCCGAGGACGCCCGCCAGGCAGGCGCCCGCTGGGTTCTGCCCCGTTCGGCTTTCTCGGCCCGCCTGGCCAGGATTTTGACGGACCTGAAGGCCTGAACGAGGGGAATCAACGTTCCTGGATGTATTTGATTTGGTGCTTGTAGATGAACATGTTGGCTTCGCGGTTGCGGGTCACGCGGATAAAGCGCTTGTCGTAGTATTCAATCCAGCCTTCGATTTCTTCGTTATTGAGCAACTTCACCACGACCCGCCTCTTGTCGCGAACCAGATTGTTCAGATAGAGGGATTCCGCATGGGTCTGATCTTCCACCTGGTGGGATCGAAGAATCGCCTCCGAGATCCCGTCTCGGGACCTGCCCGGGGCATTCTTGCGACGACTCTTCTTGTTCAAGTTCAAGGCCCGCTCCCTGGCGCCGAGCCGCAATGCTGAATCGGACCGGCTTGAATGATGATAGTATCCCTGGTCGATCAGAGCAAGGACGGCCAAGCCTGCATTTCTCACCGGGGAGCGCAAGGGAGCATCCTCGATCGGGCCTTGTGCGACCATAACCTGCAGGGGTTTCGGTTCTAACCCTTGAACCATCATGCAGCCAGGCATATCGACCTACCTGTTCATCGAGGACCGATTGGACCTGGACAGGTTGGCGGCCCTGCGCCGGCAAGGCTTTCAGCGGGTGGAGATCCTGGCCTTGAGGCCCCATTTCGACTATCGGGACAGGCAGCTCGCGCGGGAGCTGGCTGCCTGGCTCCGGGATCAGGAGTCCTTTCTCCACTCCGTGCACCTGCCCCACTGCCTGGAATTCCGGCCGGACAGATTCCTGACCCCGCTCTCCATTGCCGCTACCGAACCCCACCGCAGAACCCAGGCGGTAGACGAGGCCCGCAGAGCACTGGAGTTCGCCGAGATGGTTCCCTTTCCGCTGGCCGTGATTCATGCGGGGGCTCTCGAGGATGGATATCGGCCCCGGCACCTGGACGCCATCTACCAGAGCCTGGAGATCCTGGTCCCGTTTGCCGGCGATCGCGGGGTTCGCTTGACACTGGAGAATATTCCCAACAGACTTTCCCTGGGGAGGCTGGGGCGGTTCCTGCGGGAAGCCGGCCTGGCGGACGTCGGCATCTGCTTCGACGCCGGACACGCCCACCTGGAAGACGACCCGTCAGACCAGATTGCGGCTGTCGGGGAACGGATCCTCACGACCCATCTCCATGACAACCGCGGACATCGGGATGAACACCTGCCCCCGTTCGCCGGGACGGCGCCCTGGCGGGAATTCCTGCAGGGCCTGGCAAACTCCGGTTACGACGGCTGTCTCTTATTGGAGTCTCGCGGTCAAGGAACTGACTTCCAAACCACGTTGAAGTCGGCTCGAGAGGCCTGCGGCCGACTGGAGGACTGTTGGGAGGCGGTGAGTCATGCGGTGGCGAAGGAGGAGTGATGGCTGAGATCGCGATTCGGGACGCAGCCCATCACGAGGGAAGAGAAGCGACCATACGAGGGTGGCTCTACCACCATCGATCGAGCGGAAAGATCATCTTCCTGGTTCTGCGGGACGGGACCGGCCTGATGCAGGCGATTGTCCTCAGGAACGCGGTTCCACCCGATGTGTTTCAACAGGCCAGGGAGTTGACCCAGGAGTCCTCCCTCGAGGTCACGGGCACGGTCCGAAGAGTCCCTGAAGGCAAGCGGGCTCCCGGGGGTGTGGAGATGGAGGTCACGGATCTGAAGCCCATCCAGCGGGTTCCGGCCGAGCGACCCTTCCCCATCAGCCCCAAGGAACATGGGATCGAGTTCCTGCTGGACCAGCGCCACCTGTGGCTGCGGTCATCCCGGCAGCACGCCATCCTCAAGGTCCGGCACGAAGTGATTACCGCCACCCGCAATTTTTTCGATGGCCGCGGTTTTACCCTGGTCGACACCCCGATCTTTACCCCCGCGGCTTGCGAAGGCACCACCACCCTTTTCGAGGTCCCCTACTTCGATGAAAAGGCCTATCTGACTCAATCGGGGCAGCTCTACAACGAGGCAGCGGCAGCGGCGTTCGGCAGGGTCTACTCCTTTGGCCCCACCTTTCGAGCCGAGAAGTCGAAGACCCGGCGCCATCTCACCGAGTTCTGGATGGTGGAGCCCGAAGTCGCCCACGCCACTCTGGAGGACATCCTGGTGCTGGCCGAAGACCTGGTATCGGAAATCCTCGCCCGGGTGCTGGGCAACTGCAGCTCCCATCTGGCTACCCTGGACCGGGACGTGGAGCCACTCAAGAAAATCGCCCCTCCATTCCCTCGCCTCACCTACGACGAAGCCGTGTCCATCCTGAAATCCAAGGACTCGGACATCGAGTGGGGCAGCGATCTGGGCGGGGCCGACGAGACGCTGCTGGCCCGGCAGTTCGACCGCCCGGTGATGATTCACCGCTACCCTTCTCAAGCCAAGGCCTTTTACATGGAGCCCGACCCCCTTCGTCCGGAAGTGGCGCTTTCGGCTGACGTCCTGGCTCCGGAGGGCTACGGTGAGATCATCGGCGGCGGGCAGAGAGCCACCAGCCTGGACTTCCTCTGCCAACGCATCCGGGAGCACCGCCTGCCGGCAGAGGCCTTCGAGTGGTATCTGGACCTGCGCCGTTACGGCAACTTCCCCCATTCAGGATTCGGCATGGGCATCGAACGGGTGGTGGCCTGGATTTGCGGGCTGGAGCACGTCCGCGAGGCGATTCCCTTCCCCCGGACCATCTATCGGCTGACGCCGTAGAGGATAGTGGATAACTCTTTTTTGCTGTTGTTTCAGGTAAGCTAATGGAAAAAATCACCGTGGCCGTGCTGTTCGGCGGCAAATCCGGAGAGCATGAAGTCTCGTTGCAGTCAGCGGCGTCGATTTTGTCGGCCATCGACCGCGCCAGGTACCACGTCATCCCCATTGGCATTACCAAGGAGGGCGGCTGGCGGGCCGATCCCGAGTTTCGGGAAGGGGGATTCCGCGAGATCCTGCAGCAGGGAACCCCCGTCCTGCTGCCCGCCGGGCCGGCGCCCTCGGGCCAGTTGATTCAACTCGATGCTGCCGGTTCCCTGGGCGGGCCGCGGGTTTCGGTCGACGTGGTCTTCCCGGTGCTCCACGGTCCCTTCGGAGAAGACGGCACTATCCAGGGAATGCTCGAGCTGGCCAATGTCCCCTACGTCGGCGCCGGTGTGCTGGGTTCCGCCGTCGCCATGGACAAGGATGTGATGAAGAGGCTGTTCCAACAGGATGGACTGCCGACCGCTCCCTTCCTGGCCTACCCCTCGGACCATTGGAGGAACCGGGGCCGGGACCTGGAGCAGGAAGTGGCAGACCGGTTGGGTTACCCCTGCTTCGTAAAGCCTGCCAACCTGGGCTCCTCCATCGGAATCAGCAGGGTGGAAGGGGCGGCGGGACTCTCGGAAGCGCTGGCCCTGGCCGGTGAGTTCGACGAGAAGGTCATCGTCGAGAAAGGGCTGGACGCCAGAGAGATCGAGTGTTCCGTCCTGGGAAACGCCGATCCGCAAGCATCCCTCCCGGGTGAGATCATCCCACGGTCAGGCTTCTACGACTATCAGGCGAAATATCTGGACGACAGCGCGGAGCTGGTTGTTCCCGCACCGCTTCGGCCGGACCAGGTGGAGCAGATCCGGCGAATGGCTCTCAGATCCTTTCAGGCGCTCGAGTGTCAGGGCATGGCCAGGGTCGATTTTTTTCTGGAAAGGACCACGGAAGACATCTATGTCAATGAAGTCAACACCATCCCCGGATTCACCTCGATCAGCATGTACCCCAAGCTGTGGCAGGCCAGCGGGCTGGCCTATTCCGATCTTATCGACCGGCTGATCCGGCTTGCCCTGGAGCGCCATGGCCGGCGCCAGGCCAGGCGAATCGACGGCGGTTGAGCCCGGGCGAGGACATGTTCCCGAGCCGCCAGGATTTAGCCCGCATTTCTCACCAGGCCGCTGGCGAGTTTAAATAGGCCGTTTATTTTCAGTGCCTTATTGGACCTGTTTTGATGGCATCCGGGAACAGACGGCGCTGGGCACGCCTTGGCTTGTCTTTTTCCCTTCAGCGCGCACATGCTCCCTGGTGAGAAATGCGGGCTAGCGGAATCCCCGCTTGATCCGGATCTTGATTTTTCTGGCCAGTTTCTCGAGGTCCTCGGCCTTCTTGAATATTCCTATCGAGTAGGTATGAGGATTGGAATTCTGAATCATTTCCTCGAGCTGCGCGGATCCTTCCGCAAGCCTTTCCGAGTCGCTTTTCAGCTTCTGAAAAGCCTGCCGCAGTCTTTGAGACCTCATCTTGGCTCTCTGATCGGCGGAAAGCCCGCCCCGGCCGGCGGGGATGGTAGTGGTGGGAAAACTCGAGGGGACCGGCGACACGGTCTGACCCTGGTGAGGGCGGCAAAGGACCACCAGAAGCAAGCTGCCAAGAAAGGCCAACCCAATCTGTGTTTTCATGAACCGGCTCCTTTTCTTCGGGTGACGACCCTCTGGAGTAAACTGTATTGTGATGGACTTGTCAATTTGGACGTCTTCCCCGCCCGTCAGCCGTTCCAATCCACATTCCGATTGAAATCCACCGAGCCGATGAGGGTCCCGTGAAAGAGGGTTTGCTCAAGATCCAAGGCTGGTTTCTGGCGCTGACCGGCCCTCTGGGAGGGTGGGCGCTTCTGCTCATCGCGTTGGTCGACTCCTCATTCCTTTCGCTTCCGGAAGTGAACGACATCCTGATAATCACCCTGTCGATCCAGTCCCCCGACCAAATGCTTTTCTTCTGCTCCATGACCACGATCGGCTCCATTCTGGGCTGCATGACGCTGTATCTTGCCGGACGCAAGGGCGGAGAGGTCTTGGCACGCAAGAAACTGGCGCCCCGCCAGTTGGAAAGAATTGGAGGCTGGTATCGGCGTTACGGCATTCTGGCCGTAATCGTTCCATCCATTCTGCCTCCCCCCACACCCTTCAAGATCTTTGTCCTGAGCGCCAGCATCTTCAAGGTCAGCCCCGCCAAGTTCCTGCTCGCCATCACCCTGGGTCGAGGATTTCGCTACTTTCTGCAAGGATACCTGGCCGTCCGATACGGCCAGCAGGCTCTCTTTTATATGAAACACCACTATCCCACGGTAGCCTGGGCGATCCTGGCCCTGTTGGTGTCGGGGGGCCTCATCGTCCTGCTGGTTCGCAGGTTTCGGCGCTCTCAAATCAGTTGACGCCATTCCAACTGATTTGGTAACATAGTCGATCTAAAGATGTTAGGTAACCCATTGCCTCTTTCCCGCCTCTCCCTGATAGTCCTCGCCACCGCAAGCATTTCTTTCTTTTCATCCGGTTGCAGTCCGGCTCGCAGGAGCCAAACGGCGCCGATTCCCACCGATCATCCCCCCCAGCCGGCCCTGACAGCCACCAGGACGGAGTTGATTGGAAAGGCCCGCCAGGCATCGAAATCGATTCACTCCTTGAAGCTCAAGGTTTCCTACCAGCTTACCGGCCGCAACCTCGAAACAGGAGAGACCAAGGAGTGGCGCGAAAGCGATGGGTTCATTCTGCTGAGAAAGCCCGCCGACATCCGGGTCAGGGTTCAGGTGTTTCAGGTCACGGCCATCGACATGGTATCCAACGGAACGAAATTCTCGATCGACGTCCCTCGCAAGAACACCTTCATCCGAGGGCTCAACCACCAGGTCATCCCCCCGCGCAAGGACGTTCCCGTCAACGTCCGGCCCCAGCACATTTTCGAGGCGCTGGCCCTCGAGGCGCTCGAGGGCGCAGACCCGTCGCTGATTTCGTTGGAGGAACACCAGCAGGACGGACGGAAGTTCTACATCCTGTCCTGCAACCGGTGGGCCTCGGGCGGAAGCCTGTCCCTGAAACGGAAGATCTGGTTCGATAGGGTCGATCTCAACATCGTGAGGCTGCAAGCCTACGCTCCGGCAGGTCGGCTGGAATCCGAGATCCACTACAGCGATTTTCGCACCGTGGACGGACAGCTCTATCCGGCGCTGGTTCGCTTCGAGAGGCCCCAGGAAGCCTACCGGATGGCGATTCGGGCCCAGAAGATCGAGGTCAACCTCAACCTGGCCGCTACCGCCTTCGTCCTGAAGAAGTCACCGCGCCGCCAGGTCGTTGACTTGACCCGCGACCCTCTGCCGGAAGCAGCGAACTGAGAGGATCCTCCGATTGAGCGCTCAACTTGTTTTGTCCAACCTCCGATCCCGCCCCATGCGGTCGCTGGCCACGGCCCTGGCGGTCGGGGTGGAGGTGGCGTTGATCCTGCTGCTGGTCAGCTTGTCCAGCGGCATGCTCCGGGAAAACAGCAAACGCATCTCCGGCGTGGGAGCCGACATCGTCCTGCAACCGCCCAATTCCTCCCTGGTGCTGGCGGCCAGCACCGGCGCCATGTCGGTCAAGATCGCCGACCTGGTTTCCCGGATCGAAAAAGTGAGGGCGGTGGCCCCCGTATATCTCCAATTGAACACCAGCGGCGGGCTGGGACTCGTCTGGGGCATTGACCTGGAGAGCTTCGACCGGATCACCCAGGGCTTCATCTACCTGGAAGGCAGGGGCTTTCAGGGGCCCAACGATGTCATTATCGACGATATTTACGCCGAGGGAAGGGAACTCCGGCTGGGGGACGAGGTCAAGCTGATGAATCACGCCTTTCACGTTGCCGGCATCGTCGAGCACGGGAAGGGATCCAGAGTCTTCATTCCCATCGGAACCATGCAGGAGCTGGTGGGCACGCCCCGGCAAGCCACCTTGATGTTGATCACGTGCCACCAGCCATCCGACATCCCCCAGGTCACGGCCGAGCTGGAGCGCCGTCTGAAGTCCTACCCCGTATTTGACATGAGCAGCTTCGCCGCCCAGGTCGAGGAAGCCAACCGGGACTTTGGACCCATAAAATTCTTCACCAACACGGTGGTGTTCATTGCCACGCTGATCGGATTCTTCATCATCTTCCTCTCCATGTACACGGCCACAACCGAGCGGACCCACGAGATCGGCATTCTGAAGTCACTGGGGGCCAACCAAGGCTATATCTCGCTCCTCTTCCTGAAGGAAGCCCTGATGTTGGGGGGACTGGGGTTCCTGCTGGGACTGGGATTGACCTTTGGAGGCCGCCTGTTCTTCCAGTGGTTGATGCCGACCCTCCATCACCAACTTCCCCTGTGGTGGCTCCTCTTCACCGGGTTCCTGGCCTTGTTCAGCGCCGGCCTGGGAGCCCTCTATCCCGCCCTGCGCGCGGCCAGGCAGGATCCCATCGAGGCTCTGGCTTATGAGTAGGCGGCAGGTGAGGTGCCCTTCGGTTTCCCCCGTAGACCCATGAACCGCAGTTGCGCAGCCGTGACAGCGGAAAACAGGTTTCCACCGGCCATTGGAAGGGGCACTGACCCGCATTTCTCACCGGAGATTGTCCTCTTGAGATCCGAAATTTTTCCCTGTCGCCTTCAGAACTGGCAGTCCCTAAGCTATAATGCCGTTGCATTTAGAGGACTTTTCCGATGAAGACCATCCTGGAAGCCATAGAACTCACCAAGATATTCAAGACCGGCAAGATTGAGGTCGCTGCTGTCCAGGAGGTCTCACTCAAGGTCCGGGAGGGAGAATTTATCGCCATCATGGGGCCTTCGGGGTGCGGCAAATCCACCTTGCTGCATCTGTTGGGGGGCTTGTCCACTCCCACCTCCGGAAGGGTCCTGGTAGACGGCGAGGAGGTCTCCTCGGGCAAGGACGCCGTTCGCACCGACATCCGGCGCCGCAAGATCGGGTTCGTGTTCCAGCGGTTCAATCTGCTGCCCACCCTGAGCGCCCAGGGCAACCTGGAAATTGCTCAGGAGATTCATCGCAACGGCAGCCGAAACCGGAAACATGTGGAGGAGATCCTGAACCTGCTGGGCCTGGAAAAGAAAACCCATCACAAGCCCTCCGAGCTCTCGGGTGGGGAGCAGCAGCGTCTGGCCATCGCCAGGGCCGTCATCAACAGGCCGGCGATCCTTCTGGCCGATGAACCGACCGGAAACCTGGACACGCGGAATTCGATGGTGGTGCTGAAGATGATTCAGGAACTGAACCGCGCCTTGAGTCAAACCATCCTCATGATCACCCACAATCCGGAGGCCGCTTCCATCGCCAACCGCTTGATCGAGATGCGGGACGGGAGGATCGTGTCTCAGCAGCAGGACGGCGAGTGGAACCGGGCAGAGGACCGCATGTCTCTCTAGCCCGCATTTCTCACCAGGTCGCCGGCAGCGCGGGCAGAATCCATGGTGGCAAGTCGGTCACCGGAAGCCGGCAAGGCGGAGATCGATGGGACGAATCGTCGAGGGACTGGGATCGGTAGTTCTGTGGTCGTATAAACGCGGCACCTTCCCATACGACCTCATGTGCGCCGCCATTCTGCTCTTCATATTCCTCACGCCCGGCAGCGTGTTTCACGACCAGCCCGCCCCAACACCGACTCCATCTGAACCTTTCGGCCGGCAGGACATCTCTTATACCCAGGTTGAGCAGGGACAGTGGGTATTCCTGGTCAGCACCGGTCTGATCCTTCCCGGCCAGGATGGCTTCCGGCTAACCCACACCGCCCGGACCCGGATCGAGAAGATATTGAACAAACCGTTCGTCATCAAAGACATCAAACCTGTTGTCAGCGGTAATGGCGAGGACCTCGGTCATTCCGTTTGGCTGAGCACAACCCGACCCAACCCCGAATAGTCCTTTCAGCTTGAAGATCCTGAGACCCCTGACCATTCAATGCCCCCCGACTCCGTTGCCATCCCTGGTTGGTCTCGCCTGGATGAATCGCCGGGCCAGGAAACACCATGAGAACTGAAACCCCATTCCTGACCCGGATGGCGCCGGGGCTCGCAATCCTGCTGGCGATCGGTTGCGCGGGAACGATTCGGGGACTGGCCCAAGGCAGCCTGTCGGCCGAAGCCAGCAAAGTCCTGTCGAGAATGGATGCCAGGTCCAGAACCTTGAGTACCCTGAGTGCGGACCTGAAACAGACCAAAAAGATCGTCGTGATCGACGAGGTATCGGAGAAGACGGGCCAGCTTTATTACAAGAAGAGCTCCCGCAAAAGCACCTTCAAGGTGATCTACCACGCACCGGATCGCAGGATCCTGCTACTGGAAAAAGGGAAAGTTAGAATTCTGGAGCCCCGGATCAAGCGCTACCAGGTAATTGACACCGGCAACGGCTCGGCAACGACGGAGCTGCCCCTGTTCTGGATCGGGCAGTCCGGCCGCAGCATCCGCAGGGACTACGACGTCCGCCACGTCAAGACGGACCTGATCGACGGCCAGCCCACCTCGCTGCTGGAACTCAACCCCAGGTCCGCCGCCGTGAAGAACCTGTTCTCGCAGATCCGACTGTGGGTGGACCACACGCACTGGATCCCCATCCAGACCCGCCTGATCGAGGCCAGTGAGGATCACCTCACCATTCTGCTGTCCGACATCAAGATCAATCCCAGGCTACCCAACCAGATCTTCGAGCTTGAAGTGCCCCAGGATTTCGAAAGGATTGAGCAGAAACTGCCCCCATCGCGTTGACCCTGAGGTCAGGCCTTCATCAATCCACTCAGCACATAGGGCAGAATGCCCTGGTGGCGGTAGTATTCTACTTCCACCGGCGTATCGATGCGCACCGTAACCGGGACCCGTTCGGTACGGCCGCCCGGGCGGTGCACCACCAGAACGATCTCTTGCCGGGGATAAATCTCGGGCTCGATTCCCACCAGATCGAAGACTTCGCTGCCATCCAGGCGGAGTGAGTCGGCGCCGGTTCCCTCCTGGAATTGGCAAGGCAGCACTCCCATTCCCACCAGGTTGCTGCGATGAATGCGCTCGAAGCTCCGGGCGACCACGGCCCGGACGCCCAGCATCCGGGTCCCCTTGGCCGCCCAGTCGCGAGAACTCCCGGTTCCGTATTCCTGACCGGCCAGAACGATGAGGGGAGTTCCCCGCTCCCGGTAGCGCAGCGCCGCCTCGTAGATGGTCATCCGGATCCCGTCGGGCTGGAAGCGGGTAACCCCTCCCTCGACACCCGGAACCATCAGGTTCTTGATGCGCACGTTGGCAAAGGTGCCGCGGGTCATGACCCGGTCATTTCCCCGGCGCGACCCGTAGCTGTTGAAATCCCCGGCCTCAACCCCGCGCTCCAGCAGATAGGCCCCGGCGGGGGAGGCCTGTGCAATGGCCCCCGCCGGGCTGATGTGGTCGGTGGTCACCGAGTCCCCCAGAATCGCCAGCGGACGGGCGCCCTTGATGTCTCCCACCTCCCCGGCCCCGGGGGAGAAGTTCTCGAAAAAGGGCGGTTCCTGGATGTAGGTTGAATCGGGAGCCCACTCGAAAAGGTCTCCCCGGGCGGCCGGGATCTCCTGCCACCCGCCGTTGGTACCGGAGGAGTCCCCGTACATCCGGCGAAAGGTCTCGGGATCGAAGGCAGCCGCCATCAGGTCGCTCACTTCTTGCAGGCTGGGCCAGATGTCCTTGAGGTAGACCTCCTCCCCGTCACTGCCCCGTCCGACAGGTTCGGAGGTCAGATCGATATCGATGCGCCCGGCAAGCGCAAAGGCGACCACCAGGGGGGGACTCATCAGGAAATTGGCCTTGATGTTGGGGTGGACCCTGGCTTCGAAGTTGCGGTTCCCGCTCAAGACGCTGGCGGCAACCAGGTCGTTGCCGGTCACCACCCGTTCGATCTCCGGGTCCAGGGGACCGGAATTGCCGATGCAGGTGGTGCACCCGTAGCCGACCAGGTTGAAGCCGAGTCGGTCCAGGTAGGGCTGCAACCCGGTTTTTTCCAGATAGCGGGAGACCACTCGCGACCCTGGGGCCAGGGATCTCTTGACGGTGGGGTGGACGTTCAAACCCTTCTCGACGGCTTTCCTGGCCAGCAGCCCAGCCGCCAGCATCACCCCCGGATTGGAGGTGTTGGTGCAGGAAGTGATGGCGGCGATCAAGACATCGCCATGGCCCACAACAGAGGCGCCGGATGGAAGTCCCAGTTGGTAACGCTTTTTCAAGGTGGAGGTCTTCTGGTCAAATCCACCCTCGCTCAGAGGCCGGCTCAGCAGTTCCAGGAAGGTCGGTTTCAACTGGTCGAGCTCGAGGCGATCCTGGGGGCGCCTGGGACCGGCCACCGAGGATTGGATCTCTCCCAGGTCGACCTCCAGCACCCGACTGTAGTCACAGTCTCCCTGGCGCGGAATGCCGAAGAGACCCTGAGCCTTGTAGTAGTTGCGAAATGTCTCCACCAGTTGCGGACTCCTGCCGGTGGCCTGGAGATAGCTGCAGGTCTCCTCATCCACCGGGAAAAAGCCGATGGTCGCACCATACTCGGGAGCCATGTTGGCGATCGTGGCCCGATCGGTTACAGGCAGGGAGGCCGCTCCTTCGCCGAAGTATTCCACGAACTTACCCACCACATTGGCCTTCCGCAGCATCTCGGTGCATTTCAGGACCAGGTCGGTGGCCGTCACTCCCTCGCGAAGACGTCCGGTCAGGTGAACCCCGACCACGTCCGGGGTCAGGAAGTAGACGGGTTGCCCCAGCATCCCGGCTTCGGCCTCGATCCCCCCAACCCCCCAGCCCAGGATCCCCAACCCGTTGATCATGGTGGTGTGGGAATCTGTGCCCACCAGGGTATCCGGGTAATAGACCCCCTCCTTCTCCACGACCCCCTGGGCCAGATATTCCAGGTTGACCTGATGCACGATTCCTATCCCCGGCGGAACGACTCTGAAATGGTCGAAGGCCTGCATCCCCCACTTCAGGAACTGGTAGCGGGCCCGGTTGCGCCGGAATTCCATCTCCATGTTCAGCCGCAGCGCCTGGGGGCTTCCGGAGTAGTCCACCTGTATGGAATGGTCTACCACCAGGTCCACCGGGACCAGGGGTTCGACCCATTTGGGCTGCCCGCCCATGCGAGCCACCGCGGATCTCATGGCGGCAAGATCAACCAGCAGCGGGACGCCGGTGAAGTCCTGGAGCACGATGCGGGCCACCACGAAGGGAATTTCTTCGGTGCGCGGCGCTCCGGCTTTCCAGTTGGCCAGGGCCTGAATGTTCTCCTCGGTGATCCTGTTGCCGTCAAAATTGCGGAGCAGGGATTCCAGGACGATTCGGAGGCTGACCGGAAGCCGTGAGATGGTGCCGATTCCCTGCCGTTCCAACTGGGGCAGCGAATAGAAACGCCCGTTGCACCCGTTCCCCAGGCTGAATTCCTGTAAAGAGTTGTAGAGTTTGTGGCTCACGGTACTCCGAGCGGATCGAATGGCTTGGTCTGGAACCGCGGTGTCTTGATCCGAAACTGCAGCCGGGAGAATATGCGCTGGTCCGCCGGCCTGTCAAGGGGCGCACGGGCTGCCCAACCGGGCCCTGGTGTTCTGTCTCAGTCCAGACTCTCGACCTGGACCTGGTCGGTCGGTCGGGAGCCGGGATTCAGGCGGTAGTCGCGAAACAGGCTGGTTTCCCTGCGGTGAGTGCCCTTGAAGAGAAGGCTCCGCCGGTAGGTTACCGTGGTAAAGGTGGGGAGCCAGAGGCCGTTGCCGATATCGGCCTGCTCCAGGGTGATGGTGGCCCCTTTCTTGAGACTGCCGAACAGTCCTCCCACGAATCGGACGTCCTCCCCGAGCCTCCCCGTCAAACGGATCGGCTGGTGGGACTCCCGGGTGATCCAGAGCTTCCCGCTCAAACTCCTCAGAAACGCGGAACGGGAGGAAGGCGGCTCGAAGCCCGCTCTCGGCTCGAAGTCCAGCACCAGGGTCTCCCATCCGTTCACGTTCTCCCTGCCCGTCAAGGTAAAGCGAAAGGCCGCCAACAGGTTCCGGAAGATTTCGGTCTGCATTTGCCCGTCCCGTTCCCGCCGGGTTCTGGCGATTCTTGCCTTCCGTTTTCGGGGAGAGAGACGCTCGGCATCCGAGATGGACCGCTGGATGGCTCGGTCCTGGGCTTGAAGATACTGCCGATCGTAACGAGCGCCATTGATGGAAGTCAGCTTGGAGAAGGATTCCAACTCGGTGTGGATCCAGGTATAGGTCCTGGAAACCGACTCCTCGATGTTCCCGGCGGAGCCGTAGCGGTCCACCACCGCCTTTTCCTCGTACACATAGCCGTAGCGGGCTCGATCGTTCTCCATCTGGTTGTCGATCACCCGCTTCAGAATCGCATTCAGGCGGGCAGGTGCCTGGTCCTCCAATGCCGCCCCTGCCCCGGCTTCCCCCCAGGCGAAAGCAACAACCACGCAAATTAGCAATTTCCGGACCATGGTGGCATTATAACGCCGAAATCGCGGCCCCATGCCGATTGCTGTTTCTGTGAAGCATTGGGGCCGCAGACAGGTGTGGCAGCCGGCGGCACAGGCAACCTGCGCAGACCGCGAAGCCACAACGGGCCTTGGCCTGCCTGCCGAGGACGTTGCCCCCAACCGGGAGGACCCGCCCGGACCCTGACTCGGAGAGAATCACCGTGGAGATGGAGATGTTGATTGTCTCGGCCATCCTGCTCCTGACCCTGGTCCTTTTCGTAACCGAGCTGTTTCCCATAGACCTGACGGCTCTGCTGGTGGTGGGGCTGTTGATACTCACCGGCGTGCTGACCCCCGCCGAGGGCTTCTCGGGCTTCAGCCACCCGGCCCCGGTCACGGTTGCGGCCATGATGGTCCTGAGCGCCGGCCTGCTCCGAACCGGGGCGGTGGCCAAACTGGGGCAGAAAGTCTCGTCTCTGGGCGGGTCCTCCGAGTTCAGCCAGTTGGTGGTGATCTTCCCGGTGGTCGCCCTGTTCTCGGCCTTCATCAGCAATACGGCGGCGGTGGCCATGTTTATTCCCCTGGTCCTGAACATCGCCCGTGAGAAGAAGCTGAGCCCCTCCAAAATGCTGCTTCCGCTCTCCTACGCGGCTATCCTGGGAGGGGCCTGCACCTATATCGGCACCTCGACCAATATCATCGTCGGCACCATCTACGCCGGCGGGAACCGTCCTCCCCTCCAGATGTTCGAGTTCAGCGGTCTGGGACTGGTCCTGCTGGGCCTGGGAGCCGCCTACATGCTGGCCATCGGACAGAGGAAGCTCCCCAACCGGCCTACCGAAGCCAGTCTCACCGAAGGATACCGGCTCCGCGAGTACCTGACGGAACTGCTGATTCGGGAGGATTCGCCGCTGCTGGACAAGAGGCTGAGAGAGACCGATTTCAGCCAACAGCTGGACATCGAGGTCCTGGAAATCCAGCGCGGCCGCGAGAAGCTCCGGTTGTTCCTGCAGGAGATCCGACTCAAGGACGGAGACATTCTGATCGTGAAGGGAAACCTGGACAATATCCTGAAGGTTCGCGATACGGAAGGGGTCGACATCCTGGCCGACGTCAAGCTGAGCGACGGCGACCTGAAATCGGAAGACATCACCCTGGCCGAGGCTGTCATTTCACCTGAATCGTCCCTGATCGGCCTGACGCTGAAGGAAGCCAACTTCCGCCAGCGCTACCAGGCCACGGCCCTGGCGATCCGGAGACACGGAAGCCAGATCCGGGACAAACTGGGGCGGGTACGCTTGCGGGTAGGGGACATGCTGCTGGTCCAGGTGCGCAAGCAAATTCTGGGCAACCTGAGGCAGGACTCCGATTTCATGCTGATCCTGGAGGAGTCTCAAGGCTCCGATTTCCGTCTCAGCAAGCTACCCTTCGCGGTCCTGATCTTTCTGGGGGTGATTGCCGCCGCGGCCTTTCAGAAACTGGACATAGAGTTGGCCGCCCTGTTCGGCGCCTTACTGATGGTGTTTACGCGCTGCCTCACCCTCCGGCAGGCCTACCTGGCCGTGGACTGGCGCATTGTCATCCTGATCGGGGGAACCCTCGCCCTGGGAGCGGCCATGGAAAAAACCGGGACGGCCAACCTCATTGCCGACAGCCTGGTGGGGTGGTCCGGCGCCCTGGGTCCGGTGGCGCTGATCGCTGTGCTCTATCTGGCAACCATGGGGATGACCGAGATCATGTCCAACAATGCCACCGCAGCTCTGTTGACCCCAATCGCCATCTCCATCGCCCATCAGGGCGGTTGGGACCCCCGGCCCTTTGCCTTTTGCGTGGCCTTTGCCGCTTCCTGCAGTTTCCTGACGCCTATCGGGTACCAGACCAACACCATGGTGTACGGCCCCGGGGGGTATCGGTTTACCGATTACTTCAAGGTGGGAGCATGGCTGAGCCTCATCAGCTGGCTGGCGGCCACCCTGCTGATCCCCCGCATCTGGCCCTTCGACTAACCCGTCGGCAGTGGATGGCCTGCCCCGGCAGCCAGGCGACGGCGAGGAGAAAAGGAGCTGCCGTTGACCGCTCGAATCCCTCCGGCTCTGACGCTCATATTTCTCGCACTCTTCGCCATGATCTTTCATCCCACGGCCCGGGCCGAGCGCCACAGGGTCATCCTGGACTCAGACCTGGGATCGGACGTCGACGATGCCTTCGCCCTGGCGCTGCTGCTGGCCAGTCCGGAATTGGAGATCGTGGGGATCACCCTGGGGCACGGCCAAACCGACAAGAGAGGCCGGCTGGCCTGTCGCCTCCTCTACGAAACCGGGCGCGAGGAGATCCCGGTGGCCCTGGGCAGACCTACCCCCCTGGTAGTGGGTCATCCAAGAATCACCGGGCCCGACCCCCGGCAGTTTTCCTGGGCCGAGGGATTTTCAACGGCCAAGCCCATCGATACTCCGGCGGCGGACTTCATCGCGGACCAATTGCGCCGAAACCCCGGCCAGATCACCCTGATATCGGTCGGTCCGGTGTCCAACCTGGCCGACCTGCTTCAAAAGGACCCGGAGGCGCTGCAACTGGCCAAAAGGGTCTACTCCATGTTCGGTTCCTTCTACCTGGGATACGGCGGCAGCCCCGTGCCCTCAGCCGAGTGGAACGTGCGGGCCGATATCCCCGCCGCCCGCATCCTGTCTTCCTCAACGACCCCGATCACCTACGCCGGCCTGGACGTCACGGCTTTTGTGGAGTTGAAGGCCGAACAACGCCAGGCCCTCTGGTCCCACCGATCGCCGCTCACCGACGCGCTTCAGGCTCTCTACCGGCTCTGGGGGCGGGAAACACCCATCCTCTTCGACCCCGTCCCCATCGGCATGGTGCTTTGGCCGGAGCTGTTCCGCACCCGCGCTGCTCACGTCCGCACCACCGCCGAGGGATTCACGGTCATCGACGAAAGCCGGCCGCCCAACAGTCGGGTGGCCATGTCGATCCAGACCGACGAGTTCCTGAAGCGGCTGGTCGACCGCCTGCTGCGACAAAACCTGAAGCGTGGACGGTGAGGAGGCGGGGGCGGGACCAGCGGAGGATAGTGTAATAAAGGAAAATTCCGGAAGCAGGAGGGGGCGGCTACTGAGACTTTGAGGACTCGATGCGCGCCCAGATCTCAGCGGCGAGCTTTTGGGCTTCGAATGTCTGCACGCCGCTAGAAATTGAGTCGCAGCGACAACTGGAACTGCCGCGGATCGAATGCCGCCGTGAAGGAGAAGGGCTCGGTGACCGGTCCCCGGCGGCCCACCAGCCGGGAAGGAAGTTCGTCGATACTCACGTCGCCGACCGTGCTGTTGATGTGCTTGAAGTTGGTTCGGTTGAACAGATTGAAGGCCTCGGCGATCAGCCCCAGAGTCCAGGTCTCGGTGAGCGGAATCTCACGGTTCAGTCGGAGATCGAAAGAGAAAAAGTCGGGCCCCATGCCGACGTTGCGGCCCACGCCCCAGGGGCGGTGAGTGTCGTTGTGGCGGTCGCCCACGCTGTCGAAGCCCGAGTTGAGATTGAAGGGCGCCCCCGAGCGCGCGCTCGCAATGGCCGAGACCGTGAAGTCGCGGATCAGGGCGTGACCGAATCCGCCTCCGGTGCCCGATCTCCAGGGGAGATCCACCACCGTGTAGGCGACGAAGTTGTGTTTCCGGTGGAAGGAAGACAAGGCCCACTCGGCCTTGGCGTCCCACTGCAAGTGCGGCTGGAACGAGGAGTTGTAGTCGGTGTTCTCGTCCATGGTCTTGCTCCAGGTGTAGTGGGCCGAGAGGGTGAATCCGTCGAAGAAGCGTTTCCGGAACTGGGCCATAAAGGCATGGTAGGAGGAATTGGCCCAACTGCCGTAGATGTTGTTCTGCAACACCAGCGGATTGTGAAAGCCCACGATCGGGCGTCCCAGCTCGTTGGTTCCCGCCTGGTAGAGGTTGGTGTCCAGGGGACGAATAATGTGGACGCCCCGGTTGAAGTTGTATCCCAGCGAGACGGTGTAGCCGTCGGCCACCTCGCGCTGGATCTCGAGGCTGGCCTGCTGGGAATAGGGATTGACCGTGTCGTCGGCCACATCGAACTGCACCCGCAACGGAAGCCCCGGTCCCGGATCGATCCCGTGGATGGCCAGGTCCTGAGGCGTGATGGAACGGGTCCCCAGGATGCCCCGCTGCAGGGCGGTTTGGTAGATCTCTGCCGAGGTGAGCAGACCGCCGGTCAACGCACTGTTGATTCCGGATAACCCGGTCAGCGGGACGAATACCTGGAAGATATCGCCCGCCTCTCCCAGCAGGTCCCTGATGTAGGTGATCTGGCTTTCGATCCTGGCGTAGTAGATGCCGAAGCCTCCGCGTACGACCACACGCGGATCGGGGCTCCAGGCGAATCCCAGTCTGGGCGCAAAGTTGTTCTTGTCGGTCGGGAACCGCGTCTTGACCTCGAACTCGTGACGGCCGCCCAGCGTCAGTTGCAAGTTGGGCCGCAGGCGCCAGGAGGCTTCGGCGAAGAAGTTGAGATAGTTCTTCCATCCGATCCAATAGGGACTGCCGAAGCCCTGCTGGTAAATAAGCGGCAGCCCCAGGGCATAGGCCTGCAGGGATGAGATCGGTTCGTCCAGCGCGGCTGCAAGCTGGGGCTGTCCGAACGCCGTCAGAGCGCCCTGCAGCAGCTGAGCCGCTCCTGCGCCGATGCCGTTGTCGACTATAAGGGACAGAGGCACAGCCTCGCCGAACTGAAAGCGCCCTCCGAAAAAGGTTTCCGATCTGATGCTGAAACGCGAGCCCCCGGCGTCGATGCCGAACTTGTAGGTATGCGGGCCGGAAGTACGGGTGAAATTCTGCCGCACCTGGCCGGCCCGTTCCACGATGCGAGTCGGCATGATCAGGTCCCGTCCGAACAGGCCGAACCCGTTGATGTCGATCGACGGACCGTAGGGGTCGGTCGGATACACGCCGGAGTCGTGATAGTTGAATCCCAGGAGGGTTTCGCTGGCCAGCTCCGGGTTGATCAGCAGCGTATTGCCCAGTGCCACCCCGAAATCGTTGGTGTGGATGTTCCGGCCGCGGCTGTAGGAGACCAGCGATCCGAACTGCGTATTCTCGCTGTCCAAGCCGGTCCAGTTGACCCGCGTGAACAGCGTATGCCCATCCCCCACCGTGTGGTCCACACGCCCCAGGAACTGCTGGCGTTCCTCCCCGAACGGAAACACCCCGCTGTTCTGCTCGAACAAGGAGACGAGGTGGGGATAGTTTCCCGGCGTCAGAGCAGCCGCGAACTCGTCCAACAGCGGCGCCGGGATCAGCCCCGTCGTGCCCAGGCCCGCCATCAGGGCCTGCTGCGAGGGGGTCAGCTCGTACAGGAACGAGTCGTCCCGCAGCAGGGGAACGAAGACCGATTCGTGGCGGTCCAGCCGTTCATAGGCGCCGTAGAAAAACGTCCCCTCCCGTCCCAGCGGTCCGCCGATCGAGGCGCCGCTCTGGGCTCGGGTATAGGCCGATTTCCGTGGATCGAAGTAGTTGCGGGCCTGGACGTGGCGGTTGCGGAGCAGCCCGAACAGGCTTCCATGCAACTGGCTGGTACCGCCCTTGGTGACGATGTTGATCGCGCCTCCCGGCGCCCCGCCCAGCTCGGCCGAAAACGTGTTTCGGTTCACCTGGAACTCCTGCACCGCCGCCTGGGTAATGGTCGACCGAACCGCTCCCGTGTCGAAGACGTTGTTCAAGCCGTCCAGCATGAAGGTGTTGTTTCGCCCGCTGCCCCCCCCAATGCCCAGCCCTGAATGCGGAGTGACCACAATTCGGCCGTCCCGGTCATCGACCATATCGTTCGTGCTGACGACTCCCGGGGTCAGCAGAGCCAGATCCAGGTAGTCCCGGCGGTTGATGGGGAGGTTCTCGATGCGGACGGAGTCGATATAGTCGGCCTGCGCCGTCTGATGGGTGTCGATCGCCGGGCGCTCGGCTACGGCTGAAACCACGATGCTCCTGGTGGCCGTGCCCAGGGTCAGCTCCGGGGAAAAGGCCGCGGTCTCTCCCACGCGGACCTCGAAGTTCTCGGCCAGGTAGGGGACAAAGCCCTCCGCCTCGAAACGCAGCGTGTAGAGGCCCGGCATCACGTGGCTGAAAACATACTCCCCCAGCGCGGAGGTGACGGTTTTTCGCTCCACATCCCGTTCCTGGTCGGTGGCGGTCACGGTAACGTCCGGTATGACGGCTTGCGTCTGGTCGAAAACGTACCCCTGGATGCGGCCGCCCTTGGTCTGGGCTCCCGACAGGGAGGCGCCGGCCAGAACCAGAATGACGGCTGCCGCCCATCGGCAGCTCCCGATGTAGAGTGGTGGTGTCAATCGCATCGTCTGTCTCCCTTCGTCAGCAGTACACTTTTCTGCCAAGCAGGGTACACTATGTCAAACAGCATGAAACTTCCCTAAATTCTACGGCATAACCCGTTTTCTCACCAGAGTTCTTGCAGGAGGGTCGAGAGGGCCGAATAAGGGACAGGAGACGGGGGACGTCGTTGAATTGCTGGAAAACTGTGCTCGATAGCGCAGCCCCCAGCCGGAATCACGGGTTCACTCCTTGACATTCGGCTCCGCCCGACTATAATCCTTTCCGACAATTGAATAACGTTCTTATCCAGAGTGGCTGAGGGACTGGCCCTGTGAAGCCACGGCAACCCCCCTTCCAGGGAAGGTGCCAACTCCGACAGAACCAAGTTTCTGAAAGATAAGAATAGAGCCGATACCCGCCTCTTCTTATCGAAGGGGTTTTTTTTGGCCCATAAGGTGTTGAAGACAAACTGCTTTTCATCATGTATGCAGCGACCCGGATAGTTGTGCGGGTTCAACGCTGCCAGCGAGGATTTTATGGCTTTTGTGAACGGCCTGCAATGCCGAGAGTGTGGACAGTCCTACCCCAAGGAACCCCTGTCGGTCTGTGAATTCTGCTTCGGGCCGCTGGAAGTAGTCTACGATTACGAGGCCATCCGGCCGCTGCTGCGACGCGAAGTCATCAGGAACAGGGCTCCCAACATGTGGCGCTACGCTGAACTGCTGCCGCTGGACGGAGAAGCCCGGGTAGGGTCCCAGGCCGGCTTCACGCCGCTGGTCCGGGCGGACAACCTGGCCGGAAGGCTGGGTCTGAAGAATCTCTATATCAAGAATGACAGCGTCTGCGCTCCAACCCTGTCCTTCAAGGATCGGGTGGTGGCCGTGGCCCTCTCCAAGGCTCTGGAATTCGGCTTCGACACGGTGGGTTGCGCCTCGACCGGTAACCTCGCCAACGCCGTGGCCGCCAACGCCGCCAGCGTGGGACTCAACAGCTACGTGTTCATCCCGGCCGACCTGGAGATGGGCAAGGTTCTGGGCACGCTGATCTACAAGAACAACGTCATCAAGATCGATGGAAACTACGACGACGTGAACCGGCTGTGCAGCGAGATCGTGGGGAAGTATCGGTGGGGCTTCGTCAACATCAACCTTCGCCCCTTCTATGCGGAGGGTTCGAAAAGCTTTGGCCTGGAGGTCGCGGAACAACTCGGATGGAGGACACCCGACTGCATCGTGGTCCCCATGGCGGGAGGATCGCTCATTACCAAGATCCGCAAGGCTTTCACTGAAATGCAGAAGCTGGATCTGATTCCCTACAGCCGTTGTCGGATCTTCGGGGCTCAGGCCACCGGCTGCTCACCCATTACCACCGCCGTCAAGACCGGCCGGGATTTCATCAAGCCGGTGAAGCCCGACAGCATCGCCAAGTCCATTGCCATCGGGAATCCTGCCGATGGCTATTACGCTCTCAAGACCATGCTGGAAAGCGGCGGCTGGGGAGAGGACGTCAGCGACGAGCAGGTGGTGGACGGCATCCAGCTCCTGGCCGAGGAAGAAGGCATTTTCACCGAAACGGCCGGTGGAGTCACCGTGGCCGTGACCCGCAAGCTGATCGGACAAGGCAGAATCAGCAGCGACGACCTTACGGTGATCTCCATCACCGGTAACGGACTGAAGACCCAGGAGGCCGTCCAGGGGCGTCTGACCGAGCCCGCGGTCATTCCGGCCAGGCTGAGCGAGTTCGAACAAACCCTCCCGAAGGTGTCGGCTGTCGGCTGAAAGCAGTCCGGCCTTCACGCACCTTCCGGCATTGGTCCGGGTCGGGCGCGCCGGCTTGTTTTCGGGAGGTCCCGCCCCTCAGAGAAACGTTCATGTCGGATCTTCCATCCCGTTACTCCCGCCAGATCCTCTTTGCGGAAATTGGCACAGCCGGACAGAAGCGCCTGCTTGGCAGCCGAGTGGTCATCGTGGGCTGCGGAGCTCTGGGAACGGTGCAGGCCGAGGCATTGACCCGTGCGGGGGTCGGAAGACTCCGCCTGATCGACCGGGACTTCATCGAGGAAAGCAACCTGCAGCGGCAAACCCTGTTCACGGAAGAGGACGTTCGGGAAAGCCTCCCCAAAGCGGTGGCCGCCACACGGCGCCTGCAGGCCATCAACTCCTCGGTAGCCGTGGAGGCCCGGGTGAAGGACCTCAACTATCGCAACGCCGAATCCCTGCTGGAGGGTGCGGACTGCATTCTGGACGGCACCGACAACTTCGAGGCTCGCTTCCTGCTGAACGACGTCTCTCAGAAACAGCGAATCCCCTGGATTTACGGGGCCGCGGTGGGAAGCGAGGGCCTGACCATGACCATTGTTCCCGGCCGGACGCCCTGCCTGCGATGTGTCTTCGAATCCCCGCCACCGCCTGGAACCACGCCCACCTGCGACACGGCGGGCGTGCTGGCGCCGGCCGTCAACCTGGTGGCCTCCCTGCAGGTGGCCGAAGCCTTGAAGATCCTGACTGGACGGTTGGAGCGCGTCAACCACAGCCTGGTCAGCCTGGACGTCTGGCGGAACACCTGGCGGCGCCTGGAGATCGAAAGCGGCCGTGCCAGCGGGGATTGTCCGGCCTGCCACCTGGGCCGCTACGACTTCCTGGAGGGGGAGCGGGAATCCCTGGCCGCCGTTCTCTGCGGGCGAGACTCGGTCCAGATCAGTCAGGCCCCGGGGAAACAGTTGGATTTCCCCCAACTGGGCCGCCGCCTGGAACCTCTAGGCAGCGTTTCGTACAATCGGTTTCTGCTCAGGTTCCGGCTGAAGGAGATTGAAATAGCCGTCTTTCCCGACGGTCGGAGCATCGTCAAGGGCACACGGGACCCCCAGGAGGCCCGTTCACTCTATTCCCGGTACATCGGAAACTGAGATCCCCGCCGGGGCGTAAGTGACCGTCCCCCGGGCCGCAGCAGCCGCGCCCCGCCAGGGCGATACCGGGAGATTGCAGACAACCGCCGCCCACCATGATCTATCTGGACAACGCAGCCACCAGCTTTCCCAAGCCGGAGGCCGTCTACCGGGAATTGCAGGACTACTTGCGCCGCGATGGGGCCAACCCCGGCAGAGGGGGACACCAGTGGGCCGTCCGGGTGGAAAAAACCATGGACGACACCCGCAACCTGCTGGCCCGCTTTTTTGGACTGGACGACCATCGCCGGGTGATTTTCACCCTCAACGGCACCGACTCTCTCAACATGGCCATCAAGGGGGTGGTGCAGCCGGGAGACCACGTGGTCACCAGCCTGCTGGAACACAATTCGGTCTCCCGCCCCTTGAGACAGTTGGAAAGCGACGGCCGCATCAGGCTGACCCAGCTGCCTTTCTCCCAGGAGGGATTCGTCGATCCGGAAGACTTTCGCAGGGCCCTGACCTCGCGGACGCGGCTGGTGGTCCTGCTGCACGCCTCCAACGTCCTGGGAACCCTGCAACCCGTTGCCGAGGTGGGCAGGATCTGCCGGCGGCACGAGGCGCTGTTTCTGGTGGATGCGGCACAGACAGCCGGAATCGTTCCCATCGACATGCAGGCCATGGGCATCGATCTGCTGGCCATTCCGGGCCACAAGGCCCTGTTCGGTCCACCCGGAACCGGCGTTCTGTTGGTGGGCCACCGGGTCGAGCCGCTCCCCTGGCGGGAAGGCGGGACCGGTTTCGATTCGGAAGCCCCCCTGCAGCCTCGAAGCCTTCCCCACCTTCTGGAAGGAGGAACGCCCAACACCCTGGGTGTGGCGGGGCTGAGAGCCGGCCTGCGTTTTGTGACCGGCGAGGGCCTGGACAGGATCCGCGGTCACGAGCGGCGTTTGCTGGCTCGATTGACCGAATCCCTCAGGGACAATCCCAGGATCTGTCTCTACGGCTCCCTGGACACGCACCGCCGGGTGGGCTCGCTGGCGTTCAACCAGGAGGGTTACACCGCCTCGGAGGTGGGAATGATCCTGGACAACTCCTTTGAAATCGCCGTCCGGCCCGGCCTGCACTGCGCTCCCTACCTTCACCGGGAGCTGGGCACGGCGCCCGAGGGGGCCGTCCGAATCAGCCCCGGCTACTTCAACACCGAGGACGATATCGATCGCTGCCTCTCGGCCCTCGAGCAACTGTGATGGGAGGAGTTCCGGGCCGGGGCTGGAATTCGGGGGCGTGCCCCCATGGCGCGGGAAAGCAACAGGGAATGAAGGCGTTGAACACCGGAGTCAGTCAATGACCAGGAAATTGCGGGCGGGGGTTCTGGGAGCCACCGGCACCGTCGGCCAGCGTTTCATTCAGTTGCTGGAGAACCATCCCTGGTTCGAGCTGGGAGCGGTCGCGGCTTCAGGCCGTTCAGTGGGCAAGCTTTTTCAGCAGGCCTGCTCCTGGAAGGTCCCGGAGCCCCTGCCGGAGTATGCGAGGAACCGAATCCTCAGCCCCTGCCGCCCCGGGCTGGAGGTCGACTTCGTCTTTTCCGGCCTGCCCTCCTCGATTGCCGGAGAGGTGGAGAGCGATTTTGCCCGAGCCGGCTATCCGGTGGTCAGCAACTCCGGAAGCCACCGCATGGACGAGGATGTGCCGCTGCTGGTCCCCGAGATCAACCCCGACCACCTGGAACTGATTCCCCTGCAGAAAGAGCGCACCCGGTCCTCGGGGTTCATTGTCACCAATCCGAACTGCACCACCATTGCCCTGGTTCTGGCGCTGGCGCCGCTGCACCGGGCCTTCGGCCTGGAGAGGGTAAGCGTGGTGACCATGCAGGCGCTCTCGGGCGCAGGTTATCCAGGAGTATCCAGTCTGGACGTGACCGACAACGTGCTTCCCTACATCGAGGGAGAAGAGGAGAAGGTGGAGACCGAACCTCTGAAGATCCTGGGACAATGCAAGGAGGGCCAAGTCGACCGGGCGGAGTTCCGAATCAGCGCCCAGTGCCACCGGGTGAACGTGCAGGACGGGCACCTGGAAGCGGTCTCGGCAAGCTTCCGGCAGCGTCCCTCCCGCGGTCAGCTTGTGGAAGCCCTGGCCTCATTCCGATCGCTCCCCCAGGAATTGAATCTGCCCAGCGCACCCCGCAGGCCGGTGGTCTGCCTGGAAGAGCCGGATCGGCCCCAGCCCCGTCTGGACCGAACCCTGGAAAAGGGAATGGCAACGGTGGTGGGACGCATCCGCCCCTGTCCCATCCTGGACTACAAGTTCGACCTGCTGGGGCACAACACCATCCGAGGGGCGGCGGGAGCCGCCATCCTCAACGCGGAGCTGCTGCTGGCTCGGGGGATGCTGGAAGGCAAGCAGTAAATTCGCCGACCGGGGCCGCATTTCTCACTGGGTCGCTGGGTTCATGATCTAAAGAAGAAGAGGTTATACTCTTACAACTGTGCGCTGGAGACCATGGGAATTCGATGAACAATCAGAATGGTGATGACTCCCAAAAGGGCAACTACCGTCTCGACGTAAACAATTTCGGTCCGATCGCCCAGGCAAGCGTGGATCTGCGCCCGCTCACGGTTTTCATCGGCCCCAGCAATACCGGCAAATCCTACCTGGCGATCTTGATCTATGCCCTTCATCGGTGTTTGGGTGGGCTGACCCTCACCCATAGAGGGTGGTATTCGCATCGCCTGGGTTGGAGAATTGACTCAACAGAGCTGGGATCTGCAGCAAATGAAACAGAGGTCCGACGAGGTCTACATGACTGGTTAGTGAAAGCGCTGGCAGCGGAAACGGAACCGCTGCCAGCATTGCCGAGCGAGGCGGCCGCTTACATGCGTTCCTCCCTGGAGCAAATCAAGAGTCTCGGGCGCGATTTGGAAAAGCAAATAGAGCGGTGCTTTGGGGTCGAAAGATCAGCCGAACTGGTTCGACGCTACGGTTCGGCCACTGCCTCGCAAATCGGCTTTGGCGTGTCCCAAACCGGCGCCGGGAAGGCTTGCTATCAGCTTGAGTTCGGCAACGGCGACTGCCGATTCTCCGGGCGCATCTCCGACATCGAGCCGCTTGAAATCGGATTCCCCGGAAGTTTGGACGAGCGGAATGAGTGGCTGCGGCGGTTCACGACCCTCGGGGTCGTCAAATCCCAGGATCTTGAGTTCCTGGTTGAATCGCTCACACAGATGCTGTTCCGAACCGTGCTTGGTCCACTATACCAGAGTGCCTATTACCTCCCGGCTGGTCGTACTGGCGTCATGCAAAGCCATCACGTGGTGGCAAGCGTGCTATGGCAGAAAGCCGCAACTGCAGGGCTGCGCCGTTCCCTGGATGTCCCGATACTGTCGGGGGTGCTGGCTGATTTTCTAGAGCAGTTGGTCGAAATGAGTTCAGCACGAGTTCGCTCTCATCACGGGACTGCCCGCGAACTCGCCAGACAGTTGGAAGATAATATCCTCATGGGTAAGGTCCGGGTGGACCCCTCGCTAACCGGCTACCCTAGCTTCACCTATCGACCGAGAGATTGGAAAAAAGATCTACCGCTGATGCGGTCCTCCTCCATGGTCTCCGAACTGGCCCCGGTCGTCCTGTATCTGCGGCATGTCGTGCGTCTCGGCGACCTGCTCATCATCGAGGAGCCGGAATCTCATCTCCACCCCGCCGTGCAGGCCGCCTTCGCACGTGAACTGGCCCGGGCGGTTCGTGCCGGGGTGCGGATCGTCATAACGACTCACAGCGAATGGTTCCTGGAACAGATCGGAAATCTAGTGAGCCTCTCGGGACTGCCAAAGAACAACCGGAAGGGTGTCATTGAGGAAGATTTTTCTCTCCGTCCCGATGAACTCGGCGTGTGGCTGTTCGAGACAACTAAACGGCCCAAGGGCTCTACGGTGAAGAAAATCACACTGGACCGCCAAACCGGACTCTATCCATCTGGTTTCGCAGAAGTTAGTGAAACCCTCTACAACGAAGGCGCCGAGATCTTCAACCGGTTGCAAGAAAGTAGCAACCAATGAGTGCTTTGGTTGCCTCGGTTGCCCAAGAAGTTGACAACGACTGCCGCACCAACAAGTGCAAGAAGGGAAAATGTTCCGTTTCGCTGAATGACGCGCCGGCACCGCGTCTTATCGTAGATCTGGATGGTGCAGCGCTGCCGATTCAAGAAGATCAGAAACGCTGCGATTACCTGTTCATCGGGGAGCAAGACGGTACGGGCTGGGTCGTGCCAATTGAATTGAAGGGAGGCGGTTTCAAGGTGGACGACGTTGCGGAACAGCTTCAGGGGGGTAGTAACGTAGCCGATGCATGGCTTCCCCTCGGAAGCCCATTCCAGTTTGTTCCGGTTCTGGCTCATCGTGGTATCCACAGACATGATCGGGACAAGCTTCGTTACACGCAGATCAATCTGCGTGGCCAAGGGAAACGAATCAAGCTGCTCCATTGCGGTGCAAAGCTGAAAAACGTACTTTCGTAATTACTGTGGTATTTAGGCTTGGAAGACCTGAGGCCCCCTCGGAGAAGCCAATTGTCCACCTTTGACTCAAGAAAAGCTGTCGTGACTGACAAACAACTGGGTTGGAACGGTGGGCTGGATGTCGTGCTCGGTGCGTTCAACGAAGTCGCCTGGCAAAAGGGACTGGTCCAAAAACGTCAACGGGCTGCTGGTGGCATGGAACAGCAGGTTAAGGGCAACTGCGACGAAAAATCCCAGGACTATCGACAGGTAATGGATGACGTAGTCACCCCTTTCAGTAGGATGTTGAAGGGGCAGTCTTACTCGTACTTCGATATCCCGCTTCCCGAAGCGGAAAGAGAGGGCAGAAACGATGCGCTGGCGATCGTTCTCGAAACGTTCAGGGGTTTTGTTGAACGGAAAGGTCTGAAGATGGATCGTTCGTGCAGCGAGATCGCTGATGAGATGGAGCAACTGGTCGGTTACGAGGGACTCAGGAACTCCCAGGACTACTGGAATGCAATGGCCGAGATCGTATTGCCCTTCTACAGAATGCTGAAGGGAAATCCGACAGGGAATCCACCCTTCAATACCTGACCTCACACCAGCTGATTGCTCACAGATGGAGAGAAAATGATCTGGACCGCGGTTCACCCGTCGGACTCACCAAGAGAGGAGGCTTCATGCCCACATCTGTGCGTATTCCCGTTCAACTGAGAACGCTCACCGGAGGTCAGGAAGTGATCACCGGGACGGGCGGATCGGTGCTGGAGA
Organism: Terriglobia bacterium; assembly: GCA_951813285.1. Classification (GTDB taxonomy): domain Bacteria; phylum Acidobacteriota; class Terriglobia; order Versatilivoradales; family Versatilivoraceae; genus Versatilivorator. Next base: position 4,139,054 of record OX638355.1, read on the forward strand.
TCATCGAAGACATCGACCGGCAATTTCCGGGCCTCAAGGACCGCATCTGCGAATCCGAGGGGAAGGTCCGGCGCTTCGTCAATATCTTCCTCAACGAAGAGGACATTCGCTTCCTGGAGAATCTCCAGACCCCGGTCACCGAAAAGGACGAGCTGTCGATCATTCCGGCCATTGCCGGGGGTTGACCCGCGTCCATCGGATCGACGGCCCCTTCCGCTACCCGGCTTCGCGGGCCGCAAGGGACGGAGGCCTGAGGGCAAGAAAGGCCTCACAGGGCCTTCTTGGCCTGCTCCCAGAGCTGTTCCATCTCTTTCGAGGTGCTGTCCCCCAGGTCTTTGCCCGCTCGCCGCAGAGCGGTCTCCATGAACCGAAATCGCCTGGCGAACTTCCGGTTGGACTTCCGCAGAGCCGTTTCGGGATCGATGTCCAGAAACCGGGCGATATTGACGGCCGCAAAGAGCAGGTCCCCGACCTCCTGCTCAATACGCTCCCGCCTTGCAGCCGCGGGGGAATCCAGAGCCTGCCTGAGTTCCCCGATCTCCTCCTCCAGCTTTTCGACCACACCTTCGATGTGAGACCAGTCGAAGCCCACCCGGGAGGCTTTGCCGGTGATCTTCAGCGCGGTCAGGAGAGCCGGCAGCCGGGGCAGATGGTCCAGGATCGAGTCCTCCGAGCTTCCGCCGGCTGAATCTCCAGAGCGTTCCTGGCGCTTGATGTCCTCCCACTGATGCAAGACCCCTTCGGCGCTGTCCGCCTTGGCGTCGCCGAACACGTGGGGATGGCGCCGCACCATCTTGCCGACGACTCCGTCCGCCACCTGGTCGATGTCGAAGGCGCCTTCCGTTTCGGCCATCTGGGACAGAAAGGCCACCTGGAACAACAGATCCCCCAACTCGTTGCAAAAGGCCGACCGGTCGCCGCTGTCCATCGCCTCCAGGGTCTCATAGGCTTCCTCCAGCAGGAGGGGCTTGAGGGAATCGAAGGTCTGCTCTCGGTCCCAGGGACAACCGTCGGGACCCCGCAGCCGATCCACCAGGGCGACCAACTCCAGGAATTTCTGTCCCTTAATGGCCATTTACGCCGATCTCCGCCGCTGTGCGCTTCCCGGTTCCAGGCGGTTGCCGCCCTTGCGTTTGGCCCGGTACATGAGCCGATCGGCGGCTTCGATGAATTCCCTGCTCTCCATCCCCGGAGAGTATTCCGCGATTCCCGCGCTGAAACCGACCGCCCCGGCCAGGGCCTGGGAAAGGGCGCGGCGGAGCCGGTCCACCAGGACCTGGGCTTCCGCTCGGCTGGTGTGTGGCAGGAGCAACACAAACTCGTCTCCTCCATAGCGAAATGCCCGGTCCGTCCTGGCGCGAATGGTCCGGGATACGACGGCGCCCACGGTTCGAAGCAAGCGGTCCCCCGCCAGGTGGCCATGGGTGTCGTTGTACTCCTTGAACCGGTCCAGGTCGAACAGACACAGCGAGCAGGCGCTGCCGGACCGGTTGGCACGTTCCATTTCGACAGGCAGGTGCTCGAACAGATCCCGCTGGTTGTAGAGGCCCGTCAGATCGTCGGTGACCATGAGCCGCTTCAACTGGCGCTCCAGTTCCACCTGCTGGCGGAGATGAGTGTTTTCCAGAGCCAAAGCCGCCTGATCGGCCACCAGCCTCAGGAAGTCCCGATCGGACTGCTGCAGGGAGCCGTCCATCGAATGTCCCAGCACCAGGGCGCCCGCCAGGCGGCCCCGGGTCATCAGAGGCAGCAGAGTATGGAAACTAGCCTCCCCCGGAAAGGGGCGGACACGCCTACTCGCTCCGGGGCTCGCAATTCGCTGCCCGAAAAAAGGCACTCCGGGAAATTCGAGGACGGGCGCCAGCAAGGGGTGGTCCAGAGGAAGCCGTCCCCCGGACTCGGGACCGGCATCGGATTGGACCCGCGCTGTCGTCAGTTCCCAGGACCGACCTTCGCGATCGAGCCGGGCCAAAGCCCAATAGTCACCACCGATAATCGGTCGGGTCCGCTCCCGGATGACCCCGAGGATGTCCCCCGGCTTCAGGCCGGCGGTCAAGCTGCTGGCAATGGCGGCCGCGGCCTGCATCCTTCCTTTCGGCGCGCGTCCAGTTGCAGCTCTTCGATCCCCTGCCCCGCGGTCCGAATCGGGAGTGATGCGGCGGCCCGGCACCCTTGGAGCCCGCGACCGTCGATTGATAGTTCCAGCCGGCACTGCATCCACCTCCCTTCCACTCCCGTCACACTACCGGTATCGCAACTCCACGCTCCAACCGTCAATCAGCTGGAGCGGATGGATGCAATACCCCCGCGGCTGGCGAGTCATTGCCTCCAGATCCTGCCGATGGCCCAGTCGCCTGACGGTGTGCCATTGGGTCTTGCGCACAATTCTGCCGCCGCTGTCCCAGAAGGCCAGGCCGGCGGCTCCCCCCTCAAATGCCTTACGTGCCTGGCGGGCATACTGGCTACCTGGCATGTTGCGTGGAGTGATGTCTTCGAAGAAGACGCTTCGGGTGCCCCGGGTGATCCCCTGGAAATAATCGTAATCCACTCGCTGAGACCCGTCTCCTCCGGTATAGACGCAGAGGATATCCACCAGGCCTTCTCGGGTCCAGGTCTCCAGATCCAGGGCGGCGTGGCGATTCCAGGCAGCGTCGTAGCCCACATTGGCCACCACTTCGATCCTAGGCCCCCGGGGGCGCTGCCGGTCCAACCTTTGGCGCAATTCCCGCATGAATGTGGTGACATAGGTTGCCCAGTGCCTCTCCAAGCGCTCGTCGGCCGCCGGTGGGTCCCCCCGCCGCTGGCGGGCCGGTTCGGGGAGTTGGCGGGGATCGATCCCATAAGCCTTCTTGAAGTCTTCGACCACCGGCGGCTCGAACAGCACGAAAGGAGGCCGGCGAGTATAGATCAACTGCACCCCCTTGACCCCATAGCCCGCCAACTCCGCCAGCAGGTCCAGGTAGAACCGTCTCACCCGGCTGTAGGCCATACTCAGTCGAACAATGGTGTGACCCTCCCGATCCCGACAGCGCCACTGCGGGTTCCTTTTCCAGAATTGCGCGGGCTCGAACCAGACCGGAGGCATGGAGGCCATGGTGCCCATGCGAAAACCCAGGTAGACCTCAATGCCCATGGAATGGGCATGATCCACGGCCACCTTGAGCGGATCGATGCCGCGGGATTGAAAGCCGAGGAGGCTCTCCGCGGCCCGCTTCCCGGCTTCTACCGGATAGTCTTCCTCTCCGGCGCCCATCATCGCACCCACCCGGCTGGGATAGAGGGTTTGGCCGGCGCCGATGCCCCCGGTTCCCAGGAAGAGCTTCCCCATGTCGGTGCCCCGCAGCGGCTCCAGGTCTTCCTGGATGTCCTGCACCGTCCGCGCACCCCTATGAAAGGGGCCCTGCCCGTCCATCTCCGCCGCCAGAAACCTGGTCTCGGGGCGCCCGCCGGCCATCCGGTACTCCTCGACTTCTTCGGCGGTCAACGGAACCAGCCGCACAAAGGCAAGCTGGGCCACACTGGGATGGCTGGTCCTCAGGTGGGAGATTACCAACTGCTGCCCGTCGAGGTCGGCGGCCTTCCAGAAGACCTCCTCGATGTCGGTCACCCCGATGGCCGGTCGCGGGCGAAGCCAGCTCCCGTCGGGTTTGCGCTGGTAGCCCAACCGACTGGGGGCCAGGCTCTCGAACAATTTCTCGTCGCTCAGCTTCAGCCGCAGTCTGAGCTCGTCGATCCTGGACCCGCCGAAGAGCCCCACGTAGATGGCATGCCATCCCCGGACCGGCAGGGACAACCTCAGGTCGGGAGGATGGGTCATCTGTCCCCTGGCCACCATCACTCCCTGGATGCCCGTTTGGGTCCGGTAGGGAATCGTGTACCAGCACCCCTTTCTGGGCTTGGGGCTGATGGCCTCACGCGGCTGCGCGCTGGAAAGGTCCGCCAGCAAGACCCCCGAGCGGCGGGGCGAGTGCCAAAAGCCGGGGGCCGCCGGCTTGGAGTCGCCCTCGGCCGGAGTGCCCACCGCCTGGAAAACTGCCGGGGCCAGTCCCATCGCTCCGATAAATCCCCTTCGGGAGATGGAATTCTTGGGATCGGTCGCTCTGATCATCCTCCCCCTCCTCCTCAGCGCCGGTAGGTCACTTCCAGCTCCAGACCCTCCAGCGTCAGCGCCGACGGCGCCGCGGCCCCCAGCTCGACCTTCACAACATTGGATCCCCTCCGCATCACCTGCGCCGGGACCGGGCCGATCAACCAGTCGGGCCGGCGCCGGGTCAGGCGCAACCGTTCCCCATTGAGACGAACCGTTACGGTATCCCTTTTTCGCGGGCCCGCCAGCTTCAGCCGGAACTCGAGGGATTGCAATCGGTCCCCGGCCCCGGCCAGGTCATCCGCCACCGGCAGGATGCGCTGCACCTCGGCCCCAGGCGCCACCTGAACCGGCAGCCGTCCCTCTACCGGCACCGAGCCCATCATGAAGCCACCCTGCAGGCTCTCCACGTTTTCGACGACATAGAGCTTGTCGGTAAGAGCCAGATTGTCGGGGTCCCCGATCTCTTTCCACACCCGGCGAGCCATTCGGGTGGCTCTGCTTCCGGGGTGTCTGGGAAACAGGTTGAAGGTCATGATCCCCTTGGCGCCAGCCAGCCAGGCATTGGCCGCGGCCGCCCTCCAGACCTTGAGAGCCAACCCCTCATCGGCATTGGGCCGGGTCCGACCCCACTGGTCGGCGTCGGTGGAGTAAAAGCGGCGGCTCCCGATCGAGTGCTCGAAGCCGGAGGAGCTCAAGCAGACATAGACCGGCACCGCCCACTGGTTTCCGCGCTCGATCATGTCCCCGGCAGGCATGGTGAAGGGATCGTACCCGCCTCCCACCACTATCAGGTCCAGGTAGCCACGCTGCGCCCACTGCTCGACCTCAAAACCGAAGTGGCGATTCTGCTCCAGGGTAGGGAGGACCCGAACGCTCATCAAGATGGGCCTTCCCTTGCGCCGGCTGGCGGCCAATACCTCCGCGCGGATCCGGCCGACCAGCTCGGTCATCATCTCCAGGTGCGGCCGGGTGACCGGCTGGAAGCGGCGGGTCTCGGGAAAGAAGGCAGGATGGCGCAGGAAGTCCAGGTCGACGCCGTCCACGTCGTAGCCGGCCAGCACCTCCTTGAAGGTCTCCACCATGAGGTCGCGAACCTCGGGATGAGCATAGTCGACGAAGGTCCAGATGTTGCGCGGGTCCGAAGCGGGGAAGCGCTCCTTGTCGGCGGGCCTGCCCATCAGAAGGTGACGGTGATCCTTCTTCCATTGCGCAATCTCGGATGGGTGTTTGGCGTTGTCGTGAATATCATTCATCCGCATCGACCAGAAGACTTCAATCCCCTGCTTGCGGGAGGCCTCGATCACCAGGCGGAGATCGTCTGTGCCCTGTCGGGCCAAGTCGCGCAGGCGGCCGGCCAGGGGCTCGCTCTTTACCGCTCCCGTGTAGAGAGGGCTGATCGGCCTGCGGGAAAAATAGAAGACGCTGTCCACCATGGTTCCGGCCGCATGCTCGGTCCGAACCGACAGAAACTTCTCCGCGGTCGCCGGGCCGGCCAAGTGCAACAGGTCGTCCCCGTCGTTGTTGAAGATGATCCGCCGCTGGCGCTGGACGGCCGACTGGCGGGCGGACTCAAGGGAATCCGCCGGCTGTGGCCGGGTCCGGCAGCCGGACATCCCAATCCACGCCAAGAGGGCGGCAAGACACAGGACGGTCCGTGAAGTGAGGCTACCGGGTGCGGACAATCTCATCACGGCCGGTTCCTTTCGCATGGATTCAGGCTCAAGCCTCGCACAAAGGAGGCATGAACACAATGGTTCCTGCTAAGATCAACCAGACGGCAATAGAGCCGCCAGCATTCCTGTAGCGAGAGCAGGCTCGGCCCAGTCCAGGACCCTTGGCCTTTGAGCTGCACCGGCACCCCCTCTGCCGGATCGACGCTCTGAGGCCCACTCCCCAAGTCCATCCCCCGGACCGCCGGGCTCCGTTCATCGGAACACCGCATCATGAAAGCCAAGTCATGGGCGATCGGCGCCCTGGCAGCGCCGTTCCTGGTCTTTGGGGTCCAGTGCGGCCCCAGCGATCCTCCCGGAAATCCGCTTCCGGCGCCGGCCAGAGGCGGGGTCTTGCGAATCATGACCCAGGCGGTGGATTCGCTGGACCCGATACACTCCCGCAACTACTGGGAATCCGGAATCGTCCTGCAGCTGTTTGACGGCCTGGTGCGGCTGGATGAGAATCTGGGGGTTGCTCCCGCCATTGCCAGGGACTGGCGGGTCTCCTTCGACGGCAAGACCTACACCTTTCACCTGCGCCGGGACGTCCGGTTCCACAATGGACGGGCGGTCACGGCCCGGGACTTCGTCTACTCCCTCACCCGGCTGTTGGACCCCCGATGGAAAGCGGTGGACTCGGAGTATTACACCCGGATCGGGGGAGCCGGGGCCTTCCGCTCGGGAAAGGCGGACAGAGTCAGCGGCCTCAGGGCCGTGGGCTCGCATACCCTGCAGATCTCCCTGGAGCAGCCCTATGCTCCTTTTCTGCATGTGCTGTCGCTTCCATCGGCCTCGGTCGTTCCCCGCGAAGCCGTGGAATCCCGGGAGCGGCCGTTCGGCCGATCGCCGGTGGGGACGGGAGCCTTTCGCCTGAAGAGGCTGGAACCTGGCACTGTAATCCCCTTGGAGAGCCATTCAAACTACTTCCTGGGGAGACCTTACCTGGACGGCCTGTGGATTCGAACCGTCCCGGCTCTTACCGATCGGGAAAGCTTCCGGGAATTTGACCGGGGCAGCCTGGACTTGTCCTTCATTCCCGCCGATCAAATCCCCCGAGCCTCGGCCAGGAGGGATTGGGTGGTCTGGAGTTTTCCAGTCTTGCGGCTGCTCTACCTGGGCATCAACATGAAGGACCCGGATCTGAGCCATCCGCTGCTGCGAAAGGCCGTCTGCCTGGCTATCGACCCGGGCGCCGTCTATGGTGGCTTGACCGACTTCCAGCCCACCGACCGGCTGATTCCCTTCTCGCTGTTGGGATCCCGGCGGCAACCCGTCCGCAACCGGAACCTGGAAGCTGCCAAGCGCGCCCTCAGGCAATTCGAGCAGAGTCAGCCAGTGCCGCCCAGGCTGACTCTCTTGACCTCCGCCCGTCTGCCGTCGGCCCGCCGGAGGCTGGAACATCTCCTGGAGGGCCCCCGCTCCGTCGGACTGAAGATCGATGTGCGGCCGGTGGATTCCATGCGGGAGCTTCTCAACGGAATCTACGCCGGCCGGGCCCCGATGTTTCTGCTTGGAGAGGTGATTGATTTTCCCGATCCCGATGCCCTGTTGAGCCGCCTGTTCCACTCCCGTAGCAACGGGAACCCCTTTGGTTACAGCAACCCGGAGGTGGACCGCCTGCTGCGCCGGGCCAGGGGAACCCGCGACGAGAAAAGACGGGCGCAGCTCTACCGGCAAATCGAAGAACAGATCCTGAGCGATTACGTGGTGGCGCCGCTGGCCCTGGTTCGCTACTCCCTCGTGCGGCGGCGGCAGGTTCGGGGGATGGAGATCAACTCCCTGGGATTCCAGCACTTCCACTTCCGCAAAGTGTGGCTGGCTCCGGAATGAGCTCCCTGAAAAAAAGAGTTATCCACGAAGGGCCACTAAGGCGTTGAGGTGAACCGCGACGGGATTCCAGGGTCGCGAAAGAATTATCGAATTCTGATAGTTTCACTCTCGAATGATCCGCCCGGCAGGGCGGGAGGGACACTTGTTAGCAATTGATAATCCCCGGGCGAACGCCCGGGCGACCCATTGAGCCGCGGAGCGGCGGCAGCAGGTAGCCGTGGGCGTGAGCCCATGGAGAGGGATCCGCCAAGGGTCGGGAAGGATTCAGAGCGCCTCCAACTCCGCTTCCACCCTCTCCATCAGGGGTTTCAGGGTGGTGGGTCCGAAGTCGAAGGAGGCCCCCGCCCGGCGGAAGAGCTCCGGCAGCGGACGGCTTCCGCCCAACTGCAGCGCCGCCCAGTAGTCGTTGACAGCTCCCCCGAAGTCCTTCTTGGAGTTCAACCACACCTGCAAGGCCCCCAGTTGAGCGATGGCGTATTCGATGTAGTAGAAGGGCAGCTCGAAGATATGGAGTTGGCGGTGCCAGCCGCAGCGCAGGGCATCCTCGAATCCCGACCAGTCTTCAATTCCACCGAAACGCTCGTTCAACGCCACCCATTGGTCTCGCCGTTGAGCCGGGCTGTGTCCGGGATGGGTGTAAATCCAGTGCTGAAACGCGTCCACCTGGGCGATCCAGGCAAGAATGTCCACAATTCCCTCCAGATGCTGTCTCCGCGAACGCTTGAAGTCTTCCTCCCGGCCGTAGAACACCTCCAGGTGCTCTCCACCCAGCAGTTCCATGCTCATTGAGGCCACTTCGGCGAATTCAATCGGCCCGTGGCGATAGTCGCCCAAAGCCTCCTCCTGGGTAGCGAACACGTGAAAGGCGTGCCCTGCCTCGTGCAGCAGCGTCCGGACGTCGCCGTCGACACCCACCGCGTTCATGAAGACAAAGGGAAGGCGGGCTTCATCCAGGGTGGACTGGTAGCCTCCGGGGGCCTTGCCCTTGCGGCTGTCCAGGTTGAGCAGTCCATGGCTGCGCATCGTCTCCAGGAATCCGCCAAAGCGAGCGTCCACGCGGCCGGTGATTTCCACGCAGCCATCCACCAACTCTCCGGTTTGGACGAAGGGCCGAAGCGGCGGCCGGCCTCGGGGATCGACGCTCAAGTCCCAGGGACGTAGGGATTCCAAACCCATCTCCGCGGCTCTCAACCGCTGGAGCTTGCGCGCCAGCGGCACGACCACCGATTCGACTCCCTGATGAAACCGATAGCAGTCCTCCGGGCCGTAGTCGAATCGCTCCAGGCGGCGGAACATGTAGTCCCGATAGGAATCGAAACCCGCGTTGGCGGCAATCGACGATCGGATTCCCAGCAGGTCTTCAAAGAGCTCCTCCAGGCGCTCCCGCTCCTTCAGACGGCGTTCGACAACCGCCTTCCAGGCCGCTTCCCGCCGGCTCCGCTCCGGATACTCCAGATAGCGCTTCATCTGCTGAAGGGTCTGATCCTTACCCTCGAAGGACACCGTCAGGGATCCAATCAGCTTCTGATAGCGCTGGGTTCCCTTGGACTCCCGGGTCTCCAATGCGATATTGGCCTGGCGGAACAGATCCACGTCATTCTGGAGCCTGCGGTCCAGCACGGAATATCGCCGGGAGGGGAGCTCTCCCCTGGCCGGGGAGTCCAGGAAACAGCGCTTGAGGCGATCCTCGGCGGCCTTGAGGTTCTCTGCAATCTCCTCCAGAAAGTGAAAGTAGGCCTTTTCGATCTCCGGATTCTCGGTGTCACAGGTCATGCGGATGTAGCGAAGCGCGCCCTCTTCCCCCACGGCATCGCTCAACTCGCTCCAGTCCAGCAGCCACTGTTCCAGCCTTTCGACGGAATCCAGCTCCCGCTCTTCAAGGGCACGGAAAAACGGTTCCAGGCGGCTCCATCGCTCGTAATCGAGGGTGTCGGGGAGGTAGCGGCGCCGAAAGCGGTGAGGCAGTTGGGTCAGGCGATCCATGGAGTGCACCGGTCCTTCCGAACCTGTCGTTCGGATCCATTTGAAACCGCCAAAGGTTAACCCCAAAAACCGGTCAAGTACAGAGCGATTGTCCTCCCCTTAGTACCCATGACGGTGAGCAAACCGCAAGGCAGCAGTTGGGGGACGCCGGAAGAGGTGCTTCGGGCCGTCGAGACCCTCGAAAAGCGCAAAACCGAGCCGCTAGGCTCCCTCAGAGGCAGAGCCTCTTTTCTTGTGGGGCACAAATGGGAGCAGGGGCGTCCCACTGTGGCGAACCCGACCAGAGTCGGTAAACGGGGCGGCTACGGTTTCCCGGCACGTCCGATTTACCTACAACGATCATCTCATGGGTGGCTTGGACAATGCGTGCGCGAAAGACGAGGTCGGTGCGGATGGGCCGAATCGAGCGCTCGACAAGCGAGGCATCCACGCCCGAAATCTTATTGGCGGACTTAGCAAGGAGTTGCTGCATTTGTCTCGTGAGGTACAACGCCGTGTAGAGAACGACTACGTGTGCGTACGACAGGCATCCGAAGTACACCGAATTGACCAAGCGGTATTTCATCTTCCTGCCTTTGTCGAAGTCCTCAGGATTGACACCAACCGCAACCACGGGGAACAGTTCGTTGGTGTGGGCGCCCTCGTAGACGGCTACGAGCCGCAACGCGTCTTCGACGGTGTAACTGACGGAGTTGATCTGAAGAACCTTGGCGTCTAGCCAAGCATCCAATGGAACGGGGCGAGCCATGAGATCGAACGGGCTGTGAATCATGCACCACCCGTTTTCGAGGAAGTCGATGCCGTACAGCCTTCCGATCTCGATTTCGTGCTTGGTTTCAGGAACAATGACTGTCCTTTTCTTTCCGTTTGAGTAGGACAAAACCATTTCTCGGCGTTCCGAGAGCCACGACATCGTTGCGCGGCGGTATCGACCCTTTTGGCCGCCGAGGGGATGGAAGGTCGGGCTAGCGATGGTCTTCTTGAGTAAGGCCCCGTCACTGTCAAGGCAGAGCTTCCTCAGGGGAACTGAGAGCTGTCGGACGACGGCCTGGAGCACGCGCCAGCCCCCATCGGTGTCGAACAGCGACTTCTTGGTAAGCAAACCTTCCGCAGCTGAGCCGAGGTCCATAACGGAGTGGAGAAGAGGCTCCACGGCCATCGAGTGCACATTGGGATGCAACTGCCAAGATGGGTCAGACACATTACCTCTTTTCGTCGTGTTCTCCGTGGGTGCGGCTGCCGGTCCGAAGTCGGCAGTTTACGGCGCAAGAGCCACCTTACCGTTCGCTTGCAGTGCCGTGTCGCGCGGGCGACTCACGCGTTCTCGTCCTTCGTCAGCAGAACGTCGACCTCACGAATTTCATTCCAGGACAAGCGCATGGCCCAATGCTGACTACAGTGTACCATTTAATGGTACACTTCCTTGCATGATCAAAGGGTTCGCTTCCAAGGTCCTTAGGAAAGCATTTGAAGATGGAGACTACCGGCGGATCAACCCTCAATGGAGGGCCCGGGTTGAACTTCTTCTGGACGCATTGGATGCAGCAGAGAAAGTAGAAGATTTGAACCTCCTGACCCTCGGCACCCATCCGTTAAAGGGCAACCGAAAAGGTGAGTGGGGAATGACTGTGACGAAGAACTGGAGGATTACCTTCAGATTCGAGGCGGGAGATGCCGTCGAGGTAGACCTAGAGGATTATCACTAGAACGGGGGTGGGACATGGCTAGAAATCTGGAGAGGCGACCGACACATCCAGGCACCTTGCTACGGGGCGAGATCGAGGCTCGGAAACTCAATCAGGGGCAGGTGGCAGATCTTGTCGGTGTCGGGCGCAGGACTATTAACGAGATTTGCCAAGGACGAAGATCGATGACCGCTGACATGGCGCACAGGATCGGGAAGCTCTTCGGCAACGGTCCGACACTCTGGATTAACATGCAGAAGGCGATTGACATATGGGACGCTGAGCGCGAGCACTCGACTGACTACGCCAAGATTCAGACCTTAGAGATAGCTTGATAAAGGCTTCCATTTTTTGTTCACCGGCGCGGATCGACGCTTTCCTGTTTACACCGACCTCGTCGCCCGCGCCGCTAAACAGAAAATGCTCTTTCTTATGTTACAGGGTCGGAGCAGGGCAATCTTGTGCTCAAACAGGGACCGAATGAGCACAAATTCAAGCTCCCGGAAGCCGGGCCATCGACTGCTCTGACGATTGAACAGTTCCCCGGTCCGGCGGAGTTCCTCGTCCCCGGAGGCTGGCGGCAGCGTTGAGAACGCTCAGGCCATGAGTGTTAGGCGCCAGATCGGCATTTCGTGGTATCGTCACTGAACCGGGATCTCCGCCCGCAGGCTTCAGAAAATCGAGGGACAGGATGCGAATTGCCATGGGTGCCGACCACGCCGGATTCGGTCTCAAGGAACTGATCAAACGGTTCGTCCAGGATCAGGGCCATGAGGTGCGGGACTGCGGCACCCATGATGAGGCTCCGGTGGACTACCCCGACTACGCCGAGAAAGTCGGCCTGGTCCTGAAACAGGCGCAGGGTGACCGCGGGATCGTCATCTGCGGCAGTGGCGTCGGCGCCTCGGTGGCCGCCAACAAACTCCCCGGCATTCGCGCCGGGGTCTGCCACGACACCTATTCGGCCCGCCAGGGAGTCGAGCATGACGACATGAACGTCCTGGTCCTGGGGGCTCGCATTGTGGGCATCGAGCTGGCTCGAGAAGTGGTCCTGTCTTTCCTGGGGGCCAGGTTCACGGGCGAGGAGCGCCACCGCCGGCGCCTGGGAAAGGTCGAGGCCCTGGAAACCCGCTACCGCTGACCACTGACCACTCATTGGGAATCCCCGTGTCCCCCTGGGCGGCGCCAGTACAACAATGCGTGCCTCTCCGTTGAATCCTCAAACCTATTCCCTGGACCCGAAGCTGGCCCATGCTGTGTCGGCCACGCTCGGGGATTGGGCCCGGGAGGACAAAACGGCTCGCCTGTGGTCCGGAGATGCCTCGCTCTGGACGGGCTCCGAGGAGGGAAGCTGGCTCGCCTGGCTTTCGCTGACGGACGACCCCGGCCCCAGTCCGCAACTGGGGCAGCTCGTCCAGGAGATTCGCCGGGAGGGATTGACCCATCTGCTGCTGCTAGGAATGGGAGGCTCCAGCCTCTTTCCCGAAGTTCTGGCCGCAACCCTCGGCAGGCAGCCGGGATATCCGGAACTCCACGTCCTGGACTCTACCGACCCCGGCCAGATCCTGCGTTTCGAATCCCGGATCGACCTGTCCCGAACCCTCTTTATCGTTTCCAGCAAGTCCGGCAGCACCCTGGAACCCAACATCCTGAAAGAGCACTTCTTGGAGCGGGTCAAACAGGACCTGGGTGAATCCGAGGCCGGAGGGCGGTTTGTCGCCATCACCGACCCCGGTTCCAGGCTGCAGGAAATGGCCGAAAGGGAGGGTTTCCGCTCCATATTTTTGGGGGAGCCAGGGGTTGGGGGCCGCTACTCGGCGCTGTCGAACTTCGGCAGAGTGCCGGCGGCCTTGATGGGGCTGGATGTGGCCGGGTTCATCCATCGGGCCCGCTCCATGGTACAGGCCTGCAACCCCCACGTCCCCCCGGACAAGAATCCCGGCGTGGTCCTGGGGACCATTTTGGGCACCCTGGCCAAGGCAGGCAGGGACAAGCTCACTCTGATCGCCTCCCCGGAAATCTCGGGTATGGGCGCCTGGCTGGAACAGTTGCTGGCCGAGTCAACCGGAAAGGATGGAAAGGGCATCGTTCCCGTCGACGGCGAGGCGATGGGGCCGCCCGCGATCTACGGAGAGGACCGGCTCTTCCTCCACCTTCGTTTAGACTCCACCCGGGACCGGGAACAGGAGCAAGCCATCGGGGAACTTGAGCACAGCGGACATCCTCTCATCCGAATCTCCATGGCCGACCGCTACGACATCAGCCAGGAGGTCTTTCGATGGGAGATGGCCACCGCAGTGGCCGGATCCATCCTGGAGATCAATCCGTTCGATCAGCCCGACGTCGAGGCCAGCAAGATTGTCACCCGAGACTTGACCCGACAATACGAGAGAGTGGGCGCTTTTCCGCGGGAGAGCGCGTTTCTCAGCCAGGAGGGCGTTTCCCTGTTCGCCGACGAGGAAAACCGCCGCTTGCTGGCAACGGCAGCAGGGCCGGACCCCACCGCGGCATCCATTCTCAAGGCTCACCTGGAGCGGCTGTCCCCCGGAGACTACTTCGCAATTCTGGCCTATCTCGAGATGAACCCCCTTCACCAGGAACTGCTCGAGAGGTTGAGGCTCAAGGTGCGGGACCGGTTCGGGGTAGCCACCTGCCTGGGGTTTGGCCCGCGCTTTCTGCACTCGACCGGCCAGGCCTACAAGGGCGGTCCCGACAGCGGAGTTTTTCTGCAGGTCACAGGCGAGGACAGGCCGGATTTGCCGGTGCCCGGGCGGAACTACACGTTTGGAGTCGTAAAGGCCGCCCAGGCCAGGGGAGATTTTCAGGTGCTCAACCAACGAGGCCGCCGAGCCTTGAGGGTCCACTTGAGCGCCCCGGCGGAGAACGGATTGATGCAGCTCAACCGGACTCTGGAGGTGGGATGGGCATCCACCTGACTTGGTACAAACGAAAAAAGACAAAGAAAAAAGAGTAATCCACGAAGAGACACGAAGAACGACGAAGGGCCACTAAGGCGCTGAGGTTAACCGAGACGGGATGCCAAGGTCGCGAAGGGAAAGCCGATTTCTGATTGTTTCACTCTCGTATGATCCGCACGGCAGGGCGGGGGCCGGACTTGTCTGAGAATATGCTGCTTTAGCCGGCTTCCTTGAGAGCGGCGAAGCCGCGGCAGCACTTAGCCGTGGGCGTCAGCCCATGGGAAACATCGCCTATGGGTGTCGAGCCGCGTAGGCGGCGCCAGCAAATGCCGGTGAGCCCAAGTGAAGCACAAGCCGACGCAAGGATGAGCCTTTTGCAAAATTCGGCAGCGTGACCTTTGCCGGGGATGGCCACAAAAGGCACAAGAACACAAAAAGAGCAGAACGCTGAAAGCCTGCAAGACGTTGACTCCCGAACCCGTCGCACAAGTTCCGCGCTATCTGCATACATCCGGTCAACGCGTCGCCATGGGGATCAACTTCGGATTGCCAAGACTCGAAATCACGAAATCCGTTTTGTGACTTTTGTGCTTTTTGTGGTGCACTCCCCTTTTTCACCAGGTCGCACCCGACTATTGAAATAGGCAGAACATCACGATTGCCGGCAAAATGACCTGTCCCACTGCCAATATTGCAAGAGGCTCTCTCGCATGATCTGCACGGCAGGGCTGCGGCCCGGCAACCCGACACGCTCTCTTGAGGAGCAAGAGTGAATGGGAGAATGCCCACCCGGGAGCGCGGGCGCCTCGCCCGCATAGGACTTGGCACCATAGTAGCGAACCCTGCAATGGCCGGTTTGGTGCACTGTTCGAGGGAATGCCCCTGGATCGCAGGCTGCTTGCACGAATAAGGTTGCGGGCGGGACGCCCGCGCTCCCGGGTGGGCTTCCTCCCATGACGTCGGGATATCAAGGTCACGATATCGCAGATACATTCGGGCGCGGTTGGTCATTGAAGGGGGTCCATCCCTATTCGTGTCCATTCGTGGTTCGTCTTTAAAAAACGATCGGCAGTTTCTTCCTCGTATGATCCGCCCCGTCGTCGGGGGCTGGGCTTGCCTGAAACAACCCTGTTTCACCCTCGGATGATCTGCCCGACAGGGCAGGGGCCTCGCTTGCCTGAAACAACCTCTGGCTCCCAGGCCGCCTCAGACCGTGGAACCGATTGAAACCATGAGACTTGTCGGCAATTTTATTGAAACACAATTTGTTTCACCCTCGAATGATCTGCCCCGTCGTGGGGGGCAGGGGCCTCGCTTGCCTGAAACAACCGAAAAAAGACAAAAGAAAAAGAGGAATCCACGAAGACACACGAAGGACGACGAAGGGCCACTAAGGCGCCGAGGTTAACCGCGACGGGATGCCAAGGTCGCGAAGGAATGGTCGATTTCTGATTGTTTCACTCTCGTATGATCTGCACGGCAGGGCAGGGGCGCGGCTTGCCTGAAACAACAGAAAAAAGAGTTATCCACGAAGGGCCACTAAGGCATTGAGGTTGACCGCGACGGGATGCCAGGGTCACGAATCGAGGGGTTATCTACGAAGGGCACGAAGTCATACCAAGGTAGCAGCGTTGCAGAGGCATGTTGATGCCGCTTCTCGCTCAAGTGAATCCACCTGCATTCGTGTGAATTCGTGTTCATTCGTGGTTCGCCTTTTTTGACGATTGGGTGTTTTTCCTCGAATGATCCGCCCGGCAGGGCGGGGGCAGAGCTGACCAGGACCCCCGTATTGCTCACCGGTTGGGGCATCGCGGCGGTTCCCAGGTCCCGGCAAAGAGGTTCACCCGCTGCGATGGGTTGATTTCCCCGTTGCTGGAGTGCAAGCTATTCATAGAGGTTGGTTCCCATGTGCGCGAAGCCGTTGCGATTAGCCGTCGTCCTGCGGGGAACAGCGTTGCTGCTGCTCCTTGTGCTTTTCGGAGGTGTCGGTCGAATCGGCGGGCAGACCTACTCCCGGGTGCCTGCCAAGAACTCGGAATTGTGCACGGTCTGCGGGGCAGAACTGACTTCCGAAGATGTAGCCTTGATCGTGCGAGGCCGTCGGATCCCCCTCTGCCAAGCCGATGTCGAGACGTTCCTGACCAACCAGGAAAGGCACTTCTCCAACAGGCAGCCCAAGAGCGCCCTGTTTCAGGAGGATTTGTCAGCAGCGCAAGGCACGGCTCAGGGGGGAATCAGTCAGGGCTGGTTCCTCTTCGGCCTGCTGGTATTGTCGGCCCTGATCTTTGGCGGCCTGAGCGGTTATCGCGCCCTGTCCATGGGCCTTCCCCCGCTGGCGCCCTTCTTTATCGGCTTCTTTCTGAACCTGCCGGGTTATCTCTACGTCATCTCCCGTCCGGCCGCTCAGGATCACCTGAAGGTGCCCAGGGGATTGGTCAAGGTTCCGGAGACCGTGGCTCCTGCGCCGTGCCCCGCCTGCGGGGAGGTCAACCATCCCACCGCCCGGCAGTGCCTGGCGTGCGGGCAAGAACTGCACCCTTCGCAACCGTCCGAGGTGACACGAGCCTGAGGAGATCGGGGAAGGAGTCCCCAGGAGACTGCGTCAATGGATTGGATCCCTTTCGCCAACAAAATCAAGCAGGGACTGGTCTCGGTGCTGCATTCGGGAAGCGGACCCAATGAACGCCCCCTGCTGGGCAAGCACAACCAGAGCAACATCCCGGGCTTCTTCATCATCGGCGACCTGGCCGGCGCCCCCGTCATCAAATCCGCCATGGCCCAGGGCTACGAGGTGGTGGAGCACATCGCCTCCCTGCCGGGGGCGGTCGGAGGCGACGACCCCGAGCTGCTGGATCTGCTGATCGTGGGTGCTGGCGCCGCCGGGCTGAACGCTGCCTTGGAGGCAGACGAGCGAGGCTTGCGTTACCTCCTGCTGGAAAAGGAACAGATCGCCAATACCATCGAGAACTTCCCCGAGGGCAAATGGGTCTACGCAGAACCCGACAGCCACCCCCCCAAAGGCAAGCTCTGGCTTGACGGGGCCACCAAGGAAGATCTGGTGCGCCGCTGGCATCAGATCATCACCGACCACCAATTGAAACTGCAAACCCGTGAACCGGTGACCGGCTGCCGCAAGAAGGCCGGCGTCTTCGAGGTTTCGACCCCCAAGGCGACCTATCGGTCCAAGCGGGTGGTGCTGGCCACCGGTCAACGGGGGAATCCGCGCAAGCTCAAGGTCCCCGGGGAAGATCGCGAGCCCGTCTACCACCGGCTCTACTCACCCAGAAAATACAAGAACGAAAACCTTCTGATCGTGGGAGGCGGCAACAGCGCCGTCGAGGCCGCGCTCACGCTGAGCCGGCAGAACCGGGTTTTGCTTTCCTATCGGGGCGACTCCTTCAGCCGCATCTTCAAGGACAATGAACGGCAGCTCACCCAGGCTGTTCAGGAAGAGCGGGTGGAGCTGCTGCTCAATTCCAATGTGACCGAATTCGGAGAGGGGGAGGCCCAACTCGTCGTTCAGGAAAATGGTTCCCGGCAGGAACGGAAGATCCCCTATGACCACGCCTTCGTCTTGATCGGGGCGGACGTGCCGCGAAAGTTCCTGAAATCCCTGGGGCTGAGGATGGAAAACGAATGGGAAGGGAGTCTGCTGCGGGCGGCCGGTTTGACGCTGCTAGGGCTGGCCGGGGCCTGGATATTCGGCGCCCATCAGGGCGGACAGGCTCGCCTGGCGGGTCTGGACCTGTCGCTGATCCCCTCCTGGGGGGGGATCCTGGCCTGGGCCCTGAGCCTGGGCCTGTTGATCAAGCACGGCATCCAGCGAGATCGCTTTGCCTGGCTGGGGCTCTCCTTCTTTGTCTGGTACACGGTTTACGGCGCCAAGCTGGGCACCGGCGAGGAGTTCTGGCCCTACAAGGACTGGGGGTATCGCTTCCTCTCCCTGGCCGATCGGCCCTGGGCTTTCTGGTATACCGTCCTATACACCCTTCTGATGACCGCCTTCGGACTGGAAGCCGTGAAGCGCTGGGGACTCGACCGCAAGGACAAGTTTCAGATCTGGCGTTATATTTCTCTCCTGAGCTTCCAGTGGATCTTCTTTTTTCTCATTCCCGAGTTCCTGTTTCAGTCCGCGGTGAAATACCAGTGGGTGGGAGCGCAGTTGGCTTCCGATCCGACCTTTGCCGATCAGGCCTGGCGCAGCTACGGCATCGTCTACGCCTGGCCCCTGTTCTTCTACACCTTCTTTTACGATCCCCACCAGATCTGGGTGGTCTGGGGAGTTCTCCTGACCTTTGTGCTGATTCCGATCCTGGTGTTGTTCCAGGGCAAGCGTTACTGCTCCTGGATCTGCGGGTGCGGGGGACTGGCCGAGACCTTCGGCGACCGCTGGCGGCACCTGGCGCCCAAGGGCAAGGCCTCCATTCGCTGGGAGTGGATGAATACGGCCGTCCTGATTGCGGCCGTGGCGGTGACCGTGCTGGTCCTGATCAAGGATGGCTACGGTGTGCTGGCGGCTGAGGCCGATGTGAGCATTCACCTCTACCGGCTCTACGCCGACGTCTGGCTAGTGGGCATCCTGCCCGTGACCCTCTACCCCTTCCTGGGCGGCAAGGTCTGGTGCCGCTACTGGTGTCCGCTGGCCAAGCTGATGCAGATCCAGTCCCGATTCTTTACCCGGCTGCGCTGGAGCCGGTTCAGGATCAAGTCCAACGACAAGTGCATCGGCTGCAACGAATGCTCCCGCAACTGCCAGGTCGGCATTGACGTGATGTCTTTCGCTTTGAAGCAGGAGACCATCGACAACCACGAGACCTCCTGCATCGGCTGCGGCATCTGCGTGACCGCCTGTCCCATGGACGTGCTTTCCTTTGGTCCCCTGGTCCAGATCACCCTGCCGGAAAGCCACAGCCTGCCCCCGCACTTCCCACCGGACAGCGGATCCCGGCCGGACACCACGGCCGGCGCCCCCGGGGGCCATGGTCCTCATTAAGTGTCCTGACCCAATTCCCGATAGTTCTTAAGATGAGGTCGAACGGGCGGCCCTTCAGCAAGACGGCCACCGCCCGGGCGTCTTCCCGCCCCCTGGCGGTGAGGCATGAGGGGATTTGTCCGGCCACCAGACTCCGCGAATTGTGGCTCGACTTGCCGTGGCGGCCAGGCAGATCACAGTGTCAGCCATGCAGTTGCCTCAGCCGGCTCAAGTTTTTCCCGTAATGGGTCTCTCCGCCGGGTGTCTCCAGGATCATGGGCGTTCCGGCAAAGCGCCGGTCCCTGACCAGGAGCTTGAATCCCTCCGCCCCGATCAGGCCCTCGCCGATATGCTCGTGCCGGTCCACGCGGCTGCCCAGCTCCCGCTTGGAATCATTCAAATGGAAGGCCTTCACCCGGCTCAGGCCGACGACCCGGTCCAGTTGGTCGAGTGTCCGATGGTAGGCGGCTGCGTCCCGCAGATCGTAGCCGGCCGCAAAAATGTGGCAGGTGTCCACACAGACCCCGACCCGTTCGGGTGCCTGCACCAGAGAGAGAATTTCCGCCAGGTGCTCGAAGCGGTAGCCCAGATGACTCCCCTGCCCTGCCGTGGTTTCCAGCAGGATCCGGGTGCAAGCCTCCCCATGTTGTTCCAGCGCCCGGTTCAAGCTGTCGGCAACCGCGCACAGGCCCGCCGATTCTCCCGATCCCAGGTGCGCCCCGGGATGGACGACCAGGAAATCGAGCCCCAGCCGCCGGCACCGCTCCAGCTCCTGAGAAAACGCCTCCCGGGAACGAGCCAGAACAGCGGGATCCGGGCTACCCAGATTCAGCAGGTAGGAGGCGTGAGCCGCCGTCGACCCGATTCCACAGCGGCTCAGCTCCCGACGAAACCCCTCCACCTCACCGTCCGTGAGCGGCTTGGCCTTCCATTGCCGCTGATTCCGGGTGAAGATCTGGATCGTCTGACATCCCAGCTCGAGGCCATTCCCCGGCGATTTGTGCACGCCTCCCGCGGTGGAAACATGGGCGCCCAGAATCATGGCTTGGCGGCCTCCCCCGACCGGCGGCCCTCCCCGCTCCTTGGGCCGGACACCCTAGGACGCATTGACTCTTCCGGCTCCGCTCTCAGCAGAACCTCCCGCAGGCGCTCCCGGTCCGGCGACCGCAGAAAGTGCTCCGCAAACCCGGAATCGAGCGGGTCTTCCAGGTCCGGGATGGATCCCAGGTGGAGGACACCGGTGATGGCGGCGATACGGCCGGCATTGGTGCGTTCGGCCAGATCGGGGGTCCGGGGAAAGCGGTTGAGAAAAAATCCCAGGCATTCCACCCCGCGGCTCCGCAGGCACTCCACCGTCATGACCGTGTGATTGATGGTCCCCAACCCTGCCCTGGAGACGATCAGCGCGGGAATCCGCAGTCGCTGCGCCAGATCGGCCACCGAGAGCTTCCCGGCAACGGGAGTCAAGGCCCCGCCGGCTCCTTCCACCACCGTAAGCTGGTGCCGGCTGCTAAGTCGTTCATAGCAGGAGCCGATCCGCCCCAGGTCGACCCCCACTCCCTCCAGCTCGGCTGCCAGCGCGGGAGCTACCGGGGGAATGAAGCAGTAGGGGTTGACCCACTCCACTGGGTCGGAGCAGCAGGCGGCCGTCATGAGCGCCACCACGTCCGAAGACACCCGTTCTCCCGCTTCGGACTCCACCGCCCCACTGGCCACGGGCTTCATGACACCCACATCCAGACCTTCCCCTCTCAGAAACCGGGCCAGACCGGCAGCCACGACGGTCTTCCCCACTCCGGTATCGGTCCCGGTAACCAACACGCCGCGATAACGGGCCATTGCCAACGTGCTCTTTCTAACCGACATTTCCTATTTTTCCTGTCCGTCGATGTTAATCGGAAATCTACTCATGCTCGACGCCGAAACCGTACGCCGCATTGGGGTTCCGGATACACGCTCTCTCCGGGCCGGCGCCGTGCGACATGCCGCTGTCGCCGCCTTCGCGGCTCAGGGGTAGTGTCGCTGTTTACCATGGGCTCACGCCCACGGCTAAGCGCTGCCGCCAGGGAATCGATATTTTCACCTGGGACGTGCCCTACTCATAACGACGCACCCTTTCCGAAGCCTTGCAGCCCCCTTTCGAGTCTCCTCCAACCCCTTCGTGCGACTTCGTGGATAACTCTTTTTCTTCGTTCTCCTAGGTGGATGTCTTTTTTCAGCCCGAGGCAGAGGCTTGCTGGACCCACTACCTGGCCGTCTCAGGATTCGGTCTGCTGACTGATTTCAGTCAGGCAGCCCACCAGCTCGTCGATCTGAGCCGCCGAGTGGCTGGCCGTCACCGTAATTCGCAACCGACTGGTGCCCGGCGGCACGGAAGGAGGCCGGATGGCGGCCACCAGGAACCCTCGATCGAGGAGTTGTTGACTCACCTGCAGGGCACGATCCTCCGAGCCCAAGACCACAGGGAAGATGGACGTCCGCCCCTGGTCGCAGCCAAGACCATTCCGGGCCAGCCGGTTGCGCATCAGCCGCATATTGCTCAGCAGCCTTTCCCGAACCTTCGACGGAGGGCGAATCAACTCCAGGCTGGCCAGGGCAGCTCCGGCCACGGCCGGCGGCAAGGCGGTCGCAAAGATAAAGGGCCGGCACTTGTTTATCAGGTAGTCCCGCACGGCGCCCGAGCAGGCCACAAACCCGCCAAAGGACCCCAGGGCCTTGCTCAAGGTACCCATCAACAGCTCGATTTCGTCCGGACGGGCTGCCCCTCGATCCTGAAAATACTCCACCAGGCCGCCTCCCCGGGAGCCCAACACCCCGGTGGCATGGGCCTCGTCCAGCATCAGGCGGCATTCGTAACGCCGGCACAGGCTGACCAGGCCGGGAAGGTCGGCCAGATCGCCTTCCATGCTGAAGACCGAATCGGATACCACCAGCCGGCGCCCGGGGCCGCTGCAGTCCTTCAGCAACTCCTCCAGATGGTTCAGGTCGCTGTGCCTGAAGACGGCGGCGGTGGCGCGGCTGAGGCGGCAACCGTCCACAATGGAACCGTGATTGAGCGCATCGCTGAAGATGTGGTCGGCGGGGCCGACCAGGCTGGAGAGCAGACCCAGGTTGGCGCTGAAGCCGGAAGCAAAGGTCAGGGCCGCCTCCTTGCCCTTCAATCGGGCCAACGCCGCCTCCAGGCCTTCATGCAGATCCGAATTGCCGCAGATGAGCCTGGAACTGCTTGCCGAGGCCCCCGCCCTCGCGATGGCCCTGGCGGATCTCTCCTTGACCGCTGGATGCTGTGACAACCCCAGGTAGTCATTGCTGGAGAAGTTGACCAGGCGGCGGCCCTGAAATTCAACCAGCGGACTCTCTCGAGCCAGGATTCTTCTGAGCGAGCGGCGGCGGTTCAGCGACTTCAACCGGCCCAACTCCCCTCCCACAAACTGGTTCCAGTCCTGACTCATTGAAACAGGGCCCCGGGGCCGGCGATCACAGTGGCCGCACGGTCCAGCAGCAACCGGGTTCTCGAGACATCGATCACCTGGTCCACTGTCACCGCCTGCACCCGATCCAGCCAATCCCGCAGGGCGTTTTCACCTGGATCGAACCATTCGGCCTGGGTCAAGGCTGCCGTCAGGCCATTGTTGGAGGAGAGGCCGACCATCATCCGATTGAGCAGAAAATTCTTGGCAGCCGCCACCTCCTCCGGAGTCACCTCCCGATTCCGCAACTCGGCCATCTCCCCTTGAAGGAAGGACACCACGCTCTCCACTTCTCCAGGTATCACGCCCAGCCGGACCATGAAGACCCCACCCTCCAGGCCGGCACCCCCGGCGCCGAAGGGGTAGGCGGCCGGCCCCTCGGGGCCGATGGTACTGCTTCCCAACCGACCCTCCTGCCCCAGAACGTGCGAGAGTACCAGCATTGGGAAATAGTCGGGGTGACGGCGGGACACCGCGGGCAGCCCATAGACGAGCGTCCCGTAGGACCTCCCCCGCAACCGAATGAGGTGCCGCCCGGTCCCCAGGCCCGGAGCCACGGCCTCAAGCGGCGGATTCGGCGGCGCCTCCGGCGCCTGCCAGTCCCCAAAATACTCCCGAATGGAGGACAGCACTTCCTCCACCCCCTGGTTGCCGGCCACCGACAGGATCAACTGATTGGGCCGGTAGAACCTCTGCCGGAAGTCCTCCACATCAGAGGGCCGCAAAACCTCCAGTGACTCCGCACTGCCCTTGAGATTGCGACCGAACGGATGACCCAGGGGATGGACCCTTCGGCGAAAGGACTGCTCGGCCGTGTGGGCTCCGCTGTCGGCTTCCAGACGCAGCTCGTTGAGAATCACTCCCTTCTCCCGGCGGAAATCGCTCTCCGAAAAACCGGGGCTGCGAACCATTCGGGCCGAGGAGGCCAGCGTCCTGGAGAGATCCTCCCCCCTTCCCCGAAGGTGGACCGCGGTCGCCAGATAATTGGTCTCGATACCCACCGAGACCCCCAACGATTCCATGGAATCCGCCGGGGACGGACTCTCGTCGGAGCCGTCCAGCAACAATTGTCCGCTGAGGTGAGCCAGACCCGCCCTCTCGTCGCTCTCTCCGGCCGTCCCCGCCCTGAAGGTCAAGCGCAGGCTGAAAGTTTCCCGGGCGGGGTGGCTGGCAATCCAGACGACCATCCCATTGCCGAGCACCTGACGCCTGGTGGTCCAGGAAGCCGGCAGGGGTTGCTGGTTCTGGCTCGCCCCCAACAAGGGCCTCGGCTCCGCGGCCGGAGCAGGCGGGCTGGCAACGGTCGGTCCGCCGGCAAGACGGCCGGCCACCCGCGCGGCAGGAAACCCGGCGCCGTGGCCCGGCGGGCCGAGAAGGGGCCGGGCCGGACGCATGGCCCACGCGACCCCTTTGGATTCTCGCTCCCCGGAAACGGGATCGGTCGCGTCGGCGGAGAGCTTCTCGACCCCGATGACCGGAGTTTCGGAAAGGGGAAGGAACCAGCCCACCGTGCGGGCCTCCTTGGGAAAAATTCGTTGGGCCACCCGCTGCAGATCGGCACGGGAAACGGCCTCGATCTTCTCGTCCACACCCTGCAGGAGCTGGAAGCTCGCGATGGACTCGAAAGTCCCCAGTTGATGAGCCAACTTGCCGGTGGAGTTCCGGTCCACCCGGAAACGGGTTTGGATCTTCCGCCTGGCCCGCTCCAGGTCGCCATCTGAAATGTCCCCGTCCATGAGTCGCTCCAACTCGTGGTCCAGCATCTCCTCGGCCAGCTCGAAAAAGGAACTGTCGGGAACCGTCACCGACAATCGATAGAGGTAGGGATGACGGGTGGCGTGGAGGCTGGAGTGGACATGGGTGGCAACCTCGGACTCGACCAGGGCGCGGTAGAGACGCGAGGTCCTGGCGGCGCTTTCCTGAAAGCGTTCCAAACCGACGCTCAGTCCCTTGGCCCGACAGAGGATGGCGTCCAGGACCCACAGCCCGTACAGATCGCTCTGGTGGATTCCGGGAGCCCGAAAAGCCACCTGCAAGTAAGGGACTCGGCCCGGTCCGCTCAGGCGCAGCCGCCGCTCTCCCCTCTGCTCCGGCTCCGCAAGCGGCACCCGGGGCGGCGACGGTCCACGAGGAATGACGCCGAAGCGGCGACGGACCGCTCGCATGGCCCGGTCGGCATGAAAATTGCCTGCCACAACCAGAACGGCGTTGGCGGGAGTGTAATAGCGGCGGTAGTGTTCCCAAAGCCGGCTGCCCTTCATCCGCTCCACGTCCGGGACCCATCCCCCGGCAGGCCAGCGGTAGGGGTGGCGCTTCAGGGCCGTGGTCGCCACCTCCCAGTCCAGCGCCAGGCGGGAGTCATCCTCTCGTCGCAACAGCTCGGCGATCAACAGACCCCGTTCCAGTTCGATCCGGCCCGGCACGAAGCGTTCCTGGCGCAGGGGCCGGGCAGCCAGTTTGAGAAGGTCGTCCAAGCCGCCTGGCACCACCGAAGCAAAGTAGGCAGTCTGGTCCAGAGAGGTGAATCCCTGCAGCAGGCCGCCGGCGTGGCGGGCAATCCACGGTTGGCTGCTTGCATCCTGCGGCTTGCCGGAGCTGAACGTCAGGTGCTCGACGAAGTGGGTGATACCGGAGGTCCCCAGGCCGGAATCATGAGAACCCACCCGGCACCAGAGTCCCACCGAGACCACAGGAGAGGAACGATCTTCCTTGAGCAGGACTTTCAGGCCGTTCTCGAGATAGGTCTCCACCACCCCGGAGAGCGGCGCACCGCTCTGCTCCACCTCGGGAGGGATTGCTTCCGGCGGCGGATCCTGGGATCGGGCGGCTGCCGGGAACCCGAGAGTCCCCAGGAGCAGCAGCGCGCCCCACAGGCAGGGCAATGGGCCGGAGGCCAGGCTTGCCCCGGACCCTTCGGGGCCGGCTGGACCGTTCGCAGTCGGCCCAGGGTCAAGAGCAAGCCATCGGGTCCAGCCCCGAGTTGCGGTGGGCCGCGGGGCTGGGTTGCCGCTTTCAGGTTCCGGACCGTCGGGTTCGGGCGAGCCGCTGCTGGCTCCGAAGGGCCCGCCGGTAGGCCCGCACGGCACGCTGATGCTGCGACAAAGTCTCTGAAAAGACATGTCCCCCCCGGTTGTCGCTGACAAAGTAGAGATAGTTGGTTGTTGCCGGACGGATCGCCGCCTGGAGTGATTTCAGCCCCGGATTGGCTATGGGACCGGGAGGCAATCCGGCAATCGTATAGGTGTTGTAGGGCGAACTGAAATCCAGGTCGGACTGGTAGATCTTGCCCCGAAACCGGCCGTTCAGCTTGGCGGCATAGATGGCCGTGGGATCGCACTGAAGCGGGATTCCCCGCCCCAGTCGGTTGTGAAAAACGGAAGAGACCAGGGCCCGCTCCGACTCCATACCCGTTTCGGTCTCGATCAGCGAAGCCAGGGTAACCACTTGCTGCAGAGTCAACCCATTGTCGTCCATTCCGGGCCGAACGTGGGCCGCGGCCACCTGGCGAAATCGTTGGACCATCTGCCGGATCAGATCCCGGGGCGTGGTTTGCCGGGTCCAGCGATAGGTGTCCGGAAAGAGAAATCCTTCCAGATTGCGGGCGTTGGGGGCCAGGTCGGAGATCAGCTCGACCTCTTCGAGCATCCGGTCGAAATCCTCGGGCAGAGTCAGGC
Organism: Terriglobia bacterium; assembly: GCA_951813285.1. Classification (GTDB taxonomy): domain Bacteria; phylum Acidobacteriota; class Terriglobia; order Versatilivoradales; family Versatilivoraceae; genus Versatilivorator. Next base: position 4,165,388 of record OX638355.1, read on the forward strand.
CGCCCTCCCTGAACAATTCCGGCATCTCGAACAGAGACGTGCCTTCCGGGATGGTGAGCTCTTGATAGTGGATCAAGCCCTGGTTCAGGCGCTCGGCCACCTGGGGAATGGTCAGCGGCTCCCGGAAAAGATATTCCCCGGCCTGAAGGGGCTTCGACCATTTCACGGTCTTGACGTAGGCCAAAAACAGGTAGTGGTGGCTGATGATGCCTTCCGCTTCCAGTTGCCGGGCGATGGCCGGCGACGGCGTGCCGGGCGCGATCCACAACAGCTTCTCGGGCTCGGAGTAGTTCTTCAGCGGATGGTACCAGGCGGTGACCAGGGCGCCGGCGCCCGCTCCCACAAGCAGCAGGCCCAATCCGCCCAGGCACATCAGAATCGCCAATCGTCTGCCAAGTGCCATAGATCCGGCCCGGTTGAGTCAGAACTGGTGGTTCCGAGAATCCAGGTAGCTCTGAAGCATGATGGCGGCCGCCATTCGGTCGATGGCCCCGCGCCGCTTTTTCCGCCTCACACCGGCTTCGATCAGGATCTTCTCGGCCGAGAGAGAGGTGAAACGCTCGTCCCACAAGACCACCGCCAGCCCGGTGGCCTCTTTCAGCCGCTCGGCAAAGTCCCGGCTACGCTCCGCCTGCCTTCCCGCCGAGCCGTCCAGATTCAGCGGATTCCCGACCACGAAGCGGTCCACCTCGTGCTCCTCGGCCACCTTCGCCAAATAGGCCAGGTCGCGGTCCCAACCGGACCGTTCCAGCGTGGCGTGGCCTTGAGCGATCAGACCGGTTTGATCACTGAGTGCGATCCCTATTCGGACCTCCCCTACGTCCAGACCCATGTTCCGCATCGAGCGTTACCCTTTCCGTGCTAACCCGACCCTCATTATATACCTCTCTTGTTCCGACTCCGCCGCCTCGACACCCGTGTTTAGCCCGCCTCCCGTCCCCCCACGCCGGTGCGGATCGAACGAGGGGGAAGCAACAGAACTTCCCGGCCTGTCGGGAACAAGGACCCTGTCCCGTGAATCCGGATTTCCGGATTATTGAACATGGATGTACAGGATAGACAGGATAAACAGCCAGCCGTTTTGGTTTTGGAAATGAAGACGAACCACCAATGAACACGAATAGGGATGGAGCTCCTTCAATGACGAGCGGCGCCCGGGTGCTTCTGCAATATTGTGACGTAGGTGTCACGGCGTCATGGGAGAATGCCCCCCGGGAGCGCGGGCGTCCCGCCCGCAACCTTATTCGTGCAAACAGCCTGCGATGCAGGGCCACTTCCTCGCACAGTGCACCAAACCGGCCATTGTGGGGATCGTTACAATGGTGCCAAGTCCTGTGCGGGCGAGACGCCCGCGCTCCCGGGTGGGTCGTCCCGATGGTGCGATGGAGGGCATCCGGCGAGCGAATTCTCTGAAAGCCGAAGGTCGCCTTCTGGAAAACTCCCGTTTGTCCGCGAGCCCAGCCCCCGCCGTACCGGGCGGATCATACAAGTGTGAAACAATCAGAAATCGACCATCCCTTCGCGACCTTGGTATCCCGTCGCGGTCAACCTCAACGCCTTAGTGGCCCTTCGTCGTCCTTCGTGGCCCTTCGTGGATTCCTCTTTTTCTTTTGTCTTTTTTCGTTTGTTTCAGGCAAGCCCCACCCCCCGGACTGAACCGGGGCTGTCCGTCTTCCGGCACTTCACCATGTAGCCGGTCCCCAGATCGCCCCGCAGAAAGGGACGTTGCAGTAGCAGCAGGGGCTGCCACAGCCGCTCCTTCAGCAACCATTTCGAGAGACGGGCGAAACGCCGGGCGCCGCTGCCGGCGGTTTGCCCGAAGTTCTTCACTGAACCGGCGGCATTGGCAGAAACGGCCCTGGCGGGCGCCGAGGCGCTGCCGGCCGCCTCACCACGCTCCGGGAAAAGAAACGAGGAGAGCGGGTAGGTCCAGTTGAGCACCGGGAACCCATAACAGCAGAAGGCCTCCACCGCCAGGCCGGACTGGCCGAGCTTGCGGATCAACTCCGCCTTCTCGTATCTCCGGGCGTGGCCGGCTCGATCGTCGTTTGAGGTCCAGCGGCGCTGGTGAGCCGGCACGGAGAATAACAGGATCCCGTTCGGACTCAACAGATCCCTCCAATGGTCCAGGCACTGCCGGTCATCCAGGTAGTGTTCCAGGACCTCGAAGGCCAGCACCAGGTCGAAGGAGCCCTCCACCCGAAAAAAATCCTGGGTGCGGAATTCCACGACCCCCGCCGGATGGCTGGAACGCCACCGGTGCTCTCCTATCAGCGCCGGATTCAAGTCCAGACAGAACCCCCGCCATCCCCAGGCCACCAGGTCTTCATAGAGGTTCCCGCTGCCGACGCCGATCTCCAGAAAGCGCCCCGACACCGCCGGCTGCAGGAGTCGGCGCATCAGCCAGCGGCGATAGAGATAGGCCAGGGTGGGATTGAACTCTGTGCTCAAGACGGCTCTCCAGCCGGGGTTTCGACGGAGTCCTGCTCCTTCCTCAAGGTCAGGATATAGACGGGAAGCCAGGGCATCAGCAAGACGAAGGACCAGCGCGGAAACCACCGCAACCACCCCGCCGGCCCCTTCAAGCCGGGATCGCCCTTGAAGAAGAATTCCGCATCGGCCAGGACCGCAGGGGTCTGGTTCCGAACCCGAAACCTGCGGGCCAGCCGCATCAACTGCCGGTAGCTGAGAGGGTAGTCCAGATAGGCCCGGCCCCGCCCGGCCAGCCGGACATAGCGGTCGGCCAGCCACCTGGGCAGCCAGGACAGGAGCGGTAGCCGATAGTGCTGCTCCATCAAGCCGTAACGATTGGGGGTGGCCAGATAGCACAGGCCGCCCGGTCGAAGGACCCGCCAAGCCTCGTCCAGCAGGAGCTGCGGCAAACGAACGTGCTCCAGCACGTGATTCAGCAGCAGCACGTCAAAGGTGCCCGAGCGCAGGGGCAGGCGACACCCGTCCGCCCGGACGAAGTGAAACCCTTCCCGTCGGCCCTCTTCGTCGGCGAAGTCGACGCCAACCACCAAACCGAAGCGCGGGGCCAGCCTCTGGGTGATCTGACCCTGACTGCAGCCGACGTCCAACAGCGACAGCCTCCGGTCGAGAGCGATCTGCCGCTGCAGCACCCGGAGAATCTTCTGGGCCTTGGCCTCGCGAGAGGCCAGGTAATCTTCCACCCAAGGGGGGAAACGTCCCAGGAAGCTGGGGGAAGGGCTCATGATTTCCCTCCGGCAGCCGGGTCCGGTCTCCCAACGGCCTCTACCGCTTCCGCCAGGCGCTCCCAGGAGCGCTCCTGCAGCCTGGCTTCAATGTGGCCGGGCATGGTGGAACCCGCGCCACTTGAAAAGAAGCGGATGACCGCTTCGGCGATGGCCTGCGGATTCCGCGGAGGAACCAGGAATCCGGTGCGGCCTTGTTCCACGGCTTCGGGAATGCCGCCGACGTTCCCCACCACCACCGGTTTTCGAAATCCATGGGCCAGCTGCACGATCCCGCTCTGGGTGGCGCTGGTGTAGGGAACCACGACCAGATCGGCAGCCGCAAAGTAAGCGGGGACCATTTCGTCGGGTATGTAGCGGGTGTGCATCGTCACCCTTTCTTGCAGGTGGAGACTCTCGACCAGATCCCGATAGGGACCAACATCTTCCCAGCTCTCTCCAGCCACCAGCAGATGGACGGGAAAGCGGTCCAGGATCAACGGAAGACTCTGCAGCAGGTAGCGGAGTCCCTTGTACTCCCGGATGAAACCGAAAAACAGCAGGACCCTTTCGCAGTTCACCCCCAGTCGGGCCCGGGCGCCTGCCCGGTCCATCTCCGCTGCATCGAGGTGGTCATAGACGGGGTGGGGAGACACCTTGACTCGATCTCTCCGATCGGGGCCGATCCAATCCAGTAGATTGGCCCGGTCCCAGGCGGAATGGGTCAGGAAATAATCGCCCCGCCGCAGGACCCGGCTGGAGAGCCAGCTCTTCAATCCGGAGGCCTCGTGCTCGATAACGTTATGACAAATGAAGAGCGTCGGAGCGCCGGAGTCCCTCGCCAGCGCCTTCAGGAAGAAGTAGAAAAAGGGCGCCCAATAGGCCGCCGTCCAGGGGAGAACAACCAACTGGGAGCCGTGGAGGGCGATCTTGCCGGGGAGACTCCGCCAGGCCAGGGGACTGAGGGCGTCAAAGGTCTGGTCGGGACTCTCGCGGATGCCCGGTTTCAGGCTGGGATCCCGATCGGTGGCGCCCGGGTAGAGCCAATCCGGGTACTGGCGCGAGTAGGACAGGAATTGCACCCGGCACCGCCGCCGCAGCGCCCGGACCAGCAGCGATGTGTAGTGCGAGATGCCGCCCCGAAAGGGATGGGTCGGACCGATTACCGAGAGCTTCCTCATTGGCGGATTTCGAGTGCCGAAGCCTCGGCTGCCGCGGCATTGGAGAGGTCCGCTTCGCCTCTTGCGCTCAGTTCCAGCTTGCGAACCCGGTAGAGAGTCTCCTCGCTCAGCCTTCGATTGGCTGCGATCAGGTCCGCCGCCAGTCCAACCACAATGACCTGAAACCCCACGATCATCAGGATGGCCGCCAGAATCAGCGACTGGACGTGGCCGCCGGCAGATTCCAGAAAGAAGTAATAGAGATAGCGCAGGCCCAACAGGAACCCCAGGAAGCAGCCGGCCCCGCCCACGAGGAGAAAGACCTGGAGCGGATTGTACATGGTGTAGATGCGCAGGATCGTCACCGCCGACTTCTTGAGGTAGTGCCAGGTGGATCCGGCCAGTCGGGACTCCCTCAGCTTCGGATTGACCCGAATGGGCACGCCGGTTACCCGCAGGTGACCGGTCCCCGCCTGAATCACCGTTTCCAGGGTGTAGGAAAACCGGGTATGCACAATGGTTCTCAAGGCGGCTTCCCGATTGTAGGCACGGAAGCCGCTGGTGGTGTCTTCCACCGGACAGCGGGCCACGGTGCGAACCAGCCAGCTCCCCAGCCGCTGCAGCCATTTCTTGGCGGGCGAAAAATAGGAGATGGCCTCGATGTCTCGAGCGCCCACAACCAGGTCGGCCCGGTCCCGAAGAATCGGCTCGATGAGAGCCTTTACATCCGCTCCGGCATACTGATTGTCCCCGTCGGTGTTGACGATGATGTCGGCCCCAAGCCTGAGGCAGGCATCCAGGCCGGTGCGAAAGGCGATCCCCAGCCCCCGGTTCCGCCCCAGCTCCACCAGATGAGTCACGCCGAGCCGCCGAGCCGCCTCGACGGTGCCGTCGGTGGACCCGTCGTCCACCACCAGGGTTTCGACGGCATCCACTCCCGGCAGGGCGCGCGGGAGCTGGCTCAGCACCTCCGGAAGGGTTTCCTCTTCGTTGAAACAGGGAATCTGGACGATCAGCTTCATGGGGGCTCTGACCCGGGGGCAGACTCCGGGCGTTCCGGCGAAGGCACCAGCGCTGCCAGCTAACTGGTGGAGGTCAATTCAACCAGCAACGAGCCGAACGGAAGGGACACCGAAGCCAGAACGGGGATCCTTCGCGCGTCGCTGGTGAACCAGAAGGTCATCTTTCTATCCGTCAGCAAGCTGCCATCGCGCCGCAAGACCACTTCCACTCTGTGGGCCGCAAAACTCCCCAGCGCAGTCGAAATCAGTTCGCTCCCGGTGACCTTGACATCGGCTTCATAGGTCTCTCCACCTTCCACGATCGGGAAAAGGACCCGCAATCCCGGCTTCAGGCCCAGGCTCCGCACCAGGTAGACGGCCGAGACCGGATCCTGGGCGCCCAACTGGATGGCGAGTCGGCTGGACTGCTTGCGCGAGTCGACATAACTGGCCGTCTTGCCCATGGGATTGAAGACAACGCTATCCCGCACCGTCCTGCCGTTCTCCTTGAAGGATTTTCGGTACTCCCGACTGACTCCCCGACGGGGATCGAACAAGGAAGAACACTGAAACTGCAACTGATAGACAGAGGCCACGGTGAGAGTGCTGCGCGCATCCAGCACCAGCCGGTAGGCTCCCGAGCCCTTGGAGTCCCTGGACGCCACCCGCAGCTCGGCCGTACCGGCCTCCAGGGTCTCCGCCCAGGATACGCGATAGGCCAGGCGTTCTCCCACCTCAAAGGGCAAGGGATCGGACCGACCCTCCACCTCGGACGCGAGCGCGCCAATGGAGCGGCTCGCGGCCTGGGGCGCCGCCTCAGTGGGGCCGGCAGGGGGAGTCCCCTCTTGCGCTGAAACACCGGGGCCCGCGATTCCCGCCGCCACCAGCACCATCGCCGGCAAGAGATTGCCGCCCATGCCCGTCTTCCGGTCGTCCGGATCACCCATAGCCAACCCACCTTCAAAAAATATGGCGGCCTCCATCGATCCGGATGCATTCTCCCGTGATGAAATCGCTCTCGATCAGGCCGATCGCCGCCCGGGCGATCTCTTCCCCACCCCCCCAGCGGCCCAGCGGTGTCACCGCCCGCACCTTTTCCACGGCCTCCGGAGTGAGATCGGGCGGCGGCACCATGGGACCGGGAGCAACGGCGTTGACCAGGATGTTATGGGGGGCCAGTTCCAGGGCCAGCGCCTCGGTGAGACCCACCACGCCCACCTTGGAGACATAATAGGGCAGGTATCCCCGGTATCGGGGACGGCCGCTGGCGGCCGTCCAATCGGCGCAATTGATGATCCGCCCGCCTCCCCTGGCTTTCATTCCGGGTGTGACGGCCTGGGCGCACAGGAAGGCGCTGCGCAGGTTGACGTTCATGTTGAGGTCCCAGTCGCTGCGGGTCGTCTCCTCCAACGGCTTGGAGGCGTAAACCGATGCCAGGTTCACCAGGATGTCAATGCCGTCCCAGGCCGCGTTGATCCGCTTCACCGCATCGCTGATCTCTTCTTCATGACTCAGGTCGGCCTGAACCAGCATGGCTTCCCGACCCGCCGCTCGAACCTCTTGCGCTGCCTGCTCAGCCGATTCCCGGGAGCGGTGATACCCCAAGGCGACCTTGGCTCCCCTCTGACCCAATGCAACGCCGACAAGCCGGCCGATTCTCCGGGTGCCGGTGATGAACGCGACCTTGCCTTCAATGTCCATAGTATTGCTCGTCTCCGTGGAGATCCGCCGGCGTCGGCGCCTCCCTTATCTCACAGGTCGCGCCTCCCCTCAAGAGCTCTCGACATGGTCATTTCGTCGGCGTAATCCAGGTCTCCGCCCACCGGCACTCCCATGGCGATGCGAGTCACCCGAACCTGCAGCGGCTTGATCAGCTTGGACAGATAGAGAGCCGTGGCCTCGCCCTCCACGCTGGGATTGGTAGCCACGATCACTTCCTCGACCTGTCCATCCTTCAGGCGCTCCAGCAGCGCCTTGATCTTGAGTTGGTCGGGACCGATGCCGTTGAGGGGAGACAGTACCCCCAGCAGCACATGGTAGAGCCCCCGGTATTCGCGGGTCTTTTCGACGGCAATGAGGTTGTGGGGCTCCTCCAGCACGCAGATCAGGCTGCGGTCGCGAAGAGGATCAGTGCAGTAGAAGCAGGGGTCTGCGTCGGTGATGTTGTAACAGACCGAACAGTAGCGAATGGACTCGGTGACGCTGAGAATGGCCTCGGCCAGCCCGCGGGCCTCGCTCGAGGACGCACGGACGATGTAAAAGGCAAGGCGCTGGGCCGATTTGGAACCGATGCCCGGCAGCTTCTTGAGCTCGGCAATCAAGTCCTCGACGGGGGGAGCATAGTCACGCATTTTGACCCGATGGCAACTGGGTGGCCGGGCAACAAACGGTCCCGGGCCGGATTGGACCGCTAAGAGCCCCCGGCTACATCAGTCCCGGGATCCTCAATCCCCCGGTGAGGCCTCCGATCTGGCCTGCCATGGCTTCATCCACTTTGCGGACCGCCTCATTGAAGGCGGCAACCACCAGATCCTGCAACATCTCCACGTCTCCGGAGCCCGCAGCGTCAGGCTCGATTTTTACTTCAGACACCTGCTTGAGCCCATTCATCCGGACCAGCACCATTCCTCCGCCGGCCGTGCCTTCCACCGACAACTCCGCCATCTGCTTTTGCAGTTGCTCCTGCATCTGCTGCGCCTGCTTCATAATCTGCTGTATGTTCTTCATCAGAACCTCCCTGTAGAACGGGCTGCATTGACTCGCTGCCTGCCGGCGAGGCCGCCATGACGCCTGCCCGCACTTTCAAGGCGCAAAGGCCCATCCCCGACCACCTCTACTTCAGCCTCCGGACCTCCGGCTTTCCCTGGACCGGAAACACTTCCAGAAAGCTCTGTACCCGCTTGTCCTCGAGAATCCGCTTCGACTCCCGTCTTTCAGAGCCAACCTCCGGCGGTCGTGGAGCTTCCGCCGCGGGTGGAGTTTCCTCCGGCGGTGGAGGTTCCGGAGGGGGAGCATCTTCCGGCGGAGCCTGCTGCTCCTCCACCAACAGCGACACCCGCAACCGGCGTCCTTCCAACTTATCGCTCGCCTTCGCGATCATCTCCCGGTCCTCACGGTCTTGCAGCATTCCGCACGAACCGCGCTGAGCGGCTGCAAACCGGACTCTGAGCTCGTCTCCCGCGACAGTCGCATCCAAAGCGTTCCCCAGCAGGGATGCCACTCTCAGGGATTCGTCGGATACGGCCTCACGGATACGATCCAGGAGGCTGGTCGCCGCGGTCGGAGCAGGCGGGCCGGAGTCCTGGAAGACGGCAGGGGGACGGGAGGCGTCGGACCGCTGGGGGGCGGCCGCGGTCCGGGGTTGGGGGCTTCCGGGCAGGCTATCTCCGGAAAACGCCGCCAGCAACTCCTCCAGGGCCGCCAGGCGCTTGGCCTGAACCATGCGGATCAGCCCTATCTCCAGATGCAGCCTGGGGTGAGCCGATCCACGCAACTCTCCATCGGTCGCCACCAGAATCTGGAAAAACCGGGTGAGGTCCTCCTCCGAGAGTTGGGCGCCGGCGGCCTGCAAGCGCGTCAAGTCTTCGGCCGGAGCGGCAACCAGGTGCGAATCCTTGCCCGCGATCTTGACCATCAGCAGGTTGCGAAAATGGCCCATCAACTCGCGAACCAACTGCTGAGGGTTCCTGCCGCTGGTCAGGACCTGATCCACCAGGGCCAGGATCCGCCTGGAGTCGCGGGCGATGACGGCATCGGCAACCTCCTCCAGCAACTGCTGCGGGACCACACCCAACAAGTCGCGCACCTGCTCCTCCTTCACCTCCTGGCCGCAAAGCGAAATCGCCTGGTCCAGCAGAGACTCCCCGTCGCGCAGGCTCCCCTCGGAGGCGCGCGCGATGGCGCTCAGGGCCCGTTCTCCAATGAGAATCTTCTCTTCGCCCGCGATCAACTCCAGTCGCTCGAGAATCTCCCGGAAGCTGATGGCGCGGAAGTTGAAGTGCTGGCAACGGGAAAGGATGGTCCCGGGCACCTTGTGCAACTCGGTCGTAGCCAGGATGAAGACCACGTGCGGAGGAGGCTCTTCCAGGGTTTTCAGCAGCGCGTTGAAAGCCTCGGTGGTCAGCATATGAACTTCATCGATGATAAACACCTTGTAGCGGTCCCGCGCCGCCCGGTATCTGACGCTCTCCCGCAATTCCCGAATCTCGTCAATGCCGCGGTTGGAGGCCGCGTCGATCTCCAGCACATCGATGGATTGGCCCGAGGTTACTTCCCTGCAGGAGGGACAGTCATTACAGGGATCGACGGTGGGGCCCTGCCGGCAGTTCAGCGCCTTGGCCAGGATCCGGGCCGTGGTGGTCTTCCCCACTCCCCGCACGCCGGCAAACAGATAGGCATGGGCGATGCGATTCTGGGTGATGGCATTCTTGAGGGTCTCCGCCGCGGCGCCCTGCCCCACGATTTCAGCAAAGGTTTGCGGCCGCCACTTGCGGGCCAGGACCTGATAACTCATGAGCCTGTCTCGACCCTTCGACTTCGCCCTCGCGGGCTGCGCGGGGTACCCGACGGGCCATTCGCCGCCGGAACCGGCAGGCAGGGATCCCTCAATCTTGAATCAAGCGGGGTGTCTGAGTCCACTCGAATCCGGGGAATCGGAACCACGGGCGGGAGGTAGGAGAAGTGGGCTGCGGGTCCTGAAACGACCCTGAGCTGGTCAGGTCCCGGGTGTTTCCGCGGCACCTCCGGGAGTCCACTACCGTTGCTTTCTTCCGAACCTGGCGGGGTTTGCGGATCCGGATCGCACGGAGCCCGAGACCTGTAGAAATTCATTTTCCCGAAGCAGGCCGCATGGTATTGAAAAAGCCCGGCGCTGTCCAGGGAAAAGGGGGGCTTCGGCATCAGGGTCCGGCGTTCAATACCTCGCGCGTGATCAGTTCAATAGGCACCTCCACGTCTGTCTGAATCGCATTGCCCTTCAGAACCTCGACGGCGTTTTCGACCACCCGCTTGCCCATGTCATAGGGGTATTGAGCCACCGTGGCCAGCATCCTGCCCTGCCGGACCGCTTCCCTGGCTTCGCTGGCCGCGTCAAAACCCACGACCACGATGGACCCTTCCCGCCCGGCCTCGGCGATGGCCTCGATGGCGCCCAGGGCCATCATGTCGCTGCAGGCAAAGAGAGCCTCGATGTCGGGCCGGGCCTGCAGCATGTTCTGAAAAACGGTGTACCCCTGGGCCCGCTCCCAGTTGGCGGTCTGAGACGACAGCACCTGGATGCCCGAATGTTTCCCGATGACCTGGTGGAAGCCACTGAGGCGGGAGTCCCCGGTCTCATGTCCCGGGATTCCCTCCAGAATGGCCACCTTTCCCTGTCCATTCAACTGCTCCACCAGATACTCCCCGGCCATCCGGCCGCCCCGCAGGTTGTCGGCTCCGACGAAACCGGCGATCTCGCCTCCGGCTTCCTGCAGGGCCTCCTGGTCGACACGGGTATCCACGATCAGAACCGGGATCCCGGCTCGATTGGCCTTGACGATCACGGGCACGATTTCCCGGGAGCCGCTGGGGGCGATGCAGAGGGCCGAAACCCTCCTCTGAATCATGTTTTCCACGATCTGCATCTGCTTCTCGACGTCAATCTCCCGCTCGGCGGCCTGTATCACCAGTCGGATGTTCAAGTTGCCGGCGGCCTCCCGGGCGCCTCGCCGCATATCGAGGAAGTAGGGGTGGTTCAGTGTCTTCATGACCAGGGCGATGACGGGATTGTCGGCGGAGGGCCCGGCTTCCCGCCCGCATTGCATCCAGGTCAGTCCGAAGCAGACCGTGGCAAGCAGCATCAGGATTGGACGATGGGCGGCACGCTTGCTTGAATTCATTGCTTTTCCTTTTCTGCCCCCTGCTAGGCTTTTCGATTTTTCAGAAACATGTCGACCAGCACCGCCAGAATGATCACCGAGCCGATGACAATCTGTTGCACGAAGGATGAAACATCCAGAAGATTCAGCCCGTTTCGCAGAACCCCCATGATCAGGGCTCCCACCAGCGTTCCGAAAATGGTGCCCTCGCCGCCCATCAGGCTGGTTCCCCCGATCACGGTGGCGGCAATGGCATCCAGCTCGTACATGATGCCGGCAATGGGCTGGGCCGAGTTCAGACGGGCCGTCAGGATGACGGCAGCCAACCCGCTCAGCATTCCGCAGATGCCGTAGACCAGGGTCTTGATCTTCCTGACGTCGACGCCGGACAGCAGGGCCGCCTCCTCGTTGCCGCCAATGGCGTAGACATGGCGTCCAAAGCCGGTCTTGCCCAGCAGGACTGCCGCCACCAGAAAGACCAGGAGCATGATGAGGATGGGAATCGGGATGTAGAGGATCTCACCGGAGGCCAGGTTTCGAAAGGATTCCGAGAAACCGGAAATCGGCCGCCCCTGGGTCACCAACAGAGCGGCGCCCCGCGCGACGCTCATCATTCCCAGGGTCGAAATGAAAGGCGGGAGCCGCCCCCGGGTGATCAGGACTCCATTGAGCAGGCCGCAGAGGAAGCCGCTGACCAGGCTGGCTGCCAGGGCCAGTGGAAGCGGAACGCCGGCCTCCAACAGAGTGGCCATCACCACACCGGACAGGGCCAGGACCGAACCCACCGAGAGGTCGATTCCGGCGGTGACGATCACAAAGGTCATCCCGGCCGCCATGATGGCGATCACCGAGGACTGCACCACGATGTTGAGAAGGTTCGAAAGGGTCAGGAAGTAGGGAGTCAGAATCCACAGAACCACACACAGGCTCAGCAGGCCCAGCAGCGTTCCCAATTGGCGCCCTGGAATGGAAACGAGTCGATGGAGTCGCATGAGTCGGGATTCCGGAACAAGCAACCGGGTGCCCTTCCTCCTCGCCGGCGCCTCCGGCTGCCTTGGGGAAAACGGCCCGGCCGCGCAGGATCAGCGCACCGGAACGCAATCAGATCAAACTTCCATTTGGCCACGCAAGGGGGAGTTCCAAAAAAGTCCCAGGCAAGTCCGGCCCCCGCCTTTCCGCGCGGATCATACGAGAGTAAAACAATCGGAAATCGACAATCCTTTCGCGACCTTGGTATCCAATCGCGGTTAACTTCAACGCCTTAGTGGCCCTTCGTCGTTCTTCGTGGCCCTTCGTGGATAACTCTTTTTTCTTTTGTTTCAGCTCAGGTGATTTTCTCTCTGGCTTCCAGAACCTTGGCCACCACGGCCTCGATATCACCTTCGTCCACAAACGGGGAGAGGATGTAGGACTTCAGGGCGAAGATGGGTTCCTGGTAGGTCGTGCGCCTGTAGCACTCGGTGGTGGAAATGACGGCGCCCCGTCCGGCCATGGCTTCGGAATGCACGTACTGGAAGACGGCCCGGTTATAGTCGTTGTTGGAGAGCAGGACCTCTCTGTAGGCAGCGTCATTGAATTCCTGACGCTTGATGGAGAAGGTATCGACACCGGCAGGATAGGTCCTGAACAGGGTCACGGTCCCGAAATTCTCCCGGTTCAGCACGGTGGTTCCTTCGTGCCCTTCCAGATGCTCCCGGAGAAGCTGGGCCATCTCCACGATGTATCCGAGGATGACCTGCAACCCCTGCTTCCCGAATAACCGGTAGTTGCCGAGCGCTGCCAGGGGTCCCGTCCCTGCCCTGGTCGTCTCGAGCGTAAAGGTGCCAGGCCGATGTTCCCCGAAATGATAGAGGTAGGGCATCTGCTCCGGAGGCCGCGCCGCCAGGCGCAGGTCTTCCCGCTCCCTGAAGAGGACCAGGCTGGAGACGTAGGGTGCAAAGCCGGTCTTGTGAAAATCCACGCCGATGGAATCGGCCAGTGACAGATGGCGGATTCGGCGGCAGGCTCCCGCCAGAGCCCGGAGGGTTCGGGGACGAAAACCCAGCGGATTGTCCCCAAAATCGTAGTCGTCGAACACGGACCATGCCCATCCGATCACGGCGTCGGCGTGAACGTGGGGACGGTAGTCGAGCTTGAATTCGTCGACCCAGGCATCCCGCAAGGTCACGATTCCCTGCAGATCATCCAACCCGAACGCATCGGTGGTCCCCATCGTCGCAACTATGGCGGCGATCTTTTTCCCGCTCGCCAATGCGGCCCGGGCTTCCCGTTCGAAGTGAGCCAGATCCATTTCGTTGTCATCGGTTGTCGGAATGGTGATCAGGTTGTCCGTGCCCATGCCCAGCCAACCGACAACGTTATGGGCGCAGTAGTGTCCGGCATCCGAGACGAACACGACCGCGTCCTCGGAAATGCCCGTCCGCATGGCCCCCGGGCAGGCTTTTTCCAGTCCCATCTTTACCCCGTAGAGGGTGGTCCCGGTCCCGCCGAAGGTAAACACACCATCCGCCCGCTGCGGATCATAGCCGACCAGTTGCGCCGTCATGCCGACCGCCTCGACTTCTGCCAGGGCCACCAGCCGGCTGTATTCGTCCCAGGCGAGATTGGGGTTGTGCAGAGAAGCCAGCAGCACGCCGATCAGACTCGATATGGTGGGCGGAGGAACGACGTTTTGCTGCGTGTGAGGATGACCGAAAATTGTCATGCCGCGAAGATAGCTCACGAGGTCGGCGGTCACGTCTTCCACAGAGGACATCTCAGCGGGCAAGGTGGTCCTTCTTGCCTGCTCGAAGTCACCAGGCACGACCGACCCGAGGATTGGCAGCTGCGTCTTGAGCCCATCGACCTGATCCAGGGCCCGCATGATGGAGTGCACCACATAGGAGTCGTGAATCGGGTCGGAGACCGGCTGGGGAAAGGCGAGCCGAATCTCTTGCAGGATATCTCGATAGCTCATCAGTCGCCTCCATCTCAAGTCCGCCGGACTTCATCCATAGTCCGTTCGATGCCTGACTTCCCGGCAAGGAATACCTGGCTTCGCTCATGCCCCGGCCAACCGATTCTCACCGCAGGGCAGCGCCGCTATAGAAAAGTGTACGTGTTAAGTCCGGATTTGGGAAAGGTGGAGGGTTTCGGAACCCCTTGGACGCACTGCCCAAAAAAGGATTCCATTGGCCTTGAAACCTCTGCATACTTGGGGCGGTCGCCGCCTAGTCCCCAGGAGGAGCGTAATGTCCGGAATGATCGTGGCCCCTCAGCCGGAAGCGGTTGAGCAGGGGGCCAAAGTGCTGGTGGCAGGAGGCAACGCCTTCGATGCCGCCCTGGCTTGCGCCTGGATCCAGTTCCTGGTGGATCCCCATTCCTGCGGGGTGGGCGGCTACCTGCTGCTCAACTGTTGGCTGGGGCGGACGGCCGAGCCCCTTCCCATCCTGGACGCTCCCGCCCTGGCCGGCTCCCGGGTTCGCCCCGAGATGTGGGAATCGCTGGTGATCGGCCCCAACCCGGGCGGCTGGGGATTCCAGCTTAGGGATCAGGTCAACGAAGACGGCTACCGATCGATTTGCATCCCGGGCACCATCCGCGGCCTGGAGACGATCCACAGCCGCTGGTGCAGCCGTCCCTGGCCCGAATTGATGCAGCCCGCCATCGAGCTGGCGGAGGAGGGCTGGCAGGTCAGCGCCTCCATGGCCACCCGCTGGCGGGACAAGCCCCACTACTACGAAACCACCTCGCTGCGGGACAAGCTGGCGGTCACCCCCGAGGCAAGCAGGATCTACCTGAGGCCTGACGGCAGCACCCCCGAGGCTGGAGACCGCCTGCGCAATCCCGACTACGGGCGAACGCTGCAGCGGCTGGCCCGAGAGGGTCCCCAGGATTTCTACCTGGGTGAGATGGCGCGGGACATGACCTCCGATCTGGAGGCCCACCAGAGCTGGATCACACCCGAGGACCTGTCCGGATACCAGGTCCGGGATGAGCCTCCGGTGGTGGTTTCCTACCGGGACCTCCGCATCCATACTGCCCCGGCTCCCCACGGGGGCACGACCCTGGCGGCCATCCTGAATATCCTGGAAGGCTACGATCTGGCCCGGCTGGGACACAATTCCCCGGCCTACGTCCACCTGGTTTCCATGGCCATGAAGGCCGCTTTCGCCGATCGGAACCGTTACCTGGGTGACCCTCACTCCGTGGAGGTTCCCCAGGAGTGGCTGGTCTCCAAGGAACGGGCCCGGCAGTGGCGGGAGTTCATCGACTCGGGAAAGGAAATCACCCCGTTCCCGGTCCAGACGGGCTCCGCCGACACCACCCACGTGAGCGTCGTCGACCGCTGGGGAAACCGGGTTTCCCTGACTCACTCCCTGGGAACCTCGTCCGGGGTGATCACGCCGGGATTGGGCTTCATGTACAACAATTCCATGATCAACTTCCAACCCTTCGCCGGCCACCCCAACAGCATTCTGGCCGGCAAGGGACGCACCACCGGCATGACGCCGACCATAGTCTCCAGGAGCGGGAAACCGATCCTGGTGTTGGGGGCTCCCGGCGCCACCCGGATCGTCACGGCCGTGCTCTCGGTGATTCTCAATTATGTCGATTTCGGCATGTCCGTCACCGAGGCGGTCCTGGCGCCCCGCTTCGACTGCCAGGTGGACGCCATCGCCTGCCAGGCTCGCATTCCGGAAGGAGTCTGCGCAGAAGTCCGCAAGAAGCACCCCATCCAGCGAATGCCTGTCAGCCACGGCGGGTTCGCCCTGGTTCACGCCATCGGGATCGACTCGGAAAGCGGAGCCTTGAGCGGCGCAGCCGACAGCGGCGCCGACGGCATGGCCCTGCGGGTGGAGGACGGCTGACCCGCACCATCCTTGAACTGAAAGCCTGCAAGGCGCTGACTTCCGATCATGTCGCACAAGTTCTGGGCTATCTGCGTGCATCCGGTCAACGCGACGCCCTGCTGATCAACTTCGGATCATCAAGACTCCAAATCAAGAAATTCGTTTTGTGCCTTTTGTGGCCGTTCCACGAAGAGCCGTGTTCTCTGAACCCGGATGCCTCAATGAGATTTGAGACCTGCTGATTCCGGCTTTTGTGCCTTTTGTGGCCATTCAGGCACAGAGCCGACCTGCCCCTCGCATTCCCTGTCCCCTCTCCCGACCCCTAAAACCGCCGCCTACAGAATTTTGCAAACGGCTCACGATATTGAACATGGATACACAGGATGGACAGGATCAAGAGGACGAGAGGCTGCGCCGCGGGAAGCGGACCCAATCGGTGATCGGGTGGGCGTTGGAAGTGATCCACGAGCCTGGGAGCGGGTTTGGGGGAATCGGTGTTGGAATACAGGCGATGGTTGGACTCAAGACGGTGGAAACTCCCTCCGAATAATCCTGTATATCCTGTCCATCCATGTTCATAAACCATCTACTCCTGCTTGACTTTGAACCGGGTGGCTGCCCTCGCCGTTGAGCCCTGGTCACAAGGTCCCCTCATGGGGCTTTTCCCAATCCCCGCTGAAGGCTTCCACGCCCTGAATACGGCAGAGCCCCTTGGAGAGATCGAACTCGGCGGTGACCCCGTTATCGAACCGGACCCGCTGCAGGCTGCGTTCGGGGTTGAGGAACTGGTGAGACAGCATTTCGGCGTGGGCCGTCTTTTGGAAAAAGGCGCTCCAGCGCTGCAGCCACTGGATGCGCCGCCGCATCCGGGTGGTCCCCCATTCCCGGACGGGAACGCCGTCCTCCAATCCGGTTCCGGGAAATTCGTCCCCGTATGGCAGCATCCAGTTGTAAGCCGGGGCCGCGCCGAAGAGAAGCTCATACAGGCGGGGGTTCTTGTCCTGCGGCCAGTCGTAGCGCCCGTATCCCCCACCGGAGAAGCAGGCCGCGTAGCACTCGTGAAAGACCAGCTGGAACCAGGGGATGGGCTCTCCGACCTCGAGCCGGTCTCGAGACCAGTCGGTGAAGAAGAAGTAATCGCACTCCGAGACGCACCAGAACCGGGCCAGTTCGGCGCCGGGGATGATTCCCCGTTTCCGCGTCTCCCGAAAGCACTCGATCTGCTTCTCGAGGGCCAGCTTGCGGGAGACCGGGTGGTCCGGAGAAAAATCCTCCCGGTGGCCGCCATGAAAGGCGTATCCATCGAAGTAGAGGGCATCGGGCTTGAATCCCTGCGACTCGGCATGGTCCAGCGCGCGCCGCAGCGACTCTGGTCCGAACTGGGGGCTGAGCCCGTCACCCCAAAAGCTGGGCCTGGGATGCAGTTCTCCCGCCTGGTCCCGTGAGGACCGGGCCGGATCGTATCCGGGAGCCCCCTTCAGATTGGTATTGGGATTGATAAAGACCTTGATCAGGGCTCCCTGACGGCGAACCCGGTCGGCCAAGCGCTTGAGCCTCTTCCAGCCTCCCTCCACCGGACGCCGGCGCAGAAAGGCCTGCCAGGCGCTGGCATCGGTTCGGGCAGCGGTGCCTGGGGACCATTTGGGAAAGAAGAAGTTGACGGGCAGCCCGTGACGCGTCCAACGCCCCAGGTCTCTGAGCACCCGCCTCTCGTCTCTGGATTTCCAATAGACCCAGCGGAATTCGAAGCCCCGGAGGTATCGCTCGATCTTGGGCAGGTGCCTGGCCCTGTCAGCCAGTGTCCGAAAGAAGCCCTTTTCGCGGGCATAGCGGCGGTAGGCCTTGGCCATGCCCACGTGGTCCAGGTCCTGGGCGAAGCGCATCAGGAAACGGCGGGCATAGCCGAGCTCTCCCAGCGACGCCAGCCAGTTGAAATCCACCAGTGAAGCCTCGCCCGGGATGTGGTCGACCTCCACGCTGCAGTCCCAGAAAGTCTCCACGATCTGGTAGAGGGAGTGGCGCCCCTTGACCAGGCCGAACAGGGGCAGGCTGTAGCGCCCACCCACCAGGTTGCCGCGAACCGCGTCCCCCTTGGGCATCCTCTCGGCCATCTCCGCCGGAATCAAATACCCGGAACCATGGGGGACCAACATATGGCCGCCGTCGCTGGTGGCCTTTTCGACACGGTAGAAGTGGTTTACCCGTTGGATACTGTCCTTGCCGCCAGTCTGCTCCAGGCGGACCAGCAACTCGTCCCTGTCGGGGTCCAGGGCGTGCACCAGCTCGATTTCCACGTCGGTGCCGGGGAACGATCCCAATCGGGCCCGGTAGCCCCGGTGCCGGCCCTCCTCGAAGCGCGCCCACTCTCTGGACGCCGCCTCGCCAAAGCCCAGGGTCCGAGCCTCGCCGGCGCCATCGGGAGCCAGCACCAGTTGGGGCTTCAAGCGGGAGGAACTCGCCCAGACCACCTCACCGTCCTTCCCGCGGACGCTGAGGCCGCCCTGCGCATCCACCCGCACCGAATAGATCTTTCCCCGAAGCTCCCGGGAACTGCCGCCGCCCCAGGAACAACCGGCCAGATCCAGCAGACCGGTCCCCAGGGCGGCTGCAGCCGCCAGAAACCTCCGGCGGTCCAGCAGCTTCATCTCGGGATCGGCCTTCTTGCCGTGGTTTGGATTCATGGTCAGCCGGCCCCCGCCCTGGCGTGCAGCGCTGGGGACTATTCACGCCTCCTACCTGCGGAATTTTGCAAAAGGCTCACGAGTAAAACCATCAGAAATCGACCATCCCTTCGCGGCCTTGGCATCCCGTCGCGGTTACACTCAACGCCTTAGTGGCCCTTCGTGAATCTTCGTGGATTCCTCTTTTATTCTAGGTTGTTTCAAAAAAACAAATGGCTTGACCCGGCCTGACGTCGGGTCAAGCCTCGAGGTCGGAAAGGTCCAGGCGGTTCTCCCGGTGCAGGCGCCTGAAGACCTCCACCGTCTGTTCGATGCCCTCTTTCAGCGGCGTGGCCGGCACCTGGCCCAGTTCCTGCTTCAAACCCTGCTCGCTGAAGTTACTGGCGATGGCCAGGGGGTTCGCTTTGCACCGGATCAGCCCTCGGGCCCCGGGAACCACCTCTTCGATGGCCTGGACGACCTCTTCCACCGTTACCAGCTCTCCACGAATGTTGTAGGCGCGGGCTCCGGTCTTGGGGCTTTCGGCACATCCGATGAAAATCTTGGCCGCGTCATCCACCAGCAGCATCGACACCGGGCCGCCGAATTGGATTTCGAAGGGCCGCCCCAGCGCAGCCGCCTTCATGGCCGTGGTGGGCCCGGAGGTGATTCCGAAATCCCGGCCCGGCCCGTAGACGGCATGGGGGCGCAGGCCCACGCTCGAGATGCCGTGGTCCAGGAAGAACACCCGGGCGTTGCCCTCGTTGGACTGCTTGAAGACCCCATAGTGGGTCCGGGGAGACGACTGGACGCTTTCGCCCACGGGCCCTTCCCCGTAGTCTTCCTGGGGACCGAACACGGCGGCCGAGCTGGCATAGGCCATCCCCTGGATCGGGGCCAGCAGCGAGCGAGCGGCCTCGAACACATTGACCGTGCCCACCACGTTGACCATGGCGCCCAATCTGGGGTTGGCCCGGCAGACCGGCACCTGCAACCCCGCCAGGTGGACGACATGGGTCACCCGGTGCCGCTGCATCTCGCCCTTCAGCCGATCGAAATCGGTAATGTCGCCCTGGATGAAGTGAATCCCGTCCAACTCCTCCGGGGAAAGCAGCATGGAAAGCCGCTTGGGCTCGAGGTCCAGGTCATAGATGAAGACTTCGTTGCCGCGATCGATCAGGTTGCGGACGATCCAGGATCCGATGCAGCCTTGTGCACCGGTCAGAAAATAACGTGCCATTCCTCTTTCCTCATTCATCATTCATCATTCATCACTCCTCATTCCGATGATACTCCTGCAAGGCGCGGACGTCCCGCCGATTCTGTTGCAGTGCGCTGATGCCGCTGGCTACGGCCGCACCTCCCGAGAGCGTGGTGATGCAGGGCACGTTGTGCTGTACGGCGGCGCGTCTGATGGCGCGCTCATCGAAGAAGGAGTCCTTGCCCAACGGCGTGTTGAGGATCAGATCCACCTGGCCGCTCTTGATGAGGTCTACGATGTGGGGACGCCCCTCGTTGACCTTGTAGACCGCTTCGACCGGGACGCCCTGCCCGGCCAGGATCTCCCGGGTGCCTGCGGTGGCGATCAAGCGAAATCCGAGATCGTGCAGCCGACGGGCAATCGGCAGCACGTTCAGCTTGTCCTGATCGTTCACGCTGATGAAGGCAGTGCCCGACCGGGGCAGCACCGAGCCGGCGCTGAGCTGGGCCTTGGCATAGGCTTGACCGAAGTTGTCGGAAACGCCCATCACCTCCCCGGTAGACTTCATCTCGGGGCCCAAAATCGTATCAACACCCGGAAATTTCAAGAAAGGGAAAACCGGGGACTTGACGAAGAAGTCGTCTACGGGCAACTCATCTCCCAAACCGAACTCCTCCAGCTTGCGACCCGTCATCAGCCGGACCGCCAGCTTGGCCAGGGGGACACCGGTGGCTTTGCTCACGAAGGGCACGGTGCGGGAGGCCCTCGGATTGACTTCCAGCACGTAGACCACATCCTCCTTGATGGCGTACTGCACATTCATCAATCCGACCACCTTCAACTCCAGCGCCAGCCGTCGGGTGTAGTCTCGCATGGTCTCCAGGTGCTCGGGCTTGACCATATAGGTCGGCAGCACGCAGGAGCTGTCTCCGGAGTGAATCCCGGCCTCCTCGATATGCTCCATGATGCCCCCGATCACCACCCGCCGCCCGTCGGCCACGGCGTCCACGTCCACCTCGAAGGCATCCTCCAGAAACTTGTCGATCAGAATGGGACGGTTCTGGGAAACGTCCACGGCTTCCGTGATGTATCGCTCCAGGGAATGGTCATCGTGCACGATCACCATGGCCCGCCCCCCGAGAACATAGGAGGGCCGAACCAGGACGGGGTAGCCGATGCGTTCGGCGATGGCGGCGGCCTCCCCAAAAGAGGTGGCGGTGCCGGAAGGCGGCTGGGGGATTCCCATGCCGGAGAGCAGACGGCCGAATCGCTTGCGGTCTTCCGCCAGGTCGATGGACTCGGGAGAGGTGCCGATAATGGGGACGCCGGCCCGCTGCAGGGGCAGGGCCAGAGTCAGCGGAGTCTGGCCGCCGAACTGCACGATCACTCCCTCCGGTTGCTCCCGCTCCACCACGTGCATGACGTCTTCAAAGGTCAGCGGCTCGAAATAGAGCCGATCGGAAGTATCGTAGTCGGTAGAGACGGTCTCGGGATTGCAGTTCACCATGATGGTCTCGAACCCGTCTTCCTTGAGGGCAAAGGAGGCATGGCAACAGCAGTAGTCGAACTCGATGCCCTGCCCGATTCGATTGGGCCCGCTGCCCAGGATCACGATCTTTCTTCTCTGGGAAGGTTCGGCCTCGCATTGCTGCTCGTAGGTGGAATAGAGGTAGGGGGTGAAGGATTCGAACTCGGCCGCGCAGGTGTCCACCCGCTTGTATACCGGCCGGAGCTTGAGATCTTGACGGCGTTGGAGAACCTCGGCGGCAGTCGAACCCGTCAGCCAGGCCAGGTACTGGTCGGAGAATCCCATCCGTTTGGCCTGCCTGAGCTGCAATGGGGGAATCTCGTCCAGGTCGGCTCCCCGCAACCCGGCGGACAGTTGGGAGACCTCCCGGACCTGCCGCAGAAACCAGGGATCGATCCGGGTGTGCTGATAGGCTTCTTCCACTGAGAGGCCCCTCTCGAAGGCAAATCGGAGATAGAGGAGGCGGTCGGGATTGGGAAGGATCAGCTTCTCCTTGATTTGGTCCGGATCGAGCTTTTGCGACCCCACCTTGCGCCCCGTCTCCAGGGAGCGCAGGGCTTTCAGCAGCGACTCCT
Organism: Terriglobia bacterium; assembly: GCA_951813285.1. Lineage (GTDB taxonomy): Bacteria > Acidobacteriota > Terriglobia > Versatilivoradales > Versatilivoraceae > Versatilivorator. Next base: position 4,187,394 of record OX638355.1, read on the forward strand.
TGAAGGTTCTGCCGATGGCCATGACCTCCCCGACCGACTTCATCTGGGTCCCCAGGAGCGGCTCGGCCTCGGGAAACTTCTCAAAGGCCCACTTGGGAATCTTGGTGACCACATAATCGATGGTGGGTTCGAAGCATGCCGGGGTCTTCAATGTGATGTCGTTGGGAATCTCGTCCAGCGTGAGTCCCACCGCCAGCTTGGCGGCGATCTTGGCGATGGGAAATCCGGTGGCCTTGGAGGCCAGGGCCGAACTGCGGGAGACCCGGGGATTCATTTCGATCACCACCAGGCGCCCATCGCGCGGATTGACGGCGAACTGGATGTTGGAGCCTCCGGTCTCCACCCCCACCTTGCGAATGATTCGCACGGCGGCGTTCCGCATGTGCTGAAATTCCTTGTCGGTGAGGGTCTGCACCGGAGCCACGGTGATGGAATCCCCGGTGTGGACTCCCATGGGATCGAAGTTCTCAATGCTGCAGATCACCACCACGTTGTCCTTCAGGTCGCGCATCACTTCCAGCTCGAACTCCTTCCAACCGATGACCGACTCCTCGATCAGAATCTCATGGGCCGGACTGAGATCCAGCCCCCGCTTGGCCAGGTGCTCGAACTCTTCGGCGTTGTAGGCGATGCCGCCTCCCGTGCCTCCCAGGGTAAAGGAGGGACGGATAATGGCCGGGTAGCCCACCTCCCTGACGATCTGCCCGGACTCCTTGAAGTCGTAGGCTACCCCGCTACGCGGCGTCTCCAGGCCGATTTCCTTCATGGCTTCCTTGAAAAGCAGCCGATCTTCCCCCACCTTGATCGATTTGATCTGAGCTCCGATCAACTCGACTCCCTGCCTGTCCAGTACCCCTCGCTCCGACAGCGCCACCGCCAGGTTGAGAGCCGTCTGCCCGCCCACGGTAGGCAGCAGGGCGTCGGGCCGCTCCTCCAGGATGATGGCCTCCACGAACTCCGGCGTCAGCGGCTCGATGTAGGTCCGGTCAGCCAACTCCGGGTCGGTCATGATGGTGGCGGGGTTGGAATTGACCAACACCACCTGGTAACCCTCGGCCTTGAGGACCTTGCAGGCCTGGGTCCCTGAGTAGTCGAACTCGCAGGCTTGACCGATCACGATCGGTCCCGAGCCGATCACCAGGATTTTCTTGATGTCCGATCTCTTGGGCATTCAGTCTTGCCAGGTGAAGGAGGTCCCGCTTTCCCTCCGGTGCTGACGGATCACCCGCTTGAACTCTTCGAAAAGGTAGCGGGAATCGTGCGGGCCCGGGGAGGATTCCGGGTGGTACTGGACGCAGAACAAGGGCGCGCTGCGGTGACGGAATCCCTCCAGGGTCTGATCGTTGAGGTTGACGTGGGTCACTTCGATGGATTCAGGCAGGGAGGCAATATCCACGGCGAATCCGTGGTTCTGAGCGGTAATTTCGACCTGGCCCGTCTGCATTCGCATCACGGGGTGGTTGCCGCCATGATGGCCGAACCGCAGCTTGTAGGTGCTGCCACCCACGGCCAGACCCAGGATCTGATGGCCCAGACAGATCCCCAGCATGGGCTTCTTTCCGATCAGCTCTCTGGCCGTCCGGATCGCATAGGCGACCGGCTCCGGATCTCCCGGACCGTTAGAGAGAAAGATCCCGTCGGGGTTCATGGCCAGGATCTGCGCCGCGCTGCTCATGGCCGGAACCACGGTGACCTCAAGCCCGCTGTCCACCATCAGGCGCAGGATATTGTGCTTGATGCCGAAGTCGAGAGCGACCACTTTCATGGGCGGTTCGCCCGCATCCGACCTGGACCGGCTGCCGGAGGAGTCCTCGGGGAAGATTGCCACCGACGGCTTCTCCCAGCGGTAGGCTTCACGGCAGCTGACCCGGCTGGCCAGATCCCGACCCACCATCTCCGGCGCCTGCCGCGCCTTCTCGACCAGAAGGTCGCGATCCACCTCCCCGCTGGCGATGACGGCGCGCATGGCCCCCTGTTGCCGGATGTGGCGCACCAGGGCCCGGGTGTCGATCTCGGCGATGGCCACGATGCCGTGCGTCTCCAGATAGTCCGGCAGGGAGCCGTCCAGCCGCCAGTGGTCGGCGCTGTCGGTGGCTTCCCGCACCACCAGGCCCTCGGCGAAGGGACGGGAGGACTCCTCGTCCTCGGCGTTGACCCCGTAATTCCCGATCAGGGGATAGGTCAGCACCACGATCTGACCGGCATAGGAGGGGTCGGTGAGTATTTCCTGATAGCCGGTCAAGGAGGTATTGAAAACGATCTCGCCGGAAGTCTCGCCCCTGGCTCCAATGGACGTTCCTTCGAAAATCAAACCGTCTTCCAGGGCGAGCACCGCTTCCATGGATGGTCCCTTTCCGGTGCAGGAGTCGGACGCGCCGGCCGGCGTGAAGTTGCCCTTCGCTCTTCCGACCCTGCTCGGGGTCGCCCGTTTATACCACATTTCGGGGCAGGCCGGGATTGCGTATAATGCGGTCTCCATTGGACCGGCCGCGCCGCTGTCATGCCAACCTCTCCAGCCGTCGTCATCATTCCCGCCTACAACGAGGAGCCGGGGATTTCCCGAGTCATTGCCGACATCCCCCGGGATCTGATCTCCGAGATCATCGTCGTCGACAACGGAAGCACCGATCGAACCGCCGCCAAGGCGCGAGAGGGGGGCGCCCGGGTCATTTCCCAGCCCGACCGCGGCTATGGCGCCGCCTGTCTGGCCGGAATCGCCGGCTTGCCTCCGGGAACCGAGGTGGTCCTCTTTCTGGACGGAGATTACAGCGACGACCCGGCCCAGGCCAAAGACCTGCTGCGTGCCCTGGAAGAGCACCGGAGCGACCTGGTTCTGGGCTCCCGGACGCGGGGATGCCCGCAACCGGGTTCGCTGACTCCGCAGCAGCGATTCGGCAACTGGTTGTCGACCGCCATCATTCGACTGATTTACGGCCACGCCTACTCCGACCTGGGGCCCTTTCGCGCCATTCGCCGGGAGGCGCTTTCCAAGCTGGACATGCAGGATCGAACCTACGGCTGGACGGTGGAGATGCAGGTCAAGGCCCTGCAGCAGGGACTCAAAGTGGTGGAAATTCCCGTCAGCTACCGGCCGCGCCTGGGCCGGTCCAAGGTTTCGGGGACCCTCTCGGGGACGGTCAAGGCGGGATTCAAGATCCTGTGGACCATTGCCCGGCTGAGCCTCCGAAGCCCCTTGACCTGAAACAACCGGGGGTTGCCCGCAAAGCCAAAAACCAATCCACCACGGGCACGAACGGAAAAAGAGTTATCCTCTGCCCCACCGATGAAATCAGCCTCGATGAGATCGAGAGGATCGTGATTTAGAGGGGCTTGGGGACCGGCAGGCCAGGTCCTGCGGGTCGCCGGACCTCGGGATCAGACGCTACTACACGACTTGGCTCAATTCAGCGATGTGATAGATTGACGCCATGAGCGATACTGCCCAAATCATCCTTGCCGTCATCGGGACCGGCATCACTCTGTTGGGCATCCTGGCCTGGCTATTGCTATCCCTGTTTCGTGGGCTCTGCCAGGACTTAGACTCCCGACACAAGGACCTGCGCCAGGACCTGGCCGAACTCCGGCAGGAAGTGCGCGCCGATATCGCCTCTCTCAATTCCCGCATCGACAACCTCTATCAAGCCCTCTTCAGCCGCAAAGACCCCGTAGCCTAATTCTTTACTTTTCATCAGTTGAGCCGGCTCGGTTCCCTCCGGCCTCGGCAACCGGCCGGCATCGTTGCCAAGGCCGTGCGGCAAGAGTGTTAACATGACTTTAGTTACAGAACACTAGGAAGATTCCAGGTCGGGATCCACCCGCTCGTTCGGCCTGAGCTCAACATCGACTTCAAAGCCGCTGACACGGGCCAGAATGAGGTGGAGTTGCCGCACGCCCTCCGTCAGGGCCGCCGGCCCGGGTTGCAGGATGTAGGTCGATTTGATCTCGTAGATCCGCCCGCGGCGGAGGGCGGCCATCTCCGACCAGCCGGCTCTTCGCCTGATCCGATCCTTGTTGACCTTGACCCCGCACCAGGAAGCCACGATCACCTCCGGGTCGCGGGAAAGCACGGCACCCGGATCCACAATCCGGTCCCGCCCCAGCCGCTTGTGGCGGAGCTCCGGAAAGACGGTCTCACCCCCGGCCAGCTCCACAAGCTCTTCCACCCACCGGATGCCGCTGATCAAGGGGTCCTTCCACTCCTCGAAAAAGACCCGAGGCCGGCGCGGAAATCGGCGGGCCGAGGCCTCGATGGCATCCAGTCCGCTCGACAACTCCGAGACCAGCGCCCTGCCTTTTTGGGAGACTCCCACCAGATCGGCCACCGTTCGGATTACCTGCAGGATTTCATTCACGCTCCTCTGATTGAATGTGAATACTGTCATTCCCCGCCGGATCAACTCGGCGGCGATGTCCGCCTGCAGGTCGGAGAAGGCCAGCACCAGATCGGGGCGCAATTGCTCGATCCTGTCCAGCCGGGCGCTGGTGAAGGCCGAAACCCTCGGTTTGGACCGCGCTTCCGGGGGGCGCACAGCGTATCCCGAGACCCCCACGATGCGATCCTCTTCTCCCAGTAGATAGAGTGTCTCGGTGGTTTCCTCGGTCAGGCAGACGATACGCTCCGGATAACCCGCCGCGCCGTGGTGCTTGTATTTCCCGGTCATTGTCCCTACCCGCATTTCTCACCAGGCCGCTGGATTCATTTTGAATGGCCCATTATTTTCGGAAACTTATTGATCGATTGGGATGCCTTGCGGTTAGACACTGGGCTGGGCGCGCCCCCGGGAAACCGGTTGAGTGGGTTGCTCCCGGCAGCTCACTACAGGCCCTCTAAATTGCCGAGAAACGTCGCTGTCGTCGTAGCAGGCCCAAAAAGGTAACTCCTCCGATCACGGCCGTGACCGCCCCCACCGGCAACTCCCCCGAGGTCAAGGCCGTCCGGGCCAGGGCGTCGGCCAGCATCAGGAACCCCGCGCCAACCAGGAAGGAACAGGGCAGGACCAGCCGCACATCCTGACCCAACACCAGGCGGACCGCATGGGGAATAATCAGGCCCACAAAGGCGATGGTCCCGCCCTCGGCTACCGCCACGCCCACGATCAGGGAGGAAGCAATATAGACCAGGCGCTCGCAGCGCCGCACGTTGACCCCCAGGCTGGCCGCCGATTCCTCTCCCATGGCCAGCAGGTGCAGGTCGCGGGCAATGGCCAACAGGATCGCCCAGCCCGGAATCAGCAGAATCAGCATGCGCCAGATGCGGTCGAATCCCACCACGTCGATGGTCCCGATGGTCCAGCGAAGAATCTGAAGGGCCCGGCTGTAGTCGGCAATGTATTGAATCAGGATCACGCCGGCGCTGGCAATCAGGTTCACCACCACTCCGGCCAGCAGCAGCGTACCGGGCATGACCACGTCGCCGGTTCGCGAGAGCCAGTAGACCACCAGGACGGCCACGGCCGAGCCCGCGAAAGCTGCCAGGAACACCATCGGCACCCCCGCCAGGGTGATGCCCCAACCGAAGGCAATGGCCACGCTGGCCCCCAGGGTCCCACCTCCCGAAACACCCAGGGTAAAAGGTTCCGCCAGCGGATTGCGAAAGAAGGCCTGCAGGCAGGCCCCTACCGATCCCAGGGAGGCGCCCAGGATGCCCGCCATGACCACCCGCGGAAGGCGCAGCTGGAAAAAGAGGGAGCGCGCCGTCTCGTCCTCGCGCAAGAGGCTCAGATCCAGCAGACGATAGCCCACCCAGAGGGAAACCAGCGTGGAGGCCGCCAGGAAGAGGAGCACCAGAATCAGAGGGCGGATCAGATTCCGCGGTGCGGCGCGGGAGGCGTTCCCGGGCCGTCGCGGGGAGGAGGGGGTGGATTGTTGGCTGGATCCGGCGCCTTCGGGAACTTGGGGTGAAGCATCCATCCTCATCTCCTGATTTCCGCTGCACCGATGCGAATCAGGTGCCGGACCAGACAAAGGTGCGCCCCTCCAACTTCCGGGCCCGGACCTGGGGGTCCTCGTAGACCCGAGAAAGCACCTCGCCCCTCAGGACCTGCCCGGGGGAACCTTCGGCCAGGAGCGATCCCCGGTGGATGGCAAAGACCCGATCGAAGGCAGGATCCAGCAGCTGCAGGTCGTGAGTCACCATCAGCGCCGTCATCCCCTGCCGGTCCCGAAGCTGCCTCAGGATGCGGATGAGTGCAGCCCGGTGCTTCAGGTCCAAAGCGGCCGCGGGTTCATCCAGGATCAGACACTCCGGCTCCTGGGCCAGGGCCCTGGCCACGGCCACCAGTTGCCTTTCGCCTCCCGACAACTCCGTCACCGGACGAGGGGCCAGATGCGCAGCTCCTACCGCGGCCAGGGCCATCAGGGCCTGCTCCACGTCGAGGCGGTTCTCGAAGCGGAAGCGGGGCGTGTAGGGACTCCGCCCGGTCAACACCACTTCCATGGCCGTAAAGGGGAAAATCATGGGATTGATCTGGGGAACGTAGGCCAGGGACCGGGCCAGCCGCTTCCGTGGAATGCCTTTCAAGGGTTGCCCCGAAAAAAGAACTTCTCCGGCACTTGCGGAACGAAGACCAGCCAATAAGCGGATGAGCGTGGACTTGCCGGAACCGTTGGCGCCAATGAGCGCCGCCAGGGCGCCGCGCTTGAGATCAAGAGAGACGTCATCGACCACCCACCGGTCGGCCTCGTAGGCAAAGCGGAGCCCACGGGCTTGGATGAGAGCGTCGGCACGGGCGGCGCTGATGGAATTACCGGACGCCATCTTTCCCAAACACCTCCGGATGAATCAGCTGAGAGAAGAGCTCGGCCGTCTGCGCCACGAACTGGGACGCATGAAGAACAAACATTTCGCGAACGGGATGGACTCGCCCGCGGCGAACGGCCCGGATCTGCTTCAGTTCCGACCAGATTGCGATGGGTTCTTCGGCCAAGGCCCCCTGGGCTCCCTGCACCATGTCGATCACCACGTCGGGATTGAGGGTGACCACGGCCTCCTTTCCGATCCGGCCGTAACTGAAGGTGGCGGGCGGGGCTATGGGCCTCCCGCCGGCAATCTCGATCAATCGGGACAGGTAGCTTCCTCGAGTGGCCGCATAGAGACCGCGCAGGGTTCCGGGCACCCGGTCCACCACACAGAGAACCGAGGGTTTGGGCAGACCCCGGGTGCGGCCGGCGACGCCGTCCAGAACGGCCCGAACCTCGCTTTGGAGGCGCCGGGCCGCTTTCTGCCGGCCCACACCCCGTCCCACGGCATCAATGGCCGTGAAGACATCCTGCAGCGACTGGCTCGGCACCACCAGGGTCTTGATCCCCAGAGCCTGAAGATGGCTGTCCACGAAGGGGGCCTGGACCTCCGCCATGGCCACCAGGTCGGGTGCGAGACTGGCCACCTCCTCCAGGCTGGCGTTCTGCCATCCGCCCACCCGAGGCAGGGAGGCCACACTCGGCGGATAGCTGCAATAGTCCGAAACGGCAACCACCCGATCGAAGGCGCCCACCCCCTCCAATATGTCGGTGACGTTGGGAGACAGAGAGATGATGCGCTGGGGATTTCCCGGCTCGATGGTCGGACTTTCAGACTTTGATGAGTCCTCGGGCGGACCGGACGCCGGTCCCTGGCAGCACCACAGGCAGAAGGCCCCGGCCAGCAGCAGGCTCAGCCCGGCCCTGCGGGGCAGCCAGGTTTCTCTCCACAAGCCCGCCCGCCAACCGACGCGAATCTCCCGCCGGTCCGGCGCCGCAAGCACCAACCTGCGCGCAGAGGCTCGAGGCACCCGCCAGCCGCACATTTCGCGGGGTCGCCGGCTACCGCATGGAAGAGTGCTTGTCTCTGGCATCTTCTCCGCCGCGCCCGATTCAGGCAGACGGTTCGCTCATCAAGAACCGGGGAGCGGTCCTCGAATATGAATCTGGAATGCGGTGAGAGAAGGCGGGAAGAGAGGAGCGGCACCATCGCCCTCATGCGAAGCGACACACCCGTGGCGCGCGGTTCCAGGCAGGTCTCCTGACTCACAGGTCACAGCGTTTCAGACGGCCTTCCCATCATTGAAAACAACAGTGGCCAATCGCAGTGCTGAAACACTCGCTGCTTACAGTGGCGCGACCGTGCGGGAATTCCACCCGCTTCCCTTTTCACTCGCAGGATTGCCGCGAGCACCTGGCACTCACCTCGGCAAATGCTAGCAAACCGGTAAGCCCGGGTCAATTTTCCCACGGTGAAGCGCCTCCCACGGCGAAGCTGTCCGGGACCCGCGGGATTTTTTGGCGAGGCGGTGCGGGTGCCGCCGGCAGTCACTTGCGGGACGCCGCGTTCGCCCCCCTCCGGCTCGCCTGCGGGCTTCGCCCTTGTCTGTGCAAGCCGAGCCAAATGGCGAAGGCTGATGCGGTGGGGGAACCCCAGTCTGGCGCAGACGGAACTACCTGCTGCCGCCGCCTACGCGGCTCAACGACTATGCCAAGTATTCCATGGGCTTACGCCCACGGCTAAGTGCTGCCGCGGCTTCGCCGCTCGTCTCGCAGCCCTGGGTTCCAGGCGCCAGCGGAGAAAACTCTTGACGCTTGTTTCGGCCGGTTGCTAGGATTTCGCCATTGGTCCCAAGGTGCTCGAATCCGAGCCACAAGGGAAGCGGGTGCAATTCCCGCACGGTCGCGCCACTGTGATCAGCGAGCTCGCCGGCGAAACAGGCCACTGTTGCTTCAGGCAATGGGAAGGCAGCCGGTCGGGCGTCCCAGCTGTCAGTCAGGAGACCTGCCTTGGGATTGACGAGGCACGCTGCGCACGAGAGCGGCTGGGTCGAACATGCACACCGGTTTTCCGTACCACCCATCCCGGCATTTCTCTTCCGTCCGCTTTTCGCCTGCAGTGTCGCCCGCAATGATGGCCTGAGATCCGTATACGGCTTTTCAGGTCAATGACAATCATTCATTGGATGCGCCCTGAACATTCCGGGAAGTGCGGTGCGAAGCCGCCACTGCCCCAGCAACTGTAAGCGGCAACGAAATCCGTCTGAAGGCCACTGCCGAAAGGTGGGAAGGCACGGAGAGTAGGCCCCTTCCGGCCGCAAGTCAGGAGACCGGCTCAGGGAAGCTTCCTGAACACCTCCTAGGGGGAGGAGAAAGGACCTGCCATATGCAGTTCACAACCGGAAAATTGACGGTAGCCTTGTGCTTCGTCGTCTGCTGCGCCTTCCCGGCTGCCGAGGCCGTTGAAGCAGCCTCGATCAGCGGAACCATTACCGATCCCCAACAATCCCTGGTGCCCGATGCCCTGGTCACGCTCCATGACCGGTCCAGCGGCCTGCGCCTGAGAGTCACCACCGATACCTCGGGAGGCTTCGGTTTTCGGCCTCTGCGGCCCGGGGAATATATCCTGGAAGTCGAGTCCCGAGGATTTGCTCCCGTTTCGCTGACCGGTCTTCAGGTCGAGGCGGATCAGGATCTGGTGCGGGACATTGTCCTGAAGTTGGCGGTTCGCCGGGAGGAAGTCGTGGTCACGGCCTCCGGAAGACCGCAGTCGGTGGACGAGGTGTCGAAGGCCCTGACGGTCGTCAATAGCACGGAGATGCAGGAGCGGGGCGAAACCAGCCTGGTCGAGGCCTTGAGGCCGATTCCCGGCTTGCGCATTCAGCAATTGGGGACGCCCGGCGCCCAGACGACCATTCGAACCCGCGGCCTGCGGGTCGAGAACACCTCGATGTTGATTGACGGCCTGCGGTTCCGGGACGCGGCCGCACCCCAGGGAGGCGCCACCTCCTTCGTATCCCATCTTCTGCTGGCCGATACCCACCGTGTGGAGGTGTTGCGGGGATCGGGCTCATCCTTGTACGGAAGTCATGCCATCGGCGGCGTGGTCAACATGATAAGCGCGGAGGGCGGCGGCCGTACCCGAGGAAGCCTGCTGACCGAAGGAGGATCCCTGGGGCGGCTGCATGGCCGGGCTCGCCTGGCGGGAGGATTCCAGCAGGACCGGTTCACCTACAGCACAGGCTTGGCCCATCGCAACATCTCCAGAGGCGTGGACGGGGACGATGCCAGCCGCAACACCGCCGCTCAGGGGCGGTTGAATCTGAACCTTTCTCCCACGGCCAACCTCTCGGCACGATTCTATGGTGGCGACACCTTCCTCCAGCTCAACCGGTCGCCGAGCAGTGCCCCCGGCCTGACGGCCGCCGGAATCGTCCAGGCCCGTCCGTTGACTTCCGATCGAGTCGAGCTCCACCAGGCGGGCGCTCCCCTGTCCCAACTGGAACTCGGGTCGGCCACATTCATTCCCGCTCTCAACGATCCTGACGCTCGTGAGGCCACCGATTTCCTTTCCAGCGCAGTCGTGTTCAACCAACAGCTGACAGCCCGGACAGGATACAGCCTCTCCTATCAGAACCTGAGAACCGATCGGATCAATCACAACGGCCCCGGAGGTCCAGGCTTTCAGCCTCAGGGGATCACGCGGTCGGACTTCGGCGGGCGCGTGCAGACCGTCAATGCCCGCACCCATCTGCAGGTGGGCACCAACCACTTCATCGATGCGGGCTACGAGTTCGAGAATGAACGATTCATCAACCGGAATGTTCCGGTTCAGCCCTCCCCCGATTCCCTGGCGGATGTCACTCAGAGCACCAACGCCTTCCATATTCAGGACCAGCTCAGGCTCTTGCAAGGGCGTCTGCACCTTTCAGCCGCCTTCAGAGTGCAGATGTTCTCGCTTCAGACTCCTCTGCTGGAACCATTGGAAACGGCGCCTTACCAGGGATTCACCTTCGACGCTCCGCCAACCGCCTATACCGGGGACGGTTCGATTGCCTATTTCGTCGCCCAAACCGGGACCAAGATCCGTGCTCATATCGGAAACGGCTATCGGTCTCCCTCCCTCTACGAACGCTTCGGGACGTTCTTCTCCAGCTTCGGCTACTCGGCCTACGGAGATCCAAGGCTCCGTCCCGATCGATCCATCGCCTTCGACGCCGGTCTGGACCAGACCCTGCTCGACAACCGGGTGCAAACCTCCTTGACCTGGTTCTACACCCGCATTCAGGAAAACATCGTGTTCGACTTCTCCGGCGGCATCAACCCCGCCACCGACCCCTTCGGGCGGTTCGGCGGCTACCGCAACAGCCGGGGGGGCCTGGCCCGAGGCCTGGAGGTCACCACCACCCTTCGTCCTTCCAGATCGCTGGATCTGCGCTTTTCCTACACTTACACCAACGCGGACGAGCGCGTGCCACGGGTCGGCGAAGTTCTGAAATCCTTTGTGATCCCCGACCACCAATGGTCCCTGCTGGCGACCCAGTGGCTGGGGCGGAACCTGTTCGTCAACCTGGACTGGGTCACCTCCAGCAACACCCTGGAGCCGATCTATGACCCCAGCATCTTCAGCAGCCGGGTGTTTCGGTTCGATTCCATCACCAGGGTCGACCTGGGCGCGAGCTACCGGTTGCCGCTCTCGGAATTCCGCAGTCTCCGGTTCTTCGGCCGGGTCGACAACCTGCTGGACAGGCAATACTATGAGAACGGTTTTCTGAACCCCGGAGCCATGGGGACAGCCGGCTTGGAGTTTTCCTTTTAGCCCTTGTGTCCCGCAGGGACTTGCATTCTCTGAAGAGTCCCAATGCTCCACTGACCCCGAATGGAACCGATCGCGCTCGACGAAGCCATCCGCCAAATCGGTCCCGCGGACGCCGAGGCCCGGCGCCGTGCCGAGGCCAGACAGCTCCGTCTTACCAAGCCCCCCGGCAGCCTGGGCCGACTGGAACAGGTGTCGGTGCAACTGGCCGGCATCTTCGCCACCGAGAAGCCTCGGATCCGCGGCCGGGCGGTCATCGTGGCGGCGGCCGACCACGGCGTGGTCGCCCAGGGGGTGACGGGCTATCCCCAGGCGGTTACCGGGCAGATGGTGCAGAACTTTCTGAAGGGGGGCGCGGCGGTCAGCGTCCTCTCGAGACAGCTCGGCGTTCGACAGATCATCGTGGACGCGGGGGTGGCGAGTGGAATCCAGGATCATCCCGATCTCCGCCGCGTGAGCGCCGGACACGGAACGGGCGACATCACTCTAGGACCCGCCATGTCCGCCCGGCAGGCGGAGCAGTGCCTCACGGCAGGGGTGAATCTTGCGGTCGAAGCCGCCCGGTCTGGAGCGGACCTGATCGCCGCGGGCGACATGGGCATCGGCAACACTACGGCAGCCAGCGCCATCGCGGCCACCGTCACGGACAAGTCCCCCCGGGAGACCACCGGCAAGGGCACGGGACGCACACCTGAGGAATTGGACCAAAAGGTGGCGGTGGTGAAAAGGGCGCTGGCGGTCAACCGGCCTGACCCTGGCGATCCCCTGGATGTGCTGGCCAAAGTGGGAGGATTCGAGATCGGCCTGCTGGCCGGTGTCGTATTGGGCGTATCGGCGATGCGGCGCGCCGTGGTTCTGGACGGCTTCATCTCGGGAGCGGCGGCGCTCTTGGCCCACCTGCTTTGCCCCGCCGCCCGAGACTATATGCTTGCCTCCCACCGATCGGCAGAGCGGGGCCACCAAGTGGTTCTGGCGCACCTGGGTCTTTCCCCGTTGCTGGACCTGGGGATGCGTCTGGGCGAGGGAAGCGGCGCCGTGCTGGCCATGCCCATCATCGAAGCCGCCTCGGCCTGCCTTTGCGAGATGGCCACCTTCGACGAGGCGGGAGTGTCGGACCGCGACCAAAAAGAGGCGCCCTTGGAGAGCCCATCCCCATGAAGGGCCTGCGTTCCGCCATTGCTTTTCTGACGATTCTCCCCGTGGGACCCAGGAACCTGGCGGAGGACCTGGCCTCCGCCCGCACCTGGTTTCCACTGATCGGGCTGCTGCTTGGATCCCTGCTGGCGGGGGCAGACCTGCTGCTGCAGAAGGCAATCCCGCTTCTCTCGGCGGACCCGGCTTCACTTGACCGCCAGTTTCCGCCTCTTCTGGCCGCCGCCCTGCTGACTGCCGCTCTTGTCCTGCTGACCCGAGCCCTGCATCTGGACGGCTTCATGGATAGCTGCGACGCGCTCCTGGGTGGCTTTGAGCGCCGGCGGCGGCTCGAGATACTCAGAGACCCCCACGTGGGAGCCTTTGCGGTGGTGGGACTGGCCAGTCTGCTGCTCCTCAAGCTCACCGCCCTGGCCGCCCTGCCCCAAACCAGCCGACTTTCGGCCCTGCTGCTCTTTCCCTGCCTTTCGCGCTGGGGCATGCTGCTGGCCATGGAGCTGTTTCCCTACATCCGGCGGGAGGGTCTGGGCACGGCGTTCTTCCGGAACCGGGGCCGCTGGCCTCTCATCGGCGGTCTTAGCCTTGCGCTGGCCGCGGCCATCGGGCTGGCCGGAACCACCGGAGTGCTACTATTCGCCTTGGCCAGCGCCGTCTCCTGGGCGGTGGGATACTGGGCGGCACGGGCGCTGGGCGGCCTTACGGGAGACCTCTACGGAGCCGTCAACGAGACCGCTGAGACATCGGTCCTGGTCGTGGCCGCGGTCCTGGCGGCTGCCTCCCCCCTGGCCTTGAGCTCACCACTGGCGGGGTACCTGGAATAGCAGGGGCCCCGCCCAACATGACCGGGCGGATCATACCGGGAGACACGGGGGAGTTTCAGAAGTGTGGAGAGTGAAGAGTGGAGAGTGGGGAGTTGTCTCTGGAGGCGGGTGTGCTGATAGGGGCACTGGTTCTGGATCTGACCGTACGCGAGCCGCCCAAGGCGCTTCATCCCGTCGTGTGGATGGGAGCCCTGGCCTCATGGGCTGAGAAGAGAGTCCTGCCGGGCGCAGGCCCCGTGAGGGCGTTCCTGACCGGTCTGGGCCTGGCTGTGCTGGCGCCTTTGGGCTTCGCCGGGCTCGCTTGGCTGGCGGCTGCCGGACTAAGGGAATTGGGTCCCCTCCCCTATCTGGCCGGCGGGGCGCTCCTGCTGAAGACGACCTTTGCGGTCAAGGGTCTGGCAAAGGCCGCCGAAAGAACTTGGCGAGCCTTGGAATCCGGCAGGATCGAGGAGGCCCGTCTCAGCTTGAGAAGCCTGGTCAGTCGAGACGCCCGGAGGCTGACCAGCCCCCAGGTAGGCATGGCGGCCATCGAGTCGGTGGCCGAGAACACCACCGACAGTTGCATCGGACCCTGGCTGGCGTTCGCCCTGTTCGGGCTGCCGGGCGCGTTTGCCTACCGTGCTCTGAACACCCTGGACAGCATGATCGGCTACCATGGCAGGCATGAGTACCTGGGCAAGGCGTCGGCCAGGCTGGACGACCTGGCCAACCTGATCCCGGCACGTCTCTGCACGGTCCTGATGATGGGAGCCGGCCTTTTGCCGGGGCTGCCGGCAGCCCGGGGGATGCGCATAGTCCGAAGAGATCGACGACTCACCGAGAGCCCCAACGCCGGCTGGACCATCAGCGCCATGTCGGGTCTGCTGGGCGTCGCCCTGGCGAAATCGGGCCACTACCGCATCGGCGACGGCCTGCCCGAGCCGGAGCCCGCCCACATCCGAGCCTCGCTGCGGGTATTATTCGGATCGGTCGGCATTGCCCTGCCGGTCGTGACGGGCTTGTTGGCCTTGCGCGTTCTGTGGTGGCAATGAAGCGAGCCCCGGGGAGCCGCGGGACCGCCTGGATCGGCAGCCCCTTGGCGGAAGGACCCATGCAAACCCATTTCGAGGAAACCCACCCGGCCCCCGTTCACGGCGGCTTGGATGCCCGGGAGCTGGAATCGCTGGGCTTGCGCCCCGAAGCGGTGCTGGACTTCAGTGCCAGCATCAACCCCCTTGGAGCTGCCCCGGGAGTGAGGGAGGCCCTGAGGAGCCTGCCGCCGGACGCCTATCCCGATCGAAGCTGCCTGAAACTCCGCCGAGCGCTGGGCTCGCGTCTGGACATCCAGCCGGACTCCATTCTGGTTGGCAACGGCTCCACGGAATTGATTCACCTGATTGCCCGGGCCTTCCTCGACCACGGCGATACCGCGGTGATTTTTGCCCCGACCTTCGGGGAATACGCCGCCGCCTGCCGCCTGGGGGAGGTGTCTCCCCTCTTCCTACCGTCCAACCAAGAAGCGGAATTCCGGTGGGACCTGCCGCATGCCTTGAACATCATCTCCGGCCTGAGACCCTCCCTGGTCTTTGTCTGCAATCCCAACAACCCGACCGGCACATACCTGGGGGAAGAGGAGGTGAGGCAGATTGCCGAGAGTCTGGACGGACGCGGCCTGCTGGTTCTGGACGAGGCCTATCGGTCCTTCGTGGACAGGCGCTGGAGATCGCAGGGGTTGCTTCGCATGGGAAACGTGGCGCTGCTCCGATCCATGACCAAGGACTACGCCCTTGCCGGTCTGCGGCTCGGTTATATGCTGGGTTCGAAGGAGGTTCTCGCGTGCGTGGGCAAGTTCCAGTACAGTTGGAGTGTCAGCGCCGCGGCCCAGGCCGCCGGATTGGTGGCTCTCGACCATCCGCAGCACGTCGAGCACGGCCGGTGCATAGTGGGCGCCAGCAAGAAATTCCTCACCGGCGCCCTCAGCCGGATGGGCCTGGAGTGCCTGCCCTCCGCCGCAAACTTTCTACTGGTCCGGGTGGGCGAGGCCGCGCGCCTGCGCCGGGAACTTCTGACCCGATACAAGGTTTGCGTTCGCGACTGCGCCTCCTTCGGATTGCCGGAGCACATCAGGGTCGGCGTGCGCAACATCGAGGAGAGCCGCAGGCTGGTTCGGGCACTGAAGGCGGCCGCGGCCATCACAGACAACCATGAGTAAATGCTTTCTGGTCAGACACGGAGCGACGGAGTGGAACGCCCAGGGGCGCATTCAGGGACAGTCGGACCCGTCCCTGAACGCAGCCGGAAAACGTCAGGCCCGACGTCTCGGCCTGCGCCTGGCATCGGTGCCCTTCGCAGAGGCCAGTTGCAGCGATCTGCGGCGCTGCTCGGAAACGGCGGCGGCCATCCTGCTGGGAAGGAACGACGTCCGGCTGCAAGAGATGCCGGAACTGCGGGAGAAGAACTTCGGAGCCTGGGAGGGACTGACTTTCCGCGAAGTGGAAGCCGGCTATCCCAATCTCTATCGCAAGTGGCTGACGGCCGCAGACCCTTCCTTCGCGCCGCCCGGCGGCGAGAGCGATCTTCAGCTCTACTCCCGCGCCGATACCGCCGTCGACCGGCTGCGGGAGGCCCGCATCGGTAGTGGGGGCAACCTCCTGGTGGTCACTCACGGCGGGACGCTGCGCGCACTGATTGCCCGCCTGCTGGGGCTGCCGGCTCAAAAGATGTGGAAGTTCCGCTTCGCCAATACCGGCCTTTCCGTGGTCAATGTCTTCGAGGACGGCAGCGCCGTGGTGGACCTGCTCAACGACACCAGCCACCTGGGAGAGGACTTCGGCGAGTGACGGGAACCTGAGAGGGAGTATGACCGGCTGGCCGAACTGGTCGGCCACCATTTGGACATGGATGCCATCTACCGGATAGCGGGGTTGAAGCCTTGAAGAAGGAACTCATTCTCATCCTTGGAGGCGCGCGTTCGGGCAAGAGCTCCTATGCCGAGAGACTGGCTCGCCGGGGCCGGCAGGTGCTGTTCGTGGCCACGGCGGAGGCGCGGGACGAAGACATGAAGCGCCGCATCGCCGCCCATCGCGAGCGGCGCCCGGCAGGCTGGGACACGCTGGAGGAGCCCCTGGATCCGGCGGCGGCGCTCCGCCCGGTCCTGGACCGCTACGATACCTTCCTGCTTGACTGCCTCACCCTTTGGGTCAGCAACCTGCTGCTCGACAAGCCAGGCCACGCCGAAGACGGCAGCCGGATCCCGGATGCGGCCCGGGAATTGATGGATCTCATCCAAGCGACCCATGCAACCTGGATCCTGGTCAGCAACGAGGTCGGCCAGGGCATCGTGCCCTCTTCGACTCTTGGCCGCACCTATCGGGACGTCCTGGGACGGGTGAACCAACTGGCCGCCTCCCGCGCGGACCGGGTCTATCTCATGACGGCCGGCCTGGCCATGGAACTGAAGTCCCTGGGCGCCCGGCCTTTCGCTGAATCCGGCCTTGACCCGCCAAGCCCTTGACACCGAAGCCGTCAGCCACCCAACGGCGGCTGCGAGCGCACTCCTACCGGAACCGCAACGCCGCAGTAGTCCCCCCTATCAGCCGGGTCCCACCTTGATCGACCAGGGCCCTGAAGGTCTCCGCTTGCGGAGCACCCGCGCACTGAAACGGGCTTCTTTTCGGGAGGGAAATGCATCCAATTCAGGGAAATGCTTCCACTTGCCCTCCCCATCGGAAGGTCCAGGACGACACGCCCCCCGACAGCGCAGGAATCCGGTTGGCTGTTATACTTGCGTTCAGGTGAATTCCACTATGAGACTCTCTTCGATTGATGAACGACTTTTGAGCTATCTGCACCTGTCCGAAAGCGGAATCGCTGACCGGACAGCCGGGTTCACCCGCCAGGGAGCGACCCGCGCGCGCCGTCGGATGCTGCTATTCCCGGCTTGGCTGATCGGCTGTTTCCTGGCTTTCCCGGCCGCGGCGATCGCCCAAGGGGTCTGCGACCGTACGCCGCAGGTGCAGGGCAAGTTGGTGGAGGCCGCCGGGGTCTCCTCTTGCGAGAACGTCACCCCCGAACATCTGGCCGGCATCACCCAACTGGACCTCTCCGAGTCGGGCATCGACGCCCTCCAGGCCCGAGACTTCAGGGAACTCGGCCGGCTCCAGCGTCTCTATCTTCGCGGGAACTCCCTCAGCAGCCTGCCGCCCTCCCTCTTCCACGGCCTGGTCCGGCTGGAACAACTGGTTCTGAATTTCAATCGGTTGGGTGACCTGCCCCCGGAACTGTTCGCGGGCCTGGGCTCTCTGGAGGGGCTCTGGCTGAACGGAAACCGGCTCGAAACCCTGCCCGACGACCTCTTCGGCGGACTGTCCCGGCTCACCTATCTGTCCCTTGCCGAGAACTCCCTGAGCGGTCTGCCCAAAGGAGTCTTTCGAGACCTGGGCAGCCTGAATCAGCTCTGGTTGCGGGAGAACTCTCTGACGAACCTGCCCCGGGGCGTCTTCCTCGGGCTGGTCGACCTGCGAATCTTGAGGCTGGATCACAACCTTCTGACCTCCCTGCCCGAAGAGATCTTTCGCGGACCGACCCTGCTGAGAACCCTTTCATTGGATCACAACCTGCTCGAGACCCTGCCCGGCGGGATCTTCCTTGGGCTGAGTGACCTGCAACGGCTGACTCTGGACTCGAACTCGCTGAGGGAACTCCCCCAAGACGCTTTCAGGGGTCTCAGCAGCCTGGTGGACCTGCGACTTCGAGAGAACCGGTTGCGGACCCTGCCTGAAGGGATCTTCAGCGGACTGGGTCTCCTGCAGACCCTGACGCTGGACGAAAACTCGTTGAGGATGCTGCCGGAGAGAACTTTTGGCGGTTTGAGCCAGTTGGTCCAATTGCCGCTCCAGGGAAACGATCTGAGGACTCTGCCCGAGGGAATCTTCAACGGGTTGCGCGGCCTGAAACGTCTGACCCTGAATCGCAACTCCCTGAGGGAACTCCCCGCCGGGGTCTTTAGCGAGTTGCCGCTCCTGCGGGATCTGGCGCTGGAGGACAACCGCCTGTCCGCCCTGCCCAAGGGAGTTTTCGACGAGAACCTGGCTACCCTGGGCGCCGTCAGGGACAGCCCGGGGCTCCGCGTGGACACCGCCCTGAAGGCGGAAGCGGCCTTCCCGTTCTCCGCGGGAACCGCCGCCCCGGGAACTGCCGCCACGGTCACGGTGACCCTGCACCGCCCGATGCCGGTGGCTGTGCGGCTGCCCTACAGCCCGGGCGGCACTGCGACCTCGGCCGACTATGCCGACCTGTCGCCCAATCCGGACGAGGGGTTGCTGTTTCCGGCCGGAGAAACCCGCCGGCAAATCAGCCTGAATATTCTATCGGGCGCCGACAGGCTGGGGGAAACCCTGGTGTTGACGCTGGGCGAGCTCTCCAGCATCCGCCTGCGCCGGTCCGATGGCATGGAGCCGGACGCACCCTTCCTTCAGGCTGAAGCCCTGCTGTCCCTTTCTTCCGAGGGAGCCACCCACACCCTGACCGTTGCCGACCCCGGATCGATTACCGGGGGCATCTGCGACCGGACTCCCCAGGTAAGGGACAAGCTGGTGGAGATCACCGGGGAATCCGGCTGCGGGCAGGTCACTTCGGGACAACTGGCAGCCGTGACCCTCATCGACTTGCGGCGGGCCGGAATTCATACCCTGCAAGCCCAGGACTTCGATGGATTAATCTCCCTAATGAGCTTGAGTCTGGGAGAAAACCGGCTGGCGACTCTTCCCGAGGGAATCTTCGGCGGATTGAACAGCCTGCAACGCCTGGAGATGCCCGGGAATTCCTTGAGTACTCTCCGCGAGGGGGTCTTCAGCCAACTGAGCAGCCTGACCTGGCTGGACCTGCGCAACAACGGTCTCACGGCGCTCCCCGAAGGGATCTTGAGCGGGCTCGCCAACCTGGAGACCCTGTGGCTGAACGGGAATTCCCTGACTGAATTACCGAAGGACACCTTCCGGGACCTGAGCCGTCTGGCCGATTTGAACCTGGGCTCAAACTCGCTGACGGCTTTGCCCAAAGGGATCTTCGACGGACTGAACGCACTGCAGGCACTTAAGTTGCACGAAAACTCCCTGATGGAATTGCCCGGAGGCCTCTTTCTGGAGTTGAGTGAGCCGGAAGAATTTGTCCCCATCGACGGCCCCAGCCGAGCGGCCAGGCTGGACTCGCTCTGGCTTCAGGGAAACCGCCTGAGCGCATTGCACGAGGACGCCTTCCAGGGACTGGACAACCTGCGGGCTCTGCTTCTCCAGGGCAACTCGCTCGTTGAAGTACCCGAAGGGGTCTTCGGTGGTCTGAGCCGTCTGCAGTTGCTGTATCTCAGTGACAACTCCATCGCCTCCCTGCCGGAGCGAATCTTCCAGGGACTGGACAATCTGGAACGGTTGGCGCTGGAACACAACCGTCTCACCAGCCTGCCCAAAGCCGTTTTCAAGGGACTGAGCCGGCTGGCAAGACTGAACCTGAGCGTCAACTCGCTGGCTGGTTTGCCTCCGGAGATCTTCCAAGGGCTGAAGCAACTTGAGGAGCTGCGTCTGAATGGAAACCGGCTGGCGGCCTTGCCACCGGGGGTTCTCGACGACACGCTCTCCGAGTTGGGCATTGGCCCGGCGAACCGGGGTCTGCATATAGACCCGTACCTGAAGGCCCGGCTGGGCTTCGCTCCGCCCGCCCAGACCGCGGCTCCCGGGGCGATGGTGACGGCAACGGCAACCTTGCACCGGGCACTGCCGGTGTCCCTTCGCGTGCCATACGCCGTCAGCGGCACCGCATCCTCCGACGACTATGCGAGCCTGTCGCCTTCCCCCGAGGAGGGCTTGCTGTTTCCTGCCGGGGAAACCCGAGCGGACATCACAATGCTCCTCCCCGAAGACGCCGGAGTGGGCCGGACCATCGTGCTTACTCTGGAGCAAACCTCGGAAATCGACCTGCTTCCCTCCGACCCTGCGGGACCGACGGTCCCCTTCCTGGAGGTCGAAACCCTGCTGTCAGGATCCCCCGATCCGACCACCCACACCATCACCCTGGGTACCGCCATCAGGGTCGATTCGAACCGCTCCTTTGTGCCGGTCATCTTGAGTGCGGCCGGCAGGAACCGTTCCTTCTACACCTCCGAAATGACTCTGACCAACCGGGGAGCCGCAGAGGCTGCCCTCACCTATACCTATACGGCCCACGCGGGCGGCGGCAGTGGGACCGCCACCGACGTGGTGGCCGTCGGGAGGCAGAAGATCGTACCCGACGCCATCGAGTACCTGCGCGATCTGGGCCTTCCCATCCCCGCCGGCGGAAATCTCATTGGAACGTTGGCCGTGGAGTTCGCGGCCGATTCGACGGTGGGGGTGTCGGTGCGAACCACCACCTCGGTTCCCCAGGGACGAGCCGGACTGGCTTATGCCGGTGTTCCGCAGACGGGAGGATTCCAGGAGCCGGTCTATCTGGCAGGCTTGCGTCAGACCCCGCGGGACCGCTCTAACCTGGGCATCCAGAACATGGGAACCGCGGGGGAGGGCTCTATAAGTCTGAGGGTGGCGGTCTTTTCGGGAGATGCAACCGACTCCGACCCCACCCTGCTGGACGAAGTGACCCTGGAGCCGGGCGGGTTCCACCAGTACGACGGCGTGCTGGGCAGCCTGGCCAACGGATTCGTCCGGGTAGAGAAGACAGCCGGAGGGGCTCCCTTCTACGCCTACGCCGTCATCAACGATCAGGCCAATTCGGACGGATCCTTCGTGCTTCCGGTGGCGGCCGCTTCGCTGGCGGCAACCACGGGGCAGACCCTGCCGGTGATCCTGGAGAGAGGCGCCTTCACCAGCGAACTGACGGTGACCAATTTTTCGGACCAGAACAAGCGGGTGACCTTCGCCTTTGTCTCCGAAGGGGTGGACACCCCCGACCGAACGGCTGAATTCAGCCTGCCCCTGGAAACCGGGCGGCAGGTCATCATCCCCGACCTCGTCGACGAGCTGCGAGGGGAAGGTGTTTCCGGCATCGGTCCGACACGCGGCCTGGCTGGGGCTCTGTTCGCCCGGGTGAAAGGCGGGAACCTGAGCGGCATCGTGATTGGAGCCCGGACTGTCTCCCCGGCACTGGTCGCGGGAGGTCGGTACGGCGTCTTCTATAACGGCGTGCCCTACGGTGCGGCCTTCAGCCGGGTGGCCTGGGTGGAGGGCCTGCAGCAGAACCGGGAGAGCCGCAGCAACCTGGCCCTGGTCAACACCGGAGAGGTCGACAACAGCGAGAGTGTCTTCAGCCTCGATATCTACGACGGGGATACAGGCCTGCTGGTCAGGACGATAACAGGCAGGACAGTGCCGGCCAGAGGATGGCTCCAGATCAACAGCATTCTGCGGGACTATGCGGAGGGAACCACCCAGGGATATGTCCGCATCCGCAAGATCTCCGGCAACAACCCTTTCCTGGCCTACGGGGTCATCAACGACGGCGGCAGCCCCGGCGAGCGCAGTGGAGACGGCGCCTTTCTGGCGGCTCGAGAATAGCTTCTCCTTTGTCCCCGCCCTCCTCGCGAACCATTCGGAATCCCAAGATTACCTGTTCCCCGCCGCCTTCCCCTCAACCGGGGTTTCAGAGTCGGTCAGGAAGAGGCGGATTTCTGTGGAGACCGGCGGTCACGGCCGGCCCCAAATCATAGCGCCTGCCGGCGGCGCGCCAATGCCGGCCTCATTTGCCGCAACCCCGGTCCCCTGCTAAACTGATGCGGTAGAGCATAGAGGAGAAACGGGTGGTCCGGTGAACAGGTTTGCACTGATTTGCTTCTACGCCTTTCTCCTGCTGGCCGTCAACGGGGCCTACCTGTGGCCCCACGCCGAGCCCAATCTTTTCTACATTTCCAACCTGACTTTGCACCTGGGACTGGGCCTGGTCCTGACCGCAATCGCTCTGGGGTACCTGCTGACCCGCTTCAGAAGAATGATCCCGGTGGCCCGCTGGGCTCTGCTCTGCTTTCTGGCCAGCTCGATACCGGCTCTGGCGCTCCTGGTCGTGGGCAATACCCAACCCCATCGCTGGATTCTCCACACCCACATCGGCCTGGCCCTGGTGTCCTTTGTCCTGGCAGGTCTTGCCGTTCGGGCCTATTGGAGAGACAGCTACCGGCTGGATCCTCTGGGAACGGCGCGCAGGCGCTTTCGCCTGGCCGCGGCGCTGCTGGTGCTGGTTCCGGCAGGCCTGGCCGGCTATCAGCACTACTTTCCGGAGGAAGCCGACCGGGTCCGAAACCCGACCCGCACGCCGCTCTCCATGGAGGAGGAAGGAGACGGCCCGCAGAGTCCCTTTTTTCCCTCTTCCTCCACCACCACCAGCGGCGACCTGATTCCCTCCGATTTCTTCATGACCTCCCACACCTGCCAGCGGTGCCATCCCGACATCTACGAGCAGTGGTACTCCTCCATGCACCACTTCTCCTCCTTCAACAATCAGTGGTACCGCAAATCCATCGAATACATGCAGGATGTGGTCGGCACCCGGCCTTCCAAGTGGTGCGCCGGCTGCCACGACCATGCCGTCTTCTTCAACGGACGATTCGACACCCCCATCCGGGAACAGATCGACACCCCGGAAGCACAGGCGGGATTGGCCTGCACCTCCTGCCACTCCATCGTACGGATCAACAGCAGCATGGGAAACGGGGATCTGGTCATCGAGTACCCCCCCCTGCATGACATGGCTACCAGCGACAACCCGTTGCTGCAGTGGTTCCACGACTTTCTGACCATGGCCGATCCCGGCCCTCACAAGAAAGTCTTCATGAAGCCCTTCCATCGAAAGGACACCGCGGAATTCTGCTCGAGCTGCCACAAGGTCCATCTGGATTTTCCGGTAAACCACTACCGCTGGCTGCGAGGATTCAACGACTACGACAACTGGCAGGCCAGCGGCGTTTCCGGACAGGGAGCCCGGTCTTTCTACTACCCGCCCCAACCCCGCAAGTGCGTGGACTGCCACATGCCCCTGGTGGATTCCGACGACCTGGGAAACATCGACGGCAAGGTCCACTCCCACCGATTCCCCGGAGCCAATACGGCCGTGCCCCTGGCCAACCAGGACCAGGAGCAGCTACGCACCACCATCGACTTTCTGCAGGACAAACAGGTCGGCATCGACATCTTCGCCATGGCCTTGGGGAATCCGGTGGAAGCGGCTGAAACTTCCGGTCGAACCGGAGCCAGCCTGCAACTCTCCAGCACATTTGCGGTGGGCGAGGAGTCGGAATCCTTTGGCGCCCGGGGCATGGTCACCACCCCTCCGCTCAAGGTGGTGGCCCCCCTGGACAAGATTGGAGCCACCGTGCGGCGCGGGGATTCGGTGCGGGTGGACGTGGTGGTGAGGACGCTCAATGTCGGCCATTTCTTCCCCGGCGGAACCGTGGACGCCTTCGACGTCTGGGTGGAGCTTCAGGCCGTTGACGACCGGGGGCGGGTAATCTTCTGGAGCGGCCGGGTGGAAGACAACGGCGAGGGTCCGGTCGAGGAGAGCGCCCACATGTACCGGGCCTACCTGCTGGATGAGCACGGCAACCTCATCAACAAGCGGAATGCCTGGGCGGCCCGATCCACCCTGTATGTCCGCCTGATCCCCCCCGGCGCCGCCGACACGGTGCGGTTCCGCCTCGAGGTGCCTGAAAACAGCGGCGACAGGATCACTCTCACGGCCAAGGTGAACTACCGCAAGTTCAGTTGGTGGAATACCCAGTGGGCCTACGCCGGAATCCGGGACCCGAACCACCTGGATTTCGGATTGGACAAGGGTTACGACGACGGACGCTGGATCTTTCAGGGCGACTTGTCCCGGGTTTCCGGCAAGCTCAAGGAGATCCCCAGATTGCCCATCGTTGTCATGGCCGAGGACCGCACCGAGCTGAGGGTCCTGGACCGGGAAGCCGACCCGCCGGAGCTGGAGTCCACCATGGACGGGGCCGACCTGATCCGCTGGAATGACTACGGGATCGGCCTTCTGCTGCAGGGAGACCTCAAGGCCGCCGAGCAGGCCTTTCTGACCGTCACCCGGCTCGACCCGGGCTTTGCCGACGGCTGGGTGAACGTGGCGCGGGCGCGGGTGCGGGAAGGCAACACCGAAGGGGCTCAGGAGGTGCTGCGAAAGGCGCTGGAGGTAGACCCGGACCTGGCCAAGAGCCACTATTTCTACGGCTTGACCTTGAAGACCCAGGGGAAATACGACGAGGCCCTGCGCCATTTTCGCCGCGCCCTGGCTCAGTATCCCCGGGATCGAGTGGTCAGAAACCAGGCCGGACGCATTCTCTTTCTCAAACGGCAGTATGCCGAGGCGGTCAAGGAATTCCAGAAGGTCCTGGCCGTGGATCCGGAAGACCTGCAGGCCCACTACACCCTGATGCTCTGCTATCGGGGATTGGGCCAGAAGGAGCTGGCCGAACGGGAGCAGCAGCTCTACCTGAGATTCAAGGCCGATGACTCCTCGCAGTTCATCACCGGACCGGTGAGGCGGCGCCACCCCGAGGCCAACAACGAACGCCAGCCCATCCATGAGCACGGGTCCGTCACGCTGGAGCCGGGGCTGACCGCCGGCACGACCTACTCCGCCAGCCGGGTTGCAACCCGAGCGACCAAAACCGATTCATGATCCCTTCAACGCCACGAAGTAACGCAGACGGAGGCGGGCCTAGACGCTACGCGCTTTTCGTCCTATCCCTGCTGGTGCTAACCCTGCTATGCCGGCAAGGAGGGCTGCAGGCCGGCGGCGACTCCAACCCCTTCCCGGTGCAGTTCCGAAACGTCACCCGCGAGGCCGGCCTGACCTTCAAGCACAACAACGGCGCCGTCGGGAAAAAGTATCTCCCCGAGACCATGGGCTCGGGAGCCGCCTTCCTGGACTACGACAATGACGACTGGCAGGACATTCTCCTGATAAACGGCAAGAACTGGCCCGGGCGGAAAGGCCGCCGTTCTACCATGGCCCTCTACCGCAACAACCGGGACGGGACCTTTAGCGACGTGACCCGGGAGGCCCGGCTGGCCCTCGAGATCTACGGACTGGGATGCGCCGCCGGCGACTACGACAACGACGGCTGGGTGGACCTCTACGTGAGCGCCCTGGGGCCGGATCGGCTCTTTCGCAATCAGGGAGACGGCACCTTCCGGGATGTCACCGACAAGGCCGGCCTGGGAAATCCCGAATTCGCCACCAGCGTAGCCTGGTTGGACTACGACCGGGACGGCAACCTGGACCTGATCGTCACCAACTACGTGAAGTGGTCGATCGAGACCGACATTCGCTGCAGCCTGGACGGGGTCAACAAGTCCTACTGCACTCCCGAGTCCTATCCCGGTGTCTCCTCCCGGCTCTATCGGAACCGGGGAAACGGAACCTTTGCCGACGTCACCCGCAAGGCCGGACTGCTGGATCCGACCAGCAAGGCCTTGGGGGTGGCCGTCTTCGACGCCCAGGACGACGGCTGGCCCGACCTGTTGCTGGCCAACGACACCCAACCCAACAAGCTCTATATCAACCGGAAGGACGGCACCTTCAGCGATGAGGGGATCCCGGCCGGGGTGGCCTTCAGCGAGGACGGAACCGTTCGGGGAGCCATGGGGGTGGACGCGGCGGACTACGACGGGTCGGGGTTGGCCAGCCTTGTGATCGGGAACTTTTCCAACGAGATGCTGAACCTCTACCACAACGAGGGCCAGGGCCTTTTCCTGGACGAAGCCCCCACCTCGGAGGTGGGCCAGTCGAGCCTGCTGACACTGGCCTTTGCCTGTTTCTTCTTCGACTTCGACCTGGACGGCAAGCTGGACATCTTCGTCGCCAACGGCCACGTGGAGAACGATATCAACAAGGTCCAGCGGCGGGTGACCTACAAGCAGCCGCCCCACTTGTTCCACAACCGGGGCAAGGGGTTCGTCGAGGTCGCCCATCGGGTGGGGTCCGACTTCCGGCAGCCCAGGGTGGGGCGCGGCGGCGCCTACGGGGACTATGACAACGATGGGGACCTGGACCTGCTGATGACCACCAATGGCGACCCGGCCGTGCTCTGGAAAAACGAGAGGGACAAGAACCACCCCAACCGCTACTTGCGGGTGAAGACGGTGGGAACCACCAGCAACCGGGACGGCATCGGGGCCAAGGTGACCGTCCGGCATGCCGGGGGCCGATTGTGGCGGCGGGTCAAGAGCGGCAGCAGTTACTGTTCCCAAAGCGAACTGCCGGTGACCTTCGGGCTGGGACGCTCCGACAGGATTCTCTCCCTTGAGGTTCTCTGGCCCAGCGGGTCTGTGGACAAGCTGTCCGATCTCGCCCCGGATCAACGGATCGTGATTCGGGAGGGGAAGGGTTTGGTTAAAAAATAGGGAGCATCCGGAATGACCCAACTGCAACGATTGGCGCCGCACCGGCGCATCGACCTGATCCTGCTGCTAGCCCTGGCTTCGGGGCCGACTGCCTGCCAACCCCTGGGGCAGCCCGGCTCCCTCCGGGCCGCGGTCGAGGAGTCGGCCGCCGCTAGCCGATCGGCCGAAGCCCGCCTGATCTACCACAACAACATCGGAATTGCCCTGCTGGAGCAGTTCAACCACGAAGAGGCCCTGAAGGAATTTGCCCGCTGCCTGGCCATCCGCCAGGACTTCCTGCCAGCCATCGTCAACAGCGGGCTGGCTCACTTCTACCTCCAGCAACTGGACGAGTCGGAAGAACTCCTGAAGCAGGCCTTGAGCCTGAACGACCGGCAACCCACCGCCCTGTTCGCCATGGGCCTCATCCACAAGAACCAGGACCGGTTGGAGCTTGCCCTGGAATCCTTTCGGAAAATACTGCTGCAAGACCCCCAGGATCCTCCCACCCTCTATCAGGTCGGCCAGATAAACCTGAAACGAGAGGAATACGACCAGGCGGAGAAGGTGCTGCGGCAGGTGGTTCAACTTTCCCCCTACGACACCGCCGCCCATTACAGCCTGGCCATGAGCCTGCTGCGCGGCGGAAATCGAGCCGATGGGAGCCAGGTGATGCAACAGTTCCTGAGGCTGCGAGAGAGCGGCGGCATGAGTTCCACCGGCACTCAATACGGAGAGCAGGGCAAGTACATGCTGGCCACCGGCGAGTACCCCGAAATCAAGGACCTGCTCCCTGAGCCGCCCCCTGCCGCCGAGGCAACGCCCGTCCGATTCTCCGAGGTGGGCCGGCAAGCCGGCCTGACCCTTCCGCGGAGCTCCGCCGAACAGAGCCGAGGTTCCGGGCCAATCCTCGCGAAGGAAGGCAGTCCGGCCGACCCGGTCCGCCAGCGGGCCTCCCGGATGGGTTCGGGAGCCGCCTTCGGCGACTACGACTCGGACGGAGACCTGGACCTCTATTTGGCCCGCTGCGGCCCGGACGCGGCTCGATCGGGCGGCTTGCTCTACCGCAACGACGGGTTGGGTCGTTTCGAGGAAGTGAGCCGGCAGTCCGGCATCGACCATCGGGACTGCGGCATGGGCGCCTACTGGGGCGATCTGGACAACGACGGCCACCCCGACCTGTTCTTGACCAATTACGGAGCCAACCGGCTCTATCGCAATCTCGGGGACGGGACCTTCGCCGACGTGACGGCAGCCGCGGGCGTGGCCGGGGGCGATCACTGGCATCTGGCCGCGGCTCTGGCCGACTACGATCATGACGGAGACCTGGATATCTACGTCGGTCGATTTCAGAAAGCCGGCCCGCAGGCCAGTGGAGAATCCCGGGTTCTCCCGGACAACATTATGGAGGGAGGCGCCCACCTGTTCCGCAACGACGGCAAGGGGGCGTTCACCGACCTGGCCGAGACGGCCCGGGTGCGTGCCCCGGGGGACAATCTGATATCGGTGGTCTTCACCGACTTCGACAACCGGCGCGACGTCGATTTCTGGACCGTCGCCCTGGGAGGACCCAACCGGCTCTTCAGCAATCAGAGGGTGGGCACCTTCCTGGACCTGGGAAAGCGCTTGAACCGCCTGGCCTCGCTCCCGGCCCACAGCGTCTCCACGGCCGACCTGGACAAGGACGGGCGCATGGACTTCCTGCTGGGTCCGGCGAGCGGCCCGCTCACCTGGATCCGAAATCTGGGACGGCAGGAGTTTCAAGCCGCCGAACTGGAGTTTCCGGGCATCTCCCCCGAGGCCCGTAGCTGGACCAGCCAGGCCTTCGACTATGACAACGACGGAGACCTGGACGTGCTGGAGGTGCGGGGAGGCCCCCCGGGCGGCTCTCCGAGAGGATCCGGTCCCGAGCTGTACCGGAATCGGGGCGACGGCAGTTTCCAGCCCGTGACGGCCGAATCCGGTCTCGACCGCTTTCGGGACCGGGCCTTCCGCGGCGCGACCCTGGGCGATTACGACAACGACGGAGACACCGATTTCCTGTTGACGGTCAACGGCGGCCGTCCCCTGCTGTTCCGCAACGAGGGGGGGAACCGGAATCGCTGGGTGAAGATCCGCTTGAAGGGCAGCAACAGCAACAAGTCGGGCATTGGCACCAAAGTGGAGGTCAAGTCCGGGACCCTCTGGCAGAAGGTCGAGGTCAACGGCGGTAGCGGCTATCTTTCCCAGAGTCCCCCGGAAGTTCTCTTCGGCCTGGGCCGGCGCAACTCGGTGGATGCCCTGCGGCTGCTCTGGCCCGGGGGGGTGCTCCAGTCGGAGACCGATCTGCCGGTCAACCGAGTCCGCCTGGTGAACGAGCTGGACCGCAAGGGCACTTCCTGCCCGCTGCTCTACACCTGGAACGGAAACCGCTATCAGTTCGTCACCGACTTCCTGGGGGGCTGCGCCATCGGCTACCTGCTAAGCCCCGGCCATTACAACACCCCCGACACCGACGAATACATCAGGATCGCTTCCTCTCAGCTCAAGGTCAGGGACGGGCGCTACTCGCTGCGGATCAACAACCAGTTGGAGGAAGTACTCTACATCGACCAGACCGAACTGCTGGTGCTGGACCACCCCGAGGAGCTGGAGCTCTACCCCAACGAACGTCTCATGCCCGGCCCCCCATATCCCCAGTTCAAGATTTATGCCTCCCGGGGAGCCCGGCCGCCTGTCTCAGCCCGGGATCACCGGGGCCGCGACGTCCTGCCGCTGATCAGCCGGGAGGACCGAAAATACCCCGACCGGTTTCGACTCCTGCCCTTCAAGGGGTATGCGGAAGAGCACGCCCTGGTCCTGGACCTGGGCGACCTTTCCGATCAGACCCGGGTGTCCCTGCTGATGACCGCCTGGATCGACTATGCCGATTCCACCGCCAACTATCAGGCCTCCCAATCCCAGGCAAAGCTGGTGCCTCCCTACCTGCAGGTCAAGGACCAACGAGGCGACTGGCGGACCGTCATCCCTCAAATGGGCTTTCCGGCCGGTCTGCCCAAGACCATGGTGGTGGATTTGAGCGGCAAGTTCCTGACCGACGACTACCGGGTTCGGATCGTCACCAGCATGCGAATCTACTGGGACCGGATCCTGGTCAACACCTACCCGGAGGAGCCGACCCTGCGCCAGCACCGGTTGTCGCCTCAGTCCGCCGACCTGCGCTTCCGGGGATTCCCACGGGAATACAGCCCCGACGGCCGCCGGCCGCTGATCTACGACTACGGATGGATCCACCCCACGGCCCCCTGGAAGAGCCATATCGGAAACTACACCCGGTTCGGACCGGTGGCCGAGTTGCTCCACAGTCGGGACGACCGCTACGTCATCATGCGCAACGGAGACGAAATTCACCTGGACTACGACGCGGCCGGCCTGCCTCCACTGCCCCCGGGTTGGCAACGGACCTTCCTGCTCTATGCCGACGGATTCGGCAAGGACATGGATCCCCATTCGGCCGCCCCCGAGTTCGTGACACCGCTCCCTTTTCACGGGATGAAGCGATATCCCTACGGCAAAGCGGAGCGTTATCCCGACACGCCGAGCCACCGCCGCTATCTTCGCCGGTACAACACCCGCCGTGTTTCCTCGCCCTATCCGGACCTCCGGCCTAACCAATACTCCCGGGCTCGTTGACTCGAGCCTTTGAATGCACAGCGCTTCCATTCCCACACGGGATGGACCGCAGAGCGCTCCCAGCCAGTCCCAGCAACGCCGAATATGGCCTCCTTGCGTACTAATTCACCTAATAATCACTAATAAACTCCATACCTTCACTATTACTTTACTTTGAATGTGTATAGTTTAGTGGGTTGTGCTTTCGTCCCCAACCCATATTCTGCCGATTCGGCGAGAGATTTAAAGAAAGGCGCAAGTAATGTGGAATCATCGAGCAGAGTCGGCGGTAGCAAGCCCTCATACCAGATTTCCCGCAATTAGGGTTAGGAGGGTAACGCTTTTATTTACAATAGTTGGCAAGAGTATCCCGCCAAATCTTCCCCTCCGTCCATCTCTCCTCCCGGCAAACAGTCGCATCGCCGGGTCCTCCCGATGGTACCGCCAACCCGTCCTCGCCTGCCTGCTGGCCCTGGTCGGGATCCTGGGCTGGGCCGTTGAGGCCCGTGCCCAGGACCTTGCCGGCGACAAGGCGGCGCTGGAGGCGCTCTACAACGCCACCGATGGGGGCAATTGGACCAATAACACAAACTGGCTGAGTGATGAGTCGGTCGGTAGCTGGCAGGGCGTCACTGTCAGCCACGGACGTGTGACGGGGCTGAAACTGGCCGACAACAACTTGACCGGGGCCATTCCCTCCGAGTTGGGCAACCTCTCCAGCCTCGAGGAGTTGTATCTCTCCCTCAACCAATTAACGGGACCCATCCCCGGCCAACTGGGCAACCTCTCCAATCTTGAGTTGCTGTGGCTGCATAGTAACCAACTGACAGGGTCCATCCCCTCAACGCTGGGCAGCCTCGAGCGCCTTGTGTGGCTGTCTCTCCACTACAACCAACTGAAGGGGGCCGTCCCCTCCACGTTGGGCAACCTCTACGGCCTTGAGACGCTGTATCTCAACAACAACCAACTGACGGGGCCATTTCCAAAAAGCCTCACGAACCTCACGAGTCTGGATACTCTGTACTTCGACAACGGCACAGCAGGCCTGTGCGCACCGGCGGATAGCGCGTTCCAGAACTGGCTCGAAGCCATCGACAGCACAGATAACGGCCCCACCTGCTCCTCAGACAATTACTCCATCCCGGGAAGGACCACGCTGACCTATCCCAATGCAGGGTCCAACCTGGACGATCTGATCGCCAGAGTCGCCTCCGGACAAATCGAGGCCGAAGACGCCGCCGCGGAAGCTCCCCTGCACCGGGGAGACGCAGTGGCGGTGACCATCCACCTTTCCGGCAACGTGAACAGCGTAGTCAGCTTCCTGCAAGCCAACGGCGTCACTCCCAGAAACCAAGGCACGGACTACATTGAGGCCTTCGTGCCGGTTCGGCTCCTGGGATCTGTCTCGCAACAGACCGGAGTCCTCCGCATGCGGATGATCCAACCGCCGCAGGAGAACCAGATTCCGAACAACGTTCCCGGCAACGGCCCCCCGGTGCATGGTTCTCCGGCCTGGAACCGGGCCGGGTACGACGGCCGGGGAGTCCAAGTAGGCGTCATCGACTTAGGGTTCATGGGCCTCAGCCGCGTCATGGGCACCGAGTTGCCGACAGCGGTAAGGGCTATGTGTTTCGACTACTCAACACCCCCTCCTACCAGCTTCACCCACCTTGCGAGGGATTGCGAAACAGGGGGCAGCCACGGCACGGTGGTTGCGGAGTCGGTCCTGGACATTGCCCCCGAGGTCGAACTCTTCATAGCCAACCCAGGGACACCCGGAGACTTGAAACGAGTCATTGATTGGATGACCCTCCACGGTGTAGATGTGATCAATCACTCGGTAGGATGGTTCTTCGACGGTCCCGGCGACGGCACTTCCCCCAGCAGCGTTAGTCCGTTGGAGACCGTGGAACTGGCTGTGACGAAGGGAATCGTTTGGGCAAACGCTGCCGGGAATGACGCTTGGCACACCTGGTTCAAACGTGCCCCTTTTTCTCCGTACGTCATCAATTTTGATGGTCTTGATTCCACCAACTCCATTCAGCTTCGCAGAGGATGGCATATACCCGTCCAATTAAGGTGGGACGACACCTGGGGCGGAGCGGATCGAGACCTGGACCTCTGTATCGGCGACACCGCCACCGGAGCGATTCTTCAGTGCACCGGCAACCCGCAAGCAGGAGGTGCTGGGCACAACCCATACGAAGTATTGAGATTCACGCCTCCCAAAGACGGGCAGTTTGACTTGGTGGTGGTGCGTCGAGGCGGCACCGAGCCTGGCTGGATTCAGCTCACCATTTGGTGGGGACCTGCACTGGAGCACTCCACCGGTAACGGCAGCATCACCAATCCGGGGGAAAGCAACAATCCCGGCGTGTTGACCGTGGGCGCAGCTCATTGGAACAACGCCGATACGATAGAGAGTTACAGCAGCCGTGGGCCCCTCCCGGACGGCCGGATCAAGCCCGACCTTGTGGGAGCGGCTTGCGGGGAGACGGAGACGTGGACTCGTGGCTTCTGCGGGACCAGCCAGGCCTCGCCCCACGTGGCCGGAATGGCGGCCTTGGTGCGGCAGCGGTTCCCGCAAGCGACGCCGGCCCAGGTCGCCGCCTACCTTAAAAACAACGCCGAGCAGCGGGTGAGCAGCCCGGACCCCAATAACACCTGGGGGCACGGCCTTGCGGTGCTGCCACCGATCTCGCCCTACAATATCTCCTGCACCAACGGCACGACCGTGCCCAATCCGCTCAGCAACCCCGGTCTGGTGCGGGACTGCGAAGCGCTGCTGGAGGCGAAAGGACGAGCACAACTGAACTGGGCGCCGGACAGTCCCATCACGATGTGGCAAGGCATCACTCTGGGAGGTTCTCCACAGCGTGTGACCCTGCTGGATCTCAGTAACAGCCAACTCGCCGGGAGCATCCATCCCGAACTGGGCAATCTCGAGAACCTTCAGGTGCTGAACCTCAGCCAAAATCGTCTGTCGAAGACCATCCCTCCGGAATTGGGCAATCTCGCCAGCCTTCAGTGGCTCGGGCTCGGCAGCAACCAACTCACGGGAAGCATCCCCGCCCAGTTGAGCAAACTCACCAACCTTGAGGGGCTGGCGCTCCACAACAACCAATTGACCGGTCCGATCCCGACCGAGTTGGGCAACCTCGCCAGCCTTCAGTATCTGCAGCTCCACAACAACCAATTGACCAGTCCGATCCCGACCGAGTTGGGCAACCTCGCCAGCCTTCGGAACCTGAGTCTCCGAGCAAACCAACTGACTGGGTCCATCCCGACCGAGTTAGGCAGACTCAACAACCTCCAGGGGCTGGATCTCTCCTACAACCAACTGGGGGAGGTCATCCCGACCGAGTTGGGCAACCTCGCCAACCTTGCGAGGCTATATCTCAACAACAACCAACTGACGGGAACCCTTCCATTGTCTTTCACCAACCTGGGAAGGTTGGAACGCTTCTACTTCGATCAGAACGCCCGTCTGTGCGCTCAGGCGGAACCGGCCATCCGGACCTGGCTGGATAGAGTCAACGACGTCCGAGGTCCCGACTGCGTCCTTTCGTCCATCTTCGTCCCCGTCGTCCTGAGTGCATCCGGACGCAGCAACTCCTTCTTCACCTCGGAACTGGCCCTGACCAATCGGGGAAGCCAGGCAGCAACATTGCGCCACACTTACACAGCTGCGGCCGGAGGGGGAGGCGGCACGGCCTCGGAGACGCTGGCTCCCGGGCGGCAGAAGATCGTACCCGACGCCATCGACTACCTGCGGAGCCTGGGCATTCCCAATCTTCCCAGTTCCGGCAACCGCATCGGGACGTTGCGGGTGGATGTCTCGGGCTCTCCCGGGGTCGGCGTGACAGTGCGGACCACCACGCAAGTGTCCGACGGCCGGGCCGGCCTGGCCTATCCGGGGATTGCCGTTGCCGACGGATTCCAGCAACCCGTCTATCTGAGTGGGTTGCGCCAGAACGCACAGGACCGCTCCAACGTGGCCTTCCAAAACATGGGAACTTTGCAAGAAGGCAGCATCACCTTGAGAACCACGGTGTTTTCCGGGAATACCGGGGTCGGTTCCCAGGTCCTGCCGGACGTGACCCTGGCCCCGGGAGGGTTCCATCAATACTCGGGCCTGCTGGCCACGGCCGGTATCGCCCAGGGCTATGTGAAGGTCGAGCGCGTGAGCGGAACGGCCCCCTTCTACGCCTATGGAGTGATCAACGACCAGGCCAACTCGGACGGATCGTTCGTCTTTCCGGTGACGGCGAGTTCACTGGCCGGAGTCCGGGGACTGACGCTTCCCGTAATCATCGAACACCCCAACTTCAACAGCGAACTGATCGTGACCAATTTCTCGAACTCTGACAAGGACATGACCTTCGACTTCGTAGCCGAGGCCATCACAACGTCCGGCCATACGGCCTCCCTGGGCAGCGATATTGTCCCGGCCGGAGAGCAGGACATTTTTCCCGACGTTGTTCAAGGGATGCGCGATGCTGGGGTGACAGGAATCGGCCCGCGCGGCCGGCTCATCGCGGGAGCGGCATTCTTCGAGGCAGCCCGGGGGGATCTGAGCGGAATAGTGATCGGAGCCCGGACGGGTTCACCCGGAGGCGGCGGGCAGTACAGCGTCTTCTACAACGCAGTGCCCTACGGGGCGGCCTTCGACCACGAGGCCTGGATCGATGCCCTGCAGCAGAACCGGGAGAACCGCAGCAACCTGGCACTGGTCAACACCGGGGAAGCCGACGGCAGCGACAGTGTTTTCGAGCTCGAGATCTACAACGGAGACACCGGGCGAT
Organism: Terriglobia bacterium; assembly: GCA_951813285.1. Taxonomy (GTDB): domain Bacteria; phylum Acidobacteriota; class Terriglobia; order Versatilivoradales; family Versatilivoraceae; genus Versatilivorator. The sequence continues at coordinate 4,222,720 of OX638355.1, forward strand.
TGGTCAACACCGTCACCGGCATCCGGGTTCCGGCCCGAGGCTGGCATCAGATCAACAGCATCCTGGGCAACTATGCGCCAGGCACCACCCAAGGCTACGTCCGGGTCCGAAAGACTGCCGGCAACAACCCCTTCCTGGCCTACGGGGTGGTCAACGACGGCGGGGCTCCCGGGCAGCGCAGCGGGGACGGTGCCTATCTGCCGGCTCAGCCGTAAGCGGAGGGAGATTCGCATAGGAGTCCAATGAGACCAAAGGAGAAACGATCATGTTCTTGAGATTGACCCTTATGGGACTGGTGTTGTTCGCATCGACAGCTCTGGCTCAGGACCTCCCTCGCGTCTACATCGAGGCGATCCAAAGGGAGGCAACCGGGGATTGGAAGACAGACAGTGTAGTGAAGCACGTCGATTTCGGCTCCGCCATCGCGGCGGCGCTCGTGAAGAAAAAGGTCCCCGTTACAGTGGTTGCCGACGTCACCAAGTCCAAGTGGACCATCAAGTCCGTCTCGGCTCAAAGGGAGGATTCGACGGTAACCAAGGTGGCCAGCAAGGTCCTGCGAGGACCCTTCGGGGGCGGTTCCGCCAAGTTCGAGGGGACCTTCCAGGTCATAGACAACGAGAGCACTGTCGTCATTTTTGCATACAGCGTGAAGAAGAATAATTTTCAATCGGCGGCTGAGGCCTTTGCCAAGCATTTCAAGAAGGATCTGTCAAAGAGGAGGAAGAGAGGGAACTGACGATTCGAATTGTCGAAAGCCATTGCAGGCGATGCTGGGCTCGCCGAGTTGAAATCGAAAACGATGCTACGCCATTGTAACTATATGTCTCAATGACACTTATACGATTACTTGGCGCATTGAACGGGACAGCAATGATTGTAGATCCTGGAATGGAGGCAACGTCGGTGGTTATCACTCCCAACGATCAGCCATCAACCATTCCAGGAAATCGGAAAGGAGAGGAACAAGGTGAGCAACGAATGGAGCAGGATCATTGCGGCTGCAACCGTTGTTTTGGGAGTTGTCGTCCCTGTGGCCTTGATGAGGCTTAAGTTTCCTCGGAGTTCGGAAGGACGGCTCTCCGACGCCGATGGCGCCCCGCAAGGTCATCGGGAGAATCCATACCGGCCTGAAAAGAGAGGGCTTCAAGACACAGGGAATCCGGCAAGGGTGAAGAGAGGCATGCTGCGGCTCATCCGTGTGGCAAGCGTTCTGCTGGTGCTCGCTGCTACTTCGGAGATCCAGGGCCAATGGCGCAGCCGCGCCGGCAATCCCGCCATTTCCGTCGAAATAGAGCATCCGCCGGAACACCCGCTCATCGTGGAGAAGATCGTCTTCTTGCCCGCCATGGGTGAGTGCAGCAACGACGTGGTTTCGGCCTTGACGGACCGCTTCGTCGCCAGAGGCATCGAAGTTGTCGATTGGCGGAGTCTGGAGCCGGTCCTGGCGGAGCATGACTTTTCATTCAGCGGGACTCTCGATCGGAAGAGCGTCGGCCGGATGGGCAAGATCCTCGGCCCTTCCACCCTGCTGGTTGTCAACGTGAACCGATGCGCGGCCGAGCGGCAGCGTTTCAGGTCCTCGGAAAAACGCAAGGACTCCGACAGCGACTCAAGCTACAAGGTGACCATCTACCATGCCAAGACTCTCGCGCTTCTCGATCTGTCGGTACAGACGGCCGATCTGACGACCGGGCGCATCTTCGACCCCGAGTCGATCGTGCATTCTCCTTCACTCGAGCGCAAGTCCGAGGACGGATATCCCGAAAGTCCTTCACGTTTCGATGCGCAGGCCATCGCGTTCAAGCGCGCGGCCCGTGACGTCAGCCGCATGCTGCTGCCACGGGTCCAGAAAAGGTCTCTGGTTTTCTTCGACAACAAGAAGTGCAACCTGAAAGCCGTCTACCAGGCTCTGAAAAGCGGGGACGAGGAGCGGGCCCTCAATCTCTCGCTGGAGATCCTGGATGCCTGCAAGAACTATCCGGACCCGAAGATGAAGCCGAAAAGGCTCCAGAAACTATTGGGAAACGCCCACTACAACGCGGGTGTCATGCACCGAATTCGGGGCGATCTCGAGGCTGGGCTGGAGTACCTGCTGGAGGCGGAGCGGCTGCGTCCTGTGGAGATCATGGCCGAAGCGGTTGCCGATTGCCGGGAGGCGATCCAGGCCCGGGACGCCATGCAAGGCATCCGGGAGCAAGTGCAGCAGGCCGCCTTGGAGTTCCAGGAGCGCCTGGCGTCAGAAGAGGAGGTCCAAGCAGACAACACGCTCACCAATTCCGGAGTCGTCGCCCTGGTGAAGATGGGGCTGCCCGAAGCCATCATTGTCAAGAAGATCGAAACCTCGACCTGCGAGTTCGATGTTTCGCCCGAGGCCCTGGTCGGCCTGACCCGGGCCGGGGTCGGTGAAAGCGTGATCCTTAGCATGATGGAGTTTCAGAGTTCGGACAACGGGCGGTAGTTGGACAGGGCCGTTCGGCGCTCCGACTCCACCGCGGACGACCCGCGGGATCGATGGTGGCGGGTGGAAGGACCGCCATCCAGGCCAGGCCTGCCCCGGCCCTGCCGGGCGGATCATACGAGAGTGAAACAATGGGAAATCGATCATCCTTTCGCGACCTTGGTATCCCGCCGCGGTCGACCTCAATGCCTTGCTGGCCCTTCGTCGTACTTAGCGTCCCTTCGTGGATATCTTTTTTTTCTTTTGTTTCGGGCGAGGCAAGTCCCGCGCCCCTCTGGAGGTGTAACGCCATGATGAACCCATGCCGAATCCTTGCCGTTGCTTCCCTGTGTACGATGCTGTCCGGCCCGGCTCTGCGGGCTCAGCAGTCTGACAGCGGTCCCGCGCTGGGCATCGCCCGCATCAGCCTGGTCAGGGGCGAGGTGGCGGTGCAACGGGGCGAGTCGGGGGATTCGATTCAGGCCCGGGCCAATCTGCCGCTGGTGGAGGGAGATTACCTGACCACCGGGCCGGCCTCCCGGGCGGAACTCCAGTTGGACTACTCCAATCTGCTTCGACTGGACGAGCACTCCTCGGTCCGGCTGGCCTCGCTGGGCAATCGATCCTTCCTGGTTCAGATCGAGCGGGGAACGGTCACCTACAGTGAATTGCGGGGCGGAGATGCCGACGTGGACATCGAGACTCCGCTGGCGGCCGTGCGGCCGCAAAAGCAGGGACGCTACCGAATCGAAGTCGCCAGTGTCGACGAGGTCGCTGTCACCGCCCGCAAGGGAAGCGCCGAAGTGGCCTCGGTCCACGGCACGGCACAACTCAGGAAGGGCCGGCGCCTGGTCATCCGAGGAGCCGGGAAGGACATTGCACTCCGGTCGGCGAGGGCCCATCCCGAGGACGCCTGGGACCGGTGGAACGAGCAGAGGGACCGGCAACTCACCAAGTCCGACGCGTATACATACGTGAACCGCAGCATCTACGGCGCCGAGGACCTGGAGGGACATGGCCGCTGGGTTTACGTTCCCCGTTACGGCCGCTGCTGGTTCCCCTCGGTGGCGGTGGATTGGGCGCCCTACCGGCATGGCCGCTGGGTCTGGCTGGACCACTACGGCTGGAGCTGGGTAAGTGACGACTCCTGGGGCTGGGCCCCCTACCACTACGGCCGCTGGTTCCGGCATGCCCGCCATGGCTGGGGCTGGTATCCCGGCTCCTATTATTCCCGCCACCCCTGGAGACCGGCCCTGGTGGCCTTTTTCGGATACAACGGCCCCCGGGTCAGCCTGGGCGCGGGTTTCGGCCACTACGGCTGGATTCCGCTGGCCCCTGACGAACCCTATTACCCGTGGTTCGGCCGCCGATACGGCTACGGACGCGGACGCGCGGAGAGCGGCAATACCATCCTGGTGGACAACAGCGTCAACATCTACAACGACTATCGAAACGCCCGCCACCGCAATGGGGTCACCGTGGTCGACGCCGGGGAGTTCTCGCGAGGGCAGATGCTGAAGGCTCGTACAATGAAGTCCTCGGAGTTGCGGCAGGCCAAGGTGATGCGTGGCCGGGTTCCGGTAGTCCCCGGCCGCTCCAGCCAGGGCAAACTGATGGGAGAGAGCGGAGGTTCGGTTCGCGCCGCGTCCAAGCAGGTGCGCTATTTTTCAACCGGCCGCTCACGGCGGAGCGTCAAGCGCAACTCCTTCAGCCGGCAGCAGCAGGAGATGACCGATTTTGTTCGTTCCACCGGCGGAACCGACAGCAGGTCGGGCGGTCGAGCCAAGGTTCGATCCTCGGCCAAGGGTAAGGTGCGCGCCCCGGCCGCAACCTCGAGGCCTCAGAGGAGACCGAACACCCGGCTCGGCGTGAAGTCCTCGCGCCCCCGCATCCCACCTTCCCCTTCGGACTCCAATGCGCGTCCGGGGCGCAACACTGCCGCCCGCCCCGGCGACGGTCGGACCGGGATCGCTTCTCCCGGCAAAAGCACTGGCGGACCCGGACAGAGCGGGAAAGGCTTCGACCGTCCCCAATCGAGCCAAAGACCCCTGGCCACCAGCCCCCCCTCCAAAGTTTCCTCTCCCGCCAAAAAACAACCGCGAGTCAAAAGACAAGCGCGACCGGGTTCGTCACCATCGGTGCGCCCGTCTCGGTCGCCTTCGTCCAAGAGCACCCCTCGAATCAAAACCAGGCCCAGCCGGAGCCCGTCGCCGCGTCCCTCCGTGTCGGCCCCCCGGCCCTCTTCCGGACGGTCCTCCGGCATCGGGACTTCGCCCTCTCGGAAACCACGGACGCCCGCGCGAACGAGCGAGACTTCCCGCTCCCGACGCTCCCGAGGGAGTGCTGCGAGCGCGGGCCGTTCGCCGTCTCGAGTGTCCCCGGGTTCCTCCGGCCGGAGCTCCGCCAGGAAGAGCACCGATCGCGGCCGGCAGAGTTCGGAATCCGACGATCGAAGCACCAAAAAACGAAAGGCCGGGAAGCGTTAGCCCGGATGACGCATGGGAAGCAGCGTCAGGGAAAGGTCCTTTGCGAGGTCCAACCCGCGCTTCCCGGTGAGCCGTGGCAGGGCACCCTCTTCCGCCGTGTCACCTGCACGACTGTCGAGAGAAAATCCGTGTAATCCTTTGACAACAGGGAGGTTGAGAATGTCAACGTTGCAACGATCCATGAAATGCCTTATCGCCTTCTGGGGGCTGTTGTTTGCCTTCTGCCTGCCCGCCTTTACTGAAACGCCCCTTCCTGGCAGGGAAAAGAGGGAAGTGGGTGATCTTGACAGCGATTCCGTCATTCCCGTGGCCGCCAACAGCCCCGGCAGATTCGGCGCCCATTTCAAGACACGGGTGGTGATTTTCAACCCGACCGATCGAGACTACGTAATTACAGCGAGGTTGTACGATCGCACTGGTCAGGCCAGGAGAAGAGAGGTCATTATGGACGCGTTCGAGTACAGAGTCTGGGACAATTTTCTGGAAGGCGTCTTCGATTACAGGGGCAGCGGCGGGATTTGGCTGACAACTTCCGATCCGGAAGATCGATTCTATGTGACGGCCGAGGTCTATACGGACTCTCCCAACGGGCGCTTCAGCACCACGGTCGTGAATGGAATCTATCCGAATTACTCAGCGGGATACGATCTCAATTTCAACGTCGGAATTAAGGTCAACGCGAGTCGAAGAACCAACATCGGCGTCCTGAATTGGGGAACGGAACCGAGTTCGATTGAAGCCAGGGTCCGCGATGGCGACGGAACGCTGGTCCAAACCATCCGATTCGACCTGGCTCCGGAAGCCTGGCAGCAGAAATCCATCAACGCTCGAGTCGACAACGGGTTTGTCGTGTGGGAGGTCAACGGCGGGTCCGACGCGCATTACTTTTACGCCGTGGAGGTGGACAATGAATCCAACGATGGAACCCTGAACTGGTCCGTACAGATTGAACCGGTAGGATGAACGGGACAACAGGGGACATTGTTCTCCAGATGGCCCGTTTACGACGATCTCTCCGGTGCTTTCAATCGACGAGTCATTGGAATTGGAATAGGTAAAGCTGGGAACGTTGTCCTGCCCCGTCTTTCCACCTATACTCAACAAATGCTTCCGATGGCGGCAGCCCCCAGAGAATCGGTGTCCTAATCGTGGCTCACCCATCCTATTGGTTCCGTGGCCTGGCCGGAGGCCTCCTACTGGCGGCCCTGCTGGCGCAGGCCGCCCAACGCCCCGAGGGAGACAGGACCGGGGCAAGCGGGGAGATGGCCGCCGAGCGGCTCGACCAGCAGGCCAAGCTGCCGAAAAAGGAGTTTACCTTTGCCCGCCTGGTATTTCGGGGCGGGTCGGGATGGCGCTTTGGAGCCTGGGCAACGGATGCGCCCAAGGCGGATGTCACCTTTATTGCCGGCATTCGGAGACTGACCAATCTGGATGTCCGAGAATCTCACTTCTACGTTCCCATCACCTCGCCGGAGCTGTTCCACTACCCCTTCCTGTACGCCGTCGAGGTCGGCTACCTGGAGCTTGCCGAGCAGGAAGCGGAGATTCTTCGGGAGTACTTCAAGCGGGGTGGTTTCATGGTGGTGGACGATTTCCACGGTACCCTGGAATGGTCCAACTTCCAGAGTCAAATGCACAAGGTCTTCCCCGGGGGCAGGATCGAGGATCTGCCGGCCTCCCACCCCCTGTTCCACTGCTTTTTTGACATCGACGAACTCTTTCAAATTCCCGGAGTCATCATGTTCTACAGTGGAACCACCTATGAGAAGGACGGCTACAACCCCCATTTCCGCGGTGTCTTCGACGAAAGCGGCCAGCTCAAGGTCATGGTCAACTTCAATTCGGACCTGGGGGATGCCTGGGAGTGGGCCGATGTTCCCTTTTATCCGGAGAAGTACTCTTCGGCCGCCTACCGCCTTGGCATCAACACCATCATTTACTCGATGACCCACTAGCCCGGGTTTTTCACCGGGCGATCGGGGCAACCCGATGCCGCCCCGGAGTCACTGGCGCCACCTCGATGGACAGGCTGTTCGAGTCTCTCTTCAAGTACCGGTTTTTCCTTTTCCGCGAGGGCGAACTCACCTTCGACAGTCCTATTTCTCCCTGGTGGCTTCTGCTGGCGCCGGTACTGGCTACCGCGCTGGCTTGCTGGGTTTACCGCGTCTGGGCGTCAGGGAGCCGGACCCGATGGAGGAGGGGACTGCTGATCGGCCTGCGGGTGCTGTCCTTGATTCTGCTGGCGGCGCTGCTGTTTCGTCCCTCGCTGCGGGTCTCCACCCACCTGCCCAGGAAGAGCAGAATTGCCCTGCTCATCGACAGCTCCCAAAGCATGACACTCCCACACGGCTCGGGCCAGACCCGCTGGCAGGCGGTGCTCGGGTGGCTGGATCCCCGGGCGGGGAACGTCCTGGCCAATCTGGAAGAACGCTTCCAGCTCCAGGCATTCCATTTCGACCGGGAGATTCGGGAGATCCGACCGGGTTCCGAGCTTCCTCCCACCGGGACCGGCACCGGCCTCGAGGCCGCTCTTTCCGCGCTGAGAAAACACCGGGGAGAGGGCCAACCCCTGGCCGGCGTGGTCGTCCTCAGTGACGGCGCCGACAATCTTTCCAGGCAACTGACGCAGGTTCTGGACACCTACCGGCGGGAGCGGATTCCCGTCCATACGGTGGCGGTGGGCCGGGAGAGCCTGGGCAAGGATATCCAGGTATCTCAGGTCGCCTTTACCCCTCGCATCCTGCCGGGATCCTCCACCCGAGGGACGGTATCCTTGACCAGCGTCGGTTTTCCCGGCCGGAGAGTCTCGGTAGAGGTCAGGGAGGAGGGAACGCTCATCGCCTCCCAACCCGTTACCCTGAACGGGTCCGATACCAGCCAGATCGTCGAGCTGAGCCTGAAGCCTCGGGGAACAGGGCTCAAGCACTACACGGTCTCGGTGGCGCCTCAGCCCGGAGAAGCCATCCAGCGCAACAACCGCCGGCACCTGCTGCTCCACGTGGACGACTCCCGGCCCAGGATCCTCTATCTGGAAGGAACGCCGCGCTGGGAATTCAAGTTCATCCGACGCGCGCTCCAGGAAGACCGCAACCTCCAACTGGTGACGCTCCTCCGGACCTCGGACAACAAGTTCTACCATCAGGGCCTGGAAGGCGAGGACAAACTGGCCTCAGGCTTTCCCCAGACCCCGGACCAGTTGTACCGCTACAAGGGACTGATCCTGGGTAGCATCGAAGCCGGCTACTTCACCCCGTCCCAAAGGAAGATGATCGTGGACTTCGTGGGAGAGCGCGGCGGAGGATTCATGATGTTGGGGGGGAGTAGCTCCTTCGACGCCGGCGGATACGCGGGAACCGACATCGCCGACATGTTGCCGGTGCATCTCGGAGACCGGGACCCGGACAACTCCTACGTTATCGATCGGTTGAGCTTCGAACTGACGGCCTACGGCAGACAACACCCGGCCCTTCAACTGGTTTCCGATCCCGCAGCCAACCTGCGGCGTTGGCGCAGCCTGCCGCCGATCTCAGCCTACAACCGGATCTCGCGCGCCAAGTCGGGCGCGGCCGTACTGGCCCGCGGCAGCAGCGGAGGCCGCCGCGCCATCCTGCTGGCCGCCCATCGCTTCGGTAGCGGCAGAGCCATCGCCTTCACGTCGGCCACCTCCTGGCACTGGCAGATGGGACTGCCTCACACCGACCGGACCCACGCCACTTTCTGGCGCCAAATCCTGCGATGGCTGGTAGCCTCGTCCTCCGATCCCGTCCAGGTGGCATTCGATCGGGAGATCTATCAGGACGAGGATGCGGTGGGGATCGAGGTCGCGGTCAGGGATGCTTTCTTCGACCCGGCCGGCGATCGGGAGGTAGAAGCTACCATAGCCTCCCCCGGAGCCGCGACTTCCTCCCTGGTCCTCGACCGAAGCGGCGGCGACTACACCGGCCGCTTTCAACCCGGCGAAAGAGGCATCCACCAGGTCAGTGTCAAGGCTTCCCGAGATGGGGTGGAGCCGCAATCGGCCCAGGCCTATTTTCTGGTCACCCCGACTCATCGCGAGTTCTTCGACGCCGAGGCCAACCCCAGGTTCCTCCGGAGGGTCGCTCGGGAGACTGGCGGGCGCCACTACGCCCTGGAGAAGGCCGAGAAGCTACCGGAGGAGATCACCTATGCGGACAGCCCCAACGCGGTGCTCCAGGTGCTTCCCCTGTGGGACATGCCCTTTCTTTTCATGCTGTTGGGAGGACTCCTCTGCTCCGAGTGGTTCCTCCGCAAACGATGGGGATGGATTTGATGAGGCTGTCGATTCTGCTGTTGGCTCTCGCCACCGCCTGCCCGGGGTGGACCCTGGCGGAACAGCGGTCCTCCCGCTACGGGGTCGTGATCAGCGGCGCTTCCGGTGGCGGCGAATATGCCGACCTCTTCTGGGAGTGGTCGTCGAAAATGGTTGAGGTCCTGAAGGGGCCCCTGCAATTGCCCCGGGAGAACCTCTTCTTTCTGGCCGAGGACCCGGAGCGGGACCCGTCTCTGGTCACGGCTCGCGCGGTCAAGTCGGAGTTGATGCAAGTGGTGGGCGAGCTGGAATCCAGGGTTCGGCCCGACGACTTGCTGTTCCTGCTCCTGCTGGGACACGGAAACTTCGATGGCAGCGATTACCGCTATAACCTGAGAGGGCCCGACCTGACGGGTGCGGAACTGAGCGCCATCCTGGATCGGTTCCCGGTTCAGCGGATCGTATTGGTGTGCACCACGCCGGCCAGCGGCGCCCTCATCCCCAGGCTGAGCCGCGGGAATCGCGTCATCCTCACGGCCACCAAGAACGGGTACGAGGGAAACGAAACCGTCTTCGCCCGGTTTTTCGTCGAATCTCTCCACAACCCGGAGGCTGACACCGACAAGAGCCGGCAGGTCTCTCTGTTGGAAGCCTATACCTTCACCCATCGCAAGGTGAAAGAGTGGTACGGGGAGAAAAACCGGCTGGCAACCGAGCACGCCCGCCTGGACGACAACGGAGACGGCGTCGGGACCGACTTGCCCGATGCCGGGAGCGATGAGGGCTTGTTGGCCCGCCAGGTCACTCTGGCCAAGCCGATCGCGATCGTTTCTCCAGCCGGGTCCGGGCCAACCCTGCCCGAGTTGGAAGCCCTTCGGAAAAAGAAGCTCGACCTGGAGTCCTCCTTGCGGGAACTCAGGACCCGCAAGGCCGCGCTCCCGTCCGATCGGTATCGGGAACAACTGGAGGCCCTGCTGGTCGAACTGGCCCGCACCACGCGAGCCATCCGCGAGCAGACCGAACGCTGAGAGGGGGAGCTTACGCTGTTCGGCCTGCACACCGGGGCCGGCCTTTGTCTGAAACAACAGAAAAAAGAGTTATCCACGAAGGGCCACGAAGAACGACGAAGGGCCACTAAGGCGCTGGAGAAGGCTCAAGAGGGATGGGGCAATGGTCGGCAAGGGGGTCAACGAAGGACACAAGGGACAACAAGGATTTGTCCGCGAAGGAGCAGCAAGGACCGCATCGTGATTTGCAGATGTTATTAACATCGATGCACAGGATGCACAGGATTCTTCAGGAAACGGCTGGCTTCCAATGCCGGGAATCCGCAAATCCGCACCGGACCATCGCCCGAGTTGGTTTCTGGTGCAGGAAGATCTCGTCCTGTTAATCCTGTGCATCGATGTGCAATAGGTCAAAAACCGTGCTAACGGAACAGGGTCCTTGTTCCCGACCGGCTATGAAGATTCGTTGTTTCACTCTAAAGGAAAACGGCGAACCATGAATGGACACGAATGAACACCAATAAACGCATTGATGAGTTGTGGATTGGGGGGTGTGACAATCGACATCGAGGGGTTATCTATGAAGGACACGAAATCATACCAAGGTAACAGCGTTGCAGAAGCATTTTGGCGCCGCTTCTCGTTCGAGTGAATCCACCTGAATTCGTGTTCATTCGTGGTTCGTCTTTAATGACGATTGGGTGTTTTTCCTCGAATGATCCGCCCCGGCCGTGGGGAGCGGGGGCGGCACTTATTTGGATCGAGGGTTTTTCCTCCCAGTCCGTCAAGGATCAGGTGACAATGAACCCGTTCGCCATACCAAGACAGCCGTTTCCTGAAAAAATCCTGTGCATCCTGTGCATCCATGTAAAAAATCCTTGTAAACGAGGCGGTGAGCCCCCTCCGGCTCGGCTGCGGGCTTCGCCCTTGATACTTGCAGTAGGCGTCTTGCCGGACTCCCCCCATGATGCAAACCATGTTCCCGGTTTTTTGTGTGGATGATGCCCGCCGGAAGCCTATGGTTCGCCACCTGCAGATCCGAATTTTGCAAATGGGTCAGGCATTGAATGCAATATTCTTCCCATCCCGCACCGGGCCATCAGCCAAGACGCGCGGCAACGCCCTGCTCCCCATCTTGGCGTTGGCTTCCCTGCTCTGGCTGCCGGCGCCGCTTCCGGGCCTCGCCCCGAATACGGAAGAAGCCGAACGTTCCCTCCTGAAAGGCGATTATCAGCGAGCGTTGCTTCTATACCGTGAGTTGGCGAATTCGCCCCCCCCTGGTTCGCTACAGGATCGCCTGGGCCTGCTGAAGACGCTGCTGGCCACCGGCGGCTACCGGTCGGTAGAAGAACAGGCTCTCCGGTTTCTGAAGGATCACTCCAATTCCTGCGAGTTGCAGTTATTGCTGGGGCGAGCTTACTTGCGGCGCGGGAAACTTCAGCCGGCCCGCCGAGCCCTGCAGAAGGCCAGGCACAATGAGAACTGCCGCAACCGGGCCGATTTGAGACTGGCCCGCATTCTGGAGGATCAGGGCCAGTTTCCGCAGAGCCGCCACCTCTTCCTCGAGCTCTACTCCCGCATCGAGGCTCAAGATGGGGGAGATCCGGGCCTGGCGGCAATCGCCCTGCAACACTTGCAGCAGTACCGGGAGTCCAACCGCTACTTTCGCCGGGCCACCCAGGCCGACCCAAACGACCTGGATACCCAGATTGCCTGGGGGAATCTCTTTCTGGAGAAATACGACCCGGCCAACGCCTCGGCCAGCTTCAGCGCCGCGCTCGAGATCAACGCCAATCTTCCGGAAGCCCTGCTGGGCATGGCGCTGTCCCTCGCCTCCGGATCCTCCGAGCAGGCGGAGGCTCTGCTGGGTAAGGCCTTGAAGGTCAATCCCAACCTGGAGGCGGCCCATGCGGCCCTGGCCGAGATCGCCATCGAGCGGGAGGATTTTCCGGCGGCCGCGGAAAGAATCGGCCAGTGCCTGGAGATCAATCCCCGTTCCCTGAAGGCCCGATCCCTCCAGGCCGTTCTGTACTACGCCCGCGGCGAGGAGCAGGCTCTGGACCACGCCTTGCAATCCCTTCTGGAACTCAATCCTCGATACGGGGGCATCTACCGGCACCTGGCCCGGTATTGCGTGACCCAGCGGCTCTACCGGCAGGCGGTGGACTTCTACCGGCAGGCCACCCGACTGAATCCCGATCTCTTCAGCGCCTACGCCGACCTGGGGGTCAATCTGCTGAGGATCGGACGCGAGGCCGAAGCCAAGGAGATCCTGGAAAAGGCCTACCAAGTCGATCCTTTCAACCTCTGGACCGTCAACACCCTGCGCCTCATGGACAGCTTCGTGAACTTCGAGACGCTGGCCACGCCCCACTTCACCGTGAAGCTGCACCGGGAGGAAACGGCCCTGCTGAGCCATTACGTTCCCCCGTTGCTGGAGAAGGCTCACGCGGACCTCTCCGCCAGGTATGGATTCACCCCCGCCGGACCGATCTACTTCGAGATGTACCCCAACCATGAGGACTTTGCCGTGCGTGCGCTGGGAGTCCCCGGCCTGGGGGCCCTGGGCGTCTGCTTCGGCCCGGGCATCGTCATGGACTCCCCGCGGGCGCGCCCGCGGGGGCAGTTCAACTGGGGCAGCACCTTGTGGCACGAATTCGCCCATGTGATCACACTGGGAATGACCGACCATCGAGTTCCCCGCTGGTTCAGCGAGGGGATCTCCGTCATGGAGGAATACCGGGCCATGCCCGGTTGGGGCGACCGCCTGGACCTGCAGACGCTGAAGTTCATTCAGCAGGGGAAGCTGCTGCCCATCCGCGAGCTGAACGGCGGCTTTCTGCGGCCCCAGTTCCCCGGGCAGGTCTCCCTCTCCTACTTTCAGGCCGGCAAGGCCTGCCAGTTCATCGAGTCCCGCTTCGGCTTTCCCAGGATCCTGGCCCTGCTGGAAAGCTTCAAGCGGAATGCCTCCCTGGAGGATGCGCTCCGGCAGGTGCTGGATCTGTCTCCCGAGGACTTCGATCGCCAGTTCAAGGCCTACCTGGAATCGAGCCTGGGGGACGCCCTGGAGCACGTCGACTTCCAGGTACTGGGGCAGAGGGTACTGATGAATTCCCCCGAGCGGTTGGAAGCGCTGCTGGCCGAGCAGCCCAACAATTTTTTTGCCAACCTGAAGATGGCGGGATATCATCGACAGCGAGGAGAAGAGGAGGCAGCCATTCGCCTGCTGAGTCGCGCCAAGGCAGTGTTTCCCGCCTATGCGGGTCCGGACAGCCCTTACCGCCAGCTCAGCCGGATTTACCGGGAACGTGGCCGGGCCGGGGCAGCCATCGAAGAACTACGGCAGCTCACCCACATCCATGGCGACGACCTGGAGTCGCTGACCACCCTGGCCGCCTGGCTGCAGGAGGCGGGGAGGTCGCAGGAAGCTGCGGCGGTCCTGGAACGGGCGATCCATGTCTACCCCTTTGACCGGGACACCCATCAACAGTTGGGGGATCTCTTCATGGGGGAAGGAGAAGCAGCCAGGGCGGTGCGAGAGTATCGAGCCCTGCTGGCGCTTCAGCCCCCTGACCGAGCGGCTGCCCACTACCAACTCGCCCGGGCCCTGCTTCGCCTTGGCCGGCGTGTCGAGGCCAAAGCCGCGGTCCTCTCCTCTCTGGAAATTGCTCCCGGGTTCGAGCCGGCTCAGGAACTGCTGCTGACCCTGGTGGAATAGGCGCCTGAATCCCGCGGGTCCTTGACCTCGGGCGGGGTTCAGAGCCCCCCGTGTCGGTTTCGCAACAAGTGCAACCCCATGTCCATCAACCCTCAATCGACGCAGGAAACGGCCCTCGTCACTCCGGGGGACGGCGCACCGGCCGCTTCCGAAGTGGAGCTGCTGGAAAAGATGCGGCAGGCCCACGCGGAGATCCTGCGGGAAATTCGCAGGGAGATCGTCGGACAGGACCGCGTGGTGGATCAGGTTCTGATTTCTCTCTTCGTGGGAGGGCATTCAATCATCACCGGCGTGCCGGGCCTGGCCAAGACCCTGCTGATCAAGACCGTCGCCAAGGTCCTGGACCTGAAGTTCAATCGGATCCAGTTCACGCCCGACCTGATGCCGGCCGATATCACCGGCACCGACATCATCGAGGAAGACCACGCCACCGGGCGGCGGACGCTGGCGTTCGTCAAGGGTCCGATCTTCGCCAACATCATTCTGGCCGACGAGATCAATCGAACCCCACCCAAGACCCAGTCGGCCCTGCTGGAAGCCATGCAGGAGTACAGCGTGACCGTTCAGGGCGTCACCTACGACCTCCAGCCTCCCTTCTACGTCCTGGCCACCCAGAACCCCATCGAGCTGGAAGGCACCTATCCCCTGCCCGAGGCCCAGGTGGACCGCTTCATGTTCAACATTCTGATCGACTATCTCTCGGAGTCGGATGAGCTCCAGGTGGTGAAAGACACCACTTCCCTGCGCGACATTCGCTACCGACCCCTGATCGGGGGGGAGGATATCGTGGAGTTCCAGCGCGTGGTCCGCCGCATCCCCGTCGCCGATTCGGTTGCCCGCTACGCGGTCAGACTGGTGCGAGCCTCCCGTCCCAGCGACCCCAGCGCTCCCGACTTCATCAAGTCCTGGGTCAACTACGGCGCCAGCTTGCGGGCCTCCCAATTCCTGATCCTGGGCGGCAAAGCCAAGGCGGTGCTGCAGGGCCGCTATAACGTGTCGGTGGAGGACATCCGCGAGCTGGCGCCGCCGATCCTCCGCCACCGCATCCTCACCAACTTTCACGCCGAATCGGAACAGGTGGACTCCGACCTGATCATTGGCAAGCTGATCGAAGCCGTACCGGCGCCGTCCTCGGGCTTGTAGCCCGGTCACCCGACAGGGAGCCAGTCCCATGATTCCCCAGGCGGGAACGGCCTCTCAACACTCTCCGCTGCGTTTCCTGGACCCTGCCGTCCTGTCCAGAATCGGCAGCCTGGAACTGGTGGCGCGAACGGTCGTGGAAGGATTCATCTCCGGCCTGCATCGATCGCCCTTCCTGGGCTTCAGTGTCGATTTCGCCCAGTACCGCCAATATATCGAGGGAGACGACATTCGCCAGATCGACTGGAAGGTGTTTGCCCGATCCGACCGTCACTACGTCAAGCAGTACGAGGGCGAGACCAGCACCAACGTCTATCTGCTGTTGGACATCTCCGGTTCCATGGCCTACCGCTCGGACTCCGTCACCAAGATGGACTACGCCCGCTATCTCACGGCCAGCCTGGCCTATTTCGCCCAGCGCCAACGGGACAGAGCAGGGTTGACCACCTTCGCCGCCGGCCTGGTGGACAAGCTGCCCCCCCGCTGCCGGCGGGAGCACCTGTTGAGCCTGCTGCACCTGATCGACAAGGCCAGGGCCGAGTCCGCGACCGCTTTCGGGAAACCGCTGCGGGCACTGGCCGAGACCATCCGCAGGCGAGGTATCGTGGTTCTCGTCTCCGACCTGTATGCTCCGACCGGGGAGATTTTGGAAAGCATTCGGCAATTCCGCTTCCAGGGCAATGACGTCATCGTCATTCAGATTCTGGATCCCCAGGAGCAGCGGTTCGATTTTTCCGATTCCGTTCAAATGGTGGACATGGAAACCCGCCGCAGACTGGTCATGGATCCGGCACTGGTTCGAGCCGACTATCTGGCGCGACTGGAGAGCCATCAGCAGGAGATCAGGAACCTCTGCGGCGCCTTGGGAGTGGACTTCATGGTTCTGGATACCTCCCAACCCCTGGACCGGGCTCTCTACCGCTACATTTCCACCAGGCAGAAGTCGATGTAGGGACGAGGCCCGGTCGTTCCTGCGGCGCCCCATGCAATTCCTCAACCCGCTACTCCTGCTCGGCAGTCTGGCTCTGATAGGCCCAATCCTGGTCCACCTGGTGCGCCGGGAGACCTCGCGCCAGGTTCTCTTCAGCTCCTTGATGTTCATCCGTCGCACTCCGCGGGCCTCCCTTCGGAAGCAGCGGCTGCGAAACCCCCTGCTGCTGCTGCTGCGCCTGGCCGCCCTGCTGCTGCTGGTGCTGGCTTTTGCCCGGCCGCTGCTCACCGACTCCGACGCCCTCGGTCTTTCCGGCTCGGGCGGCCGATCCCTGGTCCTTCTGCTGGATGACTCCTTCAGCATGCGCTTCGGGGACCGCTTCGAGCAAGCCAGGACACAGGTCCGATCGATTCTGCAGGGCACGAGTCCCGGCGACCGGGTCCAACTGGTCCGCTTTTCCGATTCCACCCGGCTCCTCAACCGCCCAGAGGCCAATCCCAGGGAGGTCCTCAGCCTCATCGACGCCCTTGAGCCGGGGTTTTCCGGGACCGACTACGGGCCCGCCCTGCGGTTGGCCGACCAGCTCCTGGCCGGCACGGCGGACCGTTCCCCGGAGATCCACTGGGTCAGCGACTTTCAGGAGTCGGGTTGGAAACCGGGATCGCAAGGGATCTCCATCGATGAGAGGGTCGACCTTCACGCCTACCCGGTGGCATCGACTCCCGGAACCAATGTCTCGATCGGCCAGGTAACGATCCAACCCGAAGATCGTTCCTCATCACGGGTAACCATCACCGCCGAGACTCGATCCCAGAACCTCCGGCAGGCTCTGGAGCTGGTCCTGGCCCTGGAGATCAACGAGCAACCCGCCGGCAGCCGAACGGTCCGCCTGGGAGTCGACGACAGGAGAGTGGTCCGGTTCGAGTCGGTAGCCGTCCCCCGGGGCGAGTCCCATGCCAGGCTTGACCTGCAATTCGAGGATTCCCTGCCCGAGGACAACTTCGCCTACAGCTCGCTCTCCCCTCCTCCCCGCCTGAAGACCCTGCTGCTGGGAGGCAACCGCCGGGACCACTACTACCTGAGCCGGGCATTGACGGCCAGTCCCGATTCTCCCATCGACCTGGAGGTCGCTGAACCGGGGCGGATTCCACCGGCCAGGCTGTCTTCCTATGCCGCCGTAATTCTGAACAACAGCGGCCCCCTGCCCGCGGAGACGGCTTCAGCCCTGGTCCGGTTTGTCGAATCGGGGGGAGGAATGCTTCTGATTTCAGGACCCCGAACCCATGCGGACAGCCTGAGCGAACTGGAAGAGATCCTGCCGGCCAGGCTGCTGAAGCGGTACCGGGCCGCCGGCCAAGGCGAGGATCAGCTCATCGGCCGGCTGCAGAAGCGCCATCCGATCTTCAACCATTTTGAAGAAGTCCACTTCTCCTACCTGATGGCAACCCCCTTCACCGATTTCCACCTGGTGGAATCCCTGGCGGGCAGCCAGGTCCTGGCCGACTTGCAGAACGGGAGTCCCCTGCTGCTGGAGAGAGGGCTCGGCAATGGCCGGGTCCTGCTGTTTACCTCATCCCTGGATCGAAACTGGAACCAGCTCCCCCTGAAGTCTGTCTTTCTGCCCTTCTGCCAGGAGATGGTCAAGTACGCCGCCCGCTTCCAACCCTCCCCGCGAGCCTACCGGGTCGGCGAAAGGGTCGCGCTCGAGTCCTTGAATCCTCAGTGGAGCAAAGCTCTGGCCAAACTCTCGCGCTCCAACCGCTCCTATGCCCACACCTGGACGGTGGTCGCGCCCTCCGGCCGGGAGATCCCCCTGGACGATCTGCTCGGCGGAGATTCGTCTTCACTGCAATTGACCGAGCCGGGCTTTTATCGCTTCCGTGTACAGGAGACAGAACACCTGCTGGCCGCCAATCTGGATCCGCGGGAGTCGGATTTGAGCAGCCCGAACCCGGAGCCACTGCTGGCGCAATTGCCTCGGGAATCCCGCCAAGCGGGCGCGGCGCCGCGGCAGCCAACCTCGCTCGACGGTCGCCACGCCCTCGAAAACCGGCAGCATCTCTGGTGGTATCTGGTGCTGACCGCCTGTCTGGCGTTGTTGGTTGAGAGTTTGCTGGCGAACCGCTATTCTAACGGCGTACCGGAGTGAAAGCCGGAGAGGCGCACTTACCTTTATCCATGACCGCGGA
This sequence comes from Terriglobia bacterium, assembly GCA_951813285.1. Lineage (GTDB taxonomy): Bacteria > Acidobacteriota > Terriglobia > Versatilivoradales > Versatilivoraceae > Versatilivorator. Next base: position 4,240,898 of record OX638355.1, read on the forward strand.
ACGGCAACGCTTGCAGACCACCATCCGGCGGACCCGCCGGCGTTTCAAGAGGATCGCTTCGATCCGGGGCCTTGCCTGGTGGCTGGGGCTCTGCCTGATGGTGGTGGCTGTCGCCGTGGCCGGCGTCGACTATTGGAACTACAGCCGGAAGGCCCTCCTGCTGGCCCGCTGGACCTCCCTGCTCGTAATCGGGCTTTCTCTGGCCTGGCTGGTGGTGCGCCCCCTGGCTCGGCGAGTCAGCGACTTTCAGATCGCCCGCACCATCGAGGAACACTACCCCCAGTTGCAGGATCGCCTGGTCACGGCCGTCGAGTTGGACTCCCGGAAGGACCGTAATGCCCAACGCCACCCCTTCCTGTCGCTCCTGCTGCGTGATGCGGCCCATCAGAGCCGTTTCGTCAAGCCTCCGGAGATTTTCAACCGCAAGGAACCCTTGCAGTCGGCCCTGATCGGTTCCGGGCTGGTGCTGCTGTTTGTCCTGCTGCAGCTCCATGGTCCCCACTATTTCCAGTTCGCAACTCTGAAGCTCTATGCCGATCAATGGTGGCCCCAGGCGGCCCGGCTCTATCGCATCCAGGTGTCTCCCGGCGACGCCCGCATCCGCAAAGGGTCGGATCAAACCGTCACGGCCAGGCTCGAGGGCTTCGAGGCGGAACCGGTCCAGCTGTTTTTCCGCGATCCCCGGAGTGAAAGCTGGAAATCCCGCCCGATGACGGCTGAAGCCGGCGCCAACCGATTCGAGTTCTCCTTCGTGGACATCGGCGAACCCATACGCTACTACGTCCAGGCCTCCAACATCCGCTCCGACGCTTATGAGCTCTCGGTCCTGGAGACGGCTCGAGTTCGACAGATCGATCTGACCTATCGTTTTCCGTCCTATACCGGCCTGCCCCGGCGCACCGAGAGAAACGGCGGCGACATCGATGCCCTTCGCGGCACTCGGGTCGAGGTCAAGGCACACCTCAACCTGGAACCGGTCTCCGCGCGCATTCTGCTGGGAGACGGGACGTCCATCCCGATGCAAAAGGAGGAGGGACCGGCCGTCAGCGGGGAAATCAAGGTCTCCGGCGACTCGACCTATCGAATCCAGCTCACCGAGGACTGGACCGGCGAGACGGTGGAATCCCATGCCTACGCCATTTCCGCCATCCGGGACCAGCCTCCCCAGGTGGCCTGGACCCGGCCGGGACGGGACCGACAGGCCACAGCCCTGGAGGAGGTCCTGACCGAGGCCAAGGCCGACGATGACTTCGGCCTGAGGAACCTGGAGCTGCACTACGCCCTCAACGGCGCGCGGCCGGCCAAGATTGACCTTTTCAAACCCAGCGGCGGAGGTCTCCCCCGCTCCATCTCGGCGACCCATACCTTTTTCCTGGAGGAGTTCGATCTGCAGCCGGGCGACTTCGTCAGCTACTTCGCCCGGGCTTCCGACGCCCTTTCGACCACCACCAGCGACATCTACTTTCTGGAAGTGCGCCCTTTCGGCAAGCAATACCAGCAACGCCAGTCGGGAGCCCGGCGGGGCGGAGGTTCCTCCAACCTGGATTCGCTGCTCTCCCGGCGCCAGAAACAGATCCTGGTAGCCACCTGGGGATTGATTCGAGACCGCAAGCGTCTGGAGAAAAAGGAATTTCGAAATTCCCTGCGACTGCTGGGAGAACTCCAGCTCAAGCTGCAGCAGCGTACCCAATCCCTGGCCGACCGGGTCCAGAGAAGGGCCCTGACCGGCCTCGACCCGGACATTCAAAAGTTCTCCGAGAACCTGGTTCAAGCGGTCCAGGCCATGGTTCCGGCCCATCAATCGCTCTCCCAACGCGATCCGGATGAGGCCGTTCCCCACCAGCAGAGGGCACTGCAGTCCCTGATGCGGGCCGAGACTTTCTACAAGGAAGTTCAGGTGGCCCGCGGCGGAGCTCAGGGACGGACGACCTGGGCCCAGGAACTGGAGAGCCTGTTCGAGCTGGAGCTGGACAAGCTGAAGAACCAATACGAGGTCCAGCAGCAGGCCGGCGCCTCCGATTCCCGCCGGCAGATGGACGAAGCCACCCGCAAGCTGCGGGAACTGGCCCGACGGCAGCAGCAGATCAACCAGGACCAACGCCGCAGGATGCTGGAAGGCGCCAGCCGGCAGCTCGGCGGAGGTGAAGGGTCCCGGCAAGGGATGCTTCAGGCGGAGGCGGAGAAGTTGGCCAGACGGTTGGAACGGCTTTCCAGAGAAATGGAACGTCCTTCCCTGCGAGAGGTGAGCCAACGCCTGCAGCAAGCAGCCAGGGAAATGCGGAAACTCGGAGGCGCCGGGGGAAGCCAGGCGGAAAACCGGGGTCTGCAGGCATTGAGCCGGATCCGGGAGGCCGGCTCGGTGTTGGATCGCCAGCGCCGGACGGACCTGGATTCGGAAATGAGCCGTCTTCGGAGCCAGGCCCGAGATCTGGTGCAGCGGCAGAGACACATCCGGTCCGAGTTGGAGGGTCTGAAAGCAGGCGTTGCTCGTGAGGATCCCATTGAGCCTCTGCTGGAGCAAAGACGGCGCATGCTGAGGGACAAGACCAGCCTGCAGCAGTCACTCCGGGAGATGGAAGGCCGGCTCTTCTCCACCGCCAAAGGAGCCGACCTGCAGCAGCCCGAGGCGTCGCGACGGCTGAGGGCCGCCGGCCAATCCATCCGCAACCGCGGGCTGCACGAACAGATGGATCAAAGCCGGCAGTTCCTGCAGCTGGGACTGCTGGACCTCGCCGCACAGGACGAGCAGCGCATCCAGACCGCCCTGTCGGACCTGCGGGATCAAGTGGCTGAAGCCGGAGAGGCCGCCCGCAAGGGCCCGGCAAAACCGTCGGCCGAAGAACGGCTGAGCCGGGCGCTGACGCAGGCCGGAGACCTGTTGTCGAACCTGGAGTCGCTGAAGCGACGGATCGCCGACCTCCAGGCCCGCTCCGGGGCCCAGCAGCCCGCCGGACCTTCCGGTCCCGGCTCCGGCAAGTCTGCCGAGCCGAACCGGCCGCAGAGACTTCGGCGGCAGTCGCAGACGGGCAGGCCCGCCGCCGCGGAGAACCCGGAGCAGAGACGGTCAGGCCGGGGCCGGGGTCAGGCGGCCGTCAATTTCGGCGATCGGGAGTTGCCGCCGCCCACCACGCTGACGCCTCGACAGGCCCGCCAGTTCGAAAAGGAGTTCCAGCATCGCCTGGGAGAGGCCCGTGATTTGAGACGAAGCCTCGCAGGCGACGCCGATCTGGCGGCCCAGGTCAGAAACATGGTGAAACGCATGGAACAGATGAAGTCGCTCCAGTTTCTCGCCGACCCCCAGGAACTGGAGAGACTTCGCCGAAGCGTCATCGAGGGCCTGCGGCAACTGGAATTCGACCTTGGCCGCAAGGTCCGGCAACTGGACGGGAGCGACTCGATTCATCTGGTCAAGGACGAGGACGCTCCCTCCCGGTACCGCAAGCAGGTGGAGGACTACTACAAGGCGCTGGCCCGGTGACCCAGGGGGCGAGGGGTTTTTCAAATGGAGTCTATCTCTGCTGTGTGGATGGGGAGAACATGAACGCAGAAATCCTTACAATCGTGGGCGTGGGTGTTGCCCTCGGCGGCCTGATCTACACCAGTATCGCGCGGCTGGAAAATCGACTGGATGTCAGGATCAGCGCTCTGGAATCCCGGATTGGCGAACTGCGCGAGCGCATGGCGCACCTGGAGGGGCTGTTGGAAGGCTTGCGGGAGGCCATCACGCGACGGGCCGCCAGTTGACGGATTGTTTTAAGGGAGCCGAGGAGACATCCGTGTCCTGGGTGAGTCTGCCGGCACAACACGCGCCCTGGAAGGGCCTGGTGCTGGCGCTGGTGGTTGCCGCCACGGCGGCGGCCGTCTTTCTGGGCACGCAGAGTCCGGGCTGGACCCTCTTGTCGGTAATCCTGCTGCTGGTCGGTGTCCATGACTTCCTGCTGCCCACCACCTATCAGCTCAGCGAGGAGGGTGTCTCCAGCCGCATCCTGTGGCACCGGCAGCACAAGCCCTGGTCCTCTTGCCGGTCTTACTGGGTCGACGCCCACGGGGTGCTGCTGAGTCCCTTTCCCGAGCGCAGCCGCCTGGAATCCCACCGCGGCCTCTACCTGCGGTTCGCGGGCGCCGACCGCCAGGCCGTGGTCCGTTTCGTGCGGCGCAAAATCATCCGGCCGACTCCGGCCAATTCGAGGGCATGATGCAGCCATCCTGGAGGCACAGGTTGAAACAGGCGTTCTCCCTGGAGCGATACGAGGAGCCGCTTACAGACCAGGAACGCCGACTGCTGGAGAGAATCGCGGCAGCCGTCGTGCGGCGGCGAATGGAGACACCGGCCCTCTTCATCCTGGAGTCGGCCAAGCCGCTCAACTACCTGGGGAGCCAGGCCATGGCCTTCTTTGAACCGGTGGTTCGCGGACTCTTCGCGGCCACCGATTATGGACGGGTCCGGCGCATCCTGGAGCGCCGCCAAAGCGTCGAAACCCTGCTGCAAGAGATCGAGAATCAGGGGGCGGGAAAAGACCCGGCCTCCGCCGACCACCTCGAGGGAGCCGCCGAGTGACCCCGTTGGACGACATTCGAGTCATTCTCGCCACCGACTGCGGCAGCACCACCACCAAGGCCATCCTGATCCAGAAGGTAGGGGACGAGTACCGCCAGACCCATCGAGGCGAAGCCCCCACCACGGTGGAAGCCCCCTTCGAAGACGTGACTCTGGGCGTGCTCAACGCGGTGACGGAGTTGGGAGAGCTTTCGGGCCGCAAGCTGCTGGACGCCGAGGGCCGGATCATACGCCCCACCAGGGGTGAGGAGGGATGCGATCTCTATATCTCCACCTCCAGCGCCGGCGGAGGGCTGCAGATGATGGTGGCCGGAGTGGTCCGGTCGATGACGGCCGAAAGCGCCGAGAGGGCCGCCCTCGGAGCCGGCTCGATCGTGATGGACGTCATCGCCCTCAACGACCGGCGCCTGCCCCACCAGCGCATCGAACGCATCCGCCAGCTACGGCCGGACATGATATTGATCGCCGGCGAGGTCGACGGCGCCCGGACCGACAAGGTGATCAAGATTACCGAGACCATTGGGGCCGCCGATCCCAAGCCCCGACTGGGGGCCGGTTATCGCCTGCCGGTCATCTATGCCGGCAACCGCTCCCGCCGCGACGAAGTCACCCGGGTGCTGGGTGAAAAGACCAGTCTCAGCATCGTCGACAACCTTCGGCCTACCCTGGAAGAGGAGGTCCTCCTGCCCGCCCGCGAGCGCATCCATGACCTGTTTCTGGAGCACGTCATGCAACAGGCGCCCGGCTACGCCAAGCTGATGGAATGGGTCGACGCCGACATCCAGCCCACTCCTGCCGCCGTAGGAGCCATCCTCAAGCGGGTGGCCACTGAAGCCGGGATCAACGCCGTGGGAGTGGATATCGGCGGGGCCACCACCGATGTCTTCAGCGTGTTCGGGGAAGACTTCAACCGCACCGTGTCGGCCAACCTGGGGATGAGCTACTCCATCTCCAACGTCCTGGCCGAAGCCGGACTGGCCAATGTCATGCGATGGATACCCTTTACCATGGAGGAGCGGGATCTGCGCAACCGCATCAAGAACAAGATGATCCGCCCGACCACCATCCCCCAGACGGCCGAGGAGCTGGTCTTCGAACAGGCGGTGGCCAGAGAGGCGCTCCGCCTGGCCTTCCTCCAGCACCGGTCCTTCGCCACCCGGCTCAAGGGGGTGCAGCAGCAACGCACCATCGCCGATTCCTTCGAGCAGGACGCGGGGATCGAATCCCTGGTGAAGATGGTAGACTTGGACCTGCTGGTGGCCTCCGGCGGCGTGCTCTCTCACGCGCCCCGAGCGGAGCAGACCGCCATGATGCTGATCGACTCCTTCCTCCCGGAGGGGATTACCCGCCTGGCCAAGGACAGCATCTTCATGATGCCCCACCTTGGCGTCCTGTCGCAGGTGCATGCCCGGGCAGCCACCGAAGTCTTCGAAAAGGACTGCCTGGTCGTGCTGGGCACCTGCATCGCCCCGCGGGGCACGGCCAGGCCCGGCAGGCCGGCCCTGGCCTACAGGCTGGAGCTTCCCGGAGGCGAAGAGAGACGGGAGACCCTCCAGGTTGGCGAGATGCGTCGGCACCCCTTGGAGACCGGCACCGAGGCCCGGGTTCACCTGGACCCCGCCCGGGATTTCGACCTGGGATCCGGCAAAGGTGTGCCCCTGGAAGTCACGGTTCAAGGAGGAACCGTCGGGCTGATTGTCGATTGCCGGGGGCGGCCCCTGTCGCTCTCCTCGGATCCAGCCGAGAGAACTGGCGCTCTGAAGACCTGGATCGAGGAAATCGGCGTCTATTCCCCGGAGGCGATCCCTCACTGAAGCCATGGCCCACGCCTACACTCCCGGTCTCAAGGTGACGGAGAACGAGTTGCTCCACAGGCGGCGGGTTCTGCCCATCCCCGGGGAGGTGGTGGTCGAGGAGGGAGCCAGGGTCGAGCCCCATCAGGTGGTGGCCCGCACCTTCCTGCCGGGCAAGGTCGAAATCGTCAACGTCGCCAACAAGATGGGTGTCGATCAGAGCGACGTGCCGGGGGCCATGCTCAAGAAGGAAGGCGAGCAGGTGCGCCAGGGCGAGGTCATTGCCGAAGCCAAGTCGCTGTTCGGCCTGCTCACCTCCCGAGCGGCGGCCACCCTGGATGGGACCATCGAAAGCGTTTCCGGTGTCACCGGGCAGGTGGTGCTGCGGGGCCCGCCCCAACCGGTTGAAGTCGAGGCCTACATCGAGGGCCGGGTCCTGCAGGTCGTGCCCGAGCAGGGGGTGGTGGTCGAAAGCTGCGGCACCCTGATTCAGGGAATCTTTGGCATCGGAGGCGAGGCCACCGGTGAGATTGCCATGGTTTCCTCCTCGCCCCGGGAGGTCCTGGACGAAGAGTCGCTCTCGTCGGACCTGCGCGGCCGGGTGGTGGTGGGAGGGTCTCTGGTCACCGGAGCAGCCCTTCAGAAGGCGGTCGATCTCGGCATCCGCGGCGTGGTGGCGGGAGGATTCGACGACCAGGATCTGCGCCGATTCCTGGGCCATGACCTGGGTGTAGCCATTACCGGGCATGAAAATCTGGGAGTGACCTTGATCGTCACCGAAGGATTTGGAAGAATCGACATGGCGCCGCGCACCTTCAGGCTGTTGAAACGCCACCAGGGACAGCGGGCCTCCATCAACGGAGCCACCCAGATTCGAGCCGGCGTCATTCGCCCCGAGGTGATTATCCCTCTCAGGGGCGCGGCCCCGCATTCACTGGAGCGGACCCGGGAGCAGGGCATGGACGTCGGAAGCACCGTCCGCATCATCCGCAACCCATGGTTCGGAAAGCTGGGCCGGGTGGCGGCCCTGCCCTCCGAGCCGACCCGGCTGGATTCGGGGTCCAGGGCCAGGGTGGTTTCGGTGCGGGTGGAGGGCCTGGAAGAGCCGGTGTCCGTACCCCGGGCCAATGTGGAGATAATCGAGGGTCGCGACTGATGAAACTCCTTTGTGCGCTGGCTCTATGGGTCGCCACCCTGGCACTCGCTCCGTTGCTTGAGGCGCAGGACGCTCCTTCGAAGGCACCGTCTCCGCCGACCGGAGTGCAAGCGTCGGACGTACCCAACGATTCGGGGCACGCCATCGAGATCCGCTGGAAGGACTCTCCCGACCCCAGCGTCCTCTCCTATGAAGTCTTCCGGTCACCCGTGCCCGAGGAAACGGCTCCGGGCACCGAGGAGGCCTCCTGGCTGTCGCTGGGATCGGTGGGCCCCGGCGAGGAGTCGTGGACATTCTCCAGCGCCGAACGGGGAGTCCGCTATTCTTTCAAGGTAGTGGCCACAACGGCCGACTCCAGTGCCTCTTCCGAAATCGTGACCGGAGAATCCAGGGCCCAGTGGTTCGACCGGGACAAGCTGTGGATTCTCATCATCGGCGGCACCATCTGTTTCTTTGTCGTCCTCTTTATCCAGCTGGCGAGCCGAGGCCGCAAACTGTTCGTGCGCAAGATCGCGGGCCTGGAAGCTGTCGACGAAGCCGTGGGCCGCGCCACCGAGATGGGGCGGCCGGTAGTCTTCGTGCCGGGGATCATGGACATGGACAACGTTCAGACCCTGGCCGGTCTCACGCTGCTGGGATACGTCTCCCGCACCATCGCCGAGTACGACGCCAAGTTGGACGTCCCGGTCAGCCGCTCTCTGGTCATGACCACCGGCAGGGAGGTGGTGAGGCAGGCCTACCTGGAAGCCGGCCGCCCCGAGAGCTACAACGAGGACATGGTCCACTACCTCACTGACGAGCAGTTCGGCTACGTCGCCGGGGTCAACGGCATGCTGCTTCGGGACGAGCCGGCCACCTGCCTCTACATGGGAGCCTTTTTCGCCGAATCCCTGCTGCTGGCCGAGACCGGCAACCGGATCGGGGCCATCCAGATCGCCGGCACCGCCATGCCTTCTCAGCTTCCATTCTTCGTGGCGGCCTGTGACTACACGCTGATGGGCGAGGAACTCTTCGCGGCCAGCGCCTATCTGAGCGGCGATCCCAAGCAACTGGGCAGTCTCAAAGGGCAGGATGTGGGCAAGCTGATCGTGATGGGGGCCATTCTTCTGGGGAGCCTCACCGCCACCCTGGCGCTGTGGACGGGAAGTGGAAGCCTTCAGTCGGTGGTGGATTTTCTCAAGCTGGAGATGTTCGTCTAGGAAAACCGAATGCGACGACAGATACCGTTGCTGATCACCTTTGTGGTGGGGGTCATCATGCTGTTCGAGGCCTTCATCCCCCACCCGCCCTTCGACCAGCTCAACGAGAGCCTGTCCATCACCTTTGACGTGCTGGCCGCCTTCGCCTTCGTGCTGGGCGGGGGCAACCTGGCCAAGATCCACCTGGCCAAGATCTCCCGTTCTCAGCCCGGTTGGGGGTACAGCGCGGTCACCATGACGGGCTTTTTCGCCGTGCTGGCCATCGGGCTCTTCAAGGTGGGAGGACCGTCCGGAGTCAAGCACGCCCTGGAGGCTGAAGGGAGCTGGTTTCAAGCCGCCTACGACTACTGCTTCCTTCCCCTGTCGGCGACCACCTTCTCCCTGCTGGCCTTCTTTGTGGCTTCCGCTTCCTATCGGGCCTTCCGGGCCAAGAACCGCGAAGCCACCGTCCTGCTGATCGCCGCTCTGATCATCCTGGTGGGCCGGACGCTGGTGGGCACGGCGCTTACCGAAACCTTGCCGGGCTCGCTCGAGCTGCTGTTCGGTGCTCTGCTGGCCTACCTTGCATGGGAGCAATACCGCTCCAAGCGCTGGGTCTCACTTTCGTTGATTGGCGGACTAGCCGCCTTTGTGCTGGCTCGCACCCTCTATGGTTACCTGATCCTGGCCGGAGGAGGAGACTTCTACCTCCTGACCGTTCCCGACCTGGTCAACTGGATCATGGTCGTGCCCCAGTTGGCGGGTCAACGGGCCATCATGATCGGTATCTGCCTGGGCATCATTTCCATGTCGCTCCGACTCATCCTCGGAGTGGAACGCTCTTATCTGGGAAGCGATAACGACTAGGACGAAATCCGCATGGCTCAAAAGGAAAGACCCTCGATGTTTGAACGCCTGCAGGTCATTGACCGACGCTGGATCTTCCTGTTCATCATGCTGGCGGTCGTGATTCCTCTGGCCTTCGACCTGACCATCGACGAAGTCGCAACTCCCGAGGTTCAGGCCATCTATGATCGAATCGAGGCGCTTCCCCCCGGCTCCAATGTTCTGCTCCCATTCGATTACGGCCCCGAAAGCGAGCCCGAGCTCCAGCCCATGGCCGACAGCTATGTTCGCCACCTCGGCCGCCGCAAGCAGAAGCTGTTCTTCATGTGCCTGGTGCCTACCGGTCAGGCACAGACGCTCAAGACGGTCGATCACGTGCTCGAGCAGGAGTTCTCCGACTACAGGTATGGCCGGGACTATGTCATGCTGGGCTTCAGGCCGGGCGGACAAGGGGTCATCCAGGTGGTGGTGGCGGACTTTCGCACCCTCTATCAGTCGGATGTCGAAGGTACGCCCATCGACAAGATCCCCATAATGCAGAACGTCAAGGGGCTCAAGGACATGGATCTCATCCTCAACATCAGCGGGGGGTACCCCGGACTCAAGGAGTGGGTCCAGTTCGGGGGCGATCGCACCGGCGTACCGGTCGCCGGAGGGGTTACCGCGGTCATGGCGCCGTTGCTCTACCCCTACTATCCGAGGCAGCTCAGCGGGATCATGGGCGGCCTGAAAGCGGCCGCCGAGTACGAGTCCCTCCTGATCAAGGGGTACTCGGAAGCCTACGGGGCGGATACGGAGAGGTTTGCCGCCATTCGACGCATGGGTCCCCAAACCCTGGCCCACCTGGTGATCATCCTGTTCCTGGTGGTCGGGAACATCGCCTACTTTGCCTCACGCGGATCGTCGGGTGAACGGCTGAAGTCTCTGGAAAAGTAAGTCAATGAACGAGCAGACCAGGCGTTTCTTGGTGGTGGGTGCGGTAGGGCTGATGGGGGTGTTCGCCCTGGTCTGGAGCGCTCTGGGGCAGATGGAAGGATTCTGGGTCAGCGGGGCCGGCCTGGGCACCTGGTTCGCAGCCTTTCTGACCCTCTCCATCCTCAGCTTTCTCTACGACGACAACCCCTTCTACCGCTTCGCGGAATCACTCTTTATCGGGGTCTCGGCGGCTTACTGGATGGTCCAGGGCATCTGGCAACAGCTCATTCCCAACATGCTGGGGAGGCTGGCTCCCCATTTTGTGAACGAGCACATGGCCCAGGTTCCGTTGGAAGTGGACCCTGTCGACCGGAGCATGGCCCTGGTGCAACTGGTTCTCGGTTGCCTGCTGCTATGGCGGCTGGCGCCCAAGGGAACCTGGATCGCCCGTTGGCCGCTGGCGGTCATTGTGGGTTGGGCCGCCGGCACCAACCTGACCAGATATCTGGTCAGCGATTTCACCAAGCAGGTCTCACCCGCCCTGATTCCCCTGGTGGAACCCAGCCAGACGGCCTTTCTGGGAATCGATTGGATCGGGACCCTGACAGCCCTGGTGACCGTGTTCGGGCTGCTGGCGGCCCTGATCTACTTCTTCTTCTCCGTGGAGCACAAGGGCTTCCTGGGACAGGTGTCCCGTGGAGGAATCTGGATCCTCATGATCACCTTCGGGGCCGCCTTCGGCTACACCGTCATGGGCCGAATTGCGCTGCTGGTCGGCCGCATGGAGTTCATTTTCGTAGACTGGCTGCAGTTGATCGGCCCCTGAAGGACCATCGCCTCAATCCAGGTAATAGCCGGCGCCGATCAGCACCGGAACTCCAAAAGACGTGACCCGCTTGACGAAGGTCACCTTGCGCTGCCACTGGTTGGTGCCCGGATTCCGGTTCGAGTAGTAGAGGAAGGTTTCACCAAAAGCATTGGCAACGCCCAGAACGTTCCGTCCCCCGAAACTGCCGATGAAATTGGAGGACAACTCGGAGCCGATCAGGGGATTTGCCGGGGAGCCGGTAAAGAGGGTGTAGCCGTAGGTGTCCAGCCCGAACAGGTAGATGGAGCCGCTTCGCCAACGGGGATCGTTGGCCAGGCTGACCGAGGCGAAATACCCCCCCGAATCCAACTCCATGGCGGCGCAACGGACAAACTCCTGCAGACTTTCGGGGGAAGGATCCTCATCCAGCCCCATGGCGTGGACTTCTTCGCTCCAGCAGGTACCCGGAATGTCACGGCGATAGACTCCTGCACCGATCGCCCCCGGGGTTCCGCCCCAGTCGAGTGCCTTGACATAGGAAGCCTTCGGCTCATCCCTGCCGGTGGCCGGATTGGTGAAGGAGTAATAGATCCAGCCCTCGTCGGAGTGGCCCATGACACGAGTCAGCTCCTTGTAGTAGTCGTTGCCGAAGGCGTCGATCAGCAGCCCCCAGGGCTCCCCTTCCCTGGAGGGGTCGGGTGGGAAGACGAAGGCTCGAGCCATGTCGGTCATGGGAGTCACTTCGTCGACGAAGATATAGGTGGAGCCGCTCTTCCATTGCTCGTCCTCGTTGAAGGCCCGCCGGGCCTCTTCGATGCCCATTTCCTGGACGTACTCGTAGGCGCATTGGACAAAAGCCTGGACGTCACCCTGGGTGCGCACGGCGCCGGCCGCGACGAAGCGCTCCGCACAAGTATCAGCCGAGACCAGGGCCGGCGAGACGAGGATGGTGGCCAACGAAACCAAAAGGGAAAGACAATTGGATCGAATCATGGTCAATTCTCCGAAGCTTTGGCAGCGAAAGGATATTGGGAACACCTCGTGGGAAGTATAGTTGAAGCAAGTAGGGACGTCCTGACGGTCAGGCCGGGACTTCGACCCGGTGCTCCCGCACCTGATCCAGCCTGTCCGCCAAGCGGTCCTGTTCCCTTTCAAGATCGTACTGGTTCTGGAGTCCCATCCAGAATTCGGCAGAGTTTCCAAAGAAGCGCGAGAACAGCAGCGCAGTCTCCGCTGTAATGGACCGTTGGCCGTGAACAATGGCATGGATCCGGCGAGCGTCCACAGCGATTGCCTGGGCCAGCCGGTACTGAGTGATCTTCATGGGGCCGAGGAATTCATCATTGAGAATCTCACCGGGGTGAATGGGAGGTAGTTTCTTGGGACCGGCTGCCATGGGTCTGCTCCTGTCTTGGGTTTCTTCCCGCTTTCAAGTCTCTGCTAACTCAATGGTAGTCCACGATCTCTACCAGATAGGCATTTCCTGGCTTGCAGGAAAAGCAGATCCGCCACCGGTTAACCTCGATCACTCGGATCTTGGGAAAGTTGGGGGAAGGTAGGGTGTTGGCGGGTCCACCACCCGGATCCTGGGGGGCACGATCCGGGAATAGTCGGCGCCATCTTCCGCTTCCTTCGAGTCTCCCGGCGGAAGCACACGCCGGATCTCATTGCGAAGATCAGCCACGTCGATGCCCAGAAAAAGATCCGGAAACAGCACCAGACGTTCCTGAGCCCGGCCAAGGTGGATGAGGAAGCCACGATAGATCCTGCGCCGCAACTGGTGGTAGGCGGCAGCCAGCTGGATGAGCCCCTGGATGAAGAAGCGCCCGTCTTCGGGATGGCGCAGCCACACCGCCTCCCAGGCTTCATGGGCTTCCCAGAACCTGGCCTGGTTGAATAGCCGGATTCCCCTGTGGAAGTCGGTCCGGTCCCGGGCCGTCAGGACGAAGTGGGTGAGAGTCGACAGGTCCAACTCGGACAGGGACTTCTTGCGAATGGGTCGGGCTGGTTCGGATCGGTCCACCGGTCACAGCTTGCCGGCAATGATGGCGGCCAGGTCGGCGGTTCGGCAGGCATAGCCCCACTCGTTGTCGTACCAGGCGACCACCTTGACCAGATTGTCGACAACAATGGTGTCCACCGCGCTGAAAACGGAAGAGAAGGTGCTGCCCTTCAAGTCGGTAGAGACCAGCGGCTCGTCGGTCACCTCCAATATGCCCTGCATGGAGCCCTGAGCGTAATCGAGCATGGCCTGGCGGAGCTGGTCCCGAGTGGCCGCCTGCTCCAGCACGGCAGTAAAGTCGATCACCGAAACGGTGGGCGTCGGCACCCGGAAGGCCATGCCCCCGAACTTTCCCTGAAGCTCGGGGATGACCAGCCCCACCGCCTTGGCGGCCCCGGTGGCGGCCGGCACGATGTTCTGACCCGCCGAGCGGGCATCCCTCATATCCTTGGCCGCCAGATCCTGCAGCCGTTGGGTGTTGGTGTAGGCGTGCACGGTGGTCAGGAGCCCCTTCTGGATGCCGAAGCGGTCAAAGAGCACCTTGGCTACCGGAGCCAGCCCGTTGGTGGTGCAGGAAGCGTTGGAAACCACCCGATGATTCTCGGGGTCGTATCGGTCCCCGTTGACTCCGAGCACGATGGTGAGGTCTTCGTTCTTGGCCGGCGCGGAGATGATCACCTTCCTGGCGCCGCCCGATTCGATGTGAGCCTTGGCCTTGTTGGCGTCGGTGAAGACCCCGGTGGACTCGATCACCACCTCCACCCCCAGATCGGCCCAGCCGATGGCTGCCGGATCCCTCTCGGCCAGGATCCTGATCCTGCGGCCGTCCACCACCAGCGACCCGTCGTCGGCCGCCACCGTTCCCTGAAAAGGCCCGTAGGTCGAGTCGTACTTCAGCAGATGAGCATTGGTCTCGGCGGGAAACAGATCGTTGACGGCCGCCACCTCGATGGTATCCGGATGCCGCTCCAAAATCGCTCGAAGAACCTGCCGTCCAATCCTGCCGAATCCGTTAATGCCGATCTTTTTTGCCATATTTGCAGTCTCCTCAATAAGTATTCCACGTATTCCAAGAGGCTCGCGAGAGCCTCCCCATTCTAACAGCAGAACCCATTGGCTTTTGTCTCTATGCGGAAGAAAACGATTTTTGTTGTGCGCCGGGACCCACTTGAAGGATGATCTCGTTCGTCTCCGCGGTCAGCAGTCCCGGACCGGGAGGTCGACCCAGTTTCTCACCCGGGCCGGCCCTGGTCGGCCCCGCAAACTCCCTTGGGCTTGTCTGCTTGGATCCCATGAACGCCTCCGGTTCTCAATCCCGTCGGGTAGCCGTCTTCAGCGACTTCGACGGGACCATCGCCCATCCCGACACCATCAACCTGCTGGCCGAGACGTTCGGTGGGGTGGAGTTTCGCAGGGACATCGGCGGCAAGATCGCCAGCGGAGAAATTTCCCTCCGGGACGGAATCGCGACCGAGGTGGCCACCATTCGGGGCGACCTCGATCAGGTCCTGGATTTTCTCAGGCAGCGGGTCAAGATCGATGAATCCTTTCCACCCTTTGCCCAATGGTGCCGGCGCCGGGAAATTCCCCTGACCATCTTGAGTGCCGGCATCAAGGACGTCATCGAGCGACTGCTGGCGCCCTTCGGGCTCGATCACGTGCGGCTGCTGGCCAATCCCCTGGAAATCATCGACCAGCGCTGGACCTTGCGTTTTCTGGACGACACCCCTTGGGGACACGACAAGGGCGCGGCCTTGGTCCAGGCCCGGTCGGCAGGTTATGCCACGGCCTTCCTGGGAGACGGACTGTCCGACCTGCGCGCCGCCGACCAGGCCGACCTGGTCTTTGCCCGGAGCAGGCTGGCTAACCTCTGCCGGCAGAAACAGTTGCCGTTTTTCCCCCTGCACGATTTCTCCACGGTGGGTGCCACCATCACCCGGCACCTGATCCAGGGCAACGGCAACCGGACCGAGAGCCGTTGAATTCGCGCCATCGTGGGTGACTGAAACAAACGAAGAAAGACGAAAGAAAAAGAGTTATCCACGAAGGGACACGAAGAACGACGAAGGGCCACCAAGGCGTTGAGGTGAACCGCGACGGGATTATCGATTTCCGTTTGTTTCACTCTTGTATGAACCGCTCGTCAGGGCGGGGGCCGGACTTTCCTGAAACGAAAGGAAAAAGAGCTATCCACGAAGGGATCGTCAAATCGGGATGCAAGGCGACCACCCAGCCAGTTCGGTTGCGCCGACTCTCCCTTGAAGGGCAATCGTGACGAAAGCGGCCCACCCGGGAGCGCGGGCGTCCCGCCCGCATCCTTTCCCTTGGGTTGCCGCTCATTTTCCCTTTTCGTGTTCATTCGTGGTTCGTCTTTATTCTGGAGGTGCCGAAAGCGTTGATGCAACTGTGCATATTCCCATCCTGTAGAAGAAACACCAGGGGCCGCCAGTGTTCCGGACGCAATCTTTCGGTGGCGAGCCTTTGCGGGTTCTTCATCCTGCTGATCTGGTCGGGGCTGGCGCAGTCATCCGGGGGCGACCCCTCCTGGATCCCTCCGCGCGTCGATCGCGAGTTTCCTTCCCTGTTCGAGCTCTATCGGCACCTGCACACCAACCCCGAGATTGCCTTTCAAGAAGTCCGGACCGCTCAGCGCATGGCTCGGGAGCTGGAGGCGTCGGGCTTCGAGGTCAGCCGGGAGATCGGGGGGCATGGCGTCGTCGGTCTTCTCAGGAACGGGGAGGGGCCGACCCTCATGCTCAGGACCGACCTGGACGGACTACCCATCACCGAGGAGACCGGCCTGGAATATGCCAGCAAAGTCCGCATTCAGGACCCGGACGGGCAGTCCATCGGCCTCATGCACGCCTGCGGCCACGATGTCCACATGACCTGCTTCGTGGGAGCTGCCCGCATTCTGAGCCGGGAAAAGAGTCGCTGGAAGGGCACCCTGCTGATGGTGGCTCAGCCCGCCGAGGAACGGGGAGCCGGGGCCAAGGCCATGCTGGCCGACGGATTGTTCGAGAGGTTTCCAGTCCCCGACTTCGCCATTGCGCTCCATAACGATGCCGGCATGCAGGCAGGCCGGGTGGGTGTCTGCAGCGGCTATGCCCTGGCGGGTGTCGACTCGGTCGATCTGACAGTTCGGGGCGTTTCGGGCCACGGCGGCTATCCCTCCACCACCAAGGACCCCGTGGTCATGGCCGCTCAGACTGTGCTGTCGCTCCAGACCATTGTCAGCCGGGAAATTCCGGCCATCGACCCGGCGGTGGTCACGGTGGGATCCATCCACGGGGGCACCAAGCACAGCATCATTCCCGACGAGGTCCGGCTCCAGCTCACCGTCCGCTACTACACCGACGAAACCCGAGACAGAATCCGCGACGGCATCGGGCGGATTTCGGAGGGGATCGCCCGCGCCGCCGGGGTGCCCGCGGACCGTCTGCCGCTGATGTCGATTCTGGACAGCACTCCACCCACCTACAACAATCCTGCGCTGGCGCGGCGGGCCAGCCGAGCCATGGCCCGGGTGCTGGGCAAGGACAATGTGCTGGACCTGAGGCCGGTGATGGGAGGAGAGGATTTCGGCCTCTACGGAAGGACCCCTCAGAAGGTGCCGATCTGCCTGTTCTGGCTCGGCGCCGTTGCCCTCGAGAAGATGGAAGCCAGCAAGAAATCGGGAGCCTCTCCCCTGCCCTCGCTCCACTCCAGCCGTTACGCGCCCGACCCGGAGCCCACCCTCAAGACGGGCGTCAAGGCCCTGACGGCCATAGCGATCGAGTTGCTGCAGCCCTGATGGATGGAGACCTCCCGAGCTGAGGCTCGGGGGAAACACGGTGTTTTTCTGGAAAGGCTGCGGGCGTTAGAAAAGTCTGAAAGCGGCAAAGAGCAATCCGGCAAGGGCAAGTTGTGCCAGTAGCATCCGGTTGCCGGCGGGGGCAGGTTCCACCTTGAGGTCGGCAATGTCCTCTCTGGTTGCCGTCTGCTCAATGACTGTAGTGGCTTCGGCGGCGAACACGGTGTCCTATCTTGACAACAGAACTACCGGATCAACCAGTCTAGAAACTTGTTGAGCAGGACGGCAAGAGCAGCAATGGCGACGCCTGCCTTCCATACCTTGGCTTCAAGCGCTACGACCTGAGTTCTCACCTCGCCGATTTCAGCCTTCAGGTCGGCTTTAACTTCTGCAAGGTCGGTCTTCGTCGTCAACTGCTCGCTGACTGGAATGGCTTCGGCGGCCGCTTTGGCCTTGGCTTCAGAGGCCCCGGCGTCAATCAGCGCCTCGTAGACTTCGCTGACCATGATTCCGATCAGACACCCTAAATATCGTTAACCCTTGCAGAGAGGGGTTCCTGGGTAACTGGGAAAACGATACGCCTCGGCGCGTTCCCCAGGTGTGAAGTTGGGACAACCTAGACGAATTCCTCCATCAGGTCGTCGAAGAGATCCTTTTCCAGACCCAGCTTCTGGTGCACCAGGGGACCTTCCTTCAAGGCAGGTTCGCTCTCCTCGTAGGTCGGCTGCTCTTCCCGGTAGAAGAGGCCCAGGGGAATGCGATCCCCCCACTCGTAGGCCCGATTCAAGGCGCCTCGATGGTCGGTGGCATCGTAGTCCGGGTCATCCTCCAGCTTGTAGACCCGCTTCTTGAACCAGGGGTAGGTGTTGATCTTGTTGTAGGTCACGCAGGGGCTGAAGACATCCACCAGGGCAAATCCCTTGTGGGCGATGCCGCCGGCGATGACATCGGCCATGTGCCTGGGCTCGCCCGAAAAGGCCCGGGAAACGTAGGTTGCGCCGGAGACAATGGCCAGAGCGATGGGATTGAGCGGCATTTCGACGTTGCCCCGGGGAGTGGACTTGGTGCGTACCTCCTTCATGGTGGTGGGGGAGGCCTGGCCGGTCGTCAATCCGTAGATCTGGTTGTTCATGACGATATAGGTGAGGTCCAGGTTGCGGCGCATGGCGTGCACGAAGTGGCCCAGACCGATGCCGTAACCGTCGCCATCCCCGCCGGTGATCACCACGTTCATGTCCTGGTTGGCGAACTTGATCCCGGAAGCCACGGCCACGGCCCGGCCATGCAGGCTGTGGACGCCATAGGCATGGATGTAGCCCGGCAGGTTGGACGAGCAGCCGATCCCGGAGACCGTGAACAGTTCCTCGGGCTTGATGCCCAGTTTTCCGGCCGCCATCTTGACGCCCCTGAGAACACCGAAATCGCCGCAGCCCGGACACCAGTCCGGATCGATGATGCTTTCATAGGTGCTGATGGGTAAAGAAATCGTCATTTCCATAGGGTTTTAAGCCTCTCCGTTCCTCCCGCGCCCTTTCGGCCGGCGCGGCCAATCAAATCCAATGCGTTAGCAAACCCGATCGATCCGTCGGCTGTCGGGCCGACTTCCCTCGGTTGTCCCTCTCAATCCCGCGATACGGTCGAGACCGGCTTCCAGGCATAGGTGGATCCGGTTCGCTGCCCAACGAACAGGTCTCCGGTCTTTTCGCCGCCCTTCCGGCTCACCAGCTCAATGCACCAGGTGGGCTCTTCCGCCGGCACGCCATTCCCCACCTCAATGGAGGCCGGCCGCACCGAGTTGCCCAAATGGGTTCGAATGTAGTGGTAGGCGATCTCCTGTGCTTCCTCCCGAGTGACCTCCAGCGACAGCGGCTCGCCTCCTACGATCTCCTTGACCCGATTCACGATGAAGGCGGGCTCGAAAGGCTCCCCGTCATATTTCAGGACCATGTCATCCAGGGAGAAACCGGTCTCGGACCTCAAATGCTTGGCAAACTGACCGGTGTAGTTTACCTCCACGCCAATGGTCTTCCTGCATCCGTTCAGGATTTCCAGAGCCTCCTTGACGTGAAACGGCAGCAGATACTTGAAATGGAGCTGATTGGTGGCAATGCCTTCCGATCTCAGCATCTCGGCGGCCTCCCGAATCACGCCCCTGCAGGAACCCCAGCCCACCAGGGTGACGTCCGTATCCTCCGGACCCTCGATTTGAGGAGGCGGCAGTTCCTTCAGGGCTCCTTCCAGCTTCTTCATGCGCTTTTCCTGTACCTTGCGCCGCACCGGCGGACTGGTGTACTCGTCGCTGATCAGAATCCCTTCTTCGTCGTGGTCATCGGTGGGAGAGACGTAGACGGTGTTTTTGGTTCCGGGCAGGGCTCGGGGGGATACTCCCGACTCGGTGAAGGCGTAGCGCTTGTAGGTGCCGTTACCTTCCGGCCATTCGGTCACCAACTGGCCCCGGTCGATCACAAGATCGGGCTTGAGCGCATCCCGCTCGATGGTCTCGGGATGTTCCGAAAGCAACAGGTCGGAGAGAATGATTACCGGGAGTTGGTACTTGTCGGCCAGGTTCAGGGCTTCGGCGGCGGTATAGTAGGCTTCGGTCACGTCGGCCGGAGCCATGATGATGCGGGGGAAATCGCCTTGGGAAGCCCCCAGGGCCTGGTTCAGATCGGCCTGTTCGGTCTTGGTGGGGATCCCCGTCGAAGGACCGCCGCGCTGGACCGTAATGAACACAACCGGCGCTTCAATCATGCCGGCCTGACCGATGGCTTCAGTCATCAGTGCAAACCCGCCGCCCGAAGTGGCGCACATGGAGCGGACCCCGGCCAGGCCGGCGCCGACAGCCATGTTGGCGACAGCAATTTCATCCTCGCACTGCTTGACCACGATCCCGCAGCGGTCGGCATGAGCGACCATCCAGTGCAGAATGGTGGAGGCGGGCGTCATGGGGTAGGCGGAATAGAATTTGCAGCCGGCGGCAACCGCACCCAGGGCCATGGCTTCGTTTCCGGTAATGAAGGGTCTCCGTGTGCGGCTGAAGTTCCATTCATACCCCAGGGGCACGAATTTTTCCTTGGCGTAGTTGTAACCCGCCTTGGCTACCTGGATGTTCTGGTTGACCACCTCCTGGCCCTTGTGCTGGAAGGTGTCGGCCAGGACTTCGGCCATCATCTCGAAATCCAGTCCCAGCAGGAAGATGGCCGCGCCCAGAGATACCGTGTTCTGCATGACGGGAAGCGTTTTTCCCAACGGCTTCAGCAACTCCCGCACGGGCATCGGCACCGGCAGAACCTGGCTTTCGAAAAGCGAGGAATCGAGGGTCAACTTGTCGGAGTTGAACAGGACAGCCCCGCCGGGCTCCACTTCGCGGGCATGCCTCTCCAGGGTGTCCTGATTGAGCGCGATCAGCAGATTCAGGTGATCTCCGTGAGAGTAGACCTTCTCTTCGCCCATCCTCACGCGCAACCAGATGTGGCCCCCGCGGATGATGGACTGGTAACTGTTGTAGGCATACAGATACAGCCCCAGACGGGAGGCGGTCTTGGCAAAGGTGTCGCCGGTCTTGTCCAACCCGTCGCCGGCGGCCCCTCCTATTCCCAAGGTCACTTCTCTCATGATTCTCCTTTCAAAGCCTGCAACCGGCCGTGCCCCTCACCATGGCATCAGACCCTCCTGTCCCCGGAGGGCTTCCCAGGTGTCCGTGGCTTCCCGAAGGAAGGCTCCCTGAGCGATCCACGAGCCGGAAATTCCCACTGCGAATTGTCAGCGAATTTAAATTAAATATCGTGTATTCCGGTAATGCCGTCGAAACCGGCAGCGATACTGTCCCCGGATGACTGCCGGAGCACCGCCCGGCGAAACAGGTTGCCGGGCCGTTAAAGAACCAACCTTCGCCAGCGATCAGAATAACAGAGATGCCCGTCAAGTCGCTAACAATAAATCAGCGCTTTCCTCAATCGGTGGGCCGACTCGGCCAGAGACGGCTGCAGGTATGCCACCGGCTCTCCCTTTCGGCTTCGGATAAGCGGACCCTCGGATCCGGGTTCGACCCGCGCGGCCACAAACACCGGACCGGGATCCCGCAGAATCGTGGGAAGGGTCCGGGCATAGAGCTCCGGATCGTCGAAAGCGTAGGCTTTGTCAAAACCCGCCGCCCGGGCCAATCCGGCAAAGTCCACCCGGCCGGCGCCCGCAATGGCTTGATTCCCGGTGATTTCAAAAGTCCGGTTCTCAACCGTGAAGAGGATCAGGTTGCGGGCTCCCGCTTCCACTACCGTGGCCAGGGAGCCCAGAGTCATCAAGAGGCTGCCGTCACCGTTCAGGCAGATGACCCTTCGTTGGGGCTGGGCCAGGGCAATGCCCAGCGCCAGATCGGCAACGTGGCCCATGGCGCTGTCTGCCGAGGCGAAGTCCAACGGGCTGTCCGAGAACTTGGACCAGGGCCGCACCACGCCCATGGTGGTCACCACCACCTCGTCCGTCCTCAGCGACGCCAGGGGTTGCAGCAATTCCTGCTTGGTCAACACGATCAGGATCCACAAAAACAGGATTCAGCCGGGGGCCGGTACTCCAGCCTCAGCTCCGGAGTCTCCAGAGTCACGCCTTTCTTTTTGCTGGACTCCATCCAGCGATCCAGAATGCCGCTGGCGATCCAGGCCCGTTCCGGACGAATCGGACTTCGCCCGGATTGAACCAGGTCCTCGATCCGGGCGGCCAGGCAGGCCGAGCCGGCACGGTTGGGTTCCGGGGGGAGAAGGAAATGGGTCGATGCAACCTCAGGAACGTCGAGGAGGCGGGCCGCAAAAGTGAAGTCCCCCACGGCTCCGTTGAGCATCAGCACCGCGGCCCTCACTCCGTCGGAATAGTCCACCAGGCAGGCTTCCGGATGTTCGACCAGCGGTGGCAATTCCCCGCTGTTGACCAGGTCTCTGGGACGCCCATCCTTCAGCGTCTGTCCCTGCAGGGAGTCGGAACGGGCCACGGCTGCTTGCAGCAGTTCCCGGGACCAACGACCCCTGCTGCCGGCGCGCCACACCGCTTGGCCCTCCACCGATTGCACCGACCGCACGCCGGTTTCGCCGCCCCCGCGCCGCTCCACCATGGCCTGCAGGGTTTCCAGAGCCCGGTAGCGATCGGAGCGCCCGGAGCCGATGCCCACCATCAGGGCCTGCTCCACCCGACAGCCTGCCGGCAGATCCAGGGGCGGCAGCCTCCAGGTCATTGGCAGGGACGATCCGGCCAGCACCGGGAACCCCAGTTGCCGGGAGGCTTCCACCATCTTGCGGGCCTGAGCCTGTCCCATCGGTTCGTCCCAATAGACCGGAACCGCCCGGCGGTCCTCCTCAAAGACCCTGACCATCGGCTCGAGCAAGTCGGAGCCCGAGGGTCGGGGGCTCGAATCTGCACCCTGGCCGGCCAGAATCAGCACTCCGTCCACGGCCAGCCGGTCCCTGCCGCAACGCAGGGTTTCCGCGACCGAAGGATAGATCCTGAAGCCGAACTCGGCGGCGCGCCCCCGACTCTGATCCGCTTCAGGCGTGTGGTCCACGTAGAGAGAGACCACATCCATGTCGGGCCGGCGCCACCTGCCCTCTCGCGGGTAGCCGATCAGGAAGCGGTCCGCAACCTGGCGGGCCGGGGAGCCGGGAGTCCAGCGGGAAGCCAGGATGGCCAACCTCTTGGCCCCTGGCCGCGCCCGGTTCGGCACGCCGGCCGCCGGGCCAGCCGAAGCGGTATTCAGGAAAGTGCGTCTGCCAGTCACGAACATCTCCGATAGGTCGGTTCGGGAGTGGGTCGATAGCGAACCGCCAGGTGGGGCGTTTCGACTCGATGCTGGCCCCGCCACAGCGAATCCACGCCGGCCTCGGTCATTCCGCTGGTCAGCAGTGTCCGCTCCACCGGGTAGGTTGCCTTGCCGGTCAGAAACATCTTCTCGATGCCGTTCACCAGGGGGCTGAAGAAGTTGGCTTCCGCACCCCCGCCCAATCCGCGCACCGGCAGGTAAAAGTGTGTTGAAACCAGTCGTTGCGGGTTTTTCAGACGGGCCGCAAAGGTCCAACCCATGGTGAGTCCCTCCAACAGGAGCAGCGTGGCCTTCATCCCGTCGGCATACTCGCAGCGGAATGCCAGAGGCTGGTCCAGTTGGGGGCCTGAGTCGGTGACCCGGTCCTTGACCAGCCCGGGTATTTCCTCCAGGGACGGGTAGCTGTGATCGAAGCCCTCCCGGGTCGAGGTCAGGGCCAGGCTGCGGCAAAGGCAGGCCTCGAACAACTCCGGATCCCAGCCTCCCCGGTCCCAGGATCCGGCGCGCAGTGACTCCCACACCCTGGGGCCGCGCACCGCCTGCAGCGCCGCCACCCCCGTCTCCCCTCCCCGGCGCCGCTCGACCATGCACTGCATCGACTCAAACCCGTGAAAGCCGTAGCTGTCCGCCCCGCCGCCGGCGCCGATCACCATGGCCTCCTCCACCTCGGCGTTCGAGGGAATCTCCAACGGGGGAAGGCGCCAGGCCACCGGAATGCTGGAGCCGGCCATCAAGGCAAAGTCCAGCTCCCTGGCCGTTTCCACCATCTCCTCGGCCCATTCCCATTTCCAGGAAAGATGCTTGTCGTTGAATACCGGCACGCCGCGGCCGCTGGCCCGGAAGACTTCCACGATCTGCCGGAAGAACTCGTAGCGCGGATACAGGGTCTGCCCCTTCTCGTTCCGGGGGTAGCTTCCGTGCTCGCCGATCAGCAGAACCCCGTCCACCGCCAGGCTGTCTCCGCCCCGCCTCAATGCTTCGGCGATGGTGGGATAGATCTTCATGGAGGGATATTGCCGGGCCCGGTCGCGGCTGAGATCGCTCTCTCGGATCTGGTCCACGTAGAGCGACACCACATCCATGGGGGGCCGGTGAAATCGACCGCCCCAACCGTAGCCGCCCAGGAAACGGTCCACGATGTGCTGGCCGTGGGCCCTGCGGCGGTATTCGGTGACCAGGGCGGCGATCTTGGGGCGTTCGGGCGTACCGGGACGGCAACCCGCAAGCAGCAGCGCCGCGGGTATCCCCGCCACGACAGTCCTGCGGGAAATTAACGAGGGTTGAGAATTGGACATCAGCAAGGCTCTCCGAAAACTCGTTCCTCTTCAGGGGCCGGGGCCGGGGCAGCCGATTGGAGCCTGAACTCGATGCGGGACCACTGCCCGGGGGCCGGCTGGAACTGAAAGACGAAGGTGACCGTCCCGCTGCGGGGGGCGGCAGACTCATAGACCCTCATGGCCGCCTTCCAAGTCCGTTTCAGCTTGAACCAGTTGTCCCGCCGACCCCGGGCAGGGGAATCCGATTCCGGTAAACTCATGTGGAGGGTGCCGGTCAGTGGCTTGGTGGCGGCGGGTGGGACGGTTATGGGTCCGGCCCTGCCGCTCACCGATGCCACCGTGCGGTCTTTTCTCCGAAAATCGAGAGATCCGTGTCCCTCTCCGACCCGGACCTGTAACTGAAACCTGCCTTTGCGCAGCCGATCCCCTTGCTCGGTAACCAGGTCCACGGGCAGATCGATGGCGCCGGTATAAGCAGGACTGTTCTCGGACTGGAGCTTGGACCACGGCGCCAGGATGAAGACCCCGAACAACAACGCAGCCAGCGCAGGCTGCGGCCGGTGCTGCCAGCTGTCACCAATAATCATATGATTCGTCGGGCCCGAGGGATTTCCAGAGAACTATGATTCATCGGATTAAATGGATTCACATGATTAGACGGACTAGGCCCGGATCAGGCGTGGGGCCAGGTCGTTCTGGCCGCCGACATCAGTCAGACGCCGGTCGCGCCCCTGGAAGAAATAGGTCAGCCGTTGGTGGTCCAGGCCCAGCAGTGAAAGCATGGTGGCATGGAGATCGTGGACATGAACCCTGTCCTCAACCGCCCGGTAACCCAACTCGTCGGTGGCCCCGATGACCTTGCCGCCTCGGATGCCACCCCCGGCCATCCAGGTGGTGAATCCGTAGGGACTGTGGTCCCGCCCGTTCTTCCCCTCCATGGCCGGACTGCGCCCGAACTCGCCCGTGCAGACGATTAGTGTGCTCTCCAGAAGTCCCCGCTGTTTGAGATCCCCAATCAATCCCGCGATGGGCTTGTCGATCTTTTGCGCATTCTCCCGGTGGTTCCGGTCACACTCGCCGTGGCCGTCCCAGTCGGTGCTGGTCAATTGAACGAAGCGAACCCCTCGCTCGATCATGCGCCGGGCCAGAAGACAAATGCGACCGAACTTCCCGGTGGTGGGATGGTCCATGCCGTACATCCGCTGGACGGATTGGGGCTCTTGAGAAATGTCAATCAACTCGGGAGCCGCCGTCTGCATGCGAAAGGCCAGCTCATAGTTGGCGATACGGGCCGCCAGACGGCTGTCCTCGGCCCTTCCCTCCAGGTGCCCGTGATTCCACTTGTGGACCTGGTCCAGCATGAGACGTTGGTCGCTCTCGCCGATTTGCGGCGGAGAGGTCAGATTGTTGATGGCCGCGCCTTCGGTATAGACCCAGGTTCCCTGATAGAGCGCCGGCAAATAGCCGGAACCGAAGGACTTCTTGTTGGTCCGGAAGCTCCCGTCGGTCATGACCATGAATGAGGGCAGGACATCGCTCTCACTTCCCATGCCGTAGACCACCCACGAGCCGACGCTGGGATGCCCATCCAGAAAGGCTCCCGAATAGACCTGGTTCAGGGCCGGACCGTGGAAAAAAGACTCGTGATAACAGGAGCGGATGACCGCCAGGTCGTCGGCATGTTGACCCACATTTCGAAACAGATCGGAGACCTCCAGCCCGGATTGCCCGTAGCGCCGGTAAGGGAATCCCGAGGCCATCAGCTTGGCCTTGGAAGCCTTGATCCGGTCGAATTCCAGTCCCTTCACCAAGAAACTGGGCGGTGGGGTCTGACCATCCAGGCGCTCCAACAAGGGTTTCGGATCGAACATGTCGATGTGGGAGGGTCCACCTTGGAGGAAGATAAAAATAACACTCTTGGCCTTGGCCGGGAAATGGGCGGGTTTTGCCGCCAAGGGACCGGGAGCGGAGTCCTTTTCGGCTTTCACCACGGACGCCCAAGCCGAGTCCCGCTCCAGGAGATAGTTGAGAGCCACGGCCCCGAAGCCCAGACCGGATTTGGCCAGAAACTCACGCCGAGACCCCGTCTTCAGGGAACGACCACAACCGGTCTGATTCATGGAGTCCTCCTCACCTCGTCCGGAAGATCCTTTAGTCAATATAGAGGAACTCGTTCAGATTAAACAGCGTCACACAGAGTTTGGTCATGGCTTCCGCCCGGGCCGGAGGCAACTCGGCCAGAGCGTCGGGCATTTCGGAGGAGTCCCCGGCATCCACTCTCCGAGCGGCCAGCGATTCCAACAGAGACAGAGCGTCACGCCTTTCCTGTTCCAGGGGAGGGCGGCCCAGGGCCAGATTCCAGGCCCGCTCCACCCATCCGGCCGGCTTGGCGGCCTCCTTTACGACACGTGCGGCCAGTTCTCGCGCCTGCTGCAAGACCACCCGATTGTTGAGAAACCACAAGGCCTGGGGAGAGACATTGGTCACATCTCTCTTGGAGCAGCTCATGGCGTTGTCCGGCTTGTCGAAAAGCTGGAACATGGGAAAGGGAAAGTTCCGCCTAACCAGAATGTAGATTCCGCGGCGACGGTGCTCGGAGGGGTCGGCCGACACCGGCCAGGTCCAAAGCCAGTTCCCGTCCATGGTGGGACGTCCGATCCTCAGCACGGTGAGCTCATCTTCCGCCAGAGGGGGAACTACCGGAGGCCCTCCCATTTTCAAGTTAAGCCTCCCCGAAATGGCATGCAAGCTGTCCCACAGGGCCTCGCCCTCCAGTCGCCGCCGGTTCATGCGCCACAAGTACCGGTTATCGGGATCGACGGCGAGATTCTCCGCCCGGGGATAGCGGCTGCCCATTTGATAGGTGTTGGAGGCCATAATCAGGCGGTGCATGGCCTTGACGCTCCAACCCCGGGCCACGAACTCGGTGGCCAACCAATCCAGCAGCTTGGGATGGGTCGGCGGATCTCCTCTTCGGCCGAAGTCGTTGGGAGTCCTGACCAGGCCCTCCCCGAAATGCCACTGCCAAATGCGGTTGACCATGACCCGGGCGGTCAAGGGGTGGTCCGGCTGGCTGAGCCACAGCGCCAGCCGCTTGCGGGCATAGGGGGAGGTGAAGTGCTCGAGAGATACCTCCGAGCTCAGCACGGCCGGGGACATAGGCCGGGCTTCCCCCTTGGGGCTCCCCAGCTCCCCTCGATCGAGGACATGGACCTCGGGAATCAGTTCCGGCCGGCGGTGACCCAGAACCGATGCCGACGGCACCTCCAGGATCCCGTCGAAGCCGCGGTCCGGCACGGCCCGCAGCGCTTTCCCCATCCGTACCAGCAGCCGGGTCTGCTCCTCCCGCTCTTCCTCGGTCATATAGGCGTAGGTTTGTTGATCGGTGGCCTCATCTTTCTCCTCGCCCATGAAGACCTCGAACTTCATGGAGCGAACTGCCTCCTCCAGCGGCTCGGCCAGTTTCTGTTGCTCCGGCGACCTCTCGGCTTCAGGAATCTCATAGGCCGCCACCACGGCTTTGGAAAACTCCAACTTCCTGGACCCGATCACCCGTTGCTTTACCCGATCCATGAAGAGGCGGTAGTCTTTTTTGGCCTCCACCACACCGATGAGCTTGGGGTAGTTGTGCCTGAACATGCCCAAGGTCGGCTTGGTCACCACCGGGACTTCGACCTGCCGGCTCTCCACAAAGACGGCCTGGAGCCCATAGTAGTCCTGCTGGGAGATCGGATCGTACTTGTGGTCGTGACAGCGGGCGCAGCCAAGCGTCAGCCCCATGAAGGCGGCTCCGGTAACGTCAGCCCAATCGGTCAGCGCCTCGTGACGCAATCGGCTCTCGTTCTTGAACAGCTCACCCTTCACCGGAGCCAGGGTGTAAAGACCGGTACCGATTCGGGCTTCCAGGTGTTCCAGCTTCTCCGGCAGGACATCCCACTTCCCTTCCAGCAGATCCAGGTTGTCGGGCCAGAGCTCGTCGCCGGCAATCTGCTCCTGCAGGAATCGATCGTAGGGCTTGTCGTCATTGAAGGATTTGATCACATAGTCGCGATAGCGCCAGGCATTGGGATAGTAGCTGTCCCCCTCATACCCGGCAGTCTCGGCATAGCGCACCACATCCAGCCAGTGGCGTCCCCACCGCTCGCCGTAGCGGTCGGAGGCCAACAGTTCTTCGATCAGGTCTCGGTAGGCGTCGGGGGACGAGTCGGCAACGAAACGCTCGACCCGTTCCGGAGTCGGCGGCAATCCGAGCAGATCGAATGTGGCCCGCCGAATCAGGGTCCGCCGGTCGGCCGGGGGAGCCGGAGTGAGCCCTTTCTCCTCCAGCCTGGCCAACACGAAGGCATCGATCGGATTTTGAACCCGGGCCTGCTGCCTGACTGGCGGAAGCAAAGAAGGACGTTGTGGCTTGCGAAAGGACCACCAGTCAGGGCCGGAGGTCGGTAGCGGGCCGGCCTCCCAGGGAATCCCCTGGTTGATCCATTGCCGCAGGACTTCCAGATCCCGCGCGGAAAGCGGCGGTTGATCCGGCGGCATTCGGAGCTTCCCGGCATGAGACACCGCCCGGTACAGCAGGCTGTCTCCGGCCTCCCCCGGGATGACCGCGGGCCCTCGCTGGCCGCCCCGCAACAGGGCCCCTCTTTGCCGCAGGTCCAGACCCGAGACCTGCAGCTCCCCGTGACAGGTCAGGCAGTGCCGGCTCAGAATCGCCCGGGCCTGCCGGACCAATGGAGACGAGACTTGGGATGGCGAGGACTCCGAGGACGAGCCGAGCAGAGGCACAACGGGGGGACTGATCAGCGCCAACCCCAGCCAGGCAGCCAGAAGTCGGGAGGACGCCTGGAATTGTTCTTGCAAGGTCATGCCCCGCTCTCTTTTGAGGCGGTTTGGAAGGATCTTGATCGACGCATGGAACTGCCGGGGAGGCAGAGCAGAAGGGCGCCGGTTGGCGGAAACACAAAGAGCCTCTCGAACCGACCGTTTCCCTGAGAGACCTCCATCGGATATGGCAATCCTATTTCTGAGACAGGACGCTAAGGTCCGCCCAGGATTTCTCCGTGCGGCTTGCCCTCGGCGAGTTCCGCGAACCGCACTCGCACCTGCTCCGCAAACCGATTGCCGACCCAGTTGCCGACCTCGTCCGACAATTCCACCGTGGTGGCCACGCCGGCTCCGTCTTCCAGCGTCACCAGGTCTTCCAGCGGCGTCTTGTCCTCGAAGGCCTTCTCGACGGCAGTGTTGATTTCCTGCATGAACTGCCGCTGCCCTTCGGCAACCTCTCGCCCTCCCGAGGAGCCGTGACCCGGAAGGATGGTTTCGAAGCCCAGCTCCAGGGCCTTGCCGACCACATCGGGCCAGTTGCCCGTGTTGCCGTCGCCCGTGTAGTTGAAGGGCCCGTTCACGATCGCGTCGCCCGTGCATAGGATCTTCTCGTCCGGCAGATAGACCATGCCGTCCCCTCGCGTGTGGGCCCACCCGAAGTGATGGAACTCCACCCGCCGGCTCGCCCCTTCCAGAACGTGCGGAACCTGGCTGAATGTCTTTTGCGGGGGTTGCACCGTATCCTCGCCCACGGCTGCCACATCCTCACGGTTCTGCGCCGTTTGTTGCCAGCGGGCGGGCTCATAGCGCTTCATCTCCTCGGCCACCCCGACATGTGCGAGCGTGGTGGCGCCGGCCCGGGTCCAGACCGCGTTGGCATAGGCATGGTCCCCGTGATGGTGGGTGTCGAACACGTAGCTGACCGGCTTGGTGGTGACCTGCTTGATGTCCTCCATGAGCGCCTGGGCGCCGCTTGGAAAGTTCGCATCCACTACAAGCAGGCCTTCCCCGACGTCAATGACCACGTTGTTGCAGTGCCCATTCTCTCGCTCGCCCATCCGGAACCACACCCCCTCCGTAATCAGTTTGAGGGTGTCGGTCTCGGAAGGCAGAGGTGGATCGGAGGCGCAGTTCCAGGCCACGCAAAGGCAGATCGCGGTGATGGCTATGAGAACGATTCGCATGGTTCAATCTCCCTCCGACAGTCTGGTCGTGGATGCAAGTGGCACCGATTGTACGCCCTAAATAGCGCTGGTACAAGGCGCCCTTGCCCTACAACTTACCTGAAACCAGTCGAGGGGTTTATCCAGTAACGACATCCACGAAGGGCACGAAGGGCCGACAAGAGTTATCCACAAAGGAAAACGACGAACCACGAATGGACACAAATGAACACCAATAAACGGATTAGTGAGTTGTTGATTCTCGGGGTATGACTACCAATGTCGAGGGAGTAATCTATGAAGGACATCATGAAATACAAAGGGAACAAAATCGCAGAAGCACTTGGGTGCCGCTTGTCGTTCGAGTAGGTCCATCTGTCTTCGTGTTTATTCGTGTCTATTCGTGGTTCGTGGTTATTGACGATTGGGCGTTTTTCCTCAAATGATCCACACCGCAGGGTGGGGGCACGGCTAACCACTAGTCACTAATCACTTCCATCGCCCCGCCGGCAGCTCTCAGGCCACCCAGATGTCCCGGCTGACGATCGACTCCGGGGTCAGGACCTCACGGCCGGTTTCCGTCACCAGCACCACGTCCTCCAGTCCGTACTTGTTGCTCACCTCCCAGAGGGGATACCCGCCCCGGTGGTAGAAGAAGGGCTCGATGCAAAGCACCATGTCGGGTTCGATCCGGGTCCGGCTGCCGATGGAAATCCCCGGCATCTCGTGGATGTCCAGTCCCAGACTGTGACCGATGCTGGACCAGCCCATGGACTGGCACCAGTCCACGAAGTCGGGATAGCCCGCATCCCGAATGACCTGTTGGGAAGCCTCATAGACTTCTCCCAAACTGGCGCCCGGCTTGACTGCCTCGATGGCCGCCTGTTCGCTGGCCTTGGCGATCTCAAAGCCGCGGCGCTGATCGGCGGTCGGCTCTCCCAGGCAGGCAAACCTTTTGAAATCGGCGAAGTAGCCGTCGTAGGTGCAGCCGCCGTCAAACTGAAGCAGGCTTCCCCGACCCAGGACCATCTCCCGCCGAGGGGTCGAATCGGCCCACAGGGCCCTGTCGGGCCCCGCGTAGAGAGCCAGAAAGTGGATCTGACTGCCTCCCTCGGCGTGCATCCGGGCCGACATGATGTTGGCAATGTCCCGTTCGCTCTTTCCCTCACACATGGCCTCGAAGCCGGCCTTTACCCCCAGGCAGGAGATGCGGCATGCCTCCCGCAACCGCCGCACCTCTTCCGGTGACTTGATACGACGCACGGCCCACATGATGTCCCCGCAATCGCCCCAGCGAACCCCGGGCAAGGCCGCCCGAATGCGATCGAAACATTCCACCGACAGCCCCATGCGGAAGTGAGCGCTCATCTCTGTGGCGATATGGGCCCGGCTCAGGCCCAGCTTCCGCAACCAGGATGCCGTCGCCTGCACCAGACTGTCGCCGACGCGGCCGGTATAGAATCCCACCGGAAAGTCCCATCGGATCACGGTTTCCACCCAGGCGGC
Source organism: Terriglobia bacterium (assembly GCA_951813285.1). Taxonomy (GTDB): domain Bacteria; phylum Acidobacteriota; class Terriglobia; order Versatilivoradales; family Versatilivoraceae; genus Versatilivorator. Next base: position 4,272,517 of record OX638355.1, read on the forward strand.
CTCGGCTTGAATCTGGCATCCCTCGGGGCAGAAGACAACTGGAGGAAGATCCTCCTTTCTGGGGATGAAAGCCATGTAGAAGTAGGCGGGCACGATCCAGCCCACTTCATAAAATCCCGTGGCATAGCGCACGTTGGTCTGCTGGGTCAGCAGCAGTCCATCGACACCCGACCGTTCCATCTCTTCCCGGAGCCGTCCCAGGCGCCGCTCGAACTCCTGCCGGCTGCAGTCGGCAAAAAATCCGCTTCGCTTCTGGCGGGTGACTTTCAGACTGTCGGGCATGGTTCCTCCCGGAAGAAAGGATGCGAGGGAGGTCGTTGGAGGGGTTGGACCGGGGCGGTCCCAATCTCAAGTCATCTCCCGCGTCACCAGCAGGGCGACGGGAGTCGACTGGCGATGGGCCTTCTCAACCGAGGCGTTGACCTTGGCGATGTCCTGCTCGCCATGGAGGTAGTCGAAAGGCAATCCCCAGGCCTGCAAGGTGGGCTCGGTGAGCACCGCCGCCGAGTCCAGGTCGGGACGGCTCAGCAAACGCCCGTCCGGTTTCTCCGGGAGCGGTCCGAAGCGTTCCAGCTTGGCATAGCCCCGAAAGGTGATCAAGCAGAGAAGGGGGATCCTCATGCGCAGGACCGTACCGCGAAAGCTGTCCCCGCTCTCCAGCAAGCCGGTGTTCTGAATCAGGACGGCCGGGGCTCGGCCTCCCATCCAGAGCCCGGCGGCCATGGCGAAAGCCTCTCCTTCGCGGGTGACCAGGCGGATGACGGGCTCCCCGCCATCCTTCAGCAGGGCGAACAGGGCCGCCGAGCTGTTGTCGGGGAGCCCCACCACGTCAGTGATACCCGCCCTGCAAAGCGCCTCGACAATGGACCGGGCCTTGGCCATGACGCTATCTCAAAGCCAGGTCGAAGCAGGCCATCTCGCGCGAGTTGCGGACCAGCAGCAGTCCTTCGGACATGGCCGGGTGATTCCAGGTCTTGCCCCGAATCGCGGAGAAGCGGGCCAGTTCCTGCTGCCGCTCCGGATCGGCCTTGACCAGCGCCAGTTCGCCCGACTCGGTCAGGACGATCAGGTGGTCCCCGGCCAGCAGAAGCTGTCCGTGCCCGTAGCGGCCCCCTTTCCACCTGAGTTCGCCGGTCTCGGCCCGGATACAGGCCAGGATGCCTTCGTCCAACCCGTAGATGAATCCGTCCTTCAACACGGAGCTGGTGAATTTGTTCTTCATGCGGCGATTCTGCCAAAAGGCGCTCGCCGCAAATCCCGCGGACGTCCGGCTCACCTGCACCACCGCCGCGCCATGGCCGTAGCCCGCCGAGATGAAGACCCGGTCCTCTCCCAGCAGGATCGGTTGGGCGACGTTGACGTCATAGTCGGTGATCCAGGGAAAGTCCCACAGGAGCGATCCGTCCTCGGCGGCGAGCCCCATCATCCGCTTGGCGCTCACGATCAGAAGCTGGGATTGACCGGCCAGGGTAACCCACATGGGAGAGGTGTAGGCCTGCTTGTCGCTCAGCGATTTCCACAAGACATTCCCCGTCTCCTTGTGGTAGGCCGCCACCGATCTGCCACGGGAACCGCCCGGCAGCACAATGACCTTTTCTTCCACGATCAGGGGCGAGGCCGACATACCCCAGGTCAGGTTCCTGGCCCTATTGTCCTGCAGTATGTTTCGAGACCAGATCAATCGCCCCTCGGAAGCATCCAGGCAACGCAGCTCTCCGGTGGCTCCCTGCGCAAAGATCCGGCCCTGGTGCCAGGTGGGCGTGGCCCGGGGCCCGTCTCCGCCCAGGGACTCCTCGAAGGCAGCCTCCCAGGAATGGGTCCAGATCTCATCCCCCGTCCGCAAATCATAAGCCGCCACCACTTCCCGCGCGCCGCGCTGCTCAATGGTAAAGCCCCGACCCTTGGCCAGAACCAGGGAGGCATATCCGCCGCCGACGGTTCGACGCCAGAGGGGCTTCAAGCCCTGCTCCGGCCAACGGGTCCGGATAGGGGCTTCCCGATAATGGCCGTCGCGCATCGGCCCCCTGAAGTCGGTCCATCCCTCGGCCTTTGGTGAAGCCGCCGGTCCGGTCCCAGGAATGCCAACAATGGCGGAAGACAGTGCAGCCTCGGTTGAACTGGTTTCACTCCCCATCCAAAGCGGGAGCGCTGCCAAGGCAGTCAGCACCCCGCACGTCAGACCCCGCATCAGGCTCGAACGCATCCAGGCTCTCAGGATCATGTCGCCTCCCCAACTCACGGCCGCTGTCCCCGGCTGCCTTGAAGATATCCCAGACCTTCCATCAGGCCAACCGGAAAACGCCGGAAAACCCGGCGCCGTTTGGCGAGCCCGCATTTCTCACCGGCGGGTGTGATCGTGACAAGGGTGCAGAATCTGAGGGGCGAATCAATCGAGGAAAAACACCCTATCGTCATTAAAGACGAACCACGAATGAACACGAATTCACACGAATGCAGGTGGACTCACTCAAACGAGAAGCGGCTCCAAAATGCTTCTGCAACGCTGTTACCTTGGTATGATTTCGTGTCCTTCATAGATAACCCCTCGATGCCGATTGTCACACCCCCCAATCGACAACTCATCAATTCGTTTATTGGTGTTCATTCGTGTCCATTCGTGGTTCGCCGTTTTCCCTTAGAGTGAAACAACGAATCTTCATAGCCGGTCGGGAACAAGGACCCTGTCGTGCTAAACCGGTTTTCGACTTATTGAACATGGATGCACAGGATAGACAGGATTAACAGCCAGCCGTTTTCGTTTTGGAAATGAAGACGAACCACAAAAAGCACAAAAGTCACAAAACGAATTTCTTGATTTCGAGTCTTGACGATCTGACGATCTGAAGTTGATCCCCATGGCGCCGTGTTGACCGGATGTAGGCAGATAGCGCGGAACTCGTGCGACATGTTCGGGAGTCAACGCCTTGCAGGCTTTCAGTGTTCTGCTGTTTCAGTGTTCTGCTGTTTTTGTGTTTTTGTGCCTTTTGTGGCCATTCCCGGCAAAGGTCCCGCTGCTGAATTTTGCAAAAGGCTCGAGAGTGAAACAATCGGAAATCGACCACCCCTTCCCGACCATGGTATCCCGTTACGATTAACCTCAGCGCCTTAGTGGCCCTTCGTCGTTCTTAGTGGCCCTTCGTGGATACCTCTTTTTTCTTTTGTTTTTTTTCGTTTGTTTCAGATAAGCCCGGCGGTCTCGGCGGCCACGACCCCGCCAAAAAGCGGCCGCAGTCGGAAACGGTTGTAATAAACTGGCCGGATTCCATCAGGATCGAAAAGAAAGGCGCGATCATGAACCCGGAACTTCGGTTTTCTCCTCTCTTCTGGGTCTTGCTGCTGGCCCTGGGAAGCCTGGCCTCGACCGGCTGCTCCCGCTCCCCTCAAACCCCGGACGCAGCTCGGCAAGCGACGCCCCGGCCCGGTGGGACCTATGCCGCCGCCAGGCACGGTGGCGGCTACATGCACAACTATTACTTCCCGCCGGCGCCTTCGGCCACGCCTTGGGCCCCCGCCTGGTCTCCCGACGGCAAGCAGATCGCCGTTGGCCTGCATGGCTCCATCTGGCGGATCGACCTGGCGAGCTCGGAAGCCTTTGAACTGACCTACGATGGGCACTATCACTCGTCTCCCGACTGGTCCCCGGACGGCAGGTGGATCGTCTACACCGCCGATCACGGGGGCCGCACCATCCAGCTTCAGATACTGAACCTGGAAACGGGGCTCTCCCGCACCCTGTCCGACGACGCCCATCTCTACGCCGATCCGGTGTTTTCCCCCAAGGGAGACCGGCTGGCCTACGTCTCCACCGAACCCAACGGGTACTTCAACATCTACGTGCGTCCCATCCGGGAGGGGCGCTGGGCCGGGCCGGCCACCGCGCTCACGCGGGACCATTCCTACGGAAAAACGCGCCTCTACTTCGGGGAATGGGACATGCACATTCAACCCGCCTGGAGCCCGAACGGAAAAGAGCTGCTCCTGCTTTCCAACCGGGGCGTCCCCCTGGGATCGGGACACCTGTGGCGCATGCCGATTGACCGGCCGGGCATGGACAATGCCGAGCCCGTCCTGAAGGAGCAGAGCCTCTACCGCACCCGCCCCCACCTCTCTCCCGACGGAAAGCGCTTTGTCTACGCCTCCACCGGCGGGGCCACCGATCAGTTCAACCACCTCTACGTGCTGCCCATTGCCGGCGGTGCGCCCTACAAGCTGACTTTCGGCGGTTACGACCACTTCCATCCCCGCTGGTCCCCGGACGGAGAGCGGATCGCCTACATCTCGAACCAGCCACCGCTTCCATCCGGCCCCGGTTTGCCCCGGTTGTGGCTGATGGAGACTTACGGCGGCCGCAAGGAGAGGGTGCAGCCTCGGGAATACCACTGGAAACGCCCCATGGGAATCCTCCGGGCGGAGGTGCGGGACCGGAGCACCGGCCGCAAGACGGCCGCCCGGATCTACGGGAAAGCGGCCGACGGCAAGCTCTACCCACCCGGAGACAGCTACGCCCGCGTCGGCGTCTCGGGAGAGCCCCTGTTCCATACCGGCGGATCATTCGAGATGACTCTTCCGCCGGGAAAAATGACCCTGGAGGCGGTCAAGGGGCTGGAGTACCGGCCAGCCCGGCAGGAGGTGGAGATCCGTGCCGGCGAGATCTCCCGGGTCAGCCTGGTGCTGTCGCCGATGGTCGACATGGCCGCGCGGGGATGGTTCAGCGGCTCCACCCACGTACACATGAACTACGGCGGAAACCTGCGCAATACGCTGGAGAACCTGATGTTCCTGGCCAAAGCCGAGGATCAGGATGTGGTCTGCGAGCTGATCGCCAACAAGGACAACCGCATCCTGGACTGGGACGCCTTCGTTCCCAACCGGATCGAACACCCGGTCTCCATGTCCGATCCCGACCTGGTGGTGATCGTGGGAGAGGAATACCGGCCCCCCTTTCACGGCCACGTCTCGCTGCTGGGCCTTCGAGACCATCTCATCTCACCCTTCACCACCGGCTACGAAGGCACCGGCATCGAGAGCCTCTATCCCAGCAACACCGACATGTTTCGCAAGGCCAGGGCTCAAGGGGCCCTGGTCGGATACGTCCACGCCTATGGAGGGGATACCGATCCCCTGGAAAGGGGCTTGACCCACGCCAGGACATTCCCGGTGGATGCGGCCCTGGGCACGGTCGACACCCTGGAGTGGTCCTCGCCCAACTCGGCCACCCTGCGTGTCTGGCACCACACTTTGAACAACGACCTGGGCATCACGCCGGTGGGAGGAGAGGACGCCATAACCGACCTGCAACGATCCAGCCTGCCGGGGGCCGTCCGCACCTACGCCTTCCTGAGGGGCAAGCTGACGGCCCAATCCTGGATCGAGTCTGTCCGGCAGGGAAGGACCTTCTTCAGCAGCGGTCCGCTGCTGGACTTTCGCATCCACGACCGGATTCCCGGGGATAAATTGGAACTGCCCGCGGAAGGCGGAACCATCCGTCTGCAGGCCACGGTCCGGTCCATCGCCCCCCTGGAAAGGGTGACCCTCTATCGCAACGGCGAGGTGCTCGAGGAGTTCCCTCTCACCGAAGGGCAGTCGGAGGTTTCCATAGAGGAGGCGATCGAGGTGAGGAAAAGCGGATGGTTCAGCCTGACGGCCACCGGACCCCGCCGTTCCCATCCCCTGGAGACCGGCTACCCCATGGCTTCCACCAATGCCATCCGGGTCTACGTCGGCAACGGCAAGATTCGCAGCCGACGCTCGGCCGAGTACTTCATGCGATGGATCGACCGCTTGAAGCGGCAGGCGGCGGAGTGGCCCGATTGGAGATCATCGGCTGAGAAAAACCACGTTCTTGGGCAGTTCGATCAGGCCAGGCGCGTCTACGAACGGTTGGCCGGCGAGGCGGATGGGGAGTGAGGGAGCATTCCCTTCCCATTCAATTCCCGCCGGAAGCGGCGGCCGACCAGGCGGTGAGGTCTCCCACACGGTAGGCGTCGGCGAAGCTCGCCTCAGTCATGTGTGTTTTCCGGCCGGTCGTCTTGGACGCGAAAGCCATGAGGGCGGTTTGAAAGTTGCTGGTCCCCGGAATTTCCAGACACATTTCGATGATCCGGGGTTCGGAGAATTCCCAAGGCTCGGAGGAATGCCGGGACCCGGAAACAGCCAGGCTGGTGGCGTTGCCGGTGAGCTTCCCGTTCAGGTCGAAGGTGCGGAATCGAAGCGTGGCGCCGGCGGGAGCGGCGCTTCCGGGCTGACTGGTGACCGAGGCCAGGCTGAGGTTGCGCCCGTTGCCGAATACACCGGGCCGGCGGGAAGTATCGGCGGTTCTGCTTTCTCTCCCCGGGGTTTCCGGATACAATGACCCTCCCACGAAACGAGGAGGTGCCCCCGCAATGCCGGAGTGTGTGGTTCAGGAACGAGAAATTCCTCCGGAAATCGTTGGCGAGCTGAGCGACAGTTCTTCCTGCCTGGACGATCCCAACGAGCTGCAGCGGCGGCTCAGGAACGAGGGATACCTGCTGCTGCGACAGACGCTGGACTACGAGCAGGTGATGGCCGCGCGCCAGGAGATCCTGGAAGCCCTGGTGGAGGTGGGCGAGATCCATCCTCCGGCCAGCGAGGGCATCTTTACCGGGACCAGCCGGAGGCAGGAGCGGCCGGAGGGACTGGGGCCCTTCTGGAAGTCGGTCAGCGAAGGCCCGGCGATTCGGCAAGTGACCCACGGCGGGCAGCTTCGCCGGGTCATGGACCGGGTGCTGGGAACGCCCAGCAGGCCCCAGGACTACATCTTCCTCCGGGTGGCCGTCCCCGGCCGCTCCACCGGCCTTCACTACGACCATCCCTTCTTTGCCAGGGGCTCGCAGCGGGTTCACACCGTGTGGCTGGCCCTGGGCGAAGTGACCATCGAGGAAGGTCCGCTGGTTGTGGTCGAGGGCTCCAACCGGTTCTCGGATCTGATCGATAGGGCTCGCGCCATCGACTACAACTCCACCTCTTCACCCAAAGTGATGGTGGACCCCCACCCGGTGGAGTTGGCCCGGCAGCGTCAGGTCAGGCTCCTGACCGCCGATTTCGGCCCGGGAGATCTGGTCGTCTTCGGCATGCACACCCTGCACGGCTCCCTGGACAACCGGTCGCAGGCCGGGCGGGTGCGGCTCTCCTGTGACATTCGCTTTCAGCCGGCCGCCGATCCCCTGGACGACCGCTACTTCGGCCCCGACCCCAAGGGGACTACGGGGATCGGCTACGCCGAGCTGAACGGCGCCAAGCCCCTGACCATACCCTGGCACATGCGCTGAAATTCGTCTCCGCAGCAACAGCAGCAGTCAATGCGAGACACCGTGAGAACCCTATTCCCTTTCCAAAGGTTCTTTTCCACCCTGCTCCTGCCGGCCATCTGGCTGGTTGCTCCGAGCTGGGCCGAGGATTGGCCCGAATGGCGTGGCGAGGGACGCTCGGGAGTCTGGCGCGAAGAGGGTATTCTGCAGCGATTTCCTCCATCGGGCCTGCAGGTGAAATGGCGGCAGCCCCTGGGTAGCGGCTACGCCGGCCCCGCCGTGGCCGAGGGCCGTGTTTTCGTACTGGATTTTCTGGCCGAAGCCGCCCGCAAGGGAACCGAACGCCTGCTGGCCCTGGACGAGACCAGCGGCCGCCAACTCTGGAGCCACTCCTGGAAGGCCGACTACACCGGGCTGTCCGGAAGCTATGCCATCGGTCCGCGGGCTACACCCACCGTGGACGGTAGCCGAGTCTACGTCCTGGGAGCCAAGGGGGCGCTCTATTGCCTCCGTACCCACAACGGCGAGATCCTGTGGCAAAAGGACTTCGTGCGGGACTATGGAACCGAGGTCCCCGTCTGGGGCATGGTGGGAGCCCCTCTGGTGGACGGCCCTCGCCTGATCGCCGTGGTGGGTGGGCAGGAGGGAGCCAAGGTGGTGGCCTTCGACAAGCAGACCGGCCGAGAGCTCTGGCGGGCGCTGCCTTCGGACTCGGAACCCGGTTACGCCCCACCGATCGTCGTCTCAGCCGGCGGCCGCCGGCAACTGATCGTCTGGCACCCCAAGGCGGTGAGCGCTCTCGATCCCGGAACGGGAGAGCTCCTCTGGCAACAGCCTTTTCGGTCGGATAAGGGTCTGTCTGTGGCCACCCCCGTGCTCAGCGGTTCGCGACTCCTGGTCAGCGCATTCGTGAACGGGTCCATGATGCTGGAGCTGGGCCGGCAGTCCCCGGCCGCCCGACTGCTCTGGCGAGGCAAGAGCGACAGCGAGATCAACACCGACACGCTACACTCCCTCATCAGCACGCCGGTCATCGACGGGGACACCCTCTATGGGGTTTGTAGCTATGGACACCTCAGGGGGCTGAGCGCCAGCACCGGCAAGCGGCTGTGGGAAACACTGGCGGTGACCGGGGAAAAGGCGCGCTGGGCCACGGCCTTTCTGGTTCGCCACCTGGATCGCTACTTCATTTCCAACGACCGGGGCGAATTGATCATCGCCAGGCTGTCGCCTTCAGGCTACCAGGAGATCGACCGAACCCATCTGATCGCTCCCACCTCCCGCATGGGGATCGGCCGGCGCCAGGCCGGCGCCGTCAACTGGTCCCACCCCGCCTACGCCAACCGGCATATCTTTGCCCGCAACGACCGGGAGATCATCCGCGCCTCCCTGGCCCGGACTGATTCTGCGGAGTGAGCTCTCAGATCAGCAATTTTAGTCGTTCTTCGCGCCCCTTCGTCGTCCTTCGTGTCCCTTCGTGGATATCTCTTTGTGTCTCGGCGTCGGCTCCCTGAGCGGATATTGTTGTCCTCTGGACGGCCTTACCACTTCCAGGTCTCACGGACGGTGGGATTGGCCACCGCCGAGGCCGGCCATCCCCCGCGATAGAGCTCCACGATGTTCCGGGCGGCCTCCACGGCCATGTCCTCCACCGAGCGAGTGTCGATGCCGGCCGTATGATCGCTGACCAGGACGTTGTCCAGTTCCAGCAAGGGATGGTCCCGCTGGATGGGCTCTTGCACAAAGACATCCAGTCCGGCCCCGCCCAACCGGCCACTCTTCAATGCATCCACCAGGTCCTCCTCGACCACCAGCCCACCGCGGGAGGTGTTGACCAGGAGGGCTCCCTGTTTCATCCGTGAAATCGTCTGCCGGTTGATCAGGCCGCGGGTCTCCTCCGTCAGGGGCACGTGCAGGCTGACGTAGTCGGAACCCGCCAGCAGGGTGTCCAGATCCACCAGCTCGATGTCGTGTTTCCGAGCGAAGTCCCGGTCCGGAAAGGCCTCGTGGGCCAGCAGCCGCATCCGGAAGGCCTTGGCCCGCACGGCCACGCTCCGGCCGATCCGCCCCAATCCGATCACGCCCAGCGTCTTTTCCCGAAGGGGCAGCGAACACTTGCGCTTCCAAAGACCCCGGTGGATTTCGTCGTTCCTCCGAACCAGAAAACGACTCGTTGCCAGCAGCAGCGCCACCGCATGCTCGGCCACCGCCTCGTAGTTGGCGGTGGGGGTGATGGTGACGGCCACGTTGCCACGGGTCACCGCCTCCATTTCGATGCGGTCGACACCCACCCCCCAGCGGGAGATCACTCTCAGATCGGGCAGGGCCGCCATCACCCGCCGGCTGTAGGGCTCTCCGCCGGCGATGGTGGCCGAGATCCCCTGCAGCACCCGTATGGTTTCCTCTTCGTCCGAGATGTCCGGCCTGGGAGGGAAACGGACCTCCAGCCCGGCCTCCCTCAGCAGCTTCACATGGGGACCGTTCGGGTCTTGCAGAAACTGGATGAAGATCATGACTCTGGGCACAGGGCAACCTCCTGGAATTGAAGCAACTGTCGGATTTCCGTATTATGGCACGGTGCGCCGGTCCCGGGAGGGAAACCTGGGTTGCCGGGAAATGCCGGCCATTCTCCGTTTCGGACGCCGTCAAGCGAACCCGGGTGGGGCCGCTTGTCCCAAACCGTTGAGCCTCGATCCAAGGCATATCGAGCCTTCCCGGATCGGAGTGGAGGACCGCCACCTGTGCAAACCGACCTTGAAATTGCCCGCCGAGCCAAACTGAGAAACGTGGTGGACCTGGCCAGGGAACAGTTCCGGATTCCGGTGGACCACCTGGAACCCTACGGCCACTACAAGGCCAAGCTGTCGCCGGCAACCTTGAACTCGGAACGACGGGGACAAGGGAAACTCATCCTGGTGACCGCCATTTCTCCCACTCCGGCCGGAGAGGGCAAGACCACCACCGTGGTGGGGTTGGGAGACGCGCTCAACCGCCTGGGCAAGAAGGCATTGATCTGTCTGCGCGAACCCTCCCTGGGACCCTGTTTCGGCATGAAGGGGGGCGCCGCCGGCGGCGGGATGGCCCAGGTGGTTCCCATGGAAGACATCAACCTGCACTTCACCGGCGACTTTCACGCCCTGGGCCTGGCGCACAATCTTCTGGCCGCGATGATGGACAACCACGTCCACCAGGGAAACCGCTTGGACCTGGATCTCCGGCGGGTGACCTGGAATCGGGTGGTGGACCTGAACGATCGGGCACTGCGTCGAATCGTCCTGGGTCTGGGAGGCGTGGGCAACAGCTATCCCAGGGAAGGCGGCTTTGAAATCGTGGCGGCCTCGGAAGTGATGGCCATTCTCTGCCTCTCCCGTTCACTGCAGGAACTCAAGCAGCGGTTGGGCAACATCACCGTCGGCTACAGCCACGCCCGGGAACCCATCCGGGCCAGCGACCTGGACGCCCATGGAGCCATGGCCGTACTGCTCAAGGAGGCCATCAAGCCCAACCTGGTCCAGACGCTGGAAAACAACCTGGCCCTGGTGCATGGAGGCCCCTTCGCCAATATCGCCCACGGCTGCAACTCCGTGATCGCCACCCTCACCGGATTGGGGCTTGCCGACTACCTGGTGACCGAGGCCGGATTCGGAGCCGATCTGGGCGCGGAGAAATTTTTCGATATCAAATGTCGCAAGGCCGGGCTCCGCCCCGACCTGGTGGTTCTGGTGGCCACCCTGCGCGCGCTCAAGTACCACGGGGGAGCCGACAAGAACTCCCTGGAGCGTGAAGACCTGGAGAGCCTGGAAAGAGGGATCCCCAACCTGGAACGGCACCTGAACAACATACGCAACCACTATGGCCTTCCCTGCGTGGTGGCCATCAATGGATTCAGCCACGACACCCCGGCAGAGATCGCACTCCTCAAAGACCGCATCGACCACCACTCGGTCCCGGTGGTGGCCTGCGACCACTGGGCCCGGGGCAGCCAGGGCTCCCTGGACCTGGCCCAAACGGTGGTGGAAACCATCGCCGCCACCCGAGCCAACTTCAAATTCGCCTACGATGAGAAGGACTCTCTGTGGGAAAAGATCACCAAGGTGGCCACCCGCATCTACGGCGCCTCCGGGGTGGTCGCCGACTCCCGGATACGGGCCAGGATCCGGCGCTACCAGAAGGAAGGATTCGGACACTACCCGGTCTGCATCGCCAAGACCCAGTATTCATTCTCCACCGACCCTCTGCTGAGAGGCGCCCCCTCGGGGCACGTCCTGCCGGTCAAAGAGGTGCGGCTGGCCACCGGAGCCGAATTCCTGGTGGTCATCTGCGGTGACATCCTGACCATGCCGGGTCTCCCCAGACGTCCCGCGGCCAATGAGATCGATCTGGATGAAGAAGGAAGGGTGGTGGGGCTCTTCTAGCTCACAGCGCCTTGAGGCCGTCGATCCCCATGTAGCGCGATCCGTAGAAGACCAGAGGGGGGCGGGAATCGTCCAGATTCAGGGCAACCACTTCCCCCAGGAAGAGCGTGTGGGTTCCGCCGTCGTAAGCCTGGGTCACCCGGCAGTCCAGATATCCCTGGGTCCCGCCCAGGATAGGCGCTCCGGTCACCGCCGTGGTCCACTCGATGCCCTCGAAGCGGTTGTCGTCCTTGTCCCGGTGACGTCCGGCAAAGCGATTGGAGACAAAGGACTGGTCTTCGCTCAACACGTTGACGGCAAAGAGCCGGCTCCGCTCGATCAGGGGCCAGGAACGGGCGTCCTTGGCCACGCTGACCATGACCGTGCAGGGGTCCAGCGAGATGGAGCAGAAGGCGTTGCAGGTGAGCCCATGGACTTCCTGGCCCGACCGGGTGGTGACCACGGTGACCCCGGTGGCGAAGCGGGACATGATTTTACGAAACCGAGAGCCGTCGATTGGAGTTTGCATGAATTCCCCGTTGGATCCGTTGAACCGAAACGACGTTGGCAGATGAGTCAAAGTTCGCCGATGGATCGAGTACCGACGGCAAGTGGAATGCTACCGTCCGGTGCAAGCCTGTCAGGCGACACCGAGATAAGAAGTGAACCACCAATGGACACCGATGAACACGAATTACCTTTGAATCATCATGAAGATAACGCAACACGGAGCCGGTTTGATCCTTAATTTCAAGGACCCGACACTTGAACGAGAGAGGATGGATCTACGACATCATTCGTGTCCATTCGTGTCTTTTCGTGGTTCTACTCTCCCTTGCGGGTGCCTGGCCCCGCGGCCGCGGGCATTCCCCCGTCACAGCGGTGTCTGGGTGCACAACCGCATGGCCGGGGTCACTTCCTCGAAGATGGCCAGCATGGATTCCACCAGGTCGGTTCCGGAAGTGCCCCGCACGGTATCCTCATCCATGGGGAAATAGAGCAGAAATCCGGCCCAGGCGTCTCCCGGGGCCTGCTCCAGGCCGGCCCGTAACCGGGAGACCGGGGGAAGGGTGGTCTTGGAGTAGTGAAACAGATCGGAGTGCCAACCGCCGGCCTGCACCCGAAAGCCCTCCCGAATCACCAGCCGCTTCAGCTCCCGCTCCATGGCCCCCTTTGGCTTGAGCACCTGCATCAGCCGGTGCCAGTCCCAGTCGTCCCTCAACTCGAAGCGCTCCTGACCGGGCGGAGCCTTCAGGAAGCCCCGCTCCACCTGCAGCCCGCACTTGAAGCGTTGCTCACCGGTATCGATCATGAGGAAGAACTTGGCGCACCCGAAGCTGACCTTGGAGGAAAGCGGTTTGACGGCTCGATTGGCCTTGGCCAGGTAGCCGATCCACTGCCAGTAGACCCCGCGGCCCCAGCGCTCGGTGACGAAGGGCTGCCGGTACCTGGCCTCCAGGGCGACCTTCAGAATGCGGGTGATGCGTTCGTCGTCATCCAGATTCCCAACCCGAATCCCCCGCCGGAAGTCGAGGAACTCCGGACGGAATCGAGTGTGCTGAGGGGAGAACCCCCGCGAACGAGCGGCTGGCCGCGGCATACCTTCGTCAACCCTCCCGTCAACCCATCCCCACGGTGCGGCCGAAGCTGTCCTGGTAGATCTCCGGGTCCACCCTGGCGTCGATCAGCGTCCCGCAGCCGGCGGTCATGGCGGCTCGCAGTTCCCGCTCGAAATCCTCCGGCGTGTCCACGGTGGCCGCCTTCAGCCCGCAGGCCCGGGCCACGTCGGCAAACTCCACCGGATGCAGATCCAGCGCGTAGTCGGGCAGGCTGCGAATTTTTTGGCGGGCTTTCATGGTCCCAAGGGCCCGATCGTTCACGATCACCAACGGCACCGTGCCCCCGGTGCGCGCCAGCACTTCCAGCTCTCCCAGGCGCATCAGCAGACTGCCGTCGGCGCCCAGCCCGATCATGGGCCTTTCGGGATCGGCCAGGCGGGCGCCGCAGATGGCCGGCAGGGTCAGACCCATGGTGCGCCCTCCCGAGGTCCCGTAGTAGGTTCCCGGCTGGTCCGCCAGCCAGATATGCTCCAGCATGCAGATGAAGACTCCGGTCTCGGAAATGAGGACTCCATCCGAGGGCAGCACCTTCCGGCAGATCTGGATAACGTCCTGGGCCGCCAGCCTGGCTTGGCCGGGCCGCTTGAAAGCGGGCAAGACCTCCTGGCGCAGCGCCTGGACCTCCCGCCCCTGGAAGCCGGCGCGCGCCTCCGGCGCCAGGGCCGGCAGCACGCTCTTGAGGTTGCCGTTGACCCGGACCTCGGGCTGCTGGGAAAGGGATCGATACTCGGGATTGCCGAGCACCTCCACCGTGGGCAAGTCGCATTTCCAGGGTCCGTGGGTCATGAGGGCATCCACACCCACCAGCAGCACGCCGTCCGCTTTCTCAAAAGCCCTGGATTCGATGATTCCCGGGGAGTAAATACCCACGAAGACCCCAGCCCAGCGATCATGGGATTCGGGAAAGACGCCGCGGGCTTCCATGGTCACCAGCACTGCGCCTCCCAGGTTCTCGACCAGGCCCAGCAGTTCCCCGGTGGCATCGTCCCGCATCACGTCGGCCCCGGCAATGACCAGCGGCTTGCGCCACTTGGAAAGCAACGCCCTGCAGGCCGCGATTTCATGCTCCGGCGCCGGCGGGGCCGGGGCGTGCGCCCGCGGGGGGAGCGGCGGACCGCTCTCGGCACTGCCCAGGTCTGCGGGAAAGTTGAGCAGAGCCGGACCCGGCCGACCCTCGGTGGCGCGGTAGCTGGCCTCCTGGACCGCCAGCGGCGCATTCTCCGTGGAAAGCGTCTCGCTATAGCGTTCAATGCCGCTGAAGAGGCTCAACTGGTCGCAGTGCTGGACCATCTCGTAACCGGCGGTGGCGGGAGGACAGGTCTCGCAGACTGCCACCATCGGGGCCCGTTCGAAGTGAATGTTGGCGGCGCCGCCCACCAGGTTGGCAGCCCCCACCCCTCGAATGGTCAAGGCCAGCCCGGCCGTATCCTTCATCAGACCGTAATAGGCGGCCATGATGGCAGCCGAGGACTCGTGGTTCACGCTGACGAAGTCCACGCCCAGCTTGCGACCGGCCTCCATCAGGTCCAAGGGGCTTCCACCCCCGGGAATGCCAAAGAAATGGCGCAGGTTGCGGGCTCGTGCGTCCTCCATGATCAGTTCGGCAATGGTCATTGTCCAATCCTCGGTCGGTGAAGAGTTCGGTCAGCCGCTGGACCATCCGTAGGGTCAGGCATTTGTCTCATGTTTGTGGATCTTTGTAAAGGGCGCCGTCCCGCAATTGGCCGGAAGGATTCCCGGGGGATCGCCGGCATTGAATCCTCCCCTTTCTCGGCCGCGGACCGTGGCCGGAGGCGGTCCACGGTGGCGGGTAACCGGACTCCCCTATCCCGCCGGCGGCCGCCGGATCCGGACGCAACGGCCGAGACGCGCTTCGGTCCCCAGGACTATCCCAGGCTGGTTTTTTTTGTCTCGGGGAGGGGTTGTTGGGGGCGACGCGGGTGGTTTGCAAGCGGTTCGTGCCTGGAAAATGGGCCTGATGCGGGGGCTCTGACCTACATGCCAGCCTGAATCCGGCAGCGTGGACTCACCCCGGATCCAAAAGTCATTCATCATTCATCACTCATCATTTTCCACCGACCATGCCCCTTTGAATTTGGTAGCGCGGGATCACCCTGCCATGGCCCCCGGTACCCCTTGACCCCTCTCCGCCAAATGCCATAGCATCCCTCCAACCCGAGACCGGATGAAATTCAAAGAAAGAAGCGTAAAACCATGAGACCCTTGCTGAGCGTTGCCATCCTGATCTTTCTCTGTTCGCCCGGAGCGACCTCCGGGGGCGAGTCTCACCAAGCCTGGCTGCACCATACCGACTTCGCCGACTTCGCCGGCGGAACGCTGGAGGACGGCGGCGCCAACCTCTACGTCACCCGCTCGGGCTCGGTGCGCATGATCCACACCCTGGACCTGAACAACGACGGCTACCTCGACATCTTCGTGGCCCAGGACCACAACCAGTTGGAGAACGAAGACCTCCTGATCTACTGGGGGACCCCGCGGGGACCGCGGTCGATTCTGCCGCCTCTGCCCGACCAGCAACCGCTGGGCAAGCTCTTGCGGGAGATTCGCGCCCGGGACGGCGGCGTCACCCGGCTCCCCACCGATGGAGGAGGACCCTCGCTGCTGGCCGACCTGAACGGGGATGGCTACCTGGAGATCGTCTTCTGCAACTTCATCCACAACTACTCGGTCCACATGCAGGCCCTGATCTACTGGGGAAGCCCCGAGGGATACGGGACGGACCGGCGGACCGAACTGCCCACCCTGATGGCCTCCGACGTGGAAGCCGCCGATTTCAACCGGGACGGCTACCTGGACCTGGCCTTCGCCAACAACGGCACCGAGGGAGGCGAGCGCCACGGGCACGCTCACCATCTGGAATCCTACATCTATTGGAACGGCCCCACCGGGTTCTCCACCGAGCGCAGAAGCTCCATCCCCAGCATCAGCGCCGTAGACTGCGAAGCCGGAGACCTGAACGGCGACGGCTACCCGGAACTGGTTTTCCTCAACAACAACGCCAAGGAGAAGAGCCTTTACCTCTATTGGGGAGGCGCCGAGGGGTTTTCGGAGTCCCGCCGCCAAGTCCACCAGTGGGGCGATCTGACGGGGGCCGAGCTGGCCGACTTGAACGGCGACGGATCCCTGGACCTGGCAGTGACCCACCGGGACAACCGGGCCGAAGTCCGCCGGGGCAACGCCGAGGGTTTCGAGGACAAACCCTGGCGCCACTTCCCCACCCGGGGCGCAACCACCCTCGGCGTGACCGACTTCAACCGGGATGGATATGCCGACCTGGTCGTTCCCAACCAGAAGGGGGAGTTCTCCTACATCTATTGGGGAACCTCGACCGGCCCATCCGCCCAGGGAATGCTGAAGCTTCCCACCCTGCATGCGGCCGCGGCCGCCTTCCGGGACTTCAATGGCGACGGGTGGGTCGACCTGGCCTTCGCCAACGAACAGGACGGCCGCACCTTCGACGTCAACTCCTACATCTACTGGAACGGTCCCGAGGGCTTCGACGCCGCCCATCGTCTGGAACTGCAGGGTTTCGGCGCGGTCAGCCTGCAGGCCGACGACTTGAACCTGGACGGCCATGCCGACCTGGTCCTGGTCAACCGCAACACCGGCAGCGAGACCTCCATTCCCTCCCTCATCTATTGGGGCAACCCCAACCACCACTATTCGCCGGCAGCCCTGTCCACGCTCCCTTTCTCCATGTCGGCGCCGGCCATCGCCGATCTGGATCAGGACGGCTGGGTGGACGTGGCCTTCCCCACCGGCCGGATCTATTGGGGGGGGCACCAGGGTTACAGCCAGGGGCACAGCCAGGATCTGTCCGTCCCCTCGGGATACGGCGCAGCCACCGCCGACCTGAACCGGGACGGCTACCTGGACCTGGTGATATCCGCCGGGACGGCCTACAGAGAACCGAAACCGAAGGGCATTATCCTGTGGGGCGGCAGCGCCGGCTACGACTGGTCACGGCGAAGCGAGCTGAAGCTCGAAACCCTGATCAGCCAGAGCCCGACCGTCGCCGACCTGAACAAGGACGGTTTCCTGGACCTGGTCTTCTGCGACGTGGACAGTCCTCGGGTGGAGATTTTCTGGGGAACGGACCAGGGATCCTTCAGCCGGAGCCGGCATTCCTCGCTCCGGGTCCAGCCCTCCTCCACGGTGGAAGTCGCCGACCTGAATGCCGACGGCTGGCTGGACATGATCGTGGGCGGCGGCTGGGACTCCGAGCAGTTCGGCCGGCCGACCCGGCACATCTCGATCGTGTGGGGAAGCCGGGAGGGCTATTCCGAGGACCGTATGCTGCGCCTGGAGGGCTACGACCCCCTGGAGCACGCGGTGGCCGACCTCAACCGGGACGGGTTCCTGGACATCGTCACCAGCAACTATCACGCCTATTTCACGCGTAGCATCCCCGCCTTCATCTACTGGGGCTCGACGGAGGGAAGCTACAGCGAATCCCGTCGCAGCCACCTGCCCGCCGAGTCCTCGGGGGCCTTGACGGTGGCCGACCTCAACCAGGACGGCTGGTACGACATCGTGGTCTTCAACCACCTGGACCGGGGGGACCACGGGGCCGGCGCCTACATCTACTGGGGCAGCCCCCAAGGGTATTCCGTCGACCGACGCCACTGGATCCAGACCTTCGGCCCTCACTTCGGCGCCCGCAAGGATGTCGGGAACATCTATGACCGCAAGCTCCGGGAATCCTACCGATCGGCCCCCATTCAACTGCCGGCAGGCAAGCAGGCCGGCCGTCTTCTCTGGGAGGCGACCACTCCCCACGGAACCGGGGTCCTGCTGCAGGTGCGCAGCGCGCCCTCCGAATCGGCGCTGACGGATGCCGCCTGGACCGGACCAGAGGGAGAGGGCGGCCACTTCAAGGATTCGGGAGCTGCCCTGAACCTGCCCGCGGCCCACCGCTGGCTCCAATACCGCGCCACTCTCACCACCCCCAACGGAGGCAGCACCCCGGTGCTGGAAGCCGTGCATATCGATGTGACTGAGGAATGAGGAAAACCTAGTGCTGATCGCGTCTTGGCAGAATGGGGGTAGCCTTGAGCTCCCGGATCAGCTCGATCAGCCCTTCAGTTGCCGCCTCGAGGAACTGTCGTCCCTTCTCGACCGTCGCCCGGGTAGCGTCCCCCTTGACCCCGCTGGCGCTCTGTGAGCTCCAGTAGGGCACCATGTGGGCCACCGAGCCTTGTGGGTGGCTTCCGGCCAGCAGGTCGCTCTGGAAGCTGGGAGGGAGCGGGGACCGTTCGTCCACCGCCTTGTCCATCTCCACCAGTTCCGGTTTCAGTGCCAGGTAGAGCGAGGTCTCGTATTCCCCGGCGTGGGAGGTGCCCCCGTAGTCGGACTCCCGCAGCCTGGCGCCCAGTTCCCGCACCTTGCGCAGCCCCCAGTGGTTCACGGTAGCGCAGAGAATCTTCCCCTCAAATTCCAGGTTGGACAGGCGAGCGGAAAGATCCAGGGGGGAGGTATTGCTCCCGTGGCCGTTGACCACCAGGATGCGTTTGAAGCCATGGTGGGCCAGGCTGCAGCAGACATCCTTCACATAGCGGATGAAGGTGTCCCAGCCGATGGTGAGGGTGCCGTGGAAATCCATGTGGTGAGGACTGTAGCCGTGGGGCACGGCCGGAACCAGCAGGGACTCCGCGGGAATACGGGCCACGGCCCGCTCGCAGATCTCGGTGCAGAGCCTGACGTCCACATCCACCGGCAGGTGAGGCCCGTGGTCCTCGTAGGTGGCCACCGGCAGCACCGCCACCCGATCCTGTCTGGCGGCCTCCCGAATCTCGTACCAGATCATTTCGGCGAAGCGGTACTTTTCCATGGTCCCTCCTTTAGGGGCCGGTGAAGACCGGTAACGAACCGCCAGCCATCACTCTCCGTTCAGAGGAGGCTGACGCCACAGGATCAGCGGCGCGGGACGGTCCCGGCGGATCCCGCTATCGCCAGGCCTGGCGGAAGAAGCGCAGGGCATTGCCGCTCAGGATGCCCTCCACGACATCCTCCCCGTAACCTGCCTTCCCAAGCACCGCCGGAAAGCCTTGCAGGTCGGCGATCGTGTCCACGTCCGTGGGAGTGACCTCGGCCCCGAAGCCCCCGTCCATGTCGGTCCCGATGGCGATGTTTTCCAGCGAGCCGCCGGCCAGTTCCCCGATGTGCTCGATATGGGGGATCAGCCCCTCCATGCCGTACTTGGACACATAGGTCGATCTGTCGGGCTTGTTTTCCCAAACGACCTCGGGATCGATGAACATCTGGCAGAACACCATGCCGATGATGCCGCCCCGGCGCACCACCTCTCGAATCATGTCGTCGGTCAGGTGGCGCTGCCCCCTCACCACGGATCGACAGACACAGTGGGAAGCCATCACCGGGCCGTCCCAGATCTCGAAGGACTCCCAGACAGCCTGATCGGCCATGTGGGTGATGTCCAGGACCATCCCCGCCTCTCGCATGGCTTGGTAGAGGTCCTTGGCCGGAGGCTTCAAGCCGCCCACGGTATTGGTTCCGTGGATGTAGGTGTTGTGGCCGAAGTGAGCCGGCCCCACCACGCGAAGCCCTGCATCCCACCAGAACTCCACGTCATCCGGATCGATGATGGGGTCGGCGCTCTCCATGGAGAGCACGTGGTAGATGGGGGTGTCCTCCTTGGGGTGTTTCCAGGCCTCCACGGCTTCGTTCAGGTCCTGAAGGGACTTGATCGGCTTGATCTGGCCCCGGCGAGCCATCACCTGATAGTAGGCCAGGTGGCCGCGGCCCATGCCGATGGCCTGCTCCTGGGTTCTCATGCCGTCCCGCATGGCGCCCCGCCGGCCGTCAATCCGCGACATGATGGTGCTGAGCATGATGCCCACGCTGCCGCGGCGCATCTCCGGAAAGGTGACCGTACACAGCCCCACGTTGTAGTCGGAAGCCACCTGGGGAGGCTCGCCGGCCTCCTGTTGCCTCACCTGGTGGGCGGTCAGGGTGAGGTTGCGATTCCAGAAAAGGGCATCCCAGGCCAGGTCCAGGTGCAAATCGATGATCAGGGGTTGAGACATGGGTTCTCCAGGGAAGGGTCGGGCTGGAAGTGGAAGGGACGCGGTAAGGGTCGGGTTTGCAACCCATCCGCTGCGGCCCTCCACGGACTGGCTGGAGATTGTCACACAAGGCCGTTACCGATGCAAATGGGGGCGCCCGTCCGAGTGGCCGGACGGGCACCCCCCCGGGAGCGCGGGCGTCCCGCCCGCATCCTTATCCCGCCAACGCCCCCTCCTCTACGAGCCCCTGGCGGACCGCACCTACGGTCCTGTCTCAGGAATGGGCCAGTCTGTGCCAGGGCCTGTGCGGGCGGGACGCCCGCGCTCCCGGGGGGTCGTCATTCACCACTTTTCCCCTCGAGGGGGGAGCGATGGACCCTCGACGGCGACCATGCCGTCCTGGCTCCTGGTTGAGTCCTCCGCGGGAGGCACTGTGGTAAGATTTCCCCCTCCAGGCGGCAGGACAGGTTATTCCAGTAATTCAACAACGTCCCCTTGGGAAAAGGAAATCTCCCCATGAACGCAGGAAAACCGCGCCACCAGTACAAGTCACGGTTGGACAGAGCCCTGCGGCGCCTCTGTCTCTGCAGCGGCGCCCTCCTGCTTTCCTCCTTGAGCTGGACAGAAGCGGCTCCGGCAGACGAGGTCCACCTGTTCCGGTCTCTCCAGGCCGACCGGACCCGGGTCTACCAGGGGTCGCCGGGAAGTGGCGGGGGTCATCCCCTGGTCTGCCGTCTGGGCAATGGCGAGGTCCTGGCCGTCTTTCAGGCCTGGGATGCGGATTCCGACTGGCGGATTCTATCGGCCCGGTCCGGGGACGGAGGGCTTCACTGGAGCGAGCCCCGGGTCCTGGTGGACAGCCCGGACAGCGAGGGGAACGTAGCTCTGGGCGTGCTCCGGGACGGCACCGTGCTCCTGGGCTACGAGACCTTTCGAATCCTGCGAGGCAAGGACGCCCCGCCGGCCCGCTATCTTGCCTACCAGGTCATGCGTTCCACCGACCACGGCAGGAGCTGGAGTTCTCCGGTCAAGGTCCCTCACGATCCCGACTCGTTGGCCCTGGCCTCCTATTCCTCCATCCTCCAGCTTCCCGACGGGACCGTGCTGATGCCTCTCTACGCCTACGTTGAGGGCGAAGAAGGCGAGGCCGGTCGGCAGTTATCCCCCAGACACTTCAGCTACGTTTACCGCTCCCGTGACGGCGGTCGAAGCTGGGGAGACCGCAGCCTGATTGCGGCCGGCTTCAACGAGACCAACCTGGTCCGGCTGAAGTCGGGAAAGCTGCTGGCGGTGATGCGGGAAGAGCAGAAGCCCCCCGGGCGCAGCGCCCTGACCGAATCGAGCGACGACGGACGCCATTGGAGCCGGCCGCGGTATGTCACGGGGGCCAGCCAACACCCGGCCAGCCTTCTGCAGACGCCTGACGGCACCGTCGTTCTGAGTCACGGGGTGCGCCACCCTCCCTATGGCGCCCAGGCGCTTCTGAGCCGCGACGACGGCCGGACCTGGAACCGGAACCGAAAGATCATGCTGGGGTACCACTCCTCGGGCGGCGGCGGGTATCCCTGCACCATCCGTCTGGGCTCGGGCCACCTGCTGACCCTCTACTACGGCAACTCACACCAGGGAGGGCAACGTTTCCCATTTGTGGAGGCCGTGCGCTGGAAACTGCCGTGATCGACCCGTATTCTGCACCAGTCATGCCACTCCGGGAGAGTCAACCGTGAAAATCACCGATCTGAAAGTGTTCCACATGGCCGGAGGTCACGCTAATTGGATCTTTGTAAAGCTCTACACCGACGTGGGCCTGACCGGCGTGGGAGAGTCTTCCATGGAGCGCCACGACCCCCTGCTGATCCGGGCGCTGGAGTCGTTCCGGGACTTTCTCGTCGGCAAGGATCCCCACCGGATCGAGCTGATCTGGAACTCCCTCTACAAGCAGACCTTCTGGTATGGGCAGCTCATCCAGCTGGCCGCCTTGAGCGGGGTGGAGCAGGCCCTGTGGGACATCAAGGGCAAAGCCCTGGGGGTTCCCGTCCACGAGCTGCTGGGAGGGCGGCTGCGGGAGCGGGTTCGGGCCTACGCCAATGCCTGGGCCTTCCGGGGCATGGTGACCGAGACCAAGGCCGAGGACACGCCCGAATCGGTGGCCCGCCAGGCCCAAGCCATGGTGGACAAGGGATTTACGGCCATGAAATGGGATCCCTTCCGCGACGGTGGACAGGTCATCTCCAAGAGCGAGGAGAAGTACGCCCTGGAGTCGGTCCAGGCAGTTCGGGAGGCCGTGGGCCCCGACATCGACCTGCTCATCGAATGCCACGGCCGATTCAACATGTGGAGCGCCATCCGCATCGCCCACAAGCTGGAGCCGCTGGATCCCTTCTTCTACGAGGAACCCATCCCGCCCGACAACATCGACGCCATGGCCGAGGTGCAGCGGGCCATTCGCATCCCGGTCGCCACCGGCGAGCGCCTCTACACCCGCTGGGACTTCCGGCCGCTGCTGGAAAAGCAGGCCGCCCGCATCATCCAGCCCGACATCTGCCACGCCGGCGGCATCCTGGAACTGAAAAAAATCGCAGCCATGGCCGAGACCTACTACGTCAGCGTCCAGCCCCACAACTCCAACGGCCCCCTGTCCACCGTGGCCAGCCTGCACCTGGACGCCTGCATTCCCAATGTGCAGATCCAGGAATTCTTCTACCCCTACCTGGAGCGCTACAACCAGGTCCTCACCGAACCCATCGAGTACCGCGACGGCTACCTCACCATCCCCCAAGGTCCGGGGCTGGGCACCGACATCGACGAAGAAGCCATCCGCAGATATCCCCCCATGAAGATCCCCCAGGAAGCCACCTGGATGGGCTCCTACTGGTAGGGGCCAGGTGAGCGCCAGCGGTTACACCCGGCTCCCGACGTCGCACCGATCAGCAATTGTAAAGAAAGAATGTAGTCTCAGAGCCTCATGGGACTCAGAAGAAGCTTCCCTGTACTTCATTAGGTCTTTACCGTTACGAGAATGCGTTCCTTTTCGTCGGTCGTCATAGGTGTCTAACGGTGTTAACCAGCCCCGCGGGTGAGTTCTGAATGCCGTGATCGTTCAGACAGATATTTGGTTCAAACAATTCTTTCTGCTCAAGCATTTGGCAGAGCGCTTCGGTCACACAGTGCCGATGACATTTGGTAGCTTCTCGTTCATAACAGGTCAAGGCCACCGTTTCGCCCGATTTCACCCAATCGACAATTTGTCTCAGGACTGCCTTCTTGTTCGGCAAGTTTTTCAGCTCATATTTCCTGAACAAACCGGCGAAATCCGCCTCAGTCTTGAGACCCTTACGTTGACTTGATTCGATTCCGAGTTCGGGTACATGTTTGTAGCAAATGCCGACTCCGTCGCATGCTCGGGCCAGCGTAGATTTGGCAAATCCATACTTGCGGCTGATTGCGTTCCGCCGAACATCGCAGAGAAGGCTCACGTTTGCGTGGAGTAGCCTGTTGAGATAGTTTTCCAGTGATCGACCTTCGTATCCAATGCTAAGCAGACGAAACGCGGTATCCTTGGGCTGGACGGATGCAATCCGACTCAGTGTGGTGTTGTCATCCAGGAGCACTCGGTTGGCAATGCTACTGCGTATTGCGTAATAGGGGTACCTACGGTAGGTCTCGGCTATGAGCGCATCTCCCCGCAGCCCTCGATACCGATATGAAAATGAGATCATCGAACAGTTCTGTGCTTCGCGTCCGGTACTCCTGCCAGATTCAGTAAGCGCCCAACGATTGTCTTCATCCACGAGCAGGCCTCGTTCGACGAGTCGGCGGCGGTCCGCGTAGCACGTAAAGGAAAAAGCGCCATTACGGTAGGGTACGAATTCATAAGGACTTTCAGTCGTGGCGCCATGACCGGTTGAGGAGAGTTCCTTGCAATAGAGAAACAGAAGCTTCTGAAAATCTGTGTTGCCCACACTGTCCCCGAGTGCATGGAGGAAACCTAGAAGGCGTCGCGTACGTGCGGGTGTTCGCAAAGCACTGCGCTCCATTGATGTTTGAAAAGGATCTTTCATCACCCCTCTCTAATTCGGCAATTCGCTATTGTTTAGTCACAATCGGATGGCGGCTCGTTCACAGTGGATTTGCCTCCACCCTCACCATTCTTCCTGAGAGAAAATACAACTACTTCATTCTGAAACCTATTGTCCTTCGGCATCCAATCAATTGTCCGACCAGTTCCACGCGATCTCCAGGCGTTGCGGCAAAGGCGCGGGTTAACCTCCGCTTCTCCTGATGTCGTGCCGCCTCCAATCCGGCACGTGAGCCGTCATCAACGCCTTGAAGAGCTTGCCGTGGTTGGGAACCCGCAGGTGCAACAGCTCATGAGCGATGACAAAATCTTGGAAATCGGAGTCCTGTTCGGCAAGGTCGGCGGCCAAGGTGACGATTCCTGACGTAGAACACGAACCCCACTTTCTCGTCATGCGCTGAACACGAATCAGCCGCGGCCGCACATTCAGACATTGTGCCCAGTAATCGACGCGGCCACGAATGATCTGGCGCTGATCGTTATGCGTCGACATCGGCGCTTGTGCCCAGGAGAATCGCGAGTATGCCCTCTACGACACGGCTCCGTTTGTCCTTGTCCAGTCTTAGAAGCGGCTGATAGAGAGCAGCCCGCAGCCGCCTCTGCTCATCCCCATTGACCATTGCGTTAGGAAAGCGCCGGAGGAGCGAATCGACCTGTTTCCCCAGATCCTCGGCACCCACCTCAGCCATGCTTAGCCCTTTGTCGTCCTTCAGCGCCCAATAGACGCCGAACGCGCGGGGGGAAAGGCCGCTATCGTTCGCTGCCGCAAGGGCCGCTTCCTTTTCCTGAGCGATTGCAGCCAGCCGGTCCATCGCCTCGAGACCAGTGGTCTTGCGCTCCTCAAGGTCCTTCAGGATACGCTCGGCGCGCTCCTTCAAAGGCAGCAGCACCGGCTCCAGGTCCGGCTCGCTGCTGATTTCCTGCCGGAGACCGCGCACGAGGTTAAACACCTTTGCTTCGTCCGAACCCGACTCGCCTCGAAGGGCTTCGAGAGTTCTCACGTCGAACGTCACCGTTTTGGTTGAGGAGCCGAGGCCTTCCTGGGCCGCACTCTCCTGCACCATCAGGCGCGTCTTGTTCCCCAGGTCGATCGCGTAGTTGACCCGCGTGGCGTAGGCATTGCGGACGGCTGCATAGAGATGAGCTAGGCGTTTGAAGGTCGAGATATGGTCCCGCAGCTCAGGCGACGGCGACAGGATCTCCCAAAGCGCCTCGATCTCCTTGTAGGCTTCGAAGAAGGCCGTGCGCGATTCCGATTCCAGAAAGCGCCCATAGATGATGTGCTCCAGGCGCTCGTCTTGCCCGCCGGCCCCCTCGTCTTCGAGATAATTCGCCTTGGCCTTCGCAATCTTTTGATGGAAGTCTCTCATCAGCACATCCAGATCCTCGATCACCCCGCTTACGTCGGAGGAATCGAACTGCAGCGCCTTTTTCAATTCCCGGAGCACACCCACGAAGTCGACGACCAAGCCGATGCGTTTGCGTCCGCCGGCAGCGTCCACATGGGGCCGATTCACTCGTGCAATCGCCTGCAAAAGCACGTGGTCGCGCATCGGCTTGTCGAGGTACATGCAGTAAAGCAGCGGCGCATCGTAGCCGGTCAGCAGCTTGTCGGTCACGATGAGGATCTTCGGATCTTCGTCCGCCTTCTTGAACATGAGCCGCATGTCAGCCTCCCGTCCGGGGGAGAGCTGAAGCTCGGCGACGAGCGGTCGGTCGACGATATCGGCAGGGTTGTCGGTATAGACCGGCGCAGTCCATTCGGGCGGCAGCAGTTTGTCGAGGGCGCGTTTGTACTTGGCGCAGGCTTCGCGGTTCACCCCAACCAGGAACGCCTTGTAGCCAAGCGGAAACACGTTCTGCCTGAAATGTTCGGCGACGAAAGCGGCGACTTTCTCGATCCGGTCGTCGGCGGTGAGGAAGGTCCTGAGACCCACGGCCTTGTCCAGGACACGGTTCAATTCTTCGACATCGGTGACCCCTTCCATCTCGGCCAGGGCGAAGAACTCCTTGTCCAGACGATCGACCGGAACGGTCATGCCGCTAGGCGCCATGGTGTGGCGGATCGGCAAAGTGGTCTCATCCTCGATCGATTCGGCAATGGTGTACTTGTCGAGGTATCCCAGTTCGTCATCGGCGCCGAAAATCTTGAAGGTTCCCTCTCCATGCTCCGTTCGCGCTATGGGCGTGCCGGTGAAGCCGATGATGGTTGCATTGGGTACGGCCGCCATCAGGTAGGTGCCCAGGTCCTTGGCAACCGATCGGTGCGCCTCGTCGATGAATACGTAGATGTTGCCGCGCTCATTCGCGTCTTTCTCGATACCCTCGAACTTGTGGATCATCGAGAGGATCAAGCCCCGCTTGTCGGTTTGGAGCAGTTCTCGGAGATCAGCCCTGGAGTCGGCGCGCCAGACCGGGATGTCCTGCTGCTGCATCTCCCCGAGAAGCCGTTCCACCCAGCCTGCAAGCTGGCCCTCCAGATCGGTTCGGTCCACCACCACAACCACCGTCGGCGTGTGGAACTTGTCCTTGGCTTCCAGGATCAAGCGCGCGGCCGTCAGCAGAGTGAAGGTCTTGCCGGATCCCTGGGTGTGCCAGACGAGACCGCGGCGCCTGGCTGGCTCAGAGCAGCGTTCCGCAATGCGCCCCACCGCCCGGCGCTGGTGTTGACGAAGCACGGATTTGCGGGTCTCGCCGTCCTCGACGTAAAAGAGGATCCAGTCGCGCAGCGTTAGAAGAAAATCCGTCGGCTCGAAGAAGGACTGGACGGCGAAACGATAGCTTTCCTCGGGCTTCTCCTTCCAGCGCGCCATGAAGCGGCGTGAGACATTCCAGGTGACGCCGTACCAGTAGTCAAGCAGATGGGTGACGTTGAAGAGCTGGACCGCGCCCATCAGCTCGGGCGTCTCCTTCTCATAACGCCGCAACTGGGTGAGGCCCTTCTCGATGGCATCCGCGTCCGTGGGGTTCTTGTGTTCGACGATGGCCACCGGCACGCCGTTGACCACGAACATCACGTCCGCACGGTTACCCTTGCGCGCAGGTGGTTTGAGCTTCCATTCCCAGGTCACGTGCAAGAGGTTCGTTGCCGGTCTCTCAAAATCGACGATTTGGACGGGCCGGTGACGTTGCTCGGACTCGTCGTACCACTGCCGCTCCCCGCGCAGCCAAGCAAGCATCTCGCGGTTGCCCTCAATGGTCGCGGGGAGTGCTTCGAGTCGCTCGACGACGGCGCGGACGGCGCCGCCTGCCATCCAGGGATTGAACCGGTGCAGGGCAGCTTCGAGTTCCCCTTGAAACAGCAGCCCTGCTTCACCGCCTCGCTTCTGCCGTGCATCCTGTGGCGAGATCGGCGCCCAGCCAATTTCCTCGGCGTGACGCACCATCGGGAACTGCACGGAGCCGGTTTCAGTGATGTGGAGCGTGGTCACCAATGACTCTCCGCTTAACAATTTCCCTTGTTGACTGTATCTTTATCTAATTGGTTTCCCAAGGGGTTGGCGATGATCACCGTGAATGTCCGTGAAGCAAAAACCAACCTGTCGCGCCTGCTGAAGCAGGTCGAGTCAGGCGAGGAGATCATCATTGCCCTCAACGGCAAGCCGGTGGCGCATTTGACGCCAGTCCACAAGCCGGCCAAGCGCCAACCCGACGTTTTCAAGGGAAAGTTTGTCCTTCCAGGCAGTTTCTTCGACCCGCTGCCCGAGGAAGAGTTGAAAGCATGGGAAGGCGATTGTGATTGCGACTACTGCTCGACACCCCTGCCCTGATTTAGTGGTTCTGCTTGTCGATCATCTATGAACACCTAAGCGTGTTGTCGATCATTATCTCGAAAAAGTGATCGACAAAAAACGTTGCTTGTCACCGATGATCGTCAAAACACTTTCCGGCCCTCCACTACGTTCAGGAGGGCCGGAAAGATGAGCATGCTGGCCCGTCGACCGCGGCCAGGACCGACCAGTTTCAGAATCTCCCCTTCTCGCAGTACGCGAAGGAATCGGAGCACCGTGACGAGACCGGCATGCCGCAGGCGCAAAAGCACCAGCGTGGGCCCGAGACGGCCGTTGCTATCCAGGAACGGGTGTAGCGCCTCGATTTCAGCGTGGAGGATGACGAGTTGTACCAAGGGGTCGGGTGCATCGCGGTGCATGTCGTGCTTCCAAGCGCCCATTGCGTCGGGGAATTTGTCTGTATTCTGATGGTATTTACCTGACAGTTGGCTATCAGAGTTTGCGGTGGCCATGGACTCCTGCCCCGTCACGTGCTACCATTCATCTAAAGGTTCCCCCCCGATGACAAGAGTGCCAAGGGTGCTCTCTTTGGAAACAAAGTAGTCGGGGGGGTCGCTTTTTTGGCTGACTCTACCTATAGGGGTCAGCGCTTCTTCTCTTTTCTCACCGCCGGCTTGATTTGGTCGTACCAGGCACTTTCTCCTTTTTGCCATTTTCGGAAGACTGCCCAGCAGCAGTAATCGGCCACCTGCAACCCGTAGTGGGAACGCGACTGGTGGTGCAGGATGCGATACTTCATTTTGGGTATCTGGTTCCTGGCCACCGCGAGTTGTATGCTTTTTTCAACGGCCTTCCGTCTCTTGTTCACTGGAATGGTATCAGTGATGACAATGACCTCCTTGGCGCCTGCATCCAACTCCTCAGCCAGCGCAATCCTCAGCAAGTAGCCCAACATCCACTTGTAGAGGCCCGCGGTTTGCCGCAACGCCGGGTCGGTTCCCGACTTCTCAACCACGAGGCAGTGGATGCGCATGTCGTCCAGATGCGCCGCGATCAGATCGAAGACGGCCTTCCGTATGTCCCAGCGGTCGTTGTAACAGTGGAAGTACTCAACGTCCGTGCCGTTCTCGATGCAATCGTACTTGTAGTCGTCGAGCCGGCTCGAAACCTGGAACGGGCGGCTCATTCCGACGCTGGTCAGCACGATATAATTGGTTCCACTCGCGCCGAAGTCGAAGTTTCCAGATTCGTCGAGAAAGATGTAGGCGCAACGGTTCATGCAGTTGTTTCCGGCTCCGCACGGTAGACCCTGCTCTCCAACTCCCCCGTGAATCCGTGGTGACTCGTCCCGGCTTGTCACAGCTCCATGTCACAGCTTGTCATAGCTCGGAACCAGGCTATCCCTCATTGAACACATATCGCTTGCCGGGGTCCGTTGGACTGGTTGCTTCTTCTTCCACGATTCCTTGTTCGATCAGGGCTCGAATGTCTCGCTGTAGGGACCGGCGATTGACGTCGGGACAAAGACGATCGAAGTCCTGAATGGTCAAACTGCCGTGCTCGACAATGCGGCTCAGCGCTTTGGCCTGACGATCGGACAGCCCTCGATCCTTGATGAGGACATCCCGTCGGATGGCTCTTTCTCCGCATCTCCTGACCTCGGCAAGCTGAGTGGCTAGTCCTTCTACGAAATACTCGAGCCAAGCGGTCAGGTCCATGCCGCTTTGGCGGACACTTCGAATCGCCCGGTAGAAGGCGGGCCGGTCCCGGTCATAGTATTCGCTGACGGTGAACAGGCGTTTGAAGTCATATCCGGCTCGATAGAGGCAAAGCGTGGAAAGCAGGCGGGAGGCGCGCCCGTTGCCGTCCAGGAACGGATGGATATGCACGAGTTGGAACTGCGCGATTCCGCTCACCAGCACGGGATGGACCTGCTGATCTCGGCGGAGCCAGTCCACAAGGTCGGTCATCATGATCGGCACGTCATAAGCCGGAGGCGGCTCATAGACGATTTCCCCGGTAAGGGAATTCACTACATAGTTCTGGATCTTTCGATACTCTCCAGGGTCCGCTGCACCGCCGCGAACACCTTCGACCAGACGCCTGTGGATTTCTCGAATCAGCCCCTCGGTGATCGGGCCGCCATCCGAAACATACTCGGATACGAAGTCGAATGCTTTCCGATAGTTGAGCAACTCCCTGGCATCTTCCGGGTCGGCGTCTGCTACCGGGTTTCCCTCCAGCAGCCGCCGGGACTGGTCCAACGTGAGGCGCGTTCCCTCGATATGAGTGGTGTGGTGCGCTTCCAGAAGCAAGGCTAGCTGACCCATCTCCCGAATCCACTGCTCCGACAGCGCCGCCGCTTCCAGGAATCCCCGGGCACGTTCGATACGCGTCAGCCCGCCGGTGATTGGGTGAGTCGTCGTGAAGACTGGCCTGAATCCGTTACTCATGCCCCTGCCCCCTGTTCCATAGCCGGCATCAGGCTTTGAACGTTCGTTTGGCGTACCGCGCTCACCGTCCTGCCTGCTTCGCGACGTGTCCCGGTCGTCCCCTCGAAGTCCAGCATCTCGGATTCACCAGTTGGAGCCAACGCTGAGATTTCATCATGTCATACAGATATTTCTTGGCTTCGAGCTTCATAAACGCATGTCCTCGTCTGCTCCACTGATTGCAAGAAGTAAGGATTTTTTATGGCAGCGCGAACGACAAGGTCCACAGGCCGTTCAAAAAGTTGTCGCAGCGCGCCTAGCAGGCCGAAGTAAGCGTCGGCGTAGTCGCTGAAAGGAAGCGGGTGGAAATCGAAAAGGAAGTCGAGATCGCTCCTTTCAAATTGAAACCGCCCGGCTGCGGCCGAACCGAACAGGTCGAGCCGCCGGTGATCGGGTGAGTCGTCGTGAAGACCGGCCTGAAGCCGTTACTCATGCTCCTGCCCCCTGTTCCAAAGCCAGCGGCTGAGTCCGTCCTGCTCGGTGCTCCGACAGGGCCTCATCGGCCAGGCGTTCCAGCAAATCCTCCGATTCGGGATGGGCAAACAGTTCAGTCCATTCCCGCTTCGATTCCAACTCGGCCGGCAGGAAGCGGGCGAATCTGTCCTGTTCCGCTTGTGGGAGCTTGGCAGCTCTTTCGAAGGCCTTCTGAAGAAGTTGGTTCATCTGCCTTCCTCCGCCGATACGAATGCTGCAGTGGCGTGCCTGTTGCTCCACTTGTCGACATGTTGACTGCCAGCCATTGACCTGTTACATTGCGATCAAAGGTTCCCCCCCGATGACAAGTGCTCCAGGTGAGCACTCTCCAGAAATGGAGTAGTCGGGGGGGTCGCTTTTTTGACCTGCCGTCCATCGGCCCTAGCCTGCCATTCCACCGTTTCAAATCTCGAACTCGTTGCACACCGCCGGCTTGATGCGGTCGTACCAAGCGCTCTCCCCTCTCTGCCACTTCCGAAAAACCGCCCAGCAGCAGTAATCTGCCACCTGAAGTCCGTAGTGGGAACGGGACTGATGGTGCAGGACGCGATAGTTCATTCCGGGCGGCAGCATCCTGGCGAGTGTGGTCCGCACGGCTTTCTCGACAGCTCGCCGCTTCCTGTTTACGGGAATGGCATCGGTGATGATAATGACATTGAAGTCGAAGTTGCCTGCCTCGTCGAGAAAGATGTAGGCGCAACGGCTCATGCAGTCAGGATCGAACTCAGGCGGCATGTGCCGCTTCAATTGTGTGGCGTAGGCGGTTCTCGTCATCCTTGAGCATACTGCACCTCGGCCGTGTCCAAAACCTCTTGCCGGAAGTAGGGGCTCAGGTCTTCGGGCGTTCGTAGATCAACCTTGCGTCCTGAGAACAACTCGGACAACTCCAACTCCATGTCGGCCACACCCAGCAGTCCCGGGATGCGATCGGGTTCGAACTCGACGAGCACATCAATATCGCTCTCAGGGCCGAAATCCTCCCGCAGCGCCGAGCCGAAGAGGGCGAGCCGTTTGATCCCGTGCTCTTGGCAGAGAGACGCAAGAGCGGTCCTGGATATCGCAATCTGTGGGTTCATCGCCATGCCCTCATGTTATGTGAAGAAGTGCTCCTGGCGCTCAACTGCTCGATAGTCCTTTACTTGATGGTCCACCAGATCTCTTGGCTCCGTTTCTTTGCGGGTCGTTGGTCTTGAGCGCATCCCACTCTTACCCGCGTCATGTTCGTCATGTCGTCCGAAATCTCATTAGCGGAGTAAACAGTAGGCTTACTCCGTGCCTTTATCCGACTTCGCTTGGAGCAAATAGGAAACGTTGTTGAATGACCGGAATTCAGAATTCACCGATCCAGGTTATTCCAGTAATTCAACAACGTCTCAATATTTCCCGCTAGTGCGCATCTTTGGAGGCCGTTGCTCTTGCTAATTGAGAGAAATCTAACCTCTTAAGAAGCTGCCGACCGCAGTCTTCGCAGCGGTCCTCCGTAGCACCCTCAATCATTTCGATCGCCACGATTAACTCTGGAAACAATTCATTGAACTCATCAATTTCCTCAATCGTGAACTGTTCATGAGTGCTCAGGTCGACCCACCTAAAGTGAAAGAAATATCGTTGACCCAAATGCTCGCCAGGCAAGTCGTCTTCATCATGAGAGTCTTCACGGAATGAGCAGGAAAAGCCTAACGATCCTATACCTCCCAACAGGCCTCTGAGTCTTGGGATGGATTTCCCAGTGATTCTACTCAGGTAATCAGCATTTATATGCAGCTCATCGGGCTCACGTTCAGCGCAAGCAAACTGAATGAGACTACTAACAGCGTCTCGTTCGTCAGGTGTCATCCGAGATAGCGCTCCAAATAAAGATGCGGCGCGACTGTCGACAAAAGATCGAGCGACTTCATCATCGACGACATTCAGCCGAAAATACAGCCGATCCAAATCTGGTGGCAAGTAGTTGTGTCTGGGTTCATTGCCTAATTTCTTGACAATCGACCTCGCCAGTTGTTCAGGCGTTTTGGTGCTTAGGTCGATGTAGCCGACTGTATGCAGCAGCCCGGGGATAGAAGTGTTGTCAAAGCGAGCCGGAAGGATATACTCCCCCTTTTTTGTGATTGCGCGCGCTTGCGCACTCCTGAATTCTGCGGTGGGCCAAACCTTGGCCGCGTAATCCTTGGACACAAAGACGACGCAGTACCTGCACATGTGCTGGTATACCTCGGTTAGGTGTGCGTACAGATCTTTACCCCACAGGTTGTCCTTCTGGTAGTCGTCATAGAACACTCTGACACCGTGGGACCTGAGTTCCTGCGCCACCTGTACTACATATGGCCGCTGTTCCCCGGCGAAGGAAAGAGCAACGTCATACTCAAAATTCCGCTCAGCCATTTCGCACCCCCTGTGACTCTTGACTCGTTTCAAACCTGACGTATCTGATCCTACATGCCACCCTAAACCCCCAACTCTCCCACCCGTATCTCACCCGTCATCAGCTTGTGCAGGAGCGCCTTGAATAACTCTTCGAGCACGGCGCGTTTCCTGCGATGTAGTTCGATCCTGCGGTCAATGGCGTCGAGGATGGCGACGATCTCACGTTGCGAATCCTTGTCTTCGGGAATCACTACAGGGAGATTACGAACAATTTCCAAGTTAAGGTTCTGTTGTTGCCCGCCATGAGCCAGTTGCCGAATCGACTCATAGCGAAAGGTGAGGAAGTGGTAAAGATATCTGGTATCGACTACGTCATCATTCGGACGTATCGCTGCACATGCCTGGTTACATGTTGCTTCAACTCCAAGAATTCCAACCTTGCCTCGTGTAACACCTTGCCCATACATAGCTAAAAGAAGCGTTCCTTCTGGAAGCAACTTTGCCGCTGACCGGTCAAGGCCAGCTTGAGTGATGCATTCTTCGGTTTCCTGAATTACGCCATAATCAATCTCAGTGGTCTTCACCCATGGAATCGAACCATCGGCCCAGAATTCTGAGACCCGTCGAGAGGGAGTCCCGCCAGATACGACAGAGAAATGATCGGCAATGGATTTCAAATCCCAACTCTCCGGCACCGGGCCGATCTCGCTTTCCGTCTGAGCCTCGCCTCGCAGGCCGCGAGTGAACAGCGTTTTCTTCGCGGCCTGTTTGAGGGTTTGTCCTTCTTCAACCAATGACTCCGATTGCCTAGTAGCCCGATGTATAAGCCAAAGAAGGTCGGCAATTCGTTTCTGTTCAGCCAACGTGAAGGCAGGTAGCGTGGACTCGGAAATGTGCGACCACGATGTCCTAGGATGCTGAACCCCCGTTGTCCCAGCGACGGCATACTCAAGAAAAGTGGGAGAATGAACAACTACAGCGAGGAATCTGGGAGAAACGTGGGCTTTAGCCCGGAGCACGAGTAGTTCCGTCGTGCAGACACCCGATTGGTCAGCAAGTACCGCTTTGTCAAGATATGGGCGGAGTTTCCCGTACAAGACATCGTCTGATTGAAATGCTGACATGGTGCTTCGCATCTCTGACCCCTTACCTCCGCCCATGCGAACCAACCGTCCGGGAGCAAGATGCTCTAGACCAAGAAAGAGCGCATCCGGCCACTCGCCGGGTTTGACCGGCTCCCTGACCAGCTCGCATAGGTCAGCGAGGCGCACAGTTGAACACGCCGTCATGTCAATTCCCGCAGCTTTTGAAGTACTGGCCGGAGGCTTGCCGTGACCGCTTCCTCCTCAGAAACGATGGACTCAAACCGCCCCACAATTTCACGGATATCGGCTTCACCATGACTCGCTACCTGCCCCACCCACCGGCTCGGACTCAGGTTGTAATCGGTTTCTGTGACCTGCTCCCGTGTGATGACGGCCAACTCGCCTGCAACGGACTCGCCCTTCGTGAAGGCTGCCGCCAAAGGGAGGATTTCTTCCTTCGGGATATAGTTCTTAGGCCTTCCCTTGCGCAAGCGTCGGCTGGCGTTGACTAGCACGATCTTGCCCTTCCGCGCGGCCGGCTTGCGCTTGGACAGCACCACGATGATGCCGGCGGCACTGGTGTTGTAGAAGAGGTTGTCGGGCAGCAGGATGACCCCATCGATCAGGTCGCGCTCGACGAACCACTTGCGGATGTTGCGCTCCTTGTCCTCTTGCTTGCTGCCTGAGCCGCGGGTCATTGCACCGGTGTCTAGCACCACGGCTGCCCGCCCGCGCTCGTTGAGGCAAGCCAGGGTGTGCTGGAGCCAAGCCCAGTCGCCCTTGCCGGTGGTGATGCCGCCCCGGGTGCGGAAGCGGTCGAAGGGGTCATTGGCGAATAGGTCCGGGCTGAAGGATTGGTTCCACATGGGATTAGCGACTACGATGTCGTGGGTGGCAATATGGCCGGATGCGGTCTTGAACTTGGGGTTGATCATGGTGTCGCCGCGCGCGATTTCGACCTCCATGTCGTGGATAATGGCGTTCATGTGGGCGACGGCGTAGCTGTCCGCTTGCAGCTCCTGCCCGCATAGTTTTAAGGGCACACGGCTGGTGGGGTCGAGTTCGCGAGCAACCAGTTGGAGCTTGACCAGCAGCCCGGCCGAGCCGCAGGCGTAGTCGTGGCAGTCCTCGCCGGGCCTGGGGCGCATGAGGTGGGCCATGAGGAAGCCGACCTCTGTGGGCGTGAAGAACTCACCCGCACTCTGGCCGGAACCCTCTGCGAATTTGCGGAGCAGGTACTCGTAGGCGCGGCCCAGGAAGTCGGGCTGCACGTCGGCGAGGCCGAGTCGGTATCGGGAATCGGAAAAGGTCTCCACTACTTCGGCCAGCTTCGCCGGGTTGAGGTCGCGCTCACCGTTGCGTTCGGAGGCGAAGTCGACGAGGTCGATGACACCCGAGAGCGAGGGATTTTGCCGCACGACGGCTCGTACTGCCCTGGTCAGATGCTCGCCGATGTCGCGGGGCCGCAGGCTTCGCTCCCTGTCGTCTAGGGGCCACTGGTAGGTTTGGCGTCCGCTGATGACTCCCCAGCGGGCTTCCGGCGGCAGATAGAAACGAAGTAGATCGTGGTCGTTCTCCGCGATCTCTTGTGCAACCTCCCGGTCTCCGTATTCCTCGGCCAAGCGCTCGATCTCGTCTTCGAAGACATCCGAAAGGCGTTTGAGAAAGAGAAGCGGTAGCAGGTAATCCTTGAACTTGGGAGCGTCTTTCTGCCCCCGGATGGAGCAAGCCGCGTCCCACAGCATCTGCTCCATGGGTTTGGTGGAAGGAGTATCCGTCCGGCGCCGGCGGGACCGCCGACGGGTCACCCGCGCCGCCGCTTCGGTGGGTTCCGCAACGGACTCGTCGGCGTCGACTCCGGCTTCGGCAGCCAGCGCGGCGATGGCTTCCCGAGCTGCCTTCTGGGGCATGACCGAACCTCCTTCCCAGCGATTGACGGTGGCGAAGGAAACGCCAAGCCGTTCGGCGAGTTGCTCTTGGGTGAGGTCAAGGTTAGCGCGGATGGTACGCAACGTTGTCGGAATGTTGTTCGACTCTGACATATGTACTTTATAGCAAACATGACATAGTTGTGCAAATTTATTTTTCCTACGAGGCTGAACCGGAGAGAAGCTTGTAGCAACAGAGTTCCACAAAAAGGGCTGAAATTCAGGTGGAATCTGCGGTGAGCACGACGAAGGATTGTTACAAGAGCTCAAAGAGTCAGCGTTGCGTGAGTTTTGTCCGCCAAAACTAACCTGCTGTACAACCTAAATGTTTGACAAAGTTCCCTGAAGTGAGCCGCCCTGCTCAGTTTTCCCTTCCGTCCAACACTGCTACTCCGCACATGCTCGCCCTGGACTCGAGGCCTTTGACCCTTTCTGATCGGGCAAAAACGCCTATCCTATGACGCTGATCCCAAAGCGGACACTTCACGTGCTATTAACACCGGTCACTTCACATGCTACCGACACGGCATGCCCCCACCATTGATAATCCCGGCCATTGCTGCCATAATGGCGGCGTTGCGCAAGTGCTTTGGAAGGTTGCTCAGGGAGGTTTCTCGATGGCGGGTCCGATGATCGATGAGGTGGAGGAAATCGTTGCCAACGCGGGTTACGAGGTGGTCAAGGTCGAAGGCGATACCCTTCAGATCAGGGACATCGAGAGCGGCATTCCGGTCTCCTGCGTGCTGGAGCAGGACATTCTCTATAACACGGTCTCCTGCCAGGTGGTGGATTCGGGCTCGGTCACCCCTGCCCTGATGGCCCGGATGCTGGATGCCCAGAACGGCATCTCCACCTCCAGCTTCCAGCTTTACGACCTGGGGAACGGCAAGACGGCCATCACCCTGAACAACTTTGCCAAGCTGCAAAGCCTGGGCGAGGACGATCGGGACGACATCCTCTCCTGCATCAGCTTCCTGGTCGGGGATGTCTGCGAGGCCAGGGACCTTTTGGAATAGCCTCAGAGCCCTGACCCGCATTTCTTAGCGAAGGAGTCAACAACCATGGGTATCCTGGACAGATTGTTTCGAGTCAGCAAGGGCAAGCTCAACGAAGGCGTCGACAAATTGGAGGATGCCACTTTCGAGTCGACCCTGCGGCAGAGCATCCGGGACATGGAGGACCAGCTTCACCGGGTGATCCGGTCCGCCGCCGATGCCATGAGCAACTGCAATCGCCTGGAAGCCGAGTACGGCAAGTACCTGGAGCAGTCCAAGGACTGGGAAGGCAAGGCCAGGAAAGCCCTGCTGGCGGGCAACGAGGATCTGGCCAGGAAGGCCCTGGCCAAGAAGACCGAATGCGACCAGCAGGCGGCATCCCTCAAGGATGCGGTGGATCAGGGCGTGATCGCCCGCGACAAGCTCAAGAACCAGGTGGAGCAGCTCCGCCGCAAGATCGACGAGTCCAAGCGCAAGGCCAGCACCCTCATCGCCCGGAAGAACGCCGCCAACGCCCAGAAGAAAATGGCACAGGTGATGAGCGGTCTGGGAACCGACGACAACGCCTTTGCTTCCATTTCGCGCTTCGAAGAGGCCGTCAACCGGGAAGAAGCCACCGCCAAGGCCTACGAGAACATGTCGGCCGGCGCCGACCCCGATCTGGAGAAGGAGTTTGCCGCCCTGGACGTCTCCACCACCGACAGCGAGCTGGACCGGCTGAAGGCCGAGGTGGATTCCTCCAAGCGGCCGTAAGCCGGGGGCAAAGCGCACCTCGCCATGACCGAAGTCCTCATCCTGATCCTTCTGGGCCTGGCAGGCTATCTACTTTACAGGGCGCTTCGCAAAAAGCCCAAGGTGGAGGCCTTGCCCCGGCGAGCCGACTTGGCCAACCTCACCGTCAAGGATGCAACCCGGGGGGACAACGTCATCCTCTCCGGAGCCGGCCAATCCTACGAAGACCTGTCCTTTACCGTGGACCGGCTCAACCGCTACGATTCCAACGGCGAGCAGTGGTTCGAGCTAAGCGGCCTCAGTGCAGGCAAGAGGGTCTTCCTGGAGTGGTCCGAGGACGACGAACTGGAGATCACCATCCAGAGACAGCGCGGATTGCACCTGGAAGCCATCGGCGTCAGCGAAGAAGACCTGGCCCGCATGGACGAGGAGAGATCGCGGTCACGCTTCATCGAGTATCAGGGCAAGCGATGGCACTACCGGGAGAGCGCCGAGGCCGGCTACTTCAAGGACGACGGCCCGCAGGGCGAGGGTTTCTACTATTGGAAGTTCGACTGCGACGACCTTCAGCTCTTCATCGAGAAATATGAGGGCGACCCTTTCGAGGTCGGCATCTCGGAAAGGATCGACCCCAGCCGGGTCAGGATCTTTCGGGCGTAGCCAGTAATCGTCACCCGGGGGAGCGCCCGACACGGTTTCTCTCAGACGCCTTCATACCCTTAACCAAAGGACCGGAAAGACGCTGCGGCAATTAACTTCCCTACCCTGCACCGAGCGACTGGCTGAGAATCGCGAGCCGGCGCTCGCCATACAATACCGGGACACCTCGCACCGGAACCTGCGACTCTGCCTGTTTCGGGGAGCCGTCGACCCCTCCCGGTTCAAGGTCGTGGCCTCGGCCGGCCTGCGCCATCTCGACCTGGACTTCCAGGTTCATGTGATCGCAACCAGCCACCTGGTGCGGTGCGGGCGCTGGTCGGAACTGCTCTCCTGCGCCGACGGCGGCGAAATGGCTCCGGTCCTGTCCCTGGGGCCGGACTTCTCCGGGCGGCAACCCTTCCGGTACCTGGACGGGGACCTCCACTTCGAATTCGAGATCGGGCTCATATCAACCGGAGGGGCCTCGGGGCTGGAGCAGCTGGATCGAGCGCGAGCCCGCATTGGCCGCTTTCCGGTCCACTTGGCTTCAGAGTTTGCGGCCGAAAAGGCCGGCCGCTGCCCGCCGATGACCTGTCTGGGAGTGCGCCCCCTGGAGTCGGGACTGGAGGTGAGTTCCCTGCACTACTATCCCCAGGAGTCCGCGGCGGTCTTGAGCCGGTCAGTGACGGCGCTTCGGTAGGAGGAGAACCATGGACAGACAATCCCTGCTCTACGCCTCGGCCGGAATAGCCGTTCTGGCTCTGCTGACCGGGGTTCTCACCGTCTCGGGCGGGGGGTTGAACCCGCAGACCCAAGCCGCCCTGGCCACCGCCGGCCAGCTCCTGAACACCTCGCGGGCCAATTACGGCGAACTGAGCCGGGAAGCTCGCTCCCTGATCGACTCCATGAACGGGCTGCCTCAGCCCAAGCGGGAGCAGTGGCTGGCCCGACTGGACCAATCCCAGAAGGACCTGGACTCGGCTGCCGGGGAACTGGACCAGGCCGGGGAACTGGCCGCCCAAGACGACGATGAACTGCGGGTGGAGATTGAACGCCGCATCGGCCAGGCCAGGCAGAAGCGGACCCAGGCCTTGCAGGGCACCAGCGACATACTGGAACTGGCCAAGACCGTCAGCGAGGTGGACAAGAACCGCGACCGCTACATCGGGGAGGCCCGGGCCAGCTATCGCCAGCTCGCTGCCTATCGCCCCGCCAGCATTCCGGGTGCTCAGAGAGCCATGATCGACTGGCCCGAGAAAAAAGCCGACCTGGGCCAGGCCATCCAACGAATGGCTGATGTCAAGGCCCGATCGGCGTCCTTGTGGAAGGAGCGCTCCCGGGCCATCGCCGCCCCCAACGCCGATGCCTTGCTGATTTTGGAGACCCACCGGAACCTTCAGGCCGACGGGCTGCAACTGGCGCGACTGGACAGTCAGCTCGGCCAGCGGGTGGGTCAGCTCTACCTCTCCTGGGACAGGATCCTGGTGGACATGGACGTCAGGGAAGGTGAAACTCTGACCCTCCACCACAAGTACAAGACGGTGACGGTCCATATCCAGGACCCCCAGAAGAAACAGGGCGCCCACTCCGAAAGGGAGGCATGGGTTCAGGTTTCCAAAGCCACCTTCGACGCCCTGGAAGGCAAGCTGGGGATGTCGGTGGCCCGCAAGCCGGCCGGCAAGTACGAGGAAGAAGCCGAATCCCTGGCCCAGCCGGCCGGCTATTCCTACCTGGCGCCCCCGGGGCAGAGCAACCAGTACGGACAATGGCGCCGGGACAGCCATGGCGGTTCCTTCTGGGTCTTTTACGGCCAGTACATGTTCATGCGCTCCATGTTCTGGGGATCCGCTTACCAGCCCATAATGCCCCGTGACTACACCGACTATCGCCGATCCTACACCTCGGGCAGAACCTACTACGGACGGACCGCGGCCGGCCAGCCTCGCTACGGCACCAACAGCCAGATGACCTCTTCCCGCTATCGATCCTCCCGCTACGTGCGGAGCGGGGGCTATCGAAACTCCTATTACAAGCGGAGCGGCGGCAACCTCAGGGGGTATCGATCTTCTCGATTTCGCACCGCCGGCGCCGGCGGACGGGGCGGCTCCTATGGTAGTCGCGGCCGCCGCTCCTTTTTTGGAGGCAAGTGACCATGGACTGGATCGAACTGGGAGTCAGCCTGTGCTACGTGGTTCTTGGCGCGGTCATTCTGATGATCGCCAAGTTCGTCAACGACCTGCTCACACCTTACTCCCTCGACGAGGAGCTGACGGTCCGGGACAACCCCGCCATCGGGCTGAGCTTGAGCGGTTACTACGCCGGGGTCATGATTATCTTCCTGGGCGCCTCCACCGGAACCGAGGGCGACCTGCTGAATCTCGACCGGCTTCTACCCGAACTGGGGGTGGTGGCTGCCTACGCCCTGGGCGGAATCGTACTGCTCAACCTGGGCAGAAAACTGGTGGACAAGCTGGTGCTGCGCCAATTCGGCATCTACAAGGAACTGGTCCAGGACAGAAACGTGGGGACGGGAGCCGTGCTGTGCGGAGCCTATATCGCCACCGCTCTCATCCTGGCGGGAGGGATCTACGGTGAAATTCCCCCTGAATCCGCCTTTGCCGGGGCCTGGACCGGCCCCATCACCGCTCTGTGCTATTTCCTTGCAGGTCAGGTGACGCTGGTCCTCTTCTCCATCTTCTATCAGTGGATCACCCGCTACGACATTCACGCCGAGATCGAGAAGGACAACCCGGCGGCAGGGGTAGCATTCGGCGGCAACATGGTCGCCCTGGGCATCCTGTTGCTCAAGGCAAGCGCCCACCACTTCGAATCCTTCAGCGCCAGTCTCACCGAATACGCCAGCCTGGCGGCCGTCGGCTTCGTGGCCCTGTTTCTGCTGCGTGAGATGGTCGACCACGCGCTGCTGCCGCGGACCCGCATCGCCCACGAAATCGCCGTCGACAGAAACCTGGGAGCCGCCTGGATCGAGGCGGTGGTGGCCATCGGCATGGCGTCCATCCTCTTTTTCATGCTCTAAACCCGCATTTCTCGCCATGAATCGGTTCCGACATGCCCGAAAGGTGCTGGCGGCGTCCATGTTCGTCATGGGGGCTTGCGGAATTGCCTACGAGTACACCCTGGGAGCGCTGGGCAACAACCTGATGGGTTCCTCCCATGAGCAGATCTTCGTGGTCATCGGGTTGATGATGTTCGCCATGGGTCTGGGAGCCACCCTGCAGAAGAACATCAGCGGCGACCTGGTCGACAAGTTCCTGCTGGTCGAGATCCTGCTGGGGCTGACGGGAGGGGTCAGCGCCCTGGCCATCTACCTGGCCTACGTCTATTCCTCCAGCTACATGCTGCTGCTGTGGGGATTCTCCCTGGGGATCGGCATTCTGATCGGTCTCGAAATCCCTCTGCTGATTCGCATCAACCGCGAGTATTCGGCCAGTCTCAAGACCAACCTCTCCGAGATCCTGAGCATGGACTACGTGGGCTCGCTGGCGGGAGCCCTGCTGTTCACTTTCGTCCTTTTCGCCAACCTGTCCGTCAACCAGATCGCCGTGGCCCTGGGATGCGCCAACCTCCTGCTGGCCCTGCTGGGGCTGGCCTACTTCCGTCCTCTGCTGCGACACTTCAGGAAGCTTCTGCTGCTCTCCTGCGCCGGTGTGGCGATCCTGGGCTGCCTGCTGGCCCTGTCGGAGGAATGGAGAGTTTCGCTGGAACAGAGGACCTACAGCGACCCGATCATCTACAGCCACACCTCCAGGTACCAGCACATCGTCATGACCCGCAGGAACGACCGGCTCAGCCTCTTCATCAACGGCCACTTGCAGTTCAATTCCCGGGACGAGCGCATTTACCACGAGATGCTGGTCCACGTTCCCTTTGCGGTAGCTTCCTCGAGCACCAGGGTGCTGATTCTCGGAGGCGGCGACGGCCTGGCTCTCCGGGAGGTGCTGAAATACGACGCGGTGCGGCGGGTGGACCTGGTGGACATCGATCCCGCCATGACCGACCTGGCAGCCAGCCATCCCGACCTGGTTCGACTCAACCGGGGAGCCCTGCTGGACGGCCGGGTAACCCTGCGACCGGCGCTGGGTGTCTCTGACGGGGATGTGCAAACCATCTCCCGTCCCAGCAAGCTGGCCTCCTCCCTGCTCAGCGACACCCTCTACCCCCAGGCCACGGTCCGGGTGTACAACCTGGACGCCGACCTGTTCGTTCGCGGTCTTCAGGGTCCCTATGACCTGGTGATCATCGACTTTCCCGATCCGAAATCGGTAGGCACGGCCAAGCTCTACTCTCTGGATTTCTATCGGAGGCTGGCCCGCCAACTCGGCCCCACCGGCCTGGTGGCCGTGCAATCCACCTCGCCCTACCACTCCAGGGAGATGTTTCTGTGCATCGGGAAAACGCTGCGCGCCGCCGGCTACCGGGCCCTGCCTTACCGGCAGAACGTCCCCAGCTTCGGGGAGTGGGGATGGCACCTGGCCTGGCTGCACCAAACCACCGAGTCGGACATGAAGGAAAGGTTGGAGGGGCTGACTTCCATTGGCGTCCCGACCGGCTATCTCACCGTGGCCCTGCTGTCCAACGCCAGCGAATTCGGCAAAGGCTGGCTCGATGACGCTCATATCGAAATCAACACCAAGCTTCGGCCCACCATTCTCCAATACCACCGCCAGTCCTGGAGAAACTGAGATCCCCCTGCCCGAAATAACCGGGGCTTATCCACGAAGTGCAAGAAGGAGAAACGAGTAATCCACGAAGGGGCACGAAGGACGACGAAGGGCCACTAAGGCGTTGAGGTGAACCGTGACGGGATACCAAGCTCGCGAATGGATTATCGATTTCCGATTGTTTCACTCTCGAGCCTTTTGCAAGATTCGGCAGCGGGGCCTTTGCCGAGGATGGCCACAAAAGGCACAAAAACACAAAAAA
This sequence comes from Terriglobia bacterium, assembly GCA_951813285.1. Taxonomy (GTDB): domain Bacteria; phylum Acidobacteriota; class Terriglobia; order Versatilivoradales; family Versatilivoraceae; genus Versatilivorator. The sequence goes on from OX638355.1 coordinate 4,316,306, forward strand.
AACAAAACACTGAAAGCCTGCAAGGCGTTGACTCCCGAACCTGTCGCACAAGTTCCGCGCTATCTGCGTACATTCGGTCAACGCGTCGCCATGGGGATCAACTTCGGATCGTCAAGGCTCGAACTCACGAAATTCGTTTTGTGACTTTTGTGCTTTTTGTGGTGAACTCCCCTTTTTCACCAAGTCGCACCCGACTAGTGTTGTCAATCCTGTCAATCCTGTGCATCCATGTTAATTAAACAGAAAACCGGCTTAACGGACATTGGCCTCGTTCCCGATGGGCCATGAGGGTTCGGTGTTTCACTCTCGGATGATCTGCCCGGCCGGGTGGCGGCCCTGCTTGCCTGAACCCCCGGAACGGTGACACGCGGCCAAGGAATCTTTATACTCAGCCTTGATTTTCATCGATCTGACACGGTTCATGGGGAGGGAGACCGGCATGCGGACCACATGGAGTTTTCATACTGCGGGAGCCATTCACTTCGGCAGAGGCGCCACCGATCAACTGGGTGAGATTGCTCGGGAGTTGGGAGCCGGCCATGCCCTGGTGGTGACCGACAAGGCTCTGGTGAAAGCCGGTCTGGCCGACCAGGTGCAGTCCCGGCTGGCTTCCGGGGGCGTGCGGGTCACCCTCTTCGACGGAGGCGAGCCGGAGCCCTCCATTGCCGCCCTGCTCCGCTGCCACGACTTCGCCTCCCGGCACAAACCCGACCTGCTGGTGGGGCTGGGAGGCGGCAGCAACATGGACCTGGCCAAGACGTTGGGCGTCCTGCTCACCCACGGAGGCCAACCCCGGGACTACATGGGTGAAGGGAAGGTTCCGGGCCCCATCCTGCCGCTGATCGCGGTGCCCACCACGGCCGGGACAGGTTCCGAGGTCACCCACGCGGGAATCCTGACCGACACCGAGAACAACATCAAGGTGGCCATCGCCAGCAACTACCTGAGGCCCCGGGCGGCGGTGGTGGATCCGCTCATGACCGTCACCTGTCCCCCCAAGGCCACGGCAGACAGCGGCATCGACGCCCTCACCCACGCCGTGGAAGCCTTCATGGCCACCGACAGCTCCCGACTCGAGATCCCGGAGGGCGAGATTTCCATCTATCAGGGCCGCAATCCCCTGGGGAACGCCATGGTGGAGCCGGCCGTCGGGCTGATCGTGCGTCACCTGGCGGATGCCGTCAGGGATGGTCAGAACCTGGCGGCACGGGAGGGCATGCACCTGGCGGCACTCATCGCGGGAATGGGCTTCAGCAACGTGGGCGTGGGCGCGGTCCACGCGCTGGAATATCCCATTGGCGGAGCGGTTCACTGCTCCCACGGCTGCGGCAACGGCCTGCTGCTACCCTATGTGATGGAATTCAACAAACCGGCCCGGGTGGAGCCCCTGGCCCGCCTGGCCGAACTGATGGGCCTCCAGGTGGAGGGCTTGCCCGCCGAGGCTGCCGCCGACGCCGCCATCGAGCGGGTGCGATCCTTGAGAAAAGAAATCGGCATCCCCGACAAGCTCCGGGAAATCGGAGTGCAGGAACACCAGCTCCGATCCTTCGCCGAGGCGGCTTTCGGGATCAAGCGGCTCATGCGCAGCAATCCTCGTCAGGCCACCGTAGATGACCTGGAGGGCATCCTGCAGGCTGCGTTTTAGAGGGAAAGACAGAAACCGCCTACCTGCCGGCCGGTCACACCAGCTCGTGGAGCGGCTGCCCCATGACGTCGTCGATGGAGTTGGCGATGTAGAGGGGACGTCCTCCGGGGTTGACGTACTCCTTGGTCCAATCGATGCCCATGGCCTTGTAGATGGTGGCGAAGAGGTCGCCCATGGTGACCCTCCGTTCGGCCACCTGGGCGCCCTGCTCGTCGCTGGCGCCTACCACTCGCCCGCCCTGAATGCCTCCACCCCCCAATATCAACGACCAGCAGTCCGGATAGTGATCCCGCCCATTGTTGGCATTCAGGTGGGGGGTGCGGCCGAACTCGCCCATGGCCAGCACCACGGTGGAGTCCAGCAGCCCGCGCTGCTGCAGGTCCTCCAGCAAGGCGGAAAGAGTCTGGTCCAGGGTGGGAGCCAGATTGTCCCGCAGCCTTTGGTCGTTGTCCTTGTGGGTGTCCCAGGCCCCGTGAGCGTATCCTGAGGTGGTTACAAAGCGACAGCCGGCTTCCACCAGGCGGCGAGCCAGCAGCACGCTTTGACCGACTCGGGTGCGTCCGTAGGCCTCCTTGGTCCGGTCCGACTCCTGGGACAGATCGAAGGCCTGCTTGACGCTGGGCGAAAGCAGCATGGTCAGGGCTTGGTTGGTGAAGCGGTCCATCCTGCCGAATTCGGCGTGCTTTTCCTTCTGGCGGAACCCCCGATCCACCGCCTGCAGAAACGACCGGCGGTCGGCAATATCGGCAGCCGTCAGGGTATCGGGCAAGGACAGGTCCGGAATCTGAAAGGACTCCTTGCTGGGATCGGGCAGAATGATGGGATCGTATTCCGAACCCAGAAAGGCCGAGGTGTAGGCATCCATGTAGGAAAAGAAATCGGTCTCCTGATGCTCCGGGACCATCATGTAGGGCGGAAGGTTGTTCCTCGGCCCCAACTCCTTGGAGATGATCGAACCCAGGCTGGGAAACTTCAAGGCCGGATTGGGCCGGTGGCCGGTCAGGGCGTAGTGGGTACCCTGAGGATGGTTGTTCTCCTCGGTGTGCATGGAGCGGACAATGGCCAGCTTGTCCATGTGGCCGGCGATCCGGGGAAAGAGCTCCGAGATCCGAATGCCGTCGGCCCGGGTGGGAATGGCATTGAATGGGCTGTGGGGCTTGGGGTCCCAGGTGTCGATCTGGGAGGGCCCACCCTCCAGCCACAGCAGAATGCAGGCCTGAGCTTTTTTCCGCGAACGGGCGCTAGCCGGGGTGGCCGCTTCCAGGGCCAAGTACTGCCTCAGGTTCAGGCCCAACAGGCTGAGAGCGCCGACTCTGAGGAATTCCCGGCGGGGCCGGCAGCAGCCAAGCTGATCGATCGACAGGTCCATACGCGTTTCCCTCAATGATTATAGGTAAACTGGCGGGAGGCCAGCAACCCCCAAGCCAGGTTTTCGACACCTCTGCGGCGGGACCGGGCCCCTTCGATCAGGGCCTGGAGCCGGGTTTCCTCTTCGGCCGTGGGATAGCGGGACAGGGCGGCCAGATAGAGTTCCCGAACGATCTCCCGGTCGGAGGCGCCGGCCGACAGCAGTCGATCGACCCGCCCCCCCTCGGCCGCGAGCTTGGTGGTGTAGGTGGAGCCGACCAGCAGGTGCAGAGCCTGCCTGAGCGTGGAACGGTAGTCGCGCCAGGGCATGCTGTCCCGGCTGACGGGTCGCCCGTAAACTTCCAGGAACTGAGAGGGAGTGACTTCGGGAACCAGTTCGATAGCCCGGGTTCCCTTGGGCTCGGTGCCCCCGCCCACGTAGTCGTGTACGGCAAAGGCCTCCTCGATGCCGGTCACCTGTGAAATGGCATCCAGCAGGATCTCGGCGTCCAACCGACGAGGCAGTGCCCGGGAGTGGTTGACCTCATCCTCCCGGTTGGTGGGGTTGAGCTCTCCGGACAACTGATAGGTTCCGGACCGGGTGATGGCCCGCATCAGGTGCCTGAGGTCATAGCCGCTGCGCCGGAAATCCTCGGCCAGGGCCTCCAGCAGTTCGGGGTGGCTGGGAGGGTTTCCGGGTCTGAAATCGTCCACCGGCTCGACCAGGCCCCTTCCGAAGAAGTTGGCCCATACCCGGTTGACGATGGCCTGGCTGAAATAGGGGTTCTCGGGCGACGTCATCCAGTCTGCCAGCTGGTCCCGAGGGTTGTTGCTCAGGGCCGGAGGCGGAGAGCCGTCCAGGAAACTGGGAGCCACTTCCTGCCGGCGGCGGGGGTGAATCACCTTGGGTCCCTCGGGCTGCTCCTCGTTCCCCGAAATGTCATCCATAAAGATCGAGAGGGCGCGGATTCGGGTCAGTTGTCCGTAGAAGGCGGTAATTCCCCAGAACTGATCCTGGGTCCAGGTCTCGTAGGGATGGTCGTGGCACTGTGCACAGTCCAGGCGTATCCCCAGGAAGACCCGCACGTCCTCCCCCATCTTCTCGTGGGGACGCATGATCTCCCCGCTGATCGACTTGATGAAATGCCGGGTGGCCCCTCCGTTGCCCTGGCCCGCCACCCGTTCGCGGGCCATCTGGTCGTAGGGCTTGTTGCGGGCCAGACTTTCCCGAATCCAGCTCTTGTAGCTGTAGGCATTGCGATAGACCACCCGGAAGAAATCGGCGAAGCGGAAGGTCCAGTAGTCGACAAATTCGGGCGAATTCAGCAATCGCTCGATCAGATGCTCCCGCTTCAGAGGGTCCCGGTCGGCCAGGAACTCGCGCACGCGACCAGGAGGCGGAAGGGTCCCCGTCAGGTCCAGACACACCCGCCGCAGGAAGGCGGAGTCGCTCGAGAGGCCCGCCGGAACGATGTGCAGGTCTCGCAGCCGGTCAAAGACCCGGTCATCGATGAAATTGCCCCTGGCCACCTCCCGATATTGGGCCAGCGGTTGCTGAATCACCCCGCAGCGGACCTGAACCAGCTTCCCCTCCGCCCTCACCGCCACTCTGGCCTGCCCCGGCTTGAGGGCGCGCACCACACCCTCCGGGCTGACCTCGATAACCGCGGGGTCGCTGCTTTCGTAAAGCACCTCGGGACTCAGGTCTTCACTGCGGCCGTCCTCGAGAAAAGCGGTCACCAGGAGTCGTCGCCGAGTGCCTGGCTCCATGATTGCCTCTGGCGGAACGACCTCCAGGCGCTCGATCCGGGACTCCGACCCGCCGTCCCCATAGGGAGCCCCCTGGCGAATCCATTCCAGAAGCCGCCGGTAGTCGGCCGAGTCCCTCTCGAAGCGCTGTCCTCCCCCGTGGGGCAGCTCCAGCGCGGGCTTCAGCAGCAATCGGCTCTGTTGCGGCTCTTCCAGGTTTACCCGAGGGTCGAAGGGCTCGGCGGCCTTGGGGGACAACACCTGGTAGACCCCGCCCTTGACGGTCCAGCGGTAGTCCTCCCGGGGATTGATACCGTGCAGGGAAAGCTTGAAGCCGCCCCGGCCCTTGACCCCGCCGTGGCATTCACTGCCGTTGCAACCGTTGCGGGTAAAGATCCCGACCACATCCCGAGCGAAGCCGAAGGGCCTGGCCCCTTCGGTCCCTTCGATGCGAACCGCTGCCTCCAGTCTGTGCCCGGCCACCTCGGCCCGCAGTCTGACCTCTCCGTCCCGGCGCGCCGTCAGCAGCCCCTCGGGTTCGACTTGCGCCAACCGGTCATCCGACAGGCTGAACCGCGACTCGGAGGTAAGATCGACTTCCAGCCCCCGGGCATCGGTGGCCAGCACCAGGAAGGATTGAGAGGCCCTCTTCCCCCACAACCCTACCTGAGAGGGGATGAGGCGAACGTCCCGCAGACCCTCAGGGGAACGGAATTGGCCGGAGCCTGCCGAGTCGTTCCGGCTCGCTGCCGGTTCCGCGGGCCGGAATTGGCGATCCTCTTCCGCGTCCAGGTGTCCGGGCGCCAGGATCGGCATGAGGCTCAGCAACAAACCGCGGACAGGTTTCTTCCAATCAGGTTTCCCCATGAAACTCCTCCGGACCCCGCCGATTCCACCCAAGGGTCCCTCCGGCTCACGAACCGGACGCCTGTTCCCGCGCACCGATCACCATGAGCGGAAATTCTCCCACAGGAAGCCGGGCTCCCAGTTCATTGTCGACGACCGGCCGCGCCCACACCTTGACCCGCACCGGCAAGTCCGTCAACGGCGCCTGCTCATCGGCCCGCAACAGGATGACGGCCTTCTCGCTGAACCCCAGGAAGCTTTTTCGGCTCTCGGTGGTGGGCCCGATGGGGCTGGGGAGCTCCACTTCCGTGCCGGTCAAGGGCGCCACCCCGGGAGGCAGGCCTTCCAGGCTCAGGGCCACCTGGCCCGAATAACCCTCTTCCAGGCCGGTGGTCACCTTCAGCGTTCTGACCTGGCCCCGTGTGAGATTGATTCGATCCCCTTCGAGCTCAAGCTCTCCCACGTGCGGAATGGCGGGGCGAATCAGAACCCGGTAAGCATGGTCCGAATGGCCCTGCTGGGAGGTCAGGTCGCCGATCTGCAGCGTGTACTCTCCGGCAACGCCGAACTCGGCCACCATCTTGGCCTCCAGCGACTCGAAAAAGGCCAGAGATCCGATGCTGCAGCTTCCCCGGTCAGGGAGATGGAGCTTGAGCAGCTCCACCAGAAAAATGGGGTCCTGACGGGTCAGGGCAATCTTGCGGTGCTTGTTGTCGAACAACGGGTGGCCGGCGGAATCCAACACCTTGAGGCTGGGACTGAAGACCGGCGGAGACACGCGCGGGGTTTCCACCTCAAAGACCAGCGTCTGCCCGGCCGAAAGTTGAAATCGAAAGAAATCCACGTCCCCGGGGGCTTCGATGCTGCCGCTGATCAGAGCCGGCAGGGCAACCGCCAGGGCTTGCCCACGACTCTCGCTGGGCTCTTTTTCTTCAAAGACCACCGGGGCAGGGTTGGCGTCATTCGAAGATGGACCGGGCGAGCCCGCTGTGCCGGTGGTCTCCCTCGAATGCTTGTCGGATTCCGGGCCTGCCTTGGACCGGGGCGCATCACCGGCGGGCTTGACCGTGCGCGCCCGGAGCTGGCGCAGCCTGTTCGGGGTCAACTCCCTGAGGTACCGTCGCTCGCTCCACTTGGCCGGACCCTCGGAACCGGGCCATTCCCCGTATGCCGATCCGTCTCCGGCCGGCACGATGCGGAGCTGATAGACGAATTCGGATTCGCCCCTGCCGTAGACCGACCCCACCCCGATCAGATAGCGCCCGCCACGGTCAAAGCGATGACGCCAGTGCTTGGCCGGCGAGGGCCTGTAACTTCCCTTGTGGCTGAACTCCAGTTCCGCCGGTCTGTCGCCGCTCAGCCAGCTTCCCTCGTCCCTGTGCAGCTTGAGGGTCTGCCTGAAGGTCTCGGCCGGGCTGAATAGCTGGAAAGCAAGGTCTTCCCCGGCCGTCGCCTCCAGCGCGTAGCTGTCCACGCCCCCGTCGCGGGAGATCCTGCCGTTGAGGATGACCGGGGGGCGGATGGTCCGGGGCTTGGAGTCAACTCCGCCGGAATCCTCAGATTCCTCCATGACAGGATCGGAGCTCACCAGAAAGCTCAGTGGATTAGAGATCCCCCGGCGGGAAACCAGGTAGAGGGAATGGACCCCCCTCCGGACCCCGGCACCGATCTCCAGTTCGAGGTTGACCCGTTGATTCGGCACCTTGTCCTTGTCTCCATATCCGCTCTCCTCGGACTCCTTATTCTGATTTGAAACCGGGCGGACTTCCAGGATGGCGCCTTTGAGGCCCGGCTCAGGAGACCAGACCGCGTGCACCTCCTGCAGCAACCGGCCTTCGACCTCGGCCTTCAGGCGGGTGTCCGGCCGTCCTCCCAGCGGATAGATCCAGTGGGCCTCCGGCTCGGTGGGTTCCGGAGCCGGCATTTCCTGGGCCACCGCATGGGACAGCAGCGCCAAGGCCACCAGCGCCGGCCCAAAGCAGGTTGCCCGGGTGGCGGTCCCGCTCCTTTTCCAGGGGTACAAGGTTTGCCGGTTCACGATACTCGCACCTTCATGATTTCCGATTCAGGTGGAGCGCGCTCCACTTGGGGATCAGCCCCGGTGCTCAAGCCTCGGCATGCTCGCGGGCGATGGCGGTGATCCGGGGCCGGTCCTCTGGAAGCACGGCCCTGCTCGGGGGCCTGACTGGACCGCCGGCCCGACCCAGGGCCTCCAGGGCTACCTTGATCCCACTCACGTGGTAGCCGGGACTGAGGGACCTGACTCGAGCCATGGGGTGTATCCGCGTCCGGAGCACCTCCTGCATGCGCTCGACCTCTCCCAGCTTCCCCTGCTTGCAAAACTCCCTGCAGGCCTGAGGGACGAAGGTGGCCACGGCCGAGGTGTTGCCGCGGGCTCCGGCCGGCAGGGCCTTGACGGCGTGCCCCTCGCCGCGGGCGATCCAGACCAGCCGGTCGGAGACCAGAGTCCCCAACTCCTGTCCCATGGCGATGTCGCCGCTGGAATCCTCGAACCCCAGGACATTGGGAAGCTCGGACAGACGTTTCAGGACCCTGGGCCAGTACTTCTCCTTGCCGGTGGGGAAATTGTGGCCCGACACCGTGGCCAGCACCACTCCGATGTCGATCGATTGCGCCACCTCGGTGAAGTAGCGAATGGTGCCCTCGTCGTACCCGGGAATCCAGCTCCAGTAAGGGGGCGCAAACAGGAGGATGGCGTCGGCGCCGGCTTCCTGGGCGTTGCGGGCCATGATCCCGGCCATGCGGTAGCCGCCGCAGGCCCCCACCACCACCGGCAACTTGCCCTGGGCGCCACTGGCCGCGGCTTCCGCCATGGCCCGATGCTCCTGCAGGTCCAGCGAGAAGATCTCCCCCATGCCGCCCCCAACCACGATGGTCATGTCCTGGATTCCGGCATCGGCGTGGTGGGCGATGTTGCGGCGAAGACCCTCGGCGTTGAGGCTGCCGTCCGTATGAAAGGGGGTCACCATGAAGCAGTGAACCCCCTGGATGCGCTCGCGAAGGCGGTCCATGTCGGGGCGGTTGCGGGAACGCGGTTCGGCCCATCCGGCGACCGGGGTCCTCAACGTGGCAGCCCCGGCCATCAGGCCCACCTTCCTGAGAAGCGCTCTGCGGCTGGAGCCGGGCATCGTCGGGTTTCCTCCCACCTTCACGTCAACTCTGGAGTTGACAGCATGTTACCACCGCAGGGGCAAGGGGCACAATGCCGTGCCGGGACCGCGATTGGCGTGATTCCGAGGATGGAATGTGAAGGGTTCCGGAACCCGGTCTCGCAGGTCGTTGCCGGATGATGAGCGTCTGAGAACTTGGCCCGTACGAGTCACGTATCGGAGCCGCTGCAATCAAGGCAGGAGTTTCAATAGTCCGACGATGGCAAGGACGGTCGCCCCCTGCATGAGCCACATGTGCTTGTACAGGTCGGCCTTCAGTCCGACAATGTTCTGTTTCAGTTCAGACCGAAGATTGGCGGAATCCTGCTTCAGCTCGGACCGAAGTTCGGCCGTGTCCTGCTTCAATTCGGAACGAAGTTCGGCCGTGTCCTGCTTCAATTCGGAACGAAGATCGGCGGTGTCCTGCTTCAAGTCGGACTGAAGTTCAACAATCTCACGTTTGAATTCGGACCGAAGTTCAACAATCTCGCGTTTGAACTCGGACCGAACATCGACAATGTCCTGCTTCAGCTCGGACTGAAGATCGGCGATGTCCTGTTTTAGCTCGGACCGAAGATTGCCAATGTCGTGCTTCAACTCGGACCTGAATTCGGCAACGTCATTTTTATCGGCTAGATCCGACATGTCGGGAATGGCTTCCGCCGCCGCTCTGGCTTTTTCCTCTGACGCCCCCGCATCGACCAGCGCCCGATAAACCTCCGTGACCATGATGCTCATGGCGCCTCCCTCTCCTTTCTTTGGATCCTACGGCTTTCACTTGGCGTTCCACCTGCTCACCGTTCAATCCTGCTGCCGGTTGGAAGCGGAGCGCCGGTCCCCAAGTGTCTGCAGGACTTGCAATGGCCGCAGGGATAGGAGCAGCCCACAAACGGTCCGTGTGGAGAGGGAGTCTTCGAGGACATAACCAGTATAATTGCGCGATCCCGTTGGCGCAAGCCCTGCCGCCTCTCCCGAGGCCGGCACTACGCCGGTTGGTGATCCCGATCTCCCCGCATCGGGTATGATGGCTGCCGCAGGAGTCCAAGGCTTCTGAGGGAAGTTCGACAACCCGCGGAATCAGCCCAATCCGGGAGAAGCCCGTGCAGCCATCCGAAATCAACCGGTTTCCCGACCTCTGCCGCCTGACCCTCGGCTTGTTGCTGCTCTCTTGGCCTCTGCAAGGGGCCGAATCCGAAGCACCGGCGGCTCTCCGGGTCAATGCGGAACGCCTCCAGGAGCGCATTGACCGACTGGCCCACATTGGAGGGAGCACCCAGGGAGTGACCCGTTTGGCATTCACCGAGGCCGACCTCCGCGGCCGGGCTTATGTGACCCGATTAATGCAGGAGGCCGGCCTGGAGGTCCGAGTCGACGAGGCCGGCAACCTGTCCGGCCTCCTGCAGGGTGGTTCGCCCGAACTTGCCCCCATTGTGCTGGGGTCCCACACCGACACCGTGCCGCGAGCAGGGGTCTACGACGGCGTTCTGGGGGTGATGGCGGCCATCGAGTGCGTCCAGGTTCTGGGGGAGAATGGAATCCGGACTCGACACCCGCTGGAAGTCGTCGTCTTCGCCAACGAAGAAGGAGGCTTGACCGGCAGCCGCGCCCTGGCGGGCCGGCTCAACGCCCAAGCCCTGGAGGAATCCAGCCGCAGCGGAATGTCCATCCGGCAGGGGATTGCGGCCCTGGGCGGGAATGCCGAGAGAATCTCCCGGGTCATCCGCCGCCCCGGAGAGGTGAAGGCTTACCTGGAGTTGCACATCGAGCAGGGCGGCAGCCTGGAGTCGGAGGAGACCGACATCGGCATTGTGGAGGGATTCGTCGGCATCCGCTGGTGGGACGTAACCGTGACGGGTTCAGCCAACCACGCCGGCACCACACCCATGAACGCCCGCCGGGACGCCCTGCTGGCGGCCGCCAGGCTGGTGATCGCGGTCAACCGGGCCGCCACCAGCCTTCCCGGAAGACAGGTGGCCACGGTGGGGCGCATCAGGGCCGAGCCGGGAGCTCCCAACGTCATTCCCGGACGGGTGGAGCTGAGCCTGGAGCTGCGCGATCTCGCGAAGCCCAAGCTGGAGCGGGTCTTTCAGAAAATCCGGCGGCGGGCGCGAATCATCGAACAGGAGACCGGGACCGGGATAGAGTTCACCGAAATCGACATCGGGGTGGAGCCGAGCCTGACCGACCCGAACTTGCAGGAGGTGATCCGGAAATCGGCCGAAGCCCTGGACCTGAGCTACGCCCGACTGCCCAGCGGGGCCGCCCACGACGCCCAGAATATGGTCCACATTGCTCCCTCCGCCCTGATCTTCGTTCCCAGCGTGGGCGGGATCAGCCACTCGCCAAAGGAATACACCAAACCGCGCGACGTCACCAACGGAGCCAACCTGCTGCTGCAAACGCTGCTCCGGCTGGACCGCCAGGCTGGGCCCTGACCGGACCTTCCGACACGGAATGGCGGCCCGGCGCCTGCCCCCCACCGCATCAGCCTTCGCCATTCGGCGCTGCCGTTCGGAGGCGCCGCGTTGGCCCCCCTCCGCATCAGCCTTCGCCTGCGGCTCGGCTTCTGCGACTCCCCCACCGCAACCGACGCACGCCGGCGGTTACCGCTACGCGGCGCCCGGTGAGTGAATTTCAGCCTACGGCATCGCCGGGGAGCACGGGCGTCCTGCCCACAAATGTCCCGGCCGATGCTTCAGCCGGCCGGCTACCCGGGGGTTTCCGTGTGCAGGTCCCATCCCCCCAGTTCCCAAACCCTTACGTTGGTGGGTCGGAAGGGAGGCTGACCCGAAGCCATCCAGTCAGACACCTCTTCCCGGTGTCCCAGCCGCAGAACATTGCGCACTCTGTGGGTCCCGTCCCAGAAGAAGAGGTTTTCCACCCCGGCCTCGTAGAGTTGGTGCGCCTTGCGGTATTGAGCTTCCTTCGTCAGGAACCGCGGCATCATGTTCAGGGCCACCCGGGTTCGGGTGCCCTTGACCAGGGAGACAAACCACTCCACATCCTGGGGGTCCTCCCAGCTGGGTTCGCCGTCCCATGTGTTTGGGCCAACTTTATTTCCATAGGCTCCTATCCGCTCGACCGAGGAATAGGGAATAATCACATCCACCAGACCTTCCTCAACCCAGGTGGCCAGGTCCATCCCCAACAGCAGGTTTTCTTCGCCATTGGAAACAACAGCTGTGATCTCGAAGGGCGTCTCCCTCTTCAGCTCTCGAGCTATCTGGTCCAGCTCGGCCCGCAGCTCTCTCATGAACTGGGTCAGGAACTGTGAACGGTGGCGCATGAAGCGAGGATCATTCTCCGGAAGCTGGCGCGGGTCCAAGCCGTACTTTTTCTGAAACCCTTCAACCACCGGCGCCTCGTAGGCCACCAGCGGTGGGCGGCGATTGTAGAGAACCGCCACTCCGTCGATAGGATTTTCCGTGGCCACTTCACGATAGAGCGACAACACATAGCGCCGAGTCTCGGGGAAGGCATAGGAGATACGGGGCATGGGTTTGCCCTCGCGATTCATGCAGACCAACTCCGGGTGCTTTTCATAAAAGCCGACGCCCGGAAGCGTCGGACCATAGTTGGCCGGGTAGATGAAGCCCCCGGGACGGTAGGAGGCATGGAACTCTATTCCCAACTGGCGGGCGTACTCGGCAGCCACCAGAAAGGGGTCCACCCCGTTCTCGTGGTAGGCCTTCCAGCTCTCGGCCCACCAGCGGCTGTGGGGGCTGGTAAAGAAGGGACGGCCCCCTGCCGCTTGGGTCAAATCCAGCGAGTGGTCCCGGGCGATCTTGGAGATACGCTTGGCGCGGTCGCCGGTACCGAATTCCCAGTAGACCCGGGCCACGTCGGAATGACGCAGCGGTTCCAGTTGATCCCGGATTTTCTGCTCGGTTCCGCTGCGATCGATCACTCCGGCGTCGTTATGGATGAACAGTCTCTTGGTGTCCTTACGACGACGGTCAGTCTGGATGGATCGCACCTGCTTCTCAGTGAGGGGCACCAGCTTGATGTAAGCGACCCAGGCGTGCACCGCCATGGGCTCGACGATCTGCTTGAAAACGATGTCCCTACCGGTGAGGTCGGCTTCCTTCCAGAAAATATCATCGATAAAATGCTCCTGATGGTCCTTGGCCCCCTCGAGCCCCGTCAGGGTGGCGAAGGCCTTGTCGTGGCTCAGGCGGACCTGAATTCGTCTGGGGCCGGTGAACGGTTCGCGGTAGATGCCGATGTAGATCCGGTGCCATCCTTCCCGCTGCAGCGGATAGGTGATTTCAGGTGGCCGGTTGTCCTCGGCGGCCACCAGCAGGTTGCCGCTCAAGGAATCGGTGGCGTAGGAAAGCAGCCGCCAGGTGCCATGTTTCCATTCACTGGCCAGGGCGGAAGTCGGCTGGCACTTCTCCAGGTCGGTCAGATAGATGGCGTTGGGCTCCGAAGCAGCGTTGGAAGTCCCCACCGCGGGTTGCTCACCGGAAGGGGGCGACACCGCACAGCCGGTCCAGAGGATGGCCGTTGAAAGGAGCAGGCCGGCCGGCCGGCCGAACGGCACCTGATTTCTCATCCGTATCTTCTTCATGTTCATAAGCCTCAAGCCTCGGGGGCCTTCATGTCGGCCAGCATCTCGTCGGTGATGTTTTTTCCCAGGACGAACTGTTTGCGGTCAGCGTACCAGAAGGTTCGCTGGCCGTCCCGCTCCGTCAGGCTGGCGTACATGGCCAGCCACCAGAGCCGGGTCACCCCGGCGGTGACCTTCTGGGTGTCGAAGAGAAACTTGGGTTCGCTGAACCAGAGGGGTTGCTCCGCCTGGGGGCGAAACTCTCCCACGGTGATGTAGACGGGGCGGCGGGCGTCCATGTCCCAGGGGCCGGTGGCCCCGTCCCGGTAGCCGGAGTGGTTGTGGTAGAAGAACAGGTAACGGCCATCAGCCAGGCGGTAGAGGGGCTCGGGCGACTTGGGATGCTCGACCTTGGCGCCGTTGTCTCGATAGCGCATGGGTTGGGTGGGACGCCAGCTGTGGCCGTGGTCATCGGAAACGGTGTACCAGATGTAACCGGTGACAGTCCTCATGGTGGTGAACAATCGCCCGTCCGGCAGAAGCACCAGCCCCGGCTCCTGGGCCAGGCTGTAGCCGCGAGAGTGCTCGGGCTCGATGTTGGGCGAGACCCTAACGGTTCCTGCCTCGTCCGGCAGCCAGGTGATTTTCAGGTCCTTGGGGTGGGGGCCTTCATCCACGTTTTCGAAACGCATGAACTCGATGCCGCTGTCGGAGTGGTTTCGATTCCCCCCGATGGGTCGGGGATAAGCCATGCGGCTGCTCCAGCGCGTGAATCCCACGATCACCCGGTCCCTGGCGTCCCGGATGGGCTGCTGCCAGATGATCCCGCTGGGATGGACCTTGGGATCGGGGTGGTCGAAACGGGTCCGCCGCCAGGGGAGATCCACGCCACTGGCGATCCATGTGTGACCATCGTCATCGGAATATTTCACCCGCAGGGGCCCGGAGTAGAGTCCCCCGTCGCCGTAACCCAGATGCTGATTGTAGAGACAGTAAATCCGGCCCGTGCGGCTGATCAGGGGGAATCCCAGGGCCGGGACCATGTTCTTGTACTTGGGCTCGTCAATGGCAACAATCGGGGACCACGTCTTTCCACCATCCTTGCTGCGGGAGCAAACCACCCGCAGGTCGGGAGAACTCTCATGGGAACCCTGGGTCCACATGCACATGAGATCGCCTCCCGGGGTATAAAAGACGTGGATGTGGTCGGAATACTCGTCACGTTCCCCCGGAGCCTCCTGCAGATAGACGGCATAGTCGGGGGTGGTCCGTTTCCAGTCATCGGTATAGCAGTTCCCATTGGGCATCTTCGATTCTTCTCCCTTCGATGTCGGCGTTCCCGGGCCCGGCGCCGACCCGGCCTCGTGTCGTGAATCAGCACCTAATCTATTCGATGTTTCCGGACAACTCAAAGAGAAAAGCGCACCCCGAAACAGGGATGCCCGGGATTGGGGGATGAGCTCAATCGTATCAGCTCTGTCGGCCCGGTTCCTCTCCAGTTGTCCTGCAAATCGCGGCACCCTTTTTGAGATTGACTCTACCCGGGGTTGAATATATGTTTCCGGTCTTGCAGCCGAGGAGCCCGGTTTCGGTCAATCCCAGTGAGGAATCCTCCATGAGTCCCGCCCAACCCCTGAAATACGGCATGTTCCTGATGCCCATCCACAACCCGGCCAAGCCCAAGGCCCAGTGCTACGACGAGGACCTGGAACTGATCGGCCGCTGCGAGGAGTGGGGATACGAGGAGTTCTGGGTGGGCGAGCACCACACCTCAAGCTACGAAAACATCGTCATGCCGGAGATCTTTCTGGCCAAGGCGTTTACCCTGACCGAGAGGATTCGTCTGGGACCGGCGCCCATTTGTCTTCAATACCACCACCCCGCCCAGGTAGCCGGGCGTCTGGCCTTCCTGGACCATCTGTGCAAGGGACGACTGAACCTCTGCTTCGGGCCGGGCGCGGTTCCCTCCGACCTGGAAGTGCACAAGGTCGAACCCAGGAACAGCGGGGCCATGGTCGCCGAATCCATCGACATGATCCTGAAACTCTGGGGGGAAACACCGCCGCGGGAGATGACCGGCAAATTCTGGGACTACCGCCTGAAGGAAAGTGTTTCGGCAGAACTTGGGACCGGAGTGGTTCACCGGCCCTACCAACTTCCCCATCCCCCCATCGCGGTCCCCTGCATGAGCCGCGGTTCGGGAACGGTCAAAATGGCCGGCGCCCGGGGCTTTCAGCCCTTCAGCCACCATATGCTCCATAGAGAGGTGCTGAAGGATCACTGGATCACTTACAGTCAGGCGGCTCGGCAGGCCGGACGGACACCCCAACCGCGGGATTGGAAGGTTTCGCTCAACATCTTCGTGGCCGACTCGACCGCGGAAGCCAAACGCCTGGCGCGCGAAAATACCTTGGGCTGGACCATCGAATACATCCTGACCTTTACCCGAAAGTTCGCCGGCGAGCTGAAGTTGTTCCGAAGAGACCCGGAGATGGACGACGCCGATTGCAACCTCGACTACTTCATGAACGAGGTCGTCATTGCCGGCGACCCCGAAGAGGTGACCCGTCAGATCGTTGAGCTGCGCCGGGAGGTGGGACCGTTCGGCACGCTGGTGCTGGTGGCTCACGACTGGGACGACAAGGAGCGGCACATCCACAGCCTGGAGTTGTTCGCCTCCGAAGTCATGCCCGCCCTTCACCGCCAGATCTCTCCCAACCCGGTGGCAACGGGTTGATCGGCTGAATCCGGTTCCTCCTTCGATCCTTCAATTCTGAAACCCAAGGACAAGATTCTTCGTCAATGCAAGCGGGCGTCAACTCACGGTCGCTGAAGAATGGGTGACAGCGCCAAGTCCCCTGGCCTATAATTGGCAGTTGCTTGGCCCCCTTTCGTTGGCGCAATTTTCCAGACTGAGGTCCCGGTTCCCTAACGGCGACCGCACCCCATTCCGAGGAGATGACACTGGAGGTTCCCATGAAGAAACATTGGAAATTCTTTTTGGCCTGTGGCCTGGTTCTGACCTTTGCGGCGCTGGCTGAGCCGCCGGAAGCCCTGGCTCAAAGAGGCACCGTCGAAGGCTCCGTTTCTCTGGACGGCAAACCCGTTAACAAGGCCGTCATCAGATTCGAGAACTTAGGGAGGGCCGGAAAACCTATTGAGGCCAAAACGAACAAGAAGGGGCGTTTCAATCGCTACTTTATTCCGATCGGGCGATACAAGGTCTCGATATTCATTGATGACAGCAAGGTTTGGGAAAACACGATCGACGTCTGCAGTCCAAAGTCCGAGTGCCTGGGTGGAAAGGAATCGCGTGTCCTTCCTCCCATACAACTCCGCACAAGCAGCGGACCATCCGGTGCACAGCAAGAAGCCTACGACAAGCTGAATCAGGAGTTTCAGCGCGGGCGGGACATGTTCAAGAAAAAGAACTTCACCATGGCCGCCCAGGCTTTCGAGAAAGCTGCTGAGATGGACCCCAATCAGCATATGATCCACGCTTTTCTGGGCGACACCTACCGGCGGATGAGAAAATATGACCAGGCTGTCGACAGCTACCAGAAGGCTCTCACCGCTCTGGCAAAGAAGAATCCCAACCCCAACTCGGAAGTCGCTTACACAACCAGCATGGCCGTAGCCCTTGCCATGGGAGGAAAGGGCAAGGAAGCCTACGCCACTGTCGAGAATATCTCCGAACTGGCGCCCAAACAGCTATCCTCGAGCTATTTCAAAATTGCGGCGGCGTACGTGACAACGGGCAGACTAAAGGAGGCAGTAGAAGCCTTCAGGAAGTCGTTGGCGGACAATCCCAATAATGGCGAGGCCCAGTACCAGCTCGCCGTCACCCTGGTCAGCATGGCCACGGTGACCGACGATGGTGAGACCATCCCCGCTCCCGGCACCCTCGAGGCCTATCAGAGATATCTCGAGATCGAGCCCATGGGGTCCCACGCGGCAGAGGCCAAGACCATGATCACGGCCCTCTCCAGCAAAGTGAAAACCACCTTCTCGGCAGAAGAGGAGAGAAAGAAGAAAAAGAACTGATTCCGCCTCTCCAAATCAGGCGGGTAGCCGGAATGGCGCCCGGCCCTATCGAGGATCGGGCGCACCCAGACACCACTTGACGGCGTTCCGCATCAAACGCTGAAACATCCGATGGTCCAGGGATTCCCGGGTATGGCCGTTGGCCAAGTGACACAGGCGTCCCCGGCCGGCCTGATAGGCCCATCCGGCTGCGGCCACCCTGCCCTGATCCGACCGATTCCTCAGCAGCAACCCCACCTTCTGCGCATCGTAGGAGGGCGTGTGCTGCTCGTCGGCCATAAAGAAGCTGTTCACGCCCCGGGTAACCGGGTGCTCCCCATCCACCACCTCCACCCCAAATCTCTCCAGAGGACCGTGCCCCTGGTAGCGCCCTCCCACCAGGTCGAGGTAGGGCCCCTCGGGGTAGAGTCCCATGGAGTTGTGCAGGTTCAGAAATCCCCCGCCGGCTTCCACGAATTCCACCACCGCTTTCTGCTGCTCCATGGTCATCCACTGCCGGTAGGGGCGGTCATTCCCCTCCGGCCACAGCATGCCGTCCTTCAAGACCACCAGCAGCTGGACCCGAGCCAGGTTTTCGGCTGAGAGCGCCCGGACGTCGACGGCAAAGTGGGGGGTCACCCCCGTCGCCTTGAAGACCGGTTCCAAGCCCGCCTGGATGTGCTCCGGTTCGTGAAAGCGGTCGCCGATCAGGACCAGGGCCTGAGGTCTCTGCCCTTGCCCGGGGGGCCCTTGCTGTCCGAAGGGAGCCGTGGGGATCGTCTGTTCCCGGAACAGGTGCTCAATGTCTTCGGCGGTCGGCTCACCGTAAGGCGGCCACGCATAGTAGGAAGCGGGCAACAGGATCCCTTTGCGGATCTCTTTCAGCGGGAGGCCCAGGCAGATCCCGTACGCCACCTGGCGGCGCAGTTCGGCCAGATACCCCATCTGGCGACCCAGCAGATCCTCTCCCTCCCAACTGCCGTAGCCCGGAACCACCCGCTTGGCCCCGAGTTGCTTCAGTTTCCGCAGCGTAGCCGTCCAGGCCAGGGTGTCCCGGCCCGTCAGATCGGCCCGAGGACCGTGAATAACCATCCGACCTGCAAACAGGATCCGCTCACGCGGCAGATAGAAGGCTGCCGCCGGGGGTTCCAGGCCGTCGTCGCAGGGGATCGCTTCGATGAGTCCCGGTCCGTTACCGAACGAGATTTCCCTCCGCGCCGCGCCACCCTCAATCACCTCGACGCCTCGCGCCCTGAGTGCCTGCAGCGTTTGATTTTCCGGATCCGGTGCACTGGTGAGCAACAGCGAGCGGACCGGTTTGGAACTGGTTCGGGCAACAATCGCCAGAAATGCTTCTGCCCCGATCCCATGCGGCAGGTCGATCAGCACCGTCCGATCCTCCAACTCGATCCAACCGCAGTTGGCGGAACCGAAGCGGTCGGCAAAGCCGGCCAGATGGACTCCGGGAGCGATCTGCTGCACAAAATCCAGGGCTCGTGCCGAGCCGCCGCCTGCAGCCACAAAGAGACACCCGATCAAGGGACCAATCCTATTTGAAACAAAAGAAAAAAGAGTTATCCACGAAGGGAAACGAAGGGACACGAACGACCACGAAGACACACGAAGCAAGACGCCGAGGGGAACCGGAACTTTTCCGAAACAATCCTCTTGCGCCTGGTGGCTGGAGACCGGCTCGGGGTCAAGCATGGGTAGATAATTGATTAATCCTGTCTCTTTCCAAAACGCAAACGGCTGGCTGTTTCTCCTCTGAATGATCCGCCTGGCACGGCGGAGGCCGGACTCACCTGCAAAAATCCTGTTTCACCGTGAATGATCCGTCCCGTCGTCGAGGACGGAGGGCTAGCCAACCACGGAATAGGCCTCTCCTTCCCGGATCCGGTGACGCGTGCCAACCGCCAACTCCGACCGGGGGGAATCGTTCCAAGCTCCGGGCCGTGATATGCTAAAGGCTACCGACATCGACTGCATCCCAAGGAGACAACCCATGGCATCGGACGCCGGAAACAGACTGAAATGGCCCCTGATCGTCGCCGCAATCCTGGTCCTGTTGAGGATCGTCCTGGAACAACTGGGCGCTCCCGATTCGATCAACAACCTTCTGGGGGTCGCCTGGCTGCACTTTCTGGTGCCCTTCTATCTCGCTTACCAGATCCACTCGTATGGCAGCGCTCGTCCCTATCGAGCGCTGTTCAAGGACCTTTTTCTCTATACCCTCTACACCCGGCTGATGGTGCTGGTGACCTACTGGATGGCCTACCTCTGGCAGTGGCAATCGCCCCGCTTCCTCACCGCCGGGGGAGGAAACGTGGGCGAGGGCATCGCCCCCTTTCAGGGCTACCTGGTGATTCCGGTGCGCAACCTGGTGGTCTGGATCGTGATGGCCATGGTCATCGGTATGGTTCTGGGCTCCATTTTGCTCCTCATCAAGGGCAAGGGGCGCGGCGACAAGACCGTGGAGGCTGATGCAAGCTGACGGCCCCCGTGAAAAGGACCGCCAAGGCCGCAATTGGGAAATAGACCGACGACTTCAGGTCAGGTGGACTCCCTGCGTCTCCACGTAGACCGCATAGAGGGACTGACTCCCGGTCATGAACAGCCGGTTGCGCTTGGTTCCCCCGAAGCAGACGTTGGAGCAGATCTCCGGTAGCCGGATCAAGCCGATGCGGTCGCCGTTGGGGGCGAAGATGTGTACCCCGTCGTAACCGTCCCCCACCCAACCGGCGCTGGCCCAGACGTTGCCGTCGGTATCGGCCCGGATACCGTCGGCGAAGCCGGTCTTACCCATGAACTCCATGGAAGCGAACTCTCTGCCGTTTCGCAAATGCCTCTGGTCCACCACGTCCCAGACCTTGATGTTCTTGGGTGCGTCCGGGTAGTGTGAGGCCCCGGTGTCGGCCACGTAGAGCTTCTTGTAATCGGGAGAAAAGCAGAGCCCGTTGGGCTTGTAAATATCGTCCGCCACCTTTTGCAGTGTGCCCTGCCGGGGGTCGACCCGGTAGATGGCTTCCTTCTGGTAGGGCTGGAGGGATCCCGTGTCGGCCCGGTGCCCCTCGTAATTCATCAGGCTGCCGTATCCGGGATCGGTAAACCAGACGGCGCCGTCTTCGGGATGGACCACGGCGTCGTTGGGAGCGTTGAGCGACTTTCCCCCATGGGAGTCGGCCAGCACCGTGATTCCTCCGTTGAACTCGTAGCGCACCACCCTGCGGTTGCCGTGCTCGCAGGCGATCTGCCGGCCCTGAAAGTCAAAGGTGTTCCCGTTGGAGTTTCCCGAGGGAAAGCGAAACCGCCGGGCCACGTGACCGTCTTCCTCCAACCAGCGGAGTTGCTCGTTGTTGGGGATGTCGCTCCATAGCAGGTAGCGGCCGACGCCGTTCCAGGCCGGCCCTTCTGCCCACAGGGTCCCGCGGTGAAGGCGCAGAATGGGTGAATTCCCCAGCTTGTACTTGAAGCGCTTGTCCAGTGCCACCACGTCGGGCTCCGGGTAGCGCACCGGCTCCGAATCAGGACCGAAGTTGCGTCCGAAGGCCTCCGAGGTCATGGCGGTGACGGCAGCGATCTTCCCTGCCGCTCGCAGAAATTCCCGGCGCTCCATGGGTCTGGTTTTTGCTACATTGGATTCCTCTCTCATGACCAAGGGACCTCCTTAACTCGTTGAATGAACCCTCTACCGCCGCCGTCGGCTCGTTCCCGGCAGCAATTGCCCAATCGTCCGGCTGTCGTTCCCTGACGCTCGTCGGGCCGGCTGGAGCGTTCCGAGAGTTTACGGAGTAACTTCCCAAACCACAAAACAAAAAGAATGTCCCCTATCCCCAATCCCGCTCCGAAGAATCCTCGCGTCAGACTGCTCCGAGAACTGAAACCGATGGTCTGGCTGTCAGTTCCGGTGGCCATGACCGAGTTGGGCTGGATGACCATGAGCCTGGTGGACACCATGATGGTGGGGCGCCTGAGTGCGGAAGCCATCGGGGCCGTGAGCATCGGAACGGCGGTTTTCCTGGCGGCAACCATCCTGGGAATGGGCCTGTCGCTGGGGTTGGACACCCTGGTTTCGCAAGCCCACGGAGCCAATCGATGGCAGGAATGCCAGGAATGGCTGGTGCACGGCATCCATCTCAGTGTTCTCCTCAGTCCCCTCATGATGCTCATCCTCTGGGGCAGCCTGCCCTTCTTGGGCCTCTGGGGCTTCCACCCCGAGGTGCTGGCCCTCACGCCGCCCTACCTGGTGGCGGTAAGCTGGGGCATTTTCCCGCTGATGCTCTACAACAACTTTCGCCGCTACCTGCAGGGAATCGGACGGGTCAAGGGAATCATGGTGGTGCTGGTCACCGCCAACCTGGTGAATGTCGGCTCCAACTGGGTGCTCATATTCGGTAAATTGGGGTTCCCCGCCATGGGGGTGGAGGGCGCCGGCTGGGCCACCTGCATCTCGCGCCTCTACATGGCTTTCGGCCTGGGGATGCTCATCTTCCGTCACCACCGCCGCCAGCGGACACCCCTTCTACGGATCTCTTTCAGGCTCGACCTGGACAGAATGCGCCGCCTGGTGAACCTGGGTCTTCCGGCATCGCTGCAGACCACCCTGGAGGTGGGGGTCTTCGCCGCCGTGACCTCGCTGGCGGGCAAGCTGGAACCGGCAGCGGTGGCCGCCCACCAGATCGCGCTGAATGCGGCCGGCTTCGTGTTCATGGTTCCGCTGGGTGTCTCCTCGGCCGGAGCGGTACTGGTGGGCCGGGAAATCGGCCGTGGAAATCCACAGCGGGCGGCGGATTCGGGGTGGATGGCCCTGCTGCTGGGAAGCGGCTTCATGCTGGTCGCCGGTCTGTTTTTTGTCCTGCTGCCGGAAGGGATCATCCGCCTCTTCACCACGGACCTGCAGGTGATCTCCATCGGAGCGTCCCTGTTGCTGATCGCCGCGGCTTTCCTGTTTTTCGATGGCATACAGGTGGTGGCTACCGGGATCCTGAGAGGCGCCGCCGACACCAGAACACCCATGGTGGTCAACCTGATCGGGCACTGGCCGGTGGGTATGGTGCTGGGCTATCTTCTCTGCTTTCATTTCAATTGGGGGGTCCAGGGCCTGTGGGTCGGACTGTCGGCCGGGCTGATCGCCATCGGTGCGGTGCTGCTGGCGGTCTGGACCCGCAAGTCCACGGAGCTCAGAGAGAGCCGGACGCCCTCACTGCAGGGACACCGCACTGGCACAGGCGGCATCTACGAAACGACTGGCGGCTGCCGTTCGACAGGCGATACACTACAAGGGGAGGAAGAACGGTGACGCGTACTACCGCATGGCTTGGGTTCGGGCTTCTGGCTCTGACGCTCGTCAGCACGGAACGGTCTGGGGCAGCCGAGCCGCAGAAGGGGGCAAAGTCCGATCGGCCCAACCGGAAAATTCCCTCCGGCATCGTTCCCGGGGTCCGGCGCCCTGCCGAAATGGTCCCGCTGAAAATCGTGCCGGGAAAGCAGAAAAGGCCCATCCCCTACTACGCCACTCTGCGGGCGGAGGTAGATCGACCCTTTCTGACTCGGGGAGAGGGCAAGCTCTATCTCGGTTTCCACCTGGATCCAGGCTACGCCGTCCACTGGAACAACCGGGTCAAGCCGCTGGAATTCCGGCTGGAAACTGCCGAGGGAGTCCGAGTCACGCCCAGCCGCGCAACCGGCCCCAAGGTGGAGCAACCGGCCGACAAGGACCCGCGGGAGTTCCTGCTGGACATCGCCGCCACCGGACAGCACCGGCCCTTGCGCCTTACCGTGCGCTACTTCGCCTGCGACGACGCCGACACCTTCTGCATTCCGGTTACCCAGAGATACACGGTGCACCTGGAGCCGGACTCAAGGGAGAAGGTCGCCGGTGAAAGCGCCGAAGGCGGGATTTGATTGCCATCCGGGACCGAAAGGAATAGCATCCTGCCTGCGGGACCCGCCGACTCCCACGTGGACCCCGCCATCAGCCACTCACCGCCTGAGTGACTGTCACCCCACGACCCACGCTCGCCCCCTTGGAACAAGCCTTTCAATCCTTTTTGTCCGAGACCCATTGGAGCCTGCTGACCGGAGTCATACTGGTCAGCCTGCTCATATTGGGAAAGGCGGCCGACTGGCTGATCTCGGCGGCCGTCAGCCTGTCGCAGCGCTCACGCATTCCGAAGGTGGTGATCGGAGCCACTATCGTGAGCCTGGGAACAACCACGCCGGAAGTGGCCGTCTCGGTTCTGGCCGCCGTTCGAGGGCAGTCAAGCCTGGCTCTGGGAAACGCCGTCGGCTCCATCATCTGCAACACCGGTCTGATTCTGGGGCTGTCCTGTCTGCTGGATCCGCCCAGGATCGCCCGCAAGATCGTCATGCGGCAGAACGCCATCCAGTTGGCCGCGGTCATTCTGCTGATTCTGGCCTGCTTCCCCTGGCCTTCGGTAGGCGATGCCTTCAGCCGCGGCGGCCGAGTCACCCAATTCGTGGCCGTCGCCTTTCTGCTGGCCCTTGCCGGTTATGTCTGGCAATCGGTCCACTGGGCCCGGGAGAGAAACCCGGTGTCGGGAGAGGGCGAGGAAAGCGAAACGGATTCGATTGGGGTAATTGTCGCCTGGTTGGTGGGATCGGTTGCCCTGGTCGTGGTCTCCGCACGCCTTCTCCTGCCGGCGGTCACCGAGTCCGCCGTCCGGCTGCAGGTTCCGGAAAGCGTCATCGCAGCCACCCTGGTAGCTTTCGGCACCTCCCTGCCGGAGTTGGTGGTCGCCACCACCGCAGCCTTGCGGGGCCATGGAGAGTTGGCGCTGGGCAACGTGATCGGCGCCAATATCCTCAACGTCCTGTTCGTGGTGGGAGCCGCGGGGGCGGTCACGCGCGTGGGTCTGAGCGCCGATCCCATATTCTTTATTCTTCTGTTCCCGACCATGCTGCTGTTGATGCTGACCTTGAGGATCGGCCTCCTCCCGGGCCAGGACCGGCTGGGCCGCTCTTATGGAGTGGTCCTGCTGGTCATTTACGTTGTGTATACAGTGGTCAGCTATATTCTGGACGGCGGTTAGCAACACCCCTACCCCGCGGTGCGGATCATACGAGAGTGAAACAACGCATCTTCATGGCCTGTCGGGAACAAGGGCCCTGTCGTGCAAAACCGGCTTTTTGTTTATTGAACATGGATGCACAGGATAAACAGGATAAACGGCACGAGAGGCTGCGTCACAGGGAGCAGATCCGCTCGATGATCGGGTGGGTGTTGGAAGTGATCCAAGAGCCCGGGAGCGGGTTCTGGGAAATCCGTGTTGGAACAGAGGCGATGGTTGGACTCATGACGGTGGAAACTCTCGCCCAATAATCCTGTCCATCCTGTGCATCCATGTAAATTAGCCGTCTAACTATGCTTGACTTTATTGCGTCGGCTTGTGATTCACTTGGGTTCACCGGCATTTGCTGCCGCCGCCGCAACGTCCCTATAAAATCCAGTGATGTCTATCGTCGTCCATTAGTGTCTATAACTGTCTTATTTATGAGTGTCTTATCTCAGTTCTGCTGTGGGTTGACTTGCTACCAACGTCCCCTGCAATCCATTGCCATCCCCCATAATATGGGGGGATAAATACTGTAACGGACTTCGCTCCTGCCCGACCTAAAACCAAACCCACCGGCTGCCATCCCAGCAACGCCCTCTCGGCTGCCTTCCAGCGCTCCGCTCCGCCCGGAAGATACGCCGATGGAAACGGATTGTACCTCTTCGTCCAGCCCAGCGGAACCCACAGTTGGATTCAACGCCTGGTCGTCCGTGGCCGAGCGTTGGAGATTCTCGAAGCGGCACGGACCCTGGGCGAAGGAGCCGGTCCTCTGGTGTTCACCCGCGGGCAAGGGAAGCCGCTCAATGACAAGGAGCTGCGGTGGCTGGTCCGCGAGCAGGGGATTGCGGCCGTGCCGCACGGGTTCAGATCCAGCTTCCGGGACTGGGCGGCCGAAGAGACGGATCATCCCCGAGAAGTGATCGAGGCGGCCCTCGCGCATGTGGTCTGCAACCGGATCGAGGCGGCCTATGCCCGCTCGGACCTGTTCGAGCGCCGGCGTGTCCTGATGGACGACTGGGCGCGTTACCTGGACCAGGGGATCGGTTGCCGGGGGCAAGCCAGGGTGAGAGCCAGGCTTCAAGTTCCCGGCAGAGGGAGAAGGGAGCGGCGGGGATGATGGGGGGCAAGGGGGAGTTCCCCCCGGTAGGGGGTTCGAAGGGGCCGGAGCCCCTCGCCAGCCCCAATGTACTACATTGGGTAGGCTGGCTCCCCGGCACTACGCGGTGCGGCGCCGGCCTCGCTGTCCCCGCCTCGCCCCCTGCGTCGGTGGCCGCACGAGACGGGTGCTGTTGGTGAGAGCGCCCTTTTTCGGCGCTGGCGCGCCACGGAGGAGGGCAAAGGTGGCCACGGGTCCGGACACCCTTTGCCCCCGCGCGGAGGTCGCTCTCTCCGCATGGCGACCCCGGGACCGCTGAGCGAGCCGGCCATTCCGGCTTCCCCACAGGCGGCGGCCCCTGCGGTCCCTGAGACGGAAATCGGTCCAGGAGGCGTTTCGGGGTGTTCTGCTATGCCAGGGAGTGAGAAAGTCCAGCCAGCCCCCCGCAAAGCTCGCGGATTCAGGGGTCAGGACATGGTCGAACGCCATGGCGGCCTCGGTGTCGTCATGGAGAAGATCGACCAATGGGAGCAGGAAGACCCGGCCTCCAACGGCCGCGACATGATCGACGCTTTCCGCCTCCCGGGGTCAAGGACGTGGCCTCGCATGGGTGGCCACCTTTCAGACGGGGGGTGGCTCACCGAGGTGGCGCACCAGGTGGCTCACGCTTTGGACCACTCCAACGCTCCTCTCTCAGAGGGCGGAGTCCTCGCCGTTGTGGTCCAGGTTTTG
Organism: Terriglobia bacterium; assembly: GCA_951813285.1. GTDB lineage: Bacteria > Acidobacteriota > Terriglobia > Versatilivoradales > Versatilivoraceae > Versatilivorator. The sequence continues at coordinate 4,342,539 of OX638355.1, forward strand.
CCCGGAAACCCGCATTGGAAGCGGGTTGGCACGGATTCCCCGAGTCCTCTGCGGCAAAGCGCCGGCACCGCGGGTCCCCGCCTCGCACGGCACGTCGTGGCGCCGTACAGGAGGGGGAGGAAGTGGAGGGAGCGACCCCCTCCTTTTGACCGCTGGTGCGGCACCGGGGAGGGTGAGGTGGTGCATGGCAAAATTCACCACCTCACCTCCCCTGCGGGGGTCGCTCCCTCCACAGTGATCCCTTGCGGGAAGGCCATCGAGCACCTTTTCGCGCTCACGGTGGCTGCGTGTGTCTCCATGTAGCGTTGTGTAGCGTTGTAACCTGCTTGTCGCTCCATGTGTTGTTGTGTGTCTCTATGTTGCGCCGTGTACCGCTTCATATCCGTGTCTCTCCCGAAACCCGTCAAGGTCTCCAGCGCCTCGGCATCCAGCGGCGCCTCAACGTCGGCTCCCGGCTGCGCGTCCTCACTGATGAGGCTTTCGAAGAACAGTAGACCACAGATGGCCAGAGGCCGAGAAGGGCACGGCTGGAGGATGCTCACAACCCGATATCTCCGATCCGAACCCAAGGGCAGCCTACCACCCGGCTCGGCGGCCTCGGAGGCAGAGTCTCGGGGGTTGCAACATCGTAAGACGTAACTGTTCGGTCAAGCTGTGGGGAACGACATCCTGCGCCGGGCCTATGGCTTCGCGCTCCATGGCGACCGAGCACCCGACGAAGTGCCAGCCGTTCACCTCCATGGGATGGAAACATAGAGCCGAGAAGCGACCCATGGTTGTCGGAACGATACGGTCGGATCGCGCGGCAGGTAAGGACTTCGAGGCGGACGCTCGTCGGCCGTTATCCTGTTTGCGGGAGGTCTTGCCGCCGCGACGGGTGGCTCCAGCCCGACAGCGACCCAACGGGAATAGATCGCTACGGCGAGGATGCCGTTTCGACCGCTCCACCACAGCTTGACCGAACAGTTACCGTAAGACCTGTCCACCAACGTCCCGAAAAGTCCAGTGGATTCCCGTTCAAATAGAGGGATATAATGAGGGGATTACAACAAGACAAACCACAATAAGTCTATTATAATGACCAGTTACAAGTTTTCTGATGTAGTCGCCGCCTACGCGGCTCGACACCCATAGGCGACGTTTCCCATGGGCTGACGCCCACGGCTAAGTGCTGCCGCGGCTTCGCCGCTCTCAAGGAAGCCGGCTTAAGCAGCATATTCTCAGACAAGTCCGGCCCCCGCCCTGTCGGGCAGATCATCCGAGAGTGAAACAATCAGAAATCGACCAATCCCTTCGCGAGCGTGGTGTCCCGTTCCGGTTAACCTCAGCGCCTTAGTGGCCCTTCGTCGTTCTTAGTGGCCCTTCGTGGATCACTCTTTTTCTTTTGTCTTTTTTCGTTTGTTTCAGCCAAGGCAGGGCAGGCTAGCGCTTGGCGATATCCGTTTCCTCGCAGGTGATGAACTCCAGCAGGGCCGGCCGCCCTTCCCGAGTTGCGGCTATTCCGCGTTGCAAGGCAGTCTGCACCCCTTCCGGATCTTCTATCCGCTCGGCATAGGCCCCCAGCCCGCGAGCCACCTGGCTGTAGTTTCCCGAAAGGAACTTGACGCGGCCTTCTATGGCGGCTTTGGGAATGTGCTGTTCGTAGCCGCCCATGGCTGAATTGTTCAGCAGCAGAACCAGGATGGGGATGTGTTCCCGCACCGCCGTCTCCAGATCCATGCCCACCATCCCGAAGGCCGCATCTCCCATGAGGGTGACCACCAGCTTGTCGGGAGCCGCCAGCTTGGCCCCCATGGCGGCACCCAGGGAAAAGCCCAGCTGGGTTGAATTTCCCCATCCCAGGTAACCGCGTGGGGTCACAGCCTCGTAGAACGGAGCGATCTGATCTCGGGGGGAACCGGAATCGTGGGTGACAATGGCCGAGGCCGGGTCCACCGCTTTCTTCAGCTCGCCGATGACTCGATAGGGGTTGATGGGCGTCTGGGAGGATTGGAGCTTGCCGGCCCAGCGTGTCTGCCAAACCTCGCGAAGCTTCCCGATTCCGACTTCGACCGATCGGCGGCGGGCTTCCCGTCCCTCCTTCCCCGACTGGCGTTCGACCTCTTCCAGCATCTGCTCCAGGACGAGCTTGGCGTCTCCCAGGATGGGCACGTCGGCCCGATAACCCTTGTTCAGATCCTTCCAGTCCAGGGTGGCGTGAATGAGCACCCGGCCGTCGGCGGGAATGGCAGGGGCGAACAGGGAGCGGGTGAGGCTGGCGCCGATGACCAACAGGGCGTCGCTGGCCGCCAGGTGCTCTCCCACCATGTCGGTCTGGCTGTACCCGGTGGTCCCCAGAGCCAGAGGATGGGTCTCATTGAAGGCGCTCTTGCCCTGGAGCGAGGTCATCACCGGCGCCGCCAACCGCTCCGCCAACTGCTCCAGTTCCCTGGCGGCCTTGGCGTAGAAAATCCCCTGCCCTGCCCAGATGAGCGGTCGCTTGGCAGCCAGCAGCACCCGAACGGCTTCCCTGACGGCCACGGGGTCTCCTCCGGTCCTGATGTTCGGCACCGGCTGGTACTCCAGGGGACCCGGAAATGCTTCCTCGGCCACGTCCACCGGAATCTCCAGCAATACCGGACCGGGTCTCCCAGAACGCAAGGCGGTGAAAGCCCGGGCCATCCGGCCGGGGATGACTGCCGCCGCCGGGACCCGGTCGGCCCACTTGGTGGTGGCCCGGTAGTTTTCCAGAGAGCCGAAGGTGGGTGGAACCCCGGCCTGGTCTCGCCCGGGATGCCCCGGAAGGAAGAGGATGGGGCTGGAATCGGTATAGGCGTGGGCGATCCCGGCAAAGGCGTTTTCGGCTCCCGGACCCTGCTGCACCGTCACTACTCCGATTCGGGCGCCGCAGGCGGTCCGCGAGAATCCGTCCGCCATGTTGCCCGCCACCCGTTCCTGACGGGCCACGATCAGCCGAACCCCGGCCTCGGTCAAGGCGTCGAGGATCGGAGTCAGCGGAAAGCAGAACACCTGCTCAACGCCTTCCCGTTTCAATAGTTCGGCGATCACCTGACTGCCCAGCATATTGTCTCCCTCCCGCCACCGAATCCCGGCAAGGCGGTTCAAACCGCCGTCCCGGCAAATCGGGAACGTTGACAGATAATCCCAAAGGTCAGACCGTGAATCCCTGAATGTAGATTGTGCACTCTAGATGGATTCGGGACACAATCAACGGTCCCATCCACCTGATCAACAATCAGAAATCAGCAATCAACCATTCGTTGTTTGTCGAAATGAAACAAAGCCTCGCTAGGGATCTTTCACAAACAGTGCCCTCAAATCATAGGACACATTGAGCGGATAGCGCATCCGCATCCCGATGGCAAAGTAGAAACACCAGGCGTGGTCGGCTCCGGCGCGAGTGGCGCTCCACACCCAGGCCCCGGACAATTCGAAGGGCTTACGAATGGTGCGGCGGGGCGGATCCCATAGTCCATGGAGTTCCTCCAGTGTCGGCAAGCGCCAATCGCGATGGCCACCCAAATCCAGACCCTGGGCGCGGCGGGCGGCATCGTGCCAGCTGAGGCGGCTTCCGTTGTCTTGCCGGCTCCAGATCAGGCCCGTGTGGCTGTCGACGACCACATCGGTTGAAGCCTCAGAAGATTGCATGGCCGTTCGCGCCCGATGAGGGCTAGAGGTTGACTGAGACCTGAACCCGATTCTGCTCCACCCAATGTCTCAACTTTCGCCAGAGCATTGCTTTCAGGAATTGCCGAAACGCAGGGACCAGGCACAAAAAGCCCAGGATGTCGGTCAGGACGCCGGGAGTCAGCAAGACGGCGCCAGCCAGCAGGATGATCACCCCGTCGACCAGCGGGGCCGCCGGGAGCCTTCCGGCCGCCGTGTCCGCCTGCAACCGGCGTAGCACCTCCAGACCCTGGCTGCGGGCCAGAAAGGCGCCCAGTGCCCCGGTGGCGAGAATCAGGGCCACGGTGGCCAGGGTGCCGATGTGACTGCCTATCTCGATCAGGAGGGCCAGTTCTACCAGGGGAAGGAGGAGGAAGAGGGCGAGAATCTTGATCATGAAACCATTATGGCACAAGGGCAGCGCCTCGGCTCCGATTCTCGGAGTCGTCGGATGCACTTCCACAAGATAGGCCAGGGGGATCGAGGGACCGGCTTGGAGGAGACTGCGCCCCCTTGGTACCCTCTCGCTGCAACAACAGAAGTCGGTAACCTGCAGAAAGGAAACGGGGCAGGCTGAAACGCCTGCCCCGGAAGTTTGCCGTCGGGTGCAATTCTTAAGGTGCCAGGTGCTTGACCGACTTGATGGTCAGGGTCCCGTCCATCACCTTGCCGGTGACCTCGACCTTGTGGCCGAGATGACCCATCACCTTGTCGGCATTGGCGATCTTGAGGACCTTCTTGTCTCCCGTGACGAAGACGGGCGCCTGACCGCCACCGACACACCCCTTGACGCAACCGATCGACTTTTCGGAATGGTCGGCGTGGGCGGCTCCGCACTTGGCGTCGGAGATGTGTCCGGTCAAGGTCTCACCCGCCAGGAATTGCCCGCCGGCCACGGCAACCGCCAGCAAGAAAATCAGGACTGCGTTTCTCATAGTTCCTCCCGCTTCCCGAGAAATGTCATTCATTTAGGGACTACTGGAAGTAAGGCTACTTTAACGAATGTTCCCTGTCAACCAATGAACACGATGCCGGGGGATTCCTCGAGTTCGCCCTCCCCTGACGCTCACTCCACAATTACCTTCACAAATCCCCGTTTGCCTACCTTCAAAACCGAGGAGGAAGGTTGGGAACAATCCATCTCCGCCTTCACATCGGTGACCTTCTCCTGGTTCAGGGATACCGCGTCCTGGGCGATCAAGCGTACGGCCTGGCCCACCGAGGCAGCCAGGCCCACCCGCACCATCAATTTCGAAAGCCGCAGCCGTTCCTGAGAGACTGGAAACTTTTTTTCTTCCATCCGATCGGGCAGCAGCCGCCGGGAATGGATGCGATGGAACTCCTCTTCGGCCCGGTCGGCGGCCTGGCGCGAATGAAACTCCCGCACGATCCTTTTGGCCAGGTTCACCTTGGCGGCCTTGGGATGCAGGCTGCCCTGGGCCACCTGGTTTCGGATTCGGTCGACCTCCGGAACACTCAGGTCGGTGCAGAGTTCGTAGTAGCGATACATGAGGTCATCCGAAATCGACATGACCTTCCCGAAGATCTCCGAGGCCGGCTCCTGGATCCCGATGGTGTTTCCCAGGGACTTCGACATCTTCTGCACACCGTCCAAGCCCTCCAGCAACGGCAACATCACCAGCACCTGCGGATCCTGTCCATATTCCCTCTGAAGCTCTCGTCCCACCAGCAGATTGAATTTCTGATCGGTTCCGCCCATTTCCACGTCGGCCCTCAACACCACCGAGTCGTACCCTTGAATCAGGGGATAGAGGAGCTCGTGAATGGCGACCGGCTGCGACCTCTTCAACCGCTTGCTGAAGTCGTCTCTCTCCAGCATACGGGCCACGGTGTAGCGGGCGGCCAAGGCAAGGAACTGCTCGCTGCTGAAGGAAGTCATCCAGCGGCTGTTGAAGTCGATGACGGTCTTTTCCGGATCCAGGACCTTGAACACCTGCTGCTTGTAGGTCTCGGCATTTTCCGCCACCTCCTCCCGCGTCAAGGGCTTGCGGGTGGCGCTGCGGCCGGAGGGGTCCCCGATCAAGCCGGTAAAGTCGCCGATCAGGAAGATGACCGTGTGGCCCAGGTCCTGAAAACGCCTCATGCTGCGCAACATGACCGTGTGGCCCAGATGCAGGTCCGGCGCCGTGGGGTCGAAACCCGCCTTGATCCGCAACGGCCTTCCGGTTTGAGCCGAGCGTGCCAGCCGGTCTTGAAGGTCTTCCGGTCGAATCAGCTCGGCGACTCCCTGCTGCAGGAAGCTCAGTTGTTCCTCAACAGTCACGATTAAGCAATTCCCTCTTCAATTGGGCCGTCAGTACCGGCGCACCACCCGTCGACCCTCCAGGCGCACTTCATTCCGGACCAGCATTTCGATCGCCCGGGGATAGAGCCGATGCTCTTCCGCCAGGATCCTGGCGGCCAGCGACTCTTCGTCATCGCTCTCCAGCACGGGCACCGCAGCCTGCAGTAGAATGGGGCCGGAATCCACCCCTTCATCCACAAAGTGGACGGTGCAGCCCGAAAACCGGACGCCGTATTCCAGCGCCTGACGCTGTGGACGCAGTCCGGGAAAGGCCGGAAGCAGGGAGGGATGGATGTTCAGGATTCGGTTGGGAAAGGACCGGACGAAGAGGGGGCTGAGAATCCGCATGAACCCGGCCAGGCAGATCAGGTCCACCCGGTGCCGTTTCAACTCGTAGACCAGACTCCGGTCGTAGTCCTCTCGCGCCACACCCCGGGAGGGGAGAATCAGCGTTTTCAATCCCCGCCGCCGCGCCCTTTCCAGTCCAGCGGCCGAAGACAGGTTGCTGACCACCACCTCGATGCGGGCCGGCAAACGACCCTGCTGGATGCTGTCGGCGATGGCCTCGAAGTTGGAGCCGCGTCCGGACAGCAGGATCGCGAGACGTTTCATCCGATGCACACTCATCCTGAAGGCCCGGACCCTCCAAGGGACACCGTGAGCCTTCCCTTCCGCTACCGCCTGAAGTAAACCCGACGCTTCCCCGTACGGATCTCGCCGATCCGGTAGAGGGGTTCCCGGCTCCGGGCAAGATGTTGTTCCACTTTGGCCACGTCGCCCGCCGATACGACCAGCGCCATACCAATACCCATATTGAAGGTACGCAGCATCTCGGCCTCATCAATTCGGCCCAGTTCCTGCAGAACGCCGAAGATGGGCGGCTCGGGCCAGGACTTCAGTTGAACGTGGGCCGAACAGCCGGCGGGGAGAATGCGGGGCAGATTGTCGGTCAGTCCCCCTCCGGTGATGTGGGCCAGCCCGTTGAGCCAGCCACGCTCCAGCAGCGGCTTCAGCAGGGACAGATAGTTCCGGTGAGGCTGCAGCAGTGCCTCTCCCAAGGAATACGGCAACTGGGGAAGCCTGGCGCCGACCTCATAACCGCCCACTTCGAACAACAGCTTGCGTGCCAGAGAATAGCCGTTGGTGTGCAGCCCCGTGGATGCCAGTCCCAGGATGGCATCTCCCGGTCGGATGCGTTGCCCGTCCAGCAGTTGCGACTGATCGACCAGTCCCACAATGAAACCGGCCAGATCATACTCTCCCTGGGAATAGAACCCCGGCATCTCGGCCGTTTCCCCTCCCAGCAGAGCGCATCCCGACTCCCGGCAACCGGTTGCTATGCCTTCCACGACCCGGGCGATGACCTCAGGCTCCATCCGATGGGTTGCGATGTAGTCCATGAAGAAGAGCGGCAAGGCTCCCTGCACCAGGATGTCGTTGACACAATGAGCTACCAGATCCCTGCCCACGGTGTGATGGACTCCGGTGGCAAAGGCGATCTTGAGCTTGGTCCCGACACCATCCACGCTGGACACCAGAATGGGCCGGGCCGCCGGCTCCCTCTCCAGACGAAAGAGTCCGCCGAAGGCGCCGATCTCGCTGACCACTTCCGGTGTAAAAGTCCGGCGGGCCAAGGCCTTGATGCGTTTCTTGGCGGCATCGGCCCGGTCGATATCCACGCCGGCGTCGCGGTAGGCAAAAACGGTCTTGGCAGTCATGGGCTAACCTGAAACAAACGAAAAAAAGAAAAAAGAGTAATCCACGAAGGGCCACTAAGGCGTTGAGGTTAACCGCGACGGGATACCAGGATTTCGAAAGGATTATCGATTTCCAATCGTCAATGTTTTCCTTTGTGGATTACTCTTGTCAGTCGTTCGTGCCCCTTCGTGAATAGTGGAAGCGTGATTGCTCGGACCGGTTCAGACAGTCTCGACCGCGGACATCTGAGGAAAGGGCACCGGATAGTCGCCGGTATAACAGGCCGAGCAAAAGTGGCCCTGGCCCTCCTCCACGCCACAGGCGCGGAGCATGCCCTGGTGGCTCAAATATCCCAAGGTGTCGGCCTCGATATACTTGCGAATTTCCTCGACCGAATGGCTGGAGGCAATCAACTCCCGCTTGGTAGGCGTGTCCACCCCGTAAAAGCAGGGGGAGATGGTAGGTGGGCAACTGATCCGTACATGGACCTCCACGGCGCCGGAGTCCCGGACCATCTTGACGATCTTCCGGCTGGTCGTCCCCCTCACGATGGAGTCGTCCACCAGCACCACTCGTTTCCCCCGGATCAGCTCCGAGACCGGGTTCAACTTGATCTTGACCCCGAAATGGCGAATGGACTGCTTGGGCTCGATGAAGGTCCTGCCGACATAGTGGTTGCGGATCAGTCCGAACTCGAACCGGATCCGCGATTCGTGGGAGAAGCCGATGGCCGCGGCCACCCCTGAATCCGGTACCGGCACCACGATGTCGGCCTCCACCGGCTGCTCCTGCGCCAGTGCCCGACCCAGGAGGTGGCGGCTCTCGTAGACGGACCGGCCAAAAATACGACTGTCGGGCCGAGAAAAGTAGACGTGCTCGAAGACGCAATATGAGGGAGGCAGCGGCGGCGAGATCTGGCGTGACCGGGTCCCGCCCTTGGTTAGGGTCAGCATTTCCCCGGGAGCGACTTCCCGATCAAAGCGGGCCTCGATCAGGTCAAAGGCGCAGGTCTCCGAAGCCAGAACGGGAGAGTCGTCCAGCCATCCCAGGTTGAGGGGGCGAAATCCCCGCGGATCCCGAACGGCGATCACCTTTTCCCGGGTCAGGAAGATCAACGAGTAGGCCCCTGTCAACTGCGAAAGAGCTTCCTGGATGGCGTCCTCGATGGTTCTCTGTTGGGATCGGGCAATGAGGTGGAGAATGACCTCGCTATCGGTCGTGGACTGAAAGATGGATCCCGACTTCTCGAGGCGGCTCCTCACTTCCAAAGCATTGATCAAGTTCCCATTGTGACAGAGCGCCAGGTCGCCCTGGCTGCAGGAAACGACCAGGGGCTGGGCATTCTTGGCGGCGCTCTCACCCGCCGTGGAGTAGCGGGTATGTCCAATGGACGCATCCCCCATCAAATGCTCCAGGCGGGAGTGGTCGAAAATATCGGCCACGTGGCCCATCCCCGTCTCGCTGTGGAGGCCGTTGCCGTCACTGGAGACAATGCCCGCGCTCTCCTGTCCCCGATGCTGCAGGGCGTACAAGCCCAGATAGGTGATCCGCGACGCCTCCCGATGTCCGATCACCCCAAAAACTCCACATTCTTCCCGAAACTTGTCAAACATCGGTTCCCCTGGGCGCCTCGCTCTGTCCGAAACGCGGCCTGCGGTTTGTGGAAGGATCAGCGACAGGAATGGCGGGCGGTGCGAACCAAAAATTATAATGGATCGGCAAAAAATCCTCCCAGACAATTTCTCCAGGTCTCCTCCAGGGAGGCTACCGATCTTTCGAGCACCACCGAATCGGCACTGCGCACGCTCAACACATCCGGAACCACTTGTCCCAGAGGAGTCACCGGCACACCTTGAAGGACGGCAATCTTCTCCAGGGCCGCCAGGTTTCCCTCTGCAACCGTCACCAGAATCCGGGAGGGATATTCCGCAAACAGCACCTCTCCCACTTCGTCGGACCGGGGCAAAAGGATCTCGGCCCCCAGAGTCCCTGCGCCGTCGCGGGAAAAGCCCATCTCCGCCAAGGCTACGGCCAACCCTCCATCCGAACAGTCGTGAGCGGAGAGAATGAGACCGCTCTCGATGCCCTCCCGGCAAGCACGCTGCACACGAACCTCCAGGTCCAGGTCCAGGGGCGGACAGGGAAGCCGACTGACCCAGCGGGAATAGACATCGGCGCCCCTTTCCCGCAGCGGTTGGAGCCTCGCCAGGCTGTGGCGGACAGCGCTCGAATAGCCCCTTGCCCCCCCGACCAGCGGCCCCAACAATACGACCCGATGGCCCTCCTGGACAAACCAGGAACTCCGGAGGCGAGAAAGCGGTTCGATCAAGCCCACCATTCCAATGACGGGAGTGGGGTCGATGCCCTCTCCCAGCGTTTCGTTGTAGAGGCTGACGTTTCCGCCGGTGATGGGCGTCCCCAGGGCAAGGCAGGCTTCGGCCATCCCTTCCACCACCTGGGTCATTTGCCACATGATTTCGGGTTTTTCCGGGTTGCCCATATTCAGGCAGTTGGTGGCAGCCAGGGGACGGGCTCCGGCACAGACCAGGTTGCGGCAGCTCTCGGCCACCGCCAACTGGGCTCCCACCCGAGGATCCTGACGGCAGTAGCGGCCGTTGCCATCCAGGCTCATGGCCAGGGCTTTCCGAGTGTTCTTGACTCGAACCACCGCCGCATCGGCTCCGGGAAACTGAACCGTATTGGTCCGCACCATGTGGTCGTATTGGCGGTAGACCCACTCCCGAGAACTCAGGTTGGGGGAAGCCAGAAAGCATTCCAGTAGCTTGCCCCAATCCATGGACAGGGCCCCGGGTGGCGCCGGCGCCGGAGAGGTCGGTGTGGGGGCGGCCACCGGTCGGTTGTAAAGGGGAGCCTCATCGGTCAGGGCCCGGTTGGGAATCTCGGCCACTTTGGCTTTCCGGTCCAGGATTCGGAGCATCCCGTCCCCGGTGACTTCTCCGATAGCCACGGCATCGATCTCCCATTTTCGGAAGATCCGGACAATCTCCTCTTCCCTTCCCCGTTCAGCCACCAGAAGCATCCGTTCCTGGGATTCGCTCAACATGATCTCGTAGGGAGTCATGCCCTCCTCGCGTTGAGGCACCTTTGCCAGATCGATCTCGATCCCCGTGTCCGCCCGTCCACCCATCTCGCAGGTGGAACAGGTGAGTCCGGCGGCCCCCATGTCCTGGATGCCCACAACGGCGCCGGTCTTCATGGACTCCAGACAGGCTTCCAGCAGCAGTTTCTCCAGAAAGGGATCGCCGACCTGCACGTTTGGGCGCTTGCTCTCCGAGGCTTCATCGAACTCGGCCGAAGCCATGGTGGCCCCGTGAATGCCGTCCCTGCCGGTCTTGGCGCCGACATAGATCACCGGATTCCCGATTCCCGCGGCTTTCCCGTAAAATATCCTGTCCTTTCTGAACAGGCCCAGCGCGAAGGCATTCACCAGAGGGTTCTGGGAATAGCACTCCCCGAACACCACTTCCCCGCCCACGGTCGGCACCCCGAAGCAGTTCCCGTAACCGGCGATCCCCGCCACCACGCCCTCCATGATTTGCCGGTTCCGGGGCTGATCGAGCGGCCCGAAGCGCAGAGAGTTCATGGCCGCGATGGGACGGGCGCCCATGGTAAAGATATCCCGCAGAATCCCCCCGACACCGGTGGCCGCTCCCTGGTAGGGTTCTACGAAGCTGGGATGGTTGTGGGACTCTATCTTGAAGGCCACCGCGTAGCCGTCCCCGATATCGATGATCCCGGCATTCTCGCCGGGTCCCTGCAGCACCTGGGGACCCCGAGTGGGCAATCGCTTCAGATGGAGCTTGGAACTCTTGTAACTGCAGTGCTCACTCCACATGACGCTGAAGATCCCCAGTTCCGTCAGGTTGGGGGACCGGCCCAGGATCGACAGGATGCGATCGTATTCGGCCTGGGTCAGGTTGTGCTGTTCCAGCACTTCAGCCGTCATCGACAGATTGGCTTGCATGTCAGCCTGCATTGCTCACGGGGTCGCCGGTGACACCACGAAGGGCCATTTTTTCGGCATTTTAATCCGCCTCCGCGTACTACTTCGCAATGACTGGTTTCTCCTTCATTGCTTGCCGGTCCGAGGCACATCCTCGTCAGGATCGCGACCGGATCATCGACTGAAACAGCCGCACCCCGTCCTCGCTGCCCAGCAGCGGCTCGCTGGCTCTTTCCGGGTGGGGCATCATGCCCAGCACGTTCCCGCGGGCATTGCAGATCCCGGCCACATTAGCCACCGAGCCGTTGGGATTGGCGCCGGCGGTAATCTCACCGTCGGCCGCACAGTAGCGGAAGACTACCTGCCGGTTGCGCTCCAGGCTCCGGAGAGATTCGGCGTCAAGGGTGTAGTTGCCCTCCATGTGTCCGATGGGGATGGTCCAGACATCGCCTTCCCTGGCCAGCGCGGTAAAGGGAATCCGGACGTTCTCCACCCGAATCGAGACCTGCTGGCACACATACTTCAACCCGCGGTTTCTCAGCATGGCTCCCGGCAGCAATCCCGTTTCCAGCAGAATCTGGAAGCCGTTGCAGATTCCCAGGACCAGCCCACCCCGATCGGCGAAACGCCGCACCGCTCCCATCACCGGAGAGAACCGGGCGATGGCCCCGGTGCGCAGGTAATCCCCGTAGGAGAATCCCCCTGGGACGATGATGGCTTGGCAATCCCTGAGGTCGGTCGACTGGTGCCAGATGAACTCCGCCGGCTGTCCCAACACCTTGCGAACGGCGTGGTAGGCATCGTGCTCGCAATTGCTGCCCGGGAATATCAGCACCCCGAATTTCATCTTCAACCGTCTCCTTGAGACCGGAAGGAAGGCAGAGAGCTTCCTTCCGCCTCAACCGCCTTCCTCAGTCCTGGCTCCAACTACTCGATCCGGTAGCTGAATTCCTCGATGACCGGGTTGGTCAGTACGTCCCTGGCGATTTTTTCGACCTCGGCTTGAACTTCCTTCCGAGTCAACTCGGAGTCAAAGTCGATTTCGAAGAACTTCCCCTGGCGAACCTCGGTTATCTTCCCAAAGCCGATGTTCTGCAGGCTGTGGTGAATGGTCTTGCCCTGGGGATCCAGAACGCTTTTCTTGAGGCTGACGAATACCTTAGCCTTCATTTCTCACCCACCGAACACGCGCTCGAAAACGGCGTCCACGTGCCGCAACTGGTGTTCCAGATCGAAGCTGGTTTCGATCTCGGATCGGGACAGATGTTTCAGGATCTCTTCGTCCTGCAGCACCAGGCTCTTGAATTCGGTCCCCTCCGACCAAACCCGCATGGCGTTTCGCTGCACCCACCGATAGGCCTTCTCCCGACTGACCCCTTTTCGGGTCAAATCGAGGAGAATCTGGCCGGAAAAGACAAGCCCCTTCATCAGGTTCAGATTCTCCAGCATCCGCTCCGGGTAGACCAGCAGTCGTTCCAGCAGTCGCGTGGTCTTGGCCAGCAGATAGTCGACCAGAATGGTCGAGTCCGGCAGAATCACGCGCTCCACCGAAGAGTGGGAAATATCCCGCTCGTGCCACAGCGTGATATTTTCCAGGCCGGCCAGCAGATTGGAGCGCACTACCCGGGCCAGGCCGGAGATCTGTTCGCTGGTCACGGGGTTCCTCTTGTGCGGCATGGCCGAAGAACCCTTCTGTCCGGCCGAGAAATACTCCTCGACCTCACGGACCTCGGTGCGCTGCAGCCCGCGGACCTCGGTGGCGATCTTCTCCAGGCTGGCCGCAATCAGAGCCAGCGCCGACAGGAATTCGGCATGGCGGTCGCGTTGCACGATCTGGGTCGAGACCGGGTCGGGCTGCAGTCCCAGGATGCGGCAAACCGATTCCTCCACTGTAGGATCGAGGTGGGCAAAAGTCCCGACGGCTCCGGACAACTTGCCCACGCGAACGCATTCGGCCGCGGTCTGGAGCCGCCTCTGGTTGCGTCGCGCTTCCTCGTACCACACGGCCAGCTTGAGGCCCAGCGTAGTGGGTTCGGCATGAATCCCGTGAGTCCGCCCCACCATGACCGTTCTCTTGAACTCATGGGCTCGGCTCTCCAGCACTTTCAGGAACCCGGCCAGCCCTTCGGTGAGAATCTGCGAAGCTTCCTTGAGCTGCAGAGCCAGGGCCGTATCCACCACGTCGGAGGAGGTCAGCCCGTAGTGGACGTAGCGGGACTCCGGTCCCACATGCTCGGCCACCGAGGTGGTGAAGGCCACCACGTCATGCTTGACCTCGCGCTCAATCTCGTCGATCCGGGCCACGTCGAAGTCGGCCTTCTCCCGAATGACCCCAGCCGCATCGCTGGGTATCACACCCCGCTCAGCCAGAACATCCACACAGGCCAGCTCCACTTCCAACCATTTCCGAAACTTGTTTTCGGGAGACCAGATCTGCCCCATGCGGGGACGGGTATAACGCTCAATCACTGTGGGAAAACCTCCTCAAAAGCGGGCTAGAATCGGATGACCCTGCTCGGACCGGACCGGGAGGCCAGGAGCAGGTTGTCGAGGTCAAAGCCTTTCTTTTCCAGGGCTTTACGAGCGACCATGCGCGCAATATCGGGATGGTTGTTGTTCTCGCTCAGGTGAGCCAGCAGGATGTATTCGGCCTTTCCGTCAAAATCCTCTTCGAAGAATTTTCCGACACTTTCGTTGGAAAGGTGGCCATGGCGACTCATGATTCGTTGCTTCACCGCCCAGGGATAGGGGCTGAGACGCAACATTTCCAGGTCATGATTCGACTCCAGGACCAGCAGGTCGCTCCCTGCCATGCGGCGCCGCACCAATTCGGTGAGAACGCCCAGATCCGTCACATGAGAGATCTTGACTCCCTCGGCTTCCAGATTGAATGCCAGGGGGTCGGCAGCATCGTGGGAAACGGGAAACGGCGTTACCTTCAGATCGCCAAGCTGAAACGACTCTCCAGCTCTGAGGCATTCCCTCCTTTTCAGCGCCGGCTTGATTGAGAGTGCCTCGTAAGTCGCGTCTCCGATGAAGGTGCGAATATCACAGGTCTTCAGGAGCCCCGCCAATCCCTTGACGTGGTCGGTGTGCTCATGTGAGATGACCAGGGCATCGATACCGTCCAGCGATTCTCCGATGGCCAGCAGCCTCCTGGCCGTCTGGGCCCGACTGAATCCTGCATCCAGAAGCAGCTTGACTCTTCCGGTGGCAATGAAGGTGCAGTTACCGGAACTCCCGCTGCCCAGAACTGAAACCGTAATCGCCACTGTCGCCCCGCCCGGCTTGTCTTGTCTTCACTCTCCACTTCCCTGCGACCGTCCCTGAACTCCGTGGCATTGCCTTGACCGACCGCTCATCCGCAATTCAGATCGGAACGGGTGAACCGGACGCCCTCCAGGTTGCCCAGCACGGTGAGCGCCACCTGGCGAGTGTCGAACACCGAATGGGCCAACCCCTGAACTTCGTCCGCGGAAACTCGATCGATATCCAGAATCGTCTCCTGGGGAGGCGTGTAGTCCCCGAAATAGAGTTCCTGCCGGGCCAGGTTGCCCATGCGGCTGGAACTGGATTCCAGGCTCAGGAGGAGACTCCCCTTCAAGTGATCCTTGGCGCGGCGAAGTTCCTCGTCCTTCACTCGATGCTCCTTGAGGTCACGGAATTCCCGCACGATGGAACTGACAACCTTGCCGACATTTTCGAGAGAGGTTCCCGCATAGACCGAAAGACAGCCGGTGTCCCGGAATGAACTCAACCCCGAGTAGATGGCATAGGCCAGACCCTGCTTTTCCCTGATGTTCTGGAAAAGCCGGGAACTCATTCCGGCGCCCAGGATGGTGCTCAAGAGATAAAACGCGAACCGGTTCCGGTCGGTCAGGGCGCAGCCGGGCACACCCAGGCAGATATGGGCCTGTTCCAGCTCTTTCTTGGTGCGCAAGGAGATGGAATTGCAAGGCTTGGCCGGAGCCGGTGCTCGCCCGTTGGGACGGCTTTCCAGGTGGCCAAAATGCTGCACGGCCAGGTCCAGGATGTTGCGGTGGTCCAGGTGGCCCGCGGCCGAGACCACCAGCTGGTCCGGAGTGTAGTGTTCATGGAAAAAATCGGCCACCCTGTCCCGGTCCAGGAGGTTGACCGACCGGCTGGTCCCCAGGATCGGCCGTCCCAGCGGCTGGTCCTTCCAGAAATTCTGGGTGAAAATCTCGCAAACCAGGTCGTCCGGAGTGTCTTCCTCCATCTTGATCTCCTCCAGCACCACGCAGCGTTCCCTCTCCATCTCGTCGGGATCGAACCGGGGGTTGAGGACGAGATCCGAAAGAATATCGAAAGCCAGGGGAAGATGGTCATCCAGGACCTTGGCGCTGTAGCAGGCGGTTTCCTTTCCCGTGAAGGCGTCCAGGTGGCCGCCGATGGAGTCGACCTCCTTGGCAATCTCTTCGGCCGTGCGCCGCCGGGTGCCCTTGAACAGCAGGTGCTCGACGAAATGGGCTACGCCGTTCAGCTCGGGGCTTTCGCTACGAGAGCCGGTTTTCACCCAGACTCCCATGGAAACGGAACGGACATGAGGCATGCGCTCGGTGAGAACGGTGAGCCCATTGTCCAACACGTCCTTATTGACATTCTCCATGGAGTCCGTGCCCCGCGGGTGCGGGCTGAGTTTTTCCGGAAGACTCGACTGGGGCTGCGGCAGTGGGAGAATCCGTCGAGCCGCGTAGGTGCCTGCTTAAGGTGTGAAACTAGCACAGCCCCAAGGGTTTTTCAAGAGGGTGAATTCACCCCTCTCCGAACAGGGGACGTTGTCCCGAGTGCTCCGACCCAACTCCGAAGGCCGGGTCATTGGCAATGGAAAAGCCGCTCTCCAGTAGTTCGCGGGCTTTTCCGTTCGATTCCAGGGGAATCGCCCGGGATCCCTCCACGCCCGGAATGATGGCCAGCGCCTGCTGAAATCCAATTCTCTTTTCTCGCAACAGTTCCGGTGAGTGGGTGCTCAACAGGGTCTGCCTTCCGGTGCCGCGCTGCACCCGGGCCAGCATCTTCGGCAGCGCCCGGACCATGCCGGGATGGAGTGAGAGTTCGGGTTCCTCGAGCAACAAGGGCCCCTCCCTCTCCATAGCCGACCAGAACAGGCCGATGAGCCTCAGAGTGCCGTCCGAGAACTGTTCTTCAGTCTGCCAGGCGCCCTGGGGGCGCCAGTGGCGGTACTTGCCGCGAAGATGGGGCATCCCCCGGGAATCCCGCCATAGATCGATGGCCTCCAGTTGGGGCACCGCCATCTGAAGCGCTTTCCGGATCCGTCCCAGGCGCGCGTTGCGGGTGCGATCCGCAACCCCGGCCACCTGCTCCAGAAAATCGCTGCCGAACGGATCGTTCGAGCCTCCTCCCGAACGGTCCGGGTCGCGGATGAGCTGGGGCACGATGTGCGCATAGCGAATGGAAGCAAAGGAGGCGGCCAGCTCGCGAAAGGTCCGGTTGGCGCTCGCCTGCTCCAGGCTGGTCTGGGTGAGACGTTCGGGGTCGGCGTAATCCTCGTCATCGGGACGTTTGATCAGTTCCACGCAGTCGCGCAAGACCCGCTCCTTGCAAACCAGGGCACCTCGTTGTCGTTCCTGCGTGAGGCCCAGCTCGTAGTTCCACTGAATCCCTCCCTTCCCCTCTGCCAATTCCACTCCGATCTCGACCTCCGACTGCCGGCGGGCCGCCAGGCAGCGGATGGTGCTCACCCCGCCCCGTCGAGCCACGGCCGCCTGAAAGCCACCGCCCGGCGCAGCCAGGTCCCTCAGAAAACGGAAAGCATCCAGAAAGTTGGATTTCCCCGACGCGTTGGGGCCGATGAGACACAGACGGTCCGGGATGGCAACCTCGATGCTGGTGAAGTTTCGCCAATTCCGTAACCGCAGACGCCGGAAACGCAGGGTTCCGTCCATAACACCTCCGACGCAACAGGCCCGCCTTCAGGTGGGATTTCCTCACCCGTCGGGGCCAAAAACCCCGGGCGCTTCACGCCGTGAATCAGGGTTTGAAACCAGGTGAAAAATATAGCACCGAACCTCTCCCGAACCAAATGGCCGCACCCGGGTTCCTGTGCCGATTGCGCTGCCCGCAATGCCTCTGTTATGATCCCCATACAAGCCTGAAGCAGTTGAAAACAGGAGACTTCCAACAATGGATGCTTGCAGCGGCGAGCTTCTGGGACTGACCGCGGCCGAACTGGCTGCCCTGATGGTCGATTGGGGGGAGAAACCCTTCCACGGACGACAGCTCTACGGAGCCCTCTACCACCGGAGGCAACTGGATCCGGGATCGATGACCGAACTCTCCAAGGACCTGCGGCAGAAGCTCGCGAGTTGCACCATCACCCTGCCCCGGCTCCAAAGGCGTCAGCGAGCCGCCGACGGCACCGAGAAATACCTGCTGGAGCTGCGCGACGGGGCGAAGATCGAGTGCGTCCTCATCCCCGAGCGGAAGCGCAATACCCTCTGTATTTCGACCCAGGCCGGCTGCCCTCTGGATTGCCGATTCTGCTTGACGGCCATGCTGGGGTACAAGCGCAACCTCAGCCCGGCGGAGATCCTGGGACAGATCCTCTACGTGCTTGGTGACAAGAACCTTGAAGTCGTCTCCGCGGCAGGCGGCAGCAGTCCCGCTCTCACAAACCTGGTGCTGATGGGAATGGGGGAGCCGCTGCTCAATCTCGAGAACGTCCTCAAATCCCTTTCCATAATGGCCGACCCTCTGGGGCTGGCTCTATCTCCCCGCAGGATCACACTGTCGACGGTGGGGTTGGTCCCCCAGATGAGGGAGTTGGCTCGGGCTGCCGTGGTACCCAACCTGGCCGTCTCGCTTTCCGCCACCACCGATGAGGTGCGTGACCGGTTGATGCCCATCAACCGAAAATATCCCATCGACACCATCCTGCAGGCCTGCGCCGATTTTCCTCTCAAGGGAAACCAACGAGTAACGTTCGAATATGTCCTCATGGCCAAGGTGAATGACAGCGACGACGATGCCCGGCGCCTGGTCAAACTGCTGGCTCACCTCCGCTCGAAGGTCAATCTCCTTCCCCTGAACCCCGGCAATGCCAACGGCTTGAGACCCTCGTCCCCCCGGCGGGTGAACCGCTTTCGGGAGATACTCACCGGAAAGGGCCTGCCTGCTTATGTCCGGAGACCCAGGGGAATGGACATCCATGCCGCCTGCGGCCAACTGCATCTGGCGCCGGATCAACCATCCCGAACCACCCGCACCTCACGGCTGGACACCATCTCGTAGCGAACCCGGCGCCACACGATGGTGGAGGTGAACAGGGAGACTGCCAGGTTGCAGGCGGTCAGCGTTGCCGCCAGCGGCCCCAGCAACAGGTATCCCCAAGAGTCCCGCTTGAGCCTGTCCCGCTGCTCGGGTCGAATCCGGCGGACCATTCTCCAGCGAAAGAGCCCGCGAACGGCGCCCAGCAACCAGACCACCCCCAGCAGGAGCAGCAAGGGGGCGCCCTGGAGCCACGGGATCCGGATCAACGCCCCGACCCCCAGAGCCCAGACTGTCAGCTCACCCACCGCCCACCACCAGAACAGCACAAAGGGCCACTCCGAAAGCAGCGCCAGCTTCCAGAGGCCTCGCGAGTAGACCTTGGTAATGATGATTTGGCGAGTGGACCATTCCACCAGCTCTCTCCAGGTGCAGTCCCCATGCGAGGCAACCAGGCAGCGAGGCTCGAAGTGGATCCGCAGGCCCGCCGCATTCACCGCCTCCGTCAGGGAATAGTCGTCGCTGACGGAATGCTTCCAATATTCCAGGACGTCCACCGCCGCAAAGGTCGACCGCCGGATGGCCATCGAGCCTCCCCAGGCGAAGTTGTGACGGTGCTCCCCCAACAGCGTGGCTATGGAGCTGTTCCAGGTCGCCCGCAGAAGGCTGGCCAGGTTTCGACCGCGGGGGAAGAACCACCGGTAACCGGTGGAGGCTCCTGTTTCGGGGTCCCTCAGGGGCGACAGGAGATCCCGCAGCCAATGCCGGTGGGGGCGCCCGTCCGAATCGGCGAATACCAGGACCTGCGAGGCCGGATCCACTCTTTCCAGGGCCCGCATGAGGTTATGCACCTTCTCTCCCCGTCGGCTCGAGAATCCGGATACGACGAAACTGACCCGCCGGCCGGGAAATTTCCGCGCCGCCTGGCGGAGAGCCGCCAGAGAGGGATCGGCCTCGGTGGCGGTGACAAAGATGACTTCGTAGTCTTCGAACTCCTGATCCAGGATGGCCGCCACGTTCTCCCGCAGCTCGAAATCGGTCCCCTTGCAGGGAACGATCACAGAGGTCGGAGGCATCCAGGCAGGTGGTGTTCGGGACAACTGGCGGTCGAGGTAACGCTGGTAGCTCAGGCTGTGCAGCACGCCCAGCAAGCCCTTGAGGAGAACCACGCCGGCAAGAAGCAGGAAGAGCAAGTCCATGAAGGGGAAATCAGGGCCCCGGTCTGGGGGGGGAGACGGGGCTACTCCCATCGAAAGACTTTCACCGCCAGCCAAATCGAGACGATGCTCCACAAGCCCAGGCCGGCCAACTGGAGCCAAAGGGTCGGAAGAGTGGAACCTTCCAGCACGATGCTTCGCATGCCGTCGGCCAAATAGGTGAGGGGAAAGAACTCGGTGACCAGCCGAACCGGCTCGGGCAGATTGGAGCGGCTGAAGAAGACCCCCGAAAGGAGCATCATGGGGAGCGAGACCACGTTGGCCAGGGGCACCACCTGATCTTCCGTTTTGGCGATGCCGGCCAGGAAAAAGCCGATGGCCAGGAACACGGCCCCGCCCAACAGTCCCATGGCGAAAAGATCCAGCAGCCTTCCCATGAACTGCAGGTCGAAGAAGACAATCCCCACCCCGACCAGCAGAACGATCTGCGCCAGCAAGACCATCAGCCGCATGGTCACCTGGGCCGCAATGAAGTCCTGGGGTCTCATGGGAGTCACCGACAGGCGGCGAAGCACTCCCCGTTTTCGTAGCGAAACGAATCCGAAGGCCACTCCGAAAATGCCGCTCTGCATAATGGCCAGGGACAGCACGCCGGGAAGCAGGAAGTCGATATAGCTCGAGCGGCGGCTGGCTACCGATTGGATCGTCATCGGAATTCGTTCCGGCGCCGAATGCATCTCGAAAGTGGCATCGTCCAGCACCTTGCGCAGGATCACCAGGCCCAATTGGGTTTCCTCGGGCTTGCCGTCATTGACCAGGACCCTCAGCTCCGAGCCCCCGGCGGGATCGAACTCCTCGGGAAGGACCAGAACCAGGTGCCGCTTTCCGGCCTTGAGCTGCGCCAACTCCGAGCTTTCCTCTCCGCGCGTGACCTGAACCGTCCGAACCTCCCCAAGCCTCCCGACCAACCGGCCGGCCTGCTCGTCCTTCGCACCGGCCACTCCGATCCGAATCGGTTCCAGTCCCTCGAAGCTGACAAATCCGAACAGAAAGACCATGAAGAGCGGCAGCAGCATGGTCCAGATGATGGCTTCCTTCTGTCGGGTGAACATCTTCAGAGACGCCACCGTCAATTTCCATCGAAGCCGCATGGTTGGTCACCGTCCGTTGCGGAGCGTGCCGGAATCGCCGGAATTTCCAAACTCCGCTTTCGATAATCCGTTGGCCCTGGCGCGGGCCAGGGAAATTTCCGATTCAATCCTCTTGCAGGGCGTGGCCGGTGAGGTGGAGAAAGACGTCTTCCAGGCTGGCCAGCCGCTCCACCCGTGCCTGCTTGAATCCGGACGCCAAGAGGTCGCCGATGAGTTTCTGCGGGGGCGCGTCGGCAACGATCCTGCCCCGGTCCATGATGGCCACTCGATCGCACAACTCCTCGGCCTCCTCCATGTAGTGCGTCGTCAGAACCACCGTCTTTCCTTCGGAACGAATTCTGCGGATCACACCCCAGAGGTGTCTGCGAGCCTGGGGGTCCAGCCCGGTGGTCGGCTCGTCCAGAAACACCAACAGCGGATCGTTTACCAATGCCGCCGCTACGGAGAATCGCTGTTGCTGCCCCCCCGAAAGCTGGTCCACCTGGGCCTTGGCGCGATCCTGCAGATCCACCTCACCCAACAGTTTCAGCGGATCGACCGGCCGGCCGTAGAGTTCGCCGAACAACAGCAGCAACTCTGTCAGGTTGAGTTTCTCGAAAAAGGAAGCCGCCTGGAGCTGCACGCCAATTCGCTGCTGAACCTGCCGGGGGTGCTTTTGGACGTCCAGTCCATCCAGCATGACCATCCCGGTGTCAATGGGCCTCAGCGTTTCAATCATTTCCAGGGTGGAGGTCTTTCCGGCGCCGTTGGGACCGAGGATGCCGAAGATTTCCTGGCGATGGACCGAAAAGCTGACCCGATCGACGGCGACCAGTTCTCCATATCTCTTGCACAGGTTGTTGACAGCCAGAATCACTGGTGGCACTGAAACACCCTTTTTAGGGATTTGAACGCCCATTGCCCTCTGACGGACCCTGCTGTATTTTAGTCGGAGGTCCCGGCGCCGGCGCCGCGTCCGCAACCCTGAACCGGCCCCGACGAGACGGGCCACATCGCTTCCGAGTGCAGGATTTCCCATGAAACACGGACTGGCCCTCGTTGTTGTCTTGACGGTAGCGCTGTCCCTGGGATGGCTGGCGTCGGGGATCAAGCAGACCCGGGCCCATTCCTCCGGCCCCTCTCCCAAACATCGCTCCCTTGCCTACCCCGAGGCCAGGAAAGCCGATCAGGTCGACCGCTACCACGGCATCGACGTCCCGGATCCCTATCGCTGGCTCGAAAACCCCGATTCGAAAGAAACCCGTTCCTGGATTCGGGCCCAAAATTCTCTGACTTTCCGATACCTCGGCAATATTCCTCAGCGGGTGCCAATCAGGAGAAAACTGGAGCGGCTGTGGAACTACGAACGCTACGGTGTGCCTCACAAGGAAGGCAACCGCTACTTCTACCGAAAGAACGACGGCCTTCAGAACCAGAGCGTGCTCTATACGGTGGCCGGCCTGAACGAAAAGCCCCGGGCGCTCCTGGACCCCAACCGGCTGTCCGATCAGGGAACCATCGCCCTGTCCGACTACTCGATCAGTCCTGATGGCAGTTTGATGGCTTACGGTCTCTCAACCTCCGGATCGGATTGGATGGAATGGAAGATTCGAGAGGTCTCGACAGGCAAGGACTTGAAGGAGACACTGCGTTGGATCAAATTTTCCGGCGCCTCATGGGACCATGACAATCGGGGATTCTACTACAGCCGCTACGACGAACCCAAGGGAACTCCCGGTGCGACGGACACCCACTACCACCAGAAACTCTACTACCATCCGATCGGCAGGCCTCAATCGGAGGATGTGCTGGTCTACGAGCGCCCCGATCGGAAGGAATGGGGCTTTAGTCCCCGAGTCACCGAAGATGGGAAGTATCTGGTCATTCACGTATGGAAAGGGACCGACAGGCGGAATCGCGTCTATATCCAGTCTCTTGAAGGCACGGCCTCGGAGGTCGTTCCCCTGCTGGACGACTTCGACGCTTCCTACCGCTTCATCGGCAACGATGGCCCCCTTTTCTGGTTCAGTACCGACCTCGAGGCTCCGCGCGGGCGAGTGATTGCTGTGGATATCCGAAGGCCGGGGCGCTCAAACTGGAGGGAAGTCATTCCGGAATCGGCCGAAACGCTGGAACAGGTGAGCCTGGTCAACCACCGGTTCATCGCCACCTACCTCAAGGACGCCCACTCCGTGGTGCGGCTCTTTGGGCTCGAGGGACAGCCGGCCGGCTCCATTGACCTTCCCGGACTCGGCACCGTCACCGGCCTCGACGGCAAGAAAGACGACTCGGAAACCTTCTTCGGTTTTACCGGCTTCACCACTCCTCTGACTATTTTCCACCAGGACCTCGAATCGGGTGAGCGCCGGCTGTTCCGTGAGCCCAGCGTCGACTTCGACGCCGGCGCCTATGAAACTCGTCAGGTCTTCTACCGGAGCAAGGACGGAACCCGAGTCCCAATGTTCCTGACCCACCCCAAGGACCTCTCCCGCCAGGGGCCCCACCCAACCTACCTCTACGGCTACGGGGGCTTCAATATCTCCATCACTCCCTACTTCTCCGTCTCCAACCTGGTCTGGCTGGAACTGGGAGGCCTGTTGGCAATCCCCAATCTACGGGGAGGCGGCGAGTACGGAGAGGAGTGGCACCGGGGCGGGACCAAGGAAAACAAGCAGAATGTTTTCGATGACTTCATCGCGGCTGCCGAGTGGCTGATCCGGCACGGATATACCCGTCCTGCCCAATTGGCCATCGGCGGGCGCAGCAACGGAGGGCTGCTGGTGGGCGCCGTCATGACCCAGCGTCCGGAACTGTTCGGCGCGGCTCTGCCGGCAGTCGGGGTGCTGGACATGCTGCGTTTCCAGAAATTCACCATCGGATGGGCCTGGGTATCGGACTACGGCTCCTCCGAGGACCCCCAACAGTTCAAGGCACTGCTGGCCTATTCCCCGCTTCACAACCTTCGGCACGGCACTCGCTACCCGCCGACCCTCATCACTACCGCCGACCACGACGACCGGGTGGTGCCGGCCCACAGCTACAAGTTCGCCGCCGCCCTGCAGGCCGCCCAGGCGGGCGACGCACCGGTGCTCATCCGAATCGAGACCCAGGCGGGCCATGGAGCCGGCAAGCCCACCCGCAAGGTCATCGAGGAAGTGGCCGACCAGTGGGGTTTCGTGGTCCACAGCTTGAAGATGGACCTGGCCGACCTGGAGGCGCCGGAATCCTCTCGGACCGG
Source organism: Terriglobia bacterium (assembly GCA_951813285.1). Taxonomy (GTDB): domain Bacteria; phylum Acidobacteriota; class Terriglobia; order Versatilivoradales; family Versatilivoraceae; genus Versatilivorator. Next base: position 4,366,942 of record OX638355.1, read on the forward strand.
AGAGAACTGATGGCGCCCTCGCAGCACGACTTCTCCTTCGCCTGGCCGCTCCTGAAGGGCTTGCTGGTGATCTATGCGGTCCTGGTCGGAAGCGTCTATCTTTTCCAGAGAAAACTCCAGTACTTCCCCGAAGCCGATCCGGTGCCCCTGCCCCGGGGAGAGGCATATCGGGGACTCCAGGAGGTCATACTGGAAACGGAGGACGGCAACCGGTTGCTGGGCTGGTACTGGCCGGGAGAAAGGCCGCTCACCCTGGTCTACTTTCCGGGGAATGGCGGAAACCGCATGGATCGCCTCGAGTGGGCACGGGATTTTCACCGCTTGGACTACAGCCTCTTTCTGCTGGATTACCGCGGATACGGAGGCAACCCGGGAACTCCGACAGAGTCGGGTCTCTATCGGGACGCCCAGGCAGCCCTGGACTGGCTCTCCAGAGACCAGGGTCGAAAACTGGCCTACCTTGGAGAATCGCTGGGGTCCGGAGTGGCGGTGGAGATGGCGACCCGGGCCGCTCCTGCCGGACTCATCATCCAATCGGGTTTCTCGTCGGCGAGGGATGTCGGCAAACACAGGTACCCCCTTCTGCCCGTGGGTCTGTTGATGAAGGACCCTTTCGATTCCATGCCCAAGATCAGGGGCCTGAGCTGCCCCCTGCTGGCCATTCACGGCGACCGGGACAGGACGGTCCCCCTTTCCCTGGGCCGAGCCCTCTTTGAAGCGGCTCCGGAGCCCAAGGAGTGGCTGCTGGTCCCCGGCGCCGCCCATAACGACGTGTCCGGTATAGGGGGGCAATCCTACTGGACGAAGATCGATGACTTCCTGAATGAAGTGTCCGGCAACGGGACGGATAAGGAGGCTGCATCTCGAACCCACAAGCAATGAAGGAGAAGAGAAATCCACGAAGAGACACGAAGAACGACAAAGGGGTACGAAGAATCTACTGTAGGACGAATACCGGCATGCGCGCAAACAGGTGCATTGGATCGGCGAACGTCCAGGGTGCTCCTGTTGTGTTAGAATCGAGTCATGAATGAAGCCACTGGCATCATTGCAACCATCGTCACCACCGGTATCGCGCTGGCCGGCCTTCTGCTGTACCTTTTCCGGTGGTTGCGCCAGGACAACCAAGTCCTCCGCCAGGAGGTACGCCAAGACATGCAGCGGCTTGAAGGTCGGACGGATGCGATGGAGCATCGCCTGAACGCACGCATCGATGCCGTCAACGCCCGTATCGACTCGCTGATCTCTCTGTTCACCCGTCCAGGAAGCGCGGCTTAAACCAGTCTGTACCGCCCCCCTGCAGAAAACGAGGACCGGCGCCGGAGCCTTCGGTTTCCAAGGGACTCCGGAGTGAGGTTGCGAGCCTTGTTGACCCCGCTTTCGGAGATTGGCTGACATGAGCACAACGACCCCAAAAACCCTGTACCTGGCCAATCCCTACGGCTTCTCGAAGCAACAGCGCCGGGGACCGCTGCAGGAACTGGTGGCTGCCCTGGAATCGATGGGCGCCGAGGTGTGGGAACCCTTTGCCCGCAACAACCAGATCGACCAGATCAGTCCAAATTGGGCCTATCGGGTCGGTCAGGCTGACCTTCGAGACGTGCGGGAGGCGGACGGGCTATTCGCAGTCGTCAACGGCTGTCCTCCGGACGAAGGCGTGATGGTGGAGTTGGGCATGGCGATCGCCTGGGAAAAGCCGGTGTTTCTGTTCCGGGACGATTTCCGGCGCTGCAGCGACAGCGAGGCCTATCCCCTCAACCTGATGGTGTTCACCGGTCTTCCGGAAAACGGTTGGGAAGCCAACTGGTACCCCTCAATCGAGGAACTGGCGAATCCGGACAAGGCACTGGCCCGATGGCTGAGCCAGGGGTAGAATTACGTTTTCAATAGCGAAGCTCGTTCCTGTTGACGGTCCACATATCGTTCAGAACCGGCTTGCAGACATTGCCATTGCGGAAGGTCTGGATGCTGGCAGTCAAGCCAGAAGACCGTCCTCCTCCAGTTTCTTGATGATGTCTTGCAGAATTTCTCCCTTGTCGGAGTCGAACTGTACCCGTACCTGAAACGTTTGCATAGTTCCCTTCGGGCCCCGGTCGAACAGTTTTCCTTCGATGACGCAAGGCGTTTTGGAGGTTATGACGGTCGCCTTGCAAGTGGACCGGGAATCTTGACGACCAAAACGTCCCAGGTTTATCCGCGTGATGCCGGGCGTTCGCCTGATGATCTCGAACACGCGACGGGCGTCATCCGACGGAATATCTCGGAGATCCTTCACCGTTCTTCCCCAAATCGTACCGTGGCTCTTCGGGGAAAAAACATCAACTCCGACCCAAGCCGTTGAGTCTAGGGATACCCCACCGTTTTGCATGTGCAACCAAGGGTCACCATACTTGTTGTCCCGGACGTGTATCCACTCCTCCGAAACTCCTTCGATAGCCGCGGGTGAATGAACGGCGTCATTTTCAAGTGTCCTCAGAGTTTCCAAAACCACCTTGTTTATCAAGGTCGTTGGAAACTGGTTCCTCACAGGTGGCTCGTTCTTCTTCAGACGATCGATCACCTCCGGAAAGATGAATCCTGGACCGACGATGCTATCGCATCCGGCACCGCGGCAAGCCGCACGGATTGAGGCCATCAACTTCCGGCGGTCAAACGGTTCCGGCTCCCCGGTGGACTTGAGGACACTCCAGTCAGCCTCGGAGCGCAAGATATTCAGCAAGATTTGTGCGGCCTGCTGCGGCGTCGGCACAACCGCGTCGGCGTAGAAGGCGAGCGTCTTGTTATTCAGGTGTTTAGGTTCCGCGGCGATGACCGGTTTGCCGGCGTGTTTCGCATGGATAACACCGCAGGTGGATCCTATGGATGCACACCACATGTTGACGAGCAGTCCATCCGCAGATTCGATTCTGAGGAGATCCGCTTCGACGATTGTGCGAGGGTTTGTTGCTTTATTCGGCTGAAAGTCCTTGTCGGATTGTATGACATCAGTTGGGTCTGAAAAATCCAAGTACTCTTCAAATTGCCGCTTGACGGCGCTGCGCCACGCGTGCACCTCGTTCTCGTTACGCCCGCTGATGGGGCCGGCAAGGTAGACTTTGAACTTCCGGATCTTGGACAATTCGCTCACCTTAAGTTATTAAAGAAAGGAGGGATAACCTTCATTTTTCGGCTCTGTCGGACAGTGAGCGACATTAGCCCATTGGCGCCGAATGATCAAGTCTGCTTCGCTGCTTTGCTTCAATACCTGATTGGACACGAGAAGCACAGAAACGCGAATCGGCAAGTCTCGAATCTCATTTTGTGCCTTTTGTGCTCTTTGTGGTTGAGCCTTTTGCAACAATCGGCAGACAGGGGGGAGAATTGCCCGAAGTGCAACCCCAGGGACCCTCATCCCATGACAACGACACAGCAAGGGCACAAAGATGCAGATGCATCGTGGCGGCGCTTGCCGCTAAAGGAAATCCATCGGTCTCCTTGTCTATTCGTGTCCATTCGTGGTTCGTCTTTGTTGAACATCGGCGGTTATTCCTCGAATGATTTGCAGGAAAGGGCGGGTGCAACGCTCACCACTATCCACTCCCCAAATCCTCTCTTGATTCTGCAAGAGGGGTTACGATAATCTTTCCACCGTTGTCCGCCGTTGGTGCGTCCCGCGACGTCCCAACCATCCTGCCAAGTCCTCACGCAATTCGCTTCAGGCGGTCGAGAATCCTGCAGGGAAACAGGCAAGTCCTGGCCCGCATTTCTCACCGGGCTGCTGGAAACATCATGATAGACAATTCGTCTTCAGAAATGCCTTCCCATGACGTGCTCCTGGTGGGTGGCGGAGGGGCAGGCCTGAGAGCCGCCATTGCCGTCTCCGAGGTCGACCCCAATCTGAGCGTGGCGGTGGTCTCCAAGGTCTATCCCATGAGGAGCCACACGGTTTCGGCCGAGGGCGGAGCCGCGGCCGTCATCAAGGAGGGCGACAGCCTGGAGGAACACGCCTACGACACCATCTCCGGCGGGGACTGGATGTGCGACCAGGATGCCGTGGAACTCTTCGTCAACGAGGCCCCCGGGGAGATGCTTCAACTGGAGCACTGGGGTTGCCCCTGGAGCCGGGAACCGGACGGGCGGGTGGCCGTTCGTCCCTTCGGCGGAATGAAGAAGGAACGCACCTGGTTCGCCGCCGACAAGACCGGCTTCCACATGCTCCACGCGCTCTTTCAGACCTCTCTGAAATACAGGTCCATCACCCGCTACGACGAATGGTTCGTCACCAGGCTTCTGGTGGAGGACGGCCGCGTGCAAGGTGTGGTGGCCATCGAACTGATGACGGGAAGGATCCAGGCCATCACCGCCAAGTCCGTCATCATTTGTACCGGCGGCTGTGGCAAGGTGTTTCCTTTCACCACCAATGCCAACATCAAGAACGGTGACGGCATGGCCCTGGCCTACCGTGCGGGAGTGCCCCTGAAGGACATGGAGTTCGTGCAGTACCATCCGACCGGACTCCCCTTCACCGGGATTTTGATCACCGAAGCCTCCAGAGCCGAAGGCGGGTTCCTGATCAACAAGGACGGATACCGTTACCTGCAGGACTACGATCTGGGGACGCCTCAGCCCAAGCCGGTGCTGCGGTCCATGGAACTGGGTCCTCGGGACCGCTTGTCGCAGGCCTTCATGAAGGAGTTGGACAAGGGTCGAACGCTGGAGGGGCCTTACGGACCCTACGTCCATCTTGACCTCACCCACCTGGGCAAGAAGATCATCGACACCAAGTTGCCCTTTGTTCGCGAACTTTGCCTCAAGTACGAGAATATCGACCCGGTGAGCCAGCTGATTCCGGTCCGCCCGGTGGTTCACTACATGATGGGCGGCGTCCATACCGACATCCAGGGAGCCACGCCCCTGGCGGGTCTGTTCGCCGCGGGCGAAGTGGCTTGTGTGAGTATCAACGGAGCCAACCGCCTGGGCTCCAATTCCTTGACCGAGCTACTGGTTTTCGGCGCCCGGGCGGGGCGGGCGGCGGCCGAATACGCATTGCAGAACAAGCCGGTGAGCGCCGGAATCGAGGCGCAGGCGGCCGATGAGAAAAAGCGCCTGGAACGGGAGTTTCTTCACAAGCGCAGCGGCACCGAGCCCATTGCGGTCCTGCGCGGGGAAATGCAGTCCACCATGGAAAAAAGCGCCGGGATCTACCGCACGGGGGCTTTGCTGGAAGAGGCACAGGCCGATATAGCCGAACTGAAGGAACGTTTCCGCCAGGTAGCCATCCAGGACCACAGCCACACCTTCAACACCGAATTGATGGCTGCCCTGGAGCTCTCATACATGTTGGATGTCGCCGAAGCGGTGGTCGAGTGCGCCCTGCAACGAACCGAGTCCCGGGGAGCTCATCAGCGGACCGATTTTCCACGGCGGGACGACGAGCGGTTTCTGGCGCACTCCCTGGTCTCCCACCGTACCGGGGATCGACCCGAGGTCGAGTACCTTCCGGTCACCATCACCCGCTGGCCCCCGGGCGAAAGGGTTTACGGCCGCCCGGCGGCCAAGACTCCACCGGGGTAACGACGGACAGGACGGGAGTGTCTCGAGGGCAGCCGGATTGGATCCGAACCGATGGACACCCGGGAATCAACCACGCTAGAGGAAATATGGCCGAAACGATAACCATCGAAGTGGCTCGATACCGACCAGAGCAGGAGGGTGAACCCACCCTCCAATCCTACGAGGTGCCCTTCAGCAAGGACTGGGTGGTTCTCGACGCCTTGAATTACATCAAGGACCATGTGGATGGTTCCCTCTCGTTTCGCTGGTCCTGCCGCATGGGCGTCTGCGGCAGTTGCGGCATGACCGTGAACGGCGAACCCAAGCTGACCTGCGCCACCTTCCTGTCCCATTATCTTCCCGGACCCATTCGCGTGGAGCCCCTCCAAAACTTTCCGGTCGTTCGGGATCTGATCATCGAAATGACCGATTTTCTGGAAAAACTGCAATCGGTGAAACCCTGGATCGTCCGAGAGGATGATCCTGCCCCCGCGAAGGGAGAATTTCTGCAGACTCCGGAGCAGTTGGACAACTACAAGCAGTTCAGCATGTGCATCAACTGCATGATTTGCTACGCCGCCTGCCCGGTTTACGGCCTCGACCCTCAATTCGCGGGACCGGCCGCCATTGCCCTGGCGCAGCGATACAATCTGGACTCCCGCGACCAGGGTGAGCAAGAGCGTATGGATGTCCTCTCCCAGCACGAGGGAATTTGGGGATGCACCTTCGTGGGCGAGTGCACTGAGGTCTGTCCCAAGAACGTGGATCCGGCGGGAGCCATCCAGCAATACAAGCTCGCGGCCACCAAGGAATGGTTCAAGTCCTTCCTGATGCCCTGGAGCAAGCCATGAAGCCATCGACGGCTTATCGCCAGTACCATCCCAAATGGTACCGAACCCGGGTCTCAACCCTCTGGTGGAGCCGGAGGTGGTCCTACCTGAAGTTCATGTTGAGGGAACTCAGCAGTGTCTTCGTGGCCTTCTATGTGGTGATCCTCTTGCTGCAGCTTCATGCCTTGAGGGGAGGACCTGAGGCCTACCTGGAGTTCCAGGAATGGCTCAAGGACCCGTTGCTGGTGGTCCTCAACGGCATCAGCTTTCTATTCGTGCTCTTTCATGCGGTCACCTGGTTCAACTTGACTCCCAAGGCAATGGTGGTCCGCTTGCGAGGCAAACGGCTCCCCAACCTGCTGGTGGCCGCTCCCAACTACGCGGCCTGGCTGGCGATCTCCGGGCTGATTGTATTTCTTCTCATGCGACAGGGTTGACCCATGGCCAATCGATCCAACGAGCCTCTTCTCTGGGCCCTCTTCAGCGGGGGAGGTGTGGCCGCCGCATTTTTGATCCCCATTCTCCTCTTTCTCTACGGGTTGGCTTTCCCACTGGGGTGGCTGCAGTCACCCGGCTACGAGAGAACGCTGGAACTGGTCCAACATCCGCTGGTCCGGCTGGGCCTGTTCCTGCTCTGCTTTCTGTCGCTCTTTCACTGGGCTCATCGATTTCGCTTCACCCTCTACGACGGCCTGCAGATCAAGCATCTCAACCCGGCCATCAACCTTTTCTGTTACGGAGGAGCCGTGACGGGAACGGTAGTGGCCGCCTACCTGTTGTGGACTCTGCCTTAAGGCAGCAGGATGTCTACCGCCGTGGATTCGCGGGGAACCTGGGAAGTGAGTATGGCCACGGCCTCGTAGGCGCCCAGCCTGATGTCGTTGCGTTCGTTGTCCTTCAAGTTCCACACCTCCTTGAACTTCCACTCCTTCTGAGGCAGCAGGGCATGGCTGCGGATTACCGGTGTAAAGAAGTAGCCCTTCGACCAGCGCCAGACTTCGAACCCCGTCTGCTTCTCCCGGATGACAAAGTCGTAGGTCTGGCTGGAGTCGAAGTTGAAGCTCAGAAAGTAGTCGGTCGGGTTCTTGACGACAAGCAGCAGATCGACAGCCTGGGGCTTCTTCTGGAGTTCCAGGCTCAGCACGGGGTCGGCCCGGCTGATTATCACTTCGGACCTCGCTCGCTCGGGTTCGGTCTCCGGCTGCATGGGTTCGCCGAAATTTCGACCGTTGACCACGGCGGATTTCAGTCGGTAGGACTCCGACTCCCAGTCGGAAAAGATTCCGACCTCAACAATCCCCAGACCGCGGTCGAAGATCATCTCCAGGCCTGAAGACTCACAATCGGGACAGGTCAGGTAGCTCAAACGGTTGGCCACCGGCAGTCCGTCATCGTCCGGAGACTGGTCAATGACGGCGTCGGCCGATTCCCCCACGGGAAACAGGGGAATTTCCTCCCGGTCCTGATCCTGAGCAATCAAGCGAAGGTACCGGCGATTGTCTTGATCGTAGCGGACCACCACGTTTGGCTCGCCTTCCAGGCCCGGCACAAACGGAAGATGATTGAAGACATAATAGGTGGTCCACTGCAGGATCGGCCTGGCAATAATCTCAACCTTGACTTGAGCCGTCCTCTGAAATCGGCTGTCCTCCCGCTCGTAGATCCAGCGGTTGCCGAGCTGCAACGGGAGATAGTCGGGACTGAGAAAATAGTCCTGCCGGAATGCGGTTTCATCGGGAAGGGAAACCGGGTTGGCGCGGGCAGGCGGTTCGATTCCCCCCGGAGCCAAGACATACCACAGGCCCCACAAGAATCCACTGGCCGCGGCGGCATTGGCAATGGAACTGAACCGTGCCATGAGGCTCACACAGGCGGGATTGACCAGGCCACGACTCGTGCAATGGTCAAGACATCGACTCGTTGCGCCCCCTGTTTTCTAAGCATCCTAGCACATTCGTTCAAGGTAGCGCCGGTGGTGAAAACATCGTCCACCAGCAGAACCGCCCGCTCGCGGATGGCCGCCCGATCCGCCACTCTGAACGCGCCCTGGATGTTGCGGCGCCGCTGCTTGCGGGAGAGCCCGGCCTGGGCTTCGGTCGACCGAGATCTGACAAGAACCCGGTCCATCAGAGGGACTTGCGTCCAGCGACTCAGGTGCCGAGCCAGCAACCGCGACTGATTGAATCCGCGCTCCCTCTGGCGAGCCCTGTGGAGGGGCACCGGCACGATCATGTCGGGAGTCCGGTCCCGATAGGCCTGCACCCATAGCGCGTGGAGCAGCCGGGCCAGGGGACGGGCCAGGCTGGGATGGGAGCCGTACTTGAACTGGTGGATGATCCCCTGGAGCGGCTCCTCCAGTCTGGAACAGGATCGGGCGAAATCGAAGTGGAAGTACCCTCGGCGGCAGGCCGCACACAATACATTCTCATCCGGCAGATTGCGGGACGCAAAGGCGTAGCCGCACAGGTCGCACAGAATTCCCTCCAGCCGAGAAACCCGCTGCCAGCAAGGCCCGCAAACGACCCCGCGGTCCAAGGCTTCCACCGGGCTCTGACAGACCACGCAAGTGACTGGGAACAGAACGGAAACCAGCGAGTCGCATAAAGGGCGAAAACGCCCGAAGACAGGATTCAAACTACGGATCGGATAGCGAGGGAGGGATTGGTAGAGGGATTAGCAAAAGCGGGATTCCTCCAGAAGACCTTCTTCCTGCTTTTCCTGGCAGCTAATGCAGTACCGAGTCCAGGGAACCGCTTCCAGCCTTCGGGCTTGAATGGCGCTCTCGCAAGCGATGCATACGCCGAATGAGCCGCCCTCGACCCTGGCCAGGGCCTCGTCCACCAGTTGCATGATGGAGCGCTCGATGCTGCTGTGGCTGAAGAGAAACTCCTTGGTGTAGGAGCTGGCCGCCTTGTCGGCAACGTCCTGGGAGCTTTCCTCGTCCGCCTCCCGGCCATACTGCTCCGTTTTGGAGACCATCCGGTACAGCTCTTCTTTCTTTGTCAGCAGCTTCTTCCTGAAGTGGTCGAGTCTTCTGGCATCCATGACCATGACATCCGAACGCGGGGTTGAGGCGATGACGGCCTCGCGCATCCGCCGCGTACAGGGCCGACGAAATCGGGAATACTACCCCAAAAATGCGGTAAATCCCAAGTTATTTGTGGTAAGGAATGCGGTGGACCAGGGTGAAGGCCCGATAAATCTGCTCCAGCAGCAGCAAGCGCGCGATCTCGTGGCTGAAGGTCATGGAAGAAAGAGAAATGACTCGTTGGCTGCGGTTTCGGACCGTCTGAGACAACCCGTCCGGTCCCCCAAGGACAAACACCGTCCGCTTCAGGGAGTATTCCCTCCGATCGGCAATGAACCGGGCAAATCCCTCGGTATTCAACGGTTGGCCTTGGGGGTCCATGGCAATCAGATAGTCATCCCGGCCAAGCCCTCTGAGCAGTTGTCGGCCCTCGGCCTCGACAGCCCGGACAGGATCCCGAAACTCAACGCCCTTGACTTCGGAAAGAGTCAGATCCGCCAAGGCCCCGATCCGAGCCTGGAAGTCGGCGATGAGTGCCGCCAGATGCGGATTTCTGGTCTTCCCGACCCACCGCAAGATCAGTTTCATGGGGCTGAGCCCGAATTTCTCACCGGGAGGGCGCTGGTACCTCAGGAAATTTCCGACAGCGAACCGGGAGGTGCGCTTGCGGAGGGGGCGGAGTCGTCAATTCTCCTGGCGCCGCGCCACAGGCGCTCCAGGTTGTAGTGGGATCGCCTGTCCGGAGAAAAAATATGGACGACGAACTCGGAATAGTCCATCAGTATCCACTGCGCCTGCCGGTAGCCCTCAATATGGTCGGGGGTTTTCCCTACCTTCTTCAGTCTGATTTCAATCTCGTTGGAAATCGCCTGGATCTGGGGCGCCGAACTGCCCGAGCAAATGATGAAGTGATCGGTAAAGGCCGTCATCTCCTTGAGATCCAGAACAATGAGATCGTGCGCCTTCTTGTCCCGGGCGGCTTCAAACGCATGCCTGAGGTGAGAATCGTCCATTGTCAAAAAAGGCCTCGTGTCAGAATCTCCACTCTTCACTCTCCACTATCCTCCGTAGAGACGGTTTTCCCCGATATATTCCAACACTGCTGGAGGCAGCATGTCATTCACCGACTGCCCGCGCCGAATCCTTTCCCGAACTTCCGAAGACGAGATACCGTTGGAGAACTCACGGTACAAATAACAGCGACGATGCGGGTCCAGAGATATCGGGTTCCGTTCGTCGATCACACAGGCCGACTCGAGAAATCCGCGGGGGATTCTCAGGGCCAGTTGGCTGTCATCGAATCCGGGGCGGGAAAAGACAAGAAACCGGCAGAGCCGGGGCAGACGCTCGAAATCTTTCCAACTCGAAATGTCCAGAAAGGTATCGATGCCCAGGACAAAAAAGACTTCCGAGGCTGCTCCAAGCCGTTGCTTGAACTGACGAATGGTGTCCACGGAGTAGGATTTTCCCTCTCTGCCATACTCCAGACTGGAGGGGATCAGCCGGGGATGGCCCAAGGCGGCCAGAGCCACCATGGCGTGGCGGTCAAGAAAATTGGCCTCGGTCTTTCGAGTCTTGTGGGGTGGGCGCACCGACGTCACCAGATAGACCTTCTCCAGACCCGCCACCCTGAGGGCGGCTTCAGCGAGCTGGAGATGACCCCGGTGAATGGGGTCGAAGGTTCCTCCCAGCAAGCCGACTCGAACCATCCCGTCATTCATGAGAAATGCGGGCTAGTTGCCCGCGGCCGGCGCTCTTTCCCCGGCCAGACTCTCCAACATTCCCCAGGTCTTGAACTTGAGGGCCTCAAGACCCTGGCCGGTAACCGCGGAAATGGAGTGACAGTCCAGGCCGCGGTCCTGCACCGCCCTTCGCAGCGCCTCCAGGGGAGTCGAGTCGCCCATGGCATCGATCTTGGAGGCAACTACCAGAGTCGGCTTCCGGAGCATTGCCGGATTGAAGGCGGCCAATTCCCGATTGACGGTCTGGTAGTCGACTACCGGATCGCGGCCATGGTCTCCCGCCAGGTCCACCAGATGCAGGAGCACCTTGGTCCGTTCGATATGGCGCAGAAACTGGATTCCAAGGCCCTGCCCGAGGTGAGCTCCGGCAATCAACCCGGGAATGTCGGCAACCACAAAGCTCCGATAGTCCTCCAACTCGACCACGCCAAGGTTCGGCTCCAGGGTCGTGAAAGGGTAGCTGGCGATCTTGGGCCGGGCAGCCGAAAGGCGCGAAATCAGAGTGGACTTTCCCACGTTGGGAAAGCCGACCAGTCCCACGTCGGCCAGGAGCTTCAGCTCCAGCTTGACCTCGCGGCTCTCTCCGGGAAAGCCGTACTCGAAGCGCCTCGGCGCCTGGTTCACCGAGCTGGCGAACTGCGCGTTGCCCCTGCCACCGCGGCCTCCCCGACACAGGAGAATTTTTTCGTCGGCAACCAGAAAGTCGTGAACCAGATCGCCACTACCGGCGTCGCGGGCAACGGTGCCGACCGGCACCATGAGCGTCAGATCCGGAGCGTCCCTGCCGTGGCATTTGCTTCCGAGACCGTGAGTTCCCCGCCGCGCTCGAAATACTCTCTTGTATCGGTACTGGATCAGCGTGTTGTGGCGCATGGAGGCCTGCATATGGATGTGCCCGCCGCGTCCGCCGTCGCCACCGCTCGGTCCTCCACGGGGAACGAACTTTTCCCGGCGGAAGGCAACACAGCCGGCCCCGCCGTCTCCGGCCCTGACGCTGATGGAAGCCTCATCCAGAAACATTCCGACTCCAAAAACAAAATCCCCTGCCGTGAACCTCCAAAGTCCACTACAGGGGATTCATCCGGATCGAGTTTTTCTATTCAGCCGCGGGATAGATGCTGACAAACCGCCCTTTTCGTCCTTTGTTTTCAAACTTCACCCGCCCACCGATGCAGGCAAAGAGCGTGTCGTCCTTTCCGAGACCCACATTGGCGCCCGGCTTGATTCTGGTCCCACGCTGGCGGACCAATATGGATCCGCCCGTGACCTGCTGGCCGTCGAATCGCTTGACGCCAAGCCGTTGGGCATTGGAATCGCGGCCATTTCGGGAACTGCCCACTCCCTTCTTGTGGGCCATGGGTTCTCCTCCTTCAATCCTCTTGCGGTCCGGTGCGGATGGCGTCGATCTTGACGGCAGTGAACGCCTGGCGATGCCCCCGCAGGACGCGATACTGTTTTCTACGCTTGAATTTCAGGACGCGGATCTTCTTGGCTCTGCCGGTCTCGACCACGGTCCCCACAACCCTGGCCTTGTCAATGGTGGGACGACCGATGGTGTACTGCTCCTCGTCCTGAATGGCCAGCACCTTGTCGAATTCGACCTGATCCCCCACCTGTTCTTCCATCTTATCCAGGCGGACCACCTCTCCAGGGGCCACCCGATACTGCTTGCCGGCGGTTTGGATCACTGCGTACATGACACCTCGCTCCGTGGCCCGAGATTATAAGGGGACCTCTTCGAACCTGTCAACGTTTGGAGGCCGGCGGGCAGTCCGATTCAATTCCGCCCGTCCGATCCATCCCGGTCCGCGAATTCCACCTCGACCTGGCGGTCGATAACCCCCTCCCGGTAACCCCGGTCCAACAGCAGTCGTACCGCGCGCCGCTCGGCGGCGCCATAGCCCAGAGTTCTCTGATTCACGTACATGCCCACGAATCGGTCCGCCAGGCGCGGGTCCATGTCTCTGGCGAAGCTCATGGCGTAGTCCAGTGCCTGGGCCCGATGGTCCAGCCCATATTGAATACTCTGCTTGAGGATCCGGGCGATCCGTCCAATGGCTGCCGGTCCCAGATCCTTGCGGATGGCATTGCCGCCCAGGGGCAACGGCAGGGCGGTTTCCCGGTGCCACCACTCCCCCAGGTCGATCACGGCGTGCAGGCCCAGACTGGAATAGGTCAATTGGCCCTCGTGAATAATCAGTCCGGCATCGGCACGATCATCGGCCACCGCCTCAAATATCCGGTCGAAGGGAACCACCACCGGGGTGAAGTCGGGCTGGAAAAGCCTCATGATCAGATAGGCGGAGGTCATGGTGCCTGGGATGGCAAGCACCTTGCCCTTGAGTTCGCCGGGCTTCATGGGTCTCTTGGAGACTACCAGGGGGCCATAGCGATCCCCCATGCTGGCCCCGCTGTCCAGCAGGCTGTATCGATCACACAAAAAGGCATAGGCATGAAAGGAGATTGCCGTGACTTCGTAACGACCCTCCAGTGCGCTTCGATTCAGCGTCTCGATGTCCTTCAGGACGTGCCGGAACTCGAACCCGCCGCTGTCGATCCGGTTTTTCGCCAGGGCGTAGAACATGAAAGCGTCATCCGAATCCGGACTGTGGGCTACGGTGATCAATCGACCCGGCATGGCAATAGTCGCTCCTGGAGCCTCAACCAGCCCGTGTGCAGAAAAGCCTGCTGTTGAATTCTTTCAGCCTTGCATCCAGACACCAGCGGTGCATCCAGACGCCGGAGAAGCCTGGTATCTTAGTCTCAAACCCGGCGTGGGCGCAATTTCAAACTGGGTTTGGGCCTCAGCTTTCATTTCTCTTCGCGGGGCTACGCTTCGCTGTAACGAAGCGGATGTCCAGGAATTGGGAACAGCCGACCCCCAAGAAAAAATCCTGTGCATCCTGTCCATCCATGTCAATAAACCATCTACCCATGCTCCACTCTGAACCGGTTTCCCGACATCCGGTGCAAGGCGTTGTTTCAGTAAGGCACGAGTACGGCATCCGCGTGTAGTCTTGGGCGCAAACGGGCGCAAGGCGGTGGACTGGCCCGGCGGAGGAACCGGGCAGCACCCGTCCATCCAGTAGGTCGGCCGGACCCGGACCCTGTGGTAAGATGTCCGATTTCAGGGAATCGGCGTCCACGACCATGCCCTTTCTGAATCTCCCGACGGGAGTCCGCCTCCACTATGAACGCCAGGGAGACGGACCGCCTCTGATCCTCATCATGGGCACCGGGCTTGACAGCTCCTGCTGGACCCCCCAGGTGGAGGCCTACCAGAAGGAATTCGACTGTATCCGCTTCGATAACCGCGGCACGGGAAAGACCGAAGCTCCCCCGGTCCCGTTGAGTGTCCCTCTCATGGCCGAGGATGCGGCCTCTCTGCTGCAGTCCCTGGAACTGGGTCCGGCCCATGTCTCGGGGTTGTCTTTGGGTTCCTGCATCGCCCAGGAATTGACCTTGCATCACCCCGATCTGGTTCTGACCCTGCAACTGCATGGAACCTGGGGGCGAGCACACGGATACGCCGCCAGAAAATTCCAGGCCCAGCTCAAGTTGCTGGAGACCTTGGACCTTGCCTCCTTTTACGCCATCAACGTGTTGTGGTTCATCACGCCGGAAACCATGCACCGCCATCCCGATCGGGTGGAGCAACAGATTCGCCACATCGTCTCCAACCTCCCGGATCGCGAACTGCTCAGGCAACAGTACCAGGCGGATCTCGATCATGACGCCCTGGGGCGTCTCCATGAGATTAAGGTCCCTACCCTGATCACGGTGGGAAGCTTTGATCTCGCCCTGCCCCCGATGTATGCTCAAGAAGTGGCCGCTGCCATACGCGGCAGCGAGCTGGTGATCTTTCAGGATGGCGGCCATCTGCACAACATCGAGCGGCCGGAAGAATTCAATCGCGTGACCCTGGACTTCCTCCGCCGCCACCGGGCGCCGCCGCCCGTCTGAACGAAGGCCGAGGCGGAACGGAAACGGTCCGCGTCGACAGTCGCCGATTGCGGGGTCAATGGCGCCTGGAGGGTTCCGCCGTCCGGCCCGAGGTCGCGTCCTTCCAACCGGACCGCCAAAGTCCGGGGACCCTGCCGGTTTGTTCCGGGCCAATCGGCCGAACTTGGATTCAGGAGTCCCTGCTGCCTCTCATGAACCATCCAGTCCTGACCCAATTGACGACCGAGGAGGAGTTGTTCCGGGATGCCGTTCGCGACTTTGCCCAATCCGAGATCGGCCCCCGTGTCAAGGAAATGGACGACCGGGAGAAGTTCGACCCCCAGCTCCTGCGGCAATTTTTCGAATTGAACCTGATGGGCATTCAGATCCCCCAGCAGTGGGGTGGAGCCGAGGGCAGCTTTTTCATGTCCGTCCTGGCGGTGGAAGAACTGTCCCGGGTGGACCCCTCTGCTGCCGTGATCGTGGATGTCCAGAATACTCTGGTCAACAATGCCCTGCTGAACTGGGGAAGCCAGGCGCAGAAATCTCGCTATCTTCCCCGTTTGGCCACTGGCTCGGTGGGGGCCTACGCGCTGTCGGAGGCGTCCGCCGGCAGTGATGCCTTTGCGCTCCGGACCCGGGCGGTGGAAAAGGACGGCGCCTATTTTCTGAGCGGCCAGAAGCTGTGGACCACCAACGCGGTGGAGGCCGACATCTTCATTCTTTTCGCAACCCTTGACCCCGGCCTGGGATACCGGGGAATCACCGCCTTTCTCATCGAGAAGGACTTTCCCGGATTTTCGGTGGGCAAGAAGGAAGAAAAGCTGGGTATCCGGGCCAGCAGCACCTGCGAACTGGTTTTGGACCATTGTCGAGTGCCCGAAGAGAATGTTCTGGGAGAGCGCGGCAAGGGTTACAAGGTTTCCATAGAAACTCTCAATGAAGGCAGAATCGGGATCGCCGCGCAGATGATCGGACTGGCCGGCGGAGCGCTGGAACAGGGAACCCGCTACGTGAGGGAGCGGCAGCAGTTCGGACAATCCCTGTCCAAGTTTCAAGCCATACGCTTCCAGATCGCCGAACTCTCCACCGAACTGGAGGCGGCGCGCCTGTTGACCTACAACGCGGCCCGGATGAAGGACGCGGGAACACCGTTCCTCAAGGAGGCGGCCATGGCCAAATACTATGCCTCCAGGGTGGCCGAGCGAATTGCCTCGGAGGTGATCGAGATCTTCGGCGGATACGGCTTTACCAGAGATTACCCGCTAGAAAAATATTACCGCGATGCCAAGATCGGCAAGATCTACGAAGGGACCTCGTTCATGCAGCTCGAAACCATCGCCCGGGCCGTGTTGAAGGATCGGTCCTGAAATGGCCGACAAAACGGGACTTCTGATTATCGACCATGGGAGCCGCCGGCCCGCCGCCAATCGAGTGGTGCGCCAGGTTGCCGCAATGGTGCGGGCGAAATCCCGTTTCCTGATTGTCCAGCATGCCCATATGGAATTGGCGGAGCCCACCATCCAACAGGGATTCGAAACCTGCGTGGCGGCCGGTGTGGACGCGATCGTGGTTCAACCCTACTTCCTGGGTCCCGGCAGGCACTCCACTAGCGACATTCCAAGGATGTTGGAGGAAGTGGCCCGGAAACACCCCCGGGTCAGCGTCCGCCTCGGCGCCCCGTTGGGGCCCCACCCCAAAATGGGGGAATTGATCCTGGAGCGAATCAGGGAGGCAGGGATCCTCCGCCGCTAAACCAATGCAGAAAGCCAAACCGCTTCAACCCGGGGAGACGGTCGGAATTGCAGCCCCGTCAGGGTGTGTCCGGCGCGAGGACCTGCTGCGCGGAGTCGCGGAGATCCGGAAACTGGGCTTCCAGGTCCGTTACGACGACTCCCTCTTTGCCAGGCACCAATACTTTGCGGGCTCCCACCGGCAACGGGCAGAGTCGCTCATGAATCTCTTCACCGACCCCGGGGTGAAGGCGATTATTTGCGCACGGGGTGGCTACGGATGCCAATACCTGCTGGAACTGCTGGATCCGGAGACCCTGCGAGCCCATCCCAAGATTTTTGTAGGCTACAGCGATGTCACCGTTCTGCTGCAGTTCCTGGAAAACCAATGCGGCCTGGTCTGTTTCCACGGCCCCATGGTGGCCAAGGAGCTGGCCCGGGGAGAGCCCTGCTACGTTCGCGAGAACCTGCTGAGCTGTCTGACTGGAAGGCGGTCCGGCCCGAGGCTCCACGCCCCCGGCAGCCTGACCCTCCAACCCGGAACCGCTCGCGGACGGTTGACCGGGGGATGTCTGTCGCTTCTGGCCGCCTCCCTCGGCACACCCTATGAATTGCAGTCTCAGGACAGGATCCTTTTCCTGGAGGACATCAACGCGAAACCCTACCAGGTGGACCGAATGTTGATGCAGCTCAAGCTGGCGGGGAAATTGCAGGGTGTGCGGGCCTTCATTTTCGGCGAAATGTTCGACTGCGTCCCGGCCGGGCAAGCGCCGGCCATGCCGGAAATCGTCACGGGCCTCTTGAAGGAATTCCAGGTCCCCATCTGGTACGGTCTGCCGTCGGGGCACACCAGCACCGGATGCCTGACTCTGCCCTTCGGCGTGGAGGTTCGATTGGATGCCGGGCAGCGTTGGCTGCAGTTCGAGGAAGCAGCCGTGGCGGAAGGATGAGTCCCGGCGCCCCTGTTCTCAGCCGGATCGGATACTGCGCCCGTTTGGCCTCCCCGCTCGGGAGATCCGCCCATGGTTGATTTTCTGCACGGCGTCAGACACATTCACCTGGTCGGTATCTGCGGCACGGCCATGGCCTCGCTGGCGGGCATGCTCCAGCAAAAGGGGCTTCGCGTCACCGGCTCGGACCGGAATATCTACCCTCCCATGTCCACCTTCCTGCAGGATCGGGGGATCGCCATCCTGCAGGGATTTTCCGAAGCTCATCTCAGGCCCCGCCCCGATCTGGTGGTGATCGGCAACGCGGTCTCCCGAGGCAATCCGGAAGTGGAGGCGACGCTGGATGAGAAGATTCCCTACCGCTCCCTGCCCGAGACCCTCAAGGAAGTCTTCATCCGCGGGAAGACCTCGGTGGTGGTGGCGGGAACACACGGAAAGACCACCACGGCGGCCCTGCTGACCTGGTTGCTGGAGTCCGCCGGACTGCGGCCATCGTTCCTGATCGGAGGCATCGCCCGCAATTTCGACAGCAGCTTCCGGGTGGCCGATGGAGAGCACTTCGTGATCGAAGGCGACGAGTACGACACCGCTTTCTTCGACAAGGGTCCCAAGTTTCTGCACTACCTGCCCGATATGGTCATCTTCAACAACTGCGAGTACGACCATGCCGACATCTATCCCGATTTTTCGGCGGTCAAACAAAGCTTCCGGCGGCTGCTGAACATAATCCCCTCCAAGGGAGCGTTGATCGCCGGCTGGGACGATGAAACGGTTCGGAACCTGAGCGCCGATGCACCCACCAACGTCATCTCTTTCGGGATGGACCCGGCTGCCCAATGGACCGCTGCTTCCATCCGGTTTTTGGAGCAGTCCACCCGCTTCCGGGCGTTGCAGGACGGCAAGGATTGGGGTCGGTTCGAGATTCCGCTCGCCGGAAGTTTCAACGTCAGGAATGCGCTGGCGGCTCTGGCCTGCGCCCGGCGACTGGGACTGTCCCGGGAAAGCATTTCCCGGGGTTTGGGCTCCTTCGAGAGCGTGAAGCGGCGTCTGGAGATCCGCGGTAAAGCAGCAGGAATCACCGTTTTCGACGATTTCGCCCACCATCCCACGGCCATAGCCGCCACCCTGGCGGCCGTCCGGAACCAATTCCCCCAAAACCGGCTTTGGGCCATCTTCGAACCCCGATCCGCTACGGCCCGACGCCGAGTGTTTCAGAGGGAATTTTCCCGTTGTTTCGCCGATGCCGACCACGTAATATTGTGCTCGATCTTCGCTCCCGAGAAGCTGGCCCCGGAACTTCGGCTCGACCTGGATCGGTTGGTGCAAGATCTTAGGAAGCAGGGCCGGGACGCCCACTGCCTCCCCACGGCCGGCGAGATCGTCCAACAGATCACGCCCCGCCTTCAAATGGGCGACAAGGTGGTGATCATGTCGAACGGCGGCTTCGACGGAATTCACTCCAGGCTCCTGGCCGCGCTCGCCGGGAATTGAGCTGCCAGGAGTAGCCGGCCTTGGGGCCATCTCCCCCATTCACCGATCTCGACCATTGACCATGACTTTTTGCTGATCCTGGACAGCGACTCTCCCGCCATGAATACCCCGACGTCAACCGGTCACGTACACCTTTCCTATTCGCTCCTCTGCGACGACGTCCGCCTGGAAGCTGGAAACAAGCTCAGCATCATGGGGATTTTTCAGGACATCTACCTGCCTTCGCTACCCTCCACGGTGCTCCGCTTCGCCCTGCTGAATCACTGGGTGGGTCAGGGCAGTCACGAAACCCGGATACAACTGCTGTCCCCCGGCCGGGGCAAGACCCTCATGAGGACCAGCCCCTCCAGGTTCTCCCTGGATCCGCGGAGCTTCGCCGACAACGTGACCCTCTTCAACAACCTGGGCTTCTCGGAATACGGAACCCATATTCTGCAGGTCTACCTCGACGGCTTCATGGTGAAGGAACTGCCTCTGAACGTTCTGAAGCCCCCGACCTCCAGCCAGAATCCCCCGACCCCCAACTCGAGGGTCAACTAACCCCGAATCCCGTTGCCTACGGTTCACCTGTCTGAAACAAAGGAATAAAGACAAAAGAAAAAGAGGAATCCACGAAGGGCCACGAAGAACGACGAAGGGACACTAAGGCGTTGAGGTGAACCGCGACGGGGTGCCAAGGTCGCGAAGGGATGGTCGATTTCTGATTGTTTCACTCTCGGATGATCCACACACCAGAGCGGGGGCCGGACTTACCTGAGAATATGCTGCTTTAGCCGGCTTCCTTGAGAGCGGCGAAGCCGCGGCAGCACTTAGCCGTGGGCGTCAGCCCATGGGAAACGTCGCCTATGGGTGTCGAGCCGCGTAGGCGGCGGCAGCAAATGCCGGTGAGCCCAAGTGAAGCACAAGCCGACGCAAGGATGAGCCTTTTGCAATATTCGGCAGCGTGACCTTTGCCGGGGATGGCCACAAGAAGCACAAAAACACAAAAAGAGCAGAACGCTGAAAGCCTGAAAAACGTTGAATCCCGAAACTGTCGCACAAGTTCCGCGCTATCTGCCTACATTCGGTCAACCAGTCGCCATGGGGATCAACTTCGGATTGCCAAGACTCGGAATCACGAAATTCGTTTTGTGACTTTTGGCGAACCCTGCAAAGGCCGGTTTGGTGCACTGTTCGAGGGAATGCCCTTGGATCGCAGGCTGCTTGCACGAATAAGGTTGCGGGCGGGACGCCCGCGCTCCCGGGTGGGCTTCCTCCCATGACGTCGTCGAACCAAAGGAGGTCTATCCCTCTTCGTGTCTATTCGTGTTCATTGGTGGTTCGTCTTCTTTTAATAATCCTGTGCATCCTGTGCATCCATGTTCAATTAGTAGGAAACCGGTTTAGCACGACATGGCCCTTGTTCACGACAGGCCATAAAGATTCGTTGTTTCACTCTCGTATGATCCGCCCGGCACGGCGGGGGGCGGACTTGTTTGAAATGGCCGCTGCTTCCGATATACTTGGGCGCTTCCGAGGGCGGCTCGGCAATCCCGTCCGACACCGGTCCCAGGACGTTCCACCATGAAGATTCACGAGTTTCAGGCCAAGGCGATCCTTAGCGACCACGGAGTCCCCGTGCCCCGGGGCAAGGTCGCCGACAGCAAGGAGAAAGCCCGGGAAATCGCCAGCGACCTGGGCGGACTGGTGGTGGTCAAGGCTCAGATCCACGCCGGTGGACGCGGGAAAGGAGGAGGGGTCCGTCTGGCTCGCTCTCCGGAAGAGGCCCAGGAGGTCGCCGATTCGATACTGGGAATGCAACTGGTCACTCATCAAACCGGACCCGAGGGGCAATCCGTAAAGCGGGTTCTGGTCGAGGAGGGCCTCAAGATCCAACGGGAGTTTTACCTCGGGATCGCCATCGACCGGGATGCCGGCAAAGTGGTGGTCATGGCGAGCCGGGAAGGTGGAGTCGAAATTGAAAAGGTGGCGGCTGAAACGCCCGATCTGATCCTCAAGGAACCGGTGGAGCCGGGACTGGGGCTGACCCCCTTCCAAGCCCGAAAGCTGGCGTTTGGGCTGGACCTCCCAGCCAGGCTGGTCCCCGATGCCGTCCGGTTCATGCTCGCTCTGTACCGGGCATTCCAGGACACCGACGCCTCGCTGGCCGAGGTCAATCCCCTGCTCCTGACTGAAGACGGCCGTCTCTATGCCCTGGATGCCAAGATCAACTTCGACGACAATGCGCTCTACCGGCATCCCCATGTCCGGCATCTGCGCGACACCGACGAAGAAGACCCCTCGGAAATTGAAGCCGGCAAGCATGGGCTGAACTACATCAAGTTGGATGGCAACGTGGGCTGCATGGTCAATGGGGCCGGGCTGGCCATGGCCACCATGGACATCATCAAGTTGGCCGGGGGATCTCCCGCCAACTTCCTGGATGTCGGTGGGGGAGCCACCGCCGAACAGGTCCGGAACGCTTTCGGCATCATCCTCTCGGATGCCAACGTCAAGGCCGTTCTGATCAATATCTTCGGCGGCATCATGCGGTGCGACATCGTGGCCCGGGGTGTGGTAGAAGCCGCCAAGGCCATGCAGTTGGAGGTTCCCATCGTGGTCCGGCTGGAAGGCACCAACCTGGAACAGGGCCGGGAAATCCTCGAGGCGTCCGGTCTCAGCCTGACGGTGGCCTCGGGAATGCAGGATGCAGCCGAGAAGGTGGTTCGGCTGGCATCGAGGTCAATGGCGTGAGCATCCTGGTCGACCAAGACACAAGGCTGATCGTGCAGGGGCTCACCGGGCGCGAAGGCACCTTCCATACCCTCCAGTGCGTCCGGTACGGGACCCGTGTCGTTGCCGGGGTCACCCCCGGCAAGGGCGGAACTGTTCATGAAGGGATCCCCGTTTTCAACGGCATGGCGCAGGCCTGCCGGGAGGCCGGCGGCAATGCCTCGGCGATCTTCGTCCCGCCGGCCGTGGCGGCCGACGCCATCATGGAGGCGGTGGATGCCGGGGTCGACCTGGTGGTGTGCATCACCGAAGGGATCCCTACCCTCGACATGATCAAGGTCCGGCGGTTCATGGCCGGAAAGAAATCCCGACTGATCGGACCCAACTGCCCGGGAATCATTTCGCCGGGCAAATGCAAGATCGGGATCATGCCCGGGGCCATCCATCGGGAAGGCCCGGTCGGGGTGATCTCCCGAAGCGGAACCCTGACCTACGAAGCCGTGCAGCAGTTGAGTTCCCGAGGCATCGGTCAATCGACCTGTATCGGCATCGGGGGGGATCCGATCATCGGCACCTCCTTCGTGGATGCCCTCCGCCTCTTCAAGGAAGATCCGGGGACGGAAGCCATCGTCCTGATCGGAGAGATCGGAGGCACAGCCGAGGAAGCGGCCGCACGTTACGTGCGTTCCCATCTTTCGAAGCCGGTGGTGGGCTTCATCGCGGGTCAGACGGCTCCTCCCGGAAGGCGCATGGGACATGCGGGGGCCATCATCAGTGGGGGCCAGGGCACAGCGGAGGAGAAAATCCGCCTGATGGAGGAATGCGGACTCCAGGTGGCCCGGAGTCCCGCCGACATCGGCGAAACGACCGCCCGGATTCTGCCGGGGTCGTCTTCTTGAGCAGTCAACCCTGCCTCCGGCCTGGTCCGCCCACGCCTTTGCAGTGGCCGTAACGGAAGGGCCCGCAATTTTTTAATCGCTAATGGAGGCTTTCCGTTGAGTCCGCAACGCACTCTGTCAATCATCAAACCGGACGGCGTGGCCCAAGGCAACGTCGGGGATATCCTGAAACGGTTCGAGGAGAAGGAATTCCAAATCAAAGCCCTCAAAATGCTGCTCTTGAGTCCACAGCAAGCCGCAGGTTTCTACGCCGTTCACCGGGAACGAAGCTTCTTTCCGGACCTGGTCCGCTACATGAGCTCAGGGACCGTGGTAGTGGTGGTGCTGGAAGCGCCCGAGGTGGTGGCCCGCCTGCGGGAACTGATGGGCGCCACTGACCCCAAACAGGCCGCGGAAGGAACCCTGCGCAGGCTCTATGCCACCTCCATCGAAAAGAACGTCGTCCACGGCTCCGACAGCCGCGAGAGTGCCCGAAAAGAGATCCACTACTTCTTCAGCGACTCGGAGTTGCCGGAGTAGTCGGGTAGGACGGTTTACATGGCCAAGGTCTTCATTGTCCTGGGACTGGTTTTCCTTGCGGTGGGCCTGATATTGAATTTTGCCGGCCATTTGTCATTTTTCAGGTTGGGCCGGCTTCCGGGAGACCTGATCTTCAAGCGAGACAACATGACCTTCTTTCTCCCGGTGACCACCTCCATCGTGCTCAGCATTCTCCTGACCCTGGTCCTGTCCCTCTTCTTCCGGCGGTAGCTCCCGGTTTCCCCGCCTGCCCTGGAGGCCCCAGAACCCATGCATCCCTTTCCGTCTCCACGAATCTACGGGGTCTGGGAAATCACGGCCGAGGTGAAATCTTTCCTGGAGGGAGAATTCCAGGGTGTGCTGGTGGAGGGGGAGATCTCCAACTGGACGATCTCCAATGCCGGACATATCTACTTCGCACTGAAAGACGCTCGAGCCCAGTTGAAATGCGTGTGCTTCCGCAGCAAAGCCCGCCGGCTTCGCCATCGATTCGAAGACGGCAACCAGGTTCTGGTGCGAGGAAGCCTGGGGGTCTATGAGCTCCGCGGCGAGTATTCCCTCTATGCCGAATCCATCGAACCCAGAGGGATCGGCGCCCTACAGATTGCTTTCGACCGACTGAAAGCCAAGCTCGAGGCCGAGGGCCTGTTTGAGGAAGCCCGCAAGAAACCCCTGCCCCTCCTCCCTCGAACCGTCGGGATCGTGACCTCACCGACCGGAGCTGCGATTCACGACATCCTGCGGACCCTGAGCCGCAGCCGCCAGCCGATCCCTGCGCTGCTGTTTCCGGCCAAGGTCCAGGGCGAGGGAGCCGCCGAGGAAATTGCCGCCGGCATCCGGACCCTCAACGACATTCCCGAGGTCGACCTCATCATTGTCGGGCGCGGCGGAGGATCGATGGAAGACCTGTGGGCCTTCAACCAGGAGCCGGTCGCCAGGGCCATCTCCGCCTCCCGGGTTCCCGTAATCTCGGCGGTGGGTCACCAGGTCGACTTTACGATTTCCGATTTCGTTGCCGACCTTCGGGCCTCGACTCCGACCAGCGCGGCCGAAATGGTGACCGCCACCCGCGAAGAATTGACCACCCGGTTGAGCCATTTGGAGGGTCGGCTGCAGCGCACCCTGCAGCTCCGTCTCAGTCGATTGCGCAACCGGGTGCTGGAGTTGTCGGCCAACCGCGCCTTCGAGTCGGCTCAGGGCCGCATACGTTCGCAGCGCCAGTGGTTGGACGAGATGGGCTTCCGTCTCAGCGGGTGGCCTCGGAACACCCTGGGAGCTCGGAGGGACACCTGGCGCCTGACGGCCGAGCGTCTGGAACGCGTCAATTTGCACCACCTGGTCGACCAAAGAGGGATAGCCCTGAACCTGCTCTCGGAGCGGGCCGGCGCCCAGATCCGCTTCTCCCTCCAGGCTCTTCAGGCCCGACTCTCGGCGCAAGCCGGGGAGCTGCGCAGCCTGAGCCCGGCGGCCGTGCTGAACCGGGGTTATTCCATCTGCCGGGACGCCGACGGGTCCATCCTCAGAGAGGCGGCCTGGCTGCAAGCCGGAGATCCGTTCTCCGTTACTCTTTCCAAAGGGAATATCGACGCACGGGCCGAGCGCATCGAGACGTCCCGGAACTTCGGCAAGACGGCCGAGCAGGACGAGCCATGACACAATACAAAGACTTTGAATCAGCCATGAAACGGCTTGAGGAAATCGTCAAGATCCTCGAGAGCGGAGAACTGCCGCTGGCATCCCTCCTGGAGATGTACGAGGAGGGCGTGAAGCTACAGAATTTCTGCCAGGCGAAGCTTGACGAAGCCGAACGCAAGGTCGAAATCCTGATCCGCAAGAGCGAAGGGGGCCTGGAGCGAGAACCCTTTTCCGGCGAGACGCAGGACTAACCCAAGATGAAGGAACGGATCGACAAGCTGCTGCTGGCCCGCGGCTTGGCCCAAAGCCGTCACCAAGCCCAGGCCCTGATCCTGACGGGCTCCGTATTGGCTGACGAGCAACGGATCGACAAGCCCGGGGCCAGGGTGGATCTGCAATCCAGGCTTCGCCTCAAATCCGAGGCCAGGGTCTACGTCTCCCGCGGAGGCCACAAGCTGGAGCATGCTTTGCGGCATTTTTCGATCGAGCTCGAGGGAACGGTCTGCCTGGATATCGGGGCCTCTACCGGCGGGTTTACCGATTGCCTGCTCCGGCAGGGAGCCTGCAGGGTCCATGCGGTTGACGTCGGGCACAATCAGCTGGACTGGAAGTTGCGAAAAGATGGCCGGGTCCGCTGCCAGGAGGGACTCAATGCCCGCTACCTGAAATTTGAAAACATAGGCGAAACCGTTGACCTGATCACTCTGGACCTGTCCTTCATCTCGCTCTGCCTGGTTCTGCCGGTGCTCGATGTTTTCCAAGAGTCCGAAACCCGGATCCTCTGCCTGGTCAAGCCACAGTTCGAGCTGGGCAAGGGTCAGGTCGAGAAGGGAGGGGTTGTGAGGGACCCCCAAAAGCACCGCCTGGCCGTTGACAAGGTCAGCGCCTGCGCCGGGGATCTGGGGTATCGACTCCTGGGAACGGTTCCCTCCCCGATCCTGGGGGCCGAGGGAAACCGAGAGTTCTTTCTGCTATTGGGATCAATCACACCGGTGACTTATTGAAGCCGGCCATCCGGCTCGCATATAATCCGACCGTCTCCCCCGGGAACTTCCGCAATGCCCCCTTCCCACGATTGTGTTCTCATTCTGGACTTCGGCTCGCAATACACTCAACTCATCGCCCGCCGGGTTCGGGAAGCCAACGTTTACTGCGAAATCGTTCCCTTCGATGTGCCGCTGGAGCGGATCCGGCAGCGCCGGCCCAAGGGCGTCATCCTGTCCGGGGGACCCGATTCGGTCTACGGAGAACAGGCTCCCCGCACCGGCGCTGAACTTTGGAAGCTGACCACTCCCATCCTGGGGATCTGTTACGGATTCCAGCTCCTGGCGGTAGAGCTGGGGGGCAAGGTCGAAGCGGCAGGCCGGCGGGAATATGGTCTGGCCGAGTTGAACCTGGAGTCCGAAAGTCCGTTGTTCCAGGGAGTCAAGACCCTATCCAACGTCTGGATGAGTCATGGCGATCACATTGTCCGGCTCCCCCCGGGATTTCGTCCGACCGGCCTTTCCGCCAATGCCCTGGCCGCGGCCGAGAGCCCCGACCGCTCCATCTTCGGTCTGCAGTTCCATCCTGAAGTAGCCCACACCCAGGAGGGCAAGAGGATACTGGAGAATTTTCTCTTCCGGATTTGCGGGTGCCGGGGGGACTGGACACCCTCCCAATTCATCGAGGAGTCCGTCGACCGCATTCGAAGGCAGGTAGGCCGGGGAAAAGCGATTTGCGGCCTCAGCGGCGGTGTCGACTCCACCGTGGCCGCCGTCCTGGTGGATCGGGCCATCGGCGGGAATCTGACCTGCATCTTCGTCAACAACGGTGTGCTGCGGCGGAACGAATACGCCCGGGTGCTTTCCCGGATGCAGGACCAGCTCAAGCTCCAGGTCCGGGGAGTGGACGCCGGCGATCGATTCCTGCAGCGACTGTCCGGAGTGACCGACCCCGAGCGAAAACGCAAGATCATCGGGCAGGAATTCATCGCCGTCTTCGAGCAGGAAGCCCGCCGGCTGGGCCGGGTCGACTTCCTGGTTCAAGGGACGCTCTACCCCGATGTCATCGAATCTGTCTCGGTCAAGGGCCCCTCGGCGACCATCAAGTCCCACCACAATGTCGGAGGGTTGCCCCGGACCATGAAGTTGAAGCTGGTGGAACCCCTGCGCGATCTGTTCAAGGACGAAGTCCGCAACGTCGGCAGGCAGTTGGGCCTGACAGAGGCATTGGTCGGGCGGCAACCCTTCCCGGGGCCGGGACTGGCTGTCCGCATCCTGGGCGAGGTGACCCCATCCAGGGTAAACCTGCTTCAGGAGGCCGACGAGATCGTCGTCGGCGAGGTGAGGCGAGCCGGGCTCTACCGAGACATCTGGCAGGCCTTTGCCGTGCTGTTGCCCGTCAAGAGCGTGGGAGTCATGGGCGATGAACGCTCCTACGAGTACACCTGTGCAGTGAGGGCCGTACACTCCAGGGACGGGATGACTGCCGATTGGGTCAAGCTGCCCTATTCCGTCCTGGAGAGAATCTCGACCCGCATCGTCAACGAAGTTCAAGGAATCAACCGGGTGGTCTACGACATCAGTTCCAAACCGCCCGCTACCATAGAGTGGGAGTGAAGCGCAATCCATTGATCGCGCCCGTCGATTCGTGGTTTCTGCAGTCACCCAACGGGCTTCCAACACCTATTTCAACCAGAGACGCCGATGAACACGGAAAACTTCGTTCACCTGCACCTCCACACCGACTACAGCCTGCTGGACGGCGCCTGCTCGGTCGAGACCCTGATGCAGCGTCTGTCGGAACTCGACATGCCGGCGGCGGCCATCACCGATCACGGCAACCTGTTCGGCGCCATGAGCTTCCACAAGGCGGCTCGCAAACACGGGATCAAGCCCATCATCGGCTGCGAGGTCTACGTGGCCAGAGGAGCGGCCAGTGAACGCGCGGGCGGTGACAAGTCCAACCACCACCTGGTCCTGCTCTGCGAAAACTCCACCGGATACCATAACCTGGTCAAGCTGGTCTCCCACGGCTTCCTGCAGGGTTTCTACTACAAACCTCGCATCGACAAGGAACTCTTGTCCCGGCACCATGAGGGGTTGATCTGCCTTTCCGCCTGCCTCAGCGGGGAGGTCTGCTCGAACCTGGCCGAGGGACACTATGACCAGGCCCGTCAAGTCGCCGGCGAATTCCAGGACATTTTTGGAAAAGACCGCTATTTCATCGAACTTCAGGATCAGGGCCTGGAGGTCGAACAGCGCATCAACCCCGAGCTGGTTCGGCTGGCCAAGTCCCTGGACATTCCCATCGTCGCCACCAACGACTGCCACTACGTTACCCAACAGGACTCCCTGGCTCACGAGGTGCTGCTCTGCATCCAGACCGGCAAAACCATGAGCGACCGCAACCGCATGCGTTTTGCCACCGACCAGTTCTACGTGAAGAGCGCCCGGGAGATGGCGGACCTCTTCCGTGACCACCCCGAGGCTATCCGGCAAACTCTGGACATCGCCCAACGCTGCCAATTCCAGTTCGAAGAGGCCAGCCAGACCTTCCCCCACTTCGAGGTGCCCGGAGAGAAAAGCCTGGAGGAGTATTTCGAGCAGGCTTGCTGGGAGGGCTTTGAGGCCCGGACGCCCTATTTGAAATCTCTGCAGGCTCGCGGAGAGCTGAAGCTCCCTCTGAAGTCTTACGAGGAGCAGCTCAAGCATGAAATCGGAATCATCAAGCAGATGCGCTACCCGGGTTACTTCCTGATTGTCTGGGATTTCATGCGCTACGCCCGGCAGCAGCAAATCCCGGTCGGACCCGGCAGGGGCTCGGCGGCGGGAAGCCTGGTCTCCTACTGCCTGAAGATCACCGATGTCGATCCCCTGCAGTACGGATTGCTGTTCGAACGATTCCTCAACCCGGAACGAATCTCCATGCCGGACATCGACATCGATTTCTGCACCAACCGGCGCCAGGAAGTCATCAACTACGTGACCCGCAAATACGGCCGCGACAACGTCTGTCAGATCATCACCTTCGGGACCATGGCTGCCAAGGCTGCCGTCAAGGACGTAGGCCGCGGCATGGACATGCCTTACGCGGAGGTGGACCGCATCGCCAAGCTGATTCCAGCGGAGATCGGCATCAATCTGACCAAGGCTCTGGCGGAGACACCGTCCCTGCGCGCCCTGATTGCCAAGGACGAGCGCGTGCGCGACCTCTTCGGCATTGCCAGGCGACTGGAAGGAATGGCGCGTCACGCTTCCACGCATGCCGCCGGCGTGGTGATCTCCCCCGTGCCCCTGACGGAGATCGTGCCCCTCTACAAGAGCAACAAGGATGAAATCACCACCCAGTACGCCATGGACCATCTGGAGGAGATCGGGCTGCTCAAGATGGATTTCCTGGCCTTGACCACCCTGACCGTCCTGGACCATGCCGTCAAGCTCATCCGCCAGACCACCGGAGAAGAAGTCGACCTGGCGACTCTGCCGATGAACGACGGCAAGACCTACGAGATTTTCACCCAAGGGTTGTCCAACGGCATTTTTCAGTTTGAAAGCGGCGGCATGAAAGACATCCTGCGGCGCTTCAAGCCGGAAAAGCTGGAAGACCTCACCGCTCTCAACGCCCTCTACCGCCCCGGCCCCCTCGGGGGCGGAATGATCGACGACTTCATCAAGAGAAAACACGGCCAGACCGATGTGACCTACGACCTGCCCGAATTGAGAGAGATCCTCGAGGAAACGCTGGGGGTCATCCTCTACCAGGAGCAGGTGCAGCAGATCGCCAACAAGCTGGCAGGCTATTCGCTGGCTGAAGGGGATCTCCTGCGGCGCGCCATGGGAAAGAAAAAGCAGAAGGAGATGGAAGCCCAGCGTGAAAAATTCATTGCCGGCGCCCGGGCCCGGGGATTCGATGCGCGCAAGACCGCGCGCATTTTCGACCTGATGGTGAAGTTTGCCGGCTATGGGTTCAACAAGGCCCACTCTGCCGCCTACGCGATCCTGGCCTACCAGACCGGATATCTAAAGGCCAACTATCCGGTCTGCTTCATGTCGGCGCTGCTAACCAGCGAAATCAACAACAGCGACAAGATCGTGAAGTACATCAACGAGTGCCGCGACCTTGGCATCAAGATCCTCCCCCCCGACATCAACGTGAGCGACCTGCACTTCACTCCATCCGGGTCGGAGATCCGGTTCGGCCTGGCGGCCATCAAGAACGTGGGGACCAATGCCATCGCCTCCATCCTGCAGGCCAGAAAGCGGATCTCCCGGTTCGGCTCCCTGTTCGAATTCTGCGAGGAGATCGACCTTCGGCTGGTGAACAAGCGGGTCATCGAGAGCTTGATCAAGGCCGGCGCCCTGGATTCCCTGGGAGGACACCGCTCCCAGTTGTTGGCCTCGCTCGATCGGGCCATCGACTCGGGCCAGCGAATCCAGCGGGACCGGGAATCGGGCCAGCAGGGACTCTTTGCCTCCTTCAACGGCGATCCCTCCAGCGGCGACCGGGCGCTCCAACTACACCAGGAACTGCCCGACACCCCGAAGTGGCCGGAGTCGCAGGTCCTTTCCAGCGAAAAGGAAACCCTGGGGTTCTATATCACGGGGCACCCGCTGGAAAAGTTCGCGGAACGGATCGAGCGGATTACGTCCACCAAGGTCGAGGACGTCAACGAGTTGGAGACCGGTCAGGAAGTCCAGGTCGGGGCCATGATCAGCTCTCTGCGACCCTTGAGAACCCGGAAGGGCGATCGAATGGCTACCCTGGCTCTGGAGGATCTCAGCGGCTCGGTTGACGCTGTGGTCTTTCCGGACGTTTTCAAACGTTGCGAGTCGCTGCTGGAATCCGAAGCCGCGGTCCTGGTCCGGGGCACCCTTGAATTGGAGGACTCGGGAAATCGCAAGATCATCGTGCGAGAGATCCAGCCGATCGATGGTCCGCCGGCGACCCCGCCGGTGACCATCTACGTCAAACTGGAGGACATGGCGCAGGACCTGCCGCTCAAGTTACGCTCAATCATGGAGGAAAATCCGGGGGAGAGTCGGGTCACCTTTCAACTTGAACACCCTCAATCCTATCTGATAACCTTGCAGCCAAGGTACTTGGGTCGGGTGAAGGCCGACGGGCGGTTCGTCCAGCAGGTAGAAACTCTTTGCGGGGCGGGTTCGGTTCGGCGGTAGTTATCGGCGGAACCGGAGTCCACCATGGCCAATGACACCGCAAATCAGCGCCATGAGGTCGAGCGCCTCGAACGGCAGATCCAAGAACTCTCTCGCCAAACTCCATCCGACGATAACGCCAGAGACCTGGAGAGGTTGCGGCACCGACTGGATCGCTTGCGCCTCGAATCCTCGACAGAACTGACCTCCTGGCACCGGGTCCAACTCTCCCGCCACCCCCGGCGGCCCCACGTCCAGGACTTCATCGAACTCATCTTCACCGATTTTTCCCCGCTGCACGGGGATCGCCGCTTTGCCGACGATCCCGCCATGATTGGCGGCATGGCGCGTTTCCACGGGGAACCCTGCATGGTCCTGGGGACGCAGAAGGGGCGGGACACCGAGCAGAAGCTGTTCCGCAACTTCGGAATGCCCAAGCCGGAGGGTTACCGCAAGGCGCTGCGCCTGATGCACCTGGCGCAGAAGTTCAACCGCCCCATATTCGTCTTTATCGACACGGCGGGAGCTTACCCCGGCATTGGAGCCGAAGAGCGAGGACAGGCCGAAGCCATCGCTCAGAATCTGCGCGAAATGGCCTGTTTAACCGTACCGGTTCTGGTCACCATTACCGGTGAGGGAGGCAGCGGGGGAGCCCTGGGGATCGGGATCGGAAACCGCGTCTACATGCTGGAGCATGCCTATTACTCGGTGATCTCTCCCGAAGGCTGCGCCGCCATTCTCTGGAAGGACCAGTCGCGGGTTGAAGAGGCTGCCAATGCATTGAAAATCACCTCTAGCCATCTGAAGCGCCTGGGCATCGTGGACGAGGTGATCCCCGAGCCCGAGGGGGGCGCCCACAACGATGCCGAGGGAACTGCCACTGCGGTGGATCGACAGTTGAAAGAGGGCCTGGAGGCGTTGAAGCCGCTCTCAGGCGAGCAACTGGTGCTGGAGCGAAGCCGCCGCTTCCGCGTCCTGGGAGATGCTGCCAACGCCTCCGGCCCGCCGCCGAATTCCGAAAACCGTCCATGAAAGCCGGCCTCAAGAAACTGCGCAGTTGTGCCTTTTCCAGGGAGAGATCCCGCAAGGAATTCTTCGACACCCGCACCCAGTACAACCGCAGACTGGTTTGCGACCACCCTGAAATGAAAGTGAGCTGGCGCGAGGCAACCTGCGTGAGTTGCACCAGCTACCGCAACCGCAATGAGGAGGCCGACTCGGCCTGAACGATCAGAAGGAGAGGGATTCTTTTGAGATCCTGAACTGTCTGACAAGGGTTTCCGGACAGCCCAGCACCCCTGCCAGAAAATCCTTGACCCTCATCATGGAGCCCGTTTCGGGATTGAGGGAGAGTGTGAAGCTCAAGGCAAGCGGCTCTTCGCGAATCACCCTCAAGTCCGCAATTCTCTCGTGCTCGGGCGAATTGCAGTAGAAGGCGTTTCCGCGATCATGATCGGCCAGGTGGCTGATCAGGTCGTAGACGCGGCCCGTAAGATCGGCGACCTCGGCTGAAGCCGGCGAGGCGTCCCGATCGGGCAGCCAGGCCCGGTATCCGGCCTGCAGGGGACGAGTCATCCCTACCTTTTTGCCCGCCTCCACCGCCTTGACCGAATAGACCTGGAGACCCTCAATCAAGCAGTCATTGAGCTGATCCGCCAGGGATTCGGACAACCCGCCAAAGGCTTCAAACTGAAGATACTCCGACCGGCTGGACATCCCGAGAGGAATGGCGGGCGAGGCCTTGAATTTCGGACGAGGATTGAACCCTTCGGTAAACTTCAAGCGCAAGCCGCATCGAATCAAGGCCCGTTCCAGCAGCTTCATAACGTTGAGATGCGACAGCAGCCTTGCCGGACCTTCCTTCCGGTAGTGAACCAGGTAGGAGCGGACAGGCAGACTTTCCTCGGAAGGAGCCGGCGCAGGCACTTCTGAGGGTTTGTCTTCCGCTCCAGAGTTCGCGACCTTGACCGGCGAGGGAGTGGTTATCTGAACCAGCGGCCCCTGCACCGGGACATCCTGATCGGGAACCGGATCCGGGGTTGCCGGGTTTCCGCCAGACCGGTTCGGCCCATCCGCCTGGGGCCAGTGGACGTCCACCGGCTTCTCCTCTTCCACGGGAATACCGGCCAGCTTGATATCCTCATAGTTTCCCGGGATGCCACATCCCCGGCAGTCGCCCCACTTGCAATCATAGGTCTGAATCTTGCGGTAGGATCGCTCCCGCTCCGTCAGCAGGAACCGCTTGGAGACTCCGATATCGATGAAATCCCAGGGCAGGACTTCATTCAGGGCGATGTCGCGGTTGTAGAAGTGAGGATCGACGCCGCTTTCCTCGAAAGCCTTCATCCAGAGCTGAAAGTTGAAGGTTTCGTCCCAGCCGTCGAAACGGCATCCCAGCCGGTAGGCCTGCAGCAGTGCTTTTCCCACCCTTCGGTCTCCCCGGGAGAGCACGCCCTCGATGAAACACTCGGCCGGGTCATGCCACTTGAGTCGGGCGAAAGGAAACCTCACGGCCCCTTTCAAGTAGTCCAGACGCTGGGTGGTCACCTTCAGGTCCTCGAAGCGATCCCACTGAAAGGGCGTGAACGCCTTGGGAACAAAGGTCCCGATGCTGGCATTCACCTTGCGCGGCCCCTTGAACCGCTTTCCGATCCCGCCGATCTGACGAATCAGATCCACCGTCTCCCGGATATCGGCATCGGTCTCGCTGGGCAATCCGATCATGAAATAGAGCTTGATCAGGTTCCAGCCTTGCCGGTAGGCCGTCTCGATGGCCTGGAACAGCTCTTCGTTGCTGATGTTCTTGTTCACAAACTGTCTCAGGCGAACGCTTCCGGCTTCGGGGGCAAAGGTGAACCCGTTCTTTCTGACCTCTCCGACATTCTCGGCCAGCGAGACGGAGAAGGCGTCGGCTCTCAGGGAGGGCAGCGAGATGGAAACCTTGTCCGGGGAGAAGGAACGGGACATTTCCCGAGTCAGGCACTCGACCTGGCTATAGTCGGCCGTTGAAAGCGAGAGCAGGCCAACCTCGCGGTTCCCGGTGTTTTTCAGCATCTCCGAGGTCAGCCGCATGACGTCGTTGACTTCCAATTCCCGAGTGGGGCGATACCAGTAGCCCGCCTGGCAAAAGCGGCATCCCTGGGTGCAGCCCCGCATGACCTCGACACTCACACGATCCTGAATGGCGTCGATCACCGGCACCACCGGCCTAGTCGGGTAGAAGTCGGGGGACAATGCCTCCACCCAGCGTCTCTTCACCAGCGTGCGGGGTTTGGCCGGGTTCGGCTCCACCGTCCAGGGGGTTTCGGGTTGGTGCACCTGGGGAACATAGACGCCTGGCAGGGTCGCCAATTGCTCCAGGGTTTGCCAGCGCCGGAGCCCGTTCCGCTTGGCCTCCCGGCAGAGATCCACCAACTCGAGGACAACCTCTTCCCCGTCCCCGATAACGAAGAAGTCCACCAGGTCCGCCAGGGGTTCCGGATTGGCCGTACAAGGTCCGCCGGCGCAGATCAGCGGATCCCGATCGCCTCTCTCTTCCGAACGCAGGGGCACACCAGCCAGATCCAGCATGTAGGGAACGTTGATATAGGTCAACTCGGACTGGAGAGAAAAACCCACCAGGTCGAACCGGTCGATCGGGGTCTTGGTTTCGAGGCTCAACAGGGGCAAACCCTCAGCTTGCATCAGGTCGGCCATGTCGACCCAGGGCGCAAACACGCGCTCGGCGTAGACATCCTCGATGCCGTTCAGCAGGTGGTACAGCATCCTCAAGCCGTTGTGAGACATCCCGATTTCGTACACGTCCGGAAAGGCAAGGGCAAAACGAACCTGGACGGCGCCCGGGTCCTTGCGGACCATGTTGGGCTCCCCGCCGATATAACGGCCCGGCTTGGAGGCTTGCTCCAGGATGGAGAAGTACTGCTCCTCGAAGGTAGCCGATGTGATAGGCATGGCAACTCCCCGTCAGGATGCGGACGGTCTCGCCGCCATTATACGCCAATCCCCGGCGATTCGCTTCGAGGGACCCGGGAAAACGCTCCCCGCCTGACGAACCTTCGTGTCCCGTCAGGAACAGGGACCCCGTCCCGTCCATCCGGTTTTCTAAATGATATTGAACATGGATGCACAGGATAGACAGGATAAACCGGAAGAGAGGCTGCTGCACGGGAAGCTGACTGACTCAATGATCGAGTGTGGGTTTGTGGGAATACTCAGGGTCCTTCGTGGCCCTTCGTCCTTCTTCGTGGCCCTTCGTGGATCACTCTTTTTGTCCTTCTTGTCCCTCGCGGATAACCCTGCGTTGTTTCAGGCAAAATTGTTACAATGCCGCCAACGTCTGCACGATCATCTTTGGAGAGAGCCCCCATGAAAACAATCAATCGGCGCTACTTTCTCATGACGTCGCTGGCGGCGGCCGGTTCCGGCCTGGCCCGGGCTTCCGCCCCCCCGGGAGCCAACAGCCGAATTCGGGTGGCGGTGGTGGGCTTGCGCGGCCGCGGTGCGGGCCACATCCGGGATTTCGCCCAACTCAGGCACCACAACCTGGAGGTGGCGGCCCTGTGTGACGTGGACGAAAACATCCTGAACCAGCGAGTGGCCGAAACGGAGAAGCTGACCGGCAAGAGGCCTCAATCCTTCGTGGACGTGCGTCGACTCCTGGAAGAAAAAGAGATCGACGTGGTTTCATTTGCCACTCCCAACCACTGGCACGCCCTGAATACCATCTGGGCCTGTCAGGCCGGCAAGGATGTCTATGTGGAAAAGCCCAGCTCCCACGGCATTTGGGAGGGGCGAAAGATGGTGGAGGCGGCCCGCAAGTACGGCCGCATCGTTCAGGTCGGCTTTCAGAACCGTAGCAGCCCGGCGCTTCAGGAAGCCATGGAGAAGATCCGCCAGGGCTTGATCGGGGAGGTCTACATGGCCCGAGGGCTCTGCTACAAGTGGCGGAAGAGCATCGGGAGGGCCAAAGTGGAGCCCGTTCCGCCGGGAGTCCATTACGATTTATGGATCGGGCCGGCCCCAAGTCGTCCCTTCACGCAAAACCGTTTCCACTACGAATGGCACTGGCAGTGGGAATACGGCAACGGAGATATTGGCAACCAGGGTCCCCACCAACTGGACCTGGCCCGCTGGGGTTTGGGCGTGGGGCTCCCGCGGAAGGTGCAGTGCATGGGAGGCCACTTTCTCTTTGACGACGACCAGGAGACTCCCAACGTCCAGGTGGCCAGCTTCGAATATCCCGACCAGAAGAAGCTGTTGACGTTCGAAGTCCGACACTGGATCACCAACTCGGAAGGCGACAGCCAGATCGGCGCCTTTATCTACGGCTCCGAGGGGTACGTCGAGATTTCCAAATATTTTGCCTACAAGACCTTCCTGGGAAGAAAGCGCGAGCCCGGTCCGGCTCGTGAGGAGAGCGGCAACCACTATGTGAATTTCATTGAAGCGGTAAGATCTCGCAAGCCCCAACACCTGAACTCGGAGATCGAGGAGGGGCACATCTCGTCTGCAACGGCGCACCTGGCCAACATCGCCTACCGCACCGGCCGCACCTTGAACTTCGATCCCCAACAGGAGCGATTTGCCGACGACCGGGAAGCCAACCAATTTCTCAAACGCCGCTATCGTCCGCCCTTCGTCGTCCCGGACAAGGTCTGAATCCGGGCCGACTACCCGCCGCAGCGGACCGTGTTCCCGGAAATGACCTCCAGGGCGTGGGGCAGCACGGACTGGAGGGCGTCCAGGGACTCGCGAACCCCCTTGACGCTGCCGGGCAGGTTGATGATGAGCGTCCGGCCGCGCACGCCCACCAGGGCGCGCGATAGAGCCGCCCTGGGAGTCTTCCTGATCCCCTCCGACCGCATCAACTGGGCCAGTCCGGGAACTTCCCTCTCGATGACGCAGGCCGTGGCCTCGGGAGTGACGTCCCTGGGCGCCAGGCCGGTCCCGCCGGTGGTCACCACCAGCTCGACCTTGTGAACCTCACATCCCTTCAACAGGCACTCCCTGATGTGCTCCATTTCGTCCGGGACCACGGCGCGGTCCAGAACCTCACACCCCAGCGCCTCCAACGCCTCGCAGGCAGCAGGACCCGAAAGGTCCTGGCGCTCCCCGCGAGAAGCGGAGTCGCTGACCGTCACTACCAATGCCCGAGGTTTGGCTAGCGGTTCCATAATCGAGTGGCTCTCCTCAACCCCACTTGCAGGCTTTCAGTGTTCTGCTCTTTTTGTGCCTTTTGTGGCCATTCCCGGTAAAGGTCACGCTGCCGAATTTTGCAAAAGGCTCTTTCTTTTGTCTTTTTTCGTTTGTTTCAGACAAGCCCCGCCCCTGCCCTGGTGGGCGGATCATACGAGAATTAAACAATCGGAAATCGACCGATCCCTTCCCGACCTTGGTATCCCGTCACGGTTAACCTCAACGCCTTAGTGACCCTTCGTCGTTCTTCGTGGCCCTTCGTGGATAGCTCTTTTTCCTTTTGTCTCAGAAGAGCCGGTCTCCGGGGCCTCGCGCTTTCGGCCCTCTGCTGTCGCCGCCTTCGCGGCTCGACGTGGAGCTACTCCTTTCCATGGGCTCACGCCCACGGCTACCTGCTGCCGCCGCTCCGCGGCTCGATTGGTCGCCCGGGCGTTCGCCCGGGGATTATCAATTACTAAAAAGTCCGCCCCTTCCCTGCCGGGCGGATCATACGAGAGTGAAACTATCAGAAATCGACCATCCTTTCGCGACCTTGGCATCCCGTCGCGGTTCACCTCAATGCCTTAGTGGCCCTTCGTTGTCATTCATGGCCCTTCGTGGATAACTGTTTTTCTTTTGTCTTTAGTCTTTCTTCGTTTGATTCAGGCAAGCCGAGCCCCTGCCGTGCAGATCATCCGAGGGTGAAACAATCAGAAATCGACCACCCCTTCGCGACCTTGGTACCCCGTCGCGGCTAACCTCAACGCCTTCGTGGCCCTTCGTCGTTCTTCGTGGCCCTTCGTGGATAACTCTTTTTCTTTTGTCCTTTTTGTTTGTTTCAGGTAAGCCGGCTCAAAACTTCTCCAGGTCGGCGAGAGCGGAGAGGCCGTTCTTCTTGAGAAAGTTGATGATGCCGCCTTCCCGATAGAGCCGGAGCATCATGGGAGGAATTTCAATCGGGATGGTCTGATCCCTGGTGAGGTTGCGAAGCACCTGAGCCGGAATGTTCAATTCCAGACGGTCGCTCTCCTCAATGGAGTCGGTATCGCCAATGATGCAGAGCAGCCCCAGATTGATGGCGTTGCGGAAGAAGATCCTGGCGAAGGACTTGGCGATGACGGCTTGCAGGCGGGAGTGCTTGAGCGCCACCGCCGCCGTCTCACGCGAACTGCCGCAGCCGAAGTTGTGACCGGCCGCCACGAAGTCGCCGGGTTGAACCTGGCGGCGGAATTCCGGCCGATACTCGATGAAGCAGGCCTTGGCCAGCTCCCTGGGGTCGGTGGTGATGTTGTAGCGGCCGGGAGTAATCAGATCGGTGTTGATATTATCCCCGAACTTCCAGTTCATCGGATCGGAAACTCCGTTCAGACCACATGCGATCTTGGGTCGGTTATGATGCCGGTCAAGGCCGAAGCCGCGGCGGTCGCGGGGCTGGCCAGGTAAATCTTGGCCGTGGGGCTGCCCATTCGGCCCTCGAAGTTGCGGTTGCTGGTGGAAACGCACACCTCGTCGTCGTAGAGCACGCCACCCGAGCGGCCCAGGCAGGGCCCGCAACCAGGGCTGGAGACCACCGCCCCGAAGTTGACGAACTCCTCGACGTATCCTCGCTGAAGCGCCTGCAGGTAGACCCGGCGCGAGGCCGGAGTGACAATGGCCCGCAACCCCTCCTTCACCCTCTTCCCCTTCCACATCCGGTGAACGACCTCGAGGTCTTCAATGCGGCAGTTGGTGCAGGATCCGATAAAGACCTGATCCACCGCGATCTTCTCTCTTTCGACCTGTTCCACAGGCACGTCGTTGTCGATATCCGGGGGGCAGGCAATCATGGGTTTGAGGTCCGACACATCGAAGCAAAGCTCCCGTTCGAAGGACGCCTCAGGATCGCTGCGCAGGGGTTCGAAGTCCACCAGTCGATCGTTTTCCTCGAGATAGGCTCGCGTCTGGTCGTCAGGGGCCACCACGGCTGCCTTGGCCCCCATTTCGGCGCTCATGTTGGTCAGCGTCAACCGGGCCGGCACGTTAAAGCCCTCCACCGTGGGTCCCGCGTATTCGATGACCCGGTAGTTGGCCCCGCCAGGACCCATCACCCTGGCCACCGCCAGCACGACGTCCTTGGAGTAACAGCCATTGGGCAGATCGCCGCTGACAGTGACCCGGATCGTCTGCGGAACCCGGAACCAGCTCTTGCCGGTGGCCATAGCGATAGCCGCGTCGGTCGAACCCACCCCGATGGTGAGGGCGCCCAGACCACCGCCGGTGGGGCTGTGGGAGTCCGCGCCCAGGATGAGGTTGCCCGGATTGATCAGGCGCTCCGACATGACCTGGTGGCAAACGCCGTCATAGACCACCGGAATGCCCTGTTCATCGGCAAACTTTCTGATCTGATTCTGCAACTTGGACATGGCCACGCTGGGGCTCGGAAAGGCGTGGTCAAAGGGAATAAAGATTTTCTTGGGATCGAATACCCGTTCGGCGATCTGGTGAAAGGGCTCCAAAGCCCAGGCGCAAGTGGTGTCATGGGCCATGACCAGATCCAGATCGGCCAGGATGAAATCCCCGGCTCGCACCGCTCTCCCGCAGTGGTTGGAAAAAATCTTCTCCGCCAGTGTCTGAGGCATTTTCATTCCAATGGCGGCCGGATCACGTCGAGCGCTTCACGGCCGGCCAATCCCGCCGATCCAATCCTGAACAATCCCGGCCATTATAGGGAATGGATCGAGATGATGGCAAACAGACCGGGTGGCCCGCACCGCCGGCGTAGGCCCGCACCCGGATGAGGATGCAACCTTCCCGGACACCCCCTCAACTGGAAGTACCGGCTACGGCCGGGCCGACCGGTGCGACAGGAGCCAGAGGAAAAAATCGGGTTCGGCGTAGGCCTGCTCCCAGGAATCATGGCCGACTCCCGCATACTCGCTGAAGCGCACCGGCTTTCCCTTGGCCTGCATTGCAGCCGCCATGCTGCGAGATTCCGAAACCGGCACCCGCGGGTCATCGGTTCCGTGAAATATCCAGACCGGTGTCGGGCCGATCCTGGCGGCCATGCTGCGGTAGGGATCGGAAGACAATTCCAGCGGTGGATGGTCCTCAGGGACCTTGACTCCCGTCGGCGGCACAACACCGCCGCAGATCGGAGCCAGGGCGGCAAACCTTCCCGGATGCCTGGCCGCCAGACTCCAGGTGCCGTACCCTCCCATGGAAATTCCGGTGAGGAATACTCTGTCGGGATCCCCGCCAAAGTCCCGAACCGACGCCTCCAAGGCTGCCAGCGCCAGTCTCTCCATCGGGCTGTGGGTCCACCACATTCCCCTGCGGCACTGGGGCAGGACAACGATTGCCGGAACCCTCGCGGGATGCCGCCGAATGGCGGGGCCGATACCTACCAGCGTCTGGCGCCAACCGTCATCGCCCCGTTCGCCGTTGCCGTGGAGAAACAGCACCACCGGCCAGGTTTTCCGGGGCTCCCACCCGACCGGAAGGAAAACCTGATAACGGTAGACCTCCGGACCGATGGCGAGGGTCCGTTCCAGGAACCCGCCCTGCCGTGGGGCCGAGGGCGACTGGCCCGAAACCGGCAGCAGGACAGCGGCCGTGCAGGTTGCAAAGATGAGAGATTTCATCAGGAACAGCTCCGTAAACCGCCGACATTTTAGGAACAGAAGCCCGATTTCATCAAGTCGCCTTTCGAAAGACCCGGCTGTTGCCAATCCGAAAGCAACTCGCCGGCCCATGAAGCCATCTTTTCATGGGAATTCGAGCTGAAGATTGCTAAGCTACTCGTTTCAAAAGCGCAGGGATAAACAGCCGATCTCCAGCACGTTCGAGTGAGAAAGGAGAGAAGAACAATGAACAGCTTCACGGAC
Source organism: Terriglobia bacterium (assembly GCA_951813285.1). Taxonomy (GTDB): domain Bacteria; phylum Acidobacteriota; class Terriglobia; order Versatilivoradales; family Versatilivoraceae; genus Versatilivorator. The sequence goes on from OX638355.1 coordinate 4,408,132, forward strand.
GGCAAGCCCCTTGACCAACCCAAATCAAAGCAGCCGGCCACCACAGGCATGACGGGTCGGTCCATGCCCCGCTGGGGATTGTTCGGCTTCATCATTCTGCTGGGACTGCAGGTCTTTCTGATCTACCAGGTTCTGGGCAACAAGGACGAGATCCTCGAATCCCAGGACCAGGTGGCTGCCCTGGAAGACGAGATGATGGAGGCAGTAAGCGAGCAGCAGGAGCAGGATCAGAAGTTGGACCAGAAATTGGGCTCTTTGACCGCTGATTTCACGGTGGTGCAAAAACGGCTGGGTGTGACCCAGAAGGAATTGAACCGCGCCCGGGCCGCGGCCCGGCGGCTCAGGGAGGAGCAGGAGCGGTCCGTGCAGCAGCTCAACGTGGAAATCGCTCGAAAAGCCGATTCCCGACAGCTTTCCGAGTTGAAGACCGCCGCCGACAGTCGCTTCGGCGCCGTGGACGAGGATGTCAGCAAGGTCAAGACCGACGTGGAAGCCACACGCAAGGCTTTGGAGGGCGCCCGCCGCGACATCGTCGACGTTCGCGCCACCCTGACCCAGCAGATCGCCAGGAACAAGGATGAGCTCACGCAACTGCGTCTCAAGGGCGAGCGAAACTTCTACGAGTTCGACATTCAGAAGAAGAAGGGATTTGCCCTGGTCGGAGATATCCGCATCGGGGTGACCAAGACCAATCGCAGGAGGCAGCGCTACAACGTCCGCATTGTGGTCGACGACAGCACCTTGGAGAAGAAGCGGCGCACCATCAACGAGCCGGTGCAATTCCTGGTGGGCCCCACCAAGTTGCGATACGAACTGGTGGTCAATGAAGTCCGAAGGAACCGCATCATCGGTTACCTGAGCGTCCCCAAGGACAAGGGCTTGTCGGCTGAGCGCAAGTTGTAATCCAGGCCTGCTTCCCCTGATACTCCGTTTCCCGCTTCCCGGCCACCAGACGCGACTGAGAAGCCATGACGGCCGCTCCGACCGTGCCCGCCGGAACGACCCCTACGCGATCATGGGTGTGGGGGTTGGGCCGGCTGGCTGTGTACGCCTACTACAAGGTCGAACGCATCGGCGGCCCGCTACCGGACGGCCCACTGCTGCTGGTCGCCAACCACCCCAACACCCTCATCGATCCGGCGGTCATTCAGGCCACGGCCGGACGCCGCATCCGGTTCCTCGCCAAGTCCACGCTCTTCACGCGGCACCCGCTCAGCCCGCTGATCCGCCGCTCGGGGGCGATTCCCGTCTACCGCAAGATGGATCCAGGCGTCGATACCTCCCGCAACCTGGAGATGTTTTCGGCGGTGGCAGCGTCGCTCGCGGCCGGCGAGACCATCTGCCTTTTCCCTGAAGGCACCAGTCACGCCCGCGGCCGACTCGCGCCGCTGCGGACCGGCGCCGCCCGCATGGCGCTCAACAGTTGCGCCGCTGGGTATCCGGTGAGCATCGTGCCGGTCGGTCTCAACTTCGACGCCATGGCCCACCTCCGCTCCCGGGTGACAGTGGTCTACGGGCGCGCGCTGGACTGCGCGGACCTTGCCGCAGAATTTGCGGAGGACGAAGCGACCGTCATACGGGCTCTCACAGACCGGATCGAGCACCGCCTCAAGCACTTGATGGTCGAAGCCGAGCCGCGGCACGACCTGCCCATCGTCGAGCGTATCGACCGCCTCTACTCCGCCGCCCGCGGAGCGTCGCGCGAGGCGCGGGAGCGGCTGGGCCGCCGTCGCCTGATTGCCGCGGGGATGGCGGAACTACGCCAGAGGGACCCGGCGCGGCTGGTCGAAATCATGGGGCAGGTGGAGGAATTCCGGATGAGTCTGGCTCGGTTCGGGCTCCGCGAACGCGACCTCGACCAACGCATCCCGGCCGGCGAGGTCATCCGCTTCACTCTGCGGGAAGGGCTCCTTGCTCTGCTGCTCGTCCCGATGGCGATGGCAACCGTCGTCGTCTTCGCCGTTCCCTACTGGCTCACCGACCGGATCGGCCGGTGGGCGCTGGATCTCCAGAGCCGCGCGGTATGGCAGATCATCGGCGGCGGCCTGATCCACGCCGCCTGGATCGCGGCCATAGCCGCCTCGGCCGGCACTCGAACCGGGACGGCGCCCGGCGTAGCGATCGGTCTTGCACTGGTGGCTCTGGCCATCCTGGGAACACTGGCGGTCGAGCGGGAATCCGCCGTCTGGCGCACCGTGCGCGCCTTCCTGGCGCTGCGCCGGATGCCGCTCCGGACTCGCAGCGCCCTGCGGCGAAGGCACAGGGCGCTCGCCGACGCGCTCGACGACGTGGATCGGCTACTGAGAGATTGACAGGTAGAGGAGCGGTGAGAGTGAGAGGGTCGGGTCTCAGGATGGCGGAGGGGAAGGAGGCGACAAGCCCGCTCCTCCATCTGGGTAGAGAGGGACAGGTGGGGGGAATCGTCGAAGTTGTGGGAAGAAGGTTTGCGGTAGGGTATCAATACCACAGACGAGATCTGCAAGGCCGCGTCGCCGCTCTGGACCCCACTAATCCTCAACCCGTTCAGTCCGTGTTTGCTCAGGATTCATCCGGCAAGCGAATACTTATGGCATACCCGCTTCAGTGCATTGGGTCCCCTCCTCAAACAGGCACTTCAGAGATTCCCTACGTTTTTGATGCCACCCGGCTTCTTCTTTGATCCCGCTCCACAACTCGACACTGAGTTCCTGTGCCCGCGCGGTCTGTTCGGGGGTCAGGACCTTCCGGAGCAGGTCTCTTTGCCCGCGGGCATTCTTGTGTGCCCGTGCGGCGGCAATATTGTACCAGGCAAAGGCGCGCACATTATCCTGTGACACACCGTCGCCCCGGTGGTTGAATGCGCCTAAAATGAATTGTCCATGTGCCTGCCCCTGCTCGGCAGCCCTGCGAATCCACTTCACCGACTCGCCACGGTTCTCCGGCACACCCATGCCGCGATAGTACGCGGAGCCGAGCTCTACTTGGGCGCGGGCGTACCCTTGCTCGGCGGCCTTGCGATACCACTTGACGGCCTCGGCGGTGTTTTTCGCCACACCCTTGCCTGCTTCATACGCGAATCCGACCGTTATTTGCGCCATTGCGTGCCCCTGCTCGGCAGCCCTGCGAATCCACTTCATCGACTCGCCGTGGTTCCTTCGCATGCCCGTACCCTGCATGTGCGCTAGCCCCAGGAGATATTGGGCATCGGGTAGCCCCCGCTCGGCAGCCATGTGAAGCCACTCCTTACCCTTCCTCGAATTCCTTTTCACGCCCATGCCCCACAGGAACATTTGGCCGAGATTGGATTGGGCCTGAAGATGCCCCTGCTCGGCGGCCAAGCGATACCACTTGACGGCCTCGGCACGGTATGCTGGCAGATGCTCCTCAGTAACGTAGAGATAGCCGAGCTGGAATTGGGCCTGGGCGTCGCCCTGGTCGGCTTGGCGACGGATTTCCGCGACCCCTTCCGACTCCCGCCAGGGCGTCCAGGACACCAACGCGCTTGCGGGTTCTTTGATGCTCAAAAAGTCGACGTCGGAGCTGAGTTCCTCCGCCTGTGCGATCTGATTGGCGGTCATGCGCGGCGTGAGTTGGTTTTTTGCGTCAACGGCACGCTCATATCCTTGAGCGACGGCATGAATATACCAGGCATAGGCACGGACGTAGTTCTCGGGCACGCCCTCCCCCTTTTCGTACTTTTCCCCAAGGCTGAACTGGGCCTGCTTGCGCCCCTGCTCGGCGGCCAGGCGAAACCACTTCACGGCTTCCGTATCGTTCTTAGGCAGGCCCCTGCCAACACTGTACGCCGCGCCCAGTAGGAGTTGGCAGTCGACGTGCCCCTGCTCGGCAGCCTTGCGCAGCCACCACACACCCTCGCCAAGGTTTTGCCGCACGCCAGCTCCGTGGAAGTACATGACACCGAGGTTGAATTGGGCCTGACGGAGCCCCTGCTCGGCGGCCAAGCGATACCACTTCGCGGCCTCGGCACCGCTTTTTTTCACGCCCGCGCCGCTCTTGTACAGGACTCCGAGGCCGAATTGGCCCAATGCGTGCTGCTGCTCAGCGGCCAAGCGATACCACTTCAAAGCCTCGCCACGGTTCTCCGGCACCCCCATGCCGAGATAGTAGGCGGCGCCGAGCAGTGCTTGGGAGCGGGCGTGCCCCTGCTCGGCGGCCAAGCGATACCACTTCGCGGCCTCGGCGGTGTTTTTGGGCACACCTTCGCCTTCGTCGTACATCTCACCGAGTTTTGCTTGAGCCTCTGCGTTACCCTGTTCGGCCTGCCGACGGGTTTCCGTGACCCGCTCCGACTCCTGCCCGAGCGCCCTAGACGCGCTTAACGCCAACGCCAGTACGAAAAAGGCAGCAACCGCCGTTGATCTACCGAATGTCCACTTCATCACTCTCCCCTCGCTGTGGTCTCGCCGTCGACTGGTCACGAGGGAAACAGTCGGCTTCTTCCCCCGGCACCCGTAGCTCCGGCGACGGAAAGCTGAGCATGCGCTGGGTCTGCTCATCGGGTCGACACAAAACTGGGCTCCTTTCGACACCGAGTAGAACCATGGTAGTACGTCGGGACCGGCGTGTCGATCCCCTGCGCGGACTCAGTCAGCAGCCTGCTGGAGGCAGTCCACTAGTCAGAGCCCGGCACGTGAAGGGCTCAGCCACTCGCTCTTCCCGGCCGTGGAATCCAGTGCCGCAATTGCGTCCTGCTTCCAGCACCGCCTCGCCAGCCGAGGGATGCGGCGCGGTCGCGGTCCCGATCGCCCGGGAGGCTGCTTCCCGCCCCGACATGAGTACCCGGCCGGCCGGGTCGGCTGAAGTGAAGCAAGGCGTTGGGTCCACGACCTCTTGGTGAGCCGCGATCGGCATCAATGTCACCCGCAAGGCCAAGGCCACCGCGGCAACGCCAGGCGTGAACATGGGCATTAGCGTCCCCCGAGATGCTTGAAATGGCGGGGGACTTTCACTATACTTCCCAGGCTTTGGCCTAAGCGGCGCCGCGCCAAAGCCGCGGGATGCCCAGGTAGCTCAGTCGGTAGAGCGCAGCCCTGAAAAGGCTGGCGTCGGCGGTTCAATTCCGTCCCTGGGCACCAACGACCCACCCGAAAAGCATTTCGCTCCCCCGCCTGCTTACCCTGCCAAATCCGTAGTGCCGGGTGTATAATAAGTTCAAACTACCATCGTTTAGAATTTTAAAGCAGCTTCAGGCGCAAGGAGGAGTCATGCGGCATCAAAGCAAGCCGGCATCGGCCAGGTTCTCAATCGGCGAGCGCCGGACGTTTCTGAAGACGGCCGTCCTGGGAGGAGTGGGACTGGCGGCCGGGGCGACCCTCCCCTCCGGGAGACTGTCCGCGGCGGCTGCCAAAGCCCCTCGCGACTCGGAGACTCTTGTGGCCACGCTCTACAAGAGCTTGTCGGAGGAACAGCGAAAAGCCATGACGTTCCCCTTCGATCATCCCCTTCGTTCCAAGGTGGACAACAACTGGGCGATTACTCCTCACAAGATCAACCGCTTCTACACGCCCGACCAACAGGCGATGATCCGAGAGATCTTTGAAGGGGTTCACAATCCGGACTACGTGGACAAGGTCATGGAACACATGAAGGAAGATGGCGGGAGTTTGGGCAACTACTCCATCGCCATCTTTGGGCGACCGGCAACGGGAAAGTTCGAGTTCGTTCTTACCGGACGACACTGCACCATGCGCTGCGACGGCGATTCGGTGGAAGGAGCCGCTTTTGGGGGCCCGATCTTCTATGGTCATGCAGCCCGCGACTTCTACGAAGCTCCAGACCATCCCGGCAATGTCTACTGGTTCCAGGCCAAGTCGGCCAACCGGGTATTCCAGGCCCTGGACGCCAAGCAGCGTCAAATGGCCTTGCTCACCGATCCCCGCAAGGAGCAGCAGACTCGAACCGTGAGACTGGAGGAGGAACTGGCCGGACTGCCCGTTTCGGAAATGAGCCGCGACCAGGTGGAGTTGGTAGAGGAGGTGCTGGCCGACCTGCTGTTGCCCTTTCGCCGGCCAGACGCCGAGGAGGCCATGCGCTACATCAAGAAGGAGGGAAAGCTGGATGGACTGAGCCTGTCCTTCTACCGTAGCGGCGATGTCGGAAACGACGGCATCTGGGACAATTGGCAGCTACAAGGAAGGAACATGGTCTGGTACTTCCGCGGCAGCCCCCACGTGCACGTCTGGGTCAATATCAGGGCTTAACCCGTTTTTCTCACCGGGGCGCCTACCCCTTGAGCTCCTTCCAGAGCGCTTCGTAGTACCGCATCAAGCGAACGCCATCGGAGCTGGCTGGAATCTCGGCCAAGGTATATCGACGGTAACCCTCCCGGGTGAGCAGGTCGAAGAGTTCCCGCCAAGGGTAGTCCTTCCTCCAAAGTTCCCTGATATGAACATTCCTCAACCAGGGCTTTAACAGTTCGAAGCTCTTGGCCACCGAACCTTTCTCGACGTCTTCCGGATTCGAATTCCAGCAGACACCGACCATGGGATGATCGGCCAGCTCCATAATTCTCCGTACCCGAGCCGGACTGTTTGACTTGGGCCCGTGGACTTCCAGCCAGATTTCCACGCCGTAGCCCCGAGCATGTTGTCCACACTCCCGCAGGGCCTCCGCAATCTGATTCAGGGTTTGGCTCTCCGGAGCCTCATCGGGAATCCCATTGGGGCGCACCTTCACTCCAAGGGCGCCCACATCGTGGGCCAGTTCCACAAATTGCTTGGTCTCTTCGATATTTCGGCGGACGACGCTCCCATCGGTGGAGTGGAATTCACAAGCAGTCCCCAGGCTCAGCAGGCGAATGGGAGAGAATCCAAAACGGCTGGCAACGGCAACGCGCTCTTCCCTGCCCAGATGGGGTTCCACTCCATGCCGGTGGGTCGTGCGCAACTCGACCGCACGGAAGCCCGTCTCTTCACAGGCCTCGACCAAGGTTGACAGATCCCAGTCCTTTCCCAAATTCCAGGTGACCATTCCCAGTGCGTAGTCGCCGCCACCCAAGGCAGGATTGTTCCGACTTGATTCCATGACACACCTCCCTCAACCGACTCAGAGAACCACAGCCGTACGATACCTCCAAGCGCGCCGGGCGGCTTGCACCACTTCCATGGCTCGCAACCCATCCGTTCCCCCCGCCGCAATCCGCGTCCGGCCTCGGACAGCTTCCACGAAATTGGCCAGCATCCGCCCGATCGGCGTCTCAGCAGGCGAATCGGAATAAGGGGCGGACCCGTCGGAATCCGCGCCCGTAAACAACTCCAGTTCCACGCGCCCCCGGGGACCGCAGATCTCGAGCCACACCGCCCCTGCAATCCTGACGGCTCCCGGCGGATCCATCAGGCTGGCTTCCATGATGGCTACAGACCCCTGATTCATCTCCAAACGCAGCCACCCTGAACCGTCACCGGCTTTATCTCCGGAGCCCATGAGCGTCACCAGGGTGAATTCTCCACTCAACAGCCAACGCAGTGAATCGACCAGGGCGGTTCCAGGATGAATCCAGGGGCCGCCACCGTCCCCGCAAGGATCCCCCGATGAAGACGCGGCGCCTCCCCCTTCTGGCCTGCGGACCCTGACAGTCAGGGGATTTCCCAGCCTTCCCTCCAGGATCCGTTTCCTGATCCGGCTGCAAGCCTTGCTCGAGCGGATTGGAAAACAAACCCCGAACAGCACCTCATGGGCCTGAGAAATGGCCCATATCTCGCGGGCTTCCAGCAACGCTTCCGCGATCGGACTCTCACACAGGATCGCTTTTCCCGCGCGGATGCAATCCACCGCGGTTCCTTTCCGGCAGCCACCGGAATCGCAGATAACCATGCCGTCGGCGGGAAATCGCTCCAACAGGTCCCGGTGGTGCGGGAAGGTCGCCACCGCCTGAAGCCACGAGCCCTGATCCGTCCCCGGACGGCACTGAGGTTCCACCACGGCCGCAGGCAGGACTTCGGGCATTTGTCCGAGGCATTCCAGGTAGGTCGCGGCAGTTGGGCCGCCAAGGCCAACCAGAGCGATTCGAGTGGTCATTGCCTAACCCGACAGCTTCATTCGCCCCAGACGCCTGCCGATCTTGCCGCTGCTCATCTGCTTCATCATCTTGCGTGCCTGCACGTAACGTTTGAGCAGCTGGTTTACTTTCTGGACCGAAGTGCCGCTGCCGCGGGCGATGCGCTTGCGCCGGCTTCCATTGATGATCTGATGGTGAGCTCGCTCCTTGGGAGTCATGGAATTGATGATGGCTTCAATGTGCAGGAGTTCCTTTTCTTCCACCTTGACCTTGTTCAGTTCCTTGAACACCCCCACTTGAGGAAGCATGGAAAGAATCTGCTCCATCGACCCCAGCCTGCGCATCTGTCTCATTTGATCCCGGAAGTCCTCCAGGGTAAAGGAATCGGTTCGGACCTTCCTCTCCAGATCCAACGCCTTTTCACGATCGAGGGTCTCCTCTGCCTTCTCGATCAGGGACAGCACATCCCCCATTCCCAGAATCCGAGAAGCCATTCGGTCCGGATGAAATCGCTCCAAGGCATCGTACTTCTCACCCACGCCCACGAACTTGACCGCCTGTCCGGTCACCGATCTTATGGACAGGGCCGCCCCGCCTCTGGCATCCCCGTCCATCTTGGTGAGGATGACACCACTCAACGACAAGCGCTCGTGGAACTCCCGGGCACTCTTGACGGCGTCCTGACCGGTCATGGCGTCAGCCACCAACAGGGTTTCCGTGGGAGCCACCAGATCCGTGACCTGCTGCAGCTCCCGCATGAGAACGTCGTCGATATGGAGTCGGCCCGCGGAATCGATCAGGAGGACATCGCAACCGCTGCTGCCGGCCTCCAGAAGCGCCGAGCGGCAGAGCTGCAACGGATCATCCACACCCTCTCCCGGGAAACAGGGAAGGTCGAGGTCCCGGGCAATGACGGAAAGCTGTTCCCTGGCAGCCGGCCGGTATATATCGATGGAAAGCAGCAAAGGGCGATGACCGTTGCGGGCCAGCCAACGAGCCAGTTTTCCGGCAGAGGTGGTCTTCCCCGATCCTTGCAGGCCTACCAGCAAGTAGACCGTAGGCGGCTTGGCGGCAAAGGAAAGGGAGGAGGCCTCTCCTCCCAGCAGTTCCACCAGCTCGTCCCTGACAATCTTGATGACCTGCTGAGTCGGGGTTAGCGACTGCAGAACCTCACGACCCGTGGCCCTGGTCCGGATAGCCTCTACCAACTGCTTGACCACCCGAAAGTTGACGTCCGCTTCCAGGAGAGCCAGGCGGATCTCCCGCATGGCCGCGGTGACGTGAGCTTCAGACAGCTTGCCTTCGCCCCGAAGGGTCTTGAACACACGTTGCAGACGCGCGGTCAGCTGATCAAACATTCTGCATTCCAATCATCCCTTCCCGACCCTGGAATCCCGTCGCGGTTAACCTCAACCCCTTAGTGGCCCTTCGTCGTTCTTCGTGGCCCTTCGTGGATTCCTCTTTTTCTTTTGTCCTTTTTCGTTTGTTTCGGACAAAACAAGGTAAGTCCCGATCATGGGGACTCCGCCCTGACCGAGAGTCTCTCGATTCCCAGGGCGCGGCCGGTCCCCGTATCGATGTCGACTGCAACCGCGTTGATCCTGACGTTCTGCTTGGCCGGGCCGAAGCGTGCCGGCATCTGGTCGACAAACTTGGATTGAATGATGCCGGTTTCGACGCCGATGATGGAGTCGTGGGCGCCGGTCATCCCGACATCGGTCATGTAGGCCGTCCCCTGGGGCAGCGTGCGCTCGTCGGCGGTGGCCACGTGAGTATGGGTCCCCAACACGGCCGAGACCTTGCCGTCCAGATACCAACCCATGGCCTGCTTCTCCGCGGTGGCTTCGGCGTGGAAATCCACCAGGATCACCTTGATCTCCGGCGAAAGACTTTCGATCAGGTGCTCGCCCACGCGGAAAGGGCAATCGGTGGCGGGCATGAACAGTCGACCCTGCAAATTTATCACGGCAAAGGGGATCTGCGTCCGGGTTTCACCCAGAAAGAGGCCGCTTCCCGGAGTTGTCGGCGGATAGTTGGCCGGACGTAGCAGTCTTGGCTCCTGGTCCAGAAAATCCAGTATCTCCTTGCGGTCCCAGATGTGATTTCCGGAGGTCAACACCTGCACTCCCATCTCAAGAAACTGGTGGGCCAACGGCGGAGTGATCCCGTGTCCGGCGGCCGAGTTCTCGACGTTGGCCACGCACAGGTCGATCCGCCGTTCCTCCAGAATCTGGGGCAGGTGGCCCCGAACGGCTTCTCGCCCAGGTCTTCCGAAGACGTCGCCAACAAACAGGATACGCAGGTTCTCGACAGGCATGTCTCCCCAACGGGAAGTGACCGATCAGCGGCTTGGCGGGGGTGGCTGGGAAATCCTCGTGACAGCCAGGTGCTTCTGGAGGTCGATGGCCTCAAGAGAGGTTGCCGGCCTCAGGCTATGATAGACGACAGAGATGGCGATTTCAATTGAAGGGAGGGGGGGCTATGTGGGCAAAGAAAAACCCCGCTTTGCCGTGAGGCACCTTATTTGGACCTGGAGACCAGGTGGGCGCCACTCCTTGAACTTCAGGAAGCTTCACATGGTGAAGCTTACACACCGTCCGAGGATTCAGGCTCCCGTCAAATAGGTGTTGGTTCAAATAATACATGCCTACACGCACATTGCAGGGCGGTAGGATTCTAGTGAATGCCGAATCTCCAGGTCAAGCCCCTATCTTCAGACCTGCCCGCGCGGTGGGGCCCGTCTTTCCGCCGAATCACCTCTCATTCCGGAAGCACCGCATCCAGCATTTCGGAGCAGCGGATGCTCTTGTCCGCGATAGCGGCTTCCACCCGCTCAGTCCGATCCCTTTGCTGAAAGAGCTCATCGGCGATATTCAGCGCCGCCATCACAGCCACCTTGACGGTATCGACGGTTTGACTGGACTCTTGGATTTCCCGCATTTTGCCGTCGACATAGACCGAAAGTCGCTCAAGATAGTCCCCGTCAATGGCTCCGGTGACAGCGTAGACCCGATCGCAAATCTCAACCCGCGTGACCCCTTTTCCCCTTTGCATGATTCGCTCTCCCAACGCCAACCGCTCACATTTCCCATTGGTCCAAACTGCCCAGGATCCGCTCGACTTTCTCCTTGATCAGCTCCCGATCCTTTTCAAAATCCGCGACCTCGGACTTCAGCCGATCGTTCTCCGACGACAACTGCTCAACCTCCGATTTGAGCCTCCGGACTTCACTGTCCAGGGCTTCGTTCTGAACCCGGGTGGCCTTGAACAGCTCCACCATCCGATAGACCCTGCTCTCGAGGTCGGCGAATTTTTCCAGTCCCTCTCCCACCGTCATCTCCTTAGCTGAGCACCGAACCTGTCCTGGAGCCGGGACAACACCACCTGGTCGAACCGATTGGCATCTTCCTCCACCAGCGTCCGATCCAGCCTCTGATACACGAGCCTGATCGATATCCCTTTCTTGCCGGCGGACAACCGGCCTCCCTGATACAGGTCAAAGGGGACTATGCGTAACAGCTCCTCGATTTGAGTGTCCCAAATGGCCGATTCGATATCCCCATAGGCAATGTCACTGTCCACCACAATGGAGAGGTCTCTCTGGATGGAAGGGAAACGTGGAATCTGCCTGGCTTTCGGTTCGGACCGCCACAGTGGATGGAGCCGGCTCAAATCGATCTCGGCTGCAAACACCGGCTGTCCTATTTTATGGGCTGCGCAAATGTCGGGATTCAGTTGACCGAAACAACCCAGTTCTACGTCCCCGAGCCGAATTTGTCCGGCAGCGCCCGGGCTCCAGTGGGAATCCACCCTCTCGCAGCCTTCAAACCGGACAGCCTGCTCCTCAAGAGTCGACGGCTCCAGCAGAGTCTCGATATCCCCTTTCAGGTCAAAGAGCGAGTAAGCCACGGCGGCGCCATGAACCGTTTTTTCCTCCAGATTGCCTGTCAACAGCAGACCTACCCTGGACGTCTCTCCGGCCTCTTGCGGCCGGAACCAACCATAGACTTTACCGACTTCATGAATCTTGAGGCTTCGCACGCCGCGATTGTAATTCCATGCAAGGGAAGCCAATAGCCCCGGCAAAAGCGAGGTTCTCATGACTCCGGTCTCAGAGGAGACAGGATTCAACACCGAAATCGCCGGTGTGAGGCTGAACTTGCGATCCTCCCTTGCATCCACCAGGGGATAGGTCAGCGTTTGAGAATACCCCAGGTGCAGCAACCTGTCGGTAACGACCTTCTCGACTCGGTAATCCTGGCGGCGCTGGGCGCCACCCTGCCAGGCAGGCAGGGTGGTGGGCAGGTTTCCGTAGCCGTGGTGGCGGGCAATCTCCTCGATCAGGTCGATCTCCCGCTCCACGTCCATCCTGGAGGTCGGCAGGGCAACCGTCCAACCTTCAGCTCCATTGTCGAGAACCCTGAATTGCAGCGAGTTCAAGATCCTCTCAACCTCGTGGCCGTCAATCTCCAGTGCCAGGAGTCTGGCCAGGCGCGACCGGCGAAGCAGCACCCGAGGCCTCCTCAAGGGTACGGGGAAATTGTCGAGCGGTCCCTGCAGGATTTCCCCTCCGGCGAGTTCCTGAATCAGTTGAGCGGCCCGGTTGGCAGCCGCGAGGGTGGCTTCCAGGTCGGCTCCCCGTTCGAAGCGATGAGAGGCCTCCGTATGGATTCCCAGGGCCTTGGAGGTCTTGCGAACCGAAACGGGATCGAACCAGGCGCTTTCGACCAATACATCCCTGGTGCTCGGGCCGATTTCGCTATCCCCTCCCCCCATGATTCCGGCCAGCGCCAGTGGCTTGACCGGGTCGGCGATGAGAAGCATCCCCTCCGTCAGATGGCGTTCAACCCCGTCGAGAGTCGCCAGGCGCTCGCCCTTGCGAGCCCTTCTCACCAGGATCCGCGCGGCGTGTATCCGGGCAAGGTCGAAGGCATGGGTCGGATGGCCGCTTTCCATCAGCACAAAGTTGGTGGCATCCACGATGTTGTTGATGGGACGAATCCCCAGTGAGTCCAGCCTATGGCACAGCCAATCCGGAGAGGGCCCCACCCGAACCCCCCGAATCAGCCGCGCCGAGTAGCGGCGACACAGTTGGGGGGACTGGATCTCGATCGAAGCCTGGCTGGAGGTCGACGGTTGGGACTCGGAAAACTCCACCTGCCTCGACCGAAGGGTCTTCCGATAGAGAGTTGCGATCTCTCTGGCTACGCCCCGGTGGCTCAGACAGTCCGGTCGATTGGTGGTCAGCTCGAGCTCCAAAAGAGCGTCCGAGGACCCGGATTCGATGACCTCGGCCACCAGGCCGCATTGGGTCAAATCCGCTGCCAGCCGATCGGGCCCGGCCTCGAATTCCACCATTTCTCCAAGCCAGCGATAGCTAACGATCATCGTTCAGCCCCGCGGGCTAGCCCGCATTCAAGTTGCTGAAAATAAATGGACTGTTTTCATGAATCCAGCGACCTGGCGAGAGATGCGGGCTAGAACTGACGCAGAAAACGCAAATCGTTCTGGTAGAAGTGCTGAATGTTGTCGACCCCGTACTTGATCATGGCAAAACGCTCGATGCCGACGCCGAAGGCGAATCCGATATACCGTTCAGAGTCGATACCCACGTGGCCGAACACTTCCGGGTCTACCATTCCCGCTCCCAATACCTCGATCCAACCTGTCTGCTTGCAGACGCGGCATCCACCGCCCGAACAAAAGGTGCAGGAGATATCCACCTCTGCGCTGGGCTCGGTAAAGCCGAAGTAGCTGGGGCGAAAGCGGACCTTGGTTCCTTCACTGAAGAAGGCCTTCAGAAAATACTCCATCGTTCCCTTGAAATCCCGGAAGGAGAGGTTCTCATCCACGGCCAGACCCTCGACCTGCTGAAAGACGGGGGAATGGGTGGCATCGGGATTGTCCCTCCGATAGACGGCGCCCGGACAGACGATGCGAAGCGGAGGCCTTAGCCGTTCCATGGTTCGAATCTGCACGGGTGAGGTGTGGGTCCTCAGCAACAGGTTCTCCGAAACGTAGAAGGTGTCTCCCTGGTCTCTGGCGGGATGATCCTCGGGAATATTCAGGGCTTCGAAGTTGTAATAGGTGGTTTCCAATTCCGGACCATCCATAACCGAATAGCCGATGGAGTAGAAAATCTCCTCAATGTCACGCCGCACCCGCGTCAGCGGATGCAGGTGCCCCAGCGCGCGCCGCTTGCCCGGAAGGGTCAGGTCGAGGGCGACCTCGGCCGGCTCGGCCAGGGTCGACTCCGACTCAATCCTCTGCCTGGCGGCCTCTATGGCGCTTTCGATCCTGGACTTGAACTGATTCAGGTTGCGGCCGACCTCTTTCCGATCGGCCACGGCAACAGACTTGAGGCCCTTCATCAGGAGGGTCAACCGCCCTCCCTTCCGGCCCAAGTAGCGGTCTCGCAGCAATGAAAGCTGTTGCTCGGATCCGGCATCCGCCAAATCGGCGTCGAAGGACTGCTTTAGTGCGGCCAGCTTTTCCAACATTCAGGGCTCCTGTGCCGGCTTCCTGAATGGAAACAGAAAAAAAGGGGCTCAAGGCCCCACCTGTCACTACACGCAGCCTTCTATTCAGGCACGAGCGCCCCCGCGAGACGTCCGGTGCCCCGACTGGCAACGGCATGCCGGTCGAATTCCCCGACACTCGCAACCGCCGAGCCAGCCCTATGCAGCCGCTGCCTGTTTGGCAGTCTCGGCCAGCTTGGCAAACATGGCCGGATCGTTCACCGCCAATTCAGCCAGAACCTTGCGGTCCAGTTCAATGCCTGACTGTTTCAAGCCGTGCATCAGCCTGCTGTAGGAAATCCCGTTGAGCTTGGCCGCCGCCGAAATACGCACGATCCACAAGGACCTGAAATCTCTCTTCCGCACCCTTCGATCCCGAGCGGCAAATCTCAACGCCCGATCGACCGATTCCTTGGCGGAATGAAAGAGCTTGCTCTTGGTTCCACGAAAGCCCGATGACGCCTTGAGGAGCTTGCGCCTTCGGTTTTTCCGTCCGGCGCCTCGCGTGACTCTTGCCACGACTGCTTCACCTCCATTCCATCAAACACTCTGGCCCGGTGGCCGAGCCCGCCCCTCCCCGATCAGGAGGCGTAGGGCAACATCTTTTTGACCTTGGACAGGTCGCTTCTGCTCACCAGGTCCGATTGGTCGAGCTTGCGTTTCCTCTTGGTCGTCTTCTTGGTCAGTATGTGGCGGGCGTGGGAGTGACCCCGCTTGATCTTGCCGGTGGCGGTCACTTTGAACCGCTTCTTGGCTCCACGATGAGTTTTGAGCTTGGGCACGTCCCCTCCCCCGCATTTGGCAGGGCTTCCCGATCCTTGCGGACCCCTGTCCTACTTTTTTCCGGCAAAAATGACGAACATGTGGTTGCCTTCCATCTTCGGATTCCCCTCAACGGAACCCTGCTCGCCGACATCTTCGATCAGGCGGAGAATCAACTGGCGGCCAATGCTCTTGTGCGCCATTTCCCGACCCCGAAAATTGACCGACGCCTTCACTTTGTCGCCCTCTCCCAGGAAGCGAAGGATGTTCTTCTTCTTGAATTCATAGTCGTGATTGTCGGTCTTGGGGCGAAACTTGACCTCCTTGACATGGATCATCTTCTGATGCTTCTTGGCCTCGTGCGCCTTTTTCTTGAGCTGGTACAGGTACTTGCCGTAATTCATGATACGGCAGACCGGGGGGGTGGCCGTGGCGGAAATCTCAACCAGGTCCAGCTCTTTTGCTCTGGCCACCCTCAGTGCATCCGCCGGAGGCATAACACCGAGTTGCTGGCCATCGACATCGATCACCCGAATTTCTCTGGCCCGAATGCGATCATTGATGTTGACGCGGATCCGCTGACGACTAAACGTGGGCTTGCGACGAATACATCCACCTCCGTGATTTCTTGCCAATGCCGACGGATTCGGACCCGCTAGGGCCGCACCGCCTTTTTGTCCCGTAGATCCTGAATCAAATCCAGAAATTTTTCAAAGGAAAAAGAGCCGAGATCCCCCTCAAACCGATTCCTGACCGAGAGGGTGCCCTTCTCCAGCTCCCTGTCGCCCAAAATAACCATGAAGGGCACCTTCTCGATTTGAGCCCTCCGGATCTTGGCGTTCACTTTCTCGTTCCGCAGGTCGGCCTTGACGCGAAACTTCTCTTGCAACAGCCGGGATTCCAGGGCGGAGGCCGCCTCCGCATGTCGCTGGCTGATTGGCAGGAGAACCACCTGGACCGGCGCCAGCCAGAGAGGAAACGCCCCGGCGTAATGTTCGATCAATATCCCGAAGAACCGTTCCATTGACCCCAGCAAAGCCCGGTGAACCATGTAGGGACGGTGAGATCTCCCGTCATCTCCCACGTAGGAGAGATCGAAGCGCTCGGGAAGATTGAAGTCGAACTGTATGGTGGTGCACTGCCAGGACCGGCCGATGGCATCCTTGATCTTGAGGTCGATCTTGGGTCCATAAAAGGCGCCGCCTCCTTCGTCGGTGCTGTACTCCAGTCCTCGCGCCTCCACCGCCCGACGCAGGGCTTCGGTGGAAAGGTCCCAGTCTTCGACCGACCCGACGTACTTTTCGGGCCGCGTCGACAGGTAGATCTCGAAGTCGGTGAAGCCGAAACTGCGCAGCAACGACAGGGTGAAGTCCAGCACGCCCAGAATTTCCTCTTCGATCTTCTCGGACTGGCAGAAGATGTGGGCATCGTCCTGAGTGAATCCTCGCACCCGCAGCAATCCCTGCAGAACTCCCGAACGCTCGTACCGGTACACGGTTCCGGTTTCGGCCCACCGCAAGGGAAGCTCGCGATAGCTCCGCAATTGATTCTTGTAAATGAGGATATGGAACGGGCAGTTCATGGGCTTGAGCTGGTAGTCCACCTCGTCCACTTCCATTGGCGAATACATGCTCTGCCGATAGAAGTCGACGTGCCCGCTGGTGCGCCACAGGTCCTTCTTGGCGATATGGGGAGTGTACACGAATTCGTAGCCGCCGCTGAGATGCCGCTCCCGCCAGAAATCTTCGATCTCGTTTCGAATCAGCGCTCCATTGGGGTGCCAGAAGACCAGGCCCGGACCCGCATCCTCCTGCAGGCTGAACAGGTCCAGCTCCTTGCCGATGCGGCGGTGATCGCGCTTCTTGGCCTCCTCCAGTTGATGGAGATAGGCGGCTAGCTGCTTTTTATCGTAGAACGAGGTTCCATAGATGCGCTGGAGCTGCTGGTTGGTCTCCTCACCCCTCCAATAGGCCCCGGCCACCGACAGCAGCTTCAGCGCCTTGATCCTGCCGAGGGATGGAATGTGAGGCCCACGGCAAAAATCGATGAGGCTTCCGACCTTGTAGCAGGAAAAGCGCTCCCCGGCCCTTTCCTGGATCAACTCGCATTTGAGGTCGGCTCCCTGGTTACTGAACCATTCCAATCCTTCCGCCTTGTCCATCCAGAGTCGTTCAAAGGGATAGTCGGTCTTCACCAGCTCCGACATCCGCCGCTCGATGCTCTCCAGCTCCTCGGCGGTAAAAGGAGTCTCCCGCTGGAAATCGTAGTAAAAGCCGTTTTCGATGGGTGGGCCGATTCCCAACTGGGTCTCCGGGAACAGTTCAATGACGGCGAGCGCCAGCAAATGAGCGCTGCTGTGTCGGTAGACCTGCAAAGCCTCCGGGTCCCGCTCGGTCAGGATGGTGACCGCGGCGTCGCTGTCCAGTCTGGTGGTCAAATCCACCAGTCGGCCATCCACCTTGGCTACCAGGGCTGCTCGCGCCAGCCGCGACCCGATGGATTGGGCCACGTTCAATACGGAAACTCCGGAATCAAAATCCTTCCGGCTACCATCCGGCAGTGTTACTGTGATCTGGCTCATCTTTGGCTCGCCCGCTCCGTCGTCGGCAACGGCAAAGTATCAAATAAACCTAGTTTAGTCAATATCCTAGCCCCGACATTCCAGGGACTTCCCTCCCCCCGCACCACCCGAGATCCAGCCAGTCCGACCGA
The DNA here is from genome assembly GCA_951813285.1 of Terriglobia bacterium. Taxonomy (GTDB): domain Bacteria; phylum Acidobacteriota; class Terriglobia; order Versatilivoradales; family Versatilivoraceae; genus Versatilivorator. The sequence continues at coordinate 4,426,120 of OX638355.1, forward strand.
CTCTCGGGGGTCGTCGGCGATGCAAACTCTACCGGAAAACGGGCCGCTCGCGTACTATTGTTCCTTGGCCGTTGACGGCCCGCAACTCCCGACGGTTTCCCGGCAAACGATGAATGTCCCGCTCACCCCATTGATGTTCCTGCGCCGTTCGGTGAAGCTCCACCCCGACAAGACCGCGGTGGTCTGCGGGACCGAGCGCTTCAACTACCGTCAGTTCAGCGGGCGTATCCACCGCTTGTCTCGATTCCTGGTGTCTCTGGGCGTCAGACCCGGAACGGTGGTGGCCTATCTCAGCCGCAATGGTCACCGGCTGCTGGAGGCCTACTACGGGGTGGTGCAGACCGGCGCCATCTTTCTGCCGCTCAATGTGCGTCTCACCGCGGGTGATTTTCATTACATCCTCAACCACTCCGAAGCCCGGCTGCTGCTGCTGGAAGAAGAGTTCCTTCCCTTGATCGCGGAAGTCCGCCAAGAGTTGCCCCGGCTCCAAGGCTTTCTCCTGCTGGATGGCGAGCCCTCCCTTTCCTGGCTCCACCCCCTCGGCTACGAGCAGGCGATCGAGGCGTGCAGTCCGGAACCCTTCCCCGAGACCATTCGGGATGAGGACTCGGTGGCCGAGCTGTTCTACACCAGTGGAACCACGGCTCGGCCCAAGGGCGTGATGCTGACCCACCGCAATCTCTACCTGCACGCCCTGAGTGTCGTCTTCGCTTTGCAGAACCGCGAAACCGACGTCCAACTGCACACTATTCCACTGTTCCATGCCAACGGGTGGGGCGCCACCCACAGCATCACCTGTGTCGGCGGCACCCACGTCATGTTGCGCCACTTCCGTCCCAAGACCGTGTTGGAACTGATCCAGAGAGAAAGGGTGACTTCTCTCAACCTGGTCCCGACCATGGCCACCCTGCTGCTCAATTCCCAGGCCATCCCCAACTACCGCCTTGACAGTCTCCGATTGATTCATATGGGAGGATCTTCCGTCCCCGAGGGCATGGTCCGTCAACTGGAGTCTGCCTTCGGATGCGAATGCAGCTGCGGCTACGGGTTGACCGAGACCTCGCCGGTCCTCACGGTATCGCTGCTCAAATCGCACCTGCGGGAGGATGGCGAAGCCCGCTATCGGCGGGCGGCCATGACCGGCCTGGAACTGCCGGGCAGCGAGGTCAGGGTGGTCGACCGGCAGGGGCAGGACGTGGCCGCCGACGGAAAGACGGTGGGCGAGATCGTGGCCAGAAGCAACGTGGTCATGAAGGGGTATTGGAAGGAGCCCCGGGAGACCGCCGAGGTATTGAAACGGGGATGGTTTCACACCGGCGATCTGGCCACGGTGGATTCGGAAGGCTACCTCATGATCGTGGACCGCAAGAAGGACATCATCGTGCGAGGAGGCGAGAATATCTCCTCCATCGAGATCGAGAGGGCGCTCTTCGCCCATCCGGACGTGCTCGAGTGCGCCGTCATTGCAGTGCCGGACTCCAAGTGGGGAGAGTCGCCCAAGGCCCTGGTGGTCCCCAGGCAAGGGGCCGATCTCTCCGAACAGGCACTGAGACAGTTTTGCCGGCAAAAGCTGGCCGCCTACAAGGTGCCCTCCAGCGTGGAGCTCCTGACCAGCCTGCCCAAAGGCGGAACGGGCAAAATCCAGAAAAAGGCCCTGCGCGAGCGCTATCTGGGGACCAACGGCAAGGGTGTGCCGCGAGGAGGATGATGGCATGAGAATACTTGTAACCGGAGGCGCCGGCCTGATCGGATCGCATCTGTGCGAGTCCTTGCTCGACCAAGGCCATGAAGTCGTCTGCCTGGACAACTACTTCACAGGCTCCAAGCGAAACGTGTTTCACCTGCTGGATTCCAAAAACTTTGAAATTCTTCGCCACGACATCATCAATCCCGTCGATATCGAGGTCGAGCAGATCTACAACCTGGCCTGCCCGGCCTCGCCGGTCTTTTACCGGTTCAATCCCGTCAGGACCATCCAGGCCAACGTCCTGGGAGTGACCAACATGCTGGAGCTGGCCAAGCGGACCCGGGCCAGAATCCTGCAGGCATCGACCTCCGAAGTCTATGGGGACCCCCAGGTTCATCCCCAGCCTGAAGACTACTGGGGCAACGTGAACCCCATAGGAGTCCGTGCCTGCTATGACGAAGGCAAGAGGGTGGCGGAAACCCTGATGATGGACTATGGGCGTCAGGACCGGATCGACATCCGCATCGTCAGAATTTTCAACACCTACGGGCCCAGGATGGCGATCGATGACGGGAGGGTGGTGAGCAACTTCATCGTCCAGGCGCTGAAGGCAGAGGACCTGATCATCAATGGCGACGGATTGCAGACCCGTTCCTTCTGCTTTGTCTCGGATCTGGTTCGTGGGCTGGTCGCCATGATGAACCAGGATGACTTGCGCGGACCGGTCAACCTGGGGAACCCCAGCGAGCTGACCATTCTCGCTCTGGCCGCCAAGATCATTCAAATGACCGGATCCCCTGCCAGGATCGTCCACGCAGAGGCGGCCTCGGACGACCCCGTTCGCCGGCAGCCCGATATTACTCTGGCCAGACAACAACTGCAGTGGGAGCCGACCATTGACATCGACCAGGGGCTGCAGCTCACCATTCCCTATTTCCGGCAGCAGGTGACTTCCTCCCGGACTTAGGCCGGACTTCTCACGGGAGTGGACCCGGGGCGTCCGGTGCCGAAGTAGCGGAATCCCAGGGCCCGCACTCTCGCCGGATCGAAGACGTTGCGGGAGTCGAAAAGGACGGGCGCTTGCATCAGCGATTTGATCCTGGCCAGGTTGATGTTCCGGAACTCGTTCCACTCGGTAGCGATCCACAGTGCTTCCATCCCGCCCGCGGCGGCATAGGCGTCCGGGCAGAAAACCACCTCCTCGCCGCTCAGGACTTTCCGGCTGTTGGGCATGGCCGCCGGATCGTAGGCTTGAATCAGGGCGCCGGCTTCCAAGAGCTTCCGGCAGATGTCAATAGCCGGGGCCTCCCGGATGTCGTCGGTGTTGGGTTTGAAAGCCAGTCCCAATACGCCGATCTTCTTGCCCTTCAGACCTCCCAGCTCGCGCTCGATCCTGCTGAAGACTCGCTCCTTTTGCCGTCGATTGATTTCGATCACGGCTTCCGCCAGCCTCTGAGGCGCCTCCAGCTGCCGGCCGGTCCTGGCCAGTGCCACCAGATCCTTGGGAAAGCAGGAGCCCCCGAAACCGGGACCCGGGTGCAGAAACTTCGGGCCGATCCGCTTATCGAGCCCCATGGCCCGGGCCACGTGATGGACGTCGGCTCCAACTTTCTCGCACAGGTTGGCCATCTCGTTGATAAAGGAGATCTTGGTCGCCAGGAAGGCATTGCAGGCATACTTGATGAGTTCGGCCGTCTCCGGGCTGGTGATCACAAACGGCGTCTCATTCAGGAAGAGGGGGCGATAGATATCCTTGACGATGGCTGCCGCGTTTTCACTATCCGCCCCGATCACCACCCGATTGGGCCGCATGAAGTCTTCCACCGCGGAGCCTTCCCGCAGAAACTCGGGATTGGAAACCACGTCGAACTCGACCGGCCTCCTCTGCTTTCCAGTCAACAACCCTTGAATTCGTCTGGCCGTGCCCACCGGTACCGTGCTCTTGGTGACGATGACCTTGTAGTCGTCCAGGCACTCGGCCAGGGCGGTCGCAACCGAATCGACCTGGCTCAGGTCGGGCGTGCCGTCCGGCAGGTCCGGGGTTGCCACCGCGATAAATACCGCCAGGGAAGCACGCACAGCCGCCTCCAGATCGGTTGAGAAGATTAGCCGCCGGTTCCTCAGGTTGCGATTGACCAGCTCCTCGAGGCCGGTCTCATAAAACGGCACCCTACCGGAAGACAGCGTTTCGATTTTCCGCACGTCGCTGTCGACACAGCTCACGTTCAGTCCGAAATCGGCCAGTGCCGCTCCGGTCACCAAGCCCACGTACCCCGTGCCTACCACCGTAATGTTCATTTCAGGGATTCCCCTGGCCTGCCCGCCGGCAAGGGAGAGCCGCACCGACCGGGATGTGCGGGGCTATCCTGCCGCCGAGCCGCGCGGCCGGAGGCCGGCCCACATTTCAGACGATTCTATATGGAAAGCTGATCGCAAGGAGGCGCAAGAAGTTCAGATATTCCTCAGGGGTTCGTCGGAGTCCCCGAACCGTTCCAGCTCGACACCGAACTTCGAAGCCAGGGACAGGTAGAGGCTGGACATCCTGCGGTTGGGGCCATGGAGGTAATCCAGGACACGGCCGGTCTCGATCCGGCCGCCAGCCCTCCCCAGGAGCACCACCGGCAACTGGGAGGCATCGTGGTTTCCGGTCAGCATGCTGGAGCAGAAGAGAATGGCCGAATTGTCCAGCAGCGTCCCCTCGCCTTCCTGAATCTCGTCCATTCGTCCGACCAGGTAAGCCACTTGCTCCACAAAGTATCGGTTCACTTCCAGCCAGTCGTCGGAATCCCCGTGGGAAAGCATGTGGTGAATGGTGTGGTCGATCCCCAGATGGGGAAAGCGAAGCTGGGAGAGATCATTGTTGAGCTTGAGCGTGCAGAAACGGGTGCTGTCGGTCTGAAAGGCCAGCACCAGGATATCGCACATCAACCGCATGTGCTCGTGGATGTCCTGAGGCAATCCGTCGTCGGGGCGCTGCCGGTCCGGCTTCTCCAGCGTTGGCCGCCAACCCTGCAGCATCCGGTTCTTCCCCGCCTGCTCGATTCGCCGTTCCACCTCCCGAACCGAATTGAGGTACTCATCGAACTTGTAGCGGTCCAGGGTGCTGATGCGCCGCCGCAGTCCCTGCGCTTCCTCCAGGACGGCATCCAGGACGCTGGCATCGCCGGCTTCGGCGCCGCCTTCCCGAAAGAGACGGTCAAAGGCCAGCGCAGGATAGATCTCCAGCGGGGTGGGTGTGGTCGGAGAGCTCCAGGAAATGTGGGAGCTGTAGAGCATGGAGTAATTCTTGTGCACGCTGGCAATCGACTTTTCGCATCCCAGGACCAGACTGGGCACCTTGGTCCCAGTGCCCAGACGCTGGGCCAGCACCTGGTCGATGCTGGTGCCGGAACGAATCTTTCCGCCGGGAGCCAGTAGCGCCCCCGAGAGGATATTGCCGGTCTGTGAGCTGTGGATGTTCCCCTTCAGGGCCTCGGCGTTATAGAGTCCACGGAGGAAGTTCAACTTGTGCTGCCAGGGCGCCAGCGGCTCCAGCACCTTGCCGAACTTCATGGATCGCCCTTCGCTCCGGGCCCACCACTCCCCTTCATAGAAGCCGTTGCCGGCAAAAAGGCAGGCGAAGCGAAGCGGCGGTCGCATGCCCGTGCGGGGCTGGGAGGAAACGCCGCCCCAGGCCGGAATGGACTCGAGCCAGGGAAGCGCCAGGCTCACGCCCAGACCGCGCAAAAGGGTGCGCCGGGCCAAGTCGACCTTCCGGCCCGGTCGGAGCGATTCAATGGAATTCATGGTTGGTCGGGGCTCCCTGCATCCCGTCCGCGCTGGTTCAGAAACTGCGGGCTTTGCACAATGGTAGCAACTGCAGCCGAGAAACGGAAGTCCGCTCTCTCCAGGGACTGCAGCACCTCGGCCAGGAGTCCTTCATCCGACACCTCCACCGAGCGGCCCAGGGCATACCCCAGCAGCTTGCGGCTAAAATTCTGCAGAAATTCCTCTCTCCGCTGCTCCAGCAGATAGGTTCGCAGCCCGGCCAGATCCCGAAACTCGATCCCCGGCTGCAGCCGCACGCCGGCATCCACGGGTCGGCCGGCCAGGTCCCGGGTGCGGCGGCGTCCAATGGGATCGAAGCCCTCCAGGGCCAGACCCAACGGATCGATCTTGTCGTGGCAGTTAGCGCATCCGGGCAGGCTGCGGTGCCTTTCCACCATCTGGCGCACCGTCAGGCCCTGGGTGTTCCTTTCGTCTTCGGGAAGCTCGGGCACGTTGGGGGGAGGCTTGGGCAGATGATTGCCCAGCAGGGTCTCGAAGATCCAGTTTCCGCGCAGAACGGGGCTGGTCCTGGAAGCACCCGACTGCTTGCTGAGCATGCTGCCCATCCCCAACACACCCCCTCGCTGGTACCGCTTGATCCCCTGGACCCGCCGCCACTCGCTGCCCGACACGTCCGGAATCCCGTAGTGGTCCGCCAACTCCTGGTTGAGGTAGGTGTAGTCGGCATCCAGGATATCGATCACCGACCCATCGCGGCGAAAGAGCTGCTCGAAGAACCGGACCGACTCCTCGTACATGTCGGTACGACGCCGGGCGAAGGTCGGAAACAGGCGCTCATTCTTGCCCTGGTCCTGGTCGAATTCCCGGAATCCCAGCCACTGGGCGGCGAATTCCACGGCCAGGGCGCGGGCGCGATCCTGCTTGAGCATTCTCCCGGCCTGACCGACCAGCACCTTCGGTTCCCGGATGGAGCCGTTGGCTGCGAGTCGAAACAGTTCGCCGTCGGGCATGGAGGACCAGAGGAAATAGCTGAGCCGGCTGGCCAGTTCCCAAGCGGAGACCGGTTGGAGTTCCACCCCTGCCGCCGGCTGCTCGATGCGGTAGAGAAAGTTGGGAGACACCAGCACCCGAGCCAGCAGGCTGCGTAGGGCCGCCTCGTGTTCCTGCCCCTCATCCCTGAGCGAGACATAGAGATCCAGAATACCCGCTTTCTCCTTGGCCTCCAGGGGCCGGCGCCAGGCGCGCTCGGCAAAGCGAAGCAAGGCATCCAGGTGCCGGGATTCGGAGGAACGCAACTCTTCCAGAAACTGCTCCGCCCGGCGGCGGATCGGGGCCTCACGCGATTCGCGACTGAACTTCTTGTAGTGAGCCCCGAAATTCCACCATTCGTCGAAGGAATCGGCGATGGTGAGCGCGTCCTGACTCACATAGCGAAGCTGGCGCCAGAGCCGATCCAGATCTCTCTTATCCCCTTCCTCCAGAACCAGCCGGCTGAGCGCCTCGTCCTCCCGGTGGAAGAGCGAGATGGTGATACCCTCGTCCACGGGGACGATCTGGGTGTAGCACATGGCCGGGGGGAACCACTGGCGGAAAGCGGCAAAGGCCTCCTGGAACCGCCTCTGGGTCGCGTCGCTCCCCACAATCACGGGAAACCTGGCCGGCTCCGGGTTGGCATTGGCCTCGGGGTGGGCGTCGTTGGCGCCCACCGGTGGGACGAGACCCTGCATCGATTGCGGAACCTCCAGGCCCGCGTGAACCTGGACGCTGCCTGCCCGGCCCCAACTGGAATCCAGTGCCGCCTCGGTCACGAAGTTGTAAGCCTGGGCGATTCTCCGGGGCACCTCCACCCGGACGAGGGTGGGCGCCTGTACCAGCAAACTGGCCTCATCCAGCGGCTGTCCGCCGGGGTGCCGGCCGAATTCGATCCCGTCCAGTCCGTTGGAAGCGCCCGGCCCGGAGTCGGAGTTCCGCTGGCTTCCCGAGGATTCGGCCTGCCGTCCGGCAGCCGCCAGATCCATGCCTCTCAGAAAGGGTCCATCCAGGGCCGTGATCCGGGAATAGAGAAGGGCGTCCGGATGGTCTCCAGCGGCTGGGGGGCCCGAGTCCAGCAGTGTCGCCACCTGCCGGGAGGCGGCTGCCGCCTGATGGCTCAGCGTTGGGTTCGAGAGGCTGTCCAGCCAGCGGTAGAGCGCCGAACCCGGGGCAATGGCATTCAAGCGATCGCTCGGGGACTCCTCCAGCGTGAAAAAGTGCCAGACGCCCGGGTTCCCAAAGGCATCGCCGTGCGGGTTGCTCTCGAGCACCGAGTCGATGACGTTGTCCGCCAGATCCCACACACGCTCGGCCCCCGCCCCTTCCCGAACGGTCAAGTCGACCCGGGTCAGATCGCAGCGGGCGTTGTGCTTCCGGGGTCCCACCAGCAGCGAGATCTCATCCCCCCGGCGCAGCCGGAACCGCTGGCCGGGACGGATGGCCCGGTTTTCGTTTTCCAGGCTCCCCGAGGCCAGGATGCGCTCAAGACCCGACTGGCAAAGCTTCAGGACCCACTCGATACCGTTGCCGCACTCCAGGTGGGAATCCTCCACCCGTGCTTCCACTCCCACCCTCAGTTCCTCGGGCGAACGCCAGGAGATCCCGACCCACCGCTGCCGGGCGGGGTGCAGCACCACCGATCTGGGAGGAACCGTGCCCGGGATCCGCCAGACCTGATTCCCGGAGTTGGCCACCAGGTAGGCAGTGTCCTGATAGGGAGCCGGCGCCGCCCCCGACAAGGGCGTGCGCCAGCCGTTGAGCTGATCTGTCTTCTGGAGGTTTTCCATCGCCTGGGACAAAGGCTTCTCCCGGCCCGCTCCTGGTGGTCCGATTCCCAGATAGCCGGTCCAACGCCGCAGAACGTCCGGGCTCAATCCCTCCCGGGCAGCCAGGGCTTCCAGATCCGGCGGGGGCCCGGGCCCCGCCAGCCGCGCCGCCGCCGCAAGGTAGCGCCGGCTGTCGGCGAAGGTTTTTCGCAGGGTCGACTCCAGAGTCCGGCTCACCAGCGGCAGGTCCCGCAGCAGGATCGGAGGCAGGTCGCTCGGGCGGGGCTTGTCGCCGTGTACCGGTATGGGCTTGCCCTCGAATCGGGGGCGTTTCCACACCAGGTAGTCTTCCTGGCCGCCGTCTCCGGCGTCGCCGGCCCAGAGGTGGAGAATAGCCGATCCGTCTTCCGCCGGTGTCTCCAAGGGAATGGAAAAACTCTGCTTCCTGACCAGGGGCGTCACCGGCTCCAGCCAACGATTCAAATGGCCGACGCTGTTGAACCTCCAGAGGGGCTCGTACCAGCGTTCGATCTCCGAAACCAGCCTTCCGGCGTCCCGCGGGGAGAGCGAGCGCCAGCGCGAGCGCACGTTCTCCAGCAGAAAGGAATCCCCCCCGATCTCCCCGTTGAGGACTCTCCACAAGTTTCCCAGGTATTTCCGGGACAACCCGTTGCGGTCAGCGATCTCATCCAGCCCCGCGCCGCCCTGACGCAACTCCATGGCGGCCCGGACGTACTTTTCGAGGGGCACCTGTCCATAGTCGATGGCCAGGGGGATGTCCCCGTACATCCACTCGCGCCGCCGAACCTCGGTGTAGCGGCCGTAAAAGGAGCGGATGCGTCCCAGGATTTCATCGGTCCAGTCACGGCGGGTCCGATGCCTGGAAAACCGGAACCCGTCGGGAAGCGGCACCGCGTGCCGGACGATCCCCTTGGCCCCGTCCAGGTACTTTCCCAGCAGGGCGGGCGACATCACCAGAGCCTCGCCGGTGTTGGTAAACCCCTCGCCGGCGGCTCCGTCGGCGGGAAACTCCCGGGCCGGCTGTAGATCCACCCCCAGAAGGTCCTGCAAGGTGTACCGGTATTGGGAGTTGCTCAGGCGGCGCAGCACCACCCGGCCGGGATCTCCGGCTCTGGATTGCGCCTCGGCCTCCAGCAACCCCCGCGCCCATTGCAGGATCCGCGGGCGCTCGGTGTCGCTCGGCTGAGGCGATGCCTCGGGGGGCATCTGGCCGGATTCGACCATGGCGATGACCCGCGTCCAGACCTGAGGGTCCCGGCGCGCGGCAGCCGCATCGGAGAAACGCTCCAGGTCCAGTTCACCGATCTTTTGGGAGGTCGAATGGCAGGTCAGGCAATAGCGTTGGAGCAGCGGCCGGATGGCTTGGGAAAATTCCCCTTCGGCCCCTGCCGGCGCCCAGGCGGCCAGCAGCAGGGCGACTGCCGGAATGCTGTTCCGGAACATCGAATGACCTCATTGGGCGGAAGAGACGGTTTGCCGAGTTTGGATGATTGTAGGAAAAGTCCCTGCCAAAGGCCAGTCCCGGGATCGTTGGAGGCGCAGGCCGGGGGCCGGTCTGAAACAAACGAATAGGCAGAACATCACGATTGCCGGCAAAATGACCAGTCCCACTGCCAATATTGCAAGAGGCTCTCTCGTATGATCTGCACGGCAGGGCTGCGGCCCGGCAACCCGACACGCTCTCTTGAGGAACAAGAGTGAATGGGAGAACGCCCACCCGGGAGCGCGGGCGTCTCGCCCGCATAGGACTTGGCACCATAGTAGCGAACCCTGCAAAGGCCGTTTGGTGCACTGTTCGAAGGAATGCCCCTGGATCGCAGGCTGCTTGCACAAATAAGGTTGCGGGCGGGACGCCCGCGCTCCCGGGTGGCTCCCTCCCATGACGTCGGGATATCAAGGTCACGATGCGGAGTTTTGCAAAGGGCTCACAATAAACCGTGAAAGGGATGATAATTGAGGCATGTGTGAGTTGCCGCCCGGACCGCGGGTCCCACCCCTCTTTCAGATGTTTCAATGGATCTCCCGGCCCATCCCGTTCATGCGGTCGTGTGCCGAAACCTACGGGAACGCCTTCACCATTCGCTTTATCGCCACACCGCCGATGGTCTTTATCAGCGAGCCTGCCGCCATCAAGCAGGTCTTTACCGGAGACCCCGCCAACCTTCGAGCCGGGCGTGCCAACCGGATACTCAAGCCGATCGTGGGCTCCAACTCGATTCTCATGCTCGATGGCGTTCGGCACAGGCGTGAACGCAAACTGCTCATGCCACCCTTTCATGGCGAGCGCATGCGCCTGTACAGCCGCATGATGTGCGAGATCGTCGACCGTTCGATCGACTCCTGGCCGATTGGAGCGTCGTTTCCGATTCACCCGCAGATGCAGGAAATCACTCTGGACATTATTCTGCGCGCCGCATTCGGCGTGGCCGAAGGTGAGCGGCGGTGGCGTCTGCGTCGAACGATGGTCGAGGCTCTCAGGTTGGCCGGCAGGAACCCCCTCCTTTTGGTCGCAGCCTGGAATCGCCTGGTTCGCATCCGTCGAGAGATCGACCGCTTGTTGTACGACGAAATCGCCCGCCGAAAGGCAACGGCTCAAGAGGATTCCAGCGACATCATGACCCTGCTGGTGGCTGCGCGCGACGAAGAGGGCCGGCCCATGAGCGATGAGGAAATCCGGGATGAGATGGTCACCATGCTGGTGGCCGGCCATGAAACAACGGCCACCTCGCTGGCGTGGGCGATACACTCTCTTCTGCAGAACCCGAAGGTGCTGGCGGCTGCCCGCGCCGAAGTCGCTCATGTGGTCGGAGAGGGACCACGGCTGCCCCCGCCCTCCCCGGAGCAGATCGCCTCGCTCGAATACCTGGACGCAGTCATCAAGGAGACGGCCCGACTCAATCCGGTCGTGCCCATCGTCGTCCGCCGGCTCGAGAAGGATACACCCATCGGTGACACCAAGATTCAGGCTGGGAATATCGTGGCTCCCTGCATCTATCTTACCCACCGGCGGCCTGACTTGTGGCCGGATCCGGAGGTGTTCAATCCCGATCGGTTTGTGGGGCGGCGCATCGATCCTTACACTTTTTTCCCATTCGGTGGAGGCACCCGCCACTGCCTCGGAGCGGCGTTCGCAACCTATGAGATGAAGATCGTGCTGGCTCGCCTGCTGTCGCGCGTGAGCCTGCGAACCGATGGGGGCCAAAGGGTTCGGGTGGTGCGCCGGGGCATCACCTTTGCCCCCTCCGGCGGCATACCGGTGATAGCCTCCATGAACTGATGCAGATTCAAGGCAAGGCAACACCTGTCAACGCCGAAACTGCAACAGGCCGGCCTACTCGGTCCCAATGGAATGGCAGGGCAAACAGTTGTCGGTCGTACCCGCTCCAGGAGGCGATGTGCCACCGGTAATCCAGGTTGAACGGCTCATGGACCGGCGCACGCGCCTGCATCGGAAGCCTCCTCTTGCGCGGATTGTCCAACGGCTCCTCCCGATGCTGATCCTGCTGGCAGCCTGCCGGGAAGCCTCCTGCGCCCCCCGCCCCGCCCAACAGTTTCAACACTTTGCCGCGCCCAGGCCGCTGCAGCCGGGCCACACCCTGGTTCTGGGCTTCATGGGCGGCCGCGACTCCTGGCGCAACGCCGAGGTGGGGGTGGGCCGAACAGCTCAATGGCTCCGAAAAAAGGCAATGCCCGGAGTGCACGTGGAAACCGTCGAGAATCTCAAGCGCAACTTGGCCCTTCGACTGGTGCGGGCCTGCCTGGATGGCAACGGCGACGGCCGCCTCCAGCCGGAGGAACGACAACGGGCCCGCATCGTTCTCTATGGACAGAGCTTCGGAGGCGCCGCGGTGGTGAAGTTCGCCCGGCAGTTGGACCGACTGGACATCCCGGTCTTGTTGACCATCCAGGTCGACAGCGTGGGCCGCGGAGACGGCCTGATCCCCCCCAATGTCCGCGCCGCCGCCAACCTCTACCAGGACAACGGGCGCCTGATCCGCGGGGAGGCGCCCATCCGTGCGGCCGACTCCAGCCGCACCGAAATCCTGGGTAACTTCCGTTTCGACTATTCGAATCTGGACATCGACCTGTCCCACCTCCGCTGGTACAAGAAGATAGGCCGCAGAGCTCACGCCAAAATGGACCGCGACCCGGCGGTCTGGGACAAGGTGGAAGAGTTGATTCTCGAGGCCTTGCAGCCGACCCCGTCCTCGAACCAGCCGATGGAAACCGGGGAGCGCTGCTTGCAGACCCTACGGCCGGGAGAGCAATCCAGGCCCGGGAGGGCACCCTATTCCAAGAAAGGATCTCTACTCCCACCGGTGGCTCAGTCAAGAACCGTTGATTGATTTTGTAAGATATATATACTATATTTCTGACAAACATCACGCAACAGGAAGGCTTGGGAGGATGGTACAGTGATTTCCCTGGGCGACAGGATTATGAAGCGAGTCTCGGCGTACGGAAGAGGACAATGGGTATGCACACCCAGGGACTTTCTGGACCTTGGCGGTCGAGAGGCCGTCGATCAGGCCCTGTCGCGCCTGGTCAAAGCCGGGCGGTTGCGCCGCGTCGGTCATGGATTGTATGACCTACCCCGCATGAGTGAGCTCTTGAAGCGGATGGCGCCGGTCGATCTCGATGCCGCCATCGCTGCAATTGCAAGGCGGGATGGCGTGCGGATCATACCCGATGGCTTGGTGGCCGCGAACCTCCTGGGTCTGACGAACGCGGTCCCGGCCAAGGCCGCTTACCTGACGGACGGTCACTCCAGGAAACTCAAGATCGGCGGTCGGTCGGTCCGGTTACGACATGCGGGGCCGAGCGTCATGCGGTGGGCAGGAAAACCCTCAGCCCCAGTCGTGCAGGCGTTGCGCTGGCTCGGTCCGGACATTGCCGCCGACAGGCAAGTCGGAATGACGTTGAGCCGGCTGCTGCCGGATGTAGTGAAAACCGACCTTCGTAACAACTGTCAAGATCTGCCGGGCTGGGCGTTGCCGCTGGCGCGCCTGATCACGGCTGACCGGCCTCCTGCCGTGATAAACGGATCCCACCGCAACAGTTGATCGTCAGATATTTCCCTCCCTCCGGGATAGAGGTAACGGAACCGTCCGCCGGGAAACCTGGAAATTTCCGTCCATCCTTGAAACTTTCTCTCAACTCGCGGGTTATTGGAAGGATGGTCGAGAGAGACATTGAGGGTAATGACCGGTGCCACCGCATTTGAGGCGTTCGTTCGCAAGTACCAGCACATGGTATTCGGTATTGCGGTTCGGTTGCTGGGAGACGAAAGCGAGGCCCAGGACGTCTCCCAGACCGTGTTTCTGAAGGCTTTTGAGCGGTTCGAACAACTGGCGGAGAACCCCTCGGCCGGAGGATGGCTCAGAACCGTGACCACCAACCTCTGCCTGAACCATCTGTCCCGCTTTCGAGCTCGCTGGCGCTTGTTCAGTCAGAGACGCCCCGGCGACTCCGAAACGCAACCGGGCTATGAAGATCGGCTGGTGGCGCGGGGCTCACAGCAAGCGGATCTGGAGAAAGCCGAAGAGCATGCCCGGCTGGAGTGGGCTGTCCGCCGCCTGCCGCGGCATCAGCGGGTGCCCCTGGTGCTGTTTCATTTCGAGCAGCGAACCTACGCAGAAATCGCCCGACTGCTGGGAGTCTCGCTGGGCAAGATCAAGACCGACATTCGCCGAGGCCGAGAGACCCTCAGGAAACTGATGGTGGAGGATGATGAATCCCTCTGACCTGGAATCCCTCATTCAGCGAAAGCTGGCGGAGCTGCCGGCTCCGAAAGCCCCGGGGACGCTGCTGCCCCGAATCATGGCCGAGGTGCGCCGAACCGGGAGGAGCCCCTGGCGCCAACGGGCCTGGACCGGTGAGGTCCGGCAGCGGCAGGCGGTCCGGCTGGCTGCATTGACGGCCCTGATTCTGATGGGAGGACTGTTTGTTGACTGGACCTCGGACGGCAGGGTCGGCAGCACCTGGGGGCTGTTGCTGGCGACCGCGGAGGAAGCGGCCGTCGGCGCCGGGGCGATGGTGCATGAGTCCCGGGTTCTGTGGCGGGTATTGCTGGAACCCATCGCCGCTTACCTGGTTCTGTGGGTCGGTGGTATGTGGGTGTTTTTGGCACTGCTTTGGGAGGCACTCAGAAACATGCTCTGGGAAGGGAGCGTCCAACAATGAAGACGAATTGGCACATATTGGCAGTATTGGGAATCACACTGGGGCTGGCCGCCAGCGGCGGAGCGGTTCAAGAAGCCGCAGCGCCTTCTACACCCGATCCACCCGTTGAGGTTGATGTCGATTTGGACGTCGATCTGGATATCATCGACGTCGGCGGTGAAGTGGTTCAAATTGGACGAGGCTACACCCTCCCTATCGGCAAGCGGGTCGAGAGCGCAGTCGTCATCGCGGGCACCGCTCGGATTGAGGGTGAAATAGAGCAGGACCTGGTAGTGGTTGCCGGCGCGGCGACGCTTGCCGGCACCGCCCGCGTCGGCGGGGACGTTGTAGTGGTAGCCGGAACAGGCGACGTCCAGCCCGGAGCCGTGGTTGGCGGAGACCTGGTGGCCGTGGGCGGTGGATTGAAGGTGCCTCCGGGGTTCTCCCCGGGAGGAGGTCAGGTCTCGGTTGGCGCCTTTGCCTTGGGAGACCTGTTCGCGAACGCCGCTCCCTGGTTCACTCGAGGGTTGCTCTGGGGACGTCCCATCGTGCCCGAACTCCCCCGGATGTGGGCCGTCCTGGCCGTTTTCGTGCTCTTGTGCCTGCTCATCAACCTGGTGTTCGACGGGCCGGTGCGGGCCTGTACGGACACCCTCGGCCGGAAGCCCCTGACCACGGGGCTGACGGGATTTCTGATTCTGCTTCTGATCGCGCCGGCGTCGTTCATTCTGACGGTTTCGGTGATCGGACTGGCGCTGGTGCCCTTCCTATGGTTCGCTCTTGTGATCGCCGGCCTCATCGGCAACGTGGCCGCCGCTCGCTGGATCGGAAGCCGGGTTCTGCCCGAGGAGTCGCCGCACGACCGTCTGCAGGCAACCCGGTCGGCAGGAATCGGCCTGGCAGCCATCATCCTGGTCGGCATGGTTCCGGTGGCCGGCCTCACCGCCTGGGCCCTGGTAAGCCTTCTGGGCCTGGGAGCGGCCGCCACCGCGCTGGTTGCCGGCTTGAGGCGGGAGAACCCTCCCTCCCCCGCCCCGACACCACCGCCGCCGACTGCCGAGTCGGGAAGCGACACCCCCGGCGGCGGGGCTGCGGAACCCTCCGGCGCAGAGGCAGTGCCGGCGGCGTCCCCCACTGCCGGCGGAGACCTCTCATCCTTTCCGCGGGCGACCTTTCTCCACCGCCTGGGAGCCCTGCTGCTCGACTTCTTGCTGGTGACCGTGATTACCCTGCCGTTCTCCCATGCACACTTGGGCAGATCCTTTGTCCTGCTGCTGGTCTATCGCGTGGCGCTCTGGAGCTGGAAGGGGACCACCGTGGGCGGCATCATCTGCCGGCTGCGGGTGGTTCGGATGGATGGGAAGCCGCTTGCCTTCACCGATTCGCTGGTGCGGGGGCTGGCCAGCATCCTGTCGGCGGCAGCCGCGGGACTGGGTTGGCTCTGGATACTCTGGGACCCGCAACGGCAGGCCTGGCACGACAAGATCGCCCGAACCCTGGTGGTTCGGGTTCCGACCGGCTGGCCGCTATAGTCTGCCGGTTCTCACCCAGGGTCTCAATTGTCTGAAACCAGTCGAGGGGGTTATCCAGCAACGTCACGAAGGACCGATAAGAGTTATCCACAAAGGAAAACGACGAACCACGAATGGACACGAATGAACACAAATTGATTGATGATTTGTTGCTTGAGGGGTGTGACAACCGATATCAAGGGGTAATCTGCAAAGGCCGCGAAGTCATCCCAAGGTAACAACGTTGCAGAAGCATTGTGGGGCTGCTTGTCGTTGAAGCAGGTCCGCCGGTCTTCGTGTTTATTCGTGTCTATTTGTGTTCATTCGTGGTTCGTCTCTATCGACGATTGGGCGTTTTTCCTCCAATGATCCGCACGTCGGGGACGGGGGCCCTGCTAACCAGGAGGAGAACTTCGGCTTCAGGGGACCGGTTGAAGCTCAGCCGGGAGAAACCTCGTTCAGCCGGCCGGTAGCGCAGTCGTAGACGAAGCCTCGCACCTGGTCCTTGTTGGGAATGAAGGGATTGGCCTGAATACGGGAGATGGACTGGCGGACATCCTGCTCCAGGTTTCCGAAGGCCTCCATGGAAAAGGCCGGTCGCAGGCCGGTATCGGCCTCGATGGCGTCCTTGACGTCGTCGTCCCGGAAGGTCAGCATGCCGCAATCGGTATGGTGAATCAGCACGATGGCCGTAGTGCCCAGCAGGCGCTGGGAAATCACCAGGGAGCGGATGGCGTCGTCACTGACCACACCGCCCGCATTGCGAATCACGTGGGCGTCCCCCTCGCTCAGGCCCAGGATCTTGTGCACGTCCAGGCGGGCGTCCATGCAGGCCACCACCGCCAGGTTGCGCGCCGGAGGCAACGGCAGGTCACCCTTGCCAAAACCGTCGGCGTAGCGGGTATTGTTTTCCAGAAGTTGATCGATCACTGTCATTTGGCATTCCTCTTTCCTAAGGGGACCTCGAAACGGGGGAATCCGATTCTAACATGAACCGTCAGGAACTCCGAAGCGGTCGCCGAGAGGGGTGTAGTTCCCGATAGTCACTGTAATCCGCATGGCTGCTCCGAAGCATCAATGCATCGAAATCTCAAAGGACGCTGCTGAATCCAAAGAGAATGCATCCTGTGGTGACGGTGGGCTTGCGGTAGGCTACTCCAGCCATCGGCCGGACGGAATCCGACGGCGGCCGATGACGAGGTTCTCGGGAGAACAGAACTGCCCGCAGTGACCGGAGAATCTCAGCTCGTTCGACTGTACCGTCCTATCAGGCGTCACCATCGCGTGCCGCCATGCCGTGCGCCTCCACGATCTCTTGTGGTTTTTTGTCGGGCCACGCGAACGGGTCGACTACCCGGACGCCGTCGAACACCTGGCCAGGCTGCAAGTCCTCGGTCAGTAGAATCGAGCATTGGCCAGCCTGTGCAGCGGCGACGATGAGTGCGTCCCACCAGGAGATGGCATGGCGCTCCTGCGCCTGCCACGCCCGCTCCAGGATACCAGTGTCGATTCGGAGCGGCTGCCATACCGACAACAACTGCACGATCCTGCGTGCTTCTGAATGGTCGAAGCTCAGGCGTGGGCGTGTGAGAGTGGCATAGAGTTCCTGGAGTACTTGATAGCTCAGGCGACCAGTACGGCTTCGGACAAGGAAAACGATCCATTGCTCGGCGCGAGACTGCTTCTCCGGCACCGAGTCGTCATGCCGGTAGACGAAGACGTTGGTGTCAACGAAGACCGGGCCGGTCATACAGTTCCTCCCGAGTCGGCCGGCAACCGTCCGGCCAATCGAATTTGCGCGGTTTCATCGCCAGGTACCGCTTCATGGCGGCCTGGTACTGGTCTTCCTGGCGCCGCATCCGTTCCAGCAACTCGGCCAGCCATCGGGACACGCTGCGATCGTCCGTGGCCGCCTTGACGCGCAACCAGCGGGCCAAATCCTCGGGCAAGGTGACGGTGACGTTCTTCATCACTCCCTCCGTTCTATTGACACACAAATAATATAACACGACATTCGTGTCGCTTTCAGTCGGAATGCATCCTGTGGTGACGGCGGGAATGCGGCACGCTACTCCGGCCAGCGACCGGACGGGATCCGGCGGCTACCGATGGCGAGGTTCTCGATGGTGTAGACCCAGGCAAGCCGGCGGGTGCGCTCCACTCCCACGGAGACGAGGACGCGCCGATAGAGGCAGCGGCCGCCGGGGTGGAACCCCTCCAGGCGGTCGATGGAAGGAAGGCGGGTCTCGGGGTCGTCAAAGGTGAACAGTTCCCCGTAGACGGTGTTCCAACCCTCCCCCGTGGCGGCTTCCGGGCACTGCTGGAGCCCGGCCCTTACTCCACTGGACAGTCGCGCCTGCGTGGCGGCGTCGGCCACGGGATCGACAGTCCCCTGGGCCAGGATGTCTTCTTCGGGCGCCTCCAGAATGGGATACCCGGGGCCCTCGTAGAGGCGCCCCCGAACCGAAGCCTCCCGAACCTCCACATACCCCCGGCAGAAGTCCTGGTGGTTCCGACACCCGCGCTTGAGCGTGCCGTAGACGAAGAGTGTCAGCACGGGTGTCGGGTTTTCCGAAGTCGACGAATGGCGTTCTGCTCTTCGCTCTCTCGCCCTCATGAACTGCCCTTCCCTGGCGTGCTTTTCCGCAGCCCAGTCTGCGACACGGACGCAAACGGCTCTATCCGGTAATCCATTCCATTTCTTTCCGGTAAGCCAAGCAGTCCTCTGAGCCGACGGATCGGGTTCGGCCATACCTGGCTTGCGCAGGCATCCTTTGCCGCGGGTGGCGCGTGGGTCGGAGGCAACCCTCCTCATGGTAGTATGACCGGGAGGAAATCGGGACATGAACTCCGGACCGATCTTGCCGCGGCAGACGCTGGCGTTGGGCAAATGCGTGCGCCCCATCGCCTCCAAGTTCCGGGTGCGCATGGGGAGCAGACCCAAACGATCAGAGCAAGAAACGGACATTCTCAGCTTTGTGGGAAGCCATGTGGAACAGATTCAGGCCAATCTCGATCGGTTCGTCGATGAGGCCAACCAACTTGGTGAGCTGCTTGAAGTTGCCGATACTCCGGAAAACGCCGTGCAGCGGGGCGCCGCCCGGATGGAGATTTGTCTTGAACGCCTCCTGGACGACTATGATGAAGTTCGACGGACAATTCCCGGCTATGCGGACTCCGAGGGACAACGGCTGATCGAGAAAGTCTATCGCGAGACGCTGCTCCAGATTCAGGCCTGGCTTGACGATATTGTAGAGTGCCTGAACGATCCAAAGGGCGCTCTCGAAAAGCGCGGCCTCACCGTTGAGGAAGGCAAACGTCTGCCGATCACGTTGGACCTGGAGCTTGAGCCCCCGCCTTCACTGACAGACTTGGATCGATGGGCAGTACAGCGGGAGGACAGGCTGATCGCTGCCGAGGAAGCAGAATCGATTGAAGCGTCGGCCCACATGTCCCGCAGAGGGACCGGCTGTTTGGGACTGCTGGCCACCTTCGGGTTGGGCTGGTGGCTTGGCAAGGAGGACGACCAGGGCTATTGAGGCTGGATTGCCGGCTGACCAGCTCCCGAAAACTCGGATTCCCTTATTATCTTCGAGAACTTGCCCGGCATGTTCGGAGTCAGCCACGGACCAGGGCCGTTGCCAGCCGCACCATCTCCAGCTTGGGGAAGGACGCCGCTGACACTGCGCCCATATTGGCCGACAGCAGCCAGCGGAACAACTCCGGCTGCCTGCCAAGACCCTTGATCGCCCGCTCCGCCAACCTCGGGTTCCGGCTGAGGAAAAGAACCAGGCGGGTGATCCCTTGGTGCTGGCGAACCATTCCCGAGATGCGTCGCGAGTAACCTTGAAGGTCCCGCGCCGTGGGCACGCCGTCGTGTGAGATCATCCAGGGACCGATGGCGTCGTAGAGCGCCTGGACCTGTGCCAGCGCCAGGCTGATGCCTTCCCCGGTGATCGCGTCCAGGTATCCGGAGGCATCGCCCACCAGCCCGACCCCATCGCAAACCGGCGACCGCGCCACCTGGTGCATCGGCCCGATTGCCCGCGCTCCGGCGGAAGGCTCGGCGCCCCGGAGTGAAGCGCCTAACTGGGGGAAACGGGATAGCATCGACGCCATCAAGCGTTGTCCGCCTTTCGTCTTCTTTTCCTCCGCCGCCCACAGCACGGCCACGCCTACTTCCTTCCGCCCGCACGGAGTCACATAAGCCTCGGCATCCCCCGCCCAGTGCACTTCCACGTATTCCGACCAGGGTGCACAACGGAAATGCTGCTGGATGGCAAACCGCCGCCTTCGAGGGCACACGCCCTGAAGTCCCGCCCAGCGCCGGACCTCGGATCGGAAGCCGTCGGCGCCGACGATCAATCGGGCTGTTGCCTTGCGCCCGTCAAGCCAGGCTTCGGTGCCGTCGGGCCCGCGCAACCCCAGCCTCACAGGCGTTCGGGGACGCACCTCCAGAGCATCGATTTCTTGGGCTCGTTCACAGAATGCTCGCGAGAGCTCGGTGCGGCGAATGCCCCGGCCCGGCCCTTCTGCAAACCGGGCGGATGCGCTCGCCCCGCAGTCGGACCGATAGTGGATACCCGCAAGGGCCCGCGTGTGTTCCAGGTCCAGATATGGCGAAACGCCAAGGCGCTCCAGGTAGGCAAGGCCCGCCGGCATCACCCCCTCTCCGCAGGGCTTGTCGGCCGGCAGCGAGCCACTCTCGCAGACCAGGGTTCGCAAGCCCGCCCGCCCGAAGGAGATTCCCGCGGCCATGCCGGCCGGGCCGCCGCCGACCACCAGCACATCCACCGCGCCTAAGCTCATGTCCTTGCAGTCCCTTAGGATATTTGCCGACGCCGTCTGCCGATCTTCCCTCTACGAACGGGGCGGAACGATGATCTCACACCTGGGACCGCTGGAGTGGCCAAGCTTTCTGTCCAGCGTCACCAGCGGACAATCGAGCGCCTCGGCCAGCGCCACGTACCAAGCGTCGTAGATGGTGAGATTGCTCCGCAACGCCCACGCCCGGTCGGCGAACGGCGCGAATGGGAACAGTTCCATTTCGAGACGCAGCAGGTCCCTGCATGCGCTGTTGGCCTCGAGCCGTGAGATTGCGCCGGCTCGTTCCAACCGACGCAGGATGTTGCTCGCCTCGGCCAACACCATTTCCGGACCGGCCAGAGAACCCTCGGCGACTAGAGACTCCGCCCAACTCCCTTCGCGCCCCGAATCAACAAGGGCCGCGACCAGCGCGGACGCATCCATGACGACCGTCACGTCCGGTCCCTATCACGGGCTCGCAAAATGCGAGAAGGGAGAACGCGAGTGCCCGCCGCCTGCTTGCGATCGCGAACGCCTTGCAGCCACACGCCGAGGGAGGGACGGGATGCAATCCGTTCCAACTCGCAACGGAGGAACTCCTGCATGGATTGGCGCTGCAATGCGGCGCGCGCTGCGAGTTCGTCGCGCACGCCCCGGGGGACGCCTCTGATGGTGATTTGTACGCTCATGAACGCACTATGCCATCAGAGACAGCGTTTTGCAAGCACTGACGCACCCGATAGCGAGAACCCGGTGCCTGATCCGGGACGGACCCGGGCGCCGCCCATGCGCCTCAGGCGCCGGAGTTTCCTCGGCTCTTGTGCAACCGGTACTGCAGGGCCGCACCCACCACCGCCAGCACGATTCCGGCGGGAAGAAGCCAAGACGGGGTATCTTCGCCCTGGATCGCACCATAGATGACGATGACGAAACAGGCGCCCGCGCCCGCACCGGCGAGGAAGGTGGCGACTTTGGTCAGGACCAGACTCGATTTGGACACGGTTGCGAAACCTCCAGTTGAAGGGTTGTGAAGGACATCAGCGATTCCGTTTCCGCTCCCGGAGCCGCGCGATCGCTTCCGCCGCGGATTCCTCCTGGCCGGCCTCAATCTGCCGGTTCCCCAGCGCAAGAATCTTGAGCAGCGCCATCGTGTCCTGCGTCGTCTCGAAGCTGTCGATGTCCTGAAGCACCACCTTGGCTTCGCCATTCTGAGTGATCACCAGCGGTTCCCCCCGGTCGCCGAGCGTGCGTACGATCTCCGAGGCGTGCGCCTTCAGGAAACTGACGGGCTTGACCTGGGTGGACAGCTTCATGGCCACCTCCTTTCCAGTCCACATTTAGTCCATAAACCGGCCTGAAGTCAACAGCCGACTTCTGCGGTCGGAAGCGGCGACGGAACATCGGAGGCGGAAGCGCTGTCAAGCGCATTTTCGAAGGCACTGCCTGTCACGATGGGCGCCCTCTCCGGCAGCGCTCCTCCGGGCGTGGCCGGGTTGACCCGGAACTCCCGCCGGAAGACGATATGCCTGGATTTCCGTTTGACAAATCCTGCGGCACTGCCGCATATTAGGTGAGTGCGTGTCTTCTTCACCAAGACGTATGAGCGAGTTGTGCGCAAGCTCACGTCGGAGGCCAATCGACAATCCATGGAGGCAGCCATCGTCGCCGACCCAGGCGCTGCGCCAGTGATTCGGGGAACCGGAGGGATACGGAAGCTACGTTGGGCGGGATCGGGTCGGGGCAAGCGGGGTGGAATCCGCACGATCTACTTCCATCACGCAGGACCCGAAGCGGTCTATCTGCTGACCGCGTATGCGAAAGCGGATCGGGACGACCTGAGTGCGGCAGATAAGAAGGTGCTCAGGCGGCTTGTGGCCGCGATCAAGAACGAGGAGGAAAACCGATGACGACTCAGCGGACCCAAGTGGGACTCGAGGTGGAAGAAGCATTGGAAGAGGTGCTTGCCCACGTACGTGGTGAAACGCCGCTTCCTTGCCGAATCGTCGACGATCCGGCTGCGGAGCGCATTGTTGCGCTACGCAAACGCATGAAACTCAGCCGCCGGAAGTTCGCGGACCGATTTGGATTGGACACCCGTGCCGTGCAGGACTGGGAACAGGGCCGACGGGTCCCCGACCGCGCGGCCCGAGTCCTGCTGACAGTGATCGACCGCGACCCGGAGGCGGTCGTGCGAGCCCTTGAGGGGTGAGGGGAACGGGTAATGACCGAAAGCAGCGGCGGCAACGTGTTCGCCGACCTGCGACTCCCGGAGGCCGACGTGCACTTGACTTACGTCCCCTGTTTCCCGTCGCTCTCCGTATCACCCCAACGGCGTTCTGGAGCAGCATCTATTGACCGATGCCTTGCAGTCTGCAGCTACGTGTCTTCTCCCCGGATGCGCAGGAGACAACCGATTCGAGCACAAAGCTGAAATCAGGCCACGTCGAAGCGATCGAGATTCATCACCTTGTCCCACGCGTCCACGAAGTCGCGCACGAACGTCTCCTGCCCGTCGTCACATCCATAGACTTCCGCGAGGGCGCGGAGCTCGGAGTTTGATCCGAAGACCAGGTCCACCCTGGTGCCGGTCCACTTGAGCTTACCGGTTGAGACATCGCTTCCCTCGAACACCTCCTGCGATGTAGAGGTCGCGCTCCACTCGGTGTTCATGTCGAGCAGATTCACGAAGAAGTCATTGCTCAACGTCCCTGGCCGATCGGTGAACACGCCGTGCTCAGACTGCCCGGTGTTCGCATTCAAGACGCGCATGCCGCCAACGAGCACCGTCGTCTCGGGCGCGGTGAGCGTTAGCATGCACGCCCGCTCCACCAGCAGGTCCTCCGCTCTGCCTTCCTGCCCTGCCTGGAGGTAGTTGCGGAACCCGTCTGCGGTGGGTTCGAGCACAGCAAACGACTCCTCGTCGGTCCACTCCTGCGACGCGTCCGTACGCCCCGGTGCAAAGGGGACCTGCACGTCATGACCGGCGTTCCGGGCGGCCTGCTCGACCCCTGCGCACCCGGCCAAGACGATCAGGTCAGCCAGAGAGACCCTCTTCCCACCGGTCTGCGAGGCGTTGAACTCCGTCTGGATCTGTTCCAGCGTCTGCAGCACCTCGTTGAGCCCGGCCGGGTTGTTTGCTTCCCAGTCCCTTTGCGGAGCGAGGCGGATGCGCGCCCCGTTCGCTCCGCCGCGTTTGTCGGTGCCGCGGAACGATGCCGCCGAGGCCCAGGCGGTCGAGACCAGTTGGGCAACCGACAATCCCGAGGCGAGGACCCTCGCTTTGAGGTCGGCGACATCCTGCTCCCCGACCAGCTCGTGATCGACCTCGGGGACAGGGTCTTGCCACAACTGCGGCTCCGTTGGAACCAGGGGCCCGACATACCGGCTGAGGGGTCCCATGTCGCGGTGGAGCAGCTTGAACCACGCCCTGGCAAAGGCGTCTTCGAGGTCCGCGGGGTTTTCGAGGAAGCGCTTGGCAATCGGCGCGTAGTCCGGGTCCATTCTCAGTGAAAGATCCGTGGTGAGCATCATGGGAGCGTGCTTCTTCGACGGATCGTGCGCGTCCGGCACGGTGGCTACTTCGGTGGCATTCTTGGGGGCGTATTGACATTTACCGGCGGGACTCTTGGTCAGCTCCCACTCGTGGGTGTGCAGGTTTTCCATGAAGTTGTTGTCCCACTTCACCGGGTTATTGGTCCAGGCGCCTTCCAAGCCGCTGGTGAAGGTATCGCTGCCTTTGCCGCTGCCGTAGCGGTTCTTCCAGCCAAAACCCTGCTCCTCCATGCCGGCCCCCTCAGGTTCGGGACCGACATTGTCCTCGGCGGCAGCACCATGTGCCTTGCCGAAGGTGTGGCCGCCGGCAATCAGCGCAACCGTCTCCTCGTCATTCATCGCCATGCGTTTGAACGTCTGGCGAATGTACCTTGCTGCAGCGACCGGATCCGGGTTGCCGTTCGGCCCTTCCGGGTTCACGTAAATCAGGCCCATGTGGTCGGCGCCGAGCGGTCCCTGAAGCTCGCCGCCGGCGTGGTGGCGTTGATCGTCGAGCCACGTGGTCTCGGAGCCCCAGTCCGTCTCGTCAGCCTCCCAGACGTCCGGGCGTCCGAAGGCGAAACCAAAGGTCTTGAACCCCATCGACTCCAGCGCACAGTTGCCGGCGAAGATGAGCAGGTCGGCCCAGGAGAGCTTCCGGCCGTATTTCTGCTTGATCGGCCAGAGCAGGCGGCGCGCCTTGTCCAGGCTGGCATTGTCGGGCCAACTGTTGAGGGGTGCAAAGCGCTGGTGGCCGGAGCCTCCACCGCCGCGGCCGTCGCTGATGCGGTAGGTGCCGGCGGCGTGCCACGTCATGCGGATGAAGAGCGGCCCATAGTGTCCGTAGTCGGCCGGCCACCAGTCCTGCGAGGTCGTCATCACCTCTTCGATGTCCTTCTTCAGCGCATCGACGTCAAGGGTCTTGAGCGCCTCAGCGTAGTCGAATTCCTTGTCCATCGGATCGGACAGGGGAGAATTCTGGCGGAGAACCTTCAGGTTCAGTTGATCCGGCCACCAAGTTTGGTTGGAAGTCATTTCGTCCCTCCTTTCGGAAACCCAATATTACATCGATAATGGCGCCGTCGCCAACCCGGGCAAGCCCTAATCGTGGAATCCGAATCCCCCAACGACGCAGTTGGAGGTTAGCCGGGCGCCCGCCCCTGACGACGTGACGGATCATGCAGAGGAGAAACAGCCAGCCGTTTTCGATTTGGAAATGAAGACGAACCACGAATGAACACGAATAGGCACGAAGCCGGATGGAGCTCATTCATTGACTCGCGGCACCCGAGTACTTCTGCAATATTGTAACGTTGGTGTCACGACGTCACGGGAGAAAGCCCCCCGGGAGCGCGGGCGTCCCGCCCGCACAAATCTCGGTATAGCCTCGCCCATCTCCTCGCCCCGCATCGAACAGCAACGGCGCCAAGGCTCTACTTCGGCCGGGCCCATGCGATTTCCACCGACAGGAGGGGCCGGATGCCACATCGGCGACAGACACTGCCATGTCAGGTCGGCGGATCAAAAACAGTTTGTGCATATATGGTGAAACCACTATAGTGAGATATGGCCGCTGGCGCGCTCAAGCCTGTCGAATGGATCGGTTCCACCAAGTCGGATCTCAAGCGCTTTCCGGAGACCGTACAGGACGATGAAGACTGACAACGTGAAGATCGAAAGGGGCAGTGAAAACGTATTCGTTGACTTGGGAATCCCGGATGCCGACGCACACCTGCTCAAAGCCGAGCTCGTCACGCGAATCGACAAGATCATTCGCAGACGCGGCCTCAAGCAGGTAGAGGCCGCGAAGCTGCTCGGACTGTCTCAACCCGATGTGTCGCGCCTGCTGCGAGGGAACTTCAGGCAGTACTCGATGGAGCGGCTCCTGCGCCTTCTGACGGCGCTGGGGCGCGATGTGGATATCGTCATCCGCGAGCCCCGTTCGGAGCGGCCGGGACGACTCAGCGTCGAAGCATAGTGTAAGTCCCGAATCTCGACGCCAGTGAGTCACTAAAGCCGCGCCGGCGAAACTTCTCGGGCTGTCCCAATCCGAGATGTCGCACCGGTTGTCCGGCAAACTTCCAGGAGCACTCGAAGCACAGGCTCCTACACTTGGCTGACAAGAATCGCGCGAAAATCAAGAATGCCAAACGGACGTTGTTCACTCTCGTGCCGACCTCGCGTCGCTCGTAGGGGCCGCTAAAGGGCTCATGCACCATGTTGGCGCTCTATCCGAACCACAATTCGCCCAAAGATTTCCCTAGCCAGCAGGATTCAATACTCCCGCCGCCAGCATGACCTGTATTCCCGCGATGATGTTGCGGTCCTCAACCGACAGCCCTCGTCGCACGTCTGACACGAGTTCGGCGGCCGTCCCCGTGCATATGGGCGCAGAAGACGTAATCAACATCCTGGGGGGTCACCCCGGCCTTGGCCAGCAGCGGCAGGAAGGTCCCGAGTTGCTGCAGGTGCCAGCTCGGGCGCGCCTCGCGAGGCTTGTTGTCGCCTACGCAGGTATCCACGACGATGGTTCAGTCCCCCATCAGCATGTCTCGGAATGCCTGCCATTTGGCGGCGGTGACGGTGCGACGACCGGCGTAGCGAACGTGTTCGTGTGGCGCGGCGCGAGGGTTGAGAGTGATGCCCCACAAACCTTCGATTCTGTTGGGTACCAGAGAGAAGCGGATATCGGTGATCGTGTTGTCGCCGGCCAGGGCCAGGTAGTCACCGGAGAACCAGCGAAAACGCTCAACATCGTGTGCCTGCTGGCTGTCGGGTTGGAGCCATGGCAGGTCGCGGGCGATGTCCAGCTTGGCGACGGTGCTGCCGGGGTAATGGCGGCTGCTGAAGCCCACCCGCACGGCGTCGACAAAGAAACTCCCTTCCGATTCGTAGATGATTTTCCACACCAGGAGATTGGCGAAGCTGGGCTTGGCCGAAAGACGTTCCACGACGTGCTCCCTTGCTGCGGCCATGTCATGGCCGATGGCGGTGGCGCGGTCTCGCTGCACGACGCCGAATACCAAATAGGCCACGGCCCACAGGAGGGCGCAGCGGGCCAACAGGGGAGAACGGCGCCAGAGGCCAAGCATCACCAGCAGGAGAATGGGAAGGGTGAACAGGGGATCGACAATTGAGATGTTGTTCCAGGCGACGCGCAGGTCCGAGAAGGGCCACAGAAGCTGCGTGCCGTAGCTGGTGCAAGCGTCCAGCAAGCCGTGGGTGGCGTAGCCCACGAGGCAGAACAGGTAGGTGATCCTGAAGCGCAGGACGCTGCGGCCGACGAGGGGATGCAAGACTAGGGCCACGATCACGGCGCCGACCGGGATGAAAACCAGCGCGTGGGTGAAGTGGCGATGGAATTGCAGCGACAGTAGCGGGTCGGTGGCGGATTGGATGAACACGTCGGCGTCCGGTACCAATCCGGCCATCAGACCGACGAAGGTGGCGCGGCGTGTCTGGGGTTCCCGGCTCACGGCCTGCGCGGCTGCAACGCCCAGAACGCCTTGGGAAAGTGGGTCCATGCTACCTCATGCGTCCGGCTCGGGGCGCCAGATGTGCGGCGGCGTAGGCTGTACCTATGAACCCCAAGGTTTGCGGATCGTACATGTCGCGGCGCAGGATGCGGACAGCACCGATGCGGCGTCCAGCCTGGCGGTGGCATAGGTCAATGCCGCCGCATCGGATTTGTCGTGCGTGCAGCTCATCGGGTTCTCCCTTCAGGTTAGGTCTCGTCGTTGACGGTTCTTGGGAAACCGTCCCAACGGTTACTGTTCTCCCCGCAACAGTTGTCGCCCTCGATGAGTGGCGCCAGTGTTGTCAAACTAGACATGTAGCCTCCTTCGTTTTTTCATCATATCTGCGGAATCGACCCTCGACAAGTAGATTGGCCTCCTCTTCACGCCCAGCGTGGCAGCCATTTTAAGGTGGAGTCTGCCGGTCGCAGTCGGGACGGAGGACCGACGGCGTGCGCATGATTTTCACCCGCCGTCGCCGGACAAGCCGGTGAAGAAGATCACTGCGGTTACGGGACGGCTGACGGAGGTGGTGTGCCGGGCCGAGCGGCAGCGCGACCTGCGCGCGTGGGTCGTGAGCACGACAAGCAGTTCTGACGACTCAGCTTCGTCAATGGCGGCGCTGGGGCAACGCGACGTGGGACGCCGTCGGCAGGGGAAAGTAGGGGACGTTGTTGAATTACCGGAATTACTTTGCTCTCACGAGTCCGAACTGGGCTCAGACTTCGGTCCTCCGCCAGAAAGGTGTCTCCAGTTCCTCCATCGCCAATCGTTTACAGAACCGCCAGTCCCAGTAATTCCAGTAATTCAACAACGTCCCCTATTTCCTCCTAGACGGTATCAGCCAGTTCCACAGCGAGCGGTTCTCCGGCATAGAGCCTGAGGGCACGGGCGATGAGGCGCTGGGTAAAATCCGCCTGGATACGCCAGTCGCGACGCTGGTTGGCTCGGGCCAAGGTGGCGCGTCTGACCGGCGCCGAAAAGCCGGAATGGTAGAGCTTGGAGGGATGGGCCGCCAAGCAGGTTTCGATGTCACGTAGGCTCTCCCGCAGCGTGAGCTGGGCGAAGGCGAGAGCACGGAAGTGCTCGCTGCAGGGCAGGTTGCGGACACGCCGGTCCCCGGAATAACGGTCGGCGATCCGAGCAGGGGTCGTCCAAGGAAGGAAGCTCATGACTTGAGCGAAGAGAGTTTTGCCAGTGTACATCCGGATAGACTATGAAATCAGCCTATGCTCGGCAATTCGACTGGCAGGTGGCAGGTCCGCTGAAAATGGCCCGACCCTAAGGCAGATTCAAGTCGCCACCACCTCAAATTGTCTCTATGTCATTTATTATGAATTGATTACAACCATGAGTCGACTGCTACGCGAGACACTAGTGTGAAATCCTCAGTAAATTGGGGGTGGCGCTACGGGGCTGGCGACTTCGGGGTAGGTGTTCCTTTGTGACACCCATAGTGATAACAGTTTTTCAAAATATTCTGTAAATCATTTATTATCAATAGTATACAATAGTGCAGTGGCTCCTCAGGTAGGACTCGAACCTACAACCCTCCGGTTAACAGCCGGATGCTCTGCCAATTGAGCTACTGAGGAGTAACCGGCAGAATCCAAAGGGCGACATTATAGATCATTGGAAGGAGTTGTCAACGCGGTTCCGGGCGCGTGTCGGGCCCCTTCCGGCCGCCACGATCCACCGAGGGGCCTGCGGCCTCCTGACGTTCATCCGTCCCTATCGGGTTCTATTGCCGGGGTGTCGGCGGAAAGGGGAGGCCGGGGCGGTTGCCGGGGTTGACGCCCGGTCGGTTGCCCGGGTTCGGGCCTGGTCGGTTACCGGGATTCACGCCGGGAGGCCGCCCGGATTGGCCGGGACGCCCGAACAGGGGGTTCTGTCCCTCGGGCCTGTCTCGACCCTGCCTTGCCTGGCCTGGCTGGTTGGGCTGGCCGGACCTGCCGCCGGAGCGCCCCCGCTGGGCCCGAGCGGCCAGAGCGGCATAGTCGGTGAAGAACTCCCACTCGTTGTGCTTGTTGCGTCCGTTATAGGTCTTGAGGGATTCCTCCTCGC
Organism: Terriglobia bacterium; assembly: GCA_951813285.1. Lineage (GTDB taxonomy): Bacteria > Acidobacteriota > Terriglobia > Versatilivoradales > Versatilivoraceae > Versatilivorator. The sequence continues at coordinate 4,455,983 of OX638355.1, forward strand.
TGGTGCTGGCCACGCCGGCGATGCCACCGATGGAGGGAGAGTTCACCGATTGTGTCTTGAGGGTCTGTCCGTAAGCGGTCTGCCCGCCGGCGGCAGGCGACCGCGGGGTCGATTCCCGTGACTGGTCCGACCCGCCCGAGCCGTAAGGGTTCCGGTCCCCTCCGGCGCCAGTCTCGGCCGTGCCCGGCAGGACCGTCAACAGGGGCCGGTTGTTGGGACCCACCTTGATGAAGCGCCACTCCTCGTTGGTGACGGGATCGGTCCAGGGCTGGCGAAGAAACCGCTTGTTGTTGGTGTTGAGCAAGGCTTCCACGGTGCTGGGATAGGCCACCTGGGGCGTCCCCAGAGTCCGGCTCCAATGGGCATACCAGAGAATCAGGGCCCTTTGGTACTGCTCGCCCCGGAAAATCAACTCTTCCTCCCGTTCCCGCTTGACGGCCGTCTGCCAGTTGAGGGCCGCCTCCGAAAGCGCGACCAGCAGCACGCTGGCCATCACCATCACCAGGGCCAGGGTGTAGCCCGCCTCGCCACCGTTCCTGTGCCTCTTGCAACCCATGAGCAAGGTCCCCTTCGTCGACCCCTCTATTCGGGGGGCATCTCCAGATTCAACCGTTTCCTGGTCCGGGACGCGACTTCTTCGACTTCAGCCGTGGTATCGGTAATGCGATGGATTCGAAAACGGTTGGCGACCACATCCCCCTCCCAGGCCAGATAGAGGTCATCTCCATCGGCAAAGAAGGCCTGGCGCTTCTTCCCCAGCGGGTCCTCTCTGAAACCGTAATACTTCAAGGGGATGTCCACCGCCTTCCGGCCCGTCGAAGAACCCCGACCACCGGGGACGAAGGGCCGGTTGCGTCCACCGGCGGGATCCGCGGATCCAGGGGAAGTGCCGGATGTTCCTCCGGAGGGCTTCGCGGGTTGAGGCGGCGTGTAGAAGGCGAACATGTTTCGCGCCAGGGAGGGCTGGATCTTCTCCATCTGACCCAGCTTTTCGAAATGGATGCTGGAGTTGATCTGGGCCGCGGGAATTTCCCTTCCGTTCCTGCGGTCTCCCGGCTTGCCGGTCTTGAGGACGAACGACTCCAGGCCGCGCCAGCCCGCGGGCGTCCCACCCGAGCTCGAGAGAGACGGCGAGGAGCTCTGGCCCCAGCTCCAATAGAGCACCAGCAGCAGCACCCCCAGCAGGGCGCCCAGCAGCTTCAGTTGTTTCTTCTGCTTGGGGTCACTCATGACCGGCACCGATGAGAGTGGACAACTGAAGGTCCATGCGTATGGTCCCCGCCCCCTCGCGTGTATCCTCCAGGTTCAGGGAGTCGACGATGATGAACTTGGAGTGGTTCTCCAAAGCATTGAGGAGCCTGCGAATATTTCCGTAACTCCCCTCTATCGGCAACACCACGCTGAGCTTCCGGGTGCCGAATCGAGTGTCGCGGTCGTATTGAAAGACTCCCCGGGTCTTGACCAGTCCGGCGTTGCGACAGGCCGACTCCAGTTCTCTGAGCAGCTCGGAGTTTCCCCGCTCCCGGGAGAAGAGGTTCCGCTGCTTGAACTCCTGGAAGCGCGACTGGCTCTCCCGCATCCGGGTTTCGATCTGCTGGAGCTTGTCGCGAATGGTCCTTCTTTGCCTGAGCTGAAATTGCACCTCACGGGCCCGGGCCGTGACGATCTGGTCGGCCAGGATCACCGGACGCACCAGCAGGAAATAGACCGGCAGGTTCAGCAGGCACAGTCCCAGCAACGTCAACAGGACCAGGCGCTGCTTCCCGGGATCGGGTCTGCGAATTCTGACGGCAGCCGGCATTAGGGAACGCTCCCTGACGCGTGGTCGAACTGCGGCCCCCCATCTCCGGCCTGCTCCTGCGCCGGTTGGGCTCGATACTTCACTTGCAGCCCGTAATGCTTGCCGACAAAGTTGGGGCTCTTCGACACGTCTTCGGTCATCAGGTTGACTTGGTAGAAATTGGGATCGGCCTCCAGCCGCGAGACGAACTCGATATAGTCGGCGCCGGAGCGGGCGTTGCAGTAGATCTCCACCACGATTTCACTCTCCGCGATACGGGGAGCGACGGCCACGATCTGAAGCTGGTGGGGGACCAGGTTCTCCATTTGGTTGAGGAATCGAGTCCAGGAGAAGGTCCTCTGGGCGATCAGAGGATTGAGATAATCCACCAGGTTCAGAAAATCCTCGGTTTCCGGCCGCTGCAGCCGCGCCCAGATTTCCTGCTGCTCCTGCTCCAGTCTCCCGGCCTCGGCGGTCTGTTCGGCCAGTTCCCGGTTCAGGCGCAGGCTCTGGGATCGATGGGCCAGATAGAGAATGAGATTGGCGGCCGAGAGCACCACAAAGACCAGACCCAGCAGCAGCGACGCCGCATAGAACCTGCGGTTGTTGAAGAAGGGCTTGGTGGCAAGATTGAGGGGGACTCTAAGCATCTCAAAATTTCCCCAGGGCCAATCCCAGTGCAGGGGCAAGGAGGTGGTGGACCAGGTTGGACGGCATGGTCTGTTTCCACTGAACGGTCCCGGAGGCGTCGAAGTTGGAGACCGAGGCCCGGGTACGCTCCGCCAGGGAGGAGAGTTCCGCCTCGGTAAATTCCCGCGGGAACGCCAGGTAGATCTTCTCCACTCCGGCAGCGCCCAGCTTGTCCTGATAGTACATCAGGCAGGGGTGGATCTCTTCGTAGGGATCCGCCGACCAATTCACCATCAGATCCATGGGACTCTCGAAGTTGAAATCGGTGTGGCGATAGAAGACAACGGCTTCCTGCTGAATGATCAACGAGGAGATGTTGGAGGATCGAACCCTCATGAACAAAACCGATTCCCGAATCTCATCCCGGTGTTGACGGGCCAGGAGCTCATAGGCGGCAAAGGTGGACAGCGTGATGAACCCCACGTGAATGCCCAGAGATTCGAACACCTCTTCGAACTGCGCCAGAACCGCTTTGTGAATGGTGACCGTGATGACATGGTTCTTGCCGGTTTCAGTGGGTTGCTCTACGAAGCTCAGGTGAGCATCCTCGATATCGTAAGGGACGGTCTTTTTGAGCTTCCACTTGAGAAGCTCTGTTTTCTCCCCCTGTTTGGAGGGCAGGGCTTCCAAGGAATGAATGGCGACCCGGGCGCAGGCATCGGGAATAACCAGGGAAATCCGGTTGGTGTTGGCTCCGGCCCGGATCAGAGTCGCCTTGATGATCTTCCCAAGTTCCTCGATGGAGCCCACACCGGGCTCGATCAAGGAAGGCCCGACCAATCCCTGGGGGATGTTTCCCACGGCAAAACCGTCAACCCCGTGGGAACGACGCGGGTCCACACGCGCCACCGAGAAATACTGGCGAGAGATCTCACAGGCGATTCCGGGCAAGCGCGGCTGAAAGTATTGGCGCAGCGGAGAATGAAGCCGCCTCCGGCCCGATTCTTTCCCCACCAGGCGATTCAAGCGGGACAATTCCATCGACGTTTCCTACTTTCTGGGTGCTTAACGCCTTCCGAACCGGTTCAGCCCTCGATAAAGGTGACCTTGTTGATCTCCCTCAGGCTGGTTTCCCCGGAGAAGGCCTTTTGCAAGGCGCAATCCCGAAGCGAAGTCATACCGTCTTCCAGAGCCGCCTTCTTGATCTCCGAGGCCGGCCTGCGCTCCAGGATCATCTCCCGAATGCGGTCCGAAAGGTCCAGCAACTCGTGAATGGCCGTTCGACCCCGGTAGCCGGTGCCTCCGCACTCCAGGCATCCGGCGCCCTCATGGAAGATCTGCTGTGTGTAGGCTTGGGACGACAGCCCCGATTCGGCCAGCAGGGCCGCATCCGCCCTGAAGGGCCGTTTGCAGTGTTCGCAGATTACCCTGACCAGACGCTGGGCCAGGATGCAGTTCAAGGCGGAGACGAAGTTGTAGGGCTCCACCCCCATGTTCATGAATCGACCCAGCACGTCCACCACATTGTTGGCATGCACCGTGGTGAACACCAGATGTCCGGTGAGAGCCGACTGGATGGCGATCTGGGCCGTCTCCGAATCCCGGATCTCGCCCACCATGATCTTGTCCGGGTCGTGGCGCAGAATGGAGCGCAGTCCGCGGGCAAAGGTCAGCCCCTTCTTCTCGTTCACCGGAATCTGGGTGATCCCCTTGAGCTGGTATTCGACCGGATCCTCGATGGTAATGATCTTGTCCTCTTCGGACTTGATCTCCGAGACGGCGGCGTACAAGGTGGTCGTCTTGCCGCTTCCGGTGGGGCCGGTGACCAGCACCATCCCGTAGGGCTCGCGGATGTAGCGGCGAAACTTTCGCAGGTCGGACTGGTTGAACCCCACCACGTCCAGGCTGAGCTGGCTGAACTTCTCGCTCATCGACTCCTTGTCCAGGACGCGCAGGACGGCATCTTCCCCGTGGATGGAAGGCATGATGGAGACGCGAAAGTCGATGCGGCGGCCCTTGTAGCGGACCCGGAAGCGTCCGTCCTGGGGGATGCGCCGTTCCGCAATGTCCAGTTCGGACATGACCTTGATCCGGGAGATGATGGTGGAGTGATGTTCCTTGGCAATGGGCGCCATGGCGTGCTGGAGAACGCCGTCGATCCGGTATTTGATGTTGACGTCGTTGTCTTCGGTATGAATGTGGATGTCGCTGGCCCGGCGCTCCAGGGCGTTGAAGATGGTGGAATCGACCAACCGGATAATGGGACTTTCCCCCTCATCGGTCAGTTTCTCAATGGAAATCTCCTCGCCGGTCTCATCCTCCTTGATCAGGGTCAAGCCCTCGGTGGCTTCCTCCAGCACGCGCTGGGAAGACTCGCTCTTCTTGAGTATGTCGCCGATCTGGGAGCCCCGGGCGACCCTCACCACCAATCTCTTCCCCAAGAGAGTGCCCAGCTCATCCTGCAGCATCAGCTCGCTCGGGTCGGCAATGGCCACCATCAAGGCCCCATTGACCATCTTGAGAGGCACGAAGTTGTAGCGGAACATCCACTCCGCCGGGATGTTGCGGAAGAGCTCCGGGTCCATGGGGAAGTTGGTCAGGTCGACGAATTCACAGCGGTACCGACTCGCCAGGTCGCGGGCCTGCTGCTCTTCTTCCCCGACGCCCAGGTTCTGATCCACCACCGCCGGGTCCTGCAGGGATTGATTCCGGGAATTCATGGGTTCTCCCCCCTTCAAGCCACCAGGCGAGAGGACAGGCTGAATATGGGAAGGTAGAGGGCAACCAGAACAAAGGCCACGATAATGGCCAGGATCATGAGAAGAATCGGCTCGATATAGGTAAAGAGCTGGTTCAAGCGGGTGTTGACTTCCTCATCGTAGAAATCGGCCACATGCCCGAGCATCTCGCTCAGGTTGCCGCTGGATTCGCCCACTTCAATCATCTCGATGGCCACTTCCGGCACGACGCCGCTGGGTTCCAGACTCTTGGAAAGAGACTGGCCCTCCCTGACGGCGACCACGGCCCGGTTGAGGGCCTGGGTCACCACCCGGTTGCCGGTCGAATCGGCCACAATCTCCAGGGAGCCCACCAGGGGCGTGCCGCCGGAGAGCAGGGTGGAGAGCGTCCGGCTGAGCTGAGCGAAGAGAAACTTGCTCCAGACCTCCCCGATGACCGGCAGACGCAGCTTGAGTCGGTCGATTTGGGACCGTCCCTGGATGCTGCGAGCCCACATGGTCAGGACGACCAGCAAGGCCCCGGAGACCAGCATCCCGGCGATGAGATGCCCCCGAATGGCCTGCGAGATGTCGACCAGCAGCACCGTCATGGCCGGCAGAGAGGCATCCATCCCCGCATAGAACTGGGCAAAGCGGGGAACCACCTCGGCCAGCAGGAAGGATACCAGGACCACCAGCAGGACAGCCAATATGGAGGGATAGGTAAGCGCGGTCTTGATCTTGTTGCGAGTCGCGTTGACCGTTTTCTGATACTGAATGAATCGGCCGAGGACCTCTTCCAGCCCTCCGCTCTTTTCCCCGGCGAACAGGGAGGCGGTATAGACCTTGGGAAACATCCCCTGGGCCTCAAAGGCTTCGGAAAGCAGGGCGCCGCCCTTGACCCGCTCGCCGATATCCAGAAGTACGATCCGAAACTGTTCGTCCTTCTCCCGTTGGGTCAGCAGTTCCAGCGACTTCAGAATCGGCAGTCCCGCATGGATCAGGGCCAGGAACTGCTGGTTGAAAATGACGAATTCCCGCGACTTGATCTTCCGTCGGCCGGCCGACAGCGGAAGCAGGGTGGAGAGGCTCTTGCCCTTTTCCCGTACCGAATAGACAAAAAACCCCTGATCTTCCAGGCGCCGCCTCAATTCCGATTCGGAGACGGAGTTGTAGCTGGCGTTAACCACCCTTCCACTGGGATCGGACAGGCGACAAAGAAACTCGGCCAAGGTGGTTTACCTCGATGCCTTGGGGGTGGGAAAGCCCCGAGCCGGTACGCCGGCCCCATTGTAACGGCCCCCAGCAGGAAACGCGGGCTCGGGAATCGACTCCATCGGGCGCGAACCCGCCGCCTCAGGGCAGACCGACCGCTTCCACATCCGGGGGCGCCTGAAACTCGAACAAGCCCTTGCCGAGGCCTGCGTTCTCGCGAATGTTGGTGAAGATAAAGTCGTTCCTGGCGCCGCCCCGTTCGATCAGGGCTACCCGCTGCAATTGCATCCGACCCGGATCGTATTCCATCAAAACCTCCACCACCGGGCCGGCAGATCTGCCGGGCTTGGCGGCCAGAACCTTGTTGCCGGCAAAAAAGGGCTTTTCCCGAGCCCATTCGATGCTGGAAAAATCTCTCTTCAGATCTCCCCGTCCCAACAGAAAGAGAAACGGAAGGCGCCGATCCCGACTGCGGCCGACCCGACCTTTCTGAACCTGCTTCCGCTCGGGAAGATAAAAGCGAATGGTCTCACCGTCGGACAGGAACAACTTTTCGGAGGGTTCCCGATATTCCCACCGCATCAGACCGGGCCGGCGCAGAAATACCTGTCCCGATTCAGTCCTGGGCTGACGTCCGGGCCAACCGTAACTCTGCACGAAGTTCATTTGGATATCCTGCATGGCGGAATACCTCCGCTGCAGGGCGGCGACGTCGGCATCGATGCGAGGGTCCCCGGCCTCAAGCAGGCCCGGTAGGCAGACCAGCAGTAGTCCGACCGGAATCCACCTTTTCATCGGCTGCGACATTGGGGCGCAATCTCCTCCGTAAAGTATACAAGCAAATCGGACTTCCGGATTCCGTTCTTGCCGAGGGCACCCTGGGCGCCCGGCGTTTGCCGGGCCCGCGGCGTCACCGGAAGAGCTTGGGTTTCGGCATCATTCGCCCTGATTTCGGAAGCAGTAGCCAACCCCTCTGACCGTGCGAATGAGGTCCCTGTGCTCTCCCAGCTTTTTGCGTACGGCCCGCACGTGCACGTCGATGTTACGGTCCACCACCGAAGCGTTCTCTCCAATGACTCGGCTCAGAAGCTGATCTCGAGTGAACACTCTGCCGGGATGGGTGGCCAGGAATTGGAGCAGACGAAACTCGGTAGCCGTCAGATCCACCGGCCTTCGATCCAGTTGCACCTGGTGCCGCTCCTGGTCGATGAGCATGGGGCCTCGTATCAGGGGTTGAGGGGATGCCTGTTCCTCCTGAAGCGGGCCCCGGCGCAAAACCGCCCGGATTCTACCCAGCAACTCCTTGGGGCTGAAGGGTTTGGTCAGGTAGTCGTCGGCCCCCAGGTCGAGCCCCAAAAGAATGTCCCTTTCCTCTCCCTTGGCGGTTACCATGATGATATGGACGTGCCGGGTGGCTGCATCGGACTTGAGTCGTTGACAGACCTCGAGTCCCTCCAGTCCGGGCAGCATCAGATCCAGCAGGACAAGATCGGGGAGGGTGTCGCGCACCAGCTGCAGCGCCTTTTCCCCATCGGCAACCGTGGTGGTTCGGTACCCCTCCCGCTTGAGGTTGTACTCGATGACCTCGCGGATGTCGGCTTCGTCCTCAACGACGACGACCTTGTGCGATTTCACCAGCGGTCTCCGTCAGATTCAGGCCAGGCGCCGGGGCTGCGTTGCCCCTGAGTCCTTCAACGACGACATTATAAATGACTTCCCGGCAGTTGGGTGGCGCCGCGATTTTCCAGCCTGCGGATTCCCTGCAAAGGGTCTTCCGGAATCCGTGGATTTTAGTTAGAGTGCTGGCGGCGAGAACAGGAATGTGGGGCGAATCATGCTGCGACGACTACTGGCGGAATGCTTCGGAACCTTTGCCCTGGTGTTTGCCGGAACCGGGGCGATCACCATTAACGAAGTGAGCGGGGGAGTCGTCTCCCACGTGGGCATTGCCCTGACCTTCGGGCTGGTGGTCCTGGCCACCATCTATGCCATTGGGCATGTCTCCGGCGCACACATCAATCCCGCGGTAACCCTGGGCTTCTGGTTCGCCGGGCGCCTGGAAAGAGGCTGGGTGTTGCCCTATATCCTGAGCCAGTGCCTGGGAGCGCTGCTGGCCAGCGGAATGCTCCGCCTGCTGTTCAGCAACCATCTCACCCTGGGCGTCACCCGGCCCTCGGGATCCGCCTCTCAGTCGTTCGTTCTGGAGATCATCCTCACCTGGTTCCTGATGTTCGTAATCCTGAGCGTGTCCTCGGGTTCCAAGGAAAAGGGACTCATGGCCGGTGTGGCCATAGGCTCGGTGATCGCCCTGGAGGCCCTGTTTGCCGGCCCGATTTCAGGAGCCTCCATGAATCCGGCCCGCTCCCTGGCTCCGGCATTGGTGACGGGGCAGTTGAGCCATCTTTGGGTCTACCTGGCGGCCCCGGTCCTGGGAGCCCTGGCGGCGGTCGGCGCCTGCCGCTGTGTGCAGGATGAGGGGTGCTGCGGTCCGGCCCGAAAGGAGACCGTCTGTTGACAAGCGCTGCGCCATCAGGGTCGGATGTTAAGCGGGTTCTCTTCGTGTGCATCGAGAACTCCAACCGCAGCCAGATGGCCGAAGCCTTCGCCCACATCCATGGCCAGGGGAGGGTCGAGGCCTACAGCGCCGGCTCGCGCCCCTCGGGCAGGATCAATCCCGCGGCCATTCAATCCATGGCGGAGTTGGGGTACGACCTCAGCAGCCACCGCTCCCAGTCCCTGGATGAGATTCCCCCCACTGAATTCGCTGCCGCGGTGACCATGGGTTGCGGCGACTCTTGTCCGGCGGTAGCGGCAAGGCGCCGGGAGGACTGGGAAATTCCGGACCCGAAATCGATGCCTCCGGAGGAGTTCAGGGCGATTCGAGACCTCATTGAAACCCGGGTGAGAGACCTGTTGACACGTCTCTAGTCTCAAGACATCCCCATTCCTTCCATGCCAGATGCACCACTCCACTCCCTGCCCTCTCCTCCGGAATCGGCTGCTCCAATTGACACTCCGTCGAGGAAGGGCCTATGGCTGCCCCCGGCTTTATTCGTTCTGACCCTGATCACCACCTCGGCGGTAGGCGCCCTGGAATACGGCCTCGCCGGAGGGGTGCTTTACTCCGCCAGCCTGATTCTGATCCTGCTCTGTCACGAGATGGGCCACTACCTCACGGCCCGCCACTACCGGGTCCCGGCCTCCCTTCCCTACTTCATTCCCTCCCCGCTGCCGCCCTTCGGGACCTTCGGAGCCGTGATCAAGATGGGAGGACGCATCCCCCACCGCAAGGCCCTGTTCGACATCGCCATCATGGGACCCGCCATGGGGTTGGTGCTGGCCCTGCCCGTGGCCGTTCTGGGGATTGCCTGGTCCACCGTAACTCCTCTCGATTCCGCGCCTGCCGGCGAAACCTTTCTGGGACCGTCCATTCTGTTCGCTCTTCTCATCGAATGGATTCACGGACCGCTGGCTCCGACCAGCGGCCTCCAGCTTCATCCCCTGGCCACTGCCGGTTGGGCCGGACTGTTCGTCACCGCTCTCAACCTCCTGCCCATGGGTCAGCTGGACGGAGGCCATATCCTCTACGCCCTTTTTCCCCGGAAGAGCGTCCTCCTTTACCGATTGGTCGCTATAGGCTTCGCTGTATTCGCCGTTCTGGTTCACCCCCCGTGGCTTCTCCTCTTGTTGGTCGTTTACCTGATGACCCGCCTTCGACATCCGCCGACGCTGGATGAGCATCTGCCCATCGGACCTCGCCGCTTTGCGTTGGGCCTGCTGGCCATCCTCTTCCTGATCCTCTCCTTTCCACCCATCCCCATTTCCATGTTGGCGCCAACGCCATGACGCACTGGGACTGAAGCTGCATTTCTGAGCGGGGATTTCGGGAAATGGGGGGTGGGGTCGCCTTGGAGAGGCCGTGCGGTTTGGGGGTCCGGCTTTTTATCGCCGCCTTCGCGGCTGCCGGCGGGAGATGGATACCACATCCATGGGCTTACGCCCACGGCTACCCGCTGGCCCGGCTACGCTGCTCTACAGGATGGCTTAAAGCAAACGTTTTCTAGCCCTAACTTCTCCAACCCCTTGGTGGCCCTTCGTCGTCCTTCCTGGCCCTTCGTGGATATCTCTTTTTTTGCCTGTCGGTCCGAGGCACGGCCGCGCTAGTTCTTGAAGGAGAATGAGTAGAGTTTGGCCTGGTCCAGCACAAACTTCAGCACCACCGACCGGCCCTCCAGATCACCCATCCCGCCGGAAGTCTCGGCCATCACTTCCCCGTCCGTGACCTCTCCCTTCAGGGGCTGCGATTCCGCCAGAATTCCTCCCTGGTCATCCAGGACGGTAACCTGAACCGAACCGCCGGCAGCGTCCGCGGTCAAGTGCAAGCGACCGCGCCAGGTCAACGGGCGGGTGGCCACCACCCCCTCCCGATTGGGGTCGACGGGCACGTAGCCGGCCCAGCCGTCCGGACGCAGCGTGGCCAGGCAGAGAGAACCATCCCGCCAATAGCGATGATGTCCGTTGGAACCGGCATAGTAGATGCGGATTCGGTCTTCCATCACCACGGGTGCGTCGGCGGCATACACGCACCCCCAGTCGTACTGGCCCTTCACCGCGGCATTGGGGATGAAGGGAATCCCCGGGTTGATCCGCTCCCAGCGAATGGTGTCGGGGCTCCAGGCCAGCTCGCAGTGGACCCGTTCCTCGCTCAATCGAATAATCATGAGCAGACCCAGGTAGACATCCCCGTAGCGAAAGAAGGGCATGGCGTAAACCTGATTTTCAGGATCGCCGCGCAGGACTTCCACCGCCTTGCTCCATTTCATGAAATCGGAGCTCTCGGTTCGCCCCACCACCCGCTGGCCCGCGGGGTGGCGGAAAAAGGGCTTGCCGCGGTGAATTCGGGTCATGGTGACATACTTCTTCAACTCGGGGACCCAACGGGTGCTGTTGTGGGTGTCGGCATGGGCCTCGATCTCGGGTACGGGGAAAGACTCGCCCCAGCGCAGGCCGTCCGGGGAAAACCGCACGGCCGGGCGTGATTGCCACTCCTTGATCCACATTCCTCCTTCGAACATCTTGTAACGCCGCTCCGGGTCTGGATCACGAGGGTCGATAAGGATGCCGGCGCCGTGCGACCCCCGCAGCAACAGGTTGTTGGCCTTGCTGCCCTGAAACTCCACCAGGTTCAACTCTGGCTTGGTCCATGTCAGCCCGTCCTCGCTGGTGGCGTAACAGAGGCCGAACTCGCGGTCATAGGGAAGGTAGGGCACCTTGCCCTGCCGGTCGGGAGAATTCTCGGGGGCCAGCGGGTTCAGGTCCCTCCGGTCATGGGGGGTCTCGGTAACCAACGGGTCGGCGATGAAGGGATTGTACCAGCAGCGGTAGAGCTTGCGATCCCGGTCATAGACGATGTTGGGGTAGAGATTGTCGAAGCGGGGTTCCCAAGGCTTGTCCTCCTTCATCAGAGGATTGGCCTCATGCTTCCTGATCGCTCCGATCTCCAGGCGGACATTCTGCTCTTGCGCCACCACTCGGTCGTCCAGAAGCAAGTGACGGGAATGCTCACCGGCGTCCTCGACCCGCAGGCAGGCGGAGAGCTGGGCCAGCAACCCGGAACTGATCAACAAACCCAGGGCGATAGGAACTCGTTTTCGGAGAATCGCTGGATTCATTTCCGGCGCGGCGCCGATCTTGCGGGTGTCCGATCGGCTGCGGCCGGCTGGCCGTTCCCGGCTGGGGAAACCGCCGGGATCTCCAGCGCCTGGCGGAGCGCCTCTTCAAGCCGGGCTCGGATATCGCCGTGGTCCTTCAGAAACTGGCGGGCGTTGTCGCGGCCCTGGCCCATCCGTTCTCCCTGGATCGAGTACCAGGCGCCGCTCTTTTCGACGAGGCCCTGGTTCACACCCAGGTCCAGCAGGTCTCCTTCCTTGGAAATGCCCAGCCCGTAGATGATATCGAACTCGGCTTCCCGAAAGGGAGGAGCCACCTTGTTCTTGACCACCTTGACCTTGGTTCGGCTGCCCTTGACGGTGTCGCCGTCCCGAATGGCACCAACCCGCCGCACATCCACCCGAACCGAAGCATAGAACTTCAAGGCCCTCCCGCCGGTGGTGGTTTCGGGGTTGCCGAACATGACCCCGATCTTCTCCCGAATCTGGTTGATAAAAACCAGACAGGTCTTGGATTTGGCGACAATTCCGGTCAACTTGCGCAGAGCCTGGGACATGAGCCTGGCCTGCAGCCCCATGTGGGAGTCTCCCATTTCACCCGACAATTCGGCTCTGGGCACCAGGGCAGCCACCGAATCGATCACGCAAACATCCATCCCACCGCTGCGCACCAGCATTTCAGCGATCTCGAGCGCCTGTTCTCCGCTATCCGGTTGGGAAACCAGCAGGTTCTCCACATCCACGCCGAGTTTGCGAGAATAGGCGGCGTCCAGGGCATGCTCGGCATCCACGAAAGCAGCCATGCCTCCATTTTTCTGAGCCTCGGCGATCAGGTGAAGGGCCAGCGTGGTCTTGCCGCTGGATTCGGGGCCAAAGATCTCGACCACACGTCCCCGAGGCATGCCACCCACGCCCAGAGCGGCGTCAAAGGACAAGGACCCGGTGGCGATCACGCCGATGTTGGCCACGGTTGCGCGGCTTCCCAGCCGCATGATCGATCCCTTGCCGAACTGCTTCTCGATTTGGGACAGAGCCAGATCGATGGCCCGACTCCGTTCTCCGCTTGCTTCCGCCATGGATTCCCTCCTGGTTTGCTCTTTGTCTATCCTGACATTCAATGATTCAGGTCCTGCCATGGCCAGGAGGGCTCACGAGTCCCCTTGGACTCGCCGGCCATAGCGATAGAACCCCCGTCCCGTCTTTCGCCCCAGGTGTCCAGCCGACACCATGCTTTTCAGCAATGGACAGGGCCGATACTTGGAGTCCCTGAAGCCGTCGTTGAGAGTTTCCATGATATCCAGACAAACATCAAGCCCAATCAGGTCGGCCAAAGCCAGCGGACCCATGGGATGATTCATCCCCATCCGCATGATCGCATCCACGTTCTCCGCCGTCCCCACACCCTCGTGGACACAGAAGGCGGCTTCATTGATCATGGGCATCAAAACCCGATTGGAAACGAACCCCGGAGAATCGTTCACCTCCACCGGCGTCTTGCCCAGCCCCTTGACGATCCGGTGGGTGGCCGAAAGCGTTTCCCTGGATGTCTCCGCCCCGCGAACCACCTCAACCAGTTCCATCACGGGCACGGGATTCATGAAGTGCATTCCCACGGTTTCTCCGGGACGCCCGGAGGCTGACGCCAGGCGGGCGATGGAGATGGAAGACGTGTTGGAGGCCAGGATCACCCCGGGGCGGCAGATCCGATCAAGGCGGCCGAAGACCTCCTGTTTGACCGGGAGGCTCTCACTGACGGCCTCAACCACCAAGTCCACCGAAGCCATCGGGCTCAGTTCCGAGACCGCCTCGACCCTGTCGAGCGCCTCTTCCTTCTCGGCGTGCGCCATCCGGCCCTTACTCACTTCTCGATCCATCCCCCGGGAAATCGAATCCACGGCGGACGACAACTGGGCCTGGGCCGGGTCGCTCAGGACCACCTGCCAGCCCCCTTGAGCAAAGACCTGGGCGATTCCCCGCCCCATGGTTCCGGCTCCCGCGATTCCCACCCGGCCAAGAGGCTGCGTCGCCATGGATGAATTCCTGAAAATGAAAGTCAAGGAGATAGCCGCTCCCATTGGGCAGCGCACCCCCTCGAGCGGCCGTTCCCCGGCAACGCCGCCTGGCCGGATCCCTTCATTCCGACCGCCACGTTTACCCCGAGCCGGCTCTCCCCTATAATTCTAGCCATGAGGAGGCTGATTGAAACCGGCAAAAAAATGAAACGGCGATCCAATCTGCATGCGCTAGCGACGGTCCTGGTTCCGGCATTCCTTGGGACACTGGCTCTCTCCAGCCCGGCTTCCGGTCCGCAACAAGAACAGACCACCCTGCGAATCGACGTGAACCTGGTCAACGTCCTCTGCACCGTTCAATCCAGGCAGGGACAATTCGTGACCGACTTGAATCGCCAGGACTTCAGGATCGAGGAAGATGGCGTAAAACAGTCCATCACCCATTTTTCCAGGGAGGTCGCTCTGCCCCTCACCCTGGGCATTCTCATCGACACAAGTCCCAGCGTCCAGGACATCCTGCCTCTGGAGCAACGAGCAGCCGTCGAGTTCTTGAGGACGGTCCTGAAAAAGAACGACCTTGCCATGATCATGAACTTCGACCGCAGCGTTTCCCTGATTCAGGACTTCACCAACAGCCTGGACTTGCTGGAGAAGGCCGTGGGCTTGCTGGCCATCGGCGGGGGCACCTCGCTCCACGATGCCGTCTTTCTGGCCTGCGACGAAAAGCTGCGGCACGAGTCGGGGCGCAAGGCGATCGTGCTGATCAGCGACGGAGGAGACACCACCAGCAAACTGAAAATCCGTGAGGCCATCGAGTCGGCGCAGCGGGCCGACACGGTAATCTACGCCATATCCAACCAGATCGGGGGATTCTACCGGAGGGCCTACGGCAACTCCGGGGCCCTGAAGAAGTACTCCCGCGCGACCGGCGGAACGGCATTCTTCCCCAACAGACCACAGAAATTCAGAAGGGCCTTCGATGCCATCGAGAACGAGTTGCGCAGCCAGTACCTGCTGACCTACCAGTCTTCCAACCAGAAGCGCGATGGAAGCTATCGTTCCATCAAGATGAGACTTCCAAACAAGAAGGGCTTAAGGGTCAAGGCCAGAAAGGGTTACTATGCGCGGTCCAGCTAGTCTTACCTTGCCTGCAGCACCCCTTTCCCTTCCCCTGCGGGCGCTGCTGATCGGCCTGAGTCTCACCGCGATCTCTATCGTTCAGCCAACTCCCCTCTCAGCAGACGACGGCGGCAGGGCGGCACCGGCAGCCACACCGGGTCAGGCCCTGGTGGAAAAATCCATCCGGGCCTATGGCGGCAAGTCCAGAATCCTTTCTCTCAGCTCGTTCCATTTCGAGTACCGGGTCCAATCCACTTCCCAGCCCGATTCCAAGCCCCTGTCCGCCAAGGTCTATTTCGACGACTCTGACCGATTCCGGTCCGAGGTCCAGGACGGCGACCTGACGGTAGTCACGGTCCTCAACGGGAACCGCGGTTGGGTCGAAGTGGCCGGAACCCGAATGGCCCGACCCGTCAAGGAGATGTCTCCACTGAGGAACGAGACCCTCTCCCTGCTGCGCCCCGACTTGCTCCTGCTGATCTTCTCAAGGTACCGCTACGTTTCACGCACCACCGAGGAGGGACGATCCCTGGACCAACTGGAGGTCTCCGGATTCGTGGACCGCGAATACATTCGGGGCAGACTCTCGATCAACCGAGATACCCGGCTGATCGAAAAGTACGAGTACGAGACCGAGCGGGCCACCAGAAGCGGCACGGGGATTTTTCGGGGAGAAGTGCTTTATCTGAAATACAGCGAGGTCCAGGGACTCCGTTCCCCCGGCAAGGTCCTTTCCCGCAAGACGGGAGTCACCTCGCAAATCACCGTTACGGCCGCCGCCCTGGGTGAGCCCATAGACCCGGACCTGTTCGGCGAAACCGAGGCACTCTCCAAGCCGGCAGGGAAACCGTAGCCTGCATCGCACCGTTTCAGTCGTAGATCCCAGGCTAAGGTAACAAAGTTGCAGAAGCATTGTGGTGCCGCTTGTCGTTGAAGCAGGTCCACCTGTCTTCGTGTTTATTCGTGTCTATTTGTGTTCATTCGTGGTTCGTCTTTATTGAGGATTGGGCGTTTTTCCTCCAATGATCGGCAGGGCGGGGGTCTAACCACTACCACTATCCACTTTTTACCTAGCCGGGCCGCCGTCCCAAACGACGGGGTGGCTGATACAGGGTGAAGCAGGAGTGTTTCAAGCAAGACTATTGCGATCGGCTCCCGCTGGGGTGCGCGTCGGTCTGGTGTTCCTGTGGGTATTGACGGTCTCGGCCTGGCTGGCTCCCCGGGAGGTTTCCGAAGCTGCCCGAGCCCAGGCGGCCGCCTTGCAGATCCTGATCGTGGCCGGGACGCCGCTGCTGTTCGCGAAACTGGCCGGATTCCGCCGGCAAGCCCTCTTCCAGTTGAGAACGATTCCCCCTTTCCAGGCAGGGCTTGCCATTCTGTTGGGATTGTGCCTGGTGCCATGGCTGGAAGCGGTTCACTATTTACAGGGTCAACTGGGCGGCGAGGCGGCCGAACTCCAGCAAAGGGCTCAAAGCTGGCTGCAGGGCCC
The DNA here is from genome assembly GCA_951813285.1 of Terriglobia bacterium. Taxonomy (GTDB): domain Bacteria; phylum Acidobacteriota; class Terriglobia; order Versatilivoradales; family Versatilivoraceae; genus Versatilivorator. The sequence continues at coordinate 4,472,614 of OX638355.1, forward strand.
GCACCTGGCCTGGATTCTACTGACCATGGCCCTGTTGCCGGCGCTATGCGAGGAACTGCTCTTTCGCGGTTTCATTCTGAATCAACTGCTCGGGCCCGGAACCCGCGCCCAGGCGATTCTGGTGTCAGCGGTGCTGTTCGGCATTTTCCACCGCCATATGCTCCTGATCCTGCCGGCCAGCCTGGCGGGAATCCTGTTCGCCGTCATGGTTCACCGCAGCCGGAGCCTGGCGCCGGCCATCCTGGCCCACTTCACCGTCAACGGCTGCGGGGTGGCTCTGTCCAATTGGCAGGCCGCCGCCTCGATAGCCTGGCTGGTCGGAGCCGCACCCGTTCCAGCGGGCGTCCTGGCAGCCTCCGGGATTGGATTGGTTGTGTTTGGAAAACTGCTGAGGAAACGGCAGACAGCTAACGCAGAGAAAAATTGACCTCGATGTTCAAGGCCACGTCGACCGGCTTTCCACCCTTCATTCCGGGGCGGAACCTCCACCCCTTGAGAGCCCGGATGGCATTTTCGTCCAGGCCCAGGCCCAGGCTGCGGACGACCTTCAGGATCTCGATGCTTCCGTCCTTGCGCACAATGGCCGACAGAACCACCACGCCCTGATACTTGGCTTTTCTGGCCTCTTCGGAGTAGACAGGCTCGATGCGGCTCAGCACGGTGGGAGGAGTCACACCGCCGCCCACCCGAAAGATGCCCCCGCCGATGCCGCCGCCCTTGCCCGGCCCCACCCCGGCGCCTTCTCCAGGTCCGACACCCGTCCCGGTACCCGTGCCGATGCCGCCGCCGCTTCCCGGTCCCGGAGAAGGCGGACCCGGAATCCCCAGGGGATCTCCGTAGTCGGGCAGGTCGATGGCCGGCAGTTGGGCCAGTTGAGGAACGATTACGGTCGGTTCAACCGGCAACAGAGGCCTCGGGTTGCGAATCCTGGGCGTCGGCGGGGTCAACTGCTTGTTGGACGGCTTGGGAAGCCGTCCCTTGGAAGGAGGCTTGGGAGCTTTCAATCCGCCCCCGCCCCCACCGCCGGAGGGCCCCAGCCTGGGTGCAACCAGCCTCACCCTGGACATGAAATAAATCTCGGTCTCGTTGGCCGTCAAGGGGGCGTCCTTGATCAGCAGGAGCGGCACGAAAACGATGGCCGTCACGAAGAGACACTGCACCGCTACCGAAAGGACGAACGAACTCGAGCGGATCTTGTAGTCTCGAAAGATCTCGGCAACCTCGACCGGCTGGGCGGTCACCTCGATCTCCCGCCGCTCTTCCTTGACAAAGATTCCCTTGATTCCCCAATAAATGGCGCGGTACCAGGGGATATCCTCCACCAGAAGGTGGGTGGCCACCGGCTGCGCCGTGATGCGGTAGTCTTTTTCCTCTCGACCGAAATAGGACTTGAGGTTGGACCAGAAACCGGAAGCCCAGGCCTGGTCTTCGACCATCAGGTTGGCTTCCACCGGCCGGGCGGTGATGTCATACTGTTTTTCCTCATGCAGGAACAGCGACGCCAGGTTGCCGAAAAAGGTCCGATGCCAAGGCTGCAAGGTCGTCGCCACCTTGAAGGGCGCCGCCGCGGCCGGAGACCGCTTCTCCCGACCTTCACTGGTGGACGACAGGCGCGACAAACCGCTTCGGGCCTGGGCTAATTCAGCCTCCAAGCGCTGGATTTGCCGCGGGTCAACGGGCGATTGCCCCCTGGCCTCCTCCAAGGCAGCTTCCAGAAACTCGACCAGACCCTTTTGTTCCACAAGTGGATTCATGGCTGCTCTTTCATCGCTGGTGGGCCGACCCTTGCCACCCCGTGTTTGGCGGCGGGAAGGAACGAGATCCACATTCGGCCAGCCCGACCCTTGGGGTCGTCTCGGGCAGCATTCCCTCAAAAAAATAGTACCATAATCCCCGCTCCAGTCACGCAAATTTGATCGCCGACCGGCGGCTGGGACCGTTTTCCCCTCCCGGGCAGACCGGGTCCGGTTCCATGGACAAAGGCGGAGGATTTCGTCTATAATTCCGCGTTTTTGTTGGCCTTAGCGAGCCCCGCCGCAGGAGTTCCCCCTCCGGATCCATCGCCATGAAACTGAAGGACACCATCAATCTGCCCCGAACCGGCTTTCCGATGAAGGCCAGCCTTCCCAACCTGGAGCCCCGCATTCTGCAACGCTGGGACGAGCTGCAACTGTACCGGAAGATCCGCGACCTACGGGCCGGAAGCCCGGTTTTCCTGCTGCACGACGGGCCTCCTTACGCCAATGGGAACATCCATATCGGACACGCCGAGAACAAGATTCTCAAGGACTTCATCGTAAAGTCGAGAACCATGGCGGGTTTCAACGCACCCTACATCCCCGGATGGGACTGCCACGGACTGCCGATCGAGATCAAGGTCGACCAGGTGCTCGGCAGGAAAAAGGCCGGCATGACTCGTGTCCAGGTTCGTCGGGAATGCCGGGAGTACGCCGGCAAGTTCGTGGAGCTGCAGAAACGGGAGTTCATTCGACTGGGCATCCTGGGGGATTGGAATGCACCCTATCTCACCATGAGCCACCGCTACGAGGCTGCCATCGCCCGCACCTTCGGCCAATTCGTGAGAGAAGGATACGTCTACAAGGGACTGAAACCCGTCCACTGGTGCTGCTCCTGCCGGACGGCTCTGGCGGAGGCCGAGGTCGAATACGAGGACCACACCAGCCCCTCCATCTACGTCAAGTTTCCCTTGCAGTCGGATCCCTCCCTGCTGGATCCGGCTCTGAGGGGCAGGAGGGTGTCGGTGGTGATCTGGACGACCACCCCCTGGACTCTGCCCGCCAACCTGGCCATCGCCTTCAATCCCGGTCTGGAGTATTCGGCGGTAGAAGTCGGGGACGAGGTCTACCTTATAGCCTCCGAGTTGGTGGCAGCCACGGCCGAGGGCTGCGGATTCAAGCCCGGAAGGACACTGGCCACCATGGAGGGCAGGAAACTGGACGGCCTCGAGACCCGACATCCCTTTCTGGACCGCCTCTCGCCGGGGCTGCCGGGCGAGCATGTCACCCTGGAGCAGGGAACCGGCTGCGTGCACACGGCTCCCGGCCACGGCCACGAAGACTATGCCCTGGGAAAAGCCCATGACCTGGACATCTACTGCCCGGTAGACGGCGGAGGGCGTTTCGTGGCCGGCACTCCCCACGTCGAGGGAATGCGCGTCTTCGATGCCAACAGGACGGTCCTGCAATTGCTGGGCGATCGAGGGGCCTTGCTGGCGGCCGAGACCATCTCTCACTCCTATCCGCACTGCTGGCGCTGCCACAAGCCCGTCATCTTCCGAGCCACGCCTCAATGGTTCATCTCCATGGAACACCGCGACCTCAGGGGGAAATCCCTGGAGGCCATCCAGGGCGTTCGCTGGCTTCCGGAATGGGGGCGGGAGCGCATCTCCGGCATGATCGCCAACCGTCCCGACTGGTGCGTGTCCCGGCAGCGGGTCTGGGGCGTTCCCATTACCGCCTTCTACTGTGAAACCTGCCAGGAGCCGCTGCTGGAGCCGGAGATCATCGACCGCGTGGTGGCCATTTTCGAGGAGGAAGGGGCGGATGCCTGGTTCAGCCGTCCTGTCGATGCCCTCTTGCCGCCCGGCACCCGCTGCCCCGGGTGCGGGGGGGACCGGTTTCGCAAGGAATACGACATTCTGGATGTCTGGTTCGACTCGGGAGCCAGCCAGGCGTCGGTGCTGGGCCACCGCCCCGATGTCCCCTGGCCCGCCGATATCTACCTGGAAGGCAGCGACCAGTACCGGGGCTGGTTCCACAGTTCCCTGCTAGTGGGCGTCGCTACCAGGCAGGGAGCTCCCTACCGGCAGGTCCTGACCCACGGATGGACCCTGGATGCCCAGGGACACGCCATGTCCAAATCGCGGGGCAACGTGATCGAGCCGCAAGAGATCGTCGGGAAGGACGGCGCCGAGATTCTGCGGCTCTGGGTGGCGGCCAGCGACTTCAGGGAAGACATTCGGATCTCTCCCGATCTGATTCGCCGCCTTTCCGACGGTTACCGCAAGTTCCGCAACACCGCTCGATTCATGCTGGGCAACCTCTCGGATTTCTCGCCGGGTGAGCATTCGGTGGCGACACCCGACCTGGAGGAGCTGGACCAGTGGGCCCTGATGCGGACCAGCCAGCTGCTGGAGGAGGTTTACGGTTGGTACGAAACTTATGAATTCCACCGGATCTACCACCGGGTCTACGATTTCCTGACCGTCGAGTTGAGTTCGTTCTACTTCGACGTCCTCAAGGACAGACTCTATACGGCGGCGCCCGATGCGCATCCGCGGCGATCGTCCCAAACCGTCCTCTACCGCGTCCTGGAAGCGTTGACCCGGGCACTGGCTCCCATCTACAGCTTTACCTGCGAGGAAATCTGGGAGCACCTCTCAACCATGGCTGAGAGACCGGCCAGCGTGCATTTGGCGCGCTTTCTCCCCGCCGGCAGCCTGGTCGAAGGACTGTCCTCCCAATCGCTGAGACAGTTGGACAACTGGCAGGTGCTCATCCGGGTTCGCTCCACCGTGCTGAAGGTTCTGGAGGAGGCCCGCCAGGCCAAGTTCATCGGAAATTCCCTGGAAGCCAAGGTCACCTTGTCCGGGGAAGACGGCTACGCTCCAGTCCTCAAGCGTTACGAAGCCATGCTGCCGGCGCTGTTCATCGTGTCTCAGGTGGAGTTGGACGCTCCATCGGCAGAGGCACCCTTTTTCGAAGAAGCGGAGGGACTGCGGGCTTCGGTGAGCCGTGCCGAGGGGGGGAAATGCGAGCGCTGCTGGATCTACTCCTCCGGAGTCGGAAGCGATCCCGATTTCCCGGCGGTCTGCCTCAAGTGTTCCTCCACACTCAAGGAACTCGGTGTGACGCCCGACCAGTTCGGCCCGGGCATGGCGGCGCCCTGATCGACCGGCGCCTGTCATTTCGGGTCAACCCGGCCCATTCGGCCACCCTGCCCCATGAAACGGCTTGCCTACTTCCTGATTGCTTTGGGCGTGTTTGTGAGCGACCGCCTGACCAAGCAGCTGATTGAAGAGGGTCTGGGACTCTACGAGATCAAGACGGTCATCCCCGGCATTCTCGAGCTCACCCACACCCGGAACACGGGCATGGCCTTTGGCATCCTCAGCGGCTCGGCTTCGCCCTGGGTCCCGCTCGGGCTGGCGGCCGTATCCATTCTGGCCTTCCTGCTCATCCTGGGATTCGCCCTGCGCAACCCGGTCAGCCGCGGCCGGCTGCAGTGGGGACTGATGCTGATTCTGGGCGGCGCAGCCGGCAATCTCCACGACCGTCTCTCCTATGGCTACGTGACCGACTTCATCGATGTGTTCTACGGGAGCTATCACTGGCCCACCTTCAATCTGGCCGACTCCGCCATCACCATCGGGATCGGTCTGTTCCTGATCGAGACTCTGACCCAGGAATCCGACGCGGCGACCGGTGGTCACCGGACGGGTTCCTGAGAGGACCTCCATTGTTCCCCATACTGCTGGACTTCGGCTACTTTCCGCTTCACACCTATGGATTCCTGCTGGCATTGGCCTTCCTGACCGCGCTGTGGTTCAGCGCCCGGGCCGCGGAACGGGAAGGCATCGACAAGGCTGCCGTCTACGATCTGGGAGTCACCATCGCCATTTCGGCTCTGCTTGGAGCCAAGCTCCTCTTTCTGGTGACCGAATTTCGCTACTATGCCGACCATCCAGGCGAAATTCTGTCTTTGGCCACCCTTCGTTCGGGTGGGGTGTACTACGGGGGGTTCATCCTGGCGGCCATCGCGGGCATCTGGATGAGTTGGCGAAAGGGTCTCCCGGTCTGGAAGGTTGCCGACCTCTGCTCTCCCGGGATCGCCCTGGGCCAGACCATTGGAAGATTGGGATGTTTCTCGGCCGGATGCTGCCACGGCAAGCCCACCTCCCAGCCCTGGGGTATCGCCTTCAGCGACCCCTACAGCCACCAGGTGGTTGGGGTTCCCCTGGAGGTTGCGCTGCATCCCGCCCAACTCTACCAGGCGGGCGCCAACCTTGTGCTGTTCGGCCTGTTGTGGCTGAGCTTGAGCAGAAAGCGATTCGACGGCCAGGTATTTATTCTCTACCTGGTGGGATATGCAGCGTCCCGCTTTGTCATCGAGTTCTTTCGAGGAGACGCCGGCCGTGGATTTGTCTTCGGCGGGTTGCTGTCCACCTCTCAGTTCATCGGGCTGCTTCTGTTCCCCGCGGCAGCGGCACTTTTCCTGGTGCTGAGACAGCGCCATCGTGCAGCCTCGGCTGGTTGACCCGCTGCCGTGAACACCTCCAGCCGGTGAGGGCGAACCGCATGAGCCGCCCACCCAATTCCACTCCGGAACTGAAGCTTTTCCCCCGGGCCGACGACCACGGAATCCGCCTGGATCGATTTCTGCAGCACCATCTTCCCGAACGGAGCCGGGCGCAGATTCAGGGACTGATTCAAGCCGGCCACGTGCTGATCGGCGGGAGCCCCTGCAAGGCCGGCCACCGAATCAAGGGTGGCGAGGAGATCCGCGTTCGCCCGGTTTCCCCCGCTCCCAGCAAATTGGAGGCGGAGCCCATTCCGCTGGAGATCGTCTACGAGGACAACGACCTGGCCGTGGTCGACAAGCGGGCCGGGATGGTCGTCCACCAGGGAGCCGGGGTACGGACCGGTACGCTGGTGAATGCCCTGCTCTACCGATTTCGGACTCTCTCCGAGGCGGGAGGCGGCGAGCGGCCCGGCATCGTGCACCGCCTGGACAAGCACACCTCGGGGCTGATGGTGATCGCCAGGAACGATTTCAGCCATCACCGGCTGGCCCGGCAGTTCCAGACCCGACAGGTAACCAAGAAATACATCGCCTTGGTGCACGGCGCGGTTCAAGGGGAAACCGGCGAGATCCGCAGCGCCATCGGGCGGGACAGGGTCCGCCGCATCAGGATGACTACCCGGACCAGGCAGGCCCGGCCGGCCCACACCGCCTATCGGATTCTGGAGAGATTTCCCGGGCTCACCCTGCTGGAGTTGAACCTCAAGACCGGCCGCACTCACCAGATCCGGGTCCATCTCAGCTCGGAGAAACACCCCGTGGTGGGCGACACCCTCTATGGGGCTCCGGCCCGCATTCTCGCCGGTGAACCGGAGCGCCCCCTCCCCCGGTTGGGACGGCACTTTCTCCACGCCGCCTTTCTGAAATTTCACCACCCCCGCCAACTGGCTCCACTGCAGTTTTCCTCCCCTCTGCCCGAGGAACTGCAACGCTTTCTGGAGCATCTGCGGGCCGGTTGACGGCCGCAGACCTCCCCTTTATACTTTTCCCATGAACTGTTTGCGCAATGGAGGCCGGAGATTTCTGTGGCGGGCAGTCCTGACCGGCTTGCTCCTGCCGGCCGGTCTGGCGGTCTTCTGCTCCCAGGTCCCGGCCCAAGGCAGGAGCGGTGCCGGCGCGGGAGTCTCCAAAGGTCCCAAGGAAAAGATTCAGATCGACGTCGACCTCGTCAACGTCCTCTTCACTGCCCGGGACAAGAAAGGGAACCTGGTTCCGGACCTGACCCGAGACCGTGTCAGGGTCTTCGAGGATGGCCGGCTGCAGACCATCACCAATTTTTCCCGGGAATCGGATCAGCCGCTGGCTGTCGTCCTGCTGATGGACACCAGCTCCAGCGCCAGGGCCAGCCTCAAAGTGCAGCAGGAGGCAGCCATCGACTTCTTCCACAACACGATACAGCGCAAACGGGACCAAGGGCTGCTGATGACCTTTGACTCCACCGTCGACGTGCTGCAGGACTTCGTGGACGATCCCGATAGATTGTCCAAGGCCGTCAAGTCTGTGAGAATCGGCGGCGGCACCAAGATGTACGATGCCATTCAGCTCGCTTGCCAGGAGAAACTGGCAGGGCTGACCGCGCCGAGACGGATCCTGGTCCTTATGGGTGACGGCGACGACAACATGAGCTATGAAACCTTGGACTCGTCCATAGCCATCGCTCAGCGGTCGGAAGTATCCATTTACACCATCAGCACCAACAACAGCGGATTTTTCGGGATGGCGCAGCCCAAGCAGGACAAGATCCTCAAGCGTCTGGCCGGGTCCACCGGCGGCAGAGCCTACTTCCCACCCAAGATCGACGACCTGGCCATGAGCTTCTTTCGAGTTTCGGAGGAACTGCGAAGCCAATACGCGGTGGCTTACCGCTCCACCAACTCCAGCCGCGATGGCGCCTTCCGTCGAATCAAGATCAACGTCAAAGGGAAGAAGGTCAAGCTGCAGTACCGGAAGGGATACTACGCACCCTCTAGTGTCCTGTCTCAGAAATAGGGGTGCCGTACTTCTGACACAGAACACCCGTCAGGGCAATTGCACCATGCCGAAGCCGCAAACCAGGTCGCCAGAACTCGCCATCGTTGCGTGCCTGATTGCTCTCTGCCTGTCGACGGGTCCCCGACTGCTGGCCCAGTCCTCAGAGGGCGGCGGGACAGGGGAAGACGCCTTCACGCTAAGGATCCCGGTCAACCTGGTGCTGGTGCCGGTTTCCGTGCGGGACAGCAACGATCAACCGCTCTACGGTTTGGAGAGGGAAGACTTTCGGGTCTTCGAGGAGGAAGTGCTTCAGAGGCTCACCTATTTCTCCTCGGACCCGCTTCCGCTTTCGGCCGTGCTGCTGATCGACCGCACCCTGAACTCTCAGGCCCAGTCGAGACTGGAATCCACGCTGCTGGCCCTGATCGAGTCCTTCAGCGCCTTCGACGAAGTCGCTGTTTTCAAGTTCGACCACACCCCGGACAAGCTCCTGGACTTCACCCTGGACAAGCGCAAGGTTCTGGAAGCCTTGAGAAGCAGGATCAACTGGGAGCCCCATTCACCGGGGCTAACCAGTGGACCCTTCTCGGGGAAAACGACTCTGGGGGGCATCGAGCTGGATAACGCTCGGGGCAGGGTGCAACCGTCCAAGACCTGGAACACCCATATTCACGACGCCGTGTTCGCCGCTGTCCAGGCCTTGAGACGCAGGCGCTCGCGTGAAAGGCGCAAGATGATCCTTATTATTTCAGAGGGTCGCAACGCCCCCGGCAACCGCAACTCCTACGAGGACACTCTGGAGGCCCTGCTGAGGGCTGAAATCGCGGTCTACGGGATAACTCCGGTGAGATCCGTTCTCACGGGAGGCTCTGTCGCCAAATATGCCAACGCCACCGGCGGTGAGATGCTCTTTCCATTCAAGACCGACCGCCTGGCCAGGACCTTTCCAATCATCACCCGGTCCGCCAGAAACCAGTACGTGTTGGGTTACATTCCCAACACCTTGCCCGACACGGTCTCCTTCCGCAGGATTCGAGTCTATGTGGAGAGCAACCGAATCAAGAATCTCAAGGTGAAGAGCCGAAAGGGCTACTACGCCGTCCCCTCCTTCTGAACCCTTCCATTAAACCCCTCTGACCTCCGGCTCCCAGATGTACTTGTGCATCTGCAACTGCAGGCGCACCTTCAGGTTGTCCTCCAGGAGCCATTCCGCCAGTTGGCGCGGGGGCAGCTTTCCAAACACGGTCGAGAAGAGCACCGAACAGCGGTCGGTCAGGCGATGCTCCTGCAAGACCTGCCTGGCCCACAGGTAGTCGGCTCGATCGCCGATCACGAACTTCACTTCATCCCAGGACTGAAGCTTGGCCAGGTTGGAGTAGAGGTTGCGCTGCGATTCGCCGCTGCCGGGGCACTTCAAGTCCAGAATCTTGATGACCTTGGGATTGACCGGGCCGACATCCAGACTTCCGCCGGTCTCCAGCAGCACCGTGAAACCTCTCCCGACCAACTCGTCCATGAGCGGAAAGACCTCCTCCTGCAGCAACGGTTCCCCCCCGGTGATCTCGACCAGGTGACAGTCGAAAGACTGAACCTCCCTCAAGACCTCTTCAACGGTGCAGTCCTCGCCCTCGTAAAATGCGTACTCGGTGTCGCAATAGGAACACCGCAGGTTGCAGTAGGTCAGCCTCACAAACACGCAGGGCAGCCCCGCATAGGAGGACTCTCCCTGGATGCTGCGATAGATCTCGTTGACTTTCATTCCGGACGGATCACGAAAGAACCGGGGTTAATCCACCGGCGGGAAATGGGAGGCACGGGGGGATTGACATTTAGCGAGCCTCCAGCTCGTTGTCCAGAAACCGAGGATCGTCACGCCATTTAGGTCTCACCTTGACGAACAGATCCAGATAGACCGGTTTGCCCAGCAGGCGTTCAATGTCTTTGCGGGCCGCCGTGCCGATGGTTTTCAGCTTCTGTCCCTGACGTCCAATGACGATCTTTCTTTGGGACTCTCTCTCCACGCAGATGTCGCAATAAATCCGAACCATGGGCGCCTCTTCGTCTTCCTCGAATCGGTTCAACACAACGATCGTGGAATAGGGAAGTTCCTTTTCAGTATGCCTGACCACCTTCTCCCGAACCATTTCAGCCGCCAGAAAGCGCTCTGGAGAATCGGTAAACTGAGAGTCGGGAAAATAGGCAGGTCCCCGAGGCAGATACTTCAGGATCTGTTCCAGCAGCAGGTCCAGGTTGTCCCCCTTCAAGGCGGACACGGGGATAATTTCGGCAAATCGGAACTGCCTGGCATAGAAATCCATGATCGGAAGCAACCTGGCCTTGGCCAGCAGATCGATCTTGTTGAGAAGCAGCAGCGTGGGCAGGTTGCGCTGCCGGATCAGTTCCAGCAGGTAGCGGTCGCCGGAACCAAAGGCAGCCGTGACGTCCACCATGGCCAGCAGCAAATCGATGCCCTCCAGGGCATCGTAAACCGCCCGCATCATTCGCCGGTTCAACTCATAGCCCGGTTTGTGAATTCCCGGAGTATCGGCAAAGACGATCTGCCCTTCCGCTCGGGTGTGGATACCCAGAATCTTGTGCCGGGTGGTTTGAGGCTTGTCCGAGACGATGGAGACCTTCTCCCCCAACAGGTGGTTGAGCAGGGTGGATTTACCGGAATTGGGACGGCCGATCAGGGTGACGAATCCCGACTTGAACTCGGGTCCCTCCGCCTTGGGGAGCGAATCTCCGCTGGAAAGCACTTGAACCGGGAGGTCTTCCTTGGCTGTCATGGGCGTCGTCCTTTTTCCGGGGAGCACTCCTTACCCTCGGAGTTGCGGCGGGGCGGTCTGCCGGGCAAGCAACTTGCTGATTCTGCGGTGGTCGGCTTCCTGCACTTCGAACCGAACTCCCTGGGTGTCGTACTTCTCCCCCTTGCGGGGGACCCTGCCAAACACCGTGGTGATAAAACCGGCCACGGTGGTGGTCTCTTCGCTGTGCAGCCTGATGTGAAACAGGTCCTCAACCTCCTGGATCGCCGTATTCCCCGGAATGAGGTAGGAACCGTTGGCGTCCCTGGCCAGAGGCGAATTCTCCGCGACCTCGTCTTCGTCATGGATCTCGCCTGCAATCTCCTCCAGGATGTCCTCGATGGTCACCAGCCCGGCCACTCCTCCGTGCTCATCGACCACAATGGCCATGTGGGAGGACTGCCGCTGCAATTCCGCCAGCAACTCGGCAACCCGTTTGGTTTCGGGAACGAATTGGATTGGCCGCACCAGGCTCTCCAGGCTGTCGTCGGTCACCGGACTGTCCCAGATGTCGATCAGGTCCTTCAGATAGACAAATCCCTGGATGTTTTCGACATGGTCCCGGTAAACCGGAACCCGGGAATGCTTGGTGGAAGTGATCAGTTGCTTGAGCATCTCGGGCGTGGCCTTGACGTTGATGGTCACCATATGGGTACGAGGAACCATGATGTCTCCCGCCGCGGTCTCCCCGAATTCCACCACCGACTGAATGAGATCCTCCTCTCCCTTCTTCAGGATTCCCTCTTCCTGTCCCACGTCGATAAAGGCCTGAATTTCCTCTTCAATATGCTGCTCCGTTTTTTCCTCCTCGGCCTCGGGAGCATTGAATCGCCGAAACAGCCGCAAGCTGGCCGACAGCGGATAGGCAAGGACTTTCAGGACCGGGCGCAGCAGCCGGTAGCTGGGTAGCAGGGTCAGGACCACCCTTTCGGGCTTGTGAAAGGTGAAGAGCCTCGGAATCAACTGCCTGAAGACGATCACCACCAGAAACATGAGACCCAGGGCTGCCGGCAGGGTGGTCAGGTAGTTGTCGAACCTCGAGTGCAGGTATCCGGTCAGGACGATGGCAATGGAAACGCTGCAGATCTGGATCCCCACATAGATGTCCACCTGGCTCTCCAGGCGGCTGTCCATCAACTGCTTGATCTGCCCCGCGGACTCGGGAGAAAGCTTTTCCACCATTCGCCGCATGGCCACCTTGTTGGTGCGGTTGAGGCTCATTTCAAGGGTCGACAGCAGCGTCAAGACCAGCAGGAAGAGGAGGGCTGCCAGTAGTACCCCAACCGTGATCATAGGAGTTCTCTCTGTAGCCGCAGCTCCTTGCGGCGCATCTGCCCCTGATCGAGCTCATGGTCGAAGCCCAGCAGGTGGAGCCAGCCATGAATCATGAGCGTGCAGATCTCCCGCTCCAGGGAGTGATTACGCGTGAGGGCTTGTCGATAGGCGGTTTCAACGGAAATCATCATATCACCCAGGTAGGGTTTGTCAACGCAGTCCGGGAGCGAATCCCGCCCCGGGAAGGACAGGACGTCTGTGGGTTCGTCCTTGCCCCGAAAGCGACAATTGTAGCGGCGGATCGTCCGGTCGGTGGTCAGAAGAACGCTGAAGTCAGCCGCTTCCGCCCTGGCGCGATCGGCAAGCCCCAGGGCAAACCGGCGGAGCCGATTCAGTGGGACCGCATGCCGGCGCTGGCGGTTGAGAACTAGGACCTCGGGCATCAATGACGACCTGGCTCCATCATCGGCGTGGCGCCGTCTATTCCTGCTTGGGATTATTCTCAGGGGTCGGGTCGGAGCCCGGAAGATCGTCCGGAGCGGGCGTGGAGTCCGGCTTCCCCGACTGGTAGCCGTCGTAGGCGCGAACGATCCGTTGCACCAGGGGATGGCGGACCACATCCCCTTCGTGAAAGTAGACAAAATCGATCCCCTTGACCTCGGAGACAATGCGGCCGGCCTCCACCAGCCCGGAGACCTTGCCGGACGGCAGGTCGATCTGGGTGATGTCTCCCGTGATCACCGCCTTGGAATGAAAGCCGATGCGTGTCAGAAACATCTTCATCTGTTCCGAAGTGGTGTTCTGGGCTTCGTCCAGGATCACGAAGGAATCGTTGAGCGTCCGGCCGCGCATGAAGGCGATCGGCGCAATCTCGATGGTGCCCCGTTCCAGATAGCGATCTACCTTGTCGATGTCCAGCATCTCGTAGAGGGCATCGTAAAGGGGACGCAGGTAGGGGTCCACTTTCTCCTGCAGACTACCCGGCAAGAAGCCCAGGCGCTCGCCTGCCTCCACGGCGGGTCGGGCCAGGATGATCCGGTTGACCTGTCGAGCCAGCAAGGCCGCCACGGCCATGGCTACCGCCAGGTAGGTTTTCCCGGTGCCGGCCGGACCGATGCCGAAAACCATGTCGAATTTTTCTATGGACTGGAGATACAGATGCTGGTTAAGGCTGCGGGGAGTAATCTGTTTTCTGCCCGAAAGGCGCATCCGCGGAACAAGAACGCAATCTTTCAGGCGAACCTTGGGATCTTCGGAAATGATCTTCAGGATGGACTTGAATTCTCCGTTGTTGAATTGAATCCCTTGCTCCCGGACCTGATTGAAGTCCTGCACCGCCTGTTCGACAATTTCAACATCTCCTGCCTTTCCTTCAATGACCAGGGTTTCGGACGCCAGGGAAACTCTCACATCGAAAACGTTTTCGAGAAAAGCCAGGTTCTCGTCGAGGGTTCCGAAGATCGTCTCCGCCCCATGGCCCAGGGCGACACTCTTCTTCATCATGCCGGGTTGTCTGGTCTCCTCCTCAGGTGACGGGATTGCGAAGAGTGTGACACAGCGTGACCTTGGCGGTCAAGGTGGGCAAAAAGGACCCTGCCCGGTCAGTTCGGAATTCCAAATTATGGCACCGATCCTATTGTTCCCGGACGAGCCTCAGGAATTCCGCCTCGTCCATCACGTCGACACCCAGTTGGCGGGCCTTGGACAGCTTGCCGCCGGCGTCCTCTCCGGCGACCACGAAAGCGGTTTTCTTGCTGACCGACGAGGTCACCCGGCCACCTCTCCGAGCAATCATCCGACTGGCTTCTTCCCTGGTGAGCGTGGGCAGTCTGCCGGTAAGCACCACCTGTTGCCCCTGCAGGTCGGAGGTGGCGGACTCTGCATGTTCTTCCTCCAGAGTCAGCCCGGCCAGTCGGAGCTTCTCCACGATCTCCCGGTTGGCGGCCTGCGCGAAGAACTGCCGAACCGATTCGGCAACCACCGGCCCCACTTCGAACACGGACTCCAGGCTCTCCAGGGAAGCCCGGGACAGATTTTCCAGGGTGCCGAAGTGGCTGGCCAGAAGCATGGCCGTGCGCTCGCCCACGTGGCGGATGCCCAATCCAAAGATGAGTTGCGCCAAACCTCTCTGCTTGCTGGCTTCGACCTGGGCCAGCAGGTTGGCGGCGGATTTGGGGCCCATGCGCTCCAGTCCGACCAGGTCTTCAAGCTTGAGGGCATAGAGGTCGGACGGGTCGCGTACCAATTCCTTTTTCAGCAGTTGGTCGACCAGCGCCTCGCCCAGTCCCTCGATGCGAAGCGCCCTGCGGGAGCAATAGTGCAGCAATGCCTCCCGGATCATTGCCGGACAGGTCAGATTGCCGCAACGCAGGACGGCTTCGTCTTCCGCCCGAAACACCTCCCCTCGACAGATGGGGCACCGCTGTGGCATGACAAAGTCTGTCGCCCCTGGGGGTCGCAGGTGCTCGACCACCTTGACCACCTTGGGGATGACGTCCCCTCCCTTCTCCACCCACACGGTGTCGCCGATCTTGATTCCCAGGCGGTCGATCTCGTCCAGATTATGCAGGGTGGCGCGGCTGATGGTGGAACCTGCCAGTCGAACCGGCTCCAGCAGGGCGACCGGCGTCAGAGCCCCGGTCCGCCCCACCTGAACCTGAATGTCGTTCACCACGGTAGTGGCCTGCCGCGCGCGAAACTTGCAGGCCACTGCCCAGCGGGGAAACTTGGAAGTTGCCCCCATGTCCTGCTGCAGCAGGATGGAATCCACCTTGACCACCACCCCGTCGATCTCGTAGTTGAGCTCCTGACGCCTTTTCTCCCACTCCTGACAGAATTCCATCACCTCCCGTACCGAAGCGCACCGCTTCCAGCGGGGATTGACCTTGAATCCTGCATCCTCGAGCCACTCCAACACCTCGGAATGGTTCCGACGCGGAACCTGCCCGTCCACCAGGGCCTGGTAGACGAAAATATCCAGGTTCCGCCCGGCCACCACGCCGGGATCCAGGGTTCTCAGGGTTCCGGCCGCGGCGTTGCGCGGATTGGCGAACAGGGGCTCTCCCTGGTGCTCCCGCTCCCGATTCAGCTTCTGAAAGGAGTCCAGCGGCAGGAAGACCTCCCCCCGCACCTCGACCGTCCCCCCTTGCCCCTCGCGGCGCAGAACCGGCACAAAAAGCGGCACCGACCCTATGGTGCGGATGTTGGCGGTGACGTCCTCGCCCCGCAGCCCGTCGCCTCGGGTGACTCCCCGAACCAGCGATCCATTTTCGAAGGTCAAGGCCAGGCTGAGGCCGTCGATCTTGAGCTCACAGACGAAGCCGGGCCGGCGGCCCGCGGCCGACTCCTGGGCCCGCCGGTCAAAGTCCAGCAGCTCGCTTTCCGCGTAGGCATTATCCAGGCTCAGCATCGGGAGGGTGTGCTCCACCGCCACCATTCCCTCGGCGGGTTTCCCTCCCACCCGCTGGGTGGGAGAATCGGGAGTGACCAGCTCGGGATGGGCCGCCTCCAGTCGCCGGAGCTCCCCCACGAGCTCGTCGAACTCCCGATCGGCAATCTCGGGGTCGTCCAGCACGTAATAGCGGTGCTCGTGGTGGCGAATCCGTTCCCGCAAGCCGGCTATCTGCTCAACCGCCTCGGCCTTGACCGACATGGTGCTCGTCTCCGCTTTGAAACAAACGAAAAATGACAAAAGAAAAAAGAGTTATCCACGAAGGGCCACTAAGAACGACGAAGGACCGCTAAGGCGTTGAGGTTAACCGCGACGGGGCACCAAGCTCGCGAAGGAATGGTCGATTTCTGATTGTTTCACCCGAGGAAGAACACCCAATCGTCATTAGAGGCGAACCACGAATGAACACGAATACACACGAATCCAGGTGGACTCGCTCGAACGACAAGCGGCTTCAAAATGCTTCTCCAACTTTGTCACCTTGGAATGACTTCGTGTCCGTCGTAGATAACCCCTCGATATCGGTGGTCACACCCCCCAATCAACACCTCATCACTAATCAGTCTATTGGTGTTCATTCGTGTCCATTCGTGGTTCGTCGTTTTCCTTTGTGGATAGTTTTTGGATCGGCACGTTAAGCATCTTGTCGGTCTCGGCGCAGTCCTTCAAATAGGCGCAACCAGGTCATCAGCCGCTTTCCTGTTCCCGAAACCCTCGCCTAACCACTCTCCACTCGTCACCCTTCACCCTTCACCCTTCAAACTCCACCCTTCAAACTCCACTGATTTCATATCGCCGCGGCGCTCAGCTCCAGACCCTGACGAACGGCACGAATCACCTGCCTGTAGTAGTCTTCGTAGAGGGGGATGATCTTGGTGGAGCAGAATTTTTCCATGGCGAAATCGCGGGCATTCCGACCCATGGCCCGGTGTCGTCCAGGATCCGTCAACAGCTCAACCGCCCGAGAGGCCATGGTGGTCACATCTCCGGGACTCACCAGATATCCGTCCCGCCCATCCCGGACCACTTCCGGAAGTCCCCCCACCCTGGAGGCAATCACCGGCACCTGGCAGGCCATGGCTTCCAGGGCCACCAGTCCAAAGGACTCGGTATCGCTGGGGAGCAGCAGCAGGTCGGCTACACCCAGCAACTCGGCGATGGAATCCTGCTTGCCCAGAAAAGCGACTCGATGTTCCAGCCCCTTGTTGTGAGCCAGCCACTCGGCGTTGGAGCGCTCCGGGCCATCCCCCACCATCAGGAGCCTGGCCGGGACCTGACGCTGAACCCGGTCAAATATCTCGATGACGTGGTTGACTCTCTTGACAGGGCGGAAGTTGGAAATATGGATCAGGATCTTTTCTTCGGGGAGGGCATGCTTCCCCCTGAGGATTTCATCCTGGGAACGCTGGAAGACATCGCAATTGACGAAATTGGGGATGACGGTGATGGGACCGTCCATTTCGAACTCCCGCCCGGTCAGTTCCCGCAGAAATTCGGAGACCGCCGTCACCCCGTCGCTCTTCTCGATCGAGAGGCGAGTAATGGGCAGGTAGGATCGATCGTTGCCCACCAGGGTAATGTCGGTCCCGTGCAAGGTGGTGATCACGGGAAGCCGCTTGGGCTTGAGCATCTCCTTGGCCAGGAAGGCGCTCACCGAATGGGGAATGGCATAGTGGACATGCAGCAGATCCAGATCCTGGTGGATGGCGACATCGGCCATCTTGGTGGCCAAGGCCAGGGCATAGGGAGGGTGCTCGAACAGGGGGTAATTCATCATCTCCACTTCATGGAAATGGATCCGGTCACTGGTGGCATCCAGCTTGATCGGGATCGCATAGGTGATGAAATGGATCTCATGCCCCCGTTCGGCCAGCTCCTTGCCGATTTCGGTGGCCACCACGCCGCTTCCGCCGTAGCTGGGATAGCAGGTAATTCCGATTCTCATGGCGAAGCCGCCTTTCGTGGCCGGGCAAAGAAGGCCGCCGGATCCCCCACGGCCAAAGCCTCCCGGGTGTGGAAGCCTTCCGCATAGCTGGTCCGGATGAGAGAGCCGTAATACCGGTTGAGAGTCTCGAGCGCCGGAAGGAACTCGGGAACGCTCAAATAGGTTCGGGGCTCATCCGAGCCGGGGTCGTGCAATTGGGAAGCAAAACAGCCTATGGCCCGCATCTTCTGCTCAAAGAAGGCGCTGATATCCACCAGGAAAGAGGGAGGCAGGAAACTCGATTGCCGGAAGTAGACAATACGGTCGGGCCGGTATCGCTGCTGGCCCGTCGTCATTTTCTTCAGGCCGGAAAGGTAGCAGGCGGCCGTCACGATCCGGCTGGCAGCCACGTGATCGGGATGGGGATCGTCCCAGTGGTGAGTGAATACCAGGCCCGGACGAAATTCCCGCAGTTGGGCGACGACCTTGAGACGTGCCGCCAAGGTGTCCTGAAGGTGGGCGTCTCGAAGTCCCAGGTTGACTCTGGTCTTCAATTCCAGGACCTCGGCCGCGGCCTGGGATTCCCGGGCCCGGGTTCGGGAGGTTCCCCGGGTCCCCAACTCACCCCGAGTCATGTCCGCGATACCGGTTCGATGCCCCAGACTGGCCAACTTGGCCAGAGTCCCGCCCACCGACAACTCGACATCATCCGGATGGGCCCCGAAGGCCAACACATCCAGCTTCATGAAACCGTCCACCCCCCAGGTCGGCAAGCCGGCGCCGTTCCCACTTCAATGCGCCGGCTCTCTCCGCCCAGATCCACGAAACCCACCCGAACAGCTCCCCGGCGGTCCTGCTCTCGCAGCTTTTCCGGCCACTCCACCAGGATCACCGCCTCCCGGTCCAGGATCTCCTCCAGACCAAGAGTCTCCAGGTCGGGACCCGGCTCGATGCGATACAAGTCCAGGTGAAACACGGGCAGCCGAGCCCTGTACTCGTTGATCAGGGTGAAAGACGGACTGGTGACCTCATCCGGATCCTCCAGGCCCAATCCACAGACCATCCCCTTGCAAAACACGGTCTTTCCGACTCCCAGGGGACCGTCCAGCAGAAACATCCGGGGCCGCTCCAACGTTTGACCCATGGCGAAGGCCGCCTGAAAGGTTTGCCTCGCGGAACGGCTGAAGATATTCAGGGTCATCGGGTTCAGCCCGACTGGCTATTGCGGCTGCAGGCGGACCGGCCTGCTCCCAACTACGGGGAACCCTCGCGGGTCCGCCGCAGGGCCTCGGCCGCGAAGCCGGTCAGATCGGAGGCCATCACCGATTGATCTCCACGGATCTCCAGAGCCAGATCGCCGGCCAGACCATGAACGAAAACGGCCAGGGTGATGACAGACTCCAGATCGTGTTTCCCGCGGCGGTCTCTGGTGGCCGGCATCGAAAACCATTGGGCCATGAGTCCGGACACGATTCCGGTCAGCACGTCTCCCGACCCTCCCTTGGCCATGCCCGGATTCCCACTTGAATTCAGGTAGACCTGGCCGGAGGGCGAGGCCAGCAGGGTCTGGTGCCCCTTCAAGACAAGATACAGGCCGCGCTCCATGGCGAAGCCCCTGGCCAGCTCGATTCGGTCCTCCAGCAGTTCCCGGCTCGAGATCCCCAACAGCCGTGCGAATTCACCAGGATGGGGGGTCAGCACCAACACCTCTTCCTTGCGCCCCAACAGGTCCAGAGCCCCCTTACAGGCGTTGATGCCGTCGGCGTCGAGGACCACCGGCAGCCGGCATTCCTCAAGAAAGCGCCTGACAAAGTGGACGGTCTCGCTCTCGCGCCCCAATCCCGGCCCCAGGGCGACCACCGTCTTGCCCTGCAGCAAGTCCGCGACCCTCGAGTAGTCGAAGGCCTTGGTGGAGAATGCGCCTCCCGGGGTGGCTGCCAGCGGCTCCGTCATGACTTCCAGAAGTTGACCGGCCACGACCGGTTGGCAGGGGTCAGGCACCGCCAAGGTCACCAGGCCGGCGCCACAGGCCAGGGCCGCCTGCGCCGCCATGGCGGCGGCCCCGGTCTTGCCGGTCGAACCGGCAACCGCCAGGACGTGACCGAAGTGTCCCTTGTGAGCCTCGGGCTCTCTGGCAAAGTCCTGCAGGGTGGCTGCAGCCTCGGCCCGGGTGACGTGATGGAGCCAGGAACCCGACTCCCGCACCAGTTCGGGCGGGCTGCCGATGGGAACCACCACCCACTCTCCGGAAAATCGAGCCGCCGGCGCGAAGATATGGGCCGGCTTGGGCGCGGTGAAGGTCACCGTCAGTTCCGACACCGGGGCCACCATTTCGTGCGCGGGAGCCCCCAGGCAATCGCAGTCCAGGCCGGAGGGAAGATCGATGGCCACCACGCGGGGGAAGCGTCTCAGGCGCCTGACGACCTCCATCATGAATCCTGTCAATGGCAGTCTGACCCCCGTGCCCAAAAGGGCGTCCACCAGGATGTCGGTCCGGGCGGGCGCGAGGCGGGACTGCAGTCTGTCGGACCAATTGCCTTCCTCGACGATCCACTCAATGGGAACTCCCATCTTTTGGGCCACTTCCAGATTGGTCCCGGCGTCACCCTTCAAGGACTCGGGCCGAGCCATCAGGACCACTTCCGTGGCCACGCCTCCCAGGTGGAGGTGTCGGGCCACCACCAGGCCGTCTCCTCCATTGTTCCCCTTGCCGCAGACCACCAGCACCCTCAGGCCCTTGAGACCCTCAAAGTGCCGTTCCATTTCCCGCACGACGCCGCTGCCGGCGTTCTCCATGAGCAGCAGGCCGGGAAGGCCATACCGGGCCGTCGTCTCCTGGTCCACCCAGCTCATCTGCGCGCTCGACAGGATCCTCATATCGCCTCTGGTTGCCGGGTTCGCCCCGTAGTCCCCTCGGCCCAATCTAAGCGGTTGAGAAAGTTCAAGTCAAGATCAAAACCGGCGTGTTTCGGCCGCACTGGACACCCGGCTCCGCCAGGATCATCGACAGTCTCTCCAGCCCTGTCCGCACACGATCACTGCCGCAGCCGGCTTCTCGTGCAGCAGCGTCCCGTCCTGGTTATCCTGTGCATCCTGTGCATCCATGTTCATTGTGAAAAAACTGTCGATCCCCGGGCGCCAGCCGGTGCAGCACCCCGGTTGACAAACCCGGGAGTGAAACCTAGAGTTTTGCTTGCAAGCACCGGGCGTCCCACCGCCCGGACCATGCGCCCATGGTTCGCCCGGAACCTTTCGGCGGATTCCAGGTCATGACCCACTTCTATCTCTACCTGTCAATCATATTGCTGGCCAAGGCGCTCGCTTTGGCCGTGGTCGCGCTGACCCGACAGCGAAGGAGGGCGGAGCGCCTGGATTGCAGCGTGTCCGACACCCCCGCCGATCTGGAGCCCTTCACCTGTCTCAAGGCCGATCTGAAAGAGGTCAATGAGGGGGTGTTCCTTTGCCGCATGCGGTTTGCCAACCAGGCAGGCCGCAATCTGCTGGAGCCGGAGAGGGTGAAGGAGGAAGTTTGAAGTTAGCCGTCAAACTTCAAACTTCAAAAAAAGGGCTATCGACCAAGCTCGACCGTACAAAGCGGCCGCGTCCTGATCGATAGCCCTGTCTTGAAATCTGGAGCGGGAAACGGGATTTGAACCCGCGACTTCAACCTTGGCAAGGTTGCACTCTACCGCTGAGTTATTCCCGCCAACGCTCCAAACCTTAAGAGCCTTCTCCCGGAAAGTCAATCCGTTTCTTGCCGCCGAAATCTCTCCGTTCAACCCGGTTAGCCGCCCCCCGTCCCTGCCCTGCCGTGCAGATCACACGAGAGTAAAACAATCAGAAATCAATAGTCCCTTCGTGACCCTTGTATCCCGTCACGATTAACCTCAACGCCTTAGTGGCCCTTCGAGGTCCTTCGTGTGTCTTCGTGGATCACTCTTTTTTTCTTTTCGTTTGTTTCAGGCAATCCCCTCCGTCGGATGACCCGGCCTTCCGGCTTCGCTCGTGAACGGCGTCCACCAGTCTCACCACGTGATCCACCGGGGTCTGGGGCAGAATGCCGTGGCCCAGATTGAAAATGTGGCCCGTCCGCCCTCCAACCCGATCCAGGATTTCCCCGGCTTTGTCCGCGATGCTCTCGGGATCCCCCAGCAGCACCAGGGGGTCCAGGTTGCCCTGCACCGCCTGCCCCTCGCCGATCTTGGCCCAGGCCCGGGCCAGATCGATGCGCCAGTCCACCCCGATCACGTCGGCCCCGGTCGATGCAACCAGCTCCAGGTATCCGCCGGTTCCCGTCGAGAAGTAGATCACCGGTACCCGGGGCCTGATGTTTTCGATCACCTGGACAGTGTAGGGCAGCACCGAACGCCGGTAGTCCTCGGGGCCGAGGCAGCCGGCCCAGCTGTCGAAGAGCTGAACGGCTTGAGCCCCGGCGCGAATCTGCCCGTTGAGGTACCTGGTCACGCTCCGGGAAATCAACTGCATCATGCTGTCCCAGGCTCCGGGATGGCGGTACATCAACTCCTTGGTGTGGATGTAGTTCTTGGACCCTCCCCCCTCGGTGATGTAGGAGGCCAACGTAAAGGGGGCGCCGGCAAAGCCAATCAGCGGCAGGTCGGACCGCAGGCCTGCCCGAGCCTTGCGAACGGCGTCGAACACGAAGGACAGGGATTCCTCCGGGTTGACTTCCGACAGACGATCCACCTCCGCCCGTGAACGGATCACCCCCTGGATGCTGGGCCCCTCCCCGTCCTCGAAGGTGAGACCCAAGCCCATGGGCTCCACGATCAGAAGGATATCGGCAAAGATGATGGCGGCATCCACCCCGAGACGATGGGCCGCCGTCACGGTGACCTCGGCTGCCAGGTCCGAGTTCTTGCACAAGCCGAGAAATGAGGTCCTGGAGCGAATAGCCCGGTACTCCGCCATGTAGCGCCCGGCCTGGCGCATGAGCCAGACGGGCGTGTATTCGGTGGACTGGCGGCGGCAGGCTCTCATGAAGACGCTACTGTCCAACGGGTTGCAGGTCGACGGGTGCGTAGTTCCCGAGTCCACCTCCACCGGAAAGACCACTCGGGAAGAAGGGGAGGCTTCTTTGCTCCGCGTCATGCCGCCGCCTCTCCTGGAGGCCTCCTCCACCAGGCAGGCCATGTTGGGCTGGCCGGCTTCCAGGTCTACCTGCACCAGCTCGCGGCGCAGCGCTTGGCTGCAATTGGGCCCGATTGAAGCGGTTACGGTACCGTTCAACGCGTGGCGCAGCGCCTCGGCCTTCCGCTGCTGGCTTGCCAACTGGAAGAGGTGCGACACCTGCACGGAATTGGTAAACAGGGCAACCTGGCAGGTTCCGGCGATCAGGGCATCGATGGCACGACAAAGGGGACGGGTGTCGGAGGGCAGCGTCCACCGATAGACCGGGACCTGCAGCACCTCGGCTCCCCTTTTCCTGAGTTCTTCCAGGAAGGGTCGATTGGGCGTCCCATACTCCTGAACGGCCACCGTCAATCCGGAGAGGTTGGGGCAACCCTCGCTGGTATCCATCACTTCCAGAACTTCTCGCCAGGTATTGGGTTCGGGAACGGGAATGACCGTGGACAATCCCAAGGCCCGCAAGGCTGCAATGGGCTTGGGGCCGCGTGCGATCAGGGCCGCTCCGGCCAGGGCCCCGAGCAGGTCCCGTTGCCGGTAGCGTCTGTGCAGCACCTCCATCAGGGTCCGGGTTCCCACACCGGTCATGAAGACTGCCACCGCAACCTCGCCCCGGAGCAGCCTTTCCCCAAATCGGATGGCGCCGACATTCTCTTCCAGCGGGACCTCCGACATGGCTGGCGCCAGTTGGGGCACACCCTGGTGTCTGGAGATCAATGAGGCCATCTCCTCGGCCAAACGGCTTTCGAAGGCAACTACCCGTTGCCCCTGGAACCCTGCCGGAATTGGATCGACAGCACTCATGGACCGAATCGACTGGAGAAGGTCCCGCCTGTTGCGATGCGCCCCTGACCCCCATTTCTCACCGGGCACCAAGCGGGAAGGGCGGCTGATGACTATGTTATCATGCACCGTTCCGTTCGACTTGGCGCCGCGGCAGCCAACCACAATTCTCAGTGCGCCATTCAAGCATGGGTAACGGTCAGGAGTCCAAGAAGGCAGGGTTGGCGGGCACGCCGGGAGACTGGCGTTTGAGCTGTGCTTTCAGGAGCAGTAGGGCCGGAGGCCCGCGCTCCCAAGGGGAACGGCCTCATTCATCATTCCTCACTCATCATTCATCATTCCACACTCCAGGAGGTCAATCTTGAAACATCCGCTTGCAAGCAGTCGACGGACAGGCTCCCGGATGGGCGCTATTGGATTGAGCTTCTGCACCCTGTTCCTGCTCGCTTGCGAGCCCCGGCAGACTCCGCCTACCCAGACCGAGTCCGCGCCGAAAACCGGGTCCCTGCCCAACACCCTCACTCCCGAGGAGGTCAGCCAGGGCTGGATTCTTCTTTGGGACGGCGAGACCACCTTCGGCTGGCAGGCAATGGGAGAAGCTGCATGGCAGATCGAGAACGGGGTCCTATCGGCTGCCGCAGGCAACTCCGGGTGGTTGGCCACCAATGCGCAATTCGCCGACTATCTGCTGAAACTGGAATATCGCACTGCCGCCGACGGCAACAGCGGAGTCTTTCTGCGGTCCCTCAAGGAGGGAGAACCTCACCTAACCGGATACGAGCTCCAGATTTGCGATTCACACGCCAGCTATACCACCGGCAGCCTGGTCAACCACATCAAGGCCAAACCGGTGGCCACCGACACGGACCGCTGGCAAAGCTATGAGATCACGGTTCAAGGCGACCATTTCCTGGTGCAGCTGAATGGCGAGCAGATCCTGGATGCCCGAACCGAGGCCCACCGGACCGGGCACATCGGCCTCCAGTACAACCAGGGCAAGAAAATAGAATTCCGCAACCTCAAGCTGAAACCCCTGGGCCTGGAACCGCTGTTCGACGGCGAGAGCTTGAAGGGCTGGCGCAAGGTGGACCGGCCCAACAAGCCGATGCCGCACCATTGGTCGGTCGGAGAGGGACTGATGCACGTGGAAAAGGGAGCGGGGCAACTCGAAACGGAAAAGACTTTCAAGGACTTCGTTTTCCAGCTCGACATCCGGACCAATGCCCCGGACCCCGATACCCACCCCAATAGCGGCGTCTTTTTTCGCGGTGACGCGGGTGGATTCTGGACAGGCTATGAATCCCAGATTCGAAACCAGTTCGAAAGCGACGATCGCACCAAGCCGGTGGATTTCGGTACGGGCGGCCTCTATTTCTACCATCCCGCCCGGCGAGTCATTCCAAATGACGGTGAGTTCTTCACCAAGACGATCGCGGCCAAGGGCCGCCACATCGCGGTTTGGGTGAACGGCTATCCGGTCAGCGACTACGTGGACCGTCGCGCCGAAGGAAGGAACGCCAGGAAGGAAGCCCGACTGGAGGGAGGCACCTTCAGCCTGCAAGCCCACGACCCCACAACCAACCTGGACTTTCGAAACCTCAGAGCGGTGGAGCTACCGGAGCGATAGCCGCTGAAACAAACGAAAAAAGACAAAAGAAAACAGAGTTATCCACGAAGGGCCACTAAGGCATTGAGGTTAACCGCGACGGGATGCCAAGGTCACGAAGGGATGGTCGATTTCTGACTGTTTCACTCTCGTATGATCCCCACAGCAGGGCGGGGGCCACCCTCATTTTTTTCTGAAGGTGATTCCCGGCTTGATCATCTCGGCCGCGGTCATCCCCACCAAGCCCGAGACGGGCTCATCCACCATCACCCCGAACGACTGCGCGTGAACCGGATTCAGCCAGAGCTTCCAGGGTGGATTGAGAGTGGGCGGGATGGATTCGTCCGAATCGGCGCTCAGGTAGAACCAGGCCAGCAGGGTGGCGACACTGGCGGTGACCCTTTGCTCGGCTCCTTCGCCCCACAGTCCCTGCTCGCTACGGATCCTCAGCAGCCAGCGGATGGTGAGATCCAGCTCCACCAGCATCCAACCGGTCAGATCCCGATCATTCAACAGGTAGAATGCGGCTTGAACCGCCTCGGCCCAATAGGGGATGACACCCAGGGAGTCCTTCAAAGAGACGGTTCCGTCCAGGATGGAGGGGATCTGCCCATTGGGCCTCCGGCTGCGGATCAACCAACGCACTGCGTCGGCCGCCAGGCGCCGATATTCCGGATTCTCGGTGATCCTGTAGAGCTGGGCAAAAAACAGGCCGCCGGCCGCCGTGGAAGCCGTGGAGGGTCGGTCTGAGACCCGGCCGTCCAGAGTTCCCATGGCGATAGCGCCCGCGTCCTCGCCTCCGGCGATGACCCAGCCACTCGACCCCTCCCAACCCTTCCTGGCCTCAACCCCTCGGTAACCGTCGACCAGGACCCGGGCGTACTGTTCCATAGCCGCGCGATAGGTTCGCTTCCGGGACTTGTCCGCGTAGACATGGGTGCGGGCCAGGGCAGTCGCCGCCAGGCAGGAATCCGCCGAGTTCAAGGGCAGGCCGTCATTCCGGCCGACCCATAGTGCCCCCGGCTTGCCGGATGCTGTCTGCACCGGCTGCTGCTGCGCAATCAGCCGATCGCCCCACTCCAAGGCTGCATTCAGGTAGCGTTTCTGCCTTCCGGCCAGATCGTAGCCGGCCAGCAGGGCTCGAATGGAAGCGGCCGAAGTCCCGGCGGCGGACTCGGACTCCTCGGCGCCCTGGGTCTCGATCCAATCGCAGATCTCCACCAGGTAGAGCTTCAACTGCCTCTTGGCCGCTTTTTGGAAGAGCTTCTTGGCCTGAAGCTGGACCGGCATGGCCAGCACCAGCAACAGGACAAGCAGAAGCCTCCTCCTTGCGGAGGAATATTTCATGGGTACATCGGAGAGCAACGGCAGACGGAGGTTCTCAGGTTGGGATCACTTGTCCAGAACGAACTTGGTCATCAGGTACTTGAATCGTTCCTGCTCCTCGGTTCCGATCTCCCTGTCGACCATCCGGGCGGTGGCCACGTCCCCCCGAACGACCACCTGTTCCTTGCGATAGACGTCCGTAGTGACGGTTTTGCCTTCCGGCACATAGCCCAAGTCCCCAAAACCGCTCTTGGTGATGTGTTCGACGATGACTCCCGAAGGCGACTTGGTGTCCACGCTGATCTGCCGATTCCAGTAGTCCTTCTTGCCAAGGGACCAGTTGTAATAGGTGATCACCACCTCCACATCCTGGCTGACCTGGTCGATTTCATACTGGTCCGTGAACGTCTCCGTCTGCAGATCGGCTTCGTCCATCTTGTCGTAAACCTGAACGGTAAAGTCATTCTGGGGCGGCTTGGGCACGTCCGCCTGCTCCACCGCCGGCTGCGGCGCAACCTCTTCCACCGGCTGCCGGTTTTTCTTGCCCTTCTTCTTGGACTTGCCCGCTGACTTCTTTTGGTTGGCGGAAAGCGGTGAGTGAGGTCCATCCACCAAGCCGGCCACCAGCACGCACAGGCCCGCCGCCAAAACCATCCGGCCGCAGAACCGACAGAGGCCCGAGAGTAAACGTCTCATGGCTTCCTCCTCAAAAACCCCGGCGCGAGATTACGCCGAATCGTTCAGGATTATTCTGGGAAACGCCCTCCATTATAGTCCTGACGCCAACCAGCGCAAGAAAATCGGGCTACATCTTGTATTTGCCCAGGTCCTCGTCATTCAGATTCTCCAGCCAACGCTTCAGTTCCTCGTCGCCCGACTTCTCCTTGTCGGCCGAGGCTGCCTTGGAGGTCTTGATCACCTCTTCCTCAACGAAAATCGGAGAATCCGTGCGCAGCGCCAGAGCCAGGGCGTCGCTGGGGCGGGAGTCGATCGAGATCAGGCGGCCTTCCCGTTCCAGCCAGATGATGGCATAGAAGGTATCGTCCTTGAGCTGGTTCACCACCACCTTCATCACCGAACAGCTCAAACCGTTCAGGACGTTTCTCAGCAGATCGTGGGTCATGGGTCTCGGGCTGGAGATTTTTTCGATCTCCAGGGCAATGGCATTGGCCTCGTAAACGCCAACCCAAATGGGCAACAGGGCGTTGCCCTCAGCCCCCTTCAGGATCACGATGGGCACATTGGTGACCGGATCCATCATCAAGCCTCGAATCTTCATTTCAATCTGCATTCTCGAGCTCCTCGGTCTCCAGGGCCCTACTGCACCCACCGAATCCAGTCTAGCACCGAACCAATTCTCCCTGCAAACTGTTGGGGGCGTAGCCAGTCACTCTCACCGGCACGATCCGGCCAAGCAATTCGGGAGGGCCGCTGAAGTTGACGACCTTGTTCTGAGTCGTTCGCCCCGCCAGCACCTGGCTGTCCCTGCGGCTGCTTCCGTCGACCAGGACTTCGAATTGTCTTCCCACCAGACGGGCATGTTTCTCGAGTTGTATCTTGCGTTGAAATTGCTGGAGGACCTGCAGCCGGCGGCTCTTCTCCGCCTCAGGAATCCCATCCTGGAATGCGAAGGCTTCGGTCCCCGGACGGGGAGAGAACTTGAAGGAATACATGGAGTCGTATCCGACCATCTCCACCATCGAGAGCGTCTCCTCGAACTGCTGCTGGGTCTCTCCAGGGAACCCCACGATGATGTCGGTGGAGAGGGCGATCTCCCTCTTGGAGCGCTGCAGGAAGGCCACCTTTTCCAGGTATTGCTCGCGAGTGTAGTCTCGCTTCATTCGCTGCAGAACGGGTGTGGAGCCCGACTGCAAGGGCAGATGAATCTGGTTGCAGACTTCGGGGACCGTCTCGATCACCTCGACGATGTCGGGCTGAAAGTCGCTCGGATGGGGAGAGGTGAAGCGCACACGCCGGATTCCCTCGATTTGCGCCACTCGACGCAGCAGGTCGGTGAAGGAGGCAATCTCTCCCGGTGGGTCCCGCCAGGAGTTGACCGTCTGACCGAGCAGGGTGACTTCCCTGAACCCCTGGGAGGACAAGCGCTCCACTTCGGCCAGAACGTGTCGTCCGGGCCGGCTGCGCTCGGGTCCCCGGGTGTAGGGAACGACGCAGAAGGAGCAAAAGCGGTTGCACCCCTCCATAATGGTGACGAAGGCCTTGTAGGGACTCTTCCTGGTTCCGGCCTCGGTTTCGAACAATCGGTCGCTGTCCTGGGAAACGTCGATCACCTGCCGCTCTCCCTGCTCCAGCCTGGCAACCAGGTCCGGTAGAAAGGAGTAACTGCTGGACCCGACCACCAGGTCTACCTTGGGCGCCTTCTTGAAGATCGAGTCCCCCTCCATCTGCGCCATGCAACCCAGCAGGCCGATCTTGGCGGCAGGCTTGGCTCCATAGGTTTGACGGACGGCTCCCAGACGGGAGAACACCTTCTGGTTGGCTTTCTCCCGGATATTGCAGGTGTTGAGCAGCAGAAGATCGGCCTCGGCGGCATTGGAGGTGGGGACGTATCCCATCTTCACAAGCGTGCCGGAGACCTTTTCGGAGTCGTGATGATTCATCTGACAACCGAATGTCTCGATGAAGAACTTCTTGCCTTGGACCATGGTCGACGGTGAGTGAAGGCCGTTCATGCCGGCCGGATCAGGGAAGTTGATGGAACCGGAAACAGTCGGCTCGCGCCGAAAATCTGCGTGAACCGTCATTAAAGAATGCAGGAAGCCACCGGCAAAGTCGAGCCTTAACCATCGGCGGGAAACGTGGATTCTCGAAACGAGTTATCCGCGAATGGGCAGGAAGGGCATAGCCGTGTCTCTTCTCAGTTCGAAGCGCTCTGCAGGAGTTCGGCGGCATGGGTCAGGACACTGTCGGTCACCCGTTCCCCGCTGATCATGCGGGCGATTTCTCGAATGCGGCTCTCCCGGTCGAGCTGGACGACCCGGGTGACCGTCCGGTCTTTCTCCACCCTCTTCTCTATATGAAAGTGGTTGTCGGCATAGGAGGCAATCTGCGGGAGGTGCGTGACGCACAATACCTGGTTGGCCTTGGAAAGGACCTTGAGCTTCTGCCCCACCACGTCGGCCGCCCGACCACCGATGCCGCTGTCGACCTCGTCAAAGACCAGCGTTTTCCCTCGATCATCGATGGAACGAATGGTCTTCAAGGCCAACATGATCCTCGAGACCTCTCCGCCGGAGGCGATCTTGGCCAGGACCTTCAGATCTTCACCCGGATTGGGGCTGATCAGGAAGTCGATGAGGTCGGTCCCACGCGACGTCCGCGCGATCATCGCTGTGGTCGAGCCGTCCCCACCGCGGGCGGGAGCGGCAGAGAAGGCCACACGGAACCGGGTTTTTTCCATGGCCAGTTGTTCCAGCTCCTCACCCATGGAGCGCTCGAGTTTCTCGGCGGCCTTTTTTCGCCGGAGGCTGAGTGACCCAGCCCGACTCAGATAGTCGCTCTCCAGGTCCTGCAGCTCCTTCTCGATCACCTCGACCCTGCGGTCGGCTTCCTGCAGTTCCTTCAGTTCCGCTTCGATCCGTTGTCCATAGGCCATGACCGCCCCGACCGATTCCCCGTACTTTCGCTTGAGACTGTCGATTTCAACCAGACGCCCCTCAATACGATCCAGCCGGGCGGGATCCACCTCGATCCTGGAGGCATACTCCCGCAATGCCAGCGAGACATCCTCTATGCTGATGCAAGCCGATTGAAATTGCTCCTGAAGGCCCTGGCAGCGGGCGTCCAAAGAACCCAACTCCTCCAGCAGCCGACCGGTCTGCCTGAGCCGGGCGCCGATCGAATCCTCCGATTCGTAGAGGTGGGCATAGGCCTGATGAGAGGCCTGGAACAGACGGTCGGCGTTGGAGAGCAGCCGCCGCTCCTCCAACAGCTGAGATTCTTCATCGGGGGAGGACAATTCCGCCTTGCGGATTTCATCGACCTGAAACGACATCAGATCGATAGCTCGCAACCTCTCCTGCTCGCTCGATTTCAATCGCCGGAGCTGCTCCCGGCGTTGCTCCAACCTGGCGAAGAGGCCTCCAACTTCAGCCAGGGGGGCCTGATGGCCGCCGAAGAGATCGAGCCATTGCAACTGGGAATCGCGACCGAACAGGGACTGTTGGTCGCTCTGGCCGTGAATGTCGACGCAATGGGTCCCCAGCTTCCTCAGGAAGGCGACCGGGACCATCTGGTTGTTGACGAAAGCTCGTCCCCTGCCATCCGGTACGACTTCTCTCCGGACGATCACCTCCTCCGGATCGAACTCGAGCCCGCTCGCCTCCAGCAGGCCGCATAACCCATCCACGCCCTGGAAGCAGCCCGAGACCGAGGCCCTGCCGGACCCGGATCGAACCATTTCGGCCCGCGCCTTGGTTCCCGCCAGCAACCCCAGGGCATCGACGATGATCGACTTGCCCGAACCTGTTTCCCCCGTCAACAGGTTCAATCCCTCCCGGAACTGCAGGGAGAGGTGGTCGACCAGAGCAAAATCGCGTATTTCGAGGAACTTCAGCATTAGTCGGACAGGAGCCGGTCTGAAATCGTGGAATCGGATGAGAGCCGGAGGCGGGCTGAGTGTACCATAGAACCGGCAGGGCGGAGACCGATCCGGCAGCCCCATCTTCAAACCCATGAAATCACTATCCTGGTGGGCCTCGATTTGGATTCGGAGCACGGTTGACGACCCTGAGAGGTCTATGGTAACTTCCGCCTCAACCCGGTTGGGACGGGGTTCATTCTGGCTGTCCGGGAAAACGCTGGGGGACCTGTTTGACGATAGATCCAGGCGGTCTGCTCCCTGTGCTCGCGCAGGGGGCAGAGATGGACTTGTTTAAGTTGATCCTTCAGTCGGGTCCCCTGGCCAAGGGCGTCCTGCTGGTCCTGGTATTCTTCTCGATTTTTTCCTGGGCGATCACCTTCAAGAAATATTTTTATCTGAAGAAGCTGCGCGCCGATTCGGAAGCCTTTCTGCGTATCTTTCGAAAGAGCAAGCGCTTTTCCGAAATCAGCGCGGCTTGCGAATCCCTGAGGAACACTCCCCTGGTCGAGGTCTTTCTGGCCGGCTACGAAGAACTGGAAGCCCAGTTGATGAGCCAACCCGCCGGTGACCGCCCCGCCCCGTCTCCAACGCTCAAGACCATCAACGTCATTCAAAGGGCGCTGTCCCGAGCCTCTTCGGTGCAACTGACCAAGCTGGAGCGCAATATGAGCTGGTTGGCCACCACGGCCTCGGTGGCCCCCTTTATCGGGCTGTTCGGAACGGTGCTGGGCGTCATCGATGCCTTTGCCGGCCTGGGAATGGAGGGGGCGGCCACCATCCGCGCCGTAGCCCCCGGCATCTCGGAGGCCCTCATCGCCACCGCGGCCGGTCTCTTTGCAGCCATTCCGGCGGTGATCGCCTACAACTATTTTGTCCACCACCTCAAGGAGTTCGGCTCCGCCATGGACGACTTTTCCCTGGAGTTCCTGAATCTGATGGAGCGGACCTTTCTGTAACCCGGCAGCCGGGCTGATCCGCAAGCCCGCTCCCGAGGCTCGTCGTCCAAGCGCGTTAGAAAGGTGAAACGATGGCATTCACCAACCCGCAAGGGAGAACCCAGACGTCGCTTTCCGAAATCAACGTGGTTCCCCTGGTGGACGTGGTGCTGGTCCTGCTCATCATCTTCATGCTGACCGCGCCCATCATTCAGTCCGGAATCGAGGTCAGCGTCCCCAAGACCAAGACGGTCAGCGAGTTGACCAAGGAACTGCTGGTGGTCAGCATCAACCGGGAACAGCGGCTCTTCGTGGGCTCCGATCCCATCAACATCAACGATTTGGAAACCCGCCTGCAGGCCCGGATCAAAGACCCGGAATCCGCCATGATCTATTTGCGCGCCGACGAGGAAGTGCCATTCGGGACCGTCGCCCGGGTCATGGAACGAGCCAGGCTTGCAGGCGTGAAGAATATCAACGTGGTCACCCAGCCGGAACAGTAGCCACGACCCGTGAGTCCGCGCCGGCCGGCGGGGGCGCGGCTTGTCAGAAACAAACGAAAAAAGAGTTATCCACGAAGGGCCACTAAGGCGCTGGAGAAGGCTCAAGAGGGATGGGGCAAAGGTCGGCAAGGGGGTCAACGAAGGACACAAGGGACAACAAGGATTTGTCCGCGAAGGAGCAGCAAGGACCGCATCGTGATTTGCAGATATTATTAACATCGATGCACAGGATGAACAGGATTCTTCAGGAAACGGCTGGCTTCCAATGCCGGGAATCCGCAAATCCGCACCGGACCATCGCCCGAGTTGGCTTCTGGTGCAGGAAGCTCTCGTCCTGTTAATCCTGTGCATCGATGTGCAATAGGTCGAAAACCGTGCTAACGGAACAGGGTCCTTGTCCCCGACCGGCTATGAAGATTCGTTGTTTCACTCTAAAGGAAAACGGCGAACCACGAATGGACACGAATAAACACCAATAAACGCATTGATGAGTTGTTGATTGGGGGGTGTGACAATCGACATCGAGGGGTTATCTGTGAAGGACACGAAATCATACCAAGGTAACAGCGTTGCAGAAGCATTGTGGCGCCGCTTCTCGTTCGAGAGAGTCCACCTGCATTCGTGTCTATTCGTGTTCATTCGTGGTTCGTCTTTATTGACGATTGACCGTTTTTCCTCGCATGATCCGCACGGAAGGGCGGGGGCGGGGCTTGTCTGAAACGCCTATGCTTCACCCTGTATGATTCGTCCCTTGGCCGGGGACGCGGGGGGCGGCTAATCTCCGATGCCGGTCCAACGACACTCCATTTTTGAGATTCAGAAGGAAAGTCTGGGAGGATATCTCTACCTGTCAGTGGTCAGCCATCTGCTGGTGGGGGTGAGTTTTTTCCTCCTGCCCTCCTACCTCAACCCAAGCGCCGACCCCTGGGGCGACAGCCAGGGCGGTGGCGGCTCCATTTCGGTGGGCCTGGTGCAGGGGGCGACCATTCAAGGACTGAACCTGCCGCGTCCCAAGCAGACCACCGCCAGCAACATCGCCACCGAATCCAAGGGTCTCGGTCAGACCGAAGAGACCAAGGCGGCTGAAACCGCGCCGGAGGTCCCCGACCCCAAGGCCTTCGAGGTCAAGAAGAAGCGCAGGGCCAGGAAGCGGCCGCGCACCCGGCGTCGGGCTCCCAAACAGGTCGCCCAGATCCCTCCTTCCGATAGAGTTCCCTTTGGCGAGGGCGGCGCTCCCGACCTCTCCTATTCCCAGTTTCAAACCGGCACGGGGTCCGGTGGCATCGGATTGGGCGACGGGTTTTTCGGCAAGAAGTATGGCTGGTACGTGAGGCAGATTCGCGACATCGTCAGCAGCAACTGGCAGAAGAACCTGGTCAGTCCCAACGTGCGCACGGCCAAGCGGGTGGTGGTTCAATTCACCATCCGCCGGAACGGTTCCATTGCCAGGGAAACCATCAAGCAATCCAGCGGGGTCCCGTCGTTGGACCGTTCCGGACTGAGAGCCATCAAGGCCTCCCGATTCCCTCCCCTTCCCGGGGGAGAGACCCGGTTGGTGGCTGAATTCTGGTTCGAGCATTCCCGATAACCGAAGAAAACGAAAACCCATGACCAAACTCCTCACACCTGTCTGCCTGCTGTCGATGACATTCCTCAGTGGTCCATTGCCGGCCGCCGCCCAGGAGACCGACAGCCAGGTCCGTGTGGTGGTGACCGAGGGCGTCAGGGCCCGCGTGGCCGTGGCCGATATACAGCAACGCGGCTCCGAGTCCGAGCTGGATGGGCACACCCGCCTGTTCGACGACGTGCTGTGGAACGACCTGCGGCGGGCGGGCGTCTTCGAGTTGGTGCCCAAGAGCTTTTACCCCCTGAAACTGCCCTCGCAGCCCTACGAGGTCAATTACGAGGAATGGACCGCCGAAGACGTTCAGGCTCAGAACCTGGTCTATGGAAATTCCTATATGCAGCGGGGCCAGTTCGTGGTCGAGGCACGCTTGATCGACGTGAACACCCAGGAGTCCATCATCGGAAACCGCTACCGGGTGGATCCGGATGAAGAGGGCGTCCGATCCCTGGCTCACCGCTTGGCCGACGAAATCGTGCTCCGCATCGGAGGAGGGGTTCGAGGGATCGCTTCCACCCGGATTGCCTTTGTCTCGAACCGCAACGGCAACAAGGAAATCTACACCATGGACTACGACGGCTATGGGCAGAAGGCGCTCACCAATCACCGTTCCATCAGCCTGACCCCCCGCTGGTCCATGGACAACTCACGCATCGCCTACACCTCCTACCATCGAGGCAACCCCGATCTGTACTTTCGAACCGTCTTCGATCAAAGGCTCATTCCTTTTTCCCACCGCGGCGGACTGACCACCACCCCGGCCTTTGCCCCCGACGGGGAACGGATCGCCTTCAGCTCCAGCAAGAGCCGCGACCCGGAAATCTATGTATCCGATCTCCGCGGCCGCCACCTCAAGCGGCTGACCCGGGCCCGCGGCGTGGACATCTCGCCCGTATGGAATCCCAAATCGGGCCGACAAATCGCCTTCGTCTCCGGGCGCAGCGGTTCCCCACAGATCTGGATCATGGATGAGGACGGCTCCAACCTGCGCCGGTTGATCAAGGAAGGCGGCGAAGCCGTGAGCCCCTCCTGGAGTCCGGACGGCGTGCACATCGCTTTCTCCTGGAGGAGGCGGCTGACGGGACGATTCGACATCTACCTGCTGGACGTGGTCAGCGGCCGGTTTAGCCAACTCACTCGAGACGGCGCCAACAACGAGCATCCGGTCTGGTCGCCCGACAGCCGTCACATTGCCTACGAGTCCAACCGTTTCGGGAGCCGGCAGGTCTTTATCATGCTGGCCGACGGTACCCAGAAAGAGCAACTCACGAACCGCGGCCAAAACACCTCCCCCGCATGGTCCAATTACTTTCAGCAGTGATTTTTTTGTTTTACACTGGATTTATTTTTTATAGACTAGGGCTCGCTATCAAAGTTTCCGGACACGATTGCGCTTCCACACCCATTTTTGAACGGAGGTAAGGATATTATGAAAAACAGGAAGTTCTTGAACGTGGCTGCCCTGTGCCTGTTCGCGCTCCTCATTGCAATCTCGGGCGGCTGTAAAAAGAAAGTTCCGGTCGCGCCTCCGGAAGAGCCTCCGCCGCCTCCGCCGCCGGCCAAGCCCACGGCAACCCTGACGGCCAATCCCACGACCATCCAGAAGGGAAAGTCGTCGACCCTGACCTGGAGCACCACCAACGCCACCAACGTCTCCATCAACCAGGGGATCGGTGACGTCAGCACCAGCGGGTCGCGCTCGGTTTCTCCCAGTTCATCCACGACCTATACGTTGACCGCCAAGGGAGAGGGCGGAAGCGTTACCGCAAGCGCCCGGGTGACAGTCACCGCGCCGCCGGCACCGCCACCGCCACCCAAGAAGAGGGGGCCGACAGTCGAGGAGATGTTCACCAAGAAGGTCCAGGACATCTATTTCGACTATGACCAGTCGGAGATCAGGGGCGACGCCCGCGCGACCCTGGCCGCGGCCTCCGAATTCCTCAAGAAATACCCGCAAGTCCGCTTCACCATTGAAGGCCATTGCGACGAGCGGGGGAGCGAGGAGTACAACCTGGGTCTGGGCGACCGCAGAGCCAACTCCGCCCTCAGCCATCTCACCTCCATGGGGATATCCAGCTCTCGAGTCAAGACGATCAGCTACGGCAAGGAGAGGCCCCAGTGCACGGAGTCCAACGAGGCCTGCTGGCAGAAGAATCGCCGGGCCCACTTCGTGCTGAGTCGCTGACGCCCAGCAGTACCCGCGGCGAGGCCGCCCCTTGATCTCCCGAGGGGCGCCTCGTCGCATCCATTTCATTCTCCCTGCAGTGGTTGACTCCCACCTTCTAAAAGGCAGAACATCCTGTTTTTCGGATGGTTTCCCGACTCTTCCGCGGCTCAACCCGAGCTTGCCCTGCCGATTAGCCGCTGCTATGATTCACGCAACGACCACTTTGGACCCCCAGATATCGAGGTGACCAAATTGCTTAGAAACACCCTGTTGCCCAGCCTAGGGATTCTATTGATGGCGACGCTTCCGGCCTCGGCTCAAAAACGGGAAATCATCCGGCTGCAAGCCGACGTGTCGATCCTGCAGCAGCAACTGCGGGAGCTGCAGAAGGGTTTCGACTCCGACATCGCCGTCTTGAAAGACCTGGTCGAGAAGCTCTTCGACCAGTCGGCCAGGATGCAGGTCGTCCTCGAAGGCATGAAGTCGTCCAACCAGCAGACGGAGACGGCGGTCGGATCCAAGGTCGATTCGCTGGAGAACCAGTTCTCGGTGGTCAACACCGGAATCGACATGGTGATGGACCGAATCAACAAGCTCTCCATGCAGATGGCGGAGACCAAGACCCAGGTCGAGTCCCTGGACAACCCGCGGCGGGCGGGCGGTTCCCTGGACCCGGAGACACTCTACAATTCCGCCCATGGCGACTACCTCAAAGGCAACTACGACCTGGCCCGGGAGGGCTTTCAGGAATACATCAACAACTATCCGGAAACCGAACTCTCGGACAACGCGCTCTACTGGATCGGCGAGACCTACTACGGGGTCCGGAATTTCGCCGAGGCCGTGGATGCTTTCGACCGGGTGATACAGGTCTATCCCAAGGGCGACAAGGTTCCGGCGGCGATCTTGAAAAAAGGGTTCAGCTACCTGGAGCTCGAAAACCAGCAAGCCGGGGTCAAGGAGCTCCGCTGGGTCATTCAGAAGCACCCTTCCTCCAGGGAGGCCGAGATCG
Organism: Terriglobia bacterium; assembly: GCA_951813285.1. Classification (GTDB taxonomy): domain Bacteria; phylum Acidobacteriota; class Terriglobia; order Versatilivoradales; family Versatilivoraceae; genus Versatilivorator. Next base: position 4,510,067 of record OX638355.1, read on the forward strand.
CCAGGAATCGGTTGAAGACCCTGGGCGTATCGGCCCGCGCCTCTCGGCGCAGGACGTCGCGCCGCTAAAGAATTTCTCCCTACGATCTTCTCCCCAAGCTGTTTAAAAGGAGGCAGGGTATGGCAGGCTCAGTCAACAAGGTGATTCTGGTGGGCAGGCTGGGACAGGACCCCGAAGTCAGATATACACAAGGAGGCACGGCGGTCGCAAACCTTCGCATCGCAACCGACGAGACCTGGAAGGATCAGAGCGGCGAACGCCAGCAGCGAACGGAGTGGCACACGGTCGTCGCCTGGCGCAGACTGGCGGAAATCTGCGGCCAGTATCTCAGCAAGGGAAGGCTGGTCTATATCGAGGGGAAATTGCAGACCCGGAGTTGGCAAGACAGAGAGGGAAACAAGCGCTACTCCACCGAGGTTCAGGCCGACAACATGGTCATGCTGGGCGGAGGCCGATCCGAGGAAGGACAAGCGGCGGCGCCAGCCCAACCCGCCGCTGCCGCTGCCGCCGGTTCCGACTCCGGAACGAGCGACGACGACATTCCATTCTAACCCGCCCGCTCCCGTGCTCATCGGCAAGCAGATCGGCCCTTACCGAATTCTCTCCAGAGACCGGCTGGCGGACACGCCCTACCTATACAAGGCAACCCACATCGAGCGGCGGGAAACCGCCGCCCTGCTGTTTCTGAAGCGGCTGCCCCGGCAGGAAGACCCTGCCGAATCGCAATTCCTGCAGAAGCTGGCCCTCTACGCCACCTTGGACCACTCCAACCTGGCGCGGATCTTCCCCATTGAGGCCTATGAAGGTCATCACATTCTTCCCATGGAATTTATGCATGGGAAGACTCTGGCCGAGATGATCGGCGCAGGTCCTTGCGACTTCGACCTGGCCCTTCAGACAGCCATTCAAACCGCCCGCGCATTGCTGGAGGTGCACGAGAACGGCCTCGTGCATGGACACCTCACCTCACGCAGCCTGCTCCTGGAGGAAGGCAATCAGGTCAAGCTGCTGGACGTTGTTCTGCCCTACCTGCCGCCCAACCTGGTCCTGCGCGATCCGCGGGAACCCGAGTCGCAGAAACAAAACCCCCCGTTGGGTCAGCCGCCGCTGCTGCACCGCAGCTACCGGGCGCCCGAGCAAGTGCGGGGGAAGCCTGGCGATGCCAGGAGCGACCTCTTTTCCCTGGGGGCTGTGCTTTACGAACTTTCCCTGGGGGAGTTTCTCTTTACGGGTGGGGACGCCGCCGCGCTGGACCGGCAGATTGTGGACCGGGAGCTACCCGGGCTGACCGCCGTACGCCCCCAAGCCTCCCCGGGGTGGAGCCGCCTGTTGCGGGCTCTCCTGCAAAAAGATCCGGCCGATCGATACCCGTCCGCCTACGAACTGCTGAGCGACCTGGAGAAGCTCAACTACGGATTCAGCCTGGACAAATTGGCCTTCCGCCCGACCAACCCCAGGCTTACCCGGCGCGGATTTTTCAGGAGCTTCACCGGAGACCCCGAGGAGTGATCAGCCAGCCCCCGTCTCCGACGACGGGACCGATCATACAGGGTGAAACAGCCGTGTTGCAGGCCAGTGGTGAGTGGTGAGTTATTTGATCGACACGCAAAGCAAGTTGTCGGTCTTGGCGCAGTCCTTCAAATAAGTACCACCCCTGCCCTGCCGGGCAGATCATCCGAGAGTGAAACAACGAACCTTCATGGCCTGTCGGGAACAAGGGCCCTGTCGTGCCAAACCGGTTTTCTACTGATTGAACATGGATGCAGGCGACGTTTCCCATGGGCTGACGCCCGCGGCTAAGTGCTGCCGCGGCTTCGCCGCTCTCAAGGAAGCCGGCTAAAGCAGCATATTCTCAGACAAGCCGGGCCCCCGACGACGGGGCGGATCATACGAGGAAGAAACTGCCGATCGTTTTTAAAGACGAACCACGAATGGACACGAATTGGGATGGACCACCTTCAATGACCAACCGCGCCCGAATGTATCTGCGATATCGTGACCTTGATATCCCGACGTCATGGGCGGGAGCCACCCGGGAGCGCGGGCGTCCCGCCCGCAACCTTATTCGTGCAAGCAGCCTGCGATCCAGGGGCATTCCCTCGAACAGTGCACCAAACCCGCCTTTGCAGGGTTCGCTACTATGGTGCCAAGTCCTATGCGGGCGAGACGCCCGCGCTCCCGGGTGGGCATTCTCCCATTCACTCTTGCTCCTCAAGAGAGCGTGTCGGGTTGCCGGGCCGCAGCCCTGGCGTGCAGATCATGCGAGAGAGCCTCTTGCAATATTGGCAGTGGGGCAGGTCGTTTTGCCGGCAATCGTGATGTTCTGCCTATTTCAATAGTCGGGTGCAACCTGGTGAAAAAGGGGAGTTCACCACAAAAAGCACAAAAGTCACAAAACGAATTTCGTGATTTCGAGTCTTGGCAATCCGAAGTTGATCCCCATGGCGACGCGTTGACCGGATGTATGCAGATAGCGCGGAACTTGTGCGACGGGTTCGGGAGTCAACGTCTTGCAGGCTTTCAGTGTTTTGCTCTTTTTGTGTTCTTGTGCCTTTTGTGGCCATTCCCGGCAAAGGTCACGCTGCCGAACTTTGCAAAAGGCTCATCCTTGCGTCGGCTTGTGCTTCACTTGGGCTCACCGGCATTTGCTGCCGCCGCCTACGCGGCTCGACACCCATAGGCGATGTTTCCCATGGGCTGACGCCCACGGCTAAGTGCTGCCGCGGCTTCGCCGCTCTCAAGGAAGCCGGCTAAAGCAGCATATTCTCAGGCAAGTGTCGCCCCGCCCTTTCGTGCGGATCATTCGAGGGTGAAACAATCAGAAATCGACCATTCCTTCGTGACCTTGGTATCCCGTCACGGTTCACCTCAATGCCTTAGTGGCCCTTCGTCGTTCTTCGTGGCCCTTCGTGGATTCCTCTTTTTCTTTTGTCTTTTTTCGTTTGTTTCAGGCAAGCCGGGCCCCCGCCCTGCCGTGCGGATCATACGAGAGTGAAACTATCAGAAATCGATCATCCCTTCCTAACCTTGGTATCCCGTCGCGGTTCACCTCAGCGCCTTAGTGGCCCTTCGTCGTTCTTAGTGGCCCTCCGTGGATAACTCTTTTTTCTTTTGTTCTGTTGTTCCAGGCAAGGCAAGCAGCTCCCTCACTTTAGCCGCGATACGATTGGCGCTGAGGCCGTAGTATTCCAGCAACTCATCCGGCTTGCCGGAACGGGGGACTTCCCGAACAGCCATCTTGTGCACGCCGATATTGTGATTGGCCACCGCGTTCAGCGCGGCATCCCCCAACCCGCCTTCGCTGTAGTGCTCTTCCACCACAATGACGGTGCTTCCCCGGGTGGCGGCCGCCTCGACCAGGCCGGCCTCGTCGAACGGCTTGACACAATAGGCATCCATCACCCCAACCGGAATCCCCTCGGACAGGAGCAGTTCGTGGGCTTTCAGCGCTTCGTGCAATGTCACCCCGGCAGCCACCAGAAGCAACCGGTCCCCCTCAGAAGAACGCAACAGCTTGCTTCCGCCCAGGCGAAAGACTTCCCGGTTGTCGTAGATGACAGCCGTCTTGGGCCGGCTGGTGCGGATATAGACCAGGCCGCGGTGCTCGGCGGCCAAGGCCACCACCCGCTCGGCCGAAACCGCGTCGCAAGGATAGAAGACCACCGAGCCCGGCAGGGAGCGGAACATGGCCAAGTCCTCCAGACCCATCTGAGAGGGCCCGTCCTCACCGATGGAGACACCGCAGTGAGACCCCACGCACTTGATGTTGGCCTGGGAAATGACCCCCATTCGCAAGTGATCCATGCCTCGTCCGAAAAACGCGGCAAACGTGGAAGCAAAGGGGATCTTGTTCTTCTTGGAGAGGCCGATGGCGGCGCCGACCATGTTCTGCTCGGCAATAAAGCACTCGAAGAAGCGATCGGGGAAGGCCTTCATGAACTTCTCCGAGAAGGTAGAGTTCTTGGTATCGCCGTCCAGAGCCACCACGCTGCCGTCGCATTCTCCAAGCTTGACCAGCGCGCTCCCGTAAGCTTCCCGAGTGGCTACCAGATCGTCCTTCTCGTATTCGGGTTCCCTCAAGCGGGCTTTGGGAAGCCTGGAGACCCTGACCTCCACCGACCCGCGAAAAGGCTCGGACTCTGAATCGACCGGAAGCTCCTGCAGGACCCCATCGAGCTGATCTCCCTTCTTCAGGGCCTTGCCATGCCATCCGTCCCGGTTTGCCAGCAGCGATACTCCGTGCCCCTTTTCGGTCCGGGCCAGCAGGGCGGTGGGCCGGTCTTCCACGCCTTCCGCTTCCTCCAAGGCCGCAATGATCTGGCCGTAGTCGTGTCCGTCGATGGAGACGGCATGCCATCCGAACCCGGCGAACTTCCGGGCATGGGCCTCCACGTCCCAACCGTGCATGGTCTCCTGGCTTTGCCCCAGGCGGTTGATATCGACGACCGTCACCAGGTTGTCCAGCCGGTAGTGGCTGGCCATGGCCGCGGCTTCCCAGACCGACCCTTCGGCGCTTTCGCCATCGCCCATCAGCACGAAGGTTCTGCTCCCGGACCGATCCAGGTACTTGGCGCTCAAGGCCATTCCTACTCCCGCCGAAAGACCCTGACCCAGGGAGCCGGTGGCCACGTCGACCCACTTCGACCGGGGTGTGGGGTGGCCTTCCAAGTCACTCCCGAAGCGGCGCAGAGTCAGCATCCGCTCGGCTTCGATCAGGCCCGATTCCGCCCAGGCGGCGTAAAGAAGCGGCGCCGCGTGTCCCTTGGAGAGAATGAAACGGTCGCTTTCCGGACTGAGCGGATTCTCGAAGTCGATCCGCATGACGTGAAAGAAGAGGACCGCTGCCAGGTCGGCGGCCGACAGACAGGAGGTGGGGTGCCCCGAGCCGGCTTCCGCCGTGGCCCGCAGGGAATGGATTCGCAGACGGGTGGCTTTTTCCTTCAAGCGGTTGTGAAGTTGGTGGTTGTCCATAGGCGTGATCGTTTCTTTCTCAGGCGCCGAGCTCAACCAGGACCGGAGCATGGTCCGAGGCGGTCAGCCCCTCCTTTTTCTTGCGATATTCCCGGTCTATGCCGGCCGAGCCGAGCCCCTCCCTCAAGACGGGAGTCACCAGCAGGAAGTCGATCCGCAACCCCTGATTCTTGTAGAAGGCCCCGGCCCGATAGTCCCACCAGGAGAAGGATTGCTCCCGGGGGAACAACTCACGGTAGGCGTCCAGCCAGCCCCACTCCAGCAGCCGCTGAAACCGGGACCTCTCTTCCCGGGTATGAAAAATTTCTCCGCTGAATTCCTCTTCGTTCCAGGTATCCAGGGAAGTGGGACAGATATTGAAATCCCCGCACAGAACGGCCGGCTCCGACCGATCCCCTCGCTCCTCCAGATGTTGGGCCAGAGAATCCAGCCATTTGAGCTTGCGAGGGAAATCGGCATGACCCACGCTCTTGCCGTTGGGACAATAGAGGGTGGTGAAACTCAGACCGCCCACTTCGGCCGAGATCAGGCGCGCACCCATTGCCTCCTCGCCCGGCAACCCCGTCTGCCGGATCCGGGGTGGGTGGCGGCTCAAGATGGCTACCCCGTTCCAGGCCTTCTGACCATGGACCAGGGCATGGTACCCCCGAGCCTTCAATGCCTCGAAGGGGAAATACTCCTCGGCCATCTTCAACTCCTGCAGGCCCACCAGGTCAGGCTGGCGCGCCTCCAGCCAGTGCAGGAGAAACTCGAATCGGGCACGCAGCCCGTTGATGTTCCAGGTAGCGATTTTCATGGCAGAAAACAGACCGGACCCGTGGAGCGGCAAACCACGACTGCACCCGCCTCGCGGGGTGAAGCCTCAGGAGACCCATGCGGCTTAAGGCTCGGCTTCGAACAACTCCACCGGAAGGTCGTCGATCTTGGCGGCCAGAATCAGGTCCTTGACCGAAATGCCGTCCACCGAATGGGTCCAGGACTCGATCCTCACTTGCCGGTAGCCCTCAAGATGCAAATCCGGATGGTGGTCTTCGGCTTCGGCCAGTTCGGCCACACGTCTGAAGAACTCGATGCCGGCCACGAAATGCTTCACCCTCCAGCAACGCACGATGCGTTTGCCATCCGAGCTGATTTTCCAACCCGGCAGTTGGGCCAGTGCCGAGTCGACTTCCGCGGACGGCATCGCGGACACCTCACCGACGGATTGGCAACTTTGGGTTTTCCAGTTGGACATGAACGGTCAACTCCCCTCTTCGATCTGACGGATGAGAGATTGAATCTTGCCGAAATTGATCCTCATCGCATCCAGGTTGGTGCCTCCGGGAGGACGGAAATGGCTGGCGACCATCAAGACAGCCTGACTCCGGTGGTGGCGCAGATTCCTGAGCACCGCCGCATAGCCCACCGATCCCTCCCCAAGAGGTCGCCACTCGAATTCTCCCCCGACCCCGTCAAAGACGTGAACGTCCTTCAAATGCAGCCCGTGCAGATAGGGCCGCAGATTGGTAAAACCGGCCGTGGCGGCATCCCACTCACCGATCAGCACATTGTCCGCCGGAGACCACTGGACCTTCAACCGGTCGGAGCCAAGGCTTTCCGCCAGGCGTCGGAAGTTTCCGGTTGAACTCATGTAATGGAAAGGCCGCATCCCCACAACCACATCCACGCCGTATTTGTCGGCCTGCTCCAGTATCAGGGTGAAGGCGGCCACCAGCTTGCGCAGGTCGACCTCGGCTATGACCCCGCCGCGGGTCAACCACTTCATGGGCCAGGTCGGCGCCTTCGTCCAGCTCCCCTGACCTGCAGACCATTCCCCCGGCCAGCAGAAACCGTAGCAATGCACGGCCCCCACCTCCAGCCGGGCGGCAATCTGCATGGAGCGCACCAATCCGTCGAACTGGTCGCGGAAGGCAGCATCCTCGAGCAGCTTCCCTGGAGTCAACCCAACCAGCCGGGTGTTGTGAAAGGGACGATAGGCGCAAATCTGATAGAGCTTGAGTCCACGGCGGGCGACGCTCTCGCCCAAGGCATCGGCCTCGGCGTCACTCATGGTGGCGATGCAGGGCTCGCCCCCGGGTATGTCCGGCACTCCACCCGGCCTGGCGCCTTCAAACCAGATGTATTCCGCACCCAGTTCCCTGGCAGCGTCCAGCTCTTGTGCAAAGGGCAACTTCAGTTCGCTCAGCCAGATTCCCAGCTTGAAGCGATGATGGCTTCCATCGGCCGGTCCGGGCGAAGCAGCCGCTGCCCTTGTCCGCGAAAGCACAGACGCCGACAAACTCCCGGTCCCGCCGACCAGAAATTCTCTTCTGTTCATCCCTGACGCTCCCCATTCGGTGAGGGTGAAGGCTCGATTGCTGCCATCAGATACCCTATCCGGTCCAGTGGTGGCGGTTTCCGCGTTACGGCCGCGCTCGGACCCACTCCTCGTCGAACATGGCAACGGTAAGACGCCCGGGGCGGTAGTTGTTCTCTCCATCGGTGCTGCCCCGTTCATAGAAACAGAACAGCCTGCCGTCGGGCAGTGCCGCCAGATCGCTGTAACCGCTGAAACCCTCTTCCAAAATTCGGTGGACCGGCCAGGTTCGGCCCTCGTCGTAACTCAGCTTGATCCCCATCCTCACCCGGTCGCGAGGACGGCCGGCGATTTCCCCTCCCAGGCGACGAGAAAGGTTGTGCGGGTTGGAAAAGGCTTTCCAGGCAGTAGAGAAAATGCAGGCTGCCATCCTCGTAGTCGACGATGGCCACGGGATTGTTGACGGTATTTTCTCCGGGCCTGTCGAGGCCCTGGGCCGCTGCGACCGGGTTGAGGGGCAGATCGCCCTCTAAATGCACCAACCGCTGACGGGGAAGCCAGGTCTTCCCTCCGTCGGTGCTGCGGCGCAGCATCACGTCGATAGTCCCCCAGTCGCCGGAATCCCCTCTGCGAGCTTCACAATAGGCCAGAACGGTGCCGGCGGCGCTGACTACAATCCCGGGAATGCGGTAAAGCTTGTACCCGCCTTCACCGGCAGCAAACAGATCGGTTTTCGCCACCTGGCCGGCCCACGCCACCGACCCGGCAGGCGGCAGCAGCAGACCGAGCAGCAGGAGTCCGATCGGCAGCCGAACCTGTCTCATGAACTTTTCCATGGCCCCGTTGCGAAACAAGAAAGTTGAGGGCTCCAACGCCTCCTCAGACTTCGGCGATACGTTCCCCGGAATCGCCCGGGAATTGGAGGCGAACTCCAAAGTTGTCCATCGGGAATTGTTACCGAAGCATGCTGAGGCGGCTGATCTCGCCAATTCTACTCGTTGCCGACCGGCCACTCTGAGCGGACTGGAGAAGCCATCCTCCGTCGCCGGAAACTCGTCCGGCATTCTATCAACATGGGGCTGGTCCGACAACACCGGCGACCTCCCGGAGAAACGCACCGACAAGCGGCTGGATGCTCTGGTTGAAAAACCCGGCGTTTGCCACAATAATGAGTCGGCAGGCCGCCCGGCTCACTCCTCACACCGAGACTTTCGGGCCGCGGCCTGAAGTCCGCGGGACTGCCCCGGACCGACCCTGTGCCGGGGCGGAAGACCGCTTGGGCAGACAACCGGGAATGACTCGATGGAACGTCGGAAATGGCTCACCCAGACCGGCTTGACCCTGATGGCCGCCCGGCTGGCCGGGACACCGCCGGTAAGCGGCGGTGAGAGTCGAGCCAGGCTCAACCCCTGGCGCCTGCAGGACGCCGATCTGCGCTCCTACATGCTGCTGGGAGTCCGGCACATCTACCGCAGCGCCATCAACCGAAGTCGCGGGTGTCTTCCCTACGTCCGCTTCAACCTCACCGAGGAGCCTACCTGGGCCCGCCACGAGTACTGGGGCTCACCCCACATGGTGGGACGCTTCCTGGATGCACTGGCAGTTTGTTCCCCGATCCTGGATCTGCCGGCCGACCGCGAGGCCATAGAGGGGTTGCAACGGTTGCTGCACGAGTCGATCGCCAATCCCTCCGGATTGGCCTTTGACACCCTGCCCGGCCCGGACGGCAAACGGACGGCCGCTTTGCACCACTCCCGAGAGGTCCTGCTGGGTTTGCTGGGGCTCCGGACATGGCAAGGATCCGAACCCTCCATCAGGCTGGCCCGGAGATTCGTCCGAAGGCTGGAGGAAGTGACCCGGGCCACCGGTTCCTTTCCCTCGGACAAGTACTCGCAGGAGGGTTGGATACCCTCGCCGACCCGGAAACTCAATGAGACCTCGGGACGGTTGATCGGCGCCCTGGTGAAGTACTTTCGAGCCACCCAGGATTCCCTGGCGGTCGACCTGGCCGTCCGTTTCGCCGAGGCCAACATCGAGGCCTGCTTTACTTCCAAGGGTGAGCTGACGCCGGATGCGGGCCAGCACCTGCACTCTTCCGAGGGTACCATGACCTCCCTGATCGACCTGGGACTGCTCACGGGCGAACAGCGGTACCTGAAAATGGGACGCCTGCTCTATGACGTCGGCTTGCGGCGCTGGCGAACCTCCTGGGGGTGGGCCAAGGAAAGCAGAAGCGAACAACCCGGCCGCGGGGAGGCCAACAACACCGGTGACTTCGTGGAAGCCGCCCTGCTGCTGGGTCGGAGCGGGCGCCCGGAATATTTCCAGGACGCCGAGCGGATCATACGCAATGGCTTGCTGGCCTCCCAGGTGGTGACCACCGACTGGATTCCACAATCCTCCCTGGCCGACACCAAAGACTACGCCTACGCACGAATTCGGGACCGGGCCAGGGGTGCTTTCGCCTTCACGCTTCCCAACGCCTACCACTCTTACAACACCGATCTGATGGGAGGAGCGCTTCAGTCTCTGGCTGAGGCCTACCAGGCAAGCGTGGTGAAGGAAGAATCGGGAGTCTGGGTGAATTTGCTGTTCAGCACCGACACCCCCTGGCTCCGGGTGCGTTCGGAAGTGCCTCGGGCAGGCCGACTTCACCTCGAGGCGTTGCGGGAGCAGCGGGTGAGAGTTCGACTGCCGGACTGGGTCCCGCCGGAATCGGTGCAGGTCGATCGAGCCGACAGTGCCGGCGAGACCCGACGCGGGAAGAGCACCCTCGATCTGGGGCCCTTGGCCGAAGGCGCCCGGGTTACGGTCAGCTTCGATCAGCCCGGGCGCCGAACCCGGGAGAAGGCTCCAGGATTCCCCGACCCCTTCGAGATGGAATGGAGAGGCGATACCATCGTGGCCATGGAGCCCAGGCCCTCACAGCCCATCGCTCTGTTTTGACCGGATCAAGTGGTCGGGGCGAGAGGATTTGAACCTCCGACCCCCTGCGCCCAAGGCAGGTGCGCTACCAGGCTGCGCTACGCCCCGTCCGATGTGCCAAGCCTCTCAAGCTAGCGGATGGGCACCTGACTGTCAAGAGATGCAGATTGCCAGTCAGACCCCGAACAGCGCCCGTTGCAACTCTTGCAGTGCCCGGCCCCGGTGGCTGATGCCCAGCTTCTCCTCGGGAGTCAACTCCGCCAGGGAGCAGCCCCGCTCGGGGACCTGGAAGATGGGGCCGTAGCCGAACCCGTGTTGCCCCCGAGCCTCCCGTCCGATCACGCCCTCCAGGGCCCCTCGGAAGACCTCGAGCACAACTCCCCCCTGAGCCAGTGCGATCCAGCACTCAAATCTGGCCGTCCGCCGGACATCCGCTACCTGGTCCAATTCCTCCAGGATTTTCCGGCAGCGTTCCGCATCGCTGGCCTGCTCGCTGAGGTAGCGGGCGGAATAGACCCCGGGACGGCCGCCCAGCGCATCCACCAGCAGTCCCGAGTCATCGGCTACGGTCGGGAACTCGGTGAATCGACTGTAGTGGACAGCCTTCTGGCGGGCGTTGGCCTCGAAGGTCGTTCCCTCTTCCGGAGCCTGGGTCACTCCCGGAATCGTCTCCAGAGACACCAGCTCGACCGGCGCCATCGCCAGAGACGACTTCAATTCCCTGAGCTTTCCCGGGTTGTAGGTGGCCACCAACAGACGGGGTGGCTTCAACGAATGGAGGCATGGTTTGGGCTTGGGGGACACGTTCCAGGATTTTCGGGATGCTCCAAGGATGCCGTCCGATGCCGGCAGGCCGCCCAGCTACAGCCGAATCAGGCTCTCTTGGATCTTGACCAGCCGGGATATGCCTTCGCCGGCCAGATCCATGAGGGCGGTGAGGGCCTGGCGTGAAAAGGGATCTCCTTCAGCCGTCCCCTGCACCTCTACCAGCGAGCCGGCGCCCGTCTGAACCACATTCATGTCGACCTGGGCCCGAGAGTCTTCCTCGTAGTTCAGGTCCAGCAGCGGCGTTCTGTCCACGACACCTACGCTGGTGGCCGCCACGTAGTCCTTGATCGGCACACCCGGCAGGATCCCCCGGTCCACCTGTCCTTGCAGAGCCAGCGCCAAGGCCACGAAGGCGCCGGTGATGGAAGCCGTGCGGGTCCCGCCGTCCGCCTGGATCACATCGCAATCCACCCAGACGGTCCGTTCTCCCAGATCCTGCAGGCGCGTGACGCTTCGAAGCGAGCGGCCGATCAAGCGCTGAATCTCGTGAGTCCGACCCGAAACCCTGCCACGACTGGATTCCCGAGGGGTCCGGGTCTCGGTGGCCCTGGGAAGCATGGCGTATTCGCTGGTGACCCACCCCCGATTCCTTCCCCGCAGGAAGGGCGGCACGGTATCTTCGATGCTGGCCGTGCAGATGACCCGAGTCTTCCCGACCGCTATCAGAACCGAGCCCTCGGCGCCGGCAATGAAGTGGGGCTGGATGGTTACCGGTCGAAGTTCCCTGCTCGCTCGCCCATCGGTACGCATAGGGTTCCTTTCATTACTCCTGTCCACTGATCCCCGTCATCTCGTCCTTGTTTTGCATTGTCGTCATGCTCAGGTCCTGAGGCAGCGGTCTCCGGAGGTCTATGTGCCCCGCCAGGGTATCGGCCTCGGCTCCATCGATCAGGATCTGAACTTCGCTCACTTCCGGCAAGTTATGGGTCAGCGAATTCACCACCGAGTAAACGGAGGAGACTTCACCCGTAATCCCTCCAGGATGCCGGACACTCGCTTCCCCGGTGATGTCGACCACCAGCAAGCCCGCTTCAGCCCGATAGACCTCCCGCAGACGGGTTTCCGCAGGCAGCGCCGGCATGTGACCGGAGAGTGAACCCTTGATCAGAGCCACCAGGATCTGCTTCGCTTCCAGGGTGACCTCCTCGGAAGCGTAGATTTCGCGCTCCTCAGCCTCCAGTTGGCCGTCCACTTCGGCCGAGGCAAAAAAGAGGACGACCTTTTTCCGGGGCGCGGTGGCTTCAAACGCCGGTTCTTCCATCAAGGCGGGCGCCCGCACTTCCGGAGGCAGGTCGGCCAATCGCTGAACCTGCCGCTGCAGGTTCATGAAGTAAACGGCGCCTCCGACCAGCAACAGCGCCAGAACCATCATACCCAACCTGATATGGCGAGGCATAGCCAGTCCTGTTTCCTAGCGAGCCATGGCCGCTTCATCGATGGGGCGAAACTGTTGCAGGGCCGACAGCACGGCTATGGCCACGCCGTTCTGGAAGGGCTCGGTGAGCACCCTCTCCCTGAACTTGTCCTGCTTCACGTTTCCAAGCTCCAGCAGGACGGCCGGCATCGCCAGTGGGGACAGGAGCCTCAGGGGCGCGTGCCGAAGAGTCAGCGGTTCGCCGCCATTGAAGCGCTCGTTGGTCACCGTTTGCAAAATTTCAGCCAGGCGGAAACTTCGATGAAGCACGGCCGCCTGGGCGCGATCCCAACGCACCAGCTCGAACGCGGCCTCCTCGACCCGGTCCTGTACAACAGCCTCCCCGGGGGGCAGTTTCGCCAGATAGACGTAGCTCCGGGAAGGGATCGGCGAAGCGCCGTTTCCCAGGTGTATGCTGAGAAAGAGATCGGAGCGGCTGCGATTGGCCTCCCGGGCGCGATCTTCCAACGATAGAGTTCGGTCCTGACCGCGAGACAATACCGTCTCCACCCCCAGCTTGCTCTCCAGCACCCAACGCACCTTGCGAGCGATGGACAGGGTGACGTCCTTTTCGTAGACGCCCTCCCCGACCTCCACCCCCCTGTCGGCGCCCCCGTGCCCGGGATCGATGGTGATTCGCCTCCAACCGGATGCCCGGGGCCGGCTTGTCCAGCGAATGGACCGCTTCGGTTCCTGAAGGGTCGACGGAGCTTCCTCGGTGAACCGGCGGGCGTCCACCAGGTAGGCATTTTGGCCCGGCAGCCGGGTCATGCGGGCCTGGACGGACTCGTCTGCCAGCGAAACCACCAACCGGCTCGATTGGGCGGTTTCCTCAAACGAAACGCCCCCGATCCGCTCATCCCGATAGGAGGTGACCTCGGCTCCGGGAGGATCGACCGGAGAGGCGCCGAGCAGAAACAGAATGCGGTGTTCCTCGCCACGAACCTGCACCTCGCCGGCGTTCGCCAGGGAGACAACCAATCGGCTGGCCTCATCGTTGGTGCGGGCGGTGAGATTGATTCGGACGAAATCCCGGCCTCCAGTCAACCATCGGTTCCCCGAGGGAGACACTTTGATGGCGGGTTTGAGCACCCGGTTCAGCACGTCGGGAACAAAGCCACGCGGTGTCAGCCAGCGACCTCCACGGAACAGGACCGGCGCCGCAAGGCCGATCGAGCTCCGATTCAATCGCACCCGAACCCGGTTGCGATTCAACTCCACCACGTCCCTGCCGGCGAATATCCGCAGATACCCCGCCGACCCGCTCTCGGAATAGGCCAGATCGAGAAGCTGCAGGACATCCAGGATGGGGACATAGCTCTTGCCGTCGACGGAGACCAGGGGCAGCCGGATCCGTTGTTGCCGATGGAAAATCAGCAACTCATCCGTCGCGGCGTCGGTCCGGTTGAGGCTGGTGAGTCCAACCGCGAGGAGCAGACCAAGCGCAAGGCCGCCAGCCAGCCGCGCCGCCGGGCTGGAGAGCCGATCAGTCGAGGGGAAAAGGCCGGTCATTGACTGAGCTGGACCACGAATGGACACGAATGAACACGAATAGGCCCGAAGATCGTTGGTCCTCCTTCAGGTTAAGGCCGCAAATGGCTGTCATCAAGGCCGTATTGTAGACCTGCAGTTTCGGACTCGAGCCCCGCCGCCGGACCGGGGCGTTGGAATACGTCTGCAGGCCGACGAGCATTCCTACCCCTGCCAGCAGGTCGAGATAGTGGGCCAGGGTGGTGGTGTTCCCAGCATCCTGGAGCTGGCCCAACATTCCGGTATAGGACAGAATCTGATCTGAATAGCTGCAACCTAATTGGAACTAATTGGAACAGCCTAATTAGCAAATAGAAGAAATATTCTTGGAGAGTAAACCAACCAAACTTCAGGGCCAATCGGGAACAAGGACCATGTCACGTCAATTCGGTTTTGTACAGATTGAACATGGATACACAGGATAGACAGGATAATCAGGACGAGATGCTGCGGCAGAGGATAACTTTTTCCCTCAGGCGCTGACGAAGACTTCCACTTCATCGATCAGAATATCCCGGGTCTGGTCCGGATCGCCGTGGGTCAGCCGCACTGCCAGCCAGTTGTCTCCAAGCTGCGCCGGGGGCTCGGTCAGATCGAACCAGAAGGTGGAGAAGGGACCGGGAAGCTCGGGTACCGGAGGCAGGCCGGAACTGCTGGTGGAGTTGGGGTCCACGATGGCCTTCAGGTCCGAGCGTCGTTCATCGCTGCGTCTCCGCAGCCGTGAATCGGGAACCGGCGTTCCGTTGACCCGGACCTGGAAGCGGTCGCCGTCGACGGCGTGATAGGCCCGAAACAGCAGCGAGGCTCCGCGGGAACGCCCGATGTGCTCACAGACCCGAAATCGATATTTCCCCTCACCCCCCCGAGCGCCCCGCTCGAGCACCATCCGGTCCGCCTTGACCGCTCCGGTGGAGGGCCGGTCTTCGCCGAACCCCAGGCACCCGGCCCAAAGCGGCTCGAAGACATAGTGGCGGTTGCCTCGGGCCAGGTCCCGAGGCTCCCGGGTCTCAGCCAGGCCCCGAAGCATATGAGGGTAGAAGGGCTCCCAGGAGAGAGGCACGAAGTGGTTGTAGAAGAAGATGCCGTCGGCGCCGGCGCCGTACATGTTCATGGCCAGGGCTCTCTGCTGGTCCAGGGTGATGGGCTGTCCCCCCAGGCGGCGCCTCATGCGGATGCTGCTCCAGGGAAGCAGCCCCGGGTAGAGCAAGCATGGACCGGAGCGTGTCAGGCGGGAAAAGGCTTCCAGAGGAAGATTGGGCTCGCAGTACATGGTGTCGGCGGGAGAGACGTAGTCGATGAGCCCCTCTGCTATCCAGGCAGGTACGTCCAGCCCCATGGTGTCGCACTCCTCCAGCGTCTGGAAGACCCGCACCCCCAGCAGCAGCTTCCTGTTCCTTTCCCGTCCTTTTTCATCCAGCATGCGGCGGATGCGTTTCATCAGCCCGGTCATCAGGCCCTTTCGCTCCGGCCCCTTGCCCGGAGGGAAGTAGAAGTGATCCCGGAAGCACAACTCCAGGCCGTCCACGTCGAAACGATTGACCAGTTCGACGGTCACCGAAAAGAAATACTCCCGCACCGGGTCGAAAGTGAAATCGAAGGGGGTGCTCAAGGCATAGTAGGGACCCGGTGGCGTCTCGCGGATCTGCCACTGGGGATTGTTCACCAGGAAGGCGGCGCCCGCTCCCACACCCTGGCGGATGGAGACGTGTCCGTGATTGTCGTTCACGCGGAGACCGGCCATAAAGGTCATGCCCCGGCGGCGGCATTGATCCAGCAGGATCCCCAGGGGCTGCTTTCCTTGATCCAGCAGAGGCAGGAAGCGTCGGTGCTGGGGTCTGGCGTCATAGTCGAACCCGGGGCTGCGCCAGTAGGTGGTCCACCCCTGGGTGTAGGCCTCCTGAATGAACAGATCCACACGGTCCGAGGCCAGGGTGTCGACCCATTTCCTGAGGTCCCGCTCGGAAACGGGATCGGGAAGGTAGCGCCGGGCGATGCTGGAGGGGTCGCTAACATAGAGGATGCGGCGCGAACCCCGGGGAGAAAGACTGCCTAGCTTGACCGGGGGTGCACTCCCGGGGTCGGATGCGGAAAACCCTTGGCGGGACCAGGCGGCAGTGGCGACCGCGGCTTCGAGAAACCTTCTGCGCGATAGATGGCTGTTCATGGCTAAACCATCTCCTTGATGATGTTGCCGCCCAGGTCGGTGAGGCGCTTGAACCTGCCGGCGTGGTAGTAGGTAAGGCGCATGTCGTCCAATCCCATCAGGTGAAGGAAGGTGGCGTGCAGATCGTGCAGATGGTAGGGGTTCTCGACCGCCTTCTCGCCCAGCTCATCAGTGGCCCCCACAACCGTGCCTCCCTTCACGCCGCCTCCGGCGAACCACATGGGCATGGCCGTCTTGTTGTGTTCGCGCCCCGGGGCCTTCCAGTTGTGGGGCAGGCTCTGGGGAGTGCGACCGAATTCTCCTCCCCAGGCCACCAGGGTTTGATCCAGCAGGCCCCTCTGCTTGAGATCCTTCAACAGGGCCGCCATGGGCCGGTCGGTTTCCAGGCCTCGCAGGCGGTGCTGGCCGGCGATATCCTGGTGGGAGTCCCAGCCCCGGGAGTAGATTTGCACGAAGCGCACACCCCGCTCCACCAGTCGCCGGGCAATCAGACACCGTCTGCCCATGGGCTCGGTGATCTTGTTGTCGAGTCCGTACATCTCCCGAATGGTCGGCGGTTCCTTGTCCACATCCAACGCTTCCGGCACCGTCATCTGCATACGGAAGGCCAGTTCGTAGTTCTTCATCCGGGCCCAAAGGTCGCTCTTCAGGGGGTGGCCTTCCAGGTAGGGCCGGTTGAACTGGTTCAGCAACTGAATATTGGCCTCCTGCCGTCCGGCGGTGGTGCCGGCAGGGGGCTGCAGATCCACGATGGGAACACCTTCCGACTTGAGGGGGGTTCCCTGGTAGATGGCCGGCAGGTATCCATTAGACCAGTTCTGGGGCCCGCCAAAGCCCCCGGTGCCGCTGATGGGAAACACCACGAAGGCAGGCAGGTTCTCGTTCTCGGTTCCCAGCCCGTAGACCGTCCAGGAACCCAGCGAAGGACTGCCGGGCAGAGCTGCCCCTGTATTCATCAGGAAGGTGGCCAGGGAGTGGGCGTCGGAGTCGGTGTGAATCGACCGCACCACCGCCATGTCGTCCACGCAGGTGGCCAGATGGGGAAACATGTCCGACACTTGGGTGCCGCACCGGCCGAACTTATTGAAGCGGAAGGGACTTCCCACGTAGAGCAGCTTCCTTCCGGAGGTGCGCAACTGAGCGCCGTCGAAGGCCGGGGTGCCGTGGTACTTGTTCAACAATGGCTTGGGATCGAAAGTGTCCATCTGGCTGGGACCACCCGCCATGAACAGGAAAATGCATGACTTGGCCCGGGCTGGCCGATGGCCCTTCCTGGCCGCCAGCGGATTGTCGGTTGCCCCGGCGCCCAGCAGGCCCTCCCGAAAAAGCATCGAGGAAAGGGCCACGCCGCCAACGCCGCGTCCCAGGCGAAACAGGAAATCCCGGCGACCCAGCTCACCCAGGGAAGCGGCGGGGGCTTCGAATCGACCGCAATATTCGTGATTGGGAGTTTTCATGGTTTTTTTTCGAGTCCCGCCCCACCCTGCAGTACGGACCCTTCGAGAGTGAAACAATCAGAAATCGACAATCCCCTCGTGACCTTGGTATTCCGTCACGGTTAACCTCAATGCCATAGTGGCCCTTCGTCGTCCTTCGTGTCCCTTCGTGGATAACTCTTTTTCTCTTGTCGCTATTCGTTTGTTTCAGATTAGGTTCTCCGGGCGGAGCCGGAAAAAACCGGGGACGTCGGCAAAGCGTCACTCCAAAAAAATGAACTCGTTCATGTTCAACAGAACCAGGCAGAGGTCGGCCAGCCGGTCCTGGTCTCCGGCAGGGGACGGCAGCCGCAACGAAGCATCCGAGCCCACCCCCGGAGCGGTAACCCGCCCTCCGGCCAACTCGATGGGAGGGTGCCGGGCCGTCAGGGGCCTCCTCAGAAAGTCCAGGCCGCGGGAGTATTCCCCGGGCTTGGGATCCCGCTGAAGGGCCAACTGGAAGGCCCGCTTCAGTCGGGATTGGGGGTCGGGTCCTGCCTCCCGGACGATCCGCCGCGCCATCCTGCGACTCTGCTCGTGCACGAAGGGGTTGTTGAACAGGGCGAACACCTGCGGGGCTACGGTGGTCACCTGCCGCCTCCAGCAGCTTTCGTTCAGATTGGCTCCGTCAAAGACGCTCATCATGGGCAGTTGAAACGACCGCCCCTGCCACATGTAGACGGTGCGCCGATTCCTTTCCTCCCTACTGGAGGGTTTCCACCAGGTTCCCCCCTCCCACAACAGGTCTTCCTCGACCTTGGGAAAGAATCCCGGTCCTCCGATTCTGGGATTCAACTCTCCACTCACGGCCAAAATGCTGTCCCGGATCGCCTCGGCCTCCAATCTCAGCGGATTGCTCCGCCAGAAGTAGCGGTTGTCGGGGTCCCGGGAGCGGTACTCCTCGGCGCGGGGGTTCCGAATCGACTGCCGGTAGACATTGGATTGCAGGATCAATCGATGCACGGCCTTGATGCTCCAACGGTTCCGCACAAAATAGGAGGCCAGAAAATCGATCAGCTCGGGGTGTAGGGTTCCGGATCCGTTCCGCCCGAAGTCGCTGGCAGTCCGCACCAGCCCCTCGCCGAAATGGTGCTGCCAGATTCGGTTCACCATGACTCGGGCCGTCAAGGGATTGTCGGGATGGGCGATCCACTCGGCCAGCGTCTGCCGGGGGTTCTGTCTGGGATTCCCGCTCTCGAACGGAAACTGCTCCTCGAGGACGTTCAGAAAACCCGGCTGCACCGCTTCCCCTTTGGATTCCGGATTGCCGCCCATCAGGATGTAGGTGGTGGGCATGGCGGGGTGGGGACGACGCCCCCCGTACCGGCTTTGGATTTCCCGGGCGGTGTGCACCCTGGGCTTGAAGTAATCCCGATGGCTCACGTTGCCGTAGGCGGTGTTCTGTCGCTCGATCAGGCGATAGAGTTCCCTCTCCTCCCGCGTGAACAGAACTCCACGATTGAGAGCCGTCTTCAGTTCGCCGGCATCGCCCAGCGGCACCACACCGTCCTTCAGGTCCTGCCCTCCGACCAGGTGGAATGGCTTTTCCAGGCGCTTCAGAAATTCCGCCGTGGTCTTCTCCTTCAACTCCTTGCGCTGGTCCAACTCCCGCTGCCAGGCTTCGGCACGCTGTTTCCAGGCTTCAGGATCGAGACCGGGACCCTCGTACTGAGTAAAGGGAAGGTCGGCTTCACCCAGGCTGAGGGAGGAAAAGAAGGCCTCGGTCCGGTAGTAGTCGCGAGTGGGAATGGGGTCGTACTTGTGGTCGTGACAGCGAGCGCACTCCAGGGTGAGCCCCAGAAAGACCGATCCGGTGGTGGCGACCAAATCGACCAGCAGATTCTGCCGCCCGGAGTCCTCTCCGACGACCCCCAGATTGAGGAACCCGAGTCCGAGTTTGCCCTCCGCGCCGTAAACCGCATACAGATCGCCGGCAAGCTGCTCCTTGACAAAACGGTCGTAAGCGCGGTCCTGATTGAAAGCGCGAATGACGTAGTCCCGGTAGCGCCAGATGTGGGGGCGAGGGTAGTCGGGGCCACCCCCTTCGGTATCGGCGTAGCGAACCAGATCGAGCCAGTGCCTGCCCCAACGCTCCCCGTAGTGGGGATTGCGCAGCAGTTTCTCGACTTCCTGCTCATAGGCATCCTGGCCCGGGTTACCGAGAAACCGTGCCATGGCTTCCGGAGTGGGGGGCATGCCGGTCAGATCGAAATAGACCCGGCGCAGCAGGGACCGCCGGGAAGCCGGCGGCGCCGGGTGCATCCCCTGTTTCTCCAACTTGGCCAGGACCAGTGCGTCGATAGAGTTTCTCACCCAGTGCCGGTTTCGAACGGCCGGGATGCCCGGCGGCTTCAGGCGGGTGAATGGCCAGGCCGCTCCCTTTCCCTGTGAAGCATCGGCCGGGGGCGGCAATTGGTCGATCCATGCGGCGATCAGACCGATCTCCTCCTCAGGCAGGGGTGGTTCTCCCAGGGGCATGGCCGGCTGCTTCTCACCCCGAAGGTACTGGATCAGGGGACTGGATGCGGCATTGCCGGGCTGGGCGGCGGGGCCGTTGAGGGCGCCTCCCCGGAGAATGGCCTCCGGCGTTTCCAGCACCAGGCCGCTGTTGTGGGTCCGGGTGTCGTGGCAGGAAAGGCAGTGGGTCTCCAGGATGGGTTTGATCTGCGTCCGGAACCGGACCGAGGTGTCCTCAGCCGCGCCTGCGAAAGCCGCCAAACCGGTGAAAAGAACCACCCCGATCGAGATCGGTCTCAACACGCTCTCACCCCATTGGAAATTTGCTGGGGATAGTTTAATGCCATCGCTATCGACAGAACAAGCCAACCTTCATAGAATGACGGCATTGGATCCTGGGATCTTGACCAGCACCCTTGCCCTGCCCCGCTCCGGATGCCATGCCGTTCAATTCCAGGGGGATGCCGGCCAGGATCGGGTTCGGGCATTCGTAGCCCACTTGGTGGATGGGAGGAAGCCATGCAGAGACGACACTTTCTTCACACGGTTCTGGCCTCGGGGCTTGCGTCCGCAGCGCCCTCCGCCGTCGGAACCCCCGGGCCTGAGAGGCCGGACCCCGGCAAGGCCAGGTATCGGGCCGGGGTGATCGGCCTGGGCTGGATGGGTTTGCTCTACGACCTTGCAGAGCGCATCCCCGATCGCTTCGATGTGGACGACGCGGATCGGCCCACGCCCAAGTTGGACATCCACCGGCGATTCCACCACCACGACCACCCTGGAAATGAAGGGCTCCCCACCTCCTACGCCGAAGCGCTGTGGGATCGTCCGGAAGTGCGCCTGGTGGCCGGCGCGGACCGCGACAGGAAACGGCTCGAGGCCTTTAGCGAACGCTACGGCATCCAGGCCCTCTACACCGACGCCCTCGAGATGATGGAGAGGGAAAAGCTCGATATCGTTGCCGTGGCGACCAACACCAAGGGCCGGGCGTTTCTCACCGTCAAGTCGGCGGAATTGGGGGCCAAGGGCATCTTCACCGAGAAACCCATGTGCCACACCCTGGAGGAAGCCGACCGCATGGTCCAGGCCTGCGCCGATCGCGGCATTGCTCTCAACTGCGGCGCCATCACCACCACCCACCCCTCCTTTGCCAGGGCCAAGGCCTTGGTGCGGCAAGGGGCGATCGGCGAACTGCTCTCCATCGAGGCCTCGAGTCCCACGGCTCAACATCAGAACTGGTCCTACTTTCTGGACAGCCCGCCGGCCTGGGTGTGCGGGACCGGGGACCAGCTCCGAAGAGAATCCGGAAGCGACGAGTTCAGGGGCCAGGGAATGATGGTCACCCGCGACGGGCGGGTGGTCCACTTCCGCGGGGGTGCTCCCGGGGTCCGCCTCTGCGGCAGCAAAGGGGAGATGAGCTTTTCGTTCGTCACCGGCTGGCAGCTCCGGCAGACGGCCGAAACGCCGGCGGGAACCCGGCGGGTCTCCATGCCCTGGCCCGACCCCCAGTTCGTCCCGCCCTATGGCGCCGTCTACAGCCTGGCCGACGTGTTGGACTGCATGGAAGGCCGGCTGGACGAGCCCAAGAACTCGGGACGCCGGGTAGCCGTCGCTCTGGAAGTGGAGATAGCCCTCAAGCTGTCTTCCAAAAACGGGGGCGCTCGAATCGACCTTCCACTGGCCGACCGTTCCCTGGGGCTCAACTATGACTGGTTCCGGTAAGGCCTCGTCCCTCCCCCACGACTTTCCGCTCAGCCGGCGCCGCTTTCTCCTGGCAGGGGCCGGAGGGCTGGCCTGCCTGGCCAATCCCGGCAGGTCGGACGCCCGCGACTCCAGGCCGGGCCGGCTGCTGTTCAACTGCGATGGGTCCATGATCCACTGCTGGGGGCGCGCCGCCTTGCCCCAAAACAGCGGTCCCTTGAGCCGGCAGGAATTTACCGACCTGGTCTTCACGCCCATCGAGAACAGCGGCGTCGACACGCTGCTGTTCAGCTTTGGCAGCGGCAACGTGGCCGAGTATCAGAGCGACGTCCTGGAATGGCCCGGCCAAGCCGACCGATTCCAGTTCCCCGAAAGCAGGACCTGGCACGGAGGCATCGAGGTCGATCCCAAGGACCAGTACCTGAACCCCAAGAGCCTGGCCGACTCCGGCCACAACCCGCCCCGGATCATCGTGGATGAATGCCGCCGCAGAGGGATGAGGGCCTTTGTGTCCCTCCGGATGAACGATATTCACGATGGGCAGCACCCCCGGGGCACCCTGCCCAACCCGGAGTTGCCCACCTTCAAGAGAATCAACCCCGATTGGCTGGTTCCCGACCTGGATTGGTGGAGCGCCCTGAATTTCGAGGTGACCCCGGTCCGAGAACTGAAGCTGCGGGTCATCGAGGAATTCTTCGATCGCTGGGATTTCGACGGCATCGAGCTCGACTGGCTCCGGCACACTTTCTATTTCCCGCGGGGCCTGGAACGGGAAAAAGGCAAGGTTCTGACCGAGTTCATGCGAACAGTGAGACGAAGTCTGCAGCAGAGAGCGGCCAAAAGAGGGCGCCCCATCGAGATTGCAGTGCGTGTCCCCGAGCGGGTGGAATGGTGCCTGGAAGGAGGATTCGAAGTTGCCGCCTGGATACGGGAGGGGCTGGTGGATTCCCTGATTCTGGGTCAGGGGTTGACGGAATGTCGCGGCCTGTCGGGTTTCAGAGAGCTCATGGGCAGCCGCCGGCTGCCCCTCTATCCCAGCCTCTACCCCTTTGGCAACGGTTATCCCATCTATCCCGACGAGGTGATTCGAGGCAGCGCCGCCAACCTCTGGCGGGACGGGGCCGACGGGCTCTACACCTTCAACTGGTTCTTCTACGGGAGCTGGCGCAGCCGCCTGCTTCGGGAGATTGCCGATCCGGCTCTTCTTCAGGACAAGGACAAGCGATACACCCTGGTGCAGCGATTCGAGGCGCACCGGACCGGACGCTCCCCCCGTTCCGATTCGGTCCGCTTCAACACCATGATCAAGGCAGCCCCGCTTCCCGTCACCCTGGGCAGGGCGGGAGCCATTCAAACCCTGACCCTGCCCGTCGCCGACGAGACCTCATCGACCTCCAGCCCGGCCGGCCGGGCCGAGCTGCTGGTCGGCCTGGACGGATTGTCCGGCGACATTCTGGAGTTTTCGCTCAATGGCCGCCCGCTGGAGCCGGGAGAAATGGACGCGGTGAAAGACCTGGCTCCGGTGGCCTGCCGCCTGGACATCCCCCCCGGTCAGGGGATTCTGGGCTTCCCCCCCCGGCGGCGCCTGGACATGGACTTCAGCGGCTTGCGGCTGCCGGTGCCGGTGGCGCGGTTGACCCGCGGCCGCAATCAGCTCTCACTGCGGCTCAAACGGCGCCCCTCGGGTGCCGATCGACCGGTGCGGGTGAGTCGAATCGAGCTCTCGGTCGCTTATGACACGGAATAACCACAGCAGATGGGGTTGATGGTGAAGGGAGTGGATTGTAAGCGGTTGAGATATAAAGAGTTGTCGGGTATATGATCCCATCCAACGTTGCTTTAGATACGGATATCTTAACTACCTGTAAATGCTCGGGTTCTTGTTTTCGCGCTCTATTCGTTGCTCTCGCTTGGCATATATGAAGACTCCGGCCAATGATGCGAGCGGAACTATGATCGCCGCTAGTCCACTGGCATCCTTGTCATTCAAGAATAAATGGATTCCACCAACAATTGACACAAGGCAAATCAGAGCGCCAAGAATCAAACCCATCCGTTGACTACTGACATTGGAGCCAATGACTATCGTTTTCGTGCCATTTCCCCCTGCGTGTTCGTCTGAGGCACAGCCTGGCTAGGACTTGGCCCGGAAGATGGACTCGTCGATCCAGCCGGGCCTGAAGTGGCGGGGGGACCAGTCCACCGGCACCCCATCCACCGGAAAGAGACTACCCTCTCGCTCCAAGTAGGAGTAGTAGCCGGCCAGAAACACCTGGGTCTTCTTGCGAATGACGTCGAATGGCTGGTAGCTGTCCCCCTGGAAGGTGCGCTGCATGTCCATGAGCTGGGGGGCAAAGTAGTAGTAGAGGGTCTCCCTCCGGTCCGGGCTGCGGTCCATGGTGACGGTTTCGCTTCCCTTGTCCCCGGTGACCTTCAGATAGAGGTGGTGGATGTCAGGGACCCCATGCAGAGCGGCCAGGAAGGGTGGTTGTCCTTCCCTGCCCTTGAACAGCATGGTGTCCTGCAGGTAGGTAGCCTTGCGCTCGTCGTCGGTAAACAGGGAGACCTTCTCCACCTCGTAACCCAGCGCCCGCAGGATGAACCACTGAATGTGGAAATGGGCCGGATATTCGTTGGTGTTGCAGAGGCCGTGCACTCCCTTGATAACCCCCACGTTGCCCAACCGTTCCTTGAGATAGGACGCCTGGTAATAGTGTTCCTGAACACTGGTGGCCATCAGCGGCGTGCCCTGTTTGGCGGCCAGGTTCAGGATCGCGTCGATATCGCGCAAGCGGTAGCTGAAGGGCCGGCTCAGGTAGGTGGGCACCCCCGCCTCGACATAGGGCCAGGCCAGGCGGTGCTGCCAGGGAACCTCGTAGAGTCCGCCGAAGCCGATGGCATCCACCTTGCCCAGCATCCCGTCGTAACGGTCCACCGCCACGCAGCCGTACTTGGCCGCAAACTCGCGGGCCAGCTCGGGGTTCACGTCCCAGCAGTGGGTGATCTCCATGTTCAGCAGACCGCCGCCGAACAGTCCCCGGGCAGCCAGGATATCGGCCCAGATCCCCCAGAAGGTGTACTCCCCCACGTTGAGCGCCCCCACCCGAATCTTTCGAGGCGTGGTCCCGGCGGCGTCCGCCCGGGCCTGGGACACCGCCGGCAGCCAGGCCCCTGCCGCCATCGAGGTCAAGAACGAACGGCGATCGGTCATGAGTCACTCCTTTGATTGGGTTTCGGCTTGCCTGTGCCCGAAACTCTCCACTCTCCACTCTTCACTCTCCACTCCCCCAGACCGGCCCCGATTCGGTCTCCGCCCAGAGACGCTCAAAGGCCTGCGATCCGTCCTCATCCCAGAAATCGGTCACTACCGGGTTTGCGTAACCGGAGGTTCCCCGCTGCAGCCGAGGACCCGGGATGTCCGGAGGATTCAGAAAGCGAAGGTTCGACCCGGGGGCGTCGGGGTCGAAGCGGAAATAGACCCTGAAGCCGTTTCGGTAACGCATCCGCACCAGGTAGCGGTCCTGGCGGGGCCGGGGCGCCTGGCTCAGCCGGCGCAGCTTGTCACGGTCGAGGGTCACACCCAGTCCCGGCTTGCCAAGAACCTGTACGCTGCCATTCACCACCGGCATGGTTTCCACCGTCACGTCTTCCTTCCAGAGATGACAGAGGCTCACATGATCCAGGATGGCCATCTTGAACACGGCCGCCTCGTGCGCCAGGAAGGCCTGGTTGATGGTTCCCCCGCACTGCTGCAACATGAAGGGGGTATTGGCGGACTCGGCCATGCCGGCCAGCTTGGCGGCCAGTCCCACCGGAGCGTGGCCGGCCATGAAGCCGTCGCACAGGCCGTGACGCATGAAATAGTCGGCGGGACCGTGGTGGATGAGGATGGGGATGGAACACCTTTCCCGGAGAATCCGATAGCCTTCATGGTCAACGGCCCGGAGGGGATCCTCGATGCGGCCGGCCACGCTGAATTTCTCCAGCTCCTTGAGAACCGGCTCCACCGCCTCCACATTGGAGTCCGCATTGAAGTCGTAGTGGACCTTGAATCCGGGAGGCGCCACCTTCTGGATGGCTTCGGTCTGATCCACCACGTTTTGAATGACGTCCACGTGGTATTTGAGCCAGTGAAATCCCCGGCCGGCCACGTTGACCGCCTCTTCGGCCATGCCCTCGGGGGGTTGAGAGGCCGTCCAGGCCGCCACCGGAACCCAGGAACGGACCCGCGGCCCGATCAGCTTCCAGCAGGGCAAGCCCAGGTACTTACCCATCAGGTCGTATACGGCCATGTTGATGGCCAGATTCCTGGTGTCGCCGATCCAGTCAAAGGCGCTAGTGCCGATGTAGCGGGAAGAAGGATCGTTTTCGGGAAGCGGACCCCAGCTCTCTCCGATGCCTTCCAGGCCGCTTTGCGTCTTCGCGACGTAGATGGTACGCAGCTTGATTCCCAATCCGTGATAGCGGAAAAGCCAGCGCGCATTGTAGTCGTGGTAGGGAGGACAGACCTCGTGGGCCTCGATTTCGGTGATCTTCAGTGCCTCGCGGGCGTTACCGGAGAGGGCGGCCCGCAGCCACCCGGGCACGGCCAGTCCGACCAGACCCAAGGCGCCCGAGGCCAGGAATTCACGCCGAAACAAGGGTGACATGGGCGACTCCTCTCAGATCGGGAACGTCTGACCGCCGGCAGTCAGGCGCAGGACAATTTCAGGGACATTGGGCCGTGATGCTATCACAATCTCGCGGCATGATCGCCAACAGGATCAGCGGCCGTCGCCGGCCCGCACATGGAGAGCGTGGAGCTGAGGATTTCCCCGGCCTCGGGTCATTCTCAACCGCACCCGCAGCGGCATAGGTATGTCGGGAAGTTGCGCACCCCCGGGTTCCCAGCGCAAGGGGACCTCGTAACCGTCCCGCTCAATGGCCACCGAGCGCGCCAGGCTGAAGCCTTCCAGAGGAGCCCGGCGCACGCCATCCAGCAGCTCGGCCTGCAGGCGCCCGCCTCCCGAGAACCCGCTGACATTAACGGTGAGCCGGTAAGAGCGCCATCCCCGCCGCGGCGGCTTCAGCACCACCGAAGTGATCTCCCCCACCTGCCGATCGGCTTCCAGCTCCAGACCGTAGAGACGGTGGCGCCCCACCCTGGCCAACCCGAGGCTGCCTCCTGCACTGTAATAGACCCACCACTCGTTTCCCACTTCCAGAAAACTCGATACGCGGGGTTCCCCCTGCTCCCAGGCCTGACCGTTCGGTTCGAGCTGGATTCGCCGGGAAGTCCACAATCCGAATCCGATATTCTCCGTCTCCTCGGGCTCGGTTGCCCACCCGGTGAACCGCATGCGATAGCCTCCTCCATCGGCCTCGTGGTGTCCCACGAAGGCCCACCAGTTACTGTTCTCTTTCAGGACCACGGCCGCACCGTGGAGGGTGCTGTTGCGAGGAACCGCATCGAAGGCGTAGTGGCGGGCATTGTGGGGCGCACGCACGAACCTGCGGCCATCGGGCGAAGCGGCCACGTCTACAATGAAACCGTGCGGCCCCTGAGTATGCAGGAACATCAGGTAACGTCGCTCCGGCGGCGCTGCTTCGTCCCGGATCACCTCCACCGGCAATTCGTACTCGTTGGAATTGAGGCCGGGTTGGAGCGAAAAGCAGATATTGGTCTGTCGACCACCGAACCGCACCAGACCCAATTCCGGCTTGGTCCAACAGACCCCGTCGGCAGACTCGGCATAGCCGGCTCTGCCCTGCTGCAACCGGTCCACGTATCCTCCGTACCACATCCTGAACCGATTGCCGTCCTTGAGCACACCGGCCTGGCCCAGGCTGCCGGCGTCCCAGGAGCCGGGAACTCCCGGACTCAGCACCGGTTTGGCCGGCGTCACTTTCCAGTCGGTGCCGTTCCTTGAAAAGGCGTGGTAAAGACCGAAAGTGACACGGCCGATGGCCCGGCTCATACGGTTCACACCGTTGAAGTACATGTGAAATCCGTCGCCGTCCCGGATCACCTCGGCATTAAACCCTCCGGAGCCCCGACCCGAGGGATCGGGGATGTCGGCCTTGTCCAGAATTGGATTGCCTGCATAGCGGGTAAGGGTGTTTTCCACCATGCGGGTTCCCTGAAGCTCCCAGTCGAGGTCCAGCAACACCGGGAGCGAGGTGCGACCGGTAGCCGGCGCCCGGGTCGACACCTCGAACCGATCGATGTCAAGCTCCTGGCCGGGATGGCGGCTCTCCAGGAAGACATAGTCCGCCTGCCCGGGAGTTTCCGGGGCCAACTGCTGTATGGAACCGTGGCGCCCGTTCTGTTCCCGGGCGACCTTTTCCCTCTGGGCACCGGTGATGGGCTGCCTCAAGTCCATCAGGTAGCGCCCGTCGCAGAAGATCCGAGCCGGGCCGGCGGCATCGGGAACCATCAGGACCCAGGTGTGCCAGTCCCGGTGGTCCAGTCCGCGCACCGGGGTTCGTTCCCGCCAGGGATCGGCTGCGTTCACCAGGATCTGCCAACCCCGTATTCCGAATGAGATCCCATGAGTGGGGCAGGCCCCCAGGCTGAAGGCCCAGTTCCCCAATGCCCGGCTCTTCAACCCCAGGGTAAACAGCGTGCGGCCGGCTTCCCCGGTGCAGAGCAGTTTCAGGCGCAGGTAGAGCGGCCCTGCCGGAAGCCTGGGAATGGACTGCCGGCAACGCGAATAGCGGCTGTCCAGATCGGTCCGAAGGCGATGAAAGTTCGGGAAGTCCCGGTGCCAAAAGGGGTGGATCTCCGAGTCGGACCAGATATTTCTGAAGGAACCTCGGCCGCCGGCTGTCCCGTAGCGCTGCGGCTCGGTCCAAGGCCTGGAACCGCTTTCCTCCTCGAGGTCGGGATGGCATGCGGCTGCCAGCGCCGGCAGCGCCGCGGCTGCTGCCAGGAAGGACCTGCGACCCCATATTGCCATGGAACCCTCCCTGCCTCCGTACAGTCTCTTCGTATCCATTGGTGGTTCTTCCCCTCCTTCCCCAATCTCCTTCCCCGAAAAGGGAAACGATGGGCTCCGCCGGCAACGACACCGCCATTCTTCGGCAACCCACTCCCTGTGCCCGTTTGGAATTGACCCGTCAGGACCCCTGTTATATATTTTGATAGTCAGATTGTAAGCAATAACCTCAGGAAGACCTCCAACCATTTGTCATTTGCGGGCAGTTGGCCCCCGAGGGGATGCCATGAACCACTTGTTCAGCCACCTCTGCCTCGCCGCGCTTCTCGTCCTGTCAGCCCAATCCCTGGTCCCCATCGCTCATGGCCAGAGTGACGAGATCAGCTTCGAGCGGGACATCCGGCCCATTCTGGACCAGCACTGCCAGAGTTGCCACGGGGCCGAGATGCACCAGAGCGGCCTGGTGGTCGACACGCTGGATGCTCTGCTGGAAGGCGGCGCGCTGGATGGACCGGCGGTGATTGCCGGCAACAGCGCCACCAGCCCCTTGGTCTCAAGAATCAAGGGCGACACCGAGCCCGCAATGCCGATGGACGGCTCGCGGCTGACGGACGAGGAGATCAGCCTGATCGCCGCCTGGATCGACGGGTTGAAGCCAGCCGATGTCGCGGCGGACCGCGCCTCGGGCGCCTCCAAGAGCTGGCCCTGGACCCGGTTGGCCCTACCCGAGGTCCCAACGGTAGAGCAACATCAGTGGGTCCGCAATCCGATCGATGCCTTCATCCTGGCTACCCTGGAGAAAAAGGGCATGGAGCCGGCCCCACCGGCCTCCCGGCGCGCCTTGTTGAGACGGATCCACTTCGGACTGACCGGTCTGCCGCCCTCTCCCGAGGCCATGGCCGCCTTTCTCCAGGACCCCTCGGAGGACGCCTACCGCGACGCTGTCGAGGGGCTGCTGGACAATCCGGCCTACGGCGAGCGTTGGGGAAGGCATTGGCTGGACTTGGTGCGCTACTCGGACACGGTGGGCGAGGCCGTCGACTATCCCCGACCCCACATGTGGCGTTACCGGGACTACGTGGTCCGAGCCTTCAACCGGGATATGCCCTACGACCGCTTCATCCGGCAGCAGCTCGCCGGAGACGCCTACAGAAAATATGGGGCGGAGGGCAAGATCGCCACCGGGTTCCTGCACCAGTGGGTGTTCGTGCAGCGAGTGGATTCGCCCCAAACCCGACGGGACTTCCTCAATGACGTGGTCGGAACCACGGGTTCGGTGTTCCTGGGAATGACCCTGGGCTGTGCCCGCTGCCACGACCACAAGTACGATCCCATTCCCACGCGGGACTACTACCGAATGGAAGCCTTCTTTGCTCCGCTGACGGTCGGCCCTGAACCCGTGCCCTTCACCCCCTACGAGCTTCCGGAACTGGATCCCGGCCTATGGAAGAAGAAGGCCGAGGACTGGAAGAACCTGCTGGAACAGCGCAAGGAGGAGGCCGCCAAGTTCAAGGCCGGGCTGGCGGCGCGGGTGGCTCCCCATTACCAGCTCATGGCTCCCCAGGATCTCAAGGACTGGGTGGTCTCCGATCTGAAACGCACCCCCTTCCCCAAGAGATCCCTTTATGCCAAGGAGGAAGTGGAACGGCTGCGACTGATTTCACGACAGGGCCAGCGTTTCGCCAACCCCAACAGCCCCGACTACTACAAGGCCATGGCCTTTGTGGCCTCGCAGGGCTTCCGCGCCCACACCGCCGGTCCCCCGACCACCTATGTGCTGAAAGGGGGCAACTACAAGCTTCGGGGCGAGGCCGTGGAACCGGGAGTCCTGAGCGCCGTCACCGGCCATTCCCGGCCGGTGGACTACAAGGGTCTGGACATTCGCTCTTCGAGGGGAAGCTCCCGCAAGCTGCTGGCCGAATGGATCGCCAGCCCCGACAACCCCTTGACGGCCCGGGTGATGGTGAACCGGATCTGGCAGTACCATTTCGGCCGCGGCCTGGTGTCCACGCCCAGCGACCTGGGCAAGAACGGCGGGGGCACCGTCCACCGGGAGCTGCTCGACTGGCTGGCCTGGCAGTTCATCCAGAGCGGTTGGAGCATCAAGGAGATGCAGCGGATCATCCTGCAGTCCAATGTCTACCGGCAATCCCTGCGAACACCCCACCTGGAGGCCTACCGGAGATTGGACAGCGACAACCGCTACCTATGGCGGCGAAACCCCATCCGATTGGAAGCCGAGGTCACGCGGGACAGCGTGTTGGCAGTCAGCGGACAACTCAATCCCTCCGTGGGAGGTCCGCCCTTCTTCCCCGATATCGACGACGCGGTGCAGCAGCGCGCCGGGGTGTGGTGGGAGCCGTCGCCGCGCCCGGAACGAAGCCGCCGCAGCCTCTACGTGCTGCAGTGCCGCTCCTTGCAACTCCCCATGGTGGCGGTGTTCGACGGTCCCAATATCAACGAGAGCTGCCCCGTCAGGGACGTCACCACCGTGACCCCCCAGGTCTTCACCCTGCTCAACAGCAGATTCTCCCACCAGCAGGCCCGCTTCATGGCGGACCGCATCCGGCGGGAGGCGGGAGACGATTCCGAACGCCAGGTGGAGCATGCTTTCCAACTGGCCTTTCAACGTCCTCCTTCGGCTCTGGAGCGCAACGAGTGCCTGGCCTTTCTGAGGCAAGATCGGCTCGATCCGGAGTCTCCCCCCAAGGTGACGCTGCGGGCCATCCGTTTCGGAAACGATCTGGGCGAGTCACTGGATAAGCGGAAAGAGCCCAGCGGCGACCTGCTGGCGCGTCTCTGCCTGGTTCTCGTCAATATGAACGAGTTCATCTTCCTGGAATGAGTTCTGCCTGCACAGGACGTCCGGTAATGACGGTAAGCAAGAGGAGCAATCATGGCCAAGAGTGAGTTCGAGGTTTGTTCACGGGTGGAACGACCGGACCCGCGCCGGGGAGAGATGGGGCGCAGGGACTTCCTGTACGGATTCGGCAGAGGCGTGGGAAGCCTGGCGCTCTCGTCGCTGCTCTGCCGGGACGGCTGGCTTCAGGCGGCCGATACTGCTCCGGACCCGCTGGCTCCCAAGCAGCCCCACTTCGCCGCCAAGGCCAAGGCCTGCATCTTTCTCTTTATGGAGGGGGCTCCCGGCCAGATGGACACCTTCGACCCCAAACCGGCGCTGGCCAAGTATCACGGGACCCCGGTCACCCGCGTCTACGGCAGCCTGGAAAAGCGGATTTACGTGGGCAGTCCCTTCAAGTTCGCAAGGCACGGGCAGTGCGGCATGGAAGTTTCGGAGATCTTCCCCCACCTGGCCACCTGCGTGGACGACATCGCCGTGGTCCGCTCGCTCCACACCGACTCGGAGGCCCATCCCGGGGCCTGCTTCATGATGAACACGGGCGTCCCCATTCCCGGCAGTCCCTCGGTCGGTTCCTGGGTCATCTACGGGCTCGGCAGCGAGAGCCAGAACCTGCCTTCCTTCGTGGTCCTTCCCGACCATCGGGGACGAATCTCCGGCGGGGCGGTCAACTACTCCAACGGATATCTGCCGGCCGCCACCCACGGCACCCTGTTGAACTCGGTGGGGGCGCCTATCTTCGATCTCCAGCCTCCGCAGGGAGTCACCCGGGAGCAGCAGCAGGCCGACATCGCGCTGCTCAATCGGCTGAACCGACCCTACCTGAAGTCCGACCCCGGCAACGAGAACCTGCTGGCCCGCATGAAGAATTACGAGCTGGCCTTCCGCATGCAGTTCGCCGTGCCCGAGGCGGTGGACATCGACAGCGAGCCCGACAAGATCAAGGAAATGTACGGCCTCAACGACAAGATCAAGGAGCCCATGGCTCGACGATGCCTGATGGCCCGCCGCCTGGTGGAGCGGGGAGTGCGCTACGTCCAGGTCTACTGCGGTGGCTGGGACTCCCACGAAAATATCGCCGAGGAGCACCGCAAGCGGGGCTACGAGACCGACCAGCCGGTCACGGCGCTGCTCAAGGACCTGAAGCAGCGGGGACTGCTGGATGAGACCCTGGTGGTCTGGGCCGGGGAATTCGGACGCACCGCCGACAACTCCATGGACTTCTTCCGATCCCATCCCGGCCGAGACCACAACAAGGAGGCCATGGTGGCCTGGATGGCCGGTGGCGGCATCAAGGGCGGAACAGTGGTAGGCAACACCGACGAGCTGGGCATCAAGGCGGCCGAGAACGTCTATCACCTCCACGATCTCCACGGCACCATGCTGCACAGCCTGGGCCTGGACGACATGCGGCTCACCTACTATCACGCTGGGCGCTTCAAGCGCCTGACCGACCTGGGCGGCCGCCTGATCAAGGAGATCGTGGCTTAGGGTCCTGTCTCACCGGCTCGCCCGGTGGCTTTATCGGGCTTAGTCCGCATTTGACGCGGTCTGCACGTGTTCTATAATGGAATGGATTCCCAAGCGAATAAGAAACGTCTGTGTACCGATGGCTGAGATCAAGCAAGGGTGCCTCATGAGAATCCCACACAAATGGAACCGCTTCCTGGCCTGCGGTTTGGCCTTTCTTTTCGTTCTCTCCGCATCGCTGCTGTTGGCCGATCGGAAGAAAGACCGGGAGCGCGAGAAGTCGCTGCGCACGGAAACCTCGGACCGATACCTGAAGAAGTGGATGAAGCAGGACGTCGGCTACATCATCAGCCAGGAAGAGAAGGAAGCCTTCAAGCGTCTGACCACCGACGACGAGCGCTATCAGTTCATCGAGCAGTTCTGGCTCCGGCGGGACCCCAATCCGGACACCGCGGTCAACGAGGCCAAGCAGGAGCACTACCGCCGCATCGCCTTTGCCAACGAACGCTTCGCCTCGGGGCGGCCGGGGTGGGAGACAGACCGGGGGCGGGTCTACATCACCTTCGGCCCTCCGGACGAGATCGAGAGGCATTCCGCCGGCGGCACCTACGACCGCCCACCCGAGGAGGGAGGCGGACAGACGGTGACTTTTCCCTTTGAGGTGTGGCGGTACCGCTATATCGAAGGCAGGGCCCTGGGAGAGGAGGTCCGGATCGAATTCGTGGACCCCAGCTTCAGCGGGGAGTACCGCCTGGCCTTGAGGTCCAAGGACAAGGATGCCATTTACTACACCCCCCAGATCGGCTTGACCACGGCCGAGATGGCGGGCATGGCCTACAAGGAAGATCGCGACATTATTGGGGGCACGGGATTCGGCATGGCTGGAAACCTGCGCCCCTACCGGCAATTCGACCGGCTGAGGCAGTATGCGGCCCTGACCCGGGCCCCCAAGGTGCGCTTCAAGGACCTGGAAACGGTCATCAACACCAAGCTCTCCTACAACCTGCTTCCCTTTCACTTCACCACCGACTTCTTCAAGATCACCCAGGACATGGTGCTGACACCCATCACCATCCGCCTCCGCCACCAGGACCTGACCTTCCAGAACCAGGACGGCGTCCAGCGCGCCCGGGTAAACATCTTCGGGAGGGTCTCGACCATTACCGGAAGGGTGGTGGAAGTATTCGAGGACGTCATCTCACAGGACGTCCCCGTGTCGCTGATGAAGCAGGCCCTGGAACGCGACTCGCTCTATCAGAAAACCCTGAATCTGCGCTCCGGAAGGTACAAGCTGGAATTGGTGCTGAAGGACATTCACAGCGGGAACATCGGAACCCAGTACCATGGAATGGTGATCCCCCGCTTCCCCGACGACAGTCTGGCCAGCAGCTCCATCATCCTGGCGGACACCATCCAACCCCTCCCCCCGAAACAGGTGGGGGGCGGCATGTTCGTCATCGGGACCAACAAGGTCCACCCCAATGTGGCAGACCGCTTCGACCGCAAAGAGACCATGGGAATCTACTTCCAGGTCTACAACCTGACCGTGGACGACAAGACCCACAAACCGTCGGCCTCGGTTCAATTTGTCCTGAAGAAGGGGAACAAGGAGATCACCCGCCTCAGCAAGCCCCAGGAGGAGCTGGCGGGGGCAGCCCAGCAGATGACCCTGGAACAGCATCTGGCTTTGAGCGCGCTTGACCCCGGCCGCTACCAGCTGATGGTGAACGTCACCGACAACCTGGCCAATCGGTCTGTCAGCCGGGTGGCCAGGTTCGAAGTCCGCTGAGGTTGGGATCTATACTCTCGGGCTGGTCGGATAGGATCCGTATTCGACCCGGACTTCGACGGACTCTACCGAAATTCTCCCTTCCATTCCCGCCGGCCGCCCATCCAGGGAAATTTCCAGCAGGTTCTCCCCCTGACGCGGCCTCACATTCCGCAACTGAAACTCCAGCCACTGCCCCAGCCAGGGATCGATGCGATTGGCATGGTCGCGCCGGCAGATCTCCTGAGCCAGGGATTGACCGTTCAACAGCAGGGTAAGGCGATCGCCCGTCACCAGATTGTCGACGTAGAGCTTGAGAACGACCTGCCTGATTCGTTGAGCCCCGCCCTCGATATCGTCTGATATGGAAAAGGGAATGGAATAACGCTTTCCGGCATCGCCGGCAGGCATCCTCAGGGGCAGATTGGCCTGGTAGCCCATTTCAACCGCCCCCTTGGTCCGGCGGTGCAGCGAGTAGTGCTTGTCGGCTTCCCGGATCAGTTCCGGGTCCCCCAACTCGGTCAGGACCTGCCGCTCCCTGTCCTGCAGCGGCCATCGGAGAAACCAGGCGTACAGCCCGTCGGCGCCGCGCCTCCGGTAGTTGGCGGCGGCTGCGCGAAAATTTTCGGGCGTTGGAAAGAGGATCTTGAGCGCCGCCGGATCGGTTCCGCTGGCTTCGTCTGCGAGGTAGGGCGCCAGGACGCCGTAGACGGCGATATCCTTGGCGTGGGCCGCTTCGATGACCCAGTCGACCGGCATGTCCACGTCCAGGGTGAAGTCGATGTAGAGCATGGGGGCCAGGTAGTCGACCAGACCTTCCCGGATCCAGGTCCGCACGTCCAGACCCTGCTTGAGACACATCTCCTCGGTGGGATAGATCCGGGCTCCGACCTGCCCCGGGTTGCCGGGCCGATTGCGGACCGCTTCGGAGATCTTGGCCACCCATTCGGTCAGAACCGGGGTCATGGCGGGAACATCTTCCGGTCTCAGGAACAGCGGCATCCCGCCCGGCGCCGCCGCGAAGTCCAGCTCCACTCCCTCGGTGGCGTATTCGGTGGCCAGCTCCTTCAGCACCGCGTACTGGTGGTCCCGTACGAACTCGTGGGCCAGGCCCCGGCCGCCCTCGGGCACCTTGTACTTGCCTTCCAGCCCCCCGTAGGAAGCCATGCGCACGCTGGCGAAGAAGTCCATTCCCTTTTGATGGGCGCGGTCGATCAGCACGGTCAGCGGGTCCAGGCCCCGGTCGATCAGACTCTGCATGTTCTCCCAGGTGCGCCAGTAGGCGGTGATCGGGAAGGGACGCATGTCGGCGCCGAAACGCTGGCCCACCCGGGAGGGATAGAAGAGACCGTCCCCCCGCTCCACCCCGTAGACAAAGGTGTCCACGGCCGTTCCGGCCACCTCGTCGATGGGCACCCAGGCGTCCTCCATGGTCATGGGGGGCTCGAACACGTAGAGGTAGTAGTGCCGGGCGTCGTTGAAATAGAGGGTCCGTTTCCTGCGCCCCGTTTGGCTGTCCGGGCGCGGATCGGCCGGGAGGCTGGCAGAGGAGCCGGCGGCTCCCGCGCCTCCGGCAGCGGTGAGGGCCTGCACGAATTTCCGACGGGTCACGCTCATGGGGATCTCCGGGAAGGGCTAGCCAGATGCCAAGGGGTTACGCTTTCGGCGTGGTCGGATAGAACCCGTAGTCGACCTGCACTTCCACCCACTCCACCGAAATACCCACTCCCATGTGAGGCGGGCGCTCATCCAGGGATATTTCCAGCAGGTTCTCACCCTTGCGGGGACGCACTTTCCGCAGGTGAAACTCCAGCCACTGCCCCTGGTAGGGAACGATATTGTCTGCGTAGTCGCGCAGGCAGATCTCGTCTGCCAGCGACTGGCCGTTCAGCAGAACCGTCAGCCGGTCGGAGGTCAACAGGTTGTCGATTTGCAGCTTCAGAACAACCTGGCGGATCCTGCCCGCCTTGCCCTCGATATCGTCTGAAATCGAGAAGGGGATGGAGTAGCGCTTGCCGGGTTCGGGTCCGGGAATTTCCAGCGGCAGATTGGACTGGTAGCCCATTTCAACGCCCCGCTCGGAGCGCGCGTGAAGCACATAGTGCTTGTCGGCTTCCCCGATCAGCTCCGGGTCCCCAAGCTCGGTCAGGATGCGCCGTTCCGTGTCACCCAAGGGCCACTGCATGAACCAGGCATAGAGGCCGTCGGCGCCGCGTCTCAAGTAATTGGCGGCCGCCGCCCGCACGTTTTCGGGAGTGGGGTAGATCCTCTTGGGGGCCGACGGTGCCGAACCGGTGGCCTCGTCCCTGATGTAGGGCTGGAGGGTGCCGTAGACGGGGATATCCTTGGCGTGGGCCGCTTCGATGACCCAATCGATGGGCATGTCCACGTCCAGGGTGAAATCGATATAGAGGATGGGGGCCAGGTAGTCGACCAGGCCCTCTCGAATCCAGGCCCGCACGTCCAGGCCCTGCTTGAGGCACATCTCCTCCGTAGGATAGACCCGGGCTCCGACCAGGCCCGGCTTGCCGGGTCGACTGCGGACCGCCTTGGAGATCTTGGCCACCCACTCGGTCAGCACCGGGGTCATGGCGGAAACATCCTCCGGTCTCACGTAGAGAGGCATTCCCCCCGGCGCCGCCGCAAAGTCCAGCTCCACGCCCTCGGTGGCGTACTCGGTGGCCAGCTCCTTCAGCACCGCGTACTGATGGTCGCGAACGAACTCGTGGCCCAGGCCCCGACCGCCCTCGGGCACCTTGTACTTGCTTTCCAGCCCCCCGTAGGAGGCCATGCGCACACTGGCGAAGAAATCCATCCCTTTCTGATGGGCGCGGTCGATCAGCACGGTCAGCGGATCCAGACCCCGGTCGATCAGGCTCTGCATGTTCTCCCAGGTGCGCCAGTAGGCGGTGAGCTCGAAGGGACGCATGTCGGCACCGAAGCGCTGGCCCACCCGGGAGGGATAGAAAAGGCCGTCCCCTCTCTCCACCCCGTAGACAAAGGTGTCCACGGCCGTTCCGGCCACCTCGTCAATGGGCACCCAGGCGTCTTCCATGGTCATGGGAGGCTCGAACACGTAGAGGTAGTAGTGCCGGGCGTCATTGAAATAGAGGGTCCTTTTCTTGCGCCCCTTCTGTTTGCCGGGGAGTGGCTCGGCCAGGAGGCCGGCGGAGGAGCCGGCCACTCCCGCTCCCCCGGCAACGGTGAGGGCCTGCATGAATTTCCGACGTGTAACGCTCATGGTTTCCTCCGAGGATTCCCGTGGGCCGCTGCCTCGAGGCGACGGATCCGGCCTGCCCGTCCAGGGTCGGGAAGCTGCCTGGCCCCCAGGGCCCCGATCACGAGGGCGGAAGCGGCGGCACGTCCTCACTCCCCCTGGACGCCTGCGCCTACAGACCCGGGCGGTCCCCCTTCTCTCGAAAACAGCTGCACTGTTTAACGCTCCTATCTTATACAATTCTCAACCATTCGGTTACAGATTTAGGGAGAGGAAGGGGATAAGCCCATGAACAGCCCAAGGAATATCTGTCGCTGGCTGCTGCCGGCGGCCCTGGCCTGCCTGGCGGGCTGCGGGGGAGCGCCGCAACCGGACCCGGGAACACCCTCGGATCCCAACACCGGTTCGCCGGACCGCCAGCGCCGCATCATCGTCAACGACGACGGAGAAGCGGACCCCATCGCAAAGGGCCGGCCCCTGCAAGCCTATCTGGCCCAGCGCTTTCAGGATGCGGTGGATTCCCAGGTTGACGCCTACTTCATCTGCGTGGGCAGCACCGACCGCGGACCCGCCACCGGCAAGAAACCCCGGCTGCAGGACACCCAGAACCGGTGGTATCCGGCCATGAAGGCGCCGCCGGAAATAGACCGGATGACCCGAGCCTACCTGGAAGCCGCCAAGGAAGCCGGCATGGAGATCTTCGCCTCCATCCGGATGAACGACATTCACGACGCCTGGGCGCCCCGGCTCACTTATCCCCTGAAAATGGCTCGGCCCGATCTGCTGTTGGGCGCCAGAGGGGACCACGCCCCCGACGCCATCATGCGCGCCTTCTGGTCGGGGTTCGACTATGCCGAGGAAGAGGTCCGCCGTCACTTCCTGGATTTCATTCGCACCTATTGCCGCCAATACGACTATGACGGGCTTGAGCTGGATTACTTTCGCCACCCCCTATTCTTCAAGCTGGGCGAAGCGCAGCAGAATCTGGATACCATGACCGCCTTTGTGCGAAGGGTCCGCGGCATCCTGAGCGAGATCGGCCAGGATCGGGGCAAGCCCTATCTGCTGGCCGTGCGCGTCCCCGACACGCCGGCAATGGCCCTCAGGACCGGCCTGGACGTGGAGCAGTGGATGGAGGAAGGACTGCTGGACTTGCTGATCGTGGGAGGCGGCTACATGCCCTATGCCGGCCGGTTGCAGACATTCATCGACCTGGCCCATCGCTACGGGATTCCGGCCTATCCCTGCATCAACCACTTCCGGGAACCGGTGGCCATGCGCAGCCTGGCCTCCAACTTCTGGGCCCTGGGAGCCGACGGAGTCTACCTGTTCAACTACTTCGGAGTCGGTTCAGGCATGGAAGGGGGGCGCATGGTTCCTCAAGTGAGCGACAGCGCCGAACGCCGCAAGGTATTGAACCAGATGGGCGATCCGGCAACGCTCCAGGGATTGGAGAAACGGTTCCCGGCCGACAACGGAGCTTCCATCTTCTATGCCGGCTTCACCAACCCACCGGGGCAGTTTCCGGTGAGGCTGGTGGAAGCCAGACCGATCGAGCTGGTGGTGGGTGACCATGTCGGGGAAGCGGACCGGCCGGCCGGCCGCCTGCTCCTGAACATCAGCGTTGAGGATGTGCCCTCCGGCGAAGGCATCGCCGTCGAGGTCAACGGTGTCCGAGTTCCCTCCTCCAGCCTGGAGCGTACCGGGGAGACCTCCTTTGCAACCCGGCTGCAGGAGGAACCGCTCAAACGGGGTCTCAACTCCATTGTCGTCCTGCCGGGGCCCAACTCGACAGGACGGCTGTCCTCCAGGGTGACGGGACTGGAGTTGGAGGTGAGGTACTGAGATCTAGTACAGTCCGCCGGTGGCGCCGCCGTCGGCCACCAGCACTTGGCCGGTGATGTCGTCGGCCGCCTGGCTGCACAGGAACACCACCAGCGAGGCCAACTCGGAGGCTTCGCCCAATCGCCCCACGGCCGTCTGTTCCGCCCATTGGGATTCGATCCGGGAGACGGTTTCCCCCTGCTTTTCCGCCTCCCGCGCCAACAGGTCACCCACCAGGGGGGTCTTGAAGACTCCCGGACACACGGTATTGACCCGCAGGCCATCCCGGCCGAATTCCTGGGACAACAGCTTGCTCAGCGCAGCTACCCCTGCCCGGTAGACCGAGGAAAGGTAGTAGGGAGGATGGGGATCCTTCACGGCAACGCTGGTGATATGGACAATCCGGCCCCACTTGTCCTGAACCATGTGCGGAATCACCCGGCGGCACAGCCGCACCACCGGCAGCAGCACCCCCTCGAACCCGTCCCGCCAGGAGGACTCGTCGTGCGAGAAGAAGTCACCCATGGGGGGGTGGCCCACGTTGGTGATCAGGATGTCGATGGTTCCAAACCGTTCCAGAGCCTGATCCACCAGGCGTTCCACATCTTCCCCACTGGTCAGATCGCACACCGCCGGCAGCACCCGGGCGCCGGTTTCATCGGCAATCGTTCGAGCCGTGCTTAAGAGCGGCTCCTTGTTGCGGGCGCAGATGACCAGGCTGGCCTGCTCCCTGGCCAGCCCCAGCGCACAGGCTTGTCCCAATCCCTGGCTGGCGCCGCAGACCAGGGCGACCTTGCCCTTCAATCCATAGTCCATTGTCCACCTCCCTCGCTCAAAATTGAAGTTCCCGGCGTTTCTCGCGAATGGGCCGGTAGCAGTATTCGTTCATCAGCGCCACCGCGCCCAGGTCCCCATGATCCTTGGCCACATCGGCGTAGGCCTGGAGGGCTTCCCGGATGGCCCGGTGAGCCAACTCGATCTGGCGTCCGGCCTCCTTTTTTCGCCCTTCCCGCAGCGCCCGGCCGGTGGCCCCGAAGGCATCGGCGGCCTCCAGATAGCGCACCGCAAAACGGAGCCGCTCCACCAGATATCGGGTGTACTCCTGTCCCTGCGGCCGGCTGCGCCGGTGAGCCTCCTCCATCTGCCCGAGCGCCTCGGCGTAGAGCTTGCGGTCCTGTCTGAGGGCCTCCGACAAACCTCCACTCTCATAGTGCTTGGTCATCATCCCCGGCACGGGAAACCCGAACCCCAGGCCATGCTGATCCAGGCCCAGGGTAATTTTCTCGATGAGGGCGAAGGCTCCGAGCGCCGGCTCCACCGCCTCCGGCCCACACACATGCCGGACCTGGTCGGCGTAGGCCTTCTCCGGCGTCATGGCGGCATCCCAACTGGCCCGACTCAGATAGTGCACGGTCGGGTCGAGATCGCCGACGGTCCAGTAGCGGGTGTAGAAGCCCGCCCAGCCGTTCTGGCGGAGCAGTTGCGTCAACTGGTGCAGAGAGCCGGTCGCCAGCTGCGGCAATACTCCCACGTTGTCGTCGGCCAGGGTATAGATGAGCGTTGAGGGAACCCCACCGGGCGGGACCTGCCTCAGCAGCTCCGGTTGGCGAAGCTGCCGGCTGGCCGTGTAGTCGATGAAGTTCAGCATCTCGCCGCCCGGCGGCAGCATGCGCGCCACCAGCGGGAAGAGCTCCGCCACCACGCCGTTGTAGACAATACGGATGTCGTCTCCCCCTCCGGGCCGTTTCAGAAGCTGCTTCTCCCGCAGCAGGGAATCGAAGAACCAGAGGCTGGACAGGTCTCCCCGCAGCATGGTCTCCACCCGCTCGCCGCCTCCGGGGAACGACGTCCGGCCGCGCGCCAGCT
This sequence comes from Terriglobia bacterium, assembly GCA_951813285.1. GTDB lineage: Bacteria > Acidobacteriota > Terriglobia > Versatilivoradales > Versatilivoraceae > Versatilivorator. The sequence continues at coordinate 4,551,747 of OX638355.1, forward strand.
TCCTCAGGCGGTCATAGCTGTCCAGGTCAGGCCCCGGGTAGCGGGCCGTCAAACGCCGGTAGGCCCTGGCCGCCTGTCCGACCCAGCTCCGGTGCTCCGGCATGCCCACGTGGATGTAGTCGATGTCGGGATAGGTTTCGACATAGGCGCGAAAGATGGTGGCGACCATCTCCCGCAGCCCCCGGTCCTGCATGGACTGGCCGCGTCCGGGACCTGCCGTCAGGTCTCCCAGTTGCCGTTCCATTTCCGAGCCCGGCAGGACCTTCATGAACTCCTTGGGCCACTGGAAGGGTTGAATGGACAGCCCGGTCTCCATCCCCAGCCTGTCCGCTTCCTGCAGGATGCCACGAACCAGGCCGATGGCCCGCCGCCGCATTTCTTCTCCGGATTGGGCGCCCACCAACTCGGGATTGGTGAAGACCTCCATGGAGCCGAACCGCTCCCGGCCGATGGTCTCCGGTCCGATCGGATGGCGGTGGCCGAAGTAGAGGACGCCGGGAGGCTTTTCCATCCCGCGGAAGCTGTAGTGCACAAAGGGATGCGCCGGCCATAGAGAGCAGTGGATACGGTTGTACTTCATCTTGGCGATCTGCCGCAAAAAGCGCCGGTTCTCCTCCAGGCTCCAGGAAACCGGCCCGTGAGGCAAATCGTTCACCAGCCGCCAGCAGCGGACGCGAAGGTTGGGCTCCAGCACCAGGTCCAGATCGGGCAAGCCCGACCAGCGGCGCCGGTCGGGATAGACGTCCCGGTCCAGCAGATACCTCACTCCCAGCCTTTCGCCCAGGTCGTAGGCGGCCCACAGCACCGCTACCGGGCTGCCACCACCCACCAGCAAGGTCGGCTCCGAGCCGCCCACACTCCTGAGAAGCAGCCCCTGGTCGCTCAAATCGGGCCAACTATTGCCGGTGGCCTTGGCCAACATCGGATTGCTTTGGGGGCGACCGACCAGAATCACCGCCCCGGCCTCCTCGCCGGCTGCCGGGCCCACGGCAGCCGACACCTCGAACAGCCTCTCCAGCATGGTGGCCAGTTCCGAGGCAGCCAGTCTCTCCAGTTCGCTTGCCTCGCCACCCACCACAATGGCCACCCGCGGCCGGCTCTCCATGAGCGAACAAGCCGGCACCGCCGCCAGCAACGCTCCAAGGCACAGCAGACGAATCCCCGACGGTTTCCTCATGACGTCTCCTCGAGTGGCAATGGATAGCGCTACCATTCTATGACAAATGCCCCAGTCCGCAATGAGGATGAGCCGGGAGGATGGCGACCGACGCCGGAGCTTCATGGCCGCGGGATTGAACATGGATGCACAGGATGGACAGGATTAACAGGACGAGCGGCTGGCTTACAGGACGCCGACTGGCTGAATAATGGCCTTAAAGCCTGAGCTGACCATCACTTGACTTCTGTTTCCGGGTCTCTCTTTCTGGATTTGTTTCAAGTAAGCCGGGCCCCCGCCCCCGACGACGGGGCGGATCATTCGAGAGTGAAACAGGTTTGTTTCAAAAAAGTGGAAAGTAGTTAGTGGCGCCCCCGTCGCGTGCGAAGGGACGGATCATACAGGCTGAAACAGGGGCGTTCCTGACAGGCGTGGCTTTGGGGAGGCCGTGGCGTCTCGGGACCCGGTTCTTAAGTCGCCGCCTACTCGGCTATAACGAAGCTCTTGTAACAGACTAACTATAATAGACTTACTGTGGATCAGTCTGCTTCCATCCCCTCATTATATCCCTCTAATTGAAAAGGAATGTACTGGACTATCCGGGACGTTGGCGGATGTAACCGTTCGGTCGAGCCGTGGGGATCGACGTCCTGAGCCGGGCCTATGGCTTCGCGCTCAATGGCGACCGAGCACCCGACGAAGTGCCACCCTTTCACCTCCATGGGATGGAGACACGAGCCGAGAAGCGACCCGTGGTTGTTGGAACGATACGGTCGGATCGCGTGGTACGTAAGGACTTCGAGGCTGACGATCGTCTGACGTTTCCTGTCCGCGGGAGGTCTTGCCGCCGCGACGGGTGGCTCAAGCCCGACAGCAACCCAACGGAAACTGATCGCTGCGGAGAGGATGCCGTTCCCACCGCTCCACCACGGCTCGACCGCCTGCGCGTTTGTCCTCTATGCCGACCGACCAACCGACGAAACGTCCCTTCCACCTCCATCGGGACTGGGAGCAAAGAGGGGAGATTAGACCCGTGGTGTCGAAACGATATGGTCGGTTCGCCAGCCGTGTGGAGAGGTTTCGCGGCTGGCGAGCACCCTCGGCTGGCCTGTCCGGGGGTGGTCCAGCCGCTGCGTTGGTGGCTCAGCGGCGACACCGACGCGTTGTGGCTTGATCGCTGCGGGGAGGATGCCGATCAACCGTTCGTCCACGGCTTGGCCGAACGGTTACGGCAGACCAGGTCAGCCGAGTATCAAACCTGAGTCCGCGGCTTTCTTGGTGGCGGCGCATCAAGAACGAATTTGATGGTGATGGGGGTGACCACCTCAACCGGTTTCCCCTGACGGAAGGTCGGTTTGTATTTCCACTGTCTTAGCGCATCCACAACCAAAGGGGCAGCATCACGGTAGAGTCTTGGTTCTCCAGCAATGATCTTCAAGTTTTGGACTGAACCGTCTTTCCCAATGGTGGTTTCGAGCACTAACGTTCCTTCAATTCCGACTGAGTACGCACGGGATGGACAGGCTGGTTCCAACTGGTAAATGAGCTTCTTCCGCTGCTGGTTCTCATTCACCCGAATGCGTTCCGAGGACGTTTGTGTGTCGAAAGCGGCAGGTATTCCAAACCCCGTAGCATGCCTTGGAAATCGGATGGGGCGTGCAGGGGTCGGGAACCTTGCTGGCACTGTTCCCCAGGTATCACCGTCTGCGAACTGAACACCCAGGATGCTAACCGTGAAATCTTCGGGAGTCGTCTCTACAGGGAAGTACATCACGTATGGATGGAACACACGCTTGGTCCGGTCTGGGCGCATCAAATTGCGAGGAGGGAGGAGTCTATATCCGCCGTGAAGTAATCTTTGAGCGCTTTCCCCAGGCATTCGATCGGTGGAGAAGGAGCCATGGGGCTCCAGTTCAAGCTGGTACATCTCCGCATGCGTTGTGCGCCGAAGCGAAGCATGGTGGAACTTCAACCGGACAGCAGTGATCTCCTTGGCTGTTTGACTGGAAAAACTAACACAAGGTAGGAGCAGATACACACCCACTTCCTCGACCTTCAGCGCTTTCAAACGGGCACCGGTAATGAGTAGGGGACAGGCTCTTGGATTTCGAAACAATATCGGTAATTCTGGACTCTGATCTATTTGCTGTAAGGTGACACCGGGAGGAGGAGGACCCATTTGGTGGTACCGCATGGATTCTTCGACAATTGGTCCGCATTCGCTGCTGGACATGCGAACCACTACACTCACATCTTCTGGAGTTTCTTGCTGACTAGTCTGGAAATGCGACGAGTCCTGATCGGTCGGGCGGCTCCAGGCGGCGTAGGCATCATGGTTAATCAAGCCTGCACACACGGAGAAGGTGGCCAAACCCGCCGCCAATGCAACTATCAAGGCGTGCTCCCGGGTGCCGAGCTTGCGTGGCGGCCCGGTGGACAGGAGATGTTTCATCCGACTTTTGAGGCTTGAACCGCCAATCGACGACGCTCCAACCAACCGGTGCTCCACACAGGCCCTGACAACCTTTAAAATCCCCGAGATGTAAGTCTCCGGGGATTGCTTGAGCCTCACGACTTCTTCATCACAGGCTCGCTCCCGTTCCTCGGACAACTTCCTGTCGATGAGCCATACAAGGGGATAAAACCACAGCAAAGCTACGATGGCTCTTTGGAGGAAGACAGCGAGGTTGTCCCTGTGCTCCACATGAAGCAGCTCGTGGAGCAGGACCGCTTCCAGTTCCTCGTCGCTCAAGCGGCTTGTGCCCCTTTCGGGCAATAAGACTGTGGGTTTCCAAATACCCCAAAGTCCTGCTTCGGTGACTTTGGCTGAAACGAGGATGTCAACGTCCTGTTTCAATAGAAGCCAGGAGCGGACTCTCTTAAGGGTCTCCTTTTCTCTGGAAGCGACGATCCTGTGTCCGGTCCTGACGGCCCAGGCCACACGTAAAGAGCCCCTCGTCCAGCGAACGACGAAGAATACACAACCCATCAACCAAGCCAGTGTGAGCGTACAGTAAAGTTCGCTATGGACGGCAGCGGCCACGGGCTGAGTCACAGGAGGCCGGCTCAGTAGCAGTGGCTTGAGAGTTGCATAGGGGGGTCTTACGGAGCTGGAAGCTTGAGCCAGGTTGGTCGATTGTTCCAGGGACGGTGGGGATAAGACTGGTACCCTAGGAGAAATTTCCGATATCAGCCATCCCAATAGGAGTGAGGGAACAAGCAGCTTGACCGCCGCGGTAAGCCAGAAGAAATAGCGAATCCGTCCCGGCGCTCGCGTGATTGACCGGACAGCCAACGCCACTAGTCCAACAAACACGGTTGTCTCCCAGAGGTGAACCCAAACGTTAGGCCACAAAAAGGAAGACCACTCTGCCAGCCATGGGTGTATGTTCATGGGAGACATTCCTGCTTGCTGACCTCGTACTCAGCGTTCACTCGGGTTTCGGGCCCACAGTTGCGGTGCTTTTTCGTTGGGTTTTTGTTTTCTGGAGGATCCTTTCCAAATCCCGCAGGTCGTCTAGAGTCAGCGTGCCGGTTTCAGCCAAGTGAGACATTACCGGCCGCGGAGAACCGCTGAACAACTCCAGGAAATCGCTCACCAACCGACTGTAGGCCTGATCTCGGGTGATGAGGGGGACAAAAATCCAAGCATTCCCGATCTTTCGAATTTTCTGTACGGCTCCCTTTGCCTCCAAGCGAAAGATTATGGTTTGGACCGTCGTATAGGCGGGCGTTCTACCTACAGGGAGCTGCTCGAGAATTTCTCTGATAGACGCCCGGCCAAGCTTCCAGAGTGCCTCCATAGCCTTGAGCTCAAGGGGCGACAGCTTGATATTCTTTCTCTGCGTCAAGAACACCTCCTTCACATTTCATTGCTGCGAACTCGCATAGGTGATTGTACAGTTCTCCAAAATGGCACACTTTGACCTACTGGTTCCCTGTGCCAGAATTCCAAGAATTCCACGATTCGACGAGTTCCATTAGGAGCGTCACGGGAGTTCTTCTGTGATTTAGGGTTACTTATAACCTCCTGTGTAATAGTTATAAATATTACATTCCCTCCCGGGGAGAGTCCTTCGTCCAGACATAGCGTGATCCTCCTCTGCTGAAGCTTCTCAGTTTTCTGTCCAAAGAAGTCGTGAGCCGGGGAAGCGGAAGGAATTGACATGTCGTGAGTTATCCGAATTCGGCCGTTCAGTGTGCTTCTTTAAATGCTCGACTTAGCACTCCAGATGGGGTATGTGGATGCGGCCTGAATAAAGCGAGGGCTCGCCGCCAATGGCATTGGTGGGAAAAACTGTGAGGGCCGAATTTCCCCTGGCCCTCACTCAAGATCGTCTAGACACCCAACCGAGGAGCCGGACTAATCACTCATTGCGTAGCCTACCGGAATCGCAAAAACTGACGAACTCGGTTCGGTGTATTGGAAGCCAGAATATTCTACTACTCGTCGGCTTCCATCAGGAAAAGTAATGTCTTCTTTTACGACAAGGTGCAGGTTTTGGGAAACCCAGTGAGCGCCGGGGACAAATTCGCCGTTCACCTTGACTCGTTTACCCACGCACGCCACGCCATTGATCACTTGGGTGCCGACAGCGTCTGCTTCAGACGGAGCGAAGTGGGGAGAAGGCAGAAAGGGAAGTGATTTTTGTGCGAGTTGTCGGACGTGCCTCGAATCATGGTCGATATGGTAGATTGTTCCCGTGGCAGCATCCTTGAATTTCGCGTGCCCCCTTCCTGTGGCTTGGCCGTTGCTCATACCTACCTTGGTTCGCCACTCCGAACCCGAAGACGAACGAGATATTCTACCTTCAAACTCTGCAATTACTTCCTCTGTGCCATCGGGCAGTTGCCGAACAATACGCTCCTCATATTGGGCAGTGAATGGCACCCATTGAGCTTCGGCCGGCAGGGGAAGCCCAATCCCGATAAGAAACAGAAGGAAAGTTAGCAGGTATCGGATTTCTATTCTTCTTTTCATGTTCTCACCTCTTTTCGTGTTCTCACCTGCCAAGAATTCTCTGACTTTTTGTGTCTTGAGTTGGTGGTTGTTGAAAGGCTCTTACGCCTTTACCCGAGATAACGTTCGACAGGGCGATTTATTACAATTTTTTTAGGGAGGGAGCGTTTAGGACTGCGGGTCGCCTTTTTTCGATAATGATCGAGCGCGGGCATCAATGCGGCGTTTGATCATATTGATGGCGCGATTCATGCGGACGGCGACATTCCCGCGAGAGATGTGAAGGCGTTGGGAGATCTGCTTGGTGGAGAACCCCTGGTACAGACGCAGCTCCATGACCTGACGGTAGGTTCCTGGCAGGAGGTCGATCATTTCCTTAAGCAGGACAAGCATTTCTCTTTCCTGTGCCAGAGTTTCAGGATGCGGGGTCAGGGTTGCTTGGTCTTCAAGCGCATCTTCCCGCCGACGTTCCCTTTTTCTGTGGAAATCCCTAGCCGTATTAGCGACGATCCGATGCACCCATGGGCAGGCCTTTGGACCGTCAAAGCTGGAATGATTGATGCATTGGAGGATCTTGATCCAACTCGTCTGAAGAACATCCTCGGCCAGACCGTCATCGCCGGCGATCCGCTTGGCGAGGGGGAAAAAGCGACGGGAGCAGCATACAATCCAAGCTTCGCTATCGCCTTCGAGGAGAGGACAATCTTTGGCGGCTCCCTTAAGCTTCGGGGGTGGCAAAATGTGAAAGTCATCGGACATTTTTGTGAATTCCAGAGGTCTCCGGTTAGTTCTCGTGGCCTCTTTCGTGAGCCTCTGTAGGATTCAACCGGTGCCGTCCTCAAAAACGTCGGCAGTCATCCTGACATCCCCCAAATCCATTAGCGTTCTGGCCAGAGAGCATTCCCTTGGCTCCTGGTCTACCCTAATAATCAGATGGATGTAGTCTTTAAGAATACAATTATAGTAGCATATCCGGATTATCACAAGAACCAATCCACGTGTCAACGCGGAGGGAGAGGTGAAACTCATTGCGTAAAAGGGGGAGGGGCTCTACGTTGCAGGCGGGCTGGCCGTGCCTGGGGTGTCCTACAGTTCGTTGGTCGAACAGCTTGGTCGAACAGCTTGACGTTGCGCAACCGGCACCGGACCCCGTGAGCAGCGTCCGCGTAAGTCTGCCTGTATTGGTTGCTGGGCTTGTAGCTGTTGGCGGGTGGCTTGACGGCTCCCAGCAAGGTCAACGTCGGCAGGCTGGCCAGCTCTAACAGATCACGTGGTTCGTACTGATTATTCTGCTGACGTTTGAGTACTTAGTACATCGACCATTCCTTCGTGACCTTGGCATCCCGTCGCGGCTAACCTCAACGCCTTAGTGGCCCTTCGTGGATAACTCTTTAACTCTTTTTCCCTCCGGGCTTTTGGTGTTACAGTGTGCGGGCGCCTGCACCCCCAAGCTATTGGTTCCGCAACGACCTTGACCGAACTCTCCACCCCGGCGAGCGGTGACATTCAAGAGAAGGAGTCAAAATGGAATTCAACCGACGAACCTTTCTGGAAACGGGAGCCCTGGGCATGGCGGCCTGGGGAGGGTCCCTGACCGATTTTCCCCCGCGGGGGAAGGCCGCAGGCGGTACTTCCCAAGGGTCCGTCAAAGACAGGCCACCGGCCTATCCCGTCATCTACAACTGGGACGGGGCTCCTCACGATTACTCCGAATACCCGCAATCGGTGGAGCAATTCGTGGAAAAGGCCTACGCTCCCATGAAGGACACCCAGGTGGGGGCTCACTTCTGGTGCACCGGCGAGCACGAGGCCAAGTGGCCCTCCAAGACCATGGAAATGGCGGGCGACTCCCAGGGCCGCCTCTACGACACGGTGCGGTCCATGCGGCACAACGAAGGTATCCGGGAACTGCTGCGCAAGGGCGAGAATCCCTATGCCGCCCTGGTGAAGCGGGGTCATGAGCTGGGAATGCATGTCTACGCCTCCATCCGCATGAACGACAACCACTTCAGCGGCCTGCAGCTCGAGGACATGGCCGAGGCCAGCATCGAAGGACTGACTCCCTTGCGCAAGCAGCACCCGGAGTGGTGCCTGGGCCCCCGCCAGGCTCCCAAGTGGTTCGCGGCCTCCTGGAACTTCGCCATCCCCCAGATTCGGGAACTCCGCCTGAAGAGCGTCACCGAGGTCTGCAAGCTGGCCGACTGGGACGGAGTCGAGCTGGACTGGCAACGCCACGCCTTCCACCTGCCCCTGGATGACGCCTCCCGCCTCAGTTATACCCTGACGGACCTCCAGCGCGCCTTGCGCTCCATGACCCGACGCCTGGGCCGGGAAAGAGGCAGGCCCTTCTACGTGTCGGTAAGAGTGGCCACCACCTTGGAGGCCTGCCGGCGCATCGGCTACGACCTGAAGACCTGGGTCCGGGAAGATCTCTGCGACATGATGGCGGCCGGGGGTGGAGCCGGAACCGATTACGGCGTGGAGGTGGAAGCCTTCCTCGACTTGTTGAAAGGCAGTGGGGTCCGCTTCTATCCCGGCTTCGACAGCGGCTTCTGGGGCCCCCACCAGGGGCTGAAGCCCCACCGGGAATGGCATGAGGCCATGGTGCGGGCCGCCGCCGCCGGCTACCTGGAACGCGGGGCCGACGGCATCTACTGCTTCAACTGGCACGCCAACGAAAAGACCCGCCGCCCGCTGCTGACGACCGTGGGATCGCTAGGGACACTCAAGGGAACCGACAAGATCTACGCCACCCTGCACCGCTACGTCGGCGGCTGGCCTTTCAGTGAACCCAAGGAAGGAAACTGGGCCGGCGCCGACCTTCACGACCGCCTCTATGGAGAAACCCCGGTGGCGCTCTACCGGACACTGACGGAGGAAGGCCCCCGCTTCCACGTCAAGGTCTACGACGACACGGTTCAGGAAGCTCGCGAAGGCAACCTCAAGACCGCCGAGTTGCAGGTGGAACTGAAACACCGCTCGGTCGCGGACAAGGTCGAAGTCAGCCTGGACGGCGTCCAGTTGCCCGAGCCTCAGATACGCAACGTGGCCGCGGACGACCCGGACAACCCCTCCGATGTGGCAGAAGACAGTTGGCTGGTGTGGAAGCTGCGCCCGGAACAAGCTGCCCGGGGCACCCACCTGGTCCAGGTGCGCCTGCTGGAACGGGATGCACGGCTGCGTCCGCCCCTGGTGGTGCAGAGCGTGGAAATCCACCTGAACTATCGGGGGTAGCTCACTGCTCGCTCCCGCGGATTCGCTCCGCCAACACCTTGGCCCGTTCCGGGTCCAATTCCTTGAGGACCTCATACTGCTCCAGCGCCGAGGCCCGCTCCCCCGCACTCAGGTAGAGCAGGCCCAGGTTGAGCCGGATCTCTGTATTGCGGGGGGAAAGGCTCGCGCCTCGAGACAGGGCCTCGATGGCCTCCCGCGAGCGGCCCAGGCGGGCCTGGGTCAGGCCCAGGTTGAAATAGGCCCTGGCTGAATCGGGCCGGAGGCGCACGGCTTGGCGAAAGGCCTCCACGGCGTCCTCCAGCCGGTCCAGTTGGCTGTAGGCCATCCCCAGGTTGGAGTGGGCCTCGGCGTCGTCCGGCTTCAGTCGGACCGCTTCCCGAAAGGCCTTCAACGCCTCCCGGATGCGTCCCTTCCGAGCCAGAGCCACCCCCAGGTTGTAGTGGGCTTCAGGGGAAGCGGGTTCCAATGCGGCGGCTTGGCGAAAGGCTGCCAGAGCTTCCTCCTGAAGGCCCTGCCGCGCCTGGGCCAAGCCCAGGTTCAGATAGGCCTCCGCGCTGTCCGGGTCGACCCGGAGGGCCTGGAGAAAATGGCGTGCCGCCTCGGCAGCCGGTCCCCTTTCCAGGGATTCCCGTCCCAGTCCGAGGTGGGCCTCCGCCAGAAGCGGATCGGACTGCAAAGCCCGCCGGAACGAATCCATGGCCGGTCGGCCCTGTTGCCGGTTGACCAGCCCCAGCCCCAGATGCGCCTTGGCATAGTTTGGGTCGACCGCCAGAGTTCTCCGATATTGCTCGACAGCAGCCGCGTATTGGCCCTGCCGCCGCATCACCTCGGCCAGGTTGAAACGGACGATGGGGCTGTCGGGATCGATGTTCAGGGCCCGGCCCAGGCTGGCGCGAGCCGCGTCGTAGGCCCCGGTCTCGGCATGGGCCATGGCCAACTTGACGTAGGGCTCGGCGAAGGGAGCGCTCTTCCGCTCCAGGGATGCCGAGAGCCGGTCCAGACCTTGCCGCAGGTTTCCCGGGGTCTGCACCTCGGCCATCCCCAGATAGAGATTTCGTTCCCAGGCGGACAGCGACTGGGGAAAGTACAGCAACGGTTGCTCCTTCCTCTGGGAATGGTCTTCCTGCAGTGGCGCCAGTAGGTCCGGCCCGGGAGGTCCCTTTTGAATCAAGTGATCGGTCATGACCGCGTGCACCACGTCCTGAGCCCGCCGTTTGGGCATGTGGCAAGCGGTGCAATCGCCGGGAGGTGTTTCTCCGTGGACGGCGGGCGAGGGCCGGTTGTGGCAACTCAGGCAGCGTTCACGGTAATGCCTCACCGCCTCCTCCCCTCGTAGTTTGCGGTGAGGGTCATGGCAGGTGGTGCAGGTCATGGCGTTCCGGCTCAAGCGGAAGCAGGCCGACTGCCGCATCCGGTAGCCGGCGCTGTCGATCTCGAAACGATCGGGCGGGTGCTCCGAGTCAGGGTCTCCCAGATCGAAGTGGACGATGTAATCCGCCAGGGACTCCCCCGGCTGAAAGGAATTAACCGGCCGGCCAGACCTCCTGAACCGCGGCGCCGCCGCCGCCGCTTCCAGATGGCATTGCAGACAGACATCCAGCTGCCTTTCGGGGCTCAGCCTGGCTGGATTGACGATGGATTGACGAATCTGACCGACCGCGGCTGTTCGGCTCGATGCCACCTTCACGTGGTCGGAGCCCGGGCCGTGGCAACGGTGGCAACCGATCCCGGAGGGTAGTTCGCTCCCGAAAACGTTCCGTAGGCCGTAGCGGTCCGAGGGTTCCGGGAGCTGGGGATAGCCGTTGTGACAGAACAGACAGGAGTGAGTGACTTGTCGGCTGAAGTCTTCGTGGTCCGGGTGGTCGTAGCCGGGGCTCATCCCCCAGCGCTGAATCTGGGGATACCAGGTCACCGGCAACTGTCGCAGCACACCCCCCTCATCAAGGCTCAGATAGCTGCGGGCATGCTCGCCTGAACCGATGATGTGGGTCACCTCCCGTTCCAGGACGTTTGTCTCTTCTCCCCCGGCATGCAGTTGGTAGCGCCTCTGGTAGAAGCGCCCCTCCCGCTGGACCATCCGGTAATGTCGCTTCGAGGGGGCGTGGTAGAAGTGGTTTTCCCGGGTGTAATCCTCAATCAGGTTGTCCGGCGAGGGCCGGTAGAGGGAGCGGGCCATGGCCACTTCCCCGTAGCTCCGGTAGATCTCGGCATGGCAGGATTGGCAGACTCGGGAGTCGGAAGAGAAGTGGGTGGGGGCTTGGCTGGGTCGGGTGTTGCCGGCCAGGGACCAGAGGCAGGCCAGGCAAACCAGACCCAGGCCCGCCCAACCCATTCGGCGGCAGAATTCCGTAACCGTCATATCCAGGAAGGACACTTGGGACCACCCCGGGCGGACGCCATCATCCTTGGCAGAGACAGGACGGAAGGGCTAGTGGGTGCCTCTACTTGTCCTTCTTGGCGTCGAAGGTGGTCTTCACTTGAGCCGCCAGTGCCTGAATCATGCTGTTGGCTTCGGCGGCATAGGGACCCGAAGGTTCCAACTCCACGTATTTCTTGAAGGCCTCCAGGGTTCCCGGAGGCGGAATGGACCTTCCCTGCTCGTCCACCGTGGCCATCCCCAGCAGGCAGACTCCCAGTTGGTATTGGGAATTGGCATGTTCGGGATTGGCTTCGAGGGCCTTCCTGAAGGCGGTGATGGCCCCCTCGTTTCGGCCGCTGTTCACCAGGGTGGCCCCCAGGTTGAAATAGGCCAGGTCCGCGCCCCCGGGATTCAATTCCAGGGCCTGGTTGATGGCCCCCAGGGCTTCGTCGGTCTTGTCCATCAACCCGTAAAGCAGGCCCAGATTCATCTGATACTTGGCTCCCACCTTGGAGTCGGGGTTCTGAGCCAGAACCGTAAGGGCCTTCTGGTAGCTCTCAATGGCAGCATCGTATTTCCGCAATGCCCGGTGCGCCTCCCCCATCTCTGCGAAAATGATGTGTTGCCGCGGGTCCATCTCGGCCGCCTGGACATAGGCCTGCAAGGCCTGCCGGAAGCGCCTGGCATGGAAATGTTCCCGGCCCTTCTTGAACGCCTCGTTCATGTGGCCGAACTTGCGCTCTTCCTGCTTGGCGCGGTCGGCGGCGATTTCGGCGGTCGAGCGTTTGGCCAGGGCCTGCTGACGCTTCTTTTTCAACTTGGCGATTGCCTCAAGATCGAAGTCCACGCGCACCGGCTCGGCGTCATAGGCAAAGGTGTCGCCCGGCCGCTTGGTTCGGTAAATCCTCACCCGGGGCACCGCGTGCATTTCGGTGCCGTTCACCTGCACACTCACCCGGTAGTAACCCAGGGGAATGGCTCCGTGAAAGTAGCGGCCCTTCTTGTTGGTCTTGACCGTGAACTTTCGCTCGGTCTGGGTGTCATCGATGTGAATCACGGCCCCTTTCAGAGGCTTGCCGTCGACCCCCTTGACCTGCCCCATGACCTGTGCTCTCTGAGCCTCGCAAACCTCGGGGACGAACAGGCCGAGGAGCGCCACCGCCAGAAGCGGCAACCCTGAAGACTTGACCAGTCGTGACATGCATCCTCCTGTTCCCGGCATGCCTGTGGCACCCGGACATCTTGATGACACTATCGGGATCAGCGGCAACGGCGCCAATGAGCGGCCATCCTTTTCCAACTCCGTGGCTGACCAGGAACTCCCGGGTCCGGCTGTCCATCTTGTCTTGGGAAACCCAATCTGAATGGAAAGCCCCACCGGCCGCTGCCATTTCCGCGGATATTCTCGTTTTGCAATCATAGCACCCTGCGCGGGTTTTGGGGAATATTGGATCACAGAGCGGGACCGCTTACTCGGCTACCGTCAAAGCGCTTCGGGCGATTGCAGACTGGCCGCCGGCCGCCGGCGCTCGGGTCATCACCGTCAGCCGGTACTTTCCAGGCTGCACACTCTTGAAAGACAGGTTGAAAACCACCGTGACTTTTCCCTGCCCCCAAGACTGGGTCATGCCCTCCCCCAGTGAGATCAAGGGAAACCGGCTCACCCGCCCGCTTTCGTCGGTGAGCTGGACCCTGGCCGTCATCCCCCGGCTTTCCTGTGGATGCTGCAGGTTGTGGAGCCGGAAATAGAAGGTGACCGGCTGCCGGCGGTTGATCGGCTCAGCCGACAGGGGATGAACTCGGACGCCTCTAAAGATGAGTGGGTCGCTGTTTGCCAGTAGACCCTGCTGCTGGTCGGTGCTCATATCGGCCAGGGGAATGAGCCGCTGACTCAACACCAGAGGGCCGCTCTCCAGACCGGCCGCGGGAATCGGGCGTGCAGGCGATGCTGCCGCCAGACCCAACCCATCCGCGCCGGCCTCCGGCACGGGAATCCCGAACGCCTGCTGCAGCGATCCCATCCTGGCTTGGTTGCTCTCTCTCACCACCGCTTTGACCGTGTATGGGCCCGCAGGAATCTCCACCTCCGTCTTGGCGATGAATCCGCGCTGGAGCATGGAGCGGTAGCTGGATTCGCTTAAACTGAGCTCCACCTTCTGCTCGGAACCGTCCACGTGGGCGCCTTTCTCATCGTAGACCGCCACCACCAGATTCAGCAGGTTCGTTCGGCGCCCCTTCTGATGATGAAAGGGAATGGCGGCGACATTGACCTTGGTGAAGACGCTCAAGCGATGGCGGTCCCGGTCGAGGGGAGAGGACCGAAAGGTCATCTCCAGAGGGATCTGGTCGAAGCGGCCCGGCGCCTCCAGAGCAAGCCGAAAGTCCTCCTTCTTGCGCTTTTCCTGGGACAGCTCTTCACGGGGTGCAAAGTAACCCCGGCGGTAGCTGAGCTCCAGTCCGGGGCGGTCCACTTCCACACGGACCCTGTGGTATTTGCCGCCGGCCTTCTGATCGGCTGAAGCGTAGGAGAGGACGTAGTAGAAGGACTGAGCGTCTCTGATCTGCCGGAAACCTGCCACAATGTCATTGCTGGCGCGATAGAAGATCCCTCCGGTGTCCTCCGCCAGCGATTCCAGGGGAAAGTCCCCAAAGGCGATGTCCGTGGACAAGGGAGACGTCTCCAGACCCTTGATGTCCAAGGCGTTAAGGGTCACCCGGGACCGCAGGGCCTGGTCCACCATCCGATCCACCCTCCAACGCATGGGCCGGGCCGGGACAAACCCTTCCGACAACAACACCAGCGACTTGCTGCCCCGGAAATGCTTAAGGTAGCGCAGATGCTGGCGCAGACTTCCTAGCAGCCGGTGGATTGACGCCTGAACTTCATTGTATTGCCGCCATGCCTCGAATTCCTCTGTATCGCTCACTCGACCCTTGAGCACACCCTCCACGATCTTGATGGCCCGAACATCCGACATGGTTCGGAGAGGGCGGAGCAAGTTCAGCTTTCCCGCCTCCAGTTCCTCGATCCGGTCCCACAACAGCGTCCGGTCGCCGGTAAAGGGAATGCGGACCGACCCGGAGGCCGAGAAGACTCCGACCTGGTCCCGGGGTCCCATCTCTTCCTCCATGAACTCCTGAAGTGCAGAGATGACCCAGCCGAAGAATTTGACCGAGCGCTCGGTCAGGTCGTCGATAAAAAAACTGATGAGCTTGCCAGGTTCTCCCTCGGAGCCTTGTAAGGGCTGCAGGGCGCCCGTCTCGGCCGCGACCGCCCCGGCAGGGTCCACCTGCTCCTGAATGACGACGGCCTGACTGGACTCGATCTCGAAGCTCTGAATCCGCTGGGGCCTGCCGTCCTCAAAGAGCTTGAAGTCGGCAGCGGTCAGGTCCTTGACGGGCCGGCCGGCCTTGTCGGTGACGGTGACGTTGACCAGCACCACATTCACCGGGACCTTGACCGTGAATTCCGGCCCGGACTCCGATTCCCTGGCGGCGCCGGGTTCGTTTCCCCGCTTCTGGGCCGCACCGGCGGCGGCCGGGACCGGCAGGACCAGGAGGAGACAAAGGACTGCAGAGAGAGCAAAGGACGGATGGCGGGACCAAAAAGGCATCGTCTATACCGCAGAGGGTGATAAAGCGAAGGTCTACAACCCCATTGTGCGGTGCCCTTCGCAGGAGGTCAAGAAGTCATCGGGGGTGCACCTCACCACGGGGATGTCCTGGGATGACGATTCCCCGAGAGCGCGGGCGTCCCGCCCGCACAAGTCCTGGCACAGCCTCGGATGATGTCGGAGATTCACCGGGGGGCGAAGGCGGTTGTTGCAGGGCTATTCTGTGGAGTGTCTTCCAACCGTGGAATTGCGACTATCCCGCAAGGACCGGCCGGCACTGTTTGCGCGGCTCAGTCGCCAATGCCCCTGCCCGTTCATTGACGCGATCCACCCCTGTTCCGGAACAGATCCAGGAATTCTCTCGGCGATACCACCCGCACCCCTTGACGATTTTGCTCAGGGAAGTGCTTGAGATTCCCGGTCACCAGACATTGGGCATTCCCGGACAGGGCCACCTCCAGAAAAACTTCGTCCTCCGGGTCCGGCAACCGTTCAACCAAAGGAAGGGCTGCTACCAGATCTCCGTCGGCTTGGAGTTGATCCAGCAGGGAGTCTACCTGGACTTCAGCGAAGGGAAAGGCCGGCCGCAGGAGCACTTGACGGTATTCCACCAGGATTCGGGCGTCGTAACAGATCCTGACAGCGCCGGCCGTGATTGACTGCACGATGCTGCCTGGAGGACCGGAGGGGGACAGCAGACCGGAAAGGAGGACATTGGTGTCCAGCACGATCCTCATCGACTCCGCTGCCTGCGGGTGGCATCGATTTCGGCGTTGATGTCTTGCAGCGACAGTCGATCGGTGCCCATTCTGACCGAGGCTTGCTGCATGGCTGTCGCGGCAGTCTGGGAGCGCGCCCGGCGCAGGGCGCTCAGCGATTCTTCCAGGGTCTCGCCCGACATCGCTGAAAGAAGCGCGATAGGCTTGCCATTGGAGGTCACGATCAAGTCCTTCTCTCTGGCAAGCGTCTTCCAGACCGCAGCTGATTGCCCGCGCAATTCACGGACGCTCACAAATCGCATTCGAGTCCTCCGCGCCATCAGTGTACACAAAAGAGTACGCGATTATGTCACATAAATCCAGTATGGCCGCCCCGAAACGGCGGCCCCGCATTCGGCCCAGCAGTGGATGGACAGGCCGGACCTGCCGTCACCGCCGGAGCAACTCAACGCAGTTTGACGGGAAGGCTGCTACTGCAGGACCGTGACCGTGGCCCGGGTGCCGACCGACTGACCGCTGGCTCCCGGCGCCCGGGTCATCAGCGTCAGCTTGTACTGACCGGGCTCCACGTTCTTGAAAGAGAGATTGAAAGCCACGTTCACAACGCCCTCTGCCAGAAGCTCGATCTGGCCATCGCTCAAGGTGATCAAGGGAAACCGACTGACCTGGCCCCACCTGTCGGTCAGTTGAATCTTGGCCGTCATCCCCTGGCTCTCCTGGGGATAGATCAGGTTGTAAAGGGTATAGAAAAAGGTGACGGGGTATTGGCGGTCGACCTGGTCGTCCACCGGAGCATGAATCTGGACGTCTCCGAAGATCATGGCCTCCCCGCTCTTCAGCAGACTGGCCTGCAGCTCGGCGCTCAGATCGGCCAGCGGCGTGAGTTGCTGGGTGAGCACCAACTGGCTGCTCTCCAAGCCACCCGCGGGCAGGGAGGGACCCGAGTCTTCGTCGGCCGGTATCGATTCCACGGTTTCCGAGGGTGCGGACTCCTGGGGAAGGGATGGTCGAGCCGCTTCCGCAACCCCGAGGTCAACGGGAGATTGGGGAGCAGGCGGGGCGCTCTCGGGAAGGGGCAGAGTGACCGTCTCGTCGAGGGACCCCATGCGGGTCTGGTGGCTTTCTCTGACCACCGCCTTGACATTGTAGAGGCCGACAGGAACCTCCAGGTCGGTTCTGGTGGTGAAGCCGCGCTGGAGCATGGTGCGGTAGCTGGATTCGCTCAGGTTCAGCTCGATGGTCTTCTGGGACCCGTCCACGCGCTCGCCATCCTGGCCGTAGACCATCAGCAACAGGTGGAGGAGATTCTGGCGCCGTTCTCCCTCCTGCCGAAAGGGCACCCCCGCGATACCGACGTTGGTGAAGACGCTCAGGCGATGGCGGCCGTCCTGGGCCGGAGACGAACGGTAGTCCAGTTGCAGCGGAATCTCATCGAAATTCCCCGGGGCGGCCAGTGCCAGTTGAATGTCTTCGTTCTTGCGATCCTCCAGGGAGAGGATCTCCCGGGGAGCATAGTAGCCTCGGCGGTAACTGAGCTCGAGAGAGGGACGGTCCACTTCCACCCGGATCTTGTGGTACTTGCCGTTGGCCTTCTGATCGGGGGAAGCGTAAGAGAGCACATAGTAATAGGACTGGGTATTGCTGATCTGGCCGAGGCCCGCTACCAGGTCGTTGTTGTCGGTGAACAGGATGCCCCCGGTCTCCTCGCTCAGCTTTTCCAGGGGGCGGCGCTGATAGGTCTGGTCGCGGTAGAGGCCGGAGAATTCGCTGGCCATGTCCAGGCCCGCATTGAAGTCCTCCCGGCTGATTGGCTCACCGGTCAGGTTCCTGGCCAGATCATTGTTGGCGGCCTCGAAGCCGACGGTGTACAGTCCTCGAATGTCCACCACGTTGACGGCCACCCGGGAGCGCAGAGCCCGGCTCACGACCTGGTCCAACCTCCAGCGCATGGACCGCGCCGGGACGAATCCGTCGGAAAAGAGCACCACCGATTTGCTGGCCGTAAAATGCTGCAGCGTCTGGAGATGGTGGCGCAGGGCAGCCACCATCTTCTGAATGGCCGTCTGGGCTCCCGAGTACTGGTGAAAAGCTTCGGCGCGCACGTGCTGTTCGATGTCGCCCGGGTCCAGGTCCCGCACTTCGATGCACCTGCTGGCCTCCCTGAAGGCCCGGGTGAAATCGATCCCCTGGTGTCCGTCCACGATCCGGATCGCCTGCATGTCGGACATGACCGGGCAGCGGCTGCGATAGGGGCGGGACAGGTAGAACTTCCCGATGTGGAGGTCCTCGATCCGTTCCCGAAGCAGCTTGCGGTCGCCGGTGAAGGGGATTCGGACATGTCCCGAGGCCGAAAAGACGCCCACCTGGTCCTCTGGACCCATCTCCTCGGCAATGAACTTCTGCAGCGCGGATACGACCCAGAAAAAGTATCTGGGGGAACGGGCCGTCAGGTCGTCGATGAAGTAACTGATCAGCCGGGTGCGGTCGCCTGACTCTTGGGCTACAACCTGTGCACCCGGGGTGGGCGGCCCCGTCCGTTTGGCGGCTGCATCCGCCCCATTCGTCCCGGCCTCCAGTTGGCTGGATTCCACCTCAAAGCTCTGAATCCGTTGGCGCTTGCCGTCCTCAAAGAGCTTGAAGTCTTGGACGGTCAGATCTTTGACCGGCCTCCCGGCCTTGTCGGTGACGGTGACGTTCACCAGAACCACGTTCACCGGGACCCTGAAGGTGAAGCCCGGCGATGACTCGTCGGATTTCGGCTCCTGTTCGTCAGGAGCAGCGGGCACTGGAGTTGGCGCCCAAAATGCCATAGTCAGCCCAATGACCAGCAAAGGGGCGCAAAGCCGAAGCCATGTGCGTAGATGCATCGTCATCCAACCCATGATTGAAGAAAAGGAATGCAGGCTTCTATTTTACACCATCGGCCGGCCGATTTTAACTCAGTTGGCGGCGAGTTATGAAGTATCTACCGATTCCCCTGCCTGGTGTCCCAGAACCTCCCACCTCATCGGCCTTCGCCTTCCGGAAGCGATTCGACCCGCCACGCCGCCCGTACTTGGGGCTGGCATTCATCCTCGAAATGTGCGATATGAGAATATCCCATCGCGTTGGAGCAACCATGGCGGCACAAATGTTCACTTCGGCACTACTGGCTGTCCTGCTCGGTCTGCACCCGGCCGGGGTCTCGGCGACCCTGCCCACCGGCGAATCTCCCCAGGAAACCGAGCGTCAGAAGCAGGTGGTGCAGTACCTGTTCGATTTCCTGGACCAGAAAGAAGGAGCCCTGGAAGCCTTCGAGGCCGAATGGGAGATGAGCCTGGCGCCGATGGTTGTGGAATCCCTCCGTTTTTTCGCCCCGCGCCAGGAACTCCTGTTCGACGACGAGACTCCGGCAGGCAAGTTGTGGGACCTGTTGGAGAGGAAGACCGGCCAGGATGTGGATCGGGACCTCTACCCCATGATGGAGTGGCTATGGGAGCAGGATTTCGAAGTGCATCCCTTCTATCCGGCCTTCAAGGCCGAAATCCACGCCCCTATCGACGAGCGGTTTCACTGGTGGTTCTATCCGGGCATGAAGCACACCATCCGCCTGGACGAAATCGTGTGGGGTGGGGTGAAGGTGGACGGCATCCCCCCTCTGGAGCATCCCAGGTTCATCGAAGCCGGGGAAGCCGCTTATCTGGATGGGACCGACGTGATTTTCGGGGTCTACCTCAACGGGGAAGCCAAAGCCTATCCCAAGCGCATCCTGGCCTGGCACGAGCTGTTCAACGACACCGTGGGCGGCATGGATGTGACCTGCGCCTACTGCACCCTGTGCGGGTCAGCCGTCCTCTACGACCAGCAGGTCGGCAAGCGGCAGTTCGATTTCGGGACCAGTGGCTTTCTATTCCGCTCCAACAAGCTCATGTACGACCGCCAGACCCGCTCGCTCTGGTCGGCCCTGGAAGGGGTTCCTGTCACCGGCAAGCTGGTGGGGTCGGAACTGAAGTTGAAACGGCTTCCCATCGTGACCACCACCTGGAGCGCCTGGAGAAAAAGCCACCCCCGAACCCGGGTGCTCTCCCTGGAAACCGGCCACCGGCGGGATTATGGCGAAGGCGTGGCCTACCGCGCCTATTTCGGGACTCAGTCCCTGATGTTTCCGGTCCGCTACCGGGACCAGCGCCTTCCCAACAAACAGGAGGTGGTGGCCCTGCTGCTGGAGGGGGAGGCGGTGGCCTATGACACCGACTTCCTGGGCACGAACCCGCTCTACCACGATCGGGTCGGCTCTCAGTCGGTGGTCATCCTGACCGACCGTTCGGGCGCCAACCGAGTCTACGACGCCACCGGAGTGACTTTCACCCGCTGGAACCGCAAGGCCAGGCTGACGGACAGCCGCAGGCAATCCTGGAAGGTCAGCGAGGACGCCCTCACCAACAAAGCGGGGGAGAAGCGGTTGAGGCTTCCCGCCCATCGGGCCTTCTGGTTCGGCTGGTATAACCAGTTTCCCAAATCCCGGCTGGTGCGTTAATTTCGGTTGATCTGATCCATCAACTCTGCCGCCCTGGCCTCATCCAGATCTTTCAGCTTGCGGTACTGCTCCAGGGCCGAGGCTCTGTCTCCTAGCGCCAAATTGGCCAGTCCAAGCTGAAAGCGCACCTCGACGTTGCCCGGCTGGAAACGGAGAACCTGCCTGAAGGCGGGGATGGCCCGTTGCGGCTGTCCCAACTGGGCGTGGGCTTCTCCAATGAACTGGTGCAGTTGGACCAAGTCGGGCTTGATGCGTGTAGCCCCTTGAAAGGCCCGGATGGCCTCCGGCAGGCGCCCCAATTTCACGTAGGCCGTTCCAAGATGGAGGTGAGCCTGCAATGAATCGGGCTGCAGGCGCACGGCTTCCCGGAAGGCCTGACCGGCTTCCCGGTGCCGGCCCAGTTGGCCGAAGGCCGCCCCCAGGTTGGAGTAGGCTTCGGCAAAGTCGGGCTTGATCTCGATGGCCTGCTGAAAGGACTCCACCGCTTGCTGGAATTGACTGGCCTGGCCGTAGGCAAGACCCAGTTTGAGGCAGGTCTCGGCATCCTCCGGATCGATGCGGACCACTTGAGCCAGGGCCGCGGCAGCCTCCCTCCATTGCCCCAGTTGGCCCAGAACCAGACCCAGGTTGGAATAGGCCTCGCCGTAGTCGGGATCGATCTTGACCGCCTGCCGAAAGGCCTCCACCGCCTCCGTCAGGCGCTCCGCCTGGCCATAGGCCACTCCCAGGCTGGAATGGGCTTCAGCATGGTCGCTTCTGAGGTCGATGGCTTTTTGAAAGGCTCGAATGGCTTCCCCGTGCCGGCCCAGTTCGTTCTGGGACAGACCCAGGTTGTAATGGGCTTCGGCGTCCTCCGGCTTTAGCGAGATGGCCTGCCGGAAGTCGCTGACGGCTTGCGGGTGTCGGCCCAGCCCCGCCCGAGCCACCCCCAGCGAGCGGTATACCCCGGGGTTGTTGGGTTCGAGCTGCAAAGCGCGATAAAACTCCCGGGTGGCATCGTCTACCTGACCCTGCTGCAGAAAAATGGTTCCTGAATTGGCATGGGCGTCCGCCAGCAGAGGATCGCTGCGCACAGCCAGTCGAAAGTGTTCCTGCGCCGCCTCGATCTGTTGCCGCTCCTTCAGGATCAGTCCCAGGCCGTTGTGGGCGGCGGCGTGGCCGGGATTGAGGCGAAGGGCGCGCCGGTACTGCTCGGCCGCCTCGTCCGGACGGCCCTGCTTCCTCAGCACCTCCCCCAACCGGAAGCGGGCGGGCGCCAGCTCCGGATCGGCCTCCAGGGCCCGTCTCAGATGGATTCCGGCTTGATCCAGGTCTCCCGACTCCACCTGCACCAGGGCCAACTGAAGGTAGGGCTCAGGACTGCTTCCTTGCCATTGGGGAAGGGCCAGTTCCAGCCGATCCACCCCCCGGGCTAAATGGACCGGGGACCGAATCTGTCCCAATCCCCGGTAAATTTCCCGTTCCGAATCGGGCAACGCATCCGGCTGGTGCAACACCACCGCGTCGGGCTTGGGGGAGTGGTCTTCCTTGAGGGGCGCCAGCAGGTCCCTTTGGGGAGGGTGGCGCTGGATGAAGTGATCGGTCATCACCACGTGAACCGCGTCCTGGGTGCGGCGCTGGGGCATATGGCAGCTCGCGCAATCGCTCTCCCCCGGCTGGGGATGGGCCTGCGGCGACACCTCGGCGTGACAGTCCAGACAGCGCTCCCGATAGTGCCGCGCCGCTTCCTCCCCGCGGGGAGCGTGATGGGGTTCATGACAGGTGGTGCAGGTCATCTTTCCCCGGCTGCCGATGAAGCAGGGCGAGCGGCGCAGGCGATAGCTGCTGCTGTCCACCTCGTACCGCTCGCTCAACTCCCGGGTCTCGGGATCGACCAGATCGAACCGGACGGCGTAGTCCGCCAGGGGTTCGCCCGGCCGGTAGGAGTAGATCGAGCGCCCGAAACGCTGGATGTGGGGGCCGGCGGTAGCCACCGGCAGGTGGCACTGCATGCAGACCTCCATTTCGCGCTCGGGTCCCAGACGGACCGGATTCACAATGGCCCGGCGGATGTCGGCCGCATCCGCCCTGCCGCTGGAAACCAGCTCCAGGTGCCGGGCGCCGGGGCCGTGGCAGCGCTGGCAGTCGATCCCCGACGGCAGTTCCCTGGGGAAACGGCTGTCGAGCCCGAGCCGGTCCGAGGGTTCCGGAAGGGGCGGATAGGCATTGTGGCAGAACATGCAGGCATGGGTCACCTGCCGGCTGAAACCCTCATGGTCGGACCGGTCGTAGCCGGGACTCATGGCCCAGCGCTGCTCCTGGGTATACCAGCTCGCCGGCAGCTGCCTCAGCACGCCGCCGGCGTCCAGATGGAGATAGCTGCGGGCGTGGATTCCCGAGCCGATGATGTGGGTGGCCTCCATCTCGAAGACATTCTGCTCGCGGCCCTGGGCATCCAGTTGGTAGCGCCTCTGGTAGAACCGCCCGTCGCGCTGAATCATCCGATAGTGGCGGTTGGAGAGCTCATGGTAGAAGTGGTTGTTGACCTCGTAGTCCTCGATGACGTTCTCGGCGGAGGGCTTGTAGAAGGAGCGCCCCATGGCGACTTGCTGATAACTGTCATGGATGTCGGAGTGACAGGGCTGGCAGAGTTGCGTGTCGACATACCCGGCGGTGGCATCCGGCTTCGAAGCTTGAGAGACAGTGTCCTGCCCTGCCAGGACAGCCCAGGCAACTACCGGGGCGAGAGACCAGAATAATCCGGCGGATCGATTCCGGCGCGAACAGCCGTGACTCTGAAGATCAGCTTTTCTCAAACCAACATTCCCTGAGAGTGGCGCGAGGCCGCCCACAACACTCCCACCTTGATATGTGTTTAACGTTTCTTTGGCGAATTGGTGTGTTCCCGACAGACACCACTGATCCGCCGCTTCGCGGCTGCGAGGTTGCCGAGACCCAACGACCCCGGGCTCCCGCCCGGGGCTACCCGAGACCGCAGCTACGCTGTTCTCTCCTTACCCACAACACTGCCCGGGGACGGGAAATTCCCCTAGATTATCTCTGTGTGGTTTCCCCGCTTCCGGGCGTCCCCCGGTGGAAGTATTCCGACCTAATCCCGGGGCGGGTCGCCAGGATTTTGCCGGTCCATCTGGTCCTTCAGCATTCCCGCCCTCTTGTGCGCGCCCAGGCGCTTCAAGGTCTCGTACTCCTGCAGCGCCGCTTTCCTGTTCCCCAACGTGAGATGGGCCATTCCCAAAAAGAACCGGGCTTCGGGATCGTTGGGCCGGATGGAGGCCGTCTTTTGAAACGCCTCGAGGGCCTCGGGCAGCCGACCCATTTGGGCATAGGCCAAGCCGAGACTGGAATAGCCCTCGGCATCTTCCGGCCTCAGCCGGACGGCTTCCCGAAATGCCGCCAGGGCTTCTTCCAACTGTCCCAGCTCGTTGAGGGCCACCCCCAGATTGTAATGATAGTCGGCGTCTTCGGGTTCGAGTTGGATGGCTTGGCGGAATGCCTCGATCGCCTGCCCCGGTCGGCCCGCGCGAGCCCGAGCCAGGCCCAGACTATAGTGAGCCTTGGAGAGGTCCGGCTTGAGGCGAACCGCCTCGGCGAAGGCCTCCAGGGCCTGGGGTTGCCGGCCCGCCCTGGACAGCGCCGTTCCCAGATTCAGATGGACCTGGGCGTTGGCCGGCTCGATGCTCAAGGCTCCCTCAAACTCTTGAACGGCCCGGTTCCACTCCCCCTGCTGAAGATAGGCCGTCCCCAGGTTGGCATGGCCTTCCGCCAGAAAGGGGTTGTGCTGCACTGCCAGGCGAAAGTGAGCGATGGCCGACTCGATCTGTCCCTGTCCCTTGGCGATGAGCCCCAGACCGATTTCCGCCTCTCCATAGGTGGGATCGGCCGCCAGGGCCAGCCGGTAGTGGCGGACGGCCTGGTTCCATTTCTCCTGCTCTCTCAGCATGTCCGCCAGCCTGGTGCGGGCAGTGACCGTGCTGGAATCCAACTGCAGGGCCTGGCGCAATCGAGCCTCGGCAGCGTCCCGTTCGCCCGCCTCCAGCAGAGCCTTGCCCCATTCGGCAAAGAATTCCGGGTGAGAGGAGGTCTCCGGACTCAAGCGGGCCTTCAGCCTGCTCAGTCCCTGCCTGAGGTGGGAGGGCGACTGGACCTGGGCCAACCCCCAATAGATCTCTCGTTCCGATGCCGGGAGTGCCTTGGGGTCATTCAGAACCACCGCACCCTCATGCGGACTATGGTCTTCCTCGAGCGGGGCCAGCAGGTCCCGCTCGGGCGGACGGCTCTGAATCCAGTGGTCGGTCATCACCACGTGGACCGCGTCCTCGGTCCGCCGCCTGGGCATGTGGCAAGGTACGCAATCGCTTTGAGCCGGTTGCGTATGGACCTGGCCCGAAAGGCTGGGATGGCAGCTCATGCAGCGCCGGCGGAAATGTTGAACCGCATCCGGCCCTCGGGGCGTCGTATGGGGATCGTGGCAGGTGGTGCAGGTCATGGCTCCCCGGCTCTCCTGGAAACAGCTTGACTGGAGCAGCCGATAGGCGGTGCTGTCGATCTCGAAACGGTCCGCCGGCCTGCCGGGATCGGGTCCCACCAGGTCGAAGTGCACGATGTAGTCATCCAGCGACTCTCCGGGACGGAAGGAATAGACCGTGCGCCCGGCCCGCCGGACCCGGTCTCCCAGGTTGCCCAGCGTGGACTGGACGTGACACTGCATGCAGACGTCCATCTGGCGCTCCGGACTCAAGCGGGCGGGATTGAGAATGGCCGCGCGGACCGCCTCCATGGCCGACTCTCCACTCGACAACAGATCTACATGCCGAGAACCGGGACCGTGGCAGCGCTGGCAGTCGATGCCAGAGGGCAGATCGCGGGGGAAACGGCTCTGCTGACCGTAGCGGTCGCTGGGCTCGGGAAGCCGCGGATAGCCGTTGTGGCAGAACATGCAGGAGTGGCCGACCCGGCGGCGGAAATCGTCGTGGCGGGCATGGTCGTACCCCGGACTCATCCCCCAGCCCTTGCCCTGGGAATACCAGCTCACCGGCAGTTGCCGCAACACACCATTCTCGGCCAGGTTCAGATAGGTTCGGGCATGGTTGCCGGAACCCATGATGTGGGTCACTTCCAGTTCGAAGACGTTCTTTTCCCTGCCCTGATCGTCCAACTGGTAGCGTCTCTGGTAGAACTTGCCGTTGCGCTGGACCATGCGGTAATGGCGATTGGAGGGCGCGTGAAAGAGGTGGTTGTCGGTGGTGTAGTCTTCGATGACGTTCCCCGAGGAGGGCTTGTAAAAGGAACGCCCCATGGCCACCTTCTGATAGCTCCGAAAGATTTCGGCGTGGCAGGGCTGGCAGGTTTGCGGGTCAAGGTACCCGGGAGCGGTATCCGCCTCAGACGCCCGGGAAACGGCAGCTTGCCCGATCAGGATGACGCAAGCAGCCAGCAACACCGCAATTCCGAGAATAGTGGAGAGTGGTGAGTGGTGAGTGGTGAGTGGGGAGTGGGGAGTGGAGAGTGAAGAGCGGAGAGTGGAGAGTGAAGTGCGGAGAAATGATGCGTTACACATCTTGTCAGTCTCGTGCAGTCGTTAAGAAAGTACAACCAAGTCAAAAGGCCCCTGCCTGCTTGTCGGGAACACACGGATTCGCGCTGCATGCGACGGGGGTAAAAAGAGTGATCCACGAAGGGACACGAAGCAAGACGCCGAGGGAAATCGAAACCTTTCCCTGCTCCCGAAACGCCATCCAGGACCCCGGTTCCATCTTCGGAAGATCCGCCCCGTCGTCCGGGGCGGAGACCTGCTTGTAACTCTTCACTCTCCACTCTCCACTATCCACTGCCGTTAGAGGTCCAGCTTCCCATCGGTCTTCATCTTCTTCAGCTTGAAGGAAGTCTTCACCTTCAGAGGCCCGTGACGGCTGATGAACCGGGCTTCCCCGTCTCTCAGTTCCACCGACCGCCCCGCCTCTGTGACCCGGGGAAAGAGGAAGAGAGCCATAGGGAAACGCAAGGTCTCCGGACCCACGAACTGTACCGGGGCGATCTTCTTGGGCTTGCGCTTTCCGGACAGCAGGAAGGTCTTTCCCTGGATCTCCTCCAGGGTGGCGCGGCGGTAGAACCTGGAAACCGAGCCGACTACAGCGATAATGTGATGGCGGCGGGATTGCCCGTGAAGCGCCTGCATCTGTTCCTTCAGGTCCAACCCCCGGAGCTCGCGAAGCCGGCCGATTGCTTGACGGGCCCTGAGAGAGGAGTACCAGAAGACGCGATAGCGTTCGGCCGCGCGCCCGGCGTCGCCTTCGCGAGATTCCCCCTGCCGGATGGAGTTGCGCGGGTCGTCCAGCGGGTCGTCGGAACGGGATGCCATCCGCTGGTCCACATCGCCGGATCGGGTGGGATCGGGAGGCCCTTGGGGGTCCAGTGACGGCCAGGCCGCTCGTTCACTCCTCAGGTCTCTCTCATAGCCATCCCCCGAGGGGATGACGAAGAGGTGGGACTTTCCCCAGGGAGACTTTCTCAGAACCTTGCGAGCCTCCTCTCGAGTCCACTCCTGAAAGGGCTTCTTCTGCCATTGACCACCCGCCGGCAGAACCAGCCACAAACCCAGGGCCATCACGATCAAGGTCCTCGTGGCTCCGGTACGACCATTATTCATAACCGACATGGACCACCTCCAACCTCAAAGGCAATGCCACAGCGACCCGGGCCCCGGCCGAGTCCCCGCCCTGCCCTGCGGATCATATGAGGAAAAACGGCCGATCGTTAATGAACTCGAACCACGAATGAACACGAATAATCACGAATAGACAAAAAGACACATGGCCATCCCTCAATGACAAGCGGCACTGAGTTGCTTCCGTTATTTGAGCCTTACCTTGGTATCACTCTGTGTCCTTCGTAGATATCCTCCTCGATTTCGATTGTCACCCCAAGAATTCACAGTTCACCAATCCGTTTATTGGTGTTCATTCGTGTTCATTCGTGGTTCGTCGTTCCCCTTCGTGGATTCCTCTTGACCTTTCACCAACCCCTTAGTGGCCCTTCGTCGTCCTTCGTGGATATCTCTTTTTTGTTTGTCTGTCTGACCTCCTGCCTCGCTACGGTTCGACGTTCCCGGCCGGCTGCGACTCCCGCGTGACCTCTACCTTCCCTGCACCTTCCTTGATAGAGAGTATCCGATTGGCGTCCAGGTCCCGATACACCTCTTCGGCGCCCCCCGGCCAACGGATCCGCAGGGACTGGATCTTGTCGGCATCGCCCAGGCCAAAGTGAGCCCGCAGGTCACTGGCCCCCAGATAGCCACCGCCTCCCGTCACCTGGTCGATTTGCCGGCCGGCGGCAGTCGTCACTTCGATCCTGGCTCCCACGCCGTCCCGGTTGCTTCGGGAACCGATCAGGTTCAGCAAAATCCAGTTCCGCCGGCTCCCGATCCGGTTCATGAGCAGATGGGGCCGCCCGCCGCAGTTGTTGACCAGGATATCCAAATCGCCGTCGTTGTCCAGGTCTCCAAAGCAGGAACCGCGGCCGACCCTCGGCTCCCGTCCCGCCTCCCGCGAGAAGCCCGCGTGTTCGCTGAACTTGCCCTGCCGGTTCTCCAGCAGCATGTCGGGCTGGGCGTAACGAAAGCCGAACTGGACTTGCTCCACGTTGTCCAGGACGTGTCCGTTGACCACCAGCAGATCCTGATCCCCGTCATTGTCAAAATCCAGGAACCCGGTGCCGAACCCCAGCAGGAACTGATCTCCCCGGGTGACTCCGGAGGAGGCCCGTTCATCGGTGAACAGCCAGTCCTGGTGGTTGCGGTAGAGGGCGTTGGTCTCCATATCGTAGTTGGTCACCACGATATCCATCAGGCCGTCCCCGTCGTAGTCGGCCGCGTCGGTGCCCATTCCCGCTTCCGGGTTGGCCTCCTCGTTGTAGCCGGTTCCCGAAAGCAGGGTCATGTCTTCGAATCCACCCTGGCGGTTGTTCCGGTAGTGGAAATTCCTTTCCGTGTCGTTGGCGACGTAGAGGTCCATCCAGCCGTCATCGTCGAAATCGGCAGCCACCACCCCCAAGCCCTTGCCCTCCGGGTTGAGGATGCCGGCGGCGGAGGACACGTCCCGAAAGCGACCGCCGCCCAGGTTCTCGTATAGCCTGTCGGCGACGCCGTCGTAGTTGCCCGGATAACAATAGGTCCGGATGTTCTTCAACTCGCAGTGGGGACTGGTCTCGAAGCTGGTCTCCAGGTAGTTGGTCACGTAGAGGTCCAGGTCGCCGTCGTTCTCCAGGTCGAAGAAGGCGGCGCTGGTGCTCCAGTCGGAACAGCCGACGCCGGCTTTGGCCGTAACGTCGCTGAAGGTGCCGTCCCCGTTGTTGCGATAGAGCCCATTGGGTCCGAAGTTGGTGATGTAGACGTCCCGGTCGCCGTCATTATCGTAATCGCCCACGGCAACCCCCATGCCATAGGCGCCGTTTCCCTCCAACCCCGCCCTGGCGGTCACCTCCTGGAAACGGCCGTTGGCCAGGTTGCGATAGAGCGCGTGGCCAACCGGCCCGGCGGCGCTGGTGTCGGGCGTCAGGCCTCCGTTGATCAGCAGAATATCCAACCACCCGTCGTTGTCGTAGTCGAACAGGGCGCAACCGGAGCCCACCGTCTCCACCAGGTGCTTCTGGTCGGAAGCGCCTCGCTGGTGCCGGAAATCGATGCCGGCCCCAGCCCGGTTGTCGCGAAAGGGGGATGGGGGGTCCGGCCATGCCGGTATTCCGATACTTCCCCAGACGGGAGCCAGGACTGCCGCCCCAACCGCTGCCAGCAGGCCGCGCCAAGGCCGGCGCTTTACATGAGAGGGATGCCGATTCATGGGACTGACCCACCCGATCTTTGGAGGGGAACCGAGCGTCGGCACCGAGGCCCCGGTGGGACAAAGATTGACCGATCCATTTCCAAACGCCTCCCGGTCCGACACTCGACCATTTATCTTGCCCCTTGCTCCCGCGGCAAGCCGGCCTGCCGCTCATTCCCGGCCTTCCCGCCCAGGATGAACTTCGGCAGTGAGAGCCGGCGGTACCGGCCTTCACCCTCCACGATGCGGATGAACCGATCCACGGGCACATCCCGGAAGACCTGGGTCTGGCCGCTGGTGGGCCAGAAGACCTCCAGGCGGAGGACTGTCGACGCCCGGCCCAACCCGATGGTCTGGCGCAAGGGGTTGGCGCCGAAAGTGCCGCCGCTGTTGACGGTCTTGAAGATGGTCCGGGCCTTGCCCTCCTCCTCCACCTCCAGACGAATGCGGGCGCCGACGGCGGATCGGTTGGAGCGCTTCCCCACGAGCTGGACGGCGATCCAGCGATTGCCGAAACCGGGATTCTCGTAGAGGGCATCGGCGTACTTGTCGCCCGCGTAAGAGCCGCCCATCTGCTCGAAGATGTCCTGATCCCCATCGTGGTCGAAGTCGGCGAAAACCACGCCGTGCCCTTTCTGCAGGTGGGCGAAGCCGCCGGCGATGGAGACGTCGGCGAACCCTTTCCCTTCCAGGTTGCGGTACATCAGATTGGGCATCAGGTCGTGGTAGTCCGGGGTGCCGGTGCCCAGGTAAAAGTCGAGAAAGCCGTCGTTGTCCAGATCTCCGAAGTTGGATCCCATGGGCGCCGAAGGCCGGTCGAGGTGGAACTGCCGGCTCACCTCTTCAAAACCCCCCGACCCGTCGCCGCGATAGAGCCGGGGAAGCTCGGTTTCAAAGGGGAGGCCCAAACTGGCGGAAGCCAGGTCGGCCACTTCGGTCATATAGGCCGAAACGTAGAGATCCTGGGTCCCGTCGTTGTCGAAATCCCAAAACCAGGCCGGGAAACTGGCCATGGGGCCGGTGACGCCCAGCCTGCCGGCCACGTCGGTAAAGGTGCCGTCCCGGTTGTTGCGGTAGAGCCGATTGGGCTCCCAGAAATTGGAGACGTAGAGGTCGGGATAGCGGTCTCCGTCATAGTCCGCCCAGATCACTCCCTTGGTCCAGCGATTGTTGGCGACACCCGCCTGCCGGGCCACGTCCGTGAAGGTGCCGTCGCCGTTGTTACGGAAGAGTTGGCAGGGAAAGGGCAGCCGGTCGTCCTCGACCTCGCCCAGGCGTTGGGGCAGAAAGATCCCTCGGCGGGTGGCTTCGTTGCCGACATAGAGGTCCAGGTGGCCGTCGTTGTCGAAGTCCGCCCAGGAGGCCGTCTGGGTGGGATAGTGCACCTCGCCCAGTCCCGCCAGGAAGGTCACGTCGGTGAAGGTCCCGTCGCCGTTGTTTCTGAGGAGCGAGTTGGGATGCCGGTCGCTGTCCCCCAGCCACCCCCCCCGCAGGACCAGCAGGTCCAGGTGGCCGTCGTTGTCGTAATCGCCCTGCAGCAGATTGATGCCGCCCAGCAATCCGGTCAGCCCGGCTTCGCGGGTCCGGTCCACGAAGGAACCGTCCCCCTTGTTAAGGAAGAAGCGCATCTGCTCCGCGGGATCCCAGGTGGAAACGACCAGGTCCAGATAGCCGTCGTTGTTGAAGTCGTCGGCACAGGCGCCGCCGGCCAGGTTGAAGGTGTCCAGCCCCAGATCGGCCGCGATGTTGTGGAACCTGGGGAAGGGGGCATCGGACTCGAACGTGCCGGGAGGGATGAGATAGGCCCGGGGCACGCCCTCGGGGTAGGTCCCCAGGGTCATATGCGCGATGTTCAGCAGCCAGCGGGACTCCAGGTAGGCAATGGAGTCCGAGGCCGAGCGTTCCAGCACTTGAGTGAAATAGCGGATGGCCTGCCGGGATCCCTCCGGCTCGGTATGGATGCCCCCTTCCCGGATGGGCAGAATGCAACTGTCGGGATTGGCCCGCAGGCAGCAGTTCTGGGTCTCTCCGACACGCAGGTGAGACACCCCAAGCTGGAAGCGCAGCCGGATGGGCAGGTCCGCCCGCAACAGGTTCTCGACTCGAGGCAGCAGGCTGAAGGCGGCGCCGGAATGCTCCAGGGCGCGCTGCTCGTTACCCAGTTGCAGCTCCTCCCGGGCCAGGTCGAAATGGAGCCTCCAGCGCGTCACCTGGGGAAAGAACCCGGCCTTCTTGCGGCCGGCCTCCACGGCTTCCAGCTCCGCCCGCAGGTGGCGCGCCCGGAAGTCTCCCAGCACAGGATCGCGGTCGGGAACGCGCTGCTTGAGTTCACTCAGGACCTGTAGCATTTTGCGGTGGCTGGCAAGAGCCTCCTTGCCGGGGGGGACGCCGTTCAAACTTTGAGGGGTTGCCGCAACGAGCGTAAATAACATCAAGACTACGCCGGCCGCAGCCGCATGCCGGCCGGGCCGTCGCACCCATCGGACAACCTGTTCCACTTGCGATCGCCGTCTGAGGGCGGATTTGGGTGGTCTCACCAGAGGAACTCCTGCCGGACCCGGGACTGAATCCAATTCGAATTATGGGAAGAATCCCCGGATGGCGTCAAGGTTGGGTTGCTCCGAGGCCAAAGGAGGCAACGGGGTTGGGCGGTGGATCGGTTGGGGCACTGGACAAGGGGAGTGATTTTGGCAGGCCGTGCGTTCGGGGACTCAACTCTCAATCCGCCGCATACGCGGCTAGGTTGGCGTAGACCTCACACGACCCCGGGCTCCCGCCCGGGGCTACACGAGGCCGCAGCTACGCTGCTCTATAAGGATGGCTTGTAGGAGACCTTGTCTCAGGTAACCCACGCCAACCGCCGCATACGCGACTTTCCCGTAACCCACGACACTGCCGGTATATAGGATTTCAATTGATTATCTCCGGGCGTCCGCTCCCCAAATCGGCAAAACGTCGTTCAAGAAACTCAAGTATCACTCCCCCCTTGAGGGGGAGTCGAGCCGAATGGCGAAGGCTGATGCGGTGGGGGGAACCTGGCCGGCGCCACCTACCCACTGCTGAATCTCACTTACGCGACGCCGCGTCTGCCCCCCTCCGGATCGACTGCGGGCTGCGCCCTTGTCCGACTCCCCCTCAAGGGGGGAGTGATACTGGGTTTTTTGAAGGGACGTTGGGGAAATGGGGGTGGACGCCGAGCGGCCAAACTGCGCCTTCCGGCTGTGACAGCGCGTTGCTCTCGGGGTCCCCGGCCCAGCGGCTGCCAAACAGTTCGAAAACCCGAAACAACCGCCATTCTGATCCGTAATTTCGTATTCCGATCGGTTAAATCTTAAGTGACTCATTTCATGGCACTTATTGCTTGATTCGGGAAAGATTGGCCACGGAGGTGCGACGCTACTTCAAAATCTCGTAGATTCAATCGAGAAACGGGTGCGGGCGCCAAAGACAATGTGGGCTCTAAACGGCCCAAAATGAGTGTCTTGCAATTTTTTTGCTCTCCTTGGCCTTTTGGCAAGAAAATTGCACCTCTAAATAACGGTAAAAGTTCTTACACCCGGATACGGTACCCAAGTGAGACAATCCCAAGGTCTATTCCAGATCCATAGAGTTTCAGGAGGCATCATGCTAAGCAACAGCTTCAAGGGTTTTGTTCTGGCTACTTTGCTGGCTGCTCTTTCCATGAGCGGCAGCCTTTACGGACAGATCCTCAACGGCAACATCATCGGCAACGTGACCGACCCCGATGGGGCGGTAGTGGTGGGAGCCAGCGTCGTTCTCCGCTCCGAGCTGACCGCGGTCGAGCGGACCCTCAATACCGAGAGTGACGGGAACTACCTGTTCTCCACCATTCCTCCGGCCAGCTACACGGTCGAAGTCGAGATGGCGGGCTTCAACCGCTACATCAACACCGGCGTGGTGGTGGGCGCGGGACGCACGGTTCGGGTGGACGTGCAGCTCGAGGTGGGTGACATCGCCACCGAGATCAGCGTCACCGCCGAGGCGGCCGTGATCGTCACCGAGACCGCCGACGTGTCCACGGTCCGGGCCGGCAAGTTCTGGACGCGGAATCCCAGCGCCCAGAACACCGGAGTGACCTTCGGCCAACCCACCGTATCCCAGGCCGGCGGCTATTTCGGCTACCACGGGACTCGAGAAGGCTCGGCCCACATGTCCATGGACGGAGCCGAGCTGGACGCCTATCGTCTCTATCTCTCCTCCTATGCGGTGGATGAAGTCAAGGTCACCCACACGGTGGCCCCGGCCAACTTTCAGACGCCGGTCAACATCCAGATCGTCACCAAGCGGGGCACCAACAGCTTCCACGGCCGCATCGAGGGAACCCTCTTCAACAACGCCCTCAACGCCAACAACCCGCGCAACCACAACCGGCCGGCCGGCACTGGGCGATGGGAAGCCGGATTCGTGGTCAACGGCCCCGCCTGGGTCCCCAAGATCTATGACGGCCGCAACCGTTCCTACTGGATGCTCACCTACATCACTCGCAAGAACAACGCCGGCGACAACCAGGTGAATCAGATCCACCCCGCGACGGCTTGGCGGAGCGGCGACCTCTCCTCTTTCGGCACCCAGTTGGTCGACCCGGTGACCGGTGCCCCCTTCGCGGGCAACATCATCCCCGCCGATCGCATTCACCCCATCGCCCTCAAGCTCAACACCTATTTTCGCGACCCCGTCCCCGGCACCAACCGGGCGCCGGGCGTCTGGACCTACTTGGCGTCGGGAGGCCGCCGGATCAACTACCGCTTCGACCACAAGGTGACCGAGACCTTCGAGGTGCTGACCTCCTATGCCGAGCACAGCGATGCCTGGGACGGCGCCGGAGGCTTCAACGATCGCTCGATGTATGACTGGGCCGGGCCCTTCCACCAGAGCTGCTGCGCCAAGACCTTCGCCCTGGGCACTACCAACACCCTCTCGCCGACTCTGGTCAACGAGTTCCGCATCGGCTTCTACAACTGCGCCTCCTGCAACGTCTACCGAAATTACACCCGTGGCGGCAATCCTGGCGACACCGTCGCCTGGGCGGAAGCAAGGCTCAAGGACCTGGGTCTGACCGGCATCACGGCGCCTGACTCCGGCGAGGCCAGCTCGGGACCCAATTTCCGGATCGCCGGGTTCACTCCCTTCAACGGCTGGGGGACCAACCTCACCCGAACCTATCAGTGGACGGTGAGCGACTCCCTCTCCTGGTACAAGGGCAAGCACAGCATCCAGGCGGGGTTCGAGATCCGGCGACCCACGGATGAATCCAACAGGGTCTGGAGCACCAACTGGGGGACTCAAAATTTTAGCGGAGCCTTTACCGGCAATCCCTACGCCGACTTTCTGCTGGGCATGCCCTCGAGCATGTCCAAGAGCAATCTCCGGCCCATCATCGTGAAGCAGGCCCATTCAATCGGATTGTTCATCACCGACACTTTCAGAGTGCTGCCCAACCTGACCTTGTCCTACGGCGTGCGCTACGACGTATCCTCGCCCACCACGGATGAGCTGGGGCTCCACTACACCTACGATCCGTCACGAAACGCGATCGTGGTTCCGGATGATTTCGCCATGGGCTTTATCGATCCGCTCTGGGTGCTGGACCGCAATCCCGTCATCACCGCCGATCAGGCCGGGTTGCCCAGCGGCCTGTGGAACGTCGACAGGAGTAAAATCCAGCCTCGCTTCGGCTTGGCCTGGCGGCCCAACTTCGACGACAAGCTGGTCATCCGGGCCGGCTACGGCATGTACGCCATCATGCAGCGGCTGACCCGGCTTGATTTTGTCGAAACCGGAGGACCCTTCGCCCTCTCCTACACCTACAACAACGTGGACAACAGCAGCGGGAGAGCCCAGCCCAACTTCACTTGGCCGGTGGGACTGCCGGATCCCTCGGTGCTGGGCGCTCCTCCCATCCCCAGCCTCAGCTACGTGAACCCCGATGCCGTCTGGCCCTACACCCAGCAGGCGAACATCAGCATCGAAAACGAGGTAGTGGGTCAGCGGGCCCGCGTCTCCTACATCTGGAGCAAGGAGACCCAGATGTTCTACCGGAGGGACATCAACCTGCCCATGCCCCAGGCGGGGGTGGCCTGGAGCGACGAACGCCGCCTGGTTCGCAACTACAACTCCATCAGCGAGACCCACAACGGCGGCGGGGCCACCTACCACGCCTTCGAGGCCGTCATCTATCCGCGCAATGTCTTCGGCTTCTCCGGGGAGATCGGCATGGCCTGGTCCAAGCAGATGACCGACGTGGTGGAGGTGCGGTTCAACAGCAACCGCGGCAACGCCAACGAGAACCCCCACTGCCGCCGCTGCGACCGGGCCGAAAGCAGCGCCGTGTCTCCCTTCCGCACGGTGAACTACGTCCACTGGGAAGTCCCCTACGGCAGGGGCCAGCGGTTCGGCTCCGGCATTCCCGGGGTCATGAACCAAGTCCTGGGAGGGTGGGAGCTCTCGACCCAGACCAACCTGCTCTCCGGCCAGGGCGTCAGCGTCAACTACTCCGGCTGCGATCCCTCCGGCCTGAACCGGAGGTCCGGCCGTCCCGATCTGGTGGGAACCTGGAAGAGTTGGGAAAAGCCGGACGGCCACGAAGACGACTGGTACAACGCAGGGGCCTTTGTAGTTCCAGGCCTGGATACGGAAACTGGGGAATGCAAAGTCTTAGGACGCTACGGCAACACGGGGAGAAACATCCTTCGGGCTCCCTACGTGTTCTCGATGGCGCTGGGGGTCTTCAAGAACTTCCCCATCGGGGAGAACATGAACATCCTCTTCTCCTCCCAGATCAACAACCCCTTCAACTACGCCAGTTGGGGATATTCTCCCAACCAACCGGCCCGCAATATCAACTCGCCCACTGCCACCGAGCTGCCCGGGTTGCGAGCGGGCATGCGATCGGTGCGCTTCAACATCGCGTTCGAGTATTGATCGAAGGCCAGCTTTTCTCACCAGCCCCGGCTCTGTACGAGCCGGGGTTTTTTTTTGGTTGCAGGCACACGAGTCGGTGGCGCCTGAGTTTGATCCGGGCCTGGGAAGGTCCTTGCCGCTCCGACTCGGCTGGGCAGCGGCGGCACCGGTCAGAATTTCCCGGAAATACCGGCTTCCTGTACAATCATTTGAATCAAAAGAAAAAGAGTTATCCACCAAGGGCCACGAAGAACGACGAAGGGCCACTAAGGCGTTGAGGTTAACCGCGACGGGCTGCCAAGGTCACGAAGGGACTATCGATTTCCGATTGTTTCACTCTCGTATGATCCGCACACCAGGGCGGGGGCGGAACTTATTTGAAACAACGTCTTGAGCCGGTTGGCGGGCAACCGGCTCAAAGTCAAGCATAGTTAGATGGATAATTTACATGGATGCACAGGATTATTTGGCGAGAGTTTCCACCGTCTTGAGTTCAACCATCGCCTCTGTCCCAACACTGATTTCCCAAAACCCGCTCCCAGACTCATGGATCACTTCCAACACGCACCCGATCATCGAGCGGATCTGCTTCCTGTGGCGCAGCCTCTCCTGCTGTTTATCCTGTATATCCTGTGCATCCATGTTCAATAAGTAGAAAACCGGTTTTGCACGACATGGCCCTTGTTCCCGACAGGCCATGGGGATTCGTTGTTTCACTCTCGCATGGTCCGCGCCGGAGGGCGGGGGTCGGCCAATCAAGTACAGAGGGAGCGCTACGGTGGGTGACCGGTTCAGCCGAATTTGCCAGGCGGTGATGTTGCTGCTGGTCCTCTTCCTGGCTGCCTGCAACCTCTCGGACTACCGGCTTCCGGCCCATGACCGTGCCCCGCGGAATCGGCCCATCCAGGTCCGGGAAGACAGCTACACCTCTTCTCAGGCCTGCCAGTCCTGCCATCCCCACAACTACAGCACCTGGTACGGCTCCTTCCACCGAACCATGACCCAGGTGGCCGACGCCGATACGGTGGCGGGGCCCATCAACCAACCCTTCTCCTTTTTGGGCCAGACCTTTCGCCTGCTGCGACACGGTCGCGACGTGTGGTTCCAGATGGACAACGCAGGCCCGGGCGGCCAGCCCCGCCGCCTTCGGCTGGCCATGATCACCGGCTCCCACCACATGCAGGTCTACTGGTATGCGACCGGACACAGCCGCAAGCTGGGTCAGATTCCCTACATCTACCTGATCGAGGAACAGCAGTGGATTCCCCGCAACGCCACTTTCCTCACCCCGCCCGCGCCCGAGATCAAGTCGGCTCTGCCCGGCGCCTGGAACATGGCCTGCATCAAGTGCCACACCACCCAGGGGAAGACCCGTTCACCCGAGTGGGGACGCTCCAAGGTGGCCTTGACCGATTTGAGCTTCGATACCCGGGTGGCCGAGTTCGGCATCGCCTGCGAGGCCTGCCACGGGCCCGGCGAGGCCCACGTGCTGCTCAACCGCAATCCCTTGCGCCGCTACGGCTTTCACCTGAATGGGACCCCCGACCCCTCCATCGTTCAACCGGCTCGCCTCTCTCATCAACTCTCCTCCCAGGTCTGCGGCCAGTGTCATGCAATCCTGGAATTCTACGAGAAGGACGACTTCCAGCAGTGGTTGGACCACGGCTATCCCTTCCGGCCCGGCCAGGTGCTCTCGGAAAGCAAGCTGGTGGTGCGGCTCCAGGACAGGCTGCAGCCGCGGCTGCAGCAACTGGCCAAGCGCAAACCCACCTACTGGGAAGAGAAGTTCTGGTCGGACGGCATGGTTCGGGTCTCGGGGAGAGAGTACAACGGCCTGATCGAGACCCCCTGCTATCTGCGGGGGGAGTTGTCCTGTCTTTCCTGCCACGCCATGCACCAGTCGCCGGAGGATCCCCGGCCCCTGAGCCGGTGGGCCGTCGACCAGCTCAAGCCAGGCATGCGGGGCAACCAGGCCTGCCTGCAGTGCCATGACTCGGCTCGCTTCGACACCCCGGCCCATACCCACCACCCGCCGGCCTCCACTGGCAGCCGGTGCTACAACTGCCACATGCCCTACACCACTTACGGAATCCTCAAGGCCATCCGCAGCCACCAGATCGACACGCCCACGGTCCAGGCCAGTCTGCAAACCGGACGTCCCAACGCCTGCAACCAGTGTCACCTGGACAAGACCCTGGACTGGGCAGCTTCTCGCCTGGAAGCGTGGTACGATGTCCCCAAGCCCAAGCTATCCCGGGAGGAACGCTCGGTGGCGGCCTCCCTGTTGTGGCTGCTGCGCGGCGACGCCGGGCAGCGGGCCTTGATGGCCTGGAGCCTGGGGTGGGATTCGGCCCGCCAGGCTTCGGGATCGGACTGGATGCCGCCCTTCCTGGGACAGCTCCTGGAAGACCCCTACGATGCCGTGCGCTTCATTGCCGCACGCTCCCTGAGGCGGTCGGAGGCCTTTGCCGACTGGAACTACGAATTCTTCGGCCCCACCCAGGTGAGGGAAGCGGCCCATCAAGAGGTTCTGAAGCGCTGGCGGGGCCTTCCCCATGAACCGGACAGGCCGGAGGTCCTCATCGATGCCGAGGGGGCCGTGCGCCGACATTTGCAGGAACGTTTGCTGCGCCAGCGGGACGACCGGGTCGTCAACCTGGCCGAATAACGCACCTCATCCCGAGAATATCGAACGGGAGGCATTGAGCAGTGGAACCGGATTCAACCCCAACATCCGCTGAAATCGCCACGGCCACCTACCTCCGCCGCCACCTGCGCTTCGGTTGGTGGTCCCTGCTCTGCTTCCTGACCCTGGGAATCGTGCTGGAATCCCTGCACGGATTCAAGGTGGGCTGGTACCTGGACGTGGCCAACGAAACCCGGCGGTTCATGTGGACCCTGGCCCATGCACACGGAGTTCTGCTCTCCCTGGTCAACCTGGCCTTTGCGGTGACCTTGCCTCATTTGGCTGCAGACACGGTGCGCCTGGCTCGTTTGGCTTCACCCTGCTTGATGGGCGCCACCCTTTGCCTGCCGGGAGGATTTTTGCTGGGCGGGGTGGTGATCCACGGCGGCGACCCCGGACTGGGAATCCTGCTGGTTCCCGTCGGGGCGCTGTTCCTTTTCATTGCGGTTCTTCTGACCGCCCGCCGAGCCACGGCGTTGAGAAAACCGGCGTCGTCCCAAGGGCCGGAAGCAACCCCCTCCGGACCGCGAAAGCGGGAAGGTCGACGACGGCGCCGCTGAGCCGGTGGTTGGACGGTCGTCCTCCTTGCCCCGAAACCTTGGCCCGGTGCGTACGACCTTCGCAGTTCATTGTGTAAAGGATGTGCCCGGCCAGTACCCGTCCAGTAGCGACCGCACTTGAATTGGATCAGACGGCTATAGCAGTTTGATCAGAGCGACGGTGAGACTGACGTTGGCGACCACGACGGCGATGGCGGTCTTGAGCATGTCGGCTTTGACCTCGGCGATGGCGGCCTTGAGGTCGGCCTTGGTCGCGACTGAATCGTCGAAGGCCTCAACCATGGACTGGACAATGGCTTCGGCGTGCGCTTCGTCGATGCCGGCGGCCTTGAGTTTACGGCTGGCTTTCAGGGTGTCGAATACGGCGGTAGTCATGGTGTTTTCCGTTGCCTATAGTTTAACACATACTCCGTCCCCCTCTGTGAAGGAAGCACGACTTTCAACTCGAACGACAGAGGATGCGGGCGGGACGCCCGCGCTCCCGGGGGGATCACTTCTCAATTGAGGGGTAGCGTGCGAGAAAGACAATCCTGTGCATCCTGTTCATCCATGTTTGATCAAAATACATCGATAGAAAGGATGGACAGGATCTGGAAGCCTACGCCCATGGTAAGATTTGAAGGCAATCCCGTGAATTCAGGTTCCAACCTTTGACCCGACTCCCGTGAATTCCCTCCACGCAAGAATTGCCATTGGGCTCCTTTGCCTGTGTGGTTTCCTGCTGGTGCAGGCTTCCCAAGGAGCTCAAGGCATGGACCCGCGTTTCCGCCAGGCGGTGGAGCAGGCCCAGGCCGGCAGGCTGGCCGAGGCGGAAATGTCGATCCGGTCCCTCCTGTCCGATCAGCCCTCCTCCGACGGCTATCGTCTGTTGGGTTTAATCTGTGAAAACCAGGGCAAGCTGGACCAGGCCGAGCAGGCCTATCGGGAGTCACTGACGCTCAATCCGGAGCTTGAATTCTCCAGGATCAGGTTGGGCATCGTCTACTGCAAGGGCAAGAAATACTCTCAATGCGTCGATTCCCTGCAGCCTCTCCAACCCCGGATCGACGCCATTCCGGAGGCCCTCTACTACCTGTGCCAGGGCCTGTTTGAAACCGGGCAGACCACCCAGGCTCTACAGATCGCCGCCAAAATGGAACGGGCGTCCCAAGCCGACCCGCAATCCCTGTTGTCGGTTTGCCTGCTGCTGATAGAGAGGAATCTCTACCGGGAGTCGGTGCCCCTCCTGACCCGGAGCGTGGAACGCCTCCCCCGATCGGCCGAAGCCCACTACCTGCTTGCCCTGGCTCTATCTCGAACCGATCGGATCGACCGCACGGGGCCACTGCTGGACAAGGCCCTGCAGCTCCAGCCGGACCTGGTCCCGGCCCTGCTGCTTCAGGCCATGGGCCTGTTGGAAGCGAAGCAGCTCTCCGAAGCCAAACGGTCCCTCGGCAAGGTTTTGGAGCTACAACCGGAGGAGCCCAAGGCCATCTTTCTTCTGAGTAAGGTGATGATCGACGGCGGCGAGTACGCGCAGGCCGTTCGGAGCCTCAAGGGATTGACCGGCCGGTTCCCGGACGATCCCGACGTGCATCTGCTCCTGCTGAGCGCCTATCGCAAAGACGAGAACTATCAGAAGGCGTTTGAAACCTCGCTCCAACTGCTGGAGCGGTTTCCCAACTACCCCCTGGTCCTGTACAACGGCGGCCTGGATTTGGAGATCATGGGCCGATTCCAGGAAGCCGAGGCCCATCTCAGAAAGCTCCTCCCCATGATCCAAGGCGACCCGGAACTGATGGCCGGGGCCAGGCTGGGGCTGGCGAGGGTCCTGGCCCATCAGCAGAAGACCTCGGAGGCAACCGCCCTGTTTGAGGAGGCAATCCGCCTCAACCAGGGGGGGGTCCCGGCCCTGCAGGATTTAAGCGATATCTATTTGAAGGCCGGAGAATTCGAGAAGGCCCTGAAGCTGCTCAGGCAGGTGGTGGCGCAGGAGCCCAAGAGAAAGCAGGCCTACATCCAACTGGCCAAGGTGTTGAGGAGGCTGGGGAAGATCGAGGAGGCCAGAGAACAGGTCCGCATCTTTCAGCAACTGGACAAGACCGAGAAGGCAACTCCCAAGGGAAACCAAGCCCCGCAACGGGTGCGGCCTGCGTCAGGGGCGACTCAATAGGGTGAGCCGTTACCTGAAACAAACGAAAAAAGACAAAAGAAAAGAGCTATCCACGAAGGGCCACAGAGGACGACGAAGGGCCACTAAGTCGCTGAGGTCAACCGCGACGGCGTACCAAGGTCGCGAAGGGATTGTCGATTTCCGAATGTTTCACTCTCGTATGATCCGCCCGGTACGGCGGGGGCCGGGCTCGCGGACAAGCGGGAGTTTCCCAAAACGCGCCCGTCGGCTTTCAGAGAAGTTGCCCCCCGGATACCCTCCATCGCACCATCGGGACGCCCCACCCGGGAGCGCGGGCGTCCCGGCCGCATCCTCTCCCTTGGGTTGCCGCTCAGTATCCCTGCGATGGCACACCCGTCCACCGTGCCGGCGGGAACCGCATGGGCTCGGCTGAAGCAGAGCCCGGGCGTCTTTGCCGGTCGATCCGGGTCGAGGAGATGGTCGAGGCCTTGCCAGTGTTGTGCGGGCGGGACGCCCGCGCTCCCGGGTGGGCTTCCTCCCATGACGCCGCGACACCAACGTCACAATATTGCAGAAGCACCCGGGCGCCGCTCGTCATTGAAGGAGCTTCATCCCTATTCGTGTCTATTCGTGGTTCGTCTTCATTTCCAAAACGAAAACGGCTGGCTGTTCATCCTGTCTATCCTGCGCATCCATGTTCAATAAGTCGAAAACCGGTTTGGCAAGGCATGGCCCTTATTCCCGGCAGGACATGAAGATTCGTTGTTTCACCCTCGTATCATCCGTCCGGCAGGGCGGGGGCGGGACTTATTTGGATCGAGGGTTTTTCCTCTCGCGTCGGTCAAGGATCAGGTGACACTGAACCCATTTGCCGTCTGAAGCTCAATGGCCACAAGAGGCACAAAAACACAAAAAGTCTACAGCAGGAAGGATTTGAGAATGGGAAAGGCGACACAAGCCAGGACAACTCCGATCATCCACTTCAGCAACCTGATATCGCCCTTGACGATGGCGATTTCAGCCCTGGTGGAAGCGATATCCTGCTTGAGTTCGGCCTTGACTTCGATGAGGTCGGCTTTGGTGGCGACCGTATCCTCGAAGGCCCCGGCCATGGTGTGAACGATCTTGGAGAAGGTTGTCCCTGAAGAATTTCCTGCGGCGCAGGCTCCTAGGCCACAATCTCCTTCATGACCCGGCCGCCCAAGTCGGTGAGGCGCTTGAAGCGGCCCGCGTGGTAGTAGGTGAGCCGCATGTCATCCAACCCCATCAGGTGCAGGATGGTGGCGTGGAGATCATGCAGGTGGTAGACGTTTTCGGCAGCCTCGATCCCCATTTCGTCGGTGTTGCCAACCACCGTTCCTCCCTTGATCCCACCGCCGGCAAACCAGGTCACCATGGCTTTCTCGTTGTGGTCGCGCCCGGGATGGGCCCGGAAGAAGGACATGTGATTGTCGGCGGTCCGCCCGAACTCGCCGCCCCAAACCACCAGGGTCTCGTCCAGCAAGCCTCTCTGCTTCAGGTCCTTCAATAAACCTGCTACAGGCTGATCGCTTTTGAGACCACAGCGCCGATGTCCCCCATCGATATCGGAATGGGAGTCCCAGCCTCCGCAATAGATCTGCACGAACCGCACGCCTCTTTCCACCATGCGTCGCGCCATCAGACAGCGGCGGGCCATGGGCTCGGCGATCTTGTCGTTCAACCCGTATAGCTCCTTGACCTTTTCGGGTTCCCGGTCGACGTCCAGGGCATCGGGGACGGCCATTTGCATGCGGAAGGCCAACTCGTAACTCTTCATCCGGCCCAGCAGAGCGCTGTTGCCGGGGTCCGAGTCGATATAGCCCCGGTTGTAGTCGTTGATCAACCCCAGCGTCTCACTCTGCTGCTTCACGGTCACCCCACTGGGGGGCTTCAGATCCACGATGGGAACCCCCTGGGGGTTGATCAGCGTGCCCTGATAAGCCGTGGGC
This sequence comes from Terriglobia bacterium, assembly GCA_951813285.1. Taxonomy (GTDB): domain Bacteria; phylum Acidobacteriota; class Terriglobia; order Versatilivoradales; family Versatilivoraceae; genus Versatilivorator. The sequence continues at coordinate 4,595,371 of OX638355.1, forward strand.
AGATAGGAGTTGGAGTAGTTGGCGATCCCGCCCTGGATTCCCCCGTCAGGCAGCACCACAAACCCCGGCATGTTCTGGTTCTCGGTGCCGAGGCCATAGACCAGCCAGGACCCCATGGAAGGAGCGGCGCCCGGCTCCTGCACCCCGGTGTTCATCAGAATAAACCCGGTCGGATGGCTATTGGAGTTGGTATGCAGGGAACGCACCACGGCAATGTCATCCACGCAAGTGGAAAGGTGAGGAAAAATCTCCGAGACTTCCATCCCGCACTGACCGTGTTTGGCAAACTTGAAGGGGCTGCCTACGTAAATCCGCTTCTCCAGGCTCCCATAAATGCGGGTGATGGGCGTGCCGTGGTACTTGGCCAGAATCGGCTTGGGGTCGAAGGTGTCCATCTGGCTGGGAGCGCCGGCCATGAAGAGGAAGATGCAGGCCTTGGCCTTGGGAGCGAAATGGGGAGCCTTGGCAGCCAGAGGGTTCCCCGCCGGGATCCCCTTGGCCAGCAGGCCATCCCGGGCCAGCATGTAGGACAGGGCGGTCCCTCCGATCCCTCGGCCCATACGGAACAGGAAGTCCCTGCGCCCCACGTCCCCTGACCTGGGATCCTGGACCTCGACGTCCCCACATTGATTGAATTGCGGTTTGATCAGCATCAGTGCCCCACTCTTTCGCAGACTGCGAATGAACTCCTTCGCCTACTGCAGGAAAATAAACTCATTGAGATTGAACATGGCCAGGCAAAAGTCGGACAGCGACCTGCCGGTTTTGCCCTTGGATGGCAGGCTCCCGGCGCTCTCCGGGGTATAGGCCGCCTGGGTAAGACTCAGCTCGGTCCCGGGCACATCCGTTTGAACTCCCAGGAACTTCATGCCCCGGATCTTTTCCACCGGCGTCGGCTGCCGTTGCAAGGCCAACTGGAAGGCGCGCTCCACCTGCCGGCCCGGATCCGTCCCCACCTCCCGCCGAATCCGCTCCGCCATGGCGTGGCTCTTCTGGTGGGCAAACTTGCTGTTGAACAGGGCAAACACCTGAGGCGTTACGGTGGTGACCTCCCGGACATCGCAGCTCTCGCTGATGTTGGGCCCGTCGAAAACCGAGATCAGGGGCGAGACCAGCACCCGCTGTTGCAGCATGTAGACGCTTCGCCGGTTGCGCTCCTCCTGAGAATCGGGCTCCCACCAGGTCCGGGCGCGCTTCATCATGTCGTCTTCCAGGTCGGGGAAGAAGCTGGGGCCGCCGGCCAGCAGGTTCAGGTCGCCGCTCACCGCCAGGATGTTGTCGCGAATAACCTCGGCTTCCAGGCGGATAGGCGGCATCCGCCACAGGTAGCGATTGGCGCTGTCGATAGATTCGTATTGTTTGGCGTGTGGATTGTTCAGGGATTGGCGGTAGAGGTTGGAATGCAGCATCAGGCGGTGCATGTCCTTGATGCTCCAGCTCTTTTCGATGAACTCGGCCGCCAGCCAGTCGATCAACTCCGGATGGACCGTGCCCCCGCCGTTCTTGCCCATGTCGCTGGGTGTCTTCACCAACCCTTTTCCAAAGTGGTGCTGCCAGATCCGGTTCACCATGACGCGAGGCGTCAGAGGATTCTCCGGGCTCGCCAGCCAACCGGCCAGCTTCTTGCGCCGGCTCCCGCTCCAGCCCTTCAGATCCACCGGCTCGGGGTCCCCGCTGGCCGCCACCACAAACCCAGGCTCCACCACTTCCTGCTTGAGCGCGGGGTCGCCCCCCTTGAGCAGGAAGGTGGTCGGCGCATACCCGACGCTCCCCAGCGGCTCGCTGGGCACGTAGGCCATGGCCTTGTATCGGTCGGGATCGTTGGGGTTGGCAAAGCGGGCGCTCTGTCGCCCGATCAGGGAGAACTGCTTGCTGATCTCCTTGGGCACCAGCTCGCTGGTGGGAAAGGGCACCCGCCTCAAGTCGGCCACCACCCAGTCCTTGAGGTCCAACGGCGACATGAGAACCCGGTGCGGGTCGGTCAGTTCGCTGACCTGCTTGCGCAGCCCGGCGGCCCACTCCTTGCGTTTCTTGAGCCGATCCTCCCATTCCTTGGCTTTGCGCTCCCAGAGTTCGGGATTCTGCCTGGGGAGTTCGTACTGGGTGAACGCCACCGGCTGGGGAAGCGGTTTGGGCATGGGGGCGAAAAAGGCTTCGATGCGGTAGTAGTCCTTGTGGGTGATGGGATCGTACTTGTGGTCGTGACAGCGGGCGCATCCCAAGGTGACTCCCAGAAATACCGACCCGGTGGTATTCACCACATCCGTCAGGAAATCGCGCCGCTGATCGCCCGATCCCTCCACCTGAACCTGCAGGTTCATGAAGGCAGTGGCAATTCTCCCCTCTTCTCCGTAATTTCTAAAAGCGTCCCCCGCTACTTGCTCCTTGATGAATCGGTCGTAAGGCTTGTCCTGGTTGAACGCCCGGATGATGTAGTCCCGGTAGCGCCACATGTGGGCCAAGGGATAGTCCAGCCCACCTCCCACCGAATCGCCGTAACGCACCACGTCCATCCAGTGCCGGGCCCAACGCTCACCGTAGCGGGAGTCGGCCAGCAGCTTTTCCACGGCGTTCCCGTAGGCATCGGGCGAGTCATCCTGGAGAAAGGCCTCCATCTCCCCAGGTGTCGGAGGCAACCCGATCAGATCGAAATAGAGCCTTCGGAGCAACTGGCGCCTGGCAACGGGAGGCGCCGGCTCCATGCCCTTTTCTTCCAGCTTGGCCAACACAAAGGCATCGATCGGGTTCTTGACCCATCTCTTCCGACTGACCTGGGGAACGGCCGGTTTTTCCAACGGGGTCCAGGGCCAGCCGGGCTTTCCAGGCGCGGCCGCGTGCTGGACAGGCGCCACCTCCAACTCGTCGATCCACTGCGCAATCGCCTCGACCTGCTCTTCCGACAGGGGTTCCCCGTTCAAGGGCATTTGGGGAGCCTTCTCGCCGCGCAGCCGCTGGATGAGAGGGCTGGAAGCGCTCTTGCCCGGAATGACTCCCGGACCGCCCAGGGATCCTCCTTTCAGCAGGGAGGCCATGGTTTCCAGCACCAATCCGCTCTGGTGGTTCTGGATGGAATGGCAGGTAAAGCAGTGCTGCTCCAGGAGTGGCTTGACGGCTGTTTCGAACTGATGGGCGGATGCGTCAGCGGCGGCCGTGTCAGTCGCCGCCTGGCTCGAATTATCGGGCCCGGTAGAAAGCTGGTCGACCCAGCGGGCGATCAGGTCGATCTGCTCCGCCGGCAACGGATCGCCGCCGATGGGCATTTGAGGCTGGCGCTCACCCTTCAGATAGAGCAGAAGAGAACTCTCGGCGCTCTTGCCGGGTATGACCGACGGACCGTCCTTTTCGCCGCCCTTGAGAAGCGCCTCGACCGTCTCCATGACCAGCCCGCTCTGGGCGGATGCGCCCTGGTGACAGGCGATGCAGTGGGCATCGAAAATGGGCTGAATGTCAGCTTCGAAGCTGGGCCGCTGCTCCTCCCCATGGAGCGAGACAGCCAAAAGGTGAGTGGCAATAGCGACGAGAACCGCCAGATAGCTCATGCAACCCCCAAACCGCTTGCCGCGACAAGCGTCCAACAAACCCTGGAAATATATCTTTAAACAGGTTTGCATTTTATACCTGCCGGGGCCAACAGTCAAACTTCGTCGTGGTATTTTGTCGGCGTTTATGCTTCATTTAGTTTTTGTTGAGAATCGTCCTGCGATGTACTCCGCCATACTTGATTCTCCTGCCTTACTTAGGATACGATTTTTGTAAGGAGACACGGCATGATCGTCAAGATTACGTCAAAGCGGCAGGTCACTTTCCCGGCGCGGGTGCTGGCTGCGCTGGGCGTGGGTCCCGGTGACCGGCTCGAACTGCAGGAGAGTCCCGACGGCTTCATTTTGCGGCCGCGGCGGGTCGACTATTCGAAACTGGCCCCGCTCAGACACAAGATTCCACCGGGACATCCCCCCTTCGACATAGAGAAATTCCGAAGTGAGCCCTATGACTCGTCGCTACGGGATTGATACGTCCGTGCTGGTGCGGCTGTTGACAGGCTCGCCGGCGAGCGAATACGAGCGCTGCGAACGAGAGTTGATTGCCTTGGTGGAACGCGATGGCGCCGAGGTCTTCGCTTCGAACCAGGTGATCGGTGAAACATTTGTGGCCGTTCAGCACCATTATGGACTTAACGGCGCTGACGCTCGATCGGGTCTACTGAGCATCCTAACCAGCGGTCTCGTCGCACCGCTGAATGGGCGATCGGTCATCGTCGCCCTGAAAGCATCCGGCGGCGCCGGCCTTTTCGACCGCCTCATCGCTGACGAGTACTCTCGCGCCGGCGTGCAGGTTTTGACACTCGACAGACAGATGGCTAGCTTGCCCGATGTTCAGCGCCTGTAAACAAAGGCGCCCTCGCCATCAAACTATTCGGCCGCGGGCTTGGCCGCTACGAAGGCCATCCCGATCCGGGAGGTTCCGGGTGAATCGGGAACTTCCATGGTGGCCCGGGTCGGAGGATTTTCAGGAAAATAGTTCCGATAGGCGGCATTCATGCCGGCATAGTCCTCCCAATCCTTGAGGTACACCCTGGCCTCGACCACATCACTCATGGCGAACCCGCCGTCCTCGTAGATCTGCTTCACCCGGTCCAGACAATCGTTCACTCGCTCTTCCACCGTCTCCTTGGCGCTGAACACCCCGGCGATGTACATGGTGTTGCCCACCTTGAGGCCGCGGCTGTAAGCGCTGCTCGGTCCCATGCCTTCAGGCAGCACCGGCGTTTTTTCTTCCCGGCTGGCGATCATGGTGATCTCGACGGGTGAACCCAGGGGAATGGCCGAGACCAGAATGGGCACCCGGGCCGGCTTGGGATCGGGCACCATGGACACGTAGGTCTCGCTCATGGGTCCGAAATAGTCGCCGCTGGTCATGAAGACCTCGGTCGAGACCACGTTGGAGAAATCCATGTCGGCTGCCTTCAGCACTGTCTCGATATTCTTGAGGGTTTGGGTCACGTGGGCCTTGATGTCGCCTTCGACCAGTTTGGGTGGTGCCGTTCCCGGAATGACCCCGGCCTGACCCGACACAAAGAGGCGGTCGCCCGCCAGCACGCCGGGACTGTAAGGCGCCTTGCCGGGCTCGGTCCCTTCGGGATAGACGTACTGCTTCTCTCCCCGCACGGCGACCATGGCGATTTCCACGCCGGCTCCCAACGCTAGCTCCGAAACCGCGACGGTGGTGCGGCTGGGAAGCTTGTCCTGCTCCAAGAATGAGCGATAGACCTTGCTCATCGGGCCGATTTGCTCCATATCGGTCAGCCATACGTGGGTGGCCACCACGTCGGAGAAGCCGTATCCCTTGGCCTCCAGTTCCCGCTTCAGGTTCTCCATGGTCACCTTGGTCTCCGCCTCGATTCCCGAGGCCATCTCCCGGGTCTCCGGGTCCAGTCCCACCTGCCCGGACAGATAGAGAGTGTCATCCACTTCGATGGCGGAGCTGAAGGGCGGCCCCGCCGGAGCCGGCTCTTCCACCGGCGCCTGTTGACAGGCGGCCAGGCACAGGACACCGAAAGCACACAAAACCGCCAGCGCGACTAAATCTCTCTTGGTCATCTGCAACGCTCCTCCATGATCGCTTTCTCGTTCACTCCAGTGGCCGCAAGCGGGCCGGCTCCGCCAGCCGGATGCTTTCCAGCGCCTCCCCGCGGTCAGTGCAGAATCTATCACAGCCCGGCCCCCTCCGGGGGGTTAAACCGGGCCATCCCGGTTGGCGTCGGGCGCGCAATCCAGTAGTATGGAGTCCCCCGGGTCAGCCGAACCCATCCCCAAGGACTTCGCAACCGATCCAAACCGGAATCCGCGGGTTGAAGTCCAGGGTATCGTTGCCATTTCTCCAGGAGCCAATCGACATGGGAAAGGATTCATCTACTGCTGCCGTCACCCTCTCCTCCGCGGGCGACTTCGAGGTCCTCCCGGAAGACGCCGAGCTGTTCCAAAGACACCTCAGGAGCTTTGTCCCGCCGGAGGCCTTTGACGCCCATGCCCATTTCTACGAGCGGTCCCACATCGGGCCGACCTATGCCGACAGCTATCTCAAGGACGCGCCCGACCCCGGCGGCTGGGCCGCCTACCGGCGCCAGGTCTCGAAATGGATGGGGGACCGGACGGCCCGGGGCGGACTGTTTTTCGCCATGCCGCGCCGGGACGTGGACATGGCCGCCGCCAACCGATTCCTGGCGGCGGAGAGCGGCCGGGAGGAACGGCTGAGGGCACTGATGCTGATCCATCCCCAGGACGATCCCGACCGGGTGGAGGAACAGATCGCCTCGGAGGGATTCGTGGGCTTCAAGGTCTACCTGGTCTATGCCGACAGGGACGACCCCTACAACGCCGAGATCGAGGAGTTCCTTCCGGAATGGACCTGGGAAATCGCCCACAGACGGGGCCTGGCCATCATGCTGCACCTGGTCAAACCGCGGGCCATGGCCGATCCCGCCAATCAGGGATACATCCGCCGGCACAGCCTGCGCTATCCGGGCGCCAATCTCATCCTGGCCCACTGCGCCCGCAGCTTCAACGCCGGACATGGACTGGAGGGCCTGGAGTCGCTGCGCGGACTGGACAACATCTTCTTCGACAACTCGGCCATCTGCGAGCCCCAGCCCGTGGAAGAGATCCTGAGACTCTTCGGACCCAGCCGCCTTCTCTTCGGAACCGACTTCCCGGTCTCCGAGCTGCGGGGGCGGGCGGTGAGCAGCGGCGACGGCTTTGTCTGGATGAGTCCCACCAACGTCGACTGGTCGACGGCCGCCTTCGGATCCCACACGGTGCTGGGGCTGGAGAGCCTGCTGGCCCTCAAGCAGGGTTGCCGGAACAGGCACATGACCGACGCCGACATCGAGCGGATCTTCTACCGCAACGCCTACCAGCTCTTCGGAATCGGAGAGCAGAAGGTCGGCCGGGGCCAGGAGCTCTACCAGGTGGCCAAGAAGCTGATTCCCGGAGGCACCAACCTTTTGAGCAAGCGCCCGGAATTGTTCGCGCCCGAACAGTGGCCGGCCTACTACAAGGAAGCCCGCGGCTGCACCATCGTCGACATGGATGGACGCCACTTTACCGACATGAGCTTTAACGGCATCGGCTCCTGCCTGCTGGGCTATGCCGACCCCGATGTCACCGAGGCCGTACTTCGCAGGGTCCAGCTCGGATCCATGTGCACCCTGAACGTTCCCGAGGAAGTGGAGGTGGCCCGCCTGATGTTGCAGCTGCACCCCTGGGCCCAAAACGCCCGCTTCACCCGGGCCGGAGGAGAGTCCCTGACGGTGGCCGTGCGCATCGCCCGGGCGGCTACCCAGCGCCAGAGGGTCGCCATTTGCGGCTACCACGGCTGGCACGACTGGTACATGGCCACCAACGTGGGCACCGACCAGGACCGACTGGGAGACCACCTGCTTAAGGGCCTGGATGCGGCCGGCGTGCCCTTCAATCTGGGCGGCACCACCCTTCCCTTCCAATTCGGCCGGCTGGATCAACTGGAGCGGATCTTCCAGACCGCCAGCGAGCCCCTGGCCGCGGTGGTCATGGAAGCCACCCGAGGCGACCATCCCCCTCCCGGATTCCTGCAGGGGGTGAAGGATCTCTGCAGCCAACACGGCGCCAAGCTGATCTTCGACGAGGTCTCCAGTGGATGGAAGCACGCCGTCGGAGGAGCTCACCTGCTGTATGGCGTCTACCCTGATATGGCGGTATTCGCCAAATCGACGGCCAATGGGCATCCCATGGGAGCGGTGATCGGCACCGAGGCCACCATGCAGGCGGCCCAGGGATCCTTCATCTCCAGCTCCTTCTGGACCGAGGGGGTGGGCCCGGCGGCAGCACTGGCAGCCATTCGCAAGATGATGCGCATCGACGTGGTCGGCCACGTGGACCGAATCGGCGAGCAAATCAAACAGGTCTGGCTGTCGCTGGGCGCCAAGCATGGCCTGCCTCTTTCCGTCAGCGGCCACAACGTGAACGCCGGATTCGTTCTGGACCATCCCCGGGTGCTGGCCCTGGAGACGCTGTTCACCGTGCGCATGCTGAAGGCCGGCTTTATGGCGGCGCCGCGGGTCCAGTTGACCCTGGCTCACCAGCCCCGCCACGTGGAGGCCTACGCGGCCGCCGTGGAGCCGGTGTTTGCGGAGCTGGCCGAGGCCATTGAGAAAGGAGACATCGAGCAGCGAATCGGAAGCCCCGTCAAGCAGACCGGCTTCCAGCGCCTCACCTGACCCCTCATCCCCCAAGGGGCCCGCTCAGGAGATCCCATGAAACGCGTCGGCATCGCCGGATTTCTGCACGAGTCCAACAGCTATTCCCCTATTCCGACGCCCTACCAGCATTTCAAGGACACCAACTTTACTCGAGCGCACGCGTTACTGGAACGCTGGGAGGGCACCCACCACCAACTCGGCGGGTTCCTCGAGGGCGCCCGGGAATACCGCTTCGAGCCGGTGCCGCTGCTGGCCACCTACGGCGTCCCTTCGGCTCCCATTCCCGGCGATTCCTTCGAAGAGCTGGCTGCCGATCTGACCGGGGCCCTGCGTGCGGCCCTGCCCCTGGACGGGCTGCTGGTGGCCCTGCACGGCGCGGCCGTTTCCGAGAGCTATCCCGACGCCGACGGAGAGCTTGCCGCCCGCTTCCGCCAGGTCCTGGGGCCCCGCATTCCCATCCTGGCCGTGATCGACCTGCATGCCAACATCTCCGACAAGATGGCCCGCAACACCGACGCCATCGTGGTCTACCGGTCCAACCCCCACCTGGACCAGAGAGAGCGCGGCCTGGAGGCGGCCGACCTGATGGCGCGGACCCTGCGGGGTGAGATAGTCCCGGTCCAGGCCCTGGAGCGCCCTCCCCTGCTGCTCAACATCACCCGGCAATACACGGAGGAAGCGCCTGCCAGGGAGCTCTACCGCGACGTCGAGTCGGTGCTGGGCTGGCCGGGGATTCTCTCGGCCAGCACGGCCATGGGCTTCTACTATTCCGACGTGGAAGAGATGGGGGCCTCCTTTCTGGCCATCGCCGACGGAGACAAGGAGTTGGCGCGCAAGGCGGCCCGCTGGCTGGCGGAAAGGGCCTGGCAGCGCCGCCGGGAATTCCTCAGCGACCTTCCCGGTCCGGCCGAGGCCGTGCGCAGCGCCGCCGGGGAAGCTCAGGGACCCGTTGTGCTGCTGGACGTGGGGGACAACGTGGGCGGAGGCAGTCCGGGCGACTCCACCATCCTGCTGGAGGAAATCCTGCGCCAGCATGCCTCGGAGGCCCTGGTTTCGCTGTACGATCCCGAGGCCGTGTCGGCCTGCGTGCAAAGAGGGGTTCGGCAGTCGATCGAGTTGACGGTGGGCGCCAGGAGCGACGACCTCCACGGCCGTCCCCTGCGGGTCAAGGGCCGTATTCGATCCATCGCCGACGGGTGCTCCACCGAAAGCCGGCCGCGGCACGGCGGCCAGGGAGTCTTCGACCAGGGAGTGACAGCGGTGCTGGAAACCCCGCGCCAAAACACGCTGGTGCTGACCAGTATTCGAATGGCCCCCCGAAGCCTGGAGCAGCTCTGGGCCCTGGGGCTCAGGCCCGAAAAGAAGAAGATCCTGGTGGTCAAGGGAGTGGTCGCCCCCCGGGCAGCCTATGAACCCATCGCCCACCGCACCATTCTGGTGGACACGTCCGGGTCCACCAGCGCCAACCCAGCCCACTTCAGCTACCGAAACGTACGGCGATCCCTCTATCCCCTGGAGGAGAACCTGACCTATCCAGGGCACGGGGCGTAGCGCCCGCACCGGCGGACCGGCGTATGCCCCCCTCCGCATCAGCCTTCGCCATTCGGCTCGACTTCTGCGACTCCGGTCGGCGTACAAAATTTCGCTTGGCAACTCACCTCGTGCGAACCTCGCAGCGGCGCACAAGATCTCGCCTGTGGCTCGCCTTGTGCGAACCCCCCTCCGCATCAGCCTTCGCCTGCGGCTCGGCTTCTGCGACTCCCCCTCAAGGGGGGAGTGATACCCGTGTTATGAAGAGGCAACGGAGTTTATGCGGTAGACCGGGAACATGGTTTACATCATGCCCGGGAATCGGGCAAGAGGCCTGGTGCAGGCCTCAAGTATCACTCCCCCCTTGAGGGGGAGTCGGAGAGACAAGGGCACAGCCCGCAGTCGAGCCGGAGGGGGGCCAACGCGGCGCTCCGAGAGTGACTACCACGGGCAGCCCCGCGGAGGCGAATCCTCGCCAGCAGATCTGCCCCTTCAGGCTTCCACTCTACCGGCCTTTTCGGTCCAGACGGTGAGATCGGTCAGGTCACGGTCCGGCTTGCGCCGTGACCCGTAGCTCAGCGCGACTCCCAGCACAAACAGGAAGATGTTGCCCAGCACGATGATCCAGAACTTGTCGGGAAGCAGGGCGGCAAGGGACGGAAACAGCTCTGCGCCCAACCGGCTGTCGACGAACAGCCACAGGCAGACCCCGGCCAGGGTGACCATGGTGGCCTGCAGGGCCGACCGGCCGTCCACCCGTCGAGTCAACAGGCCCAGCAGGAACAGTCCCAGCAGTCCTCCGCTCATGATGGAGATCAGGGTGGCTTGAAGGTCCTGCAGAGTCTCGGTGCGGGTGAAGTGGATGATCAGGGCGATGGCGATCATGACCACTCCGAAGAACCCCGAGATCCACCGTCCGAAGGTGACGTAATGGCGCTCCAACCGGTCGGGGGCCAACAACCGTCGATAGAAGTCGGTGGTGACCGTGGCCGCCGAGGCGTTGATGCTGGAATCGAGGGTCGACATGGCCGCCGCCAGCAGTCCCGAGATCACGAAGCCGGCCACTCCCGCCGGGACGTGGCTCAGGATGAAGAAGGGATAGACCTCCTCCGGCAGCAGCGAGCTCACTTCCGGAGCCGGATTGTACTTGTAAAGAACGTAGAGCGCCGTCCCGATAAAGCTGAAAAATACCCAGACGGCCACGGTGGTGACCGCGCTCAGGACGATCCCCTTGCGGGCTTCGCTGGTGGTCTTGATAGCCTGGTAGCGCTGAATGGTCATCTGATTGACGCACATGTACTGGGTAAAGTGGAACAGGTGCATCAGCGCTGTCACCCAAACGGTCTTTTCAGAGAAATTCAAGGCGGTGCTGCCCACCGAGAGCTTGCCGTCGGCCAATGCCACTCCCATCACCTGGCCGAAGCCGCCCGGCACCATCCCGAAGATGATGGGCAGGCAGATGAGTCCGCCCAGGATCAAGGCAAAACCCTGGATCAAGTCGGTCCAGATGACCGCCTCCAGACCTCCGGCGATGGTATAGGTGGCCACCAAGACCCCGAAGATCACGATCACCCACGGCAGCGAAAATCCGGTCATAGCCTTGATGGGCAGGCAGACCGCGTAGAGGATCACGCCCAGCCGGAACATCTGGAACAGGATGAAGGCCCCTCCGGCATAGAGCCGCGCCCAGGTGCCGAACCGCTTTTCCAGGTATTCGTAGGCGGACCTGAACCCACCCCGCCTGAAGAGCGGCATAAATAGCAGGAGCCCGGGGATGGCGGCCAGCAGGTAGGTGAAGTTGGCCGGCATGTAGCGCCAGTTTTCGGAATAGGTAAACCCCGGTGTGGCCAGGAAGGTCATGGAGCTGACGATGGTGGCCATCATCGACATTCCCACCACCCATCCGGCCATGTTGCGCCCGGCCAGGAAGTAGGCGTCCGAGGACTTGCTCTTGCGGGCGCAATACACGCCGATCCAGACCATCACCGCCAGATTGAGCCCGATCACCGCCAGGTCCGGTCCTCGCCACATGAATATCCACCTCCGGTCTGTTTGCGCTGGTAGCTCTAGTCCGGGCGAGAGCCGAAACGGCGAGTTCGCACCCGGCGCGATGCCTTCCGGTCAGGGAATCTCGACCACCACGTATTGCTGCCGGACCGAAACCGGATAGGTTTCCGCCCGATAGGGTCCCGGCCGGGGGCCGGCTTCCTCCTCACAACCCCCGCATTCGGATTCCCTGGTCTCCACCCGAACCCGATAGTTGCGAACCCGGGTCCGAACCGGATCGAACCAGGACCGTCCCGTCTTGAGGTCGAACTCCCAACCGTGCCAGGGGCAGCGGACGATCTCACCGATGCGCGAATAGCTGTACTCGCCCGGGACGCGGGCCTGGAGCAAACCGGACTGCTGTCCCAGGCAGAGGGGACCTCCCTGGTGGGGACACCGATTCAAGAGAGCAAAAAATTCACCGTCCAGATTGAAAACGCCGATGGATCGGCCTTCGACCTCGGCAATTTTCCGGCCGCCGGGCGGTATCTCGCCAAGGGTGGCCACCACGTGTTCAGCCATTGGGCCCATCCGGTTTCAGGGGGGCGCCCCGGGAACTCCGGGCCTGACTGCAGCGGGCGGGTCGAGTGAGGGAGCTAATCGAGACCATAGAGGCTGCGCGCGTTCTCCGACATGATTTTCTTCCTCAACTCGCGGGAGAGACCGGACGGCACGGCGCTCTCCGGGGAATCGAAGTCCCAGTGCGGATAGTCGGTGGCGAACATCATCCTGTCATCGGTGTCCATCTGCTCCAGCAATTGCCGGAAGTAGCGCGGCTGGGGAGGCTCTTCCATGGGCTGGGAGGTGAACCAGAAATGCCTCCGAATGTAGGTGGATGGAGGGTGCCGGAGCGCAGGGATCTCCTCGGAAAGCTTGCGCCAACCGTGGTCCAACCGCCACATCAGCGGGGCCAGCCAGGCGAAGCCCCCTTCGATCAGCGCCACCTTCAACGAGGGAAACTGCTCGAACACGCCTTCGCAAACCAAGCTGATGACCTGGGCCTGAAAGGCCTGGGGCATGCCCCCATGGTCCTCGATGTAGTGGGAGGGCCAGCCGGCCCCCGTAATGGGTCCTGCTCCGGCGCCCCCAAAATGGATGCCCACCGGCAGTTGGCGGCGCAGCGCGGCTTGATAGATCTTGCGGTACCTGGGACGCCCCAAGGGCTCGTTGGTCCGAACCAGCAAGAGGACCTGAACGAATCCCGGATGGCCTCCCACCCGATCGATCTCTTGCGCCGCCAGATCCCCATCCTCGTAGGGAACGACAATGGAGGCGCGCAGCCTGGGCTCCGGTTCCAGCCATTCGGCGATCTGCCAGTCGTTGATCGCCCGGGCCAGCGCGGCTCCGTACTCCAGGTTGAGTTGACCACCGGCCCCGTAAAGGCAGTTGAGGATGCCGTATCGGATGTCATAGGCGTCCAGCAACTGCTCCCGCATGAATTCCAAATCCGAGCCCGCCGGCAATCCCGAAGGCGGCCAGGCATCGTGCCGGGCGGCGTTCATCAGCGCCCGCGGATAATATCCTCCCAGATGGCCGCGCAGTCCGAACCTCTGATGGTGCCGGCGCCAGCGCTCCGGCAGGTACTTGTAGAGGGTCTCATTGGAGGGGATGATGTTGTGGATGTCGCAGTCGATGACCTCCAACTGCGACTTTTTGCGGCCGGTCGGGGATGGTGTTGAGCTTATCGCTGTCGCCATTCTTGTGAGCTCTCCAGTGCCCCGCCTGGTCTTGTCCCCAAGTGTTCCCATCTTAACACGGGCGCCGCAGATCGTTTTTTTCATAATCAACATCGATGCACAGGATAACCAGGTCAAGAAGTTGTTGCCGGCGAAGCTGACTCGAGCGATACGAGACACACGATGCCGGCTACTGGGGCAAGGCATGTGGATGACAATAATCCTGTATATCCTGTGCATCCATGTAAAACAAAAATGCAAACCGAGGCGTTTGCAAAATTCGGCAGCGGGACCTTTGCCGGGAATGGCCACAAAAGGCACAAAAACACAAAAAGAACCATCGGATGGGCAAGTCTCGAAATCAAGAAACTCGTTTTGTGCCTTTTGTGCTTTTTGTGGTTTCTGTTGTCTCTTGTGCTTATCGTGGTGAATGCTGGAGCCTGCAGCACATCATCCTTGCCGCCTCAATGTCATTCCCGATTGCGATAGTTGTAAAAGGCTCATAATAAACATGGATGCACAGGATAACCAGTACGGGACGCTGCTGCACGAGAAGCCGGCTCCGGCGATGATCGGGGGCGGGATTGCGGATGCTCAAGAATGGAAACTGGGCGTTTCCTGAAAAAATCCTGTGCATCCTGTGCATCCATGTTAGTCAACAGCTCGATCTAGAGCCGGTAAAAGGAGCGGGCGTTCTCGGCCAGTATCCGGCGGGCCAGGGACTCGGACAAGCCCGGCGGAAAGGCCTCTTCCAGCCGATCGAAGTGCCAGTGGGGATGGTCGGTGGCGAACATCAGCATCTCGTCGGAATCCAGTTGGCCGATGACCTCCAGGAGTTGCCCGGAAGACGGGGGCGCATCCACCGGTTGCAGTGTGAGCCGGATATGCCGGCGGATGTAGTCGGAGGGGGGGCGCTTGACCCAGGGGATGTCTCGGCGCAGGCCCCGCCACTCCTTGTCGAGCCGCCACATCAGCGAAGGCATCCAGGTGCAGCCTGCCTCGATCAAAGCCACTCTCAGGTCGGGAAAGCGGTCGAACACGCCTTCCACGATCAAACTGGTCACCTGGGACTGAAAGACCTGGGCCATAGCGGCGTACTCCTCCAGATAAGTGGAGAGCCATCCACTGGGGGTGGGAGGATGGCCGGGGGCTCCTCCGAACTGAATCCCCACCACCAGGTCATGGCGGGTGGCCGCCTCATAGATGGGATCGTAAATCCGGTTGCCGAACGGGATCAGCGACCGGACCGGCATGACCGCCTGTACGAAACGGGGATCGGCGCCCCAGCGGTCGACTTCCCTTGCCGCCAGCACCGGGTTCTGGGTGGGGGCCACAATGGAAGCCCGCAACCTGGGATCCCTGTCCAACCAGTGCTCGACCTGCCACCGGTTGATGGCCCCGGCCAGTGCCGCCGCCAGGTTCGGGTCGTGCACCCCCTGAACCCGATAGGCGCAGTCCAGCACGCCGAATTCGATCTGTAGAGGGTCGAGCACCTGCTCCTGCATGAGGGCAAGCTGCCCCTCCACCTCTCCCTCCCAGTCCAGTCCCGGCCGAATGGAGGTCGGCGCTCCCTTGGGATAGTCGTCGGCATCCGGCCCCCGAAAGGCCGACTCCTCGATATAGTCGCACCAGTGGTCGGACAGATAGGGCTTCAGCACCTCCAGCGAGGGAATTTCGTTGTGCAGGTCGCAGTCAATGACCGGGCGTCCCGACCAGAAGGGTCGCCGGGCCTCATTTCCGGATTCCTGAACCACTCTGCCCTCTCGAAACGGTCACGCTTCCGAGAGAGACTATCCAGACCCAAAGCGCCTTGTCAATGGGGTCGAGGGCGGCCAGATGGAGGTTGCTGGCCGCCGGTCAACCAAGTATGATGGCGCCCAGGCTGGGGGTTGAATCAGAGTCGGCCAGGCCTGACCGGAGGTTGGAGTCGCAAGAGACCGGAGACGCCCCATGAGAAAACGCAGCAGAAGAGGATTCGTTCAGGACCTGGCGCTGGCCGCCGGAACCCTGGCGCTGGCTCCCATGGCCGCTTGCCAGGCCGCCACAAGGCCGGGAACGGCTCGAAATCGCAGGGACCTGATTCAGGCATTGGAGGGCGTGCACAACTTCATGGTCACCACCTTTCACTCCGACTTCGAGCTGGATTCGGAGGGCCTCCGGCGCAACGTGGCCGATCACGCCCGCGGTTTCCACCAGAATATGACCATCGTGGTTGCCGGGGGCCTGGGCGAGCTCTACAGCCTGGACATCGAAGAGCATCGGGCGCTGGTCACGGCGGCGGTGGCCGGGGCCGACGGCAAGATGCCCGTGGTGGCCGGGGTAGGCGGCGGCTACCGGAACGCAATGACCATGGCCCGCAATGCGGAAAAATCGGGGGCCGACGCCGTGCTGGTCTTTCCACCGGGCTCCCGCTGGGGCCAGGAGGAAGGCACCTACCGTTGCTGCCTGGACGTGGCCAAGGCGGTCGACATCGGAGTGTTGATCTATCCCCGGTCGGAGGAGTACTGGCCCCGCCTGTTGAAGAGACTGTCCCGGATCGAGAACATCATCGGCTTCAAGGACCCCAGCGGGGGCACAGAGGTGGGTCTGGCCCTGGGCGACCTGGTTCCGGAAGACTTCCTTTGGGTGGCCGAAGGCGAGGGCCACGCCGCCAAGGCCCTGCCGGTGGGCGGCCGGGCCTACACCACCGCGGTGGCCACCTTCGTTCCCCAGGCCAACCACGCTTTCTGGAAGCACGGCGTGGCCGGAGAGAAGGACAAGATGAACCGGGTGCTCAAGGAAAAGATCGAACCGGTGGTCAAGCTGCGCGGGGTCCAGCCCGGGTATGGCATCAGCGCCATCAAAGTGGCCCTGGAATCGCTGGGTCGGGCCGGCGGGCCGGTCCGGCCGCCGGGAACCCAGGTTGCTGAGCAGGACAAGGCGGTCATCGCCGAAATTGCCCGCTCCCACTCCGAGGTGAAGCGAGAAGGTTGAGGGAGGTCAGTCATGGATAACATGAGCCGGCGCGAATGGCTGCTGGCAGCCGGAGGGGCCGGACTGATGGCGGCGGCGTGCGGCAGCAAGGACCCCACCAAACCGAAGCCCACCGAACATCGCATCGTGGATGCCCACGTTCACATCTGGAGCTCCGACCACAAGCGCTTTCCGCTTGCTGACGGCTTCACGCCCGAAGACCTCTGGGTGCCGAGCTTTTCGGCGGAGAGGCTCCTTGAGGAGGCTCATCGGTCCGGGGTGGGTAAAATCAACCTGATCCAGATGACCTGGTACGGTGTGGATCACTCCTACATCCTGGACGTCATCGCCAACGACCCCGAACACTTCGTAGGCACCGGCATCGTTCCGGCGGTCACCGACGTCTCCCTGGCCAGTCCCGACCGGACCATGGTGGCACTCTCCAAACAGGGCGTCTACGCCTTTCGCGTGCGCGGCGGCAGCACCCGTCCTCCGCTGGGCGGAGGCCCGCAGTGGATGGACCACCCCGGATTCGACAAGATGTTCAAGGCGGGGGCCGATCACAACCTGGCCCTGAGCTTCCTGATGGGCCCCCGGGATCTCCCCGAAGTCGACCGCATGTGCGGCCGCTACCCGGAAACTCCCATCATCCTGGACCACTTCGCCGGGGTCTACGAGGGCTCCCCCGAGGATGAAATCACCGCCCTGTTGCGCATGGCCGAACACAAGCGGGTCATGCTGAAAGTGGGGGCCTTCTACAGCAGAGGAAGAACCCCTCCCTACACCAGCCTGCTGCCCTTGATCAAGCGGGTGGTGGCGGCCTTCGGTCCGGAACGATGCATGTGGGAGAGCGATGCGCCTTTCCCTCCCGACCGCCCCTCCAGGCATCCCTTGCCCGACCCTCCGCACGGAATTGAACCGGCCGTGGCCCTCATTCGGGACCATGCCGACTTTCTCAGCCCGGCGGACAAGGAGCAGATCCTGATCAAGACCGCCGAGGACTTCTTTTTCAAGCGGTAGGGTTACCTGAAACAACCCGGGTTCGCGCTGCATGCGACGGGGTAAAAAGAGTGATCCACGAAGGACCACGAAGACACACGAAGCAAGACGCCGAGGGGAAACGGAATCTTTCCCTGCTCCCGATACGCCATCCAGGTCGCCGGTTTCATCCTCGGATGATCCGCCTCGTCTTGGGGAGCGGGAGCGGAACTTGCCGGGAAATCCGTACCATCCCCACAAGGGCTTTCCAGGCCGTCTCGGGTAAACTGATTTCACCTTCGGTTCGGTGAGATCACTCGCACTCGCTCACTTCTTTGGTGCCTTCGGAGGAGGGGGGGGCTTCGGCGGGGGGGGGCTTCGGTATGCTCGGTCTTGGTAAAGACCTACTGTCGGTTACCCGGTGTCCTTTGCTACGCAGCAAATTCATGCTTGACGACATCATAAGCTTCCCTGGCACATCTCTCATTCAGTTTCTTGTTGACCACCAGCCGGTAAGGAGAATTCTTGCCAATCTCTATAGCCTCGCGGTCCAGTTGCTTAAGGCGAGTAGCAATTTGTTCATCATCAAGGGCATTCAACTCGATCCACAACTGTTCCCATTCCAGGTAAAGAAGCGAATATTCCTTACCTAGAATCGCCGCTTCAACGGATTTTCTCGAGTAGTCGGAAAAAACGGACCAGATTGCACATACAGCCACAACCAGGCTCACGCAGCCTGAAACCACATCAGGCATTCCGACTAGAAGCGACGCAACGGCTCCCGTGGACCCTAAAGCAACAATCGTAGAGAGCCGAAAGTGCAACTTTTGATAACGATTCCCAAGGTAAGTGTAATACCTTGACTCTCTTTCCCTGTCCAGTAGACCCAACCAAACTTTCTGAATTACAAGATCGTTAGCCATAACGAACTCGTTTCTTCCTGGCGCTCGGCGCTTAACGTTTCTGGGAGATACCCACTTCGCCGAACCATATACCAGGAGCGATTGAACTGTAAACTCTCTTCAACCAAACCTGGCTTTGTGCATTCCTCCGCACATCGAAAACATCGCATGGCTTCCCCTCCAAGTCAAGCACTCCACAGAATATGGTAACCTTGGGAGGAGAAAGGAGATTGTCGATGCAAGCCAGGTTTTCTCGCCGACGATTCCTGCAATCCCTGGGCGCCGCCGCCTCTGCGCCGGCAGCGGCCTACGATTCTCGCTCCGCCCCCCTGATCTCCTCCTCCATGGCCGGCTCTTCCTCCGGCTTTGTCCATCCCCAGAAAGTTCTGCTGTGGGAACGAACCCGCAAGGAGGTCCGGGAAGCTCTTCAGAGCGGCGATCTCAAGGCGGCCATCGTGCCTACCGGATCCACCGAGCAGCACAACGAACACCTGGCGCTGATCACAGACGCCGCCACCGCCACCCTGTTCGCTCAACAGGCCGCCCTCCGGCTCTACCCCCGGGTGACGGTCTCCACGCCCTGCCCGGTGGGTTACTCTCCCTATCACATGGCCCGCAAGGGAACCCTCACCTTGCGCAAGGAAACCTTTCTGGCTTACGTCTTCGACGTGATCGAAAGCCTCACCGCTCACGGGTTCGGCACCATCCTGGTGGTCAACGGCCACGGGGGAAACCATGGCCTGCTCAAGGGGGCGGTCCCGGAGTGGCGCCGCAAACTGGGCGTCACCCTGGATGCCGTCTCCTACGGGGAGGGTTACAAGGAGGAGGAGCTGGCCACCTTCCTGACCTCCTACCGGCAGAAGCTGGACGGGGAGCTGGACACGCTCGCCCGCCAGACCGGCCACAGCCATGCCTCCGAAAACGAAACCTCGATCGTCATGGCCGCCTATCCGGACCGGGTGCGTTTCGTCACCCTGGAGGAATACGACCGGGCCGGTCTGAACTATGAATCGGACATGCCGCCCAAGGTCTGGGAGTATATGGAACCCTTCGATGCCCAGCGGACCACCAACCCGGAAAACCCGCGAGATCGCGCCCGCCAGGAGCAGGCCCTGCTGGCGACCCCGGAAAAGGGGGAGAGGCTGATTGCCCTGGGTACCCGCTACATCGTGGACAGGCTGCAGCAGATGATCCAGGCCACCGATGCCGGACGCCCCTGGCCGTAGTGCCGCGTTCCTCACCGGGTCGCTGGATGCATCCTGCGAATGTTCAATATCTGCGACTGTGTGAGGAAACATTTTCCCGGCGACAACATCGTGTAACCGTTTCTTCAGCGGCTGCTGCCGATCCACGGTCAAGTATCTACTGCCGGTCTTTGTGTCCCTTCTTGCCCTATCCGTCCCCGGAGACGGCGGTACCCGGCCGGTGTGCCTGGAGGTCGCCCCCCGATTCGGCAGATTCCACCAAGCGGTCCGCTCCCCGGCCCTCAGCCTGACAGCCACCAGCCTGAATCTGGCCACCGAGACTTCCTTCCGCAAGATTCAGCGGGAACTGGAAAGGGTCCAGCTCCTCCAGTCCGATCTGTTCTTTTTCCAGGAAGTCGAGCACCATCCCGATCGGGGCTCCCTTATAATCGACCGGCTTGCCAAACACCTCGGCTATGACTATCTCTTCGCCCCGGCTCAGCGAGTGGGAGAAAACGGCGCTCAGGGACTGGCCATTCTCAGCCGCTACTCCCTGCAAGACGCCGAGGTCATCCATCTGCCCCGGTTTATCCTCAAGGTCAACAACCGCTGCCGCATTGCCCTGACCGCCATTGCGGCCACACCCCTGGGCGCCGTCGGCCTGGTCAACCTCCACCTGGACACCCGCATCAACCTGAAACAGCGCTGCCGGCAGCTTCATCCCGTGCTCGAGGCCACCTCGAAACTGCCCCAAAACTCTCTGATCGCCGGCGACCTTAACACCCAGAACTATCTCTGGGTTGAAAACCTGCTTCCCCTGCCCTTTCTCCATCGCCAGGTCAGGCCCGTTTTGGCCAGGCTGAAGACTTACGGATACACCACACCCTTCACCCAAACCGGGCGCACCCATGCCTGGGCTCCGCTCAAGTTGGACTGGATCTTTCTGAGGAAATTGAAGGCCCAGGACCGACGCGTGCAAACGATCGGGTTCTCCGATCACCGCGCCCTCTGGGTACAGGCGGTTCCCGACAAGTCTCGCCCCCGCCCTGCAGTGCGGTTCATACGAGAGTGAAACCATTGGAAATCGATCATCCCTTCGCAACCTTGGTATCCCGTCGCGGTTACCCTCAACGCCTTAGTGGCCCTTCGTCGTTCTTAGTGGCCCTTCGTCGTTCTTAGTGGCCCTTCGTCGTTCTTAGTGGCCCTTCGTGGATAGCTCTTTTTCTTTTGTCTTTTTTCGGTTGTTTCAGGCAACCAGACTGCACGTCTCACGGATCGGCAGCCTGCCGCCGAATGGGTATGATCCGACCGGGATAGGGAGGGAAATCGGGCGGCGAGGCGTGGTCCGGATCGGGAACGATCCGCCGGCTGACAGGGTCGAACCTTCCGATGGCGTCCATCAGAGTGGGAGCGATGTCCAGGGTGAGGAAGGCTCCGACAAGCTTCCGGCCCCGCTTGAGGCGCAGAGCGTCTCCTCCCCAGACCATGAAGGTGGTCTGGGTTTCCAAGGGCAGGAACCCGCCGTGGCTGCCGCCCGGCTGCTGGCCCATGGTGTTGACGTTCCAGCCGTGCCGCATCCAGACGCGGAAGTCGGGGGTGGACCGTTCGAAGCGGAACCGGAGCGCTCTCACCAGTTCCTCCCGACGTCCGGACCCGTCCAGTGGCAACAGAACGCCGGCACGACTCTCGCTGCTCAAATAGTCCTGGAAGTTTGGTCGAAACACGTCGGCCAGGATCACCGGGGCCAGGCTGGTGTCCAGCCTGGCCGTCTCAGACACCCACCGGCGCGGGTCGAGCCAGCGCGCCCACAACCGGGCAGGGTATCCCAGAGGATCCCTGGACCCGGCGGCCCTTGCTTCATCGAGCGTTTCAAGCTCCCCGCGATTCTTGAGGGGCTCATACCAGAGGGTCCCGTCTCTTGCTTCCAGAAGGACTGCCTGACCGCGATCTTCCGAGGCCAGCAGCCACAGCGCCTGCCGGAGCGGCAGGCCCTTCCATCCGGTCAAATCCTCCAGCGGCATCCGGGCGACCAACAGGTTGAAGGGGTAGCGGTTCCCATAGGCATCCGGATTGAGCGCCCGATAGCCGGCAATCAGTTCCGGATAGTTCAGGGTGCGAAAAAGCGCCTTGCCCGACTGCGACCAGCGCTCGGTAGCCGGCTTGGCCCAGCCCACGGTGTAACTGGCAAGTTCCTCCAGGTTGTTGGGTGGGCCGAAGTATCCTTTGGGAATCACCCCATCGATTTCAAGACCCGACCGCACGAAACGGCGCCATTCCTCTTCTTCCACCGGTACGGCCAGCAATCGCCGCAGGATGGTGGCCTGGTTGCGATAGAGCCTCGACTCGGAGGCCAGTCGTGAGCCCGCGTCCCTGGCCGAGGGCATTCCGGCCGCAAGATGCCGCTCCGACCACGCCTCGAACACCTCCGCGGCCTGCCGCAGGGAGTAGGCATCCGCTTCCAGCCAGGGGCGAGCCCTTTGGAAGACCGGCTGGAAGACCTCAAACACGCGATCCAGCTTCTCCTCATCGTTTCGCAAGCGCAGCGACTCCAGCAGGAGCAGGTGGAGTCGGTTCAGATCGGAATGGCGCAGAAACAGATCGAATCTAGGATTCCCCATATTGGCGGCGAAGGCCGTGAAGTACCCCTTGGACCCGAAGGGTACCGCCTCGCCGTAGGGAGATGCCGGGCTTTCGTAGACCCTGGCGAAGTCCACCCCGGGGATCGGTCGGGTCAAGGCATGATCGGAATCCTCCACCTCCGGAGACAACACGGTGTGGCCGCCGAACTCCGGCCGGCGCAGCCAGGGGTTGATGGGAAACCCGTAGTTGACGTGGACCGGATAGAGGTTCATCCCGTGGTCGGAGACCATGGCGACCAGGGTCCGGTCCCGGCGGGCTGTCTGCTCCACGGCCCCCATGACCTCTCCAAACCAGTCATCCAGTTTCGCCAGCAGGTGCAGGACCGACCGGTAGGAGCTGTCCAGGTGAAAACGGTGGTCGAGCGTCACGAACAGCGCGGTGATGAAGTCGAGAGTCTCGGAGGGGTCTCCCTCGGCCCGCCACTTGAGCCACTTGGCCAGGGTTTGGGACAAACTTCGGTCCAGGCGCTCCACATGGTCGGGATAGGCCACCAGGTGGGAGAAGTGCTGGTGGATCACCGCCCCGGGCCTGAACTCCCGTTCGCCGGCCCGGACCAGGAACTTGCCCATGGCCCCCAGTTGTATGGCAGACCGCTTGCGGCTCAGGACCTGCAGGGAACTCCAGACCCTTTCCGGCGGAAACGCGTCCGGCAGAATGGGAATCCCCAGCAGATCCAGCTCCCAGAGAGCGTGGGTCCGCCCGCTCCCCTTGATCAGCTTGCCCGCCGAGTCGAAGAGGCCGTTCAGGTAAACCCTGGAGACCCCACTGGCCCGGTTGAAGTAATAGTTCCTCTTGACGATGCTGGGTTGGCCCGAATCGATCTGTGCCCAAACCGGAGCCGAGAGCGGCAGAGTGCCGGTGAAGATGGTTTCGGCGCGCACTCCCTGGCGCACGAAATACTCCTTCATGTTGGGCAGCAGTTCTTCCCTTGCCAGCAGAGTCTGTGTGGCCCTGTAGTCTTCTCGGAAGCGTCCCGGAAAGGGCAGCCGCAAGGCGGCGTCCGATTGCGGGGCCAGGGCCGCCTCGATCAGGAGGCCCGGCAGCCCGTCGACCTTGAGCAGAATGATTCTGGCTCGCTGCTCCCGGGAGGCCGGCTCGGCCGCGGCCCTGTCGGAACCGCAGCAGATGCCCAAGGCGGTGACGGCCAGCAGGCGGGCAATCCTTCCCGCGGCAGATGGCCTCGGAGTTCCTGAATTTGAAATCGAGTCGCTGGTCAAGGAGTTGATTTAGCGGGGAAGGCCGAGGACTGAGAGGCGGGGCCGGAGGGGAAAATCCAGCCCGCCACCTGGCTCCGGTATCCTTCCGGCACGGCGCGCGGGTAAAGCCGTTTGAGTTTCTGCAGGAAGCGCCGGGACTCGGGCCGGCCGCGCCGCGGATCGGCGGCGGAAAGGCGGTCCCAGGCCTGGAACAGGCGGGGCCAGGCCACCCCGTTCAGGTGGGGCTGCCGATTGAACCCGCGAATGATCTCCAGCGCTCGGTCCAGCCTCCGCTGTTGCCGGAAGCGGGCGATGTCCTCAGTGGAGATCGAGCGGCGGCCCAGCTCGAGCCTCTCCCGAATTCCGTCCTCGTAGACCCTGCGAACGAAAAGGCGCAGTCGCCCGGAAGCGTTTCGGGTGATGGCCTCGTAGCGGGTCCTGGCGTTCTCAGCCTGGCGGGCGAATGAATCGGCCAGTGGATTGGAGGTGCGCCGATCCAGCATCCTGAGCAGGAGCCGATTGGTGCCCTCGTCGAAATGCCAGCCCATTCGAGCGAAAAGCTTGGCCGGCTCGATTCCCGAAGAGACCGATCGAGTGCTGAAATAGGTTACGCCTTTCCTGCCGAAGCTCCAACTGCCGATGTAGCGAAGCGCCTGAAGGTGGAGCGGCAAGCCGTAGACGGAAAGCAAATTCTCCGCGGTGTTGCGAAGCACGGCCGTGTCCTGCCTTCGGCCGGGATTTCCCGGATTGAAGAAGTTCAACACGATCACCGGGCGCAACTTGAAATCGCTGATGAGAACGTAATAGGCCAGCGGGATCTCTTCTTCGGGATTATTGTCCATGCGGGCGCGGATGCGAGGATGCTCGAAGGGATCGTAGCCCAGGTCGAAGGGATTGCTCTTGGGCCAAGACCTGGGCTGTTTGGGCAGATCCGCCTTGCAGATCGAGAGAACCGCGGTCCGATAGAGTGGCCACCGGCCATCCAGTCCAAATTGAACCTCCTGGAAACGCAAGTGGTGGAGAGTGGCCCGGCTGTGCAGAAAGGCGGCCGCCTTCCCCATTTTTTCCCGCATGCGCGTCTCGAAGTTGTCCACCACCCAGTATTCGGAACGACCGCTCACCACGATGCCCAGAGCCTCGCGGTTGATCAGGGCCGTATATTTCAAGTCCATGATGGCTCGCAGCCCCAGGTTCCGGGCGGAGGGCTGCCGGACCGCCGCCTCTTCATAGAGCAACAGGAGGGAGTAGAGTTGATGGAATTGCCGTTCGTCCAGATCGTTGCGATGGTCTCGGTAGGTCTCCAGCGCAAACCGCCCCGGACTGAAAAAACTGGCGAAGTCCGACACCGTCCTGGCGGCTGCCCAGACAAACCGGCCCTTGGCGCCCGATTTTCGGCCACGCGCCGTCAAGACCGGCTTGGGCAGTCTTCGGATGAGCCCCGCGGTTCCACCTGCACCGCCCCGAGGCGACCACCAGGGAAACGGCAGTGCCGCCTTCACCCGCTGGACGAACCCGGGAGAGCTGCTGCTCAAGTTCCAGACCGCAATCCACTGATGAGGCGTGGAGTCCTCCGGGTCCAGAACGACAGCCAGCAGGGGAACGAACTCTGCTTGCCGCACCCCTAAAACGGAAAGCACAAACCGATAGGGATGGTCGGAGTTGTTCTCAATTTCCAAGGGATGGTTGCGGATCTCCAGGGGTTGCGGATGGTACCGCTGGAAAACGGTTTCCGCCGACAACCACCCGGCCGGCAAACAGCCCACCAAGCACGCGTTCAGCAACCACCGCAACCACATGAGCTGCAAACTCATCCGGCCTTCTCCCTTCTCGCCTTTGCCTCTGTCCCGCGACTCCAGGCGCGGCGGCCGACTGCCCCGCAGTTGCCCCGCTTTACCCGGGGGGTGTTACGACAGGTATTTCCGAAATGTCTCCCGGACCCTTCCCCACATCTTCCCCGACAAGACATGGCCGGCTCCGGGCTCGATGAACCAGGTGAAGCGGCCGGCGGCCCCGGCCAGGGTGTAGGCCCGGCCGATGCGCTCCATGCCGCGCCGCACCTCCCCGATGGGCGAGCTGGCGTCGTTCTCTCCAAAGTTCAAATGCAGCGCTCTGGGCGCAATCAGGCCGGCGATATCGGGCGTATCCCCAAATCGGTGAAAACCCGGGATGAAGTTGGGGAAACAGTGGAGCAGCTTGTGGCGGTGAATCGCCTGGTAGGTGGGCAGGCAACAGTTGCCCACCAGGCATTTCAAGCGCGGTTCCCAGGGCCCCACCAGCCAGGTGTGGGTCGATCCCATGGAGTGGCCGTAACACCCCAGGCGCCCGGTGTCGACCTCCGGACGCGCGCTCAGGTAGTCGACGGCGCGCCGCATATCCAGAATGTTTTTCCAGGCCATGCAGCGCCCCTGCACCACCTGGCGCAGGAACTCGTACCGCTCATAGTCGCCGCCTTTCAACCGGCTCTCCGGGTCCCGGCGATCTTCGAAGCAAAGGGCGTCGGGACAGAGGACCACGTATCCCAGTCGGACCAGGGCCACGCCGGTATGATGCATCCGATCACCGGCCAGGCCGGCCGGCTCGGTCTTGCCCAGGTGCCACTTTCCCGCATGCTGGTGCCAAAGGGCGACCCCGGCGGCCGGCGACGCGGGAGTGACTCCGTCCGGGATCAACAGGATGGCCGGCACCCGATCGCCGGGCTCCACCGCGTAGTCGACCCAGAGCAAGCGGTAACCCTTGCGCTGCTCCTCCCGTGTGACCCTGGGCTCGAGCTCGCAGGGGTCGGGCCAGTCTCCACCCAGGCATTCCAGCAGCCTGGCTCTCAGCTCAGCCGCGGCGTCCGGTTCGACAGCGGATTTCAGGGACATGGCCATTGGGCTGGAAGTCACCGCCGAAGCTCCCGCAATCAGGGCCGAGGATTTCAGGAAGTCGCGGCGATCGGTCGGCAGTGTCATGACTGGCGCGGGTGTCTTCGGAACTCGAGAGGCGAGACTACCCCCACCTCAATCATAAACTCGATGGATGGCCGGACGCAATCGAGGGTCGGCTACAGCAGGCCCTTGCCGGCCAGGAACTGCCGCAGTTGTTTTTTCTGCTCGGGTCCGTGGGAGGGGACGGGCGGGCGCCACAGATTGGTGTGGAAGAGCCCCTTGATCTGCAGAATGCTCTTGATGGATTGGCCCCAGCCCAAGGAGCCGGCCACTTTCAAGAGCGGATCTTCGTATTCGAACATCACCCGTCGGGCTTCATCCAGATCGTTACGTTCCAGAGCGCCGTAGAAGCGGAAGGCGATTGCCGGGGCAAAGGG
This sequence comes from Terriglobia bacterium, assembly GCA_951813285.1. GTDB lineage: Bacteria > Acidobacteriota > Terriglobia > Versatilivoradales > Versatilivoraceae > Versatilivorator. The sequence goes on from OX638355.1 coordinate 4,622,012, forward strand.
AGCATAGGCGCAGAGGTAGCCCTGGGAGCCGATCAGGTATCCATACAGGAAATTGCGCATCTGTCCCCCGCCAATGACCACAAATTTCTTATCCTCAACCGCCCGGATGAAGTCGTGATAGCGGTAGAGGGCGTCATGGCTCTTCAGTCCGCACACCTTGGGGATGGTGGACAGGCGGGCCACCAGTTCCGCCGAATAGTCTTCGTCGTAACCCAGCAGGGGCAGCCGGGTCCGGCTGGAAACTTCGGAAAAAGCGGCGTAGACCTCCTCCGGCTTTTTTGTGAAGAGGTGCAGGTTGATCCCGTCCACCCCCGAGTCCTCCAGCCGCCGGATGAAATCGATGCTCTTGCCGGTCCACCACTTCCCGGTCCCCCCAATTACCAGGGCCCGACCGCGAGCCTGCTCGGCCGCGGTCCGGCACAGCTTCTCGATCTCATGCTCGCTCATGCTCTTGAACTCGCTGCTGCCATGGGTGAAGAAGATGACCGGCGCCTGGTTCTCGCACAGGAAGTCCACGTAGGCCTTGAGATTGCCGTAGTCCACCGAGTAATCCTTGGCCAGGGGAATGTTGATGGGCACCACCGGCCCCCGGAGCTTGCGATAGATCCGTTCGGCGGCGGTCTCGGACTCGGGTCCCGGGAATGCCGGGGCAGCCGCTGCCCGGCTCCGCCCCTGAAACGCCAGGACGGTGGCCGCCACCGGCCCAACCAAAAAACCGCGCCGGCTCAATGTGGTGGGGGGAACTCGTGAGTATGCCATCGAATGACTCCTTGAGTCGAAACAACGCTTGCGGATGAGTCAAGTGTTGTGGATTTTGGATTTTGAGGCAACGTCAGTTGGGATACCTCCCAATCAACAATCAGAAGAACCTCTTGCAAAATTCCGCAGCCAACGGTTTTATGGAGGCTCGGAACAGGTTTTGATCAACATGGATGCACAGGATGCACAGGATTTTTTCAGGAAACGGCTAACTGATAATCCTGAGCATCCGCAAATCCGCTCACGATCATTGCCGGAGCCGGCTTCTCGTGCAGCAGCGTCCCGTCCTGGTTATCCTGTGCATCCTGTGCATCCATGTTAATTATGAGCCTTTTGCAAATATCGCAATCGGGAATGCCATTGAGGCGGCAAGGATGATGTGCTGCAGGCTCCAGCATTCACCACGATAAGCACAAGAGACAACAGAAACCACAAAAAGCACAAAAGGCACAAAACGAGTTTCTTGATTTCGAGACTTGCCCATCCGATGGTTCTCTTTGTGTTTTTGTGCCTTTTGTGGCCATTGAGCTTCAGACGGCAAACCGGTTCAGTGTCACCGGATCCTTGAGGGACTCGGGAGGAAAAACCCTCGATCTGAAAAAGGATCGCCCGACTCCGAATTTTGCAAAAGGCTCAGAAATCAACAATTTCTTCGTAGCCCTTCGTGGATAACTCTTTCAAATGCTTGACTGCTCGTCGGCCCGAGGCACAGCCTAGCTGGGGACGGTCATGTCGGCCAGCATCTCGTCGGTGATGGTGCGCCCCAGCACGAAAATCTTGCGGTCGGCGTACCAGAGGATGCGCTTGCCCCGGTGCTCGGTGAAGCTGGCGTACATGGACAACCACTTCCAGTACTTGGGGAAAACACCCGTGGCATGGGTATCGAAGATCATCTTGGGCCGGCTGAACCAGACGGGCTGGTGGGCCTGGGGGCGATACTCCCCTACCACGAAAAACTGCGGGCGGCGTGCGTTGAGGTCCAGCGGCCCCTTGCCTCCGTAACCCGTGCCGTCGTGGTTCTGCATGAAGAGCAGAAAGCGTCCGTCGGAGAGCCGGAACATGGGAGTGGGCGAGACCGGGTTCTCCACCGGTTTCCCGCCGTCGCGGTACCTCAACATCTCGGCCTTCCGCCAAGTGCGGGCCTCGGCGTCGTCCGACACCGTGTACCACACCTGCCCGTTGGCGGTTCGCATGGCCGCAAACAATCGTCCGTCCGGCAGGAGCACGGTCCCGGGTTCCTGGCAGAAGGTGTATCCCTGGGATTTCTCCGGCTCGAAGGTGCAGGGAACCCAGATCAGATCCTCGTCCTCGGGGAGATAGGTCAGCTTGAGGTCCCTGGGATGGGGCCCTTCGTCGATGTTCTCGTACCGGATGAATTCACAGCGGCACTCCCCCAGATTCTTGTCTTTGGAAAACGGTTTGACGTAGGCCGCCGTCGACCGGGTCAAGGGAACCACCGGACGGTCCTTGGCGTCCCGGATGGGCTTCTGCCAGACGATGCAGCGACTGAGCACGTCCGGACCGGGATGATCGTACTTCGGGTTCCTCTTGTAAGGCATGTCGATTCCGGCGTCCTGCCAGGAATAGCCGTCATCGTCGGAGAACTTGCAGCGCATGATGGCGTTGATGAACCCCTCGCCGATCCCGGGCGCAAAGTTGTAGAAGACGTAGATGCGGCCCGACTTGCTGACCACCGGCCAGCCGAAGTTGCAGTAGGTCCCCGGTTTCTCAGGGGCGGCGATGGGCTGGGGCCGGGTCCAGGTCACCCCGTTGTCCTTGCTGCGCGCGTACACCACGCTGTAGTCGTGGGCTCCTTCCTTGGTGGCCAGGGTCCAGATGGCCAACAGGTCTCCTCCGGGAGTGACCTCGACCAGCACGTGGTCGCTGGCCTCGGAGGCGTAGGGGGGCTCCTCGGGCAGGTAGAGCACCAGGTCAGGCTGGGTCCGCTTCCAGTCGGAGGTGTAACAGACCGGTTCGCCGGAACCGGAACCACCGGTAGCCGCGGATCCCGCCGGCTCTCCCGATTGGTTCTTGCAGGCCGCCACGGTGGCCGTCAACCCCGAGGCCACGGTAAGGCTCTGCAGAAGCTGTCTTCGATTCATGGGACGCCTTCGGTCTAGTGGAGAGTGGCTAGTGGTCAGTGGTCAGTGGTTGGCCGGCCCCCGCCCTGCCGTGCGGATCATTCGAGGAAAAACACCCGATCGTCAATAAAGACGAACCACGAATACACACGAATGCAGGTGGACTCACTCGAACGAGAAGCGGCACGAAAGCGCTCCTGCGACTTTGCTACCTTGGAATGACTCCGTGTCCTTCGCAGATGACCCCTCGATATCGGTTGTCGCACCCCCCAATCAACAGCTCATCAATCAGTATATTGGTGTTCATTCGTGTTCATTCGTGGTTCGTCGTTCCCCTTGCCGGATATCGTTTTCCCGTAGTGTCTTTCTTTGTGGCCCTTCGTCGTCCTTCGTGGCCCTTCGTGGAAAGCTCTTTTTGCCTTTAACGATTGAACCACTGACCACTAGCCACTGATCACTGACCACTAATCCACTGGGTCGCGGCTCACGTCCACGTCGGGATAGAAGTAGGCGATCACCATGGGCTCCCGGCTCTCGTTGCGAAAGCAGTGAGGCACCAGGGGCGGGACAATGGTGGCGTCATACTTGCCGAGCTGGAAGGTGTTGCCGTCGACCACAGCCGTCGCTTGGCCCTCCAGGATGATGACCGTTTCCTCGCAGGGGTGGGTATGCAGGAAAACCGCCGAGCCGGGAGAGAAGGTGGCTACTCCGGCGGTCATGTGCCTTGCCCCTTTCCCGCTGTTGACCAGCCTCAGGGCCTCCAGCCCGGGGTCGCTGCGATCAATGGGTTCTTCCCTGGAGTAGACGATTCTCATGCCGGACCCTGCCCGAGCAGTTCCTGCCAGCTCACTTCACTGATGGATTGCGACTTGATCTCGCCCAGCTTTGCCAGATCTTTCAGCAACTGCTCGGCGTTGGCACGTTCAAAGCAGCCGACCTTCCATTTCTCGACACCCCCCTGCTGGATTTCCATGCCGATGCGGAAGCCTTGGTTATTGGCGACCACCTCCGAGCAATATCCCTCTCCCGGGCTGGCCGAAGTCAGGATGCGAACGAAGGCCTTGTCTCCCGACCGTTCCAACAGGCTGCACTCGGCGATACCGGAATCCTGCTCCAGGTGGTCCAGCACGGCCTGGAGCTCCTGGTCGCTGGGATTGTCCAGAACCAGGATCTCTTCCGCCGAGGTGGGCCCCAGAATGAAACCGCCCGGGCAGATGAATCGTACGCTGGGAACCGCCCGAGACAACTGATTCACCAGGCACCCGCGATGCACGACTCCGAACTCTACCTTGAACATGGATAAATCCTCCTGATGGATGACTTCCGAGAGCGTTCGGAACCACCGGCCGCTCAAGACGGGACCGCCGGCAGCTTCAAGCCCGGCAATGCACCACCTTCAAGCTGCGCGGCGGGATCCGAAGCGAAAAAGCGCCGTCGTTCACACTTAGTTGGCTCTCTTGGATCAGGTCCTCGGCCTGGCCCGGCTTCTCCGCCAGAGCCAGGCGCACATCGGCAACCGAGTTTTCCAGGTTGAGGACGAACACCAGGCTGCCGCCGGCCGGCGACTCCCGGGTCAGGGCAATCACCTTGCTCCCCTGGGTCGACAGGGGCCGGCGCACCCCGGCCGCCTCCAGAAAGGGTTCCAGCAAGGCCATGGGGGCCACCCCGTCCAGGGCATGCCCGGCGGGCAGGTCCTCGAGAACGGCTTCGGGAAGCCCCCCGAAGGCGGCTCCGATGGGAACCGTCAGCCAGGTAAAGCCCCCGTCGGCCGTCTGCACCCCCACCACTTCCTTGCCGAAACGGGCAACCGCACGGGTGGTGCCCTGAGGCTCCAGGCTGGCGTAATTGCAAGCCTGCTTGAGGGTGAATTCCCCATAATCGGTGCGAATCCGGTCCCGCCCCTCACGCAGATCCAGGGCGTCGATGCGGGAGTAGTCCAGCACCTGGACCCCCAACAGTTCGGTCAGCCCTTCGGGAGGATCGTAGCTGAACCTTCCGGTGGGCGCATTGGTGCCCAGAATCCCGTCGGCAAACAGGTGGATCTCGGGGTGGTCCCGCCGAACCCGCCGGATCTTGTCGATCGTCGACTCGGTCAGCAACATCAGGCTGGGCAGAAACACCAGCTTGTAGCCGGACCAGTCCATCCGGGTGGTCACCAGGTCCACCGGAATGTTGTTCTCCCACAGGCTGCGGTGAATGCCGCGGATGAAGCGCAACTGCTGCCCCTTGGCATTCTCCATCTCCATGATGATGGCGTTGTCACTGTCGTAGGCTATGGCTATCTCGGCCCGCGGGATCTTCAGCGGCAGGTGGGACTCGATGGATCGAATGGACCCAATGGCTTTTTCGATCGCCTTGAGCTGGGGCAGGGGCTTGCCGCTCATGGTCACCAGGTTGAGACCCGGCGCCTCGTGGGTTCCATATTCGGGGCGGTACTGCCAGAAGATGGCTCCCTTGGCGCCATAGATCAGGCCCATCCACAGACACATGGCCAGGTCCTTGGGCAGTGTCTGCTTCCGATAGGTCATGCCGCCGTGGTAAAACCCCGAATAGATCTCGGTGTACCACCACTGGTGGTTCTTCCCCACCGCCCGGGACCACTGGCTGGCATAGGCGATATTGCTGTACTGATAGGGGTCCTCGCTGGCGAACAGGTTGGTGCTGTGGGACGCAAAGCCCCAACTGTCGCACTCCTGGGCGCATTGCTCGTCCAGCGGGTTGTTGTAGCGGAAGCCGTGGCTGTGGAGCTCATGCTTGGGATCCAGGCTGCGCACGATCTGCACCTGCCATTTCAGGATCTGGGCCACGTTCTCATAGAGGAACTGCCGGAACAGCAGCATGGCCATGAGCAGGTTCTTGGATTGGGGAGCCGCCACATCCTCCCAGGTCCGGTATCGCATCCCCAGGCGCTCGCTCAACTGCTCCAGGGTGAAGCGCTGTTTCAGCCACTGCTGGTACTTGGCTCGGGTGTGGACACAGTAGCAACTCCAGCCGGGGCGGTTCACGTCGCTGCCCATCCCTTGAAGCCCGGGACCGTCCCAGACCACCCACATGCCCATGGCCGGGGAATCCTTGTAGCGGTTGACCACCGCCCGCAGCACCTCTTCGGCATAGACCTTCCACATGGGATGGTCGAAGCAGTGCCGATTGCCTCCCTGCACGCCGGCGGAGTTGGCAAAGGGCTCGGCCACCTCCCCGGTGTGGTAGACCACCCGCATGTCGGGGTGCTTGCGCATCATCCAGTCGGGACAGGCCATGTGGGTCGACAGCGTGAAGTCGAAGATGACCTTCAAGCCGTGCTTGGCCGCCAGCTCGAACATGCGGTCGAAGTCGCCGAGCTCGATCTTGCCCGGCTCCGGAGCCATCCAGTTCCAGGAGGTGAAGGATCGCACCGAGTCGAAGCCGGCCTTCTTGATGGCGGCAAAATCTTCGTCCCACATCTCCATGGGCGGCATGGGGGCGCGGTAGTACTCCACGCCCACATGGTATTTGGAGGTCTTGCCCGATTTCACGGGGGCGACGCCTGCCGGCGAGGCCCAGGCCAGCCCGCTGGAGGCAGTCACGGCCCCGGAGACTTCCAGAAATTTTCTGCGGTTCACACCAGACCTCCCGGGAGTCTGAAGCATTTTGGGCTTGCAAGGGCATTCATGCTATGGGCACCGCCCGAGAATGTCAATGCTTCGGCGCAACCGCGCAGCCACGGCCATTTTGAGGCTGCTCTCCGGGAGTTTTGGTTGTAGAATGAGCAGGTTCAGTCAACTGATCCCTCTCCCCGGAGCATTCGTGAAAATGTGCCAAAGATTCTGTTTTCTCCTTCTCGGTCTCTCCCTCGTCCTTCTCCCTACCGCTGCATTCGACCCGCTCTCCGCCTCCTCCCATGGCTGGCGGACGCTGGTCGACGGCCAGAGCCTGGGGGGCTGGCAGGCCCAGGACCCCTCCAAGCCTCACGAGTGGCACACGGCCAAGGCGGTTCACCTGGCCGGCAAGGAAAACCGCTTTTTTGCGGCCGAGCCCGGCAAGGGGATTTTCGTCAACGGCAAGACCGGCAGAACCCAAAACCTGGTCACGCTGGAAAAATTCGGCGACGTGGAAGTCCACGTCGAGTTCAATGTGTCCTACAAGTCCAACTCGGGAGTCTTCCTGATGGGACTCTATGAAGTGCAGGTGCAGGACGACTACGGCAGGCCGGACATCGTCTTCTCCATGTCGGGCGGCTTCTACGCGCGAAAAATCAACGACGAGTGGATCGGGGGCACCCCTCCCCGCATGAACGCCTGCAAGCCCCCGGGGGAGTGGCAGGCCTTCGACATCAAATTCCGAGCGCCCCGCTTCGATGCCAACGGGAAGAAAATCGAGAACGCCAGATTCCTGGAAGTCAGGTACAACGGGCACCTCATCCACGAAAACGTCGAGATGGAAGGCCCCAACAGCGCCCACATGCCCATCCCGGAGGCCCCCAAGGGTCCCTTGATGCTCCAGGGCGACCACGGACCGGTGGCTTATCGCAACGTGCGCATCCGTCCCCTGAAGTAATCTGCCTCCCGCCGAGGTGGCGGGTCCGGGCCAACACCCGCATTCCGCGGTCCGCAGAAAATGAACCCGGTTGAGTCCCGGAAGCGGGAGATCAAGTCGTGCCGGAAATGGCGATAGGCTCTGTCAGAAAAGTCTGGAATCGGAACCAGAATCGCTGGTCTCTGTCTTCCTCAGTCGTGGGGCCGGTAACCGTTCTGGCTGGTCTGCTGCTGATTCCCCCCGGCCTGACGCCGCTCGATGCCCCCATCGCGGCAACTTCGGAACCGGTCTCCCCTGCCCCTCCCCCCGAGTTTCAAACCGACCTGTTTCCCATCCTGCAGACCCACTGCCTGCGCTGCCACAACTCCGAAGCCCGCCTGGCCGGCCTCGACCTGAGCACGAAAGCCGCCCTTTTCCGAGGCAGCGCCTCGGGCAGCGTCCTGGTTCCGGGCCGGCCCCAGGAGAGTCCGCTCTACCGGATGGTCCACAAGGGGCAGATGCCGCCGGACAAGCAGACGGAACCCTCTCCATCGGAGATAGCAACCCTCCAGGCCTGGATCGCCTCGCTGCCTGTTCCCGGTTCGACGGAGCGCCCGCATGCCTCCCAGGCCCAACTTCCAAAGGTCAGCCAGCGGGACGTCATCCCCCTGATGCTGCTGCACTGCACCGCCTGTCACGGCCAGCGCATTCAAGAGGCGGGCCTCGACCTTCGCAGCAAGGCTTCCATGCTGCAGGGTGGCAAATCGGGACAGGCCATCGTGCCCGGCAAGCCGGAAGAGAGCCTGATCGTTCAACGGATCCGGGCCCGAGAAATGCCTCCCAGCGAACGAGAAGTGGAGGCCAGCCTGCGGCCCATGAGTTCCCGAGGGCTGGAGCAGCTCGTCCGCTGGATCGCCCTGGGCGCCCCGGAAGTGAACGGCAACGATCGGGATGAAGAGAACGGGTCCGATCCGCTAGTGAGCGAAGAGGACCGCCGGTTCTGGTCCTTCCAGCCGCCAAGAGCGACCATGCCGCCTATGCCGGACTCGTCCGAGCCATCCCGGCTGCGCAACCCGGTGGATGCATTCATTTCTGCCGGGCTCGAGGAAAAAGGACTCCGCCTCTCGCCCGAGGCCAACCGCCTGACCCTGATCCGGCGTGCCAGCTTCGACCTGACCGGACTGCCGCCGGGACCCGAAGAGGTTCGGCGATTCCTGGCCGACCCCGACCCCGCCGCCTACGAGGCCCTCATCGAGCGGCTGCTGGATTCTCCCCGCTACGGCGAGCGCTGGGGCCGCCACTGGCTGGACCTGGTCGGCTATTCCGACCGCCGCCACGCCTGGCGCTACCGGGACTACGTCATTCGTTCGCTCAATGCCGGCAAGCCCTACGACCGCTTCCTGCTGGAGCAACTGGCCGGCGACGAGCTGGTTGACCTGTCCGGCCAGGCCGTCCTCACTCGGGAAGCCATGGACAACCTGATCGCCACCGGGTTTCTGAGAATGGTGAACGACGAGACCGGCAACCGCTTGACCAACTTCGTGTCCCACCGCATCCAGGTCATCAGCGAGCAGGTCCAGATCTTCAGCTCCAGCCTGCTGGGCCTGACCATGGGCTGCGCCCGTTGCCACAACCACAAGTTCGACCCCATCCCACAGCGGGACTACTACCGGTTGGCCGCCCTGTTCAAAGGGGCCTTCGACGAGCACGACTGGCTGCCCCCGGCCATTACCGACGATCCCAACCGTCCCATGCTGGCCAAGGAGACACGGGAACTGCCCTTCTTCACCCCAATGGCCAATCCCTTCCGGCTCCATGAAGAAAGTGTCCAGCGCGAATCCCACAACGGCAAAATCAACGGCGAAATCGAAACCCTGCAAGCCGCCCTCAAGCAGAAGGCCAAGCCGGTGGAGGAAAGATTGGTCAACCTGAGGCTGGCCGAGCTGCCCGAGGAGCTTCGGCCGGACCTGCGCAAAATGCTGGATACCCCACCGGAGGATCGAACCCCGGCCCAAAAGGAGTTGGCCGGCAAGTATGAACAGGGTCTGAAGATTCGATTCAGCGACCTGGAAGACATCGATCCGGGCTACCGCAAGGCATCGGTGGAAACCGCCAGGAAGGTCAAGCTGCTCAGGGCCAAACTCAGACCCGATCCCCTGATTCGGGCCCTGTGGGATCGCGGCAGCCCTTCGCCCACCTACATCCTGAGGCGGGGCGATCCCATGAGTCCCGGCCGCTGGGTGGAACCGGGAGTGCCGGCGGTTCTGACGCCGGGACATTCGCCGTTGGAAATCACCCCCCCGTGGGAAGGAGCTCAAAAGACCGGCCGCCGCCTGGCCCTGGCCCGCTGGCTGGGGGGCCCCGACCATCCCCTTACGGCCCGGGTCATGGTCAATCGCATCTGGAAGCACCATTTCGGCCGGGGCATCGTCAGCACGCTGGGGAATTTCGGCCGAACCGGCGCCCGGCCTACCCATCCCGAACTGCTGGATTGGCTGGCTCTGGAGTTCATTCGGCAGGACTGGAGTCCCAAGTCTCTGCACCGTCTGATCATGACCTCGGCCACCTACCGGCAGAGCTCGAAGGTGACACCGCTGCATGAACGGCTGGATCCCGAGAATCTCCGGCTCTCCCGGATGCCCTTGCGCCGCATGGATGCCGAGGTCCTGCGGGACACCCTTTTCCTGATCTCGGACCGCCTGGACCAGACGCCGGGAGGATTGCCCGACCCGGTCCGGCAGCGGAAGGACGGCCTGGCTACCGCGGTACCGACCCCGGGGGGATGGCGCCGGAGCATCTACATCACCCAGCAGACCAGCCACCGCATGGGGGCCAGCAACCCCACCATCCTGGACACCTTCGACTTTCCCGAGATGACCCCCAACTGCCTGGAGCGGGTCGAATCCACGGTGGTGCCCCAGGCCCTGCACCTGCTGAACGACCCGACCGTGCGCCAGTTGGCGGACTCCCTGGCCGAGAGGGTGCAAAGAGTCGCCGGCAGCAACCCGGCCCGACGGATCGAACAGGCCTACTGGATCGTGCTAAACCGGCCGCCGACACCGGAGGAGAAAACCGTCAGCCTGCAGGCGCTGGAGGAGCTGGAGAAAAGTGCAGGCAGTGGCGGGGAAAAGGAAGTTTCCCGGCAGGCGCTTGCCAAGTTCTGTCACACTCTTTTAAACTCGGCAGGGTTCCTTTATATCGATTGACCCGGCCGAGCCTCGGAGCGGAGGTGCGGCCTCCGGCAGATCCGTCCCCAACACGGTAGACCCTATGGATTCTCATTCCCTCAGGAAATCGCCAATGGGACCGCTGCTTTCTCGCCGCGGTTTCTTTTCCAATATGACCGACGGAATCGCGGGTGCGGCCCTGGCCTGTCTGTTCAACCGCGAGCTGTTTGCAGACGCCCCGCTGTCCGCCGGTCCAAAGGCTGTCCCCGCCGGGCGGGTATACGACCTCAAGCCCCGCCGTCCCCATTTCGAGCCCAAGGCCAAGGCCGTTATTCACTTCTTCATGAACGGCGGCCCCAGCCAGATGGACCTGTTCGACCCCAAGCCCCTGCTGGACAAGCATCACGGACAGCCCTACCTGGACAAGATGGCCGCCGCCGACGTGCAGGACCTCGAAGACGCCGGCGCCTTGATGCGCAGTCCCTTCAAGTTCGCCCGCCACGGGCAGTCGGGCATCTGGCTGTCAGAAGTCCTGCCCCATCTGGCCGGGCAGGTGGACGAGCTGGCCTTTATCCGCTCCATGGTCACCACCACGCCCGATCATGGGGGCGCCTGCTTCATGGCGAACTCGGGTCAGATGTTCCCGGGCCACCCCAGCCTGGGCTCCTGGGTGACCTACGGACTGGGAAGCGAAAGTCAGAACCTTCCCGCCTACGTGGTTCTGGAAGACCCCATGGGGCCGCCGGTGAACGGCTCACAGGGCTGGCAGGCCGGCTACCTGCCTCCGCTCTATCAGGGGACTCCGGTGCGTTCCGTCGGGTCTCCCCTGCTGAATCTGCATTCCGAGGTCGAGGAGCCCCGCCCGTTCGTCAAGGCCAGCCAGGATCTGTTGCGCCGGCTGGACCATATCCACCAACGCGGCCGCCCGGGCCAACCTCGGCTGGATGCCCGCATCGCCAGCTACGAGCTGGCGGCCCGCATGCAGTTGGCGGCCACCGATGCGCTGGACCTCTCCCGGGAAAGCCAAGAAACCTTGGACATGTACGGCGTGGGGGTGAAGTCCAAATACCGGGGGCGGACCCATCCCATCGGCGGACCCGACTCCTATGCCCGGCGCTGCATCATGGCCCGCCGCCTGGTGGAGCGGGGAGTGCGCTTCGTGCAGATCTACATCAACAACCAGATCTGGGACATGCACAACCACATCGAAAACGACATTCAAGCAGCCTGCAAGAAGACCGACCAGCCCGTCGCCGCTCTGATCCATGACCTGAAGCAGCGTGGCCTGCTGGACAGCACCCTGCTGATCTGGAACGGTGAGTTCGGACGCCTGCCCATCGCCCAGCATGCCGACGGCAAGGACGCCGGCCGGGATCACAATCCCTACGCCTTCACGGTCTGGATGGCCGGCGGAGGAGTCAAGAGAGGAACCGTCTATGGCTCGACCGACGACTTCGGCTACCGGGCCGTCGAGAACCCCGTCAGCGTGGCCGACTGGCACGCCACCATCCTGCACCTGCTGGGCCTCCACCACGAAGAGCTCTTCTTCGAGCGCAACGGCCTGACCGAAAAGCTGACCTCCACCCACGAACCCAGAATCGTCCGGGAAATTCTGGTTTGAAGGGTGGCTCACGCCCACCGTGAAAGGTTGCGCCGACAGCGCCAGGCCGCCACAAAGCCTCTGCTGCCCCTGCCGCTAGCCCGCATTTCTCACCAGGGGGCGTGATCATGGCACGGGAATTTTCCCCTCAGCGGGTGCTCGCGGACCAGACTCAACTTCGGGTGACGCAGCGCAGGTCGGCTGCTCTCAAAGTGCGAATAGGGGACGTTGTTGAATTACTGGAATTATTTGTAGAGAGCGGGTGGGAGACATTATTGAATCAAAACCATTCAGCAGCGGCCGATCATATTTATTCCAGTAATTCAACAACGTCCCCAAAGCAACCCAGAAGAAGACCCCTTTTGACGGCGCACTGTTCAAGATGGGTTAGCGCACGAGAGTCCGCAACGACACTGCCACGTCTGCGGCGCCGTGCAGGACCGCGTTGTCCAGGGTAGCCAACGGAACGCCCAAGGCCCGAGCGAGCGCAACGAACTCGGCATCGTAGGCAGTCAGGCCGCACTCCAGCGCGACATCAATCACCTGGTGCCCAGACACGCTGGCGATGCGGTGTCCTAGAACGACAGCAGCATCATCGCTCATCGCTTTGGCCTGCTCCGAGGTTACCGCGCCCCGGCGCACGAAGCCGACCAGGACGTTTTGCAACTCACTCAGGAGGATACTGGGGGCCGCCCACTCGGTCTCCCGCTCGAACAACATGGCCGCCTCGATGCCGTCTGCTCCGCCCACTACCAGACGAACCATCACATTCGTGTCGACTACGATCATGGTCGTCCGGAGTTCCGCATCTCACGTAGCGTGCCCTCACTGAGATCGACCGGTCCAAGTTTCTCGTTTCGCTGCCGGATGCGATCCAGGAGGGCCTGCGGGTCTACCGGTTCAGGGCTAACCGACTCCGTTAACCTCGCGAGGATCTCCCCATTGAGGCTGCGGTGGTTCCGACTCGCGGATGACTTGAGCTCCCGGTGCAGGGAATCGGGAATTCCACGAAGCGCTATGTCTGGCATATTGGCCTCCTTCAGCAAGTCTTATATCATAATGATATCATAAAAGTGTCAGACAGCACGATGGTCAGGCCCCCCCCCGTCCCCGACGACGGAACGGAACATTCGAAGAAGAAACTGCCGAGGGAAACCGAGTGACAATTCAAGGGAGAGGATGCGGGCGGGACGCCCGCGCTTCCGGGTGGGCCGCTTTCGTCAGGATTGCCCTTCACGGGAGAGTCGGCGCAAACGAACGGATTGGATGGTCGGCCTAAATCCCGATTTAACAATCCCTTCGTGGCTTTCGTCGTTCTTCGGGGACAACTCTATTTTCTTTTGTTTCAGGCAAGCGAGGCCCCTGCCCCCCACGACGGGGCAGATCATCCGAGTGGGAAACAACTTGTGTTTCAAGAAAAATGTCTTCAAGTCTCATGGTTTCAATTGGTTCCACGGTCTGAGGCGGCCTGGGCGCCAGGGTTGTTTCAGGCAAGCGAGGCCCCTGCCCCCCACGACGGGGCAGATCATCCGAGTGGGAAACAAATTGTGTTTCAAGAAAAATGTCTTCAAGTCTCATGGTTTCAATTGGTTCCACGGTCTGAGGCGGCCTGGGCGCCAGGGTTGTTTCAGGCAAGCCGGGCCCCCGCCGCACGAGGTGGATCATACGAGAGTGAAACAACGAATCTTCATGGCCTGCCGGGAAAAAGGGCCATGTCGTGCTAAATCGGTTGTCTACTTATTGAACATGGATGCACAGGATAAACAGGATAAACAGCACGAGAGGCTGTGCCACAGAAGCAAACCCGCTTGATGATCGGGTGGGTATTGGAAGTGATCCAGGAGCCTGGGAGCGGGTTTCGGGAAATCTATGTTGGAACAGAAGCGAAGGTTCAACTCAAGACGGTGGAAACTCTCGCCCAATTATCCTGTGCATCCTGTGCATCCATGTCAATTAGCCGTTTAACCATGCTTGACTTTCAACGGATTTTCCGCCACCCGGCTCAAGGCGTTGTTTCAAATAAACATCATTCCGTGTTCCGTCGGCTTGTGCTTCACTTGGGCTCACCGGCTTTTGCTGCCGCCGCCTACGCGGCTCGACACCCATACGCGACGTTTCCCATGGGCTGACGCCCACGGCTAAGTGCTGCCGCGGCTTCGCCGCTCTCAAGGAAGCCGGCTTAAGCAGCAACTTCTCAGGTATGTCCGGCCCCTGCCCTGCCGTGCAGATCATCCGAGAGTGAAACAATCAGAAATCGACCAATCCCTTTGCGACCTTGGTATCCCGTCGCGGTTAACCTCAACGCCTTAGTGTCCCTTCGTCGTTCTTCGTGGCCCTTCGTGGATCACTCTTTTCTCGGTTGTTTCAGACAAGCGACGCCCCTGCCCCCCACGACGGGGCAGATCATTCGAGGGTGAAACAAATTGTGTTTCAAGAAAATTGCCGACAAGTCTCATGGTTTCAATCGGTTCCACGGTCTGAGGCGGCCTGGGCGCCAGGGTTGTTTCAGGCAAGTGCCGCCCCTGCCCCCCACGACGGGGCAGATCATTCGAGGGTGAAACAAATTGTGTTTCAAGAAAAATGTCTTCAAGTCTCATGGTTTCAATCGGTTCCACGGTCTGAGGCGGCCTGGGCGCCAGGGTTGTTTCAGGCAAGGATTTCACGAACGACCCTGGGTTCGAAGTTGAAGGTGATCTTTTCCCTGAGCCCGCTGCGTTCGAAGAAGAGCTCTTCGTGGTGCAGGCCCAGCAGGTGCAGGATGGTGGCGTGCAGGTCCTCGATGCTCACCGGGTTCTCCACGGCCCGATAGCCGAATTCGTCGGTGGCCCCGTAGACGGTTCCTCCCTTGACTCCCCCACCCGCCATCCAGAGGCTGAAGCCCCGGGGATTGTGGTCCCGGCCGGCCACACCCTGCTTGGGCATGATCTGGGCGATGGGATGCCGCCCGAATTCGCCGGCCCAGATCACCAGGGTGCTGTCCAGCAGTCCCCGCTCTTTCAAGTCCGCCAGCAAAGCGGCCACAGGTTGATCGGTTCGGTCGCAACAGGACCTCAGGTCGGCCTCCAAGTGGGAATGGGAGTCCCAGATCTGGCCGTTCACGCATACCTGGACGTAGCGGACGCCACGCTCCACCAAACGCCGGGCCATGATGCAGCGGCGGCCGTAGTTGTCGGGACCGGGGTTCACGTGTGTCTTTCCCACCACCGCCGGCTTTCTGCCGACGCCATACATCTCCAGGGTTGTGGGACTTTCCCGGGACAAGTCCAGCGCATCGGTGGCTTCCAACTGCAGGCGTGCGGCCAGCTCATAGCTGGCGATGCGGGCATCCAACTCGGGTAGCCCCGGACGGTCCCTCCGGTGGATCCGGTCGAGCTGCTGGCGGAGACGGGTCCCCATCTTCACCAGGGCGGTGGGCTCCACGACCTCGGGGCGCAGGTTCAGCAGGGGATCTCCCACCGAGCGCAAGCGCGTCCCCTGGTAGATGGGAGGCAGAAACCCCGACTGCCAGTTGGCGATGCCGTTGATGGGCAGGCCCTGGGGATCATCCAGCACCACGAAGGCCGGCAGGTTCCGGTTCTCGGTTCCCAGTCCGTAGACCACCCAGGCCCCCAGGGTCGGCAGGCCCGGCAGCATCCGCCCCCCCTGAAACTTGTAGAGCGCCGCCGGATGGGCCGGACTGGTGGTGTGCATGGACCGGATGACCGCGATGTCGTCCACCCGCCGGGCGACATGGGGCATGGCCTCGGACACCCAGGTGCCGGACTGGCCGTGCTGGGCGAACTTGAAGGGACTGCGCAGCAACCCGCCGGCCTGCTGAGGCGAAGGCACGTCCGCGGCCACCTGGTCGAAATAGGGCTCTCCGTGGTGCTTGTCCAGCATCGGCTTGGGGTCCAGCAGATCCATGGGGCTGGGGCCGCCATTCATGAACAGCAGAATGACCGACTTGGCCTTGGTCTCGAAGTGAGGCTTCCTGGGAGCGACATCGTAGATTCCGCCGCGGCCGGGAGCCGGTGGCTCGGACCTGCCCGTCAGGCTGGACATGCAGAAGAGGTCCCGCGTCAGCAGGTGGGTCAGGGCCACCCCGTAGATGCCGTCGGAGACTCGCCCGAAAAAATGGCGGCGGGTCATGGACTGAGTTGATCGGTGGCGTGCTTGTTTCACGGTTGGGCGGGTTCAGTCGATATAGACAAAGGCTGCCGAATTATAGAGCGTGTGGGCCAGCTTGGCCAACACCCGTTGCCGCTCCCGGCTCCCGTTCCCCAGTTCCTTCCAGGCACTCCGAACGGACTGCAGGCTCAACCGCCGCTCTTCACCAGTGGGCGGCCGGCTGAACACCCTCCAGTAAAGATGTTCCACCTGGGCTTCCAGGCTGTCGCCGGCCTCGGAAACCACCCGCTGCGCCAAGGCGGAGGCCAGCCGGCGGATGGTGGCGTCGTTGAGCAGGTGAAGAGCCTGCGGGGCCACGGTGGACTGGGCCCTTTCGGTGCAATTGGGATTCATGGTGGGATAGTCGAACAGGTCCAAGGTGGTGGGGCTGTTCATGCGCAGTTGCCGAAGATAGATGCTCCGCCGCCAACCCCGGTCCCCCTCGTAGGCAGTGGAGAGTCCATCGGCTCTGACGGAAACCGGATCGGGGGGGCCGTAGGGGGTCTCATCCAGGCGGCCGCTCACCCGAAGCAGGCTGTCGCGCAGGGCTTCTCCGTCCATCCTCTTCAGAGGCCATCGGGACAGGAGCCGGTTTTCAGCGTCTAGCCGTTTATGCTCGGGACTGACCCTGGAGGACTGACGATAGGTCCGGGAGGTCATCATCAATCGGTGGAGAGCCTTCATGCTCCAGTCGCGATTCATGAACTCTACCGCCAGCCAGTCCAGTAATTCCGGATGGGTGGGACGGGCACCCGATTTTCCGAAATTCCCCAGTGTCTCGACGATCCCCCGGCCGAAGTGATAGCGCCAGACTCGATTGACCATCACGCGGGCCGTCAAGGGATGGTTCCGGTCCACCAGCCATTTGGCCAGGGCCAGACGCCTTCCGGTCTTTTGAGATCCCGGCCAGGGAGGCTCCACCCGGAAAGGAGATCTGCCGTCGGTCAGCACCGAGGGCACCCCCGGCCCGACCAGCCGGCCCGGGCTCAAGTAGTCTCCCCGCTGGAGCAGATAGGTGGGAGAGGGGGCTCCCCGATCCCAGAGCGCCCGAATACGCGGCTCCGGATTCTGCTTGTACTGCAGCCAGGCAATCTTCCGCTCCAGCTTCTCCGCCTCTCGGCGGTAGACGGCGTCCCGTTCCTTCAACTCGTTGGCAGTGACGGTCAACAGTTGCTCATACTCCTTGGCCAGAGCTTTCTGCCCGCTGTCCCGATCTTCCTCGGGAGTCTTCAACAATCGCCTCAGGTCCTGGGCCAGGGCAGGGGCAAGCTGATCCAACCGATCCTCCAAAACATTGTTTCTCAAGTCCCCGGCATTTTCTTCCAACACCTGCTGCAGCTCCTTGACCTGCTCCTCCAGGGCCTCGTTTCTGGCTTTGCGCTCCTTCTCCTGCTCCAGCAGGCGCATGGGATTGGTCATTGGAGGCACGTAGGGCAGAACCCGCTGCTCGAATTTCACCACCTCGCTGATGGGAGTCCCCGCCAACCAGTCGAACTCGTCCAGAGCCCCCTTCAGGAGATCGGCCAGCCGGAAGTAGTCCCGCTGGGGAATGGGGTCGAACTTGTGGCTGTGGCAGCGCGCGCATTGGAGCGTCATTCCCATAATGCCGGTCCCCAGAATCTCGATCTCATCGGCGATGACATCGAAGCGGTCCTCCACGAAGCTGAGCTCGAATCCGGTGCTGTCGGGCCCCATGCGCAGGAAGCCGGTGGCAATCAGGTTGTCGACCATCTCCAGGGTAATCACCGGAGACGTCTCGTAATCGACCAGCTCGTCTCCGGCGATCTGCTCCATGAGAAAACGGTCATAGGGTTTGTCGGCATTCAGGGATCGGATCACGTAGTCCCGGTACCGCCAGGCATGCTTCCTGGCCGGTCCGTTGGCATTGACCTTTCCGCCCTCGTGGTCGGAATAGCCGGCCACGTCCAGCCAATACCGTCCCCAGCGCTCCCCATAGCGGGGAGACTCCAGCAAGCGGTCAATGAGCCTTTCGTAGGCCCGCGGATGCCGGTCCTCCAGGAATCGCCGGACCTCGGCCGGTTCCGGAGGGAGACCGGTCAGGTCGAAGGTGGCTCGCCGGATCAGGGTCAGCCGATCGGCTTCAGCCGACAGCGACAATCCCCGGGCCTCCAGAGCTCGCACTATAAAGGCGTCTATGGGATTGTTTGCCTGCTCCCCATGTTTCACCGGAGGGGGCTTGACCTGCCTGGGCGGCTGGAAGGCCCAGAACTGGCGATCCTGGTCGCTCACCAGAGGATCGGGCCCGGCGCCGGCAACGTCGGGTTTGATGTCCTCTTCCGGAGCGCCCTGCTGGATCCACTGTCGCAGCCTCTCCAGGTCGGCATCCGACACGGGGGTTACTCCGACTTCGAAGAGCCGCTTCTTGGGCGGCATCTTCCCCGAACGGATCATCTCCACCATCAGGCTCCGGTCCGGCTTTCCGGGAGTCAGCGCCGGCCCCGATTTCCCACCCCGGATCATGGAGGCCCAGCTCCTGAGGTCGAGGTCATTGCCCTGACGGCGCAGCCCGTGACAGGTGGTGCAGTGGCGCAACAGAATCGGGATCACGTCATGCTGGTTGAGTGCCTGGGTTGCTGCGTCCTCTTCCGGCCCGCTCGCCAGGCCGGTTTCGATCCAGGCCTTGATGGTTGCCCTTTGCGCCTCCGGAAGCCCCCCCTCCAGATCGGGCGGCATCGAGCCGCTTTCGATCAACTGGAATAGCTTGCTCTCCGAGACCCGTCCGGGCACCACCACCGGACCCGACTCGCTCCCTTTCAGAACCGTGGAGAGCTTGCTGAGGTCCAGCTCCTTCATCATCAGCTCCTGCCCGTGGCAGCGCAGGCAGTGTTCCTCGAAGACGGGGAGGATCTCCTCCTGGAAGGACCTCTCCCGGGCCGACGGTTCCCTGCTGCCGGTCTGGGCGGAAGCGGCCCAGGGCAAAGAGATCCAGAAGAAAAGACCCAGGCTCAGGAACAGGCCCGTGGCCCTTGTCGGACGGTTTCTTGTTGCCTGGGGAGAAAAAAGATTCATCAATGAGCCTTCAAGGGAACGGGGGCCGGACATTCTGTTTATCCTGTCCATCCTGTATATCCATGTTCAATAAGTAGAAAACCAGTTCAACGGGACATTGTCCTCGTTCCCGACAGGCCATGAACCTCCGTTGTTTCACCCTCGAATGATCCGCCCCGTCGTCGGGGGGCGAACCCTAACTCAATTGTAAAGAACTCCACCCGCCACCGCCAGAAAACCAAGCCCACCTCCTGCTCGCCCTGATCCTGGTGGCGATGTGCCGGTGCACCTGGAAAGGGCTTCGCGGCAGCGCTACTCGGCCGCGTCTTCGCCGCGGGCGAGCGCCCGCTCGCGGGCGCTCGGGTTGACGGATGGACGGAAAGGGACCTCGCACACCCAGGCGGGGTCCGGCCGTCCCGATTCACTGGCGTAATCGTCGGGCAGCCAAACCCGCAGCTCGGTCCCGACCGCGGACTTGCCGAGCGGCACGTAGCCGAGGGCGATGTTGCAGCCGATCTCGGGGGCGTGCCAGGGCGAAGTCAGGTAACCGATCGGGTCGCCGCCGACGGCGTCCGAGACCAGCCAGAAGTCCGGCGCATAGTCGCTGATAGGCTTGCCGCCCAGCCTCATTCCCACCATGACCATCTTGAACGGCGGTCTGCCGGCCTCGATCTCGGCGCGCATCCGTTCGAGGGCCGCCCGCCCGATGTAGTCGCCCCTTTTCTTGCGCGGCACCTGGTAGGCCAGGTTGCACTGGAACGGCACCGTCTCATGGTCCATGTCCTGGCCCCAGGACAGGATTCCGGCCTGGATGCGGCGCTGATGGCCGGGGGCGATGACCATCAGTTGGTGGGGTTCCCCCGCCTCAAGCACCGCGCTCCACAGCGTTTCGGCGTGCAGGGTCGCATCCCGCAGATAGATTTCGTAACCCTTCTCGCCCGAGAAGCCGGACTGGGAGACAACGACAGAGCAACCCCCGATCTCCGCTTCCAGGAGGCCGTAGTAGGGGATATCCCGGACCGCGCCGCCGACCAGATCGACCATCAGGGCGAGCGACTTCGGCCCCTGTATCTGCACCGGGCAAACATCGATCTCGTCGATTTCCACGTCCATGCGCAGCCCCACGTCGACGCCCTGCAACCAGTACAGCAGGTCGGAGTCGGCCAGCGAGAACCAGAACTCGCCGCGCGAGAGGCGTAGCAGCACCGGGTCGTTCAGGATGCCGCCCTTCTCGTTGCAGAGGATGACATAGCGCGCGCTCATCGGCTCGATGAGGGTGGCGTCGCGGGTGATGACGTAGTCGACGAACCGCTCGGCGTCCGTGCCGGCGACCCGGATCTGCCGTTCGACCGCCACGTTCCACAGCGTGACGTGCTGCGTCAGGGCCTCGTGTTCGGCCGCGGCGCCGCCGTCCTCGGGCCGGACGTAGCCGCGCGGATGGTACACGCGGTTGTAGACGGTGGCCCGCCAGCAGCCCGCGGCATGGGACAGGTGCCAATAGGGAGACTTCCGCACGCGAGTGGAGATGAGCAGTTCGGTGGGGGTGAGGCCACTCTGGCGCAGGTTGATCGGTACGATGCGGTCGGATTGGTCGACGCCGCTTGGCTGACCGCTCATGGCTCCTCCCGTCGCGTGCTTGCAAACCAGCGTCCGGCGGACGTTTGCAGGAGCGGGACGGACTGCATTATCATGCACAATTCCGGCTGCGGTCAACCGTTCAGGGCCGCTATCGAGGGACGGCACGCGGCCCGGTATCGTCGTGCAAAACCGGGAGATGAAATTGAAAGGGTTCAACAAGAACAGCACTGTCCGGAGCGCTGCACCGACACGGGCAAGCATCGCCGTGATCGGCGCCGGCATTGTCGGCAACTGCCTGGTCGCTCATCTGGCGGAACTCGGTTGGCGCGACCTGCTGCTCATCGACAAGGGGCCGCTGCCCAAGCCCGGGGGCTCGACCGGCCACGCCTCCAACTTCATCTTTCCGACCGACCACAACCGTGAGATCGCGATGCTGACCCTGGACAGCCAACGCCAGTACGAGGCGCTCGGCGTCAACACCACCTGCGGCGGCATCGAGGTGGCGCGCACCGAGGCCCGCATGGAGGAATTGCGCCGGCGCATGACCTCGGCGCGGGCCTGGGGCATCGGGGCCGAGCTGCTGTCGTCGGCCGAGGTCGTCGCCAAGGCTCCGTTCGTGAACGGCGACGTGATCCGGGGCGGCTTCTACACGCCCAGCGCGTCGGTGGTCGACTCGGTACGGGCGGGTACGATCATGCGGGAGCGGGCTCAGGCGAAGGGCGTGCTCACGGTGCTGGACAACACCGAGGTCACCGGGCTCGAGGTGACCCGCCCGCCCATCGGCCGCCCGCGCGTCCGCGCCGTGGTTACCGCGGACGGGGCGATCGAGGTGGAGCAGGTGGTGATCGCCTGCGGGGTCTGGAGCCCACGCCTGGCCGCCATGGCCGGCGCCACCATTCCCCTGACGCCGGCCGTGCACCAAATGGCCAACCTCGGCCCGATCGACCTCCTGCACCGGACCGGCAACGAGATCGGCTTTCCCATCGTGCGCGACATGGACACGTTCATGTATGAGCGGCAGAGTGAGGACGTGATGCAGGTCGGCTCCTACGCCCATCGGCCCATCCTGGTGCATCCCGACGACATTCCGTCGCTGGCCGAGGCCGAGCGTTCGCCCACCGAGTTGCCGTTCACCTCCGGCGACTTCGCACCGCAGCTCGAACAAGCCCGCGAGATCATGGGCGCGCTGCTGGCCGGGTCCGAGATGAGATACGCGGTCAACGGTCTGCTGTCCCTGACCCCCGACGCGCAGCAGGTGCTGGGGGAGACGGCCGAGGTGGAGAAGCTCTGGTCGGCCGCGGCCGTCTGGGTCAAGGAAGGCCCGGGCACGGCGCGGCTCGTCGCGGAGTGGATCACCTACGGCTACCCGCGCCTGTGCGATCCGCACGGGTCCGACGTCACCCGATTCTATCCCCACGAGCGGACTGGGCAGCACATTCGCCAGCGCTGCCGCGAGCACTTCAACAAGACCTACGGCATTGTGCATCCGCGCGAGCAGTGGGCGTCGGGGCGCGGCATGAAACGGGCGCCCTTCCATGACCGCACCGCCGCCCTGGGTGCCGAGTTCCACGAGGCGCGCGGCTGGGAACGCCCACAGTGGTACGCGAGCAACGCCGAACTGGTCTCACGCTACACGGTCGCGGACCGACCCCACGAATGGGACCGTCGCTGGTGGTCGCCTATCATCGACGCGGAACACCTTCACCTGCGGGAGAAGGTGGGTATCGTCGACCTGAGTGGGTTTCAGATCTTCGACGCGTCTGGACCCGGTGTGACACCCTACCTCGAAAGACTGACGGTGAACCGCTGTGATCGTCCCGTGGGCCGCTGCATCTACACGCCGCTGCTCACGCCGGAGGGCGGCATCCGAGCCGATCTCACCATCCAGCGGCTCGCCGAAGATCGGTTCCGCATCGTTACCGGCGCCTTCGACGGCGCGCGCGACGAGGTCTGGTTCCGCCGCCATCTGCCCACTGACGGCTCCGTGCAGTTCGAGAACCTGTCGCCTGCGCTTTGCACTCTCGGCGTGTGGGGTCCGGACGCCGGTGCACTGCTCTCCACCATCACCGACACACCGCTCTCCCAAGCAGCCTTTCCGTACGGCACGCTGCAGGAGGCGATCGTCGGCGGCGTGCCGGTAACGATGCTGCGCATCTCGTACGTGGGCGAAAACGGTTGGGAGATCTATGCCGGCATGCCGCACGGCCTGCATCTGTGGGACGCGGTGCTGGAGGCCGGACGCGCCTTCGACGCCCGACCGGTGGGCATGGGGGTGTACGGCGGCACCGGCCGGCTGGAGAAGAGCTACGCGCTCATGGGCGCGGATCTCGACTCGGAGCACTCACCGGTCGAGGCCGGTCTGGGGCCGGCCCGCGTGAAAGACGCGGACTTCATTGGCAAAAACGCCTATCTGCAGGCGCGCTCGGCGGGACCCATGGCCAAGCTGTGCACGCTGACCATGGACACCCAGGCCGATGGGTCGGGGCTGAGGCGCTTTCCCACCGGGGGCAACGAGCCGATCCTCACTGCAGACGGCGCGCGCATCGTCGATGCCCGCGACCGGGAGTCGCGGGTAACCTCGGCCGGCATGGGACCTTCCGTCGGCAAGTATCTCCTGCTCGCCTATCTGCCCATCGAGCACACGGCGCCCGGCACCAGGCTGCAGGTGCTGTACATGAACAGTGCCTATCCGGTGACAGTGGCCGCCGCACCCCTATTCGATCCCGGAAACACCCGCATGAAAGCGTAGCAGCCCCGAGCCAGAAGACCGGCCCCCGCCCTGCCGTGCGGTTCATACGAGAGTGAAACAATCAGAAATCGATCATCCCTTCCTAACCTTGGCAACCCGTCACGGTTAACCCCAACGCCTTAGTGGCCCTTCGTCGTCCTTCGTGGCCCTTCGTGGATCACTCTTTTTCTTTTGTCTTTTTTCGTTATGTTTCAGGTCAGAATGCCGCACTAGGCCGTGGCCGAGGGCCGGTCGAGCAGCTCCGGCACTACCTTGGCTCCGGTCACCGGATAGTCGGTCGGGGTCTCGTCCCGGCCGTGGTGGAGATAGCTCAGCTTCTGGTGGTCCACTCCCAGTTGGTGCAGCACGGTGGCCTGCAGATCGGGCACGCTCACTCGGTCCTTCACGGCCCTGTAGCCGAACTCGTCGGTGGCCCCATGGGCGTAGCCGGCCTTGAAGCCCCCACCCCCAAGCCAAAGCGTAAAGGCGTTTCGATTGTGGTCACGCCCCATCCCGTTCTGGGAAACCGGCAGCCTTCCGAATTCCCCGCACCACATCACAATGACACTGTCCAGCAACCCCCGGCTCTGGAGGTCTCTCACCAGGCCTTCGACCGGCAGCTCCGTCCTGGCGGCAATGGCTTCGATCTCGTTTCGGGTGTTGGTGTGGCTGTCCCAGGGCTGGGTGGAGGGCTTGGCCGGCGGGAAGACCTGAACGAAGCGCACTCCGGCCTCCACCAGGCGCCGGGCCATCAGCAGGCGGGTCCCGTAGCTGGAGGTCTCCGGGATATCCAGTCCGTAGAGCTGCTTGGTGGCCGCCGACTCGCGGGAGTGGTCCAAAACTTCCCCGGCCGCCAACTGCATCCGCGCCGCCAGCTCATAGTTGCGAATGCGCGTTTCCAGATCGGAGTTGTGAGGATAGTCGACTCGATGCCGCTGGTTGAGCTTTGCCAGAAAGTCCAGCTGGTCCCTTCGCGACTGGCCGGCCACCGGACGGGCGGGATGCAGATCCAGGACGGCGGAACCCCGGGAGCTGAATTCGGTGCCGCGATAAAGGGACGGCAACCAGCCGTTCTCCCACAACAGGGCGGCACTGGTGCCGTAGCCTTCGGGATCGCGCAAGACGATGTAGGCCGGGAGGTTCTGGTTCTCGGTTCCGAGAGCGTAGCTGATCCAGGCTCCCAGGGTGGGCCTGCCCGGAAAGATCTTGCAGGTCTGAAGCATAACCAGGGCTTCGGTGTGGTTGTTGTGCTCGGTGTGCATGGAGCGCACGAAGCAGAGGTCGTCCACCATGGAAGCCGTGTGGGGGATGGCGTTGGAAAGCTCGATCCCGGACTGTCCGCGGGGCGCAAACTCGAAGGGGCTGCCCAGCAGCAGGTTGGCTTCGCTGCCCGGCTGAAATGTCTCCACCTTTTCGGCGTGCCGCTTTCCGGACCGCTTCTGCAGCTCCGGCTTGGGGTCGAACAGATCCATCTGGCTGGGCCCGCCGTTTTGCATGAGTTGAATCACGGCACGAGCCCGCGGCTGGATATGGGGCCGCCTGGGCAGAAGATTGGGACCGTCTGCGGAAGAGGAACGCCCGGCGGCCAGCTCCGCCTGAAGCAGGTGGGCCAGGGCCATGCTTCCGAATCCCAGCCCCGACCTGTGCAGGAACTCCCGGCGCGACCAGGAGCCTTCCTGCCGGGAAAAATAATCTGTTTTCTTATCCCACATGGAGAAACTCATTGCTGTTCAGAATCATCTGGCACAAGCTGGCCAGAGCCTCGAGATCGGCGGTCTCCCGGCCCGCCTCGGTTGCCAGACGGCGCCTGGCCTCCCGTTCCAGCAACTCCCGGCTCCAGGCCAGCTCTTCCCGGCTGGGTACTCTGGCCAGAGCCAACCGAAAGGCCAGTTCGATTCTCGTGTCCGCGTCCCGGGCCAACTGCGACACCCGCCCGGCAAAGAACCGGGCCTGTTCCAGGAGGAAAGCGTCGTTCAACAGGACCAGGGTCTGCAGCACCGCGGCCGACGTCGCCCTCCGGGCGCAGTTCATCGACAACTTGGGTTGGTCGAAGACGCTCAACAGGGTCAGGTTGTAGTTCCTGCGACCCACCAGGTAGAGACTCCTCCTCCAGCGGTCGCCCGGATGGGCCAGATCCGGTTCCGACACCGTCACCATGCCGTCGGCTCGACCGTCCAGGCGGATCGGCGCCCCCCCCATGGTGCGACTCAGCTTGCCGCTTACGGTCATGATGGAGTCCCGGATGACCTCCGACTCCAGGCGGCGCAAGGGCATCCTCCACAGCAGGCGGTTGGCGGGATCCTTGCTCATGGCCATTCGGGTGCGTCGCCTGTGAACCGGGGATTCCTCGGGGCCGGGCAAGCGTGACCGCTGGCGATAGACGGACGAGGTCACCAGCAGCCGCACCAGCGGTTTGACCTGCCAGCCGCCGCTCACAAAGCCATCCGCCAGCCATTCCAGCAGCTCCGGATGGGTGGGACGGGCCCCGTTGCGGCCCAGGTTGTCGGAGGTGGCCACAATGCCCTCCCCGAACAGGCGCTGCCAGACACGATTGACCCGGACGCGAGCCACCAGGGCGGCTGCCCTGGAACCGGGCTCCGTCAAACGCTTGGCCAGCGCCAGCCGCCGGCCGCTGGTCTGGCCGACCGCCCCGTTTTCCTGCAGCAGGGCCTCCCCAGCGGGATCGGCGAGCACTGCCGGCATCGCGGGCTCCACCTCCGGTCCCGGAGTGAGATAGTTCCCCCGGATCAGAAAGTAGGTCGGCAGCGGCTGTCCGGTGTCCACGGTGGGCTGCAGGGTGCCGTAGGTCCGGCGGTGTCGTTCCAGGGAGGCGATCCGGCTCTTGAGACGCGACGCCCTTGCCAGCTCCTCCGAGTTCAAGAGGGCCTGGATCTGCTCTTCCGACGGCATGACCACCGGCTCGAATTTCTCCTTGAGGTAGCGCTGCGCCGGCCGCAACTCGTTTTCAAAGGACTTGAGCGCGATCCTCAAATCCTCCCGGATCACCTCGGGGACCTGGGCCAGCCGTTCTTCCATCAGGCGCTGTCTATAGGGATGATAGAGGGCATTGAGCTTGCGGCGGAAAGGCTTGATCCGAAGGTCCAGCCGGCGGTTGGCGCGATCGATGGACTCCTTCTCCAGCGGGGAGGCCTCGGGTAGAGACCGCTCATCGGGTTGCAGCCACTGCTGGGGGTTGTAGGCCGGCGTGAAAACGGCCGTCAACCGGTAGTAGTCCAACTGGGAAATGGGGTCGTACTTGTGGTCGTGGCACTGAGCGCAGCCCACGGTGAGCCCCATCACGTTGCTGGCGACGGTCTGAACGGTGCGCTGCAGGACCCCGTAGCGAATGTCGGGGGTGTTGAGCACATCCTGGTTGGTGTCGTCGGCGGCAACTCTGAGAAAGCCGGTGGCCTGCAGCAGGCGGCTCATGGCGGGACTGAGCTCCGGCGCCGCGCGCCAGTCCACCATCTCGTCTCCGGCCAACTGCTCGGTGAGAAAACGGTCGTAGGGCTTGTCCCGGTTGATGGCATCGATGACATAGTCCCGGTACTTCCATTTTCCGGGAACGCCCAGCGGCTGCTTGCCGGTCACAAAGTCGTTATCGCCGCCCAGAGTGTCGGTATATCCGGCCTCGTCC
Organism: Terriglobia bacterium; assembly: GCA_951813285.1. Classification (GTDB taxonomy): domain Bacteria; phylum Acidobacteriota; class Terriglobia; order Versatilivoradales; family Versatilivoraceae; genus Versatilivorator. The sequence goes on from OX638355.1 coordinate 4,649,208, forward strand.
AGCCAATGGCGGCCCCAGCGCTCCCCGAAATGAGGGGAAGCCAGCAGACGTTCCACCAGCTGCTCATAGGCCAGCGGGGAACCGTCGGCCAGGAAGGCGTCCACCTCCTCCGGCCCCGGGGGCAAGCCGATCAGGTCCAGATAGAGGCGCCGCATCAGGAAGAGGCGGTCTGCATCGGCCGAGAACCCGATCCCTTTTTCCTCCAGCTTCTCCAGCAGAAAGCCATCCACCGGGGTGCGCACCCGCTCGGCCTGGCGAACCGGCGGCGGTTCCGGCGCCGCCAGCTTGCGAAAGGCCCAGTATTCCCGGTCTGCCCGGGAAAGCGGCGGTGGCTGGACCTTTATCTGGCGGCGCCGGTCGCCCGCCCGGTCCGGAGCCTGGTAGAACTTTAGGGTGGGAGCCCCGGCTCCGATCCAGCGGCGAATGACTTCGATGTCCTCGCCGGAGGGTTTCTGCTGTCCGGCCGGGGGCATGGATCCGTCCACCAGGCGCTTGTAGATCAGACTGGCATCGGGGGAATGCTTCACCAACCCGGCTCCACTGGCCCCGCCCTTCTCGATGAGCAGCGGGTTGGTCAGATCCAATCCGCCCATGGGCTCCAGCGACCCGTGGCAGTGGGTGCAGTAACTCGACAGGATCGGCAGGACCTCCGATTCGAACTGAGGGATGGATTGAGCCGGTGCAGGCCCGGGAATTAACAGCAGAAGGACCGGCAGCCACAGCCGCGTACGCATGGTGGAACCCAGGAAACCGTTGTCGTCTGAAGCCATATTATCCGAGGGATTCGGCAGCCGGTCAAGAGCCCGGATTGGGACCGGCAGGAAAGCTTGCCTGAAACAACTCTGGCGCCCAGGCCGCCTCAGACCGTGGAACCAATTGAAACCATGAGACTTGGAGACATTTTTCTTGAAACACAATTTGTTTCCCACTCGGATGATCTGCCCCGTCGTGGGGGGCAGGGGCGTCGCTTGTCTGAAACAACCGAAAAAAGACAAAAGAAAAGGAGGAATCCACGAAGGGCCACGAAGGACGACGAAGGGACACTAAGGCATTGAGGTGAACCGTAACGGGATACCAAGGTCGCAAAGGGATTGGTCGATTTCTGATTGTTACACTCTCGTATGATCCGCACGGCAGGGCGAGGGCGACACTTGTCTGAGATCGAATACCCGGGGAAATTGCTGTCGCCGCCTACGCGGCTCAACTCTTAGAGAGCACGTGGTCCATGGGCTGACGCCCACGGCTAAGTGCTATCGCCGCCTTGGCGGCTGCCTGGAACCCCGGGCTGACGCCCGGGAGATGATCATTTGAATAAGCATCCCGCGCCCGAGCAGTGTCTTGACTTCGGAGAGAGCGGCGAAGTCGCGGTTGACCCAGATCCGGGGAGGAAACTTCTCCTGCAGACCTTCCTTATAAAGCGGCGAAGCCGCGGCAGCACTTAGCCGTGGGCGTCAGCCCATGGGAAACGTCGCCTATGGGTGTCGAGCCGCGTAGGCGGCGGCAGCAAATGCCGGTGAGCCCAAGTGACGCACAAGCCGACGCAAGGATGAGCCTTTTGCACCAGGTCGCACCCGACTATTGAAATAGGCAGAACATCACGATTGCCGGCAAAATGACCTGTCCCACTGCCAATATTGCAAGAGGCTCTCTCGCATGATCTGCACGGCAGGGCTGCGGCCCGGCAACCCGACACGCTCTCTTGAGGAGCAAGAGTGAATGGGAGAACGCCCACCCGGGAGCGCGGGCGTCTCGCCCGCATAGGACTTGGCACCAGAGTAGCGAACCCTGCAATGGCCGGTTTGGTGCACTGTTCGAGGGAATGCCCCTGGATCGCAGGCTGCTTGCACGAATAAGGTTGCGGGCGGGACGCCCGCGCTCCCGGGGGGCTCCCTCCCATGACGCCGGGATATCAAGGTCACGAAGGAATGGTCGATTTCTGATAGTTTCACTCTCTTATGATCCGCACGACAGGGCGGGGGCGACACTTGTTGGCAATTGATAATCCCCGGGCGAACGCCCGGGCGACTCATTGAGCCGCGAAGCGGCGGCAGCAGGTAGCCGTGGGCGTGAGCCGGGCGCGGGCCGGGCTATGCCCGGCACGGGCCATTGGAAAGGTTAACCCAGCATTTGCGGCGTGATTTCCTTGCCCAGCAGGAAGTGTTTGCGGTCCGGATACCACAGGATCTGCTTGCCTCCGGCGTAACTCATGGCCCCGTAGAAGGACAGCCAGGTTCTGCCGCCCTCGGGCCCGCCGTTTCCGGGGCCCACCGCGACGTTTTCGGCATCGCAGAACACCTTGGGCTGGTTGAACCAGATGGGCTGATGGGCCTTGGGCTGGAACTCCCCGACGGCATAGAACATGGGAGCCCGGCGGGCGCCCATGTCGCCCGGCCCCTTGGCGCCGTAGCCGGTCCCGTCATGGTTCTGGAAGAAAAGGATGTAGCGGCCGTCCAGGAGTCGGTAAAGCGGGGCCGTATTCTTGGGATGGGGCATGAAGCGGCCCTGGTCGCGGATGCGCAGCGCTTCCGACTTCCGCCAGACCCGGCCGTCGGAATCTTCCGACACGGAATACCAGACGTTGCCGGTAATCGTCCGCATGGCGGCAAACAGTCGCCCATCGGGCAGAAGCACTACCGCCGGCTCCTCGCCCAGGCTGTAGCCGCGGCTCCTGTGGGGCTCGAAGGGACAGGGCACTGATACGGAATCCCCCTCCGGGAGCCAGGTGAGCTTGAGGTCCCTGGGGTGGGGGCCGTCGTCGAGGTTGTCGAATCGAACGAATTCCGACCGGGAGTCGGGATACCATCCGGCGGGGCCGTTGGCCATGGGGAAGCGGCTCAAGCTGCTCCAGCGCGTAAACCCGAGCAGCATGCGGTCCTTGGAATCCCGAATGGATTGCTGCCAGAAGATCAGGTTTTTCTGCATCTTGGGATCGGGGTGGTCGTACCTGGGACGCCGCCGGACCTCCAGGTCGGCTCCCTCCTGCCAGGTGTGGCCGTCATCGTCCGAGTAGATGCAGCGCTGCAGCGAGGTGACCGTGTAGGACATGTCGGTGACGCCCGTGTGCTTGTTGAACAACAGGTAGATGCGACCGCTGCGGCTCACCAGCGGAACGGCAAAGGCCGCCGTAAATCCCGGGTGGTCGGTGGGGCCGACAATGGTTTCCGGCGCAGTCCAGGTCACCCCGCCGTCCCGGCTCCGCGAAGCCACGGTACGGTAGTCGCGGGACATCTCGTAGGCTCCCTGGCTCCAGGTCGCCAGCAGGTCCCCCTTGGGGGTCTCCACCACGATGAGATGCTCGTTGTCCCCATCGTCTGCGAGCGGTTCAGGAGGCAGGTAGAGCACATGGTCAGGCTTGGTACGCTTCCACTCGTCGGTATAGCAGCGTTGCTGCCCGGCCCCGGCTCCCGAGCCGGACCCTTTGCTCCAGGAGACCCCTGGACCTGCCGCGCCCCCGGCCATCACCGGCACCGCTGCCAACGACTTGATGAGTTCTCGTCGATTCATCTTCTTCCTCCAACCGGTTCCCCAAGATTTGTCACTGGTTTGAGTGCCTCATCCACCGTTTCGCCCGGCCATTCGAGCCGCCGGCGTTCAGAAAGTATAGTCCAATCGCGGGACTCCCTGCACTGCTTTGATTCCAATTGGAGCCGGAGGCCGGCGACCGGTGAAAATGGGGCTCATCTAGGTCAACGGATTCTTCCAACGCAACTCATCAAATCGGCCGAAATCCAAATCGTTGGAATAGAGCGTGTAGCCGTGCTCGATGGCATAGGCTGCCATGTGAGCGTCCGTGGTCAGTCCAGATCCGCCCGGAACCGATCGAAGCAACCCGGACAGAATGGGCCAATGGCGACCTGTGGGTGCAAGCAATTGGACATTGGGCTGTGCGAGCCAGCTTTCTGCAATATCCAGCGCTTGGCCCACATCGAGGGGGTATTCAAAAACGCGACGGTTGGTGGTGAGGCGGACAAAACCCAGCAGACCGGCGTAACACAACCCAACCGGTTGGTCCGACGAAAGAACTCCTTCCCACCAGCGGCGTGCTTGGGCATGGAATGGATTGGCCGCGTCCACCGCATAAACCAGAAGATTGACATCGGGAAGAATCATTGGCGTGGCTATTCCTCCCGTTCCCGGCGCTCCTCGGTCTCAAGCTCGTCAACCAATTGGTTAAGCTTCACCGGGTCAAATCCCGGCCGCATGCCCAATTTGTGCACCCTTATGCGATACTTCTTCGCCCGCGGACGCTCCTGCCGGCTTTGCAGTCCCTCCCGCAAAAGGGCGTTTATGACCCGCTTCAGCGAGTGACCATGGCGCCGCCGCTGTTCTTGGATTTGGGCTGCGAGATCATCGTCAATGGTGAGTGTAGTACGCATCATTGCATCATATAGTATGTGATATTTGATGTCAATGATGTCAATCCGGGTATGCCTTCAGTTGCCGGATCAACAGGCTTGCTCGAGATCTATGTCTCAGACTTTCCTGTCTTCCCGGCCCAGATCCGCCCAAAAGCCGGTTGAGCCCCATGGATCGAGGCGGTACACTATCGGCCCCCGGACAGGCCTGGGGATTCTGTCCTGACACAGCCCCGGCCGCCTTGCTCCACCGAAAGGAATCCGACATGGGATCTCGAATGCTTCTGGTTCTCTCCGCGTGCCTGCTCCTGGCTGGCGCCGCCGCCTGCCGAAGCCCGCAGCCTCCTTCCGAATGGTCCTTCGGCATTATCGGAGACCTGCCCTACGCACCGGTGGAGGAACCGCAGTTCGAAAACCTCATAGACGCCATGAACCGGGAGGACCTGGCCTTTGTGATCCACGTGGGCGACTTCAAGGGACAGAACGATCCCTGCGGTGACGACATCTACAGGCAACGCCTGGAGCAGTTCAACCGCTTCAGGCATCCCTTCATCTTCGTCCCCGGCGACAACGAATGGACCGACTGCCACAAACCGGAAACGCCTTCCGATCCCCTGGAGCGTTTGGCCTTCCTCCGCAAGGTCCTCTATCCCACCGACCGGACCCTGGGGCAGACCAGCTTCGAGCTGGAACGTCAAAGCAGCTTGCCCGCCTTTGCCCGCTTCAGGGAGAACAGCCGCTGGAGCCGGTCGGGCGTCCTCTTCGCCACCCTGCACGTGGTGGGAAGCAATGACGGATTCGGCCGTTGGCCGGAGGGAGACCGGGAGCATGCCCAGCGCCTGGCGGCCAACCGGGCCTGGATGGAAGCCGCCTTCCGTCTGGCCGCCGGGGACGGCTATCGGGCGCTGATGCTGGTTATCCATGGCAATCCTCGCTTCGACCTGCCCCCGGGAGATTCCCGGCGCTCCGGCTTCGAGGATTTTCTCGGCTCCCTGGAGGCCGAAATGCTGGCCTTTTCCAAGCCCGTGGTTCTGGTGCATGGAGACACCCATTACTTCAGAATCGACAAACCCCTGCGGAACTCCGAAACCCGCCGCCGAATCGTCCACCTCACCCGAGTGGAATCCTTCGGGGTTCCCGATGTCCACTGGCTGCGGGCGACGGTTCAGGAAGCCAACCCCAACGTCTTCGTCTTCGATCCGGTGTTGCTGTCGACCGATCGGGAGGAACCATGAGTTCGTCGGACATCGGTTACGCCAGCCTGACACAACAGGCAGAGTGGATCCGCACCAAAGCGCTTTCGCCGGTTGAGATCTTGGAGGCTCACCTGCAACGCGTCCAATCCTTCAACCCCTGGCTGAAAGCCGTCGTCACCCTGGCAGACGGAAGCCGCGAGCGTGCCCGAGAGGCGGAGGTCGCCTTGATGAGGGGGGAGTCGTGGGGCCCCCTGCATGGCGTCCCCTTCACTGCCAAAGACTGTTTCGACACCGCCGGAGTCCGAACCACCCGCGGATCCAGACTGTTCGAGAACCGCATCCCTTCTCGGGACGCCACAGCAGTGGGCCGCCTCAAGCAGGCCGGAGCCATCCTGCTGGGCAAGACCAACCTTCCCGAATTCGCTCTGTGGTCCGAGACCTCCAACGAGGTGTTCGGCCAGACCGTGAATCCGTGGAATGCGGAAAGGACAGCCGGAGGCTCCAGCGGCGGAGAGGCTGCCGCGCTTGCCGCCGGATTGTCGCCGCTCGGCATCGGCACCGACCTGGGAGGCTCCAACCGGCTGCCCGCCCACTACTGTGGCATCGTGGGCTTCAAGCCCACTCAGGGCCGCATTCCCATCACGGGCCAGTTCCCCGAGGTGATGCCCCGCCATCTGCACGTGGGTCCCCTGACCCGCACCGTCCGGGACGCTGCCCTGGCGCTTTCGGTGCTGGCGGGACCCGATGGCCGCGACCCCTACGCCGTTCCGGTTCAGGCGCCCCACCGGGTGCCCTGGGACGCGCCGCTACCGCCGCTGAAGATCGGCTACTTTCCCGAAGGACCATTCCAGCCGGTAGCCAAAATCATTCAAGAGACGGTCACCCGGGCCGCCGTCAAGCTGGCGAAACTGGGCTGCCGGGTGCAGCCGGTGGCCCTGGAGGGCTGGAAGCGGTCCAAGCCCATCGAGATGGTGATGAGACTGCTGGTGGCCGAGGCCGCTCACTACTTCGAGCCGGTCGTGGCCGGCAGGAAGGACCGGTTGGCGCCCTCGGTGCAACGGCTGCTGGATACTCCCCCGCCCGCTATCACCGACTACGTGGCGGCCCTGGCCGGTTGCGAGCAGCTCCGGGCCGACCTGATGCAGCACTTCTCCACCCATGACCTGCTACTGCTGCCGACGGCTCCGGTCACGGCCCACCCCCACGATGCCGTCAGCCTGAAGGTGGACGACCAGACGGTCCCGGCCGTGCACGCGGCCTCGATAACCCCGGCCTTCGGGATAACCGGCTCACCGGCAATCTCGGTCCCCTTCGGACTGAGCCCGGACGGCTTCCCCATCGGAGTCCAACTGGTAGCCCGCCATTTCGAGGAAGCCACCCTCCTTCACGCGGCGGCGGCCCTGGAATCGACAGCTTCCCTGAAGACCCGCCGGCCTCCACTCTGACAAGGCATCCCGATGAAGCCCATCCTGGTGATCGGAAGTCTGAACATGGACTTTGTGGTTCAGACCGAGACGCTCCCCCTGCCCGGAGAGACCATCAAGGGAAGGGATTTCAGCATGATCCCCGGCGGCAAGGGGGCCAACCAGGCCGTGGCTGCCGCCAGGCTGGGCGGAAGCGTCCGCATGGTGGGCCGGGTGGGACAAGACGAGTTCGGCCGCACCCTGACCGAGGGGCTCGCCTCCGCCGGCGTCGACGCCGGCCAGGTGTTGCCCACTTCCGGCGTGGCCACCGGCGTGGCCCTCATTCTGGTGGAGCGGGAGGGACAGAACCAGATCACCATTGCCGCCGGCGCCAACGACCGGCTGGAACCCCCGGATCTGGAACCGGCCTTCCAGGACTTCAGTCGGGGAATCGTTCTGCTGCAACTGGAGTCGCCCCTGCAGACGGTCGAGGCCGCCGCCCGCCTGGCCTGCCGGCGTGAGACGACCACCATTCTGGATCCCGCCCCGGCAGCCGCGCTACCTCAGACTCTGTTGCGCAACCTGGACTTCCTGACTCCCAACGAGACCGAGGCGCTGCTGCTGCTGGGAGAGCCGCCCGGTGAGATTCGCCTGGAGGATGCCCCCGCCCTGGGCCGCCGCCTGCTGGAGTTGGGACCCGCCACCGTGGTACTCAAGCTGGGAGACAAGGGCGCCTGGATGGTCAACCGCCACTTGAGCCGCCATTTTCCGGCCTATTCAGTCAAGCCGGTGGACGCCACCGCCGCCGGAGACACCTTCAACGGCGCCCTGGCCGTCAGCCTGGCCGAGGGGGCTTCGCTGCCCCGGGCCATCGGCTTCGCCAATGCCGCCGCCGCCCTTTCGGTGACCCTGCCGGGAGCGCAAGCCTCCATTCCCTCCCGCAGCCAGGTCGATCGCTACCGGGGCGAGCATCGAGGTTGACGGCTGCTCATCCGCCCGCTGCGCCGCCACATGATGTGCCGTCCAAAAAAGAGTTATCCTCGAAGGACCCCAGGGCCACCAAGCGAGCCGGCTCTGCTTCAACGGCATGCACAGCCACGAAAAAATTTTTAACATGGATGCACAGGATATACAGGATTTGGTCTAAGGAGCTTGGTGTACTTTCATTCTGGGCATCCGCAACCCCGGATCGGATCATCGCCCAAGCCAGCTTCCGGTGCAGAAACCTCACCTCCTCTTTATCCTGTGCATCCTGTGCATCCATGTAAAAAAATTCGTATCGATCGGCTGCGCCGTTGCCGGTTGATCCCAGTGGGAAGAGATATTCGAGACCGTGGTCCGGATGTAAGGATTTCCACGAGGGGCATTATACTAACGATACCAGCCATTGGAACCGGTTCCGTGGTCGACCTCTCATGAAGCCTCACCGTCGCCTTTTTTTACCTGCTTTTGCCGGATTCGTGCTGGCTCTGGGCGGAGTCTCGTCGATGGCTCAGACGGTCCCGGAATACGAGAAGCAGGCGGAGCAACTGCGCCGATACCACCAGGTCGAGGAAGCCATCGGGTTGCTCCAGGCCGGTCTGGAGAGGCACCCCGGCGAGCCCCGCCTGCTCCTTCCCCTGAGCCTGCTCCTGGCCGAGTCCGGGAGAGCGGACGAAGCCGAGGCGCACCTCCAACGGGTCTTGTCGTTGCAGCCGCTGGACCCCGAAACCCATCGCAGCCTGGGGGAAGCCTATCTGCGGCAGGGACGGCTTCCCCACGCAATCCGCCACTTTCAACAATCCATCCGGCTCAGCGACGGCGACGAGAGAGTCCACTACCGCCTGGCCTTCCTTTTTCTGATTCAGGAACGTCTGGATCAAGCATTGGAGCACACCCGTCGGGCCATCGAGATCGACCCCGGCGAGCCCCGATTTCGCCTGCTCTATTCCCTGCTGCTGGGAATCCAGGGACGCGAGGGAGACTCCTATGAGCAACTCAGGATCGCCCGCCGGTTGGCCCCCGCCGATGCGTCCATCCTCTTCCGGCTGAGTGAGAAGGAGCGCGCCGCCGGCCGCACCGCCACCGCCCTGGAATCGCTGAAGCTGGCTTCCGGGGTGGACCCCGAGAACCCCCTCTATCACTCCGAGCTGGCCCAACTCCATGGCCAACTGGGGCAGGGTCGGGAGGCGGCCGAAGCCGCCCGCAAGGCCGGGCAGCTCTACCAGGCCTTCGAGGATTACATCGAGGCCCTGAATCTGATGGGCCGGGGGAAGACTCTCCAGGCCCTGCCTCTTCTGGAGCCGGCCGTGCAACGCCACCCGGAATTCACCAGCGGCAGCCTCTTGCTGGCAGACGCCTATCAGCGGCTGAAACGGCCTCAACCCGCCCTGCAGCTCTACCTCCAAATCCTGGAAAGGGATCCCTCCAATACCAAGGCCATGCAGGAGGCCACCTGGATCCTGGCCGGCCGGTCCGACTTCGGCTCGGCCCTGCGCATCCTGGCCGAGGTTCCCCAGGCCCATCTCAACCAGTCGCTGATCGAAGCCTACTGGAAACAGGATCAGCAACAGCCGGCCGCCGCCCTGGAGCGGTTTCGCCAGGTGGAAAGCAGGAATCCATTGAACCCGGGCCTGTTGCAATGGATCAGCTACTGTCTCTACACCCAGGGCCGGAAAGAGGAAGCCCTGAGAGTTCTGAGGAAGGTAGCCGACCTTCGACCGGAAGACGCCGGTGTCGAGCGGAGAATCGGGGAGATCGAGCTGGAAGGCCGCCGCGAGACGGCGTTCGGCCACATGGAGGCCAAGAACTGGGAGGCTGCGCTGGCAGCCTTCCGCGACCTGGCCGGGGAGACCGAAACCGGCGAGCGCCGGGCCTCCTATCAGCTCCACCTCGCCTACTGCCATCAGCAGCTGGGCCAGCTGCGCCAAGCGGCCCGGGCCTACACCAGCGGCCTGCGGTCCCACCCGGGAGCGCATTGGGCCCGGCTGAACCTGGCCTCAACGCTCTACCGGCTCTCCCGCTTCCGGGAGGCCGTCGAACAGTGGGAACGACTTCCCGGCCCCTCCAAAACCGCCCCGATCTATTTCCAACTGGGAATCTGCTACCTCCACCTGGACCGCTACGACCGGGCCGAGACGGCTTTCCGCCGGTCGCTGGAGAAAGGCAACCGCTCCCCCCAACTGCTCTACAACCTGGGAACCACCCTGCTGCGAAGGTTCAAGACCCCCGAGGGCTGGGCTCTGATTAGACGTTCAGCCGCCGCCAACTATCCGCCGGCCCTTGCCCTTCTCAGACGGGCCGGCCTGACCGGGCGCTAGCGAGGCCGTGCCTCAGACCGACAAGCATCGAACTCTCTGCAAATTTCGGAATCGGGACGGAATACCACGGATATGAATGTTGAAATACGCACCACCCAAACCATTCTGTCTCTGGATGCCGAGGGCCGGGACCGAGCCGCCCTCTGGTTTCCGGAATTGGTGGAGATCGGGGATACCGCGGAGCGGCCCGTATTCTTCGACGGTCCTTCCCCCTGCCCCGTCTGGCAACCCCGGGACGGCTCGACCCTGGGTTACACGGTCGAGATCCCGGGGAGTCTGGCCATCGGCGCCGGCATCCGGTCACACTCGCTCGGATTCGACCTCAGCCTCGAGCTCACCAACGCGAGCACGCGAGACTGGAAGCAGGTGATTGCCGCCGTTTGCCTGCAACTGACGCCGGCAGCCTCCTTTCTGGACCTGACCCGGGAACGGACCGGCTGCGTGTGCGGCGGAAGAATCCGGTCCTTCGCCGACATGAAGACCATCGGAGGGCGCCCCGTCTACCTGTTTTCATTCGTCCGCGACCACACCCCCCAGAAGCTGCACGGGGACCCCACCCGACCCGGAGCCAAGTGGAGCCACACGGTGGAGCGCCCCGACGACGGATTCCTGTGGGTGAGCGCCGACGGTTCCAACCGAACGCTCTGGATGGGATGGGACGACAGCCAGTTCCTCCAAAGCAACATCACCCCGGCCTACGGATGTGTCCACTCCAATCCCTTCTTCGGTGATATGGCTTCAGGAGAATCGGTTCGCAGGAGGGGCCGGATCGCCGTGCTGGAAGGCAGCCCCGAGGAGGCCCACAAGGCCTTCTTGAGCGAGTTCGGCGGGTAGTTGTGGCGTGGAAATCGACCGTTGTAAAGTACATTCTCGTTATCCTCCTCGGTCAGTCAGATGTGAGCCAAAGTCCCCCTTGCCGCCCGGGGCTCAATGAGACTAAAATGTCGGGTTGATCCCGCCGGTTCGGAGGGTCTTCCGCTGGTCCTGTGCCGGCCTTCTTCCCGGATGCCGGCCGGCCCTAATGTGGCAATTCCAAGGAGAAACCGTGCACTTCACCCAGGAACAAATCGAATTCTTCCAAGCCAACGGATATCTGCTGGGCCCCCGGGTGCTGTCGGATGCCCGGATCGCGGAGTTGAAGCAGCGCATCCAGGGCATCCTGGACGGCAGCGTCTCCTTTCCCCAGCTCTACAAGGGAGAAACGGTGGAAAAGTCCGATGCCAAGGGTCAGTTGCCTTCGGTGAAGGTCGTCAACCTTTCCCGCCACGACTCGGTGTTTCGCAAGGTTCTAGGCAACGAGGCCGTCAGCACTCTGGCCCACGACCTCATGGAAGGACCGGTACGGCTCTGGGAAGACCAGATGATCTACAAGCCGCCCTTCGACAGGAAGACCACGTTGGGGTGGCACCAGGACTACACCTACTGGAGCCACGTCTATCCTTCGGACCTGGCCACCTGCTGGATCGCCATCGACGATGCCACCGTCGACAATGGCTGCATGTACGTGGTTCCGGGAAGTCACCGCTGGGAGTTGGACTACTCCCGCGAGGACGTGGACGTGACCGACCCGGAGTGGCTCCTGAAGCGCTCCGATCTACCCGCCAAGGTGGAACCTGTGGCCTGTGAAGTGCCGGCCGGCCACTGCCATTTCCACCACTGCAGAACCTTTCACGGCTCCTACGGCAACAAGACCGACAACCCCCGGCGGAGCTACGTCATGCACCTGATGCCGGGAAATATCCGCCGCGCCGGCGATGACTGGAACGACCGCATGGCCTCGGTGGAGGGAGTGGCCGTGGGAGAGATCGTAAAAGGCCCCAGCTACCCGGAATTGCCGGTTTCGGCTTAGTCCTCGATATTCCTCCACTCCAACTGCAGGAACTTGAAGGGCTTGTCCCCGAGCACCTTGTATCCGTGCTTGACGAAGCGGGGCGTGAAGATGACGTCTCCGGGGCCGACCTCGCGCTCGAACTCGCCCACCTCCCACAGCGCTTTGCCCTCCAGCACGATTTCGATCTGCTCCATGTTCGGATGGTAGTGGACAGGGGTGTTGCCCCCGGGGGCGTACTGCACCAGGGCGATGATCGCCGATTCCGAATTGATTTGCGGTGCGAGGAAGGTCACCTGTGAAATGCCGAAGTGCCCTCCGGCTGCCTCGGTGCTTATTTGCTGGATGGGATGGGTCTTTTCGGAGATGACGTAGCCCACAGGCTCCGCCACCGCCACATCCAGGGCTCCACTCCCATCGAGATCCAATCCCTTCTTGGCCCGTGGCCACCAACGGGTAAAGCCGCCCAGATTGAACTTGAGTCGGGAAACGGTGTGAGGGTTGGCTTTGCCGTTGGCGACGAACAGTTCCCCGGAAGCCGTGAAATCCAGACCGCTGGGAGATTTCAGAGTCGGACTCTTGACGGGGTCTCCCGCCACCAACTCCCCCTCGCTCAACAGAACGCGGTGAAGCTGGTCAGTGGCGGCATCGGCAATGAAGGCCTCGCCCCAGGGGCTTTCGGCCGCGCCGGTCAGTTCACCTCCCGGCAGAACCAGAGCGGTTCGGGGACCGCCCGCCAGGGACTCTCCCGACTTGTCGGTGAGCTGGTAGACGTGGTCTCCGGAAATCCCGAAGACCCGGCCCTGCAGCACGAACACATCCCGGTAGGTGCTCCCCGTCATCTTCCCGAACTTGTCCTTCACGGGATCTCGACGGGGTGCGCTGTTCCAATCCTTGAAGTACATATGGCTCCGTTGGCGGAAGGTCTCGTCAAGATTCGGGTCTTCAAGGAGCCGCCCGCTCAGACCGGCACGGTCCCCCGGATTGCCGTCGTAGAGCTTGAGCCGGTCGGCGGCCGGGTCGTAAACCAGCCGGCCCGTCAGGTGCCGCTGGCGATCGTAAACCGAGAGGATATTGCCCCGCTTCATGGCAATTGAGGCGGCAGGAAAGATGCCTGGGAAATCCTGGTCGCTGTAGGAAGCCACCTGCTTGACCTCGTCCTGCTTGTCTCTGATCTTGTACTGGACGATCTCCCCCTCGTTCTTGAGGATAAAGATCCGCTCCGTGGCCAGACAGGGCAACAGGGTGAAGAGCAGCAGTAGCAACCCCAACAGAGGGGTCCTCAGGGTGCGTATTGTCATCGATTCCTCCATTCCTTTGGTTGTTCACGAGACACGGGCAATGCCCCCGACTCCATGTCATTCGGGGCAAGCCAGTCGGAAAATCTAGCGAAATTGCAGCCGGGCCCACTCCTCGGCGCTCCGCACGGCGAGCTCCGGCCGGCTCCGGCTGCGGGCGATGTGTCCCTGGTCCTGGCGCAGGGTCGGTTGGCGGGCGTCCTGATAGCGCCAGTCCAGGTTCCAGCGAACCGTCCGGCTTCGATTGGGCAAACCCTGGTGAAACAGCAGATTGCTGAACAGCACCATGTCCCCCGGGTCCAGCTCGATGGATACGGCCTTCTCGAAGAGCGGCGTATACCTGGGGTCCACAATTTCCAGGTAATAGCGACGACCGACGTGGGGCACTACCCCCAGCTTGTGGCTGCCCGGGACGAACTGCATGCAACCGTTCTCTTCCCGAGCCGGCACCAGCGGCGACCAGACATTGAGCATTCGCAACTCCACCACGTCATCTTCCTGTACAGCGTCACTAGTGTGCACGAAGTGGGTGTAGCCCCCGTCCTGGTGCCACCAGATGCGAGTGCCCTCCCAGTCGGGTAGCTTGGGACGCACGGTGTAGTTGGGATAGAGGCGAATCTCGCCGCCCAAGACCGACTCCACCAGGTCGAGGAGCTCCAGATGAAAAAAATAGCCGAAGATGCCGGGCAAGTGCAGTTCGCGGCGGAAGCTTTGGGGAGCCCGGTCCAGGCAGTCCCGGAAAAGCCGGTAGATCCGGCTGTCGAAGGGCTCTTCCGCAAAGGAGGACTGGACCCGTCCCTCCCGAATCAACCCGGCAGCCAGTTGGTCGACCAGTCCGTTGAGATCGGCCCGGGCATCGGCCACCACTGGCGGTTCCACCAGACCCCGCAGGATGACATATCCCTCCTCGTCCAGTTGCTTTCTTAACCCAGATTGCATGAGGTCATTGGAGCGGGCTTGGGGCACAGACAGACTCCCAGGAGCAAGCAGGGATCATAGAGTAAATGGGTGGATAAATAAAGAAGGCCGGCGAGGACCGCTGCAGTCGGTCGCGGCAAAAAATACTCGCCTGAAACAAACGAATAAAGACAAAAGAAAAAGAGGAAAAAGAGTTATCCACGAAGGGCCACGAAGGCATTGTCAAATCGGGATTTGAGGCGACCATCCAGCCCGTTCGGTTGCGACGACTCTCCCTTTAAGGGCAATCGTGACGAAAGCGGCCCACCCGGGAGCGCGGGCGTCCCGCCCGCATCCTTTTCCTTGGGTTGCCGCTCAGTTTCCCTGCGATGGCGCACCCGTCCACCGTGCCGGTGGGAACCGCATGAGCCCGGCCCAAGCAAAGCACGGGTTTCTTTGCCGGTCGATCCGGGTCGAGGAGATGGGCGAGGCTCTGCCAGTGTTGTGCGGGCGGGACGCCCGCGCTCCCGGGAGGGCATTCTCCCATGACGCCGCGACACCAACGTCACAATATTGCAGAAGCACTCGGGCGCCATTCGTCTTTGAAGGAGCTTCATCCCTATTCATCCCTATTCATCCCTATTCGTGGTTCGTCTTCATTTCCAAAACGAAAACGGCTGGCTGTTTATCCTGTCTATCCTGTGCATCCATGTTCAATAAGTCGAAAATCGGTTTAGCACGATATGGCCCTTATTCCCGGCAGGACATGAAGATTCGTTGTTTCACCCTCGAATGATCCGTCCGGCAGGGCGGGGGCCGGACTTGTCTCCAGGAACCGGCGCCCGTGCGGTCACACCCGATGCCATCGTGATATGGTAGGAGCGGACGGCGTCCGACGACGATCAGTTCCACCATCGATTCCAGCCGGTCACATCCAAGAGAACCCCCAGGAGCCACGCCAGTGAGAAAGAGCAAAGTCTTGAAAAAATTCCGCAGCGGCAAGTTCGCCCGGATCTGCGGAATGGGACACTTCCTTCCATTCTTCATCCGCCACGCCGCCCACTCTCGATACGACGGGATCTGGTTCGACCTGGAACACCGAGCCATGAACGACAGAGAAGTGCAGTCCATTCTGGCTCTGTGTCAGCTCCACGATATCGATTGCATGATCCGTCCCTCCACCCGGGAACCCGCTCGCCTGTACCGGTACCTGGAAGAGGGAGCCGCCGGCTTCATGTTTCCCTTTGTCAACAACGCCCAGGTCGCCAGGCAACTGGTCCGGGCGGTCAAGTTTCCACCTGTGGGCGACCGTGGAGTCGACGGGGCGGGAATGGATGCAGACTACACCCTGGCTGCCTGGACGCCGGGGAGCGACTACTGCGGGGAAGCCAACCGCGAGACCTTCATCCTGGCACAAATCGAGACCCCTGAGGCGCTGGAAAACGTGGAAGAAATCGCTGCCGTGGAGGGGATCGACTGTCTCTTCGTGGGTCCCGCCGATCTAACCCGTCGTATGTCCAGCTTGCCCGGGAACAAGCCGTTCGTTCTGGATGACGCCGTCCAGCGAGTGGCTGAGGCCGCCAGCCAAGCCGGCAAAGCCTGGGGGGTCACAGTGCCCTCTCTGGAGGCCCTGGCAAAATACCGCAGGATGGGAGGCCAAGTGATGCCCTGGGGAGGAGACTATTTCCTGGTCGGGGTCCTGGACCAATGCCGCCGGGACCTGGATGGAGTCCTGGAATCAGAATAGCGCGCCTCACCGCCGGCGCAACACCGATTCGTCTCGCCAGGGTTCGAAGGATTTCCTCAACTCGACGGCACTTTGAGCAAGGGCGCTGCAATTCTGGGTTAAAACCTCGAAGACCCGGTTGGCGATCACCCGGTGCCCCAGGTTGTTGGCATGCACACCGTCAGGGTCAACCATCCAGGGAGCCATTCCCTGGGCCTCGAAGACATCGGCATAGAGCACGTCACACTCCAGCGCCAAATGCCGCATGGCGGCATTGAACCCTATGAACGACTCCAGGCTACCTTTATCAAATGGCGGGTATTGATCGAAGGCCGTCATGTAATAGGCATTGATCAACACCACCAAAGCGCCACTGCGCTCCTTGATGTCCAGCAGGATATGCCCGAGGTCCTGAAGAAACGACTCAAGCGGCGTGCCTCCTCGGGCGTCATTCAGGCCATAGGAAATCAAGACCAGGTCCGGCCGATGGGCCAGCACGTGCTTTTCGTAACGCTCCATGGTGCTGGGCTTCCCCGAAAAGTCATAGGCAGGGCTTCTTGGGGAAACAAGGTTGGCTCCCAATCCACTGTTGATCATCTTGATCGGCTCCAGCTGTGCCTCGTCGATCAATTGGCCCAGCCGGTGGACCCAGGTGAGTTCGCGGCGCGTAGCCGTCCCCCCGGCCGTGGTGCTCTCCCCCAGGGCCACGCCTGTTTTGAAGGGAGTCTTGCGGTAGTCTCGCTTGTTCAAGAACGTCGAGGAATCGTCCATTGAAGAGATTGGATGAGAAGTCCCTGCCTTAGCGCACGAACCAGCGGGCCGCGCAGCGCACCTGGCTCTTTTGAAACTGGAGGGTGTATGGATTAACCAGCCAGCGGGCCAGGTAGCCGTCGGTGCGGGCCAACACCCAGCCGAAATCCCAGCCCTTGCTCCGGTATCGGATCGGAATGGAGGGCTTGACCCGGACCACGGGTTGGGCCGCCCCCCACAGCCGCTTCTGCTCGGTATAGTAGTAGTTGGGGCCCACGTGAACGAATACCTCGTGGGCCATGGCCTTTGCCGGGTCATCGGCCAGGTCGGCGCACAGACCCCGAAGCGCCACCTTGACATCCCGGCCGCGGGCGCATTCCCTGGCCAGATCCTCAACTGAACCCGACACCACCGTGCCGTCCTCGGTGTGAGAGAGGACCTCTTCCCAGACGTCCAGCACATGGAAGCCGTAGGACTCGAAGTCATAGACAAAGTTTTGGCTGGGGGCGTTGGTGCCCGCATCCCAGTCGTCGATGCGGTGGGTGTTGGGATCGGAACCCTGATCGTACGGCGGTGAGGACCCCGGCAGGCCTTCGTCGGGCTTGCCGTCCAGGTAGGGCCGGGCGATGGCCTGAAGGCCGTTCTGGTTGTACATGAAGAACGACATGGAGGCCCGGGGGCCAAAGCCGTCCTCCACCAGTCCCACCGGTTGCCTGAGATTCATGATTCCGGCCGTCCAGCGATCTTCCAGCAGATAGGTCACCCGAAAATCGGAGACTTCCTGAACCAGTTCGGGATTGTCGGAGTCCCGGTCCACGTGTTCGTTGTGCCGGAACTCGGTATAGATTCTGAGATCAGCGCCCCGCCGGATGGCGTCAGCCAAGGCTTTCTCGCTGCCCGCCACCGGCTGGCGCTGCTTGTCCAGGGAGAGAGCCAGTCTCCAGCGGTTGCCTTCCGGCGGCGACTGCTCCCTTGAACCGGTATTGTCGACCATGGGTCTTGACCTTTCCTGTTTTGAAGAATGGTTGGTGTCGATGATGTTCAGCCCCAGAGAGTGACCTGCCCGCCCTGAACTCATCCCCGGTGCTTCAGGGGACGACCGGGAAACCGGTCCAGCAGCGTCCCCTCCCGCAGCGCCCACTCGCCGTTCACCAGAAGGTGGTGAATTCCCCGGGGGGCACGGCGAGGCTCCATGTAGTCGGCCCGGGTACCGATCCGCTCCGCGTCGAATACCGTCACGTCGGCCCAGTGCCCGGGGGCCAGCAGCCCTCGTCGTTCCAGCTTGAATCGGCGGGCCGGCAGCGCCGTCGATTTGCGCACCGCCTCTTCGACCGTGAACCAGCCCTTCTCTCGAACGAATTCTCCAAACAGGGTCGGGTAGGTTCCAAAGGTCCGAGGATGGGGATTCCCCTCGGTGTAGACGCCGTCGGTGATGATGGAGGTGAGCGGGTGGCTCAATACCTTGCGTAGATTTTCTTCCGACTGGTTGAAGGAAACGATCACCAGGGAGGCCCGGGTCTCCTGCAGCAGATCCAGGGCCGTTTCCACTCCGGAACGGAGGCGTTCCTCGGCCACCTGTTGAATGGTCCTGCCGACGAGGGCCTGGTGGATCGTCGCCCGCGCCGATGCGATCCATTGGTGGCCCCCCTCCCGAACCGATGCAATCAACAGGTTCTCCCAGCCGTTGCCCAGGTTGGCCTCGGTCTCATCCGCGATCCTGGCCCGAGTGTCCTTGTCGGACAGCCGTTCCAGCAAGCGCTCGGTTCCCCCCTCCAGGGCCCAGCTCGGCAGAACCTGAGTCAAATGGCAGGATCCCGCCAGATAGGGATAGGCGTCGATCCCCACCTCCACACCGTCCCCCAGGGCCTGATCCACCAGGTGCAGCACCGCATCCATCTTTTCCCAGTTCTTTCGGCCCACCGTCTGCAGGTGGGAAAGCTGAACCGAGACCCCGGTCTCTCGTCCCAGGTTGAGGGCCTCCTCCACGGCCTCCAGGATGTGAAACTTGTAGTCCCGTAGATGAGTGGTGTAGAAAGCGCCGTATCCGTGAACGACCTTGCAGAGACGGACCAATTCGGCGAAATCCCCGTAGCTGCTGGGGGCTTCGTTCAAGCCGGTGGAGAACCCGATCGATCCCTGCTCCAGGCAGGAGGACAACCTCCGCTCCATCCGGCGCCACTCCGCGGAATCCAGCCGGGCCGCCTTGATCCCGCAGACGTTGGCCCTGAGAGTGGCGTGTCCGGTGAGAGCCGCCACGTTGGTGCGGCTGCCAGCCTGCTGAACGTCATCGAAGTAGGCCGCCGCATCGGTCCAGGCCCGGGATCCCCGCCTGTCGAACAGGTCGAAACTGGGAACCAGCTTCTCCGAGGGCAACTTGGGAAAGAGGGAAAACCCGCAGTTGCCGACGACTTCGGTGGTGACCCCTTGCAGGACCTTCTCTGGACGATGTTCCAGCACCTCCAGGTCGCTGTGGCTATGCACGTCGATGAAACCGGGCGTGACCGTGAGCCCGGAGCAGTCCACCACCTCCATGTCCGGCCCGGCGGTGACCGCGCCCACCTCCCGGATTCGGCCGCCTTGGATCAGGACCGACGCCTCCCTGCCGGGGCTTCCGCTGCCATCCACCACCTTTCCGTTGGACAAGAGAATCACCGGGGTCTCCTCCTTAGCGATTGAAGAAGAAATTCTCGGCCGTCTTCACCAGGATCTGGTCCTTGTCGCTTTCGCTCAGGAAGTCGGCGTGATCCTGAATCAGGGCCACCGCGGCCTCGAAGCTGTTGGGTGGCTCGAGAGCCTGAAGGGGGCAGTCGCTTTCCCACATGCAGCGTTCGGGACCGAAGGCCTCCACCACCCGGCGGATGAGCGGAAGCTGCTCCAGGTAAGGCGGCTTCTTGGCCCCCAGCGCATAGAAGGCACCGACCTTCACCATCACGGCAGGGTGCTTGGCCATGGCGCACAGGGCGGCAATCTCTTCTTCGGGGAAAGTCCCCCGCCTTCCGATCAGACAGAGGTGATCGATGATTACCGGGGTCTGCGGATGGCGGCGGCACATGCGGTCCAACTCGGGCAGGTCGGGCGGTGACATCAGGAAGCTGAGGGCCAGGCGGTGGTCGGCGGCCGCCTGGAACATCCTCTCGTACCCCTCGTGGTCGAGCCAACGGGGCCCGTCGCCTAGGCGCGGCCGGGTGCTCTTTCCCCGAATTCGGAAGGCCAGGATGCCTCCCCGGGCCAGGGCCAGCATGGTCCTGTCGGGTCGGGCCAGACTGACATCGGTCACCGCCGGGACGATTCCCGTCCCCACGAAGTTCTCGGGCTGGCCGGCGATGATGTCGAGAATATAGCTGTGGTCGAGGCCATACCAGGTCATCTGGATCAAATTGGTGCGGCGGACCCCCTGGGGACGGCTGTGGCGGGCCAAGTCCTCGGGAGTAAAGCTGGGAAACCAGAAGTCCTTCTTGCTGAAGCCCGGCGCCAGGGGATACTTCTCGGTATCCGGAGTCCACACGTGTACGTGGGCATCCACGATATCGGTCCGCTTGCCTGGAGCGGCAGCCGCGAGCTTCGGCTTTCCGGCCGCCAGCAAAGCCAAGCCGGCGCCCGATGCCAGCAATTCTCGACGGGTGATTTCTTTCATGGTTTCCTCGTGGTTTGGCAGGACTGTCTCTTCCTGAACGCGAAGACCGGCAGACCATGGCCGGTCCGGCCGGCCGGCGGCAAGCCGCACTAGCCTTTGTCTGTTCCCTTTGTCACGGCCTCGGTGTAGGCGGCAGAGGCCGCATTCAGGCTCCGGAGGGCTTCCTCGGGCAGGGTGATCCGGGTTCCCGCGAAATTGTCGGAAACGTGCTCCGGCTTCTCGGCTCCGGCCAGCACGCTGGTGACCTCGGGATGGCTCAGGACCCAGGCCACGCACACCTGGGGTCGGGTGACCCCCAATTCATTGGCGACCGCGTCCAGCGCCTCAATGGGACCCTGCAACGGGGATCCCTCCGGGACT
Source organism: Terriglobia bacterium (assembly GCA_951813285.1). Taxonomy (GTDB): domain Bacteria; phylum Acidobacteriota; class Terriglobia; order Versatilivoradales; family Versatilivoraceae; genus Versatilivorator. The sequence goes on from OX638355.1 coordinate 4,669,954, forward strand.
TCCCGGCCCGGGGCCAGGCGTCCTTCCCCCAAGGGGCTGAAGGCCAACAGGCCCAGGTTGCCCTGGCGAATCAGGGGAAACAGCTCCTGCACCATGAAGTCCTTTCGCTCGGCAGCCACCAGGTTGTAGTAGTCCTCCAGCCCGGCGACGGGGCTCTTGTCATCCCGCTTCCCCAACTCGATCAATTCTGCGACCTGACGGGCCAGGTGGTTGGAAACCCCCCAGTAGCGGATCTTGCCGGCCTTGACCAGGTCGTCCAGGCTGTCTGCCAACTGCTCCATGTGCTCCCGTGTCGGGACATCAGGCGGCGGGGAATTCGCATCCGTGCTCGGAGTTCGTTCATCAGGAGAGTGCAGCAGGTAGAGATCGATATAGTCCGTCCCCAGGCGCTTGAGGCTCCCTTCCGCTTTTCGGAACAACACCTCGCGAGTAAAGACCAGCCTCTCCGAATCCGGGCCGTCCACGGGCGCCGCCTTGGTGCAAACCACAACCTGATCTCGCCTTCCGGCCATGGCTTTGCCCAGAACCGTTTCAGAACCGCCCCAGCCGTAGCCCTCCGAGGAATCGAAGAAGTTGACGCCGATGTCGATGCAATGGCGTAGGATGCTCAGCCCCTCCGGATCGTCGCCCCTTCGGCTTACCTTGCGAAAGGCGGTTCCCTGGCACAACCTGGACACGTAGAGATCGGTGTGCCCGAACCTCACCAGGTGGGAGGGCCGCTCAACCGCCGGCTCTTGGGGCGGCGCCGACTCACACCCGGACAGATTGCCCAGCAACACCCCTCCAGCGGCCGTGCCACAGGTCTTCAGAAAGCCTCGGCGATCCAGGAAAGAGGAGGCAGACAGGGAAAACCGGGAAATGACCGGCATAGCGAGATCCTTTCGTCGTCCGGCCCCTGTCACCCGGGAAGGAAGGCTTGCGGGTGGGACCGCGGATAGCTGCAAATTCCTGGTCCTGAGGCAATGCGCCCCGGAGTGAGCGCTATTCTCTACCGGCGTCTCCAGAGGGTCAAGTGAGAAGCGACGGGGTGGGACAGGGAAAGGCAGTGACGCAGCGAAACCAAAAAGGAAAAAACATCGATGCACAGGATGCACAGGATTTTTTCAGGAAACGGCCAGCTTGTTATCGCGGGCATCCGCAAATCTGCACCGGATCATCGCCTGAGCCAGCTTCTGGTGCAGCACGCTCTCGCCCTGTTCATCCTGTGCATCCATGTTCATATAACAAAATAAGGCGGGAGTAATTCTAGTGGTGGGGTGGGGCTGGAGAAGACTCGCGCCTCCGTAACAAAAAAAGGCAGTCAGGGCGTTGGCCCTGACTGCCTTGGGTCCTTCGAAAACGACTAGGATCTAGAAGCCGATCCGAGCGCGTAAAGTGATCGAGCGGTTCCCTCCTCCGCCACGAACGATGCCAAAGTTCGGATCGGCGACATTGGTATTGGCCCCGCTGGAATTGGCGTGGTTCAACAGGTTGCGGACGTAGGCTTCGAGCTTGAAATAGGGACTCTGCTCCAGGCTGGGAATGAGCTTCCACTCCTTGAAGATGTTGAGGTGGAGGTCCCACCGGTTGGGATGCCTGAGGGCTCCCCGAGGAGCTGTGCCATAGCGGCTATCGGGCGGCAGGGTAAAGCAAGCCCCATTCCAAAGCTGCCCTCTCCCCTCGAAGTTCGTGTCGTTGGGATCGCAGCCTCCCACCAGGTCGGGCCGGGCGCCGTCCCCACGGAGCTTGAGGGCGGGATGGTTTCCGCCGCTGAAGGTCGGAATGAATCTGCCACGCCCACCGGTTCTAAATTCAGGGACAAACGTCCAGTCGCCGATCAGATGATGGAGCCAGGTCGAGGCGCCGGAAGCGAACTGCTGTCCCTTTCCAAACGGCATCGGCACCACCGCCACCCAGCGGGAGGCGAGATCGGGGACCCCGGCCTGCCACCCGTAGTCGTTGTGGCGTTGACCGGCGCTGGATTGGAAGAAGCCGGACGAGGAGCCGAACAGGCCTCCCTGGACATCGTTCAGACTCTTGGACCAGTTGAACCAGCCTCGGAAATAGATGCCGCTGGAGAACTGCCTCGTCAACTCCAGCTCCAGGGCGTTGTACTTGGAGTTGCCCCCCAGTTGCAGGGCGTGGACGTTGGCGAACTTGGAGGTGTCGAAGGGCTGATAGCTGCTGCCCGGACGGATGGCCTGGAGGTCTTCGATGTAGGGCCAGGAGACTCCTCTGGACCCCACCCAGGAGGCGCGCCCCGACCAGCCGAGGCCGAACTCCTTCTCCAGAGTGATGTTCCACTGCTGATCGTAGGGCCAGTTGTTCTTGCGCAGGTCAACGTCAGCCGAGGTGAGGCTGGTGGGCCCCACCGTCCCCTCCGGGAAGGGACGCTCCCAGGTAAAGTTGGGAACCCCGTTGACGATCTCGTTGTCCTGGAACAACTCGCTGAACTGGTAAGGGCCCCAGACGTGACCGGCCAGGATGCCGGCGCGGTCGAACTCCCCGAAGACGTTGGCGATGGCCCAGGCCGTCGACTTCACGAAAGGAACGTGGAAGACACCGTAACCGCCCCGAATGACGAAGGAATCGGTGACACGGAAGGCCACACCCAGGCGGGGATCGACCAGGACGCTCTTGAAATTCCTCAAGCCGGAGGGGTAGCCGGCCTCCCCGGCCGTAACCACTTCAACGGGAAAGCCCGGAGCGATATGCTGGAGCGCCCTGTCGTTGGGCACCACCACTCTCTGGGTCGCCTGGTCGAAGTTGTAAATCGTATCGCTCAGGACCTCGGAGGGAACCCCGTAGTGCTGGAAGCGAATTCCAGGCGTGATGGTGACCCTGGGGGTCACCTTCCAGTCATCCTGGAAGAAGAAGCCGAACTCGTTGTGGCGGGCCTCGGCCCTGGGACGCACACCGTCGATCTGGGTGGTGAAGGGCAGTCCCAGCAGGAGATCTCCATAATCGTAGCCGGTGAACTTTCCGTTGAAGTCGAAGATCCCGAAGGGCGCCGGAATGCTGATGGTGCTGAACATGTGCGGGGACTGGTGGCGAAACTCGATCCCGGTCTTGAAGAGGTGGGTCCCCCGGTTGACGGAGATGTTGTTTCTCCACTGCTGGACCTCGCCGTCCTCGTAGTCGGTCTCACCGGAAAAGAGCGACCCGATGAGGGTGGAGGGCAATGGGTTGAAGGATCCCAGATGCGAGCTTAGTTGCCGCCCCAAGGTGCGCACCTTGATGTGGGGAGTTCCCACCCCTTCCCGCAGGACGCGGCCGCCCAACTCCGTGACTCCCAGGATCTGGGTCAGATAATCCCGCCCCTGCACGTCTCCAACGGCCCAGACTGACTGCTGCCGGTTCCAGGCGTACTGAAACTCGTTGACCACGTTGGCGCCAAAGGTGTGGCTGTTGGAGATGCTGATGGCCCGGGTATTCCCGGTTTCCACAAAGCCGGCGTTGGGAAAGGGGTCACCCCGGCCTTCGGGAGAGACATTGTTGTAGCGGTAATGGGCGATGGTCAGCGTGTTGGTATCGGTGATGGCGTGGTCGAAGGTGTACTTCTGCCAGTTGTTGTCGGATGCATTGTAGGAAATGTAGCGGAAGTTATCGAACAACGCCCCCGGTGGTCCATAGTTGGGCAGAGGCAGAACGCCGGTGTTGTCCAACACTCTTCGGGCAATGGGGCTGATCATGCTCTCGGGAACGATGTTCCCCGGAAAGGGCTGCTGAATCCCGTTGACCACGTCGAAAGGGTTGGTCGGACAGGGCACGGTGGGGTTGGGATTGGCGGTGCTGGGGAACACGCAGTTGGAGAAACCGACGAACTCGTTGAGGTCACCGGCGCGCATCCTGGCGGTGGGAACGACGCGTCCCTGATTGAAGACCGGGTTCTCCCTGGAGGCCGGCTGGTAGAGAAAGTGAAAAAAGGTCTTGTTGCGACCGTCATACAGCTTCGGGATCCAGACGGGACCGCTGACCTCGTAAGACCATCGCTTGCTCGTCTTGGAGGGCGGCCTGGGACTTGAAACGCCGGAACGCAGGGCATTGAGAGCCGGATTCGAGAACTCCCCGAAGATCTCGCCGTGAAACTGGTTGGTTCCCTGCTTGCCGATGCCGAAAACGTTGGTCGGCACCCGATACTCGGCGGCGGCGTTGAAGTCGACCTGGTGGACTTCCTGCAGGGTCTCCTGGGTCGCCCGGAAAGAGCCGTAGGCATTGGTGGGGATTCCGTCCTGCTCCTCGCTCAGGTTGTTGGCGAAGCCGCCGTGCACCTGGGCCCGAGCCTCGGTTCCGGGGTTCTGGTAGATATTGTAAATGAGGGCGGCCCCGATGTTGGCTCCGTACACCTCCTGATTTCCGAGGCGGTGCTTGATGACCGAGGTGTCGGTGTCGATGGTGGCCCCCTCCTCGGAGACCGTAATCTCGGTGGCCTGCTCACCGATTTCCAGTTCGACGTCCACCCGGCGGACGTCGCCGGCGTAAACAACCACTCCGGTGTTGACATACCGGTTGAAGCCCGGCAGCGTCACCGCGATGGTATAGGTGCCGTTGTCGAGTCCTCTCAGTTCATAGTCGCCGACCTCGGTGGTCACGGTGGTACGAGAGATTCCACTCCCCTCGTTGGTGGCCGTGACTTCGGCGTTGACGATGGCGGCGCCGCTGGGATCGGTGACGGTCCCGCGGAATCCCGACAACTGGACCTGAGCTTCCAGCAGGGCCGTATTGAACGACACGCCCGCGACCAGAGCCGGAATCAAGGTCAGGATCAGAAAAGCCTTGTTGGACAGTAGAAACCTCATGGGGTTCGATTCCTCCAAATGGGGTGTAAGGGAGACAAAAGTTTTAAAGTGCATTCAAGCTAATGTACGGTTCGAGCCGGTAGCGGGTTTCGATACCGCTCAATGACCACTATCGTGACTCAAGGTGCAATTCGCCTGCCAAAGAACGACAAGAGAATATTTTTTTCGAAGCACCACAATCGATAGAGAAAAGACAGGATTTTCCGCCGTTGACCAACCAGGATATTGCTATCGGACTCCTGCTGAACTACAGCATTCCGGATCACTCTACGCTATTTCGTAGAACTGCTCCGGCGGTGGCGGAGATGGCGAGGCGAAAGCGCGGACGCGGGAGGTAGTTGACGGCGTTTTGGGGAGGCTGTCGGGTACGCGAGGATGTAACTGCTTCGCCGCCTACGCGGCTGTCTGTGCGGCTGATACTCACTTACGGGACGCGGAGTTTGCCCCCCTCCGGCTCAACTGCGGGCTCCGCCCTTGTCTTGCCGACTCCCCCCTCGAGGGGGGAGTGATTCTCCCGCGCTACCCTCCTGAGGGAGCCTCCTCCACAACCAAGTGATAGCGATTGGTCTTCAGCCCGGAAAGGCGCTGTCGCCGGCCGCTGGGCCATTGGATGGTGACGCCGACTCGATCGGGGCCGGCCCCGCCCAAACCAAAGATAAGACGCTTGTCATGGGAGGCCAGGAAACTTCCCCCTCCGGTCAGCCAGCGGACGCGTCGGTGTTCCCCCCAGTCGATCTCCACACGAGCGCCGATGGCGTCGCGGTTGCTTCGGGTTCCCTCCAGCCGGAACCCGATCCAGGTCGAGTCCTGACCCCGGTTGTTGCGCAACAGCAGCGGGCGTCGATTGAGCCGGATCAGCAGCGCGTCGGCGTCGCCGTCGTTGTCGAAGTCTCCCGTAGCCAGTCCCCGGGCCGCGTGACGGTTCCTGAAGACCGGCCCGGCCCGCTCCGCCAGATCCTGCAGCTTCCCCCGGCCGTCATTACCCAACAGCAGGGGCGGCTGCAGGTAGGTGATGTCTCTGCGGGCCAGCTCGATGGTTCGGGTGACGTGGCCGTTGACGATGATCAGGTCCTGGTGGCTGTCGTTGTCGAAGTCGATGAAGCGAACCCCCCAACCCACGTAGGGCACGGTGAACCGGGTGAGCCCGGAACTCCGTGAAAGCTCGCGGTAGGGAAACTTTCCGCTGTTGCGGTAGAGGGCGTGAAACTCGTCGTGAAAATTGGTGACCACGAAATCGGGGTTCCCGTCCCCGTCGAAGTCTCCGGCGTCGATGCCCATGCCGGACCGGGCCACCCCCTCCGAGTTGAAGGCCATGTCGGCCTCGAAACCCACTTCTTCGAAAGTTCCGTCCTGCCGGTTGAGCAAGAGCAGATTGGGCGTGGCGTCTCCGGCGACCAACAGGTCCTGCCAGCCGTCGCCGTCGGCATCGATACTCACCACTCCAAAAGCCCTGCTCTTGTGCCGGTCAATTCCCGCAGCCTGGCTGACGTCCTCAAAGGCGCCGTCGCCCCGATTGCGGTAGAGCCTGGACCGGCTGGGAAGGTAGGACTTCTGGTCGCAATAGGCGGGAATCCCCTTGTGATCGCAGGTGACGGGGTTGGAGAATGACAGCTCGGCGTAGTTGCACACGAACAGGTCCAGCAGGCCGTCGCGGTCAAAGTCGATCCAGGCCGCGCTGGATCCCCAGCGTTCCGGGTTCTCCACACCGGCGCTCTTCGAAACATTCTCGAAGGCGCCGTCGCCATTGTTGCGAAACAGCGCCGAGAAGGGAAACCCGGTGACGTAGAGATCCTGATCGCCGTCGTTGTCGTAGTCGGCGGCCGCCGCCCCCATGCCATAGAAGTCAACCTGTGCGACCCCCGCGTGGTCCGCCACCTCCTCGAACCTGCCCTCGCCCAGATTGCGGTAGAGCGCATTGCGCACGGGGGTCGGGCTCTTGCCTCTCGGCGTCTCGCCCCCGTTGACCAGGTAGATGTCCAGCAGTCCGTCCCCGTCGAAATCCAGGAAGGCCGCTCCCCCGCAGGAGGTTTCGATCAGGAAGCGGTCCGGGGATTCGCCGTTGAAGTGCTTCCAGGAAATGCCGGCCGGGCCGGTCACGTCGGTGAAGGCAGGAAGCCGGCCGGCCGCCCCGCCTTGTCCCGCCCGACCGGGCGGAATCGTGAACAGGGCTCCAAAAACCCCCAGCAGCAGGCCTATCCAGAGAAGCAGGGGCCTGGTCGGTAAGCGGCGATGGCAAGAACGGGTCAAGGGAGGTTTGCCCTCAGGTGAGTCCTATGCAAACAAGCCCACGGACCCGCTTTCAAGTGAGCCGGGCCCCCGCCCTGGCGGACGGATCATTCAGAGGAAAAACAGCCAACCGTCTAATGAAGACGAACCACGAATGAACACGAATAGACACGAATACAGATGGAATGCCTTCAACGACAAGCGACACTAAAATGCTTTTCCGATTTTGTTACTTTGGAATCCCTTCGTGTTCTAGGTAGATAACCTTCTCGATATCGGTTATCACCCCCAATTAACAACTCGAGCTCTTTGTATAATTCGCAGCGGAGCAGGTCATCTTGCCGGCAAACCTGAGGTGCTGCCTTTTTCAATATCGGGTGCGACCTGTTGAAAAATGCTGTCTAACCACAAAAAGCACAAAAGTCACGAGCTATGTTTTGTGCCTTTTGTGGCCATTCCCGGTAAACCTCCCGCTGCCGAATTTTGCAAAAGACTCAACTCATCAATCCGTCCATTGGTGTTCATTCGTGTCCATTCGTGGTTCGTCTTTCCCCTTCGTGGATTACTCTTTTAGTCGGTCGTGGATAGCCCCTCAATCGTTTCACCCAAGAAGCGTTTGACAGGCAAGGAAGGGTAACGACATGGCCTTGGCGCCGTGACCAGAGGCTGGGCATCTCAACCGCAGTGGTCGCTCGAAGGGAATTATACCAGCAAGGGGAGGACCCGAACCGGGGCCGGTCGGGCCAAATTCTCAAGACGCCGGCAGGGAGGCCGGGCTCAGAGGGACGGTCTTCTGTTCCCCTTCCTGCCTGACCTCGGCTTCCAGCCAGGAAAGGACACGACTCAACTTCTCCGCGCCCTCCCGGATCTGGCCGGCGGTGACAATCAGAGGCGGGGCGATCATCAGCAGATTGGCGCGAGCCAGCAGGTGCAACCCTTCCGCCCAGGCCTGCCGGCGAATGCGGAGGGGCAGCTGCGCATCCACAACCGGCGGAGCGAGCGGCTGCCTGGTAGCTCGGTCGGTCACCAGCTCGAGGCAGGTCAGCAGACCCTTGCCCCGGACATCGCCGATAATGGGATGCTTTTGCTTGAGGCCCTGCAGTTCCTCCATCAGCAACCGGCCCATCCTTTGGGCGTTGTCCACGCAGCCTTCCTCGCGATAGGCGACCAGGCAGGCCCGGGCCGCGGCCGTGGCCAGCGGACTGGCCGCATAGGTGCTGCCGATCGGCAGCAGCCGGCTCTCGAAATGGCTGCTGATGCGGGGGCGAACCACCACGGCGCCCATGGGGACATAGCCGGAAGTGATCCCCTTGGCCATGACCATCAGGTCGGGAACCACCGAGTCGTGGTTGACGCCGAACCAGGCGCCGGTACGGCCGAAGCCGGTAATGACCTCGTCGGCAATGAGCAGGATCCCGTGGCGGTCGCAGAGATCCCGCAGTCCGGCCAGGTAGCCTTCGGGAAGGGGAAAGCCGCCCGCGGCGCCGGTGACCGGCTCCACCACCACCGCGGCCACGGTGGCGGGATTTTCCAGCTCGATCTGCCTTTCCAGGGCCTTCAGGCAGTGAATGCCGCAATCGGGGTAGGTGAGACCGAAGTCGCAACGGTAACAGTAGGGATCGAAAAAGCGGACGGACCCTGCCGGCCCGGGCTCAACCGCCATGCGCCGGGGATCCCCGGCCGTGCCCAGGGTGTTGAAAGTCGTCCCGTGGTAGCTGCGGTACTTGGCGAAGATCTTGGGCCGGCCCGTCACCATGCGGGCCATGATGAAGGCCAGCTCGTTGGCCTCGCTGCCGCTGTTGACGAACATGCATTTGTCGAGGTCGCCCGGAAGCAGAGCCGTCAGTTCCTCCGACAGCAGGGACCTCTCGGCGGTCAGGAGCTGGGGGGAGATGCAGCAGGCCTGTTCGGCCTGACTCCTGATGGCCTCGATGACACGGCGGTTTCCGTGCCCGAGGTTGCAATTGAACAACTGCGAGAGGAAGTCGAGGTAGCGGCGGCCCTGCCGGTCCTGGAAATAGACGCCTTCGGCCCCGGCGAACTCCAACACCGGGTCCTCGCACTCCTGGACCGTCCAGGGAATAAAGATGTGCTGTCGATCGGCTGTCATCTTGAAGCTCGCCACCACTCTACCCAAGGTCCGGTCAAGGTGTCAAAAGATTCCTGGCACGCGGCATGCGAACGAAATTGCCTGTTGATGCGTTCTGAATGACCTGTGATAGGATATACGCAGGCTATACATACAGTCTATTCGGGAGACGGTTCATGTTGACCAGGGTTCAGAAATGGGGAAACAGCCAAGGGCTTCGATTCAGCAAGGCTATTTTGAACGAAGCTCGGATCGAGGTGGGCGACACAGTGAATGTCTCAGCCCGCAAGGGGCGGATCGTGGTTGAGCCTGCGACCCGAGTGCGAGGGAGATACGAATTGAAGGCGCTGCTGGCCAGAATGCCGAAAGGCTATTTGGCGGAAGAGGTGGAGTGGGGACCGCCCCCTGGAAAGGAAGTCTGGTAGGTGCCGGGCTACGTACCACAAAAAGGGGATTTCGTGATCCTGACCTTTGATCCGCAGGCAGGGCACGAGCAAAGAGGCCGCCGCCCGGCTCTAGTCGTCAGCAATACGCCGTTCAACCGCCATACCGGACTGGCCATGGTCTGCCCCATCACCAACACCTTCAGGAATATTCCCTTTCACGTTTCAGTCCCCGAAGAGTCGTCTCTCTCCGGATATATCATGGCCGAACAGATCAAGTCCGTCGACTACGCGAGCCGAAAGGTGAAGTTCGTCGAGAAGGCGCCGGGGCCGGTGATCAACGAAGTCCTGAGCCTCTTGGATGCTTGCCTCTATGACCCGGGGTGACTCCGTTGCCGGCCCCTCGCCCGCATTTCTCACCAGGTCGCTGGTGCCATGGCGAAAAAGATTTTATCTTCAGTACTTTGATCGGCTCCATGGTAAGGGCTTGCGGGTAACAGACTGCGCTGGGCATGCCCCCTGGTGAGAAATTCGGGCTAGCCACCGACCTGTGCCGACCCGATCCCGAAGCCGGAATTCAGTCCGCCAGCCGGTTCGGACTCCTTCCCTCAAGCTGTCAGACCTCCAGGTTGTAGCCCTGCTCCTCATGGAGAGAAATATCCAACCCTTCGGTTTCCACCTCTTTGGAGGCTCGCAGACCGATGATCGCATCCACCACCTTCAGGAGGATGAAGGAGATCACGCCGCTGTAGACCAGGGTGACCACGACGCCGATGACCTGGACTCCGAACTGGGAACCAATGGTCATGCCGTCGGCCAGACCTTGCCCGCCCAGACTTTCGGCGACGAAGACTCCGGTCAAGAGGGCTCCCACGATTCCGCCGACGCCGTGGACGCCGAAGACGTCCAGAGAGTCATCGTATCCCAACTTGTACTTGAGGATGGTGGAGGCCCAGAAGCAGCAGGCCCCGGCCGCGATCCCGATGACGATGGCCCCGAGCGGCCCCACGCTGCCGGAGGCGGGCGTAATCGCCACCAGGCCGGCCACGGCGGCGGTGACGATTCCCAGCACGCTGGGTTTGCCGTTCCTGACCCACTCGATGCCCATCCAGGTGAGGGCAGCGGCTCCGGTACACACCTGGGTGACCAGCATGGCCATGCCCGCGGCGCCGTCGGCGGCCAGGGCGCTGCCGGCGTTGAAGCCGAACCAGCCCACCCACAGCATGGAGGCCCCCACGACCGTCAAGGTCATGCTGTGCGGCGGCATGGGAGCCGTGGGATAACCGCGCCTCTTGCCGATCAGGATGGCTGCAACCAGTGCCGCGATGCCGGCATTGATATGGACCACGGTACCCCCGGCGAAATCGAGAACGCCCAGTTCGCCGAAGAAGGAACCGTCACCGGCCCAGGTCATGTGGCAGATGGGGGCATAGACGAGCAGGGACCATGCCGCCATGAAGACCACCATGGCCGAAAACTTCATGCGTTCGGCAAAGGCTCCCACCATCAGGGCAGGCGTGATGATGGCAAAGGTCATCTGAAAGGTGAGAAACACCGTTTCCGGAATGGTGCCGCTCAGGCTGTCGGCGGTAATGCCGCTGGCAAAGGCCTTGGACAGACCTCCAACGAATGAATGGATGTTGGTCACTCCCGCCTGCATGCCGGTGGTGTCGAAAGCCAGACTGTAGCCGAACAGGACCCAGAGTATGGTGATCAGGGCTGTCAGGGCAAAGCACTGCATCAGCACGGAGAGGACGTTCTTGGCACGGACCAGGCCGCCGTAGAACAAGGCCAGTCCGGGAATATTCATGAAAAGCACCAAAGCGGTCGCGGTCAGCAGCCAGGCGGTGTCTCCGGAGTCGAGTTGCGCTTGGGCGTCGGCAAGGGCCAGGGAGGGCATTCCAAACACCAGCGCCAGTGCCGACGCCAACGTAAACCGAAGCCGCCGCAGGGCCGGCCTGCAGCGTATCGATGATCTCTGAATAGGTAGCATGGTAGGTCTAGCTCCTCAGTGGATTATTTTGAAACCAAATTCGCGGCCCATGGGGCTTCGAATTCGAAAACTATAGGGATGGATGGGGAGACCGCTGTCAGGCGGTGAGTTCTTGCGAGTGGCCAGCGTTTGTATACTACAGAAACGCTCCTGCTTCAAACGAATTGTTGGCCAAAAACCGGATTTGACCGCGCAAACCGGGCTCGCCTCGATTCTGCGGTTGGACTACCTCATACCGACCTGATTTTAACCGGCATTTTTCTAAGGGCAGGCGGAAAACCGGAGGCCTGACCCGCCAGGCGTCGACGGCTCGAATTCCCCTTAAGCCATCTGAAAGGCACGGGCCCGAAACAGGAAATCCACGATATTGCCTTCGTGAGGCTGGTGCCAGTTGAGGCGGATGGTGGGAACCGGACCCAGATTGAGGCGGTCGATGTTGCGGGCGTCCACCAGGGCCCGCCGAAAAGACTCGTCGCGAGTGATCCCGGTGGCCACCAGAGTGGGACCGATGGAGTCGATCATCTTGGCCTGAGGACAGCGCACCACCGAGACGAATGGGTACATGTACTCCTTGCCGGCCAGGCCGGCTTCGGGCGACCGGCAGTGCACCACCGTGGGCCGAAGGTAGTCGCAGCGCTGCTTGCGGACCAGCCGTTCGCCCTCCCTGAACCGGCGGGTTACTTCCTCGACCCCCTCCTGCTGTAGCCCGGCATCGATGTCGTTCGAGATGGCTTCCGCCTGCCCCGGCACGGTAAAGGCGGCCAGCGCGGCCCTGTCATCCTGGGGCGGCAGCGGCTCTATGGGTCCCAGCCGGCGAGCCAGGGCCTCGGCGATTTCCTCCGTATGGCGGGAGGCCCAGATGCCCGAGCAGTTGATGCAGCTGCGGCCGCTGTTGACCAGGACACTGTCCACCATCAGGTCCAGGACATCTTCCCAGTCGTCCACCTGATCGTCGCCGATCAGGATCTTGGTGAACCCGGGACCGTGGACCTGGACCGCCGGATTGGCCTTGTACAACTCTACCGTGGGGGTCCCGCCGAAGATCAGGCTTCTGGGACAGTGGCCGACCACGGCGGCTCCCACTTCCCCGCCGCCGGGATAGAGCGCGATGGCTTGCTTGGGAATGCCTGCCTGAATAAAGGCCTGGGCCATGCGCCAGGGCGTCCAGGGCTCCTGGGGACCGGGCTTCAGCACCAATCCGATCTGAAGCGGGATCACCGGTAGCCAAAGGCTGTGGACGCCGGGAGAATTGGAGGGAAGCACCATGCCCAGCACCGGGGTGTTGGCCTGGTAGCTGCGCATCAGTCCATCTTCTTCTCCATAGCCGCGACCCAGCAGATCCAGGTTCAGACCTCGCGTCAGCGAACTCAGGATATTGCCGATCTCGTCCAGGACGTACCGGAGCTTGGCCATGTTCATGCGGCACATGTGCTCGGGCAGGCCCGTGGTCGCCGACTGTTGCCGAACGAACTCCTCGGGAGTCTGAGTTCCCTCTCCCAGCGGGAGCTCGGCCGATGAGAACAGGCTGCCGGCCTTTTGGATCCTGACCAGAAGCTCCCCGGACGGGATCTCGCGCAACACCTGGCGGGCCCGCTCGGCACGGCGCATGTCCCTGGCCACCAGACCGGGATTGGCCTGGCTGACCTCGGCCACGGGCTCTCCGGTGGCGAAATGGACCACCTTCTCGACTTCCAGGCTTTTGTAAGCCTCTCCCCAGCGCAGCACCGGAAAGTGAATCACGCTGTCCTCCATTTCATCCCGGGACCGGCCTGCCCTTCCTTTGAGGGTCCCGCGGCCGCCCGTCTCAATAAACCCCCACCGTGGTGGCGGTGGCGAAGCGGCTGTAGGGCCGCAGCCCGCTCACCCCGTCCCAGGACCAGGCCTCGCAGGGCGGCTCCCGTTCTCCCTCATCCCGTTCCAGAAAACGGGGCAGGAAGAACTCCCTGGTGAGCGTGGTCAGCATGACGCGGCCGGTCCCACCGTAGTCCACCAGCCGCGAGCTGTCGTCGAAATCCACCAACTGGATCACCGCCCTGGGCTGGGGCGGGTAGTAGCTGATCTTGTAGCCGTTCTCGGGACCGCTGGGACCACTGGCAGCCAGTCCCATCAACGTGTTGCCGTAGGTGGGAGTCAGGTAGACGCTTCCCAGGAGTTCCTCTCTGGCAAAGCGGTGCCACTGGGGAGTGAACTCGGTGCCTCCCGAGAAGATCCCCTTGATTCCGGACTGCTCCAGGCTGGAATTCTCATCCTCCAGACGGTTGGCCAGGGCCTCCAGAAGCTTGGGCGTGGTGAACAGGCACTGGATATCGTGGCCTGCACCCAGGAGGTTCATGGCCTGGTCGATGACATGGTCCTGGTAGGCCTTGAGATGATCCATCCAGCCCTTCCTGATCAGCTTGATCACCCAGCGCGGGTCCAGGTCCACGCAAAAACAGATGCCCCCGCGATAGTGGGCCAGATGCTCGACGGCCAGCCTGAGACGCCGGGGACCGCTGGGACCCAGCATCAGCCAGTTGGAGCCTCTGGGAAAATATTCGTCCGGAAGGGTCTCGGAAAAAAGTTCGTAGTCGATGCGAAAATCTTCGATGTTGATCCGGCTCTTGGGAATGCCGGTGGTGCCGCCGGTTTCGAACACATAGACCGGACGGTCGGCCAGGGCCTTGGGCACCCAGCGGCGGACCGGGCCTCCTCGCAGCCACTCGTCCTGAAAATGGCCGAATCGGTCCAGATCGGCAAAGCTCCGCACCTCCCGGCGCGGGTCCCAACCGGCCGAAGCGGCCCACTCCAGCCAGAAAGGACAGCCGGTGGCCGGATCGAAGTGCCATTGCACCATCTCCTCCACGTGGGCGTCCAGTCGCTTCCGGGCCTCCTCGAATCTTTCCCGGTTGGATTCACCGGTGGCCGTGCTCATAAGCCTGTTTAGGGGTTCAATGAAACTGCTTCGGACCCTGGCAGTCCAGCCAGTGGGTCTTCCCGTGCGGGCGCCGTCCCTTTAGCGATGCGGACGGAAGGCGGATTATAGCCCAACTCGGCCGAAAACGGCATCTTAACCCGCTTAACCCGCATTTCTCACCGGGTCGCTGGTGGCGTGATGAATTATTTACATCGATGCACAGGATATACAGGATTTGGTTTCAGAAGCCTCCTGTTCTGTAACCCCGGACATCCGCAAGCCCGAACCGGATTTCGTCCGAGCCGGCTTCTCTTGCAGCAACCTCTCGTACTGTTAATCCTGTCCATCCTGCCTATCCTGTCTAACGATGTTCATACCGAAAAAAATCGATCCCCGGCACCTGGCCGGTGTCCCCCTACCGCATCAGCCTTGGCCTGCCGGCTCGGCAGCCGCTCCCTCTCAAAGGCGAACGATGGGACGGTGGACGGCGTCAATGGTATCCTTGCACTTTGTCTGCGCCATTGTCAGGTACCGATTCGACAACTTCCATCCGCGGCGCGCCAGGCCGCTCTTGTCTTACATCGATTTGCGCGAAGGACGGAATGAATTTCTAGGCGATCCTGTTTTTCCTGTCTGTCGATGTTTCCGTTTCATGGAGGACCTCAATGACCTCGTTCCCTTTGCCTCGACCCGGCGCCGTCAGGCCCGTCCGGGTGCACTCTCTCGAATACTACTCCGAAGGCCCGGTGATCGACCGGAAGGGTAACCTCTATATATCCCACGGGACTTCGATTTCCAGGATGGCGCCCGGCGGCGAGCCGACCGTCTGGGCCACCTCCGGGGCTCCCAACGGCCACAAGATCCTGCCCAATGGAGACCACCTGGTCTGTGACGGTACACAGCACGGCGTCCTGCGGTTCGATCCGGACGGACGGCCGCTGGGCCGAGCTGCCGGGGGGCGCTGCCAGGACCTGGAGATCGACGGCCCCAACGACATTTGCCTGCACCCCGAAGAGGGTTTTTACTTCACCGACTGTCTGCCCAAGAAGGGCGCCGTCATCTTCGTGGACCTGGAGGGAAGGCAAAACGTGGTGGCCCGGGACATGGACACCCCCAACGGCATTGTGCTGTCGGCCGACGCTCGAAGCCTGTTCGTCTCCGAGAGCTCCCCCAACCGGGTGACTCTGATTCCCCTGGCCGGGCCGGGCCGGGCCGCGGGACCTCCCCGGGTCTTCGCCGACCTTCCCCGTCATCCCGGCGGCGAAGCGGACGGCAAGAACCTGCCGGACGGCATGGCCCTGGACCGGGACAAGCGTCTCTGGGTCGCTCACTACGGAATGGCGGCGGTGCAGGTGCTGTCCCCCGAGGGCCGGCTCCTGGCCAGTTACGACACCGGCATGCGCTGCACCAGCAACATCTGCTTCGCCGGCCCCGACCTGGCCACGGCCTTTGTCACCGGTGGCGACGGGGAACCCAGCCCCGGTGGCCTGGTTCGTCTGGATGTGGGCGTTCCAGGCTTGCCTATCCTGCCGGCCGCCGAATAGAGGAATTCAGTCGAAACAACAATCAACAGTTTCTTGGGTGACCGTCCCAGGCGAAGCCTCTCTTGCGGTCCCGCCCGGGGCGCATCTCAATTTCACGTCTTCCCAGGAAACTCCGGGCAAGAGAGGATCCGAAGCGAACTCCATCCCGTCGGCGAGCCGTTCGAGCTGACGAATCCGGTCCTCGCTCCTCGGGTGGGTGGACAGATAGGTCAGCCCATCGGGAAGATCCATTTTCTCCAGGGACTTGAAGAAGGCCACCATCCCGCCGGGAGCGATGCGGGCCGCCTGGAGCATTCTCAGCCCCTCGAGATCGGCCTCGGTTTCGGCCTGCCGGCTGAAACGCAGCTTGCCCAGGTCTCCCGCCGTCTCCAGCGCCACTTCCAGCCCGCCCACGTCGCCCGTCCAGGCCGCTATCAGCACCTGGAGGGAAAGGTCTCGGAACAACGCCCTGGTGGCATGGCGTTTCAGGACATGCTGCACCTCGTGAGCCAGCACCCCGGCCAACTCCTCGGGAGACCCGCTCTGACCCACCAGCGCCGTATGCACCACCACGAAGCCGCCCGGAGCCGCAAAGGCGTTGATCGAGTGGTCTCTCTTCAGAACATAGCGAAAACGGTAGCCATGGGGTGGAACGGCTTCCAGCAGGCGGTCGCCGATCCCTGCCAGGACCTGGGTGCAGACCGGGTCACTCAGGCGGTCCTCCGGCGAAACCAGCATGCCCACGGCCGACCGGCCCAGCCGTTCTTCCCAAGAGACCGGAACCCGGTCGGCCATGGCCTCGGCCATCGCCGGAATCCCCCACAGGTAGAGGGCGGCGCCCAGGAGAGGGAGGCAAAGGGCGGCCAACAGGGTGAGCCTGCGACGGAGGGGACGTCTGGCAGGATCGTGGAAGGGGGTCGGCTCGGGCGCAATGGCGTGGATGGCCGCCAGGAAACCGGCGTCGTCGACCAGCAGGGCCTCCGGAAACGGGGCTCCTTTTTCCAGGCGAACCTGTTCGCCGGCATAGGCGCCTTGGGTCTGACGCACCTCACCATAGTCCCACCAGAGGGTGCTGCCGTCCGGTTTGGCGATCTGAAAGCCCCTGGCGCCTATGGTGATCCGAACCGGCTGGGCCAAGGCGGTGCGGCCGTCGAAGTAGCGCCCCGGCCACTCCATTTGGGGAGGTGTTCCAGCCATTGGTACTCAACCTGTCACAGTATGCCCAAATCCATGTCCAGCAGCTCGGTATCCAGCAGGTCCGCGATGCCTTCCCCGGTGGCTCCGGCTTCCCGGGCTTCCTGCTCGATGACTGCCAGGTCGAGGGAGCCGTGAAGAGAGATCCTCTCGAACATGAAGCGCACCGTGCGCACCAGCACCCAGGGTTGGGCGAAGCCCAGAGTGACCACCAACAGGATTCCATTGACGAACTCCAACCAAAACAGACTTCCGCCTGTGATTTCACAGCGGCAGTTCGCCCCTCCAAACCGGGTGTGGCTCCAGTGGTAGCGGTGCTGGCGAGCTGCATACCAGAACCAGGACAGGCCCAGGGTGGGGAGGCCGAGAAAAAAGGCAACCGCATAGGGTCCCAAGAGCTCTTTCCCTTCGCCATCGAAGCTGAAGGGAGCGTTCCCGAACCAGGTTCTATCCAGCAGAAACTTTCGTACTCTACAGCCGAAAATGGGACTGTAGAAGCCCAGAGTGATGATGGTGAGCAGCAGGCCGGGCACATAGAGTTTCATGAATTCCCGGGTGTGCCCCCGGAAGGAGAATCGAATATTGCGCCAGGAGGAACGGCTCAATCGGTAGCGCCAGGCGCCGGCAATGGCTATGGGAACCAGCCCGAACAACAGGGGTGGCAGAAGGAACAGCAAGAAAAGCACCTGGCCCCGCACCGATCGCTCACCCGAGAGATACAGGAAGGCGAAGCTGACCCCATAGATGGCTGCCAGGATCACGATTCCCTTGAGCCAGCCGATGAGGAGTTCCTTCCCGGTCCCGTGGTAGGCAAAGCGGTCCCCTTCGAATTCGGACTGGCTGAAGACGTAGTTTCGAACCTTGACCTTTCCCCAGAAATAGTAGATCCCCAGGGTCAATCCGGTCAGCAGCATGTTGACGATGTGGATGCCGAACAGACTCCCTCCCGTGCCATGAAAGCGAAGCTTCCTGACCTGGCCGGGGTGGGAGTCGGTTAGGGTAGCGGGAGCGGCCATGCCTTGTCTCCAATGGGTGGGTCTTGCTCCATGGGGTTCCTGCATTGCGAGCAGTATAGATCAACCCCAGGGCAGGCTTCCTTCCCTCTCGTGCCCCTCTACAGGCGGGGTCGGAGGAATCGACATTGACAGATACCGAGGCGATGGTAGTCTGTTGACTTCAGACGAAAAACAACGATCTCGGAAGGGCAGGTCGCGAGGGCACGATGCGAAAGGGATTTTCTCTGATCGAGTTGCTGATTGTGGTGGCGATTATCCTGATCATTGCCGCCATAGCGGTCCCCAACCTCCTCCGGGCGAGGCGCTCGGCCAACGAAGCCTCCGCCACCGCTTCCATGAGAACGATCGGTACCGGCCAGCTCATGTACCGCTCCACCCACGGCACGTTCACCGACCTGGCCGGTCTGGCGGCGGACGGTGTCATTCCCGGCGATCTGGGATCGGGAACCAAGAGCGGGTACAAATTCGATGCCCAACCGGGTGACAACCCGGCGCAGCAGTTCACCGTAACCGGAGTTCCCGAAATCCCCGACGGGGCTACCGCCACGGGCACCCGGACCTTCTTTACCGATGAATCACAGGTAATCCGCTTTGCCATCGGGTCCGAGGCCAACGCTACCAGCACGCCGGTGGGAAATTAGCGAATAACATCCCCCAACCGCAACAACCTTCACTTGGCGGCTCGGCTCCCCCTCAAGAGGAGGTGATGGGCAGGTCTGTAAGCCGAATTCTGTTCCCTCGAAGAGGGCAACGGTCATTCCTCTAGCCCGGGAGTTGCCTCCCGGATCCAGCATTCTACCCGAATGTCAAGCGGCGCGGGTCACGCCTCCATCCCTATTTGAACTTGCTCCATGTGGGGTTTGCCAGGCATGCCCGTTGCCGAGCACCCGGTGCGCTCTTACCGCACCATTTCACCCTTACCCCTTGCGGGGCGGTATATTTTCTGTTGCACTTTCCGTACCCATGGAGAACCTCCATGAGCCCCCCGCGTTACGGGGCACACTGCCCTGTGGAGTTCGGACTTTCCTCCCGCTCAATGCCTGAGCAATGAGCCGGCGACCGTTCAACCTGCCCGACGGCATTTTAGCCCGCATTTCTCACCAGGTCGCTACCGAAACTACAAAAGACCGAGCCTTTTGCAAAATTCCCCGCAAGGGGGAGGTGGAGACTATTGTCCCCTGGTGGACACCATCACGGCCGACGAGCCAAAATGGGTCGAGGGGATCGGCAGCCTCGCCGTCGCAGCCGTGTGGTTGGGTGTGTTTGCACCAGTGGGTGGACGGCGTCTCCCGCGTCGGCTCGGTCTATCAACGAGCCGTGGTGGGCTTTTTAAGTTTCTTTAGCGTGGTTAGTACTCTTTCGGGGGGCTCTTCTAGATCTGGGGTATTTCAGGGGACGGAGCGGAGCTCACGCGGCGGAGTCTTTGTGGCTGAAGAGGGCCTGATAGAGGGCATCGATGCGGGAGGTGAACCGGGCATCCAGGGTATCGATGCGCGAGTTGAGGACCGCGATATCGGCGCGCACTTCCTGGCGGAGCGCGGTCACGTCCTGGCGGATGGAGGCGATCGCACGCCAGAGGGCCAAGCCAACCCCCTGGATGGCGACGATGATGGTGATGGTGTCCGTGTTCATGAAGCCATTCTAAAACACGCGGGGCCTCTCTCCCCAAGATCACAGGATCAATAGGGGCCGTTGTTGAACTACTGGAATAACTACTGAGAAATGCGGGCCAGGTCCGACTCGGGAAGAGTGTCAAGGCGCCGGCGGGATCAGCCGACCCTGGCGGCGGGCCGAGGCCGCAGAGAGGAACCCTCCCCGCTCCAGCCCAGCGGCAGCAGGGTTTGCCGCCACAGCCCCGGCTCCGGAAACGGCCCTCCCGAACGCGGCTTGGTTCCGAGGTCGTACCGCTCGCACAACTGCCGGATGAGGCCTGAAATCCGCCGGCGTATAGATCTCCAGTCCGCGCTGAGGGGGTCGGTAGAGATCCCTGTAAACCGAAGCCAGCTCCGGAAATCGCTCCCGCAGAAAGGGCACCCAGACCGCCTCGATGGAGGAGGTGACAAACAGGACCCTGGCAGCCAGATAACCCGCGCCCTGCTGTTTGACGCTACGCACCAGCGCCTCCAATTCGGCGGGGCCGTCGGTAATCCGAGGAAGCACCGGCATGACCAGCACCCCTGTGCTCAGGCCCGCCTGCGACAACGCCTTCAGGGCCAGCAGCCTCCGCCGGGGCGTGGCCGCCCGAGGTTCCAGGGCCCCGGCCAATTGGGAGGAGAGGGTGGTGAGAGTGATGTTGAGATGCACCTCGTTGCGGGAGGCGATCTCCCGCCACAGCTCCAGGTCCCGCAGAACCAGGTCGGACTTGGTGGTCAGCGAAATGCGGAGTCCCCGCCATTCGGCCAGTCTCTCCAGCATCGCTTGTGTCAGCTTGAAGCGCTTCTCAGCCGGCTGATAGGGATCGGTGGCGGTGCCGATGGCAATTGGGCGGTCTCGCAGCCTGGACGACAACAGGTCCTTTTCCAGGACGGCATCCCCATTCCGCTTGGCGAAGATTTCGGACTCGAACTGGCCGGCATCCTCCCGGCCCATGTATTCGTGGGTATAGCGGGTATAACAATACTTGCAGCCGAACTCGCAGCCCCGATAGGGGTTGATGGTCCAGTAGAACGGCATTTCCGGGTTCGAGCAGCGGTTCAGCACCGATTTGACCTCGATGGAAAAATAGCGGGCACGGCGCTTTTGCAGCAATGGAGTGCTCTCCGCAGCCAGCCGGGCGATGCCTACCAGTTTGCCGTGCTCTTTGACCATAGCTATATCTTCGCTTTTTATTCGCCATTTGTCAAATTTTTCTTGCGCTGCAGTCAATCGTCCTGCGCTCAGCTTACCTGGAACAAGAGAACAAAAGAAAAAAGAGTGATCCACGAAGGGACACGAAGGACGACGAAGGGCCACTAAGGCGCTGAGGTTAACCGCGACGGGGTACCAAGGTCGCGAAGGGATGGTCGATTTCCGATTGTTTCACCCTCGGATGATCTGCCCGGCAGGGCGGGGCCCCACTAATTTGAAATAAACCCCTTGCGCCGGGTGGCTGGAAACCGGTTCAGAGTCAAGCACGGCTAGATTTTTGATTCACATGGATGCACTGGATGCACTGGATGCACTGGAATTTTTTCGGAAACTGCCGGCTTGCAGTCCTGGACATCCGCAAATCCGCACTCGATCATCGCCGGAGTCAGCGTTTCGTGCAGCAGCCTCTGGTCCTAATTATCCTGTGCATCCTGTGCATCCATGTTCCATTCGTATTCGTGCTTATTCGTGTCCATTCGTGGTTCGTCTTCAAAAACGATCGGCCGTTTCGCCTCGAATAGTCCGCACGGCATGGCCGAGACCCGGCCAACCACGTACCGGACATGGTCCTGAGCCCGTCCGGTTTACAGCTTCGGCAATCTGGGCTAATCTGTCTCGGCCATGCCCTTCCTGAAAGCCCTGACCATTGCCGGCTCCGACTCGAGCGGCGGCGCCGGAATCCAGGCCGACCTGAAGACCTTCGCAGCTTTGGGGATCTACGGCACTTCGGCCATCACCGCGGTGACGGCCCAGAATGCCCTCCGGATCGATGCCCTGACCTGTCTTCCGGTGAGCCTGGTGGTCTCGCAAATCCGGTCGGTTCTTTCCGACATCGGGGTTGAGGCCATCAAGACCGGGATGCTGGGCGGCCCGGAAATCATCCAGGGCGTGGCCTCGTCTCTGAGCCGCCACCCCGGCATTCCGCTGGTGGTGGACCCGGTCATGGCAGCCACCAGCGGCTCCGCTCTCCTCGAGGAAGGCTCGCTGGAGGTCCTGCGCCGCCGGCTCCTGCCCCTGGCAAGGATTGTCACTCCCAATCTGCCGGAAGCCGAGGCGCTGGTTGGAAGCCAATTGCGGGACGAATCCGACTGCATCCGCGCAGCCCGGGAAATCCACGTCATGGGCCCGGGGTGGGTCGTCCTGAAAGGCGGCCATTGCCGGGAAATAGAGTCCGGTCCGGCGGGGGCCAGGGAGGTGGTCGACCTGGTCTTCGACGGCAGCCGGATGCACAGGGTCAGCGGTCCCTACCTGCAAGGGGGACCCAAGCAGGGTACGGGATGCACCCTTTCGGCGGCCATCGCAGCCTTCCTGGCCAAGGGGCGCTCGGAACTGGAAGCGGTGCGCGAGGCTCGTGAGTACTTGAGCCGAACCTGGCGGTCCTCGGGCGAGTCAGGCCAAGCTGGCGGTCCACTGCACCATTTCCACGCGTTCTGGCCGAAATCCGGGGATGGGTAGGGAGTGGTTAGTGGCTGGTCTGCCTTTCTCAACGGGAGGTCGGCGTTTGCCCCCCTCCGGATCGACGGCGGGCTGCGCCCTTGTCTCTCCGACTCCCCCTCAAGGGGGGAGTGATACTGTGGCCTGTAGAGGGCTTATTGCCCGATTCCTGGGCATGATGTAAACCATGTTCCCGGTCT
This sequence comes from Terriglobia bacterium, assembly GCA_951813285.1. Taxonomy (GTDB): domain Bacteria; phylum Acidobacteriota; class Terriglobia; order Versatilivoradales; family Versatilivoraceae; genus Versatilivorator. Next base: position 4,692,530 of record OX638355.1, read on the forward strand.
AACCCATAAACTCCGTTCCCTCTTCATAACACGGGTATCACTCCCCCTTTGAGGGGGAGTCGCAGAGGTCGAGCCGCAGGCGAAGGCCGATGCGGAGGGGGGCCAACGCGGCGCCTCCGAACGGCAGTGCCGAATGGCGAAGGCTGATGCGGTAGGAAGGTGAAGGCCCGGTATTGCCCCAGGGACGGGGCAGCCATGCGGGGTAAAACAGGATTGTCTCAGCGGATGAGTTGAGGAGGAGTGAGAAAGACCGGTTCAGCCTCAGACGGCTTTCCCGTCTCCTCCCAGGCTGACCAGCAGTTGATCCAGGATCGAGCCGATGCTGCCGGAGGCATTGACCCTTACCAGGGTTCCCTGCCTGCGGTAGTGACTGACAATGGGTTCGATCTCCAGGAGATAATTCCGAAAACGCCCCTGGACGACCTCGGGGCGGTCGTCGTCCCGGCGCCTGGTGTGGACTCCCGCGGGAGGTCGATTGCTGTCCAGGTTGTAGGACCGTCCCTGATCGTCGACCACCCGGCCGGCCACACGCGACAGCACGCCTTCCTCGGTGATCTCGAAGAGAACCACGGCCGAAAGGCTCAGGAGGGTGTCCAGGGCCTGGGCTTGAACCACGGTGCGGGGATACCCGTCCAGAATATGCCCCTGATCGCCGTTTCTGCCGACATATGTCTCGAACAGGTCCAGGACAATGGGTTCGGGGACCAGCTTGCCGGCTTTCAGATAGACCGCGGTTTGCTTCCCCAATTCCGTTCCCCTGCCCACCTCCGTTCTCAGCATCTCTCCCAGAGAGAAATGCTTGAGACCGAAATGGGCGGCCAGGAGCTTGGACTGGGTTCCTTTGCCGCATCCCGGCGGACCGAGAACAGCAATATTCATCGTCGTTGACCTCTGCCATTCAGTCGAGAAGCTCGATTTTTTGCGGCCCAGTGAGCGACAAAGGGCCGCTTGACCGACCGCTCAGTCTAACCCAAACGACCTCATTTCAGGAACCCCTTTCCCTGGCCCTCGTTGACCGCCGCTCACCGGGGGCCGCGTTCCTACACAGAGAGGCTTTCCCGAGGCGAGTGCAGCGGCATAGGGGCGCGCCGTCATTCCGGTATTGAACTTGACAGCCGTCCCGGCGACGGCCACAATCGCCTCGGTTTCAGTGGAGACCGATGCTCGCCGGGCGCCTGACGGCGACTCTCCGACATCGGACCAATTGATATCGTGAAGATCCTCTCGATCACCGCAGGCGCGGCCGGCATGTACTGCGGCAGTTGCCTGAGAGACAATTCCCTGGCCGCCGAGTTGACGCAACTGGGGCACGACGTCATCCTCCTGCCCGTCTATACTCCCACCCTGACCGACGAACCCAATGTGAGTCAGGGCCGGGTGTTCTTCGGTGGGCTGAGCGTCTATCTCCAGCAGATCCACCCCCTCTTTCGGAAAACCCCCTGGCTCCTCGACAGGATCTGGGATTCCCGAGCCGTGTTGAAGCTCTTCTCGGGGCTGGGGGTCAAGACCGACCCCCGTCAACTGGGAGCCCTGACCCTGTCCATGCTGCAGGGGGAGTCCGGCTTTCAGAAAAAAGAGCTTCTCAAGCTGATCTCCTGGCTGAAGCAACAACCTGCGCCCGATGTCATCGTTCTGCCGAACTCCCTGCTGATTGGACTGGCCGAGCCGCTGCGGGCCGCGCTTCAGCGGCCGGTGTGCTGCACCCTCCAGGGGGAAGACCTCTTCCTCGAGGGGCTCCCGGAGCCCTACCGCAGCCAGGCTCTGGAATCGATGCGCCGGCAGGCCCGATCGGTGGATGGATTCGCACCCGTGAGCCGGCACTGCGCCGTCGCCATGCAGGAGATGCTGGGAATCGATCCGGACCGAATGCACCTGATCCCGCTGGGGGTGCGGGCCGGGGACTATGGAAAAAAGCGGTCGCCGCGGTCGGACACCTTCCGCGTCGGGTATCTCTCCCGAATCGCCCCGGAAAAAGGTCTGCACGAGCTGTGCCGGGCCTACCGGCTCCTGAAGCAGCGGAAGGACATCGGCCCCACCCGGCTGGAGGCAGCCGGTTACCTGGGGCCCGAACACCGTGCCTATCTGCAACGGGTCCGCAAGCAGATCCGCCAGTGGGGGCTGGAAGGAGAGTTTTGTTATCATGGATCCCTGGATCGCCCGGCCAAGATACGCTTCCTGGAGAGCCTGGACGTGCTCTCGGTGCCGGCCACCCACGACGAGCACAAGGGGATACCCATCCTGGAAGCCATGGCCAGCGGTATTCCGGTGGTGCAACCCCGCCGCGGCGCCTTCACCGAGATGATCGAGAAGACGTCGGGGGGCCTGCTCACCGACCCGGACCAGGAACACAGCCTGGCCGAAGGACTGCATGCGATCTATCGGGACCCGGTGCTGGCCGATCGCCTGGCCCGAAGCGGCCGGCAGGGAGTGCAGGATCACTACAGCCTGTCCCGCATGGCCGAAGCAGCGGTGGAGGCCTATCGAGCCATTGTGCAGCGAGGGTCCTCCGGGGCATCCGGGCCAACGAGTGTTGCCTGAAACAAACGAAAAAAGACAAAAGAAAAGGAGGAATCCACGAAGGGCCACTAAGGACGACGAAGGGCCACTAAGGCATTGAGGCTAGCCGCGACAGGGTACCAAGGTCACGAAAGAATTATCGATTTCTGATTGTTTCACTCTCGTATGATCCGCCCGGTAGAGCGGGGGTCGGACGTACCTGAAACAAAAGAAAAAAAGAGGAATTCACGAAGGCGCACTCGATCATCGAGCCGGTCCGCTTTCCGTGTCGTAGCGTCACGTCCTTCTTATCCTGTTTATCCTGTGTATCCATGTTCAATATCATCCAGCGGCTGCCAGCCTCCCGAGGCCAGTCCACCTAATCCCATGCTCGAAATCAGCGGGCTCTCCAAGGAATATCCGACACCGCGGGGACCTCTCCATCTGCTTGAGAACGTATCGCTCTCCCTGGCCAGGGGCGAAGCCGCCGCCATCATGGGGCCCTCCGGCAGCGGCAAGAGCACCCTGCTCTACATCCTGGGCACGCTGGAGCCCCCGACGGCCGGTGACGTGGTTCTGGACGGATGCCATCCCTTCCGACTGGCCGAGCGGGAATTGGCCAGATTCAGGAACCGCCACATCGGCTTCATTTTCCAGGATCACTGCCTGCTGCCGCAGTGTTCGGTGCTGGAAAACGTGCTGGCTCCGACCCTGATCGAGAAAGCCGCCGAAGACTACCGCCGGCGAGCCCTGGAACTGCTGGACCAGGTGGGCCTCAAGGACCGGATGGACCACCGCCCTGCCGAGCTGTCGGGCGGCGAGAAACAGCGGGTGGCCATGACCCGCGCCATGATTCGCAATCCCTCGCTGCTGCTTTGCGACGAGCCGACCGGCAATCTGGACAGCCACTCGGCGGGATCGGTGGCCGACCTGCTGGTTGAGCAGCACCGCCGGCACGGTTCCGTTCTGCTGGTGGTGACCCACAGTCCGACCCTGGCCGCCCGTTTCCCGGTGCAATACCGGTTGACGGACCGGAAGCTGGAGAGAGTGGAGTTTGAAGTGTGAAGTGTGAAGAGGGGGTCAGCGGAGGGTTTTGGGAGCAGACGAGCGCCGTGTGACGTGGATGCGCTTAAACGATTACACCGAGACCGACAAGATGCTTCACGTGTCGATCAAATAACTATCCACTAACCACTCTCCACTGATCACTATCCACTAACATGGCCTCCATCCCCCTGACGCGACGCAGCCTGGTCCACTACCGGCGCACCCACCTGGCGGTGGTGGCCGGCGTGGCCGTGGCCGTGGCGGTGCTGACCGGATCGCTGCTGGTCGGAGATTCCGTGCGCGGCAGCCTGAGGCGGCTGGCCCTGCAGAGGCTGGGCGCCGTCCATTGGGTGATAACCTCCACCGTTTATTTCAGAGAGGTCCTGGCCAGGGAGATGGCCGCCCATCCAGACTTCTCCCGGTCCTTCGGCGCCGTCTGCCCCATTCTGGTTCAGGAGGGCCGGCTCACCCATCCCGAGACCGGGCGCCGCGCCGCCGGCGTTTCGGTCTATGGAGTAGATGAACGATTCTGGCGATTTCAGGGCATGGAGCCCGAACAGATCCTCGAGTCCGGGCCTCCATCCGGCCGCCGGGTTCTGCTCAGCCCCGAGGCCGCCAGAGACCTGGGGGCTGAGGCCGGAAGCCCGATTCTGCTGCGGCTGGAGCAACCCTCCAACGTGCCCCGCGATTCCCTGCACGGGCGCCGGGACCGGGTGGGGCGAACGGTGCGCCTTTCGGTCGGCGGCATCCTCCAGCCTTCCCGGATGGGCGAGTTCTCGCTGAGCCCCGGTCAGGGGCCGGTACGGGCCGTCTTCGTCCCCCTGCGCCGCCTGCAGCGGGACCTGCAAGTCCCCGACCGAATCAACACCCTGCTGGTCAGCCGAGCCGACCCCGGTCGAAAGCCGACTTCCGACCCGGAGCGGCCGGATGAACTGGTGGGGATTCTCCGGGACGTCTATTCGCTGGAAGATTCCGACCTGAAGCTGCGGGTCCTGGAGCGGCAGCAGTGCCTTTCGGTGGAAACCGAGGGCACTCTCATCGGCGAGGGACTGGCTGCCCGAGTCCAAAGCGCCACCGAGGCCCTGGGGCTTCGCACCCGCTTCCTGTTCACCTACCTGGCCAACACCATCCGCAAGGACGGCCGGGATATCCCCTATTCGCTCGTCACCGCCCTCGACTTCGAGTCCTTCGGCCTGCCGCCGGCAAGCGCCGGCGCGGAGCTGCCGCCGGTGGTGCTGAACCGTTGGGCCGCCCGGGACCTGGAAGCCCGCCCCGGAGACCTGCTGGAGCTGGACTACTACCTCTGGGCCGAGCAGGGCCGGCTGCTGACCCGATCCGCCGGATTTCGCCTCAGCGGGGTGGTCCCCATGGAAGGCCCCCTGGCCGACCGGGACTTGGCGCCCGCCTACCCCGGCATTACCGAATCCAGGACCCTGGTGGATTGGGACCCTCCCTTTCCCATGGATCTGGGACGCATTCGTCCTCGGGACGAAGACTACTGGGAGGAATATCGCACCACGCCCAAGGCCTTCATCCCCCTCAAGGTCGGCCAGGAGTTGTGGCGGTCCCGCCATGGCCGCCTGTCCTCGATCCGGATCTACCCCCCCACCGAGTCGCCGGCCGCCGGGCCGGAGGCGCTCCAGGACCTTCGCTCCCGCCTGGAATCCGAGCTCAAGCGCACCGCCGATACCGCCCAATTCGGTTTTTCGCTGCGGGCGGCCGGGGCTCAGGCCGAGCAGGCCTCCCGGGGGGTCACAGACTTCGGGCAGTATTTCGTCTACTTCAGCTTCTTCCTGGTGGTCTCGGCTCTGCTGCTCACCAGCCTGTTTTTCAAGCTGGGCCTGGAACAGCGCGTCCAGGAGATTGGATTGCTTCGAGCCCTGGGGTTCGACCCTGCCGGAATCCGCCGACTGTTTCTCAAGGAGGGCGTTCTGCTGGCGGGTCTGGGCACGCTGTTGGGCCTGGCCGGGGCTCTGGGCTACACCTCCCTCATCATGCTGGGACTGCGCACCTGGTGGGTGGATGCCGTGGGAACCACCCAGTTGAGGCTCCACTTTTCGGGGTTATCTCTGCTGGCCGGCGGCCTGGGCGGGATTCTGACCGCCCTGATCTGCATCGCCTGGGGCCTGAGGAGGATGGCGTCCATCAGCCCGCGCACTCTGCTGACAGGCTCCTGGCTCTACCAGGAGGCCGGACCGACGGCGGCCGCCCCGCCTCTGGGCCGGAAGAGCGGGGAGAGCGGAGGCGCGGCGGCAAAAAGACGCTCTGGAAACCGGCGGCACGGGCCGGGCCGGGCCGGAACCACCCTCCTGCTGGCCGCGGCGGCCCTGGGATTCCTGCTGGCCAGCCTGGCCGGCGCACTCAGCCAGGAACTGGGCTTCTTTGCCTCCGGCACCCTCTGCCTGCTGGCCCTGCTTGCCTGGCAGTCGGGATGGCTGAGGCGGACGCGGCGTCCGATCCTCCGGCCCCAGGGCGGCTGGGCGGTTTCCCGGCTGGGATTCCGCAACGCCACCGTCCGTCCGGGCCGCAGCCTGCTGTGCATCGCCCTGATTGCATCGGCCACCTTCATCATCGTCACGGTTGAAGCCTTTCGACGCACCGAACGCTCCAGCCCGCACGACCGCCAGTCGGGAACCGGCGGATTTTCCCTGGTGGCGGAATCCCTGCTGCCCATCCATGACGACCCCAACTCCCCTTCGGGCCGTGAGTCCCTGAACCTGTCTTCGGACGACACTCCCGCCCTGGCAAACCTCGCCTTCAGCCCCTTCCGGCTGCGGCCGGGCGACGACGCCAGCTGCCTCAATCTCTATCAACCGGCCAGCCCCAGAATCCTGGGAGCTCCCGACTCCTTTCTCTCCCAGTCCCGATTCCGGTTCCAGGCCACCCTGTCCGGCCCCCATGGAACCCGCAACCCCTGGCAGCTCCTTAACCAGGAATTGCCGGGCGGCGTCATTCCTGTCATCGCCGACGCCAACTCGATGCAATACGTCCTGCACCGGCAACTGGGGGAAGAACTGGTGCTCAACCCACGCGGAGAGTCGCCCCTGCGCCTTCGCCTGGTGGCAGCCCTGAGGGACAGCCTGTTCCAGTCGGAGCTGATCATGTCGGAAAAGCACTTCCTGAAAGCTTTTCCCCGCATCGAGGGCTTCCGCTTCTTCTTGATGGAAACGCCCCCGGGCACCGGTGAGGAGGTTACGGCAGCGCTGGAAGACCGTCTCTCCGACTACGGCTTCGACGTGGTCCCCACGGCCGTGAGGCTGGCCGCCTTTCATCGCGTGAACAACACCTACCTCTCCACCTTTCAGGCCCTGGGCGGCATGGGGCTCCTGCTGGGCACCTTCGGCCTGGGCGTGGTGCTGCTGAGAAATGTGCTGGAACGCCGCAGGGAAATGGCATTGATGAGGGCCGTGGGATACCACGCCAGCCACCTGGCGCGGATGGTGATCTCGGAGAATTTTCTTCTGCTGGGCTGGGGACTGCTGTTTGGAGTCTTCTCGGCGGCGGTGGCCATCGTCCCGGCCTGGCGATCCACCGGAGGACACCTCAATCTGACAGCCCTGGCAGGCCTGTTGTTGGCGGTCCTGGCCGCCGGCCTGATCTCCTCACTGGCCGCCGTCCGGGCGGTGTCCCGCTCGCCGGTGGTGCCGGCCCTGCGTGCGGACTGATCCCCGCCCGCCGGGATCGCGGCACAGCGTGCTACCACCGCCTATTTGAAACAACCGAAAAAAGACAAAAGAAACAGAGTAATCCACGAAGGAACACGAAGAACGACGAAGGGCCACTAAGGCGTTGAGGTGAACCGCGACGGGATACCTAGGTCACGAAGGGATTATCGATTCCCGATTGTTTCACTCTCGTATGATCCGCCCGGCAGAACGGGGGCGACACTTGTCTGAGATCGAGTACCCGGGGAAATTGCTGTCGCCGCCTACGCGGCTCAATTCTTAGAGAGCACGTGGTCCATGGGCTGACGCCCACGGCTAAGTGCTGCCGCCGCCTTGGCGGCTGTCTGGAACCCCGGGCTGACGCCCGGGAGATGATCATTTAAATAAGCATCCCGCGCCCGAGCAGTGTCTTGACTTCGGAGAGAGCGGCGAAGTCGCAGTTGACCCAGGTCTGGGGAGGAAATCTCTCCTACAGACCTTCCTTATAAAGCGGCGAAGCCGCGGCAGCACTTAGCCGTGGGCGTCAGCCCATGGGAAACGTCGCCTATGGGTGTCGAGCCGCGTAGGCGGCGGCAGCAAATGCCGGTGAGCCCACGTGAAGCACAAGCCGACGCAAGGATGAGCCTTTTGCAAAATTCGGCAGCGTGACCTTTGCCGGGGAGAGCCACAAAAAGCACAAGAACACAAAAAGAGCAGAACGCTGAAAGCCTGCAAGACGTTGACTCCCGAACCCGTCGCACAAGTTCCGCGCTATCTGCATACATCCGGTCAACGCGTCGCCATGGGGATCAACTTCGGATTGCCAAGACTCGAAATCACGAAATTCGTTTTGTGACTTTTGTGCTTTTTGTGGTGAACTCCCTTTTCCACCAGGTCGCACCCGACTATTGAAATAGGCAGAACATCGCGATTGCCGGCAAAACGACCTGTCCCACTGCCAATATTGCAAGGGGCTCTCTCGCATGATCTGCACGGCAGGGTTGCGGCCCGGCAACCCGACACGCTCTCTCGAGGAGCAAGAGTGAATGGGAGAACGCCCACCCGGGAGCGCGGGCGTCTCGCCCGCATAGGACTTGGCACCATAGTAGCGAACCCTGCAAAGGCCGTTTGGTGCACTGTTCGAGGGAATGCCCCTGGATCGCAGGCTGCTTGCACGAATAAGGTTGCGGGCGGGACGCCCGCGCTCCCGGGTGGCTCCCTCCCATGACGTCGGGATATCAAGGTCACGATATCGCAGATACATTCGGGCGCGGTTGGTCATTGAAGGGGGTCCATCCCTGTTCGTGTCCATTCGTGGTTCGTCTTTAAAAACGATCGGCAGTTTCTTCACCTTCGAATGATCCGCCCCGTCGTGGGGGGCGGGGGCCTCGCTTGCCTGTGGTACCATGCGGGCGGCAAACGGTCCGGCCGCGACCGTCGGATCAACCATGCAACGGAAAGGAACAAAGCATGAGCAATCAGTCGTTGTTCGACCTTTCGGGACGGGTGGCCCTGGTGACCGGGGGCAGCAAGGGTCTGGGGAAGGCCATGGCGCGGGGATTCGCCAAAGCCGGCGCCGACGTGGTCATCAGCAGCCGCCACCAGGACGAGCTGGATCGAGCCCTGGTCGAGATCCTGGAGGAAACCGACAGCAAGGGCCTGGCGCTGGTGGCGGACCTGACCCGGCGAGAGGAGGCCGAGAGCCTGGCCCGGCTCAGCCTGGAGAAAATGGGACGGGTGGACGTCCTGGTCAACAATGCCGGGTCCAACACTCCCGGGCTCATCGACGAGATCCGGGACGAGGACTGGGACCGGATCGTGGAACTGAACCTCAGCTCCTGCATGGTGCTGACCCGTGCCTTGGTCCCACAGATGAAGGAACGCCGCTGGGGCCGGGTCATTCACATCTCCTCCATTATGGGGCTGGGAGGCAAGTCCACCCGCAACGTCTACAATGCCACCAAGCACGGACTGATCGGGTTGTCCAAGGCAAATGCGCTGGATCTGGGTCCCTTCAACGTCACCGTCAACTGCATCGCACCCGGCCCCTTCTGGACGGATTTGCCGGCATCGCTGCTGAACGAGGACCAGAAGGCCGTGTTCGCCCGGCGGACGGCGCTGGGACGCTGGGGCGAATCCGACGAGCTCATCGGACCGGCCCTGCTGCTGGCCACCGAGGCCGGCAGCTACATCACCGGGGAAACCCTGGTGGTCGACGGCGGGGTGATGGTCAACACGCTGTGACCGGGATGCATGGCTGCTGACTCCTTGAAACCGGCTGAGCCGCCAGACGCGTCGCGTTTAGCGGCCGCGGGCTTGTGCCATTCTTCCCGCCGAATGATTGACTCCCTCCCGGGGTGACCCATCATGACCGATTTGTCCCGACGCTCCGCCCTGCGCAGGCTGGCCCACGGCGCCGCACTCCTGTCGGCCGGCCTTCCTTCCCAATCCGCTCTGTCGTCCAGGCTGGGGGTCGCTCCCAACCACGAAGCCTATTGGGAGCTGGTGCGGCGGCAGTTCCCCTTCCGCGAAGCCAGGGTCCCCATGAACGCCGCCAACCTCTGCCCGGCCCCGCGGGTGGTGGCGGAAGCTGTGGCGGATCTCACCCGGGACATCGACGTCGACTGCTCCTTCAACAATCGGGAGAAATTCAAGACCCTGCTGGAACTCTCCCGCAAGCAGGTCGCCGATCAACTGGGGGTAGACAGCGACGAGGTGGCCCTGGTACGCAACACCAGCGAGGCCAACAACATCATCAACAACGGCCTTCCGCTCGAGGCGGGGGACGAGGTTCTGCTGTGGGACCAGAACCATCCCACCAACAATGTCGCCTGGCAGGTGCGCGCCGCCCGTTTCCATTCAAGGGTCAAACGAGTCGAGACCCCCACCAGGCCCACCCGGATCGATCAACTGGTGGATCCCTTCGAGCAGGCTCTGGGACCGCGAACCCGAGTCCTGGCCCTGACTCACGTTTCCAACGTCAGCGGGGTGCGGCTTCCCATCCGCGAACTCTGCCAACTGGCTCAGCCACGCAACATTCATGTTCATGTCGACGGGGCTCAAACCTGGGGCGCCTTCGACCTCAACCTGCGGGAGCTTCAGTGCGACTCCTTTGCAGCCAGCAGCCACAAGTGGTTTTGCGGCCCCAAGGAAGTCGGGCTGCTCTACGTCAATCGGAACCGCATTGCCGAGATCTGGCCCAACCTGGTCTCTCCCGGCTGGGGCGGCGATGTGGATCCGGACGTGAAGGGAGCCAGGAAGTTCGAGTCCTTCGGCCAGAGGGACGACGCTCGACTGGCCGCGATCGCCACCACCGTCGATTTTCACCGCCTCATCGGCTTCGATCGGGTGGAGGCCCGGATCTTCGAGCTGGCAGGGGCGCTCAAGGCGGGGTTGACGGCCGAGGGCTTCCGGCTGGTCACCCCGGAGGACCCAAGACTGAGCGGAGGTGTCTGCATCATCCAGACACGGCCGGAAAAGCGCCGGGAGGTATTCAACCGACTCTACACCCGGTATGGCATTGCGGGTGCCCCCACCGGAGGCTTGCGGCTGTGCCCCCACATCTACAACACCATGGCCCATATCGACCGGGCGATTGGCGCGGTCCGGGACATGCGTTCGATGATCGCATAACCGCTTCTTCATCCCCATCTTCGAGAACGTGGCCCACATCGGCGAACTGCCTCCCAAGGGATTCACCATCCTGGCACTGCCCATGAAGATCAAGGGCGGCAGTGGAGGTCCCCTGCGCATCCTGGCCCGCCTCGATCCCTGACGGGGCCTTTCCGGGCCACCATCAGGTAGAGCCTGGGTTCGTCCCGATAGGCAATCACCTCCAGGCCCAGGGGCTGGAGCAGCGATTGGAACTGGACTCTCTGGGGGAGCGATTCGATGGCAAGGGGACTGGTGCGGCGAAGCTCCTCCACGAATGCCCTGCCCTCGGGATGGCTCACTACCATGCGACCTCCCGGCCGGAGCATGCGGCTGAGATTCCGGCAAGCCCGGGGCTTGTCGGCGATGTTGCCGAACATGGCGTTCAGGAAGGCGACATCCACCGAGGCGTCCTCCAATGGCAGATCGGCCACGTCCGAGTGAAGGGTCTGAACCCGGGGATGTTTCTGCTGCAGGCACTGCAACATTTTCTCGGCGATGTCGCAAGCGATGATGCGGGACGGCTTGAAGGACTCGATCAGAGGAATCAGAACCCCCACACCGGTTCCGATATCCAGCACCACTTCTCCGGGGCGCAATCCGGCCGCGCCGACCACCTCCGTCAGTCGTTCGATCACGGGCCAGGGCTGGGGGACATCGAAATCGCCCACCCGCTCGTTGAAGTAGTCGCGCTGAGAGGGAGCAGCCATGGCTGGGGAGCATGCCTCACCGAGGGGCGATCTCACTCTGCCGGCGCCAGTTCCACCACCTGCTCCTTGCCGTCCCGGCTCACCCGCAGCCGGACGGTCTGTCCCTCCAGACCGACCAGCATGGAGCGGAATATACCGACCCCGGTGACGGCGTTGGAACCGACGGCCAGAATGACGTCCCCCCGCTTGAGAGCGGCATTCTCGTTCCCGCTGACGTTGGACACCAGAACCCCATCCGTGCTGGAAAGGCCAAGGGATGCGGCCAGTCCCTGGCTGATCTCCTGCACGGTGATTCCCCGAACGCTCTCAACCAGCGGCTCGTTCCGGTCTTCCAGGTTCACCGCCGTGTCCCCCTCCATCAGCGACCGGGCCACCAGGATGGGTTTCTGGAAGCGAAGCGCCAGGGCAATGGCGTCACTGGGACGGCTGTCCACTTCGAAATCCTTGCCTGCCGAGGTCAGGAAAATGCGGGCGTAGTAGGTGCCCTCCTTGAGCTCGCTGACCAGCACTTTCTCGAAGTTGACTCCGGCCCCCAGCAGGATGGACTTCAACAGGTCGTGTGTCATGGGGCGCGGAGCCGCCGCACCCTCCAGTTCCATGGCGATGGCTCGGGCCTCGGAAAGTCCTATCCAAATGGGAATCGCCCGAGTTTCACCCTTGTCCCGCAGGATGACCACCGGGGTGTCGGCGGTGCGGTCGAAGCCCACCCTCATCACCTCCACGGCCACGGGCCCCTGGCCCGCCTCCTCGGCCTGGCAGCCCATGATGGTCTGGCTCAGCATCACCAGCAGGAGAAAGACACGCCAGACCTCTCGCTTGCCCCGCCAGCCCTTGCCCCCGTCAATGACAATCCCGTTCATTTTCAACCCCAGTCTGGTTGCCGATTGCGCCCGCAACGGCGCACGGCGGGTCCCCGGGGGACCGGGCTAGATGGCCGTCCATCCACCGTCCACCAGCAATGTGTGCCCTGTGATCAGATCGGCCGCCTGGCTGGACAGAAAGACCACGGCGCCGGCGACGTCCTCCGGCTTGCCCAGGCGCCCCAGCGGAATGCGCCTCAGGACCTCTCTGCTGAAGCTCTCATCCTGAAACAGCTTCTCCGTCAACGGCGTCCGCACGAACGTGGGTCCGACGGCGTTGACATTGATGTTCCGCTCGGCCCATTCGATCGCCAGGACGCGGGTGAGATTGACTACGCCGGCCTTGCTGGAGCAATAAGCCGCACGGTTGTAGTAGCCGATGACCCCGTTCTGGGAGGCGATGTTGACGATCTTGCCGGACTTTCGCTGAATCATCCCACGAGCCACTGCCTGGGAGCAAAAGAAAACTCCCTTGAGGTTGACGTCCAGCACCTGGTCCCAGTCCTGCTCAGTCACCTCCAGAGCAGGCTTGGAGATGTTGATGCCGGCGTTATTGACCAGAATATCGATTCTTCCGAAGCGCCGAATCGACTTCTCGACCATGCGTTCGATGCTCTTGAGCGAGGTCACGTTCAAGGAAACGGCCAGGCACTCCCTGCCCAGATCCCGGACCCTTCTCAGGGTCTGACGGGCGTTTGCCATCCTGGCCGGCAAATCGGTCACCACCAGGTTGGCTCCGGCTTGAGCCAGGGCCAGGGCGATACTGCATCCCAGCCCCGAACCCGCCCCGGTCACCAGGGCTACCCGGCCATCCACCCGCATCGAGGGTAGGGGCGCGTCGTGAGAAGCCATCGGTCCACCTCCAGATCGTCTGGAACAACCTGTTTCAGACAAGTCCCGCCCCCGCCCCCCACGACGGGCGGATCATTCGAGGGTGAAACAACGGATCATTGTGAAAGAATAAGCACCTGGCGAGACTCCGGCAGCTACGCCCCGTTCCAGCATTGGTGCCCCGTGCCCCAAGACAAGTCTGGGTCCGAGCAGGTCATCATTCATTAGTGAGGCTTCCCGGGAAGCTCTCCTCAAGGCAAGAATCCGAACGACCACGCCAACTCGGGCCGGAGCCCTCGCCCTCGAGGAGGCCAATCTCATGCAAAAGAGCAGGAAAGTCAACACGAAGGCGAAGAAGAAGCGCAGCCGTTCGACGGCCTTGTCGCGGATTCATCCCCAAGTGGCAGGGATCGACCTGGGGAGTCGGGAGCACTGGGTGTGCGCTCCGGAGGCAACCCCAGGGAAGGCGAACGTGCGCACCTTCGGCACCACCATGGAGCAACTGCAGCAACTGGCCGACTGGTTGCTGGAGCAAGGGGTGGAGTCGGTGGCGATGGAGAGCACCAACGTGTATTGGATTCCCCTCTACGAACTGCTGGAGTCCTGCGGCATCGAGGTGCTGCTGGTCAACGCCCGGCAGTTGCGCTACGTTCCGGGCCGCAAGACCGACATGCGGGACTGCCAGTGGATCCAGTTGCTGCACAGCTGCGGCTTGCTGCGGGGATCCTTCCGTCCGCACGAGGCGATCGTCCGGGTTCGGACCCTGCACCGGCAACTGAGCACTCTGGGGGCCGAGAGTACCCGTTTTGTCCAGTGGATGCAGAAGGCGCTGGATCAGATGAACGTCCAGATCCATCGTGCGGTCACCGATCTGACCGGTCAGACGGGGATGGCGATCGTGCGGGCGATTGTCGACGGAGAACGGGATCCGGTCCGTCTGGCGGATCTGCGGGACCGACGGTGCAAGAAGTCCAGCCGGGAGTTTGCCGAGCACCTCAGAGGCAACTGGCGAGAAGAGCATCTGTTCAACCTCAAGTCGGCGCTGAAGCTCTACGACATGACTCAACGCGAGATTGCGGCCTATGAGGCCCGCATCCTGGAGGAAATCCAGGCGCTGCAACCGGTGGAGCGCCACGACCAGCCCGTGCCGAAGCATCCCAATGCGATCAAGGAAAAGGCGATTCGCCGCCGAGGCGGGCACCACCTGCGCACCGAACTGTGGCGCTTTGCCGGGGTCGATCTGACGCGCATCGACGGCATCGGCACCGAAGCGGCCCTGACCCTGCTGACTGAGGCCGGCCTCGACCTGACGGCCTTCCCCTCGGAGAAGCACTTTGTATCCTGGCTGCGCCTGGCTCCAAAAACGGCCGTCTCCGCAGGCAAGCCGCTCCACTACAAGAAGGCCAACAGCACCGGGTCTACTCGCGCCGCCGCCGTCCTGCGCATGGCAGCCGTCTCTCTGAAGCACTCCAAGACCGCTCTGGGGGCCGCCTTCCGTCGCAAGGCCCGCCACAAGGGATGGAGTGTCGCCGTCTTCTCCATGGCCCGCAGGCTGGCCGTTCTCGTCTACCGCATGCTGTGCTACGGCCAGGACTACATCGACATCGGGGAAGCGTGCTACGAGGACCGGTTCCGGCGACGCCGCCTCGCGGGCCTCAAAGATGCCGCTAAGTCTCTTGGTTTCAACCTGGTTCCACAAATCGCAGCCGCTTGAACTGCGGGGTTGTTTCAGGCAAGCGACGCCCCTGCCCCCCACGACGGGGCAGATCATTCGAGGGTGAAACAAATTGTGTTTCAAGAAAAGTGCCGCCAAGTCTCATGGTTTCAATCGGTTCCACGGTCTGAGGCGGCCTGGGAGCCAGAGGTTGTTTCAGACAAGCCCAGCCCCCGCCCGACCGGGCGGATCATACGAGAGTGAAACAATCAGAAATCGATCATCCCGTCGCGGCTAACCTCAACGCCTAAGTACACCGGTTCATAAGTGTTACGACGTATATTAGGCAGCCGTGTCGAGTCGCGCAAGGAGGTCGCGCAGGTAATCCCTGGTGAACTTCCATTGGAAGGGTCGAGCGAGCGCGGGGAGGCAGAGAGGGGTGGAAACGCTGGCGGGCCTGGATGGAGGTTTTCTCATCGGCGCACAAGACGAACTCATCCGGGCGCAGGGGTTGACCCTCCTAAACGCCTTGGTAGAGATCCAGCAGGCGGCCGGCCTTGGCGAAGAAGTCCCGGTCGCGGGGAAACAGCCGGCAGCGATGCTTCCAGGGGCTGATTGGACAGTCCTTGGACAACGAGCAAGATCATCTGAGTGCGTTGAACCTGAAAATACGGCAATGTATACTTGTTGGCTCTCTTTTGAAGCTCTCTGGCTTCGGACTGGGTCAATCGGATCGGATAGGGGCTTTTGCGAGGCATTCTGGACTCCTACCGGCTGTCCGGCATACCTCAATACCCCCTGTTGACTAGCTATAATACGTATGAGCCTTTTGCAAAATTCGCAGATAGCGGGAATTTTCACGGGGGGAAAGATCAAGGAGGGCAGGTGGAAGGAGGGGCAAGACCACTGTCTGTTGTATCATGAAGGTGTCTGAACCACATGATGAACGGAGGTGGAAGTTGCCCCTTAGGGAAACCCTATCACGACACTGGTTCCGGTTTCAACGAGAGCTGTTTCCCCTGCTGGAGGAGGTTTTGGGGCCTCTGGGAGAGCGTTACCAGCGGCTGGTGCAGGTATTGGAGTTGGTGCGGGTGGAGGAGTTGCTGCCTTACAGTCGGGGCTGGCGTGGCCGGCCGCTGGAGGATCGGGCAGTGCTGGCGCGGGCCTATCTGGCGAAGTCGATGCTGGAGGTGGAGACCACGCGGGGTTTGGTGGAGCGGCTGAGGAGTGAGGGGAGGCTGCGGCGGCTGTGCGGCTGGGAGAGGGCGTGGGAGGTGCCGAGCGAGTCGACCTTCTCGCGGGCCTTTGCGGAATTCGCTGAGAGCGACCTGCCGGGGCGTTTGCACGAGGCATTGCTGGAGGAGACGCTGAAGGGCCACTTGGCGGGGCATGTGTCGAGGGACTCGACGGCGATTGCGGGACGGGAAAAGCCAGCGGCCAAGGCTGCCCCGGAGGCCAAGCGGAAGCGCCGGCGGGGCCGGCCGCCGAAGGGCGAACGACGGCCCAAGCGGTTGAGCCGGCTGGAGCGGCAGGGGTCGATGACGCTGGAGGAAATGTTGAAGGAGTTGCCCAAGGCCTGCGACATCGGCGTCAAGCGCAACGCCAAGGGGCATCAGGAGAGCTGGACCGGCTACAAGCTGCACCTCGACGCCATTGACGGCGGGATTCCGGTCAGTTGTCTGCTGACCTCGGCCTCGGTGCATGACTCTCAGGCAGCCATCCCGCTGGCGACGCTGACGGCAAGGCGGGTCGAGAGTCTCTACGACTTGATGGACAGCGCCTACGATGCGCCGGAGATCCGGGCCTTCAGTGAGAAGCTGGGGCATGTGCCGATTATTGACGTCAACCCCCGCCGAAGAGCTGCCTTGAAAGCCGAGCGGAAGCGGGAGGCGCTGGCCCGGCGCTGTATCGGCCAGGTAACTCCCGAGGCGCGGCGCTACCGGGAACGCTCGACGGTGGAGCGGGTCAACGGACGGCTCAAGGAGGAGTTTGGCGGGAGGCAGGTGAGGGTTCGCGGCCCCGACAAGGTGAGGTGCCACCTGATGTTCGGCATTCTGGCCCTGACGGTGGATCAGTTGATGCGCCTGACGCTCTGAAGACCGGGTTGCCACCCCCAACCGCACAGCAGGTTCGCCCGCCTCAAGGCCGGGAGAGGGTAAGCTGTGCCTGCGTCCGGCGACCGCTGGCCATCCGGCCATCAGATTCGGGCTTTTTCCTTCAAAAGGGTCTTTGCAGCCGGGTTGTCACCGCCGGAACATCACTGTTGCCAGCCCAATGTCATGCCCGATTCCGAATTTTGCAAAAGGCTCGTATTATTATTTATTTTCCGATCTACTAAGGCGTCCTCGCCACACGGAACCCAAGATAGTCGGCCCGCCATTCAACTAGCAACCCTGCGCGTGACGCGGAGCGCATGTCCCTATCCTGCCAGTTGCCACCCCGCATCACGTGGCTACGACAGTCCTCCCCGCTTGTCCATGCCGAGCCGTCCGTCGGAGCGTGCGTATAGTCATCATGCCAACAGTCTTCCACCCACTCCCCCGCGTTGCCCAGCATGTCAGACAGCCCGAACTGGTTGGCGGCAAATGATCCGACTGGCGCCGTAAACGTGAACGCGTCGTCACACTTAGCAGCGGCGTCTAAGATCTTAAGAGTTAGCCTAACCCTGATCCTCGCACTCACGTCTCCGATGTCTCCGAGGAGCCCGCGCAGGTATGCTTTGTCCCAGCCATTCGCATGCTGACACTGCGCGCTCGCCGCGTCGCCCCAATACCGCTGCGTCGTCGTCCCTGCCCGCGCCGAATACTCCCATTCCGCCTCGGTCGGCAGCCGATAGTCATGGCCTGTTTTCGCGCTCAACCACTCCGCATACGCCTTTGCGTCGTCCCAACTGACGCACACCACCGGATGCCGATCGTCCTGCGCGAAGCCTGGAGCCCGCCACGTGGGTTCCAAGACCTTTTTCTCCAACTCGCTTACCGAAGATTGCGACGCCGATATCTGCTTGGCAAAGTGGAGTTCACCCAACCTGCGTCCGGAAATACAAGTACCATCCAAGGAATCATTTTTCCCACCGACACTCCCCGGGATATGGCCCGTCTCCTCCACAAACGCCGCATACTCTCCCCGCGTCACCTCATATCGGCCCAGCGCAAAGGCCTCGAGGCGCACGCGGCGCGACGGACGTTCTCTGGATTTCGCCTCATCGTCGTCCCCACCCGATCCCATGATGAAGCTACCCGCCGACACCACCACCAACTCCGGACACGACTCGCAGTCGCGAAACACGGTGCCGACGGACCGGTCTTGGACCTCCTCCGTCTCGCGCCCACGTTCTAGCCCGAGCTTGGTCTGCGCATCGGCGTCCCCTTGTTGCCACTTTTGTGCCAAACGCTCCGCATCAGCGCGTTGCTCGGGCGTCAGTCTACTGTCCACGAATTTGCGCATTGACCGGACCGTACGCTCTTGATCTTCATCGATCCCACTGGAGGCAGCGACGCGGAGCCATGCTGATGCGGTCACGAAGTCTTCCGGCACGCCCTCGCCGGCCATGTACATGCTCGCGAGGGCGACCTGCGCCGGGGCGTCGCCAGCCGCCGCTCGGGTACGCAGGTCGGCGACCTCCCGGGAGTCCTGTGCATCGACGGGCAGGCTGAACGCCACGACGACGGCAGTTGCAGCGAGTATGGATGATTTGAACATACGGCTCACTCCATTCCTATAACCCCAACCTCCGACCCGCCTCTGGTCGACGAAGTCTTTCTCTAATCGTCTTGGCCAAGGAACTTGTGGAGGTCCTGGCGGATTTCTTCTCGGAGTTGCCGAGCCCATTGTGGTTGCATCTCGCTGGCAAGCACGCCGGTGTCGTGTTGCTCGGGCTCATCGAGAGGCACTATCTGGAGTTTGAAGCCGAGGCACCGAAGGAGCGCCTCAATGGAGTTCACATGCGGGGTGGCCCCGCGACGTATGTTGCGGACGGTATCGCCGGTGCCTGTGGCCAGGATCGACAGGTGCCGGTCAGAGACGCCGGACCGGTCGATGAGGTCGATCAGGCGTTGTCTCAAGCCCATACGGGAGTCGGAAGCACCCATATACTGTTCCCTACGTCGCTTGCACGCCCGCGCTGCGGCCAAGCCGGTCCGATCGAACGCGGGACACTACCTGAGCCCTTCCGGGGCGGCTGGCCGCTTGGGCGCTTGCTTCGCTGTTGATGTCGGAAGACCAAGACATGGGGCCGCGTCTGCCTTAGAGGGATTGCTTTGTCAACAGTCGGAATTCCCGAGCCTTGCCCTGTTCCGACCTCACCCGATCCGAGTCCGGGCATGATGGCCGACTACTCCCCAGTCGAGTAGGGGCCGGTATTTAACGGATCTCAGGATAGAATAGACAACGCAGGTGATTTCATGGTGAGGTAGAATACAAATGTGGTGATATTATGGTGAGGGGCTGCAACAAATCTATATTTGTAACGCTCGCGAACCGCGGTGCGCCTCGAATCCGCCATTTCTAGAGAGTTGGCGCGATCTGACCCTGTGGCCGGATTCGCGGGAGGAGGCAGCCAGGAGATGCCATTGAAGAGTCGCCACGAATTTGGGCGTGAGATCAAGCTGTTGCGGGACCGCATCTCGAAGCTGAGCGTGGCCTGTCTGCGCATCACTTCGAGCCTGCAGGTCGAAACCGTCCTGCACGAGATCGTGGAAAGCGCTCGTGCGCTGACCGGAGCCCGTCAAGGAATGATCATAACCATCAATGAGGCCGGGCAGATTCAGGAGTTGGTCTGCTCCGGGATTACTCCGGAGGACCGCCGCCGGCTGGAGGCCTGGCCCGACGGACCGCGCCTCTTCGAACACCTCCGGGATCTCCCGGGTCCGCTGAGATTGGGAGACTATCCCGGCTACATTCGCGAGCTCGGTTTTCCCCTGCACCCGATGCTACCGAAGACCTTGCAGGGAACGCCCATGCGGTATCGCGGCGTGCACAAGGGTACGTTCTTTCTTGCCGGGAAGGAAGGCGGACAGGAGTTCACCGACGACGACGAAGAGATTTTGGTGTTGTTCGCGTCGCAGGCGGCAACGGCCATCGCCAACGCGCGTGCCTTCCGCGACGAGCATCGGGCCCGGGCCGATCTGGAGGCGCTGATCGACACGTCGCCGGTGGGCGTCGCGGTTTTCGACGCCAAGAGCGGTCGAGTGGTGTCGTTCAATCAGGAGGCGAAGCGGATTGTCGGGAGCCTGCGCATGCCGGACCTCCCGATTGAGCAGTTGCCGGACGTCATCACGTGTCGGCGCGCCGACGGAACGGAAGTGACCTTCAAGGAGTTTCCCCTATCGCAGGCACTGAGTCGGGCCACAACGGTGAGAGCCGAGGAAATCGTCCTCGAGGTTCCCGACGGGCGAAGCGTCACGACGCTAATCAACGCCACGCCGATCCGTGCCGAAGACGGCACGGTCGAGTCCATGGTGGTCACGCTCCAGGATTTGGCGCAGTTGCAGGAGATGGAGCAGCTGCGGGCGGAGTTTCTGGGTATGGTGAGTCACGAACTGCAGGCCCCGCTGATGTCCATCAAGGGCTCCACATCCACGGTGCTGAGCGTGTTGCAGACCCCGAGCTTGGCCGAGTTGCTCCAGTTCTTCCGCATCATCGACGAGCAGGCCGATTACATGCGTAGCCTGATCAGCGACCTGCTGGATGCCAGCCATATCGAGACGGGCACTCTGGCCGTCTCCCCGGAGCCTGCGGAGGTGGTCGGCCTGGTGGACCAAGCCAGGAAAACATTCCTGACCGGAGGAGGTCGGCACGCCGTCGAGATCGACCTGCCGTTCGATCTCCCCCGGGTGATGGCCGACCGGCAGCGCATCGTCCAGGTTATGAACAATCTCCTGTCGAACGCCGCCCGCTTCTCTCCCGAGTCCTCTCCGATCCGAGTTGCTGCGGTCCATCAGGGGGTTGAGGTGGCGATCTCGGTATCGGACGAAGGCCAGGGAGTGCCGCCGGATCTGTTGCCGCGCCTGTTCCGCAAGCACGTGCGAATGGGCGGCGATCGCGGGATCGGAGGGTCCGGCCTGGGTCTGGCCATCTGCAAGGGTCTGGTGGAAGCTCACGGGGGACGCATCCGGGCCCAGAGCGCCGGGTCGGGTCTGGGCACGAGGTTCACCTTCACGATTCCGGTGGCCGAGGACGCCGGCGCCAGCTCGGCCGGGCTCGCTTCCCATCCGCCCCGAGCCGGAGGGGAGGGTGTGCCCGTCCTGGTGGTCGACGACGACCCGCAGACGCTCCGCTACGTTCGGGAGGCCCTCGCGGCGGCCGGTTACTCCCCGCTATTGAGCAGCGACCCGAGGGAAGTGCCCCGTCTGATTAAGACGAAGAAACCCCGGCTGCTTCTATTGGATCTGATGCTGCCCGGGATGGACGGGATCGAATTGATGCAGCACGTCTCCGAAATTACCGATCTGCCGGTCATCTTCGTCTCTGCTTACGGCAGGGACGAGACGATTGCCCGGGCGCTGGAGCTGGGCGCCGCCGATTACGTGGTCAAGCCCTTCTCACCGACGGAACTGGTGGCGAGAGTCCGGGCGGCGCTACGCCGACACCACGAGCCGCCCGAGCCCTTCCGGTTGAGGAGTCTGACCATCCACTACGAGGACCGCCGGGTGAGCGTGGCGGGCCGCACGGTGCAGCTGACGGCCACCGAATACGAAGTGCTGCGGGTACTCTCGGTCAACGCGGGACGAATCATGACCTATGCGTCCCTGCTGCGCCAAGTGTGGAATCAGTCGGAAGCGGGTGACCGGCGGTCGCTACGCGGCATCGTCAAGCAGCTCCGGCGCAAGCTGGGCGACGATGCGTCCAAACCCACCTACATTTTTAACGAGCGCCAAGTCGGCTACCGCATGGCCAAACCGGACAAGGGCTGAGGACCTTCTTCTCTGCCGGATTCGGGTCAATTGCTTATGCTGGCCGAAGTATCGAATGGACCGGCGACACCTCTTACAGGCATCCCGGCGTTCCTGAAGGGCGGCGTTATAAAGCTCTTGGGCCATTTCAAGGAAACGATCCAGGAAGCGGGCTTGCTTTCGATTCGGCAGGCATCGGTAGTGGTAAGTGCGAATCATGACCGAAGGACCTCACTGGTAACAACTTAATCCGTGGGGTAGTTGGGCGCCTATTCTTTCTCGTTTTCAGGCTTGGTCGTTGATGGAAAGCGTCGCGGATTGTGCATCTTGAGAGCAACGAGAAGTTGCTTCTGGAGATTCGAGATCTGGTCCAGCCGCCTCACGATCTCCCCGTACTGCGCTTCAGGCCTGATCGTTGATGGAAAGGGTCGCGGATTGCGCATCTCGAAAGCAAAGAAGAGTTGCTTGTGGAGATTCGAGATCATGTCCAGCTGCCTCACGATCTCCTCGTACTCCGCGCTTTGAAGGATTACTACATTTTTCACCATTGGTCTCATTCAGGGTCCCCAAAGGGTGTGACTGCCAATGGGCAAGCAGTCACGGCTTCCTGGAGATAGCGCCTCCAGGCCCCTCGGGGGAGGCTCGCAATTGACGTTTTCGCTCCCGATAGATGGCATCGCCTTGCTCGGGCTCATCGAGAGGCACTATCTGGAGTCTAAGGCCGAGGCACTGAAGGAGCGCCTCAATCGAGTTCACCTGCGGAGTGGCCCCCCGGCGCATGTTTCGGACGGTATCGGCGGTACCCGTGGCCAGCATCGAGAGGCTCCGGTCAGGGACGCCGGAACGGTCGATGAGATCGAGCAGGCGTTGTCTCAAGCCCATGTCGGAGTCAGAAGCAACCGTACCGTCTCCCCGCTCGCATGCCGGCGTGCGGCCATACCGGTTCGATCGAGCCCGTGACACTGCCCGAGTCATTCCATGGCGGCTCGCCGCTGGCGTGCTTGCTCCGCTGTTGATGTCGGAAGACCGAGGCAGGGAGCCGCGTCTGCCTTGGCGGGATTGCTTTGTCAACAGTCGGAATTCCCGAGCCTTGCCCGGTTCCGACGGCACCCGATCGGAGTCCGGAGATGGCGGCCTTCTACTCCTCAGCCGAGGAGGGAACCGGTAATTGATAGATCGCAGGACAGAATAGACGACACAAGTGATTTCTGGGTGATGGTGGCCACGATTGTGGTGATAATATGGTGAGGGTCTGCAAGAAAACGTAATTTGTAACGCTCGGACAGCGCGGTGGGCTTTGAATTCGGCTCTTCCAGGGAGCCGGTGTTTTCAGTCTTGCAGGCCAAGCAAGTCAAAAACTCCCTACTAAGTACATGCCCTACATGCCGTGCTGAAAGGGACGGCAAAAGTGACCGTTGTATCGAGGGCACAGCCAGGCGGCCGGGGGCCAAACCAGCCGCGCGAGAACGGGCTCCGCATGGCAGGCCGACTCTTCCCTGAGTCGTATTGATATGGTGAGAAGAGAAGCACTGGCGGCCACCCGAGAGGCATCAACGATGCTCACGGGGCCCGTATCGTGAATCGGCCCGCACTTAGGACTGTGTGGCCGAAGACAGCAGCCAGAGGGTTACATGGACTGTCGTCCCGCGCACATGAGTGTTGCCGGCTCTATGAAATATGTTAAGGAGATTAGCGTTTGCGGGGCTGCCTTCCGAGTTACGGTGAAAAACGCATGCATCCTTGAGCCTTTTGCAAAATTCGTCGTGCAGCGCTGGGGACGTTGTTGAATTACTGGAAAAACTTCGATCAGCCGTTCCTGAATTGCTCTGATTCAATGACGTCTCCTAAGCGCTCTTTAGAGTAATTCCAGTAATTCAACAACGTCCCCTATTCACGTCCCCTACCTGCGGAATTTTGCAAAAGCCTCCCTTGAAAGCAGAATTTCCGGCAAGAGTTTTCAGTGACAGCAATCCCGTGACAGTGCCCCTGCCAAGGTCGCGCTCACAACAACCCGTGTCTCCCACCAGACGAAGCTGCTCCAGACTAACAAATCCCAACGCACTGTGCGGAGGAACCCGGTTGTAGTGGATCCGCCAGGCCTCAATGCTGTGCCGGGCATCGGCCAGATTCACAAACCACTGCACGTTCAGGCAGGCATCCCGAAACTTGCCGTTGAAGCTCTCCAACCGTGCATTCTGGATCGGCTTGCCTGGCTGGATGTAGCGCAACTCCACTCCGGTCCGCCGAGACTACAAAGCCTGACCTTATCCAAAACCACTGTGCCGGCGAATGGTGAGGCAAAAGCCCTTGCCAGTTCTTGCAAGACATCACCATATTCTCACCACATTCGCGGTCATAATCACTCAGAAATCACCTGTGTTGTCTATACTCTGCGCTGTGTCAAAAACAGACAACAGCAGAAGCAATTGATCACGCACCGTCCGGGTGGTCCACTGTCAGTGGATTGCCATACCCGGAATATTCCTGGTGACGGCAGTGTGAATTCATCGGGAACGTCAAGAAAAGCTTTTCAGGCCGGATGGCAAATCCGCCATGTTGATCAGCCTGTGAACCATGGCGAACGAGAACCGGACACCCACACGCGCTGCCTGCGCAGGCTGGACGGCATTCTCTCGAAGACCGCTGCCCTCGCGACGTGTGACTTTGAGGTGCCCGAGTCACAAGAATGATTATCGTAAACAGCTCGTGGCAACTGATTCATTGTAGCGTCGGCACTCCCACACAATTCAATCTCTGTGTGGAAGCCCCTGGTCGATTGATTCAGGTGCGCACCGGATACAATATCCCGGGGACACGTCGGTTCATCTGGACAGGTCGTCGAACAACCATACAAGGACCTTATTGCGAGGACGTGTTTCGTCTGGGTGTCTCTCTGCTGTGGGCACGTGTGGAGGATGGCGGCGCCCCTGTAGAGATCTGTTTTCGGAGTGGTTTCTGAGCGTCGTTTCGGACTGGAAGCGCGTTCAGGCGGCTTGTTCACGAATCCTCAGAGGCAGCGGCCGGTTCCCTCTGGGTGTTTCGAGGCAGCGGCTCCGAAGGCGCGGTCGAGTCGGTGGTCGTAACCATGCAGGATCTGGCCCCTCAGGAGGAGACGGAACGGTTGCGCGCTGAATTTCTGAGCCTGGTAAACCACGAGTTGCGAGCCCCGCTGACCTCGATCAAGGGCTCGACCGCGACCGTGCTGGGCGCCGAGCCGGCCCCGGACACGGCCGAAATGCTGCAGTTTTTCCGAATCATCGACCAGCAAGCAGACCACATGCGAGGTCTGATCAACGACCTGCTCGATGCGGGACGCATTGAGACAGGGGCGCTTTCGGTCTCGACAGAACCGGTCGAGGTGGCGAGCCTGGTGGAGCAGGCGAGAAACACCTTTCTGAGTGGAGGCGGGCGGCACACCATCCTGATCGACCTGCCACCTGACTTGCCCAGGGTGCTGGCCGATCAGCGGCGAATCGTCCAGGTTCTCAACAACCTCTTCTCGAACGCGTCGAGGTACTCACTCGAGTTGCTTCCGATCCGGGTCGCCGCTGCTCGGGACGACGTGCACGTGTCGATTTCAGTCTCCGACGAAGGCAGGGGGGTACCGCCGGAGCAGCTGCCGTACCTGTTCCGCAAGCAGACGCGGATGGGCAGCGAGGGGGGGATCCGTGGGAGTGGTTTAGGCCTGGCCATTTGCAAGAGCTTGGTGGAAGCCCACGGGGGACGGATTCGGGCCGAGAGCTGCGGGGTGGGCGTGGGCATGCAGACCACCTTCACGATACCGGTGGCCGAAGAAGGCGGCGTGGCCGGGAGCCTTCCGAGCTTGCCTCGGGAAGAGAGGACGGACACGCGTATTCTGGTCGTGGACGACGACCCGAAAACGCTCGGCTACGTTCGGGACGCCCTGGCATCGGAGGGTTATGTCCCGTTGGTGACTGGAGACCCTCGCGAGGTGCCCAATCTGATCAGGACGGCGAAACCCCGGTTGGTTCTTCTCGACTCGATGCTGCCGGGAACCGACAGAATCGAATTGATGAAACGCCTCCCCGAGATGGCCGGTTTGCCGGTGATCTTCATCTCGGGCTACGGAAGGGATGAGACGATCGCCAGGGCTCTGGATACGGGGGCTACCGATTACATTGTCAAGCCCTTCTCGCCGACGGAGCTGGCGGCGAGAGTCCGGGCGGCCCTGCGCAAACAGTACGCCCCCCCCGAACCCTTCCGGCTAGGGGATCTGTCTATCGACTTCGAGCAACGCCGGGTGATGGTGGCCGGGCAGGCAGTCAAACTTACGCCCACCGAATACGATCTGCTGCGCGTGCTCTCGGTCAACGCCGGACGGGTCACGACATTCGATTCGTTGTTGCGCCAGGTATGGGGAGACCGTCAACCAGGAAACGTCGTGCTGTTGCGCACCTATGTGAAGAGGCTCCGTCGCAAGCTCGGCGATGGTGCAGTCAGCCCTGCCTATGTCTTCAACGAGCGCCAAGTCGGCTACCGCATGCCGAGGCCACACGATCTGTAACCCTTGGACTCGCTTTACCTCGTTTCACTAAGCAAAGCCTCTCCACTCTGAAAAGGTTCAGACGGCCTGCGTGCGGTCGGACCTGTTCGAGCGGCACCAAGGACGCTCAAGGCGTTCCGCATCGCGAATCGATCTGCACTCAGGAATTCGAAGGCGAGGGCAGCGGCCAGAGGGCGACATGGACGGTGCTGCCGCGCACATGAATGTTGACGTCGCGGTCAACGGGACACATCCAGTGCAGCTCCCGGCGAACGGTATCCGCGATCAAACCCTTGCAGGCTCCGTCGCTGTCGATCAGGATCTGGATAGCCTCATGCAGCGCCTCGGCCTCATAGCGGTCCCGCTGAGCCGTGTAGGAGTCAGCTTCTGCGTCGTCTGAGGGGAGAAAAAGGCGTCGACCAGTAGAGCCGCCAGTTCCTGGGGTTTAATCTCCACGGTTACCGAGACCAGCGGCACCACGTCGTGCAACCAAGCTCCGGGCTCCCCCACTAACGCTACGTCGGCAGCAATGGTGATTGTCTGGATTCAATCACAACTAGCCACTGACCACTATCCACTATTTGCTTCGCCACCGGCAGTTTCATCCTGCCTCAGGGTCAGGCCCTGCACGGACGACTTCGGCGGACGGGGGAAGCAGTAAGCCAGCAGCCCCGCCAAGGCCAACCCGACCAGGAACGGCAAGGGCACCACCCAGACGAAGGAGAGGCTCTTTTCCATGCCGAACCACTCCTTCCCGAAACAGATGAAGAGGCTGGCCAGCGTCCCGGCCAGGAAACCCAGCAGGGCGGCCTGTTTCCCGGCGCGCCGAAACAGGATGCCGGCGAAGAACAGCACCCCCAGGGGCCCCACGAAAATGTGGTTCAGGCGTCCGGTGAGCTCGACCAGGTTCCAATCGGTGCGAGTGGCCATCAGGGCCGTACCGACCGCGGTGGCAATACCCACCAACCCCGCCAGCAGCGAAACCGCTCGATCCGCCCACAGGCTCCGCACCTGGGCCTTGAAGAGGCCGAACCTCTGGAAGAAGTCGGAGACCACCACTCCCGAGATGGAGTTGATGCCGGAACTCAAGCTGGACATGGCAGCCGCCAGCAAGGCGGCCAGCAGCAGCCCCGACACCCCGGCCGGAAGCTCTTCCACGATGAATATGGGCATCACCCGGTCGGCCCTGGCGGCGATCTCCTCCTGAAAGGCCTGAATCGGAGCGGCCGACTGGCTGGCATAGAAGGCGAAAAGGGACAAGCCGCAGAACAGCAACGCCAGCATGATCACGAAGTTGAAGCCGGCAAACATCCACACGCTCTTGCGTGCGGCCGACAGATCGGGGCAGCTCAGATAGCGCTGCACCGCCACCTGGTCTCCGCCCAGGGTGCAGATGTTCCAGAAGAAGTTGCCCATGACGATTCCAACCACGGTGATGCGAACGGTCAGGTCCCAGCTGAAGGTCTGAATTTCAGTCCGCCCCGCTTCGGAAAAGGTCTGCCACCAGGTCGCCGGACCGCTCCCCAGCGAGAATCCGATCAGCACCGGAATGGCCAGGGCGCCGCCCAGCAGAATCATCAACTGCAGGTTGTCGGTCCAGACCACCGTGCGCAGCCCGCCGGCGGTGGTATAGAAGGTGGTCACAAGGCCGGTGGCCACGATGGTGACGTAGAGATCCCAACCGGTGATCTGGGCCACGGCGAAGCTGCAGGTATAGATGATCAGCCCCATCCAGATAATGGTCCGCAGCACGAAGAGAAAGGAGGCAAGGCTGCGAAAGCTCACGTCGAAGCGCTTCTCCAGGTACTCGTAGACGCTGGTGATGGGAAGTCGCCGCAGCACCGGAATCAGAACGCGGTTGGCCACCGGGACGAACAGCGGCATGGCGATGATGCCGGACAGGTAGGCGATGCCGTAGCGCATCATCTCGCCCGGCACGGAGAGGAAGGTGATGGTGGAGAGCAGGGTGGCCATCATGCTGCCGCCCAGCAGCGCCCAGTGCATGCTGCGGCCGCCCAGCAGATATTCCTCCCGCGAGGTCTGGCGCCGGGAGAAATAGATGCCGATCCCCGACAGCAATGCCATGTAGACGACCACCACCGCCAGGTCCAACGTCGTCAGTTGCATCCTTCGCCCCTTCGGTCGCGGCTCGGCCGCGCATCGCTCAAACTGCTAGGTTTGCCTGGCCCGGGCCTCGGCATGGACCTCGCGAATCTGGCTAACCAGCTCCCGGGAGCGGTGCCGGACCATGGTCGAGATCTCCGAGCAGATCAGGAAGGAAAACCCCCGATCGATCCAGAAGCCGGCCTGCTCCAGGGTCCCCACCACCATGCCGCAGTTCTTGCCCATGTCCCGGGCCTGGCTCCACACCCGCTGGATGGCCGCCACCACCTCGGGGTGGTCGGTATGGCTCCAGCGGCCCATGTTCAGGGAAAGATCGTAGGGACCCAGCATGGCCGCATCGATCCAGTCGTGGGGAATCAACGAAGCCATGTCCTCGATTCCGGCGGGGCTCTCGAACTGAGTCGTGATGAACAGGCTGGACTCCACTTCATCCCAACCCTGGCGGTCCAGACCGCGATTGGCCAGAATGGCGGGTCCGCCGGGGCCTCGGCGGCCCATGGGGGGAATGAAGGCTCCCTCGCGAATGGCCCGGATCTGGTCCTGATTTTCCGTCCAGGGAACCATCAGGCCGGCCGCCCCCATGTCCATGTACTTCCGGATCAGGTGATAGAGGGCGGCTTCCGGACGAATCAAGAGCGGGAAATCGAGCAGTCGCGCGGTGCGGCAGAGCTCTTCGGCGGTGCGCAGGTCGGCCGAGCTGTGCTCCATGTCCAGGACGGCGAAGTCCAGGCCTTCGGACTTGAAGATCTCCAGGTATCCCGGCCAGTGATCGAAGGTCAACAGGATACCCAGGGTCAGCTCTCTTCGGTGGACTTTGGATTTCAAACGGGTAGCCAGCAAGGGTCCTCCTTTGTTTTCGGGACTTTGAGGCGGGCTGAGGTGAGGCGGCGCCAGCCGTGGGCGGTTCAGGGGGCCGCCGGAACGGCGCCTGCCCGGCCGCCCCTTCCGGGAGCCGCACGGATTCCGTAACCGAAGGCGGGCTGAAAAGGCCGTATTCTACCCAGTTTGCCCGGGGACATTCCAGTGAAATAGAATGTTTGGAACAGTTGAGAGATCCTGTACACTGAGGACCCGTTCGGGGAGGTAACCATGGCCGTGCTGGAACAATTTTCCCTCAAGGGCCGGATCGCGCTGGTGACCGCCGGCGCCGGGCCCCAGTTCGGCAGCAGCCTGTCGGAAGGCCTGGCCGAAGCCGGAGCCACGGTAATCGTGGCCTCCCGCTCCCTTCAGCGGAACCTGGACTTCGCCCGCAGGTTGAAGGAGCGGGGCCATGACGCCCACGGCATGCAGGTCGACATCTGCGAGACCGACTCCATTCAGCGCCTGCACGACCGCATCCTGCAGCAGTTCGGCCGCCTCGACATCCTGGTCAACAGCGCCCTGGCCCGGGTGGGCGGCGGCTTCGAAACCCAGACCTCGGAGGACTGGCTGGAAAGCGCCAAGGGGGACATGGTGGGTCTGTTCACCATCTGCAGGGCCTTCGTTCCCGACATGGTCCGGCAGAAGCGGGGATCGATCATCAACATCGCCAGCATCTACGGCGTGGTGGCCAACGACCCCACCCTCTACGAAGGCACCGGCATGCTGCAGGCGCCGACCTACAACTTCGTCAAGGCGGGCATGATCAACTTTACCCGCCACATCGCCAACTACTACGGGAAGCAGGGGGTGCGGGCCAACTGCATCTCCCCCGGAGGCTACTTCAACCATCAGCCCAAGCCTTTTCTGGACAACTACTGCAAGCGAGTCCCCATCGGGCGCCTGCTCGACAACGAGGACATCAAGGGGGCGGCGGTCTTCCTGGCCTCCGACGCTTCGGCCTACGTCACCGGAATCAACCTCATGCTGGACGGAGGTTGGACCACCCTGTAACCGACCTGTCAACCCCCACGGAAATCCCCATGACCCTGGAAAAATCCGCCCGCTGGTTTGAAGAGAACAAGAAGTTTCTGGCCGGAGGCGTCAGCAGCGACGTGCGCAAGGCCGAGCTCCCCCACCCCCTCTACTTCGAGTCGGGCTCGGGAAGCCGGATTCGAGACGTGGACGGCAACGAGTACATCGACTACGTGCTTGGACAGGGGCCGCTGCTGCTGGGCCACAGTCCCCGCCCGGTGCTGGAGGCCGTCCACCGGCAACTGGACCGTGGCCTGGTCTTCGCCGGTCAACACCAGGCCGAGGCCGAACTGGCCCGGCTGTTGACCGAGGCGATTCCCTGCGCCGAGAGGATCCGGTTCAACAGCACCGGCTCCGAGGCCGTGATTACGGCCCTGCGGGCGGCCCGGGCCTACCGCGGGCGCAACCTGGTGGTCAAGTTCGAGGGGCAATGGCACGGCTGGTACGACAGCCTGTTCGTCTCGACGGCTCCGGGGCCCGCCCAGCAGGGCGACCGCAGCAGCCCCAACCCGGTCTTGCCCAGCAAGGGCCAGGTGGCCAACGCCGCCGACAACCTGGTCATCATGCCCTGGAACGACCTGGAGCTTCTGGAGGACCTGTTTGCCCGGCGCGGCCACGAGATCGCAGCCATCCTGACCGAGCCGGTGATGTGCAATTCTGGAAGCCTCATGCCCCGGCCCGGATTCCTGCAAGGGTTGCGCAACCTCTGCGACCGCTACGAGTCCGTCCTGATCTTCGACGAAGTGATTACCGGCTTCCGCCTGGCCCTGGGAGGAGCCCAGGAGATCTTCGGCGTCACCCCCGACCTGGCCACCTACGCCAAGGGCATCGCCAGCGGCTTCACCTTGAGCGCAGTGGTGGGCAAGGCCGAAGTCATGGACCTGATTTCCAGCGGCCAGGTGGTGCATGCCGGGACCTACAACAGCAATCCGGTGGTCATCGCCGCCGGTCTGGCCACCCTGCAGACCCTCACCGGCGACCGGGAAGCCGTCTACTCCCACCTCAACCGCCTCGGCGGCCGCTTGCGCGAAGGGCTGGCGGAGCGGCTGGGACGGGCTGAAGTCCCTGCCCTGGTGGGCGGCCTGGGACCGGTGGTGCAGGTCAGCCTCACCGACCGGGAAGCCCTCAACGACTACCGCGAATGGGCCACCCGGGACGACCGCACCTACCAGGGCCTGGTCACCGACCTGGTCTACAAGGGAATCCGCACCACCGGCCGGGGCACCTGGTACGTCTCCACTGCCCACACCGACGCCGACGTGGATGAGACGCTGGATGCGTTTGCGCGGGTTCTCGAGGAGTTCAGAAACGCCCCTCAAGCCTGAGGAAATCGATGGGCCAGCCGGTTTTCCCCTCCAGGGCCAGGTCGGCCAGGACTTCCCCCACCACGGGCGCGAACTTGAACCCGTGACCGGAGAAGCCGGCCCCGAACAGCACCTGCTCGTAATGGGGATGGCGGTCGATGATGAAGTGGCCGTCGGGCGTCATGGTGTAGAGGCAGGTCTTGGCGGCCGGCATCTGGTCCAGCGGAGGACGGTCGGGGTCCAGCAGGCCCGGGACAAACCGGGCGATATCCCGTACCAGGGGAGCCAGTTCGGCTTCCGTCACCGGGGGAACCTGAACGGGGAATGCCGGCAGGGGGTCGCCCTTCTCGTGATAGGCGATCTTGACGCCGGCGCCTCCGATTTCGGGAAAACCGTAGAAGGCCCCGGGAGCAAAGACGAAGATGGGGAAAGAGCCGGGTTGAAACCATTGCGGCCGGTGGGGTCTGAACCAGGTCAGCACCTGGCGTCTCACCAGCAACGGCAGCTTCAAGGCCCTCAGGATGGCGCCGCTCCAGGCCCCGGCGGCGACCACCAGCCGCTTGGCCCGAATCTGTCGGTCGCGGGTGCTCACCCGAACCTCCCGTCCCTCGACCGACCACCCCAGGACTTCCTGGTCCAGCCTCAGCTCTGCCCCCAGGCGGCGAGCTCCCTGTAAAGCACAGCCCACGGCAGCAGACACGTCGATCAGGCCGGCCCGGTCGTCCAGCAGCCCGGTAAAGTTCCCCGGGGGATTGAAGGCGGGAAAGCGCCGCCGAATCTCCTCCCCGGACAGGGACTGAACCGGCAATCCGTGAACGGCAGCACTTTGCTGAACCCCGTGGATCAGAGGGCTGCCGGCCTCTCCCAGGCTCAGCACCCCCGTCCAGGTCAGCAACTCGGGGCGGCCTTCCGCGGCCAGGCGCTCCCAGAGCTCCAGGGCCCGCTTCATCAGCGGCACGTAATCGGGATGTTCCGTGTAGATGGTGCGAAAGGCCCGGGTCTCGCCGCCGTGGCTGCCCTGATCATGGGGTGGGGAGAACCGGTCGAAGCCGATCACCGAAGCGCCCCGGCCGGCCAACTCCAGGGCGGTGAAGCTTCCCATGGCCCCCAGGCCGACAATGGCCACGTCGTAACCTGGCATGCTTGCGATCTTGTCGGCTCCCGGATTTCTCTGTGCTGGATGGCTTGAGTCGAAACAACGTTGACGGACGAGGCGGGAAATGTGGATTTCGGATTGTAGATTCTTGATTTGAGGCTAAACCAGTCGTCCTTACCCCCAAATCCACAATCGGAAATCAACAGAGCCTTTTGCAAAAGGCTCAACAATCAACGATTCCCTTTGTGGATATCTCTTTTCCCTTTTCGCCCGCATTTTGCGTCGAGGCACGGCCTCGCTAGCTGAAAGCCACCCTCCGGCCCAATCCCTTGGCCAGCGCCTGCTCGTAGATGCTGGCGGCCACGGTGGTGTCCTGAACCCCCAGGCCGATCCCGTCGAAGAGGGTGATCTCGTCCTCCCGCCGGCGGCCCTTCACCTGGCCCAGAATCACCTGCCCCAGGCTGCCGGCGTAGCAGTCCTTGCTCAGGATGCCCTGCTCCACCGCCTGGCTGGCCTCGCCCCGCTGCAGGCAGTGCTCCACCTTGTCGGCAAAGAGCCGGCAGCGCGGCAGCAGATCCGGCTCACACTCGATCTTGGTGTGCAGGTCGGCCCCCATGCAGGAGAGGTGGGTCCCTTCCCTCACCCACTCGCTCCGCACGATGGGCGCGGTGCTGTTGGTGGCGGTGCAGATCACGTCGGCTTCCCGACAGGCTCTTTCGGCATCGGTCACCTCGATCGGGACCGGCGTTTCCTCGGCCAAGTCCGCCGCCAGCCGCTCGGCCTGGTCTTTCCGGATATCGAAGAGCAGGATGCTCCGGAAGGGCCGCACCCGGCTCAAGGCCCGCACGCACTGGCGCCCCAGTTGGCCTGAGCCGATGACCGCCAGCACGGCCGCCTCCCGCGGGGCCAGGTGCTTGGCCGCCACCGCCGCGGCCGCGGCTGTCCGGTACATGGTCGCCAGCACCGATTCCACGATCAGCAGCAGCTCGCCGGTGTCCGGATCGTAGAGGTTCATGGTGCTGAAGATGGTGGGCAGCCCGCGCTCGACGTTGCCCTTGCGCTCCTGTCCCATCTTCATGGAGAACTTGTGGGTGGCCTTGGTGTAGCCGGTCAGGCAGGCGGCAATGCCTCCGGGCAGATCCACGATGCACTTGGGGGGAAGCAGGTCCTCTCCCTTTTCGAACTGGGCCAGGCACGTCTCGATCGCTGGCACGATCTCCTGCAGGTCGATCTGCGCCGCCACTTCCCCGCGAGTCAGAACGATTGTTTCTCTAGCCATGGAATCATCCTTTCGAAAGCGGACTCGATCCGGTCCATCGAGGTGGCGTAGCTCAGCCGCAGGCCGTTGCGGCAGGATTGCCCGAAGGTGTCCCCCGGGATGGCGCAGACCCGGATCTCCTGCAGCATCCTGAGCGTGAACCGGGCCCCGTCTTCCCCGGCGGGCAGCGAAGGCATGATGTAGAAGGCACCCTGCGGACGGTAGCCCTGCAGGTGGCGGCACTGCTCCAGCAGCTCCACGATGCGGTTCCGGCGCTTCCGGTATTCGCCTACCATTCGATCGACACAGCCCTGGTCACCCTGCAAAGCCGCCACGGAGGCCCACTGTCCCGGCGTGTTCCCCACCGTAGTGGTATAGGTGTGGTAGCGCCTCAAGGTCTGGAGGTTCTTGCGGCTGGAGATCAGCCATCCCACTCGCATGCCCGGCATGCTGTAGGTCTTGGAAACACTGCTGGCCACGATCAGGTGATCCAGATCCACCTCGCAGTTGAGGACGCTGGAAGGCTCCATCTCGTCCAGGATCAACCGGTCGTAGACCTCGTCGCTAATGACGGTAATCCCCCGCTTGGCGGCGGCCTGACAGATGGCCTCCAGGGTCGAGGGAGGATAGACGGTGCCGGTGGGGTTGCCGGGGGAGTTGAGGATGACTGCGCAGGTCCGGGGCCCCATGGCGTCGATCACTTCCTGGGGATCCACCTGGTAGCCCTGCTCGGCAGTGGTGACGATGCGCCGGACGCTGCCTCCGGCCAGACCCACCAGCGGCTGGAAGAGCACGAAGCTGGGCTCGATGACGATCACCTCGCGCCCCGGCGCCGCCAAGCTGGTCACCGCCAGGAAGATGGCCTCCCCGGCTCCGGTGGTCTCCAGCAGGTTCTCCTCCACCAGTTTCCGGCCGCTGGCTCGCCCGTAAATCCCGGCCAGAGCAGAAAGCAGCTCCGGCAGGCCGGCATCCAGGGTGTAGTGGGTCTTGTCCTGGCGCAGTGCCTCCACGTGTGCCTCGACGATGTGCGGGGGCGTGGGAAAGTCGGGCTGCCCGATGGAGAGGTGGATGACGTCCTCCATGGTGGCCGCCAGGTTGAACATCCGGCGAATTCCCGAAACCGGCAGCGCCGACAGCGCGGGATTCCATTGAAGGGATGGAGTCATGGTCTGAAGGTAATGTCCTGGCTTTGGGTGGGCTGACGGCCCCCTTCGTATCAGCCTTCGGCTGGTCTTCCTCCCTGTTGGGCTGGCGTTTGCCCCCCTCCGCATCAGCCTTCGCCTGTCGGCTCGGCTTCTGCGACTCCCCTCAAGGGGAGAGTGACGGAGCCGCTTGAGGGAGGTTCGAGTAACAGCCCGCCCCAGAATGCCCCAAGCCGTCCCCCCAAGTCGAGCGTTTTTGGATTGGGGCGCGTTCGAGGGGGCTTTTCCTGGGGGTGTGGTTGACGTGGTTCGAGAGAAGCTGTGCGTTGGGGGAAGGGCGCACCTGGTTCGCCGCCTTCGCGGCTGACGGAGTGCAGAATTCACACCCCCATGGGCTGACGCCCACGGCTAAGTACACTGGTTCATAAGTATTGCCACGTATACGTAGCTGCCAAGTCGAGTCTCGCCAGTAAGGTTTCCAGGGTGAACTTTAATAGACCAGCCAGAATACGTATTAGTACTTATGTGCAGGGGTATTAAGTGCTGGCGAGGCTACGGCGCTCTATAGGGAAGACCTGTAGAAAGCGTTTCGATGGGTAACCGACGTCAACCGCGGCTACGCCGCTCTCCCCCAAACCACAACACTGCCGGGGGATAGGATTCTTAAATAATCATCTCCCGGGCGCCAGCCCGGGGTTCGAGACAAGCCGCGAATGCGGCGCCCGCACTTAGCCGTGGGCGTAAGCCCATGGAAACGGCGCCCCCACCCCCAAGCCGCGTAGGCGGCGACAGCAATCATTCCGAGTCCGCATCGCTCACGGGGATGCGCTCCAAGACAAAGTCCTCGATGCGGACTGTCTTGGAGAACGCACCCAGGTGGGTGGTCTCGACGCGTACCAGCTCGGCTCCCTCCAACCAGTTTTCAGGTAGCGGCGGGCTGCCCTCGGGGAGCCGGAATTCCAAGGACCGTCGACCGACCCGCAGCATGGAGACAATACCTGACCAGGGGTGGGGATTGGCCAATGTGGCGGGGAAAAAATGGTTTCGACTTCCCAGGAGCGCCTCCCGCCGGGAAGGGTGGACCAGCAGGTAGCATACGATCATCCCGGCATCCAAAGTGAGCCTATGTTCGGACTCGCTGAGCAGGATGTTGAATCCCTGTTCCGATGGTCGGTAGATAAGACCGGTCACCGCCCGGATGCGGCCGTGATCGGAGCCTCGGACATAGGAGTTCGCCGGGACTGGCCGCATGGTTGCCATCCGGTTCCGTTGCACCACGAACTCCACCTGGGCCTGGTAGACCGTGGGGGCGCCGGCATGGCGGTCGTAGTGTTCCCGACGGATCGCAAACAACTCCAACGGAAGTTGCCAGGATGGAGCATACCTGTTGAGGACTTTTACTCCGCCCAGCGATCCTTCCAGCATTGCCACCCGGTCCCAGTCCGAAAACTCGTCGATGTAAGACCGATATCGTGGGGACAGGTCAGGGTGGAAACGGGAACTCCGCCAGCGATGACGTGCCAGGGCTTTGCCGGACGGTAAGACCTGCTCCGCGGATATGCCCGCGGGGATGGCAACCAGACCCGCGGGCAGCGAGTCCACGGCAAGACCTCCCCTGAGAAACAGCCAATCGTCACCTTCGCGTTTCGTCCCTCGATGAAACTTGAGGCTCTCGACCTCGACCCGCGCCGCGACCTGCTCCGGGTCAAGGATGGCCCGGGTCACGGGGGCTTCTGTCGTCCAGAAATCCCAGGACCACAGAGTCATGAAGAGAATCATTCCGGGAAAAACCGAAGAGGCCAGGATCAGGCTTCGCTTCGTCCGCCGGGTCAAATACTGATGGCAGACCGCCGTCACGGCTACTGCCAGAAGGAACAGGGAAAATCCAATGGCCGCCGAATCTTCAAGGGATCTATCCCAAAGGTCCCGACGATTATGGGTGAGATACAGACGGATTGTGTACTGTACGATTGCCAATCCAACAGCCGCGACAATTCCCAGGAACAACATGCGGGCCAGGTTGGGGGTCAAGGACGCCAGCATCATGAGAACGGAGAGAACCAGCAACTGGAGCACGACAATTTGTGGAACCGAGCGGAAGGCATCCAAAAGGGTCACGCCGTTGGAAAGGAGCATCAGGAACTGTAACACCAGGGTCGGAAGGATCACCGCGAGCAGCAGCAAGAGGGACTTGCTTGCCAGCACGCGGGCCCCGGAAACAGGACGGCTCAGCCAGA
This sequence comes from Terriglobia bacterium, assembly GCA_951813285.1. Classification (GTDB taxonomy): domain Bacteria; phylum Acidobacteriota; class Terriglobia; order Versatilivoradales; family Versatilivoraceae; genus Versatilivorator. Next base: position 4,729,874 of record OX638355.1, read on the forward strand.
AGGCTGTACTGCCGACGGTTGAGTCCCTCTGTATCAGTTGCGAGACGATCAGCACCAGCAAGCCAAGTTCAAGAGCCGCCAGAAGCCAGGCCAAGCCGGCAAGCAAGACGCCCAACATCATTTCAATGGCAGGAGGAGAACTCGGAAGCCGCGGAAAAACTGCAATGAGGAGCAATTGCAGGATTGCGACGCTCCACCACCCCGCAAGAGGGAAAAGCAGTCGAAGGTCCCGGAAATCCTTGCCGATGATGTGAAACGTCCGTTTCATTCCCGCTCAATACTCCCGTTTGTGCCGCCGCCGGCTTCGGTCGGCGTCGCCTCCGGAGAGGACCGGGCAATTCGTTCCAACACCAGGTCCTCCAAGTGGATCGACCTGGAAATCCAACCCAGGTCGCGGCTTTCGATCCGGATCAGTTCGGCCCCGTCATACCAATCCGGACCGATCGGTGGGCCGTTATGAGGCGGACTGAAATTAAGCCTCAAACGCCGGACTCTCAGCATCGGGAAGCCACGGGACAGATGGGGTGGCATCGACAAGAAGGCCCCCGAATCCCACCCCACCAGCGCCTGCCGCCTGGACCGATTGATCAGGAGATAGGTAACCTGCCTGCGAACGTCCTGCATGAGCCGATGGCCGATCTCATTGATGTGGACGATCGAGTGGCCGCGGTTGGATGTGTCAACCGAGAGAATCGCCGCCCGGTCCGAGCCCCTGTCGTAGCCTGCTCCCTCCTCCAACCTCATGGCAGCGATCGCGTTCCTTTGGATCAGGAAATCCACCTGGGCGGTATATGCCATCCCGACCTCCCGATGGCGGTCGTAGAGATCCTTGCCGAACGCAAAGAGCTCCCAGTCGTGCAGCCCAACGGGGCCGTCGAAATCCAGTAGGGTTATCCCTCTTATAGTCTGTCTCAGCGCGGCGGCTCTCTCCCCGCTTACATATCCACCGCCCCAACGGGAGACATCGAAGGCATAGTTGCTCTGACTGACGTGACTGGCCAGATGCTCTCCGGAGGGCAAGACCAGCTTGGCAGATATCTGGGCCGCAATGGCGGCAACATCGGACGGCAGAGGTGACAGCGCAATGCTCCCCTTGAGAACCATCGTCTTGTCTCCCTTCAAGCCGAAGAGAGACAAAGGGGCCCGCGTTGAAGCGAGCGCCAGACTCTCCCGTTCGACCCTGGCTCCGACTTGTGCAGGGTTCAGGATTGCCGTGTCGAGCCCAGGTGGGGTTGTCCCCAAAAGCTGCTCCCAATTCCCCATGGAAGAGATAAGGAGAGCCAGTAAGACCCCCGTCACCAGAAAAATCCTGCTCCAGGTCGTCCTTCGAGTCAGATATTGGCAGCCAACCACGCCCCCGGATATGACAAACAAGACCAGTGCGGTACCGACAAAAACGGTGTCGTAGCTGGGAGGCGGAACGGGCCGCGCCACCGTGATTTCATCGCTCAGAAAGGTTTCCATCCCCAGGAAGAAAAGCGACCAGGCGCCAAGCGCTAAGAACCACAGCAGAGGCAGACCGAGAAACGCCAGGCCACCGGCCAGGATCGCTCTGGCCAGACTGGTGGTCACAGCCGCCAGCATCATGAGAAGAACCACCGCCAGCAGTGCCAGAAAGAAGATCTGCGGAACGGAGCGGAGGGTGTCGTAAGGGGTGACCCCACAATTAATGAGGAGGCCGACTTCCACCAGGAGCGAGGGCAGGATGACGGCCAGCACAAGGAAAAGGACCTTACCGATCAGTAGCCGCACTCTCGAAACGGGCCGGCTCAGCCAGAAGGCGGTGCTGCCAACGGTGCAATCTTTCTGCACCAGTTGGGCAACGATCACTGCCAGCAGGCAGATCTTGAGGACTGCCAACCACCCGGCAAAGGAAGAGAGAGAGAAGACAAGTCCTCTCTCAACGGGAAAAAGATGGGGAGCGTACCCGACCAAGACCGCCTGCAGGACCACCAGGCCCAGCCACAGGCCCAGATAGGGACGCAGACAGCGAAGGTCCCAAGCCGCCAAGTGCAGTATCAGGTTCATTTCGCCCTCCTATGCCCACCTAGCCGTAGAGTCGAAAGGTCCGGGCCAGCGCCAGGAAGATGGCCTTCAGGGACATGGGACGCACCGTCAAGTCCTTTATACCCGGCAGGGAGTTCCGAATGGTCTGCTCGCCGCCTTCCTCCCGGTAGCGGCAGTCCACGAACCGAACCACTTGGCCCGCCCTCTCCGCCAGCAGCCAGGAATCGGGAAGGGTCTCCGGTATTTCCCGGCCCGGCTCCAGGGTGGCCTCGCATTGACGGAAGCGGGCCTGCAGTGAGGCAGTGGGCTCCGCCAGCCGCCTCTCTCCCTTGTCGATCACGCCCACCCAGTCGGCCAGGCGCTCCACCTCGTCGATGTCGTGGGAGGCCACCAGAATGGTCCATTGGCTGCGGCCGCTCAACTCCAGCAGGCCGCGAATGAACTCGTCCCGGACCAGCGGGTCCAGGCCGGTGAAAGGCTCGTCCAGGATGACCAGCTCGGGCCGGTAGGAGAGCGAGGAAAGCAGCGAGGCCTTGACCTTCATGCCCCGCGAGAAGGTCTTGATCTTCCGGTTCAGCGGCAGCTCGAACTGGCGGCTCAACTGCCGGCACAGATCGGGGTCCCAGGTGGGATACATGGGGCGGCAGAAGTCGATCAACTGCTGAACGGTCATCCATTCCAGCATTTGCTGGTTCTCGGAGACGTAGCCGATCCGGGCCAGTTGGGCCGGGCCCAGCCTGAGAGAATCGGTTCCGAGCATCCGGGCTCTGCCGCTGGTGGGGCGGATCATGTTCATCAGCATCTTGATCACGGTGGTCTTTCCGGCTCCGTTGGGTCCCAGAAAGGCGAAGACGCTTCCCTCCGGGACCTGCAGCGACAGGTTGCGCACGGCCGTCGTCTTGCCGAATCGCCGCGTCAGCTCGTGGGTCTCAATGATGGCGTTCATTTCGAGCCTTCCTTGCCGGGGTTCTCCCGGGCGTTGACCGAAACTTCCGAAAGGCCGTTCCAGTGGTCCTGAACGGCGTCCAGGACCTGCTCCAGCGTCAGCGACAGCCTTCTGGCCTCCACTACCAGGGCTTCCGCTTCATGGTCCAGCAGCGCCGAGCGCTCCCGCGGGGAGGCCTCCGGCAGGCGGCCCACCATGGTGCCGACTCCCGGCTTGACCTCCAGCAGCCCCTGGTCCACCAGCCGCGTCACCACCTTCTGAGCCGTGTTGGGATTGATCCGCAGCTCCTGGCTCAGCTTGCGGACCGAAGGAAAGCGGTCTCCCGGCAGCATCTGGCCCGAGATGATGGCCTTCTGGACGGCGTAGACCAGTTGCTGGTAGATCGACAGGCCCGTTCGGAACTGTACGGTGAATGGCAACATATGTGTACTATGAGTACTAGTACACGTGATGTCAAGAAATATTTTGGAAAGTCCTGCTCATTTTCGGACCGCGGACGACAGGATTCCGCGGGGTTCAGCTATCCGCTTCGGATGGTTGGGGTCTACGTAGGTTCCGACCGCGGCCTCCCTTGCTTGTACTCACCCAGCGCTGACTCATCCCAGTGGCAGATCTTTGGCGTCGTCCGAATGTCGGCTATAATTGACAAATAGAACGTCCTCATCCTGAAGCTCAGCGACGGTCCGGGCAGCGGCAAGCCGCCAAACGCGGAGATCCGACAAACCGAGAGGGACCGTGCGAGTAGGGGACGTTGTTGAATTACTGGAATAACTTGAAGAAAGCGAGTAGGGAGCGTTTTCAATCAAAAGCAATTCAGGAACGGCCGATCCAATATATTCCAGTAATTCAACAACGTCCCCGGCGCAACACTCAAGGCCGGCGCCGACCTCAACGCACGGGAGCCCTCTCGGGGCCGCCCCCCCCTGCACCTCGCCGCTGATTCCAATTTCGATCCGGCAATTGTGTCGTTTCTTCTGGAGGCGGGAGCGGACCCAACGGTTCAAGACAACGAGGGCAAGATACCGGTGGATCTCGCCGAGGGCAACCGCGGGCTCAAGGGAACCATGGCCTATCGGAAGTTGAAGGAGGTGCGGTGAACGCTGGCGCGTTTGACCGATGATTTGGGAGTCACCATGAAACGTGAATCGGCCGGCGCTTACCAGGTCGCCTGGATTTTGGTTGTCGTTATGGGAGGCTGCGAAGCCCTATCGGCAGGCGGCGTTGAAGCAAACGAGGGCCCGAGCTGCCAAGACTGGAATACGAAGAGATTTTTCGCGTCCGCGTCGCTAGAGAAGGTGACCGCCTGCCTCGAAGCGGGGGCCGATCCCAACGCACGGGCAAGTTTTTCACGTGAGACGCCCTTGTACCCGGCAAAGAAACGGACCGAACCCAATCCCGAGGTGATTGCCGCCCTGGAACAGGCCGGAGCGGAATCGCCTTGGATCGAGATCATGTTTTTCAAGTATGTGTCACTGCCAATCGTGACGGCGTTGGCGGTTAGTGCATTCAGACGGTGGCGCCGCACAGCCCGTCCAACCCCCTCAGGGCAGGAAACGATCCAGCCCGTCTGAGCAGTGCTTCATGCGTTTGAAGGCCTCGATCATGTCGGTGATGTCGTGGCCGGGGCAGACCATTCGGAATCCCTGGGCGGCCCGCTCTTCCGCTTCGCTGGGGCTGTTGGTGACGTAGCCCGCGGCCACGCCGGTCTCCCTGGAAGCTTTCAACACCTCCTGCACCAGCGCCTCGGCCTCCGTCGAGGGCCGGAATTCCCGGGTCGGTTGCTGGCCCAGGGCTTCGGCCCCCACCGCCCGTTCCAGGTCGTAGGGACCGATCAACACGCAGTCCACGTCGGGCACCGCCATCATCTCCCTCACGTTCCGGACCCCGCTCGGGGTCTCCACCATCACCACCGTCAGTATCTGGTCGTTGGCATTCTCGGTGTAGTCGAAATAGCTGTGGCCGGCGTGGTAGGCGGTCCGCAGGCCGGTGGCCGAGCGGTTTCCCCTGGGCGGGAACTTGGCCGCACGCACAATGCTCTCGCACTGCTCGGCCGTCTCCACCATGGGAATGATGACCCCCAGAGCCCCCAGGTCCAGCACCCTCCCGATCCAGGCCGGATCGGGTCCCAGCGGCCGCACCAGGGGAACCGTATTCCGATGGACGAAGGGCGCCATGGAGGCGTTGATGCTCGACTCCGACCAGGCCCCGTGCTGCCAGTCGATCCACACGAAGTCGAATCCGTGCTGGACGGCCTCCTCGGCGATCTCGGGTGACGGGTAGTAGAGAGAAGGACCGGAAATGATCCCGCCCTCGAGCAGCTTCTTACGAGCCAGATTGACTTTCATCGACATTACCTTTCCTTGATGAGCCTATTGCAAAAATTCGTCGTGCAGCGCTGGGGACGTTGTTGAATTACTGGAATAACTGGTAAAGACCGCGTAGGAGACATTATTGAACCAAAGCAATTCGGGAAGGGTTAATCGAAGTGATTCCAGTAATTCAACAACGTCCCCTATTCCACGGCGCACTGTCCCTTCGTGGATAACTCCTTTGGTCATTCCGGGATAGCCCAAGTGAGTCAGCAACTCACTCCCTTGCCCTCGGAACCGAACACGGCCAGACGGTCCTCGTCCCCGGTCTCCCGGCTTTCCGGCGACACGTAGTGATACTGCACGGCCCAGCGCTGCCGGTCGGTGCGGTTGGCGGGAGTGCCGTGAGGCAGGAGCGCATCGAACACCAGGCAGCCGCCGGCCCTCATGGGAATGGCCACCCGGGGGAGCCTTGCGATCTCGCTGTCGCAGATCTGCCAGTCACGCCTCATGAAGTGTGCTCGGGCACCTTGTTGATGCCCCCCTTCGATCACCTGCATGCAGCCGTTTTCGGGAGTGGCCCGGTCCAGGGCGATCCAGACGCCTACGATTGGAGTGGTCTGTGTGAGGTTGAAGTAGGCGCGGTCCTGGTGCCAGGGCTTCTCCCTTCCGCCGGGAGGCTTGATCAGCGCCATGTCCTGGTAGAGTCCCGGCTTTCCTCCCAGAATCCGGCCCAGCACCCGCATGAGAGAGGGATCCTCCGCCAGAGCCTTGAGGCCCGGGTTCTCCTCCCGGGTGAAGCCCATGAACTTGCGGACAAAACGCATCCGGGTTGCCGCCTCGAGCGACGGCAGGCGTTTCCCGGAGTGCCCCAGGGCCAGATCTGCGAATCGCGGGCCCTTGGGCGCGGCAAAGGGCTTTCCCTGCAGCTCCGGCAACTGCTGCCTGACCGCACCCTCGAAATAGACCGACTCGCAATCCGGCCGCGGGCTGGTGCCCAATCGGTAGAGCTCCTGCCTGGCCGCCTCCACGCGGGCCATCGAAAAAGCCTCGTGAACCACCAGGTACCCGCGTTGCCGAAAGAGGGCCAGCTCCTTCTGGTTGACGGCTTCAAAACCCGTGATTCCCTCCGCCACTGTCTGATACCGGTACAGATCGGGATCGTATGCGGGTATTTCGGGCTCGAAGACCACTCGCAGTTCAGGTCTGCTCATGAAATCATTCCTGCGTTCAACAACGTCCCCCTCGCTCCCAGCGCTCGCTCAAGCCAACCGATGAGACTCCACCACCAGCCGCTCCAGCTCGCCCCGATCGGGGACGCAGCCGATCCCCGGCCCCGGCAGAGCCCGGATCCGCCCGGGAGCGGAAAGCTCGATTTCCGGCACGGAAAGGTCCTTCCGGTAGAAGCGGCTGGAGGGAAAGATATCGGCGGGATAGCCGATGTTGGGGAGGGTGGCCAGGGCAATGCAGTGACAGGCCCCCACCGCCGACTCCAGCATCCCCCCCACCCAGCAGGGAATTCCACCCTTCTCGGCTTCACGCAGGATTTGAACCGCCGGGGTTAATCCACCCACGCGCGCGGGCTTCAAGTTGATCCAGCCGCAGGCGCCGAGGTCGATTGCCTGGCGGGTGCGTTCCCGCGAGACGATGCTCTCGTCCAGACACAACGGGGTCTTCAGGCACCGCTGCAGCTCGGCGTGGTCCAGCAGATCGTCGTGGCGTAGCGGCTGCTCGATCATGGCCAGGCCCAGCGAGTCCAGGGCCTGAAAAACGGGCAGGTCCCGCAGTCGGTAGCCGCTGTTGCAGTCCACGTGCATCACCAGCTCCGGGAAAGCCTCACGCACGCTGCGAACCATCTCCACGTCCCAGCCGGGCCTGAACTTAAGCTTGACCCTGGGAAAGCCGGCCTCGACCGCGCCGCCGATGGTTTCCAGCAGCTCGGGGACGGTGTCCATCACCCCGAAATCGGCCCCCACCTCGATGGTGTCGCCCCGGCCGCCCAACAGTTGCCAGAGTGGCATTCCCCGCCTTTTGGCTTCCAGGTCCCACCAGGCCAGATCCAGGCCGGCCTTGGCGAAAGGGTTGCCCTTGAAGGGGGCCAACTGCTGCTGCAGGGCCTCTCCCGAATCGATCTCCCGCCCCAGGAGCCGCGGCGCCAGCCAATCCCGAATCAGGGCAAAGACCCCTCCGGCCCACTCCGGGGAATAGAGGGGAGATTCCCAGGGCGTTGACTCCCCCCAGCCCTCCAACCCTTCAGCCGACATCCTGACCAGCACGCTCTCGATCACGTGCCCGTCGCCATAGGCCGTGCGGAAGGGGTAGATCACCGGCATAGCCACCCGGTGGAGTTCGATGGCTTCGATTCTCATGGTGCTCCTGGTACGTCCCGCCGGGCGGATCATACGAGAGGGAAACAACGCATCTTCATGGCCTGTCGGGAACAAGGGCCATGTCGTGCAAAACCGGTTTTCTACTTATCGAACATGGATGCACAGGATAAACAGTCGGCTTGTGCTTCACGTGGGCTCACCGGCATTTGCTGCCGCCGCCTACGCGGCTCGACACCCATACACGACGTTTCCCATGGGCTGACGCCCACGGCTAAGTGCTGCCGCGGCTTCGCCGCTCTCAAGGAAGCCGGCTAAAGCAGCATATTCTCAGGTAAGTCCGGCCCCCGCCCTGTCGTGCGGATCATTCGAGGGTGAAACAATCAGAAATTGAAAATCCTTTCGCGACCTTGGCATCCCTTCGCGGTTCACCTCAATGCCTTAGTGGCCCTTCGTCGTTCTTCGTGGCCCTTCGTGGATATCTCTTTTCCTTTTGTCTTTTCTCGTTTGTTTCAAATAAGAAGGCACCGGAACGAGGTCTTGGGCAGGGCCGGAAACCCTCCTGGGGAAAAGGGGCAAATCCCTTGACTCGGGGTCAAAATACAGTATTCTGTGCGCGATTTACAACCTGCATCTGACCCGCATTCGATCCTCCCCAAGGGATTCCGTGCAACGGCCCCGCCGGAGAGTCCCGGTTGCCGCTCCGGAAGAGCCATTCCCCAAGGAGGACCCGTTTCCACCGGAGGAGCCGGACCCATGAAACACGCCCTGCGAGCCGCCGCGACCGCCGCCATTCTGACACTGGCCCTCTTTTCGACGTCCCTGCCGGCCGGAGAACCCATCCTCTGGGTGGAGGATTCCTTCGAGGACTTCGCCGACGGCCGGTTGGACGCGGCGGGACAGAACCTCTACGTCAGCCGGGACGGCGCCCTTCGCACCATCCACCGCTTCGATCTAAATAGAGACGGGCATCTGGACCTCATCTTCAACAGCACCCACGACAACTTCACCTACATTCCGGCCACGCTGGGCCTGTTGGAGTCCCCGCGGCGAGTTCGCCGGGCCGAGCTGGCGGTGGAGGGGAGCCTCAGGGTGGTGCTGGAGGACCTGAACCGCGACGGCCACCTGGACGCCCTCTTCTGCCCCAACCGCAGCGGGCTCCAGAACCCCAGGCGACTGCTCACCATCCTGTGGGGAGGCAAGGACGGCTGGTCCAACCGGAGAAGCCATGGCCAACTGCCGGTCTACGGCGCGCTGGCCGTGGCCGCGGCCGACCTGGACCGGGACGGTTGGCCCGACATCGTCACCCTCAACCAGACCGCCTGGCTTCCCGGCCAGCCTGAAGGAAACATCCTGAGAATCTTCTGGGGGAGCCCGGAGGGGTTTCTCCTGACCGACACCGCCGAGCTCGGCATCCCCCAGGCACTGGACCTGGCTACCGGAGATTTCGACGGCGACGGGTTCAAGGAAGCGGCCGTGTTGAGCGAGCGCGGAGTGGCGGAGGTGGTCCGAGGCCGGGCGGCCCCGGGGTCGCCTCGGGAGCTGAACCGACAGGAGGTGCCGCTCCCGGGCAAGGAGGGCCTGTGCCTCACGGCCGCCGATGCCGACGGCGACTCACGCATCGACCTGCTGGTGGGCACCGATCGGGGTAGAGTCTACTTCGTGGGCGGAAAAGCCGGAACCGGCTGGGGAGAGCCCCGCACCTGGGCCGCTCCCAACGCCTCCCACATTGCCGTGGGTTACCTCAACGGAGACAGGCATCCCGACCTGGTGTTGACCGACTTCACCCTGGCCCGGGCCGGAGGGGGGGAAGCCGCCGGGGCCTCCGAAAGCGTCGCGAAGCCTCTCCAGATTCTCTGGGGCTCGGCCGAAGGGTTCGACGCCGGCCGCTCCACCGGCTTGGCCATTGCCTACGCCCGGTCCAGCGCGGTGGGGGACCTGGACGGAGACGGCCACCAGGACCTGTCGGTAGCGGTCCACCAGAGCTCGAAGCAGTTCGAAACCAACTCACTGGTCTTCTTCGGGACCGGCAGCAGCGTGCTGGACCAGCATCCCTTGACGCTGCGGACCATCGGCGCCACCGGCACCGCCATCGTTCCACCCGGCGGCTCCCTGCCGGGCCGGGTCCTCTTCTGCAATAGCCTGGGCGGCACCGTGGCCGAACGGGTGCCCTTGCACGTCTACTGGGGAAGTTCCGAAGGTTTCTCCGCCTCTAACCGTTGGGAGATCCCCTTCCAGAGCGGCTATGAAGCCAGCGCCGCCGACCTCAACCGCGACGGCTATCCGGACCTGATCGTGCTCAACTCCCAGCACGCCGGCGACGCCGCCGCAATGGATCCCACCGCCGGGGCCAATATCTTCTGGGGCGGACCTGGCGGCTTCGACCTGGAGGGCCGGCGAACCGTCCTGCGGGAGCGCAACCTCGGCTCCAGCAACGTGGCCGACCTCAACCGCGACGGCTACCTGGACCTGGTACTGGGTGCCTTCGAAGCCAAAAAGGGAAAGAACTATCTTGTGATCCGATATGGATCCGAAGAGGGGTTTCTGCCGTCCGGCCGGCTGGCGCTACCCTTCGACTATCGCACCGTCGGCAGCCTGGTCGCCGATCTCAACGGGGACGACTGGCTGGACACCGCCTTCGTCTCCTCGCAGCAGAACCGCCTCCACATCCTCTGGGGCGGCCCGGAGATGTTCTCCCCGGAGCGCCGCAGCCAACTCCGCATCCCCTTCCCCATCAGCCTGGAAGCCGCCGACTTCAACGGGGACGGACAACTGGACCTGGCGGTGGGCAGCTACAGGGACCCGGTGTCCCACCACCACGACATGGGACTGTCGATTTTCTGGGGCCAGGACGGACAATTCCGATCCTCCAACGCCCAATGGCTTCCCGGATTCACCCCCATCGGCATGGCCGTGGCCGATTTCGACGGCGACGGCCACCTGGACCTGTTCTCGCCCCACTACCTGGCGGAGCTGACCCGCGAGTCGGTGGCCTCCTACCTCTATTGGGGAGGCCCCCAGGGGTTCGGCACCCGCAACCGCACCATCCTCATCACCGACTCGGCCCACGACGCCATGGCCGGGGACTTCGATCAGGACGGACGGCTGGACCTGGCCGTCTCCTGCCACACCCGGGACGGGAACCACCATACCGACTCCAAGGTCTTCTACAATGACGGGAATCGGTTCCGCAATCCCCGGGTGGAAACCCTGCCCACCATCGGAACCCACTGGATGTGGATTCAGGACGTGGGGCACATCCATCATCGCCAGTGGAAGCAGGTCTACCGCTCCTCGGTCTTCGCCTGGGACCGGGAGGTCTCGGCGGGCCGGCTGACCTTCCGGGCCGAGCAGGCCCAGGGAACGGGGTTGAGCTTCCAGGTCCGTTCCTCACCCGACTCAAAGGGACTGGCCGAGCAGGCTTGGCGCTCTCTGCAGGAGGGAGCCTTCGATCTGAATCTCGGAGACCGGCGCCTGCAGTACCGGGCCGTGCTGGAATCGGGCAACGGAGATCTCTATCCGGTCGTGGACCGGGTCGAGGTCCAACTGAAGTAACCGCGGCTACGCGGCGGAAAGGATGCCACCATGAACGCCAGCAGAGGGTTGGGCGGGGCGATTCTGTTTCTGCTTGGATTGGCGGGTCTCTGCACCATTCCGGGGTGCTCCCCCGCCCCGGACCCTTTGGCCCCCGGGACCGAGCTTCACTGGAGTAAATCCACGCCGCTTCCCGAGCCGCGGGCCGGTCATGCCGCCGGCCTGCTGGACGGCAAGTTCGTGATCGCGGGCGGCACCTGGTGGGAGGGGGAAATGGGCAACTGGACCCAAAAGATCTTCTCGGCAAGCACCCACGCCTTCGATCCCGAGACCGAGGCCTGGGAGCGGCTGCCGGATGCCCCCTTCCCCTTCGGCTACTCGGCCTATACCGTGGTGGAAAACCGGCTTTACGTTCTGGGGGGCTTCGACGGCCGGCAGGAGATCGGCAAGATCCTGAGGCTATCCAGGAATGGGGACGGATACCAGTGGGAGGTCTTCGGCGAGCTGCCCCGGACCCGCCTGTTCGGATGGGCCGGAAGTTCCGGGTCTTCCCTGTTCCTGCTGGGCGGGGTGGAGCGCTTCGAACCCACCGACGAGGCGGGCACCTGCTGCACCTCCAAGACGGCCACCAACAGCTTGAGCGTTCTGGACACGGCCGCGCCCGAAAAAGGCTGGCGGGAGCTATCGCCCTATCCCGGTGGCAAACGGTGGCTGTTTGCTGCCGAGGGCGACGGAGAGAACATCTGGCTGTTCGGCGGGATCGACTCTCCCGAGGCGGGGGTGCCGCCATTCCAGTTCAACCAGGCCCTGCAATACGACCTCAAGCAGGACCTCTGGGAGGAACTTCCTCCCCTGCCCGAGGACACCCTGGAGGCCAGGCCGCTGGTTCCGCTCCATGTTCCGGGGAGAATCCTCTTCATGAGCTTTGCCAAGACGGTGTGGCAGCTCGACCTGCAAACCCTGGAGTACAGCCAACTCACACCCATGCCCGAAGAAGCCTTCGTGGATCGGTTCGCCTGGCATGAGGGCCGCATCATCGGCGCCGGGGGAGAGAACAAGATCGAGTCTCCCCGGCGGCGGTCGGAATGGACTTTCATCGGCGAGTTTCGGGCGGAATAGCCGTTGGGGAAAAAGATACCCACGAAGAGACACGAAGAATGACCCCCGGGAAAGAGACCCGGGAGCGGCCCACGGAATCGGAAAGAAAAAAATGACCGAAGGCACCCTGCCCTCCTCAATCACCGAGAAGCTGCTGGCGGCCGTCAACCCGGAGCGCCTGCTGCAGACGGCCACGGACCTGGTGGAGGTGCCCAGTCCCACCCGAAGCGCCGGACCCGCCGCCAACCGCCTGGCCGCCATTCTCCGGGAGGACGGATTCAAGGTAGAACGTCCGGAGGCAGACTGGGCCGAATCCCCGGCGGTGGTGACCCGGCTGGACAGCGGCAGGCCCGGGCGCACCCTGCAGTTCGATGGGCACCTGGATACGGTCCACCTGCCCTTTGTGCCTCCCCGCTTCGAGCAGGGCGTGCTGCACGGCTCCGGGGCCTCGGATATGAAAGGGGGGATTGCCGCCTTCGTGGAGGCCCTGCGGGTGCTCCGGGAGACCGGCAGCCTGTCGGGCGGCGGCATCCTGCTGACCGCCCACGACCACCACGAGGGCCCCTGGGGGGACGGCCGCCAGGTGCGAGCCCTGATCGATGCCGGCTACACGGGAGACGGGGTGCTGCTTCCGGAATACCTGGGGGATCGGCTGGCCCTGGCCGGGCGAGGGTCGGGCATCTTTGAAATCACCATCAGCCGGGAGGAGCCGCCCGTCCACGAGGTGCTGCGTCCGGAGGGGCTGCCCGACGTGCTGGGGACCGGGGTGGAGTTGGCCGCCCGCTTCGCCCGCTGGCAGCAGGAGCTCGAGCAGCAGCGCGACCCCTACGCCGGCCACGACTCGATCTTCATCGGTAAATTCCACTCGGGCGAAATCTACAACCAGTCTCCGCGGGAATGCCGTCTCAACGGCATCCGCCGCTGGGTGACTCCGGGCGTGGGACCCCGGGTGGAGGCCGACTTTCGCCAGCGTCTGCAGGATCTGGCCCGGGAGAGCCGCACCCGAATCACGGCAGACTACCACTTCATGGCCGAAGCCTTCCGCATCGATCCCGCCGAACCCCTGGTCTCGGCGCTTCAGTCGGCCCACACGGCCGCCGCCGGCAAGCCGCTGCCCCTTGGAGGCAAGCCCTTTGTGGACGACGGCAACGCCTTCTGCAACCGGGCCGGCATCCCCGCCCTGACCCACGGCCCCCTGGCCCGGGGCGCCCACACCACCAGCGAGACGGTCACGCTGGACGAGCTGGTCCGCGTGGCCCGGGTCTACGCCCTGACGGCTGCAACCTATTGTTAGGGGTTGGTGGAAAGTGGGGAGTCTGCGTTTCTCTATGTGAGGTCGGTGTTGGCCCCCCTCCTGATCGACTGCGGGCTGCGCCCTTGTCTCTCCGACTCCCCCTCAAGAGGGGAGTGATACTTGAGGCCTGCACCAGGCCTCTTGCCCGATTCCTGGGCAGGATGTAAACCATGTTCCCGGTCTACCGCATAGACTCCGTTCCCTCTTCATCACACGGATATCACTCCCCCCTTGAGGGGGAGTCGGAGAAGCCGAGCCGCAGGCGAAGGCTGATGCGGTGGGGGGTTCGCACAAGGCGAGCCACAGGCGAGATCTTGTGCGCCGCTGCGGGGTTCGCACGAGGTGAGTTGCCAAGCGAAAACCTGTGCATCGATGTTAATTCTTCTCATAAATCACAGGGTGGAAAGCCCCGCCGGCTTGCCCATCAGGCGCTGACCTTGAGGCGGTGGGCCTTGACTCTGCCCTGGCCGTCCTCGATGGTCCAGTAGGCGGCCAGGATGGTGCCGTCCTGCAGGGGCAGCAGCGACGCCTGGCCGAACCGCAGGGACTGGAACATCTCGTGGATCACCTGGCCGGAATCGGTCGCCAGAGACTGACCGGCGTTCCAGATGAACTTCTCCTCCAGCGTCTTCCAGCGGTCTCCCGCCAGGTCGACGATCCGGATGCAGATGCCCAGATCCCCCTCCCGGTGGCAGTGGATGGTCAGCAGCAGGTCGTCGCCCAGCCACATCAGGTTGGATGCCTGGGCTTGATGACCGGTGTTGATCGGGTCCAACCAGGTGTGGCCGTTGTCCCGGGAGATGGCCACGTAGTTGGGCAGGTGTTTGGAGGCCGGAAAGTCGTAGGCCCAGGTAATGGCCACCACCCGCCCTGGCTGCATCTCGCAGATCCGTGACTCCCAGGCCGTCACTTCCCTGCCGGGGAGGTCGAAGAAGCGACCTCTGTCGTCCCAGGTTTCCCCGTTATCCCGGCTCCTGAACAGGACGCCGTACTGGCCGGAGGGATTGGAGCCGTCGGGCATCTTGAAGACGCCGGCCACGGCCAGCAGGTCACCCTCCGCGGTCTGAATGCAGGGACCCGAGATCTCCAGCAGTTCCGGGTGGCTGCGGGGAATGACCCGAGGGACTGTCCAGGTCCTGCCGTCGTCCTCGGAGAAAGAAACGATGTCATCTCCCGGCAGGATGCCTCCGGTCTCTTCGATGCTGATCCCCTGCTCCAGGTCGTGCCGGTAGAAGCAATAGCCGACCGCGATCAAGCGACCGTCCCGCAGCCGGGTGGCCTTCAGGCATTCGCTGGTCACCACCGGGTCCAGCGATTTGTCGTAGAGCGGCCCCTGCAGAGTCCAGCTTCGCCCGCCGTCCCGGGACCGCGAGACATGGGTGGTGGAGTTGGGCGACTCGAAGGCTTCTCCAAGGACGAACAGATTCAGCAGCTCCCCGTCGGACAACTCCACCAAGCCGGGGAAAATCCCGTGGCGACTGTGGACTTGAGGCCTGGGATTGTCGTAGATGGTGACGTCTTCAATGACCTCGATCATGGATGGGTCCTCTCGAAAGGGGTGGGAGGGAATCTTCCGCTCCGGGCAAACCGGCGGAACCGGAAGGCCCCCGAGCGGGCCGCGGCGCGGTTTGCCAACGGGACAGCCATGGTGTATGGTTTTCCGTCGAGTGTCAATCGAAGTTTAGGGGCTTCGAGGGAGACAGAGCCGGACAGGTCCGAGGAACGAAACCTCCCATTTCATCGCACTGAGGAGACAGCCGCTCATGAATCCGTATTCACAGTATCACCAGGAATTTTTCAGAAACGGTTTCGTCAGGCTCAAGGGCTACCTGACGCCCGAGGAGGTGCGGAACCTGGAGAAGAATCTAAAGCGCTACTTGGGCGAGATCGCCCCCGGCCTGCCCCCCACCGACGTCTTTTACGAGATCCAGGGGCGCGCGGAAACCCTCAAGCAGATGCAGAAAATGGAGGCGCACGACCCTTTCTTCCAGTCCATTACCGCTCTCCCCAAGTTCGCCAGGCTGGCCGAAGCGCTACTGGACACGCCGGTCGTTCTCCGAGGGGTAGAGCTCTTCAACAAGCCGGCGGGTATCGGAAAGCCCACGCCTCCCCACCAGGACGGATACTATTTCTGCCTGGTCCCCAGCCAGGCCGTGACCCTGTGGTTCCCGCTGGATCCGGTGAGCGAGGAGAACGGGTGCATCCGCTACGTCCGGGGCTCGCACCGCAAGGGCATCCGTCCTCACCGGGTGTCGAACATCCTGGGTTTTTCCCAGGGACTGAGCGACTGGGGGCCCGAGGATGAAGCCGCCGAAGTCAAGGCGCTGGCTTCGCCGGGAGACCTGCTGGCCCACCACTGCGACATGATTCACCGCGCCGATGCCAATCCCAGCCGGATCTCCCGCAGGGCTCTGGCCATCGTCTACGACGCCGCCTCCGCCACCATCGACCAGGCAGCCCAAGCCCGCTACAAACAGTCCTCGACGGCTCAGCGGGTCGAGATACAGTCCCGGTGAAATTCCCCGAACCGCCTACTCCACTCTCAGACGGGCAAAGCGGATCTGGGTGACGGATACCTCGGTGCACCAGAAGGTCGCCAGGATATCGCCGTCGTCCAACACGGTCGCCATGGGAGCCCCGAAGGCAATGCTGTCATGGGACCGCGGGTAGGACTCGGGCGCATCGGTTCCGATCTTGTCGCGGCCGGTGGCGTCCCAAACCTGGATCTGGTTGTCGAGGTCCCAGGTGAGGCCTCCGTCCTGGGAGCAGGCCGCGAAAAACCCGGGAGGGTCGGTCTCCCGCACCGTATAGACCACCGCCATGCGGCCCCCGCCCACATCCACGGCCCAGTTGGTCTGTCCGGGGATGTTGGTCGGGACCGGCTCCGACCACTCCCGCCCGTCCGGGGTGCCGGTGGAAGCGTACAGCGTCAGGTTGCTCCCGGACTTGAGATCGGCCGTCCAGAACAGGGCAAACAGGCTGTCGTCGCGCTGCCGGATGACTCGCCCGTGCCAGTGGCCCTTACCGGTGTCCGATCCGACCCCGAAGATCACCGGATCCCCCCAGCTTCGACCTTCATCCGAGGAAAAGAGCCCCACGGTCCTGGGCTTGTAGGGACCGGGGTCTTGGTAGGCGTGCCACTGGTCGAACGCCTGAAACCAGTCTCCGTTCGACAAGACCACCGCGGAGCAACTGGGGGTGATCACCATGCCTTCGGGAACCCGTAGAACCCGTGGCCCCGTCCAATTGGCGCCCTTGTCGGCGGACCGGTAGAAGAGAGTGTCGGCAGGGAAAATGCCGCCGGTCTGCTCGTTGAACAACGGATGGGCCGGATCGGACCGGTCCCAGCGCTGGGCCGTCATCAGCAGGGAGCCGTCGGGCAGACAAGTGCACATGGGGGCGTGGTAGGAGTAGGCCCGGTCGTCCCCGGAGGCGTCATGGATCAGTCCCTCGGTCTGCCAGCTCCGCCCTCCGTCGCTGGAGCGCGCCTGTACCATCGCCGAGTCCACGCTGTAGAGGGCCTGGCCCCGTTGAAAGGTGCAGAGCAGCTCCCGCGGCGTCACCTGGACCAGGTAGCTGTGGCAGGCGAAATGGAACTCGTAGCCCGGATTGGTATTGCGGTAGACCACCCCCTGGTCGACCAGACGGATGCTTGCCATGAAATTTCTCCCCCGCGGGCGTCTCTCATCGATCGGACCGACTCATGAGTCCGTCCCCTGACCGCAGTCGGCAAAACACTCGGAGGGGGCGGTTGCTATCGGCGCCTGCACGATATAGGTCCTTTGCTGCCGGGGGACAGGAAATTCACCGGGGTTCGAGCATGGACGCAAATGGTTCGTCCGAGCCCACCCGATCTCCACACACGGCGCTTATGACGACCAGGCTCGCTACACTTCGCCCGGCCTCGCCATACGGTAGCCGACCCGGCGTACGTTAAAGATGTAGGCGGAATTCTGCGCGTCATCGCCGAGCTTGCGACGGAGCCTCTTCACATAGGTGCGAACCAGGCGAGGATCGCCTTGCTCCCGCTTGCCCCACACTTGGCGCAGCAACGACTCGAAGGTGACGACCCGTCCCGCATTGACTGAAAGTACTCTGAGCAAATCGAATTCGGTGGCTGTCAACTCCAGCGGATTCCCGGCCACCTTCACCCGTCGTCCCGCGTAGTCGATCGCGACCTCCCCCAACCTGAAGGGTTCAGGCGGCTCGGCTACTCGGCGCAGGACCGCCTGGACTCTCGCCACCAGCTCCGTCCGCGAGAAGGGCTTGACGATGTAGTCGGAGGCGCCCTTCTGCAGGGCCTTGGCGACGGTCCCGTCCCTTCCATAACCGGAGATGAAAATGACCGGCAGACCGGCTATCTCCGGAACTCGCTCCATTAACTCAATGCCATCGGTTCCGGGCAGCATCAGGTCCAGCAGGACCAATTCGGGCTTCTTGGCATTGATCAGATGGGGCACCTCCTGAGGGTCGCCCGTCACAAAGGGTATGTAGCCCGCGGCCGTAAGAGAGTCTCGAACGAAACGCAATGTCAGCGGGTCGTCGTCCACCACCAGGATGCGTGTTCGCTCCAGTCTTTCCCGAGGCGAACGTGTGGGATTCAGGGCGAAGCCGTTAGTGGCACGGATGGCGGTCTCCTCGGCTATCGGAATCGTGAACGTGAATCGTGCGCCCAAACCTGTTCCACCGCTTTCCGCCCGGATGCGGCCCCCATGGGCTTCCACCAGTCCCTTGCAGATGGACAGCCCCAAGCCCGACCCCCTGATCCCGTCTTCGCCGCCTCCGACACGGGCGTACTTGCGGAACAGATTCGGCAACTGATCCGGAGGTATGCCCCGACCTTCATCCGAGATCGAGACGGCCACGTACAATCCATCCACTACGGCCGAGACCCGGATGGGCGCAGAGTCGGAAGACTGCCTCGACGCATTGGAGAAGAGGTTGTTGAGAACCTGGACGATGCGACGATGGTCGGCCAGCACCCGGGGCAGGTCTGGCGGCAGGTCGATCAGGAGGGCGTGCCGGCCACCGCCACTCAGAAAGGTATTCCTGGCTTGCTCCACCAGGTCGGCCACCTCTGCCGGCTCAGGCGTGACCGACAGAGTGCCCGCCTCGATACGCCCGGCATCCAGCAGGTCGCTGATCAGGCCGCGCATGTGATCGGCCTGTTGTTCGATGATGCGGAAAAACTGAATAATCTCGGCAAGGTCCGGGGCCGGAGAGGCGTCCATCACGGTGGCGGCCGAGCCCTTGATGGAAGTCAGCGGCGCTCGCAGTTCGTGACTCACCAAGCTCAGAAACTCGGCCCGCGACCGCTCCAGCTCTTCCAGCGGCGCCATGTCCTGAATGACAACCACCACCGACTCGACCGCGCCGTCCCCGGAACGGATGGGCGTGGCGTTGACCAACGTGGTGACGCTCCCGCCGCCCGGAACTTCAAACACGGTCTCACTGGCACGCAGCATCGTACCTCTGCTCAGCACATGCGCCGCCGGATACTCTTCCAATGAGAATTCACTACCGTCGGCGCACCGGCACTTCATGACCTCCAGCAACTGTTCCGCGGACTGACCTGCGGGGCTCAGATCCTCGACAATTCGCCTCGCCTCCCGATTGATCAACACCGGCTGTCCGGTCCGCGCATTGAAAACCGCAACGCCTATAGGCGAGGTGTCAACCAGGGCCTCCAGATCGGCCCGGGCCCGATGCTCCTTACGGTAAGTGCGCGCGTTGGCGATCGCCGTGGCCGCCTGGGCGGCGAACAACACCAGAACATCCTCGTCTTCGCTGGAAAACTCCCGTCCGCCGGCCTTGCCGGCCAGATAGAAGATGCCGACACTCACCCCCCGATGACACAACGGCGTTCCCAGAACGGTCTTCGGCAGGATCGGGTGCCGGGAAAGACCAAGCGACCGGACGTAGCCATGCATGTCAGTTGATCTCAAGGCACCCTCACGGTCCCGGAGGTGTTCGAACAACCGGAGCCCGTCGGCCCATTCCGTCATCTGGTGGCGCTCTTCCTGAGTGAAGCCGGAAAAAACGACCTCCTCCAACTGTCCCGAGTCCCCGATGGTCGCGATAACACCATAACGGGTGCCGATCAGCGCGCGGGCGCCTTCTACAATCTCGGACAAGACCGTGTCGAACTCAAGGCTTGCGCTGATGCGCAGGCTGGCCGCGCTTAGCTTGGAGATGCGATCCCGCAGGACCGCGACCTCCTGCATCAGTTCGTCGCGACTCTTCAATTCCCTTCTCCTTTGGATACCGGAGCCAAACCCGGCTCCTGGCCGCCGCTCCCTGTCTCGAAGCAGACACCGGAGTCGAGGCCCGCCAAGCTCCGCTGGCGCCAAGACCAGCATCCTGACCCCATGAGTTCATGATAATAACACTAAAATGACTGAATTATTCACACTATTGGCATTCAGTTTTATTGCACAATCAGAAACAAGGCTGGAAAGGAAGGGTCGCGCTACGTCGATGCCTTGCAGTTACTGGACCGCACGGAAGAAGAGCTGCGGGAAGCCGAGGCCGAGAGAAAAACAGGGGACGTTGTTGAATAATTGGAAATGCCGGGCGGGGTGATTCTGAAATGCCTTGGATTCGACTGGAAGGGCTCGAAACCTCGTCGTTTGACGGGATGTGCTGAGAACCAGGACCGTTCAGCCGGGCCTGACCGAGCACCGGCTGCTCCTTTGCTGCCGGCCAGGGCTCACGCACGGGAAAAAAGTGATTCCCGTAAGCCAACAACTTCGCCATATTTTATCCCCGCCAAAATCGGTTTGGGTCACGACGTGAGGATCTTGTAAAGCAGGCCGAACATGGGAATGAACAGCAGGCTGATGAGCGTCCAGATGATCTTGGTGAGGTTGTTCATCTCCGCTCGGAGAGCGGTGAATTGAGCTTGCAGACCCTTGATCTGAGTTTGCATCTCAGACCGGAGCTCGGTGATCTGAGTTTGCACGTCGGACCGGAGCTCGGTGATCTGAGTTTGCACGTCGGACCGGAGCTCGGTGATCTGGGCTCCGATGGCGGTGGTGACGTTCTGGCCACTCAAGTGACGTATCTCCTCGATGGCGGGATGGATCAACTTGGGGTCCGCGCCGCTGTCGATCAGGACCCGATGAATTGCGCTGGTTTGAGGTTTTGACGAGGTCGGCACTAGCTTTCTCCCTTTCCGGATGGGGTGATTCCGCTCACCCAACCCGTGGAAACGATTCAATGCGAAGAGGGAGAAAGGTGCGGCCACGCCGGGGACGGCCGGGGCCGATCGGCACCGGCGAAACCATACCTTGAACAGTATACCCTGACAGGCCCGCTATTGACGCCATGAATCCTTGCCCGGCGGCCCCGACTCAGTCTCGAGGCCACCGGGAACAATCAGGCAACCAATAGGGTTGCCGCCGACTTAGGGGGACAGCGCGAGATGGCCCGGGAGAACCGGGGACGTTGTTTTATTACTGGAAAAATCGGGTGGAGCGACTCTGAAATGCTTTGGAAATGGACGGGAAGGGTCGACACCGGGTAGTGTGACAGGGCGTGCTGGGAAGCAGGTTCGTTCAGCCGAGTTCGACGAAGCGTCGGCTGGTCGTTATCCGCCGGCCAAGGCGTAGATGTCGGAATAGAGTTATTCCAGTAATTCAACTACATCCCCCGTACTTGCCGGAGACGCTTGAACCACCCCTCCCACCGAGCACCCATCCAGTCCCTTCTCCCCACCGCTTCAGGTATACTGGACGCCATTCACCCATCGGAACCGAACTCACCGAGGAGACACCATGCTCTCGCGTATCCCCATCCTGGTGGCGCTTGCCGCCCTTTCGCTCGGCTTGGGCTGTCAATCGCCGACGCCGGAACAGTCGGGCGCCGTCGACGTACTGGACGACTTCGAAAAGGACTTTTTCGTTGCTTTCGGAGACCCGGCCTCCTGGAAGGCCGAGGGGGGCGTCATCCAGTGCAACGGTACGCCCAACGGGTATCTCTCCACCCGGAAGTCCTACTCCAATTACGTTCTGACGCTGGAGTTCCGCTACCCCGAGCAGGCCGGCAACAGCGGCGTGTTCCACTACATCTCCGGGGAGCACAAGGTGTGGCCGGCCTGCGTGGAGGTCCAGGGCCTCTATTCGCGGCTGGCGCAGATCTTTCCCTTGGGGGGCGCCGAGGGTCCCCGAAGCGACGGCGACGAGGAGGCGCGCACCCGGGCCCGCAAGCCGCACACCGAGTGGAACCGGCTCGATATCACCTCGCGGGACGGCGTGATCGGCGCCAAGCTCAACGGAGTCTTCATTGGAGAGAGCGGGCCCTATCCAGTGCGCCAGGGGCCGATCGGCCTCCAGTCGGAAGGGGCGCCGGTGCATTTCCGCAATATCGAGATTCGGGAGTTTTGAGATTTCTCAGGCCAGCAGTGCTTTCACCACGTGGGCGGACTCGACCCCGGTGAGCTTGGCGTCCAGGCCCTGGTGGCGGTAGGTGAAGCGTTCGTGGTCGATGCCGAACAGGTGCAGGATGGTGGCCTGGTAGTCCCGAATGTGGACCGGGTCTTTGACGATGTTGTAGGAGAAGTCGTCGGTCTCCCCGTGAACCACGCCGCCCTTTACGCCGCCCCCGGCCATCCACAGGCTGTAGCAGCGGGGATGGTGGTCTCGTCCGTAGTTGGTGGGCGTCAACTCGCCCTGGGAGTAGATGGTGCGGCCGAATTCTCCGCCCCAGATGACCAGGGTGTCTTCGAAGAGCCCGCGCTCCTTGAGGTCCTGAATCAACGCCCATGAAGCCTTGTCTACGTCCCTTGCCTGCGCCGGGAGCACTTCGGGGGCCGAGGAGTGAACGTCCCAGCCGCGGTGGTAGATCTGCACGAAGCGCACGCCCCGCTCCACCAGCCGGCGGGCCATCAGGGCGGCGTTCTGGAACTTGCCCGGCTGCCTGGCCTCCTCCCCCCAGCGCTTGAAGGTGCTTTTCGGCTCGCTGGAGAGGTCGCTCATCTCCGGCACCGAGGACTGCATTCGGAAGGCCATCTCGTACTGCTCGATACGGGCCAGGGTCTCCGGGTTCCCCACTTCCTGGTGCCGCATCCGGTTCAACTCGCCGAGACCGTCCAGCATCTTGCGCCGCACCTGTCGGGAGACTCCCCCGGGGTCCTTCAGGTAGAGCACCGGCTCGTCTCCTCCGCGCAGCCCCACGCCGGCGTACTTCGGGGAGAGGAATCCCGAGCTCCACAGCTTGGCCGAGATAGCTTGAACTCCTGCCTTGGGATGGCTTTTCTCGGCGTTCATCACCACGAAGGTGGGCAGGTCCCGGTTCATGCTTCCCAGGCCGTAGGAGATCCAGGAGCCGATGCATGGTCGTCCGGGAATCTGGCGGCCCGTCTGGATGAAGGTGATGGCGGGCTCGTGGTTGATGGCCTCGGTGTGCATGGAGCGAATGATGGCGATGTCGTCGACCATGCTGGCCGTATGGGGCAGCAGCTCGGAGATCCAGGCGCCGCTGCCGCCGTGCTGCTTGAAGTCGAAGACGGAGGGAGCAATGGGAAAGCGCGCCTGGCCCGAGGTCATGGTGGTCAAGCGCTGACCCCGGCGTACCGATTCCGGAAGGTCCTTGTCGTACCACTCCCTCATTTTGGGTTTGTAGTCCAGCAGGTCCATCTGCGGCGGCGCCCCCATCATGTGCAGGTAGATGCAGCGCTTGGCCTTGGGGGCGAAGTGGGGCAGGTGGGCCAGCCCGCCAACCGTCTCGGCCGTGCCGCCGGCCTCCAGGAGATCTTCGGCCAGGAGGCTGCCCAGGGCGATTCCGGCGATCCCCTTGGCTCCCCGCCGGAAGAAATGGCGCCGGGTTTCCGTCAGGATGGCTTCCTGGTGTGGATGCATCTCGAATCCCTCCCATTGGAAGACGGGGTCCGGTGACCGGGAGGCTCCCTTGGCTCCAGTCGCCCTCCGGGGCTGTCGCGTCCCGGCAGGGACACCCCTACTTGTTCAGGACCTCGTCCAGGTTCATCAACTGGCTGGTCAACATGGTCCAGACGGCCGACTCGGCGGCCGGCAGCGCCTCATCGGGCGCCGACTCTCCGGTGGCCAGCAGTTTCCCGGCCTCCCGGCCGGCCGATCCGTAATACTCGACAAACTCCCGGTAGGTCCGCCGGGCTACCTCTCGTTCCACCGGTCTCAGCTCGCGGGCCAGCAGCCGGGTGGTGATGAAGTCCAGCCGCCGGTCGAAGTCGGCGCCGGCGTCGCGCATGGCCCGCTGAGCCAGATAGCGGGCAGCTTCCATGAACTGGGTGTCGTTCATGGTGACCAGCGCCTGCAGCGGCGTATTGGTTCGTTCCCGGCGCACGGTGGCGTGCTCGCGGGTGGGCGCGTTGAAGATTTCCATGGAGGCCGGAGGCGCCGAGCGTTTCCAGAAGGTGTAGAGGCTGCGGCGATAGAGCTTGGAGCCGCTGTCCGGCCGGTAGGTCCGGGTATTGCTGGTGGGCATGGCCACCCTCTCCCAGACCCCGTCCGGCTGGTAGGGCTTGACGCTTGGCCCCCCGATCTTGCGAACCAGCAGACCGCTGGCCGCCAGGGCGTAGTCCCGGAGCATCTCGCCGTCCATGCGGAAGCTGGGCCCGCGGGACAACAGCAGATTGCGCGGATCTTTCTCGAGCTTCTCGGGGGTGAGCACCGCCGCCTGGCGATAGGTGGCCGAAGTCACCAGGGTGCTAAAGAAGCGCTTGATGTCCCAGCCCGAGCGGCGAAACTCCACCGCCAGCCAGTCCAGCATCTCCGGATGGGAGGGACGCTTCCCCTGGGAGCCGAAGTCGTCGCTGGTTTCCACCAGCCCCGTGCCGAACACTTCCTGCCAGTAGCGGTTCACCACCACCCGGCCCGTCAGCGGATTGGAGGGGTCTATCAGCCAGCGGGCCAGTCCCAGCCGGTTGCGGGGCCAGGAGGCCGGCATGGGGTGCAGAGCCGAGGGCGTCCGGGCCTTCACCAGCTCGCGCGGCTGATCGTAGTTGCCGCGGTAGAGGATACGGGCCTCGGGTTGGCTGTCGGCTCTCTCCTGCATGACGTGGGTGATCCCGCCTCGCCGCCGCACCTCTCGCCACTCCTTCTCGATCTCCCGGGCGCGGGCTATCAGCCGGCGATAACGGTCGTCCTCGACAGTCAGGTAGTAGAGGCGCAAGGCCGACCGCTCCTCGGGGGACAGCGCCTGGGTTTTCTTGTGCCGGGCGCTTTCCAGACTGGACCAGAGCGAAACTACCTTGGCTTCGCGGGCCGAGATCGCACGATTGAAGATTCTGAGATCGGCGATGCCGCCCCCTGAAAAGCTGCTCACCTCGGGAACGGCGAGGTCCCCGACCTTGGTCAGACCCCGGCCCAGATAGAGCGGCTGGTCGGTCCGGATACTGCCCTCGACCCGAGTGAAATACTCGCTGCCCTGGGACTCGATGGTCTCGCCGTTCCAGTAGAGCCCCAGACCGGCCCGCTCTCCGGAGCCGTCATAGGTCAATACAATGTGAGTCCACTCACCCGGAGGCAGCCGCCGGGTGTTGATGGGACGGATCTGCACCGAGCTGGCCGGTTTCTCGGGGGCCGGCTTCTCTCCCGTCAGGGTGAGGACGAGCTGCCGCGAGCGGCTGATCAAGGTCCAGCCGCGGGAGTGATCGTCAGGGTCGGACTGGCCCATCACGGCAAAGGTCCCCACCACCTCGGGCTGGTAGTACCACAAGGCGATGGAAAAGGGCGTGTCGGTGTCGAGTTCCAGGCTGGGCAGCCCCGCCCACGATTCCTCCCCGAACCGCAGCGAGCGCTGGTTCCTTGTGGGCCCCTCGCGCACCTTTGCTCCCTCACGGAGGACGACCTTCTTTCGTTTTCCCTCGATCTCCGCGGAGGCCTTGCGGCCCAGCCGGAGCCGCAACAGCTCCGCCGATGCTTCCAGCGGCGCCTGCAGCGAGCGGTGACGGTCGGCTGCCAGCCAGTCGGAGAAGGCCCCGTCGACGGAAGTGGCGCGGCTCTCGATCCCTTCTTCCACTTCAGCGGCTTCCCGGCGAAGCCGGTGCCAGCGGTCCAGGTCCTGAGCCTCCGGAACCACCAGCACCGGCGGAGGATCGGAGATGTTGCCGTCCATCACGTACTGGGTGGTGTTCCTGAAGAAGGCCGTCAGGGCGTAGAAGTCCCGCTGGGTAATGGGATCGAACTTGTGATCGTGGCAGGTGGCGCATCCCACGGTGAGGCCGAGGAAGACCAGGCCGGTGGTATCGGCCCGGTCCTTGGCGTAGATGGCCTCGTACTCTTCGGGAATGACCCCGCCCTCGTTGGTGGTGATGTTGCATCGATGAAAGCCGGTGGCCACCAGCCGCTCCAGGTCGGCTTCGGGCAGCATGTCGCCCGCGATCTGTTCGACCGTGAACTCGTCGAAGGGCTTGTTCCGGTTGAAGGCCCGGATCACCCAGTCGCGGTAGGGCCACATCTCCCGATAGTTGTCGATGTGGATGCCGTGGGTATCTCCGTAGCGGGCCGCGTCCAGCCAGTAGCGGGCACGGTGCTCGCCCCAGTGCTTCGACTCCATGAGGCGGTCGACCAGGGTTTCGTAGGCGCTGTCGGAATCGTCGGCCAGGAAGGCGGCCAGGGTTCCCGGGTCGGGAGGCAGTCCCGTCAGATCCAGGGCCAGTCGGCGGGCCAGGGTGTTCTTGTCGGCTTCGGGAGCCGGCGCCAGACCCTCGGCTTCCAGACGGGCCAGGACGAAGCGGTCCAGCGGGTTGCGGACCCAGGAGGAGTCTTTCACCGGAGGCGGTTCGGGCCTGCCGATGGGCTTGAAGGACCAGTGCCGGTCCCAGGCGGCTCCCTGCCGGATCCACTGCCGGAGCGTGTCGATCTGTTGGCTGTTCAGAGGCCTCTTGGAGTGGGCGGGCGGCATCCGCAGGGCCGGCTGGGGATGGGAGATGCGCTGGTAGAGCAGGCTGGCCTCGGGATCGCCTGGGACGATCAGGCTTCCGCTGGGCCGCTGCGAGAAGGCTCCCTCCCGGGTATCGAACCGCAGATCCACCATCCGCGTGGCCGCATCGGGCCCGTGGCACTCGAAGCAGTGGTTGGAGAGGATGGGACGAACGTCCCGCTGGAAGTCGACGGTGGCTGCGCCCGACGGGGGCGGTTCGGCCGGGGAGCGTTCCACCCCCAGCAACACCATCGCCGCCATGACCACAACGGCACCCGTTACGACCTTCACCGGCTTGCCTCCTATTAAGACATGGATCCCGGTATTCTAGCCGATTCCGGAGGAAAATCTCCAGACCCGCTGTTCTGGCCGGTTCCCCGTCAGTGAACCTTCTCAGGGCTCATGATCTGCTCCAGGACGTCCATGCCCACCTGCCGGCTCCAGGCCTTGGTCAAGCGGTCGAACAGCGGACCCGGCTTCCCGTCGGCGATGGTCAGCCCGTTCACCCTGGTGACCGGGGCGATGCCATAGGGAGTGGTGGCCAGGAAGGCCTCGTCGGCGTTCACCACGTCGTGAACCTGCAGATTCTTCTCAATGAAAGGAATCTGCAGCTCCCGGGCCAGCTCGCTCGCGTTGAGCAGGCTGATGCCGCCCAGGATGTTGCGGCTGGTGGGCGACAGCAGCCTTCCGTTCTTGGCGATCAGGAAGTTGGCGCCGCTGGCCTCGCTGATGTTGCCGTCCAGGTCGAGCAGCACGGTGATGGCCTCGGGGTCGACCAGGCGGGCCTCCTGCTCCGCCAGCCACCAGTGCAGCCGGCTGCGGTTCTTGACCTTGGGATCGAGGCATTCGGGGGGCACGTGCCGAATGGAGGGAATGACCACGTGGGCGCCCTCCCGAAACAGCGGTTGCCAGGTGGCGAACTGCATGGGATAGGTGTGGATGCAGAAGGTCGGCGCCTGGTGCACCGCCCCCTCGGGCAGCCCGCCGTAGACGGCATTCTCCCCGGGGGTGATGAAGTAGACGATGGCCAGGTCGTCCGACTGGCCGATTCCCTGCAGGTTGTGCTCCAGCAGCTCCAGGGTGACCTCGCGGGTCTCCTCATGAGTCAGCAGCGGCTGGATGCGGGCGTACTTGCAGGATGCATAGAAGCGGGTCAAATGATCGTCCAGGCGGAAGGGTTTGTGACCATAGGTCCGGACCAGGTCGGTCACGGTGGCCCCCAGGATGATGCCCCAGTCGTAGTAGGCAATCCTGGCTTGAGAGGCCGGAACGATGGCGTCTCGAAAATAGACGACGGGTTCGAAAGCCGGCATGGCGTCCTCACTTTCTCACACAGTGGCGTTGGTTGGTTAATCGGATAGCTTCGATTCTTGTCTCACAGGGATGAACAGGATGGATCCACCGAATCCGGTCAGTAACTGAGAAAGCCGCCGTCCACGATCAACGTGGTTCCGTGCACGAAGCTGGCGTCGTCGGAGGCCAGAAAGGCGGCGGCGGCGCCGATCTCCTCCGGCAGCCCGCGGCGGGCCAGCGGAGTTTTTCGAACATAGGTGCGGTCCACCCCCAGATCATCCAATTCCTGGCCGAGCTGCTGGTTCTTCTCGACCACGATGTCGCCCGGCGCGATGCCCACCACCCGGATGCCGTGGGAAGAAAGGTCCAGGGCCATGGCCTTGGTCAGCCCCTCCATCCCGCCCTTGCTGGCGCAGTAGGCGGCCGCCCAGCTCTGGGCCGCGTAGGCCCCTACCGAGGAGATGTTGATGATGACGCCCTGGCCCCGGGAGGCCATGTGGCGGGCGGCGAGCTGAGAGCAGAGAAAGGTCCCCTTCAGGTTCACATCCAGGATGTTGTCCCAGGCCTCCTCCGAACACTCCAGAAAAGGCGTGAGCGCGGGCAATCCGGTCACGGCGGCATTGTTGACCAGGATGTCGATCTGCCCGTAGTGGCGGAGCGTCTCCTCGAACAGCCGCTCAACCTGAAGCCGGGAAGAGACGTCACAGGCCAGGGCCCGGCCGCCCAGCTCTCCCGCCGTTCGTTCGGCCACCGCCAGGCGGCGTTGAGCCAGCATCAAGCGGGCTCCCTCCCGGGCGAAGCACTTGGCGATTCCCTTGCCGATTCCGGTACCCCCTCCGGTGATGACGGCCACCTTGTCCTTGAGTTTCATGGTGTCCTCTCCCGCAGCCTTTGTTCAGGCCCCGGTGGCGGCGGTTGCGCCTCCAAGGGCGGCTCGCCCATCCTCAGGCTTCGGAAGCCAGGGCCGCGATGTTCTCGCCCGGGTAGATGCGGGGCGTGGCCCGCATCAGCATCAACACACCCTCGGCGGGAGCCGTGATCTCCTCGACCACCCTTCCGTCCAGGCTGCGGATAATACCCAGCAGGTCTCCCCGGCGCACTCGCGCACCGATCTCCAGGGCGCCGAAAAACAATCCACCCTGCCGGCACTTGATGGCCACGTCCATGTCTCCGGATCCCCCCAGCAGCCAGGGGCGATAGCCCGCGGGTAGGCCCGCGCCCTCCAACACCGTCATGTCGAGAAACTTCAACAGGTTGGCCAGCCCCTGGGTGTAGCAGTCCACGTCCTCGGGCCGCACGTGGCCGGCTCCATAGGCCTCGGTATAGAGAGAAGGGATGCCCAGCTCCAGGGTAGCCGAGAGGGTTCTCCCCGGAGATGTGTTGGGATGGGCCCAGACCACCGGGGCTCCAAAGGCGAGGGCGGCTTCCCGGGCGACGGCGGCCTGCTTTCCCAGCATGGAGTAACCGCAAAGCGTCAACATGTGATAGTTGCGCCCCGAACTGTGCAGGTCGATGTAGAAGCTGGCATGGCGCAACACCCGCTGCAGCACGGCCTGGGCCAGCCGCTGGCTGAAGCTGCCATCGGCGCTGCCCGGAAACACCCGCGCCATATTGAGGGAGTCGACGGGATTGCAGCGGATGCCGAGCCAGAAAGCCGTCAGGGTGACAATGGGCACGGCCACGAAAGTCCCTACCAGCCTGCCGGGATCGAGGGCCTCATAGGTCCGGTAGATGGCTTCCATCCCCTCGTATTCGTCGCCATGAACCCCGGCCGTCACCACCAATGTGGGTCCGTCCTGGCGGCCCCTGGCAGTCAGGACGGGCATTGACAGCCTCCGGCCATCGAACTGCAGGGCCATCTCGGCGGCGATGCGTTCTTCCGGGCAAAACCCGCTGGAGGCCAGAAAGCTCTGCCGGGCCAGGTCTCCCAGTCCCTCGGGCAGATCCACCGAAAAGGAACGGATTCCCTTGGATTCCCTGGCGATGGCTTCGATGTCGAATTCAGGCGGTCGGCTCATTGGACTCCTATTAGATCCTTCACTCCTCCAAGGCCACCGGGGCGCCCTGTCTCCAGGACTGAATAATGGCCTCGACAATACGCATGGACTGAATAGCCTCGCGGGCCGGGCTTTCGGGTGGACGGCGACCGTCCACCGCATCCAGGAAAGCCTGGTGCTCGTCGGCCATCAAGGGGTCCCGCTCCAGGTCGAAGGTGCGGACGGTTTCCGACTCGGTATCGCGATTGCCCAGTCGCAGCGAATTGGAGCGCATGTCGAAAAGAGCCCAGCCCCGGTCCCCGATCACTTCGCAGGCGCCGCGGTCGGGATGCTGCACGTAGTTCATGTGAATGGTGGCGATCAGCGGTTCCTGGTACTCCAGGGTGACGGCCATCAGATTGGGATTGGACTGCAGCGGCAGTTCTCCGCCCCGGCAGCCGGCGGCATAGACCCTGACCGGCATCTTCCCCAACCACCAGTAATAGAGGTCGGGCTGGTGGGCGTAGTCCATGGCGATGGCCCCCTCCACCTCGGCCTGGTGCCGAGAGATGGAGTTCATCAGGGTGAGATAGGTCCCCACGTGGAAGTGCAGCGAGAGGATGCGCCCGAAGGCTCCTTCCCGGATGAGCTCCTTCAGGTGCTGCATCACCGGATGGAAGTGGTAGGTGAACCCCACGCTGAAGACCCGGCGACCGGCCTCGGCCGCCTCGAGCATTCGCTTGGCTTGAGCCAGGCTGTCGCTCATGGGCTTTTCGCAAAGCACGTGGCACCCGACCTGGAGCGACCGAATCGCCATTTCGGCATGCAATCGGTGGGGTGTGGCGATCACCACCATTTCCGGGCGAGTGGCCAGCAGGCTCTCGAAGGACGTATGGGTCGGAACCTCGCCCACTTCCCGCAAGGCCCGCTGCAGGTGGTCGGGATGGGATTCGCACAGCTCCACCGCGAGCTCCGGCCGGGCCGACAACACGCGGGCGTGCCGGCGTCCGATGGATCCGCAGCCGACCACTGCAATGCGCCTCTGGGCCATTCTCCGTCTGCCTTTCAGATCAGATCTCGTCGACGTTGATGAGAGGCATGGAGGCGCCCTCCAGCATGGCGTCGATGGATTCCAGGTGCTTGAACCCGCCCCCGGTGACCAGGCACACGACCCTCTCGTCCGCCTTCACCAGCCCCTGGCCCACCGCCAGTTCCAGGCCGGCCAGCGCTGTGGCCCCGGCAGGCTCGGTATAGATGCCTTCCTCCCGGATGAGGCGGCGCTGCCAGGAGTAGACGGCCTCATCGGACATCATCTGGCCCGACCCCTGGCTGGCCAGCACCGCGTCCAGGGCCACCTGGGCGTCCAGCACGGCGGCCACCTGCAACCCGGAAATCTCACTGGTGCAGGTGACCGCCTGGGCGCGAGTCTCGTTCCTGCTCAGCGGCCCCACCACCGTGGCGCATCCCTGCGGCTGGGAGGCGTGCATCCTTGGAACCCGGTCGATGCGCCCCTCCTGGAACCACTCCCGATACCCCTGATAACACTGGTAGAACAGGCCGCCCCCTCCGATGGGCCCGAAGACGTGATCGGGGGCGCCGCCGAGCTGCTCGCAGATTTCAAAGGAGATGGTCTTCACCCCGGCCATCTGCCGCGGGCTGATGCAGGTGGCCGAGATCAGCAACACGGCCTCGCTGGTCCGGGCTCGGGCCTTGAGCCGTTCCACCACCGAGTTGGTCCCGGCCTCGGTGACCCCGAACTTCCGGACCCGGATCACCCGGGCGCCGTAGGCCTCGGCCTGCACCAGCTTCGCGCGCGAGGCCGTCTCCAGCACATACAGGTCCAGCTCAAAGCCGAAGCGGGCCGCGTAGGCCGCCAGGGCCGAGCCGGTATTGCCGGAGGAGGTGGCCAGCATCCGGTCGCGGTCCTCCTCGATCATCAATGAGGCGGCCATGCTGGCGAAACGGTCCTTGTAGGATCCCGAGGGGTTCTGGAACTCCAGCTTGAAGTAGAGGTGGTCCAACCCCAGGGATGGGCCGATCTGGCGGCTGCGAACCAGGGCGGTGTCGCCCTCTCCCAGGGAAGAGATGTTGCTTCTGTCCTTCAGGGGCAGGTTGTCGAAATATTTCCACATGTGAGTTGACTTGGCAGGCCGGCGGCGCCGGTCCCGGAGTCCCCGCCATCATAGAAGCGAGACCTGCCGCCATCAACTAAAAAAGATTGGGGAGGGTAGGACCACGGGCCCTCCTTGCTCCCCCAAAGCCTTTGGCATACTATTTCCGCAGGCGTCGGGAGAACTCATGAACGAGGACGGCTCCACATCGGGCCGGGTTGAAGTCAACGGCGTCCGACTGGCCTATAGCCTGTGCGGCCAGGGAGCCGGTGTCGTCTTGCTGCACGGCTGGATGTGCAACCGGTCCTTCTGGCAACGCCAGTGCCGGGAGTTGGCGGGCCGGAACTTCCGCTGTCTGGCTGTCGACTTCCGGGGGCACGGCGACTCGGAAGCGCCTGCCCGAGGCTATTCCATTGGGCAACTGGCCGCCGACGTGAGCGCCATGATGGCGGCCCTGGAGTTCGGGCCGGCCGTCATCGTGGGCCATTCCATGGGCGGCATGGTGGCCCAGCACTTCTGCCTGGAACGGCCGGAGCAGACCGCCGCGATGGTGCTGGTGGCGACCATCGCCTCCGATGTAGAAGACCGGCTGATCTCGAAGAGAATCGCCTCCGATGCCACCCGGATGGGCTTCCAACGTGCTTTCGACCGCCATTTCGACGCCTGGTTTGCTCCCGGCGCCCCGGAGTCGGTTCGCGGCTGGGTCAAGCGGCAGATGCGGTCCACCTCCGACGAGCTGGGCCTGCAACTGGTCGGCGACTACAGCCGCTTCGACCTGACCGGCCGGTTGGGAGAGATTCGGCATCCCACCCTGGTGATCGGCACCCGAGCGGACGACTCGGCCCCTCCCGCACAGAGCCTCCGCCTGGCCGAACTGATCCCCGGTGCCCGACTGGCCCTGATCGAAGACTGCGGACACTTCCCCATGCTGGAGAAACCGGAACTGCTGAGCCGGGCGCTGCTGCCCTTCCTCGAGGCGCAGGCCGGCGTCGGAGAGGATTGACCATGTCGAGCGGCCCCTGGCGTGAGGAGCACGACTTCCTGGGCCCGGTCCAGGTCCCGCGGGAAGCCCTTTATGGAGCCCAGACCCAACGCGCCCTGCACAACTTTCCACTGTCGGGGGAGCGCTCCATCGGCGACTATCCGACCCTGGTGGAGGCGCTGCTGCGCATCAAGTGGGCGGCTGCCGAGGCCAATCGGACGGCCGGGTTCCTGGACGCCGAGGTCGCCGCGGCCATCGTTCGAGCGGTTCGGGAACTGATCGACGAAGGGGCCTGTCGCCATTTCCCCATCCATCGCTTCCACGGAGGAGGAGGCACTTCGGCCAACATGAACGCCAACGAAGTGCTGGCCAACCGGGCCGAAGAGCTCCTGGGAGGGGGCCGGGGGCAATACCATCTGGTCCATCCCAACGATCACGTCAACCTCCACCAGTCCACCAACGACGTCTACCCCACCGCCTGCCGCATGGCCGTGATCGCTTCCCGGCCCCCGCTGGCCGATGCCCTTGAAGGACTGAGGCAGGTCTTGCGAACCCAGGCCTCCCGATTCCAGGACGAGCCCCGGGTGGCCAGGACCTGCCTTCAGGATGCGGTGGCCGTCACTTTCGGGGACCTGTTCGGAGGCTATGAAGCCACCCTTGCCCGAGCCGCCGGCCGGATCGCCCGCGACGTGGACGAGCTGCACGTCATTAACCTCGGCGGCACCATCGTGGGGCGCTCGCAGGATGCTCCCGAGGTTTATCGGGATCGGATCCTTCCCAGCCTTCGGGAAATCAGCGGCGACCCGGCCTACCGCTTGGCGCCCGACCTCTTCGACGCCGCCCAGAACCCGGACGGGATGGTGGCAGTCTCCACCGCCCTGGAGATGCTGGCCCGGACCCTCATCAAGATCGCCAAGGACCTGCGGCTGCTCAGTTCAGGCCCCGAGGCGGGCCTGGGAGAGATCCGGCTCCCTGCCGTTCAGCCCGGCTCCTCCATCATGCCCGGCAAGGTAAATCCGGTGATTCCGGAGTTCGTCGTTCAGTGCTGCTTTCAGGTCATCGGAAACCATGCGGCTTGCGCCGGCGTCCTGGACCACGGCGAACTGGACCTGAACATCTGGGAGAGCCTCCTGCTCTTCAATGTGCTGGATTCGATGGGCTTGCTGGCAAACGCCGCCCAAACCCTGGCCGAGCGCTGCCTGGCGGGAATGACGGTGGCGCCGGAACGCAACCGGTCCAACGCCGACTCCATCATCCCCCGATTGACCGAGCTGGTGAAGAAACGAGGCTACTCGGCGGTCAGCCGCGTGTGCCGGGAGGCCGGGGGGGACCCGCGGAAAATCCGAGATTTGTTGAAGAAAGAAGGCTGGAACTAGCCCGGAGGGCCGCCGGACGAGATAGGCGGACCTCCCCTCTTGCCGCCTGGCGGCTCAATCAGGAGAAAGTCCTATGAAATTCCAAGACCCATCCCCCACCGAAGCCACCCGAGCGCCGCGGGAAGAAACAAGCCCAACGGAAATTGTGACCGTGCGTCCCAGCCGGGAGGTGATGTCCAAGCAGCGTCTTCCCTATTTCTTTGGAGTCTCGGAGGAAACTTCCGGAGCACGGGGAATTTCCATGAGCCTGGTGGTCATCCCCCCCGGCGGTGCGGCCGAACCCCACTACCATCGAGGCTTCGAAACCGCCATCTACATGCTGGAAGGAAGTGTCGAGACCCGTTACGGCAAGGGGCTGCGCCGCAAGGTCACCCACCGCCCGGGAGATTTTCTCTTCATTCCGCCCGGCGTGCCTCACCAACCGGTCAACCTCAGCGACCGGGAGCCGGCCAGGGCCATCGTGGCCCGCAATCACCCCAGCACCAACGAAGAGGTGGTCTTCTACGATCCGGGGGCGGAGGATGTGGGCTGAGGCGTCAGCGCCCTCGTACTCTTCCGTAAAGGTGCATCACGAGACCCGCCCGAAGCCCTTGTACGACGCCGCCAACAGGCCGCTGATATTCCGCACGGGACGCCGCGTTTGCCCCCCTCCGGATCGACTGCGGGCGGAGCCCTTGTCTCTCCGACTCCCCCTCAAGGGGGGAGTGATTCTTGAGGCTTGCAAAGGGCCTATTGCCCCATTCCTGGGCACGATGTAAACCATGTTCCCGGTTTAATGTGTGGACCATGCCCACCCGGGAGCGCGGGCGTCCCGCCCGCTTCCTTATTCCTGCAATCAGCCTGCGGTCCACGCCACTCTCTTGCAAGGAGGGCACCGCTGGGGACGTTATTGAACAAGAGCAATTCGGAAGCGGTCGATCAAAGTTATTCCAGTAATTCAACAACGTCCCCTACTCCCCTCAGCACGAGAGGTTGCTGCACCACAAGCTGGCTCGGGCGGCGATCCGCTACGGGCTTGCGGATGCCCAGGATTACAGGACGCCGGACTCCCAAAACCAAATCCTGTATATCCTGTTAATCCATGTGAATTATTCTTGTAAATCACGAGTCGGGAATTGCACGCCCGAACCGCCAAGCGAAGGCAGATGGCGTAGGGGGTGCCCCCCGGGGTCTCAGTGGCTTCGGAAGACCCGCAGGACGTCCTCGATCTCTCCAAGAATGGCCGGGGCGTCGATGGTGGAAGGAACGGTGTAGTCGCGCCCGTCGGCCAGGTCCCGAAGGGTGCGGCGCAGGACCTTGCCGGAGCGGGTCTTGGGCAGGCGCTGGACCAGCAGGGCTTTCTTGAAGCTGGCCACGGCTCCGATGTCCGACCGGACTTCCTGAATGATCTCGGCTTCGATGGCCTCCCACTGGCGCTCCACCCCGGCCTTCAACACCACGAACCCCAGGGGGATCTGACCCTTGAGCGCGTCCCGGGCGCCGACCACGGCGCACTCGGCCACGTCGGGATGGCCGGAAACCACCTCCTCCATTCTGCCGGTGGAGAAACGGTGGCCGGCCACGTTGATGACGTCATCCACCCGCCCCATGACGAAAAGGTACCCCTCCTCGTCCTTGAAGCCACCGTCGGCGGTGAAGTAGTAGCCGGGGAAACGGCTGAGATAGGACTCCAGAAAACGCCGGTCGTCATTCCACAGGGTCGGCAGGCAGCCCGGGGGCAGCGGAAGCTTGACGGCGATCAGCCCCTCCTTGCCGGGTCCCAGGACCCGGCCCTCGCCGTCGAGCACCTGGATGTCGTATCCGGGAACGGACCTGCCGGCAGAGCCGGGCTTGAGCGGATGGGGAGAGAGCCCCATGCAGTTGGCAGCCATCGGCCACCCGCTCTCGGTCTGCCACCAGTGATCGATGACCGGTATCCCCAGAAGGCGGCCGGCCCAGTGAAAAGTGTCCGGGTCCAGCCGTTCGCCGGCCAGGAAGAGATAGCGCAGGCAGGAGACATCGTGGTCCTTGAGGTGCTCCCCCTCCGGATCTTCCTTCTTGATGGCCCGGAACGCGGTCGGGGCCGTGAACAGGACCTTCACCCCGTGCTGGGACACCACCCGCCAGAAGGCTCCCGCATCCGGCGTCCCCACCGGCTTGCCCTCGTAGAGCAGGCTGGTGCAGCCGTGCATCAGGGGGCCGTACACCGTATAGGAATGGCCCACCGCCCAACCGATGTCGGAAGCCGCCCAGAAGACGTCTCCCGCCTGTACGTCGTAGATGTTGTCCAGGCTCCACCGCAAGACTACCGCGTGTCCGCCGTTGTCTCTCACCACGCCCTTGGGTTTCCCGGTGGTCCCCGAGGTGTAGAGGATGTAGAGGGGGTCGGTGGCCTCCAGGGGCAGGCAGTCCACCGGATCGGCCGCGGCAACCATTTCCTCCCAGTCCAGGTCTCGTCCCGGCTGGAGAGCGGCCCGCGACTGCGGCCTCTGGTAGACCACGCAGACCGCCGGCTTGTGCTCGGCAAGGTCGATAGCCGCGTCCAGCAGGGGCTTGTAGGGAATGACCTGCTGCACCTCGATCCCGCAGGAAGCAGTCACGATGGCCTTGGGTCGGGCGTCGTCGATCCGGATGGCCAGCTCCTGGGAAGCGAAGCCGCCGAAGACCACCGAGTGCACCACGCCGATGCGGGCGCAGGCCAGCATGGCCACCACCGCCTCGGGGATCATGGGCATGTAGATGATCAGACGATCTCCTTTTTCCAGGCCGGCGGCACGCAGCGCTCCGGCGAAACGGGAGACCTCCTGCTGCAGTTCCCGATAGGAGATCCGGCGGACGACGCCGGTGACCGGGCTGTCGTAAATCAGGGCGGCCTGCTCCGCCCGCCCGTTCTCCACCTGTCGGTCCACTGCGTTGTAGCAGGTGTTGAGCCTGCCGCCCTTGAACCAGTGGACGAACTGCCCCCGGGAGACATTCAGGACACGGTCCCACTTGCGATCCCAATGCACGGCCTCGGCCGCCTCGGCCCAGAAGGCCTCAGGTTCCTCCAGGGAATGCCGATAGAGGGTTTCGTAGGTTGATTTCATGGTCGGGCTCGATTTCTTGAGTCGAAACGACATTGACAGACGAGTCAAGTGTCTTAAATTGTGGATTGTCGATTTCTGATTGTTGATTGGCGGGGATGAGAACTGACTTTGCCTCAAATCTAAAATCTACAATCCACAATCAACAATTCATTTCTTGAGCCTTTTGCAAGATTCGTCGTCGGGCGATCCTTATTCGGATCGAGGGTTTTTCCTCCCGAGTCCCTCAAGGATCCGGTGACACTGAACCGGTTTGCCGTCTGAAGCTCAATGGCCACAAAAGGCACAAAAACACAAAAAGAACCATCGGATGGGCAAGTCTCGAAATCAAGAAACTCGTTTTGTGCCTTTTGTGCTTTTTGTGGTTTCTGTTGTCTCTTGTGCTTATCGTGGTGAATGCTGGAGCCTGCAGCACATCATCCTTGCCGCCT
This sequence comes from Terriglobia bacterium, assembly GCA_951813285.1. GTDB lineage: Bacteria > Acidobacteriota > Terriglobia > Versatilivoradales > Versatilivoraceae > Versatilivorator. The sequence continues at coordinate 4,767,520 of OX638355.1, forward strand.
CAATGTCATTCCCGATTGCGATATTTGCAAAAGGCTCATAATAAACATGGATACACAGGATGCACAGGATAACCAGTACGGGACGCTGCTGCACGAGAAGCCGGCTCCGGCAATGATCGTGTGCGGATTTGCGGATGCTCAGGATTACCAGCTAGCCGTTTCCTGAAAAAATCCTGTGCATCCATGTGAATCAAAACCTGTTCCGAGCCTCCATAAAACCGTTGGCTGCGGAATTTTGCAAAAGGCTCTGTCTTGTCGGTCCGAGGTCTGCGCCTTCCGCGAACCGGTTCAAATCCAGATCTCGACCAGGGTCTTGCCCAACCAGGCGCCGAAATAGGCCAGAGCCAACATGTAGCCGAATTGCAAAATGGCCAGCCGCCAGCCGCCGGTCTCCCTCCGGACGACGGCCACCGTGGACATGCACTGGAGGGCGAAAGCGAAAAAGATCAGCAGGGCGACCGCTGCCCCCGGGGTCAGATCCTGCTTCAGGGCCTGCTGCAAACCAGGGGAGCCTTCGTCTCCTCCCTCCTCTGCCGCCTCGATTCCGTAAATGGTCCCCAGGGTGCCCACGATCACTTCTCGCGCCGCCAGGGAGGTGATCAACCCGATCCCGATTTTCCAGTTGAAGCCCAGGGGCTCGATGACCGGCTCGACAGCCTTTCCCATCTTGCCGGCCAGGCTGTGGGAAATTTCCGGCGCCTCGCCGTCGGTGCGAGGCACACTGGCCAGAAACCAGAGCACCACCGTCACCAACAGGATCACGGTCCCGGCGCGCTTGAGAAAGATGAGCGAACGGTCGGCCAGCCGCAGGCCGATGGACTGCAGGGTGGGCCAGCGGTAGGGAGGGAGCTCCAGGGTGAAAGGCAGGGGACTCCGCCGTTTCAGGAGGGTGGACTTCAGCAGCCGGGCGGTCGCCACCGCGGCCCCGAAACCCAGCAGGTAAAGTCCGATCATGGCCGCGGCCCGTGTGCCCAGCAACGGCCCCAACAGAGGCTTTTCCGGCAGGAAGGCGGCGATGACCAGCACATAGACCGGCAGCCTGGCCGAGCAGGTCATGAACGGGGCGATCAGTATGGTCGCCAAGCGTTCCCGCCGGCTCTCGATGGTGCGGGTGGCCATGATGGCCGGTATGGCGCAGGCGTAAGCCGACAACAGGGGGATGAAGGCCTTGCCCTCCAGACCCACCCGAGCCATGGTGCGGTCGGCAATCACGGCCGCCCGGGCCAGGTATCCCGAATCCTCCATCACTCCGATCAAGAGAAACAGGAAGAGGATCTGGGGGAGGAACACCAGGACGGAGCCCACCCCGGCCCAAACCCCTTCCAGGAGCAGGTCGCGGAACCAGGAATCGGGCAGCAGGGTGCCTATCCAGAGGCCCGAGGCGGCTATGACGGCTTCGGTGCCGTCCATCAGGGGCTGGGCCAGCGTGAAGATACTTTGAAAGACAGCCATCACCACCAGGAGAAAAATCAGCGGCCCTCCCAGGGGATGCAGCAACACCGAGTCCAGGCGGCGGGTCCAAACGGCGGCGGCGGGCGCCTGGTAGCCCGACTGGCCGGTGGCATGGACCGCCCAGCGGCGGCGGCCAGGGATATCCTGAAGCACCGGCAGCTCCAGCCGCTGGGGGGCCGCGGAGCGACGGGACAGGAAGGCGCGGATGGTCTCCAAGCCCTCACCCCTGGCGGCGCTGGCCAGGACCACCGGAACCCCCAACCGCTCGGACAGGCGCCGGCCGTCCACCATTCCGCCCCGGCTGTGCAGGTCATCGGACATGTTCAGGACAACCAGGGTGGGGATTCCCAATGCCAGGATGGGGGCGGCCAGGCTCAGGTTGCGGTTCAGATTGGTGGAGTCGACCACCAGCAGGACGGCGTCCGGAGAAGGCAGGCCCGGCATCTCGCCCAGCAGCACCCCTCGGGCCACCCGCTCGTCCTCCGATCGGGCCGTGAGGCTGTATATGCCCGGCAGGTCCACCAGGGTGATCTCCCGGCCGCCCTCGACTCTGACCCTGCCCAGGCGCTTTTCTACCGTGACCCCCGGATAGTTGGCCACCTTCTGCCGGAGCCCGGTGAGCCGGTTGAAGAGCGTGGATTTTCCGCAATTGGGGGCGCCAACCACGGCGACCAGGGAGAAGGCGCCGGAGGTCTTTGGCGTAGCGGGCGGGGCTTTGGCGGCCGAAGCAGCCTGGAAATCAGACATTGTCCCCCTCTTCCCCCACCTGCGTGGAATCCCTCAGTATCAAGCGCCGGGCAGTAGCGCGTCTGAGAGCGACCTCCGAGCCGTCCACCCGGAAGATCATGGGGTCCCCGCCGGGAGCCGCCCGCCCGGCGCTCACGCGAACACCGGGCAGAAAACCCAGCTCCATCAGTCGCTGCGCCACTTCCGCGGCGACCTCCAGGCGATCCAGGATCCCTTCCTCGCCTCGCTTCAAATCCGACAGTGTCCTGGCCGGCATTCTGTCCCCAACCTCAACCGCGCCCAAGGTGGTTGACCCTTATTTCCCGCAAGACAGGGCCATTCTACACCCATTGGGCAAACAGACCGGAGCCTCAAGTCACATCACCGGTAGGACCGGGTCAGCGCCTGCCCCCCACCGCATCAGCCTTCGCCATTCGGCTCCCCCTCAAGGGGGGAGTGATACTCGATTTTCTTGAAGGACGTTTCATGAGATTGGGGAGTAGACTCCCGGAGATAGTCAATTGAAAAATCCTAGCCACGGGCAGTGCCGTGAGTTAGGGGAGAGCCGCGAATGCGGCGGTTGGCGTGGGTCGTCCGAGGAAACGTCTCCTGCAAGCCATCCTTATAGAGCAGCGTAGCTGCGGTCTCGTGTAGCCCCGGGCGGGAGCCCGGGGTCCTGTGAGTTCTGCGCCAACCTAGCCGCGTAGGCGGCGGATTGAGAGCTGCGTCCCCGAACGCGCGGCCAGTGGTGCTCTCCCTGTAGGGGAGTGCCATGGACCGCGGGCTGATTGCAGGAATAAGGATGCGGGCGGGACGCCCGCGCTCCCGGGGGGGCATCGTCCACACATTAAACCGGGAGAATGGTTTACATCCTGCCCGGGAATCGGGCAAGAAGCCTGGTTCAGCGCTCAAGAATCACTCCCCCCCTTGAGGGGGAGTCGGCGAGACAAGGGCAGAGCCCGCAGTCGAGCCGGTGGGGGGCCAACGCGGCATCCCGATGGTGGGGTGCAGCTACCCCCTGGGCGGTGGTCCCAACCCCATGGCGCGGCGCCAGGCCGATATCTGTCCCAGGTGGTTCATTTCGTGGGAGGTCATCATCATCGTCACCATGTCGCCCATGGTGGGGAAGAATTTGCGCCGTCGTTCGTCGGGGAGAGGGGTGGCGAACCAGGCCGGGTCGGCTTTGAGCACGGCGGCGGTAACGCGCTCATGCTGAGCCGTCAGGAAGGCAAGCAGGTCCTCCTTGGAGGGATAGCGGGAAGGGTCTCCCGAGGGAACCCCGCCGGTGGCGAAGATCTGAGCCCATCCCTGCGGAGCCTGTGACTCGAGACCGAACATTCCTGCCAGGCGGTCGGACGTCATGGCCAGGTGACCGAGCGACCAGGCGGGATGATTGACCACGCCGGCCGGCTGCTCGACCATCTGCCGAGGGGTCAGGTCCCCGACCAGCCTGGCGGCGACGTTGAGATTGAATCGATAGAGGTAGGTCACATGCTGAATCATCGGGTTCTCCTGCAGCGTTGGAAAGTAAAACGGAGGCGACGGCCGCCCGCCCCACCGGGAACGCCGAATCGGGCAGGGGCTCAACCCGGGCGCGTTCCTGGAGGCAAGGCGCTGAAGGGGGGCATTGCGCCCAAGGGCCGCCACAAAGGGCGGCCTCAGGCAAACCCTTGGAGGAAAAGGAGGTCGATACCGGTTTCCTCAGCTAATCCGAACCGGTCAAACCGCCTGTGCCGAGGGAGCGCTCGCCGCGCCTTGGGCAATTCTGACTTTGGCCAGGATTTTGACCAGCCGTTCCACGTCGTCCTGCTCGGCAATGATCTGGTCTTCCAGCAGGTAGGCCGTGGGCTGGTGGCCACAGACATCTCGGGCCAGGCTGTAGGTTTCCACGGCTTGAGTTTCCAGTTCCAGATCCATCTCCAGCATCTCGGTCAGGTCGATGGACTGGTGGATCTCACCTACCTCGACGGTCGGGACGCCGCCCAGATAGACAATCTTTTCGCCCCAAGTCTTGGCATGGGTGAGGGCTTCCTCCGCCTGCTTGTTGAACAGCTCTTCGAACACCTCCTTGTCCGGACCCGTCAGCAGCATGCTGTGCTGGTTGTATTGGACCACAGCCGTGTACTCCAGGGAAACGGCCTGGTTGAGGATTTCGATCAGTTTGTGATGATTTGCCATGGCTCACTCACCTCCCATTGAATTTCCGGACTGCCCGGCGGCAGTCGGGCCTTCGGTCGCGTTAACGGCTGCGAGTCGGTCGATGCACCCTGGAGCGAGTGTTTTCGGTCCGACTGACTCTGCCGATAACTAAGTTCAGTCTAACCGGAACATTGCGGCAAGTCAACCTTTAAGTTATTGAAAATATTATATTTAAAGAACTTGAATGTCAATATCAATATCGCCTGAAGCGGGACCGGTCGCTTGCAGGAGGCCGAATGGCGGTCAGGACCGGCCTTGCGCCCCAGACCGATTGAGAGTAGATTCACTGTCCCCGAAAGAGCCGGCGGCGGCCGCGCGCCGGTGGAATGCCATCACCCGGAACCGGAGGGTACTCATGTCCTTGACCAACCTGCTTTTTCAACTCCGTGAATTTGACACAGCCCTGATTGCCAACACCATTGCCTACACCGATAACACCCCCCCGCACGAATATTACATGGAGGGCTCCATCCAGTCGGTCACGCCGTCCCTGGGCCCGACGGTGGGTATAGCCATGACCTGTGAACTGGACAGCAGCACGCCCCACAACCGAGAAAACCCGGAACCCTACCTGCGCCAACTAGACCAAATCTGCCAGACTCAAGAACCGGTGGTTTGGGTTGTGAAAACGGTGGGCACGCGACCCGATCATGAGTGTGTGGTGGGTGATGGGATGGCCAAGATTCTAGATGGTGCGGGGTGTGTCGGTGTGGTCACCGACGGCGGCGTGCGGGACGTGGCCGGTCTCCTCAGCATCCCCTTTGCGGCCTACTGCAAGGGCAAAACCATTCATCACTGCGCCCTCAATTTCGGCAAGATCAATGAGCCGGTCGAAATCGGAGGCATCACCATCCGAACCGGAGACGTCATCCACGCCAACGATGAGGGGGTCATTCGGATTCCTCCCGGCTGCCTGGAGTCGCTTCCGTCCCTGGCCCTCAAGATGCGTTCCTTTGAGCAAGACGCACACCGCTTTCTCCGTCAAACCGACCTCAGTCCACGGCAAAAAAGTCAGCGAGTGAGCCAGCTTTTTGGGGAGTATGGGCTCGGAAAGCGGTGAGCCAAGCTACACTTCGGCCAGGGCTTTCATCATGGTGACGGGGTCCTGCTTGAGGAAGGCGTGGGTGGCCCGATCGGTATCCAGTTCCGCCACCAGCAGCATTTCCCGGCCCAGCTCGGAGGCTTGAATCACCAGCCCGTCGGGTCCGATGATGAAGGAGCGGCAGTTGTTGTTGGCATGGCACATGTTGGCGGAAACGAAGTAGATGGTGTTCTCTCCGGCCCGGGCCATCAGCAGGGCCTCCTGAATGGGCCGTTTCCAGGCCATGTCGCTGTACAGGTGGTTGAATTGGGGGTGAAAGACAATAGTGGCGCCGGCCTTGGCCAGTTCCCGAACGTTTTCCGGGAACCGGAACCCTTCGAAGCAGATGACGATGCCCATGCAGATGTCGTCAAAATAGAATAGGGTGGGTCCGGTCCCCGGGGAGTAGCCTTCGGCATCCTTGGGGGTGAGCCGGCTCTTGTGATGGACCGCCAGGGTCTCTCCCTCCCGGTTCAGAATCACGGCGCTGTTGAACGGCTTGGCGGACCCGTTGGGCGTTTCGGTGCCCACGATCACCCCCATGTTCAGTTGGCGGCAACGCCCGGCAATCTCCTCCAGCGCCCCTTCCAGGGCCCGGGCGGGACAGGCGGCCTCGGAAGCCAGCAGGCCGACCCGGTAGCCGGAGAGCTGGGTCTCGGGGAAACAGAGCAGTTCCACTCCTTCCCGAGCGGCCTTGTCCATGGTCTCAACCACCTTGGCCGTGTTGACCGCCACATCGGTGGTCTGGGGAATCTGCGCTGCGCCCACTTTGATCTTGCTCACTGCTTCCCTCCCGCTCCGCCTGCAACTCCATCAAGGGTAGATTGTATGGCCGGCGACGCTGAGACCGATCTCGAACAGCGTCTTTCCGGCGGTAATGTAGGCGGTCCGCTTGCCGGGTCCGCCGAAGGTGAGGTTGGTGATGACGTCTTCGGGAACGTCGATAAAGCCCAGTAGCTCCCCCGTTGGGCTCACTACGTAGATTCCCGGCGGATTCAGGCCGGTTTCGCCCTCTCCCCTGGGCATCTTGATCCCGGCCGCGGCCCAGAGATTCCCCTGGGCGTCCACGCGGAGTCCGTCCGCGCCCCGGCCCGGGGAGAAATCGTAAACCACTCTCTGATTGGCCAGCCCATCGTCGTCCTGAATGTCAAAGGCCCAGATCTTTCTGTTGCCGCCGGGCCGGTGGTTGCTGTCCACCACGTAGAGCGTCCTGTCGTCAGGCGAGAGGGTGATGCCGTTGGGACGCTGTATGGCCGGTTGTTGCAGCACCCGCACCACCGAGCCGTCGAGGTCGATCCGATAGACCCCTTCTTCGGTCATCTCCATGATGGATCGGTCGCCGTAGCAGGGGTCGGTAAAGTAGATCCGTCCGCGACCGTCGATGACGAGGTCGTTGGGACTGTTGTATCGCCGGCCCTCGAAGCGGTCGGTAAGCACCTCGACCTCGCCGCTTTCCATTTCCGTCCGTACCAGCCGCCGCCGTCCCCCGGGGCCCGATTCACTCCCTTCGCAGCTCACCAGGCGGCCCTGCCGATCGAACATGTTTCCGTTGGTGCGGCCGCTGTCCTCCCGAAAGACCGAGAGAACCCCGTCGGCGGAAACCTTCATGATGCGGTTGTTGGCGATATCGCTGAAGAAGACGTTGCCCTCGGCATCCGCGGCCGGACCCTCGGTGAACGCAATGATGGCCGCCGAAGTCAACTTGGAGCTGGCCGCCACCCAGTCCGAGTCCTGGGGACGGCGAGAAGGGTTGTCAGACATGAAACCTCCTGAATCCTGGCCGGCGCCCACCCGATGCCGGGCCGAACCTGCAGACACTCTCATTCAACAGGGAATCGGGGCCAAAGGCCACAATTATGGGACGCCACCGAGGCAATGGCAAACCAAACTTCTCCCCGGACGGCCCTGGAAAACGTCTATCGATAGATCCTCGGAACCCTTGGACCGATCCGGCACAGCGCCTCGTAGGGAATGGTGGAGCAGGCGGCGGCGAACTCCCGGGCCGTGATCTCCTCGCTTCCCTGCCGGCCGATCAGGCAGACTTCATCCCCCACGGCAGCGTCCGGCACCGGGCCGACATCCACGGCGGTCAGGTCCATGCTGATCCTGCCGGCAAAGGGGAGGCGGCGGCCCCCCAGCAGGACGTTGCCCCCGGACACCAGCAGCCGGTTGACTCCATCCGCATAGCCGACCGGGAGGATGGCGATACGGGTGTCTCCGGGAGTCACGTAGTCGCCCCCGTATCCAACCGGGGTCCCGGCCTTCACCGTCTTGACCTGCATGATCGAGGTCTTGAAGCTCAGCGCCGGACTCAGGGTCAGCCGAGCCGGTCCGCTCAACGGATTGATGCCATAGAGCATCAGCCCGGGGCGAACCGCATCGTGCCAGGCCTCTTGAAAAGCGAGAATGCCAGCGCTGTTTGCCATGTGGTTGCGGCATTCCGCCGGTGTCTCGGAGGGCAATTCCGACAACACCTGCCTGAAGCGGCCGATCTGGCTGCGGTTGGCTGGATGGCCGGGCTCGTCGGCCGAGCTGAAATGGGTATAGAGACCCTGGCAGCGGACCCATTCCAGGGCCAGGCAGCGGCCGATCACCTCGCCAGCCCTCTCGAAGGGTACACCCAGGCGGGTCATCCCGGTGTCGATCTTGATGGCGTAGCGGGCCGGGGTCTTCAGGCGGCGGGCCTCACGGGCCAACCGCAGCAGCATGTCTTGGTCATACACCGCCGGAGTCAAGTCCCGGCGAATGATCTCGGCCTCCTCCCCCGGCCAGAACCCGTTGAGGATGAGGATGGGCGATCCTATGGCGGCCCGCCTCAGCTCCAGGGCTTCCTCCAGAATGGCCACCGCCAGCGAGTCGACCCCCGCCTCTTGCAGGCAGCGCGCCACCGGCACCGCCCCGTGACCGTAGGCGTCGGCCTTCACCACGGCAATGACGCCAACGCCCTCCTCAAGAAGAGCGCGCAGGGTTTGGAGGTTGGCCCGGATGGCAGTCAGATCGACCTCTACCCAGGTCGGTCTGCCCGATCGATTCATGGCCTGGCCCGGGGTGGACCTACTCCTGCAGGAGGCTTTCAAAGCGAGTGTACTCTTTGAGGAAAACCAGGTCTACTTTGCCTGTAGGACCGTTTCGCTGCTTGCCGATGATCAGCTCGGCAACTCCCTGGTTCTCGTCGGTCTTCTTGTACAGCTCTTCACGGAAAATGAAGGCCACCAGGTCGGCGTCCTGCTCAATGGAGCCGGACTCTCTCAGATCCGAAAGCTGGGGGCGGTGATTCCCGGTTCGCTGCTCAGGGGCACGGCTGAGCTGGGAGAGTGCGATCACCGGAATCTCCAGTTCCTTGGCCAGCGCCTTCAGACCCCGAGAGATGCTCGATATCTCCTGTTGGCGATTTTCAAAACGCCCTCTTCCTCCCGAAACCAGCTGCAGGTAGTCCACGATCAGCAGATCCAGCCCGCTCTCGGCCCGAAGGCGCCTGGCCTTGGCCCGCATCTCCAGCAAGCTGATGCCCGGGGTGTCATCGATGAAGATCCTGGAAGTGGACAACTCCCCCAACTTGCCGGCCAGCGTGGCCCACTCCTCCTTGCTCAGGCGTCCGGTCCGCAACCTATGGGCGTCGGTCCGGGCTTCCGAGCACAGAATGCGAAGCAGCAATTGATCGCCCGCCATCTCAAGGCTGAAAACCCCAACGCTTTTCTGGGAGCCGAGGGCGGCGCGGCTGGCAATATTGAGCGCCAGCGTGGTCTTGCCCATCGCGGGTCTGGCCGCGATCACCACCAGGTCGGAGGGCTGGAACCCGGAGGTCAGCTCGTCGAACCTGGTGAACCCCGAGGGAATCCCCGTTACCATCTGCTGCTGCCCGGCCGCCGCCTCGATCTTCTTGAATCCGGCCTTGGCCAGTTGGCCGAGGCTGACAAAGCCGGTCCGGATCTTGGATTCGGCGATGTCGAAGATCGCCCTCTCGGCGTTGTCCAGCACGTTCTCCACCTCGTCCTGCTGCTCGTAGCAGGAGGAGATGATCTGGTTGGACTGCTTGATGAGTCTGCGCAGGGTGGATTTTTCCTGCACGATGCGGGCGTAGTGCTCCAGGTTGGTCAGGCGGGGGACTTCATCGATCAGCGAAGATATGAAGGAACGGCCGCCAATGGCTTCCAGTTGTCCGACAGCGTCAACGGCGTTGGACAGGGTCACCAGGTCAATGGCCTTGGAGCTCTCCAGCAACGCCACCATTTGTTGGAAGAGCGTCCGGTGGCTGCTGAGGTAGAAGTCCTCCTGACTCAACAGCTCGACCGCCTGGTTAATGAGGTGGTTGTCCAGCAGGACGGCTCCCAGAACGCAACGCTCGGCCTCGATGTTCCGGGGAAGTCCTTTTTCGATGGCGGCCTCGGCAGGCATGGGTCGGGTTTGCGAAGAAAGGGGGACGGCCTTCCGGGGAAGAAAACCCGGGGGGATCCGGTCGAAATCAAATGCCGGGCGGGTAGAACGTCTACTCTTCCCGGGCCACTTCGACGTTGACCACTGCAGTCACTTCTCGGTGGAGTTTGATGGGCACGTTGTGCCCACCCAGAGACTTGAGGGGCTCCTCCAGGTCGATCTTCCGGCGGTCGATCTCGAAGCCTTTTTCCTGCAGTGACTCGGCGATATCCATCGAAGTTACCGAGCCGTAGAGGACATCCTGCTCTCCGACCTTGCGGCTGAACTGGAGGGAAACCTCGGCTAGCTGCTGGGCCAGATTTTCGGATTCGTTCTTCTCGATGGCTTCGTGACGGGCGGCCGAGGCCTTCTCCTGCTCCACCTGGCGTATGTTGTGGGGGGTGGCCAGGACGGCTTTCCGCTTGGGCAGCAAATAGTTTCGGGCATAGCCGGGCTTGACGGCGACCACCTCGCCGCTGTCGCCAAGCTTCTCGATTCGTTCTCTCAGGACCACTTCCATGGCATGCTTGCTCTGGCCGTTCAAATCGGCCGGTGACACGAGTGAAGGGACTGGGGAGGCTCAGGCCTACCCGGAGGCAAAGGGAAGCAAGGCGATATTGCGGGCTCGCTTGAGAGCCTCCATGAGCTTGCGTTGACAGGGCGCGCAGGTTCCCGAAATCCTCCGGGGCAGAATCTTGCCTCGTTCAGGGTTGAAGGCGGAAAGCAAACGGGTATCCTTGTAGTCGATATAGTCGATCTTCTCGGCGCAGAACCGGCATATTTTCTTCCGCCGGACGAAATGTCGTCTACGGCCTCTTCTGGGTTTTGCGCTCGAACGTCCAAAGCTCCGGCTGGGGGGCATTGCAACGGCTCCTTTATGTACGCTCCGAGGGGGCGGATGGCTCCTTGCCGGCTATATGGCGGGAGCAACCGCCTCGGGCTCGGTTCCACGACTGCGGCGGGCCTTCTTCTTGAGGCGGGCCGCCTTGACCTTTTCCGCCCTTTTCAGATCTTCATCCACTCGCACCGTGAGGTAGCGCAAGACCCGGTCGTTGACCCGCAAGCGCCGCTCCAACTCCTTGACGCAATCCCCACCCGCGCCCATGGTGAGCAGAATATAAATTCCTTCGTGCAGATCCTGAATCTCATAGGCAAGCTTCTTCTTGCCCAAACGGTCGATGGCGTGCAGCTCCCCGCCAAAGCTCCGAACCACTTCCTCCATCTGGCCCGTGATCCGCTCGATGCCCTCGTCATTGGACGAGGGGTGCACAATAAACATGACTTCGTAACGTCTCATGAATCTCCGTTCCCGAAACTGATTGCCGACCCCGCCAACGGAATGTCGTGGCTGAGAAATGCGGGCTAACTCTCCCCCGGATTAAACCGGTTCATGGCAGGGTCGACGCCGGCCTGACAGATCGACTCCACGGCCTCGGCGCCCTTGAGAACCACCTGCCGAAAGGCCGCGGCACAGTGCGAAGGCACGGGAGTCAGAACAAACTCGGCGGCATCCGGAATTTCCTCTTCCGGAGCCACTCCCAAGCGAACCCGGGTAAATTCCCGGGTGGCCAGGGCCTCGATGATGGACTTGAGGCCGTTGTGTCCTCCGTCACCGCCCCTGGCTCGAATCCGAAGCCGCCCCATGGGCAGCGCCAAATCATCGCAGATTACGACCAAGTCGTCAAGCGACAGACGGTACTCGGACAGAAGCAGGCTGACCGCACGACCACTCAGATTTACGTAGGTCTGGGGCTTGGCCAGCAGCAAGGAGGTTCCGGACAGCCCAACGGTGGCCACCCGAGCCAGGCAGGGATCCGACCTCCATCCACTTCCCCGCGCCGAGGCAAGCTGGTCGACCACGGCGAAACCCGCGTTGTGGGGCGTGCGAGCATAGCGCTGCCCGGGATTGCCAAGACCGACCACGAGCTTCATTTTTGTTAGTGGAGAGTGGAGAGTGGAGAGTGGAGAGTGATTGGGTTAACGCGTTGAGGATTGTCCATCGATTTCAGCCAGGGGATCAATATCCGATACGACCTTGACGACGGCCTCGGTTGCTTTCTTGCTTCTAACACTCTCCACTCATCATTCATCATTCACTACCCGCTTCCTCATCCGATTCGGGCTTGCCCTTCCCGATCACTTCCGGTCCCTCTTCCTCCTCCAGTCCCGGTGCGGCTTCCTCTTCGGCCTCTTCTAACTCCTCCTTGGGCTGCACCACGTGCGCCACCACCAGATCGGAGTCGGACAGGACCTTCAGCTTGGGGTCCACCGGCAGGTCGGCCACCCTCAAATTGGAGCCGATCTCGAGATCGGAGATATCGGCGGTGATATGGTCCGGGATGTCCACCGGCAAGCACTCCACTTCAAGCTGCCTCATGACAAACTCGAAGATGCCTCCCTGATCCTTGACCCCTTTGGCTACTCCCACCGGCAGTACCGGCACACTGACCTGCAAGGCATTGTCCATTGCGATTCGCAGGAAGTCGGCGTGCAGCAAGGTCTCCTTGACGGGATGGAACTGCCACTCCTTCAGCATGACGCTGGTTGTCCCCTGATTCTTGACGTCGAGCGAGAAGATCGTATTGTATCCGGCGCCGGAGTGCAGGATAGCCAACAGGTCCTTGGGGTCCACGGTCAAAGAGACCGCCGCCTCCCGCTGGCCGTAGAGCACGGCGGGAATCCTGCCATGGATTCGCATCTGGCGCGCGGCGTTCTTGCCGAAACTGGACCGGATCTCAGCTGAGACTTGGATTGATTTCATCGTTGACTCTCTGGTATCAGTCTCTTCATGGATATCTTTTTCCCTGCCTGCGGGTCTGAGACAGAAGGCTAGATGAAAAGCGAACTGACGGAACTCTCCTCATGAATGGACTGGATGGCCTTGCCCAGAAGCCCGGCTACGCTTAGAACTCGAATGTCCCTGCATTGGGAGGCCTCGGGTGACAAGGGAATCGTATTGGCCACCACCAACTCGGTCAAGTTGGACCCGGCGATTCGCTGGGTGGCGGGCCCCGACAGCACCGGGTGGGTGCAGCAGGCGTAGACCCGGGTGGCTCCCTGCTTTGCCAGCGCCTCGGCCGACTTGACCAGAGTGCCAGCCGTATCGACCAGATCATCCACGATGAGGGCCGTCCTGCCGACCACGTCGCCAATGATATTGACCACCGCCGCTTCGTTGGGCTTGACGCGGCGTTTGTCGATGATGGCCAGGCTGGAGTGTAGTTTCTTGGCGTAAGCCCGGGCTCTCTCCGTGCCTCCGGCATCCGGAGAAACCACCACCAGGCCGGGAAGATGCAGCTTCTGAAAATACCCCATCATTACCGGCGCGGCGAAGAGGTGATCCACCGGGATGTCGAAAAAGCCCTGAATCTGAGGCACGTGCAGATCCATGGTCAGAGCCCGGCTGGCCCCGGCGGTCGACAACAGGTCGGCCACCAGCTTGGCTGAGATGGGGACCCTCGGTTTGTCCTTTCGGTCCTGCCGGGCATACCCGAAATAGGGCAGGACCGCCGTGATCCGCCTGGCGGAGGCCCTCTTGAAGGCGTCGATCATCAGCAGCAACTCCATCAGGTTCCGGTCCACCGGACGACAGGTCGGCTGAATTACGAAGACGTCTTCTCCCCGCACGTTCTCCAGAATTTGGAAGTATCCCTCTCCATCGCTGAATCTCGTGAAAGAAGACTCGCCCAGGGGGACATTCAGCGACTGACAGATCTCCTCGGCCAAGGCCCTATGGGCAGTTCCCGTAAAGATCTTCATGCCGTTCGTCAAGAGACCTTCACCTCTGAATCTTGTATTTCAGGGGCCCGTCGATCGTGAGTGTATCGGGGAGACAGTTGGCTGGGGCGGGAGGATTCGAACCTCCGAATGCGGGTTCCAAAGACCCGTGTCTTACCACTTGACGACGCCCCATTATCCGATGGCCCTCGGGAGACATTCGACAAGGGATTGCCGGTATTCATCCCGGGTCAGGGTTCGAGTCGCCAGGAGGCGGACGCCCCCGGCCCGGAGAGCTTCTTTGGCCTGTGTCAATGCTCCTTTTTCGTCAAAAAGACCCACAAGCGCCGAACCGCTCCCGGTGAGGCCGGCTTTCCGGGCGCCCCGTTGGAGGAGTCTCTGCTTCAGGCGCTTCAGGTCGGGCTGATCCCTGAAAACCACCGTTTCGAAGTGGTTCTCCAGCCCATCCCCTGACTCCAACGCGTCTAAGAAGGCTGGACAGAAGAGCGGAATCTTACTTTTGTTCACCGGGGTTGTCAACTGCAAACTCGCCCTGCGATAGGCCTCGGCGGTCGGCATCGGCAGGGGCGGGAGCACGATCAGGACATGGCAGGGGGCGTCGTCTTCCAGCGGATAGACCTCGGAGCCTCGCCCCACTCCCAGCGCGCGTCCGCCCAGAAAGAAGAAGGGGACGTCCGACCCCAATGCGCCTCCGATCTCGAACCAGTTCCGCCGGGACATTCGCAACCCCAGCAGACGGTCCAACCCCATCACGGCAGCGGCGGCATTGCTGCTCCCCCCTCCGAGGCCGGCCCCCTGCGGAATTCTTTTTTCCAGTCGAGCCTCCAGCCCCCGCTCCAGCCCCGCATGGCGGCAAACGGCCTCGATGGCCCGAACCACCAGATTGTCACCGGAGCTCAACTCGGCCCAGTTGCATTGGAAGGACACCCCCTGCCCCTGGGTGAGTCCAATCTCCAGCGTGTCGTGGAGACCGATGGTCTGAAAGACGGTCCGTATTTCGTGAAAACCGTCCTCTCGTTTCCCCAGGATATGGAGTCCCAGGTTCACCTTGGCGTAGCTGCGCAGCTTGATTCGCGCCGGTTTCATGGTCGTCGTGTCTACGGATCAGGCGCAAAAAAACCCAATCCATCCGGATTGGGCTGTATGGGTCGAATCCGCCGGCGGCTACTCGTCATCGGCCGACAAGGCCAGCTTGGTGTCCAGGTCCGCCATCTTCTTTTTGACCTTTCGGGTCTCGTCCTGGTCCTGCCCGTAGGCCACCGAGCGCTGCCAGGCAGAACGGGCCTGCCGGTATTTCCCCTTCCGGTAATACAAGTCGCCCATGTGGTCGTGAAGGGTGGGGTCGCGGCGAACACGCTCCAGGGCACTCACCAGGTAGACCTCCGCCTCCTCGATGCGATCCAATTTGAAATAGACCCAACCCAGACTATCCAGATAGGCGCCGTTATTGGGATCCAGGGCCACCGCCTGCTTGATCAGGTCCAGCGCCTCGTTCAGGTTGACGCCCAGGTCGGCCCACATGTATCCGAGGTAGTTCAAGGCGGATGCATGCTTTGGATCCAAGGCGATCACCTTCCTGAAAGTCTCGGCCGCCTTGTCGTATTCCTTCCGGCGCTCCTGCAGAGCCCCCAGCAAGAAGTAAAAGGACTTTTCATGCTCGAAGTACGTCCGGGCTTCATGAAGCTTCTCTTCTGCTTCCTTGAATCGCTTCTCCCTCTGGTAGATCTGCAGGATGTAGTGGTAGATCTCCAGGTCTTCCTTGTTGCCCTCGAGCATCCCCTGCAGTTCCCGCAATGCCTGCCGGTTTTTTCCACTTTCGGCCAGCACGTCGGCGCAAAGCGCGCTGATGGCTCGAGTCGGGGTCTGCTCCCCGGCGGCCGTGCAGACAGCCAAGGCTCGGGGAACCTGCCTGGCCGCTCGATGGAGTCCAATCAGCAAGACCCAGGCCCGGTTCCTGTTTTCCGTTCCCAGAACTCTCAGATTTTCCTGCTCATGGCCCAGATAGGCTTCCCCGAGCTGCTGCAACTCCTGGAAGTGGCCGGCGGCCTTCTCGAATTTTCCCAGCTCCTGAGCAGCCAGGCCGAGATGGGTCAGCGAGATGGTGCGGTTGCGCACGGCGCCGAAACTGTCGCCCGGATCGCGTAACAGATTCAGCATCCTTTCAAAGCCCGCCTCCGCTTCCTCAAACCGACCCAGGTCGTTGTAAAGCCTGGCCAACTCGAAGATGACTTCCACGTTGTTCTGGAACGAGGCATCGGCTTTCTTCAGATGCTCCAGGGCCTCCTCGTAACGGTGGCGGGTGCGGCTGACCCTCCCAAGGCCCAGGTGGGCGTCTCCATCATCCGGATCGACTTCCAGGATCTTGCGGTACTCCTTTTCGGCGGGGTCGATCTGTCCGTCCAGTATCAGGGCGCGAGCCAGATCCCTTCGGAGCACATTCACCAGTGTCACATTGGCGGCCTCGACGTTCATGCCCTTCCGGTAAGTCTCGGCGGCCTTCTTGAAATTGCCCGACTGCTCATAGACCTGGCCCAGCCCCCTTAGAAGCACGGGAGATCCGGCGTTGATCCGGACCGCTTTTTCCTGATATTCGATGGCTTTCTGCATCTCGTTCCGGCTGCGATAGAGCTCGGCGAGCATGCTCAAGACCTCTTCGGAGGAGGGCGCCACTTCCAGATGTTTCTCCAGGGTGGCAATGGCTTCCCGGGAGCGCCCGGCCTGACCGTAGAGACGGCCGAGCACCAGCAGCGAGTCGCCGTCCTGGGGATCCAGCCGCCCAATGGCCTCGAATTCGCGGATCGCCTTGTTCAAGCTGTCCCCGGAAGGGATTCGGTGCCCCCGTCTTTCGCTGGCCAGGAGTTCGTAATAGATGGCCCCCAGGCGCTTGCGGGCTCGCAGGTTGTCCGGGTCGATGCGGGTCGCCGTTTCCAACTGCTGGATGGCTTCCAGGACTCGGTTGTTTCGAAGGTAGGCGCTGGCTACTTCGGTATGCAGCTGGGAGGACTGCGGGTCGTGCTGCAGCGCTTTGCGATACTCGGCCTCGGCCTTGAAAAAACTGCCGCTCTCCTCCAGCAGACGCCCCAGGCTGAAGTGATAGTAGGCGGCGGCTCGATTCTCCGACCGGGCTTCCGCCTGGACGGGCGCGGAGTCGGACTGCTGGGCCTGAACCGTGGCCGTCCATAGGACCGCCAGCGCCGCCAACAGGCACCTGTTGCCAATACCCAGCCTTGGATAGTTCATGCGTCTCCTCGACCCTTCATCTTTCCGGATTATCGCATGCGGCATGGACACCGTCAAACCGACGCCGACGGCGGCGCGGCCGTGCCGAACCTCAATGGCGGAAGTGTCGCCGGCCGGTCAAGACCATGGCTATCCCATGCTCATTGGCCGCCTGGATCACCTCGGAATCCCGGACCGACCCGCCGGGCTGGATCACGGCCCGGATACCGGCCTCGGCGGCGATATCTATCCCGTCCCTAAAGGGAAAAAAGGCGTCGGAGGCCATGACGCAACCCTCCAGCGGCGCCAGAGCCTTGGAGATGGCCAACCTGGCCGAATCCACCCGACTCATCTGCCCCACCCCGATTCCCACGGTCCGATCGGAGCTGGTATAGACGATCGCGTTGGACTTGATGTGCTTGCCTACCGTCCAGGCAAATCGAAGGGCCTCCCACTCCTCGGATGTGGGGGAGCGGTCGGTGGCCACCTTCCAGCGGTCCTCATCCTCCGGCGCTCGATCCACTTCCTGCACCAGCAGACCTCCTTCGACCCTTTTGTAGTCCCAGCCGGAAGGCGGATCCTGCGTGGCCTCATATCGAAGCAGCCGCAGGTTCTTCCTGGCGCGCAGCCGCTCAAGCGCCTCCGGCTCGTACCCGGGGGCGATCACCGCCTCCACGAAGGTCGAGGCGATGGCTTGGGCCGTCTCCGGGTCGACCGCCCGGTTGAACCCCAGGACAGAACCGAAGGCCGAAACGGGATCGCATTGGCGGGCCTTGAGATAGGCATCGGCCTGGCTGACCGGGGAGACGGCCACGCCGCAAGGATTATTGTGCTTGATGATGACCGCGCAGGGAGAAACCAATTCGGCCGACAACTGGAAAGCCGAGTTGAGATCCAGCAGGTTGTTGAACGACAGTTCCTTGCCCTGCAGCTGGACGCTGTCGGGTAGCAGATTGGCCCCATCGGCCAACTCTCGATAGAAAGCCGCCTGCTGGTGAGGATTCTCTCCGTAACGCAGGTCCATGATCTTTTCGAGGGAAAGGCTCAGCCGTCGTGGAAACATGACCGGGTCCGGCTGGATGCCTCCGGGGGAGGCTTCCAGCCGGGAAAGATGGCTCGAAATTGCCGCATCGTAGCGGGCGGTCAGGCTGAAAGCCTCCTGAGCCAGGCGGAACCTGGACTCCAGTGTCAGGCTTCCCCCTTGCGCCTCAAGCTCTTGAAGGACCCAGCCATAGTCTTCCTTCCGGACCACGACGGCCACGTCCCTGAAGTTCTTGGCTGCCGACCGAACCATGGCCGGACCGCCGATGTCGATCTGTTCAACGGCTTCCTCCAGAGTGACTCCGGGCTTGGCGACGGTCTGCTGGAAGGGATAGAGATTGACCACCAGCATGTCGATGGGATGGATGGCCTGCTCCTGCATCTGCCGCTGGTGCTCCCCGTCCTCCCGGATCCCCAGCAGTCCCCCGTGGATCTTGGGATGGAGTGTCTTGACGCGGCCCCCCAGGATCTCCGGAAATCCGGTCACTTCCGACACTTCGGTGACCCGGGCCCCGCTCTCCCGCAGGAACCGGGCCGTCCCTCCGGTGGACACGATTTCGTAGTCGAGGCGCACCAGGCCCTTGACGAAGTCCTGCAGACCCTCTTTGTCGGAGACGCTCACAAGCACTCGGCGACTCAAGGCGGAACCTCCCTTTTGACTGGATGCCCTCAAAAAGCGCCATCATAGTCTGGAAGCCATCGGTCCGCAAGACGGATCGGTAGGAGAGTGGAGAGTGGAGAGTGGAGAGTGGTCAGTAGTCAGCCACCCCCCCGTCCTGCCGGGCGGATCATTCGAGGAAAAACACCCAATCGTCACTCGCAGACAACATCTCGATATCGCTTGTCACACCCCCCCAATCAACAAGTCGAGGCGTTTGCAAGATTCGGCAGCGGGACCTTTGCCGGGAATGGCCACAAAAGGCACAAAAACACAAAAAGAACCATCGGATGGGCAAGTCTCGAAATCAAGAAACCCGTTTTGTGCCTTTTGTGCTTTTTGTGGTTTCTGTTGTCTCTTGTGCTTATCGTGGTGAATGCTGGAGCCTGCAGCACATCATCCTTGCCGCCTCAAAGTCATTCCCGATTGCGATATTTGCAAAAGGCTCCTTTTGTTTGAGCTTTTGTTTGCGCTAAGTGGCGCCCCCTATCCACGACTCTCCGGCCGGTGGTATCCTAGATCGGCTATGGCTCGAACCTCTTCGCCGGCCTACCGCCGGATTCCGGCAGTGGACAGGATCGTCGACACTCCCGGGGCGGCGGCACTCATCAGCCGCACCAGCCGCCCCTTCGTCACCTTCCTGGTCCGCAGGGTCCTGGAGAACCTGCGCCGGGAGCTGGCGGAGAATCCCGAAAAGGAGTGGCCGGCCCCGACGCTGGAGGACCACATCCAGCAGGCCCTGCAGCAGGAATTCCGTTCCTGGGCCTGTCCCACCCTGAAGAAGGTCATCAACGCCACCGGCGTTGTCCTGCACACCAACCTGGGACGGGCGCCGGTCGGAGAAACGGCCCGACGGCAACTGGCGGAAGTCGCCTCCAACTACTCCAACCTCGAATTCGACCTGGGCCGCGGCAGCCGGGGCAAGAGAGACGTCATTGCCGGCCGCCTCCTCGAAACCATTCTGAATTGCCCGCGCGCCCTGGTCGTCAACAACAACGCCGCGGCCGTGTTCCTCATTCTCAACTCCCTGGCCGAGGGGGGCGAGGTCCTGATTTCCCGGGGGGAGATGATCGAGATCGGCGATTCCTTCCGGGTCCCCGACATCCTGCGCAAGAGCGGCGCTCGCCTGAAGGAGGTCGGCACCACCAACAAGACCCATCTGAGCGACTACCGGCGGGGCTTCAGCGACGAGACCAGGCTGGTTCTCAGAGTGCATCCCAGCAACTTCAAGATCTCGGGCTTCACCTCCAAACCGAGCCTGCAGGAGCTTTCCGCCCTCTGCGCCTCCCGGTCCGTCCCTCTGGTGGAGGACCTGGGCAGCGGCTGCCTGATCGACCTCGAGGCCGAGCGGATCGAACCCGAACCCCATCCGCGGGAGAGCCTTTCCCGAGGGGCCGACCTGGTCTGCTTCAGCGGCGACAAGCTGCTGGGCGGTTCCCAGGCCGGCATCATCGCCGGCAGCTCCCGCTATCTGCAGAGAATCCGCCAAAACCCCCTGTTCAGGGCCCTGAGACTGGACAAGCTGGCCCTGGCGGTCCTGGAGTCCACTCTGATTGCCTATCTGACCCGCCGGGAGGAGCTGGAGATTCCGGTGGTGCAGATGATTCGGATGGACGCCGGCCGCCTGAAAAAGCGGGCAGACGACCTGGTGGCGCGCCTTTCCGGGCTTCGAACCGATCTGACCATGGAGGTGGTGGAGGGCGCCTCCGTCATCGGGGGAGGGTCCACTCCTTCCCAGAGCCTGCCGAGCCGGCTCCTCCGACTACGCTCTTCCGCAACCTCGGCTGCCGGACTGGAGGCTATGCTGAGGCAATCGGACCCCCCCGTGCTGGCGCGCCTGGACCGGGATGCCGTACTGCTGGATCTGAGAACCGTCTTCCCCGCCGACGATGCCCGTTTGGCCGACATCCTGAGCCGGATAGGCCGATAGACTGCTAACATCAACCCACCCACCGTCTGCATGATTCGGTAAAAGGTGCTCCCATGAATGCCAAGCCCAATATCCTCTTCATCCTGACCGACCAGCACGCACCGGGGGTGGCTGGGTTCGCGGGAGACCCCGTCGTGCGTACTCCCCACCTGGACGACCTCGCCTCCCGATCGGTGCAGTTCGAGACCGCCAGTTGCGCCTCGCCGGCCTGCACCCCGTCGCGCATGTGTCTGCTGACCGCCATGGAACCGCACCGCTGCGCCGCCTGGGCCAACCACTGGATCATCTTCCCCGAACAGGTCACCTGGCCCGGACACTTCGCCGAGCACGGTTACGCCACCTGCCTGGTGGGGAAAATGCACTTCGGAGGCAGGGACCAATTGCAGGGATTTCAACACCGGCCCTACGGGGACTTCCACCACGGCCTCTCCCATCAACCGGAGCCGCTGAGCTTTTTCCCCAGCTACCACAACGCGGAGAGCGCGGGGGTCACGGAAATCCCCGAAAGCCTGATCCAGGATGTGGTGGTCACCCGCGAAGCCCAGGCCTTCCTGCTGGAACACCAGGACCGGAAGCCGGAGCAGCCCTGGTTCCTCTGTGCCGGCTACGGCCGGCCTCACGCCCCCTTCACCGCGCCGGGCCGCTACATCCGCCGCTACCGGGACCGGATTCCGCCCCTGAAACAGCCCGCCGACTGCGCGGACCGCCTGGAACCCTACGCCCGCTACATGTACGACCGTCTCTGCGCCCATTTGACCGAGGAACAGATCCGGAGAGGACGGGAAGGCTACTACGCCTGCGTCGACTACGTGGATGACTGCATCGGGGAACTGTTGGACACCCTCCGGCGAAACGGCCTGCTGGAAAACACCATCGTCATCTACAGCAGCGACCACGGGGAGATGGGTGGGGCTCACGGCCTGTGGCAGAAGGGCATCTACTATGAAGAATCCATGGGCGTCCCCCTTCTTATCACGGGCCCCGGGGTTCAGCCGGGCCACGCCCGCTCGTCCGAGGTGGTTTCCCTGATGGATCTCTTTCCGACCTGCTGCAGCCTGGCCGGCCTCCCCATTCCTCCCGGGCTGGACGGGATGGATTGCAGTCCTCTCTTGCGAGACCCGGCCGGGGGGCGATCTCCTCGCGAGTTCGCCCCCAGCCAGTACTGCCAGTGGGGGACCCGCATCAAAGCCCATGCCCTGCCCATCGGTCAGCCGAGCCGCGCCTGGAGGGCCATCCGCGCCCGTGACTGGAAATACGTGGACGTTCAGGGAGGAAAACCGCTGCTGTTCGACATGGCCAACGATCCCCAAGAGATGACCAACCTGGCCGAGCGTCCCGATCATGCCGAGCGATGCGGCAGGCTGCGCCGTCAACTCTTTCAGCGGTTCGACTGGGAGGAGGCCATGGCTCAGCTGCGGGCCGACCGCGAACGAGTACCGGCCCTTGTCTCGGGCATCAAGCCCACCACCCCCAACCAGTACCGGTTGCCGGACGGACGAATCTTCGATGCCGAAGCATCGCTCTACGAGGCTCGCTGGCTGCCCGTGGACGACAACGCCACCGGGGGAATCATTCCCCAACAGTTCGGTTAGCCGTAAGGAAATCCCATGCTGGTTGGCATCACCGTGATGCCGGAATATTTTCAGAGCGAGTCGGTCGACGGCGTGCTCGACAGGCTGGAACGTCTCGCCGGGGTCACCGCGGTGACGACCTCTCCCTACGTGATGGCGCCGGCCGACCGGCAGACCGGATTCCGGGAACCGCCCATCGACGCCGGCGCCGGCAAGGTCCGCCTGCTGGACCGGAACCTGTGGGGCAAGCGGGAGCTGTGGGCGCGGACGGCCCCCAGCTTTCAACCGAACCTGAACCTCTATCGGGGGTTGCGCTACCAGCCCCCCGCGGCGGACGACCTGACCCGAGAGCAGGGTCCCGTGGTGGAGCAGTTCATCCGCAAGGCACAGTCGCGTGGATTGAAGGTCTACCTCCAGGTACAGGCGGCCATTCCGCCGGGCTACCGGGTCCAGTTCGGTCAGCCCGAACCCGAAGACTGTCCCCGCCTTCCCGACGGCAGCGTTCCCACCCGCCGCCTTTCGGCCAACGGCAGTCTGGCCAGTCCCCACATCCGCGACTACACCCTGGCGCTCCTACGGGACCTCTGCCGGCAATATCCGACCGTGGACGGCCTGCGCCTGGACTGGCCCGAATATCCGCCCTACCTGCTGGATTCCATTTTTCTGGATTTCGGCGAGCACGCCCGCGGGCAGGCCGGGCGGATGGGACTCAATTTCAACCGGATGCGTAGCGCCGCCGCCGCGCTCTACCGTCGCCTGCACGGGGCACTCACCGACGAGGACCTGAGGATTTGCACCGAGGCCGGCAGCCTGGTCGAGGCTCGCCGGCGGCTGCTGCCGGAACCGGCCGGCCTGGAGGAATGGATCGAATTCAAGGCCAGCCTGGTCGAATCCCTGCACGCGGATTTTCGCCAGGCCATGAACGAAGCCGGCGGCCAAGGCATGGAGTTGCGGCCCAACGCCTTTCCGCCGCCCTGGAACATCTTTTCCGGACTGGACTACGGCCGGGTGAGCCCTTACAGCTCCGCCCTTTCGGTCAAGCTCTACACCATGCACTGGCCCATGATGCTTCGATTCTACGGGGATCGCCTGCACCAGGCTAATCCGGGTGTGTCCGAACGGCTTCTGGCGAGAGCCCTGGCCCGCCTGTTCGATACCGGCCAGGAGCCGACCCCGGACCGGTTGGAGGACTTCCGTTATCCGTCCCCTGAAGAACCCCATCCGGTGGGAGAGGCCGCCCAGCATCGCAAGATCGCCCAGGCCCAGCTGGAGGCCGGGAGCACCCCGGTCTGCTCCCTGGCGCACGCCTACGGTCCCACCACCGACTTTCGAAGCCGCCTTCAGACGGCCCGAAGCGCCAGCCGGCACGGTTTCTGGATCAACCGCTACGGTCACCTGAGCGACGAAAAGCTGGCAATCGTCGGGGAAGTTGGACGCCTTGCCTGAAACAAACGAAAAAAGACGAAAGAAAAGGAGTGATCCACGAAGGGACACGAAGAACGACGAAGGGCCACTAAGGCGCTGAGGTTAACCGCGACGGGATGCCAAGGTCGCGAAGGGATAGCCGATTTCTGATTGTTTCACTCTCGGATGATCTGCACGGCAGGGCGGGGGGGCGGCTTGTCAGGAACACCCCTGTTTCGCCGGGTAGAAGCCGCCCATTGTTTGGAGCGGGGACTCGGCCAAATACCTATGCCACTCACCGCTACCTGCTGTCTCCGCCTACGCGGCTCAACTCTTAAGCCAACCCTGTCCAATGGCTTCGCCCGGCTGACGCCCACGGCTAAGTGCTACCGCCGCCTTGGCGGCTGCCTGGAACCCCGGGCTGATGCCCGGGAGATGATCATTTAACTAAAGCATCCCGCGCCCGAGCAGTGTCTTGACTTCGGAGAGAGCGGCGAAGCCGCGGTTGACCCAGATCCGGGGAGGAAACCTCTCCTACAGACCTTCCTTATAAAGCGGCGAAGCCGCGGCAGCGCTTAGCCGTGGGCGTCAGCCCATGGGAAACGTCGCCTATGGGTGTCGAGCCGCGTAGGCGGCGGCAGCAAATGCCGGTGAGCCCAAGTGACGCACAAGCCGACGCAAGGATGAGCCTTTTGCAAAATTCGGCAGCGTGACCTTTGCCGGGGATGGCCACAAAAGGCACAAGAACACAAAAAGGGCAGAACACTGAAAGCTTGCAAGGTGTTGACTCCCGAACCCGTCGCACAAGTTCCGCGCTATCTGCATACATCCGGTCAACGCGTCGCCATGGGGATCAACTTCGGATTGCCAAGACTCGAAATCACGAAATCCGTTTTGTGACTTTTGTGCTTTTTGTGGTGAACTCCCTTTTCCACCAAGTCGCACCCGACTATTGAAATAGGCAGAACATCACGATTGCCGGCAAAATGACCTGTCCCACTGCCAATATTGCAAGAGGCTCTCTCGCATGATCTGCACGGCAGGGCTGCGGCCCGGCAACCCGACACGCTCTCTTGAGGAGCAAGAGTGAATGGGAGAACGCCCACCCGGGAGCGCGGGCGTCTCGCCCGCATAGGACTTGGCACCCTAGTAGCGAACCCTGCAAAGGCCGGTTTGGTGCTCTGTTCGAGGGAATGCCCCTGGATCGCAGGCTGCTTGCACGAATAAGGTTGCGGGCGGGACGCCCGCGCTCCCGGGGGGATCTCTTACCTCTGATGGGGGGACGGCCGGGTCGGCGCAGGGGATCGATATTTTTTAGAACATCGATGCACAGGATCCACAGGATCTGGTCTTAGGAATCTGGTGTCTTGCAATCCTGGGTATCCGCAATCCGCCACCGGACCATCTCCCGAGCCGGCTTCCGGTGCAGGAACCTCTCGTCCTGTTTATCCTGTACATCGATGTTAATAATCCGTTTAGTGGGGGTGCGTGCCGTCGAAGCAGCTCCGTCTCGCTTCGTGGCCCTTCGTCGTTCTTCGTGGCCCTTCGTGGATATCTCTTTTCCCGGCGTGCCAGTCTGAGGCCCAGCCTCGCCGGCGGCGGGACCTACTTCAGCTCGCCCTCCCGGTCCAGCATCTTGAGAAGACCCTCGAAGGCCTGCACCGTCCTCTGCAGGTCCTCATCGGTATGCACTCCCGAGATCAGACCTCCGGGCCAGGGCAGGACGTCGACGCCGTTGCAGAGGAACCCCGCCCGCGCCTTGTGCTGAAGCTGGGCGGAAGCGGCTCCCCGAAGCTTCCAGGAATCCACCCGACCCGCCATGATATCGGCAGGAGTTACCGGATCGTGGTCGGGATTGGGAAAGATGTGGAAGGCGGAGAAGTCACCGTAGACGCACCAGTCGCAACCCAGGCGTTGAGCGACCGAGTTCATTTCCCGGCGCAGCCGGGCTCCGCTGGCGTTGGCCCGGGCGATCACATCGGTGGACTGCAGGGTTTGCAAGGTGGCGATCCCGGCGCTGGCGGTGACGGGCGCCGCATTGTAGGTCCCGTAGTGGACCACCGGGGGCGGAGCCGGGCCGTCGTCTCCCTCTTGGGGATCCATGACCTGCATCACCTCGGCACGTCCCACCAGGGCAGCGCCCGGATAGCCGCCCCCCACGATCTTGGCCAGGGTGGTCAGGTCGGGGGTCACGCCATAGTAACCTTGGGCCCCGCCCAGGGAACAACGAAACCCCGAGACGACTTCGTCGAAGATCAGAAGGATGCCGCGCCGGGCGGTCCACCGCCGCAGCTCCGGCAGGAAGGCGGGATCGAGGGGCACCTTGCCGAAGGTGGCCCCGGTCGGCTCCAGAATCACCGCGGCCACGTCATCCCGGTCCCGGCAGAGCTCGTCCAGCCAAGCCAGGTCGCCCGGCGGGCAGACCAGCACGTTGTCCACGATTTCCTGCAGGATGCCCGCCGGAGGCTTGGGCCCGGCGGATTCCTTGCCAAAAGCCACGTGGTCATGCCATCCGTGGAAGTGGGTGGCGAAGCGCACCAGCTTGGGCTTGCCGCTATAGGCCCTGGCCACCCTCAGAGCCAGGTGGGTCGCCTCGGTCCCGCTGACCGTAAAGCGAACCCGCTCGGCGCTGGGAACCAGCGACTGAATCAGCTCCGCCCACTCCAGCTCCAGCTGGTGGGAAGACCCGTAGTGCGTCCCGCGAGAGACTTGTTCCCGCACCGCCTCCTGGACCACGGGATGGTTATGCCCCAGCATCAGCGCCCCGTGGCCGCCGAAGTAGTCCACATACTCCCGCCCGTCCACGTCCCACTTGCGGGACCCCTGAGCCCGGGAGACAAACACCGGATGAGGCTCCAGCACCCGGGCCTGGTGGGTGACGCCGCAGGGAAAGACCTGCTGCGCCCTCCTGTAAAGCTCCGCCGAGGTGGGTGTGGCTTCAATGTAGGACTGAAAGATTTGCGATTCCGCCTGCACGGTTCTGGTATTCATGGGCAATTCACCTGATAAGTGGGTTCGGTTGAGGCAAAACATTTGGGGCGCCGGGAAACGGAGTCAGGATTCGCGGCTGGACCGGCCCGCACCCTTCAAGCGTTCCATTTCCCGGTCCAGGCCGTGGAGCCAGAACTCCAGGTCCGAGCCCACCGTCATGAGCAGCGCGCCCCGATCGATCCAGGCTTGGCAAGCCTCGGCGCTGCCGACAAAGGTTCCGAAAGGCATGCCGGCTTGTCGGGCGGCTCGAAAGATCTCGTCGACCTTCCGGTCCAGCTCGGGGTGATCGCGAACCCCCAGCAATCCCATTGATTGCCCCAGGTCGTCCATTCCCATGAAGACGGCGTCCAGCCCCGGAACGCGCACAATCTGCTCGATATTTTTCACCGACTCCAGGCTTTCCATCTGAGCCACCACCGTGATCCAGTCGTTGGCCTGGGCAAAATACTCGTTGGTCCGATGGGTATACTCGGCCCGTAGCGGTCCGCAGCCCCGTCTTCCCAACGGGGCGTACTTGGACCATTTTACCGCCAGGGCCGCCTGCTCGGCATTTTCCACCATGGGAACCACGATTCCGCCGGCTCCCCAGTCCAGGGCCCGCTTGATTTCAGCCTCTATCAGACCCGGAACCCGAACGATGACGTCGATTGGGGTCCCCTTGGCCGCCAGAAGCAGGGGCAGCAGATCGCTGGAGGTCAGGTGGCCGTGCTCGGTATCCAGGAACAGCCAGTCATAGCCGGCGGCCGCGGCCATTTCCACGAAGGCCGGAGACCCGAAGTAGGCGATGGTGCCCACGGCTGCCTGGCCCTGCCGAAGCTTGCGCTGCAAGTTGCCGCCGTTGAACATTCCGTCACCTCGCGCCAGTCCGGCACCCCGTTTTCCGGCCACTTTCGGCAGGCCGCGCGGGATCTGTCCGGGATTGTGTTGGAATACAAAGAATAAAGCAACGAGCCGGAGAAGCTCAACCGTTGTTCCTCCGGGCCGCGCGGAAACGAAAAGGGGGCGACCTAAGGGATTCCCCGTCTATCGCCCCCGTCCATGTAGAGGGAACTGCCGAAGAGATAGGAGCAGCGCTCGGAAGCCAGAAAAACCACCATGCCGGCGATTTCTTCCGGTTCGGCCAAACGCCCCGCCGGCAGCTTCCGTCCGATCTGCGCCAGAATCTCGTCCACGCTGCGACCTTCCTCCGCCGCCTTGTCGCGCTGCAGGTCCCTGGCTCGCTGGGTTTTGGTCAGTCCCGGACAGATGGTGTTGACCAGGATGCCGTCTCCGGAGACGGCGTCGGAAAGAGCCCGGGTCATGTTCAGGACGGCGATATTGGACACGCTCAGCGGGATGTTGGCCCGTGTCGGGCTGGCTCCCGCTCCTCCCGCGATGTTAACGATCCGCCCCCATCGGTTCCGCTTCATGTGCGGTATGACCAGTTGGGCCATGCGCAGATAGCCGTAGCTTTTCAGTCCCAGCCCCTCGTCGATGACTTCGGTCGGGAGTTCCAGGATATCGGCCATCCTGGCCGCACCGGCGCAGTTCACCAGGATGTCCACGCCATCCCACCGTCCGACCGTCTCATCCACCACCCGCCGGCATCCTTCCCGCGTCGTCAGATCGCTGGCGACCGCCCACCCCTCGCCACCGGCCCGGTCGATCTCCGCCCTGGCCTCCTCCAACAAGGAGCCGGTGCGGGCCGTCACACAGACCCGGGCGCCTTCCCGGGCCAGCCCAAGTGCACAGCAGCGACCGATGCCACGGCTGCCCCCGGTCACGACGGCACGCTTTCCTTTCAATCCCAGATCCATGGATCCCTCCCCGGCTAGGCCGGAGGCCAGGGCTGTCCCGACTCGGTGGCCGCAATCATCTTCTGCAGCTTCTCCACGTAATACTCGACCACCCGGGCGACCAGCTTTTCCCCCTTGGCTGCCGTAGCCAGCAGCGACTGCTCCTGGCGGGCCCGATCGGTGGCATTCTCGCCTTCCTCGTTGATGCGGCCGTCGATGAAGGTGCGCCCGTCGATGCGCAGGAAGTGCTCCACTTCGGGGGAGAATCCCGACTCGTAGTTCAGCTTGGCGTCGTCGTACTCCTTCATGCTGACACGGCGCACGCGGTGGGGATGGGCGGCCAGCGCGATGGAGGTCTCGTACTCCTCGGCGTGCGACAGCCGCTTCTCGCTCTCCAGGACCGTCTTGACGAAGTCCGGCGGGGTCGGCGCCCAAACGGAGTCCACCTCCATGGTCACCCCGAGCTTGCTGCGCCAGGTCTCCTCCATTTCCTTGAGCGGCTGCTGGTTCCCTCCGTGGCCGTTGAGCACCAGCAGGGTATGGATCCCGTTGGTCTTCAAGGAGTGGAGCACGTCGAAGATATAGTCCTGAAAGGTCTTGCGGCGCAGGGTGATGCTCCCTTTCCGCGACATCCAGTAGGGCGCGTAGCCGCAAAAACTGGGAGGAGCCACAATGACCCGCGGGTAGAGTTCCAGGGCAATCTGCTTGGCGTAGAAGGTGGCGTGAGCCGTATCTTCCACCAGGGCGATGTGCTCGTTGTGCTGCTCGATGGAACCCGCAGGCAGGATGGCCGCCTTGAGCAGACCGCTATCCAGCAGTTCCCGGATTTCCTTGCGAGTGTTCTCCCACAGCAGGACCCGGTCGGGATCGATGTGGCGCCTCAGCCGTTCCATGGGCACATTTCGGGAAGCCGATCCGGATGGCGCCGGCAACGCACCGGCCAGGCTCTCGGCCGCCAGTCCCGCGGTAAGCGAACCCGTAGCCAGTCCGCCGGCGAGGGACTGCAGCAAACTCCGTCGCGTAATGCCCTGTGTCATGAATTCCCTCCTGGAGGTGTGTCAGTGATTTCCGGCGCCGGGTGGCCGGAACCCGGTTCATAGTCAATCGCGATTAGATGGTCCATTTACATCGATGCACAGGATGAACAAGATGATTGGGGGAAGGGTTTCACCGTCTCCGGTTCAACCGTCCTGGTGTCTCTTCGTGTTCATTCGTGTCCATTCGTGGTTCAACTCAAATAACGACCCACCGCTTCCCCCGGGCTGATCGGCACGGCAAGGCGGGGGGCCTAAAACGCCAGAACCCTGCGGGAGTTTTCGACCAGGATGGTT
Organism: Terriglobia bacterium; assembly: GCA_951813285.1. Classification (GTDB taxonomy): domain Bacteria; phylum Acidobacteriota; class Terriglobia; order Versatilivoradales; family Versatilivoraceae; genus Versatilivorator. The sequence goes on from OX638355.1 coordinate 4,797,049, forward strand.
CGAATCTGGTTGGCGGAAACACCGAGTTGCTCCAGCGAGGCCGCCAGTTGAGTGGTCACGATGGTGAAGTCGGCCTGATTCTTCCTCCAACCCCCGCTGCCCTTGGTTTCCGCCGAAAACTCCCGGTAAAAATAGGGGACGTGATCGTGGCTGACCAGCACCTGCCGCTCGAATCCGCCCGCGACCAGGTTATGGATCAAGCGGGCCTGCTTCTCGCAGTCGTAATTTCCGGCGCCGACACGATCGAACTGCAGGTAACAACCCAGCCTTGCGATCTTCAGGTGATAGTCCACGGCTTCGGCGTTCTTTCCGTCGTCCATGTGGCCCTGGTGCCCGATGATCACCCGGCCGGGGTCGGCGCCCGATTCCAGCAGCAGCCTGGCCTGCTCCAGCCCGCCCCCGTTGGTGGTGTGGGTGGTGATGGGGCAGCCGGTTTGCCGGCTGGCCCTGGCCGCGGCAATGTGAACCGCTTTCTCGCTGGGGCGCATCAGGGCACTGGTTCCGACCTTGATGGCTCCCGCCCGAATCGTGGTGAACCGCTCTCCCCTCCCGCCGTGAGGATCTTCCATCCCCTCGGAGATCTCCCGTACAAACAAGTCGGCCATCTTGCCGGCGCCGTCGGGCTCGATCCCCAACCGTACCGCCCAGGGATGCTGGGGCGCCAGGGCCTCGCACCAGAATCCGGTGGAGGCAACGATATGGACCGGGGTGCGCCTGGCCAGGTCCGCCATTAGTTGCGGATAACGCCCCACCCGGATGGGAGTGCATTCCACGATGGCTCCGGGGCCGTCTTCGGCGGAGAGCGACTGATGAAAAGCGTTCAACATCCCCGCGGTCTCGGCCAGCATTCTCTCCCTGAGAGTATCCAGGGGAGCGGTGGGAGTCGCATACAACTCGGACCAATCCACCGTGGGCGCATGTTCGTGCATGAGGGTCGCGCCCAGGGCTTGGGGAGCGACCGGACCGAGCACCGTCTGAACGGCCGCGGCTCTGTGCGGTCTTTCGGACGGCCTGCAGGCCCCAAGCTGCAGGGCCGTCCAGGCGGCCGCGGCCGACCCGGCCAGGAACTGCCGCCGACTGAGGCAGCTTCGATCCAAGAAAGAAACCGATTCCATGGTCTTCCCGGTGTTCAATCCGCGCGGGTGAGCGCCGGTCCGCGGCCTTCGAATAGCGTCGGACCCGACCACGACTATCCTACCCCAAAAGGCCTTCTTCGCCGGTAAAAACCGGGGTTTGGGCCGATAGTGGAATTGGGGCCCGCGTAACAGGAGTGCCGTCAGGTAAATCTAATCCCTGCCCAGGGCACGTCCCAGGAACTCCACCGCCTGAGCAATGGCGCCCGTCAGACCGAACAACTCGTGTCCTCCACCCTCGTAGATGAAGGCCTCGAACTCGGGAGGCTCGCGTCCCAGGGCCTCCATGGCACGGATCATCGAGTACGCTTGGGTAACGGCGACGGTCTCGTCGGAATCGCCATGGTGTAGCTGGACGGCAGGCAGGTCTTCGGCGAACAGGACGGAGGAGCGGCGCACCAACTCCAGGCGCACTTCAGCCAGTTCGATCTCGCCCCTCAGGTAGGGCTGAACAAAGATGGAGTCCATGTGGGCCACGCCCGTGAGCTCCCGCGGACGCCCCAGGGCCGCCTCGCGCACGATTTGCCGCACCCAGTCGTCGAAGAAGTCGGTGGGACCGAAGAAGGCGACGATGTTCTCAATGCGCTCGTCGCGGATGCCGGCCAGCATGGCGACACCCGCTCCACGACTTCCGCCGATGATGCTCACACCTTCGGACTTCGCCTGCGGAGTCAGCTCCAGAGCCACGTTCAGGAGCGCCAAGGCGTCGTCCACATCGTAGTCCCAGTGACCGCCGGGGCCGGTCGAGATCCACACGCGATCGCCAAACTCAAGCGGTTCGCTGCGAAAAGAGGGGATTACGTAGACGAAGCGGTCTCGCAGCTCCCCCAAGAAGTGCCCGATGATATCGACATCGCTCACGTCGACACCGCTGTCGCCGCCGTGCAGGTACATCAGGACGGGCAGGGTGCCGGGTGCCGCGGAGTCGGGTGCAATGATCGCTCCGTAGTGGCGCGCCTCCCCGACCCGATGCGACACCACGCGCAGGGTCGCCGGGGTGTCGTCCAGGGGATGCGCCTCCGTGAATTCGACCAACACATCAACCGGAGAGATGTCGCGCACGGCCCAGTCTGCACGAACGGCTTCGATCTCCGCAGCGGTCGGAGCGGCAAAAATGTTGTCGAGTTCGGTCTCGAGGTCGATCGCGTAGGCGTTGACAGCCGTAACAGCCAGGTCTGCGGCGACCATGAGCGTCTGGATGCCGGCCTCGGTGCCCAGGGTCCACTCCACCGCGACTTCGCCCTTCCAGTCGGTGGCTGCGGTCGAGGGATCCACCCGGCCGCTTCCCGGCGTTGGCAAGAAGTTCACGCTCACGCCGGAAACAGACTGACCTGACGTGTCGAGAACGCGAACTACGAGGGGCCTGTCGAGGGTGTGCCGGATGAACGCGCGTTGCCCCCCGCCTGCTACAATGCGGATCGCGGCCGCCGACTCTCCGAATACCGGATCGACCGGGACGCTGACCGGATCACATCCCGTCAGGGCGGGCTGTCGGTCCGCTCCTGTCACCGTGATGGGGCAGGTCACCGCACTCGTGGACGACCACGTCACCGCCGGCGGGGGGGAATGGCCACCGTCGAGGGGGCCTCCGTCCGGGACCCGAAACGTCGGCACCGCCGAGAGTGAAGGGATCCGCTTCCCAAACCGCAGCCCGAGCGGAGCGAAAGGGGTATCGTCCTCGCTTCGCAGGAACAGGAGGCCGCGAAAGTTCCCCAGGAACCCCGTATCGACTCCTTCCACTGCGAACCATTCCGGGAGCGTGCGCGCCGCCTGGTGGAAATCCCCCCAGTGGACGAACCCACCGTTCAAGGGGTCCCTCCCCTCCTCGTCGCGAATGCGAAGCTCGAGGCGGGAAGCGGCGTCCGGCTTGAACACCGCGACTCCAGCGCCGACTCTGGTCGATTCCTCCACGAACAGAGCGAATCCCGTCCCCAACCGGACGGGCTCGACGCCGACTTCGATTCCCGATTCGGCGTGCCGATAGGTCAACAACCCACGGACTGTTCCCGATTCTGTCTCGACCTGGATCCAGCCTTGCCGAATAGATCCTGAGCCGGCGCTTTTCAAGACTCGTCTGCCCCGCGACGGAATCTCCAACGTTATATCGGAATCGAACAGATCCAGGACCGGCTGTGCGTGCGGATCGTAGACTTCCACCCGGACGTCGGCGGCGGCCTGCGGGTCGACGTTGCCGAGGACCAACTGCACCGACCATCCGCCTCCATCCACGTAATCCGGGAAGTACAAAACCGTCGCTCCCTTTTCTTGCGCTTGTCCGGCGATCGAGTCGTCCGCCGGGCGGCGGGCATTTTCTGGCGGGGCGCCGGAAGTTTGCGCCGGCGACAGGACGAAAAACAGGCACAGGGCACAAATTAACAATCCTGTGCATCGACGTTTGTCAGGAATCAACTCATACCCCACGCGGAGAGCCGGAGCGGGGAACATCATTTCGTAACCTTCGGGATCCTTCGTGCCACTTCGTGGATATCTTTTTTGCCTTTGTGGATAGTCTCTCAATTTTCTTGGGTAAGTTACAGGCAAGCCGTCCCCCCGCCCCTCACGACGGGGCGGGTCATTCAAAGGAGAAACAGCCAGCCGTTTTCGTTTTGGAACTAAAGACGAACCACGAATGAACACGAATACACACGAATACGGATGGAGCTCCTTCAATGACGAGCGGCGCCCGAATGCTTCTGCAATATTGTGACGTTGGAGTCACGACGGTATGGTGAGGAAGCCCACCCGGGAGCGCGGGCGTCCCGCCCGCAACCTTATTCGTGCAAGCAGCCTGCGATCCAGGGGCATTCTCTCGAACAGTGTACCAAACCGGCCTTTGCAGGGTTCGCTACTTTAGTGCCAAGTCCTATGCGGGCGAGACGCCCGCGCTCCCGGGTGGGCGTTCTCCCATTCACTCTTGCTCCTCAAGAGAGCGTGTCGGCTTGCGCGTCAATTGGGCACACCGGCATTTGCTGCCGCCGCCTACGCGGCTCGACACCCATAGGCGATGTTTCCCATGGGCTGACGCCCACGGCTAAGTGCTGCCGCGGCTTCGCCGCTCTCGAGGAAGCCGGCTAAAGCAGCATATTCTCAGGTAAGTCCGGCCCCCGCCCTGGTGTGTGGATCATCCGAGAGTGAAACAATCAGAAATCGACCATCCCGTCGCGACCTTGGCATCCCGTCGCGGTTCACCTCAATGCCTTAGTGGCCCTTCGTCGTCCTTCGTGTGTCTTCGTGGATCACTCTTTTTTCGTTTGTTTCAGGCAGGCCGGCCAGGAAATCGGTTCCCCACAGGCCCCTACTCCCTCGCCGGCAGGTAAGCTCCGTCGCCGCTACGCTCTCCCGGAGCCCCGCCGTCGTTGATCACTCCGTAGGCCAGAAACGGGTTCTCCCCCGACACCTTCTCGATCCGGATATACCCCTGCCGGGTCTCCGGGTTGGCTCTGAGCAGGATCCCGTCGATCTGATGCCAGCCCCGGGCCGGAATCGGCTGAGTCACCACCGTCTCCTCCAGCATCCCCGTCTCCCCGTTGTAAATCTCCAGGTGGAAGACGCTCGGGCTGTCGTCCACCTCCCCCGTGTTGACCAGCGCCAGGTTGCTGCGGTTCTCCTCGTTCTGCTGCAGCCCCTCCACCCAGGCTTCCTTACCGAAGGCCTCACCGAAGGGCACCGCGTTGTAGAAGACACCGTACTTCCCACCCCGTCCGTCCGAGGCGCTGGTCCTGGCCCCGATCACGATCCCGCTCAGGTCTCCCTCTTCCGCCGTAACGAACAACGGTCCCAGGTAGTAACCACGGCTCGTGCCCAACCTCTCCATCTCCCCGCGGCGCAACTCCTCCACCACCTCGGGGATGACCCGCTGTTCTCCGGCTTCCAGCTTCATGCTGAAGCTCACCCTCTTGTCATCTCCCTTGATCTGCTCCGACACAAACTCGAATTCCAGCGTCCTCGACTCCTCCGAGAAGTTCGTCACCGTCAACTCGCTGGTGAACTCGCTGGTCTCCACGATCACCGGCAAGGTCTGTCCCCTCTTCCCCTCCAGGGAACTCGCCGTCACCGGAAAGACGAACGACCCGTCCGAGTTCCCCTGGTCGTTGATCACCCCGTAGGCGTAGAAGGGCGCCTCTCCCTCCACCCGCTCCACCTTCACGTAGCCGTTTTCCACCCTGCCCAGCAACCCCGAGTACTGATGAAACCTTCCCGGCTCGAGCGCTACGTCGTGCAGCTCCCGGGCCGTCGCATCCCCCGCCTCTCCCGAATACACCGTCGTCCTCAGGATGATCGCTCCCTCTCCCGGAGCTCCCATGTTCTGGAAGGCGACGTTAGATCGATCCTGGCTGTTCTGCCGCAGTCCGCTCAGATAGACTGCCTCAGTAAAGCCCTCCTCCTCCTCCACCCCCGGGTAGGCCAGTCCCGCCCTCCCGTCAGGCACCAGCGTGGAGGTCCGCACCACCGCCTCGACCTCAGAGCCCAGCGGCACCTCCACACGCAATGTCCCGAGCTGGTTCCCCGTCTCGGGAATCGGGATCCCCAAGTTCCTCAGATAGTCGAGGCCGTCGATCTCGATCCTCTGCCTGCCTGCTGCCAGAACGTCCGAGGCAGTCCCGCTTCTCTTATCAGACTCGTCCTTGGACGTGTAGGTGTAGTCAAGCCTTACCTCCTCGTCCCCCCGGTTGGTCAGCGTCAGCTCCGAGGTGAAAAAGGACTGGTTCCGGCCTGCTGAGGAGAGAATCACCGGAATGAACAACGACCCTGTCGTCAACCGAAAGCTCCCCTCGGGCGCATCCGGACCACCGCAGTCATAGAGGAATGTCCCCACTCCCGACTCGGTGAAGCTTAGACGAATTTCGCAGGAGGCCCCGTCGTCGTATTCCAGTCTCAAAGTTCCCATTCGGGGACCCATCTTCTCATAGGCGTATGCGCCCGATCGGGAGGCATCTCCCGACTCTGTCTGTTCGAAGCGGTTGCCGTCTCCGAACTGTAGCTCAAGGGTTCTCGCAGCCCCGTCTTCACCTGGCAGGTTCAAGGTCAGCCGTCTGTCCTCCAGGTCGGCCTCGGTAAGTTCCGCCGGATCATCTCCCACTTCTTCCGTGGCTTCTTCCGAGGCGACCCTGAGGATCAGGTCTCTGCCGCTACCGTTCGAGGTGGTCACATACAGCGCCCCGTCGGAGCCCATCATCGGGGTCCGGAGCCGGCCGTAGGAGCGATCCAGCTCGGAGACGATGACCTGACCGACGAAGTCGCCCTCCGGGGTGAACTCGAACAGACGCAGCCGGCTGTCCCTGAGCGTGGCCACAGCCAGCCGCCCCTCCCAGACGCCCCACTGCCTGCCCTCCAGGAAGATGCCGCCGCTCACGGCCAGGGTCGGTGACCCCGACGACCACTTGGCCTCAACCGCGTCGGGGAACTTCGCCCGGTCGGTCATGGGTACGGATTCGTTGTAGCCGGGCACCGGATCCCAGCCGTAGTTGCCGCCGGCAACCAGCAGGTTGATCTCGTCGTCCACTCTCGGTCCGTGTTCCACCCCCCACATCTGACTGGTGCCGGGACGCAGCGCCAGTCCCTGCACGTTTCGGTGGCCATAGCTGTAGACCCGCGAGGGAGCCAGCGGGTTTGTGTCCGCTCCTGCACCAGTGGCCGGGTCGACTCGAAGCACCTTGCCTCCCAATGAGGTCAGATCCTGCGGGATCCTCCCCGAGGCCGCGTCCCCGGTCCCAATCCACAGATAGCCCTCCGGTCCGAAGCGCAACCGGCAGCCGCCGTGACGCCCGCTGGTGGCCGGGATGCCCTCGACCAGGGGATCGGCCACCCGGGTGGCCGCGGTGTAAGCGGCGTTCATGGTCCAGGCGATCACCTGGACCTCGGGCCCGACGTGGCCCTGGCAGGTGTAGAAGCGGCGGTTGGAGGCGAAGTCCGGATCGACCACGATACCCATCAGACCGGTCTCGCCGACGGCGAACAAGTCTCCCATCTCTGCGTTGACCCTGCGAATTGTGCCGTCGGCCCCTCGACTGCTGAGCACGCCCCTTTTCTCGGTGAACAGCATGGTCCCATCGGGCGTGAAATCCAGGTCCCAAGGGATGGAAAGGCCGGAAACCAGGGTGGAAACCAGAAGTTCAGGCGGCGGGGGCTCGGCCGTCTTGACCGACTGAAGGGTAAAGGTCATGGCGGCGATCGGGTCGTTGGAGAACTTGCCCATACCCCGAATGCTGGTGATGACTCCCCGCGGCGTTGTGGCAGGGTTCGACAGTGAAAACTCGGTGCCTCCCTCAGTTCCGGCGTCCCACGGGTACAGGTTGACCGTCAGCGACGCAATCCATTCCCCCTGCTCATTCAGAAGGGACAGCCCGGATACCCCCACGAACCAGTCCGGGCTCGGAGCGATCATGGTGAGCAGAGTGACGCGGGAATGATCGGTGGTGAGCGCGACGCTGTCGATGGTGGACGAGCCGGTGGGACCGATGTTGCCGCTGCCCAGAAGGACGGCGAGCGCATCGGGCGCGGCTGCCCTGACTTCGTTCGCCAGGGTGCTTGTTCCCCCCAGTTCCGCCATGAATTCGACCCCGGAGGTAGCCCTGCCGCCGTCCCTCAGAAAGGTGACACCGGCATTGTGCACCCCCCCGATCAACCTTGTGAAATGCGCGCTACCTGGAAGGCCGCCGGGGGTAACGGAGGTGGTCCATAATCCCCGGAAGGTCACGCTGTAGGTGGCTTCCGAGTGAACCTCAACCGTCGGATCGCTCTCCGGTGGATCCAGCCACATATTAAACAGCGCATCGGCCTGACCCTCATCCGCGATCGCCGCCGCTGCATCGAACGGATCCGACACTGCCGGGCCCAGGGATGCAAGGCACGCCAGGATCAGGGTGGAAAGATTTCGCCGCAACGGTCCGGCCCAATCCCGCCACCAAGAGTCGATTGGGGGAACCAGCAGCCGGAGGGTCGATTGCAGCCCCTTTGCCCGGATAACGATGAGGGAACGTGGGGGTAATGAGCTCGGATACTCGGTTTTCTTGTCCATACTCAATCTAGATCTCTCGAGTCGAAACAACGTTGCCAAATAAAACGAGCCTGGCCATCCTGCCAGGCAGATCGTTCGAGGGAAAACGGTCGATGGCTAATAAAGACGAACCACGAATGAACGCGAATATACACGAATACAGATGGACTGCCTTTAACGCGGCGCCAAAATGCTTCGGCAATTTTGTTACTTTGGCACCACTTCGTGTCCTTCGTGGCCCTTCGTGGATAGCTCTTTTCCCTGGGTCCGATCTCGCGCCTCTTCTACTCCCTCGCCGGCAGGTAGGCTCCGTCGCCGCTGCGCTCGCCCGGGACCCCGCCGTCGTTGACCACCCCGTAGGCCAGAAACGGGTTCTCCCCCGACACCTTCTCGATCCGGATATACCCCTGCCGGGTCTCCGGACCGGCTCTCAGCAGTATCCCGTCGATCTGATGCCAGCCCCGGGCCGGAATCGGCCGGGTCACCACCGTCTCCTTCAGCATCCCCGTCTCTCCGTTGTAAATCTCCAGATGGAAAACACTCGGGCTCCCGTCCACCTCCCCCGTGTTGACCAGCGCCAGGTTGCTCCGGTTCTCCTCATTCTGCTGCAGCCCATCCACCCAGGCTTCCTTCTCGAAGGCCTCTCCTTCCGGCGCCGCGTTGTAGAAGACGCCGTACTGGCCTCCCCCTCCCTCCGAGCTCGTCCTGGCCCCAATCACGATCCCACTCAGGTCTCCTTCAATCGCCTCGGCAAACAATGCTCCCAGGTAAAAGCCCCGCCTACTGCCCAGCCCCGCCATCTCCTCTCGGCGCAACGCCTCCACCAGTTCGGGGATGATCTGCTGTTCGCCCGCTTCCAGCTCCATGCTGAACTCCACCCTCTTGTCGTCCCCCTGGATCTGCTCCGAGACAAACTCGAATTCCAGCGTTCTGGGTTGCTCGGAAAAGTTCGTCACCGTCAGCTCGCTGGTGAAGTCCCTCGTCTCCACGATCACCGGCAGGGTCTGGGCTCTCTTCTCCTCCAGGGAACTCGCCGTCACCGGAAAGACAAATGACCCGTCCGAGTTGGCCTGGTCGTTGATCACCCCGTAAGCGTAGAAGGGAGCCTCTCCCTCGACCCGCTCCACCTTCACGTAGCCGTTCTCCAGCCCTCCCAACAATCCCGAAAACTGGTGGAATCCTCCCGGCTCAAGCTCCACCTCCCGAAGCTCCCGGGGACGTGTGTCGGATGACTCTCCCGAATACACCGTCGTCTTCAGCGTGATCGCGCCTTGTTCCGCAGTCCCCATGTTCTGGAAGGCCACGTTGGAGCGGTCCTGGCTGTTCTGCCTGAGCCCGCACAGGTAGACCGGTTCGCTGAACCCCTCGTCCTCCCCGACCCCCGGATAGGCCAGTCCCGCTCTTCCGTCTGCCACTATCGTCGTGGTCCTCACCACCGCCTCCACCTCGGAGCCCAACGGCACTTCCACCCTCAGCGTCCCCAACTGGTTCCCCGTTTCGGGAATCGGGATCCCCAAACGGCTCAGATAGTCAAGGGCGTTGGTCTCGATCTTCTGCCGGCCTGCAGGGAGAACGTCCGAGGCCGACCCGCTTCTCCTTTCAGGTTCGTCCCTGGACGTGTAGGTGTAGTCGAGCTCTACGTCCTGTTCCCCACGGTTGGTCAGGGTCAGCTCCGAGGTATAAAAGGACTGGTTCAGGCCTGCCGCCGACAGGATCACCGGGATGAAAAGCGACCCCCTCGCCAACCGGAAGTTCCCCTCGGCCGCATCTCGGCCGCCGCAGGAATAGACAAATGCGCCTAATCCCGACTCCGTGAAGGTGAGTAACACCTCACAGGAACTCCCATCATCGTAGTCCAGCCCCAACCTCCCCATTCGGGGCCCCGTCCTCTCGTAGGTGTAGGTGCCGAACCGGGAGGCGGTGCTCTCCGGTCGGAAAGCACTCTCGTTCCGGGTGGCGGCCACCTGCCCTCCCGATTCGATCTGCTCGAACCGGTTGCCCGGACCGAACCGCAGCTCAATACTTCCGGCGGTCCCCTCATCACCCGTAAGGCGCAGGGTCATCCGCCTGCCTTCGAGATCTGCTCCAGTAAAGTCCGAAGGGTCTTCTCCCGTTTCACCCTCCCCGGCTTCTTCCATCTCCACGTCGGTCACCCTCACCCGGATCGCCTGCTCGCTCGTCCGCTCCCGTTCGCCCTTTCCGCTCGTCACCTCGACCACCACGATGTATTCGTTGTCTGCTGCCTCGCTTGCCGGCTCCTCACTCTCCACATCTCCGGGAATCTCGTAGTCCGGCGCCTGCCGGAAGCTCAGATCTCCCGTCGCCTCAACGATCGTAAACAGCGCCCCGTCCGCGCCTCCCGCGATTCCGTAGCCGGTAACCTCATCCTCCTCGTCCCAGTCCACCGACTGCATCTGCACTACCGCCGTCGTGTTCTCCTCCACCTCGAACGGACCGGTGCTGGTGATCTCCGGTACCCGGTTCACCAGCTCGCTCATCCGGAAGCTCCCCTGTCCTCTCGACACCCCCCCGCAGCGGTAGCTGTAGCTGCCCGTTCCCTCTCCACTGAAGGTCAGCCTCAACTGGCAGGCCTCTCCATCGTCGAACTCCAGGCTCAACTCCCCCGTCGTCCTGCTCGTGTAGCGGTACCCGTAGCTGCCGGAGTGGGTCGCCGTCACTTCCCCTTCCCCGTCCAACTCGTCTTCCTCGAATCGCAACCCCTCCCCGAATCTCAGCTCCCGGTCCCGCGAACTTCCCTCCAGCAGAAACGCCTCCAGCATCAGTTGCGTCCCCTCGAGATCCTCGGCACGGAAATTGGACCAATAAGCGGGATCCAGCGGCATCGTCACCTCCACCGCTTCCGACTCCTGGCCGTTGCCGGCAGCATTGACTGCCCGCAGCTCAAAGGCATAGACCGTTCCGTTGAGGAGGTCACTGACCGTATACCCCGAGGCGTTGACCTCCTCGACGGCGCTGTCGGGGATCGGGGTCCACTCCCCGACCTCGCCCCGGCCCTCCTTGAGACGGTACTCGTAGCGCTGGATGGGAGAGCCCCCATCGTTTTCGGGGGGACCCCATTCAAGCCGAACCCCTTCGTCCCCGGCCGTGGCCATCAGGGCTGCCGGGGCCTCCGGAGGAAACAGCAGGCCCCCTCCTCCGCCGCCACCTCCGCCACCTCCGCCGCCGAAGCCGCCACCACCAGCTACCGGCGTGCCCATCACTGTCTCAACTCCCCCCTTGCCCAAGGCGTTGACCGCCCGCACCTCGAAGACATATTCCCTACCGTTGATCAGGCCTCCCACCGTCACCCCATTCGACCCCGCTCCAACACTCTCCCACCCGCTCCACCCGTCTCCCATTCCTTGATACCGGTACTCGTAGCGGATGATGGGAGAGCCTCCGCTATCCGAGGGCCGGTTCCAGTTCAACCTAATCGATCCGTTTGCCCCATTGGCTCCCGGACTCAAAGTTGAAATCGCCTCGGGCGACCCTGGCGGCGACACCCGGACTGCCAGCGACTCCTCCGGCGCTTCGTTCGGCTTGTTGCCCACAGACGAGTTCACACGGCCCGCCGGAACCGTCAGCGTCAAGGTGTAGCTGTGGGCCACACCTCCGGTCTGCGGCGTCACCGTGGTGGTGAAAACCCGGTCGTCGGCCGTCTGCAGGGCCCCGATCCCTGGATCGCAAAAGACCGTGTTGTTCTGATCGTCCGTACATTCAGGGTCTCGCACAGAGTCGACGTCGTTCCCGCTGAAGCCCGTCACCGGTTCCGAGAAGCTGAACCGCACCGCGAAGGGGCCCGATACCGGAGACTCTTCCATGGCCATCATCTCAAGCGTCAGCAGCGCTATGGTCATCTCCTCGCCCGAGGACGACCAGTCGCTGGTCCCCTCATCGTTTCCGGCCCGCACCTGCACCTCGTAGTCCGTGCCCGGTTCCAGGTCGGAAAGCGTCGTGGTCAGCTCCGGCCCGTCATGCGCCACCCCCTTAAACCCACCTCTGTCCTTCTCCCGGTACTGCACGTCGTAATCGGTGATGTCCGGTCCCCTGTTGTCCGGCTCGCTCCAGCTCACCGTCAGACTGTCGGCCGTCTCCCCCGAAATGACCGGCGCCTCCGGTACTTCCGGCGGCTCCCGCTCGTCGGTCACCCGAACGATGAACGTCAGCTCCGCTTCCAGCTCCCTGGCTCCCGCTCCGCTCTTCACTTCCACCGTCACCACGTACTCGTTGTCCCCGGCTGCGCTCACCGGATCGGTACTGGCCACATCCACGGGGTCTTCGTAGTTCGGCGCCGTCTGGAAGCTCAGCTCTCCCGTATCGGAAGTGATGGAGAACTGCCCCTGATCGGCCCCGCCCACGAGTTCCCAGCCCGTCACCTCGTCCCCCGCGTCGGTGTCCCGTGCCGCCAGACGCCTCACCAACACCTGGTTCTCTCCCACACTCAGCGTTCCCCCGGTCGTGATCTGCGGCTCCGTGTTGGGCGCGTCGGTGGTGTTGGTCACCGACCGGTTGCTCAGCGCCCGTGCGTCATTGCCCGCCTCATCCCGGATCGGGTTCGCCCCCACCCCCGTCGGAACCGTGTAGCTCACCCGGATCCCCGTATCTCCGTGCTCCACCTCGGGGTTGAGAGTCAGCGTTACGGTGGTCCCATCGACGTCTACCGCGTTAACGCTTCGCCCATTCCCGCCTACCGTCACTGTGAAATCTCCCGAAGCCGGCTCCGATCCTCCATCCAGCGCTTCCCCGTAAGTCAGCGTCAGAGAGGCCCCGTCCACCGCAGCGCTCACAAACGCCGGACGCACTCCGTCCACCTGGTGCCCCATGTCGGCCGCCAGTGCTTCATGGGCCAGCTCCGCCGCATTCTCCGCCTCGTCCTTGATCGTTCCTCCATTGAGCCGCAGTTGGTTCGCCTGCACACTCACCCCGTCGGCGTCCTCGTCCCCATCGGCCACGTCGTAGGCGAACACCAACGATGCCGTATCCGTGCCGCTTTCATAACCGGCGGTTCGGTTCCTGTTCCCCACTCTCAACGTAAGTTGCGGCGTCCCCGTCACATTCACCGTCTCGTTGAAAGTCACCGTCACCTCGATCTCGTCCTCCATCGCATAGGTCTGGTCGGATCCCGGGCTCGAACCAATGGAGACACTACTCACCTCCGGCGGGGTCGTGTCCGGCGTTTCGTTGGTCACCGATTCCCGGCTCAGCCCCTCCGCCTAGTTGCCAGGCCCGTCGCGCAGCGGCTTCATCCCCGGTGTGTAGCTCACCTGGATTCCCGACTCCTCGTGCTCGGCTCCCACATTCAGGGTCAGAGTCACCGTGCTCGTGCTCATCGACACCCGGTTGACCGTCCGGGTCTGATCGCCTCCCGACACTGTGAAGTCTCCCGCATCGGGCGCTGAGCTCCTGTCCAGGGGCTCGTCGTAGCTCAGCGTCAGCGTCGTCGCGTTCACTACGGCCCCGCCGGTCGAGGCCAGGCGCGGCTTGATCCCGTCCACCTGGTGGTTCGAGTCTGCGGCAAGCCCGTCATGGTCCAGTTCCGCGTCATTGGGGGCCGCATCCCGGATGGTTCCGCCCGAGAGGCTGTCTCCCTCGACGCCTACCCCGCCGCTGTCGCTGTCTCCGTCGGCCACCTCGTAGGCAAAGACCAGGGCGGCCGTTCCCGTTCCGCCCTCGTAGTTCGCCGTTCGCGTCCCTCCCCCCAGTTCCAGAGTCAACCGCGGCCTCCCCGTCACTTCCACCGTCTCGCTGAAGGTCACGGTTACCTGGATATCGTCCTCTGCGGCGTAGGTCCGGTCCGTCCCCGGGTTCGAGGTAATCTCCAGCTTGCTCACCTTCGGGGGGGTGGTGTCGGGGGTTTCATTGGTCACCGGCTGGTTGATCAGCCGGGCCGCCGCGTTCCCCACCGTGTCCCGCAACGGACTTTCCCCCGCCCTGGTCGGAACACGGTAGCTCACCCGGATCCCCGTCTCCCCGTGCTCGACAGCCGGGTCGAGGGTCAGCAGCACCGCACTCCCGCTCAAGACAGCGTTGCCGACTGTTCGGGACGAGCTGCCCCCCGTTACCGTGAAGGCGCTCGCGGGAGGTGTCGTAGACCCGTCCAGCGGTTCGTCATAGGTCAGTGTCAGCGTCGCCCCGTCCACCACCGCCCCGTCAGTCGAGACCAGTTCGGGCCTGACCCCATCCACCTGGTGGCCTGACTGCGTCGTGACGGCGGTGTGGGTCAGCACCGCGGAGTTGCCGGCTCTGTCTTTGATTGTCCCGCCGTTCAGGGTCAACTTGTTCGCCTCGATGCTCACCCCGTTGTCGTCTTCGACATCGTCCTCCACCTTGTAGGCGAACAGCAGCGCCGCCGTGCCGCTTCCGACCTCATATTCCGCCGCTCGATCCTCCCCTCCCACCTCGATGGTCAACTGTGGACTGCGAGTCACCAGCACCGGCTCGCTGAAGGTCACCGTGATCTCGATCTCGTCAGCCTCCGCGTATTTTCCGTCGGTCCCGGGATCGGACGTAATCGCGACCATGCTTACCGTCGGAGCGGTGTTGTCGGGCACGGTTACCGAGAGCCGCGTGCTGCTGGCGGCTTCGCCGTCGGTGACCTCGGCCGCCACCTGGTAGATGTAGGTCTCACCTTGCGCCACGTCGCTGTCGGCGTAAGTGAGCCCCGAGGTGTTCTCCACCAGGGCTTCGATGGTGGAGCCCTCTTCACGGTAGAGGGTGTAGGTGACGCCCGGGGGCGGGGTCCAATGGCTGGTCGCCACGGCCGTCCAGGTCAGGGCCACCGCAGTGGTTTCGGCCGTTGACGTCAGGGTCGGGCCTTCCCGAAGCTGGTGGCCGAACTCCTCCCAACTGGCCCCGTCGGCGCCATCCACGTCCACCGAAAGCACCGGGTACTGGCTGCCGGTTCCGAAGTGCCAGGGGCTGTCGTTGGTATCGTCGCCGTCCAGGTCCAGGTTCCAGCTACCGTAGATGCCGCTGTAGCCGGTGGGGGACTGCAACTGGGAGGTGGTCCGGCCCCCGCTTCCGGTGGTGTGCCCCGACGTGTTGGTGTCCCAGTAGCTGTTGGCAACCTCCCCATCGTTCAACCCGACCAGGCCGCCCACGTCGTCTTCACCGGTCACTCGGCTGGCGGCGTAGCAGCCCCGAACCTCCCCGGTGAATGCGTTAATCCCGACCAATCCCCCCACGTTGTCTGTTCCCGAAACCTGGCCCGTGACGTAGCTGGTGCGAATCTCGCCGGAGTTCCACGCGACCAGGCCGGCAGCCAGGCCGGTTGAATCGACATCGACCTCGACATCGATCAACCCCACGTTCCGAATGCTGGACAGGAAAGCATAACCGAACAGTCCCGAGAGAACGGCCGTATCGGTATCGATGAACAGGTGGCTGATGGTGTGCCCGTTGCCCTCGAAGATTGACAGGTACGAATTCCTCAGGAACAACAAGCTGCCACTCATGGTGGTGCCCTCGCCACCGATAGGCGTCCAGCCGGCGCCGTTGTTCCAGTAGGTGTCGCCCGAGTCGGCCATGCCGTTCCCGTTGGTGTCGAAATCCAGGTCGTCCGTCAGCTCATAACCGGAGCACCCCTCCAGTGCGTTGCAACCCATCGACTCGACGGCATTGGAAAAGGCCGCCTCGTAAGCCGTCTTGCCATCCTCGGTAGGCCCCCCGTCCCCGCCCCGGTCGTGGCGGATGGCGTCGAGCTGCGCCAGGCTGCCGATCTCGATCAGTCCGTCATCGTCGGAGTCATAGTCCACCGCGTTCGACGCCCAGACCGTCACCGTGAACCGTTGAGTGGCGGCGGTATTGGACCCGGAGGCGTCGGTCGCCGTTACCGTGACGGTGGTGCGGCCGGCGGCCACCGGGGTGATGGTGACCACGGCCCCCGAGGTGCTCACCGTGGCCACCGTCGTCGCCGAGGAGGAGGCGCCATAGGTAAAGGTGTCGCTTTCGGTATCCGCGAACGCCCCTGAAACCGTTGCGGTACCGGCGCCCCCACCCACCCGGAGCGTCATATCCGCCAGCCTCCCCACCGGCACGGGCGGCTGGTTGGAGGCACCGGCCTTGATCGACACCCAACGGCTGCGCACCATTTCCCCGCCCTGGACCACCGCCGCCACCTGGTAGGTGTAGGAGCTGTTGAGAGTCACACCGGCGTCGGTGTGGCTGCGTGTCGTGACGTTGCCGGCCACGGCCTCGACGGTGGCGCCGTCGTCGCGGTAGAGGGTGTAGGCGAGGCTCGGCGCCGGGCTCCAGTGGTTGGCCGCCACGGCTGTCCAGCTCAGGGACACCCGGGTCTGTCCGGAGGTCGAGGTCGCCGTCAGGGTCGGCCCCGAGCGGAGCTGGTAGCCGTGCTCCTGCCAGCTCGCCCCCCCGCTGCCATTCAGGTCGGCGGAGAGAGCCGGGTACTGGGACGCCGTCCCGAAGTGCCAGGGGTCATCGCCTTTGCCGTCCCCGTCCAGGTCCCGGTTCCAGTACTCATAGATGCCGCTGTTATCGGTGGGCGACTGCAACTCCGAGGTGGAATGGCCCGCCAGGCCGAGCACCGGCGACTCCGAGGCGTCCATCCGGCCGTTGTCGTTGGAGTCGTCAGCGCCGAAACCCACACGCACCCCGGAAGTCTCAATGTCCCAGAAACTGGATCGGAACAGCGCCGACCCCGTGCCGGCCAGTCCCCCGACCGCCGCGGTCCCCGAGACCGGCCCGGTGGCATAGCTGGCCGCCACGGCGCCGCAGACGTTCCCCACCAGGCCGCCGACTCCGCCCTCGGACCCGCAGTCGGCGTCCGCCGCGGGATGTGTCCCTCCTCCCGTGACCCGGCCGGTCGCGTAGCTGACCACGATAATGTCCGCTGCGCCCACCAGGCCGCCGACTCCGTCTCCGGTCGCCGACACCTCGACGGCGGCGTAGCTGCTCCATACCGTGTCCAGCCTGCCGGCCAGGCCGCCCACCACGTCTTCGCCCGTTACACTACCCGTGACATGGCACCGTCCGACCCGCCCCTCCTCGCTGTCGCCCACCAGGCCGCCGACATAGTCCCTGCCGGTCACGTCGACGGCCTCCAGACCGAGGTTGCGGATCCATCCGAACGCGCCCACTTCGCTGAACAACCCGACATCGTCTTCGGTGTCACGGTCGATGAACAGGTTGGCAATGGTGCGGCCGTTGCCGTCGAAGATGCCCTGGAAGGGATCATCGCCTATGGGCTCCCAGCCGTCGCCGTCATTCCAGTAGGTGTCCCCGCCGTTGGCTCCGCCACTGCTGTCGGTGTCGAAATCGAGGTCGGCGTTCAGCTCGTAGCCCTCACAGATTGAGGAGCACCCCATGTTCGCCGTGGCCTGGGTAAAGGCGGCAAAATAGGAGGGCCAGTCGGAGGGATCGTCCACGACGCCGTTCCCGTTGGAGTCGTAGCGGATAGCGTTGAGCTGGGCCAGGTTGGACACTTCGATGAGGTCGTCGTTGTCGTGGTCGTAGTCCCGGGTTCCCAACCTGACCGAGACCGAGAAGGAGTCGACGGCGCTCAAGCCGTCGGGGTCGGTGGCGCGCACCGTCACCGTGGCAGTGCCCGGCGCACCCGGGGTCAGGGTCAGCATGGATCCTGTCAGGGAAAGGGACGCCCGAGAGGTGTTGCTGGAGAGCTCCGAGTAGGTCAGGGTGTCGTTGTCCGGATCGTCGAACACATCCGCCAAATCCATGGTCACGGCAGCAGCGCCCAGCGCAAAGGTACGGTCGTCGAGCGCGCTCTCGACCGTCGGCGCCTGGTTGCGGTCCGCCGCGGCCACATCCACCGCATCCACCGCCCCGGGAGCCATGACGATGCCGGCCCCGGAATCGCGGTCGACCCCGGTGGCCTCGATGTCGAGGGCCGAACCGGTCATGGCCGCCAGCAACTGCGCCTGGGTCAGGCTATTGGGTCCTTCGGCGCCCTCCAGCACCAGGGCCCCGATGGCGGCCGCGTGGGGAGCCGCCGAGGAGGCGCCGCAGAAGATCGAAAATCCGGGCGTCGTGGTCCGCACGCAGCTGGCGGCAGTGATGTCCGGCTTCTGGAGCAACTTTCCGCCGGTAGAAGAGAAATTGCCCGCGGTGATGGGGGTGCCGTCGGGCTCGAAGAAGATCCGGCGCGGCCCGTCCGAGTTGCCGGTGCGGACCGACTCGGTTCCGTTGAAGACACCGCCGGCCCCGCCGGCGCTCTGGACGGCGACCTGCGCAACCGCAATGGCGTTTTCAGCCGCCGAGTGTCCGAAGAGGTTGCCGGCGGTGGAGATCGCCAACCGCCCTTCCAGGGTGTCGAGGCGCAGGAAGCGGTCGGCGGCTCCGGAAGTCTTGACGACGACCAGGCGGTTGCCGGTGTGGTCGTCCAGACCGGAGCTGATGTACTCGTACGGATCCCGGGTCCCGTCTTGGATGCGGGTCGAGCTCCTCACAACGTCGCCGTTTTCGTCGACCATGAACAGGTCGTAGTCGTTGGCCGATCCCTCCAGCGGGTCGGCCCACCAGAGAAGGAAACCGCTCCCTCTGTCCCGGGTGATCCGGTTCTGGGTGACGCCGCTTCCGAAGTCGTGTTGGGTCCCGACCGTGACGCCGTTGAGGACCAGCGGACTCCCCGCGGCGAAATCGCCCTCCCAGACTCCCGCGGTGCCGTCATTCTTGTTGCCGGCGTTTCCCCCTGCCGAGAAGTAGAAGCAGCCGTCGGCGACGGCCGCGTTGACTCCCTGCGCGATGATGTCGTCCTGGAAGGGCCCTTCGAAGAAATAGTAGACGTCATCCACGATGACGTCGGCTCCGGCCTCGCAGAGCGCCTCGATGTTCGCCGCGAAAGCCGCCTGCCCGCCGAAGGCCGTCGCGAAATAGAGCTCGGCTCCCGGGGCCAGGTCGTGGACGATCTCGAGCATGGCCGTCCCCTCGTCGCCCTCTCCGTGCTGGTGCTCCAGCACCGTCACCCGGGCCGGCAGGTCTCCGGAGGCCTGCCGAGCGGCCAGTGAGCCGACCCCGTCCGAGAGCACGCCGATCCCGATGCCGGCGCCGTCGACGCCGTGGGTGGTGCGCGCCGTGTTGGCCCGATGGGCCACGTCGCCCTGGGTGGTGCGCGACCCCGCGTTCAATATGTCGACCAGGATGTCGGGGGAAGGCTTCCGCCGCCGGCTGCGGGTCATCGCCTTGTCGGCGGTGCGGATGGAGCGCACCGCCTCGTGCGCCGCCAGCACCTCCACCTCCGACAACGGCAACTCCGCCCGGATGGCCCGGTAGCGCTCGACGCTGCTGAGCACCTTGCCGCCCAGCTCCCGGATGCGGTCCAGCACCTCCGGGGTCACCTCGGCCCGGAGATCGACCGTCACCATCCGGTCCGCTCCCGGCCGGCCCCGCGCTTTCTGCCACTCCTCCAGCAACCGGGAATCCACCTTGCGCTGGGCGGGCGTCCTCCCTTGCTTGGCCTCCAGAATCGCCTGGATCTGCCGCACGGTCCGTGCCGAAAGCCCCGCACCGGTCCGGTTGGCTACGGCACGTTCCGTGAAACCCTCGGCAGGGTTGCCGGCCTGGTCTCGGATATCCTTTCCGGGCTGCTCCGCTTCCACCTCGTAGCTGACCGCGGCTGCCTGGCCCTCCTCCGCGGGCGAAACCAGCGTCAGCCTCACCTCCCTCCCCTCCACCGCAACCTCCGAGACCTCACGGCTCCGGCCCGCCACCGTCACGCTGAAATCGTCGATTTCCGGTGTGGAATCCATGTCGAGCCTCTCCGCGAAGGGAAGGGTCAACCGGTCCCCGTCGAGCTCGGCCTCTTCTTCAAGCAGGACCGGCCCGATTCCGTCCACGCGGTGGCGCGGGTCCGCCTCCAGCCCCTCATGGTCCTTAAGGGCGGCATTCCCCGACAGATCGCTGATCTCTCCCTCGTCGAGCAGCAGACTGCCGGCCTCGATGCTCACCCCGTCAGCGTCCTCGTCCCCCTCGGCCACCCGGTAGGTAAACACCAGCTCAGCGCTGCCCGAGCCGCTCCGGTAGAGGGCCGATTTCACCTCTGACCCCACCCGCAGCTCCAGCTCCGGCGACCCCGTCACCTCCACCGCCCGGCTGAAGGCCACCGTCACCCGAATCTCGTCCTCTATCGCGTAGGTCCCGTCGGTGCCGGGATCCGAGTCGATCTCGAACCGGCGTACCCTCGGGCTCTTGTCCTCCCCGTCCAGCGGCTTCCCCTCGGGATCAACACCCCCTGCACCGGACCCGGTGCTCGCCTCTACCCCGGTCCGGTAAAGGCCGCCACCGGCCCCTTCGTCCGCATCCCGGTTCAGCGCCGGCGGGTCGCCAGTCTCGGCGCCGGGCTGTTCGGGCGGCCCGGGGGCGCTATTGAGCAGGAACTGGGAGAAGTGGGGCCCTCCGAATCCGAGGGCAAGGAGAAATGCAAGAAAGCCAAGGGCGAGGAGAGAGGTGGGAACGGCTCGGCGGAATGAATCGGCGCAAGTCCGATGCCCGGCTCGGAATCCGAACACCGGGAGTCGGGGTGCCCGGTGAGATGCCCTGACACGCATCATGGCAACGGAACGCGGTGGCCGAGAGCGGCAGTGCCAATCAGAGTGTTTCAGTTGGGCCGGCGCGCCTCAGTCGATTCACCGGCCGGACCCGGCACACATCAGCCGGGCCAGTCCGGGAACACCAGTTTAGCACGCCGGCTGCGCGCATTTAAGCGCCGTCATCAGGGGAAGGCAAGTCGGTCAGACGCGTTCCACGGAGTAGAGCTGCACATGCCAGGGCGGCAGATTGACATCGATGGGATCATCGTCCGGAGTGTAGTGTTGCACCAAGGGTTCGAGGATATCCGCCAGGTATCGTTCGACCCCGTTTCTGAAGCCCTTTTCAACGACCGCCCAGGTGACGTAGAGGCGTTTGTTGGCCACGTACTGCAAGATCTGTGGGTCTTTTCCGTGCCGTGAGAACCTCTCCTCGAAATCTCCCTGGCCAACGTAAACCACACCTCTCGCGGACCAGATGATGTAGACGCCGCCTTTACCGGAACTCCAGCCAAGTTTCAAGGCTCTCAAGTCGCACCAGCCATTCTCACAGATTCTCCATTCGAGTTCCATCGTGGGTCCCTCATGTAGATGGGATCTCTTCAGTCGCAAGTGGGTCGGCCAACCGGAAACACACAATGGCCGCCAAAATAGCTACCTTTGGTGACATTAATGTGCGTCTATTGATTTTTGTGGTGATTTTGTGGTGAATCCACCTATCGGGAGAACGATTCGGAGGGTACGATGCCCTATCTGCTACCGGGGAGGTTTCTGGACGGGTCCAACCGGAACTTCAGTCCATCCATGCAGACGGTCGTCCCTACGTGAGCCGGAATTGGGGTATTATTGCATCAGCCTTTTAGCGCGCTGGGTACCGTAGCCGTCAAATTGCAGGATTTGGGTGCGCTATGCTAACCGAACCTACCGAGCAGCACCCTGTCCCCGACGTGCTTGACCCGTTTCCCGAGGGTTGGTACTTCGTTGCCAGCCGTGAATCCATCCTTAGGGAAAAACTGATTGAAAAGACCTGGATGGGCGAAAAGATCGTGGCCTGGTGCGACGGAGCGGGCGGCGTCTGCGTGGCTGAGGCGGTCTGTCCCCACCTGGGTGCCGACCTGGGTCCGGCCGGCGGGGGCCGGGTGCGCAATTCCCGACTCGTCTGTCCTTTTCACGGCTTCGAGTTCGCCGTCAGCGGCCAATGTGTGGCCACTCCCTTCTCCCCGGCGCCCAGGTCCACCAGTCTGAGGGTGTTCGAGACGCGGGAAATGCTCGGCATGGTCTTCGCCTGGTGGGGAATAAACGGCCGACCGCCGCAATGGCGCCTTCCCGAGGATCCGCCGGCCGGACCCGACTGGAGCGAAATGGGGTACAAGACGCTCAGGTTTCCCGGTCATCCCCAGGAAACCACCGAAAATGCGGTGGACCTGGCGCACCTGCGTTACGTGCACGGCTACGGCAACGTGTCCCGGGTGGGGCCGCTATCGGTGGAAGGTCCCTGCCTCACGAGCTCCTTCGAATTCAAACGCACCAGGACTATCGCCGGGATCGGCGAACTTGTGTTCGATGTCTCCGCCGCCACCTACGTCTTCGGACTGGGTTACTCGCAAGTGGACATTCACGAACGTACGATTGGCATGGATTCGCGTCTGTGGGTGCTGGCAACGCCCGTCGACGGCACACACATCGACCTTGTGCTGGCCGGGCAGGTGCGGGAGATACGTAAACCGAAGCGGCCTATCGTCGGTCTGAGGTTCGTACCCACGAGCTTGCGGGCCGGGATCATGAACAGCATCATGATGGCCATTCAAAAGCAGGATGTTCTGCAGGATGTGGTGATCTGGGGAAGAAAAAGGTTCCGGGCCCGCCCGCGCCTGTGCCGGTCCGACGGCGAAATCGGGCGGTATCGACGCTACTGCCAACAGTTCTACCCGGATCATCGGGATGGCGGTCAGGATCGGTTTGAACCTCCTTCCGTAGAGTCCTGACAACGTTGTCCGAATCCTATCGGCGTCCAGTGAGCAAATCGCCATGAGAAAACTGACCAGCTTCTTGATCGCGACCGTCATCCTTGTAGGCTCCGGCGCCCTGGCCTACTACCTGGTGTCTATGGCGCCTGAGCCGGAGCGCCGCGAGCCACCGCCCCAAATCCCCTTTGCACAGACTGCCAGGGTTGTGGCCGGTTCAGGAGCCATCCCCGTATACGGCGCCGGGACGGTGCGGCCCAGCGCCGAAATCGACATCGCTCCGCTGGTCAGCGGAAACGTGGTCTGGATGAATCCGGGCTTTCAGAGCGGCGGGCGGATCAGGGCGGGCCAGGCGATATTCCGAATCGAAAAGGAGGACTACCTGCATCGGGTGCGCGAGGTGGAAGCCGAACTTGAAGCTCGCCGGGTCGCCCTCTTCGTGGCCCGGGAAGAAGCGGCATTCGCCCGCAGCGAATTCGAGCAATACTCCCGCCGGCAACTCGAGGCGGGCGAGTCAGCGGGAGAACCGGGACCCCTGGCTCTGAAGGAACCCCAGATGAAGGCGGCTCAAGCGGCCATAGACCGCGTGGAATCCCAGCTGGCCGATGCCAGGCTGGCCCTGTCCCGCACCGAAGTGCGAGCGCCCTTTGATGGCTACGTGCGTCACGAGTCGTTGGATGTGGGGCAGTTTGTCACCACGGGCCAAGCCGTTGGGCGGCTGTTTGCCGCCGATGCGGTCGAGGTGGTGGTGTCCCTGTCCGACGCCAACGCTGCCTTGATCCCGGGGCTCTGGAAACTGCGCGCGGGGGACTCCGGAAGACGCGTGGCTGCCCGCGTAATCGGCAGATACAGTGACAAGAGTTACGTTTGGAAGGGTTACGTCGACCGGGCTGAAGTATCCATCGACGAGCAGTCGCGAACCATTGACGCAATCCTGCGCGTGCCCAACCCCTTTTCCGCGGGAACCCCAGCCGAGGAAACCGATGAGCCCGGCGCCTCACCCCCGCTCCTGGTGGGCAAGTTTGTGGAGGTGGCGATCCAGGGTCTTGCTCCTGAGAGCTACTTGCGGGTGCCGCGGGCGGCGCTGCATCCCGGCAACGAGGTATGGACGGTGAGCGAAGACAAGAGGGTTAATGTAGTCCCGGTGCGCGTCCTTCAGCGCGTCAACGATGAGGCGTATATCATCGGGGCTCTCGAAGACGGGCAGTTGGCCATCACCGGGGGCATTCAGCATGTCACCGAAGGCATGCTGGTACAGACGGGGGACGGCTCGGCTCCGTGAGTGAAATTAAAAAGCAGTATGCTAAAATGCGAAAGTTCAGTCATCTGGTAGCTCCCCCGTTTCTCGATGCCCGACACTTGTCGGACGGGGGCGAAGACGCTTGTGTCGCGAAGCGTGATGTTCGGTGCGTCCAATGACCGGATTCCGGCAAGCGCACCGGCCTTGAGCCGTCCAATCAGGACAGGAAAACTATGGGCCCGGCCGCGCAATCCCCAATACGCCTCGCCGAAGAGTTGGTTCTCCTGATGCTCAATGAGCAGAGCGGCTATCTGGAGATGGTTCCCGGCTGGAGTTTCTCCTGCGTCATGGCCGGCTCCGTCATCGCCGATCTTGCGCTGGAGGATCGAATCGACAGTGATTTGAACAGGTTGTATCTTGTGGATCCCACTCCAATCGGAGACAAGCTGCTCGACCCCACGCTCAAGGAGATCGCCGAGTCCCGGGAATCCTCGGACACGCAATTCTGGATCGAACGGATCGCAGGCCGCTCCGAGGAAATCGTCACGGCCACACTCGATCGCCTGGTGGAGAGGAAGATCCTCGACTACGAGATGGGTGGATTCTGGGGCCTCTCGCGCTCCGTTTCACGCTCGGGAACCTATCCGACCTCTGACTTCCACGTCCGCCAGGAAGCTAAATCAAGAGTCCTGAGCGTCATCTTGAACGACGACATCCCTGATCCGAGCGATGCCATTCTCATTGCCTTGATGCATACTTGCGGCGGTTTCAAGCTGGTGCTTTCGCCGGAAGACTACGAAGAGAAACTCGAGCGGATCGAGACGATTGCCAAGCTGGATCTGGTAGGGCGGTCGGTTGCCAGCGCAGTGAGGGACAGCACCGCCCAACCGAAGACCCGTCGTGTCATCCAAGCCAAACCCATTCCGAAACTCCGATTCGTCGACATCCTGCGACAACGTGACCTTCGCTCGGGAAATATCCCGAAGGCGATGAACGGCATCTTCCGTGAGTACGGGCCGGTCGTCCAGCTTCCCTTCAAGATCCGCAAGTCGACCGTAGTCGCCTTGATGGGGCCGGACACCAATCAGTGGGTCAACAAGTACGGGCGGTTCTACCTGCGCTCGAAGGACTACATCCAGGATCTGGAACGTGCGTTCGGAGCCACCCGCACCATGCCGGGCATGGATGGCGCCGAGCACTACAGGATGCGCAAGTCGCTTCAGGGTGCTTATTCCCGTGCCGCTCTCGGGCGGAAGCTGCCGGAGTTGATCCACCAGTGCAGACAATCGCTGTGCCGATGGAATGAAGGCGAGGTTTTGCGAGCAGGCCCGACCTTCAAGAAACACGTCAGCAGCCAAATCTCTCATCTGATGATCGGAGTGGATTGCAGCCACTACGTCGACGAACTGCTTGAATTCGAACATCGCGCGCTGGTGACGCAAGTTCAGGGCGCATTGCCCAAGTTCATGCTGCGCACGCCCAAGATGAAACGCTATGGAAAGCGTGTCCGTGAACTCCAGGAAGCGATAACCGCATCCCACACGCCGGCTCAGCGGAGGGGAAAGCCGCCGGATCTTGCCGACGCAATCCTCGAACTCCACAAGAACGACCCGCAGTTCCTGCCGGAGACGGACATTACCTTCCCGTTTGTAGCGTCAATGGTCGCCAGCATCTATCTCGGCAGCGGGCTCGCCTTCGCGGTCTATTCCATGATTCGACACCCGGACCTGTACGCGAAGATCCAACGAGAAGCCGAGTTGCTCTTCGGTAACGGACGCGAACCGCAAGCGGAGGACTTTAGTCACGAGAGCATCGACGCGACCGTCCGCCTCTGCATGGAGTCCGCGCGTTTGTACCCGGTGATTCCCTGGCAGTTGAGAACGGTCATGAACGAGTGTATTGTCAGTGGCTATGAAATTCCGGCCAAGACGATGCTATTGATTTGCCAGACGGCAACTCACTATGCGGAGGACCTGTTCAAGGACCCGCTGGACTTCGACATAGACCGTTATCTACCGGATCGGGCGGAACATACGACCCCGGGCGCCTATGCTCCCTATGGCTTGGGAACGCACACTTGCCTTGGAAGTCGGTGGGTGGAACTGCAGATGGCCGTCAATATCCTGCTCATCGCCTACCACTTGAAGCTGGACGTGATGCCCGCGGACTACAAACTTGGATTCAATCCCTTCCCGACATCTTCCCCCAACAAGAAGTTGAAGTTCCGCGTCACTCGAATCAGGAATCCGGTCCTGTCTTGAACATTCCAGTCTCAAAACATTACAGAGACCATTTCGATCTTTCTGTGGTAAATTTAGGTTGCTCGTGTGGTAAATTTGCGTTATTTGCAACCGAAAAATCTGCTGCAGGCCCGCACTTTGAATTGATGCGGCTGCGAGTGTTGGCGGCGGAACGTGGTCTCTGGGCGGGCTCTCTGGTGTTCTCAGACTGTGCTTCGACGCCGTCATGGTCGTTGGGGCGACCGGCCGCGACGACAATCATGCCGGCGCCCGGAGAATATGACCTGATCCCGTAGGGACTCCTACCCGCGATGGAGCGGGGGAAATGACGATGACGGACCATAGAGGCGAGGGCTGTCTGAGAGTTGTCCTGGCCCAGCCCCGAGGCTTTTGCGCGGGCGTGGAGCGGGCGATAGAGATCGTTGAGGCGGCGCTGCGGAAATTCGGACCTCCGGTATATGTGCGGCATGAAATCGTCCACAACCGGCGCGTCGTCGAGAATCTGAAGGCGAAGGGTGTGCACTTCGTGGAGGAGATCGAACAGATTCCAAAAGGGATGGTAGCCGTCTTTAGCGCTCACGGGGTGGCAGCGCAGGTCGAGCAGGACGCCGCGACACGGGGGCTGCGCGCGATCGACGCTACCTGTCCGCTTGTGTCCAAGGTGCACGCGGAAGGACGGCGGTACGCCCGCGGCGGCTACGACATCGTGCTGATCGGCCACGAGAACCACCCGGAAGTTGAAGGCACGGTCGGGCAAATTCCAGGCAGGGTCATCGTGATCGGAGACGTCGAGGGGGTCGAGGCTCTGACGGTGCGCGATCCGGAGAAGGTGGCTTACATTACGCAGACGACCCTTTCCGTTGACGATACGCGTGAGGTAATCGCGGCACTTCGACGGCGGTTTCCGAAGATCGTAGGACCGGACGTCAAGGATATCTGTTACGCGACACAGAACCGCCAGGCGGCTGTCCGAATGGCGGCCTCGATCGTGGATGTGGTTCTGGTGGTGGGCGCCCGCAACAGCTCGAACTCGAACCGGCTGTGCGAGGTGGCTGAGGAC
Organism: Terriglobia bacterium; assembly: GCA_951813285.1. Taxonomy (GTDB): domain Bacteria; phylum Acidobacteriota; class Terriglobia; order Versatilivoradales; family Versatilivoraceae; genus Versatilivorator. Next base: position 4,824,180 of record OX638355.1, read on the forward strand.
GCTGGCGTGCCTGGCTTCCTGGTCGAAGACGCGTCGAAGCTCGATCCGGCCTGGCTGGAGGGCAAGAAGAGCGTTTGCATTACAGCCGGCGCGTCCGCTCCGGAGGAACTGATCTGGGAGGTCATCGGGAAGCTCCGGGAATACGCAACGCTGGACGTTTCAACCATGGACGGGATTGTCGAGCATGTGCACTTCGGCCTGCCCGATGGGCTCGATGCCGCCGGCCCGGGGAGCGAAAGCCGAGCGACCTGAAGAGCGATCGGGATCACCATGGACGCAAGTCACTCGAGCTCTTCGGCGTCGAGCGACATCACGTTCCGGACGGAGATGCTGGACGGGTTGCAGTTCATCCTCTTCAAGCTCTTTACCTTCGGTTTGCCCAAAACGTCGGCGGCATGAGCGCGACTTCTTCAAATGGACCGACCGACGGCGATCTTTCCTGCCAGGCACGGTTGTTGCAAGACGTTTCACGCACCTTCGCTCTCACCATTCCGCAGCTCCCCCATCGCTTGCGATGGCCCGTAACCAACGCTTATCTCCTGTGTCGGATTGCCGACACCGTCGAAGACGAGCCTGCGCTCTCGCTGGCGCAGAAGCAGGCGTTCCTGGACCGGTTGGTTCAAATGATTGCCGGTCGTGAAGATGCGACCCCATTCGCTCGTGACCTCGGCTCACTGCTGTCTTCATCCACCACCGAGCAGGAACGGGACCTTGTCGCCAACTGCAGCCGCGTAATCCGTATCACTGCAAGTCTCCGTTCCAGCCAGCGCGGAGCCATCGTGCGTTGCTTGCGAATCATGTCTGGCGGCATGATGGAGTTCCAGCGGAATCCAAACCCGGTCGGGCTGAAGGACTGTTCCTGTCTGGATCGCTATTGCTATTACGTTGCGGGAGTTGTGGGGGAGATGCTCACCGAGTTGTTCTGCGACTACTCCGCCGAAGTCAACAAGCAGCGAAAGGGTCTGCTGGAATTGTCGGTGGCCTACGCCCAGGGACTGCAGATGACCAACATCCTCAAGGACCTGTGGGACGACCGGCGGCGCGGTGTGTGCTGGCTTCCCAGAGACGTGTTCCGGGCGTCAGGTTTCGAGTTGGATCGACTGTCCCCCGGCGAGGCCGATCCAAGGTTCCTCGATGGGTTCTTAGAGCTGGTGGCGATTACCGTGCGCTTGCTCCGGGATGGATTGCGGTACGTTCTGCTCATCCCTGCCCATGAAGCCGGCCTCCGCCGCTATCTATTATGGAGCCTGGGCTTGTCCGTGCTCACGTTGCGGCGCCTCTACAGGACGCCCTCATTCATGAGCGGCCGGAACATAAGACTGTCGCGGTTGAGCGTCCTAGCGCTCATTGTCTTGAGCAGCGTCCTGGCTCGGTCGGATTCCGCCTTGAAGTTCCTGTTCAAGGCGGTCACCCGCGGCCTGCCCGTCGCCGCGCAGCCACAAACGGTCAACTCCTTGCATATTGAGCGCTGAGGATGGAAGTGTGTTCGCGCAACTCCGCATTCGCCATGGTCCACGCTTGATAGTCGACGCGACGGTTTTGGGCTGAACGCCCAGTGGCCAGTCGCTAGCCCGCATTTCGTCACGGCACCAGGGGACGTGATCGTGGCGCAGGCACCGCTTACCAAGGGCTCGACTTCGAGTGTTTTACATGATCGGGCATCTTGTAGCTCACCCCATGCTCGTCGAACACTGAGATTTGAAGAAGCTGGGTAAAATTGTCGGATCTGACCAATTGTCCGCCCTTCAGAATTCTTTGAAGGCGTTGCTTCATCCGGAAGTAAAACAGAGTTCCCATGGAAGAGTTCTTCGGAAACTCGAAGCGACTGGCGAGTTGGTTTCCGATGAGCGCTCGTGAAAGACGGTAGGCCAGATCCGTCACCTTCTTTACTTCGGCCGGTTCCCTGACGCCGGCAACCGACGGAATGGCCTGAATCAAACCGTTCGCCACGGTTATCGAAGCGGAGTCGGGCAGCGGTTCGCACAAGTAGCTGATCTTGTATATTTTTTCCGCTTCGGCTGCGGTGGTATAGAGGATGGTTTCAGGTATTCCCATGAGATAACCGGCGTAGCGCCAGACAGCCAGAATACTCTCTCTTTCTTCTTGGCTGAAACGTGCGCCCACCTGCAGCGAGTATTCCAGCAAACGCTTGGAAAAGACGGAGATGGCAAAACCCAGATGGGCCGCGCTCACCGGCGTGCCCCAGGCTTCGTGATTCCAATCCTCCGAATTGTTCAGCAAGGACCTGATTCGGGCATGAATGAAGCGAATGCGGGTAGAGAGCTTCCAGCCGTCATTCTCTCTGTACAAGCCGCCGGGAAAGAAAATATCCATCATGTGGCGGTTGTTCTGCTGCAGGCGCCTCGTGGTCGACGACACGCGCTCGGTAATGCTGAAGGACTTGGCGATCAGCGTCGAAAAGCCCTCCACGAGCACCCCCGTGACGAACGCGATCAGCATGAGGTCCACGTTTGCGTGGAAGGCGCGAATCCCCGGCCGAAAGGCGTCGTAGTCGAGCCAGGGAGGACGGTCGTCAAGAGACTCGATGAAATCGCGCAGGATCTGCGGGGCCTTGCGCAACCCCTCTTCCTGCTGCTCTATGCCGGCCTTGATAAAGCGGTGCAGGTCGGCGGGCGGCACCGAGGAGAGCTCCTCCATGATCGGGTCGAACACAGGGTCGCCGATTCTGGTGTGCCGGACGTAGTTGTCAGCGGCTTCCTGGTCGATGGCGCGCGCTTTGGCGTAGCCTTCGACATATGCTGTGGGGACATTCTCCATGGCGATTTCTCCCAGCCCGATACCGAACGCCTGACGTCCTTTGGATCTGCAGGTCGCGTTCGTAACTTCCACGTGTGCACACCCGTGCGTGCGCTTAGAGATCCAGCGAGCTTTGCCAATCCTCTCCGGGCATCTGCCTCAACTTCCTCAATCGTCCCGATTTTCCAATGAGTTAAGCATGGTTGGGAGAGCAAGTCAAGTTTGCCGTTCCCCGCACCGGGCCGGCATTTTGCGGGCTTGCCAGAGGCTTGCGACCGGCCGTTGGGGTCCTGGCTTCAGGGGACAAACCCGCCCTCATCGACGAGTCATGACCGCGGAGCGGACAGGACTTGGCTCATCAACAACAAACTCCATGTCGATGGATTTCAGGCAGCCGGTCTGAGGCACGGCCTCACTAGAAATTGTAGATCAGGCTGAACGAAAAAAAGCTGTCGCGCCGCGTCTCATGGAGGATGTCGGATTCCTCCACGCGGGGAAAGGCGATCGATTCCACGCTGAGCGACCACCGGTCCGTAATGCGCCGGTTGAATTCCAGACTCACGACTTGCGAGGAGCGGGTGGCGTCGAACATGATGCCGGCCAGCAGCTCCGTTCCCTGGACATCATTGGGCGCCCACCGCGTGGCCACGAAGACATCGTTATCGAAGGCATTGGTCGCGTTGCCTCCCCGCCCGTCGTAGTTCCATTCGCCCAGCAGGCTGAGGTCGTGGGCCGATCCCCACACCGAATAGAATGTGTATTCGAACCCGGACACCAGTGCTCCGTAGTTCTGCTCCACCCCCCGAATATTACGCGCGCCGGATCGCTGGATGGCTTCGAGCTTGAGCAGCCAGGCGTCGAGCGTGAGCTGAGCGTCCAGACCCAACTGGCGGATCTGCCCGTAGTAGGGCCGCAGAAACGGAACGCCGCCTGAGTTCAACTCCGGCTGGAGATGAGGTTCTCGGCTGGTGCCGTCAAAGACGCTGGCGCCGATGTCCAGGGGGCCGAGACTGTGGCTGTAACGGGCTGCGACATCGAAATGCCACTGATTGGCGCGGCTCTCATAGAGAGGATTGTCGTCATCGACGACCAACGAGTAGCGAAGGCGGCCCCCCGGACCCGGAAAGGTGCGGCCGCGGTGATAGGGCAGGCCGAAAACCTCGACCACGCCCCAATCTGCGGACCAAGTGAGATGGGCCATGGGCTGGCCCAGCTTTTCCTCTTCGTCGGGGTGTTCGATCAAATCGGTCTGGTTGACGATATCGACGAGGTGGCGGGATTCGGCCACTCCCCAGAACACCCGGTCGACACCCAGGCGCAACTCCCATTCACCACTGCCGGTTTGTCCGAACACCAACAAATAGGCTTCCCGTAGATCGGCATGGGTTCGGAGAGGGTCCGCGCTGTCGTAGCGAAAAAACGGGGTCAGCGAGAAGCTGCGGCCGCGGGCGTCCTCCAGATGGAATTCCGGCTCCGCCAGGACGCCGCTGGCATGCCGGCTCTGCTCCGGAAAGGCCCCGGACTGGGGATGCCAGCGGCCCTCCAGGCTCAGGCGACCGGAAAAATCGTAGTCAATGGGCGGAGCCGAAGACCCTGGGGCCACCCCGAACAAGGCCACCCAAATCGAAACGAGAACGATGTGGACAAGGGCCGCGCCCCACCTCATCAACGGATTCGTCTCAGCCCAGTCCGTGTGAAGTCGTTGTCGTCCAGATTGTTCTGGAATTGAAGTTCCGTCCACGTCAGAGTTGTGCTTTTGCCGGTGATGTGATTGACCATCGTCATCGTGCTGGCATACCAAAAACGGTCCAGATACTGGCGGTAGTCTGCGACGGTAAGCGTCTTCAGGTGGGCTTTCTTGCGGTCGTAATAGTGTACCTTCCAGACGCGCAGCTCCTGCTGGTCCTGCCAGACCTCCTGACGGCTGTAGCCGGAACGCCGGTCCACCGGGATGCGTTCCGAGACGGTGCAGGTCAGATCGCCGCAGGGTTCCTCGCGCAGGTAGCGATAGGTAAACTTCTCCACCTCCGGAGTGCCCATGTCCTCGTAGGCGAATTCGCTGCCCATGAAGGAGCCGGAACGGTTCGACGAACTGATTCGCTTGACCCGTCGCAGCGCCGGCAGATAGAGCCATTGTTCGTCTTCTTCCTCCCTGTGGGCGTGAATCAGCAGCGCGGTTCCCTTCACGTCGCGCGGCTCATCGAACACGAACAGGTTCTTGTCCCCGTCTCCGGGCACCTCCAGAACCTGCAAACGCAACTGGCGCCGGCTCTCCTGCCCTCCCCGGTTCCGGAGCACCATGGTCTGACTGGCGGTAAAATCACCGAAGCCCTCGCCGCGCTCACGCGCGTCCAGGGCGATTTTAAGGCCTTGAGCCTCCGGGTCCGCCTCCTGGCTCAAAGCCGGAGTCCGAGCGGACAAAAATGCCCAAACAGCCAGACAACTCATGCAATACAGGTATGGCCGACGGTGGAAAAAGGAATGATTCATGATTTGTCTCGATCGATGGCCATCAGCAGGGGCGGGAGCAGCAGAAAATCAGCCAAAAGCGCAAAACCCAGCGTGATGGCGACCAGCAGGCCCAGCACCGAGCTGACCTGAAATCCCGATGAAGCAAACACCAGAAAACTTGCCGACAACACCGCGGTCGTGGTCCACAACGCGTGGCCGACGGTGCGGAAAGTGGCGCGCACCGACTCGGAAGCCGAGGCTCCTCCTCGACGGGCTTCCAGGTACTTGCTCATGAAATGGATAGTATCGTCAACCACAATGCCGAATGCCACGGCACAGACCACCGAGGCGGAAAGACCCACCTGACCCACCAGGTAGCCCCACAGACCGAAGCTCATGGCCGCGGGAATGAAGTTGGGAAACAGGCTGGCCAGACCGAAGCGCACACTCTTGAAGGTGCCGACAAGGATCAACGAGATCAGGGCCATGGCCACAATCGTGCTTCGCAGCATGCTCTCGATGTTTCTCTGGGCCAGGTGAGCGAAGATCATGGTGACGCCCGAGGCCTCTCCGGTCAATCCGGGCGCGTTGGCCCCAACCCACTCCCGTGCGCGCTGGTCCAGCTCGCGCAGCCCCCGTGCAGACGCATTGGCCGCGACGGTCATTCGCGTCGCCGACTTGGCGACGTCAACGCGGTCGTTCAAGTCGTTGCCAAGCGGCAGCGACAGCTCATACAGCAGCAGGTTCTGGGCCGCCAGTGCCGGATCCTCCGGTATCCGATAGAAGGCGGAGTCGTCGCCGTGCATGTTTTTGTTCAGGCGTTTCATGACATCGGGAAAGGACTGAACGAAGTTCACTTCCGGCTGGGCCCGGTACCATTCGGCGAAGGCGTCGGCCGTGCGCAGATAGGCCGGATCGGTGATACCGCCTTCGCGCCCCGAGTCCAACGAGTATTCGAGCCTATCCAGCCCGGTCAGGTTTTCGATGACGAAGTCGGTATCGTTGCGGAAACTGTAGCGCTGATCGAAATAACGCGTCCAATTGTCGCTCAGCTCGACGCGCGGAATGCCGGCAACCAGAACCACTGTCAGAATCGATACGGTCACCAGCAGGACTTTGCGGCGTGCCACCACGAACGCCCCGAAACGGTCGAAGAAGCCGGGACGGTCATCCGGAGTCGGATTCGGGCGCAACGGCAGAATCGAAAGCATGGCCGGCAGAAACGTCATCGAATAGGCGAAAGTGCACACTAGGCCAAAGGCCACCATGTTGCCCAGAACGTGGAAAGGTGGGGAATCCGAGGCATTCAGGCTCAAAAATCCGATCGTGGTCGTCAGCGCGGCCAGGAAGACCGGGTAGGCATTGATCCGAAGCGATTTGCGGATCGCCTCCTCCCGGCCCTGCCCCTCCCGGAGCCCAGCCAGGGTGCTGGTGACGATGTGGACCGCGTGCGCGACCGCGATGGCCATGACGATGATCGGCACACCGGCGCTGGCGGGGCTGAATATCTGACCGGTCCAACCGGCGAAACCCATGGTGCCGGCGATGACGAGCACGAACAGGGTCACGATCGCCAGGGTTGCCAATATCGACTTCAAGAGCAGGGCCGAGCTCGCGACGATGATCAGGAACACGATCGGCACCAGCGTCTCCAGGTCGGCCGCGGTCGCCGCAGCCAGCACTCGATTCATGACCACGTCGCCGGTCAGGTAATAGGAAATGTCGGGATGGCGCGCCCGGGCCTCGGTGAGCAGGGCGTTGATATGATCGGTGATTTCGATCACCGCCAGGTCCGAATTTTCGGGCAGCAGGAAATTGATGGCCAGCCCGCCCACGCGTCCGTCGGTCGAGACCAGACGCCCGGCCACGCCCACCTCCTCAAGCGCGATCGACTCGACGCGCGCAAGGGCGGCATCACTCAACGAGGCGGCGTCTTCCACGAGCGGCCCGACCGCCAGGTCGTCCTCTCCGAAGGCCTCGCTGTGGGTATAGTTGGTAAGCGAATCCACCCGGGTGGAGTGGGGCGTACGCCAGGCGGCTTCGGTCAATTCCTCGATGGAGCCCAACACTTCGCGTGTGAACACCGAGCCTTCCCGCGGAGCCACGGCGATCAGGGCCGTATCGGACGAGGCGTAGGTGTTTCCCAGCGCGTCGAAAGCCGCGAGTTGCGGGTTGTCTTCGCTGAACAGGTTGCGGTAGTTGTTGGTGACGGTGATGGAAGGGGCGCCGGAGGCAAGGACCAACATGACGATCAGAGCGACTCCGACGACCAGCCACCGGTGGCGGAGAATGAGGTCAATGTATCGATCCAATCGCACTACAGCACCCTGGGTCGCATTCTTGGGAGCGTTGCCTGAGCCGCCTGTCTGCAATCCGGACACACCCACACGGTGCCCATCTTATACCGACGCCAGGCAATATGGACTACCGAAACACGGACAAGCGGAAAAATTTACCCATGGGTGGGATTGGCAGCGCCGATCAATCGGGGATTGGAACACCCTCCCCGCCAACGAGGAGAGGAGGCGTGATGCGATCGCCGTCGCTACACGAAACGCACCAGCCTGACATTCAGCGTCCGAGTCGGACCACCGGCGACCTTCCATTGGACCAGAATCGGGCTCTGGTAGGTGCCCCAGCCGATCTCACCGATCCCTTCGCCCCGGCGGTCCAAAACCGGCAGGCTGATCTCCCGCTTCATCCGCAGAAAATGGGCAAACGGAATCGCCAGCGCCCGGTTGACGAGCAGCTCCACCACTGAACGCCGCACGCCTACCCGATCCACGATCTCGTTGAAGAGCTGCACGGCGTCGTACTGCGCATAGTTGAGGGCCTTGGTCGGGATGGCCCGGGGCGCCTGGATTGCCTCCTTGCCTATCCGCGCCATGAAACGTAGGGGATTTTTCAGCACTTCCCGAAGGTCGTGGGTCATCAGCAGCGTTTCGTACTCGTTGACGGTCAGGCCTGCGTGGCGCTCGTTCGCGGGAAGGGACACGTCGAAACGGCCGAAAGACACTTGGTGTTCCTGCGCCAGCCTCTGTAGCTGGCTGATCAGGCCGATTCGCGGGTCTCTCAGGTTCTGGGCGTCGATCGAGTGCGGCGACGCCGCCACCTGTACCTGCACCAGGGCGACCTCCTCCTCCTCGTTGTAGGCGATCACCGTCGTGCGCCGGCTCCGGGCGCCGCCCGTATGCACCCCGTCCAGCTCTACGAACCAAACCGGCTCGTCCCCCGCCAGCTCGTACGACGCGCAGTTCCGTAGTCCGCCCCCCATGAACATGAGGTGGGAGTCGGCGTTGAGTGGCTCGACGGTGCGCTGTGGGTCGGAGAGTTCGGTCCGCAAGTTGAGCTTGTCGTGGATGTAGCCGGCGCCGGGAGGAAAGAGCCGCTGGAAGACCTTGAGGTAATCCCGGATGTTGAGGCTGTCGTGTTCCAGCAGTTCCACCAGGTGCTGGTCCAGATAGCCGGCCGTGGTGTGGTCCGAGATGTAGAACTCCTTGGAATACCGGGTGAAGTCCGACCTGAACTCCTCTCTCAACCTGCGCCTGACATCGAACAGGCCAACGCGGAAAGTAGGCTTGATGCGCAGTGTGGCCTGGAAAGGCGCCCCTCCGATTTTGGTGTGCCGGTTTACCAGGATCATAGGCGGTCATCTCCCATGCTGTGCAGAGTGGTCTAAAAAGGATCGGTCACGACCTGTCCTCTGGAGGAATACTATCCCCCCATATAGAGGCGGAACCATGAGGCCCGCTACCCGGTACTTGGACGAGTTTAGAATATCAGAAATCCTGTTATCCCCAAATTCCTGGACAGACAAACCCACCATAGAGAGGACCAGCGCGGTCACCTGGCCGTCGCTGCCCCGCGGCTTGAGTTGGCACGCAGATAGACAGCCATCAGTGCGGGCACGAGCAAGATCAGGATCCCGGTCGTAACCATGATTCCGACACCGAGAGAGGCCGCAAACGGGACCAGGAACTGCGCCTGGATGGCCCGTTCGAGAATGAGCGGCGTGAAGCCGAGAAAAGTGGTCACCGAGGTCAGAATGATGGGACGGAAGCGCCCCTTGGCGCCATCGATGATGGCCGTCTTCGGATCGGCGCCCTCCCTCAGCCGCTGGTCGATGAAGTCCATCATGACCAGCGAATCGTTGATGGTGACCCCGCTAAGCCCGAAGAAGCCCATGAAGGATGCGGCGCTGATGGGCACTCCCAAAACGAGGTGACCCAGGACGACGCCAATGAGACCGAAAGGAATGATAGCCATCACGAGGAATGGTTTGATGTAGGATCCCAGAGACAGCGCCAGCAGCGCGAAAATCGCCAGCATGGCAAGTATGAAGCCGCGGTACAAGGCGTCCAGCGACTCCAGTTGCTGCTGCTGCTCGCCGCCGAAAGAATACGTCAGCTCGGGGTTGGTAACGGTAAGTGGCGCGAGGATCATATCGGTGAGGATGGCATTGGCTTCGCCGCCGGAAATCACGTTCTCGTCCACATCCGCCGTCACCGTCACCACGCGCTGACCGTCCTGCCGCCGGATCGACGGCGGCGACCTTCCCATTGTCATGGATGCCACCTGGCCGATCGGCACCTCTCCTCCCGACCGGGTGCGGATCAGGTAGTCCTCGACATCGGTGATCGCATCGCGCTCTCCGTCGGGCAGGCGTGCGTAGACCCGGATCTCTTCCCGGTCGCGCTGCATCCTCAACGCCTCCACGCCGAAGAAAGCTGCCCGCACCTGCCGCGCCATCTCCTCGACCGTGAGACCAAGCGTTCGCGCTTCCGGCCGCAACTCCAACTGAATCTCGCGGACGCCTGGGGTATGATCGGACCGAACATCGAAGACCCCCGCCACGCTGCGAAGGCCGGCAACCACCGAGTCCGCGACTTCCGACAGACGCTCCGGATCCGGATGCGACAGCACCGCCTCCACGGGACTGCCGAGATCGATGAGCTCGCCGCTGAAGGCAAGCCCCCGAACGTTGGGGAGAATCCCGACCTCTTCCCGCCAAGCCTGTACGATCGAGATAGCGGACATGTCCCGTTGCTGAGCACTTGAGAGCTTGAATTCGATAGTGGCGATGTTTGCTTGCGGATTCATGGTAGGGGTCGGGTTGAGCCCTCCCCCCTCCACGCGAGCTCTCTGGCCGACGGTGACGCTCACGCCGGAAAGCAGAGAGGGAGCACCGTCCGGTCTGTCCCGGTCCAGGCGTTCCAAAACCCGCTTTCCCGCCCGCTCCAGTTTCATTGCCACCTGGTACGTCCTCTCGGCCGGTGTCCCGTCCGGCATTACGAGATTGGCGGTGACGAAGTCCCCCTCCACCACGGGGGCAAAGGTCGTCGGGACAATACCGGCCGGCACCAGGGACAGGCTGACAACGAACAGGCCAACGACCCCCGCCACCACGACAGCAGGCCATTGGGTCGTGAACCGCAACCCTCGATCCAGGGGACCATTGATGAATCTGTTCAACCCTCGATCCACGTATTCTCGAATACGCGAGAAGAACCGATCCAGCAGGTTGGTCGGCACCCATTCCGGTCCGTTCAAGTGGGACAGGTGCTTCGGCAGTATCAGAAGCGCTTCGACCAGTGAGATCAGCAGCATGCTGATGACGATCACAGGCAGCGCGCTCCACACTTCTCCGATGCCCCCGGGAATGAAGAGCAGCGGCGTGAAGGCCGCCACCGAAGTGAGAACCGCGAAGATCAACGCATTCTTGATCCGTCGCGTGCCCCGGATGGCCGCCGCCACTCCCGGCACTCCCCGCATACGTTCGTAGTGGATGTGTTCGGCCACCACTATGGCGTCGTCGACAATGATGCCGATAGCCAGAACGAACGCGAACAGTGAGATGGTATTGATGGCGAGGTCGAGCGTCAGCATCACCGCCAAGGCCCCCACGCCCGCGGTGATCAGGCCGGAGACGACCCACAATGCGAGCCGTATCTCGAGAAACAGAGCCAGCACGACGAACACCAGAACGAGTCCCATAAGACCGTTCTTGCGGAGGATTTCGGCCCGCTCCGAGTAGGTCTGGGAGTCATCGTTCCAGATGGTGATCCCGACGCCCTCGGGCAGGGAGGGGACAATTACGTTCGCGATGTGCTCATGTACGGCTTGGGCCACAACCATCACCTGCTCGCCCTCGGCCCGATAGACCTCCACGAAAAGCGCCGGCTGACCCTGGTGCCGGAGAATCAGGTCCGTGTCCTGGAAAGCATCGCGTACGTTGGCGATTTCTCCGAGACGCACCACCGTGCCGTCCTTCCGAGCGATAACCACGATCTCCTCGAAGTCGAGCTGGTCGTACCTCTGGCCGATGGTCCGGACCCGAACCTGAGCCTCCCGCGTATCGATGCTGCCGGCCGAAAGGTCGAGGGAACTGCGGCGGACCGCATCCGCGACATCGTCGAGCGTCAGCCCGAAGGAGCGCAGATGGAGGAGCGGCACCTCGATCGAGATCTCATATTCTCTGGTCCCGGTGGTCTCGACCTGGGACACGGCGGGCAAGGAGGCCAGGTCGTCCTCGATCTGAAAGGCCAACTCCTTCAGCGAGCGCTCGGGGATGTCGCCAAAGACGATCAGACGGATCATGCTGGTGCGGTTGTCCATCTCCCTGAACTGCGGCCGCTCGGCTGCGCCGGGAAAGGAATGAATGCGCCCGACCGCGGACTTGACTTCGTCCATGACCTCGTCGATGTCGGCGCCGGTCTTCAATTCGACCCTCACCGATGCCAGCCCGGGGGCCGCCAGGGACTTGACCGCCTTGGCATCCTCCAGCGCCTCCACCTGCTCCTCGATCTTGACGACGATCGATTCCTCCACTTCGTCGGGCACGGCGCCGGGATAGGCCACCGACACTTCGATGGTATTGAAGGGAACGGTCGGCCAGGCTTGTCGCTCCAAGGCCTCCAGCGCCACCAGGCCGGCCGCCAATATGACCAACATCAACAGATTGGCGGCAACTCGGTTGCTCGCCATGAAGGCAATGGGACCGCCGGGTTCCCCTTGGTAGGGGTCGGTTCGATTCATGGGCTGCACCTGGTACAGGTCCGGGAGGCAAGGGGCACGGAGGCGCAAGAGTCGCTGCAATCAGGCTGAAATTGAACTCTCATTTCAAGAGTGGCCGGGTCAATTTCCACGCTCCCCCTCGAGCATCACGGGGAGGAGAGCTCCCGGCGAGCCCGGGGAGGCGTTGGGGTCAAAGCCGCCTCCCAGCGCCAGGTGGAGATCGATCCGATTATCCAGCAGGAGATGCTGGAGAGTCAGGACCTGGCTCTTCAGGTCGAGAATGCGCCGTTCGGTCTCCAACACCGTCAGCACACTGCCCTGGCCATGACGATAGCGAAGCTGGGCCTGTTTGCGAGCCGCTCGGGACTCGGCAGTCGATTCTTCCAGCTCACGCAGCCGGTCTCGCAGAAGACTCTCGACCGAGAGGGCCGTCTCCACCTCCCCGAAGGCCTGCAGAACCGAGTCGGTATAGATCTCCAGGGCCTCCTCGGAGCGACTCCGGGCGATGTCGACCTGGAGCTTGAGGCGCCCTCCCTGAAAGATGGGCTGAACCAGGTTGCCCAGCAGGCTCCAGACGGCGTAGTTCCCATTCAACAGGCTCAGCAGCGAGTCGGTGGCCGTTCCACCCGCGGTTGTGAGGCTGAATCGAGGATGAAGATTCGCTTGAGACTGCACGATGCCCGCATCGGAGGCCAGCAGGCGGCGCTGGGCCGCGATGAGATCGGGTCGGCGGATCAGGAGCTGGGAAGGAAGGCCGGCTGGAACTTCGGCGGAAACCGCAGGGAGACTGTCTCCAACCTTCAAATCCCCGGCAGGATAGCGTCCGGCCAGAAGTTCGATCTGAAGGATGACGCGGTCCAGTTGCTCGCGGCGAAGATGAACCAGCGATTCAGCCGCGGACACGTCCGCCAGGACAAGACGCAATTCCAACGCCGGTTGGAAACCTGCCTCGAAGCGGCTTTTTGCCCACTGGGAGGTCAGCTTGTAGCTGGCCACCATCTCACGAGCCAGGGCCAGTTGATGATGTGCGACGGTGGCGGCGAACCAGGCTTTGGCGGTTTGGGCCGCCAAGGAATGCCTGACTGCCGCCAGATCCGCGGACTGGGCAGAAGCCAAAGCGCCGGCCCGAATCTGACCGCTGCGGATTCTTCCCCAGAGATCCGCCTCCCAACTGATGTCCAACCCAACTCCCATGAGGGTGTAGGTGGCTTGCGGCACCCGTCCGGCAAAACCGGGCAGGGGCAGGCCGATGAAATTCTGACGCTGGCGGCTGCTGTTCAAGGCGAACCCCATGGACGGCACCAGGTCGGCGCCGGCCATTCGGGCTTCGTTGACTGCCGCTTCCAAGCGGTCAGCGGCGGCCTGGAGCTGGTGATTGTTGCTCAGAGCCTCCTCGATCAGAGCATCCAGTTGGGGGTCCTTGAATTGTTTCCACCAATGGACGTCGACCGTTTCTTCCAGAGCCTTTCCCGAGTTCCAGACTGCCGGGACCTGTACTCTCGGCTGACGCTGGGGCGGAGCCGCAGTGCGATAGCACCCGGTTAATGGAAGAAGGGTGGCGAGCAGTAGAAGGGGAAGTGGCCTCATTGCCTTGGCTGGTCCCGGATGGGACTCTGTGTCGGAAAGCCCGCCGCCGGAAACGAAACCCGGATATCGATCACCTGGTTCAGCTCAGAGGACTCGGAGTTACAGCCCCTCTGTTGAAGGGAACTCCAGACAGGTCCACAGATCGACCCGCCTATTTTGTCACCGCCAGGGTGACTGTTTCAATCCCCGATTGAACGGCCTGCCAGGGTGCAGCGGGCGCCGAGTTGGCCGTTTACGCCTGCACGGCGGCGGGCAGGCCGCGGATGACCGCCTTGAACAGACACTTCAAGACTGAATCCGACCGGGCAATAACACCGGTCAAGATGATGAGCGCAGCCACGCTCATTCGCGACAATCCGATGTTGCGGCCCTTCCGGGTAGACCGCAGGTAAAGATCTTGAAGAGGAGATTCAAAGCCGGATTGGAACGCACCAGGGCACTCGTCAGGATGGCGGCTGCCCACACGCTGCGCCGTGAGACTTTGACCTCCCGCCCGCTCCTGAACGTCGGCTTGCGGTATATGCGCCTCAGAGTCAGCACCGCGATTGCCAGAGGCCACAGGCAGGAACGGCGAATGCCGGTTTCGTGGGTCGGGAGGCTGACGATGAAACGCAACCCGTCGGCGAGGTGGTTGTGCGTGATCGCCACCAGCTCGCGGAGGCCCTCGACGAAGGCCGGATCGGCCGTTCCGGGAGAGAGGGAGCCGAGTTCAAGCCCGGACGAGCGGAAGACGTCCCGCGGCAGCCAGCATACGCCGCGGCGCCGGTCCTCCCACAGGTCCTTGAGGATGTTGATCATCTGCAGCCCCTGACCGAAGGAGACCGAAAGCGGCAACAGATCCTCACGCCGTCTGTCGATCTCTTCGGAGTGGTTGCAAAACAGCGCCGTCAGGGTTTCACCGACCACGCCGGCCACGTGATAGCAATAGCGGTCCAACTGCGCCAGGTCCCGCAAGCCCTCGGTGCTGGCGTTTCGCTGAAACTCCACCATGCCGTGCGACATGATCCGTACGCAACGGCAAATCGCATGGCGCTGCGCAAGGGTGAAGCGCTGGGTGATGCGAATCACCCGCGGGGTGTTGGCGACCAGATTCGCCTCATGATCGCTGGTTGACGATGACAACCGGTGACCGAGCTCGCGCGCAAACGGAACCGGGTCCTCCCGGCCCGCCACGATCTCGGCGAATCGTCTTGAGAAAGCCTGCTTTTGGGCCAGGGAAAGCGCCGGTTCATCTTCGATGGTGTCGGCAATCCGGCACAGGAGATAGGCATTTCCCACCGCCTCGCACAGGTGGCGCGGCAACTGGGCAATCGTAAGCGCAAAGGTACGAGCAACCCCCTCGAGTACCTTCGTCTGGTAGGCGATGTCGCTCGGCGCCGAAGAACTCAGGTGGCTTGCGGTCATGGTGATGCCGGTTCCCTATGAGCGAAGCTGAAGACAGGCTGCTTCTGCAGGATCTGCTCAGCGACCCGGTGAGAAATGCAGAGTGAGGATCCGGATCTACCATAGCAAGACCGAAACGGTGCTTGCAATCCTACACCGGTCAGACTCTGGCCACGAAGGGGCAAGAAGAAACCGGATCTCGACAAACCCGCGAGATGGATGATTTCTAGCGGCACCCCCCTACTGCCTCGCCGGCAGGTAGGCGCCGTCCCCGCTGCGCTCTCCGGGCGCCCCGCCGTCGTTGACTACCCCGTAGGCCAGAAACGTTCTCCCCCGACACCTTCTCGATCCGGAAGTTCGACCAGGAGGTGGGATCCAGCGGCATCGTCACTTCCACCGGCTCCGACTCCCGGCCGTTGCCGGCGGCGTTTACCCCGCGCAGTTCAAAGACAAAGTCCGTCCCGTCAAGGAGGTCTCCGACCGTATACCCTGAGGCATTGACCTCATCGACGGCGCTGTCCGGGATCGGGGTCCGCTCCCCGAATTCCCCCCGGCCCTCCTTGTTGCGGTACTCGTAGCGAATGATGGCCGAGCCTCCGTCCTCCGACGGCCGGTTCCAGCTCAGCCTCACGGATCTGTTTCCGGGACTCACGCGGAGTCCGGTCGAGGAAATCGGCTCGGGCGCTC
The DNA here is from genome assembly GCA_951813285.1 of Terriglobia bacterium. Classification (GTDB taxonomy): domain Bacteria; phylum Acidobacteriota; class Terriglobia; order Versatilivoradales; family Versatilivoraceae; genus Versatilivorator. Next base: position 4,840,059 of record OX638355.1, read on the forward strand.
CCGGCGGCGACACCCGCACTTCCGCCACCGCTTCCTCGTTCCCCTTGTTCCCCAGCGACGAGCGCACCACAGCTCCCCTCACCGTCAGCGTCCTGGTCGTAGCGCATGGCATTGAACTGGGTCAGGTTGGAGATCTCAATAAAGCCATCGTTATCGGTATCGTAGTCCCGGGTCCCCGCCTGGATCGTGACCATGACGGTACGCGTTACGCTCAGGCCTTCAGGATCGACCGCCCGAACGGTGACCGCGATCCGTCCCGGCGCCAGCGGCGTCAGCGTCAGCGTGGAGCCACTGATGCCGGCGGTGACGTAATCGATATCGCTTGGCAATGCCGTGTAGCTCAGGGTGTCGTCGTCCGGATCGTCGAACGCGTTCGAAACGTCGACGGTCGCGGCACTGCCGCTCGGGGAAAGCGTCGCTACCGTCAAAGTTCCCTCCACGGTCGGCGCCCCGTTGCGGTCGGCGGCGGCGGCGTCCACCGGATCGACCGCACCCGGCGCCATCACGATGCGCTTCCAGAAGCTGCGAACTCACCTTTCTCTGGACAGGTGTTCGCCCGGCCTTCGCAGCCGGAATGGTCTGAAACTGCCGCACAACCCCGGTTGACATCGGCCGTCCAGCCGACTTGGTTTCCTCACCGGTTCTGTTTGACGCGGCTGCGAGTCCGGAAGAGATCGCATGGTCAGGCCCCGCTTGCCTTGCCACTTGGACGGCGCCGCCCAGTACAAGAGCGGAACCCAAGCGGTAGAGCCGTGCCAGTCGGCTGGGCTTCGATGCAGCACCCTGAGAACCTGGCGCCGCACTTGGCACCGATTCCGGTCTCCTCCGAAAGTTGGCTGAGGAATTGAACAGCAAGCGCCGCGCGTATCGCCTCACAGCGGCGTAGAGACGACTACCGGCGCCTCGTCCGCAATGGGGTCGCTGTGCCGGGTGCCGGCAGGGCGCGTGGAGCGGTGTTTCAAGGTTGGGGATTGAAGAGCAGTCCGAAAGCGTCCGAAAGCGTTTCTGTTCCTCGGCCCGATGAATGGCGCATTTAAACTACTGTCATGTCACACATTAATAGTCGGGTATAGACGCTTGAGCTTGGTTCGGGCATCGGGGCTGGTAAACTGCCAGTCGATTCGTGACTTGGCGTTGTTTCGTCGCTTCTGCCAGGCTCCCACTTCGGCCTGGATCTGGTCGAGAGTGTCGATCCTGCGGTCCAGGCATTGCTTGATGAGGACGTTGAGTTCGATCTCGGCCATGTTGAGCCAACTTCCGTGCTTCGGGGTGTACACGAATTCGAAACGATCCCACAACGCTTTGGCCACGTCGGGTTCAAACGTCTCATAGAGCGACCCTGGGCCGTGAGTATTGAGATTGTCCATCACGAGGGTAATCTTTTCGGCGCAGGGGTAGGGGCGGGCAATGTCGTTGAGAAAGTGTGCCCAATCCGTTTTGGTTCTCCGTTCCCGGATCTGGACCGTTCTCTTGCTGGCCAACGGCTCGACGGCCATGAACAGGTTGCAGACCCCGCAACGTTCGTATTCGAAGTCGTGGCGTGCCGGCGTCCCGGGGCCTGCAGCCAGCGGCAGCCGCGTTTCCCGAATCAGTTGCCGAGGCGATTCGTCCATACACACCACCGGATGCCGGGGGTCGTAAGGCCGCTTATACACATCGAGCACCTGCTCCATCCGGGCCACAAACTCGCCGTTCTGCTTGGGCGGAATGACCCACTGTTGCTTCTTCCAGGGCTTTAATTCGTTTTTTTTAGAACGCGACGCACCGTCTCATAGGACACTGCGTCTACGTATTCCAGTTCCACCATGCGGTCGGCCAGCAGGCGCAACGACCAGCGGGCGTGCCCTGGGGGCGGCTTGCCACAACTGACCGCGATCAGATGCGCTTCGAAGTCGCCGTCAGCTTTCCGCCTGTAGGTGCGTTCGGGCTTGCGTTTGTCCAGCGCCGCCTCCAGGCCTTGTTCCACGAAGCGCCGCTTGACCCGATCGATCTTTTTCAGACTCACCGGCAGCACATCGGCGATGGCCTGATGGGTCAACTTACGATCCTGAAACCGCCCCTCGTCACACTTGAGCAAAATCAACGCGTTGAGCACCTTCTGACTGCTATGCCGACCACGGGTTGTGATCTCTTTCAGCATTTGCCTCTCCGGCTTCTCCAACGTCACCTTGTATCGGATTCGCGCCATGACTCTCCCCCCTTTCGCCTGGAAGAAGTCTACGCCTATACAAGCGACAATTCAAATATGACATGACACTACTATTGATTGGACAATTAGTGGAATTCTTTGGACCTGATTGGAAGGAGATTCGGTGGGGCTGTTGACTACCCTATACCAACAAAAGATTGATTCCAAACGTAGAACACTTCTCTACGCATGTCGTCTTGCCCTCAAACATACCCCAACTTATTCAACACAAAAGCGGGAAGGCGTAGACAGATTCACCTGACAGAGTTATTCCAGTAATTCAACAACGTCCCCTATTAAGTACACGAGAGTGAAACAGGGGAGTTCCTGACAGGCGTGCCTTTGGGGAGGCCGTGGGGTCTCGGAACGCGGTTTTCAAGTCGCCGCCTTCGCGGCTAGGGCAGTGCAGGGTCGACACGCCCCCGGGCTTACGCCCGGGGCTAAGTGCTGGCGCGGCTACGCCGCTTTATAAGGAAGGTCTGTAGGAGGGGTTTCCTCCCCAGACCTGGCTCAACCGCGGCTTCGCCGCTCTCTCCGAAGCCAAGACACTGCTCGGACGCGGGATGCTTATTTAATTGATTATCTCCCGGGCGTCAGCCCCGGGGTTCCAGACAGCCGCCAAGGCGGCGGCAGCGCTTAGCCGTGGGCGTCAGCCCATGGACCACGTGCTCTCTGAGAGTTAAGCCGCGTAGGCGGCGCCAGCAGTCTTCCCTGGTATTCGATCTCAGGCAAGTGTCTCCCCCGCCCTGCCAGGCGGATCGTACGAGAGTGAAACTATCAGAAATCGATAATTCTTTCGTGACGTTGGTACCCTGCCGCGGTTCACCTCAATGCCTTAGTGGCCCTTCGTCGTTCTTCGTGGCCCTTCGTGGATTCCTCTTTTTCTTTTGTCTTTTTTCGTTTGTTTCAGGCAAGCGACGCCCCTGCCCCCCACGACGGGGCAGATCATTCGAGGGTGAAACAAATTGTGTTTCAAGAAAAGTGCCGCCAAGTCTCATGGTTTCAATCGGTTCCACGGTCTGAGGCGGCCTGGGCGCCAGGGTTGTTTCAGACAAGCCGGACTTCTTCGGCAGGGATTCTGGTGGAGCTGATGGGGATCGAACCCACGACCTCCTGACTGCCAGTCAGGCGCTCTCCCAAGCTGAGCTACAGCCCCTCCGGTGGAATCGGGCAGGTGGCGTTGAAACTTTCAAACGGACCGGCCGCGAAGAAAGGTTGGCACAGGCCAAGTCGGGCTCCAACACGTGGCGCAGAGTAGCACGGAGAAAGAGGCTTGTAAAGGCGGTTCCCGGGTGGTGTCGGTCCCAGGCGACGGGGCGGTTCCGGACCACCACCGGCCGGGATGAATCCGGGACCGATCAGCCCTCCCGCTTCTTCCTGGACTGGATGACCCGAACCCGGTGGGCGTTGGTGTCTCCCACAAAAACGGAGCCGTCGCTATCCACGAAGACCCCGTGAGGCCTGCCCATTCTGCAGTTGAGGGGATCTCCCTCCGGTCCGTCGCCCGGCTCGCCGGTGCCCGCAACCAGCTCCAGCGTGCCCCGGCCACGGTCCACCATGCGGATGGAGTGGCTCTCGGTATCCGCCAGATAGATGTTTCCGTCCGGCCCCACGCTCAATCCCTTGGGACCCGACAGCGTTGCCTGCAGGGCCGGCTGCCCGTGTCCGGTGAATCCCGGCTGCCCGGTCCCGGCCACGTGGTGGATCGACCGGGCCTTCATGTCGATGCGATAGACCGCGTTGCCCTCCCGGAGGGCCAGCCACAGATTGCCCTCGGCATCGAAATCCAGCGCCCGCGGCCCGTTGAGCGGGGTCCCCTCAATAGCGGCCCCGTCAGGGGTCTTGCCCTGCTCACCGGTTCCGGCGAAGGTCAGGATGCGTCCATCCTCCCTGCCGACCCTTCGAACTCGATGGTTGCCGATATCGCAGATGAAGAGGTCTCCTGACGGACCGAGCTGGATGCTGTGGGGCTGGCTGAGCCTGGCCTCGACCGCAGGGCCCCCGTCGCCGCTGAACCCTTCCTCTCCCCTGCCCGCCAGGGTCGAAATCAGTCCGGTTTGGCGGTCCACCCGCCTCACCACGTGGTTGACTCGCTCCACAAATAACATATTGCCCCGGCGGTCGAAGCGAATCTCGTAGGGCTCGTTCAGGCTGGCCTCGAGGGCAGGGCCGCCGTCCCCGGAATAGCCGGCTTCCCCGTTGCCGGCAACGGTGGCGATGGTTCCGTCGGCAGCCACTCTGCGGATCACGTGGTTCCCGGTGTCGCAAATATAGAGGTCGCCGTTCGGGCCGCGTACCACCCCGAACGGTTGGTTCAGTTGAGCCTGCACGGCCGGGCCGCCGTCCCCGGAATAACCCGCCGTGCCGTTGCCGGCAACGGTAACGATTTCCTTTCCGACCGGTTGGCCCTGCCCCTGGGGACCTGTGGAGGACTGACAAGCCCAGACGGCCGACAAGACTATTGCTAGAAAAAAAGACTGGAATCTCTTCATGGTTGGGAACCCGTAACGGCAGTTGTTAGTGGATAGTGGCCAGTGGTTAGCAACGCCCCCGCCCCAGACGACGGGACAGATCATTCAGGTTGACATGAGGCCGGGTCAGACAAGCCGCCCCCCCCCCCGCCCTGCCGGGCGGATCATACGAGAGTGAAACTATCAGAAATCGACCAGCCCGTCGCGACCTTGGCATCCCGTTGCGGTGCACCTCAACGCCTTAGTGGCCCTTCGTCGTCCTTCGTGGCCCTTCGTGGATAGCTCTTTTTCTTTTGTCTTTTTTCGGTTGTTTCAGAAAAGCCGGGCCGAGACCGACAAGTCGCTTCCCACATCGATTCAATCACTCTCCACTCTCCACTACGAAGGGTTCCTGAGCGTGAACCATTGCAAGATGGTATGATTCCCGGGCGGCCGGTCTGCCCCGCCATTCCGGCTCTGCGAACCATTCGGGGAATGACCCATGAGCGACGACCTGTTTGACGCCGTCGAAAAGACTCTGACATCCTCAGGCTCGGAAGCCGGTTTCGAGCTGCTGATCGAACGATTCCGCCGGGAAAAGAACTATCCACTGATCTTCAACGCCCGCCTGATGAAGAAGCGCCACGAGTTGGGCCTGGGACTGATCGAGCTCGACTCCAAACCCGAACTTCCCAAGGAAAAGGCGGCCCCCTACCACCAGGCCCAGATCGAAGCGGCCCGTGAAGTCGGGCAACTATTCCTGGAGGACGGCGCCATCGAACAGGCCTGGCCCTACTTCCGGGCCATTGGCGAAACCGGGCCGGTGGCCGCCGCCATCGAAGAGATGGAGCCCAGGGAAGAAATGGCCGCCGTCATCGAGATCGCCCTCTACGAACGGGTCAACCCCCGCAAGGGCTTCGAGCTGCTGCTGCAGAGCTATGGAACCTGCCGGGCCATCACCGGCATCCAGCAGTACCCGGCGGAGGAGGGACGGACCGAGTGCGTGGCCCTGCTGGTCCGCACGCTCCACGGCGAAGTGCTGGACAATCTGAAACGCACCATCGCCGAGAAGGAGGGGAAATCTCCCGAGACCTCCTCGGTCAGCGCCTTGATCCAGGGGCGGGACTGGTTGTTCGGAAAATTCAGCTACTACGTGGACAGCTCCCACCTGCTCTCGGTGGCCCAAATGAGCCTGGAACTGGAAGACCCGGAAACGCTGAAGCTGGCCCTGGAGCTGGCCGAGTACGGCACCCACCTGTCGTCCGAATTCCAGTACCGCGGGACCCCGCCCTTCGACGGCTACCTGGATTATGCGTTCTTTTTCAGGGCCCTGCTAGGGCAGGACGTCGACCGCGCCGTCGCCCATTTTCGCGGAAAGCTCCCCCGGGAAACAGGCGAGGACAGGGATGTCAACCCGGCTCAGGTTCTGGTCGGCCTGTTGGCTAGAATCCAACGCTATCCCGAAGCCGTAGAGGTGTCTCTCCAGCACCTTGCCGAGGTCGACCCGGCCCAGCTCACCTGCCCCAGCGTCGTCCAGCTGTGTCAGCTCGGGGGAGACTATCGGCAACTCAAGGAAGTGTCCAGGAGCCAGGGAGACCTGTTGAGCTACGTGGCCGGCGTCCTGCAGAACTGAAGCCGGCGGCGGCGTTTCCGACCGACCCGACGATCAGGATCCCTCCAGCGCCTTCCTCAGATTTTCTCCGTTTCCCTTCAGCCAGTGGAAAAGAACCGTAACGTCGGTTCCCAGGGCGAAGTGGCGTACACCCAGATCCAGGTAGTACTTGGCCTGGTCGACGCTTTCGATTTCCGCCCGCGGGGGAATACCGGTTTTCAGGCCGGCTTCGATGACCCGTCGCTCCACCGCCTTGATATCCGGCTGGCGCCACTCGCCGGGCCGCCCGATGCTGAGTGAATAGTCGGCCGGACCCCACTGGATCATGTCGATGCCACCCAGCGCCAGAATCTCGTCCAGTTGCTCCACCGCTGTTTTCTTTTCGATCATCAGCGCCACCACCATCTCATCCAGCGCCCGAGCATACTCCGGCGACCCTCCGTAGCCCATGTAGGTGATGCGGCGCGTGGCCACCCCGTGATGACCGCCGGCCTCCGGGGTCTCCGGCTTGACGGTCCGTATGCACTCCTGCGCGTCTTCCACGGTCCGACAGTCCGAGAAGAGAACTCCCTGAAAACCGGACCCGATGCCGCGCTGAGCCAGAAACCCGCGCGGTTCCTGGTCCACCTTGATAATGGCCGACATGTCATGGAGCTCGACGGCGCGACAGAAATTATCCAGCGAATTCAGATCGAAGGGAGCATATTCGGCCACGAACTCGACGTAGTCGAAAACACCCGTATGTCCCACCACCTCGACCACCGAGGGCCAGATACTGTGCAGATGGGTCGCCAGCGTGGGCTGACCGGACTTGAGCTGTTGCTTGAGCTTGTTTTTCCTCAACGATAATCTCCTTGTTTAGTGAAGAGTGGAGAGTGATTAGTGGTGAGTGATTCGATCGACACGCAATCGTCACCAAAGACGAACCACGAATGAACACGAATACACACGAATCCAGGTGGACTCACTCGAACGACAAGCGGCATCAAAGTGCTTCTGCAACTTTGTCACCTTGAAATGACTTCGTGTACTTCGTAGATATCCCCTCGATATCGGTGGTCGCACCCCCCAATCAACACGTCCTATTGGTGTCTATTCGTGTCCATTCGTGGTTCGTCGTTTTCCTTGGTGGATGACTCTCATCCGTCCTTCGTGGCCCTTCGTCGTTCTTCGTGGTTCTTCGTGGATAACTCTTTTTTCTTTTGTCTTTTTTCGTTTGTTTCAGGTAACCGCAGTCAGTTCATCAGGTGCTTGCTCGTTCCCGAAACCCTCGGCTGACCACTCTCCACTCTCCACTCTCCACTCTCCACTCTTCACTCTTCACGCTCCACTCTTCCCAAGCCCCGCGTCCTCCAACGTCCGCAGCGCTCGTTGGAGGAGGCGTTCCAGGTGCCCTCGGGTATAGACGTCCGGCTGGTAGGCGGCCTGCCGGCAGCGCGGGTCCTCCAGCCACCCCCTGGCCTGGAGCAGGCGCTTTTCACAGTAGTGGTAGAGTTCAAGGTGTTGCAGCGACAGGAACAGCAGGGGGACGATTCTCTCGAAGAAGTGAAACGCCCGCTCGGTGTCCCCTTCCTTTGCCAGCCAAAAAATCCGGTTCAGAAGATCGGCCAGGCCCAACCCCGGCATCAGACCACAGATGCCCGCGGGGATCAGCTCCATCATGTACAGCCCGCCCCAGCCGGTAAGGATGCCCACCTCGCCGGCGGTCGCCTCGACCATTGCGGCCACCTTGGAGGCACTGAGCGGCTCCTCCAGTTTCAGGTAGGCCAGATTGGGGCACTCACCCCGCAGCCGGGTCAGGAAGGCGGTGCTCAGCGTGGGACCTCCCGGATTGAAGTCCTGAAGCAGGCAGGGGGCGGTGAAGCTGTTGAGGAATGCCGACAGGAACCTCAACAGGTCATCCTCCGGAACCGGAAACTGCCGGGGGATGGCAATGGAAACCAGGTCCGCCCCGGCCTCCAGATTGGACTTTGCCAGCGCGGAGGCCACCTTGGAGGAACCGTGGTTGCACTGGGCGACCACCTTCAGCCGACCCGCCGCCTGGTCGGCCGCCAGGGCCACCACCCGGGTCCGCTCTTCCTCGGAGAGCTTGTAGAACTCGCTTCCGTAAGCGGGCAGGCAAACGGCATCCACCTTGCAGGCGACCGCGAAGTCGACGAGCCGTCGCAAGGCTCCTTCATCCACCGACTCCCCGGCATCGAAGGGAACCGGAATAATGGGGACGACGCCCCCGATGTCCTTTCGGTTGTCGTTCAAGCGCGCCTCCAGCAACTCTGACGGGCCGGAAGAGTCAGACAATCTCGCCGCAGCGCCTACCCCGAACCACGTGGAACTGCGGCCGCTCATCCTCCGGACCGGTATAGAGAAAATCCAGGGGCATATAGTGGCAGATGATGGCCCGCCTCCGATGGGGCGTGCGGTTGGGCGGCGTCCCGTGATGGGTCAGGCAATGGTGCAGGGAACCGTGCCCCGGCCTGGCCGGCACCGCCACCGCCTCGGACTCGTCCACCTGGATTTCCTGAACCGCGGCCGCCGTGCCTCCGCTGGCCGCCGACAAGGGCCGGCCGCTCCTGTGCTCGGCCAGACCCCGCTTGTGGCTCTCCGGAACAAAGCGCATGCAGCCGTTCTCCAAAGTGGCCTCGTCGATGGCAATCCAGCAGCTCACCATGTTCATGGGGCGAATCGGCCAGTAGGCCGCGTCCTGGTGCCAGGGCTGGGAGGTTCCGTGGAACGCCGGCTTGAGCAGGGCCTGGGTGTTGTAGATCACCAGGTCCGGTCCCAACAGGTCCTCCACAACGTCGAGCACCGCCGGGTCGGCCGCATGTTCCATGAACAGGGGAATGTGGCGGTGAGGGTATCGGATCTGATAGACGAATTTCCGCCGCTCGGCACTCCGGCCAAAGTCCGCTCCTTGCGAAACCGGCTCCCAGCGAATCAACTCGGGAGGATAGGGCACCTCGCCGGCGGCAATGGCGTCGATGGATTCACCGATCTGCCGGACCCGGCCCTCATCCAGAAAGGGTCCGAACCCCAGATAGCCCTTCTCCCGGAAAAAGCGTCGCTGTTCGGGTGTCAGTCTCTTCACACCAGAGCTCCCTGGCTCATGCCGCCGTAAGACAGCCGGCGCCGTGTGCCGGCCGGGTCGGTTTTCAACAGATTCTGTGGAAAAAGCTGTGAAAAACTCCCGTTGAATTCACGCAACTGCAAAGAAATCCGTGTTTGGAGCAGATTGCACTGCTCCGTGTTCAAGGCCCCTGCTCAGGAACAGTTCCGGATCCAGTTCCTGGCCATTTCATGCTCGCGAAAGGCCTGCTCCTCCTCCCGAAACCTCCGGGAGTGGGGGTTCCTGACATCGAAACAGGAACGGGCCAGAAACTTGGCGTGCAGCATCTCGTGAAAGAGAACGAAACGCACCACCACTTCCGGAACCCTGGGATGGTCCAGCCACCGGCTGAGAGTGATGCTCCGGTGGGACGGATCGAAGTGACCCAGGATTCTGCGACTCTTCTTCAGGCTCCACCCCAACCGGACAGCAGGCATGCACCCCTTGAAATACTCGCGGTTGAGATCGTCGAACAGGGCCGTCAGATGGTAACGACTGCCCTCCGGTCCGGCCAACAGCTTGCGCCCGCGCTTGCGCCGGGAGGCCTGCGCCCTGCGCCTCATCTCCGGTGAGTTGCTGTATTCCCGGTAGGCCGCCCGAGCTTCCCGGGGCAGGTTGCGCCGGTACAACTTGGCCAGCAGGATGGTGGCCAAGGCTTCCAGGACCGGGGCCGGCGCCCGCCTGAAGAGATCGCTGAGCCGGACCAGGAGCCGGCCTTCTCTGAGGCGAACGGTGTGGTTGATTCCCACGAAACGGTAATACTCCACTCGGATCGGAGGGCAGGGCCGTTTCCCTTCAAGCTTGCGGTAGGCCTCGGCAAAGATCCCGCCGATTCGCGCAAGATTCAAACCCCTGCGACCAATGTTCCGCTCAGGCTGAGTGTTCATCGCCCCTCATGGCCTGGCCCGCCGCTTTGCCGGACCTTCCTCCCGAATGACTCCACCGGCCAGTACAATGGTCTCCTCCAACGCCTCGTCCAGGTCCGACAGATAATCGGCAACCTCATCCGCCAATCGGCTCTCGGCTCTCCCCACTCGGTCCAGCTTGGGGGTAAGCCAGCGGTCGAACTCGGTCAGGGAGTTCCGCAGCTTCTTCAGGGCCTTGCGGAACTTCCTGGCGTTCATGCGTATGGGCCGGCCCGTTTCCAGATCCCAAACGCTCAGGGGACGATCCAGAGGATAGCTTTCCAGGTTGGTTTCGATGTCCTCCAGGCACATCGCCACCTCTTTCATCCATCCGCGGAAGGAAAGTGAACGAGCCGTCTCATCCGGGGGCTTTTCCTGGTTCCCGGATTTTGCCCGAGGATTGCCGTCCCCGGTCCCGGCGGCGTCCCAACTGGTCATGGCGCCCTCCACGCGGCGCTTGAAAATGTCGTTCAGAACCGACATCCGCTGGTGGGGCTTCTGAGAATCGCGAACCTTTTCGATTTCCTCGGGGCTGAGATAATCGCCGGCTCGGGCATGCAGCCCGCCGGCCACAGGCAGCAGGAAGACCCAAGCCGCCAACGCGGCCGCCCAGCCGGGCCGTTGGGTCCGCCGCCGGAAAAAACCTCCAAGCGCGCGATGGGATCCTGTCGTCATGCTCTCACTCAGGCCGGCAGGGGGAAGGATCCTCGGCTGTCCCCGCCGACTCGGCTCCGCCCGACCCGCTCCCGGAGCGGCCGGAGATGTGGGGTCCGAACAGCGCCCCAATCATGCGTTGCTTGACAGCTTCGGCACAGGCGATGGTGCGGTCGATCGCCTGTTGCCGGTCAAAGGGGTAGAGAGCCCGCAGGTCGGCCAGTTGCCGTAGCTGCTTGCGCAGAGATATCTCCAGATGCTTGAACCCGGCAGGCTTGCGCTGGGGGTCCCGTTTCGAATCCTCCAGAACCTGCTCAGCCCGGCCGACGGTGGCGGAGTATCGCTCCAGGATCCGATCAGCTTCGGAGAAGAGTCCCCTCCTGACCCTGCGGCTGACCATTTCCAGGTCTATGGCCGACATCCTGATCAGAATCTTCACCCTCTTGACGCTGTTTCCCTGCCGCCTCAGTTTGCCCTGCTGGCCCTGGTACTTTCGTTCCAGCTTGCTGTCCAGGGCAAGGGCGGGGACCGCCAGGGACAGGATGGCCAGACAAACCGGCAGAGACCGGACTCGGCCTCGGAGGCCGCGGCTCCCCTCCGAGAAAAGACGGCGCCGCCTTGGGGATCGGGGCGCCACATCGATGGTGGCCATCGTTTTCAAGTCACCTGCTTCCTGTCCTCTTCTTGAGGCTCTTCAGCCTCTGGCGGACCTGAAAGCTCTCCCGGTCGTGCCGCCCCTGGTCCAACTCCAGAAACTTCTCATACAGCGGGATGGACTTACGATAGTGCCTCAGCCTGTCGTAGGCAACTCCCAGGTAAAAGTAGGTCATGACCTCCTCCGGCTGCATTTCCCGATAGCGGTCCAGCAGCGGTATGGCCCGGCCGAAGTCTTCCTGCTTCAGGTAGATGGTGGCGAGCTTGTTGTAGCACTGGGCGCAGTCGGCGTCCAGTTGCAGGGTCTGAGCCAGTCTCTTCACGGCCGGCTCCCATCGGCCGGCTTGCAGGTGGAGCGATCCCAGCAGAAAATAGCGTTCCGGTTCGGTGGAACCGGGCAATCCCTTTTCCAGCAGGGCAACGGCCTCGTCAAACTGCTCCAGGCGAATATGGAGCCTGGCAATCCGCAGGGAGAGTTCCTCCCGCCGCTTGGGGTCCCGGTGCCGCTCCAACGCGATTTCAAGCGACTGGATGCCCCGGTCGTGTTCCTTCCGATCCACCCGCATCCAACCGATGGTCTCGTGCAATTCCGGTCCCGCCGAAGGATCGGCCGCCAGCCGCTCCAAATAAACCAGGGCCTTCTCCTCCCGGCCCATTTCGAGGTAGAGGGCCGCCAACCGGCGGTCGCTGGCCTGGAGGTCCTTGGCATGGGGACGGGAAGCCAGGACCAGCCTGGCCGCACCGGCATAGTCCTTGTTTGCGAGATATAGGGATACCAGCGCTTCGTGGACGACGGCCTGCTCGTCGGCCGCCTGGGTCAGATCCAGCGCCTGCTTGTAGCCGGCTTCCGCTTCCGCCAGGTTGTCCCGCATGCGGTGAGCCTCTCCCGCCAGGTAGAAGGGCCGCCAACTCTCGGGACTCAGGGCCTGGGCCCGCTCGAAATGGGTGAGGGCCTGTGCCGAATTCTTGAGGTTGAACCAGATCACCCCCAGGTTCATCTCCGCCTCCCACAGGTCGGGATCGTTCTCGAGGGCTTCCCCGTAAGAGCCGATGGCCTCCTGGACCTGGCCGGCTTCGTACTGAGACATCCCCAGGCCAAACCAGGCCACGGGATTGTCGGGGGCCTCGATCAAGGCCAACTGGTAGGCCGAGATGGCTTGCAGGTACTCTCCGGCCTGGCGGTGGCCCTCGGCCAGGCTGAGGTAGTCCAGCTCGGTTTCTTCCGACTCCGGCCTCTCCGCGACCGCATCCTCTGTCGCCGGGAGATCCAAAGCCCTACCGCCGGCCCTGGAGTCGGCCGCGAAAACCCACCCGTCCAGGATTACGCAGAGGCACAGCAGCTCGGCCAGGCGTGCCGGGTGGAGTGACAACGATCCCTTAGTGCGGACTCTCGCCATCAGTTCACCCCTTGGCCATTGCCGGACAGCACTTCCTTCAGGAACCGGCCCGTATGGCTCCCCTGGGCCGCGGCCACCCGCTCGGGCGGTCCGGCAGCCACCACGGTGCCTCCCTGGTCGCCTCCCTCGGGTCCCAGGTCGATGACCCAGTCAGCCGTCTTGATGACGTCCAGGTTGTGCTCGATAACCAGGATGGTGGCGCCTGCCCGCACCAGGCGGCGAAAGGCCCGCAGCAACTTGTGGACGTCGTCGAAATGCAGACCGGTGGTGGGTTCGTCGAACAGGTAGAGCGCGTGCCTGCCCACTTGACGGGAGAGGTGAAAGGCCAGCTTGATTCGTTGGGCTTCCCCGCCCGAGAGCGTGGTGGCGGACTGCCCCAGCCTCAGGTAGCCCAGCCCCACATCCTCCAGCACCCTCAGTTTCCTGGTCAACCGGGGAACACCCGAGAAGAAGCTCATAGCCTCCCGCACGGTCATCTGCAGAACCTCGTGGATATTCTTGCCCTTGTAGCGCACCTCCAGCAAGCTCGATTTGAAGCGAGTTCCCTTGCATTCCTCGCACACCAGCTCCACGTCGGCCAGGAACTGCATCTGCACCGTAACGGTGCCGTCCCCCTGGCAATGATCGCAGCGCCCTCCAGGGAGGTTGAAGGAAAAGTCGCCGGCGCCCAGGTGCTGCTGACGAGCCTCCCGCGTCGAGGCAAACAGCTCTCGAACGGCATCGAAGGCCTTGATGTAGGTGACCGGATTGGAACGCGGAGTTCGGCCGATGGGCGACTGGTCCACCAGCCGCACGTCCGAAATCCAGTGCTCGCCCTCCATGCGCTGGTAGTTGCCTCGATCCGGCGCCTCCCCCTTGCGGGCCTTCAGCGCCGCAAAGAGGACCTGGTGGACCAATGTCGACTTCCCTGACCCGGATACTCCGGTGATACAGGTGACGATTCCCAGGGGAATCTCCACGTCCAGCCGTTTGAGGTTGTTCTCCTCGGCCCCGTAAAGCCTCAGCCAGCGGCTGTCGGGAGAAGACCGGGAAGAAGGCACGGGGATCTCGAGCTCCCTGCTCAGATACTTGCCCGTGAGCGAGCCGCGGCAATGGATCAGATTGGGGAAGTTGCCGGAGAATACCACCCGTCCCCCCTGTTCCCCCGCTCCGGGACCCATGTCGATGATGCGGTCGGCCGAACGGATCATGGCCGGCTCGTGCTCCACCACCAGAATGGTATTGCCCATATCCCGCAGGCTCTTGAGGATCTCGATCAGCCGGGCGTTGTCACGGGGATGCAGGCCGATGGAGGGCTCATCCAGGACGTAGAGCGCTCCCACCAGGGAGGATCCCAGGGAAGTGGCCAGCTGTATCCTCTGCGCTTCGCCCCCCGACAGGGTGGCGGCCAGCCGGTCCAGCGTGAGGTATTCCAGGCCCACCCGGAACAGGAATCCCAGGCGCATGCGCAGCTCTTCCAGGATCCGATGGGCCACGCTGGATTCATAATCGGTCAGCCTCAGCTCCCGAAAGAAACGGCGGCCCTCGCCGACGGTCATGGCAGTGATCTCGCCGATTTCCCTGCCCGCAATCTTGACGGCCCGGGCTTCAGCGCGCAGCCGGGACCCGCCGCAGCTCAGGCAACGGGTGTATCCGCGGTAGCGGCTCAGGAAAACGCGAATATAGAGCTTGTATTTCTTGGTTTCCAGATAATCGAAGAAACGCCTGATGCCCCGGAAACTCTCATCCCCGGCATTGATCAGGTCCTTCTGCCCGGGAAGCAGGTCGCGGTAGGGAATTTCCCAGGGAATGTCGTGGCGCTGGGCAAAACGCTTGAACTCGGCTCGCAGCCGCCGGTAGCGAGGCTTGGTCCAAGGCTCGATGGCCCCCTCCCGCAGACTCTTCTCGGGATGGGGGATCACCCGCTTCAAATCGATGTCCATGGTGTTGCCGAACCCCTGGCAGCGGGGACAGGCGCCAAAGGGGTTGTTGAAGGAAAACAGCCGGGGCTCGGGTTGCTCGTAGTCGATGTGGCATCGGCGGCAGACAAATCCCTCGATAAAGGAGAAACGGGGAGGCTGTGCCGCTTCCCTGTCCCCGGAATCGAGAGCCGCCGAGTCCGCATCTGCATCCGGCCGCCCCGCCACTTCGGCCAAGGCGTGACCAGACCCCTCCCGGTAGCAGATTTCCAGCGAGTCGGCCAGGCGCTGGCGCAACCCGGGCCCAATGATGACCCGATCGACCAGGACCTCCAGCGGGGCGGAAAAGTCCAGGTCCAGCAGCGACTCCGGGTCGGACAGCTCGTAGATGCGTCCCTCCCGGTAGAGGCGGTTGAAGCCATGCCGGCGCAGGTCTCGCAGCACCGTCTTGAGGAGTTCCGGGTCCTGGTCTCCTGAGCGCGGCTTCGAGGTCGAACGGCTCTTTTTCAACTCCTGGAAACGACGATAACGGGCAAAGGGAAACAGGATATGGAGACGCGTTCCGGGAGGGAGGGCCATCAACCGGCTGACCGCCTGGTCCAGGACGTCCTTCTTGACCTCGGTTCCGCACTGCCAGCAGAAGGTGCGGCCGATTCGGGCGAAGAGCAGGCGCAGGTAATCATAGATTTCGGTGACCGTTCCCACCGTGGAGCGGGGATTGCGCAGGCTGTTCTTCTGCTTGATGGCAATGGCGGGCGCGATCCCCGACACCTCCTCCACGTCGGGTTTCTGGATACGCTCCAGGAACTGGCGGGCGTAGGCCGAGAGCGATTCCACGTAACGCCGCTGCCCCTCGGCATAAATGGTGTCGAAGGCCAGGCTGGACTTCCCCGATCCGCTGACTCCGGTGATCACCGTCAGACTCTCGTGCGGAATCCGGCAGTCCACGTTTCTGAGATTGTGTACCTTGGCGCCTCGAACTTGAAGAACTTCCCGGTCCATGGGATGGAGAGGTTGAGTGGGAAACGATGGTCAGGGAGCCACGGTGAGCGGTGGCGGGATGAGCCGAACCGGCCAGTATAGAGGAGGCCCAGGGGGTTGTCAAAAAGGCGGGGGCCTGCACCAGGCCTCTTGCCCGACTCCTGGGCAGGATGTAAACCATGTTCCCGGTCTAACCCATAAACTCCGTTCCCTCTTCATAACACGGGTATCACTCCCCCCTTGAGGGGGAGTCGCAGAGGTCGAGCCGCAGGCGAAGGCCGATGCGGAGGGGGGCCAACGCGGCGCCTCCGAACGGCAGCGCCGAATGGCGAAGGCTGATGCGGTGGGGGGTTCGCACAAGGCGAGCCACAGGCGAGATCTTGTGCGCCGCTACGGGGTTCGCACAAGGTCAGTTGCCAGGCGAGGTCTTGTGCGCCGAGGGGGAGTCGCAGAAGCCGAGCCACAGGCTAAGGCTGATGCGGTGGGGGAGCGCAGGGCTCATAAAACCCCGGCTAAATCCGGGTCAATACTCCGGAGGCGTGTATCATAGTGGATCACATGGAGACGCCCTTCCTTTCCATTGTCATCCCCGCCTACAACGAAGCGGAACGCATTGAGCAAACCTTGGAGACGGTACGCAACCATCTCCGCAGCCGGCCCCTGCGGGCGGAAGTGCTGGTGGTCAACGACGGCTCCCGGGACCGGACGGGGGCCCTGGTGGCTGCCTGCGCCCGGGATTGGCCCGACCTCCGCCTGGTGGACAACCCCCGAAACCTGGGCAAGGGATTCAGCGTCAGAAACGGCGTCCTGGAAGCCGGGGGGCAGGTGGTTCTGATCAGCGACGCCGACCTGTCCGCACCCATCGAGGAAATGTCCAAGCTGCTGGACCCCATTGTCCGGGGGGAACGGGATTTCACTCTCGGTTCCAGGGCTCTGGACCGTTCCCTCGTCGGAGTTCACCAGTCCGCCTTCCGGGAGTACGCCGGGCGCCTCTTCAACGGCCTGGTACAACTCCTGACCGGCCTGCCCTTTCGGGACACTCAGTGTGGTTTCAAGGCTTTCCGGCGAGAACCCATGCTCCCCGTGCTGGCGCGCCAGCGCATCGCCGGTTTCGGATTCGATCCGGAGATCCTTTTCCTGGCCAGGACTCGCGGCCTCAGACTTCAAGAAATTCCGGTACGCTGGAACCACACCGAAGGAACCAAGGTTCGCCTGCTGCAAGACGGCTTCAAGATGGTTTTGGGCCTGCTTCTGATTCGCTGGAACCAGCTCACCGGCAAGTATCGGTGAGGGAGGCAGTGGAGAGTGGAGAGTGGTTAGCCGTGTCCCCGCCGGGCGGATCATACGAGAGTGAAACAGGGGAGTTCCTGACTGGACACGCCCCCGGGCTGACGCCCGGGGCTAAGTGCTGGCGCGGCTACGCCGCTCTATGCCGCTCTATAAGGAAGGTCTGTAGGAGAGGTTTCCTCCCCAGACCTGGGTCAACCGCGGCTTCGCTGCTCTCTCCGAAGTCAAGACACTGCTCGGGCGCGGGATGCTTATTCAAATGACTATCTCCCGGGCGTCAGCCCGGGGTTCCAGACAGCCGCCAAGGCGGCGGCACTTAGCCGTGGGCGTCAGCCCATGGACCACCTGCTCTCTGAGAGTTGAGCCGCCTCGGGAAGTTAGGCTATAATTTCGGCAGGAGTCAGAACCCCGCCCGCCGCTTCCCCGCCGGAAGGCTGCCTTGCGTCAGGGAGGCGAGCCCGTTTCTTGAAACAACCCAGGAGGTCAGGACCCGATGATCTGTCGATTCGGAATACTAGCCGGTTTTCTTGGAATGATGCTGCTGAACGCCCCCCCGGGATTTGCGGAAGATCCTCCGGACGTCTCGGGGATTTACAAGAAGAACTGCGCCATGTGCCACAAGGCGGACGGCAAGGGTCTTGCCGTCATGAAGACCCCGGACTTCACCAACCAGGACTGGCAAGCCAGACACACCGACGAGCAGTTGATCGAGGCCATTACCAAGGGATCAGGCGAGGGCAAGATCAAGATGCCCGCCTTCGGCGAAGGCACCAAGGCCAATTTGAGCCCTGAAACCGTCAAGGCCCTGGTGACCGAGGTCATCCGGAAATTCGCCGAATAGCGGCCGGTTGGAGGAAGACCCACCGGTGGCAACCACCTCTCCGTCCGCTGCCCCAACCCCTGCCCGCCGCTTGTTTCTGGTGGACGGCATGTCCCACATCTTTCGGGCCTTCTATGCCATCCGCGGCCTGACCGACAGCCAGGGGCATCCCACCAACGCCGTCTATGGATTCGCGGCCATGTTGCGGAAGCTGATCCGCCAGCACCGGCCAGACTACCTGGCCGTCATCTTCGACACCGACCAACCCACCTTCCGGCATGAGGCCTTCGAGCAGTACAAGGCCAATCGGCCCAGGATGCCCGAAGATCTGGCCTCCCAGCTCCCGGTGATCCGAGAGTTCTGCCAGGCCATGCGGATACCCATCCTGCAGAAGGACCGCTTCGAAGCCGACGACATCATTGGAACTCTGGCCAGGAAGGCCGGCGAAAACCGCTGGGAGACAACCATTGTCTCCAACGACAAGGACATGTTCCAACTGGTGAACGACAAGACGCAGGTGCTTCACCAGTCCAAGACCGACACACTTTTCGACGCCGTCAAGGTGGAGGAGTTCTTCGGGGCCGCCCCGGAACAGGTGGTGGACGTGCTGGGGCTCATGGGAGACAGCGTGGACAATGTCCCCGGCGCCCCGGGCATCGGGGGGAAGGGCGCCCGCGACCTGGTGCGCCGCTTCGGCAGCCTGGAAGCCCTGCTGGACCAAAGTGAACAGGTCACGCGCAAGACCTATCGCGAGTCCCTGCGGAACCACCGGGAGCAGATCCTGCAGAGCAAGGAGCTGGTCACCATCGATACCGCGGTGCCCATCGACTTCAGTTGGGAGAACCTGCAGGTTGAGGAACCCGACCTGGACCGGCTCCGGCCCCTGCTGGCGCAACTCGGCTTTCAGTCGATGTTGAAGGAAATGGATGGGGGCGCGTCACCGGCCCGGCCCGAGCCGGCCGAATTCCAGCCCCTGGCATCCCCTCTCCAGCTTGGGACCCTGCTGGAGCAGGCCCGCTCGGCTTCCTCCTGCACCTGCTGGCTGCAAACCGACACGGAGGATTCGCTGTGCCGCAACCCCCGCCGGTTGGCAGTGATAGCGGGGAAATCGGGTTGGACCCTCGACCTGGAAGATGCGGGCGCCCCGGGCCTGGCGGACCTCAGGGATTTCTGGGAAGATCCGGAAATCAGCAAGGTCTTTTACGACGCCAAGCCGGCCCACCTGGCTTTGAGACATCTCGGCCTGGAGCTGCAGGGTCTTGAGGCAGACGCCATGCTCATCTCCTACCTGCTGCAGCCCAATCGGAGCAACCATGGCTTGAGCGAAATCGCCTTCGCCCTGCTGGGGGAAGAGGCTCCGGCCGAGGCCGGAGGCCGCTGCGCCACCGTTCAACGGCTCTTTGGGCAGCTGCGGCCTCAACTGCAAACCGAGGAGTTGGAGCAGGCTTACCGGCAGATCGACCTGCCGCTGGTCGAGGTCCTGGCGGAGCTGGAGTGGAACGGGATTCAGGTCGATGCCGCTGCACTCCGCAAGATGTCGGAGGACTTCGAGCGGACTGCCCGGTCTCTTACAAGCAGGATCTACGAGGTGGCCGGGACCGAGTTCAACCTGAATTCTCCCAAGCAGCTGGGGGAGATTCTCTTTGAGAGACTCAACCTGCCCCGGCCCCGAAGACTCAAGAAATCCGGGCAGTATTCCACCTCGGTGGAGGTGCTGGAGCATCTGGCCAAGGACTACGAGGTGCCTCGGCTGATGCTGGAGTACCGCCGGATCGCCAAGCTCAAGTCCGGATACGTGGATGCCCTTCCCCGCCTGGTGGATCCTCGAACTCAGCGGGTTCATCCCTCCTTCCACCAGACGGTGGCCGCCACCGGCCGACTGTCCTGCAGCAATCCCAATCTGCAGAACATTCCCGTGCGATCGGATCTGGGCGCCCGGATCCGGTCGGCTTTCGTGGCCGGCCAGGGCTGCCGGCTGCTGTCCGCGGACTACTCCCAGATCGAGCTGCGGGTCCTGGCGCATCTTTCGCACGACCCGGTGCTGGTGGATGCCTTCCGAAAGAACGAAGACATTCACACCCGGACCGCCAGCGAGGTGTTCGGCATCGACCCCCTGCTGCAGACCGGCGAGATGCGCCGGCGCGCCAAGGCGATCAACTTCGGAATCATTTACGGCCAGACGCCTTTTGGCCTGGCCAGGGAACTGCAGATCTCCCAGCGCGACGCCCGGGACTTCATCCAGCGCTACTTCGAAAGGTATCGAGGCGTCAAGCAGTTCATCGATGAGGTGATCGAGGACACCCGCCAGAGCCGGATGACCCGCACTCTCTTTGGACGGCGCCGGCAGATTCCGGACATCGGCAGCCGCAATCCCGGCCTGCGCCAGTTCGCCGAGAGGACGGCGGTGAATTCGCCCATTCAGGGCACCGCCGCCGACCTGATCAAGCTGGCCATGATCCGGATTCACCGAGAACTGAGGGAGCGCAAGCTCGAGTCCAGGATGTTGCTGCAAGTCCACGACGAGCTGGTATTCGAGGTCCCGGATGAGGAGTTGGAGACCCTGCGGGCTCTGGTGAAGGAGGAAATGGAGGCGGTGGTTTCGCTCTCGGTGCCCCTGGTGGTGGACGTGGCGGTCGGCCGGAACTGGATGAAAACCTGAACGCTTCCCTGGGCGCCGGCCGCGGGGAGCCCCGGATCGGCCACGACGGTTTCATTGGAAAGAGAGGTCTTATGCTGGACCGGCAATCCGCATTCGAACTGCTGACGGAGTACACCACCAACCCCAGTCTCATCAAGCACGCCCTGGCCGTGGAGGCCTGCATGCGGGCCTACGCCGCCAAGTATGGGGACGACGTGGAGAAATGGGGAATCGTGGGCCTGCTGCACGACTTCGACTACCAGAGATTCCCCAACCCTCCCGACCACCCTGAAAAGGGCGCCCGGATTCTGGAGCAGCGGGGTTATCCGGAGGACGTGATCTACGCCATCAAGTCCCACGCCGCCTGGACCGGCTGCCCCCGGAACCACCTGGTGGACAAGGTGCTGTTTGCCTGTGACGAACTGTCCGGCTTCATTACGGCCGTGACCCTGGTACGCCCCGACCGAAAGATCGAGGGGCTCCAGCCGAAATCGGTCAGAAAGAAGCTGAAGGACAAGGCCTTTGCCCGATCGGTGAGCCGGGAGGACATCCTCACCGGCGCCTCCGGCCTGGAGGTGGAGCTGAACGAGCACATCGCCTTCTGCATTCAAGCCATGACCGGCATTGCAGCCCGGCTGGGGCTGTAGTGGGCATTTCCACCCCTCTCCTGTTGAGGAACGGACCCAACCGGGTTAGAATAGCTCGCTGTTCGATTTTCCTCCCTCGATAGTTCTCCCCGACACAAAGTCCCCAATGCATTCAGAGCGGTCGCGCTGGTGCGCTTTGCCCGTTCCCGCTCTGAACCCGGTGGAATCCGGCCTCACCCATGGCTTCCAAGAGACGCGTTTCCGACAAATGGGTCAGCGGTTGGCCGAAGTCGGAGCAGCCCCGGCAACGTCTCCTGACCCGGGGCGCCGATGCCCTCAGCGATGCGGAACTGCTGGCCATCTTCCTGCGGGTCGGGGTCAAAGGGACCAGCGTGCTCGACCTTTCCCGCCACCTGCTGCAAAGCTTCGGCGGGTTTCGCGGCCTGCTGAAGGCCAGCCAGCAGGAACTGGGCGGCATCAAGGGCCTGGGGGAGGCCAAGGTGGCTACCCTGAAAGCGCTGGCGGCCGTGACCGTGCGCTACATGGCCGAGGAGATGCAGCGTGGGCCCTTCATCGGGCACTCCCGGGATGTCCAGCGGCTGCTTTGCGGGAGGTTCCGGGATCGGGACCGGGAGACCTTCGCCGTGGTATTTCTGGACACCAGGCACCACGTCCTGGCCG
Organism: Terriglobia bacterium; assembly: GCA_951813285.1. Taxonomy (GTDB): domain Bacteria; phylum Acidobacteriota; class Terriglobia; order Versatilivoradales; family Versatilivoraceae; genus Versatilivorator. The sequence continues at coordinate 4,861,914 of OX638355.1, forward strand.
TGGAGGAAATGTTCCAGGGCACCCTCAACAGCGCCACCGTGTTTCCGCGGGAAATCGTCCGAAGAGCCCTGCAGCTGAATGCCGCGGCCATGGTGGCCGTCCACAACCATCCATCGGGCAACCCCTCGCCCAGCCCGGACGACCGCCAGGTGACCCGAGAGCTGCAGCGGGCCTGCGGCCTGATGGACATCTCCCTGCTGGATCACATCGTCATCGGCGGCAACGACTGCTTCAGCTTTGCCGAGCACCGCCTGCTGTGAGGAGGGTGGGGAGCCGACTCTTTCTCCCGCCTCCGGAGCGAGCTATAATCCAGGAAACTTAGGGATCGGACGGAAAAAACCATGAAACCATTTCAACCCTTCCGAAGGCCGGCTTCCCCCAGACACCTTCCGACTACGACCCTATGGGCCTTGCCACTGGGGGCCTTTCTCCTCTGGTGCCTGCTCGCACTCTGGCTGGGCCGCTGGGAGGGGCAGCCGCCCACGGTGAGCCTGGACCGCGACTTTAGCGCCCTCGGCAAGGATCCCTCTCTGGTGCTCGAGGTCGGAGACGGCCAGACCGGATTGAAGCAGCTATCGGCAGTGCTGGAGGTAGAAGGCCAGTCCTTTCCACTGATCGACCGGGACTACCCGGGGCCCTGGCTGCTCTACTTCCAAAGGAGTGGCGCTCAATCCTCGGCCCGCTTCGACCTGGGCGAGATGATAGCCTCCAGCCACCAGATCCGGGAAGGCCCGGCGCGGCTGTCGATTACCGCCAGCGACCACTCCTACCGCCGGTTCTTCGCGGGCAACCAGGCTCGAGTACAGCGGGACTTCACCTTCGACATCCGTCCGCCCACCCTGGAAGCGCTGTCGGCGCAGCACTACGTCACCCAAGGGGGCTCGGCCTGTGTTCTCTACCGGGTGGGAGAAGACACCGAGGTCTCCGGGGTCCGGGTGGGTCCCGACTTCTTTCCCGGATACGCGGCCGACCCCGACGGAGACAAGCAGGTCCGATTCTGCATTTTCGGCTATCGCTACGACCTCGGTCCCAATCCGGAAATGAAGCTGGTGGCCGTAGACGCGGCCGGGAATCGGTCGGAAGCCCGCTTCCGATACAAGCTCTTTCCCAGAAAATTCCGGCAGCGAACCATCCGGATCAGTTCGGCCTTCCTGCAGCAGGTGGTTCCGGCGATCCTCAATCAGAACCCGCAACTCTCCAGCCAGGGCGACCTGGTGAAAGACTTCCTCCAGATCAACGACGGGCTCCGGCAGGCCAACCACGATAAGATCAAGCAGCTGTCGAGCCAGTCCGAGCCGCAGTTTCTCTGGACCGAAGCCTTCGCTCAGCTCAGCCGATCCAAGGTGGAATCCCTCTTCGCCGATCATCGCACCTACCTCTATGAGGGCCGGGAGATCGACCGCCAGGACCACGTCGGTTTCGACCTGTCGGTCGTGAAACACTACCCCATCGAAGCCTCCAACGACGGCGTGGTGCGCTACGCCGACCTGCTGGGCATTTATGGGAACACCATACTGGTGGACCACGGCTGCGGGCTGCTCTCCCTCTATGGACACCTCAGCTCCATCGCCGTAGAGGCCGGCGACCGGGTCAGCAAGGGCCAGGTGCTGGGCCGTAGCGGCGCCACCGGCCTGGCTGCCGGCGATCATCTTCACTTCGGCCTTTTCCTGCACGGAATCCCCGTCAACCCCACCGAGTGGTGGGACCCCAAATGGATTCGGGAGCGCGTCCTGGACAGGATCGGGGAGCACAAGGGCGGAAGCACGACTGCCGAGTCTTGAAAGGGACTTGCCTGAAACAACCCTGTTTCTTCACCTTCGAATGATCCGCCCCGTCGTGGGGGGCGGGGGCCTCGCTTGTCTGAAACAAACGAAAAAAGACAAAAGGAAAAGAGCTATCCACGAAGGGACACGAAGGACGACGAAGGGACACCAAGGCGCTGGAGAAGGCCCAAGAGGGATGGGGCGAAGGTCGGCAAGGGGGTCAACGAAGGACACAAGGGACAAAGAGGATTTGTCCGCGAAGAAGCAACAAGGACCGCGGCGGAGCCAGTGGGGGGGCTTCCGACCCCATCGTGATTTAAAGAGATCATTAACATCGATGCACAGGATTCACAGGATTCTTCAGGAAACGGCTGGCTTCTAATGCCGGGAATCCGCACCGGATCATCGCCCGAGTTGGCTTCTGGTGCAGGAAGCTCTCGTCCTGCTAATCCTGCGCACCGATGTTCAATAGGTAGAAAACCGTGCTAAGGGAACAGGGTCCTTGTTCCCGACCGGCTATGAAGATTCGTTGTTTCGCTCTAAAGGAAAACGGCGAACCACGAATGGACACGAATAAACACCAGAGCCTTTTGCAAATATCGCAATCGGGAATGACATTGAGGCGGCAAGGATGATGTGCTGCAGGCTCCAGCATTCACCACGATAAGCACAAGAGACAACAGAAACCACAAAAAGCACAAAAGGCACAAAACGAGTTTCTTGATTTCGAGACTTGCCCATCCGATGGTTCTTTTTGTGTTTTTGTGCCTTTTGTGGCCATTCCCGGCAAAGGTCCCGCTGCCGAATTTTGCAAACGCCTCACCAATTAATGGGTTGATGAGTCGTTAATCGGGGGAGCGACAACCGATTTCGAGGAGGTTTTCTACGAAGGACACGAAGTGACAACAAAGTAACATAATTGCAGAAGCATTCCGGCGCCGCTTGTCGTTGAAGGAGGTCCGCCTGTCTTCGTGTCTGTTCGTGTTCATTCGTGGTTCGTCTTTTTAAACGACCCCCTGTTTGTCCTCCGAACGATTCGCCCTCCAGGGAGGGGGCCGCACTTCCCGGCGTCGCCCCCTCCCGAGATGACACTTCAAACCGCCCAATCCGATCGGAAAGGAACCAACCATGAAGGCGACTCGTGATTTCCTGAAACAGCTCGGTTTCCCCGCGGGCGACGGATACGCCCTCCGGAGTACGCCCAAGCGTTTTCCGGACGGGGCACAGTACCGCTTTGAAATACCCAGCGTCGAGGGCCCTCGCTGCCTGAAGGCCGTCATCGAGGAAGCCGAGCGCTACCGGCTCACCATTCATCGGGTCAGCCAGGGCAGCGGGATCATGCTGATGACCGACGACGAGATCAAGGACATGCTGAAGATCGCCCGAGACCGGCAGATGGAGGTGAGCCTGTTCGTGGGACCGCGGGCCACCTTCGATATCGGGGCTCAGCCGCTGACGGCGGCGGGCAAGAACATCGGCCTGGGCTTGAGGGGAATGGATCAGGTGGTCTATGCGGTGGAGGACATCAAGCGGGGGTGCGATCTGGGGCTGCGGGGCATCCTGGTGGCCGACCTGGGGCTGTTGTGGCTGGTCAATCAGCTGAGACAGTCGGGGCAGCTACCCGCCAACCTGGTGGTCAAGATCTCGGTCCAGCTCAGCGCCACCAATCCGATTGCCGTCAGGATCCTGGAAGACTTCGGAGGCAATACCTTCAACGTCTCCTCAGACATGCCGCTTCCACTGTTGGCCTCCATCCGGGAAGCGGTCTCCCTGCCGCTGGACCTCTACGTGGAGACTCCCGACAATTTTGGGGGGTTCGTCCGCCATTTCGAGATCCCCGAATTCATCCGCCTGCTCTCCCCCGTCTATGTCAAGTTGGGCCTGCGCAACGCCCCCGACATCTACCCCAGCGGAACCCACATCGATCCCACCGCCATCGCCCTCTCCAGGGAACGCGTCCGCCGGGCCCGCATCGCGGCCGACCTGATCGAGCGCTACTACCCGGAGGCGGTCATGTCCCGGCCGGGCGCGGCCGACCTGGCCATTCCGGAGATCTGACCGGTGATTCAGGAAAACAACATTGAGATATGATGGCGCCATGGGTTGTCAGGCCACGACGTCCACCATCGGATACCCCTTGATCTCCGCCTTCCACCCCTGAGGTGCACAGTGCGCTATACGAGGAACTCTATACCAACTGAGAATCGTCGCAGCCTGCGCGCTGTAGCGGCCGCAGCCACGGCACTGATCGCCTGCCTTTTAGCCGCCACTGCCGCCGGCGCCCAGGACAACCACCGTGGCGGCTATGTCGGCCTCAACCTGGGTTTGGCGGAATCGTCGCCGTTGGATTCGGCCGTCTCTGCGGTCAGCAACCCGACCAGGTGCGACAGGCTGCTTTATGACGATCCGGCGCTGGCGCCGAGCGACCCTGCATGCACGGACACGACGCCGCGGCAACTCTCCTCCAACGGCTTCTCGCCAGGGTTGGGATTCACAGGCGGTTTCAGCGCCGGCTACGCCTTCGGCGGTCCTCGCATCGAGTTCGAGTACCGGGCCCGGACCCAGGGCGGCGACGTGTCCCCGCTCATCGATGCCGCCTCCAACCAGGCCGTGGTCAGCAAGGCCCTGGAATGGAGCCCCGTGTCTCCCCCGACGGAGTCGATCTCCAACTACCGCGTCCACCAGGTCTTCGCCAACCTCTACTACGATTTCCCCAACGACTCGCGCTGGACACCCTATCTGGGCGCCGGCGCCGGCCTGGCCCGCACCGACCTGCGCTACACCCGCCGCCTGATCCGCAAGACGCTTGACCAGGGGTACCAGGACGTGGAGCCGCCGCTCACCCTCGCCGACCGGCCGGCAGCCGCTGCCGGCACGGTCAGCCTGCTGCAACCGGACCTCAGCGGCACGCTTCCCGGCTTTCAGATCCTGGGCGGGGTGGACTACGCGGTGGGCGACCGCACCTCGATCGGGATCAATGCGCACTGGGCCCGCTTTGGGGAGCTGAGCCAGAACGTGACCTGGTCCATCATCCGCAGCCACGAACCCGTGCGGGCGGACGGGACGACGCCATTCTCAGGAACGGTGACGCTGAGCAGCTTCCAGTATTGGGGGGTGACGGTCGGACTGAAGTACCGCTTCTGAACCGCAGGGACTCCACCCGGGTCAAAGGCCGGCGTGAGCCGGGCCGCTTCTGCGGCTGGTTTAAGGCCCGGTCCGCTTCAATCCAGGTAATAGCCGGCGCCGATCAGAACCGGAACCCCGAAGGAGGTGACCCGTTTGACAAAGGTCACCTTGCGTTGCCACTGGCCGGTGGCCGGATTCCGGTTGGAGTAGTAGAGGAAGGACTCACCGAAGGCATCGGCAACCCCCAGGACATTCCGCCCTCCGAAGCTGTCGATAAAGACCGAGGACAACTCGGACCCGATCAGAGGATCGGCCGGGGAACCGCTGAAGAAGGTGTAGCCGTAGGTGTCCAGGCCGAACAGGTAAATGGAGCCGCTGCGCCAGCGGGGATCGTTGGCCAGGCCGACCGAGGCGAAATAGCCCCTCGAATCCAGGTCCATGGCGGCGCAGCGGACAAACTCCTGCAGCCGAACCTCGGAAGGGTCGGCATCGAGCATGGCGGCGTTGACCTCCTCGATCCTGCAGGTGCCGGGCAGGTCACGCCGGTAGACCCCCACCCCGATCGCGGCTGAGTTCCCCTCCCAGTCGATGCTCTTGATGTAGGTGGCCTTGGGCTCGTCCCTGCCCGTCTCCGGATTGAGGAAGGAGTAGTAGATGAAGCCCTCGCCGAACCCGCTGGCGATGCGGTGCTGTTCCTTGTAGTAGTCGTTGCCGTAGACATCGACCAGCAGTCCCAGGGAGGTCCCTTCCCTTTCCCGAGCGGGTGGAAAGACGAACAACCGGGCCTGGTCGCTCAACGGCGTGACCTCGGAGACGAAGACATAGGTCGGACCGCTCTTCCAGCGCTCCTCCTCGTTGAAGGCCCTGCGGGCCTCCTCGAAGCCTACCTCATGGACAAACTCGTAGGCGCACTGGGTCAGAGTCTTGGCATCCTGCAACGTCCGAACGGCGCTGGCCACGACGGAGCGGTCCGCGCAGGAATCCTCGGTAGCCAGGGCCGGAGAGACGAGGGAGAGAAACAAGGGGATAAGAATGGAACGACAATGCGGTTTTTTCATGCGTGTATTTTACCGCATCACGGTCGTGCCGTACACCCACAAAGTTTCATCGCATCCCTCGTTTCTCATCGGCTTCCCGGATGCCTTCAAACTTCAGCGGTTTGGTGGTAGACTGCGTTGGCATCAGGCTGTCCTGGCGGAATCGGGTCAAACTCTTTTCCAACAGTATTTTACAGGACTTCCAGAGAAAAAAGAGTTATCCACGAAGGGACACGAAGAACGACGAAGAGCCACTAAGGCATTGAGGTTAACCGCGACGGGATACCAAGGTCGCGAAGGGATTATCGATTTCAGATTGTTTTGCTCTCGTATGATCCGCCCCCCAGGGCGGGGGCGACACTTACAAAAAAAAGGATGATGTCATGGCAATCAAGTGGACTTGTGCCGGAGCCTGTTTTTGGCTACTGCTGTTTGCTTTCACACTTGCGGCGCAGCCGGACCCGGACTGCGAAGAGTGGAACACCCGGGAGTATTTCCTGAAGGCCACGGTCGAGGAGGTGACCTCCTGTCTGGCTGCCGGAGGCGACGTTGAGGCACAAACTGAAAATGGTCGCACGCCTCTGCACTTTGCGGCCTGGTCCAGCCAGAATCCGGCGGTGGTCAAGACCCTGCTGGAGGCGGGAGCAAACCCTGATGCTCGGAGCAAGAACCGCAATACTCCCCTGATTCTGGCGGCCTGGGGGAACAGGAATCCGGCAGTGACAGCGGCCCTGCTTGCCGGTGGGGCAGACCCGAATGCAGGGAACAAATCCGGCAACACCCCGCTGCACGATGCCGCACGGGCAAATGGGAATCCGAACGTGACACGGGTGCTGGTTGAAGCCGGGGCCGACTTGACGGCGGCGGACAACAAGGGCCGTACACCCTTGCATCAGGCCGCTGCAAGCGGCAAGATTCCAGCCGTGATCGACCTCCTGCTCGAAGCAGGAGCCGACCCGAATGCTCGGGATGCAGAAGGCAAAACGCCCTGGAATCTAGCCCAGTCCAACGAGGCGCTCAAGGGAACCACGACCTACATTCGCCTTCACGAGGCACAGTTCGAGTCGTCGGAGAGAGGCGATCGGAGTCGGTAACAGGCTGGACGCACTCCTGCAGGAATTCACGGCGGCACTGAATGGAGTCGGCGCTTGACCCGCATTTCTCACCAGGGGGCAGGATCATGGCGCAGGGCATGCCCAGCGCAGTCTGTTACCCGCGAGCCACTACCATGGAGCCAATCAAAGTACTGAAAATAAACTACTTTTCTTCATGGCACCAGCGACTTGGTGGGAAATGCGGGTTAGTGGCATCTTTCTCCCTCCCGGCACTCGTCTCAGGGGTGCAATTCCAGGGGAAGAAGTACGGGCTAAACAAGTTACGGTAACTCAAATCCACCGCAACCGCCACGTATCATGATATGATGAGCCGGTTTTCCCCGGATGGCTCACTCAGTTGGAGGTTCAGAGGCTTGACTAGGGCGCCGACCCGAGGCAATCGGAGCTTTCGGGATGTCGGCTCCAGACACCACCCCATAGGACCGACCGAGCTTCCTGCAGGCCGCAGCACAAACCAAGAGGCTGGATCTCTCACTGAGACATCGCTTCCCGCCCCCTCGTCATGACGGGATCAGCGCCCGACCGGCAGTCGAAGCCCGTTCGGCGAGTGGAGGAGTAATTGACCCTCAACCTTCAAGCGGTTGGGATTCGAAAGGAGTAACGTCATGGCAGCTCAAGTCAAATGGAGCCGTTTGGAAGGCATTCTGATTGCCGCACCGATCGGTCGTATCGACGGCAACAACTACATCGAAGTCCAGAATACCTTGGAATCCGGAATCGATTCCGATGAGCGGGCCATGATCCTGGACTTCGGGCAATTGGGCTACATCAGCAGCGCAGGTCTTCGCGTTTGCCTGATCATTGCCAAGAAATTCAACCCGGAAGGCAAGGCCTTCGGTATCTGCAACCTCTCCGATTCGATCCGCGAGATTGTCACCGTGAGCGGCTTTCATGGGATCATGTCGATTTACGATTCGCAGAGCGCGGCCATCGAAGCCATCACCGGCAGTACCGACCTCGGGGATGAGGGAGCAGCAGAAGCATCCTCGACCATACCGATGCGTGACTCTGTCGATTTCGATATCATCGGAGAAAACATCCAGCACATCGCCAACTTCACGATCGAGAAATACGAGTACAAGCATGACCGCAGCCTCTCGCTCAAGGAGCGGGAGGCCGTCGTTGCCGGCATCACCAATGCCCTGTGGATGTATATTGAGCGTCTGAAGATTCGGCGCAAGCAGCTTCTGACGGAAATGTTCAAATCCGCCGAATCAGTTCTCGAACAGGTCGTTGCAAAATCGGAAAAATGACGGCCATAGCGGCCTCGGTGGAATCGTCTGCCAGGATGAAGATCCGGTTGAAATTCCGTGGCCGCGCTTGCGCCAGGCTGTCCGGGGATCCTGTTTGCAGTTCGGACTGAATGACCGGCGTGGACTTGCCCGGCGCAGCCTGCAGCCCGCACGACTGCTTTTTCGACACAAGTCAGAGGCTTCCTTCCTCAACCAGATCGACATAGTTCACGTCCATCCAGCGGTGCTCCAGTTCGGGATGGCTTTCCCGGAACTGAACGGCCCTGCCCACCATGCCGCTCATGAAGGCCAGCTGCTCGCGGCCGAACTCATTCGGCGGCAGGGGCTCGCTGGAAAGGGAGCGTGCCCGCTCCACCAGGCTGTTCCAGGACCCCATGAACTGCGAGGGCTCGCGGTGGGTCTGCTCCGGTTCGATCTCGGGGTGCTGCCGCCGTTCGCGGGCCAACCGTGCGTTGTTGCGCAAGAAACGGTTCATTTCAAAGACGACGTCGCCAATCTTTTCCTCCAAACAGTCGCACATCCGGTGAGTTTAACGCTCCGACCAGTTGCTGCAGACCCTGACGCATCCACTCCGGACAGGCCGAGTCGAAGGGAACGCCCTCGTCCTTGGCGTAGCGCTCGGCCCGGGCCGTCAGGCAGGCGAAGTCCAGGCGGGTTTGCGGCACCTGATACGGCCATTCTTCCCGATGGTCCTTGACCCACTGACCAGAGCGTCTCAGCTTGGTCAACATGCCCAGCCACTCGATCGGGCGCGAGTTGTCCTCGCGGATGGCGCGGTCGCAAATGGGTAGCCTGTCCTTCGGCTTGTTCTTGCTGAACCGGTACTTCCCCAAATGATCGAACACGGCCCAGTGGCCATGGAGCGGGGAATTCTTGCCGCGCGCCTGGCAGGCGCGCTTGAATGCCTCGTAGGGTACCTCGGGCCAATAAGGCCCGAAAAATGTTATAGCCATGACGAGTGCAGCGCAGAAACCTACTTTTGGAATGACACCATAACCTATTAATGATACAACTTAATAACCTATTAACCGCGCAGAAAAAATTCGAAAAATCATGCTGCACCAGGAGGCTTAAGAAACGAGCGATATGGCAAGTCCTGCGGACAAACTGTCTGAATCCCTTGAGGCTCTCAAAGCCCTTCAGGGACGTGGCGTGGTGGCGATCCGCTCGCGCGACCTGAGCCGCACGCATCGGGAGCGCCTCTTGAAAAGCGGCTTCCTGAAGGATGTCATCAAGGGCTGGTACATCGCGGCGGGCCCGGATGAGGCTCCGGGAGACAGTACGCCCTGGTATGCCTCATTCTGGGAGTTCTGCGCGGCCTATCTCGACGAGCGGTTTGGCGAAGAGTGGTGCCTGTCTCCTGAACAGTCGCTGTCGCTCCACGCGGGGAACCGAACCGTGCCGGCTCAGTTACTGGTCCGGACGCCGAGGGGAGGGAACAAGCCAACACCGCTGCTGCACGGGACATCGGTCTTCGACGTGCGCAACGCCATGCCGGCCGAACACCTGGTTGCCAAATGGGACGGCCTGCGCCTGTACTCCGTGGCTGCAGCGCTGGTGGCCGTATCGACACAGTTCTTCCGGCGGTCGCCAACGGATGTGCGTGCGGCAATGGCCACAATCAAGGATGCATCGGATGTGCTGGCGCTCCTGCTCATGGGAGGTCACAGCACGATTGCCGGACGGCTGGCCGGTGCGTTCAGGAATGTCGGACGCCCCCGCCTTGCCGACGAGATCGTCAAGACAATGCAAACCGCGGGCTACGCAGTGCGTGAGCGTGATCCGTTTGAGGACAGGCCGGGCATCGTGCTTGCCACGCAAAGCGCCTCGCCCTACGTCAACCGCATCCGACTCATGTGGGAAGCCATGCGAGAGTGCGTGCTGAAAGTCTTCCCCGTCCCGCCCAAGCGGCCCCATGAGCCCGGTCCGTATCTGAAGGCCGTCGAGGCCATCTATGTCACTGACGCCTACAATTCCCTGTCGATCGAAGGGTACCGGGTCAGTCCTGAACTCATCGAGCGGGTACGCAGCGGCGCATGGAGCCCTGATCGGAATCCGGACGATCGCGGAAACAGGAATGCACTGGCTGCGCGTGGATATTATGACGCGTTCATCAGCGTCAGGAGCAGCGTTGAAAAGGTGCTTGGCGGCAGGAACGCAGGGGATGTCAGCCGCGATGACCACGCCGAATGGTACCGGCGTCTGTTCGGACCGAGCGTCACGGCGGGAGTCATCCGCCCTGTGGATCTAGCCGGTTACAGAGGCGGCCCTGTCCATATTCGCCGGTCGATGCATGTGCCGCCGCCGCGCGAGGCGGTGCGCGATTGCATGCCGGCCTTGTTCGATCTGCTGGAAGGCGAGGCGGAGCCGGCCGTGCGAGTGGTGCTCGGGCATTTCACCTTCGTTTACATCCATCCCTACATGGATGGCAATGGGCGGATAGGGCGCTTCCTGATGAATGTCATGCTCGCATCGGGAGGCTATCCCTGGACGATCATTCCGTTGGAGCGGCGCGACGATACCATGGACGCGCTGGAATCGGCCAGCGTGAAACTGAACATACGACCCTTCGCCGCGTTCCTGGGCGGACTGGTTGAAGCCGGCTTGCGGGATTAGGCGGCGCCGCCGGCTCCAGCGTCAGAACGCCGCTCCGGAGCGGGCTTCAGCTCGCCAAGGCAGCTCCCGTGCATTATCGGTTGACAATGAGACGATCAATGCCGGCCGGCGCTTGCTGGTCCGGCGATCCGTGAAAGGGAAAGGGACAACAACCACATCGAGCGATTCAAAGGTCACGCCACGCTTCCTCGTCTTCGGGCGAAATCCATTCGCTCAGAACTTCGGAGAGGCCTTGCAGGTACTCGTCCTGCCCCGGCGTCACCTTGCGCACCACCAGGTGATCGCCGTCCATTTCGAAAGAAATCACGTCTCCCTCGACCAGATTGGCCGCCTCACGGATGTTTTTGGGGATCGTCGTCTGCCCACGTGCGGTGATTTTGGCGAGTTCCATTGGCTTACTTCACTAATAATCTGACTTTACAGATAGTAAGATATATCAGAAAGGAGTGCAATCACACGGGAATTGGCGGAGGCGGTAGGATTCGAACCCACGGTACCCGTCAAGGTACAACGGTTTTCAAGACCGCCGCAATCGACCACTCTGCCACGCCTCCGCGATCGCACACCATTTTAGCCCGCATTTCCCGGCGGGACGCCGGAAATATCCGGAAGGATCGTTGACCGTCAGGAGCTTACCGGACTGGATTGGAAGGCTTGGAAGGAACGGCGGGAGAATGGAGGACTGTGCCGGCGAGGTTACTGGCTGTCCAGGAGCTTCTCGGCCAGCACATTTCTGATATGGGCTTCGTTGCGGATGACTTCCAGGAAGGCCGTCTTCAGCAGGGTTTCCTTGCGGTTGAAGATGGTCTGGCGAACATCCGCCTGGACCTGCGGTTCGCTCAGTTCATGCTGCCCGCCGCGTTCCTTGGCCAGGAGCTTGACCAGGTGGTAGCCGTAGCCGATGCGGATAGGCCGGGGAAAGACCTGCTCCACCTTGAGGTTCTGGACGGTCTTCTTGAGCTCGGGGCTGACGGTCTCCATTTGCTGCTCGGTGACGAATCCCAGGTCCCCGCCCCGCGGGGCGGACTCGGCGTCCTCGGAGTACTCCACCGCCAGGCGGGCGAAATCCTCTCCGTTCAGCAGGCGCCGCATCAGAATCTGGGCCTTTTTTCTGGCCTCGGCGGGAGTAGCGGCGTCGTCGCCACGGGAATTGTTGATCCCGGACTCCTTGGTGTCCGTAATCAGAATATGGGCGAGACGCCAACCCTTGGGCAGGTTGTAGTTGGACTTGTTATCTTCGAAATGCTGCTCGATCTCGGCTTCGGTCACCGAGATCTTGGAGGTGATCTCCTTGTTGTAGAGCTTCTCGATGGTGGCGCCCTTGCGCAGGGTCTGCTTGAACTCCTCCTCGCTGACCCCCTGCTCCTTGAGGAATTCCTGAAACTTCTCCTCGGTGTAGTTCTTCTTGAAGTCGGTGAACCGGGTGCTGACCTCGGCGTCGCCGGCGGTCAGATTGTCGGCGGCAGCCCACTGCATGAGGATCTCATCGTTGATGAGTTGGCTGAGGATGTTGAGCTTGAAGGTGGAAGCCTCCTCGGGCGACGGCGCCCGGGGGCTCTGCCTGAGTTGAGCGTCGAAGCGCTTGTCGACCTCGGAGATCTTGATTTCCGCTTGATTGACGATGGCCGCGGTATCGGAACTCACCTCGGGTCCCGAGCTGCAGCCTCCTCCAATCAGGAGAAGCAACGCAAGAGCCGACGCACTGTTTCGCTTGCAGGCAAACTTCATGGGATTTCGATCCGGCCGGATTGAAACGGCTTCACTCGCGCGGCTCACCGGCAGGCTGCCACACCAAAGGCTGAAGGCGAGCCCTCTTCCCTCCATGTCGGGCGACCCGCCGCGCAAATGGAGGTGCCTCAACTAGCCTAGCACCCCCTCCAACCAGTGACAACACTGTTCTTTGCCGCTCTCCTCGGCCATAATTGGTGGCTGATCCGGCAGGAAGGATCGGGCTTTGCGTCTCCTATCGATCATTCCCGGCGCCATCGGCGACTTCCTTCTGACGCTGCCCGCGGTGGCCTGGCTGCAGTCCCGTTTCCACCCGGACCGCCTGGAACTTTGGGTGGCCCGGGGCAATCTTCCACTGGCCCGATCGCTCGGCTACGTCGACGCCGCCGAGGCGCTGCAGGACACCGGCATCGAGAGCTATCCGCCCGGCCAGGGGTGCCTGAGGCGCATGCGGACCTTTGACAGAATCGTCTCCTGGTGGGGGAGCGGCAATCCGGAATTCGTGGACCAGGTCCGGGCAATCCATCCCCGGGTCGACTTTCTTCGGGCGCTGCCCCGGGAGTCCGGCCTCCACATGGTCGAGTTCAGGCGGGCTCAACTGAACCGGATCTTCGGCTCCACCCCGGGGTTTTTACCCACCCCCCGGGTCCACTGGACCAAGGATGAGGACCGATTTGCCGAGAGTTTTTGGTCCGCCCGACCCGGAAACCCCAGAGTCGCGATCCATCCGGGCGCCAGCGGCAAGCCCAAGCGATGGCCGGCCCCACACTTCGCCGGAGTGGCTCGGAGTCTGGCCGGAGATCCCAACTGCAGACTCCTGCTGCTGGAAGGACCGCTGGACAGCGAAACGGTGAGGGAGGTTCGGCACGGCTTGGCCGAGGACTCGGTTCGCTGGGAGACGGTGCGCATCGAGAACCTGGGCCGGCTTGCAGCCGTCCTGAGCCGCTGCCGGCTCTACATCGGCAACGACAGCGGGATCACCCACCTGGCGGCCGCCCTGGGGGTCCGCACCATCGCTCTGTTTCTGGAAACCGACTCCCGGGTCTGGGCTCCCCGGGGCCCCCGGGTCCAGCTTCTGCGCCGGCCCGGAGTGGAGCAGGTGCTTTCCATCATCCGCCCTTGAACCCGCGAGGACCGTCGTGTCCCAATCCCCCGCATCCGGGCGCCTGCCGCCACTGGCAGTGATCGCCGACGATCTGACCGGCTCCTGCGACACCGCCGCCCAGTTTTGCCGGTACGGCATGCGGGTGGCCATGACCGGCGCCATCGCCCCGGAACTCGACCTGGAGCTCGATCTGCTGGTGGTCAATACGGCTTCGCGAGGGCTGCCCGTCGAAGGGGCTCGACAAGTGGCGACCCGCTCGGCCAGGTCGCTGCTGACTTCCGGCAGCCGTCCGGTCTACAAGAAGATCGACTCGACCCTCAAGGGTCCCTGGTGCCGGGAGTTGGCCGCGGTCATGGCGGTGGTGCGCCCCGATCTCGCCATTGTGGCGCCCGCCTTCCCGGCCTGGGGGAGGACCAGTCGGGGCGGAAAGCTGCTGATGGACGGCCGGCCTCTGACGCCGAGGCCCGACCGGGGCGACGGGGCTTCAGGAATCGACCGAGGGGACCTTTTGGGCCGGCTGCGGGCCGAGTTCGGCTCTCAGGCCGAACTGCTGCGCCGCGACCTGCTGCGCCGGGCGCCGGCCGTCATCGAGAAGCACATCCGGACGGCCTTGGGCAAGGGCCATCGTGTGCTCTTGTTCGATATCGAATCCGAGGGTGACCTCGAGCGTCTGGCCCTGACGGGTCGACGCCTGGACGAAGCCGTCCTGTGGGTGGGATCGGCCGGACTGGCCCGGTTTCTTCCCCTGATCTGGGGGCGCTCGCCAACCGGCGCCGGCGCCTCCGGTCCGCAAGTACAGGAACCGTTGCTCTTGATTTGCGGCAGCCTCAACCCGGTCAACAAGCCCCAGTTGGAACAGCTCGGCCGGCGGGGCCTGGCCACCGTCATCACCCTTTGGGACGAGGACACCGAATCCCCGGCCCGCGCGGAAAGCAAGCTCAAGCCGGCCCTGGAGGCGCTGGCCCGAAGACAATCGGTGGCCTTGTGCCTGCGCCTGGAACAGCGAATTCGCTCCCGCGGCCACCTGCAGCGGCTGCAGCAGGCGCTGCAACGGACCGCCGGCCGGCTGCTCGGCACCGGAGCGCCGGGAGCAGCCATCCTGGTGGGAGGGGATACGGCTCTGAAGGTCTACGAGCAGTGCGGCGCCCGGGGCATCCGCATTCTGGGGGATGTGCAACCCGGCATTCCCTGGGGCCGATGGATCGGAGGCCGGATGGATGGGCTGCCTCTGGTCACCAAGGCCGGAGGCTTCGGGAACCCGGACACGCTCTGCAACATCGCTCTCTTCCTGACCGGGCGGTCTCCCGGAGAGGATGTGCTATGATCCTCGGCCCCGCCCCTCGACACACCGGTAGCGGCGGCCATTCCCCATGCCCATGAACCGGAAACCCCGTATCGGCATCACCCTGGGCGACGTGGCCGGCATCGGCCCCGAGGTGGCCCTCAAGGCGTTGCTGGACCCGGCCGTGGAGCAGCAGTGCGTCCCCGTCATCATCGGGGAAGAGACCACCGTAGCCCACTATGCCTCGCGGCTGCTTCCCGAGCGGCGGCTTCATCCGGTGGCGGAAGCGGAAACGGTTGCTCCCGATCCCACCAGCATCCACCTGTTGGACCTCGAGAATATCCGCTTTCCCGAGGTAAAGCTCGGGCGGGTCAGCCGGGAGTGCGGCAGAGCCAGCCTGGAATTCATTCGGGCGGGAGTGTCGGGCTGCCTGGACAAGAGGCTGGATGCCCTGGTGACCGGTCCTATCCACAAGGAAGCCGCCCAGTTGGCGGGTATCGGCGTTCCGGGACACACCGAGTATCTGGCCGGCCTGTGCGGGGGAGCCGAAGTGCGCATGCTGCTGGTGGTGGACCACCTCCGGGCCATCCACGCCACCACCCACCTGGCCCTGCGCCGGGCCCTGGAGAAGATCCGGACGCCTCGCATCCTGGAAACCATCCGGTTCGGCCGCCTGGCCCTGAAGCAACTGGGCATGGGGCGCAGCCGCATCGCCGTGGCCGGGCTCAATCCCCACGCCGGCGAAGGCGGCCTCTTCGGCACCGAGGAAGCCGACGAGATACTGCCCGCCATTGAGGCGGCCCGGACCGAGGGGCTCGAGGCCGAAGGGCCCATTTCCCCCGACACCGTTTTCCACCGCATGAATCGAGGCGAGTTCGACCTGGTGGTGGCCCTCTACCACGACCAGGGCCACATCCCCCTGAAGCTGATGGGTTTCGACAGCGGCGTCAATATCACCATCGGCCTGCCCATCGTCCGCACCTCGGTGGACCACGGCACCGCCTTCGACATCGCCGGTCAACTCAAGGCCAACCCGGCCAGCATGGTCAAGGCCATCCACCTGGCCTGCACCATGGCGGGAAACACTCAGCCCGACTTGCCCATGCAGCCGTCGATGGACCAGTCGCCGCCGCCCTTGGCCGCCAGGTAGAGAAAGACGAAGCAATAGAGGGCGGCCAGCTCTCCCTGGTTGAGAATCGGCCAGAAGGCCTTGGTGCCATGGGCCAGCCAGTAGGCGGCTGCCATCAGCCCGGACAGCACGAAGGCCACCGGGCGGGTGTAGAAGCCCAGCAGAATCGCCAGCCCTCCAAAGAATTCCAGCACCCCGGCAACCCCCGGAAGCGAGGCCAGAGGCACGGCCTCCCGTCCCAGCGCTCCAAAGAGCTTCTGCGCCCCGTGCGGCATCATCAGAAATCCGGTCATGATGCGCAGGGCATTGAGAGTGATCTCGTTACAATCCTTGCCGGCAAATGTTCGAACCATGGTTTCCCTCCTCAGGATTGACCAACCAAAACTTCCAAAAAACGCTCCAGTATCACTCCCCCCTTGAGGGGGAGTCGGAGAGACAAGGGCGCAGCCAGCAGTCGAGCCGGTGGGGGCCAACTCCGGCGGATCTGACTGGAACTGCCGGCGCCTTCGACCCTAGCCCTTTCGCTTGAGAACTTCCCGGTTCACCAGGTAGGCCGGGACCTCGCCCCGGAGCACCTGGACCACCTGGCGAGCAGCTTTCTCGCGCACCTCCACGTAGGCCTCCTCGGTGTAGGAGGCATAGTGCGGGGTGAGCACCACGTTGTCCAGGCCCAGGATCGGATCCCGCGGGTCGGGCGGCTCCTTTTCCAGGACGTCCAGACCCGCTCCGGCGATCCACCCCTCCTGCAGAGCCCGGGTCAGGGCCTTCTGATCCACCACCGGCCCGCGAGAGGTGTTGACCAGGTAGGCGGTGGGCTTCATCAGGCGCAACTGAGGCTCCCCGATCAGATGGCGGGTCTCAGCGGTCAGCGGCACGTGGATGGACAGCACGTCCGACCGGGCCAGCAACTCCTCCAGTCCCACCAGCTCCACCGCCTGGCCGGCCAGGCTTTCGGGCTGAACATAGGGATCGTGAGCCAGGACCCGGTAGCCGAAGGGCGCGGCCTTCCGGGCCACCGACCGGGCGATCCGTCCGAAGGCCAGCAGCCCCAACGTCTGTCCGCGGGCCTTGTAAACGGGCATGGCCAGCTTGCGGTTGTAGGTGCCCCCGGAAACCAGGGAATGCATCCTGACCACCTTGCGGGTCACCGCCAGGATCAGGCTCATGGCCGTATCCGACACCTCGTCATAGCAGAAGTCGGGCACGTTAGTGACAAAGATCCCGTGATCGGTGGCTGCTTCCAGGTCCACCGTGTCCACTCCGATGCCGTAGCGGGCGATCACTCTGGTCTGACTCCAGGAGGCAATGACCCGCCGCGTAATCGGGCTGAGGGAGACCAGCAAGGCGTGGGCGTCCCCGGTCGCGCGGATGACGTCCTCTTCGCCGTGGCAGTCGGCCGTAACCAGCTCGGCGCCGGCTTCGGCCAGAATCTCCTTCTCCACGGTGGGAACCATTCGCACTGAATCCACCGCTACAACCTTGAACATGATCCCTCCCTCTTTTCTCCTCGCCGGGGGTCGGTCTCGACGCGACGCCGGAGCAACGTCCGACAAGGGGAAACCCCGCAACGGGAGGCTGTCCGCCCCCCGCCGGCCCGCCGGTTCAGAGCAGGTTCTTCAGATTGCCCCGCCCGTCGAAATCCAGTTCTCCCAGGTGCTCCAGAACCTGGAGGTCCCGGTGGCGCTCCACTTCGTCCAGCAGGGCCTCGGAGGCCACAAATCGGTCCAGCTTCAAGGTGTTGCGGATCCAGACCATGCGGCAGTCTTCCCCGCTGGAGGCGCCGCTGGTGGAGATGGCCGTCTCCAGCGCCTCGCGGTCGGAATCCACCGTCACCGGAATGCGGACGCTCTCCAGGTTGGTGCTGGTGAGGGCGTTCACGTAGGTGGGTCGGGTGTCGATCTTGTCCACCAAGCGGCGGGTCACCACGTCGGCCATCCCCACCCCGATGGCGTTGCCGTGGGACTCCGGGGTCAGGTCCCGCACCACGATGCGCGAGAAGCGGGGAGCTCCGGCGAAGGGCTCGCCCGCGCCGGCGCGCCTGCCGATGACGTTGGTATCCATGCCGGTCCCGCTCACGTTTTTCCCCATCTCATCCACCAGCAGCAGGTCCCCGCGGTCGAAGGGAATGCGGGCCAGCCAGGACTTGGCCATTTTCAGCAGCCGCTTTTCGACGTCGAACAGCTCGGCCGAGGTCATGGCCTCGATCACCCCCGTCTGGTCGTAGCCGTTCTCCACGATGCCCAATGCCAGCAGAATGCTGCAGCGCCGCCTGACCACCTCGGCCACCCCGGTCAGCACCCGATAGTAGCCGTAGCGCTTGTTGGCGCGGTGATAGCGGATGGCGCCCTGGTGCTTCCCCAGGCCGATGGCCAGCATCTTGGTGAGGCCGCTCTCGATCTCGGCGTCGAAGTCGGTGTGGGGCTTGATGCGGTTGACCACGGCGATATGGTCGGCATCCAGGACGTTCCTGTCCAGCACCACCGGGATCCCCTCAGGGGTCTCTCCAATGGGAAGCGTCTGCATGGTGGCCCGGATGGGAACCCCCATGGCTGCCTCCGTGATGCCGTAACGCTCCAGCACGCCGCGCTGCCCCGCGGCTGTTCCGCCCCCGTGACTTCCCATGGCGGGAACGATAAAGGGCCGCGCCCCCCGCTTTTTCAGCTCTTCCGCCAGGCTGCGGGTGATGGCGGCGATGTTGGCCACGCCCCGGCTTCCGGATGTGATGGCGACGCTGTCCCCCGGTTTCAAGCGGCCGCTCAGGTCGAGCCGGGCGACTTCCCGGGCCACTCTGACCGGAATGTCCTCCACCCGGGTCGAGTGGAAACGCTGCCTGACCCGAAACACCCTGGGGAATGCCATGGCCGCTCCCGGAAGACTGTTAGAGTGAGTCTCTTTGGCTATCTGACCACCGAAAAGCGTCGATCAATATAACAAAAAAATGCTGCCACCGCCTACGCGGCTCCGCTCGTTACTCTGACATTCACTCTCGGGGCGCCGCGTCGGCCCCCCTCCGCATCAGCCTTCGCCATTCGGCTCGCGACTCCCCTTCAAGGGGGCTTGCACACCAGGTTGTTGAATTACAGCAATAACGTTGATCGGCCGCTCCCGAATTGCTTTTGTTCAACAACATCCCCAGTGGTGCTCTCCCTGTAGGGGAGTGCCATGGACCGCGGGCTGATTGCAGGAATAAGGATGCGGGCGGGACGCCCGCGCTCCCGGGGGGGCATTGTCCAAACATTAAACCGCAATCATGGTTTACATCCCGCCCGGGAATCGGGCAAGAAGCCATGTGCAAGCCTCAAGTATCACTCCCCCCTTGAGGGGGAGTCGGAGAGACAAGGGCGCAGCCCGCAGTCGCGCCGGTGGGGGGCCAACGCGGCGTCCCGTAAGCGCAGCCCGCAGTCGATCCGGAGGGAGCCAACGCCGACGCCCCGTGAGTGAACATCCGCCAGGACGGCACTCCCGGGAGCGCGGGCGTCCCGCCCGCCTCCTGTCCCGACCAACGCTCTCGTCCCTCCCCCGCCGCTACCAGGCCAGGCGGAGGCCGCTGGTGATCATCCGGGGGGGGCCGATGCCCAACACCGAGGTGTTCGAGACCGGAAAGCGGCGGTTGAGAAGGTTCTCCACGGCAAGGGTCAGAAACAGGTTGCGGTGCACCCGCTTGGAGACCTGCAGGTCCAGCAGAGTGGTGTTGGCCAGCGGCCGGAGGTTGCGGTCGTCGTCAAACTGCAGCCCCACGAAACGGGCCATCAGGAAGGCGTTGAGGACTCCGGGGCGGGCGTAGTTCAGCGAGGCCGTGAGCCGGTGGCGGGGCACCTGAGGCAACCGGTTCGACTCCACCCCGGGGTTCTCCGGAAAACGGCCAAAGGTGGAATCGGCCAGCAGGTAGCCTCCTCGCAGCCTCCAGTCCCGGTTCAGCCGCAGCGTCAGATCCGCGTCCAGGCCCCGGGCGTTGACGCGGCCCACGTTCTGCCGCTGACGGGTGATCAGCGCGGGGGTGGTCCCCACGGTGATGTTGGAAATGGCCTGGCTCAGGCCGTTCCAGTAGGCCGTCAGCCGCCCTCTGACCCGGGGTCCGCCGTACCAGTCCACACCGGCCTCGGCGCCCCTGAGTGTTTCCGGGCGCAGATTTTCGTTGGCCAGGGTCACCACGTTGCCCACTCGAAATCCGCGGTAGAGCTCGTTGAGGGTGGGCGCCCGGAAGCTGCGGTAGACGGCTCCCCTGAAGGTGAGGGCCTCGCTGGCGTGATAGGAGACCCCGCCCCTGGGACTGAGCATGCCGCCCCCGCGCCGGGGAAACTCGAGGACGGTTGAGGCTCCGGACGGCAGCGGGACCTGATCGCGGGCGGCATCGTGGTTGAACCAGCCGTCCAGCCGGGCGCCGAGCTGCAGCTGCCAGCGGGACCCCAGCGCCACCAGGTCCTGGAAGTAGACCCCGCCCAGTTGCTGATGGCCACCCAGCACCTGAAACTGAGCCGGCATCCCCGAGCGGTAGCCGGTCTCCCGGCTGTGGCCCCTCACCCATTGCCAATCCACTCCGGAAGTCATCAGGTGGCGCTGTCCCAGCAAGCCCGTCCATTGCAGGGAACCGCCGGCGCTGCGGGCCGGCACGTGCTGCTCGCGGGTCAGGAACTCCAAGCGCCGGTGGGAAGGAACGGCGGTAAAGCTGCTGTCGAAGGTCTGGGTCAGGCCGTAGGCGCTGAGCTGCCACTCCCTCCCCCGGTCGTCTTTCCGCCGGTAGAGACCCCGAACCCGGGTCACATCGGTGGCGTTCTCCCTCAGCGGGGTTCCGTTTCCCCGATCTTCGCCGAAGTGCTCCAACCGCAGCGTCGCCTGGGCTCCTCGGTCCGGCTGGTAGAACGCCGCCGCCCGGACCGAGTAGGCGCGGGAGTTGGCCGGCAGGTCCACCGGGCCGCGATCCTCGGGAGCCACCACCTGATATCCGCCGGTGCGAAAGAAAGAGCCGGAAACCAGACCGCTCCAGCGTTCTCCTCCAACCGAGCCCAGCAGGTCGGCCCGGGCCGTGCCCAGAGAGCCGCCCCGGAGGTCCAGCTCGAACCGCGGGAACCGGGGCGCCTTGGAAAAGGCCTGAATCACGCCCCCCAGAGCCGAGCTCCCGTAAAGGCTGGAGCTGCCCCCGGGGACCACCTCGATGCGCTCCAGGCTGCTCTTGTCCAGTTGGCTCCAATAGACCCAACCTCCGAAGGGATCGTTGAGCGGCGTCCCGTCCCACAACACCAGCGTGCGGCTGACGCCGCTGGGTCCGATCCCCCGCAGGGACACCCCCTGGCTGGTGGGATGGGCCACCAGGCTGCTGCTGCGCCGAAAGAGGCTGAAAGACGGAATCCGGCGCAAGGCGTCGTCGACGGTGATTGCCGGGGATTGACCCAACTCCGGTTCCCCCAGCACCGTGACGGCCGAGGGAATGTTTCTCAAGGTGCGCGGGGTGCGGGTGGCGGTGACCGTCAGCGACTGCTCCACCCGCCGGGGAACCAGTGTGTAAGCGGTCTTCCAGTCGACGAGGGGTTGAACCAGGTCTTCGAAGTCCGGATGACTCAGCCTTAGAGTCCGGGCCTCCGGGGGGACCGTCTCGAACTGGAAGCCGCCTTGGGGGCCGGTGGCGGTCTGCGCCAGCACACGCCCCTGCGGCGAAACCAGCATTACCCGGACTCCGACAATGGACCTGAGGTCGGAATCCACTACCTGGGCGCGCAGCGGCGGTGGGGCGTCTGCTTCCCTGCCGGAACCGCCTTGGCTTTCGGCCAGGGCGCCGGACGGGAAAGAGAGAGAAACCAGGAGCAGGGCTGCGGCGAGGCTGCGGAAGGTGGACAATGGAGGCAACCGTTACGGTCTTGCCGGGATGACCGGCTCCCCGGGGCGGGTGGCCGCCCAGGCGGGACGGCGAGGGGACAGCCTTATTTCAATGAGGACAACTGCTCGTTGATGGCGGCCAGAGAAGTTCCCAGCAGATCCTTGTATCGGTCGTTGGCAGTGGTGTGCATTTCATTCAGGATGCGTGTCCTGGCCAACAGGAGGGAGCGGCGTTCTCGCGAGATTTCTCCGGCGGCGGTTCCATTGGCTGCCTTGCCCTTCCGGAATCCGTCCCTGGCCTCTTCCATCTGCGCCTCAACCGCCTTGCTCTCCCATCCTCTAGCCATCATTTTCCTCAGTAGCCGAACGACCCCTGGATTCCCGACCATGCCACACCGGTGGCTACCTCATGCAGAGCCGGAAATTTCTCTTTCAGCGCCGCACTGTCGATTTCCCGGGCCAAAAGGACGCCCTTGTCGTCACGCACCGTATATTTCGGAGAGCGGACTCCTCCATACACGCTGATCCGATGGCGACGTGTCCGCAGAACCAGAATCAGCCGGCTCTCATCGGCCCCGGGGCCGGGTTGGGCTACAGCCGTCTTGGAAGGACTCTTGGCGTCGGAAGAGACCGGCGGCGCCTCGGTTCCGGTGGATTCGGCCGGAGGGGCCGGTTCCGAGGCCGACACGGCCACCATCAGGAGCGGCAACCCCAGCAGAAGTAGCATCTTCTTTGCTTTCATCATCATATTGACCTCTTTCGTTGATCAAATCCGGTCGGTGTCCCTAGGGTCCATTATAGCGCAGCCGCTTCCGGGCAATGTGATAATGTTCTACCCAATTGGCGGAGACAGGGACAGGCCATGCGCGACTATCTGGCGGTTGCCGTGGAAGCGGCCAGGCTGGGCGGAGACATCCTGCGGGAACATTACCGGCGGGTGAAGACGGTGGAGTTCAAGGGCGAAGCCGACCTGGTCACCGAAGTCGACAGGCAATCGGAAAAGGAGATCGTCGATCTGCTCGCCTCCCGTTTCCCCCACCACTCCATCCTGGCCGAGGAGGGCACCGCCACCGAGAAGAGCTCGGAGTTCAAGTGGGTCGTCGACCCGCTGGACGGCACCACCAACTACGCCCACGGATACCCGGTCTTCTGCACTTCGGTAGCCCTGGAGCAGAACGAAGACATCCTGGTGGCCGCCGTCTATCAACCCATGACCGACGAATTGTTCGTGGCCGAACGGGGCGGCGGAGCCTTTCGAAACGGGAGGAGGATCGAAGTCTCCCGGGTACCCGAGCTGAAGCTGTCCCTGCTGGCTACCGGGTTTCCACCCCAGGTGCGGCAGAGCCCGGAGCAGGCCCTGAGGCATTTTTCCGCCTTCGTGAGTCGAGCCCAGTCCATCCGGCGGGACGGCTCGGCGGCCCTCAACCTGTGTTGCGTGGCCTCGGGGCTGTTCGACGGGTTTTGGGAAGTCCATCTGAAGCCCTGGGACACGGCCGCCGGCCTCCTGGTGGTCCGGGAAGCCGGCGGCCTGGTGAGCCGGTTCAGCGGCCGGGACTATTCCATCTACCAACCGCAGACGCTGGCCACCAACGGCCTGATTCATGAAGAGATGCAGCAGGTGCTGGGGGAGCCATGATCAGATGGACCCGCCGGCTGGGCCTCGCCGCCGCCATCACCCTGCTGGCCGCACCTCCATCCAGGGCCCACACCACCGGAGTCAGCTACTCCGACATCCGGGTCGAGGGACGGACGGCTGAACTGCGGCTACGGATCAACCTGCGGGACCTGGACTTCGTGGACCAACTGGACCTCGACCGAGATCGCCTCATCTCCCAGGAAGAGGTCAGCCGGGCGCTTCCCGGCCATCTTCCACGCCTGATGGACAACTATCGGATCGGGTCCGCCGAAGACGAGGGCCGCGCCGAGCTGGTCTACTGGCGCCAGGGACCCGGTCCGGGCGAACTGGAATGCCGGGTCCAATACCGCTTCGGGGACGAGATCCAGCGCTTGCAATTTACGGTGACCCTGCCGAGCCTCACCGACTCCGGCCACTGGAACCTGGCCAGGGTGCTCCATCCCGGAGGTCTGGCCGATCTCAACTTCAACCTGGAGAACCCCACCGCCAGCCTGGAGGTAGGCCGGGGATGGAGGCTGCGGGCCGGCAGGATGGTGGGGGGGCTGGCCTTGGGCGCCAGGCAGGCGGCCACCTCTCTCCTTCCCATCGGGTTCGTACTGGGGTTGCTGTTGACGGTCCCCGGCCCGGACGGCGCCGTCCGGGTGGCTGGAGCCTTCCTGGCCGCTCAGGGACTGATGGTCCTGTTGGCTGTCCTGGTACCGATTCGGCTCCCCGCATCCTTTCTGGCATCGGCCACCGCTCTCAGTCTGGCCTACATCGCGGCCGAAAACCTGCTGGTGAAGGAGACCGCCAACCGCTGGGCCATCGGCTGCTGCTTCGGACTGCTGTTCGGGGTCGACCTGGCCTCGGGACTGCTTGCCGGTGTATCCCAGTTTTCAGCCTGGGGGTTCATGGGCTGGATCCTGGGGCTTACCTGCGCCCTGGCCCTGGCGGCGGCGCTGATTTTCCTGCTCAACCGAGCCTGCCGGACGCGGTCCTGGCACCCGTGGTATGTGCGGCTGGCCTCGGGGCTGCTGCTGGGGGCGGGCCTGGCCGGCTTCTTCCTCCGGGTGCTCTGAACCCCGTTGGAGAACGGAAGGTCCGACCACCGACTTCAACGGCAATGGCATCCCGGGAGCGCACTCATCTCCCGCAACACTGAACTGGAGGTTGTTTCCCATGAACACTCTTCGCTTGGCTTCGCGGCCGCCCATCGCCGCTTTCTGTTCCAGGCACCCTCGCCCGGGGGCCTGGAGACTCCTGATCCCCCTTGCCTTCGGGCTGCAACTGGCCTGCTCGGGCCGCGGAGGGCCGGAAGAGAAAACCACCGACTCTTCCCAGCCTGGACAGGGCGGAGTGGTCCTGAAACAGGGCGACCGGCAGGTCGACATCCTGGTCGACGGCAAGCCCTTCACCTCCTACCATTTCCAGGGCTACAACAAGCCCATCTTCTTCCCGCTGCGCTCGGCCACGGGGACGGTGGTCACGCGGGGCTTTCCCATGATCGAGGATATTCCCGGAGAGAGCCGGGACCACCGCCACCACACCGGCGTCTGGTTCACCCACGGAGACGTCAACGGCGTGGATTTCTGGAGTGAGACGCCGGAATGCGGAACCATCCGGCACCAGGAATTCGAGCGGGTCGAGAGCGGGGCGGAGGTGGGCGTGCTCAGGTCCCGCAATCACTGGCTGACCCGCGAGGGAAAGCTGGTGCTCACCGAGACCCGGGAGGTCCGGATCTACAACCGGCCCGAATCTCGGGTCATGGACCTGGAGGTGCAGCTCACCGCTGCCGGCGGACCGGTGAAGTTCGGCGACACCAAGGAGGGATCCTTCGGCATGCGGCTGGCCCAGCCCTTCACCGAGAAGGCAGGGCTGCTGATCCGGAATTCAGAGGGCGCCCGGGGCGAGGCCGGATGCTGGGGCAAGCCGGCCCGCTGGGTGGACTACACCACCCAGGTGGGTTCGGAGACCCTGGGCGTGGCCATTCTCGACCATCCCGGCAGCTTTCGCCATCCCACCCACTGGCATGCCCGGGGCTACGCCCTGTTTGCCGCCAACCCCTTCGGACTGCACGATTTCTACGACGACGAGACCAGGGACGGCAGCCACCTTCTGCCCGAGGGAGAGACCCTGCGCTTCCACTACCGGGTCTATATCCACTCCGGAGACGCCGACCAGGCGGGAGTGGAGCAGGAGTTCCAGGCTTTTGCCGGAGGAGCGGGTGAGGAGTAGGCTCGCGGCGGGCACGGGGAACGGTGCAAGGGCGTGCACCCGCCACCGCATCGGCCTTCGCCTGGCGGCCCGCCTTGTGCGACTCCTCCACCGCAACCGACGCGTTCCGGCGTTTACCGCTGCGGCGCACAAGATCTCGCCTGGAAACTGACCTTGTGCGAACCCCCCACCGCATCAGCCTTCGCCTGCGGCTCGGCAGTTGTGCAAGCCGAACATGGTGGTGCTCTCCCTGTAGGGGAGTGCCATGAACCACGGGCTGATTGCAGGAACAAGGATGCGGGCGGCACGCCCGCGCTCCCGGGGGGGCATCGTCCACACATTAAACCGCAAACATGGTTTACATCCTGCCCGGGAATCGGGCAAGAAGCCATGTGCAAGCCTCAAGTATCACTCCCCCCTTGAGGGGGAGTCGGCAAGGGCGAAGCCCGCAGTCGAGCCGGAGGGGGGCCAACGCGGCGTTCCGCAAGTGAGAACCAGCGTTGCGTCGGGAGAGTAGGGGACGTTGTTGAATTACTGGAATAACGTTGATCGGCCGCTCCCGAATTGCTTTTGTTCAACAACATCCCCAGTGGTGCTCTCCCTGTAGGGGAGTGCCATGGACCACGGGCTGATTGCAGGAATAAGGATGCGGGCGGGACGCCCGCGCTCCCGGGGGGGCATTGTCCACACATTAAACCGCAAACATGGTTTACATCCTGCCCGGGAATCGGGCAAGAGGCCTGGTGCAAGCCTCAAGTATCACTCCCCCCTTGAGGGGGAGTCGGAGAGGCAAGGGCGAAGCCCGCAGTCGAGCCGGAGGGGGGCCAACGCGGCGTTCCGCAAGTGAGAACCAGCGTTGCGTCGGTGGTGCAGGGCGCCGGCCCGCGGTCGAACCGAGCGGCGAAGCCGCGTCAGCACTTAGCCGTGGGCGTAAGCCAGGCGCGGGCCGGGCTATGCCCGGCACGGGCCATTGGAAAGCGTCGCGAAAGAGTCGAGCCGCGTAGGCGGCGGCAGCACGCAGCCCCCCGGAGTGGGAGTAGGGGACGTTGTTGAATTACTGGAATAACGTTGATCGGCCGCTCCCGAATTGCTTTTGTTCAACAACATCCCCAGTGGTGCTCTCCCTGTAGGGGAGTGCCATGAACCGTGGGCTGATTGCAGGAATAAGGATGCGGGCGGGACGCCCGCGCTCCCGGGGGGGCATTGTCCACACCTTAAACCGCAAACATGGTTTACATCCTGCCCGGGAATCGGGCGAGGCGCTTCTTGCAAGCCTCAAGTATCACTCCCCCCTTGAGGGGGAGTCGGCGAGGCAAGGGCGAAGCCCGCAGTCGAGCCGGAGGGGGGCCAACGCGGCGTTCCGCAAGTGAGAGCCAGCGTTGCGTCGATGGTGCAGGGCGCCGGCCCGCGGTCGAGCCGAGCGGCGAAGCCGCGTCAGCACTTAGCCGTGGGCGTCTGCCCGTCAACGCCTCGGCGACAGGCCGAGCCGTCCCCCTCACCCCTCCAGCGCCAAGCCGATCAGGCTCAGCAGGCACAGGGTGGTGTTGTAGGCCAGGTGCAGCAGGAAGGCCGGAAGGAGAGCTCCGGTCAGAGCCCGCACCAGCGACAACGCCAGACCGACCAGCAGGATCAGGCTGACGGCCATCCAGCTTCCCCAGAGCTGGGTGACGTGCAGAGAGGTGAACATCAGCGCCGTCAGCAGCACCGCGGCCACCGGCCCCCACCGCCGCTCCAGCACCGGAAAGATGAATCCGCGAAAGACCACCTCTTCCACCAGGGGAGCCACCGCAATGGCCGTCACACCCAGGAACACGGCGGTTTGGGCGTGGCGCAGCAGCCCGGAGACGGGAAGATCCTCGATGCCGGGGATGCGGCTGGAGAGGGCTCCCATGACCAGGGCCAGCAAGGCTCCCAACACCAGAAAGAGGCCGGGGGGGACCGCCGTCGGCCCCCTCCATTTGAGGGAGGACCAGAACGGGGACCGGTATCTCACGGTGACGGTGCGGTAGATGAAAAACAGCACCAGCCCGTTCAGCAGGTTGGTCATCAGGATCTGAGCCATGCCCAGATAGACCGGGTCGGCGGTCAGGGCCGGCAGCCCCAGATAGCGGGTGAGCAGGGACCCGGCGGCCTGGGCGGCCAGCATCAGCACAATCAGGCCCAGGCAAAAGCAACCTGCCAACTCCAGCAGGTCGCGTCCGTTCCACACCGGAAAGGGGTTCCGGATCTCGGCAGGCGAGCCCGGGGTGGTGAAGGGATCCTTGGAAACGGTGTCGGCCATAAGGCAGGAACCGGTCAGGAGGGCGCACCCAATGGCACCCGGCGAAAACCCGGCCGGGAAAGACTTACGCCGGGTCGCGCTCCACCAGGGCCGCGGCCAGCAGCGGGATCATCAACTCGTGGTGGCCGGTGAGGGCGATTCCCTTCCCCGACCCCAGGGTAGGCCGCTGCACCACGTTCCGGGTGGGCCGGTAATGCTGCAGAAAGTCCAGGTTGACGGTGGTGAAGGCTTCCAGGGGATGCCCCAGGTTGCGCACCAGGTTGACCGCCTTGAGAAAGACTTCCGGCAGGATGACGGCGGAGCCGCAATTGAGGTAGACCCCGCCGTCGTGCAAGTCGCGGGCGACGGAAGCCACCAGGCGAAAATCCCGCAAGGTGCCCTGTCCCAGAGCCTCCCCGTCCGCCGAGGGGTGGTAATGGGTGGTGTCGGTCCCCAGGGCCACGTGCACGGTCACCGGAACCTTGCGCTGCAGGGCGCAGGCCAGCAGGCTGTGCCCGGCGTGGGGAAAGTCTGCCGGGCGGTCCAGGATCCACTCCCCCAGGGCCTGTCCAATGCCCTTGCCCTCCCTGGCTCCCCGGGCCACGGCCGCGTTCATCTCCCGGCCGGTCTCCTCGCTCACCCCGAATTCCCCGTCGGCCAGGTCCTTCTCCACCTCTTCGGAAGTGGCCCCCGCCAGGGCGATCTCGAAATCGTGGATGGCGGTGGCGCCGTTCATGGCCAGAGCCGACACGAAACCCCGCTGCATGAGGTCGACGATGACGGCGTTGAGGCCGCACTTCACCACGTGCCCCCCCAATCCCCAGACCATGGCCCGACCTTTTCGCCTGGCCCGTTCCAGGGCTTCTACTGCATCCCGGAAATCGTTTCCGGCCAGGATCCCGGGCAGAGACCGCATCCAGCCCTCGAGACCGTCGCCCTTGCGGTAAGGGCGGGCGAACGCCGCCAGATCCACCTTGCTGGGCCGCCCCTTGATGGACCGAGTGCGCAAGGAGTCGGTCTCCAGCGGACGGTAGGGGTAGAGGGACATGGCAGGCATTATCCGAAGCGCCCGTCCCGATTGCAACTCATTCTTTGGGGGTTGTGCCGCGAAGGTGGGTGTTGGGCCAATTGCTGCCGCCGCCTACGCGGCTCAACTCTTAAGCCAACCCTATCCAATGGCTTCGCCCGGCTGACGCCCACGGCTAAGTGCTACCGCCGCCTTGGCGGCTGCCTGGAAACCCGGGCTGATGCCCGGGAGATGATCATTTAAATAAGCATCCCGCTAAATAAGCATCCCGCGTCCGAGCAGTGTCTTGACTTCGGAGAGAGCGGCGAAGCCGCGATTGACCCAGGTCTCGGGAGGAAACCCCTCCTACAGACCTTCCTTATAAAGCGGCGTAGCCGCGCCAGCACTTAGCCCCGGGCGTGAGCCCGGGGGCGTGTGGACCCTGCACTGACCCAGCCGGGTAGACGGCGACTTAAAAACCGCGTTCCGAGACCCCACGGCCTCCCCAAAGGCACGCCTGTCAGGAACTCCTCTGTTTCACCCTCGTATGATCCGCCCCAGGGTAGGGTGGCGGGGTCAGGCCCTTTGGCAAACGGGAGTTTCCCAAAGGGCGCCGGTCGGCTTTCAGAGAAGTCGCCCGCCGGATACGCTCCACCGCACCATCGGGACGACCCACCCGGCTGACCTCTCAGGAATCTGACCCGCGGCCTCCCCTTCCTGCCAACCAGCTTCTCATCCCGATTATCCTGTGCATCCTGCCTATACATGTTCTTTGTTCACTTGGATGCACAGGACTAACAGGATTGAGTCTGGGGATCCGGCGCCCTGTAATCCTGGCATTCGCTCGGCCTGTATCGCTGGGCTGGAGGCAGGCCCTCGGGTGTCGATTGGGCACGCTTGGCATCAGCCTTCGCCTGTCGGGCTTCCAGTCGGGCTTCCTTGACATCTCCGTATCCATTCCCTATTCTTGGCCTGCTTTTGGCGGCCCTCTTCATCTCGCCGCTCCGGTTCAGATCAGGATTCCAACGCTGCTTTCGACGCTCGGTTGGTTCCCCGCACCGCCTCGGCCATGCCTCACAGCGAGCCCTTCGTTTTCAATACGGAACGCCGGTTGGTGGTTCTAACCGGTCAAACGGCTCGCAACTTGCCGGAGCTGCTGGCCATTCTCAAGCAGATCTCGGGATCCTCCGTCTTCTACCACACCCATGAGGAGTATTTCCTGTCCCGGCAGTTCGCCCGGCACGAGTTCTACAACGACTTCGCCCTCTGGATCTCGGAAGCCCTTCAGGAGGAGCCACTGGCGGAAAAGCTGGCCGCCATCGACCTGCTCAGCTTCTCCACCATCCGCCAGATTCGGGAAAGGATGGTGGCGGAGATTGCCGCCTTTCTGGAGAGCGCCGGAGGCCGGGCCCGGGAGTGTCCTCCCGGCGACGAGTTTCACTTCTGCAGAGCCAAGAGCTTCGTGGTGCCCACGGGAATCGTGGCTCGCGATCTGCCCGATTTCCTGAATCGGCTTCCCTCGGTTTCGAACACCTCCCTCTATTTCCATTTCTTCGAGGCCCGGCTCCGCCTGGAGCGGATGACCAACGATTTCTCCTTTTGGCTGAGCGGCATCGGACAGGAGGCCCTGGCCGACGAGATCGACCGACTAAACCCCTATGCGATGACCCTGGAAGAGTTGCGCCACCGAATCATCCAACTGGGAAGAAGGCGCCTGGGAAACTGACATGGCCATCAGGCTGCAGGACTACGAGCAGATCGTCGGCCGGGAAGAAATCGCCGAGCTGTCCGCATTCGCCGAGCGTGTCCGGAACAAGCGGCTGCAGAACATCAACTCTACCGCGGTCGGCGGCGGCGTCGCCGAGATCCTCACCCGGCTGGTTCCCCTGCTTGGCGAGCTGGGAATCGAGGCCACCTGGGACGTCATCAAGGGCGACCAGGCCTTCTTCAACATCACCAAGGCCTTTCACAACGCGCTGCACGGACACCCGGAAGAAATCACCCGAGAAATGCTGGACCATTTCCAGGCCAACACCGAAGCCAACCTCGGAAGCCTCGACCTGAACGGCGACGTTATCGTGGTCCACGACCCGCAGCCGGCGGGACTGATCCTCAAAAAGAAGGAAATCGGGCGCCGCTGGATCTGGCGCTGCCACATCGACGTCTCGTCCCCCAATCCGGAGGTCTGGAATTTCCTTCGCCCGCTGGTCGATCAGTACGACGCCTCGGTCTTTTCCATGCCCGACTTTGCCCGGGATCTCGCAATCCCGCAATACATGGTCCCGCCTTCGATCGACCCGCTGAGCGACAAGAACAAGCCCCTGAGCCAAGACACCATTCAAGACGTGCTGGACAAGTACGAACTGGACAGCACTCGTCCGATCCTGACTCAGATCTCTCGCTTCGACCGGTTGAAGGATCCGCTGGGGGTCATTGCCGCCTACCGGCTGGTCAAGCGGAACTATGATTGCCAACTCTTGCTGGCCGGCGGCGGCGCCCCCGACGACCCTGAGGGCGAAGTGGTGTTGCGGGAGGTGCAGGAAGCGGCAGCCAGCGATCCGGACATCCACGTATGCCTGCTTCCCCCGTTCAGCGACCTGGAAATCAATGCACTGGTGCGCGGGTCCACCGTGGTGATGCAGAAATCGATCAAGGAGGGCTTCGGGCTGACGGTGAGCGAAGCCCTATGGAAGAAAAAGCCGGTGGTGGGCGGAAGAGTCGGCGGAATCAAGCTGCAGATTCTGAACGGAGTGACCGGATTCCTGGTACACTCGCCTGAAGGGGCGGCCCGGCGAACCATGCAACTGCTGGCCAACCCCGGACTGCGCCAGACCATGGGAGAGAACGGGCATCTGCACGTCAAACAGAATTTCCTCTTGACCCGACACCTCAAGGACTACCTGTTTCTCATGCTGTCGCTGGACCACCCGGATGAAGATATCGTCCAGTTTTACCAGGCATAACCCTCATTGACCCGATGGGGAATGCGGGTTTAACCGGACGGCCCCGGCACCTCGGCAGCCATGCAGCTGTCGAGAAACAAGACCGATCGGATCTCAAGGAGATCATTGATGAAAAAGAATTGGGGATTGCTCGTAATTTTGTCGATTTTGTTCGGCCTGGGGCTGTTCAATGGAATCATCGGCCTGTGGATGGACTGGCTCTGGTTCGAGGAGACCGGCTATCCCGTGCTATTCGAAAAGAGGATAGTCACCCAGTGGAGCCTGACGGGGCTGTTCGGGCTGTTCTTCTTCATGGCGGTCCACGCCAACGCCAAGGTGGCGCGCCGGCTGGCGGGCGACCAGTCGTCCTTCTCGCCCGACAACCTGATTGAAATCCCTGAAGGTCTGGACCAGGTGTTCCGCAAGTTCCTGCTGGGCGGCACCATTTTCATCGCCTACATCGTGGGGAGCTGGGCGGGCACCAAGTGGGAGGTCTATCTCGCCTATCAGAACGCGGTGGCCTACGGCAGCGCCGATCCCCTCTTCGACAAGGACATCGGGTTCTATTTCTTCAGCCTGCCCTTTTACCAGTTCATCTATCAGTTCGGGTGGGCGCTACTGGTCTTTTCGGCCATCGCCAGCGCCGCCGTCTACCTGATCCAGGGAGGAGTCCAGATCACCCGGAGCGGTCCCCGCATGGTCACGGCGGCCCGTTTTCATCTTCTCGGCCTGGTGGCTGCATTCCTGGCATGGCGGTCCATTTACTACTACCTGGAAAAATACAACCTCCTCTATTCCGACCGGGGCGTGGTCTACGGCGCCAGCTTCACCGACATTCACGCCCAACTCCCGGTCCTGTCCCTGATGATCATCGTCAGCCTGGCGGCCGCGGCTCTGGTGATGGCCGGCGCCTTCCGCAATAAGTTCACCCTGCCCCTGGCCGGGATCGGGATTCTCCTGGGAGTAGGATTCGTGGCAAACCAGGGCTACCCCTATGTGATTCAGACCCTCGAGGTGGCCCCCAACGAAATCAGCAAGGAAAGTCCCTATATCGAATATGCGGTCAAGCACACTCGGATGGCCTACGGGATCGACCGGGTGAAAGAGGAGGAGTTCCCGGCCCTGGAGAATCTGACCGCTGAGACACTGAAGCAGAACGAGTTGACCATGCAGAACATTCGGCTGTGGGACCACCAGCCGTTGCTCCAGACCTACGGGCAGCTCCAGATCATCCGACCCTACTATGATTTCGTGGACGTGGACAACGACCGCTACTGGATCGACGGGGAATACCGGCAGGTGAGCCTGTCTCCCAGAGAGCTCTCCTCCGAAAGCCTGCCCAGCCGCATCTGGATCAACGAGCACCTGACCTATACCCACGGTTACGGGATCTGCCAGGGGCCGGTCAACCAGTTCACCCAGGAGGGCCTGCCCACCTTCATGATCAAGGACATTCCGCCGGTTTCCGTCACCGACATCAAGGTCACCCGGCCGGAGATCTATTACGGGGAACTCTCCCATTCCTACTGCTTTGTCAAGACCCACGCCAAGGAGTTCGACTATCCCTCGGGCGACGAGAACGTCTTCACCGACTACCAGGGAGAGGGGGGCATCCCGGTGGGCGGGTTCATGCGCAAGCTGCTTTTCGGCCTCCATTTCAAGGAACCCAAGATCATCCTCTCGAGCGACATCCACGCCGAAAGCCGGCTGATGTACGACCGCGCCGTGGCCACCCGCCTGCGCAATTTGCTGCCCTTCCTCCGCTTTGACAGCGACCCCTACATGGTGATCTCGGATGAGGGCAAACTCTTCTGGATCGTCGACGGGTATACGGTCAGCAGTCTGTTCCCCTACTCCCAACCGGTCCGGGGGCTGGGAAACTACATCCGCAACGCGGTCAAGATCACCATCGACGCCTACAACGGCACGGTCCAACTCTATGTGAACGACCCCGAGGACCTTCTGATCAAGGTCTACTCCAGGATCTATCCCGGCGTTTTCCAGCCCCTGGAGGCCATGCCGGAGGATCTGAGGCAGCACCTGCGCTATCCGGTGGACCTGTTCCGCATCCAGGCCAACATCTACGCCACCTACCACATGACCGACCCTCAGGTCTTCTACAACAAGGAGGACCTGTGGCGCATCCCCACCCTGTCCCAACAGGAGGGCGCCACCCCCCTGGAGCCCTACTACACCATCATGAAGCTCAACAGCGAGGCGGCGAAGGAAGAGTTCATCCTGATGATTCCCCTCACCCCGGCACGGCGGGAAAACATGATTGCCTGGATGGCCGCCCGCTGCGACGCCCCCAACTACGGCCAACTGGTGGTCTACAGGTTCCCCAAGCAGCGGCTGGTCTACGGTCCCTCCCAGATCGTGGGCCGCATCAACCAGGAAGCCGAGATCTCCCAACAGCTCACCCTTTGGGGGCAGGGCGGCTCCTCGGTCATCCGAGGAAGCCTGCTGGTGATCCCGGTGGAGGAATCGGTTCTCTACATTCAGCCCCTCTACCTGGCGGCAGCCTCCGACCGCAGCCTGCCCGAGCTCAAGCGGGTGATCGTGGCCTACGGCAACCAGATTGCCATGGAAGAGACCCTGGACCTCTCCCTGGCCAGAATCTTTGGCGGCCCCGCAAGCCCCGCCGCCACTCGAATGGCCCAGGCCAACGGCCAGCCGAGGGAGCCGGAATCGGCCGGGTCTCTCATCCGGGACGCGGTCGAAACCTACAACCGGGCACAGGCGGCCTTGAAGCAGGGGGATTGGGCCCGCTACGGCGAGGAGACCCGCCGCCTGGGAGACATTCTGAAGAGGCTTCGCCAGAGGCAGTAGATAGGGCCGAAAAGAGATCAGCCCGGGGAGGGCGGCTCCCAGCCCGGAGGTGCGGTCTTGAGGTGCAGATCCCGTTGGGGGAAGGGGATGCGGATCCCGTGCTCCTTGAACTTTTCGTAGATGGCGAGGTTGATCTGGCCGACGAAGACACCCCGGCGATGAAGCATTCGGGTCGTCCAGACCCTGAGCTGGAACTCCAGGGCGCTGTCGCCAAAGGCCCAGAAAACTACCCGGGGTGAAGGTTCCTCCAAGACATTTTCATTTTCCTGAGCGACCTCCAACAGGAGCCGTTCCACCAGACGCACGTCGGTGCCGTAAGCTACCGGAACCGGGACCCGGAATCGCACCTTCTGGTCCCCGTGGCTCCAGTTGATCACGTTGAAGGAGGTGAAGCTGGAATTGGGAACTATGAAGTCGATGTTGTCGTTGGTTCGCACCGTGGTGGCCCGGGCCGCAATGTGCACCACGTGCCCGTGCACCTCCCCGACCTCGATGCGGTCCCCCACCTTGATCGGCCGCTCGAAGAGAATGAATATCCCGCTGATGAGGTTGTTGGCGATGTTCTGCAGACCGAAGCCGACTCCAACACCCAGTCCGGCCGCCACGACGCCCAGCATGGTCAGGTCGACCTGGGCGGCACTCTGAAGCAGGAACAAGAACCCCAGGGTGACGATCAGGTACTGGGCCGAGGTCGCGATCGCGTGCCGGACACTCAGGTCCATGGGGGTCTTGTTGAGGATATAGTTGAGAAGGAGGCGGCGAACTCCCCGGGCCAGCAGCGCAATCACCGCGATGGCCGCTACCACCACGAAGAGGTCCTTGATGGTGATTTTGGTCTTCCCCGGCACAATGGAGCTGTCGAAAAAATTTCCCAGCAGGGAAAGCCCCTGGGATAGCAGCTCCAGCATTCGGGTGGTGAGAAACCGGGTCTGAGGAATGGCGGCCAGCACTCCCGACGCCACCGCGATCCATATGGCCAGGCTGAACAGGACAAATGCCCAGTCCAGCCCGCCGTGCAGCATGGGGCCGAAGGGGTGCTCCTTTCGAATCAACTCCTTCAGCCGCCGCCGCACCCGGCGGAAGAGGACCTGCGCCACCGTGGCCAGTACGGCCATTGCAATGGTGGCAATCAGTCTCCATTCCTGATCGAACATACCTCGGGACCTCCTTCAGGAGTCCATCTCGATCCAGACCGCCATTATGCCGATCCTTCCCTACATTATAGAAGATCGTTTATTTTCAGGTCCTCTTTCCCCTTGGCTGAAACAACCGAAAAAAAGAGTGATCCACGAAGACACACGAAGGACTACGAAGGGCCACTAAGGCATTGAGGTGAACCGCAACGGGATACCAAGGTCGCAAAGGGATTATCGATTTCCGATTGTTTAACTCTCGTATGATCCGCACACCTGGGCGGGGGCGGGACTTACCTGAGAATATGCTGCTTTAGCCGGCTTCCTTGAGAGCGGCGAAGCCGCGGCAGCACTTAGCCGTGGGCGTCAGCCCATGGGAAACGTCGCCTATGGGTGTCGAGCCGCGTAGGCGGCGGCAGCAAATGCCGGTGAGCCCAAGTGAAGCACAAACCGACGCAATGATGTTTACTTGAAACAACGACTTGAGCCGGGTGGCGGAACATCCGTTCAAAGTCCAGCATCGTCAGACGGCTAATTTACATGGATGGACAGGATTAATGGGCGAGAGTTTCCACCGTCTTGAGTTCAACCATCGCCTCTGTTCCAACACGGATTTCCCAAAACCCGCTCCCAGGCTCTTGGATCACTTCCAACACCCACCCGATCATCGCGCGGATCTGTTTCCTGTGGCGCAGCCTCTCGTGCTGTTAATCCTGTTTATCCTGTGCATCCATGTTCAATAAATAGAAAACCGGTTTTGTACGACAGGGCCCTTGTTCCCGACAGACCATGAAGATTCGTTGTTTCGCTCTCGTATGATCCGCCCCGTCGTGGGGGCGGGGGCGACACTTGTCTGAGATTGACTGCCAGGGAAGATTGCTGTCGCCGCCTACGCGGCTTAACTCTCAGAGAGCACGTGGTCCATGGGCTGACGCCCACGGCTAAGTGCTACCGCCGCCTTGGCGGCTGCCTGGAACCCCGGGCTGACGCCCGGGAGATGATCATTGTTTTTCTTCGTGGCCCTTCGTGGATAACTCTCTTAAAATGCAACCCATGTCGCGTTCCAACCCCATTGAGGCAACCGATCGAGTCGGCAAGAGGCAAGTCAAGGGCATTCTGGCGGGCTTGAAGAAGGCCTATCCGGAGGCCGAGTGCGCCCTGACCCACGCCACGCCCCTGCAACTGCTGATCGCGACCATCCTTTCGGCCCAGTGCACCGACAAGAGAGTCAACCTGGTGACTCCGGAGCTCTTTCGCAAGTACCCGACGGCGGAAGCCTTTGCCGGCGCCTCCCTGAAGACCCTGGAAGGGATGATTCATTCCACCGGATTCTTCCGCAACAAGGCTAAAAACATCCGGGAGGCCTGCCGGCGGCTGGTGAAGGTGCACAACGGGCAGGTGCCTCGATCCATGCGGGAGCTGCTGGAACTCGCCGGAGTCGCCCGGAAAACGGCCAACGTCGTGCTCGGTACGGCCTACGGGGTAGCCTCGGGGGTGGTGGTCGACACCCACGTCTTTCGGATTTCCCGGCGACTCGGCTTGACCCGGGCAAGAACCCCGGAGAAAGTCGAGCAGGACCTCATGGCCCTGATCCCCGCCAGAGAATGGATCAACTTCTCCCACCGCCTCATTCACCACGGCCGGCGGATCTGCAGCGCCCGCAGTCCCCAGTGTGGCCTGTGCGCGCTGGAGGCCCATTGCCGCAAGGTGGGGGTCGACTAAATCGGTCCGTCCGCCCTCGTTTCGCGGCGGAGGCGACTCTCCAGCATGTGGAGCCCGATAAGCGTCTTGGCGTCCTGGATCTGCCTGGCGCGGGCCATTTCCAGAGCCTGGTTCAAGGGCACCCAGCAGGCCTGAATGTCCTCGTCTTCCTGCGCGACGCCGTGAATTCCCAGGGAGCGCTCCGGATCCTCCAGCGTGCCCAGGAACAGATGAATCTTGTCGGAGCAGCCTCCGGGACTGAAAAAATACTCGGCCAGCAACTCCAGCCCCGCCAGCTTGAGCCCGGTCTCCTCCAGGACCTCCCGGCGAGCCACGGCCTCGATAGACTCCCCTTTCTCCTGGATACCCGCCACGCACTCCGTTACCCAGCCATCTCCGGTGCGGGCGTGCACCGCATAACGGAACTGGCGAATCAACAGCACCCGATCCCGACCGGCGTCGTAAATCATCACCGCCGCCACATCCCCGCGGTGGTAGCGGTAACGCCGGACGGCGCCGCTCATCTCCCCGCCGAACTTCTCGAAAGCGAGGTCGGCCCTCTCAATCCGGATGAAGCCGTCGTACTCCAAACCCGTTTGCATGATGTCAACTCTCACGAACCTGTCCTCCCTCCTTCCCTGGGATTCCGGAGGAAACGGCGCCCTGACCGTTCCCCTAAGAAATGCCGGCCGCTCTCCAAATCCGGTCCCCGACCGCGGCGACCTGCTGCTCGATTCCGTCCACCCCGGAGATCACCATATCGGCATGCCGCCGCGCCGGCTCGACAAAACGCAGATGCATGGGCCGCACCGTCTGCAGGTACTGGTGGACGATCGATTCCACGCTCCGCCCCCGTTCCCGCATGTCGCGTTTCAGGCGGCGGATGAAGCGGATGTCGGGATCCGCCTCCACATAGAGCTTCAATTCGAAACAGCCGAACAGGTCCTCCGCCGCGAAGACCAGCGTCCCCTCCACCAGGACAACCGGCAGGGGAAGGGCCGGCTCCGAGGCCTCCAGGCGAACGTGCTGTCTGAAGTCGTAAATTGGGCGGGCAATTTCCAGACCCGCTTGCAGTTGCTTCAGATGGCGGACCATCAGCTCGAAATCCACCGCTTCCGGCCGATCGAAGTTCTGTCGTGCCCGTTGCTTCAAGGGGAGATGGCCGGCGTCCCGGTAGTAGTGGTCCTGAGAGAGAATCAGCACCCGCTCCGGTCCCAGGAACTCCGCCAGCTTCAGGCAGAGCGTGGTCTTGCCGGAGCCCGTTCCCCCGCCGACGCCAACGATTAGATTGGGCTTCATGGGTCACACCCTTGCCAACCCACCGCGGATCGAGGCAATCAATCATTCAACATGGATACACAGGATAGACAGGATAAACAGCCAGTCCTTTTCGTTTTGGAAATGAAAACGAACCACGAATGAACACGATTTGACACGAATACGGATTGAGCTCCTTCAATGACGAGCGGCGCCCCGGTGCTTCGGCAATATTGTGACCCAGAGTGCCAACAATCGGTAATCGACCATCCCGTCGCGACCTTGGTACCCCGTTGCGGTTAACCTCAATCCCTTAGCGGCCCTTCGTCGTCCTTCGTGGCCCTTCGTGGATAACTCTTTTTTTTGTTTCAGGCTAAAGCTTCCGCCGACAACCCGTCAAGCCTTCCGGCTCCGCCGGGGACGGATCGGACCCGACTGACCCGGTCGGATAGCAGTTGACAACCGAGAAAGCCTGCCTCTATGATGCAAAGCTCTCTAGCTTCATCCGGAATCAACGCCAAATCACAAAGGGCCGGCGGTCCGCCAGGGCCGGAAATCGGCCCGTGAGACGCCTGTCGGCAACTACGGCCTGCTTTCCGAAAGCGATGGTCTTCCCCCTCAGGAGGTAACGCATGCCAAAACCCAAAGAGCCCGAAGCCAAGGGCGCGCTCGAGGTGTCGCGCAGAGGCTTCCTCAGCGGCGCCGGAGCCGTGATTTCCTCCAGCCTGGTCGCCGGAACCGAGGCGTTGCGCGCTGCTCCGGAATCCTCGGGGACCCCGGTGGTGGGTCCGGGCAAGGTCGACATCACCCTCAAGGTGAACGGAACCGAGAGAACACTGGCGCTGGAACCCCGCATCACGCTGCTGGATGCGCTTCGCTTCCAGTTGGAACTGACCGGCGCCAAGAAAGTCTGCGACCGCGGCACCTGCGGGGCCTGCACGGTCGCCATCGACGGGAAACCCGCCTATGCCTGCTCCGTTCTGGCCATCCAGGTCCAGGGGAAGGACATCCGGACGGTGGAGGGGCTGGCCCAGGGCGATCGTTTGCATCCGATTCAACAGGCCTTCGTCGACAACGACGCCCAACAGTGCGGCTATTGCACGCCCGGGTTCGTGATGGCCTGCAAGGCTTTTCTCGACAAGAACCCCAACCCCACCCTGGACCAGGTCCGTACCGGTCTGGGAGGCAACCTCTGTCGCTGCGGAACCTACGTGGGCGTGGCCCAGGCCGTACTGCAGTCGTCAGAGAGCCAGACCGGCAGCCTGGTCGGCGAAGGGAGGAACCATGCCTGAGTATCGATGGCCTGACAGGAACGAACGCCAAATCCTGGGAAAACGAGTCAGTCGGCTCGACGGCCCCGACAAAGTCACGGGAAAGGCCAAGTACACCTCCGACGTCAATCTGGCTGGAACCCTGCACGCCAAGTTCCTGCGCTGCCCCCACGCCCATGCCAGGGTTACCAGTATTGACACCAGCGCCGCCGAAAGCCTGCCCGGCGTCAAGGCCGTGCGGGTGATTCAGGGTGCGGGCAAGGAGGTCCAATGGTCCCTGGATGACATTGCGGTGGTGGCTGCCGTGGATGAAGCCACGGCGGAGGACGCGGTTCGACGAATCGTGGTGGAGTACGAAGTGCTGCCCCACCTGGTCAACGAAGACGACCCCGCCAAGGCCGGCGACCACAGCAAGCCGGCTTCGGAACAGGTCAAGGGCGACCCCGATCAGGCATTTCAGGATGCCGACGCGGTGGTCGAAGGCGAGTATGGGATCCCGGTCATCACCCATTGCTGCCTGGAGCCGCACGGCCAGGTCATCGACTGGAGCGGGGACTCGCTCACGGCTTATCAATCGACTCAGAACATTTCCGGCATGGCCAACCAGTTCGCCCAACCGCTGGAGATCCCGGCCGCCAACGTCTCCATTGTTCAGGATCACGTCGGCGGTGGCTACGGGAGCAAGTTCGGGGCCGATAGCTGGGGCCTGGAAACCGCCAGGCTGTCTCGGGAAACCGGCCGGCCGGTGCGCAACTTTCTGGAACGGGACGCCGAGCTGTTCGTGGCCGGGGTCCGCCCCTCCGGTTTCGCCAGGATCAAGGTGGGAGCCAAGAAAGACGGTTCGCTGACCGCCTGGGAAGCGGAGTCCTGGGGCACCAGCGGCTTGAGTGGAGGGGGGATCTCCATGCAGGTCCTTCCCTACGTGATCAACCCGCCCAATGTCCGCAAGAAGCACACCGGGATTGCGACCAACACCGGCGCGGCACGAGCCTGGAGGGCGCCCAACCATCCTCAGACCTGCTGGTTGACCTTCGCCGCCCTGGACGACCTGGCGGCCAAGCTGGAGATGGACCCCCTCGAATTCTACCTCAAGAACCTCAACCTGACGGAGCGGCCCGACCTCTATCGCAAGCAGCTGATCCGGGCGGAAGAGCTGATGGGGTGGCGCAAGAAGTGGCGCGCCAGGGGGCAGGAAACGGCAGGTCCGGTCAAGCAGGGGATGGGGCTGGCCTTTCACACCTGGGGAGGACGGGGCCACAACAGCACGGCCCGATTGGTGATCGATCCGGACGGTTCGGTTTCCATCAGCCTGGGCACCCAGGATATCGGAACCGGCACCACCACCGTCATTGCCATGGTGGCCGCCGAGACCTTTGGAT
Source organism: Terriglobia bacterium (assembly GCA_951813285.1). Lineage (GTDB taxonomy): Bacteria > Acidobacteriota > Terriglobia > Versatilivoradales > Versatilivoraceae > Versatilivorator. Next base: position 4,903,486 of record OX638355.1, read on the forward strand.
TGCCGGTCAATTCCATCAAGGTCAACACCGGCCGCTCCCCCGACTACCCCCGTTCCGGCCCTTCCGGCGGCAGCACGACCGTCGGCGGCGTTTGCGCGGCCACTCGGCGGGCCTGCCAACTGGCCCTGGAAGAACTCTTCGAAAAGGTGGCGCCCAGGCTGGGGGTGGAGCCGTCCGAGCTGGAGGCCGCAAGCGGACGCATTCGGGTCAAGGGCAAGTCTTTCAGAAGCCTTTCCTGGAAACAGGCTGCCGCCCGGCTGGGGGTGACTCCTATGGAAGTGACCGGCAGAAACATCAGCGCCAGTCGTCGAGCCTCGGACGGAAAGCTGATCGATTCCGGGGTGGCCGGAGTGCAAATGGCCGAAGTCCTGGTGGATACCGAGACCGGAGTGGTCAAGATGAAGAAGTTCGTGGCCATTCAGGACTGCGGACTGATCGTCAATGAAAAGCTGGCCGAGAGCCAGGTCTACGGGTCGTTGATCATGGGGATCTCCTCGGCATTGACCGAGGAGCGCGTCATGGACGAGCGATCCGGGGCGCTCCTGAACGGTGAGATGGAGTTCTACAAGCTGGCGGGCCTGGGAGACATCGGTCAACTGGTCGTGGAGATGTGGAAGGATGCAGAGCAGGATGCCCGCGGGGTGATCGGTCTCGGGGAACCCCCGGTGATCGCGCCGGTCGGCGCCATCGGCAACGCCGTGGCCAATGCCATCGGCGTGCGGGTCCCACGGGCGCCCTTCATTCCCAGGCGCGTCCTGGCGGCACTGGAAGAGAAAGGAGGACTCTACGCATGAAGGCTTTCGAGTATGCCAGTCCCACCACCAAGGAGCAGGCCATCCGGTTGCTGGGAGCCCAGTGGGAAGAGGCGGAGGTCTTGGCCGGCGGCACCGACCTCCTCAGCCTCATGAAGACCTTCGGCACCACCCCCAAGCGGGTGGTGGACATTCAAGGCATCCGGGAATTCCAGGGGATCGACTACATCTCCTCCTCCGGCCTGCGCCTGGGAGCCCTGGCCACCCTGTCGGAGCTGATCGACCATCCGGTGGCCCAAAGGGACTATCCTTCGCTGGTGCAGGCTGCTGGCGGTGTCAGAAGCCAGCAGATCCAGAGTTTCGGCACCATTGGCGGCGACCTTTGCCAGAGGCCGCGCTGCTGGTATTTCCGCAACGGCTTCGGTTACTTCCCCAAGGATGCCTCCGGACAGGACCTGGTCCGGCAGGGCGAGAATCAATACCACGCCATCCTGGGCAACTCGGGAGAGGCAGCCTTCGTCAGTGCTTCCAGCCTGGGGCCGCCACTGATCGCCCTGGGCGCCACCTTGCGGATTGTCAGCAAGGACGGTTCGCGCGAACTGCCGGTGGCCGAGTTCTTCCGCATCCCGCAGCAGGAATCCGATCGCGAGACGATCCTGAATTCCGGCGAAATCCTGGGAGAAATCCATATTCCCCCGGCCGGGCAGATGCTCAACGCCACCTACGAGGTTCGAGAAAAGGAAGCCCTGGACTGGCCGCTGGCCACGGCCTCGGTCGCCTTGAAGCTGAGCGAGGGAACAGTGGAGCAAGCCCGCATCGTCCTGGGTCACGTCGCCCCGGTTCCCTGGAACGCCGTCCAGGCGGCCAAGGACCTGGTGGGCAAGTCGATCGATGAAGGAACGGCAGCCGAGGCAGGCGCTGCCGCCGTTGCCGGAGCCACACCTCTGAGCAGGAATGGGTACAAGGTTCAACTGGCCCGGGTGGCGGTGAAACGGGCAATTCTCAACGCTGTCATGGGAGGGGCATAGCCATGGCCGGACGCTTTAAAGGTTACGAACACGAAGTCTGCAACTGCCTGCGCTGGAAGAGCCTGTTCTATGAGTCGCTTCCCGATCCGACGGTGCCTCCGGCAGGCGACGAAAACTACTGGTGCGCGCTGACCCAGAGAATCCTGGGACCCGACGAGCAACTGGTGGAGCCTGAGAACTGCAAGCTGGGGCGAACCTGCTTCCGAGGAGGCTTCTAGCCCGGGGGCGTGATTCGCAGCTGAGGGGGAGACTCGGCCGGTGCGGTTGAGTTGCATCTCTCCGGCGTACTATAATGGCGGCGAAGAAGAAATCAGGAAGCATCCACGGGAGGGACAAGGAATGAAAGCCACCATCCTATCGATCTTGATCCTGGGTCTGGCCTGCCCGGGCTGGGCGGCCGTCATCTCGGGCGACTATGTGGAAACCCGCAGCGCCAATGTCTATACCGGACCCTGCGTGGCCAATGCCGAGACCGGCCTGACCGGCGACCAGGCCATTCTGGCCTGGCGAATCCGCAAGGGAAGCTGGAAGGGAGTCAAGCTGGACGGTCTGGGCGTGGTGGGCGTTACCAAGGCCAAGGCCACCCTGGGCGATCCCTATGGGAATCCCTATCCCGCAAAATCGGTGCTCATCGTGGATTCCCGGGCCAACCCCCGGCAACGCGCGGCCCTGGAAGCCTTTGCTCAAACCATGGCCCCCGAACTCCTGCGCAACCTGGTGAACGTCGAAACCGCACCCATCCACCTGACGCTCGGAGAGGGTGAGTCGCACGGTTCCGCCGAGTTGCGGGCCGGAAATCTGGCCAGAATCAAGGCCCGGCCCATTGGAGCCAAAGACCACCTCTGCGGCAACGAGCACGTCTACTACCCTCCCCTGACCCAGCTCTCCCATGCCATGCCGGCCTACACCATCAACGACGAGTTCAGCGGACGCGGACTGGGAGTGAACTGGAGAATCAACGGCAAGACCAACGCCTTCGTGGGACACTTCTCCTATAACGCCTCGGTTCAACCCTGACTTCCCAGGCTTGGCGGCCAAGACGGATGGGAGAGCCGCAGCTGTCGCTTCGGTCGTCGGCAATCAACAACACGGCTCGTGCACGGCGGCTGAGTCCAGAGGGGAACGACGAAGACCGCCGCAATCGTTGCAGTTCCCGTCGGTCACTGGAGCACAGGACGATGGGACGCGAATGGTTGGCAGAGGGCTCTACGTGATAGGATAAGCTTCATGCACACGGACACCATCGCCATCATCGTCGCGATCCTGGGGGTTGGCTTGGCCCTTTGGCGTGCGATTGACTCCAGGCATAAGGACGCCCGCCAGGACATGGCCGCGCTCCGCCAGGACATGCGCTCCGATATCGCCGCCCTCAACTCCCGCATCGACGCCCTCTATCAGGCCCTCTTCAGCCGCAAAGACCCGGCTGCGTGAGGTCGCCCTCCGTGTAGGCGAGCACGTCTCCAATACAGGCGACCATCGTCGCGCCAGCCTGGGGCGGGATCCGCCAGTACTTCTTACGGTCGAATCATCCTGATCGAGAACAAAATCAATGCGCAGGAAGATAAAGACCAAATAGCTAAATATCAAGATTGGCTGCAATGCCAGGAGCCAACACCCAAGTTGCCTCACCAGTTCGTTATTCTGACACCAGAGGGGCGTCCTCCTAAGACGGCTCGAAGACCTGAATAGGAAGCTAAACCAGCGATTGAAAGATAGCGGTCACGACCGGTGTTGGGAGGTTGGGTATGATGATGATATCTTTCGGAATTGGGCTGGTTTTCAAATACGATGACAACCCTGCGGAGTCATAGCCCCATGATGCTTCGTCTCACCAGCATTGGCCTTCTGCTGCTCACTCTCCCGGGAGTGCAAACAGCCCAGGGAGAAGATTTCTCCGTGGAGGCGGTCAAGCATCTGCCCAAGGCGGTGGCCGAACCCCTCAAATCCATCCTGAAGCCGGAGGGAGTTCGTGTGCTGAATGGGAAGGGAACCCCGTGGTGCGAGGTCTGGATCCGTCGAGAGATCGCCGATTCGGGACAGCCGGCCTCCCCGGAAGCCGTATACCCGGCTTTCCATTCGGGAGTCCTGCTGGGGTTGATGAGGCTTCCCGAGGGGGGAACCGACTATCGGGGCCTTCCCGTCGGGAAGGGAATCTACACCATGCGCTACGGCGTGATTCCCCAGGATGGAAACCACGTCGGGGCCGCGCCAATCGTGGACTTCGTTCTGCTGGTTCCCCTGAGCGAGGACAGCCAGTCGCCGGACGCTCACCTCACCTCCGAGGAGCTGGTGGAACTCAGCAAGAAAGCCTCCGGAACCCACCACCCCACAGTGATCAACCTGGCATTCCCTCCCGACTCGGTGGAGCGCCCTCTCCTGGAGAAAGATGACTCCGACCATTGGATACTGTCGCTGCCCCTGGGTCAGGAATCCGGCGGGCAATTGCCGCTGAGCATCATCGTGCACGGCCAGGCCTCCGGATAGGCCCGCAACCCGGGGAGTCGTTCCCTTCCCGGCCGGCCGGAATTTTCAAGTTGCCATGCATGCCGACTTCGTTGCATGATTTCGGTTCGTTTGAGCCAGCCCAAGTTTCGGAGAGTGCGACGTGATAGAGAAAGGGACCGAAGTTGCCGAACCCCAGGGCAAGCTGGGAATTCTACTGCCCGGGATGGGCGCCGTGGCCTCCACCTTCATTGCCGGAGTCGAAGCCATTCGCAGGCGGAACGCTCCGCCAATCGGGTCTCTGACCCAAATGGGAACGGTCCGCCTGGGCAAGCGCACCGAAAAAAGGGTGCCCTTGATCAAGGACTTCGTCCCATTGGCGTCGATGGATGACCTGGTGTTCGGCGGCTGGGACATTCACGGAGAGTCCTGCTACGAGACGGCCGTTCGCTCCGGGGTGCTCGACGCCCGGCAACTGGAAGAGCTGCGGCCACACCTGGAAGAGATTCGCCCCTGGAAAGCCGTCTTCAGCCGAAAGTACGTCAAGCGCCTGGCGGGACGCCACGTCAAGAGAGCCGCCAACAAGCGCCAACTGGCCCTGCAGGTCATGAAGGACATCGAGCAATTCCGGAAGACGCACGACCTGAGCCGCCTGGTGATGATCTGGTGCGGCAGCACCGAAGTCTTCCTGAAACCCAGCGAGGTTCACTCCAGTCTGGCCAAGTTCGAAAAGGGGCTGGAGGAGAACGATCCCAAGATCTCGTCCAGCATGATCTACACCTATGCCGCCCTCTCGATGGGAATCCCCTATGCCAACGGGGCTCCCAATCTGTCGGCCGACATTCCGGCCATGCTGGAACTGGCCAGGAAGAACAAGGTTCCCATTTGCGGCAAGGACTTCAAGACGGGGCAGACGCTCATGAAGACCATCATCGCTCCCGGACTGAAGTCCCGGCTCATCGGCCTGGCCGGCTGGTACTCCACCAACATCCTGGGCAATCGGGACGGCGAGGTGCTGGACGAACCCCAATCATTCAAGAGCAAGGAGGAGACCAAGCTCTCGGTGCTGGATCAAATCCTGCAGCCCGGCCTCTACCCGGAACTATACGGGGACTATCACCACCAGGTGCGCATCAACTACTACCCGCCACGTGGAGACAACAAGGAGGGATGGGACAACGTGGATATCTTCGGGTGGCTGGGATATCCCATGCAGATCAAGCTGAACTTTCTCTGCCGCGACAGCATCCTGGCGGCTCCCCTCTGCCTGGACCTGGCCCTGTTCCTGGACCTGGCCAAGCGCGCCAACATGCATGGGATTCAGGAGTGGCTTTCCTTCTACTTCAAGAGCCCTCAATGCGCGCCGGAACTCTATCCCGAACACGACCTCTTCATCCAGCTCATGAAGCTCAAGAACACCCTGCGGTACCTGAAGGGTGAGGAGATGATCACCCACCTAGGCCTGGAGTACTACGACTGAACGGCACCGTTCAGAAGGCGATGCCGACCGACACCGTCGACCGCAGCCTGGGAAAATTCCCCAGCCGTACTTCCGGCGCCAGAAACAGGTGCCGGGTCAGGAACAACCGCACACCCAGTCCCCCGCCGAGACCGACGCTGTTCTCCTGTTTCCTGCGGAGAAAAGAGACTCCGCCCACCACGTAAGGCTTGAAGCGCGGCAGTTCCAGGAAGGTGCGCTCAATGATGGGACTGATCAGCAGCCCGCCCTCGGCGGTCTCCTGCTCCTGTCCAAACACTTCGGCCCGCAGCACCTCCACCCCGAGTCGAGTGCCCGGCCAGACAGCGGCAGTCACGGCCCCACCTCCCAACCAGGCATCGGGCAGCGATTCCTCCAACAGGTAGGTGTAGCCTCCGTTCACTCGCAGGTCGATCAGGTTTCGCTGACCGAGCGCCGGCTGAATCAGCAGAACAAACCCGGCAAGAACGCTCGGCAGAATGATCCTAAAAAGCGGCATGGCCGTCTCCTGTTGGTTGAGTTTCCGTTGAATGAATTGTTGATTGTTGATTTGGAGGATATGACGACGGATTTTGCCCCAAATCAAGAAACTACAATCCGCAATTCAGAAATGTCACCCATATCGGGCAATGAACTCGGGAAGCTCATCCAGCTTCAGCCTGGACGAAAGATCCTGAATTTCGGCCCGGCTGTCGGGAATTCCCTTGCGGCCGATCACGTTTTCCAGGTTGGCGATCTCTTCCTGAGCCACCAGCTGCGGTGGCACCTGCCTGAGCGCGGCCAGGCCACCTTGCCATGCCAGCCAGTGGCTGAAGGTCCTCAGCGCCGGGTAGTAAAAGAACAGGTTCGGCCCGGGTATGGGAACCAGAACGGGAGCCAGAGGCACCATACCCAGGGCCAGCAATCCGTCGAAGATCATCCAGGCACCATGACGATTTCTTTGGCCCACCAGCAGCGACTTCAGCCTGCCCCGCGCCTCCGATTCCGAAAGGGAGGAGGAAAAGTGCACCCGCATGGGGCCGGCGTGGCGCATGTGCTTGAAGACGCGTTCCATGGGATCGAGCCGGTTCTGGAGCTCGTAGTACCCGTCCCGCACGGCGCGGATCAGACGGCTAATCCCCGTTGCCCACCAGACATCCCTGGCAGCCAGGTTGCGGATAATGCGGTCGACAGGGTCCGGAGAGTGGCCTGTCTCCCCCTTGGGAACAGGCACCTCCTCGGCATACAGGACCCGGCGTTTCCCTATGTGGATTAGATAGGAATCCATTGAGGTTCCTGCCGGGAAGCCATGGCTCTCACCGGCAAGAAAGCAGGCGGGCCCCGATGGTTGAAGCCCGCATCGGTGGGGTGGGCGTGACGACCTTCGATCCGGTCGTCGTTTACTCCGGCAGCTTGGGTGCGGTCAGTTGACAGTCGTTGGTCAGCGACCCCAAAAAGGCAATCAGGTCCTTCTTCTCGGAATCGGTGGCCTTCCTCTTCTTGAGATTGGTGCGGTCCAGATACTTGTTTGGCTTGCCTCCGCCGATCATCAGGTCCACGGACTCCTCCAGAGTGGCCACACTGCCGTTGTGAAAGTAGGGACCCGACTTGGCGATATCCCTTAGCGTGGGCGTCTTGAAGGCCCCGGTGTCCTCTTCCTTCCCGGTCACCTTGAATCTGCCGACGTCCGGTTTTTCGGCGTCCATTCCGATGCCGACGTTGTGGTACTGCATGTCGGTTTGCAGCACACCGTCATGACAGTTGTCGCACTCCAACTTCTTGAAGACCTCGTAGCCCCGCTTGACCTCTTCGCCCACCGCCGCTTCGTCCCCGGCCCGCCACCGGTCGAAAGGCGTGTTTCCGCTGATGATGGTCCGTTCGAAGGCAGAAATGGCCTGGACGATCCGTTCGGGAGTCGCCTCGCCTCCAAACACCGTCTGAAACTGAGCCCGATAGCCTGAGAGGGCATTGATCCTGGCGGTCGCGGCCTCCAGGTCGGCTCCCATGTTGCCGCCCTTCCAGGCCGCCAAGGCCTGCTTTTCCAGGGAGCCGCTGCGGCCATCCCAATAGAACTCCGAGTGGTACCCGATATTCCAGAGCGTTGGGCTGCTGCGGGGCAGCTTCTTTTCCCGAGCCCCGATGGCCGTGGGCAACCCGTCCGTCAACCCGTTCTCGCACAGGTGGCAGGAGTAGCAGGAACGGGACCCGTCCCCGCTGAGCCGCTTGTCGAAAAACAGTTGGCGCCCCAGGGCGACCTTCTCCGGCGTCATGGGGTTGTCCTCCGGAATCGACATCTCCTCGTAGGTCGCCAGCTGCTCGGGCAACGGCAGGATCTCCGGTTGGTACTCCGGAGCCGGCGGCTCACTCGGGGCGCATCCCGTCAGGGACATACCCAGAAAAAATCCGATCGCCACAGTGAAAGCAACAGGGCTCAATGGATGCATGGACCGCATGATTCCTCCTCGACTCTATAGGACCAATTACCTGTTGAAGGTAAACTCTTTTTCATGATGTGCGCAACGACCCGGTGAGAAATGCGAGTCCAGGCAATGAAAGTTAAGGACGGACTTCTATGTCGACAATCGCGTTCCATTGTACCCAAGGCTCGGCCTCGACTCAATGGCTAGTCTGAAAGCGGATCTCAAGATCATCAAGTACTTCTTCGGGCCGGCCATCATCGTCTTGCTTCTCAAGATCGCGTTCTTCTGATTGAGCTTGAAAATCCCCTGGGGCTCACGTATTCTTCCCGATTGCCGGTAGCGACCGGGCCCACGTTGGGGTTCCCGGGAATCGGCCAGCCCACGGGAGGACGGTTTTCCCGCCCGGGACGGATCGCGAACCTTGAATCATGGCGCCCGGCGGGACAACAGCAATTCGTTGCAGAACACCAATGATAAGACCGGAAGGCTTGCCTATGTGAGTGCCGACGGTGGGCTGTTCCGGGTCAACTCCTCGAGACTGGCTGCCCACTACGCCAGCAACGCCCAGACGTTTGCGGGCCGATTCCACCGCCTGCTGGGCGTTGGTCTGATGCGTTCCATCCATCTGATCGTGGGTATCTGGAACCCTCGCCTGGCCACCCGGCTGATCCACTTGCCCCTGAGGGGCACCAGCCGGGATCGCCTGGACCTGCTGGGGGAAGAGTATTTCCAGTACAAGCTGCGAAACCAACTCGAGCCTCAAGGGGTTGAGGCCATAAAGCAATTGAGCGCCGCCGGCAATCAGGTGGTGCTGGTCAGCCGGGAACTGGACCATCTCCTCCGTCCCCTGGCCCAGCATCTGGGCATCCAGAGCCTGGTCTCCAACCGGTTGGAGTTTCGGGACGGCCTGGCCACCGGGCGCCTGCATTCGCCCATCATCCCCGATACACTGCAACCCGAGCCGAACCGGGCGCCATTCGGTTCCCAGAGTTTTCTCATTGACGGTTTGCCCGGGCTTTCCTCCAGCGCCCTGGAACCGCACATCCAAACCACCGCCCGGCAAACCAATAGCCTCGCTCCGCCGGTGGTGGACTTCCACCGGCGCCGGGCCAGACACGAGAACCTCTCGGTACGCCAGGCCCTTGCCGGCAAGCACATTCTGCTGATCGGCGGGACGGGATTCATCGGCAAGGTCTGGTTGTCCATGCTGCTGGACGATCTTCCGGAGATCGGAAGGATCTATCTCTTGATCCGACGGCAGGGATCGCGCGGCGCCCTGCAGCGCTTTGAGAAAATTGTCGCCGAATCGCCCGCTTTTTCTCCTCTTCATGAACGCTTCGGCGACCGACTGTCCCGGCTGCTCATGGACCGGGTGGAAGTGCTGGAGGGAGACATCGCGGATCCCGACCTGGGACTGAACGAAGCCACCCTGGGGCGCCTTTCCCAAGACCTGGACCTGGTGGTCAATTCAGCCGGCCTCACCGATTTCAATCCGGATATCCGCCTGGCCATGACCACCAACGTGGACAGCGTCATGGGTCTGATCGACTTTCTGAAGCGCTGCCGACGGGCCGCCTTGCTGCACGTCTCCACCTGTTTCGTGAACGGTCGCATCGACGGGCGGGTGTCCGAGGAACTGCTTCCCAACTACACTCCAGCCGGCCGAGCGGATTTCGACGTCTACCGGGAACACCGGTTGGTCCATCAAGCCATCGAGCGCATCACCCGTGAAGGAGACAGCGAGGCAGCAACGGAGGAAGTCCAAGCCCGGGTCTTTGACCGCAAGCCGAATGTGAGCGACCCCTCACGCCTGATTCGCAAGGAGCGCACCCGCTGGATTCGCGATCGCGGAATCGAATTCGGGATCCAGCGAGCTCAGCACTGGGGCTGGCCCAACATCTACACCTTCACCAAGAGCCTGGGAGAATCGCTGCTGGCCACCCTGGATCTCCCCATTGCCGTGGTCAGACCCTCGATCGTGGAGTCCTCCATCAGTCAACCGTTTCGTGGCTGGAACGAGGGCGTCAACACGACGGCCCCGTTGTCTTACCTGTTGAGCACCTACTTCCGGCAACTCCCCTCCAACAAGCGCAAGCGCCTGGACGTCATCCCGGTCGACCTGGTGTGCCGCGGACTCACCCTGGTGGCGGCAGCCCTGGTCGAGCGACGTCACGACAGGGTCTACCAACTGGCGACCTCGGCCACCAATCCCGCCGACATGCGCCGGACCATCGAGCTGACCGGCCTGGCCCATCGCAAATATTATCGGTCCCTGGAAGGCCTGGAGCACTGGCTCCGAGCCCGCTTCGACACCATCCCGGTTTCCCAGGCCCGCTATCGAAACGTTTCCCTGCCTCTCTTTAGGACCTTGCTTCAGGGTCTTCAACGTGTGACCGGAGTGCTCCCCGTCAAGAACGACAGCCTCGCGCGCAAGCAGCGCGCCCTGGACCGGGTTCACAAGGTCATCGAGCTCTACCAGCCATTCATACTGGACAACGAGTACTTCTTTGCCGCCGACCACATCCGAAAACTCGGGGCAGCTTTGCCCGGCGATGAAATCGCGGATTTCGGGTACCATCCGGAATCCATCGACTGGTACGACTACTGGGTGAACCTGCATGTGCCGGCGTTGCGCCGCTGGACCTATCCCATCATTGAAGGGCGCCGTCCCGACACCGGCCTGCTCCCCCGCAACTTCAAGTTGGAGCCCGCCTCCACCTCGGCGGCAACCGCCAGTGCCTCCGGAGACCCGATGGGCGGCAGGGTCTACCATGCCCGGCCGAGCCAAGGCTAGCAGACATGGGCATCTTCCTCACCGGATCCACGGGCTACCTCGGCGCTCACATCGCCACCGAGTTGCTGGAGAAACACCACCAGCGCCTCATTCTTCTGGTGCGGGCTCCCAACCGTGAAGCCGCGGCCCAACGCCTTTGGCGGGCCTTTCAGCTGCACCTGGACTTCGACCGCTTCCACCACCACCTGAATACCGGCATCGAGGTGCTGACCGGGGACCTCACCGAAGAGGGATTCGGCTTCAGTCCGGACCAGTATCGCCGCCTGGTCAAGAAGGCGGATTCGATACTGCATGTGGCGGCCTCGCTCAACCGCAAATCGGAACGGGCCTGCCTGAACATCAATCTCAGAGGCACCCTGGAAGTCGTCAAGCTGGCCCAGGCTATCTCCGCCGATCACGGCCTGAAGCGATTCAGCCATATCAGCACGGTAGCGGTGGCGGGAACCCGTCAAGACGAAGTTGTCGGAGAAGAGGAAGCCATCGACTGGAACCGCTCGGACTACGATCCGTACGCCCGCACCAAGAAGTTCTCCGAGCACCTGATCCGGGAGCTCCTGCCGGAAACTCCCCTGACCATCTTTCGCCCCAGCATCGTGCTGGGCGACAGCCGGCGGGCGGAAACCACCCAGTTCGACATGGTCCAGGCCTTCGCCTTCCTGGCCGGACTGCCGCTGCTCCCGCTGCGAGCGGGGGACCGCCTGGACATCGTCAACGTGGACTTCGTGGCCGAGGCCGTGGCCACCCTGCACCAGAAAGAGAGTCCCGGCTTCGACACTTACCACCTTTCCTCCGGAAGAGCCTCTCCCACCTGCCAGGACATTACCAACGCCTTGAGCGCCATACGAAACCGCCGCCGGCCGACCTATGCCCCCTCGCTGATCCGCCCCGTCGATGCACTGGTGAGCTGGATGGCCCGGCGCCGGGGCACCGCGGTTGGCTATCTGGCCAGTCTCATGCAGGTCTTTCTTCCCTACCTGCATTGGAACACGGTCTTTGACAACAGCCGGGTGGTGCAGGAAACGGGGATGACCCCCGCGCGTTTCACCGACTACTGCTATCCTCTCTATCACTTCGCCACCAGGAATCACTTCACCTATCCCTACCGGGAATGGCCCGAGACGGGGGCTGCCCCATGATGGATCTGGGACTGGAGCTGTGGGTCAGTAGCCTGATCGAGCTCTCCAAGCTGAGATGGATGCTGGGATCGGGAGAGTCCTGGCAGCCGGGAACGCCGCTGCGCCTGCTCTTTGCCGGGTACAACGGAAACCGCAATACCGGGGCCGATGTCCGCGTCCAGGAGATGATCCGTCAGGTTCGCCACGTGCTGGGCGACTCCAACCTGGAACTGAGTGTCCTCTCGCACAACCTGGAGTGGTCCCGCGGCTATTTCGATTCGGTGCGCCAGGTCAAGCTTCCGGATGTCTTTCCACCCTTCCTCTTTCGCGAGGTCGGCCGCTACCACGGGGTTCTGGCTTGCGAGGGCTCGATGTTCAAGAGCAAGTTCGCCAACGCCCTCAGCGCCATGATGATCGGCTGCCTGGGAATCGCTGCCGCCCATAACAGGCTTTCGGTGGGATATGGAGCGGAAGCCGGCGACATGGACCGCTTTCTGAAGAGCATGTGCCGGCGTTTCTGTTCCGATTCGCTGGTCATCACCCGCAACGAGGAATCGCAGGGCATCCTGGGCGGTCTGGGGGTGCCGACGGAGTTGGGGACCGATACGGCCTGGACCTTTGAACCCCATGGACCGGAATACGGGGAAAAGCAGTTGAAAGCCGCCGGTTGGGACGGACGCACTCCGATTCTGGGGCTCTGCCCCATCAACCCCTTCTGGTGGCCGGTGCGGCCCTCGTTGGCCAAGTTGACCGCCCGTACCCTGCTGGGGTTGTACAAGGCCAGCCACTACCGGTCCATTTACTTCCATCATGACAGCCGCGAGGTCCGGGAGGCCTTTCAGCGCTATCTCGATGCCTGGAGCCGCGGCATTCAGGCTTTCCAACAGAATCACCGGGTGTTTCCGGTATTGATCGGCATGGAGGCGCTGGATCGAATCAGTTGCGAAAAAATCAGCCATAGCCTGGGAGGCGCTCCCTGCTTTGTCGCCGACCAGTTCGACATGTACCAGTTGGTGAGCATCCTGAGGCAGTGCCACCTGCTCCTTTCTTCCCGATTTCATGGAGTGGTTACCAGCATGCCTGCCGGCGTGGCCTCGGCGGGCATCACCATGGATGAGCGCCTGCGCAACCTGATGCGGGAACGGGGGCACTCGGAATTCCTGCTGGAGGTCGATGATCCCGATCTGGAGTCCAAGCTCGAGGCGCTCCTCCCGAAATTGCTGAGCCAGGCCGAGGAGATGCGGGCAATCCTGGGGGCAACGGTGGTGCGAAACCTGAAGGTGATGGCGCGCATGGGGGTCTATTTTCAGCAGCACCTGCTGGAGCGCTATCCCGAGTTCCCCACTCGGAGCGGCCATCTCTCCTGGGAAGACTATCTCCCCCCGCTGAGCTCCAACCTGGTCAGCCTGATCGAGACTTATGAATGATGAATGATGAGTGATGAATGGAGAGTGGTCAGCGGAGGGTTTCGGGAGCAGGCAAGCGCCCTATGACCTGGTTGCACTCTTTAAACGGCTGCGACAAGATCAACAAGATGCTTGACGTGTCGATTCAATCACTATCCACTCACCATTCATCATTCATCATTCACCTACCGGACTCATGAACTTTCTTCAGAGAATTTTCTCCAATCTTTCCCGGAGCCCACAAAAAACGGTCCTGCAAGAGGTTCGGGAGGATGGTCTCCACTCGGTTAGCGGAGCGGCTCTGCTGGATTGGATCGGCCGGGCCCGACGTGGTCTGAGGGACGCCGGACTCCGCCCCGGGGACCGCTGCGGGCTGCTGGGCCCCAACAGCAGCCGCTGGGTCGCCATGAACCTGGCCATCATGGCCGAGGGGGCCATCGCCGTTCCTCTCTATTCCCGGCAGGCCCCGGACGAACTGGTTGTCATGATGAAGGACTGTGGGGTTTCCCTGCTCTGCTGTTCCGGGGCCTCCGAAGTCGAATCCATTCGCTCCTGCTGGAGCGACCTGCCGCCCGTCCTGGACTTCTCGCAGGTACTGGGGGAAGCGCCGGCAGGGGAAGAGGGCGCTCCCGTTGCCGGCGACGGTAGTGAAATCGGGGGCGGGGAGCCCCCCGGTCAACTCCAGGTGGTGACCATCATCTACACCTCGGGCACCTCGGGCGAGCCCAAGGGAGTCATGCTCAACGGCGGCAACATCGACTTCATGCTGCAACGGACCACGGACCGGCTGAAAGAGCTGATGCAGGGCGTCCCCGGGAGCGCAGATGACCGTGTCTTCCACTATCTGCCCCTCTGCTTCGCGGGCTCCTGGATCCTGCTGCTCACCTGCCTCTTCCGCAACAACAACCTGATGTTGTCGACGGACCTCAACCGTCTGGCCGATGAGTGGAAGCTGGCGCGTCCCCAATACATGCTGAACGTCCCCGCCCTGCTGGAACGGATCCGAACCGGCGTCGAGGAAAAGATAAGGGAGGGCGGCGGAGTGGGATTGCTGCTCTTCAGCCGAGGTCAATCGGCCTGGCTGCGGGCACAGGAGAATCGAACCCGGCTGCTTGACGGGTTCTGGCTGGCCCTGGCGAGACGCCTGGTTTTCGCCAAGATCCGAGACCGCATCGGATCCGGTCTGCGAGCCCTGATCTGCGGCTCCGCTCCCTTGGCGGAGGAAACCCAGCAGTTTTTTCAGATGATCGGCATCCCGGTCCTGCAGGTGTACGGATTGACGGAAACGACCGCCATCTGCACCATGGACGAGGTGCACCAGGTGACGGCAGGCCGGGTGGGTCCGGCCATCCGGGGCATCGAGATGCGGCTGAGCCAGGAGGGAGAAATTCTGGTGAAGGGACCCAATATCTTCCCCGGATACTGGAACCGCCCCCAGGCCGATCGGGATGTCTTCCAGGAGGGGTGGTTCCGTACCGGCGACCAGGGTGAGGTGGACGCCACCGGAAACTGGAAAATCGTGGGAAGAATGAAGAACATCATCATCACCACCGGGGGGCACAACATCAGCCCGGAGCCCATCGAGCAATGCCTGCTGGAAGCCCTGCCGGCCTCGACCCAGGTGATGGTGGTCGGGAACGGGCGCAAGTACCTGGCCGCCCTGCTGACGGGACCGGCGAGCCGGGAAGAGTCGGCACGGGTCATCGAAGAGGTCAACCGGCAACTGCCGCACTACCGCCGGATCCGCCGGTTCCACATTGCCGCCGAGCCTTTCAGCATCGAAAACGGCCTGCTTGCCGCCAACGGAAAGCAGCGCAGAGCGGCCATCGAGACGCATTTTCGGGACGAGATCGAGGCTCTCTATCTGCCTGAAACAAACGAATAAAGACAAAAGGAAAAAAGAGTTATCCACGAAGGACCTCGAAGGGACACTAAGGCGTTGAGGTTGACCGCGACGGGATTCCAAGCACCATGAGTTCATTTCAAGGCAAGACGCTCTCCTACAGCCTGGCCGATGAGATCTTCGAGCTGAGGCTGCACCGGCAGCCCTGCAACGAAATCGGGTCGCTCGCTCTGAATGAGTTGGAGGGCTTCGTCCAGGAGTTGGAGGAACAGGCGGTCCGTGCCAAAGCCCTGGTGGTCTTCAGCTCGATTGAGGCCGGGTTCAGCGCCGGAGCCGACCTCAGGGAGCTCTTTTCCGGGCTGCAGTCACGCGGCCAGGCGGAAAGAAACACCGGGGTTCGCGATTTCCTGGAACGCATCCATCGGGTGTTCAATCGGATCGACCAGATACCCGTGACAACCGTGGCGGCAGTTCACGGAGTCGTCTTCGGGGGAGGGTTCGAGCTGGCCCTGACCTGCGATATGATTGTGGCCGACCGCACAGCCCGGTTCTGCTTTCCCGAATTGAGGCTGGGGCTGATCCCCGGATTCGGCGGAATCCCTCGACTCAAACGGGATCTGGGCAACGCCCTGGTCCGCGATCTGCTGTTGACCGGCAGGAGCATCAACGCCGGCAAGGCGGCCGCGGCCGGGCTGGTCAGCCAACTGGTGGCGCCGGGCCATGCCCTGAGGGCGGCCCGGGGGATCGCCGGCCAGGCAACCAAGTTCGACTCGCGCGCGGCCCGGGAGGCCAAGCGCTTCATCAAGCCGATCCCTCATCGCGAGCTCGAACGGGAGATCGAAACCTTCTGCGCGCTCTTCGATCGGCCCGAAGTGGAAGCGGCGCTACGCAAATTTGTGGAGAGCAGCCAGGTTCAGCCCTATCTGCCCTGACCCGAGGAGGGAACGTAAGTTGACGGTGGGTTTCCCGTCCGAATCGGGTGAACCTTTTCGCCGCCGCCCAGACGACCACCCAGCCAAGGAGATCCTTTCATGCCCGTGCAAGAAGAGACCCTGAACCGGATCCTTCAGTTGGCCTCCGAGCGGTTTCAAATTCCCCTCGGCCAACTGAGCGGAGACGACGACTTCTTCGAAATGCTTGGAATCAACAGCCTGCAGGCCCTGGATCTGTTGACCCAACTGGAAAATCACTTTAGCATCGAGCTTCCCGACTATGAGCTCCAGGGGGTGACCGACTTTCGAACCCTGGCCGAGCGCGTGGATTCCAGACTCTGATGAAGATTGCCGCCCCCGACCTGACCCCCCACCGTTCTCTGGGTGAGGCCCTGCGCGCCTCCACTTCCAAGTGGGCCGATCACCCGGCGCTGATCGAAGCCGACCGCGACCGGGAGAACTGCCGCCTGTCCTACGGGGACTTCGCCGAGGCCGCCCGTCCCATTGCCGCCACCCTGCAGGCCGCCGGGTTCGCATCCGGCGACCGAGCCAGCATCTTGATGTCCAATCAGTCCAAGTGGCTCATCGGCGCCTACGCGGTCTTCTACAGCGGCGGCGTGCTGGTGCCCCTGGACTACAAGCTGGGACCTGCGGACCATCTTGCCCTGCTGGCTCACGCCAAGGCCAAGGTGCTGATCATCGAGTACCCGCTCTGGCGGACCCTGGCCAAGGAAATCAAGCCGGAAGACTTCAGGCCCGAAACCATCCTGGTCACCGAAGCCCCCGCCGAGGCGGAACTTTCCGGGGCGGAGCGCTGGGAGAACTGCGAGCCGGACCCCACGCCCGAGTTTGTCCCCCGCGACCGCTCGGACCTGGCCTGCATCGTCTACTCCTCCGGGACCGGCGGCCGGCCCAAGGGGTGCATGCTGACCCATGACAACTACCTGAAGCAGTGCCGGTCGCTCTTGACCTGGTATCCCTTCTGGCCGGGGCTGCGCTATCTCAGTATCCTGCCCACCAACCATGCCATCGACTTCATGGTGGGCTTCATCGGTCCCTTTGTCTGCGGCGCCACCGTCATCCATCTGAGGACCCTTCGGCCCGAATTCCTGAAGGCGGCCTTCCCCCGCTACCGCATCAACTACGTCGCCGTGGTTCCCATGGTGCTCAAGGCCATGGAAACCGGCATGAAAGCCAAGTTCGCCGAGCTACCACCCATGCGACGCTGGGTCTTGAACCGCCTGATCGGGATCAACCGCCTGCTGACGGCCGGTAAGCCGAGACCGGCCCTGAGCCGGCGGCTGCTGCCCCAGATCCACCAGGCCCTGGGCGGGGAGCTGGTGGCCTTCATCACCGGCGGGGCCTTTGCCGATCCTGAAACCCTGCAGTTCTTCTATGACCTGGGTCTGCCGGTCGCCAACGGCTACGGGCTCACCGAGGCCGGAACGGCGGTCACCGTAAACGATCTCGACCCCTTTCGCGCCGACACGGTGGGCAAGCCCCTGCCGGGAGTGGAGATCCGGGTGCTGGATCCGGACACCGAAGGCGTGGGCGAGATCGCCGTCAGGAGCGAGACGCTGATGAAGGGTTACCTGGACGAGCCGGAGTTGACAGCCGAGACCTTCAAGGACGGCTGGCTTCTGACCGGGGACCTGGGCCGCATGGAAGCCGGCGGGCACCTCCAACTGGTGGGCCGTCTCAAGAACATGGTGGTCACCGAGGGAGGCAAGAACATCTATCCCGAGGACATCGAGAACGCCTTCAGCGGCCTTGAAGTCAAGGAGCTTTGCATCTTTGCCGCCAACTTTGTCTGGAAGCGGCGTTCCCTCACAGGAGAACAGTTGATCGTGGCGCTCCACCTGGAAGCGGGCAACTCCCTGCCCCGCGAAGTGCTGGAGGAACTGCGCCGCCGGAACCGGAGGCTCCCCGACTTCAAGCGCCTCTCGGGCTACCTGATGTGGCCGGACGACTTTCCTCGGACGGCCTCGCTCAAGGTCAAGCGCGAGGTGCTGGCCGACGCCATTGCGGCTCGCATGGACCCGGAAGACGTCCATTCGCTTGCCTGAAACAAACATGAAACCCTACTTCGCCATCGTCAATCCCGCCGCCGGTGGAGGGCGCTGCGGGCGGCAGGCCCCGGCTGCCCTGGAGCGGCTGCGCTCGCAAGGGGTGCCCGTGGAGTCGGTGGAAACCCGGAGAGCCGACCATGCCACCAGTCTCTGCCGCGAGGCCTACCGGAACGGTTTCCGCCGCTTTCTGGCCGTGGGGGGAGACGGAACCAGCTTCGAGGTGGTCAACGGTCTCTTTCCGCGTGAGGACGAATCCGAACCGGTCACCCTGGGATTTCTACCCCTGGGCACCGGGAATTCCTTTTTGAGGGACTTCAGCCACCGGGGACTGGATCATGCCGTGGAAGCACTGTTGGCTGGGCGGTACCGTCCCTGCGACGTCATGCGCCTGACCCATGCCGAGGGTGCGGTGCATTACATCAATCTGCTCAGCATCGGCTTTACGGCGGACGCCGGAGAGCTCACCAACCGGCGCTTCAAGGGGTGGGGAGAGGTGGGCTACCTGATGGCCATTCTGAGGTGCTGGATGGGGCTGCGCTACCCCACCTTCCCCTTCCGGTTGGAGCGGGACGCCGAAATCCACCGCCAACCCTGCACCTACCTGACCTTCTCCAACAGCCGCTTCACCGGTGGGAAGCTCATGATCGCCCCGCAAGCCGACATCTCGGACGGACTGATCGAGATCACGCGGGTCGGCGCCATCGGACGCTGGGAGTTCGTGAAGACCTTTCCCCGGATTTTCTCCGGAACCCATATGTCGCACCCGCTGATCTGGCGAACCGCGGCCCCACGGGTCGATTTCGACCTCGACGGTCCCACGCCGGTCATGATCGACGGCGAGGTGCTCGTCTGCCGCCCGCAGGTCATCCAAGTCCTGCCGGGAGCTCTCCGGGTGGCGGTGTGAGTCGGAGAAGCTCCACGAGCACCGGTCACCTGGTGCACCAATCCCCGTCGGGCGAGCAGGCTCGGTTGAGCCCACCGAATCGAAACCTTCCATGCGCCGACTCTATCTGATCCTGCGCTGTGGCCTGATCTGGGCGGTCAGCAGCCTTCACTTCTTCACCGTCTGCACCTTCCTGGTGGTGCTGGGCATCTTCGTGGACCCGCGCTGGAACGACCGGCCCCAGAGGATCTTGTGCCGCAATATCGTTCGGCTGGCAGGCCTCCGTTTCCGCAAGCGATGGGCGCCGGGATTCGACCCCGATCAAACCAGCATCTTCATCTGCAACCACGTGAACATCTTCGACGCCTTCGTGGTCTACTGCGGAATCCCTCAGTTCGTTCGAGGACTGGAACTGGAGTCCCACTTCAAGATCCCGGTCTACGGATGGATGATGAGCCGTTTCGGCAACATTCCGGTCAGCAGGGGCGGGGGGCCGTCCTACTTCAAGGCCCTGTTGAACCGGGTCCGCTCCCACCTCCAGGATGGAATCAGCGTGGTGATATTTGCCGAGGGGTCGCGCACCCTGAACGGCCGGGTGGGACCCTTCCAGAAGGGGGCCTTTGTCATCGCCCAGCGGCTGGGCGCTCCCATTGTTCCCATGAGCGTTTGTGGATCGTTCCAGTTCTGCCGCAAGGGAAGCATCATGCTCTACCCTTCGCAAATCACCGTGCACCTGCATGACACCATCCAGACCAAGGGGCTGCGTCCGAAGGACATTCCCGCCCTGATGGACCGAGTGCACCGTATGATTGCGGAACCGGTGGAGGAGAATCTGCGGGAGCATCCTTGCGGCCACGCCGCCCCTGGACCGAAGTTCTCATAGAGAGAGGTCCTGGCGGCGGGCGACGAGCTCGCGTCCGATCAGCGAGGGAACCAGGTCCCACTGCGAGGCCAGCAGCCGGCATGGCTGCTTCCGAAAGTAGGCCAGGGCCGATCGCACCAGGGCCCTGGCCAGCCGCAGGGGCCTGCGGCCCGCCACGTTGGGAAGCCAGGGGTCCTCCCAGGCCACCGGACCCAGGCCCTTCCTTCCCAGCGGCGCCGCCAGCACCACTTTTTCTATTCGGGACTCGTCAAGGAACTGGAAATTGTGCACCCAGCCCCGGCCGCTCGCCTGCCCGGGACCGGGGCCCCAGGGCAGAGTGGTGGCGTAGGCCACGCCGGGATAGCTGTTGATGGCCACCACCCCGTGCTTGAGGCGGCGAGCCAGTTGCCTGACGGATTCCGAATCCGTAAACGGGGTGAACAGCGAGGCGCCCAAGTCGCCTGTCAGACCCGACTGATTGACCCGGGAGAGAGCCGTCCGGCTGAACTCCCTGTCGGGCAGGCTCGCCAGGCCCAACACCGGACCGAAGGCCTCCTCGCGATAGAGCCGCATCTCTTCGGTGATTCCGCTCAGGAGCGTCACAGGGAAGCGGCGCCCCCCGGCATTCTCCCCGAACGAAGTTGCCGTGGCTCCCAGACGGCGGGCGTCCTCGACCATGGCCGCCGCCCGGGAGGACGCCGCCTCATCGATCAACAGCCGACGGGGCCCGGCCGGACCCCCCGCCCGAGACACCAGCGCCATTTCCCTGGCCAGCGCCTGACCCAGCGCGGCCTGCAGGGAATCCGGGACCAGGACCACCTGATAGCTGACGCAGTGCTGCCCGTTGTTGGCCAGCGCTCCGAACACCACCTGCCGCGCCACCTGCAGCAATAGACGCCTGTCCCGTCCCACCTCGGGAAGGACGATGGCCGGGGTCACGCCCCCCAACTCGCAGGTCACCTTGTCTTCTCCGGCAATGGCCTCCACCGCCGCGGCCGTGCGCGCACTGCCGGTCAGGTGGATCCGGTCGAACTCGGCACGGGCCGCCAGGCGCGCCCCGGTGTCGGGTCCGCCCTGGAAGAACGACAGGGCGCCACACGACACCAGAGGCGCAAAAATCTTTTCCAGGTGAGCCTTGAGAAAGGGAGCCTTCTCGGAAACCTTGGCCAGGACCCTGCTGGGGCCGCGGCAAAGCAGATGCAGGATGTCCAGGGCGCCGATGCCGGCCAGGTTGAATGGCAACAGGCAAAGGGCCAGCGGCTCGGAGGAAGACTGACTTGGCGGCAGGCTCCGGGACGGACGCAGCAGGACATGCCCCGTAAAACCCGGCAAGAGCAGGCGTTGAAACGCGTTGGCGGGAAGCAGCCGCACCGCCGGCGACCCGGCGAAGTCCTCGGTGGGTGTCGGCTTCGAGGCGACGATCTCTCCCAGCGAACCTTCCAGGGGCTTCAGAAACGCAGCGGTCGAAAGCAGGCCCCACACCGCGGGGAAAATGGATTCGAACCAGACGGAGGCCGGAGGCACCTCCATCCGTTCCGCGGTCTCCGCGGCCAGGGGGTCTCCCCGGGTGTAAAAGGCCTCAGCCACTGCGAATAGTCGGCCGGCCAATTCCCGCGCCGGAGTCCTAGCCCAGGGGCGGGACCGCTCGGCTTCCATGAGCACTTCCAGCTCTTGCCCGCATTTCTCACCAAGGGCCGTGTTCATGGCGCAGGAGTTTTTCCCTCAGCGCGTGCTCGAGAGCGAAGAGCGTAGCGGTCACTACGGTCGAACGAGCATGGCGGGAGCTTCGGAGGGGGCTGGCGGAGGCGTGTGGGAATCGAACCCACCCGTCCCGACATCGTCGCGACGCACAGGTTTTGAAGACCAGGAGAGTCACCAGACCCTTTTCGCCTCCATTTGGCAATATAGCACAGCTGTGCCCGCCCCCCACCGGGAGGATCATACGAGAGTGAAACAACGAACCTTTATGGCCTGTCGGGAACGAGGACCCTGTCCCGTTAGACCGGTTTTCTACTCATTGAACATGGATGCACAGGATGGACAGGATTATTAAGTGAAGACGAACCACGAATAAACACGAATAGACACGAATACGGATAGATCTCCTTTGGTTCGACGATGTCATGGAATAAAGCCCCCCGGGAGCGCGGGCGTCCCGCCCGCACAATTCTTCCCGCAGCCTCGGCCATCTCCTCCACCCGGGTCGACCGGCAAGGGCGCCAAGGCTCTGCTTCGGCCGGGCCCCTGCGGTTCCCGCCGGCAGGGTGGTCGGCTGCGGCATCGCAGGGAAACCGAGCGGCAGGCAAAGGGAGAGGATGCGGGCGGGACGCCCGCGCTCCCGGGGGGGAGCCTCCTCCCGTCACCCGTGCCCCTAAAGGGGGGGCGTGCCGGGTTGCCAGACCGCAGCCCTGCCGATGCGGCAGAGCCGTCACGCCTGGTGGCCCTTCGTGGATAACTCTTTTTTCTTTGTTGATCTAACCGATGGGTCAAGCATCTTGTCTGACACCCCTCAATGCCCGCGGGCAAGCAAATTCAAGGTTGCATTTCCCGGGGATCCTACCTAACCTCAAGCCTGCGTTTCTAAGCGGGGAGAGTCATGAAGGACGAAATGGTCCTGGGAGTCCCGAGCCGATTGCTGCAGACATTGGAGATCGGGCAAGGTTTTCAACCCCAGGTGGAAGCCCGGCTGGAGGCGCTGCTGGACCCCCGCAATTCCCGTTTCCGGCCCAGGTCCAAGGCCGAGCAGGACCCTGAATTCAAGCAACTGATTCCCTATGTGCTGATCCGGAAGGGAGACTGCTGGCTGCACTACGTCCGTGGGAAAGCCTCGGGGGAAAAGCGGCTGGTCCACATGGGTTCGATCGGAATTGGCGGCCACATCAATCCCGAGGACGAAAGCCTGTTCCATCGCGGACGGGAGTTCTATGAGGCGGCCCTGCAGCGCGAACTCTCGGAAGAACTCTCCCTGGACGGCATTTTCCCAACCCAGCCGCTGGGCCTTCTCAACGACGATTCCACGCCGGTGGGGCGGGTCCATCTGGGAATCGTGCACCTCTGCCGGCTGGATGGCCGGGAGGTCACCAAGAGAGAGGGCTGTATCACCGACCTTCGCTTCCTCACCCTCCAGCAACTGCTGCGGCGCCGCCCGCAACTGGAGACCTGGTCCCAGCTCTGCCTGGACTACCTGATGCAGATCGAGGCCTCCCCCGCGGCCCCGGTTCGATCCGGGTGAAGCGTATAGCCCGCGGGCGTTTCAATGGCGAAAGAATCCGGCCGCCGGTGCCGGCCGGCAAGCCCCTTCCTTTCCGATTTCAGGCAAAGAAAAGTCATGATGCCTTCCCGTCCCGGACATCGAAACCGTTGGGGGTCCTCCAAGCCGGCGGCTCCAGGATTGCGCCGGGGAGCCGGAATCGGAACCCGACCCCACGGCCGAGCGGTGCTGAGCGGGTTCCTCCTTTGGATCCTGTGCCTGGGGTGCGGCGGCGGACAGCGGCAGACGGAGCTTTCCCGGGGAATCCACTATACTGCCGTGGCCGAGGGGGAAGTGTGGTTCCGCAACTCCTCCATTCAGATCCGCTTCGATCGGGAGCTCTATTGCGGGGTCTTTTTCCGCCAGGACGGCCGTCTCCTGGCTCTCAGCCACAACCCGCCCGATCCCACCCTGGCCAAACCCAGCCACTTCATTTCGGTTGAGGGAAAAGAGATCCTGGATTTCTACGTCGACTACCGGAACATCGGCCTTTCCGAGGTGAGAGGCCGCTTCGGCCCCGGGAAGCGCCTCAAGATCACCGGCCACGGCGAAACCGAAGACGGCGTCCTGATCGAGAAGACCATGGTCGTCGAGTATTACGAGGCCTATCCGGACACGGCCATCATCTGGGCCGTCTACCGCAACCTGGACCTGGAACGCCCCCTCCGCATCACCCGGATCACCAACCAGTTCTACCGCATGGATGCTTCCCTGACCGATCCCCGGGCTCCTCGCCACGCCCTCCAGTGCTTTCAACTGGATCAGCCTGTCCATGGAGAGGCCAGCCTGCCCCTGCTCGACATCGACTTCACCCGGACTGTGACCACCGCCACTCCCGGATTCGCCCGGGTGGCCTTCTGGAACCGCGTCATGGGAATGACCGTGGCCAGCCGGCCTCCCGAATCGGGGGTGCTCGCCATACCCGTGGGGACCGCCCGCGACCGGCGGGTCGAGGTCTCGTTCCACTACGACGTCGATCGGATCCTGCAGCCCGAGGAGGAGCTCGTCTGCCCCAAGGGTTTTGTCATGGTCTATGCGGGAGATTACCGCTCAGGATTGGCCCGAGAGATAGCCATGATGGGAGGGGAGAGATAGGGCGGGACTAATTGCGGAGTTTTGATCTTCGGCCGGGATTTCTGGCATTACGGGTCAAGCAGAATTCGGCGCCATTAGTTCTGTTGGAGTTGATTGAATGGGCTCCCTAAACCTAGATGACTCTGCGCGCCAGATTTCAAAGGCGTGTTCAAATTACTGGCTCCGCTCTACCCCACGGATCCGTGAATGCCTTGAAACTCTGGGGATTAGCAATGACCAAGTTGTCCCCATCCTCAAGCGTTCGCTCGACCATGCACGCCACCACCAACGGGGCCGAGCGGTAAATTGGCTCGCTACTGCCTTTCTGTTGGACCAAGGGAAGACACTTAGCTGGCTCAAGCGCAACGGACTTCTTCGTGCGTCAAACTATGACTTCAATGGAACGATGCCACGGTTTCTGGCTCAAGAAATTCTCGACCACACCGATAGTCTGAAACTTTCTAATGAGTCCCGCTCATTTTTGTTCAGAAATCTGGCTCTATTGACGATCGTTTCAGATGCCCGTGATGAATTCAAGGATCTCATGGCATTGATTCGTCAGGAGTCGCTCACATTCCTTCGCAGCTGCCTCGCAACGCTCAACCTAATGTTCATGCAGGACTTTTTCAGGGACTTGGACTTCGACTTGCAGTGGTACACCGGTCGAGGAAACGAACAGGGATTTAAAGAAAATCTTGCGGAAGGATTCTCCTTCCTATGGAGTCATGCATACCATCGGTTCGGCATAACCGAACTGAACGCAAGCCTCTGGGATACGGGTGGCATATGCAGAGGCCGTTATTATGAAATCTTGAAACGGGCAGCAGCACTCCGACAATTCACAGCGGTCGAGGTGTTAGTAAATTCATTCAATTACCGCTGCACAAAAAATGAGAATGGAGTGTTGACAGTTTCTCCACCATCGCCCGAAGTAGAGAAAGGGATTCGCCTCGGCTATATCGACAACGAAATGCAGCGAAATCGATTGAAAATTGAATCTGAGCAACTCGGCGCAGCCACCATCAAAGAACTTGGCCAGACACTCCACTCTGTAATGACAAGAAAAGGCCTCATTCGTTTGATGGACACACCGATTGCCCGTGTACGTTTCGAGTATCCGCTAATTCCGGAGCTTTTGAATGCTTTGAGTGATGTCGGTTACGCTAAGGAAGAACTTCCGGGCGCCGAAGAGTCTGAGGAAAAATACGGACTTACACCGGAAGATACTATGAAGTATGTTGTAGGCAAACACTTAACGTTACACGACATTAGGATGGTCATGCGGCTTTCAATGGTTCTTGCCACCTGTGTTGCAGTCGAGTTCTCCCAGCGCCGAGGTCAAGACGATATTGTCGCAAATTCGGCCGTGACTACCTTGCGGAATGACGATGCCTTGGACACTCTTCTTGGAACGGTATTGAAACCTGAGGCCGCCAAAGAGTTTCGAAATCTCTTCCGTTGGCCTCCCGACTCGGATGATCTGCCATTACACTTCGACATCCAATACCGCCCGCTACTGTCTACAGGTCATGAGTGGCAACTGCCGATGTTCATTTTCTGCAGTTCCGATCTTCAACGAGCCGCTTTCATGCTTACAGGAAAACGTCCAAGCGCTGGGACAAATTTGATTGAAAATCAATTGGTCAGCGCATTCAGAGAAGTTGGTCATCGGGCCGAATCCGGCATTAAGCTCCACTCCGGAGGCGATGTAGTGGGCGAAATGGATGTCGCGGCGTTGATTGACGACACGGTACTGATTCTCGAGTGCAAAGACCCGCTTTTGCCTTGCAGTATGTTCGAGCTTCGGACAAGCCTAGACCACTGCGAAAAGGCAGCGACTCAACTTGATCGCAACCTCGTAGTATTGGAACAGGCATCTCAACGCGAGTTTGTGCTTTCGCGCCTCGGTGCAACTGGTCAATCTGTCAATCATGTTGTGACCGGGATAGTGGCTGGAAATCGTCTCTTCACCGGATGGCGTGTTGGTGGTCACTTGGTAACGTCTCCCAGAAACCTTATGAATCTCATCAGATCAGGCGAGATTAGCATCATGGAAAAAACCGCTTGTATGAGGGAGCCGGGACGGTTGACCTCAGATGCAATCCGGGATTTTTTTGCGGGAAAGTTTTACCAACGCACGTTCGCGGCGATGATACCGGTCAAGGAAGTAACTGAGTTGGGGGGGAAGTGCATCGAGATTGATTCCTATGCACTGGAATTAGGGGAGCTTTGTCGACAGTTCGGGATCGATCTAACGCCGAGTGAAATTGAGAAGTGGAGACAAAGAGCCTCCAGACCAGAAAATACGGACAACACCTAAATAGACAGGAGAAGTTGGCTGATTAGTCAAGAGCGGTTGAATTCTTGCAACACTCCCTCCCTGAATGACCTCATCTCCAATAAATCACTCGTTTAGACCGTACTCTCCCTTAGTCAATAGGGTTTCCTTCCAAAATTCCTCGCGCCTGATAACTATGTCTTTCGACGTCCGTTTAGGGTGATATTCGAGCAAGGAGTATCGAAAATTTTTCCTGACGTAGTCTTTCCAATTCTCATCATCCAACAGTTCTTTCAACTTCTTGTTTCCTCCATGTCCCGAGTCGACGTAGGTTTCCCACCTCGACCAGATTCCTGAATCCCCATAAGCTGACCCAACATATCGCTTGCCCGTACTGGTATCTGCAATCATGTAAATCCCATGTACATTCTCCAGAGACGACTTCCAATCGGTCCTCTGGTTCCGAACTAGTGTTTGAAGTTCGGTAAAGGAGATATTTATGTTCTCAAAGCCAGGAAACGGTCGGCCTGAAAATGGCTCTCGCAGAACTTCCAGAACCTCCAATGAGTGATAATGTCTTTCAAACTTCGCACGCGTCGTACGAGACTTGCGAGAAGGAGCCGCAAATTTGAGGCGCCCGATGAATGATTTTCCATTCCCCATCAATGCGACGTCGTAGTGGTATCCGTGGTCGTCTCGGGAGTCCTCACGACGAGCCAGAACACGAAATATCCCTCCAAATAACCAAACATTTTTCCCGTCGTGATGGAATTGCATGGCTGAGAAAATATACTTTCTGTTGAACTCATTCTTTTGGGGGTGGTATCGCTGCCATCCTTCCCACTCTTTTCTGTCCTCCAACCAGAGATCCAGTGGATGGTGACGGTCATTGTGAGTTCCAAAATGAATCTTGTAGTCGTCAGG
Organism: Terriglobia bacterium; assembly: GCA_951813285.1. Classification (GTDB taxonomy): domain Bacteria; phylum Acidobacteriota; class Terriglobia; order Versatilivoradales; family Versatilivoraceae; genus Versatilivorator. The sequence continues at coordinate 4,931,014 of OX638355.1, forward strand.
ATTGTCTATCGGCCATATATCCTTCAATAGAAGAACGTCTTCATTCATTTTGTCCTCCGATCTTTCGTCGTCTCGCGAGGAAAACCGAGCCGTTTCACTATCTTGCCACACTACAAGTGGAACCCATCTTTCGCTCGCTTGCAACAGCGACACGTTCGGCAACTTGGTTCAGAATAGCATCGTCGAGACCGAGGTAGCGGTCAATGGTAGCTGCGCGCCGATGCCGGAGCAGGTGGTTCGTCAATATCAGGCGTTTACCCCCGATGACCGCATTCGAAGTGTGGGTACGGAGAACCGCTAGATCGTCGGGCCGAAAGAGGATAGGAAGACGGGTGTAGGAAAACAGCGCAGACACGGCCCCTCATTTTCGGTCACACAGAGGGACACTCCACTAACCACTAACCGACTGAGTTCTCGCGCACGACTAACGGAACTTCGGACATCTTCACGCGCTTCTTCGTCCATCAGGAACGCGGACAGTCGTATTATTGACCTGACAACATTTCCTCGCCTCTTTGATAGCGGTGTCTGTGTGTTATTCCAAACGCACGCGAAGGCGCTGACCTGCAAATGATCCCTCGGTCACGCCTGCGGACGATCACTTTTTTTTGCAGAACGAACGTGCCCGTGCTCATAGGAAATGAGTTGCCCATCCCGGCGACTCAGCCAATCAACCATGCCGCAAATGCTGAGTGTTTCGCTTTCCAGCAAGCGGTTGACTACCTCACCTTCGTCTGTCTTTAATTCCTCATGGAGACGGCATCCTGCGTACACGTCGGCATCGACAAGGCGAATCTCTTCGACCACTTCTTGGTAGAATTGGTGCTCCGAGTATGCTGAGGCCTGCAGGTCCACGGCGCGAAGGGTCGGCTCGGCGGTTGAATGATTTGACAGGCTCGGTCTTTTCCTGTATCTACATTGTAATTACCTTGGCGAAGCGGAGGCTTCCCGTGAAAGCTGCTCTGATAAGGATTGGAAACTCGCGTGGTATACGCATACCGAAAGTGCTCCTGGAACAGTACCGTTTCAACGACGAAGTCGAGCTGGAACCCCGCCACGACCACCTGGTCATTCGTCCGGCTACTCAGACCCGGGGCGGATGGGATGATGCCTTCCGGCAAATGCGCGAACACGGGGACGACACGCTTCTTGATGAGGAGTTTCCATCAGCTACCCAATGGGACACCACGGAGTGGGAATGGTAGTTGCCCGCTTCGAGGTCTATCTGGTACGACTCGATCCCACAAAGGGTCACGAAATTCGGAAAACCCGCCCATGCGTCGTAATTTCTCCCGACGAGATCAACCAACACATCGGCACGGTTATCGTTGCCCCTCTGACATCAACAGGTGCTCGTTATCCCACCCGCATTCCCGTCCGCTTTCAGCACAAAAACGGGCAAATCGTCCTGGATCAGATACGCACGATCGACAAGACACGCCTGCTTCGACGCCTGGGCAAAATTCACGACAAGACCGCACAAAAAGTCCTGCATGTCCTGGGTGAGATGTTTGCTCCTTAGCTAAAACCCATAGCGCAGGGACACCCAGAACCCTTGTCCCGACAGCCTTGCCCGTGTCTCGGCGAGGCCGAGCTCCAGTGGTTCGCGGCTCCCGTCATGCCAAACGATCCGTCCCGTGGCACTACCGGTTTCGACAGCGCCGGAATTTGTGTAGCGATAGGCGAGATCGAGTGCCACCGTCTCGGTTAGTCCTATCCCCACGCCCGCCACCAACATTCGGGCAAGCCCAACCCATTGTCCACCTGGAACAATAGTTGCTGTTTTTGGAAACTCCATGCGGGTTTCGCCGATGTCAATACGAGAAACACCGGCGCCACCCCCGATAAACGGACTGAACGGGCCGAACTTTCTCAGACCCGCCTGTGGAAGATCCACATAGGCGGCAATCATGCCGGACAGGGAGGACAAATCTGCCGAGACCGACTGCCTGGCCGAAGTCTGGACAAAATTGGCGCGGCCCTTGAAGGAAAAGCTCGGGCGGTGTTGCAGGACAGCTTCCAGCCGCAAGGCAGGCGCCACGGCGCGGCCAATCCCGAGTTCGAAGCCGGCCATTCTGCCGAAATCGCCCAGCGAACTCGTGGGCGCGCCGTCGTTTCCTGTCCCACAACCGTATAAGGCCGCCGGAGCGGTGCTCGAACAGGATTGGTCCTTGAACCGAGTTTCCTCCGACCCCTCAAGGCCGACCCCGGCTCGCAAGTAAAAGTCGTCCGCCTGGGCGATAGTCCCGGAGAATAACCCTACTGCCGCTACGATCAGAAAAGTGGCACGGAACCGCCATTTCGTCATCGTGTGTTCTGTGATGGTATTCACCTGACGGCCGGCTGTCGGAGGTAGCGATGGTCATGAGCTTCCGCCAGATGCAAGGGCCGTTTACCCAAGAACTTGCGTCCCTTCAGCGCGCTGCCTCTTTTTCAACAACGAGACCACTTCTGCCGGATCCGAGATCTTCTCCCTCACCTTGCCCTGCTTTCGCCCTCGCTCCTGCTCCTCCACGTCGATGAGTTGCCAGTCCCGAAAGCGAATGGGCCGGATTCCCCGCTCCATGAGCCGACCTTCCAGGACCTGACGGTTTCCCTCCGGAAAGGGCCTGGCCTCGCGGCCCTGGAGATCCTCCATCATCCCGCGGACCGTCTCCGCCGAGTCCGGCCTGTTGGCGCCAATAAGACCGGAAGGGCCTCGCTTGATCCAGCCCACCACGTACTCGCCGGCCCCGGTTTCGTCGCCGGGGGAGCGTAGAACCCGCCCGGCCGCGTTGGGAATCAGGCCCTTGCGTTCATCGAAGGGAATGCCCGCAATCGGGACTCCCCGATATCCCACCGACCGAAAGACCAGACCAACCTCGAGGCTCTCGAACTCTCCGGTGCCCAGGCAACGGGAATGTCCTTGTTCATCCCAGACCAGGCGATTCCGTTCCAGCCGGACGGAACCGACCCGCCCCTGCTTCTCCACGATTTCCACCGGCGAGCTGAAAAAGCGCAAGCGGACGCGGCGGCATCCGGGGCGGGCCTCCTGGTGAGCCCGCTCATTCAGATACTCGAAATTACGGCGGGCAAACCGGTCCTTCTCCAGTTGGAAGCGAGTCGACGGGTCCAATTCCAGGTCCTGGGGGCTGACCGCCAGATCCACATTGGGAAGGCTGCCGATTTCCCGGATTTCCTTGGGAGTGAACTTGGCCTGGACCGGTCCCCGGCGGCCCAGCACCAGGACCTCTTCAACCGAGCTGCTGCGAAGGGCTTGCAAAGCGTGCCCGGCGACATCCGTCGAGGCCAGATCTTCCGCATTCCGCACCAGGATTCGCGTGACGTCCATGGCCACGTTGCCCACACCCACCACCGCCACCCGCCGTGCGGACAGATCGAACCGGTCGTATCGATGATCCGGATGCCCGTTGTACCACGCCACAAACGCAGTCGCCGTGTGGCTACCCGGCAGATCCTCTCCCGGAATGTCCAACCGCCGATCCGACCCACATCCGACGGCGTAGACAATCTGATCGTAGTGCTCCTGCAGTTCCTCCACCTGCAGATCGCGGCCCACCTGGACGTTGCCGAAGAATCGGAATCGGGGATCCCTCGCGGTGGCTTCGTAGGTGCGAATGACTTTCTTGGTTTTCTGGTGATCCGGAGCCACGCCGTAGCGCACCAGCCCGTAGGGCATGGCCATGCGCTCGAACATGTCCACGTTCAGGTGGAGATCCTTCTGCTTGAATAGGGTGTCGGCAGTGTAAAACCCGGAAGGGCCCGAGCCCACGATGGCCACCCGGAGGGGCCGCTCGCTGCTGCCGATGGGAAAGTTCCTATGGGTCATCATTCTGACCGTCCCGACAGGCGTCTGACAGGAATGATAAGCGATGACCGATTGGGGTGGTGCCCAACGGCTTTCAGTAACGGACTATCCATGAGGTGTTCTGTTGTTCTGCCGGTCACCAAAAACAAGGTGCTTGAACCCCGTTCGGCATCGGACAGCCAATGACGAACCGATTGCCTGCATTGTACCCCCCGTGAGTTTTCCCGCTCAACGCCTTTCGGGACAGAAACGAGGGGCCGTTGTCGAATAATTGGAATAACTTCAATTGGCCATTCTGAACCCCTTGGCGGAGTCGGAGTGCCTGCCTGACAGGGGATTCGTGTCCGAGACCATCCGACCGATTCCAACAACCGGTGTGAGTCAAGGCTTTCCGGTAATTCAACAATGTCCCCTGTTTCCACCCGACAGTGGCCGGCGAAACTCTCGAGCCGCCGGAAGTTCCGGCGAAAGAACTCCTTTGTTACACAGCATTGTGCCACATATAATATAGCTATGAAGACCATACAGATTACGATGGATGAAGAGTTGTTGTCCAGACTCGACAAAACTGAAGAAGTACAGCAGATTGGACGATCCGCAGTGCTTCGCCGTGCCGCAGCGGAGTATCTGGCCCGTCAAAGCCGAGTCGAGATTGCCCGTCAGTACCAAAAGGCATACGGCTCCAATGCCGACCTCGGGAAAGAATTCAAAGGGTGGGAGGATGAAGCTGCATGGATGGACGGATAAGACGCGGTGAAATATGGTTATTTTCCTTTTCCCGTCCAGATAAGCGCCGGCCGGTCCTGGTGCTAACACGTCCAGAGGTTATCGAACTATTGCACACCGTAATGGTGGCGCCGGTAACGTCCGTGATTCGGGGAGCGCCAAGTGAGGTTGTCGTGGGAGTGGAAGAAGGGTTGAAGAAGGATTCGGCCGTGAACCTGGACCACGTCCAGACGGTCGAAAAGACCCGCTTGAAGAAATTTGTCGGTACGGTTGGGCCGGAGAAAATGAACGACGTGTGCCGGGCCCTTGCCGTTGCCACCGCCTGCGATGGCTAAACTTTTCGGCGTCGTGACCGCGAATTCTTTGACTTGGCCCCAAAAACGAGGCTTCCCCACGAGTCAGAGAAACCAGGGGACATTGCTGAATAATTGGAATAACCTCAATTGGCCGTTCTGAATCTCTTGGCGATTGCGGAGATGGAGTCCCTGCTTCGCAGGGGACTCACGTCCCAGACCATCCGACCGATTTCAACAATCGGTGTGAGTTAAGGCATCCCGGCAACTCAACAACGCCCCCTGTTTCCCTCTTTCAGTGCGCCCTTCTTGGAGCGGTGGAGGGCGATCCATCCCCGCGCCTGCGGGGGAAACCTGCCCCCCGGTCTGCCGAAGCGATATGGTCAGGGTCCATCCCCGCGCCTGCGGGGGAAACTCACCGGCCTTGACGGTCGAGTTGAATTTGACAGGTCCATCCCCGCGCCTGCGGGGGAAACCGCGACCTGTTCGATATCCGAAAGCAAAATCAGGGTCCATCCCCGCGCCTGCGGGGGAAACAGGTCGAAAGCGGTTACTACCTGCTCCACCGTGGGTCCATCCCCGCGCCTGCGGGGGAAACCCCGTGCCCTTCAGGTCGTAGGTGGCCAGGTACGGTCCATCCCCGCGCCTGCGGGGGAAACGGAAACGGAAGCGGCGAAATGCTGAGTGAAATCGGTCCATCCCCGCGCCTGCGGGGGAAACTTGTGCCGACCGATCCTGCAACCGTGATTCACGGGTCCATCCCCGCGCCTGCGGGGGAAACGTTCTGGTCGAAGGCGGCGGTCTGGCCCAGCCGGGTCCATCCCCGCGCCTGCGGGGGAAACTTTTTCATTCAGGAAACTCCGGACCGGCCGGGGGGTCCATCCCCGCGCCTGCGGGGGAAACCCTTTTCTTCGTCGCAGAAGAACTCGTCCCCGGGGTCCATCCCCGCGCCTGCGGGGGAAACGTTACCGTCGACGAGCTCAAGGGCGAGATCAAAGGTCCATCCCCGCGCCTGCGGGGGAAACGATACTGACGAAGCGGGCCCGGCGGATGCACGAGGTCCATCCCCGCGCCTGCGGGGGAAACGTGTAGATCGTGAAAGAGGGGAACACAATCAAGGGTCCATCCCCGCGCCTGCGGGGGAAACCGCTCTCCGAAGTTTCTGGCCGACTCGCTCTGGGGTCCATCCCCGCGCCTGCGGGGGAAACGGGCATCCTTCGCCGTGGTGGCGGCCCGCACCAGGTCCATCCCCGCGCCTGCGGGGGAAACGGTTACTCGAACGGGCTGGCCGCGCCCTCAACAGGTCCATCCCCGCGCCTGCGGGGGAAACACTTTCTGAGAACTGTAAACCCCGTTCTCAAGCGGTCCATCCCCGCGCCTGCGGGGGAAACCCCTCCTCACGGCGGCGTCGCGGTCTTTGTAGCGGTCCATCCCCGCGCCTGCGGGGGAAACCAGATGTGGCAACAGGCTCACCACATGGTGACGGGTCCATCCCCGCGCCTGCGGGGGAAACGTACTGCTACGACTACCCGAAGGTGGAGCCGGAGGTCCATCCCCGCGCCTGCGGGGGAAACCGTCGGCGGGTTAGGATGTACTCCATATCCCGCGGTCCATCCCCGCGCCTGCGGGGGAAACCAACGCCTTGGCGCGTCCTTCGGGCGTCACACCGGTCCATCCCCGCGCCTGCGGGGGAAACTCGTGCCAGTCGCTGTTCTCCTTCGCGGACCGCGGTCCATCCCCGCGCCTGCGGGGGAAACGTCGATAACCATGGCGTCGACCAGGGCTTCGAAGGTCCATCCCCGCGCCTGCGGGGGAAACCGGCGGGTATTGTTTCGCCCAATGGTGACCGTGGGTCCATCCCCGCGCCTGCGGGGGAAACGTCTGGTACACCCTCTCCGCATCCTCCTGGCCCGGTCCATCCCCGCGCCTGCGGGGGAAACCAGGAACTCCTTCAGTCGGAAATTGTTGGACAGGGTCCATCCCCGCGCCTGCGGGGGAAACGAAGGCAGGTACTCACAAGTTAACTCCCGTCCCGGTCCATCCCCGCGCCTGCGGGGGAAACGCACGTCCTCAACTGCAACGCCAGCCGGATTCAGGTCCATCCCCGCGCCTGCGGGGGAAACTGGAGCAGATGGTAGCCGACTCCGCGACCAAGAGGTCCATCCCCGCGCCTGCGGGGGAAACAATTGCCTACTGGCGGTGACTATCTGTATGGACGGTCCATCCCCGCGCCTGCGGGGGAAACTCGTAGTAGCTGCCTCCATCCGCTAGGGCGACAGGTCCATCCCCGCGCCTGCGGGGGAAACGAATGGTGATGCCGGCCATGGCCTTGGCGACAGGGTCCATCCCCGCGCCTGCGGGGGAAACCTTTTCGATCTCGGCGGTTTCAGCATCAAAGGCGGTCCATCCCCGCGCCTGCGGGGGAAACTGCGGCGGGCGGTGCCCGGTATGTCGATCGGAGGGTCCATCCCCGCGCCTGCGGGGGAAACAAGTTGGCGAACGCGTCGTGGGGGTTCTCCGAAGGTCCATCCCCGCGCCTGCGGGGGAAACCGCTTGGACACACCAAAGCGGCTGGCGACCTGGGGTCCATCCCCGCGCCTGCGGGGGAAACTCGTCTTGCTTGCTTGCTGCCGTCTTGCGGACGGGTCCATCCCCGCGCCTGCGGGGGAAACGCTGACGGCTTTCTCCCTGCTCTCAAAGAACAGGGTCCATCCCCGCGCCTGCGGGGGAAACCTGGGCACCGTGCATCCCGACATCCTCGATGCGGGTCCATCCCCGCGCCTGCGGGGGAAACCGATAGCCGCCTCTTTCTCGTCCAGGGCCTCACGGTCCATCCCCGCGCCTGCGGGGGAAACTCCAAACAAAAGGCGAAGATCGTTAGGGCGGTGGCGGTTGCCTGACAACATACAGTCCGTCGTACTCGACCAAATTCTTGATGGGCTCTCCCAGCAGTGACACGCCCTGACGCTCCGACGTGTTCGGTGCTGCCCAAGTCATGACGACTGACCCCTGACCGTAGTAATCCCACCAGTCGCTCAACACAGCCCACACACGCTCTCGGACAGAAGCAGACATGTCGGGCTGGGTATAGACGGCAGGGGCGATCTCAAGCATGCAGGAAGCAAGGAAGCCCCTAAATCTGGCTGGAACGTCACGGGTCACGACTACGCACATCGGCATCGAACATCTCCTTGATTCGATCGATCATCTTCGGGATCAGCCTGCTCTGCCGAAACTCCCGGCCGGCCAACTGGCGGACACGTCGTTCCAGCGGCAGTGATGGATCGCGTTCGTGGGCGCGCACAGCACGGAACGCCACCGGTAGTGTTACATTACCCCGATACAGATCGGCGACATCGAGCACGAACGCAATCCCGGAGTCTTCATGAATGAAGCCCAATTGTGGCAGCGCACCGACCCCGGTGACGGCGACCGAGGCCGCCGCTTCGACGGCGGTCGCAGCATGGTTGATGGCTTGGTTTGGCAAGTCGGCTGATTCGGGGTTTGCACGGTCGTAGCGACGGCCCTTCCACACCACGCCGTATTGCTGCGCGATCGTCTGATAGAGCGCTCGCATGCGCGCTCCTTCGATGCCGCGCAACGCCTCCAGTTCGCGATTCGGCAGTACTTCTCCCAACCTCCACGCATACAAGCGGCGGACAAGAGCCAGCCGCTTCTCCGGGTCAGCCCATAGCTTGGCCTGCCGGCGGGCGATGGCAGAATGGTCGGGTCCGAGTGGCGGCGCAGTGTAGGTCCGTACGCCGTCCTCCCCTACTGCGACCAGGCAGGTGCCGTGACGGGCGCAGAGTCGAAGCGCGTCATGGCTCACAGTGCTGCCCGGGCCGAGTAGCAGGATTGATACCATCTGGAACGGAATGGCATAGTCGCCCGGTTCAAGGTCTCCGCCCCCAGCCGTCCGAAAGCGGAGTGTGCCGTTCTCCACCGACAGGTGACCGCGGGAGATCCATACCAAGCCGTGGCGATCGGCGTGCGGGATACGAGCAGTATCGAGTCCGAGACGACCGGGGAGCGCCATAACTAGATCTCTCTGTTGCGTGACCTCATGCTGGCTTGAGGAGCAACATGCCAAAACCGAAGCCGCAATGACGTCCAACACCGCTCGCGAGGAGGTCTGAGAACGTATCCGCGCTCACGATGTCCAACATGCCCGTATAGCGGACGTCTGGCCGCGTGAGCCACTGAGGAGAACGTCGCCCGTTCTCCCCTCGCGGGCGGCGCAACAGGCGGACAGAGCGATAGGCTTCCACCCTCACCGAGTTCGGCACCAGCGCAACGGCCTGCGGCCGTTCCGGCCGCGGCACAAGTCGTTCCTTGAGCCACTCGATGTAGACCTGATCCCTTGTGGGTGGTTCACTGCGGGCTGTCGCTCGTGCTGCGGCTACCTGAAAAGCGTCTACTTCCTTCCCTTTGCAGATCGTTGTAGCCGGAAGATTCGGGCGCTCCCGAGTCGTAACCGGTTTCATGATCCGTCGTACCGGGCAAGCCCGAAGATCGAAGCGGAGCCGCAAATACCTCGGCCACCGGGAGGGCATCGGCTTGGACCGCGCACTTTCCCAGTTGATCGTGGCGCGTAGCTCGTCGTCGGCGAGTTGGGCCAGCGTTTGAAGAGTGTCGAGGGGAACGCGCGCGTAGCCGAACAGGTCGAGCATGGCGCCACGGGACTCCATTGCGGCCAACGAACGCGCGCGCTCGCGCCGGATCAAAGGTGGAATAGCGAACGGACGTGGAGACTGCACGCCGAACAGGCCGGTAAGGGCCGCGTGAAGGGCGTAGCCCATCTCGGTGTCACGTGGCCGTCCGCGGCCATCTCCCGGCGGTGTGTCCAGGTAGCGGTGACCAAGCGCCCAGGTGGTAAACGCGCGGAGATTCAACGGCAGGTGAACAAGATACAAGTCGGTCATGATGCACCTCCAGTGGCCGGAGCATGCATGCGGCTCAGGACGAGAGTGCCGCGAGCCACGACCCTCTCTCCGCCATGCAATTGGTTTCGCCAGTCTCGGCGGTCGATGACGCGGTGCGTCGCAAGCGGCGCTTCGGGCGACAAGGCTCGATCACCACCTTCCGGCCACTCGGCCATGACCGTTGCTCGGCCATTCCCGCCCGCGATCTCTGACCATCGTTCGGGGAAGGTGTCGGGTACACGAGTGAGGGCGTCGGTGAGGCTGTCGGCATCCACGATGATGCCGACGAACAGCCTTGTAGAAGGCAGGCAAGGTTTGCGCCCGATGAACAGCGGCCGCGCGGGCGCTATTAAGGCGTTCCCTATATCGTTCAGCATCGGCTTCTCATCAGCTGGCGACAGCGACACCGTGCTCAGCACGCTGGCGTCCGCACGGTAACGGCGGAAGCGGATATGGGTGCCGTACCGCGCCTCCAGTCCACCTTCTCGATGCTCGGTGCTTCCCCGCGTTGTCCAGGAGGGGTTGCGCAGATGTGCTTGGCCGAGATCCACGGTCTGGTAGTCCTGCAACTCTTCACCTTCGCGCACAAGAGCGCTGGCGATGGACAGCCGCGACTGCAAGGCTTGCAACCGATCGAAGTCGCCATGCGAGTAGCCCAGAGCGTTTGCGAACAGACCAGTGACCTGACTCATCGTCGGAAACCGTCCCGTCGGCCCAATCTGGTCGACTTGGGGACCGCCGAAGCTCATGAGCGGTGCTTGAAGATGAAGAACGAGCACCTGCATCAGCTTGCCTCCAACACCGGTTCGGAAGCCCATTGAGAGAGTACTTCCATTGTCACTCTTTCGCCTGCGTGGTCTGGCGGCGGTTCGATCATGGTCGCAAGCCGGCGTCCCTCGTGCGGGCCATACATGGCGTCATAACGGCCAAGATACTCGCCGATTGCGGCGGCGGCTTTCTCCTTTGCACCCTGCTTCGAAACGGGTTTCATGAAGGCGTTTGCCAGAGTACGTGGCTGTCGTGTGCCGGTCTCCGCCAACATCAGTTCAGCGCAGGCATACGGTGCTGTCGCCCCCAGTTTCGCACCGGGGGAAACCGTCGCAATCAGGTGAATCAGCCGGCGGAGAACCTCTCCCGACAACACTCGATCTCCCGACAGATTTCCGACAAGCTGGCATAAATCGACAACGACATAGGTATAGAACAGTCCGCTGGTCAACTCACTAGTGTTGATATGGCCGGAGCCGAGCTCACCCTCTGCGGCAACCCAATCGTCGAGCGCCGAGAAATAGTCCGGCTCCGCTTCTTCGGCATGCACAGTGAAGCTGTGTGCGACATGCACGGCTGCGTCGGCGCGAGCCAAAAGGTCCGATGTCACCATGCGCCCGAAGATTGCAGCATCCAGACCGGAACCCATGCCCAGTGTCTTCAGATTCGCTTTTTTTGCTTTGTCCTTGAAGTAGGTCTCGACCTTCTTGGCCGCTCCTTCGGAGTCGTCCTGGACAAGCTCTGCGGCGAGGTCCGTGAGGAAGGCGATCTCAGGCTCGCCTAGAACGATCACCTGTTCGGTGTGCAAGCCGTCGAACGGGTTGGCATCCTCGGCCGCTTTTTCCTTGCGCGCCTGCTTCGCCTTTATGCTCTCACCCAGCACCGCTGCCCTGATGGGCATGAGCACATTGACGATCCGGTCTTCCGAGAGTCCTCGTTTCCGAAGACGGGCGGGAATCACGTCGCTGAATACCCGCCGGGAGCGCGTCGACTTGCCGCTGCCCAGATCTTGCAGGGACCACTCGCCCGTTGCCTCTCGCCAGTGCCGCTTGAGGCACTGCGACGACACGCGGATGCGATCGTGGCCACCGAATGGCAGGCGCTTTGCTCGGCCGATGTCGTCGCGGTTCAGCAATGTCGCCGAGTAGCCGGTGAGGGTGTGGAGTTGGAGAAAGCGTGCTTTCATGATCGTGATCTCCTTACTGATTCTAGTTCGATGATCGACGGGCCTCGACACGGAAACGGAAGTAGTCCCGTGCCATTTGGTGACTGGAGATCTGGTTCTTGACGTTAAGCCCAAGATCCCTGAGCAGCAGGTGAGCCGGCTGTTCCCAGTTGGCCTTGATGCCTGCTCGAGCAAGCCATGCACCAGCGACACGAAGCTCGCGAGCCAACTCGTCGCCTTCGGCGCGCAACAATCGGACGAAGCGATCTTCGGAGTAATCTTTTTCGGCGAGCGCCTTGCCGAACGGCTGAGCGTACGAGTGCGGGTGTGGCGCCATTTCGACCATGGCGCGCATGAGCCCAGCCCATGCCCGATCGACACGTGCGTCGACGCAACCGCGAGGTTCTCGCCATTCCAGGGGCACGTCCTCTAGGTACCGTTTCCAGAACGCTGGTGGGAGATCGTTGCCTGTCATGCGGCGAAGCTCGGCCAATGCACCAGTCCCGATCCTCTCGGGGTGCAGTTGCAGCGACAGCGCTGCGATGACTTGGCCCAAGCTGTGGGGCTTGGCGGGCTCGTCCGCTGGTGGACGAAGGCCAACCACAGTTTCCGTGTTCACGTAGAAACCTCCTTGGAATCATGTTCGGGAAAAGCTTGGGGTAATCGTTTACGGAGTCCACCGAACAATACTGCCTCAGACGCTACACGAGCTTTCTCCCGGCGGGCCCTCGGCGGCAGTGTCCTATGCCAGACGTTCCGAGCCAGTCGGAACGCTTCGTCTCGGAGGAATAGCTGCCAGCGGTGGATCACTTCGTCCGAGCCGATCTTCGGCGTTTCGAACAGGCGGTTGAAGAACTCCTCGTCGATCTTCCGGTCGTAGCCGTCAATGGTCGGATTGGCGTCCGGCTTCTTGAAGTTAGGGTTTTCCGGTCCTTGGAGATAAACAAGGACTGCCTGCCGCAGAACCCTCCGGGCCTCGCCGGCAAAGACAACCATGTCTCGGGAGAGATCAGCTAGTGTCGAATCCGGTTCTTCCTCATCTGACAGAAACGCCGCAATCGATCCCGGCAATGGAATGACTCGTTCGTGAAGCCCCTCCGTCTTGCCTTGGCCTCGCACCAGGACCGCCATGTGGATCTCGCTGTCGACCCCGTGCTCCCCGGGCAACTCATCCATTGAGAGCGGTTTCTCCAGCTCCCGCTTAAACAGGATGCGCTGTGCGAGGCGGTAGTCGAAACCGTTGGCGCTGACCGTCAATGAGGATGGATCACCCTTGCCCTGATTAATAGGCACCCACGGATCGCCCAGTTTTCCTTTCAGCGCCTGCGAAGCGACCCTTGGGGTATTCGCAGGCCGCGCCAGCGCCGCGAGACGACCCTCTTCCCTAGCGGTGAGCCGCACACGACGGCATATCTCGATGAAGAACGGGTCCAGTTCATCCATGCGTAGCGGTGTGTCCGTGTCCCAAGCTTCGAGCCAAGTCAGCGCCAACCCGTTATCGGATCTGTAGAGGTCGTGACTCACGCTTTTCAGGATCTTCTCGCGGCGCGTGAGCAGCATACGCATCGCTCGGACAGCCCGCGGCCCCCACCGGCGGTTTGGCCGCCGGTCCACCATGACACGGCTGGAGAAACCTCCGTTCATGCGAGCAATTCCGGGATTGCCCCGGCCAGAGAATCCCTGCGTCGTCTGCAACGTGACCAGGGCATAGAGCCAGAGATGCGGTTCACCCCCGATTGCCTGTGCGCGCTTGCGGTCGTGGTTCTTGGCCGTCACCAGGACATCGAGTGCGTCTGGCGTTTTGGCCGCAAGCTTGAACTTTTCGATCTTCTCGGTTGGCGGTTGCAAAAAGGCCGGGGTGGTCGGCTGCTCGACCGTCAGACTCCAGGCGGTGTCGGCGCAGTCCGAAGTGAGATCGGCCAGCAGGTTCCGCCAGACATCGGGATCTTCCGGCGGTTCTTCCAGGCGTCCACGGAATAGTGCAAGTGCTCCGAGTTGAACCAGGAAAAGGTACCATGCTTGCGCTTGATGCGCAGCGAGCCCGGGGAAGCTATCGATGGCATCTTGGCCAAGCCGGCTGAAGAGTTCGGGCAGCGTCAGCGCCGCCTGGTTACCACTGGTTTCGACGGGCACGATCCTGTCGATCAACAAGTCGAACATGGTGAAAATGTCCTCTTCAATCTCAGAGTGGGGCTGTAAGACCACGACTTCGCCCACGACTGGCCTGTCACGTAATCAATAGAATTGCACATTGCTAAATGAAAAATCAATGCTGTATGCTATAAAGATTAACGAATAAATTTTTCGATCCCCCGATCGATAATTGGGGATGGCCCCGCTGTTTGCTAGACGTTACGACGGACTACAGAGATTCCCCGCACTTGCGGGGTCGCAAACACGGCTATCGAACGAGAGCTACTCAGCCGACAGCCCGAACCGGTCGTAGCGGAAGGTCTTCGAACCAAGACGGAAGCGAATCTTACCGTCTCGGGCAGTGACCTCTGTGACAATGGCATCTTCTTCCTCGACCATCCAGCCAGGGACGTTCAACGTACGCACCGGTGTGCCGAAAGGACCAATCAGTGATGCCTCAAGATCCACGCGACGATCCTTGAGGCCAAGGCGGGTTTCGGCGTGCAAGTCCCGGATGGGCTGATTGTCAATTAGCGGCTCTTCCCAGTCGACGGCTACGCCCTTGGCCGCCCCGGCATTGGCCGTCGTCTTGCCCTGGACGTCCAGCAGATGCGCCGGCCAGCCGCCCCCGAGTTCCTGTGCCAACTTGTCCAGCCCATCGCGATGAGTCGCTGCCTCGACCACAGCGCGGTTGTCGGCCGGCACGCGGATCTCACCATGCTTGTGCAGCCACGCACGCGTTGCGAGCACACCAACGATGTTCTCGTAGACGCTGCCGATGCCCAGGATCGTGCCCCCGCGATCAATGCCGCCACGCAGGTTGAGCGTGCCGGCAAATCGCTCCGGCGGCGGAGCCAAGACAGTGATGTGCGGCGTTCCGAACCCCGTCGGACGGCCGCGTTCGTGCCGATGCAGGCGTCCGATTCTCTGCAGCAACACGTCTCCTGGGGCAATGTCGGTGACCAGCCAGTCGGCGTCGATGTCGAGCGACTGCTCCGCCGTCTGCGTGGTGACCGCAACGAAGCCGTCACGTTTACAAAACGCTTGTTCAAGCGCTTCATCGAGAAGGCGGCGATCCTCCGCTGCAAAGCGACTGTGGTGGGGAGCTTGCACCCCTTGGCACCGGAGCAAGGGCGCGCCGACCTCTTCGAGACGCAGGAAGGTCTTCCTGGCATCGTCAACCCGGTTGCGTATGAAAAGCACGGCGGCTCCCGAGTCAGCTGCCTTCTTCAATCGCACCATCAAGGAAGCGTGATCGATCTCTGGATCGAGCAGTTCCACCGTCACGCGCTTCTCGAGTGAATCCTTGTCGTACTGAGGGAGCTTCCGCAGTTCCTCGCCGGTGCGCTGGAGCGAGGGATACGAGAGCAAAGCCGCAGTTGACAGGTCGGGGGCTCGATGCGCCTCAACGCGGCCCCCTAACAGCCGCATACGGGCAAGCGACCCCAGCGTCGCCGACATCAGAAGCGC
Source organism: Terriglobia bacterium (assembly GCA_951813285.1). Taxonomy (GTDB): domain Bacteria; phylum Acidobacteriota; class Terriglobia; order Versatilivoradales; family Versatilivoraceae; genus Versatilivorator. The sequence continues at coordinate 4,946,299 of OX638355.1, forward strand.
GTGACCGCCAGCTTCCGTGTGCTGTTCGAGTACGTTGCGCAAGAGTTCCGCCATGTAAGCGTCGGAGGCGTGCACCTCATCGACGCAGAGCAGCAAACGCAACATCGGGCCGGATCGCAACGGAGCGTGCCGCACGCGGAGACCGCCCATTAGCAATTGATCGATCGTGCCGATCATCACGGTGCCGGAAAGGTAGCGCTTGGCGTTCTCCACGGCCCATGCGCGATCTGGAACATCCTCGTCCGGCCATAGGACACGATGCGAATCCGGTAGACGCTGTCTCTTGATGTCATCGACTGTCAGATAGCCGGGCACAGCCAATCCGACCGGGGGCGCGGCCTCGCCCAACCAATTGCTGACGATGTTCTTGATACGCCGATGGATTTGGACGGCAGCGGCGCGGGTCGGTAGCGCGAAGTAGAGACCATCCACCTCGCTTGCCTGGAATAAGCGCAGAAAGTGAATGAGCGCCGCCTCGGTCTTGCCCGATCCGGTCTCCGCTTCGAGCACGGTCACTTGGCCAGATCGCGGAAGCGGCAACTCCAGCAGCGCCGCCTGCGCTGGCCGGGGAGTTGGATGCGTAAAGAGTTCTCCGAAGGCAAGATCGCGCTGAGCGGCCACGGTACGGGCCCGGTGCGGATCGATCCAGCGTCGGCTGACCAAGTCTATAGCTTTCTCTCGCGCCCATCGGATTCGCTCCTTGCCGGATGGAACGCCGTCATCTGGAGAGCAGAATACCTTCTCATCGGACCCCAACCAATCAGCCAGAGTCACGAAGCCAGCGAACGCGTGCTGAAAGCGTGTCTGGCTCGGTAGCGGCTCGTGGTCATCGACGAAGGAGTCGGGGAACATCTCGGCCACGCTTTCCGCCAAGTCAGCCAGGGCGGAGATCGGATCAAAGCCATCAAGCGGATACCACAAATGAGGTTCAGGAAACACGGTGTCAATAGGTGGCAAGCTGCCATGATGCGCGAGAATCACGCCCCATAGTTCGCTTTCCGCGTCCCGGTCCTTAACCCATGATCGCCATCGAGCCGCAGAGAGCGCACCGCGCACCGCTCCGCGAATCTTGCGATACGTTGTGGTGTAATGCATGCGGCGGCCCAGGATGGCCCACAGCGGGCCGATGTGGCCAGCCCAAGGTTTCTCGTTTCGCAGCTTGGCCTGGAAACCGTGATTGACCTTGCCGGCGTCATGGAGCCCGACAAAGAAGCCAAGGCGAGCGACGTCAACGTCCGTCAGCGGCCGCCCGGCCAGCGCGCCGAGCCGATGCCTGATCGTGGACAGGCGCAACAGAGCCAAAGAAACGGCGGCGACATCGATTGAGTGGTCGATGAGACTGATCCTTTTCGGGGATTTTGCCCAAGCTACTGTTACACTACTGTCCGATTCCATTCCATCTCCGGGCATGATTCGTGAGCACCTTCATTGCGATCGACTTTGAAACTGCCAATCATAACAGGAGCAGCGTGTGCGCTGTGGGTTTGGCCGCAGGCAAAGACGGCCGGATTGAGCTTGTGCGGTCCTTCTTGGTCCGCCCACCTGTGTCGCAGTTCGAATTCAGCGATATCCACGGCATCCGCTGGGAGGATGTACGGGATGCCCCAAGTTTCAGTGATCATTGGCCGAAGATGCTTGCTTTGATCAACGACGTAGAGTTTGTTGCAGCACACAATGCGTCTTTCGACCAGAGTGTCCTTCAGGAGTGTTGCGCGACGTTTCGGTTGCGTACTCCAATGGTTCCGTTCGTCTGCACCGTACGGCTTGCCCGCTCGCAGTGGGGTATCTACCCAACCAAGCTGCCCGATGTTTGCCGACGCCTTGGTGTCCGACTGAATCATCACGATCCAGGGTCCGATGCGGAAGCCTGTGCGCGAATCGTTCTTGCTGCCGAAGCCGAGGGATGGCAAAGGAAAAGAAACGATCAACACTAAGTTTTGTTCAGAATCACGCCGGAAACTGCTCGGGGCATTCCACTGCAGCACTGGACGTTCTTGGTTGGCAAGAACCCAGGGAGAGAGGAATCAGGTGGAGGAATATTCGTTACCCATCATAAGGAGGGAGAGATCGATGCCAATAACTCATATCGGCCTCGCCCTGTTCCGCCCTCACCCTTTGACTTCGGCTGCCAGGATGATGGCTTCCGAGATCTCGCGCATCGACTTGCGCAGCTTCATGCTCTTTTGCTGAATGCGGCGGTAGGCATCGGCCTCGGCCAACTGTTCTTCCTGCAGAAGAATCCCCTTGGCTCGCTCAATGATCTTCCGGGTCTCCAGGGCCTCCTTCATGGCGATGGTTTCGCTCATGAGCTTGGCGTTCTGGATGGCCACTGCCGCCTGGTTGGCCACCGAGGTCAATAGCTGCATTTCCTCTCGGGAAAAACTCCGTTCCTGGGAACTGTAAAGGTTGAACACGCCAATCACGAGATCCTTGATCATCAGCGGAACGGAGACCAGAGAGCGGAGCCCTTCCCGGCGGGCCAACTCCCGATAAGCATAGCCCCGCTCCTGGGTGACGTCACGGATGACCAGAGGCTTTCGGCCCTTCACCACCCGACCCAACAGGCTGCGGTGAACCGGAATGTTGGGCTTGGAGGCGTAGGCCTGACTGAGGCTGTGAGTGGCCTTGATTTCCAGCTCCTCGCCCTCGTCGTCCAGCAACATGATGGAGCAGATGGGGGAGTTCATGGTCTCGGCCATCATTCCCACGATGAGCTGAAGCATTTCGTCCAGAAAGTGGTGGGAGGTGATGGTCTTGCTGATGTTCGACAGGGTCTCCAACTGAAGGGCCTTCCGCTGGGCCTCTTCATAGAGGCGGGCGTTTTCGATGGCGGCGCCGACCTGGTTGGCGATGGTCATCAACAGGGTCGTCTCGCTGGCGGAGTGGCGATGGGGCCGGCGGTGCTGCACGTTGATGACCCCGATCACCTCGTTCTTGGTAATGACCGGCACCGAGAGGAAGGCCTGATAGCGGTCTTCCGGAAGGTTGTGGAACAGCTTGAAGCGGGGATCGTTGCTGGCGTCCTTCTGAATGGCGACCGGCTGGCGTTCCTGGGCCACCCATCCGGTAATTCCCTCCCCAAGCTTCACCTTGATTCGGCCGATGATCCTGGGGTGGGGATTCTTGGAAGCTCGCAGCACCAGTTCTTCCCGCGGCGGGTCCAGAAGGTACAGGAGACAGGAATCGCCCTTGGTCACATCGGATACCAGTTCGATGATTTCGTGCAGGACGTCTTCCAGGTTCAGGTTTCCACTGATCGCACGGCTGATCTGGTGCAGGACGGAGACTTCCTGATCCTTGAGTCTCAGGGCGGCACGCAGCCGGCTTGGGTTTTCGCCTGAAGCGTTCCGGCTCCCCGGCTCCGCGGTCTCTGGCATCGGGATTCCCGTCAAATGGAGGGTTGCAGCAAGAGGTCGAATGATAGCACAGTGCTCCGCCGAGTCCACCGGACAGGTGCGGCAGGGAACCGCCTGCAAGCAAGAGTGAGGAGAGGGTCGGCAGACGTCGCCGAGCCCTTGCAATCTCAGGCCACAGGCCTCATTGGGAACAGCACACTCCCCCTATCCCACAATTTCTTTGGACAGTGTTTTGAGGAACTTATGAGAAGCTACAGGAGAGGCGGGTCACGTTATGTCCGGAGGAAGGGATGGGGCGGGGGAGGCCAAAATAAGAGCCACTTTTATGCTGTCGTGAGTTTTCTCAGACTCTCAGGCTCCGGTAACCTCGTATGGATCAATGGATCAATTTCAGAGGGGTTGGCACCCTTCAAGAACAGTACGATAGCGATCAGTTCATTCCAAACTGTCTAGTTTAGCGTGGGGGGCGCAGAAGTTCTGGACGCTCGTCAAATAATGGTGTGGATTTGGTCGCTTCGGTTTCGGCGATGAACCTTGCGGCGCTATTCACAATGCGAAAGGGATATCTTTCCTTATCGCTCAAGATTAGGCGAGCGACATTTCGTGAGAAATTCAACTTTTTCTCGCTTACGTCAGCTCCGGGTTTTTCGTAGTGTTTCCTTGTAGGGTTCAATGCCCGAGCAACAAGCTGGCTTGAAGGTGCAGCCGATAGAACTTTCACGATAAGTTCCGGTTCAGCAATACCACTGAAAGTGGAATTCAGCAGAATGGTTGCGGCACCACCTAACACTTTTCGGTCACCGGTACGGCGGCAGATCTTAAGGATTCTATGTGTATCCTGGATCATCAACCGTGAGCTAAGAGGAAATCCAATCATCGTTCGTTCTCCGACGAATCGCAGAAGTTGTAGGAGGTCATTACGACATGACTCGACTAGTGGTTTTACCGCTGCTCTATGAAGTGGAATGTCCGCGACCCAGAGACAGTCATTCTTTTTCGCATAGTCAAGTTTCCCACGAACTAGATCGGCCAAAATACGGTCAACTGGGACCGGTTTTGCCGCCCCCGTGAGGCGTACTGCCGACGGCATGCTGAACGGAAAGCGTTGCAGAGGATATCTGTGTGTCACCCATGACGGGTATCCTTGTATGCCGTAGAATTCGATCAGTGATTTTTCTATAACATCCACTAGTTCTTGCCTAATAAAGTTAGAGTCAAGAATTAGCCGTCTCCGGAGAATTTCCATTCCGCAACGGCATGCCACCCATCCCGATAGACCAGGGTCACCGAGATGTGATGTAATCGCTTGCATGTACATTTCGACTTTCTTTGTATTCACAATACGGTTCTCATTTGACAATGAGCATATGACGTCACTTGAGGTCACAATAAGTTCACGCAGACAGCTTTCTAGTTGCGGAGAGAGTCCTTGAAAACTGACATCACCACCCGAAGTAGGGCCCTCCGAAATTGCCTCAGACCCGGTAGACTCCAGACACTTAGCTCGTCCTTTTTCGTTCTCAGCCGAAAACTCCTGGCGCATAACTTGCAAATTTTGTAGCAGTTTCCAAACCGCCGGCGGTCTCTCCGCCCGAATTTTTAGAATCGAGCTCGCGCTTCCACGCTCGACCAAATGGTTAACCGCAAACTCAACGACTAAGCTGGTATGCAAGCCTGCAGGGTATGTTACATCTGCCACGACAGCGCGCCTTAGCGCCTCTCGCCAGAAGCGCCGTGCCCAGATCGTTGCAGACGCACCTGCCCAATAGTCTTGGTTTGTCCCGAGTTTCTCAAGAGTATCAACAGACTCATACGCGCAGGTCATGCGAACTAAGGACCGGGTCTGTTCTAGAGTGCCTGTGTATCCCAACACAAGAGGTGTGTACTGCTCTTCCGGTAACAGCCTTGCGGCTAGGCGGTGAATGACCGCAAGCGCGTCCTCGTCCTCTGACTCGAAATACTCCCGGGCACAGTCAACGATCCGCTCGGGAAGTACATCAGTAGAATACAGTTTGCCAAGCTGACAAATCGTTTCGGTAAGGACAATTGGCGTGCGCTGGACACGAAGAGTCCTTAAATCCAGCAGTTCCATGACAAAATCCATTGCCTGTGTTAGAACATGTCGTGGCTGGCTAAGTACTCCCTCCCGCAATAGCTGAAGGACAATCGCTCGGCCGTTTTGTTGCCACCCTTCTGATACGTCCATGTCAGCGGCTTTTGCACGGGCAATCAAATCTGCCTTCTCGTTAGGCCGTCGGAGACCTGCAAGAAACAACGCAACTTCGCGCCAGTAACTCCTATGGATCATTAGCTCAAAAATTTCATGTGCGCTCCCATCTGCCAGTCGGTTGCTGATGTAGGATGCCGCAAAGTATTCTTGGATAGGCTGGACTTCAAAGCCGTAAGTAGTCTCGTCTCCTTCTCCTGAGACAGCTACGATTAATCCGAACCGCTCCTCACCGAGGGCGAAATAGCGAGCTGCTACGGTGTTCGGATATCCTTCATCCTCTAGCCAATGACCCGCGAGTTTGATGATCTCGCGGCGATTCAGGGTGCGACGGCCTTTATCAGCCTCCGTCCCGCCGTGGAGCCGAAACCCGAGAAATGCGTGCAAACCTTCGACCAAGTCGCGGTCTTGTCGCAGTTCAGGACTTTTTTCTACGTCGCGGTCAATGACAATCTGGAAGTAATCACGGTACAACTCTGCCCTGCGGTCTGGAAAGGCCTCACCCTTCAGATAGATGAATTGGAGTAGAACTGAGAGCTGCATAGGATTACGCACGAGCGCGCTCACATGTGGTTCGTCCCGTCGAGCCTCAAACGACTCTTTGACCCGGGTTTGTTCCTCCGGCGTGCTGATCTGAGCGTTCAGCCACCTGTGAATGTAGTCGTCGATTCGTTTGGCTGTCATCGGAGTAAGAACCACACGTGTGAAACCATCAAGTTTGTCTCGCCGTCCTGTTAAGGCTGGTGGACGAGTTGTCAGCACAACCCGCAGGTCGACTTTTAGGACGATTTCGAATCGCTTAATGGTCTCCATGATTGCGTCCAGGACTCTGTCGCGGAGTGAGTCACTGCCGATTTCATCTAGTCCATCTAACAGCAAGACGACTGAACTGCGTTCAACAAATGTATGTATTTCCTTGACTGTCACGGAAACACCGCCGGAATCTCGGCTAATGATACGTGCGATGTATTGTTCCAAAGTGCCGTCAGCAGTTTCGTCTAGCCACTGAGCAAAACCACGAAGTTCAAGACGGATGGGAAGTCTCAGCCGGCAAAGTTGATTCCAAGTTGAGTCACGGGAAGTGCTCTTTGATATTCCGAGTAGCTTTTCGCGATATATCTGCGCGGCCATTTGTGTGATGGTTGACTTACCCTGTCCGGGGCCTCCCTCTAGGAGTAACTTTCTTATGTAGGAGTCGTCGTCGATCAGGAATTCGAGCGCGGACTTATCGAAACTCGGTGCTCGCATTCTGCGGAATGCTCCCATTTTATCGGGAGGTCGATTAAGGACCGGGGCGACTGAGTCGTTGATGATTGACTCTAAGAAGTCATCAGACTCCGCATACAATTCGACGTCCAGGTCGACGAATAAATCAAGCAACTGTTGCTCGAGTTCGATCTGTCGGAATTTAACAGTGAGGTCTCTGTCATACTGATGTGAAATAGCCAGTCTAATGGTTCGTGACAACCCATCGGTGCGTGGATTCGAAGTACTTGCTAGGAGTGGGGGGCTGCCACCAGGAAAGATTTCGGGAAAGGCAAGCCAGAGGTCAGGCGACCAGTCTAGAGATGCAGTAATTCTCTCGCCCCACCATATATCTGCGTGCAGTTGGTCCCGCCCTGACAGAAGCCGAGTTCGAACCTCGTCGACTTTGCGAATAGCATCCCTGCTCGCCGTCACATTCGTGACGACGAAAAAATAGTTGACCTCTCGTCGTTCCCGACGGCTTAACACATTTTGGACAAGTTCATCTTCAAACTCCCGGACGACTTGGGCACGCAAGTCAGACAGACGCTGCTCGCCTGTGCGATGATACTTCGCTTGGAATAGGTAGCGACCTGGGCGAGGTGGTTCAATGAGGGCGTTGTTGTTTGAGAAAGGCAGAGAATTCTTGAATCTAAACTCCATATACGGATTGTCGGAGGCTGTTTCGCCGTCCGAACCGCCGTCGGCCCCCATAAGTGGAGTGAGACGTGCGTCTTCGCCGAATCGAGCCGTGAGAATAGTATTGACTAAACGCTGAAATCTATTGGGGTCGCCGAGCTGATTGAGGTCGTATTGCATTTTCAATCATCCGCATATACCGGTTACGGTGGGATTATCTTGCGTACCGGTGACAAAGTGTAAAACGTAGAAGTGAGTACAAGGTACTACAGAACTGTCGAAATAGACTAATTGGTTGCTAACGACTACCCGGCTTGGAGACCAGCCTGGAAGGAGGAAAGTAAGGGGACTATGTTGACTTAGCGGAATAACATTGTTCCAGATTCTGACCCTTGGCTGGCAGAAAACGAACCACCGCTGCTCCATCAAGCCCGGCTTAACGGCCCTGGTTCACAGCACATCTTGTCACACTACACGGTATCGAGCCTCCCAGTCATTGCCAAGGAATGTAAGAATCACCCCGTCAGGTTTTTCCCGCTATTCAAGAACGTCCCCTGCTTTCTCACACCTAGCAACTGCTTCACTTGTGCACCCCTCACAAGAGGAGAATTTCCTCGACCTGACGCGTCGCGGCCTTGGTGAGAGCAACCAAGCCGAAATAGGCGTGGGTCACCCGAAGAAACGTCTCCTTCAAGTCTTCCCGATAAAGCAGCGTAGCCACGGCAGCAGTTATCGAAGGGTGTGATCCAAGGACCAATTGCGCCCCGCAACCCTGACGGTTCGAAGGACCAAAAGTGTTGCTTGACGGCAGGGAGGGAATTGCGTTTCTGCATCCCTTCGACATTGGCGGCGACGGCGAAGTTCGTGATGTCGCGCGGGGTAAGGTTGCGACTCTCTAATCAGTCGAAGAAACCGACGACTAGGACCGCAAGGGCCAGCCGAGGTCCAGTTTGGTTGCTATTTAGCGGGTCGCCTGCAGGTTTCTCAGCGTCCAGAATGCCGCGCGTGTCTCTCTCCAGGACGCTTTCCCTGGCCTCATCACTCGAACGGAAGCGACAGTTGTTTCGGCGGTTTCTTGGGGAAGGTAGCGCCGCGAACATTTCCCACCCGCCAGGTCCGGTCAGGCCACCGCTTCCCCGGGCAGACGTCCCATGGTAGCTGCTCAAGTTTTCCCGGAGGCAAGTCCCGGTTGCAACGGCTGCACCGGTAGACCGGCGGATGGGACTGCTGCAAAGTCCATACGTGCTTCATTGGCCAAGCCAGTTCTGTTCAGGCGTTCGCATCAACCAGCGCCACGCTGTACACCACTCCCGGTCGTCACCATCAGGACCGATTCCCCTCCCGGAAACCGCAGATTCCCGTGTGGGGGCTTGACCAGGAGCCGGGCGCAGACTCCTGCTGCACCACGGCCAAGGCGGCTCCCCCGCAAAGCACCGGGGTCCGTCAAGCGAACGGGTTGAGGATGGTTAGACTCGCGATGCGCCGGCCTGCCTGCAGATCCTCCGTTAGCAATATGTCGCATCCGGCTTCGAGCGCAGAGGCGACGATCAGAGCGTCATAGAAGCCGAAGCCGTGGGATCGGGCCAAGGCAACAGCCTCCGTGTGGGTTTCGATACCGATGGGACGGACTGGATCGAGCGCAGTTCTCAGATCGGAGATGGCCTCGTCGATAACGTCCCACTCAAAGCCGAAATCGCGGCGCAGGACGGAAGCGAACTCGCTCAGGACCTGCACACTGATCACACCGCCCGCCAGGATTGTCTGCCGCGCAACCTCGCTCTTGGCCCCGGTGCCTTGGGCGTAAATCAGAATGTTCGTGTTCAGGAACGCGATCACCGGGTGTTGGCCTCCTCGCGGTCGAACACGTAATCTTCGGGTATGGTCAATGCACGAGCCCGCATGCGTTCGACAGCCAGCGCCCGTCGCTCATCTCTTGCGACAGCGATGCGATTCGGCGCCGCGGATATGACCTCCAACCGGTCTCCAGGCTTCAGATCGAGGTCCTCGACCAGTGCCTTGGGTAGTCGAACGGCGAGACTGTTGCCCCATTTGGAGACTTTCATAATATCCTCAAGGATATCCTGATCGATAGTATATCACAGGAGATGATCCCCATGAAGCCGGCGACCTGGTGAGAAATGCGGGTTCAGGAGGGGGTAAGAGGGCGATGGAGCGGGAGGCGTCACGCCCTCTTTGAGGCAGGTTGCTGCAGATTATCGGATCAGCACTTGGGGTCCCTGGTACCTGTAGGGTTCCTCGATGTGCTTCTGGGCGATTTGCTGGGCGCCCTGGGTGTTGTCGTTGGTGTCCAGGGCCTTCTGATACTCATTGAGGGCCCGGTCCCGTTGACCGGCCATATCGAAGATCTTGCCCAGGTTGATGTAGCACCAGACTTCAATCCACTGGGGGGCGAGGTCGCCGTTGAGGGCCTCCCGGAAGGAGTTGGCGGCGGATTGGGTGCTGCGCTGCTCCAGGAACACTTCGCCGATCCGGAAGAAGGCCAGCGAACTTCGCTTCTTCAACTCGATCGCTTGTTGGTACTGGGTAATGGCTTGCGTGTACTCGCCCATCCTTCTGAGCTCGTCCCCCTTGGCGATGAGGGTGGCCAACTGAATGTCGTCGGAGACTCGCAGGACCCGATGGTTGGGGTCGATGACCGCCTTGATGGGCTTCCCGAAGGTCTGGACCGTAAAAAAGGATTCCATGCCCATGACCTCGATCTGTTTGGTCTCGGGCTCTCCCTCCGTCTCGATCAGGACTTCCATGGGCATCTTGAAGAGGTCCAGATCCTGTTTGACCACACCGTCTACCCGGAAACCGTCCCTGACCCTGTAGGTGGTGAATTCGTACTGGAACTCGGGCACGCCGGTCTGTTCAATCCACTGGGAAAAGAAATACCCCAGATCCTGTTCCGAAATCTTCTCGGCCAGGGCCTTGAAGTCTCCAATGGAGGCGGTCTTGTAGCCGAAGTCGTAGACGAATTGCTTGATCAACTCGAACCATTTCTCGTCGCCGATCACCGCCCGAAGCATATGCAGGACGTAGGCCCCCTTGTTCTTGAGCACGGAGTTGTACTCGGGCGAGTAAGGGTCCAAAAGCTGTGCGTTGAGGATGGAGGACTCGCCTTCATAGAGCAGGGCCGCCACGGCGACCTCCTTGAGCTGCCCGGCCAACTCCTCTTGGCTGGAGACGCTCTCCTGATAGAGCAGTGCCGAATAGGAGGAGAATCCCTCTTTCAACCAAAGGTCCCGATCGGTCCGGGGGGTGACCAGGGAACCCCACCACTGATAGGCGATCTCCTTGGCCAGCAGGTTGACGTTCGGCTCGGGACCGAAGGCCCGGTCGGCCAGAAACTGCATGCCGGGCGAGGAAAAGCCCAACAGGGAGTCGTCGTCGATCACCGCCACCCTGAAGGTTCGGGAGGGGTAGGGCGCGAACTTGTCGGAGTAGAGATCCAACAGCTCGCCGATGACCCGGGTGTGGGCGTCCAGGTAATCCCGCTTGGGGTCCATGACGTAGTACCGCAGCTCCACCTGACCCGTCCGAACGGGAATTTCATTGAAGGGGGCCGCAGCCAGCGAACCGGGATAATCCGGCTGCCGGTTCACGATGGTGAAGGTCTCCTGTTCCTCCTGCCGTTCCCGGGAGACGACCTCCCCGTCCATGGCAACCAGATAGCCCTGGGGCACCGTCACCCGAAAGGTGGTCCGAGCCCGGTCCTCCCGGTATCCGTGCATGGGAAACCATCGACTGACGTCCATCAGGTAACACAGATCTTCACTCACGCGGGCGGTAGTGACCCCGTAGAGGGGAGAGTGATCGGCGGAGAAAAGCCTGCCGTCATATTCAATCACCAGGGAGGCCGTCTGTCCCGAATCGAGCCACCGGGGGAATTGGACTTCCAGGAGGTGCTGGTCGAAATCCTGCTGAAATGCAAGCAGATTGGGATCCTGCGCGGTTGGGTCCGGAGCGGGAATTCCAGGGTTGGAAGACGGTTTGGGGGCGGTGGGGCGTCGCCGAGACAGGTAGGGCACCCCTTCCCTCTCCCGATCCGGTCCGGAGGCGACCCGCGTCCCCGACGAGCCCTGCGACAGGCTGCCTGGAGCCGGAGGACTCTCCGCAAAGTAGATCCGCTTCACGGTCAGATTGCCGTTGAAATCCAGGGAAACTCGGCTCAGCCGCTCCTGGCTGGAGGAGAACTTGAGGGTGGCGGCGGCTTGCAACTCCTGCTGTGACGGTCGGAGCTCGACCGAGATGTCGTACTCCTCAACGTCGATCGAGGGACCCTGGTCGATCTGCTGAGCCGACAGGGGAGGGGCGCCGGCCAGTAATATCACCAGGAAAGCAATACCCCAAGGACAAGATCTATTGAACCGTTCTGACATCAGCGTATCTCCAGTCGTTCCGGACTTCCCAAACGGTTAGGACGAAAATCGGCCCGATCCTGTTGTCTCCACGGATCCGAAAATCCTGGCCGGCTGCAGGGTGGACCCGGAACGCGACTGCATCATCCCCCTTTCGGTTCGGCTTCCATGCAGGAAGCAATGCTCTCGGCCGCCTTTGAGATGGCCCCTCCCGAACCCAGCCTTTCCCGTACCTCGGACAACCCCATTTTAACACGCTCGGAAGGGCCGGATTCGACAAGCAGCCTCTGGATCTCGGCATGGAGCCGGTCTTCGGTAAAGTCCTGCTGGTAGAGCTCGGGGATGACCTCGCGGCCGGCGATCAGGTTTACCAGGCTGTAGTAGGGCACATCGATCAGATACTGGCCGACAATCCAACTCGGAATCGAGATCCGGAAGACCGCTATCAGGGGAGTTCCCAGCAGGGCGGCCTCCAGGGTGGCCGTGCCACTCGAAACCACCGCCAGATCGGAATGCCCCACGGCGTTGTACGTGTCGTTCTCGACCAGCACTGCCGAGAGCCCCGGGGCCTCGTCCCGGATCAGACCGCGGACCAGCCGGGCATGCAGGGGAGAGGCCAGGGGAACCAGGAACTGAGCCGACCGCTCCCACTGGAGCCGCTGCGCCGTGCGGGCCATGGCCGGCAGATTGTACCGGATTTCCCTGGATCGGCTACCGGGAAGCAGGCTGATGGTCAGGCGCTCCTCGGCCAACCGCAGGGAGCGCAGGAACTGAGCCCGCGAGCGGGAAGGCTTCACCCGATCCACCAGGGGGTGGCCCACGTACTCGACCTTCATGCCGTATCGCCGGTAAAACTCCGCCTCGAAAGGCAGAATGACGATCATGCGATCCACCCATCGTCGAAGGGCATGCACCCGGCGCTTGCGCCAGGCCCAGATCTGGGGGCTGATGAAATAGAGGATGCCCACGCCCTGCCGCTTGAGCCTCCTGGCCAGAGGAAGGTTGAAGTCCGGAAAGTCCACCAGAATGGCCCAGCGAGGCTTCTTTCGTCTGGCGGCCGCCTCCAGTTGTCGCAGGGCCGCAAAAAACCGGCCCAGATGAGAAACGGCCTCGAATGGCCCCAACACGCTCAGTTGGCGGTTGTCGACCTCGATCTCCATCCCCGCTTGCCGCAGAGCCGGGCCGCCGCACCCGAAGAAAGCCGGTCCGGAGGCGCCCAGCCTGGTTCTCAGCGCCTGGACCAGTTCAGCGGCATACATGTCTCCGGAAGCCTCGCCCGCCACCACCAGAACCGGTGCGGGCCGCGGTTGTGAAACGGACTTCATGGAAAATTTCCTCCCCTGCCTAATAGGGCGACATCTCCCCCGGCGGTCGGGTCTTCCAGCGGCGGTGAACCCAGAGCCATTGATCCGGGTGTTGCTTGACCAGGCCTTCCAGGATCCTGTTGAAGCGGGCCGTATTCTCCACGATGTCGGCACGGGTGTCACCCGTCTTGGCGATCTCGACCGGCGGTTCGAAGTGGAGTCGATGGATCTTCCGGGCGCTGTCCCAAATGAGCACGCCTGGAATGACAGTGGCTCCCGTTCGCAAGGCCAAGGCGGCCAGGACCGTGGTGGTGCAGGCCTGCAGGCCGAAGAAATCCACAAAGACCCCCGCGTCGCGGGTGGTGTTCTGGTCGATCAGGATGCCGACCCCTTCGTTCCGTTTCAGGGTCCTGAGCATCTCCCTCAAGGAGTCCTTCTTCCGAATGACATGATTGCCGGATGCGGTGCGATAGGCGTTGACCAGTCGGTCCAGGTAGGGATTGTCGATCGGCCGGACCACGAATTTCAGCGGGTGTCCGTAGAGCGCATGGGCAAAGGGGCACAGCTCCCAGGCTCCGTAATGAGCGGTCAGGAAAAGGGTGCCGTTGCCCCGGCGAAGAGACTCGGCATAATGATCGAAGCCGTCATAGACCACCACCTGGGAAATATTGTCTCGGGTGAGCTTGGGCAGCCGTGCGAACTCGGCCAGCAGTCTTCCAAAGTTCTGGAAGACTCCCCGGACCACCTCCCGGGTCCGCTCGGGAGTCCAGTGCGGAAAGGCCAGGTTCAGGTTTCGGGTAGCGGTGCGGCGGAGATGGCCCAGGCTCCGGTAGGCCAGGGCGGCAACTCCCCGGGCCAGACACAGGGAGGCCCGCCTGGGGAGAGCACCGAAGATTCCAAGCAGAAGCCCGGCCGCCAGGTACTCGGCCCTCAGTCGAATCCAGACTGGCAGGGAAGGACGGTTGCTGATGAGGTCACTCCTTTGGAGCCGTCCGGCGATACGCGAGGTCGGCGGGGCGTTTCAGTGGGCAGGAGGCACAGGGGCCACCCTTCTTCCGGGGGGACTTCTAACCCACCCACTCCAGGCTGCGGGTCTTGATCAGGCAGGTCACCTTCGATCCCGGTTGAAGTCCCAGGTCACGCACCGCGGCCGGGGTCACTTCGGCCCACAGGATCTGCCCCACGTCCACTGCCACGAAAAATCCGCCTGCCAACTCCAGCATTCGGCTGACCACGCCCCGAACATGGTTTCGGGTGCTGAGCCCCTGGACATCCTCAAGGCTCAAGGTCACATCCGAGGGCCGGAACTGGACAAAGAGGGGCTGGGAGATGGCGCCGTTCAATGAAGGGAGCTTCATTTCCTGTCCCCCCAGCCTTCCAACCCACTGGTCGCCTCGCAGCTTGGCTTCATCGATCCGGAGCAGATTGACCGGGCCGGCCGAACGGGTCCATCCCAAGGGGGTGGGCTGACCCAGAGCCTCTTCCGGACTCCCCTCCGCCACTGCTCGCCCGCGCTCCATCACCACCACCTGCTGGGCGAATCGGCGCACTTCGGCCTGTCCGTGGCTGACAAACAGGGTCGGGACATTCCATTCCGTAACCACCCGTTCCAGATAGGCCAGCACGCGAAGCTTGAGAGCCTCGTCCAGAGCCGCCAACGGCTCATCCATCAGGAGCAGCTCCGGGTTGCTCAACAGCGCTCGCCCCAAAGCCACCCGCTGGCGCTCACCCCCGGACAAGCTCCCGGGATAGCGACTCAACAACTGCTCAAGCTCCAGCACCTCCACCACCCTGTCCAAGCGAATGGGAGGACCGCTCCCCCGGCGCCGTTGCCCGTAGCCGAGGTTGGCCTCGACGCTCATGTGGGGGAAGAGCCAATGGTCCTGGAACACCATGCCGACCTGCCGGTGTTCGGTGGGCAGGTGGATTCCAGCCGGACTGTCATCGAGCCAGCGCGAGCCCAGCCGAATGCGGCCGAAACGCGGAGGCAACCAGCCCGCGATCATGCCGAGCACACTGGTCTTCCCGCTTCCCGAAGGACCGAACAAGGCGGTCACCAGCCCGGTAGCCTCGAAGGCAAGGTCGATCTCGAACCCACTCCGGAACCGGTGCCGGCAGTTGAAGTCAAGCCGACTCATGCCGCAACCCCCTGCGCTCCAGATATTCACTGGCTGCCAGCGCGCCGGCGGCCAGAAGCAGCGAAACCGCAACCAGCGGCCAGATGGACGCCAGCCCGTCGGGCCTGTCCTTCAGAGTGTAAATCAAGAGCGGGATGGTCCGGTTACCTTCTCTCTGGCTGGCCAGCATGACGGTTGCCCCAAACTCTCCCAGGCTCCTGGCGAAGGCCAGAACACATCCGGCAACGACGCCGTTGCGGGCCAGCGGCAAGCTGACGGTGAAAAAGGTCCTCCACCACCCCGCGCCCAGGGTCCTGGCGGCGGTCTCCAGGTTCGGATCCACCGACTGAAAGCCCAGCCGGATGGCTCGCACCATCAGGGGAAAACTCATCACGGCGGCCGCGACCACCAGTCCCGGAAACTCGAAAGCCACCCCGAGCCCCAGCGTCCGACTCAGGAACCCGCCCACCGGAGCCGCCGGCTTGAAGACCTGCAGCAGCAGGTAACCGGTCACCACCGGTGGAACCACCAGGGCCAGGTTGACCCCCACCTCCACCAGCCACTTCCCCGGAAACCGATATCTCGCCAACACATAGCCCAGGCACAGGCCCAGCGGCAGGCTCGCGAGCACGACGAAGAGGCCGACCCTCAGGCTATTGTGAATCGCAGACCATTCGGCGGCGCTGAATTCCATGGAGACCGGTCTCGGCGACGATGAAGGAGGCTCCGTCCAATCAGTCCGGCCAGTTCAGCAACCTACTCTCGCCGGGTCTCCGACAGGAGTGCGAAGCCGTGCTTCCGGAACAAGGTGGCTGCCTGGGCGCCCTGCAGGTAGTCGAACAGATCACGGGCAGCGGTGCGATTCCCGCCTTGGCTCAGCAGCAACAACGGATACCGAATCTGCCGGTGCAACTCTGGAGCGATCTCAAGGGCCGAATCTACCAGAGAGCTGGCCAATGCATCGGTTCGGTAGACGATACCGGCCTCCACGCTACCTGTCTCCACGTAGGCCAGCGCAGCCCGGACGTTTTCCCCATAGACCATCCTGGGCCGCAATTCCGCCCACAGGCCCAGACGGACCAAGGCTTCCCGGGCGTAGAGACCCGCCGGAACCATGGAGTCGGGATTGGCCATGGCAACCGATGCAAGTGAGGCCTCGAGCAACTCCCGAGGGGATCGGAGGGAGCGCCCGCTGCCCTTGGGGAGCACCACCATCAGGCCATTGCCCAGCAAATCGACCCGGTCCACGACCAGACCCGGGATGCCGGCCAGGACCCGGGCCCAACCTTCGTCTGCCGCCAGAAACAGGTCGGCTTCGGCTCCGCTACGGATCTGTGTCGCCAAGGTGGCCGTGCTGGAGAAGTTCAGCTCGACCGCCCGGCCTGTCCGGCGGCTGTATCGATCTCGGATCTCCTCAACCACACCGGTGGTGCTGGCCGCGGCGCACAGCAACAGGGCGTTGCCGCCGGGCGCCTGAGCCCGGCATCCGAACCCGAGCAGACCCAGAAGAAGCAACGCGGGCCCGGTAAGGCGCCGACTCCAACTCCACCCTGCCATAGCCTCCCCCATCCAGCAACGCGCCGGCGGCGATAAGCCCAGCCTGCGTGGGCCCATCTTACCATGGGACCCACGGCCGCCGGCAGCAGCCTGGGGTTGCGGGGACGCGGGAGTTCCCCAAAGGGTGGCGGTTGGATTTCTGATGGGTCGGCCGCCAAAAGCCCCCCACCGCATCAGCCTTGGCCTGCAGCTCGGCTTCTGTGCAATCCCCCTCAAGGGGGGAGTGAGACAAGGGCGGAGCCCGCAGTCGAGCCGAAGGGGGGCCAACGCGGCGCCCCGCAAGTGAAGATCAACGAGCAGGGCCGCGACGCGTTGGCGGCGTCCGCGTTTGGGGAGCGGCCGGGGATGCTTGGGGTCTGCTCTTGAGGAAACCTCGAGGAGGAACGAACTGGTGTCGACTCATGTCTACCCGCTGACCGGCAAACAGGACCCCCTCCTGTTCCAGGAGCTGACGCTGTTGTAAGGAACCCCCCGGCGGGTTTGGAGAACGGGTCAGGAGGCGCCCCCCCGCCCCCACTACCCGGTGCCAGGGCAGCCCGGGGGGACAACCGTGCATGGCCCAACCCACTTGACGGGCGAGGTAGGGAGCGCCGACAAGGGTGGCGATCTGCCCGTAGGTCAGCACCCGTCCAGGCGGAATCGTACCCACCACACGGTACACCTGCTTGAAGAAGGAAGCTTTTTTCGCGTTGGCCAAAAGAGTTCGCTGGGTATGGGCCCCTGCCGCGTTGTGCGGATCATACGAGAGTGAAACAACGGACCCTGGTGGCCTTACGGGAGCAGAGACCATGTCCCGTCAATTCGGTTGGCTGCATTATTGAACATCGATAGACAGGATGGACAGGATTAACAGGATGAGAAACCGCTGCTCAGGAATCGGAGCGCGTCCGTCGGATTCTTGAGAGACCAGCCGGGCGGATCAAACGAGAGTGAAACAACGCATCTTCATGGCCTGTCGGGAACAAGGGCCCTGTCGTGCAAAACCGGTTTTCCATTTATTGAACATGGATGCACAGGATAAACAGGATAAACGGCACGAGAGGCTGTGCCACGGAAGCAGACCCGCTCGATGGTCGGGGGGGGTGTTGGAAATGATCCAAGAGCCTGGGAGCGGGTTTTGGGAAATCTGGGTTGGAACAGAGGCGATGATTGAACTCATGACGGTGGAAACTCTCGCCCAATAATCCTGTGCATCCTGTGCATCCATGTCAATAAAGCAACTACCCATGCTTGACTTTGAGCCGGTTGCCCGCCACCCGGCACAAGGCGTTGTTTCAAATAAACATCCTTCCGTCGGCTTGTGCTTCACTTGGGCTCACCGGCATTTGCTGCCGCCGCCTACGCGGCTCGACACCCAAAGGCGACGTTTCCCATGGGCTGACGCCCACGGCTAAGTGCTGCCGCGGCTTCGCCGCTTTATAAGGAGGGTCTGTAGGAGCGGTTTCCTCC
Organism: Terriglobia bacterium; assembly: GCA_951813285.1. Taxonomy (GTDB): domain Bacteria; phylum Acidobacteriota; class Terriglobia; order Versatilivoradales; family Versatilivoraceae; genus Versatilivorator. The sequence continues at coordinate 4,964,557 of OX638355.1, forward strand.
CCAGACCTGGGTCAACCGCGGCTTCGCCTCTCTCTCCGAAGTCAAGATACTGCTCGGGCGCGGGATGCTTATTTAAATGACTATCTCCCGGGCGTCAGCCCGGGGTTCCAGACAGCCGCCAAGGCGGCGGTAGCACTTAGCCGTGGGCGTCAGCCCATGGATAGGGTTGGCTTAAGAGTTGAGCCGCGTAGGCGGCGACTACATCAGAAAACTTGTAACTGTTCATTATAATAGACTTAATGTGGTTATCCCTGTTGTAATCCCCTCATTATATCCCTCTATTTGAACGGGAATCCACTGGACTATTCAGGACGTTGGTGGACAGGTCTTACGATGTTGCAACTCCCGAGACTCTTCCTCCGAGACCGTCGAGCGGGGTGGTAGGCTGCCCGTGCTTCGTATCGGAGATATCGGATTGTGAGCATCCTCCAGCCTTGCCCTTCTCGGCCTCTGACCATCTGTGGTCTACTGTTCTTCGAAGGCCTCATCAGTGAGGACGCGCAGCCGGGAGCCGACGTTGAGGTGCCGCTGGATGCCGAGGCGCTGAAGACCTTGACGGGTTTCGGGAGAGACACGGATATGAAGCGGTACACGGTGCAACATAAAGACACACAACAACACATGGAGCAACAAGCAGGTTACAAAGCCACACGGAGTAGACACTGCTCCCCCATGAGCGCGAAAGCGCGCCTGGAGGCCTTCCCGCCAGGGATCACTGTGGAGGGAGCGACCCCCACCGGGGAGGGTTGACCGCGCGCCACTGTACGCGCCGGTGAACACTCCCCGGTGCCGCACCAGCGGCAAAAAGAGGGGGTCGCTCCCTCCACTTCCTCCCCCTCCTGTGCGGCGCCACGCCGCGGCGTGCGAGGGGGTGGACACGCGATGCGGCGCCCCACGGGGCTTTACCCCATAGGATTTGGGCAATCCGTGCCAACCCGCTTCCAATGCGGGTTTCCGGGAACAGCCTGCACCACGACGGCGAGGGCTTCGCCCTCTGAGAGTGGAGCGTTGGGGTTGTTGAAGGGACGCGCCACCTCATGCGCCACCTACGCGCGCCACCCCCCTTCTGAAAGGGTGACACCCATACGACGCCACGTCCTTGACCCCCGGAGGCGGAAATCGTCGATCATTTTGCGGCCGTTGGAGGCCGGGTTTGCCTGCTCCCATTGGGCGATATTCTCCATGACGACATCGAGGCCGCCATGGCGTTCGACCATCACCCAACCGGCTACAGCGATGGCTTGCCTGAGGGCCGCATCTGGTGACTCGACCGCTCCCATGTCTCAGGATCCCCGGACCTGGAGAACGCGCTGGGTGCGGTCGAGATGGTGCTGCTCCTAAACGACCGCGAATACCTCGACAGTCCAGCTTGCCTTGCAACCGGCCGCATGAGTATGATGCGTCTTATCTGTCCGAGAAATCGGTGGCGGTACAGACTGGATTCTCGGCGCCCCGCTTATCCTGATGTTGATTGGCTTGCTCGCTGATAGACTGACCCGGCGCTAGCCGCCGAGTTGCTCCGCCAAATCGAGGACTGCCGCGAGGCACGCAAAAGAAAAGGGATGGACCACGCTAACCTGTTTAACCCGTTTAGTTCGCTGCCTCCTGAACATGAGAACCGCTTGACGTGGGCGTTCCTTGTGGCTCTCAAGTATGATCCGCTCCTTCAGAACTTTTTTCGCGAACTAGTGGAATCAAAGCTGCCGCTGAAGGCGCGAGACCTCAGTAACTTCTGGCACCCCGCGCGCGTTGCTACGCAAACGAAGTGGATTGACCCATCGACCATCGATCTGGTTTCCGTACTCCTCACCGATGACACCATTCAAGACGTGCAGGTCGAGTGGTCGGATCGTGACGCCGTATACGATGGCGTAATCGAATTTCCAGGCGGCCTCACGTTGATCGTCGAAAACAAACCTTCCAGTGGCAATGTATGGGCGAATCAATTGTCGCCGAGCCGGAGGTCTTTTTCGGGAAACATTGACGATTGCACCCTGCATGGTACAGCGATATGCCTGGCGTGGTCAGAAGTTCTGGAAGGTGTATTGGAGTACGTTAACTCCAAAATCGCGCTCTTCGGCAGCCGCGAAATTTCCCTTGATTTTCTTTCATTTGTGGATGAGTTCCACCCTGGATTGACTCCCTACCGTACTTTTAGGCTCTGTGGTAACAGGTCTCAGGCACTCGATAGACGAACGAAACGGCTGTTGGATGCTTTAGCGAGCAGATTAGGGTTGGAACGTCGGGACAACTACCTGTTCCGACCAGGCAAGATTGCCGAGAGAATTGAGATTTTGGTCGAAGATGGGCCGACGCTCAAGGTAAGTCTTTGGCCGGCAGATACCGTGCGCCAGGCTCGTCGGTTCTACGAAATTGTGGACAGGACGGCTTTCTTGGATTTGAATGAATGGCAGGTCGAACCTAATCTCCACTTTTCATTCATGAACAGTCACCTAATCTGGGCCAAAACCACTTGGGAAACTGATAGGTATTTCGATGATTTCGCAGACAGGCAGTCATATGGGCAAATGAACCAAGCCAGACTGCTTCCTTTGGCACAACAATGGGAGAAAAAAGGCCTAATCACAGGTAAGGATCGGGGCGATATCGAATATCAGTTCAATTCAACGAGGCGAGAGACCCTTAATGTTATCCCTGGATTTTGTGTCTATCGGGTATGGGACCTCAACACCGTTATCAAGTTGGAGGAGAGCCGAAAACTCGAAGACGAAATCATTGACGCGCTTGTCAATCCCCTCGAGAGCTGGAAAGAAACTCTAGACGCGGGACAACACGGATTTCCCGCGTCTGATGCGACAAAGTGAAGCGAGGCGGGGACAGCGGGGCCGGCGGCGCACCGCGTAGTGCCGGGGAGCCAGCCTACCCAATGTAGTACATTGGGGCTGGCGAGGGGCTCCCGCCCCTTCGAACCCCCGACCGGGGGGAACTCCCCCTTGCCCCCCATCATCCCCGCCGCTCCCTTCTTCCTCTGCAGGGAACTTGGAGCCTGGCTCTCACCCTGGTTTGCCCCGGGCAACCGATCCCCTGGGCCAGGTAACGCGCCCAGTCGTCCATCAGGACACGCCGGCGCTCGAACAGGTCCGAGCGGGCATAGGCCGCCTCGATCCGGTTGCAGACCACATGCGCCAGGGCCGCCTCGATCACTTCTCGGGGATGATCCGTTTCCTTGGCTGCCCAGTTCGGGAAGCTGGAGCGGAAGCCGTGCGGCACGGCCGCAATCCCAAGCTCCCGGAACAGCCACCGCAGCTGTTTATCATTGAGTGGCTTCTCGCCCTGGCGGGTGAACACCAGAGGACCGGCTCCTTCGCCGAGTGCCTGCGCCGCCTCTAGGGGGGAGTAATCGCAGAGAAACTAGACCTTCCAAGGGAAGATTCAGGACTCCTTTTCCAGAGCCTCGATCTCGCGTTGAAGCCGGCGAGCTGCCCATTGATTCAACATGCCTATTCCTACGAAGAGAATTACGAACCACACCAGCAAGATACCCCACCGAGTCCAGGGCGCCTGCATGACCTGTGAGGCAAGAAACAGGCTAAATCCTGGCACGAATGGCAGCAGATACCAACGCCAAACGTCTCGCAACAGGTCTCGCTGCTGCACCAGTTCTGTTCGATGGAACTCAAGACAGGTTCTCAGAGCCGGCTCGGCCGGCAGTTTTCTGGCCGATCCCCGCTTCTGAAGCTGGTAACAGACATACAGAACACCGGCAATAGTCAAGGCCGCCGCTAATCGCAACAATGCATCGTCCATGATGAAAAAAAAGTATCCAAAGACTACTACCACCACAACCGACGCCAAGTATTCTCGTAGATTCCGCCAGCGGACTTGGGATTGGAATCGGCGAGCTTGGCTACGAATTTCCTCCAACGAAAACGGGTAGGATTCCATCTCTTGGTTTCTCCACAGGGTTCTCACGTCCTGATGGGAAGGCTCGCGGGTCATGAAGTCGCCCTCCGGTTAAAACGGTTAGCCAATACGTTCTTCAATCGATGGATTTTTGTTGCCACGTTGGCCGATGAAAGGCCAGTGATCTCAGCAATCGATCCAGCGTCCTCACCTTCCAGGTAGGACAGCATCACCTGGCGGTCAAGCGGCTTGAGGCGCTGAATCAAACCCAGCAGGCGCTCCAGTGTGTTGGCCTGGTCTGCGGCTGTTTCGGGTTCGTAAGGGTCGGAGAGCATCTCGACCTCATCAAGATTGACGAAGATCTCTTTCCGGCGGCGACGCTGCCGAAGGACATAAGAGGTGGCTGTGTTATGAGCCACGCGGTAAACCCAAGTGCGGAGCGAACATAAGGAAGCGTAACTGTCGAAGCTGCGCCAAAGAGCCATATGGATTTCTTGAAGGAGGTCGCGGCTCTTCTCTGAGTCAACCTCGTAGGCCCGGGCCAGTCGTTCCAGCGCAGCCCCGAACGCCTCGGCAGCCTGTAGGTACAGCTCATCCTGGGTAAATTTTGCACCGGGCCTGGGCTCATCTTGCTCCATACAAAGATAGTCATCCATCGAAGCAATTTCTTACAATTTTTCGCCAAACTATTGTTGCGGGCTGTGTCCGTCCCTCCTGCCGAAAATGCAGCCCCTTGAAATGGAGGCGACCTCTCGCGAAGCCCGCAGTCGAGCCTGTGGCGTCCAAACACCTCCCTGAATGAATATCAGCCGGCAGTGGCAGTCGCACGCCCGTACAGCGGGACCCGGTGCTGGCGGTTGGCCTTCGTCCGCCTGGCCGGGACGGTCCATACACCAGCGTTCCGATCGATCTCCTCCCACTCGGCCCACCGCAAACCCAAGGGCCGCGTCGATCACCTCCCGGAGTTGGTCCGTCCTCACCCGCCCAGTCCTGGAAGGTCGAGCAGAGCCCATGCGGCACGGCACGGAAACGATCAACGATTTCCGCCTCTGGGGGTCAAGCAGATGCCGCCGTATGGGTGAATACTCTACAGAGACCAGGTTATTCACCTGGATGGTGCACACTTTTGACAACCACAACGCTTCTCTCTCAGAGGGTGTTTCCTCGCCGCTGTGGTTAGAGGCTTTCCCGAAACGCCTCATCAGACGCGGGACTACACGGATTTCCCGAGTCTGATGCGACAAAGCGAAGCGAGGCTGCGCCTCGTGCGTCCCCCGCTCGCCCGGCCGGCGGCGCGCCGCACGGGAGGGGGTGATGGTGGTGGGAGCGACCCCCATGTTTTGGCCGCTGATGCGCCACGGGGCAGGGGCAGGTTATTCATGCCTTTATTCATACCTTTCCCCTGCCCCTGGGGGTCGCTCCCACCACCGTGATCCCTTCGGGAAGGTTAAAATGGAGATCTGGAGCCAGGTCGTTCTAGTAAACCTAGCCTTGACGGCCGTGGGCCTGCGGGTGTGGCTCGATCCTTGGGCGACCTTGGGCGAGGTTTCCTTACTGGACCTGGTGCGGGCAACCCATCCCTTGGTCCAGGTAACGCGCCCAGTCGTTCATCAGGAGACGCCGGCGCTCGAACAGGTCGGAGCGGGCATAGGCCGCCTCGACACGGTTCCGGACCACATGCGCCAGAGCCGCCTCGATCACCTCCCGGGGGTGGTCGGTCTCTTCGGCCGCCCAGTCCCGGAAGCTGGACCTGAACCCGTGCGGCACGGCTGCAATCCCCTGCTCGCGGACCAGCCACCGCAGCTCCTTGTCACTGAGCGGCTTCCCTTGCCCACGGGTGAACACCAGAGGACCGGCTTCTTTGCCCAGGGTCCCTGCCGCCTCGAGAATCTCCAGGGCACGGCCACAAAGCGGCACCCGGTGTTGGCGGTTCGCCTTCATCCGACTGGCCGGGACGGTCCATACACCAGCGTCCCGATCGATCTCCATCCACTCGGCCCAGCGCACCTCGCTCCACCTGGCCGCCGTCAACACCAGAAACTCGAAGGCCAGCTTGGTCACCTCCGGCACCGTCGCTGCCTGCACCGTCCGGATCGCCACAGCCACCTCCCGATGAGGCAAGGCCTGCATGTGCTCGGTAACGTCCTGTTGGGGACCCAGAACCGGGCCGATGCGGTCGCAGGGGTTGTCAAGGCGGTACTCCATGGCTACGGCCCATTCCAGGACCGCCCGCAGGCGCTGGCGCACCCGCCGGGCGCTCGATGCCTTCCGGTGCCAGATAGGGGTGAGGATGTCAAGCAGATCGGCGCTGGTGACCTCGGAGACCGGCATCTTACCGATGCGCGGGAAGGCGTACCGCCTCAGGCTCGCCATCCACTCGCGGTGGTGACGCCGGCCGCGCCAACCGTCCCGCTTCTGTTCCAGTACACGCGAGGCGGCTTCGGCGAAGGTGGGGATGCCCTCGGCGCGGCGCTTCTCGGCAAGGGGGTCTCCGCCCTCACGGGCGAGCTTGCGGTTAGCCAGTGCTTTCTCCCTGGCCTCGGCCAGGGAGACCAGAGCAACGCTGCCGAGACCGAGCTCCCGGCGACGGCCACGGACGACGAGGCGTTGAATCCAACTGCGGGTTCCGCTGGGCTGGACGAAGAGGTACAATCCGTTTCCATCGGCGTGTCTTCCGGGCGGAGCGGAGCGCAGGAAGGCGGCCGAGAGGGCGTTGCTGGGGTGGCGGCCGGTGGGCTTGGTTTTAGGTCGGACAGGAGCGAAGTCCGTTACAGTATCCATCCCCCCATTATATGGGGGATGGCAGTGGATTGCAAGGGATGTTGGTAGCACGATAAGCCGCAGCATATATTAGATAAGACACTCATAAATAAGACAGTTATAGACTCTACTGGACGGAGCTAGACATTACTGGATTTTGAATGGCCGTTGCGGCGGCGACAGCAGGTAGCCGTGAGTGGCATAGGGTTTTGGCCGAGTCCCCGCTCCATACAATGGGAGGCTTCAACCCGGCGAAACAGGGGTGTTCCCGACAAGCCGTCCCCTCGCCCTGCTGGGCGGATCATACGAGAGTGAAACAATCAGAAATCGACCATTCCTTCGCGAGCGTGGTGTCCCGTCGCGGTTAACCTCAACGCCTTAGTGGCCCTTCGTCTTTCTTCGTGGCCCTTTGTGGATTCCTCTTTTTCTTTTGTTCCAGGCAAATACGGCTCAGTTACCGCTCGCCCCACTTCAACTTGCGCCTCAGGATGTCGAAGAAGCTGTTGCCGGGGGATTCGATCAACTCGACCGTGCTGGCGGACTTGCGGACCTGAATCCGGTCTTCTCCTTGCAGGTCCAGGCCGGTCTGTCCGTCCACGGTTAGAAATACCGACTCCTGGGTGGCCTTCAGACTCAATTCGATGGAGGCGGAATCGGGCACCACCAGCGAGCGGAAGGTCAGGGTGTGGGAGGCAATGGGAGTCACCAGCATCGCCCCCAGGGTTGGATAGAGAATGGGGCCGCCGGCGGAAAGGGTATAGGCGGTCGACCCGGTAGGGGTGCCCACAATCAGGCCGTCGGCCTTGTAGGTGGCCACGAAGTGGCCGTCGATCCGAACGTCGATATCGATAATCCGCGCCAGTACCGCCTTGGTCAGGACCGCGTCGTTCAGAGCCCGGTAGGCAGCAAAGGGTTGGCCGCTACGAACCACCGCCACGTCGATCATCATTCGACGTTGAACGGTGGCCTTGCCTTGCAGGATCAGGTCCAGAGCGGGAAACATCTCGTCCAGTGTGATCTCGGTCAAGAACCCCAGGCTGCCGAAGTTTACCGCCAGAATCGGCACCCGACGGGAGTCCAGGAAACGCGCCACCGACAGCAGCGTCCCGTCCCCCCCCAGGACCACAATCAGGTCGCAGGCGCCGGGGATCTCCGACTTGGGCAGCCCCCGCTCATTGACGATAGCCGCGGTTTCCTGCTCCAGGATGCAGCCGACGCCACGGGAGGCAAACCACTTCTGCAAGCGTCCGATGACCGGGGCCACGGTCTTGAGCTTGGGCTTGGCGATGATTCCGACCTGCTTGATGGTACAGCTCATCGATCACTCCCGGCCACTGCCATGGCACACCCAAACGCCCCGGCGAGTTCCCCCCGAACAGGAGTCTAATCATACCGCGAATCCCACCCCTCCATGGCGGCAACTGCAGGTTGCGGGTACAGCGAGCGCGTACTGCAGTCCGACAGTCATGGAAAAAGCTATCTACGAAGGGGTACGACGAACCACGAATGGACACAAATGAACACCAATAAACTGATTGATGAGCCCTTTGCAAAATTCGGCAGCGGGACGTTTCCCTGGAATGGCCACAAAGGGCACAAAAACACAAACTGTGCCTCTTGTGCCTTTTGTGGCTAGTGTTGCGTTTTCAAATTGCGTTGACTTATTAAACAGCCAATGGATCTCCTGAATAAGTCCATTGAAAGGGTCGCGCCTCAGCGTTATAGGACTCGATGAAGGTCATCAGCCGTTGGACCAGTTCCTGGCGGGACTTGAAGATGCCCCGGCGGATGACCTTGCGAGTGAGGATGCCGAAGAAGATCTCGATCTGATTGAGCCAACTGGCGTGAGTGGGTGTATAGACCAGATGGAGTCGCTGTTGCTTGGCCGCCCAGGTGCGGGTTTTCTTGCTCCGGTGAGAAGAAGCGTTATCGACAATGACGTAGAGATCCTGGTCGCCATAGTCCTTCAGCAATCGACGCAGGAAGCGAATGAAGGTCTCACTGTTATGGCGCCGGATGGATTGGCCCAGAACCTTTCCGCTATGCACTTCCAGGGCGGCCAGCAAGGAGGCTGTTCCGTTGCGTTTGTATTCGTGGCTGAGCCTCTCGATTCGATGAGGTTTCAGGGGTAAGCGCGGTTGGGTGCGGTCCAGAGCCTGGATGGAGGTCTTTTCATCCACCGACAGGACCACGGCGTTATCGGGAGGGTCCAGGTACAATCCGACCACAGCCAGCATCTTGGGTTCGAACTCAGGGTCATTGGAATGCTTCCAGTATCGACAGCGATGGGGTTGAATCGATTCGGCCGCCAACACCGATTGCACCAACGAGGGCCCGACCCCCAGGTGTTTGGCCAAGGTGCGTACGCTCCAATGAGTCCCTACCGACTGCGGAGGGTCGGTGCAGGCGGTCGCGGCAATGCGGTGGCGGAGAGTGGCGTCATGGAGTCGTTTGCGGCCCCTCCCGCTCTGATCGGCCAGACCGCTCAGACCGGAGTCGGCGTAACGGCGCCGCCACTTGATGACCACCGGTTTGGAGACTCCCAAGGCCTGCTGGATCTGATCGTTACGCTGCCCCTGGGCAGCCAACAGGACAATGCGTGCACGTAACACATCCCGCTGGGCCGAGGTCGGGGAGCGCACCATGGCTTCCAAGGTCTGGCGTTGTTCGGAATCGATCACGATTGAGGGTGCCCGACGTGCCATGACCACAACATAAGTCAAGAGACACAATAAATCAACTTAATTATTGAACGCAACACTAGACAGCATTTTTCACCAGTTCGCACGCGATCATCGCCGGAGTCAACCTCTCGTGCAGCAGCGTCCCGTCCTGATTATCCTGTGCATCCTATGCATCCATGTTCAACAATCAGGCCATGAAGATTTGTTGTTTCAATCTCAAATAATCCGTCCCGTCGTCGCGGAGGGGGTGGCTAACCACTCTCCACTCTCCACTCTCCACTATCCTCTCTTCACTCAACCCGCTACTGCTGTCGACGGGTCGTCAGCCCATACTCCTTGAGCTTCTTCTGCAGTGTCCTCAAACCCATTCCCAAGAGCTGGGCCGCCCTTTGCCGATTGCCCTGACTGCGCTCCAACGCCTGCAGAACCGCTTGACGCTCGATGGTATCCAGATTCAAGTCCGGGAAACGGGGAGGCACCGCTTGCGAGGCCGTCGCCGCCGGCTGGCCGATGCGAAGCTCCGGGGGCAGATCGCCCATCCTGAGGGTGTCTCCCTTGGAGAAGACCACCAGGCTCTCCATCAGGTTTCGCAGCTCACGGACGTTTCCCGGCCAGGAGTGCTGCACCAGCCTGTCCAGCAACTCCGGCTCGAGCCTGGAAATCCGCTTGCGGTGCTCGGCCGCGAAGACCTCCACAAAGGACCAAGCCAGGCGCGGGATGTCCCCGGTCCGATCTCTGAGAGGAGGCACCCGGAGCGTCACCACCCTGAGGCGGTAATAGAGATCGGTCCGAAAGCTCCCCTGGCTAAGGGCCTGGGCCAAGTCCCGATTGGTCGCCGCAATGAGGCGAACGTCCAGATTAAGAGGGGCATTCCCCCCAACTCGCATGATTTCCCGGGTCTCCAGAAACCTCAACAGCTTTACCTGCATCTCCGGCGGCATCTCCCCGATCTCATCCAGGAAAAGCGTTCCCCGATCGGCCAATTCCAGCTTGCCCAGGCGCCGCTGGCGGGCGCCGGTGAAGGCTCCGGCCTCGTGGCCGAAGAGCTCGCTTTCCAGCAGAGTCGGACTGAGGGCGGCGCAGTTCAAGGGCAGGAAATTCCGGTCTCTGCGAGGGCTGTTCTCATGGATGGTTTGGGCCACCAGGTCTTTGCCGGAGCCGCTTTCACCCAGCAGTAGAACGGTGGAGCGGGTGGGCGCTACCGTGGCCAGCTGCTCGAGAAGATCCTGCATGACGGGGGAATCGCCCAATATCCGGGTGGCCCCCACGCCGTGGCTCCGACCGGACGGGTCAGCCCCCCGGGCGCCGGGCGCCCGGCTCTCCAGAATCTGTCGCACCCGGTCCCTCAACTCGAACAAGTCCAAGGGCTTCAGGATGTAGTCGTCGGCCCCCAGTCTCATGGCCTCCACCGCGGTCTCCACCGTCCCATGGCCGGTCACCATCAGCACACCGGCCTCCGGATTGACGGACCGCACCGCCCGCAGCAGATCCATGCCGGTAACCCGAGGCATCTTCAAGTCGGTGATAACCAGGTCGAACTGCTTGAACCGCTCCAGCTGGGCCATGGCTTGCCGGCTGTCCTCATAGGAATCCACCTGGTAGCCCACTCTCCTCAGCGCGCGCGAGATGGCAGCCAGGCTTTCCCTCTCGTCGTCGATCACCGCAATGTGATGCGTTCGATTCATTGGGCGAGTTGCGACCTCCGCCGCCAAACACCTCGAATCCCCATCAACGCCAACATCCCCCAAAAAGGATAGTACTGCAACTTCAGAAAAAACGGGTCGCTCTGCCAGATTCCCAGGACCGACCAGTCGATCAGTACCTCGTAGGACAGGAACGACAGGCCAGACAGCAGCAACCAGGCCGGATTGGGGAAGAAGCAGAGAAAGGGAACGATCCAGACCAGGTACCAGGGGAAGAGCGTCGGGGAGAAGAGGAGCACGGCGCCGGTCAGCCCATAGAGCTGCCACAGACTGCAGGACTCTCGAACCCAGCAGAAACAGAGCACTATCAGAAGCCCGGCCCCCAACAGTCCCTCCACCCAGGCCTGAGCCAGACCCTGCTCGGTCAACCAGGAATAGAGGAACCCGTTGAAACGCCAGTGATCGCGATAGAGGCTCAGCCCCTCCACAAGCCGGCTTCCCGCACCCAGGTAGGGCGCCACCATCGCCAGCAGGAACCCGGCCAGCAACGCCCAGTAGCGGGCCGGCAGCCCCCTGAGGAATGCGGGCGCCAGGATCAGGGGATAGAGCTTGGACAGCATGGCAGCTCCCAGCAGCCCCACGGCGGCTGCCCTTCTCTCGATCTGCAGCAGATACAGACCCCAAAGCAGCAGACCCACCACCAGCACGTCGTGATGCCCGCTCCAGGCCACTTCGATGACCGCCAACGGATTCCAGGCATAGACCAGGACTCGACCCGGCGGCTGGCCGCGCTGTTTCAACAGGACCAGAATGGCTGCCACCAAACCGATCTCGACTCCCAGAAAGGCCAGCTTGAACCCGGAAACGGAGCCGAAACCGAGATAGAAGAGAGCGTGGACCATCTGGGCGAAGGGAGGATAAATGGCGGAGACCTCCTTGTTGTTGACGGAGGTCCAGACAGGGTTTCGATACTCCTCCAGCGCCGGCGACCGCGGGCTGTGCTCATAGGGATTGATCCCCTCCGTCTGCAAATAGCCTTCCCACAGGTAGCGGTAGACATCGTCGGACAGCGCCGGTTGGGCCGGCAACAGCAGCAGCCGGAAGGCGAGGGCAAAGAGAAGAATGAGAGGCAGCTTGGCTTTGGAACTGCAGGGCGCCTGCGATGACAGTCGCAGGGAGAGCAGATAGATGAGGAACAGACCCAGGTAAAGGGTCACCAGTTCCGGGATTTTCTCCTGGACCGGCGCCAGGTCCGGCAGACGCCGGTAGAGGAACAGCGAGGCCGATCCGCAGGCAAGCAGGGCCCACAACGGCCAGCAGGGGCGGGCTATGCGCCCGATCCAGTCCCTGAAAACCAGTTGATCTTTGTCGGAGGCAAGAGTATAGTGCGAGGGATTTTGGAGTTTCCTGGTTGCGGCGGCAAACGTATCAATTTTCAGAAGTTCACCCTGCGAATCGGTATCCTGCGTCGGCCCAACCTCCCAGCCTGTCGATCCTGGCCAAGCGCAATCGGGAGAACCGAATGAATTTTTCCCGGCAGCGCCTGCCTCTGAGTCCCCAGGCAGCCCGTGTGGCCGGCGCCTGAGCGTCGTCCCTCCTATCCCGCTAGATTAGGTTGATCCGTCCCCGTGTTTCGCCTTGAGTATCCTGGACAGAGCCTCATTCGGGAGCTGCAATCTCTCCTGTTTCCCTCGGACCCCTACCGATCCTTTCTGGAGGGGGTGCGCGCCCAGCATAGCCTGGACCTGTTCGATCTCGCCATCCTGATTCCCTATTTTATCATACTGGGAATCCTGGCAATCTACGGGCTCCACCGCTATCAGCTGGTCTACCTCTACTTCAGAAACAGGGATCGAAAGCCTCAACTCAAGCAGACACTCACCAAGCTCCCGGTGGTGACCGTTCAGCTTCCCATCTACAACGAGCTGTTTGTGGTGGAACGGTTGATCGAATCGGTGACCAAGCTGGACTATCCCCTGGATCTGTTGGAGATCCAGGTTCTGGACGATTCCAACGACGAAACCCGATTCCTGGCCCAGCAGTGCGTGGAACGCTTTCGCCAGGCCGGCTTCGACATCCACTACCTCCATCGACAAGACCGCCAGGGCTACAAGGCCGGGGCCCTGGAAGCCGGTTTGAAAGTGGCCAAGGGTGAATTCGTGGCCATCTTTGATGCCGATTTCGTGCCCGAGCCCACCTTCCTGCGCAAGACCATCCATTATTTCGCCGAGCCCAAGGTGGGGATGGTCCAGACCCGATGGGGACACATCAACTCCGAATACAGCCTTCTCACCCGGACCGAAGCCATGATTCTGGACGGTCACTTCGTGATGGAGCACGGTGGCCGGCACCGTTCGGGGCTCTTCTTCAATTTCAACGGCACGGCCGGGATCTGGAGGCGCGGGGCCATCGAGAACGCGGGCGGGTGGCAGCACGACACCTTGACCGAGGATACCGATCTGAGCTACCGGGCCCAGCTTCAAGGCTGGAAGTTCATCTACCTCCCCGACGTGGTTTGCCCCGCCGAACTGCCGGTTGAAATGAACGCGTTCAAGAGCCAGCAGTTCCGCTGGGCGAAAGGCCTGGTTCAGACAGGGATCAAGTTGCTCCCGACCATCTTCAGGAGTCGGCTGCCTCTGAGGGTCAAGATCGAAGCCGCCTTCCATTTCTCGGCCAACTGTTCCTACCCCCTGATGGTGATGTTTTCGCTGATCTTCCTGCCCGCCATGATCGTACGCTTTTATCAGGGCTGGTTTCAGATGCTCTACATCGACTTGCCGCTCTTCATGCTGGCAACCATGTCGGTTTCGTCCTTTTACGCTCTCTCCCAGCGCGAGCTGGACGCCAGTGGCTGGGTGCAGAAGGTGAAGTATCTTCCCTTCCTCCTGTCGGTGGGTATCGGCCTGTCGGTGAGCAACTCCCTGGCGGTTCTGGAGGCTCTCGTCGGCAGAAAGACCGCCTTTCGCAGAACTCCCAAGCACTGCATTGCTTCGACCGGCGACGGCCTGGCCGCCAAACGCAAGTACCGGGGGAAAATGGGCTTTACTCCCTTCATGGAACTGGCTCTGGGCCTCTATTTCGCCTTCACGGTGTATTTCGCCTGGTCGAGCGGGAACTACTTTACCCTGCCCTTCCTGATGCTGTTTTTGGTGGGGTATGTCTTCACCGGCTTCATGTCTCTGTTTCAGGCCCCCCTGGCTCGCTTCCTGGACGCCCGGCGAACACCGCTGCTGCCCAAGACGGCTTCCTGACGCAGCTCCAAATGCGGTCTAAGCTCTTCAGCCATCTATGCCTTGCAGGCACTGTCCTGCTGGTGTCGCAGCCCGGCTTCCCTTCCGACTCCCAGCTCAGCCGGGAGGCCCGGGCAAGACGGATGGCCTACCTCGAGAGGGCGAGTGAGGGGGTGACGCTCCTGTTCAACCGGAGCCACCACGACCTGAACGAATACGTTCCCGACAAGAACTTCTACTACCTGACCGGCTGCGACGAGCCCGGAGCGGTGCTCCTGCTGACGCCCGGATCGGATGCCCCTCGGGAAACGCTGTTTCTGGCCAAGCGGGACCCGAGACAGGAGCGGTGGACCGGACCCCGAATGGCGCCCGGCCGAGAGACGGCCCGCCGCCTGGGCATGCAGCAAGTCCTGAGTCTGGACGAGTTGCCGGCTGCCTTGGGTCAACGGGCCCCACCGAAGGGCAAGGTCTATGCCAACCTTCCGCCCGGCCCGCACCGGAAGGCCGGCGACGAGTGCTGCCTGGAACCCTGGGTTCGCTTGCGCCAATGGTTGCCCGAGGCAAGAATCCTGGACGCCGGTCCCGAGCTGGCTTTCCTTCGCATGAAGAAATCGGAATGGGAGATCGAAAAAATCCGCCGGGCTGTCGAGATCACCATGGCCGGGCACCGTCACGCTCTCCCTGCGATCGGTCCAGGACGATTCGAATATGAAGTGGAAGCGGCCATCGAGTACCAGTTTCGCAGCCGGGGAGCCACCAGGCCTGCTTTCCCCTCCATTGTCGGATCAGGGCCCAACGCCGTCATTTTGCATTACGCTGGAAACAATCGCCGAATGAGTTCCGGGGACCTGGTCGTCATCGACGTTGGAGCGGAGTTTGAGGGCTACAGTGCCGACCTCACCCGAACCTATCCCGTCAGCGGCCGCTTCACCCGCCGGCAGAAGGAAATCTATAATATCGTCCTGTCGGCTCAGGAGGCCGCCCTGAAACAGGTCCGCCCCGGGGTGACATTCGAGCCTATCCACCGAGCGGCTCTGCAGACTATTGACAGCCGTGGTCGAGACCGCCAGGGGCGAAGCCTGGGACGATATTTCATTCACGGGACCGGACACCACCTGGGGCTGGAGGTCCACGATCCGGTGAGCGATCGCGGCCGCCCCCTGGAACCGGGGATGGTGATCACCATCGAGCCGGGAATCTACATTCCGGAAGAGAACCTGGGCATTCGCATCGAGGACGATGTGCTGGTTACCCGGGACGGCTACCGAATTCTCTCCCGGGGGTTGCCCCGCAAGGCTAAGGAAATCGAGAGAATGATGGGAGAGAACCGCTAGCGGAGGTCTTGCACAGGAACAGGCAGCGATGGAAACCCAAGAGGTTGGAGGACTAGCTGAATGATATCAGCCACCGGACTTAGACGTGGAATGGTGATTCGAAAAGACGGCGAGTTGTTCTCGGTTTTTTCCTTCACCCACCTGACCCCCGGCAACAAACGGGGCTTCGTGCAATCCAAGCTCAGAAACCTGAGAACCGGAGCCATTATCGACCACCGATTCCGTTCCGTCGACACCGTAGAGCGGGTGTCCCTGGAGCAGCAGGAGATGGAATATCTCTACAAGGACGGAACCGACTACATTTTCATGAACACCACCAACTACGAACAGGTGCATCTGAGAGATAACCTGTTGGGAAACAGCATTCTCTATCTGGTCCCCAACATCACCATCAGGGTCGAATTCTACCAGCAGACTCCCGTCGGTATTCAGCTCCCCACCACGGTGGATCTGGAGGTGGTGGAGACCGAACCCGGCCTCAAGAGCGCCACCGCTTCCAGCGTCAACAAACCGGCCAAGCTGGAAACGGGACTGGTGGTTCAGGTTCCTCCCTTTGTCAACGCGGGTGAGAAAGTCCGCGTCGACACCAACAGCGGCGCCTACCTGGAAAGGGCCCGCTGACCCGCCGCAATCGTTTTACCCGCATCTCTCGCCAGGTCGCTGGTGCCATGACGAAAAGTAGTTTATCTCCAGTACTTTGATTGGCTCCATGGTAAGGGCTTGTGGGTAACAGACTGCGCTGGGCATGCCCAGGGGAGAAATGCGGGTTAACCCCTCCGAAGCCCATTGGCCGAGAAGCCGTACAGGTAACGTGCACCGGGAGACATGCGCCGGGCCCGCTCCGGCGAAATGCTGTCGCGGTAATCTGAGAAGGGTTTGATCCAGGACCGCTGGTAGAAGGAAATGATGGCGCGACGCGGGCGATCGGTGGAATTTGGCCCGATCCTGTGCCAGGTGCTGGCCAGCCAGATCGCAACCGCGCCGGCGTCCCCGCACAGAGCCTTCTCCTCGGCCCGGTCCCCCAGCTTCCAGCTTGGCTTGCGGCGGGTCAAGTGGCTCCGGGGAACGATCCGGGTGGCCCCGTTGGTTACGGTAAAGGAGTCGATCATCCAGGCCACCTGAAACCCCAGGGGGAAATCGGGCAGCGGCTCGGGCATTTGAGTCAAGGGGTTGTCCAGATGCCAGGGCCCTCCCGCTGTGCCCGGACCGATACTGGTGGCGGTGACGTCACCCAGCACGCAGTCTCGTCCGAGCAGGCGATGGGCCAGGCCCAGCACCACGGGATGCTCGACCAGCGCATCGGCCAGATGGGTCTTGGCCGGCAGATTGCGCACGTACTGCGAGCGGTCGTGATCGAAGAGATTGGGGATGTGCATGAAGGTCTTGTTGATTTCCCGCGGTCCCACCGGCCAGGGAGTCTCGCGGTTCTCGGCCCGGGTGTGGCGGACACGCTGCATCATTCGGGCCAGCTCCTGCTGGCTGACCGCGTAGGATTCCGCCAGATAGGATTCGATTGCCTCGTCTCCGGAATGAACCGGCCCGTCGCCCGGCAGGAAGGGAGACTCGCGTTCCTGTTCCGTAAACTTTTCAATGAGGCCACGCCACTCGGTCAACCGGGTGGAATCCAGCAGCCCTTCCAGAACGACGAAGCCCTCCCCTGCCAACTGTTGAGCGCTTTGGGTCAGATCGAACCGGCCTTGCGAGTCTTTGGTCATCGACATCTCACCGGGTTCGCAATCGGTGTGGCTGGTTGGCCCGCATTGTACCCGAAGGCGGAAGGCCGAGACAGTCTTCATGGATTCTCAGGCACCCTGCGGGGTGGAATCCCTGGAGGTGACATGCCTATCTCCTTCTATTACCGTTTGACAGTATTATCGATGTTCGGTATTATCTCGCCATGATCAAGGGATTTTGTTGCAAGGAGACTGAAAAGCTCTGGCGACGACGGCTGACACGGAAGTTTCCCTCAAGCATCAAGCAAACTGCCAGAATCAAACTGAGAATCCTGCATGTGTCCGAATCCCTTAATCAGTTGAGAGTGCCACCCTCTAACCGATTGGAAGCACTCGCAGGGAGCAGGAAGGGTCAGTACAGCATTCGGATCAACAGACAATGGAGGATCTGCTTCCGTTGGGAAAGCGGAGATGCCTACGATGTTGAGATAGTGGATTACCACTAGCCCGCATTTCTCACCAGCGGGCGCGATCATGGCGCAGAAATATTCCCCTCAGCCCGTGCTCGCGAGCGAAGAGCGTAGCGGGTACACCATTCAAGCGAGCATGTGCGCGCTGAGGGGAGAAGGACAAGCCAGGGCGCGCCCAGCGCAGTCTGTAGTTGCAAGTCCCTTACATGGCGCCAATCAAGGTACTGAAGATAAACCGCTTTTCACTATGCATTCAGCGACCTGGTGAGAAATGCGGGCTAGAGAAAGGAGGCCAACGAGATGAAACGAGACAAGAGCTTGAAGCCCATCCATCCCGGGGTGATTCTGCGCGAAGAGTTCATGAAGCCGATGGGCATTACGCAGTATCGGCTTGCTAAGGATCTTTCAGTAAAACCGTTGCGAATTAGTGAAATCGTGCGTAGCAAGCGGGGGATCACAGCCGACACGGCCCTGCGCCTGGGTCGATACTTTGGTCTCTCGGCTGCATATTGGATGAATCTACAGGCGCTTTACGAGATCGAGATCGCCGAGGACTTCCTGGAGGACCGCCTCGAGGAGGAAGTAACGCCTCGTGAGGAGGTGGCCGCTTAGATTGTTCCACATGTGTGCAGCCCTGGGCTGCCCGTCCCGGTGTGTTATATTAAGAATCGGTAAAGAAATGACTCCGGCCAGGCTTCAGTCGGGCGGCGGCCCAGCCGGGAATCCCTCCGAAATTTCTCGCCATGAAGCCAGGCATCCTGCTGAAGAATAAGGACATCCGTGGCTTTGCAGCCGAGTCGGCCCTCTATTGGGTGAGAGCCATGTTTTCCCAGGCTGCCGGCACGCGAGAGGGAAAGGATATCGAGCACCTGCACGATATGCGGGTGGCCTCCCGCCGGCTGCGGGAATGTTTCCAGGTCTTCAGCGCCTTTTACGCTCCCAAGAAATTGAAGAAGGTTCTTTCATCGGTCAGGAACATCACCCGGGTCCTGGGGCGGCCCCGGGAAACCGATGTCAATCTCAGCCTGCTGGCGGCCTACCAACCCGGGCCTTCGCCGATCCTGAGCACCACCCACGAGTACCTGCTGGAAATTTTTGAATTTGAACAGGCGCGCCAGCGCCGGAAGATGCTCAAGCAGGTGGGCAAGATCGACCAGGGCGCCCTCGAATCCATGCTGAGTCGGTTTGCCGAAACTGCCCGCATGAGCCGGTCGAGACCCTCGTTGCTTACCCAGGTGGGTCAGGAACTGGAGTTTGAGGGTTTCCTCAGTATCAGTACCAGGGACCTAAGGGAGAACGTCGGCAAAATCTTCTCGTTCGAGGCAACTCCTGCCGAGGAAGAGTACGAAATTCGTCTGCATGAACTCAGGATCACCACCAAGAAGCTGCGATATCGCCTGGAACTCCTGAATGCGGCTTACGACCAGCGGTTCGGTCGGGCAACCCGGATGGCCAAGGACTTGCAGGACGTCATCGGTTGGGCCCACGACTATGGCGTGCTGATCGTTCAGCTGGAATCCCACCGGCGATACCTGACCCAAAAAGGCAGGATGAGGCTGGCCAGGGGCTGCCAGCGAACCATTGCGGACTTCACCGCGCTCAAGGCCTCCTACCTGGATCGGGTCGAGCCGGCCCGTTTCGGTTTTCTGCAGGAACTCTCCAGGCTGGATCTGGCCCCCGAAACCCACCCGCATTCCGGGCCAGGCAGGATCGAAAAACAGGCGTTATCCGGATGATCCCCGCCGACCCGGTCCGTGAACGGACCGATGGATTGTTCGCCGTTTCTCCCCGGGCGGATTCCAGCTGCATCCTTCATCCCTAACCCCGTTTCCCGCCGATCATTGTCTTAGGTTCAAGGCTGGGGTACACTAGCGGGCGACTGCCATGCAAATCGACGAACGAAGAATTGCCGTGTTTATCGACTTTGAGAACGTGGCCATGGGTGTCCGTGAGAGTCGATACGGCAATTTCGACATCGACCTCGTCCTCAAGCGACTGGTCGAGAAGGGAAAGATCACCGTCAAGCGGGCCTACTCCGACTGGCATCGCTATACCGAATTCAAGAGGGCTTTTCACCAGGCTGCCATCGAGCTGATCGACGTCCCCCAGACCCGCTACAGCGGCAAGAACAGCGCCGACATCCGAATGGTGGTGGATGCGCTGGATCTGTCCTATCAAAGGGACCACATTGATACCTTCGTCCTGGTTTCCGGTGACAGCGACTTTTCGCCCCTGGTCTCGAAGTTGAGGGAGTACGGCCGCTACGTTATCGGGATGGGGGTCAAGCAGTCTTCCTCCGATCTGTTGATCAACAACTGCGACGAGTTCATCTTTTACGAAGATCTGGTCCGGCCCTCCGCTGAAAACACGACCTTGGCTCCCAAGCTGAATGGACTGCCTCAAAAGAAGGCCGAGGCCCTCCGTCTGGTCGTCGAGACCTTTGAGGCGCTGCAGCGGGAAGGCAAGGAAGTCATCTTTGGCTCCGTCATCAAGCAGACGCTGGTCCGGAAGCTGCCGTCATTCAACGAGAGCTACTTCGGCTACCCGAGCTTCTCCCGACTTCTGGAGGATGCCGCCGAAAACAAACTGCTCCAGTTGACCAAGGACCAGAAGAGTGGCGGCTACATCGTCACTTTGAGCGGGAATGGCTCCGGGACGGAGACGCCTTCGGAAGAACCGGCGGAGACAGCGCTCTCCGGGGGTGAGAGCCCTCCACTGGCCAGAAAGAGCAGTGGGCCGGCGAGAACCCGCTCCTCCCGCGGTCGCCGCCAGGGGGCTCGAGAGAAAGCCAAGAGCGATCCTCAGCCTTCGGTTGAAACCGCACCCGTCGAGCTTCAAAGCGGAACCGAAACCCAGGCCTTGCCGGAAACATCCGACACTCCGGCCGAAAGCCCACCTCCAGGAGAGGCCACCTCGGCCGAACAATCCACCGAGCCACCTTCCCCGGCCGAACAATCCACCGAGTCATCTCCGCCCGCGCAAAAGAAACCGGCCCGTCCCCGCCGGCGCTCTTCGAGGAGTCGCGCTGCCGGAAGCCGGAAGACCGCCGCCAAGGCAGCCGAGGAATCTCCTCCCGCGGAGGCTTCTGCTGCCCCGGCCCCCGATGTCCCGCCGGATCAGGCCCCTGCCGAAGCGCCGCCGGATCAGCCCGCAGAGAGCGCATCGGCCAGTGCCGCTTCCCCCGCGGAGGGACAGTCTGAGGTGGAACAATTACCCCCAGGGGACACCACCCCAGCCGAACAATCCACCGAGCCGTCTCCGGCCGTCGAAAAGAAACCGGCCCGTCCCCGCCGGCGCTCTTCGAGGAGTCGCGCTGCCGGAAGCCGGAAGGCCGCCGCCAAGGCGGCCGAGGAGTCTCCGTCTACCGAGGCTTTAGCCGCCCCGGCTCCCGAGGTCCCCGCTGCCCCGCCGGATCAGGTTCCTGCCGCAGCGCCACCGGATCAGGTTCCTGCCGCAGCGCCACCGGATCAACCCGCGGAGAGCGCATCGGCCAGTGCCGCTTCCCCCGCGGAGGGACAGTCTGAGGTGGAACAATTGCCCCCGGGCGATACTACCCCGGCCGAACAATCCACCGAGCCGCCTCCGCCCGTCGAAAAGAAACCGGCCCGTCCCCGCCGGCGCTCTTCGAGGAGTCGTGCTGCCGGAAGCCGGAAGGCCGCCGCCAAGGTGGCCGAAGAAGCTCCGCCTGCGGAGGCTTCTGCCACGCCGGCTACCGAGGACCCCGCTGCCCTGCCGGATCAGGTTCCTGCCGCAGCGCCACCGGATCAACCTGCAGAGAGCACATCGGCCACGACTCCCCCTTCCGAGGAAGGGAAGGCTTCAGTGGCAGAAGCATCCCCGATGGAGGCACCGCCCGAAGCCGCACCCCTGCTGAGCGAGGCTGGGGCACCCACGGCCGAATCGGATTCGGACGGCGGTACCGCCCCGAAACGTCGCAAGCAGACCACAACACCCCGAAAAAGAACCACCCGCGGCAAGACAACCCGGAGCCGCAAGAAACCGGCTCCCGACACGGAACCTACCCTTTTCTCCCAGATGCAGGATGGACTGGATTAAGACCTAAGCGACCCTGTTTTATCCTGTATATCCTGTCCATCCATGTTTAAATCCTTTTTGTCACCTCTGGCCGCAACTGTCCTCTCGCGATGAGAAAAACCAAGATCGTGGCAACCGTCGGGCCCTCAAGTGACTCGGAGGGGGTTCTCCGGCAGCTGATCGGTGGCGGCGTGGACGTCTTCCGCCTCAACATGTCCCACGGTGACCATGCCTCCCACCGGAGGGTGGTCCGAAGCATTCGCAAGATCGCCGAGGAACTCGATCTCCCGACGGCAATCCTGGTGGACTTGCAGGGCCCCAAGTTACGCCTGGGGACCTTCGAGGGTGGGCGCGCCGAGTTGGCGGCCGGAAAGCGATTCACCCTGACTACCCGGAAGGCTCAAGGCAACCGGGACACCGCTGCCGTCAATGCCCCCTCCTTTCCTCGTTTCGTTCGAGCCAGAGACAGCATCCTGCTGGATGACGGCCTGCTGGTACTGGAGGAAATGAGTGATCCACGAAGGGACACGAAGAACGACGAAGGGCCACTAAGGCGTTGAGGTGAACCGCGACGGGATGGTCGATTACTGATTGAGCCTTTTGCAAAATTCGGCAGCGGGACCCTTGCCGGGGATGGCCACAAAAGGCACAAGAACACAAAAAGAGCAAAACACTGAAAGCCTGCAAGGCGTTGACTCCCGAACCTGTCGCACAAGTTCCGCGCTATCTGCGTACATTCGGTCAACCCGTCGCCATGGGGTTCAACTTCGGATTGCCAAGACTCGAAATCACGAAATCCGTTTTGTGACTTTTGTGCTTTTTGTGGTGAACTCCCCTTTTTCACCAGGTCGCACCCGACTATTGAAATAGGCAGAACATCACGATTGCCGGCAAAATGACCTGTCCTACTGCCAATATTGCAAGAGGCTCTCTCGCATGATCTGCACGGCAGGGCTGCGGCCCGGCAACCCGACACGCTCTCTTGAGGAGCAAGAGTAAATGGGAGAACGCCCACCCGGGAGCGCGGGCGTCTCGCCCGCATAGGACTTGGCGCCATAGTAGCGAACCCTGCAAAGGCCGGTTTGGTGCACTGTTCGAGGGAATGCCCCTGGATCGCAGGCTGCTTGCACGAATAAGGTTGCGGGCGGGACCCACCCGGGAGCGCGGGCGTCTCGCCCGCATAGGACTTGGCACCATAGTAGCGAACCCTGCAATGGCCGGTTTGGTGCTCTGTTCGAGGGAATGCCCCTGGATCGCAGGCTGCTTGCACGAATAGGGTTGCGGGCGGGACCCACCCGGGAGCGCGGGCGTCTCGCCCGCATAGGACTTGGCACCATAGTAGCGAACCCTGCAAAGGCCGGTTTGGTGCTCTGTTCGAAGGAATGCCCCTGGATCGCAGGCTGCTTGCACGAATAAGGTTGCGGGCGGGACCCATCCGGGAGCGCGGGCGTCTCGCCCGCATAGGACTTGGCACCATAGTAGCGAACCCTGCAAAGGCCGGTTTGGTGCTCTGTTCGAAGGAATGCCCCTGGATCGCAAGCTGCTTGCACGAATAAGGTTGCGGGCGGGACGCCCGCGCTCCCGGGGGGCTCCCTCCCATGACGTCGGAATATCAAGGTCACGATATCGCAGATACATTCGGGCGCGGTTGGTCATTGAAGGGGGTCCATCCCTATTCGTGTCCATTCGTGGTTCGTCTGCATTTCCAAAACGAAAACGGTTGGCTGTTTATCCTGTCTATCCTGTGCATCCATGTTCAATAAGTCGAAACCCCGTTTAGCACGGCATGGCCCTTATTCCCGGCAGGATATGAAGATTCCTTGTTTCACCCTCGAATGATCCGTCCGGCAGAGCGGGGACGACACTTGTCTGAGAATATGCTGCTTTACATGGATGCACAGGATGCACAGGATTATTGGGCGAGAGTTTCCACCGTCATGAGTTCAACCATCGCCTTTTCTTGAATGGAGAGTCATCGCGCCAGGGAAACAGGCCTGTGGTGACATGTTATACTGCCGTCCGGTTGGATGAGGGTTGGATCGATTTCGATCCCGAAGGGTCTGCTACCAGACAATGGAGGCGTGAAGATGGCTGGCGAAATGGTGACTTTCTCGAGCAACGGCGGCCAATGCCGGGGATACCTGGCCAAGCCGGGCGCGGGCGGCCCCGGAGTCGTCGTGCTTCAGGAGTGGTGGGGGCTTGTGGATCAGATCAAGGGGGTTGCCGATCGTCTTGCCGAGGCAGGCTTCGTGGCCCTGGCTCCGGACCTGTATCACGGCCAATCCACCAAGAGCCCCGATGAAGCCGGCAAGCTCATGATGGCCTTGAACATCGATGCAGCCGCTCGAGACCTGGCGGGCTCGGTCGACTACCTCCTCAGCCTGGACGAGACCCGCGGATCCCGCGTGGGCAGCGTCGGGTTCTGCATGGGAGGGCAGCTCTCACTCTACGCGGCCTGCGCCAACTCCGGCATCGGAGCTTGCATCGTCTACTACGGCATCCATCCCAAGGTGCAACCCGATATTCCCGCCCTGGAGGCGCCCGTGCTTGGCTTTTTCGGCGAAAAGGACGCCTTCGTACCTCCCCAGGCGGTCCGGGATTTGGAAGCGGCGCTCCGGGACGCGGGGAAAAGCGTCGAGTTCCACATCTATCCCCAACGGGACCACGCCTTCTTCAATGAGGTCCGGCCGGACGCCTACCACCAGGCGGACGCCGAAGACACCTGGACTCGCATGGTCCGGTTCTTCCGGCAACACCTGCAGGACAGCCGCTGACCGGGTCAGGCTTGAATTGTCTCGAGGTTGGGGTCCACCGAGAAACGGGCCGCGGTCGCCTGCCGAACCTCGTCCAGGCTCAGCCCTCCCGCAATTTCCACCAGTCTCAAACCCTGCGGAGTCACGTCCAGAACCGCCATTTCCGTGATGATCCGGTCCACCACTCCCACTCCGGTAAGAGGAAGGCGGCATTCGGGCAGGATCTTGGGGTGACCCTTCCTGGTCCGGTGCTCCATGGCGACGATCACGCGCTTGGCGCCGGCCACCAGGTCCATGGCTCCCCCCATGCCCTTGACCATCTTCCCGGGGATCATCCAGTTGGCCAGGTTCCCCTGCTCGTCCACCTCCATTGCTCCCAGGATGGTGAGATCGATGTGGCCGCCGCGGATCATGTCGAAGGATTCGGCGCTGGAGAAGTAGGAGGCGCTCGCCAGCGCCGTCACCGTTTCCTTGCCCGCATTGATGAGATCCGGATCCAGCTCATCTTCGGCGGGATAAGGCCCCATGCCCAGCAGGCCGTTCTCCGATTGCAGGGTGACGCGCATGGCCTCGGGAATATGGTTTGCCACCAGGGTGGGCAGCCCGATCCCCAGGTTGACGTAGAATCCGTCCCTCAGCTCCCGGGCGGCCCGCCGCACGATGGCGTCGCGTCTTTGGTCCAGCATGTCATTCCCTCACTCTTCGTCTCTCGATGCGTTTCTGGTAGTCGATCCCTTCGAAGATCCGATTCACGTAAATGCCCGGCGTGTGTATGGTGTCGGGATCCAGATCCCCGGGCTCCACCAACGCCTCCACCTCGGCGATGGTGACCTTGGCAGCCATGGCCATCAGGGGGTTGAAGTTCCTGGCGGTCTTGCGATAGACCAGGTTGCCGGCGCTGTCTCCCCAATGAGCCTTGACGAAGGCGAAGTCGGCCTTCAGGGGGAGTTCCAGGACGTAGTGCTCACCGCCCCAGGACCGGGATTCCTTGCCCTCGGCAACCACGGTTCCGTAGCCCGTGGGAGTATAGAACCCGCCGATCCCGGCTCCTCCGGCGCGGATACGCTCGGCAAATGTTCCCTGGGGACATAGCTCCACTTCCAGCTCGCCCTTGAGCACCAGTTCTTCGAAGAGCCGATTTTCGCCCACGTAGGTGGCGATCATTTTTCGGACTTGGCGTTTCTCCAGAAGGATTCCAATGCCGAACTCGTCAATGCCGGCGTTGTTGCTGATCACCGTCAGATCTCTGGCGCCCTGGTCCCGCAACGCGTGGATGAGATTCTCCGGAATGCCGCACAGGCCGAAGCCGCCCATCATGATGGTGGCGCCGTCGGCGATGTCGCTGACCGCCTGTCCGGCATCGCGAATGACCTTATCCACTGGACTGCTCCTCCAATCGAATGCACTCGTGAATGATGGCTTCGAAGATTCTGGCCACCGCTTCATCGGCAAGAGGCCCCTTGTTGTGGTGGACGATCCGCTCCAGGATTCGCTCTTCCCGCCGGGGATCTCTCACCGCGACCTGCCGGCGGCTCTTGATCTTGCCGATCTCCATCACGCAACCGGAACGATCCGACAACAGGTCGACCAGCTTGGCGTCGACCTCGTCAATTCGCTCTCGCCAATCGGAAATATCCATGGTCTAGCACCCTCCCTTGAGCCACCGCGCAAACCCTCCAACCCGTTCCGCCAGATCCGGCTGACCCAGGTTCCGCTCGATACAACCGACGATGGCGCTCCCCACCACCGCGCCTTCGGCCTGGGACCATACCTGGCGCAGATGATCCGGCTCCGAGACTCCGAACCCCACGGCGACAGGAAGGGACGTCTGTGAACGAATCTTTTGGATCAGGGACTGGACCTCGTCGGAAAGCGACTTTCGAGCCCCGGTCACGCCCGTGCGCGAGACGGCATAGATGAACCCGGAGGAGTATGCGGCGATTTTTCGAATCCTTTCGTCGGTGCTGGTGGGAGCCGCCAGAAAAACAGAGTCCAGCCCTGCCCCTCGGAGCACCTGCAGGGGACCGTCCGCCTCCTCTACAGAGAGATCGGTAATCAGGAAACCGTCGATTCCGCGCTGTTTGGCTGCCGCTGCCAGCCTCTCGAACCCGTAGGCAAACAACGGGTTGTAGTAGCTGAACAGCAACAGGGGAACCTGGGTCCGGCGGCGCAGGTCAGCCACCAACGCCAATCCCTGCTCCAATGTGAACCCTCGAGCCAAAGCCCTCTCCGTGGCTCTCTGAATCACTGGACCGTCAGCCAGGGGGTCCGAGAAGGGCACACCCAGCTCGATCAGGTCGGCGCCCGCCGCTTCCAATTCCAGCACGACCCGCCCGGACGTCTCCAGATCGGGATCGCCCAAGGTGACATAAGGGATAAACGCGCCTCTTCCCTGTTGCCGGGCCTGGTCGAACATCTTCCCAATGCGGGTCATTTCTCAACCCATCGCCGACGGAAGGCGCCCGTCCCACGCTTCCCCACGTCCCGCGAGGCAGCCTCCCGTCGATCCTCTTTCAAGATCACCCTGAATCGGCGGCCGCCACCGTCTGGACATCCTTGTCGCCCCGGCCGGACAGGTTCACCACCAGCAGGTCCTCTTCCCGGAGCCGTGGGGCCAACCGCATGACCTCGGCGACGGCGTGAGCACTCTCCAGGGCCGACACGATTCCCTCGGTTCGACTCAGCAGATGGAGGGCCTCCAGGGTCTCCTCATCGGTGGCGGAGGTATAGCGGATGCGGCCCTGATCCCTCAGGAAAGCATGCTCCGGCCCCACCGAGGCGTAGTCCAGCCCTGCCGAGATGGAGTGGGTGTTGGCGATCTGTCCGTCCTCGTCCTGTAGCACGTAGGAGTAGGTTCCCTGGAGAATCCCCGGCTTCCCGCCGCTGAAGCGAGCCGCATGCTCACCCAGGTTCGAGCCCCGACCGCCGGCCTCGACTCCCACCATGGCCACCGTTTCGTCTTCCAGGAAGGCATGAAAGAGCCCGATGGCATTGCTGCCGCCTCCGACACAGGCCACCAGGGTGTGAGGCAGCCGGCCCTCCCGCTCCAGAATCTGCTCTCGGGCCTCCCTTCCGATGACAGCCTGAAAATCCCTCACCATCATGGGGTAAGGGTGGGCGCTGAGAACGGAACCGATCAAGTAGTAAGTGCTGCGCACGTTGGTGACCCAATCCCGGATGGCCTCGTTGATGGCGTCCTTCAATGTCTGGCTGCCGCTGGAGACCCCGTGGACCCTGGCTCCCAGCAGGCGCATGCGAAAGACGTTCAACTCCTGCCGCCGCATGTCTTCCTCGCCCATGTAGACCTCGCACTCCAGGTCGAGCAGGGCGCACACGGTTGCGGTGGCGACGCCGTGCTGTCCGGCCCCGGTCTCGGCGATGACCCGCTCCTTGCCCATCCGCTTCGCCAGCAACCCCTGGCCCAGGCAATTGTTGATCTTGTGGGCTCCGGTATGGTTCAGGTCCTCCCGCTTGAGGTACACCCTGGCGCCGCCAAGCTGCCCGGAGAGTCGATCGGCCCGCGACAGGGGAGTCGGCCGTCCACTGTAGTCCCGCAAGAGTCGATCCAGCTCCGTCTGAAAGCCGGGGTCCCGACGGGCCTCCAGGTAAGCCTCCTCCAGTTCTTCCAGCGGATGCATCAGGGTCTCGGGCACGAACTTGCCCCCGTAGGGACCGAAGTGCCCCCGGCTGTCCGGATATTGCCCCATGTTTCCCCTCTTGCTCATACCGGTCATTTCAGTTCCCGCCGGGCGCGACGGATCTCATCGAAGAGCGCTGTCATCTTCCCGTGATCCTTCAGACCCGGTTCCCGCTCGATGCCCGAACAGACGTCGATGCCGTAGGGCTGCACCCGGCGGATGGCCTCAAACACGTTTCCCGGGTTCAGCCCTCCCGCCAGAATGACATGCCCCAGCCGCTTGGCCGCCAGGGCCAGGTCCCAGTCAAAGGCCTTTCCCGTGCCCCCCGGGAGGGGCCCGCCTGCCGTGTCCAGCAAAAATGCCTGCACGGGAAAGGCTGCAATTCGGTCCAGCTCGAAACGCGGCCCCACGCCCAGGGCCTTGAACACCGGCAGCGGCCTGATCCGACGGACGTAGTCCGGGCTTTCCGAGCCGTGCAACTGGACCGTCCCCAGGCCGGTGGCCCGGGCAATCTCGACGACCTGCTCGGGACAGTCCTCGTCCACAAAGACACCCACCGTCGAAACCAGCGGCGGCAGCGCTTCAATCAGCGACCTGACCCGTTCGGGTTCGATGAATCGGGGGCTCTTGCGATAGAAATTGAAACCCAGCGCGTCGGCTCCAAGCTCGACGGCCGCCCGCGCATCTTCCAGATTGGTGATGCCGCAGATTTTCGTCTTGACCTGCATCGCTTGTTCGCGTCACCTAGTTGGCACTGTGAATCATCAACTCCCGCAAGGCCCTGCCGGGTTGATCCGACTTCATCAACAACTCGCCAATCAGAAAGGCGTCGAAGCCGGCCTCCCGCAACTGTCGAATGTCCCCCGGAGCCCTGATCCCGCTCTCGCTCACGGAAACGACCGATTCCGGAATATGAGGGGCCAGTTCCATTGAGGTGCCTAGATTGACCTCGAAGGTCTTCAGGTTTCGATTGTTGACGCCGATCAACCCGGCTCCCGCGTCCAGGGCAACCTCCAGCTCCTGCCGGTCATGGACCTCCACCAGGACTTCAAGGCCCAGACGGTCCGCCAACTGCTTTAACTTCAATAGCCGTCGCGGCGTCAGGATGGCTGCAATCAGCAGCAAGGCGTCGGCGCAACCGGCGGCAGATTCATAGACCTGATAGGGATCCAGGATGAAATCCTTGCGCAGCACGGGCCGGGAGATGCTGCGCCGGACCGACTCCAGGTGCTTCATGGAGCCTTGAAAATAGTTTTGTTCCGTCAGAACGGAGACGGCCGCAGCCCCATTGGATTCATAATCCACGGCGATTTCAATCGGCTCGAAGGGATCTCTCAACAGCCCCCTGGAAGGGGAGGCCCTCTTGATTTCGGCAATGCAACTGACCGGTCCCGTGCGGCTCAAGGCGCCCATAAGGGAACGGGGTCTCATTCCCGGCTCCCGGCGTCCTGCCAAGACCTCTTCCTCGGACAAGGGGCGGGTTCTCTTGAGATGCTGGACCTGTCTTCGTCGGGCCTTGACGATTTCAGTCAGGACGTTTTCCGGCATCGGTTTCCTCACACGCCTGTTGCCGCCCGCCGGGTGTTTTTCCTGCGGGTCGGCGGTTGCCGGCCCCGTTCGGCATCCGGCGCCGCCTTACCTTCCACCCGCTCACTACTACACCCCATCCGAAGGGTCGGCTTTAACCTGCCGGTTGGAGCACTCCACCAACTGTTCCAGCCGGGCCAGCGCCCACCCCTGATCCAGGGACTGGCGGGCTACCTCCACCGCGGTCTGAAGTGAATCCGCGCGCCCCGACACATAAATGCCTGCGGCGGCGTTCAGAAGTACGACATCCCGTTGGCCTTCGGTGCACTCGCCCTCCAGAACCCCCCGCAGTATCCGGGCGTTTTCCGGCGGCCCCCCGCCCTTAACCTGGTCCAGGGGCCGGCACTGGAATCCCAGGTCCCCAGGGTGCAGCCTGTCGGTCCGAATGGCGCCACCCTTGAGCTCGGTGACCCGGGTCGGTCCCGCTATCGAGATCTCGTCCAGACCGTCGTCCGCGGAGAAAATGAGAGCGTGTTCGCACCCGAGAGACTCCAACACCCGAGCGAACACCTCGGTGAGATGGGGAGCAAACACCCCGATGATCTGCCGGCGGGCCCCGGCCGGATTGAGCAGGGGACCCAACAGGTTGAAGATGGTCCGTATGGCCAGATTGCGCCTCAGGGGCGCCACCACCTTCATCGCCTGATGGAAGACCGGAGCGAACAGAAAGGTGATGCCGCAGGTCTTCAGGCAGTGCTTCAGGACCTCCTGGGGGGCATCGATCCTGACGCCCAACTGGGCCAGCACGTCCGCGCTGCCGCACTTGCCTGAAATCGCCCGGTTGCCGTGCTTGGCCACCGGCACGCCCGCTCCGGCAATGACGAATGCCGCCGTGGTGGAGATATTGAAAGTGCCGGCTCCATCCCCCCCGGTACCGGCGGTGTCCACCAGGCCCTGCTGCCGGTGGTCGAGGGCGACGGCCACTCTCCGCATGCCCCGGGCGAAACCGGTGATTTCCGAAGCGACCTCTCCCTTCACCGCCAATCCGGCCAGAAGGGCCGCCACCTGCACCTCACTGAGCTGGCGGTCCAGAATGGCGGCGATCAACCCCTCGGATTGGCCCTCATCCAGAGATTCGCCGCCCTGAAACTTCCGGATCGCCTCCTGGTAAAGCGCTGTTGCAGTCATGGAATCTCAAAGCCTCAAAAAGTTCTCGAGCAATTGCTTGCCATTGGTGGTCAACACCGATTCCGGATGGAACTGAACCCCCTCGACCGCAAACTGGCGGTGGCGAAGGCCCATGATCAGGCCGTCGCCGGAGGATGCGGAGATCTCCAGGCATGCCGGCAGACTCTCCTTCTCGACCATGAGGGAGTGGTAACGGGTCGCCGAGAAGCCGTCGGGAAGACCTTGGAAGATGGTTTTGTGATCGTGACGGATCTGGCTGATCTTGCCGTGCATCAGGTAGGGGGCCGGAACGACCCTTCCCCCGAACGCCTGGCCGATGGCCTGATGGCCAAGACAGACTCCCAGGATCGGAACCCTGCCCGCGAACCGGTCGATGAGCTCCAGCGTCACACCGGCATTGTCGGGAACGCCGGGGCCGGGCGAAATGACGATCTTCTGGGGCTTGCCGGACTCCACCCCGGAAACGTCGATGTGATCGTTTCGGTGAACCACGATCTCTTCCCCCAATTCCCCCAGATACTGGACCAGGTTGTAGGTAAAGGAGTCGTAGTTGTCGATGACCAGAATCATGGCATTGTGCGACTTCGCCTGGTTGACCGGTCCCCTTTCCAGGAAAACCGGGCAACCGCGAGGGTTGCCCCTACAACCCTCTGCCCGCCAGCTCCAGGGCCTTGAGGAGAGCCCGGGCCTTGTTGAGGGTCTCCTGGAATTCCCTCTCTGGAACCGAGTCGGCCACGATTCCGGCGCCTGCCTGGACATAGGCCTTCCCATCCTTGACCACCAGGGTCCGAATGGAGATGCAGGAATCCAGATTGCCGGAGAAGTCCAGATAGAGGATGGCCCCGGCGTAGACACTTCGCAGGCTGGGCTCCAACTCCTCGATGATCTCCATGGCCCGCACTTTGGGGGCGCCGGTCACGGTGCCGGCCGGAAAACAGGCCATCAGCGCATCGAAGCGGTCCATAGCGGGGCGAAGTTTACCGCGCAGGGTGGACACCAGGTGCATCACGTGGGAATAGCGCTCCACCAACATCAGATCCACCAGCTCCACGCTGCCGTACTCGCAAACCTTGCCCAGATCGTTTCGGCCCAGATCCACCAGCATGATGTGCTCGGCTCGCTCCTTGGCGTCGGCCTTGAGTTCTTCCGCCAGGCGTGCGTCCTCATCGTCATGGCGGCCCCGCGGTCGGGTCCCCGCAATGGGCCGGTAGTAGGCTTCTCCCTCGGAGATCTTGACCAGCCTTTCGGGAGAGGACCCGATCACCGAGAAACCGTTGAGCCGCAGATAGAACATGTAGGGCGACGGATTCACCATTCGGAGCGCGCGATAGATGGTGAAGGGATCGGCTTTCACCTCCACCGTAAACCGCTGCGAGAGGACCACCTGAAAAATATCCCCGGCCTTGATGTACTCCTTGGCCCGCTCGACGGCCTTGAGAAATCCCTCCTTGCTGAAATTCGACCGCACCTGGACGGAGCCGTGGTTGGAGGAAGGGGCATCGGGCGCCGGCAGCGGCCGATTCAACCGGTCTTCCAGGGCCTCGATTTCCGAGACGGCGTTTCGGTACTTGACCTCCAGCGGCGAGGATCCCTCCTCGGTGAAAACGTTGGCGATAATCAGGATCTGCTGCCGGACATGGTCGAAAGCCAGGATGTTGGAGAAATACATCAGGACCGATTCATCCAAATTCAGCTCGTCCTGCCCGGAATGGGGAATGTTCTCGATCCAGCGAACGGTGTCGTAGGCGAAATACCCCACCGCCCCCCCGGTGAAGGGCGGCAATCCCGGGACCTTGACGGTGCGATAGCCGTCGGTGGTCTTGCGCATGATCTCCAGCAGACGCCCTTTTCGTTGAACCGACTCGCCGCCCCGCTTGATCTCGACCGTCTCTCCCCTGGAGCAGAAGGTGAGATAGGGGTTGCACCCCAGAAAGGAGTAGCGCGCAATCTTCTCGCCGCCCTCCACGCTCTCCAGCAGGAAGGCGCTCCGGGTGGAATCCTGAATCTTCAGGAAAGCCAGCACCGGCGTCAGCAGATCCGCCGCGACAGCCTTGAAGACCGGAACGATGTTGCCCTGCCTGCAATAGGCGGTGAACTGGTTGTAGTCGGGTTCGATCATGGATGTAGCAGGCCCGGAGAAATGTTCCCCCGAGGGCGGCCCGAATGGAGCGGGAGCCTCTTCCCGCCCTCTGCGATGGGCGTGCTCTACGCGGCTGCGTGGCTGGGATGCGACCGTCATTTCGGCTCGGGCGGAGTTGCCGGCCCTTTCCCGGATCTTCTGTCGAGCTCGCCCAGCACCTCTTCGAACTCAACCTCCTCGTTGGCCAGCAACACCAGCAGATGATAGAAAAGGTCGGCGCTCTCCGCGGTCAACTCCGTCCTGGACCGGTTCTTGGCCGCGATGATGGTCTCGGCCGACTCCTCGCCGATCTTCTTGAGAATCTTGTCCCGTCCCTGGGTAAACAGATAGCTGGTGTAGGACCCTTCGGGACGATGCTTGCGGCGGTCCTTGATGGTCTTCACCAGCCGGTCCACCGTTTCAGGGAACCGGCCGAACGGCCTTTCTTCCACTGGGACGGCGGAAAAGAGCCGCTGGTGGAAGCAGCTCTGCGCCCCCGTGTGGCAGGCCGGACCGCTGGGGTGCACCAGCACCAGCAGCGCATCTCCGTCACAGTCCAGATGCATCTCGACGACCTTCTGGGTGTTTCCGGAGGTCTCGCCCTTGTGCCAGATCTCCTGGCGGCTGCGACTCCAGAACCAGGTCTCGCCTCGGGTCAGCGACAGCTTGACCGTTTCCCGACTCATGTAGGCCACCGTCAGGACCTGCCGGGTGGAGGCATCCTGCACAATGGCCGGGATCAGGCCGTCGGCGTCGAACTTCAATCGGGAGACAATCTCCTCGGCCTGACTGGGTGACATGACTTCTTCCGGAAGACTCATCGAACCACCACTCCACGCGCCCTGAGATAATCCTTGGCCTGCTGGAGGGTGTGGGTGCCGAAGTGAAAGATGGATGCCGCCAGGGCGGCGTGGGCGCCACCCTGGGCCAGACCCTGGAAGAGGTGCTCCAGCGTCCCCACCCCTCCCGATGCAATCACGGGAATCCCTACCCGAGAGGTCACGGCCCGCAGCAGTTCCAGGTCATAACCCTCCTGGGTGCCATCCCGGTCCATGCTGGTCAGCAGGATTTCGCCGGCACCCAAGGATTCCGCCTGCTCGGCCCACTCCAGGACATCCAGGCCGGTGGGTGTCCGGCCGCCGTGGACATAAACTTCCCAAGCGGGATTGCGGCCGGCAGCGGTCCGCTTGGCGTCAATGGCAACCACCATGCATTGACTGCCGAATTTCTCGGCTCCCGCCCGGACCAGTTGGGGATTCTTGACGGCTGCCGTGTTCAGGGACACCTTGTCGGCGCCGGCCCGTAAAATTTTCTGGACGTCGCCGGTGTCGCGAATCCCCCCCCCGACCGTAAAGGGGATGAAAATGGACTCGGCAACCCGCTGAACCACCTCCAGCATGATGTGGCGGTCATCGGAAGAGGCTGTAATGTCCAGAAAGACCAACTCGTCGGCGCCCTGCCGATCGTACCGCTTCCCGCACTCGACCGGGTCGCCCGCATCCACCAGGTCCACGAAATGGACCCCCTTGACCACGCGCCCCCGGTCCACGTCCAGGCAGGGAATAATGCGCTTCGCCAGCATAATTCTTTAGCTCCCTCGAATCAACCGCCAGCCGGGCCCCGGCCGCATACCTGAAACAAAAGAAAAAAGAGTTATCCACCAAGGGCCACTAAGAAAAACGTAATGAGGTCCATCCCTATTCGTGTTCATTCGTGTTCATTCGTGTTCATTGGTGGTTCGTCTTCATTTAATAATCCTGTGCATCCTGTGCATCCATGTTCAATAAGTAAAAAACCGGTTTAGCACGACTTGGCCCTTGTTCCCGACAGGCCATGAAGATTCGTTGTTTCACTCCCGTTTGATCCGCCCCGTCGTCCAGGGCCGACTGCCGCTAACCCCTGACCGCCGACAGCGCCGCTTCCAGGGAAAACCTGCCTTCATACAGGGCCTTCCCCACGATCACCCCTTCCACGCCGCTCGACTTCAGACTGTTGAGCCGGGACAGATCCTGCAGGGAGGACACCCCCCCGGAGGCAATCACCTTCAATCCGCTCTCCCGAGCCATTTGCCCAATGGCCTCCAGGTTGGGTCCCTGGAGGGTTCCATCCTTGCCGATGTCGGTATAGACGATTCGGTCCACACCGCGCCTCGCCAGATCCCTGGCGAAGGGCAGCGCTTCCAGCGACTCCAGCTGGTTCCACCCCCGAGTCGCCACCCGGCCCCGGCGCGCGTCCAGCCCCACGATCACCTGGCCGGGATGCCGGCTCAAGGCCTCCTCCACCAGATCGGGCCGCTCCACCGCGACCGTCCCCAGAATCACCCGGGCGGCTCCCGCGGACAGCAGTTCCCCGATGTCGGAAAGAGTTCGCACCCCGCCCCCGAACTGCACCGGGATGGGCAAGGCCCGAAAAATCTCCCGGGCAATGGCCCGGTTGTGGCTGTCCTGGACCATGGCTCCATCCAGGTCCACCAGGTGAAGCCAGGAGGCGCCCTGGTCACACCATTGGCGGGCAACCACCAGGGGATCCTCCGAGTAGACCGTTTCCTGCTCTGCTCGCCCCTGGACCAGGCGGACACACCTGCCGCGACGCATGTCCACGGCGGGGAAAATGATCATCTGGGTTTCCTGTAGTCCCGATGGCCGATCCGGCGCTTGTGCCGCCTGCCCCCGACCCAGGCCCTGCATGGTGTCGCCCACCCCGTCCAGGCGCACGGATGCCACCGTTCAGAGCCCGGCAAAATTCCTGAGGATGCGCAAACCGACGTCCTGGCTCTTTTCAGGATGGAACTGGGTCGCCCACACGTTTCCCTTCCGGGTAATGGCCGTGAAGTCGATTCCGTAGTCGGTGGTGGCCACAACGTGCCCGGCATCGACGGGAACGGCATAGTAGGAGTGGACGAAATAGACGAAACTGCCCTCGGCCACTCCCTGCAGCAAGGGATCGGATTTCAGCAGGTGCAACTGATTCCAACCGATGTGGGGAACCTGCACTTCCGGCGGCAGCTTCTTGACTCTCCCCGGAATGCAATCGAGCCCGCCAACCGGGCCGAACTCCTCGCTTTCGCTGAAGAGCAGCTGGAGACCCAGGCACAGTCCCAACAGAGGAGTTCCATCGGCAACTTTTTCCCGGAGCAGCGCCACCAGCTTCCTGGCGCGAAGATTGTCCATCGCATCCGCGAAGGCTCCCACCCCCGGCAGGATCAGCTTGCGGGCGCTCCCTATCGTCTCGGGGTCCTGACTGATCTGCGACGGAATCTTCAGGCTTCGAAAGGCGTTCTGCACGCTGTGCAGATTGTTGATGGCGTAGTCGACGATGGTGATCATCACAGAACGCCTTTGGTGGAGGGGACTCCCTTGACTGCCGGATTCCTGGCGGCAGCCTGGGAGAGCGCACGACCGGCCGACTTGAACATGGCCTCGGCCATGTGGTGGGAGTTTTTCCCGTAGAGTATTTCGATATGGAGGTTCATTCTGCCGTGGACGGCCAGGGCGCGGAAGAATTCCTCCACCAGCTCGGTATTGAGCTCGCCGACCTTTTCGGCCGGGAAGGCCACCTTGCAGACCAGAAAGGGGCGCCCTGAATAGTCCACCACGGCCCTTCCCAGGGCTTCATCCATGGGGACATAAGCCATGCCGTAGCGAGTGATGCCTTCCTTGGCGCCCAGGGCCCGGTCGAAGGCTTGTCCCAATGCGATCCCCACGTCCTCGACGGTGTGGTGGCCGTCCACCTCCAGGTCGCCCTTGCAGCGCACCTCGAGGTCGAACAAGCCGTGCTTCGCCAAAAGGATCAGCATGTGATCGAAGAAGTGAATGCCCGTCGAAACCTGAGAGGATCCGTCTCCATCCAGGTTCAACCTGACTGAAATATCGGTTTCGCTGGTCTTGCGGGATACTTCGGATGTCCGCTGATTCTTCAACCTTCACCTCCTAGTCGTCACTCAACCGGCGCCTCCGACTGCCGGCTATGCGGGAACGACCGCAGACTGTGACTTCATGATCCGACTCAGGACTTCCAGAAAGCGGTCATTTTCCTGGGGCAGACCCACGCTCACCCTGAGAAACTGCTGCAGCATGGGATAGCGGCTGACGTCCCTCACCAGGATTCCCTCCTCGCACAGAGCCTTGAAGACCCCACCCGGGTCCGCGGCCAGCCGAAAGACCATGAAATTGGCCCGCGAGGGAAAGGGCTCCACGCCGGGAATACGGGTGAGGCCTTCCCACAGCCGGTCCCGCTCGGCAATCACCCGTTCGATCTGCGGCTTCAGCAAGTCGAAATGCTCCAGCGCCGCCGAGGCCGCCGCCATGGAAAATACATTGAGGTTGTAGGGGAGCTTGGCCTTGGACACCTGCTCCACCAGTTCCGGGCGGCCCAGAAGATAGCCGACTCTCAGCCCGGCCATCGACATCGCCTTCGAAAAGGTCCTGAGCACCACCAGGTTCTCGAAACGTTCCAGCAGCGGCGCCACCGACTGCCGGCTGAACTCGTGGTAGGCCTCGTCAACCACCACCAGTCCACCCGCTTGGCGCAGGATCCTCTCGAGGTCCCCGCGGTCCACCACTCCGCCGGTGGGATTGTTGGGCGAGCAGAGGATGGTCAGATCCGCTTCACCGACTTCCCTCAGCAGGCCCGGCCCATCGAACTCCAGGTCGGGCCTGAGGGGTACTTCCCGGCATTCCCCGCCCAGAATCCGCGCGAACATCCCGTAAAGGGTGAAGGTAGGCTGAGGAATCACCACCCTCTTGCCCCTCTCCACCACCACCACCATCAGGGCTTCGATCAACTCATTGGAGCCGTTCCCCACCAGCACTCCCTCCTTCTTCCAACGGCTGAAGTCAGCCAACCGGGAGATGAGGGAGGCGGGCACGAAATCCGGATAGCGGCACCAGGCTGTCTTGGCCACGGACTGGTGCACCGCCCGCTTGACCGCCTCGGGCATATCGAAGGGATTTTCGTTCTGGTTGATCTTTACCGGCGCCCTGAAGTGCTTGAGCGCATAGGGCTTCAGGTTCCTTACCGCCGGCTTGACGGAGGAAAGAGGATCACCCACGGCTGCCCCCGGAGGCTGGGGGCGGCAGACTCAGAGCCTTGACCTCGGATTGGAAGCCGACCCTGCGGTGGCTGCCGTCGCAAAAGGGTTTTCTCTCGGAGTGGCCACAGCGGCAAAGGGATATGGTCGTGCGACCGCCGAGGTCGAAGGCCTGCCCTTGGGCGTCATGGAGGGTGAATTCCCCCGTGATTCTCAAGGAGCCGTGATTGTTTACCGTCAGCTTGGTGTCCGCCATTGGAAGTCTCCTTTCGTCGCCACTCGAAGTTCCGAAGCGCAGGCCGGCGCTACCGCCAGGCCGACGGCACGAAGTGTCTATGATAGCAGATCCGCTGAGGGACAAAGAGTTATCCACGAAGAGACACGAAGGACGACGAAGGGCCACTAAGGCGTCGAGGAGGATCGAGCGGGGCTTGCCAGGGTTCGGGAAGGGGGAAGCGGAGATACGAAGGTTGGATAAGGGCGAAAGAGTTATCCGCGATGGGGAATGAACGTCCGGGCTTGACCCTCTTCGATGGATCTTGATATACAGGCTTTCCTTGCGTTGAAAACGGACGACATTACCGGAAAGCGCGGAGCAACCCGTCCCAACCGAGGTACTCCAGAGCGGCAAGCCTCCGGGAAGGGGTGGCCGCATTTGCCGGAGGGCAAGCCGATGGTCCGGAAGATCCATGTAGCCCTGATCGGTTACCAGTTCATGGGCAAGGCCCACAGCAACGCCTACCGTCAGATGCCGCATTTTTTCAATCCATCGGCTCTGCCGGTCATGCAGGTGATCTGCGGCCGCAACCAGGCCGGAGTCAGCGCCGCCGCCGGCCAGTTGGGATGGAAGGAGTGGAG
The DNA here is from genome assembly GCA_951813285.1 of Terriglobia bacterium. Taxonomy (GTDB): domain Bacteria; phylum Acidobacteriota; class Terriglobia; order Versatilivoradales; family Versatilivoraceae; genus Versatilivorator. Next base: position 5,003,362 of record OX638355.1, read on the forward strand.
CACCTCCTGGGAAGAGGTGGTGAATCGGCCCGACATCGACCTGGTCGACATCGCCACGCCGGGCGATACCCACCTGCCGATCTGCCTGGCCGCCGCCAAAGCCGGCAAGGCAATCCTGTGCGAGAAGCCCTTGGCCAACAGTTTGAGCGAGGCCCGCAAGATGCTGGCTGCCGTTCGCCAAGGCGGAGCGCCGCACATGCTTTGCCACAACTACCGCAAGGTGCCGGCCGTGGCCCTGGCCAAGGAGCTCATTGCCGGCGGCGAGCTGGGCACCATCCGTCATTTTCGAGGCACTTACCTGCAGGATTGGTCCATGAGCCCCGAGCTGCCGCTTCTCTGGAGGTTCGACAGGCGAAAGTCCGGAAGTGGAGCCCTGGGCGATCTGGGGTCCCACCTGATCGACCTGGCTCGCTTCCTGGTCGGCGAAATCCGCGGCGTCTCGGCCCTGCTGGAAACCTTCATCAAGCAGCGTCCCCTGCCGGATCGGCCCACCAGGAAGGGCCGGGTGACGGTCGACGACGCCACCCTTGCGCTTCTTCGATTCGCCGACGGCGCGGTGGGTACCATCGAAGCCACCCGGTTCGCCCCCGGCCGCAGGAATTACAACGCCTTCGAGATCAACGGCAGCCTGGGCAGCCTGTCTTTCAACCTGGAGCGCCTCAACGAGCTCAAACTCTTCCTTTGCAAGGACGCCAAGCACTCCCAGGGATTCAAGGACATCCTGGTTACCGAACCCTCTCACCCCTACATGAACTGGTGGCCTCCCGGACACATCATCGGCTATGAGCACTCCTTCGTTCATATTGTCCACGACCTGATGCAGTCCATGGGGCGGAACCGGCCCGCCTCACCCGACTTCCGGGACGGTGTGGAGAACCAGAGGGTGATCGAAGCCATCCAGGAAAGTGCTCAGTCCGGACAATGGATCTCGTTGCGGCCCCGGTAGCCATGGACCGGACGCCGCCGCCGAGCCGGCCGCACCCGACACAGACCCCAGCCCGGAGGAAGACAATGGCTAGACCCGTCACACTGTTCACCGGCCAATGGGCCGATATGCCTCTGGAAGCCCTGGCCAGGCAGGCCGGCCAGTGGGGGTTCGACGGCCTGGAACTGGCTTGCTGGGGCGACCACTTCGAGGTGGACCGGGCCCTGGAGAGCGACGGCTATGTCCGCGAGAAGCGGGCTCTGCTGGACGGGCTCGGTTTGAGCTGCCTGGCCATCAGCAACCACCTGGTGGGTCAATGCACCTGCGATCCCATTGACTCCCGGCACAAGGACATCCTTCCGGCCCGCATCTGGGGGGACGGGGATCCTGAAGGAGTTCGACGGCGTGCCGCCGAGGAAATGAAAGCCACCGCTCGCGCGGCCAGGCTGTTCGGAGTCGACACGGTCAACGGCTTTACCGGCAGCAGCGTCTGGGCCAAGCTCTACTTCTTCCCGCCCACCTCCCAGAGCCACATCGACGCCGGCTATCGGGACTTCGCCGACCGCTGGCTCCCCATACTGGAGGTCTTTCAGGAACAGCAGGTCCGCTTTGCCCTGGAAGTTCACCCCACCGAGATCGCCTACGACATCCTCACCGCTCATCGCGCCCTGGAAGCCATCCGTCACCACCCCAGCTTCGGCTTCAATTTCGACCCAAGCCACCTCATACCCCAGCTCATCAACCCCGTCTTTTTCCTGGAGGACTTCGAGGACCGCATCTTCCACGTCCACATCAAGGACGCCCGGGTTCAAGTGGACGGCCGCAACAGCATTCTGGCCTCCCATCTGGATTTTGGAGACCACCGACGCGGCTGGGATTTCGTCTCCCCGGGCAGGGGCGGGGTCCAGTGGGACCAGATCATGCGCGCACTCAATCGCATCGGCTATCAGGGACCGCTCTCCATCGAGTGGGAGGACTCCGGCATGGACCGGGACTGGGGAGCCCCAGAGGCGCTGGCGATGGTCCGCCGGCAGGACTTTGCGCCCTCCCGGGTCGCCTTCGACGCCGCCTTCTCCAGCGATTGATGGACAGGACCTCCCTGAACATCTTTGCCAAGGCCCCCATCCCGGGAACCGTCAAGACCCGCATGTCGCCCCCCTTGTCCCCGGCGCAATGCCTGCGCCTGCATGAGGCCCTGCTGAACCACACCCTTGCCCAAATGCGGCCCCTCATCGCTCCCGGAGTGCAGGCCACCCTTTGCCTTACCGGAACGCTGCAGGGAGCTCTGATGCAGGCCGGGCGGATGGATGCCCGGGGCTTCGAGGTGGATGTCCAGCAGGGAGCTTACCTGGGTGAGCGCCTCAGCCACGCGCTCGCCACCAGATTCAGGCAGGGTTATTCCAAGGTGATCTTCATCGGGACCGACTGCCCCAAACTGGGATCGAAGACAGTCCGGGACGCCATCCGCACTCTGAACCGGCAGGAGGTGGTCATTGGCCCCGCTCAAGACGGCGGTTACTACCTGATCGGTTTTGCCGCCTGCCTTCCCGAACTCCTGCAGGGGATTCCCTGGGGGACTCCGGCGGTCTTCGAGACCACCCTGGACCGACTCAGGCGGCGGGGGGTGCGCTGGAAGTCGCTGGAACGGCTGGCAGACCTGGATACCTTCAGCGACCTGAAGCAATTCTGCCTGCAGGCCTCGCCGGGACGCCGTCTGCAGGGTGGGATCGACCCGGCTCTTTTTGCTACCATAAGGGAATTGATTCAAGAGGAAGGTCACGATCCCTGAAGTTCGGCTTCACGTCAGGCAGGGATCCATCCCGTGACAGGACCGGCGTCTGAGATCGCCGCCCCGTCATCGGGGAATTTCCACGCGGCCATGCTTCGATCCACCTCCGCAGGATTCCTGCTGATCGGCCTGAGCCTGCAGGCGCCGGTCCAGGCCGCCGAGGTGACCGGCCGCATTACCGATTCCCACACCGGCGAAGGCATTCCCCAAGCCGTCGTCCGGGCCCTGCCCGAGGAGGAAGGACAACCGGTTGCTCAGGATCTGACCGACCACCGCGGGCGCTATCTCCTGGACCTGCTGCGAGGACGCTACCGGATCCAGGTCGAAGTCCCTGATTCCAACTACCTCCCCAGGCGGTATGGGGGATCAGGAGATCCGGAAGACGGAGACATCCTTCACATCCCCACTTTCGATTCCTTCACCGTTTTGGACCTGTCTCTGCAGATGGGAGGCTCGCTCGCCGGCCGGGTGACGGGCGAGGGCGAGGCTCTCCTGGCCGAGGTAACCGTCCAGGCCGAATCGGGCGATCATCGAGTCTCCACCACCACCCGGGCAGACGGAAGCTATCGCCTGCCGAGGCTGCCTCCGGGCGAATTCCTGGTTTCCGCCGGGACTCGGGACCGGCAGTATGTTCCCGCCTACTATCCAGGGGCCTCGATCCCCGAGGAGGCGCGACCCGTCGCCGTGGAGCGCCGCCTGAACCTCTCCGGGATCGACTTTGCGCTGCAACGGGCGGGAGCCATCCGGGGACGGGTTCGGGCTCTCAAGGGAATGGAGCCGCTGGAGGGAATCCGAGTCGTTGCCGAAAAAGAGGGAGCTTCCTCAATCTCCCGCGTCGCCACCAGCGATTCGCTGGGGCGATTCCGTCTGGCCGGTCTCTCGCCAGGAGCCTACCTGCTGTCGGCAGGCCCCTCCGCAAGGGAAGACCAGCCCGGCCGGCAACAGCCGGGCTGGCTGCGCCAGTTCTATCCCCAACGGTTCCATCGGGAGTCTGCAGTTGCTCTTGAGGTCGAGTCGGGTCTCACCCTTTCCGAAATCGACTTCACCCTGATGCAGGAGTGCTGGATCAGCGGGAAGGTTCTGACGCTGGGGGACGAGGAGCCTCTGGAGGAAGTCCAGGTGATTCCCCAACCGGTCGTACTGCGGGGTTTTTCTCCCGCCCGAACCCAGACCGATCGGTCGGGGGCCTTTCTGCTTCAGGGACTGCCCCCGGGGGACTACACCCTGGGCATGCTGCTCCCGGCCAAGCACCGGCGGCTCATCCAGATCTACTATCGGGACAAGCTGAGCCTGGACAGAGCTGACAGGATCGAATTGGAGGCAGGGAAGGCGCTTCGGGACATCGACTTCAACCTGGCGGCCGGAGCCAGCCTCCGCGGCAGGGTTCGTATCGAGGAGCCCGAATATCAATGGGACAGTTCACGAGACGTGATCGAGCTGGCACGTCTGGATTTCGATCCCAGGGGCTCCGAGGACAGGCAACTGAGGGTCGAGGAGGACGGTTCATTCCGAGTGGACGGAACTCCCGGGGGGCGATACGCCCTGACCCCCAGGCTCTCGGACCCCAATCTGATTGCACTGCGGTCGCCGCTTCCGCGGGTGGTGACGGTGGTCGAGGGCGACCTGGTGGAACAGTTGGACTTCGACTTCCGTCTCGGGGGCTCCATATCGGGCTCCGTCGAGTCGGCCGGCGACGCCCCCGGCTTGAACCAACTGCAGATCGTCCTCATCAATTTCGTCGAAAACACCTCGTCGGTGTTCGACCTCCCCTCGCCCCAATACACGCTGGCCGGGCTGTCCCCGGGCCGCTACTTTCTGGCCCTCCGTTCCAAGCCGGACGCCGCCCACCCCAGTCGAGGCTACGGCATCTCCCAGGTATTCGATTCCAGGCTGGTCGACGTCGTCAAGGGAGCCGGTACCTCGAATGTCGACCTGAGAGTGCGCCGGTCCGCGGCCGAGCGATCTCCCCTTTGAACCGCGCTTAACCTGCACGTTTCACCAAGGGCTGCACCCGTGAGAAGAGTGTAGGAAGTAAGTGTGGTGTTTCACGTCGTATTGGAGAGGTATTGTGTTTAGGAACGACGTATACAAGTCGCCGCCTATGCGGCTGCGACAGCGACCTCCACAGCCCTTCGCCAGCGAGGACTCGATGAGGGAACATCAGCGGTCCGTCAGGAATTCAAGGGCTGGAGAGGAAAAGGTCGTCCCTTCTAGAGGGACAGGTTTGCAGCGCGGAATCCTGTTTCATCTCACCTGGCTCCCCTTAATGTGTTTAACCCTGCCAACCTCCGCAGCTGCCCAGGGTGTCTGCGACCGTACACCCCAGGTCGCGGATGCGCTGGTGAGGGTCACACGAGCGTCCACCTGTGGGGAAGTTACCGCCACGCACCTGTCCGGTGTGAGGAACCTTCGGATTCTGACGGCAGGCATCATAGAGCTGCAGGCAGACGACTTCAGCGGCCTAGACTCCCTTGAGGAGTTGTTTCTGGACGACAACCGACTGTCCACCTTGCCCGAGAAAATCTTCAACGGACTGGGAAACCTTGAAATTCTGTCATTGAGGCACAATCCACTGACCAGCTTGCCCGCGGGCCTCTTCAAAGGGCTCGACAACCTGCAGGATCTGGCCATGATTCCCAATCATCTGACCAGCTTACCCACGGGGATATTCAGCGGGCTGAGTTCCCTGCAACAGCTAAGGGTGGGCAGTGAGCTGACCAGCCTACCCACGGGAATCTTCAGCGGGTTGAGTTCCCTGCAATCTCTGTGGCTGTTTGGCACCATGTCCAGCTTACCCGCGGGGATCTTCAGTGGGTTGAGTTCCCTGCAATCTCTGGGCATTGACCAAGCGCTGACCAGCTTGCCTTCGGGAGTCTTCAGCGGACTAAGCTCCCTGGAATACCTGAATTTGACAGGGAACAGAATGACCAGCTTGCCCGCCGAGATCTTCAGCGGGCTGCACGCCCTGCAATTCCTGTTTCTGAACGACAACTCACTGACCCTCCTGCCTTCGAGTCTCTTCGGCAGACTCGGCTCCCTCCAGCATCTGGAGGTGAACGATAACAGCCTGAACAGCTTGCCTTCAGGCATCTTCAGCGGGCTCAACAGTCTGGATGGCCTGTATTTGGAGGACAACGAGCTGGAAAGCTTGCCTTCGGGGGTCTTCGGCGACCTCACCAAACTCAGGTTCCTCTCGCTAGAGGACAATGAACTGGAAAGCCTGCCCGCAGGCATCTTCGACGGTCTCACCAGCCTGATCGGGCTCAATCTGGGATTTAATGCTATCCCCCTCCTCCCTGCGGGGATATTCGACGACGTTCTCGACACTCTGGGTGGTTCCTACACCGTTGATGGGTACACCGCGCAGGGAAGACTGACACTGGAATACAGGCTTCTGCAGGCTGAACTCGCCTTCACTTCGACCGCTCAGAGACTCCCCCAAGGCAGTGATGTTCGGGTGGAGGCAACCTTGAGCCGGGCTTTGCCCGTGGGACTGCGTGTGCCTTACACCCTGGGAGGGACTGCAGAGACCGGCGATTATGCAGACCTGTCGCCCGCACCGGCGGATGGGCTGGTGTTTGCTGCCGGAGAAACCTACAAGGAAATCACTCTAACTCTGGCCGGCGTCGTCGACAACGTAGGTAGGAACCTCGTGATGACTTTGGGCAATTACTCCGAGATCAAGCTGCGCCGCTCTGACGGCACGGGCCCCGACGCCCCCTATCTGAGCTCCCGGCTATTTGCAGAGTATCCCTCTTCCGGTGAGGGCAGAACCCACACCGTCACCATTGCGACTCGCGGCTCCCCCCCGGCTGAAGGGATCTGCAAGCGCACCCCGCAGGTCGGTGACGCGCTGGTGAAGGCTATCGGGGTAGTATCGGATTGCACCGAAGTCACTCGTACGGATCTGGCCGGCGTCACAAGTCTGGGCATTGCGGGAGCTGGAATCACCGAGCTTCATGCGGATGATTTCAGCGGTCTGAGCTCCCTCAGGGAACTGAATCTTGCCAGTAACCAGCTTACCCGCCTGCCCGAGGGAATCTTCAGCGGTCTGGGCACCCTCGAAAGGCTGACCCTGAATTTCAATCCCTTGGAAAGTTTGTCGCAGCATCTGTTCAGCGGGTTGGGTTCCCTCAAGGAACTGAACCTGGTCCAAATCAGCAACCCTCACGGAACCGCCATCGCTCCGTTGCCCGAAGGGGTCTTCCAGGAACTGAGTTCCCTGAAAAACCTGGACATGAGTTCCAACCGGCTGACCGCCCTGCCCGAGCGGATCTTCGCCGGTCTGAGTTCTCTCGAGAAGTTGGATTTGAATTTCAACTCTCTGGAGAGCCTGCCCGAGGAAGTCTTCAAAGGATTGGGGAGCCTGCGCACCCTGGAGATGACGGCCAATTCTCTGAACCAGGTACCCGAAAAGATATTCAGCGGGTTGAATTCTCTCGAAGAGCTGCATCTGAATCAGAACAGTCTGACCGGTTTACCCGAGGGGGTCTTCAATGGACTGGGAAGCCTTCAGTTCCTGTCTTTACGCAACAACCAGCTAAATAGCCTGACCGAGGGGATCTTCGAAGGGTTGGGTGCCCTCGAAAATCTGTATCTGGCCTACAACAGTCTGACCAACTTGCCCGTAGGGATCTTCAACGGGCTGAATAGCCTGACTCTGCTGGAGCTGTTCGGCAACCGTAACCTGACCCGTCTGCCCATCGGAATCTTCGACGATGTTCTCGACACCCTGGGCAGTTCTCTCTCTTCCGATGAGCGGTTACCCCTGCAACTGGATTCTGTGCTGGCAGGCACGCCCGCCTTCACTTCGACTGCTCAGAGGGTCTCTGCAGGGAGCCCCGTCCGGCTGGAAGTTACCCTGAGTCGGTCGTTGCCTGTGGCCCTGCGCATCCCATACACCCTGGACGGCACCGCGACAGAAGACGATTATGCGGACTTGGCACCTGATCCGTTGGAGGGGCTTTTATTTCCGGCCGGCGAGACCAGCAGGGCTATTTCCTTCACGCTGACCGCTGGGGAGGACATCGAAAGCGTGGGCAGGACCCTCGTGCTGAAACTGAGCAATCCCTCGGGGATCAAGCTGCGCCGCTCCGACGGCTCCGGGCCCGACGCTCCCCACCTGTCTGCAGAACCCGTGATTGCCTATCGCGACGAGAAAGCTAGCCATACCCTTACTATCAGCCCTGAGGGAACCGGGCCCGCAGAAGGAATCTGCGACCGAACGCCGCATGTCAGGGATGCGTTGGTGGAGGCCGTTGCCGAGGTATCGACCTGCGGGCAGGTCATTGCAGCGGATCTGGCCAAAGTAACCAGCCTGTCACTCGAGTGGTCCGGTATCGTCAGCCTCAAGGCGAACGATTTCAGCGGCTTGAGCTCTCTCAATTCTCTGAGGTTGCACGGCAACTCCCTGACCGCCCTTCCTGAGGGGCTCTTCGAGGAACTCGTGAATCTGCAGACCCTGACTTTAGACCACAACTCCCTGACCGGACTACCAATGGGAGTCTTCAGCGGACTCGCCAGACTGCAAGAACTGTCCTTGACCGAAAACCCCCTGGGATCATTGTCAGAGGACACCTTCAAAGGATTGAGTCAACTCCAACGGTTGTTCTTGGGCGGCATTTCCCTGGGCTCCTTGCCCGAGCGCCTCTTCAACGGACTGAGCCGACTCGAGGATGTGTTTTTGGGCGACAACGCCCTGACCCGATTGCCCGAAAAGGCCTTCAGCGAGCTTGGCAGTCTGCAGAGGTTGTTCTTGCATAACAACAAACTCCAGGCCTTGCCCGAGGCGGTCTTCAACGGGCTGAATTCCCTTCAAGTGCTGGATTTGTATGTCAATTCCCTGAGCGCTTTACCCGACGGGATCTTCAACGGGCTGGGCTCTCTCGAGAGTTTGAAACTGCACAACAACCGCCTGAACTCCCTGCCGGGGGACCTCTTCGATAAGCTGGACTCCCTCGTAGAGTTGACCCTGGGCGACAATAACCTGACCAGGCTGCCGACAGGCATATTTGACGAAATTCTCGATACCTTGGGGAGTATCCGGGGGATTCTACACCTCGATCCCGACCTCCGGGCCCCCCTCGATTTTGCGTTGAGCGAGCAGAGCGCAGCCGCGGGCAGCAGGGTCACGGTGGAGGTAACCCTCAAACGAGCGCTCCCCGTGGCCGTGCGGGTGCCCTACACCCTGGGTGGGACCGCAACGGGAGATGATTACAGCGATCTGTCGCCGATTCCAGAGGAGGGACTGCTGTTTCTGGCTGGCGAGACCACCAAGGTAATCACCCTCACCCTGGCCGAGGGCGAAGGCAGCGAGGGCAGAATCCTTGAGCTGGCCCTTGCGGAACTGTCCGATGTGCGACTACGGCGCTCCGAAGGCACGGGTCCGGATGTTCCTTACCTGGCCCCTACCTTTCTGATTTTCCCCGATGAGGGGGCGGTTCATTCCGTCGCCATTGCCGGACGCGTCTCCGGGCCGGAAGATCCGGCGGACTTCACTGCGGAGGATCTGACCGGGATGCGGTTGACTCTGGACGACACGAGCCCGCCGGGGACTCGCGAAGCAATCCGGGTGACCTTCCGGGAAGCCAACCGGTTCGAAGTAATCCTGACGACGAGTCAAGGTGCGGTCGTGACCGAGGCCGTGCGGAATGGCGTCGAGGCCGAGGCGGCCGCCACCCGGTTCGGCAGCTACGACTACCAGCCCAGGGGGCCGCAGACGGGAAGTTTGACGTTGGACTACGACGACGGTGAGTCCTGCACGATCGAACTGGCCTTTGATTTCGTTGATTCTGGAAACTTCAACTCTGCCTGTAGCGGAGGAAGTAGTGCGGACGGGAATTTTCAACTGAGGGCGGGGGCCTCCTTTGTTCCGGTAATCCTGACGGCAGCCGGGCGCAACAACTCCTTTTTCTCCTCGGAACTCACGCTGACCAACCGGGGTTCCCGCCAAGCCACCTTGAACTACACCTACACGCCGAAAGCCGGAGGTGGCGGCGGAACAGCCTCCGACGTTCTTGGGGCAGGGAGGCAGACAATAGCACGCGACGCGATGGGGTACCTCCGGAGCCTGGGGATTCCCATTCCCAAGACCGGGAACCGAATCGGGACATTGCGGGTGGAAGTCGCAGGTTCATCAGGAGTGGGAGTGACGGTTCGGACGACGACGGCGGTGGCTGACGGGCGAGCGGGCCTGGCCTATCCGGGGGTCCCCGAGCAAGGGGGCTTCACCGAGGCGGTCTTTCTGTGCGGCCTTCGCCAGAATGGTCAGGACCGCTCCAACGTTGCCTTCCAGAACGTGGGTACGGAGGGAGCCATTACTGTGAGGACGACGGTCTATTCGGGAGACGCGGAAGACTTGGAACCCAGGGAGCTTGAAGACGTAACGCTGGAGCCGGGAGGATTCCACCAGCATTCGGGGCTGCTAGGTGTGTTGGAGAGTGCGAAGGGCAACCGTCAGGGCTACGTCCAGGTGGAGCGGATAGAAGGGACCGCGCCCTTCTACGCCTACGGCGTCATCAACGACCAGGCGAACTCGGATGGCTCCTTCGTCTTTCCGGTCACGAGGAGCTCGCTGGAGGGGGCGGCGGGGCAGATCCTGCCGGTGATCGTAGAGACGAGCGAGTTTTCGAGCGAGCTGACGGTGACGAACTTCTCACAGACGGAAAGGACCCTTCATTTCAGCTTCGAGGCCGACAACATCCAGACGTCCGACCACACGGCCGGGTTCACCTTGATTCCAATGAGGCTCGAGGCCGGGGAGCAGCGGATCCTCCCCGACATTGTCGAGGCCTTGCGCCGACGGGGAGTGGCTGGGCTGGGATCGACACGGGGCTTCTACGCGGGCCCCTTGTTCGTTACGGCGGAAGGCGGAGACATGAGCGGCATCGTGATTGGAGCGCGCACGGGTTCGGAGGGAGAGGTCGGTCAATACAGTGTCTTCTACAACGCAGTGCCGGGGGAAGCGGCCTTCAGCGAGGCCGCCTGGGTGGACGGGTTGCAGCAGGACGAGGAGAACCGGAGCAACCTGGCCCTGGTCAATACCGGGGAGGCGGACGACGGCGAAAGCATCTTCAGCCTCGAGATCTACGACGGGGATACGGGAATGTTGGTCAATACCGTCACCACCGGCCCAATCCCTGCCAAGAGCTGGAACCAGGTCAACGGCATTCTGGGCAACTACGCTCAGGGAACCAGGCAGGGCTACATTCGGATCCGTAAGATCTCGGGTAACAACCCCTTCCTGGCCTACGGAGTGGTCAACGACGGCGGAGCACCGGGAGAGCGGAGCGGAGACGGAGCCTACGTGCCTGCACGGAAATAGAAAATCGCAGGATGCGGGTCAAAGCAACGGCCAGTAGGGGAGCTTGCGATCCGAACCGGACCAGATTGTATCCGGGTGAGGTGTGTTGAATTATGGTCACACTAAATGCATTCCATTGAAGAACCACAATCCACTTTCCGAATTCCATTCCAACCGGAGAACCCTGATGAAACCGGCTCTTCGAATCCTGGCATCCGTGCTGCTGCCTCTGATCCTTTGTCTCCCGGCCGCGGCCGTCAAGTGGGCTCCCGTCCAGCCGGCCCACCTGGCTGAGCAAAGTCCCCGCATCGACCCCGATGCCGACGCCGAGGCGGGATTCTGGCGGACGTGGGTGACGGATCAAATGATTGGAGGGCGACAGCCGCAGAACGTCAAGGAGCAGTACATCCGCATCAAGATCTATACCGAACGCGGCTTGCAGGAGCACGCAACCATCGACCTGCTGTCGGCGATGGAGACTGCAAGGACAAGGTCAACTTCATGCGCTCCCTGTTGGCGGCGGTGGACATCGAGTCCTTTCCGGTGGTGATCTTTTCCGGCAATCGCCGCTATGTGCGGCCCGATTGGCCCTCTCCCAAGCAGTTCAACCACGCCATCATCGCCGTCAGGTTTCCAGGAGAGCTGGAAGCGCCCGCGGTATCCAAAATCGAAGCCGGCGAGCGGAATCGGGCTGGATTCTTCCTGGACGTCGATTTCACGGCGGCCGCCTACGGAAGGACGGTGGGTCAATACCTGCTGATCTTCAAGCCCGCCGTTGTCTCCCAACGCGGCTTCACCCATCTCAACCAGACCGAGCGCAAGTACGCCGTGGTTCTGGAAGCCGACAGCTACCGGGAAACCGTGGAGGTGGACCTCCCCCAGGGATTCACGGTCGATGAAATGCCGGAGCCCGTGGACCTCGCCACCCCATTCGGACGCTACCGCGCCGACTGGCGGGTCGAAGCCGGCAAGCTCTTCTTCAAACGCCACCTCGAGCTTGACAATGCCGTCGTTCCACCCGAGGACTACGCCTCATTGAAGGAGTTCTTCGACGAGATGATCGCAGCCGACCAATCGCCGGTGGTGCTGATGAGGCAGTGAGGCAACCTGTCGTTACCCCTTGACAGGCAGTCGGGAGTTTACCTACCATCCTGCAGTTATCGACGCACCCAAGGGGGTGAAACAGAGTGGCTGAAGTCAGGATTCAGGAGGGCGAAAGCCTGGAAAACGCCTTGCGGCGCTTCAAGCGCAAGGTCCAGACGGAAGACATCATCAAAGAGGTAAAGCGGCACTCCTTTTATCTGAAACCGGGCGAAAAAAAACGGGTCAAGCAGGCCTTGGCTCGCAAGCGGAGCCGAAAAAAGCAGCGAAGAGACGCCGAGTCGCGCTGACGAAAACGGAACCGTCTTCGTCACCCATCCGGCGACGGGGGAGGGGATCCCGCCTGGACCGCGGTGACCACCGCGGTGTTCACAATGTCCTGGGCCGTACAGCCCCTGGACAGGTCGTTGGCAGGTTTTTTCAATCCTTGCAGCACCGGACCGATGGCGTGGGCGCCGGCCAGGCGCTCCACCAGCTTGTATGCGATGTTGCCTGCCTGCAAGTCCGGGAAGATGAGCGTGTTGGCTTGCCCGGCAACCGGACTCTCCGGCGCTTTGCGGCGGCCGATCTCCTCAATCAGAGCAGTGTCCACCTGTAGTTCTCCATCCACCCGCAGCCCCGGATAACGCTCTCGGGCAGTGAGAGTCGCCTCCACCACCTTGTCCACCAGGGGGTGGCGGGCGCTTCCCTTGCTGGAGAAGGAGAGCATGGCCACTCTGGGTTCCACCCCCAGCAGCGCCCGGGAGTTGTGCGCCGTCGCCATGGCGATGTCCGCCAACTGGGAAGCATCCGGGTTGGGCACCACGGCGCAGTCGGCGAAGATCAGGGACCGCTCCTCCCGGCCGGAAGCTGCCGGCAGCAGCATCAGGAAGAAGCTGGAGACCAGGGAACAACCGTCCTGCAGGCCGATGCACCGCAAGGCCGCCCGGACGGTCTCGGCCGTGGTATGGCTTGCCCCGGCCACCGAGCCGTCGGCATCGCCCCAGCTCACCATGGCGTTTCCGAAATAGAGGGGATGCTCCAACTGGCGCCCCGCCTCCTGCCTGGTGATGCCCTTGGACTTCATGCTGTCATGGTAGAGCTCGGCATAGCGGTTCAGTTGGTCCGAGCGCCTGGGGTCGATGATTCCGACCGATTCCAGGTTCACACCCAGGGCCTTGCCCTTTTCCCCGATGACGCCGGGGTCCCCCAGGAGAGTCAGCCGCATCAACCCCTGGTCCTGAATCCTGGCGGCTGCCGTCAATGTGCGCTCGTCGGTTCCTTCCGGCAGCACGATATGCTTGCCGGCTCCGGCGGCCTTGCGGCTCAACTGCTCCAGAACGGATGACTTGGTCAAGGCAATTTCTCCGGCCCGCGTTTCTCCGTGAGCGGCTGGTTACATGCCGATCGACGATCGGCCGTGTCCTTTGCAAATTTCGTAGCGGGGCAGGTCATTTTGCGGGCACACGTGATGTTCTGCCCTTTTACAATATTGGGTGCGACTTGGTGAAAACTGCTGTCTAACCACAAAAAGCACAAAAGTCACAAAACGAATTTCTTGAAAACGTTCCGCTCTTTTTGTGTTTTTGTGCCTTTTGTGGCCATTCCCGGCAAATGTCCCGCTGCCGCATTTTGCAAACACGATCAGCAATCAACCATTCATTAACCATCGCCTTCGTGGCCCTTGGTAGTCCTTCGTGTTTCTTCGCGGATATCTGTTCCCAGGCTCACCTGAAAGAATCCAGCTTCTTCCCCAGACGTTCGGCAGCGGTCTTGAACTCCGGGTCGGGACGCAAATGGTAGGCCCGCCGATAGGAGTCCAGAGCTTGCCGGTGGTTTCCCGTCTTTTCCCGACAAAACCCCAAGGCGTAGTGGATGTCCGCGTTGCCGGGCTCCTCCTCCACAGCCTCTTCCAGGGCCACGCTCCCTTCCGGGTATCGGTGCAATCCAATGAGAGCCTGCCCTAGACTGTAGAGGATCCCCGGATGCTTTCTGTCGAGAGCAACGACTTCACGAAAGTGTCTCTCGGCAGCGGGGAAATTCCTCAAGCCCAAGTGGCCCCTGCCTGCCAGGTGGTGTGCCGCCACGCTGTCGGGACTCAAGGCCAAAGCCTCTCTCGCCAGGGCCACGGCCCGTTCGAGATGACCTGGTCCTGCGGCGCCTCTCTCGGTTGCCGAGAGCCGCAAGCAGACCTCGCCCAAGGAAACCAGGACTCCCGGCTGTCGGCGGTCGAGCTCCAGAGACCGTTCCAATGCCGCCAGGGCTTGTGGAATACGTCCAAGGCTGTATTCCAGGCTGCCCATCTGAGCAAAGAAGGCAGGCTGTTTACCCGCAAAGGGTTCGGCCTTGCTGAATTCCCCGCGGGCCCGGGAGGGATGGCCCTGCCGCAGGAAAATCGAACCCCGAGAAAAATGATACTGGAATCTGTGCCGGTCGGTCTGAATGAACCCCTGCCCCTCGTCGAGGGACTCAAGGGCCGTTCCATAGTTGCCGCGACCCGCCTGAATTCGTGCCAGGCCCAACTGGGTTTCGAAGTCGGGCTGAAGCTCCAACGCTTTTCTCAGATAGGTCTCCGCCTGCTCATAGTCACGCAATTGGTAGTAGCTGAGACCCAGAATTCGATGGATCAGGGCATCCTGGCGATTCTGCCTGACCTCGGGCAGCAACACTTCGACGGCTCGACGAAATTTCCCCTGATGGTAATAGCTCAGCCCGAGGAGCCAATCGGCGGCGGCGGGTAGTGCAAACATTCCGACCGCGGCCGGCAGGCTCAAGGCCCGGGCCATCCACGAAAGAGTTCTTCCCCGCGGAAACGGGAGAATCAGGCGTTTCATGAACACTCGGCGCCCGGCGAGAATGGCGGGCTGGCGGCAAGGTGAGAATGGCGGGCTACTGTCGCATTCGCCTGCGTTTGGCGTCGATTCCCAGGCGTTTGACCTTGGAGTTGAGCGTGGAAAGCGGCAATCCGAACCGTTCGGCCGCTTCGGTCTGACTCCAGTTGACGCTCTGCAGCATCTGCAGGATCACGTCTCTTTCGAAGTTGTCCAGAATTTCGCCGAGCGGCTTGCCGTCCATGGCAGGCACGCCGTTGGTCTTGTGAGTCGGTGCAGACGGCTCGACCTCATGGGAGATCAACTCCCGGGACAGATCGCCCGATGTGCTCAGCACCACCGCCCGCTCGATAATATTCTCCAGTTCCCTCACGTTTCCCGGCCAGTCGTACTGCACCAGCAGCCTCATGACCTCGGGAGAAACCGTCTCGAAGCTCTTGTTGTTCTCCTGGCTGAACTTTTTCAGAAAGTGATCGACCAGCCGGGGAATGTCCTCCTTGCGCTCCCGGAGCGGAGGCAGTTGAACGCAAATCACGTTCAGGCGGTAGAACAGGTCCTCCCTGAAGGTGCCTTGCTCCACCAATTCCTTCAAGTCCACATTGGTCGCGGCAATGATACGCGCGTCCACTTTTATGGTGTCCACGCCACCCAGACGCATGAACTCTTTCTCTTGAATCACTCTGAGCAGCTTGGCCTGAGTCTCCAGCCCCACCGATCCAATCTCGTCAAAGAAGATGGACCCCTGGTCCGCCACCTCGAACAGTCCTTTCTTGGAAGCAACAGCGCTGGTAAAGGCTCCCTTCAGGTGGCCGAAGAGCGTGCTCTCCAACAGGTCGGCGGGAAGACTGCCGCTGTTCACCGTCACAAAGGCTTTCTTGGAGCGGCTGCTGTGGGCATGAATCGCCTTGGCGACAAGTTCTTTCCCGGTGCCGCTTTCTCCCTGAATCAGCACCGTGCTCCGGCTCTGAGCCACCTGAGAAACCAGATCGAAAACCTTCAGCATCCGGTCGCTCTTGCCAACCATGTTGGCGAATCCGGACTGCTGCTTGAGAGCACGCTTCAGTTCCCGGTTCTCGTACTGAAGCCTGCGCTGTTGAATCCCGTTTCGGATATCCAACAGGAGCTTTTCGTTATCCCAGGGCTTGGTGACGTAGTCCACCGCTCCGGACTTGATGGCTCGCACCGCATTCTCGATGGTGCCGAAAGCGGTGATCATGATGACCGCAGTTTCCGGGGAGGAACGGACGATCTCCTCCAATACCTCCAGCCCGTTCTTGTCCGGCATCATCACGTCCAGAAGCACCAGATCGAAGAGGTCGGACTCCAGCTTCTTCAAGCCATCCAGCCCACCCGCGGCCAGGGCTACCTTGTAGTTGGCCTCGGACAGCAGGACCTCGAGACTCTCGCGAATCGCGGGCTCGTCGTCCACCACCAGAATGGATCCGGCGTTCTCAGACATTGGCCACCTTCCTGGCGGCAGGAAACTCCACGACGAACCGCGTGCCCCGGCCCGGCTTGGAGTCCACCATGATGTTTCCCGAGTGTTCCTGAACGATCCCGTAGGTCACCGAAAGCCCCAACCCGGTTCCCCGGCCCATTTCCTTGGTCGTAAAGAAGGGATCGTAGATCTTCTGAAGGTGCTCCTCGGGGATCCCATCCCCGGTATCCTCGATCTCGATCCGGAACACGGAATCCGGGGTGGATGTCTTGACCAGCAACTCTCCCCCGCCGGGCATGGCGTCCTTGGCGTTGATGAACAGATTGAGGAACACCTGCTGTAGCTTGCCGGGGTCGCCGTGGACGCGAACGCTCGTGGAACCCAACTCCGTCCTCAGACGGATCCTGGCTGCCTTGAGCTGGTGCTCCAACAGGGACAACGTCTCGGAAACGACGCTGTTGACCTCCAATTCCCGAAAGGCCGTTCCCTCGGTCCGGGAGAAGTTGAGCAGGCGGTTGGCAATCTCGGAGGCGCGCTTGGACTGCGCCACGATCTTTCCCATGATTTTCGCCTTGGGATCTTTCTGACTCAACTGCTTGCCCAGCATCTGGCTATAGGTGGAGATCACCGCCAGCGGGGTATTGACCTCGTGGGCCACACCGGCAGCCAACAGCCCGATCGAGGTCAACTTCTCGGATTGCGCCAGTTGGTCCTCCATCTGGGCCCGCTCGGTCTTGTCGTCCAGAATGATGATCCGACCGGTGACTCCACGGTCCTTGTCCATGAGAGGAGTGACGGTGGCGTCAACCACGCGCGGGTCCCCGCCAATCTTCAGCCGGCACTTGTAGAGCCGGAAGACCTCGGAATGTCCCGAGGGGTCGGGTCCCATTCGCATCCGCATCTCACGGACCAGGTTCTCCGGAAGCACCTCGGACACCCCCTTGCCGAGGACCTCATCCTTGGAGACCCCCAGCAGAGTCTCCATTCGAGGGTTCCAGCTCTCGATCCGTTCCTCCAGGTCCACCACCACCACCCCGACGCTGATGGACTCGACGATACTCTCACTGTATTCCTTGAGCTGCCGGAGCTCTTCCGCCTTCTGATGAACCGACGAGTACAGCCGGGAATTCTCCAGAGCGATGGCCACGTAGCCGGCGATGGTATGCAGAAGCTCCACATCCTCGCTGGTGAGCAAGTCGCCCCGATGGGTCCGCCCCAGACCCAGGTAGGCAATGGCCTCCCCTTTGGTGATGCAGGGAAGGTAGTAGTGCAGCCCCAGTTGTGCCAGGGCTTCACGATGTTCCGGCCTCTCCGCCAGGAGACTTCTGAGGTCCTCGTAGAACAGGAAGCCCTTGGACAGGGAGGGATTGCGGGGATGCAGAAAGCCCAGATCCAAGCCACGGGGTTCTCTAGGCAGGCCCACCGACTTGGCCAGCCGGAACTGCCGGGAGCCGCTGTCCGTCTCCAGAAATACGGCCACCTTGTCTACCGAAAGAGTCGTGCTGATCTTTTCCGTCACCGATTCCAGCAGCCGGGAGACATTCACCTCGGAGCCCAGCTTCTTTCCGAACTCGATCAGCGTCTGCCGGTAGTCGTAACGGTCCCTGTAGAAGTACTGGTCCACCTTGGACTGAATCCAGTTGCGCAAGGGAACAAAGGCAAAACCGGCCACCACCACCGAGATCATGGCGTACCAATTGATGGACTGGGCTCCGGCCGCATGGAACACCTGACTGACGATGGCGAGCAATCCCAGGTAGAAGCCCACGTTGGCCAAGGAGGCCAGCGTCGAGGCCATGCCTTTCTTGAAGATGATGTCCACATCCATCAGGCGGAACTTGATGATGGCGTACCCGAAGGTCAGCGGGATCAGCACCAGCGGCAGCACCGTGATCTCCATCCAGACCGTGGGGACGACTCCCATCCAGTAGGGGACGGCATAGACCAGGAAGAAGGGCAGAGTTCCGACCACGGTTCCCATCACGATCCACTTCATCTGCTGCCTCAGGATCTGGTTGGTGCTGGCCCAGTAGGTGTGGGCCAGGGCCAGCATCCCCAGGACGAACAGACCGGCGAAATGGAGCATGTGAAGCTGATCCAGCAGAATTCGTGTCCTCAGAGGCGCCTCAACCAGCAACAGGTTGAAGACAAACAGCAACTGAATCCCAAGCAGCAGCAGGGCCGGCAGGTAGAGGACGACCTTCAGAGGGGCGTAACGCTCCAGGAACGACTTCGGATGGGGAAAACTCAGACAGAAGTGGAGAAACAGCGGCGGCAAAAACAGCAGGCAAACGGCGTCCAGCCAATAGACGCCCCAATCGAAAACGTTCAACTTTCCGGTGTAGGAAAACGCAAAGACCCCGAAGGAAGCCAGGCAGATGGTGTAGAAGTGCAAGGCCCCCTTGGCTTGCCACCGCCGCAAAAAAATGAAGACGCCGATGAGCAGGTAGAGGAAACCGACCGATTCCAGAAACCCTTTCAGGCGCAGATTGGCCGGCTGGGGAACGATCACCAGGGTGGTGGCGTAGGCGGCTCCCGAGCGTTTCAGGGAGTATTGCACTTTCGACCACACTCCCAGCTGATCCAGCTCCTCCGAAACCTGGGTGGCCCGGGTGATCGGCCTGTCGTTGATGGCCACCAGCACGTCGCCCTTGCGAATGCCGGCGTTGTCCGCGGCTCCTCCGTCTTCCACGATGAAGGCTTCCACACCGCGAACGGTCCTGATCCACCCGCTCCCGTCATCCGGCGTGACATGCTGTCGCTTTTGCCGGATATTCTGGATGCCGATCACCGCCAACAATGCGGTGAGAAGAACGATCAGAGTCGTCTTGAAGCCGAAATTGGCAACCATTGCCTCGCTCCAGGACAATCGCGGGGTCGGCCCGCTAGAACTTGAGCCTGATGCCACCCCGCAGTGACCGCGGGGTCTGGAGGAATTCGGAGTGTCTCGAATCACCGGCAGCGTCCGTCAAATCGAACCGGTGCTGATCGAAGAGGTTGTGGACATCGAGCTGCGCTTCCAGTTCTCCCGGAATAAACCGCCCTACGTAGGGTATGGACTGAGTCACCATGAGACTCAAGCCGGGAGCGGAACTCTCGAAGTACTCCTGATAGGGATCGATGACGGTGAGTGAAACGCCGGAAATATACCGATAGGTCGCGGCCACTCGGGTCCCGGAGGAATTCGCCTGCGCTTTCAACCGGGCCACCATTACGTGATAGTTGCTTGGCGTCAGGCCGAGTGTGGAGTGCCCCCACTGCGTCCCTCCTCCAAAGGTATATCCCAGGTCCGTGTGAATACCGTGCCCGATCGGATGCCCGTAGGCGACCCGAACGCCCTTGGAGGCGACCGGGACGATACGCCGCGAGCCGGACGCCGCCCAGGCCCTGCCCGGAGAGAACTCATCCGAATAGACCCCCACGGCCAACAGCGATCCGTCGACCAACTCCTGGTCCACCGTCATTTCGGTGTGGGTGGCTTCGGTCTGTCCCAAGCGCATCTTGCTCCCAAAGGGGTGCAGGAAGGGAGATGAGAAAGAAAGCTCTTCTCCGGATTCGGTTGGAGCCGTGCGATAGAGCCGCGGCATGGACTTGGTGCGAATGAACGCCACCTGGTAGGCGGGATGGGGCCTCATCCTCAACCCCCAGCGCGGCCGAACCCGTCGAGCCTTCACCGAGGGGTCGGTGGCCTGGATCTCGACCCCGTAGATGGCCGAGATCATTTCGGAAATAGCCACCTCGTCCTGGAAGTCCAGGTTGAAGAGATTGAGCCGCTGAAGGTGGCCCTTCTCCGATGGAACCTGCCGGTCCAAATAGGGAAAACTGCCCAGGCTCACTCGCAGGGAGGGACTGTGCCCTTTCAGGTTCTTCCATCGGATCAGCGAGTCCAGCTCGGTGTAGCCGCTCTCGGAAACCGTTCCCGCCATCAGCCAGCGGGAGTTCGAATCGATGTCCTTCACGAAGACGAACTCGGTAAAGGCACCGCCCAGGTCCAGCAGGTCCGGATCGGCGGAATAGGCGGTAGAGTAGACGTGAACCGAGCCGCGCCAACCCTGGTCGGCCGAGGCCGTCCCTCGGGGCGATTCCAGATCGAGCTCCAGGTCGGCCGCTGAGCCGGTCCCTTGGAAACGCAAAATCGGTCGGGTGGAAGAAGCCATCCTCAACACCGAACCGATATCCTCTTTCGGGGCAGAGGAACGATCGCCCGGCGCCCCGGGGGAAAGGGTCTGGAGATAGAGATTCTGCAAGCTGAGGTTCAGGCGCTCCATCTTGCCGGCCGCTACCTCGATTCCCGACTTCAACATCGGCAGGTAGCTGGCCAGGCTGACGCTGAGAGTGTAGGAACCGGGCAAGAGGTTCTTGATCTCAAATTGACCGAATCCGTCGGTGGTGACCCTCTGAACCACTCGCGGGTTGAAGGTTCCCTGCAGAACCCTTACCAGCACGCCTCCGAGCGGTGTTCCCCGTGAGTCCTTGACGAACCCGGAGATGTACCCGCGGTCGTCCTGCGCCAACGACTGGGCATGCAGGACCCCTCCAGCCAGCAGGGCAATGAGTAGCACGACAGTTGTCTGACCGATTCGCATCGAGCCTTTCCTCGTTTTCATTCTTCCGAACCCATGATGCTCCGCCAGCTTAATGCACCTCGAAGCGTCCGACCTGGACGACCGAGCGGTCCGACAACCTGTCGGTCACCTTGATCTCCAGGTGGTAGCGGCCGGGTTGCAGGGACTTGAGCGAAACCTTCCTGGCCAAAGTCATCTGCCGGGAAGCCCCCACGAGCTCCTGCTGGTCCTCCTGTAATCGCGCGATTTCCTCTTCATCTCTCCTGAAGCGGTACTCTATGGCCGCCGAGGGCCGCTTCGTCTCCTGATCCAGCGTCAAGTTGTAAACCTGGAAGTAGATCCCCAGGCTCTGCTCCCGACCGAACTGCTCACTCACATTGGGATGGACCTTGGTTTCGCCGATCACGAACATTCCCCGCCCCACCTGCCGTTCGGGAAGCTTCTCGATGCGATCGGCCAGGATGAGACTGCTGGTGGCCAGCCGGTCGTCCTGATACTTGGGCACCACGATTCCGACGTACTCCGTCCCCACGTTGCCGCTGTGCAGGTCTTTCAGGACCAACTCCAGCTTGTAGCGGCCGGAGCGCAAGGGCACGGCACGCTGATAGAGTGATTTTCCGCTGAGGGCCTGCTTGAAAAGGGAGTTCGGAACGTCCTTGACGACCACATCCTCGAAGACCTGAACCACACGGCCGGTGATGGTGGACACCCTCCCGAAGATGTTGACCTGAGCGCGGCGAACTCCCGACTGATCCTTGAAGGTCATATCCTTGTGGAGCAGCTCGATGGTGGCAGCCGTCAGCACGGTATCTTCGGTGATCCTGAGAAAGTCGGTGCGGGAGTTGAAGGGGAGCAGGTTGTAGGAGATCTTGGTGTTGACCACAGCCTCCAGATCAGTGAACCTGACCTTGGGCGGGCGTTGCAGGGCCGCATATTGGGAGAGGCGTTCGAACTGATTGTACCGCCGGCTCCGGCCGCCGGGGGACGCCCCCAGACGCATCCCGGAAGGATCGGTGAAACGGTCCGCCTTGCTGGCCATTCCCATGCTCTCCATGGTGGTCAACCCAGCGTTGGGGACATGCAGCAAGGCGTCCTTCTCGGAAGGATCCATGGTCATGCGGTATTCGCCCGTCATGGTGGGGTCGACGAACTCGATCAGCACTTCGTTGCCCAGGTCCGGACCCTCCAGGTGGCGGTAGCGCCAGATTTCGAAGGGGTAGGTGCTGGTGATTCCTCCGCCTTCGTCAATCGGACGGGCGTAGCGGCCGCCGCCCGCATGGGTCTCGATCTCGTCGGGAGGACCGAAGGTGATATAGATCCGCCCGCGATCCGTCAGCCACCCCGGGGTCCCGGACGAAAATCGCTCATTGGCATAGGCGATGCGCCGGTAATGTTCATCCCTGGCCTCGTTGACGACCGTATCGGGGTTAGGATCCCGCCTCAACCAGAACTGTTCGATGAACTGGTACCGTTCATCGTCGGTGGTCAGCTGCCGGAAGGCTTTCTTTTCTTCCTCCGTAATGATGTAACGGGCGTCGTCACGAATCCACTTCTTGAGATAGCGATCCGAGGTTTCACGCTTGAGGGATTTCTCCCGCCGCTCTTCATCCTGGACCGCCTCCCCAGGGAGTCGACCTGCCATCAGAACCGCGGCCACCCAGCAGAAGAGGATGAATCGGCTTGGCTTGCACACTCTCACGGACAGTCCTCTCAGTCCACGTGACATCGGTCGCATTGCAGCATTGGAAAGTGAACTGGAATCTAATTGATTATAGACCGCAACCGATTGATGTCAATACCATTATGGCCTTGGTTACTGCTCTCCGGCCCGGGTGCGCGCTTTGCAATTTTCGGACCGGTACTGTGTTCCCGAAGGGTGCACCTCATTCGCCGCCTTCGCGGCTGCGGCAGTGGCAGACCGACACGACCCCGGGCTGCCGCCCGGGGCTACACGAGGCCGCAGCTCCGCTGCTCTATAAGGAGGGCTTATAGGAGGCGTCTTGCCGGGCAACCCACGCCAACCGCAGCTTCGCAGCTCTCCCTTGACTATGACACTGCCGGGGGATAGGAATTTTCCAATTATTTGTCCCCTGGGGCGGGACTGACTTGCAGTCGACCGCCGTGATAGTATGCGGCCGGGATGGCGGAGGAAGCTCTGAGAGTTGTTGATTCCCTGCCGGCTCCCTGCCGCGGTTTCCGGAGAGCTCCGAGTCGCCCATCGTTCCCATGACGCCCTCCAAGCGAACATGCCCGCTGTGCCAGGCCCGCAAGGCCAAGCGTTTTTGCCCAGCCAAGCAGGCCCACATCTGCCCGGTCTGTTGCGGGCAAAAAAGGGAGGTGGAGATCGACTGCCCGAGCGACTGTGTCTACCTGCATTCGGGGCGGGAATACGAGCGGGCCCGGAGGTTCAGGCAGGGTGAGGCTGTGCAACTGACCGAAAGGCTGTGGAGCAAAGCCTTCCAGACCAGGAACATGGAGTTGCTCATGGGTCTTTGGACCACCATCGACCAGTCCCGCTCCGAATTCCCGTCCTTGGTGGATGCCGACGTGCGGGAGGTTCTAGACCGGCTGACTCGAACCTATCGGACACTGGAAATCGGTCTCCACTACGACCACGTGCCCGACACCTTCACTCAGAAAGCTCTCTACGGTTCGCTGAAGTCTCTATTGGACAAGCCCCGGAAACCGGAGGACCTCTCGGCTTCCACCCCCAAGACAGCCGATGTGCTGGATTGCCTGCAATTGATTCTGGAAATGGCGCACCGCTCCGACCCATCACGTCCCAGAAGCCGGGATTTCCTGGACTGGATTGCAGCCATGGTGTCGGAAGCCACTGACAAACGCTCCCAGCTGGAGGAACCGCCCGGCATAATCCTGCCTTAGCCGGCTGTGCGTTCCACCTGGATCGTCTCGATAATGCGGTTCAAACTCAGGAGAGGATCGGCAGCCGCGGTCACCGGCCGGCCGATCACCAGCAGGTCGGAGCCGGCCCTGACGGCCTCCCGCGGGGTGGCCGCCCGGGCCTGATCATCGAGAGCCGCCCCCACGGGGCGAATTCCGGGCGTCACCAGTAGAGGGTCGGGGCCGAAGTTCCGGCGCAAGCGGGCGACTTCGGCCGGAGAGGCCACCAGGCCATCCACGCCGGATTCGATAGCAAGCCCGGCCAGGCGCAAGACCTGGTCTGCCGGAGAACCGGAGATTCCAAGGCGTTCAAGGTCGGAGGACGTCAGGCTGGTCAACACGGTCACCGCCAGAACCAGGGGGCGCTTCGGCTCTGTCGGAGGCGACTGCAGGGTTTCCATCACCGTCTTCAACATTGCGGAACCTCCGCCGGCGTGCACGGTGATCATGGAAACGCCCATGGCCCAGGCGGCCAGGGCGGCTTTGGCGGCCGTATTGGGAATATCGTGGAACTTCAGGTCCAGGAATACCCGCTCGCCCATCTGCAGGATCCCGGCCACCACCGGCGGCCCGGCCGCGGTGAACAGCTGACTGCCCACCTTGAACAGGCCCACCCGCCCGCGCAACCGCCGCACCAATCCCAGACCCTCGCCGGGAGAGTCTACGTCCAGCGCAATAATGATCCGATCTTCAGCCTTCATCCTCCCCCGCATAAAACACGCCCGTTTCAGCCTCGTACGTTCCGCCGACCAGGGCCGGGGTGCGACCATTCAGTCGGCTCGCAGCCGGCCGATTACCGAGCGGATGGAGGGGAAACCCTTGCGCCGGCAGTAGGCCCCTAGCCCCCGGATCACCTTCAGCGGAGCCTGCGGATCCACGAAGTTGGCCGTCCCCACCTGCACGGCCTTGGCTCCCACGATCAGATATTCCAGGGCGTCCTCGGCCGTCCGGATCCCGCCAATAGCCACCACCGGAATCCCAACCGTCCCTACCACCTCATACACCATCCTCAAGGCCACCGGCTTGATCGCCGGCCCGGAGAGGCCTCCCGTGATGTTCCCCAACCGCGGGCGAAAGCTCTCCACGTCCACCGACATTCCCGTCAGCGTGTTGACCAGGCTGAGCGCATCCGCCCCGCCGTCCTCGGCGGCTCGGGCCAACTCCCTGATGTCGGTCACATTGGGAGACAGCTTGACCAGAACGGGACGGCGAGCCCGCAACTTGACGGCCTCGACCACCTCCCGGGTGGCGCGGGGATCGGAGCCGTACATCATTCCCCCCGACTTCACGTTGGGGCAGGAGATATTGAGCTCGTAACCGGCCAGGCCGTCCGACTCATTCAACACTTCCACCACTTGCACGTACTCTTCGGTGGTGAATCCGAAAACGTTGGCAAATATGCGGGTGCGGTAGTCGCGAAGCAACGGCAACCTGCTGGATACGAACTCTTTTACCCCGACGTTCTGCAGACCGACGGCGTTCAGCATGCCCATGGCCGTCCCGTGAAGCCGCGGACCTTCAGCGCCCCCCATCGGCTCAATCGAGAGTCCCTTGACAACGATGCCTCCCAGCCGGTTCAAGTCCACCAACCGGCTGAACTCTTCACCGTATCCAAAGGTGCCGCTGGCGGTCATCACCGGGTTCTTCAGCCTGATTCCCGCAAATTCGGTTCTCAGATCGACCATGGCAGACCGCTGGCTGATCCCCTGCCCCTAAGATGAAACACCGGAATAACGGCTTGCAGGGAACCGGAAGGGGCAAACAGTCGACCTCCCCTGCCCCTCATCCCAATATCCCTATCCGACGGGACGCTTGCCGCGGGATTGGAACAACAGTTCGAGAGCTTCCTCAAGCAGCGCTTGAGAAGTGGTGTCCTCCTCGACGGCAATCAGACGAAGCTGCTTCACCGTCTCTGGAGGAAAATGTCCGCCGATATGCCTCGTCCCCTGGCGCTGCCGGGCACGGCCACTCCGCGTGCTATTGAGCTCGATGGCAGTGCCGAATTTGTTAGCCATCTGGAAGGCCTCCATTTGCTCATAGTTGACTTAACCGTCTCTGAACGAATTGGTGCAGCCGGTCCATCTCTTTGGCCGCCTTACTCTTGGGATCGAACTCCTGGGCCACCAGCCCCGTGATCAGCGAGCGCGCAAAGGCTACCCGGTGCCCCAATCGAACCGGACAAATCTCTACGCCCAGCCCCTTGAGCGCCTCGACTGCCTGATCGGCATCGCGACCAACCGAGGCGATCGAATTGAGCACCACGCAGATCGGCTTATGGGCGGTGCGAATAAAATCCAGACTGTTGTTGAGGGCATCCAGGTCCAGGATCGCCGAACGGCAGGGAATCAGCACCAGATCGGACAGCTTGGCTGCTTCCAGCGCCGAACCGTCCGAATGGGGAGCCGTATCCAGATAGAGCATCTCTCCCCCGATGATGGCCACCCGGGTCACTTCCCGGCGCAGCCGGCTGGCATGGGCCGACAGCACCACGGGCACCTCCGTATCCCGCCGGTCCGCCCAGTTGGCCGCGGAGGCCTGCGGGTCCAGATCGATGACAGCGGTGTTCCGACCCGACAGCGCCGAAGCCACCGCCAGGTGCAATGTCAGGGTCGTCTTGCCGGCCCCGCCCTTTTGGCTGATCACAGCGACTGTTTTCATCCTTCCCCCTGCTCGCCCGGACTGCGTTTGCCCGCTGCTGCTACCGGCGGGCCGAACGGCTTGCCGCTTTTATACATTTGAACAACTTCAAACCTGTATTTGTATAATACTATGAGATTGTACACCTGAAGTCACGACAAATGATAAGATCCTTCCCGGCTGGCCCACGGCCGCCTTTTCCTCCGGACCCACCATGTCCCGCCTTCCAGATCTCTGCTCCGACGCGGTCCTCCAGGTCCTGCGTTTCACTATCCAGGAAGCGCAAGGCAACGAGGTCTTCTTCCTCGGAACGACCGACGAGTCCGGGGTGCTTCGAGAGGTCGACCCCTTGGCCCGAGGCAACGACTCGGCCGTTCCCGCCCTTCTCCAGGTGGCTTCTCCCGGGAACGTGATCCTCCACAACCATCCCTCGGGGCATCTGGTCCCCTCAGACGCCGACCTCGAACTGGCCTCCCACTACGGCAACCAGGGCGTGGGGTTCTATATCGTCAACAACTCCGCGGATCAGGTCTATGTAGTGGTGGAGGCCTTCAAGAAACCCGTTTCACCCATGTTGGCCGTTCCCGAAATCCTCCGAATGTTCGCCCCCGGCGGAGCCCTGGCCAACAGATTCAGCGACTACCACCACCGTCCGGCCCAAGAAACCATGGCCGAAACGGTCGCAGAGACTTTCAACCATTCCCGGGTGGCCCTCATCGAGGCCGCTACCGGCACCGGAAAGAGCCTGGCCTACCTGATTCCGGCAATCCTGTGGGCGGTACGCAACCGGAAGCGGGTGGTGGTTTCCACCAACACCATCAATTTGCAGGAACAGTTGATCAACAAGGATATTCCGCAATTGCAGCAGGTGTTGGACTGTGAATTCAATGCAGTGCTGGTCAAGGGAATGGGCAACTATCTTTGTCTGGACAAGTTGCAGGCTCTGGACCAACAGGGCAAGCTGTTTCTGGAGGAGGAGTGGGCCGATTTCACCGCACTGTCCCAATGGGCCCGCAAGACCTCGGACGGCAGCCGGTCCGATCTGTCTCTCAATGTCTCGTCCGCCCTGTGGGAAAAGGTATCCTGCGAGAGCGATACCTGCACCCGAATCAAGTGCGATCACTACAGCCGCTGTTTCTTCTACAAGGCCCGGCGCCAGGCGGCCGCGGCCGACCTGCTGGTGGTGAACCACCATTTGTTGTTCGCCGATCTGGCCGTACGTCGAGCCACCGGACGCTACCATGACGCCGCCGTCCTCCCGCCCTACTCCCGGTTGATTCTGGATGAAGCCCACAACGTGGAAGACATCGCCACCGAGTACTTCGGCGTCCAGGTTTCCAAGCTCTCCCTGCGCCGGCTCCTGGCGCGCTTCTACCAGGTCGCGAAACGAGGGACCGTCCGCGAGAAGGGAGCCATTCCCATACTGCTGGCCAGACTCCACTCCATGGGAAAAGGAGTCGATCCCGCTCTGTCGGGTCGAATCGAGGAGCACGTCCGAAGCCGCCTGTTGCCGGAACTGGAGCAGACTTCCTTTCTGGCCGACGGGGTGTTCAACGACTGCGCGGCCTGGTTCGAAGCCCGCAGCCGGGAGCCCTCCGTGGAAAGGAAAGTGCGCTTCACCAGCGATCTCTACCGGCAGGAAGACTGGAAGGTCACCATCCTGGCCCGAATCCACCAACTTCTGCAGGCCGCCCAGGTCCTTTACGGAAACCTGCGGGCGGTGGACCGGCTGCTGACCAACCTCCCGGAGGAAACTCGAGAATCCCTGCAACGCCAGAGAATCGAACTGAACGCCTTGACCGATCGTCTGGAGGCGACAACGGTCACCTTGGCCGAGATATTCGGGGTCGAGGAAAACGGCAAGGTCCGGTGGATCCAATGGTCTCCATCCCGATCGGGCAAACGGGTAACCTTCCGCCAAGTCCCCCTGTACATCGGCGAGCTTCTGCGCCGGAACGTTTTCGAGAAGTTCGCAACCGTGGTGATGACCAGCGCCACACTGACCAGCGAAAAGCGATTCGACTTTCTGAAAGAGCGCCTGGGGCTCCAGCAGGATCCGGACTCCCGCCTGGTGGAATTGGCGCTGCCCCCCGTCTTCGACTACCGGCGCCAGGCCATCCTGGCCATTCCCACCGATTTGCCTTACCCCGACCACCCCGATTTCGCGGAGGCTCTCGGCCGTTTCCTGCTGCGGGCTCTGGACGCCTCCCAAGGCAAGGCCCTGGTGCTCTTCACCTCCTACGCCCTGCTGAAGCGTACCTACCAATGCCTGGCCCAGCCCCTGAGCGCACTCGGGATTGCCGCCTTGAAACAGGGAGACGCCCCCAGACACCGGCTCACCCACCATTTCAGGAGGGACAAGACCAGTGTTCTGTTCGCCACCGCCAGCTTCTGGGAAGGCGTGGACGTGGCCGGAGAGGCTTTGGAGAACCTGGTTCTGACCAAGCTTCCCTTCAGCGTCCCACGAGAGCCGGTGGTGGCGGCCCGGGCCGAGGACATCCGGAACCGGAACGGCAATCCCTTTCTCGAGTATATCGTTCCCCAAGCGGTGATTCGTTTCCGGCAGGGATTCGGACGGCTGATCCGCGACCGCAAGGACCGCGGCTGCATCCTGATTCTGGACCGGCGGGTTCTGGAAAAGTCCTATGGCCGGACCTTCCTGGATTCGCTTCCCGACTGCCGGCGCGTGGCCGGCAAGAGCGACCTGGTCCTCGAAAACCTCAGAGAGTTTTTCGGGAGCGTCCGTTGACCCGACTCAGATGCGCTTGAAGGCTTTCAGAATCTCGTTTTTTTCGTAGCGCAGAATGATGGGACGGCCGTGGGGACAGGTCATGGGGTAGCGAGTCTTGAGCAGCTCGTCGATCAGCCAGACCATCTTGGACCGTTCCAGGTGGGTGTGCACCTTGATGGCCGCATGACAGGCCACCGAGGCGGCAATCTTCTCCTGCAACCGCTCCAGGCTTACTTCCCGAGCCTCTTTCTCCACACCTTCCAGCAGTTCGCCCAGCAGCCTGCTGCAGTCCGAGGGGCCGAGGTCGGCGGGAAGAGCCTTGACCGCCAGCGTTCGACGGCCGAAGGGCTCCACTTCGAAACCGCAGGAATTCAGTTCGGGAGTCAGGTCGTCCAGCAGGATCTGCTGGCGGGGGTTCAGTTCCACAATCAGCGGCAACAGCAATCGCTGACTCTCCACCCTGCCTCCCCGCCGCTGTCCGAGGACCTTCTCGAAGAGCACCCGCTCGTGGGCCACGTGCTGGTCGATGATGAGCAGGGATCCACGATCGCTGGCGACGATGAAGCTGTCGTCGATCTGGCCCAGCGGGTGGATATGGGCAGGAGAAAGCGTACCCGAGGCGGCGGTCCGGATGGCCTCGGCTTGCTCCCCGGAGATCAGCTCCGCGGCAGCGCAGGTGGGGGGCGAGGAATCCCGGCCGGTGTCGGAAGATGAGAGGGCTTCGGCCGCTGCGGGCCCGGAAGAGGTTTGAAAGCCCGGCGGGAGCTCCGGGCCGACAGAGGCCGGCTCCCCCACCTGCAGCGGCAGGGACCCCCTCCGGGTCGGCGGCCGCAGACCCGGCGCACTCTCCGGGCGGGCGCCGGAGGCAATGGGCGGTTCCACCTCCATTCCCCTGGGCTGAATCGAAAAGGCGGCTTCAGGCCGGGCTTCCTTCAACGCCTTGCGAACCGCCTCGCGGAGGCAGTCGTGAATCATCGACTGCCGGCGAAAACGGACTTCGGTCTTGGAGGGGTGGACGTTGACATCCACTTCGCCATAGGGCATCTCGATAAAGACCAAAGCCACGGGAAAGCTTCCGTCCGGGAGAATGCGCTGGTAGGCTTCACCGAGGGCGTGCATGAGAATCCGGTCCCGCACCATTCGGCGGTTCACAAAAAAGTAAAGGGATTGGCGATTGGGCTTCTGCACTTCCGGCTTGGAAACGAAGGCGTGAAGGCGGATTTTTTCTCCCGGGCCCGTACCTTGGGGAGATGGCGAACCGGGCACGAACGGCAGGTCTTCCTCCAGTTCCACCAGTTGTCGGAGCAACTCCGCTCCGAATACCTGGAACAGCCGCTCGCGCAATGATTCGACTGCCTGGAAGTCGAACATCCCGGACCCCCAGCCGGCCAGGGCAAAGCGGCCTTCCGGATGAGCCAGGGCGTACTGAGTCACGACGTTGACGACGTGGCCCAGTTCGGTGCGGTCCGCCCTCAGGAATTTCTTTCGGGCCGGCACGTTGAAGAACAGGTCCCGCACCGTCAGGGTGGTCCCGACGGCGCGGGCAATCTCTCGCACCCCCGCCATCCGGGACCCGGCGATCTCCACAGCCGTTCCCACCGTCTCTCCCTTCGCCTGGGTCTCCATCAAGAGCCGGGAGACTCCGGCGATACTGGGGAGCGCCTCACCCCGGAAACCCAGGGTGTGGATGCAGCTGAGATCTTCGGCCCGGCGGATCTTGCTGGTGGCGTGACGCTCAAAGGCCAACAAGGCATCGTCGGGGGTCATGCCCTCCCCGTCGTCCAGCACCCGGATCAGACGCTTTCCGCCCGCCTGAACGGTGATTTCCAGGTTGCGCGCCCCGGCATCCAGGGAGTTCTCCAACAACTCCTTGACCACCGAAGCCGGGCGTTCGACCACCTCCCCTGCAGCAATCTTGTTGGCCAGCGCCTCCGGCAGGAGACGTATCCTCGACATGAGGTCAATCCAAGCTCTTGTCCGCCAGGCGAATCCCCAGCTCGTCCAACTGCTTCTGATCCACCAGAGTCGGACAATCGGCCATCAGGTCGACCGCTCGGGCGGTTTTGGGAAAGGCGATGACGTCCCGAATGGAGCTGTCACCCGTCAGCAGCATCACGATACGGTCCAGCCCAAGGGCAATCCCCCCATGAGGCGGCACACCGTATTCCAATGCCTCCAGGAAGAATCCAAAACGCAGCTGCGCCTCCTCTTCGCCCAGGGCCAGGGCCCGAAATACCTTGGATTGGAGATCCTGGCGATGAATACGAATCGAGCCGCCGCCGATTTCCACCCCATTGAGCACCAGGTCATAGGCTCTGGCCCGTACCGACCCGGGGTGGGACTCCAGCCTGGGGATATCTTCCTCCATGGGAGAGGTGAAGGGGTGATGGCAAGCGACGTGCCGCTTCTCGGTCTCGTCGTACTCGAACATGGGGAATTGGGTCACCCAGAGGAAGTGGTTGGCTTGCAGGTCGATGAGGCTTTCCTGCCTGGCCAATTGGAGGCGGACGGCGCTGAGGGAGTCCGCGACCACCTTCCGGCTGCCCGAAACCAGCAGAATCAGATCCCCGGGCTCCGCCCCGGCCTGCTGCGCCAGGCCGCGGCAACCCGACTCTCCCAGGTGCTTCAGGAGGGGAGACTGGACGCCGGGGTCCAGGACCTTGAGATAGGCCAGCGTGTGAGCGCCGAAGACTCGAGCTGCGGCCGTGAGGTCGTCCAACTGCTTCCGGGAGTATCCGGAGCAGCCTGGAACCCGGATTCCCTTGACCTGACCGCCATCCTCGAGGGCGTTGCGAAAGGGCGGAAACTCCGTCTGGCCCAGGCACTGGCTGAAATCGACCAACTCCAGCCCAAAGCGGGTGTCGGGCTTGTCGGTGCCGTAGCGCGCGATGGCCTCCTCGTAGGGAATTCGGGGGAAGGGCGTTTGGATGCGATGACCCGTCAACTTGAAAATTTCCGCCATCATCGGTTCCACCACCCGGAAAACGGTCTCCGGATGGGCGAACGACATCTCGATATCGATCTGGGTGAACTCCGGTTGGCGGTCGGCTCGCAGGTCTTCGTCCCTGAAACAGCGCACGATCTGGAAGTACTTGTCCATGCCTCCAACCATCAGCAACTGCTTGAAGAGCTGGGGCGATTGAGGCAAAGCGTAAAACCCCCCGGCATGGAGTCTGGATGGAACCAGGTAGTCGCGAGCCCCTTCCGGCGTCGACTTGGTCAAGAAAGGAGTCTCGATCTCATAGAAGCCCTGGCTGTCCAGGAAGCGGCGGACGGCCATGGTGGCCTGGTGCCGCAACTTGAAATTGTGGCTGAGACCGGGGCGTCGCAGGTCCAGGTAGCGATACTTGAGCCGCAGGTCCTCGGAGGTGGAAATATCGTCTTCAATGGGAAACGGGGGTGTCTTGGACTCGTTCAAGAGAAGCAGCGAAGTGGCCAGAACTTCAATCTCGCCGGTGCCGATGGCCGGATTCACCGTTTCCGGATCTCGCTGCAGTACCCTGCCTCGGACCATGATCACGTATTCCGAGCGCAAACCCTTGGCCTTCTGGTGAGCTTCCGGGGACTGGTCGGGATTGAAGAGCACCTGGGTCACCCCTTCCCGGTCCCGCAGATCGATAAAAATGAGATGCCCCAGGTCGCGGCGCTTGGCCACCCACCCCATCAGCACCACTTCCTGACCGCCGTCGCTCGGGCGCAGCTGTCCACAATGATGGGTGCGTTCCACTCTCTCCAACGAGTCCAATGCCAAAGCCGTTCTCCTCCCTAGTGTCCTGTCTCAGAAACCATTCTCAAGCCTGGAAACGACTTCCGTTTCACTGACCAGGATCTGCCGCCCGTCCCTCATGCGCTTGAGCGGAAATTGCCCGGTCTTCAACTCGTTCTCCCCCACGATCAGGACATGACCGGCCTGGAGCTTGTTGGCCAGGCGCAGGGCGCTCTTGAGGCTGCGGGGGGCAAAGTCCATAAAGCAGTGGATGCCCTGGCGTCGAAACTCCCGAGCCATCAGCGACGCCCTGTCCAATGCCGGCTCGCCCAACGGGGCGACAAAGAGCTGGGGCTGCCCCGCCGAAGCCGGCCGGTCCCCTTGCCGGCTCAGGAGAATGACACGCTCCAGTCCCAAGGCAAAGCCGAAACCCTGGGTGGGCTGCCCCCCCAGGACCTCGGCCAACCCATCATAGCGCCCCCCGCCCACCAGGGCATTCTGGGCGCCCAACCCGCGACTGGTGATCTCAAAGGTGGTGCGGGTGTAGTAATCCAGCCCCCGAACCAGGCGCGGTACAATCCTGAACCCTATATCGCGGCGCTCGAGATAGCCCAGGAAGCGATCGAAGTGCAGGCGGCAGGGCTCGTCCAGAAACTCCAGGATCGAGGGAAGCCTTTCGATCACAGGCTGGCAGGCCTCGCGCTTGCAGTCCAGCACCCGAAGCGGATTGGACCGGCAGCGCCGGCGGCAGTCCTGGCAGAGCCGGTCCTCTATTTCACTCAGCGCGACTTGCAGTTTCCGCAGGAACCCGGGTCGGCAGTGGCCGCAGCCAATGGAGTTCACCAGCAGTTCGGTCTCCCCCACGCCGATCCGATCCAGGAACAGTTGCAGCAGTTCGATCACTTCCGCTTCGATGGCCGGATGATCCGAGCCCAGCACCTCGGCGCCCAACTGGTGAAATTGCCGGAAGCGCCCCTTCTGAGGCCGTTCCCGGCGAAACATGGGCCCCAGGTAATAGACCTTCCAGATCTGCGGGTCTCGATGGAGCTGGTGCTCCAGATAGGCCCGAACCACCGATGCCGTCCCTTCCGGACGAAGCGTGAGCGAGCGGCTGTCACGGTCGTCGAAGGTGTACATTTCCTTGGCGACAATATCGGTGTCTGCCCCCACCCCCCGTGCAAACAGCTCGGTACTCTCGAAGACCGGGGTGCGGATTTCGGAAAACCCATAGACGGAAAGAACCTCACGGGCGGTCTCCTCCACCCGATTCCATACCGCCGATTCCGGCGGCAGAATGTCCCGAGTCCCCTTGATGGCCTTGATCATGAGAATTCCATTGGGCAGGCTCGATTGGGGCGCTTCAACCAAATGGGGTGATGTGGGCGGGAACCCGCCGTATAAACGGGAAACCGCACGCCCGGGGAGAAACGCGGCATACCCGGCGGCCTGACTGTCGCAAACGCCGCCGTCGCCAAAAACGAGTAAAGCTAGCACAAGCCATCCGGCCAGGCAAGCGACCCCGGGCAGCCCCGGGCTTGTCTGTTCGGTCGTCCCCGGTTAGCCGGCCCCCCGCCCTGCCGTGCGGATCATTCGAGAGTGAAACAACGCATCTTCATGTCCTGTCGGGAACAAGGGCCCTGTCGTGCAAAACCGGTTTTCTACTGATTGAACATGGATGCACAGGATAGACAGGATAAACAGCCAGCCGTTTTGGTTTTGGAAATGAAGACGAACCACCAATGAACACGAATGGGGACGAATAGGGATGGAGCGCGGTCAATGACGAGCGGCGCCCGGGCGCTTCTGCAATATTGTGACGTAGGTGTCACAGCGTCAGGGGAGAATGCCCCCGGGAGCGCGGGCGTCCCGCCCGCAACCTTATTGGTGCAAACAGCCTGCGATTCAGGGCCACTTCCTCGCACAGTGCACCAAACCGGCCATTGTGGGGATCGTTACATTGGTGCCAAGTCCTGTGCGGGCGAGACGCCCGCGCTCCCGGGGGGGGGGCGTCCCGATGGTGCGATGGAGGGCATCCGGCGGGCGAATTCTCTGAAAGCCGACGGTCGCCTTCTGGAAAACTCCCGTTTGTCCGCGAGCCCAGCCCCCGCCGTACCGGGCGGATCATACAAGAGTGAAACAATCGGAAATCGACCATTCCTTCGCGACCTTGGCATCCCGTCGCGGTTCACCTCAATGCCTTAGTGACCCTTCGTCGTTCTTCGTGCCCCTTCGTGGATAACTCTTTTTCTTTTGTCTTTTTTCGGTTGTTTCAAGGCAAGGGCGGTGGAACTGCAGTTCCGATTGGAACCGGTCATGGGCTGTGATAGTTTAGCCTCCCGATTCGAGCTGGTGCCGCCGTCTCGCTTGCCGTCGAGATAACCGTAGAGCAAGCCCATGGTGGATACCATCCACATGAACGTGGAGGAGTGCTCTCTGGTGGATCCCATCCTGGAATGCGGCCCCTCTCTTCGCCATGTCCACCTCTGCGAGAGCAACGGATCCCTGTTGGGCACTGGACACCTGGACTTCGCCGCCGTGCTGAGAGCTCTCGACCGCATCGGCTACGACCGCTTCGCTTCCGTGAAAGTCTACCGCGGGGCCAGCCTGGAGAACGCGGCCCCCCGCAGCCTCCGTTACCTGCGCCGACTCCATGCCGGAACGCCGGCGCCGGGTGGTGGCTGATCGCGCCCTGCGGCGACGCGCCCGAGCAGATCCATCTCCACCCCCCCTGCCATGATCCCCCGATCCCCTTGCAACCTGTGCGGCGCCCGAGAGGCGGAAGACCTCGCCAGTCTGGACCGTTACGGGAAGTCTCTGCAAACCGTCATCTGCCGGAAATGCGGTCTGGTCTGGAGCGACCCCGTTCCCAGCGAGCAGGCGCTGAGAAAATTCTACTCCGAGGAGTACCGGCTCCAGTACAAGGGGATCACCAGGCCGACACTGGAGCACGTCTACCGGGCCGGCAAAGTCGCCGCTCACCGCTTTCGGCGCCTGAAGGGACTGCTGAAACCGGGCTCGGTGATCGTTGACGTGGGTTCCGGAGGAGGTGAGTTCGTCTATCTCATGCGGCGTCTCGACTTCGATGCCCAAGGGGTCCAGCCCCACGAGGGCTACGCCCGCTACTCGCAGGAGGAACTGGAAATCCCAGTCCACCTCGGATTCGTACGCGAGGTCCGGCTTCCCCCGGAGAGTTGCCACATGGTGACGCTCTTCCATTCCCTGGAGCACATGGCCTCTCCCTCCGAGGTGCTGGAGCATGTCGGCGAATGGCTCGAGCGCCGGGGTCGGCTGGTGATCGAGGTCCCCAACGTGGAGGCCACCTGCCAGTCACCGGGTCATCGCTTCCATCCAGCCCATCTCTACAGCTTCAATCCGGCCAGCCTGCGGCATTTGGGGGGGGGAACCGGCTTTCGCCACCTCCGAACCGATCTGTCCCCCGACGGCGGCAACATCACGGCCGTCTTTGAAAAGGAGGGTGTCGGGTCTGCCGGAACGGAAATCGCCGGAAACTGCGAGCGGATCCTGGGGATCGTCCGGGGGCACACGCTCTTGCGGCACTTCGGCTCTTCCCACCCCTACGTCCGACCCTTGCGGAAGCTCCGGGAGCGGGTGCAGGAGAAACGTGCCACCCGCCGCTTTCACAGCGGCAGGGAACTGCTCGACGCCATCCGGTCCCGGGAGCTGCCGGTGAATTTTCCTTGAGTCGGAAAGATGGTATGATGCCCGTCTTCTGGTAATTCGGGCGAAACTCCTCACACGAAGCCCCTTCCATGCATTCAGATGAAGATCACGACCAGGGCTTCGACGAGCTGATTCGGGAACCCCGACGCCATCCCTGGCTGTGGCTGGTCTATCTGCTCCTTTACGCCGTCGCCGTTCCCTGGTACTGGCCGGCCGGATACCGCGGCCCCCTGATTCTGGGACTGCCTCTCTGGATGGCGGTCTCGCTGCTTGCAGTGCTGTTGCTGGCGGGATGGACCGCCTGGGTGATCTTTCGCTACTGGAAAACCGTCGGGGAAGAAGACTCCCATGGAGACCGGTGAAAGCCAATTGACCTTCGGCTGGGGGGCCTTGACGGTCATCGCCCTCTACCTGTTTTCCACCATCGGCGTCGGCTGGCTGGCCCGGCGCAGAAGCCGGGGCCACAGCCTATCGGACTTCTACCTGGCGGGGCGGTCCCTC
The DNA here is from genome assembly GCA_951813285.1 of Terriglobia bacterium. Taxonomy (GTDB): domain Bacteria; phylum Acidobacteriota; class Terriglobia; order Versatilivoradales; family Versatilivoraceae; genus Versatilivorator. Next base: position 5,040,449 of record OX638355.1, read on the forward strand.
GGCTTTCTGGCCCTCTTCCTCACTCTCTACGCCACTCAATACAGCGGCAATACCCTCTTCGGCTACACCGGGATCTCCTACCGGATCGGGTTCGGCTGGACCGCCTCCATCCTGTTCATGTTCTCGGTGATCGCCGGATACCTGCTGTTTGCGCCGCGGCTGGTGGCTCTCTCCCGGAAGAAGAAGTTCATTACCCCCGGAGATTACATCGCCCACCGCTTCGGCTCGCCCCCACTCACCCTGCTCAGCACCCTGTTGATGATCTACGCCCTGGCCAACTATACCCTGGCCCAACTGAGAGCCATGGGAGCCGCCGTCGAGGGCCTTACGGACGGAGCCGTGCCCTCGGCCTACGGCATCGTCACCCTGGCGATCATCATGGTGGTCTATGAGACCCTGGGAGGCATGCGAAGCGTGGCCTGGACCGACATGATCCAGGGCATCCTGCTGCTGTTGGGTTTCACGATGCTTCTCTTCATGGTGCCCGGCCTGGCCGGCGGCCTGCCGGCGGTGGTGGAGCATCTCACCCAGGCCGACCCCGCCAAAGTTCAGGTGCCGACCCTGGAAGGCTGCATGAACTGGCTCAGCTACGTGTTCCTGTTCGGATTCGGGGCGGCCATCTACCCCCAGGCCATCCAACGCCTCTACGCCAGCCGGTCCACCCGGGTGCTCAAGCGGTCTCTGGCTCTGATGACCATCATGCCCTTCACCACCGCGCTGATCGCCATGATCTGCGGCGTGACCGGAAGCGTGGTGCTTCCCGACCTGGCGCCCGGAGAAACCGATCAGGTGCTGGCCCGCCTCTGCGGTCTCATCATGAGCCAGTCGATTCAGGGGTATTGGCTGGTGGTCCTCATCTTCGCGGCCGCCCTGGCGGCTCTGATGTCGACGGCCGACTCGGCCCTGCTCTCCATCTCCTCCATGGTCACCAAGGACATCTACCAGGTCTACTTCCGTCCCCAAAGCAGCCAGGCCGAGTTGACCTCCGTCGGCAAGTGGTGTTCCTGGATCATCGTCGCCCTGCTGGTGATCATCGCCATCGGGACCGAGAAAACGCTGATCCGCCTCCTTGAGCTCAAGTTCGAGGTGCTTATTCAGATCGCTCCCTGCTTCTTTCTGGGCCTCTACTGGAAACGGCTCCGGGGTCAGACCGTGCTGACGGGCATGGTGGCGGGACTGCTGGTGGGACTGGGACTGACCTGGCTGGGGTATCCCCGCCTGTGGGGATTCCATGCCGGGGTCATCGGCCTGCTGGTGAATTTCGGCTGCTGTCTGCTGGGCACCCGGAGGGCGACTCATCCCGCGAAATAGATCAACGCCAGGGGAACCAGAAAGAAGGTCGTCGCCACGTAGATCAGGGGGACAAGTCTGGACTTGAGCGACCACTGTGCCAGCACCTCAGCCATGGTGATGGGAATTCGCCGGATCGGCCAGACCAGCACCACCCCGAACAGATTGACAAGCAGGTGGGCGAAGGCGACCGTCATTGCCGCCGGGTTGCCCGTCACCAGCGAGGCCAGCATGGCGGTAATGGTGGTTCCGATGTTGGCGCCCAGCGTAAAGGGAAAGATCTGCATCAACGACAGAATGCCGGCGCCCGCCAGTGGGACCGCCAGGGATGTGGTGATCGAGCTGCTCTGAACGGCCACGGTCAACAGAACACCCAGAATCAGGGCTCTGAGGGCCGTCTTGAACAGCTTCTGGTTGAAGAAACTTTCGACCCTGCTGATGACGATGGATTTCAGGACCACCACCAGGTAACGCAGAGAAAGGAAAAGGAGGCCCACGGCGATCAGCAGCATCAGGGCGCCGGACTCCGAGGTTCCACGACCGATGATCTTCACGGCAGGCTCCACGATGGCCTTGATCGGATTGACCAGTTGCAGCCCTCCCGACTCCCTGAGTGCCTCGGTCAGCACGGACGAAGCGCGCCCCAGCACGTTGGTGAACAACTGCAAGGGGAAAAAGACTACCACCAGGATGAGATTGAAGAAGTCGTGGACCGTAGCCGCCGCAAAGGCCCGCCTGAATTCGTCAGGTCGAGCGATATGCCCCACCGAGACCAGCGTGTTGGTGACGCTGGTGCCCACGTTGGAACCCAGGATGATGGGGATGGCCCCCTGAACATCCAGGGCTCCCCCGGCTACCAGTCCCACTGTCATGGCGGTAACGGTCGAGGAGCTTTGAACCATGCTGGTGGCCAGCACTCCGATAAACAGGCCCAGAAACGGATTGGCGGTAGTGGCCAGCAGGCGCTCGGCAAATCCGTGACCGAAGAACTTGAAGGATACCCCCATCAGGGAAATACTGAGAAAGAACACATATAGCAGCACCAGCAGCAGCAATACTCTCAGGATCGGGTTGGCGAGAAATCGTTGAAAGTTAATGGCGGTTCCTCCTCGCCCGTAGCTGGCTCGCGGCGGAGCTACTCAAGCACCTTGGACTCCGCCACCCGTCCTCCCTTGAAGCGTACCCTGAAACGCCCGTCTGCTCCCCCCGGCTTGCGCCTGAATTCATACACCTGAACGTTTCCCGCTTCCTGGGCAACCAGCCTGCCGTCTCCGATGGAGAGTGCGACCTGAGCAAAGGTCATGTCCGATGCCAACTCGTGGTCCCGGATGAGTCTCCAGGTATTCTCGCTCCAGTGCGAGTAGAGCTCTCGGGGGTCCTCGGCATAGAAGAACTGGTCCAAAACCATCTGGTAGAGCTGCCGTTTCCCGTCAAACGTACCGATGACGGTTCCCATGGCCACCCCTTCCTTCTCAAAGACGGCCAGGACCTGTCTGTCTCCCGACCGGCCCGGGGCGGGCTGCTCCACCACTTCTTTCACGACCAGCTCTTCCAGAGCAAGAAGCCGCCCTGCCCCACCTCCGGCGGCAGGTTTTCCGGTCCTGCCGACGGGGTAATAGGTCAACTGAAACCCCTTCTTCACCCAAATCGGCTTCCCCACCAAACGCTTGGCTTCCTCGAAGCCCGAGATGTAGAACCGCGGAAGCCGGACCAGATAATCCCGCTGGATCCTTTTGGAAGCTGTCTTATTGGGAGTGACAGGGCGGCTGCGGTCGTAAAGCATCCACCCCACGCGGAGACCCAGCAGGGCCATCAGCACGGCTGCCCAGATAATCCTTTTCTTGGCACGTTTGGAGAGCTTCATTTAATTGTCCTCTCGACTGAATCTGAACTGCCTTAGAATAAATTGGGTTCGTTCGGTTCTCCGACAGCGGGAGCCCAAACCGGCCGGCGATCGGCATGGCTGCCCGAGAAACCGGCGCCCCGGGAAGGAATCCTGTCCCGGGCTAAGCGCCTGGCTGTCGATTCACCCCATCCTCACCCCGGAGCGATCATGAAGGCGGTTGTTTTTGATCGGAAGCTTGAAGTCGTAGAAGCGTCCAAGCCGGTATTCACCGGGGACGAAAGCCTGGTGCGCCTGGTCCAGGCGGGAATTTGCAACACCGATATTGAAATTACTCGAGGGTACTTCGGATTCAAGGGCGTGCCCGGCCACGAGTTCGTCGGCAGAGTCGAATCCTCCAGGACTCCGTCACTGGTGGGCGCCCGGGTGGTTGGAGAAATCAACGCCGCCTGCTCCCGGTGCGAGTTCTGCCGATCCGGTTGGGACAGACACTGTCCTCAGCGCTCGGTGCTGGGAATTCTGAATCGGGACGGCGCCTTTCGCGAGTACTTTACTCTTCCGGAACGGAATCTCCATCCAGTTCCCGACTCGGTCTCCGACGACGACGCGGTCTTCGTGGAACCGGTCGCCGCCGCCTGTGAGATTCTAGACCAAGTCAACATCCGAGCGCTGGAAAAGATCGCCGTCCTGGGAGACGGAAAGCTGGGACTGCTGATCGCCATGGTCCTGGCTCAGGCCAGGCGGGCCACCCACCCTCCCCTGACTCTGATCGGCAAGCATCCGGAGAAAATGCGCCTGGTTGAGGACCTGGGGGTCAGCACCCTCCAACTCCGCTCGGCCCAAACGGCAGCTCGCTCCTTCGAACTGGTGGTGGAAGCCACCGGCTCGCCCTCGGGACTGGACTTGGCCCTCAGACTCCTGAAACCGCGTGGCACGGTGGTCCTGAAGTCCACCTTTCATGGACGGCAGTCTTTCGATCCCGCCTCGGTGGTGGTGGACGAGCTCACCCTGTTGGGGTCTCGCTGTGGCCGTTTCGAACCGGCGCTCGATCTGCTGGTCCGCAAGCGCATCCACCCCAGCCGACTGATCCGGGATTCCCTGCCTCTGACCAAGGCGATTGAGGCATTTCGACTGGCTCAATCCCCCGGCGCGCTGAAAGTGCTGCTGCACCCGGGATGAGTGGATTAGTGGAGAGTGGAGAGTGGAGAGTGGAGAGTTGTTAGCCGGGTCCCCGGCTTGCCGTGCGGATCATACGGGAGCGAAACAATTGGAAATCGACAATCCTGTCGTGACCCTGGTATCCCGTTGCGGTTAACCTCAACGCCTTAGTGGCCCTTGGTCGTCCTTCGTGGCCCTTTGTGGATAACTCTTTTTCCAATCTTTTCGGTCTCAGTTACTCCCCCTCAGGTCTGAAGCATCCCCAACTTGAAGGGGGGCGCCTCCGGATTGAGGGCGGCCACCTGGAGGCTCCGAATGAGCACCTCCCGGGTCCGGGCCGGATCGATCAGAGCATCCACCCACAGCCGGGCCGCTCCATAGCGAGGGTCGGCCTGCTGTTCAAAGGTCTCCCGAACCTCGGCCTCCAGTTCCCGGCGTTGCGCATCCGTCAACCCGGCTCCTTCCGGATTCTTCTGCGCGAGTCGGATATCGGTCAGCGTGCGGGCCGCCTGATCCCCGCCCATGACCCCGTAGCGGGCGCTGGGCCAGGCGTACAGGAACCTGGGCCCGTAGGCTTTGCCGCACATGGCGTAGTGCCCGGCTCCGAAGCTGCCGCCCAGGATCACCGTGATCTTGGGAACCACGCTGTTGGAGACCACGTTCACCATCCTGGCTCCTGCCTTGATGATGCCCCCATGCTCGGCCTCCCGACCCACCATGAAGCCGTTGACGTCGTGTAGAAAAATGAGCGGGATGCCGTTCCGGTTGCAGTCCATCATGAAGCGCGCCGCCTTGTTGGCGCTCTCGGCATAGATCACGCCGCCGACTTCCAGCCGTCCGTCCTGCCTCTGCTGATGCTGTTTCTGATTAGCCACCAGGCCCACGGCAAACCCGCCCAACCGGGCGTATCCGGTGATCAGGGTCCGGCCGTACTCTTTCCGGTACTCGGTGAATCGGCTGTCGTCCACCAGGCGGGCAATCACCTCCCGCATCTCGTATTCGTCGGCGGGATCGGCGGAGAAGACCCCGCCAAGCTCCGCCGGGTCATGGCGGGGCTCCACCGAGGGGCGGCAATCCGGACTGGAGCCCGCCCTGCGGCCCATCTTGTCCACCAGTTCGCGAATGCGGCCCAGGCAACTGAGATCGTCCTTTTCCCGGAAGTCGACGGTGCCGCTGAGGCCGGCGTGCACCGCGGCGCCGCCCAGTTCCTCGCTGGACACTTCCTGTCCGATGGCCGCCTTGACCAGAGCCGGTCCGGCAAGATAGAGTCCGCTCCCCTCGGTCATCAGCAGCTTGTCGCACATCACCGGCAGATAGGCTCCGCCGGCCACGCAGGAGCCCATGACGGCGGTGATCTGCGGAATCCCCCGGGCAGAGAGGACAGCGTTGTTGTAGAAGACCCGGCCAAAATCGTCGGTGTCGGGGAACACGTCCTCCTGCAGGGGCAGAAAAATGCCGGCGGAGTCCACCAGGTAGATGAGGGGCAGGCGGTTCTCCAGCGAGATCGTCTGTGCCCGCAGCACCTTCTTGGCGGTCATGGGAAAGAAGGAACCCGCCTTGACGGTGGCGTCATTGGCGATGACCATGAAGTGGCGCCCACAGACCTTGGCCATGCCCGTGATCACGCCGGCCGCAGAAGCGCCGCCCCACTCGGTGTACATCCGGTGGGCCGCGTAGATTCCCAACTCCAGGAAGGGGGGATCGGGATCGATGAGGTGTCGGATCCTCTCCCGAGCAGTCAGGCGTCCCTTGGCATGCTGCCTGCGTGCTGCCTCGGCTCCTCCCCCTTGGCGGATCCCGTCCTCGTCCCGGCGCATCCGGGCCACCAGCGCTTCCATCGCCCTGAGGCGCCGCTGATATTGCCGGCTGCGCCGGTCGACAGCGCTTTGAAACAACTCGGGAGAATCTGCCATCGTCATGGGTCCACCACCTCGAGGAAAGTTGCGACGTCCTGCGCAGGGGGAGACGGTGGGGGGCATCACGACCGGTCGCTCCAGCCAAGAGGCGCAGCCCGCATCTCCCTCCTGCCTCTCAGAGCAGGCTCAACTCCTTCTCCTTCAAAGCCTTTATCTGGTCTCGCAACCGGGCAGCGGCCTCGAATTCGAAATTCCGGGCCGCCTCCTTCATCCTGGCTTGCAGCTTGAGGATCTGGGCTTCGATTTCATCGGGAGAGGTCACCTCGACGACTTCCTGCTCCGGCGCCAGGTCCAGATAGTCCGCCTCGACCATGGCGATCAGGTGCATGTCGACCGGTTTCATAATCGATTCCGGGGTAATCCCGTGTTTCCGGTTGTAGCCAAGCTGCTTCTCCCGGCGCCGGTTGGTCTCATCCAGGGCCTGTCTCATGGACTCCGTCATCCGATCTGCGTAGAGAATGGCCCGGCCGCTCAGGTGGCGAGCGGCTCTCCCGATAGTTTGAATGAGAGAATCGCGGGACCTCAGAAAGCCTTCCTTGTCGGCATCCAGGATGGCGACCAGCGACACTTCCGGAAGGTCGAGCCCCTCGCGCAGCAGGTTGATTCCCACCAGCACGTCGAAATCTCCCAACCGCAGGCCTCGCAGGATCTTGATCCGCTCCAGCGTATCGATCTCCGAATGCATGTAGCGGCAGCGTACGCCCACCTCTCGGTAGTATTCGGCCAGATCCTCGGCCATGCGCTTGGTCAGGGTGGTCACCAGCACTCTTTCCCGCCGTTTTTCCCGCAGTCGAATCTCGTGAAGTAGATCGTCCACCTGGGACCCGACGGGCCTCACCTCCACCGCGGGATCCACCAGCCCGGTGGGGCGAATGATCTGTTCCACCACAACGCCACTGGTCTTGGTCAGCTCGTAGGGCCCGGGAGTGGCCGAGACATAGATCGCCTGATTGAGGCGGCGTTCGAATTCCTCGAACTTGAGAGGACGGTTGTCCAGGGCCGAGGGCAGGCGAAAACCGAAGTCGACCAGGTTCTGCTTGCGGGAACGGTCCCCGGCATACATCCCTCGAACCTGGGGGACGGACTGATGACTCTCGTCGATGAAGAACAGGTGGTCCTGAGGCAGGTAGTCCAGCAAGGTTGGTGGAGGCTGGCCGGGGCAGCGGCCCGAAAGATGGCGGGAGTAGTTCTCAATGCCGTGACAGAATCCGATTTCCTTCATCATCTCCAGGTCGAACAGGGTCCGCTGCTGAAGACGCTGGGCCTCCACCCACTTCCCCTCGGCTTCCAGCCGGGGACGCCACTGTTCCAACTCCTCCCTGATGGTCTCAATGGCCTTGAGCAAGGTGGGACGGGGCATGACGTAGTGGGACTTGGGGTAGATGGGAAGGCGCTCGTAGGAGAAGCGGATTTCGCCGCTGAGCGGGTCGATCTGAAACAGGGACTCGATTTCATCCCCGAACAGCTCGATGCGGTAGGCTTGATCGTCGTAAGCCGGAAAGACCTCGATGCGGTCCCCCCGGACACGGAAAGTGCCCCGGCGAAAATCGTCATCGCTGCGCTCATACTGGATCTCCACCAGCTTCTTCAGTATCTCCTCCCTGCTGACCCGCTGTCCCTTGGCCAGAAAGAGCAACATCCCGTAGTAGGCTTCCGGAGAACCGATGCCGTAGATGCAGCTGACGCTGGCCACAATGACGCAATCCCGCCGTTCGAACAGGGATCGGGTGGCCGACATGCGCATCTTGTCGATCTCGTCGTTGATGGTGGATTCTTTCTCGATATAGGTGTCGGTAGCCGCAATGTAGGCTTCGGGTTGATAGTAGTCGTAGTAGCTGACGAAGTACTCCACGGCATTGTCCGGGAAAAAGCTGCGGAACTCCTGGCAGAGCTGCGCCGCCAGCGTCTTGTTGTGAGCCAGCACCAGAGCCGGGCGGTTCATCTGCTCTATGACCTTGGCCATGGTGTAGGTCTTGCCGGAACCGGTGACCCCCAGCAAAACCTGGTGCGGCTCGCCGTCATCCAGTCCGCGAACCAATTCCCGGATCGCCTGGATCTGATCGCCCCTCGGTTGATACTGGGTCACCCGAAAGGGTTTTTGCGTCTCCACCGCTGTCGCTCCACCTGGATCAAGAGTCTCCAGCCCGAGTGTATCACGCCTGAAATGAACTCCCGCGGGGCGCGCACTATCGGCTCGCGACCGGGTACACCCACGGCTAAGTGCCGCCGCCGCCTTCGCGGCTCAACCCTGGCACCAACCCTTTCCATGGGCTTACGCCCACGGCTACCTGCTGCCGCGGCTACGCCGCTCTACAGGGATAGCCCGTAGGGGACGTTTTCTCAGACGACCCTCGCCAACCGCGGTTTCACCGCTCTCCCCGAACTCTCGACACTGCAAGGGGAAACGTGCTTTTTTTATTGGGAGAATGCCCCAAAGGACAGTCCAGAGTTTCCAGTCGAGCCGCGAATGCGGCGCCAGCAAATGCCGGTGAGCCCACGTGTGGCGCAGGGCAACGCAATGGCCTTTCTCACCTGCAAAAACGCATCTTGAGCCGGCCTCCCTGAGAGCCGCGTAGGCGGCGCCAGCACGTAGCCGTGGGCGTCAGCCCATGGGAAACGTGCATCGGAAACCTAACCGATTGGAGTCGAGCCGCGAATGCGGCGCCAGCAAATGCCGGTGAGCCCACGTGTGGCGCAGGGCAACGCAATGGCCTTTCTCACCTGCAAAAACGCATCTTGAGCCGGCTTCCCTGAGAGCCGCGTAGGCGGCGCCAACAGGTAGCCGTGGGCGTCAGCCCATGGGAAACATGCACCGGAAACGTAACGTACGGGAGTCGAGCCGCGTAGGCGGCGGCAGCAACCTTCCATAGTGTTCGAGCTCAGATAGGTCGGGGCACCATCAGCACAGTCTGTATGTTGAAGGCACCCGAAAAACCGCTGCCTACGCTGACGAGAAACACTCTTCCAGCCAATGCCCGGTCCTCTGGTGAGAAATGCCGAAAGGCGATGGCTGATGCGATGGAGGGATGGACGCCGGGTTGTCAGGCCCCGGCGTGCCGGGGTCTATCCCTGATAGCGGCGGAACAAGAGGGTGGCGTTGGTGCCCCCGAAGCCGAAGGAATTGGAAAGCGCATACTCCAGCGGCTGTTTCCGCGCCTGGTTGGGCACATAGTCCAGGTCGCACTCGGGGTCGGGGTACTCGTAGTTGATGGTCGGAGGAACCGTTTGATGGTGGAGAGCCAAAACGGAAATCGCCCCCTCCAGGCCGCCGGCCGCCCCCAACAGGTGGCCGGTCATGGACTTGGTGGAACTCACCAGCATCCGGTAGGCATGCCGGCCGAAGGCCAGCTTTATGGCCTTGGTCTCCAGCCGGTCGTTGAAGGGTGTGGAGGTGCCGTGAGCATTGATGTAGTCGACCTGTTCCGGCCGAATACCGGCATCCTGCACGGCGTTGTTCATGACCTGGCAGGCCCCTTGGCCGTCTCCCGAGGGCTGGGTGATGTGGTAGGCATCCCCGGACATGCCGTAACCCACAATCTCGGCATAGATGGTTGCGCCGCGGCGCTCGGCCCGCTGCAGCTCTTCCAGAACCAGGATTCCTGCGCCTTCTCCGATCACGAAACCGTCCCGATCGCGGTCGAAGGGCCGACAGGCCTTCTCAGGTTCTTCGTTCCGGGTGGACAAGGCCCGCATGGAAGCGAATCCGCCCACGCTCATGGGAGTAATGGCGGCTTCCGACCCGCCGCAGAGCATGGCGTCGGCTTCCCCTCTGGCAATGATCCGGAACGAATCGCCAATGGCATGGGACCCCGAGGAGCAGGCGGTGCAGGTGGCCGTGTTGGGACCCTTGGCCCCGAACCGAATGGAGAGCTGCCCGGCCGCCAGATTGATAATGGACGAAGGGATGAAAAAAGGAGAGATCCGCTTGGGACCGCCTCGCAGCAGCGCGCTGTGTTCGCGCTCGATGGTGGAGAAGCCTCCGATCCCCGATCCGACATGGACTCCGAATCGGGGCGCCAGATCCGGCGTTACCTTCAGTCCCGACGACTCCATGGCAAAATCGGAGGCCGCCACCGCGTACTGGATGAAAGGATCCATTTTCTTGACATCTTTTTTGGGAATCCAGTCAAGCGGATCGAATCCCTTGACCTCTCCAGCGAACTTTACGGCAAAGGCCTCCGTATCGAAGCGTGTGATGGGCTTGATACCGCCTTCTCCCGCGACCAGAGCGTCCCAGTTTTCCCGGGTTCCGATGGCCAGCGCAGATACCACGCCGATACCGGTAACTGCCACTCTTCGTTTCAATGCCCCGTCCTCCCGCTACCGAACCGGCCGCCTGGCCACGTTCCCTCAACCGGCAAATGCGTCCGGTCGTCCAGCAGCGTTGCAGCCAAACTACAGGACACTATCCCTTGGCGTGGGTCTCCACGTAGGCAATCGCGTCCTTGACCGTCTGGATCTTCTCTGCATCCTCGTCGGGAATCTCGATTCCGAAACCCTCCTCGAAAGCCATGACCAGCTCCACTGTATCGAGGGAATCCGCGCCCAAGTCGTCCACAAAGGAAGCCGTGGAGGTCACTTCCGATTCGTCCACCCCCAGTTGTTCCACGATTATCTGTTTAACCTTGTCGTCCACGCCCGAATCTGCCATCCCCATATCCTCCTCGATTGAAATCGAATTTAAACTTTGTCTGCCAAATGACGCCCCAGCCCGTTGCGTTATTGCCGGCTCGGAGACTGCATGGCCCTGTCGGCAAAAAGGCGCCGCCACTTTCGGCCCCGCCGCAAAAAAGGCTCATGTTGCCATCAGCGTTCGAAAAAGGCAAGCGAACCGTTGGGGGCGCCATCCCCCCGGAACCGGCCTGCCAGAGACCCCGAAACCGGGACCTCACATGTAAAGCCCTCCATTGATGTGCAGCACCTGGCCGGTCACATAGCCGGCTTCATCCGAGGCCAGAAACCTGACACCCAAGGCGATTTCCCGATCCAGTCCAACCCGGCCCATCGGAATCCGCTCGAGCAGCTTGGCTCTGGCAGCCTCGGGGAGCGCCTGGGTCATGGCGGTATCCACAAAGCCGGGGGCTACCGCGTTGACGGTAATGTTCCGCCTGGCCACCTCCTGAGCCACCGTCTTGGTCAAACCGACGATCCCCGCCTTCGAGGCCACATAGTTGGCTTGGCCGGGGTTGCCCGTCAATCCCACTACCGAAGAAAGGTTCACGATTCGACCGTATCGCTGTCTCAACATGATCTTGACCGCCGCCTGGGTGCACAGAAAGGTGGCGGTCAGATTGGTCTGCAGCACTTCCGACCAGGATTCCGGCTTCATCCGCAACAGCAATCCGTCCCGGGTGATCCCGGCGTTGTTCACCAGGATATCCAGTCGGCCGAAAGCATTCATGACCTGCTCAAAGGCCGTCTTGATCTGAGTCGACTGGGTCAGGTCCACCGATACCGGCAGGGCCTTTCGCCCCAACCCCTCGATTTCGGCAGCCACCGCGCTCAGCCGGGCCTCATCCCTTCCACCCACGGCCACATCGGCGCCGGCCTCGGCCAGAACCAGTGCGCAGGCCCTCCCGATGCCCCGCGACCCACCGGTGACAAAGGCAACCTTACCTTGAAGCGACATCGATCCCCCTCTTCATCCTGCAACTCCCATGGCAGCCAGGGTCTTGTCAAGGCTCCGGACATCTTCCACGTTGAGAACCTGCAGTGACCTGTCGGTTTGCCGGACCAGCCCCGACAATACCCGGCCCGGCCCCACCTCGACGAATCTGCGCACCCCTTGATCCCTCAGGAACTGAATGGTCTCACTCCAGCGAACCGGAGCGCACACTTGCCGCACCAGGGCCCCGCCCAATTCGCCTCCGCGATGGATCGCAGCGGCCTCGGCGTTGTTCACCAGGGGGCACTGAAGATCTCGAAATTGGAGTTGATCCAAATCCTTCTCCAGGCGGTCGCGGGCCGGTTGCATCAAGGCGCAATGGAAGGGAGCGCTGACCGGCAGGGGAATTGCCCGCCTGGCTCCCCGTTGAGGCGCAAGCTGGACGGCTCGTCGAACCGCCCCGACAGCGCCGGCAATCACCATCTGAGCCGGAGAGTTGAGGTTGGCCGGCTCCAGCACCTCGCCCTGGGCCGCTTCCCTGCAAAGGGACTCCACCGATTCCAGAGACATTCCCAGGAGAGCGGCCATCGCTCCCTGCCCCACGGGGACGGCCTCCTGCATGTACCGGCCCCGCTTCCTGACCGTGCCGACAGCATCGGCCAGAGACAGGCCGCCGGCAGCCACGATGGCGCTGTACTCCCCCAGGCTGTGGCCAGCCACGAATTGGGGGCGAACGCCCCGAGCCGACAACACGGCATGGGCCGCCACCGAGACCGTCAGGATGGCAGGCTGGGCGATCTCGGTGAGCTGCAACTCTTCGGGCTTGCCCTCAAAGCACAGCCGCCCAATGGAGAAGCCCAGAACCCGGTCGGCTTCCGAAAGAACGGCCCTGGCTTCCGGGAAAGCGCCGGCCAATTCCCGGCCCATCCCCGGGTATTGCGAAGCCTGTCCGGGAAAAATGAAGGCGGTGGGGTGGTTCATTAGAGCCGATCCGGGCGGGGACTACTGGGACCGGTGATTGCCGATGAGCGCCGGGAACGGCACCGGGGGAGCGGCCGGCCGGCGGATCCAACGGATCTTGGGATCGGTCGCCCCCGGAGCCTCCGGGGGCTACTTCTCGCCCACTTCAATCACCTCTCGCCCGCGGTAATATCCGCAGTGCGGACAGACCCGATGGGGCAGCTTGGTCTCGTGGCAATTGGGACACTCCGAGGTGGAGCGCGCGGTCAGGAAATCGTGAGACCGTCTCTTGTTGCGGCGGGATTTGGAGTGACGTCGTTTCGGATTCGGCATTTCGGTTCCCCCGGATCGAATGGACCCTCAATTCCTGAATTTCAGCAGCGGGGCCAATCGAGGGTCGCTGACCAACGGGCCGCAACGGCAACGGTCGCGGTTTCGGTTCCGTCCACAGGCCGGACACAGGCCCTTGCAGTCTTCCCGACAAAGCGGTTTCATGGGCAAGCTCAGGAAGATCTGCTCGCGAACGATGTCGCTCACATCGATAGAGTCCCCGGTGAAGAACCCCACTTCCAGATCTTTCTTCTGGAGAGCGATCTCCCCGGTCAGCGAGTGTTGAGCGTTGGATTGATAGTACTGGCTGAACTGGGCTGCCAGAGGACGGGACAGCACCTCCAGGCAGCGGGCACAGGTCAATTCCATTTCAACACCCAGTTCGCCCCACACCCGCACGCCGCCTTGAGACTGTCTGTCGGCCGTCAAATGAACCGCCACCTTGCCGGAGACCCGAACCTGCCCTTCATCCAGATTCAACTGGCGGGCGGTCAGGCTGGCCTTCACAGAACGTGGCCCCCGCTCCAAATCCCTGATGTCGATCCGCAACGGGTTCATGAGCTTCGCACCAGGCCGGCCCTATAGAAAAAGGACGTTAAGTGCCTCAAAACCAAAGCGCATCATTATAGCCGGGGCCACTGCGATGTCAACGTCTAAAGGCCGGCGAACCGGCCGGAACAGGGAGAGGCGCAAACGATCGCAGCAGGAGGGTCAGACAGAAGGCTGCAGAGAGTTGACCTTGGCCTGGTAGGACTTGTTCAGGATGATCTGGAGAAGAGGATTGCCGATCTCGGTCTGTTCGATCCGCTCCTGGATCTCTTCGAGTTCCTCCATGTCCCTGGCGCGCTTGATGACGTTCTTGAAGAAACTCAGGTCCCCGACCGTCATGATCTCCTCGCTCTCCTCGTCCTCTATGATGGCCAGATGCGATTCCGGCAGGAATTCGCGAATCTTCCAATAGAGCTTCTCCCGGTAGTCCAGGTTCTTCTCTCCCAGATCGGGATGAAACCACTCGGCCGTGAACGTGCCTTCTTCGTTATCCATATTGAGGTCCGTATAGATGTCCGGTTCCTCCTCGGTCATCTCCAGAATCAACTTCTCCAGGTCCTTGATCACGCCGGCACTGGAATAAACGGTTAAAATGGTTACTTTCATCAGCGGCCCCTGCCTCTTTGAGATCCTTCCCGGTTTGCGACTGGATTATAAGGAGAAAGCAACCCCAATCCAACCCTTTTCGGCTCGCAAGAAACAACTGAGGGACATCCACCAAGGTCCAAAAAAGCAATCCACGAAGGACGACGAAGGGCCATTAACCCGCATTTCTCACCAGGGGGCATGATCATGGCGCAGGATTTTTCCCTTCAGGGCGTGCTCGCGACCGAAGAGCGTAGCGGTCACTACGCGCGAGGGAGCATGTGCGCGCTGAAGGGAAAAAGACAAGCCAGGGCATGCCCAGCGCTGTCTGTTACCCGCGAGCCCTACCATGAAGCCAATCAAAGTACTGAAGATAAACTACTTTTCGTCATGGCACCAGCGGCCTGGTGAGAAATGCGGGTTAAGGGGCTGGAGAAGGCTTGAAAGGGAGTCAGACGCCGGTCGGCTGAAAACTCGAGCAGGGCCCGCTGCGATACGGAAATCGCCGGATCACCGCCTCGTTGACCTTGACGCCCAGCCCCGGAGCGTCAGGAACGACCAGTTCTCCCCGATCGATCCACAGGGAAGTGTGCAACATCTGCTCCGCCAACCGAAAGGGGTAGGTGCCGGGCCTGCCGTCGCCGGAATATTGCGGCCATTCCATCCAACCCACCAAGTCGCCCTCGAAACAGCTGGCCAACTGGACCAGGGCGGCTGCTTCCAGTGGAGTCGAGAGCCTTCCGATAGCCACCCGGCAGCCAAGCGGTTGCACCTCCCGCAAGGCCCGGTGAGCGTCGACCAGTCCCCCAAGATGAAGCACATCCAACTGCAGGACATCCTGCGATCCGCTTCGGGCCAGGTCGAGCCAGCCTTCCAGGGAAGACACGCCACCCCCTCCCGAGATCGGAACCGGACAATCCTTGTTCAACTGTCGAAGTGTCTCAATGTCCTGCGGAGCCACCGGTTCCTCAACCCATTCGAGCCGGCTGGAAGCCATGTCCCGCAGCAGCCGCCCGATCTCCTCCAACCCGTAGTGCCCCCCGCGCCAAGCCCTGGCGTCCACCATGATCGCCCAGGGCGCAGGAAAGGCATCGCGCACCTTGCGGACGGTCTGCATGTCTTGCCGGGGCGACAGCCCCAATTCCAGCTTGCAGGCCGAGAACCCCGAACCGGCCCAAAAACCGGCCTCCCGCACACTCTCCTCGCCATCGAGGTAGACGCCTCCGCTGGCGTAGATTCGGACTCTGCGTCTTGCCCATCCACCCAGCAACTCCGACAGGGAGCACTTCGCGATCTGGCCCTGAAGGTCCAGCAAGGCCATTTCCACGGCGGCAAAGGCCTGCACCAGGCCCGGGTACCTCGGCCGGCGGTGGAACACTTTCCTCCGCAGGCCGGCCAGGTTTCCGGGGTTGAGGCCCACCACGGCCGCACGCAGGTTTCGATTGATCAACTGAGCTACGTTGGGAGAGGGAGTGCCAACCCCAAAACCCACCTGCCCCTGGTTGGTGCGGGCGCGGACCATCAGGCAATCGCGCTTGTAGATGGTGACCTGGCCTCCCTGAACCGGTCGCCGGAGCGGTTGGGGCAGCGGCGAACTCAGCAGACAGGCCTGCAGCTCATCGACCTTCACTTTCATGGGAGTTTACTCCTCCGCCACTCCACCATACCTCCTTCAAAAACTCAAGTATCACTCCCCCCTTGGGGGGAGTCGCAGAGAGGTCGAGCCGCAGGCGAAGGCCGATGCGGTGGGGGGTTCGCACAAGGCGAGCCACAGGCGAGATCTTGTGCGCCGCCGCGGGGTTCGCACAAGGTGAGTTGCCAAGCGAGATCTTGTGCTCCGAAGGGGAGTCGCACAAGCCGCGCCACAGGCGAAGGCCAATGCGGAGGGGGAGTCGCACAAGGCGAGCCACAGGCGAGATCTTGTGCGCCGAAGGGAGTCGCACAAGCCGCACCACAGGCGAAGAATGATGCGGGGGGGGGGGGGAAGCGAGTTGCTGCCCTGCTCCTTTTGCGTCTGGCTTCAGCCTGGCTAGGCCCCGGCGACTGCCTGAGGCGCAAACTGGTCCACCCGGGCGTTCACGGCCGAACGGAAGGACTCCAGGGCATCCTCGACGCCATAGCGAATGTCGTCGTGCATGGCCTCGTAGCGGGCATGGACTCGCGAGAACAGCTCCTGCATCTGGCCCCTGAGTTCCTCCACTTCGCGGGCTCCGGCGCGCACCGAGTGCGAAACCGCTGCTTCGAACGATTCCAGCTCGGCAGCCAGGAACTCCTTGAAGTCGTGGATGGCGATCTGCTGGCTGGTGACCTTCTCGAAGTGGTATCCCATGACGGCCAGATGGAATGCCTTGGTGAGCATGCGGGGATGGTCCCTGGCCACCTTGGCAATGAACTTGAGGTAAGCAGGACCCTGCCGGGAGAAGAGCTGCCGGCGCAACGACTTGCCAATGGCCCGCACCTCATTCATGCCCACCGGCTTGGAAACGTAGGGGCTGGGCTTGACATGCTCCATCATGTTCAGACAGCGTCTGAAGTAGTTCTCCAGAGTCGGGTCGTAGATGGTGGTCAGCACCCGTCGATATCCCTCGATCAAGGTCTGGGCCTCCATCTCGGGCTTGTAGTTGAGGACCACGTTGACGCTGGTCCCGGTGGTCTCCTCCAGCAACCGGTCTTCCCTCTTGAGACGGTCGTAAAGGTCGGTGCCCTTCAGAGCCGTCAACAGCCCCACCATGGCCATGGGAATGCCGGCCTCCTGTATGAAGTCGATCTGGGCGTCGAACACCCCCTCGTCGTCGCCGTCCAGACCCAGGATGAATCCACCGCTGACCTCCATCCCTTTCTGCTGAATCTTGCGAACGGCGCTCAGCAGGTAATCTTCCTCTTTCTTCTTGCTGGTGTTCTGAGCCTTCTTGGTCTTGATCAGAGCCTCGGGATTGGGAGTCTCGATCCCCAGAAACACCCAATCGAAACCTGCCTCGATCATGGCGCCCATCAATTCGTCGTTTCGGGCCAGGTTGACACTGGCCTCGGTGAAGAGAGCGAAAGGATAACCGCGGTCCCTCTGCCACTCGGCCACAAAGGGCAGAAGTTCCAGCGCCTCCCGCTTGTTGCCGATGAAGTTGTCGTCCACCAGAAAGACGTTGCCCCGCCAACCCAGCTCATAGATGGAGTCCAATTCACCTAACATCTGTTGCGGCGTCTTGGTCCGCGGCACGCGGCCGAAAAGCTTGGTGATGTCGCAGAACTCGCAGTCGAAGGGGCACCCCCGGGAGAACTGCAGGCACATCGAGTAGTAGTCCTTCATGTCGACGAGGTCGAAGCGAGGGACCGGCGTGCGCGTCACATCGGGTTTCTCCGGCGCCCGGTAGATGGCCTTGGCGGTTCCGGTCTCCAGGTCCCGCAGAAATTGCGGCAGGATTTCCTCGACTTCATCCAGCAGGAAGTGGTCCACTCCCTGGATTTCCTCGTGATAGGTAGTGGGGTGAGGCCCACCGGCCACCACCGGAACGCCGGCCCGGTTGCACTGCTCGACCACCGAGTCCAGGGAATCGCGTTGAACGATCATGGTGGAGGTAAACACCACGTCGGCCCATTCCAGGTCCGAGTCCTTCATGGTGGTCACGTTCAGATCCACTACACGGAGGTCGTATCTGGAGGGGAACATGCCGGCAATGGTGAGCAGGCCCAGGGCGGGAAAGCCCGCCTTTTTCCCGACAAACTCCAGGGCGAACTTGCCGCCCCAGTAAGACGGTGGAAATTCAGGGTAGACTAAGAGTGCATTTGGCATGATTGCGATCTCCGGAGTCCCCGTGCTCAGGGACGAATTTCAAGCCCGGCCAATTGCCAAAAGCCTGGCCGGCTTCAATTGAGTGGCCCACACTATATCAAGTCGGCCGGGATTGCTCCCAGAAAGTTGTGGCCGGTAGCATTATCTCTACAGAGGCCGACCCGCGACTGTAGGCTAAACCTGGAATTTAAGCGGTATATTGCCGAGGAGACTCGCCGATGTCAACCGAATCGCCCGGATCCCTGCTCAACCGGCAGGCTTTCCTGAACTCACCCCTTTGGCGGGCCTGCCTGCTGGGGCTGCTGGTGCTCCTGCTGCAGATTCCCATCCTGCTGATTTACAACGTGACCTCGGAGCGCCAGACCAGACAGCAAGAGGCCTCACGGGAAGTCACCTCCAAGTGGGGCAAGGAGCAGTCCCTGGCGGGGCCCCGGATTATCATCCCCTACCTGGAACACCACAGCGAGCGGACCGCCGAGGGTGAACTCTCCACCCGCACCGAAGTGGTCTACGGACACTTTCTGGCGGAAAGGCTCACCATCTCCGGCAGGGCCGAGACCCACCTGCGCTATCGGGGCATCTTCGAGGTTCCGGTGTATCGATTGGCCCTGGAATTGAGGGGTACGTTCACCGAGCCCGACTTCAGCGAATGGGGAGTCCGACCGCAGGATATTCTCTGGGACCGCGCCCATCTCTCGGTGAATATCTCCGATGCCCGAGCCATCCAGAATTCAGCCGTGCTCTCCTGGAACGGCCAGAGTCTCCCCTTTCATCCCGGATCGGGGGAATCCAGCAGCGACCTTCCCGGGATTCACGCCGGCCTGAGAGAGCGGCTGAAGGGAGCAGCCTTCGATTTCCAGTTTCCGCTGGAGCTCAATGGCAGCGGGGCTGTTTTCTTTTCACCCTTCGGCAAGCAGACCACCGTCGACCTGCAGTCGAACTGGCCCCATCCCAGCTTCCAGGGAAACTGGCTCCCGGCCGAGCGCACGGTGACGGACCGGGGGTTCGAGGCCAGCTGGAGCATACCCTTCCTGGGACGCAGCTACCCTCAGAGGTGGACCTCCCAAACCGCCCCGTCCTCGATCTCACCCTCCCGCTTCGGCCTGATACTGGCAACACCGGTCGACCCCTATCGGATGGTCGATCGCAGCGTCAAGTACGCCATCCTGTTCCTGGCTCTGACCTTCATCACCCTGTGGCTCTATGAAGTTCTCTCGGGATTGCGGATTCACACGCTGCAGTACCTGCTGATGGGCGCGGGGATGTGCCTGTTCTATCTGCTGGTGCTTTCCCTTTCCGAGCACCTGGGTTTCGGCCCGGCCTATCTTCTGGCCAGCGTTTCCACCGTGGTCCTGCTCGTCAGCTACAGCCTGTCGGTGCTGGGCAAGCCCCGCGGGGCCGCCTTGATGGCCGTCATCCTGGGGCTCTTGTACGGGTACCTCTATATCCTGCTTCGCAATCAGGACTACGCCCTGCTGGTCGGGACCCTCGGCCTCTTCCTGGCGCTGGCCGTCACCATGTTCCTGACCCGTAATCTGGACTGGCGTGGGCTGAAGCACAAGGCCTGACATCCATCCCGCATCGATTCCCGCCCCAAAAAAAGCAGGGGCCTCCGAAGAGGCCCCGCGCCCTGCGGTCGAAACCGCAAGGGGTGTGTTAGCTACAAACTAGATGCAACCGGCGAGAGGTTCTAGAATCTCGCGGCCCCAATTTTCCTTCGAGGGGCGCGAAGACGGCGGAACAGTTATAGTAAAGCCTTGACTCCAACTGCAGGCATTTTGCACCTGGGAGCGATCCTCTACAGAAACTTGTCCAGAGCTCTGATGGACTACAATCGCAATGAGGGCACACGGACTCGCGGTTACACTATGATCCTACGAACTGGAAGGTGCCAGAATCCAGTAAATGTACGTATCAGGGTAGTCAGCGAGGTAGGTTGAACATGGCGATAGACTCAATCATCAAGTGGGCATCAAAGCAGCCCGACTGGCAGCAGGACGCGCTTCGCCGGGTGGCGCTTTCCACGGAGTTGGCCGGCACGGATACTTCTGCGATTCTGGCCAACCTCAAGCGAGCAAAAGGCTTGCCGCAAGAGGGACAATTGGTATCGCAGCCCCTCAAGAAAGGCCACGTTCAGCCGGACGCCCGGAAAGCGCCTCTGGCTCGACTTTGTTCGATTGACGAGGTCAAGAATGCAAACCGTCTCGCTCCAGGTCAGACACTGAAGTTCGCGCTAAATGGAATCACTTTGATCTATGGACACAACGGCTCCGGCAAGAGCGGGTATTGCCGCATTCTGAAAAAGTTTTGCCGTGCGATCATCAAAGACACGATTTACCCAAACGTGTTTGCGCCCGGGAATCCCCCTCCTGCCGAGGCGCGCATCCGCTACAAGGTCGAGGGCGCAACTAACGTAAGCGAATCCATCTGGCGGGATGGCGCGGATGGGCCGGGTGACATCGCCCATCTTTCGGTCTTCGATAGTCACAACGCCCGGCTCTATGTGGACGCGCGAAACCGGATTGATTACCTCCCATACGAAATAGAGTTGCTTACGCATTTTGGACAATTGTTGGCCAAGCTTCAAGAAGATCTTTCATCAGAAATTAGCGTCGTTGACCAACGCCTCAATGTTGGTCTTCCGACCGGCTATACACCGGGCACTCCTATATCCGCACTCGTCAATCGACTGACCTCGAAGAGGCCATTGGGAGAGTTGCCGACAATCGAGGAGATAAATCTCCACGGCACCTGGACCGACAAATACGCAAAGGACTTGGCGACGTTGCAGAACTCCATCGGGAACGATCCCAAGGCCCTCGCCGACCGCTGCCGCCGGGCTAAGGGTGTCGTGTCTAACTTGATTGAGGAACTGACGAACACGGGAGATACTCTTTCTCAAGCCAAAACAAAAGAACTAGAGCAGGCTGTGAGCCATGCACGTGCAACAGCCGAAGCTGCGTCTCTTGCGGCGACTACGTTGTTCAAAGCCGAGCCCTTGCCGCAAATCGGCTCGGGCCCATGGCAGCTGATGTTTCAGCATGCCAAGGAATACTCAAAGCTGGCCTATCCGGATGTCGAGCCGCCTGCAACACGCGAGGGTGATCTATGCGTGCTCTGTCAGCAGCCATTGGCAGAGGAAGCAGCGCAAAGACTTCGCCGCTTTGAAAACTATGTCGCCGGCGAAGCAAGAAAGGACGCCGAGAAAGCCGCAGCAATACGGGACGAACAATCCGCAGTTATCAAGACGCTCCAGGTACGCTCATCAGTAGATGTCAAGTCGCTGCTCGGCGAATTCACGGACATGAGTGATGCGCGAGCAGGTACCTCGGCTGACGTCGAGAAATTTGTCCAGGCAGCACGTAAGCGACAGAAGAAGCTGTTAGCGACAGTTGAGCCTGGCGATTTTTCAGGCATTACTGAGCTCGACGGCTCTGTGATTGAAAAACTCCGCGCCGAGAAAAAAGCACTGGTGGATGAAGCGGTTGCCTTTGACGGTGTAGCCGGAGATGATGTCGACCGGGAAATCCGCAAGAAGAAGCTTGCTTCACTACTAGATCAAAAACGCCTATCAGAGAACCTCGAAACAGTTCGTGCGCGGCGCAATGACCTCGAACTGCGGGCTCGACTCGAAGAGTGTGCCGGTGCAGCCAGGACCAATGCCGTTTCTCACCAAGTGAATGCACTGCGAAAAGAACTCGTCACTGAGGATCTAAACAATCGAATTCGTGCAGAAATTGACGTACTTGATTTGGCGCACATACCACTGCTGATCAACGAAACCAGCCGGAAAGGTGAAAGTGGTTTTGCAGTAACGCTAAATGCTCAGCGTAAGGTTGCAAGCCGGGACGTGCTGAGCGAAGGCGAACAGCGGGCGCTCGGCCTCGCCTGTTTCCTTGCTGATGTAAACGGGCAACCTGTTAAACATGGGATCATTGTCGACGACCCAGTTTCATCGCTCGATCACGTTCGAATTAGGCGAGTCGCTGACCGGCTTGTGACTGAAGCGGCAGCGGGACGGCAGGTGATTGTCTTCACGCACAATCTGCTGTTCTTTTCAGAAGTGATGTCGCTTGCAGCAGCTAACCCGCCCAATGCGGTTCCGGTCCTCACAAACGTCGTTCGAAAGGCTACGGACCGTGGCTTCGGCATCATTGAGGAGGATGATGAACCTTGGGAAGCCAAAACGACAAATAAGCGTATCGACCTTTTGCGCAAGAAAATCAAGGAGTTAGATGCCATAGTCGATAAAGACGGCGATGCTTACCGCCAAGGGGTTGAGGGATTCTTCACAGACCTAAGAGAAACGTGGGAGCGCCTTGTTGAAGAGGTGTTGCTTTCCAAAGTCGTGGAGCGATACGGTTCCGACGTGAAGACGCAAAGCCTGAAAGGGGTCGTGGTAGACGATGCGGACTACAAGATAATCTTCTGGGCCATGAAACGTGTTTCGGAGCGCTCCGGGCATGACATGGCGGCGGCAAAGAACACACCAGTTCCAAAGATCGAGGATTTGAAGAAAGAAGTCACGGAACTGGACAAGTATCGGATCAAATTGCGTGAGCGATCCAAGGCTGCAGAGAAAACACGAAGGAGGCTTGAGAAGCCGCCAAAAGCAGCCACAACCTAATAGCAACTTGCGCTACGAGGATCAACACCCCAACATATTTTCAGCTAGCAGCAGCCTCCTGATCAGTCAGATTCACCAGACTGATAGACTTGCCGAGCGTCTTCCGGGCTATATCGACGAGATGTTGATGGTGCGTGAAAAATAGAACCTGTGTCTTTTGCGCCAATTCTTGCAGTACCCTGAATCCTGCCGACGCCCGTTCGTCATCGAAGTTGATGAAGAGGTCGTCTGCAACGAACGGCAGCCCGTCCGCTCTCTCCAGGTAATCCTCGACTGACGCAACCCGAAGCGCCAAGTAGAGCTGGTCCGCCGTGCCCGTGCTCATTCCGGATACGGGTACAATGCCACCACGGGGCCGCACCCCCGTCAGGTGTGCGTTGTCGTGATCGCCAAACGCCACCTCCAGGCTTGAGAAGGAACCGCCGGTGATGATCCTGAACAGCACTCCCGCACGCTTTAGCAACGGGGCTTGCTTCTCGCGTCGGTAGCGATCAATCGCCCACTGGAGAAGCAAGGCTGCCGTCTTCACTCGAACATACCGCTCCGCCGCTTCCTGCATCTCAGCCAGAGCTTCCTGCTTGCGCGCCGCAGCCCGCGCTGCCGCATCGCCACCGCCAACCGCTTGAAACGCTTCCCGCGCCCGAAATCGGTCTTCTAAGGCTTTGGTCTGCTGATTCTGCAGATCCTTCAAGTCCACCTGTACGGACAATTCGCGTGCCGCAACCTCGTCGATGACGACACCATGGCATTCTTCGGCAAGCTCCTCAAGCAATTTTCCATCACCGTCTTTTTTGAGCTTTTCAATGATTTGCTGTCGTTCGTTTTGAAGAAATCGCTGCTTATCCGACCGCTCGATAGCATCCCTTAGTGCCTCATGTGTCTCAACCCCGGCTGCTGACTTCAGGTGAGAGATGGAATCAGTCAGGCTTTGGCGCTCGTCTTGAAGTCTATCGATTTTTGCGTTCAGCTCATCCACTTCCCTGTGTTTCTCCTCCCTAATCCCCTGAACATGCTCGGCTTCGGCAAGGCGTTTTTCGAGTTCCAGAACGGCATCTTCGGCAGGCCAATCTGCCAAGTCATCAGCTACGTCGTCAACCAACTCACCGACAACCTGTTTGAAGTCGGAAACGTCACGCTTGATCCTGCCTATGCGTCGATGTCGCAACGATGTAATGCGACCGGCCGTATCACGCATCTCATCGATGACGTCGATGAGCGCGCTCACAGCTTCCGGTGCTGTGTCTTCGGCCAGCCCAAGCTCAGCAAGAGCATCCGTCCATTCTTCTCCCCATTGGTTCCGGGCCTCTTTGGCCCGCCGAAGATCACGTTCTCTTCGAGCGATGGACCGGGATGCATTCTCTACATCTGCTTCAAGCTTATCCTTCTTACCTGCCTCGACTTGTCGAAGACGGTGCTCTTCTGCGGCGCGTTCAATGATCACGTTCAGGCTGTCCAATTCCCGCCGAGCCAAATCAACGCCAAGCACAACCAACTCCCCAAGCAACCGTTTCCTTGCCTCGCGTTCCTGGTTGCGAAGCGTCTCCAGAGCGTTTCCAGCCTCTTCTCGCTTCTCAATAGCATCAAATACCTCTTTTCTGACATCGATCCATTCCAGCATGGCCTCAGCGGCCAATGGATCAAAGGGCGCGGCAGCCCATAGAGATGTCCATTCATGCGCAAGCTGATTTCCCTCTTCAACAAGCCTGGTCTCTTTTTTCTTCTCCTGTTTAAGAAGCCTCTTATACTCCCCGATCTTCCGGTTGATTTCCGCAATTCGCCCGGCTGCCTCGGCGTGATCGAAACGCCGATCAGCAAGGTCGTCCGCCCGGGCCATGGCGGGTTCGAAGGCACCAGACAGGTTCTCCAGGTCCTCTTTAAAGCAACCAGCCTGATCTTCCGGGATCGGCTCGTCGTTCACGTGCCTGAGTTTCACCAGTTGCCAAAGTGCATCCCGGCGGCCGCGTGCTTCGTTCATCTCTTCGCTTGTGACGACCCGTTCGTCTCGCACGGTGCGGTCAAATGCCGCAATCGCACCGTCCAATTGCTCCTGAACTGATGAGGCGTTCTGCTGCGTTTCCCTCAATCGCCGGTTCCAGTCCTGTTTACGTTCCCGGTACTCCTGGACCATCGCCTTCCCGGGCAGAGCGATGTTCGCCAGTGTCTCTTCATCAATGCCGCCAGGATTGAGATTCTTGAGCCTGCGGCCCGCAAGTCCCTGGGTATCCTTGAGAGCCGTCTCAGCGGTTCGAACTCGGCCGGTGAGATCGCCCTGCTCGCGCAGGGTTCTAATGACAATGGCCAGCCTGGACACATCCGCGGGTTTTCCCAATCCATCCAGCCGCCGCTTAAGGTCATCATAATTCTCCTGAGACTCCTGTAATCCACGGTCGTGGCTTCTGACATCAGCCTCTAGTTCGCCCCTCCGAATGAGAAGGGCACGCACCACACTGACCTGAATTCGAGGCGGGATGCGCTCAATCAGCGCAGCCGAGTCGGTCTCGGTCCACCCAAGCTCGAAGGCACTGGATCTCAGCTCTTCCTCGGCAGCATTGAGTTCCGCTTCGCGCTTGGGCAGGTCCGCCTTCTCACGACGAATCTCGATCCGTCTCTCGTGGAGTTGACCAACATCTTCGGCTCGCTGAACCAGCGTCTCGTCAAACGTCAACCCTTGCAGACTATCCGCGGCCAGCTTTAGCTGGTCCTTTAGGGTCTCAATGCGTGTTTTCGCCATAGTCTCGTTGTATTCGGATTCTGCCAACACCCTCGCCGCATCCTCCGGCAGCCTCGTGGGGTCGCCAAGTGCTGCAAGCTGGTCGTCAAGCTCTTGCTTTCTGCGCAAATTCCGAAACACCCGACGAATGCGGCTCAGGCGATTTCGCTCGGCAGTGGCCTCTTCGATCTTCTTGGCGACCTCCTCGCAATCTTCCTTAGACTCTTCATAAGCCCGCTTCAGCTCTCGCCACTTGCTTGCGGTAAGGGTTTGCTCCCGCAGCGTTCTATGAGCCTCTCCAAGCTTGTCAGCCGCAATGTAGAATTTGCGATAACCCGCCCGGCGCGCACCCCACAGCTTCCCGGCCTCCTCGGCAAGCTCGCCGAGGCGTTTACGCAACCCCGCAATGCCGGCTCCGGCAGAGAAAAGCATCTGACCGACATCATCCCTGGCCTCCAGAATTTCCTGGCCGCCAGCTCGGAGACGGACGTGATCAAGGCTGAACATCCGCTCGAAGAATGTTCGATCCGCATCGACAAGATAGGGTCTCAATGCGCCCTCGCTACCGGCGATCGGTAAGCCGTCCTTCTCAAGCAATGTGTCCCTGTTGCCCTTGCGCCGGAGCACTTCCAGCGACGCACTGCCGTTTTCGAGATCAGCGCCGATCCGCATGCTGCCGTAGTCATGCAGGAAGTTGTAGGGCGAGCGCATTGGTATGCCGAACAGCACGTCCTCGATCGCGGCCATCACCGTGGATTTGCCGGCTTCATTCGGCCCAAAAACAATGTGGAAGTCCGATTTAGCAACAGGTAGTTCAAACGAACTGTCTGTAAAGTGTCCGTATCGGATCAGATCCAGTCGTTGCAGCCGCATGTTCAACTCTCCCGAGCCATCAGGCGCGCGGTCAAATAGGGTGCGACTTGGTTGATCAGTGCTCCATAGTCACCCTCAATGGCCGATTTCAGGACCTGATCCTCAATTTGCGCCCGCACGTCGTGTGGTAGTCGTCGGACCAACTCCCCGATATCGCTTTCTATCCGTGATAGAAGCTCGTCATCGTTCGCGGCATCCTGAAACATCCGCTGTAGCTCTCCGATGGCATCCTCTCGCTGCGCCAGGGACCGCGGATCAACAGCAGGCTGCGTAGCAATGACGACTTTCTCAACCCAGGCCACTTCATCTCCCAGGCCAAGCGCGCCAGCGCGTGCCTCTGCCAACACTTGATCCTCCGAGGCGACAAGCTGCGCATGAACCTCGGCACGTCCTTCAAGCAGAACGCGGCAGGCTAGCAATCTCCCCTCGGCCTCATTGCCAACAGCGGATTCCAGCGCATCCCTAACACGTTCGGTAACATCGCCGATGCTATCGGCGTCGTTCAATGACACCGGTAACACCACCCAGCGCACCACATCGCAGGGAACAGACAGGATTTCTACGACTTCGTTATCTTCCACGGTGACCAGCCTTGCACCTTTGGCCCCGGTTTCCCGGACATGGCGCCCCTGTAGATTCCCGGAAAAGACGACGTAAGGCTTTTCAAGCAGAACGGAAGACTGATGAACGTGACCCAGCGCCCAATAATCGTATCCCTTGTTCACAAGGTCATCGATCGAACAAGGCGCATAGTTGGCGTGACCGGCCATGCCGCCCAAGCCGGTGTGTAACACACCGATATTGAACGCTCCGGACACCGGTAGTGGGTAATCGATTACGAGATTGTCTGTCACGTCGCGGTGGCGGAAACTCCGGCCATGTAGTGCAACGTTCAGATCACCAATGTCGAACGTCTCAGGCTTACTCGTACCAAATACATGCACGTTGCCAGGCAGATCCAGCCGCTTGGTTATCTGGCTTTCTGCGTCATGGTTGCCGTGTAGCAGGTAGACTGGAATTCCCGCTTTGTTGAGCCTCCCGATCCGCCCGACGAAGAATAGCCCCGTTTTATAGTCACGCCAGTCACCGTCGTAGAGGTCCCCCGCAATAATGAGAAAATCGACCCTCTCCTCCATCGCCAAATCGACTAGCTGGTCAAAAGCCTCTCTGGTGGCATTGCGCACACGGTCAGCGGCGTTACCTTCTTGCCCTGCCAGTCCCTTCAGAGGACTGTCGAGGTGAATGTCAGCAGCATGCAGAAAGCGAAAGGAAGCCATGATTCCAGTCGGAATTTCTCATCGGAGCCAGGCAGCACCAGCTCTCTGAGTCCGGCAAAGTACTGATGAGAAAAAGTTAGACAGATTTCAGAAGGTAAACCGATCCCTGCACAGTGTAACACCAAATCGCTGGAGGTTGGAGACGTCGGTCGTCGCCGCGTGACGCCATTTTTGAGAGTGGTTCTATGCCTCTCGACAAGCCTTGCCCTTACCAAGCAAAACCACCGGACACGGTAGCATCAGTAACACTTCCCTTGGGATAAGGGCTGCCAGATCATTCCCTTAGACACTTACAAGGCACCGTGACGTAGGCGGGGCAATCAGAGGGAGATGCACGTCGTCGGTCGCTTGATCCTAGCCCTGAGAACTGAAACAATAGGCCCCCGCTGGTCAACGCCAAGCCGAGCGTACCAAGCGGAACGATGGGTTGCGCCTGGCGCATGCTGTCCACCAATTGCCGCCAAGAGTCTGGCACATGAAGGGTAGGCAGTGAGGAACAAACATGACGACGTTCGACAGCACAAAGGCTTTGCTTAGCGACCTCCTTCGGGAAATCAACGAGGGCAAGATCCAGTTGCCGGATTTCCAGCGTGGTTGGATTTGGGACGATGACCATATTCGCGATCTACTGGTTAGTATCGCCCGAGCCTTCCCAATCGGCGCGGTGATGCTCCTTGAAGCAGGCGGCGAGGTCCGATTCCAGACTAGACCGTTGGAAGGGCTGGAGGATAAAGTGCCGAGAAACCGAATACCCGAGAGGTTGATTCTCGACGGTCAACAACGCCTCACGACCCTGACTCAAGCCCTTTCGCTCAACAAGCCCGTGCGTACTCGCACCGCAAAAGGTAAACGGATTGAGCGCAACTACTACTTCGATATTCAGACGGCGCTAAACGCGCCGGATTCGCTTGATGACGCTATTGTGGCCGTAGATGAGAATCGACAGTTGCGAAGTGATTTTGGCCGTAGGGTGGACTTGGACCTGTCAACAACTGAGCTGGAATGCCAGCATCTACACTTTCCTTGTAACGAAATCATGAACTCAGACAATTGGGAGGCCACCCTGCATAGGGTGGCACCGGCTCAGTTCGACACCTACATGGAGTTTCGCCAACAAGTGCTTGTTGCGTTTCGTACCTACCAAGTCCCAGTCATCCAACTACTGAAAGGAACGACCAAAGAGGCCGTGTGCTTGGTTTTTGAGAAGGTAAATACGGGTGGTGTGGCGCTCTCGGTATTCGAACTGATTACGGCCACCTATGCGGCGGAGGGCTATAACCTGCGTGACGATTGGTTTGGTTCCAAGGCGCACAAAGTCGAATCTCGGAAGGAGCGCCTGGAGCGGGACGCACTGCTCAAGGGTATCGAGGCCACGGAATTTCTCCAAGGAGTTAGTCTCTTGCGTACCCACGAAACGAGACGGGCAGATCTCGAGGCTGGCAAGACCGGGAAGCAAGTGCGCCCGGTCAGCGCCAAGCGCGCCGATGTCCTGCAAATACCACTCCGCGCCTGGAAGCAGTGGGCGAACGATCTAGAGGAAGGGTTTCGTAACGTTGCCCGCTTTTTGCGCAGGCAGTGCTTCTACCACCGGCGCGAGTTGCCCTACCGCACGCAACTTGTGCCTTTGGCGGCAGTGCTCACTCGCTTGGGCGACCGTTGGCTCGAACCGCGCATATATGACAAGCTCACGCGGTGGTTCTGGTCCGGTGTGCTCGGAGAGCTGTACGGCGGTGCAGTAGAGACCCGCATGGCCAACGACTATGAGGAATTGCTTAGCTGGTTTGAAAACGACGATTTGCTTCCGCGTACAGTTCGCGAGGCCAATTTCCAGCCGGACCGCCTCAACACGCTACGTTCGCGCCTGAGTGCTGCCTATAAAGGCATCAACGTGCTTGTACTTCGGGAGGGTTCCAAGGACTGGTATTGGAAGACTACAATAAAGGATCTGGACGCCGAGGAGATCGCACTCGACATCCACCACATCTTTCCCCGGGACTGGTGTGAAAAGCGAGGCATAGAAAGAATCCAGTATGACAGCATCCTTAACAAGACCCCCATTTCATATAAGGCGAATCGAAAGGTAGGCGGGGAAGCACCGTCCCGTTACCTGCCGAGGATCCAGAGGGAAAGACAGGTCGCCTTGAATGATTCCGAAATGGACGAGCTCCTGGGTAGCCACGCGCTCGCACCGTATCTGCTACGGAAAGACGCGTTCGACGACTTCGTCGAAGACCGTCGGCGGCGATTAAGTAGGCTCGTCGAGGTCGCCATGGGGAAGCAGGTCGTTCACATATCCGATACGTCGGATTATGACGATGGTGTTGGATAACTCCGTCTCTCAAAAGAAATATGCCAGCAGGAAGACGGCAATCATCATGAAGACCAGCGACACCTTGACCGCCGTGCCCGCGACCATTCCCAGCCAAGTGCCGAAGCCCGCGCGGCCGGCCCTTTCCAGGTTGCCGTGGAGGCTCAGCTCACCCAGCACCGCCCCCAGGAAGGGGCCGACCAGCACCCCGACGATGCCGAAGAACAGCCCCACCAGCGCACCCAGCCCGGCTCCGGCCGCGGCCCGCCCACTGGCGCCCGAACGCTTGGCCCCAAGGGCTCCCGCGACAAAGTCGGCCGCGTAGGCCAGCAGGGTGAGGCCCACCAGGACAACTACCGTGGGGGCGCCGACACGGGAGAACCCATCGATCCAGGCAGCCAGCACCAGGCCGGCCAGTACCAGCACCGTGCCAGGCAACCCCGGCATGATCGTCCCCGCCACCCCCACCGCCACCAGCAGCAGGGCCAGGATCCATAACAGGATTGACATTAGCATTCGGAATCAGGCCTCCCTCTTGCGGGAATTCTCATCGCATGCCGAGATGTTTCTCCCGTCCCGAATGGAGCCACCGGGGTGTGGCAAACACGACCCCTCCCGGCAACCCTGACATGACCCTTCCCCACGGCAGCACCCAGCCATAGTCTAAGCCATAGTCTAACGACGATTATCTGCCTCCAGAAGAGTCCACAGGTAGCCATATAATCGTAACCGAGTTAATTTCTGAAGCGAGAACCTGACTCATAGCGGCGCAAACTTCCAATGGCGAGAAGGAACCGAAAAGTAGCGGAACGGTACAAGTCTCTGCAACCGATTGCCCCAAAGGCAAATTTTTCGCTAGCCGGAGTGCGGGAAATGTACGCGGCCATCAGAGGTAAGGAGTTTGGCTGCACAATCAGCGGGCATTGTCGAACACAGATTTTAGAATTCCCGTGGATCGACTTCCGTCCGAACTGTGAGGAACCTCATCACTCCATTTTCAACTCTCCATCGGTTCAAGCGTGTGTGACTTCAAATTTGGTCGGTTACTTCGCAAACGCCACCCGTGGCAGGCATTACGCCATCAGTCCTTGCTTGCAACACGAGGTCGATGAAACCGACAAGAAGATCAGAGCCCAACAAAAAGACAGCGTACCGGTGTTTTTGGTGATCGAGGAGTATAACGATTTGACGCCAGTCCGGATGATCAAGAGTGAATGCAGTATTTCGGACGAAGTACTCGTGCGAGATGATGAAAACGTACATGTGTTGGTTGGCGGCAGGGAAAATGAAGAGTTCATTACCGCTTGGGCTACGGTTGACGGCGCGTGGCCGACAATTCCCAATAATCACCAACTGGTAAATCTGATACTGGCAGGCGTCCGAGTCGCCCAGCAAACCCCAGATGCCATTCGCAAGTGTGTGGATCAGAGCTGTTTCGTCACGGACGACGGCTGCTTCGTGGATATGATGCGACCTACGGTGTCCGCGAGGGCACAAACAGCGACGGTGATGGATTCCAAAACTCTGAGAAGCAGGGCCGCAGAGTTTCGGACAGCCATTGCTGCCATGGGACGGGACATTGCGACCCCGCACATGGCGCTTCTTGTCAAGTCCATGTACAGCGATGAGTACAAGGACGACACCTACCAGCGACTTGAGTATTTACGGTTGTGGCAATCGTTGGACGAGGCCGGCAAGAAATGCCTGAGCTACGAGGGAAATGTCAGGATGGACGACGAAGTTGTAGCTGGCAAGAAGACCCTGCGAGAGCTAACGGAATACAGGAATGCCATCGCGCATTGGTGGACGGACACCCTTGACGAGAACTTCCTGGCAGATCTGCGGCGGACTATAAACGAACTGATTCGACTTAAGTATTTCTAGGCGTTTCACGATTTGCTCAGCGACATCGCCTGGAGTGGGAAACCCATATTGGATTGTTGTATGCGCTCACCGACTCAGACGTCTGGATAAAGACGCTCGTCAATGCGCTGGTTCCATTTCCGCGGACGGACGGTGCAACCGTTGAAGCGCATGACTTTGCCACTTACTCTATGACTGTCGATGTGAATGATCCTTGCCCCACTTCGGACCGGCTACGTGCTTGGTTGCACCAGCCAGCTCTAGTCGGGTCAACCTGGATTGCTTTGAGCGATCATTTGTTCCTACCATGTGGTAGTGCCCGGGTTCGTCGGGGTCTTCGGACCGGATGAACTTGAAACCGTGGGACCTAATAGTCCCCGCGCTGATCGAGCCCACTGCGTATGCCGGATCTTTCTGGACCTGTTCTATCGAGCTCTCGGTCGCCCGAATCAATGAACAGGGGCTGGGCTCAGGTTTTCGAGTTTCCTCGAACGCTTGACTGGAAAGGCGGGAATGGACGACCGGATCAGCTACGATCCAGCCTGGGTAGATTCGACGCCAGAATATCTCCTGATCGCCGACCGTCTCATCATCTGGTCCGTCGAATTTGGCCAGTTCCTCTAACGTCATCACTAGCCAAATGCGGTGGCTAGCTCAGCTTGAACTTGATCTGGCTTGCCTGAGTCGATGTACGTTGGTTCTTGCTGAAGATCTCTCCTGGCCACGAAGAGCGAGAACCGATTCGGGCGCTCGACTTCCAGTTCGACGTGGTGTGTCGGGGTGTGCCATTCCATCTGGACGCCGCCCCCAACGGTGGGAACAACCGACGGTTTTGGGATGGTTCGACTCGCTAGAGTGGCGAAGAGAGTCATCGCAAAGCTGATTGTGCTTCGATCAATGGGTGGTGCACCGTGCCCGTCCCAGTCCTCAGGTAAGTCCCGGAGTCTACGCATCTCTGCGGTTGTACTCGAAACACATTCGAGGACTAATGGATCTAGGTCGACGGCTTTTGAACGACGGCGAATCCTCCTACGTAGAGGTACCCTGACATCACTGTTGGCAGATGAGTCAAGGCGGAACAGGTTTCTAAGAATAGGAGCCGCATTACTGCCGGTTCGCTCAGTGCTTAGTAGGTTCATACTCTTTACCAACTCCAATTTCCAAACCGCGTACCTTCTTCTTTCGCTGGGCGGTTAGCTTCATGGCCTGCGATTCCCGTGCCTTGTCTACAAGCCACTGGCCAATGCTTTCCGCATGTTCGGGAGTAAGAACGACACCGAACATCAGCGAACGAGTCACTTGCGAGCTAGGATCGTCAAGCTGTCTTTCAACCTCAGGACCAAGTCCGTCCGCTTCGGTCACGGCATGTGTAACCGACACTGGGCAGATTAGAGCCTCGTGAAAGAATTCGGCGGTGATATCACCCCGTGGCGTCACGCCACCCCAGACGCCGTTTACAGGAACTAAACGATATTCTCCGTCCCGAACGAATCGAAACTTGACCTTTTTTGAGTTTTCCACTGATGGGCTCCGTCATTGGACATTGAGCGCGACCAACTCTGGTTGTGCTCTCGGATCTGATGGCAGACAGCTTTAGAGTAGGCGTCACTGCAATTACGCCTCTCGCCAGACCTAACCAGACCACTATAGAAAGTTTACCGGGTGCTTTTCCCGGACCTAACTCGTCGCGACCGTCAGCAGACCATTGGGGATGTACCACTAACGGAGCTACAGTCCAAATGTTCCCGACTCGCCGCAATAGCTTGATTGAGAGCAATTGGGCGAATCGCCTCGGGCATTGCCCCACCCGGCCTGTCAAACAATTTCTACTTTGCCAGCCGTACTGAACGCAGCTACGGCCACTCCTACAAGTATAGCGTAGTGTAACTCATACGTCTGGCGCAAAGGGTTTCTGGCTTCTCTACTAACACTGCCCTCATTCCTCATCTGCCTTATCTTATCTAGAAAGGTACGCGTGTCCGCTGCCCTGAAACATATAGTAAAGGACACCGGTAAGTTCGTCGATGTACTTGCTTCCCCGGTAGGTAATTGTCACGTTGTCTACTCACCTGGATTGATCCGCAAACCAGCGGACAGGTCCCTCAGAACAGCGCTAATTGCGTCGTCAT
This sequence comes from Terriglobia bacterium, assembly GCA_951813285.1. Taxonomy (GTDB): domain Bacteria; phylum Acidobacteriota; class Terriglobia; order Versatilivoradales; family Versatilivoraceae; genus Versatilivorator. Next base: position 5,074,259 of record OX638355.1, read on the forward strand.
GTTCGCCAGGATTACACCTTGAAAGTTACTGCCGAGAGCACACAGACTAACGAATCCAGTTTGCGCAAACTCGATGTTTCCTTAGTCTTCAACACATGTATGAGGTGGTGTTGGGTTCCTCGTGTTCAGATTTGGTTTGTCACGATCCAAATCCGAGCAGGCGTCTACAGGTAGCGGTACCTCTTTTGGCCGTCTGTTAGCTAAATGCCATTTCACTACAATCAAGGAAACTCCAAGCAGATTTGGAGGAAGCCACAATGACAGAGACGGGACGCATCGGCAGGAATGAACGCTGTCCATGCGGTAGTGGGAAGAAGTTCAAGAAGTGCTGTGGCGGGCCGCAACCTGATTCGTCTGCTGACCCCGCCAGGGTGAAGCAGGGGGCCGGGCTGTTTGGCCCGGAGTCGGCGTTAGTCACCTCACTGCTCGACTCTTTTGCCCGATCGGTTAAGCCGCGCACCTATCCCATCATGCAGCACACCGAGTACGCGGCTCTTGAAAGCGTCGCGGAGCGCAATAAAGTCTATTGGCAGGAAATCCTCTACCGCGCACACTTTGGGGCCTGCGCGGCGTTGATGCGACTTCACGAGTGGCTGCATGGAAGCGAGCGCGCCTTGGCAGATGGAAACGTATTGATGCTGGCCGTGGGGATTCGCGGTTTCTTGGAAGCTGCAGCGGATACCTTTGAGTCCTTCTCAGACGTGCCGTCCAGCTTGGCCGACTCCTACATGGTGGTACGCAAGGCAATCAAGGGCGAGTTCTTTGAGCAACTCGCCTTGGCACCAGAACTCGAAAGCATGCTCATTCATTTTGCGTATGCGCGGAAACTCAAGCCAGGCGAAGGTCCGGAGCTGCATAGCGCGAAGACGGCAAAAGACACATTGTCAACGATTGCAGAGGCAATACCGGCGATCACGACCGTGTACGCGGCGCTCTGCGACTACGCGCACCCAGCCCGGTCGAGTGTGTTTCGTTTCACCCATGAGATTACGCAGCCAGACAGGGTCACGTTTGACCCGCAGGTTGGGCAGGAGAAGACTGACGAAATTCTCATGCTGTCTGTTGAGGTCGGTCGGGTGGCGCTTATGCTCGGTGTCGGGCCAGTCGTAATGACACTGAAGGTGTTAAACTCATTCGTATTTGCCCCTGTGACTACGCCTTGGGTGGATGGCGTTTCGCAGCCCTTCTTGGAAATGTGGCACGGACTGGAACGCCGCTTGCAAAGCCAGACGCCACCGCGAGTCGCGACTGGTGCAGAACGCGATAAGCTCGTGGCCGATACGTGGGCGCAATACCGTCCCTCAGGAAAAGTAAGGCGCCGACGCAAGAGCAAGATCTAAGACTTTGCAATAGGGAATAGCAAGGAGGATTCGCCCTGTCAGCACTTTTTCAGACTTTGTAGGCTTTACGAGCGCTGAGAAACGTCCCGACGCCAACCGTCACCCGCTGCTTCTGCCCTATCGAACAATTCGCGGAAACTAAGACACGGCATCAGCCACAAACAGTGCGCTGACCTCGTAGCATGTAAGTTGAGCGAAGCCAATCACAATAGTCCAGGATTAAGGGCTCCTTGTGGTTGTGGTCTCGGTAGAGGAATACGAGTGGCTGAAAGTTATGGAGGGCGCCCGTGCCGAAGACGAAGGCCAGAGAGCAGGAGACCGATAGCGAATGATTGCGGACCCCCTGACCGGTATCGAGAAGTTTGAGGCAGACCTCTGGAAGGTCGCGGACAACCTGCGGGCGAATTCGAATCTGGCATCGAACGAGTATTTCCTGCCCATACTGGGCCTGATCTTCCTTCGGCACGCCACCAACCGCTACTACGAGGCAAAAAAGGCGATCGAGGAAGACAGGACGGCAGGCAGGATGCCGGATCGCCCACTGGTCAAGGCCGATTTCACCCGGCGCCGCGCCCTGATGCTGCCCCAAGAGGCGCGCTATGACGTACTGCTAGAGATGCGCAACGACGGCAATCTCGGCACCGCTGTGACCGCCGCCATGGAAGCCGTGGAAGACCGCTTCCAGCCGCTGGCGGGCCAGCTTCCGAAGGACTACGAGCGCTTCGACGACGATGTGCTGGAAGAAATGATGCGGACCTTCGATTCCGAGCCGTTGCGCAAGGCCTCGGGCGACGTGTTCGGCCGTATCTATGAATATTTCCTGGCCGAGTTCTCGGAGCAGGGCGCGCACGACAACGGCGAGTTCTTCACCCCGCCTTCGATTGTCCAGACCATTGTCAATGTCATCGAGCCCGACCATGGAGTCGTTTTCGATCCCGCTGCCGGTTCCGGAGGAATGTTCGTGCAGTCGAGTCACTTCATCCAAGCTAAAGCCCAGGACACCATGGAGCAAGTGACCTTCTACGGCCACGAGAAGAACGAAACCACCGCCAAGCTGGCCCAGATCAACCTGGCCGTTCATGGGCTGCAGGGCACAATCCGGGCCGGGAACGAAGCCATCACCTACTACAAGGACCCGCACGAATTGGCCGGCAAGTGCGACTTCGTCATGGCCAATCCGCCGTTCAACGTGGACGAAGTGGACGCCGAGAAGATCAAGGGCGATAAGCGCCTGCCGTTCGGCCTGCCCGGCGTCAACAAAGCGAAGAAGATCTCGAACGCCAATTATCTATGGCTCTCTTATTTCTACAGCTACCTCAACCAGACCGGTCGGGCTGGGGTCGTCATGTCGTCTCAGGCCTCCAGCGCCGGACGGAACGAGGCCAAGGTGCGCCGGAAGATGGTCGAGACCGGCGCCGTCGACCTGATGATCGACATCCGCGGCAACTTCTTCTACACCCGCACCGTGCCCTGCCAGCTCTGGTTCTTCGACCGCGCCAAGGAGCGGGACCCCCAGCGGGCCGACCGCGTCCTCATGCTCGATGCGCGCAACATCTATCGCAAGGTCTCGCGCGCCATCTACGACTTCAGCCCGGAGCAGCAGACGAACATCGCCGCCATCGTCTGGCTCTATCGGGGGCAACAGGCTCGCTTCCTCAAGCTGGTCGAGAGTTACCTCGCCCGGGCCGTTGCGGAAGGGCAGGCGGCCGGCGAGCCGCTCGCGGCGTTCAAGGACGCCCTCGGCAATCTGATCGATCTGACCAAACCCTTTGCAGCCGGGAAGCGGCATCCCAACCCGCTGGCCACGACCTGGGAGGAGCTCACCTCCGCACGGGCCGCGTTGCTGGCTGACATCGCAGCATTCGCGGTCGAAGCCGCGGCGGGAGCCGGCCACTGGTACGAAGGTGGGAACAATGGGGCGCGGGACAATGCTGCCCTGCATGCAGCCCGTGAAGGCCTGCAAGACATGGCCCAAGGCTGCCGGGACCTGACCAGACAGATCGATCTGGCGGCTAAGCTGGCTGGCCGGGCGATCGACATCGCGGTGAAGGAACTTGAGGCGCGGGAATCGGACCTCTGGAACAATGCTGAAGTCAACAAGTCCCGCAAGGCGCTGGAGGACGCACGGGCCAGAGCCGTCGAGGCGCTTCGGCGGACGCGCTATTTTGTGCGGCAGGCCGACTGGCTGCAGGATCGCTTCCCCGAGGCCGAACTGCGGGATGTCGGAGGCTTGGTTAAGCTCGTCGATCGAAACGAGATCGAGGCGCACGACTGGAGCCTGACGCCAGGACGCTATGTCGGCGTGGCGCCCGAGGAGGAGGACGAGGATTTCGACTTCGAAGAGGCGCTACGGTCTATTCACATCGACCTAAAGGGCCTTAATGAGGAGGCGGCAGTCTTGGCGGCGCGGATCGCCCGAAATTTTGAGGAGTTGGGCGTGTGAGAGACATCAGAGCCCAGTCTCGGGGAAATCTGTCACTCGATGAAGTCTGCGAGTTTATCGTCGACTGTCTGCACAAGACGGCACCCACGCAATCGACCGGTTATCCATCAATTCGTACACCAAACGTCGGACGGGGTCGCCTCATGCTCGAAGGGGTCAATCGAGTTTCTGAAGACGTTTACGCAGAGTGGACTAAGCGAGCTATTCCTAAACCTGGTGATCTAATCATGGCGCGAGAGGCACCCGCCGGGAATGTGGCGGTCATAAGAGAGGGTCAAACAGTCTGTCTGGGCCAGCGCACTGTCCACTTGCGCCCCGATCACGACAAAGTCGATCCAAATTTCCTTTGCTACTACTTGCTTGCTCCACGACAACAGGGCGCTTTGCTGGCTGGCGAAACTGGCGCAACTGCGGGCCATGTAAATATGCGTGATATTCGGAAATTAGGGCTTGGCTCTCTCCCAACAGTGCCGACACAACAGAAACTTGGTCAGATCCTCTCCACCTATGACGACTTGATCGAGAATAATCGGCAGCGGATTGCTTTATTGGAAGAGGCTGCGCGGCTGCTCTATCGCGAGTGGTTCGTCCACTTTCGTTTCCCCGGCCACGAAATTGTCAAGATCACCGACGACCTGCCCGAGGGGTGGGACTCTGTCCCCGTAAAGTCAGTTTGTAGTACGTACGACGATGGCGATTGGCTTGAGACTAAGGATCAAAGTGGCACAGACTTTCGCATCCTTCAGATCTCGAACATAGGGAGCAACTCGTTTGTTGAAACTGGTAATTGGCGATATATCACGGAAGAATCGTTCCGGCGCCTGAATTGCCACGAAGTTGTTCCAGGCGACATCCTTATATCCCGTATGCCCCGACCAATCGGTCGGGGTTGGATGGTAACTCCTATGCCGTTTCGTATCGTCACCGCTGTCGACGTTACGATTGTTCGACCTGATCAGTCTCGGGTCGAACCATTCTTTCTGCTGCACCACATCAATTCCGATCAGAACGTGAGCCGATGTGAGGCAAACGCTACGGGGGCAACACGTCCGCGTATTTCACGCAAAAACATGGGCAATTTACCGATTATTTTGCCGCCAGTGGAATTACAGCGCCAATTTGGGGAGATTGCCTCAGAAACTAACCGACTACGAGACAATCTCTTTAAACAGACTGGATGCCTTGTCAAAGCTCGTGACCTCTTGCTTCCACGCCTGATGAACGGGGAGATTGCGGTCTGATGGAAACACGCGGCACCACCACGGGAGGGGAAACACGATGGCCGTGACGTCTATCAACAGCGAAGACCGGCTGGTGCAGGCGACCTTCGCCAAACACCTGGAACAGGTGCTGGGCTGGGACAGTATATATGCCTGGAACGAGGAAACCTTCGGGCCTAATGGCACCCTCGGCCGTGTCAATACCACGCAAGCGGTGCTGACCCAGGACCTGCGAGCAGCACTGAAACGGCTGAACCCCGAATTGCCGGCCTCCGCTGTCGACGACGCCGTGCGGGACCTGACCATCTACGACGTCAGCCGCTCGATGGTGCAGCACAACCACGATTTCTATCGGCTGCTCCGCAACGGCGTGCCCGTGGAATTCCGGGACGCCCAGGGGCGCTCGAAATCCGCCCGGGCCCGCGTTATCGACTTCGACAACGCGCCCGGCTCGAACCGCTTCCTTGCCGTGCGCGAACTGAAGCTCACCGGTATCCGAACGCCCAACTACAACCGCCGCGCCGACCTGGTCTGTTTCGTCAACGGACTGCCGCTCGTCTTCATCGAGCTGAAGGCGGTCTACAGGAACATCCGCGAGGGCTTCGACAACAATCTCTCCGACTACATGGACAAGAACGTCATCGCCCACGCCTTCCATCACAACGCCTTTCTGGTGGTTTCAAACGGCGACCGAGCCCGCTACGGCTCCATTACCGCCGAGTGGGGGCACTTTGCCGAATGGAAGCGGCTCGAGGAGGCGGACAGGGGCAGCCTGGAAGCCCAGGTGCTGCTGAATGGCATGCTGGCGCAGGACCGGCTGCTGGACATCGTGGAGAACTTCATCCTGTTCGACGAGAGCAAGCCGGGGCCCACCCGGAAGATCATTGCGAGGAACCACCAGGTGCTGGGCGTCAACCGGGCGGTGGACTCGGTGGCGCGGCAGGAAGCCTTGAAACGAGAGTTGCCTCCGAAAAAACGTCTCAGGCATCGCGCGGTCGAACTGCCGCTCGAATCCCGTGTACCCGCGGACTACGTGCCGGCCCCGGGGAGGGCGGCCGAGCCGGAACCGCCTTACATACCCAAGGGGCCGGTCGATATCATCGAGCGGGTGCATCCCGACCTCGGCCGGCTGGGCGTCTTCTGGCACACCCAGGGCAGCGGCAAGTCCTATTCCATGGCCTTCTTCGCCGAGAAGGTGCGTCGGAAGCTGGAAGGCAACTTCACCTTCCTGCTGATGACGGACCGAAACGATCTCGACGGCCAGATGTACGGGACATTCGTCGGCTGCGGCATCGCCGACGACCAGACCCCTCGGGCCGCCTCGGGAGACGATCTGGAAAAGCTGCTGAAGGAGAACCACCGCTACCTCTTCAGCCTGATCCACAAGTTCAATAAGAACGTCGATCCCAAGCAGCCCTACAGCCGGCGCGACGACATCATCGTCATCTCGGACGAAGCCCATCGCACCCAGGCGGGCCGGCTGGCGCGCAACATGCGCCTGGCGCTGCCCAACGCGGCCTTCATCGGCTTCACGGGCACACCGCTTTTCAAGCACGACGAACTCACCAAACGCATCTTCGGGGACTATGTCTCTCGATACGACTTCAAGCGGTCCGAGGAGGACGGGGCGACCGTCAAGCTGGTCTACGAGAACCGGGGCGAAAAACTGGGCGTGGCGCGGATAGATCTGAACGACCGCATCGCGGCCAAGATCGAAGAGGCCGAGCTGGACCCCGACCGGGAAGCGCTGCTGGAAAAGCTGCTGGGCAAGGACTACGAGGTCATTACCGCGGACGAACGTCTTGACAGGATTGCGGACGATTTCGTCGAGCACTGCGCCACCCGCTGGGAATCGGGCAAGTCGATGCTGGTCTGCATCGACAAGATCACCTGCGCCCGGATGCTTCAGTTGATCGTTCCACGATGGCGGGCGAAGACGAAGTCGGTCCGGGCAGCGGCAGAGGTGAGGCTCGCGCAGGCGCAGGCGGAGAGTAACCAGACCCGCCGCACCACTCTTGAAAAGGAGGCGAAGAACCTGGCAGCCCAAGCGGACTGGCTGGATGAATCCATTGTCGAGATCATTATCAGCGAAGCGCAAAACGAGGTAAGAGACTTCAAGAAATGGGGCTTCGATATCGTCCCCCACCGGGCCCTGATGAAGCAGGGCTTCGAGGCGGCCGACGGGAAGCCGATGGATGTGGAAATCGCCTTCAAAACCCCGGATCATCGCTTTCGTGTCGCCATCGTCTGCGCCATGTGGCTGACCGGTTTCGACGTCGAGTGTCTTTCAACGCTCTACGTCGACAAGCCCATGAAAGCGCATACGCTGATGCAGGCGATCGCGCGGGCGAACCGGGTGTATCCCGGCAAGGATTTCGGTCTGATCGTCGACTACAACGGCATGCTGAAAAGCCTGCGGGAGGCGCTGGCGCAGTATGCGCTCGGCGATGACGGGGACGGCAGCGAGGAGATCGTCGCGCCGGTCGAGGAGCGTGTGCAGGCGCTGATCGAGGCCATCGAGGCGGCCGAGGCCCATCTGCGCAGGCTGGGGTTTGACCCGGCGACGCTCGTCGGCTCCACCGGTTTCGAGCGCATCAAGAGACTGAAGGATGCGGTGGACGTCGTCTATTCCAGCGACAAGGCCAAGCGCCGATTCGAGATCCTGGCTCGACAGGTGTTCGTCCGCTTCAAGGCATTGCTGATGGAGCCTTCGGCAGATGCCTTCGCCGAGCGGCACGACAATCTCGAGGCAATCTACAGGAAGCTGACGGAGCGGCGCGATACTGCGGACGTGACAGAGCTTCTGAAGGCGCTTCACCGGATTGTCAACGAGGCCATCCGCACACAGGCGCCGGGCGATGACCAGGCGGAGGGTTTGACCATCGACCTCAGCCTGATCGACATGGAAAAGCTGCACGACGAGTTCGCAAAGAAGGTCCGGCGCAAGGCGACGGCGCTTCAGGACATCCGGGAAGTCGTCGAGCAGAAGCTTGCCATGATGCTAAAGCTCAACCCTTCGCGCATGGACTATCAGCAGAAGTATGAGGAGATCGTCGCCGACTACAATCGCGAGAAGGACCGCGTGACCATCGAGGAAACCTTCCGCCGGCTGACGGAACTCATGGAAGAGTTGGACGAAGAGCAAAAGCGCGCAGTGCAGGAAGGCCTTGATGAGGACGAGCTCGCGTTGTTCGACTTGCTCAAGAAGGACAATCTGGCCAAGACTGAGCGGGAGCGCGTCAAACAGACGAGCCGCAACCTCCTGGCCTCTATCAAGGGGCGGCTCTCGGAACTCGATCGTTTCTGGGAGAAGGAGCAGACCAAGGCGGAAATCGAAGTGTTCATTCTTGACCAAGTGCATACCAGCCTTCCGACGCCTCCATTCACCGCCGAGGAGAAGAAGGTGGTCGCGGCCGAGGTCTATGCCCATGTCTGGCAGCAGGCCGTCAGCGGTCGTTTTGAGAGGGCAGCGTGATAAAGCAAGCGGCAATACGGCTGGTCGACGCAGGATGGGATCGGGAACTATCGGAGGCTATTCGCGCGGATTCCAGTGAGGTCCACATCGTCTGCCCGTTCATCAAAAAAGGCGCACTTGACTGTCTCCTGTCGCATCGGCCCCGCAACCTTCAGGTGATTACCCGATTCAATCTGGCCGATTTCGCTGAAGGCGTCAGCGATATCGAGGCGCTGCGACTGCTGCTAGAAGCCGGCGCCGGCATCCGCGGTATCGGGGACCTCCATGCCAAGTTGTATCTCTTCGGGACAAGCCGGGCGATCATTACCTCGGCAAATCTCACAAGGGCTGCGCTCACCCGAAACCACGAGTTCGGGATGGTTGCCGATGACGCGGCAGTCATCGCGGCCTGCCGGGACTATTTCGATGGACTTTGGCGACGCGCCGGCGCGGGCCTGTCCCGAGATATGCTCGATAGCTGGGAAGAAACCGTTACCCGCTACTGTGCGGCTAGCGGAAGACCCAATCGCGCAAGCGGACTCGATGATTTCGGCGCGGATTCGGGGATTGTGGCCAAACTACCCGTTTCCCTTCCCCCTGTCGTGGCTGATGCGGACCAGGCCTTCGTCAAATTCCTTGGAGAAGGCCATAACCGGGTGCCGATCTCTTGCACCACTCTTGAGGAGATTAAAGAGACGGACTGTCATTGGGCGCTACCCTATCCCGCAAACCGACGCCCGAGAGGCGTCAAAGACGGCGCCGTCATGTTTATCGCACGGCTCACGGACGAACCCGACATTCGAATTTTCGGTCGCGCCATCGCCATGAAGCATGATCCAGACCGGGACAACGCGTCCCGCGAGGATATTGCGCGTCGCTCATGGAAAGAAAAGGGAATTATATACAATTCTAACCAAAACCTCTTGACAGGTCCGGTCGCGTCGGGTTAAAATACTTCCATAATTAAGGAGGTTGATATGGCCCAACGCGCACCCGGAAAGCACTACCGAAAAGGCATGACAATCCGCCAGCTTCTGGCGATGTTCCCCGACGATGCAGCGGCCGAGGCGTGGTTCGTCAAGGTCCGCTGGCCGCATGGGATCGCCTGCCCGCATTGCGGATCGGTCAAGGTTGGCGAAGTCAAGAACCGGAAGCCCGCCCCCTACCGTTGCCGCGACTGCCGGAAGTTCTTTTCCGTCAAGACCAAGACCTTGATGCACAGCTCAAACCTGGGGCTTCAGACCTGGGCCATCGCCTACTACCTGCTGGCTACCGGGATCAAGGGTACCTCCAGCATGAAGCTCCACCGCGACCTGGGGATCACTCAGAAGACGGCTTGGTTTCTGGCCCATCGGATTCGGGAAACCTGGAAATACCAGCAGGAGCCCTACATCGGACCGGTGGAAGTGGACGAGGCTTACATCGGCGGCAAGGAAAGCAACAAACACGCCAGCAAGCGCCGGAACGATGGGCGTGGGCCGGTTGGCAAGACAGCCGTGATCGGGGTCAAGGATCGCACCACCAACCAGATCGGCGCGCAAGTGTTGAGCAGGACTGATAAGGAATCCCTGCAGGGCGCGGTGAAGGCCCGCACCGACAAGGGCGCGGTTGTTTACACCGACGAGCACAAGGGCTATTCGGGACTGCCGAACCGGGAGACGGTCAAGCACTCAGTCGGCCAGTACGTCAACGGTCAGGCGCACACCAACGGGATCGAGAGCTTTTGGGCGCTGCTCAAGCGGGGCTACTACGGAACCTACCACCAAATGAGCCGGAAGCATTTGGACCGTTACGTAACGGAGTTTGCCGGCCGTCATAACGACCGCCGCTCCAGCACCCTAGGTCAAATGGCCATCATGGTCCAGGGTGCCGATTGCAAGCGGTTGCGGTATCGGGATCTGGTGGGGTAGTCACTCCACCGGCTCAATCTCGTGGTAGTTCTCACTGCGTTGGCCTTGGCTACGCTTTTCACGACGTGGCGATGGCCGGCAGAAGTCGTAGGGGTTCCCACCCTCCCGCACTATTTTTGCGATTTCCTGAACATCGCTACCGATATGGCCCTGGAAGTTCAGGGCAGTATGAAGGCTGAAACTTCGTGCTCGGATCGCCGCCAACTCCAGCATTGCTGCGTCCAACAAATTGCTTGACAGGGGATTCGGCAGGTGGGCATACTTGTCCCGTTCGGACATTTCGTCTCCTTTGCTGGTTCTACCTGGGCAGGCGACCAGCTCACAATTTGAGAAAGCGAACGCCGCGGCTGCAACCGCGGCGTTTTTACTTTCAGGGGAATTGTATCACTTGTCCTGGACTTCGACGAACCTCATCCGCGCTGATTTCTTCAAGCGGTCAGACAGCTCTACAGCTTGCTCCTGATTGAGATAGGTGTCTACCGCCTCCCCGTTAGTAAATGCGAGCCTCAAAACAAGCATCTGCTCATTTGGTGATCTAACGTCACCGGTAACTGTAACCGTTGAACTGCTTAGTGCCTGAGTCATGAATGTCTCCTTTTTCGTTGCGAATTTCCTACAAGGCTGAGCGGGTTGCAACCGCCCGGCCGCGACCTCACCAGGGGAAGCTCGTAGCACCCTGCCTGGTGTTCTACCGGCCCGGGTTCAGGACCGGATCTCGCTTGCTATGGACTCCATTGAAAAGTCCATGTTTGCATCCATTTGCTACCAGATTTTTGTGAAGCGCTAGGTAGGCTGTCGTCGCCCGACGGATTTGCACTACCTCGGCTTGATACTTGGCCAGTTCACGGCGATATGACGCCCACGCCCGCGAGATATTGCGCCGCTTAGCGGCTGGGCCTCCGACGAGGTGGGGCTTGACCTTCTGAGCACTCTTGACAGCGTGTGGAACTCCAAGGGCGTCAGTTTCCAACAGATAGCCCTTGCGTGGAATTTCCCCAGCCCCACGGCATCGCCACACCCGCATATCCTCCCGGATCTTTTCGCACGTGTCGCTGTCGCTTGGCTCAGGAATGCCGCCACCGTTTCTAAGGTAGTTTTCCCCATACTTCTGTATCCGGTAGGCTCTCAAGGTGGGCTGCAATTCGTTGTACTTGTAGCACTGCGCGGTCAAGATGGACGGGGCCGCCAAGGCAACCACGCCCACCAGGGCGAAGATTCGCATGATCTCTTCCTTTCGTTGCATAGCTCATAGCGCCCGGTAAATGGGTGCCGGGCCTTGCAACCGGCAGAAAGAGAAAGCCGTTCCGTCTATTCCCCTAACCCCCGAATGGTGCGCGCCACCACCCGGGAGCCATGCTGCGGGTCTTATATTCAACGAAAGGCCCGACATAAGGCGTCGGCCTCTTTCGCTTGGTTGCACGTGGCTATCCTATCAGCTTCGTTAGCCTGGCAATAAATAATTATTGAGCTGTGGGGAGGTGTGCTACGATTTGGGCACGGAGGTTCCCGATGAGTCAGGAACAGTTTGACGCAATCCAAAAGCAGTTCGAGGAAATGCGTGGGATGCTGGTAGAAATCAAAGAACACATTAACGTGATCGCCGCCCGCGTTGAGAACCTGGAAATCAACTTGCTATCCCCAGGAGAGCGTCTGCGCCGGTAACAAGGAGCCAGCCAATGAAACGCAAACCCACCCCAGCACCCAAGCGCAAGCCCGGCCGTCCGGTTGAGCTGGTCATGCCGGACCCCATTCCCGACACGCCTGAGAACATCGCGCGGGCTTGTATGCAAGGCCCACCAAAGAAGACCTGGGATTTCCTCAAGCCCAACTCACCCGCCCGACGTCCCGCCAGGGCTTAGTCTTTGGCTTGGTTAGAATTGTATATAATTCCCAAAGAAAAGTGGCCGACGTATATACGCGTACATCACGCCGAGTTCGTTGCCGGGACCATGGAGAACGGCATCTCGCTGAATGAGTTAATGGCTACACTCGGAAGCGATTCATTTGCATCGACTCAGCGTAATGCGGCCCGCGGCGCCGGCAACACGGATCCTCGGCGCGCATACATGCAACAGCCAGCCGTCGAACTTACTTCGCAAGGGCTTTACCGGCTCGGTGAGCGGCTCCAGGAGGCGTTCGACGAACACGGCAAGGTTCCGCAGGATAGACTCGACGAATTCGGCTGGCCTACGCTGTGATTGGGCCTGGAACGAATACTCTCAAGATGTCTCCCACAATCGGCGGACCGGTACGGCATAGAGACCTGCGCCGAAGCGCGTGCAGGTCTCTCCGTCATAGAGCACGACACCCGCGGCGAAGCGGTCGCCGGCGGCTTTGGCAAGCTTGCGCAGTCCGCGAAAATCTCCCGATGTCACCGTCGCCGCCGCCTTGACCTCCACACCTGCAACGGTTCGGCCTTCGCGCTCGATGACAACGTCCACTTCTGCGCGGTCCTTGTCCCGAAAGTGAAAAAAGCTTGTCGGCCTATCCTGCCAACTGGCCTGCCGTAACAGCTCCAGGAACACAAACGTTTCCAGAAGTTGCCCAAGCAACGCACGGTCGGCAGCCAGCGAGGCGTTGTCGACGCCGAGCAGCGCCGATGCAAGTCCGGAATCGCCCACATGCAGTTTCGGTGTCTTCACCAATCGGCTCAGGCGATTGCTATGCCAGGGAGGGAGCCGTTTCAGCAAGAATAGTCTTTCGAGTAGCTCAACGTAGTCGCCAATGGTCTGACGACTGAGCTGGAAGGGCGAAGCCAGTTCAGTGAGATTGAACAGTCTGGCGGTCTGGGAAGCGGCCGCGCTCAGGAGTCGGGGCAGCACGTCGAGCATTCGGATACGCGCCATGTCCCTCACGTCCCGCTGGAGCTGGGCTCCAACGTAATCGCGATACCAATTGGCCTGACGCCGGGCTGTCGGACGCGTCAGCGCAGCCGGAAATCCTCCGGCGACTATCCGTTCAATGAGCTGTTTACCCAAGCGCTCGGTCTGCCGGATCTCGAATCCATCCCCGAACAAGGCATCCAGGAACCCGGGACGCATTCGGGAATCCAAGGCGGTCCCTGGCTGAACTGCCAGTTCACTTTGGGCCAATGGATGGAGCGGAACAATTTGCAGTCGTCCCGCCAGAGAGTCCGACAGCGTTGGGATGAGAAGCACATTGGTCGAGCCGATCAGGATGAAGCGCCCCGGCGTGCGCCGGCGATCTACTTCCAGCTTGAGCGCTGAGAACAGGTTCGGAACGCGCTGTATCTCGTCCAGAATTACCCGCTCCGGCAGGTCAGCGACGAAGCCCATGGGATCGGCCTGCGCGCCGTCTCGTGCGACAGCGTCATCGAAGGTGACGTATTTGTAGTCCCGGTGCTGTTGAGATACCCCCCAGCCAATGCGATCTTCACCCCAGGTGAGGTAGTCATCACCCCATTTCAGGTAATTCGGCGCACATGTGAACTGGGCCAGAGTTGTCTTGCCACACTGGCGTGGGCCGTGAATGAGCACCACTGGCGAGTCTTCCAGCGCCTCCGCCAGTCGGCGCTCGACATACCGAAGGTAGAAGTGAGATTTACTCATCGGCCAATCGTAACTTTTCAGTTCGGCCAATTGCAACTTTATCGGTCGTCTAATTGAAAGTTTACTGAGGGGCCAATTGCAACTTTACTATGCCCTGCGCGACATACAGAAGGTGTCGACGCAACCTTCCATGGCCGTGCTGCGCGGCTTGGCGTTGAGGCGTCCACTCCCCACCGCACCAGCTTTCGCCTCACGACTCGGCTTCCGGGACTCTTCCTCAACGAGGGAGTGATCCGAAAGCAGACCGCGAACATCCATTACCCAATCAACCGGGAGCGGTGGCGTCCCCGGTTGGTTGAAGTGGGAGAGATTGGTGAAGCTGTGCCAAGCCTTGTGCGGGCGGGACGCCCGCGCTCCCGGGTGTGACTTCTCCTCGAGGGTGGAGTGATAACCTGCCAGGCGTGTGTTTGCGGAGCCGTTCTATGAGATCTGCAGGATTTCGGCGGCTTGGCGGGCGAAAGCGATCAGCATCTCGTCCGACCCGGGAGCCGCGATCAGGGACAGTCCTACCGGCAGCCCCTCCGCTTCGGCCCAGGGCAGGTTGATCTGGGGCGCCCCGATGGTTCCGGCGGTGCAGGTCAACTGCACAATGCGCGAGGTCATGGGACGCCGCTCGGACATGGTTTGCATCCGGGGAGGGGCCAGCGTGGGAGCCGTGGGCAGGCAGACCACCGTATCCCCGGCCAGCAGGGTCCTCATGCGGGCCATTACCTCTTGCCGATCCGCCAGGGCAGTGGCTACCTCCTCGGGTGTCACGCTTCTGCCGGACAGGCAACTCTCCGCCACCTGAAAGCTCATCCTGGGGTTCATGCGGTCGATCCATTCCTTGACCACTTCCCAGGCCTCGCTGCTTGCCCGAACCCGTTGCCCGGCAGCCCAGTCCGAAAGGCTGGTGGGGGCCAGCCGCTCCCGGCCGGAGTGGCCGATCAAGGAAGCCAGGCGCTCCACCACGGGCTCGAGCGCCGTCCGGACCCCTTGGTCAGCCACCTCAAAGGCATCGGCCGCCACCACCAAGCGGCGCGGCCGAGCCGGGACGATCTCGGTCTGAAGCAGCACCGACCCCACCCGGGCGAACAAGCCGGGGTCTCGGGCAAACCAGCCCACGGTGTCGTAGCTGGGCGCCTGCAGCAGCATGCCTTCCAGGGAAATGCGCCCGTGGGTGGGGCGCAGCCCGTAGAGTCCGCAGAAGCTGGCCGGAATTCGAACCGAGCCGCCGGTGTCGGAACCCAGGGCGAAATCGACCAGGCCGCCCGCCACTGCAGCCGCCGAGCCGCTGGAGGAGCCCCCGGGAACTCGGCCCGGCGCTTGGGGGTTCAGAGGAGTTCCGTAGTGGGCGTTGATGCCCAGAATGCCCCGGGTCAACTCATCGGTGTGGGTCTTCCCCACCATGGTGGCGCCGGCGCCCACCAGTGCCTCCACCGCCCAGGCGGTGGCTTCGGCGGCCGGTTGACTGGCCTTCCAGTCGGGATTGCCCCCGCCGGTCACGTGACCCTTGACGTCGTAGATGTCCTTGGCGGCGAAAGTCAGCCCGGCCAAGGAGCCCCCATCCTCCCCTTGCAGATAGGCCCGGCTGTCCTGGCAGAATGCGTTGAGCCTGTCGTCCGGAGGCAAGGACGTGTGGTTCATGGCTTTTCTCCTGATCCAAACCGGTCCACCGGGCAGCAATAGCTAATCGGAGCTGTCCACAACCTGGTTTTCGAGATGCCCGATCCCGCTGATTTCCACTCTGACCCGATCCCCCGCCCGCAGGTACTGACCGCTGACGGCTCCCACGCCGGCCACCGTTCCGGTGCTGATGACATCCCCCGGCTCCAGGGTCACCATGGTGGACAGGTACTCGATGATCATGGCTACCGAAAAGATCATCTGAGCCGTGCTGCAGTTCTGCTTGCGTTCCTGGTTGACATAGGTGCTGAGCTGCAGCGTCTGGGGGTCCGGGATGTCTTCGGTGGTGACGAGCCAGGGCCCCATGGGGGCAAAGGTGTCGTACCACTTGCCGTTGAGCCAGTCGAAAAACGAGTCTTCGGACCGGCTTTCGGAACGCCCCCAGATCTTCAGATCCCGTTCCGAGACGTCGTTCACGATGGTGTAGCCGGCCACGTAATCGAGGGCCCGGTCGGCCTTGACCGCCTTGATCCGCCGCCCCATGACCACGCCCAGCTCCCCTTCCCAGTCGATGGCCCGGCACACCGGCGAAATGCGGATGTCCCCGCCCGGCCCGACCACGGTGCTGGAGGGGGGCTTCA
Source organism: Terriglobia bacterium (assembly GCA_951813285.1). Lineage (GTDB taxonomy): Bacteria > Acidobacteriota > Terriglobia > Versatilivoradales > Versatilivoraceae > Versatilivorator. Next base: position 5,090,441 of record OX638355.1, read on the forward strand.
TGAAGATCCGGGGAGTCTCCTTGTCCTGGGGAGCCGCAACTCCCCCTCCCTCCTCGATGTGCTCCAGGTAGTTGCCGGCCAGGCAGAAGAGTTTTCGCGGACAGGGCACCGGCGCTTGCAGTTCCTCCATCCGGAACGCCCTTCCCCGCCCCTCGGCCAGCCCGTGATCGATCAGCCTGCCAGCCAGCGACCTTCCCTCGGCCCCGCTCTCCAACAACGCGATCATGTCGGCGAAAAGCTCGGTGGGGAATCCCGCCTCTTTGGCTGCCTGCTGGAGGTCTATGAGCTTGTCCCCATCCGGGGCGATCGCCGCCACACAACTGTCACTGCCCTTCCTCAATGTCGCCAGTCTCATCGATTGTCTCCTCAACTCAAGGGGAGCGAGCCTGCGAGCGAACTCCCGGGTAAGGTAAACGCCGGGCCGCGCGGCAGCTCAAAATGGGCAAAGCATACCATAGGGGATAGGGCTTCTTCCCAAGCGCTTCCACCCGACCCCAGCCCCTTGCACCCTTGAGTTGGCGGTCTTTCTCCTGCAGAATGGTCGGGCGCTTGGGGGGCTGACCGATTCTGGCGAAAACCTCGGGAAGTCTCCTCCAGCCGTTCCCACCAAAAAGGTTGCGACCATGAGCTCCTGGGACTGGACGCTGGTAGTCACGCTCAACGGAGTCATCATTCTCTACGGGTTCTACCTGAGCCGGGGGGTGCGCTCCAGCGCCGATTGGTTTCTGGCGGGACGCAGTCTTCCCTGGTGGCTGGTGGGTTTTTCGATGTATGCCACCGCCATCGACTCCAGCGACCTGGTGGCCGACGCCGGCGGCACCTACCTGCTGGGATTCAGCTACTTCGCCACCAACTGGGTGGGATCGGTGCTGGGTTGGACCCTGGCGGCCTTTTTCATCTGCCTGCCCATGTACCGGGCCGGGCTCTACACCAACGCCGAATACCTGGAGGCTCGCTTCGGAACTGCCGCCCGGGTCATCTGCGCCTTCGTTCAGGTGCAGTACCGCACGTTGGTGCTGGGAATCATCGCCACCACCCTGTTCCTGACCCTTTCGATCGTGTGCGGCCTGTCGGATGCGGCCGCCTGGACGGTGGTGGGTGTGATCGCCGCCCTGGCCGCCATCTACACCGCCTTCGGGGGACTGCGGTCGGTGGCCATGACCGACAGCCTGCAATTCCTGGTCATGACCGCTGCCGGCCTCATCATCTGGTTCCTGGTGTGGGGCCAGGTGGGAGGCTGGGAGGGATTGGAGCGGCGCCTCAACGACCACGATCCGGCCGTGGCAGCCCGGCTGCTGCACATTGGCCACGAAGACGTCCGGACCGAGACGGTAGCCGGCGAGTCTTCCGTGGAAGTCCAGCGGAAGCTCGGCATGGGCGGAATACACGACCCGGCCTCGGAGACCATCCGTCACCACACTCCCGGCTGGCTGGTGACTCTGGCGCTGGTGATCATGGGGATGGCCTATGCCATCGTCAACCACACCCAGGTGATGAGGATGTTCGCCGCCCGCAGCGAATGGGACCTGAAGATGTCGGTGTTTGCGGCCAGTTCCGTAACCATGGTGATGACTTTCTTCAACCTGTCCATGGGCGTGATGGGACGGGCCCTCTACCCGGTGCAGAGCGCCCTGCCCGACGGACGCCAGGACGCCATCTATCCCCTGCTGGTCAGCCAGATCGAGACCGTGGGACTGAAAGGGATCGTGGTTGCGGGCATCCTGGCGGCCTCCCTGTCGACCTATGACTCCATCGGCTCGGCGCTCTCGGCTCTGCTCACCCGTGACGTCTACGCCCGCCTGCTGGTTCCGGGGCGGGACGACCGCCATTACCTGCGGGTCAGCCAGTGGCTGACCCCGGCGGTGATCGGCGTCTCCTTTCTCTACGTCCCCGGCCTGCTGAGAGGCGGCATGGTCCTCTACTATCTGGACTTGACCAGCGCCTTTGTGATTCCCCTGCTGACCCTTTACCTCATGGGAAGCTTCACCCGGGTCCACCGCTGGAGCGGCCTGGTCGGCCTGCTGGCGGGCGCCTCTTACGGCTTGTTGCGTCTGGCGGCGCCTCTGGTGGCGGAACAGACGGGTTGGGTCCTGTTGCCGCCGGCGATGATGGGGACCTACGCCGCCTATCCCTTCAGCATGCTGGTGACTGCCGGAGCCATGGTGGTGGTTTCCCTGGTGGCCGGATGGGACAGCGGCAGCGCATTCGACCTGACCGACCGCCAGGAGAAAAGCGCCTGGCTGCGTTCCAGCCAACTCAAGATACGGCAGATTCAGAGTGAGATCGCCAAGCGCGCTCCCCAAGACCAGCGCCTGCCGGCCCTGCTCAGCATCCTGGCCCTGGCGGTGGGATGTGTTCTGACGTTCCTGGTCTTCTGGTAAGTGTCGCCCCCGCCCGGCAGGGCGGGGGCCGGACTTACCGGAAACAAAAGAAAAAAGACAAAAGAGCCTTTTGCAAAATTCCGCAGGAAGCAGGTTTTTTTTAAGGTGAGAGGTAAGAGGGGGTAGGAGAGTCGAGGGACAAGTCTAGGCTCTGTTGTATCATGAAGGTGTCTGATCCACATGATGAACGGAGATCAAACTTGCCCTCAAACAGACCCTATCACGACACGGGTTCAGGTTTCAACGGGAGTTGTTCCCCTGGTTGGAGGAGGTAGTGGGTCCGCTGGGCGAGCGCTACCAGCGGGTGGTGGAACTGGTGCAGGTGGAGGAGTGGCTGCCCTACAGCCGTGGCTGGCGGGGCCGGCCGCTGAAGGATCGCGCGGCGCTGGCACGGGCCTTTCTGGCGAAGGCGGTGCTGGACGTACCCACCACCCGGGGTTGGTGGAGCGGCTGAGGGCGGAACCTACGTTGCGCCGGCTGTGCGGCTGGGAGACGGCGGGTGGGGTGCCGAGCGAGGCGACCTTCTCGCGCGCCTTTGCGGAATTCGCCGCCAGCGACCTGCCGGGGCGCCTGCATGCGGCGTTGCTCGACAGAACGCTGAAGGGCCACCTGGCGGGCCACGTGTCGAGGGACTCGACGGCCATCGGGGGACGAGAATCGCCGGCGCCCAAGCCCGCCCCGACGGCCAGGCCGAAGCGCCGGCGGGGTCGGCCCCACAAGAACGAGCCACGGGCGGAGGAGCCGTGTCGCCTGCAGTGACAGTCGTCGATGACACTTCAGCAGATGCTGGAGGACCTGCCGAAGGTCTGCGACATCGGCGTCAAGCGCAACGCCAAAGGGCATCAGGAGAGCTGGACCGGCTACAAGCTGCACATCGACGCCATCGACGGCGGCATTCCGGTCAGTTGCCTGCTGACGTCAGCCTCGGTGCACGGCTCTCAGGCGGCCATCCCGCTGGCGAGGCTGACCGCGAGTCGGGTCGACAGTCTCTACGACCTGATGGACAGCACCTATGACGCGCCTGAGATCCGGACCTTCAGTGAGCAACTAGGGCCATGTGCCGATCATCGACCTCAATCCCCGCGGGCGGCCGTAGGTGAAAGCCGAGCGGAAGCGGGAGGCGTCGGCGCAGCGCCGCATCGGCTACGTGTCTCCCGAGGCAAGGCGCTACCGGGAGCGCTCCACCGTGGAGCGGGTCAACGGACGGCTCAAGGACGAGTTTGGCGGGCGACACGTGAGGGTTCGCGGCCCCGGCAAGGTGTGGTGCCACCTGATGTTTGGCATCCTGGCGTTGACGGTGGAACAGTTGATGCGCCTGATGCTTTGAGCCTGTCGCGGTGGATCCCCGACAATGCAGGATGAGCACCGGCCCTTAGGGTAGGGATAGGGCAAGCTGTGCCTGCGTCCGGCGACCGCCTGCGATCCCGCCTCCAGATCTGGACATTTCCGTACAAAAAGTGTCTTTGCCGCAAGGAAATCACGAGCGCAACATCACGTTCGCCAGCAAAACGTCATCCCCCACCACTAGTGTCCCAACGTTTTCCTGTGAAAGGCGTATAACTCATAGAAATAATTGAAGAACCACATCCTCAAGGGGTGTCGGAGACTTGAACGGGAGAGGGGAAATCCAGCATGGTTTCAGCGTATTGGCTCCAGTCACGAAGGAGGACACATGTACGCTGGCAAGCTGGTTTTCTCACAAGTCATGGACCATCTCCCCTGGCACACCTTCCAACGATGCGTGCGACGCTACGACGGCAACCGCAAGGTCAAGTCCTTCAAGTGTTCGGATCACTACCGCTGTATGGCCTTCGCTCAACTCACCTATCGCGAGAGCCTGCGGGATATCGAGACCTGCCTGCGGGCGCAAGCCTCGAAGCTCTATCACCTGGGGATCGCCAGTCGCATCTCACGCAACACCCTGGCCAACGCCAATCAGAGGCGGGACTGGCGCCTCTACGCCGATTTCGCTCAGCGTCTGATTCATACGGCACGGCGCCTTCACATCGACGAAGACCCTGGCCTGGACGTTGCCGACACGGTCTATGCTCTGGACTCCTCCACCATTGATCTTTGCCTGACGCTGTTCCCGTGGGCCCATTTTCGCAAAACCAAATCGGCCATCAAGCTTCATACGCTCCTCGATCTGCGCGGTCATATCCCGGCATTCATTCACATCTCCGACGGCAAGCTCCATGACGTCAACGTCTTGGACCTGCTTCTGCCCGAGCCCGGAGCCTTCTACGTCATGGATCGCGGCTATCTCGACTTCACCCGTCTCTACCGCTTGCATCAGGCCCGCTGCTTCTTCCTTCTGCGGGCTAAAACCAATACCCGATTTCGCCGCCTCTATTCCCATGGGGTCGACCGTTCCTCCGGAGTGATCTGCGATCAGACCATCAGGCTCACCGGTGTTCACAGTGCCACCGACTATCCCGAAACACTTCGGCGCATCAAGTACCATGATGCAGAGCAACGCAGAACGCTGGTCTTCCTCACCAACCAGATCACCCTTCCCCCGCTCACCATCGCCGACCTCTATCGCAGTCGCTGGCGCATTGAACTGTTCTTCCGCTGGATCAAACAGCACTTGCGCATCAAAGCCTTCTACGGTACCTCAGAGAATGCCGTCAAATCTCAGATCTGGATCGCTGTCTCTGTCTACGCCCTGATCGCCATCATCAAAAAGCGGCTCAGCCTGGAGCCCAACCTCTACACAATTCTACAAATCCTGAGCCTGACCGTGTTCGAGAAAACCCCGCTAGATCAACTACTTAGAAAAGAACCCCACAGTTTTCACAAACAAGGTCAGCCTAAACAATTGACTCTATTTGATTAACGTTGGGACACTAGTGATCCCCCACTACGAATTTTGCAAAAGGCTCGCCTTACAATCGATTTTCTTTGGGCCCGACGACCCGTAGCATGCCGAAAATCAAATGCATTGTTCGCTTGGGGCGATCGATTCCCCAGGGGTTCACCCTGCAGGTAAAGCCGACGCAACCCGATCGATGCGCGCTTTGACGACGTAATCCAAGGGGCTGCCGGGAGTGTAAGTCGCCGGTGCTATCTCGTCGACCCGGCCTTCCCGGCGATATCCGTCGACCGAGTGTCTCGAATTCCTGACGGATGGATCGAAGACTCCGATCGACAAGCCTCCCTCGGCCTTCACCAACCGGAAACAGGGCAGGTCCGTCATTCCATCCCCGATGTAAATCATGCGTTCGAAGGGCACAGGACGTCGCTGCTTCTCAATGTAGCGGTTCACGGCACAGTTGTCGCTGAGGTCGTGTGCCCCCTTGTTGATCCGGAACAGGTATTGGGTCTTGCCGGTGTAGTTGATGGCCAATCCGGGCCACCGGGCCATCCCCTTCTCGTCGAAAAGGAACGTCGACGCGTAAATCTTCGCGAAACTGCCCGCGATCGGCGTGCCGGCTATCAGCTCCGCGTTGATTGATGCTCTTGCATGTTGCCGGGACACAAGGTCCCATCGAAATCGTAGGCGATGGCCATTCGTACCGGTGATCGTGTCGACATGAGCTGCTCCAGAAAGGTAATCGACAAGGCTGCCCCAAGCAACGGCCGCAGTCCCGGCGAGAGGCGGAACCTGCCGGACAACCGGTAGACTCCGCACTCAACCGGACTACGCCGCGACCGCATCCGACCCAGCGGCGGACCCTTCAGGCGAGTCGGACTCCGCGTCGGCCGCCCCTGTATCCGAACCGTCGTCGCCAACATCGGCGGCAAAGCCGGGCGGCGCCCATCCCTGGGCAGCGGTCCGTCCCTCGGGAGTCAGCCCTGGCGGCAGGTCATCACCGGCGGCAAAGGCTTTCTCCATGGCCTGGGCCAAATCCTTCCTTTTAGACATACAGGAACTTGCTCAGCACCGCGAGCTCTTCATGGGAGGCATGCATGCCCGCACCCTCACACCTCTCCTCTCCCCCCCTTCTGTGGTTCCGCTTTTCCACAGCTCTTATCGCGTTATCCGGATTCTTTGTCTTGGCTCCTTACGCACATGCCCAGTGCGCCTCCGGCTTGTTTCCCAACTGGCGCCTCTGCGGCAGCGGCACCACCATTACCGAGGGAACCCAAGCCAGCATTTCGCTTTGGATTGCCCGCGGGACAGGCGTCGACGGCCAAGCTGCAAAATTTTCCATCACTGTATCCAGCTCTATCGCCGGGGGCGACCCGCTAAATACCTCCACGGGTACCATTGGCTCTACAGCCATCACAATCACCACTGCCACCTTCAACGTTTTTGCTCCGAACGACAGTGTTTACACGGGCCGGCGTAATTTTTCAATCAGCGCCAGCCGCATCGATCCGAATCCCCCCGAGGCTTCTTCGAGCGTCGCTACCTTTTCGGGAGTTATTACCGACGACGAATCTCCCCCTTCAATTACCTTGACTGCTTCGCCGACTTCCTGGAGCGAGTCGGCCAGCAGCGTATCCGTTTCCTTTACCGCTACCTTGGGTGAAGCTATCGGCAAAAGCCTTTCTGTCACCTTCTCCGCCAGCGGCACTTCCGACTACAGCGTCAGCAGTTCCCAGACCCGCACGATTTCCACCGGTTCCACAACAGCATCCGCGAGCCTCACCTTTACACCCGTTGACGACGACGTAGACGAGCCGAATATATCCATCACCGCACGCGCCGCCTCCAACGACAGCGGCATCGGCTCGGCCACTGTAACGCTGACCCAGCGCGACAACGACACCAGCGAGGCGCTCTCCTTCACCAAGACCGCGGTCTCGGTTCCTGAAGGAGGCACAGCCAGCTATTCGGTCAGTCTGGCTACACGGCCCACTGGGACCGTGACGGTCGCAGTGTCGCGATCCTCTGGAGATTCGGATCTCACCGTCATGCCGGCTTCGCTCACCTTCACGACCACGAACTGGAGTCAGGGGCAGCAGGTGACCGTCTCGGCCGCCGAGGACCTGGACCTCGCCGATGGTCAAGCCACCATCTCTCACTCCGCCTCGGGAGGCGGCTACAGCTCGATTTCGGGGAATGTGACCGCCACCGAAGATGACGACGACACCGCCGCCCTCTCCTTCACCAGGACCTCCCTGTCGGTCTCCGAAGGGGCCTCGGCGACCTACAAGGTCAGCCTGGCCTATGAACCGAGCGCTTCGGTAACGGTGACGGTTTCCCGGTCCTCGGGCGACACGGACCTCACCGTCAACAAGAGCTCGCTGACTTTCACCACCTCTAATTGGAATACCGGCCAGGAAGTCACTGTCTCCGCGGCCGAGGATCTGGACGGCCTCAACGGCCAGGCCACCATTCGACATACGGCCTCAGGCGGTGATTACGGCAGCGTCACCGGTGACGTGACCGTTACCGAAAGCGACAACGACTCGCCGGGCCTCTCATTCACCAAGACCTCGCTCACGGTCGCCGAAGGCGGCACGGCGACCTACAAGGTGAGCTTGGCCTATCAGCCCGTCTCGACGGTCGCCGTTGTCATCACCCGCGCATCGGGCGATCCCGACCTGTCGGTAGAACCGGCTTCGCTCACCTTCATCACCACCAACTGGAATACCGCCCAGCAGGTCACCGTCTCGGGCGCCGAAGACGACGATCTGGCCGACGGCAGCGCCACCATCCGCCATTCCGCCCTTGGCGGCGGCTACGACTCGGTCGCTGCCGACGTGACCACCACCGAAGATGACAATGACTCGGGCGGCATGGTGTTTTCGTCAAGCTCGGTAACTGTCCCCGAAGGCGGCAGCCGGGTCTACACGATCCGCCTGGCTCATAAGCCCATCGCTTCGGTTACGGTCGCCGTCTCGAAGTCGTCGGGAGACTCGGACCTGACCGTTTCCCCCGCCTCGCTCACCTTCATGACTACCAACTGGAATACCGGCCAGGAGGTGACCGTCTCGGCCGCAGATGACACCGACACAACCAACGGGACCGCCACCATCGCTCACAGCGCCTCCGGAGGCGGCTACATGGCCGTCACCGGCGACGTCAATGTAACCGAAAGCGACAACGACGCTCCCGGCCTCACCCTGTCCGACACCTCGCCCTCGGTTCGCGAGGGACACATGACGATCTACACGCTCAGCCTGGCGGCCCAGCCGAGCACCACCGTAACGGTGACGCTGACGACGACCGGCGATCCGGACCTCTCCGTCAGTCCGACATCGCTGACGTTTACGACCACCAACTGGAATCAGACCCAGGACATCACCGTCTCGGCCAGGGAGGACGAGGACTTGGTTGACGGCACCGCCACCCTCACCCACAGCGCCTCCGGCGGCGGCTACGACTCGATCACAGTCGACACCACCGCCATGGAAATTGACAACGACACCGCCACCTCACCCGATCCCGCGTACAACGGCATAGGGATCGACGACCTTGAAGTGATTGTTGGCGACGACGATCAGATTGTGAGCTCCGCCATTCTGTCCCTCGATGACCAGGAAATCGCCGAAGGCGAGGCTTCCGCCATCGTTACCGTCACCGCCACTCTTGATGCTGTCACCACCTCCGAGATCACCATCTCCCTCTCCCTTGGTGGAACCGCTTCCGCCCAGGATTACGACGTAGGGGGCGAGCACACCATTACGATCGATGCCGGTGAGGACCGCGGCCAAACCGTTCTTACCTTTGTCCCCCTCGATGACGCCCTGGTTGAAGGCACGGAGACCATCATCATCAACGGCAGCGCCCCCGACCTGGTCATTACGCAAACCACTCTCAACCTCCTTGACGACGATACCGCCGTAGGAGAGGCCGTCGGAACGCTTTCAGTCGACCTCGACCGCATTGCCGAATCCGCGCGGGACACGCTTGTTACCGTGACCCTCACGCTCGAGGACGACTTTACCTTTGACGAGCTCCGCACATTTGAAGTCGCCGTGCGGGGAACCGGCCAAGACAATGCTGTCGACTTCGCCCCAGTCGCCCCCATCACCCTGACCTTGCTCACCAATGTTTCCACCGCACAAAGCACTTTCGTTCTGCGACCCGAAAACGACCTGGTTGATGAAGTCGACGAAACCCTTACTCTCGCCGTTGTCGAGAGTCCTCTGCCTGTCAATTCAACACAGATCACACTCGTTGACGATGACGCTCCACCCACGGGTATTTCGCTTTCCCTAGACGATCCCGATATCGTCGAAGGAGAGCCTTCAACCGATATCACTCTTACCGCCAGAGTCGAGGGCGGCACCACCTACGCTCGCCCCACTACCGTTTCTCTGTCCCTTGGCGGAACCGCACTGAGGGAGCCCGGGCAGATTACACCGTTTCCGGCTCCCTGGCCGTCACTGTACCTGCCGGCCAGGGCTTGGCCACTACCGTCCTGACCTTCACGCCCATCGATGACACGCGAGACGAACTGGACGAGACGATCGACATTGCCGGCACAACTCCCGGGGGCCTGTCCGTCACTCCAACGTCGGTGACGTTGATTGACAATGACGAATCCCTCCTCACCCTCCGGGCTGAGCCACGCCGCCTGCAGGAAGACGCCGGTCCGACGCCCGTCACGCTCACGGTTGCCGTTCGCAGCGGCACACCCTACGACGAGGATCTTTCCATCTCTCTGGAATTTGCAGGCAGCGCCGGACGAACCCTCGATTACACCCTGGCCGGACCCTTCACCTTTACGCTTCGCGCCGGCGACGTGGCCGCAACGACTTCAATGACCGTTACCCCCATTAACGACACTCTTGACGAGCCCGACGAGACCCTCGAAATCGTGGGCAACGCTGGTGTCGGCTACACCAGCACCGCCGTTGTCTTGATTGTCGACAACGATATCCCGCCGGCGCGGATCCACCTTACCGCTACTCCCGCCACCCTGGCCGAGACCGCGCCGGCCACTCGCGTTCTGCTTGAGGCCCGCGTAGAAGGCAACACGGCCTTTTCCACCGACACTGAAATCACTCTTGCGCTCGAGGGGTCGGCCGTCGCCACCGTTGACTACGATGCGGGCGGAGCAAGCGTCCCCCTCATACTTCCTGCCGGCCGCCTGAGCATTACCCGGGAGCTCAACATCACTCCCATTGACGATCCTCACCCCGAAGGTTCAGAGCAGATCCTCATCACTGGCACTACCCTCGTTCGTGTCCTGCCGGCGACCATTACCCTCCTCGACGATGACGGCGCGGATTTGACCATCAGCTTTACTCAGCTCGAGTATGCCGCCAACGAGTACGGACCGCCGGCCACCGTGGTCGTTACCGTCACGCCGGCCGCCGTGAGGTGATTGACCTTTCTTTTTCTCACATTGGAGGCGTTGCCACTGAGGACTACCGCGGAGTTCCTGAAGCGATTGTCTTTGAGCCTGGTGATGACGCTGTTACCTTCGTCGTGGAAGCCTTGCCCGACCAGGTCTACGAATCCGGGGAGCGCATTCGCCTGCGCCTCAGCTCCCTTTCCATTCAGGTTTCCTTTCAGCCTTTTGCGGCGGCCACCGTCCTGCTTGTGGAACAGCGCTCCACTCAGGAGTTTTCCCGGGAAACCCGTACCGTCTTGGCACTTTCTTCCCGCGCCTGGTCCGACAGCGTTCAATCAGCCCTTGAAGAGCGCTTCGCCCGCACTCGACAAACCGAAGAATGGGGAAGCTGGCAGCCCGACTACCGGGAGCCCCCCGGTCCGACAACCCGGGCCCCGATCCACCGTCCCTCTTTCCCAACCCGCCGGTCATGCCGATCGCATCATTCCCGGCGACTGGCTGGCCGCCTGGAGGCAAAAGAACGAGCGTCGCAATATGGGCCTGATCGAGCCCCGTCTTTCGCTTCGCAAGATCCTTGCGAAGCTTAAAGGTTGGCGGCCCGTCCTGTGAGCAGAAGGTTCTACCCATCACTTCTCTGGACGCGCCCAGGCGCTCGACTACCATGGAGCCTTTCAGGCCGCCCACGTGGGCCTCGATCTTCACTCCGGGAAAAAGACCTTGATTGGCGCCTCGGTTATGCGCGGCCGTTCCAGCATGGATTACTCCAACGGCCAGGGGCTCGATGGTTCCACCCAAGCCACGCTCTACACCATCCACCCCTATCTCCACTTTCAAGCCCATGACCGTGTCACGGTCTGGACCGCTGGCGGCCTGGGCTTCGCTCCCCTCACCTTGCAGGAGCTGGACCGCGACCACGATCTTTCAGGTTCCGCCCGCATGGCCGCCGGCGGCGTCCGGATCCGCGCCAAGAACTGGGACCGCCGGGAGCTGGCAATCCGCACCGATGCGGACATTGCCTGGATCGGTGCACCGCTCCCAGCCGAAAGCGTCACTCTTGGCGGCCATGCCGCCAGACTCCGTTTCCTCGCCGAACTCACTCAAACCTTTCGCCTCTTCGGCCAGGCGCTCATAGCCGCCGGCGAGGCCGGCGGCCGACTCGACCGCGGAGGCGGCCACCGAGGTGTAGGCGGCGAAGCCGGCGCCCGGCTCACTTGGCGCAAACCCGAAAAAGGCCTCGATTTTTCCGCTCACGCCAACTCGCTTCTCTGGCATCAATCGGCCTTCGGCCTTTGGGGCGCCGGCGTCCAGGCAAGCTGGGATCCCGGAGCCGACGAACGAGGCCTGGTTCTACGCTTTGCCTCCGGACGCGGCCCCCGGGAGGGCCGCATACGGATTTTCCACGATTCTCTCGACGCCCTTGCTGTGGCCGGCCCCCAGGACCTCGCTATCGAGCTCGAGGCGGCCTACGGCCACAACTTCGGCCGGCGGCTCGCTACCGTAACCTTCCGTCTTCGAGGCACCACTGGTTGGGCCGTTGCTATCGATTTACGCTGAGCGGCAGATCCACCCCTCGCCTCTTCACTTGGCATTGAGCCGCCTGCTGCTGGCCATCATGGATACCCGCTACTCCAACTTCTATCGCGCATCCGGAAGTCCTCTTCCTCTCTCCCTTTTAGCTCCCGGCCCGCTGCCTCTCTTTTCTGCCCTACCCTCATGGCTTCCTCTATCGTCCTACGGCTTTTCATGTGCCATTCCTGCCTTTGCCCTGCAGCGGGTCCGCTTTGTTCCGCGCATTCCTCCCACCAGAGAATCTGTCAGTCGTACTGCCGTGCCGGCCCTTTCCGTCCCCGCCTTGGCTGCACGGCTCTCCCTCTCTGGCTTCACTCGTTTTCACCAGTCTTGGGTGAGCGAAAACGCTCGAAACCAATCAAAGGAGATCAAACAATGGCAAACACACAAAAACCCGTGGAAGTCCGAATCGGCGCCATCAAGGCCACCATCTGGCAGAACGAAACAGAGGCCGGGCCGCGACACAACGCCACCTTTTCGCGTCTCTACAAGGACGGTGACGAGTGGAAGAGCACTTCCAGCTTCGGCCGCGACGACCTCCTGGTCCTCGCCAAGGTCGCCGACCTTGCCCACTCCCGCATCTTCGCCCTCCAGCAAGCGGCTCAATCGCAAGCCGACTGACGTCTTCAAGGCGGCGGGGCCTGGCTCCGCCGCCTCTTTTTCTTCATACTCAAACACGAAACCAACACCTTTCCAGACCACAAGAAGAGAGCTCCGCTCTTTGGGAGCACAGCAAATGAGCGAACTCAATCGGGAGCATCTGTTTTCACCCAGTTCCTTGCAGTCGGTTGAAGACGCATCCAAGGCCGGCGATCCCCATGCTCAGCTCAGACTGGGTGACGCTCACCATTTCGGCGACGGCGTACTGAAAGACGATCGGGATGCGGTTATCTGATATCGCAAGGCTGCAGGCGCAGGACACGCCAAGGCACAGGCTGCTGCCGAACACCTCGCCCCTTCGTGACTCAAGGAGCGCTTGACTTCAGAAGTGAATCGAGGCATAACCATTGCAATATCCTCCCTCACACGTTGTGGAGCACGACAATGACAACCGTGGCCGGAACTCCAACTACCCAACAGCCCACGGAACACGAAGACCTCTACAATTCCGATCACTACACATGGGCCAAGCGCCAAGCGGCGGCCTTTCTCGGTCGCGATTTTGACGCCATCGATTGGGAGAATGTCACTAAGGAGATTGATGCCTTGGTTACAGGCCATGAAAGCGCTCTGAAAAGTCAGTACGTCCGCATCATGGAGCACTTCTTGAAAATTCAATACTGGGAAGCGAGCGATACGGATCCCGTAGCTCGTTGGGAAATTTCCATAGAAAACGCTCGCATCGAAATCAACACGTTATTGGAAGACAATCCCGGTCTCAGGCCTGGTGCAGAGGATTTATTCCGAAGAGCCTGGAATACGGCCAAACTTAAAGCAGTTGCCGTTTTGGTTAACTCCAGTACTGCCCGCATCGCCAATCCTGGTATTCGCTGGCGCGAACAAAAACGCCTCAGACGCGAATGGGCCGAGGTGCTTCCCTCCCGCAATCCCTACACTCTTCTCCAAGCGCAAGACCGTGACTGGAGCCCTCAGCCGGTTCGAGTACATAACCGGCCGGCCACCCGCTATCATCCGCCCTCCCGCTCTGATTGGACACGCTGACATTCTCCCTGCTATGCGCACATGCATATTTGTGCGCTTGCGCAGAAGCGTCATCTCGCGTCAGCGTAATTGCAGGCCCCCACACTGGGCCGGGTTCTGCAGCGACTTGGTCGAGCTGGGCCAGGCCGCTGCAGCAAATAGGACCGCCGCTGGCCTTCAGCACGACATCCATTTGGAGGAAAACTAATGAAAGTGTTTATCAGTTGGTCGGGACAGCACAGCAAGAAGCTTGGCGAAGCTCTTCGTGACTGGCTACCTGGAGTTCTTCAACTCGTTAGGCCGTACTTCACTCCATCAGATTTAGACAAAGGAACACGTTGGCCAGCCGATGTTTCAAAGGAACTTTCAGAATCACAGATCGGCATCCTTTGCATCACACAGGACAACATTCACAGTGATTGGATTCTTTTCGAAGCTGGCGCTCTATCTAAGAGCTTGGAACAGTCTCATGTTTGTCCAGTCTTGTTTGGAATCACTAACAACGACCTTGCGGGTCCGCTAAAGCAGTTTCAAACAACGGAATTCGCTAAGGATGATATGCACCGACTGCTCAGTCTCATCAACAAACGACTCGGCGAAGACAAACTACCGCAGAAGACGCTTGATACGGTGTTCAAGAAGTGGTGGCCAGATCTTGAAGGAAAGATTAATGAGATCCTCGCAAAGGTAGGCGACCCGGAAACGCCGCTTCGCTCAGACAGAGATTTGTTAGAAGAGATTCTTCAGCTAAGCAGAGCGGGCGCACGAATTCGGAGAGACTCAGGCCTACCAATCGGTTTGATCCCTAGACTGCTGAGTCATTACATCGCATTGCATGATCAGCAAGTCGAGGGGAATGGAGGCTATCAGGCAACTCTAGACTGTTTGAAGAACATGCATCGAGCAGTTGAATATCTCGCCAGACATTACACGGCAAACCATCCTGACGTGAACGAATTGATCGATAGGTTTAACGACCTTTCTTACACAGCAGTAGAGAAGAGTGAAAGCGGTGACGACATACCATTCTAATAGTGTCGCTGCATTTACGGACCACCACACATTTGCTCTTGTGCTACCAGCAGGGGCTGTGACCGGCCGGGTGCTTCAGTGGCTATGGTAGCGCTGTTCTCAGGCCTTACTGCACAGCTTGCGGGGGCTGTTGTCTACAAGGTCTATCGAAGAGTCTGGAATGTTCTCTTCGGTTGACTATGTTAAGCTCTAGTCAAGAGAAAAGACCATGGCCACCTACACCATCGATACTCACGCCACCATCCGAGAGCTTGAAGACGCCGGCATGGATTCCCGCCAGGCCGAAGTCGTGGTTGCCGCCATCAGTCGTTCGGATGCCGAGCTGGCCACTAAAGCAGATCTCAGGGCAGAGATCGCTGGCGTCAAGGCCGAGATCGCCGGTTTGAAAGCGGATCTTAGGATCATCAAGTACTTCTTCGGGCCAGCCATCATCCTCCTGCTGCTCAAGATCGCCTTCTTCTCCTGACCCCGCCCGGCTCAATCGCCACGAAAGGTACAAATAGAGATGTCAACAAATAAGTCCATGACACTCACAGAGGCCGCTAACAGGAGTAGGATGCCACCTGTTTCCCTGCTTGAGCGGACGCAGTCCACCAACTCGCGCGTTGTGCCTTATCGCGAGTCATACCGAGATCGTACGACCTGGACAGAATCACCTGCCTCGTACTTACAGCGTGCGGCTGAGGACGCCGAAAAGCGTCGAGTTCAGCCGGATCAATAGACTGCCCACCTATTGTAGTGTCCCTTAAATAAATGTAGTATAATGGCAGTATTCCAGCCCGAAAGGAGACTGCCATGCCGCGTGGACGCAAACTGATGCCTCTGACGCTCAACCCACAGCAACAGGACCAACTCAAGGGGGTGGCTGACTCCACCGCGATGCCTCATGGGGTGGTTCTGCGAGCCCGCATGATCCTGGCTTGCGCCGAGGGCCTGACCAACGCGGCCGTCGCCCGGCGGGTCGGCGCCTCGCCGCAAGCGGTCGGCAAGTGGCGCCGCCGCTTCCTCGAGGCCGGTATCGAGGGCCTGCACGACGAACTGCGCCCCGGCCGCCCCCGCACCTATGACGATGAAAAAGTGGCGACCGTCATCAAGCATGCGCTAGAGAAGAAGCCCGAGAAGGCGACCCACTGGAGCCTGCGTGTGATGGGAGAAGCCGAGGGCATCTCCAAGACCACCGTGCATCGCTGGTTCTCCCTGTTCGGCCTCAAGCCCCATCTGGCAAAGACCTTCAAGTTGTCCACCGATCCCTTCTTTATCGAGAAAGTCCGGGATATCACGGGGCTTTACCTGAATCCGCCCGACCATGCGATCGTGCTGTGCGTGGATGAGAAATCCCAGATCCAAGCGCTGGACCGCACCCAGCCGAAACTCCCCTTGAACCTGGGCTATGTCGAAGGCTTCACCCATGACTATGTCCGCCACGGCACCACCACGCTGTTTGCCGCCTTGGACGTGGCCACGGGGCGGGTGATTGCCAAATGCAGGAAGCGGCATCGCCATCAGGACTGGCTTGCCTTCCTGAACCTGATCGACAAGGAAACCCCCGCGGATCTCGACATCCATCTCATCCTTGACAACTATGCCACCCACAAGCATCCCAAGGTCAAGGCCTGGATCGCGAAGCGGCCGCGCTACCACCTGCACTTCACGCCAACCTACGCCTCCTGGCTGAATCAGGTGGAGCGTTGGTTCGGCCTGATCAGCCAGCGAGCCATCAAGCGTGAATCCTTTCGGAGCGTCAAGGAACTGGTGACCCAGATCATGGAGTTCACCGACCAGTACAATACCACCTCGAAGCCGTTCGTCTGGGTCGCCACTGCCCGGTCTATCCTCGATAAGGTGGAACGATTGTCTACACGTATTAACGGGACACTACACTATCTCTCCCTTTCTTAAAACTATTGTTTTCGGCAAAGGTAACCTGCTGCTCACAACGGAACTGCTGCCTTTTCGAGTCGATCCATGCGATATGCATGAGGGCTTCCGCTCCAGGCTGAGTCGAGGTTCCAAATGGGCCTAGCGGTCTGGCTGTGTAGAGCTTGAGCAACTCCGTCAGGATGGCGTCTACAGCTGAGCTAGCATTATGGATCTTTAGGCCTATCGCTCCGGCCTCGCGACGACTGATCTGGTAGGCGTGGGACTTATAGTCATCGCAGAGCGCATCTACGATGCGGTTTCAGTACTGTCCGGTTAAGCTTTCGTGACTTTAGTGTAACAGGCGTAATTCCAACAGGTTACGAGTAGGAATGAGTGTTTTCGACTTCAACGCGCTGCAAGACTTCAGCCATACTTTCTCAGGCTTCATGTGGAAAGGAGTGGCTGATGTACACAGGACAAATGGTGTTCTCGCAGTTGATGGACTTCCTGCCCAAGCACGAGTTCAACCAGTGCGTTCGTCGCTATCAAGGCAACTACCGGGTGCGCAAGTTTTCCTGCCTCGATCAATTCCTTTGTATGGTCTTCGCCCAACTCACCTATCGGGAAAGTCTGCGCGACACCGAAACCTGTCTGCGCGCCGTGCAGTCCAAGCTCTATCATGTTGGCATCCGTGGCCGAGTCTCCCGAAGCACCTTGGCCGACGCCAAGTAGCCAGACGAACCCGCACGCCCCTGTCGGCCACTGAGATCGCCGAGAAAGTCAGCCGCATCAAGAACCGCTACCAAGTTGGCCAAGCACTTCCAGACGGAGATTGCAGACGGGTCCTTCCACTATGAGCGGCGCCAGCAAGCCATCACCCGGGAGGCGCAACTGGACGGGTTCTACATGCTGCGGACCAGCGAAGGGGCCGATCGGCTGGGGGCGGCCGAGGTGGTGCGCC